>NZ_JANQBC010000011.1 GCF_024721995.1 Paenibacillus radicibacter
AACACATTATGTATGCCGGAGAACCCCACTCTGAAATACAAGTCTTCTATTCGTTCATTCACTTCACTTACTTGTCTTCGAATGGACATTAATCTTTGCGCATATTCTTGCAGCCTACCAATATTGACGGAAATGTGGGGCTCCATTGGCGTTGATGTATCACGGCCGAAGAACCAGTCTTTCATCTCTTGGAAATAAAGTTTCGCCTTTTGAGCGACCTGATCAAACCACACATTCACCCTTTCAATTGTCTCTCGTGTCCAATTTTCCAATTTAGAAGCGAGCTCGATACATTTATCCTTAATAAATTTCACAGCCTCGTATGCCTCTTGCGATACTGCGACATAAGTTGCTCTCACACTCTCAGCGAATAAATAGTAAGTTTCCTTCATCTTGATCACACTATTAATCCAAGAATATAATTTATTAGAGAGCTCTCGATCCTCGATGTTGGGTTTTCTTGAAGATTTGAAATTTCCATCCGCATCAAATTCCACACTCTCTAGAGAATGTGCATATAAGAATTGGATGTGGAACCCTGAAGTCTCTTTGAGACCTACAACTACATCTGCATAATCTACATTGCCGCCAGCACTCACTACATCTCCTTTTTGTACAACGAACATATAACGTTCACTTCTAAGTGCAGTTTTCTTCCTTTCTGTTAGATCATTCCAGAACACCGGTTGTCCATTTACAGAGTACGCGTAAATGTCCATATCTAAATTATCGAGGAATACTTCTGTTGCAAGGTTACTCCCTTTGGAGTGTCCATAAAGTGAATTTGTTCCTCCCTCAATCTTGTACTTATCGAAGAATGCGTTCGCTTGCTCGATTTGCGTGGAAGTACCTGTTAACATTGACCGTATATTATCAGGCCAATCTACCCAATCTATTAGGTTTAACGATGCATAAATTTCACTTCCTCGGAAAAGCACCCCTCTATTCCCATTACTGTCTTCTAAGGCATAACCAACGAAACCGGTCTTATCATGTACGGTTGGGCTTCCCTTCGTATTATGATTTTCGTATCCAATCAGCCTTACATCGCTTAATGTTGTTCTATTATTTTTTATAAAAGAATCATATGTTTCTATAAGAGAGTTAATTTCATCAAGCTTATCTTCATTAGAGTCCAATTTAGTAGCATAAAATAATATTTCAGGTATCGTGTAGCTTACAGAATATGTGTTAGTAATTACATTTTTTAAATCAATATAAGATAATTTCGATAAAAAATATCTTTCCTCGTTGCTTAAGTCATTCATATTGATTGACATACGTTGTCATCACCTTCCAACCATATCTTCGAAATAACCTATATTCTGTACAGTACGGTCACCCTTAAAAGTTATATCACGCATAAAACCATCACCCATCCAAGTCCATGCAAAATTGGTTGTATGTGATATCCGTATTAAGTCTTTTGCTGGCTGAAATTTGTTTTTCTGTACGTATGCTACCGAAATCAGGAAATTTCTGTTTGTTATTTTCAGCATATAGGAATATAAATCACGTAAGAACTTTGCATCTTTCTTGTAATCTTGATCACTTTCTGCGCTTACTGCTACGAATAACTCAATTTCCCCCTCATAGCTCATATCCTTTGCAAAATCATCGATTGGTGTATTAATTGTACTTGGATCATGCGGTCGGTTTGATAATGCAAAAAAGAATTTTATGGCCTTCTCTCTATTATCTAATTTTTCAACACCAGACTTATATTTTTCAGTAAATTGGTAGCTTAAGCTTGCAGACACATAATTATCGTTATACCCTGATTTCTTCATATTTTTATGTACATTAAACGGTAGTTCTTTATTTTTTTCTGGATAAACCATCATACTATCACCCTCAGACTTACCAGGATAAATCATACCCCCCGGTTCAAAATACTCCTCCACAAACTTCTCACCATACTTATCCTCTAAATAATCCAACATCTTATTAACCCTGTACTCTTTAGGTGCAAACATGCATCCCGACACTCCTAACATCGATATAATCATGAATATATGTAAAATAATTCTTTTTTTCAAAGTTAGTAAACTTCCCTTCTTGAAATGGTATGGAGAGCCGCAGAATAACCTGCAGCCCTCAATACATGTGTAAACTTATTTAAATTGACTTGCGTTATTATTAATAGTAGTTTCAGCTGAATCATAGTTTGAAACTGTTGTATTTAAGAATTTTGAATACTCATCAATTATTTTTTTATAATCCACGAATTTTGCAGCAAGTGCATTGAATTTTTCTTGAATCGTTCTTGAAGCATCACTTTCCCAGGAGTTCGTTAAGCTGTTCATTTCCTTCTTTATATCCTCTAGCTTTGTAGTTAAGTTTCCGTTTAAAGTAGTAATTGTAGAAGCCGTATTGGTTACCTCGGCGAATGATATACTGATCCCTTCAATAGACATATGTATGAGCCTCCTTCACAATATAATTTTAGTTTGTCAATCTTTTAGCTGCGCTTACGATATCTGTTTGTGTTTCTTTGTATGTGGTTGCGCTTTGCTTTAGAAATCCAGAGTACTGTTCCATTAATTTTTTCATATTGTCAAAATCATCTCTGAAACCCTCAATTTGTGTTGTATAGGCCACATTATCTTGACCTTTCCAAGCGTTCCCCATATTCTTAACTTCATTAAATAATTGATCATACAAACGTTGGTACTCGGCCGAATGACCATCCATGGTCTTCGCTACAGTTTCTAATTTTGCTGGATCTACAACAATCTTTCTTGCCATAAATAATTGAATCCCCTCTCAAAAATAAATTTTTTATATTAACATCAGCCTAGAGCCATTATGAAGCCCTAACTCTTGAGCTGACATGTCAATATCCAAGATCGTTCCCGTTTCTCTATTACAAATAACGGTGTCTCTGGATGCTGCGAAGTAACCATTCGATAAATCAGCTATCGCATTCGTTAATAAAATCTCAACCTCATAAAGCTTTAAGGTTAGTGGTATATATACGTCATAAGCTTGATTAATCGCAGGTGTATATACCTCAACAAGAATTTTATCCATCATTATTGTTCCTCCATCGGATACATGGTCGATGTTAACAGCTTAATCAGAACGGTCTTTCCATTCGTAACTGTATAACCGAATCCATCTCCAATCTCCTCGTACATTGGAGAAGTCAGTTTGCCAACTTTCAACTGATATTGATCAGATATTCCATTACCTAGCCAAATACCATCATTTAAGGACACCTTCGCTTTAAACCAGTTCTCAAATGATATAGAGGATAGAGAAGAAACACGTTCACAAAGAATGAAATTCACCTGATACATCACTTCACCTTTCTCAAGCAATACCTTTAGCTTATCCTTGGAGTCATCAGATAAACTTGAGAATAAACTCGAGAACGAGTGAATGATACAAGTTAACCTCTCAAAGGTTGGAGCAGGTTCCCCCGCTGCAATAGCATCCTTATACGCATTGTTTCGACTGACTAAGGTGCTGAATAAATCAACAACAACTTGATCGAGCTCCGCTTGGGTTCTAAACAGCTTATAAGTTTTGGAGTCGTCTGGAGCGAACTTCATGTCTGGATCTAACACCATTAATTCCGTATTCGCTCTCACAGCTATAACCTCAGCTAGACCCTGAACAAAACTTGTATTGTCATTATTTTGCGATAATACAAGCCCTACATATTGCTGTTCAAAATTAAACCAAGCAGGTAACAAACTTTGTTTCTCAACACCTATTGGAATCTTCCGAGTCGAGTTTTGCTTCAACTCGTTAATGAAGAAGGAGATATCAATGACATCAGGTAATATTGGAATTCTTCTCGCACGTAATCCTGTCCAACTTTCTGACAGCTTACTGCAATTCTTTCGTATATGATCAAATCTCTGCTCGATGTCCTCATGTACATGGGCAATCTGGAATTCGTAGACCCGATCGGTCTTCATGATACCTCTTCCCTTGAACTTGGAAGGATACACACCCTCCACATTACCTAGCACACTTGAATAATCATTCACATCATTAAGTTGAAGTACGTACAACTGTTTGAAGTTCTGTAACAATCTAAATCGCACAGCGCTTGTACTTAAAGTTGTAAGAATGAAATAAATGCCGTACTTTACTCCTTCTCGTGTTAAATAAGCGATCTGTTCCTCTTTATCCTCATATAGCTCCGTAAATGCAGAGTAATTATGGATAGCAACGACGATTGCAGCCATATCAGTTTGGGCCATTCTTATATAAGAATGGTAATCCCCACCGTAATCAGCAAATAGTTTCTTACGCTCCTCAACTTCTTTGTAGAGCATCTTTAAGAGATTGTTAACTTTCTCTGTCTCATGCGATAAAAGAACATCCCCTACGTGAGGCGCTTCGCTAAATGCCCGCATCGTCTCAGAACCGAAATCAAGAACGTACAGATTAAGCTCAGACGGCGTATACTCTTCAATAAGTGAATAGAACAATGTGGACAAGAACGTTGTCTTTCCGCTTCCAGCTGCACCGTAGATGATCGCATTTCCTTCTCTGGTTAAAGGGAATGTCATCGGGAATTGGCTCTGATTCTCGGGATCATCAAATTTACCAATCACTGGATTTAGCTCACCCTTGACTTGATTACTCTCCTGAAGTTCCCCTCTCACATCACCCAAATAGATAAACTCAGAAATCGGTTCAAGCCATAGGGATCTGATCTTAATGTTTTCTTCTTTGGCGATTGCTGCCAAGTAGTTATTCACTTCATCAAGTTGTTTCGTCGGATTTGCAAATTGTTTCTTGCGCTTATCTATCTTTAACTGCTTGACGACACGCCCTAAATTATCAATGACCGTGATGCTTTCATCCTTATTCAACTCTATGCGGTCAGAAGGATAATAGGGAGCGCCGCCCCATGCGGATTGGCCTAACTCAAACAGCTCATTAAAGCCAACTTGTACGAAAAACCGTCCTGTAACCGATAGCTCTGCTGCATCTGGTCGTTTGATAACATCCATACTATCTGCACGCTCTTGTACTTTCAGACAGATACGGAACTTGCTATTACTCCAGATTTGATCATCAACAACGCCTGATGGTTTCTGGGTTGCTAAAATTAAGTGCACGCCTAAGCTTCTACCAATACGTGCGGCACTCACAAGCTGCGCCATAAACTCAGGCTGCTGTGTTTTGAGTTCAGCAAACTCATCAGAAATAATAAATAGATGCTGCAGTGGTTCTGTTACCTGACCATCGCGGAACAATTTTTGATACTTATAAATATCAAGATTACTTATATTTAACATCTTGCTCGTATCGCTAAAAATAGCTTGTCTACGTTTTAGCTCACTTTGGATTGAAACTAGGGAGCGCTTTACAGCAGCACCGTCAAGATTCGTAATTGTACCTGCCAGATGCGGCAAAGTCGTAAAGGCATTGGCCATCCCACCGCCTTTATAATCGATCAGAATAAAAGCAACCTCATGCGGATGATAGTTAACCGCTAACGAGAGGATAAACGTCATAATAAACTCACTTTTACCTGATCCCGTCATACCAGCGATCAAGCCATGCGGCCCGTGATACTTCTCATGTAAGTCCAGGAAGAATCGTTCTCCTGTTGTCATTACACCAATTGGCGTCTCTAGTGACAGAGTTGGATCGTTATCCTTCCAGCGCGTAAGTGCATTAAGATGTTCAACCTTGCTAACCTCAAACATATCCAGGAACGTTAGCATATTCGGTAATGCATATGAGGCACCTGTAGTATCCAACTGAATATTCGCCATCTGTACTGCGAGATCCAGCTCGCTTTCTCGTGAAAATAACGTCGGCTCGAAGGCAATATGTTTCCCTGATATGTCATCTTTGTCATATATCTTCGATACATCTCCGTTATATTCAACAACCATGGAGCACTCTTTAGGCAAATTTTTTAACTCATCGTACAAGTGAATGAGACTAAAGCCGCGATGCTCTTTCTTCTTAAGGAGAACATTCATCATCTCCGCCTTATCTGACAGACTTTTGTCGATAGCGAAGATCACATAATAGGGTGTAACTTCCCTTAACTCTTCATCTGATGAAATATGCTCTCGTTTGGCAATCTCCCTCTCTAAATAGACCGAAAGTTCCTTAACCTCACTTGGCTCTGTAGCAATAAAACGGATCGATTTATCATTGCTCCATACATGAGGCAACCACTTAACAAATTCCCATGTATCGGCCTCTTTCTTATCGTACAAAAACACAAGTTTGAGCTCATCATAGCTATGTAATGCTGTAAGCTGTAAGATCAGTCCTCTTGCCTCATCAATGACGAGTGGTCTTCTTCCGATCATTCCGCTGACCCAGTCGTCAAGCAATGACAATGAGATTGGAACCTGCTCCAACGTCTTTGGCTCTTGTGCCAGTGAATACAGCTGCTCCTGCAAGTGATCATCGTCCAGAGAAAATCTTTTTTCAGGAAATTTGATGTCAGCTGCAAGTGGTAAGTTTCCTATTCCCAGACTGATTTTCAAAAAATCATCTTGCCTGTATGTACGTTCCCATAGATTACGTTTAAGATGCTTAATTCTTGATACGCAGTTGTCAATTGTTACGTGATTCTCATGTAAAATCTGCTTCTGATATTCGCTTGTACTAGCAATTTCCTGTCGTACATCTTCGATATAGATCTTGTACTTTTCTTGGCGGATACGCTCATTTCGAATATGTTTCCTCTTCTCATACCTTCTTGCGAGTATTGGCCATAAGATCGAGCCAATCAGCATACTGAGGGACATGACTAATGTTGGTGCAGCACTCATGATGTTCCCTTTGTTCTGAAGTGCATTTTGCACAGAATATAGAGCAGTAAAGAGGGATGCCATTCCCATTGTGATGGATGGACCTAACATGAGCATGAGTGGTGTTTGCTCCATGTTGCCCTTAGCAGGTGGAGGGTCGATCTTGAGCTCCATCTTCTCAATATCACGCTTAAATCGTGGTGAACGGTAGAACTTATCACCTTCTGCTATTTCTTCCTCGAAATCATCCAGTTCTTCTTGAATTTTAGGCTTATTCTTCACTAAGAGCTTAAACACGTTACTGTTGTACTCGACTTGTCCATCAGGATTGTTAATTGCAATAAATCCATTACCGACAATGATCTTAAGGCCAATAATATAAATCATATCTCCAGGCTTCAACATCTGTTCGACTACACGTTTCCCGTTAACGAACGTTCCATTAGAGCTATTCTGATCTCGAATCATGAGTGATGTAGGGGTAACGAACATCTCAGCATGTACAGAGGAAACATAGCGATTCCCATACTGTAGCTCGCAGCCGTTCACTCGGCCGATTTTGAACAAACCTTCTTGCGGTAAAAAAAGCTTTTGATAATTTTTTCGATCTTCCGTTATCGGCTCAGCAAAAAGAATAACGACTTCGTTCGTTTTCTTTAAATGGATGTGGGTAATCGTCATTGCGTCTATCCTTAATTCAGCAATCTTCTTGCTGTTCTGATCTAGGATAATCGCATTTCTGTTAGACTTTAGCAGCCATTCACCTTCTACACCTTCCACGCTAATGACCCGTTCTTCATAACCAAGACGATTGGATTGCGTGATCCAATACTGTCCAGTCTTCTTCTCAGGTAAAACGCAGTGATATACTACATTTTCTTTCAATAAAGATAGCTGCATATTGTTTCTCCTCAGTTTCAATTACAGGAAAAAATAAACCAATTTGAATATAACAATAGAAACCCTTATACGGGTAAATTTGATAATAAGTTCTACTGATCGAATGATCTAAAAACAAATTTGAAATAAACGTCGATGCTTCCGTTGCATCACGCAATATGTGTATTTCTTCTTTGAGAATATGTATAGATAACTCTTCTACATGATTAATAAATAATTTATAAATTGCCCCCTTATTTATCTTGCTCAGACACTCTCATACGACTGTGCCGGACTGATGATACTCCAATATAACTATCGTATTGTTGGTCTAAATGCCCCCTTTTTACTAGAACTATTGTTATCACGTGTTGATTCCAATTACCTAAGAACCAGGACTAAATATCGTGAGGTACTACCCATTATATTGCAACTGTAATTTTTTGTCGATAATTGAAAATACTTTTTTTTCTGATAAACTTGTCGAACATATCCTAAATAAGACCTATTGTGGGACTTATAAATTGTTGCTTTAACCCACAATTACATGGATTAGCACTATGCTAATAATCGGGTTAATCGTCATTAATCCTAACTCTAGTTCATTCGACCCTATATCGTTACACATTCGTTTGTTTAAAAATGATCACATATACCTATTAATTTTTCGAAAATACAGAATAGAAGGATTGACTTTCTATTAATCAAGTATTAATCTATTAATAGATTCAAAGATTTTCCAAATTACATATTTATCATATTGATAAAGGCAAACCCACTTAAAAGTGGCGACGCAAAGCTATAGGGACTAAAGCGATTCATCGCAATGTCAGCCAGTTACCGGTACTGAAGCTTCTTAACGATGATTCGTTATGACAACCCTTCTTTACTAGGTAAAGAGGGGTTTTTCTATTGCTCGACCCTCATATTGATAAAGGCAAATCCATTGAAAAATGGAGACGCAAAGCTATAGGGGCTAAAGCGGTTATCCGCTATGCCAGCCAGTTGCCGGTATGGAAGATTTACGTGCATACGTAATACAAACCTTCCGTTCGGCGAAGATTAATCTATTAATCTAGCATATTTCGGGAGGTTTTCTTTTATGAAACGTACACTTATTGCACTATTTGCTGCTGCGGTATTACTAAGTAGCGTTACAGCTGTAAAGCCTGTAAGTGCCCAAACTGAAGCATTCGCTCTTGTTAATGATATTGTGAAATTACCAGCTGACCATTACGACACCCAAGAAACAGAACATATGAAAGAGAGACTCGCTAAGATCCCAGCGAAATTTTTACAAAACTTAAAAGAAAAATCGGTTAGAATCAAGCTTGTTAACGGCAAAATTACAGAAGAACCTGAATTTGCTCAGTACAAAGGGGTTACACCAAGAGGTTGGGAACAAACAGGACTTACTTGGGATGATATACCTGGTGTTAGCACAAATAACGTTATTGTTCGTATTGGATACAGTGATAAACATAACGGGCATAACAGCCAGAACTTAGAACTACATGAAACATTACATGCTGTAGATCGCATGGCGCTTGGAGAAATAAGTGCAAGTAAAGAGTTTAATGAGATTTTCAAGAAAGAAGCAGAAATTAATTACAAAGATGATGGTTATGTAAGTGCTTATCCAACTGAATATTTTGCAGAAACAGCTACATTGTATTTGTATAGTAAAGCAACTCGTGAAGATTTGAAGAAAGATATGCCTCTGACTTATGATTTTCTGGACAAGCTATTTAACAAGTAATAACAAAAAAAGAAGTTCCTCATGAACCGTAGTGGTTAGAGGAACTTCTTTTTTATTTACTTAAGGATAAACACGATCTGGTTTCACGTTCTTCCAAGCTTCGGAAGTCTTATCTTCACGCTTGTAGTCGTGGTTGTTAGTAGCTTCTAACACATCGAGGTAATACCATTTATCTTCTGTGTTGTCTGGCCATTTCTTCGCGTGAGTATCTAGACCTTCTTTTTTCACTTTACGATTTAATACGCTATTAATGAATGCCATTGCTTCAGCGCGCGTGATGTACTGATCAGGTTTGAAAGTCTTGTCTGCGTAGCCTTTGATCCAACCTTTGTTCGCAGCGGATGCAATATATTTCTCAGCCCAGTGTCCTGAGATGTCTGTAAATGAATCGTTATCACGCTCATCGAGCTTATCGAACTTCGATGCGGTTGTTGCAAATTCAGCTCTTGTGATCGGTGTGTCTGGTTTGAAAATGAGATCTGGATAACCGCTAATGACACCTGCTTTAGCCATTGTCGCGATATACTTATTCGACCAACGAGCATTCTCTACATCAGTGAAAGATTGATTCGTTGATAAGAATTCCTTACGGCTGTTGTCTTCCATCAATCTGTAGAAGATTGTAGCTACTTCTTCACGACTGATGTTATTCTCTGGTCTAATTGTGCCATCTGGATAACCTGCTACATAGTCAAAGTGTAGATCCTTCTCTAACTTCGGCGGTACTGGCGGCAGTGGAGGTAACGGTGGCAATGGCGTTACGTTGTTGCTTCCACCTGTGCTTGGCGTTGATCCGCCGTTATCGTCTGGATTAGGTCTAGTTGGGTTTAACGTGTAGTAGAATGTGTAGCTTTGTTGTGCAGCATCTGTTACCAAATAGGAAGCATTAGATTGAATAGGCGTGTAACCTGTAATAGCTTTAGCTGTAAGCGTAATGCTTTTTCCAACTTCACCTTGAGTTTGTGTAGATGACGCTAATTCTTGATTTGTGCCATTCTCAAGATAAAGAATAGAAATTGGGCGCATTACTGGTACTTCAATATTTTTCGTGTAGTAGAAAATATGCTCCTGAATTTCTCCATTGGTTACTTGATATTGAGTACTCTGCTCGATAGGAGTGTAACCAGAAATTGATTTCGCAGTGAGAGTAATTGTTTTACCTACTTCACCTGAGGTTTGTATAGGTTTTGAAAGTTCCGTGTTAGTGTCTCTTTCAAAATATTTAACTGTAACATTGCGGAATTCTGGTTGTACTTCATCAGTAGCCCATATTGCATACAGTGTTAGATTGTTTGCTGGCATTGTTACTTCTGAACCTGCTACATAGCCATCACCTGAACCGTCTGCATTTGTATTCCACACTTTAAACTGTTTACCCTCAGGTGCTGTCATTGTTTCATGACCTGCAACCGTGAAGCCTTCACCAGCTTCTTTTTCTGTTCCAGCTGGTGCTGATCCTGTTCCTCCGTTTACATCATAAGTAACGGAGTACATTGTAATCGGGATAGCCTCCCATATTGCATACAGCGTCAGATTGTTTGCTGGCATTGGCACTACTGTTCCTGCTGCATAACTAGCACCTTTACCGTCTTCATTTGTATTCCACTCTTTAAACTGTTTACCCGTTGGGGCTGTCATCGTTGTATGACCTGCAACCGTGAAGTCTTTACCTGCTTCGCTAACTGTTCCAGCTGGTGCTGGTCCTGTTCCTCCATTTTCATGATAGGTAACAGTATATGTGGTAACCGGGATAGCCTCCCATATTGCATACAGATTTAGATTGTTTGCTGGCATTGGCACTACTGTTCCTGCTGCATAACTAGCACCTTTACCGTCTTCATTTGTATTCCACTCTTTAAACTGTTTACCCGTTGGGGCTGTCATCGTTGTATGACCTGCAACCGTGAAGTCTTTACCTGCTTCGCTAACTGTTCCAGCTGGTGCTGGTCCTGTTCCTCCATTTTCATGATAGGTAACAGTATATGTGGTAACCGGGATAGCCTCCCATATTGCATACAGATTTAGATTGTTTGCTGGCATTGGCACTACTGTTCCTGCTGCATAACTAGCACCTTTACCGTCTTCATTTGTATTCCACTCTTTAAACTGTTTACCCGTTGGGGCTGTCATCGTTGTATGACCTGCAACCGTGAAGTCTTTACCTGCTTCGCTAACTGTTCCAGCTGGTACTGGTCCTATTCCTCCATTTTCATGATAGGTAACAGTATATGTGGTAACCGGAACAGCTTCCCATATTGCATACAGCGTCAGATTGTTTGCTGGCATTGTTACTTCTACATCTGTTACATAGCCATCACCTGAACCGTCTGCTTTTGTATTCCACTCTTTAAATTGTTTCTTCGCAGGAGCTGTAATTGTTTCATGACCTGCAGCTGCGAACTTCGCACCTGCTTCTTTTTCAGCCTCAGTTGGTGCTTTTCCTGTTCCTCCGTTTACATCATAAGTAACGGAGTACATTGTAATCGGGATTACTTCCCATATTGCATATAGTGTTAGATTGTGAGCTGGCATTGTTACTTCTGCACCTGTTGCATATCCAGTGCCAGTTCCTTCTGCATTTGTATTCCACTCTTTAAACTTTTTACCCGCAGGAGCTGTAATCGCTTCATGACCTGCAACTTTGAATTTTGCACCTTCTGCTTTTGCTGTTTCAGTTGGTGCTGGTCCTGTCCCTTTATTTACATCATAGGTAACGGAATAATTCCCAATGTATCCATACCAAACAATTTCAGACGGATTTGAAGAACTCAAAAATACATTTCTTGGACTATCCACTGACTTAAGGCTATAACCCGTAACAGTTAGTGCTGGTACAGAGTATGTTTTACTAAGATCTAAAGCTAATACATTATTAAATTTAAAATTTTCACTATATAAATGCTGTGCCTTCTCAGGTGATTCCACTTCAACCCCTTGTTCATTAACAGGCTTACCTGATTCATTGACTTTGTATCCTTTAACAAGAATGGAACCTTTACCAATTGCAACTTTTGGCACTTCAAAATTCTTTGTTGTTTGAGTGCCTTTTGCATCGTTATACGTTATCGTTGTATCACCATTGGTTGGATACAATTCACCCGATTGTGGATTTTTCTTGGAATCCATTTTGACCGTATACGTAAGTTGTGCTGGTGCACCTTCGATAATATTTCCGACTTTCCAAGTAAACTTTTCTTTTGTTGCATCCCATTCAATCGTTCCCTGAGTGAGCGTGTAGTCCGAAACTGATATGTCTTTACTCGCCAACTTCAGGTTAAAGAATTCACCCATTGGATCTACAACAACTGCATCTGCTGCTGCATATACGTTTTTACCAGCAAGCTCTGTAAATACTTTCTCGAGTTCTGAACTACTTGAAGAGTAGTAGCCGCTGTTTTGAACATTTTTCAATACATACGTAGCATTTTCATTGCCTTTTACTTCAAGACCAACTGAGTACATTTTAATTCCAGCGTCTATTGCAATCTTTGCTTCGGAAATTGTACCAATTCCGTTATCCTCAACTTTGTACTTACAAGTCCAGCCCCAAAAATCACAATCAAATCCATATGAACTATTTAATGAGTAACTACTTCCTGAACCAATTACTTTGCTATAATCAAAATTTGAAAGTGCAAAATTATGTTGGCTATCAACCCATTTCGAATAACTCGCAACTGAACTTGCTTTATAACTGTAAGTTGGTTCGCCATCACTTAGTAGTACGATAACCTTATTATTGGATTTACTTTTTTGAAGTAATGTTCGAGCACTATTAATACCACCTTGGATATTTGTGCCTCCATCAGCTTCTAATTTATTTATTTTATCTTTTAAACCTTTAACTCCGGCAGTACCCACGAAATCAGATTCAACTGTTACATCTTTTGAAAAGGAGACGACTGCAACATTCGAAATGGATCCTTTACCTAAGAGTAAATCAACAAATTTGTTAGCAGCTTGCTTTGCTTTAGTCATTCTGGAGTCTTCAGGTTTTTTCGTATTGTCCATACTACCTGATCGGTCAATCACCAAAACAACGTCTGATCCTATTGCTAGGTTTTTCCCTTCAGCAGTAAGCGTCACTTTCCACTCGTCACTTACACTTGTCGGTTCTGCCTTCTTCGTTAAGTTAATTGCTCCTGGATTTGGCCATACTGGACCTGGATTTGTTGTTGCTGCTTTAGTTGATGCAAGCGTTCCAGGCAACATACCTAGTACGATTGCAACCGTACATAACCAAGTGACAACTTTTCTCCATACCTGCTTCATTCTCGGCACCCCTTTTTAATAAATAAAAATAATTCCTTCTTCAAAACAAAAAACGCCCAATTGCACTAACCTACTGTTATATGCAACCGGACGATCATAAGTAACATGTACTTTTAGACTCCTGGCTTTGCGACCTAGTCCTTTCGGACTAGTGTGCCGTATTCAGTTGTGCTTTTCTTTTCTTACCTTGACATAACAAAAATCGCCCAGCTGCAATAACATGTTGTTATATGCAACCGGACGATCATAAGTACGAATACTTTTAGACTCCTGGCTTTGCGACCTAATCTTTCGAATTAGTGTGCCATATTAAGTTTAGTGATGCAAGTATTACCAACCTATTACCTACTATATTTTTAAAGGAGTATTTTGTCAACATCTTATTTGTGAAAATTGTGACAATAAAGACACCTTTCTGCTCAATTAAGTCGAAGGGTGTCTCATTATCCTATTTTACAACATTACTTCCCATAAGCTCCATCTGCAAAACTCGTCGGATCATACCACTTATAGCCGCCTGATGGTGCAGCCCAAGGTTCTTTCTGTGGCTCAATAGACTCTTGTGGAAATTCATTCTCTGGACCAGATGTGATCAGATTCGTCACAGGACTTAATTCTAAGCCTTGGATCTGATCCAAACTCTTATAAGTCTCTTTCTTTCCTAGCCAGTTCATCAGATTTACCAGTAGAACCCCGTCGTCCCCTTCTGTAAACCCGTCATATGTCTTCTTTACTTTCCCGTCACGCTCATCGCGATACTTTGGTGTTGCATCCTCGACTGCGGAAGAATCTCCAATGAAAGCTGCTTTGCCCAAACCGACTTTAGCAACAGCTACATAAGGACCCTCTTCAATTCCTCCACCCGCATAATTACCCTTATCCACTTTATTATTCCACGATGAAGTCGTCTTAGGTACGTACACGATGCCCTTCGCTTTCTTCGGATCGAGTACTGCAAGAGTGCTTCCTGCATGCATCTCCACAGTCGTTACACCCTTCGTGATACCAAACGCTTGCGCTGGTTTAACAACAATAGATGGAGCTGTTATATCGCCAAGTGCGTTATACCGGAAACGAATGCCGAAATTTTGCCCCAGCCAATCTGAGCTCTGGACACCTTGCATTGCACTGGATGCCTTCTCACCTGCATTCATCCCCTTAGATGGGTCCGTCCATGCACCTCTACGGTAACCATTAAACGCTTCATTCGCATCCCAACGGTTCATGTTCCGATCCGCATTATAATGATCCCCTACGAAAAAGATACTACCGCCCTTCTGCACATACTCAAGCATCGCTGCTTGTTCTGTCACCTTGAAAGGAATGTTAGCCTCTGGTATAACGAACACATCATATTCTTTCAAATCATCATAAGTGATCGGCGTTGTCTTCCGCAGTTCGGTTACGAAATTCCCCTGCTTCGCAACTCCATTCGCAAAGTCAGAGAATGCTCCATCAATGACCCAATCTGCCGAACCTGCAGTCTGACCGTGCGTATTATCGAACAATACTTTGCCTTTTTGCGTACCTACAGCTGCAATCTGTGGAGCAGGATCCGTCGCCTTCTCAGCCTGTGCAGGAACTAAGAATAGGGCACCTGTAAGCGTTAAAGCGACAGCAAGTGATACAATTGACTTACTTTTTTTCGAAAATAGTACCATACCCAGACCTCCTTATTTACGAATTGTAATATCGTCGAAATTCATTCTCTTACCCGAAGCACCTGTCACAACAATTTTAAAGCGAACAGGACCTGATTCATTAATGTTAAAAAGATGCGGAGTTAGCGTACTCGCACTCTCCACCACTGTACCTACTTCTGTCCAAGTTGCTCCCGCATCCGTAGACTTCAATAACTGCCACTGTGCACCTGTCTCCGTACCGTAAGTGGAAGAGTAGATCTCGAATGTTGAAGCTCCCGCAACGTCAAAGTTCATAATGATATTCGCATTTGCTCTAGCTCGAAGCGAGTAAGTTCCGTTCTTCTTGTCGTTAGCTTGATTACCTGCCATTGCGTTGTCCATCGTCCAGTTCCCTGAACTTAAGTCCACATTCGCAACTGCATAGCCACCTTTAAAGTTGCTGTTAAAATCTTCTGTCATGACCACCACTGGATCTGGTGTTGTGTCTTTAACAATAGTTGTCGCAGCACTCTTCACAGCTGTACCTTGTAAAGTTCCGCTAGATGCAACTGGAGTAACTTCAAACGTAATTGTTTTGCCAACTTCAGATGCTGTTAGTACAAGGTTTGCCCCAGAGGCACCTACGATTTCAACAGCATCTGCATACCATTTGAGAATAGTAGCTCCTTCCAAGTCGCTATCTGCATCTTCATATACATAGCTGCCAGTCAACGTCTGACCCACGACAGCATTTCCTGTAATCGCAACATTCTTCGCTACAGGTGCTGTATTCGGCTTTGGACCTGGACCTTGATCTGACAGCACTTCA
This sequence comes from Paenibacillus radicibacter, assembly GCF_024721995.1. Taxonomy (GTDB): domain Bacteria; phylum Bacillota; class Bacilli; order Paenibacillales; family NBRC-103111; genus Paenibacillus_AM; species Paenibacillus_AM radicibacter. The sequence goes on from NZ_JANQBC010000011.1 coordinate 16,108, forward strand.
ACAGCTGTAATCACTTCAAGGGATGGAACTAGATTATAATCATCGATTGTACCTGTGATGCGAACTTGAGCATTAATAGATGCAATATCCAACACGGTCTTTAAAGCGCTAGAAGCCCAATATTTCACGTTCGTTGGCACTTGGATAGCGTTACCCGCTTTGAAATCCACAGCGCCCTTCTGATCGGCAATTACGAATACTTCATTCGTATTGCTAAGTGCATTCTTAGAAGTTAAATAGCCAACAAGCGTTACGATCGTGCCTTTAGATTTTGCTTTTGCTTCAGCCACTGTTAAGCCAGCAACTGGCTCTGTCACAGTTAAAGTAAGCTTTACTTTAGAGGCATATCCGTTTACTGTTCCTTCGAAAAGAGTCGTTCCAATTACGCTCGTATCAACAACCGCAGGCGACCATGTTACTTGAACTTGCTCATGGCTACCATCATTCATTGTTGCTTGCACTTGGGATGGAAGCGAGTAGACTGAGCCTTTTACAACAGAAACTGCGATTGGATCAATCTTCATGATCTGACGATCTTCTGTCATGGCAAGTACGGTCACTGTAAAATCTTTCGTTCCAACTACTCCATTACGTGTAACCGTTGCTGTAAGTGTTACAACTGCATCTGGTTCACCTTTTAACGGACGTTTAACTACACCATTGCTACCCACGACTAACGGTTGATTGAAGGTCCAAGTTACAGTTGTTCCATTCACACTTGTAGTTGGTAAGTTAAGTGTGCTCGTTACATGCTGTAAATCTGTATTATCTTTCTTCACAAGCACATCTGTAATAGCTGCAATTGCTCCATTCACTGCATCCTGATCTGACATCGCACCCGCTTCAAGCACAAGTACATAGATCGGATCGCTGACATAACCTTCATCCGTCTTCACAGCTGAAATTTCGAGTACCGTACCCGCTTCTTGAGGGGCAATCGTAGCTTTAAATGCACCTGTTGCCGAATCTGCAACTGCCGCTGCAAGTGTCACAACTCCCGTACGAATCGTTACGGTCGCACCACGCTTCGCATAACCTTGAACCGCTGCATCACTTTCTGTAACGCCACTTACAACAATCGGGCTTGCATCACTCTTATACACTTGAATCGTATATTCTTTGGTCTTGCTAGTACCATCTAAGCTAATGGTAGCTACTAATACTACATTCACATCTTGTGTAAGCCTTGAACGATTTACTTGACCGTTCGTGACATCAACGATTGAGGATTGAGAACTATTTTTTAATAGCCAAGAGATAAGTGTGTCGTTTAATCCAGATGAAGGTAAGTTAATCGTAGACGCTGATCCGTCATATACGACTTGAAGATTCGCTGACGCTTCATCTAACTTATCCTGAACTGATTTAAGCTCAGCGATGACAGTCATATTGAAGGTTTTCTGTCCTGTCTCTGTACCTTTCGTTACGGTTGCAGTCAATTGAACTTTTGCATCAGGCTCACCTTTAGCTGGACGCGTAACTTTTCCTGCCTCTGTGATAAATGCTGGGTGGCTGGACTGCCATGTGATACTGGAACCATTGTCACCAACTGATGGCAAGGTTAGATCACTTGTAAGTCCTGTTGCTTCATCCAAAGTTAATGCTGCCAAGTCTGTTGCTACTATCTGCCCATCGGTTAATCCGCCTGTGCCTATAAGATCAGAGGATAGACGAGGGTACAACTGCGGCTTACCACCGAATACACCTACAACCCCTGTTACAGAAGCAAAGTCACCATTCTTCAAGGAAGTTGTTACCCCATATTTTTGTAAAAATACTTCATAACTGACACCTGATTGCGTCATTGTGAATTTCTGAGCAGCCATATTCGAGACCGCCACATTCTCAATCGTGACTAGTTCTGCATAATGATCTTGAAGCTGATTAATTGTTACGATTTTACCTTGAGGAGCAACACCTGAGCTTAGCTTCTTAACCGCTGCCTTATCAATCTCAATCTCACTTTGGTAGGTTAACTTCTTGCCACTAATCTCTACACGATCACCAATGACTAGAGCTTCCCCACCTTCAACCGTAGGCGTGAATGCAAGAAGGCCTCCTGTCTCATCTTGTACGTAGAAGCTTCCCTTCGTTGCATTTGTACTCACGATCGGCGTTGTTGTCACTGTTCCACGAACTTTGACTGCGTTTCCATCGGCTGTTGCTGCTTGACGTACTTGCCCAATCGTTAGTAAAGTTGGGTCTGGATTCGTACCACCATCATCTTTCTGAATGCGACCTTCAACTTTGTAATCAATTGGACTTGTAAAGCTTTTAACGAAATTAACGAGTGCTTCTAAATCTTCTGGGCCAGTTACAGGATTCTTGCCAAGCTGCCCCATTGGTATATATTTAGAACCTGTTGACGTGTACATGTAATTATTAATCGCAAGTGTATACGTTCGATCTGGATCAATCGGTGATCCATCTAACATTGTAATGGAAGTAACTTTATTCAAATCGACGTTATACTTATATTTAAATCCGCCAATGCTGAAATCCGGTCCATACAGCTTGCTGAGCTGTGCATTTACGATCTTGGTTAAGTCTGCTCCTTTAATATCTACCTTCATCACAATGTTGTTAAACGGTAGAATATTAAATAACTCGCCCCATGTAATGTCCCCAGCATCTACTTTATCTCGAATACCTCCGCCATTCATCAGTGCAAAGTCGGCATTCATCGACGCTTTCATGCTATCTGCAATTAAATTTCCAAGTGCATGATCGCCATTATTCGTATAGCTGCCTTCCATTGCATTCACTGTATTTCCTACGACTTGCTCAATCTGTGGACGAACTTGATCCATATATTTGGTCAAAATGGCTTTCGCCTCTGGATCAGCTGCTTGCTTGTTCTGGTCGTTGTAGACGATCTCAGCTTTCTTCTCGATAATATCCTTCGTTACAGGATCAATAAGCAAATCGATATCTGCGAAGGCTTTAGCGTATTCCCAAGCTTGCACGATCAGCTTATTGTCTACAACACCGTTAGCAATCTTGTGGTTATGTGCAGACAATATTACATCGACTTCATCATCAATCGCTGCTGCCATTGTTGCTGCTGCACCTGTTACTTTGTCTCCTAAACCTTCGGACTCCATATGAGCAAGAACGATAATTGCTTTAACACCCTGATGTTTCAACTCTGCTGTGTACTTATTAACGGCTTCTGCTTCATCCGTAAAGACAATATCTTGAATACCAGCTGGCATGACCATGTTGGCTGCGTTACGAGTTACTACGCCGATAAATCCAATCTTCACGCCATCAATTTCTTTCACTGTGTAAGGGTCAAGAACTAGCTTGCCGTCACTCTTGTATGAAACATTAGCTGCTAAGATCGGGAAGTTAATACCATCATAATTCGGTGTTCCTTTACCCTGTGGATGCTCTCCGCCTTTCACCATACGAAGCATCTCTTGCGTGCCTTCGTCAAACTCATGATTGCCTACTGTTCCTACATCAAAGCCAATCGCTTCCATTAGCTCAATAGTAGGCTCATCCTGGAGTAATGCAGATACCGGTGAGCTTCCACCCCATGCATCTCCTGTTTCTACGAATAACGTATGTGTAGGATCTAGTGCTTTTATTCCTTTAAAATATCCAGCGAGTGTATCCATTCTGCCAACTGTTACGTCAGCTACTTTGTCTCCATTCAGATCTTCACTATACGTCTGATCAATCTTTCCATGCAGATCGTTCAGCCCCAACAAACGAACGTGGAACGGAGTTGGCACAGGTGTTGGTGTTGGTGTTGGTGTTGGTGTTGGTGTTGGTGTCGGTGTTGGTGTTGATGTCGGTGTTGGTGTTGATGTTGATGTCGGTGTTGGTGTTGGTGTCGGTGTTGGTGTCGGTGTTGGTGTTGTTGGAGGCTTAGATGTGGTAATGATTTTGTTGTTGATCATAATAAAGACAAACTTATCTAGCGTATATGCGTTCGGTGCTTTCGCAAAGTTAACACCGCTGATGTGAACACGGGCATGTTCAATCACGCCATTGCCTGTCACTTTCACTGAAGATGAGAAGTCTGCGAGTTTAACAACAGCATCTGTATTCACCATCAGGTCACTAAAGATTGCACCTGCTTGGAAATTCAGTTTATCCACTGTACCACTGCTAAGTTCTAAGGATGTTCGCATTCCATTTACATCTACAGCTGCAAAATTCCCTACTAACTTGACTTTAACTTGAGACAATAGGAATCCTTCAACTGCAATTTGCTTGAATCCTACTGCTGTTTTGTTCTCAAGCTTCGCACCGGATAGCAGATACGTCTGGTTAATCGTTGTTGTACCTTCAGCAATCACGCCTACGTTACCAGAACGTTTCAGCACGTCCATTTCATTTAACTGTGAATTTTCGATGCGAAATCCATTCGTTCCGCCGCCTAGAATGATTGTCTTGCCCAGTACCTTCACATTCTGAAGATGAACGCTGCGTTCTCCTACACTTCCTGCTAGAACGAGGTTACCGGGAATTGTGACATTCTGAAGCTTCACATTACCTGTCGTTACAATCACATGATCGCCTTTAATCGCATCGACAGTGCCTGCTTTACTTACAACCATCGTCCGATTTAATAATTGATCTAAGAAATCTAAGATAGACTTCGCTTCACCACGTGTTACAAAAAGGTTCGAAGAAGCAAGTAGGTCGTCTAACTCCGCCTTGGCTCCTTTCTTGCTTAATGTTCCGAGTGCATCTTTATTCCAAAGTGTCATCATTTCATTTAAAGAATTACCATAAGTCCCTTCAGTCGGAACGAGCGATTTTAATAAACTGCTCACTTCCTGCTTGCTGATCGTGCCACTTGTACCTAGTCCTTTTCCAAATGGATCAATCGATTTTTGTTTAGGAAACAACTGATTGACGAGCTGCATAAATTCACTGCGTGATAGCTTGTCGTCCTCTTTTTTCAAACTTACATCACTTACTGCCGCCTGTGTAACCATAAGCGCACTACTACTGAAGAACAGGCTGAATACTACCGCGAAAATAAGTGCTAACTTCGCTGCTTTCCTAAATATCATTACAACTCCTCCTACAATAATAATCATGAATAAGGGTGTACACCCTAATCCTACCATAATTTATTCGGACAAATTCATCTTCAAATGAATAATATATTTATTTTTCAGATAAAAAAATGGCATATGAAGCAGGCAAGACTTTAACAGCTCTTACATGCTTCATATACCGTTATACTTACAATTTCTTAATTCAATTAATGATCATCAGCAGGGGGTATGAGTAGAAACCCTTCATTTAACGGATCATCCTCATTGGAAAAGAACGTATGCATCCCCATCATCCAAGCAGACCCCTCAATACGAGTCAGTACAGCTGGAATACCGCCTACTTCACTTACTCCCACAACCGTTCCACGGAAAATCGAACCGACAATACTCTCATGAACGAACTCCTCATTCATACCTAATTGCCCATTACGATACAAGGTTGCGAGTTTCGCAGAGGTTCCTGTCCCGCAAGGTGAACGATCAATTCCGCCAGGTGGAACAACAACCGTATTCTTCACATGCGCTTCGGGATGGGTAGGGTCTGTATAGAACTCAATATGTGTTAACCCCTTAATCGAAGGAAGTTCGGGATGCACAACCTCTACCGACTGATTAATCGTCTTACGGATACGTATAGCTGTCTCGACGATCTTCGAACCATTGGATGGAATAAGTTCCAACCCAATCTTGCGTGCGTCAATTATGGCATAGAAGTTACCACCATATGCAATGTCACAATCAATGCTGCCAAATCCCTCAACCTCGACCTGAATGCTTTTTAACAAGAATGCTGGAATATTGGCAAAAGAGACCCTCAATGCTTTCCCATTCTCCACCGTAATAGAAGCTTCAACAAGTCCCGCTGGTGTATCCAGCTTAATCGTAGTAACCGGCTCGCTAACTGGTATCATCCCTGTCTCCACAAGTGCCGTACATACGCCAATCGTATCATGCCCACACATTGGCAAGTAGCCGCCTGTCTCGATGTAGATTACGCCAATATCGGCTTCTGGGTGGCAAGGATCAGTAAGTAATGCACCTGACATTACCTCATGTCCCCTTGGTTCATTCATCAGAATACGGCGAATATCATCATGTTCCTGCTTCATGTACAGCATCTTCTCCATCATCGTGCTGCCAATCAGCTTCGGAAGTCCACTTGTGACTGTTCTCGTCGGATTTCCCCCAGTATGTGTATCAACCGTTGTAAAAGTTTTCTTCGCTCTCAATAGGTGTGCACCCTCTCTTTAAATCGCTCGAAACGTAGTGGTTTTGGCGAAACAATCGTCTGCGACTGTCCTGTGATGATCTCACTCATTAATTTACCTGTTACTGCTGCAAGACTGATGCCATCTCCTTCATGTCCAGCTGCGATATAGAAGCCCGGTACTTCTTGAACTTCAGATACGATCGGGAGATGATCACTCGTCCATGGTCTTAAACCCGTGTAGGTTCGCACAATGTTAAAGTCGTGCAGCTTCGGGTAGAACCTTAACGTTCTTCGTGCCATACAACGAACAACTTCCATGTTGCAGGAGGTATCAAATCCTACAAACTCTCGACTGCTGCCGATTAAGAAGTTCTGACTTTCAGTCGGTTCAAATACAAGAGCAACACCATATTTCGCTGTCTCTTCATCAACTTTACGCTCTCCACCAAACTTAGAGATCAAGTAGCCGAACTCCATCACCTTACGTATGCCAACTGGCATCTGGCGCGAAGCTACAATAAGATGGCCTTTGCGTGGAACAATCGGGATCTCGATACCAATCATCTGTCCGATCTTAGGTGCCCACACCCCTGCGGCGTTGATGATCTTGGTAGCTGTAATATCCCCATTATTCGTTCGAATCGTAAATCCACTACTCGTTCCACCTTGAGTTATTCCTAACACTTCCGTATGTAAACACATTTTCACACCATATTTATTCATCGCATCTTCAAATAAAGAATACGTAAGTAAGTATGGATTCACCGTTGAATCTGTCGCGCATTCGAGTCCTCCCGGCAGATCATCGGCAAAGTAAGGCGACTCGTCAAGAATGTCTTGTCGATCCAGCATCCGAAACGAAAGCCCAAGCGCCTTCTGACGATCCACCCACTGTTTCGCTGCATCCATTTCCTCGTCCGTTTCACACACCAGAATACTTCCCGGTGCCCGATATTCGAATTTGCGAGTCAAATCTTGACTCAGTTCATGAATGATCTGTTGACTTACGAGCGACATCTGACTGTCGAATCCTGGATCTTTATCAATGGCAAGGATGTTTCCATCACACCGGGAGGATGTGCCGCTTGCCAGCTCTCCTTTTTCAATAACGGTAACATCTACTCCCATTTTCCCAAGAAAATAAGCAATCGATGACCCTACGATCCCACCACCGATAATCGCAACTTCTGTATGCTTAACACTCATTGTTGATCCCCTTTGCACGTGTTGATTATGGATTTCACTTTGTTATTTCATTCTTTAGCAAGATTGATGCCAGTGGGTATGACCTTTGTTTTTGCTTGCTAGTTTTAATAAAATGTTAAAAAAAGGTAAACGGAAGAGAAAAATGCATTGTAGGAACGTAGTGATCGCCTTTGAAATCGTGAAAGTACAGCAGAATAAATTCAAAGTTCACGATTGAGACAGCGACCGGAAATGCGTTTTTCTCTGAAGTGGCCAGTTTTTTCGAACAATCTCTTAAAATGTACAAATAAATTTACACTTCGCTTCGATATGTGTATAATTTATTATTATTTTACTATTCAGATAATAATGACGAGGTGAATCTATTGAAACACAAACTACCACAAATAATCGATCTACTCCGAACAAACTTCACCTATACCGCTGATAAAAAATTAAAACAACCATTTAACCCACCCGTTCTCGGAAGCAAGGGAAGTCTACAAACTTCTGCAGAAATCCATTTTTACAAGCATGGCGATCAAGTTTATTCCTATAACGATACTGCTTGGCAACCTATTGCGTCAGCTTGTGTTACCGATCCAATTAAGTCTATTATACAATGTTTTCATGAAAACGTTTACATATTTATCCAAGATGAAGCCGGCAATCCGCTTGGGTACCTAATTACTTCCGATCTTATGGACGCCTTATTCCAGTCGCATCAGCGGCTTGAGGCTTTTTTTGAAGGCATGATTGAAACGATGGATGCTTCCATTTCAATGATTGATGAGGATGAGCGGACGATCGTATGGACGAAGGGTGCAGAAGATATTTTTTCAATTAAAGCCAAAGACATTCTTGGCAAGCCGATCTCGGATTTTTTCCCGATTCATATGCTCCAAACGCTGCGTGCGCTGCAAACCGGCGATTCCGTGTTCCGCAAGCAGCACCAACCTCGTCCTGATCTATATGTGCTCATTAATTCGAATCCAATTATGCTTGATGGGAAGATTATCGGTTCCATTGCTGCGGAGAAAGACATTACGAGCGAAGTAAGGCTCAACCAAGAACTGTTCAATGCCACAGCCAAAGTACATCATCTTCAGCAGCAGATGGCGCAGCTTATGCCGTCCTCTGATCCTTTTATCCATATTAAAGGAACGAGTCGTGCGATCAAGCATGCCATTGAGATGAGCAGCAAAGTTGGCTCCACGAAAGCAACGGTTCTGGTTCTCGGCGAGAGCGGTGTGGGTAAGGAGTTGTTCGCTAAAGCCATTCACGATACACGCGAGAAAATCGATGCACCCTTCATTGCGATTAACTGTGGCGCGATTCCACCTTCATTATTTGAAAGTGAATTATTTGGTTATGAAAAAGGAGCCTTCTCTGGTGCTGATCACAATGGGAAGAAGGGCAAAATTGAGCTTGCAAAAGGTGGTACTCTTTTCTTAGATGAAATTGGGGAAATGCCGCTGGATATGCAAGTGAAATTGCTGCGCGTCCTTCAAGAACGTAAGTATTACCCTGTTGGTGGAACCAAGCAATTAGAAGCAGACTTCCGTGTCGTTGCTGCAACGAATCGAGATCTGGAGCAGCTTGTGAAGAAAGGCTTGTTCCGCGAAGACCTATACTATCGCCTCAATGTCGTGACTGTTGATATACCACCGCTACGTGAACGGAAAGAAGATATTATTGAGCTGACCCAATATTTCTTATACGAATTCGCGATTAGCTACAACCGCCTGATTCAAGGACTCCCACAAGAAGTGATGCTCGATCTAATGCAGTATGACTGGCCGGGCAATATTCGTGAGCTGCGCAATACGGTGGAGCGCCTTGTAGTGTTTGCAGCCGACGGGCTAGTGAAGCGAGAATACTTGCCGCAGTCCATCTATACGCGCAAGAAATCCGAAGACTACGAAGAGCCTGTACTGATCCCATCAGCGGTCGGTTCTTTGCAGAAAGAGATGGAAACTCACGAGAAGCAGATCATTCTCAAGGCACTTGATCTTGAAAAAGGAAATAAGCAAGCTGCCGCAAAGCGACTTGGCATGAGTCGAGCTACGTTATACAACAAGATGAACAAGCTCGGGCTTATTGAATAATTGAGGATGAAAACCTTTCAGAATTAAGGTATTCTAGTAGTATGATTTATATAAAAATCAAAATAAGCTTTTAGTCTAATACTCACACGATTTACTTCCATTCACAGACGGGAGCTGACATGATGGAACTTAGAGTCAAAGATTTATTTCAGATCGATACCCTGAAGCAAGCATTCGTAGTTAGCGGTAATGAAGGGCTTCATAATCAAATAAGAGGTGTTACGATTATTGAAGCACCCGATATCGCCGAATGGATCAATGGTGGCGAACTGCTGCTCACGAGTCTATATCCGCTGCAATCCTACAACTATGAGGAGCAGCAAGCGTTTATCGAGCGTTTAGCTGAGAAGGATGTAAGCGCTTTAGTTGTAAAGACTGGGCGATTCGTTCATGACGTTCCCGAAGGAATTATTGAAGCATCCAAGAGACTTCGTCTACCTGTTATTCAAATACCCAAGCAAATTCCATACCGTGATGTGATGTATCCGATAATGAAGTCGCTTTTTAATAAACAAGTGATCAAACTCAAATACTTCAAGGAAGTTCACGAGAAATTCACGGCACTTACGCTTACAAATAAAGGATCAGATGAGATGATCGCTTCTCTAACCAAATTGATTGGCAATCCAGCGACATTGTACGATCGTAACTTCGGCTCAATTGCAACAACGGATTCAAGACTGGTTAGCTTTGAGCAATTAGAGAAAGAAGAAACGGATGGCGTTCGTATGGATACCGAATTCCCCTGTTATCGGCAGCGAGTCGTTTATCCCGAGAAAGGGGTAAATGTATACAATCATTATGTGATCCCTATTGAAACGATCAACCACATTAAGATACATCTCGTGATTCATGAGACTTGCAAGCCGGTTGAACCCCTAGACTTTATTGCAATTGAGAATGCGGCGACCGCACTGTCACTAGAGCTGATTAAGCATTATGCAGTTGCTGAAGTTGAAATGAAGTTTAAAGATGACTTAATTGATGATTTGTTACATGCTAAATTCGATAATTTGCAAAATGTATATCAACGCGCGAACGTAATCGGTCTGGATTTAAGCAAATCTTATGCCGTTGTGCTATTTAGGCTGAATAACCTAAAACCAACAAGTTCAGATTCCGAAATGTTCGGTTTGCACAATCCGAATCAGCGTATACTCTACGAAATTATTCAGCAGGAGCTTGCCTCGGGTATGATTCGAAGTCGAAGCGATCAATTAGTTGTACTCTGGGGCATGGATCCAGATGCAGATGATAAATCGGCTTGTACGCATGTCATTAAAAAGGCAGCGAAGCAAATCCAGCAAGTTTTCTTAAAACGCAGCCCTCACTTTGATGTTCAAGTCGGAATTGGTAATATCGCACATACTTTATCCGAACTTCCACAAAGCTATAAAGAAGCGCAAGATTCCCTTCAACTTGGCACGATCATTAAGGGGAAGAACGCTGTTGCGGCTTTTTCAGATTTAGGAATATACCGATTGCTATGCCAAATTCAGCATACCGATGAGCTGGTTGATTTTATACCACTCTCTTTAACCAAGCTACTTGCATACAAACAGCCAAACCGTGATGATCTGATCAAAACGCTGCGAACTTTCTTGCACCATCATCAGAATGCTGCTAAAACCGCAGAAGAATTATTTTGCCATTATAAGACAGTTACATATCGAATGGATCGCATTAAAGAAATTACAGGCATCGATCTAGATGATCCCGATGAGATGCTGTCTGTTCAAGTCGGACTTAAAATTCTGGTGCTGATTGGGGACAAGAAGGAGTCTTTGCAAGTTGATGCTAATATGCAGCCTGTTGTACAGGTATAGATTGTAATTAATACAAATGCACCTTCACCATATTGATTAATCCGTTCAACTGACTGCTTAGCCAAGTAATCCGCTTCCAAATTAGGTTTAGGCAAGTCGCTTATAATCTAATCCATAGCAAGATGTAATTCAGCTACTGATCTTCCGAATGCGAAACAATCTCATATCCATATAAAAGACCCTATCATCGAGAACTCACTTCTCAAATGCTAGGGTCTTCTTGTACATTCATCTCAATTTACAACCGTAAATTTAGTCGCTTTCCCTCCGATGTAATTCTACCTGGGCTTACTCAGCAACAATGATGAGTGCCTGTCCACTCTCTCTGAATGGTGTCTTCTCAAAATCAGAATAAGCTTCGACGTGATGGAAACCTGCATGCTCAAACATCACACGTAGATCAGCATACGTTAAGCGTAGCAAAGCAATTGTATTCGTGAATGTTAGCTCTTCCGCTGTAATCGTACTCGTGAATTGAATCTTTTCACCTGTCAGGTCATATTTGCGATCAAATACAAAGTTGTCTTTAACGAGTGGTAGGAAGTCAAACTTCTCAAGTCCCTCTAATCCCTGTACATTCACAATCTGAATAATGAACTTTCCATCAGGACGAAGTAATGTTCTTACATCATGGAACAACGCTTGCACTTCATCTCGTGTATTCAGATGAACGAGTGTATTGCCAATACAATAGATACCGTCGTATTCACCTTGTAATTGATTCACTTGCTGCATCGCAAGGTTCGAAGCCGTAAGTGTCGCAATACGACTTTCCTTCTCTTGAAGCGCTGAATACATGGATGGTTCAGGCTCTGTCGCTGTCACGGTATAATCCATTGAAGCAAGTGCTTCAGCTGTACATCCCGTTCCCGCCCCTACATCTAGTACCCGCGCACCTGACTGTAGATAAGATTGTATGAATTGAATCTGCTTTGGATTCGCAGGGAAGATTTGTTCGTAGTACGGTGTAAGATCGTGATAAAAACTCATATTTCGTTCCTCCAATCAATAAGGTTACGATGTCTACTATATAGAACTATCAATCATAATGGAAACCGCTTTTCTCATTAAAATAGGACTCTTCTACAAACTCAGTTACACGTTCTTTATCCATTTAAACAATAACTCCCCCTAAACAATATCCTGTATTTCCCTTCTCTTGCAATAAACCCTTTAATTCATCCCTTTTTCAATTAAAAAAATGAAAGCGCTCCATACTCTTATCCAGTCTGGATAAAAAGACGCGGCTCTTTTTATCAAGTTGCCTCGATGTTTATTAATTATAAAGCGCTTACAATAAAAGCATGGATCGTATATATAACTTGCAGAAAGGACAGATACGACTATGGACACTATACAAAAAGAAACAACTCGCCTTGTTGAATGGCTAAGCCAGATTGGCGACGACCCAAATGGAGGTATTACTCGTCTTCTGTACTCCGAAGAATGGACAACTGCCCAGCAAGCATTAGAACAGTACATGAAAGAAGAAGGCTTTACAACTTACTACGATGAGATTGGTAACTTGTATGGTCGAATTGAAGGAAGTACGTATCCTGAGGAAACGATCATGAGCGGTTCCCACATCGATACCGTACGTAATGGTGGTAAATACGATGGTCAATACGGCATTCTTGCTGCATTTATGGCGATAAGAGCACTTAAAGAACAACACGGACAGCCACTTCGTACATTAGAAGTTGTGTCTTTTGCAGAAGAAGAAGGCAGCCGTTTCCCTTATACATTCTGGGGTAGCAAGAACTTAACAGGTATTGCTCGCAAAGAAGATGTTGAGGGTATTGCAGATTTCAACGGAGTTCCTTTCCTAGAGGCAATGAACCAAGCAGGCTTCCGCTTCCGAGATGAAGCTGCTGCTGCTCGTACAGATATTAAAGCTTTCGTCGAGCTTCACATTGAGCAAGGCAGTGTACTTGAACACGAGAAACTATCTGTTGGTGTCGTTCACAGTATTGTGGGTCAGCGCCGCTTCACAGTCGAGATTACAGGTGAAGCGAACCATGCAGGCACAACCCCAATGGGTTACCGCAAAGACGCTGTTCACGCCGCTGGTCGCATGATTCAACAAATTCTAGACCTTGCGCAAGCTGAGGGTGACCCACTTGTAACGACCGTCGGCAAAATCGAAGTCAAGCCAAATGTTGTGAACGTCGTGCCTGGTAGTTCCCTATTCACACTCGATATTCGTCATACGGACAAAGCGGAACTCATCCGTTTCACAGAAGTTGTAACGGATGTTATGCATCAGACTGCTGAAGCATTCGGTGTTGGGCTTAACATCAACATGTGGATGGATGAAGATCCCGTTCCTATGGACAAGCAGATTCTCGAAGTACTAGAGAGACAATGCAAAGACAATAACATTCCTTACAAAATGATGCATAGCGGAGCAGGTCATGATTCACAAATCCTAGCGAAATTCGCACCTACAGCCATGTTGTTCGTGCCAAGTCGCAAGGGAATTAGCCACAATCCGGAAGAATATACAAGCCCTGAACATCTAGCAGATGGCGTTCGAGCTTTGACGCATGCACTACACGAACTAGCCTACTAAGTAAATATGTTTAGAAACATATAAGGCAACTAGATCTGCATCACTTGCTAGTCAACTAACAACTTCCGTTAAGGAGAGTGCAAATATGCAACAGGAGCAAAACGAACAAGGAAAGATGGCTTATTGGAAAAAGATTATTGTCATGTTCTGTTTAGGATGGACTGTGATCTGGATTTACCGTACCATCTTAAATCCCGTTCTTCCTGAAATTCAAGCTGATTTAGGAGTAACATCTGATACAAGTATGGGTATGATCTTCAGTGTATTCTTCTTCGCTTACACCGCCATGCAGATTCCGTCAGGGTTACTCGCCGATAAATTTGGTCGTAAGACCATTATTATTCCCGGATTCATCCTATTTACAATAGGTGCCCTCCTGGTAGGTTTCTCGACTTCACTCATGTTCATCTTGATCGCTAGTTTCATTACAGGACTTGGACAAGGTACATACTACGGTCCTGCTTACTCCATCACATCAGAGACCATTCCACAAGAAAAACGTGGTATCTCTACTGCAATTATTAACAGTGGTTCTGCACTGGGTATGGCAATCGGTCTAATCGGTTCCAGCTTCCTTGTTAAAGACATGGGTATTGATTGGAGAGTTCTACTCTTCATTACAGCAGCTCTATCTTTCAGCATGATGATCGTATTCGCAAGAAACATTAAACAGCAGAAAGCACTGATCGCAAATGCTGCTGGTAAAGATGATGATAATCCACAAGAGAAAGCATCATTCAAGACACTTCTTACGAATCCAAGAATGATCGCCTGTTACGTGCTTTACTTTGCAACTTGTTATGGATATTACATGATCGTGACTTGGTTGCCTTCTTACTTGCAAACAGAGCGCGGTTTTACAGGATCAGCAATCGGCTTCGCAGCTGCACTCGTTGCATTCAGTGCTGTACCGGGTTCCCTATTCTTCAGCCGTCTATCCGATAAGTTCAACAAGAAGAAAATCACTTTCATTATTACACTCGAATTGTTAGCAGCAGGTATGTTGTTCTTAACCGTATCTGTTCAAACGACGACACTTCTAATTGTTTGTCTAGTTCTTTACGGGTTCCTAGGTAAACTTGCAGTTGAGCCGATTCTAATCTCTTATGTAGCAGATATTGCTCCTAAGAAAGGTATTGGTACTACGTTTGGCGTGTTCAACTTCTTCGGTATGATGTCATCGGTTTTAGCACCACTCGTAACAGGTCTTATCTCTGATGCGACAGGTTCGAAAGTATTAGGTTTCTACCTTGCAACTATCATCATCATTATTGGTGCAACATTCATGTTAATTACGAATCTTAGAAACAAACCACAAGGTCCAAACACAGTTAGCTCCTAATCTATAGCTGACATGATATCGAATTCATTTTGTAAAGGAGAGAATGTAACAATGGGATACCCTAGAGATTTATTATCCAGCCGTTCCATTATTAAAAGAGGCAATTTCGCTTTAATTCCACCAGAAGGACAAGTTAAGAACGTTGTTCCTGGTTTTGAAAATTGTGATCTGACGATCCTCGCTTCCCCACGTTTAGGTGCGAAATTCGTTGATTATGTAATCACGATGCACGAAGGAGGCAAGAATTTACAAGGCTACGGCGAACCAGGCGTAGAAACATTCGTGTACTGTATGGAAGGGCAAGTAAAAGCATCTGCAAATGATGAAGCCTTCCACTTAACACAAGGTGGCTACTTGTACTGTCCTTCGGGTGTAACGATGTACTTAGAGAACGCGCAAACTGCCGATACCAAGCTATTCTTATACAAACAAAAATACACACCACTTCCAGATAACAGCCGTACGCCTTGGGTCGTATCCGGTAATGTCAATGAGATTGCTGCAATTGATTATGACGACATGGCCAATGTAAAGCTGCAAGACTTGCTTCCAACGGACCTTGCTTTCGATATGAACTTCCATATCTTAGCGTTCGAACCCGGCGGCTGTCATCCATTTGTTGAGACGCATTATCAAGAGCATGGTGCGATTATGCTATCCGGTGAAGGTGTATACAACCTAGACAATGAGTGGATTCCGATTAAAAAAGGCGACTATCTGTACATGGGGCCCTATGTTCCACAAGCTACATATGCCGTAGGCAGAGAACCATTCGCTTACTTGTACTCCAAAGATTGCAACCGTGATGCTTCTCTTTAATTCATACATCTAACCGCCCCCCTGTTGTTAGACCTTACCCTCAAACAACAGGGATTAGCGGAATACATTGCAAAGTAGGTACTGATCATGAAAGTAACCAAACAGAAACTGCACAAGCTCATTAGCACAAAGCTTACACGTGCAGGCTTAACGACTAGCCATGCAGATGTCGTGGCAGATGTACTCGTTCATGCGGATGTTCGCGGTGTTCACTCTCATGGTGCTATGCGTGTTGAATATTATGCAGAGCGTATTGAAAAAGGCGGTACAAATGTAAATCCTAACTTCACCTATGAGCAGACCGGTCCTTGTTCGGCAGTACTCGATGGAGACAATGGCGCAGGTCACGTTGCAGCTAAGCAAGCCATGGAACATGCCGTGAATATTGCCAAAGAAAATGGAATTGCGATTGTAGGTGTTCGTCGGATTGGTCATAGTGGTGCTCTATCCTACTATGTGCAACAAGCTGCACGTGAAGGATTAATTGGGCTTTCCATCTGTCAGTCTGACCCGATGGTTGTACCTTTTGGCGGTGCAGAGCCTTATTACGGCACGAACCCAATTGCATTTGCCGCTCCAGGAGAAGGCAGCTCCCTCATTACGTTTGACATGGCAACTACCGTACAAGCTTGGGGCAAAATTCTTCATGCACGTTCCAAGCACGAAGCCATTCCGGACACTTGGGCGGTTGACAAGAACGGTGCTAACACAAGCGATCCATTCCAAGTACATGCACTCCTGCCAATCGCTGGACCTAAAGGATATGGCCTCATGATGATGGTCGATATTCTCTCCGGTATCTTACTAGGACTACCATTCGGAAGCCGTGTTAGCTCGATGTATAACGATTTAACGGAAGGTCGCAATCTAGGACAATTGCATATCGTCATTGATCCTTCCTTCTTCACGGACTTAGAAACATTCCGTCGTAACATTACACAAACAATGCGCGACTTAAATAACATCAAGCCTGCACCTGGATTCGATCAAGTGCTCTACCCAGGTCAGAACTATGACATCATTGAACAAGAAAATGAGGCTAACGGTATTGAGATTGTCGATGAAGTGTACGATTATCTCGTATCCGATGTGATTCATCATAACAAGTACAACCACAAGGATCCTTTTGCAACTTAAATAATATCCTCTTTATAAACCGAATCAGAAGACAACTATAGACTATACGAGGTGGATGAGAATGTTACATACGATCATTAAGAAGAATTCCTATCAAGATTCCGTAAACCTGATGCTTCTAACGAACCATATTTCCGCACAAGAAGGTGTAAATCAATCTTCCATCATGATGGGTACGCCTGCAAATAAAGAAATTATGGGCAATTCCGGATTATATACAGTTGAACTCGAACAAGCTGGTGCTAACGATATTTGTATCGTCATTGATCTAGAAGATAACACGAGCATCGATGACATTCTTGTGGCCGTAGACAACTTCCTTAATGATCAATCCATTAATAACAGCCAAGCTACCATCCAGAATGTTCGCTCTTGGGAACGTGCGATCAAAGAAAATCCAAGTGCCAATATGGCGATGATCTCTGTACCTGGTCAATATGCAGCAGCAGAAGCAAATAAAGCACTCGATCTTGGTCTTCATACCTTTATTTTCAGTGATAATATGCCTGTTGAAGATGAATTACGTTTAAAAGAAAAAGCACATAACAAAGGTTTAATCGTGATGGGTCCCGATTGCGGTACAGCTATTCTATCTGGTGTCCCTCTTGCATTTGCTAACCGTGTGAAATCCGGAAACATCGGTATTGTAGGTGCTT
Source organism: Paenibacillus radicibacter (assembly GCF_024721995.1). Lineage (GTDB taxonomy): Bacteria > Bacillota > Bacilli > Paenibacillales > NBRC-103111 > Paenibacillus_AM > Paenibacillus_AM radicibacter. Next base: position 33,984 of record NZ_JANQBC010000011.1, read on the forward strand.
CGGGTACTGGTATTCAAGAAGTTTCAACTCTAATTGACCGTATGGGCTGCGGAATCAGCCATGCCATCGGTACAGGTGGACGTGATCTCTCTGAAGGTGTTGGAGCGATTACAATGCTAGATAGTATTCAAGGGCTTGCAAGTAGCGAGCAGACGGAAGTCATCGTTATTGTATCGAAGCCACCAGCAAAACCTGTACGAGATAAAGTTGTACGTTTACTACAAGGTGTTAACAAACCAGTTGTTACTCTATTCCTTGGCGAGAAGCCAACCGAGCATGTTGGTAATGTGTATCAAGCTTACACCATTGAAGAAACAGCTAGAATTGCTGTTGATCTTGCTAAAGGAAATAGCATTCTCCCAGCTTATAGAAATGAGCTTGAAGTACCTACTACGATCTTATTGCCAGAACAAACTTCCATTCAAGGTCTATATGCAGGCGGTACACTCGCAACGGAAGCTGCAATGCTGATTGCAGACGCACTTCAATTAAAGGATGGAATTATTCACGAAGAAGGTTACGTGCTTCGCTCCGGCGGTCACTGCGTCGTGGACTTAGGTGACGATATGTACACACAAGGTAAACCACACCCAATGATTGACCCAGCTACACGTATTCAACATATAGAGAAAGCAGCTCAAGACCCTACTACTGCAGTTATCTTGTTCGATGTCGTTCTAGGGTACGGTGGGCATGATCACATGGCAAGCGTACTTGCTCCGGCGATTGCAAAAGCAATTGCAGCAGCTAAAGCAGAAGGTCGCAACCTTTACTTCGTTGCATCGATCTGTGGCACACACCAAGATCCACAATCTTTTGCTGAACAAAAACGTATGTTTGAAGAAGTCGGTGTCTTGATTACAGAAAGCAATAACCAAGCCGTACTCACAGTTCTTAGCATGATGAATCTATCTATCGAAGATGCACCTAAGGCACATGTACCAGCTAATGTTGAAGCTACTGAAGAGTTGAATACATCGGAAGCGATGAGAGATTTACTAAGCAAAAAGCCTTCCATCATTAACGTTGGCTTATCCAAATTTACAGATGCGATTACGGCAAGCGGTGCAACGGCTGTACAGTACGACTGGAGACCCGTTGCTGGCGGCAATGTCAGAATGCAGCAAGTATTAGATCACTTGAATCGTACAGATGACTATACGATTGATGAATCTAACCAAGCCGTCATTGATAAAATTGCAGGTGGCGCACCATTCCTAGTTGACGTTGTTCCAGCGCATACGGTAATTCCTGAACTAAACAGCAGAACGTTATTACACGCAGGTCCACCAATTGCTTACGAGGACATGACTGGTCCAATGCAAGGCTCATGCGTCGGCGCTATTCTATTCGAAGGTTGGGCGAAAGATGAGGCGGATGCTCGCCGGATGCTTGAACAAGGTGAGATCAACTTCATTCCTTGTCACCATGCCAATGCAGTAGGTCCAATGGGTGGAATCACTTCCGGTAACATGCCTGTATTCGTCGTTGAGAACCGCTCTGAAGGTAATACAGCATACTGCATCATGAATGAAGGAATTGGTAAAGTACTTCGCTTCGGTGCTTTCTCCGAAGAAGTAATTGCTCGTCTGACTTGGATGAAGGATGTTCTTGGACCTACACTATCCAAAGCACTTCGTTCTACAGAAGATGGCCTGAACCTGAACGTTATGATTGCAAAAGCCATCACAATGGGCGATGAGTTCCATCAACGTAATATTGCAGCATCCCTTATTTTCCTAAAAGAAATTAGCCCTTACATCGTAAGTCTCGATATGGACAAAGAGCTTATGCAAGGCGTTATTAAATTCTTAGCGAATACAGACCAGTTCTTCTTGAACATTATGATGGCATCTACAAAAGCAGTAATGGATGGTTCTCGCACCATTGAATCTGGAACAGTCGTTACAGCGATGTGCCGTAATGGTAAAGATTTCGGAATTCGCATCAGCGGTATGGGGGATCAGTGGTTTACAGCACCCGTTAATATCCCGCAAGGCTTGTTCTTCACGGGCTACTCCCAAGCTGAAGCAAACCCAGATATCGGTGACAGCGCGATTACAGAAACATTCGGTGTTGGTGGTATGGCGATGATCGCTGCTCCTGGCGTAACGAGATTCGTAGGCGCAGGTGGCTTCTCAGATGCACTTGCAACAAGTAACGAGATGGTTGAAATTTGTCTAGATCAGAACCCGAACTTCACCGTTCCAACATGGAACTTCCGTGGTGTCTGCTTAGGTATCGATGCTCGTAAAGTTGTGGAAACAGGCATTACTCCTGTCATTAATACTGGAATTGCCCATAAGGAACCAGGAGTAGGACAGATCGGTGCCGGCACGGTACGTCCACCTGTTGAATGTTTCGAGAAAGCACTTGAAGCTTATGCAACTAAGCTGGGATTACAGTAATACACCGATCTACACATCGATCTTCATGGGAGAGAACGTACACGCACAGCTGGCTACGCTTCTCTCCCAGAAGCCGGTGGGTTATATTCATAGCATTTTTGAAAATGGAATCAATATCGCGTTTGGTAAGAAGCTCATTTTTGTTGGAACAACGAAGAATGGCATGCTGCCTTATGGCATTCATATGAGGCAAGAACAAGTTCGCAGGCTTCGCTTCTATGTCAAACAGAATCAAACTGTGATCGCTCAGTCTGCTGACTTGATTCACTTTGATCACCCTGATTATCCAATGACGATCGATCTATCTATGGCATCGAGATTTCAATACACAATTGATTCAAGCCAATACTTGAATTATCACGATCTTATTAATGATGATGCGATGGATCACTTGCACTTCATTAAGAAAGAACGAACCGGTCTTGGAGCGACTTGGGAAGAATTTTTCCGTGATACAGATGAAATAAGGTTAGAACTTTCTATAGAAACGACAATTCGAAATAAGAATGAACTGATGCAAATATTGCTCTCTGAGGCAAACATAGATAAACAGAAATTAGATCGACTTCTTCGCTATTTCTTGGGACGCGGACAAGGGCTCACACCGTCAGGTGACGATTATATCGTTGGATTGTTAGCTGTGCATACGTTGACACAAGCCTTTCATCCTGCCTTTGTAAGTACTTTGCGTCAACTGATTGAAACGGAAGAGCTTACAACAGACGTAAGCAAATCCTATTTACTGCATGCCCTGGAAGGACGTTTCAGCGACAAAATAACGCATGTCATTCATGCGCTGACTTTGAAAGATACACTACTTTTTCAAGCTAAATTGATCAGACTATTACAAACCGGACACAGCTCCGGCATCGATACGGCATTAGGAATTATCCATGCCCTCATCACCATAAGGAGGAATCATCATGTCAAAACGCGTTGTAATTGCCTTGGGGGGGAACGCCATCCTACAACCTCACCAAGAAGCAACATATGAGAATCAACTAGAAAACGTACGTAAAAGCAGCGAGATCATTGCTGATATTGTTGAACAAGGTTATGAGGTTGTCGTTACACACGGTAACGGCCCGCAAGTCGGACTCATCTTGCGTCAAAATGAAGAAGCGATGGATGTCGTTCCTCCATTCCCTCTTGATGTATGTAACGCGAAATCACAAGGGATGATCGGCTACATGCTGGATCAATGCTTGAAGAATGAGATTCATAAGCGTGGACTGAAACAAGATGTGGTGAGTATATTAACACAGACACAAGTGTCTGCTGATGATGAGGCATTCAATCACCCAACAAAACCAATTGGAACGTTCTATAGCGAGGAAGAAGCGAAGCAGATGATGGAAGAGAAAGACTGGAATATGATTGAAGATGCGGGTCGAGGCTGGAGACGTGTCGTACCTTCTCCACAACCACAATCGATTATGGAATCCGAATCCATTATGAAACTAGTCGCTAGTGGCTCTCTCGTTATCGCATCAGGTGGTGGCGGAATTCCAGTTGTTGCAGCTGAAGATGGCACGATATCTGGTGTAGAGGCTGTCGTGGATAAAGATCGCAGTGGACTTAAACTTGCACAAGAAGCTAATGCAGACATCTTCATGATGGTTACTGATGTGAACACTGTGTTTATCAACTATGGTACACCAGACCAGAAAGCACTGCGTCACATTACAGTTGATGAAGCGAATCAGTACATGCATGATGGACACTTCTCTTCTGGTAGTATGGGACCAAAGATGGAAGCTGCTCTTTCATTTGCTAAGCTTGGTAAGCACTCCATCATTTGTTCTTTAAAAGAAGCTGCAATCGCGCTTCAAGGAGATAGTGGTACACATATTTCATAATGAAAGAGGGCGAAAGCCCTCTTTTTTCAATACCACTAATCTTATAAATTTACTTGTTGTCCGATCCCAACTTGCATCGCACGATCATACAACAACTTCGCAACAACGACATCCATGACAGCTAAGCCTACAGATTTAAACACGGTAATCTCATCCTCATTATCGCGCCCTTGTTGAAGTCCGTTTACGATTTCTCCGAGTTCAGCGTGAATATGTTCCGCTGAGAAGACACCTTGCGCAATAGGAATAAGTAGATCCCCTGTTTCATCTAGAGCAGATTCGATAGATTCAACAACTACTTTACTTGCCTGCGCGATCAGAGCACTTGGTAACTCTTGCATCTGAGGGCGGAAGGAACCAATTGCATTCACATGCAAGCCTGGCGAAATCGCTCCAGCGGAGAAGACCGGTTCACTTGAATTCGTTGCCGTCAGTACAATATCTGAGCCTTGCACGGCTTGATCTGCTTCTTCTACAACGATGATTCTTAAGTGTTCACTTCCCGCTTCCTCTCGCAATTCTGCTGCAAGCGCATGCGCTTTATCTAAACTCCGATTATAGAGTCTAACTTCTTCAATCTTTCGCACACAACGTACAGCTTCGATCATTCCCTTGGACTGAGCCCCTGTTCCAATCACACCAAGAACCTTCGCATTCTCACGTGCAAGCAGCTTGGTCGCAAGACCCGATGCTGCTCCAGTACGAATGACTGTTAAATAAGAAGCCTCCAATATTGCCAACGGTTCACCTGTTGTCATATCGGATAAGATCATCAAGCCATAAATCGTCTTTTTGCCAATGCGCTTATTATCTGGGAACACCGATACGAACTTAACTCCTAGGCTGTCTGCACCTGCAACAAGGGATGGCATGAAGAGTGCGGTTCCATGATGCTCATCCACAGGAATCGACATTCGAATCGGAGCAATCGCACGTCCACTTGAATACTCAGCTAGGGCAATACTTACGGCTTCAATCACTTCGTCCATTTGGACCAGCTTCGCTTGATCTTGAGCAGTTAATACTAGCATGTGGTTCACCTCATTAATTATTGGAACGTTAGCTTAGCAGGAAGCCTTTAGCCAGTGGATCTGTTGGGTCGACAACGAATTGATGCATGCCTGTAATGAATGCATTGCCTTCAACTCGTGGCACAATTGCTGCATACCCCGCTACTTCCGTCTTCTCCATCACTTGACTAATGAATTGACTATCTACAATACCCTCATGAACGAACAATTCTCCATTCGTATACTCTCCGCGTGCATGAAGTGCTGCAATTCTCGCGCAAGTCCCTGTACCACAAGGCGAACGGTCAATCTGTTCTTCTGCAAAAACCGTGACATTACGTAAATGTGAAGATGCTAGCTTAGGCTCATCGGATATGATCACCCCGTAAATCCCTTGTAGTTCTGCTTCTAATGGATGCTGGACAACCATTTTACTCTCGATATCATGTTTAATAGCACTACCCAGCTTCTGCATCTGTGCCAAATGTTCGATGTCTACTTTTACATCCAAATCCTTGGCATGCACAATGGCATAGAAAGCCCCGCCGAACGCGATATCCACAAGAATTTCGCGATCTTCAAGCTTCACTACAACATCGGATGCGAAGACGAACGAAGGAACATTTTCAAAAGAGACGGATTTCACTTCGTTACCCTCAATCTTCGCCTCAGCAATGATCTTGCCAGCTGGGCTGTCAATAATGATCGTCGGATTGTTTCCCTCTACTTGTAAAAAGCCAGTCTCGATTACCGCGGTCACAACGGCAATAATGCCATGTCCGCACATTGAACTGTACCCTTCGTTATGCATGAACAGTACGCCAAAGTCAGCATCGTCACTAACAGGTGGCGTAATCACACACCCATACATCCCATGATGACCGCGCGGTTCGTACATCAATACTTGGCGAATATAGTCCAGATTCTCACGGAAATAAGCACGTTTCTCTAGTATCGTATTCCCTCTAAGCGGCGGTATACCACCTGTAATAATACGTAATGGCTCCCCACCCGTATGGGCATCAATCGTCGTAAACAACTGTTTCACTTGCATGATGTAACCTCCCTGAATATCATCTCTCATTATTTTCCATATATATTCTCATTCACCTTCATAAGCCGGCAACGATATTCAAGCAATTTATATGCCACACACAGATACATTCATCATTAAGACAACTGTCTAAACGTTTTTACAACTTAGACCAGAACTGTATAACTAATTAACAGATCGCACTACACAGTCGCGTTACTTAGCCAAAGCCGCGCATGTAAGAAGATGGCATTTATTTTGCATAGAAGAAATTAACAAATGATTTACATACTCATGAGGAGGTTGACACATGCAAGCACGCATTGAAGCATTACGCGAACAATTACGAACTGAGCAGTTAGATGGACTACTCGTTACAGGCGCTTCTAATCGGAGGTACTTGACAGGTTTTACAGGTACTGCTGGTGTTGCTCTGGTCACACTCGAGAAAGCTATCCTGATTACTGACTTCAGATACACGGATCAAGCGAGAAATCAAGCATCAGCATTTGAGGTCATTCAATTCGATGTATCTTTTGTGGAACAGATCGCGATCGAATGCGAGAAGCTTGGGGTTAAGAAGCTTGCTTTTGAACAGGATCACATGACATTCACGAACTTCACTGCATACAAGGACAAAGTCCAAGCTGAACTCATTCCTGTATCCGGTTACATTGAGAATATTCGCATGGTGAAGTCAGCTGAGGAGATTCAAATTATTCGTAAGGCTGTTGAGATTGCTGATGCTACGTTCTCCCACATCTTAAATTTCATTAAACCAGGTCTAACTGAAAAAGATGTAGCCAATGAGATGGAAATGTTCATGCGTGCGTCAGGGGCAGATTGCTCATCATTCGATACAATTGTGGCTTCCGGTCACCGTGGAGCATTGCCACATGGTGTAGCTACAACGAAGGTCATTGAGCAAGGCGATATGGTGACGCTGGACTTCGGCGCTTTATACCGTGGATACCGTTCAGATATGACGCGTACGGTCGCAGTGGGTCATCCACTCGCGCAGCTTAAAGAAGTATATGAGATTGTACTTGAAGCAGAATTACAGACGATTGCCATGTTAAAGCCCGGTGTTGCATGTAAAGATGTTGACTTATTCGCTCACGGTTATGTCGAGCAGAATGGATATGGATTTGGTCACGGAACGGGGCATTCACTTGGGGTGGATCTTCACGAACAACCTTTCTTCTCCACGAAATCCGAGAACGAACTTGTGGAGGGCATGATCATGACTGTCGAGCCGGGCATCTATATCCCATGCGTCGGCGGCGTACGCATTGAGGACGACGTCCTCATCACCGCAACAGGCTGCGAGGTACTCACCCGCTCGCCGAAGGAACTTATTTTGTTGTAACTGACCATTGTATTTATCTTTGCAATTATTAAATAACTAATGATGCTCACAAAGTCGAGCGTAGAAAAGAAGAACCAACTGGAGGAGCGTAGCGTTCGCCTTTGAAATCGTGAAGATACCATTAAATAAATTCAAAATTTCACGATTGAGACAGCGACCGGAAGTGGTTCTTTTTTTCGAAGCACCCTGACTTTGGGAGCATCAATCACTCCCGCCGAAAGGAGGCGATGCTCCCATTTTCCTATCGCAGCTTGGGGCTACATACAGATGTTGTTAACCATAAAGCAAGTCAAATCAATGGAAAGTTAAGGTGAACCGACAATGAAAAAAAGAGGGTCATTAAGCATTTCTCTCCTCCTTGCATTCAGCTTAGTGTTTACAGCGTGCAGTGGAGGAGCAAAGACAGCAACAAGCTCGAACGAACCGAGTCCAACTCCAGGCGCAGCAACTACGGCACCTAAAGAACCGTCTACTGAACCACAAATTCTTAACCTTTCTGCTGGGCAAGATATTGTTACATTGAACACACTCGGTAACGTCGATAATCCAGCAACCGTTGTACAGAACAACTTACTTGAGGGTTTATATCGTCTTGATCCGAAAAACTTACCTACTCCTGGTATTGCAAAGTCCCATGATGTGAGTGCAGATGGTAAGACTTATACGTTCCACCTTCGCGATGCGAAATATAGCAATGGTGATTCGATCGTTGCAGGTGATTTTGAATATGCATGGAAAAAAGCGCTTGATCCAGCTGCTACATCACCAAACTACATATTCTTACTCGATGTAAAGAATGCAGTAGATATTAAAGACAAGAAGAAAGCTCCTTCTGAGCTTGGTATTAAAGCGATCGACGACAAGACACTCCAAGTTGAACTAGCTAACGCAACACCGTACTTCCTCAGCTTAATCACACACCCACTCTTCTACCCAATGAACAAAAAATTCGTTGAAGCTCAAGGTACAGCGTACGCACAAGAAGCCAATACGATGATCTACAGCGGTCCATTCGTCTTGGATTCTTGGAAACACGATGATGGCTACGTATTCAAGAAAAATCCAAACTACTGGGATGCTGCGAACGTCAAGCTTGAACAAATTAATTTCAAAATCGTAAAAGACAACCAAACTGCAATTAACCTGTACGAAGCGGGTCAGATCGATATTTCCGGTCTAACATCCGAATTCACAGAGCAATACAAAACGAGCAAAGAGTACCAAACTTATTCTGATCCAACAATTACATTCCTAAAAGTTAACCAAAAGAATAAATACTTAAACAACGTTAATATCCGTAAAGCACTAAGGTCTAGCGTAAATAAAGAAGAGCTTACAGGCATCATCTTAAACAACGGTTCCACACCTGCTAACTACCTGGTTGCTAAAGACTTCTCGTTCGGTCCAGACGGTAAAGATTTCCGTGATAAATACGGCGATTTCCAAAAAGAAGGCGTTGCCGAAGCAAAGAAATATTGGGAGCAAGGTCTTAAAGAACTTGGTGAGTCTGCAATTAAGCTTGAGTTCTTGAACTATGAAGGAGAAGTTTCCAAGACGATTGGACAATACTTGAAGAATCAGTGGGAGAAGAACCTTCCGGGCTTAACGATTACAATCAACGTTCAACCACAAAAACAAAAATTAGCACTTGAGAAGAAGCTTCAATATGACATTAACAACTCCGGTTGGGGTCCAGACTATCAAGATCCAACGACTTACTTAGACATTTTCCTTTCCGACAATTCCTACAATGCATCGGATTACAAAAGTGCGAAGTACGATGACTTGATGAAAAAAGCAAAAGAAAATTCTACAAACTTGCCTGAACGTTGGAAACTGCTGCAAGATGCTGAGAAAGTGTTAATCGAAGAAGATGCTGCAGTACTTCCACTTTACCAAAGTGGTGTAGCGAAGCTGACGAAATCTTATGTGAAGAATGTAATCAATCACCCATTCGGCGTATACACAAGCTACAAATGGGCTTCTATTGAAGGTAAGAAAGCGAAGTAATCACGCGAACAAGGGAGAGGATGAGTCCTCTCCCTTTATCTATTGCTGTTAACCATCAATTTACTGACGTAACAATCGAATCATTTCCTCCATCTTTCCTACGTGCAGAGTTTCATGAAGGATTGTAAATCCAGCACACTCTCCATATCGAAAAAATCCGAAGAAGGGTTTAGTTAGTATCTCCTCAAACTTTTCAGGTGGTATAGCAAGAAGCCTTGTTTGTTGATCGTATAGAAGTGTAATGAGATCATTTAAGCTAGGAGGTTGTTCAGTCCAATTAGCCGGACTCGTTCCGGATTCAAACCATTTAGTGAAGTTTGATGGAAGCAATGTAGTATCACCCGGATATTGAAACAACATCCTTTCCGTTACAGTTAGAATATGCCCAACTTGCCATTGTATCGTATTGTTGAATACATCTAGCTGAATTACCGAAAGCTCATTCGGACATGACTCAGCCACTTCAATGCACCAATCCCGCGCCATCTTCATTTGAAACAGTAGTAAATGATCCATAGAACCCTCCTGTAAGTCACTAGACTTCTTTATATATCTCTAACCTCTTATTTGCAATCCCAATATAATTCGAGTTTTGTGGTGACTTATCCTTTTCCAATTTAAGTTACCCAATGATACAATTGTGTGATCTCCTAAAAAAAATCTATCATTATTTCGAGCAGGAACTCGATCATAATGTGACTCACACTTGGCTTCTAAGGAACATTTTCAAGGTGAAACTGTGAGAAGCGTCCTTACTTTGGAAAACGACCCTGCATTTATTGATTGGAGCGGTGGAGCTTATGGAGATCCCCGTTATGATGTATCACTCGCGATTAGACCTAAGTCAAAAGGAGAAGTATACCCAAATGAAGCTTATTACGATAAACGAAGCGATTAAACATGTACATCATTGCTTAGATATACCTGCAACACATGAAATCATCTACAGTGGTATTTATCGCAATGCAGAACCGAATATGAAGCCTTATTTCCGTATTGAGCTCGAATGGAACAAGATTGGCGAGCCAAGGCTGGATGAGGATGAACTAGTAAATCCACATACGATTCGAGCTGAATTAGACGCTGTTACTGGTAAAATAACCGCTTATTATCGTCATGATCGCCGTAATGATCTCAATGAGACAAATGAAGAAATGAGCGATGAAGTTTACGAAGAAATCTACCCTAACATTATTGGATGGATACACAAGCTGGACTTAACGATTAACACTGCTGAATTATATGTAACCAAGAAATTAATCACAAATCATGATCTCTATGAAGTTCAATACGTACGTGCACACAATGGTATCCGTGTTAGCGACTACCAAATGTTCAATATTACACTCGATCATAACTTCAATCTCATCCACTTATCTTATAGGTGGGATTCCAGCTCATTCACCAAGAATGAAAATCCGATCCCCCTTGAGAATTTCGTGAAACAGTTCAATCCCAACCAGTTGTCGCTCTTCTATCACAAGTTAATATCTCCAAAATATCCTTACTATGCATGGCGAGAAAATATATATGACGCTGTAACTGGGGAACTGATTCGAGAAGACAAGGATGAGCTTATTGAAGTAATCGACATGGATGCGAGTTTAACATTAGAACATCAACCCATCGTAAATTTGAAGAAGCCTATTTTTACAACTGATAGCTATAATGCCTTGAAACTACCCGACCATACGACTAATGCGGACCCATATGCCCCACACCCATTCTACCCTCTATTAACGGATGATGAGGTAGAGCGTGCGAAAGACATTGCAGTCTCCTGCCTACGGCAATCATCTGCTGACAAGACGCAGTATCAATACGCATTCATCAACAAGCTAGGACACCCGCCAATTCAAAGTATGCTAGGCAATCAGATTCAGGTGACCATCCACCGTATGCTTCATGGGGTTGGTATTGGTGGAGCTGGTATCCGGTTCATTATTGATCGTGAATCTTGGGCGTTAAATAATACGATTGATGCTTTGAAAATGTTTAATACCGATCTTTCCAATGACGATAACGATCTATTCCTGAAGCCGACCGTTTCAATTGAAGAAGCTTGGAGTAAATTGCAAGACAAAGTAGAAATACGATTACGTTATAAACTTGAAACTGATTCTGAGACACAGACATCAAATCTTCGCTTGGTATATATTCTCGACAGTGATTGGGTTTGTAATGCAATTACGGTTGAGCTTACTCAGTTGACATAAGAATAGGAAGTGACATACATGTATCGTATTCTCATAAGAAACGAATGGCTTGCAGACCAATTGATTCATGCTCATAGTGATTGCATGTTTGCAGCAGTAGTTGCAGGGCATAACCCTGGTGAAGTGTGGGTCGACAACTTGGAGAATCCGTCCTCTGCACTTGTATGGTCAAATGGTTTAGAATGCTTCAACTTCATGGGTCGAGCAAATAATCCTTCTTTCCCTGCATCGATTAAAATTCTGATTGAGAACGAAATTATCCCTTTTCTTAAGGATAAAGATATCAATTATTTCGAGTTTTCCGCAGAGGAGTCTTGGTATCCGACCATTTATCAAAGCATTGCTAATAGAGAGCTACATGAAAGCTACCAATACGTATATAAATCCGTTGCGAACAGAAGTGAAAATTACTCTATTCATATAGAACCCTTTAGAGCCCTAGCGGTTAACGAAGCTCTATTCACTGAAATACACATGGGAGCCTATAAAAACGCTGATTTTCTGATCAAATATGTGGAGCAATATTGGGGGACTATCAATAACTTTTTACAAAATGGATATGGATACATTGCATTAACAGTGGATAATCAAATCGCAAGTATGGCCATCTCATCAGCGAAGTTTCATTCTACCCACACCATTGGGGTTGAAACACTTCAGCCTTATAAGAAACAAGGTCTGTCTAGCTCCCTTGTACAATTATTGCTAAATACATTCAATGAAAACCAGATTACAGCATGGTGGGACTGCATGGAAAGTAATATCGCCTCACAGAAAACAGCGGAAAAAGCAGGGCTTATTCAGACTTTACGCTACAAAGTAAATTGGTTTTATTTTGAATGAAACAAACAGTAACTAAATCTTGAACAACAAAGAGCCACCCCATAAGGTGGCTCTCCAATCTTCATAACGATTATCTATAGTAAGATAACACCCAGCATACGCCGTTTCGATCAGCCACGATTGCAAGCAGTCCGTTAAACGGAGCTTCGTACAATTCGGTGTGAATCTTACCAGTCGATGCGAATTCATCATAGATGTTACGGAACTTCTCCTCTGTGTCGATTTTCAAGAAGATTCTCACGTAATCGCCTTTCACTTCTGGCTTTGCTGCTTGAGAATCGGCGAAATTCAAGATCCCACCATCAACATGCAAATCTGCGTTAAGCACTTCATCCCCTTGCTTACGCAAAATTGTAATCTCTCCGCCAAACACGCGTTGATAATACTTGATTTCATCTTTGCAATTGTCTACCGAGATAAATGGAAGTACGATCATGTTTAACATCCTCCTAGGATTAAGCAATTTTATTGTTATTCGCTGAGATTATGAAGAACCTTCTTCAACATACCGATAAATACATCATATTCTTCATCAGTAATACCCTTCTTCGTTCGGCTCTTCACCCGCCCCAAAGATTCTTGTACCTTCGGAACAACTTCACGACCTGCTTCTGTCAAATAGAGCTGATGGTAGCGATTATCTGCAGGATCGACTTCTCTTCGCACGTACCCTTCTAATTCTAGCTTTGCTATCGCCTTAGCGGTTGTCGTCTTATCAATGAGCAACTTCTCACTTAGCGCTTTCTGTGTGATTGGCTGGCCAGTTGCTATCACCATTAGAAAAATATACTGTCCACTTCCGATTCGGTATGGCGCTAGCTCCGCGGAGATTAAGATTTGCATATGACGGTAAATGGCTGAGATATAGTGGCCATGTGATTCAGTTGTATTTTTGTCATGTTGATTAGATTGTTGTGTAATTTTAATCTCCTCCTATATACGTTGTTATTGCAACTAAGTTAATCATAATCGATATATGATGTTATTGCAACTATTATTTTGTTATATTTTCCCTTTACCTTCATCCACATCATATGTATCCTTGTCTTGAAGCTATCTGACCTGTTTTACCTATTACATAACAAGGAGTAACTGCCATGAGTGATTATTATTGGGACACGAGAATTGAATATCTACGTAACTCAAGAGACTTATACTACAACGATGATTACATTAATTTTTTAGTCAAAATGGTCTGGAAGATCGAATCACCTGTGCACATTATCGATTTCGGCTGTGGGTATGGATATTTGGGACTCAAGCTCCTACCGCTCTTACCCGAAGGTTCTACATACACGGGTGTTGATCTTGGGGATCAATTACTGGATGAAGCAAGACAGCTTTATGCAAAGCTTCCATATGAAACAGAATTTATACAAGGGGACATTCAGGAGATTGTTCTGGAGAGAAAATACGATATCGCGATATGCCATGCCTTTCTGCTTCATGTACCGAATCCAATGACAATTCTCCAGAAAATGATGGACACCGTTGTTGAAACGGGAAAAATGATCACCTTCGAGCCTCATTGGATTTCGAATATGGCAAACTTCCACCTTCATGGACCAACTCAATCCAAGACGGTTCAACTTGGACTTCTCCAGAAGCTTTATGAACAGAGTGCTGCTCAAAGTGGGAAAGACGGCAATATCGGAATGAAGATTCCTGTTTATTTCAGTCAATTGGGTTTGCAAAATATTGAGTGCCGGGTCTCCGACAAAGTAAATTTCCTTCACCCAAATATGGAAGATAGCCATAAACAGAAGCTTTATCAATCTTTGCTCGATAGTGGTTATGCAGATGCTCCAACTCAGGATCGTGAATCGTTTATTCACAATCTGATTGATCGTGGAGCAACTGAGCAAGAGGCTATCACTCAATATGAGAATGAACTACTTCTATCACAAGAGTTTCATCAAGAATCAACTATCACCTATGCAGCGAATATGAAGATTACCTTTGGGACTGTAGTTAGGAGACTCTAATAAATTCAATTATCCGATTAAAAAAATAAAGATAGACGGCTATTCTAAGCCGCCCACCATCACACTTGATACCACATACATCCCAACAAACAATAATCCCCCTGCCCATAAAAAAGGGTACGTCACTGCATAGCGTAGCGTGGGGCGAGATTGCATAGTTTGTGGGGCAACTTGATCCACATATTGCCCCACTTTATCTTGATGCTTACTAAACAGCATAAAAATTCGGATTACCCGATCTTGTACTCCGCTTTGTAAGACCCACATGCTCCCACCGATCATGAGCAGCACTAACGAGACAAGTGAAACTGTATTAATATAGGATAGCCAGAATGTTGCTTGACGCATGAACGCCACGATCAGTGATAGCAAACACACGGACACGATCATTACCATCGTATGTTGAAGGTTTTTCCGCATGGAATTCCTCCTCGTTATGCATGATATTTTTTCGCTGAATTCGTTAAATCATAATCATCATCAGAACAAGCTAGCCAGTGCCCTGGTTTTACTTCACGGAATGTTTGGCGCGCTTCGTCTCGTACGTACGTCTCATGATCGAATATAATCCGTTTCCGCTTTCTCTCTTGCACGGGATCTGGCTGAGGGATCGCTGATAGCAGCGACTGTGTATACGGATGCATCGGATTCTCATACAACTCTGCACTACTTGCAAGTTCAACAATTCTCCCCCGATACATAACCCCAATTCGATCACTAATGTGCTTCACCATAGATAGATCATGAGCAATGAATAAATACGTCAGCCCTTTCTCCCGCTGAAGCTCCTTGAGCAAATTAACAACTTGCGCTTGAACGGATACGTCGAGTGCAGAAATTGGCTCATCGGCAATAATGAACTCTGGATTAACAGCAAGTGCACGCGCAATCCCGATCCGCTGACGCTGACCTCCGCTAAATTCATGTGGATAACGACTTGCGTGTTCACGGTTCAGACCAACGGTTTCTAATAGTTCATACACTTTCGCCATCCGCTGCCCCCGACTAGACAACAAGCAATGAATATCGATTCCTTCTGCGATAATGTCCGCAACTGTCATCCGAGGATTAAGTGAAGAGTATGGATCTTGGAAAATCATCTGCATCATCCGATTCATCTGCTGACGCTGACTTCTCTTCTCCCACTGCTTCATATCGACTCCGCCATACTTAATCGACCCTTGAGTCGCCTCATAAAGTCCGATCATCGTGCGCCCAGTCGTCGACTTCCCACAGCCTGATTCCCCAACAAGGCCGAACGTCTCACCTTTATAAATATCGAACGTTAGCCCATTTACTGCTTTATGAATAAGTCCTTTGCCCATTTTAAAATGTTTATGAAGCTCGTTTACTTCCACTAATTTCTCACGCGCAGATAGATCTTGTTTCACCTGAGCGCTACTTGCTGTAAACAACACCTTACGGTTAAGTTCTACATTCGGACGGGTTACCGAAGGTGCGAAATCATGAAGCAGCCAAGTCGCTGCAAAGTGCGTCTCTGAAATCTGGAACATCGGCGGCTCTTCCATATAATCAATCTTAAGTGCGAATTTATTTCTCGAGGCAAACGCATCTCCAACAGGTACACGAAGCAAGTTAGGAGGCGTACCAGGAATTGAATACAACGTCTCCCCTTGTGTATGTAAGCTAGGCATTGAACCGAGCAGCCCCCATGTATACGGGTGTCTAGGATCGTAGAAAATATCGTCTGTTGTACCCATCTCAATCGTCTTACCCGCATACATCACAATGACCCGATCTGCCATGCTGGCAACAATACCTAGATCATGGGTAATAAAAATAATCGACATGCCCATCTTCTTCTGCAAATCTTTGAGCAAATCAAGGATTTGTGCTTGGATCGTAACATCCAGCGCAGTCGTCGGTTCATCGGCAATCAGAATCTTAGGCTTACAAGCTAGTGCGATCGCAATTGCAACACGCTGCCTCATGCCACCTGAGAATTGATGAGGGTAGTGCTTGATTCGAATATTCGGCTCGGGTATACCTACGAGATGAAGCAATTCGATCGCTTGCTTCTTCGCTTCGGATTTAGACAGTTTCTGATGCTTCGTCATACACTCCATAATCTGATTACCTACGGTCATTGTTGGGTTCAAAGATGTCATTGGATCTTGGGAAATAATCGAAATTTCCGATCCGCGAATGGATTGCATCTGTTTCTCCGACATCGCTAATAAATTCTGATCCTCTAGCCACACTTCGCCGCCTTTAACGGAGCCGACTGACTTTTGAATAAGACGCATAATGCTTTTGACGGTTACCGATTTGCCTGAGCCTGATTCGCCAACTATTGCGAGTGTCTCGCCTTTATATAAATCGAACGAAACACCACGAACGGCTTTCACTTCGCCTGCATAGGTGTTGAATGAGACTTGTAAGTCTTTCACGACAAGGCTTTTCTCCACTTGAGTTCCTCCTTTTACTTTTTTTAAAAATGTTGCTTTTTCACCATTCACTGCGTAAAAACAATGCACTTCCGGTCGCTGTCTCAATCGAGAAATTTTTGAATTGGTTTTATGGGTATTTCTCGATTTCAAAGGCGATCACTTCGTTCCTACAGTGCATTGTTTTTTCTACGTTCCGTGCATTTAGCAAACCATCATTTTTCAAAATAACCTTTCAAAACCTAACGCCGCATCTTCGGGTCTAAAGCATCGCGCAAGCCGTCGCCTAGCATATTGAAGCTGATCATGATCAAGCTAATAACGACTGAGGACATGATGAGCATGTGCGGATAGATGCGCATGAGTTTGTAACCATCGTTAATGATGGTGCCAAGTGATGCAGTAGGTGGCTGTAAGCCAAGCCCGATAAAGCTTAAGAATGCTTCTGTAAAAATAGCCCCAGGAATCGTGAACATTGAAGTTACGATGATCGGTCCCATCGAGTTCGGGATCAAGTGTCTGAACATAAGTCGCTTATCTTTCGCTCCTAATGTACGTGCTGCAAGCACATATTCTTGATCGCGAAGCTTCAATATCTGCCCCCGCACAATACGCGACATCCCGACCCAGCCCGTCATGACCATCGCTAGGACAATAGTGAGAATACCTGGCTTCAGCACGAGAATTAGCAAGATTACAATAATTAAGCTTGGAATCCCGACTAATACTTCGCAAATTCGCTGCATCACATTGTCGACCTTTCCACCATAGAACGCAGAGATAGCCCCGTACGCTACACCGATAATGACATCAATACAAGCAGCAAGCACAGCGATGAATAACGAGATTCGAGTCCCTTCCCAGATACGTGTCCACAAATCACGACCTAATTCATCCGTTCCGAACCAGAAGTAGTCGGTCACTCCTTTTTTCGCATATTGATCGACGCCTTGAATATCATGTCCATTGAAACCGAGCCACGGTATATTTTCTAGAAAAGGTACTTTCGGTGGTAATTTCGCACGTGTTAATTGCTGATCATCAAATCCCCATTTGTTCATATAAGGACCGAAGATCGCCATAAATATGAGGAAGATAATAATAATTAGCCCAACTAAAGCAACTTTATTTTGCCGAAAACGAATCCATGAATCCTGCAAGGAAGTAAGCGACTTCGTCGTTATTTTCTCAGGATTAAGGTTCGTGTCATCTGCTGGTTCGAATACTTCTTTATTATATGAATTGATAGGTAAGCTCACAGCTGCTTCCCTCCCGTCAAACGTATTCTTGGATCAATAACTCCGTACAGAATGTCTACGACAAAGATGATTGCAATAAATAAGAAGCTGTAGAATAACGTCGTACCCATAATAACCGGATAATCATTCGTCATAATGGATTTCGTGAACTGCTCACCTAGCCCCGGAATACTAAAGATGCGCTCAATCACCAGAGAACCCGTCATTAGGCCAATTGCCATCGGTCCAAGTAGTGTCAGAATGGGAATCATTGCGTTACGCAAGCCGTGTTTAAGCACAATTGCCGTACCGCCAAGCCCTTTCGCCCTTGCAGTTGTCATATAATCCTGCCCTAGAATCTCGATCATTTCCGTTCTCATAAATCGTGCAATCGTCGCAATAACGAATACCGACATCGAGATGGTAGGTAGTATCGTGTGGGCGAAGCCTTCCCAGAACGCAATCGGCAGCCACCCTAGCCGTACACCCACCCAATACTGTAGCATCCCAGCGAATACGAAGGAAGGAATGGACACCCCTAACACCGAAAATATCATCGACCCATAATCCCAAGCCGTATTGTGCTTCAGAGCTCCAATCATACCGAGCAGAAGCCCCACCAGAACCCCAAACACTAGCGCTTGAGCCCCTAGAATCGCAGACGGTCCAATACGCTCACCAATAATCGTCGTCACCGGTCTGTCTTCGAATTGGAATGACTTTCCTAGATCACCCTGCACCAAATTCGTCATATATTTGACGTACCGAATCGGAATAGGCTTATCCAAATCGTATCTTTCGTACAAAATTTTCTTCTGATCATTCGTGAGCTTCAAGTCATTAAATGGCGATCCCGGCAAGGTCTGCATCAAGAAGAACGTTAGCGTCGAGATAACCAAGAACGTCACCAGCATGTAACCCAGCCGTCTAGCAACATATTTCACCATACCCACAGCACCCCCAAGTCTATATTTTTGTTATCGCTTTCAAAAAGGTGTTTGACACCTTTTATCCTTTTTCCAAAATAAGCAAATCTCATGCCATGATCTTCTAATAATGTACCCTCTATCCATTTAGCAAGAGGTGTCAAAATACATATACAACTTGTTTACAGATAAATAGACACTTTTCGCCAATTCCTTATGATATAGACACTTCCAAATGGCATGAATTCATACAGGAGTTGGCTTGTTTCTTGCAACGAGAAGCATATGATATTCGCATGAAAAGGGGAGTCCAATGGATCAGTCATCAATTATTATTTGTCGATGTGAAGAAGTCAGCCTCGGTCAGATCGTCGATACAGCCAAGCAATACCAATGTTCGTCGCGAGAAGTTAAGCTTCGTACAAGAGCAGGAATGGGTTTTTGCGGAGGCAGAACTTGCCGTTTATTAATCGATACAATTATTGAACAAACATCAGGAGTGCCTACTCCACACGAAACAACGCTAAAGTATCAACCTCCTGTAAGGCCCGTTACTTTTCATAATTTGGGGGGTAATGAGTCATGAGCTACGGACGCATCGAGAACCATCCCATCTTAGGGCAATTACGTGAACGTCAGAAGATCAACATCACCTTCGATGGACAATTATTGCAAGGTTATGAAGAAGAGACCATTGCAGCTGCGCTACTAGCAAGTGGCATTCGTACACTTCGTTATCATGAGGAAAAAGGGACGCCTCGCGGCATCTACTGCAACATCGGGCATTGTTTTGAATGTCGAGTTACCGTGAATGGTAAAGATGGTGTGCGTGCTTGCATAACCACGATCAGTGAAGGAATGGAAGTTCGATCTGGTCAAGTCTTACCTACTCCTTTTCATAAAAAAGGAGGCAACGAGCATGATTGACGTCATCATCATTGGTGCTGGACCTGCCGGCTTGTCCGCAGCGATTGTATGTGCGGAGAATGGTCTTCAAGTGAAAGTAATCGATGAGTTTATGAAGCCTGGAGGCAGATTGCTTGGACAACTACACCAAGAACCGACCGGAGAATGGTGGAATGGGATTGAAGAAGCGAAGAACATGTACAATCGCGCCGTATCCTTATCCGTAGATATTACGCTTGGAACATCCGTCTATGATGTCCAGCCATCGAATTCCGGTTGGCGAGTCTATACCTCCGAAGAAATATTGGAAACTAACACCTTGCTGATCGCAACTGGTGCCGCTGAAGTTGCTGCACCTATGCCAGGTTGGACACTACCGGGGGTAATGTCTATTGGCGCAGCGCAAGTCATGACGAATGTGCACCGTGTACGTGTCGGCAAGCGCGGTATCATTGTTGGAGTTAATGTACTGTCTGTTGCCATTGCCAGAGAGCTTCAACTTGCAGACATCGAGATCGTCGGGATGATGCTCCCACCGCAGAATACTGTGAATAAAGATGCTGCTTCT
Organism: Paenibacillus radicibacter; assembly: GCF_024721995.1. GTDB lineage: Bacteria > Bacillota > Bacilli > Paenibacillales > NBRC-103111 > Paenibacillus_AM > Paenibacillus_AM radicibacter. The sequence goes on from NZ_JANQBC010000011.1 coordinate 54,763, forward strand.
CCTGAAAAAGTCATGCAGTCCTTACTGCGCGTCGCTCATCTTGCGCCTTCTGCGATTCTTCGCCTTGGCAGCAAGCTGATGAAATTCAAGCTGTTTCAGCGCCTTGGATTAGCATTTTATCCGAGTGGTTTACTCAAAATGTGGGGCATTCCAATTCACCTCAAACGTGCAGTCATCGAGATTTGTGGGGAAAATCAAGTCGAGAGCGTTAAAGTCGCTTACGTCACAGCAAGCGGCGAGGTCGTTCCGGGAACAACTCGCATCGCTCCTGTTGACTTCGTATGTATTGCAGGGGATTTGTATCCATTAGCCGAACTCGCATCCGTTGCTGGCTGCCCACTCCGATACGTACCAGAACTCGGTGGTCATGTACCGCTTCATGATACGAATATGCAAACACCACTCGAAGGACTATACGTCGCCGGTAACATTACAGGCATCGAAAGCGCCAAAGTCGCCAAAGCACAAGGGAAAGTAGCAGGACTTGCAATCGTCCAAAGCTTCAAACCGAAACATCCGATGGTGCAAAAAGAGCTAGATCAAGCCAAGCAGCAAGTCATCGACATCCGTGAACAAGCCCTCATCCAATTCCACCCGCAAGTCGCCGAAGGGCGCGAGCGAATCGCACGTATGGCATCTAATTCTGAAGTCGGTCAGGGAGTTATATAGTTGAAGTAAATCGCATCTAACCTTCGGTTGGGTGCGTTTTTGCTTTGGGGTTTCGTTCTTGGGGCTTTTCCATGGACTCTGCGCTGGCGGAAGCAGCGGGATGTTGCACTCGGTGATTGTACTTTAGGTTTTGCTTTGAGGTTTGCTTTGAATTTGAACTTCAGGTTGACTTGGGAAGGATTTAAGCTTTGCTTTGGAGACTGCTTGGGGATCTGACTTGTTTTTTTGATTGCTTTGAAGGTCACATAGTGAACTTTTAAAGATAATTTTCTAACGAACATTCAGATTGAAAACCTGATGTTCATTAGAAATGTTCTTTAAGAAACTTAGGGTTTCCCATTAAAAAGGGCTATCCCCTCGCAAAGCGAAGGGATAGCCCTTTATCCTCACACACCTTGTGTTATAAAAGTTAAACGGAAGAGAAATATGCACTGTAGGAACGAAGTGTTCGCCTTTGAAATCGAGAATTACCCATAAAACCTAATCAAATAATTCTCGATTGAGACAGCGACCGGAAGTGCATATTTCTCTGCAGTGACACCACTTTTATCCCACCAAAACTAACTGTATTTTATAGCACAAGTCTTAACCTCACTATAGAAATCAAGTGCAGCCTGACCTTGCTCTCTTGTATGCGAACTCGACCATTTCGTTCCGCCAAACGGTGCTTGGTATTCAACACCAGCTGTCTCTTGATTAACTCGAACCATCCCAACCTCAGCATCGTCCAAGAATCGTAATCCTTGATTTAGATCTTGTGTAAATACCGAAGCACTCAGCCCGAATATCGTCGCATTACACAAGGCAACCGCATGTTCATAGTTGTCTGCTTCAAGCACGACCGCTACTGGTCCGAAGATCTCCTCCTGTACAAGCGGATGATCGCTGCTCACACCAGACACCACTAAAGGATGAATAAAGTAACCTTCACCATCAGCCACGTCAGACTTACATTCTGCAACAACTTGAGCTTGCTCACGTGCCATCGTTACATAAGACATGACACTATCGTATTGGCTGCTTGATGCTACTGGGCCCAGATAAGCTTTGGCATCAAGTGCCGGTGCCATGATGAGAGCTTCCATTCCCTTCTGCAAAGCAGCTGTAAAGCTCGGCATAATCTCCCGCTCCACAATAATACGACTCGTTGCTGTACACTTCTGCCCCGCCGAACGGAACGCACCACTTAGAATAGCTGGAATCGCAAGATCAAGGTCTGCATCTTTCAAGACAACAGCTGCATTCTTGCCGCCCATCTCCGTTTGGTACTTGATATTGCGTCTAGCACAGATCGCTGCAATACGTTGACCCGTTGAAGTTGAACCTGTGAACGAAATTGCATTCAGGTTGCAATGCTCAAGCAACACATCGCCGATCTTACTTCCCTTACCGATAACTAAATTTATAATTCCAGCAGGCAATCCTGCATCCACAAAAATTTCGATCATCTTCGTCGCTGTTAAACACGCGAACTCAGCTGGCTTCCATACGACCGTATTACCACAAAGAAGCGCAGGCGCAATTTTCCAAATCGGGATTGCAACAGGGAAGTTCCACGGTGTAATGATGCCAACAACGCCTAGAGGAACACGCTTCGTGTATTGAAGTACACCCGCTTCAGAGGCTGGAATCACACTACCATGACTGCGCACGCCTTCCGCCGCATAATACTTCAGCAGATTAACTCCGCGCATCACTTCGCCTTTCATCTCACTAATCGGCTTACCCATCTCACGACTTGCAATAGTTGCGAGAGTTTCTACATTTGCTTCAAGAGCAGTTGCTAAGCGACCTAACGTATCACCGCGTTTAGCCGGAGACAATCCTGCCCAACCTGGCAAAGCACTACGCGCCGCCTGCTCTGCATGAAGTACTTCACTTGCACCTGACAAATGTACAATTCCCACTTGCTCTTTCACATTCGAAGGATTGTGTACGATCAGTTCACCATCAGTTGGTATTGACCACTCACCACCGATATAGTTCTGACTATGTATCATGGCTAGCACCTCCAAGCTTTACATTAGTTCGCGCTAATCGCAAGGTTAGATTTTGTCGCATAATCGAATGCTGCTTTAATTGCCACTTCTTCTTCCGGTGTTAATCCAAGGCGTGGCGGACGACAAGGACCTACTGGGCGGCCGATAAGCTCCATCGTATATTTAATCGCCTGTACCAAGCGAGGACCTGCATCATAATGGAATAATGGAACAAGGCGACGGAACAGTTCAAGCGCCTCAGGCAATTTACCTTGTTGTGCCCATTCGAATACGTCTACGCTTTCTCTTGGCATCGCATTAACGAAGCCCGCAATCCAACCCGTTGCTCCTGCAATTGCGCCTTCAAGTGCTAGATCATCAACACCTACAAGAACTTCAAGATTCGTCTCACGAATCACATCGTGCATACGGCGAATGTCGCCGGAGAATTCTTTTACCGCAACAATGTTATCGAACTCCGCTAACTTTTTCAGGACACGTGGTGTCAAATCAATTGGATAATCATGCGGATTGTTATACACGATAACTGGCAATCCAACATTTGCTATCGCTTGGTAATGCGCAATAACTTCTGCTTCGTTCGCCTTGTAGTTAATTGGCGGCAATGCCATTACACCTGCAGCACCTTTTTCCATGGAGAAACGAACCCAATCTGTCGCTTGCTTCGTAGATGGAGCCGCAGAACCTACAACAACTGGCACACGTCCAGCCGCAGCTTCAATAGTCGTCTCAATGACTTTCGCGCGCTCTTCTGACGAAAAAGTTGCATATTCCCCTAAAGAACCTGTCGGAATAATTCCGTGTACGCCTTGCTCGATCAGCCAATTCACATGATCATGCAAACCTCTGTAATCGACCTCATAGTCATTTGTAAATGGGGTAATTGTTGCTACATAAACACCTGGAAATTTTGGCATTTGATAATCTCCTCTCAATTATGTGGTGAAACGCTCACCTTCTGTATTGCAAGAAGCATACCTACTTTCTCAAATTGCCTTCATTTTTCGTAAAGAAGAGGATAATATTTTTTCTTCTTCTCGGTATTTGGCGACCGTCCGTCTTGAAATTTCGATTCCACTCTTCTGAAGCATATTCGCAATAATCTGATCCGATAGCGGTTTACGCTTATCTTCCTCATGAATGTATGCACGAATAGTGCTCTTAACAGCCCTTGACGAAATATCTTCACCTTTAGCAGTCTGAATTCCGTTTGAGAAGAAGTACTTCAGCTCATAAATCCCCCTCGGTGTATCAATAAACTTGTTCTTAATCGCACGACTTACTGTCGATTCATGTATGCTTAGCGTGTCAGACAAATGCCTTAGATTCATCGGTCTAAGATTACCATCCTCCCCTTCGAAGAATGCCATCTGCTCCTGTACAATCGCATAGATCACTTTAAAAAGCGTATCATTACGGTACTCCAGACTGCGAATCAACCACTGAGCTGACTTCATTTGATCTTGAATGTAGCTGGCAACTTCCTCGCCTTGAGCGCTTTTGACTAGATCGACATACTCGCGATTAATCGTGACTTTGGAGCAAGTACTTCGTTTCATTTCGATTACTAAATTGTTATTTGCAAAAGAAACTTCTGCATCTACAACGATATTTTCTTTCTCATGACGACCGTAACCAAGTCCTGGACGCGGGTTTAACGTACGAATGTAGTCCAGAATTTTAGGCATATTTTTCTCATTTATGTCTAATTCTTTAGAAATTTTGTCGTATTTACCTTTTGCAAGCTCAGACAAATAGTAAGTTACAACTTCAAGTGCTCCAACCGGCGCATCTTCATCACGCTTGATCTGAATGGTGAGACATTCTTGTAAGTCTCGTCCTCCAATGCCTGCTGGATCGAATGTGTGCAGCTTAGCGAGCGCATTTTCAACATCATCATAAGTGAGATGCAATGCCTTAGCCGTTTCTTCAACCGTTATAGCTAAATACCCCGCATCATTCAAATTTCCTGCAAAATATGAGATCGCCTTGAACTCGGCTAAATTATAGGAAGTCATCCTCAGCTGCTGCATAATCCAATCTTCCAAAGTATCAACATGAACAGCTAAACTACCAAGCGAATCAAGATGGCTATATTTTTCATTAAAGCGCTTACTTTTTATTGAAAAAGGATCTTGCTTCCACTCCACTTCAATCAGTGGATTTTCACTTGCACGTTCTTGCACATAAGCATTCAGTTCTGCGCTTGAGAGTTGAAGAATATGAATAGACTGCTTAAGCTCAGGTGTCATGTATAATTTGATATGCTGTTCCTGACTCAAGCTATACGTCATGTTCATGCGAACTCACCCTTTCTCAGCGTTGTTTAATTCATTATATGCAAGAATCATGCCAAGTTTAACTTGGAAGTTTGCGGATTGTGGAGTGAAACATCGCTTTTTATATCTTTTTCACCGGACAATAAATGTTAACCTCATTCTTCACCGTATCGTTATCCCTGATTGTTAACTCATCGTATCTCTCAAAATAATAAGCAACATCATCATACGCATAGCCATTTTCACTCAACCATTTTGAAGTATAATCATAAGCGGTTCCCGTCAGACTACTAGGTCCCACATAATGGGTTAGTGAATATAGTCGCGGTAGTAAGTGAATATGTACCATGCCGTGAGGCAAATTTAACATCGGTTCCACTTCATAACAACAATAGAAATCAATAACTCTTGTGTTCCCTTTATAGTTTGGCGGGGTTATACCGTAGGTGACAGTCGGGTTCGTTATATGACGGATCTCATCTTTTCTTCGCTCTAGCTCCATGAATGCCTGATTAACACTTTCACCCATGTTAAAAAAATTAGCAGTTGCTCGAATACCTACATAGGTTGTGATTTCTTCGGTATCTATTATTTCGATATGCATCGTAACTACCTCTTTCATCACGACTTCGTTTTAACTAAACCTGTACGCCTGCTCTTCATATTCCTTGCTGCTCGTGCTCCGATCTGTGATGCCTCCAGTCCACTGAAATAATTATCTAGTGCCACTTTGTTGTTAAATTAAATCTTTCTGTTCATAAATGACCTTTTTTAATGTTTATGTAAAATAATACAAGTAATATTCGTGAACCAATTACTTGATCCCTTTTTTAATAGAATAAGAGGTTTCACCTATGCCAACAGGCAGGCGTATGCCGTTACCCGGTCAGCTGTCCCTACATAGGTATAAGCAGATGGGAAAAACGTACGCATTGAACGAGGATGGTGAAAATGAGTTGGTACTAAAGCGAAAGAAACTCGGCACTCAATTGACTGGAAGAATCGTGATACCCGGAAACCCTACTTACAATGCAGCCAGAATGGAGTACAATCGACGGTTTTCTAAATTTCCACGGGTCATCGTTTTTTGTAGACGAAAACAGGATGTGATAAACGCAGTTAAATGGGCTCGTGAGCATGGTGTTCGACTTCGTGCACGCAGCGGTCGACACAGTTATGAGGGGTTTTCAGCTGTTAATGGCGGAATCATCATTGATGTGAGCGAAATGAATAAGATTCAAGTGAATCGCAAGAATAGAATCGCACGCATACAGACAGGCAATCCCCTTGCCCGCGTGTATCAGAAGCTATGGAATAAGCGCCTCGCACTTCCAGCTGGAACAGCTCCTGATGTTGGCGTTGCTGGACTTACCTTAGGTGGCGGGATTGGTCTTTTGACACGTAAATATGGATTAACCTGCGATAATCTCAAACAAGTGGAGATGGTCGTTGCATCCGGGCAGCAAAGCGCGAAGTCGATCGTAGTCAACAAGAACAAACATAGCGACCTCCTCTGGGCCTCCAAAGGTGGCGGAGGAGGAAGTTTCGGCATTGCGACATCGTATACATTTGGCGTGCAACCTATCCAGAATGTTTCAATCTACAGCATTACATGGAAATGGCGTGATCTAGAGAAGGTATTCCCAACTTGGCAGCGCTGGGCACCTTCTGTTACGAATCGCCTAACTTCCACCATAGAGGTAGCCGCTAAGGAAGTAGGGACGATACTTTCTACCGGTCAACTACTAGGCAGTGCAGAGGAACTCCGACAATTAATTAAACCATTGCTTCAAGCAGGAACCCCTGTGAAAGTCATGGTGCGAACCGTATCCTTTATTGAAGCAACTCAATTTTTTGCTGAATCCGACCTCAATCTAGAACCCAAGTTTAAAATATCTGGAGCTTACGGTTATAAGCCCCTGCCACGGGCTGGCGTACAGATCATCCGTGATTCCCTAGCCCATGCGCCCAACAAGCACTCTACCGTATGGTGTCAAAGCTTAGGCGGTGCAGGAAGTGCGGTGAGCCGAATATCTCCGACCGCAACAGCCTATCCGCATCGGAAGGCAGAGACTATCTATGAACTATCCGCACGTTGGCGAAACGAAAACGAAGGACAGAAAAATATAAAGTGGGTCAAGCGATTCCGCAAAGCGCTGCGCCCTTTCGTCATTGGCGATTATGTAAACTTCCCTGATTTGCAGATTAAAAACTGGCCTAGGGCATATTACAGTGTCAACTTCCCAAGACTTAAGCGTGTAAAACGAAAATACGACCCACATAATGTGTTTCGCTTCGCCCAGAGTATACCGGTGAAGTGATTAGTTGACCAGAATTGATACCCCCATAATTAGATATTTAAAGGTTAAAAAAACAAACCCAGTCCTTTTACAGACTGGGTTTGTTTCATTTCTTTTCCTGCCTCCCCACCCAACGTGGTAAGGGGAGCGAAGGAGAATGATGTACCGGAAGAGCGATAGCGGTCGCCTTGATGCCGGAGTGTCCCTACCTATTTACCCTTACATTCAGGGGACACGGAGTCATAGCGACTGAAGGTATATCATTCACCGTAGCGCCACTCCCCCCATATCCCTTCATTCACCGTAGCTTCCCTTACCTAAGCAACCTCAACCCATTCAATATCACCAAGATCGTACTTCCCTCATGTCCAACAACTCCAAGCGGTAGCGGCACACCGATCACGAAGTTCGAGATAATGAGCGATGCAATAATCGTCAGCGCAAAAATCATATTTTGCTTTACAATCTTTTTCAATCGTCTTCCCAATACAATCGCTTCATGGATTTTATTCAAGTCATCATTCATCAGGATAATGTCCGCTGTCTCAAGTGCTGCGTCACTACCCATTACACCCATCGCGATACCAACAGAAGCTGTTGCAAGTGCAGGTGCATCATTCACGCCATCACCGACCATGCCGACTTTGCCATGTTTCGCTTTAAGCTCATTAATTACGTTCAGCTTATCTTCTGGAAGCAGCTCTGCGTACACCATATTCGCGTCAATGCCTGCTTCTTCGGCAATCGCATGTGCTGTCATCTTCTGATCGCCTGTCAGCATCGCTACCCGAACGCCGCTTTCTCTAAGCTTCGCAATAAAGCTTTTTACTTCGGGACGTACACGATCCTGCAATCCAATAATACCCGCAATCCCTTGCGAATTTTGAAGAGCAATAACCGTCTTACCTTGCTTCTCAAGTGTACGAATCTGCTGCATCACTTGCGGATCAGCCTTCAAGTTCTCTTCCACAAAGCCAGGCTTACCAATTTTCCAAGAGTCGATACAATAACTAGCTTCGATCCCCCAACCGGTATGCGATTCAAAGTCCATCGGTCTTCTAATTTCTAGCGACATATCTTTTGCTTTTTGCACAATCGCTTTGGCAATGGGATGCGCGGACAAACTTTCAAGTGACGCCGCAATTTGAATAAATTGTTGCTCTGTATACCCTTGGAAAGTATGAACATCTGTCACGGCAAGCTTACCTTGTGTTAATGTACCTGTCTTATCGAATGCAATCACGTTCACTTGTGCCAAATTCTCAATGTGTGCACCGCCTTTGAACAAGAGACCTTTTCTAGCTCCATTGGAAATTGCGGACAACACGGCCGGCATAATCGATGCGACAAGCGCACAAGGTGATGCAACAACGAGGAATACCATCGCTTTATAGAACGTATCATTCCAGCTCCAACCAAAAACATAGTGCGGCAAGAACATCAATACAGCCGTAACTAGCAAGATCACTCTTGCATAAACACGCTCGAATTTCTCCATGAACACTTGAGATTTCGGCATTTCACTTTGCGCTTCTTGAACCAATTTAATAATTTTCGAAAATAAACTGGACTCACTCGTTTCCTTCACTTCGACGAATAATGCACCTTGACCATTGAGTGTTCCAGCGAACACTTCGCTACCTGCCGTTTTATCTACGGGCAAAGACTCTCCTGTAATGGACGCTTGATCAACCGCAGAAACCCCTTCTTTTACAATCCCATCAGCTGGAATGCGCTCACCTGGTTTTACAATCACAATCTGACCAATCTCTAGGCTGCCAATCGGCACTTCTGTCTCTTTACCATCTTGAAAAAGAATCGCTGTCTCCGGTTTTAATCCCATGAGTGCAGACAAATCCTTGGAACTGCGGTTCATCGTGAATGTCTCAAGCGCACCGCTTAATGCGAAGATGAAGATCAACATCGCACCTTCTGCCCAATAACCGATACATGCAGCACCAACCGCTGCGAGCAGCATCAATAAATTCACGTCGAGGTCTTTCTCTTTCACTAACGTGATCAAACCTTCTTTCGCCTTCACATATCCCCCAATGATATAAGCGGCTAGGTAAATTAGATACACGGGTCCATCTGTATAATGTCCTAGAATCCATGCAATCGCCATGAGCACACCACTTGCTAGTGCGCCTGTAATCTCTCCGTATTGTTCCAAGAAATCTTGTAGTCTTTGTTTCATTGAGACCCCCTCTTCCCTTTTTACTTTTGCTGAGTCATTCATACTGGATACCGTCTGGCTCATCATAATCTCTCCCTGTATTTGAATTTGAATTTGAAGTTAAATGTGAATGATAATCGTTATTAATACCCTAAAAATGGCTCATGCTGTTCCCCCTAAGAGGAACAGCATGATTGAGAATGATATTCATTTTTACGATGGGCATAACTTTTGTATATAGGAAACTTTATAATAATTATTATAATCTAGAAATTACTCTAAATCAATATACATTCGCCTATTCCCCGCAAAATATTCATTCCCCCTTCTAATCCATTAACAATGATAATCGTTATTACTACCCTAAATATAGCTCATGCTGTTCCCCCTAAGAGGAACAGCATGATTGAGAATGATATTCATTGTTGTTTGTATGCATAAATTTTGTGTGTAGGCAACTTATGATAAAAGTATAGGTGACAAACGAATTTCCGTCAACTATTTATTACATGCAATCTCGAATAGATATGAGATCATATGTTTGCTATAATGGATTGTTGCTTCACTTTTGCAAGGCGACAGCTAAGATCAACTTGGAGGAAATCATTATGTTACAGAAAACCCATAGCCTTGCTGGCTTACTTGCGGCTGAAGGTGTCATACTTTCAATGCATGTTCCCTTATTATCTTGGGAATCTGCCGCCGCACTCATGATCGGATGTATCGCTGGCCCAATGGCTGATGTCGATAAACCAGGCTCTATAATGGCTAAAGTATTGTTCCCGCTCGCTAGCTTGCTTCGAGCCATTAAGATACGCCACCGCACAATGACGCATTCCATTTTATTTCTAATTGCAATCGGACTCTTACTTTCACCTGTGCCTGATCTATTCAAGTGGACGTTCTTAATCGCCTATGCATCGCATCCCACACTGGATCTTTTCAATATACAAGGTGTTGCGTTATTATGGCCTATGAAAAAGAAATTTCGCATACTCCCCAAATCTTTATCAATTGAAACAGGCTCCGCGGGGGAACTTATTTTCCGAGGTATTCTCATCGGCTTCATGGTATGGATGCCAAGCAGTCATCTGTTTAATTAAAGGATTAACGACATGTATACTTCTACATAAGAATCCACAGGAGGTCTAGCTCATATGATCATGAATGAGAAAATCAAAGCATCTGAAGTCGCCTTAACTGGTGTAGATGGCGAGGACTTAGGAATTGTAGCAACGACAGAAGCGCTTCGTCTTGCCAAGGAATTGAAGGTCGACCTGGTCTGCCTATCCTTAACTTCAAGCCCTCCTCCTTGTAAGCTCGTTAGCCGCGGTGACTACAAGAATGAGAAGAACAAAGAGAAGCAGCAGGAACGTAAAGCGGCTAAAGGGTTGAAAGTCAAAGAACTCAAGCTCTCTCCATTTATTGAAGACCATGATTATGATACGAAAAAACGCCAAGCTGAGCGCATCTTAAGTGCTGGCGACGCTGTACAACTTATCATTCAAGTAGAGAAGAAAAAGACAGACCCGTCCAAGCAGCTTGCTCAGCAGCTCGTTAACGATCTAGCTCCGTTAGGTAAGACAGAAACAGGACTGCAAATTAGCGGCAAGCATGTCATTGTCGTCATTAAACCAAGCTAGATTTGCCCAGCTTAAAGTACTCAACAAGACCACAAAAGAGGTATCCCTCTACTTCAAGTAGAATGAGATACCTCTTTTTCATGATTAACGGTAAAGCTTCACCTCAGCCCAATCGGCATGATCATTAGTCATATTGTCCCCGCCGTCTGTTACGACTAGCTTCAACTGGGAAGCACCACTTAAATCAACATCGACTTTGCCAGGTGATCCACCACCAACCATTAAACCACTATCATATTGCTTCACACCATCAACGAATACTTGGAAAACGACAGTCCCATATGGACCAACTTCATCATCCACACCAACAATTGAAGTAAAGCGCTTGTACTGTCCGTTTAGTTCATACACAATTTCACTATTTGCGTGTGTACCCAATCCCTTTCCATACGTTGTGCCCTGCAGCTTCAGCGGATGTTGATCCACACTCTTGTCATCAGCAACCGTCCGATACCCAACAGTTGTGGAGATTGGATATCCGTCACTTACATAATGCCATGGATAAATCAATTTAGCATCTGCCCAGTCAGCATGATCCGAATTGATCCCATCGCCGCCATCTGTAGCAACAAGCTTTAACTCATTCACATTGGCTACGCTTACATTTACGAGTTGTGTAGGGCTTGTCGGAGTCATCACACCGCTGTCGAATAGCTTAACCCCATCGCCGTAGACTTGGAATACAACAGTTGATGGGCCTTGATCCTGCACATCATCATCGATACCTACTTCAGCAGTGAAGGACTGATATTGACCATTCAGATTGTAAACGACTTGACTTTTCGCATGCGCGCTGATCCCTTTTGTATACGTCTTCCCGTTTAATTTTATTAAATTCCCTCCATAATTCTTGTCTTTCTGAACGACTCCCGAGTCCGTAGTTGCACTCACCCAATTCAGATCACTTACATAATCCGAGAAGTTAGAAATTACACCTGGTACTTTTACTATTGCTTCACTGCCCGATTGCACAGGAACACTAACATAAGAGATCGCCTTGCCATTCAAATCTTTGTGACTTGCCGGTACACGATTGCCATTAACAATTAACTCATTATAATTGCCATAGAATTGCGCTTCCCATGTCATGGATTCACCAGCATTGTTCTTCAAAGTTGTCTTATTATTCCCATCATGACGAACAGTTAGGTCATTGCCGCCAATGCGTACATGATCCGCTTGAACCCAAGGAACATCATTCACAAGTCTTGGCACTGTGTATACGGTATGGTTCGGTGCATCTGGACGAACCCCCATTAAGCCATTAATCGTATTGGATACAATCATGAATGAAACTTCAGGGTACGTATTTCTGCTATTCATCACATTCACATGCCATTGCCATGCTTTATCGTTCTCGCCATGCATATAGAATAGCTCCGGCAAGTAAGTTGTCGCTTCAATTCCGAGCGGCTGCTGCACAACGGATTGATGAATAAAGTTCAGATACTCTGCTGTCTTCGGACCTTGATCGGTAATGAGCTTCAGCGGCATAAAGATGCTATTCTCATGTCCCCAGCTCGTGAGACCCACTTTGTTGTGATTCGCATCATAATGGAACGCTCGAATGTAACGTCCATCCGCATCTGAATACCAATTCGCTTCAAAATAATTGCGCAGTGCTGCTGCCTTCTGTTCATAAACAGCCGCATTTGCCATATCTCCTCTTGCTTCTAATATCTTCGCATAAGATACCAATGCTTGATACTGACTGCCGATCGAGTCGCCTGCTTCAAATAACTTCAAATTTACATCTTCCCAATACGTAGCTAATTGCTTCGTCTCATCCGCTACCCCATTGTGATCTTCATCTTGCAAATTCATAAAGTTTGTATGAATGTTCTCATAATACGTTAATAATTCCGGGTCATTAATCCACTTCGTGTCACCAGTCCACAAATATTGTTCATACGCTTTCTGCACAATTTCGAAGGGTACTGGAAGCTCACGCCAATCCGAATCCATATAATAAGGATCACCCATGAAATCATAGGACCATTTGGGCCAATACGGGTTCGCAGGATTGTTATTTGCCCCCTTCGCGAATGTACGCAGCATTGAGAATGTCTGCTCATCCATATTTAGTAAATGTCCAGCAGCAGACTGATGTGCAATATCTCGGTCGCAGAATGCTTCTCGATTCGTGTAAGAGCCCCAGTAAGCAGGGATAAGTGGTTTGACAGCGTACTTATCTTTGACTCGCGGATCTTCGCATCCACCTGCTTGCATGCAGCCAATACTTTCTCGAACTGCCTGGATATTATCCGTTGTGACATCCATACCTAATGCTCGGTTCTTCGCCCACTCAAAGGAATCCTGTAATAACTTACTTCCAGAGGTCAAGGTAAGGTTGCTGCTTGCGGCTTCAACCGACTTCGATGGAAAACTTGTGAACAATCCAGCCGATAAAGAGAAGAGCATTAACAATGATTTCGCCTTTTTCGCATTTGGTAACATCGAATAATAGCCTCCTTAGCCAATAATAGGATCAACCTCTGCATCAGTTGAAAGCAAGCCAATCTTTTATGTACACGCTTTCAATTCAGATCCGACACAAGGATTTAGTTAAATTTTACTGAATATTTTAATAATTTGCAATAAGATTTAGTAAATATGTTTTAATTTATACAAAAAGGGTGCCCAAAGTTGGCACCCTTACTTAATCGTGTTAGGACATACATGTCTATGATTTCAACGTCTGTCTGAGTCTTGTATCGGCTGTGAACCACAAGCGATCACTAAGGAAGCTTAAGATCATACTTGCAATTGCAGCAGATGCCGATAGACTAAATACAATCAACAATTGATAGCGGACCGCCTCGACTGGATTTGCCCCTGCAATGATCATTCCCGTCATCATACCCGGGAGTTGAACGATTCCGACTGTTTTCATCGTATCAATTGTAGGGATCATGCTGAACTTTACAGAGCGTTTCATTACAGGATGTATCGCTTGCCGCGTTGTTGCTCCTAGCGCTAAATAGGTCTCAATCTCACCGCGCATCGATTCGACCTCCCGTTTCATCTGGTTTAAGAACAGCCCACAAGCGACCATTGCATTACCGATAATCATCCCACTAAGTGGAATCATATAGCGTGCGGTTGGCTCAATAATTTGCAACACAAGAAGTAAGCCTAACGTAATGATCTCGGTGCACACAATCGCGACCGCAATACGCCAGAATACCCCTGTCACCCCTTTCGCCCGCTGCGCGGCATTCCACGTCGCAACCAAGATCATAACCCCAATGATGACAATAACGAGCAGCACCTGCTCAGTCGCAAACACGAATTGTAAGACATAGCCGACCGCAAGCAATTGCACAGTAGCTCGAATCGTTCCAATGAGAATATCTTTCTCAAGACCAAGCTTTTGCTTCATAGAAAGTAGCATTGTAATACCAACAAAGACCAGCGTTAAGACTAGTGCGAGATTAGACATAATTAATGCCCTCCCCACTCCACTTTCTTTCACGTACACTTTGGATCCCTAGAAACTTTCTTCCTGGTTGCGTCCGTGGCTCTTCGAAGAAATCTACCGTCGATACATCTTCTAGAATTGTCCCCTCCGCCAGAAACCAGAGCCGACTGCTACATTGCCTAGCTTGATCCATATCATGAGTTACCCAGATCAGTGTCGTTTCCTCTTCTTCATGCCAATCCATTAACATCATCTCAATTAACTGCTTACTATGCATATCAAGAGATGACGTCACTTCATCTAATAGTAAAATGGCAGGGCGAAGCAGCATCGACCGTACGAGTGCAAGTCGCTGCTTCTCCCCACCAGATAGATCACTTGCCGGTTTACTCCATGCCATCTCCGTCAGGCCCGCACGCTCCATTAAGCGCTTAGCTAGCTTTTCATCGAATACACTCTGATGCAGTGTACTGACAACGCGTAAGTTATCTTCAATCGTCCCTGCCAACATTACAGGTTGCTGTGCAACATAGCTCGCTTGCTTGCGCCACTCCCGTGGCACCCACTTGCTTCTATCTTTCCCTTGCAGCAGAACCTGCCCCTGATCTTCACGATCCATGAATCCGATGATGCGCAGCAGCGTACTTTTCCCCTGACCTGATGCACCGATCATGCAAATTCGAGTCGGCTCCTCAATCGTAGCGGAGACATGAGCAAATAAAACTTGCTCCTGCTTACCCGAATGCATTTTGCCAAGCTCATCAACTTGTAGTATCACGTATGAATTCTCTCCCCACAACAAAGCTAAACGGGCTTCACCATATGCGTGTACTCATGTTCACAAACGATTAGTTTGCCGTCTGCACGATATCCCATCTTCTCGTAGAGCGCATAAGCACCAAGTTTATCTTTTTCAACAATAAGTGCCACTTTATCATGACCTTCTTCAGCTGCTCGCACTTCAAAAGCTTTCATCAGCTCTTTACCGATGCCCTGGCCTTGGTACGCATCATCCACAGCAAGCGAATCCAGATAGTATTCGTCATCGCGGCATTCTTTTTCCAAGATCACATCTGGATTTCCGGTCACTTCAATTAAATGCTTAATAATCGGCTGATCCAGCTCGTCCATCTTACCACCGTCATAAGAAAGCACGAAGCCAACCACTTTGCCATCTATTTCTTTAACAATGGTATTTCGATAACTTAAACGATTATCCCCCTGTTCGAAAAAGGTTTCTAGCGCCTCGTACATGCGCGCTTCATCATCATATCCTGAAAGCTTATTCGCAATATTATCAATTGCAGAGTGCAATAATGGAATAACTCTTTTACTGTCAGATGCTCTTGCTGCTCGTATCATGCTGCTCACTCACTCCTGTAATAAAATTTGAATGGTAGACGGATCTTCCACAATATCTGCCAATGTGTATTCATTAAGTTTATTTAAATATACTTGAAGTGCAGAAGCAAGTAAGTGTTTAAGTTTACATGATGAAGAGAGCTTGCACGTATTGGTCAACACATCGAAACATTCAACTAGATCAAAGTCCTTCTCTGTTTGGCGCACAATATCTCCAATTCGAACCGACTTCGGGTCAACAGCAAGTTTAATACCGCCACCGCGCCCCCTTGAAGTGGCAATAAGTCCAAGCTTACCAAGCTCATGCACCACTTTGATCAAATGATTCTCCGATATCCCATATGACCTTGCAATGTCTCCAATACTCGATTTCTGACCCTCTTCCAGCACGGCTAAATACATCAGAACGCGAAGCGAATAATCTGTGTAGTACGTCAATCTCATCGGTCATTCCTCCACTCTTCATATAGATTAAGCCATTGCATCCCATTTCACAAATTGTAACACGCTTGCCACATAAGATGTATTAATAATGTATCTTTAAAGGTGTATTTGTGTTATAACTTTAATTGTAAGATCTATTACAACTGATTCATTACAATCGTACGGAGGCGAGTAAACATGCTAGATCAGTACACACGTAACATTATTAAATCGACCGTTCCTGTACTTGAAATGTACGGCAATGAAATTACGAAAACTTTTTACAAACGGTTATTCGAAAAACACCCGGAACTGCTAAATATCTTTAATCAAGCCCATCAAAAAGCAGGTGACCAACCGAAAGCACTAGCTAACACGGTCTATGCAGCTGCTGTTCATATCGATCAATTAGAAGCCATTATCCCTGTCGTGAAGCAAATCGCTCACAAACATGTATCCCTTGGCATCAAAGCTGAGCATTATCCAATCGTTGGAGAAAATTTGCTAGCCGCTATTAAGGAAGTACTTGGCGATGCTGCAACACCTGAAATTATCGAGGCATGGGGCAAAGCATACGGCGTAATCGCCGATATTTTCATTCAAACAGAAGCTAATATGTATAACGAATCTTTACAAAAAGAAGGCGGTTGGAGCGATTTCAGACCCTTTGTTATCGATCGCAAAGTCCGTGAATCAGCAAGTGTATATGCCTTCTATCTCAAACCACAAGATGGTGGGGCTATAGCAAAATTCCTACCTGGTCAATATGTGTCTATCAAAATAAACGATGGTCATTACGATCACATTCGTCAGTATTCCCTTACGTGCTGTCCATGTGACGGCCACTATCGCATTGGTGTGAAGCATGAACGTGGTGGCAATCATGCCGATGGCGTTGTATCCACTTACCTGCATAAACAAGCAGATGTTGGTGATGTCTTACTCTTAACACCGCCACAAGGTGAGTTTGTTCTCGATAAAGAAAGCAAGCGACCTGCTCTTTTATTAGGGGCCGGTATCGGTATTACGCCGCTGCTCTCGATGATACGTCCACTAGCTAAGAAGTCTCGCACAGTTTCCATCGTACATGCGGTGTTAAATGGTGAGCAGCATCCTTTTGCAGCAGAAATTCATGATTACGCTCAAAAAACACCTGATGCTCGTGCCATTACGCTGTATGAACAGCCTACTTCTGAAGATCGTGATGCACAAAACTATGATTATGAAGGTCGCATCACACTTGAGATCTTGGAATCCGCTCTACCTGCAACAGATATTGAAGCTTACATCTGCGGCCCAGTACCGTTTATGGAACAAGCCTGTACGATGCTCAAGGAGCTTGGTGTTCCTGCTGACCAAATTCACTATGAAGTATTCGGTTCTGCTCAAGCATTCGGCAATTTACGTTGATATAAACACACCCCGTCATCCCCCAATTGTTTGGTTCGGATTACGGGGTGTGTTGGTTAATTAAGAAATTCCTTTTAAATTTTCTAAATCAAAAGTTACACGCTCGATCATCGAGACGAAAGAAGCGAGTTCCTCCGAATGAGCTGCCTGATTCCTTGCATTGTTAGCCGTTCCCTCTGACTCTACTTGAACTTGCGCTAACAAAGATGTAATCATCTCTAATTTATCCTGAATTTCAGACAACGCTTTCTTCGAGTGTTTCGCAAGCTTACGAATTTCATTGGCAACCACTTCAAATCCACGACCATCTACACCTGCTCTTGCTGCCTCAATTGCTGCATTAAGACCTAACAGATGAGTCTGATCGGAGATCTCTCTCATTAAATCGCCCATTTCATGAATGTGCCCAACCTCATCGTTAAGGGAGGTCACTAAGTTGTTCGCTTTGTCTTGTGACTCTGCCGTACTCATCGCAGTAGTTGCAATCGATTGGGTATTTACAGTTAATTCAGACATCATGGAAGCTAGTTCTTGAACGGCTGCCGATATCCCTGTTAGCATATGCTGTTTCTCATCGGCAATCCTTTGAATTTTGAGCTTCTCATCACGCTCATACGCTTCAAGTACGAGCTGTGAATCCAGATTGAACATCTTCGTAAGCGCATGAATAACGCCTGGCCACTGATCAGGCAGCAACTTCTTAAATTCAGCAATTGCAATGTCTAGATAAATCATATATGTACCCAGGTACCAATCCGTTGTCAGACCAATTCGGGAATGAATCGCTCCAATATGTAATCTGCGCTCAATAAACGATTCATCAATATTTCCTGTTGCGAGTGAAAGAAAATACCAGACTTGCGTTTCCTTCAAGCGATCCAAGCTGCTATGCTTCTCGATAATGCTGCGAAGCTCGTCCTTCTTAATGATTTGTGCATACAATTCATCTACTACAGCATGTACAATTTTCTTAAAAGTTGCTTCATGACTTTGTAGCAATTGCAGTTCTTGATTCGTAATACCGATATACTGAATTTGTTGCAATCTTCTCTGGTCGATGATTGAGATCATTGTTACTCCTAGCCCCCTATTGACACTGTTTACTAAATATTCACAACTCTTTCATTGTAATTCAGAAGCTAGGTGAATCCAATCCTTAAACCTATGAATATGGATTTGTTTTTGAACATATTATGAACCGCGTAGACATTGACATTTTGTAGCAGTACAATTGGGCTATATTCGCAATTTTCATAATGAAAGGAATGTTCACTTTGGACGCAGCTGTCATTGATCCATCGATTACAATGCCTCAATTTTTCATCATATTAGTATTCGTACTTTTGATCGGTTCCTTGGTCTCCCTTGGAATCCTGAGATTTTTCCAAGCCAATAAAAAGTCAGGAACGACCTTCATTGGATTATCGGCTGTAAGTGCGGCAGTGTTTATATTTGTCGTAAATTTATTTTAACAAACAGCAAAAAGACACCCCTCCGTCACAAAAGCGTACCAAATGGTGCGTTTATAGGTGATAGAGGGGTGTTTTTCTTATGTTTATCTAATTCGACAACTTCCTATTCCTACTGGTAGAATGTTTGATGTGATTCCTATTCTTCACATGCTTGAGATTGGCAACGATGATGAAAGAGACAATCACGAGCAGGAACCAAGACGATATTTTGCTAAATGATACGAGTGCCCAAGCTTCACGTTGATTCGGGTACTGCCATGCGCCAAGCGCTGTCGCGATATTTTCGCCAATCCAGATGAAGAAACCGATGCAGAAGAAGGACGCAATAAGCGGCATTCGAAGCCTTGTCTCTCCCAATTGGAACGACACATACGTGCGGAAGTAGAGAATAAACAAGATACCCGTTAACCACCAGCGCATATCCCAGAGCCAATGGTGGGTCATGAAGTTCAAATATATCGCAATACCGAGTGTCATCGACAAAGCTGGATGCGGATAGCGATGCAGTTCAAGCTTCATTAGTCGCCACGATTGGCACAAGTAACTAGCAACTGAAGCGTACATAAACCCGCTGTATAGCGGCACACCGCCGACTTTCGTCCAAGCTTCTTGTGGATATGACCATGAACCCATATAAACCTTAAACAGTTCGAGTGCAAGTCCGATCAAATGGAATAGACCAATCACTTTCACTTCGTCCCACGACTCGATACCTGTTCGATACAAGATATACTGCGCTAGCAAACATACGATCAGCATCATGTCATAAGTCGATATATACGGCACCTTTACAAATTTAAATAAGAACAGTGCACCAAATATAAGGACAGGGAACAAGCACGACTGCGCTTCCAGCCTTGTAAATGTCCATAATAACTTTATCTTTTGTAGCATTTCATCCTAGCACCTTTCTAAGTCTTACTATTCATTTACAGAATTATATCATACTAGTAAAAATAAGGAGTACACATCATGAACATGAAACATCGAAGACTCGCAATTGCAAGTGGATTACTAGCCTTATCCATCGCTTTAAGCGGCTGTTTTGGCGGCTCATCTAGCGGCGACACAGGAACTGACAAAAGCGTAGAATCTGTTAAGCCAGATAAGCTCAAAGACTTGAACGTAGCGGGCGAACTCATTGTAAGCCCAGGTACCGTGCAATCTTTACTCGTCGAAGGCATTATGACGAATGACAAGAAAGAAAATGTCAGCCAAGCGAAGGGAATCAACTACCAATCGAGCAATCCTGAAGTAATTGCTATAGACGAAACTGGTTTGATGAGAGTATTCGACAAAGATACGAACGGCAAATCCGTCACGATTACCATTTCACTTCATGGAAAAATCAAACAAACCTTCGTGACCGTCAAAGCTTCACTTGAAAGCACAGCTAAAGCAAATGGTAGTAGCTCTGTTGTAACGAACGCAATCGACCGCATGGTCGTTGTAAATAAACAGCGTGCATTGCCAGATGGTTATATCCCACCAGATTTGGTTTACCCGAATGTGCCATTCTCCTTCAACGATAAAATTGAAAAAAGAATGATGCGCAAAGAAGCTGCAACTGCGCTAGAGCAACTATTCGCCGGTGCAGCCAAAGAAAACATTAAGCTCGTAGGTATATCTGCATATCGCTCTTACGAAACGCAAAAAGGTGTATTCGCCCACAATGTGAAGACACAAGGTGAAGCGAAAGCTGCTCAATTCAGTGCACGCCCCGGACAAAGTGAACATCAGACTGGACTTGCAATTGATGTATCCAGTGCAAGTGCCAAATACCAGATTGAGCAATCATTCATAAATACAGTAGAAGGCAAATGGCTTGCGGCTCATGCCCATGAATATGGATTTATTATTCGTTTCCTCAAAGGTAAGGAAAGCATTACAGGTTACGAATATGAACCTTGGCATATCCGCTTCGTCGGTATCGATGCTGCCAAAGAGATTCATGCCAAAGGGTTAACACTGGAAGAATACTTCCAAGATGCAGTGCCTGTTCAAGGTGGGAAATAATACAAACTATATCCTAATAGCATTAAGAAAAAGACTTGTTGCCTCCCTCACGAATGTTAAATTCGTAAGGGACGCATACAAGTCTTTATTATCTATATTTCGCAAACTCAGCCATGTACTGCTCCGCTTTGCGTCTAACATGTGTGTAATCACCTGTTTCCAATGCATCTGCAATAAGGTCTGAGCCAATGCCTACAGCGAATGCACCTGCTTTGATCCACTCGCCTAGATTCACCACATTCACACCACCAGTTGGCATGATGTTCGCATACGGAAGCGGTCCCTTGATGTCCTTAATCGTACGTGGACCATACATATTGCCAGGGAACAACTTCACAACATCCACACCAAGTTCAAGTGCAGTCTGAATGTCTTGAATCGTCATCACACCCGGCATGATTGGCACACGATATCGATTACACAATTGAACCGTTGCCGGATTTAATGAAGGTCCAACGACAAACTCCGCACCTGCCAGTATCGCCATTCGTGCAGTTTCTGGATCAAGTACCGTGCCGACTCCAATAATCGCATAATGCTCAGGTTCTGTCGCTGTACTCGAGTAACGTTCACGTAGCGCTTCAATCGCTTTAAGTGCATGAGGTACAGTCATCGTCACCTCAATCACCTTAATGCCACCTGTTATCGCTTCAACTGACATCTCGACAACTTGCTGCCAATTGTCCCCACGCATCACGGCTACAACACCATGCTCATGTATCGCTTGAATCAATTTCAATTTATGCATATTAGAAGTCCCTTCTTCTTCCTTATCTTTCCACATGCACCGCAAGGTTCAACTTCGCTTGTACTTGCTTCCAAGTAGGCAGTCCTTGCCAATCTCCTTCAACTTGAATAACCATCGACCCAAGAAGATTACCAAGGCGAACGGCTTCCTCAAGGGATTCGCCCTTAAGGAGACCACTTAGAAAGCCTGCGCAGAAGGCGTCCCCCGCTCCAACCGTGTCGATAACATGCTCGACATGGATGTATGGGACAGCGCGCACAGCGCCTTGTTCCACGAGGTACGTCACGTTGTCACCGCCTTTGACAACGGACACATTACCAAGCTCATGCAGCTTGTCGAAGATGACACCTTCATCTTCGGTATCATACAAGAGCTTCAGCTCGTCCATGCCCGGCAGGAAGTAATCCGCTTGCGCTGCCAGCGGGAGCAGCATCTTGC
Source organism: Paenibacillus radicibacter (assembly GCF_024721995.1). Lineage (GTDB taxonomy): Bacteria > Bacillota > Bacilli > Paenibacillales > NBRC-103111 > Paenibacillus_AM > Paenibacillus_AM radicibacter. Next base: position 77,120 of record NZ_JANQBC010000011.1, read on the forward strand.
GGGCTTGTTCCACGCTCCAGAGTTTCAGCCTAAGGTTCGGATCAAAGCTGACCCGAACCCCATGCTTCTTCGCTAGGCGAACTGCTTCATACACGAGCTCGCAGCAAGGTTCACTTAATGCAGGCGTAATGCCTGTAATGTGCAATATTTTACAAGAAGCGATATAGGATTCATCCAAGATTGCCTCAGTCATCCGGCTCGCAGCCGAATGCGCCCGATAATAATACACGGAAGATTTTCCTGCTACGACTTCACGTATGATTAATCCAGTTGGAACCGTAGTAGAGAATTGTACTCGAGATACATCCACACCTTCACCACGAATGGTTTTGACAATTTTGGTGCCTATCGGATCTTCACCGAGCTTAGAAAACCAACCCACACGATGCCCAAGTCGAGAAAGGCCAATAGCAACATTGCTCTCCGCTCCGCCAAATGAACATTCCATCGTACTCGTGTATTCGATACCTTTACTGCTAGTCGGCATCATCAGTCCCATCGTTTCGCCGAACGTAATAACCTCTAATAATTGATGCATCGTAAACACATCCTTATCCTCTTATCGGTTCATCCATCCGCCATCCACGCACAGGACATGCCCATGCATATAGTCCGAAGCGTTAGAAGCTAAGAATACGACTGGACCTTGCAAATCCTCCGCTCTTCCCCAGCGCCCTGCAGGAATTCGATCCAAGATCGACTTATTACGATCCTCATCTGCCCGAAGTGCTGCTGTATTGTCCGTTGCCATGTAGCCCGGTGCAATTGCGTTCACATTCACACCTTTACTTGCCCATTCATTTGCCATGGCTTTCGTAATCCCTGCCACTCCATGCTTAGCAGCCGTGTAACCTGGTACATTAATCCCACCTTGGTACGTTAACATGGATGCAATGTTGATGATTTTACCCGAACCTTGCTTGATCATCTCACGACCCGCATATTGACTAAGGAAGAATACACTATTCAGATTCAGATCCAGTACATCGTGCCAATCGGATGCAGCGTGGTCTGCAACTGGTGTACGTCGAATGATCCCTGCATTGTTCACTAGAATATCGATTCGTCCCATTGCTTGAACCGCTTGATCCATTACGCTTTGCAAGATGCTCTCGTCGCTTAAATCTGCTGTGATCGTATAAGCTTCACGACCCCTTGCTTGAATTTGACCCACCACATCGTCCGATGAACTATGTGTCGTCACAACCGTAACATCTGCACCTGCTTCCGCAAGTCCAAGTGCAATTCCCGCTCCAAGACCACGTGCCCCACCTGTCACAACTGCCTTCTTACCACTTAGATCAAATAAGTTCATAACCGTCACCCCGTCGATTATTGTATAGGCACACCTGCACCCTGATAGCGATTACGCATCGCTGCATCCAATCCTGAATCCGTAATGATTGCATCCATTTCTGATAACTGTGCAAATGTCATGAGCGCGTACTTATCGAACTTCGAATGATCCGCAACACAATAACGATATTTCGCGCATTCGATGAGTGCCTGCTTCTGCTCTGCTAGATCAGACGTATAGATCGTCAGACCGTAATCCAAGTGAAGACCTGTCGTCGATATAAACACTTTCTGCACATTTAACTTTTTCAAAAAAGAAAGAGATTCTCCGTTCACAAGCAAGTTTCGCTTCTGATACCCACCCGGAACGACCAAGTGAATCTGGTCTTTATGAACCAATTCACTGATGATAAACAGATCGTTCGTAATAACTGTAAGTGGCGCATTCGGTAAGCGTCTTGCCATCTCAAGTGTTGTACTGCCGCCATCCAGCGCAATAATGTCGCGTGGTTCGATACGCTCTAGCGCCTTGGCTGCCAGCTCACCCTTCTGCTGTAAGCAATTCGTCATTGCTGCGCGACCAGGGAATGAGCCTACATGACCGTCATTCTTCGGAACTGCACCACCGTGTACGCGAGACAATAATCCTTGCTCTTCAAGCTTCTCTAAATCTTCACGAATGGTCTTACCTGTAACACCCATTAACTGACTTAGCCCTGCACTTTTCACTTCTCCATCCTGAAGCAAAAGTTCCATGATTTTCTCGTGTCTCTTAATTACCGATAATGACATTACTTCAAATCCCTCATTGCAACGCCATCCATGTCGCCGAATTCTTGATTTTCACCAGCCATCCCCCAGATGAACGTATAATTGCTCGTACCTACACCGCTATGGATGGACCAACTCGGGGAAATAACAGCTTGTTCATTACGCATCACCACATGGCGCGTCTCTTCAGGTTCACCCATCAAGTGGAACACAGCTCCATCTTCTGGCATGTCAAAATAGAAGTACACTTCCGAGCGACGCAAATGCGTGTGGCACGGCATCGTATTCCACATGTTGTTAGGCTTAAGCAGTGTCATGCCCATTACAAGCTGACAGCTATGCACACCTGCCGTATGGATATACTTATAAATCGTACGTTCATTAGAGGAAGACAATTGACCATTATGTGCGGGTTCTGCCTCTGTGATCGCAACTTTCGTAGTTGGATAAGCTTTATGCGCTGGACAAGAATTGAAGTAGAACTTGGCAGGGGATGACGCATCTTCACTTTGGAAGAAGACTTCTTTCGCACCGAGTCCAATGTACAAGCAATCACGGAATTCCATCATATATGTCTCACCATCGACAAAAACCGTTCCTTTTGCCCCAACGTTAATGATCCCGATTTCGCGACGATTGAGGAAATACTCTTCACCAATGTCTTGCTTACTTGCTTCAAGTTTCACCGATTCTTGGACGGGTAGCACCCCACCTACAATAAAGCGATCTACGTGGGAATAAGTCATCGTTAATTGCTCAGGGACGAATAACGATTCAATCAGGAATTGTTCACGCAATTGTGTTGTATCCATTCCTTTTGTTTCTTTTGGGCTTACTGCATGTCTAATTTGCATGGGGTAACCTCCAAATATATGATTTATTTTAAATATTCAAGTTCCTTTTCTTCTATTTGATTATAATATGAACGTTCATTTATGTACATATATGTTTATTTAATAACACAAAAAAAAGTACTGTCACAACATTTACGTTGCAACAGTACCACAATTTCATCTTAATTGTATTTTTTCACTTCAAATGTTGTCTTACCATCTTTACTGCTAATTAATGCAGACTTCGCCTTTATAGTCTCGCCTTTATAGTCAAAATCTTGATCCGAGAAATTAGCGATTATCGACATGTCATTGCCATACATCGCAATTTGCACTTTGCCATCTTTAGATAGAACTTGATAGCCGGTCATTTCTTTCTTCACCGCTTGTTCATGGAAGGGTGCCCATACTTTAAGATAGTCCGTGATCATCGCTTTGTTCTTCTCCCAATTCTCAGGGTCGAGATGATACATGGGTGGTACATTATACAGCAGTTCTTGCAGCATACGATTGCCTACTTCACCCTTAATCTTGAGGCTATCCCATTCCCAATGGTGTGTCGTAATAACAGAATCGTTGTACACGAGCTTGAACAAAGGAACCGAATACGTCGGATCAATGTAGATCGGCTTGTATGCATCTTTAATCGGCACCTGCTTGCTGTAACGTTCAGGGATACCGCCAGTTGATGAATAATACGCACCTACGAAATACTCACTTTCCTTATTCTTACGCATATCCTCGTCGCCCCACTTAATCACAGGCGTTTCAATGCCATGGGCAAATGCGATGACTGTACTCGCTAGATCATTCCCGCCTTCAGAACCAACGACCATGCCTCTATCTTTGGCAATGTAGTTCATCCGCGCAAGACGGGCTTTCAGATCCTGTGATTGGGTCGTAATGTGGTCTGGCGAGTAATCATCGTAGATTTCTCCTGTCGCATCACAGTCAATGAACCACGAGTTGAAGCTGATGTCATCTTTCATAATTTCATCTAAACGCTGCTTCACACTTGGCATCGACAGCGTCGGGTTGAGCTTGCGGCCTCTTCCTAAGAACCCGCTCACTTTGGTTCCATCTTCCCGACTAACCGTCGCATTTTCATATAAACTAGCATCTTTAAAGTAAGCTGTATTCCACGACTTGTCTTCTTTCTCCTGAATAGAATGATAGGAATCATAAGGTCCAATCAGATAGCCTTCTTTATTTGCAGCATCTACAAATGCTGGATTCATCAGTCCATTCGCCCAGTTTGGCAAGCCAACCCACGCGCGATTGATGCCGGATTTTTTCATATCTGCAACAATAGCAGTTGAATTCGATTTGCCCCATTCAATCACATCACTTGCAGCATCCGACAATAAACTCTTGAGTAATTCTTTATTCAGTTCATACAACTTCTGCTCGCTTAGTTTGTCTACACCTAGATCCACCAGCGACTTCGCTGTCGGACTTAAATAAGTGAACACTTGTGGTTGATATAGCTGTTCTAACTTCAATAGTTGATTGAATGCACGCAGCAGCACTCTTTTCTGATAACGATCGAGGTAGTCCTGCTTCATCGCTTGCTTGGATACCGTATTGAACTCCTGTGCACCATCAGGTGAATACTTCGTTAATAACTCCGATATCCACTTGTTCGTATCTGCATTCAACTTCGTTCGCAGTAATTCCCACTTGATATTATCTTCACGCAGCAGTTCATCGTTCCACAAATAAATGTGAGGCGCACCGAACAACTTCGCAATATCTGGGTTGTCTTTTACTTTGTCCTCAAGCGTTACGAATTCGCCCTTCTGCTTCATATAACTTCGATAAAGCTTCGCAATTTGCACAGGATCATTGTCTGTAACAAACAACTTAAATCCATAACTTTTCTGTTCATTAATCGAGGGGAATTTATGATTGAATTTGAAACTAATCGCTTGGGCCGTGTCGAATTCCAATTCGTTATTAAATGGATTGTCTACGATATACATGAGCGCATAATCCTTCTTATTCAACGCAAAAAAGTTCATCGAGAACGATTCGATCCAAGTCAAAGCCTCATCTTTCAAGAAAGCTTTCCAATGCGGGTCTTGACTCGGAATTTTCTTCCCTTCCCACAGCGGTAACGTGTAAGACTCAGCCGATACCTGTGGCCACATAAATTGTTTAGCTCCTAAGGAATCAATCTGAATATCCAAGTAGTTTTTCTTCTTTTCAATTGTCACTTTTGCCTCATTCGGGTAACTCCATGACACTTTGTTTGCTTCTTTTACATAATCAGATATTTTTGCTTTCGGCAGAGGAAGTGACGCACTTTCCTTTACTCCACCATGTTCAATTGTAATGTCGAACGTCTCTGGGTTTACATCGAACGTAAAGTCTTGTCCCATTTTCTCCAAAGCTTGATCTGAAACTTCGTTCTTCGCTTCTTCTTTCGGTTTCGTACATCCGGTTAACATGCTTGCACAAAGTACTGCAACAAGCGTCCAAATTACCTTTTTCTTCATACCATCACTCCTTGACTCTATCATAAAAGGCGAATGTTACACCAATGTGGCAAAAATAGTGACCAATAGACTATATGAACACCCTTACATTGCCTATAAAATAAGTAAGTTACGTCAAATTGTATGTCTAATGACTCACAGCCATTATTGAAGGAGATGAACCACTTGAAGAAAAAACTATCCTGCATCATGACCATAATCCTAGCGCTATGTACAGTCACTCCTGCTTATGCCGCGTCCGGTGACTCCATGTTCAAATTACCTTCGATGTTCCTCGATGTATCTGATACCCACTGGGCAAAATCTTACATCAATCAAGCTTACATGGATGGCTACATCATCGGTTACAAGACTGGAGAGTTCCAGCCAGAGAAAACGATCAGCAAAGCGGAATTTATGAGCATTCTATCCCGCATTAACAATACAAAAGTGAACGACTCTCAAGAATTAAAAGAAATAGATGGGCACTGGGCAGAGAAAGATATGCTGTCTTTGCTTAACAATGGTATTCTTGTTGACCTGGACATTCTGCACGGATTCAAACCAGATGATCCGATTACACGCAAAGATATTGCGAAGCTAATCGCAAAGTCTCTTGCTTTTAACAACAACACGTTCGTTCGTACGTTAGACAGCTTCAAAGACTCGTTCGTGCCACTTAAAGATTATAAGAAAATCTTAGCGGATGACTACAGCCCGTACATCTCCATTGTGTTCGGGACAGGCATTATGGTCGGTAAAGATGACAACCGCTTTGACCCAGACGGTCTTGTAACACGCGCCGAAGCATCCAAAGTGATTACGGACTTTGTCAAAGCCAAAGGAAAAGCGATGAATGAGTTCCCGAACTTACTTGATCTTAAGCAGCTAAACGATATTCTCAAAGGTAAAGCTCGCTTCGATAAAGACGACAGCAGTGAAACCCTGAAACAATATATGATATTCGCATTTAACGATGCGAAATTAAATTAATTGGGTTCACATTCACATTAAAAAATGGTTGAGCAGGGTCACGTTCCTGTTCAACCATTTTTGTTTTAGTACGGATATGGAGTTGGTGTTGGATATGGGCACAAGTAATTCTGATTCGGATACGGACAAGGATAATATCCTGGTGGATACGGACCACTTGGGTATGGATACGGCACAGGAACATAGTTCGGTTGATTGAACAGGAACGGAGTCAGGAACAAGAACGGCGCTAAATTGCCAAACCCTCCATGATGTCCGTCGAAATGTCCATGTCCACCCGGTGGTGGAACCGGAAGATGGCCACCGCCGCCACCCATGTGTCCTCCTCCACCTCCGATGTGCCCGCCTCCCATATGACCGCCGCCAACCGGGCGCTCGATATACGCATAAGGATCATATGTCGGTTGCTCATAACTGACTTCATTTGACCTCATCGGATAGTTGTTGGGCTGATGATTCTGCATTTGCTGATTTGGCATTAGCTGATTCGCATTCGTAATCGCCATGAAATTGTTCATTCCTCTCCACTTGGGCTAGCCTAACGTTATGCTTTATCTTATGTGCAAGTGCCTAGTTAGGTGAACGCCTAGTGGAAATTTGGGCGGGACAAGCAGCTTATCGATTCAGCAGCGATCCCACATAGCGGAGCAGTTCATTGGCGCAAGCCGGGCAATATCCATGCTCATCAATCAGTTGCTTGGTAACATCATTAATACGCTTGAGTTGTTTCTCATCTGGCGTCTTCGTCGATGTCGTAATCTTCACGATATCCTTCAAATCCATAAATAACTTCTTCTCAATCGCTTCACGCAGACGGTCGTGGGAGCTGTAATCGAATTTCTTTCCTTTGCGCGAATAGGAGGAGATGCGAATTAAGATTTCTTCGCGGAATGCTTTCTTCGCATTTTCCGAGATGCCAATCTGCTCTTCAATCGAGCGCATGAGGCGCTCATCTGGGTCCATGTCTTCACCCGTTAAGGGATCCGTAATGCGTCCCCAGTTGCAATAAGCTTCAATATTATCCAGATAATTGTCAAATAAAGTTCGTGCTGATTCTTCGAAGGAGTACACGAATGCCTTCTGCACTTCTTTCTTCGCAATTTCATCGTATTCTTTGCGCGCCGCCGAGATGAAGTTCAAGTACCGCTCGCGCTCTTCCTTCGTAATTGACGAATGCTGATCGAGGCCGTCTTTAATTGCCCGTAGCACATCCAGTGCATTGATGCATTCCAGATCGTGCCGAATGAGCGCGCTCGAAATCCGGTTAATGACATAACGAGGATCGATCCCTGACATGCCTTCTTCGGAAAACTCGTTCTGCATTTCTTTCAGATCTGATTCCTTATATCCTTCTACAATCTGGCCATCATACATTTGCATCTTCTTGAGCAGATCCATCCCTTGTTTCTTCGAATCTTTCAGCCTTGTTAGGATAGAGAATATCGCAGCTGCCCGCAAAGCATGCGGAGCAATGTGGACATGGGACATGTCACTTTGCGAAATGAGCTTGCCGTAAATTTTCTCCTCTTGTGAAACTTTCAGATTGTAGGGGATATGCATAACGATGATCCGGGATTGGAGGGCTTCATTCTTCTTGTTCGAAATGAACGATTTATATTCGGATTCGTTGGTATGCGCAATAATAATTTCATCCGCCGAAATTAACGCGAATCGACCTGCTTTGAAGTTACCCTCTTGTGTGAGCGACAACAAGTTCCACAAGAACTTCTCATCACACTTCAACATTTCTTGGAACTCCATGATCCCACGGTTCGCTTTGTTTAGTTCACCATCAAACCGGTACGCACGCGGGTCAGACTCGGAGCCGTATTCCGTAATGGTCGAGAAGTCAATCGATCCCGTTAGATCAGCAATATCTTGCGATTTCGGATCAGATGGGGAGAACGTACCAATCCCGATACGCGCTTCCTCGGATACGATAACCCGCTCGATTTCAACTTTTTCAATGTCACCGCCATATTCGGTCTTCAATCGAATTTGGCAAGAAGGGCATAACGTTCCCTCAATACGGATGCCAAGTTCTGCCTCCACTTCAGGTCGCAGGTCATGCGGAATCAAGTGCAAGGGTTCTTCATGCATCGGGCAGCCTTTAATCGCATATACGGCGCCTTCTTCTGTTTTGGAGAATGCCTCTAGACCCCTTTTAAGCATCGTAACAAGTGTCGACTTACCACCACTTACTGGACCCATGAGCAGCAAGATCCGCTTGCGTACATCGAGTCGTCTAGCTGCCGAATGAAAGTACTCCTCCACCAGCTTTTCAATGGAATGATCCAAACCATAAATTTCCTGATCAAAAAAATTGTATTTCCGCTGACCGTTATCCTCATGAATACCATGCGACGCAATCATGTCATAAACACGCGAATGAGCAGTCATCGTCAGACTCGGATTTTCGCGAACCCTATTAATATACTCGGCAAATGTCCCTGACCATGCCAGCTTTTCTTTTTGGTCACGATGCTCTGCGACTCTTCTGAAAATGTCCATGGGTTCCTCCTCTCGCCTGCTGCAAAGTGGTATAGGTATGGCTTGTGATAGCCCTTGCTTGTGTATTACATACCTATGCGCTAATGCGGATGAAGTTTCATAATATTTTAGTTTAGAACAAGCCAAAATAGGCGCACACCGCCTCTATCCTTAGAGCCTAAACGGTTTGACCAAAATGACTGTGGTATAATGAAAATAAAAGTGAAACACGGTTGCACGTTCATGGGAGCAGGTGAAGGAATTGGCGATTAGCAGTGAAACGGAGCTGTACGAGCCGATCAAACAGTTCTGGGAAGCGCGTGGTTATGAGGTGAAAGGGGAAGTTCGACATTGTGATGTCGTCGCGGTACGCGGAGATGAACAGCCTGTCATAATTGAGCTGAAAAAGAGCCTGAATATCCCGTTGCTCGTGCAGGGGATGGGTAGGCTTAAGCTATCGCCACTCGTCTACGTGGCGTTCGAGCTGCCGCCCAAAGGGCGTGCTCCGCACCGCGTCAGCTGGTCCGAGCTGCGCACGATGTGCGGCATGCTCGGGCTAGGGCTGCTGACGGTGCGCTTCTACAAGACAAGGAAGAAGCCCCTTGTCGAAGCGCTTTGCCACCCGCCGGCGCTCAGCGCGGCGGGGGAGTATGCAGCACCACCAGCACAGGGCGCGGTGGTGAGAGAGCCCAGCCCCGCCTATCAAGGGCGGGGCGATGGGGCTGCACCGCAGGCGCCTAGCGCTGCGGTGGAGGCGAAGCTTACGCGCCCCCGCAAAGCCGGGGTGCGCGTAAGCAAGCGGGCCGCCGACAGGCTGGCGGCCGAGTTCGCAAACCGCCACGGTGATTTCAACGTGGGCGGCTCTACCCGCGTGAAGCGCGTGACCGCCTATCGGGAGCGCGCGCTGCTTCTCGCATGGACGCTGCACGAGCATGGGCCGCTTACAACGCGCAAGCTGCGCGAACTAAGCGCCTTCAAAGAAGCGACAAGCTTCATGCAGGCGAACTACTACGGCTGGTACGAACGCGTGGAGCGCGGCGTCTATCGCATTACCGCTGAAGGCGAAGCTGCACTTACGACATTCGCACATGTCGTCGAAGTTATTCGCAAGCAATTGCCCTCGACCAGTTAGCAATTGAATGCTCCTCTCCTAACACACAGCAAGGCAAGCCCACATGAAGATAAGGCTTGCCTTGCTGCTTACTCTCTATCATTTTCCGAGTCGAATGAATCCGATCTCTCTACTGCAAGTTCTCGTCTTCCACAATATTTGTAGGCGCATCTGCATCTTCCGCTTGCAGCTGGGTTGCCCCTTCATTCATCGCTTCTGCACGACTTTCCGCATCAAATTCTGCATTCGTCACGAATGTATTCAAATCTTCTTGTTGTTCTCCGTTATTATTCATATTTGACACCTCCTTTATTACCCGTATCCTTCTATGTAACTACTCTAGTATGAGCCTCAAGCACTTGTTTTATGAACGATTCGACAATTATTTTGTCACCCTACTAATGGATGATGTATACTATTTTTTACAAGATACGAATGAGGTGAACACATCGTGAATACCCCCATCAATGCTTCTACAGATGTCTTACAAGCTCGATCTGCCCCACAAACTAAAGTCAAGAAAAATACATATCGCAAGCTGTTCATCGCGTGGTTAATCTTAATCGTGCTCGGCGGCGGGACTACTTTCTTGTATACAAACTACTTAAAAAAACAGATCGCAAGTGACATTGCACATCAAACTGAGCAGCAGCTCCTAGTCGTACAACAAGACTATCAGAAGCAAGTAACCGACCTGAAAGAAACAGTTAAAGCCGACATGGCGCAAATGCAGGCAAAAGTCGACACACTTAACGAATTGCTCGCTTTTACGAAAGATAGTGCGAACTCCAAGACAGATAACTCGAATCAGCTCTACACCCAGCTTGCCGAAGTGAAGAAGCAATTAGAAGAACTCCAACAAAACTTGGAAGTGCTCAAATGATTAGCCGTGTACAAGGATTAAACCGTGTCATGCTACTCGCTTGTGCTCCATTTCTAGGCATGATGATCTACTTGCTGTTTGCGACTTTTCCCGTGCAGCTTCCAAGTGTATATACGGAGGCTGCAACAAGTACATTTGAACTCGAAAGCTCATCACTTCAGGAGAAATTGGTTACAGCAAACTTAGAAGCCGTACAGACCAAGAGCATCATCGAACGGTTTCATCAGCTCTACCAACAAAGTACAGCAGATGTTGGCCAAATGCTCACTGTAGCAGCAGATAGCTTGCTTCGACCGGGTGTTATCTACGATGAGCGTATTACATCTAAACTTGGACGTGTGACTAGACACGCTTCTTCCGCTAATATCGATCTGAAGCTGTTCCCTTTTCAAGAAAACAATTATCATGGCTATGCGATGAAAGTAACGTTGAAATCCGACAAAGCGATGCGTTTGACACTTGGTAAGGACAAGCTTGGCAGTTCAGAGACTACCTTAGAGGCAGCTCGCCGCTATGGTGCTTTTGCCGGTGTGAACGCGGGTGGATTTGCGGATGAGGGCAGTACGGGGAAACGTTTCCCACTGGAGACGACCATGATCGGCGGTAAATATGTCTACGGTTTCTTCCCTAGCTATGACAATCTAACCTTCATTGGACTAAACAAGGAACGCAAGCTTATCGGAGGGACATTCGGTTCTCAAGCGGAGCTCGACAGTAAGAATCCATTATTCGGCGCTACATTCGTTCCTACATTACTCAAGAATGGTCAGAAGACGACGATCCCAAGCAAGTGGCAAACTACACCAGCACGAGCAGCGCGAACCGTTGTTGGGAACTATAAAGACGATCAACTCGTGTTTATCGTCACAGACGGCAATGATGAGAGTGGGCGCTCAGGTGCAACCCTCGCTGAACTTCAGAACAAGCTGCAAGAATTAGGCGTGCGTGATGCGTACAACCTAGATGGAGGTGGATCATCGACACTCATTTTTGCAGGTGAAGTGATCAATCGACCATCAGATGGCAAAATGAGACCACTTGCGACAAACTTCCTCTTTTTTAAATAATTATGAGTTATGAGATAAATGTCACAGTAAATTCGCTTTTGTTCATTTTCAATTTACTGGGCGAACGATATAATGGATGTATCAATTTTGGATGCGATTACCTTTTAGGAGGGTCTTACATGTCATCAACTTTCTGGATCATGATCACCGTGTTTATTATTTTTATCGTTGCGATCCTTACATCATCTTACAACGAAGACAAGACAAAAGGTCTGTAAGATCAATTCATCGTACAAACAAAGAGGCTGCCGATCCGAATGGATTGGCAGCCTCTTTTGTTAGATGAGCCTTATGCTCTATCTTTTAAATCATGCATTTGCTCTAAGCATTCTAAACAGATATGGCGTTCTTTAAAGTCACTTACTTCGCTCATTGTTCCGCAGAACACGCATTTCGGACGGTATCTTTCCAAAATAATGTGGTCACCTTGTACCAAAATCTCAACCGGATCGCCTTCATTCATTTGATAACGTTTGCGAAGCGATTTCGGAAGAACAATGCGTCCAAGTTGATCTACTTTACGTACAACTCCAGCCGGTTTCATCATCGTCTTTCAATTCCCCCTAGAACATAAACCTTAAACACATAATCGTCTTATTCGTCAAAATTTTTGCAATTCCTTCTTTTTTTGACACGTGTTTAAAAATGTTTCATAGGTTTGAATATCTAGTGAACTTTTTGACGATTTTCCTTAAAAATCTAGTGTTTCAGCGCTATTCCAAACCTGGAAAATCCACTTGACGCAGTGCTTCATACACCATAATTGCGGCAGTATTCGACAAATTCAGCGAACGCACGTTATCTGACATCGGCATACGAATCAGTGTGTCCGGATGCATATCAAGAATCTCTTTGGACAAACCTTTCGTCTCTTTACCGAATACGAAGAAATCCCCGTCGCGGAATTCAAAGTCTGAGTAACGCTTCGTCGCTTTCGTCGTTGCACAGAAGAAGCGTGCTTCAGGATACTTCTGCTTAACCTCTTCGAACGAATCGTGATACTCTAGCTTCACGGAGTGCCAATAATCAAGTCCCGCGCGCTTAAGCGTGCGATCATCTGTGTCGAATCCAAGTGGTCGAACCAAATGTAAATGAGTGCCTGTTGCTGCGCATGTGCGCGAAATGTTGCCTGTGTTAGCCGGAATTTCCGGTTCAACGAGTACAATATGAAAAGCCATGATGTATCTTCACCTCTTCCTTTCATCCTATTATAATTAGCCGTTAAAATCAAAAACTTCTACTTGAATTTTTACATCCTTTTAACAAAAATCGAATATTCACTTGATAGACGCACTGCATAATGCAGTTATAAGAACTTGTAAAGGAGTGCGTCACTCATGAACCCTAAAAAAATACTGGTTGTTGATGATGAACCTTCGATCTCCATGCTCATTGAATTCAATCTCAAGCAAGCAGGCTTTGAAGTACAATGCGTATTCGATGGGGAAGCTGTATTCGAGAAAATTCAATCCTTCCGCCCGGATCTCATCATACTTGACCTTATGTTACCCAAGATGGACGGCTTCCAAGTATGCCGCAAGCTGCGCACCCAGAACAATCTTGTTCCTATTATTATGCTCTCGGCCATGCATGAGCTAGCTGACAAGATAGCCGGACTTGACCATGGTGCAGACGATTACATGACCAAACCTTTTTCACCACAAGAACTCGTATCACGTATCCAAGCAATATTACGAAGAATGAGTGCTCTCCCTGAGCATGTAGATTCCACTTCCATTAGTCTTGGTGACATCGTCGTCTACCCGGCCCAGCGAGAAGTGAAAGTCCATGGAAATCCGGTAGAACTGACTCCCAAAGAATACGAATTGCTGCTTTTCTTATGTAAACACCGCGGTAAAGTACTCAGTCGTCAGCAATTACTCGTCGGTGTATGGGATTACCACTTCCTCGGCGACACTCGCATTGTAGACGTGCATATCTCTCATCTACGTGACAAAATCGAATCCAACACACGCACTCCTGAACATATCGTTACGATACGTAATGTCGGCTATAAGCTAACAGATCCAAGTTCACATAAACATAAAGCCTCTCTCGCATAGTGATCTCCTTCAAATACGCCGCACCAAAAACAACCCTCATCCACATTAGCGGTGAGGGTTGCTCTATATCTCAATTAGCTATTGTTCTTACGGAACTCTTCCATAAACGTTGCTAGCGCCTCGCAAGCTTCAAATGGAACCGCATTGTATGTGGAAGCACGTAGACCGCCAACACTACGGTGACCTTTGAGACCAACAAAGCCTTTTGCCTCTGACTCTTTAATGAATTTCTTCTCCAAGTCTTCATTAGCAAGTCGGAACGTAATATTCATGCGGGAGCGGCTATCTGTATTTACGCATCCTTGATAGAAGCCATCTGAGTGATCAATCGCGTTGTAGATCAAGTTGGTTTTCTCTACATTAATCTTCTCAACTGCTTCTAAACCACCTTGCTCGACAATCCATTTAAGAACTAAGTTCATCATATACACCGAATAAACCGGTGGCGTATTGTATAAAGAATTATTATCTGCGTGAATGCCATAACGCATCATTGTTGGAATGCTCTTCGGCAAATCTTTCAACATATCCTCACGTACGATCACGACTGTAACCCCTGATGGACCTAAGTTTTTCTGAGCGCCTGCATAAATCATGCCAAACATCGACACATCGACAGGACGACTAAGAATATCTGAGGACATATCTACGATTAATGGGATGTCACCAGTTGCTGGATAGCTTGCGAATTGCGCACCGCCAATTGTTTCATTCGAAGTTACGTGTACATAAGCTGCATCTGGGTGAATTTGAATTTCATCCTGAGCAGGCATACGCATGAATTGATCTGCTTCTGTACTTGCTGCTACATGTACCTCGCCGAACAATTTTGCTTCTTTAAGCGCCTTCTCCGCCCATGCGCCTGTATTCACATAGCTACCTACTTTACCAGGACGTAAGAAGTTCATTGGGATCATTGCGAATTGCGAACTTGCTCCGCCTTGTAGGAAAAGAATGTTGTAACCGTCTGGAATTTGATATAGATCCTTCAGCAATTGCTGCGTCTCATTATTAAGTGCTTCGTACTCTTTACTGCGATGTGAAATTTCCATAATGGACATGCCAATACCCTGATATTCCACTAATTGCTCTTGCGCTTTCTGAAGTACACTCAGCGGTAGTGCCGCTGGACCTGCGTTAAAATTGTATGCTCGCTTACTCATCTTTCTCCCACTCCCTTTATTTATTTTGCATAGTTTCGCTAAAGTATTAAAGCTTATAATAGCAATTTTGCAAGTTTCGTTCAAGCAATTTCTGAATGTTATAACAGTCACAGACAGGGATAAGAGACAGGTGCTACTATCGTATTAATTGTTTTTAAAAAAGGAGAGAATACATATGAATCCATCCATAGCTAATATTCTGAATAAACAAATTGCAAACTGGGGAGTTATGTACATCAAGCTCCACCACTACCACTGGTATGTGAAAGGTACTCATTTCTTTACGCTGCATGAAAAGTTTGAAGAATTATATGATGAAGCAAGTGGTCACCTGGATGAGCTAGCTGAGCGTCTTCTAGCAAGTGGTGGTCAGCCGCTATCCCGCTTGAAAGATTTCTTGCAAGTAGCAACAATCCAAGAAGCAGGTGATGAAACAACTGCCGATGGCATGGTTCGTGCCGTTATTAGCGACTTCAACATGTTGATCGAAGAGCTTAAAGAAGGCAACGCTATTGCTGAAGAAGCTGGCGATGATCTATCAGCTGACCTACTACTTTCTATCCGCACAGAGTTAGATAAGCATGTATGGATGCTGAATGCATACTTGGGATAAGGTACTGACGCTTTAAACTTATAAGTTTTCATAAAAATGGGTTGCCATCTAGTGGCAGCTCTTTTTTGGTTATGTAGACAGATTGAATATGTTATAGTAAAAGGATGTGTTACAGCTCATAACTCATAGTAAAGGGGTCTATATGAGAAAACCTAAAATTTACGAGATTGAGTGGATGCGCGCTCTAGCGTTCTTAGCTGTGGTGATGCAGCATACGATTGCACATTATACGTATGTACCTGAAGTGCGGCTCGAAGATGGCGTGATCTTTGCACTACTGCTGCTAGTATCCAAGTTCGCAGTCCCACTTTTTATATTCATATCTGGTTTACTATTATTCTATAATTATGATGCTAACATCCGATATGGCACGTTTATCCGCAAACGGTTCAAAGACATTGTACTCCCGTATTTGCCGTGGGCTGTGTTGTACGCGGTATTGTTCCACGGGCTCGATTTAACGACATTCCCAGCTTGGCAGAAACTTGGACTGCTTGTCCTAACAGGAACTGCATCTTACCACTTGTGGTACGTTGTGATGACGATGCAGCTGTATATCCTTTTCCCATTCATACAGCGCTTATCCATGCCTCTTAGAAAAGTTTCGAGTAAAGTTACATGGGGGGTAATGATTACTCTAGGTGTTCTCTACATCTTGCAAATGACGCAGAATGGATGGATTTACGAGACTGCCTATAAGCTGAACATTCCAATCCTCACAGACTTTTTCACCGAATATCTAGATCGCAATGCCTTTATGTTCTTGTTCTACTTTGTCATGGGAGCAGGTGCGGGTATGCATCTGGAAAAATGGCGTTCTTGGCTCATCAAATACCGCTGGTACATTCTAAGTATTTATGCAGCCGTTGTGATTGGAATGTTAGCCAAAGTCGTGAGCAGCTTCAAGCTAAGCCCTGAGCTTGCGATTAATTATAATGATACCTTACTGCTTCGACCATTAATGGCGGTATTCCTCATCATCTCTGTGCTTGCGATGCATGTCATCTCAATTAGCTTGAGTAAGAAGTCGAATTCAACCGTTAGCAAAATCGTCCTAACCATCGGCTCTTATTCCTATGTGGCTTACCTCGCGCATGCTTTGATGCTTAATATGGCTTATGCCATTTCCGATAGTATTTGGCCCCTAGAAGCCGTTATTGCAAGGAATATGACCACAATTGTCATCGCGACTGTCGCATCAATTGCAGTTGCATATGTGATTCGTCTTGTAGTGAAGCAAATTAAGAATTTAATGAATGCACAAAAAGATAAACCAATGTCCGCATAAATAAAATAAACAGCGCTGCGTAGTGATTTCTACGTAACGCTGTTTATTTTATATGATGAAGATTGGACTTATTGTACCATTCGATTGCGTATCGCATAGACAACCGCTTGTGTGCGATCCTGAACGCCGAATTTTTGCAAAATCCGATGCACATGCGTTTTCACTGTACTCTCACCAATATAGAGCCGCTGCGCAATCTGTTCATTACGCAGTCCGAATGCCATTTGCTGCAAGACTTCAAGTTCGCGTTCTGTAAATGAATCAAGCAGCTGCAATGGTGGATCTGATGGATCGATTGAAGCTCGTGTAGGTTGTAACGCTTGGGATATCACCTTAGCCGCGATCGCAGTTCGGTAAATGGCTTCACCCCGAAAGGCAGCTCGGATCGCATCAAGAAGTTCATTGGGTGCCACATCCTTCAGCAAATACCCTGTAGCCCCCGCACGAATACCTTGATACACATATTCTTCTGTATCGAATGTGGTGAGGATGACGATTTTACTATTCGGTAAGATCGACAAGATTTCACGTGTCGCTTCAATGCCACTTACCTCAGGCATCTGGACATCCATCAGCAGCACATCGGGATGTAACTGACTGGCTAGGTCAATCGCTTCCCGCCCATTAGCTGCCTCACCTACGACTTCCATGTCTTCTTGCGCATTAATAATGTATTTCAGTCCATGTCGAACATACGGCTGATCATCGATAATCATCGTACGAATGGGTTTAAGCGCCACCATATTTCTCTCCTTCCAAGGATCGATGTTGGAGCGGCGCGGTAACGATAACCATAAGCCCATGAGGCTGGCAAGAGTTAAGTTCCAATAATCCGCCAGCACTCTCGCATCTCGCCCGCATACTGGACAATCCAAAACCAGGAGATGGCGGATATTCTTCTGTCCATGTCCCATCGTCTATTACAATCATTGTAACCTGCTCCGTATCTTTATTTTCACGAATAGATACTTTAACCTTCGATGCATTCGCATGACGTATGGTATTCGTTAGCGCTTCTTGTAGAACACGATACATCATTTCAGATAGACCTGACTTCCACTCCGCTTCTACGCCATTTACTTCTAAAGAAATCGCGAGTCCGCTTCTTTCTCCAACCGAAGTGACCAAGCTACGCAGCGCAAGTAGACCGAGACCTTCATCGTCAATCGCCATCTGATGAACGACTGTTCGAACTTCTGTCAGACAACTCTTCGTAATCTCAAGAACATTGGATAGCGATGTTTCCGCATCTTCCTTATTAGCCTTGATCATATAAGGGAGTGCTTGAAGTTGAACGATGACCGACGTTAAATTATGTCCGATGCTATCGTGGATATCACGAGCAATTCGTGTTCTCTCATCCAATACCGCATAACGCAATGATCGAGCGGTATACTCCTCAAGTTCTCTATGCGATTGTTGCAACGCTCGATGGCTTTGCTCTAATTGGTTATGCATCTCAGACAGCTCATGATAGTGCTGTAATCGAATTTCATTGGACTCTCGACGCATTCTCGCTCCCCAACACAATCCATAAATCCCCGCATGAATCATCGTAAACATCAGAATACCATGATTATCAACCAATTGTGTGACATACCAAATTAGCCCGTCGAGTATAAGGATTGAGGTTGCCATAATGATAGATAGCATTCCCGGCAGCCGTAGTGGGATGTAAACAATCATGCAGAACAAGAGCACAATTGATGTATTAAATGACGCGGCATTTAGGTAAAGTGCCAGCGTCAAACTGATCCAGAGTAAGGAGACAGCAACAATGCGTATTCGGTAGGATTTGAGCCACAAGTCAGTCGTCCAGATCAACACCAAATAGGCGAGACAAAGTATGATCTCAATCCCAGCATGGAACAATGACGTTCGATTGATCGTCTGCCCAAGTAAGATCATCAAGATCACACTGAGTATGATCCGCCGAGAATATAATAAAAAGAACTCCTTGCACCGTGAAGACCATTTCAATTTCATTGAAGAAGGCATGGGTCTTTCCACACTTTCACCTCTTGATAAGGGTATTATTTTCTCCGCGCCCCAACTAATCGTTGGTATTTTGTGAAAATCACATAACGTCTCGCACAAACACTTCCGATTGGAATAAAGAGCAGCGCATTACTCAATGATACCAGAGCGTGTTCCTTTCCCCAATACCCTGCCCTACACGAAGTAGTAAGATTGCTATGAATACCAGCGTACCGAATAAAGTACCTTGGGATGTTATTTTACCAGTAGAAGAGTTAATGCCAACTTTTTCCATTGACCCTCTCCATACCCCAATCCCAATCCCTATCGCCAAAAATACGAGATCAAGCAGTAAGCCTAAACCCGTCAACTGAGGGGATTGCGAGATACTCGAAAAACCTAAGAACGCGAACAACGCTGGTGTAATCCACATACGCGAAGGTTGTATCTCTTTTTCCTTGCCTGTTCGTATTAATATAAGCACTAAAACAATCAAATAAATGGCTATTGTATTCATATGGCTCCTCTTTTCTTATCTCTTATCGATAGTATAAGTGTAGGAAAAGCAAGCACACATCGCGTCCATCTACAGGTTGATTTTGATTTCAGCCATTGTTACTTTTGGCCAATAGCTTATCCAATTTTTCTTGTGAATACGTTCTTTATAAATGTCCATCCGCTCTATTGTTTGTTCAAAATAAGGTGTCGGTCTAAGCACAAGGTTTAGCAGGTCTTCGATACCACAAGGTGCGGTAAGAATGACCTGATCCTGTTCATTGATGCTTAACCCCAATGCGGTAACAGTCTCTGGAAATTTGGAGATGGCATCGACTGATGAGGCATAGGGAGGGATGTTGTTTATCACATGCATTCTAGCCTCATTCTTAACCGACCACGGCACATCAGGCATTATACGTATAAGTTTCTGTTCAAATTCCTTCTCTACGGCTTCATCCAGACTCTTAGGATCATAGTAAATCACATCTACATCTTGCATCGGTGTACGCTCCTCAAAGCCATGGAGCACATCCCAAACCTTCGATCGGACAAACCCTGCACACACCCACCAATCAGGCAATTCGAGCGTTCTTGCCGCTTTCAGAATATCCATCATCCATGAATCATCCGTAATCAATTGCACGATATCTTGCTCATTATGTAATTGCATGGGAGCACCTCATTCACCATTTATAAGAACGTATATTCCTATAATATCTGAAAAATAAGTATGCTTCAATCTGGAAATGCTATCATCAAACATTTTTACTCGAGGTGATGTCATGAGACATAAATGGATTGCTATAGTGCTCTTTCTCACGCTAATGCTTCCCAGTAAAATTACGCTCAGCGCTGTTGATCCAACTGATTTGAAGCAAGTGAGTGGTCATACTGACTTTAAGCTATTCGTCCCGCATTACAACAAGCAGCATTGGAAGTTAGAAATCAAAGACCCCTCTCCCATTGATACTAGCAATCCAATCACACTCGTTAGACTGCATTACTTCGATCCTGCAGGACATGACTTGTGGTTTCGAATTGAGCAACATAGTGCTTATGACTACAACTTGAAAAAAACACAAATCTCCGTCGATATGAGTGGCACAAGAGACAACAAATTAGACGAGTATGAAGAAGAGTTTAAATTCGATGATAGTGGAGAGGCTATATCAATCAACGGAGTCATCGCACGATACACACCTGGACATAATCACTCTGCAGGTGGGCACCTGCGCTGGATTCAAGATGAGACTTATATTGATATCGACAGCAGTCGTCTATCTAAATATGACATGATCGAGCTTGCCAAGACCATGCAACCGACGAAAAACCGCTGAGCACATGCCCAGCGGTTTTTTTATGAAAGAAAGTATAAGTACTTTAAGATTAGCAACCGAAGTACAAGGAGTACTCATGCGGGTGAATACGGATATTCACTGCCTTCGCTTCGTCACGCTTGAGTTGAATGTAGTTCTCGATGAAGTCCTTGGAGAATACATCACCTTCAGTCAAGAACTCGTAGTCTGCTGCAAGTGCATCAAGTGCTTCGTCAAGAGTACCTGGAACGGAGCGAATTTCTGCTTTTTCAGCATCAGATAGATCATAGATGTTCTTATCCATTGGACCATAGCCAAGAGCAACTGGATCGATCTTGCGCTTAATACCGTCAAGGCCAGCCATTAACATTGCAGCGAAAGCAAGATATGGATTCGCAGTGGAGTCCGGTGTACGGAACTCAATGCGGCAGCCCTTCGGTGTTACTGCTGCAACTGGAATACGGATCGCTGCAGAACGGTTACCTTTGGAGAATACAAGGTTAACTGGTGCTTCGTAACCTGGAACTAAACGTTTGAACGAGTTCGTGGATGGGTTTGTAATCGCTAAGAGTGCAGGTGCGTGGTACAAGATCCCTCCCAAGTAATGCATCGCAAGTTCACTCATGCTGCCATAAGCGCCTTTTTCATAAAATAACGGCGTGTCGCCGTTGAAAATGGAGGAGTGAACATGCATGCCACTGCCATTGTCGCCAAATAGCGGTTTCGGCATGAAAGTTGCTACTTTTCCGAACTGGCGTGCAGTGTTATGGACAATATATTTATATTTCATTAAGTTATCTGCTGTTTTTGTTAAAGTGTCGAAGCGGAAGTTGATCTCGCCTTGACCTGCTGTTGCAACTTCGTGATGATGACGCTCAATACGAAGACCGCTTTCCATCATGATACGGCACATTTCAGAGCGGATGTCTTGTTGTGTGTCCACCGGTTGAACAGGCACGTAGCCACCTTTTACTGGAACCTTAGAACCTAAGTTACCGCCTTCTTCTTTACGACCCGAGTTCCAAGCACCTTCTTCGGAATCAACGGAGTAGTAAGATGTGTGCATGCTGCTCTCATATCGAACATCATCAAAGATGAAAAATTCTGACTCCGGAGCGAAATAAGCAGCCGTACCTATTCCAGCACTTTGCATATAGCCTTCCGCTTTCTGTGCGATGGAACGTGGATCACGTTCATAACGAACACCATCTGGTGTATAAATATTACACATTACTATTAATGTTGGATGTGCGGTGAAAGGATCTACATATACGGTTTCTGTATCTGGCATCATTACCATATCAGACTCTTCAATACCGCGGAAACCAGGAATGGATGAACCGTCGAAAGCAACACCGTTCACGAAAGTTTCATCGTCTACTTCAACTGCAGGCAACGAAATGTGATGTGCCTTTCCCCCAAGATCTACGAAACGAAAATCGATCCACTCAATGTTTTTCTCTTTAATTAAACTTAAAACGTCCTGCACTGACATCGTTAAGCCCTCCTATTTCCGAACATTAATTGTATAATTTCGGTCTATTGTTTGTTTTCTTCTGATAATTGTTGAAGTTATTATAAATCTAATTATTTTGAAGTGTCAATACTTATGTAAGGTATTTTCGAAATTAATGTTAGATAACCTGACATGAGAAACGAGGCAACCTTTTTCATAACAAAAAAGTCGGGTTCCCTCTAGACGAGAAAACCCAACTCACTTGTACTTACATCATTTTAAAAAAAAGCTTATCATTACGCCATAACGGGCTGTTTCGGTGTATCAAATTTCTTACCACATATCGGTGCTAACTTCTCTAGATCAACAAGCAGATTTGCAAATTGATCTGGGAATAACGATTGTACGCCATCTCCAGTCATCGAATTATCTGGATCTGTATGCATTTCAATAATTAAACCATTCGCACCCGCAGCAACAGATGCCTTCGCCATTGGTTCAACAAGCTCACGACGACCAGTTCCATGACTTGGATCGGAGATAACTGGCAAGTGGCTTAAGGACTGCAATACAGGAATAGCAGCTAAGTCCAGTGTGTTACGCGTGTATGTCTCGAAAGTTCGGATTCCGCGTTCACAGAGCATCACGTTCGGATTACCGCCAGCTAAGATGTATTCTGCCGCATTCAAGAACTCATCGTAAGTTGCACTAAAACCACGCTTTAATAAGACAGGGGTCTGAATGGTACCCAGCTTACGCAGCAAGTCAAAGTTCTGCATGTTACGAGTTCCAACTTGAAGGATATCTGCATGCTCCGCACAAATGTCTACGTATTCGGGTGTCATGACTTCTGTAATCGTAAGTAGTCCATGCTTGCGCCCAGCTTCAGCCATCATCTCTAAGCCCTCAACACCCACGCCTTGGAAGCTGTACGGGCCTGTTCTTGGCTTGAACGCACCACCACGCAGCACTTGACCACCAGCGGCTTTCACCAGACGTGCAATCTCATCAATCTGCTCCGGTGTTTCAACGGCACATGGACCGCCCATTACAACGAGGTTCTCACTACCGATTTCCACACCCTTGATCCGAATAATCGTATCTGCTGGATGAAACTCTCTAGATGCCATTTTGTACGATTTCGAAATCTTCACTACCTGTTCCACACCTTTCATCTGTCGCAATTGATCCGCAAGCTTAGAACCCACTTGTCCGATAATACCAATTACCGTACGTCCTTCTCCACGGGACACATGCGCCTCTGCGCCTTGCTTTTCAATAAATTGCACCAATTCTTGTACTCTATTATCTCCAATTGTGTTCGATGTAATGACGATCATATTTTCCCGCTCCTCTAACGTTTATTATCACTTTCGTGCTTTTATGCTTTCTGGCTTTTATGCTTTTATCTATTAAAGTAAATATAACGACTCTTTGCTTAATCGTCAATACTCTTTTTTATGAAAAAAAGAACCCTTACGGGTCCTTCTCTCAATCTATTATCGGATTTGCTAGCTCAGCCTTGCGCAGTCGCCGTTTTTCTTTCCTACGATTCGCTGTAGTCTTGAGCATATACATCACTGGAAAATAAAAGATAATGCCTAAGATCAGACCATCTGCCATACCACCCACGATTAATTCTAGTGAAAACCGAATAAAGCCCGCTAAGAACGAAGGAAGATGATCGACTAAATAAAATTTAAATGACGTCGGGACGAGCCAAGCACCCACTATTTTGTTCAAAAAGGACATTGGAATGTAGATTACTTTACCGAATACGAATCCGATCAGTGCCCCAACGAGTGATCCTCTAAGCATATATATTAATGGGAAAATGAGAAAAAAAGCGAGTCCTAGCGTCGGTAGAGTAAACATTTCAACAGCAAGTCCAATCGAAAAGCCGATAGCCACATAAGCAGGCCCATTCTTCGCCCGCTGCAACTGCAGCCATTTGTATTTAAACCAACGCTTCGTAGTTGCCCACGTAATATTGCGCTTCTTCGTCATTAACTGCTTGGGCAGCATGGGCTTCCTCTTCCTTCAGTGTAAATTAGATTCCAGCTTGTTTCTGTTTAGGTGTTGGAATTAATCGATCCATATTCACCGTACGTACAATCGGCCAAGTCGTCTCGTCCCTCGGATCGAACTTCTCCAAGTACGTAATCACTTCTTTCGTAATCGGAGTAGGTGTTGAAGCGCCTGAAGTCACCGCGACATTACGAATGTTCATCAGCCACTTCGTATCAATCTCCGAAATATCGGCAATTCGGTATGACTTCACGCCTGCGATTTCTTCAGAAACTTGAGCAAGTCGGTTCGAATTGTTGCTCTTCGGGTCTCCGACTACGATCACAAGATCCGCTTCTTTCGCCTGTTCGGAAACCGCTTCTTGACGAATTTGCGTTGCAAGGCAAATCTCATTATGCACTTCAGCATGCGGGAAACGCTCGAGCAACTTGCTCATAATATGCTTAATGTCCCATTGGCTCATCGTCGTCTGATTCGTAATGAGAATCCGTTCTGCTTGAAGGTTAATCACGTCTACTTCTTCTGGCTTTTCGATCAAGTGAACGTGCTCAGGAGCAATACCGACTGCACCTTCCGGCTCTGGATGACCTTTTTTGCCAATATAGATGACTTTATAACCTTCACTCGTTTTCTCACGAATAAGATCATGTGTCTTCGTTACATCCGGGCATGTCGCATCAACGATTGTAAGCCCCTTCTCTCGAGCACGCTTACGAACTTCTGGAGACACACCATGCGCTGTGAATATAACCGTCCCTTTTTCTACTTGTTCTAGAATCTCAAGACGATTCTCACCATCTAGCGTAATCACTTCTTCTTTTTCAAAAAAATTCGTAACATGCGCGTTATGCACGATCATGCCTAATATATATATGGGCCGCGGTAAATCTAAATTCTTCGCTGTTTGCATGGCAAGCGCCATCGCATCAACAACGCCGTAGCAGTAACCCCGCGGGGAAATTTTGACCACATCCATGGTTGTACACTCCTCTTCCATTCACCTATCTAGAATCATTACATCTTTATTATATCCTATTGCTCAATGACGGGAAAGGAAAGTGGAAGCCATACGATAAAAGTACTGCCTTCATTCTTGCGTGTCATCACTTCAACGGAGCCATGATGTTCATCAATAATCCATTTCGCAATGGATAGTCCAAGTCCAGTACCTGTTGTAATGCCACGCGACACATCCGCACGATAGAAACGATCGAAGATACGCGGCACTTCTTCCTTGTCCATGCCCATCCCCGTATCCACGATGCAAATACCAATCTGATGCTCATGACGCTGGATTTCAAAGCTCACGACACCTTCTTCTGTGTATTTGAATGCATTTTCGATGAAAATGAACATAAGCTGCTGCAGGTAATCGCGATTACCCTTCACATAGATACCTTCTGCATCTTCGATGCTGTAATGCCATTCAGCCGTTCGTGGCAGCATCTGAGCACGTCTAACTACTTCCTCTAAGAGCGGTTTAAGCTCAAGATGCTTCATCTCCATAATTACACCAGCATCTGCGCGTGCGAGTGCAAGCAAGTCATTCACAAGTCGGCTCATCCGCTGTGCTTCCCCTGCAATATCTTGCATCGCTTCAATGGACATATCGAGCCGATCTTCATCGCGAAGACCATCATTCTTCGTCTCACCCTGCATATTCTTCCACATTTTTTCCAATAAATCCACGTTTCCACGAATTGTTGTCAGTGGTGTACGCAATTCATGGGATGCATCCGATACGAATTGGCGCTGTGCGAGGTAGGCTTCATCAAGTTCCGAATACATCGTATTTAGACGCCCCAACATCCCATTGATCGTCTCGACCAAGCGTCCAATTTCATCAGGGGGACCTGCATAGGGAATACGCTTATTCAGATCATTACCTGTGCCAATCGCGTTCGTGGTTTTGATGATCTGATCAATTGGTTTAAGCGCTTTGCGAGATAGGAACATGCCAAGGCTTGCAGCAATTACGATACATAGCCCACCGAGTGTAAACAATATTTTCTTAAAAGCAACGAAGAAACTTTCAAAAGGAGTAATCTCCATCGCAGTTTGAAGAACTGCAGCTGGGCGACCTCTCTCATCTTGCAACGTTACAGTTAGTGGCATATAGTAAACGAGCAAGACATTATTGCCCATCGTAACTTTTTTACTAAATGGTTCGTCTTCCTCTTTAATTCGCTTTATATCATCATCCGTAATCGGTAATGGATTATTTCTCAGATTGGCAGAAAGGCTGTAAGATTTCGCTCTAAAATTGTATACCTGAAAAAAATATAAGCTTTCACGGATGGTTTTTGTGTCTTTAAGCTCAATTTCTGCTTCCATTTTTTGAAAATTATAATTGGTTATCAGGTGTCGATTCATTTGCGCTGTCGTTTCTGCTAAACCTCTCTCCAAGCTATCCATCAGAAAAAAATTCAAGAACATATAAAGCCCCATACCAAATATAAGCATCGTTACTGCCAAGATGCTGGAATACCATAATGTTAGACGCAGACGCAAGGACATGCCTAATGCTCCCCTCTAAGGACGTAACCTGCTCCTCGCACGGTTTGGATCAAGCGCTTATGACCGTATTCTTCGGTCTTCTGGCGTAGTAACGCAATATACACCTCAAGTACATTGGATTCCCCGCTGTAATCGTATCCCCAGATCTTCTCCATAATGACATCACGGGAGAGTACCCGCTTCGGATTTTGTATGAATAAGTGAAGCAGATCGAACTCCTTCGCTGTCAGTTCAACCAATTGCGTTTCTCGGAATACTTCACGCGTATCCACATCAAGTGTCATGTCATCATAACTGAGCTGCTGCGTTGAATTCTCCACTTGCTCAACACGTCTACGCAATAGCACACGAACACGTGCAAGTAACTCTTCAAGTGCAAACGGCTTGACCAAGTAATCATCAGCCCCCGTATCCAGACCCTTCACGCGATCACTAATATCGTCCTTCGCAGTCAACATTAGAATCGGCAGATTACTGCCACTCTCGCGCACACGACGACATACTTCAAGTCCATCTACACTCGGCATCATGACATCGAGAATGAGTAGACTCGGCTCTTCGGTCATCATCGCCTTTAAGCCTTCCATGCCATTATTAGCTGTTGCTACAACATACCCTTCGAATGCTAATGCCCGACGAAGCATGGCTGTAATTTTAGTATCATCATCTACGACTAGAATCTTCTCTCTCAAACGAAACACCGCCTTATTATCGGTAAGTATTACTTTTCATTCCTTCATCAATTGTAACATTATTACCCTTCTACAAAAAGAGAAGCAGAGCGTATAGAGGCAACCGAATTGCCCCTTCGCTCTGCTTCCCATGTCTATGAATGTCACGAGAGACTTCGTGATTATTCTGTACCTTCCACGACGTTACGATCTCCAATTTCGATCTCAACATCGATCTTCTTCCCATCGCGCATTACACCAAGCTTAATCTTCTCACCAACTTTGAACCCGCCGATCTTCGCTTTTAGCTCCGCACTATTCTTAATTGCTTTCCCATTAATATCGACAACAACATCATATGGTCGAATACCCGCTTTAAATGCAGGGCTCTTACGTGTAACATCTGCAACAATTGCACCGTCTGTGCTGCTTAATTTAAGCTCGGATAACCAATCTTTATCGATGTCATTCATACTAATACCAACGAATGGTGCTGGTTCCTTCGGAATCTTCACGTTGTTCTTGAGGTTCTCCAGAACAGATGAGACGACGGAAGTCGGAATAGCGAAGCCAATGCCTTGTGCTTGCTGACTTACTGCCGTATTAATCCCAATTACTTCACCTTTTGTATTCAGAAGCGGACCACCTGAGTTACCAGGATTGATCGCTGCATCGGTTTGAATCAAGTTCTTATATACGTGTGTTGTCTTGCCGTCAGAGATTGGAATCTCACGGCCTTTGGCACTGTATACCCCAACCGTTACCGTATGATCGAATCCATATGGGTTACCGATCGCAATAACCGTATCCCCAGGACTCATCTCGTCAGAATTACCAAGTGGCAATATAGGGAAATCTTCTGTCCCTTCGATCTTCAAACATGCTAAGTCGAGTTCTGGTGAGTTACCCAGTAACTTCGCTACGAAAGGCTTTTCATGTCCTTCTACGATAATGCGAATTTCATCTGCGCCATCAATTACGTGTTGGTTCGTTAAGATATATCCTGATTTCTCAAAAATAAATCCAGTTCCCATACCTGACTTCACCATATCGCCAGAAGATGCATCCTGCTTTTTCTCTTGGCCAGAGTTAGGTGCTTCATCACCGAAAAATTGTTTGAACCAAGGATCATTCAAGAACGGGTTGCTGCCGCTACCGCCACTTGACGTTTTCTTCTTCGTCCACGATTCCACCATGACCACAGCCGGCTGTGCATCGTTCACTATCGATGAGATGTTGTTCGAACCACCTAAGTTCACACCCGCAGGTTTATTCGTGCTCGATCCACTATTCGTGCTGGAGTTGTTCGTTCCTGCAAGTGGCTGATTCGTTCCACCTGTAAACAAGTTCATTTTATCCGCTGTAAACATCAATGCACCAGATACGAGTACCCCTACCAAGAATACCGCTGCATAGCTGCGGAAAGATGATCTTTTTTTCGGAGGCGTCCAAGTCGTATAAGGCGGCATTCCACCTCCACCACTTGCACCCGCATGTCCTGATGATGAATTGCTAAGCAACGGCATCTGACGCATTGGTTGCGGTGGTGTCATCTCCACTGGAGTAGGTTGTTCCTGATTATTTTTATAAGGGCCATAAGAATAGTAAGTAGATGAATCTTTGCTTGGTTCCCCTTCAGGTTCACCGTTATGTTTAAGATCGTTCCGTTTTTCTTCATCAGAGCCCTGTGTATTAAAAAAGTCGTTGTAATCATTACGTTCGTTGCTCATGTTCGTTCCCCCCGATTGTAAATGCTTCACTGTACTTTAGCACTTATATTGTCCTATGCCTATATATTGCACCTGTAACCTTAACTGTACATTAAAAATGACTAAAAGGAATCTAAAAAGTCTAGGCGATAGCCTACTCTATATAAAAATAGCCCAAAACACCTTGATTCATGGTGTTTTGGGCTACGGATGCTCATCAATTATTGATTTGCTTTCTGACTTTGACCTGCTTTAGCTTTGTTCTTGCCTTGAGCTGCGACTTCAGTTGCAAATTCAGTGTCAGCTGTTGCTGCTACACGATTGCGATTCTGTTGCTTGTTCTTAGCCATGTGGAATCACCTCCCCTAAGGAGTAGGATTCGCAGCGATTTTATTTTTTATGACAAAACTTAAGAAGGGTTACTGTTCACTTTCTTACTCGGGGTAAACATTTCGACAGCTAAATCTTTAAAAGCTTGTTTCGTTAATGTGCCGCTACCTTGTTTGACAATGAATACACGGACATTCTTCTTGCCCCATTCACTGAACACTTGCGACTTCGTATCATAATAGAGATCAATCTTATTACCCTTAATCGCACTGCCTGTATCCGCTACAACACCATACCCATAACCGGGTACATAAAGTACAGTCCCTAATGGGAACACACGCGGATCTGCTGCAATTGTAGATAAGCCGCGCTCATTACGCACAACCTTTAGTCCAGAGAAGGTAATGCCATACTCGGGATGCTTCGGGGTCTTACCCGTTGATTCTCTGCCGGCATAATAACCTGTTGCAACCACTTCCATCGCAGGTAACTCGCTTAATTCATGATTGTTGCTTGGTGTTGATTTGTAACTATTCGTAACGGGCTTTGATTTTTGAGCAATAGGCTCGCGCTTCACACCTGGTTTTTCACTTGAAGCCATTACAGTCACGGCTTTGTCAGCTGCAATCTTAGCTTCCACAGCCTCTGCTTGATCACTTTGCATTTGATTTTGCGCCTGAATTTGCTCAGCTACACTTTTCACATCCATTTCAGGTGTAGGTGAAGTAGATATGGCAGTAGAGCTCCACTCACTACTTAGCGGAAGAACTTCCAGCTTCGGTGTAGATTGTGCGACTTCTTGCATCTGTTCAACTTCAACAACTTGATTGCTGCTTGCTACTTGGTGTACGTCTTGTTGTACCAAATCTGCGTCGTGCCCTCCTAAGAAAACTAACGATTTCATCATCGTAAGTACTTTCATCCACATATAATAAAACCTCCCCATACATCCAATTTTGCCCAATAGACGAATCTATTAAACGTGATTGGTTTTTTTAGTATGCGAGAGGTTTATGGTTTTTATGCAAATATTTGTCAGGCTACAATTAGATCATTTTCATCAACGCATGAATGTCTTCGATGTTCGTAAGACCTGTCTCTTTGTTAATGATCGACGTGTATAAATGTGGGATCACGATCTTCGCGCCATTATCTACGCAAGTTTTAACAACTGGAGCGAAGGATTCTAGATCGATACCGCCAGTTGGTTCGAAGATTTCGATACCTGCTTCAGTTGCTGCGCGAACCATTACAGCTACTTCATCAAGTTGAGATTGACCACCGATTGGGTAGAACTTCACAGAGTGAATACCGATCTCAGCAAGCATTGCTGCTGCCGCTTCACAAGTTACTGTTTCCTTGAATTGACGGCTTGTAGGACCAGTTGTTAGGTAAACATGACCCGCTTTACCACTAGGTGTGATTAGTGCGTTCACGATTGTGTGCTCACTGCCCACAGCGCGCATTGCGCCTAGTGTGTAGCCAGCTGCTGGGAATACTTGGTTCACGTGTACAGGCTTTGTTGCAACAGATACGTCTACAACTTCTTTCCATACCGCTGGGTCGCCAGCGCCTAAACCTACGGATACAGGAACGCCTGCTGCTTGGAATTCGTTCACACCTTCAATAGCAGCTGCAACAGTAGGGAAATCTTTCACCATACGGCCGATATATGCATCACCTTGAGCCGCTTCTACGATTTGTTTCGCGTTCTCCAAGTTTTTCGCTAGTACATTTAATTTCACAATTGCTTTCGTCATTAGTTGTTACCCCCTGAAGTTATAATTTGTGCAATGCGCTCTGCAATAATTTGCTCTTGTCCTTTAAGTAGTGGACGTGGATCCACATTAATGATACCAAGGTTGGCATAATGATTACGTGTATAGATTGCTGGGTTACCAGACTCTAGTTCTTTGATAATCTCATAGGCAGATTTACCGATAACTTTCGCGTCAAATGATAGATTCGCACGATAAATAGCACGACCTGCTTCATCTTGTACGATCACACCTTTAACACCCGGCGTATCCTTGAATTGCTCAATGAGCCACTCCATACGAGAACGCTGCTCTTCTGACTCGTCTGGACGATCATAGTAGCGTGTAAGGGCAGTCAGTAAGCCAACAATCGCTTCTTTTCCGACTTTCATCGGACGTCCGACCCCTTTGTATTGCGCTCTGCAAGCTGCCATAAGATCAGCTCGGCCGCATACAAAGCCTGATGTTGGTCCTTCAATCGCTTTACCGCCGCTGTAAATTACAATGTCTGCACCCATTGCAATGTACTTCTTCAAATCGTCTTCCGCTGCCGCATCAATGATGAATGGAATCCCTTTTTCCTTCGAAATAGCAATCATCGTTTCGATGGATTGCATGCCTTTTTGTACCGCGTGGTGAGATTTTACATATAGAAGTGCTGCGGTTTTCTCTGTTACTGCACCTGCTATATGATCACGTTCCACGTGATTCGCTTGCCCAACCTCAACGACTTTACCGCCACCGATCGCAATCATCTGACTGATGGAGCCACCGAAGTGAACCGAATGCCCTTTTTGAATAATAATCTCATTACGTAAACCATCTGTATTCGGAATTCGCTCGATCAAGGACAAGTTCGTTCCTGCAATGACAGCTGCTGTAGAGATTGCGATACCACCAGCTGCGCCGCTAGTCGGACATCCATCTTCTGCACCTGTTACTTCTGCCATTACTTTACCTGCTTGAACCATCAGTTCAGCAATATCGACATAATCCATAGCAGCTTTTCCCATCGCTTCTGCAACAGACGGGTCTACACTACTTGCACCAAGTGCCGTCATTTTACCACTGGCATTGATAACTTGCTTGCAACCGAAATTCTCGTAAATACTCATGCTGCACCCCTCCACTTTGTTAAGATAGGAACAGGGGGTCTTTATGCAAGAGCCCCCTATTGTTTGGGTTATTATTTAACAGGGATCGCGAAGAATGCACCTAGAAGCATTGCACCTAGAATCGCGCCACCTGCAATTGGTTTCTTATAGTAGTAGAAGATCGCTGCACCTGCTGTAGCACCAAGACCTACTGGAATGGAAGCCATACAAGCGGAGATTACGATAAGTGGTCCCAAGAAACGACCTGCTGCGTTACCTGCACCCATCATAATGTCTGCACCGAACGTTGAGTTCGAAGCGTTAATCGTATACTTACGAATACCGATAATGATAAGACCAATAATTGCACCAATCGTTGCACCTGTACCAAGCGCAAGTGGGAAGCTTTCAATTGGAGCAACAATTCCAGCACCTAGTAGTAAAGCAGGGATACCAATACCAACGCCTGTTTGAAGCGCTCCACCGATGTCTAGAATTCCGACTAGCGGACCTTCAAGTACACGAGCGAACAAGAAGCTAGCACCGAATGCTGCTGCTGCACCATAGCTTCCGCCTTCTAAACCAACTTTAAGCATCGCTACTACTGCAATATCGTTAAATGCACCAACTTGATAAACGTAGTACATATGTGTTCCTGCAAAAATACCTGCGGCTGTTAAAGCAACGAACAGTACGAATGACCATTCCGCGAACCAAAAATTCTTTTTTAACTCTAGTGTGTTATCCATACTATTTCACCACCGATCCAAAGAATGCATGTAAGTCTTTCAACCATTCAGGTGTTGCAATGTGGAAGCTGTTAAGAAGCGCTACATCGAATGCACGGAAGAATCCGCTTAGTACGAATAGAAGTACGATTGCCGCTACAAGAATCTTTGTAATACGGTTCCAACCGCTATCGTCAACGCCTTTACCAACTAGAATACCAAGTACGATACCTGGTACAGCATTACCCATTACCAAGTGAGAAAGACCACCAAGTGCAGTTCCCCACATTCCTGTACGTTTACCTGCATCCATTGCTGCCATCCAGAATACGATTGGCATGATCGGGTTGATCAACCAGTTTGCAGCTGGAACGAGTACTTTCGTTGCTACGACTTGCAAGGAAACCGGGATAATCGCAGCTGTGGAGTTAATAACAGCAATAACGATCGCACCTACGATTGCACCTGCAATCGCCATCTTCTTCGGATTGTGAAGTGTTTCTGCCACATTCCTGTTCTTGATCATAATAGATGCTGCTGCCCAGTGCGGGATAATACGGTGTTCAACGTCTTGTGTTAATGCACCCGCACCAACTGCGGACGCCCATGCGTTGAACAAGAATCCAAGTCCGAATGAGAAGTGACCTACCGGGTCCCCTTCACATGCGTTAAGCTCTCCAAATGTACGGAATGCACCCATCCCTTGTACGTTAGGAGCGTGGAACATACGCGCTGCCCCTGCACCAATACCGAAACCCGCTAGAGCACCGATAATGATCGATTTAATAATAATCGTTAACGTAACCATATAATTCACCTCGAATGATAACTTTGATGTTTAGCGCATTTTGAGTACACGCTGAATCGGTGATAACTTCTCTGGTTGCTCTTCAAAATGTACTTCCGACAACTTCACTGTTCGAATGCTCACTGTGATTTTTGCTGTAAGCTCATAACGTGATCTTTGACGTGGGAACAAGAGCCCGAAAAATCTTTCTGTATACGTCGTTACTTTTGCTGAGACAATCTCCACGTCTTTAGGCTCAATGCGAAGCAGAATATCTGGATTGCCTTTGGATAAGTTCGTTTTCACCTGATTAAAAACATGCTGGAATGCCTTGTGCTTCGTCTCGCCGTGTCCTGAAAGTGTTAATACTTGCTCATGTTCCGTGTACATTAGAAATTCCTCCTATTTTTGCTGCAATTTGATGAATTCTTCCGTCAAACGCTTGCCTAGTTCTTCAACATCCATAAAGCCAAAGCCGATTACTTTCTTGCCTGCACGGATTGCTGTTACACCAGCATCGATGGAACGTAGTCCGAATTCCACAGGATACTTGTATTTGTTCGCTGCTGTCAATGCACCTGCACCACCACTACCGCAGAAGGAGATACCGAAATCTGCATTCTCTTGGTTCATTACATCGCCAAGTTTCATATCTGCGCCAACACCTGGAATCACGATTGCGATACCGCCTGCTGCTTCAACACCCTTTGCTACGTTGCTTCCTTTACCAAGACGATCTCCGATAATTACTTTTACTTTGTTTTCCATGTACATACACTCCCTTTAAATTTATTAGTCTCTTGCTGCTTCAAAATGAATCGCTAAGAAGAATACTTCTGCGTCGTCCACAATGTGATTGATTGGCTTGCTGTAGAACTCCAGTACTTCACGACTTGCTTCAATAAACTCTGGTGTTGCTTCATCAATCATGCCTTCGTCTAGCTCAGGTAAATGTTCACCTGATTTAACTCGACGATTAAAAGCGAGTAGATGAACAGCAATCATTACTGCTCGATCTTGTGTTAACGTAAGTCCTAATTGCTTTGTCGTCTCAAGCAGCTTAACAATTAATCCTTGCAGCTCATCAAGCTCTTCTTGTTTGACCGCAATACGATCTGGGATTTCTTTCAAAATACTCTCTAAGGTGCACATGTAATGACCTCTCCCGACTTCACACTATAACGTGCTTTTATAATTTGGTTATATACAACTTGCTCGTGGTCAGAGTCTGTAAGTACAACATCTTCATTGACCACTTGCAAAATCGAAATATCAGCAATTGTACCGACTTGCAGTGTTCCAAGATCATCTGCTCTACGCAATACTTTAGCCGGTGCTACCGTTGACCATTCAATCGCTTGTTCAATGGAATATCCAACCGCTAGCATCTTCGTCATTGTCATGACTAGGCTATGAACAGGCCCATTAAAGTTGCGTGTATAAATGTCTGTTGAAACCGAGTAAGGATCTACGCCAAGCGCCTTGGCACGGCGCATTGTCTTGAAGCTAAAGCTTGCTGTACCGTGTCCAATATCGAATAGTACACCACGTGCTAACGCCGCTCTTGCTTCCGGAATAAGGTCTGTACCCTCTTCCGTCAGAATGCCACCCTTCTTCCCATGGAATGCGTGTGTGACAACATCCCCTTTTTCAAGAAGATCAAGCACTTCTGGCAGTTTAGGAGGCGCATTACCGATGTGAATCATGACTGGCAAGTTCGCTTCTTTCGCTACGCTTTTCGCAATCTTTAGTGGTTCCAATCCACTTTCTTTAATGACCGATCCACTCATTCGAGCTTTCACACCGCAAATTTTATCGGAGTACTCTCGAATCGTATCCAGTGTTGATGTCACGTTTAGCAATTTCAGATCTGCAAGTTCGGATAACCCTTCTGCAAGTCCAGGACCTGAGACGTTGATCCAACCGACAACTTCCGTCTTGCTATCCGCAGCCATGTCCATGAACTCTTTGAAGTTGCTTGCTCCACTACTGCCTGCATCGACAACGGTTGTAACACCTTGTTGAACACCGACTACATCTGGATTAGCTCCGAAGTCGTCTACCCCTTCAAATACATGTACGTGTAAGTCAATCAATCCTGGTGTTACGATGCAGCCTGCAGCGTCGATCTCTTGCTTCACTTGACCGCTATATGAACCTGCAGCCACAACTTCTGCAATGCGTCCATCTCTCACAAGTACATCATAAGTACCTTTCGTACCTGTAGCTGGATCAATGACTGTACCGCCTCGAATGATTAAATCCATTTCCATGATGATCACTCCTTCTCTGATTCTTAAGTTGCGATTATGTCTATAGAGTTCACATGAAGTAACGAAGAATGGCTTGTACTTCACCTTCATTGAGATTAAGATTTCTCTCTTTCAACATCTCGATAATTCCCATCCGAATATCCTTGTTCGGTCCATCAAGTAATGTTGTGTGTTCAAAATTCGTATAGGGCGTACCGAAAGCAAATCGATTCATCATGAGCAAGATGTGAAGGGTTAGCCCTTCTGCCCGCTCTTCTGTCAATTGAGATTTAAATCTCGATCGAAGCGAAGTACTAAGCTCAAACCCTGTCATAATTAAATCTTGTACGAACGGCTCCATCTCGGAGGAATCCGCTTTCAATTTATCCGGCTTGTATTCAAGTGGGGTATTCTCCATGGTCTTGCGATCCTTCTCAATTTGACCCAGAATCGTCTGGATTCTTTGGAAATCATGCTTGGTTGGGATCGGACTTACCGTTACAACGGGACCATCTGTCTGAATCGGGAAAATACTAATGACCAAATCCACCTGTGCCTGCTCCATCACTTTGTTGAGTTCCATGATTGAGCAACATTCCACGACATTTAAATTTTTAATTTTGGTCTCGAGAATTGTTTTCAAAAACTGAGATGTTCCACGCCCTGTTCCACATACGACTAAAGCACGATATTTCAGATCATCTAACTTAATTTCGTACGCGGTTTGGAAATGAAGAACGATAAATCCAATATCTGAATCCGATAGATATACTTGATAGATGCCTAGAATATCGCTGCATGCTCGCTTGACGGCATCGAACATTTTCCGATAAGAGCTTGTAATTTCACCTAAGATTGGATTAGGCTCCACGACACGGTAGCTGTATTTGGTTAGCTTATCCGACATATGGGCGAACAAGTTGTTGAACAGTACCAAGTCATCTTGGAAATCGATCGCGATCATGTCTGTTACTTTGGTGATCAGCTCCGTCGTCACGAGATACGCATCAGGCAAAAGTACATCCTTCGTATCTATTGCATTCGGTGAGGAGGAAGCGCCTCCAATTGCTTGCAAACTTACGAACCAAATACTATCTTCTGTCGGGGTAAACCCGAGGTCGTCTTCCAGTTCAATCAATAGCTCATGGAAAACGCGATAAGTTAAAAAGTTATCTTTTGCAAACGTTTTCGAATATGCCGTTAGTTCAAACATGCTCTCGCATGATTGATGCTGCCTCTGGATGATGATGCAGAGCCTGATGAACACCCCAATAATGATTCGATCCGAAAGTAAGATACCCACTTGTGATTCTGTTTCTCGAACCAATCGATCCGTAATCGCGAACACTTTGCCTACATCCTGTACAGGACTTAGGAAGCGCTCTAGAATTGGACTTAAATATTGCGGCTGTTCGCCTTTCACTACCCCTTGCACGATCTGGAACATATCATTGCCATCTAACAAATCCTGCATCACATTCTCTAGAACATAGCGACGTTGTTTCTCCGATCCAATCATGATAAGACCGAATCTACCGCGTTCTAAGGAAAGCTCTTGTTCCCCAAAAAAGGATTCTACGAGCACGAGATCCGATAAAATCGTATTCCGACTCACATCGTGCTTATTGGTCAAATCGCCAATTGTCATATACGAATCTTGAAGCAATAAATCCAAGATAATATGACGCACGCGTTCTTGCTGATTTAAAAATCCATGCTCTTTCACATTGTCCAGGCTCTCTAGCAGCTTAATTCGAATCGAGTTATCGCATTCAATCCAGATCCCTTTGTTCGGTTTCGATTGCAATTCGATGCCCTGATCGCTTAGCCACAACCTGATATTATCTAAATCGTATTTAATCGTGCGCTCACTGACTTCGAATTCACTTGCAAAGTCTTTGACCCGCTGCGAGTCTTGTGAGTAAACAATCTTTTTAAGAAGAGCACGTGACCGTGTTGATAAAGACATGTGTGTCCACCTCTTTCGCCGTATCCTTGCAATACTTGCACTGTAGGCGCTTACACTGTCATCAGCCTTGCTGCCTCTGACATAACAATAAGCCTTAATCGTGCAATTGAGTAGATGAAACATTCTGCACTATCTATAGTGCGTGAAATTGCAATTAGACAAAATTCACTGATAATTTACATCTGCATAGACAGAAAAAAGGCGGAGATCCTGCGATACAGCCGCATTACCTCTGCCTTTATTCCTTGTCCTACGTTATTACTCTACGCGACCTTTACGTTCAATGTCTGCACGAATCATCGCAACTACATCATCCACTTTATGTGTGCCTAGGTCTCCCTCACCACGTTTACGTACAGAGAAAGAACCTTCGTTCATTTCATTCTCACCCACGACTAGCATGTATGGAATTTTCTCAAGCTGAGCTTCACGGATCTTGTAACCTAGCTTCTCATTGCGGGAATCCGCTTCGGAGCGAATGCCAGCTTGAAGAAGACGATCTGCCATCTCTTTCGCATGCGCTTCATAGTTCGGAGATACCGGAATAACACGAGCTTGAATCGGAGACAACCAAGTTGGAAGTGCTCCTGCATAGTTCTCGATCAAGTAGGCAGTCATACGCTCCATTGTGGAGATAATGCCACGGTGAATTACGACTGGACGGTGTTTCTGACCATCTTCACCTGTGTACTCAAGCTGGAAGCGTTCTGGAAGCAAGAAGTCAAGTTGTGCAGTGGACAACGTCTCTTCTTTCTTCAGTGCAGTCTTGATCTGTACGTCTAGCTTCGGACCGTAGAATGCTGCTTCGCCTTCTGCTTCATAGAACGGCAAGCCCAATTCTTCAACTACTTCACGAAGCATACGTTGGGACATTTCCCACATTGCATCGTCTTGGAAGTACTTCTCTGTATCTTGCGGATCACGGTAAGACAAGCGGAAACGGTAGTCTGTAATACCGAAATCTTCATAAACCGTCGTAATCAATTTCACGCAGCGTGCGAACTCTTCCTTAATCTGATCTGGACGACAGAAAATGTGCGCATCATTCAGAGTCATTGCACGAACGCGGTGTAAACCCGTTAGTGCGCCAGACATCTCGTAACGGTGCATGGTACCAAGCTCCGCAATACGAACTGGCAAGTCACGGTAAGAGTGCATCTCGTTCTTGAACACCATCATGTGATGCGGGCAGTTCATCGGACGAAGAACAAGCTCTTCATTGTCCATTTGCATCGGAGGGAACATATCTTCTTGGTAGTGCTCCCAGTGACCGGAAGTCTTATATAGTTCCACGTTCGCAAGAACTGGTGTATATACGTGCTGGTAGCCTAGTCTCTCTTCAAGGTCTACGATATAGCGCTCAAGTGTACGACGAACCGTTGCACCATTAGGCAACCATAGCGGCAAGCCTTGTCCAACTTCGCGGTTGAATGCGAACATCTTCAGTTCTTTACCTAATTTACGGTGGTCACGTTTCTTCGCTTCTTCAAGCAATACCAAGTGCTCGTCCAATTGCGCTTTCTTCGGGAACGCTGTTCCGTAAATACGTTGAAGCATTTTGTTCTTGGAATCCCCGCGCCAGTAAGCACCTGCAACACTTAGCAATTTGAATGCTTTAATACGACCAGTGGACGGCAAGTGCGGTCCGCGGCATAAGTCAAAGAATTCGCCTTGATCGTAGATGGATAGAACAACATCTTCAGGCAAGTCGTTGATCAAGTCTAACTTAAGTGGATCTTCTAATTGTGTAAAAATAGCAAGTGCTTCTTCGCGTGAAACTTCACGACGAGTAATAGCCAAGTTCTCGCTAGCAATGCGAGTCATTTCTTTCTCGATTTTCACAAGATCCTCAGGTGTAATGGATGTTTCCATATCGATATCGTAGTAGAAGCCATCTTCAATCACAGGACCGATTCCAAGCTTAACAGCTTTCTCGCCATAAATGCGCTTGATCGCTTGTGCCATCAAGTGAGCTGTGGAGTGACGGTACACTTCAAGACCCGCTTCGGAATCTACTGTTAAGATTTCAACGTCTGCATCGGACTCAAGCTTGTGGCTAAGGTCAACTGCTTTACCGTTCACCTTACCTGCGATTGCATTCTTCTTCAGACCCATTGAGATGGATTCTGCAACGCCTTCAATTGTTGTGCCTTGCTCGTACTCGCGTACAGAGCCGTCTGGTAATTTCACTTTGACTGACATGTTTATTATTCCTCCATTTTTTGTGATTGAATGTAAGAGTTAGCTCAAAAAGTTAACGAAGAAGAAAAAATGTATTGTAGGAACGAAGTGTTCGCCTTTGAAATCTTGAAATCACCTTAAAAACCTAATCAGATTTCAAGATTGAGACAGCGACCGGAAGTACTTTTTTATTCGCAGTGACGCAACTTTCTGAGCAAACTATATATATGAATGCAAAAAAAGCGCAGATCATCCCTATAAAAAGGGACGAGCGCGCTTGGTCTCGTGGTTCCACCCTCGTTCGACTTACATACGTAACGTAAATCCTCGTTGGCATTCGTTAACGGGAATGATGCGGTCCAGTATTTCCAATGGACGGCTACAAAGTGGTAAATTCACATGCAATCTGAAGGGGCTTCCAGCCATGTCCCCTATCTCTAATACAGCTGCTTCGTAAATCTGTGTCTTTGGTTATTGCCTCTGCCCCTTATTATATCGAGGCTTGGCTTATTTATCAAGCTATAGTCCGTCTTGTTTAATCCGCTCTCCAAGATAGTGGTGGCAGATCCGACAAGAAGGACATACCTCTGTACGATCCTCAAATATTTGTCGAATGGTCTTAATAATAGATAAGTCCGGCTCCCTTGTATGGATAAATATGGATGCGGGAGATACGGTAATTAACGTCGAGACGATCATATCTTCGAAATTCATGTCTTTCTCAAGATGTTCCATCGTAAGTGTAGACTCGAAATCCGCTGGATTAATCGGCTGCATCAGTTCATTCAATATCTCGAATTCATGCCCACCCTTATGAATTAAATGCGCAATAGGTACTTTCGCTTCCTGAATATAGACGAAATACTTGAGTAAGGATATGAATTCTTGATACTGCTGCTCCATCGTATATTCATCAATCGCATATTCCACGATTTCACGAAGCTCTTCCATGTACTCGCCTAGGCGAAAACGCATGTAGCCATCCAGATTTAAGCTAACATGTTGTTCCATATACTCGTATAGGGACTTGCTGATTTTGGATTTGCGACGATTTCGCGCTTCTGTTGAAACCGCGGTTGTATCTGTATGTTCTCCATTAAGAAATTGCTCACAATACTTCTCAATGGCATCAATGTCCTTCATCTCTTGGTAATGAAACTCCTTGTGGATCATATCCTTGAGAAGCCGTGGCTCTTCTTCAATGAGCAAATGTTCCGCGAGCACACTTGAAACTGCCTGATATACCAAGGGTGACATTTGGAGCAGTTGAAAACCGGGTAATATCGCCTGAATGGCTATTTTGACATACGATTTCGATGATTGATCCTGTCCGCTGATCTGAAGCTGCACGCCATTGTTTTCGTTATGTAAATCGCGAAGCTCTGTCTCAATACGTCCGCATAGATCTCTGACATCGGTTTCGGACCGTGATTTAATATATAGCGATAACAGCTCCATACGCTCACATCCTTTCGGCCAAATAGTTCGTTATCCGTTCACTACTAAAAGTATATGGT
The DNA here is from genome assembly GCF_024721995.1 of Paenibacillus radicibacter. Lineage (GTDB taxonomy): Bacteria > Bacillota > Bacilli > Paenibacillales > NBRC-103111 > Paenibacillus_AM > Paenibacillus_AM radicibacter. Next base: position 118,955 of record NZ_JANQBC010000011.1, read on the forward strand.
CGTACGGAAACGGATATACAACGAACAATTTGGCAAAAAAGATGGAGTTACATTACTTTCGACTAAGTAAGGCACTTCGAAAGAAAGTAATACTTCCGGTCGCTGTCTCAATCGTAAATTTTGAATTTATTATATTGTATTTTTACGATTTCAAAGGCGAACGCTACGCTCCTACAGTACAACTTTCCTTCTCCGTTTATTTATGTCGTTAAGCCATTTAACTAATCTTGATTTGTCAAAATGACTGGACCTTCAGCAGTGATCGCAATCGTATGCTCGTACTGAGCAGACAAGCTGCCATCAACGGTTCTTGCTGTCCAACCGTCCCCGTCGACTTTGGAGTGGTATTCGCCGATATTGATCATGGGCTCGATGGTGATGACCATTCCTTCTTTAAGACGCAAGCCCCGGTTCGGTGGTCCGAAATGTGGGATTTGCGGATCTTCGTGAATGACTTGGCCGATTGCATGACCGACAAAGTCACGTACAACTGAGAAGCCTTCACCTTCGGCATACGTTTGGATCGCATGGGAAATGTCCCCTACGCGATTGCCAACTTTTGCTTCAGCAATACCGCGGTATAACGATTCCTTGGTTACATCAAGTAAACGCTGTGCTTCATCGGAAATGTTACCTACAGCATACGTCCACGCTGAATCAGCGAGCCAACCGTTCAAATTCACAACCATATCAATAGTCACGATATCCCCTTCTTGTAGAGGTGTTTTCCTAGGAAAACCGTGACAAATCTCATCATTTATCGATGCGCAAGTCGCATATTGATAACCGTTGTATCCTTTTTGCTCAGGCGTTGCGCCATGCTTGGATAAATATTTTTCAACAAATTGATCGATTTCCCAAGTTGTTACTCCGGGTTTGATCATCTTTGCGATTTCCTTGTGGCAGTTTACGAGCAATTCACCTGCGTTTCTCATCATCTCAATCTGTTCTTTTGTCTTGATCGTAATCATAGAAGTAGCCCCCCATTTCTGTATCTGTTAACAGATTATACACTAATTCATAAAAACGATTCCAATCTGGGCAAGATTTACAGGAATCATATCGGCATTTACAAATATATAACGCCGACCCTCCAACCTCTAATTGTAAAGGGTTGAACAGTCGGCGCTATAAGGTATTTAACACGTAGTACTTAGTTTTGCATCACAAAGTCACGTGTAACTTTATCCGCGTCACCAAATGTACGGATAATGTTATATTTTGTATCACGCTGTGCAGGAACTTTGCCCGCTTCACGGATTAATTTAAGAATCAAATCAATGTTTACTTTGTGCGTCGTACCTGCTGCAGAAACAACATTCTCTTCCATCATTGTGGAACCGAAGTCGTTACAGCCGTATTGTAAACTCATCTTTCCAACCTCTGGACCCATCGTTACCCAAGAAGATTGGATGTTCGGGATGTTATCTAGCATGAGACGAGAGATTGCTACTGTCTGCAAGTAACGCTCTGGTGAAATATATTCACCTTTCATATTGGTATTCTCAGATTGGAATGTCCAAGGAATGAAAGCTAGGAAGCCTTTCGTATTCCAACCATTGATCGCCACATCATCTTGCGCATCACGTACACGCAGCATATGAAGCGCGCGCTCTTCGAATGACTCGCCAAAGCCGATTACCATCGTAGCTGTTGTGTTCATTCCCACTTGATGAGCCGCTTGCATCACATCCATCCAATCGCGCCATGAACCTTTAAGACGAGAGATCTTACGACGTGTGCGATCATCAAGAATCTCACCGCCACCGCCTGGCAACGAGTCAAGACCGGCCGAATTAAGTTCACGCATCACTTCAACTAGCGAAAGTCCACCAGAAATCTCTCTCATCTTCATGATCTCAGCTGGAGAGAAGGAATGCATCGTGATGTCGAAACGTTTCTTAATCTCACGAAGTAAATCCGTATAGTAAGTGAAAGGCAGCTCTGGATTCACACCACCTTGCATTAAGATCTCCGTACCACCTACATCAATCGTCTCTTGAATCTTCTGGAAAATCACATCATCTGGAAGAACGTAACCTTCTGATGATCCTGGTTTTCTGTAGAAAGCACAGAAACGACAGAACACATCACAGATGTTCGTATAGTTAATATTACGGCCAACAACGAAAGTTGTGACAGGCTCTGGGTGTAAGCGTTGCATGACTTGGTTCGCTGCATGTCCAATTTTCTCAATCTCATCCGATTCATATAATCGAATACAGTCTTCTACGTTCAGACGTCCTCCAGAGACGGCTTTTTGTAAAATGTGATCGATTGTGTTCATCGATTCAACACCTCGCTTTAATTAATTCACATCTACTTTCATCTATAGAACTATTATTTTCAAAATCGCAAGAAAAAACGGTTTCGCAATCTTCAAATTGCTATCCGTTGCTCGTGAAATCTATGATATACTTCCCCCATTTTAACATAAACACGGGTATACCGCTATTACAGAATATACGTTATAATCCATTGGAAAAAAAGGCAAAATGACCGATTAGCCACTTTACAACGCAACGTACGATCATTTTACCTTCTATATTATGCCAATGCTTGCTCTAAATCAGCAATCATATCCTCAATATCTTCAAGTCCAACTGAATAACGAACAAGCCCGTCCGTAATGCCGCGAAGCGCACGCACATCAGCAGGCATCGACGCATGAGACATCATCGCAGGATAGGACAAGATGCTCTCAACAGCACCTAGGGATACCGCTACGAGCGGGATTTGCACCGCACCAAGCAGCTTTCTAGCACGTTCCCCTGAACCGACATCGAATGAAACAATTGCACCGTAACCCTTGGATTGACGTTCATGTACCTCACGCCCTGGGTGATCTGCAAGTCCTGGGTAATAGACTGCTGCAATGTCACTGCGATTTGCAAGCCATTGTGCCAACTTCAACGCGGACTGTTCCGATGCCTCCATCCGAACTTTAAGCGTCTTCATACCGCGCATGAGTAACCATGAATCCTGCATGCCCAGCACATTCCCCATTCCGTTCTGGATCGCTTTAAGTCGTACGCCAAGCTCATCTGTCGCCACTACCGCAAGTCCTGCAAGCACATCACTATGTCCACTTAGAAACTTCGTTGCACTATGTAGAACAATATCGACACCAAGTTCAATCGGACGTTGGTGATACGGCGTCATAAACGAGTTATCTAACATTGTCAGTAAACCATGTTCTCTCGCCCATGCTGTAATTGCTGCTACATCTGTTATACGAAGTGTCGGATTCGATGGCGTTTCCATAAATACAGCCGCTGTGTTCGGTCGCAGTGCAGCTTTCACTTGCTCGATGTCTGTCATATCAACGAATGTTGTCTCAATGTTCATTCGAGTCATGATCGTGCTCAGCAAGCGATATGTTCCACCGTACACATCTTCGGTACAGATTACATGATCGCCCGCGGACAGCATCATGAAACTAGATGAGATAGCCGCCATCCCCGACGAGAATGCGAATCCACGAACCCCGCCTTCAAGTGCTGCAATATACGATTCTACTGCTTCACGAGTTGGATTCCCAGAGCGTGTATAATCATGCTTTGGTGGATTCTCCAAGTCAAAGTGATGGAATGTCGATGCTTGATAAATCGGTGTTGAGGAAGCCCCTGTCACCTCATCTACTGCACCTGTATAATGAAGCAGTTTTGTGCCAAACCCTACTTCTCTCGTGTTATCACTCATCCTACTCGCCTCCTGCAAGCTCAGATGCTGCTGCATCGAACGCACGAGATAAATCTTGGATCAGATCGTCCACATGCTCAATACCAACGGAGTAACGAAGCAAGCGATCATCAACGCCGACTCTCTCACGAATATCAAGCGGTATATCTGCATGCGTCTGAACCGCAGGATAAGTCATTAAGGATTCTACCCCACCCAAGCTTTCCGCGAACGCGATGAGACGAATATGACGCAAGATCGGCTCGATCATGCGAGCTTCTTTCATTTTGAAGGAGAAAATACCGGTATTGCCGCTTGATTGCTTGCTTTGGATCTCATGTCCCGGGTGCGTTTCAAGAGCTGGATAATAAACATCCGATACCATTGGATGCGTAAGAAGCCATTTCGCAATCGCAGTTGCATTCGCTTCATGACGTTCCATACGAAGTGCAAGTGTCTTCATCCCGCGCATTAACAGCCATGAATCTTGAGGACCAAGCACCGCACCAATTGAATTGTGCAAGAAGAACATTTGCTCAGAAAGCTCTTTGCCCTTCGTAATAATGAGTCCCGCGAGCACATCGTTATGACCACCTAAATACTTCGTCGCAGAGTGAGTTACAATATCTGCACCGAGTTCAATTGGACGCTGGAAGTATGGAGTAAGTAATGTGTTATCGACGATTGTAAGAATTCCCTTACCCTTCGCCCATGTCGCAACCGCTTCAATATCTGTCACCATCATAAGCGGATTCGTCGGTGTCTCAATGAAAATACCCTTCGTGCATTCACCATAAGCGTCTTCAATCGCAGCAAGATCATTCGTATCCACATAAGACGCAGTTATACCGAATCGAGACATAATTTGTTCAAGCAAGCGATACGTACCGCCATATAAGTCCAATGAAACAATCAAGTGATCTCCCTGTGAAAATAGGGCGAAAATCGTCTGAAGCGCTGCCATCCCAGAAGAACAGGCAAATCCTGCGTCACCTGACTCTAAATCAGCAATTGCAGATTCAAGCACACTGCGTGTCGGGTTTTTCGTACGCGTGTAATCAAATCCCGTACTTTGACCTAGCTTCGGATGGCGATAAGCGGTTGCGTGATAAATAGGAAAAGTTACTGCACCTGTCTTCGACTCTTCAATTGAACCAATTTGTGCTAATCGACTCTCGATGTTCATTATTTCTTACCTCCGTCTTTTGCTTTTTTGTGAGCTGCAGATAGAACATAGGGTGTTTCTTGGTAGACGTAATAGTTCAGCCAGTTCGAGAAAAACAAGTTCCCATGTGCTCTCCATGAAGTCATTGGATATTTCGACGGATCATCGTTCGGGTAGTAATTTTTCGGAATCGCGATATCAAGACCTTTGCTTACATCACGATCATACTCCCATTTTAATGAAAGAGGGTCGTATTCGGAATGACCTGTCACGAAAATTTGCTTGCCGTTATTCGCAGCGACGATATAAATACCCGCTTCTTCCGACTCTGACAAAATTTCAAGCTCTGAATTTTTCTCAATATCTTCACGACGAACTTCAGTGTGTCTAGATTGAGGTACATAGAACACCTCATCAAATCCACGTAGCAGTTTCACATTGTTCTGATTTAAGACGTGCGGGTATACGCCGAACATCTTCTCATCAAGTGAATATTTCGGAATGCCGAAGTGGTGATACAGACCTGCTTGGGAAGCCCAACATATATGAAGAGTTGAGGTCACATTGTCCACAGACCAGTCCATGATTCCCTTCAGCTCATCCCAATAGTTCACATCTTCAAATTCCATCTGCTCAACTGGCGCGCCTGTAATGATCATGCCATCGAACTGCTCATCTTGAATATCTTCGAATGTTTTATAAAAAAGAGACAAGTGCTCTTCTGACGTATTTTTCGATGAATGTGTCTTCGGGTGGATCAGCACAAATTCAACTTGCAGCGGGCTATTGGATAGAAGACGCAAAATTTGAGTCTCAGTTGTTTCTTTAATTGGCATTAAATTTAATAGCAAAATCCGAAGTGGGCGAATATCTTGATGGTACGCAACAGATTCATCCATTACGAAAATATTTTCTTTTGACAAAATTTCTTTAGCCGGTAAATTGTCCGGAATTTTAATTGGCATCGTACACCACTCCTCAGTTCAAATAGGAATAAAACAAAAATGACCTCTCCCATTGCGCACAATGAGAAAGGCCACGTAAATAAAACTATACGAGTGTCCTCTCTCATCTCTCAAAAGCGCTTAACACACTTCCGCAAGAATTAGCACCGTGCATTTTCCTTAACGGAAAGTGCCGGTTGCCGGGTATCATCGGGCTAGTCCCTCCACCTGCTCTTGATAAGAGTAAAAACAATAATTGATTCAATTTTCATTACTTTCAATGTAATCGAATCGTGCTTTCTCGTCAAGCATATTATCCAATGTATTACCTCATTTTGTAGCTTGAACTGTGGAAAATGTAGGTATATACTATACAAGTAATTCACAAGGTATAAGGGGGGAGAACGCATGGACGGGGACCCAGGGAGTCGCATATTCCATTTAAACTTCATATTCTCGCGAAACTCAGCGGTCGCATGTTGTCCAGCATTCTTAAGTTAAGCCCTTGTGTTGGATGAATGACTGCTGCTTTTCGCTTTTTCGAAAGGGTGGTATTCATGAAAACACGCCTAGTAAAGAACGGCGTTTTTACTATTATTGATAACGTCACCCTCGCTTTGACTCCTCCAGAAGAAGGTTTTTACTGGATTGATGCTACTGTGGATGAAATTGATATTCTCCAATCTCTATTTCACCTTCATGATCTGGCAGTTGAGGATACACTAAGTGAGGAAGAACAACGTCCTAAGCTTGAAATCTATGATGGTCATTATTTTATTGTTGTTAATTCAATTCGATTCGATGACGAGGAGATTTTCCTGCGATCTCTTAATATTTTCTTAGGTAAACACTTCATCGTCACTGTAACTAAACAAAAAATCAACGAAATTCGTGCACTCAAGCCCCTTCTATGGGAAGAAGAAGTCGATTCCCCGGATCGGTTTTTGTATCATCTCATCGATTTAGTTGTCGATAATTACTTCACAGTCGGGGATCGAATCGAAGATAAGATTGAGAAACTCGAAGAAGATATTCTTATGCACACGAAGAAAACGCATCTGAATGAAATCATCGGACTTCGAAGTGAGATCCTATGGCTGAAGAAGGCGCTAGTACCACAACGCGATGTTGTCGGTATGCTGAACAAACGTGATCTGAAGCTGATCTCGACTCCACTCCAAAAATATTTTGGCGACGTTCATGAGAATGCAGTCAAAATTGTTGATACGTTCGATACACTCCGCGATTTGATGGGCAACTTACGAGAAGCTTACCAAGCTGCCGTTGCAAACCGAGCGAATGAAATCATGAGAATTTTTACAGCCATGACAACCATCTTTATGCCGCTGACCCTCATCACAGGGATCTACGGAATGAACTTTAACAATATCGTAGGCATGCTATCTTGGGAGCATGGTGACTTGTACGCCCTTGGATTTATGGCGCTCCTTGGTATTTCGATGTTCGTCTTGTTTAAGAAGAAGGATTGGTTGTAACGACTACAACTGGTATAATGACAGCAGCTCTCCATTCGCATTTCAGCGATAAGAGCTGCTTTTTTTAGAAAAGAGGTGTGTTCACAATGAACATGAATCATACTATGGGTAATAATCCGCCCAAATGGTTCGGTTATGCCGTGCAATCCCTTGTCTATCTTGCAAAATTGGAGGCAAAGTGTGCTTGTCCAAGCGGCAATATTGCAGAGAACATTGATTCGCAAGCAACCCTGCTCCGCCGCGTGTTAGCTGCACTTGCCAGGGCGAATATTGTCCATGCCCAAGAAGGTCGGGTTGGCGGCTATCGCTTGGCAAAGCCGATGTCTGAGATTCTGCTATCGGATGTGTATCTTGCGCTTCAAATTCGAGGACCGCTCTTTACTGGACTCGCAGATACTTTATCAGATGATAAGTGCGGACAAGCACTACAGGAACCTTTTGCACAAATCGTAGGCGATGCAGATGAGCTGCTTCTTCGTTACTTAAGTACAATTACGCTTGAAGATGTTGTAAATCGGGCGATCAAAAAATAATCAATTACCATAAACTATGTTTGACAAAAGCACAGTTTAACAATTATACTGTGCTTAATAATAGCACAATATAGATAATGTGGAGAGGATGTTCCGAATGAACACAATAACTCAAGAACGCTTGCTTGCTGAAGAAGTCATGCGTGCGCGTCATTCTGTTAAGCACTATGATGCTGAATACCAAATGCCAGAGCAAGATTTGAAAGATATTCTAGAGCTTGCAACACTAGCTCCATCATCCAACAACTTGCAGCACTGGCGTTTTCTTGTGATCACAGATCAAGCAGTTAAAGAGAAAGTACTTCCGATCGCATACGGTCAAAAACAAGTCGTAGACTCCTCCGCGGTAGTCGTTGTACTTGGTGATCTTGAAGCTGGCAGCAATGTAGATGCAATCTACGGTCCACTCCTTACTTCCGGTGCAATTAATCAACAAACGCATGACTACTTAGTTGGCGGCGTTAAATCGCTATATGGTAACCCGGATAATGCAGGTGTTATGCGCGACGAGGCGATCCGCAACTCTTCCCTAGCTTCTATGCAGCTCATGCTTGCAGCAAAAGCGAAAGGCTACGACACTTGCCCAATGATGGGCTTCAACTGGAACCAATTGAAAGAAACGCTTAACATTCCAGATCGTTATGTACCTTCCATGATGATTACAATTGGTAAAGCAAAGACTCCAGCTCGTGTATCTTCCCGTTTCACACTTGAGCAAGTTGTAACGCATAATTCTTTCTAAATTTTATTGTAAAATAATAAAATGACCGCTACCCATGTTGAGGCATGGACAGCGGTCATTTTTTTGCGATAAAGGGAATGGTTCTCCTTTTGAAACAATTCACACTTGCACTTCGTTAATAAGAATATACATAAATTAAAGAGGTGCTGTTCATGTTTAAGAAGTCCATAGTCATTGTTTCAAGTCTAGTCATCCTTGCTGGTTGTAGTACGACTGCAAAAGAAGCCCATCCAGAATCACATCAAGCTACACCCACTTCTGCTCCAGTAGTGCCAACTGCCACTCCAGTTCCTACTCCCGCTACAAACAATATGACAATCGATGCGATTAAAAGCGCCCTTAAACAAGGTATGTCCAAAGCTGAAGTCGAAAAACTCTTAGGTCCAAATTACAAAGAACTTCATGGAGAAGACGGTTTAATTTGGCGATATGATGATACAATTAACAATTACAAGTTCGAGTCTCACAGCATTCTTGTGGATGAGGTCGATACGAACGGTTTAAAGAACGGCTCGATGAAACAACAATTCTTCTTCAGCTGGCATGAGGATCAATTGAATAACTTTGCTCTTTACTATCGGAACAAAGACAATAAACTCGAAGAGTATAACGTGTTTGGCAAAGGGGTTGTAAAGACTACACCGTTTGAATAAGCTGAAGATGACCGCTCCTCCAAGATCTACTTGGGAGAGCGGTCATTATTATTAAAGAGGATATGTTGAGGAAAATATTGTGGGGAACTAACCTAATATCAAGGTCTAACTTGCAACAATGAAGCTATCGTTCTGGTCCGTGTCACACTCTGTTAAGACTGCTTTCGCTTTGCGATAACGAATTCGAAGCAGACGCAGCCATTGGTATGTACGGTCAAAATCTAATTCCTTGCGCTCATCTGTTGTAAATACAGCTTCCATGATAGGTTTCAAATAACGATCACCCAGCTGTTCAAATTGCGTCCATGCTTGCTCTTTCAACTCATCTGCCACGTCAGATAACTCATTATCAACTAGTGGGCTCACATCATAGCCATCTGCATCAAGTTCTTCAACCAGCAAGATCGTGTCCCGCTTGGACAGCGACAGCATCGTTCGCATCTCCTCAAGCGGACTGCCCTGCCAGATGGCATCAAGCATATTGCGTTTACGTGTATGACGCTCAAGCTCAGCCTTCGCTTTACGCTCCTTCTGCTCCATTAGCCACTGTTGGAAGCTAGCACGGTCTATCACGTTCAGTACCCAGTTCAGTGGAAAATGTGTCACGCGCTCAGCTGCTTGTGTAATCGCAAATAAACTCTCCCCATATTGGTTCACCTTGCCTAAACCAAAGCCTGGAATCTGCTTCAATTCTTCGGCAGTATGCGGTACAAAAGTCGCGACCATCTCTAACATTCGATTCGTCGCTAATAAGTAAGGAGCTTTGCCTTCTTTCGCAGCGCTCTCTCTCCTCCACTTACGAAGTTTTTCTAATAACTCTTGATTCAAATGCATTTCACTGTAATATTGCAAACTATGCGCCCATCTCGCCCGATCACTAAGTGAATCTATTGGGTCATTCAGCGGTATGCTCACTTGCGGAACATAGCCTTCGGCAAGCTTCGCCATCATGTGATGACGAAAACAGGTCAATACTTCGTCCCAGTGCCTCCCTTCATATAGATGCTCCGCTCTAGTGTGTCCTCCTTCCATCACGGCAGTCCAGATGATCTGCCACGTTCCTTTGCTTTCACCAATACAGATTTGAGCGGTCTGCACACGCTCTTCATCAAGCTTCTTTTCTAATGTGTTCACAAATATAATATTCAGCAGCTTCACCCCCCCAAATTGTTTTATGATTCAAGCTAAAATTATTAAAAGGAATCAAAAAAAGCACCCCTTCTGCGCTACTAACGCTAAAGAGGTGCTTCCCCGTTCATCTTAATTATCCAGATAATACCATGTCGTATGTTTCATTGTCAACTAATAAGTGACTGGCTTATAATAACGTTAGCTACATACGAGAGGAAGAGATACACATGAATGAACTCGACTATTTATACGATCATAAAGAAGAAACAACGACACGCTACGTTTGCTTTGTTGGTAACTCCTTGCACCGTTTTGATCTAGCACTAGTATCAACTACACGTTTTTTCGGTAAAAAAATTGTTATTGATATGCAATCCGGCCGCAGTGCGATCATCGGACCTGATGATTTGAACGAAGAGGGTTACTTGGAATATGTGTTTAAAGTGACAGAAGAGGAAGCACTAGAGCTTCAGGATTTCTTAGCTGAAGTAATCGGAACGGTTCATTTTACAGATATTTAAGTTGAATTAATTGAAAATAAATTTTTGTGAATCAATATCCACTTATTATGCAATTCAAAAAAGAAGGCGGCTACATGCAGGCCTTCTTTTCTTATTTTTCAAGCAATAATAGGCAGTGTGCAGATCGCTGTAGATACACCTAACACGCAGCCAGCAAGACAATCTGTTGGATAATGCAGTCCTAAGTATATGCGAGAAAAGCTAACGAGTAATGCTAGTGGCAGCAGGATAACCGCAAGCCATGCCGATAGGAATAAGAACGGTGTGATGACGGAGAAGATCGCTGTTGTGTGACCCGAAGGGAATGATGCATCTAATAAAATTTTCTTGCCTGTCTTTACTTCAGAAAGAGCTAGAAACGGTCGTATTCTACGAAATTTACGCTTAATTAGTGCAACAATTAAGTGGCTTACGGTGAGCGCAATGAGACTTTGCCAGCCAATTCGACTTAAGGTATTTGGAGCAAAAAGTGCGAACCCTAACGTGAAAGTAATGGTGAAGATCGCGCCGCCTAAATGGGTCAGCACCTCAAATAGTCGATCCAATATCGGCGCATGAATCGCCTTATTGCACCAATAGAACAGCCTTTTTTCAAAAGGAAGCACTTTGCTCATATAATAATGTTTCAATCTCATCACTTCCATTTCATACCAAAATATCCTTACATCCTCAGTGTACACTAAAAGGCTTATTTTTAAATGCTGATAATTGTAAAGTTCATCTGAAGATATTCTTAAGACGCAAAAAAGAAGGCACCCACTTCAAAGTGGATACCCTCTTGAACCCAATTATATTTAAATGACAGCTATAACTTCAATCTCAACTAGCGCACCCTTCGGCAAGCCTGCTGCTTGAACGCAGCTGCGTGCTGGGCAATCGCTTTGGAAGTAGGAAGAGTAAATTTCGTTCACTGTTGCAAAATCTTTGAGATCATGCAAGAACACTAACGTCTTCACCACGTTGTTCATGTTCGTTCCCGCTGCTTCTAGTACGGATTGTACATTCTTAAGTACCTGTTGTGTTTGCTCTTCAACTGTCTCAAACAAATCAGCCGTACCTGGCTTAAATCCTAATTGACCGGAAGTATATACCATACCATTTGCGATAATCGCTTGTGAGTAGGGTCCGATTGCTGCAGGAGCTTTGTCTGTAAATACAATTTGTTTCTTCATAGTGTTTCCCTCCAGATTCTTCTCATTTATCTATGATAATTCTATCTCTATTTCTACTTCGCTACGTTACCCGCTGTGTTCAGCACATCCCATGTTCTTGCAAATGGCGGTGCATAACACAGATCCAGCATGCCTAGCTCTTCTGTCGTCATGCCAGAGTGAATGGCAGCAGCAAGTACATCAACACGCAAGACTGCACCTTGCTTACCGATGATCTGACCACCTAGAATCACTTTCGTGTCTGCATGGTAGATCAATTTCACATGAATATCGACTTGACCAGGGTAGTAGTTCGTCTGGTTCTTATCTTGAATCGTTACCGTCTTGTATGGAATGTTCATCTGCTGCGCTTCACGCTCAGATAATCCCGTACGACCTGCTTCTAGATCCATTACTTTCACACAAGCCGAACCTAAAGTACCTTTGAACTCATTTGCTTGCCCTGCTAGATTCTCACCCACAATACGGCCGATCTTGTTCGCTGTTGTTGCAAGTGGAATGTATACAGGACTTTGCTTGATTAGGTGGTATACCGAAGCACAATCACCCGCTGCATAAATATCAGGAAGTGAAGTCTCGCCTCTGCTGTTAATGATAAGCGCGCCATTACCTAGCATCTCGGCTCCTGTTTCTTTCAGAAATTCTGTATTCGGACGAACACCCGTTGCAACAACGACGATATCTGCTGGGTAGCTGCCCTTGTCCGTTTCTACAGCTTGAACCTTGCCTTCACCAACGAAGCCTTGAACACTCTCACTTAGATGCACATGCACGCCGTGGCTAACAAGCTCTTCTTCCATCCATTTCGTGATTTCCTCGTCGAACGCATCTGGAAGCACACGAGCATCGAGTTGGATCAAGTGCACTTCTTTACCTAGAGCCTTCATTGCTTCAACCACTTCAAGACCGATAAAGCCAGCGCCGATCACGACAACCTGCTTATTCTCTTCTTTAAATGCTGCTTCTTTAAGTGCAACACCATCAGCCATGCTTTTTAATGTGAAAATATTTCCTAAATCGCGATTACGGAAAGGCGGTATTACCGCCCTCGCACCCGTCGCAACCATCATTTTATCGTAATGATCCTCGAAAAGTTCATTCGTGATCATGTTTCTCACTTGAATCGTCTTCTTCTCTGTATCCACGGAAACAACTTGATGTTTCGTGAACATTTGAATACCAGACTGCTCGAATTGTTCCTTCGTACGAGCGATCATGTTATTCGGATCTTCGAAGAAATTGCCTACGAAATAAGGTAATCCACAAGCGCCGAATGATACTTCTTCTGTCATCTCATAAACGGCGATTTCCGCCTGCTTGTCCATACGTCTAGCCTTAGCTGCTGCACTCATGCCGGCTGCAACGCCGCCAATAATTACGATTCTCATAGTAATCCACCTCGCCTTAATCCATGTCTGTATCTGAATTGTTCATTGTATTCGGATTGTTGTATGTGTCTAGATCAATTTCTCCAGTTAACTTGCCTGTTACTGCACCTGCTGTCATGGAACCACTTACGTTAAGTGCTGTACGACCCATGTCAATTAGCGGCTCAATGGAGATTAATAGTCCTGCAAGACCTACTGGCAAGTTCATCGCAGATAGTACGATTAGTGCCGCGAATGTTGCACCGCCACCTACACCAGCTACACCGAAGGAGCTGATCGCTACGATAATTACTAATTGAATGATGAACCCAGGATCAAGTGGGTTAATACCAACTGTAGGCGCGATCATAACCGCAAGCATCGCTGGATAAATACCCGCGCAACCGTTCTGACCAATGGAAGCACCGAATGATGCGGAGAAGTTCGCAACACCATCTGAAATACCCAATTGCTTGGTTTGCGCTTCAACGTTAAGTGGAATTGCACCCGCACTTGTACGGGAAGTAAATGCAAATGTTAAAGTAGGGAAAATCTTCTTCACGAACGTAATTGGATTTAGTCCCACTACAGCAACCATGATCAGATGAATAACGAACATCACGATAATAGCTACATAAGATGCGATTACGAAAGTCGATAGATTGAGAATACCGTCTACATTTGTCTTGGCAATCGTATTCGTCATTAAAGCAAGAACACCATAAGGTGTAAGTCTTAAGATTAACGTTACAATCCGCATAACAACCGCGTATACCGCATTCGTCACTTTCTGGAACATCTCGGCATGCTCTGGTTTCTTCCGTCTAATCTGTAGCGCTGCTACCCCCACGAAGGCTGAGAAAATAACAACCCCTAGTGTTGAAGTAGAACGTGCACCCGTCATATCTTGGAACGGGTTCGTCGGAATGAACTGAAGCACTTTTTGAGGAATTGTCATGTCCTTCACTTGACCTAGACGGTCTTCCATCGCTTCGCCACGCTTCTGCTCAGCTTCACCTGCTTGAATCTGTTCTGCATTAAGCCCGAAGATATTCGCAGCTCCAATACCGACTACTGCTGAAACCATTGTTGTTGCAATAAGTAAACCAATAATCATTGCTGACATCTTACCTAAGCCTTTAGAAGACTTTAGGTTCGTAATTGCCGAGATAATCGAAACCATGATTAGAGGCATAACGATCATTTTCAAAAAGCCAACATAACCATTACCAATAATACTAAACCAATCTGTTGAAGTCTTTACAACCTCTGAATTAGGGTCACACATGAATTGAAGACATAGACCGAAGGCAATACCCATACCAAGACCTGCAAATACACGTTTCGAGAATGAAACGTACTTGGACTGCATGTAGTAAAGTACCCCGATCATCGCTAGCATAAAGACAATGTTAAGAATAACGTATCCGATAGTTCCCATGGTGAGAATTCCTCCTGAATGATATATAAGTATAGTTTTCTAAAGTTGTTTTCAGGGTGCTGCACTTACAGCATGAATTATTTCGTTCGTTTATTCAGCATCATATCCAGCATAAGTTCATCCATCTTGGTCGATCCCTCGTTGCCAAGACGACAGAAGTTATCAATAGTCTCCTCCAACCCCTCCTCAATAATTCCATTCGTTCCAGATACGCGCATACCTGATGTAGCAAGCAACGCAGATTGTACCGCTGCCCCCGAACAGGTTGAAACCTTCATTGCACATCCTGCTTTTGCACCATCACATAGCATGCCTGTTACGTTTCCAATCGTGTTCTGAATCGCAAAGGACATTTGAGATACATTTCCGCCTAATAGATAGGTGATCGCAGCGGCTGCGCTTGCTCCAGCTACCGTCACACCGCATAGGGCAGACAAACGACCAAACTTAGATTTTATCCAAATCGCCAGCAGGTGGCTGAAAGTTACAGCTCTTATCATTGTTTCTTCACTAACTTCAAGCTTTTGCGCTACTGCAACTACAGGCATCGTCACAGCTATTCCTTGATTACCACTTCCAGAGTTCGACATCACTGGAAGCATAATGCCTGCCATCCGTGCATCAGATCCAGCGGAAGTAAGTGCCATTGCGTGGGAGATTACATCGTCGGATAACAACTTTCTCTCTACGTTCTCTTTGAGAATCTTACCTACTTGAAGTCCGTAGCTGTTATTCAGCCCTTCCTCACAAATCGCTAAGTTGAGCTCAATACTCGATTTTACTAGTTCAAGTTCCTCTAGTGGAACGTCTAGCACATACTGATATATGCTTTCAAATGTCAATACATTGTAGATATCCTCTTCTGAATCCACTTTATCGTGAAAACTTTCACATTCCTTGTCCAATAAAATGCGTCCATTTACCTCGATCTTTGAGATATTCGTATGCAAATCCTCAATAATCACTCTTGCAACCTCGTTAGTGGTATGAACGCATATTTCGATATATAACTTCTTAGGTGACTCCGTAAGTGAAATCTTAACTTTCTCTTCCTTGACGATTGCCGCTGCTTGCTCTTCAGCTCCTGCTGGCACTTCCTTCAATACTTCCAATTGGCGATCTGGGTCACCAGCAATAGCTCCAAGTGCAGCTACGAAATCAATACCTGTCTGCTTCATGCCAGGAATTCCAACAGCCATCGCATTCTTCATGACATTGGCACTAATGATCACATCTATCGACGTGATTTCCTCTTTCAAATGACTCTTTGCTACTGCAGCCGCATAAGCAATTGCAATCGGCTCTGTGCATCCAAGTGCAACAACAAGCTCCTTCTGCAATAGCTGTTTCATCTGCTCATTCAAGTTGTTCATGAGCGTATCCCCTCTACTCTTCTTTGATTTTCTGGATGTACCGATAAATAGTTGGTTCTGATGTCTTCAGGTGCTTCGCGACGAGATGTACCCCGCCTTTTAGCTGGAAAGCACCTTGGTGATACAGATGTTTAACAAGGTCCAATTTCTCTTGCAAGGACATTCTATCCCCTGGAACCTTCACGCTCTGCATGGTCTGCTCAATAATGCTTGCTAACACATCATCCGCCTGTCCATGCAGTTGCTCAGATATGTAGCTTGCTTCCTTAGAGGTGGATGGATCTGCCTCAGCAGTCGTTTCATCAAAATTCAAGAAACCATCCATCATTTCACGGATTTTGACAAAGTGCTCTACATCGCTATTCACGCACAGCACGCCGATGAGGTCATTGTTCGGATTTTTGATAAAATAACTCCAAGACCTAAACAGCTTCCCGTTCTTGCCATAAGCTTTATAATTCCCAATAAACGGTTGTTTTAAGTAAGTTTGATCTTGACGAACTTGAAGGATGAGATTTGTCGGAGCGTCACCAACTTTTCTTCCGCTTAGCTGACCGTTCTCAATGGCAATAATCGAGTTATCTTCACCAGATAAGTCATGCAGCACCACTTCAGAGTGTTTACCAACGATTGACGCAATAAATTTCATCATTGGAATGTATCGTTCAATAAGCTCCTTATCATTCATAACCTCACCTCCACCTTTAAAAATAAAAAATTATCACTTAGTAATAATTTATTACCGTGATAATAGTTTATCATGCTCATATAAATTTGACAATCACTTTATTAGCTTTTTTTGCATAAAAATTCAACTTCCGACATTTAGTGAAAATGAACTTGATTCTTATGCTTCACAAGACCTTCTCTATCTAGCTTAGATTGCGCCTTCAGTCTCTCATCAGCAGCTTGCTCGATCTCCGCTTTACTTGCACTTCCCATCACCAAATCGGTAAACAAATCACGCGCATTCACACCATATTTCGTGAGAAGTGGCAGCGTCGTGAAGAGTGAACTTCCTTGTATACCGAGCATTCCTAATGATAACGCCCCCCGCTCCACAAATTGCGGCTTTGGCATAACTCGTTCCAACATATAGTCCGCAGCTTGGATAAGTGCACGTTCATTTACACCTGTCTCATAACCCATCTTATGAAGTGCAGCAACGAGAACTTCTGTCGGTGCATTGCCTGCCCCTGCTCCAAATCCAGATAAGCACCCGTCTACAAGATCTGCGCCTTCCTCCACTGCAACGAGCGTATTACCAACACTAAGCCCTAGATTGTTATGCCCATGGAAACCGATGCGAACCGAGAGATGTTGACGCAATAAACTTACTTTGGTTCGAACTTCATCTAGCGCCATCGCCCCTGCCGAGTCAACCACATACACCGCATCTGCTCCGAACGATTCTAGCTTCTTCGCTTGTTCCAGCAATTGATCAGGTGTGATCATCGAACTGAGCATCAGAAATCCGAAGGCTTCAAGTCCCATTGATTTGGCAGCACGAATGTATGTCTTCGCAAGCCCTGCCTCTGGTGCAATTGTTGCAACCCGAACAGTCTGTAGTCCTGCATCCTTCGCTTCTTCCAGTTCAGATAATCGCCCTACTCCCGGTAATAATATAGATGTGACACGTGCCATCGGAGCTGCCGTAATGACCGTTCGAATCGCTTCTGTATCATTTAATTTACTTTTACCAAAATGAAGCGATGATCCACCTAATCCATCCCCGTGCGACACTTCCATATATCGAATATTCGCTTGCTCTAAATAAGCTGCAATGACGGACAACATCTCTGCCGAGTATTGGTGACCAAGCGGATGACACCCATCTCGCATCGTTGCATCAAAGACCTCAATCTTCCGTTTGTTATGCATCTTGCTCCACCTCCACTTGTACCTCCACCACAAAAGTCAGCACATAATTCACAAATTGGGGTACGTACTTCAATTGTAATTCTGGTCGTAAATCAACAATCTCATTTAATCTTTCACTGACCAATTGATAATGATCAACCGTTTCTGCATGTGAATCAACCTGAACATGGACAATGTATCTTAGAACAGCTTCTTCATCTGGGTTGAAAAAGACGAGCGACTTCGCACGTTTCACCCTACTATCTGCAAGTAGTGCCGTCTCCATACCCTCTATATAATCTTCAAGATGCTCTCGAAAGTGATCGTCCACCATCCTGCTAGGCAAATCGCTGACTACTTCTACTTCTTGAGCTTTCACAAGCATTGCAATTTCTGTAATGATCGATGTGATATCATCCACTCGAATGAGCGTCATGTTATGTACCTCCCTGATTTCTTGTTGTGAAACAAAAGATAAGCTGAGCCCACGTGCCCAGCCTATCCTTATTTAGATGGTTTAGTTTTTCTTCGTGAAAGCAGCTACGAACACATCTCGATATCCATCCACTTGATCTGGCAATATGGAAGTTACACCATGCATGACGTTCTGGTCATCTGCAAAGATCAAATCCATTGGGAGTAGTGTCACATCAATCAGTGGATTACGTTCATTATCATAAATCGTACTCATACCGCCTACTACGTTCTCACGGTTGAAAACCATCATCATAATGTATGTCACGCCATCGCGATGTACGCCTTCAGGTGTCGGTTCACCTTGCTCATCCATTCTCGCTAGAACGCGAATTTGGTGAAGTGTTGTCTCCCAATCGCTTGGTCCTTCTAGCTGCTCTAATGCGTTGTAAGCCCATTGCAACAGACCTCTTAAGAACTGGTTGTTAGCCACGATCTCTTCTTCCATTGGGTCAAAATGTCTTACAATCCCGCCGTTAAGCGAATTAATCTCTGGTGCTTGGAAATACGGACGAGCAAGATCATAGCTGAGAACTCGGTCTATTGTCGAATAATCGAGAGTTGCGAAACGGCGCAGACGATACGTGCCGTTGTCTTTCATATATTTATCAACCGCTAGACGGTTAAAGCTGTCCGCGAATGCGTTCCATTCTTTTTCATCATAAAAATCCGCTTGATTAAAAAATGCACTTCCACAAAAGCAATACCCATTCGCCTTTACCATCGATGCAACAGTGCCCACTTCAAGTGCTGTTTGTAATTCAGTATGAATTGGTTCCATATTCAATCATCGCTCCTTATGAATTAACGTTTATAGAAAGCATTTCTTTCATAGTCGCTACAAGCAGCGGAATTCCTTCTTGAATCTTGTCTTCCGACATATTGGAGAAGTTCAGGCGCAGCGCATTCTCTCTACCTCCATTTGGATAAAAGGAACCACCAGGCACGAACGCAACGCCGCGCTCTAAACTTTTCTCAAGAAGTTCGCGTGTGTTCACTTCTTGCGGAAGCTCTACCCAGATGAACAGCCCACCACCCGGAAGAATAAATCTCGCTTCTTGTGGAAAATGCTGCTTCATTAGATCGAACATGAGATTGCGTCTTGCACGGTACACATCTTTGATCCGGTTCACATTCGCATCCAGATCATACATATCCATGTACGTGTGTAGCACACGCTGACAATACGTCGAGGAATGTGTATCCGCAGCCTGCTTCGCCATCACATACTTCTCCATGAGAAGCGGCGCAGCTTGAAGCCAGCCGATGCGGAAGCCAGGACAGCATATTTTGGAGAATGAACCTAAGAACACAACTTGACCTCTCGTATCCATAGATGCAAGTGAAGGCAGCATGTCACCGTCGTATTGCAATTCGCCGTACGGATTATCTTCAATGACAACAACATCATATTGGCTTACGATTTCCATGAACGCTCTGCGACGCGCAAGCGACCAAGAACGACCCGTTGGATTCTGAAAATCAGGGATCACATAGATCATCTTAACGCGATCTGTCGTCTCCAATAAGTGGATCAGATCGTCCATGATCATCCCTTCATCATCTGTTTCAACTTCCTTAAAAGTTGGTTCATATACACGCAGTGCTTGGAATGCTCCGAGGAACGACGGACTCTCACAGAGAACCACATCTCCTTCATCAAGAAAAAGCTTACCCGACAGCTCGATTCCTTGCTGTGCACCTGTCGTTATGAGAATTTCGTCTACCGTACATGTCTTTGCAAATTTATTTGCCATGCGGTTTACGATTTGTGCTCGAAGTGGTACGTAACCTTCCGTGATCGTATACTGCAAAGCTTCCTTCCCATACTGTGTTAACACATGATCGGAAGCTGCCCTGATTTCTTCTACGGGGAATAGCTCGGGTGCTGGCATTCCTCCAGCGAACGAAATCATCCCGGATTGCGACGTTAATTTGAGAATAGCCCTTATATCTGAGCCTTTTAGCTGCTCCATTCGCTTGGCAAATTTCACTTAGAATCCCTCCCTTATGCGCATGAAGCGTTCGTTAGATGCGGGATAGTATATCGATATGGTTGCGCTTACAATTGTGTGCGGATCGCGCACCAGATAACCCTGAGCCCCATATACAACAATAAAACCCCTTACGTTGAAGAACTGTTACTTCTTCATTGTAAAGGGTTTATTATACATTGGTAAAATATACAAATTGCATGGAAACTATGCGAAAAAGTTATGACGGAACAACAAGCGGCGTATGCTGCTACTATTTTTATATCAATACTAATGTGAGGGTATTAGTATCTTCCCATCAAATGAAATTGTCTGAATTTTTTCAAGATCTGGAAGTTGAAAAATATCCATTTCGTGCGTACCAAATCCCCCTACAAATAACTTATTATTCTCAATAAATACAGATAATGGTTTATAAACCGAGTTTACTTCTCGAACACTATTTTTATTAATATCAATTACCGTAAAAACAGAAGTGTCTGAGGAGTGCCCAATATATATATTACCATTATCATCTATTGCCATGTTTTTCGGAAAATTTTGTTTAAAGTTTATTTGTTTAATTTGTTTTTTCTCCTTAAGATTCCAGATCATCAAATGTGGGTCTAGATCTTTCATTTCATATCTTTTTAGTAATTCTTCCCGTGTTTTGGTTTCAGTTGTTGAAACTCCATTAAATAGAAAATATACAATATCATTGTTTCTCTTATCAACCATCATATAACTTGGTCCTTGAGGTTTATTTTTCATATCAATTAACAATTCTGCATTTCTAATTTGCGAGTCAATACTATAAACCCCTTTACTATCTCCTACAGCTATTGAAGCTAATATTTGATTCTTATTTAATAAAGTAAGGCTTTCATGCGGTCCAGGCATCGATACGGTTCCAGACACTTGGTCCTTTACTGTATCAATAATTAGCAATTCTAAAGTATTCCCTCCCCTAGAAAAACCTGTTTGGACAAAAGCAATTCCATCATTAGTGATACTGATTGAACCTAAATTATTATAGGGTGATTGTATTGTAGACATTTCCCCTGTTTTAGCATTTAAAACCGCAATATAAGAAGATTTATCCCCTGGGCTATTGAGTAGAGGAATGTAAATTTTTCCATTTGGAGCAATTGCATAATCAATCGCCGTTTTTCCCAGTAGTATATTTTTACTCACTTCTAAATTTTTTGTATTTAGTATTGACAATTTTTCTTGAAAAGGGAGCAAGACTATTCTCTCATTTTCGGTAATCGGTACACCAATAATATTAGGTTCTATTTCATGTTCTGATTGTTTCACATTATTTGGGGTGCATCCTAATAGTAGTGTAAAAAATATTAAAAAAATAAGTTTAATGATGTATCTCATTTGTTTGCAACTCCCGAGAAAATTAATAAATTCTAGTTAAGCATCTATACATCACATAGCTTAACTAGAATTTTAGATTTAATAAATATTTACATCCATACTGTTATTGTTCTTGTATTTGCTGACCAGCGAATATCCCCAGGGGTTACAAACCACATCCCATCAGCATCAATGTTTATATTCGTAGCATCTAAAAATGCTCTGTATACTACTTTAGAGCAATACCAACTATTATTATCATCTTTATTGGTCTCTGTTTTGTACGGCCCGGAAAATAATTGAGCAGCCTTTAACTGCCTTTTGCTTTTCTGTATCAGAAGCGGACCAAACAGACATTTCTCGCACTTCATCAAATTTTTTCCAATATAAAGGAGTCTCCCATTGCATACCATCTGTGCCACTAGCATCTTTAACATTTGCTGTTCTAATTGAATAACTAAATTCACTTACATTGCGATCTACGTCAAACAACCCAGCATGACAATAATCACCACTAACTAGCCATGAACACCACCAAGCACTTGTTTCAGAATATCCTAGTAGAACCGCACCTCGGCCAGTCCCTACACCTGTAAAAGAGTTTCCAGCTGATGCAGTAGCTCTAGCTTGATCATTGCTATCACTTCTCTTTTCAGTTAAAAACTTTTCTTGTTCTTTAACTAGATCATCTTCATTTTTTGCCAAAAATTGTGCGTAAGATTTTTCATTTCTCTCTTTAAGTATTTTTTTTGAATCTTCTAAACTCATTCCAGGGGAAGGAACTATTTTCACTCCATCAATTCCCTCATTTAAAGTTGATACCTCTAACTTTGGACTTGAAACTTTTTCCTCTTCCTTTGACTCCGAAGATGCAAATACAGACGACGACATAGAAAATAACAAAATGAAACTGAACATCAATATTACTAATTTCTTCATACTATACCTACCTTTCATTGATATTAGAACACTAATTTATATTACATTATTTTACATAATGTTGTAAATATATTCATATATATTACTTTTTTGTGTTATTTCAACAAAAATTTCAGTGAATATTTTATGCTCTACACCAAAATTAGTACATGAATCTAAAATCGGCTTTAAGCATTCGCCCACAGTTACATTCAACTAATGTGAGTAATGCTTATAATGAGATAATCTTTATCATTAAGTGAGACTTTGCGTTAATTTCATGGTTATATTTGATACTAATTTTCGAACACCAGAAGAGAATCAACTGCTAGCTTTAAGGAAAGAGAACTAGCCTTTAAAGATGGAGAACGATATTTTAAAGTAAGCCGGTTGAAGATAATGTGACGAGTCTAATCATCGAGATATTCAAAAATAACCGTAATGTGTATGGTCCTAGGAAAATCAAATCTGTACTTCACGGACTCGGTATCACAGTGTCCAGACGACGTATAGGACGAATAATGAACGAATAAGGACTTGTTTCTACCTACACGATCGATCAATTTAAGCCACAGAGATCGTCCTGTAACTTGAATTCCTGCTTTATTGATTTGCCATGCAAGCGATGCTTGAACATCAGGGTCTAGAAATACGCGATCTAATGCACTTATTCCTTCTGACGCGTCGTCCATCCTTCTACTTGAAAGTTTCCATTCGGATATACTTACACATAACCACATTGTGACGCAATACCTACTGCTCCTTTACTCCAATACGGGATTTCATCTGCAATACAGCTTGATCCCCTTTACTTGTAAATCTCGTTAGCCTAGCTAGGATCACTACTATCTCATGGTGACTAATTAATTAGTTTTTTGTAAAACAATATTAGGTAATGTTATTTAAACCAACAAAATACGCTTTTCAGATGTGACATTACCTCAACTTTCGGTGCGACCAAACGTAGGTTGAGTTAACCACTAAATATTTCAAACTTTTAAATTATATAAATATAATGCTATTGTTCAAATAGAAAAAAGTGAGAGTATGGGTGTAATTCCCCATACCGTCACTTTTAGTTTAAAATATATTTTTTATTCAGAAAAACTGGTTGAATGAACTAATTTACTTTCTGGACAGCCCCATCTTCTATCGCTGTTGTATATTTCTTTAAAACAGATTCACGAAGAATTTTGAACCTGTCATCATGAGATTCCAACGATATTTCTCGTGTATCTTGACCGTCAATATTAATCTTACCTTGATTCACAGCATGAATCCAATAGGCTTGCCTTTCATTAGACCAATTCAAGAAGAGAATATATTTTTTTCCTGGGATAAGTGGAGTATAACCTTCACCTAGTATTTTTGTTCTCCCTGGATTCAATCCATTATCTACTGTAAAAAATCTTTCAATAACAGCTAAGTTTTCTAATGAGTTTGTATTGTCATTAGAGTTTTTATAAATTTTGTCCACCGTGACATTGGTTATTGTATACGAGTCATTATACTCTCCGCCCTCAAATACTTCTTTATTATCAGTGGTAGGAGTTACTGATACAATTAGTGATACTTCATCAGATAACTTATCTGCATCATCGTATACTGCATGATCATAGAAGATACCTATTTTTTCATCAACAATTCTTTGGTCAGCTATGAAGTAGCTAGCTCCGAGTATTCCTAATGATAAAATGGAATATGCGATCAATTTTTTAGCTTTCATTTCAAGACCCCTTTCTGCTTTCTAATATTTATAAGCTAAGTGTGCTGCATCTTCTGAAGTCGGGTAGGCTAAACTTTTTTGCCCAGATCGCATCCAATGAGCATATTGATGTGGTCTTAAACCTTCCTCAAAATGACCTAATCCAAGTGCATGACCAAATTCATGACCAGTTGTTTTTGTTCTTTCAATCGCAGAATAATTACTATCTGCCATATTACCTGCATCTAATCGAATTCTCGTCATATCATAATTCACACCTGCTTTAACAGAAGATAGACCAATTGGAGTTAATGATCCATTTGATTCTCTTTTAAAAAAATCAGCTGTACCATAAGTTCCAGAACCAAGAGTTCGATTAATAGCATAAACTTTTATTTGTGCTTTTGACATAATTCGGTCACTTCGATGAATAGAAACACAAAGTTCTCCTATTTGGGAACAACAAATGGCGTATGCTGCTGTACATAAGAGATAAAAGCGCGGGCGGCGTAGGATTGGTAACGGTCTTTGCGATAGATGAGTGCCCACTCCCATGCAATATGTGGCTTAGCAATGGGGATTGCATGTACTCGTTTATTGTTCAATTTGGCAGCCATCGATTTGGGAACAAGGGATACGCCGAATTCTGTTGCGACCATCTCACACACCAAATCCCACATTGTGGACATGTATGCGGCCTTTGGCTCAAATCCTGCCTGTCGACATGCTTGCATCGCTACATCATGCAGCGCGAATTCTTCCGAAAACAGAATGAAAGACTCTTCCTGACATTCGATTAGCTCGATTGATTCGCGTCCCGCAAGCCGATGCTTCCGATCTACAATGAGCACGAGTTCTTCCGCATGGAGAAACACAGTTTCAAATATTTCCGTATCAACAGGAAGCACCGTAACACCAAAGTCTATTTCCCCTTTAGCAACATTCGCTTCCACATGCTTGGCACTATATTCGGCAAGCTGAATGTCGATACGGGGAAACTCTTTTTTGAAATTAGCCATAATCTTCGGAAAAAGCAATGCGCCTACAGTCGGCAGCAGTCCCATCTTCACCTTACCACGCTTGACGTGAACCAGCTCATTCACCGAGTCCGACAAGTCGTCCATCGATTGAATAATTCGAACCGCTTGCTCATACACAAGTGCGCCTGCATCGGTCAACTCCACCTCGCGCTCTGAACGATCCAGAAGCTGCACACCTAGCTGATCTTCCAAAGTCTTTATCATCTTACTAATCGAAGGCTGCGAGACGAGCAGCGTCTGCGAAGCTTTCGTAAAGTTCTTCTGTCTGGCTACTTCTACAAAATATTGAAGCTGTCGAATGTCCATGACGTTGACTCCTTATTCCAAGGGGTTAAATTTTATCATTATCCTATTGGATTCAATCATATCGCAAAGCAAAAAATAAAAAAAAAAAAATAGCCAACAATGGAATCACTATCCCTACTGCACCAGCTATTGCGGTCTTCATCCAGAACTTGCGCTCTTTCAGAAACAACCATTCACTATAGCCGTTCTCACCTACCCCATGCAATTGAATCAGCGGTTCCATGTTAAACGCAACAAGTTGAAGTTCCACTCGATTGGATTCCGCATAGTTCTCGAACAACGCTCTCACTTCATCTAGATAAGAGTGGTTCAGATAGACAGTAAGCTTCACAAGTTTGACGTCTGCTTCATCTAGTACATCCATTAATTCCTCTAAGATTTGACTGATTTCAGCTTCAGGATTTTCGATATATTGGTTCGGAGATTGTGTTGGTCCATCTACTAGAATCATCTTTTTTATATGCGTCATTTGAAAATGATACGTTTTATCGTCCATATAGTAATCTCCAACATTCGAATGGATTGAAATTCAATTTATTTCATCCATATTATACCATTACCTCTTAACACCTTACATCCATAATATTAAAAAAAGAGCGCCAACATTGGCACCCTTCACCTCGCTATCTCTACTTCAAGATTTCAATCGCAGCCATTGCGCAGCGAATATCTTGCTCGACCGTACCCCCACTTACACCAATCGCTCCAATTAACCTACCTTCCGAATTTCGAATCGGAACACCGCCACCGAAGATGACCATACGACCACCTAGGTTATATTGTAAGCCATACAATTCTGCACCAGGCGCGCACAATTTCCCAAGCTCATCTGTTCCTACGCGATTGAAGAGCGCCGAATAGGCTTTATCCTGCGCTAAGGTAATGCTTACGATTTCCGCATCACCATGCCGTTTGAATCCACTAAGATAACCTGCTTCATCCACCGTAGCGACGGAAATTCGAATCCCTAATCGATCGCTTTCCGCGATCGCCTCATCTAGCAGCTTTGTAATATCTAGTTCAGTTATTCTCTTCATTCCTAATCACTCCACATCAAAGAAAATCTTAAATAAATTCCTACCTCTCCACTTCAAAATTTTTCATAGCTGCATGGACAAATCATTTTACATAGAGTCAATTTATTCCCATGAATTATTGTACAAAATGTATATCGAATCACATGCAAAAAGAGAGCATCTCAGCGCCTTATCCAAGGCTACTAAAACACTCTCTTACTTGCTTGCAATTACTTATATGTCATGCAATCTACTTAGCCGATCAACTTCATCAAGCTGCCAAACTCAAGCTCTTCAAACTTGCTATGCACGCGCTCTGTATCCACTGCCCATGTGCAACCGTTAAAGTCGCATTCAACTGGAACATCACAGCGTATTGTTGCCAGATCACGAGATAAATGCAGCATATCCAGCTCTGCTTCGATCTTACCTCTTACGCCTTTAGGCAGTAAATGCAAATTCTCCAACATGCCCTCAATCGTTGCATACTCTTGAATCAGCTTCAGCGCTGTCTTCTCCCCGATACCTTTAACACCTGGGTAATTATCGCTCGTATCGCCCATTAGGCCCTTCATATCAATGACTTGACGAGCCGTAAGCCCTTTATCTTCAAGCAAGAACTCCGGTGTATATACCGCGTAGTTGCCTTGACCTTTTTTCATAATAATGACATGAACGTTATCATTTACGAGCTGTAACATATCATGATCACCAGTTAGAATATGCACGTGCGCATGTTCACTATATTGACCAGCAAGTGTACCGATGCAATCATCTGCTTCATAGCCATGTATGCCAACATTCGGAACGCCGAATGCATCAACGACTTCTTTAACAAGATCGAACTGCGGAATGAGGTCTTCTGGAGCGCTTGGACGGTTCGCTTTGTAACCATCGAATTTCTCCGTACGGAAAGTTGTACTGCCCATATCCCAACAACACACAACATGTGTCGGATTGAACGCACCCACCGCATCCATAAAGTAGCGAATAAAGCCATACACCGCATTCGTCGGCATACCTGCCTTCGTCTTACGGATAAAGCCGCCATAGGAATTTGCAAAGTAAGCACGGAATAGAAGTGCCATACCGTCTACTAACAAGATCGATTGTTTATTTTCACTCAAAATGAATCTCTCCTTCGTTTACCTCTTACTATTATATCATAAGGAGAGCTTCCAAAACCTTAGCAGAAATTCCAAGCCATACAATCATGTATCTCCTGTGTCATTAGAAGCATCCACACTTCTTCCCTTCGTGAAATCTTTTAAAAATAACGATATGATAATTGCCACTACTAGCAAAATGAATGGAACTGCACTGATCAAGTACCGGAATGTCGCTTCCGGATTAGGTCCTGGATCATCCCCACTCACATAACCAAAGATCATGCCCACAATCCAGAAGGCAACGACCGAGATCAATCCACTAGAACGTGTAATGAAGCCCCCGACTGCGACATAGATACCTTCCCGACGCTTGCCAGTCTTCTCTGTGTCACGATCAATGATCGTACCCGTTAAGACAGGCGGTGTGACTAAGAATCCTGCTAAACCAAACCCCACGCATACCCCAGCTAGAACACCTGTTAGAAGGTCTGAACTAAACCATAGCGGAATAACAGAAATTGCGTACACAATGATCGCCAGTCTCCAGCTCCGGTACCCGCCAAGCTTCTGAATAATCCAATACCAGACGAACACGAACGGAATGACTGACACAAATACGGATGCTAGTAGATAAGTTATTTCCCCTTCGGAAATACCAAGTACATACTTACCCCAGAATGGAATTGTCGCTGCAAGTAATCCGTTTACTGTCTGAGCGAACGAATTGGAGATATTGAATATCCAAAACTCCTTGTTCTTAAGTGTTTCTCTAAATCCCTCTACTAACTTAATCTTTGGCTCCTTCATTGCCTCTGGATCTTCTTTGATCGCAGACACGCACCATAGCATGAAGATCGCGAATATAACAGCAAACACGACAGACATATAGCTGTAACCAATACTATTTACCAGCGGCAACGTTAAGACAGAAGCAACTAATATCGCAACAATCTGAAAACCGTTCTGAACAGCTGACGCCTTCGCACGAACGCGATCTCCACGGTACAACTCAGGTAATAATGCACCATAGTTGACCCAGATAATCGTCGCGATCGCTTCGAATAATACGATAGCAACTAGAAACCAGATAAATAACCCTGTTCCTTCAATTCCGTTAGGTACAGAGAAAACCATAATAAATGCGAGCATGAATAGTGGCACTGCGCTGACTAACCATGGCTTGCGGCGACCATACTTCGATCGTGTTCGATCTGAATAATAACCGGCCATTGGCTGATTGACAGCATCCCATATCGTGTATACCAATCGTGCAATAGTCGCTAGTCCCAAGCTCAGCCCCAAGACATCCGTATAGTAATAAACATAGAACGTACTAAATGCTTGACTGGGAATCATCATGGCGAGCATACCAAGTGCGTACATGACGGTTGAATTTTGAAATCTCTTGTTCATTCTCATTCCTCCATATTGTTAATGAAAGCGTAATCTAACAAATCTGATGATCTAAATATATGTATACCTAACAACAAATAGAGTCATTTCTATAAATCATTCTGGTGATCAGAAAAGAAGGTGGGACGCCTCATAGCGATCCCACCTATTAACTAACCCAATTGTCTTAGAAGAAATTCCAAGTCGGCAGCCAGCGCAGCCATGTGGAGGAATAACTTTTATCAATGACCATTCCTGATAATATCGGATAGAACATCAAGAACAATAAGAATGCCAGTGCCAGTATGCCGTAAGCTAACCAGCGGCGCTGCTTGTTCTGCTCCGTCCATCTACCGATGAAGTACGTCAACATTAGCGTCAAAAATGGTATTGTTGCAAAGTAGTGATAAATGAACGTTAAGCGCGGTACACCTACCCACGGCAAGT
The DNA here is from genome assembly GCF_024721995.1 of Paenibacillus radicibacter. GTDB lineage: Bacteria > Bacillota > Bacilli > Paenibacillales > NBRC-103111 > Paenibacillus_AM > Paenibacillus_AM radicibacter. The sequence goes on from NZ_JANQBC010000011.1 coordinate 148,779, forward strand.
ACTGTGCACCGAAGCAGACGAGCAAGAATGCAAGTTTCTTATTACGCTGCTTGATCGTATAATACACAGTTGCAATGAGTGCAATGAAACCACCCCACCAGACGACAGGGTTACCGAACGAGATAATGGATGAAAGCTTGTCTGTTGGTAAGAATTGTCCCGAATAGTACCAGATTGGCATAACCATAAACGGCCATTCATACCACGGCGATCCGAATGGATGCGTCGCGACAAGCTTACTGTGGTAATCATACATATGCTTTTGGTACGTGATCACGTCTTTCAAGCCGTGACCATCACCTGGCACCATCATGAATGGAATGTACGATGCAATATAGATAAGTGCAGGAACGATGACGTACCAGATGACACACCAACCTAGCGTTAATAAAGTCGGACGCCAGAAGGAACGTGCGGCACGCTCAAGATCAGCTCTCTCATCATCCGTTAGGCGCTTCTCATGATCGGACTCGCTGGCAATAAGCTGCGCATCCCCTTGCTTATCATCGGATCGTGCGGCCTGCTTATCTGCAGCAAGCCATACGGCTTCACTCTCAAGTACCCGCTTCGCTTTCCGATGTTCTCGATAGCGTTCGATTAGTACGATTAAGAGCAAGAACGCAAGTCCAATCCCACCATAAATAACAATCCACTTCGAAGCTGCTCCAATCCCGAAGAATAAGCCTGCTAATCCTAGTGGTATTAATGTCTTCCACAGCTTGTCTCGATAGAAGTTCATCTGCATGTAGCGATACATGAAATAGAACATAAGGATTATGAAGAAGACTCCATAGACGTCAATGGTTGCAATTCGAGTCTGGGCAAAGTGCATGAAATCGAACGCGAACAAGAATGCAGCAATGAAGCCGTATCTGGAGCGTCCGAACAACCTTTTACCGAACGCATACATAATAGGAATCATTGCAATACCGAACAAGGTACCAACAATACGCCAGCCGAACGGATTCATGCCGAACAGCCAAATCCCTGCGGAGATAAACACTTTCCCTAGCGGTGGATGGGTATTCTCGTAAGGTTCAATCTTATGAATGTGCTCATACGCTGTGCGCGCATGGTAAATTTCATCAAAGTACGTCCCATCCATATAGGTTGGAGAGTAAGGCACGATGTCTTGCTCATCAATGACAAACTCCGGTTTACCTTCATCCGTAGAAGATAAGCCTTCTCCTTTTACACTTTGAACAGGAAGCGGCTTGTCCGATTTACCATCAAAGAAGGCGACCTCATGCACAGAAAATCCTGTATTAATCTGTTTCACTGTTAGTTTCACATAACGCGCTTGCTGTGTAAGTTCCTTCACATTCCAGACGAACACTTTCGTGTGATCGGACTTCACTTCATACGCATCTTTCCACGAAACACCATCACTAGAGAAAGCATATTCGTAATCCCCATGCCCTGATCCAATATACGTGTGAACCCGATTGAGCGTAGCAGGTTTACCTAGATCAAACACGAGTGAAGAGCCTGTCGTGTGTGGTCTCCAGAATGTCTCAGGCGCTTGGTGCGACCCTAAGTTAATCAGGGCAAATACCGAGTAAACGACCGTAATCCCGAGCGTTAATATCCAATCCTTCTTCTTAAACAAACGTCCCTTCGGACTAGATGTCGCAGCTGCTGTTTCTGCCACCGTCTCATTCGAAGCCAGTAACGAACGCAGCCCTCTATTAACACCGAACAATTTACCGCCAAGAATGACACCATAGATCACGAAACCGACATTCATCGCTGAGATGATTAGCATCAGCACATCCCACTTCGGGATAAAGTTTATGCCTTTCCAAGTCTGACCTAGCACATAGGCAACATTCACGAAATGAGTGAGTGAAAACCCAGCGAAGAGCCACAGAATGCGGCGATCACGGACAAATAACCATGTAATTAGAAGTGGTAGAAGTGCATAGAACAAGTAACGCTCATGCATCTTGATCCCGAATGTAAATACAGCTGCTAAGAATAAGAAGGCGAAATATAAAGCCGAACCTGGCTTTTTACTACTATTCGCATAAGCAAACATACAGTACGCCAGAGATGCGATCATGAGCAGAACGCCCCAAGCTTGGTAAGAGAATCCCCCACCTTCTAGCGCCGCGAAGTTCCCACCTAATAGCGTCATCAAGTTAAACGCATTGAGTGATGCATAGTTATACTGCGCAAGTGTACTGAAGTACAGCTTAAATACGAATGTAATTCCGCTTCCAGACATGAACGGTAATAAGAGTCCAATTACAAGTGCAGCCCCGCTTAATACGGTTTGGATAAATACTTTCCAACTGCGCGTTTGAATCACTGCGATCAATAAGAACGGTCCGAACAGAAGTCCTTGTGGCTTGAGCAAAATAGCAAGCCCGAGCACGACTGCGGAAAGCTGCAGCTTTCCTTTTTGCAACATATATAAGTAAATCGCAATGACAAGCATAAAGATCGAATCCACTTGCCCCCATACCGCGGAGTTCACGAACACCATCGGGTTCAAGGCATATAACGCGGCAATCCCAAGAGAAGCATTCGCCGAAACATACTTCCTTGCCAATCGATACAAGACGAAGGATGTAGCTATATCCGCCAAGATCGCAGGTAATTTAAATAAAATAAGTGTTGCTGAGCTATCCCAAGCAAGTCCTAGTCCATCTCGAATAGTAGCGAGTAAATAAAGCACATACATGTAACCTGGCGGATAATCCAAGAATGCCTGCGTCTTATAGAGGTGCGGCAATCCATCGGTATACGCCATATTCGCCCATGCCATAAAGGTCTGGACATCCGGCTCATACCCTTTCCAAATTGGCGCTAAGATCAGGCGAATCGTAAGCCCTACCAGCAGAATCACCCACAGCCAAATACTTCGCTTGAATGTTTCCTGTTGTTTCTTCTGCTTATGGAGCTGCGTTTGCTTCCCACTTTGCATCTTCCGTTGGTTCACGGATTTAGACATCTACTGCTTCCCCTCTTCTTCATTCATTTCCAGTTCATTTCCTACTCCCTAATATACCAAAGCTTTCGTCTTCTGCCAAAAGCTGTTTGGGCATTTAACCCAAAAAAATAAATCCCCAACGACTATCGTCAGGGATTCATATGCATTGTTTTTCATAAAAGGAAGATTACTTGCTCGTTCGCTTCCCGTTAGCCGCTTCTTTATCGGCATTACTTTTATATGGTTTGGGTGTATTTTTCTTCCGAGTAGCACTTGCCTGCCAGCGGTTCCAACCCTTCTTGTCCGTTCCTCGTCCGGTACCTTTGCTTTTACTCATCTCATCAACTCCAATGCTCCATGAAATATACAACATCTGAAGCTCGATGTACAGCAGAAAGCTCATAAATTCCTTATGATAAGGAGTAAAAAAAGGAAGTATATCAAGCACATACTCCCTTCTGCTCACGATCTATATAAATCCTATGCCATAGAAGCTATATCCCCACTTGTAGGGTCCATACCTTCGAGGAGGAATTTCACAAGCTTGCTATGCTTACGCAGCGACTTCTCATGAATCAAGTTCATTTTACCATTATCCTGTGCACCGAAAATATATAACATCTCTTCGTTCTGATGCGACCAGTCAAATCCATCCAAGATACGTAAGCAGCTAAGCCAATCTGGATTGAACTCCCCATCCTTGAACAAGAATTGATTCGCATACAGCGCAATACTTTCCTGCATCACGCGCGAAGCCGAAATATATTGAGACAAGCCCGGCTGCTCCGGCATTACCGGTAGTAAGGTGTTGAAGAAACCATGCAGTACTTCCACATAGAACGGAATATCTTTGCGTACTGTACGCATGAGCTCATAAGACGGCTGCATTCTGCCAGAGAACAGCATCGTCGTAATTGAATACATCCACGAATAGCATGTGAAGTTGCGGTTAAATGCGGTTAACGAATTACGCTTCTCAACTCCTGCTTCTTTCAGTAACTGGTTGTGATCCCCGATCTGCTGTATGACGAGGTTAATCGGATCAATCGAGTCAAATGAATGACCAAGTTCCTTGGAAACAAGCTGGACTTTGGAGTTAATGTCTCCGAACAACTGCTTCTCCTCTTCTTCATTCAGTCCGATATAGATCTGCACTGCAAGCTCGGTTTCCATGAGGGCAAGACGACGTGCTTCCAACTCCTCAATTAATCCATCCAACTGTTCGATCTCGCGAGCTATCTCGTCGGAATGACCATCTTTGCGCATTTGTAGCTTGAGCGTCACCATACGTCTGGAATGTCTTCGCGCTTCCTTCGTCATCTGCTCACCGACATAACCAAGCGCAAGAATCCGATGCTGACCATCGAGAATGCTAAGCTTAGAACCCTGACGTAGTACCAAGCCCTCATCATCCCTTGCAAAAGAACTCACGTCCCGCAGCGACAAGGTCACTGGACCGAAGAATACTTGATCGAGCTCCCGCTCCTGCAAGTAGTTCGCAATCTTCCTACGCTGCATCATGCTCAGTTTCCGCTGTACCATTGGGTCAATCGTTGTATAGTCGAGCAAATCGCGTACTTTCAGTGCGACCGTAGACATTCCGAATTTTTCACAAAACGGGTAGATTGTCATTTGTAATCGAAGTCCATTCATTAGCCCACATCCTCCCCATCACGAATTAAGAACATATGCTGATCTTGATAAAAGCGAACGAGATGCTGATGCGCTTTCGTAATCCGTGAACGTCTTGGCAAGCGATCCTTCTCTTCACCTTGGTAAATGCCGTCCCAGTTCATATGCGGTAAGATCCGCATCGCATAATTCATCGCATAACGATTGAACTTACCGGTCTTCGTCGCTTCATTGTGGATGAATAGCGCAATCGCAATTTGAATATTTTCCGACCAAGGCAGTGAGCCTTTAACTGGCGCTGGCAAATACTTCAGCATGTTGTGAAAATATTCTTTGGCTAATTCATGGTGTTCTTCCATCATCTTCTCTTCATATCGATACCCATTCTGTCTTGCGCTCGATTTCATCCGTCCCTCGAATAAACCAATTACGATCTCAATGAGCAGGTGGTACGTGAACAAGAACTCTGGTCCTTTGCCACGTTCGGAGTAAATATCCACTGGAATCCGCTCAGTTAATGCTTTCTTCTGAATCAACTCCGTTGCCATTACATGATAATAACGGCGTTGGTCACGAAGTACGGCTAAGTTGCCGCCAATTTTGCGTGGTAATTTATTAATATCCGAGAACAGCTGACGCTCCTGCTTCGCATTGATGTCCATATACACCATGACCGATGCTGGGAATGCGTACAAACGGCCTAGCTTCTGAGAGATCTCTTCCATCTTCTCATATTCACGACGATCCTTCGCTCTTGCCATCTGGCTCTGCAAGCTCTCCATCACCCTGCGAAATGCGGCTAGACGATGCTGACCATCGACGACGTACAATTTTTCAATCGGCTGTAAGCGATACGCTTGCGATTCCTCATCATAATGACCTGCCCCACGCGCTGAGAAAATAATGCCCGGGAAGTAGATCGGTTGATTGTCCTGCAAATATAGCTCAATATAATCGATTAGCTTCGAAAGATTACGAGGGTTAATGGAACGCTGCACTTCAAGATCCACCTCATAAATTGAGAACAGCCTGCTCATCGGCATTGTTGCTGTGAGTGTTTCTTGACCGAACGTGCGACCGATCACACCTGGAATTTCCACGAAATTGCTTGCCCGCCCTTTTGTCCATAAATCAGATAAAGATGAAATAGAATCCATAGTCTTGCCTCCTTCTTGTATTCCAAAATGCCTATTTATTCTCATTCTGAACAAAAATGCGATTGTTAAAACGTAGGGACGAGCATGAAATGCTATTTTTTAAGCAAAAAAAGACTGCATCGCTTATCCAGACGAATCTGGTATAAACGAATGCAGTCTTAAGGGGTGGAGTTATGAGCGTGTTCAAAAAGTTAAACGAAAGAGAAAAAAGCAACTGTAGGAGCGATAGCGTTCGCCTTTGAAATCGTGAAAATACCATTAAACAAATTCAAATTCACGATTGAGAGAGCGACCGGAAGTGCTTTTTTCTCTGTAGTGACCCTACTTTTTGGACTCGCTCTACAATCTTCCCGTTAACTGATGCACGTAAGTCATCATCACACCAAGGAAGGCAGCAAGTCCGATGTAGGCAATGCCGTATTTCCAGCGTGTTGCATTTGATACTTCGTAGTAGCGATCATTCATATGTGCACTTAGCACCATCGTAATCACAACTCGAACGACAGAATCACCGTCTTCATCACGCATACGACTGAATTTCGTCGCATAGACCTGATGCACAACAGCTGACAATTGCAGCTCCACTTTTTCCTTAAATCCGATGCCTTCCCACTCAAACTCTACAACTTGTGTGCCTTCTTTTTCACCTTTTAAAATCGTGTAGGTTGTATAATCCAGCTCTTTGCGGTGCGCTTCACCAGGAATAAAGTAGCCACTGGAGTGGAAGTAATCTTCTGGAATGTAGAACGCAGCGGTTCCTTCGTGCTGCTTATCTTGTAGATCTTGCTTGAAGCGAAGCTCTTTGTACTTCTTGTATAGATCCCATGCGGCAAACAGCCATAGAATGCCGAACAAAACACTCTGCAAATAAATAATAATAGGAATTGCAGCAACAAGTCCGATTGGCCATAACCATCTCGTAACAGCAACCGCAATTTTACCACCATCAAGCATTTGAAGCGGCAATAAGTTAATAAGATTTAAGAAAAATCCGATATACGCGATGGAGTAGAATCCCGGTTCACCAGTCCATACCCCAAGTCCCAGTGTGATGAGCGCACCAATCGTGCCGACAAGTGGCCCACCGAAAGCAATATAAGCTTCTGTCTGCGCATCTTTCGGATTGCGTTTCATACGCACCATCGCACCAATGAACGGGATGAAGAACATGCCCGATACCGGCATCCCCTTACGTTTAGCTGCAATAACATGACCGATCTCATGAATTAATAACATCGCAGCAAGTCCAATTGCAAAATAAAACGGGAACACTATGGCATAAGCCCCGATATATATACCCATGCTGAGTAATGCACTACCGAACTTTCCATATTTCAATAACGCGAGTACGACTTTACCTTTTGCTAGAATAAAGCCGCCGATCGCAACGAGGAAAAACAGTGGATTTCTGCCACTTTTCTTCTCTTGTTTCGATCCTAATTCAGGACCTCCAGGACTTCCATTCATCCCCATTCCACTCCCATACCTATAAAAGCTTCTATCACCTAGCTACACTTACGTATTCTGTCCCCATGCTGCTTCATAATCGGTTTCTTTAAAACCAACTGTCACCTTCGTACCGTCTGTTGCAATTGGACGCTTAATCAAGCGACCGTTAGATGCTAGAAGTGCTAGTTTCTCATCTTCTGACATCGCTGCGAGCTTATCTTTCAAGCCCATTTCTTTATACACTTCACCGGATGTGTTGAAAAACTTCTTAAGTTCATGCCCACTCTTCGCAATCAGATCCCGAAGCTCGTCCACTGTTGGTGGTTGTTCAAACACCGGTACAGTTATAAGCTCATGACCTTTCGCCTTTAAAGATTTCAACGCATTGCGGCACGTCCCGCATTTGCTGTATTCATATACTGTCAGTTTCATCTAAGATAGCTCCTTTACTTGTTCAATTGCTTTTGTCATGTCCTCTGGTAGAGGAGCATCGAACTGAATCCACTCTCTTGTTCTTGGATGGACAAAGCCTAGTCTTGCTGCGTGCAGCGCTTGGCGTTCGATGATCGTGCTATTTGGACAGATTGTATTTAATGATTCAGCTTGTCCACTGTCAGTAGACAATTCCTCTGGTCCGTACATCTTGTCTCCTAGGAGTGGATGCCCGATATATTTCATATGCACCCGAATTTGATGAGTACGACCTGTCTCAAGACGTAGTCGAACGAGCGTCATAATCGCATAACGCTGCTCGACTTTATAATGTGTGACCGCTCGGTAACCTGACTCAATCACGATTCGTATATGCGGTTCATCTGGATTACGATCAATTGGTGCGTCAATCGTACCTTCATCTTGCTCTACAACTCCATGAACAAGTGCTAGGTATTCCTTCTGCACAACATGCGCAATCATCTGCTCGGAGATTTGCTGATGCACGAACGCATTTTTCGCAATCGCAAGCACGCCTGATGTCTCTTGATCGAGCCTGTGAATCGGGCGAAAGCGCACGGTCTCCCCTTTTTCCCTCCAATAATGAACGACACCGTTCGCAATCGTATTCACATAATGACCCTGCGTCGGATGTACAATCATTCCGGCTTTCTTAGCTAGGATCAACAATTCATCATCTTCAAAAATAATGTCCAGAGGCATCTCCTGCGGCATGATGTCTTCCGACTCTTCCAGCTCCATCCGCACTTCGACCAAGTCGCCTGCTGCGACTTTCACCGAAATGTAGACGCGCTCACCATTTAACATAATACCCTTCTCAGTCAGCTTGACGCGTGAAAGGAGCTTGCGAGATACCCCTAGTCTTTTTTGTAAAATCGTCTTCAGCAAAAATCCCTCTTCTTCTGGCGGTACTGCATATTGCAGTGGTTTATAATAACTCATGGCTTAGAACGGAACACCTCAGCAGATCGAATATATTCCACATCTGGCTGTCCTTCACGGAAATTCGCTGTGCGCGCAACCGTAAAGAAGAAGTCAGATAGACGGTTTAAATAACGTAATACTTCATGATTAATTTCTTGCGAAGCAGCCAGTGTTACCACTCTGCGCTCTGCACGACGACACACCGTACGACATACATGTAGTGCCGATGAACCTGCACTTCCACCTGGAAGAATAAATCGCTTAATATCCGGAGTTTCTCCATCATATTTATCAATCCAAGGTTCAAGCGCATCGACCATCTCAGCAGTTACTTTAAACGGTCTTAGCTCGGTTTTGAGTAAGGCAAGGTCTGACCCGCAATCGAACAACTCGTGCTGAATTTGCAATAAATCCTCTAGTAAGTCTGCATATTTAGCCGGGTCGAGATTACCCATCGCAACGCCAACAAAACAATTCAATTCATCCACCGTACCGTATGCCTCAACGCGAATGTCGTCCTTGTTCACACGTCCACCAATGACACCTGTTATACCTTTATCCCCTGTGCGTGTATAAATCCTCATGCTAAATCTCCTCCGTTTCACATGATTGATTTAACCTCATCATCTCATAAATTCGAGTGAGGTCCAAATGTTTTCTAACATGATCAGCAAGTCGATCAAAGGCCGCTTCGCGTTTCTCTTGGTAGCGCAGCTCTGCTTGAAGTGGTTCCAAGCCCTTACGCATACGAATCGTATTGATCCAATTGCGTCTAAAATCATCATTATGCAGAATACCGTGAATATACGTCCCGAAAATGCGACCATCTTGGACAGAAGCACCGTCAAGGAATGTTGCTGCCACAGAAATCGGTTCGGATTCGCTCTGCACATCTGTCCGAATTACAAAGGGGCGATCTACGGGTTCTTCGAACTCCGTGCGTCCCATATGAATCTCGTAACCTGTTATAGGGGTTGTTGTTGGATGCTGTACGAACAATGAAGTTTCCCCAATCACTCGTACTGTACGCTTCTCTGCTGCAAAAATCGTGATTGCAGGTAGCAGCCCTAGTCCGTCCAGCTCCGTATGCTGCGACTCTACTTGATTCGGATCTAGCAATAGCTTCCCTAGCATCTGGTAACCACCGCATATACCAACGACATAGCCAGACTGCTCCTCTGCGAATTGCTTCATTCGCTCGGCAAGATCGGTTTCTTGCAAGAATAGCAAATCCTCCGATGTGTTCTTACTCCCTGGTAAAATAACTGCATCTGGATTTCCCCATTCATTCACATGCGAAATGTAGCGCACATGCAAATCTTTTTCCTCAAATAACGGGTCCATATCCGTGAAATTCGAGATTCGCGGGAAGCGGATGATGGCAATGTCGATCAGATTAGACGAGTTTTCGTCATTAGCGTTCGAAGCCAGCTCCTTGCGAACAAGTTGACGCTTGGAATCTAGCGATGCCGAATCCTCATCTTCAATACCTAGCAGTGGAAGATATGGAATAACACCAAGAACAGGCTTTCCAGTCTTCTCTTCAAGCCAATCGAGACCTGGCTGAAGCAAAGACACATCGCCGCGGAATTTATTAATAATAAAGCCACCAACTCTAGCGCGTTCTTCCGGTTCTAGAATCTCCATCGTTCCAACAATCGACGCGAATACCCCGCCACGATCAATGTCGGCTACGAGTACAACTGGGGCATCACCCCATTTTGCCGCATTCATGTTGACGATGTCGCGAGACTTCAAGTTAATCTCAGCAGGGCTTCCCGCACCTTCCATTACAACCACTTCATAATCAATGCGCAGTCGATTCAGCGCATCTTTGACGATCTTTTCCGCAATAGGCAGATAGGACTCGCGATATGCACGCGCTTCTAAGTCTGCATAAGGAACACCATGCACGACGACCTGCGAAGTCATGTCTCCCTTAGGTTTGAGCAGAATCGGATTCATATCCGTCGTTGCGGGTACGCGGCAAGCATCTGCCTGCACGCCTTGTGCTCTACCAATTTCCTTGCCATCAGGAGTGACATAGGAATTGTTGGACATGTTCTGCGACTTGAATGGTGCCGTGCGCCAGCCATCTTGGGTAAAGATACGGCATAACGCTGCCGTAATAATACTTTTGCCTACATCCGATGCGGTGCCGAGTACCATGAGGGTACGACCAACATCATGAACACTTTTACCGTCAGAATCGGAAGTAGCGGCAAACCCCTTTTTTTGTGAAGGAAAATCATGACTCATGAGTGATAGCCCTCCTTCAGCACTTGCGATAAGGCGGCAATCAAGCGCTCGTTATCCTCTCGCAATCGGATTGCAACTCGGCAATAACGTTTATCTAGCCCCGCGAATAGTGAGGCATCACGTACAAGAATACCACGCTGTCCGAGTTTACTCTGGGCGATTTTGATATCCACATCACCTGAAGCTGGGAAAGCAAACATAATAAAGTTCGTATCACTTGGGGTTACTTGAAGCCCTAGTTCAGTAAGAGCAGTAGTCAGCCACTGCCCTTCTTCAAGCAGCCATTGATGTGTACGCATTGTAAATGCTTGATCTTGCAAGACAGCCGTTCCAATCTCTTGTGCTAGAAAATTCACACTCCACGGAACTTTGTACTGCTTTATTGTATGAATCTGATCGGGATGCGCCACGAGAAAGCCAAGACGAATACCAGGTATCGAATAAAATTTCGTCATCGAGCGGATGACACAGACATTGCGATTCACCGCAGCTTGCCTTATACGACTTACGTCCATTTCGTTCGGAAGAAAATCAACAAACGCCTCATCTAAGATGAGCGGATGACCAGATGAAGTAATGGCATCAATGACTTCGCTTGGGATCAGGCGTCCCGTTGGGTTATTCGGATGACCGAGGAATATGGTGTCCGTCTGCTCAATTACTGCTTCCACATCTGCTTGCTGAAGGACAAAACCATCACGTTCACGCAGTGGAATGTCAATGATATCGCAACCTATTTTCTCAGCTGCTTCCTCATATTCACTAAACGATGGCCGCGCTAAACCAATTGTCTTCGGCTTTGTTACCCGAATGAGCAGATCAATCAATTCTGCCGCACCGTTACCAACTAGAATACTTGCCTCCGGAATGTCATAATGTCTGGCTATGGTTTGAACAAGGTCACGGCAAATCGGATCTGGATATCGAATCACATCGGCCCACTTCGTACGAACCACATCCTCTACACAAGCAGGAGGACCTAGCGGATTCATGTTTGCTGAGAAATCAAGAAATTGATCCTTCCCAAGTCCAAACGCTTCTGCCGCTGTACGTAAATCTCCACCATGTCCGTATCGTTCTAGCATGTATATGTCCTCCTGTCAGGAATAAATAATTCACTTCTCATGATTTAATAAAACAAAACAACTGCTACAAGCAATCCGACCATCTCTAGCAATTCAATTAACGCACCATATGTATCGCCTGTAAGACCGCCAAGCTTACGATTTAAATAGGCAGCGATGAGCCAACCTGCAGTAAGTATCGTGGCTGGGATGAGAATAAAGGTGTATGCATTGTTATCCACGAGTTGATTGCTCAATGTGAACCATAAAACTGCACTTATACTACAAGCAATTCCAACAGTCATCCATACATAAAGAATCGGAGTCCCTTGAAAATAACTCCCTAGTCCTGACTCCTTTCGTGCATAAGGCCAGCCTTTCATTGCAATCGCCATGAAACAACGACTCCAAATTAGACTTAGCGCTAGTGCCGCACAAGTCATCCTCCATCCTAGTGGAAGGATTGTTGCAAGAAGCGCTGCTTTCATCATTAGATGCAGCACACAGACTATAACGCCCATTGCCCCTACTCGGCTGTCTTTCATTATCTCCAGCATTAGCTCACGCGGTCTATGGCTTAGAATACCATCAGCTGTGTCCATTAATCCATCTAGATGCAAGCCGCCAGTCAGTGTCACCCAAATAACGAGAATGATGATGACAACAGGCAAGATTGGCAGTATATCTACGATTAAGGAACTGAATAACGTCAAGATGAGAGAGAGTATGACTCCTACCAGTGGATAAAAGGGAACACTTCGACGGAAGACGTCGTTGTTATACGGTATGTTAATTGGCATTGGGAGTCTAGATAGAAATTGAATAGCAGCAATGAGTCCATGCAGCCAATTTTTTAGAGAAGTGCCCATAGGATGCACAGACCTCCAATCGTTAGAAATGTTGCGCCGTACATCATTCGTACAGCAGACTGTATATCAGATAAATTTAGTTCTCGCAGCGGCCAGCCCATTCGTGCTCGCTCCTGGGGAAAACCGCCGTATATGTTCAGTCCACCCAACTCAATTCCGAGCGCACCTGCTACGGCAGACTCCGGGATACCGCTATTCGGACTTGGATGCTTGCTCGCAAACTTAAAGATTGCAAGTAGTGAGCGTTTCGCAGATTGCTTCGGGATGATGAGTGCAGTGAGAGCAAGTAACAACCCTGTAAGTCTTGCTGGAATCCAGTTCATCACATCGTCCCAGCGTGCGGATGCTCGTCCGAAGTAGATGTATTTCGCGTTGCGGTAGCCGACCATCGAATCCAACGTGTTGGAAGCTCGATACAGCATTGCAAGTGGCGCACCGCCAATGAGTGCATAGATGATCGGAGAAAATACCGCATCCACCGTATTTTCTGCGACCGTCTCCACAACAGCGCGTGATAGTTCGCTTTCAGGAAGTTCCTCTGTGTCTCGTCCCACGATGTAGCCTGTGTATTTACGCGCATCGGCAAGGTTGCCTTCTTGCAGCGGGTGCATGACGAGGTAGGCTGCGTCTTTGAGCCCTTTAATTGCGATGGTTGTCGAGATGAACCAGACGCTTACGATGTAGCCAAGCCATAGATGTATCGTATCTGCAATAAACCAGACCCCATACATGAGGCTTGTTACGAGCAGCAGTGTTAGTCCTGTTAAAATAAATCCCCGCAGCAGCAGTGCTCGGGGTGTTAAGGTATGCTGCTCGGGCATGAGTTTATGCTCCAGCCATTTGATTAAGCGTCCCATCCAGATGACGGGATGGGTTGGCCATTTCGGATCGCCGACTGTAAGGTCGACGATGATTGCGGCGATGACGATGCCGATGATTTCTTGCCATGTATAGAAAAGCATGTTTAATGCTCCTTGTTCTTGAGTGGTAACTGCGTAATTTTCTTGTATTTATTAATTGCGTAAATTCCTTGTGGGAGCGCCTGCGGGTGGACATTATCCTTACGTCGCTATGCTTCCGTGTTCCTTGGATTAGGTTTGATATGACGGTAGGAACACTACGGCATTAAGGCGAACGCTTCGCTCTTCAGGACAATGTCCTCCCTTCGGCTGTTGACTGGAAGATCATTGCCTCTCTTTAGCCCCTCCATAGGAGGTAATGCTTTAAGTATCTTCGTCTTCTCGTAGAAGACCTTGTTATCTCAGAGATGTTATTATAACTTCCATGTCGGACGCCTACGGGTGGACATTATCCTTACGTCGCTATGCTTCCGTGTTCTTGGATTAGGTTTGATATGACGGTAGGAACACTACAGCATCAAGGCGAGCGCTATCGCTCTACAGGACAATGTCCTCCCTTCGACTCTTAGCTGGAAGATCACTGCCCTACTTTAGCTTTCTCATAGGAAGTAATACTCTAATTAACTAATATACTCGCAGAAGAATTCGCTAACTCATTTTATGTAACTTTTCTATTAGAACACCCGCAGTCCAAAACTCAAACCGAATATTTATGTAACCTCTATTTGTTGGGAGTGAAGTTGTCCAAATCGAATGCAATGCTTTTAAGTTCAACTGGGATGCCTGCGGTTACGAGGAACACATGTGAGCAGGCAGCAGCGAGCTGCTGGTTCAGTCTGCCGGCTAGGTCGCGGAACAGCCGACCCAGCGGGGACGGCGGTACGACCCCGTCCCCAACCTCGTTCGTGACGAGGACGAGCGGATACGGGTACGCTGCAACAGCCGCTACCAGATCCGCAATCGCCGCCGTCACGGCAGGCACTACCTCCGGTGAGCCTTCGGCATACCGGAGCAGTTCATTGGACAGCCACAGGGTGAGGCAGTCCACGAGTACAACGACCGCCTCCCTAGGGGCGGTCACAGCAATGCTAGCCGCCGTAGCATCGGCGGCTGTGGAAACCCGCGGCGCGGCAGGCACAGCTGCCTCCGCGCCCAGCCCTACGCCGCCGTGCTCGGCAAGGCGGCGCAGCAATGCTGCCAGCGCGTAGGGCTCTTCCCGTGTCGTCCACGGGAAGGAGCCTTCTTCGCGCTGCGATTGATGCGAGGAGACGCGTTCGCGCATCTCCTCATCGTAGATCTGGGCTGTCGCAATGTACAGCCCCGAATCCCCAAGCTTTGCCGCGAGCTTCTCGGCAAAGCTGCTCTTGCCGCTTCGCGCGCCTCCAGTTACTATTATCGCCACAGTTCTGCCTCCCCCTTGCCTTTACTTCCTATCCCTTTGTAACCCCCGCGCTCTCAAACGTCGCCATCTCTGCCATGATCTTACCCGCTGCATCAATAAGCGAGAACGCGAGCACCGCACCCGTACCTTCACCTAATCGCATGTCCATGTGCAGCATCGGTGTAAGCCCTACCGCACCTAGCATGCGTGCATGACCTTGCTCCATCGATTGATGAGATCCGATCATGTAGCCAACGGAGGCAGGTGCAAGCTTACTTGCAACAAGTGCTGCCGCTGAGGAAATAAACCCATCAATTACGACTGGACATTTACGGCTTGCCGCCCCAAGGACTACTCCGACTAAACCTGCAATCTCTAGACCGCCAACTTTAGCAAGCACATCGATTGGATCGCTTGCATTCGGCTCGTTCACGGCAATCGCACGCTTCACGACTTCGATCTTATGCATCAAGCGCTCATCATTAATGCCAGTTCCTCTACCAACCGTATCTTCAGGCGAAATCTCGCCAAGCACACACAATAGAGCTGCACTTGCTGTTGTGTTTCCAATTCCCATCTCACCTGTTGCAAACAAGGAATAATCTTGATCTGCAAGCTCATGGACAAGCTGTACACCGACCATGACTGCTTGCTCAGCTTCTTCACGAGTCATCGCTGCGCCAACCGCCATATTCGCCGTTCCCATGCGTACTTTACGTGAAATAAGGTCAGGATGCGATAGTTCCGCATTCACACCAATATCTACACACGCTACATCTGCGCCAACGTGACGCGCAAGTACATTGACCGCTGCTCCACCACTCAAGAAGTTCATAACCATCTGTGGAGTGACCTCTTGCGGGAACGCACTAATACCTTCTGCACATACACCATGATCGCCAGCCATTACAATTACTGTCTTTTTATGAAAAACAGGCTTCACTTCGCCTGTAATACCTGCTACTTGACGCGCAATGCTCTCAAGCTTGCCTAGACTTCCCGGAGGCTTCGTTAAGCTGTCCAGATGCTGCTGCGCTGCTTCCATTATGCTTTCATCGATTGGATTGATGTTTGTAAGTACGTCTTGTAAGTTCTTCATCCAAATCCCACCTATCTTTTCATATATAATAATGACGATTCATCCAATAAAAAATTACTATTCACTCATACCCGGCTGCAGTAATATTTGCGGCAATCCATTACTCGGATGTGGCAAAATAACCGGAACCGTCCCATATACCTGTTGGACAAGCTTCTGCGTTAGCACTTCCTGCGGCGAACCATCAGCAATGATCACACCATCATGCAGCACAAGCAATCTTGTACAATATTGAGCCGCAAGATTTAGATCATGTAGGACGGCTACAACCGTCATCTGACACTCTTCCTGCCACTTGCGTATGTAATCCATCATTTGCAGTTGATACCCAATATCTAAGAATGTCGTCGGTTCATCAAGTAGTAGAATCGATGGCTCTTGCGCCATCACTTTACCCAGTGCAACACGCTGACGCTGACCGCCGCTTAGATCATCGACAGATCGCTCACTTAGCTCACGCAATTGCAATTTATCGATAATGTTCTCTACCAATTGTACTCCACCGACTGCTTCCTCACCAAGCCAATTTTGAAAAGGATACCTACCCATCTCGATAATTTCTCGAACGGTAAAACCAATCGGCGGCAGCGCATCCTGCGACAGCACCGCTAAAAATTTCGCGAGTACCTTGCGAGGATAACCTGCAATCTTCTTCCCGCGAATCTGAATATCTCCCGCTCCAGTCGTATCAACGCCTGAGATCAGACGTAGAAGCGTCGTCTTGCCGCTTCCATTTGTTCCAATGATACCGACGAACTCGCCTTGATGAATCTGAAAGCTTACATCTTGTAGAACGGTCTGTTCTCCAAAACTTCTGCTCACATGCTCGACCTTAATCATGTTATCTTCCATGGTAACCTCCTTACAGCGCACGCTTGCGCTTTTTCAATAAGTAGGCGAAGAATGGCGCTCCGAGAAATGCTGTTACAACTCCAAGCGGAATTTCCGTTGGACTCAGCACTGTACGCGCGAGTGTATCCGCAAGCAGAACATAGATCCCGCCGCCTAGCGCGGACAATGGAATAATCAATCGATAATCCGGTCCCACGATTAGTCGTACCAGATGAGGAACGATCAAGCCAACAAATCCAATGACCCCTGCCACCGATACCGCCGCAGCCGTCAGTAATGTCCCAACTGCAAGTACGATGAACTTCGTTCGTTCCACACGAACTCCTAGATAAGCCGCCTGCCGCTCACCAAGTGCGAACAAGTTCAGTGACCTTGCATACCCCATTAGAATCAAGAAACCGATGAGGAAGTAAGGTGCAATAACAAACGTATATATCCAACCTCGCATGGCGAGTGATCCCATTAACCAGAACAAGATTTCATTCACCACTTGCTTGGACATTGCGACCAAGAAGGAGACGAATGCCCCCAAGAATGCCTGCATCACAACACCGGATAAGATCAATGTTTCTTTCTTAAGCTTGCCATCGACTTGTGCCAATTGAAGTACGAGCAGTAACGATAACAGTCCTGTAATGAACGCAACAACAGGGATTGTCCACTGCCCCAAGAACGCAAATTGCAGACCAAAATAAATGAGCACAGCAGCACCAACCGATGCCCCTGAAGACACACCTAATGTATACGGATCAGCGAGTGGATTGCGCAGAACCCCTTGAAAAGCCGCACCCGCTACAGACAGCGCAGCACCAACAAAGATACCTAGAATCACCCTAGGCAGTCGGACATTCATCATGATCTGCTCCGAGGATACATCCCAATCCACAACCATTCCATCACCGATGTAAGGCAGCTTGCTCACAAATATTCGAATGATTTCAATAGGGGACACGTACGTCGTACCGATCATAACCGATACTAGAATGGAAAGAAGGAGGAGCAGTCCCCCTGCGCCTCCCCATAGCCATAGTTTTCGTTTCATTTATTATTTTACCAAATCTGGATAAATGGCTTTTGCAATCTCAAGCAATGCATCCGTCAAGCGTGGACCTGGACGAGAGATCAGATCGTTATCGACTCCGAACATTTGCTTTTTCGCAACTGCATCCATTTGGCTCCAGCCTTTACGCTCACTAATGATAGCTTCTAATGTCTTCTTCGTTTGATCATCAATTAAGCCTTTTGCAAACAAGATCACATTCGGGTTATTCTTGATGATTAACTCTTCATCAACTTTGCTCCAACCCTTCACGCCTGCTTCAGAAGCAACGTTGACTGCACCAGCAATTTGAATCAGTTCATCCAAGAATTCGCCGCCACCTACTGTCCAGCCTGGGGAGAATTCCAGATATACTTTCTTCTTCGCTTCAGGTTTTACTGATTTAACTGCATCTGCTACTTTTTGACGGTCTTGCTTCATCTTGTTTACGACTTTCTCAGCTTGCTCTTGTTTATCTGTAATTTTACCATATAGCAAGATGTTGTTCATCACATCATCAAGTGTTTTGGGTTCAACTTTGAACATTTTGACACCGACATTACGTAATTCTTCAACTGTCGCCGCTTTCATGGAGATACCTGTGAATACGACATCAGCTTTTGCACCAATAACCGCTTCTACGTTCGGTTTCATAATGCTACCCATCTTCGGCTTGGACTTCGCTTCTGCAGGGTATGTATCATAATCGGATACCCCTACGATCTTGTCGCCAAGACCAATTGCATACAATGCTTCTGTTTCAGCAGGTGAAACGGATACGATACGCTCAGGTGCTTTCTCGAATGTAACATCTTTACCTGTTGCATCTTTAACCGTTAACGGATAAGTTGTTTTCTTCGCTGGAGCTTGTGTAGCTGGTGCAGTCGCTGCTGGAGTTGGACTTGGGCTTGCTGCTTTATCTCCACATCCGGACACCGCAATTACAGCTGCTAAAGCAAGCATTCCTAAAGACATTTTTTTCCACAAATTTTTGACCATTTCAATTCTCTCCCTTTGTTTCTGTTTGAAGGAGAAGCCTGAATGTTGATACCCTTTCTACACGAAAACCCCTCTGCTTCACATACGAAACAGAGGGGACGATAAATACGGATTTGGACAAGATTCATTCATCATGCTTTTCCGTTTTTAGCGCGATCCTCTCCTCGAAGGATTTCGTTAGCCGAGTCAATAGGCAGGTTTCCTGACTCCCTAGTTTACAATGCGCTTCTCTTCGCCTTCCCTTCTTTTGTTGATAAAAAGAAAGTGACATTATGAAGATCAGCTCCCAGGTTACAGTGGCGGGACCGCGCCGGATTCGAACCGGCTTCCCTTTTAACCTTGATTCAAAGCAAAGACTGCTTCGCTCCAAGGCACCTATTGGCTAAGGTATTTCATTATTACAAACATTCCGTTCAAGCTTGCCTCTACTTCAAGAATTATATGCTAGCACCCAAGTGATTTACAACACTATTGTTTAAAAATGATCCGCAGGGCGCACCGCATCACCTTATTGCTTCAAGCTTAATTCATACAATAGCACTGCCGCTTCAGCACGTGTCATCATGCCAGTTGGGTTTAACTTGTTGTCATGACCTTTGATTAATCCTTCATGAATGAGTAATCCAGAAGCATCAATTGCATAAGGTGATACTTGCCAACTGTCTTCAAAACGCTTCGTTTCGCTTCCAAATGAATCTTTTCCAGCAATCCCGACAGCTTGCAGCGCTCGTGCTACCATAACCATCATATCTTGTCTAGATATGGATGCCTTCGGATTAAACAGCTGATCCCCAGTTCCTTGAATAATGCCCATATGCTTCGCAAGTGCGATCATATCAGCATGTGTATCACCTGACTTCACATCTGCGAAAGCATCGGTCTTCACGCCATCAGCTTGCAAACCAAGTGTCTTTACGAGTAGCGCGATGAAATCTGCACGCGTTATGGACTGCTGAGGTGCGAACTCACTTTGCGACATGCCTTGGATAATGCCTTTAGCAGCGAGCACTTCAATCGATTTCCTCGCCCACTCTGTTTGCAGAAGATCATTGAATAATCTTGGTGTGTAAGCTAATCCGTAAGTGCCGAAGTTGGACGTTCGGAACCCCATTTCATTTGAACGTGGATCATACTTACTAGAAGGAAGAGTCGATACGATCTGAGTACCTGAACCATCTACTCCTTGTTGTACAACCAAGAACTCGTGATTGTCCCATTCGTCCGTTGTAGGTTTATAAGTAACATACACTTTCATCTGAGCACCACGAAGTTTAGACATCACTTGTTCTCCTGCAAGTGCATCAAGTGTTACCACTGGCTTGCCATTTACCACTTGCACTCCTATTCGAATCTCACTCTTCAATTGTGTATCTGCTTGAAGCGCTTTCCAAGGAACGATGATGCGAGCTTGTGGTGTTCGAACTTCCACCATCAGCTTATCACTATTTGGAATTGCCCCTGTGAAGGATGGAAGTTGCAAGTCATAACGCTGCGCACCCTTCACTTCAGCAAGTGTAATCACGATTTGACTCGACTGTTCAGATGTTTTCGCAGCTTGCTGCAAAAGTTCTTTCCACTTAGCTGCAGTTACCTGCGCAACTGCATGATCCCCTTGTAACTGAGGTGTAACCACTAATTTTGCTGATACATTATTATTGCTCGGTTGTGGTGTACTTAGAGTAGGTGTTTCTGTAACCGGGTTACTTGGTTCTCCTGGATCAGTGGGATTAGTTGGATCAACCGGGTCCGTCGTGCCGTTATCATTACCTTTCAATGATGGAACTGCAACAATCGTCTCTCCTGCTTGCACTTCTACATCCGTGAAACTGATCGTAACCCCATTAACCACTTTCGTGGACGCAGCAATCGCTTTTCCATTTAACCAAATATAAGGGAAACTGCCTGCGAATTGTGCTTCCCAATGGATCGATTCTGCACCTTCGTGATTCGTTAAAGTTGTCTTCTTCGCTCCCTCATGTTTCACATACAAGTCATGTTCACCAACGTTAATGTGATCGAGTGATAACCAGCCAATTGCTTGCGGAAGTCGAGATAACGTCGCTACCTTCTGCTCTGGCGCATTAGGCGTAATTCCCATTAACCCCTCCACCGTATGACTAATTAACGTATAAGATAGCTCAGGGTAATCGCCATTCGTGCCTTGACTGCTTAACTCATGTGGCACATGAAGTCGATCCAGAATATAATTCATCCACTTCCATGCGGTTTCATTTTTTCCATATGGGAAGAAAGTATCTGGCAAGTAGGAGTATGCTTCAATATTCACAGGAGCTTGACCTGGTGTTTCGCTCATTTTATCAATTAAATCAAGGAACTTATTCGTGCGCTCTCCCGCTTCGGTAATGAGCTTCATCGGCATAAACCAGCTGGCTTCCTTACCAAATTCGCTGTACGACTTACCATTTGCTTCATAACCACGCATGTAGCCTTCTGCGATCCCTTTAACGCCCCAGTCTTCATTGAAGTAACGCTTCAGCTCAACTGACTTATCTGCAAAAAGCTGATAAGTCTCCTGATCGCCTCTTGCCTTAGCCATCTCTGCATAAGCAAGGAAGGCTTGATACTGCGAAGCAATCCCATCACCTCCTTCTACAACCGCTTCACCATCACGCTCATTGTAAGACGCCGCACCTTCGAAGATGCCTTGCCCTGTTCCCTCGGCAATACCGTTCGCGAGTTGTTTATCATGAAGTTCAACAAATTCGGTAACTGCCTTCGTGTAGTAGTTCCACAGCGTCTCATCGTTAATGTACGCTTTGTCACCTGTCCATAAATACATCTTATAAGCTTTTTCTACAAGTTCGAATACGGCTGGTACTTCTCTTACGAATGAATTCTCATCGTCATAGTCCAGCTTAAATGTCGATCCGTCAAAGTTAAGCGCCCATACCGGGTACCATTTGTGCAATGCACTTGAAGTTCCTGCGAATGCTGTGAGCATCGATTTGTTCTCTTGATCAAGTCCTAGTAAATGTGCCCCTGCCATCTGGTGCACCATATCCCTTGAATAGAACGCATAACGATGCGCATATCCTGCCCAGTAAGATGGGATGTAATCTTTAATCTCAGGATTGTTGCCCAGATACTCATCCCGATTAATAAGCCCTTGCTTACCCGTTCGCACATATGACTTCGCCTTCGGAATCGCCCAATTGAACGCATCCTTTAGCTTTGTATTCGAAGTATCGATTGTAAGTTGCTTATCAAGCACAACACATTCAACCGTCCACTCCTCTGCAATGCCATTTGAACCTGTAACGATATAAGTCAATGGCGATGTGAAGTTCTGTACACTGCCTGATTGCGGCACTACTGTACTACCTTCAGATACCGTTATTTCCGGGGCAATAGCCTTAAGATCTGTTCCATATGGCATTTGAATAATAACTTTACGCTGCAGAGCATCAATATTCGCAATACCCACCTGCTTTGCAGTTGTTACAGCTAGAATCTGATGCATATCTGGCAGAGAACCATTCCCCATGGATTCTGCATACAATCCCACATTGTCAATCTCCAGCCATTTGCCATTCTTCGGAATACCTGTGAAATACACTTCAACTTGCATCCCTTTTTGCAGCAAAATTTGACCGACACTGTTTACAAATGGTTCATTACCAGCTGGCACTTCACTTCGCGCAATTTCGCTTCCACCTGGATAACGAATGCCGAAGATCCCCCCAGCATCGTCAGAACGATTAAATTGCACTTCATACTTGTAATATCCTGTGCTTGGAATCGTAATTTGCTGGGATAAGAATGTGACAGGACCAGGATCAAGCTTCGCGATTTTCTCCGTCCCCTTTTTATAAATAAAGGCTCCGTCATAAGACCAGCCATGCTTCTCATCATCAAAGCTTCCATTCACAACTAAGTTACCAGCAATCGGACCAACAGCTTCGCTTGTGTACACCTCGCCTGCTTGACCGAAAATATCAACTGGTATAACTGCAAACTTGATGTACTTACCCGCATAATCAGCCGTAAGCTTCAATTGTTTGCCGTGTTCACTTGGCATTATGGTGTAAGCACCATCAGCTGAATCTGCTACCATCCAATTATACGTAGTCAAACCTTCTCGATGATTCTCCGCATCTTGATACTTATAATGTCCTGTTAGACTCTGCCCTGTCCACAGTAGCCCTGTTGCAGCAACATCCGTTGCAGTGGAAGGGGAGTTATCAAAGTGTACAAAGTCAAATTCGAGCTTCACTTGAGCAACCTTAAGCGTATTCTCACCGGACGAAATGAACACTTCCACCTCGCTACCTGCTTGAAGTACGACTTCCTCCAAACTACGTTGTTCATTAACACTAGTTGTAATATCCAATTGTTCAATGACTGTCCCTGTAGCATCCCTTACACCAAAACTTCCTCCATCACCTTCTGTTTGAAGAAGTAGCGATAGACGATATTTCCCTGTAAGTGGGACTGAGATTTTTTGTGAAATCGATTGATTAGGGTTAATTTGAGCTGCTTTTATCGGTTTAGAATCCACTTCAATTGTTGCCATCGATACCCCTTCTGTCGTCTGCCAGTTAGAGAGTTCACTCTTAAATTCGCCGTTTACAATAAGGTTAGCCACGGCGGCATCATCTCGGATCAATTCGACATCCTCAATATGAGACCAAGAATCCCCATAGCCATAGTACACTTGAACCTGATCACCTTCAGTTAGTAAGATACCCGGCACTTCCTCACGCTTGCCTACCATCGTATTCTTCATCGGTATGATAATACTTGCAAGTGCTGTGCCATCTGGTTTACGAATCCCGAATTGAGTATCATTCCCCTTACCCCTCGCATTAGCAGATAGCTTATACATACCGGTAGTCGGAATTGTTACTTCTTGATAAATCGCTTTATTAGGTTGTGTCCACCCAAATCTAGTACCCGTTATCGCTTCACTAGCTGATGTCCACCCATTAATTGAGTCGTTCATATTCCAATAGCGTGCATCACGCCCATCTTTCCCTTCTAACTCTTCAAAGCTTGGGTTCTTAAGTATATTCTGTGAATTGGCTTGTGCCAGCGAAATCGGACCAATTACACCGAATACATTCGTGAATATGAATGTTACGATGAATAATATCGTAAGGAGCCTTTTCCTCATCAGAATCTATCCTCTCTGCTAATGCTTGATTAATTACCCCTTAATCGCACCTTGCGCCATCCCTTGGATGAAATATCGCTGTAGGAATAAATAAACAACTGTAATCGGAATTGCACTTAATAAAGAACCTGCTGCCACCCAACCAATATTGCTGTTATATTTACCGAAGAAAGCCGACAAGGCGACGGTAATCGTATGCGTTTCTGGCTTTTGCAGGAAAAAGACAGACAAAGAATAATCGTTCCAAATATAGACACCTGTCAGAATAATAACAGTCGCTGTGATCGGCGTTAATAAGGGCAGCAAGATACGATAGAACAGCGTAATTCGACCTGCTCCATCCATCATCGCTGCTTCATCCAGCTCTCTTGGAATCGAGTCGATAAATCCGGTATATAAGAAGATTGTGATTGGCAAGTAGAAGGTCACATGGAGCATCATAATCCCCCACACATGATTCACCCCCCCGAAATCAACCATCACTTTATAAAGCGGTACGAGAATCGTAAGTGGCGGAATAATTAAGCATGAGATAAACAGCGTGTAGATAAACTTGTTCCATTTACTCCGGTTTCTTGAGAGTGGGTATGCCGCAATCGAACCCAGAACGATAATCAGCACTTGAGCAAGGACCGTAATGAGAATGTTATTCATAAATGTTCGTCCCAAATTTGCTTCTGTCCATGCATTCATAAAGTTATCGAGATACAGATAGCCCGGCCACTGCCACTTTGAGCTTAGGTCATCTCCTGCCTTGAATGACGAGGTACATAAAATATAGAACGGTAAGATATGAATCAAGCTAACCACAATTGCGACAATATTAATGACAATCTTCTTTATTCTCATGATGTAACCTCCCGACGTCGTAGCATAATGAGCGCTGCAATGCTAATGATTGAGATAATCACGAACATCAAGTTGCCGATTGCAGCTGCATAGCCCGCATCCTGTCTACCGAAGTAGAGCTGATACATCAGCGTTGATAAGGAAGCAGAAGAGTATCCAGGACCGCTATTCGTCATCGCTGTAACAACATCGAACAATTTCAATCCACCAATTAAGTTCAAGACGATGTTGATTGTAAAAGATGGGGCTAGAAGCGGCCACGTAATATGAGCAAATCTCGACCAAGCCCCTGCTCCGTCGATCTTCGCAGCGTCATAATACTCTTTGGAGATCGTCTGAAGTCCAGCTAAGTAAATGACCATCGCAACTCCGACATATTGATAGGTGTTTACGAATGTAATAATCCAGACATTGATATTGGGATTGCCTAATAGATTAATAGGCTCTGATCCAAATAACTGAATAACATCATTAATTGCCCCGCCATTATATTGGAAAAAGAAATACCAAATGTACCCCATAATGAGTGGGGATATAATAACCGGTAAATAAATGATCGTACGGGTGAGTCCTTTAAGACGAAAACTCATATTTAAGAACAGAGCGTAAATAAGCCCGATAATATTCTGAAATAATGTACTGCCTATTCCGTAAATAAACGTATTGCGCGTCACAGTGCCCATATCAGGATCTGTGAATAAACGCTTGTAATTGCTAATGCCGATCCATTTGAAGTTTTGCGAATATCCGTCCCAATTCGTGAATGAAATCTGGATGCCTTTCACAAATGGATACAGAATAAATACGGCAAAGAGGATCAAAGCAGGCACATACATGATGTTGATCATGCCCAGCGAGTTCTTCCACCGCGTGATGATACTGCGCTCTTCTCTTACTTTTAACGAATCAGACAAGCTTGTTCTCGGATTCATCAGCTATCCCCTTTTCTTTCAAGTAAAGAAGGGAGAAAGAATCTCCCTCCCTTGCATGCTTTATTTGCGCAGTCGCTCTACTTCTTGTTTCATCTTGTCAGAGAATTGAGCTGGCGATACGCCCCCACTTAACATTGAAGTCGCTGTCTTACACATGACATCCCACATCCCATTAGGCAAATACACACGATCGAAGTAAGGGAACACACGAATTGATGCATATTTATTGTAATACTCAGAGAATTCATGGTTAGACTCGATACCTTTCAGTCCGGCAGGCAGCTTCGTCGTATTCGCAATCTTACTCATATTCTCTTTGCGAGCGAAGAAAGCAACGACTTTCTTAGAAGCCTCTAACTGCTTACTATCCTTAAATACCCCCATCGTATAACGCTCACCACCGGAGAAGTTAGGCTCGTCGCCTTGTACCATCGAAGGAACTGGCATAAAGCCAATTTTCGTATCTGCTTTCACTTTGTGAACTTCATCGGCAATGGATGGACCTTGCAGAGCAAATGCTACTTTTCCTTGTGCGAACAATTGTGGTAAGTCGCTATATTTCGCAGTAATAACGTCCTTGTTCATGTAACCTTTCTTGAACATATCCAAGAACTTCTGCGATAGTCCATCCCACTTTCTCCAGTCAAAAGTTCCATCTAGCAAGCTCTTCGCATCGTTGTCCTTCGGACTGATGTAAGCAGAAGTTGCAAAGTAATCGAAGTATTGACCAATTAACCAATCATCCACACCAGAGAAGTAGAATGGCGTTACTTCACCCTTACTATCTAGCTTCAATTTCTCTGCTGCTGCCATCAATTCGTCGAATGTTTTTGGTGGCTCAATGTTGTATTTCTTGAGCACATCGACGTTATAAGTAAGACCATCCTTCGCTTCTGCAAGTACGAGCGCATACACTTTGCCATTCTTATCTGTTACAACATCTTTAATCGTGTCTGTCATCTCTTTCGCCCATGGCTCTGCTTGCAGATCTGCTAAGTAGTTGCCATAGCGAATTTGCGCCCAACCGTGCGTATCGAATATATCTGGCAAGTCGTTCGCTGCCATCTTCACCTTCAATAAATTCTCATAGCCTGAGCCAGGGAATTGAAGATCAACCTCAATATCTGCGTTATCCTTGGAGAAATCAGTTGCAATCTGACGATATACGTCTTGGATCGATTTGAGCGTTACGCTGCTATATACCGTTACTTTCTTCTTGTTACCTGAATCTCCCGATTTAGCTGTCGGAGTTGGAACTGTCGTAGCTTCCGACTTTGTTGTGCTTGCGGTTTCAGAACGCTGTGAACAACCAACTAATGTAAATGAGAGCAATAATGACATGGAGATGAGACTTACACCTATCTTTTTCAAAAACATGCACCCCTTTTTATTTACTGAATTTTCAATTAATAAAATAGACAAATCCCTCTATCCGAGCCTGATAATACTTAGCTCTACACCTCCCCATCTCATTAAGGGTAGTTTGGCTCTTACAGCCGTTCATTGATTTGTGTGCGCTTACAAAAAAGTTGAATATTCTAATTACAGTTATACTTTACTAAACGAAACCCTAAATTTCAATATAAATTTACTAAATATTTAGATATAATTACGTAAATTAATAGTATAAATTACTAAATAAAATAAAGAAACTGCCCCCAGCTGGAGACAGTTACTTATTCGTTCTTCGTTCAAGATTAATCCACTAATTTTTGGTGTTCTTTCTCTCGAGTTGCATCACGAGACTCTGAACTCTCACTCTTTTCTTCCTTTTCTTCGGATTCCGTTTCCTCATCTGACGATGCCCGAGAATCCTTTTGATCTTCTCCACTCGTATCTGCGTGTTCCTCCGAATGCCCTTCTTCCTTCACTACCTCATGAGAACCTTTATGTGCATGTTCACTGCTTTCTCTGCGAGAACCACTTTCCTCATGGGTGTCCCCTTCTTCATGATCATCTGCATGGGAATGTGCATGTGCTTCTTCATGAGCATCTGCATGAGAACGAGCTTTTGCTTCTTCATGGGAGTCAGACAAGGAATGTCCGGATGCAACATCATGACCTTCATTATGTGCATTTTCATGGGATTCCCCATGTGTGTGCGCACTGGATTCACTATGTGCTCCTGCATTCGAATGACGATTGGATTCGCTGTGTGATTCTCCATGACCGGATTTCTTAATCTTTTCGGTGATTCTCTCGGTTACTCGCTCTTCCGTAATTTTCTCTCGAATGATCTCTTTAAAATTCGTAATATAGTGCTCATGCTCATGCTCAGCAGTGGAAGTATGCTCCCTACTGCTCACTTTTTCTTGATTAGCCCCATTCTCACTATGGCTATTGTTTACTTGTCCTCGATCATCGAGTTTTTCATGTTGACGCTCATACTCATCTTGATGGGCTTCATTGCTAGATGCTTCGTGACCGTTCTTACTTCCGCCCTCCATATGACGATTATGCTCCGCTTCAGATCCTCGATTGTTGGATTCATCATACTCGGCGTTTGCGTTTTTTTGCTCATGATTATTATGCTCAGCTTGATTGCCTTGTTTGTTAAATTCCTTATGACCTTCTTTATTCTCATGCTCTTGATCTTTGTGACTAGCATGTTCCTGCTCGCTCTTTGCAGAGGTTTGTTGATGCTCTTTCTCACTCTCACGATGCTGCTCAGACTCACGACTGCTTTGTTTATTTGACTCTCCCGCTTTTTCTTCTTCTAATTTTTCTTTTCTTACGGTGTCATGCTTATCACCCTTACCATTTTTAACCAGGTCCGAATGTTGATCTCGATCCTTCATTTTTCCTCCGCTTTTATCCAATGAATAAGCCTCCACTCTCATGATATTGATCTGTACACGACTAACTGCTCAAAGAACAGACATATTGTAACCAACATCATTCGGATAATATTCGACTATCAAAAGTAAAAAAACGCCAAAAAGGGCTGTAACAGCCTGCCCATCGGCAACCTATTGCAGCCCCCAAACTTTATTCCACAATGTCTTTAGAGTCACTTACCAAAATCTATTTTATCGCCGCTGCTATCGCGCACGATTAGTTCAGTTGGAATGCTTACATGCATCGGATAATCGCGACCATTTATGCGATCTACCAATAATTTCACCGCTGTCATTCCCATCTCTTCCGTCAACACGCGAACGGTCGTAAGCGGCGGGGTCACATAGGATGCAAGTGGAATATCATCAAAGCTTGCAATGGCAATATCTTGCGGAACTCTTAGACCTAACTCATGAATTGCTTTAAGTGCTGCTATCGCCATCGTATCGCTTCCAATCAGAAACGCTGTCGGGCGTAGTTTCAACTCGAGTGCTTTCTTCATCAGTTGATACCCTTGCTCCGTTCTCCATTCATCCACAAATACATAATCAGGATCATAAAGGCCATGTTCACGCATAATCGTCTCGAATTCTTTTTCCCGAGCATCCACCGTATGTATACGTCCTTCTGGCATAAAGACATAGCTAATTCCACCAATATAGCCAATGCGCTGATGCCCGAGGCTTAACAAGTGATTAAGCGCCTGCCTTGTTGCTTTACCCAGATCAAACACAACAGAATCGTGAGCATCATCTAACGCGTAATCAATAGAAACGATATGATCGGTCTGCGTCATCTGCTGCACAAGATTGATATGAACCTTCCCGATAACAATAATTCCATCCAAATCAAGTCTTGGAATATTCGATTCTAATTCATCTAAGAAGATCACACGGCTTACGTCAATACCTTGTTTCGCGCATTCTTTAACAACACCTTGACGAATGAAAATGAAATAAGGATCTGAGGATTCTAATTGTTCCGACCCCCAGATGACTAGCCCGATCCGATGAGTGCTTGCATCATCACTCACTTTAAGTGCACGTGATTTCGTTTTCTTATATTGAAGTTGTTCAGCCGCATCGAATATACGCCGTCTCGTCTCTTCCGCTACCTGCAAAGTTCGATCACCATTCAATACACGTGATACTGTAGCGCTCGAAACTTCTGCTTTCTTCGCAACATCCTTAATGGTTACCATCCGTTTGCACATTTCCCCAATCCACAACACCTATTTACTAAATATTGTACAAGTTTATGAAAGCTGTCGCAACCTAATAAAAGGCAAATGGCATGTTCCTTGCAAATGAAAAACCCGCCCCCTACTCGGAACGGATTTCCTTATTCATGTATTCGATTATTTTTAAATCCAATTGCATGCTTGTCTCAATCACTTCACTAGAAGTCATCTCATGGCCTTCTTGAACGAGTTTCTCAAGTTTCCGACGCAACGCATGGATCTGCTCTTCTAACTCTTGTTGGGTGGCTGTGTGAATGATTTTTTTGAACAACCAACGTTTCTTTGCATCTGAATCGCGAACGAAGTTGTAACCTGTCGACTGAGAAAGTTGATATTCTAAAAATGCCATCTACGTCCCCTCCAACCTTTCTTTATCTATCAATTTCTTACAAATTATTTAGTCTATATTACCATTTATTAGTGGGTTTGAAAACTACTAATATTCTATATTTCACAATTTTGTAAGAAACTTACCGACTCGTTCGATCGCCTCATTTAGTTGACTAACGGACGTCGCATAGGAACAACGAATAAAGCCTTCGCCACCTTTACCGAACACATCACCAGGTACCGCAGCGACTTTACCTTCAAGCAATAGACGAGAAGCAAATTCATTAGATGTAAGACCTGTTGAAGCAATGGATGGGAACGCGTAGAACGCCCCTTGCGGCTCATGACAAGTAAGTCCGAGTTCACGGAAACCATTCACAACTAGACGGCGACGTTGATTATAAGATTCAACCATCTTATCCTTCTCATCCATCCCGTTGCGAAGCGCTTCTAGCGCCGCCACTTGCCCCATGATTGGTGCACACATTACCGTGTATTGGTGGATTTTGAGCATCGCTGCAATCAGGTCAGGGTGACCACAAGCATAGCCCATTCTCCAACCTGTCATCGCAAACGCCTTCGAGAACCCAGATACGAGAATCGTACGATCCTTCATTCCTGGCATCTCTGCAAACGAAACGTGCTTCTGTCCATAGGTGAGCTCCGCATAAATTTCATCGGAAATCACAATCAGATCGTTCTCTTCTACAATTTTCGCAATCGGCGCCCAATCCTCACGCGTCATAATACCGCCTGTTGGGTTACTCGGGTAACATAGGATAAGAACCTTTGAACGAGGTGTAATCGCCGCTTTAAGCGCCTCTGGAGTCAGTTTAAAGTTGTCCTTAGCGAATGTTTCAATACCTACCGGAACTGCACCACTAATCGTTGTAATCGGAGAATAAGAGATATAGCACGGCTCTGGTACTAGAATTTCATCCCCAGGCTCAATTAACGCGCGCAGGGCAAGGTCAATGGCTTCCGAACCACCAACTGTCACTAGAACCTCACTAGATGGCTCATAGTACACATGAAACTGACGATGCAAGTAAGCCGCAATTTCCTCTCTTAACTCCAGTAAGCCTGCATTCGGCGTATAGTACGTCATCCCCTTCTCAAGTGCATACACACAAGATTCACGTACATGCCAAGGCGTCACAAAGTCAGGTTCACCCACACCTAGCGAGATAATATCTTTGGAGCCTGCTGCTAAATCAAAAAATTTACGGATTCCTGAAGGTGGAATATCACGAACTAGTGGTGATAAGTAGTCCGTCATTGGCTTCGTACGAGATACAGTTTGATCCATTGTCAAAACCCACCCTTCCTACGGCGCAAATGGCATGCGATGATCATCTTCTTTATCTTCAAAAATGATACCGTTCTGCTTGTATTTTTTTAGAATAAAATGCGTTTTGGTTGATAGTACACGATCAATTGGAGATAGTTTATTAGAAACGAATGAAGCGACTTCATTCAAGGTACGACCTTCAATTTCAACAAGTAAATCATAGGCACCTGACATCAAGTACACCGATTTTACTTCTGGAAATAAATAAATGCGCTCCGCAATAGAATCGAATCCATGCCCGCGCTCCGGTGTAATTTGAACTTCGATCAAGGCTGTAACCTTGTCCTTGTCCACTTTGCCCCAGTTAATGACTGATGCATATTTCACGATAACTTTGTCATGCTCTAGTTCCTTGATCGCTTGTGATACCTGTGCAACTGGCACATCTAGCATCGTGGAAATAACCTCTGGTGTATGTCTAGCATCTTCTTTCAAAATATCCAAAATCTTGTGTTTCATATCTTCCATTGTTGTTCCTCCTCGTACCTTCCGTACATGTTCCTGTATGAAGTTTACTTAATGCCTGTTAAGTTGTTTTACTTATCTTACAACGGTTACCCATTTGGATTCAACTAGGAGGGTCACTTTCTTAATTGATTTACAATGTCTTGAGCTATATCGGGAATATCCGTAATTATCCCATCTGCGCCCATGTTATAGTACTTCTCTATATTGGATGTATCATTTACGGTCCATACGTACAATGGTTTATTTAACATTTTGGCAGAAGAAATTGCTTCCTCTGTTACCATATATTCTTCGAGTACAATGAAATCTGCATGAACCCACGACAGCATACCCGTACTTGCAAATACGATATATCCTGTCTTAATCGCAGGCTCTTCGTCTTGAACTTGTTTTACTACTTCACGATCTAGCGATTGAACCACATATTCTTCAACAACCTTATACTTACGCAGAAGATCAACTACCATTTTCACAATATCGCCTTGTTCACTTCCATGCAGTTTAATCTCAATATTTAGCTTAATTTTGCCTTTGGACTTTTGAATAAAATCTTCAAGTGAATGAATGCGGCCTGTAAAGTTGCCTTGAGACAACTCTAGTTCACGAAGCTCATCCATCGTCAGTTCATATACAGACGCATTCCGACCTGTTAGCCGTTTTAAGTTGGTATCATGAATAACCGCCAGTTGACCATCTTTCGTCAATTGTACATCAATCTCCGCATAGTCTGCTTTAGCATCGATTGCACCTTGCAGCGCCTCTAAAGAATTTTCAACCCCCATTGTTATATCCCCGCGATGCGCCATTATCATAAAGGAGTCGGACTTCAATCGCGCAGCATTATTGAGTGGATACAACAATAAGGTAACCGCAATTACAATTGATGCGAAGAGAACTAACTTACCAGCATATGCTCTCACCAAACTTCGATTTTCTTTCGCATAAAAGTTTTTAGTCTGATCCCAGTCCAAATGTCGAATAGCAGCGTCGTAAGGATTCGCTTTTTCTAAATAAAAAGTGGTAAGCGTATGGATAAAAAATGGCGAAGCGATAAAAGAAGCAATGAAAATGGACAATACGATAATCGACACGATTATTTTATTAAATAGTGGATGGTCCATTAATATTTCGAATTGGACAAAGAATGATATCGCGAACACCAGAAGGATTAAAATTACAATAAGAATCAACGTAAGCAATAAGAACAGGAGCAATCCATACAAGAGTGTTAAAATCATCTTCCAATATGACTTACGCATCATACGAACACTTTTACGTGAAGATTCAATGAAACCCTCCTTGCCTTCAATTACAATCATGTGCAGAGACATCATCCATCGTATATTCAATATGGCCACAACAACAATCAACACCACTGAAAGAATCATACCCCAACTGGTCTTTAACAGTTCTCCCGAAACAAAATTAGGAATTTGAAGACTCGGTAACAAAGAAGAGGATAAACCTAAATTAAGCAGTGGCATAATGAGCAGAAAGTACACGATCCAACCCACAAAACCATATCGAAACAAGGAAGGCAAATGAGATATTGCCTGCAAAAAGGCTGGCATTAACTTAATGATCTTCCGCTGATGCCCATAATATGAAATGAGAATGAGGACGGAAAACTCAACAAATATAATGACCGTAGCAAAACAAATGATAAACAAAATGCATACAATCCCAACAGGATTGTATGCAAACTTCAATAATTCATAATTGGTTGCCCCTGCATGTCCACTTATGTGGATTGCCTGACGAAACACAAAAGATATCAATGGGACGAAAACCGTAAACGTAAGCATTTTATATATGATTTCAAATATTATCGATTGCCAAAACGTAAATTTAAAGGACTTTAATGTATGCATCAATAACTGATGTACCGAACTATTGCGATTGTAATATGTATGCACCAACATGCTCTCCTTAATCAACAATAGATAAAGTGTAACATTATCGTGCCCTTAATTCTAATTTACAAATATAGATAAAACCGTAACTAGCATGGACCTAGAACACGTCCATGCTGAGGTACCGCTCGCCCGTGTCAGGGGCGATGCAGATCACGCGCTTGCCGACGCCAAGCGCCCGAGCCACTCGCAAGGCGGTCCAGACGGACGCGCCTGCGGAGGGGCCGACAAGGATGCCCTCTTCACTCGCCAAGCGGCGAGTCGTCTCTATGGCATCCTCGTCGGCTACCTGCACGACCTCGTCATAGACGGTCGTGTTCAAGATCTGCGGCACGAAGCCCGGACTCGTGCCGACGAGCTTGTGCGGCCCCGGCTGGCCGCCAGAGAGTACGGGCGAGCCCTTCGGCTCAACGACATAGATCTGCACGTCAGGAAGCTGCGCGCGTAGCGCTTCCCCTGTTCCTGTTATCGTGCCGCCTGTCCCTGCCGTTGCAACGAAGGCATCGAGCTTCCCGTCCATCTGCTCGATAATTTCAAGTGCTGTCGTCGTCCGGTGGATATCCGGATTCGCTGGATTCTCGAACTGCTGCGGAATGAAGCTGTGCGGAATTCCTTCGCTTAATTCAATCGCTTTGCGTATCGCTCCCGGCATACGTTCAGCTGCTGGTGTCAGTACCACTTCTGCGCCATAGGCACGCAGCAGATTAATCCGCTCAAGTGTCATATTATCTGGCATCACAAGAATCGCGCTATACCCTTTGGCTGCGGCATTCATCGCAAGACCGATTCCCGTATTCCCACTTGTCGGTTCAATGATGGTCGCCCCCGGCACAAGTACACCTGCTTGTTCCGCTTGCACAATCATATTGTAAGCCGCGCGATCCTTGACCGAGCCACTTGGATTAAAGTACTCCAGCTTCACATACACTTCCGCATCCTGCTCGCCTACCAATCGATTCAAACGCACAGCAGGGGTATTTCCGATTAACTCCGTGATGGATCCGTACATTTTGCAAGCTGCCATATAAGAATATCACTCCAGTTCGATAACAAGAATAAGACTTCCATTTCATTACTTGTATCATAATTCCAACCATTCTTATTGGCAATCTTATATTTTAATTTTGATTCCTTGTTCTTCTTTCTTCAAGAGCTTACCGAGCCCCGGGTGAAGGGCTTTAACGAACATTTTTATAAAGTTAAGTAGAATAAACAATACAACATATGTTGCAATGAAAATCTCCATATCCCCTAGCACTTTGAAAAATTGCGCCCAACCCTCATGACCTATGGACATGCTGTAATCCTGCAATTTATAAGCTGCGAATGTGGAGATCGCGAGTGGAAAAGTAAATGCTGCGTATCCAGGTTTGAACCCTTCCTTGAACAGCTTTAATATATATCCGTACACGACAAAAAGAAGAACCGTACCAGTAATGAACAGCCATGCGAGCATATAAAAGTTCGGATTGGGTTCAATCGTTAGTATTCCCACAACACCAAGTGGTGCAGGTGAACAAATAATGCCTATCGTTGGTAACTGATGATCCTTTAACTTCTTACTACGAAAGACAATATAGAGAACCAAAGGTAATAGAATCGTATAGAAAATAAATCCGAACATCAGCATAAAGTGAGCAATATCAGGAATCTGGGGAATCACACCATCCATACCTTTACTTGCAACACTGCCTGTAATCATCCCTGTGTACACGATAAAGCAAGTCGGCATGATGTTACTAAACTGACGTTCCTTGACCCGAATAATCGTATAGAACACGACTATGAAATAATGATAGATTGCAGCAGAAATCCATAAATAGCTGCAAAGTGTGGGTAGATAAGGATATAAAGTGCCCGATACGAGCCAAATTACCATCCCCATTGTCGGATAAAAAGTACCTGTGACGGGATTCTTTAGTTCCGCATACATCACTTTAGGAAATTTGATCAATCGAATGAACATCAGTAGCAGCATCCCGATTGCAAGTGTAATGGCAATAGGCTTCAGAAAATCAATCCCGTACACTTTCCATGCATTACTTAATGTTATGAATGCGAGGCATGTACCGCTAATGCCAATTGGCATTCTCTCTAGTTTATTTAATTGTTGATTCATATTCATATCAATAGGTCACCTCTTCATCTTGTAGCATAGTCATTGCATGATAGTGGATTCGGTGAATTATAGCGATCCCTTGCTTTTATTGTATGACGCTGCGCTTCCGATTGGAAATCCGACTTTTTGATGCGATTCATAAGAAAACCTTATTTCCGTTAAAATATGCAAAAAAGCCAGTCACCCGCTGATTTGGCAGCAAGGAAACTAACTTCTCTCACATCCCTATTACTTATGAACGCCTACTATTTTTTCGCAGTTAAACGCTCAATCATCGTCTTGCGATCATGATCGCTCAATAAGTGCTCTACACGGAAGCATGATGGACATACATATACATGGTACTCAAATGGACCGGTTAAGAACGGCACACCAAGTGCTTGTGGAACAATCGGTGTAAAGTGCTTGTTCTTCACGTTCTGTGTACCTGCAAACAGCATCAATTCACGGCAAGCTGCACAATCTGGCGCTTCTAACTGCGTATCCATGCATTGATTCACCATATCACGGTAAGCATCGTCTCCTGCAGGAGCATCATCCCACAGATCTTCGTTGCTTAGCGGAAGGTTGCTAGGTGCAGTCGTCGCCTCTTCATCATGCTCACCTTCGTTATCAGACCCATCCACATCTATACTCAAGCTGCGATATTCGCTAAGTTCATTAAAGCAATGCGGACATTCTTCCTCAGGTCCAATTTCCGGGTCCCATACAATTTCAGTCTGACACCACGGACAAAATGTTTGTTCTTTCTCTTCCATTACGTAAACAACTCCTCATGTAACTATCTTAATCGAATTCCGATTATTTCATAACATAATAAATGCCAACTATCAGAAATATAGCAGCTAGTGCGAACAATGATCCCCATAAATACTTCATGAGCCTACTCCCCTATCTACATTCTAAGACACACACGCTCCGATTACAAAAGAGATCGAAACAGAGAGTATCATCGATAAGAAACCGACCGCGCGATTATCACGCTGAATCTCTTGATCAACTTTAATATTCGGTGTAAGAAATTCAAATATGAAATAGGAAACCATAAGTAGAACAAAGCCAAATACTGACCAGACAATGGATTGACCGAAAGTATCATGATTCTGGATTGCATATCGAATGATATTACATATCCCGAACACTTTACCCCCAGTTGCCATCGCTACAGAGACATTACCCTTCTTAATCTCTTCCCAATCATTATATTTCGTCACAATCTCAAATATCGTCAAGAACACCACTAACAAGATAACTGTAACGGAGAAAAATCCGATCGTCGATAAATAGCGGTTCTCCGTCCAAAAACTCATATTATCCATGATACGTCCCCAGCCTTCCTACTGCAATTCAACGACAGTTACACCCGTTCCGCCTTCGTTGTAGTTCCCGATTCTGAACGATTTCACACGGCGGTGACGACGTAAATAATCTTGAATACCTGTACGAAGCACCCCTGTACCCTTACCATGAATGAGGTACACTTGATTCAAATTCGACATAATCGATTCATCAATGAATCGATCCGCTTCCATTAAACCTTCTTCCACATTCATACCCCGCATATCTAGCTCCATACGGACATTCTCATCACGTGTACGTTTGATGCTTGCCGCTGGAACTTGGGTACGCTTTTGCTGTACGGCATGAGTTGTGACAAGCTCTAGATCAGACTTTGCCACTTTAATTTTCATTAGCCCAAGCTGCACAAGTGCTTCGGTTTTGGATACGATCTCCACGACATGACCTTTTTGACCAAGGTGGATAACCCGAACCTCGTCACCTGCTCCAATCTCAACTGGCTTAGACGCAGCTCGTGCCACACGCTTCTTCTCACGTAATTGTGGACTTGCTTGATCCAATCTACGCTTCGCATCGATCAGCTTATGGTCTTTGATATGTCCTGCTTCTTCACGCGCAATACGGCGAAGTTCAGTAATAACCTCATCCGCTTCACGTTTTGCCTTCGCAACCGCATCTGCTGCTTCGCGCTCTGCTTTTTCTAGCATTTTATCGCGCTGCTGCTCAAATTTATCTTGCTGAGCTTCAAGCTCTTTTTTCATTTTTTCAATTTCACGACGCATGTCTTCCGCACTTTGACGCTCTTCTTCCGCGATAAGACGGTTCTCCTCAAGGGATGCAATCATCGATTCAATGTGTTGATCCTCTTCGCCAACATGACCGCGTGCTTGATCAATAATCGTCTTCGCTAGACCCAGACGCTCCGCAATTGCGAATGCATTACTTCGACCAGGCACCCCGACAAGCAGTCGATACGTCGGAGATAGCGTTGCAACATCAAATTCCATCGAAGCGTTCATAACGCCTTCACGTTCATACGCATACGCTTTAAGCTCGCTATAGTGCGTAGTTGCAAGAATGCGGCAACCCATACGATGGATGTAATCGAGCAAGGAGATCGCAAGCGCAGAACCTTCAGCAGGATCTGTACCCGCTCCTAATTCATCGAACAACACCAGGCTTTTTGGCGTCATATCACGCAAGATCGAGATAATATTCGTCATATGGGAAGAGAACGTACTCAAGTTCTGCTCAATACTTTGCTCATCCCCAATGTCCGCATAAATGCCATCAAATACGCATAGCTCAGAACCTTCTTCAGCAGGTACGAATAAGCCTGACATCGCCATTAAGGATAGCAAGCCAACCGTCTTCAAAGAAACCGTCTTACCACCTGTATTCGGACCCGTCACGATAATCGAAGTGAAGCCTTTACCTAATTCCAGGTCAAGTGGCACCACAACATCGGATGCAATCAACGGATGACGACCCTTCTTGAGCTTAATGTAGCCTTTATCATTCAAGACAGGAAGTGTCGCTTTGAGTGCACGAGCAAGTCCGGCTTTAGCAAAAATAAAATCAAGCTGCGCAATGATCCCAACATCGGACAACAATAAATCCGCGACTTCTGCAACATCCACAGTCAGCATAAGGAGAATACGCTCTACTTCTGCTTCTTCTTTCAGTTTGAGTTCACGAATTTTGTTATTTAACGTCATGACTGCTTCCGGCTCGATAAATAAAGTCGCACCAGATGCGGACTGATCATGCACCATACCGCCAAAGTGACTGCGGTACTCCGCCTTAACAGGAATCACATAACGATCATTACGGATTGTCACCAGAATATCCTGCAACATTTTCTGCGTCGAACTGTTCCGAATCATATCCTCCAAGCGTTCACGTACGCGGGATTCACTGCTCTTAAGCTCACTGCGGATCTTAGCAAGCGCCATGCTTGCACTGTCTACCACATAGGCATTATCGTCGATACAGCTCTTAATGCGATCCTCAAGACCCTTCTGGTCCGTCATTAGCTCAACCATGCCTGCGATCCATTCAATTGGGAATTCCTCATGGACATTATCCAAGAACCGCTTTAAGCGGCGGCCACCATAAATGGTGTTGGCAATATCGAGTAATTCAGTGCTGTTTAGCATACTACCAATTCTGGCACGATGGATGCTTGGTTCGATATCTCGAATGCCACCGAATGGCACATTGCCTTTCAATCGCTCTACATCAACTGCTTCACTTGTCGCCTTTAGACGACGCGTCACTTCAATGTAATCTCCACTTGGCAGCATCGCAAGAACGGCACGCTTGCCGAGGGAGGTTTGCGCGTGATTTTCTAATTTATGAGTAATTTTTTGATATTCTAAGGTTTTTAACACTTTCCCCTTCAAAACTTTCACTGTCCTCTCGTTCACAATATCATTATTATACCCAAGGAATGCACAAGATGCGAACCTCAACTTACACACCATGTAATTACATACTTAGCTTAATGGTCATAATTTCCTTCGTACTTTCTTTAAAGCTGGATACATTATGTACTACTACACATCTCGAACTTTCACTAAGGAGGTTACACATATGAGTTTTCTTGGAACAGTAGTCCGATTTATCGTATCTGCTTTCGTGCTTATGTTAGTATCTTGGTTTGTTAAAGGCTTCTCCGTCGGCGGTTTTACGAGTGCACTCCTGCTAGCCCTTGCGATTGCAGTAATTGCCTTTATCGTCGAGAGCATGTTCGGAAGGCGAATCACACCGTTTGGTCGTGGTGTCGTCGGTTTCCTTACAAGTGCAGTTATTATCTGGGTTGCCCAATTCATCGTACCGGGTGTAACAGCAACTGTACTTGGTGCTATACTCTCCGCTCTAGTCATCGGCTTGATTGATCTGTTCATTCCGATGAAAACCCCATTTGAGATGGGCAGCGACTGGTCAGGTAAAGATAAAGAGCCGCATAAATAAGGGATTATATCCGTTATTGTCCATAACCGTTATACCTGATTTTTTTCAATCGGTATAGCGGTTATTTTATTTTTTAACTTATAGTTTCACTTGATCGACACATCCCAAAGGTTATGATCATGATAGAATACTTCTTAGTTACCTGAATAAACTCAAGGAGGATTTTATCTATATGAAAAAATGGTTTGCTTTACTCGTAGCTAGTGCTGCCATGCTTATTACATTAACAGCATGTGGCGCAGAAACTGCTAATACATTTGCTGAAACGAAAGATCCTGCTAAGCAAGAATTGAAAATTATTGCGACAAACTTCCAGTTCGATCAACCGGAATACCGCGTTAAGCAAGGTGAGCCGTTCACAATCAACTTCGAAAGCAAAGAAGGCGTTCACGGTGTGCGTATTGAAGGCATCGACGGAAGCTTCAATAAGTCCAACAATACGAAGACTGTTGTAGCATCGAAGCCAGGCACTTACTCGATCATTTGTAATATCTCTTGTGGTACAGGCCACTCCAAGATGACTGCGAAATTAATTGTGGAATAATTCGATTCTATCATACAAATAAAAGACCGCTAACCCCCACCTAATATTGGGACGATAGCGGTCTTTATTATATTCAGAGCTACTTCTCTTTCCCCTCTTGGGACATGACAAGTTCAATCCACTCGTTATACTCCGTTTGCAACTTCGTGTACTCACCCATTAGCTTGTTATAATCGTGCTTTACTTGCACAAGCTCCGTGTCATCCTCTTTACTTGCACTTACTTGCTTAAAGGATGTACGCAAGCTATCACGAAGTTTTTCGATTTCCTCATCCTTCTGAATCGATTGACGCAATACTTTATCGAATGCAAGCTGTTGATCATTCAATCGTTTATCAATAGCGCTGAATTCTGCCGCTGCATGTCCCGAAACTTCAACAAGTGATTCCAGCTGCTTACACGCGGCATCACGTTCCCCCGCAATCTGACGTGCGGACTCACGCTCTGCCTCTAACTGAGTTAAGGCTTGATCAAGTAGCCTTTGTGCGGTATATGAAGCTGCAGATAAGTTATCCTGTTCAGAAAGTGATGCTTCTTTCTCACGTTTAAGTGCATGGTTCTCTTCTTGGAGCTCGACCAATTCTAATTCAAAGCGATCTGCTTTTGCAGTGAGATCTGCAAGCTCAGCTTCATGCTGCTTCAAGAGCGTACCATCACGATCATCATAATCCGCTTGTTGAGCAGCAAGTGCTCGTGTATGTTCTTCCGCATTTCTCTGACGAATCTCTTGAAGGTTCTTAATGTCAGCTAATAACTCAGCTTGCGCTACTTCAGCTTCTTCGCGTGCTTGAATAAGCTCTGCTTGATACTGCTCACCTGCTTGCATGAGCTCCAATCGGTTCTGTTCACGGATTTTACGTACTGTACCTTCTTGTTGATCACGTTGGTGGCGGATCGCAACGTCGTGTTCCAGTTTCAGTCGCTCCATTTCCTTCTCATACCGATTGTGTATGTTCGCTTCTGCTTGCGTCTGCTGATCCAATTGTTCTTGCAAGTTACGAAGCTGCTCTTGCTCCGATCTATGCTTCAATTGAATAGCTTCAAGTGTTTGTGCGTGCTGAGATTGCTTATCCGCAAGCTCAGAAGCATAGCGTACTTCTTGATCCAGAAGCGCCGCTTCATGATTGGATTGCTGCTCCTCTAATACCTCAATACGTGTTGCTTTCTCTTCATCTAAAGCAGCTTCATATTGCGATCTTTGCTCAACAAGCGCTAACTCTGAAGTCGATTGCAGCTCCTCGACCATTTTGTCATGACTAGTGGACTGATCTTTCACAGCTACCGCATGCTCTTCACGCAACTGAAGAATGAACGCAAGGTGTTCTTCTTCTAACAACTTCGTCATCGTTCCATGTTCAGTTTTCACTTGCTGCAATTCAAGCTTGTACTTCTCTTGCAGCTTGTTCAGATCCGTGGCAAGTGTATCTTGCGCTTCCAACAGTTCAAGCGTTAAATCCTCATTCTGCTTAGATAGAACCTCCTGCTTATCTTGCTCTGCTTGAAGGTCTAGGGCATGCTTCTCTCTTAGCTTCTGCAAGGAGGCTTCTAGCTTCGCTTGACCTTCTGCTGACAGACGGTCTTGCTTTTCTTGTGCCTCTGTAAGCAGGCGGTCTTGCTCTTCTTGCGCTTGTGTAAGTAGACGGTCTTGTTCTTCTTGGGCTTGTATAAATAGAAGCTCCTGCTCCTCTTGGGCTTGTTTAAGTTCTGACTCAAGCTTTTCACACTGTTCCTGTAAGCTATGCAAGTTCACTTCTTGATGCTTACGTTCGGACTGCATGCGTGAATCAAGTTCAGATAATTTACGCTCGTATTCCGTTTCTAGCCGCTGACGTTCTTCTTGGATCGCTTCTTCACGAACTTCATCGATCATCTGAAGGGAAGCGTCACGCTCTTCCGTTAATATTTTTAAGGCAGCAGCATGTTCTCCAGTCAACTTGTCAATCGTTGTATCACGTTCGATTTGAAGGGTCTGCAGTTCACTTTCATATTGTTCCTTCTGAGTAGCAAGCTGCGTATCTTGATTGGATTTAATCTCGTTATATTCGACTTGCAGCGCACTTAATTGTGCCTGCAATTGTTCACTTTGCTGTTGACTTGCATTCTTAGCGCGCTGCAGCGGATCAATCTCGGATGCCAACCGCAAATTCTGGTCTACGACATGAAATGCAGTAAGTACTGCAATGCGCTGTCCATCTAGACGATTATTCGTCTTTGCAATCTGACTCATTTGGTCATTCACTTCTGCTGCAATGCGTTTTACATAGCTTGGGCTTGTATTACCATCAGCTGTAATCTTGTACTGACTTCCATATATGTCAACGTTAATTCGTGTACGATCTTCACTCACAGGTTCGTCCTCCCTTTACATAACAAAAAAGGCTTGCGTATCAACCTTCGATACGTCAAGCCCCTTTTCCTGCTACCAAAGCTCTTTTCAAATAATTACCTGTAATTTATTATTTGCGAAGCTCTGCTTCAAATGTTTGTTGCAGCACTTCAACCACGTTGCCGTGAACAGAAGTTACTTCTTCATCTTGCAGAGTACGCTCTGGATGACGGTATACAAGCGCTAATGCAACGCTCTTCTTGCCATTTCCTAGACGCTCACCTGTGTAAATATCGAACACGCGAATGGATTCAAGCAGTTCGCCTGCTGTTTCGCGCACTTTTTGCTCCATAAGACCAACTGGAACCTCACTACTTACGACAAGTGCCATGTCACGACCCATAGCTGGGTAACGCGGAAGCATAGAGTACTCAATCGTGGAGTTAGCAAGCTCGATAAGCGGCTCTACTTCCACTTCAAGCACGTACGTATCTTCCAAGTCCTTCTGGTTCTGTAGAGATGGATGCAATTGACCCATACGACCAATTACACGTTTCGCACCGTCTTGACCTACTACTGTAATTGCAGCCGTACGACCTGGGTGGAAACCTTCTGGTTGTGCAGCTTCAAGTGTAATGTTCGTGATACCCAGATAAGAAATCACACGCTCGAACACACCTTTAAGATCATAGAAGTCCACTTTAGCCGGCTTTTGCAACCAGTGATCGGAATGACGCTTACCAGTCATGACGACTGCAAGCATGAGCTTCTCTTGTGGAAGCACAGTAAGCTCAGTTTCTTCTGTTACGAACACTTTGCCTAGCTCAAATAGTGCCAAATCATCGTTGTTACGGTTACGGTTGTAAATCACCGTCTCAATCATGTTCGGAAGCAAAGACGTACGAAGTGCGGAGCGATCTTCACTCATTGGCATTGCAAGAGGGATATGCTTCGCTGTCGCATACAAGCCCGGAAGCTGCTCATTCTGATTCGGATGACCGAGGGAATAAGTGATCACTTCATCAAGTCCGCTTTGTGACAAAATGTTGCGCATCGTGCGGCGAATTTGCTGTTCATGAGTCAGTGAACCCGGTGTCGTAACGCCCGACATAAGCGTCGTTGGGATATTGTCATAGCCATATAGACGAGCTACTTCTTCGATCAAGTCTACATCACGTGTGATGTCGCCGCGACGACTTGGAACATGAACGAGGATCGATTCGCTGCTTACTTCTTCATAGGAGAAGTTAAGGCGTCCCATAATGTCTGTTACTTGAGCAAGCGCAAGCTCAGTTCCCAAGTAGTCGTTCACTCTGTTTAAGGAAATCTCGATAGATACTGGCATATGGTCTGCTGTACGCGCTTCTGCGATGCCTTCAGCAATTGTGCCGCCAGCAAGCTGAGTGATTAACGCTGCTGCACGATTCAGAGCTGGAATAACTGCTTCTGGATTCACTTCTTTTTCAAAACGCATGCTTGCTTCCGAACGCAGTCCCAACTGAC
The DNA here is from genome assembly GCF_024721995.1 of Paenibacillus radicibacter. Classification (GTDB taxonomy): domain Bacteria; phylum Bacillota; class Bacilli; order Paenibacillales; family NBRC-103111; genus Paenibacillus_AM; species Paenibacillus_AM radicibacter. The sequence goes on from NZ_JANQBC010000011.1 coordinate 193,573, forward strand.
GGGACGTACGACGAACCGAGCTGCCGGAGAACTTCGCAGATTCAAGCAAGATACGACTTGTGCTGCTGGACACTTCGCTGTTCGCGCCCCCCATCACACCAGCAAGTGCAATTGGCTTCTCAATATCAGCAATAAGCAGCATATGTGGCTCTAAATCACGTTCTACATCATCCAGTGTCATTAGCTTCTCACCCGGCTCAGCCAGACGAACATCGATACGATCACCTGCAATTTTATCTGCATCAAAGGCATGAAGCGGTTGACCGTATTCAAGCATTACATAGTTCGTAATGTCTACGATTGTGTTGATCGGACGAATGCCTGCAGCCATCAAGCGATTTTGTAACCATAATGGAGACGATGTCACATGTACACCTTCAACAAGGCGTGCTGTATAGTGAGAACACAGATCAACGGAAGCGATTGTTACCGCTACTTTATCTGCTGTCTTTACTTGGCTCGTGCATGCTGCACCTTCAGAACTTGGAAGCTTCACTTCACGTCCGATAATTGCTGCGATCTCATAGGCTGCACCCAGCATGCTTAGCGCATCCGAACGGTTCGGTGTAAGGTCTAGTTCAAGCACTTTATCATCGATTGCAAGCACTTCAAGGATGGATGCTCCGATTTCCGTATCTTCAGGAAGAACGAGAATACCATCTTGCTGCTCTTTCGGAAGCATTTTTTCATTTAAGCCAAGCTCTTTTGCGGAGCAGATCATGCCTTGGGATTCTACACCACGAAGCTTCGCACGCTTAATTTTGAAATCGCCAGGAAGAACTGCACCAACAACCGCTACAGGTACTTTCTGTCCTGCATCTACGTTCTTCGCTCCGCACACGATTTGCAAGTCTTCACCTTGACCCACATCTAGTGTACATACGCTAAGCTTGTCAGCGTCAGGGTGCTTCTCTCTTGTTTTTACATAACCAACAACTACGCCAGTTACACCTTGATTACGATCTTCCACAACATCTACTTCAATACCTGAACGCGTCAGCTTCTCTGCAAGCTCTTCCGCTGTGTAGCCGCTCACGTCTACATATTCAGACAACCATTTATATGATACTTTCATGTCTCGATTCCTCCTTCGATCCTACAGATGTACGAACTGCTTCAAGAAACGTAAATCATTTGTATAAAAATGACGGATGTCTTCGATGCCGTATTTCAACATCGCAATACGCTCAACACCCATACCAAATGCGAATCCTCTGTATTCTTTCGGGTCATAACCCGCCATCTCAAGTACACGTGGGTGAACCATACCGGAACCCAAGATTTCTAACCAACCTGTTTGCTTACATACACGACAGCCATCGCCTTTACACATGCTACAAGTTACGTCTACTTCCGCACTTGGCTCTGTGAATGGGAAGAAGCTTGGACGAAGGCGAATTTCTGTCTCTGGTCCGAACATCTCACGTACGAATTGAAGAAGTGTACCTTTCAGGTCACTCATACGAATGTTGCGATCAATAACTAGACCTTCGATTTGCGTGAACTGATGGGAATGTGTTGCATCGTCATCATCACGACGGTATACGCGGCCTGGGCAGATGATCTTAACTGGAACTTCACCTTGCAGCTTCTCCATCGTACGAACTTGTACGGGGGATGTTTGCGTACGAAGCAATACTTCCTCTGTAATATAGAAAGAATCCTGCATATCACGCGCAGGGTGATCCTTCGGCAAGTTTAGCGCCTCGAAGTTGTAGTAGTCACGTTCAACCTCTGGACCTTCTGCAACCGTGTAACCCATACCGATAAAGATATCTTCGATATCTTGAATCACTTTATTAAGCGGGTGAACTGCACCTTGTGTGGACGGTCTGCCTGGTAATGTTACATCCAGTGTCTCAGCCGACAAGCGGCCTTCTGTCTCCAACTGCTCGAAGTGCTCTGACTTCTTCGCGATCAAAGCCGCAATTGCTTCGCGCACCTCATTAGCTACTTGACCAATAATCGGACGCTCTTCTGCACTAAGTGCACCCATTCCACGAAGAACCTCCGTGAGTGGACCTTTCTTACCCAAATATTTCACTCGAAGGTCATTCAATTCTTGCGGGCTCATTACTTCTGACAATAGCGCAAGCGCATCAGCCTTTAACGCTTCTAAACGTTCTTTCATACATTTCCCTCCTTAAAAAATAAACCGATCTTTTTTATTTGTGAGTTTGTTCAAAACGATAGCGGAGGAGAAAAGATGCACTTATGCTTTCGAAGTACTTTTCCTTCGGAAAGTTTGAGTTCGCCTTTGAAGACGTGTCCTAACCAACTAACCTAATCAAGAGGACACGGATTCAACAGCGACCGGAAGTGTTTCTTTTCTCAGCAGCGCCCACGTTTGGAACAAGCTCAAACAGCAAAAAGAGCTTACCCATCCCACAAAAGGGACGAGCAAGCTCGCGGTACCACCCTGATTAGATACTTTTTTTGGCACATAGCAAAAATAAGCATCTCTCTTCATTCATGATCATAACGGATTGTCATCCGGTTCCCTCTAGTGGAGTGACCTCATTTTCATAATAAAAATAAGTCGTTCTCGTTCAAAGGACTGCTCAGGAGCGAACTTCAACAGCCTGTTTCCCTGGGTACGCTCTCAATCTGCGGCGTAACCTCCCTGTTAGGATGTACTGTATACTTTTCTCCGTCAACGCATTTTGTATATGGAATTCATAGTTATTGCAACATATCTAATGACAACTATTATATGCAAAAGGAATCCCGGACGCAAGTGGTGAATGCAATCAGTAATATTAACCAATTTGTAATCTATCCTTCCCATATTAGGTACATAATAAAAGCATCAACCAACATTGGAGGGAAATTTATGAAAATGCCATTCAAATTATTATCACTAAGTCTTGCAGGTTGCTGTCTACTTGCTGCCGCTTCTCCGACAACTTGGGCTAGCAGCACACCTCCATCAACAGATCAGAAAGCGGTGACTCCAATCTCTGCGAAAGAACAACAACAATCTGTTAAAGTAACAACGAAATCCGTTAAAGAAAAAACAGAAACTCTCGAAGTTAACCTACAAATTCCGGTTGTTAGCGGAATGAAAGATAAAAAATATCAAGATCAGCTTAACGACATCATTGAACGTACAGCGATGAGAGGCTTAGAAGACATCAAGAAACAAGCTACAGCAGATTTTGCCGAGTTCAAAAAAGAAGGCATCAAGGTGCAGCCCTATACGTTTGACTCCATCTATGAAGTTAAAGCAGATGGCAATGCAGCCGACAACAACATCCTATCCCTTCGCTTAGTAACAAGTGAATACACAGGTGGTGCTCACGGTAATCCGCGTGTGGATACATATAATGTGTTAAATGCTGATGAAGCGAAGCTAGTTGAGCTCCAAGACTTACTTGGTGCAAACTACAAGCAAACCGTAGATGCTCATATTAAAGCAGAGATTGCAAAAGCACCTGATAACTATTTTGCAGGAGATATGGGATTTAAGGGTATTAGCGACACACAGCTATTCTTCGTGAACAAAGGCGATGCTGTTATTACATTTAACGTGTACGAAATTGCGCCTTACTCATCAGGAACACCTGAATTCCGCATTCCGATTGCAAAAGAAACCAGCGGTGCAAACCAGCTAATTGTCAGTGGTAAGGCAGTATCTAAAGAAGAAGCTGCCATTTTCGTGAATGATAAAGGTGTTACGATGGTTCCTCTACGCGCTGTTGCTTCCAAGCTTGGTTTCGCACTTAACTGGAATCCAGATAAAGAAAGCACTGATCTACACAAAGACGCGATCTGGACATCGCTAACGAAAGATGTGGATGCTTACATCATTGGTAAAATGGCTCCGTTCCCACTAGGAACTGCTCCAACAATTGTTGAAGGTAAAATGTTCGTTCCACTTGCATTCTTCTCTGATGTATTAAAAGCAGACGTGAAGGTGAGCGGCGGTTCGATTAGCATTATGTAAATAAGATTATTGCGGAAAGCCTCAGCGATGAGGCTTTTTTGCTATTTTCAGGGCATATACAAGAAGGAGTTGAATTACATTTTATTGAATTTGTTATAAACAGATGTCACTACTATCAAGGAGAATTTTTATGAGCCATATATATCGGATTAAGAATCCGTTAGCGTTCAAGACTATGACTGCAACGATGTTTTTTTCATTCACTTCCTATCGGGATATAGTCCGATTCACAAGGGTAAATGAAAAAGGTTTAATGTACTATCTTGTCATTGTGATAGGAATTGTATGTCTATCTGTTCTATTCATAACGATATTTCGTATGTTCATGAGGCCAGCGTCAATCGAAATCCTACCTCATTCCCTAATCATAAAAGGCATCCAAATCGAACCACAATCTATCCAAAGAATCAAAATAGATCCTGAATTTAAAACTTCTATCGGTATCCAACTAGTTGGTAAAAGACTTGTTCCTATTAAATATTGTTTCCGTTTCGTGGATAAGGACGAGGTTGCCCTCCAAAACCTTCGGGCTTGGGCAGACGATAATCATATTGAGATCAAAGAAGGATCTTTTATGAGATGGATGTAAGGGAAAATTATATGGAAAATGTGTATCAGGTTAAAAACCCATCAGAGATACCTATGGTTATTCTAACGACGTTTCAATTAGGTTTGTTCTCATACTTTTGGTACACGATTGATAATATTGGATTCATGTATTACCTCAACATTGGATTCAGAGTGTTTATACTGATCTATTTAATTCTATTAATCATCCGTATGATTAGACAGCAAAAAGAAATCCGAATCACACCTGATAAACTAGTTGTTAGAGGCACACAGCTAGAACCTAGCTCCATCAAGAGAATTAAGATACATACAGTCTTTAACACAAGAATCGGTATACAACCCATCGGTAAACAATTTATTCCCACAAAATATTATTTTCAATTCAAGCATAGTGAGGATGATGCTATTAAAGCGCTTCGCACTTGGGCTAATGAGAATCAGGTTGAAGTCAAAGAAGGTCATTTTTTAGCTTGGTGGTAATTCTTAATTATGACTTAATTTAAATAATACCCATAGACTAGACACTTTAAAAAGTGTCTAGTCTATGGGTATTTTTGAATTCACTATTAAAAATTACATATTATTAACTAGAAATTTATTTTTCTATCGTATCCTCTCAAATAAGAAGTTAAGAAGCTAAAGGAGAGAATAACGATGAATACATCACTTCAAATACTTAAAAGAATCGGAATTACAATGCTTGTCCTTGTGTTAGTAACAACCCTTACAGTTATGATTAATAACAAAGTTCAACTTAATAAAGAGGCTGAGCTCTTAAAAGCTAACGGAACGATCACCTCTATTAATGGAAACAAAATTCATGTATATGAGGAAGGAAGTGGCGCGGACACCTATGTGTTCATGTCGGGATCCGGCATAGCATCTCCGATGTACGAACTGAAAGGACTCTACCGCAAATTCTCACAACAAAACAAGATTGCAGTTGTTGAGCGTGCTGGTTATGGATATAGCGATGTGTCAAGCGATAATCGAGACATCGCTATAATATTAGAACAGACAAGAGCTGCACTTACACAGAGTGGAAATACGCCACCTTATATCCTAATACCCCATTCGATATCTGGTATCGAGGCAATTTATTGGGCACAGAAATACCCACAAGAAATCAAGGGTATCATCGCCCTAGATATTGGTCTGCCTGAGCAGTATGTCTCCCATCCATTAGGATTTATAGATTCGATTATAGTTCGGGGAGAACGATTATTAACTGAACTAGGATTTCATCGATTTGCACCTGAAATGGTTTACAACCCTGAAGTCATTCGGCAATCATTTCTGACGGAATCTGAGAAGAACTTGTACAAGGCAATATCATACAAACAAATTTTCAATCGAGATATGGAGCAAGAGCTGCTGCAGAGCTACAATAACAGTATAAAATCAACACTGCTTCCCTATCCGCAGGACACACCCATCCTGTTCTTAGATGCAGTTGCAGATCAATATAAGGACTCCATATACACGATTCAAAGACAAAAAGACTATAAAGCATTCGCAGCGAAGCTTCGCTTATCTGATGTCAGAACACTTCGTGGGACACACAGCATTTATCTCTATACTCCCGACGAGATCTACCAGCTAGCGAGCGAATTTATCAAGAAAACGAATCAGAAAGGCTGAAACAATGAGAAGTTATAATGTTTTATTAGTAGAAGATGACACTGCCATTGGAGATATCATGCAGAGAATTTTAAAACGAGAAGGATACAATGTTTGTTGGAAGACCGATGGAACTACCGTGCTTCAAGAGATCCGAGAAATGGATTTGATTATCATGGATGTGATGCTGCCGGGTGAAGATGGCTATCAACTCTCGAAACGAATCAAACAACTCGGATTACAGATTCCAATTATTTTCTTATCTGCTCGAAGCGACATGGATAGCAAATTGCAGGGACTAACAATCGGAGAGGATTATATGGTCAAGCCCTTTGATCCAAGAGAACTGCTACTTCGAATGAAGAAGATGCTAGATTATCATTATGGTACATTCACTCAAATTAACCATGTCTACATCGATGCCGAAAGGCGCAGAGTTTTCCTAATGGACTTGCAGCATGAGGTTGAATTTACAGCTATTGAAAGGAAAATATTTTTCTACCTTTACGATAATCGGGATCGGATCTTGACCAAAGATCATTTCCTCGAACATCTATGGCAATTAGAAGACAGAAGTCCAAATATCGTAATTGTGCATATCAAAAACATTCGAGCAAAAATTCAGGATACCGAAGGAGAAGTCATTCAGAATCTATACGGAGAAGGGTATCGACTTAATACCTACAAGAAAAAATGAAATTAAAGAAAAAATACCAACTACTCTTATTATCCGCTGTTGTGAGCGTACCTTTATTACTGCTATCTATTGGCGTATTGACGAGTGTCATTTACAATCTATACTTTAAATCGCAAAATAATGATATCCCATTTCATGCTTCCTTTGCATACCCAGCTATGTTAGTTGTATTTGGCTTATCCTTATTATTACTATCCGTTCTATTCTCGCGATCAATTAGTGCGTTATTGAATCAAATCAATCTTTTGAATCGAACAATTCGAAATCTGGCCAGTCATGAAAAAATCCCGAACAAAATCAATATACACAGCGACGATGAAATGGGAGCTCTCATTCGATCCGTTAATCTATTGATTGATCGTACAACCTATCGAGAGCTTGAACTGAAGCAACAACAGGACATGCAAAAAGAGCTTCTTCAAAAGCTACGACATGATATTAGTACGCCACTGACGGCTGTTCGTTTGCAGTTGTTTGATATGGAAGCGCAGCACGAATGTCAATGTACGAATATCGAATCGCTAAGTCAACAGATTCAATATATTGCGGAGCTAACCAAGGAGATTCATATCCAATCCACGGAAACATTAGATAGTTCCTATATCCTGAGTGAAAATATGAATGTCCTTGACGTACTTGAGACGGTGGTTCGAAAGTGGGGCTATTTGTACAACATGAATGAAATCGAACTGCACTTCCATCCTGTTGATAAAACATTGATTTGGAACTGCAATGTGCTATGGACACAAAGGCTCTTTGATAATATTTTACAGAATACGTTACGCCATTCAAAGGCAACGATGCTGGATGTAGTGATCGAGCATGGTGTAGTATCGATTCGCGACAATGGAATTGGTTTCGATAAGAACAACCATCCTAAAGGGCTAGGGTTAAAGATCATTGAGGACATCGCCCGTCTGTTTCAGATCGAATATACACTGAAATCCAATGAACATGGAACTCTGTTCCGATTACAACAGTAAAAAAGTACACATCTACACAAAGATTCAGTTAATAAAAGGCAAAGCTCTCAAATTCAGAGAGCCTTGCCTTCTCATTTGATAGTTATCTGATCAGGGTAAACTCAGTGCGTCGTACCCCCGCCCTCACGAATATCCACTTTACTCTCTAGACTCGCTTGTATCGCCAAGGTCAGACCCTACACAATCGTATCCATACTCATACTAGGCTGTCCGGGATGAGCTGCCGCTTTCTAAATTAACAAAAGTAGGTCGATCCTCTTATTTATTACGCCTCTTCTTACTTATTCTTGTTCGTGGATAGAGGTTAATGAAAACCTCTAAATCCCCATCCATCTCTTCGAATGTGCTCAAGATTAAACTCTAAAGTTTTTTAGTCAACGGAAACAATACACAATCTTTAATCGTATCACTATCTGTCAGCACCATTAACAAGCGTTCAACGCCAAATCCCCAACCCGAAATAGGGGGCATCCCATATTCCATCGCCACTAAATAATCTTCATCCATCTCCATAGCTTCTAAGTCTCCATTGCTTTTAAGAAGAGCTTGATCCTCTAGCCTTCTTCTTTGCTCTAATGGGTCAACCAGCTCAGAATAGGCATTAATTATTTCCGCTCCATTCACCACCAATTGGAACCGATCTGTAAGAGCAGGATTCTGATCATTACCTCTAGCCAATGGGGATAATTCGATCGGATGTTGAACTAAAAAAGTCGGTTTGATCAGCTGAGGTCGGCACATTTTCTTGTATAGAAGATCAATGAAATTACCTCTGCCTAAAGATTCAACTTCCGATTGTTCGAACTGGATGTTATGCCGCTGGGTCTCTTGGTATAAATCTTTCACATCAGGATAAAGGTCTATATCAATACCAGTATCTCTGAAGATTAGATCTCTAAAGGAGACAATGTCCCAATCTAATGAAAAATCAATGATATGATCATTCATTGTTATGGTAGTTGTATGGAAGGTTCGATCCAGTATATACAAGACCATATCTCGCATTAATTTCATCGTATCCAGATAGTTCCAATATGCGGCATATCCTTCAACCATCGTGAATTCTTGAAGATGCTGAGGACTGATCCCTTCATTTCGAAAGCACTTTGCAAATTCAAATACTTTGGTAAACCCCCCTACAATTAATCTTTTCAAATAAGTTTCAGGGGCAATCCGTAAGTTTAATTCTGTGTCTAAGGAGTTATGATAGGTTCGAAAAGGTTTAGCAATTGCACCCGAGGAAGTATGCTGTAAGACTGGTGTTTCAACTTCCAGGAAATTATGATCCTCAAAAAATCTCCGAATGGCACTTACCATTTTCGTTCTAGCTAGTAACCGGGCTTGGGTTTCCTTTGTCATGATTAAATCCAAGTAACGTTGTCTATACCTTGTTTCAATGGACGTTAATCCGTGCCATTTTTCCGGCAAAGTACGCAGAGCTTTCCCAAGAAATTCACAGCTATTAATTCGAAGTGTTTTCTCATTCGTCTTGGTCGTATACATATGACCTTCAACACCGATAAAATCTCCAATGTCGATGAATTTATCAAATTGATTATAAGATACCTCACTAACCTCTTCCTTGCTCAAAAGAAGTTGTAAACTCCCTTCAATGTTCGCTACGGTAATAAACATAAATTTACTGAACTTGCGAATACCCATTATTCTCCCAGCAACTCGTACACCGGATGTTCTATCTTTAAGCAGGGCTGCCTCATCAAGCTCAGCGTTTATCGTAAATTTATCAGGATACAACAGGATTCCCTGAGATCTTAAATCCTCTAATTTCTCTAACCGAAGGTTCATTTGTTCATTACTCATGCTTATTCAATCCAATTTTTTTCGGGATTTATATACACATATACAACTCTAAACAACAAAAAAACTCTCACCCCCAAGATTATTCATCTTGAGGACGAGAGTTGTTAGCTTCGTGGTACCACCTCAGTTTTATTGATACGTTACCATATCAATCTCTTCGGGTACGGCAATATGTAATTGATTATACCCTATCTCAATAACGGGAGAACCCGTCGCAGCATCACTAAGCATAACATCTTAGATCCGTGCGAAGCTCTGAGCCTTTTTTCATTAAGATTATTTATACTCCTTCACACCAAACAGGAGCTCTCTGCAAATAATTAATCAAAATTACTTTTCTCATCGTCGCCGCATATTATTTTTGTTGAAAATTAAAAATATTTTAGCAAAATTTTATTATGAAGTCAAATTTTTCCCATAATCCATAGCTACCTTAAACTAAATAAAACTCAGTGCGTCGTACCCCCACCCTCGCGAATATCCACTTTACTCTCTAGACTCGCTTGAATCGCCAAGGTCAGACCCTGCACAATCGTATCCATACTCATACTAGACTGTCCGGGATGTGCTACTGCTTGTTCAGGTAAAAAGGGAATATGTATGAATCCGCCTCGCGTATGATTGCCTCCCATTTCAAGGGAATGCATCAGACCGTAAAACAAATGATTACACACGAACGTCCCTGCTGTATGGGAAACGGATGCTGGAACGTTGTTATCACGCAACTTCTTAACGATCGCTTTAATCGGTAGCGTAGACCAATAAGCAGTCGGACCCTCTGGTACAATCGGTTCGTCAATTGGCTGATTACCTGCATTGTCAGGAATACGCGCATCATCTATGTTAATCGCAACCCGCTCCACGGTAATATCCACTCTGCCCCCTCCTTGTCCAACACAGATGATGAGTGCTGGTTTCACTTCCACCAGACAGTCATTCAATCGCTTTAATGACTCCCCAAACACAGTCGGAATCATCCGAGACACAACCGTATAACCATCGATATGAAGTCCATCTAGTCGCTTGACCCCTTCCAGTGCAGGATTAATTTTCTCCCCACCGAATGGATCAAACCCCGTCAATAGAATGTTTGGCATGCTCATACCCCCATGGATTCAAAATAAGCATTAAAAAAAGCCTCATGACTGAGGCTTATTAGTTGTAAATTTGGAGCGGGTGATGGGAATCGAACCCACGCTATTAGCTTGGAAGGCTAAAGTTCTACCATTGAACTACACCCGCATATGAAGTTAGTAACAGAATAGAAAATGGTCGGGACGACACGATTTGAACATGCGACCCCCTGGACCCAAACCAGGTGCTCTACCAAGCTGAGCTACGTCCCGTTAAAAAAATCTGTTATGTAATTACGATGAACACAAGGAATATCTTAACATGATTTCAGTTACTTCGCAACACTAAATATCCGTCCAAATGTTTACAATTTGATTTTGACAGGCTTACCTAATTAGCGTTTAATGAACATAGAATATAGAAGAAGGAGTGGTAAAGATGATCTATCGTAGACTCGGTAAAACTGGTCTTAAAATATCTGTAATTGGTGTTGGCACATGGCAATTCGGCGGTGAATGGGGACAATCCTTCTCCCAAGACGAAGTCGATGCCATTCTTGATCGTGCTGGTGAGCTTGGTATCAACTTCATCGATACAGCAGAATGCTATGGCGATCACTTGTCTGAGAAGCTAATCGGTGATTATTTATCACGCCGCAAGCGTGAAGATTGGGTTGTGGCAACGAAGTTCGGGCACCATTTTACAAATATGTTCGAACGTACGCAAGAATGGACAGCAGAGCAAGTGTTGAAGCAGCTGGATGACTCTCTACTCGCCCTTCGCACGGATTATATCGACTTGTATCAGTTCCATTCTGGGACAGACGAAATGTTCAATAATGATGAGCTGTGGACAGTGCTAGATAAGCAGAAGCAAGCAGGCAAAATTCGTCATCTAGGAACGTCAATTGGCAGTAATGCGAATCTGTATCAGACGGCTTCCTCTACTAAAGTCGGATCTGAATCGATTCAAGTGGTATATAACCGCCTAGATCGGGTACCTGAAGAGCAAGTATTCCCTTCTTGTCAGGAACAAGATCTTGGCGTGCTCGCTCGTGTGCCGCTCGCTAGTGGCTTCCTAAGCGGAAAATATAAACCTGGTACCGTGTTCGATAGCTCGGATGTACGTAATCGTAAAGATGCGGAGCTTGTGAACAATCAATTAGTAATGGCGCAGCAAGTTCAAGAGCAAGAAGTGCCTGCTGGCATGGATATGGCGACATGGGCGCTTGCTTGGTGCCTCAAGCATCCTGCTGTAACGTCTGTTATCCCAGGCTGCAAGAATCCTGCACAAGTCGAAGCGAACGCTGCTGCTGCCAAGTATGTAGCAAGCAACCATCCGCAAGCTTGGAAGGAATAACTGATCTCCCTCTTAACCAAACAACGATAACTATCACTGCTGTACGTCATCTACTCCTTAGTGCAAGTTCACTTCTCATGTGACGTAAAAAGGAGAATTACATTGAGCCAGGAAATACTCATAATTGCCCTGTTTACAATGCTTGTACATGCCATTGATACCTCATCTTATGCAATCCGCCTAGCAGGGATTCGGATCAGCAAAATTGCTGTTTCCCTATCCCTTGCCGGGGTTGTTGTCATCTTATCTCGTACTTCGAACCTGTTCCAAGGTGTATTTACAGCTGGAATCTTTGATGATGCCAGAGCAGGTAGAATTGACGACATTATCTCACCGCTGCGCACAATCCTATTCTCTGCCTCAGCCGGTACACTACTCGCCATATTGCTATTTCCAACACTCGTATTCATCTCTGCCCGATTAATTGCCAAGCTTGAACTGACAGGCTCTGTCTTTGAGATGATTCGTCTGACTGTCACGTTCGGCAACATTAAACGGATTAAGAAGCTTGTGCGTATACCTAAACTTCAGATGCTCGCACGTCTGCGTGTCGGCGGACTACCGAAGCGACTATTACTCCTCAACTGCCTTGTTACAGCAATCTATACAGTCGGTGTGCTTGCCGCCATGTATTCAGGTGTCCTTATTCCCGAGCATCTAACAAGAGCTAATATGTCATCCGGACTCATTAATGGCGTAGCGACGATTATCTTCGCGATGTTCGTTGATCCACAGCTTGCGGTTGCTACCGATCGTGCGCTTGCAGGCAAGACTAACATTGAGACTTTGAACAAAATGTTCGGACTTATTCTTATCTCTAGATTAGTAGGAACTTTGCTTGCTCAACTGCTGCTTATCCCTGCTGCATATACGATCAAATGGTTCATTCTTACCTTTTTTGCCACTAATTAATGCTTCGCCATACGGTCATTCATGGTATTCTAGTATTCTATATACATGTAGAAGTAGGTTATAGAGGAGGCTCCTAGCCCACATGGAGATGGCGCAAAGCTTTTTTACAGAAGAAAATTTTCAAACACTCCTAGAGAGCTATCGTTCCTTAGGTCCTTTCCCAGCACTTCTCGCTGGTTTTCTTAAAGCATTCATCCCTCCGCTCCCCTTCTTTGCTATCATTGCATTTAATGCAGCGGCATTCGGATTGTGGCAGGGTTTTATCTTTTCGTGGATTGGCGCGATCAGCGGCGCATTCGTCGGTTTTCTCCTTTTCCGAAAAATAGCCGGACATCGTCTCGCCAAAAAAATCGCTCAAAAGCCAAAAGTACAAAAAAGCATTCACTGGATTCAGCAAAATGCATTCAATTACGTGTTCATTCTATGCTGCTTCCCAATTGGTCCCTCTGCGACTATTAATTTTGCAGCTGGTATCGCTCGGATGCCTGTACGGTCTTTCTTTATTGCAATGTCATTCGGTAAGGCAGTCATGGTGTTCATGCTCTCTTACGTCGGTGCAGATATAATGAACTTGTTCCAAAATCCAATGAAAATAACCGTGATCGTCTTGATCATCGCGGCAATGTGGCTTACAAGTAAGAAATTAAATGCTCTCCTTGCAACAAGGTAAGAGCATTTTTTGTATGCAAAAAAACCTTCGAGCAGTGCTGTCACACGAATGTGATCTTGCATAGCCCGAAGGTTTAATCATTTACTTTTATCAAAAAACTACTTTTGAATCTCGTAGATTTTGTACAAGTCATCCAGCATGATGTTAGCTGCCATTACGCCACCAGCAGTGTTCCACGTTGCATCATTAACTTTGTAAGCACGGCCTTCTTTCACTGCACTTAGGTTCTTCCATAGCGGATCATTCAAGAATAACTCTTCTTGCTTGCTCGCTTTGTTGTCACCAATCTCATACGTGAAGTAGAACAAACGGTGTGCATCCATGTCTGGAATACGCTCTTTGGTTACTTCTTCAGCGAATGTTTCTGTAGATTTCTTCGGAGTACGTGCAAGTCCTAGCTCTTTAAAAATAATACCTGTGAACGTTTCTTCGTGGTAAATACGTGTTTTACCACCCATGAAGCGAACAACGGATACTGTATCCTTCACCTTGTCGCCAGCTTTCGTACGGAAATCGACGATACGCTTATCGAATGCAGCGATCACTTTCGCGCCTTCTTCCTTCTTGTTCACCGCTTCTGCGTATAAGGAGAAGTTATTCTTCCACTCGCCACGAAGTGTTTCGGAATATACCGTTGGAGCGATTGCTTTCAATTGCTCGTACACTTTCTCGTGACGCATTTTGTTCCCGATAATTAGATCTGGCTTAAGACTTGCGATAATTTCAATGTTCGGCTGACCTTCGCCGCCAAGCTCTGTTACGCCATCCATCTTATCTGCAATGTGCTCGTACCAAGGTGTACCTGTCCAAGACTTTACTGCACCAACAGGTTTAATGCCAAGTTCTAGTAATGCTTCTGTTCCTTCGTTCGTTAGAACAACGACACGTTGAGGTGTACCTTTAATTTCCGTTTCACCCATAGCATGTTTCACCACACGTGATGTTGCATCACCTTGAGGTGCTGGTGTTGCTGCGCTATCTGTTTTACCGCCGCATCCTGCAACGACAAATAGAGCTGTTACGATTAACATAAGTATGATTTGACGAGAGATCGTCTTTGCTTCTAATCTTGCTTTCATCGTACAAATACCTCCATTTTTACCCAATTGATAATGATTTTCAATAGCATGCCTTTGAATATACAGATGACTTAAACATTTGTCAATGCTATAATGAGAACGATTTTCAGTTAATAAATCATGATGATAACTTCTAATGTAGTGAGGTCCCTATGAACACCAATAATTATTCACTCAGACGCTATACCGTATATAAGCTACTCGGACTATTGGGGCTATTCATGTTCCTGCTCATTTCCATCTGTGCCGGTATTCTATTCGGTGTCACACATGTCCCTCTAAGAACGCTAATAGAGTCATTCACGAACTTTGATGGATCTAACGCTCATCTCATTATTCGTACCACTCGAGTACCAAGGGTTCTCATTGCTGCTATTGTTGGCGGTTCACTTGCAGCAGCAGGTGCGGTGATGCAGGCAATTACACGTAATCCACTTGCTTCACCGAGTATATTCGGAATTAATGCTGGTGCAGCATTCTTCATCGTCGTTGCTTCTGCTTACTTCGGAGCTGAAAGTATGAATCAATTCATATGGCTTGCATTAATTGGCGCTTGTATCACCGTATTCGTCGTATATGGACTAGGTTCGATCGGCTCGGACGGCTTAACACCGATTAAGATTACTTTAGCTGGATCAGCGATTACAGCTCTATTCATGTCCTTTACCCAAGGCATCTTGCTGACAAGCGGGAAGGCATTCGATCAGGTATTGCCTTGGCTTGTAGGTTCTGTCTCAGGTAAAGATCTAGATATGCTCGTCAAAGTACTTCCTTACTTCATCATCGGCTGGATAACAGCACTAATCTTATCCCGTCACTTGAATGTACTGGCAATGGGGGAAGATATGGCACGTGGTCTCGGTCAGAAGACAGGCTACATCAAGCTTGCTTGTGCTCTACTCATTGTTCTTCTTGCGGGAAGCTCCGTTGCGATTGCAGGTCCGATTGCCTTCATCGGAATCATGATCCCACATGCAGCGCGTTATCTCGTCGGTGCTGATTATCGTTGGATCATTCCGTATTGTTTCGTTCTTGGTGCATTACTGCTCGTACTTGCTGATCTAGGTTCTCGATTTGTTGCAATGCCTAAGGAAGTACCAGTCGGCGTGTTAACAGCCATTATCGGGGTTCCATTCTTCGTCTTCATCGCTCGCAAAGGAGGTCAGAGATAAATCATGAACAAACAACATCTTCTTCTGCGAAACAATAAGCTGGGTTTATCTATCCTAATCGAGCGCAAGACTTTGCGTGTAATCAGCATTCTTCTACTGCTACTAATCGTCGTGTGTGTGTTTGCAATTGGTGCAGGCTCACTACCCATTCATCCATGGAGTGTAATTCAAGCCCTGTTCGGGCAAGGTGACGAGACACATCGCGTTATTATTAACACGTTCCGTTTACCTAGGGTGTACACAGCCATAATGGTCGGCGGATCTCTTGCGGTTGCAGGTGCGATCCTGCAAGGCATGATCCGTAATCCACTTGCTTCACCTGACTTAATCGGGATTACAGGCGGCGCTTCTACCGGAGCGGTTACATTCTTGTTCTTCTTCGGCGGCTCTGTATCGATTCACTATTTACCCATTGCAGCCGTACTTGGCGCATTCATCGTAACCCTGCTCATTTACCTGCTTGCTTGGAAACGAGGCGTCACCCCGCTTCGACTTGTCTTGATCGGAATTGGTTTCTCTGCTGCGCTTAGTTCCTTAACATATATGATGTTAATTTCAGGCCCCCCTTATTTAGCAACGAAAGCTTTAGCGTTTATGACTGGAAGTATTTATGGTGCCTCTTGGAAAAATGATGTGTTCGTGCTCTTACCATGGGTAATCGTCTTACTGCCACTCGTCTGGATCTTATCGAGCAAGCTCAATATCCAACAGCTAGGTGATGAAATTGCCAAAGGGATCGGCAGTCGTGTTCAATTGGATCGCTTATTCCTACTCATTCTTGCTGTTGCATTAGCTGGGGTTGCAGTCGCCATCGGTGGCGCTATCGCCTTCATTGGACTCATGGCTCCCCATCTAGCACGTAAGTTAGTCGGCCCTTCCTTCGGTGGATTAATTCCTGTCGCCGCCTTGGTCGGTGCGATCATTCTCTTACTTGCTGATCTTGCAGCTCGCACCTTATTCGTACCGCTAGATATACCTGCCGGCGTCTTTACAGCTGGAATTGGCGCACCGTTCTTCATTTACATGCTGTATCACAATCGTCAACGCTAAGAAAGGAGCGGTTTAAACTATGTTTACAATCGAAGCCAAAGATGTCTCATTATCATATGGAGACAAAATTATTTTTCAAGACTTAAACTTATCGATCCCTCGTGGAAAAATATCCGTTCTCATCGGAGCCAACGGCTGCGGTAAATCGACTATTCTTCGCTCCTTATCGCGTGTTATGCAGCCGCAGAAAGGTGAAGTCATTCTAGATGGCGCCGACATTGCTAAGATGTCAACGAAGGATGTCGCGAAGAAGATGGCAATCCTACCGCAAACACCTGTTGCACCAGAAGGACTTACGGTACTCGGACTTGTTCGTCAAGGCCGGTATCCGTATCAGAACTGGTTCAAGCAATGGTCACAAGAAGATGAAGAGAAAGTACGTTTCGCCTTACAAGCATCTGGTCTTGAAGATTTGCAGAATCGTACAGTCGATTCCTTATCAGGTGGTCAGCGCCAGCGTGCATGGATTGCCCTGACACTCGCACAGGATACGGATATTCTACTGCTGGATGAACCAACGACTTACTTGGATTTAACGCATCAGATTGAAGTACTCGATCTGCTCTATGATCTCAATGAACGCGAAGGTCGCACCATTGTCATGGTGCTGCATGATATTAATCTTGCTTGTCGTTATGCGCATCACATCTTAGCGATTAAGGAAGGAAAGCTCTGGGCGGAAGGTCCGCCGGAAGACATCGTGGATGAGAAACTGCTCTGCGAAGTATTCGGTCTTCAGTGCCAAGTTGGACGTGATCCGATCTTCGGCACGCCGGTCTGTATCCCAGGTGGAAGAGGACGCTTCGTAGGTCCGAATTGTGAAGGATGTGTACGTGACAACCACGACGGTTGTCAATAAATAAAAAAGGATGATGCCAAGTTTCAAGCTTGGCGCCATCCTTTTTCTATATCCTTTTGAACCTAAATTAAGATTTGATATTGGAGATCGGTCTAGATCCTTCCTTGCTC
This sequence comes from Paenibacillus radicibacter, assembly GCF_024721995.1. GTDB lineage: Bacteria > Bacillota > Bacilli > Paenibacillales > NBRC-103111 > Paenibacillus_AM > Paenibacillus_AM radicibacter. Next base: position 211,495 of record NZ_JANQBC010000011.1, read on the forward strand.
TCCTCAAGAATCTTAAGAAATTTAATAAACGAAGCGATGCGCCACGGCACGAGGTAACAGATCCCCATGATAAGCACGATTGCGAAGAAATTCTGAGCATCCAGTTCTTGAATATAACTTCTTAAGAAGAAACGCAGGGACAAGATGATTAAGAAAGTCACAAAGAATGCGATGCTTTTCTTCGAATAAATATGACCGTCTTCACGAATTTCGTAGCTCGTTGTGAGTATGAGTGGGATCGACATCACAAATCCAATCAATGCTGGATACACAATCTCATTTACACTTAAGTGTGCTATTGTACCCTCTAGGAACAATAGACCAGGTATTAAGAACAATAGCGGAGTCAAGATCCGAATTGGATTGCGTGACATCGGTCTATACATGGACTTCGTTCTTCTCCATAAGATAAGAATTGCAACGACCACAATAATGCTAATTGACGCTGACCCCATACTACTTGTATCGAACTGAACATCCATCTCCAACACTCCGCTTCACATATATACTTAACTTATAAATTAAGTATAGCCAAACTGGAAATAATATACTAGATGATCAAATTCACTTCTTCACATGAAGATTCTCATGTTCTTAATAGACTTGCACTTCCATCTGGTACACTTTCTCATCGTCGGTCACGCGCATAACTCGAATCTCTAGCAACCATTTGCCACGGAACGGTAGATAAGAACCTTCTGCCTTATAATCATAGCGCTTGAAGCCATTGAATAGCTCCGCTGCAGTTGGGTCACTAAATGATTCAATCGGTACTTCAATAGCTGCAAGATCCGGCTGATCTTGATTACGAAGCAGCATCTGCACACGCTTAGGTGCGCCTTCATTTTCCGGAACCCATACTTTAGTAAGGAAAGTGTTATCCCCAACATTCAGCGGCGTAATGCGGCTAGTCATATGAATCGTCTCGCCCATCTCATGCCAATTGAGCGGTTTATTCGTAGGTGTTGGAGATAAGTACGTAATGAAACCAACTAACAATGCAATGATCAGCATGAAACTAAAGTCGATTTTGATCCAGCGTGAAAGCGATGCTTCTTGGGAGCGTTTCATCGCGATACGCACCATCAGGGCAGTTACTGCAACAAGCACAACAACCCCTGCTTTTATTAGCATTAGAATACCCCATTGGGTATAAATGATATATTCGATACTTGGCAAAAAGAGTACCACTGAAGCGAGTCCAGTTACAGCGAGCATTAAGAATGATACGAATGCAAAAGTCGAGAATGAGTGCAAGAATGAAGCGACTTGTTCACGCGCTTTTTTCCACATGACAAGAGCAAGTAACAAACCACCCGCCCAAATAGCCGCTGCAAGCAAATGAACGAAATTCAAGCCAACTGTTGCCCATTTCGGATCCATTGCAGCTGCATGTCCAGTTAAGCTTTTGCCAAACAATAATGCGATGATCCATACATAATCAAACCAAGCCCAGCGTCCTATGAGCCAGAATCCGATTAAGGACAAGGCGAGCGCAGCCAGCCAGAATAAACCGACACTTGTCGAGAAGAACACCGCTTGTAATTGATCAAATCCACTATCTCCAAGTAAATCTTCCAAATGGGTGAAAATTACGATAACTGTGGATAGAAACAGTACGCGCTGTAAATTAAGCGTCCAACCTGATAGCTTGGATGCAAGACCTGCTCGCGCTGCAATCGGCATCCGCAACCAGAATATCCAACCTGCTGTAAGTAACATCATCACGTACCACAAACCGCGACTTAGAAAAATACTAAGTGTAGACATGCTCATATTCGTTGATATTTGCATCTCATGTTCATGGCCACTCATTGCATCAGATGTTGAAGGGTTAGCTGCTCCCCCCTCACTTTCCCCGATTGTAAAAGGAAAACTTCCGCCTACTGGATGCCCATCAGCTGAGATAACGTGATAAGAAACCAGATACAAGCCATCCGCAAGCTTCGGTACCTGCACTTCAATACCTGTCTGATCTTCTAGCATAATCGGTTTGTTATCCGATACGATTTTCCCTTTATCATCGATTAGTTTTATGTAGAACGCTCCGTCTTCCAGTCGCTCATTGAACGTAATCGAGATCTTAGGTGGTGACTGCACAAGCTGAGCATTCGACTCTGGCACCGTCTTCAGCACAACTGCATGAGCAGATACTCCTTGCGGCAGAATCATACCCATACAAGCCAATATAAACATGAGAATCGCACACTTCATCCATGTGCCTAAACCTCTTCTTAACCTAAATTGATACACAATTTTCCCCTCTTCCTCGTCTACACTATTCGTATCTCCTCTGCCCAGCACTTACCATTTCACTACTCTGGCAATCTTCTTCTCCCTGCGAACCCATCTTCTTTGCTATGATAAAAAGCGATTCGCTGCTCTCCCTGACGCCAGCATAGTAAAACATCTTCTCCATCTAATTGAGCTGGAAAATCAATTAATCCAAGATCCACATCCTTCACTTCTACTCCCAATCGATAGAAGTTGTCCATGTACGATCTTGCTTCAATCTGGATAAAATCAAGTTCACACTCCAGCATGAACTGCTCCTCATATCTAGCACCAATCTTCGGTGTGGAGATTGCTGTTAAACGGCGTAAACGCGTGTATTTCTCCCTAAACTCCATTTTAACATTCTGAATATATTGCAGCTGCTTGTCCAATTCTGGAAGCATATGATTCGCTTCTTCCAGTGTGAAATACTTAGTTCCCATGGGTGAACCTTCCTCCCTCTTTCATGCTGTGGCATCATTTTAACAAAAATAATCAGACAAGCCAAAATTAAAAATGACAATTGTGATACAATACCATTATAGGAACTTCGATATAAGTTCTAAACCAAAGCTGCAGTAATGCTGTAAGTATGAGGAGGATGAATATACAATGATGATCTCAACAACAGAAGGTCTTGCTGGATATGAAGTCACAGAGGTACTCGGTACAACATTTGGCGTAGTCGTTCGTGCACGTGGACTAGGTGGAGACATTATGGCTTCACTTAAAGGTTTAGTTGGCGGTGAGGTTAAACAATATACCCAAATGATTGAAGATGCTCGAAAACAAGCAATCGATCGCATGGTTCAGAATGCTGCTGAAATGGGTGGTAATGCCGTTATCATGATGCGCTTTGACTCGGGTGATATTGGACAGAACATGAGTGAGATTGTTGCTTACGGCACAGCAGTTCGAGTGAGAAAAGTGTAATGACTTTTTTCTCGGGCTGGACCTACATCAACATTCTTATCGCTGTGGTCGTGATTTTACTTGGATGGCTTATCTTCGATAAACGTTACAAGAAGCCGAGCGACGCGAATGAAAAGATACCCTTTGGCTATGAACCAACCAAAGAAGTATTCATTGATCCGAAGGACGGACTAAGATACCGAGTGTATTATAGCGCTAGAACTGGCGAACGTCGTTATGTACAAGAAGATCTGAATTCATAAGAATAATCAAGCGGTTGAACTGGGAGATGTCCTAGCTCAACCGTTTTTATAAGTTTATGCATAGAGAGGTACCACCTTATGTCCTTACGTATGTTGAAATTATTAACGATCCTGCTTCCTCCCCTCCTGATCGGTGGATTCGAGTACATCCGTCATGAATTTCTCCTTAATCATTTATCGATGGAAGCCGGCAATTTCTTTATGACCTTGTTAACTTTAGTGTTGTCTTATGTGTTTGCAACGTGGATGTTCAAATCCATTGAAACCTCACGCAACAAGCTGGCTGAAGAACAGGCAAAGCATGCTGTCTATGAAGAACGGGAACGCCTTGCACGTGAACTGCATGATAATTTAGCGCAGACCTTATTCTTCCTCAATGTCAAATTAAAGCAAGGCCAACTGGATGAAGCCAAGGAAGCGGTATCTGACATCGATAACAACCTCAGACAAGCCATATTTAACTTGCGAACTTCACCAGAGGAAGGCACTACATTTAGTGAGCGATTACACAAATGGCTTCGCGATTGGGAGAAGATGACTGGCGTCGAACTTACGAGCAATATTCAAGTTGAGACGGATAGGTTATCCCACAATGAAGAAGTCAATTTATTCGGTATTATTCAAGAGGCGTTCACGAATATTCGCAAACATTCACTAGCCGAATCAGCTACTATCGAGCTTTTCGTAACGCGTGATTCATGGAACCTGATGATCTGTGATGATGGGACAGGTATTTCCTCCGCTAACGAACAACCGACGCAATACGGTATCAGCTTAATGCGCAAGCGCGCCCATGAACTTGGAGCAACGATTGAACTACAGCCTGATCCGCTTGGCGGCACAAGGCTTACCTTAACAACTGCAAGGAGGCAGACCCCATGACCAAACCCCATTATCGGGTGCTTATTGTTGACGATCATCCCCTTGCGCGCAAAGCGGTACAATCGATGCTAGCGGTGGATTCAGCATTCTATGTAATCGGTGAAGCCTATGACGGTAGTGAGGCTGTACTGTTAAGCGGTGAGTTACAACCCGATCTCATTCTGATGGACATTCATATGTCGCCAGTTGACGGACTAGAAGCTACGCGCCAGATCAAATCCTTGCACCCGCACATTCGAATTGTCATGCTTACGGTATCGGATGATGTGGCAGACTTATTTACAGCTATTCAATTCGGCGCACAAGGTTATTTACTGAAGAATATGGACCCCGACGAATGGCTCAGCTATCTCCATGCTCTACTCGATGATAACTCGGAGGTCGCAAGACAAATGGCCGATTCGATGTTTAGAAGGTTTCGTTCGGTGAGTGGAGCTGGTGGGAATCAGAAACTTAAGTCAACTACTGATCCCTTAACGAATCGTGAAAAAGAAATCGTTCGTCGCGTCGCCACTGGTGACAACAACCGAATCATTGCGGAGAAGCTGCAAATTTCGGAAAATACAGTGAAGAATCACATGAAGAATATTTTGGATAAATTAGGACTCGATAATCGCGTGCAATTGACGGCTTATGCGATTTCGCATGGTTTGTCACAAAACGAACATACTTCTTAGGTGAAAATAGCCCAGGTGGGTCATTTTGCTTGTGACATTTTTCATATAGGATAAGAGCAGGTTCAAAGCGGTTATCAAAAAAAAGAGGTCACTACGTAGAAATAAGTACTTCCGGTCGCTGTCTCAATCGTGAATTTTGAATTGATTTTATAGTATTTTCACGATTTCAAAGGCGAACGCTACGCTCCTCCAGCACTTATTTCCACTTCGTTTCACTTTTTTGGACGCGCGTGAACGCGCTCTAATATTAGAAAAATATCACTTTTATACAAGAAGGATGGTTTACTCCCATGAGAAAAATGACGCTAAGCTTATTTACTATGATGTTATGTATGCTGCTATTTGCAGGGATTGCAAGTGCGCATGTGACGGTTATGCCAAGTACGTCCACACAAGGGGCTTATGAGAAGTTTACGGTACGTGTACCGGTTGAGAAGGAAATACCTACGACGAAGGTGGAAGTGAAGTTTGCACTAGATTCTGTGTCGGTTTCTCGAGTTGAGCCGAAAGCGGATTGGAAATATGAAGTAGCAAAAGATGCTTCTGGTAAGATCACAGGTATTACTTGGACGACAACAGGAGAAGGACTTAAGAACGGTGAATTCGCAGAGTTCAATATGCAAGGTAAAGTAAGCGACACGGCGACAGCAATTACATGGAAAGCTTACCAAACTTACAAAGATGGTTCTGTTGTCGAGTGGACAGGTGCTGAAGGCTCAGATAAGCCAGCATCTATTACGAAAGTGAATCCGAAAGCTGCTAACGCCAGCAAGGACAGTCATGGCAATGTAACTGCAGACGCTAAGACTCCTGCAAAGGCAGAGACAACTGAGCAAGAGACTTCTCAGCTTCCACTTTACCTTTCTATAGCAGCATTAGCACTTGGTGCTCTTGCGTTGATTCTTACTTTGGTTCGTAAGAAAGCATAATCGCAATAACAGAGTTCGGATACGCATCCTATACGAAAACAAGCTCAGCACTTTCAAGTGCTGAGCTTGTTTTATTTCAGAACTATTTTCAAAACCAATTAGGCATGAACACGTTCGTACACTTCAAAGAAGTAATCATACGGATTCTTCTCATCCTTCACGCCTTGCTCACTGCTAACTTTACGCCACTTGGAAGCATCCAACTCAGGGAAATACGTATCTGCTTCAAATTCATGATCAATGCGCGTGATGTACAGTTTATCCGCATCGTCCATGAATAATTTGAACAGCTCCGCGCCACCGATCATGAACAGCTCGTCCACATTCGCATATCGAGTCTTCACTTCTTCTACCGTATGCACGATCTCGCAGCCCTCTACCATATAATCGCGGTTCTGTGTCATAACAACATTCGTACGACCTGGTAGTGGCTTGCCGATGGATTCATAAGTTTTGCGACCCATGAGGATCGTATGTCCGAGAGTCGTCTTTTTGAAAAACTTCAAATCCGCAGGCAAATGCCACGGCAACTGGTTATTATGACCGATCGCGCGGTTGCGATCCATCGCTACAATATAGGAAAGTATCATACTGCAACCACACCTTTAATCATAGGATGCGGATCATAACCAGACAACGTAAAGTCTTCAAATTTAAAGTCGAAAATCGACTTCACATCAGGATTAATCGTCATTGTCGGAAGCGCACGCAGCTCACGACTTAATTGCAAGTCGATTTGCTCCATGTGATTGCTGTAAATATGCGCATCGCCGAACGTGTGCACGAAGTCACCCGCTTGAAGTCCGCACACTTGTGCAAGCATCATTGTAAGCAAAGCATAGGAAGCAATATTAAATGGAACACCTAGGAAAATATCCGCACTACGCTGGTACAATTGGCAAGAAAGTTTGCCATCTGCTACGTAGAACTGGAATAGACAGTGACATGGTGCAAGTGCCATCTCCGGTATGTCTGCAACATTCCATGCGCTAATGATCATACGACGAGAATCTGGATTGTTCTTAATGGTGTGTACAAGCTCTGTGATCTGGTCAATCACTTCTCCATTTGGAGTTGACCATGAACGCCATTGCTTGCCGTACACGGGACCTAAATCACCGTTCTCATCGGCCCATTCATCCCAAATGCGCACACCGTTTTCTTTTAGATAGCTAATATTCGTATCGCCATTTAAGAACCAAAGCAATTCATGAATAATCGATTTCAAATGTAGTTTCTTTGTCGTAACTAATGGAAATCCTTCGGATAGATCGAATCGCATCTGGTAGCCAAATACGGAGCGAGTTCCTGTTCCAGTACGATCTTGTTTATCTGTGCCATGTTCAAGGACATGCTGACATAATTGTAAATACTGCTTCATTACGAAACCTCCAAGGAAACAAACATAATACGAAGTATTATAACACAGTCCTTAGCGAATCGAATTCTTAAAATTTGGATCGAAGTCCGCTACGACGAGTACGTCCATATGTCGTGCACTCCGAAGTACTTGTTGAACAACCGAACCTTTACCGAAGCTGTCTTTAATATTTGGCCTCGATTGCCCGATAATGACCTGCGTGCTTTTATATCGATTCGCCTGCTCAACGAGCAAGGGTGGAATTTGCTTGGCATGCTGCGCGGGCAAGATCTCGAAGGTTCCTCCGAGTCTAGTCGTCAGTTCACGGAGTGCGTCAATCCTTTTGCAATAATCATCGGTTTCATCTGGATTAGGGTTGATGTAAGTCACGTACCAAGGCGCTTTCAAGCGATGTGCAATACGAAAACCACGCCGAATAAGCCGCTCCGCATTCGAACTGGTCGTCACACCGACGAATATCACTTCTTCTCTACGCCAAGGTCCGCGAAGCGAGTTCTTCCGCTCGGAAGCTTCTAATCGTTCATCGACCTCATCGGCAATTTCTCTTAAAGCTAGCTCGCGCAGAGCAATTAAATTTCCTGTTTTGAAAAAATGTCCGAGTGCTTGATCCACTTTATCCATCGCATAGATTCGACCTTCACGCATGCGCTGCTGCAATGATTTTGGCGCGACATCAATAAGTTCAAGATCATCGGTTAATCGCAAAATGCTATCTGGCACCGTCTCTCGCACACGTACTCCTGTAATCTGCTCAACGGCATCGTTCAAACTCTCCAAATGCTGCACATTCATAGTTGAAATAACAGAGATGCCGGCATCCAGAACTTCGAGAACATCTTCATAACGCTTTTTATTACGGCTACCAGGCATGTTCGTATGCGCAAGTTCATCGATTAAGACAACCTCGGGATTACGAGCAATGATTGCAGGAACATCCATTTCTTCTAAACTAGCACCACGATAATCAAAAATGTTACGAGGAACGATTGGGAGTAAGCCGACCTGTGCCATCGTTTCTTTACGACCATGGGTTTCTAGTAAACCGATGACAGCATCGATGCCTTTCTTCATTAGGTCATTGCCCTCACGCAGCATCGTATACGTCTTCCCAACACCTGGGGCGGCGCCGATATACACTTTGAACTTCCCACGCTTGATGCGTTCGATCTTCTGATCAACTTCTTTACTACTTAATCTGCGGTACACTTCTTTGTGAGGCGTATCTTTTCTTTTCGTAGGGAGAATACGCTCGCCATCACGATCTGCACGATCGGCTACGATGAAGACATCCACATTCTGCGTGTGCTCAAGAATACCATTAACGACGGAACCTCGCCAAAACTCTTGCCACCTTGTCTGTTTAGAATGCCCTAGAATGATGCGAGTCACATTGTGATTCACAGCATAGTGAACGAGTTGACGGGCAATGGATCGTACCGATTGAAAAGGAAGCTCTTCAAAAGTACCATCCACTTTCTCGACTAATTTGACGATGGCTCGCTTAAAAGTTACTGCTTCTTTCGTAAGAGGATTGCGCGGATTGACAAAACAGACTGCCATCAAGTCGCCATTTAGCCGCTTCGCAATCTGTTGTCCGCGTCTGATATAGATCGAACCATTCCAGTGATACTGTGTGGACACAAGCACCCGCTCAGCTGCACCTGATGGACCGACAAGTCCTTCTTCCTCTCTGTGTTTCTCTAACGTTTCATTCACATCTTCTGCGACCAGACGCAGAGCAAGCTCACGAAGTACCCCTAGATTGCCGCGTTTAAATAAAGTCGTGTCCTTACGATCTGCAAGATGACCTTCAGACAGGCGCTGCAGCACCGTTTCTGGTGACACATCAATAAGTCGAACTTCGTCAGCCAGTTCAAGCGTTTCAAGCGGAACCACATCCGTACAGCCCACACCTGTTAACTTGTGTGCGATCTGATTGAATCCTTCGAGTTCATATACATTCACGGTAGTGATTACACTTATGCCGTGACTCACCAAGTACTTAATGTCCTCTAACCTCGTGGCAAATTGTGCACCTTCTCGATTGCGATGAGCAAGGCTATCTACGAGTACGACTTCTGGATTGCGCTGAATCAGCGCTTCAAGGTTCAAATCCTTCTGTTCCACACCATTTCGCAACCAATGAATACTGGGTACACGCTCCAAGTCACCAATCTGCTCCACTGTCTCAGGCCGTTGCATTGTAGACACTGCGCAGATCACAACATCGATCCCCTGCTCCTTAAGCGATTGCCCTTCGCGCAGCATATGATACGTCTTCCCTGATCCACTTACAGCACCAATGTAAATCTTAATGCGCCCGCGATGTAGCTTAGATATGGACAGCAGTATTTCCTCTGGTGTCTTCCGCTTGAAGCTTGTCATGGGTTACCTCCTTCCTGCTAAGCTTAGTAAGTACAAGATCTCTGATTTGGTACAACTGTAAGACTGAGACATACATTGCGGGTCGGACTGCGGGTAAATAGGCATTGCCCCTAGCTCAAACATCTTGTTTTTAAAAACTTGATTATATTTCTATTGGTAGATTTCAAAAGCCAAAACTCGCGGTCAATGCCTTTTTACCCCCCGCCCCTCTGGATGCGGAGCTGCATAGCTTATGCTCCGAAGCAATTCAGCTCATATGCAAGCCAATAAAAGGCGAGCACTGATTCCTTCTTATTTCCTATAAATACGTGGAGTGAAGCGATTCATGTCCACTCCGAGTAGACTAAGAAAGTAAAGCACTGCCCCTTGACCAAGCCGAAGTGTGGAGGTTGCCCTGGAAAGCGATAGCGGTCGCCTTGATGACATAGTGTTCCTACCACCATCTCTTACCTAATACAAGGAACACGGCGTCATAGCGATGGAAGGGCAATTTCCACACGTAGGCGATCTCTCAAGGGCTTTGCTTCTCACAGTCGCTCCCCTTACTTCATCATCGTCGCAAGATCCATGTTCAACTTCAACACATTGACCCGCTCCTCACCAAACAACCCCAAGTCTCTACCTTCCGTATGCTTACTCACCAATGCTTTAAGTTGCTCCTCAGACACTCCAGTAAGCTTGCTAATCCGCGGAATCTGAACTTCTGCCGAAGCAGGCGTAATATGCGGATCAAGCCCAGATCCCGAGTTCGTAATCAAGTCAACCGGCAAGCGATCAATTGGCACATCTGGATTAGCGGCTTTCCACGCTTCAATCGACTCCTGCGTACGTTTCAACAAATCTGGATTGGATGGCCCATAGTTGTTCGAGCCTGATGCTTCGGCTTTGTACTCAATACTCGACACCCTGCCGCTGAAATACTTCGGATCCGTAAAGTTCTGCCCGATAAGTTCCGATCCGACCGCCTTACCTCCCGCATCCTTCAACAAGCTGCCATTGGCTTGACTTGGCATAAATACCTGCGCAATTCCTGTACTCGCCAGCGGGTAAATAAGTCCGCATAAGACGATCAATACCGCACACATCCGCACAATTGTCCATATATAGGAACCCCCACTTTGAGGGGCTACTTCGCTACCGTTCTTCATCCTTTTTCATCCTCTTTCTTCTATATATATGTCTCTATAAATCCAAAACCCTAAATCCAAATATGAACGACAAGATCAATTAGCTTAATCCCGATAAAAGGAACAATGATACCACCTAAACCATATACGAATAAGTTCCGACTTAATAACTTTCCTGAACTCATCGGCTTGTAAGATACACCCTTCATTGCAAGTGGTATCAAGAGTGGAATAATTACTGCATTAAAGATTAGTGCTGACAGAATCGCAGACAATGGCGTTCCCAAATTCATAATATTGAGTACTTCCATCTGCGGAATCGCAAGCGTGAAAATCGCTGGGATAATGGCAAAATATTTGGCTACATCGTTCGCGATACTAAATGTCGTAAGCGCACCACGCGTCATAAGCAACTGCTTACCAATCGCAACCACTTCAATAATTTTGGAAGGATCAGAGTCCAGATCGACCATGTTCGCAGCTTCTTTCGCTGCAATCGTCCCGCTGTTCATCGCAAGCCCTACGTCAGCTTGAGCAAGTGCTGGTGCATCGTTCGTTCCGTCACCGGTCATTGCTACAAGCTTACCCTCTGCCTGCTCTCTGCGAATCACTGCAATTTTATCTTCAGGTGTGCTTTCTGCGATAAAATCATCTACACCCGCTTCGCGTGCAATCGTTGCTGCTGTTAGTGGGTTATCCCCTGTACACATGATCGTCTTAATCCCCATCGAACGAAGTTCAGCAAACCGCTCTCTCATGCCGGGTTTTACAGTATCTTTTAAATAAATAAGTCCTACAATTTCTCCGTCAAAAGCAACCGCAAGCGGTGTACCACCCTGTGATGCTATCTCATTGCCTTTGGAATCCAAGTCCACAGGAATAGCTCCACCTTGCGCACTTACCCAGCGTTTAACTGCATCGACAGAGCCTTTACGCACCTTAACGCCATTCACTAGATCGATCCCACTCATGCGCGTTTCTGCTTTAAACTCAATAAACACAGCACCTTCTGCTAAATCCTCTGGGTAAGCCAAATCTAACTTTTTCATCAATTCAAGAACAGAACGACCTTCTGGTGTCTCATCTTTCAATGAACTAATTGCTGCCCACATACCAACAGTCGCCATGGACGCATTACCAACAGGGATAAATTCGCTCGCCATCCGGTTTCCGTATGTGATCGTTCCTGTCTTATCAAGAATCATCGTATTGATGTCACCCGCAGCTTCAACCGCTTTACCGGACATCGCAAGAACATTAAATTGGGTCACACGGTCCATCCCTGCAATCCCGATAGCAGATAACAAACCGCCAATAGTCGTTGGAATTAAACATACCAATAAAGAAATCAATACAGGAATCGTTAATTCAATCTCTAGATACTTCGCAATCGGAGCAAGTGTCACGACTACGATGAGGAAAATAATCGTTAAAGTCGTCAATAGCGTATTAAGCGCAATCTCATTTGGCGTCTTCTGACGCTGTGCGCCTTCTACTAATGAAATCATGCGATCAATGAATGACTCACCAGGATCGCTCGTAATTCGAACCTTGATCCGGTCACTGACTACTCTCGTACCACCCGTTACCGAGCTAAAGTCACCACCCGCTTCTTTAATAACGGGAGCAGATTCACCCGTAATTGCTGATTCATCGACGGATGCTAAACCTTCAACAATCTCACCGTCACCAGGGATCATTTCCCCTTGCGAGACTACGACAAGATCGCCCTTGCGAAGTTCCGTGGAGGAAACAACCTTAATGCTGTCCCCAACCACCTTGTTAGCTGTAATTTCTTTCTTTGATTTTTTCAATGAATCTGCTTGTGCTTTCCCTCTGCCCTCTGCTAACGCCTCAGCAAAGTTCGCGAATAACACCGTGAATAATAAGATAATAAAGACCGTTATATTAAATCCAATCGCCTCTTCTGTGCCAAAATAGTTCGGAAGCAGCGTCATGAGCAACACGACGAATGTGCCGACTTCTACGACAAACATAACTGGATTTTTCATCATTGTAATTGGATTTAATTTAAAGAAACTTTCTTTTAACGCCTGACCTATTATTTGGCCATCCATATTCGATTTACGATTGTCTCGCATCGTTACCTCATCCTCTATTCCTTAGCGAATTGTCAAATATTCAGCAATCGGTCCTAGCGCAAGTACAGGCAAGAACGTCAATGCTCCAATAATGATCACCGTTCCGACGAGAATTCCCATAAACAGCTTATTATCTGTTCTGAACGTCCCGATCGTCTCAGGTACCCATTGCTTGCGAACAAGCGAACCTGCAACTCCAAGCAAGGCAATGATCGATACATAACGTCCTAAGAACATCACAATTCCCGTCGTTATGTTCCAGAATGGCGTATTATCCGCCAAACCTTCAAAGCCTGAACCGTTATTCGCTGCCGATGATGTGTACTCATAGATCACTTGAGATACGCCATGGAACCCAGGATTCGTTATTGCGCCTTTACCTAGCTCCGTAACAAAAGCAAGTGCCGACGGCGCTAATATAATAAGCGGATGGATCAGAATGGCAATCGCAATCAGCTTCATCTCTGCTGCTTCAATCTTGCGTCCCAGAAACTCAGGTGTACGACCTACCATAAGTCCCGCCAAGAATACAGCTAATATCGCATACATGAGCATGTTCACAAGCCCCACACCATCGCCGCCGAACACCACGTTCAGCATCATAAGCGACATTGGTACTAATCCACCAAGTGGTGTAAGCGTATCATGCATATTGTTAACTGACCCTGTCGTTGCAGAAGTCGTCACCGTTGTGAAGAGAGTCGATTGCGGGATTCCGAAGCGAACTTCCTTCCCTTCCATACTTCCTTGCGAAGCATCAATACCGAGTCTATTAATCACTGGATTTCCAGCCGTTTCGCTATAGTACGCAAGCGATAAGAACATCACGAACAAGATACTCATCGCTCCAAAAATCATCCAGCCTTGCTTCCTGTTTTTCGCAAACCGTCCGAACGTGTACGTGAGTGCCGCTGGAATACACCACATGCTTAAAATTTCGATCACATTCGTAAGTGGACTTGGATTCTCAAAAGGATGTGACGAGTTCGCACCGAAGAATCCGCCGCCATTCGTGCCTAAATGCTTAATTGATACCAGAGATGCGACAGGTCCAATTGCGATCTGCTGCGTCTCCCCCTGCAAGGTCGTCACTTGCATGGTCGGCTCTAGCGTCTGTGGCACCTTAAGTCCTACAAGTACGAGCGTTATTATAATCGCACCGGGAATCAAGAGCCGCGTATGAGCTTTCACAAAATCTACGAAGAAATTACCAAGCGTAGTCCCTTTGGACGTAATCCCTCTAATAAATGCAATGGCGACTACAAGCCCTGTCGCTGCCGACGTAAACATCATCATCATGATGACGATCATTTGGGACAAATAGCTTAACCCTGTTTCCCCACTGTAATGCTGTAAGTTCGTATTGGTCATAAAGCTGATAATCGTATTGAAAATAAGCGTAGGCTCCATATTGGCAATACCATTTGGATTAAACGGCAAACCATTCTGAATAGCCAGAATAATAAACCCGAAGATCATCAAAACAAAATTCATAAGTACCAAGGTTAACGCGTATTTCTTCCATGTCATTCCTGAGCGATCTTTGACACCCATTACAGCAAACAACACTTTCTCTATTGGACCAAAGATGCGATCCGTCCGATTCGGTTCATTCGAAAATATATGGTAAATATAGCTGCCGAGCGGCTTTACTAGCAGCACCAGCAGTACAATTACAACTGCGATTTGAACAATGCCCATCATGGCAATTTCCTCCCTGTACAACCTCAATCTAAATGGATGATTTCATTAAAATTTTTCCGGATAAATCAGTGCGTAAACGAGATATATAAATATTAGAGATGTGAACACTAGCACGATCGTCATTCACTGTCGCCTCCTGCTATCAATCTTGCAAACAATTTATAATTTTTCAAAAATAGGCAACAAAAAAGAAGCCTGCTCGAAGAGGAACTCTTCTCGCGGGCTTCTAGACATGGCGAAAGAAAACACCATGTTAAAGCGCGATACTCGTCGCCTCTCTCTGTACGCTTACGAGGTTAGCTGTCGGATTCGGGCGCTTGAGAGTCGCCCTACCTTGCTCACTAAGCTGTGATATAACCACAGCCTGCTTACAAGGATTCACCCCATGAGAATTGAATGAACATCATTCGTTCCCGTTGGTTCCCCCGCTTCATGCTTTACTTAAGCAAGAACTCAGCGATAAAGACATCAATCTATGAACTATAAGCTTTCATCTTCCTCTCCCAGTCAACGCTTACGAAGTTAGCTGACGGATTCGGGCGGTGAGAGTCGCCCTACCTTACAAGCTGCTTTGGGCAGCATGCTTAGATTCACCCCGTTTGCTATACCGATCTGACTCTCACATCGGATCAAGTACAGCAAAGTTTGGTTCCCCCGTTTTCCTGTTGGAAATTCAGCGAATAAGAACTGAAAACATTTTAATTACTAAATCATGAATCGAATCATACGCCCCATCCAGATTTTTGTAAAGCGCAAGAAAATCATGAAAATGAACCTGCTTGACAAGGATAACGCTTTCTTTCAGTTCGATCTCCCGAATGCTCCCCATATCTATCATTTTCGCATAATTTCATACTTTTCTTATCTTTTCGCCAATTCTAAGCCTTTTGAAGTTCGAAAATAAGTAGATCACCTATTCCGCTAGCAAAAATGTTACATCATCACTATGTGAATGAATGACATAATTAGCCCCGAGTCCCCTATATATAAGTCGTGGCCGCAACTGTTTCGTGATTACATAGATCGGCTGATTTGTCCATGAGCGGCAAATTTGAATAAACCTGCAACACAGCGGTAAGCTTTGTTCAAAGACATACACTTGCTGATAATGATGCTCGGGCACTAGCCATGTGCTATGCTCCGATGTGTCTATCCGCACAATGTTTGCTATGCCGGACTTGAGCATCTTCTTCTGCTCGACTTTGTTATTGGTTAATACCACGAAAGGTTTATTTAACCGCTGCAGCTCTTTCATAAAAAACTCGCTTGCCTCTGTATGACCGACAATTAATATGAATTCCTCTTGACTACCCACTACTTACTCCATCCCCTGTCTCCTACTATTGCTTACGAGGTTAGCTGTCGGATTCGGACGGTGAGAGTCGCCCTATCTTGCGTGCACACAAGAATTCACCCCATGACCATACAAGCAGTCGGCTCTCACACCGACCTACCCTATGATCTTTGTTATTGGTTCCCCCGCTCTCTCCTAGAAGAGATTCAGCATCTTTCAACACAGAATACTACGCTAGCGAAATTTGGTTGTAAAGATTAACCAGATGCAGCAAACACGCATATTTTGTGAAAACACCTAACTTTTCTATACCTTAGCTTAATCTTACTCTCTCCATCTATCTCGTTCTTCCATTTCCATATGGCAGTGCCTTTCCATACTTCTTCAATAGCTATGAACCTATCATGTATGCTAAAATAAAAGATGTTGAGTTTTTTTGTAGAATAAGATATTATCCTGACAGGTGGTGAATAACATTGCAGAAAAAGAACTATATATGGTTATATGTGTCGATTGTTGCATTTATCGCACTTTGCGGGCTCGCATTCGTCTTCCAATCGATCTACTTTATTTATGCCGCTAGTGCAGTCCCAATTATCATTGTGTTATTCATGCCAGATATGAACGGTGTGCAATGGATTAAACCTGATAAAAGCAAAAATAACGTACTCATTTATAAAGTACAATCTGGTGATCCTTCTGAGGCGGATCGCGTTATCATATCGTTCGAGCCTGGCTTTGTGAAATGGAATAAACGCCATTTGTACTTTTCGTTAGATCGCATTCCTTCTTTGCCACAAGCACAAGCTGAGGAATTTATCACGAACTTATCCGTACTCGCTTCTGATCTTCATATGCACAAACGCAAATCCGGTTTTGTTGGAATTACCATTCCTAATCTGATCGAACGTTCCAAATCAATGCCGTTTACAACGAACGAAGTGAACCGTTTCACCATTCGACTGTCTGATTTACAGCGTGTTGCATCAAGTCGTAAATTAAAACCAACCGTTGGTACTCGTAGATCACTCCGCGCTTAACCTCGTTATAAATGTTATAAAGACAGACATAACGAAAGCCGCCTCCCAATTGGGAAGGCGGCTTTTTTATTATGCGCTAGACTAACCTCCAGTAGGGGAATTGGTTGGTTTCCCGCTTTGTGGTGCACGATTCTCTCCATTGCCATTACCGTTTCCGTTAGGATCTGATGGATTGGTCGTTGGCTTCGGTGTAGGAGTCGGCTTAGGTGTTGTCGTTGGCTTATTCGAACCTTCTGGTTCTTTTGTCGGTTTGTCAGTTGGTTTCGGTGTTGTTGTCGGTTTATTCGATGGCTTATTAGACGGCGTCGGCGATGGTGTTGGCTTTGATGACGGCGTCGGCGTTGAAGTTGGTTTCTTCGTTCCCGCCGGCTTCTTCGTAGCTTCATTCTTCTGCTGATCCGCTAACTTCTGATCTAACTTACCTGACTTCTCATCTTCAAGGAGCTGATTCAATTCCATTTTGTTAAAAGATGTATTGGAAGCAAGTAAACTCTTGATCGTTGCGTATTCTTTAGCAAGAGCCGTTAACGACTTCGCTTTATAATCTTCCAAGGAAACTTTCGTTCCCGCATCTTTAAGCTTCAAGAATACGGCGAATTTACCCATGGATATTCCCTTGCTAATCGCGGCTTGTCTCATTTCAGGAGAAACTGCAAACCAGAGTACGGAGAAACCATCAGCATCCTTCGCATGTAATTTCTGAATATGCTTCACGACTTGCCCTTTAACTTTCGTTGCAAGGACAATATCACTTAACTTGGAATTCTCTTTAAGCACCGTTGCAGATACAACAATATCCGCTTCTTTCGCTGCAAGAACACCTTTCTCCGCTTGATCCAGTACCAATTGAGTTACTTCTTCAAGCGTCTTGCCTTGATACTTCATGTTAGTGATCAATTTCTCACCATCTGCATTTAAGCCCTTCATGACGCGAACTTGATCGCTCTCGTCTACCCCCATCTCAACACTTGGGTTAATATCAAGGGATACATAAGCAACAACTTCATCACTAGAAGAAAGTCCTAACAGCTTAATAACAATAAAGAATGTCGCAACAAGTGCAACGGCAAGCCCTGAAATAGCAATAACAAGCCCTTTAACCGAAGAGTTCGTTGTTGGAGCTTTATCGGAATACACAATCTCATCACCAATTTGGCAATTACGCCCATCATTCGTAATGCGATCAAATTGACCTGTTGGGAGCAGAATGACAATTTCCTTGTCACTTATTTGAACCACAATCCCTTTATTCATAACGATCTCCCCTTTCTTGCGGAGATGACTCTTGCTTCATCCGTAAGTATTCGCGAACATATGGGAATGGTCCATTATAAATAAGTGCTATTGCCGTAATATACTCCTGGTGTCGGTTTAATATTTTGCGTGAAACATTCACATGCCCTTGAAGTTCCTTGACTGGTAGCTTGCGCTCGCTAAGTAGCAATCGCATTAACCCTGGATCATTCGCTAGTATTCGACCAATCCCATAGAACATCTTGCGAGAATCTGTGTCCTCCGGGGATTGTTCCACAAGATCATTGAAGTCCATATTAAACTTCTCGAGGACTTGTTCCAAATCCTGAATCTCACTTTGACGTTCATTACGACCTGGTGGCGTATCAAATACACTTGTACTCGCATCGAATACATTTGTATAGGAAGCAACATCATCCGTACCGCGTGACTCCGAAGAGCTATAGCCCATCTTATCTGAATATCGCGAATCCATTTGGATATAATCAAATAGACGGCGTTCGATCAAACCTTCCGCGTACGAAAGAAACGCACGATCTGAATGTGTATTAAACTCATCAATCGCTTCATTAAAGGCAGCCAAAGCCACTGTAAACTCATCATTTTTTGCAGGATCTATATATCTTTTGCAATAACGGCTTGCGACCTTCCCCACGTACTCCTGATATTCAGCGATAAAAGTATTACGCAAGGTTTCGTCGCCAACCTGAATTTGTGCAACGATTTGTTCTGGCCATTTGGCCCCTGAATCCGTAGTTTTGTCTGGTTTATTTCCAAATAGCTTTTTAAAAAGCACAAGCAACAATCTTTCCACCTCACCATAGTATTTCAGTATGCAAACTTATCTAGGAGCCAAGACGCTCGCGTATTATTATAGCACAGACACATTAGGTAGTCGCAATTTTCATAGGAAAATGTTAGAATGAGGTAGTTATACCAAAACATAATTTGGAGGGATGTTTTATGACAAATTTAATTGTATTAGACGCAGCGGTAAAGAAAGGATCACAGAATACCCTCTAAAGATAACGTTGTTACCGTTTCAAACACGTAAGCGATTATTCTAATGAGGGTTCCTCTGTGGTCATAAGGTAAAACCATTATGATAACCACATTGGAGGAATTTGAGTTGACGAATAACACATTAGAAACATTAGGTTGGAGTTCATTTTATAATCAATCCGGGGAATCCTATATAAAAGAAGGTTTCACATTCGGTCGTGTTGCACTTGAGCATAAACATATGTACCGTTTGTACACCGAACAAGGCGATTTACTAGCGGAAATTACCGGAAAATTAAGACATCTAGCGGATGGTCGTGAAGACTATCCTGCAGTTGGAGATTGGGTTGCCATCTCTGCTCGCCCTCTGGAAGGTCGTGCATCCATTCACGGTATTCTTTCACGCAAAAGTAAATTCTCTCGTAAAGTAGCAGGATCCATTCCAGATGAGCAAATCGTTGCTGCAAATGTAGACTCGATTTTCCTCGTCAACGCGCTAAATAACGACTTTAATATCCGCAGGCTTGAACGCTATCTCATTCTAGCTTGGGAAAGTGGCGCACAGCCCGTAATCATTCTCAGCAAATCTGATCTATGCAGCGATATAGACAGCAAAATAGCTGAAGTGGAGAGCGTCGCAATCGGTGTCCCGATTCTTGTCATTTCTTCGCTAGTTGATGAAGGGATGGATCAGCTTGCACCCTATTTAGCACAAGGGCAGACCGTTGCCTTACTAGGCTCATCAGGTGCTGGTAAATCGTCCATCGTGAATCGACTATCTGGACAGACCATGATGGATGTCCAAGAGGTACGCGAAGGTGATGATCGAGGTCGTCATACGACTACACACCGCGAACTGGTTATGTTGCCAAATGGCGGAATGATTATCGATACACCCGGGATGCGTGAACTTGGACTTTGGGATGGAGAATCCGGTATTCAAGAGGCATTCGAGGATATTGAGACGTATGCAGAGCAGTGTCGGTTCAGTGATTGTCTGCATAAGAATGAACCTGGCTGCGCCATTCGTGCTGCAATTCGCGATGGTTCCATTACACAAGAACGCTATAACAGCTATCTTAAGTTGCAAAAAGAGATTGCTTTTCTCGAACGTAAAACCAATCGACAAGCGCGAGCAGCGGAAAAAGATAGATGGAAAAAAATCACACAATCTGTTAAAGCCTCTAAGCGTAAGATTTAATGTTATGAATAAAAACCCATTGCTACATTCTAATTGAATGTTAGCAATGGGTTTATTGTATGTTAGCCGTTCGGCTTTATGGATGTTCCTGGTGATGAAGTTTTGACAATCGGTGAATCTTTCTTGAGCAGTCTTCCGCGCCGTACACTAAGAGCAGATAAACGCTTCTTGAGTTGTTCCTCCCACTCTTCGTCCTTCAAATTCTTGGCGACCGACAATAAATCGAGTGCCATATCAATTTGGTTCTGAACGACTAAGATCGGATCTTCATCTTCGTGACTGACGCAGTTCTCAAACATAATTTCTTCTTCTTCTGGGTCTACATACTCGACAAAATCAACTTCATAAGCACCGTCACTATGAGCATACTCTGACAAAACTTCATACTCATGTTCAACCATGTAGTGCACTTCGACACGATGGCAAACTGGACAAAAAACGATAGGCACATTGTGAATATGAGTCCGAAGGTGTTTAAGTGTTCCCTTAGCTCCGATCATGCTTGCTCCACAGCAAAAGCTCATGTGATTCCCTCCTCGTCATAACAGCCATTATTAATGCGAAAGCTTATAAAAGAGTATGGTTTTTTTTAATTAGTTTACAGGAATCGTATTCGAGACAACAATGGAAAATTCCTCTTTTTAGGGAGACAATTCTAAATAGTTAATTAATGGCATATATTTGGGTAGGCATTTGACTTACATAAAGGAGGGTCCCTATGCAGATGATCCCCATTGTATCGAAGCAAATTGCATGCGTGCAGTACGATGAAGAGTCCTCGAAAATGATCGTCCAGTATCACACGGGTCTGACCCAAATCTACGATAATGTGCAATTAACCGATTATGAAGCAATCCTAACATCTACGAATGTGTACGATTCACTAGTTCGGATGACCAAACTCCCACTTCACATGAATCAAACACCAACATAAAATTTAAAGAACGTCCAAAAGATCAACCTGCTGCTCAAGTAGGTGGGTCTTTTTTCGTTATAGCTATGTTAAAATAGACAAAAATAACCATTCAGGTGATAGCATAATGATCAACCTTGTATCTACTCATTCTCGCACAACCACAATCAATTGGGATCTTCCACGGTCGATGATCAATTGTATCGAAATGCACTATCAGACAAGCCTAGATTCAATATGTCCTACTATTCGCTTGTACGATGTTACGGATTGTATAGATTCCCCTCCTCGCTCATTTCTTATGAAAGAGTATCGAAGTATAGCCGCAACGGGTCATTTGCAGGTGGAACAACTGTATAACGGTCGATGTTATGTTGCGGACTTAGGCGTATTTCCAAGAGAAAGTGTGTTTGTAAGCTTGCTGCGCTCTGCGATTGTGCGTGTTGGCAGTGATGAATTTATCCTCCCGGTTGAAGGATATCCGAATGATCCCTTCGAGGCGATGGTGCAGTCGTGTAAGGGTGCTGCTCTGTTCTCGGGGTATACGGTTTATGGGGATGTGAAGGTGGGGCAAATCACGCAAGAAGGTCCTATTGGAGAAAATGATCGTGATGGTTGTGATGAGCAAGTTTATTCTGTTAAACGTGGTCGATTTATCGAGAAAGCTGAACGAGGAGAGCAAAATGTTCAGGATGATCTTAGGGAGCAATTTCCCCCTTCATTGTGGAACGAGCAGGAGGTTCAGAGTTTGTGTGAGGTGTCAGCGCACAGCTCCCCCCCTGCCGCTTTGCCACAGCGACAGCCTAGGCAAAACCCGCTTCGCATTGCGATGCTCGCGTGGGAGTACCCGCCGCACATCGTCGGCGGGTTAGGCCGCGCGGTCGAAGGCCTCGCGCGGCACCTCGCGGGGCTAGGTCACACCGTGCATGTATTCACATGCACGGGTAGCGACTCCCCCGCGGAGGAGCTCTTGGACGGCGTGCACGTTCACCGCGTCCAGGCACTTGCAGCACCCGATCCCATCCACTTCTGGGATCGGGTGCTGCAGGTGAACTTCGCGATTGCCGAGCGGATCGCGAAGCTGGGCATGGATGAGGGAGCCTTCGACCTCATCCATGCCCATGACTGGCTGGTGCTTCACGCAGCCAGTCAATCAGCGGGAGCGCTGCAGCTCCCGCTGATCGCTACCGTCCATGCCACGGAACATGGACGCAGGTTCGGCAGGCTGGAACCTGGCCTGCCCGCATTCATCCATGAGCTGGAATGCCAGCTCATGCGAAGGGCTGCACACGTCATCGTGTGCAGCAAGTCCATGTGGACGGAGGTGACGACCGTCCACGGTGTGCCGCCGCAGAAGGTGACGGTAATCCCGTGCGGGATTGACGTCCCATCGGTCGCTGCGCATGCTGCCGCGCCAAAAGCGAAGCTGGGCGCGAACATCCCTGCATCATATCCGAGCAACAAAGCTCTCGCTCCACCACATCCCAACCTCTTATTTATCGGCAGGTTGGTCTATGAGAAAGGCGTCCATATCCTAATTGACGCTATATCGCAATTAATTCCTTCCATTCCCGATCTCCACCTTCGCATCGCAGGTGTCGGACCCATGGAAGCGGAGCTTCGAGAACTTGCGAGACCATTTTCCAAACATATTACCTTTGTAGGGTGGGCAAATGAGCATACGAAACATCACTTGTTCCAAACCTCATCCCTATGCATCGTTCCATCGCTATATGAGCCGCTGGGAATTGTCGCGCTTGAAGCCATGTCTTACGGTGTTCCGTTAGTTGCAAGTCATGTCGGTGGACTAAGTGAAATGATTACCCATAGTGTTGATGGCTGGCTCGTCCCTGCTGGTAATAGCACGATGCTTGCAGCAGCAATTCAACATTTACTCACGCATCCTGTCACATTTTTGGAATTGCACCAAGTTGCCTTACATACCATACAATATCGGTATGTGTGGTCACATTTCGCTAGACAGACCGCTAACTTGTACGAAGACCACCTTCCAATCACCTACTAAACGTTTAATATGATCGCCATATGGAAATCATAGTTTCATAGGATCGATGATAGCGAGGACGTGATATTTTGCCGAGACATTTCGTAATTGGTAATGGAAAACTATTAATTAATCTAGATCGCAATACGTATATGCGTGATTTATACTACCCTTATGTGGGGCAGCTCAATCATATTGGTGGGTATCAATGCCGAGTTGGTGTGTGGGTCGATGGCGCATTCTCATGGCTGAATGACCCCGAATGGCATTTTCAATTGTCATATATCGAAGATTCCCTTGTCACAGATGTAACCGCTACGAACAATCAGCTTGGACTTACACTCAACATCCAAGATGGCGTGCATCAACGGGATCATATCTATATTAAACGGATCACTTTGCACAACCATCACAACGCGCAGCGAGAAGTACGTCTCTTCTTCAATCAAGATTTACTCATTAATGAGACGGAGATCGGCGATACAGCTGCCTACTACCCGTACAACAATACGATTTTTCATTATAAAAAAGACAACTACTTCATGTTCAACGGCTCCACAGGCAGTGAAGGCATCTTCCAATACACAACTGGAGTCAAACGCTTCTATAACGCCGAAGGAACTTGGCGAGATGCGGAAGACGGACACCTTATGATGAATACGATTGCACAAGGATCAGTCGACTCGACCCTATCTTTGCGAATGCAGCTTCCCTCCAAGGGTGAACATACCGTCTACTATTGGATGACAGCGGGTAGCACATTAGAAGATGTGAAGAAACTTGATTCCTACGTCAAAGAAAATCACCCCGGCAAACTACTGGACCGCGTCGCAATCTTCTGGCAGCGCTGGTCGAACAAAGAATCGCGCAACTATGGCAATCTCACGCCTGACATTATTGGTCTGTTCAAACACAGCTTGCTCATCGTACGTACCCAGACGAATACAGACGGTGCAATCATTGCTGCGAACGACTCCGATATTATGCAGAGTAATCGAGATCACTACTCGTACATGTGGCCAAGAGATGGAGCCTTAATTGCCTATGCCATGTCCAAAGCAGGCTATTCAGGTATGGTTACACCTTTCTACCTGTTTTGTGCCAATGCGTTATCCAGTGAAGGTTACTTGCATCACAAATACAATCCAGATGGTACGGTTGGTTCCTCCTGGCATCCATTTGTTCATGGAGGTCAGCCACGACTGCCCATTCAAGAAGACGAGACTGCCCTTGTGCTCTTTGCATTATGGGAAGATTATCAGCAGCATGGTTCCATCGAGCTTGCGCAATCGCTATATCACAGCTTAGTACGTAAGTCAGCGAGCTTTCTAGCCGAGTATGTGAACCAAGAATTGAATTTACCGAATCCGAGCTATGACTTGTGGGAAGAGCGATACGGTATTTACACGTTCACTGTCTCCGCAGTTTATGGCGGATTACTTGCCGCTTCTAACTTCTGCGCTTTATTCGGAGACGATGAGCGCAGCAACCGATACAAGCATACAGCCGAGCGATTGAAATCTGGTTTGCTTCAGCATTTATGGGATGAGCAGGCGGGTCGCTTCGTACGCGGATTGTACTATGAAGATAGCAAATGGGTGAAAGACATGACGCTTGAGAGCTCGATGTACGGTTTATTTGAATTTGGCGTACTTCCAGCGAATGATGCACGTGTCGTCGCCACGATGAAAGCGATTAAAGCGGGACTTACGATACAGACCGAAGTTGGCGGTATTGCTCGTTATTCCCATGATTATTACTTCCAACGTTCATCGGATATTGAGCGTATCCCCGGCAATCCATGGATCATCTGTACCCTCTGGCTAGCAGAGTGGGAAATTGAATGTGCGCAGTCTATTGCAGATCTCGATTCACCTAAACGTACCTTGGAATGGGTCTGTAGGCATGCAATGGAAAGCGGTATCTTACCTGAACAGCTCGATCCACTTACAGGAGATCCTGTATCAGTCGCTCCACTCACATGGTCACATGCTACATTCGTGCTAACCGTCGTGAAGTACATGAATAAATACGAGCAGCTTTTAAAATAGTCTTGTTCACAGCAAAAAACTCTTGGATTGTGTCCAAGAGTTTTTGTGTTGCTATTATTTAATCACTTTGCTATTCAACTATGCCCCAAGATTCTTCCTATACCCATAAAAGGTATGCGACGACTGACTTGCCAGCATTATTAAGCGTCTCCATTCTCTTCAACTTCAAAAAAAATGAAGTAAATATAACTTATATACTAATATAAATGAAATAATAATTAATATTTATATTAAATATTATTTATCTTTTATTTGATTTAATTAAACTGGTGTGTTACAGTATTAATGAAAAAGGAGGGGAAACATGCCATGGATTTAAAAAATGTGCCTAACTGGATATTATCCTTAGAAAATGAGGACTTAGAATTCATAAAGAATTTTGTTCTCAAATCAGGTTCTTTGAAAGAAATCGCAAAAGTATATGAAGTATCATATCCAACAGTAAGGATTAAGCTCGATAGATTGATCGAGAAAATAAAAATCAATGACGCTATAGATAATGAGGACTTCATCAAATTCATCAAAAATCTATCGATTGATGATCGCATAAGCGTTGAGGACGCAAAACTGATCATTGAAAAATATAAACAAGAAAGGAAAGAATAATAATGGATGATACATACAGACTTTTGATTGTAGTGGGGATATTAGCAGTTCAATATTTTTTTTCAACCAGGAACAACGTTTATTGGGGATCAGTTATCCCAGTAGCCTATATTGTGTTTTTAATATGGATGTTTGTTACTAGTCGTATCGAAAGCAATTTAGGTTTTATCCTTTATCTACTATTTGGGTTGCTTTTCCTTATTGCAGAATGGAGTGCAGGAAGAAAGTCCCTTAGCCAGAAGAGAAAAAAAGAATTGGATAAGATAAAAACTCATGACTTAAAATAGTTAATATTCAGAAGAAATCAAAGAATGGTCATTCTTATCATGTAAATTCAACTATCCTGCCCGTTAGCGCAACGCGGCTACCGATCCATGTCGGCAGCCGCGTTTTGTTAATTATTTAGCTATAGTTCCTCGTTAGCTTAATTAATTACCGGTGCAATTCTAATGGCCAACCTGCGTCTTTTCTGCAAAATTGCACCAAAGTTTACTCAAGTTTAGCAATACTAATGAATGTATCGATTAGATGATGGATAATAAATTTATGAACAAGGTATATATGTTGAGGATTAAAGATTGTATGTATAATCACTAGCGTTGCATTAATTTAATCTGAACACTCGAAATATTAAGTAATTAACAGCATAAAATAAAAAGATCCTTTATAATGGAATGGCAGGTAGTTCCTGTCCATAATCCATTAAAAAAGGACCAATCTCATGGACAAGAATACACTATTTTCGTCATTCGGTAAATGGCTTCCTCCTATTTGCGTTAAGAAATTTGCAAAACGCGTATATGAGACCGATCAAGATAAGTACGTAAAGAAGTTAACGACACTTTCCTACCTTAAACTGTTCTTGCATGCCCAGCTTCATCCGCGTGATGGTTTACGTGAAATCGCAGATGACTTGCTATCTAAGGGTTTTCAGAAAGAGCTTGGCATCACATCTATCTCCGCTTCTCAATTAAGCCGAAAACATAATCAGGTCGATCCGTCATTACTTGAAAAGATGTTTAGCGATCTAGTACTTCGGATTCGTGAGCATGCTGCACCATCTTCTTCACGACGAGATTTTCGAATTATCGATTCTACGACCATCAGACTTTGTTTGCAGAAGTATAAGTGGGCCGAGTTTCGTAAGACCGTGGCCGGTATCAAATTACACTTGCGGTTAGCCTACATATACGATGCAGCAACCATTCCAGAGAAAGTCCTGATGACAACGGCGAAGAAGAACGATCGCAGTCATATGGAACATCTGGTAGATGAGATTGGTATGACCTATGTCTTTGATCGCGGCTACATCGACTATGAGAGGTTCGACGATTATTGCGAACGGGGCATTTTTTTCGTTACACGCACGAAGAAGAATACCGTTATACGCGTGGCACATACCTTCTCGTTGCCAGAGGAAAGTCAGGTTCTATCCGATGAGATGGTATACATCGGCACCCCGCAGAAGCGAATAGAAAACATCCTACGACTCATTCATGCACAAGATTCCGAAAGAAATAGGGTCGCCATCTTGAAAATTCGTTTCGACCTGGAGGCCGATGAAATCAGCCAGATTTACCTGGAACGTTGGGCAATAGAAACTTTCTTCAAATGGATGAAGCAACATGTACGAATCAAGACCTTTTATGGAACAAGTGAGCAAGCGGTTATGAACCAAGTTTGGATCGCTCTCATTGCATTCTGTTTGTTGGTTTTAGTAAAGATGGAGACTGAAACAAAGCACGGCCTGCTCACCCTTTAACGATGGCTAAAAGTGGTTATGTTGGGATTGTACAGAAACATGGCTTGAGCGGATCTACCGAAAGCCAAGCCGTTCATCTGTAGGTAGGCGAAAGAAAACCTAAATAGTTCAGTTAACCAGTGTTGAAACAGTATAATTTTACCAAATGTATAGACTACCTCTAACCCGTAATCGACCTTTTGACTTAGGAGGAAATAATATATTTCTGAATATTCACTTAAAAATTGACTACAGGTTTAATGCAACGCTAGTGATGTATAATATTATAAATAAATAGGATTTTGTAACGAAACAGATTGAAGAGATCCAGTTAACCTTTGATGAGAACGTTGGGATTACTTTCAGACAATTGACCCTTCTGCTGATGAAGCAGATGTGTCTTTTTCTGTTCCTAAAAATAATATCCATAAGAATGTGAAGTTTACAATAGTAATCTGATCATTGAACATCTGGTATTAAATATAGTGAAATGACACATTTTGCAGATAAAGCGTACTACGGGTTGTTTATATTATCCTCGCATAATTTTTTTGAAATGGAGAGTTTATGAAAAAGACTATTGTTTTTGTATTAACGATACTTATATTATTCTCAGGATTCGCAACACAAAGTTATGCGTCGTTGTCAGATACGCAATCTGCGGCAATACAAGCGTTGCTGGATGATGCCCGTCGTATATCAGGTGTGCCGGGAATGTCAATCTCAATACTTGCTGATGATGAAGTGTTCTACTTTTCTTCCGGGTATGCAGACCGTGAGAATGGGTTGTCTGCAAGTGAAAATACACTATATGAGTTGGCCTCGGTCAGTAAAGCTTTTACCGGCATGGGTATTCTGCTGTTGGAAGAGCAAGGACTGCTGTCAATGACTGACACTGTCCAAAAATATTTACCTTGGTTTACGTTAAAGTATCAAGGGAAACCTGTTGATATGCAAAGCTTTACACTCAATAACTTTCTTCACCATACTAGCGGCCTAACAAATGGTAGGCATACTCAAAATATTCCACAAGGCAATACGCCAGATTTGCTACAAAAGACTGTGGAAATGCTGGTAGATGCTGAGTTGGAGTTCCCTCCCGGTGAACAGTATAACTATGGAACCGTTAATTATGACGTATTGGGTTTGGTTATTGAGATTGTGTCGGGACAAAGCTATGAGGACTTTATGAGGGAACAGGTATTTCAGCCGTTAGGTCTTCACCAGACGTATGTTTATAAAGAAGATGCTCAAACCACCGGACAGTTGGCACAGGGCTACCGTTCTTCCTTTTTTATGACAACTCCATATAACGCGCCGGATTATTCCGGGAATAAACCCGCAGGCTACATTATTTCTTGTACAAAAGATATGGCGCGTTGGATGGGCATACAGATGGGTATTGTGCAGGACATACCCGAAATATTCCATATGGTTATCGAAAAATCACATCAGGGTGATATGTCTGTTCCGGCTGTCAACGAAATGTATTATGCGGCGGGCTGGTCGGTAAACGCCAACCAAACGATTATAGAGCACCCAGGGGGCAATCCCAATTTCGGAACCGAAGTGGCCATACTGCCAAATGAACGAACAGCCGTCTGCTTGCTGACCAACGGCGCAAATATCAATAGAAGCATGGTACTAAAAGTTAAAGATATATTAGACGGCAATCTAACGCAGTCATATGAAATAAGCGGTACACAGCTTCTGGACATCATTTTATCGTCTACCACAATTATTCTTTGCCTATTGGCCGTTCTGTTCTTTCTCTTAGGATTACGCAGAAGGAAAACGAATGAGCGGCAGCCAATGACAAAAAAGCGAATAATTGTTACAGCTATTTTGCTGATTGCTACGATTGCCCTGTGTATAATGTGCTGTGCATTAGATTGGTCAACGATACTTATTTGGCAAACATATAGTATTCTTACAGCTTTGATTTCGTCGGCATTATTAACAGCAAGCATTACATGGTTTGTATACACTCACCGATATAATGCCTTGCTCCGAGAATAAGCATTTTGTTCGTTCGCCTTATTGGCATAATGTGAAGTAAACATTTGATAAGATACAATACCAGCTAGAAGGGAGTGCCCGAGCACTCCCTATTTTTCGCCGTTACTTATGGTAGGATTCACCGCAAATGATCTCAAACTATCCTGCCAGTTAGCGCAAAACCGCTGCCAATCCATGTCGACAGCCGCGTTTTAGTTTATTATTGAGCTATCGTGTCCCGTTAGATTCCTGTAATACGATTAATTCTGAGCTTTGAAAAAAAACGAGCGCCTCGGTACGATGGGGTTATGCACGGGATCATTGTCCCAAAAACCCATCATCCAGGAGGTCGCTCTACTATGAAG
>NZ_JANQBC010000012.1 GCF_024721995.1 Paenibacillus radicibacter
GGTGAGCCATTACCTCACCAACTAGCTAATGCGCCGCAGGCCCATCTGTAAGTGATAGATTGCTCCATCTTTCCTAACTCTCTCATGCGAGAATGTTATTTATCCGGTATTAGCACACGTTTCCGTGAGTTATCCCAGTCTTACAGGCAGGTTGCCTACGTGTTACTCACCCGTCCGCCGCTAAGCTATCCCCTAAGGAACAACTCCGCTCGACTTGCATGTATTAGGCACGCCGCCAGCGTTCGTCCTGAGCCAGGATCAAACTCTCCATTAAAAGAGCTGATTGCTCATAAAACTTGCTGACTCGCTTTGTCGTGATCACTTGCAAAAACAAGTGTCATCGACTATTTTATCGCTGTATTACAATCGATTTGTTCAGTTTTCAAGGAGCTTTGTTTTTCATCTTGTTTGTGTCACTCGCGGTGACAAGAACTAATATTATCAGGTTCTTTTACTAAATGCAACTCTTTTTATAAAGGTAAAATATTACTGCTAAATTATTACTACTTTACACTATTAATAACGTTAATAAACGTCGCACTTCAACACATAAAAAACGAGAGTACCACCGCAGCGGCAACTCTCGCTCTTCTATATACCTATTATGCTTCGCCTATTTGCTTCAATAGCTCTTGTTCATCGTCAATGATCTGGATTCCGAGATCCTGCGCCTTCGTTAGTTTAGAACCAGCACTCTCACCAGCAACGACTATGTCCGTCTTCTTGGAAACCGAGCCTGTCACTTTCGCACCTAAAGCTTCAAGCTTACGTCCTAGCTCATCACGACTGAACGATTCGTACGAACCGGTGATTACTATTGTCTTACCATAGAAAGGATGATCAGTGTCAGCAGCTTGCTGCTCCATAACCTCTGGCATGGTCGGAGTAACACCTGCTCCAAGCAGACGCTGCACACTATCGATCATCGTCTCATCACGGAAGAACGAATAAATAGAATCAGCTACAATCGCACCCACATCATGAAGTGCCATGAGCTCTTCTTGCGAAGCTGCCATTAACGCTTCTAATGAACGGAAATGTTCAGCAAGCACTTTGGTCGTCGTCTTGCCCGTATTCGGAATGCCAAGTGCAAACAAGAAGGATGCAAGATCACGAGTCTTGGATTTGTCGAGCGCATCGATAAGATTCGATGCTTTCTTCGCACCAAAACGGCTCAAACCAAGCAGCTGCTCATTCGTTAAGGTATAGAGGTCTGCTGGATCACGCACACCTAACTCTTGATGAAGCTGCTCTGCAGTCTTCTCACTGAAAAACTCTATATCCATCGCATCACGGGATGCAAAGTGGGTAATACGCCCGATCAACTGAGGTGCACAACCTAGTCGATTCGGACAGAATAGATGCGCACCACGCTGCTCGAGCTCAGAACCACAGTCTGGACACTGCGTTGGGAACACGATCTCTTGACCATCCGCTTCTTCCGTCACTTTACCCAAGATTTCTGGGATTACGTCATTCGAACGACGAATAAAGACAGATGAACCCAAAGCAAACTTCAAGTTCTTACGCTCGATATCGCCGATGTTGTTAAGTGTACAGTTCTGTACAGTAACGCCGGCAAGTTCAACAGCTTCCACTTTAGCAATCGGAGTTACTTTGCCTGTACGACCAACATTCCATGAAACGGACTCTAAGATTGTAGTCGCTTCTTCTGCTTCGAATTTAAACGCAACTGCCCAGCGCGGGAACTTCTCGGTATATCCAAGCACCTCACGTGTACGCATATCCGTCAGCTTCACAACGCCCCCATCAATGAGGAAATCGAATGTGCTACGCTGCTCCGCGATTTTGTTCAGTTCTTTCGCGACATCCTCAATGTTATCCGCATAGTGAATATACGGGCTTACCTTGAATCGATTGTCGGCTAGGAACTGTACCATCTCTTGATGGTTAGCAAAAGGTTCGGCACTTTTAAAACCAACATTATAGAAGTAAGCATTCAATTTACGTGATGCCGTTACCTTAGGATTGAGGTTGCGAAGTGCTCCAGCTGCAGCGTTACGTGCATTCTTGAGTGGGTCGGCAGCCGTCTCATTGTATTTTTCCAAAGTGGACAAGTTCATAATGCCTTCGCCCTGTACTTCAATGGTTCCGCTCTTATATGGAATTTCGAGAGGAATGGATTTAATCGTCTGAACTTGTGCCAAAATACCTTCGCCCACTTCACCCGTTCCTCGGGTAGCTGCTTGTACGAGCGTACCGTTCGTATAGGTTAAGTTCAGAGTTAAACCATCAAACTTCAACTCCACAACAAAAGAAGGGGCTGGCAATGGATTCTCTGGATGACGTGAATTGTAATCGTTGATCAACTTGTGTACACGTGTATGCCACGCTTCCAAATCCGATTCATTCTGCGCTTTGTCCAGACTCCATAGCCGCGCCTGGTGACGATGCGGCGTAAAGCCGCTAAGCATATCACCGCCTACACGTGAAGTTGGAGAGTTCGAAAGTACGATTCCGCTCTCTAGCTCCAATTGAACAAGTTGATCATACATGCGGTCGTACTCTCCATCAGCAAGCTCAGGACGATCCAGCGTGTAGTATAAATAATTGTGATGATTGATGGTATCGATTAGCAGGGTCATTTGTTGTTTAACATCAGACATAAGCTTAGGTCCTCCTCTCGATTATTCGATCACTTTCGTGATCGGCGCGAACTTGGCAAGCAATCGCTTGACGCCGACCGGCGCCGGGAACGCGATCTGCACTTCGGTGTCGTCGCCTGTTCCTTTGACGGAGACGACGACACCGGTGCCCCACTTCCCGTGGGATACTTTGTTACCCACGGCATAATCGAGCACGGTGTTCACCGTGCTCACTGGCTTCGCGACCACACGGGAGGTCGCGCTGGCACCTGCTCCACCGCTCATGCCGGTGGAGTTAGCCCCTGCCGCACCCCACGAGGTGCGGGCACCACCGCTAGCGGCCATGCCGCCACGTGGTGCGGGCGACCAGCCCGAGCTGGCGGAGCTTCCGCGACCGCCAATTGCGGCGCCTGCCGCCAATACGAGATCCGCCGGGATCTCGGCAATGAACCGGGACGGTGCGTTCGCGCTCGTCCGGCCGTACAGCATGCGCATCTTCGCGCATGTGAGATGAAGCTCCGTCTCGGCACGGGTAATCCCTACGTATGCGAGACGACGCTCTTCTTCAAGCTCATCAGCTTCCATTAGGGAACGGGAGCTTGGGAAGATGTTCTCCTCCATCCCTGCGATAAACACGACAGGGAACTCTAGACCCTTGGCAGCATGCATCGTCATTAAGACGACGGAATCCTGCGGCCCTTCTTCTTTGTCCATCACATCGATATCTGCGATAAGTGCCAAGTCTGTTAGGAAAGACACGAGGGACTTGTCTTCGTTACGCTTCTCGAAGTCCATCGTTACGGACAAGAATTCTTCGATATTTTCTAAACGAGCCTTGGACTCTAGGGTGTTCTCACGTTTCAGTTCTTCCCGATATTGCGTCAGTTCAAGCATCTTTTCCGTTAATTCGGTAACTGTCAGGTACTCAACCATATGATGCAAGGACATAACAATCTCACGGAAATCGCCTAATGCATTGCGCGCACGTGATGTGATCTCAATGGATTCAACCTCGTCGAGCATGACAGAAAGCGAAATACCGCGGCGTGCCGCCGCTTCAGAAACCCGCTCCATCGATGTATCCCCGATACCACGCTTCGGTACATTGACGATTCGCATTAAGGAAATATCGTCATTCGGGTTCGATAGTAGACGTAAGTAAGCTAGAATGTCCTTAATCTCTTTGCGATCATAGAACTTTACGCCGCCCACGATTTGATAAGGAATTTCCGATTTGATCAAAATCTCCTCGATTACCCGAGACTGTGCATTCGTCCGGTACAAAATTGCATGATCCGCATAGTTTTTACTTTTACCACGATTACGACTGATTTCACTCGCAATATAATAACCTTCGGCATGCTCCGAATCCGCTTGATATAGCTTGATCTTCTCTCCGTCGCCACGATCTGTCCAAAGTTTCTTCGGTTTACGACCTGTATTATTAGAGATAACTTCGTTCGCTGCTTTCAGAATGTTGCTTGTCGAGCGATAGTTCTGTTCTAGCAAGATCGTCTGTGCTTCCGGATAATCCTGTTCAAAATTCAAGATATTCGTAATATCTGCTCCACGCCAGCGATAAATCGACTGGTCGCTATCCCCTACTACGCAAATGCGGTGATGTTTATCTGCTAACATATTACAAAGCATGTACTGCGCACGGTTCGTATCTTGATACTCATCGACGTGAATGTACTGGAATTTATTTTGATAGAAATCAAGTACTTCCGGCACTTCTTTAAATAGCTCAATCGTCTTCATAATGAGATCATCGAAATCAAGTGCATTATTCGTCTTCAGCTTCTTCTGATAAGCGGTGTATATTTTGCCGACCAATCCTTGAAAATAGTCCCCGATCTTACTCTCATAACGATCAGGCGTAATCAGTTCATTCTTCGCAGTCGAAATTTCCGCTTGAACCGCTTTTGGCTCAAACTTCTTCACATCAATATTCTGTTCTTTCATGATGCCTCTAATGGTAGAAAGCTGATCGGAAGAATCCAGAATGGTAAAGTTGGACGTATAGCCAATACGATCGATATCACGACGCAAAATGCGCACACACATCGAGTGGAAGGTGGATACCCAAATATCGTTACCCGCTACACCAATAAGTTTATCGACACGCTCTTTCATCTCACGAGCTGCTTTATTCGTAAATGTAATCGCAAGAATGCTCCACGGCGCCACTTTACGCTCGGCAATTAAATACGCAATACGATGCGTCAGTACGCGCGTCTTACCACTTCCCGCACCTGCCATGATCAGCAATGGACCATTCACCGCTTCAACAGCTTGACGCTGGGGCGGATTTAGTCGGGAGATGGCTTCTAGAATGTTCGGTTGTTGATTCCACATCTCGAAATTTCCTCCTTACATGGATTGGCAGCCTGCAACGGTTGCCAACGCTTGATTGAAATCTTCATAAATAATATTTCCTACAATAATGGTATCGGCTGCTTCACCTGCAAGCTTTGCCTTCTCTAAGCTATTAATTCCACCGCCGTACATAAGTTGTGTATCGCGAAGGTTTCTTTTGACCTGACGAACGATATCCATATCACCAAAAGTTCCGCTATATTCGACATAGCAAATCGGCATCTTGAACATTTGCTCTGCCATACGCGCATAAGCCACCACTTCACGTTCACTGATATCCGTCTGTGCGGAGGTGAGCTTAGCTGCTGCCGAGTCTCCATTCAAAATGATATAACCTTCGGTTAAAATTTCGTCCCAGTCCATTAATGAACCATATTCCGCGATTGCTTCCATCTGCTGACCCACAATCCACTGGGGATCACCGCTATTGAGTACGACAGGAATCATATACATATCAAAACCGGGTACAATGGCATCGCGATGCGACACTTCCAGTACACAGGGCACTTCATATTGACGAATGCGCGCCAGTAAATCCACCGTGTTCTCATAGGTAACGCCTGTCGAACCTCCTACCATTATCCCATCTGTGCCAGATACGCACAAGTGTTCTAATTGTTCATCGGTTAATTGTTTGTCAGGATCTAATTTAAATACATGTCTCCACGATTTTGTATCTATAATCAACGAGTACCCTCCACATCAAAATCATCCCAAATTGAACTATTCACCTCAGTCTATTCTACCCATGTACACCTGTCAAATGTGTAAATAGCGAAGTGAAAACTGGAAAATCACCTTCGAAAAATAGAAAAAAATACACTGACTAATGTAGGTCAGTGTATCTATTATCGGACTTCATTCCTATTTATTTTCTAGGGTATATTTACTTAGATAAATCAGAAATTTGGGTAACGCCATTATGTAGTGTACTCGAGAGTGGACTATCCTCATTCGTAATTTGAGCAGGGCTAACCAAATGAGAGGTGTATTTCATTTTGACATACATACCCGAAAGAATTGCATAAATGTCGCTAAATTGACGTCTATTGTCTTTCATATTATCAATCATATGTATAAATTGCTCAATGCTTTGTGGTTCTAAGGTAGACACCTGTCTCATGAGGAGTGTAAATCGGTCAATCATAGGTGCAAGCCTCTCAAATGAGGAATGGATGTCAGTAAACTCAGGAAGCATTTGTTCAAGTTCTTGCAGCATAATTTGTTGATTCTGTTTTTCTGCGGGGTCTGACATACGTAAAACGCTCCTTTACAATAGAAATACCGGATTCACATGGGACCGTACAACTCTCTTATCCTGCCATTATAATCAATTTCCTAAACTTCTGTTAGAGTCGGCAGTCCTGTATATGTATGCACAACATCCCATTTCGCACCTTTAACACCTTCTCTATCCAGTTCCTCCTCTCACCTTACCACATTGACAAAGACTGTAAAATATTTTGTGAAGAAAAAAAGTCCATTTCCATTTCTTTGGATGGACTTTTCCATAAAACCGTCAATAATTAGCTAGGTTAATTACTTGATCACAATTTCTAACTCTTTCTTAATCCCAAGTGGGGTATGGTCATTCTGCTGTAAGCTGAGAACGACAGTGTGCTTACCTGGTTTCAAGTTTTCCAGTAGAATTGTCTTCTCCTCCCCCAGCTTAGCACGATCTACATTGTCAACAATGACATGCACATGCCCTTCATTATGAGCATTCGCTTGACTCATATGGTCTTCAGTTAAGGTGAAATTCTTAACTGTATACACAATCGTCGCACTGGTTCCAGTTGATTTAATATTCGCATCAATGGAAGGCTTCTTCATCTCCATACCGGCTTCATGCTGCTGATCCGCAGCTCCGCTCGATGTTGAAGAGGATGAACACGCTGTACCAAGTCCACTAATTACGAGTAAGCCTGCAAGTCCAAGAGCGAGTCTTCTTTTGTTCATTGTCTACCACCTCTTATACCAAATTGGACATCCCTGTAACTTGTATATGTCGTCCAAGCCTGATACATGCCTATTCCTACACAAAAAAACCTGCATCCTTTTTGAAAAAGGACACAGGTTCTTGTTGCACGCTTATTATATTTGTTTATTTTAATTGGTTGGCTTGATCAAATGCAGTCTGCACTTCACTTAATGCAATCGCATAAGCCCACTGTCCACCAGAACTCACAACCCATACTTGATCCCCCTCAATTTTGCCTTGAAGGGTTATTGTATTCGATGTTCCATCTTGGGTCATCTTGATCGTAATGGTTAGTTCAGGTGCTTTCATGGAAATTTCAGATGCGGGCTTCATCAACTGCTCGGTGGCAAGAAACGAGATTTTGTCGAGCAACATGTTCGCTTTGCTTCCATCTAACTCTTGATCACCTAGCTTCCACTTGGATAAAATAGCAGTCTGATCGAGACTCGCCTTACTCATCGACCATTCTTCCTTATTCCAATGGAACGTCACATCTGTCACCTGATCTGAGTTAAAGGAAACAGGGGTACGCGCTACAAAATGCAGGGGCTCTTTTTGCAAAGCCTGTACACTTGAAGCTCCTACGCGATAAACCCGCTTCGATTGATCAATTGTTGCATAATAATTGCCTGGAACAGGCAGTTCATCGCCGATCCGAAGGAGCTGCTTACTCCCATCTTTTAACGTAACCTCATACTCGCCGCTTGGCTTCTCTAGTCCATACTTGCCTAAGTCGGATGCATTATCTTCTACGATCATATCTTGCGAGATACCACTTAAAGATTCAAGAAAACTGCTAACCATATTCGGATTGACCGGATAAGCAGCCGGTTTCTCCATTACCCATTTATCGTCTTGCCGATTCATATCAACTTCTTGCTCATTCCATTTCACCATCATCTTGTTCACATCATCTTGTTCAAATGCGAATAGTCTCTGACTGCTCTCTTCAGATGTCTCTTCATAAAAATCGCGTCCACCTGTATACCAGAACAGCCCAATGCAAATAACGACTAATAGTAAGGTTGGAATGTATCGCTTCATCCGAGTCTACGCCTCCACCAAATCCATCCGCCTGTTAATAAGAAGAGTAATGGAATAATGACAATCGTTCCCCAAAATATCGATTGTGCTCCACCTGGTGTCATTGCTGCCATTTGATAATTAGCACCTTGGCGTGGACGAATGGTTACACCATCATTTTTCTCTTGTAACCATGAAACTGCATTAAGTGCAAAGTCTCGATTGCCCTGCTTGTTGATCTCCCCGTCCATTAAGATCGTCGAACTACCTAAGAAGATCGCCTTCGGTTTACCTTCTTTGCTTTCGATGACATAACCGAGATTGAGTGGCCCCTTCATATCCTTGTCATCCTGAGTCGTCTTGGATTGACCTAACAATGCGATGTCTGTCTCCCCATAAGCATGATCGGATGTTTGTAAAATCGGCGTTGCCGTCCATTTCTCATTCGCTTCATCATGATTCATGCTAATCGCAAGCGAGAGGAGCGTAATGAGATCATACTTCGCTAACTGGTCCGTAATCGGATGCGAACCATAGTTAGGAATAATCGTAAGTGGATCAAATAAAGCATTCTGCTTCGACTCAACCGCTATCGCATGTTGATCTTTGATACCGTAATCAGCCATGATCCCGTCGATATTTTTCCAAGAGGATGCCATATCTTTGTTGAAACCTAAGGATAGATACAGCTTGCCTTTGCCATTCATGTAGGTTCGAAGCAGTTCCGTCTCTTTATCACTAATGTCTTTACTCGGACCTACAGCAAATATCATCTCAGCATCAGCTGGAATTGCCCCTTCTCGAAGCAAGTTCAGTTCCTTCACGACATAATTCTCACCCTCAAGCGAAGCACGCAGCGCGCTCATCTGCTCAAGCGGTGTCTCTTCATGTCCGGTTAAGAAGTAAACGGTATGCTTTTCTGTTGAAGTTAAGCCCATAAGCGCATTCGTAAATTTCTCTTCACCAGTGAACTGATAACCGCCAGTCGTGTTATCTGCCATGAACATCTCGTAGAAATGAACGACTTTCTTGTTCGAGCCGCTTTCCAGTACGATCGTGCCATTGGCATCCACCTCATATTGCTTGGCAATCGAAGGTTCCTTGGTCATGTCGTATTCTTCAACGGTAATGTGAGAGGAACGCTTCTTATATTCCTTCAGCATATCCATCACTTCGTGATTCAGACCGACTCCTGCATTCGTCAGTGCAACGATCCGAATATCTTGCTTAAGCTCGCTTAATGCCGACTTCGTCTGCTCAGATAAGGTAAAGTTCTTATTCTTCGTCAAGTCCCACTCAAAGCCTTTAAAGGAGCCAACCAACATCGTTAATGCGATAAAAATGCCGATGACGGCAACGGATAGGACAGCGGCATTCGTGCCGCGCAGCCATTGTTTCATCCTCATTACCTCCACCGCTTTCTTTGTACAACTTGAATACTAAGCACCAGGAACACGATGACAAGACCAATATAGAAGAAGATGTCCACACCGCTTAAAATTCCTTTTTGTAAATTAATAGATCGATTACTAAGTGAGAACTGCGTGATGATGTCTTTAAGTTTGCCAGTAAAACTGTTGCCGATCGCATCCATTACCCAGAACAATAGTAGGATGACAAGTCCGATAATCCCGCCAACCATCTGGTTACTGGAAAGACACGAGGCGAACAAGCCGACTGCCATCATCGCTGCCCCAACAAGGAAGATACTTAAATAAGAAAGCCATAATACGGGCTGATCGAGTGGACCATAAGCCGCCATGATAAGTGCATATATAAAAGAGAATGCCATGAGTGCCGTGTTCACGACCAATGCTGCTGCATATTTGCCAAGTACGATCTCGGTTAGACTCGTTGGTGATGTGAGTAAAAGTTCATCCGTGCCTTGTCTAAATTCATCTGCCATCAGCCGCATCGTGAGCAGTGGAATGATGAACAAATAAATGAATGCGGTGTTCGAGACAATATACCGGACATCAATAATACTAGGCTGCATACCGACAAAATTCATGTAGAACATCACACTCGAGAGCAGTGCATAGAAAGCGAATGCGACATATGCAACAGGTGAGTAGAAGAAGGATTGAAGCTCCTTGCGACAAATCGCCCATGTCTTACGCATGCTTGTCCACCTCCTTATCCACTACAGGTGATGGCGACTCTTCTATAGACTGTTCATCTTGTGTTAATCCTTCACTGTTAAGAGCTTCTTGGTCTGTTTCCTCTTCGCCTGCTTCTCCTTGTACTTGTTCGGTCTTTGCGTCCTCACGTGTTAATTGTAAGAAGATCTCCTCCAGTGAAAGACTTTCCCGCTTCATCTCTAGGATCGGATACCCACCTTGTGCAAATCGGTAGAATAACGATTCTCGGATATCCGACCCATCTTCTGAAGCAACTCGTAATCGCACCGTATCTTCTCCATCTTGCTTCATCGGCTCTGTTAAATAGCCAATATCACCAATAGCTTGTTCAACAGCCTCCGAGGAACCTTTAACTTGCAACGACACTTCGAATTTCTCCCCCATCTTCTGACCAAGCTCTTCGGGCTTTCCATCAAGCACCATACTGCCTTTATTAATAATAAGTACACGATTACAAATCGCTGTTACTTCCGGCAAAATATGTGTGGATAGCAGTACAGTATGGTTCTCTCCAAGTTCTCGTATCAATTGGCGAATCTCAATAATTTGCTTCGGATCAAGCCCTGAAGTAGGCTCGTCCAGTACGAGCAGATCAGGCCCATGTATGATTGCCTGTGCAAGTCCTAGGCGCTGCTTGTATCCCTTAGACAAGGAACGAATGACTTGCTTCTCTCGATCCTGCAAACCGAGTCTATCTAC
The DNA here is from genome assembly GCF_024721995.1 of Paenibacillus radicibacter. Classification (GTDB taxonomy): domain Bacteria; phylum Bacillota; class Bacilli; order Paenibacillales; family NBRC-103111; genus Paenibacillus_AM; species Paenibacillus_AM radicibacter. The sequence goes on from NZ_JANQBC010000012.1 coordinate 10,830, forward strand.
TACATCACCAATACGCTGTTTCTGTTCGCGATAAGGTACATCCCGGATATCAGCTACAAACTTCAAATAAGACTGAACCGTCATCTCTGGATAAAGTGGCGGTGTCTCCGGTAAGTAACCAATCTTACGACGCACTTGCTTCGGTTGATCTTGCATCGAAACCCCATCAATTAGAATACTTCCAGCAGTTGGGTTCAAATAACCAGTAATCATGCGCATGGTAGTCGTCTTCCCAGCTCCATTAGGCCCAAGAAAACCGACGATCTCTCCTCGCTGCATGTCAAAATCGATCGATCTTACGCCTCGATCGTTCTCATACCGTTTGCTGATTCCTCTTACTTCGAGCACACGGTCCCCTCCATTTCACACGTTAATACACTCCAATATACGGGACTTTGTATAAGTACACATGAAGCAAGCCTGAAACGAAGCTTAAAATAATATGTCTAAATTGTGAACGTGTGCGAGCGAGTGAGTAATTATTTTTATTTTCAAAAAACCATTAGGGGTTGTACGCTGTATTATAGACAGATTCAAACATGTTTGCAGTCCAATTGGAATTCAAATACGAGGGGGAGGACGCTCTGTGGATGAGGCGGGACTAGCTCTAGTCGAGCGGGCACGGACATATGATGATTCGGCATTCGCTGAGCTCATGGATCATGTGAAAACAATGCTGTATCGCATTGCTTACATGCACCTGAAGAATGAACACGATGCGTTAGATGCGCTGCAAGAAACGACATATCGAGCATATAAGGCAATTCGAAAGCTGCGTGAACCACACCTATTTCGGACATGGGTGACACGTATTATGCTCCATGTATGTATGGATGAGTTAAAAAGGCAGAGTCGAGGATTTAGAAAGAAAATCGATATGCAGGTAAATCTTCAAATGACGAGTGGCCATACTCAGCTCGATCAACATGATGCGATTGATTTGCATATGGCAATTGATCGATTAAAACCACAATCCAAACAAATCGTCATTCTTAAATACTTAGAAGATCTAACGATTGTGCAGATTGCCGGGTTGCTGGATCAACCCGAAGGTACGACCAAGACGCATCTACATAAAGCACTAACCGAATTACGCACCATTATGGGAAAAGAGGGTGAGATCGATGAGCGAAACCAAACAGGAACAGCAAGCATTCCAAGAAATTCGCAATCAATATAGTGCGATTCCTATACCATCTACGATTGATTTACATGTGAAGCTAGGGATTAACCAAGCCAAGAAACAACGTAATCAATGGAAGATGCAGATGTGGTCTGCGGCAGCCTGTGTGATGCTGATCGTTACATTCGTGATCTCTGTCAGAACATCACCGGCTATTGCAGCACTGGTGAAGCAAATTCCGGGAATGAACGAAATCGTGCGGATGATTAGCGGGGATCAAGGATTAACTGCAGCTCTGCAAAATGATTTCATACAACCGATTGGATTATCTGATGTCCAAGATGGAATTCAGGTAACAGTGGAAGGCATCATTGTGGATGAAGCGAGAATGAATGTATTCTACTCCGTTACTTTCCCAAAAGGTCAGAGTGATCATCAATTCTCGGGTCAGCCTAAGCTAACGTTTGAAGATGAAAAAGATAAAAATTTACTCGTATCTGGCTATGGCTACTATCGATTCGATGACAATGATCCAACTAAATTCCACAACACGTTTGATGTCCAATTTGAAAAAACGTCTACTCCTTTTCCTAGTCAAGCTGTGTTCCAATTAGAAACTACAAATAGCGGCATGACATGGCGTATTCCTTTTACAATAGATGTAGCCAAATTCCAGGGACTCAAACAGACCTATGCAATTGATCAAACTGTTATTATAGAAGGTCAGAAACTCACACTAAGAGAAGCAACGATTCATCCAACACGAATTACATTAGATGTAAGCTTTGACCCGAGTAATACAAAACAAATATTCGATTTACCTGACATTAAAATTGTGAATGAAAAAGGTGAAACCTTAACCAGTATTCTACTCGGAAGATCTGGTAATCAAGCAACATTTTCATTCCAAAGCAACTATTTTACAAAACCAAAACAACTATTCATTGAGGGTGGCCAAGCCATGGCATTAGAACAGGAACAATTAGAAGTGATTCTCGACCCCATAAGCAAAAAACTTGTAAAAGCACCTGAAGGCATGGCATTAGGATATTACACTCCTACTCCTGATGGGATGATCAATGTTGATCTTGCTATTGATATGCCAAATGCAAAGATGAACGAACGATCCATGCGGATGTTACCCTTCCCAGGTAGCGTGATTTGGGATGAGGGCAAACAAATAATAAGTGTAGACAGAGCGTCAGGCTCTATTCAAGACAGCGGCAAACCGATTGCGAAGTTAATCAATTCTTTTCAAATTCCGAACAAAGACTATAAAGGCAATCTCACTTTTACACTATCATCCTATCCTTCCTATATTAATAAACCGTTTCGTGTGCAAATTAAATAAATTGAATATTTTTAATAAAATGTATATAAATCACATGGATGTCTCACCTTAGTAAATAGTGTATACTTATGAACGATTTGCATAAAAGGAGAGACATCGATGAAGAAACAGACAACAAATTGGATCAAGCGTGCAGGTATTGCTATGCTGGTCAGCTCCATTGTTCTAGCAGGCTGCGGCGGCGGTAAGAAAGCGGAAACTACACCTACACCAGGTGCAGGTAACGGAAAATCCGATGTGAAAATCGGAATGGTTACGAATGTTGGCGGCGTGAATGACAAGTCCTTTAACCAAGGTGCTTGGGATGGTTTGCAAAATCTAGGTAAAGAAACTGGGGCATCTGTTAAGTACCTAGAGAGCAAGAGCAATGCGGATTACATTCCGAACTTGAGCCAATTCGTTAAGGGTAACTATGACCTAACTTGGGGAATCGGACTTCCTCTAAGTGATGCAGTAAAAGAAATCGCTTCGAAAAATCCTGAAGAAAAACTTGCGATCATCGATAATGTCGTGGAGCTTCCGAACGTAGCATCCATTCTTTTCTCAGAAAATGAAGGTTCTTTCCTTGCTGGTGTTGTAGCAGGTATGATGACAAAAACAAACAAAGTCGCGTTCATCGGTGGTCTAGAAATTCCGGTTATTAAGCGCTTTGAAGTTGGTTTTAAAGCTGGGGTTCTAGCTGCAAATCCAGATGCAAAAGTATCAACGAACTACACAGGCGCATTCGATAAGCCAGACTTCGGTAAGGCTGCAGCGGCAAGCATGTACAACAGCGGTGTGGACATTATTTTCCACGCGTCTGGTGAAACAGGTAACGGTGTATTCAACGAAGCAAAAAGCCGTGTGAAACAAGGTAAAACAGCTTGGGTAATTGGCGTAGATATGGACCAATCCGTAGAGTTCGGTGACGAAGTTACGCTAACTTCCATGGTGAAACGTGTAAATGACGCAGTTCTTCGTGTCTCCAAAGATATGATGGATGGTAAATTTGCTGGCGGTAAAACAACGGTTCTAGGACTTAAAGAGAACGGTGTTGGCCTTGCAGACACTTCCTCCAAGAACGTTCCTGCTGATGTCTTGGCTAAAGTAGAAGAGTTCAAAGCGAAGATCATTAGCGGTGAAATTAAAGTTCCAACTTCCTAATCATTGGATTAGTTAAAACATAAGCCACTCTTGCACGCGATATGCGGGGTAAGAGTGGCTTTTTTGCATGTTGGTAAGGATGTATGATGACTTATGAACTTGAGACCATACCTACCGTTGGACTGCTAGCTGATGCATAGCGTTTCTTCGGAATACGCCCCGCCTCATTGCCTAATCTTCCGGCTTCAATCGCAAGTTTCATGGCAAGTGCCATCTTCACAGGATCTTCTGCACCCGACACGGCAGTATTTAGCAACACTCCATCTGCACCAAGTTCCATCGCAAGTGCTGCGTCTGCGGGACTGCCAATCCCAGCATCTACAATAACAGGAACTGTGGCCTGCTCGATAATAAAACTTAGATTCAGCGGATTCACAATCCCCTGCCCCGAACCAATTGGAGATGCACCCGGCATGACGGCATGAACACCAAGCTCCTGCAATCGTTTAGCTAGTAACACATCATCCGAGATATACGGCAATACCGTAAATCCTTCTTCTAATAACTGCTCACACGCTTTATACGTTTCAAAAGGGTCTGGCAGTAGTGTCTTCATATCGCCGATTACTTCAACTTTAATCATATGACATAAGCCAGATGCCTTGGCGAGTCGTGCGATTCGTATAGCCTCTTCCGCAGTAGACGCACCAGCAGTATTGGGAAGTAGCGTGTACTTACTTAAATCGAGCATCTCTAGAAAATTGGGCTGACTCGGTTCAAATATATTCATACGGCGAACCGCAAACGTCAGTATTTCCGCATGAGATGCTTCAACTGCTTGCTTCTGAATATCAAAATTCGGGAATTTACCTGTTCCAAGTAACAATCTTGAATCGAATGAAAAAGAACCAATTTGCAGCATGTACGCGCACCTCCTAAGTATAAATGTGACTACCTGCTTCACGGAACTGTTGCGATTTCTCAGCAAACCCTTGATCTACCGCGGACTTCTCATCTAACCCTTGTTGATCGGCATAGTCACGAATATCTTGGGTAATCCGCATACTGCAAAACTTCGGTCCACACATCGAACAGAAATGCGCAGTCTTCGCCCCCTCTGCTGGCAGCGTCTCATCATGGAATTCCATTGCCCGCTCTGGATCTAAGGATAAGTTGAACTGATCGCGCCAACGGAACTCGAAGCGTGCTTTAGACAACGCATTGTCCCGATCCTGTGCACCCGGATGGCCTTTTGCTAAATCAGCAGCATGCGCCGCAATTTTATAAGCAATCACACCATCTCGAACATCATTCTTATTCGGTAATCCTAGATGCTCCTTCGGTGTCACATAGCATAGCATCGCTGTACCAAACCAACCGATCATTGCTGCACCAATCGCTGATGTAATGTGGTCATAACCCGGTGCAATATCGGTCGTTAGTGGTCCTAGCGTGTAGAAAGGTGCCTCTTGGCAAATTTCCATCTGCTTATCAACGTTCTCCTTAATCAGGTGCATCGGCACATGTCCCGGTCCTTCGATCATCACCTGTACATCATGCTTCCATGCAATCTTCGTTAATTCTCCTAGCGTTTCTAATTCAGCAAACTGAGCCTCATCATTCGCATCCTGGATCGATCCAGGACGCAGACCATCTCCAAGTGAGAATGCCACATCGTAAGTCTTCATAATTTCACATATCTCTTCGAAATGGGTGTACAAGAAGTTCTCTTGATGATGCGCCAAGCACCAGGCTGCCATAATCGAACCGCCGCGCGAAACAATCCCTGTCAGACGCTTCGCTGTGAGCGGAACATATCGTAACAGTACACCTGCATGAATTGTAAAATAGTCCACGCCCTGCTCCGCCTGCTCAATTAACGTATCGCGATACACTTCCCAGCTTAAATCTTCGGCTTTACCGTTCACTTTCTCGAGCGCCTGATAAAGTGGAACTGTCCCAATTGGAACCGGGGAATTACGAACGATCCACTCTCTTGTTGTATGTATGTTCTTGCCTGTCGATAAATCCATGACGTTATCCGCGCCCCAACGGATTGCCCACGTCATCTTCTCCACTTCTTCCTCGATCGAAGAGCTAACAGCCGAGTTCCCAATGTTCGCGTTGATCTTAACTAGGAAGTTACGTCCGATAATCATCGGCTCGCTCTCAGGGTGGTTGATGTTAGATGGAATGATCGCGCGCCCCCTTGCCACTTCATCTCGTACAAACTCTGGTTTCACACTCTCCCGAATCGCAATGTATTCCATCTCAGGTGTGATGATACCTTTACGCGCATAGTGCATCTGCGTAACATTCTGACCCTCCTGCGCACGAAGTGGACGGCGATTAAGTCCAGGAAAAACTTGTTGATTCGCTAGCGGATCATTCGCACGAAGTCCATTATCCTCAGGTTTCACTTCTCTTCCTTCGTAATACTCAACATCTCCACGCTCTTGAATCCAAGATAGACGATGAGCGGGAAGCCCCTTACTAATATTTGTTGTAGCTTCCGAATCCGTGTAAGGTCCGCTTGTGTCATAAACTCGAATTGGTGGGTTCTCTTCAACACCTCGGCTGCTTTCGTAAGGGCTTTGCGCTATCTCACGCATGGCTACACGAATGTCAGGGCGAGATCCTTCTGTGTACACTTTACGACTATTAGGAAAACTTGAGATCGATACTTGCTTCGTTTCGCTTGCTTGTTGATTGTTAATGATTTGACTCATCGTTCCTACACCTCACTTATATTTAAAATTGGCTGGATCAATTGAATGAATTGCTGTGCGGAATGCATGGGATCTTGTGACTGACTGATTGCAGAGATAACGGCAACTCCATCTGCACCCGCTTCGATCACAGGTAAAGCATTATAAGTGTCAATTCCACCAATACCGACAAGTGGAAGGGTGATACCGTGTTTCCGGATTTCCTTAATCATGGATTGCCCCACGACTTCTCGTGCATCCTTCTTCGTCTGGGTCAGGTACATCGGTCCGACTCCGAGATAATCAGCACCGTGCTCGATGGCATGAACGGCTTCCGCTACTTGGTGGGCGGATACGCCGATTATTTTACGAGGAAGATGATTAATGGGGTGAAATAATTCCTTAATCTCAGTAATTGCTACATCCTCTTGCCCGATATGAATCCCATCTGCATCTAACTGCATCGCAAGCTCAACATCGTCATTGACGATAAACGGGATTTGATGCTTCTTACATAGGGCTTGAAGTTCTTTGCCGAGATGGTACTTAGCTGAACCGGTTAAAGCATTTGATCCTTTTTCCCGATATTGGAAAATGGTTACGCCGCCTCGGATGGCATCATCCAGTACTTTGCACGGGTCTGTACGAACATTGCAGCTGCCGAAGATCAGATACAACTTAAGTTGGTCACGGTGCATGTTGATGACCTACTTTCTGCAAATGATGATTGTAATAGGCAAAATGGTTCGTAGGTCCGTGCCCCTGCCCAATGTTCAGAGAATCTGTGATTGCCGCTTGAATGAACGCTTTGGCTGTCTTTACCGCATCTGGAATCGAATCTCCTTGCGCCAGACAAGCTGTAATCGCCGCCGAGAACGTGCAGCCCGTGCCATGTGTATGTTTAGTTGCTATTCTTGGCTCGGTATAAGTGATGAAAACTTCCCCATCGTAAAGTAGATCCGTTGCTGAATGTTGCTCCTCAGCATCATGACCGCCTTTGATAAGCACATATCGGACGCCATACGCGTAAATATGCCGACATGCTTCCATTCGATCATTCATGGAATGAATCGTTAACCCCGTGAGTGCTTCTGCTTCTGGAATATTAGGTGTAATCATGTCTGTTAAGGGCAGTAAATGTTTAATAAGTGCAGTAATTGCATCTTGAGCGAGTAAGGAAGCACCGCCTTTGGCGATCATGACTGGATCCACGACAATATTGCGCAAATCATATTCTCGAATGCATTCCACAGTTGCCTGTATAATCTCCGAATTGTGCAGCATGCCTGTCTTGATAGCGTCGGGTCTCAGATCAGTTACGACAGACTGGATTTGATTGATGACTAATTCCGGCGTCATCGGAGCAACAGCATGCACGCCTAATGTGTTCTGGGCAGTAATGGCAGTAATGGCCGTCATTCCGTATACACCAAGCTCTTGAAAAGTCTTCAGATCAGCCTGAATACCCGCTCCCCCTCCGCTGTCAGAGCCTGCAATCGTCAATGCTTTGGCGATCATCTACTCACCCCCCGCCTACAAAATGCACAATTTCCATTCGACTACCCTGCTGCACTTCGGTGTTCTCGTAGTGTGACTTGTCGATAATGTGCTGATCCAGCTCAATAATGACGATTCTTTGTTCCAGTTCAAAATGCTTCAGTACATCCGCAACAGTATGTATGGTCTCGGGTACCTCCACTTTCTCACCGTTAATGTTTAACCACATGAAGTGTTACACCTCCACGGTATGAGTTGATGATTCAGGTACAGCAAAAAGACGAATATCCTGAATAGGTGTGTGGCCAGTAATAAGTTCAGCCATGATATGTCCAGTGATTGGGCTAAGCAGAATGCCATTGCGGTAATGACCAGCTGCAAGAAATAATCCCCGAAGCTGTGGGTGCTCGCCCATATAAGGCATGCCCGTTGCTGTCTGCGGTCGTAAACCTGCCCATGTTCGACTCCACTCGGTATGACGTATAGCAGGAATCAGCTGTTGAGCGCGTTCAAACAATGTTACAAGCCCCTGTAATGTCACTTTTGTATCCCAACAGTTCGGTGTCGTCGTGGCACCTATGAGGATTTCCCCACTTCTTTTGGGAACGAGATAGCAGCTTTCGGTATAGATCGTTTTTTGAAAAAGAGGCTTTGCCATCCGAACTGCAAAACATTCGCCTTTAACCGGGTAAATCGGAACATGCACCCCCACTTTTGCAAAGAAAGGTTGGGTCATTGCTCCTGTGGCCACAATGACTTGTTTGCAATAAAGTGTCTCTTTCGATGTCTTCACCCCTTCAATCTGTCCGTCACGGTGAAGTAGTTGCAACACTTCGGCAAACTCTCGAATTTCCACACCGTGCCGAATCGATGATCGGGCAAACGCCTGTGTTAAATCTGGTGCGACAACGTGGCCGTCACCGGGAATATGCATCGCGCCTATGATGTGATCAGATAGTTCAGGTTCAAGCTGTCTAGCTGCATACGCATCTAACCACTCTGCTTGCTCACCGACACTTAACTGCTTGCTCGTTGTTAGCTGAAGTTCAGCTGCTTCGTTTGGAGATAATGCAACTTTAAGCATTCCAAACTGCATGAAACCGATGTCGATCCCGCTTGCTTCACGGAGCTCCGTTGCAAGACTTGGAAACATTGCTCGACTTTGCCTCGCAAGATCAAATAATGCAGGAGATTGGAACTGCTCAGACTGCGCCCCGAGCATGCCTGCCGCAGCAGATGATGCACCTGAAGCGATGCGATCCTTTTCCAAAATGATAGCTTGGATGCCACGCTTCGCAAGTTGATACGCAATGGAGCAGCCAATTACACCACCGCCAATGATGACGACATCTACGGATCTATGCACGTCGCCACCCCCTCGCGATCCAGCATTGTTCGATATTGCCTTGCAGCTTCCAGTGGATCTGGACTGCTGAGAATGCCACTGATTACCGCAATACCGGAAATCCCTGTACGCATCACATCGGGTATATGAGAAGGACGAATACCCCCAATTGCAATAATGGGCCTGCTCGTAAGTTTCGCGACATCTGTAAGCTGCTCGAGTCCACGAGGCTCTAAATTAGGCTTGGAGAAACTCGAATAAATATGCCCGTAGAACAAGTAATCGACTCCCTCGCGTTCACTTGCCATAGCGGAATCCATAGAATGAACGGAGCTACCCAGCTTGATCGCAGGTAGAGGCTGCGACGTATTGCCCGCTTCAGAATTTAAACTCATATGTGTATTCAAGAGTCGCCTCACCACGTGTATTGGCAAACTTCGATGCCCAAGGTGCACACCGCCTGCTCCCATTGCGATTGCCACATCAACGCGATCATTGATGATGATTTTGCTTAGAGGAATGCCTTGATCTTGCATATAAACCGTGGTCTCCCACAATTCACGGGCACTCAGACTCGGCTCTCGCAGATGAACATAATCCACATAAGGATTTACCTTAGACGCAATGTGCACAAATCGCTCAATGGGTATTGTTCCAGATGAAACAAGATGTAGTTCCGCCATACCTACCACCCTTCTTCAAGCAACAAAAAAACCACCTTCCCGCAGGAAAGTGGTCTAACTATCGCTCTAAGTACCTCAATACATACACAAATCGGCACATAAACAATCGTTCGTATCACTTCCCTACGCTGGTATTAACCAGATCAGGTTCAAAGGGTCCATTAATTGTCTCAGCCCGCAAGGGCTCCCCTAGTGTTCGTCGCTTATAAAATTGTCTTAACTATATCACTTGTTCGATGTGTTGGCTACACACGAATTTAAAAACTCACTCATTTCTCGTTTGGCTTACCTCAGACCGTCAAATCATGATCTGATTTTATGCTAATCGCTTCTTGTAGAAGCCGCTCGAGTACAGCAGCAAAAACGGCGATAACGAGCGAAGCAACTATGATAATGGCGCCTATAAATCCAATAGGAGGATCAACTTTCTTCGCTATAAGACGAAAGAGTGGCAAGCCCATTACATACAAACCACTGATTGAAATTGCACACCATCTAATATTCTTTAGCGACTTTACAGATAGATCTGAGAACGCTGTACCAGCGTCAATGTACCCTAAAAGTTTGAAAGCCTGATAAAGAGCAAAATAGAATGGCACAGCTGCTCCATACATCAAGATGACAATGAGATATTTCATTGGGACAATGCTTGTATACAATTCAGCTGCGAAATTCGCTATATGGGGCACTATTAATATACATAAAGCAAGCACTGCAATTCCAATCAGAACAATAACTGCTTTTAAGAAATTGGTTGAACCTTGTTTAGCATGCATTTAAAGCACCTCACGGATTTAATGATACAATGACTTTAGCATATCGTTTATCGTATTACAATAAATTAATATTGTTTCTAACAAGTTTGACCAAATAAAAAAGCATTTCTCATTACACAGAAATACTCTTCCTCTAACTATAAAATTTAAGAGTTTAATCCCTTTGATTTCTTTTATGTAAAATATTGATCCAAGATTACCTCTACACTGCCACTGATATCCTTACGTGTAAACGTGACCGTAACACCGTCCTTACCATCGATGAAGAATACAACTTTACCAATCCATCCTTCGGCGATGCGGTAGCCTATAATTTTATCTTTTGGAATATAAGAGCCTTTGATCTTGATTCCTCTTTCACCGAGATAAACTTCACCAACGCCAGTAAGAAAAAATATGCATCCTACAAAAATAACCGCAATTAAACCAAACCAAAGATGATCAAAGAAATAATACATAAGGGTAATTATACAAATGTAGATAAACAAACCATGAATCCCGAAATTACCACTTCCCTTTAAAAAGATTACACCAACCTTTTTTCTCGATCGAAAAGATTGAACACAAATGAAAATCATAAGTGCAGCACACACAATTCCCCATATAACCTTAAACGACATCTCGATTCCACACCCCATCCCCATCAATAATTCAGCTTATTTGAATTGTAACATAGTTTTCCATATTATGGATTGAACACTCCTTCCCCTTTTCATAGCAAAATAAAAAGACCGCTCGATTGCTCAAGCGGCCCTTTAAACTCATAGATGTTCGTATTTATTGTCCACCCAAGAGATTCGTAAGATCAACAATTTTATCTTGTGACGGAATTTCCATATCAAACTTTATTTCCTGGTTTTGCTCCGTTATTTTACTCGATAAAATAAGTTTAATATTCATTCCATCTGCACTCTTGTCTGTAATATCTAGCGAAACCTTCTGGTCTGATACATAATTGTCCTTATTCAGTGCCGTGATAAGTGTGAAATCTCCCAGCATCATGTCTTTATGGAACTTCTCTAAAGCGCTGTTCATATCAGACTCAACCACTTCTTTATTCATATCGCTTGTATCAAAGTTCATGTCTTTCATTAGCTGCGTATACTTCTCATTCGTTAGAATTGTATACAGTTTCGGATAAGTTGTCTTAGAAAACGTTTGTACGAACTTATCCAATGTCTCATCCTTTAGTTGGAACTTCAAAATGTGCTTCGAATCTTTAAGACCTTCTTCTGCATCCTTCTTATCGACAATGGTAAAGTACTCCGAACCACTAAAGTCATCAACGAGTAGTCCAATAACTTCTTTTGCAAGCGACGTTCCTAGCTCACTATTGTTCATGGCTTTCCCAGGTCCTTCAATAGCATCCGAGAGTACAATGTATTTACCCACCATGTCCTGTGGAAGTGGATAGAATGGAATGTTCGGGATCTTCACATAGATTTTTTTATCCGCATAAAGAATCGGGATGTCCAAGGATATTTTCATGTCCCCATTCAGACTAATGCCTAGTACCGCTTGTAAACGTTCCTTCTCCTTATCATACTTCCCTTTAATACTTAAATTAGCGTCCTGGAGCATAGCAAGTGCTTGTGCTTCAACCGGATTAGAAGATTTGGATGCGTCGTTGTTAGCCTGTAATTTCATGTTGTAATCAAATGCAAAAGATTTCAGACTTCCACTCTTCGTATATGCCTCATTGATGATTTCTTTAGGTGTTGTTGTGGAACATGCGGTTAAAACTAACAATGATATCAATGTGAAAATTGTGACTAGTTTGCGTAAGTTACTATTCATTTTAGACCTCCGTAGTATGTATCTTGATTCTGTATTACCTAACACAAATCCAACCTTTATGAAGTTGGAAACATCAATTTCATCCCCCACTTCCACTATTTGATTATTAATACATTTAAATAGTATATCACAATTTACCAATTTAGAGGGGATTCCCCATTTCTTTTTTGATAAAAAAGACCGCTCGATAGCTCGAACGATCCTTATTCCAGATTAAACTTCTATTCATATTCAATCAGCATCGCATGCTGGGAAGCCGTGTGCAGATCGCGCCAGATGCGGTTAATGAGCGTGTCTTGCATGACAGCGTGGATCCCTAAGTAAGGGTAGATCAACTCTGCACCCTGAACCGCAACGCGAACGACTTTCTTACACTTTCTGCTTACCTCTTCGAGATGTTCCTCTGTTAGCGGTTCCCCGCTTATATGTTTGTTCCACGAATCTTCAATTGATGAGTAGAAATCTGCTATTGCACCAGATAAGTTCATCTCTGCCTGTCCAATTTGTTTCATGACGAAAGCATAACGGTCGGTGTGCGACCATTTATCCTGATAACGAGACACCATACTCCGTGCTTCCTCTAGGAAATGTCTGCCGAGTCCCATGGATACCGCAGCGAATGAACCTTCTGCAAATTGTTTGAACGGATACTTAAAGATCGGCTCATCATAGTACGGCTCGCTCATAATATCGAATGTCATCTCATCAGGTACGAAAGCGTCTACGACTTCTATCGAATAACTCGAAGTTGCACGAAGTCCAAAAGCATTCCAGTCTGCAATAATGTTCACCTGATCAGGTAGAAAAGTAAAGGAGCGCATCACCGGTGGCTCAGTTGCATTCTCATCCGTAATCCAACTGTTCGCTGTGAAGAGTGTTGCGTGCGTCGAACCACTGCAAAATCTCCACTGCCCATTCACATTATAACCGCCGTCCACTTTCACAGCTGTACCCATTGGGTGTCCACTGCCTGCTACTACGGCATCGTCTCTCATATATAAACGTTTAGACGTAGTAGGCGGCATCGTTGCAGTAAAGAATCCCCCACCGGAACCAATGGTTATGAGCCAACCAAATGTGCCATCGATCCACGATCCCTGCTCAAATATTCGAAAAGCTTCTGGCATGGGTGTCATCAAGCCGCCAAGATCTTGTGGGACAAATAGTTTAAACAATCCTTGCTCTACAATCACATCTAGTATTTGTTTACTTGCAATGCCTGTCTGATCCATCTCCGCGGAACAAGCACGAATCGTATCTACAACTTGGGAATGAAATAGTGTCATATGAATGCCTCCAAATCGAAGTCAAAAATCGCTATAACACTCATCATACACTCGTTTGTGACTTAAATCGACTTTCCGCCATCCAAGCGGAATTTCCCAATCTCTTGTTCCAAGTGGGTAACCGTATCACGTAGTAAAGTTGCGGAGCTCGAAATTTCCTCCATCATTGCCATTTGCTCTTCGGAAGAGGCTGCAACACTTTGCGAGTTCATCGAAGCACCTCGAGCAATTGTAGATAATTCGTCCAAGGAAGCCGCAACTTGTTCACTACCTGCCGACATCTGCTCAGCCGCTGCAGATACTTCCTCCACTTGTTCATGCACACTACGTAGGGACCGGACGATATCATCGAAGGTTTGACCTGCCATATTAACAGCTTTCGCACCTGTTTCTACTTGATCCTTGCTTGTACCCATTGCTGTTGAAACGCGCTTCACATCATCCACGATCGTGCTTAGCAGCTCCCCAATCTTCTCCGATGAATCCCGTGAAAGCTCAGCAAGCTTACGCACCTCATTCGCAACCACGGCAAACCCCCGACCATGCTCACCAACTCGTGAAGCCTCAATCGCTGCATTGAGTGCAAGAAGGTTCGTCTGCTTGGAAATATCGGAAATAATCGTAACAATGTTCCCGATCTCGAGTGAGCGACGATTCAAATCATCTAAGATCTCTACGCTTTGCGAAACTGTGGTATGAATAAGCTCCATCTGCGACACGGAATGAATAATGACCTGATTGCCTCTTTCTGCATCATCCGTTACTTCTCTTGCATAGTCCGATAAACGAGCCGATGATTCCGCAATCCGCTGCGTTCCCATTGCCATCTCTGCCATCGCAACTTTGCTTTCTTCCGAAGCTTGCATCTGCATCTCTGATCCAGAAGCGACTTCTTGAATCGCTGAAGCAATCTCATTCGTCGCTCTTGTTGTTTGTTCTGCACTTATCAGAAGTGCATCAGAGGAGCTTGTCACTTGCTGAGAAGTCGATTTCACGTTCTGTGCAAGAAGGCGAATGCTTTCAATCATCTGATTAAAGTTAGCGGCTAATCTACCTACCTCATCCTTACTCTTAACTGGAATCCGTACCGATAAATCACCTTCTGCCGCGACTAACGTCATCTTGGACATGACACTAATTGGACGAAGTATATTACGGAGTAAGAAGTACGTAATCAACACGACTACAGCGACAATCCCAAGACCAATAGAAGACATTTGAATGAGTAAATTTCGCTGATTGGTCATAATTTCTGTATAGTTAAAATCAATGCCAAAGTAAGCGATCTTTTCATTCTTATCATTCTTAATCTCGCTGATCACACTTACCCAATTCCCGTATTTGTCCTCGTATGGCTTGGAGGTGGCATAACCATTCTCATTCATTTCTTTGAACGTTCTTGCATATTCGCCATCAATCTCAAACGAAGCTCCTGGAATAAATGTATCCACATAGTATTCTTTATTCGCCAATATTAATTGAAGCTTTACTTTGTCTCCGTTTGCCGCTAGTTCTGGCATGATGAGATAACTGTAATGAATCATCTGATTACTCTTCATACTATTTAATAGAGCTTGAATCTGTTTCACACTCGCATGTGATTGAAGATTATTCGTACCTTGTTTCAGTACATTCTTCACATTTTCAATGGCATCAGACTCTTCTTTAAAAATATTGTGCAGCGTCCATTCCATATCTACCATCTGTTGCTTTTGTTCAGCGATTAATCGATTATAGGAAATCATCGTTAATGCTGATGCGAGTATAAGAGACAACACAGTCATAACTACAATAGACCGGAAGATCAAACTCGTATTCTTCATAAAATCCCCCTCATTTTAACTATATTTCTCTCTAGTGAATTGAATTGCACTAACGCCTTGTTTATATATGATATAATGTCGGTTTTCTATGTAAAAAAGTTTAGTTTTACGCGGCGTTTACTCACATCCAATTACTTACAAAAAAACCGCCTGGTTGCCCAGACGGTTCAATGTGACCCTTTATTCCATGGAATCCACACGGCCCCATTTCACAAGCTGCCCGCGTGTAACCCCTAATTGATTCGTTGCTTTAAGTTGTTTCCATACTTGGTTACCCGTAATTTCCCCTGCAATAGCGCGGTTATACAAGTCCAACACTTCACTGACTTTATCCGGTGTTTCCTCTAAGAATTCTACACGATACGAAGATACGCCAAGCTCCATGAAGTAGTTGATAAACTCTGCACCGGATTGATCGATCGCGTTATACACCGTATTACGGCAACCTTCATCTACACGAACCGGATGCGACATCCCTACTCGGTCTTGAAGCGATACGCGCTGTTCTTCACAAGGACGACCACAATTCGTAAAGTCTGTTCCTTCACTTAAGAATGTGCAGTATACACAGTGCTCCGTGTGGAACATCGGCATGTGCTGATGAATCACGACCTCTGTCTTCGCCGTCTCACAGCGCTGCAGCAAGTACACCATCTGTTGAATGTTCAAATCATACGAAGGCGTGATCTTGGACAATCCTGTCTGTAAGAACAATGCCGCTGACTTATGATTCGCGACATTCAAGGAGAAGTCCCCGATCAGCTCAGGCATTTGCACTTCTGGGTGCTCTGCGCCATATTTCATAAAGTAGTACAAAGCTCCTGTATTGCGGATAAGGACAGCATCAGGCTTCAATTTCAGAATGTTATTGAAGTAGCCTGTCTCTCCTGGCATATGGATACGCGGCGTTGCAAGGGCAATACGCTTGCCTGCTGTACGCGCAGCTTCCACTGCTGCAGGGAACTGCTTAATAAATTCGAAGTCTGCATATACCAGATCAATATCTGCTTCGAGTGCGGCATGCACTTGATCGATATTCCGGCAAAGCGCCGTCAATCTTGCTGCAGATCGGTTGTGCAGAAGGTTCGGCTGTTGCTCCGATTTCGCTGCATCTGCATATACGTTATATGGCTCATTGCCATGTGTATTCTTCACATACGCACGCGGTACTTCGCGTGCATCTTCCAATTGTTCAACCGCTTTACGACGTAGCCCGTTCAGCTCACGCATCGGCACGATCAGATCGCCTTCAAGCTGTGCATCCAAACTTTCTAATTCATAAACAGTACCACCTAAACGACCTAACTGTTCCGTGAACAACTCGTCATTCATTGGACGCTTCTGTGCCGTTTCCAGCATCAATTCGGAATCCACTTGCACGGTGTATCCTGTCTCGATGTCTGTCCACCACGTCTGAAGCGGTTCGCCTAGCTTCCCACGCACTTTAATATGAACAGGTGAAATTCGGAAGGGACCCTCACGTTCGAACGTTGCACGCAGACGTCTGTCGAGTGCTGGATCGTTCGTTTTCCATACTTTATCTCCGACATGCACGCGGTTGAGGTTTACATTACTGCGTCCTGGAATAAGCTCCACTTCGCCGTCTTGTGCTTCCTCTTCGAGCTTCACACCGTTGCGGCGTACATCGTATACACGACCGCCTTCTTCTTTCTGTGTTGGATCACCTGCGTCGAATACGATGCCATCGCCGCGCTTCAGCGGTGCTTCAAGTTCCAGCACGACACCATCGTTTAGAATCTTACTTACGCGGCCAAGGAAAACCCCACGACTTTTCGGGAATGTACCGTCAACAAGCTGCTTGTTGTTCGTCCCTGTTAAGAATCCATTCGTAAAGCCGCGAGAGAAACTCTGCTGCAATTCACGAATATCTTCCTTAGATGGTCTTTCATCTGATCCTTCAAAATAAAGGTCAATCGCTTTGCGATATTTACTTACCACGTTCGCCACGTATTCCGGCGTTTTCATACGACCTTCAATTTTGAAAGAAGTAACGCCTGCTTCAATTAGTTCTGGCACTAGACTAACTGCTGCCAAGTCTTTCGGAGAAAGCAAGTACGTCACATCACCCATCGGCTGATGCACGCCATCGACCATCAGATCATACGGCAAGCGGCATGCTTGTGCACATTCCCCACGGTTTGCAGAGCGACCGCCCCACATCTCTGATGTTAAGCATTGACCCGAGTAAGATACGCAAAGCGCACCATGAACGAATACTTCCATTGGAAGTCTCGCTTGATCACCAATCGCTTTGATCTGCTTCAAATTATTCTCACGACCGAGTACGACACGCTCCATGTCCCAAGGCTTCGTAAATTCGACCGCTTCTGGCGACGTGATCGTCATTTGCGTAGAACCGTGAATCGGGAAGTCCGGGGACAGCTCGCGGATCATTTTGACAACACCAAGATCTTGAACGATAACTGCATCCACACCTGCATCAATACAAGCTTCAATTAAATATTGCGCATCCTTCAGCTCATCTTCAAACACAAGAATGTTGAACGTTAGGAAGCCTTTAACACCATATAGATGTAGGAACGCCATAATTTCAGGCAGCTCATCCATCTTAAAATTGTTCGCACGAGCGCGAGCATTAAATTTCTCTACTCCAAAAAAGATCGCATTCGCGCCATTGGCAACCGCCGCACGCATACAATCCCAATCCCCTGCTGGGGCAAGTAATTCGATATCATGTTTATTTAACGTAGTTCGTAATGACATTTGATTTCGTTTCCTTTCGTGAAACCTTAACTTTCTAAATCTAGTATGTCCAATTTCGTGGACGCGCGATCATACAAACCTGCATAAAAGCGACCTTCTCATTCTATCACAGTCCGAAGCTTCATATATGAAAATATAATGGTATTTTGTTATACTATTTGTGAAGATGTTCACTTGATTGACAATAACAGTTCAGAAGGGAAGAACGTCCAATGACTACTACATTTCGTGCACTTGTTGTTGATAAAAATGAAGCTGATGTTTCACTCGATTTGAAAAATCTACCTCTATCTGATTTGCCAGAGGGCGACGTCACGATCCGTGTCGCTTACTCTAGCATTAACTATAAAGACGGTCTTGCGGGAACCTCTGGCGGCGGGATTCTCCGCTCGTACCCGATGATCCCCGGCATCGACCTTGCCGGGACGGTCATGGAATCGCACGACACGCGATTCCGTGAAGGCGACCCCGTACTCGTGACCGGGTACGGGCTGGGCGTCTCTCACTTCGGTGGCTATGCCGAAGTGGCGCGGGTTCCCGCTGGGTGGGTCGTTCCCCTCCCCAGCGGACTAACGCTGCAGGAGGCGATGGCGCTAGGCACGGCGGGTTTCACCGCCGCGCTCTCTGTGCATCGCCTCCTACAGCACGGGCTTGCCCCCGAAGACGGCCCCGTCCTTGTGACGGGTGCCACCGGGGGCGTCGGCTCCGTAGCCGTTGCCCTGCTCGCAGGGCTCGGCTACGAAGTAGCGGCTGTCACCGGGAAGGATACGGTGACAGCTCATGATTACTTGCGCGGACTTGGCGCGCAAGTAATCGTGCCGCGCGAGGAGATCGCGCGGCCGATCCCCGGCGCCCTCGCGCGTGAGCGCTGGGCTGCCGCGGTTGATCCGGTTGGCGGCGAAATGCTCGCCAACGTGCTGAAGACGACGCGCTATGGCGGTGCGGTCGCGGCAAGTGGGCTTGCTGGCGGAGCATCGCTTGCCAGCCTTGGCGTCTACCCCTTTATCTTAAGAGGGGTAGCGCTGCTCGGCATTGACTCCGTGCAATGCCCGTATCCGCTGCGAAGCAAGATCTGGAATCTTTTAGCCGGAGAATGGAAACCTATTGCCGCTCTCGAAGCGACGCCCAATGAAGTAACATTAGAAGAATTACCTTCCAAACTTACCAATATACTAGAAGGTCAGGGAATTGGTAGAAACATAGTGCGCATCACTTAATGATGTGATAAGATTTATTACGGAAATTTCTATTAATTTATGAGTCAATTCGATCCATTTCGTCATACAAAAGTAGAAGCATCCTTGCCGTCCACCCCGGGTGGCAAGTGCTTCTCATGAAATATTTATCGAAAGTGCATAACCACTCCTACTTTCTTATATTTCACAAAAATCATGATGATGAATTTCGTAGACTCCAAGAAGTAGGGGAGATGGAACAATGCGCAAACTTTGTTTGCTCTTACTGCTCATCATGGTGATGCTAGTCGCAGCGGCTTGCCAGAACAAACAGGCAACCCCCTCACCTGATCCAGTATCTGTAGACGACAACCTGCAAGTCACTTTCACGAATGTTTCATTCAGTGAAACCCTCAAATCGCTCAAGAATAAACCGATGCGCAAAGTGCATTATCGTAATCAAGCGATCGTCTTGATGTATCATGAAATCAAAGACTCCGGACAACCGTTCGCGCTATCATCGGCTGATTTTGAAAGCCATATCCGAATGCTCCTTCATCAGGGTTATAACATCATCTCCATTGAACAATTCGAAGACTATATGTCAGGCAAGATACGAACGATTCCCGATAATGCCGTCGTCCTTACTTTCGATGACGGATACGAAGACTTCTATCAGAATGCTTATCCGATCCTGCAAAAATATAACGTCACCGCAACCAACTTCGTTATTGTGAAGTCAACTGACATTTACAATTCGAAGATCATTCCCCATATGACATGGGATCAGATCAGAGAAATGCGCAGCAAAGGATTCAGTTTTTACAGCCATACCTATGATCACCATCGCAAAATCAACATCGATGACGCTGGCACGAAAATTGGTGCACTCGCCAGCCCTGCATACAATCGCGAACATAAACAAGGTGAAACCCGCGAGGAATACCGAGCCCGCATCAAGGCAGATTTGATGATGGCCGAAGAACTTTTGAAAAAAGAAGTTAGCAATACGCGTTCCATTCTCGCGTTCCCTTATGGCGAGTACAGTGAGGATACGATCTCCATCGGTAAGGAGCTTGGCATTAACCTTTTCTATACAGTAGAGGAAGGCATGAACAAGCGTGGAGCCACCTTAATCAGCCGCATTAATGCAGGAGTTCCGAATTTATCAGCCAAACAGCTATGGATGACAATGAAAAAGTATGACGATCGAACTTTAAAAAGCTCTTATAAATTTACTACCCTGGGCATTTAGCCTAGGGTTTTTTATTTGTCATAAGAAAAGCTATATTAACGCAAAAAAACCCTCAGGATTCATTCCCAAGGATTCCGCCTTATCTTGCTTATTTATGTACTTACCAGCCTTTAATCATAATTACATCCATGAAAACAAATACAGCCAAGCTCACGAATGCAAAGCCAATTGCAAACTTATTTTTCTTAGGCGCTATGACTAGACGGATAAATCCGAAAGCGATCAGCACTGTCAAAACAAGCACGAATGGATCAAAGGCGCTGAATGTGCTCTGAGCTACTTCTTCTGCCGCTAAAAACATTGGTAATTCCTCCCCTTCAACTATGCAAACACATACTTTTCCAGCTTTTAACCCTATGTTATCTTGAACTTTCCATGGATGCAATGTATTTATAACGGGTGTAACAAATTTGTCACGATTATTCACATTTTTCTCACTACATTTATAACTTTTGTTATAGCTTTCCTTCAAAAATCCTTATACCTATTTTTAGAAAAATCAATTTACTGGTGTTTAGGGGTGTGGTAGTATGTTCATAAGTATATTCTTACTATTTCTATCGGAATTAATAAATTTGGTTGCTGTTGGAGGAGGAGTTACAGATGGGTCAAACCCCAATCTGGGCGCAAGATACGTCCAAGTTAAACAAGATGGAGCTGGTGAAACTTGAAAAAGATGGTCTTGATGTCATTCGCACGATTATTGAAAAGTACGCACTTGAAGGATATGCATCTATACCTGAAGATGATTTAAATCGTTTCAAATGGGCAGGTGTATACGAGCAGAAGCCTAAAGGCAACGGCTACTTCATGATGCGTGTACGGATTAACTCTGGCATTATGACCACGGCTCAAGTTCGTGGATTAGCTTCGATTGCCCAAGATTATGGACGGGGTTTGGTTGATGTTACGACTCGCCAAGCGATTCAATTCCACTGGCTGACGGTTGAGCAGCTACCTGATATTTTTAAAAGATTAGAAGATGTGGGCTTATATTCCTATGAAGCATGTGGTGACTGCCCACGGACGATTGTTGGCAATCCTCTTGCCGGAATTGATCCGGATGAATTGATGGACACTACCGCGCTTGTGGAAGAAGTGAATGACTTCTTCTTAATGAACCGCGATTTCTCTAACCTGCCTCGTAAATATAAAATGTCGATTTCTGCAAGCTCCTTCAACTCGGCCCATGCCGAAATTAACTGCTTAGCATATACGCCTGCGGTCAAAGTCATTGATGGTGTGGAGACGATCGGATTCCATGTGTGGGTAGGTGGCGGTTTGTCTGCGAAACCACATCTTGCGAAACAATTGGATTTATTCGTAACGCCAGAAGAAGTACTAAAGGTCGCAGTCGGCATCACAACGATTTTCCGTGATTATGGTTATCGGGAAAAGCGCCATCATGCTCGCCTTAAGTTCCTAGTCGCAGATTGGGGGCCTGAGAAGTTCCTTGAGAAGCTGATTGAACTCATAGGTGAAATGCCGTCACGCGGTGAGGATAAGACAGAAGGCTGGAAAGCTGCATACTTTGATGGTGTTCATCCTCAGTTGCAAGATGGCTTGTCGTATATTGGGCTTAGCGTTCCAGTGGGACGTCTAAATGCTGAAGAATTCACGGAGCTTGCACGTATTGCTGATGAATACGGTCAAGGCGTCGTTCGTACGACGATGTCGCAAAATATTATTTTGCCTGACATTCCGAATGATCGTGTAGAGGAAGTACTTCGCGAGCCTGTGTTAGAACGTCTAACCCCGTTTCCGAAACATTTCATTAGCCGCACGGTATCTTGCACAGGAAATGAATTCTGTAACCTCGCAATCGTTGAGACGAAAGAACGCGCTGTACGCGTAGCCGAATACTTGGATGCTAATGTTGAACTCGATGAAGAAATTCGCATTCACTTTGTCGGTTGTCCGAATGCTTGTGGTCAGAAGCAAATTGCTGACATCGGCTTGCAAGGTTCACTTGTAAAAACACCTGAGGGCATGGTCGATGCGTTCGACATTGCTGTAGGCGGTATTCTCGGTCCTGGTGCCGAGTTTAACAAAGTACTAAAAGGTCGCGTTGTCGGTGATCAAGTCGGTCCTGTGCTCGCGCAACTAATTTTATATTACAAAGAAAATCGCAGTGAAGAAGAAACTTTCCACCAGTTCTACACGCGTGTGGGAGTGGCGGCGTTTCAGGAGCAACTCACTCAGATCCTTGCCTCGTAAAAAGGTTGCTTTACTGTGAAAAAAGTAAGCTCGTTTGCGGGGCAAGCGTGATCAACAAGTTGGGTCACTGCAGAGAAAGAGGTACTTCCGGTCGCTGTCTCAATCGTGAATATTGAATTGACCAAGTGGTATTTTCACGATTTCAAAGGCGAACGCTTCGCTCCTCCAGTACCTCTTTCTTTTTCGTTTAACTTTGTTGATCACGCTCTTCATTGAAAGCTTACTCGCAGTTGCTACTTTTCTCCTTCGTTCCGACTCATTACTCGGCTCTGCAAAAAAATAAGGCTGTCCCTTTAGGTGACAGCCAGAATAAATGAAAAAGCATCCTGACTCACGTAAACGTGAAGGGGATGCTTTTTCATTTTATTCTACGACCCACTATACTGCACCCGCATCGATTCGATCTTTTGCTGCGTATAGGTGATTGCTTTCTGAGGTTCGATAATTCGTGCGTTATCTCCAAGTCGCCAGATCCAGTTACTATAGAAGTTTAAGTTTGCTGCCGACACTTGGATCGATGCTATATGGCGACCGTCTTCTTGCTGCACAATTGAAGATCCGAAGTACTCATCTGATTCGAGCTCATGTGCACCTTTGGCTGTTAGTTCGACGGTCATTGTAACTAACGATTGGTGACTCTGCTCGGGTGTGCTCCACAAGTCCCATTGCCCTACCTCTTGACGGCATGGAATGGATGTATTGGGTACAGCACTCTCGATCCGGTCTACGCGGAAAAGCCTTACTTGCTCATGCTTAAAGCTAAATGAAGGACAGTACCAATAACCTTGACTGGCGTATAACCCAATCGGTTGAATGTCTCGGGAGCCTACTCCCTTCGCACTTCTATATTTAATGGTCACAGCGACTTGCTGCATCACGGCTTTCAATAGTGTTCGCAATATGGAAGAAGACATATTACTACGCTTCGGACTCCAGATCGCTACCTTTCCCTTCATCCGATCTACCTGATCTCGCACATCCGCCGGTAAATAGTGATAGAACTTATTCAATGCCGAATCTGCTTCCTCTGCAAAAGGCAGTGCACCCATTCGCTGAAGTGACTGGCAAGCAATAAACATCGCCACAGCTTCATGTTCAGAGAATGAGATGGCAGGTAGAATACGCTCCTGAAGCAATCGATACCCGCCTCCTCGACCTTGAACCGAATAGACCGGAACCCCAAGCTCGCTCAATTCTTGTAAATCACGTGTAATCGTTCGGGTAGACAAGCCAAATTCATCCGCTAGTTCTTGTACCGTGAATGACTTCTTCGCATTGATTATTATAATTAATTGAATCAGTCGTTGGGATTTTAGCACGGTGATCACGACCTTTTTTTAATTATTTTAATTTTGTTAATTATACCATTTAAACAAGACAAGATTTGTCTTATTTATAAGTTATGATGAATTCAACAAACAACACAACGTTAACAATAAGGAGCGAATGAAACATGGAAAAATTGGAGCAAAAGAAAGAACAAGTTGGCGTCGTATTTATTCACGGGGCGGGTTTGAATGGTGGCATTTGGAGTGAAGTTGCAACAGATTTTCAGTATCCGTCTTTGTCCATTGATTTACCGATGCGTGCAGCAGAAGATGCTTCACGTAAGGATCTTACTCTAATGGACTATGTTCGTGATATCAAACAACAAATCGATGCATGGGGCGTCAAGCGCATTGTTCTTGTGGCTCATTCTCTCGGCGGCATTCTAGCACTAGAAGTTGCTAAATCATTGTCTGATCGTCTTGTTGGCTTCGTTGCAGTAGGCGCAGCTATCCCGAAGAAAGGCGGATCTTTCCTCTCGATTCTTCCTTTCCCGAAGCGCATGATTATGTCGCTCATCATACGCAAGATGGGTACGAAGCCACCAGAATCCGCTATTCGCAGTGGTCTATGCAATGATCTATCCGAAGCTCAAGCTGCTCAAATCGTGCAAAGCTTTGCACCTGAATCCATCCGAGTGTATACAGACACAATCGACGTTACACCTCCGCCTGTTCCGAAGTTGTATGTACAATTAAGCAAGGATAGACAATTCGATGCAACCATGCAAAAGAAAATGATCGCTAACCTCAAACCAGAGCACATTCGTACACTAGACAGCGGTCATCTCCCAATGATTAGCAACCCAACAGGGTTACGTCACGTATTGGATCAATTCCTATCTGAAGCAATCTAAGGGTGAAGATATTCAACTCAAATAAAATAACCAGTCGTCGGAACAATTCCGATGGCTGGTTTTTAATTATTTTTTCATTTATGACATCGCACGCTTGCTCTTCGCATCTAGAGCAGGAGTTGGGCTTGCTAATGCGCTTAATTCCGCCTTGTTACGGACGCGCGTTGTGCGGGTTACTTTACGTGCTTTGGTTGCTCGCTTTACAGGCTTTGCAGGTGT
Organism: Paenibacillus radicibacter; assembly: GCF_024721995.1. Classification (GTDB taxonomy): domain Bacteria; phylum Bacillota; class Bacilli; order Paenibacillales; family NBRC-103111; genus Paenibacillus_AM; species Paenibacillus_AM radicibacter. Next base: position 36,095 of record NZ_JANQBC010000012.1, read on the forward strand.
ATAGGCTGCTCCGCCATACTTCGCCGCTGTCGCTTCAATATGATGAAGCCATTCTTCCACACGTACGCCTTGATCTGCTGCTTGCATGTATCGCTGTGCCAATACACGCGCACTTTCATGTCGATCATCCAGTCTGCGTATGACAGGTAAATACGTCTGAATAATACGCTTCGCCTTTGCCTCATCGCAATGGTAATCAATTAACGCCTGACGTATCGCTTCCTCAAATGGTGTCAGCTTCCGATGTGCCATATTCAATCCACTCCTTCCGCTTGCCATCATATTGAAAGTAAGATTCCAACGTGAGGGCGTCATTCAATGCTTCATTGCAAAAGGCGATCTGGTTACCCAGTTCCATCGCATCCAATCTTCTATGATCAGTATATTCACGAGTCATCCATTGGTAAAACCAATTATATTTATTATTCAAGTTCGATTGCTGTTTTGCAAATTCAGCACGTACAACATCAATTTTATTGTCTGCCATCGGACCAATAATGAGCGATGGATGCGCTTCTCCACAAGGATCATAGCCTTCTTCATCACAATCATACCGATGATCGACAATAAATCGGATCCATTCTTCGTTCGTTTCACCTGCAAATACGAGACCCTTTAACTCATTTGGCAGTAATTCCGGATGAATATGTATTTTGACCACACAACCTACTGCGCCAATTTGATACATCTCTTGTCTGATTGCCCAATCTGCTGCTTGCCTGAAACTAATCGTTGTATAGAATGCAGCTCCAAAATCTCGATCCGTCTTACGCCAATACTTCGAATTCAGCAGTCTGCCGCTCATTGCGGGGAGCACACTACTTGTCGTTCCATGAAACACGTACTTCGGTAACAGCAACTGTCCGCCAATTGACGACTCAAACTTACGATGCCCATATTCCACGTTTCTCCACCTCTAACGCAATTATAGCAGATTATGTAAAATGAGTCTCGGCGATATGCAAAAAGAACTGTCTCATCAAGTTCATCACTCCATGAGACAGTCCGTTATTAACTTAGCTGTTTATTGTGCAAAAATCATGACTTGATCATCAACACTAAGTTGTTGCCGTAGTAGCAAGCTCCGCTGCCTGCTCCCTGAGCGCTATCGTCCGCTGACGATCACGATCTAGCACTGGACCTAAGTATTTACCTGTGTAAGAAGCTTCTACACGGATTACATCCTCAGGTGTTCCCGAGGCAACAATCATACCACCGCGAGTACCACCTTCTGGACCTAAGTCGATAATATAATCAGCCGTCTTAATGACATCAAGATTATGCTCAATAACTAGCACACTATCCCCATTCTCAACAAGACGATGCAGAACGATCAACAAGCGATCAATATCATCAATGTGTAGACCTGTTGTTGGCTCATCCAAGATATAGATCGTCTTGCCTGTGGAGCGACGATACAATTCAGCAGCCAACTTCACACGCTGTGCTTCCCCTCCGGAAAGTGTAGTCGCAGGCTGACCGAGCTTCATATAGCCCAAACCTACATCAAGCAAAGTCGTTACCTTACGGTGGATCTTCGGAATGTTCTTGAAGAACTCACAACTATCTTCAATCGTCATATCCAGAATATCGGATATACTCTTGCCCTTATACTTCACTTCAATCGTCTCACGATTGTAACGCTTTCCTTTACATACTTCGCAAGGTACGTACACATCCGGCAAGAAGTGCATCTCAATCTTGATAATCCCATCACCGCGACAAGATTCACAACGACCACCCTTCACGTTGAAGGAGAATCGACCTTTCTTATACCCACGGATCTTCGATTCATTTGTTGCAGCAAATACATCCCGAATATCATCGAACACACCTGTATAAGTCGCTGGGTTAGAGCGTGGAGTACGACCAATAGGTGATTGGTCAATATCAATAACCTTGTCCACATGTTCAAGACCTAAAATCTCTTTGTACTGACCTGGACGTGTCTTCGCACCGTTTAGTTCATGGGCTAGAGTTTTGTATAAAATCTCATTAATGAGTGTACTCTTTCCTGATCCGGATACCCCTGTTACGCAAGTAAACACACCTAAAGGCACTTTCATCGATACATTACGCAAGTTGTTCTCTTTAGCGCCTTTAATTTCGATCCACTTACCATTCGGCTTACGGCGCTCTAGTGGAACAGGAATGAATCTGCGGCCACTCAAATATAGACCTGTTAAAGAATTCGGATTCTCCATGATTTCACTAGGTGTACCTTGTGCCACAATATGACCACCATGGATACCTGCACCTGGTCCAATATCAATGATATAGTCGGCTGCCATCATCGTATCTTCATCGTGCTCTACAACAATCAATGTATTACCAAGATCACGCATGTGCTCAAGTGTCTTAATGAGTCGATCATTATCACGCTGATGAAGTCCAATACTTGGCTCATCTAGAATATACAGAACTCCCATTAATGATGAACCTATCTGTGTAGCTAAGCGAATACGCTGTGCTTCTCCCCCAGACAAAGTTCCTGCCGCACGATGCAGTGTTAAATAATCTAGACCCACATTCACAAGGAATCCTAATCTCGCTCTTATTTCTTTCAAAATAAGGTTTGCAATCGTCGCTTCTTTTTCGGTTAAATCCAATTCGTCGAACCATGCCTGCGCATCACCAATGGATAATGATGTTGCGTGTGCAATATTGCTACCGTTAATTGTCACTGCAAGAGTCTCTGGCTTTAAGCGCTGCCCTTTACACTTCGGACAACTCTTCGAACTCATATAATTGGATTGAATATGTTCACGCATCGCTTCGGAGTAAGATTCGCGGTGACGGCGCTCTAAATTACGAATAATCCCTTCGAATGGAACTAACGCTTCTTTGGAAGCACCCATATCATTCTCATAACGGAAGCGAACCTTCTCTCCACCAGTACCGTACAGAAGAATCTTCATTTGCTCTTCCGAAATCTCACTCACTGGAATGTCCTTATCAATGCCATAATGCGCACAAACCGACGCAATAAATTGCGGATAATAATTCGAAGTTGCTCCTGCCCATGCTTCAAACGCTCCGTCTGCAATGGTCTTCGAATAATCCGAGATCAATAAATCTGGATCAACGATTAACTGCTGCCCTAACCCATCACACTCGCCACATGCACCGAAAGGCGAGTTGAAGGAGAACATCCGTGGAGCCAGCTCTTCGATGGAAAACCCGCAGACTGGACAAGCCAAGTTTTGCGAGAACATCAATTCTTCCTTATCGATCACATCCACCAGTACTTGACCGCCTGATAACTTCAGCGCTGTCTCCAGGGAATCCGCAATACGTGACGCCCCATCTGGTTTCACAACGATACGATCGACAACAACTTCAATTGTATGTTTCTTATTTTTCTCAAGCTCAATTTTCTCAGATATATCCATAATATCGCCGTTTACACGCACACGAACGAAACCTTGCTTTTGAATATCTGCAAACAATTTCGTATGTTCACCTTTACGTCCCGAAATAAGCGGAGCTAAGATTTGCATCCGCGTCTTCTCCGGATAATCCATGATTCGATCGACCATCTGTTCCACAGATTGGGACGTAATCTCAATTCCATGAGTCGGACAATGCGGACGACCAATACGTGCGAATAATAGACGCAAGTAATCGTAAATTTCCGTCACCGTACCTACTGTTGAACGTGGGTTACGACTTGTTGTCTTCTGATCAATGGAGATTGCAGGTGACAACCCGTCAATCGAGTCTACGTCAGGCTTATCCATCTGTCCTAAGAACTGACGCGCATACGCGGACAAAGACTCTACATAGCGTCTTTGTCCTTCTGCGTAAATCGTATCAAAGGCGAGTGACGACTTACCCGAGCCACTTAGCCCTGTTAATACGACAAATTTATCACGTGGAATCGTGACATCTACATTTTTTAAATTGTGCGCTCGTGCGCCTTTAACGACAATCTGATCTTTAGCCAATGAAGCTACGCCCCTCTCCTAGCCCTCTGCTTTTAATTCTAATAACGCATCACGAAGCTGTGCTGCACGTTCGAATTGCAAGTTACGCGCCGCATCTTTCATTTCAATTTCTAACCGTTCAATTACTGCCTTACGCTCTTTCTTCGACAGCTTCTGTGCTTTCACTTCTGCTGTATATTCTGCGTTGGACTCTGCAACTTTAGTTGATTCAATTACAGCATGTACCTTCTTAGCAATCGTCGTAGGTGTGATGCCATGCTTCTCGTTATAAGCTTCTTGAATACTGCGTCTGCGCTCGGTTTCCCCAATCGCTTTCTCCATCGAATCGGTAATCTTATCTCCATACATGATGACTTTACCATTGGAATTACGAGCCGCACGTCCAATGGTTTGAATCAGAGAGCGTTCCGAACGAAGGAAACCTTCTTTATCCGCATCAAGAATCGTGACTAATGACACTTCGGGTAGATCCAATCCTTCTCGAAGCAAATTGATTCCTACCAGCACATCGAATACGCCTAAGCGCAGTTCACGTAAGATTTGCAACCGTTCTAATGTCTTAATATCGGAGTGCAAGTAACGGACTTTAATACCGACTTCCTTCAAGTAGTCCGTTAAGTCTTCTGACATCTTCTTCGTTAATGTTGTAACAAGCACACGTTCTGCCTTCTTGATCCGATCATGAATTTCACCTAGTAAATCATCAATTTGCCCTTTAGTCGGACGCACTTCAATAATCGGGTCAAGAAGTCCTGTCGGACGAATGATCTGCTGGACCATCTCAGGACAATGCTCCAATTCATAAGGACCTGGTGTCGCAGAGATACAAACCATCTGACCCACTTTATTCTCGAATTCTTCAAATCGAAGCGGTCTGTTATCCAGTGCGGAAGGCAGACGGAATCCATGCTCTACTAACATTTCTTTACGTGCGCGGTCTCCGTTATACATCCCGCGAATTTGCGGCAGGGTAACGTGAGACTCATCGACCATAACGAGCCAATCTTGCGGGAAGTAATCAAGCAAGGTATATGGAGTCGCTCCCCGTTCACGGAACGTCAGAGGTCCTGAATAATTCTCAATTCCCGAACAGAAGCCAATTTCCTGCATCATCTCAATATCGTATCGTGTACGCTGCTCGAGACGCTGTGCTTCAAGCAGCTTGCCATTGTCTCGAAGCTCCTTCAATCGGTCTTCGAGCTCCTGCTCGATATTCACTAGCGCTTTCTTCATCGATACTTCATCCGTTACGAAGTGAGACGCTGGAAAGACTGCGAGGTAGTCTTTGTCACCTATGATTTCGCCTGTTAGTACATCAATTTCTGTAATACGCTCAATTTCATCGCCGAACATTTCCACTCGAAATGCTTGCTCATTAAACGATGCCGGGAATATTTCGATGACATCACCGCGAACACGGAAAGTTCCGCGCACAAAGTTCAGATCATTACGTGCGTATTGAATATCAACTAATTTAGACAAAATCTCATTACGTGACTTCTCCTGACCTACTCGCACTTCTAATAACAATGATCCATAGGATTCTGGCGAACCTAGACCATAAATACACGAAACAGACGCAACGATAATAACATCTTTTCTTTCGAAAAGGGATGCTGTTGCAGCATGGCGCAGTTGGTCAATCTCTTCATTAATACTGGAATCTTTCTCGATGTAAGTATCTGAAGATGGGATATAAGCTTCCGGTTGGAAGTAATCGTAGTAGGACACGAAGTAGGAAACTGCATTTTCCGGGAAAAATTCTTGGAACTCCGAACACAGTTGTGCGGCTAAAGTTTTATTATGCGCTATAATCAATGTTGGTCTGTTTAACTTCGCAATAACCTGTGCAGCGGTAAACGTCTTGCCTGTGCCTGTTGCACCCAGCAGTGTCTGATATTTCTTGCCAGCTTGAACCCCTTGTACTAACTCTTCAATGGCCTGCGGCTGATCCCCTTGCGGTGAAAAATCGGATACCAGCTTAAACGGCTTTTGGCTTAACGTAGATTCACTCATCGAATTCCTCCGGCTTTCTCTATAAACTTTTAACATCGAACTTCCGATAATTAACTATGCATTCTAATAGAAAAGAAATAGAATGTTTGTTCTCATTAAATTATACATTTTTTTCTTTTTTGTTGCAAACAAAGAGTGAACAATGAAGTACACATACGATGATCTAGGGGTGGTACACGAGTGGATTTGACAACACTGCTGGGATTACTATTGGGTTTAGGCGGCATTATCGGCGGCTACCTTATGGATGGAGGACATCTCTCATCACTATTCATTCCGAGCGCAATTATTATTGTATTTGGAGGAACTTTCGGAGCGGTAGCAGTAGGTTTTCCCCTACACGTCCTCAAAACAATTCCACAAGCACTTGGGGTTGCATTTAAAGAAACGAAACGCGATTCATCTAAGAATATTGAAGAGATCGTAGAGATGGCAACTGTTGCCCGCCGTGAAGGCGTACTCGCACTTGAGCAGCGCGCACAAGAACATGACAATCCTTTCCTCAAAGACGGATTATTAATGGTTGTTGACGGTACTGACCCTGAATTGACACGTCAGATCCTAGAACTTGAAATCGATGCTGTCGAACATAAAGGTGATGGCATGACCAAAGTATTCGAAGCAGCAGGTGGTTACGCGCCAACAATGGGAATTATCGGTACGGTAATGGGACTAATTCACGTACTTGGAAATTTGGATGATCCAGGATCACTCGGACCTGCAATTGCGGTTGCCTTTACAGCGACACTTTACGGCGTACTTAGTGCGAATGTGATCTACTTGCCAATCGCGAACAAAATTAAAATCCGCTCCAAAGAGCAGATCGCTGAGATGGAATTAATGTTAGAAGGTATTCTGGCATTACAAGCCGGTGAAAATCCACAATTAATCAAGAAGAAATTGACTTCTTTCGTTAGTGACAAAAAAGCTACAAAGAACCAACCGGAAGAAGGTGCTCTTGAAGGTGAGGAGAAATAAAAAAAAAGCTGAAGAACACGTCAATCATGAACGGTGGTTAATCACATATGCCGATTTAATTACTTTACTCCTCGTATTCTTTATCATTATGTATGCGATGAGTAAAGTTGATGTTAGTAAGTACGACGTGCTCGCTTCCGCCCTACAGCACCAGTTCAAACAAGCGGAGACATTCCTCCCGAAGAATAACGGGATTGCAGGCAAGATGAGCAATACGAACTCCAATCAAGATCAGAAACAGACCGATCAGATGGATCAGAAGAACGACAAGGACAAGGCTGAGCACGAGAAGAAAGAGAAAGAACTGCAAGAGTTTAAGAACAAGATCGACACTTACATCAGTGAGCATCAATTGGATGCGCTAATTAACGTAGCCGACACCAAACGCGGCATTGCAATTACACTTGATGATGTGTTCCTGTTTAACTCTGGACAAGCCGTACTCAAACCACCTGCCTTCGACATTCTGAACAAGCTGGCAACACTGCTTCCAGGACTAAAGAACAAAGTGTCCATCGAAGGACATACGGACAGCGTACCGGTTGCTACAGGTTCCGTGTTTCGAGACAACTGGGGGCTATCTAGTGAGCGCGCACTGAACGTGCTTCGTTACTTAACGCAGAAGAATAACCTCAATCCGACTCAATTTGTCGCGACAGGCTATGCAGATACCGTCCCTAAAACAGATAATGATACCGCGGAAAATCGCTCTAAGAATCGCCGAGTTGAAATTATCATTCTTCGCTAAACGCTAAATATTATCCATGCCTATAAGTAAGAGCTCTTCACATTTACGTGGAGGGCTCTTTTCATTTGATAAAAATAGACGAGAACGGCAATCCTAACCTTTAGCTATCATGACTTAGATAACGAGGTTAAATCATGAAAAAGACAATGATCCACTTATGCATCATGATGATGCTTACATCGATAATATCTGCTAGTTCCGTTCGTGCATATACAGCACCACAAGCCGATAAACAAGAAGTAACAAACTTTCTGGCGAACTTGTATGCTGCACGCAATCAGTTTATTAAAAGCGGTGACCCTAGCGCAATTCAACCCTACTATGATTCGAAAAATGCAACCAGTAAAGGTGCTATGGAGCAAGAATTGCATCGTACCCACTACCTAATAACTTGGGCTGAAAAAAGAGGTATCGTGCTGACCGACGCAACAGCGAGCATCAATCTTACTCGTTACAATCAAGAAGGATCGACCGTCAAAGTCGCTCTATTCCAAACGAGTAAAATCTCGTATCAATATAAAGAACGTCCAGATATTGCCGTCCAGTCATTCGGAGTGGGTACACGTCATGCTCTTACCCTTCGACATGCAGCAAACGGCTGGCAAGTAATTGGTGAGTGGTATCTCGACCCAATGGACGAGAATCCCGACTTAATCGCTCCGGAGCACATTGCTGGTTTTCCAAACCCAGACATCATCCGTCACTCGCAACACACTCAAAGTGCTGCACAAAAAAAGCGGTTCAATCGAGAGCAAGCTATCGCTTATGCGACGAAATATGCAGGTGCAGCATGGGGAACTGGGAATAATGGAAAATACAATACCAAATACCGCGATTACACGTATCTAGGTGGGGACTGCACCAACTTCTCCTCACAAGTCATTGGTGACCCCCTAGAAGGTGGCGGGCTCGCGATGACCGAACAGTGGAAATACATCCTTCATGAGGGTGGGAGCCGTGCATGGATTCAAACAGATCGATTCAAAGACTTTCTCCTCTATAACGGCTATGCCAGCCTAATTACAACTGGAACTTTCTCTGATATCGTGAAACGAACGATCAAACATCCTCAAGGAGCCATTGCCAAGCTAGTCCCTGGCGATCTTATTGCTTACATGCTGGAGGGGAATGTCGATCATTTTTCCATATTCGTAGGCTATGACAGTAACGGTTATCCGCTGGTCAATTCACACACAGCCGATCGCTACCGTGTTCCATTTGATTTAGGCTGGGACCAGACAACTCAATATTTACTCATTCATATCAAGGACTAATAACCAAGTAAGCCCTTGATCAAATCCTTCTAACATATCTGCATACAGCTTGTCATATAAATGAGGAATAGCTGTTCTTCGCGGTATGTTAGAGGTGAATCTATGACGTTACCTACACTCGCCAAGCAGATGGCACTTCGGACAAGCTCAATTCTGATTGTCAAACTACTTGGCTTTTTTGCACGTATCCCGCTGTTTCGAATATTAGGACCTGAAGGTATTGGCCGTTATCAGATGGTGTATGCCTTTTATGTGCTGCTCTTAACTTTTATTACAAGCGGCTTTCCGACCGTGCTCGCGCTCACCACTGCGAATGATCGAAATCAAGGTTGGCGTTTTTTCAAAATCATATCCGTCCTGTTCGTTCTGCTTGGCGGTATTGCCAGCTTTCTCTGCTTCACCTACGCCCCTGCTCTCGCTCGTATGCTTGGCGACTCTGACCTGACCTTTGCCATACGGTGTGTCGCACCAACTCTGCTCATCGTACCCTTCTTATCGCTTATTCGATCCCTCTTACAAGGTGTTGAGGCGTATGGACGCATTGCGGTATCCGAGCTCATTGAGCAAATATTTCGGGTTGCCATTATGCTGGCTTTGGTCGTATTATGGGTGACTCGTGGTTCAGCAATTGCGGTAAGCGGGGCCATGTTAGGCACATTCGTTGGTGCGCTTGCTGCCTTAATATTTCTCGTTCTCGCGATTGCCAAAAGACCCGTTGAAGGTCTGTATCGGGAGAAAAAATTCGGCATCTTCGCCATTGGTCGTAACATCCGTCAATTGTTCCACGATTCCTACATGATCTCGTTAAGCCGCTTTCTCATTCCGATATCCGACTTTCTTGATGCGCTCATTATTCCGCGTAGACTACAAGATGCGGGGCTATCTTTTTCCCATGCTAGCGCACTGTATGGTGAAATGACCGGAATGGCAGCCACGATCATCTATATGCCTCTCATCTTTACAGCTGCACTCACGCACACCCTAGCTGCCAAACTAAGTTCTGACTGGCGGAGTATGCAGTACACGAGCTTCTTTAGACGAATGCGACTTGCGCTTCATATCGGTTGGATTTGGGGCGTTGGCTCAGGAGTAGTCCTCCTATTAAGCAGTGAGCAGCTCTCTATGCTCCTATACGGCACAACCCAAGCGGCAACAGGTATTCGCTATTTAGCCATCATTCCTTTAATCGCTGGTATGCGAGAAATATCAACATTAATTCTGTGGTCGATCGGGAGAAGGAAGGAACCTTTTAACGGATTGTTACTCGGAACTTGCTGCAACCTCTTGCTCGGTTATGTATTGGTCGGTCTGCCCGGCTTCGGACGCGAAGGAATCGCGATAGGGATGATCAGTTTCGAGCTACTCGCTTTAATGTGGAACCTTGTTGCGATTCGCAAATACATGCGTAAGATGACTTAATTGTTCCTAAAAAAGCTCCCTCTACCGAAGTAAAAGGAGCCTCACCAATCTGTATATAACTGTCTATAACTGACCTTCTGATTGTTCCGCCTTGATCGTACGTCCAGATAGCTTGCTGCGCAAATAACGGAATAAGTTTGTTTGACGCATTTCCACAAAGTATTGTGCTTCTTGGTCTGGGGCTAGAATAATGCCAAGCGTATGATGATCGCCTGCATAAATCGCACGCTGCGCAAATTTAATTTCCCCTTTAATATTTAGCACTTCTAATTTGCAAAATGCTGCATTCATTCGCATCGCTTCATGCCACTCGATTCGACTATGCACTTGCATTCCATTGATTTTACGAATGATTTCACCCGATTGCAGTCCGATCTCTTCTGCTGCGCTTCCTGGTAATACCGCTAGTATGCGTAGTCCTCGATTATCATGAACATAAAGCGGAACCTGCCGTGCTTCCACATAACGAGAATAAACCATTATGCCTTCATGTAAACCGATACTTAAGACAGCCGCAATGAGGATCGCCGGACTCCAATAATAAGCACCCACCGCAAGCATTACGATGACCACACCATAGATCATCAGCAGCTTGCCGCTTCTACGCACCTTTTCAGGCGGTGTAGACGTTAAAGTGAGTTCACTATACCCCATCATGATTGGAAAGCCTAGAATCGCCCAACCAGCGCCCCACAGATCACCGCTAAATAAAGCTTGCCATGGCAACTCTACGTGACTGCCTCCTGTCATCGGTACAATCAGGAACAACGTAATCGGCCAAAAACTTTGTAAGGAATAACCTCCAATGAGCTTCCCCCGTTTTCCTTCAAAAAACATCGGGGATGCCATCTTCGCCCCTTGCTTACTTACAAGCAATCCCTCCGCCAAGTGGAGTACACCAACTAGTGCGATTAATCCCGGCATCTGCGCCTCATGAATCCACTTGAATAACGTACCAATAACTTCCCACTGCATTGCTTCAGGATACCATGAGAGTCCGACATGCAAGATGCCCAGCACACCAACCGAATAAGCCAGACACATAAACCGAACGCGTACAATCGCCATTAGCACCGTGATGATCCATAAGACGATGACCGTACCCTGCGTTATAACAATGCCGAGCATCGCCATAACCACCGAAATCAGGATCCCCGCAACCAGGCCAACGATAATGGAACGCAGCACTTCTTTTCGCAAGGAATGTAATCGGCTATGAAACAATTTGCGCTCTAATTGAATCTGCTTGCGATACTGCATTACAAGGAATAACGCACTCACATATAGGAATGGATTGATGAGTAATTGAATCACTGCTCGTCCGAATTGATTCAGAATCTCAAATCCAACATTCATATTCAAGTTCTCCTTTGTTTAAAAAGAAAATGGGAAGACCGCTATGCAGCCCTCCCATTTCTATTCGACTTTCATCTAATTATTTCCTGCCAGTTTATTTAAGCAGCTTTGCAAGCTCATCCTTAGCCGCTTTAAGTTGAAGGTCATTCTCCGGCTTGCGCGCGGTTTCGATCAACTTTTTCTCAATTTTGGAAGCTGTAGGGCTATCCACTTTTCCCGTTACAGGCAAGCCATTCTCTTGTTGGAATTGCTTCACAATCGCCTCAGTCTTTGAACTAAAGTAACCATCTGTACGATCAAGCGTATAACCAAGTCCAGATAACATCAGTTGTAGATTTTTCACATCATCACCTGTAGTATCCGCCTTCAAAGCTTCCTTCTTGGATAAAGGTGCTGCCTTGAAGTAACTTGGCTGTTCCACTGCAAAGTCGGGTGCAATCCCTTTTTTGTGAATCCAATTACCATTTGGTGTTAACCACTTGAAGACAGTCATCTTCATGTTACTGCCATCGCCGAGCTCTTTGCCAAATGTCATTTGAACCGTACCCTTGCCGAACGTTGTTTCACCAACAAGCTTCGCTCCAACATTTTCTTGAAGCGCACCTGCTAATATTTCCGAAGCGCTGGCACTTCCTTTATTGATTAGCACAGTGACCGGATACGATTTACCCGGACCCTTGGAATGCGTCGTTTCAACACTGCCGTCTCGACTTTCCACTTGAAGCAGTGCTTTATCTTTCGGTACAAAAGGATTCAAGATCTCTGTTACGGAAGTAACCAATCCTCCTGGATTGTTACGCACATCGATAATTAAGCCCTTTAGTCCCTTCTTCTCAAGCTTCGCAAGTTCATCTAAGAATCGCTTTGCTGTATTGGAGGAGAATTGATGAATTTCAATCTTGCCAATCCCTTGATCGAGCATTGCTGCTTCAACGGTCTCGACATCGATATCATCGCGAACAATCGTGAATGGGATAGGTGTATTTACGCCAGCTCGTACAACTTCAAGCTTCGCTTGAGTGCCTTTCGCACCACGAATTTTCATCACGGCTTGATTTAGCGTCATACCATCGAGTTTCTCACCGTTAACAGATAAGATTACATCATTGGCATGTACGCCTGCTTTCTCCGCAGGAGAACCCTTAATCGGCGCTACGACGATGACCTTACCTTCTTCTAGCGTCACTTCTGCCCCAATTCCTTGAAAAGAGGAGGAAATAGCCTCTTCAAATTTCTTCGCCTCTTGCGCATCCATATACACCGAGTAAGGATCTTCAAGTGATCCTAACATCCCGTTAATTGCACCATCGACTAATTTATCGTGATCCACTTTGGTATAGAATTGCTCTTCAATTAACTTATACGCAGAGGATAGCTTACCTAAATCCTTGCTCGTCAGATTCGAATTCTCCGCATTCGGGCTGGAAGCATGAGTAGAGGCAAACAGTCCGGCTCTGGAATCAACAATCATTACTGTTAATACTGCACTGGCAAGCATCCCAAGTAGGACAAATACGAGTACAGTGCGCCCTTTGAACTGCAAGTTGTTACACCACCTTTTGATCGATAGCCTGCTGGCTTGTCTGCATAGTATATGAAGGGCGCTTCCATTTTATGAAAATGAACCTATTTCAAATAAGGACCTGGATTTACCGGACTCTCATTAATACGCACTTCAAAGTGTAAGTGGTTACCTGTGGATTGGCCTGTCGAACCAACCTCGGCAATTTTCTGACCACGCTTCACAGCTTGTCCTTGCTTCACAATGATGCCACCTTCGCGAATATGTCCATACAATGTCCATACCCCTTTACCATGGTCAATAATAACCGTGTTGCCATAACCGCTCCACTGACCAGCTAGAATGACATTACCAGCTTCACCAGCTAGAATCGCTGTCCCTCTTGGCGCACCAAAATCAATTCCCTTGTGGAAGACGTCTGCTTTACCCGTAATCGGGTCAATTCGACTGCCGTAACCGGAAGTAATCGGATAGGATTTAGGAAGTGGGAACCCAAACTTACCACCATTATAGGCTGGCTGATTATTATTGTTGTTGTTATTGTTATTCTTGTTCTTCTCGTCTTGAATCGCTTTGTTGCGCTCAGCAATTTTCTGCGCTTCCTTACGAGCGAATGCAATCAGACGCTCTTCGTCTTCCTCGGAGATATGTTCAAGCTGTTCTTCTTTCTTCTCCAGTTGCGCAACGCGAACTTCTTTCTCTCGTTCTTTGCTTTGCAGGGCAAGCTTCACCGCTGTTGCTTCATTTAGAAGTACTTTCACTTCTCCAAGCTTAACAGCCACCTGCTGCTTCTTGTCGACGACAATATCACGATCTTTTTTGTTAGACTCAAGAATATCCTTATCTTGTCCAACAATAGATTTGAGCAAATCCAATCGGTTAATAAAGTCAGAGAAACTTGTCGCACTGAACAGTACTTCCAAATAGGAAACAGGACCATTCGTATAAATCATACGCACACGGGATTCGAGCAGATCATTACGACGCTCTACACGTGCTTCGGCTTCATCCAATTGTTTCGCTTGATTATTTAGCTCGGTTTCAGTTGCTTCCAATTTGACATTAAGCTTATTCAGCTCCGCATAACTTTTGTTTAGCTGCGTGTTGATGTCTGCAAGCTCTAGTTTTGTTGTAGCTTGGTCCTTCTTCACCTCTTGAATTTGACTCTTCGTATTACGAGCCGCCTTCTCAGCCGCCTCTTTTTCCTTACGAATCGCCTCTAATTCCTTATTAATTTTCGCAGAAGATGCTGCGAGACTGATTGTCGGTTGATTAATCGTGAGCAGCATGGCTGCTACCAGTACGAACGGTACGATTTTCTTTTTCAATTCTAATGGCCTCCTTAAAGGTTGTCATTTACACTTTAAGTGATTTTCGAACGGACAAAATACTTCCCCATACCCCAATGAGTACACCGAGAGCAATTAACAAGCCTGCAATCGTCCACGAAATCTCTGCAAAAGGTTTAAATTCGATAAGTAACAACTTGATTTTGAGCATCGATGAATTCTCTAGCTGCCAGTAGCCGTATAGAAGAATGCCGACAGGGATAATGGAACCGACAAAGCCAAGTATTGCGCCTTCAACAAAGAACGGCCAACGAATGAACCAGTTCGTAGCACCTACCAGCTTCATAATCGAAATTTCTCGCTCACGTGCTAGAATCGTCAGCTTAATCGTATTGGCAATTAGGAAAATAGCAGTAAAGGCAAGAAGTCCTACGATAATTAGCCCTGCATTTCGAATCGATTGCGTCACCTTAAAGAGCGTCTCAACCGTTCCTTTTCCATAATTCACTTTAAAAATAGGCTTGATCGCTTGATCTTTATTCAGCGCTATAATCGAGTCTGCAATTGTGGCTACATTCTTCGGATCATCGACTTCTACGGTATAAGCATCCATGAGTGGATTCTCATCGATACCTTCCAGTACATCACCGAGTTTTTTCTTCAAATCCTGCAAGCCTTGTTCTTTCGAAATGTAGGTCACTTTCTTCACACCCGGCATCTGCTGGATGCTCAGGCCGATCTGATCGACTTGATTCTTCTGTAGTTCGACTTCCAGATACACTTGGATTTGAACCTGATCCTCAATTTGCGAGGTAATATAATTCACGTTTAAGTTAAGTATGAGAAAGATCCCTAGAATAAATAGGGAGATTGTAATCGAGGCAACAGAAGCAAATGTCATCCAACCGTTACGGATAACACTTTTCAATCCTTCTCGTAAATGGCGTAGTAGAGTTCTAATCTTCATATCCGTATTCACCTCGCTGTTGATCCCGGACGATCAGTCCGTTTTCAATCGCGACAACGCGCTTACGCATGCCATTCACGATATCTTTGTTATGAGTCGCCATAATAATCGTCGTACCGCGGAAGTTAATCTCCTCAAGCAACTTCATAATGCCCCATGATGTTTCCGGGTCTAGGTTACCTGTAGGTTCATCTGCGACAATTACCGACGGATTATTCACTATTGCCCGGGCAATTGCGACACGTTGTTGCTCTCCACCCGACAATTGGCTTGGCAAGGAACTCGCCTTATCTTTAAGTTTAACTAAATCTAGCACTTCCATTGTGCGTTTTTTAATATGTTTAGCTGGCGCTTCAATAACTTCCATAGCGAAAGCGACGTTTTCATAGACAGTAAGCTTAGGCAACAATCGATAATCTTGAAAAATCACCCCGATATTGCGTCTAAAATATGGGATTTTGCGATTTTTAAGTTTCTCAATGTTAAATCCACTCACAAAAATATGCCCCTTAGAGAGGCGTTCTTCCCTATAAATAAGCTTCATAAATGTTGATTTACCAGCACCAGATGGCCCTACGACGTATACAAATTCATTGCGGTCTACTTGAATATTTATACCACGCAGTGCATGTGTTCCGTTTTTGTACGTTTTCCATACATCCTGCATTTCAATCACATTATCACATCCTGTCCATCATTCGATATTATGTATTCGACAACTTCGCCTAAAATCCTTTGTACTTCTCCAGCCATCCTTGACTATTATAACACTATTTACCCAATATATTTTTGGGCATTTGCTAGAAACATAAGATATAATGTCTCTATTACAAACTGGAGGTTACGTATGTCAAGCCAGATATCGACAAAAAAGCGCAGACCTAAGATTGAAGAAATTGATGTTGTCCGCACAATATGTATCCTAGCTGTTGTCCTCATTCACGCTACGTCCTACGGGACTGTTGAACTGGCAAAAGGCAGCACATCACACTGGGGTTACTACATCCTCAACAATCTCGGCGCATTCGCCGTTCCTGTATTTTTACTCATTAGCGGCCTTGTACTTTTCTATAATTATTTTGACGAATGGGATTGGAAGAAGAGTCTTACTTTTTATTACAAAAGAGTGACAAGTATCGCAATTCCTTACCTTGTCTTCTCGCTCTTCTACTATTTGTACAACCAGTGGCTCGCAGGTGGACCTGTCGAATTCCATCCACGCTACTTCCTGAGTCTATTAAAATGGTCTGATGCCGCATACCATCTATACTATTTAATTATAATTTTCCAATTCTACATTGTTTTTCCAGTCTTTATTACACTGGCAAAAGCATCGAAATGGTTTTGTCGATTGCTGCTTCCGATCGGTGTAGCCATTCAGCTCACCTTCTATGTACTTCGCTTCTACGGTCTTACGTTTAACCACACCGCCTCCCTTTGTGTGACATATTTCGGCATTTTCTTACTAGGAGCAGCAATTGGGGTTCATTATGCCAAATTTATCGCGTGGGTGCAAACAAATGCCAAATGGATCGTGCCAAGTGCACTCCTCATGGCGGTGCTGCATGTCGGTACGTTTATTGCAAGTACGTACTATGGGGTGAGGTTCACATCGCAGTGGTGGTACGGGGTTTACAATCTTTATGCCATATGCGCAGGTATCGCTCTTCTGTGGCTCGGAACTTGGGTTCGTAAGCATATGCCACTATTAATGAAATGTTGTGTAAGCGTCGGAAAAGCATCCTTCGGCATCTATCTCATTCATCAGGCACTGTTAAGCGGCTATCGCACATTCATACATCCGATTAACGGAACTGCTCTTGCTTACCATCTATATACTATGGGCAGCTTGATCGTCAGCTTCGGCGGCGCATGGCTGATCATAGTGCTCTATCATAAAGGAAGACAGCAGCTTCGTGCAACCAAACCTGTCACTGCATCGGCTGCAAGTAAGTCCTAAACCGAATAAGCCTGTACCTCATGGTGCTACTTCTCCAAGTCGGAGAATACACTGGGGGTACAGGCTTATTTTTTATGTTTGAGACTGAAGTGCATGTAATGAAAAAGTCCGGTCACTGCATTACATTAAAAATTTTTAATATACATTCGAAAATAAAAAAAGGAGCTTCTCGACGATGAAATGGAATCGCCGTCTTATAATTCTCGTCACTTCTATAGTTAGTACAATTACCCTTGTGGGGTCGTTTATTGGATATGCTAAGCAGCAGTCGATGCCTTCTGAGTTTCGCGTAGAAGGCATTGAAGCTGGTGGTCAATCGCTGACGCAATTTCGTAAAGTATGGCAGGAACAAGTTAGGCTGCTAAAGAGTCAACCTGTCGTCCTCCAAGCGACCAGTAAGGGGCTTGCTCCTCGCAGGTTTACACTTGAGCAATTAGGGCTTCGTGTAGATTATACGGCCGTACAAGCCACACTCAATCGCTTGTTTACAGGATCGCTGCTCAATCGCGCCCAATCAAGATGGACGTTCGATGATCAGAGCATTCAAGTCCCACTAACTTTCGATGAGAACATACTAACCACACAAGTTACCCAAAGCTGGCCAGGCCTTTACCGCGAACTCCCACTCTCTGCTAAACGAACGGTCACAGAGACCGATGAAATTCACTACATCCCTGAGAAAACAGCCCTTCGCATCGAATCAAAAAAATTGAAAGATCTGCTGATCAAGTCCCTACCGACAATCGGATATATCGTCCAAAACGCCAAACCGATTACACTCGAAATTCCAACGTATGCGATGCCACCTGAGATCACACTTGAAAGCCTTAAGACGCAAGGAATTACTCGTAAAATTGTTGAATTCTCTACGCCCATTGTCGATCCTTCTCCTGGCAGACTTCACAACGTCGAAGCCACCGCTGCTGTCATCCAAGACATGCTTCTAAAGCCCGGTGAAGTGTTTGATTATGAGAAAGTTATTGAAGCAACTGCTAAGCGCTACGGCTTCCAAGAAGCAAAGGTTATCCTTAATGGCAAGCTCGTCCCCGGAGTCGGCGGCGGTATATGCCAAGTCTCCACAACGCTGTATAATGCCGTTCTGCGCAGCGGTCTAGCCATTGTCGAACGCAGGAACCATTCGCTGCCGATCTCCTATGCACCGCTTGGGCAGGACGCGACTTTTTCAACGGGATATATTAATTTCCGATTCCGCAACAATACGGATGGTTATTTGCTCATACGTACCGAGACATCGAATGAGCGCTTCACAGTCAAACTTTTCGGCACACTGAAAGAAGACACGACCTATCAAATCGAGTCCAAAGTTGTGGAGCAAATTCCACCTGAAGTGAAGTATGTAGCCAACCCTGATCTAGCACCCAACCAAGAAGTCCAAGTCTTAGCAGGTAAACCCGGGTATATTGTCGAGACGTATCGAACGATGCGCAAGAACGGACAATTCGTTAGTCGTGAGAAAATATCCCGTGACACTTACTACGCCCAACCAACGGTCATTGCTGTACAAAAATTAACTTCGCCTCCTGAGAAAAAATCAGAAGAAAAACCGAAAATCGAAGATGGTGTCAGCGGGCCAATTTATACCGATAAGGAAGGCATATAATGAACGAATTCATTTAATCTACGAATTGAACATCGAAGGTCTGTGCTTCTTCAGCAGCAAACTGAAGGAGCTGCAGACCTTCTTGCGTTAATAACTCTTGATCTTCCTTGGAAAAAGGTTCGAATGGTTCGATGACAAGCTTAGCTGAATCTTTCTCCCTCTCGATATTCCACACCCCTTTCACAAAACCATCAAGCAATACTGTTGGTCGAACGATTCCGTTCTTCGTGAAAACAATAGGTTTATACGCATCTGCTATAATGCGGCTCCGATCTACATAAGAGAGTAGTATATTATCAAAATCACCGATAAATCGTAGTGGAGCAGGTAGGTCCGAATCCATAATCGGCGCATCTTGCACATCCCATAACTCTCGACCTTGTTCATCGAAGAACATCCGCAATTGTGGCTTCAACTCCTTTACTACATCCCGTAACTTGTTTAACCCTGACCACGCCTGGATATCCGCTACCGTAGCAGGTCCGAATGCACGCAAGTAACGCAAGATCATTTCTTTCGAATCGTCTTGCCTTGCCAGATCATCCCCAAGCCATAACTCCGCACTCGTATGCATGGCTTGTCCGCTACTACCCCATAAGCCACGCGGCGGCACTTGAACAAGAGGAACCTTGTTGCGAATCACACTCGCCAATGCTTTCGGATCACGATCCGTCCATTTCTCACTTAAAAATAATCCGACATCATTTAGCGTACGCGGCTCTACTTCTACATATTGCCTCCCAATAGCACTAAGTTCTTCTAGATCAATTCCTTCCAATCGCTTGCTGAAAGTTCCTTTTAACTCCCGATCCATCATCGATTGCAGTACGGGTCGAAGTGCCAAACTATCTTTTGCTGTAACCAAATGTAGAGTCGAACGCATCATCGCAAGGCGCACAATCTGTCGATTTTGTATGAGCATAGATAAATCTTCATTTCTAAATCCTTTCAAGCGTGTCCACAGTCCATAATAAGGCGAGGTTGGCATTTGAGATTGCAATCCGACTAAATGCTCCACAGCGTCCATGACAGGCATCTCAGAGCGTTCTAACAGACATTGTCGTGCAAGCAACGTTCGATTTAACGTCCTTACACTTAACACTGCGTTTGTATCCTGATGCGATTGTCCCATACAACCACCCCTTTTTGAGTTTAAGTACGCACACTACCTTTTTTATTCCTATTATATCCGAACAAATCTAGCAATTTACAAGATCCCATTAAACACGCTATAATCCCTTACAAACTTGAAGAGGGGGTTCACCTATGATTCGAATTGGTTGTTTTCACGCCCACTACTCGAACATCGAGCATATTGAGCAAGCATTAAGTCCGTATCAAATCGAATTGATTCACTATGTAGATCCGGGTCTTGATCGAATGAAGAAGGATGCCGACTTCACACCCGATACGGTCCAGCACAAAGTTAGTGAAACGCTCAATTGGATCGTCAAAAGCCACGTCGATGCGATTCTCGTCACCTGTACCTTTTTCACAGCAACAATCCCTGACAACCATAGCTATTCCATTCCGATTATCAAAATCGACCAGCCACTCTTCCATGATACATGTAGGCTTGAGCAGCCTGTTATCTTCGCTTTCACGAATCCGAATACGATTGAGGGTACGATGGCGCAGTTTCGTCAGTTCGCTGCTAATCAAGGTGTGGAGATTGAGGCACAATCTGTGCTCATTCCGCATTCTTTTGAACTCATTATGAAAGGTAAGAAGTCAGAATATTTAGAAAATGTAGAACGTGGATTAAGTACTTTTGCATTAGAAAATCCGTCTACACGCATCATTGCTGCTCAATTATCCATGGTTCCCGCTGCGAAACTAGCCACTCAGAGCACGAATCTTCCGATCAGCAACCATCTCGAATCGTTAGCAAGTTACATGGTGGAAACGTTGAATTTACAACCGAAATAATATCCTTACATAAATAAAACCCATAGATCCTTAAGTCGCAAAGTGCGCTTTACTTAAGAATCTATGGGCAGTTTTCTTCCTTTTTCTTGCTACTAACCGTTCATTTTGTAAAATTGAATTCTAAAGAAGGGTTTTGCTTTAGCTTGAAATACAAGTACAATCCTCCTAGTACAAGCCATGCGGAACCTACGAGTAAAGCAGAAATGTTCAAGCTCACGAAGAGCCAAACACAGAATACTCCACCGATCGCTGGTGCTAAGAAATAGCGAACGAAATCGAGACCACTACGGCGTTTCTCACGAATGTAATAATGTGCAATAACAGATAAATTAACGAATAAGAAACCAATTAGAGCGCCAAAGCTAATAAACGAGTAAATTACTTCAAGCTCCCCGAATACAGCTGTCATCGAGATGGCACCAATAATAATGATGTTAAATACAGGTGTTCCACGTTTCGCACTTACGTATCCGAAAATACGCTTTGGCAACGCTCCCTCGCGTCCCATTGCATACAGCAAACGAGATGCACTTGTGTGTGAAGACAGGGATGAAGAAATAACTGCAACCATCGTACCAGCTAAGAATAAGGAATGCATGAATGATCCGCCGACATATGAAGCAACTTCAAGCGAAGCAGCATCAACATCTTGGAAAGCCAAGAAGTTCGGGTGCACCATGTGCAATAAATACGAAATACCTGTGAACAGAATACCGCCGGTAAACGCAATCGCTAGAATCGCACGCGGGATATTTTTCTTCGGATTAACCGTTTCTTCGGACAATGTCGTTACTGCATCAAACCCTAAGAAGGAGAAGCATAGAATCGACGCACCGGAGAACACTAAACCGACGTTCATATCAGAAGTGAAGAATGGAGCTGACGAGATCAGCGTACCTTCTCCCATACCGCCTGAAATACCTTTTATCATAAAACCGACAAATACAAGCGCCACAAGCGTCTGAAATGTTACGAACAATGCGCTCATATTGGCAGTAAGTTTAATTCCAAATAAGTTGATTATTGTGATCATCACAGCTAAGATCAAGACCCATACTGGTCCTGGAATTGCAGGGAAAGCAGCCGTTAAATACGCACTTCCGATTGCAAAGTTAACCATGGGTAAGAACAAATAATCAAGCATAACCGACCAACCGACAAGAAATCCGACATGCGGATGAATACTTTTCTGCGCATACGTGTAAGTTGAGCCAGCTGACGGGTACACCTGCACCATTTTGCCATAACTAAGCGCTGTAAACAGCAATGCAACTAACGTTAGAATGTAAGCAATTGGTACGTGTCCTTCTGTAAGCTTGGATACTACACCGTATGAATCAAATACAACGAGCGGATCCATATACGCTAAACCGATCACCACTAGTGGCCCCAGCGTCAACGTCCGCCGCAGAGAAGCCTGTTTTTCCAATACAAATGCCCCCTATTCGACTTTCAACTATTTTGTTTTTGATTTTCCTATTAAAAAAAATCGACAAGTTTCACAGTACTGTTTTTTGAACAATAAATCAAGCATAAAATGCATATTTCCACAAAAAACACTAAACAGCCCGATTCTGGATGAATCGGGCTGTTTAGTCATTTACATTTTATACCGTCATAAGACGCTGCTGGCGAGGTAATGCAGGTAATCCGTTTACCATACGGAAGTAGCTTTTGTCGCCAATATGGCTATCTTCTACCGTGTGATATCCATTTCTTTCATATAATCTTACGACAGCGTCGTCAGTTGCGTTCACAATCAACGAACATTTCGTCATTTCATTTATATAAGCAAGACGGTTTGCTTCCTTCAGCAGCTTAGAACCGATTCCTTTACCGCGGAACTTCTCTAATGTTGCTAAATTTGCTACGAATAGTTCTCCCTCTTCTGCTTCTTTAAATCCGAAAAATTTATATATACGAGACATGAATTTGAGTTTTGTCAAAAAGCCTTTTTGCATTTTGCGAATCATTTTCTCCGTTGGTGCATTTAGTTCATTTAGCAATTCATAAGGCAGGGCGATCATCACCCCAGCAACTTCACCCTTACACATGGCAACTGTTGCAAATTCATAACTGTAACGATTTCCTTTGGTTGCTACGATTTTCGTTAAACGTTCAAGTACTTCTTCCGAGCTACCTTCACCCCAAATTAACTGAGGATCAATTTCTGTACTATAAATTAACTGAGCAATGACTCCGGCATGTTCTTTTCTAGCTGGTCTGATATCGATGATATCCATAGTTGTACATCCTTTGTTTTTAAATCGCCAGTTCTGTAACTAGCGAAACGATTTTTGTTTAAATAGTTTTCTGGTGGTAAAGAAAAAGAATAAAAGTTAGTCTTTTATTCTTACGAATCCCTTGCCACTAATCCGTATAATAAGACATCCACAATTGACGATAGAGCTTCTGAAACACTGATATTATTGTTCATATAGAACCGTTGGTCCAGAGTCGAATTGGTTGCATCTACGATTAGTTTCATAATTAAGGCTGTATTCTTATTTAGAATGATTCCTTCACGAATTCCTTCTTCAATCAGCACCCGCAGCGTGTCCCAATCATCGACAAGCGCGGCATTTACTTTCGCCCATTGCTCGGGGTAGTAACGCTTCATTTGATCTAGAATTCGCAGGTCATAAAGTTCATAATGTGTTGGTAATACGGTCATAACCCCTTTGATCTTCTCCATCAAAGTAAGTGATTCATTATGTACGATGGCTTCTGTCTTATCGTCCGCTTCTTGCGAAACTTGATCGACAATCATATCCAGCACTTCCACTTTCGAGGAAAAATGTTCGTAAAGTGTGCGCTTGCTGATCCCAAGTCTCCTAGCGAGATCATCCATCGTAAACTTCATGCCCTTATCATGAATTTCTTCTATAAATGCTTTTGCAATCCGATCTTTCATTATCAATCCTCCACTCATTCGCCACGAGGAAACTGTTTAAACAAAAATCGTTTCTTCGGTGCTACACCTATAATTTTACCCTTCTCTACCTCATAACTCAAGTCTTCCCAATCGTGGTAAATGCTCCGAAACCCGTGCGGGTTTAGCATGAGCCTGCAAAGTTCCAACAAAATCATAGGTTTCCTCGCTATTTCTCTGTTATTCACATCAACATATGGGGGGTCTGTGGGGCATGAGTCGATTATGCAATGTTCTTGATCACACTTATGATTAAGACAAACATCACAATTACAGCAAGAGTGAAAAAGAATGATTTGGCGAAACCTTTAGCGAAAGATTCTTCGTTTTGTTGCTTCGGTCTAAATACATATTGAACCCCCATTACGGCTACAGTTGTTAAAGAGCACATGCTGGATAATCATAATATTTTTAAAATATAGGTGCGCAGCGGTAAATCAATTGTTGTGTTCATACTCACTTGCTGCGTATCCGAAATAAATACAATCCCGAGTAATAACCCCATGATAAATCCGTATATTGCGCCTTTAATTAGTTTTTTCTCCAAGTGATGATACCTCCATAATCACATATTTATATATTCATTATGCGTGCACTTTGCGGTCTAACCCTTCTTTTACAAGCCCAATAAAAGATTCCTGCTGAGCGGGATGGCAAGCAACTAGATAAGGCCTATCCAGCATATCCGTGTATGGCTTACCTTCAAAATCTACGACTGCCCCACCCGCTTCTTGCACCATTAGAATGCCAGAATACAAGTCAGCACCCGCTGAGCGGTACAACACTAGTCCATCCATGTCCCCCTTTGCGACCATGCACCAGAGCAGAGTTGGCGCCCAGAGACGCAGCATTCTTTTGCAACTGATATCAATATGGTTACGTAAACGAACCGCTTCCTCCTCATTCTGCACGTTATGCCCTTGAATCCAGCCAATCGTAGTTCGGTGCGTTCCATCTTTCTTCGTCACTCGCATCGGTACACCATTACATGTCGCACCCTTGCCCCGTTCCGCCACGAACATGCGGTCAACCATCGGCTCATACACAACCGCGAGGACAAGCTGCCCTTGATACGCAAGACTAATCGAAACGGAGAATACAGGTAGCGCAATCGCATAGTTATTCGTTCCATCAAGTGGATCGATCAGCCACAGCCAATCACTCTCCTGCTCATCTCTACCAATCTCTTCACTATCAATCTGATGATCGGGAAACGATGAACGAATTCGACTTACAATCACATTCTCCGCCAAATGATCGACTTCCGTTACAAGATCGCCGTGCTGTCCCTTCTCTTCCATCGACAAAGTCGTCCCAAAGCGCTCTCTTGCAATCTGTCCAGCTGCTCTAGCCGCATCTATCGCGAGTATTCTAGCTTGCTCTATGATATTTTCGATCATGTTTGCACCTCTATGAAAAATAAATTATTTTTTTCACAATATCTTAATCTTAATTTAATATTCGTGTTTTATAATGTCCTTAAGATAATCTTGACCTAAAGGAGGAGACTCATGATGAAGACACTCATTAGCTTCCAGAATAAAATGATCCCGGTCTACATTTCTCCAACTGTTCAGACCAAATCCAATGCACTACCCATATTAATCGCAACACTAAACAAAAAAATCACGAGCGGCAAACGTGCGCTCCAAACTTGCCTTAAATCCTTGATCAGCATCGAGATCGTTGGATCTGAAGCAATCTTGCATACAAGACGTGAAATAGACTCATTGGCGATATCCCTCTACTAAGAGGGGTATTTTTTGTATCCATTTCGTTCATGTTATAAATACACAACTTAGAAGAGGTGTTTAGCATGTCTTTTTCCAAAATATTAATTGCCTACGACGGCTCTGATCTATCCAATAAAGCACTTCGAAAAGGAATCGCGATTGCAAATGCAAGTGGACACGGTAAGGTCGACGTTGTTCACGTCTTCCAAGTCCCTGTTCTGATCCTCGGAGAAGGTGTGCTACCACTGCCAAATAAAGAAGCTGAGGTATATGAAAAAGCACAAGCGGTGATCGATGAAGCCAAATCTGTCGTTGCGTCCACTTATCACACACTTGTGACGAATTTCCACTTGAAACAGGGCGAGCAATCTGAAGGTATTCTTGAGCAAGCAACCGAATGCGGCAGTGATCTCATCATCATCGGCAACCGCGGAGCGACGGGCTTACGTGAATTCATGTTGGGCAGCGTTAGCCATCATGTGGCGCAACACTCCAAAGTGCCTGTGCTTATTATTAAATAGCCATTCTTTGCCCGCACAGATTTGGGACAAGCTTAATTAAGCACCTTCGGGTGCTTTTTTTTGGTTCACTTATGTAGAGATAATTGTCGAATGGACTGCCTCAACCCATTTGCTCTCATCATCTGCAAGTACTGTTTGCCAACCTAATGCTTCAGCATGTGGAAAATTACGTTCCTGATCATCGACAAATAGGATGGGTTCTCCCTGCATTAGCTTGGTCTGCACAATCTCATATATAGCCAAATCTGGCTTGCAGCAACCGACTTCACTTGAGATCGTAATCGATTGAATAACACCTTCGGGCAGTGACTCTAAGATCGGCTTCAGCCATTCTGCTCGGTGATTACTGAGAATATGGATGTCTGCGTACTTACTCCATGCTTCCAAATGTTCGACTGTCGGCAATGGCTTAATATGTGCGAGAAGGAGCTGCTGGGCTTGTTCACGATCTACTACTGGATACTCTTGTGTTAACCACTCCCAGAATGCCGGTTCCGTTATTTCCCCACACCACAGTTTCTTCTTCATTTCTCTACCGAATTTATCTGCTATCTCACTAGCAGAGACACCGAGCTGATTTGCGAACTGCATCCAGAATTCTGTAGTAAAGTTCGGAATCAGCACACCACCTGCGTCAAGGATAAGCTGGGTTCTTTTTCGATCAAAAGCTTGCAGACTGTTCCATCCCATAGCGAACTCTCTGACAGACTTACCGCCGATCTCGAGCGTCTTCTCCCCGACGACCACACCACCAAGTTTTTCGTAAAATAATTGCGCTGGATTGCCCTCAAGGACCCACAATAGCATGGAATCGTATTGGAGTTTGCTTAACTCTTGCACAACCCGTGTAAATAAAGCTGCGCCTATACCTTGCCCTTGATAAGCTTGCAACAAGTAGATTGCATATACTTCCCCTGTGTAGGACGGGTACTCGGTATCTCGATTCCTACCGCCATTTGCGAATCCGACGATCTTCCCCTCATCTTCTGCGACCCAAATTTGATGATCTTCGGTTAAGTTGGCTAATATCCCATCCCAGCGCTTCACCCTGTCATCAACATTCAAACTTGCTAAGAACTCATCTGAAACTAACCCTATGTATGTCGTTTGCCAGCTTCCTACATGCACCTCGGCAATTTGTTTAGCATCTTGAGGTCGTGCGACTCTAATCTTCATCACTAATAACCTCCTCCACTATGATGGGTGAATCTAACTTATTGTTTATCAAGGTAACATTTTCCAAAACATGTTGTCTATACCTGAGCTTTTTCAAACAAAAAAAGACTCATAACATCCCTTGGGATGATGAGCCTAATTTATGAAATGAAACTTTCGCACATCACTGCGCCTGCAAACCCGCCGAGTTCAAGAAATTCCATGGCTTGTTATAATGCGGTTGGAAGAAGAAATCCACGAAGCCAAGCTGCTCAATTGTCATCTTGTTCTGGATGCATACAGACAGCGTATTGATCGACTGGGTTAACTCTGCCTTCGACATCAATTGTGCACCAACAATCCGACGTGATTCACTCTCATATACCACTTTTAAGTTCAGAGGCTCATTCGTTGGCATAAAGTCAGGTCTGTAATTGTCCTCAATCGTAATCGCTGTAACTGTAAGTCCTGCTTCTGTCGCCGCACTTTCCGTCATACCCGTCGATGCGATGTTATAATCATAGATCTTGATCCCTGATGTCCCTTGCGTACCCATATAAGGAATGGTCGGTGTAACCAGATTTCTCGCGACTAGCGTCCCCATCCGAACGGCATTCGTAGCAAGTGGAATATACGCGTGTTCACCTGTTGGGTTGTACATGATGGCACAGCTATCACCCGCAGCATATACATCTGGATTACTTGTACGCATATATTCATCCACTAGAATCGCGCCATTACCGAGCATATCCACTTGCCCTTGCACAAGACCCGTATTCGGTCTGAAACCAATGCATAGTAGGACAAGATCGCCCTCGTACTCCCCGCTAGTTGTTACAACCTTACTCACTTTACCATCCTTGCCTTCGAATCGAGTCACCGTCTGACCAAGTGCAAGTTTCACACCACGATCGCGGAATTCTTGTTCCGTAACATCTGTAAACTCTTGGTCGAGGTAGCGATTCAGAATACGTTCACTGCTATCGATCAATGTCACTTGCTTTCCATTCATTTCAAAAGCTTCTACCAACTCAATGCCGATGTAACCCGCGCCAATGACGATAATGTTCTTCGCAGTCTTCGCTTTCTCAATAATCGTGTTCGAGTGATTAAAGTTCTTAGATAGTACAATATTGTCTAGTTCAATACCTTCAAGCTTTGGAATAATCGGCCATGAACCTGTCGTCATAATTAATTTATCAAAAGTATCCTCATATTCTTCACCTGTCACTAAGTTGCGAGCGCATAGGGATTTACCTGCTGTATCTACCGATACGACTTCATGCTGCATACGCATTGTCACACCTAGATCTGCTAATTGCTCAGGTGAAGAATAGAACAAGCCCTTCGCATCTGCAACTACGCCGCCAACATAAAGTGCAATACCACAAGATAAGAATGAAATATTATCGTTACGCTCATATACCGTAATTTCCGCATTCGGATATAGTTTTGCCGTATTTACAATTGCCGCTGTCCCTGCATGTGTACAACCAATTACTGCTACTTTCATCAATAAAACCTCCCCAGGTGTAATAAATCAATAATTCAAACTTTTATTGTGAAAATATTCACTTATAGCTTTAAAAAAAAGCATGTAGCTGAATACCATTGAACTTTCTAATCAATTATGAAAGGTATGTCTCTCATGAAATCATCTACTTTCAAGAGATTGTGATATTTATCACTAACTCATACTTGTATTATAATTCACAAAGTTTTAGAATGCAATCTTTTTTTGTGAAAAAAATCACTGCGTAGTTTTGCACAGAGAAAAACCTAGATGAAAGAAAGGATTTCTCCTCTATTGATCTAGGTTTAATCATGCTATTAAAAAGGATAAATAAGCGGCAAAGTCGCGACCATTACAATTCCGATTAATAGTTGAAGCGGCAACCCAACTTTAATATAGTGGCTGAACTTGTATCGTCCTGCGGACATAACCAAAGCGTTCGGCGGCGTAGAGAAGGGGGAGGCGAAACACATACTAGCCCCAATCGATACAGCGAACAAGAACGGAAGTGGATTAGCTCCTAGTTGCGTAGCAGCTGTTAAAGCAATAGGCGCGAATAGGATTGCACATGCCGTGTTACTAATGAACAACGTTAGTAATGAGGTTGTAAAATAAACCCCTGCAAGCAGTACAACCGATCCATAACTTCCTAATGTGTTCACAAGCGCATCGGATAATAATAGTGCAGCACCGGTCTTCTCGATCGCAATTGACATTGGAATCATACCACCGATTAAGACAATGCTTTCCCAGTTCACGGTCTTATACGCTTCATCCATACTTCTTACACAACCGAAGATTACCATCAGAATCGCAGCAACCATAATCGCAGCAACCGCAGGAACAATTTCTGTAATAAGTAGAAGCACCATAAGGACCATGATGCCAATTGCAATTGGCGCTTTCTGATCCATCGTTACTTTACGTGACTCTTCGAGTGGTTGACCTACAACGACGACATCACCTTTCTCCGCGGCAAGTCGTGCGATATCTGTCCATGTCCCTTGGACGAGCAGTGCGTCACCAAAGCGCATTTTCTCCTCTTTCAGATGATGGAGCAAGTACTGTTCTCGCCGCTGAATACCCAAGATATTCACCCGATACTTCTCCCGAAACTCCGAGTGCTTGACTAATTTACCGATATGCTTGGAATTCGGGGTCAACATCACCTCTGCAATTCCGACTTCACTTGTTGCATACTGTTCTCCATTAGAAAAGGGCTGCTGCTCTGCAGCTTCCTCGTCCAATAGATTAAGTCCGTACTCTAGCGCAAACCGCTCTGCATCTTCATAAGAACCGTGGACATAGAGAATATCATTCTCATCAATAACCGTATCTGGCCCTGCAATTTCTTGATTAATTGTCTTGAAAAATTGATTCTTCGCTGAAATTTTACGTCTAATTTCAATAACCGTAAGCTTAAAGTTTACTGGAATGTTCAGCTCAAGCAGGGTCTTGGATCGAATCGTAGATTCTTGACCAACTTGTACACGAAATAAGTTTTGCGATAGTTGATATTTACGTACTAAATCTTTAAGTGAGCCTGGTGTACGTTTCGACTTGTTTTCCTTCTTCTGATTGTTCGGCAAGAAACGTCTCAAAACAATCATCCCGATAATTCCCGTCACCAGACAGATCACACCCATCGGTGTAAAAGAGAAGAAAGATAACTTATCAAGCCCTGCGTGAATAAGTGTTTCTTGAATCACTAAATTCGGCGGTGTCCCGATCAAGGTCAACATGCCACCAAGACTACTGGTAAAAGCAAGCGGCATAAGGAGTCTGCCCGGATGTGTCTCTGCCCGCTTCGCAAGACTGACAACAATAGGCATCATCACGGCAACCGTTCCCGTATTACTAACGAACGTCCCAATAAGAGCGGTCACGAGCATGACCATGACGAGCAGTCTCGTTTCATTCGTTCCTGCTAGTTGTAACAACTTACGACTTGCCATCTTGGCAAGTCCCGTCTGGAAGATCCCGCCCCCTACTACGAATAACCCTATCATCATAATGACAACCGAATTCGAGAATCCAGAGAGTGCTTCTGCCGGTGTTAATACATTGAAAAGCATAAGTACAAGCAACGACCCGATTGCGACGAGATCCGAACGGACTTTTCCCGATACGAACAATACAGAGACGATGACGAGCACAATTAAAGTGATGAGCATGGATTCAGACAAAACTGCAAATCTCCCTTCAAGTAAACCAATCTAAGATGTATGTAGGTGATTGTTGCACTCGCTCACACTATTTTAATAATCTGTCATTGGTGCGTATATCAATAATTTCACAGGAAGATTATCCGACCACTTCTAACTTCGTCCACTTTCTAAAAAAGGTCGATACATCATCAGCGCATGATTCTCCGTCACATATTGATCATTCACTTGCAAACCTTCTTGATTAAACACACGGCGATGAATGACATTATGTCGCACATAGCCACCCCAATGCGCTTGCATCATCTGATGGTCTTTTTCGTAGACTTCATATCGTAAGGGATGCGAGTCAACAGATCGCCACTCCCCTACGAGATGATCTTGAGTCAAATAGAGATGCAATTGATAAGGTTGTTCGGTAGAGTTCGTAATCTGTAAATCGAGATAGTTGTATGCACAAGTCGCTCCACTGCCAAATGGCTGCGTCCGATTACTGTCTGGGAACACGTCATAACTATGTCGATGCCGCTCTGTCACTTCAAGCGGTGTATGCAGTGTAATCCAATAGATTAAATTCGATAGCTGACACAATCCACCACCAACACTTGCTTTAAAGCCGCCATAGAAAAGCACCATACCCTCTACATAGCCTTTGCGCGCAGTTGGATGCCCAATTAGCTTCCAATACGAGAACGTCTCACCAGGGCGTATGATGATCCCGTTAAGCTTGCGAATTGCAATTTGCAGATTGCGGATTTTATTTTCCTGTAACCACATGTCCACGTCCTTTAATTGCCTGCGTAGGGGTGTTTGATGTTGAAAGATGCGAGCAGGTAGTAGGTCAGCACGCATTTCCGTGGCAAATCGCGTTCGTCCGAAGTACCACTCGATGTACCTTTTGCAGCGATAATAGCGCGTTCCTAACCACAATCGAAGCCTTGATCGACGAAGTGGCTTCATCGCTTGATTTACTTTCGACATACGCTCCTTCTCTACCGCCGCATCTGACCTCATCCCCTTGGCACCCCCCTATTTACTTACGCTTACCGATATATAATAAGTGCGATCCAACACCTAGAATACTTGGATCAGCTGCCGCCTTATAGACTAATTCCATCATTCGGTTATACTCTTCACCCCCACGATCACGCCAATAATCGAACTGCTCCGGCTGCATGGCACCAGCAACACTGGATGAGCTAATCAGGTTTAATGTCTCAAACCCGCAAGACTCCATAAACGGCTTAATATCCTCGATTGCAAAATAGTACGCACCCGTGAACCGACCTTCATCCGCATGATTAAACGTCCCCTTTTCCAAAAAAGACTCGATGTTGTCGACATGATTATGCGGCTTCCAATGTTCAGGAAACATGAGCGATGTTGTTAAGAATTTAATCCGTGTCATGAATGCCACAAAGACAATGCCCTCTTGCTTGGTTACACGATGCAGCTCCTGTACAGCTTTAACCCGATCAACTTCTTCTTGCAAATGATAGAGTGGCCCTAGCATTAAAGCACTATCAAACTCGTTGTCTGGAAACTCTCCTAAATCGCGAGCATCTGCGGCAGCGAACCCTTGGAATTGATCGAAGAGATCAAGCTCTTGCGCTTTCTCACGCGCCACTTCAACAAGTCTTGGGGTGTAATCCGTAAGTGTTACGTTATATCCTGCACGCGCAAGCTCCATCGCATATTTCCCAGGACCCGCTCCATTGTCCAGCACATGACCCGACTGCGGTAAATACTTGCGCATGTAATGCCAATTCACGAGAAACTCGAGCGGCTCCCGATCCAAGCGTCCCCATTCATCGAATTTGTTATAGTAAGCCATCACTTTGTCCATCTTGATTCTCTCCTTTTTCTAAAAAATGAATAAATTGAATACAAATTTTTAAAAGATTATACTTTATTTTAACAATAATAGGTAATAGATTTATAAAAAATTCCATTGAGACAGACAAATCGAGAAGATTTCCATGAAATTCAAATGGATGCTAAGCTTCATATTGCTACTTACTCTAGTTGGATGCTCTATTGAAAGCAGAACGATATTCTCAGGTGAAGGCGAGTATTGGAAAGCCGCATTCCTATTTGTGGTTGACGATCAAGGGGTAGTTAATGAATCGATCAGTGAAGTATAAGAATGACGATTCTCCTTATGAGGATCCTGTAGAAATTTACTATAAATCTGCTGCTGGAAGCCTCCGAAGTAGCGGGTTAAGACTTAAAGACAATTTCCTTCACAAAAAATCAAGAAGTCAAGGTACCGCCAAGCTTACTCATGCAAATAAAATTCAGCTTGTGATTAAATGGGAGTCCAAGACGGAAGAGATTGTCCTAATTGCCCCGCCTCCCAGTACAAAAAATAGGTTCTTACTCATTTAAATCAGACACTTTTAAATCAAAAAAAGACACTCTCATGAAATGAAAGTGTCTTTTTCTATGTTAACCCACATTCAATTTGAATCCTGGGACCTAAACGGACTTATTAGAGCGTTCCAAGTACTCTTCCACCCAAGTGCCTGTTTCGACAATTGCAGCCTCTGCACGGCTAATTGCGGCGTTTACCTGAGGTGCTGCTGTACCACCATAGACATTACGTGCATTCACTACCGCTTCAGGTTGAAGCACATCGTAAATTCGCTCATCGAACAACTCAGAGAACTGCAAGAACTCTTCTAGCGTCAGATCAAGGAGGAACTTGCCATTCTGGATGCAATACAGCACCGTCTTACCGATCACTTCATGCGCATCACGGAACGGAAGACCTTTGTTCACGAGGAAATCCGCAATGTCTGTCGCATTGGAGAAGTCTTGATTCACAGCTTGACGCATGCGGTCTTTGTTCACTTTCATCGTCGCAACCATTGGCGCGAATAATTGAAGAGCACCCTGCAGCGTGCGAACGGTGTCGAACATGCCTTCTTTGTCTTCCTGCATGTCCTTGTTATAGGCAAGCGGAAGGGACTTAAGCACCGTCAGCAAGCCAACGAGATTTCCGTACACACGTCCTGTCTTACCACGAACAAGCTCAGCAACGTCTGGGTTTTTTTTCTGCGGCATAATGGACGATCCTGTGCAGAATGCATCATCAAGTTCGATAAAACCAAATTCTGTACTCATCCATAGTACCATCTCTTCACTGAGGCGGGACAAGTGCATCATCAGTGTAGACGCAGCACCTAGGAATTCGATAATGAAATCACGGTCACTCACCGCATCCAAGGAATTCTCATATACACCGTCAAATCCAAGCAATTCCGCCGTATAATGACGATCGATTGGGAAAGTTGTGCCTGCTAATGCGCCAGCACCAAGTGGAAGCACGTTAATACGCTTGTAGCTGTCCTTAAGGCGATCTATATCACGTTGGAACATCGATACATATGCCATCAAGTGATGAGCAAGTAAAATCGGCTGTGCGCGTTGCAGATGCGTATATCCCGGTACGATTGTGTCGATGTTTGCTTTTGCTTGTGCGATTAGCGCTTCCTGCAGCTTTTGCAGTAGTCCCACGAACTCGACCACACGCTTACGCAAGTACAAATGCATATCTGTCGCCACTTGGTCATTACGAGAACGTCCTGTATGAAGCTTACCGCCAACTGGTCCAATCAAGTCGATTAACGTCTTTTCAATGTTCATGTGAATGTCTTCGTTCGCAATTGTGTATTCGAGTTCACCTTTGCGGATCATCGCTAATACTTGCTGCAATCCATCCTTAATCTTCGCAACATCTTCTAGTGGCAAAATGCCGCATTTGCCAAGCATCGTGACATGCGCCATTGAACCTTGAATATCTTCTTCTGCTAACTCTTTATCGAATGTGATCGAAGCTGTATACTCCTCCACGAGTTGATCCGTCTTCTTCGTAAAACGACCGCCCCATAACTTGCTCATGTCCATCTCTCCCTGCTATCTTGTTCAAAATAACGGAAAAGCGACCTGCCATAAGCAGTTCGCCCCCTATTATGTGTTTAAAAAGTCGGGACACTGCGAAGAAAAAGAGTACTTCCGGTCGCTGTCTCAATCGTGAATTCTCAATTAATTTAAAGGTAATTTCACGATTTCAAAGGCGAACGCTTCGCTCCTCCAGCACTCTCTTTCTTCTCCGTTTAACTTTTTGAACACATGTTATCATTTACGTTTATTTCTTATTTCTTCGCATTTTGTTCCACGCCAGAAGATACTTTCAAGCGAAGTGCATTCAGACGAATGAATCCTGTTGCATCCCCTTGATCGTATGCTTGTGTTGGATCTGCTTCCATTGTTGCAATATCTGGATTATATAAAGACACAGGGCTCTTCACACCTGCAGTAATGACGTTGCCTTTGTACAATTTCAAACGAACTGTACCACTCACGTTGCGCTGACTCTCGGTTACCAAAGCTTGCAAAGCTAAACGCTCAGGAGCAAACCAGAAACCATTGTATACGAGTGTGCTGTACTTGGAGATCAAGGAATCACGAAGATGCATCACATCACGATCCATCGTCAAGGATTCCATCACACGGTGAGCTGCGAACAGGATTGTACCGCCTGGTGTTTCATACACGCCACGACTCTTCATGCCGACAAAACGGTTCTCCACCATGTCCACGCGTCCCACACCATGCTTACCACCGATTTCGTTCAGTTTCTCCATGACTTCAAGCGGGCTGTAGGACTCGTTGTTAATCGTTACGCAATCGCCTTTTTCAAAACCTAAATCAAGGTATTCAGCTTGATCCGGCGCATCTTCAGGTGATACGGACATCACGAACATGTCTTTGTTGGACTCTGCACTTGAATCGAACCAAGGATCTTCTAACATACCACTCTCAAAGGAGATATGAAGCAAGTTACGGTCTGTGGAGTACGGCTTCGCTGCGGAAGCAGTTACTTTAATACCATGTTTCTCTGCATATGCGATCATCTCTGCACGTCCAGGGAATTGCTCACGGAATGACTCTAAACGCCAAGGCGCGATTACTTGTAAATCAGGTGCTAGAGCAGCTACACCAAGCTCGAAACGTACTTGGTCATTCCCTTTTCCAGTTGCGCCATGTGCGATTGCTGTTGCGCCTTCTGCACGAGCGATTTCAACCATACGTTTCGCGATAAGCGGACGAGCGATGGATGTGCCAAGCAAGTATTGACCTTCATACAATGCGCCGGATTGGAACATCGGATAGATGAAATCAGATGCGAACTCTGCACGTAGGTCGTCAATGTACACTTTAGATGCGCCTGTTGCTAGTGCTTTTTCTTCTAGACCGTCTAATTCTTCTTTTTGTCCGATGTCTGCTGTGAATGCGATGATTTCAGCGTCGTAAGTTTCTTTTAACCATTTTAAGATGATAGATGTATCAAGACCGCCTGAGTAGGCGAGTACTATTTTCTGTTTAGCCATAATGTTTTGCTCCCCCTAATTTGTTTCGTTCATCATGAGCGTGGTAGCCACTTCAGAGAAAGGAAATTCTTCCGGTCGCTGTCTCAATCGTGAAATTTGAATTGGATTAATGGTATGTTCACGATTTCAAAGGCGAACGCTAACACTCCTACAGAACATCCTTTCTCTTACGTTCTACTGTGGCGCTATTCATTCACTAACCAAATTACATAATCGCTGCCATGATGGCTTTTTGTGCATGGAGACGGTTTTCAGCTTGATCAAAAATGATGGAGTGCTTGCCGTCGATGACACCTGCGCTTACTTCTTCGCCGCGGTGTGCGGGTAGGCAGTGCATGAACAGGTAGTCGGATTTCGCGTACTTCGCTAAGTCTTCGTTGACTTGGAAGTTGCTGAATGCGATCTCACGTTTCGCTTGTTCCGCTTCAAAGCCCATGCTTGCCCATACGTCGGTATAGACAACGTCTGCACCTTCCATCGCTTCACGCGGGTCGTGGCAGACATGAATCTTGGCACCTGTTGTTTTTGCTGTTTCTACAGCAAGTTTGACCATCTCTGGGTCTGGCTCGTAACCAACTGGTGTTGCAACGCTGCAATCTATGCCTAGCTTACTTGCACCAACCATCAGGGAGTGCACCATGTTGTTGCCGTCGCCGATGTAGGTTATTTTCAAACCTTTAAGCTTACCTTTATGTTCAAGGATGGTCATATAGTCTGTTAACGCCTGGCATGGATGGGACAAGTCGGTTAGTCCGTTGATGACGGGTACTGTTGCGCCGCGCGCTAGATCAACGACATTGCGGTGTCCATACGTACGAATCATGATGCCGTCCAAGTAACGGGACATGGTCTGAGCTGTATCCCAGATCGTCTCACCGCGTCCTAGTTGGATGTCGTTCTTACTTAGGAACAACGCCTGACCGCCAAGTTGATACATCCCTACTTCGAAGGAAACACGCGTGCGTGTGGACGATTTTTCAAAAATCATCCCTAAGGATTTGCCTTTCAAGAGATGGTGTTGCTCTCCTGCTTTTTGTTTGGCTTTGAGATCTATCGCAAGCTGGACCAGGTACTCGAGTTCTTCTGGTGTATAGTCAACCAATGCAAGAAAATCGCGTCCTTTCAGCCCTAATGCTAGTTCGTTTTCGATTAAAACGCTCATTGGATTCATCCTTTCGGGGAAGGGGTGCGTGCTCAAAACTCAGGTCACTGCGGATATAAAATACACTTACGGTCGCTCTCTCAATCGTGAAATTTTTGATTAGATCAGATGGTATTTTCACGATTTCAAAGGCGAACACTTCGTTCCTCCGGTGCATTTTATCTCCTTCGTTTGAGTTTTGATCACGGTTAGGTTGGTATAATTTAAAAGCAAGTGCTCAAAATTTTCCGATGGAAAATTTCTGTAAGCGCTAATTGCTTTTTTCTTTAAAATTAGAGTTTTGAATTCAACTTATTTCACGTCAACTGCAAGAGCTGCAGCTTTTTCAGCGAAGACTTCGCAGAGAATGTCTAGTCCTTGATCGAGATCCTCTTGTGGGATAGTCATAGCTGGGACGACGCGAATGACGTTTGGTCCGGCAGGGACGACTAGGACGCCACGCGCGTGGACTTCGCTGATGATATCCGCTACTGGTTCGTTGCATACGATACCGAGCAGTAAGCCTTTGCCGCGAACAGTCGATACAAGTGGGTTGCCTGCTAATTTCTCAGTTAGCTTCGCTAGCATATATTCGCCGATTTCAGCTCCGCGTTCAACCAAGTTTTCTTCTAGCATTGTTTCCATTGTTGCTACGCCAGCTGCCATAGCTGTAGGCACACCACCGAAGGTCGTGCCGTGCACACCTGCTGTGTAAGCAGGGATTAGTTTGGCTTTACCAAGCATTGCACCGATTGGGAAGCCGCTGCCTAAGCCTTTTGCAAGGGTAATGACGTCTGGTTCAATGCCATAATGTTCATAGGCGAATAACTTGCCCGTACGTCCCATGCCCGTCTGAATCTCATCCACGATTAATAGAATGTCTTGTTCCTCGCACAATTGTGCAAGCTGTTGAACGAATGTCAGATCCGCCGGGATGA
Source organism: Paenibacillus radicibacter (assembly GCF_024721995.1). Taxonomy (GTDB): domain Bacteria; phylum Bacillota; class Bacilli; order Paenibacillales; family NBRC-103111; genus Paenibacillus_AM; species Paenibacillus_AM radicibacter. The sequence goes on from NZ_JANQBC010000012.1 coordinate 74,615, forward strand.
CACCGCCCTCACCTTGAATCATCTCTACCATAACAGCACAAGTACGATCACTTAGAAGCGTACGAACAGACTCAATATCGTTATAATCCGCATATACAAAGCCCTCAGGAAGCGGCAAGAAGCCTTCTTGTACTTTCGCTTGCCCTGTTGCTGTAAGAGTTGCTAACGTACGACCGTGGAACGACTGTTTGAATGTGATGATCTCATAACGATCTGTCCCTTGAACTTTCTGCGCATAACGACGTGCAATTTTGATTGCCGCCTCATTCGCCTCTGCACCTGTGGAGCAGAAGAACGCTGCATCCATGCAACTGTTCTCCACTAACAATTGTGCTAAGCGCTCTTGATGTGGTAAATAAAATAAGTTACAACCATGCCATAGCTCATCAAGTTGTGCGACTAACTTCGCTTTCACTTTCGGATGAACGTGGCCAAGGTTTGTCACCGCCAGCCCACACATAAGATCGATATATTCCTTTCCCGTATCATCCCATAATCGGCTGCCCTGCCCCTTCACCAGCTTAATTGGAAACTTTGAAAAAAGCGGAAATAAGTAGCTTTGCTTCTCCTCTTGACCCATCGCTCATCCCTCCATATTTAGGTCGGGTATACCCCGATTTATAGTGAATTGTTTTGTTTTTATTTGTTCAAAATGCGTGTGCCAATCGCCTCGCCGCTAAGTACACGAGAGAGCACCTGTGGCTCTTCGCCCTGGACGATCACGACTTCTTCTACATCACCTTGAATGCACTGAATCGCTGCTCCTACTTTCGGGATCATCCCGCCGTAAATATCACCGCTTGCGATCATTTCTTCAATCTCTGCCACCGTCACTTGCGGCAATACTGTCTTCACACCGTCAATCGGCTTCATAATGCCTGGCACGTCCGTTACAACGATCATTCGCTTCACGCCAATCCGAGATGCAACAGCACCTGCTGCTGTGTCAGCATTGATGTTATATCGCTGTGTGCCATCTGCGCTAATGCCGACTGGCGCGATAACCGGCATATAGCCCATCTCCATGATTCCTTCAACTAGCTCACGGTTTACTGCAGACACATCACCGACTAATCCAACCTCTTGCGTATTCGCAACAGGCACCGCTTCAATCAGTCCACCGTCCACACCACTGACTCCGAGTGCCTTCGCACCCGAGATACCGATGCGGCGAACGATTTCTTTGTTGATGCGACCCGCGAGCACCATCTCAACGACATCGAGTACTGCTTCATTCGTAACACGCAACCCACCGACAAATTCAGTCGTAATCGCAAGTTGCTCGAGCGTCTCCGAGATCGCAGGACCACCACCATGTACAATTACGGGCATATGTCCGTTTTGCTGAAGATCATGTAGATCATCGAAAAAGGTTTGCGGTAATGCCGCAAGTGTAGAACCGCCGCATTTCATTACAAAAGACTGTTTGTTCATTCGGCAATACTCTCCTAACATGCGAGTGTGCTGCAGAGAAAGGAAATGCTTACGGTCGCTGTCTCAATCGTGAAAGTTTTGAATTGGATTAATGGTATTTTCACGATTTCAAAGGCGATCACTTCGTTCCTCCAGCACATCCTTTCTCTTTCGCATCCATGTTTTGTGCGTATACATTCACTAAACATTTTCTTCCTTCAAAAACAATTAAGTTCGATATGCGGCATTGATCCGCACGTAGTCATATGTTAAGTCACAGCCCCATGCTGTAGCATTGCCTTCACCGTTGTTCAATTGCACATAAATCTGTACGAGGTCACCCTTCAAGTACTCTGTCGCAGCCGCATCATCGAATGAAACTGGACGAGATTGTGTAAGCACCGTGTAGTCACCTACGTTAATGTCTACTGTGTTTACATCCACCGGCTGCCCAGCGCGACCAATTGCCGCGATAATACGTCCCCAGTTCGCATCTGCGCCAAAGCAAGCAGACTTCACTAGGCTGGAACCTACAACCGTTTTCGCAATGGCGCGAGCTGCATTCATTGTCACTGCACCGCTGACGTTCACCTCAATCAGCTTAGTTGCACCTTCGCCATCGCGTGCGATTGCTTTCGCTAAGTATTCCGATACGTAGCGGAAGCCTGCTGCGAACGCATCCCAGTCAGGATGCGCTGGACTTAACGGCTCACTGTGATCCGCAAGCCCGCTCGCTAGCACGACGACCATGTCGTTCGTGCTTGTGTCACCATCCACGGTAATCATATTAAACGTGGAATCGGTCATTTCACCGAGCAGCCCTTGCAGGTGCTCAGGAGCAATCTTCGCGTCGGTTGTCATGAAACCGAGCATCGTTGCCATGTTCGGGTGAATCATACCCGAACCTTTGGCTGCCCCGGCAATGTGTACGACATTGCCGCCTACACTTACGCGGACGCATGTCATCTTCTGCACAAGATCCGTTGTGAGGATCGCCTGACAGAAGTCTTCGCCGCCGTCCGCGGTAAGCTTCGCTGGCAAGTCTACGACGCCAGCGTTTACTTTGTCCATCGGCAACAACTCGCCGATGACGCCTGTAGATGCAACGCCAACGAGCGTTGCATCTACCCCGAGCGCCGCCGCGAAGCCGGCACGCATCTGGCGAGCGTCGGCTTCGCCCTGCTCGCCCGTGCAAGCATTGGCATTGCCGCTGTTCACGAGCAATGCCTGAAGCATGCCGCTGGAGCTAGCCACACTCTCCTGCGTCACCTTCAGCGGCGCCGCTTGGAACGCGTTCAGCGTATACACGCCTGCCGCCGCTGCCGGCACTTCACATACGATCGCGCCAAGATCATGGCGACCGTTCTTCTTCAGTCCGCAGTGCAGTCCGCCTGTGATGAATCCTTTTGGCGTCGTAACCGTGCCTTCGGGTAGTACTGTAAACAATTCCCCAGCCATATGTCCTCTCTCCAATCCCATTCCATCATCTATACGTTCATTTTTAAGGATAAATCGGTGTAAAATGTAGGCCTGTCGTCTCGTCCCAGCCCATCATCAAATTCAAATTCTGAATCGCTTGACCTGCAGCGCCTTTGACCACATTATCGATTGTCGCAATGATCGTAATCCGACCCGTACGCGCATCATAGTTAAAGCCGATATCGCAATAGTTCGAGCCTGTCACATGCTTCGTTGCCGGCCAAGTTCCTGTACGCCTTACACGCACGAACTTGCGCCCCTCGTAATATTGGTTATACAGCTCAACAAAGTCTGTATCGCTGTGTTCGCCAACGACTTTCGCATACATCGTTGCCATAATCCCGCGCGTCATCGGAACTAAATGTGTCGTAAATGTTGTCGTTACCGGACGATCTGCAATACGGCTAAGCGCCTGTTCAATCTCTGGAATATGTTGATGCTTATTTAATTTATAAGCGATTAAGTTCTCATTCACTTCGGAGTAATGTGCACTCAAGTTTAATCCACGACCTGCGCCAGATACACCAGACTTCGCATCAATAATGATCGAATCGGGATCAACCCAACCTGCCTGAATGGCAGGAATTAATCCCAGCAGCGTCGCAGTCGGGAAACATCCTGGGTTAGAAAGTAACCTTGTAGTCTCCGTTACCTCATTGCCCCAAACTTCGCATAGTCCATACACGGCTTCTACCAAGTAATTCTCATCTGCGGCTTTGTGTTTGTACCACTGCTCGTAGGAAGCCGGATTTTTCAATCGGAAGTCACCGGAAATATCAATCACTTTAAGACCCGCTTCAATTAACTTCGGAGCAAGTTCAGCCGCTACACCCGCAGGGGTCGGCAGGAACACCACGTCCGCCTTTTGCGCGATCAGATCTACATCTACGCCATCCAAGTTATCGAGCATAATCTCTGTCAAATGCGGAAACCCGTCTGCTATCGGAACACCTGCACTAGACGAAGAAATCACGGACGTAATCTCCACATTCGGATGTGCTAGCAGCAAGCGGATTAGCTCCACCCCGCCGTAACCTGTTGACCCAACAATTGCAACACGAACCTTCTGATTCACTCCCATATGAACCCCTGCCTCCCCCGCAGAAACATTATTTCTCTAAAATAACTCTGATTTATATATGTAAATTAATAATTGTGATTTTTAAAAACTATGTATTATTATACATACGACGGTATAATAATTCAATGACTATTTTGTTACCAAATTCGCCTTATTTCATAGGCATTTTGGCATACAAAAAAAGCCGATCTCCTTTTGAAAGGAAATCGACTTTTATACAGCTCTATGCATGATGATGTTTAAAACCTTCACCCAATACTTCCTGTGCATCTGTAAAAATAACAAAGGCTTGCGGATCAATAGCCTTGACCAACACCTTCAACTTCATTACTTCGCTTTGCGAAACGACGACCATGAACACATTACGAGTTGTGCCTGTATAACCACCCGCCGCCTCTAATTGGGTTAAACCACGATCTAGATCATAAAGAATCGCTTCTTTCATCTCTTCTTGCTTATCCGTGATGATGTAAGCCACTTTCGATACACTTAGACCAACTTGTACAATGTCAATCACTTTACTTGTAACATAAAGACCGATGAGTGCATAAAGCGCATTTTCCCAGGAGATAAGAATCCCTGCCATTAAAATAACTAAGCCATCGAACATCGCCACACAAACGCCTAGAGAGCGCCCCGTGTACTTATGTACAATTTGCGCAGCCACCGTAAATCCGCCTGTAGAACCGCGACCGCGGAACGTAATCCCTACACCAAGCCCTACACCAATACCACCATACACCGATGCAAGCAGCATATTTGACGTAGGTACTGGCAGACCTTTGGTCATCAGTACAAAGAATGGAAGCAGCACAGTTCCAGCCGCCACTTTAATGCCGTACTTCTTGCCGAGTAGAACCGCACCTAGAATAAATAAAGGAATATTAAAAAACCACTGTGTCATCGCAGGCTCAAATCCGAATACGACTTGTAAAATAGTTGAAACCCCTGATATCCCGCCCGATGCAATCTTATTCGGGTTCAGGAACATATTAAATGCACACGCAAGCACAAAGCATCCTATTGTGAGCTGCGCATACTCCCAAGCCGTATGCATCGGTGAGCCTGGCTTAATTCGTGGTTCAGTCTGTCTCTTTGCCATCTTGTCCACACCCCATACCATAGAAAATCCTACACCATACTGTGTAGGATTTTACTTATCTCTAATAAAATATCCGATTCGAGCATGTTCTAAATGTTGGAGCACATGCTCAATGATTAGTCGTGTTTAATTTGCAAGCGAAGGAAAGCATCAATGAATGCATCCAGATCGCCGTCCATCACAGCGCCTACATTCCCCGTCTCCACACTCGTCCGATGGTCTTTAACCATGGAATAAGGATGGAATACATAAGAGCGGATCTGTGCACCCCAAGCGATGTCCGTCTGTTCACCACGAATCTCAGCCAGATGCTTCAGCTGTTCTTCAATCTTCTTCTCGTAGAGCTTAGAGCGAAGCATCTTCATCGCACGTTCCCGGTTCTTGATCTGGGAGCGTTCTGTCTGACACGTTACAACAATGCCCGATGGCATATGCGTCATCCGTACCGCGGAATCCGTCGTATTGATGTGCTGACCACCAGCACCCGATGCACGGTATACATCCACTTTAAGATCTTCTGTACGAATTTCAACCTCTACATCATCATCAATCTCCGGCATCACATCACACGATACGAAGGATGTATGACGACGACCAGAGGAATCGAACGGCGAGATCCGTACAAGACGGTGGACGCCTTTTTCAGCCTTCAAGTAGCCATAAGCATTAAAGCCCTTAATCAGTAGCGTCACGCTCTTCACGCCTGCCTCATCACCTGGGAGATAGTTGAGTACTTCAACCTTGAAGTCACGTTTCTCTGCCCAGCGGCGATACATGCGAAGAAGCATCTCCGCCCAGTCTTGAGACTCCGTACCACCCGCACCTGGATGCAATTCAAGAATCGCATTCAGCTTATCGTAAGGTTGGTTAAGAAGCAGCTGCAAGTCAAAGCTCGCAAGCTTCGCTGTCAGCCCTTGTACAGCCTGTGCCACTTCCGCAGCCATGTCTTCATCCGACTCTTCTTCTGCAAGCTGAGCCATCAGATCGAGATCATCATATTCACCCGACATGCCATTAAACTGATCAACAACCGCTTTTACCACATTAATATCGGCAATTAACTTCTGTGCCTTTACATTATCGTCCCAGAAATCAGGTGCACTCATCTTCTCTTCAAAATCTTCGACCATCTCAAGCTTATGATCTAAGTCAAAGAGACCCCCTAAGTTCAGTTAATCGCTTCGCAATTCCTCGTAAACCATGCTTTACCTCTGGATCCAGCATCGTGAGCACCTCTTTGCACGCAAAGGTTCGTTAGATCTACCTACTAACCCTGAAGGGCTGCGGCTGCTAACGAACCTTTTGCTAATAATAGTTGTTATGTTTTATTCTAACCACTCGCTACTGAAAAATTAGCTGCCGTGGCATTGCTTAAATTTCTTACCGCTGCCACATGGGCAAGGATCATTGCGACCAATACGATCACTGTCATCGCGTTGTACCGGTCTCTTGCCAGCAGATTCAGCTTTAGGATCAACCGCTTGACCCTCTACAACTGCTTGACGCTCAAGGTTGCTTTCCATGTGTGCTCTCATAATGTATGTCGCAACTTCATCTTGGATACTTTCAACCATCTCGCCGAACATTTCGAAGCCTTCGAATTGGTATTCGCGAAGTGGATCTGTACCGCCGTAAGCACGAAGGTGAATACCTTGACGAAGCTGATCCATTGCATCAATGTGATCCATCCACTTGCTGTCTACTGCACGTAGCACAACAACTTTCTCGAACTCACGCATGTTATCAGCGCCGATCATCTCTTCACGCTCATCGTACTTCTTCTTCACAAGCTCTTTCAGAAGTTCAACGATTTCGTCTGCTTCTTTACCCCAGATCATCTTCTCGTCAACTGCTTCTTCACCCAGCATGTTGTTATTCATGTATTCCGCAACAGCTTCCAAATCCCATTCTTCCGGAATTTGATCGCCTGGGCAGTGTACCTTCACGATACGCTCAATCGCAGAATCAATCATACCCTCTGCAATGGCACGAATGTTCTCGGACTCGAGTACCTCGCGGCGTTGCTTATAAATAATTTCACGTTGTTGGTTCATCACATCATCATATTGAAGAACGACTTTACGAACGTCAAAGTTATTACCTTCGACACGTTTTTGTGCGCCTTCAATTGCGCGGCTTACTAGGCGGCTCTCAATCGGCTGGTCTTCTTCCATGCCCATTTTGTCCATAATCGCCATGATGTTCTCTGCACCGAATCTGCGCATCAAATCATCTTCTAATGAGATATAGAATTGGGACGCACCCGCGTCACCTTGACGACCTGCACGACCACGAAGCTGGTTATCAATACGACGGCTCTCATGACGCTCTGTACCGATAATGTACAATCCGCCAAACCCTTCTACGTCATCACCAAGCTTAATGTCCGTACCACGACCTGCCATGTTCGTCGCAATCGTAACTGCACCGGCTTGACCTGCCATGGATACAATCTCAGCTTCTTCTTCATGGTACTTCGCATTCAATACTTTATGTTTGATGCCCTTGCGCTTGAGCATTTCCGATAACAATTCGGAGTTCTCAATCGATACTGTACCGACAAGGACAGGTTGGTTTTCCTTATGACGCTCCACAATCTCATTCACTACCGCTGTGAACTTTCCTTTTACCGACTTATAAACCGTATCTGGCTTATCTTGACGAATCATCGGACGGTTCGTTGGCACAACGATACACTCAAGACCGTAGATCTTCTTGAACTCTTCTTCCTCTGTCTTCGCTGTACCTGTCATACCCGAAAGTTTGCGGTACATACGGAAGTAGTTCTGGAATGTAATCGTCGCAAGTGTCATACTCTCGTTCTGAACTTGCAATGCTTCCTTCGCTTCAATCGCTTGGTGCAAGCCATCACTATAACGACGACCTGTCATCATACGACCTGTGAATTCATCAATAATGATGATCTCATCGTCACTGACTACATAATCCACATCGCGCTTCATGATCGCATGTGCTTTTAGCGCTTGTGTAAGATGGTGGTTAAGTTGAACGTTCTGATGATCGAATAAGTTATCAATGCCAAATGCACGCTCAGACTTCGCCACACCCGCTTCAGTAAGCGCAACTGCACGTACTTTAATATCGATTGTGTAGTCTTCCTCTTCCTTCAGACGGCTCACAAAGCGATCTGCTGCATAGTACATATCTGTAGATTTCGCTGCTTGTCCAGAAATAATAAGCGGTGTTCTCGCTTCATCGACTAGAATGGAGTCCACTTCATCGATTACTGCAAAATATAATGGGCGCTGTACCATCTGCTCCTTATAGAGCACCATGTTATCGCGTAAATAGTCAAAGCCATACTCATTGTTCGTACCGTAAGTAATATCACATGCGTAAGCTTCCTGCTTCTCTTCATGCGACAGTTCGTGCAAGTTCACACCGACTGTAAGGCCAAGGAACTCATAAATCTGACCCATTTCGCCGCTATCACGTGTTGCCAAGTAATCATTGACCGTAACTACGTGTACACCACGACCAAGCAAAGCATTTAAGTAAACCGGCAGGGTACCTACCAGTGTTTTACCTTCCCCTGTACGCATCTCTGCGATCTGGCCTTCGTGAAGCACCATACCCCCGACAAGCTGTACATCATAGTGGCGTTTACCAAGCACACGCTTAGACGCCTCACGAACCACTGCGAATGCTTCCGGTAGCAATTCGTCCAGTGTTTCTCCTTTTTCAATACGTTCACGGAATTCAACCGTCTTGTTTCTCAATTCTTCGTCCGATAAACCTGTAAATTGAGGCTCGATCGAATTAATGTGATCTACCACTTTTAACATTCGTTTGATTTCCCGTTCGTTGGAATCACCGAATATTTTCTTTACTAATCCTAGCATGGGCGAACCCCTTCCTACAAAAAACAGTTTGCATAAATTGTAACAGTTTAGCAGGCTAGTCGCAACAAACGATACATGATTTAACAGTGCTCATTTTTTTCCTATAGCAATAAATTTCATCTGTTATTCACACAGAAAGAAAAAAGCTCGATCCCACAATCAGGGACCAAGCTTTCCTATCTATCGTACGGCTGGTTCAATCAAACCGTATTTACCATCATCACGACGATACACAACACTTACTTGCTGCGAATCTGTATTAGAGAAAACGAAGAAATTATGACCTATTAAATTCATTTGAAGAATCGCTTCTTCTATGTCCATCGGTTTAAAATCGAATTGTTTCGTACGCACCACTTCAAGTTCATCCTCTTCCTCATAAGAGTTCGGGGATACTTCCATTTTGAAAAGATCGCGTTTGCCACCTTCACTTCGAATAATGCGGTTTGTTTTTGTTTTGTGTTTGCGAATTTGTCTCTCAAGCTTGTCTACCACAAGATCAATCGATGCGTACATATCGCTATGCTTGACTTCAGCACGTAGGATCACACCTTGCAGTGGAATCGTCACCTCAACAATATGCATACCTTTCACAACGTTCATTGTTACATTCACTTCATTTGTAAGGGGGGCCTCAAAATATCTTTCGAGCCTGCTCAACTTCTTCTCAACGTAGTCCCTCAGGGCTGTCGTAACCTCTAGATGTTCTCCACGGATATTGAATTTCATAGTAATTCCTCCCTTCTGTCTACATTATACTATATTCCGCACCTGACTTCAAAAAACCTTAACAATTAAAAACATTTCATCCACAAAGCTATTCACAACTTGTTCAAACATTTTTAATAGTCATCCACATGTGGAAAAAAGCTGATTTTGGCGGGTTTTTATCACTTACCAACAGAGTTATACACAGAGTTATCCACATTGTACACAGGGTGTGAATAAGTGGGGATGAATTCTGTTCACAAAAAAACTCCTACGGTCAATTAACCAATAGGAGTTCAATCTATTTTCGCTTATCAAAAAAGACGCTTTCCTGATCGAAGCTAGATTCATACATATTTCGCTGCATGCGAGCCGTGTCCATCTTAGAAATCCCCTGACTCGCCTCTAATCGAAGCTGCTCCATCCTTGTTGCAATTAGAACATCATAGGATTGCACTTTTAATACTCGCTCACACTGCTGTGAAGTAGGATCCTGATCATAACCATTCAACTGAACGACAATATGATCGCGGCTCTCTATGAACTCCTCTAAATCATCTGAATCTGCAAATTGCAAACGGGTAAGCATGTCTTCTGTTAATTCTTCTAATTGTGTAATCCAACTATCCATGAGTTACAACTCCAGGTGTGCCTGTAGCAGCAATTTTTGCAGCTTGAAACCATGTTTCTTTTAATTCTATAAGATAGTTTAGCACTTCTTCAGCAGGCTCGATCTGTTTCTTCACGTTAGCTTCAATAAGCCGTTGAAGGTAGTATTCATACAAAGGCATTAACTGTTCCGCAATTGGGGAGTTTTGATCCAAGGTCACCATAAATTCTTTAATGATGTCTTGTGTCCGATATAAATTGCGATTCGCATCCTCATACTGATGATTTTTCATCGCTTCAATGGCAAGCCTTGTAAAGCGCACCGCTCCGTCACACAGCATAATGAGAAGTTGAGCAGGCGTCGCAGTCTGTACAGCTGTTTCCAAATAACGATTCTTCTGAAGTTGTGAATTTATCATGTGGATCCCCCTAAATAACTATTATCCCCCAAATTGACTTAACAAGTTGCTTCCTTGGGCATTCAATTTACTAATTGCAGCTTCCATTGCCGCAAATTTTCTATAATATCGATCTTCCGCTTGCTTCAGTTTTGCATTGCCAGCCGTAATGTCTTCCTTCACACGACGTAGTTGAAGACCAATTGTACTTTCATCTGAAGCATCAATACCAACCGAGCTTAATCCAGAACGACTTTTAATTTTATCAAGCGAATTCTTCATATCTGCATACATGCGATCAGCCAGACCACTGCTAGATTTATCATTGCCCCCATCACCTGGAGCAGCAAATATGTGTGCAATGGCATCTGGATTCGCCTCAATCGCTTTGCGAAGCTTGTCCTCATCCACATATAGCTTTCCGTTATCTAAATAACTTCCACTCGAAATACCAATGGAAGATAACGTGTTATATCTTGGATCTCCTCCACTAACGCTGCTTACCGCGGATAGACGTAATTTGCTAATCGCATCGCTAAGAATATCATCATTCTTTAGCATACCACTTCTAGCTTTTTCTTCCCACTTCTTAACTTCATCTTCCTTCATCGCTTTGCGTTGATCGTCAGTAAGAGGTTTATAATCACGATATTTGGCTTCGCCGACCTTATCTTGAAGAGCTTTTAACATCTCGTTAAAATCTTTGACAAAATCTTTGACTGCGTTAACAATACCATCTGTATCCGTAGTCACATTAATCGTAGTTGTTGCCGTACTATTCGTCTTTATTGTAATTTCTGTTCCATTCACGTTGAATGTATTACTTTTTTGCTTCATAGGTACACCATTAATCGTAGCTTCTGCATTCGAACCCGTCTTTATTGTCCCTGACATACCCAGTGTCTGTGTTAAGAAATCACCAGATAGCTTCATCTCTTCACTAGGTACCTTTTCGCCTGTTGTCTTCGAACTTAAGGTAAGCTTTCCTGTCAATGAGTTATACGCAGCGTTCATATCCGTAGTGAGGTTAATTTTTCGAATGACATCATTCAAAGATTCCTTCTCTCCGAATTTCACCTCTTTACCATTAATCTTAAATACTCGATTCTCCTCTTTACTCAAATCAACAGGTTTATTACCTAATTGAGAAGCGAGCGGCAAATTAGGGTTAAAGTCCTTGCTTACCGTACGTAAATCTAAGACACCCTCCATTGATTCTGGAGTAGCGATTTTCGTATTCGTAACCGTTATCGCACCTGCAAAAGAAGCGCCAGTTGCCTTAGCTGATAATGAGCTTGCATCCGTTCCGCTGATAGATGTTGTTCTCGCAGCAAATGTACTCTGCAACCGATACTTATGTAATTTACTATCATGGAATTCCAAGATCTTGGAATTTATGTTCCGATAATCTTCCCTTGCCCACTGCAAAGTTTGTTTCTTCTGGAACAGCTTATTCACAGGCTGTCTATTTGCCTTCAACAATTTTTGAACTTCCTCATCTGTATTTATTCCAGAAGCCAAACCACCAATACGATCCACCATCTACTATTCCTCCTCCGATTAAATATAAAATTTATCTTCTCTCATCTACTAGTAAACCAGCCATTTCCCATACCTTTGCTAGAAAATCAAGATTTTTCTCTGGGGGGATCTCACGAATGATTTTTCCAGAATCATTATCAATCACCTTGACCATAATTTGCTTTGTCTTCTCGTGAACCGAGAAATTCAATGACGTTGAAGTACCCTGAACAGCTTTAATAGCCCGATCAATAGCCTTAATTAGTTGCTCCTCACTAACCGGAATCGGTTGCCCTTGTGCAACGGCATTCTTCAACTCCGTTGATGTTGAAATCTGCTGAATACGAATTCCATCATTGGTAGCCAACATTTGACTTGCAGCGTCAACTGAGGCTTTCTCTGAACCAGTTGGTGAACCCGAGTTTCCACCTGAAAAATTTACATTCATAACGATACCCCCCACCTCGATATATAAGTACTATATATATCGGAAGATCGGACAATCGATATTAGATCATTTTTTAGTAAACGGATTAAAAATTACCTATTTCCAAAAAGAAAAGAGACTCTAGTCCTACTAGAGCCTCTTTGACATTAAGTTTTATGATTAGCGTAGCAATTGAAGTACGCCTTGTGGCTGTTGGTTAGCTTGTGCAAGCATCGCTTGAGCCGCTTGAGTCAAGATGTTGTTCTTCGTGAATTGCATCATTTCATTCGCCATATCTACGTCACGAATACGGGATTCTGCAGCAGATAGGTTCTCAGAAGTAGCACCTAAGTTGTTGATTGTGTGCTCTAGGCGATTTTGGTTTGCACCTAGCTTGGAACGCTCAACCGATACTGTATTTAAAGCGTCATTAATCGTTGTAATTGCGCGGTCAGCAGCTTTTTGAGTGGAGATGTTAACACCTTTGGAGTCATCTTGTACATCTGCTACAACAGCCGCATGTGCTGCACCTAGTTGACCATCATCTATGGTTCCTGCCGCTGATCCATCTGTCTTCACATCTAGCCCAGCGTCTTGAAGCGCTTTTAGCACATCAGCTTTTGTAGCAGTAACAGCACCACTAGCATCTTGTGCTAATTTTAAAGTTACATTCCCATTTTTATCTACTGTTGCGGTAGTTTCATTAACGTCTTTACCTGCATCGGCTCCAATTTGAATATTAATTGCATCGACATTATCAGAATTAGTTACGATTACCCCAAGGTCAGCAAGTGTTGTCTCTTTACCTTCAAAACCAGACACACCCAACTTTGAGTTACTCATATCATTAATTGTCAGCTTAATGTTCTGACCAGAGTTTGCACCGATATGGAACGTCTTATCGTCGAAATCACCGTTCAATACTTTTTGGTTATTGAACTCTGTATCTGTGGAGATACGCTTGATTTCTTTGGAAAGCTCGTCCACCTCAGCTTGTAACTTCTGACGATCAACACCTTCGTTTGTGTCAGTTGCAGATTGAACTGCAAGCTCACGCATACGTTGCAAGATGCTGTGTGTTTCTGTTAATGCACCTTCTGCTGTTTGAATCAAGGAAATACCGTCTTGTGCATTCTTAGTTGCCATGTCCAAACCACGGATCTGACCGCGCATTTTTTCGGAGATTGCTAGACCTGCTGCATCGTCTCCTGCACGGTTAATTTTCAATCCTGAAGATAGTTTTTCCAAGTTTTTTGCGGAAGCTCCTGTGTTCACACCTAACTGACGGTGTGTGTTCATTGCTGCTAAGTTGTGATTGATAATCATCTTGTTCTTCCTCCTTGAAGTAAGTAATTTGTATCCCCCACATCCTTGTGGAGTGTTCGCGATAATAATAAGCCCGGCCTTAATTTGTCAATACTTCTATTCATCGCGCTTACCCCTTTATCGTCACTCCTTACTTCTAATTGAAGATAATTTCTCACATATGTGAAAGTAAAATAATTCAGAAAAAAAAGAGACCTTAGATAAACTAAGGTCTCCCGTGCTTTTCAATTAAGATTAACGAAGCAATTGAAGAACGCCTTGTGGCTGTTGGTTCGCTTGAGCCAACATTGCTTGAGCTGCTTGAGTCAAGATGTTGTTCTTCGTGAAGTTCATCATTTCTTTTGCCATGTCTACGTCACGAATACGGGATTCAGCAGCAGATAGGTTCTCGGAAGTAGCTCCCAAGTTGTTGATTGTGTGCTCAAGACGGTTTTGGTTTGCACCAAGCTTGGAGCGCTCAACTGATACATTGTTAAGAGCGTTGTTGATTGTTGTGATCGCTTTGTCAGCTGCAAATTGAGTCGAGATGTTAACACCGATTGTATCATTTTTAATATCTGCAGCTGCAATATTATCGCCAGTAGCTTTTGTAGGATCAACAAGACCACCTAAAGCACCAGTTCCTATAGCATCAACATCTAACTTTTTCAAAGCGTCAAGAACATCTTGTTCCGTTGCAGTTACAGCACCTGCAGCTCCAGTAGTACCTTTAGCTTGTGCTAAAGTAATTGTAATGTTTCCATCTTTATCTCTAGTTGCAGTTGTCTTTTCCACTGCAGCATTATCTTTAGCAGTTGTATCAGCAAAACTAATATCATACGCTGCATTATCATGATTTACAATTGAAATATTTGTTCCAGTAACTGGAGTTGTCTTACCATCGTAACCATTCACACCAAGTGAAATGTTGCTCATATCATTGATTGTAAGCTTGATGTTTTGACCGGAGTTTGCACCAATATGGAAAGTCTTATCTTTGAATTCACCGTTCAATACTTTTTGGTTATTAAACTCTGTATCCGTGGAAATACGTTTGATTTCTTTGGAAAGCTCATTAACTTCAGCTTGTAACTTCTGACGGTCAACGCCTTCGTTCGTATCAGTTGAGGATTGAACCGCAAGTTCACGCATACGTTGTAGAATGCTGTGAGTTTCTGTCAAAGCACCTTCAGCTGTTTGAATTAGGGAAATACCATCTTGAGCATTCTTAGTAGCCATGTCCAAACCACGGATTTGACCGCGCATTTTTTCGGAGATTGCTAGACCTGCAGCGTCATCGCCAGCACGGTTGATTTTAAGACCTGAGGATAATTTCTCAAGGTTCTTCGCAGAAGCACCAGTGTTAACACCTAGTTGACGGTGTGTGTTCATTGCAGCTAAGTTGTGGTTAATAATCATTATTTTCTTCCTCCTTGAAGGTGTCTGTTAGTACCCCACATCCTTGCGGGGCCCTCACGACTTACTAAGGTCGGCCGCCCTCGTAAATCGTTTATACTTATTTATCGTACTATCCTCTTTAGAAATGAAGATCAAAATTTATTTTTTATCAAAAATTTTTAAATCTAGAGGATTAACGATCGTTCTTGCCGCTTCTTGATTCGATTGTTGAATAGCAAGGAACACTTCTTGCCGATAAATGTCGATATGCTTCGGGGCGTTGATCCCAATGCGAACAGAATCACCCTCTGTGTCCAGAATAGTTACCTCGATGTTCCCATCTATGACGATCGTCTCCCCTTTCTTACGAGATAACACTAGCATGTGGATTCACCGGCTTTCGTGGGTGATTTCGCATCTGATGTCACTTGAATAAGAGAGTGCTTGGTTGTGTAAGAGGTCTGGTGCAGCACAATCTGCTTACCCTTGCGTCTAACTGGATTTATTATAATTGGAGCTAATAGGTTCATTGTCGCACTTTGCAAGCTTTCCTGCACTGTTACAATCACGCGCACTTGTACATCCGCAGGTACACTGACTTCAAGTTCAGCTTGTGCTGCTTCACTCAATTCAAACTCATAGTCGCCGTAGAATTGAAAGGGATCTGCCATTAAGAAACTCACTTCTGCGCTGTCAACACTCTGTAGATAAGCAAATGGCAAACTCTCGTCTGGCACAACGACTATAAAGTTCGTTAATTCTTCAAAACCAGGTAGTCCATGGGAAAATTCAATCATTCGTTCTTCTGTTATGTTCATTTCACCAAAATGTATAGTATCAATTGTTAGCACCAAGATCATCTCCTAGTATCAAGTTATCTTCATATAAAAAATAGCCATAGACTCTCATCTATCGCTAATTATACCTGATCTGATCACTTCATCACATCAATCTGTGGTGGCGTGAACTGAATTTGTTGATATTGAATCATATAAATATCTAGTATACCGCTTCGGTTATTCATAATTGGCTTGTTGACCTGCGTTTCAATAGATAGCTGACCATCTTGCACCTGAATGTCCGGCTTATGCGCGATATAATTGATATCTACATTATCGAAGGATGCATCTCCGCAGTAATTGAACTCATTAAATCGTATCGGAGCAAAATGTGCTAGCTCGACAAAAGCATCCGCTTTATTCTGAATAGCTGCCATTCGATTCCCCTCATCTACGATGCGAGCAATGCCTTCCATCCCAACACGCCGAGCTTCTTGATAGATACTATTCATCATTTTTAAATGACCGCCTGTACCGTATGCATCCCATGCTCGGCTTTGGTCAATATGTAACTCACCATTCTCTGAATTTATATTCAGCTTAGGAGGTGTAGTCTTGATTTCCATCGTTGCACGCGGCTGCTCGAAATCTAACACACCACGATTAGCAACAATACCTAACTTCGCATTCTGCGTCTGAATTTGAACAACAGGGAATGAAACCATAAACTACCCTCCTAGCTACTAAATTCGATTATCTTAAGAAATCAACAAGACTTGGCTGAATAATTTTCGATCCTGCGGATAGTGAAGCTTGATAAATATTCTCATTTTCTTTCATATGCAAAATGACTTCCGACATATCAGCATCTTCTGTCTTAGATCGAAGACTGGTCAAATTGAGATTGATGTCAGCCAAGCGATCTTGAGATAGCTCAATACGATTCGCTTTTGCGCCAATATCCGCTCTTGTCTCAAGATTCTTATCGATACGACTATCGAATCTTGTTAACATGTCCGATATTGCAACGGAATCTACGGGCACTGCCGTAAGCTTTGCACTTAAATCTTTTAGGATTTGAAAGGCATTGTCGCTCCCAGGTTCTCCAAACACTTCATTACCTGTTATATTAACGCCCATCGTAACGCCGACGCCTGTTTCTATTTTGATAATACCGTTATCTGTCGATTCATCAAATGCTTTTGCCTCAGTGTATGGTTTTACATCGGTCTTCTCACCATTAAACACATACTTACCATTAAATTGACTATTGCCTATCGTAACTAATTGACTATAGAGCTGCTTAATTTCACTATTAATCGCATCAAGCGCCGTATCTGGATTCGGGCTGTTCGATGCATTAACCGTTAATTCCCGCGCACGATCCAATACTTTACCCACTTGGCTCATCATCGTATCCGAATAATCCAACCATGAGATTGCGTTATCCACGTTCTTCTCGTACTGATCATTCACCGACAACTCGTTGCGGTAGCGCATAGAGAAGCTGATTCCAACGGGATCATCGGAAGGTTTGTTAATTTTTTGGCCAGTGGATAGCTGGTTTTGATAGATTTGTGATCTGTTCAGGTTTCTGTTCAGGTTCGTAAGTAGCTGTGAACTCAGCATGTTCTGCGTGACTCTAGCCATCTATATACCTCCTACAAGTTCAAGTTCGAAAGATTATCTGCCTACGACACCCATGCTGTTAATGACCTTATCCAGCACTTGATCGTATGTTGTCATAGCACGTGCCGCTGCATTATAAGCATGTTGAAATTTAATTAAATTCGCCATTTCCTCGTCGAGTGAAACGCCGCTTACTGCCTGGCGATAGGATTCAATTTGCTGAACCAGCAAGTCTTGGTTTACTGTCTGACGCTTCGCTTCTTGGCTAAGTACCCCGATACTGCCAACAACAGAGCGTAAGTATTCATCCAAAGTACCTGCATTCAGAACCGCGGTTCCTGTATTGCCTGGATCATAATCGAACTTCATATCTTTCATCCCTGCCATGAGAAGAGCAAGGGAGTTATTCCCGGATACGACTTTCTCTACACCGCCATCCATATAAGTACGCATGGAGGATGCAATTTTACCAACGTCTGCAACGATAGCTGGGTTAACCGTAATGCTCTCTGCATTAATTTCGGTTGCCCCTGGCTTCATTGTGAAGAACACGCCGCCTGCGGACAATGTTTTCTCACCGGTATAACCGAGCTGGTGCAGCTGGTTAAATCCTTTTACCGTAACTTCTGTATCTTTAGTAAGCGTTCCTGATACACCGTCAACGACAACGCCTCTAGGGATTACACTGCCTGCTGGAAGCGTTACTTTAATATCTCCGCCAACGAAAGTCTTCACCATGTTGTCTAATTGATCACGGTAGCTCTTCACAAGCGTATCGCGAGAATACACAAGTCCATATACTTCACCACTATTTAACGTGCCACCCTGCACACTCGTTACTAGGAAGTCGCCCGTTACTTCAACTGCTGGCTCTGTATCTGCCGAGTTAAGTAGTTCAACTCCACCCATTGTGATGTTATAACCTGTCGAATCTTCTACCATCTCGATATTAACAATTTTCGACATGTCATCCATGAGCACATCACGCTGGTCACGAAGATCATTCGCGTTATCGCCCAAGCCTTCAATGCGGTAAATTTCTTTATTTAAGTTCGCAACTTGACCCAATAGAGAGTCAACCTGTTTCGCTTTTACGTTGATGTTATCGGTTAAATCTTTTTCAAAATCTTTAAGCTGTGTTGCTGTATGATTAAAAGCCTCTGTCATCGCGAGCGCGCTTTCCTTCACAACTGCACGTGCACTTAGATTCTCAGGCGCTTTACTTAGTTCTTGCCATGAATTCCAGAAATTTTGGATAACTTGACGAACCCCGGAGTCGGACGGTTCATTCACAATGTTCTCAAGCTTCTCAAGCGCAAGTTTCTTCGTTGTCCACTCACCCAAGCCTTTATTCTCATTGTAGTATTGATGATCCAAGAATTGATCGCGGATTCGATTGATATGGTCAAACTCAACACCTTGTCCCATCTGACCGGGAACGGTGCTGCGCATCATGCCGTACGCTTCAAGCGGGCTGGACGCAACCATATTTACGACTTGTCTGGAAAATCCGCGTGTGTTCACATTGGAAATGTTATGTCCCGTTGTTTGCAAAGCGGCTTGTTGCGTGAACAAACTGCGCTTCGATATTTCGAGTCCTGTAAATGTTGATCTCATGAGGATACCCCTTCCGTGTTAAGCCTTCGCATTAAAAACACCTGCGCGAGTGCCTGTCTGCTTCTGCATAGCTGGGTGCTGATAGGTCACTTCGTTCTCAGGGGAACCGACAAGCAAATCAAGCGAATAATCGATAAACGCAAGGGACTGCTTAATCATCTCCTGATTAAGCGTATTTACTGTCTGTAATTCAGCAATCACCTTCGCAAGCGCAACTTGTGCGTCTGTAAGAGACTGCTTCTCTTCTGCTTTATAAATAATGCGAATTAGATCGCTTATCGTCACTTTCGGATTCGGATGATAACCACGTTTCACCAGATACTCCCCTAAGAAATGCAGGCGGCTCTGGTCCAGCTCCGTCATCCGTTTAATACAATTATTTTCTTTATGAATAACTCGATTTAATTCTTCAACTTCATTACGGACAAGCAGAGGGGTCTTCTCTTTGGCTAACGCAAGCAATTCTGTATGAACTTCCGTTATTTCCCCCATCACCTCAAGAAGTGCTGTAATAGACATGTTCGAAAACCCGCTCCTTTAACATTACTTTTCACCTTTTTATTTGATAAAAGGCAATAGTTTCTCCGCGATTTTGTTTGCTTCTACATGGTAAGTTCCTGTTGCAACCGATTGTTTAAGTTCAGCAATACGCTCGGTTTTATTCGTAACTTTATTTTCCAATAATTCCATTGCTTCAGGCGAAATTTGGACTTCATCCTTGCGTAAGGATCGGTTCAAACCGCTTTGTGCTTTCGCTCCACCTGCCTGTTTATATGGGTTCATCGCCCCAATACGGTGTATGTCGCTGATTTTCATGGAATTTCACCTCATCTTCCAACGAAAAAATAAATAGCCGATAACATTTAATTCTATTATCGGCACTTGGTAATGAAAACTTTATATTCGATTGTTGACAAAATGCTATCTACGATTATTAATACGATCTTGAATATTATAAGAAAGCTTCGTATCCTCTTCTGCTGCAGCTTTGCGATGCTGTTCACTCGCTTGAACTTGTTTATAATCTTTCGCTAGCTTATTCCGGCAAGAGTCGCACATCATGTTGTCACGGATTGGTGTGGAGCAGATCTCACACGGGTAAGTCATGTTCGGGTGCCCAGCAAGTGAAATTCGGCCTTCCCTCACAAATTTAGTAATTTGTTTCACAGAGACTCCCGTCACATCGCTGACTTCGTATAGGGTTGCTGTTTTCTGTTCTCTCAGGTATTTGACACAAGCGTCATATTGCTCCTCTACCTTCTGATAACAAACATTACATATATCTCTTACCCCCTTTACAAAAACACGACCACAGCTTGGGCAATTGAAAATATTCTGGAAGCCCATGCTTATCCCTCCCCTTTGACTATCAATGCATTGCATATCATTTATCGCAATTTATCGCGCCCATGTCAAGCCATATACGCTTGCAAAAGGTACACTTTCTTGAATGATCGAGGCACACTCTGCAAGTGTACTGCCCGTTGTATAGACATCGTCAATGATATAAATACGCGGCGCTGTAGTGATTGGAAGACTCGTCAATTGCTCTCTACCCACTAAATCTATTGCAAAAACATGCTGTAAATCTAGAAGTCTTTCATTCCGAGATTTTAAGCTTTGCTTCTCGGTATGCCGATTACGTAAGAGAAGAGGAACAACGGGAAGTCTGAGCTTCGCACCTAAACTTTGTGCCATTTGTTCCGCTTGATTGAATCCACGTTCGACAAGGCGGGCTGAACTGAGTGGGACATAGGTTAAGATCTCTTGGGTGCGCCGCGGTGTGGGGTCAGTTTGTTGAGTAAGTGCGTACGAATAACAAAGCATTTCTGCAAATAGATCACACAACTGCTCATCCCCACGATACTTGTAACGTGCTAGCATTTCACGCATGTCGGAGTTATATTGAACGCTGCTCCGGTTTAAGGTGAGTGGAGAATCTGTGATACGCGGACAATCGGGGCAATTCTCGTAACGACCACAACGTGAACAATGAATATCCCGAATCCACGCGAGGCTATTATAGCATCTATCGCATAAACCTAAGTGTGAGGATTGGATATGCGCTTCATTATTGCAACCCATACAGCTCTGCCCAGTTGGAGCTAATAGTTTGGGGAAATGGCGAAGCCAATTGATTGGGTTGAGGTGTTGGATGAATGAAGATGGGGGTGTGATGGGAGTGCCTCCTTTAAAGTTAATCATTGATAAGCTAGTTACTTTTCTCCTTCAAAAATCCTTGTTTTCTCGCAATCTTGTTCATGCTTTTGATCTGTGAGATAGCGGCGTACTGCGCTTTCGTGCGTTCTTTGGCGGCAAAATAGACATTTCCAGCGGGATCATCCTTCGAGCGTCCAGCTCGACCGGACATTTGAACGAGTGCCGCTTCATCGAATTGCTTGGAATCCGCATCAAGGATGAAGACATCGGTCTTCGGTACGGTGACCCCGCGTTCTAGAATGGTTGTGGTAACTAGAATGCGAATCTCACCACTTCGGAATTGTTGTACTTTCTCCGTGCGCAGGGGATCTTTGGAGGAGGTGCCTTCGATGGTTAAAGTGGTATCTAGATGTGAGGCAGTTTGTTCCGCGCCCTTAGGTGTTCGTGCATTTGATGATACTTTATGTAGAGGTACAGTATCATCTGGTGAAGCTAGATGTGACTGTACTTGCTCAGCGCTGACTGACTTTGTCGCTTGCACGGACAAATCCCCCGCCTGCAAAGCGCTGCGCAGTAGGAGCACGAGCGGTTCGACCATCGCAATGCTCGGCACGAACAAGAACAACTGCGCTCCGCGCGCAAGCGACGCGCGGAGCTTCGTCAGCAGGGCGGGCGGCACCTGCCCCGCCCGCAAAACCCGCCTCAGCGCGGGAATGGCCAGCTGCCCCGGAACGGGCAGTGGATGGCCGTGGAATCGCGCTGGCACCTTCACGTGAGGGAGTCGCCCCCTCACGCAGTCTCGCTGCAACGCCTGCGGCGGCGTTGCGGAGAGCAACAGCGTGCAGCCGCCGGGCTTGCACGCTTGATCTGCGGCGAACGCGAGCATCGGGTCGCCGTGGTAGGGAAACGCATCGAGTTCATCGATGATGACGAGGTCGTACGCCTCTCGGAAGCGAATGAGCTGATGCGTCGTTGCAATCGTGATGGGACCACTGTCCCATCGCTGTTCACTGCCGCCGTAGAG
Source organism: Paenibacillus radicibacter (assembly GCF_024721995.1). Taxonomy (GTDB): domain Bacteria; phylum Bacillota; class Bacilli; order Paenibacillales; family NBRC-103111; genus Paenibacillus_AM; species Paenibacillus_AM radicibacter. The sequence goes on from NZ_JANQBC010000012.1 coordinate 97,128, forward strand.
GACGACGACGGCCTGATCAGGGAACGCCCGCGCAATACGCGGCGCGAGCTCAAGCACGACGTCCCGACGGGGCGTAGCTATGAGTACCTTGCCTCCTTGAGCAAGGGTATATCCAACGAACGGGAAGATCATCTCCGTCTTACCCGCTCCAGTCACCGCCCAGATCAAGAATTGCGACTTGTTGTTCTTTAAAGATGCAGGATGTCCTCTATGAGTGGACATTAAGTTACCTCTTAACCATTCCAAGCCAGCCGTCGCTGCCGCAGATTGAGCAGGGCTTAGCCCCCAGGGTTGAAGGAAGTGTTGCATACCCATTACATCATCGCCATCAGCAACACTAACGCCTTGTTTCACATTCGCATAACTTTCATTCACTGAACAATGTCCTATTCCATTATCCAACCTTCTACCCACACCCCATATCAACACCGAGCAACTCTTCACCCTGCCCATCGTGAGACAAGCCTGACAATAGAAGCACTCCCCATGACACTCTATACAAGTCGTCTTATGAATCCGCTCTCCACTTGTCCCACATCGTTTACACGTATAGGTATGTACTTCCCTCCAGAAGTAAGGCATCTCACGCCGCTCAGACACACGCATACCCAGCTCCATAACGACATCACCCCGAAGTACAGCTAGCTGCACATACGACTTCCAATGTTCCGATAAGCCAACATCTTGTCCCATTTTACTGCACACGGTGTCCACCACTGACTGTACTTCAGACTCCAACAATGCTCGTCCTGCTAGCGCATCCACCAACATCCGATATTCATGTTCTTTCACAGGCATATGCTTTTGATCCGCTTCTAACTCTTTCTCTGCAAGCACCAGCCTCCACTTTTGCTCACGAGCAGGTAATTTACACACTCGAAGAGCAGACGATAACTGCCGCTGCAATTCGATAAGATCTTCCTCAGTTACATGTGACGACTCATATCCATACGAATGCTTCCGATCTTCCGGTGCAACTTCTTTGCTATTCTTCACATGGGAGTCAGTTCCCCCCAACGTTCCACTTCTACGCAGCTCCTCAACTAAACGCAGGGCTTGTCCATACGCAATAGAAGGCTCCAGTATCACCATGCCAAGAGGGGCATGATCACACTCGGACCTATAATGAACATCGACCCTCACATCCAGTGAGAAATGCCACGACCATCCTTCATGCAGCTTCACTGCATAACATTGAACGAGCATAGATCACCTTACCTGTGAGTTCTTTTTTAGTAACTGTTTTCATCTAACTTTAAAAAGGAATAAATAAAAGGAGTATTTTCAAATAAACTGGGGTTAAAAAACTACGTATACTTCGTGTACTGTTATATCTCTATTCAATCGTATTGTTTACGGTTTCACTTTAGCCTTTAAGCCGCGACACTCGGGCAGACGATGGCTACATCGTGGGGGTAATTACGGAAGATTTCGTCTAGAGGTGTAGGGGATGTGTGATGGTGTACCTCTAACGAATACTGATAGGCTAATCGCTCAATGATCTTCAGGGTATCGTCCGTTGAGCAGGAATCGATAACGACTGCCGAAATTGGACGTCCTCGCAGCCACGAGGAGAAGAACAATGAGCGAAGAACCCATTCCACTTGCTGTTGGTTGTTACTTGTTACGACTAACACACGCTGTGGTGAAGCTTTCTGCCACTTGCTCATGGCATAATACAGATGGATTAACGCGACACATAAACCGTAGGTGCCTACGATTAGACTAAGGCCGATCCACATGGTGTCTCCCTCCTTTGGAGCAATATATGCCGCCAAGAAGTGAGAGGTTCCGTGCTTTCTCGCATTCGAGCAACCGGTCTACGCCTTACAAGGTCACCCATCCGTACTTAATTGCTATAATAACCGCTTGTGTACGGTCATCAACTTCCATCTTTTGTAGAATAGAACTTACGTGATTCTTAACTGTCTTTTCACTTATGTAGAGGAATTCTCCGATTAACTTGTTACTCTTGCCCTCCGACATCAGTCGTAGAACTTCTGATTCACGCTTGGTCAGTGGTGAACTTGGTGCATGTACATACTTCAGTCCATTCTCACGAACGGCTTCGCCAGGTCCTACTACACCATGATCATCCAAATACGTCATACGGCGCAATTGATTAATTAGCTTGCCTGTTACTTTCGGATGAATGTAAGCATGACCTGCTACAACAGAGCGAATCGCATTGATAAGTGACTCTGCTTCCATATCTTTAAGCAAGTAACCGGACGCACCTTTGCGAAGCGTCTCGAACACATAACTTTCATCGTCATGAATGGATAGAATGATGACTTTAATATTCGGGAAAATAACCTTGAGCTTCTCTGTTGCGATAACCCCGTTTTCCTCCGGCATATTAATATCCATCAGCACAACATGTACATCATTCTGCAAAGTGTTGCACAGCTCAAGCGCTTGAATGCCATCGCCCGCTTCGCCAATGACTTCCATGTCATCTTCCATATTAATAATTCGTTTCAAACCTTCACGGAATAGTTGATGATCATCGGCAAGAATGAGCTTCACCTTATTCTTTATGTTGCTCGCATTATCCATCGGTGTTCTCCTCCTTGTTCTGCGGTCGAATCGGAATTTCCATGTTGATTTTCGTTCCTAAGTTAATTTCAGATACAATTTCCATTTTACCTTCTAACAGGTCTAGTCGCTCACGCATACCTAGAATCCCGAAATTCGTTCCATTGGTAATGATTTGTTCCGTCTTCCCTACATTGAAGCCAATGCCATTATCCGAGAATTTCACATGAATATAATCCATTCCGAATAAGAGCTCTACTTCAACGAAAGTCGCTTTAGCATGCTTAAACACATTACTAAAGGCCTCTTGGATTAATCGGAAAATCGCTGCTTCCATTCCAGATGGAAGTCGCATTTCTTTACCCTTTACTTCAAGCTTTGTCAGAATACGTGTACGCTCTTCAAAATCCTGCGCATACTTGCGCACAGCCGGAACTAAGCCTAGATCGTCCAGCGCCATCGGGCGAAGATTGAAGATCATCTTGCGGACTTCTTCCAGTCCTCCACGCACTTGACTCTTCAGCACTTGAAGCTCTTCTTTTACCACATCATATTCTTGCTTAGCAAGGAGCCGCTCTGCAATTTCACTGCGCAGCACGAGATTCGCGAGTGTTTGGGCCATGCCATCATGGATTTCTCTTGCGATTCGGCGTCTCTCTTCTTCTTGAGCCAGAATAATCTTAAGACCTAGCATCTGCCGGTTCTTCGCTGTCTCTAAGATGTGCGAAACTTCGCTTAAATCGCCGGATAAATACCCAAGTACAATGTCCATCTGAAACACAATTCGCTCTGCTCGCTGCACAAGTTTATCGGCGCTTTTGATCCTTTTTTGCAGTTCATCTCGTCTGGTACGAAGATGGTTTTCCTTCTCGCGCATCAAAGTGAGCTGGAGCTGCATTAAATTCGCATTATCGTAAGCTGTCTTGATGTCTGCTTCATGAAAACGTCTGAAATCACGGGAAACCTCCGACAGTCGTATGCGCGACCGCCGAAGGTCCAGTTCAAGCTTATCGACGAGATCAATCGTCTTGATCGCCTCGGCTTTCACTTCTTCCTGTTCTTTCATTAACTCATTACGCTCATGTCGAGCATTCTCAGCTAAATCGAAAATTTGATATTTACTACTTTCCATTACTTCTATCGCACTCTTGATGACTTGATCGATCGCATCCGCTTGCAAGGTCGGGCAGTCTCCTTCACTATAAAACTCTCATTGATCTATAGTAACATATTTCCTTATTGTTGAGACTGCCCAAAAAGAACTATTTCTTCTACTCTAGCGTAATCGTACGTGTCTCTGCATCCCAACCAACTTTCCAGTTCAGGTACTCAGACACAGCACGAAGTGGAACCATCATCAGACCGTTAATAATTTGTGGTGCAACATCATTTGTTACTTTTTTACCTGTGAAGGCAATGTCCGGATTGTTGTTCCACATTTGTACGAGCTTATCACCATACAGAATGGAAGCTCTCCAGTCATTAGGATCCCACAACACTTCACCGCCGAATGCTTCCATTACGAAACGAATTGGCACCATTGCGCGATACCCAACTTCTACAGGGGCTTGATCCAGCGTAAATGCTTTTCCATCTAGGTAAACCGTCTTCTGATCCATCGTTAATTTCACTTTTTTCTTCGGTGGTGTTGATACACCGCCCTTGTACATGAATGCAATGTCATCGATCAGCATTTGACCCTTTAGTTCACGCTCATCCGGGCTTTCAGCCGGTGTTGCTACATACACATTTTTAATTGTAAAAGGATATGTTAGGTGGTACTCTGCAAGGTTAACTTCAAGCTCTTTCCAGCCTGTCCAATCTACATTTTTCGAGATATCAATACGGTTTAAGTCGCCATCCGCATCTACTACTTCAGCACGAACCCAGTTACGGGAATTGTCACCGAATACTTTAATTTTCATTGCTTGTGGGCTGCCTTCAATTGGAGCACCATTCTTATTGTTAAAGTCTGCGTATACGGCTTTGTTGCCTGTACCATTCGTGAAATCGTAGTTGATTTCTAGACTCTTATTGCCGTTTTCTTCTTTGTGCGTTGTTACACTGCCTTCAATTTCTGCTGGGTATGTGCTGCCATTTGTTTGAACAGCTGTGTTGTCCATGTCATACCACATTTTTTCATAGCCAGAAGATAGTGTGAACATCGCTGACATGCCATCATACGTCCCAATAACTTGAATCGCTTTAACGCCATCAATGCTATCTAGCTTCATCTGACCGTCTTTGATCTCAGCCTTCGTACCTTTAACTTCCCACTTAAGAGCGGAGGAGTCTAGGGTCTTCTTACGACCTTTTTTATCCGTAGCTGTTACCGTGAACTTGTACGTTTCATTCGCTTTAAGCACTTGGTTGGACGCTGTCATGCCAAGTGATGCTATGTCACCTTTACCCATTACACGAATTTCCTTGGATTGTACACCATTGCCCACTTCAGCCGTAATTGTTGCTTTACCGACTTTGCCCGGGATGAATGTATCGCCATCGAATGTACCCATTCCGCCAGCGACTGACCATTTCTTCTGCATCGTCTCATCGACTGTAAGTGGGTTATAGTACTGATCATAACCTTCTAGTGTAAACTGAACGCGCTCACCGAGGAACACTTCACTTGGTCCTTTGAGGAACAGTGCAGCTAATGTGCCTTTAGGCGCATTTGAGAACACACCAAATCCGTTAACAACAGGTCTTTGGTACCCGCCGCCTTCAGGGGAGTTCTTAAGTGTTGGTTCTTTGTCCCCAAGTTCACGAGACACCATCTGTGTGGAACCACCGCCATCGAGATTTACTGCCTTCCATACGCCAATTTTCGCCATGAATGATTGCAATTCCGAGAAAGACATACCGTCACTGCCTGCAGCTTTATCTACTGTAATTAGGTAAGCTGTTTTCTTATCTTTGGAGTAACCAACCGCTGTACGTGCGCGATATCCATTTAGACCGGATACATCACGAGAGAAATCAGTTGCTTTACCGTTGTCTAGAAGGATGGAGTGACCACCGATCATTGTTTTAAAATAATCCTTGTCATACACCTTACTACCATCAGATGATGTTAGCTGGTAATCGACTTGAAGGGGATCGCCAATTTTGAAATGCGCTTTCGCGTATTCCCCTGCTTTACCACCTGCACGGATGATGTAACCATCTTTAGGTGCAACAATTTTGAGAACTGTATCAATCGCCATATCTTCGATAATGCCGTTACGCACGAGAATTTCCGTCGGAACAGACTTTCCATCATTCGAACGATCTTCCTGCGCCCATGCACTTGTATACAAGAACATGCCATCAATATGACTGTGTGTACCATCGTCGTACCAGTAGTACGTCTTATTCACACCGTCCAGCTTATACGTGGAACCATCTTTTGCCGTAACCGAGCCCTTGAATGCGAACTTATCAACCATAGGTTCATTGTTCTTATCAATTGCAAAAGCGTACAAACCCGTCATATTATCCGGTGTCGAAGCTATAATCTGACCCCCATTGATTTGTGGACCAATTGGCACACCTTCCGCTTGGGTGTTGAAGAAGTCACCATTAATACCAGCTACAGCGCCTGATTCCTTCGTCATACCAAGAATAGATTGCTTCTTCGTAAAGTTACCGCCCTTGCCTGTAATCGTGTCGAGCGATACATACGGATTCGTTAAATCCACTTCAATCACATTCGCTCTAGTTGTGACCGTCTTCTTATTACGCACCGACGTCCAGTTGTAATCTCTCATAACTGCGCCTGCCGTAATCATTTGGCTGTAGACCAAGTCTACTGAATCTGCTTTAGCTAGTGGGACGAAAGTCCACGTCTGACAAATCATTGCAACGGCCAAAGCACCGCTTAACACGCTTTTGCGTATTTTCATGCTGCATATCCACTCCTATTCTTTTTTTGTGCATTTGAATCTATTTCATAGAAATAGATTCATTCTATGTACGTAAACTAATAGACTCCTAAATATACCAAAAGGTTACGGTTTTAGGCACAGGAAATTATTTATAGATTTGGAAGCAGTCGTTTTACACCCAAAAACCCGAGTGATATAATACAATCCGAGAGGTGAGTTCATGCTATTTCATTCGCCAAATTTCTTGGTGTTTTTCATCCTTTTACTTATCCCGTATTTCACTTTCCGCAAAAAAAGGCTGATCCTGCTCGCCATCGCCAACGCCGTGTTTTATGGTTTCTCGGGGCTTGGCATCCTGCTGCTCTTTGTCGCGATGTGCCTCATCACCTTCGTGATTGTACATCTGATGCAGCGGCCAGGGCTCAAATGGACGTTCTGGATCGCAATTGGGCTGAATTTAGCGAATCTAATCTTTTTCAAATACAGCTTATTTATATTGACGACCGTTCAGAAGTTTGCTGGGACTGAGCTTTTGGTCACGGATTGGGCAAAGACGAGTATTGTCGTGCCGATCGGGATCTCGTTCTACACATTCGAGTTCTTGTCTTACTTAATCGATGTACGCCGCGGACATTCCACGCCAACACGTTCTTTCACGAAGTTCTGGATCTTCGTCTCGACGTTCCCGCACTTAATTGCAGGACCGATCATGCGGGGGGATGAACTCATTCCACAGCTGAATGATCTACCTAACCGTAAAATTCCGTGGGCTGATATTCAATACGGCGTCTACATGTTCATAGTCGGTCTTCTCAAGAAGGTCGTGATCGCGGATACAATTGCTGGTGTAGCAGATGATATTTTTATAAAAGGAACCGCCATGACCGGCACGGAAGCTTGGATTGGTTCGACTGCATTCGCTTTCCAAATCTATTATGATTTCTCTGCCTATACCGACATGGCTGTCGGGCTTGGCTATATATTAGGGCTTCGATTCATGAAAAACTTCGACGCACCTTATTTATCGGCAAATGCGCAAGAATTTTGGAATCGTTGGCACATGACGTTATCTCGTTGGATCAAAGATTACATCTACATTGGGCTAGGAGGTAATCGCAAAGGGGCATTTCGTACCTATGTGAACTTGTTCCTCGCGATGCTAATCTCGGGTCTATGGCATGGTGCTTTGTGGACATACGTGATCTGGGGCGCGATCTGGGGGGCATTACTTGTCATTCACAGATTATCTCTGAAGCTCAATCGTATTGAGTGGATTCATGCTTTGCGTTCGAACATGGTGTATCGTGTAATCGCCGTGTTCATCTTCTTCCAAGTGACGATCTGGACATGGGTATTCTTCCGGGCGCACAGCATGACTCTAGCCCTAGATATGACTCGCAAAATGTTACATCCGAGCAGCTGGCTTGCAGTCGTGCAAACGCCAGCATTCATCTGGATCTGCGGACTGTTCCTGCTGCATATCCTAGAGATGTTACTGCGTAAGTATGAAACGAAAATTGGACGCTTCTGGACGAAAGTTCCGTTCCCAATTCGCAGCATCTTCTATCTGTGTCTGCTTCTTACGATTATCTACTACATGAAGGGGGAGAAATATGGGTTTATCTACTTCCAATTCTAACAACAACCCCCAAGGTCATGAGGAGCTCGCTGAGCGGGCAGTATCGCGGATGGACAAGCATGGTAAGAAACAGGGTGTAAAGAAGAAAATTGCATGGGGGATGATCGGTTTTCTGATACTCTTAGTACTCAGTGAAATCTTCATCTTCCGCAACATGAACTTCTATGTACCAGAGAAGAAATTTATAGCCCAATTTGCAGAAATTGAACATTCCTTTCAATCCACGAATCATGAAGCAATCAACACCGCCATATTCGGAGATTCACAGAGTATTGATGGACTTAGACCTGAGATGCTTGCGAAGGCTACAGGTATGAATCCCGAACAATTGTTTAACTTTAGTCTATCCGGTGGTAAGGCGTTCGAGATTTACCATACGTACTTGAAATACAAAGATCAGATGCCGAACTTGAAGCAAGCTATTGTCGTCGTCAATGAGCATCAGATCAATAATGCGACTCCGAAGATCGAGCAGCAGCCCATGTTCCGCTATTATGCGGGTCTAACAGATCGCTTCAAAGTGATGAACATGGACAACTACGGTGACTTGCTCGTTGGGTACGCTCTGAAGTCGTTCGACCTGCGCAGCAGCTGGACTGGCATCTTAGATAAAGCGTTAGAGTCTCAGAAGGAAAATACGGAAGGCTCCACTCCGAAGAAGAAAATCTCATTCGACGTTCCGTTCTATCCGCTCGGTCTTGCACCTAAGCCAGATGGCGGTGGCGATCTGAGCGAGAAATGGGCTAAAGATTCTGTTGATCGCTGGATGGAATTCTATGATACGAATGGGATTCTGACCGATTCACTTGAATCGCTTGTACGCGATTTGCGTTCGCAAGGAGTGAAAGTAACGATCTTGCAGATCCCTCGTACACCACAGTTTGAGGATTATATGCGAAGTAAATATGCAGCGCAGCAACAAACCTTCCACGAGAAGGTTCGCGCAATTGCTAACCGCAATGGAGCAGAGTTTGAGATCATCTCGGCTGAAGGCTTGGATGTGAAGGATAATTTCCGCGATGTAAACCATTTGAACTCTCGCGGTGCGCAGTGGCTTAGCAATCTCGTTGCAGAGCATTGGCTTAAGTAAAGATATAGAGGAAGCAGAAGAAGCACACTTCGAAGGGACTTGTCCAATCGAGAGTGTGCTTCTTTCATATGGGGCTTACTTATATTGTAATTTGATTGTAAGAAGGATTCTCTAAATTACTAAGTTAAGAACTCGATCAATTGTTGTTTCTTTTGTTGATTTCGCTCATGAGCAACTTCAAGGCGCTTCACAGCCTCATTCGTCTCAAGAACAGCTTGTGAAACTTGATCTAAACTAACTTTCATCGATCGTTGTTCATCTTTGATTACTTTGATATCCTCTTTCATCGATGTGATATCTTCTTTCATCACCTGCTGTTCAGCTTTGATCGACTGGATATCCTCTTTCATTACCTGTTGCTCAGCTTTAATCGCCACGATGTCTTCCTTGATCGTTACGATATCTTCTTTCACCGATCTGATGTCATCTTTCATCGAAGCAATATCTTCTCTGATCGGTTTCAACGCATCTTGAACAACTTCTTGTAGCATTTCCTTTAACTCGTTATTCACGCCATACCCACCTCCTATATGTACATCTTCTTGTCCATTATAACACAAACGTTTGTTCTGTATATTGAAATCATTCCCATAATATTATTTAACTAATCTATTTTCCAATCCTTATTATGATCTATTATAAACCAAATCCAACCCTATTTTTACATGCAAAAAAGCCCGAGAACGAATGTCTCAGGCTTATTAATGATATCCTATTGAAGAGCGTCAGCTTTAAGCGCATCTGCTTTGTCTGTACGTTCCCATGGAAGATCCACGTCTGTACGTCCAAAGTGACCATATGCAGCTGTTTGCTTATAGATCGGGCGACGCAAGTCAAGCTCACGAATAATGCCCGCTGGGCGCAAGTCAAAGTGTTTGTAGATTAGCTCAACCAATTTGTCTTCGCTAACTTTTGCTGTACCGAATGTATCAACAGAAATCGATACCGGTCTAGCAACACCAATCGCGTAAGCAAGTTGTACTTCACAACGATCAGCAAGGCCTGCAGCTACGATGTTCTTCGCTACATAACGAGCAGCGTAAGCACCAGAGCGGTCAACCTTCGTTGGATCTTTACCGGAGAATGCGCCACCACCGTGACGAGCATATCCACCGTAAGTATCAACGATAATCTTACGTCCAGTTAAACCAGCATCCCCTTGAGGACCACCGATTACGAAACGTCCAGTTGGGTTAATGAAATACTTCGTATTCTCATCCAAGAATTTCGCAGGAACGATTGGATTAATAACGTGTTCCTTGATATCCTTCTGGATTTGTTCCAATGTGATTTCTTCCGCATGCTGTGTGGACACAACAATTGTATCTACACGTACTGGCACATCGCCTTCATACTCAACAGAAACTTGAGTCTTACCATCAGGACGTAGGTATGGAAGTGTTCCATTCTTACGAACTTCAGCCAAGCGGCGTGCTAGTTGATGGGACATGGAAATTGGAAGTGGCATTAGTTCGGGCGTTTCATTTACTGCATAGCCGAACATTAAGCCTTGGTCACCTGCACCAATCGCTTCGATCTCAGCGTCAGACATGTTGCCTTCTCTAGCTTCAAGAGCTTGGTTAACACCCTGTGCAATGTCTGGTGATTGCTCGTTAAGCGATACCAATACCGCACAAGTCTTATAGTCAAAGCCAAACTTCGCTCGTGTATAGCCAATATCCTTAATCGTATCTCTAACGATAGATTGAATATCCACATATTCCGATTGGGATGTGATTTCTCCGATTACCAGTACTAAGCCTGTTGCTACAGAGACTTCACACGCAACACGAGCATTCGGGTCATTCTTAAGAAAAGCATCAAGTACAGAATCAGAGATTTGATCACAAATTTTATCCGGATGTCCTTCAGTTACAGACTCGGATGTAAATAAACGTCGACCGCGTTCAAGCGTCATTAGTATCGACCTCCCCAGATCAAGTATAGTATATGCAAAAAGACAAAAAATGAACCTTTTCCGATCGGAAAAGGTTACAGGTATGACCTTCAAGAAAACATATTACGTGATTTGTCGATCTCTGTCAATGTAATAAATTCTGAAAATGATGTCAATTATTTGGCATAGCCTAAACCCTGACCACGTCTGGGAAAGTCCTTACTTTATGACGCTGTATTTCTTAAAGAGTAAATAACGTATCTTCTGCCTGCTGGATCAAGCGCTTCGTGATAGATCCACCAATGTACCCCATGTCACGTGAGGAATAGTTACCCCAGTAGCTCTTACCACTTACTGCACCACCACTTGGAGCAGCTCCAAGCTCGGAAGCAAATTCAGAATGAACATCACCAAGTCCTGCTCCACCACCGTACAAGCCCATCTCCGCTGCGAACTCATGCTTCATTGCGTGCAATGCCTTCTGACACCCAGGTACCAATTGTCGATTTCTAGCCATAATTGTAATGCCTCCTTCATAGATGAATTACATTTATTATGGCTAGTTCCGATCTTCTCACCCGAATAACAATCTGTTAATACGGGTAAAATTTATGTGACTAAGACATAAAGATGCCCAATATCTAGTTCATCCTGATGTCTTTACCATGTAAGTTCATCCGTGCATGATCAATATATTGGGCAATACTATATGTAGATTATATATGTAGTTATAAGACCAAGCTTACTTTATCGTGTAGCCACCACGTACCATAATGAAGATATCGCCAGTATTCTTCGCATCTGGCTTCACACCACGTCCATCACGTGGGAAGACAAGCAAGTGATTCAGCTCTACAGGAGCCCCAGGGTTCAAGTCCTTGCCACTAGTCACATCTGGAATACTCTCTCCATCCGTACTCACCGCAACAAGCTTACCACGACGCACAATCACCTCAGCGCCAGCCTTTGCAAGCAAAGTCTGTCCAGCTTTCAATTGTACGACTTTAAGTTCTGTAGATCCTCCACCAGTTGATGTCGAATCTCCTGCAGTATTATTACCTCCTCCACCTGCTAGAGCTTTGGTTACTTCGTCCTTCACTGCCTTCTGTACATTCTGGTCAAAATAGCTCTTCGTAATCATCGGATCGTCAACAGAACCAGGAACTGGTGCGTTCGCGTTGGCTGTTGATACAAAGGATAGCGATGAAACAAGAGCTAAGGTTGCTATGTATTTTTTCATGGGTCACCTCGGTTGTTAGGATAAGGTAATTGTAATGGAGATTTGGGGATTGGTCAAAGAATCAAAACCCAAAAATAAAAAAGTGCAGTTAATCTCTATAAGAGATTACTGCACTTTCCTACATACTGATCTAAATATTAGTTACAGTATTATAATTTAACGTTAGTAGCATCTAAAAGAACTACGTATGAATCTGATGCAAGACCGTTTCCAGCATCCTTAATTCTAATTTCAAAATTAAGGCCACTAGTAGCATTAACTTCTTGTGCTGTTACACCAGTAAGTGTAGTCCAAGTATAGTCAACGTTTGGAACTTGAACTGTAGGCACTTGGCGATACTCATATACAACATTAGCAGTTAATCCAGTGATATTAGTAGTACCTACAGCAGTACCTTGTGCCAATGTAACAGAAGGAGCTGCTGCTAATTTAATATCAGTTAGAGATACAGTGTGTGTACCAATTGCGTTAGCTGGTTTACCATTTGTTTCTGCTTTTACTTTGTACTCGATAACAGTACCTGGCGCTACATTTAGTACCAATGCTGCTGGTACTTCGATCCAAGCACCACCATTTACACGGTAAACATCTGTTCCAGCTGTTAAACCAGTAATAGTAGTTGCACCTACAGTTGCTCCCTTAGCGAAACTTGCTGTTGGAGCAGCGACTGCTTTGATGTCAGTAGCTTTAACAGTGAAAACTTTTGGAGTGCTTCCAGGTGTAGTACCTACTGGTGCATAACGAACTTCAAGTGTATCACCAATGTTTGCAGGAACATCTACAGAAGTTGTAGTAATAGTAGTCCAACCATTAGCATCATAGTTCAAACGGTATTCCATTGCTGTAGTTACACCATTGATTTTTACCTGACCAGCAGTAGTACCTTGTGCCAATGTAGGTGATGTTGGTGCAACTGGTACAGATACATACTCAAGATTTGTTTCGTATGTGCTTGATTCAGCAGCTTTATTACCTGCTAAGTCAGCAATGTATCCAGCGTTAGCTTTAACTTTTACAGAGTATTCTTTCGCACCAGAAACAGCATCATTTACAGTAATTGCAATTGTATTACCAGTTACTACTGCTGTGTCTAGTTGAGTTGTAGGAACAACTCCACCACCATTCAATCTTGTTACAACTAGATCCTCTTTGTAGAAAGATCCAATACCAGAACGAAGGTTTTCGCTGAATGTTAAGTAGATAACATTACCGGAGTTTGCTAATTTTCCATCCGGAGTCGTTACTCTTACTTCTGGTTTTACTGCATCAAAGATATCAGCAGTGATTGCTACACCGCTACCAATTTGATTACCAGTAGTTGTTGTAATTGCATTGTTAGCTTTTACAACAAGCGCATTAGCTGCAACATAAGTTGAATTGGAATCATTAAGTTTCAATGTAACTACGTTACCATCAACTTCAGTACCTACGATGTCACGACCAGCAACTGTGAAGTCGGAAGCACGAACAACACCAATAGGTTGGTTGAATTTAACTTTAATTAAGTTCTTCTCAGTCAATACTGCATGGCTGTTACCGTACTTGGAAGTGTCATATGCTGCAAGACCAGCATTAACTTGTGCTAATGCGATTCCTACACCTTGACCTTGAAGTGGGTTACCAGCAGCATCTCTTACACCTACAACTTGGATTTCACTTACGGAACCTGCAACACCATTAGCAGTGAAGGTTACTTTCATGTCTCCAATGTATTGTGGAAGAATGATGCGAACTGCTTTACCGTCTTGAACTGGAGTAACTTCTGTTCCTTCAGGCAAGTTTTTGAATCCACCGTTGTACTTAATTAGGTAGTTACGGGAATCGTTAATTGTAGCTAGATCCATTTTCTTACCATAGTTGATGTAGATTGTTCTTTCAGCACTATTAGCAGAAACGCTACCAGTACCAATTGTTGGAGCAGCCTCATCAGCTAATTTAATGCTTGTTTCATAATCTAACATCATGTTTTTAAGAGCAGTTTTGTCTTGAACGCCAGATACTTTAATTGTGTTTGTACCTGCTGTCAAGTCTTCGAACAACTCAACTTCAAACACTTTGTAAGAATAATCACCTGCAGCGCGTGTTACTGAGCGAATTGAAAGAACGTCACCATCGCTGTTTTTCACTGTGAAGAACTTCTTATCAGCAGCATCAACTGGCTTGCTGAATTTAACAGTGATTTTCTTAGGTGCAGCTGTGCTAGCTTTAACGTCAACAACCTCAGGACGCACTTTATCAACTTCTGCATTTACTTTAACTTGAGTTTCAGTAATTGCATTACCGGAGTAGTCTTTAACGCCTTCTACGAATAGGATTGTTTCAAATCCTGGTAGTGGGTTAGCAGTAAAGTCAAACTCATATTTGTTAGCAGCGATCTTTCTAACAAGACCTGCTTTCTTCTTGGAATCACCATTCTTCCAGTATACGTTGGAAGCTGCAACTGTTGTGGAATCCACTTCTTCACTGAAAGTTACTACTGCTCTTTCAAGAGTTGCATCAACATTAGTTACTGTTGGAGCTGTTTTATCTTCAACTACTTCGAATTTGTGCTCTGTGCTCAAAGATTTCAAACCGAAGAAATCAACAACACCAGATACAGTAATAGTGTGTTCACCAACTGTTAGGGAACCATCATATGGAGTCAAGATGATTTCACGAGTGCCTTCACCACTTGGTGCGCCATAGAAAGTTTTACCATCAATTTTGAAGCTACCTACTGGAGCTTTTTCAACTGGCTCAGAGAACACAACTTTTAGAGCTTTTGTTCCCAAGTTTTTAACTTCTACAACAGTTGGCAATGTGTTGTCAATTGGTGTGAAAGCAACATTCTTAGTTTCTACAATGTTATTACCTGCTTTAATATTGCTAACGGACAATTTGTTTGCCGTTTGGTTGGATAGTCTACCTTCAACTGTCAATCTTACTGATGTTCCATCAGCATTCAATTCAGCAGAGTATACTTTACCAGAAGACAAGGAATAGTTATCTTTGTTTTCTGCACTTGCTTGATCTACTTTACCGTTGAATTTAACTTCAACTTCTTTTAAGTTTTCAGCAGTTACTGCTTCAACTTTAGTAGCTTGGCTCTTAGCTGCGATTGCTGCTTGAGTAGCTGCAACACCTTTAGCTAGTTCGTAACGAGTAGCTTTATCAGTACCACCAAAAGTACCATCTGCTTTAGCTACCAACAATTTGTATTTAACAGCTGTAGCTACATAACCTTGAGCCCAGTCGGATACAGTTTTGTCAGTTCCTTTAGCGCCTTCAGCTTCTTTCTTAGCGTCTGCACCAAGTGCACCAACCAAGAATACTGCCAAGTGCTCTTTGCTAACTTCGTCAGCAGGTGAGAACGTATTAGGAGTTGTTCCATTACCATTCGCAACTTTTGCTTTGTAAGCTGCTTCTATGTAAGGAAGTTCTGGAGCATCTTCTTTAACGTCTGCAAAAGAGCTAGTCTTAGCATCAGCAGTCAATTTCAATGCTTTGGAGATTGCTACTGCGAACTCGGAACGCTTCATGTTGTCGTCAACGCCGAATTTGCCATCGCCTTTACCTAAGAAGATACCGTCTTTGATCAATTGATCGAAGATTGCTTTGTCAGCTGCGGACAATTTGGACAGATCAGAGAAATCTGCGCTAGTCGCTGCAAGAGCTGCTGTAGAGAATGCGGATAATGCCATAGTAGTTGAAAGAATTACGGATAAACTTTTTTTCATAACCTTTTTTTCTCCTCCTTGAGTTGCGTTTAAATTTAATTTTTTATTGGAATTATGAGAGCTCGTAGTACTCATTGTCGATTCACCCCCTTTCCAGAGTAAGAGCGTTTAATTATATACACTAATATTCATGTGTGGTTAACACCACCAAGAATCTAGTAACCAAATAGATAGAAAAGTAGACACGGATGGTGTCACCTTACACATTATACAACGCCTACATACTGACGTAAAGTACATAATTGTGAAATCATGCCAATTTACGCGATTATGAAGCTATTTTCCTTATGTTTTTTTCATGTATGTTATCTTAAACGCAAGTTTTCCGTAAAAGTTGCGCGATCATGAAAAAAAGTTTTTTCGCCAAATTTCTATGTATGTAGTGTCATATTATGTAATCTATTGATACCTATGCCCTAAGTATACAAGTCTTGGGCATAAACGTCATTATCAAAGTTTTTCCAATTTGAAAAGATTTACAATGAAAAGTGCGGTTTGGTTAGAACCGCACTTTGTGGATCTTCAATTATTTAGGAATTCTACCTTCGGACTTCATTACTTTCGTAACAATCATAGCTGCCTCAGCACGCTTAAGTGGCAATTCACCATCAAAGCGATATGTTGGCTTCTTCTGACCTGGTACGATAGCATTCTCAATACCCATCATAAAGCCTGCCTTGGATACGGCTTCAACAGATGTTCTAGCATAACTATCAATTAGAAGCGCATCTGTATACAACTTCACCAGGTTAGCTGTTGTCTTATCAATGTCACTACTTAGCTTCATTTCCTTGACTCTAGCGATCATTGCAGCTGCATCTTGTCTGGAGATTGGATCTTCTGGGTCGAACTTATTGTTACTGCCCCCACGAATAATACCAGCTCGCGCTGCTGTCTCAATATACTTGTACTCGAATAAATTACCGTAGTTCACCGACTTAGAAACATCAGAGAATGTACCTGGACCACTGTAGTTAAGTGGAACATCAAACACCTTCACAAGAATTTGTGCGAACTCACCACGTGTAATGTTAATGTTTGGGTCAAATGCGTTAGGCATACTATTGTGCATTATACCTTTCGCATACATCATATCTAGTTCATTACGAGCCCATGAGTGCCCTGTAATATCATCATAGCTCTTATACGTGTACATGACTTGGTAATAGCCAAATTGATCGAATGGAACTGTAATTGTATTGTTCTTCTTATCTACTACTCCACCAATATTGGACCAGCCCATTTGTGCTGCACCATTTAGGTTCTCGTAAGGACCAAAATGGAACACCGTTACGTACTTCCAAGCTTCTTCACGAATATTAGGATCATACTGAAGTGTGATTTTACCACGCTGAGTAGGTACAACGTTACCGTTCATATTAAAACGACTATAATACTTCGGATTGTTATAGGAGTAAGGATCATTACCAGTACCTTTTAGCGCACTTGCATAATACTTATCTCGAATCATACCTGTCTCTGCTTCTTCTGGAATGTAACCAGCATCAATGAAGTACAGATCACTTGCTTCTTTAAACATATCACGCTCTGTCTTCGAGTTAATGATTGATCCAAAGTAGCTGTCTGTTCCATACTTTACTTTATCTACTCGACCATCTGTCTCATCCGCAATACCAATATAAACCTTACGGTCTGTTGTTTGGAACTGTTCTTTGTATTTATCATCTGGCTTGAAACGCATTAGCTTCGTATCCTTAGGGAAATCAAGCTTAACGGCACCACTAAAGACATTGATCTTATTGCTCATTGGTGTTAATACTTCTGTGCCTTGAATACCACTTTCTAAGTAGTTCAAGACAAAGCTGCCATTAATCTTCTCTTTTCCACGATTCACTGTAAACTTAATGGAGTTCTTACCCTTCTTAAGTTTCGTGACTGTGTATTGGAAGTGATCTGAAAGACCTACACGAGTTGCAGGATCTTTGCCAAATAAAACGGAGTCTGCACCTTCTGCCTTAATTTCAATGTTGTAGAAGTTAGATTTGATGTTTGCAAACCACTCATCTTTATCTCCCTTTACAAGTACAGGGGAAATAATTGTATATGGTAGTGGTTGTCTTGTAATTGTAACATTCTTAAGAACACTGATATTTGTCTTGTTGTCTACTACTTTAAGCTCGAAATCGGTATCACCGGTTGGAGCTAGAGCGATTGGATTGATGGATAGTGTACTAGTTGTACCATCCCAAACTTGATTACCGAACAAACGTACATTATTACTAAAGCTATCTGACGGCACTCCGTTATCAACTTTTAAAGTATGTCTATGCGTTATTGGTTTATTATCTCGATCCCTAGTGTTAATTGTTAACGAAACCGTATAGTTCGCAGGGTCACTCACCGAGAACTTCGCCTTCATCTCTGCCTTATCCTCACTAGTAAAATAAGAATCGGCGCGTTTACCTGCATTAAACCAAGCTATTGGTTCTGGTGTAAACGAAATAATTTCAGGGGCACTAGTTGAAATTAGGATGATATTGTATGAAGCAGTACGTACTTTCTTATCATTAACATAAATATCAAACTTCACTTCATTCATGCCTTGTTGGAAGAGCTTAGTTGGATCACCTGCACTACCCGTATTAAGGCTATTTGCAGCTGCAACTTTACTTAATAACAACTGGATATTGTTTTTCTTTCCGCTAATATCTACATAATCACTATTCGTATCCAGCTTGTAGCCTTTTCCATTAATGAATATTTCAACTCTACTACCTGCAATTGTAGGATCAAAATTCGCTACTTTACCAGATAGCGCTGGACCTGTTACTCCAGGTACGACTAAATCTTGAACACTTGAAATCCGATACCCCGTATTACCTGGGCTTGTAATTTGGTTCATTACTAGGTATGGGGAGACACTTAAATTAAGTTTGTACTCCTTCACAAACCCATTAGAAGAGCCCTTTGGCGTTACCTTCAATGACTTTACACTTTCAGATACATTATCAATAGTATACTTGAACACATTATAAACTGTCCCTGTAACTGGATCAGTTACCGGAGTAGATGCAGAAATTGTTTCGGAAGGTTTCCCATTAAAGTCTACAGTCACTGAAGTGGTTGCTGAATTAGCATAGAATCTCAATTCAGTTGGTAACTCCACAATCTCATTCAACGTGTCCTCAGACATTTGAAGCAACGTATCAGAGTCATCTTTACCCTTGCCCACATAAATCATCGCACGATCAATATTTGGCGTATTCTTATCTGCATATTGGAATGTATAGCTAGATTCAACTGCAGGAATTGATCCATCCGTACTTACTTTAAAAATAAAGGATAGCTTCTGCGTTTGTTTAGTCCCATCTAATTGAATAGCTTTGGCAGGATAATCAAATACTGCATAGTTATCCGGAACTACAGTCTGAGCATTAGCAAGATTCAGCGCTACTGTACCGACCGACGTTCCATTAATCTGTACATCCACTGTATCATAGCGAAGCGCACCAGATGCACGATCAATATCTACCTTCAACTTTGATTTAACCAATTGATCTTTAATTGTTGCACTCACATCATCAACAATATCACGATATGCACCAGTTGCTTGATCTGCAATCTGAACACTGAAAGCGAATGGCTTTCCATTATCATAAATGACTTTCTTTGTCTCATAAGCTTTAATTGAATTGTTAGACGCAATAAAATCAATCCGGTTATCGCCTGGCGTTAAGCAGAGGCTTCTTGCTGATGAATCACATCCATTACTTGACTTTGTCTTGTCCGTAATTAAGAAATGGAATACATTTGTAATCTTATTCTGGTTTCCAACGATCCCATTACCACTGCCATTCACATAGGCTGTTACATCGTTTGCATTGACAGCAGTTACATCCAATGAAAGATCAGTAATTGGGGGATTCTGGAATAATCCTTCACGGTTAACTGGGAATATCTTACCTTCTACGAATGGTTCACTTGCAATCTTAAAGTTGGACATTCCTGTGTTCGGGCTGTAGTGAATCCAACCTGGAGCAGAAGTAATGACATTACCTTCACCAACTTTGAGCACCACTTTGTTCAAGCCTTCTACCAATCTAAGGTTCGTAATGGTGACTTGGGTATTCCTCGGATTAAAAACAATATTCGGTGCTTTCTCAACACTCGTAATACCTCGTGTATAATCGGTTACTTCATAATAAATACCTTTTGCTTGAGATGCCGATATTCCATCAATATCCGCAATCAAGGAAAACGTAGAACTACTAGTACGTGTCACTTGATTCAAATCTTGTGGATGCTGCTTGATCAATCCGTCCACTGTTTCTGTTCTTGTCCCTGTGTACACATTCTTCAGCACAATCGTCTGCGCAGCGTACGCAGATAATGGCGGTAATAATGTAAATATAAGAACCGCTGCCAGCATGACATTCATAATCTTCTTCATAGAATGTTTCAAAATTTGTTCCTCCTTGCATGAGTAGTCGCCTGAGGCGTATAGTTTATTCTTTTATCGGTACAATCAACTGGAAAATGAATAACTTTCAATTCTTTGTAACAAAAAAACTCACTTCCGCTTGGAAGTGAGTTTCGCTTTATTTTAATAAGAAACGATTAGTTCGATTTCGTAATCTGATCTGGCTTGGATACTTGCTTCGAGAATAGACGTTGCAATAGGTTAAGCACGGGCTTGCGGCTCTTGGAGATGAGGCCGATTGCTTCTGCGCCTAGGACGATAACAGCAAGTAGTAATGCAATGATAACTGCTGTACCCCATTGTGTCGATTGTGCGAGCAAGATGGAACATACGATGGCACTTAGTGCGAATACGCAAGAGATCCCATAGATGATCCACACGGTTGCGCGATGAGAGAATCCAAGCTGCAAGAAGCAATGGTGCAGATGGCTCTTATCTGGCGCTGAGATCGGTGTCTTGTTCACAATACGACGCAAGATTGCGAATGCTGTATCCGATAGCGGTACGCCAAGAATCAAGATTGGAATGATCAAGGATACGACGGTTGCTTGCTTAAATCCTAAGATGGATAGCGTAGCAAGTGCGAATCCTAAGAATAAGGAACCGGAGTCGCCCATAAAAATCTTAGCAGGGTGAATGTTGTAGAACAAGAATCCTACGATCGCACCTAGTAAAATCACGCTGAGAAGCGCTACGGTAACACCTGTGGAACTTGGAATAATGATGGCAAGCACGAGGATCGTTGTTGTTGCGATACCCGATACCCCTGCGGATAAACCATCAAGTCCGTCTATTAAGTTAATGGCATTGGAAACTCCAATGATCCAAAGAATGGTGACAGGGATAGAGATCCAATCACTATGTCCAATGTATTCTCCGATAAATGGCAAAGAGCTAAGATCGATAACAAGTCCGAATGAAACGACAATAATGGCTGCAATTAGTTGACCTAACAATTTGTAACGAGGCGATATTTGAAAACGGTCATCGAGTGCGCCTGTAAGTACGACAACGCCGCCACCTAATAGTAGCGCTAGCCCTGCTTCCGGGTTATAGGAATCGAGCACAGGTGAGATGACAAAATAGGCTCCGACAAACGCTAGGAAGATCGCAAGTCCCCCAAGTCTAGGCATTATTCTTGAATGCACCTTACGTTCGTTAGGCGCATCTACAGCTCCAACGCGGAAGGCAAACCGCTTCACAAGCGGTGTCAACAGCAGCGCAATCGCGCACGCCACGACAAACCCTATTAAATATAACCCATACATGTTAATTCCCTCACTGCCCCTCTAATCTCAATCACTAGTCATGCGACCACATTATACTCCTATCCACTATGAAAAATCCACCCTCATTTTTCACAAAAGATTACATCAAGACCGATTATTGTGACAAATCGCTTCTATTTCAGCACTTTATCTCGATCTTTCATGACTTTAAGAGCAAATTTCGGAAGTAGAAGCATCCTTTTGTAACGCCAAGGCTCTTGAAGCAAGCGGTAGAACCATTCCATGCGCAACTTTTGAAAGAACTTCGGTGCACGCTTAAGTTTACCAGAGAGAACGTCGAACGAGCCGCCGACCCCCATAATGACAGGTACACCTAATGCTTCTTTATGCTGAGCAATCCAAGGCTCTTGAGTTGCAGCCGAACGACCGACAAGCAGGATGTCAGGATTATGGGCGCGAATTTCGGCAATCACCTCAGCATCTTCTTCGCTGCCGAAGTAACCATTGCGCACTCCAACCATATCAATAGCTGGAAAATCGCGCTTCAGCCTTGCTGCTGCTGCTTCAATGACTTCTGTGGAGGCACCAACTAAATACACTTTCCAGCGCTTCGCTTCGCCTGTACGCATTAACTCCTGCACCAGATCAAACCCTGCTACCCGCTCTTTCACGGGTTGCCCTACATGATTCGCTGCCCATACTACGCCTGCTCCATCGGGAACGACGAGGTCAGCTTTGCTCATCATGTTGTGGTAAGTCGGATTGTTCAGCGCCTCCATCAGCATGATGGGATTAGCTGTAATCACTTGATGCGGTGTATGCGCTTCGATCACGCTCGTTAAATATGCGACTGTCTCTTTCATATCCATTCGAGAAACAGGTACGCCATAGAGGGAGACGACCGGCACTTTAGCGATTGCTTGAGTTTGTATACTTGATTGAGATTCATTGTGTTGTGTCATTTATCTATCTCATCCTTTTTGACGGAGGAATGTTGAAATTTGTTGCGCTGGGCGCTGAGCTTGTTCTTTAAGCACCGTAATGGCTGGCGTTGTTTGTTCACACCACGCATCGCGATTAGCAAGCAGATCAAGCGTATGTGCCGCAAGCACTCTACCGTTTATATTGCTCGTAGAAGCTGCGGATTCCATGCCGAGTCTACCTAGGAATTGATCAATTTTCGGATCGTATGAAATACCAACCATCGGTACGAACTGGCTTGCCGCGTAGATTAGCGCGTGCAAGCGCATGCCGATCACAAGGTCGCAAGCAGCCACTTCCGCAAGCATATCTTGCGGGTGCGTAACGCCGCGTACGATCGACACGCGTGAAGCAAACGCTGTTGCATCGACAGCTGGCGTAGAGTTATCTGCACCTTCCACTGAAGAAGTAGATAACGTGAATGAGCCAGTGAGTTTTGGATCAACAGCGGTGCCGTCCGGGCGGATGCCCATCTGCGCGAGCACGTATTCCGACGCTTCTTCGTCCGTCGGCAGGTGGAACGGCAAGAGCCGAATGTGCACATCGGTTCTTGCCGTCAGCACCCCACGCAGCGCATCTGCGATCGCTGCGAGTTCACTGCGGTCCGCGTTCCAATAGCGGACCGACACCCCGATGACCAGCGGCGAAGCCGGGTCATCCTGCTCTGCAGCAGCGCGCTCATCGCCGCTGCTGTGGGTGCCGCGCGCATCTGCGTCAGCGCGCATAGCGCTGGCGCCCGGCGAAGCCGCGGCACCTGCACTTGCTGCGGCGGTGTGCGAAGCACCGCCGTCAGCCTCGCCTCCCGCGCGCAGCGGGAGGCCCATCACCGGATCGGGGACAACGTCGATCCGATCAAGTCCTACGCCCATGCGGCCGAGCAGCTGGGCGGATTCCTCATCGCGTACCGAGATGTACGCGCTGCCCCCGATCGCAGAGCGAATCCACGGGAAGAAGCCTTGCTTCTGCACGGGACCCACGCCCTGCGAATAGATGAAGGTTGGCTTGCGCAACAACTGAGCAAGCTTGATAATCGCGACGTAGTAAGGGATCGTACGCGAGCTTGTTGCATCTTGAAGGAGCGAACCGCCGCCGGAAATTAACCCGTCGCTGCCGCGCAGCGCGCCAAGTACAGCGCCGATCTTCATCCGATGCACGGCTTCAACACCGTACATACTGCTCGTACGCTCGGGATTAGCCGATAGCACGACAGGTACGATCTTCACGCCCTCTAATTTACCTTGCTCTTCGAGTGCGAATAAAATCGACTGCAATACGGCTTCATCGCCGCTATTATCAAATCCGTAATAACCGGATATAACTATTTTTCTAATAATGGGGCTCCCCATTTTCTCCAACTCCTCAAAGCGATTTCCCAGACGACAATCAGCACGAGGCCAATCAAGAAGCCGAACATTAGACCATACACAATTCGAATGCCTGAAATTTCAAGCGGGGTATGCAAGTGAGCGAACGTATCGATAATCGATAGTTGACCGACAACACCTACCGCAAGTAAGTAAATCGCATGTTTGTATTTTAACGCTAGGTAACCACCTAGTATAAACAATGGATGCGCAATTAAGAACTCTTTCGTACGCGGACGAACGCCAAGCGTATTTTCCAAGAATGCACGGAATGTGCGCTCCAAGGATGAAGTCGTACCTGCGTTACCTGTACGGGACAAGTAGTAGTACACTGCTGCAAGCGCAATCCCTACAAGGACAATCGCTAGCACGCTGATCTTGGACTTCAGAATCTCACGAATGCGCTGCATGCGCTGTGCACTTGTCATTTTTTCATTAAACAAGAGAACATAAATACCTGCTAGCGCAATTGGAACTAGATGCAGCATGGATACGCCGCGGAACTGTTCCAGCACAAGGAAGTACTTCACTTGGTTGAGTAGGGCAATCAGATAGAATGCACCAATCAATGAAATGAGTGACGTACGCACAAGCATCCATGTTGTGAATAGTACACGATTGCCGCGTGCCCACTTCGCACCGCCATTGTTCACCGTACGAATCGCCAAGATGACAGATAATGTAGCCGCACAGATGGATACGCCAAGCGCGAAGCCTTGTGAGTACAAGCTTTCAGACAATATGCGAAGCCCACCTGCTCCAAGTAAACCGATTACGAACATGAGCAGTGTTAGACTCGGTACGAAATACGATAGAGTTAACGCAATCAGCGCTACACCGCCAAGCAATAGGAAGTATGGTGCAACTTTCTGCCAAGTCGTAATGAAAGAACCATGATCAACGGTGAATGCAACAGCTGGCGCATCTTTAAATCCTGCTTTTTCGATACGCGGAATTGCACCGCCTTCTCCATTTATCGCTTCATATAGAGAATCAAGTGGATGATCGACTTTCTTCTTATCTAAGCTCTTCGAAATCTTAGCATTCAAGAATACCATACGAATGTTACGATCTTTCACAGCAAGAACGAAGCGATCTGCCGCATCTAGGACACGTTGATGGATCTCTTCACGATCGACAGGCTCCATAAACTTCTCAGTATCTTTCTCTGTAAAGGAGTGTAGTCTCACCACGTCATACTCGATCTTGCTTGCAAGCTTATTGAAGCCTTTTTGCGGTGCCTTCAACATCTCAATACCAGCTAATCCGATATTGTGATCACGCAAAATGCTTGCCATATCAAGTAAATCATTCGGTTTATCGGTAAAACCAGGAACCGCATCGGAATCTGGAATAATACGAGTTACGCCGTACTCTTTAAAGCTTGCGATCAATTTATTCATTTGCTTCGGCTCGAATGGACGCTTGTTGGACATGCGCACAACGATATGGAAGCCTTTATCTTTGAGCATTTTCATTGTCATTGGATCTGGGTCCATCGGACGCATTAATGCATCATCAGATGCCATCTCGATAATGAGACCCTTGCGATCTTTGAACGTCCAAGGCTTTGTTGCTACGCCGAAATCTGCAAATCCTTTTTCAATAATCGGCTGCAGCGTGTTCTGTGCGTCTTGGTTTGAGAACAGCACATACGTATTGTTCTCACCAGGAGGCAGCAATTGTTGTGTTAACGACATCGCCTCACGAGAGGAGAACACCTCAAGGCGACGCTGCTGTTTCATCTCTTGCAATGTACCTTCATAGACAGACATGGACAGGATGCCTGCCGTCTTCATCTTCTCTAAATGCTCGTCCACAAAACCAAGTGGATTGGATTGCATATCCGCAATATCCAGTAAATCACGATAATCGAATACGAATTCAACGTTGTTTGCTGATGTCTCCGTATTCTCTCTCTCCAGTACAAGCGGAACTGATGCAACTAGCCCGAGTACGACAAGAACAATAAGTAGCTTACGCACTTTGTCATTCCAAGCACGATACGTCTTAAACATACTTTCCTAAACTCCCTTCGATACTGTTAGTACTCTAAGTAAGTACGGATAGGATACTTGAAGTACCCTCAGTATCTCTCACATGTAATAGTAATCCACTTCTATTCACACAAAAACCTCCCCAAAACGCATGCGCATCAGGAGAGGTTCTCTCATCATCAGGCTTGCCTCCAGCTGTTAAGCCAAGAGCTCCGCATCGATTTGCTTCATTACAGCATCCGATATAATCGTTAACTGCTCAGTCGCATCTTCTTGCGAAGTGCCTTTTACGGCAAAATAAAACTTCATCTTCGGCTCTGTACCCGAAGGGCGCAAGCAGAACCAGGAGCCGCCCTCAAGCTTACACTTGATCACATTCTCACGCGGCAATCCATGAAGTCCCTGTGTGTAGTCCTCAAACTCCTGAACAGACAATCCGCTAATCACTTGCGGTGGATTCGCGCGCCATAAGTCCATTACAGCACGAATGCGCTCTAAGCCGTCTTTGCCCTTCATCGTTCTCGATACCAGTTTTTCCATAAAATAGCCGTGTGATGCGTACAATTCATGCAGAGCATCAATAAGTGTCTTGCCCTTGCTCTTGTAATACGCGCCTGCTTCACAAATCAGCATAGCAGCAACAATCGCATCCTTATCACGTGCATACGTTCCAGCTAAGTAACCATAGCTTTCCTCGTAACCGAACAAGAATTGCTTCTCTCCGCTAGCAGCGAACTTCGTCATCCACTCGCCAATATATTTAAATCCGGTGAGTGTGTTCAGCGTCTCAACGCCATATGAAGCTGCAATTGCCGCTCCCATCTCACTGGTTACGATCGTCTTGATGAGCACACCGTTACTTGGCAATTCACCGCGCTCTTGCATCGAACTGAGTAAGTAGTTCACGATTAATGCACCAGATTGGTTACCGCTCAGCGCAACATACTCCCCAGAGGCGTCCTTCACAATCGCACCCATGCGGTCTGCATCTGGATCGGTACCTACAATGATATCTGCGTCCCAAGCACGTGCATCTTCAAGGCCAAGCGTGAACGCTTCGCGCTCTTCTGGATTTGGAGATTTAACAGTAGAGAACTCAGGGTCAGGCTGCTCTTGTGCAGCGACAACACGTACCTGCTCAAAACCTGCACTAGCTAGCACTTCACGAACAGGCTTATTGCCCGCTCCATGCAGGGGGGTAAAGACAATACGGAAATCACTACTCATCGCTTTGACAACATCTGGACGCTGGCTTACAGCCGTAACAACTTCCACATAACGCTGATCAATTGCTTCACCAATCCACTCCAGCAGCCCACTTGCTAGCGCCTCTTCGCGCGTTACTTTGCGGACTTCACCAAATGAAGTGATGCCTTGAATTTGTCTCGTCACTTCTCCAGCACCATCCGTCGTTAACTGACCGCCATCTGCCCCATACACCTTGTACCCATTGTACTCAGGTGGATTATGGCTTGCTGTAATAACAATCCCAGCAGTTGCACCCAGCTCACGCACAGCAAATGACAGCTCAGGTGTTGGACGAAGCTCTTCGAATACATAAGCCTTGATCCCATTACCCGCTAGAACAAGTGCTGCTTCAAGTGCAAATTCATCCGAGCGATGACGAGAATCATAAGCAATCGCAACCGATGGTTGACCACTCACACCAAGACCTAGTATGTACTGAGCGAGACCTTGCGTCGCACGACCAATCGTATAACTGTTCAGTCGATTCGTTCCCGCTCCCATTACACCACGAAGACCACCTGTACCAAATTCTAAATCTTTATAGAAACGATCTTCGATTTCTTTGGGCTCTTCCTCAATCCCGTGCAGCTCTTCCTTGGTTGCTTCATCTACAAGTGAATCACTGATCCAGCGTTCATATTCCGTTTGTACACGCGTCAATATTGTCATGAATATTTCCCCTTTTCCCCATGCAAGCGTTAATAAGCCTGTACGTTATTTTGGATCATTCAATGATAATTTGATTACCTGTTATATCGCTTAAGCGTTAGACAGCGCAAACATCAATTCGCCTTCTGCCACCACTTTATCGCCTACTTTAGCAACAGCATTACCTTTACCCACTGTACCCTTCAGGCGTGTAATTTCCATCGATAGTGTAAGTGTATCTCCCGGTACAACTTGCCCACGGAAACGGAAATTATCGATACCTGCGAAGAAGGCAAGCTTACCCTTATTCGCTTCCATTTTCAAAATCGCAACAGCACCAACTTGCGCCAGCGCCTCAACGATTAACACACCCGGCATAACTGGATAACCTGGGAAGTGACCTGTGAAAAAAGGCTCATTCATCGTCACGTTCTTAATTCCTACCGCACTCTTACCGTCTTCTACCTCTAGAATACGATCCACGAGTAGAAACGGCGGACGGTGAGGTATGATCTCTTGAATTTGATTAATGTCCAGCATAGTTTATTTTCCCTCCATATCACTTATGTACGACTTCGATTCAATCTGGCAAACTGTCCAATATAGATGAACGAAGTCACAAATGAAAACACGATCACACACCACAAGTACGTTATCGCAAACGAAAACTCAAAAAAGATAAAGAAGATGCCTAAATAATATAGGACAGTCGTCCATTTGCCAAATGCATTGGCAGGGACGGTCTTCTTCCCTTTCACATAGAAATAAGCGGACCCCAAGATCATCCCCGCATCACGAATGAACATAGCAAGTGCAGCCTGCCAAGGCATCATTCCTGATAATAACAAAGAGACAACGACTGCAAGCATCATCATTTTGTCAGCTAAAGGATCGAGCATTGTGCCCATCGGCGTTACTTGCTTATGTGTCCTTGCATAATAACCGTCTGCCACATCTGTCAGTCCGGCAATTGCGAGTATAACAAAGGAAGTCTTCAAATAGTCCAGAAAGAAACAGAACAGGAAAACGGGAATGAGGACAAACCTGCTTATCGTAAGCAAATTCGGTACATTCAAACAGACCTCTCCCTTACCATGTTACTAGTTTCATTCATTATACATTTCCTTACACAAAAATAAAACTCCCTTGCGGGAGCTTCCAGATTGAAATGCCATAGGCTTTTATATGATTTAATTAGCAAAAATAAGATCGAATATATGCTTCCATGTACTCCAGTGCAGCATATCGCCCATTGACTGTTTACCCAGCTTCACGTAACCGATCCAAAGACCAACTACAGCCATCGCAAGAAACAGTACAGGCACACGAATATATTTCAAAATGGTCAGCGTGACCTTCTGCCATTTCTTCTTCGATTTCTTCGGTTTCTTCATCCGATCTGCTGCTGGATTTGGACGTTCATTCACCATTGATTCCATCCCTTTAACCACGGAGATTATTTGCGAGTCCCATCATCGTGTCGGAAGAGGAAATCGCCCGTGAATTCAGTTGGAATGCGCGTTGAACCATAATCAGTTCCGACATCTCATCTGTTAATTTCACATTGGAATGTTCTAAGAAGCCTTGCATCACACGAATTGGTTCACCATTTAGAGGATCTTCATCAGCCACGTTGCTTACGACTTGGTCACGGTTCACGCCTGCCGGTAATTCATATAAATTATCAGCAAGTTCACGCATAAGCTGCGGACGAACGACACGTACAATGCGCATTTGTCCCAAATCAATCGGACCTGCGCCTTCATTGGCTTTATCATACGCATAGATTCGACCACTGCTATCTACTTGAACACGGTGGTTCGTCGGGATAATGATCTGTTCATCATCCGTATTGTAGATCGCATAGCCTTCTTTGGTTGTCAGTACTTCCTCACGATCTTGATTCAGCGTAATGGTAAAGGATCCGTTCTTCGTCCATGCGGGCTTCACAATCGGATTGCCATCCGCATCCACAGAAGGAACTCCAATCTCGAACATGCCATTACCTTCTACTGCAAAATCAAGCGGATTATCGGTCGGCTGAATCGAACCTTGCGACATATCTTTCGACATGTTCACAAGACGTGCTCCATAGCCTTGGTTAAGTCCAAGTGGAGTCATCCGGCCAGGCAGACGAAAATCTTCTGGCTGTGACTTCACACGTGTAAGTACATCTTCAAAAGACGCTTGCGTCTTCTTATAGCCTGTTGTATTCACATTGGCGATATTGCCAGCAAGGATGTCCAATTTTTGCTGCAAACCATGCAGCGAAACGGACGAATTAATCATTGAATGATTCATAACCGTTCCTCCTGTTAAATCCGTCCGATTTCGTTCACGGCTTTTTCCAAGCTGCGATCATAGAATTGAATTACTTTCTGATTCGCTTCATACGCGCGCTGTGCAGTCATCATATCGACCATCGCCTGCGTTGGATCGACATTCGAGCGTTCAATATATCCTTGACGCACTTCCGATACATCCGTATCGAGTACTTGTGTAAGCGTACCTTCGTCTTCAGGACGAATCGCGTACAGCCCGTTACCTTCACGCATCAATAGATTCGGATTCTCTGCTTTCGTAATGAGCAGTCGAAGTGGATCGCCGTTCGCATCAAGTAGAGCCTCACCCGTTCGGTCTACGAAGATCCCTTTATCCGTCACTTTAAAATCACGAAGAGGTTCACCAGCTGCATCTCGCAGTACAATCGGAGCACCCGTCTGATCAACGAGGCGATTCCCGCTCGCATTCGTCAATTCTCCAGCATCATTAACCGTGAATTTCCCATTCAAGGAATAACGGCGCTGACCACTCGCATCCAGCATGGTGAAGAAGGCATGCGGCTGGAACGTTACCGTTCCGTTCTCGTCCACAGATTTACCCGTGCTATCAAATTGCATACCCGGCACTTGAATATTCGACTGAAGCGCAAAGTCATATGGATTGTTCGTCTCTTCCAAGTCACCTTGCCCATAGATCGACACGTTCTCTTCTGCAAAGACGCCTGTTGTCAGTCTACCTAATTGACCATTGGGTCTACCTGCTGCCACTTCGTCTGTCCCCATTGCCGTAACTAATGCTTGTGGAAAAGAGCGCGCCAGCGAGTAACCTTGTTTAAATCCAGGTGTGTTTATGTTCGCGATGTTGTTCGTAACCGTATCATGTGTACGCTGCTGCGTAATCATGCCACCGGCTGCGGTATATAATCCCCTTAACATCAAAGCCCTCCTCTGCGACAAGGAGCAAAGTGCCTTTACATAAACTTACGTTTCGACACCTTGTCCAAATTATCGAGCATAATTCCTGTTCCTTTAACAACGCAGTGCATTGGATCTTCTGCGATCAATACCGGTACTTTCAGTTCATCAGCCAGCAATTGATCAAGACCATGCAGCATCGCGCCGCCACCTGTTAGAATCACGCCACGATCGATAATATCGGCAGATAGCTCTGGCGGTGTACGCTCAAGTACGCTCTTAGCCGCCGTAACAATTGAAGATACGGAGTCCCAAAGCGCTTCTTGTATTTCACCAGAATGAATCGTAATCGTAAGCGGCAAGCCGGATACCATATCACGTCCGCGAATATCCATCTCTGCACGTTGACCGTTCAGGTAAACAGTTCCTATGTTCACCTTAATATCTTCGGCAGTTCGCTCGCCAATTAATAGCTTATATTTATTTTTGATGTATTTAGAGATTGCAGAATCGAATTTATCACCTGCAATTTTAACCGAAGAGGAGGTAACAATATCACCCATTGATAGAACGGCGATATCTGTCGTACCTCCACCAATATCGACAACCATGTTTCCGCTTGGTTGGTAAATGTCCATGCCGGCTCCGATCGCTGCAGCTTTAGGCTCTTCTTCCATGAAGACTTCCTTTGCCCCGCAGTGTTCAGCAGCTTCACGAATTGCTTTTTGTTCAACAGAAGTGATATTCGTAGGTGCACAGATTAGAATACGAGGAGATGAGTACCAGTTCTTGCCGCCAACTTTTTGGATAAAATACTTTAGCATAGCTTCCGTCACATCAAAGTCTGCGATAACACCATCTCTTAGTGGTCTGATCGCAATAATGTTGCCCGGAGTACGTCCAACCATGCGTCTAGCTTCTTCTCCAACAGCAAGAACCCTCTTAGATTCGCTTTCAAGCGCGACCACAGAAGGTTCATCCAGAACAACGCCATGCCCTTTCACATGAATCAGCACGTTGGCCGTTCCCAAGTCAATTCCTATATCTTTACTAAACATCTAAACATAGCCTCCCTAACAATTTCCGTCCGTCCAAAAAAGAATCGGCATCTATTTGCGATTATATCTAATAATTATAAACTAAATTCATTAAAAAAACACAGTTTCTTCTTTTTTTTCTTGACGAATCGACAACTTTCACCATATTGGGGAGGGCGCCTCTAATTTGCTTAGGACTTGACCGGAATTAACGGTTCCGATTGCTTGGGATGAGTCGATTTACGGTACTTAATTTTAGTAGCTTCGCCTCCTCTTAAATGACGAATGGATTTGTGATACTCCAGAATATGTTTAACTTGGTTAGCTAGATCCGGATTAATTTCTGGAAGTCGTTCAGTCAAATCCTTGTGCACCGTACTTTTGGATACCCCAAATTCTTTCGCAATCGTTCGAACCGTATTTTTTGTTTCCACGATACAAGTTCCAATTTTGATCGTCCGTTCTTTGATGTAATCGTGCACGCCTCTCGCCTCCCTGCTCAAGTTAGATTGGTACATTATATGAGGGGCAAGGGCTAATATTCTTTGTGACCAAGCCTGACAAGCTAATTGTGTACAAATATTTTCAGAAGCGCATGAATGCTTGTATCTTTATGCACGCAAAAAGAGCGCATAGCATCAGGCTATACGCTCCATCTTGTAAGTCAAATTAGCTTATTTCTTCTCTTCGGATTGTGTGAACATTGGCTCTGGATTCATCACAGTACCGGAAGCTTGTTGACGAACTTCAAAGTGAAGGTGTACATCTTGTGCCTTCTCAATGTCATTACGTCCAGCCTTCGCGATTACATCGCCTTGCTTCACATCTTGACCCTTCGCAACTTTCACATCAGCCAAACTTTGGTATACCGTTACCATGCCATCTGCATGTGTAATTTCAACTAAGTTACCTACTGCTGGATCAGTTGCTACCATCGATACTTTACCGCTTTTTGCAGCTAATACATCGAAAGTTACTTTGTCTTTGCGTGCTAACACAAGTCCTGTATTCGGTACGAATGTGTCATTGTACTCAATTGTGGATTGTGCTTTTGCTTCAGCAGTTGCATTGCGATCATAGAACTTCAGAACAACTTCAATTTCATTCTTGTCTTTCACCGGCCACTTCATGTTCTCTTGTGGTCCTGCTACTGGAACTGTTGCTCCATTTGCATCAACACTTGTTTGCTCGGTTTGAGCAGTTGGGTTCGTAATGTTCTTAGTAGCAGCACTTTGATAGAGCCATGTTGTTAAGGTTAAGATAATTGCCGCTGCTGCCACATAGATGACTGGAAATACCCATTTCTTTGCGAAGAATCTCTTTGTTGCGGATTGCTCTGCTCCAGTAGTTTTTGGAGCATTTGATTTGTTGTCAAAACTTTGTTTTTCACTCATTTGCTATCACCTCATCAACCATTGTTGACAGGTGCACAAGTTTTATACGTGCAATTACTATTTTTATATAAAAAAATATTAGAAGCCTGTTAGTTTAGTATGTTCGAAGCTTTCGAAATCGCAATCCCTTGATAGTAGTAGTGTACGATCTCGTCTGCCGATTGCCCGCGCTTTGCCATTTCATTAGCCCCCCACTGACTCATGCCAACACCATGCCCATAGCCATATGTAGTAAGTATTACGGACGAGTCTTTGAACTGCCAATCGAACTGCGCTGACTTTAAGCCTAGCTTCTCTCGTACTTCTGCTCCTGTAAAAATCTTGCCGCCTATTGAAATCGTCTTGATCCGATGACCGGTCGTTTTCTCTAGTATACGTATACCATTACGACTAGAAGCAATAGATGAGATGGATTTAACACCGAGCTTGCGAGCCACCTCATTAAGCGGAATCGTAAGTGTTTCTTTATAACGAGGGGATGTAGAATCCCAAGGTGAACTAACACTCTTCAGGTAAGGTGTCGCAAACGGCCATACGTCTTCCGAATTCTCAGTGTAACCGCCGCTCGTGGAGAAGAACGTCGCATTAATCGGTTTACCGCTATACGTGAGAATTTGTCCCCTAGTCGCTTGAACGGCTTCATTCAGCTTATCCATACGCGCTTTACTTGCTGCGTTAGCACGATCACCTTGGAGTGCTTCCAATTGCGATTTATTGTAATAGACTTGGTGCGTCGTCGTATCTGTGACTAGCGCATCTGCAACAGGAACCTGCGAGTAATCTTTCTCCGTAAGGCGCCTCACAATATAAGTACGCGCTGCTAGCGCTTGGGCTTTTAGAGCTTCTAATTCATAATCAAGCGGCATCTCGGCTGCGATAACACCACGAACATAGTCTTCGAGCGGAATCGTCTCGATCTCTTTTTGCTTGGTTAGATAGACGGGAATCATCACACTTTGAGCCTCAACTGCTGCGGGAATGGACGCACCAGGACTTACTTGATCGGTTGCTGGATTGGGACTCGCGACTTGGGCTTGTCCTTGTGAAGGATTCATATTGTCTACTGCAGGTGGATTTTGTGTGGTAAGTTGTCTCAAACTCAGAGATGACGCTTCACGGTGAGCAAGAAAGCCGGGAATTACGATAATAATGAAAAAGAAGCCGACTAAGATAAGCAAAGTCCACAGCCCTTTGTTCAGGCGATGCTGAGCTTTATTCTTAAACCAACGATTGGAACTAGATTTGCGGCGAAATGGGGATTGCTTATTAGGTGGATCTAGTACGGTCTGAGCTTGATAGGGACGATCTTTCGTTTGAAAATGAATGATAGGGCGGCGCGGGGCTTGTCTTGGTTCGTTCGTATTCGTGTTCGACATCTCTGTTCTCTCCTTCGTATCCTAGTTCATCTAATCTGCGTCTCTTCCGATAAAAAACAAGATTAGTAATACGTATGAACATAGATGCTAGAATAGAACCCTAATTGCGATAGAAGCAGTAGATGGAAAAAGAGCGTCCTCTAATTCATAGAGGACGCTCTTTCCGTTATAAGCGGTGTAAGTTTGGTGCACCGCTTGTTCTCGTGCGTGTGGCTTTACCTACGCACGTTAGGGCTAATGTGTGCGTTAGACTACGCACATGAGATTATGCCCAAGTAGGTTGTGCAGCTAGCACACCCACTTCACTAACGCGCGCTGGCACAGCCTCTGGCTGCAGCTCCTGCTGCACACTTGCAGGTTCCACGCGCGAAATATCAGCACCGAGTTCGCTTAAGCGATCGGTAATATTCACATAACCGCGATCAATGTGATAGATCTCCGTAATCTCTGTCTCGCCTTCAGCTACAAGACCCGCTAAGATTAGCGCCGCACCTGCACGTAAGTCAGTTGCACTTACCTTCGCACCAACTAGGCGAGATCCGCCGCTTACGATAGCCGTCCGGCCATCGACCTTGATCTGACCGTTCATTTTCTTAAATTCAGCAACATGCATGAAACGATTCTCGAACACTGTCTCTGTAACAAGACCTGTGCCATCGCATACAAGTAGCAATGCCATCATCTGTGATTGCATATCAGTCGGGAACCCTGGATAAGGAAGAGTCTTCACGTCAACCGAACGAAGTGAACCATCCGAACGTACACGAATACCGTTCTCATCTTCTTCCACTTGAACCCCAACTTCTTGTAATTTCGAAATGACAGGACGAAGATGGTCGCCTATTGCTCCCTCGACATAAACATCTCCACCTGTAATGGCTGCCGCGATCATATACGTTCCTGCTTCAATCCGGTCTGGAATGACTGAATGCACAACACCGCGCAGTTGCTCCACGCCTTCAATCCGTATTACACCTGTTCCTGCTCCGCGTACCACCGCACCCATCGCATTCAAATAGTTAGCAAGATCTACGATCTCAGGCTCCATCGCAGCATTCTCTATAATGGTCGTTCCCTCAGCTAAAGTGGCCGCCATCATAATATTCTCCGTCGCTCCTACACTTGCTACGTCGAGATAAATTTTAGCCCCTTTTAAACGTCCATTCGATCTTGCCTCGATATATCCTTGACCCAATTCAATCTCTGCACCCATAGCTTCAAAACCTTTTAGATGCTGATCAATTGGACGGGTACCGATTGCGCATCCACCCGGAAGCGAAATTTTCGCTCTGCCCAGGCGGGCCAAAAGTGGTCCCATGACAAGAAAAGAAGCCCTCATTTTACGAATTAACTCATAGGATGCTTCGCAAGTGGCTATATGTGACGCATTAACGCGAATGGTATCATTGGAATATTGGGTTTGAGTCCCTAAGTCACCCAGTACTTGGATAATGGTGATTACATCATGAAGCGGGGGCGCCTCTTGAATGACGCTTTCTCCCTCCGCAGCTAACAAGGAGGCTGCAATAATAGGCAGAACTGCATTCTTCGCACCGTTTACCTTTACGCTTCCTGTTATTTTTCGACCACCGCGGACGATAATTTTGCTCATCTTGGTCCCTCCGCGAACATATTTTTTGTAGTTAGTTTAGCATAAACCTTTTTTGATGATCAACCGCAAAGCGCATAAAGTGTCGAAAATACACGTATTTTTGACGTATAGAGTCGAATGTGTCTCCCCCCATTATTTACAAATAAAGGTTGGAATATTCGACATTTCAACTAAAAAATCCTAATTTAACGGACAGTCCTAAATAACTCATGAAGAATCCTGCAACACTTGAACCAATCGTAATCGCGAGCAAGATTTGCAGCATTTTGGCGGCAGGGCTTTTCGGGCGACGCAGAAACACATCGAATCGAACTTCTTGCAATCCCCACCACGCTAAGCCAATCGCTGATAAATAAATCAGGATTTGTACGATAATCATGTAAGATCCGAAAGTATCAATAAGATCATTATTAAAGCTCGTCATAAGGGATGTGTCACTCCTGATAATTGTTCAGTTGCTCTTGCAATCGCAGTATCTCGTTCAAAGCGAATCGTTCGTGTCCCATAATGCTGTCTCCAAGAAAATAACGAATTATTCACTTTCGCGCTTCCAGCTGCAGCATATACGCTTAAGCAATAGGTCTGTCTTTCCGTCCACTTGCTTGTCGATAGCCGTATAAAGTACGTCCCCGGCTTTAAACTTCGAATCGTCTGCACTTGACCTGTTCCCGTACTCGGGGAGAGCGTTTCAATTTCTTGCAGCAACCCATTATACAAGGAAACATCTAAATGCTCCGACGGCGCAATGTCTCGAACATTAAACTGTACCGGTCCTTCGGTTGTCACATTGTATTGATACCAATCTACATCCTGCGCATGATCGAGTACACCTCTGTACAAGGCTCCACTCGTTACTCCTGTTGCTTGAAAAGGTTTGTCATTCGGCTCAAAAGGATCAATCGGCTGTTCATTCCACTCCACTGTTAATTCGTACTGACCCAGGATCGGCATCGTATAGTCTTTAATATTGCTCACTCGAATATAGTATTCCCCTGGTGTCACTTGAAGAAACTGAGTGGTTTCCATCACACCGTCGCCTTTCTTATCGATTACGACCGACTTCTCACCCTTCTTCTGAATAAGCAATACGGGGTCCATCCTAGCTGTATCGACCGATACACTAATACGTAGTGTCCCTGATTCCGTCAAAACAAGCTTATACCAATCTTGATCATTCATATGATCAAATGTCCCAAAAAGTGATCCTGTTCGTGTTGGCAGTACGTACGCTTTATACTGCTGATCATTATCTTCATAGGGGTCCGTATAAATTGCAAAGCTTGTTTCTAGCGTATAAGGAGCTTCAACATTCGATTTCTTCGCTGGCATTTGCAACTTGAAATCATTGTGCCCACGACGTACACCTATTCGCACCGGCTCTTTCGCCTTTAGCTTATAAGTTTTGGAACTTCCACCTACTGCCTCATGCGTCAGCTCGATTGGCGCATCATCTGACCAGTCCGCTTTAAACGTAATCACACCATCATAAGGACTGTCAACTGTAAACCAATCTTCGTCTTTCTCAGATGAGAACGATGCTTGAATACGCTTATTTACCGATAGAGGCTTTGCAGTTTCCTTGGTGTCATTCGGTTCAAAAGCGTCACTTGTATAGGGGCGAGTAAGGGCAAGATCTGCACGTAACAACCCATAACCCGTATGCTCATCCCATCCAGGTGTGTGAACATCTTGTGCCGTTTGTTCGATTATATTACGCACTTGACTCGCTTTAAGCTGTGGATACTTGCTCCATACAAGTGCAGCCACACCCGCCACCTGAGGCGCAGCCATCGAAGTCCCTTCCTTGTACTCGTAACGACCTTCAAGAGCTGTTGTGAACACGCTCCATGGCGCTACTACATCTAATTCCGATCCATAATTCGAGCGTGGTTCAACCTCGTTATTCACATCAATTCCACCGACAGCAAGCACAGATGCATAAGCGGCAGGGTAGCGAATCGCAGCCCCTTCATTACCTGTTGCAGCAACGAGCAGCACATCGCGCTCTTCGGCATACTTTACTATATTCTCCAAGTAGGCAGATTGCTTATTTAAGCCAAGCGATAACACAACAATCTTTGCTCCGTGATCGACGGCATACTTAATTCCTTCGCCTAACTTCTTCTCATCACCAAACCCATCATTAGCAACAGCTTTAATTGGCATTAACTTCACATTCCTTGCAATGCCTGCAATTCCGATGTCATTATTGGCAACGGCACCAATCACACC
This sequence comes from Paenibacillus radicibacter, assembly GCF_024721995.1. Lineage (GTDB taxonomy): Bacteria > Bacillota > Bacilli > Paenibacillales > NBRC-103111 > Paenibacillus_AM > Paenibacillus_AM radicibacter. Next base: position 135,870 of record NZ_JANQBC010000012.1, read on the forward strand.
TGCAACATTCGTCCCGTGACCGAAGTCATCTTGGGGTGGCAATTTAGGGTTTAACAAATTTTTACCAGGTACTAAATTAGCCATTAAATCCGGATGTGTAAGGTCAATGCCCGTATCGACAACCGCAATAACAATTGGCTTTGACGTCGAAGATGCAGCTCTCCAAGCTGCTTCAATACCGATTCGATCCAAATACGCTTGTTTCCCTCGTAATGGGTCTGATGCCGTTATTAGTGCTGCTTGTAAGGGATATGATAAAGCAATCTGACTTAGAGCGAGCACTAGAACTAACCATATACATTTCCATTTTTTCGTCATTTCTGCGTTACCCTTCACCTGAATTTACCTGAATAACCAAATAAATCTATGTAATAAGAAAAGCTTCTATTCGAAGCCCTTTCCCGATGCATGACCCTGCGTAAGTGGTAGCTTTTCTTGCGATATACAATTCGTTCAGCTCTGCTGAAAACTTATTTATTCTATATCTAAAAGAAAAGCTCCGATTCGGAGCCTATTTCACGTTGATTACCTCTACATATGAAAAAGCCACCCCAAATAAATGGAGTGGCTTTCATTATAGCAAATTTATGACACAAATAGCAGATCTTTTGTAATGGTAAATACAGTGTCAATATATTGTAACAATACATGAGGGAATATTCCCAGCAATACGGTAACAATCGCACACAACCAGACTGTGAAGCCTACTGTACCTGGTACTTGCAGTGGTGCGGATTCATAATCACTACGCATGTACATCTGACGAACAATGCCAAAGTAGTAGTAGAACGAAATCACGGATGTAATCAGCATAATAGCGCCTAACCAATAATGATGGGTTTCCATTGTGCCTAGAAGGATAAATAGCTTACCGAAAAATCCACCTGTAATCGGTATACCTGCAAGTGATAAGACCAGAAGGGTCATCGCAACTGCCGTAAAAGGTGCACGGTAATACAATCCAGCAAACCCACGAATCTCTTCACTGCCTGATGACTTCTCAATTAATATAATGACAGCAAATGCTCCGATGTTCATGAACAAATAGGCGATTAGATAAAACGTAAACTCAGCAAAATTGCTGTAATGTGCAGTTGAGAATTGGGTAGCTAATGGAACGAGAAGATAACCCGCATTCGCAATTCCAGAATACGCAAGCAAGCGCTTGGCATTGGTCTGACGAAGTGCAATCACGTTACCGACGATCATCGCCATGGCTGCCACAACGCCGAGTGTCAAGAATACGTCAGATACAAGCACCCCTGTAGGACCATCTTGCGGCAGTGGAATGAATAAGTTATAGATTATACGGAACAGAATAGCGAATGCTGCACCCTTGGATACAACTGCTAGGAATGCAGATATCGGTGTCGGTGCACCTTCGTATACATCAGGTGCCCAGCTGTGGAACGGTGCAGCTGCAATTTTAAACCCTAATCCAGCAATTAAGAAGAAAAATGCGACGTAGATTAATGCTTCAAAAGATGTGAAGTTAGCATAAATACCGTCTTTGACCGCTGCAAGGTTGGTCGCTCCTGAAATTCCATATAAGAAAGACATCCCATACAAAATCATTGCCGAGGAAATACCGCCCATCACCAAGTACTTGAACGCACCCTCATTCGAGTTAGAGCTCTTCTTCCGCATGGCAACCATAATGTAAGATGTGATACTAAGCAATTCTAAACCGACATACAGCGTGATCATATCAGCGGAGGACGCCATAACCATTGCACCCAGTGTAGCAGGAAGCAAGAAGTAGTAGTATTCACCGACATGTGCAATGCCCGCTTGCTTAATGGTTCCTACACTCATGAGTACAACAAATGATGTCCCAAGTAAGAAGACCAGTTTCAATAGATTTGCAAAATCATCAACACGATAAGATCCTGCAAGCAGTTCTACTGGCACATCCAAGTGAAGTTGCATCGCAACGAATACACCCGAGACGAGTAAACTTGCAAGCGTGAGCCAACCGATAAAAGTGCGGTTCATTCGTTCTGGCAGTGCCAAATCAAGAAGAGATAGTGCAACTGCTGCGATAACAAGTGTTAATTCTGGCCAGAGATGGATTAAATCCGATGTATGTAATCGTAACTGCTCCACTGGTTTAACCCCCCATCTTCTGAGCGATGGCTTGCATGAAAGCATCAAACCCACTCAACGTCTGTTTCATTGGGTCACTCAGTACACTCGGATAGATCCCAATAACAAGAATGAAAGCAACAAGCACGATCATAGGTAGTGCCTCAATCCATCTCGCGTCACGCAAATTCGTATACTGCTCTGGCAACTTACCGAATGTAATGCCCATTACAGCGCGCAAGATATATACAGCTGTGAGAATCACACCCATAATACCGAGAATCGTGTACACCTTGTGCGTCTCAAATAATCCTAAGAAGGCAAGGAACTCGGAAATAAAGCCTGACAATCCCGGTAAACCGAGTGAAGCCATACCACCAACTAGCAACATTCCGCTAATGAATGGCATCGACTTGGCCAACCCACCAAGGCGGCTAAGTTCTGTCGTCCCTGTTCGTTCATAAATCATACCGACAATGAGGAACAAGAAGGCCGAAATAAGACCATGTGATACCAATTGGAACATTGCGCCTTGCAAACCAATTTCATTAAATGCTGCGATACCTAGCAGCACGATTCCCATATGAGAAATCGAGGAGTAGGCAAGCACGAGCTTAAATTCATTTTGAACAAAAGCAAGAATTGCACCATATAGAATGTTAATGACACCTAGGAGCGCGAGCACCCATGCCCAGCTGTACGCCTGCTCAGGGAAGAACATGACGCCAAAGCGAAGTAAGCCGTATGCACCCATCTTCAGCAAAATACCCGAGTGAATCATAACGATTGAAGTTGGTGCTTCCGTGTGTACTTTGAGCATCCACGTATGGAACGGGAAGATTGGCAGCTTAATACCGAAGGCGATCAAGAGCAGAATGAACAATGTCCATTTCATGCCTGAACTTAAGTAGAAATCCGTCATCTCAGGTACATTTACATATGCCTGCGTATTCACAAGCAAGTTATTCATCATATTCTGAATGTCACCACTATAGAAAATGTGCCACTCATTCGCCGTGCGGATCTCACTGAACCCAGCCGTACTAACGAGAATTAAGAACACGATAAACATAATTGCTGAACCAAGTCCATTGTAAATGAGGAAGCGATTTGCCGCTTTTTCTTTTTCCAAAAATCCCCAAATGCCAACCAAGAAAAATACCGGAACAAGCGTCATCTCGAAGAATAAGAAGAATAAGAATAAGTCCTGCGCCATGAAAACACCGAACATACCTGCTTCTAGAAGTAAGAACAAGATATAGAACGTTTTCCAGCGTTTCTTGATATTAACGGAAGCAAATGCTGCCATGACAGAGACAAGTGCTGTCAAGAATACGAGTGGCATTGAGATGCCATCAACAGCAAGAGCGAATTTCATCTCGAAAAATAGTGATGTGACTTGCGGCAAACCTTCGTGATTCAGCGGAAACTTAATCCAATCGAAAGTTTCCTTGAACTGCATGCCATCTTCACCCGTCTGAAAACCTACGTACATCCATATTGCAAGCCCCAGTGCAAGAAGAGAAGTCGAGATTGCAACCGTCTTATGCCAGTTTCCTTTGTCTTTGGGCATGAATAATAAGATCAATACCCCAAGGAGAGGAGATAAGAGCACCATTGTTAGAATGTGATTCACCATGGGAAGAACCTCCTAGCCACAAGAGCTAACATCAAGATGATGAGCCCGATCAACGATACCAAACCATAACGTTGAACTTGGCCATTCTGTAGTCGAGAGCCAATGCGCCCTAAGCCGACAACAGAAGATGTAGTTAGACGTACCAAACCATCTACTACGTACTCATCGAATAATTGCAACAGCCAGCCAAAGCCTTTAAGCGGTGTGACAATGATCCAATCATAAATTTCATCGATATAATATTTGCGTTGTAGCAAGTTGTATAGTGCAGATGGTTTCTTCTCTGCATTCGGCAATTGAACGGGACGCTTGTAATACAAGACATAGCCGACAACAATACCAAGAAGCCCAACCGCAACAGATAATATAATGACAACTAAGTTTACAGCCTCTTCATGGTGCTCTCCTGTTAAGAACCCACCTAACCATGGATTAAATGGTGTCATTACAAACCCTGCAACAACAGCTAATACAGCAAGTACGATTAACGGGAGTGTCATTGATGCTGGTGATTCATGTGGTTCGTAATTCGAGCGCTTCTTACCTGTAAAGACGAGGAAGAACACGCGAGACATGTAAAGGGCTGTGAAGAATGCGGCAACTATTCCGATCCAGAACAGCAATTGATTGTTATGGTAAGCTTCGTTAAGAATCGTATCCTTCGACCAGAAACCAGAGAACGGAGGAACACCTGATAACGCTAATGCTCCAATTGCAAACGTAATGGTCGTAATTTTCATTTTGCCGGATAAACCGCCCATTTCACGAATATCCTGCGTCTTTACAGCATGAATCACGCTACCTGCTGCAAGGAATAACAGCGCTTTGAAGAATGCATGGGTGAAGAGATGGAACATACCAGAAGCGTAGGAAACACCAATACCAAGTCCCATCATCATGTAACCGAGCTGCGATACCGTCGAGTAGGCAAGTACACGCTTAATATCGTTCTGTGCAATCCCAATCGTAGCGGCAAATATTGCTGTGAACCCGCCCACATAAGCCACAACCAGCAAGGCATCAGGGGAAGCAAGGAAGATATCATACGTTCTAGCTACCAAATATACCCCAGCAGCAACCATCGTCGCAGCATGAATAAGTGCGGAGATCGGTGTTGGGCCTTCCATCGCATCAGGTAACCAAGTATGTAATGGGAATTGACCTGACTTACCAATTGCACCGATGAAGATCATGATCGCAATTGCCGTTGTTACACCTGCTGGAATGGATCCATTGCCTGATGCGAACGCATTATGAATGGAGCTGAAATCCAGTGCATGACCTGGCATATACCAGAACAGCAAGAGAAGCCCGATCAATAAGCCAACGTCACCAATTCTAGTAATAATAAAAGCTTTCTTCGCAGCAGCACGCGCCTCAGGCTTCTGATACCAGAAACCGATAAGTAGGAACGAACATACCCCAACTAGCTCCCAGAAAATATATAGTTCAAGCAAGTTAACGGAAATGACTAGACCTAACATGGAGAATGTGAATAGCGCAACGTATGAGAAGAAAACGCTGATCCGTTCATCGCCTTTCATGTAGCCCTTGGAGTAAATGTTAACGAGCAGTGCCACGAAGGTGACGATCACAAGCATCAGTGCATTCAAATTCGTAATCTCAAAGCCCATGTGAATGTTGAAATCACCAATGCTCAGCCACTGCCACTCACTCCATGTATAATCAGCAACTTTGCCATCGATTCGCTCTACGAAAATAAGAATCGCAAGCACAAAGGAAGCGAGCATGGCAATAATGCCAATATAACTGCCGAGTCCTTTCAATTGACGCCCTACAGCCATCAATACAAGAAACGCGAGCAGAGGAAAAAGCGGAATTAACCAGGCGTATTGCGAGTAGACTGAAGCCATCTTTGAACCATCCTCTCCCTTATCGTTTCATCGAATCGATTTCTGTCACGTCAGACGTTCCCTTGTTGCGGTAGAGGAGGATCAATATCGCGATACCCACTGCTACCTCGGCTGCAGCAATTGTGATGTTAAACAAGGAAAATATTTGTCCGGTAAGCGATGGCTTAACTCCCATCTTAGAGAAGGCGACTAAATTGAGGTTCACTGCATTGAGCATAAGTTCAATGGAGAGAAGCACAATGACCCCATTCTTCTTCGTTAGAGCGCCAAATAAACCGATCGTAAATAATATCGCAGCCAGTGTTAAGTAAGGAGCAATGACTCCACCCATCTTACTCCTCCTCCCTTTTCGCGATAATGACAGCACCGATAAAGGCTACTGTGAGAAGTACAGACATAATTTCAAACGGAATGACATACGGCCCAAATAACAGCTTACCGATCTCAAGCGTATTGTCTTTACCTGGATCAAATGCTGCACCTTCTGGAAATGTTGCTGTCTGAATCGCATAGAACAGGATTCCAAACAGTCCTAGTGCACCAATGAATGAAAATCCAATATGCCACTTGCGTGCATCTTTCTCTTCTTCACTGCGATGCTTCGTCATCATAATACCGAAGATCATGAGGATCGAGATTGCACTGGCATAGATTAAGATTTGAACAACCGCTAAAAATTCTGCGTTCAATACCAAGTAAATCCCAGCTAAAGAAAGGAACGTTACCGCTCCTGAGATCAACATGTGGATCACTTTCGTAAACATGATCATGTAAAGTCCGCCGCCAATGGTGAACATCGCGAGCACGAGGAAAGCAATATTTTGACCACTAGATAGGAAATCTCCAAGTCCACTAAACATCTTTCTTGGCGCCCCCTTTCGGAGCTGATGGCACATTTTCATTGCGTACAAGTGTATCGTTATTAGTTAGCCATTCTTTGTCCTTGAACAAATCATCACGCGAGAAAGTACTCAATTCAAAGTTATTCGTCATGACGATTGCCTCAGTCGGACAAACTTCTGTACACAAATCGCACAGAATGCAAAGCTCAAAGTTAATATCGTACGTATCGATTACTTTCCCTTTTTTCTCAGGGTCAGGGTTCGGTTTACCTGTGAGTGTAATACAGTCAGTTGGGCAAATCTTCGCACACATGTTGCACACAATACATTTATCCGGTTCAAAATGCTGAATACCACGGAAGCGATCCGGCATATTCAGCGGTACATCCGGGTATGCATATGTCACTTTCTTTTCTGTAAACGCTTTGAGCGTTACACCTAGACCTTTGACGATCCCTTTCATCGGTTAACCTCCCATGATCCAGGATTTCAGACTGATATATCCCGCCGTAACAAAAATATTAAGTAGTGCCAGTGGCAAGAGAACTTTCCAACCGAGGCTCATCAATTGATCGATACGCACACGCGGCAAAGTCGCACGCAGCCAGAAGCAGAAAAATACAACCAACGAAAACTTGATAATGAACCAGATAATCCCCGGAATAAAATCAACCTGAGGGAATGGTGCATTCCAGCCGCCTAAGAACAAGATCGTGAGTAAGGATGAGAACACGAATACGTACACGTATTCCGCAAGCATATAGAATGCAAAACGGAATCCACTATACTCGACGTGATAACCTGCAACAAGCTCTGACTCTGCTTCAGGAAGGTCAAATGGCGTACGGTTCAGCTCCGAAATCATCGCTACAACAAACACGCAGAACCCGATAATTTGCGGGAGGAAGTTCCACTGCCAGAAGTAACCTTGCTGCCCCTCCACGATAAGACGAAGGTTCATGGAACCTGTCATCATGACAACACCGATCATCGACATGACGAGCGGAATTTCGTAGGAAATCATCTGCGCAGCAGAACGCATACCACCTAGTAGCGCATACTTGTTGTTAGAAGCCCAACCACCCAAGATGATACCCATCGTCGAAATACCGGATAATGCGATAATATAAAGCACCCCAACGTTCAAGTCAGCATGTAAGAAGTCTGCTGTAAATGGAATGGTTGCGATGACTAAGAATGCAGGAACGAACGTAATGATTGGCGCTAGAATAAACAATTGACGCTCCGCCTTACGCGGAATCGTATCTTCCTTAATGAGCAGCTTCATTACATCTGCAACAGATTGCAATAATCCGAATGGACCCGTGCGTGTTGGGCCGTAACGGAATTGCATGTACCCGATAACTTTACGCTCAAAGTAAATGGCATAGGTCACGAATCCAAGAACGATCAGTAACAGTGCAATGCCAACTGCAACGAAAATTGCAAAATTACCCCACGTTAACTGTTCAGAGACTAACTCTAACATTTACGCGTCAACCTCCCCGACTACAATATCAACCCCGCCCAAGATCGTAATAAGGTTTGTCATGGATTCTCCTACGAGAAGTTTCGGTAAGATTTGCAGGTTTACGAAGGACGGTCTTCTAAATTTCAACCGATACGGTTCAGGACGTCCATTAGCCACGATATGGCAGCCAATCTCACCACGAGGTGATTCAATTGCCGAATAGATCTCGCCAGATGGTTTCAATATCTTAGGAACTTTACCCATGACCTCACCAGTCGTAGGGAATTGCTGTACAGCCTGCTCCAAGATGCGAATAGATTGACGCATTTCTTCCATACGGATCAAGTAACGGTCATAGCAATCCCCGCCCGTACGAACCGGTACATCGAATTCAAAGCGATCATAGATGGAATAAGGCTGATCTTTACGTAGATCCCAATTTACCCCAGTACAGCGTAAATTTGCACCGCTTAAGCCGTATTGGATCGCTGTCTCTGCGTCGTATTTACCTACGCCTTTAATCCGCGCTAGGAAAATTTCGTTGCCGGATACCAGCTTCTCATACTGCTCCATCTTGGAGGTCATGTGTGGCAAGAAATCACGTACTTTCTCAATCCAGCCATCTGGTGCATCCCATTTCACCCCGCCTACACGCATATAGTTGTAAGTCAGACGCGCACCACATAGTTCATTGAATAGATCAATGATAATCTCACGTTCACGGAAAGCGTATAAGAATGGACTAATCGCCCCAATATCCAGCAGATATGTACCCCACCATACAAGATGCGATGCAATACGCTGCAGCTCCATCACGATGAGACGAAGGTATTCCGCGCGCTCAGGAACGGTAAGTCCCATTAGTTTCTCAACGGAATTAACCAGCACATAGTTATTCGTCATTGCCGATACGTAATCCATGCGATCGGTGTACGGAATGATCTGCGTGTAGTTCAAGTTCTCCGCAAGTTTCTCTGTACCACGATGCAAGTAACCCATGACCGGAATCGCTTCTTGAATGATCTCACCATCGAGTTTAACGATAATACGAAACACACCATGCGTACTCGGGTGCTGCGGCCCGACGTTCAGCAGCAATTCTTCTGTCCGTAACAAGAGCTACACCTCCGGGTCGTACTGTTCATAATCTTTACGCAGCGGATGACCGATCCAATCGTCGGATAGCATAATCCGCGTAAGTGCCGGGTGTCCCGGGAAATCAATACCAAGCAGATCGTAAGCCTCGCGCTCATTCCAGTTCGCCGTCTCCCAAATTGGAGTAACGGAAGGAATAGACGGGTTATCACGATCCGTTCTAACTTTGAATGTATAATCGATGCGCTTCTCCAGTGAAATCAGGTGGTACACGACTTCCAAGTGTGTGCCATAATCAACACCTGACAAGTTGCGCAAGTACTTCAACTCTAGCTCTTCATGGTCGCGCAACAGCTCAGCTGTGCGCAGCCAGTGGTCGCTGTGGACGACCACCATAGGAGCATCGGCGTCGGTCTTATTGAGCGACGCGTCCACGATTGCATCCGCGCTGATCGCATCGCGGATGATCGCGACGACCCGATCCAGCACGGGCTGGTTCGGGGAAGGAGCGGCGGGCGCCGCATCAGCTTCAGCTGCGGCGTCCGCCGCCTTTGCCGCGCGAGCTTGATCGCGCGCGGCGCGTGCTGCCGCTCTAGCGGCAGCCGCTTCGACGTCTCCCGCAGGGACGTCGGGTTTGGCTGGGCCCGGCTCTGGCGCGGGCGCTGAGGCTATCTGCGCCACTGCTTCAGCTGCCGTTACAGGCGCTTTCATAGGTGCATCTGCCGTTGTCTGTACTCCAATAGCAACTGACACTACTTCTTGTTCTTCTCCTGCAACAGACGTTGCAGGAGCATCCTCACTTACCGCTTGTGCAGGTGAAGCTTCAGAAGTATCCTCAGCTCCTTCAGAGGATTCTTGTGAGACAATTTCCACTAGTTCCTCAACAGCAACAGGCTGTCCACCTTCTGTCGTTGAAACCTCGTTTAATGGTGCTTCTTCACCGTTATGAGAACGCTTACTAACTTCAGATTCAGAACTAGACTCGATTGGGTTTTCGACGTTTGTGTCGCTTCCTGTCGAATCACTATTTTCTTGTGATGTTGTTAAGGCTTCGTCTCGCTTTTGCTCATCGCTCATCGATTCGTCACCTGCTTCCCAGTCTTCGCCTCATAGCGAATCTTCTCTTGCAGCTTGTTAATACCATAGATCAGTGCAGCTGGATTCGGCGGACATCCTGGGATATAAATATCAACAGGCACGACTTGATCCACACCTTTCACAACGGCATATGACTTCACGTACGGCCCGCCAGCTGTTGCACATGACCCCATCGCAATTACCCACTTCGGCTCCGGCATTTGATCATACAGACGGCGAAGTAGCGGCGCCATCTTCTTCGTTACCGTACCGGCAACGATCATGACATCGGATTGGCGCGGCGACGTTCTAAAAATAACCCCGAATCGGTCCAAATCATAGTGAGAAGCGCCTGTGCCCATCATTTCAATCGCACAGCAAGCAAGTCCGAACGTCAGCGGCCACAAGGAATTACTGCGGGCCCACGCTTTGACTTGTTCCAGCGTTGTCATGAACACATTGCGCTCCAACTCTTGTCTCTCTTCAGGAGAGATTGATTCTAAATTGAATTCCATTGCAGCACCTTCTTCTTCCAAGCGTAAAGTAATCCGACCAAGAGCAGAACGATAAAGATGCACATCTCAACTAGTGCAAATAATCCAAGGTGATTATATGCAACAGCCCATGGATACAAGAACACCGTTTCCACGTCAAAAATAACAAACATGAGCGCAAATAAATAATAACGAATGTTAAAGCGGATTTGTCCTTCACCAATTGGCTCGTTACCACTTTCGTACGTGGTATATTTCGGTTCAGTTGGCTTATAGGGTCTAAGCAGCTTACCTACCGAAAACGCCACAATCGCAAGTCCAACTCCTAGTAAAAGGAAAATTGCGACAATCAAATAATTGTTTGAATACATGGTTTGGAACCGCCTCCATTATCAAGGATGCTAATTACAATCATTAGAAATGGTAATATTCACCTTTATAATTATATCACAGGGCTTTTTTGAGTGTCTAATGAAAATACTTAATTTTTGAAAGCTTCTAAATATTTTACGAAACGGACACAATTGGTTCAAATTTATACATATAAACGCAAAGAAAGAGCCCCATTGGGACTCTTTCTTGATAACACTTATTTTCTGTTTTCGGATACATGCATTCGATTGAGTGCTCTCTTAAGAGAATGCTCAGCACGCAGCATATTCACATCATGCTGTTTAGAAGCAAGACGTTTTTCTGCACGTTCTTTAGCGACCTTCGCACGCTCAGGATCGATATCTTCAGGCAGTTCTGCACTTTCTGCAAGAATAACAACTTTATCCTTACGCACTTCCATGAATCCACCGTTAACAGCAATGATTTCATCTTTGCTGCCAGCGCGTTTCACCACTAAAGGCGCAATACGTAAAGGTGTTACGAGCGGAATGTGGTTCGGGAGAATACCGAGTTCTCCTTCTACACCTCTAACTACGATCATTGAAGCGTCCTTCGCGTACACTTTACGTTCCGGAGTGACAATTTCCAATAGGAATGTACTCACGTTTATTCCCCCTATGCTTCCCTTTTTGCAAACCTGCAGGAAAGGGTGAACTTACAGGCTTTATTTTTAAAAAACGAAATTACATGCTTTTCGCTCTTTCAATCGCTTCTTCAATTGTACCAACGTACATGAATGCACCCTCTGGCAAGTCATCATGCTTACCTTCAAGTACTTCTTTAAAGCTGCGAACTGTTTCCTTGATCGGAACGTATTTACCTTTCTTACCAGTAAACGGTTCAGCAACGTGGAATGGTTGAGACAAGAAGTTCTGAATCTTACGAGCACGTTGTACAACGAGCTTGTCTTCATCGGACAACTCATCCATACCCAAGATCGCGATAATATCTTGAAGCTCTTTGTAACGTTGAAGAATTTGCTTCACGCCTTGAGCTACTTGATAGTGCTCTTCGCCGACAACTTCAGGAGTTAGGATACGGGAAGAAGAAGCAAGTGGATCTACCGCTGGGAAGATACCCATCTCGGAAATACGACGCTCTAGGTTAGTCGTTGCATCCAAGTGAGCAAACGCTGTAGCTGGAGCTGGATCCGTATAGTCATCCGCAGGAACGTAAATCGCTTGAATGGAAGTTACGGAACCTTTTTTCGTGGATGTAATACGCTCTTGCAACTGACCCATTTCTGTAGCCAATGTTGGTTGGTAACCTACTGCGGAAGGCATACGGCCTAGTAGTGCGGATACCTCAGAACCTGCTTGAGTAAAGCGGAAGATGTTGTCGATAAAGAGCAATACGTCTTTATTTTCTTCGTCACGGAAATACTCAGCCATTGTAAGACCGGACAATGCTACACGAAGACGTGCGCCTGGAGGCTCGTTCATTTGACCGAACACCATCGCTGTCTTGTTAATAACGCCGGAATCTTTCATCTCATGGTACAAGTCGTTACCTTCACGAGTTCTCTCACCAACGCCCGCGAATACGGAGATACCACCGTGCTCTTGTGCGATGTTGTTGATAAGCTCTTGAATTGTAACGGTTTTACCTACACCCGCACCACCGAACAAACCGATCTTACCACCCTTAGCATAAGGAGCAAGAAGGTCAATTACTTTAATTCCTGTTTCAAGAATTTCCGCAGTTGTGGACAATTCTTCGAATACAGGAGCTTGACGGTGAATTGGTTTTACTAATGTACGGTCAATTTCTTGATCGTCGATTGGGTTACCCAATACGTTAAACACACGGCCAAGTGTTGCTGGACCTACTGGTACAGAGATTGGCACGCCTGTGTCGATTGCTTCCATACCACGAACAAGTCCGTCCGTCGTGGACATCGCGATACAACGAACGATGTTATCGCCCTGTTGCAAAGCAGCTTCAACTGTTAGGTCGATGTCTACTTCGTTCGCGCTTTGTGCTTTACGTTCAATTTTGATCGCATTAAGAATTTCCGGAAGGTGACCACGTTCGAACTCGATGTCGACAACCGGACCCATAATGGCAACAATGCGTCCTTTATTCATTTGTTTCCCTCCTAGTCACATACAACGGTTTCCCGTTCAATAAGTGACGAGCATCGCAGGCTAGATTCCGTTGAAGGATTCTAAGTTTGCGAGCTTCGTCCTATGCGTTTGCACCCGCAACAATTTCCGAAATTTCTTGCGTAATTGCTGCCTGACGTGCACGGTTATAAATAAGCGTCAATGAGGAAATCATGCCTGTCGCATTCTTCGTCGCACTGCCCATTGCAGTCATCTTCGCGCCGAACTCACTTGCTTTACTTTCCAATACTGCGCTATAAATCAATGTTTCAGCATACTTTGGAAGCAAGACTTCCAAAACGCCTTCTGCGGATGGCTCATATTCGTAAGCCGTAACTGGTCCATCGTGTTTCACTTCATCCAGTGGAAGCAAACGCTTCTCAACCGGTGTCTGTGAAATCGCGTTGTTGAACTGGTTATAAACCAAGTACAGTTCGTCATAAGATCCGTTCTCAAAATATTGAACTGCTTTCGCAGCTAATTTCTTGACTTCGGAGAAACTTACTACGTCTGGTAAGCCAGTAACCTCTTCTACAACCGGGATTCCCCGCTTACGGAAGAAGTCGCGACCTTTACGACCGATTACGAACACTGCATACTCATCCGTGGATTGATGTCTCGTGCGAATTGTTGTCATCACCATACGAAGGATGTTGGCATTGAAACCACCTGCTAGACCACGATCAGAAGTCATAACGAGATAACCCGTCTTCTTGATCTCGCGTTTTACTAACATCGGGTGCTTAATCCCAACAGATCCTGCTGCAATGCTGGCAACTACCTCTTTCATCTTCTCTGCGTAAGGACGTGCAGCTTCTGCGCTTTCCGTCGCTTTTCTCAGTTTGGATGCGGCAACCATTTCCATCGCTTTCGTGATCTGTTTCGTATTCTGGGTACTCTTGATTTGACGTTTAATCTCGCGCATTCCTTTAGCCATCTTTTCACCACCTCAAAGTTTTCTCGAAGAGAAAACTGACTTCGTAAGCAAACTTACTTTGTATAAGAATTCGGCTTGCTAGAAAGCAAGCCCGTTATGTTCTAGGTTGTTGCAAAAGTTTTTAAGAAGTTAGCAATGACAGCTTTCAATGCTTCTTCCGTCTCAGCCGTAATGTCTTTCGTTTCACGAATGGACGTCAAGATTTCAGCGTGATTGCTTTCCACGAAGGATAAGAAATCAGCTTCAAAGCGACGAATATCATGAACTGGAAGAACATCAAGGTGACCTTTAACAACGGTATATAAGCTCACGACTTGCTTCTCAACTGGAACTGGTTCGTTAACGCCTTGCTTCAAGATCTCAAGCATACGTACACCGCGGTTCAATTGAGCTTGCGTGGATTTATCAAGGTCAGAACCGAACTGAGCAAACGCCGCAAGTGAACGATAGTTAGCAAGATCCAAACGAAGTGAACCCGCAACTTTCTTCATTGCTTTGATCTGAGCAGCACCACCTACACGCGATACAGAGATACCAACGTTAACCGCTGGACGCTGACCGGAGTTGAAGAGGTCGGTTTCTAAGAAGATTTGTCCGTCCGTAATCGAGATTACGTTCGTTGGAATGTAAGCAGATACGTCGGAAGCTTGAGTCTCGATAAATGGAAGCGCCGTAATGGAACCGCCACCTAGATCATCATTCAACTTCGCAGCACGCTCTAGCAAACGGGAGTGCAAGTAGAAGACATCCCCTGGGTAAGCTTCACGACCTGGTGGGCGACGAAGCAACAAGGAAAGCTCACGATAAGCAGAAGCTTGCTTCGTCAAATCATCATAGATGATTAGAGCGTGCTCGCCTTTGTACATGAAGTACTCAGCCATCGATACACCTGCGTATGGAGCCATGAACAATAGTGGAGCTGGCTCGGAAGCACTTGCTGTAACAACAATTGTGTAATCAAGTGCACCGTGACGACGCAATGTTTCAACAACGTTAACTACAGTAGATTGCTTTTGACCGATCGCAACGTAAATACATTTTACGCCGTTACCTTTTTGGTTGATGATCGTGTCGATTGCGATTGCTGTCTTACCTGTTTGGCGGTCACCAATGATAAGCTCACGTTGACCACGACCGATTGGTACCATCGCGTCAATCGCTTTAATACCTGTTTGCATCGGCTCATGTACGGATTTACGATCCATTACGCCTGGTGCTGGTGATTCGATTGGACGTGTTTGTGTTGTTTCAATTGGACCTTTGCCATCAAGCGGCATACCAAGTGGATTCACAACACGACCAAGAAGCTCGTCACCTACAGGAACTTGCATGATCTTGCCAGTACGTTTAACTTGGTCGCCTTCACGGATATCCGTGTAAGGTCCCATAATTACGATACCAACGTTGTTTTCTTCTAAGTTAAGCGCCATCCCTACTACGCCGTTGGAGAACTCAAGAAGCTCTCCAGACATCACGTTCTCTAGACCGTGTGCGCGAGCAATACCGTCACCGACTTGAATTACGGTACCTACGTCTACGACTTGCAGGTCAGACTTGTAGTTTTCAATTTGCTGTTTAATCAGCGTGCTGATTTCATCAGGTCTGATACTCAACGAACCTCACCCCTATCTACAATGCTTGAGACTTCAATGATTTCTGTAATCGATCCAGCTTGCCGGAAAGGCTGCCATCATATAGACGGTCACCGATTCGCACCTGAATACCACCGAGAAGATCCGGTTTAATTACAGATTGTACATGAACGGTTTTACCCGTAATTTTGCTAAATTGAGCTGCAATTTCTTGCTCTTGCGCTGCTGTAATTGCAAATGGTGTATAGACAGTTGCATCCGCACGTCCAAGCGCATCATTCGCGATTTTTACATAGTCTACAAGCATAGAGTTAAGAATTCCTTCTCTACCTCTAGTAACCAAAAGCTGCAACGTGTGAAGTAACACATCGGATACTTTCCCTTCGAATACAGTCGCTAGAAGCGCTGTTTTCTTCGTCACATCGATGTTTGGCTGCGATAAAATTTGCATAAATTCTTTGTTTTGCTGAAAAGACTCGACAACTGCTGCAAGCTCATCTTGAACTTGTGCAATAATGCCTTTGTCTTTAGCGACTTCAAACAGTGCGCGCGCGTAACGCTTAGCTACCACGATGTCACTCATTGAACTCCCCCTACCTCGTTCAGGTACTGGTTAACAAGCGTTTGCTGAGCTTCAGCGTCCACTTGCTTTTCAATGATTTTCGCAGCGATAGCCACGGACATTGTACCAACTTCTGAGCGCAATGCAGCGATTGCCTTACTTTTCTCACGTTCGATATCACGTACTGCTTCTTCTTTAAGACGAACAGTTTCCGCTTTTGCCTGCGCAATAATGTCATCTGCTTGACGAGAAGCTGTCAATTTCGATTGCTCGATAATGTCATAAGCTTCTTTCTTAGCCGCTTGAAGAGCTTGTCTTTGATCGCTGATCAAAGCTTCTGCATCTTTACGGTTTTTGTCAGCATTCGCTAGTTGATCAGCAACTAACGTACGACGTTGTTCCATCACACCCATAAGTGGACCGAGTGCGTAACGGTGCAGGAAGAAATATAATATTGCGAATGCCACGATGGCAATGATTGAATTTTCCAATGTAAAACTCATTCGAGTCACTCCCTTCTGAGGGGTATCTACTAGCCAAAATCACAAAATGAAGGCGCGGATGGCTTAGGCCTTCCCCGCCAAACCTTCATTCTGGTATTATTTTACGAAATAGAATAGCAATGCGAATACTACAGAAATAATTGGAATCGCCTCTACTAGACCAACACCGATAAACATTGTTGTTTGAAGAGAACCTTTAAGTTCTGGTTGACGGGAGATACCCTCAACTGTCTTACTCACGATCAAACCGTTACCAATACCTGCTCCTAGTGCGGACAAACCAATTGCTACTGCTGCTGCGATCATACTCAAATCCATCGTATAACTTCCTCCCTTAAAATACATAAAATTTAATTTGTTTTATACTCGACCCTAGCGCCGTAACATTCGGGAAAAGCTGCATTACTTAATGTTGATGTGCTTCATCGTGATCATCATGTGACTCTAAGATCTGGCCAATATAAACCATCGTCAACATAACGAATACGAATGCTTGAATTGCGCCTACGAACACACTGAAGGCTTGCCATGCGACCATCGGTACGATACCAGCATAACCTGCCATAATAATGGTAGCGATAAGTACTTCCCCTGCAAAAATGTTACCGAATAGACGCATACCAAGTGTTAGTAGCTTGGAGAACTGCTCGATAATATTGATCGGTAAGAAGAACCAATAGGGTTGGAAATAGTGCTTCACGTAAGCTTTCGTATTACGCGTAATACCTAGGAAGTGCACCATGACGATAACCATCAAAGCAAGACCCATTGAGAAGAATGCGTCTGCAGTTGGTGATTTCCACCATGAAAGTGCAACGTGCTTACCTGCATTATGCAATTCTGCATATTTGTCGGCACTAACGATGTCGTATCCGAACAGCGATACAGGACCATGTGCCTCCGTTACAACCGTAAACGGTAAGCCTAGCATATTACTTACGAAGATGAACATAATTAAGGTTACACCCAGTGAAATAAAGGCTTTCCCTTTCTTCATATCCATCGCACTTCCAATAATTCCTTGAACGAATTCAATAACCCATTCCATGAAGTTCTGCATCTTACTTGGCTTATCAACAGATAGATTACGAACTGCAATCCTTGCGATAATTAGAATAATAAGCATGGTTACAATCATAGGTAAGATGACGGAAATGTCCAAGTGAAATCCATTGATATTCATTATCGGTGATAAATGCATTAGTTGTTTTCACCCCTTTCCGTGGAGGTTTATAAATCACTTCACTTGCGCCTAGACTGAACAAAACCCAATATAAGCGATAAGAATTGCACGAAAACTAAACTAACCATAGTGCTCACAATATCAACATGAGGTGATTTAATTGCAACCATGACTGCGAGAAGTGCTAAGGCAGCCCTTGTCATAAATCCAAGATTGATTCGTTTCCTAACTCCATCGAGTATGACGGAGGACATCTGATCAATCTTCCAAGCCATGTATCTTGCGCTAATCAATGAAACGGCTGTACCCAGAATGACTCCTGCTACATACGGTCGATAATCAGCGAACATCGCCCATCCCAAACAACATGCTGACAAGAAAAAGAGCGTGTAACGCTGTAAGCGCCCAAGGTGAGCGTGGAAATCATCCATTAGAGCCTCCTGTAACCTTACGAAGTATGACGATGATGCTCACAATTCCGACTATTAGTCCTAGAACGACGCCAAGTACGATCCAGAGCGGCTGCCCGCCTGCTGCATCACTCATCAGCTTACCTAGATAGTAGCCGAGACCCATACAAACGACCAAGTCAATTCCCAGTGCGCTGACCATCCCAACGGCTTTCCATGGGTTGCTATCGGAATGAGGTGGTTTCATCTCATTCACGCTCCTAAATACAGTATTGTGTGACATACATCACATTCGCCCACGTTTATTTTATCTAACGCTACTTCGCATTGTCAATGCAATTTGAATCGCTTACTTTTTGAGAAAAATGCCCGAAAACCGCATCAGATCAGCCTTTTTCGGACTTTACAACTCCATTCTTGAGGACTTGTCCGCAAGCTTTGTCATAATATGTTCATATTATTCAGGCTGGAAAGGAGTTGGCCCCTCAGACTGCAATCCAAAATGATTCAAAATGCCCTGGACAATCCGCTCACTCGCTTGTCCATCCCCATAAGGATTTGCGGACTTGCTCATCTTCTCATAGGCTTCTGGATTCGTTAGCAATTCACAAGCTTCCTTGTAAATTAATTCAGAATCAGAACCTACAAGTTTCAAAGTTCCAGCAGCAATTCCTTCTGGACGTTCTGTCGTGTCACGCAGTACAAGTACAGGAACACCGAACGATGGTGCTTCTTCTTGCAAACCACCAGAATCGGTTAGGATCATATAAGTATGTGGATAGAAGTTATGCAACTCCATCACATCAAGCGGTTCAATGAGCTTAATACGTGGGTGACCTCCAAGCATTGCATGGGCAGGTTCACGAACAGCCGGGCTTAAATGCACCGGATACACAATTGCAATATCTTCGAACTCATCAGCCAAGCGCTTCACCGCTTCAAAAATACGACGGTGCGGCTCACCTTGCGATTCACGGCGGTGTGCCGTCATCAAGATCAACTTCTTACCCTTCGCCCAATCTAGTACAGGATGTGTAAAGTCTTCTTTAACCGTGTATTGGAATACATCCGTCACGGTATTACCTGTAATATAGATGGTGCTCTCCGACTTGTTCTCTTTGCGCAGGTTTTCTGCAGACCAGTCTGTCGGAGCGAAATGAAGGTCAGCTAACACACCGGTTAACTGACGGTTCATCTCTTCAGGGAATGGGGACATCTTATTCCATGTACGTAAACCCGCTTCAACATGTCCGACTGAAATTTGCTGCACGAATGCAGCGTAACTCGCTAGGAACGTTGTTAACGTATCACCATGTACAAGAATAAGATCGGGCTTCGTTTCACTAAACACAGGATCAAGACCTTGTAAGACGCGGATCGTCAGTTCATTTAATGTTTGACGGTCTTTCATTACATTCAGGTCAAAGTCAGGTGTAATTTTGAAAATGTCCAGCACTTGATCCAGCATCTCACGATGCTGTGCAGTTACACAGACAAGCGATTCAATCTTGTCTTCATGTTTTTGCAATTCAAGTACTAAAGGTGCCATTTTGATCGCTTCTGGTCGCGTACCAAAAATCGTAATGATTTTTAAACGTTTCAAGCCGTAAGCCCCCTTCTCTATCTCCCTATTAACGCCCTTGTGAATCCTACTTCGTGCCGAATAATCGGTCTCCAGCATCTCCAAGACCCGGTACGATATAACCATGATCATTGAGTTGCTCGTCAACTGCTGCTAAGTAGATGTCGATATCTGGATGTGCTTCTTGCACAGCGCGAACGCCTTCCGGTGCTGCAATTAGACACATTAACTTGATTTGCGTGCAGTTACGATTCTTAAGTGCCGTAATCGCTGCAATCGCCGAACCACCTGTAGCTAGCATTGGATCAAGCACAATCAATTGACGTTCTTGAACGTCAGTAGGAAGTTTCACATAGTATTCTACGGGTTGAAGGGTCTCTGGGTCGCGATATAATCCAATATGACCTACTTTTGCCCCTGGAATGAGGTTAAGAACACCTTCTACCATCCCGAGTCCAGCGCGTAAAATCGGAATTAAACCGAGCATTCTTCCTGAAATCGTATAGCAAGTCGCTTCGGTTACTGGTGTTTTTACTTGAATTGGTGATAATGGCAAGTTGCGTGTAATCTCGTATGCCATTAAAGTTGCAACCTCGTCGACAAGATCGCGGAAATCCTTCGTATTCGTTCGCTCATCGCGGATGAGCGTCAGCTTATGCTGAATAAGTGGGTGATCACACACAAACACTTTTCCCATTTTTAAATAATCCTCCTAAAAAATCATTCTATATCCAATGAAAATCCGTTCTATTATACCATACGGTTTCCCCCTTATCCTACCCAAATCTGGGATGGGAGATACCAGAAAAAACGGTAAGTCTTGTACTTCACCGTTTGTCATAAATCCGATCTAAAAATAATCAAAAAGCCCTCGGCTCAAGTCGATGGGCTTCATGTATGTGTGATTGCTAGCTCTTATTCAAGAAAAATCCGTAAAAACAACCCGAGGTAGCGTGAGCGCCCTAATATTCTTGAGGTAAGTTCGTGTGATGGTTATTAGGGTAGATCAGCTTCCTTGTTGGATGCAAAAGTCGTCGGTGCAATGCGCTGATACGCTCATATGCGGTCCGTGCTCTCGATGTTACAGACTACGTCTCTTTCTTTTCTTGGGGTTGTGATCATGGATGATTCGAAAGAGTGTTCGTCTTCTCTAGGTGTTAGTCTAAATAGTAACCTCGAGTTGCTTTACAAGTAAATCATATCACTTCCTACTGGCGCGCTCTGTGAAATACATCACAAATTAATGAATAGCAAACAAATATTTTACTTTTAAAAAAAGACCCCTTCTCACAAGGAGAAGAAGTCTTGAACATTTCGCTATTAGTAAGTTAATCCTTCGTACATCGGGTACTGATCTGTTAACCCTTTAACCATGCCACGAACCTGTTCGTGAACGGCTGCGTCTTCTGGATTTTTCAGTGTAAGGGCAATGATCTTCGCAATCGTCTTCATTGCTTCTGTATCCATACCGCGGGAAGTAACCGCTGGCGTACCGATACGGATGCCGCTTGTTACGAATGGTGATGTTGGGTCAAATGGAATTGCGTTCTTGTTACAAGTTACGCCTACTTCATCTAGCAAGTGCTCGGCTACTTTACCTGTAAGGTTCAAGTTTTGAAGATCAATGAGTAGCAAGTGGTTGTCTGTACCACCAGATACAAGATTGATACCTTCTGCTGTTAAGCTCTCTGCTAGAACTACTGCGTTATCGATAACGTTCTGTGCATATGTCTTGAATTCTGGTTTGAGCGCCTCACCTAATGCAACAGCCTTCGCTGCAATAATGTGCATAAGTGGTCCGCCTTGGGAACCTGGGAATACCGCTTTATCGATGGCTTGCGCCCAAGATTTACGGCACAAGATCATACCACCGCGAGGTCCGCGAAGGGTCTTGTGTGTCGTAGTCGTTACGAAGTGAGCATGCGGAACTGGGTTTGGATGCAAACCTGCAGCTACAAGTCCTGCGATATGCGCCATGTCTACCATGAACAATGCGCCAACGTCGTTTGCGATTGCAGCCATCTTTTCAAAATCAATAATACGCGGGTAAGCACTTGCACCTGCTACGATCATACGTGGCTTGTGCTTGAATGCTGCCTTACGTACATCTTCATAGTCGATTTGGGAGTCTGTCTCACGTACGCCATACGCCACGAAGTTATATAGAATACCAGAAGCGTTCACTGGGCTACCATGTGTTAAGTGACCACCATGTGCAAGATTCATTCCTAGTACAGTATCACCAGGCTTAAGAGCTGCAAGGTAAACAGCCATGTTCGCTTGTGCGCCAGAGTGTGGCTGAACGTTCACGTGTTCTGCACCGAACAATTCTTTTGCACGATCACGTGCGATGTCTTCGACAATATCTACGTACTCGCAACCACCATAGTAACGACGACCTGGGTAGCCTTCTGCGTACTTATTAGTAAGAACTGTACCTGCTGCTTCCATAACTGCGCGGGATACGAAGTTCTCGGATGCGATAAGTTCGATTTTGTCACGTTGACGACCGAGCTCAAGGTTAATGGCTTCGACGATTTTAGGGTCTTGGTTTTTTAAAAATTCCATGGATGATTCCTCCTCGGGGGTAGGTTCAAAAAGGACGGAATACTGTGGAAACAGGAGTGTGTTCATTAAGTTGGACGCTACAGAGGAAAAAGCACTTCCGGTCGCTGTCTCAATCGTGAATTTTGAATTGATTTAATGGTATCTTCACGATTTCAAAGGCGAACGCTTACGCTCCTACAGTTGCTTCTTCCTCTTTCGCTAACTTCATGAACACACTCTTACGATTCTGTTTTACTTCGTATGCCTTTTTGAACGTTATATTTTTATAAACAGTTGTTCAGTTCGTTATTACTTGTTGATTGATCTTGAGGTTCATCTAAGGTGTATACGGCACGAGTGCCGCCGATTAGTTTAGGACGTGAGAATGCCATGGTGCAATAAGCGCTGCCGATCAATTTGTTCGAAGGACGAACAGGGACGGCAACCGGTCTTAGATGCATACCGATTAGGGTAGAGCCAATATCGATCCCGGCATGGGCGCGAATGTGCTCGACGACGACTGCATCTGGCAAGTGGCGGTAAGCATAAGCTGCCATGGAACCTCCTGCTCGTGGCATTGGAATAACACTTACGGGTACCAGCTGGTAACGCTCTGCAACCTTGCTGCTTACGACTAATGCCCGATTCAGATGTTCACAACATTGAAAGGCGGGAAATAAGCCGAATTCACGACATACAAGCTCAATCGCTTGGTACAACTCTTGTGCGACTTCAAGTGTCCCAGATGTACCAATATGTGCACCGCGCACTTCTGAGGTCGAACAGCCAATCACAACAAGCTGACCTGCCTGCATGCTTCCTGCTTGAACAAGTTCGCGCAAGTTCTGCTCGGTAGCTTCACCAATTGCTGCAACTTCGTTTGGCATAGGAACTTCCTCCTTTACACCAACTGCTTCATTTTTCACCAACCGATTAGGATTGTAAACGAGCTTCAAGTGCTGTTAGTTTACCAATGCGTGCACAGTGACGTGGACCTTCTGAGAACTCCGTCTCCAGCCATACTTTCACGATTTCTTCTGCAACGCCAGGACCGACTACACGCTCTCCAAGTGCTAATACGTTGGAGTCATTATGTTCACGAGTTGCTTTTGCAGAGAACAAGTCTTGTACCAATGCACAGCGAATGCCTTGGAATTTGTTAGCTGCGATCGACATGCCGATGCCCGTTCCACAGATTAGAATGCCACGATTTGCTTCACCAGACACGACTTTCTCGCATACAGCAGCTGCAAAATCAGGATAATCCACTGAGTCTGGACCGTTCACACCGAAATCTTGTACAACATGTCCGAGTTGTTCTAGTAATGGGATAATAACATCTTTCAAGCGGTATCCTGCGTGATCTGCACCAATTGCAATTTTCATTCGTAACGCCTCCTCGATTTGCCCCGAATCTTAAGCTGATGGAGCTTTAAACATGCATTCATTATACCCCATTTTGCAGGACATTCCAGTCAGGCGAGGTCAATGATAGTGGATGACAGGAACCTCATACGAAATGAAAAAAAGAGCATACGACATGCGCATACACACGTCGAATACTCTTTGCCCAGGCGACCGGCCGTATCCCTCGATGCTCCACTGTGGTTAGACCCACTCGTCGCCAGTTACATCGAGGCTTCATAATTGCTCTTATTGTAGCTTAATGCTAGATGGCTGTAAAGGGATTTGACCCCTATATTTTTCAATCCTAATTAGGACCGATGCAGACACGAAATGAGCTTGTGAATTTCCTGTTCAATCTCTGCAGCTGTCATCCGATAACGTTCAAGTGAGCCACCGAATGGGTCGGAAATATCAATGTTCGGAACACGCCGCTCAAGCTCATAATAACGTTCTTTCTCTGCTTCCGTAATCTCATGACCAAGCGCTTGTTTGAGGCTTAACTCCGCAATGAGCTCTTCACGCTCCTGCTGAATAAGAGAGGCACCGCTGTCCCCATTGGTATATTCTTTGAAGGTAAACGTTTTACCCACAACGTCTGGGAAATGTTGAATGAGTGCCTGTTTATGACTCTGTGTCATGGTTAGAATGAGATCTGCCCACTGAACGTTATCTGAATGAATCGAGCTTGAGCGAATCGCGTCAGATGCACCCTTTTCCCGTAAAATGTGAGCGGAATGATTGGAAATCGGGGAACCATTCGACGCATAAACTCCAGCAGATCGCACTTCCACTGCCATTCCAGCGTCCCCAGCCAGCTTACGCATGAGCCCTTCTGCTAGCGGTGAGCGACATGTGTTGCCCGTACATACAAATAAAATGCGTAACATTCTCACCGCATCCCTTCTCTGTGTTTCTATACTTCTATTATACCTGATTTCATAAGAAATGCCTCATCATAAGGCTGATGAAGCATGAAAGATGGGCTAGAAGACCACTATTAAACTCAGCACTTATCAAAGTAAAAAGTTCAATCCGAAAGCAAGAAGGATAATACCACCCACTGCTTCGCCATAACCACCGAAGATGCGAGATACGTGTTTACCAAGCAACAATCCTAAGATCGACATGATGCCCCCTACAATTCCAAACATCAATACGGTCAGAAGAACATCCGTGGCAAACATTCCGAGTGACACCCCAACGGAGAAGGAATCCACAGACACGCTTAACGCGAACAAGGCGAGTCCCCACAGCGTTAGCGGCTGACGTATGGGCTCGGAGCTGTTCGAACTGCTAAGTGAGGAATAGAGCATATGCCCACCAAGTACGACTAGTAGAATTCCACCGATGGAGACAGCTACTTGTCCGAGTAACGAGGACATATAATGCCCCATGAAAATACCGACTAACGGCATCAATATATGAAAAAGTCCAATGACAAATGATAGCCATGCAATATGAAGCAGTCGTACCCCTCTCATGCCCATTCCAAGGCCGAGCGAAAAAGCGTCAAACCCAAGGGCGACTGACATGATGAATATCGTCATAAACTGCCCCAATGCAAAACTATACATCCCTACGCCCCCTGTCCACCTTTTCTTCTCCCAACATATGCGGGAGGTGGACAAATCATGCGTAAGGTTTCAATGCGCGAACACGGGTTAGTGCCCTTCGTCCGAGTGAATGATGTTGCCGCCTGCGGCTTTGCGCAGGCGGTTCATGATCGCAGCCCCGATGCCATGCTCGGGGCAAGATTCTGCCAAGATGAAGGTCGCTTCATCTTGGTCGAACTGCCGCAGGGCTGCGAACAGCCCCTGCGCGATGGTATGCGGCGCGGCGAGCGTGCCGCAGGCAACGACGACGTCGGCCTCCTCGTAGAGGGCCGACCGTTCGGTGCGGGTGAGCACGCCTGTGCGCTCACCGCGGGATTTCGCGGCGCGCAGCTCGCGCCGGATCGTACTCGCGACGGCGTCCGGATCAGCGCCGTCGACTAAGATCATTCGTCCACGCGGTGCGTAGTGGGCGTACTTCATGCCCGGCGCACGAGGCGCCTCGCCCGCGATTGCAGCAGAGCTTGATGTGTCAGCGGCTATGCCCGGTGACATATCGATCGACTCTGCTGCATCGCCGGAAGGCTCGCCCCCCGCCGGGGCGATGACCGTGACGCCGGGCAGCGCTTCGCGCAGCTGCTCGGCGGTCACGCCGCCAGGACGCAGGATGTGCAAAGCATCCTGCGCCCACTCTACCACCGTCGACTCGAGTCCGACGGTGGCTGACCCTGCCTCGACGATGCCGCCAATGCGGCCGTCGAGATCAGCTAACACGTGCTCGGCACGTGTTGGGCTTGGCTTACCCGAGGAGTTTGCGCTCGGGGCAGCAATGGGTCTGCCCGAGAGGCGAATGAGCTCGCGGGCAACGGTATTGTCGGGGATGCGAATCCCGACAGTGGAAAGCCCCGCTGTGACGAGCGGGGAGATGGTTCCTTGGCGAACGGGAAAAATGATCGTCAGCGGCCCTGGCCAGAACGCTTCCATTAATTGTTCCACGGGACCTTCAACAGGTTTTGTCCACTTCGGCAAATCCTGACGGTCTGCAATATGCACGATAAGCGGGTTGTCGGAAGGTCGTCCTTTGGCCATGAAAATCTGCTTAACGGCATCGGTATTCGTGGCATCCGCCCCAAGTCCGTACACCGTTTCGGTTGGGAAAGCGACGGTTTGTCCTTGTCGAAGCAGCTCTGCTGCGTCACTTAATGCTTCTTGTGAGGCAGCTTCATCTATGTGCCTTGCGATATGCCATTGTTTCGTCAAAACGTCCTCATCCTTTGCTTCTTGAATTCAAGTCTATGGTAAAAGTTTTCATAATTATCTGATTAGGGAATTATTCGGCTTTTCAAGTAATCGTTAGTTGCTATACTAGAAGAGATCACCTACGTGTATCTTCACTTTAAAATGTGCGTCTGATGTGTCAAAATTTTACCGAAAATGGTGCCATCACGCAATCCTACCGCAAAGGAGTCTCAATTACAATGCATTCATCCGTTCAAATTACGACACCTAGACTCACACTAATCGCGATTACCACCGATGTAATCGAAACCTATTCCAAGCAAGGCTACCCGCTTCTTAAACACATTCAGATGTATTTAGATGGACTTCAAGCAGATCCTTCCCTACTTGGGTGGGGTGTATGGTATATCATACGTACCGAAGATGGACAAGTTATTGGGGATACGGGTTTCAAAGGGAAACCTGATGAGAAACGTGCGATTGAAGTTGGTTATGGCATCAGTCCTGACGCTCAAAGACAACGAGCCCTCCATACGTGTGTTGGAGAAGCTCGGTATGCGTAGAACCGGAGAATCCGATTCGATGTTTAATTGGAAATTAGAGAAACCTGCAAACTAAATTGTAGATTGGTTGGGGGTGGAAATCCTTGAATAACTCGGGTGATTCGAGTGACTTCAGCGACTTGGGTGGACTGAGTCACTATGAAGTGACTTTAAGTGACCTTTAAGTGTCTTGAGCTAACTTGAGGTGACTGTAAGTAACCTTTAAGTCACTTTTGGTATCCCGGATATCCTAGGTATCCGTCTTAACCACCGGTTAATCCCTTAACTAAACCAGCTGCTAATCCAATCCCATAAGAAGAACCGATATTGACGCTCGCCTGACTTTTCATTACTTGTGTCGGTTGTAGACGAATCATTTTTTTCTTTCACATCGGAAGCAAGCGAAGCTGTTTTTACCGATTTGTCTACATCCTTACCCGCTTTAATTGATTTCTCTTTGGAATCAGAAGCTGAGCTCATGTTCTTCGTCTGAACACCCTTCGCACTTTTACCCTCATTCGTGCTTGCCACCGCATCGCCTGACACTACATCCACAAAACATAACGGTGGGAACAACACACACCACCAGTTCTGACCTTCCGCTTTACCTAGCGAGATTCGAAGTGCCTCGTAATCTCCTGCTGGGTATACTTGACCTCCGTACATTTTTGCTGGAAAAGGAACTTGTCCAAGTTCCACTTTATATCCATAGCTGTAACCGCGTTTTTGCAGTTCTTTTCCTACCAAATCCTCTATTTCTGTCAAATGAGAATTAATCGTCTCGCGAGCTTGCTCTAATGTCTGCGGACCACCTGCCCACTCTCCGATCTGTGCAATGACGCTATCACGAATATCGCGCTTAACGAGTTGATCCATCGGATCATCCGAATTTGCTAGAATACGCAAGCGAATGGATTCCTGTGGAATCGTTGAAGCCGCAATGGCTGTGTTTCCTTTGTTATTTTCCCAAACGACGATCATGAATATAAGTGCAAAAGCGAGAATCATATAAGTGCGAAAAGTAAAGGATTGGTTCGATGATTTCGTTGGCGCTGATGGCTCAACCGATAAATAAATATGTTTCATCACGTCTTACCCCTCTCAAGTTCCTATGATTGCTAGTATGGGCAAAATAGACGATAGCTAAACTATGAATCTAGTAAAAATTTGAATTGGAATCTATCAAGTGACACTCCTACTATCTGGCACTTCAAAACATGACACTTGTCACCTGCAAGTCATGACACTGTTAACTTATAATGACCCTGTCCACGTTCTACAATGAGAACAGAAACGTTGGAGGTGCAAGGGGATGAATAAACAGGTGGAAATGAATAAAATCGTGGAAGTTCAGCAAGTGACGAAGGTGTATGGAAATAAGCATGCGGTAGATCAAGTATCGTTCACTATAAATAAAGGAACAGTTGTAGCGATTCTAGGGCCGAATGGAGCTGGAAAGACGACAACGCTGTCGATGCTCCTCGGACTTATTGACTCAACATCAGGTTCTGTGAAGCTATTCGGTCAAGATCCGAAAGAGAAGCAGGTGCGTGAACGGGTAGGCGCTATGCTGCAGGAGATTGATGTCGTTGATAATTTAACAGTGCGTGAGATCATTCATCTCGTTCGCAGCTATTACCCGAATCCGATGACGGTAGAGGAGTTAACTCGCCTGACAGGGCTGCGCAAGGAAGATTTAAACCGATATGCCAATAAGCTGTCTGGCGGTCAGAAACGCAGTCTCGGATTTGCACTAGCACTTGCGGGTAATCCAGACTTACTCTTTTTCGATGAACCGACTGTCGGTCTAGATATTCGTGCTCGCCGAGCTTTCTGGGATCAAGTGCAGCAGTTTACGGCGAAGGGAAAGACGATTATTTTTACAACTCATTATTTGCAGGAGGCT
Organism: Paenibacillus radicibacter; assembly: GCF_024721995.1. Lineage (GTDB taxonomy): Bacteria > Bacillota > Bacilli > Paenibacillales > NBRC-103111 > Paenibacillus_AM > Paenibacillus_AM radicibacter. Next base: position 164,905 of record NZ_JANQBC010000012.1, read on the forward strand.
GACGATGTGGCGGATCGCGTCATATTGTTCCATCACGGGAGCATTGTAGCAGATGGCAAGCCCGAGGAAATTAAAGCAAAACTAACCAAACAGACTGTTTCCTTCTATATCGAGGATAGCAACAACCATGAACAATTACTGGCGCTGCCGGGGGTCTCGGACGTCTATGTGCAGGAAGGGCGTACATATGTCGTGACAACGGACACGGATGCGACTATTGCAGCGGTTTACAAACAAAACATGCAGGTATCCGGGGTTCAAATTCAGTCAGGCAGCTTGGAAGATGCTTTTGCTCAATTAACGCTTGATCATAAGGAGGTTGTGTAAAATGAATATGTTATTAATGCAGTGTAAAGCTGAAATTCTGCGCGTGCTGCGCAACAAATACTATATATTCTGGTCGCTAGTTATGCCGATCTTGTTCTATTACATCTTTACGAAGGTTGTAAACTCAGGTATGGCAGATAAGCAGTTATGGCAGGCGCATTACTTGATGTCGATGGCTACGTTCAGTGTGATGGGTTCATCGATCATGACACTTGGTATTCGCATGGTTCAAGAAAGGCTAACTGGTTGGTCGCGTTTTATCCGGATTACACCGCTGCCGAACTCGATTTATTTTTTCGCAAAAATGATCAGCCAGACGCTAGTTCACCTACTATCCATTATTGTGATTTTCATTGCGGGTTACCTCATCAACGGTGTCTCTTTATCAGCTGTACAGTGGATCACTAGCGGACTATGGATTCTACTTGCATCTGCACCATTCCTTGCAATTGGAACATTAATTGGCATGATGCGTAAAGTGGAGACAGCTAGTGGCGTAAGCAATATGATCTATATGGCTCTTGCGATTACAGGCGGGATGTGGATGCCGATGGAAGTGCTCCCAAATCTCATGCAGCAGATCGGGCACTGGCTTCCTTCCTATAACTTCGGCAGTGGCGTATGGGATATCATTCGCGGACAAGCGCCTACTTTAAGCAGTGTTCTTATTCTAGCAGGCTACCTGATCGTGTTTATGCTATTATCAAACTATATTAGAAAAAAACAGGAAGCGGTGTAGCATAACATGGCAGCAAGGAGAAAGTTTGAGTTATTTCCAAAGCGATTCGGTGTATTCCCATTGGTCTTTCTACTATATCTAGCATTTCCTCTAACTAGTATGACCGAACAACATGGGGTTAAGATGGTGCTTGGATATGCGATGCTCCTTGTATTTATCGTTTCTTATCGTCAACTCTATTATGCGATTGGCCACAGAATGAAATATGCAATTTGGTTAGGCTTGCAGATGTTCATCGTCTTCATCTTGTCTGTCTTTTATGCAGAAACTTATGTGCTTATGGGATTCTTTGCAGCTAACTTTGTGGGGCAATATCGGAATACGCGACCTTTTCGAATCGCAATGATCACATTTGCAATCGTCTGTATAGCTCCGATCGTAGTTAATTTCCAGAATCTTATAAACAATAAAGGTTCCCTTATGATGGCACCCATGTTCATTGTGATGCTTGTCTCACCGTTTGGAATTCGATCTGCTATGAAATATCAAGATTTAGAGCGAAAGTTAGATCAGGCCAACGAGCAAATTAAGCAGCTCGTTAAGCGGGATGAACGGATGCGAATTGCCCGAGATTTACACGATACACTGGGTCACACCCTCTCTCTGATTACGTTAAAAAGTCAATTGGTTACGAAGTTAATCGACAAAGACCCGAAGCGTGCACAGAACGAAGCAGCTGAAATTGAACGTACTTCCCGCTCCACGTTAAAGCAAGTAAGAGAGCTTGTGTCGGAGATGCGTGCGACGACCGTCGCAGAAGAACTGATCGATGCAGAAGCCATTCTAAGCAGCGCACAAATTAAGCTGATCGTAAAGGGCGAGACTGAGCTGAGGGACGTCCCTGCATTGACGCAAAATATTATGAGTATGTGCCTCCGTGAACTGATCACGAATGTAGTCAAACATAGTGAGGCGACCATCTGTACGATAAAATTAATCCACACCGAAGGAACTATCGGCATAGTGGTACAAGATAACGGCAAGGGGATTTCAACTCAAGTGCTTGAGGGTAATGGACTGGCAGGTATGCGGGAGCGCTTAGCCTTTATTGAAGGAGAGCTGCAACTAGCTCCAAATGCTAGCCACACTGGTACAGTGGTGTCTATTATTATCCCTGTTGTCATCAAAGAACCACTGGAAGGGGTTGTCTAGGATGATTCGAATCATTCTTGCGGAAGATCAGCGTATGCTGCGGGGTGCATTAGGTTCACTTCTTGACTTAGAAGATGATATTGAAGTCATCGGGCAAGCAGATAATGGTGAGGAAGCACTTAAGCTGATCCACGAGCTTAAGCCTGATGTCTGCTTAATGGATATTGAAATGCCGCTTCTGACAGGGCTCGATATTGCTGAGCAACTTCAGATGGCCAAGTCCTCTTGCAAAGTGATCATACTTACCACTTTCGCACGTCCTGGATATTTTGAAAGAGCTGTTAAAGCTGAAGTGCATGGTTATTTGTTAAAAGACGGCTCCAGTGACGATCTCGCACAATCCATCCGTAATGTTATGGCAGGTAAGCGCGAGATGGCACCAGAATTAATATTCGGCGCATTTAAAGAGAAGAATCCTTTGTCTGAACGAGAATGTGAAATCCTAAGGCTTGCTTCATCTGGCAAAACTTCGAATGAAATTGCAGCTAGCTTATTCCTCTCTCACGGCACGGTGCGCAACTACCTCTCTGAAATTATGGGTAAGCTTGAAGTCAAAAGCCGGATCGAAGCGATCAAGCTCGCCGAGGATAAGGGATGGTTGTGAGTGAGGCTTATTGTCAGAAATGACGGTCAGCCTCTTTTTGTTATGCCATAGTCCGATCATTCTCGCGTCCATGGTATCCGTTACATCACGAAATCGTATATGATAGTTGTACGGTGGCAACCTAACCACATATCAAATCATACAAACAAAGACGAGGTTATTTCATGAGCGATCAGCATTTTACAGATTATAAATTAAGTGATGAAATCGTACGGGCATTGGACAGCTTGGGCTATGCGCAGCCGACGGAAGTACAACGAGAAGTGATTCCCGTCGTGCTTGCGCGACATGATCTGGTTGTAAAATCACAGACGGGAAGCGGTAAGACGGCGGCATTCGGTATTCCGATCTGTGAATTAGTCGATTGGGACGAGAATAAACCACAGGCGTTAATCCTCACTCCGACGAGGGAATTGGCTGTTCAAGTCAAAGAGGACATGACGAATATCGGCCGATTCAAGCGGATTAAGGCGGCGGCGATCTATGGCCGCGATTCTTTTGCCAGACAAACAATGGAACTCAAGCAAAAATGTCACGTTGTTGTCGGAACGCCTGGACGTGTACTCGATCATCTAGGCAGAGGTACGATTCCGCTGGAGCGTGTGGAGTACTTGGTTATTGATGAAGCCGACGAAATGCTAAATATGGGCTTTATCGAGCAGGTTAAATCCATCATTAACGAATTGCCAATGGATCGCGTAACCCTGTTATTCTCGGCAACTTTACCAGAAGAAGTCGAGATGCTGTCCCGCAAGTTTATGGATCATCCGAAACAGGTGGAGATTCAAGCAACGGGCATCACGACCGATCGAATCGAACATGCGCTGTATGAAGTGAGAGATTCCGGCAAATTCGCTTTGCTCGAAAATGTGACGATTGTCGAGAATCCGGACAGCTGTATTATTTTCTGCCGTACGCAAGAGCATGTGAATCAGGTGTTCGATCAATTGCGGGAGCTGGACTATCCTTGCGATAAGATCCATGGCGGCATGGAGCAAGAAGAACGATTCGCTGTGATGAACGATTATCGCAAAGGGCTGTTCCGTTATCTTGTTGCGACAGATGTGGCGGCACGCGGTATTGATATCGATAATATTACGCATGTGATTAACTATGATCTTCCGATGGACAAAGAAAGCTACGTTCACCGTACAGGAAGAACAGGTCGTGCTGGTAAAACCGGCAAAGCGATCTCATTTGTCACCCCGAATGATGGTCGATACCTACGTGAAATTCAAGATTATATTGGATTTGAGATTACGAGTCTAACCCCACCGACAAATGATGAGGTGGCAGGTAGTCAGGACGATTTTGCAAGGAAAATGAATAAGAAACCTGACCTTAAAGTAGACAAGAGTGAGCAGTTGAACAAAGAGATCGTGAAACTCTATTTCAACGGAGGTAAGAAAAAGAAGCTAAGAGCTGTTGACTTCGTAGGTACAATCGCTCGCATTGAAGGCGTAACCGCGGAGGATATCGGGATCATTGCGATCCAAGATAACGTGACCTATGTGGATATTCTAAACGGCAAAGGCCAGCATGTGCTCCAAGTAATGAAGAACACGACGATCAAGGGCAAACTGCTGAAGGTGTACGTGGCGAATAAGTAATTAAGCATTGTTGGCAGGTAATTACCATTGACAGGTTGATCTATATTTTGCATAATAAAATCGTTTATAAAACTTGGTACCTTTAATTCAGTCCCGTGAGGCTGGCAAGGACAGCGGAATTTTATGACGACACGTGGGTGACGTGTGTGTGTTTGCATGCGCATAGACCCTTTCGTTTGTCATAAACAGGAGGCTTACTGTCAGAAACGGCGGTAAGCCTCTTTTTGTTATGCCATAGGCATATCATTCTCGAGTTCATGGTATCAGTTACATCACGCATACACTAACATGATGGGGGATTATATGTTATGGAAAAAGTAGATTTAGAGTTCTCGTTACAACCGGTACCACAGTCACATCGAAATGGTTTTTGGAAAATACTTGCGGTGATGCTCGGCTTTACATTCTTCTCCGCAAGCATGTGGTCTGGTGGGGCACTCGGCAATGGATTAACCTTCAGTCAATTTATCTGGATCGTATTAACGGGTAACCTCATTCTTGGGGTATATACAGGCGCACTTGCATATATCGCTGCGAAGACGGGATTGTCCACGCACTTGCTTACTAAATACGCATTCGGGATTAAAGGTTCTTATCTATCTTCCTTATTGCTTGGTACGACACAAGTTGGTTGGTTCGGTGTTGGGGTAGCAATGTTCGCAGTACCGGTTCAGAAAGTAACAGGCATGAACGTATATGCACTCATTGCAATCTCTGGTGTTCTGATGACGATCACTGCAATCTACGGTATTAAAGCACTAGCCATTCTAGGCATTGTTGCCGTGCCTTCCATCGCAATCTTAGGGAGCTACTCTGTAATTGAAGCAACAGGAACGGCTGGCGGTATTCAAGGATTGATGGCTTATGAGCCGGCACAAGCAATCGGAATTTCAGCAGCACTTACGATTTGTATCGGGTCGTTCATTAGCGGTGGTACACTAACTCCTGACTTTGCACGTTTTGCAAAAACGACAAAATCAGCGGTTACATCCACAGTCATCGCCTTCTTCTTAGGTAACTCTTTAATGTTCTTATTCGGCGCAGTCGGTGCGATTGTATACGGAAAAGCGGACATCTCCGATGTGATGTTCTTGCAAGGTCTGATTCTACCTGCGATTGTTGTACTCGGATTAAACATTTGGACGACAAATGAAAATGCACTTTATGCATCCAGTCTTGGATTTGCAAATATTACGAAGTTCTCTAAGAACAAAATTGTTATCTTCAACGGATTGGTAGGTACGGTTGCTGCAATGTGGCTTTACAACAACTTTGTTGGATTCCTAACGGTTCTAGGTACTGCACTACCATCCATTGGTGCAATCTTGCTTGCTGATTACTTTATCCTAAACCGCGGTAACTACAAGAAATTTGAAGATATGAAATTCAAGCAAGTGAACTGGGTTGCCCTTCTTGCATGGGCTGGTGGTGTTATCCTAGCGAACTTGTTGCCAGGTATTCCTCCAATTAACGGCTTAATCGGAACAGCTGTTATCTATGTAATCGTGATGAAATGCATGCCAAAGCGTGAAGAATAGGTTTTATAGTATGATAGGTACGTAGCGTACATGTATGGCTTCCAGCTCAGTCTTTATTATGGAGATTGAGTAGGGAGCTGTTCGAGCATTAGGACAACTAGAAGGGAGTTTTCAAATATGATCATTACAAACGCAACACTTCGAGGACAACAAGGCCTTTGGAATATTATCGTACAAGATGGCAAGTTTGAGAAAGTAACACAATCCCCTGTAGATACTCACAATCATGAGGTTATCGATGCAGCGGGCGCGCTTGTATTGCCACCATTTATCGAGCCGCATATTCATTTGGATACAACACTTACAGCAGGTGAGCCGGAGTGGAATAAGAGCGGTACGTTATTCGAGGGTATTCAGCGTTGGTCCCAGCGCAAACAAACGTTAACTGCAGACGATGTGAAGACAAGAGCGAAGACGGCGCTGAAATGGCAGATCGCTCAAGGGATTCAGCACGTGCGTACCCATGTTGACGTAACAGACCCTGAACTAATCGCACTTAAAGCTCTTCTAGAAGTGAAGGAAGAGATGGCATCCCATGTGGACCTTCAACTCGTGGCATTCCCACAAGAAGGCATCTTATCTTTCCCGAACGGAACGGAACTATTAGAAGAAGCTGTGAAGATGGGGGCTGATGTCGTCGGCGGTATCCCGCACTTTGAATTCACACGTGAGTATGGCGTTGACTCCATGCGAATTGCATTTGATCTTGCTGAAAAATATGACCGTCTCGTCGATATCCACTGTGATGAAATTGATGACGAACAGTCTCGATTCCTTGAAGTTGTAGCGAAGGAAGCTTATGAGCGTGGTCTTGGTGCCCGCACAACAGCAAGTCACACAACAGCAATGGGATCTTACAATGATGCATACACGTACAAGCTGTTCCGTCTATTAAAAATGGCTGACCTCAACTTCGTATCCAATCCACTCGTAAACATCCACCTGCAAGGTCGCTTCGACACATATCCGAAGCGTAGAGGATTAACACGCGTGAAGGAGTTGCAGCAAGCAGGACTCAACGTCTGCTTCGGTCATGATGACATCTTCGATCCTTGGTATCCGCTAGGTACAGGAAATATGCTGCAAGTGTTGCACATGGGTATCCACGCTTCGCAGTTGATGGGTTATGATGAGATCGTAAACTCCATTGACCTCATTACGAAGAACAGCGCAAGAACGTTGCAGATCGAGGACAAGTACGGCATTGAAGCAGGCAAGCCTGCGAACTTCATCGTGCTTCATGCAGAGAACGAGTACGAAGCGATTCGTAAGCAAGCATCCGTACGTTATTCCTACCGTAATGGCAAGCTGATTGCCGAGACGAAGCCGAGTGAGACAACGATTACGCTTGGTGCGGAGAGCGAGAAGGTTAATTTTAATAAATAGAGATTTGTAGCTGCCGATAAATATCGGCAGCTTTTTTTATAGATTTTCTGCAAGTGATTAGACCGCGTATTTGGTTTTAGTTACACATCAATTTAGTTACACATCACGCCCGTCCAGTCTAACAGAAAGAGGAGATTACACTAAAGCGTGCGATCTCCTCTTATTCGTCGTACACAACGTGCGACTAATTCTATGCTACATTCGTACTCTATTCATTGCGTATAGGAATATTTGAGTTAAGGCGATGCCTAGATTTGAACGCCAATCACATGGCGGTCGATGCCCGCGAGGTCCTTCACGAAGTGGACCTCGTAGTTGCCGCAGGCGCGAAGCAGCGCGGCAACGTCCTCTGCCTGCCCCATGCCAACCTCGAAGCCGACAAGCGTCGGCATCTTCGGCAGCTCGGGCAGCTGCTCACACAGGCGGCGGTAGGGCTCAAGCCCATCTTCGCCGCCGACAAGTGCTAAGTGCGGCTCGAACAGCCGCACCTCGGGCTGCAGCGAGGGAATCTCCCTCGCTGGGATGTACGGTGGATTGCTGACTAGCACATCCACCGCTATGCGCCCCTCGATGAAGGGGCGCAACAGATCACCCTCGAAGAAGGTGATCTGCTCGTGAACGCCGCAACGTGCGGCGTTCTTCCTAGCGATCTCGAGCGCCTGCGGCGAGAGATCGCTAGCGTATACGCGCCACGCCGGGCAGTGGCGCGCGATTGTGACCGGGATCGCGCCGCTCCCGGTCCCGACATCGGCAAGGGTGAGCTCCGCCCCTTGCCCGAAGAGCCTCACTGCCTCGTGCATCATATGTTCCACGAGGAGTTCAGTTTCCGGGCGCGGAATCAGCACGCCCGGGCCGACCCCCAGCGTAATGCCGTAGAAGTCAGTTTCGCCAATAATGTATTGAACCGGCTCACCTTCGGCTTTCCGCTGAATACCCTCGCGCCACGAAGTGGCGCGAGCCGCGGGAAATTTCTCCGACCACATGAACAGCATTTCACTTCGGCTAACACCGAGTACATGCTGAAGCAACAGTTCACAAACAATACGTGCGTCCTGCACCTCGCACGCCTCTAAAAAAGAAGAAGCCTCAACATAGGCTTCTCTCACTGTTCCATTTACCGCTTCTCCTAAGAATTGCGGTTTCATCTTACATTTGATCTCCCTTATCGAGTAGATCCGATTGTGCAGCAATCGTCAGTGCATTCACGATTTCTCCCATATCTCCGTTAAGTACCGTATCTAACTTATGCAGTGTAAGCCCGATGCGGTGGTCCGTTACACGGCTTTGCGGGAAGTTGTACGTACGAATACGCTCGCTTCGGTCACCTGTGCCGACTTTACTCTTACGCTCAGCAGCACTCTTCGCCATTTCTTCTTGTTGGAACTTATCGAAGATACGGGAACGAAGTACTTGTAGCGCTTTTGCTTTATTATCATTCTGCGATTTACCATCTTGGCAAGTTGCAATTACGCCCGTTGGAACGTGCGTTACACGGACCGCGGATTTCGTTGTATTAACGGACTGGCCGCCTGCTCCGGAGGAACAGAACGTATCGACACGAATGTCGTTGTCCTTGATCTCAATATCGAATTCTTCTGCTTCTGGCATCACGACAACGGTGGACGTAGACGTATGAATACGACCGCCTGATTCCGTTACTGGAATACGTTGTACACGGTGTGCACCACTCTCATACTTCATCTTGGAGAACGCGCCTTTACCTGTGATCATGAAGATAATCTCTTTAAATCCGCCCAAGTCATTCAGTGACACATCTAGTACTTCTGTACGCCAGTTTTGCGTATCTGCAAAACGTGTGTACATTTTGTATAGATCAGCTGCGAATAGCGCTGCCTCGTCTCCGCCTGCCGCACCGCGAATCTCCACGATTACGTTCTTGTCGTCATTCGGATCTTTCGGAAGCATGAGGACGTGAAGACGCTCTTCAAGCTCTTCCTTGCGTTCGCCTAGTTCTTCAAGCTCCATCTTCACAAGCTCACGCATTTCATCGTCAAGCTTCTCATTCTGCATGACTTTTGCAGACTCATAGCCTTCATAGACTGTTTTATATTCCATGTACGTATCGTACGTTTCTTGCAAACCCGACTGCTCTTTGGAGTAGTCGCGCAGCTTCTTGGAATCACTTGTTACATCTGGATCACACAGCAGCTCGCTTAGTTTGTCATAACGGTCTGCTACGGATTGTAAACGGTCCAACATTCGGATTTCCCCCCTTGTATATTTCCTTGTTTGTACAATTTATGCCGTTTTAAACGTAGTTACTAATTCGCCGTGGTGCAGTGTATTCAAAAAGTTAGGACACTGCGAATAAAAGAAGCACTTCCGGTCGCTGTCTCAATCGTGAAATTAGAATTTATTTTATGGTATTTTCACGATTTCAAAGGCGAACGCTTACGCTCCTCCAGTTGCTTCTTTTATTCTTCGTTTAACTTTGTAAATACACTTATGATATAGAATCACTATACGTTAAAACGGAAGTGCATTACATCGCCGTCACGAACGACGTATTCTTTACCTTCAAGACGAACTTGACCGCGCTCTTTAGCACCATTCATGGAGCCTGCTGCGATTAGATCGTCGTACGCTACAACCTCAGCACGAATGAAGCCGCGCTCGAAGTCTGTATGAATAACGCCAGCTGCTTGCGGCGCTTTTGTACCTTTACGAATTGTCCACGCACGTACTTCTTGCACACCTGCTGTGAAGTATGTGTATAGACCAAGCAATTTGTAAGCGGCTTTGATCAAGCGGTTAAGACCGGACTCTTCAAGGCCAAGTTCCTCTAGGAACATCACTTTTTCTTCGTCATCAAGTTCAGCGATTTCCGCTTCTACTTTCGCAGAGATTGGAACAACTTCCGCTCCCTCTTCTGCTGCGAATGCACGAACTTTTTGCACGTATTCGTTATCTTCTGCTGTCGCTACTTCGCTCTCTGCTACGTTAGCCGCATATAATACTGGCTTCATTGTAAGCAAGTGCATGTCGCGAATAACGATTTTCTCATCATCGCTCAGTTCCACACTACGCGCAGGCTGATCGTTATATAGCGCTTCTTTAACGCGCTCAAGAACTTCTACTTCGGTAGCATACTGCTTGTTGCCACCTTTCATATTTTTACGGGAACGGTCGATACGTTTTTCAACAGAATCTAAGTCCGCCAAGATCAATTCTAAGTTAATCGTTTCGATATCACCGATCGGATCGATTTTGCCCGATACATGCGTAATATTCTCATCCACAAAACAACGCACAACATGCACAATCGCATCCACTTCACGGATGTTCGCTAGGAACTTATTGCCTAGACCTTCGCCTTTGCTTGCGCCTTTTACAAGACCTGCAATATCAACGAATTCGAATGCAGTTGGAACGATGCTCTTTGGTACTACAATCTCAACCAGCTTCTGCATTCTCTCATCCGGCACTTCTACTACCCCTACGTTCGGATCGATCGTACAGAAAGGATAGTTAGCCGATTCGGCACCCGCTTGCGTGATCGCGTTAAATAAAGTCGATTTGCCGACGTTCGGTAAGCCGACGATTCCTGCTTTTAAAGCCATGGGTAAGACACTCCTTAAACGTTCGTATTAATAGACCAACCTATATTATATAACAGCATACCCCGCGATACAACGAATTACCGTCTAATTCCAGATAAATTTCAATGATTTCCGCTAATCATTTGAAAAAACACCTTCAAATGCATCACCATTAAGCATCCTGTCCCTTTTTCCAGTCAAAATATGTACGTACCTGTGCACGCATGATGAACGAGCGCAGCGAGATTAATTCCTCTGCAATCGGCGGTTTCACAAACTTCGCACCATAGAATACACCAGCAGATTCTTCAACTTTACGAACGATCTCTGCTTCCATTTTTAATTCAAACCCGAATTCCATCTCCATCTCAACAAGATATCCCGATTGCATATTCAGCTCGCCAGCACGAATAATAAATCCCACGCCGCCAAGTGAAAGATTGGTTATTGTTAGCGGGACAGGTGTCACCGTTTCGAATTGATGCGATTGAAGTGGATTTGCCACGCTCTGAATAAATCCCAACTGATTCACATCGACCCTTGGGTGCTCCCTCTGATCGAAGAATCGACGTTTTATATCAGGTGGATTAATAACAACAACCGAACCCGAATCTCTTGCAATGACTCTACTTTCAAAATGATGAATCCCACTCGTTGAATAAATCGTGAGCTTTAGTGACTCGCCAAGCTTGAATATTTCCCATTCTGAAATCTCAACTTCAATAATATCTCCCTCTGCATATCGCAAGACCCCTGTGGATACAAAATTACTTATCTCCACCACCGTAACCGCATTTACAAATGCTTGAGCTGCACCCAGTCCCTTACCAAAAGTAGGGGGCATAGGGCTCGGTCGGTCTCCTTCAGCTTGCATGTTCATAAATTCCCACCTTTACTAGGTATAATGATTGCATAGACGTGCCTTGCTAGTTCCCATGAAATTACTTACAATCTATAATTACGAATCCTTATATCTACTGAAAAAAAGGACTTATCCACATTTAGGTGTGTTTATCCACAGACTTATACACAAAATGTTAACAAGAATAGATGTTCGAACGGGTTATCCACCTGTTAATAAAAGAAACGAGGAGGTTGTCCCCTGTGGAAAACCATATCCGCTTCATGAACGAGGCCATCCGCGAAGCAAAACTTGCCGAAGAACTCCGTGAAGTTCCAATTGGCGCAGTGATTGTACACGAGGATAAAATTATCGGTCGTGGGCATAATTTACGAGAAACGACGCATGACCCGACAGCTCATGCTGAAATTATTGCGATTCGTCAAGCTAGCGAACACCTTGATGCTTGGCGGTTGCTCGATTGCACGTTGTATGTTACCTTGGAGCCTTGTCCAATGTGCGCGGGAGCAATTGTTCAGTCGCGTATTCCTACTGTTGTCTATGGAACAACGGATCCGAAAGCAGGCTGCGCAGGGACGCTAATGAATCTTCTACAAGAAGATCGATTTAATCATCGTGTCGAGGTGATTTCGAATATCATGCAGCCAGAGTGCGCTGGTCTTCTGACCAACTTTTTTCGAGCACTGCGGCGTAAGGTTTAAGATGTAAGTGAAGCTTAGCTACTAAAAAGGAGAACAGCATCCTTGTCCACTTCTCAGCGCGTATGGAACAGTATTCACATCATTATTGAACTATGTATATTGCTCGGATATGTCATTGGACTTATCCCGTTTGGCTACCTATGGTCGTCTGGTTGGGTTGTTCCATTTACAATCATTAGCGCAGTCTTAGCTTTCCTGTTAGGCAATGGTACAATTCTAACTGCACTGATCAATGTATCCCTGTCTTTCTTGGGCTTTATTCCGGGGCTAGGTTACTTTCCTCGTATCATCGGCTGCGTAATCTCCATTCTTAACATCATCATAATCAGTAATCAGCGAAACACTCGTTACTATCGCTAGCTTATCGGCGAGGTGCGCGCAAGCCACCTAAGGGCTTCGCGACGACTGAGCGGCGCGAGGGTTTCCTTTTGGACAAAAGCAATAACTTGTTCTGGGGCTGTCTTGGAATATTCTCTAAGCGCCCAACCGATACTTTTCTGAATGAAAAATTCTTTCGAAGACGCACATGTTTGAATGTAGCGGAACAGCCGCTCTTCATCCGTGTGCGTTTTGTATTTGAGCTGATACAAGAGCGCCGTTCGCGCAAGCCACATGTTAGATGAATGGATCCACTGATCGGGATATGCTGGCAGCAGTTCGGGATGCTTCCTTAGAATGGACCCCACTGCATTAGAAGCAAGCAGATCGACGGTATCCCACCACGATTTCGTCGTGATTAATTCTACTAATAGATCTAGGTGCTGAGGTTGAAGCTTTTTCTGATATTTGCCGATCAAAAAGATTGCTACATACGCATACTCACGTTCTGGCAGCTGCCACAGCTCACGTGCAATTAGCGACAACTCCTCAAGTGCTGGCAGTCCATGTTCTGCGATAAATTGCTTCGTTAACTCATCGCGCACAGGTGTCCGGATCCCGAGAAAAGGGAACAAGTCTTTCATATAACGCGACATTGGCTCCGCTTGTTCAGCATCTCTATGCTGCTCAAGTACATCTCGAATCGCTTGTGTATAGGCATGCATGACCATTCACTCGCTTTCTACCTTTTTTCTCAAAATACCCTTATCTATTAGTATCGACCTGATTTGCAAATATATTAACAGTGTCGAAGCAGGAATAAGTATAACTTTCCACGAACCTTTTTCAATAGTTGTAACGTATGAATAGAACAGGTCATTATAAAAAAAGGAGCGATATACTTTGTCCGAATCTAAACGTATCTGGAGTCGTATCCATATGGTTGTGGAAATACTGATTCTAATCGGGTTTGCCTTAAGTATGATTCCATTCGTCTATGTATGGTCAGCCAATTGGGTTATACCTCTCGTGTTTGTAAGTGCCATCCTCTCATTTATACTCAGTAATGGAACGATTCTAACTACGATTATCAACATCGCCATGGCATTCTTGGGGTTCATTCCGTTACTCGGTTATGTACCGCGAATTATCGGCATTATTATTTCGATCATTAATTTATCAATTATTGGCAAGCGCTCTTCGCGCTAAACCATGTAAAAACGCGCCGAACATTAAGTTCGACGCGTTTTTTTACTACTAAAAGCCTCTCTTCTACCAATTTACAACATACTCGCCGCCAGTACTCGGTACCGTCCAAGTCTTATTCGCTCCAGACTGCCAAGTCACGCTGCCCGAACTGTTTTTCTTCAATGCTTTAAATTCATAATATCGATTGCTACCCAAGTAGACGGTTCCTACCCAGTCTCCACCACTATATGTGAGCTTCGGTGCGTAGACACTTGTCGTCCACTTGCCTAGTTCCCAGCGTGACCCTGTGATATACACTTCTTCACCTGACGCTGTATTTGCCCCTTTGACGCGGAACGTAACAGGGACAGGTTTCATTGCAATCGCATCACTAAAGTTAGAAAGTTCTGCCGTTCCTGTGCCATCGCTATTTACGATATTGGCCATACGAAGCAGTGTAAAGCTGCTAAAGTTGTAGTTAAATAGCGCTTGCGCAAGATTCTGATACTTCTGCCCATCATTTACGATTGGCAGTGCATTCTCACCTGTTAAAGTAATACCTTTGTTATTTGCCATCGTGGCGATGTTGATAACAAGCGATTGTGGAGCAGAATATTCAGGCGAAGAATTCGCCTTTGAATCATCCATCTCTAGACAAGTAAATGTTAGATTCACATTCGATGTCTTGAACTGATCCAAAATCGTTGAATAGTTATAGTAACCTACACCATATTCAGCTGCATGTGGCATGGATGGATTGTTCATCTGCCAGTGAATACCGGCAATTTTGGCAGCAATCGGGACAGGTTTAACCCCATCTCCACGGTCATACATAAACGCTGAATCAAATCGATTATGCGCCTTCGTTGCAATTGCAGACAGATGCTTGGTAAGCACAGACTGATACCAATTCAGAAAGTCCTTACCATAGTTCGTATTTCGACCAGTGATGAAAAATTGATCGCCATCACTTGGTGGATTTATCGCAGTAAATGCACTTAAATTCGTTCCCCAAGCGCTGTTCACAGCAGCAATCGTGCCGTATTTCGTTTGCATGGCATTACGGAAATCGGTCTTCGCTGTCTCTGTATAAGCTTGCAGCTTGCCACGGCTTGGATAGGACCAACCATCCGCAACTTGGTAGCTTGGATAACGCAATTCCCCAGCTGGACCACCACTTAAATTAATCTCATAGATAATATCTTTGTAACTGCTGAAATTAGCAGCGAAAGACGCATACAACTCATCATACTGCGTTGCCGTCCCTGACCACCATGGCGACAATGTTTCACCGTTCATATAACCAGTCTCACTCTTAAATTTCAGTTGATCGGCTGTACCCTTGCCCCAAATCCAAGACGGTAGTGGCACATTGCAATCATCTCCTACATTCCCTCCACATTGATGAGTCGATAGAATCGGAATCCACTTCAGTCCTGCTGCACGAACTTGATTCGCATAGGTGATGTAGTACGACCAGTCGAATACTTGATCACCAGCTGCTTCCACGTCCCCCCACCACACATCCGTCGTAATCCCTGCAACTCCGTTATCCTTCAGTGTCTTCAGCTGTTTACCGAATGCAGTCCAGTCTGTAATGTGAGTGAGCGGAGCCATCACGAACGCTTTGTACGTGTTATTAATCGTTGCAGAAGCTGGTTGTGTGACCGAGAAGATGAGGACAAGTGATAATAGGAACATAAGTCCTCTTTGGAACCATTTACGCATCATTCATACTCCCTTTCATTATGGAAAATAAAAGCCCCGATTGCATTACATCGGGGCTGGTCCTCTTAGGCTGAAATTATTTTTTGTACATTTTATCAAGAGTTTTCTGGAAGTCTTCTAGCATTTGATCCTTGTTCTTCTTACCGCCAATATAAGCTTGCATTGTGGAACCGAACTCTTGAACAGCACCGTCAGGAAGCTTAAACCAGTTCCAAGAACGAACGTTGCCTGCTTGGCTATACTTCTGAATATCTGCTGCAAGATCGCCTAGTTGCTTCGCATCAGCTGTAATGTTCTTGAATGCTGGGATGAACTTGAATTCGTCTACGATATACTTCTTACCGATGTCGGAAGATACAAGCCAGTTCAGAAACTCCTTAGCTTCAGGCTTAATCTTGGAGTTTTTGTTGATTACCCAGTTATTCGGTACGCCGACGAACAATTTATCTTGGTCTGCTTCATCGTTGATTGGCATTGGGATAAAACCAATCTTCAGGTTCGGATCGATCTTGGAAATTTGGACTTGTGTCCAGTTTCCTTGTTGCGTCATAGCCGCTTTACCACTTGCAAACATCGTTATTTCGGTGTTGTAGTCCGTTGTTAACATATTCTTGTTGCCGTATTTAATCGTAAGATCAAACATCTTCGCCCATTGATCGAATGTGGAATTGCCCGGAATTCTATCTGAGCCTGCCTTCAGGCCTGCAATAAACTTATCTGGGTCCTTCTGGTTAGCGAATGCTACATTCAAGTTATGAATACCGAGAATCCATGATTCTTGATATCCGTTCGCAAATGGTGTAATGCCTGCTGCTTGTAACTTCTTAGCTACATCTTCAAGCTGAGTCAACGTCTTCGGAAGCTCTGTGATGCCTGCCTTCGCATACAAATCTTTGTTGTAGATAAAGCCGTAACCTTCCAAGTTCATTGGTTGACCGTAGATTTTACCGTCCTTTGTCATTGGCTCTTTTGCAATGTCATTCACGTTTGCAACCCATGGTTGGTCGGACAAGTCTTCTAATTTATCTTTCCACAGTTCTAGATCACTGAATCCGCCATTGTTGAAAATATCCGGTGCATCGTCAGATGCAAACTTTGCTTTCAGTGCAGCGCCATAGTCAGCTCCGCCACCTACCGTCTCAATTTGCAGGGTAACGTTCGGATTCGCTTTCTCATACTCTGCTTTTAATTTGTTCAGTTGATCCGCAATCTCCACTTTGAATTGGAACATCTTGAGCGTTACTTTCTTAATATCTTTAGGCGCCTCAGTCGCAGCAGCACTTGGCTTCGGTGTATCTGCGCCTGTTGTTGCAGCTGGTTTATCATCTGATTTACTGCCGCAACCTGCTAATAGCGAAGATCCTAGTGCTAACGTTAATCCCATGATCGCTAACTTTTTCATTCGTCATCCCCCAGTTTTTTATAAAGATGATTATTGTTTCATGCCTTCATCATAAAGGTTAACTTCAATGCGTTACACGTACGATATTGAACAAAAAGGTGGAACTTATTGACGTGGGTTCGGGCGGGGAGCGTCACTATTTGCTTCGGGATGGTGCTTGGGCGGAGGTGGCTGCGGGACTGGGGAATGGCTTACGATCGCTATGCTTCCGGATTCCTTGATTAGACTAAGATGTTGTTGGAATCCTACGGCATTAAGGCGACCACTAACGTTTCTCCACCCATTCCCCGTCCCTACGCCCCCTCCTCCGCACCATCCCTACGCCGTTAACTTCCCCCGCCCTCTCCACTTAGCAGGGAGAGGGCGGATTTCCGTTCTGGGTTGAATAACCCTCCTCAGAACGGAAATGTCTCAAATCGAGTGCCTCATCTCCTACAGGATGAGGCACCGATCCCGCGCCGACTAGGCGCTGCTAGCATCACTTGCAAAGCAACGCTGATGATCTTTCTCGCTCATAGAACTTGATGCTGAACAGACATTAATAACGCTAGCCTATAGATGGGGTGGACAGTAGTAGCCTCATCTATAGGATGCAAGCCGACTAGGGGACTCGTTCCATCAACCCGAAACCGAGGTTGATGGAACTCCTGCCTCTCCCCCAGCAGATTATTGGGAGGGGGAGACGGCAGGCAGGAGCAGAAGCATGCTCACGGCGCTGTTGGGGCGAAGAGAAGAGGGAAGGTGAAGAAACGAAGTGGTCGCCTTAATGCCGGAGGGTTCCATCCACCCCCAGTCTAATCAAGGAACCCGGAAGCATAGCGATCGGAACCTTCCCTTTTCTCGCAGCCCCAACCTTCCTCGAATCCCTCACAAAACGCTTCCCCGAACAACTTACCCCTTGATCGACCCCGCCGTAATCCCCTCCACAATGTGCTTCTGCAACACCATAAAGAACACAACAATTGGCATCACACTCATCACAAGCGCAGCCAGCGCCAAATCCCACTGCTTCGTATACTGACCGAAGAACGAGTAGATCGACAGCGGAATCGTCCGAACTTCCGGCTTCTGCCCCAGTACAAGAAGCGGCAACAGGAAGTCGTTCCAGATCCACAAGCTGTTCAGCAGCACCACCGTAACGATGATCGGACGCAGCAGTGGCATAATAATTTTGAAAAACACAGCGAACGGTCCACAACCATCCACAACCGCAGATTCTTCAATCTCACGCGGAATTCCTTTGACAAACCCATGGAACAAGAACAACGACATCGAAAGTCCAAATCCGAAGTAACATATCACAATTCCCAGAATCGAGTTACTTAAACTTAGCGTGCTCATCACTTTAATAAGCGGAATCATGACGGACTGAAATGGAATGACCATTGCCGCTACCAGCAACATGAAAAATATCGCATTAAACCGGCTCGGGAATCGTTGCATTCGATACGCCGCCATCGTACTAATAAGCACAATCCCGATATTACTAACTGCCGTTATAAGAAAAGAATTAAGAAGTGCACGTGGGAAGTTCGTAATCGTCCATACTTTGGAGTAGTTGCCCCACTCGAGCTTCGTCGGCAGTGCCGCCGAGTTCAGCAATATATCTGCAAATGTTTTGACCGAATTCACTAAGACAAAATAGAACGGGACAAGGAAGAGTAATGCCAGCACAACCGCAATCACTTCAACTCCAAATATCCGTTTCGAATACATCCGACCTGCTTCCATTACATCTCCACCTCTTTCTTCTTCGTCACATACACCTGCAAGGAGGATACGACAGCAACAGCAATGAAAAAGAGGAACGCTTTGGCAGCGCCAAGTCCGTAATTATTGTTCTGGAACGCTTCTGCATAAATGTTCATTGCCACAGACTCCGTAGAGCGGAACGGACCGCCTTTCGTGAGCGACATATTCAGATCGAACATCTTAAACGACCATGCAATGCTTAAAAACAGACACACGGTAATGGCAGGCATAATGAGCGGCAATAAGATATGACGCAGCACCTGACCTCTGGATGCGCCGTCTAAGTGCGCAGCTTCTAACAATTCTTTCGGTACATTCACCATCGCTGCGATATAGATGATCATCAGATAGCCTGCACCCTGCCACACACTGACGATAATGAGCGCCCAGAACCCTGTCGTCTCATCACCCAGCCACGGCAGCTGGAAGAATCCGATGTTCGTTGCTTCTCCAATTGCAGCGAAACCTTTTACAAAAATAAATTGCCAGATGAACCCAAGTAACAATCCACCAATCACGTTTGGTAATAGGAAAATCGTGCGTAATACACTGCGAAGCTTCAATGGTTTCGTCAGCATATAAGCCAGAATGAACCCAAGTAAGTTCGTCAGCACCACTGCACAGATAGTAAACCTTGTCGTAAACCAGAACGAATTGAAAAATTCGGGGTCATTCGAGAACAAATCTATGAAATTCTTAAATCCAACCCAAGTGACTTCATCCGATACCCCATTCCATGAAGTAAATGAATAGTACATCCCCATCACAAAGGGCACGAGTACAATAAGTGCGAACACCAGCACGGCGGGTCCGACGAATACGGTTTGCTGCAGCGCTGAAGACATTTTTCTGCTGCGGGACATTGTGCAATCTCCCCTTCCAATATTGATACGACTTGCATGATACTTATTGTACCTAGGGTCGTTATCAGAAAACACAGAGGATTTTGATTAGTAGGGTGGAATATATTGAACACATCCCAATTCGAGCCTTAATGGAGACGCCTATGGATTTTGTAAAACGCAGCATCCGCAACAAACTGATCGTCTTTCTATGTCTGGCGACCATCATTCCGATGGTCACTTTCATTATGATCACATATACCAATGTGAAAAATAACGTACAGAACACGTCCGTTCAGCAGAACTCGAACCTTATTTTTCAAGGTAAGACCAATATTGAGAACTACATGAACATTCTTAACCAAATCTCACTTTCCGTCTACAACGATCCGATCTATTACTCAGCAGGGACGCAGACGCTCTATAAAATTATTATCAACGGACCAACATACAGCGAGAATTCCAATGAAATTTACCGCTCTATGCTGTTCCTCAATCGTTCGATGAAGGAAATTTATCAAACCAAACTATATATTGCTAAAGGCGATCAAACCTACCTCATGATGGAAGGGCTCGGCAAAGTCGCCGATGGCAAGCAATATAGTCCAACCATCTCCAATACCAAACCGACAGTAGAACCACCACATCTCAGTCATGAGTATGGCACCGGCTATTATCCTTATTTCGATCCGAGTATCATCATGACGTTCAATCGTCCTCTATTCGAACTGCCTTCTGACAAAATTGTCGGCACCCTATCACTCGATGTGCGAATGAACGTGATTAACCAAATTTGCGAACAGCTCTACGCCAAGGAACATGAACAACTGTATGTGTTAGATGAACAAGGAACCGTGATCTACTCCCCCAATCCTGAACAAGTTGGTAAAGTGCTAGATGAATCTTGGGTACAGCATGTCCAAGGGGTGACAGATAGTAAGGGCTCATTCGCTTGGGATCAGGATCAATTTGCCGGGCTCCATATTTACGAGAAAATCTCAACCACCTACATGAACTGGACGATAGTTAAACGTATTCCTTACGATTATTTGTACCAAGATGCCAGACAATTAACTCAAATTAACGTCATGCTCGGCATCGTATTCCTCATTGTCATTATCGCTGCAACGCTGACGATCTCAATTAAAATTACGGCTCCGATTAAGAATTTAATTGCCTCGATTCGCAAAGTTGAGCCAGGCAATCTCGATGTAGTCATCGACATTTCATCACAGGATGAGACGGGGCAACTGGCGAAGCGTTTTAACCAGATGATGCAGAAGATTAATGAACTAGTTGTACGGGAATATCGACTTGATCTTGCGAATAAGACGTATCAACTTAAAGCGCTGCAGGCGCAAATTAACCCGCATTTTATGTACAACACCTTGCAATTGATCGGCACGATGGCACTTCAGCACGACGCACCGAAAATCTACGCACTCATTACATCACTTGGTCGCATGATGCGTTACAGCATGAACACGCATGAGACGATTGTACCGCTTGCCCGTGAAATCGATCATGTGAAGGCTTATCTGGCTTTGCAGAAGCAGCGTTTTGATGAGCAGTTAGAAGTTGTGTACACACTCGATGAGCGCTTTGATTCCATTCTTGTGCCGAAGATGACGCTGCAGCCAATTGTGGAGAACTATTTTAAACATGGATTTTTGCAAAATGATTCACGTATTGAAATTCAGACTAGCTCTGCTGCAGAGGGCTCCCTGCACATTCGAATTACGGACAACGGCAAAGGAATAAACGCTGAGCGATTGCAAGAGATTCAGGACATGCTGAGTCGCTGTTCATCTGAGATGGAAGTGGTCGAGACGCAAGAGAGCATTGGACTACTGAATGTGTTGTCACGCTTGAAGTTCCATTTTGGATCAGAAGCTCAGCTAATACTGGAATCCCCGTCAAACGGGGGACTCATCGTAACGATTAATATCCCACTACTGAAGGAGGAAACATGATGAAGGCGATAATTGTTGATGATGAAAAACACGTTCGCGAAGCAATCAAACTGCTCGTTCCATGGGCAACATTCGGTATTACGACGATTTTGGAAGCAGCTGATGGACAGGAAGCGATCTCGGCTATTAACGAGATGTGTCCCGAGCTTATTTTTACCGATATGATGATGCCCGTGACAGGGGGCAAAGAACTGCTGACATGGATACAGACGCATAGCCCAACTAGCAAAACCATTGTCATCAGTGGTTATGATGATTACCCGCTTGTCCGTCATACGATGCAGCATGGTGGATTTGATTATATCTTAAAGCCAATTGATCCCGAGCAATTAACAAACACGGTAGGCAATGCCGTTACTAGCTGGAGAGAAGAGGATGCTGAGCGTAAGCGCAAGGCGATGCAGAATATAGAGATGAACGTCATTAAGCCTGTGTACTGGGACAAGGTCTTCTCCGAATTTATTATGCATCCGCACACGTTGCAGAAACATACCTCTGCTATGCAGCAAGAATTTGGTGTAAAACTAGATGAACTGACTGAATGTCAGGTTGCTGTGCTTGCTGTCGATACGCTTAGCCAAGCGATATGGCGTAAATTTGCAGCCAATCGAGAGTTGCTATTCTTCACCATAACGAACGTTTGTAATGAAATTGTAGGACAAGGACGTGAGCGCTTTGGTGTCGCGTTCCGCTCTTTTAATCGAGAGAATGAAATTGTTCTGCTGCTCTGGCAGTCGTTACAAGTTACACCTACTCATACTGCACATATTCAACATGTGTTATCAACGACACTTAGAGACCAGTGTGAGATAGGCTTAGGCGGGATCAAGAAATTCCCTCTTGGGGTTACCGATTCTTACAATGAAGCACGATGTGCCTTGCGTTATCGTAATCTACTCGAAGCTGAGGCTGGCGTGCATCTATTTCGCAAAGAACAAATCGTCATCGGAACGGAAATGGGCTGGGGCGCACATGAAGAACCGATTCGCTTGTCTGTTCTGAGTAGTCAGCCTAAGCAAATAGAAGCAGCTGTTATGCAGTGGATGGATACTGTTCATAAGCAGCCAACTATTACACAAGAGCAATTCGATCGCTGGCGACAGGCGCTGCGTGTACTGACAAGTCGCTGGGGTAAAGAGCTTGTCGATAGTACAGAGATCGAGCTGCCGGAAGATGTCATTACACTGCCTATCGATAATAGTGGACATTTCTCAATTGATCTCTGGCAAGAACAACTGACGGATGCACTTATAAGATTTTCCAATCAAATTGCCGGATATCGCCACAAAGGTTCTCACGTCGTGTATGATATTGCCAAGTACATCGAAGTTAATGCACATCGCGATGTGTCGCTACAGGAGATTTCGCATCATTTTTTCATGAGCAGGGAGTACATCTCGCGCAAGTTCAAGCAATACTTTAACGAGAATATGACGGATTACATTAGCCGAATTCGCATGGAACGAGCGAAGATGCTGCTGCTTAATCCCGCACTTCGAATGACGCAAATCGCCGAGATGGTTGGCTATCAAGATGAGAAGTATTTCAGTAAAGTGTTCAAGAAGATGTACGGCGTATCACCCAATGAATATAGAAAGCAGCAAGCGTAATGATCAGATTTCCAAAGATTCAACTAGAAAAGGAGCATGATAGAAACATGATTACACAGAAAATGAAACGTCTTGGACTCGCCACACTCGCCGCAACGATGATCGTAGGAAGTTTAACTATCCTCCCTACCTCGGCCTATGCTGATACAGTATGGAATCGCTGGCAAGCCGCTGAAAAATTAGTAGCCAAGGGCAATAAAGCAGATGCAGTTCCCCACTGGAAGTTCCTTGCTGAGCATTATGCAAGTGTCGGTAATTGGGATAACGCCGCCCTATTCAGTGGTAACTTGAACGCATACTACGACTCTATCGGAGATTACGATCAAGCAATTACGTATTATGAATTGGAAAATAAATATTGGACGAATAAAGGTACTGACTGGGGCTTTAATAAGTTGCAGCGCGCAGATCAAATTCGCACGACTGTAGAGCTTTATCGCCAAGATGATCATGTTGTCGATCTGAAGGCATTAGCAGCGCCGAAGAATGGGAAGCTAGCGAAGTTCGAACCTGCTTACGGCACATACTTAGGGATGTACGCGGAGCAAGACCCAAAGACAGGCAATCGCTTTAATAAAGTAGGCGAAGTGTATGGTAAGGATCACGCGATTTATCTAGCTTACGCACACTGGCCGGGCTCATTCCCTATGGCTTATGCGCAGCATGCTAAAGATGCCGGCGGTGCCTTGCAAATTGCATGGGAGCCTGACAATGGGCTCGATCCAGTTGTAGATGGCGAATACTTACGCAAATGGGCGCGAGATGCGAAAGCAGCGGGTATTCCGATCTTCTTACGTTTTGCAGGAGAGATGAATGGCAATTGGGTAAAGTGGCACGGCAATCCAAGCCAATATATTGAAAAATTCCGCATGCTGCATGATGTGTTCGCGAAGGAAGCACCGAATGTGGCAATGGTATGGAGCCCTGGGGATGTACCTGCTGACACGATTGATGCCTACTATCCGGGTGATGATTATGTAGATTGGGTTGGCGTTAGCCTATACATTGAACCGTATGCGAACGGCGATCTTTCTCTGCCATCTATGTTGCAGACGAGTAACGTAGAGCGACTCACTAAATTGTACAATACATACGCAGATCGCAAGCCGCTGATGTTGAGCGAGACGGGGGTACCTCACTACTCCCATTCGGCTAAAGAAGATTTTACAGACTGGGCAAAACTTAATTTACAGCGATTATATGAAATTATGCCTTACAAATATCCAAGACTGAAAGCGATCACGTACTTTAACGTGGATCAGCAGATGAAGAATGCGAAGAACGACTACACACTTAGCACTTCGGCAAGCATTCAGAGCTATTACAGCAAGCTGATCGCAAATCCGTTCCTACTTTCAAAAGTATCCGATGGCGCAGCGCCGGAAGGCGGGATCGGATATGTGAAAGTGGACGCAGAGCATGAATCCTTTTCCAAGAAAGCGAAGTTCGTCCCGTTCGTAAAGATTCCAGATGTGTATATTGGCAAAATTGAATATGTGCTCAATGGACAAGTCATTGCTACGCAAACGGAACTGCCTTATGGCTTGGAGCTCGACGCTGGAGATGTCATGCATGGATCGGTACTTGAGCTACGAGTTTATAACAAATCTGGTGAGAAAGTCGCGAGTAAGTCATTCGGAATCGCACCTCGGGTTAATGTGATGATTAATGGCAAGGAGCAAGTGTTCAAGCAGCCTCCACTTATTCTTAATGGATCTACGATGGCACCGCTAAGGGCGATTTTTGAAGCGATGGGAGCTGTTGTGAAGTTTGATGAAGCAACGCAGACCGTTACCGCACAGAAAGGTAGTACTTCGCTCAAGCTAACGGTGAATGAGAAGATCGCTTATGTGAATGGTCAATTTAAAGCGCTCGATCAGCCTGCGCAGCTCGTGAATGGCTTTACCTTGGCTCCCGCAAGGTTCGTTGGTGAGTTGTTCGGTGGAAACGTAACATGGGATGGGAAGACGCAGACTGTCGTCATTACGACCAAATAATTCGAAGTTCAGTAATTGTTCAGAGGGACATGATAGCCTGAATATGTATCGCAACCAACTCAGCACAAGGACAAATTGGGTCGAGTTTGACCTTGTGTTGAGGCAACCATAAACATCCAATAGTACTTCCAACAGTCTTTAATCAGCCGAATCTGATAAAGCGTCATTCTATTACACTTCCTTGCGTTTCAGATAGAGCAACCCTCCGATGAAGAAGAACAGGAAGCTTCCTCCCACCGTTATGAATAAGTTTTCCATCGGTAGTGTAAGCCCACTGAAGCTCGCTCCACCTTCGCTTACGATCATGCCAAAAGCAGGCTGTGCCCACGGATAGTAAGGGCCAAATTGTTCGGAGTTCACGATCAAAATATTCGGGAGCGTAAACACCACGTTTATCGCGAGTGCTGCCCCAAAGCTGCTCCATCCGATTGACACCCACAATTGAAGCGCAGCGAGCGGCAAGCAAGCTACCCATCCACTAATGATAGCAGGCAGTGTCAGCTCCAAGTTCAATCCGCCAGGGATCCCTTGAACAGTTAGTGCAATGCCAAACGCAACCAGCATGAGCAACTGGGTAACAGCAAGCAGCAGAGCTACAATAATAAACTTCACGAGGTAAACGTTCATGCGGGACGTAGGCAGCGAAAGCAATGATTTCCAACCGCCTCCCTCATGCTCATAGCGGCAAACGGTAGCGGACAAGATCGCCGTCATGATCGGCAGCAATAGCAGCGCATGCAATGAAAATGTAACCGTTTGAAGGAATAAATAATGTGCCTCTGTTGGCAATTTGTCCAGCGAAACTAACGAACCGATTATGACTGCTAAAAGTGGACTTGCTATAATAATTGCCCAGATGCGGGACCGACTAATCTTCAACTGTTCCGAACGAAATAACCCGATAAATGAACGAAATCCCATCTTAACTCACGTCCTTCTTATTAAAGTGAATCGAGCCTATTGCAAAGACGATCACACCGCACACTAAACCTGCACCTAAAAATAGCAAACTGTTTGCCGATTGATAAGCCGCATACGGCCAGCTAATCGGCAGGCGCTCGTCCACCGGTGAGAATGCCAATACCGCACACACTACGCCGATCGTAATTGGCATCGACTGGTTTTTGAAAGTCAAACACAACCATAACACAAACGCTAGAAGCGGCCATGCTGCAATGAACGGGAAGAACGACATTTTCAACAATTTAGCTACTGGAATGCTCGCTTCAAAACCAAGTCCAAGTCCGAGAACAACCGTCCCAAACATGAGCAAAATGCAAGCCATCGTCAGCATAAGCACGACGACCATAAACTTCGAAGCATACACCGAATACCGAGAAATCGGCAACGCCAACAGTTGTTTCCACGAACTGAGCTGATGTTCAATACTCGCTGTCATCGAGCCCAGTATCGTTACACCTAGCAACAGGGCGATCGGGATAAAGCCCATTAAATTATGAAACAGGTTGCCCCATTGATCATCTGCATATTGTTGCATCAAATAATCATAGCGCAATCCATAGTTGAGCGCCTGCATCGCAATAAGACCAAGCGGGGCGAGAAGAACGAGAAACCACAGCCCTTTGCCTTTCATCTTCAAAAGATCTGCTCTGAATGCTCTAGCTAGCATTGCCTTTCCCCTCCTCCACAATATCGAGGAACAATTGTTCCAGCGACTGACGCTCTTCTTCCACGCGATATACTTCATGTCCAGCTAAGATGAGACTGCGAACCGCACCTGCCACGATATCTTCATCTGTAGATCCTAGTTCAAGTACGTTGGAATCATTCACTAATGTAATTGGCATCTCTTGTTGCACGAGCACTTGTCGAGCTGCAATTGGATCAGATACGCGCAGCTTCATCACAGCTTGCGATTGACGCTGCATGTTTCTGATCGTATCTTGGTAAACGAGCTTTCCTTGCTGGATAATCCCGATCATCGATGCCATCTGCTCTACTTCGCTGAGCAAGTGGCTCGATACAACAACTGTAATGCCATGCTTCTTTGGCATCTCTTTAATTAGTTCACGAATTTCCAATATACCCGCTGGATCAAGACCGTTTGTCGGCTCGTCCAAGATTAGCAATTCCGGATTACCGAGCAATGCACTGGCGATTCCCAAGCGCTGTTTCATCCCAAGGGAGTACCCTCTGACAGCTCGTTTTGCGTCTTTCGTCAGACCTACAATAGCAAGTACTTCGTCAATACGTGATTTCGGCACATCGATAATGTGGCGAATTGCTTCTAAGTTATCAATCGCGTTCAAGTGCGCGTAGTTGGAAGGATATTCGACGAGCGAGCCGATTTTTCTCAAGATCGACATGCGCTCCTTTTCAAGTGACTTACCGAATATTTCAATGTTGCCAGTTGTCGGTTTAATGAGACCGAGCAGCATACGGATTGTCGTTGTTTTACCCGCGCCATTCGGACCTAAAAATCCGTAAATTTCGCCTTTCGCAATTTGCAAGTTCAAGTCGGATACGACTTGGTGTCCTTTATATTGTTTACTGAGACCCTTGGTCTCAATTACCCATTTGTTATTATTCATCTCAATCACCTCAAAATCTATATTACCGCTTGAAGGTTAAATAAAAAGTACTTGCAAGTTTAAAAGTAGTTTAAACTTACAAGTACCTCTATTAGCGTTCATATATCGAGATCCGTGACCCTTCTGGTGAACTGTCTATCGACCAGTCTAGCTTCATCTCTTTGATCAAGTAGTTGATAATTGCCATCCCAATACCTGCGCCTTTCGCATCAGACTTAGCATCTATGCCTGGCCCGCGATCGACAATGACGAGCGCCTGACGACCTTCCCGCTCCTCTACGAATAGACCCACATATCTCCCTTGAGCGGCGTGACGGATAATGTTCTGAAACAAATTATCCACGACCCTTTGGAAAGCTGCTTTATCCACTCGCCACATAAGCGTCATGTCGGGCAGATCAATATCCGCCTCGATATTCGCTTTTTCCCATATTGGGTACCAACTTGCCGCACTTTCTCTTGCAATGCGCAGCACATCTTGTGACTTGAACGTTAAGGAATAGCGCCCGCTCGTCATTAGCGTGTAGGCGAGCAGGTTATCGATGAGTTCACCAAGACCTTGCGACTTCTCCTGAATCACCTTCAGTGATTGCTGGCCTTGCTCTGTCAATTGCTCACGCTGCATCCCGTATAGATGGCCGTTCATGATTGTTAACGGTGTACGAAGGTCGTGCGAAAGGTTCGCGATTAACGTCTTGCGGAGCTCTTCTTCCTCTGTCTGTCGTGCTTTACTTTCACGCATCTGCTCAATCATACCATTGAATGATTGCTCCAATGCACCGATCTCATCCTCACGTGACAGCTTAATTGTCTGCGGGATGCCCTGCTCGTCTTCAATAACCATTGCATCCTGAAGATGCAGTAATCTGCGGCGAATTCCACGGAAGAATAGTAGCGACACCGTTATAAATAGTATAAACGTAATGAGGACGAAACTTACATAATATGGTGTTCCTGAACCAGCAGGATTATCGTCTGTTACGAGCTCACGAGGAATTTGCATGACCATAAAGCTCGGCCCCTTGTTGCCTTTCCCCATATATGCAATGATCGTATACGGGTCATTATTAAAGCTATTCTTCATAAAGTTGACGACTTCGTGTGCAGCCCATGTTGCTGGGATGTTCACTTGCTCCGGAACCTCCGCTCTCGTTACACTTTTCTCATCGACCCAGAAAAATGACGCTTCCGGGTAGTCCTTCTTCAACTGTTCAAAGTCATTATGTATATATTCGTCCGTCTTCCCTTCCATCTCGATCGCCTTCGCATACCACATGTCCTTAATTTCCGCTGTGTTGCCGTACTTAAAGCGCGGCTTAAATTCACCTTCTATAATCTGAGTGGAAAGCAGATACGATATGCTTGCAAGGGGCATAATGATTGGAATAAATAGGATGCCTGCTAGGATGATAATGAAATATCTTGTTAACAGGGACTGTTTTCGAAACCAATTTTTCGGTCGTATACGATTCAGAAATTTCTTCATCCTATCATCCCCTCACGCGATAACCGAGCCCTCGAATCGTCTGGATCACTTCCGGCGCTGCCGCATCCCTCTCGAGCTTCTCGCGTAAATATCGGATATGTACCATCAGTGTCTTATCGCCCTCAATGTATGATTCGCCCCACACCGACTCGTAAATTTGCTCCTTCGTCATAATCTGGCCGAGATGGCGGATCAAGTACATAAAGATGTGAAACTGCTTACCGCTTAACATGATCTCTTCGCCGTTATCCGTGTTGATGATCCGATTTTCCGCCTCATACACTTCCAAATGCTTAATTCGCTTCGCTTCCTTCGACGGCTCACTGGAACGACGCAGCAATACCTCAATACGAGCAACGAGTTCATCGGGGTGAAACGGCTTCGTTAAGTAGTCGTCCGCCAATTGGAGCCCTTGAATCTTATCATCTATCGATGTGCGTGCAGATAACATCAGAATGGGAATCGCGGGCCCCGCCTTTTTCAAACGCTGACCAACTGTGAACCCATCTAATCCAGGTAGCATAATGTCCAAAATGACGAGATTGCATCCCTCCAACTCCTCTACCGCACGATCCCCACTTATCAACCACTTCACTTCATATTGATTCTCCTGTAGATGATCAACAACAAAGGAACCAATCTCCTTATCATCCTCAATGTATAACAATGTTGCCCCCACTATGGTGTTCCCCTCTCGTCGCAATTGAAAAAGCTGCCCCTGTACGCAACAGATAGCAGCTTATTTTCATAATTTTCTTTATCTATTATAAAGTTTCCTTAAAGATTTCGTAAAGACAGTTTTTAAGCTTCTCCCACCTCATCATCACTGTATGGAAAAATATACGTATAACCAAGGAATGATGATTCCACTGAGTACCGAAACGTTCAGCGCAATAAAACTCAATATTATCTTGGACAACGGTCCTTCTCTATTCGTTACTAACAACGAATTTATTGGAACATGATCATGGATAGAATAAACATGAAGATTACACCAGCAATCATCGGAACTGAAGTCCGCTTCACAATTGCGATTGGATCTGCTTTTACCGTACCTGCAACGATCAGAACAACTGCCGCAACCGGTGATACGGCGCGGAACAAGTTGCCCGCTAGACCAAGTGGAACCGAAATGGAGATTGGACTAATACCTGCTGCCTCAGCAAGTGGCACAATTAACGGAACCATTGCAAACACGAGTGCAATTCCACTACCACTCAAGATAACGATTAGAGCCGTTAGCGCAACTAGAATTAACGGTAGAACAAAGTCTAGACCATTACCTTGGATATGCTGCATCGCGGATTGCAGTTCATCCATAAGACCAATTGATTTGAGGCCAGTTACGAAGACGGATGCTGCAACTAGCAACGCCACAATCGGAATTGCACCACCCATACCTTTGAAGAATGCCTCGGTCTTCTCAAGTACACTCTTATTCCCTTTATGACGAATGAGCTCACATACAATCGCTAGGATGAACGATACAAGAGTAGCAACCTCTACACTGATGTTAATCGCCTTACCTGTTACAAGCTGCAACCCATAAGCTACAAGTAAGAGCACAATGGGGAATACCGGAAGAATCGCATATACCGTTTTGAAGAGCAATCCACCTTTAACTTCTGCTGTTTTTGTCTCTTCAATCGTCTCATTGCTACCTGTACCTGCTTTTAGACTTGCCTTCTTATCCATTCGCTTCTGCCAGAAGTAGTGGACAACTGCAATGAAGAGCAACGTCGGAATCGATACCAACGCATGATATTTGAATACATAGTCTGTTACGGTAAGTCCTGCGAAGGAAGCATGTTTCGCAAGTTCTTCTGCAATCGCAACGTTATCACTGCCAAGTGGTGTAGGTACGATTGTAGCAGACGTTGCAATAATTGCCCCTGCAGTTAGTGGCGACATGCCTGCTTTTCTCAAGATCGGGTACAATGTCGCTAGCAAAATAATCGCTAAATTCGAAGCACTCGGCACAACAAGTGACAACGCATTACCAAGTAAGAATACAAGTGGAACTAAAATGTATACCGATTTCACTTTTGAAATGGGCTTCGTTAATGCGTTAACCGTTACATCATTCGCACCGATGGACGACATATAAGCTGTGTATCCACCTAAGATTAGAACGATAAATCCAGCAGCTGTGAACGTATCTTTAAACTGGGTAACGATGACCTGCAAGGGGTCTAACCATAATGAGCCAGTTGAGACGAATTTTTTGATCGCAATATCCTTACCCATCGCCATACTAATGAAGATTAGGATAATACCCATCAGGAACAACGTGATCTTGATGTCCATTTTCTTAATCAACATATAAATAACAATGAGTACAGCAATAATTGCTGATGCATACATGATTAAATTCGAATCCATGAGTTGATTCCTCCCTCAAACATCTAGTTGTCCGTTATTTACACTTGCTTAAGCTTTCCATAAACCATTCTTTGAACATAACTGGATCGATATCTACGCACACTTTTGCATTGTTTGGTTGCTTCAAGTACCCTCTTAAGTCAACAACTGTACATCCTGCTGTCATGGATCCGCTTAGTTCGATATCAACGAATGTCTCTGCAACTTCGTACATTTCAGGTTTAAGCAAGTACGCAATCGCACAGCTATCGTACATCTTAAGTCCTGTCTTCATGCTGCCGCCTCTATATTTTTGGAAAAGATGATAAATCATGTTGCCCGTCTCATTCATATCTTTCAACTTCTCACTGTCTTCTGGGAACACAAGTGCTTTCCAGCCCACATCGAGTCCTGCCATGACAATTGGAACGCCAGAATGGAATACCATCTTCGCTGCTTCCGGGTCAGCAGCAATATTAAATTCGGACATTACACCGTAGTTGCCGCGAGTTAAGGAGCCGCCCATCAACACGATCTCATCGATCTTCTCTTTTACATCTGGATACATGGAAAGTAATAAGGCAATGTTCGTAAGTGGACCGATCGGAACAAGCGTCGTTGGTCCCTCATTTTCCATGATGACACGGTACATTGCATTCACCGCATGCTCTTTCAATACTAGATCTTCCTTAGGCTCCTTGAAATCAAAACCGTCCATGCCCGTAGAACCGTGAATGTCACTTGCATCAATCGGTGCCTTGATTAGCGGTCTTGCTGCACCAAGTGCGATAGGAACCTTTTTACCGAAAAATTCAAGCAAGTGAACTGCATTCTTCGTTACTTTCTCAAGTCCAACATTACCCGCAACTGTCGTAATTAAGCGAACATCCAGCTTCTCGCTGAATAGCGCAATCGCAAGAGCAACTGCATCATCAATACCTGGGTCTGTGTCAATAATAATCGGTCTTCTAGTCATCGTAAGTTCCTCCTCGAATGTATATAATCAAATTTTGAAAGTAAGCGATTACATTTTGCTTCTATAAGCGAATCAGTCTTTAGCTGATTACGCTTGATTTTGAATGAATGCTACGACTTCTTCCGCTGTCGGCATTCCGGATTGTGCGCCTAGCTTTGTCGTCGATAGAGCTCCAACTGCGTTACCAAAGCGACAAGCTTCTTCTAGATCAAGTCCGCGAACAAGTGCACATGCAAGTCCTCCGTTGAAAGAGTCACCTGCTCCTGTTGTGTCGACAACATCCACTTTGTAAGCTGGAATCTGAATCTCTTGACCTGCCTTGGTAATGGTCACGCCTTGGCTGCCTTTCGTCACGATAAGCTTACCTGCAAGCTCTTGCTCCTTGTGTGTTTGCTTTAACAACAACTGCTCATGTTCATTAGGAGTGATATAGTCTACTTTGCTAATCAATTCCGCAGTCAGTTCTTGAATTGGAGCTGGGTTTAAGATTACTTTCACGTTATTGGCATGAGCAATCTCGACTGCCTTCTCTACCGCTTCTAGCGGAATCTCAAGTTGAAGGACTAGAATATCGCTGTTTGCAATAACATCTCGCTTTGACTCTACAAAGTCTGCCGTAACTCTATAATTTGCAGCAGGAACCACAATAATACTGTTATCTCCTTCTGCTACCGTAATGGATGCTGTTCCAGTCGAACCTGTAACCGGTTCCACATTCGTGACATCTACACCCTGTTTTTCAAGATGCACGACTAGCTCTTTGCCAAATGTGTCTGTTCCTACACAACCGATAAGCTGTACATGTGCGCCAAGCCTTGCCGCAGCTACCGCTTGATTCGCCCCCTTGCCTCCAGGGTTCATGTGGAACTGTTCACCGAAGAGTGTTTCGCCGACTTGCGGAACTTGGGACGTGATCGTAACCAAGTCCATGTTGATACTTCCAACAATCGTAACTCGAGGTTTGCGCTCCATACTCCTACTCCTTATGTCGAATTTTTCTCTATTAACGTAACTTCTAATTTATAATATGTTTCATGAACTGGTTGTTGACCCATGAGTCCTACCAGCATGTTCATTGCCGTTTCCCCTAACTCATAAATCGGTTGAGCGATGGTCGTAAGTTCGGGTGTTAACACATTCGTAAGTGCTATACCGTCAAAACCCACAATCGACAGCTGCTCAGGGATTTTAATTCCAAGTTGGTGTGCAACTTTAATCGCACCAATTGCCATAATGTCATTCGCTGCAAAAATACCATCCACCTCAGGGTGACGCTTTAGCAAATCTAGCGTAGCTTCAACTGAAGTCTGCATATCATAGTCGCCATCAACAATATAGCTATCGCTATACCATTCTTCCGCAGCTACCACTTCTTTATACCCTTCGAATCGTTCCTCCGCATTCACAACTCCATGTGTGCCGCGAATGTGAGCAATGCGTTTACAACCCTTCTTTTTTAAAAATTGAGTTGCTGCAACTGCACCGTTCTTATTCTCGACAACGATCGTCGGTAAGCCTCGGCTAATCTCGCGGTCAATGCTGACAACCGGCATATTCATAGCCTTAACCTGCTCAGCAGTAAGGGTATTGGATGAAATAATAATGCCATTCACATAGTTCTGCTGTAATACATCGAGATAACCTTGTTCCTTCTTACTATTCCCATCTGAATTGCATAAGATGACGTTGTAACCTAAATTCGAAGCAGTATCTTCCACTGCGCGAGCAAGCTCCGTAAAGAAAGGGTTCATAATGTCTGGCACAATTAAACCAATCGTGCTCGACTGTTTCTTGAATAGGCTTCTAGCCACTTCATTGGGCTTATAATTGAGCTCGCTAATCGCTTTCTCAACCTTTTCTCTTGTGTCACGCCCAACATAGCCTTTATCATTGAGCACCCTAGATACTGTAGCAACAGACACTCCAGCCATTTTTGCTACATCTTTAATCGAAGACATACACTCACTCCACTTCATTAGGTAACCGGTTACACATTCAATATACGACGGATTTAACCATTAGTCAATAGCTTGTCTTGAAAAAATGGTATCGCTTTCAATAAAGTTGACGATAAGAAGGTAATTTATTTTAAATATGGAATTAGTTAAATACACATCTATAAGGAGGCATACAAATCATGAAGAAGATTAGTATTACGGTGACTTTGGCACTTCTCATATTCGGTTGTAACTCCGCAATTGCACAAACACAGCAAGAAAAAATTACTGTTCAATTCAATCAAACAAACATAGTTGTAAATGGGAAACATTTCAACGCTGATAATTTAGTGTACAAAGGAACTACATATTTACCCATAAGAAGTTTAGCTGAACTATGGGACTTGGAAGTTAACTACTATGAAGCTACAAAAACGGCTTACATCGGCCAACTACCTGTTGGTGAAGTTCCAACAAGTGTAATTAATCAATGGGAAAAAGAAGCCGCAAATATAATGGATTCCGAGAATATACAACAAAAATCAACTCAAGATGTCGATGCTATATTTAATGATATCACGGTTAAAGTTCATGGAGATAAGATTGAGGCTAATAATATTGTAATTAATGGACGTACCTTTGTACCGATGAGAGCGGCACTTGATATTCTTGGGATTCCTATCGGATATAACTCACAAACAGCAACAGCTTTTATAGGTGAATTCACGGAGTTTCAACTAACTACTAAACTTTATACTGAGCCAGCTATCGGAAAAAGAAAAGGAATGTTTAAACTAAAAGGGCATGAGTTTGAACATGTAGCAAATATTTATTATCGAGTAGAAGGCAGTATGCTGCGGGTTGAATCAGAAGATATACGGGAAGTAGATCTAAATAAGTTAATAGCTTGGACAGATGATA
The DNA here is from genome assembly GCF_024721995.1 of Paenibacillus radicibacter. Taxonomy (GTDB): domain Bacteria; phylum Bacillota; class Bacilli; order Paenibacillales; family NBRC-103111; genus Paenibacillus_AM; species Paenibacillus_AM radicibacter. The sequence goes on from NZ_JANQBC010000012.1 coordinate 200,427, forward strand.
AAGGAAAGAAAAGAACCAACACGGTTGGAGAAATATATGAAGTTTTCGGCACTTTTAGCGAGTATACCTCAGATTGGTTCCTAGAGCACTTTGGAGACCTTTATACGGATTGGATAAGTGTAAGTACCATTAATGCAGAGAAAATTGTAAGTGATTATCTAGATAAAACAGGGGAACTAAAAATAACCAACAAGGTTACTCTAACTCCTGATGCAGTTTTAGTTTTTGAATAAAAATATATCGATTCTTTGCACCGTAACGGGTGCTTTTTCTTTGACCCTATCAACATATAGATATCACGATGGATTACCACAAAAAAACCGCCCACATCCCTGTAGGCGGTACTCCCCAAACCTATATATTAGACAAGCCCGCGCTGGGCGTCTCTTAAGTTGCGATAACTAATTTTCTTAATCCCTTCGGCAGCAATTAACTCCTGAATCTCTGGATCAAGGAACAGCTGTCTTTCCATTTCACGCTTAGCGGCATATGGCATGATTGCATCGAGTTCTGACGTCACCGTACCCGGATGAATCAATATCTCTGATATACCCGCACGGAGTCCACGAATAATGTTCATCATCTGTAGCTTCACGTCTTCATACGTTTCACCCGCTTGTGTCGCAAATGGTAGTTGATACAGATCATCAATGATCATGATGCCTTTCGCTTCGGCTGAGCGTACACGCTTTTCAGCAAGTAATGCCACTTGGCTAAGCAGATGAATGCCTGCGAATCGACGCGGTAATCGCAGCGGAAGTTCATAATACTTACAAGCTTCGAACACCGTCTCTAGAAAGTCTTTTCCCGTCGTCAGCCCATATAAGCTGCCCATATGAATGTCTAGATGTGTTGGGTCTACACCCCAAGCAATCGCTTGTTCAATTTGGTTAAAAATCTCTTTACGCACGTGCGCCGCATCGGCATGAGACTCAAACTCAAAGCACGTTTCTGGGAAGAACCCCTCATGTGTTGCAAGTGTGTAAACGCTGTCAAGACTCGATACAGGACCCCATTTATAGAGCGGCCACTCACTCGTAAATGTTAGATGAACACCAACATCCAAGTGATCGTGATCCCTGCTAAATACCGCTGCTTCCTTCGCCCACGGGCAAGGTACCATCAATGTTGCTGAGGACACGGCGCCGGACAATAGAAGCTCTTGAATGGCTAAATTACTCGTATGACACATTCCATAATCATCGGCATTTACAATAAGTAACCGATCTTCAGGTGAAAACCCCATCTTTTCCTGCTGCATAGTCATTAGTTGAACCTCCCATATTATCCGTGTATCCTTCTACTTTGTTCCAAAAGAAGCACAGCCTGTCAAAAACTGTGCTCTTTTAGAATTATTATAATGCAAGATAATTGGTAATGTAAGCGTTATTTTAAAGTTCAACTATTCTGATAATTGCCTCACGATTCCCCATGTACGGACGCAATGCTTTCGGAATATAGATCGAGCCATCTGGCTGTTGATGGTTTTCTAACAAAGGAATTAAAATCCGCGGCGATGCCACCGCTGTATTGTTGAGTGTGTGGCAATATTGCAGCTTGCCTTCCTTGTCACGGTAGCGTATATTCGAACGTCTCGCCTGAAAATCATGCAAATTCGACGACGAATGCGTCTCCCCATAGCTATCTCTGCTCGGCATCCAAGTCTCGATATCATACTGTTTGTACGTCTTCTGCGACATATCCCCTGTACATACCGCCACCAAGCGATACGGTAGCTCTAACATCTGTAGTATTGCCTCTGCATGCTGCGTCATTTCTTCAAGTAGTCGCTCCGACACCTCTGGATTATTTTCGCAAAATAGCACTTGTTCAACTTTCGCAAACTGATGCACCCGGTACAAACCGCGGACGTCCTTGCCTGCCGAACCTACCTCACTACGGAAGCAAGTCGACACCCCTGCCATACGAATCGGCTCTTCCAGATCGACGATCTCATCGCGATAATACGACACAAGCGGCACTTCCGATGTGCCTACGAGCCATTTGCCTTCATCGTACATCTTAAACGTCGTATCTTCTCCCAGCGGGAAGAAACCTGTTCCATCAAGTGCCTCTGCACGCACAATTAGAGGTACATCCATCGGTGTAAATCCGCGTTCAACCAAGTAATCCAGTGTCATCTGCTGCACTGCACGGTGCAAGAGCAATCCATCGCCTTTGAGAAAATAATTCCGCGTTCCTGCGACTTTCACCCCGCGTGGAATATCGATCATTCCGTGCTTCTCACCAAGTGTTACATGATCCAAGAATTCATAATCAAATTCCGGAATATCCCCAACCCGCTTCACTTCCACATTATCGGCATCCGACTCACCGATCGGCGTATCAGGTGCTACCACATTCGGCACCAGTTGCATCATCTGACCAAACTCTGCTTCCACAAGCGCAAGATCCGCTTCAACTACCGTTAATTGCTCGTTAACCCCTTTGACCTGCTCCCGAATTCCAGCAATCTCGCCTTGCTTTCCCTCTCTCACTAGTACGCTAATCTGCTGCGACAAGCTGTTCCGCTGGCTTCTCAAACCTTCCACCATCTGCAACAACTCCCGCTTCTTCTCATCACATACGAGCAGATCTGGAATCGAAATTGCAATCCTCTTCTGTTGTGCTACCTCTTGAATGACATCTGCGTGTTCACGAATAAATCGAATATCTAACATATACACCGCGCCCCTTTGTTTATAAAAATACAAAAAACGCCCTCATCCGATTGGGACGAGGAGCGTTTGCTCGCGGTGCCACCCAACTTGATCAGCCTCTTCTTTTATAGAAAAAGAACTGCTGATCCTCTTGGTTCCGCGATAACGGGCGGTGCCGGTTTATTTAGGGAGTACGTATAAGAGATCATTCCCTTACGACTCTGGTCAAAAACGCCTCCGAGTTGGATGCTCTTCATAGGCATAGTCACGATATCTGATAATTTGTTACTTAGTATACTCACTTTGGCAAGAAAGATCAATAGCTACCTTTCTCACAGGTATGATAAATTTATTTTATAAAAACTAGTGTTTAGACATGCAGGGTTGTACCGAACTAATTTCGTCTATTCAGTGGAAAGGAGGGAGAGACCATCGATGAACATCATCTCGTCAAGCAGATCTTAGCAGGCAATCAGGACGCGTTTCGTCATCTTGTCGATACATATCGTACTATGATTTATCAGCTTGCTTATTCCGTTCTGAAACATCCAGGAGATGCAGAAGATGCAACTCAAGAAATTTTTGTTCAGATTCACCGTGCTCTCCCTCAGTACGAATATAAAGGACTTCGCACTTGGATGAGCCGCATTGCCATTAACAAAGCGATCGACCATCGACGTAAACTGCTCAGAGCGCGTGAACAAGCCATAATCCATCAAGAGCAGCTTGCTCGAGCACAGGATACTTCCGTCTTTAGCCCTCATACCGTCGTGGAGCAAGCTATTCACGTCCAAGAGACGAGGGAATATGTTCATGAACAACTACAGACCGTCCCTGATAATTACAGAGAAGTTGTTGTCGATTATTATTTTAAGGAAAAATCATACCAAGAAATTGCTGATGAACAGGGAATCTCGACTAAAACCGTGGAATCCAAGCTGTACCGTGCTAAGAAGTGGATACGCAATCGCTGGAAGGAGGAAGATTTTCGATGAAACATGTTGATGCAAATACGTGGTACCCATACATCCAAGGGGAACTGGATAGAGAGGTCATGCTCTTGCTGGAAGAACACCTCTATCGCTGTCCTGACTGCTTGGAAACCTATTTGTCCTGTGTGGAGCAACTTTCATCCAATCTACCCACTCCTGTCGATCCTGTTACGCTTACCAATTCCATTATGGAACAAATTGAAGTACCTACTGTCAGCTTACCTACCAAGCAGCATCCTAAGAAACCGGCTTCTGATCGTACACGAATGCTTCGTAATTACTTTATCGCTGCTGCCGCAACCATTTTGCTGATGTTCACTGGTATATTCCAAGCCATCTTCCAGCAAGTAGATGATTTTCGGCATAACCCTTCCAACAATGTTAGCAGAGTGAGTGACCAGCTCGTTGAACAAACCATTCGCTTCCTAAAAGTCGCTCCACCTAAAGATCCAAATTCAAACTAATATGTACTTATATACAAAGGAGGTTTTTTCTTGAATCCCTATCCAAGCTTTATCAATTACTTCTCTGCCCTTTTCCCCGGACTTGGTCATTCCTTGATCGGCAGGCATACACGTGCAATGGCCTATGGCATCCCTTTCTGGGGTGTTGTTGTCCTGTTTTTCTTTTTAATCTCTGTACGCGCACATGAAGGTGCTTTTGTTTTCTTCTTTCTAGATATCGCCCTGTGGGTCATCTGCTTAATCGATACACTCATTTGTATTAATCAAGAGCGGACGAAGTATCTTATGCATAACATGCATGCATATGCCAATCCACTCGATCCGAATGTGCCGCCAATCTATGCAAATCCATACATGAACGGTTCACAGCATTCCGCTCACTCCTATGGTCCTATGCCTTATGAACAGCCGCTTTATCCGACACAGACAGGTACAGCCAAAATCATATTCCTATCGATCATCCCAGGTATCGCGCATTTCTATATGGGGCTTATGAAACGTGGACTCACGACGATGGCTTTATTCTTCAGTGTACCGATCTTCTTAAGCTTTGTAAGTGGCATGACTGGGCGTGGCGGCTTTATGGGCTTCCTGCTCATTATGCCTGTGATCTGGTTCTACTCCCTATTTGACGCCTTTCACTTGTACCGTAAGAAGATGCAAGGTGAACGGATCAGCGATCAATCCTTTTTCGAAGATTTTTATCAGAACCGTCCTTATGACACGAAGAATCGTACAATCGCGACACTACTTTCTATTTTCCCAGGAGCAGGTCATTTATATCTCGGCGCACAAAAACGCGGGATTCAACTCATGATCGTATTCCTAGTATCCTTATATCTCATGGACATGATGCGCCTGTCGATTTTCTTATTCCTTGTACCGATCATCTGGTTCTTCGCGTTTTTTGATTCACTACAGCTCATTTCAAAGTATGAAACATACGGTGTTGAGGATCGTCCTGTTATTAGTGGATATTTAACGAATTACCGCAAATGGATTGGACTTGGCATGATATTTATCGCGTTCTACTTTGTCTTTGAACGTTTAGGCGGCGTTGTATTCCGAACTTTTTTCGATATCGATTATAATCAGTGGAACAAAATTTATTTCATTGTTAAAGACTACATGCAAGTCATATTTGTAGCTGCAATCTTCATTATTGGCGGGTTGTTCCTGCTGCTTCGCAAGAAAAGCCCTTCTGCTTTTGAAGAGTGAAGAGTAATGATCTAAGGTTCGTATCTTTATAAGGTGCGGACCTTTTTATTATTCAATCATCTATATACATACAAAAAGAGCCCCGAAGGGCTCTTCCTGGCCGGTGTTGTTAAGTTCAGTACACCATTTCATTTGCTTGCTGTATACCTATCTGGCCTCATCTGTGTCTACTTACACTAACGTGTCTTTAGCACATCGCCCTCCAGCTAAGATTCACAAGTTTACGAAAGATCACTTCGGTATTTGCTCACGTCGTTCAACGGAACCACACCTCTCTTTTCACCGACAAGTATAGTATGTCCGCATCATTCGACATTATTCATGATTGTTGAAAAATAATTCAGTTTAACCCTCACCATTCTTGTGGTGAGTATGATTACGATTCTTCACTTTATGGGAACCCGACAACGGCTCCATCGGTCCACTTGTTTCACGCTCTTTATTACGCTGACTGCCTTCTGGCGCGCCAGTAGCAACAGACTTAGGCTTGGACATGTGCACACCTCCCTCTATGCTAATTCATAAACGTACAGCCTTGTAAAGCCTACTCCTCGTGGTTCACCAAGTCTTGGTGACGACGATCATTCGTATGCTGTTGACGCTGCTGAGCACCATGAGCACCAACATCAGGCTGGTTCAGATCCTTTACGACATTTTGCAAATTCTTATCTCTAGATTTAGACTTCGTCATTGGTTAGCCTCCATGGGTAAGATCACGCAGCGCTTGCGCACATTCATGAATGTGTCGTACATCGGTCTGGATCAACTCTTGCACGATATCCGAATGCTCATCAATGTGCTCACGATCTCGCTCAACATCAACTAGATCGACCTTTACTTCACGTGAGTCCACGTACGTACACTTGAAATCGAATGTATACGAACTTCGTCCTTCATTGACCATATGCACCCTTACCGTTTGGTCGTCGTGCTCATCTGCCCACACTTTTGCATGATCCGAATTTGGCATATGCTTCGGAAGCTCTTCTGCCCAAGCATGAGCAAGCTGCTCCCCTCGAATTGCAGGTTTATCCATTGTCATTACACCTCCGCACCATTTAACATGCGTAGGTTTACATCGCTTTAACCGCACCTTCTTTTTACAAGTATTCGTCTATTCCACCGTCGTCTCCAATACCGTAAGTGTATTCGTATACGTATTCAAGTTTACAATCGCCCCAATAGGAATTGACGCTTTAAAGTAACCGTGACTTGAGGCTAGGTGTGTCATTAACGGCTTACCTAGCGGCATAAGAAACCCGTATAATAACTGCCCATAATCTATACCATATGCTTGCTCACAGTTTGAGCACTCCCCCATCACAATACCAATACAGTCATTGAACTTCCCCGCCAATCGCAATTGACTTAAATAACGATACACCGTATTTACGGGTTCATGAGTCTCTTCTAAGAATAAGATTTTACCGCGTGTATCCACATCGAATGGTGTACCTAATAACCCCACAAAAGAAGTTAAATTGCCACCAACTATAGGGCCCGTTACATTGCCTGGAATCCAACTTTGTGTTGGTGGAATTTCTGGAGGATTCTGAATCAGTCTTGGTGCTTGCAACGTCGATGTCGCGGCAAAAAACTGATCAAAGTTATAGGCAGGTGTCGTCATCCTAAAATCAATTAGCATCAGACTGTTAAAGCAAACTAAATCCGCATACTCGTACAACGCTTGCAGCAATGCAGTAATATCACTAAATCCAGATACAATTTTGGGATGATCATGTATAAAAGCATAGTCCAAGTAAGGTAGAATATCCGATACCCCAACCCCGCCTCGAGTTGCCAAAATAAGCGTAACCTCGTCATCTGCAAACATTTGCATCAAATCCGATGCTCGATTAAGTGCTGAGCTAGCTAGAAAACCATTGTCGGCATACACATGCTTCCCAAGCTTCACTTTGAACCCCATTTGCATCAGTACTTCTATTCGACTATTTATCGTCTGTGCGTCAAGTGGACTGCCTAATGTGACAATCCCAATCGTATCACCTGGCTTTAGCATCGGTGCCTTGATTGCCATTTACATAACCCCATTTCCGTACAATAAGCATCTCTATTACAAAATATGAGTCATGTGCCCATTTTGCTCATCCCAAATAAAAAAAGCCCAACCATGACGGCTGGACTTCTTTTAAGAGGGTGAGATGCCCTCACGCTCGGGACTGCAATGTAACGCTACTGAAGCTTATGCTCCGACGTCCCTACTCCCGTGGGTTCTCATCCCTATAGATGCAACAAAGGAGCGAACTAAGTTCGCTCCTTTGTCTGTGGTTTGTACGGAGAGGGTGGGATTCGAACCCACGGAGGCTTGCACCTCGGCGGTTTTCAAGACCGCTGCCTTAAACCACTCGACCACCTCTCCATAAAAGCACAAGGATGAGTGATTCTTCCTCATGCAGTGACAAAATGTATTATAGCATAACAGTTACAATATAATCAACCGTTATTTTAGATGTTTTTGTCGGATTTTGCCGAAATAACGTTTACGCCGCCCATATAAGGGATTAGGACTTCCGGCACACGAACAGATCCATCTGCTTGTTGGTAGTTCTCAAGTATCGCAGCTACCGTACGGCCAACGGCAAGACCAGAACCATTAAGCGTATGCACGAACTCTGGTTTCGCCTTCGAATCACGACGGAAGCGAATGTTTGCACGACGTGCTTGGAAATCTTCAAAATTCGAGCATGAAGAAATCTCACGGTATACATCCGCGCTAGGCAACCATACTTCTAGGTCATAAGTCTTAGCTGCTGTAAAGCCAAGATCACCTGTGCACAGCGTTAATACGCGGTATGCCAAGCCTAGACGACGAAGCACTTCTTCTGCATTGGCAGTAAGCTTCTCAAGCTCGTTATAGGATTCATCTGGATTTACAATTTTCACAAGCTCAACCTTGTTGAACTGATGCTGACGGATCAAACCGCGCGTATCGCGGCCTGCTGAACCCGCTTCAGAACGGAAGCAAGCACTGAATGCTACGAAATTAACCGGCAATGTTTCAACTGGCACGATATCATCACGGTGATAATTCGTAACAGGTACTTCCGCTGTTGGAATGAGGTAATATTCCGATTCTCCTTCGATCTTGAACACATCTTCCGAGAACTTCGGTAATTGCCCCGTTCCTGTTAAGGAATCACGGTTTACAATATACGGAGGCAACATTTCCTCATAACCATGCTCATCACTGTGTAAGTCCATCATAAAGTTCATCACAGCACGCTCTAGACGTGCGCCAAGACCTTTATAGAACACAAAGCGTGAACCTGTTACCTTAGCAGCTGCTTCGAAATCTAGAATGCCTAGAGATTGAGCAATTTCCCAATGCGCTTTCGGTTCAAAATCAAACTTCGGTGTTTCACCATTACGGCGAATCTCCACATTCTCCTCTTCCGAGCTACCTACAGGTACACTTGGATGCGGCATGTTCGGAATGACAAGCAGAATGCTTTGCAAACGCTCATCCAGCACACGAATTTCATCATCTAATTCCTTAATGCGATCGCCAACGACCTTCATCTCTGCAATGAGCTCGTCCGCATTCTCGCCAGCACGCTTCATCTTCGCAACATCTTGCGAAACCGTATTACGACGGTTTTTGAGCTGCTCAACTTCTTGTAGCATCTCTCTACGTTTTACATCGACTTCTGTAAAAGAATTAATTTCTTCAATTTGCTTCCCACGGTGACTCATCGCAACTTGAACCGCTTCAAGATCGGTTCTCAACAATTTTACGTCAAACAAGGAGATACCTCCTGGAATTTAATTTATTTTTTCTTACAAAGGTAAGTGACGAGGTACGATTTCGCTCATACCCCCTGACTTACGAACAAGCACCCCCCACTCATAAGAGCGGAGAAAGTGCTTATTCATTAGATACGATCTATTTTACCATATTTATAAAATATGTGTGCATCGCATAATCATCTGTCAGCTCTGGATGGAAGGATGCCGCCAGCAAGTTGCCTTGACGCGCTGCTACGATCTGTTCGTTGTACGTCGCAAGCACTTCAACACCTTCGCCCACTTCCTCAATGAGCGGCGCACGAATGAATACTGCCCTCACAGGCTCTTCAATTCCCGCTACCGTCAAATCCGCCTCAAAGCTTTCCCTCTGTCTGCCGAACGCATTGCGAGCAACACGCATATTCATTAGACCTAGGTGTGACCAATCCTGACCTGCAACTTCACCCGCAAGTAGAATCATGCCTGCACATGTACCGAAAATCGGCTTACCAGCTGCAGCGAAAGCCTGAAGGGCATCCACAAATCCATACAGATTCATGAGTTTGCCCATTGTCGTGCTTTCCCCGCCAGGTAAGATAATGCCGTCTATGTCATCTAACTGCTCGACCTTCTTCACGATAACGCCTTCTGCACCCGCAAGCTCAATCAATCGAATATGCTCCGCGACTGCCCCTTGCAAGGCTAACACACCAATTTTCATACCGATCTACCTTTCCTATTAAGCTCAGCCAAGATGCATACCTCGTATTACCAACCGCGGTCTTGCATGCGCTCAGCAGCTTGAAGCTTGGAAATTTCGATCCCTTTCATTGGTGTACCCAAGTTCTTAGATACTTCCACGATCAAGCCGTAGTCCGTGTAGTGAGTTGTCGCTTGTACGATTGCTTTTGCGAACTTCTCTGGATTATCGGATTTGAAGATACCCGATCCTACGAACACACCGTCAGATCCAAGGTGCATCATAAGCGCAGCATCTGCTGGATTTGCTACACCACCTGCAGCAAAGTTTACAACTGGCAATTTACCCGTCTCGTGTACTTGCAGGACTAGCTCATAGGGAGCGCCTAAGTTCTTCGCTTCAGTCATTAGCTCATCTTTGCTCATCACTTGAATTCTACGAATTTGAGCTTGTACCGTACGCATATGACGTACTGCTTCCACGATATTACCTGTTCCTGGCTCGCCTTTTGTACGGATCATCGATGCGCCTTCGCCAATACGTCTAAGCGCTTCACCAATGTCTTTTGCACCGCAAACGAATGGTACAGTGAATTCACTCTTGTTAATATGGAAAACTTCATCCGCAGGCGTTAATACTTCACTCTCATCAATGTAGTCTACGCCCATCGCTTCAAGCATTTTTGCTTCCACATAATGACCAATTCTAGCTTTCGCCATAACCGGAATAGAAACGACCTTCATTACTTCTTCCATAATTGTCGGATCACACATACGTGCAACACCGCCAGCAGCGCGAATGTCTGATGGAACGCGCTCAAGTGCCATTACTGCTACCGCACCTGATGCTTCAGCGATTTTCGCCTGTTCCGCATTCATAACGTCCATAATGACGCCGCCTTTTTGCATTTCAGCCATTCCTCTTTTAACGCGAGATGTACCTGTTTCCATTCCCCAATACCCCCTGCTCCATATGTGCAACATCCATCGTCAGAATAATCTACCGATAGTGAACTTCTAAACACACATTTTACATGAACGCCTATTTTTATACAACCATTATTCCAGTATTTGAAGTGATATATGACACACTATTTCCCACTAGAATAAGCTTTTAATGTCCGAGAATAGGTTTGAGAAGAAGTTACCAATTGCACGGAACATCAAACGCCACCAGCTTGCCTTTTCAACATCAGCATCTGCGATCAAATCAACCGTTTGCGTGTGGTTTTTGTACGTAATTTTTGCTGTACCTAGCACATCACCTTTTTTAATTGGAGCTATACGCTTGCCTTCTTCTACAAGAGTCGTTTCCACTTTAAACTCAGTTGCTGCTTCACCTTTTTGAACGATGTAGGATAGACCGTTTTTCGTTACAAGTGGAACTTCAAGTTCAACACCCTTAGTAACAGAAGCTACTTTTGCTTCATCAAGTGCAGTCTTCTCATTCACTAATTGTTTCTTTTCAAAATTGTTAAATCCATAGTCCATGAGTTTACGTGTCTCATCAAAACGCTTCGCTTCTGTCTTCGCGCCCATTACTACCGTAATTAAACGAAGTCCATTACGCTCAGCTGTACCCGTAAAGCACCAGCCAGCCTCGTCTGTATGACCTGTCTTCAGTCCATCAAGACCTTGGTAAGCGTAACCCTTACGGTACGTACTGTCTTTGTAGCCTTCAAGCATCCAGTTCCAGTTCGTCATTGGTGATTTGTCTGCCGGTCTCAACTTTTGCGATGTAATCTTCGTATAATTTAAAAGTTCCGGGTGATCCTTAAGTAAGTTTTGCGCTAAGATTCCAACGTCACGCGCTGTCATCAAGTTTTCGCCTGTATATGTTTTGGAGGCATACTCTTTCAGATCTTCACGATTTAGACCCGTGACATTGTTAAAAGAAGTCTTGTCCGACATTCCGATTGCCTTAGCCTTATCATTCATCATTTTAACAAAATTGTCCTCTGAACCGCCTGCAATTCGCTCCGCAAGTGCAACCGAACCGTCATTACCGGAGTAAATGGACATTAAGGCGAACATATCTTTTACAGGAAGCTTCTCGTTTTCTGCGATCATTTGACCAGAGCCAAGTACAGACGACGCATATTTGCTCGTGTTAACTAGCTCGTCCCACGTAAGTTTGCCTTCTTTAATCGCGTCAAGTACAAGGTACTCTGTCATCATCTTCGTCATCGAAGCCGGCTCACGAGCCGCATCAGCATTCTTTTCAAACAACACTTGACCAGATGTCGCATCAATAAGAATCGCTGATTCTGCTTCAATACTAAGCGGAGAGGATGCTACCTCCGCATTCGCAATCTTCGAGCCATTTATATTAAAAATGACCATTTGCAACATACAAAAAGTTAATACTAATGCAATCCTTTTTTTCCAATTTTTCTTCACAACACTCACTTCATTCCCACTCTCCTACTATTTAGTATCAGATTTAGATTATATTTTACCATACCCCCATATGCAAAAAAAAGAAAGCAAGGATTCGACATCAAATCCCTGCTTTCTATATCCAATTATTTCTATTTTATAGTGAGTAGTTAGGCGCTTCTTTTGTAATTTGAACATCATGCGGATGACTTTCACGTAAGCCTGCACCTGTGATACGTACGAACGCTGTATCTGTGATGAGCTCTTTAATGTTGCGAGCACCACAGTATCCCATACCGGAACGAAGTCCGCCAATCAATTGATAAATCGTATCTGCTAGAGGTCCTTTGTAAGCAACACGTCCTTCGATACCTTCTGGAACCAATTTGGATTCACCTTCTTGGAAGTAACGATCCTTGGAACCTTCTTTCATCGCACCGATCGAGCCCATACCACGGTACACTTTATAACGACGTCCTTGGAAGATCTCTTGCTCACCAGGACTCTCTTCCGTACCTGCGAACATACTTCCTAACATCACCGCGCTTGCGCCAGCTGCGATCGCTTTAACAATGTCACCAGAGTACTTGATACCGCCATCAGCGATAACAGGTACACCGTACTCACGTGCAACGTTTGCACAGTCATAGATAGCTGTAATTTGCGGTACGCCGATACCTGCAATAATACGGGTTGTACAAATCGAACCCGGACCAATACCGACTTTAACGATGGAAGCCCCTGCTTCGATCAAGTCACGAGTTGCTTCACCTGTTGCTACGTTACCAGCAGCGATAGGTAAGTCTGGATACTGCTTGCGAAGCTCTCTTACCATGTTGTTAATGTTAACATGGTGACCGTGAGCTGAGTCTACGACGATTAGGTCGATACCTGCTTCAATTAGTGCTGCTGCACGCTCCATACCGTCCTTGGATACGCCGATCGCCGCACCAACAAGTAGACGGCCATATTTATCTTTAGCTGCAAAAGGATACTGAATCGCTTTTTCGATATCCTTAATTGTAATTAGACCTTTAAGCTCATTATTTTCATCCACGAGTGGAAGCTTTTCAATCTTGTGCTTTTGCAAAATACCTTCAGCTTCTTGAAGCGTCGTACCGACTGGAGCTGTTACTAAGTTCTCTTTTGTCATCACATCACTGATCTTCGTATTGAAGTCATGAATGAATCTAAGGTCACGGTTCGTTAAGATACCAACTAGCACTTTATTCTCATTTACGATAGGCACACCCGAGATGCGATACTTGGACATTAATGCTTCTGCATCATACACCAAGTGTTCTGGAGTTAAGGAGAATGGATTCGTAATAACGCCACTTTCCGATCTTTTTACGCGATCCACTTCTTCAGCTTGCTGTGCAATCGACATGTTTTTATGAACAATCCCAATACCACCCTCACGAGCAATCGCAATTGCAAGCTTGGACTCCGTTACTGTATCCATTGCTGAAGACAAGAATGGGACATTCAATTTCACATGAGGTCCTAGTTGAGTCGTAATATCAATCTCTTTACCGAACACTTCCGACTTTCTTGGAACGAGTAACACATCATCAAACGTTAGACCTTCTTTAGCAAACTTTGCTTCCCACACAGGACAGTTCCCCCTCTTATTTAGTCGTGCCTCAAAATTATTCTTTCCATCTTAACAAAAGGTCAATTTTCATGTCAAGCATATCTCGCCAGCGTTTTAATTACAGAAAATTCAGTTTTAATAAAGACTTCTTGCTATCCCATTTTATTTAAAAGAGTACTTGCACTGTGAATTCCATAATAGAAATTCATCGATACCCATTTCATGTGCTGCTTTAATCTGTTCTCGTATATCGGTTTCCGTATAAGGTCGGACAGGCTTAATCCAATATGCAGTAAAATCCTGCAGCCACGGCCGTATTACAGCCCCCTTCTTGCCCTGAGCGGTTAGTTTATCATTGGACTTAATCGCATCGCTAAGAGCCTGTTTAATAAGCGCATAGGGCTGAGAATTAGGATTACCAATCCCATAGAACCCTTTGTTATAGTGTGAAGGGTAAATCATCGGTGATATCACATCTAGTGTTGGACTTAGCTTGTACCAATCCTGACCGATCCCACCATCTTGTGTCGTAAAAGTTGTTAGCCCAAACACATCGGCAGATACATGTGTGTGTGGTCCTAACTCTTTTTGTGCATAGTCGATAAAAGCAGCAATTGTCTCTGCCTTCGATCTTCCATCCGTTACGCCAAAATCTACTTCACGGTCTACCCTTTTACCGTTCTCCGGAAAACGTACATAATCGAACTGAACTTCATCAAACCCGTGAGCTACAGCTTCTTTGGCAATATCCAAGTTATAACGCCAGTTCTCTTGCTTATATGGATTGAGCCAACGAGCTCCCTTTCGATCTTTCCATATCGTGCCGTCCTCTTTTTTAACCATTGCGTATTCTGGGCGCTTTTTCGTCATAAATGAATCCTTAAACACCACAATTCTCGCAATCAAATAAATTCCTTTATCCTTCAAAGACTTAATTAATGTATTAGGATCCTTAATTACCGGATTAACATCTGCCCCAATCTCATTAACAAGGTTTACATTGGAATCATACATGACTTGACCCATGTCCGACTTCACATCAATTACCATCGTATTTAAACCATGCGTTTTCATCATCGTTAGAAGAGAATCTAGCTTCTTCCCTTGTGTAACATAAGCCGAAACATAGATTCCCTTAACTACAGGGCGCTCTTTCTTCGCGGTTGCAGTAAATTGCTGCCCCATGCGCTCCTCAGGAGTTAGTTGTGCCTCTTGTTGTTGATTAATTTTAATTGGTTTATTCTGATCCGATTCAGCTTTTGGACGATTAAGCGAGCAACCAGATAGCAACAGAACCAGAACAAGAGATGCTGCTAACCAATTATGTTTATGTATTGTAAATGTTCTCATCCTACCCGCCTCCTTGCAGGTAGTATGTACATGATGGGAATCAGAGTTGTAATCGGTAATTGTACTTTTTAATGGATATAAGGAGAACAATTACCAGTCCTATTTTTGAATAAAAGTGGGATTGTATAGCAAGTAACTCAAACATGCCTCTTTTCAACTTTATTAAATAAACTACCAGCTGAATTGTACATATTGAACTCCATCTAATATTTATTACTGTTGTTCATCAAAGCAGAATCATAATTGCCTATATATTCCCTTATAAAACTTATAAAAATGCTTCATATTTTATGTGATCGTTAGACGATTGGAAATTAAGAAGACTCTTGTTTTAAAAAGTAAACCTACTACCATCTTATCCGAACAAATTCATTTCCAATTTTAAGCTGTGCTACTTCAATAAATTTACAACAATCCGAAAAAATACACTCAATAAATAACCAATTATCTGCATCCTCAAACATTTTATTAACCACAATTAGCCTCTATAACATGACCTAATAACAAAAAAGAGTTGCTACTTATAAGAAGTAACAACATATTTCTCTGCAAAACACACAAAAAAGCTGCTACTCACAAGGAGTAACAGCTTTTTCTCTTTTGCTCGGCAACGTCCTACTCTCCCAGGACCCTGCGGTCCAAGTACCATCGGCGCTGAAAGGCTTAACGGTCGTGTTCGAGATGGGTACGTGTGGTTCCCTTTCGCCATCGTCACCAAACAAGTTAATTGTACAAGGCTTATGCCTTGAAAACTAGATGCGAATTGAAGTGTAAAGCAGTTTTACGAATTAAATTCGTTATTTTAGATAAGCCCTCGACCTATTAGTATTGGTCAGCTCCACACGTTACCGCGCTTCCACCTCCAACCTATCAACCTCGTCGTCTACAAGGGGTCTTACTAATTGGGAAATCTCATCTTGAGGGGGGCTTCGCGCTTAGATGCTTTCAGCGCTTATCCCCTCCGTACATAGCTACCCAGCGGTGCTCCT
>NZ_JANQBC010000013.1 GCF_024721995.1 Paenibacillus radicibacter
CTATACTTAAAGGAATTTGAAAGTGTGGAGCATTTTAAAACTGAACTAGAAAAATATATAGATTACTACAATACGAAACGGATGAAGGCAAAATTAAAAATGAGTCCGGTACAGTACCGAACTCATTTCACCCAAGCTGCCTGATGAAATAACCGTGTCTAACTTTTAGGGGTCACTTCAGATCGTTGGGGGGGTCGCTATTTAATGTGTTCCGCCAGAACGGAAGTCATCATAAGAAGATTGATCCGCATGGTAGAATACGACATCACCGTCACGTAGATTGAACGTCTTACCGTAAGGGTCTGTGAAACTTCTTCGGTAACCTTCTAATGTCCACTGATTCCGATTCGGATCGGTTTGTAGCATTGCTGGTGTGTTGATGTACTGAAGATGCGGGTTGTTAATGTCTCTGTTCTGGATCGTTTCAAAATTGAAATTCACAATGACGTAGCCATTTTTCAAGAAGATATCGGACTTCTCATCGAGTACGTTCTTGATACCGTAATCTGGGATGTTCGTTCCCTTCTTAACCACATAAGCAGCCGCAGGAATACTGTATTCCCCGTACCACTTCTGCTCGGCAGCTTGGACACGGTAAGGGTTTACGCTTGGCGGAACGTCCTGTTGACCAATGAGCGTTCGCACATCGGAAATGAGCAGTTCAAGAGGGTATCCACCGATATACTTCTTTTCCTTGGCTGCATGCTCCGCAAAAGCTGCGGTGTAGGTCGGTTTGTCCATTTTCCAATTCAAAGGTTTGGAGAACAATTCCCACAGTGCGCTTGATGATCTTGTAATGTCACTGGCAGGTACGTTGCGCAGGCGCTGATCGAGCACCATGTATCTTTTCTGAACATCATCTTTGGAGCCGATTTGAATGAATCGCTTATCGTCCGAGTGGTAGTATAGATCCACTTCTTGTCTATTCTGACCGTCCTTGTCTACATAGTAGAATGTAGGTATTATTCGAATCGAATCGTCAAATCGGAACATATCGCCTTTGGTTTTCATATCGAATTTGAATGAATAACCCGTCTTCACCGACACATTGCGATAACCTTTCTCAGGATGACTGCCTTGACGGATCGGAAGCAAGAATGGTGTTTGATTGCCTCTTGGATCTCCGTCTATCTGATTCGGACCTGACCAATAGTAATTACCTGTGTGTGTACTCGCTCCTTGCTCGGTACGGAATACCGTCTCCCAATTGAAATCTTGAACGTCCGTAATACGGAAATCATACAAGCGACCGACTACATCCACTGGAATAACATCAGATGCCACGTGGTGGGTCAAATCCAAGTTCGCATTCGGTTGATTCGTAAACGGATCAGGTGCATTTTCTGCAATCGTACGGAATAACACATCATAGAACCCTTCGTCCACCCATACTGGCATGAAGAACGTCGTCGCCTCTTGGTTTACAGGGATCGAGATCCATGTTTCCTTGGGGTAGAAGAAAGACTTGTCGCCGGTGTATACATCGAATGGGAACCACACTTGCTTATTCCTCACATACTTCGCATAATCACGATCACCATAACCCGGTATGTTGCGATGCTGACCATCTGTTGGCATGTACACGGTGAACGGTCGATCTAATATCGTTGCCGATCGATCCCATGCGGGTACGGTTTTCTGGTTGTGAGCTTTATCGTCTGAGATGGATGCATAGATGACGACGGGAGTGTGCACGGTGACGGTGTTGATTCCGTTGATCGGAAATGTGTTTGGAAGTGTCGGTCCACCAACATTACCCGTAATCATCTCATACGATATAGTTCCGGTGCTTGGTGTATTCGCTTTGTTCGTCAATGACTTACTAATGACATTTCCTGACTTGTACAAGACATCTTGTCCGATCATCGTTGGGTTCGGTATGTTTGAAGGAGTTGGGCCGTCCTTTGTAGCCTGAGCTCCACTCATAATTGTAGATCCATTGAACGTGACAGTATCGTTTTTTACTTTTGGATCTTGTGTACCTGATTCTGCCATGCCTTTTAATGTTCCTGTATCATCCGGTACCGAGGGCTTTGAATCTAGGCCACCCGTGACAACCGGAGGAGTGAAATTTATTGCACTTGTCTCGGCAGGTACTACGTGATTCTGTACGTTCGCGTCTTGCTGTGATGATAAAGTCGGGGCAGTATACCCGGCAGGATTCAACGTGACTGTTCCACCAGGCAAAGCATAATTGCTCATTGATGCATGAATTAGCTTGTATACTTCTAGTGAGTTGATTAGCCAATACGAATAATTCCTTGGGCTCAGTGTGAACGTGTATGTTTTGTCTACTGTTTCTTCCATAGGCAGCGGTGGATTTGGTTTACAACCTGCAGGTGCCGGTCCACAAGTAGGTGGCACAGACTTTTGCCATTTTAGTACATACGTAACATCTACTTTGCAGTTATAAGTAATGGTACCTCGCATCTGATCCCACATCTGTTTGTAGAGATAGTTATACCCCAGTGCATTGGTATATAACGATTCAGAAGTCGGAATGCCTTGAAGTACGTCGAACTGTTCTGCTCCTCGGCTATCTGCTTTAATGACTCCCGTGGCAGAAGGGTCTGTTACTCCTCCCGGCATGGTTGATGATTTACTAGGAGAGTTAATTACCCACTTACAACTACCACTGGGATCAGGATCAACCGGACCTCCTGCATCTTTACACGATGATCCAGTTCCAACACTAATTGTGAAACTGTCCTTTTCATCAAGTTTTTGAGTGTCATCTATGAAGTGTGCGGTAATATCTGTACTCCCTGATGATGCAACAGCAGACACTACTCCGCTTGAACTTACCGTTGCAACACTTGTGCTTGAGCTTGTCCATGTAAGATTAGGGTGAGTAGTAAGAGGCCATGAACTGCCGTCGACTTTTACAAGTGTAGCTGTCAGTTGTGTTGTACCACCCGGTGCAACGCATGTGTTTCCCGATATTGTTAGTCCTGCTTTACCGTCAGCATATGTGGCCATTAGTGACTTGTCTTTATAGGCGTAGGTAATTGTCATAATATCAGCGTAAAACTTATTGAAATAATGAACTTGCTTTGCTCCAAAATTCGCCCAGTAGTCTTTATACTTATCATTGTTAAAAGTCTGGGTAAAGTTGATAGATACAGTGAGTAAGTTTGGATCAGCTTCTACAACCAGTTGATCTGTTGCTAATGTAGTTCTATCCGTTGTTCCCCAATGCGTCGGAACTGATCCACTTTGCATATCGGTTACGTAATCTACTCTTACATTTACTGCCTTTACATCTGACCTTGATTTTGATAAACCGGGAGTATCTATCCAATAATCCTCTAATGGACCTTCATCAACAATATTAAAAGCATTCTTTCGCTCTAGAGTAGACTGAAGTTCATCGTCATAACAGTTTGGATATTTAGGAATTTCGTATCCTTGATAGCTCCTCCCCTTATCATCCTTAATTTCAAATTCAGTAGAGGTTCTAGGCTTACATTTTACTGGATCTGTGTTGTCGTATACTGAAACTTTACCCCCCCCTGCTTTCCATAGCTTCCCATTATCATGAGCGGAGTCATTGACTGACCACCGATCCCAATAGTAAACCCCTCCATAATTAGCATACTCTTCCGATTTCACGTTATATTTAGTTCCGTTCAGATTTTCATTTGAGATTGTATATCTAGCAACATTTGGAGTAAAACCTGCCACACTCCTAAGCGGAGTTTTTGTGTTCTCATCTACCCACTCAAGCTTTTTAATGACTTTTCCAGGAGGTGCATTAACTGTAATTGGTTTCACCTGGAGAGTCGATTTATCCGTAAAAAGGATCCCCCCGTATTCATAACTACTCGTATACCCTGTTAACTCATAATCCAATATTTTTGTAGTTTCTGTTCCTGCGGTTGCTAGCTGTTGATAATTGAGAACCAGATTTATACCTAATATTGAGATTAATAGTGTGCTAATAATTCTTTTATACTTCATCTGCATGTCCCTCTACTTCTGTTCCGGGCGTGTTTCTACGAGAACCCCTCCAACTGGTTCCATGCCGGCTATTGTAATATTGGAAACAGATAACCTTACATAGTTATTGTTGAGACTATAATTCTTGGGGATAATAAGTCCACGTATCGGTTTAGATTTATCTAATGATTCTAGCTTTCCTATCCCTTCTAATGGTGTCCCGTTTTCCTTTTCTCCAAACCCATATAAGGCCATGTTTAATATGTTAGTAATGCTGTACTTTTCTGGGCTTTTATTAATTACTAACCCTCCATCTAACAATATGATATAGCATGGTAGATCGTTAGTAAGTATTTGATCTCTAGTTGGACTGTTATAACTAATATTTTCAGTAGCAGGCAAGAGTTTCCTATTCGGGTCTTTCGGATCATTCCAATCGATCGCTATTAAACTATTGACTTGAATTACTGAACCATCCTTCCCTGTAATTCGCAAATTCTCTGTCTTCCAAGGTTGTCTATTACCGGGGTTTGGTCTTGTATGTAGATCATCCTTGAAAATTTCTGGAATAACCGTAAATACGTTGGTTTTACGCCAAAGAATTTCCGCTGCTGAGACTGCGTATTTATCAACAGGAAGTGTTTTTCCACTCTTTACAGAAAGAACACGCTCAATGACAGACACCGCTTGCCCTCTTGTCGATGTACCCTCCGGAGAGAGTACACCAGGTGCAGTACCCGATATAACACCGTTCTGAGTTGCTATATACATCCATTGCTTGTCTTCAACATTATTCTTTCCGATTGCACGAACTGCTACTTTGGACATTTCTTCACGAGGAATTGGTTTATCCCAATCCGAATCTCCGAAATCTCCAGATACGAAGATACTTGCAGATTGAGCAGCATTCACATAAGGCGTATACCAGTTACCACTTGCAGAACCGACAGGAAGTTTAAGTGCAGATACAGCCATCTTAATAAACTCAGCTCTTGTCACATTATCATCCGGTAGAAAATTTCCATCTGGAAATCCATTTACATAACCTTGCTCTACAGCTTGCTTAATACTGGATTCCGCCCAATGCCCACTAATATCCTTAAACTGTCCCGATGCTACAGCCGCAACCCTCACGTCTTCACTCTTCGCCTTCGACAAGCTACCATCCCCAGAAAACCCACAACCAACTAACGCTACCAATACGGACGCGCTTGCGATTAAACTTTTCTTTTTCAATCTCATTATCAATTGCCTCCTTATGTATGATTCACACAAACGATCATTTCTGAAATCTCAGACAATACCACACCTTCCTCCTCATCCAAAAATATACAATAGACTTACCAATCTTAACTCATTTGGTTAATCTAGTAAATTATTTGCGTATTAAAAGGAATAAATAAAACGCAACTATCGATTCCGTATAAGGGAATCTCTTAGTCACGTTTTACTTGTAAGCAATACTATTAATTTCTGTTCGCATACTCCGCAGGAGAGAACAGCACCAAGATCTGCAAATCTTCTGTTATCGTGTGGAATCGATGCTCTAAATGTGCCTCAACGAAAATGATCGAACCTGCATTTACTTCGATTTCCTCATCACCAAGCGTCATCTGAGACTTTCCTGCAATGATGTAGTAAATCTCATCTTCCGTATGCGGCGACTGTAAATCCTTCTCGCCAGCTCGTAACTGATAAATCCCAGCACTCATCGATGAAACACGAAGAAACTCATGATAGGACTTGCCCTGCATGTCTTTAGCAAGCTCAGCAATGTGATCAGCCTGACTCATGGAACAGCCTCCTGACTACCTTTTCCTACCATTATAGCATTAGTCAAAAATACTTGACCTCATCTATCGAATGAGTAATTATCCTAGGTTGTAATAGCAACTCTTGCGGATCTATGAACTGATAACCTTGTTCCAGCAATAACGGAATCAGCATACGAATCGTCCTTACTGTATGTGCACGTGATGCATCTCGTTCATTAGAGGAATCGTGGAACAGCATAATCCCGCCATTCTCCATACGTTTCATCATATATTCAACAATTACATGCTCATCCTCATACTGCCAGTCTCGCGAATCCAACTTCCGTGTCCATGTCAAAAAGGTATATCCCTGCTGCCGCACCAGCTCCACAATAGCATCATCAAAATGCCCATAAGGTGGTCGAAACAAGAATAGCTTTTCGCCAGTTAGCCGAACAATAGCCTGCTCTGTCCTTGCGATTTCCTCTAAGATCTCCTCATGACTGATCTCTAACAGATCCGGATGCGAATACGTATGATTTCCTATCGTATGCCCCGAATTTGCAACCTCACGGATCACCTCTGGGTACTCCAACACATGCTGTCCAATCGCAAAGAAAGCAGCTTTAACTCCATACTGCTGCAACACATGTAAAATCTCCTTTGTATACACAGGGTTAGGTCCATCATCGAAGGTGAGCATGACTTTATTCTCTGATGCCTGGATCGACATGTTATTAAAGCTCTTCACTTTACTTCACCTCTCTGCCTGCAAGCGAATCATGCTCTGGGAATTGAAAATGTGGTATGCCGCACTCTCTTGGTAAAGCATACAGATCATAATAGTTAGGAATAAACGGACCTCCACGTGTAACTGTCGCTGTCTTATACCCTGCCTGAGTTGCCTTTTCACGAACAAGATCGTTATATCGACCGTACGGATACGAGAAATGGTTAACCACCGTACCAAGCTGCTCTTCAATCCTCGCCTTTGGTTCTACCAATTCACGCTCAAGATCATCCTCACTAAGCAGCGTTAGATTAGGGTGAGTCCGAGTGTGAGCTCCAATCGTGCAGAGCGGTTGTGCATGAAGCTTGCGAACTTGCTCCCAACTCAGCCCATAATGACGATACGATTCGGCATTGATTTTCAACAATTCCACCATTTCCTGCACAGTTGAACACTTTTGTGCTAACAACTGCTCGATGTCGCGAATGGTTTGTATTTTGCCAGCCAATGTAGAAGTATCGAAGGTATGTGTAACATCCTCAACCTTCAATGTCACACCCGCTTGATTCCGTACTAAATCTTCAATCGCTTCGCTCATATGAATAATCTCATGATCGGGGTATCCCGTTGTCAAATACAGAGTGAATGGAATCTGATACTCTTCCATAACCGGTAAGGCATTCGTATAATTATTCGTGTACCCATCATCAAATGTGAAACTCACGAACGGATAACGCTTTAAGTCTTGATCCTGATTCTCCAATCTCGTATGCAGTTCATCGAGCGATATAAATTGATAGTCTCTTGACCTCAAACCTTGAATAATCGTTCTAAAATCCTGAATCGACATCTCTTGTCTTGGATAGGAGATCAATCGACTCGCAAGCTTGGACTCCGTCAATATACTATGAAACATCATGATCATAACTGGATATGACGTCATTTGCCCCCGACTCCTTCCCCAATAACGCCTGTATGAACTGCTTGTAGACGACTTCGTCTGATCCAGAGCATACCCATCCATCCCACCAACGCCATGAATAATGAGAGGATAAACACGCTTTTGAAACCAAACCATTGACTGACAATACCTGCAATTAAACCTGCAAACATATTACCAACGCGCATGCTATTCGTATATAACGTGGATGCCATCGCTGGTCGCTCAGACAGTTTGTCTTGAATAATAATGATCAATAAATTGGTTGTCACACTTATAAAAATAGCGTTGAACAGCTGAATCGCAATGAGGCTGAACCTTGAATCTGCAAATAACAAAAGTCCATAGAAAACAACACCAGAGATGAGCGCCATTACAACCAATCTTTCTTTGCCAATCCGATCTGCAACAAGCCCTGTTAATAAGGTAAATATAACTTCCATTCCAGCTGCTGCTCCAAATATATACCCCGCCCAGCGTGCTTCATAATGTAGACTTTCGACCAAATATAACGGCATCGAGATTGCATACAAGCTGTCCGCTAAACTCACAAACATATTCACGAAGAGAATCGCTAGTAACGGACCATTGTTCATCCAGCCCTGCAGTTTCTCCCCTGCTTCCCGCTTCGGTTTCTTCACCTCGAAATTCGGAATTAGAAACCAGATCGACATCGACAGCAGCACAGAGAAAGCCATTGCGAGCACGAGCGACCAGTTAAATCCCCATTCCTCAATAATGAAAAATACGCTTGGCGGACCCACAATCCATGCAACTGTAATCATCGTGCGCATCCACGTTATTAATTGCGTTGCACTTTTCTGTTCGATTGTATCGGAATAGACCCTGCCTAGTGCCATGAGATGGGAAGACCCCATACTCCCAAGTGCAAGAAGCGGACCCACGACACATAACAACAACCAATAATTGTTTAACAGTAAAAAGCCGCATAACCCAATTACATTGAAAAATTGGCTAACAAAGAGAATTTTTCTTCGAATGCTGCGATTATCTCCAATGATGCCAGATAGATGACCCGTTACAATCTTCAGCAGCGTCATAATGGAAATGAAGATCCCCATATCAAATGGGGAGACTCCTTTAACATTAACCAATACCAGACTAATGATTGGATTCAAGAAACTAATACCAAAACTTAGGATCAAGGACGAGAGCAGAAAGCCAAACACCGACTTATTCATCACGACTCTCACTTGTTACCACCCATTTCTTTCCAGACTTCCACGACACATTGATCTGCATCATAGAAAGCACGAGCTCGACTGCGCGGCGAAGGCAAGTAAAGATTGAAATGGCGACTACCGTCTGTCAGAAGTCCAAGTATGAATATATGACGTTCCGCTTCGCCCGCTTCATTAATTGGATGAAAGTCAGGATCACATGCTACACCAAGTCCTTGCAGATGTAAGGATGAATAAGGGGATCGGATTCGCCCGCTGGCCTGTAAATTCTGCAATAGTACAGATGATGGAGGACTCATCAAATTCGAATCATTGTAGCCAAGTACATAATGTGATGCATATACTTCCTGCCTTTGATCCAAATGTACCGAACGCGCATACCAACGCCTATTGTCCGCCTCGTATTCAATAACAGGTGCTGGGCCAAGTGAATGTTTCACAATACCTGCCTTCATGAGTGCAATGAGCTGCTCCGTCTTATGGACAGGTGGACCGACAACCGCTCGGTAGAACATCGGCATAATATTCATCCTGAAATCGCGAAATGAAGACGCCGTTAACCCGCCAAAATCGACTGCATATCGGAACATATCTCGTAACACGCGAATGAGCTCAATTGCTGCTTTGGATGGAGATTCGTGATCTGATTTAGACTCCGCCACATCGCATCGAAGCTGCCTAAACATCTCTTCCTGAAAAGCAGCTGCATTCTCATACCGCCTGCAAGTACCGAAGATCGCTTCCTCAGGATCAAAATCTCGATATGGATTTTCGACCCTCTCAAGTAAATCTTCTGCCTGCTTACTGCGATACCTCAACTTCATCTCGTCATACAGAAGCGGCAAGACCTGTGCTCGAAAATCCAATTCCTGATGTTCCTTACGCAGCTCGTCAATGCGTTCTTTCGTAAGAAAAGTTGGTTTATACGTACCTGCTGTATCCTGTATCCCGATTGGGCGTGATCGATAAGACAATCCGCTTCTTGAGAATTGAATAATGTGAGGTTCCTTGCCTGAGGGCTGATACACAAGTTCTCCAGAATGCTGCCGATTAAATACGCCGCCCCTACCAATCGTGAGATAGCTGATTACATCAATTGCAGCTAATCCCATACCTGCAAGTAGTACGCACTCCCCAGGTTGCACAACTTGTTGAACATGCTGATGAGGAAAAGGTGGCAACACCTGCCCCGGCACATCATGTTGTGCACCTAAGCCTGATTCGAACTGAATCGTATCCGCATGACCCACGGTAAGAAACACCTTATCTACGAGGAGCGAAAAACCGTTGTCTAGTTCGATCTGCTCTTGATCTCCTTGCCTAATGATCTGAGTTGCCTTTGCCTTGTGGAGCTGGGCTTGCATGTTCGATGGAAGATGGGAAAGAAGGGTCTGAAAGACCCCATTCAAGTAGTTTCCCAACCATTTTCTAGCGACAAAATCGGTCGGCTTTACCTCCCGCATCACACCATCTTCTTCAACTTTATATTGATGGGTACGGAGCCACTCATAGAAACTCATCTCATATCCCTTACGTGGCTCACGCGGTTCCATAAATGTACTTCCGAATAAGTGAATGTTGCCACACTCAGTATTAAGCAGTAGATATTCCGGCAGCGTATCCGAATAGACCCCAGTTCCACCCTCATTCGGTTCAATAACGTGTAATTTCAACATGGTCTGATCTTGCTGAATCCGAGTACAATGAGCAATGAATCTCTCCAGCACGGCAAGACCCCATGGCCCACAGCCCACGATTGCGATATTAAGCATCCTCATCCTTGCACGCCTTGCTTCTGAAGGTGGCTATTGATGAAGTTTAGTTCATCCCCTAATTGCAGCAGCATTTGCTCGATCCATCGCTTTACCATCGGCTGTTCGAATTCGTCGATCAAGACGAGATTTTTCTCCGCAATCCGCCTTACCCATTCATGATGAAGAGCTTCATTCTGATTCGATAACCCCTCGCCATGTCTGCGATATACGAAACCAGGAACGCCAGTAAAGATGTATGGATGCTTCGCACTTAGGCGTATTTTGAGATCCCAATTTTCATAAAAAGGAATGGTCTCATCGTGTCCGCAAACTGCGTCATACAAATCGCGACGAAAAGTAAAGTTCTGCGGAATTAAGCAGCGTCTTGTCATCAGCTCAGCTGTGATATAGCCTTCTCTTACAGGTCGAATATCACGAAATCGATTCACAATTTCACCTTTGCCATTTGCAATCGCCACATCGGAGAAGGCGATGACATCTTCGGCATATTTTTTACGATAATATTGAATAATTTCCATTTCAGCTTCGAGTTTATCTGGATTCTGGATGTAATCATCACTGTCTAAGTAGTTGAGATACTCACCTTGTGCCAACTGAATGGCTTGTTTACGGTTTCGTGTAATGCCGATATTGTGCGAATTGTATATCGCGTGCACATGGTTATGCTGAGCCACTAACTGGGCAATCACGTCTTGGGAACCGTCTGTGGAGGCATCATCAGCAATAATAATCTCCATGTTGTCGTAGCTTTGTGCAAGCAGACTATTCACGCAATCCTTGATATACGGCGCGTTATTGTAATTCGGTATGATCGTGGAGACTAAATCCTTATTCATCCCTATACCCCCTGTATCCTAAATAACCCCAAATTGATAGACCAACATTTATACCAAGCCCATCACAGAACGAACTGCGGACTGCGTTTGATCCTTAGCTGTAAAAAAGCTGCTGAGCCGCTCTGGGTGATACAAACGATGCATCGGGTGAGAATGACCATCGAGGGCCTTAACCACGGCATGAGCAACTGCCATCGCATGTGTGAATCCGCCTGTATTGTGACCTCCTGTCACGACAAACAGCCCATCGCTACTTGTTGGAATCGTCTCGAACACACCTAGACAAGAGGGTGTCCACGGCCTTATACAATACCGAATAGGTGACTGAAACACGCCTGACTCCTCGGCCTTACGGTATAAAGCTGGGAATAAACTTCTCGCTGTTTCATGCACAGCACGGGATAAATCTTGCAAATACGCTTCATGTATATTACTTGAATCCAGTCCTAGAAAACCGTGGCCAGAGCTAATATGAATAACAGAATTGCCATGTCGATCCACACCGGGAATAATGTTGGCACCCGCAGCCGCTTCTTGTGAAGCGTAACCTGCCCTGGCAACTTTGATCGGAAAGCTAAGTTCGGCTTGCGAATCATTCGGCAGTGTAACCCAGCAACCAATCATCGCTCCAAGCTGACCTTGTGAATTCGTCCCTTGAAGGAATCCATTACGAGGGACGCCCGGAGAAACCACATAGCAATCCGCAGTAATAGCTTCTTCACCCGAATAGATAGACTTCACTTGACCCGATTCATTAAACTCAATGCGGTCAAAGTTCCAATTCCAATGAAATACGGCTCCTTTTTCCTGTAAAAGCTTTAGAAGTGCAGATGCCAACTTGTGTATATGAATGCCGAATCCTTCAACTTCAATCACACCATGAATCGTGTTAGCAGCAAACGCTTCTTGTAGACTTGGGAATAGCTCCTTCATCTCATCATGATCCAATTCGCGTATGAATGCGCCTAATGCTCGTTCCGATCGCACCCCAGCCTCATATTGATCCGTTGTAGAATAGATTCGGAATAACCGATCCACATAACCCGACTCCGTAATTAACTGCGGGTACTGCTTAATGAGGCTTTTCCACAGCACATAACTTTCTTTGTTAAAATCAAAAATCTCATTCTGTATTTTCTGGAACACCCATTGCGGATACGTTTCAAATTGTTCAATCCATTTCCAATCGGAAGCGGTTAGATGATCATTCGGTGTGCTCAACCATCCATTCTCAGATACAGACTTGCGATATTGATCATCTGGAGCTTCGAGCAGTGGATTTCCATAATAATGATGATGACGGGATTCATTAAATGAAAAAATGCGAGCATCACTTCCTGAGAGCGTACAGCCATAATCCATCCAACGATCTTCATTATAGGGAGGTGGATCTGCCGCATAGACGTTAAGCTTATATCCCTGATCTGCCAAATAGAGCGCTGAAATCAGGTTCACGATACCTGCTCCAACGATGGCAATATGAGCATCTTTAGGGGTGGCAATCCGCGAATGCAACACAAACTTGTGATTATGCTGACCTTCCAAATATTGCAACACTTGTACTTCCAATAAATCTGCATCCGCACAAGCGACAATATGATACCGATCATTCCCCCGATGAAGCATGGAACCTTCCTGATTAATCGCATATACAAGCGTTATGGAATCACGGATTAAGGACAAATCTTGCAGATCTAACAAATATGCAATTAAGATACGATCCGACGTGACAATTGCATCTGGATTGATCTGAGTAATCACCTTGCCAAGCGCATCACCGCTTAAGTTATACAAATCTTCCCTAACCACATAATCGATATGGTGCAGAAATGTAGGCTCACGAACCGCATCACTGAATAACACTCTATATTGGTTGGTTTTCTCCATCTGACCTCTCCCGGATATATGGAATATGTTCTATCTTTGCAGCAGGACATCGTTCATATCTAAGCATCTCGTCGTGATGAGCAATTCTGTCTCAGGTGTCTGGTATTTGGCATGGAAGTAACTGCGATTTTCTTGGGAATTTTTCTTGTTCTCATGCTCATCTTTTTCATGGGGAAAATGAATCGTTAACGCTTCTCTGCGCAGTACGAACCGAACATTTTTCAAAAATAAAGCATAGCCAACATCTACGTCTTCAACGCCCCAAGATGCGTACTTCTCGTCAAACCCTTGAATCTGTCGCAGCATGGCGGTTGGAACAGACACATTGCCAGCCCAGAAGAACACCCAAGGTGCAGGCAGGTCAGCTAAATTATCCTTGTATTTGCGATAGCATTCTTCTCGAATGTCATCGAACAATACGTCACTTCGAACAGATGCGAAGGTTTGTGTCCAATCATCCAGATCTATTGCCTTCATAAGCTTGTCGTTATTCCCATCGTGCTGGGTAAATCCAGCGACATAGCCAATAACAGCCGTAGGCTGATCTGAACTCTCATGAGCGTGGACATGGTGCTCTATACATGCGGGGGATAATAACAGACCTGAATCGATAAATATACAGATCGGCGCTTCCGCTAATTGAATACCCAAATTTCTAGCCCGTGCTACACGGAACCCAAGGTCAGATTGATATACATATTTAATCTGGAGCTTATGCTCAAAGCTCTTCACAACATCCTTCGTATGATCGGATGATCCATCATCAACAATAATCGTCTCAAAATCCGTATGAGGCAGTGTCTGGCAAGCAAGTGAACGCAAAGTTAAACGAAGAAGTTCTGCCCGATTATAAGTCGGGACAATGACACTTGCGCGATAGCGATTTAGTACGAACACGTTCATCCCTCCGGCGAAATCATTAAATTACATTTTCACAACATAAAGCTGGGGTTGAATCAAGGAAACCGTCCAGCTGTTGGCTTCTGTCGTGATCCGAACATCGGATAGAATGTCGTATTCACTGCTTTCTTTAATATTGTGCCGAATGATCGTCGAAGCTTCTCTGTCTTGCAGCGATAAGATAAACGCCCCTTGCGGACGTAAGTAAGTCCGATAACGTTCTAATAAGTCCAGCGGATGATCGAAGTAGTACAAGATTTCATTGAAGATAATCAAATCGAACTGCTCTTCTGGTGTAAAATATTCCAAATCCGACTGGATGAATGTACATCGATCACTTGTTGGATGCCGGGCTAACTTGAGAGCTTCTTCTGAAAAATCCACCCCGACATAATGACCATATTGATGGACATATTTCATAATCATTCCCTGACCGCATCCTAGATCCAGAATAGCGGCGCTCTCATGAAACGCTTGTGCAATCCCGCTCACAACACTATAACGAGGCACTTCATCTAGCGCTTCAAACACTTCAGTCCACTTTCCCGACTCAAATTCCTTGTTCCAGACATCGAGTGCCTTTTCTCTCTTCTTGTACGTCATGGTTTTATCTCCCTTGTCAGAATCATGAAAGTTAAAGCGCTTCCTTTCCCGACAATACTCCTTTCTAATATAAAATAATGTGCACGCATTAATATTGGAATTTTAATCCAAATTAACTATTTAATATTATATTTTCTAATTAAATACATCAAGTGCCAAATTTGTATAATAATTGGAAATCATTTTTGAAGAAGAAGAGAAAAAGCACCCTGGTTTTTTCCCACATTTGACAATACTAATTCCACTCCCTCACAATAAAAGCAATTCATAATGAAACGTAGGTGTGAGCACATTGGGCATGCATATTCTAATCGCAGACGACGATTCACATATTCGAGAATTACTGACTTTGATGTTAAAAAGAGAGGGATACATCGTATTCGGCGCGGCTGATGGTGGGGAAGCTTCTACAATTCTGGAGAGAGAAACGATCCATCTTGCTGTCGTTGATGTGATGATGCCAGTGAAGAATGGTTGGGAGCTGTGTGAGGAAATTCGAGAGTATTACGATATTCCCGTGATCTTGTTAACCGCGAAGGGGGATGTGAAGGACAAAGAAATCGGCTTCTTGTCTGGAACAGATGATTATATGGTGAAGCCATTTGAGCCGAAGGAGCTGTTGTTCCGGATCAAAGCGCTGCTGCGCCGCTATCAGATGGTATCGTCGGATGTGATTCGTCTGGGTAAGGTCGTCATTGATCGCAGCAGTTACGAAGTGAAAGCCGGGGATGAGACGATTATTTTGCCGCTAAAAGAATTTGAACTGCTCTCCCAACTCGCTAGTTTCCCTGGAAAAATATATACCCGTGAGCAGTTACTCCAACTTATATGGGGAGCGGATTTCCAAGGGGATAGCCGCACGATTGATGTACATATTAAGCGACTCCGCGAGCGATTTTCCCAGCGTAGTGAGGATTTCATCATTACGACAATTCGCAGTGTTGGCTACAAGCTAGAGGTGGTGGGTCTGTGAAAACCTTATATTTTCGCGTTGTCATCATCTCACTACTTATTGTAATCATGAGTCTTGGACTTGCCTTTCTGGCATCGAATATTTACTACCAAGCCCATATCAAGACGTATTACGAGGAAAAAGTGATGAGTATTGCTCAAGAGGTCAAATCGCTGGTTGAAACTGCGCCAAATGGCGGATCTGATACCTATTTAAACCACATTTCGGGAATGGGATTCCAGCTTGCCTTGGTAAATGAGCAATATGTTGCTACTTTCTATGGACGGGCGTTCAAGTACTTAGACCTTGAGGATACATTCAAGAAACAAGTGCTCGAAATCAAGCAACCGTACAGCATTCTGGAGCAGCCGAAGGACTTTTTCTTCACCAGTTTTTTTAAAAATAGTCTGAGCAACAGTGTCGGCATCCCGCTGCAAATAGAAGGCAAGCCGTACGCCTTGTTCGTGCGTCCTGATCTGGAGCAGCAAATCGGTGAAGTTCGCTATCTGATGGCGACCTTACTGTCATTCACATTCTTCTTCAGCATGATCTTCGTCATTATTTTTACAAGATATATTGTAAGACCTGTGAAGTCCCTAACGAATGCAACGAAGCAGATTATGGAGGGCAATTACGAACTTAAGCTTGATGTAACTCGAAAAGATGAGATTGGCAACTTAGCTTCTCACTTCTCTTCCATGGCACAATCACTCAAGCAGCTTGATGATATGCGGCAGGAGTTCGTCGGTAATGTATCGCATGAAATTCAATCGCCGCTCGCTTCGATACAAGGTTTCGTTAGTGAAGCGATGAACAAGGATACATCTCCCGAGGAACGTATGCGCTATCTCACTATTATAGATAACGAAAGCCGCAGATTGTCTTCCCTTAGTAAACAATTGCTGACACTCGCTTCGCTGGATAAAGAGTCTAATATGCTGAAAAAGTCGATCTACCGGCTGGATGAGCAGCTCAGAGAGATTATTATCATGACCGAGTGGCAGTGGACGGAGAAACAGATCGAGATTAACCTCGATTCCTCCGCTATTCACGTTAACGCAGATAAGCAGCTCATGCATCTCGTCTGGCTGAATCTCATGACCAATAGCATTAAGTTCTCAAATGTGGGCAGTACGATCCAGATTCATATTGAACTTGTGCACAATGTTGTGAAGGTGCAGATTGCCGATAGTGGTATCGGTATTCCTGAAGAAGATCTGCCGTCAATCTTCGAACGGTTCTACAAAGTTGATCGCGCACGCAATCGCTCACAAGGCGGCAGCGGCTTAGGCTTATCCATCGTTCAGAAAATTATCCACCTGCACCAAGGCACAATCGAAGCAAAAAGTGAGGTAGGACAAGGCACGACGATAATTGTGCGATTGCCTTAATTGCTACCCTTAGAGGGTGTTCAAAAAGTTTAACGGAGAAGAAAAGAGTCACTGGAGGAGCGAAGCGTTCGCCTTTGAAATCGTGAAAATACCATTTAAACAATTCAAAATTCATGATTGAGACAGCGACCGGAAGTGACTCTTTTTTTCGCAGTGTCCCCAACTTTTTGAACACACTCTCCCCACCAGATGTAACCCCCCGTTCACTCTCCGTTCATACTTCTGTCTTAAGATTAAGCTACACGATTTCTTAGGACAGGAGTTGAACTTTATGCGAAATCCATTCAAGAGACTTGCTGCATATACCAGCAGTTCCAAAGGCGCGAAAGTCGTCATCGCCGTATGGCTCATCGGAATTATCCTTCTCAGCACACTTGCACCTGGCTCCAAACTTTATGCACAAAGCAGTAAAGAAGGCAGTATTCACGAAGATACACCTGCAGCCGTTGCACAGCAAATTGCTAGTGAACAGTTTCCATCGAAAGACGGACTTACCGCATTACTTGTGTTCCACCGTGAAGGTGGGCTAACGACGGATGACCGTCAAGGCATTCTCGACATGAGCAAATGGCTCGCTTCTGATCAGAAGCCTGCAGATGTAGCAAGCGCTTTGCCTTATCACAGCATGCCACCACAAGTGCAGGAAAGCATGTTTTCTCAAGATAAAACAACGTTACTTCTGAACATTGCACTTACGAAGGATGCAACATCTGATCAAGTGTATAACGCACTTCAAGCGATCCGCGATCATGTAAAAGACGCGAAGCTTGATGGGGTTCAGTTCGAAATTACAGGACCTGCGGGTATCTCGGCAGACACGAAGACATTGTTTAAAAATGCAGATTTCGTGCTCATGATCGCAACCATCGTGCTCATTCTTGTTATTCTCGTTGTGATCTATCGCTCACCCCTTTTGGCAATTATTCCTTTATTATTAGCAGGAGTCGTCTATCAGGTCGTGGACCGAATCTTAGGTTTTGCCGCGAAAAATAACTGGTTCGTCGTGGATAGCTCAGCCAGCTCCATTATGATGGTGATGCTGTTCGCGGTACTTACGGATTATTGTTTGTTTATTATTTCTCGTTACAAAGAGGAGCTTAGAAAGCAAAATTCCAAGAACGATGCGATGAAAACAACGATGACTCATCTAGCAGAACCTCTTGTCTTTAGCGGCGGTACAGTGCTTGTCGCGATGTTAACATTGTTCGTTACCATCTTTAAGCCATACAACCACTTTGCACCGGTGTTCTCCGTTGCGATTGTCGTCATTCTACTTGCCGGATTAACGCTTATCCCGAGCATTTTCACCTTATTAGGTCGCAAAGCTTACTGGCCGTTCGTACCGAAAGTGACAAACGAAACAGGCATTACGAATCCGAAAGGGTTCTGGAGCAAGGTTGGTAAAGGCGTTACCAAGCGTCCTGTTGTATCAGTCGTGATCTTGCTCGTGTTACTGATCGGTTCGGCACTTAATGTTACAACGATGAATTTCTCATTTAACTTGATGAAGTCATTCCCAGACAACATCTCATCACGCCAAGGGTTTGATATTCTGGAGCAGCGTTATCCGAAGGGTGAGCTTGCGCCAGTCACGGTTATTTTGAAATCGAACAAGGACATTCAAGTTGATTCAACGTTCGTTAAGAACATGAATACCCTCATTGAGGATATGAAAAAACAAGGCGGCATCGCTTCAATCTCACCAGACTTATCAGCACTAACAGCGGATCCATCTGCTACACTTCCGAAGAACTTTTTATCGGATCAGAAACAAGCCGTTAAACTCAGATTGACGCTGCAAGACAATCCATATGATCAATCAGCACTCGACCTTGTGAGCAATCTACGCACTCAAGCTGGAACCATGCTAACAAGCAGTGGTCTCGGCGCAGCGAATTATGAGCTGCATTTTGCAGGTCAGACGGCTGAGCAGTTGGATGTCAAAGCGATGAATACACGCGATACGATTCTACTCTTCTCGCTCGTAACCGTATTTATTACAATCATGCTTGTCTTACAAACACGTTCGATTCTCATGCCGATCTACATGATCGCAACGATTCTGCTATCTTTTGGGGCAACACTCGGCATTGGCTGGATGATTTTCCACAACATACTTGGGTATGATTCCATCAGCTATCGCCTGCCGGTGTACACCTTTGTCTTCATGGTAGCACTCGGTGTAGACTACAACATTATGCTTGTTTCACGCATTAAGGAAGAAGCGAGACTATACAGCTGGAGGGAGGCAGTAGAGCGCGGAGTTGGCTTTACAGGCGGCGTAATTTCATCCGCAGGGATTATTCTTGCCGCTACATTCTGCGTGCTTATTACCCAGCCTTTGCAGGAGCTTTTCCTATTCGGAATGACCATGGCACTCGGTATTCTCATTGATACATTCCTCGTACGTGGTATCTTACTTCCGGGTATCATGACGATGATGAATAAGCGCAAATCGAATCCGCAAGCGAATCAACAAAACAAACAATCAAGGAGTGAACAACTATGAAAAAATTGTATTACGCTGCATTTACGTATTTAGTGCTAGGACTCTTATCAGGTATTTTTTACAGGGAGCTTACGAAGGGTGAAAAGTTTACAGGTGAAACGGTGCTCGGGGTTGCACATACGCACATTCTAGTGCTTGGATTTATGTTCTTCTTAATCGTGATGCTGCTGGCAAAAGTGTTCCAAATCCATCAGCGCAAAGGCTTTAAAGCATGGTTCATCGTCTATAACATTGGACTACTAGGAACAATCGGAACGCTAATCGCAAGAGGGATTATGCAAGTCAAAGGTACTGACTTCGCTGGCTTGCCGCATATGGCAGGACTCAGTCATACCATCATGGGTGGAGCTATGATCTGGCTGCTTATTTATTTGAAGAAAGTGATTAAGGACTAGGAATTTGTTCTAGGATATCAACCATCTGCATATATTAGCCCATTTTTTTGTGATAACGACACCAATGTATATCGCCCTTCATAAAATAACTTTGACTGTATCCCTTACCCTTGTAACTACAACAATCTTGGCAAGGAGGGGTGACACATTGAAGGGCAGCGAACATAAGAATAAATTTCTGTTAACAAACCGTGAACGTGAAGTCTTTGAGTTGCTAGTACAAGATAAAACAACCAAAGATATAGCGCAGCAGCTATTCATCTCTGAAAAAACTGTGCGCAATCACATCTCCAATGTCATGCAAAAGCTCAATGTCAAAGGGCGTTCGCAGGCTGTTGTAGAGTTAATTCGACTTGGGGAGTTAACCATTTGACCCTCTGCACAACTTCGATTAACCTTCATTGCCAGTTCCTTCTAGGGACTTGGCAGGAAGGTTTTTTGATTTTTTGTAACGTGCATCTACATGGTACCCCTCACAACATACTCCGGAACTGAGAAGGCGTTATCTGGTACTTTTTCCGAAACACTTGGGTAAAATGGCGGATGTCATGGTAGCCGATCTGACCGGCCACATCGGTAATTTTCAAGTTAGGATTCGCGAGTAGTCGCTTTGCCTGCTCTAGTCGCAGTTGAATCACATAATCCTTATACCCAATCCCTGTCTTCTGCTTGAACAGTTGGCTGAAGTAAATCGGATTCAAGTACACAACAGACGCGACCTTCTCTAAGGACAGGTTTTCTTGAAAATTATTCTTGATATACTGTACCGCAATATCGATCATGTCCTCATTCTTACCCATGGATAAGTAATTAATCGAAGATACCTCACCCTGCTGGAACTTGCGAACCTCTGACGGAATCGCTTCAAAATCCCAAAGTAATGGACTCGTTAGCAGTTCATAAGGAACTTTGAGATACTTCCCCAGATGCTCCCGAATCTCCTCTTCAAATTGCCTTATCGTCACCCCTTCTTGCACCGCAACAACCCCAAGTAAGCTATTGCGATCAAAGCTCGCTACGAATCCGTGACCCCTCGTCTCTACCAGTTCAGTCAGTACATTCTCTATAATAAAATGTTTCACATTCAGTTCCTGAACCTTGGACCCTATCCGAACGAATATTAGATGAAAACTAGTAAACGACTTCTGCAATTTGGAAATATCATACCGTCCGATATCCAGTCCATGAATCCAACGTTGGAATACCGCTTCTCGCATATATTTCAGATGATGATCTAGAATTCCAGTATCGGATGCCTTCGCCTTGACCGATTCCAACTCATATTCGATTGTGGAGATCACTTCACGCAGCTTCTCCTTACCAATTGGTTTGAGAATATAATCCAACGCTCCGAGTCTCAGCGCCTCTTGCGCAAATTTAAAGTCTGAATATGCAGAGATGACAACCCACTTTATGGCATGATGCGTCTTGCGCATCGCGCTCATAAGCTCAAGTCCCGACACCCCCGGCATCATAATATCCAAGAACACGAGCTGAATCGACTCATTACGAAATACGTCCAAAGCTTCCTCTGCAGACCCTGCTGTATACACCTGCATATGAGTAAATGCCTGCTGAATCGTACGTTTAACACCTTCACGTATAACTTTCTCATCATCCACTACGAGAATATTCATATAACGCCTCCTTGATCATCAAGAGGAATTAAGATCGAAACCGTCGTTCCAACATTCTCTATACTCTCCATATGAATTCCATACTGCGCACCAAACTTCATCGCAATTCGTCTATGTACATTTAACAACCCAATGCCTTGCTCAGTAGATGAGGGTTCCGTAGTACCGCTACCCATCGATGTCACTTCCTCCTGCACACTCTTCATAAGCTTCATCTGAAGGTCTAATAACTTTTCAGGCCCTATACCTATACCATCATCTTGAATACGAATCTCTAGCCGATTCCCTACCTGCTCAATACCAAGAGATACCTTCCCTGGACCTCCACGTACCGTTAAACCATGAATAATCGCATTCTCAATGATCGGCTGTAAGCTCATCTTCGGCAAACGAATCGACAGCCATTCTTCAGGTACATCTAATTGAACCGATAGTTGCCCATCTGCCCTTGCTTGCAAGATCATTAAGTAATTGCTAGCCTGCTCCAATTCATCGTGCAACGTCACATCCGAATGCTCCCAATCGCTGCTGTAACGGAACATTTTGGACAAGGACAGAATAATGTTGCCAAGCTGTTCATTCTCTTTTTCATCAAGCATCCAATAAATCATATCTAATGTGTTATACAAAAAATGCGGGTTAACCTGCGACTGCAACGCATGCAATTGTGCATTCTTCTCACTAATCGAGGCAAAGCGTACACGTTCAATCAACTGATCGATTTGGCTTACCATTCGGTTGAAGGAAGCGATTAAATAATTGATCTCATCAAAGGACTTTACTTCTTGTAAAATGTTAAATTTACCGCGCTCCACTTGCTTCATCTCATGAACCATTTTCTTAATCGGAGCCGTAATGACTCGTGAGAAGAACATCGAGATCCCAATCGAGATCACGACCATAATGCCAAGCACCAGGAAGATAAATCGCTTGTTCTTATCGAGTTCATTGTTAAAATTCGAATTCGGTGTAAGGCTTACGATTTTCCAATTAAGTGGATTTTGCTTCTCTACCACGGTTAAATAGCCGGGTGTATTGATTAGCTGTGTATGTTCATCCTCTGCAAACGAAGGGATATCAATCGGAACAGGTGGTGCTTTTTCTGGAAACCCAGAGTACGCGAGCAACCGATTATTGTACGATAGTACGTAGGCTTCTCCTTGGTACTTTATATGGAGATTATCTATCGTGTTCATGACGCCTTTGGGCTCAGTCTCGATAAGTACAATCCCAATCG
The DNA here is from genome assembly GCF_024721995.1 of Paenibacillus radicibacter. Classification (GTDB taxonomy): domain Bacteria; phylum Bacillota; class Bacilli; order Paenibacillales; family NBRC-103111; genus Paenibacillus_AM; species Paenibacillus_AM radicibacter. The sequence continues at coordinate 22,688 of NZ_JANQBC010000013.1, forward strand.
GCTTATTCTCATAGATGTTATATAAACTCCGTCCGAATGAGAATACAGGCTCAGCTTGCATCGTATTGATTAGCGACGTATTCCGTACACCGAACCAAGTCATCTGTCCTGTCGATTTGCGCAGTTCATTGTACCAAGGAGCCGAAGCATAGTGTTCATCGATAACTTGGGTATAACTACCGTAACTGTACACTTTGCCGCTATTCGTAATGATGTATAAGCCAATAATGTCATCTCGACTATAGTAGATTGAACCCAGAATATTCTGTAAAGTGAGGCTGTTAATTTCCTGCACAACAGGGTTCGGCTCATCACGCGACAACAGACGCTGGATGTCGAGATTGGCGGTGATCGATTTAGATATGCTGTCATACCCTTTCATCAATAAGCCAAAATGATCCGCAGCTTGCAGCACATTGCGCCTCGAAACTTCAGCAATCCCTGCGTTAATCTGATCCGTCGTCGTCTTGTAATACCCGAATGTAATAACCGAGAACAGCACCACATTATAAAGAAGAAACCATCGAAACACCGAAACACTGATCGCATTGGACCGAAAAAGTTTCATGTTCGTGGTCCCTCCCAAATCATTCTAGTTGCCTTGATTCTATCATGATTTCTACCCTTTGACAGCCCCTGCCACCATCCCCGAAGTGATCTTCTCTGATAGTGTAAAATAGACGATTAATACTGGAATCGCAGCTAGTACGAGATAGGCACCAATCGCGCTGTAATTCGTAGAATACTGACTAAAGAAACTGTACACGCCGAATGGCAGTGTCTTTAATTTTTCCGATGAGATGAATGTAGCCGCCATGATGTACTCATTCCATACGGAGATGAACGTTAGAATACATACAGTAACGACAGGCGGGATCGAGATCGGCAGAATAATGTCCAAGAATAACCGAGGAATCGATGCTCCATCCATAATTGCTGACTCTTCAATCTCATGTGGAATGCCTCGCATAAAGCCCGTTAGAATAAAGATCGAGAGTGGAATCGAGAACGCAATGTAAGGGATGATTAGGGCGAAGTACGTGTTTAATACACCTATATTTTTGAAAATAATCATCAGTGGCAGCAGCGTCGATTGAATCGGAATCATGATACCGACCATAAAGATTAGCATCACAAATCCACTTAATCGAAACCGAAACCTTGCAATCGCATACGCCGCCATTGTGCTAAGTAAAATTGTAAGCACCATGGTCACGCCGGTTACAAGAATACTGTTTCCTAAATACTTGAGGTAGTTGCCAGCAACATAGGCATCCTTGAAATTAACCCATTGCAGGGAATTCGGCAATGCGAAGAACTGACCATCTAAGATTTCTGCATTCGTCTTAAACGCGTACAACAATAGCCAGACAAGCGGATATACTTGCGTCACGAACAGGATTGATAAGATAATCCAGACGACACTTTTTTTAATCGAAAATTTACGTGTATACGGATTAGAAACTGTAAGTTTGGGTGTCGCAACTGTTGCTGGTGCATGGCCTTGATTCACCATTACAGCCTCCATTCTAGTTTAAGATATTTGATCTTCCGAGCGTTTGAACAACCGATTTAGCAGCAGGGTCGCAACCAAACATTCAATGACTAAGAACGTAGACAGCGCACTGCCATATCCATATTTCAAAGACAAGAACGATACATTGTACATATGGGTGGAGATCACATCCGTTGCATGTGCCGGGCCGCCGTTCGTCATGACGATAATCATATCGAAGGCTTTGAGTGAACCAATTACAGCGAGCACAACAGACATCTTAATGACTGGCATTGCTAGAGGAATTGTGATATAACGATCAGCTGTAAAGCCCTCTGCACCGTCAATTCGTGCGGCTTCATACAATTCCTTCGGGATGTTCTGAACGCCTGTAAATTGAATGAGTGTGTGATAACCTAAGTACTGCCAGAGCGCCACGAAGAAGATCGCATACATCGCGAACTGCGGCTCTGCAAGCCACGAATGCGTCCAACTTTCGAGTCCTAGGTTAATGAGAAGCTTGTTGAGCATACCGCCAAGTGATGCAGGGTTGTAGATCGAACTCCACAATTGCCCGACAACAACAACAGACAGAATGACGGGGATAAAGTAGCTGGACACTAAGAAATTCGGTCGTCTCACATATCGACTAATAATGATAGCTAAAGCTAAAGCAAATGGGATTTCAAGTACAGAAAAAATCGCAAATACGAACGTTCTGCCAACCGATGGCCAGAAAATAGGATCTGTTGTAAACATCTCCACAAAATTTTGCATGCCAACGAATTTTGGAAGCCCCATCCCGCTCCATTCAACTAACGAATAGTAGAAGGATACGAGAATCGGCGCGAAAACAAATGCGATATAGAACAATAAACAAGGCAGCACAAATAGTGCAATCGTCACTTTGGATACCCTTAAGACTCCATTCACAAGGTGCTCTCCCTTCTGTTCACTTGAAAGAGGGTGCTATTCACACCCCCTTCGCTGCTGCTTATTTATTGTTCGCGTCAAATGAAGCTTGATGTTCTTTCGCCACATTCTCTGGCTTAATCTGTTCCACGAAAACGCGCTGAATACTCGTTAAGTGGGTTTGAGCAGTCGCTGGGTTCATCGTATTGTCGAACGCAAGGTCGCCGCCTTTTACCCCTTTAAACAATCCTAGTACTTCCATCGCAAGTGGAGAGTAACCTGCCGCTGTGAAATCTCCATCCACCTTCTGTGCAATCCCAACTGCATTCTTCATTTCAAAAGATACTTTCGGATAATTCGTCATGAAATACGCTAAGAATTCTTTGGTTTCTTTCATGTGCTTGCTCTTCGCAGAGACTGCAAATGCGCTTCCCGGCGCTAGCATGAATTGATCTGGATCTCCTTTACCGCCGACCGTTGGGAACTTGAATACACCCACTTTATCTTTAATTGCTGAAGCATCCATACCGCCTGTTTCCCAAGTGCCGATATAGTGCATCGCAGCTTTACCACTCTTGAACAAGTTACCTGCTGCATTCTGATCCACAGCTGTTGCTCCATCTTGGAAGCCTTTTACTTGAACCAAGTCTTCTAACTTCTGAACCGCTTCTACGAATGCTGGGTCGTTAAATGTTTTCTTCTTTTCAAGTACATCCTTCAAGAAGTTCGGACCGTTATTCGTACGAAGAACGATATTCATGAATAAGAAGGAACCTGTCCATGTATCCTTTTCACCGACTGCAATGGGCGTGATACCTTTGGCTTTGAGTTTCTTCGCGACTTCAACGAGATCTTCGAACGTCTTCGGCACTTCAACACCTGCTTGCGCGAACAATTCTTTGTTGTAGAACACTACGCCGAGGTTATTCCCATCTGGAAGCGCATACACCTTATCGTTAAAAGAATAGTAGTCCAAGATACCCGATTGGAATGTTTCTTTAAGTCCGTTACCTAGCATGTCATCAAGCGGTTCAAGAATGCCGCCATCAACGAACGGTTTCATCTGTGCAGCCGGGTTTACAATCGTGATGTCTGGCACTTCACCGGATGCTGCTTGGGTTTTTAATTTGATTTTTTGCTGATCCGTATTGAGTGAATCAAGTTCGATCTTAATGTTCTTATGGGAGGCTTCAAAGTCTGCGACGATCTTCTTCATAATCTTATTGTTAGGAGCAGTGGGGTCCGGATAAATATTCTGGAATGTAACCGTTACTGGCTTATCTGCCGGCTTCTCGGATGGTTTCTCTGTGGCTGGAGCTGTGCTTGGTGCTGGCGTATCCTTAGCACCATTGGAACTACTACCACATGCAGCAAGTCCTAGAGTTAAGGACGATGCTAAAAGTATGGTCAATACCTTTTTCATTGCATTTCCCCCTTGTTAAATGTATTTTTCATACTTTTATTATGTAGGTATATCATGATCGTCAACAATGCACAAACTAAAGATTTAGGGTTGTTTTTTTAAGGATTTGTGGTTATATTAAATTTAGTACCAGATACTATAACCAAGTAATGGTTTTATTCAAATATGATTCCAAGGAGTGATTACTCATGTCAAGCCCAATTCCAAGCTATCATCCTCATTTAACCGCAATAGGAAGTTATGTCCCTGAGCGTAAACTTACGAATGCAGATCTAGAACAGTTAGTTGATACGAATGACGAATGGATTGTCCAGCGTACAGGGATGCATGAACGCCGAATCGCAAGAGAAGATGAATTTACATCTCATCTAGCAATCTCGGCTGTTCAGAATATGATCGATACTTTTCAGGTGGATGTAAGTGATGTGGACATGATTCTTGTCGCAACCCATACACCTGATCTTCCTTTTCCTTCTGTCGCTTGCCAGATTCAAGCCCACTATAATATTCAACAAACTGGGGCACTTGATTTGAATGCAACTTGTGCGGGATTTCCTTATGCTCTGCACCTAGCAAATAGCCTTATTGCAAGTAACTTGCACCGTAAAGTGCTTGTCGTGGCAGCCGATACGATGTCCAAAATTACCGACTATACAGACCGCTCCACATGCATCTTATTTGGGGACGGGGCAGGAGCAGCAATTGTTGAGAGTAAACCGGAATCGCAAGCTTTCCTTGGTGCACGACTAGGAACAGATGGTCATGGCGGCATTCATGTGTATCGCACAGGTCTAAGTGACTCAATTGACGGTCGCAAGCTTGATGGTAATGGTAGTATTGTTCAGAACGGACGCGAAGTATATCGATTCGCTGTTACTCAAGTACCACTTGGAGTGAAGGAATTAACGGAAACAGCCGGCGTATCCATCGCAGATATCGATTGGTTCATCCCTCACAGCGCGAATATGCGAATTATTGAATCGATCAATGAGCGTACCGGCATTCCTCGTGAGAAGACACTAACTTCACTAGAATATTACGGAAACACCTCTGCTGCTTCGATTCCACTTGCACTGGATCTTGGTGTGAAATCGGGGAAAGTTAAACCTGGTGATCTACTCTTGTTGTATGGATTCGGCGGTGGTCTTACTCACTGTGGACTACTTGTACGCTTTGGATAATTTCATATTGTTTATAGAGCGAGTTCAAAAAGTTGGGGCACTACAGAGAAAAATACACTTCCGTTTTAACTTTTTGAACTCGCTCTTATATTCATCTATATACAGACAAAGGAAAACCGCAGCTCTACTTCCGTTTCATCGGATGCAGCAGCCACGGTTTTCCTGTTTTATTGGAACGCCTTTTGGTCGTGTGGGGTTCAACACCTAATAACTTCGTCTTCGTCATTAATAATTTCTGATGCATCTTCACGCGTTCGTAAAAATCATTCAGAGCTGTATGCTCCGCTTCTTCCCAACTTGGAGGAGCAGCCGCAACAGCTTCCATCATTCTTGCAAGCGCCCGTTCACTTCTTGCTAAAGAGATTAGCATATGCAATTTAATTGGGCGAATTTGATCTTCCCATTTAATCTGAACCTTCATTATCCCCCATCTCACCTTCTTCACTTTCTAGAAGCAACTGTAGATGCCGGGCGAGCGAGCGCTCCATTCGCGAAGCGGCTTCAAGAACACCGAGTACCCCATCATGAACATCCAGACTATGTTTCACTTTATCTTGATGCGAAGCTGCCGATAGACCCGAATAATGATTACATACCCAATGGGAAGCTTTCTTCGCTTCTAACGACTTGGCTTCTAGCATATCTGCAATATGAGCCTGATATTGCTCAATCGATGTAAGAATGTGAATTAAATGACGTTCTTTACTCACAAGCCATCCCTCCTATTCATCATCCATCGAGCTATTCAGACCTTTAATCGTCACTTCTAACGACTCAGCAAGCGCCTCTTCAAGCTCAGCAAGTGCATTCACATATGCAACGACATTACGCGTCATATCACTGGAATAAAGTAGAACAGTTTCTGCATCTATTTTTCCGAAATCTGGATTATGGCTGGGAATATGATGAACAAGCTGTGACATGGCTTTCGTCGTTTGCCCCTTCGCACCTACAATATTCGCTACTTCACGATGGGACCTTGCGATATGACCGATAATTGTAGTAAATTGCTCTTGCATCATACCACCCCCTAATTATATAAAAATATTCGGATCAACCGACCATTTATCGATAAATTTCTGTTTGTTTGTATGCAGAAGCTGCTGAAGTTCTATCCGTTTCTTCCGCTTGAATGACTTGCTGCCCGCATGGTAAATGTAAGTGTCCCCTGCGATCATTAAGCGATACCCCGCAAGTCTAGCACGATAACAATAATCATCATCTTCATAGTGACCGGGTGAGAATATTTCATCCATGAAGCCAACCTTCGTTAACAGCTCTCTCTTAAACAGAAAGCAAAGACCAACGATCCGAGGTACTTCCCGCCATTTCGCAGGATTAGGTCGATTAAACCGTCGCACTGCTGTCTGGGTTAACGCAATGCCTCCCCGGATTCGCTGCCTCCCGCTTGCATAATTCGTCATCGGCCCTACGATTCCGATCTTCTGCGAGCTATGCAAACAATGCAGCATATTCGAAAGCCATCCTGGCTTAACGACTGTGTCATTGTTGAGGAGTAGCAAGTTATCTCCGGTTGCCTCTCGCAAGCCCACGTTACATGCCACTGGAAACCCTTGATTCGTTGGCAGTGTCAGACATTTCACCTTTTCACGTCTGCACAGTTCAAATGAACGATCGCTTGAGCCATTATCCACAACAATAATCTCATAGGGTGGCTTCGTATATCGCTTGATAGAGGCTATACACTTAGCCAGCATTCGATAGCCGTTATAGTTCGGAATGATGATACTAGTCAGCGACATGCATCGTTTCACCTGCCACAATGGATCGATCTCGAATACCGTCATGATAATGAAGTCTTGGTCCCCAAAGGTGAATGAGAGACTGCAACCCACTTAGATACATCGAGCGTTCCTCATGTGAGAGTTCTTGCGTATTGCGCATGAGTGGTGGTACCCACTTGGACTTACTCTTCTTAGATTTTGAAGAAATCGTCCCAATCCTTAGTCCACTCATACTAGCAATAGCCATCGCTTGTGCAGGATTCTTAAGTTGTTCACAGCCGATCACTTCATACGCGCTTCTGGAAATAACATACGGTACTTGCATAAGTGTGTGGGTGCCAAGCTCGATTTGACCTAGACATTCATTGTAAAATTGCTGGATCACACTAACTGGACTCCGATTCTCGAATAGGACATTCTCTTCGGTTGAGGCTGGGAGCACGATGTCGTCGCCCCGTTTCGCTTGATTGATATAGACAAGTAATTCTTCTGCTGACTTTATCGTCCCTCCGTCTATAAATAACATCAGATCCGCTTGCGCAATGGATGCGCCCATCGCTCTGCAAACCTCATGTGTATTCGGTTCATCTCTGCATAGATAGGTTTTCTCTACCGCTCCGCAAGCGATTGATAACGTATGATCACAACTTTGATTACTTACAATACATATCGTTTCCGTAAAAGGAATTCGTCTTAGTTCCGCTAGAATCGGCGTTAACGTGGACTCATTGTTGTAACAAGATACAACAACTCCCACACTTTCAAGCGTAGGTAGAAGCAACTCCCCGATCGGGTAACCGGTCTTTTCTTGAATCGCCTTGAGATAACCTTTCATCGCTAACATGTAGTAAGATTGTCCCTTACTCAGTAGTTGTGCATTTTGCACTTGTTCCACCCACATGGCCTGAATCGTTTGAATCTGAATCGGAGCAGCAAGTTCAATGATCATATTTGCATCAAGATTTCCTTTACGAAACCCCCATTGCCAACCCTTATCCCTCATAATCTTCATCATCTTCACCTCACGGCTGTTCAATTACCCAATGCAACGCTTCGATATGGTCACCCACAATAATATTCGTTAGCGGATCAGCCCCGTTCGAGCGGCGGCGCCTAGGGTTTTTCACCCCTACATTAATTCGGTTCACTCGCTCAATACGCAATCCTTTATGAATCGCTATTGCTTGCGCCTTAGGAGGAATGGACAATGCTTCTGCTCCAATCTCCTCAAGTGCTTTTCTTGAAATCGCATGAGGAATCGCTGTCATGGAAGAACCTTTTAGCTCTGGACGACCTAACAAGTAATTCAGCGCATGTTTCGCGAGTACAACTCGGTGCACTTGCAGCTTTTTGGTAGGGCCAATATACGCATTAAGCGCGACATCCACACCTTGTTCAACGGCCTTAATGAGTGGTTTCATTTTGGTAGCTGGTATGACAATATCTCCATCCGTAAATAGCAATATCGATCCTCTAGCGACATTAGCACCTACACTTCGCCCCACATCATGGCCGAATTTTCTTGGATAGGCAAACACGCGAGCTCCCATACGTCTTGCAATATCGATTGAACCATCCGTCGAACCATTGGCTATGACAAGTACTTCTGTCAGCGGATGCACACGGAAAGCCTGTTGCAGTACAGCTGCAAGGGTTCTTCGCTCATTGTAGATGGGTATAATCACCGACACGACTGGATTATCCGCATTGGTGAAACGAATTAACCGCTTCTTAGGAGATGAACGCACACGTTTTCTTCTCATAGCCAATGTTTGCTCAGCTCCTGTCCACGGTAATATGCCTTCCTTCTTTCTGTATATTATGAGTTTTTCCTAGGAAGGGCAGGGCAGTCGGTCCTTCTTTGGCGAAAATCGGGCTTAATCCGTTATTCATCCAAGCTTTTCATCTAGTTAACTGTCTCGGACAAATCACCCGCCCGCTACGTACGATAAGTCATGGATGGTTCATAGGAGGTGTAAATATGAAAGCAATCGTTACAGGCGGAGCTGGCTTTATCGGATCCCATCTGGTCCATGCATTGGTGTCCAAGGGGCTCGAAGTGCATGTCATTGATAATTTAAGCACAGGACATGCTGATCGCTTGCCCCACCAATCCGAATTATACCAGTTAGATATTAACGATCCGGAAACGAAAAACCTTGTATTACACATCAAGCCTCATGTTGTGTTTCACCTTGCTGCACAAGCAGATGTCAGTACATCCATTCAATTGCCAGCGATGGACGCTGAAGTAAACATCAATGGCACGATTCAGTTGTTAGAAGCATGCTATGAATCTGGTGTGCAGAAGTTCATTTTCGCATCTACCTCAGCTGTTTATGGTGATTTGCAAAGAGAATTGTTATCAGAGAGCGATCCGACCAATCCGATCTCGTTCTATGGATTATCCAAGTGGGCAGCGGAATGTTATATTCGGATGTTCCATCATTTTTACAAACTCCCATACACCATTCTCCGCTTCGCCAATGTATTCGGTCCCGGACAGACACCGAAAGGTGAGGGTGGAGTCGTCGCAATCTTTTTAGAGAAAATTAAAGAAGAACTCCCCCTCATCATTCACGGCGATGGCGAGCAGACGCGAGACTTTATTTATGTCAAAGACGTTGTTGAAGCCAACATCGCTGCAATGTCGCATGCATCATGCAGAACGCTGCATGTCAGCACTGGCACTCAAACTACAATCAATGAGCTTGCTGAAAAGCTGCAATCCATCCACGACTCTCGTGTTGCAATCGTCCGAACAACGCATCGTCATGGGGACATTCGACATAGCTGTCTGGATCCAAGACTGGCGAAACAGCATTTGAATTGGTCACCTCAGTACGATGTTCTCACAGGTCTGACTCAAACCTACCGCCACCATATCAAGTAATGATATCTATACATTTCATACAAAACAAATAGGCAGATCGCTTCTTGCACATTTACGCGCATAAGGGATCTGCCTTTGAATTCGCCTATTACATACGGCTTGCATGCTGATTCAGAATATCTACGATCACAGGATCAGGAAGCTTATAGCCTTTGGGCAAGTTCGCTTTGATCTGATTCCACACTTGATAATTAACGAGTACTTCAGGATTCGAAATTTGGGCACTGAATAGACAATTGTACAAATCTCCGATTACCGTAAATGACGGATTCATCCACTCTCCTCCTCTCTGGTTAGAGTGTGTTCAAAAAGTTGAACGAAAGAGAAAGAAGCACTGTAGGAGCGAAGCGGTCGCCTTTGAATTCGTAAAAATACCATTAAATCAATTAAAAATTTACGAATGAGACAGCGACCGGAAGTGTTTTTTTCTCTGCAGTGAAAAAAGCTTTTTGAGCACGCTCTACATACGTGCGATCGCAGCGAACTCCTGATACACCGCAACGGTTCGTGCGATCATCGTATCTAGAGACCAGTGCAGTGTACCCCAATTCTTCGCATTGATGCCCATCTGAGTCCGATACTGATCATTGGCGACTAGTAGATGCAGATGATAGGCCATTGTTTGTGAATCTCCCACATTATGAACGAGTCCCGTGTTTTCATGGACAACCATCTCTGGCAGACCGCCACCATTGCTGATGACTGCAGGCTTTCCAGCGATTTGAGCTTCGATAAGGGATAACGGCTGGTTATCGATAATACTTGGCTGCGCAAATATATCCGATTGTGTCAGTAGATAGGCAACATCATCACGACGTCCTAGGAACTCTACATCATGTTGAATTCCGAGATCCCAACACTTTTTCTTAAGCGCATCTGCTTTTGCGCCGTCTCCAGCAATCCAGCATACCCAATCTTGACGCAGTTTCTTAAGCACTCCTAATGCATCTAGCAAATAATCAATCCCTTTAATATGAACCAATCTGCCTGTAAAAAGAATGACTTTCTTACCCGTCGGACGATGAATCGGTTTAGCGAGTGCTAATTGCTTAAAGAATGTATCCGAGTCATAGCCATATTGATAGACACGGACTTTCTCTGCCGGTACGGAATACTCGTTAACAAGCAGGTTACGCATCCATTGGGAAGATGCTAATGTCACTTGTGCAGTTGTTGCACCAAAGTGCTCCATCGCAATATGGTATCTACCAATCAATGAAGTCGTCATATCCATCTGATGGCTTGCAAGATGCAATTTGACTTCCTGACCAACTGAACCATGGAGTGTAGCAACTAAGGCAGTGTGCTTGGGCTTAATTCGACTGAACGAATAAGTGGAAATAATATCGTGGGTATGAATAACATCATATTGATTGAGCCCAAAGTATACGGCGGCAAGCTCCATACAATAGCGATCAATCTCATACGTACTAATCCATTCTTCACGCAGCAGGACCGGATTCGTATGCTTATTGATCTTCGATTGAATCAAGGGTAGCACTAAATTTTTATCAAATACACGATCGGTAAAGGGCATATGAAAAGTTTTACCATCGGGACTATTCCCGAATATATCAACTTCATGCCCGAGCTGTTCTAGCTTGCGTTTCATCTGTTCCATCACTGTCCATACCCCGCCGAGATGGGGGATGAGCCAGTAAGTTGCTAACAATATTTTCATAATGACTCACCCCGTTTCAGTGCTTGAGCAGCGCGTTATAGACGTTAATAAATCGACTATTCATCAAATCCATCGACCAGTTGCTACTACCCCATTCCTTACCATTATGTCCCCATAGCCGGCGAAGTTCTTCATGCTCTAATAAGATATTCATTTGATCAGCCAATACATCTGAGTTCCCTGTTGGAAAGACCATGCCATGTTGAAGATGGGACACCATCTCAGGTAAACCACCTCCACTAGACACGATAACCGGCTTACCAGCAAGCTGCGCTTCAATGACCGAAAGCGGCTGATTGTCATGAATGCTCGGCAGTACGAAGATGTCCGATTGGGCAAGCAGAGCAGGAACATCATCACGGAAGCCTAGGAATTGCACTTGCTGCTGCAATCCATAATCATGCATCTGTTTCTCAAGCACTTCGCGCAGCTCCCCATCACCCACTATCCAACAATGCCAATCATCACGTACAGATTTAAGCTTATGAAGAGCTTTCAGCAAGACATGAATCCCCTTGACCTGTGTTAGTCGTGCTGGGGTAATCATTACCTTCTTATTCTGCGGACGCTGAATCGGCGTTGGCAGCAGCATCTTTCGCTCCAAATCATGAATGTCATAGCCATAAGGAACAACCGTAATTCGATCAGGCGCTACAGAACATTCGTTAACCATAATATCCTTCATCCATTGAGATGGCGTCATGGGATAGTGACTGACCATCGCTCCCAGATGCTCAATCATCGGGTAATAATCCCAGATAAGCTTACTGTTCTTATCCAATGCAAAATTAGGACTTTCCGACGTTAACCGCACTTCCCTTGTAATAGAACCATGAATCGTTGTGATAACTGGAACATTGCGTTTGCGTACTCGGCTAATGGCATACGTAGAGATCAGATCATGGGAGTGAATCACATCATAGTGATTAATATCTAGGTAAGCCAGAGCCAGTTCATAACAGAGTCGATCCACTTCGACGTTATAAACCCAGCTATCTTTGTGCATGGAGGCATAGTAAGGCGTATTTAATTTAGCCTGAAGGAGTGGCAGCAGATCCGCTTTACGAATCTTGCGCTGCTGATTAAGCACATAAACCGAACTGCCATTATCGCCTGATCCAAGTACTTCGACCTCATGCCCGAGTTGTTCAAGACTGCTCCTCATCTTCTCCATGAATGGCCAAACACCGCCTTGATGAGGGAGCAGCCAGTATGTGGCTAACAATATTTTCATCGAACGTTCCTCTTTTCGGCAATCCAAGATGGGTTAGCTATTGCTTACAATATATTGACCATAGGTGAAATTGGCATGAGGAGTTCGCCCTGCCTTTTAAAGAAAATACATAGGTGTCCAATCCACGAAGGCACACCTTCATATAATGAAATATCCACTTTCAGAAGAAAGGATGGTTACCTATGTCTGTTTTTCATCTGAATGCTTGCGTGAATGGATCGATTGATTCCAGGTATATTCAATCGTTCGATGTAGTTGTCAGCAGCACAGGCTATGAAGACTTCGATGTACTAACACAAGCGTATCACGGCCCTCGATTATTCCTGCTGAACTTGCATCACGTTGACACCACCTATCCTGGCAATCAAGCGTTCATTACTAATGTACAAACCAATTACCAGCCCTTCTTATTGCAGCTTATTACGAATGTGAATAATCCTTCCTTCACAACCATAACCATAACCGTCAAAAATCAAGGAAACGTGCTTGCCGTATTCGGTACGGAACACTTTACTATCGTCGGTTAAAGCATCATACCCCTCAAAGAAAGAAGGGAATCCATTGAACATCCTGTTCGTGTTTTATCTCCCTAGTGGGGGGATGGATACACTCAATCGCCACCGATGTACAGCGCTTCGTAAAGCCGGATACAATCCGCATATTCTATATTTCCAATCCGGTTCAGGCGTCCAGAATATTACGTCCGATGCCCCTACCTTCATTACGAATGATGATGCCGAGATTTCCCGAATTATTTACGCTGGGAACTATGAAGCGATTGTGCTAACCAGTGATTATGTATCATTACCACGATTCCGCAATCTTGGATACCGAGGTAAATTAATATTTGAAATCCAAGGATATGGTCCGATTGAGACAGCACGCGAAGAGCTAACTCGTGCGATTCCGTATATTTGTCAATATGCCAATGCGATCGTGCATCCTCGAACCCCACATATTCAAACGATTCTTAAGGAACTATATCCTGTCATGCCAGTCTATCAGTTCAATAATGCCTTTGATGGAAGCACCATGAGTTATAAGGCTACCCCGAAACCAACTCAGCCGGTCATCGCTTGGATTGGACGCATTATGGACAATAAAAACTGGTTGGAATTTTTACAGATCGGCAGCTTCATGGCTGAGCATTATTTTCCAAATTTACAGATGGTGATGTATGAAGATCATACGCTTGCCTATGCGACAGAACGCGCTTCCTTCGAAGTATGCTTGGATGCCCTTCATGTACGATCTCGTCTATCCATCTTGTCGAATGTACCCAGCACCCAAATGCCTTATGTATACTCCATGGTGGGTGATTCAGGAGGGATTCTCTGCTCCACCTCTAAGGTTGAAGGGGCACCCCATTCGGTAGTTGAAGCGATGAACTGTCGATGCCCTGTCCTCTCTTCGAACAAAGATGGAGTTCACAGTGCAGTCATACACAATGTAACAGGAAAATTTTACACGCTTGGCAACATCTCAGAAGCAGCTATCCAAGGATATGAGTTAATGTCCAATCTCCCTCTTCGCAAGCGAATTATTGAAAATGCAGAAGCACATGTGAAATTGCATTTTTCATTGGAAAACTACGTCAACCATTTTCGTAAGATGCTATCGGAAATACACATCTAACAGCAGCATAAGTAAAGCCAATACGTAAAATCACGTATTGGCTTTTTTCAATGTATCAATATGCTGCTCTAGAAGGGGATTATACTGACTTCTAACAGCAGCAAGTTCGCTCATTAACGGACCCTGATTTTTCTGCGTACCCATTTCATCGTGAAACCGATACAACACAAGAGACTCGTCTAAAAAGTCGAATCGATGCCCCGATAAAATAATACGAAGCCACATATCCAAGTCTTGTGTATAACGCAAATGCTCATTAAAGAGCCCAACACTTGCAAACAGCTGCTTCTTCACCATAACGGTGCATCCATTGATCGTCGTATTCCGAAGAAAGTTTTCATACAGCTCGATATCAGAGGAGAAATGAGGGATCAACTCCCTATTAAAAACCCTATTATGTTTATCAATCGCATCATAGTTCGTAAAACTAATAACCGACTGCCTTGCTAACATGAAGTGCAGCTGCCTGCTTATTTTGTCTGGTTGAAATCGATCATCCGCACTCAACCATACTACATATTCACCTTGTGCCAGATTAATGCCGTAGTTCAGTGCACTTCCCGTACCTCCATTGGCTTTACCGATATAATGAACTCGTTTGCGATAAGGTTTGATCAAATTGGCATACTTGGTCGAACCATCATCAATAACGATTACCTCAACATGGGGGTAGGTCTGATTCAGTGCACTTGCAATCGCTTGATCCACATAAGGACAATTATAGAACGGGATAATCACCGATACGAGTGGCGCCATTGAATCCTCCTCCATAGAATCAAGTTATTTGACTGGCTCTAGTCAATAAGGCCTGTTTATATCTACGCATGAGTGATTTAATCTCACGACCAATCGCAGGGCGATGTTTCACTGTTCCCATACGCATATGCTGTCGGTATTGGATAAGCGGCTCATACAAGTAATCGAACGGAACACCTGCGAGCAGCATTCTTATCCATAGATCATAATCATGGGTATATCGAAGGCTTTCGTCGAACAGCCCGATACGATCAAGCAGGTCTTTCCTCATAATGACCGTGCATCCATTAACAGGGTCTCCCATGCTGAATTGCTCGACAAGCTCTTTCTGACTGCATGGCTTCGGACCCAGATAACGAGCACGAACGATCCCACGATGGTCGATCTGATCAAATGCCGTATGACATACTTGTGACTGCTTTGCGATCATGTAATTGATTTGCCGTTCAATTTTGTGCCGATAGAAAACATCATCTGAACTCAGCCATGCAATATATTCACCTGTCGCAAGGCGCATGCCGTAATTCAGTGCACTTGCCGTACCGCCATTTGCTTTTCCAATATAATGAATACGGTTCCTGTAAGGTTTTATCTTACTTCGATATTTCGTAGAACCGTCATCCACAAGGATCACTTCAATATGAGGATACGTTTGGCTGAGCGCACTTTTAAGTGCTCTATCGACATAACGACAGTTATAGAATGGAATCACAATCGTTACTTTTGGAAGCATACAACCACCTCAGCCATTCGTATTATTTCCGTTTCTAAAATGATTCAGCGCATCCAAGAGGGATTGCTTGAATGCAATTTGCGGATGCCATCCTAACGCATGAAGTGCATCAGAACCCGCTGGTTTAGGTGGAGCGGTATGGGAAGTCGATTGACCAACTTCAAGTTCAAGCACGCCAGGGCGTATTAATTCCTGATACACATTCACAATATCACCTAACGTATGCATGTGACCGGAACAGATGGAATACGTCGCTTTGTTGTCACCGTAAAGCAATATTTTCTCAAACGCACATACAGCATCACGAACATCTACATAATCCCTCTCCTCATATAATGAAGAAAGGCGGAAAGGTGTGCGATCGATCCCTGCTTCACAATCAGCAATTTTTTTGGCAAGTAAACCACATACCCCATTGGATGAACCTGGACCAATCAGATTGGCTGGCTTGGCAATCATCAGATTAAGTTCGAATAGATGTCCCCAACATTGGGCAATCACAACTTGAAGGGTTTTACTCAAACTATACGGATTCTGCGGCTGCGGTGTATCGGTAATCGGGAAATTCATTACGGATCCGACAACAAGTGTTCGACATTCGGGGTAAGCACGCAAAGCTTGCATCAGATTCATCGTAGATAATACATTTGACTCTATATATAAAATCGGGGCCTTCCACGATTCCGGCACCGAATTACGCCCTGCTAAATGAAGAATATATTGAGGTTTCACCTGATCGATCAATTGGTAGACCTCTTGTAAGTTCGTTAAATCACATGCATACCAATTACCCTCCGAACGTGGTTTGCTTGCTGAGCGATACACAGCAGCCACATCCATCCCTATTGCGGCAAAATGTTTACATGCATGCTGGCCTGTAAATCCATTTGCACCTGTAATTAATATTTTACCGGTCATCGTCATCACATCCAGACGCGCAAGTCTTCTAGCA
This sequence comes from Paenibacillus radicibacter, assembly GCF_024721995.1. GTDB lineage: Bacteria > Bacillota > Bacilli > Paenibacillales > NBRC-103111 > Paenibacillus_AM > Paenibacillus_AM radicibacter. Next base: position 39,328 of record NZ_JANQBC010000013.1, read on the forward strand.
TTTGAATATAAGTCGGTACAACATACTGCACATCCGCCCTTGTATGAAGCAGTGTGCGATCAATTTGAAGTGCGGGTTCAGAGATAACATTCACATCAGTCTTGTGAAACACTTGCTGCATCACTCCAAGTAAATTGTATTTCGAGATCGACTCTGGTGCTGTTAGATGAACAAGACCCGTTAAATCGTCGTCTCTGTCTAACACAAATTGAACGAATTTCGCAAGCTCCAGCGTAGTGACTCCGTTCCACATCGCCCTTGTATACCCCGGAACATCGCCTTGCCTGCTTAGAAACCACTGCATTAAACCAATGCCTGTACTTCGAATTTCAGGTCCAATGATCGATGTCCGAATGGTCAAATGTGGTGCAGCCTTCACCTCGCCAAGCGCCTTGGAGCGGGCATACACCGTTGTACCATCAGGTTCATCTTCTTCGTGGTGAAAGCCCTTCGTTCCTAGAAACACGCAATCACTGCTAATGTGAATGAGCTTCCCGGATATACGATCCATCAACTCACTTAACCGATGCGGCAATATACCGTTCGTCCAGAATGCGTGTACAGGGTCAGCTTCCGCAAATTGGTTGAGTACACCTACACAGTTGATGACGACATCTGGAGCAACGGATTCAATCAGCTTCTCAACAGACAGCCAATCATTCATGTCTGCGTACAGATGGATGGGGTCACGCCGCACTCTTGAGGTCGAATAGACCGTGTGCAGGGTCTGTGTGCGCAGGTACTTTGCCATCAAGTGACCTGCCATCCCCCGAGCACCTAATATCAAGAGCTTCATGTTAAAAAGCCCCCCTTAATGAGCATGAGCTTAATCTGTTCCTTCGTCATTAACGACTGCGAAGAACAGAAGGAGTTAACTTGAACCATTGGATACTGCGCATAAGCTGCCTTTAGCCCCGGAATATCAAGCGTTGGCAATATGACTAAATATTGATCATCATAGACAACAGTGCTCAAGCTTTCGAACTCTGTAAGTAGGATCTCATGAATTTTCTCCCCCGGGCGAATACCGAATTCAATAATCTCTACGTTGCTTTTCCCCATGGAATCGATGAGCACATCTGCCAAATCCATAATTTTACAAGTGGGCATCGTCATCACGAATATTTCGCCGCCTAAGCTGTCTTCTGAAGCTTTGAACAATAATGAAATCGCATCTTGCAGGGTGAGGAAGAATCGTGTCATGTTCTTATCGGTAATCCCGATCTGATTCTTCTCTTGAATTTGTTTCAAGAACAAGTGAATGACACTCCCATTCGTACCCAGTACGTTTCCACCACGTACACAGACAAATTTCGTCTCGGTACGAAGCAAGTTCGCGTGAACTATGAGTTTTTCACCAATTGCTTTTGTCATACCGTAAAAGTTCGAAGGGTTCGCTGCTTTATCCGTTGAAATATAGATCACTTTCTTAACCCGATTCTCAATCGCTGCATCGATTACATTCTGCGTGCCGTGTACGTTCGTTTTCAGTGCTTCATACGGCTGATCTTCACAGACCGGAACGTGCTTTAAGGCTGCCAAGTGATACACGTAGTCTACGTCTTGGCACGCGCTGATGAGCGCTTCCCGATCCCGAATATCCCCGATGCAGAAGCTTAGACGTTCATCCTCGAATGCCCGCTTCATCGCAACTTGCGCCGATTCGTTTCGCGAGAAGACAATGATTTCTTTCGGATTCTGCGGCAATATTTGACGTATTAACTCATATCCCCAAGAGCCAGTTCCACCGGTGACCAATATGCGTTTATTACGAAACATGTATGTTCCCTCCCAATAAAAATTTGACCACTTTCGCAGATACGTCTACTTCCAGATACCCCTCTGGGCATTTCCAATCTCTTGGAAGACGGATCATCGTCTGTACCGCTGACACGATACGGTCGGCGCGTAGTCCAGTTACAACATTACTGCCGCAATCAATCGTTTCCGGTCGCTCCGTGGAGTTTCGAATCGTAACGGCAGGGACATGAAAAATGCAGCATTCTTCTTGAACCGTCCCACTATCACTTAACACACATAGGGCATGCTGCTCCAAATGTACGAAGTCAAAAAATCCGAATGGTTCTTCAAACCGCACCAAGTCATGCATTTGTAGTCCCTGCATAGCATTAATTCGTGCGCGAGTTCGTGGGTGGGTAGAGCAAATAACCGGTAATCCATATTGCTCAGATAGCATGTTCAGACTATTCAAGATCGCATGTAAATGTTCGGGCACATCCACATTCTCAGCGCGATGCGTTGTCACTAGAAAATACTGCTGCGGCTGTAAACTCATTTGGGCAAGAATCGTGCTTTGATCGATCTCCTTCTTGTAGTGCATGAGTACTTCATGAATGGGATTACCAATAAGCACAACACGCTCACTCGGAAACCCTTCACGAACCAAATGTTCCTTACTTTGACGTGTATATGGCATATTTATCGAGGAGATCGCATCGATGACACGACGATTCTTCTCCTCAGGTACATTCAGATCATAGCAGCGATTGCCCGCTTCCATATGCACGACTGGAATGTTCATACGCTCGGCTAATATCGCGGATAATGCACTATTCGTATCCCCTAAGACAAGTACTCGATCCGGCTGTTCAATGCGCAATATTTGTTCGACTTCGCCAAAGATTGCGGCTAACTGCCCTCCTAAGGATTCCTGATGTTCACGCAAGGTATAGTCCGGCTTGCGAAGATCCAATTGCTCGAAGAATACATCACTGAGCGTAAACGTGAAATTTTGCCCCGTATGGATTACAACATGGCGCTCTGCAAGTGTATCCAACAGCTTCATAATCAAGCTCAATCGAATGATTTCAGGCCGTGTACCGAGTATTGTCACAATTTTCATCTTTTCACCTTCTTAATGGATGCTTGGCGACGAACCTTCACATGCTTTACCTGATTAACAGCTCTTCTTTTCGTCCGCTTAGGAATGAGTAAGGATCGCTTCTTTTGAACACGTTTTTTTTGAACAGGTTTCTTTCGAACACGTTTTAATCGTTTACCTGTCACCTTTTTACGAACAATCTTGATTTTCTTGCGCTTCGATCGTCTTTGCAGTCGCGGTTCTTTGTGATCTTCGATCGTCATGTGATAAGGAATGGATGATTCTGGAAACTGAGCTACTAGAGTGGCTGGAACATTAGGAGATTTTTGAAGAGTACGATTGGTGTTGAATGACGAGGCAGGTGTCTGAATGGAATACCGAATTCCTTGATGCAAAATATACGCACGGCGCTTGGAGCTGCGGATGACGACACGGCCCAGGATTGACGTAGGTAAACTCGGTTCTCCCCGCATGTCTTTGTACAGCATCAAATTGTGTAATTGAGCAAGCCAATCCTGCAGACGCTGACGATAGGTCATGACACCAAATATTTGCTCTGCAGCCTGACCATTGTGCATTCCCGCATTCTGACGAACTGCAGGGTCATAGAGAAGTGGACGTATCGTTTGCAGAAGACCATCAGCATTCCCTTTTGGAACGAGATATGCGCTATTTCCTGTATGGTTTAATATTTCTTCCAGACCGCCAGAGGCGTAAGCAATTACGGGCTTTTGAAAAATCATTCCTTCAAGCGCAGTCATACCGAAGCCTTCATTTTGCAAGCTTGGAATAACAACAACATCCATCGCTGGATAGATCTCTTGGGTTCGAAGGACGAAAGAGAGTACACTAAATCGGTGTCCATATCCGGATTGCCGAATACGTTCTAGACAGAGCGCATAAAAGTCTTGGTTCGAAGGCGTGCCGATGATCACAAACTTCACATCAGGAATCTCCACACATATCCCGAGTGCCATATTTATAAAATGATCAAGTCCCTTATTGGGATAAATGTTGGAGGATATATACCCAACTAACGGCTCATGAGGCAGTACACTAATCTCCGCTCGCTTCACTTGCCGGTAATACTCCCAACCTCCAGGTTCAAGCTCTTCCTTATTCCAAGAAGGATATAGAATAAACTTCTTCTCCTCGATTCCTGCACCCTGGAAGGACTGCAGAGTGGAGCTTGATATTCCGATAATGCGACTGGAGTGACGATTAATAATATCAACGGATAAAGGTGTATACGGACCTTCCTCAAGCGTCTCTGTAATCATCCAGATGACAGGAACACCCATTGCAGTCGCAACAACTGGCGGCATAACATTCACACACGTATTCGCAACAACATAGTCCGGTTTATGAGCGTTAATGATTTGCATAATGCCAAGTGTACTCTCGCCCTGACGTACAAATTGTTCAAATTGCTGCTCGATGAATGGACCCGGTGAGTAAATCGCCCATAGCAAAGGATAACGAAGCGTTAGAACTGTAATCCCTCTTGCTCTGGCTTCCACTGACAAGATACCTTCATTCGGTACGACGAGCAAGCAATCATGATACTGCCTGAGCTCTTGAATATAAAAAAGCAAAAACTTTTCTGCGCCTGTAATGTGAGTAGGGGTACAAATATGGGAGAACAGCATTACTTTAAGTCGAGTGTCAACAGGCATGATGCTCACCTCCCTTTTTCACTAGTACAATATATTAGTTGGACAATCTACTGGGCACGACAGTTGACTCCCTAGCAAGAGTCCAATTTCAAGACTGCTGCCCGATCCGCATCGATTTTACAAAAACACCCGCCTCTCACACCTGGAGAAACGGGGGTTCACTTACCTACACAAATGTCTGCCCATCTTGCAAACCTTGTGCAAATCCAGCATCAAATCCGCTCTGATAGCCTTGACTGAACGCTTCCTTCTCCGCACGAATCAGACGAATATGTGGCCTTACTTGCACAGACATCGCCGTCCGCTTCTTTCTCTTCGACTTTACGCGTTTAACAATTTTCACAACCTTTTTCGCAGCTGCTGGACGCTTTCTTCTCGCCAATTTCGGTTTTGGTTTCACTCTAGATTTCGATTTCGGTTTCGGTCTTGCTTTCGGTTTAGCTTTTGGTTTAACTTTCCGCACTAGTTTGATTTTCTTTTTAGCAATTACTCGTTTTTTTCGTACACGCATCACGATCTCTCCTCTCACTTATCCGAATGGAAAAATGATTTGAAACATCTGATTGAGCCTTTTGACTAACGTATGCTCCTGTAACGTTCGCCTCAATCCACGCAGAGCCATGTCTCGCCGCTCTTCTTCATGTGTAAGATAATATTCGATCTTACTTTGCAGCTCTTCAATCGAACCGAACGTCGCAATATCTACACCCGGTGTATAGAAACGAAGTAAATCCGAGCGAATGTCTGTTAATTGCAGAACACCGCAAGCAGATATCTCGAACGTACGTGGGTTTGGTGAGAATGCCTTAATACGCCTTGAATTGTTATTAAACGATTCGTCATCATGTGCCCGGTGCATGTTTATTACAATCTTCGTCCCACTATAGAAAGCTGCCGTATCAGGCGCACTCATCCAGTTGTTGAGACGAATCTTACTCACTAGCTTCCGATAATGCTTCAGTCGATTCCACCAAATCCCCGAAATTACAATGTCCTGATTTTGAATAAAAGACGTTAGTTTATTAAATATCCGAATCCGATTCCAATACCCCGAACCGATAAAACAAACATCGCGTCTCATCTCTGGCGGTACTGGCTGTGGACTAAAGATTGTCTGATTCACACCAAGCGATAAATAATGTACACTCGGACACCCTAAGCTTTGATAAAAAGCGACGCAATTGATCTCTAATGTAAAAATATCATTATAATAAATCGCAAATTTCTCCGTTACATCTGTATAATACGGATCATCAATGAGCCACACAGCTACACGCAGTCCATAACTTCGCATCAAATGCACTTGGTACACATTGAACATCATCCCATCCAGCACCAAGACCAGATCAGGCATCATTACTCTTGCTAGTTCTGCCACTTTGTTATTCGGTTCCGTCACGACAACCTCAGCAACGATCAATTTCAAGCTGTCGATAATTGCAATATCGATGGAGTTATAAGGAAGCCCTTTACCCGAGGTCACATACAAGATGCGCTTCCCCCATACCAATTGGGGCTCTAAGTTGCATATATTCTTAATGGCAGTACATCGCCCATAATGATAGCCATAACTGCTTCCAAGTGCATATCCATTCTGCCAATGGGAAGCTACATTTGTGGATTTAATATTTGCTACTAAGGACTCTTCGTCTCCTGTAACGGTCACTCTCTAGCCTCCCTCCCATCGACGATTAACCTACACTTTAAATACAATGCGCATCATTTGCTCCAATCTTTTTGGAAAAATGTGATCTCGAATTGTACAGTTATATCCACGCAGTGCAACCCGATTTCGCAGTTCTTCATCGTGCAAATACATTTCTGTCTTATGAATGAGCTCTTCAGCCGTTTGGTACGTATCAAGTTCGTCTGTTGGTCGATAAAGAGAAGGTAGATCGGCGCGAATGTCTGTTAGTTGAACGGTAGCGCATGCCGATATTTCGTATGTTCGCGGATTCGTGGAACGAGCTGGGATTTTCTTGGAATTCCGATTGTACTTCGCATCGAATGGAGCTCGATGCAGATTAATGACAACCTTGGCTCCATTATAAAATTTGACAGTTTCTTCAATTGGAACCCATGATAAGTGAATTTTGCTCGCTAATCGCTTATATTGTTTCAATCGATCCCACAAAGAACCGATAATAAACACTTTCCGCTGAGCCAAGTACGGAACCAATTGATTAAAGAACGCAATTCGATTCGGAAATGCGTTACCAATGAAGCAAATATCGCTTCGATAGGATTCCGACACATCAATAGGACGATAAATGGAGTTATTCACGGCAAGGGGCAAGTAATGAACCTCTCTGCAACCCGCTAACTGATAATGCTGCACACAGGATTGTTCATGCGTAAACACGTAATCATAATGCGGGGCAATTTGGATGGAGACGTCCATGTAATAAGGATCATCTGCAAACCAGATTGCCGTCTGAATGCCAAGACTGCGTACTTGATCAATTTGATCACAGTGATTTTTAGGGAATACGTGCAGACCATTCAGCACAAGAACAAGATCCGGTTCAAAGGACTGCGCCAATTTAAAAGTCTCTTGAGGGGTCCCTAGTCGCAATTCCTTAACGATCCCATGAAACCCATGAATGATCCCAGCATCAATCGCTTCAAACCCTTGTGGGATATACAATATTTTCTTATCGTAGAACATCGAAGGGACAAATGTATGATGCCCTCTAATTTGCTCACAGCAGCCCAGACGATAACCTGATTGATAACCAGTCCGAAAATCCAATTCCTGTTTCTGAGCTCCGTTTAGCGAAGCATTCATATCGAATCCCCCTTTCCCAATGGATTACGAAGTACCCTGCCAATCATTTTCTAAGAAATCACGTAGTGCTTCACTCCATACACGCATACGAGGTAGTTCCTGTACACGGATGGCTTCATCATCAAATACTGAATAATGAGGTCTTGGTGCAACATGAGGAGCTGGCGCTGTTGCTATAGGAGTAATCGGAACATCGGAAAGCCCGTAATGATCAAGAATTGTTCTGGCGAACTCATATCGGGAACACGAACCTCGATTGGATACATGGTACAACCCGTACTTATTTGTTTGGATTAGCGCTGCAATCCATATAGCCAAATCCAATGTGTACGTAGGAGAACCGAATTGATCATCAACCATCGTTAACTTTCGATGCGAAGCAGCATGAGCTAGCACCTTAGTTACAAAGTTAGATCCACTGGCTCCATACAGCCAAGAGGTACGAACAATATAGCTTTGCGGGCACAGCAATTGGGTGAACTGTTCGCCATAGAGCTTAGAAGCTCCATATACGCTAACAGGACTAACCTGATCTGTTTCCCTGTATGCTTCTCGCTTCGTTCCATTAAACACATAATCCGTTGACACATACACAACCTTAGCCCCTATTTGAGAGGCAACAGCAGCCACATGCCATGCACCTGTCGCATTCACTTGATATGCCGCATCCCTATCAATTTGCGCTCGATCTACATTCGTAAAGGCTGCCGCATGAACGATAACATCGGGTCGATCTTGTGTTATAACTTCTGATACCTTGCTGAATTGGGTAATATCCAGCTCAATACGTTTATATGCTGTTACCTCATGTTCATCTTGTAACACCCTTATTAGATCGTGTCCAAGCTGCCCTCCTGCTCCTGTAATGAGAACTTTCATCTATTCCCTTCCCCTTTATGTTCCCACCAATCAGGATGTTCCATATACCAGCGAACCGTCTCATGAATACCTTGTTCAAATGTGTATACCGGTACCCAACCCAGCTCCTTCTCCATCTTCGCCGCATCAATTGCATAGCGTTTGTCATGACCTGGACGATCCTGAACAAATTGAATCAGATCATCCGATTTACCCATGATTTGCAGAATGTGCTGCGCAACCTCTAGGTTCGTATGTTCATTGTGACCACCGATGTTGTATACTTCGCCTGATTTTCCATTCATCATGACTTGCTCGATCGCTGCACAGTGATCCATGACATACAGCCAATCCCGAATATGAGAACCGTCTCCATAGATCGGAATTGGCTCATTGTTCATCGCTTGATGGATGATCTTCGGTATTAATTTTTCAGGAAATTGACGAGGACCATAGTTGTTGGAGCACCGTGTCACAATGACGGGATACCCATACGTTTCATAATAAGAACGCGCAACTAAATCACCGCTCGCTTTACTTGCTGAATAAGGTGAATTCGGCATAAGCGGTGATTGTTCAGTGAACATTCCATTCACTCCAAGTGTTCCATACACTTCGTCTGTTGAGATCAGAATGAATTTAGGTATTTGATGAGCACGAGCTGCTTGCAACAATTGGTGGGTGCCCCATACATTGGTGTGAATAAACGAAGCTGGTGATTCAATGGATCTGTCGACATGAGTTTCTGCGGCAAAATGAACGATTGCATCCACACCATCCGTAAGCAGAGAGTGAAGGAGAACCGTATCTGTAATACTGCCATGCACAAATCGATAGTTGGATAAGTGCGCACTATCTTCTGTATTTCTTCTCCAACCTGCATAAGTCAGAGCATCTAAATTAATGATTTCATCATTCGGATGCTTCTCCAGCCAATAGGTGATGAAGTTAGAGCCGATAAATCCCATGCCGCCTGTGACGACTAGCTTCGCCATGTGTCCTCCTCCTCCCAGATCATTCGGGTTGCTTCATACAAGGATTCATGTGTGCCTGCATCGATCCACCAACCTTCAAGCTCGCCATAAGTAAGCTTCCCACTTCGTGCATACACATTGTTCACATCTGTAATCTCAAGTTCGCCACGACCGGATGGCTTAATTTCTCGAATGACATCAAACACCTTATCATCGTACATATAAATGCCGGTAACCGAGTACGAAGACTGCGGTTTGACCGGCTTTTCTTCGATATACGCAATTCGTTTTGCGTCTTCTTTTTGAAACACAGGCACTCCATAGCGCCTTGGATCTGCTACTTTCTTAAGCATGACGAGTGCCCCATCTCCACTTTGCTTGAAGTAGGAAACCTCTTCTTTTAGCGAATCATGGAATAAATTATCTCCAAGCAGCACCAGCATTTTCTCACCGATTTGTACATGCTCCTCTGCTAAGAGTAGTGCTTGCGCAATACCTCCCGGTTTCTCCTGCATACAGTACGTCATCCGTACCCCATGCTCTTCGCCGCTCCCCAAATATTTCATATATAACTTGGCTGACTGCTTGCCTGTGACCAGAATAATATCCGTGATCCCCAAATTTTTCAGTTTTTGAATGGAGTAATGAATCATTGGATATTTACCAACTGGTAAAAGATGCTTATTAATTAAATTTGTCAATGGACGCAGCCGTGTTCCAGTCCCACCAGCTAGTACGATGCCCTTCATGACATGCTCACCATCCTCTCTAGCCTCTGCGAATTACACATTCCTACACTTGTTTAAATCATATGCGGACATTTGGTAGGGAACATGGACACTCGGCTACTCCTACGAAAAATCGGCTGATGTCTAGCGATGACACAACATCAACCCGTTAACTATCTAAACACAAAAAAACACATCCTCCTGTAACGAAGGATGTGTTTGTATCACGATCTTTAAGCTTTAGAACCAATCGCGATCCAGTTCATGAGACCACTTATATCCGGTGAGAATTTAGCACGCACGACGGTGATGACCGCACTGCTGTTCGTCTTGGATTTGCATACGGCATAACATACAGGATGATTCGTCATCGCAACAATCGAGTACATCGTATCTACGAATGGCTCATCAAATGTAACTGTAATATCAATCATCTCATCTTGCACGTTCATCTGATACGACTCAAATCCGAATTGCTGTAGCACAGCAGGCTTCGTACTCGTCGTGTACACGGGACGGAATGCCAGTTTATCTTCCGTTACAGATCCAGCTGCCAAGTGGTTTGACCGTACAGCATGATCTTCCAGGTGATCCGTCGTTACGGATAAATGTTTCAACTTCGAACCATCCACGCTTTGAAGAGCTAACTTTTCAGATGTCACCGATTGATCAGCAAGTTTAGAGGCTGTAATCGCATGTTCTGCAATTTTACCCGATTGAATCGTTAAATCTTGCAAATGCTCATTACCCACAATATCTACACATAAGTGTAGGGATCCGATACTTGCTGGTGCATGATGATTAAATGCTACAGACTGATCCATCAAGTGAACGCTACCTACTACTTGCGCAGCTAACTTGGCTTGCGTTACAGATCCATCCGTTAGATGATTGGTAAGAATAGCGCTTGCTGCCACCTTATCGCTTGTTACAATTTCAGATAGAAGATGGCTAGTTGAAATCGAGTTATTGCGAATCTTCGCTCCATCCACGCTATCATCTTGCAAGTGATCATACGCAATCGAGCCCGAACTCATCTTGCTTGCAGTCACACTACCATCTGCTAATTTCGATTGATCAACGGCACGATCTTGAATCTTATCTGTCGATACGGAGTGGACATTCAAATGCTCTTCCCTTACTGCATTTGCTGTTAAGTGATCCGTCTCAATGGAGTTCACTTGAATGTGGTCAGCGACAATGGACCCCGTTGCAATTTTGTCTCGAGTCACCGCACGATCCGAGAGATGAGCTTCCAGAACAGCACCAGTAGCGAGTTTCTCTCTTGAAACACTGCCTGATTCCAGATGTGCTGCACCAACACTTGATACAGCTAACCTTGCACCATCAATTGAACCCGGAGCAAGCTTATCGACCGTTACAGAGCCATCAGCTAGCTTATCTCCTGTAATACTCATAGCTACAAGCTTATCACCAGAGATGGAGTCATTTTTAATTTTATCCCCTGCAATCGTACTTAACGATAAATGTTCTTCACGAAGTAGACCTGGCGTTAGATGACGCTCCGAAATTACTCCTTCTGCCAAGTGCTCTCCACCAATTGTACCTATTGCAATATGGCTGCCTTCAATGGATCGCACGCCGAGATGATTAGATTCAACGACATGGTCTCCTAAGTGCTGCGACTGAACCGAGCGTTGCCCTAACTTCTCAGATGTAATGGCTTGATCAATGACGTGATCTGTCGTCACTGCAAATCGTGTAATCTTGGCGCTGTCTACACTACGATCTGCAATTTTGGTATTCGTTACAGATCCATCCACGAGAATCATTGAAGATACAATGTTCGGACTGAGCTTCGAAGCCGTTACTGCTCCATCTGTAATGTGTGAACTCCGAATAATCGCTTCACTCAAATGTCCTTCACGGATAGACTCCGTTGATAAGTGCTCCCACAGAATAGAACCTTCAATGAGATTTTCACTCGAGACCGATCTTACTGCCAATTTATCATGAGTAACCGACCCATCTATGAGATGTTCGTTCGTTATAATCGCTTCAGCGAGCTTGGAACTTGTTACAACACCATCTTCGAGGTGAATGGTCGATACGGAGCGCTTCTGCAGCTTTGTAGCATCAATGCTCTCCTCGGCCAGACTAGCAGTATGCACACTACCAGGTTGCAATTTGGAACCAGAAATCGTATGATCCATCAATTTACTGCCATCCACACTATTGCTCACGAGCTTATCGCCTAATATTGCATCATCGCTTAGATGTTCTGGACGGATTAAGCCGACTGTTAGATGCTCACTCACAATAGAATTCTCACAAATATGCTCCGAACTGACAGCATCCATCGCTAGCTTATCCTGCGTTACACTGCCGTCTGCTATATGCGTAACGGTCACTGCAAATGAAGCAATTTTATCACTTGTCACACTGAAGTCTACCAAATGATTTTCGCCAACACTTAATGCTGCAAGTTTATCACCATCGACACTATCATCTGCCAGTTTCTCTGCTGTAATCGCTTCTAAAGCAATATGATAAGTCTGAATGCTTTGGTTTGCGATTTTGTCAGAAGTAACCGAACCGTCAACTAACTTCTCTTCGGTAATGACACTTACTCCCAGATGCTCCTGCTCAACAGCGCCTGGCGTCAGATGTTTATTCGTTATAATCGCTGGTGATAGATGTTCTCCGATAATGCTGTTATCTACTAAATGTTCGCGTGTAATTGAGGATGGTGCAATTTTCTCAGCCGTCACACTTGCATCCACTAGCTGCTGCGAGCCGATCGCATCACTTGCGAGTTTCTCCATCGTCACAGAGCCATCAACCATGTGTAGTGTCGTAACCGAATTTCTTCGCAGTTTACTGCCATCTACACTACCTACGGCCAATTTCTCATAGGTGACGGATTCATCCTGTAACTTTACTGTGCTCACACTACTCGGTGCTAATTTAGCACTCGTGATACTGCCATTGCGCAGCTTCATTTCGGTTACAGATTCATCGCACAGATGTCTTTCATTCACGATCTCTGACGTCAAGTGCGTAGCATTGATTACACCTGGAGCCAAGTGCTTGCCATGAATCACACCTGGTGCTACCTTACCTGCGGTGACACTGCCATCTGTAAGGTGTGTTTCATATATAGCATCGGCTGCTAATTGCGACGAAGTGATCGCATCGGCTGCAATATGATTCGAACTAATAGATTGCGGTCGAACCTTATTTCCATCCACACTCAGTGGAGCTAGCTTCTCATACGTAACACTGTCCACTGAAAGTTTACTTGTATCAATACTTCCAGGTGCGATTTTGACGGAGAAAATAGAACCATCCTGCAGTTTATCTCCAGATATCGAGCTAATTGCCAAGTGACCTTCATGAATAAGACCTGGACCTAAATGCGTCGAGTCAATAATCCCTTTAGCAAGATGAGTAGCTTCTATTGAAAGGGGTGCAATTTTCTCAGAAGTAACGGATTCTTCCGCTAAGTGGGTGTCTGTTACAGCACCTGTTGCAATTTTGTACCGAGTAACCGCACATTCTGTTATATGTTCCGAAGCGATGGAACCTTGTTGAATTTTGGAACCATCTACACTATCTTCAGCCAGTTTATCGAATGTAACAGCCCCGTATGATATTTCTTTCGTACCGATTGAACCACTTGCGATGTGTTTAGGAGCAATTGCCCCATCACTAATCTTTGTTGAGGTTATAGCACCATCAGCAAGATTCCCCCCCCAAATGATACCTTCACCCAAGTGATGTCCTTCCACTGCACCTGGAGCTATTGCTGAACCTAACACCGAACGTTCAGACAGATGGATTGCATGAATTGCATTACCTGCGATCTTTAGTCCAGAGATCGAACCATCACTAATATGCTTCTCTTTGACTAAGGCATCGGTTAGATGTTCAGTTACAATTGAGCGATCTGCTAAATTGAGCGCACGAACAGCTTTCGGAGCTAGTTTAGCAGAAGTAATTGCCTTATCAACAACGTGTTCTTCCCCTACAATACCAATACCCAGATGCTCAGCATGAATGGATTGATCGAGCAAGTGGCGGCTTGTAATCGTTCCGATATTCAACTTCTCAGCCGTTACAGCGCCATCTGCAATGTTATCTGTATGAACAATTCCTTCGCCTAAATGCTCAGCTTGAACTGCCTTCGTCGATATATTTTCACTTAATATTGCATTTGGAGCGACTTTACTCGCTGTGATTACATGGTCTGCCAGATGCCGATCCAATATCGTATTTGAACCAATCTTCACACTAATAACAGACCCATCAACCAAATGCTCGCTTGCAATTGATGTCGGTCTAATTTTACTACCATCTACACTTTCACGTGCCAGCTTATCATAGGTAACAGCCTCATCTATTAATTTCCCTGTCGATACACTGCCATTAGCAAGCTTTTCAGATTGAACTGCGCCCACTTGCAGTTTATCCCCAGTGATCGATTCTTCCTCCAGATGCATGGTGCCAATAGCCCGCTTCCCTACATGAACAGCAGATATTGTACGTTCAGCAATATGCTGCGATTGAATCGCTCCTGTCGCAATTTTATCGCTTGTCACGGATTCAGATGCGATATGAGCACGTTGAACCGAAGAACGCTGTAAATGTTGGGATTGAATCGAATTTGGTACGATATGAAGTGCATTAATCGTTTCTTTCGCAAGCTTCTCACTTGTAACCGCGCTATCAGCAAGTTTCTCCTTGGTGACCGCACTATCTGCAATAATTGCTGTTAGAATGGAGCCCGCTTGAAGCTGAGATGTACCAACCGAACCATAACCAAGTTTGTTCTCTGTAATCGATTCATCCCGAATATGCTCCGCGCCTAATGAACCAATCTTGAGTTTATCTCCATCAATACTTTGATCCATTAATTGTTCGATTGTAAAAATGCCACGCTGCAAATGCTCCTGCGAGATTGAACGATCTTTAATATGGAAACCTTCAATGGCCTTAGCTTGCAAATGCTGCCCGCTAATTGAATCCATCGCAAGTTTCTCACTCGTTATCGTGCTATCCACAATTTTCTCACCGGTAATAATTTGCCCGGCTAGATGAATTTCTGTAACAGAAGATGGGGCCAAGTGATCCGCAAGAATGATCCCTTGATCAAGGTGTACGCTATTAATTGCTTTTTCTGCAATGTGTACACTCTGAATGGCTTCATTCGCAATTTTATCGGAATGGACAGCACGGTCTTCCAAATGATCTGTTTGAATAGACCCCAATGCTATCTTCTCCGATTGAATGACGCGATCAGCAAGTTGCTCTGCATGAATGGCACCTAGTGCGATATGGGTTTGTTGGATCGCATGTGGTACCAATTTCTCCGAGGTGACCGCGCCGTCGCTTATCTTCGCACTCGTGACTGATAAATCCGTCAATTTGTCGGTTGATACCGATTCAGGAGCAAGCTTCGATGTCGTGACGGCATGAGCAGACAGATGATTCGTTACGACAACACTATCTGCAATGTGATGACTTTGAATCGCGCCTTGTTGCAGCTTAGCGCTTGTAACCGAAGCATCTTGCAACATGGTGGTTGAGACGGCTTTGGTTTGAATATGTGCAGAGCCAACAGCTCCTGTTGAGATATGGGAGGAATGGATCGCCTCAGCTGCAAGTTTATCTTTGGTGACAGCAGAACGAGCAAGATGATCGGTATCAATCGATTCAGGGACGAGTTTCTCTGCAGTGATGGACTCGTTAGCAATCTTGCTCGTTGTAACAGCATACTTCGCTAGTACGTCTTCTGTAATTGCACCTCGGCCAATCTTTTCCGTGGTAACCGTATAATTCTGCAAGTGTTGTTCGGTAATGACACCCTCAAGGATGTGCTCTTCCAATATCGCGCCAGATTCAATATGGCTAGAGTTAATAATAAATTTACTTAATTTCTCAGATGTAATAACTTCATCTTCCAGATGGTACGCGTGAATGCTGCCCTCTGCGATATGTTCAGAATGAATTTGATCCAGCGCAATGTTGCTGCCTTGCACAATGCCAAGACCCAGATGCTGATTCGTAATACTACGCTGTTGAATATGGTCGGAAGCTACACTTTTCGGTGCTAACTTCTCTCTTGTGACAGCACCATCTCGCAGTTTCTCATTCGTAATGGAATTGTCAGCAAGTTTAGCCGTATCAATCACTTGATTGACAAGATGCCTTGCTTGAATAGCACCACTCTTGATTTTATCTGATGTAATTGCCTGATCTTCAATTAACTCCGGAGAAATACTAAACTCGGCAAGATGGATCGCTTGAATCGAACGATATGCCAATTTCGTGGCATCAATTGCACCGTCAGCCAATTTGTTCGATGTGATTGAAGAGTCGATTAGCTTCTCACCCGAAATCGAGCGATCTTGGACTTTATCTCCTGTGATGGCATGAAATGCGAGGTGTTCTTGATCTACTGCACCTAGTGCAATTTTGTCGCGTGTAACAGCGCCGCTAGCAAGTTTAGACTGATCAACTGAATAGTCTTTGATTGACTTCGTGCCGACACTTTGCGGCTTGATCTTTGTCTCGTCAATGGCACGTGATGCAATTTTCTCATTGGTTACTGCTGCTTCAACAATGTCGTCGGTGTAGACGACAGCCTGCGTGGTTTTCCCTGTCTTACGCTGCTGCAGCACTTGTTCAGTAGAGGTATCGCCTTCAGGTTTGCGCACACCTTCTTCGACGCTCTCTTGAGCGACGGATGAGATCGTGCTTTTGGCAACCGAGGGTCGTTGAGTTTTCCCTACTTTCTTGTACGTAATTTGCGTACTTCCCGTAGATTTCTCTGTCTTCGTCGCTGGTTCCGAAGCAGCTGGCGATTGGTCTTGAGTAGAGGGTGTAGGTGCTGTATGGGAAGCCTGCGCAGGCGTATTAGTGGGTGCAGTTGGTGATGCGTTTGAATTTGCAGAAACAAGTGCGCGATTCTGCTCTGCGCGAGGCAACTCTTCCTCATCATGTGATACGGGAAGAGTCGGCTCTGGGAATATATCGCTCTCTATATCCAGCACTTTGGCAATGTATTGGATATTCTGCCGATCTTTTTCTTTTACTTTGTTCGTGTCATCATCCAGCCACTTCAGCTCATTCGTGGATGCATTATATTTGTTGGATTGAGATGACGATTTGCCGCTGGTGCGGCTTTTCCACTTTTTCATAGATATCTCCTCTCTGACATCCTAGTCTTCTGTAACATATGCATTCACCCAGTTACTGGTTTATCATTTAAGCTTATCCATAGGCATTCCACACAAAAAAACTCCCGCCAACTGCAATTAGCAGTAAGGGGAGCTAGGAACTCATCTTATTTTCTATAAGGGGACGAATACTCAAATACAGTACATACATACCGACATAAGCGCCGCTTCCTAAAAATAATGGATTGAGAAACACCGCATGAATATTCGTCATAAAAACCGTCTGATCACGCACGATCTCATAAATTCCAACTGCTGCAATACTGCCCGCTATCCATATCGATATAAATCCAATCCAAGCAAATGCGAGCTTACACGTACGATACCGGTTTGCAACAATAACCATCAGCCAAGGTATAACCAAAGCTCCAATCCATATGATCAATCCCATATGACATTACACCTCCAACAGTATCGTATGCAAAAGTGTAAAATCCATCCGTTCGCATTGATTAAATACCCTTTCTGTGGCAAGATAAAAATATTATGCAAAAGAAATGGAGCAAGATTACATGTCTAAACCGGTTTTTCGGTTATTAACGGAACTTTCATCGAGAAAATGGATTTCACAATTAACAGGAAAGTTTGCTAAGTCCAAGGTGAGCCGTACACTTATCCCCCGTTTTGCCAAAACCTATGGAATTCCAATTGAAGATGCGGAGAAAGAAATTCACGAGTATCAATCGCTCAACGACTTCTTTACCCGTAAGCTTAAAGCGGGACTTCGTCCCTTAGATACAGAGGTTAACTCTTTGCTCTCACCTGTAGATTCCTTAATTACAGGAATGGGTCCGATTGAAGAAGGACTTATTCTGAATGTAAAAGGACAAGATTACACAGTTGACGATCTGCTTAACCATTCACCACGTCGAATCAACTATGAGAATGGTTTTTACTTTGTGTTGTATTTGTCACCTACGGATTATCACCGTATTCACTCACCTGTTACAGGAACAATTCTTGAAAAAGAACACGTGCCAGGCAAAGTATACCCGGTGAATGACTTTGGTCTTCGTTACATGCGTAAAGTACTTAGTCGCAACGAGCGCTTGATCACAATCATGAACTGTGAACAAGGTGAAGTCGCGGTTATTAAAGTTGGTGCACTAAATGTTGCATCGATTCAATATTCCAAAGATATTCGCACGAATATGCAAGCTGGAGATGATCTAGCTTATTTCGAGTTTGGTTCAACTGTTGTCCTATTACTCGAGAATGATATCTTCACACCACGTGAGGACTTAGAAGTGGGTAGCAAGGTAAAGATGGGCGAGAAGCTCGGCGTACTTAAAGAAGCTTAAGACCGCTCACAGGGAGAGGAGCTGCTTTATGCAAGCAGGTACTAATAATATCATCGCGGATAAACCAAAAGCACCATCTCAAATAGCGAGTTCAACTACCTTTAGAATCTTGTTTGCCGTATCGCTTGTCCATCTATGCAACGATATGATGCAATCCGTCATCCCTGCTATGTTTCCGATTCTCAAATCGGAACTCGACTTGTCTTATAGACAAGTTGGGTTTATTTTTTTTATTTTCCAATTAACTGCATCCATCATGCAACCGGTAGTCGGTATCTTTACAGATAGGAGACCATTCCCAGCCTTACTGCCGCTGGGCATGATCTCCTCCCTGATTGGGATTATCTTGCTTGCGTTCGCACCAAGTTATGTCTTAATCCTATTCGCCGTCATCTTTATTGGGCTCGGCTCGGCAGCCTTCCATCCGGAGGGATCAAGGGTTGCTCATTTAGCTGCTGGCGGTCGCAAAGGAATGGCACAATCAATTTTCCAAGTGGGTGGAAATACAGGTGCTGCAATGGGTCCGATCATTACCAAGTGGGTGTTACTGCCCCTCGGACAAATCGGAGCAATCTGGTTCACGATCATTGCAGGTATCGGAATATTCATTCAAATGTATGTAGCCAAGTGGTATGGTGGCGTACTAAAAGCCGGTGAACGCAAGAAGAAAGCAGCCGTGAAGCGGGTCATCAGTCCCGAGCGAAAACAAGCGATTGTGTTTGCAATGGTGGTATTGTTATTCCTCGTCTTGTTCCGTTCCTGGTACAGTGCAGCCGTATCCACGTATTATGCTTTCTATTTAAATGAAATTTTCGGTGTGTCGATCGAGAATGCACAAATGTACTTATTCGTCTATCTCGTTGCAGGAGCAGTCGGTACATTCGTTGGCGGCCCTCTAGCAGATCGCTTTGGCAAACGAAACATCATCTTCTTCTCGATGCTAGGTGCTGCGCCGCTTAGTATTGCGGTTCCGTATGTAGATGGACCATGGCTAGTGGTGCTTCTCGCATTAAACGGAATGATTATGATGTCTAGCTTCTCCGTAACCGTCATCTATGCACAAGCTCTTGTTCCTGGTAAGATCGGCATGGTGTCCGGTCTTGTTACAGGTCTAGCGTTTGGTCTAGGCGGTGTCGGGGCACTTGCGATTGGCGATATGATTGAAACATTCGGCATCTCACCAATTATGAAGCTCGCGGGCTATTTGCCGCTGCTAGGTATGTTGACGTTCCTCCTGCCATCAGATCGCAAGCTCGCCTCGTGGACAGAGGATGCACAGGGGTAATTCGATTATAAATTGTATATGAAAAGGTCAAGTTCGAGGCGTATTAAGACTTCGAAGCTTGACCTTTTTTCATTGCTACCAGCATATGGTAAAATAATGATATAAATACAATATGAGGTGATATCCCTGTGACTGTCATGAAAAACTTTGTGCTTGTCGTGCTGAGCATGGTCGCCCAGCTGTGGACTGGATTTTTCAATCGTAAACAAGATTTCTATGATCGGAGATCCGTTACGAAAACGAAGCTAGGCTATGTCGTATTTGTCATCCTAGCTTTACTTGCCACAATCGGCATTATGTATTGGCCTTATATGAAGATTAAACATTAACTTTCATAGAACATACGTTTGCGTATTTGGTAGTTTGTGGTATGATAAACGCATCATTTATTTAGAGGAGTTGAAACAATTGATCACCCCGCATAATGAAAAACTCCAGCAGTACGCTGACTTTTTACAATGGGCTGATAAGCTAAGAGATTTAGAAGGCAGCAGCTTATGGCTTAAACCAATCTCATCTGGCAAATGGTCGATACGCGATCTACTTACCCATTTCATGCAATGGGATCGCAACGGGATTGATGTGATGGTTCCGAATATCGCCGAAGGTGCCAGCTTATTCTTCGTTGATATTGAAGCGTACAATTAAGAGTCAATTGCACTTGCCCAGTCTTATACTTCCATACATACCTTACTTAATGACCTTATTCATACTCGAACACAATTCATTAACCTTCTTACCGAGAAATATGACGATACAACACATTTCACAATTGATAACCACCCACACACCTATGACTCCTACCTCCATATTTTCATTCATCATGATGGTCACCATAAAGCCCAGTTCGAAGCATTCCTAGAACAAGAACAACAGCTAGAACATGCCGTGAAGCTTCGCAAAGAGAACAAGTTAGAAGAATCTAATACATTACTACTAGAGCTAGTCGCTAAATCACCGCAAGACGCTTACTTGAATTACCAGTGCGCATGGAGCTTTGATGTATTAGGCTTAGAATCCCAAGCTGTACCATACTATGAAGCAGCCATCGCTCTTGGTCTTAGTGGATCCGATTTGGAAGGTGCATACCTCGGACTCGGCAGTACTTACCGCACGATAGCGGATTACAACAATTCCAAGCGTATTTTTGAACAAGGAATGGAGCAATTCCCTAACAATAAAGTGCTCCCCGTGTTCTACGCCATGACGCTGTACAATCTGCAAGAACATGATCGTGCGATGGAAGTGCTGCTATTAAAGCTCATTGAAACGACAAGTGACGAGGGCATCCTCGGTTACAGTAAAGCTATTCAATTCTATTCCAATCAGCTCGATCGAGTATGGGACTAATTTTTATTTTAAATAATGGCTTTGTCACCGACACGAACACAAAGCTTCGGTGTTCTGCTTATTCTTATTAAACTAATGGGCATTTTAATACGATACAGCGGAAGTGGTAATAATAACCACAACAAATTGCGGAGGGGTCAAAGTGAAGCAAATTATTGTGGCTTTATTAATTTTGAGTAGTGCGCTGATTAATCCTAAAAACGTGATTGCTAATGTATCCATGCCTTGCAGTTCAATTCTAGAACCAGTAAATACAGGCTTTGTAAATGCAAAAGGAGCAGCTCTGGTCTATAAAGTAAAATTATCACCAAGTTTTCCACGCACCAGCATAAGTATTCAAGCTAACCATCTTCCTACTCCATCCTCTATTGGAGAATATGACAGTTTCGAAGGTTTTGTATTTACTCAAAATGAGATTAGTTGGAGATTCAGACTATATCCAACACCAGAAGAAGGTAGTCCTACTTGGGCTGGTAGGTTTGACGAAATAACAGCAGATTTAGCAAATAGCAAAATAGAAGTGCGTTTTTCCAACTCAAAAACTGGAAACCTGGGACCTGTAGTATTAACTGGTAGTATTAATTCCTGTAAATAGTTTAGCTTATTGTGCTAACGCGACACGATAGTTCAAATGTTTTAGGCTGCCATTTGGCAGCCTTTTCTCAACTAACAGGCGGGATAGCGCAACTTTGTATAAACCAAGACGTCTTTATATGATTAGAGCATGTTCATTTACAGCTGTGGTCCTTTCGGAATTACTCAAAAGTAGATATGAGGTGATAAAATGCTTAGAAAAGAAGCTTTGTTTTTCGTTCTTATTCTGATCGGTCTGCTGCTCATATCTAACACACACCTCGGTTATTCTTTCGGAGACAGCATATTCAGAACAGTAGGAACTCCGCCGTGGACCAATACCGAGGACGATTCGGGGTTGCATATCTCGGTTATTATCGGTCTGCTTGTCATTATTGCCGGTTACATCGGTACGGTGAAGTTTTATCAAGTACGGTTTCCTAAAATACGGAGCCGGATTGTACTAAGCTGTATCGCTTTCGTCTATCTGTTTCCAATCGTGACCGAGAACGCTATGATTCTTCTGAAATATAATTCCGTTTCCGTTACCTCCGTCGATTTCTCCAAAAATAACAGCCAGTGCAGCTATCGATCCGAAGAAGCGAATGTGGAAGCGAACTGTACCATTACGTTGATCAACTATGGGAAGGAGAAAGATGTAATGATTAGACCTTATCTGATAAGGAGTACAACCAAGGTCAAGTTCGAGCCGATGACGGTCACGCTTCCACCTCATCAGAAGGTCGGTGTCAATATGACATTTAACGGCAAGCAGTTGGATGGAACAGGCTTATCCGGTTGGTCGAAAGATATCGGCATTGAAGTCGAAGTCGATGGTTTGAAGAAAAAGTACGGCAAAGAGTAATTTAGGTGTATGGGGAACATTACTAAATAATTCATTAACCTCTAAGATGTGAGTGAAGCGATCTGATACAATGACTAGTTGAATAATACACATTGATGAGCAGGTGCTATGGTAGCCTGCTCTTTTTATTAAGCAAACTGGCAGACTGGCAGATTTCTTTTATCAGGAAGGGATAAGTTTGATTATAAATATTTTCTCCCTAAATGTACTTCTATATCTGTGATATTGTAAAACTATGCTTAAAATTGGCCGTGCGCTGCTTCGCTCGTACGCACATAACAAGGCATGGGAATTGCCAAGCTGAAACTGCAGTTGCAGATTATACACGAGAGCAAAGGGGAGAGTAAATGAGAACCAGTAATGCCTCACGCACCGTAACAAAATTAAACGATTACATGGACGCGCTAGCGAACCGGGGGTATTTCAACGGGGTAGTCTTGGTAGCTGATGGGAATAAGATATTGCTGCGAAAGGGATATGGTATGGCGAATTTTGAGCACGACGTACCCAACAGCCCACAAACCAAGTTTCGTATCGGCTCTCTAACAAAAGGGTTTACCGCTATGGCTGTGTTGCAGTTGCAAGAGCAGGGAAAGCTTCGTATTGATGATCCTATCAAAATTTACATACCAGATTATCCGAATGGCGACATTATTACGATCCACCATTTATTGACGAACACTTCAGGAATACCTGATTACCCAAGTTTCCCAAATTATTGGAAAGAAACGATGAGGCTGTATGCTACTATAGAACAAACCATTGGTTCGTTTAAGGATAAACAACTGCAGTTTCTCCCAGGAGAAGGATTCAGTTACACCAGTTCGCCTTATATTTTGCTTGGTTTCATCATTGAGAAGACATCGGGGATATCCTACGAACGATATATTTCAGAACACATCTGCAAACCATTAAATTTAGTGAATACAGGGTGTGAAGATGGAAGAACACTCCTGAAACATTTTGCGTCAGGGTACTCCATATGCAAAGGAATCATTCCAACCGAGTATGTCGACATGTGCTTACATGTGGGAGCAGGTGTGATGTACTCAACGATCGATGATCTTTACCTGTGGGATCGGGCGTTATATAGGGCTGATTTGATTGGAAATCATGTGCGTGATCAATTATTCGGAAGCATGACCTCAGCTGTTGGGAGTTATGGCTGGGTTGTAACGGAGCAATCCATTAATAATAAGTCAAGAAAGCGTGTCTGGCATAACGGAACGATGAATGGGTTTTATGTGGAGTTCAATCGTTATATCGATGAGGAAATCGCTATTATCGTGCTGAGCAATATCAACCTCACGCCTATAGACATAATAAGCCAATGTTTAGCTAAGATCGTTATGGGAGAAGAGGTCGCCCAGCCCGGAGCTATACAGCCGTTAGATATAGCCCCAAATAAACTTGAAAAGTATGCGGGAATATACAGTACTGCGGAAGGAAATATAGATCCATTGCAAGCAGATCGTTTGACCGAGGCTTTAGATCAACTGACTATTATCGATACGCCACGGTTTGCAGTCGGGTTGTTTTACGACACATTCTACCATTTCGGAATTGACCCCAGATCCACCGTAGTCGTGACCTTTGAGGATAACAGACTCTATCTGTTCATGCAAAAAAATAAAGGGGCATGGTTTAAATACGAGCTAATTTCGGTTTCTCAACAAACGAATACACTAAAATGCGTTACCGCGCACATTGACGAACAACTTGAATTTCACACGGATCCCGATGGACATTTGCGATTCATACATTTCGATCCAGCAGGAAATCGAATCGATGCTGTAAAGTTAACTATTTAACATAGCCTTAATAATAAACAGCGGCAGCCATGGACGTTGGGTACTATCGCCCATCATCTTTGGCTGCCGCTTTAGTTTTTCTTAACATATGATTCATTGATTTATACAAGTACACTTAACCCACAGAGTTCACGTTCGAACGCTTCTTCTAGCTTACCGAACTCGAGCAGCTTGTCAGCAAGTGCTGTCCAGTTCTCTTCCACCGCAAGACAGTGCAATAAACCCAGAATTTCGGATTGCTGCTGCTTCAGTCGAGCAAGCTTAGGGTTACGCTTTTCAAAATATAACGAGAAGTCATTCGCCCGCTTCGCTCCTAACTGGAATACGAAGTATTTGAGCGTGCCGCTAGTCGCTCCTGTCACTTCGCCTCGCTTTATTATCTCGCTAAATGCGGTAATCGCATCTTGTCCCGTCTTCGCTCCGATTGAAGCTCCAATTACGCCAGTCTGCTCATAGATGTGCTGGAAGAATCGAATGGAATTCGCATAAATTTCATCATCGGACGGGTTATTTACTTTCTCAATGGAATGCCAGTATTGGTATGCCCCTCTGCCGTATGGAATATCTGCCGCTTTCCACGTTAAATCCAATTGATCGAGCGCTAGACGAACATACGGAAAGCTTGCTGGATCATGCAGGTATACATATTCACCATCCATATCGTAAGCCAGCACGTAATGATCTGACCCTTTGGCATATTGATGATTCGGCGCATAACGCAGATAGCCCATATCAATCGGTCCAAGAATAGCTGGTGAAATCTTTAGTACATTACGCAACTCATTTAACGGACATTCTGCCTCCGGATCACTCCAATTCTCTTGGAAATGGTAACCAAGCGCCTTCATTGCTTTCGATAGACCCGCATCTGGATCAAATGCATTATTATGTAAGAACAACATGCCGTTTCCGTACATCGTAACCCCTAAACCTACCCCAGTTAGAACCTCTAACAAAGCCGGAGATACAACCTCTCCAACTTGCTTCAATAACATGCTTGCTGAGTTTGCATAACAATAAGATCCGTTACCAATATACATACCATTCATCTCCTTCTACTCAATAGGAATGTACAATTGCAGGCAGTTCTCGATGTTATTTGCAATAAAGTCTTTATCGTAATACTCAAAGCTGTAATGCAGAGCAGGTCTGAGTCCATGCGTGGGTAATAGATGCTTATAGATGTGCTCAATGGCGTAGGGAATGCTCTCAATCTTATTTTCCAATTGAAAGACAGCATATTGATGAGAAGGGATTCGCTCGCAAGTCCACCTATCAGGATATTGTTCTAGGCTGTCGACCTCAATAGCTGCCAAGTAATAAGGTGTATTCGATGCATCTAGCGATTCATAGCCATAACCGATGACTTGATCGGGATTTATCCCTAGTTTGAACAGCTCATCATAGAAACGGTTCCACAGCTGCGAGATTCGGTTGTTATCAAACTCTCCCGTCAGGTGTAATCCAGCAATTATAGTCTCTGGCTTATGAACAATCTGTACTTCCTCGCGAACTGGAAACTTGATTTTATGAAGCCATTGGCTAGTTAAAGGTTCTTTATACAAATTGCGATGATGCATCCCCTGTTTGCGGTATCTTAGTGGAGTTAGACCCATGTAGGTGGTGAATGCCCTTGTAAAAGCTTCATGTGAAGCATATCCGACATCAACCGCGATCTGCAGTATAGATACTTTCGTATCGATTAAAGCATAGGTGGCCCGTGTTAACCTGCGCTTGCGAACATAATCATTGAAGCTCTCCTTCGTCACCGCCTTGAACAGTCGGGTAAAATGAAACTTCGAGAAAGTCGCCTGCTTCGCCACTTCATCTAACGTTATCTCTTGATCGATTCGCTCCTCCATCCAAACAATTGCCCTGAGCATACTGCTGTCATACATATTCATCTGTCACCCCCTCCTGACTTGCATAATCTTATGATAAACGGAAATTTATTTTCATTTTTGATTTGAATTGCGATCTTTCTCTTTCTATTTTTCAAAAAAAGACCCCGAAGGGTCTTATTTGTTGTGCGTTTCTATCAGCACCGCTGTGAATTTCTCGAGCATCTGTTGATCGACTTCGTCAAAACGATCTTTAATAGGTGCATCAATATCAAGCACACCGATAACCTCGCTACCGACGATTAACGGTATAACAATTTCGGATTGAGAAGCTGCGTCACACGCAATGTGACCCGGGAATTCATGTACATCTGCCACACGAAGGGTTTCCCGATTTTGTGCGGAAGTACCGCATACACCGCGTCCAAGTGGAATACGCGTACATGCAGGCAATCCTTGGAATGGCCCAAGTGCGAGTTCATTCTTATCATCCATGAGGTAAAAACCGACCCAATTGATCTGATCCATGAATTGATTAAGGAGTGCGGAAGCATTCGCTAAATTCGCAATCCAGCTTGGCTCACCGTCTATTAGTGCACGTAATTGCTTAATGACAAGTTCGTATTGTTCTTGTTTATTACCTTCATAACCTTGCGTTTGGAACATAGGTAACCCTCCTCTATCCTCTACTATTTCTCTATTATAATGGATGCAGTTTCGATGTCGAGCAAGAGATGTCGTACATCATTTCAACAGCTTCCTCTAACTCTTCTAATGTAAAATGCGAGAAACTAAAACTTGCCCCAACCTTACCTTCGGGCAGTAGATGGCGTGCCGATACTTCGATCCAATCCAAACCGGACTTTCGACAAGCCTGTTTGTATGTCGCATAGGACTCCGAATTATGCTTCCACCAGCCAAACACATGAAGCCCCGAATCACATTCCACCCAGTCGAATAGATGAGTAAGTTTATTTTGCAACAGTCCTATGAAAAATTCATATTTGCGCGCATACACGCGCTTCATCCGGCGCAAGTGACGCTCATAAGCGCCACTTCGCATAAAGGCAGCGAGCGCTCGCTGCATAACGAGCCCCGTCGATACGGGTTCGTACATCCGCTTCGCGGCGACAAAAGCTGCCGTCAGCCCTTCCGGCAGCACCGCATAGGCGATGCGCAGCGTCCGCAGCATCGTCAGCGTGAACGTGCCGATGTAGACGACGCGTCCATCGGCATCAAGCCGCTTGAGCGGCTCAAGCGGCCGCCCGCGGTGGCGGAACTCGCTGTCATAATCGTCTTCGACGATGACAGCATCGTGCTCCGCCGCCCACCGCAGGAGCGCTTGGCGCCGCTCCAAGGGCAGCACCGAGCCAGTTGGGAACTGGCGGCTCGGTGTAACATGCAGCAGCCGCGCGTCCCACGGCTGCGGAACAATCCCGCTTGCGTCCACCGACGCAAGCAGCACTTCACCGCCCGCAGCCTGAGCAGCGCGGGCGACCGGGCTGTAGCCCGGGCTCTCGATCACGACGCGATCGCCCGGACTCACGAGCAGCTGCGCGAGTAGTGCGATCGCCTGCATCGAGCCGTTGACAATCACGATCTGCTCAGCCTTCGCGTCAATCCCCCTTGATCGCTGGACATGCTGTGCAATCGCTTCACGCAGTTCCAAGCTGCCTTCCGTCAGATGAAGATCACGCTCATGCTGCTGCGACATCATCCGCACTTCCTCATGAACACAACGATTCCACTCCACAACTGGAAAATAACGTAGATCAGGTAATGCCTGCTGAAATGCCCACCTCACATTCAGTCGCTCTTTACCGTCAACCTCACTAGAACCCCCGACATCAGCAAGATTGCTCCCATTAGCCTGGAACCTGTCACCCCAGTGGACTTTACGTTTATTTCCCCTGTTGTTCACACTACCTGTCGAACTTCTTCTATTCTGCTCTACATCATCTTCTTCCCGATTCGGTTGCACCCACAATTCAGCCACACGCTCACCCCAAGCAGACAATCGAATGGTCGTCCTCACATCAGACTGCCCTGCCTGAACATCCTTCATATCATTATTACGATCAACTTTCCGATCGTCTGAATATGCCACGAACGTCCCTCGACCAAGCTCTCCTCGCAAATACCCTTCTGCAATCAACGTCTCATAGACCGTGTTCACTGTTCCTCTTGCCAGTCCATATGAGTTTGCCAAATCACGCGACGATGGAAGCTTTGCTCCACTTGCAAGTTCACCTGCAACAATTCGATCACGAAGCGCATAATAAAGCGCGGTTGTCTTACTTGTATATTTTTCCATATAAAGTAAATAAGGCAGATGAAAATCCATTACACACACCCCTATACGATTTTAGACGCTCTTATCTAAACACAAACTCTCTTACCTGATCACACTTCTAATTACTCCCCATCCTATCATGAAATTTAATAATTGGTATATTGAAACTTATTTAAATTGGTCCTTCTGATCGAACCACTTCTACTCTACAATAAAATCAAATTCAACCATTCGATTTGAGGTGTATCAACCATGACAACTGATCTAATCACAAGTATGAATGCCCATAACCCCATCACATTAGAGGGCTCACGCGTTAAGCTTCTCCCCATGCAAGAGGCACATATCGAGGCACTATTCCATGCCAATCATCACCCAGAAATCCTAGAACTGCCCTATTCTGCAAGCTTCCATACGCTAGAGGATGCAGCATCTTATGTACGCACTGCCTTACAAGAACGTGAGAACGGGATCTCGATGCCCTTTGTCATTTGGGACAACCAGTATGGAGAGATCATCGGCTCGACACGCTTTCATACCCTATCACAAGAAAATCGCTCAACAGAGATCGGCTGGACATGGTATAACCCAAAAGTATGGCGTACAAGAGTGAATACCGAGTGCAAGTATTTACTACTTCGTCATTGCTTTGAAATATGGGGGCTTGTCCGTGTGCAATTAAAGGCAGATGCACGTAATGAGCGATCCAAGACAGCCATTTTGCGTCTTGGTGCAACCCATGAAGGGACTTTACGCAAACATTTGAAACTACAGGACGGATTCATTCGCGATACTGCAATGTTCAGCATGATTAGCGAGGAATGGCCAGCCGTTAAAGCGAAGTTGGAATTGGCCATGCAACGCTAATCTTGTCTCATTCCTCACCGATTCCATGACAGATTATCAAACATCACTGTAAACCATCTCTTTTGTGCCTTTCCTGCTCATTTCTAACGGTGACGTAACATGTCATAAATGTTATAATTGGGGCAAAAATATGTATTGTAACATTGGAAGGATGAATCGAATGAACGAGCTAGCTCAAACGCTTAACGAAACCTTGCAACGCGAAAACCCTCATGTATACGAAATGCTTTCTGATCTTGCAAAAAAGATTTATTTCCCAAAAGAAGGCATCCTAAGTCAGTCTGCTGAGGCGAAAGCGAAAGCCAATAAATACAATGCAACAATCGGTATCGCTGTTGAGAATGGTCAACCGATGCACCTTAAAGTCATCCAAGATACACTATCCACTTATGCACCTAAAGATATTTATGAATATGCACCTCCTGCTGGTAAGCCTGAACTTCGTACAGCTTGGAGAGCGAAGATGTTAGTCGAGAATCCGTCTCTTGAAGGTAAGTTGTTCGGTAACCCGATCGTAACGAATGCACTTACACATGGTCTTAGTATTGCTGCTGATTTGTTCGCTGATGTTGGCGACGCAGTCATTATCCCGGATAAAAATTGGGAAAATTACGAATTAACTTTCGGTATCCGTCGTGGTGCTGAAATCGTGAACTACCCGTTATACAACGAGCAAGGCACATTCAACGCTGAAGGCTTGAAGAATGCAATTCTTGCTCAACAAAGCAAAGGTAAAGCTTTCGTCGTGCTGAACTTCCCGAACAACCCAACAGGTTACACACCTAATGCGGTTGAAGGTAAAGAAATCATCGCTGCGATACAAGCTGGTGCTGAAGCAGGTATTAACGTTGTCGTTGTTACAGACGATGCATACTTCGGACTATTCTTCGAAGATTCTCTGCAAGAATCCTTATTCGGTCAATTAGCTGACTTGCACCCACGCGTACTTGCAATTAAAGTCGATGGTGCAACGAAAGAAGAATATGTATGGGGCTTCCGCGTAGGTTTCATCACGTATGCAGGTAAGAGCGAAGCACTTCTTAGCGCACTTGAGCAGAAGACAATGGGCGTAATCCGTGCGACAATCTCATCAGGTCCACACCCAACACAAACTTTCGTCCTTCATGCGCTTAAATCACCTGAGTTCGAAGCTCAAAAGCAAGAGAAATTCGCAATCATGAAAGGCCGTGCGAACCGTGTAAAGCATTTGCTTGACACAGGCAAGTTCGATGGCGCTTGGGACTACTACCCATTCAACTCCGGCTACTTCATGTGCTTAAAATTAAAAACAGTTGAAGCAGAGACACTTCGTACTCACCTGTTACAACAATACGGCATCGGAACAATTGCACTAGGTGAAACCGATCTTCGTGTTGCATTCTCTTGTATTGAAGAAGAGAACCTTGACGAATTGTTTAGCCTCATCTTCCAAGGTGTGCAAGATTTAGAGACAGTTAGAGCTTAATAGTTAGAATACAATAAGGCACGCTTTCGCTTACGATGCGAAGTGTGCCTTTTTTCGACTATAAAATTAGAATTTTACAAATATGTATATCCACATAACAGGCTCCATGCTATGCTAAACCTATCTTCCGACAAAAGGGGCCTCGTTCATGCAAATTCCGCAACATGTTAAGAAACTAACATTAATTGCACTACTTAGCATCGCTTGTTTAGCTGTAGTTGGCACGATTGTTTGGGCTGCACTGCCTGATCGTAGTTCAAGCCTTACCCAACCTGCTACAGGTACACAAGGAAACAACACTTCCCCATCACCAGATCAAACATCAACGGAGCAGAAACCTAGCACACCGCAGCCCTCTGCAACCCCAAACACAAGTGAGCAAGACAAATCAACACCAACCTCAACACCATCATCAACACCAACTGATTCGTCCAATACAAATAATCACTATGATGTGGTCATGATTGGCAGCGAGATTGAAGGCTTGTACTTAGCACGCGCTGCTGCTGATGAAGGTTTATCCGTCAAAATTATTGATCCACGAGATGCATTCGGTGGACAACTTCTTCAAGGTCAAATGTTGTTCTTGGATGAAGCACGCGACGGCGCACAGAAAACACTTCTTCAAGGTCGTGTCAAAGGCTTGTTTGACGGCTTTAAGCAAGGTAAAATTCGCAAATTAAATGAGTTCGAGCAATATGTCAACAAAGTAAAAGGCACGATTCCTGTCGAGCAAGATGTTCAGATCACGAAGATCAACACGAAACCAGGAGATCACGGACAAGAACAGATTACAGATCTTACATACACATCCAAGCAGAACGGCACACAGACGATCTCGGCTGATTACTGGGTTGATAACAGCGATTATGCTGCGCTGATCAGTCAATTAAAGACGAAGCGTCTTGCTGGTCTTGAAAAATTGTACGCATTGAAACAAATCGAATATATGTGTGCCGGTATGATGATGAAGTTCAAGAATGTGGATTGGAACAAATTCAACGCGAGCTTAAGCGCAATGACCGGCGAAGAACGTCATGCCAAGTACGGCTCCGGCTACGTCAATGAAACGTTCGCTATCGGTCTTACGAAAGTAACAGACAGCTACAAACCAAGTAATGAGCGCGTACGTTTGCGGGGACTTAATGCCCTGCATCAACGTAACGGCGATGTGATCATCAACGCACTACTTGTGTACAATATCGATCCATCTAAACCAGAATCCATTGAAACAGCAGTCAGCCTCGGTCAGAAGGAGACCGCACTTATCCTTGAACATTTCCGTAAGACGCTGCCAGGTTGGGAGAATGCCGCTCTTGGCGAGCAGCCAACGTACCCGTATATTCGCGAATACAATCATTATGAAACCGAA
The DNA here is from genome assembly GCF_024721995.1 of Paenibacillus radicibacter. Classification (GTDB taxonomy): domain Bacteria; phylum Bacillota; class Bacilli; order Paenibacillales; family NBRC-103111; genus Paenibacillus_AM; species Paenibacillus_AM radicibacter. The sequence continues at coordinate 71,419 of NZ_JANQBC010000013.1, forward strand.
TATGTACTTGAAGCGTCTGATATGTTAGGTGGCAAAATGTTCTGGGATAACGTCAGCATTGCCGGCTATCCGCTTGATCTTCAAGGTGTCACCGATGTGAAAGGCGGCATCGAGATGGGACGACCTGACAAGTACGGCATGCCACTTCGCAGCTTCCTATTGCCGAACTACGACAATGTCATTACAGCTGGTAAGAATGTCGGTTCGTCTGCTATCGCCTACGGCTCAGCACGCATTCAACCGAATACCTCGATTGCTGCTGAATCCATCGGTGTTATTCTTGGACAGATCAAAGGTAAAAAGAAGCTCAAAGATTTGAAAGAGCAAGACATGACAGAGCTGCATCAATACTTAGCAAGCCGTTATCAAATCAAATTAACAGGGGTTAAAGGGGAGAATAAACTCGCAGGATGGACAGAGGATGAAATTGCACAGCTTAACGATGGCAAGATCTTGTTCCCAAGCTATTCGAAGAAACGTGTACCTGCCAAAAAGCCTGCACCAAGTTCATCTACTAAACCTTCACCCTCACCTTCTCCAACCGCAAAGCCAAAGACAGGCATAATCGAGCATAAGAAGATCAACACATAAGTGGAAGTCCTTATACGGAAAGAGGCAGTATCCAAAGGTGATTCTACCACCTTCAGGATACTGCCTCTTTATTCTGTAATTAAGGATGAACGGCAATAGAACGGAAGAACAGTTCGAAAGTAATGGCCATGTGCCCTGACAGATCTTCATCTCCGCGTCCGATACTCCATAACAGTCTTGCACCAAGAAAAGTTTGAATAGCAAGCTCTGCAATCATCTCCGGTGGCATAGACTTAATCAATTCACCACGTTCTTGCCCAACTGCAGCCACTTCCGTCAACGCCTCTGTCAACTCTTCAATCTGCTCAACCATGTTCTGAATGGAATTGGCATTCGTCAGATTTCCTTGGCACACTGCCAGCACAAGCGGCCGGCTTAACTTAAGCTGGTGATCAATATTCGCAATGATATTCCGAATATGCGGAATTAAAGGTCCGGGTTTGTCTTTAATTTTCTGAACTTCTTCCACAGCAAACATCAATTGTACATCGCAAAATATATCTTCTTTACAAGCAAAATAGTTAAAGAAAGTTCCCTTTGCTACCCCTGCTCGCTCCGTAATTTGATGAACCGTTGTCGCCTCATAGCCTTGCTCAGCAAATAAATACATTGCCGATTGGATGATTTTTTCACGCGTTATACGCTTCTTCTCTTCACGTTTCATGCGCTTCTCCTGTCCATACTTGAATTAGAAACATTATAGCCTGAAAAGTGATACGCTTACAACACTTTTCATTTAATGACTGCCGGTCAAAATAAGTGTTGACCTCAAGTCATTTTTTTATTATAAATAGATTAGTTTAAATAAACAGATTAATAAAATCGATGGAGGGAACAACATGATTGATGCTTGGTTAAAGATAATGGCGAAGTTCAAATGGCTCGTCGTAGCCGTCTGGATTATCGCCGCAGTTGCTTCTGTATTCGTCTTTCCAGACCTGAAGCAAATTGTGCGTACCACAGAATGGAAGTTCGTTCCCAAGGATGCGGATTCCGCTAAATCGGCACAAATTCTGGAAACTATGGATCCTGACCGCAAGTCCAAATCTAATGCAGTTATTGTTCTTAATCGTGAAGATGGACTAACGGACAGTGATCATAAGTGGCTACAAGATAAAGTCACCAAACTATCCAATGATTCATCCACTTACGGTATTACAGGCGTACTATCAGCATCTGTCGATCCTGCCGTTGCTGAGAAGTTTCTATCCAAAGATGGTACTACCGAGCTTGTCATCGTCGAATTCCCTAGGGAAGTGCAAGCCGCAACCACAGGAGATTCGGTTAAACTTGTCAAAAGTATATTTGGCGACACGCCAGCAGGGGCAACAGTTGATTTCACAGGATCAGCCCCCATTTTCATCGACTATAACCAATCGACAGAGTCAGGTCTTGCCAAAAGCGAACTACTCACGCTCGCTCTCGTCATCATTATTCTACTCATCGTATTCCGATCTCCTATAGCCCCTCTTGTGCCACTCATCACGATTGGAATTGCCGTTGTACTCAGCCGAGGCATCATCGCATCACTTACCTATCTCGGACTGCCCGTCTCCACGTTTACAGAAACCTTCCTCATTGCGATCTTGTTCGGTGCAGGTACCGATTACTGCATTCTACTCATCCATCGTTACCGCGAGGAATTAACGCGCACAACAGACCGTGTGGAAGCACTTATAAGGACAGTTAAAACCGTTGGTAAAACCGTCTTATTCGCTGGAAGTACGGTGTTCATTGCCTTTTTCTTAATTGGTTTTGCCAAATTTGGATTGTATCAATCTGCCGCTGGTGTTGCGGTTGGAATGGCCGTCACGCTGCTTGCTGCAGTTACATTTACACCGGCGATCATGCTCATTTTCGGACCTGCCTTGTTCTGGCCCGTTCGCACGAAGCCAGGTCAAAATAAGCATCATGATTCAAAACTATGGGGTGCAATGGGGAACTTAGCTGCCAAGCGATCAGGTATTGTTCTTCTGGTCTGTCTCGTCGTCCTATCCCCCTTCATGTTGTTATACCAGGGTAATCGTTCCTTCGATGACCTGGGTGAGATGAATCAGAGTGCATCTGCGGTTAAAGGTTTCCGTACAGTCGAAGAGAAGTTCTCATCAGGCGAAGTACTGCCGGTCACCATTGCTGTATCTTCCAACACTTCCATGCGCACACCTGAAGCATTAGCAGCGTTAGAACGTGCAAGTGCAGACGCGGCTAAAGTAGCCAATATTAAAGAAGTTCGTTCTGCCGCACGACCACTCGGTGAGCAAATAATCGAATTAACCGTTCCGAACCAACTTTCGAAGACCAACGATGCCCTAACCGAGTTAGGCAGCGGGGTAACTAAAGTTGGAGATGGCTTGAAGCAAGCCCAAACCGAAATAACGAATAAATCTGGTGAACTTGATAAGCTTATCCAAGGTGCGAATCAAATTGCAGACAATCTCAAAGCTTCACAAGGCGGTTTAAACCAGATCGCAAGCGGCATTAGTCAATCTAATAACGGAGCTGTGCAGCTATCTGGAGCATTAAGTCAACTTTCCCAAACTTCACAATCCATGAATGCAGACCTTGCAAGTCTGGTGCAAGCATTCCCTGATCTTGCGAATAACCCTACCTATCAAGCGCTCGTAGCTAAGAATCAAGGTGTTGCTGGTGGTTTATCCCAAACTTCAGGAGGACTCCAAGGTTTGACTCAAGGTCTTGCGCAGCTAACAGCCCCAACCAAGCAATTAACAGATGGACTTGGGCAGCTGGCAACTGGGCAAACTCAAGTTGCATCTGGAGTCAGTGAACTAAAGAACGGACTTGGGCAATTCGCTAGTGGCCTTGGCGAAGGAAATAGTGGTCTTACCAAAATTTCAGATGGAATTAAACAAGTCGTAGATGCACAGCAAGGTATCGCGGACAATAGCTCGAACCAGATTGCCGGTTGGTATATGCCTAAAGGACTGCTCGATGAATCCAATGAATTAAGCAAAGCGCTCGATATGTATATGTCCAAAGACGGCAAAATTGCAAAGCTAGAAGTCGTACTTTCAATTAACCCCTACTCCAAAGAAGCCATGGCAACGATGGATGTACTGCGTGATACCGTTACACAAAGTTTAAAAGGCACTGCCATCTCAAACCCTGACATTAAACTTGCGGGTACAACCGCACAATACAGTGAACTTAAAGGCATCTCTGCATCTGATTTCTTAAAGACAGCGGCACTCATGATTGCAGGTATTTACATCGTGCTTGCCCTGCAACTACGTTCTTTACTCATGCCGCTCTATCTACTATTAGCGCTCATGTTCAACTATTTTGTCACGATGGGCATTCTCGAATTTATATTCGTCTATTTATTAGGTGCCTCTGGCTTGTCATGGACTGTATCCTTCTTCTTGTTCGTCATTATTGTAGCGCTCGGTGTCGATTACAATATATTCTTAAGCGCAAGGTTCAAGGAGGAATATCGCCCTGGTGAAGTCGTTCCTGCCTTGCTTAAAGCGATGAAATCCACGGGTGGAGTCATTATATCCGCGGCAGTCATCATGGCGGGTACGTTCGCAGCCTTAATGCCTGCCGGCGTTACGACTTTACTTCAAATCGGAGCTGGAATCGTCATCGGGCTTACAATCTATACGACCATTGTGATGGGGCTTATGATTCCTTCTCTAACTGTTATGTTCGGCGAAGCGAATTGGTGGCCATTCCGCAAAAATAGATCTGAAAAGCACAAAGACCACGATACTTCGATAACCCCTATTGAAGTTGAAGCATAAGTGATATGTAAATGGATCCCCATAGAATAGACACTTGAAAAAAGTGTTTACGCTATGGGGATCCATTTCATTTATTGCAAAAAGACTATTTAATCGTTATTATTAACAATACATATATTACGTAAATCAAGATTCTAGATTAAAAAGTATATCGATAAACAAGATTGTTTTTAGTAAAATAACAGAAAAGGATGATACCCTATGGCACTGCTCGTACTCTATGCAACAAAAACTGGTGCAGCAACGCAATGCGCCAATAAGTTAGCCGAAGCTGTACCCTCATGTACAGTGATCAACCTAGAAACGGAGAAACCCGATCTTGCTTCATTCGATCGTATTATTGTCGGCGCCGGTGTTAGGGACGGCAAAATATACAAGTTAACTCGCGACTTCATCAAAAAGAATCAAGCAGAACTACTAAACAAAAAAATGGGTTATTTTATTTGCAACGAGAAACCCAAGGAAACGCAAGAAATCTTCGAACGCAATATCCCCGATGCTCTAAAAGCTGCAGCTGTCTGTATGGAATCATTCGGTGGCTACAAAGCCTACAAAGCGCCAAGCAAGGATGAAGATCAGTTAAAGGGAATCTTCGTAGATCGAATCGCCGAATTCGCAGATAAATTCAAATCCTAGACGCAAAAACAAGACCTGCACATTACGCGGGTCTTGTTTTTATTTATAGGTATTATGCGATTAGTGTGATGACGAATAAGCGTCCATTTCACTTGCTGGATCAAATTTTTCCTTACTCATGAATAATGCTGCGACCAGTGCAATCGCTGCAGGTACAATTGCCCATGCGAACGTGTACACAAGTGATGAGGTTAGAGCTTCCGAAATTTTATCTAGAACAGGAGCAGGTATGCTGCTTCTAGTGTCTGGAGTCAACATTTTGCTCGGATCAATAAGATTAACGCCATTCGAAGCCTCTCCCCCGCTTCCGAAGATCGTAGCCAATTTTTTTGCGAAAATTTGACTTTGAATCATACCGAATATCGTGATGCCAAGCGTCATGCCAAGCTCCCTGTTAAAGTTCAGTGTCGAGCTTGCTGACCCTCGCTGTCTAACTGCAAACCCATGAATAGCAGCATTGCTTAATACCGAGAACGATGAACCAATACCTAGACCGACCAGAATCATGAATACCGTGACGATGAATCGCGACGAATCGGTCGTTAAGGTAGTAAGAAGTGCCATGCCGATCATAAGAAGCGTCAAGGTTGGAATCATAATTGTGCGATATTTGAATTTAGTTAGTAAAGCCCCTCCACCTCCCGCCGTTACAACTGACCCAAGCATCATCGGAAGTAGGACGAGTCCTGATTTTATTGCCGAACCACCAAGAACACCCTGAATGAACACTGGAATGTAGATGGAAGCCGTAATGAATGCAGCACCACTGAAGATGGCCATCACATTACTCGTCCAGTAAAGCCGATTCTTGAACATGCTGAACGTGATGATCGGTTCTTCCGCTCGGAGTTCAATAAAGACGAATGCGACCATAAGAATAGCAAATGACGAGAACAACCCGATAATCGTACCCGAATCCCACGCATATTCTTTGCCGCCAAGCTCAAGGGCAAACATCATGCACACAATGGAGCCAATCAGCGTAATAGCACCTAGGTAATCGATCTTCTGCTTCGTATGTTCGACGGACTCTTTATAGAAGAACGCGATGAACACAAGTGCAAGCAAGCCGATTGGCAAGTTAATATAGAATATCCAAGACCAATGGAGATAATCAGTTAAGTAGGCTCCCGCTAGAGGTCCAAATATACTGGACAAACCGAACATAGCCCCAAACAACCCGCCTACTTTCCCTCGTTTATCTGGAGGTACAACGTCGAACATAATCGTGAACGCAATCGGCATGAGTGCCCCGCCGCCAATTCCTTGGATCGCACGATAAATGCTCAATTGCAAGATCGAATCCGCTGTTCCACATAACGCAGATCCAGCCATAAACACGATAATACCAAAAACAAAAAAACGTTTACGACCATACATATCAGACAATTTGCCGAATATCGGCATCCCCGCCATCTCCGCCACCATGTAAGCAGATGTCACCCACATCAGTTGATCGAACCCACCTAAGTCCCCAACAATCGTTCCAATTGCCGTCGCAACAATTGTATTGTCCATCGAGGCCATCAGAATGGATAACAATAACGCCGTAAGGACTAATCCTTGTTTATTACTCTTTGCCATCCTCTCTCACTCCCCCCAAGTAAAAGCGTAATTACACTTTTGCAATGTTAATACCTTTTAGATACAATGAAATCATTAGATATAAGATCATCTAGTATCTTGATATTCTAATATCTTGATTATCAAGATATATTTTATCTTAAAAGGAGGGGTTTCTTTTGTCAATCAAGCAACGGCAACAACCTACTGAACTGCAAGAAAATCTTACGCTCAGTATGCGAAGCCTCGGCAGTCGTACCGTACTTTATCAGCAGAACGTAGCTTCATCCCTGGGTCTATATAACAATGACTTTCTTGCTGTCGATATTCTTCGAAATAAAGGTCCAATTACTGCAGGTGAGTTATCCAAATTGACGGGACTTGCGACAGGCAGTGTCACGACGCTAATTGACCGGCTGGAGAAGTATGGCTATGTCCAAAGGCAGAACGATCCCAATGATCGCCGCAAAGTCATCATCGTACCCATCTATGAAGAGAAGGAAGATGTCAGTGAGACCTACCACACCCTTCATGAAGCAATGATTAATCTTGCCGCTTCGTACACGGATGAAGAGCTAGCTCTTATTAATGCATTTCTAGACAAGGCGAGTGATGTTATAGAAGGTGAAATTTATCGCCTCAGCTCCACTCCACGCACGAAGAAGTAAACGACAAATAAGACCGATATTCCCCAGTGACTAACATGAGGAATATCGGTCTTTATTTATAACGCTAACTTAAACTTAAACACAATCCCGTCATCCTCGAAGACAACATCGCGAATCGCAACCATCTTCGGTAATTGATTTGCAATTGGAATCGTGATCGGCTGCAGGTTCATCCAGTCTTTAGGCAGATGCCACTGCTTAAGCTTTGTCCAAGTATGCTCAACGACGATTGCACCATTGTTCCATAACACATGGAAATACACTTGTACACTCGCTGGAATCTGATCTTTCCAGATGACGTTGGCGTCCATGATAAGCTCTTGACCTTGCAGATCAAAGTTCGCACCTGTAAGTCGAATGTCATGAGGCAGCCTCGTATAGCTTTGAAGCTGTTGCTTCAGCAAGCTGTTAATTTCCTGCTCCGTAAGCTTTACTTCCATTTTACGAGACTGCACAACCTCTTTGATCTTATCTTGAATGGTGAACGGCTTCGCGTCCAGATTCAGTGTCTCTGCTGGCTTAATGTACCATATGAAACCGAAGACTCCGAGAAGAAGAATGACAATAACAACAACGAATACAAGGAGCAGCTTTTTCATACTATTCCTTTTGTTGATCCTTTGCTTTTAGCCACTTTGGAGCCCCTTTGTTCTTACGTTCACGAGCTTCTTCTTTCTTATTCTTCTTCTTGATCGGTGCTGCTTGCGTTTGATTTACTGTCGCTTTCGGTTTTCTTTCGCTAACTGGACTCCCATTGCCTACAGGTTGGCCTTTAACCACTGCTTTATCGCCTGTTTTTGGCACTGATGTTGAGGTAGCTGTCGGTGTAGCCGAAGTTGAAGCCACTTTACGCTCTGCACTTTGACGCGTGGCACGCATTTTCGCACCTGTACCTGGTGCTACCGCTTTACCCTCATACATTTCTTTCGGCTCAATCTGAATACCAAGTTGTTTACCCAACTTGTCAAGAATCCAGACTTCTGGTGGAGTTACAATTGATATAGCCGTCCCTTGTCTACCCATACGTCCTGTACGACCGACACGATGCAAATAATATTCAGCATTAGGCGCAGGATCTAAATGGAAAATATGCGTCACACCTTCAATATCGAGCCCTCGAGCAGCAACGTCTGTCGCAAGTAACAACTTAAATTTCCCGCTTCTAAAGTTCTGCATGACCTGGGCGCGCTCATTTTTACCCGCTTCACCATGTAGGGATTCTACGGATAGGCCAAGATACTTCATCTTAGATAACGTGTCTTCAACATCCGAAGTCACATTCGTAAACACAATAGCGGAATTTGGTTTATACGAATGAACAAGGCGACGTAAGGTATCCATTTTGTTGCGTTCATCCGTTACGAAGTACATATGTTCAATTGTCTCCGCCGTACGTTGGCTTGGATTAATTGCAATATGAACCGGATCAGTCAATTGACTTTCAGCTTCGCGATGCACATCATCCGTAATCGTCGCTGAGAAAAACAACAATTGACGCGAACGCATCATCTTTTTCAAAATTTTATCGACATCACGCGCAGATCCTAGCGTCAACACTTGATCCACTTCATCAATGACAGCCGTCTTCACATGATGCACACTGAGCTTGCGCATATTAAGCAACTCTAGAATACGACCCGGTGTCCCCACAACAACGTGTGGATTTTGTTTCAAGCGATCCACTTGTCTGGACAGCGCCGCGCCGCCAATTAATCCAAGTACACGAATACCGCTTTCACTCTTCTGTGCTAACTGCTCAATCACTCGAACAACCTGCATCCCAAGCTCACGCGTTGGCACGAGAACAACAGCTTGTACATTCTTTGACGCAGCATCTATTTGTTGTAATATCGGCAGCACATAAGCAAGCGTCTTTCCTGTTCCAGTCTGGGACTGTGCAATGATATCTTTTCCAGCTAGAATAACTGGGAATGTTTCTTGCTGAATCGGTGTAGGTGATGTAATTTCTAATTTATGAAGGGCTTGTACCCAATTATCCGTAATGCCAAGCTCTTCGAATGTCTTGCTATTCGTCAATGTTATTGCCTCATTTCTTTCATCTGTTTGCCTTATATTATAAGCGACTCACTCTCGTTCTACAAATACGTCAGCACAATAAAGCCTGACGACACTTATCGTCAGGCTTAACTACTATCTTACCATTTACGAATAATAACTTCATTCGTCTCTTTTACATATTTCACACGCTGCTTTAAATTTTCAGCGACGAATCGAATTGGAATGAGTGCACGATCTTTGATGACCATCGGTGCTACATCAAGCTTCACTTCTTCTCCGTTCACAAGTGCAACCTGTTTGCCAATCCATAACTCAATCACAATGCCGTCGAGTTTGTACGTAATCATCAGATCCTCTTGATCCCACTCGATTGCCGCACCCCAAGCATCCCCTAAGAAACGAAACGGTACCAGCGTCCGCGTATCCTGAATGATCGGAGGGACTTCAAGCAATACCGACTGGCCATTAACTGTTGCAACCTTGTTATCAATTTGCATCTTAACTTCTGTTGTCGGTTTTACTGGTGCCGTTACCGTCACCTCAATGCGATCCGACTTCCCGATCATCTCATTATTGCTATCGTACACTTCAAAATAATATTGATATACATGTCCTGCTCCTGCTGACTCGTCATCGAAAATCGGCTTGTGAAGTCGTCCATTGTTAATCATTGCAAAATCTTGTCCGTTATCTGAGCGATAAACGTCCCAGCCATAATCCACATCTTTCGCACCCACACGAATCGTCACTTGCCCTTCTGGCATATTTCGCTTCAGAATACCGTTATCCGGCTGTTCTATCGGTGTGGTTGATGAATTTTTTTGCAAGACGTAACTAAATTCAACTGCGGAGGACGTTAATTTATGAACCTGTATTTTGGCAAATGTATGATTATGTAGGGCAATTAAATATACCTTATGTAGTTCAATTTGAGTCATCGTCTGATTCATTGCGGCGAAACTTGTAGACTCTTCAAGCGTCCCGTTTACCTTCGCAATGCCTCGTGCGCCAAGCTCCCCTGCTTGTGACACGACAAAGTCAGCATCTGCCTCATTCGGTGTAACTCCATTAATCGATAAACTGAATCCACCATCGAACAATTCATTTTTGTACATTAACATAGGTGAAGTAAGATGATTATAGATCGCATTCTTCGGTTTATCCCATTCGATGATGTCAGCTTCTTCGGCAAGAACAATAGATATCCCGGGTCCAATTAGCATCCAGCATACAGCAACTAGCATTGTGATAATCGACATTCTCTTCATCAGCGGCCCTCATTCCCTTGTACTTTACACCTATATTAGCATACGTCTTAGTGTTGGTTCAGAATTATTTTTTATTTAAAAATTTGACCGAGATACGGTTAAACGTGCGTGGGAATAGTTGGGCAAACTTCGCTCCCAAGGCAAACATGTGCGGCAAGTTCCGCTCATCTTGCTCTTTTTCAATCGCTTGAAGGACAACCTGCGCGACTTTTTCAGGCTTTAGCATGTAATTGCTAATGTTCTTCACATAATTCCCAGTCGGGTCGGCTTTCTCGAAGAATGGTGTTGCAATCGGCCCTGGATTTATTGCCGTTACTTTCACGCCAGAACCTGCAAGCTCTTGACGCAGTGCATTCGTAAGTCCAAGCACTGCATGTTTCGAAGCGGAGTAACCCGTCGATTTCGCCGTACCAATCTTACCTGCGATTGAAGCAATATTCACTACATGACCAGACCCCCGAGCGATCATCTGTGGCAACACCGCTTTCGTACACCGAACAATCCCCATATAATTCACATCCATCATCGCTTCGAATTCCTCAATCGGAGATTCCAAGAATGAAGTGAATACGCCGAATCCCGCATTATTAATCAGAATATCGATTCGACCATATTGCACAATGATTTGTTTCATCGTCTCTTGGGCTGCTGCATCATCGCGGACATCCATCACATACACACCATGTTTGCCCGAGATACCCGCTGCAACTTCATTAAGTTTATGTTCGGCACGTCCGATCAGGACAGGAATCCCACCTTTTGCCGCTATTTGCACGGCCATCTCCGCCCCGATCCCACTCGAAGCTCCTGTAATGACAATCACTTTATTCTGAATTTGCATGAACGACACTCATCCTTTTCTTTTCGCTGTATAAAAGCTCTACCTTAACTTATCCATTCTATATCCAAAACAAAAATAGACGACCTTGTTAGCAGCCGTCTACGAGATTAACACTTGAATATCTAGTTCTCCAATGCCGTCCATAATGAGGGGAACTGTCAATGCTTGTTTCCCATGAAAAGAGTGGGAATGTTCCGAAACAATGAGTACCGGCGGGGTAATATCTACCTTCACACCTTGATTATAAAGAAGTGTTGATGCATTGCCTGAGATCATATTGCTGAGCTCCGAAATCGCACTTTGTCCAATTTCATTCATCTCATCAAGTACAAAACCGCCCATCATGGCAGATACAACTTTAAGAGCAGCAGATTCTGCTAAACCGAATACAATTTCGCCTTGCATATGTCCGGTCATTCCAATTTGAATCCAGATATAATGATCAGTGAGTTTAATGTCTTTAATAGTCAATTGACCCGTAGTTGGACGAACATTAGCAACCTGCTCGAGGACAAATCTTGCAGATTCTAAGAAAGGATTAATATACTCTGCTTTCATCTAACTGATCTCCTCAACATTCGATATGTATCATTTTCTCACATTATAAACGAATATTTGCGCGTCGTATACGCGAACTCGCATATTTTTACAAAATCCATCATTAAAAGTCCATAGAAAATAGTCGAAAAGTACTAAGAAACCTGTTATCATTTAATAAAATATGGAAATAAACCATGATAAAAGGAGTCTTTCAATAATATGTTCGGTTCCGATCAGCGCACGCGTAAATGGTCATTTCTCGTAACGACTCTTCTATTTGTGATCACGATCACAACGCTTACTATGCTTACCAAACTCCTCATTTTTAGCAGTGGTGTTACATTCAGTCATATTCATTTCAAAGAAATTGCATTGATCATTTTCCTCATTGGTTTAAATGCTTGTATTACGATTTATTTACTCCAGCGTATATCCGCTAACGAAAAGCGCTATCGGTCCTTGTTCGATTTTCATGTGGACTCCATTGTTTCCGTCGACTCCTTAGGCAATTTACTGCAGACGAATCAGCAATTTGAACAGATGTGCGGATTCACCCGAGAAGAAATTCAACACTTTCCCTTCAATTTACTTTACAACTTAGATGATGCTGCTATGGTCAAAGAAAACTTTAACTCTACCTTGCAGGGCAATGCCTGTCATTTCGACCTGACACTTCGCCACCGCTCTGGCAAACCCATTATAACCAACGTGACTTTTGTTCCTATCGTTGTATCTAGCAAAACCGAAGGTCTCTATATTATTTTTAAAGATGTAACTGAAATTAGACAGCATAAGAAACAAATTGAACGGCTCCATCGTCACTATCAAATGCTATTGCACTCTGTAACAGACGGAATTATTAGTATGAATAAAGATGCACGAATTACGTTCTGGAACCATACGGCTGAAGGCTTAACAGGATGGACGGCAGATGAAATGTTACAGCAGCACGCTTATAAAATTTTACATGAGACGGACGAGGCTGGAGTTGTCATACCTTTTGAACAAGGCGCCGTGTATCAATCCTTACAAGACGGTTATGTCCGAATGGTGAAAGACGTCCTATTCTGGAAAAAAGATGGTACATATTTCCCAGCGGAATATATGGTCTCTCCGACAATTACCGAAGATGGTTGTCATATCGGGGTTGTCGTCACCTTTAAAGATGTAACCGAACAGATCAAAACGGATGAATTGCTTCGCAAATCGGACAAACTATCGGCAGTTGGACAGCTCGCAGCAGGTGTTGCCCATGAGATTCGCAATCCTTTAACCGCTTTGAAGGGTTTCCTCAAATTATTGCCAGCTACCAGTCCTAAAGAAGAAGGTTACATGGGCATCATGGAAAAAGAATTGCAGCGCATCGAATTTATCGTGAATGAATTCTTATTAGTAGCTAAGCCTCAGACGACGTACTTTGCACCACGTTCTCTTAGCCGAATCTTAGAAACAACAGTTGAATTGCTCCAACTTCAAGCCTTGATGAACGGAATTGAAGTCATTACCGAGATGGAGCCCGATCTTCCTCTAGTCTCTTGTGATGAGAATCAACTCAAACAAGTATTCATTAATATTATTAAAAATGCTTTGGAGGCGATGCCCTCTGGCGGTACACTTCGCATTCAAGCAGGCTATGCAGAAGGCAATGAGCAATTATTCGTACGTGTTCAAGATAATGGCTGTGGAATTGCACCTGAACGACTTCCGCAACTTGGCGAACCTTTTTATTCCACCAAGGAAAAAGGGACTGGTCTTGGACTTATGGTTTCGTATAAAATTATTGAAGCCCATAATGGAAATATGACGATCACGAGCATACTCCAAGTAGGTACCAATGTTGAAATCAACCTGCCGATTGCCGAGGTTGTCCTTACATCTAGAATTAGTTAAGAGAATGGAGTTAAAGTCGATGCATGCTTTTATTATTGATTTAGATGGAACGTTATATAAGGGAAATGAGCCTATTGATGGGGCTGATCGATTTATTGCGAAGCTGTACGAAGAGGGGTATCCTTTTCAACTGGTGACGAACAACTCCTCTCGAACACCCGAAGCTGTAGCTATACATCTCAAGAAATTTAATATCGAGGTGGAAACCGCGAATATTTTCACTTCCGCGCAAGCGACTGTTCAATATTTGCAAGAAGAAAACATAGGTCGCCGCGTGTATATGATTGGCGAAGAAGGTTTAAGAGTCGCTCTTACAGAGGCGGGCTATGAGATTGTCGATGAAGCGCCTGATGCCGTCGTACAGGGCATTGATCGCTCATTTAGCTACGAGAAGCTGGCTACCGCAACGATTCATATTCAAGCGGGTACACGCTTCGTGCTGACGAACCCCGACCATTTGCTGCCTGCAGATGGCAGACTATGGCCCGGCGCAGGTACGATTGCCGCGTCGATAGAGAAAGCGACCGGTCAACAGCCGGTGGTGATCGGTAAACCATCGCCTATCATTATGCGATATGCGATGACAAGACTAGGTGCGGCAGCAGAGCGCACCTGGGTGATCGGTGACAACTGTATCACCGATATAGCGGGCGGTGCGGCTGTCAGCTGCCGCACTGCCCTCGTGCTCACAGGCGTTGCCACCGTGAGCAACTGGCGCGAGCACGCCGAGCACGCGAGCGTGCAGCCCGACCTCGTCTGCGCAAATCTTGACGAGGTGTATGCGCAAGTTACGAACTCGCCGTTGAAATAGATAGCTCAGCGAGGACCTGCTTACGACCGCGTTCAATCACACGAAACAACAAAGCAGTGTTCTCCTATAAGGTGAGAACACTGCTTTTTCTCAAACTACTCTTCACGTTCATCAATTAGTAATCGCGTACCAACCTCTTGCAATAATCCCGCTTCTGCATCATGCAATAGCTTTCTTAACCAACGAAGTCGCGCCATCCCTGTCTCATAACGACCCGTCATCATGTAAAGCACCGCTCGCGGCTCGATCCCGACATGGCTTTCATACACCTGTTTCATCCGGTCCATGTAACTTTCTTGGTCACGAACTTTCTGCCTCAGTACATCGATGATCTTCGCGGGATCGCCATAACTGGAGAACGATAACGCCGCATAGATCGGATCAAAGATCGGTTTATCATTCTCGAATTGTTGCATTAACAATTTCTCAAATTCCACTTTTCCCGAATCCGTGATCGCATAGATCGTCTTCTCTGGACGACTTGTATCCCGAACAACTTCTAGTGCCTCCACAAAGCCAGCCTTATGCAACTGATCGATCGCATAATAGAGCGAACCATCCTGATACTTAATATAGTAATGCATCGCTCTTTCTTTCATCGTCTGCCGAATATCATAAGGATGTCGCTCACCCTCCATGAGAATACCGAGAATGACGAGTCTCATCGACACAACCGTCCACCTGCCTAACCATTTGAAATCAATTACTAGACACTACGTAATGAAGTTCAAATGGTTTCCTAAATATTCATTTCCGCTTCCCCTGCTTGTGGTTCACCTTTACCTTTTGCAGGCACTTGGAGCCGTGCCTTACCCATAAACAAGATACAGACGAAAGCTAGAATCACCATAAAGACAGTAATCAAGAATACATTCGCAATCGATCCTGCAAGGGCATCTGTAATTTGGTTCATGACATCAGGGGGAATCTGCTTCTTCACTTCAGGCTGCAGCAATATTTTGGCATCTTGTAGGTTGCCGAATTGTGCTCCACCAGGCATAGCTTTAATTTTGTCTAACAAATAGTTCATTTGAGCCGAACCCAGAATCGTAACGCCAATTGCTGATCCGATCGAACGAGAGAATGTCACAAGCGAGGTCACACTGCCGCGCTGGCGAATATCAATTTCATGCAGCGCTGTCATCGAGATAACCGGGAATGACATCCCCGTCCCCAAGCCAAGTAAGATCATATACGCAATAACCGTCCAATGCTCCGAACTTACAGATAATGTAGCAAGCAGTGACGTTGCAACAAGCATCATACTGACTGAGATTAGCAGAATGTTGCGATAAGCAAGCTTACTAAGCAGCATTCCCCCCATCGCACTTGATACGACTAATCCGAGCATCATTGGCGTTAGAATCTGCCCTGCATTCGTTGCACTGCCGTCAAATACACCTTGTACGAAGAGCGGAATATATGATGAAGCAGAGATTAACACGCCTCCATAGAAAATATTCGTAGAGATGCTCGCAGAGAATAAACGATTCTTGAACAATTTCAGTGGTACAATCGGTTCCGCCACTTTGGATTCAATGACGAGGAATACCGCAATCCCGATCACAAACCCTGCGAAGAGCGTAACAATCTGCCACGAACCCCACGGATACTCTCTTCCGCCTAACTCAAGTGCGAACATGAACGAGAGGATCGAGGCTGCAAATACGAGTGTTCCTCCCCAATCCACGCTTTGCTTCTTATGCGCTAGACTGTCGTGATAGAAGAGGGAGATCAAGATAAGCGAGATGACACCTAACGGTAAGTTCACATAGAAGATCCATTCCCATTGCACATGATCGGTAAAATAAGCTCCGATAATCGGTCCAAGCACAGAGGAAATACCAAATACTGCTCCGAACAGCCCTTGCATCTTCCCCCGCTTCTCGGCCGGGAAAATATCGAATATAATGGCAAACGTAATCGGCATTAAAGCACCGCCGCCCAATCCTTGAATCGCACGATAGATGATGAGCTGTGTCATCGACTGTGCACTACCACAAAGCGCCGAACCAATCATGAAGATAACAATACCTAGCAAGAAAAACCGCTTACGACCATACATATCAGATAACTTCCCGAAGATTGGCATCGTAACCACATTCGCGATCAGATACGCAGAGAACACCCAGATAAAGCTATTAAATCCACCTAACTTTTGCACAATCGTCGGCATCGCAGTTGATACAATGGTCTGATCTAGTGATGCCAGAAGCAGTCCCAACATAAGACCTAATACCGTCCATGGGATAACAGTCTTTTTCGCATTCATTGTCTGGAATTCCCCTCCACTTCGTTTCCATATATTTCTTGTGTCTTATATAAATTAGTATATTCAAATTTGAGTATTTTGCAATCATAAAGTATTCATAATTTTTCACACCATTCATTGCTATGCAACCGGGCATTCCCGTATAATGAGGAAGTAATAACATTTTATTAATACAATTTTTAATATTGATAAAATTCATCTATAAAACCTCTACCTTCACTTTGCCGAAGAAGAGCGCCCAGGGAGGGTTGCAAATGAACATTAACCAATTAGAAACACTCGTCACCATTTCCAAAACCATGAGCTTCCGTAAGGCAGGTGAACTGCTCAATCTTACACAACCTGCTGTTTCTGCTCAAATTAAGAGCTTAGAAGATGAGTTCGGCACCTTACTCGTTGATCGCAACCAACCTGTGACGCTAACGGACAGCGGGAAATGCTTCCTAGAACATGCTGAGAAAATATTGCAAACCGTCGTGGAACTCAAACAACGCTTAGCTGACATGAGTCAAATTCCACAAGGACATATTCATATTGGAACGACTGCATCCATTGCCATGCAAATTCTTCCGAGAGTTCTATCCTACTTTCAAGAAGAATATCCACTGATCAAGACGACCATTCACTCCATGACTTCCTCGCAGATCATGACTGCTGTTGAGAATGGTGTCATCGATATCGGAATCGCTTATTTAACCGACAAGAATACAACCTATGAGGCAGCCGTCCTCTATTATGATACGTTTGAATTAATCGTCTCAGTTGATCACCCATTATCACAACTTACTCATGTTTCCATCGACAAGCTCCGTAGTCTACCTTTCATTATGTTATCGACCGATACCGCCGCACGGAAATTTGTAGATGATATTTTTAAAGCTTATGAAATTATCCCTAACGTTGTGATGGAATTGTCCTCATCTGAAGAAGTGAAGCGAATGGTCGAACTCAATCTAGGTGTCTCGATTATTTCGCGGTTATCCGCAGTGAACGATTTGCGTAATGCAAGCGGCAAGCTGCGTATCATTAAAGTCGAAGAGATGGACATTACCCACCCAGTTGGTGTTATATACAAATCTGGACGTTACTTAAGTTCAGCGATGCAGCAATTTTTGCGTGACTTAAAGGGAATGCCAGAGACCCACTTTCTCGGCTCCGAATAAACGAGTCCAAACCGTACACAATGATAGTAGAGGAGGGGCTGCACATGAAATTTGATATTCACACCCATCATGAACGCTGTGGTCATGCCAAAGGTCATATACGAGATTATATTGAGGCGGGAATTCGAGAAGGTCTGGATGTCATCGGTATTTCGGATCATTCTCCTTATTTTGCCGAAAAGAAAGACCAAGCTTGGCCGGAAATTGCGATGGCGAAATCCGAATTTCCTCGTTATATTGAAGAGGTATTGAAGCTGAAAGAAGAATATGCCGGCAGAATCGATGTTCTACTCGGTGTTGAATCTGATTTCTTCCCTGAACATTTAGATCAATATCGAACGGAATATGAGAAATACCCATTCGATTACATCATCGGTTCTGTCCACCGCTCAGGTGGAGTGAGTATATTCAATCGCAATCGTTGGAAAACACTGAGTGAAGCGCAGCAACATGCTCACAAAGAAGAATACTACACGCTCATTCAACAATCCGCCCAAAGCGGCCTATTCCAAATTCTCGGGCACATTGATGCAATGAAGGCTTACTATCCAGCTTTCTCAGACATCCAGACTCCGATTGTGGAAGAGACGCTGCGAATCATAGGTGAACATAAGCTTGCCATTGAAGTGAACACTTCAGGCAAGACCAAGGAAGTTGGCGGATGGTATCCCTCTGATGCGATGCTGGAGCTGGCACTTCATTACGGCGTCGATATTACATTCGGATCAGATTCGCACATTCCGTCCCGTGTTGGTGATGAGTGGGAGCTTGTCCGCAGTCGCCTGAAAGAAATCGGCTTTAAAGAGTGGGTTTACTATAAGAATAAACAGCGTGTTGCACGCCCTATATAAGACTTAATGAACCCATAACGTAGCAAAATCCCCAGCCGTGAGAGGACCTCGCAGCTCGGGGATTTTTTATGATCCATCACGTATTATGATCCATCTTATTGTTCAGGTTGACCGGAAGCTTTGCGCAATTCATTCGCTAACCGATGAAATTCATCTTGTGCCGCTGGAATCGACGTTGCATTGTAAGCCGCAGATAGGAATGCAATTATTTTATTGGCATCATCCACACTCAATTCATACCCCATAAGCTCATCCTCACTTCCATCAAATTCATTCATGTCAACAGGTCCAACAATGCCAGGAACCGTCCCGCTGTCGCTGTACTGTAAAAACTGCCAACGTGTCCACCCCGCTACATCTGCCGGCTGATTAACCCCATAATTCGCGTACCATAGCGGCACATTACCAAGTGATGCATCCAAGTAAGATTTTGCAAAATACGGGTACGTGTAGAGGAGCGGCTGCACATTCCATGTAGCTTGTACTCGGCTTAACCACGCTTGGCAAGTCCGCGTTAAATTCGTTGCATTATTCGTCGTCTCGATATCCAGCGCAGGCGGTAAATCCCACTTCGCAATCCCACCTAGTGAATTTAGGACTTGGATAAAATAATTCGCTTCTTTCTCCGCATCCCCAGGTATACCCGCTCTACAAAAATGATAAGCGCCAACTTTAATACCCGCCGCTTTCGCTCCTGCCAAATTCGCAGCAAGCTTCGAATCTGTATAAGTCGTTCCTTCTGTCGCTTTAATAAAAGCAAAAGAGATGCCTGAAGCACGTACCTTTGCCCAATCAATAGTTCCTTGATAGTGGGAGACGTCGATTCCTCGGGCATGGCTATTGTCCCTTGCTTGCACGTCAAACCCTCCTTTGATGCTTTTCCACATCATATGCGGTTTCACTTCGACCTGCATGGACAATCACAAATTTAGGTGCTTGATACTGCCTTACTTTCTACAACACGACTTCCGTTCCATTTAAAAAGAATAACTCCAGCTATGATGATCAAGACACCAAACAGCTCTTTTAACGTGAATGGAACTTGTTCAAGCCCCATTAGACCAAATGAATCCCAGACCATTGCAGTCACGAGCTGTGAAGTTAATGAGATGGATACCCCTACCGTTGGTCCTAACAACTTAATCCCACTTACCATACATGTCACTACACCAATCCCAATTAGCCCACTAAATGCGTACCATACCTGCATATTAGGCAAGTGGAACATTTGCATGCCTTCGAATACAAAACCAATTGTAAAAGAAGCAATAAATCCGAGTCCGAGCACAAGCGTTGTCGTCGTCCAAGAGCTTGTATGTTCATTCACTTTGCTATTAAATATGTTCTGGAGACTGACAAGTGCCCCTGCCAGTCCTGCTAATAGAAGCCCCAATAACATCTGATACACCTCACTTGTTAGTTCTTAATTGTTTTCATAAATATTGTGATTCGCTAGGACAAGCAGTTTATCGCGCTTTTTGATTAGTAAGTACCCCTTACTCCGCTCAACAAGACCATCCTCACTAAATTTGTGGATGACTCGATTCAGGTGGCGATAACTCGTTCCAATCAAATTCGCAATATCCGTAAGCGTCGATAACTTTAATTTTCCACCCGGATCTGCCGTGTTATCTTCATATATAACCGATAATAAGTAACTCGCGAACCTCACCTCTACTGGATACATCAAGTTAAAACTCATCGATTTGGACTTGATATAGAACTTTTTCGAGATGATGCCAAGCATGAATTGCAAGAACGGTGTGTTATCCTTCAAATATTGATCCAATATCCGATAAGGAACACCAATCATGCACACCGGCGATACAGCTTCAACCGTATTGAGCAATTCTTTCTTCTGTGCATATTCAACATCCCCAATTGCATCTAGGGGGACTTTAAATGACAATACGAGTGTCTTGCCTTCTTGTGAGGTCGTATGAATCTTAACCTTACCTTCTACAAGGAAGAAGAGCACATTGGAAGCGTCTCCTTGCGTGCATATGAATTCACCTTGCTTAAACCTGTATAGGGTTAAATGAGGCATTACCTCTTCCGTGAAAATCGATTCAATCTGATACTTTTTCAAATAGGATTGGATTTGCTCACGTTCATCCTCTTTCTTCCCCAAGCGAAGCACCTCCATGCTAATACTTTAATACAATCACACCGGCAATCATAAGCGCGATGCCAATAAATTGGGTTATCCCCATCTTCTTCTTCGCTACGCTAAACCACCCGTTACAATCAATCAAGAAAGTTAAACCTAGCTGCGCAATTAATAATACAGCAACGCTAAGCGTAACCCCAATGTGATGGATCGCTGTGACATTACTGAATATAATGACAGCTGCAAACGTACCGCCTGTTAGATACAGTGGCTTAACTTGCTTTAACTTCTTTATATCCCGATTTCGAATAAATAGCATAAGGATGATTACCGCCGCAACAAATCCTGTTAATTGAGTAAGCGCTGCTGTTTGCCACGTGCCTATATCTTGGCTGATTCGAGAATTCGCTACACCTTGAAGTGTAATGAAGAATCCCCCTAAACACGCAAATATGATTCCCTTCATGATGCCGTCCCCTTTATCATTCATTTGTTTTAATTAAATAATAACTAGGGATCACTCATAAAGGACATATGTCCTAAAAGTTTTATAGGTGTATTGTAACGAAAAAAAGCCCACTTGCCCGAAGAACGGGAAGTGAGCTTTTATAAAAAAAAGGAGACCTGAGCCAACGGGGCCAGGTCCTGAATTGTTTTATATTAAAAAGGGGGTCTTGTTTATTATATTACCCCAGCAACATTATGGAACCATAACAGAAATATTTCAATTGTGTAACAAAAAATGAGCCTTTATCACTTGATTTGACCTGGAGTAGACAGGAAGTACCACTTGGCATCATTAGAGATGGTTAATAGCCCGGTATCACTAGGTAATTTCACCTTGTTATTCGAGGTAACCTTCATCGTCTCTGCGTTTAACTTGCTCAAATTATTAAAAACAAACTCATGTGTATTCGGTGCCCAAATTCCTTCGTAATCAGGGGATGACTTCGATAATTGCTTCTCACCATCATAGAGTCCGCCATTTGCGTAATAACGGAATCTTCCATCACTGGATGCTTTGAAACCAGCCCAGAAGTTAGGATCAATTGGAGCTTTCCATGCTCCGACTGTTCTTCTACTCCAATCATAGGCATAACGTAGTTCGCTGCCATTCTCATCACGTAATATAAAGTACGCTTGTTTACCGTCATCGATAAACTCGATCGGCATAAGATACCCACCGCCTTCATGTCTAGGCAGCTTCCCTTTTATTTGGGATGAAAGAACGATATCTTTTCCCTTCTGATCGAGTGGAATGATGCGAAGTGTATAATCTGTTTCTTGATTTTGTTTGCCCGTGATCGCAATTACACTCCTGCCATCTTTCGAAAATGTTGCGCCGTGAACAAATTCAGGTAACTTGATTACGACAGCGGTGTCTGCTTTAGGAAATTCAGTTGCTATTTTGGAATCCAAGGCATAGAAGAAACCACGACGATCTGCAATGAATGAACCACTACCACGATAAGACTGCTCCACTCGCATTTCAGCAGGATAAGCCGTCTCTTTCTTCGTCACCGCATTGTATACACGTGTATAGTCAAAACTCTCTCTATCGCATTCACAATAACCCATCATTCGATTTAATAAATAGTTCGTTCCTGTCTGGTCCAAAGACTTGATCGTGTAGGGAACTTTAAAGGAAGTCAATTGTTTTTTCGTGCTTCCATCATCTGAAACTTGCCAGATTTGCGATGTTTCCCATATCGTGCCTAGGAAGAGACCACTCGACAGCTTAACCCCATGCTGGGTCTGTGCATCCAGTGTGCTTAGTCGGAATGTTTGGCGCAGCTGCGTTTTCGCTTCACTAACTTTCGCTTTTACTTGCAATTCATGGTCACTCACCCACTTCATCTCTAATCGTGGCGTGAAATAACCAGATTCTTTCTCAGCAGGTTTAAGTAGAGCCTTCTCAACAGAAGCCCGATCCATCGGTTCTTTGAAGAAGAATGTAATGGTCTCATCTCGTTTAGCAATGAGCGTTGAGACAAAGCTTCCGCGCAGAAGTGGATCCGAATCTAAACGAACCATGACTCCTTTATCGGCAGGGATTTGGTTATAATCAAATTCGGCTGTGTTAGTCTTGTCTTGGAGTGGCACAGTTAATTGGGTTTGTTTTTGTGGCTCTTGCTGCGTTTGTGGTGTGTTTTCCGCAACGGTTTTCACATCAAGCGGCTCCATCGTGGCAGCAACTGCAGTGCTCGGCGTAAGCTCCTCCGCCTTGTTCTCACTTTTCCAAAATACCATGAACATAATGCCAAGCATGCAGCAAGCGAGTATGCCACCCACCCATATTCTTCTCTTCATGATTAATCACGCACTTCCTATATGTATAATTTCGAACATTCACATTATAAACGCATTATTAATCAGAAAAGTTACAAAAATTATTTTCTTCCTCTAAATTTTATCGTATAATTCCATCCATACCCAGCCTAGGAGTGATAGAAGATGAGCCAATTGATGAAAGCCATGGCGTTAACAACCTATGGTGACCCAAGCGGGTTCGCGCTGCACCATATCGATCGCCCGCAAGTAGCTGCTGGACAAGTCCGGATTAAAGTCGCAGCGACGTCAGTGAACCCGATTGATGCCAGAATCCGTTCAGGAATGATGCCAACACTCGCACCTGAGCTACCTGCTCTGCTTCACGGAGACGTCGCAGGTGTCGTTGAAGAAGTTGGGGAAGGGGTTACAACCTTCCACCCTGGTGACGAAGTGTACGGCTTCGCAGGAGGCCTACGCGGATTCGGCGGCGCCCTCGCCGAATACATGGTTGCCGATGCGCGTCTCATCGCGCATAAGCCAAAGACGCTAACGATGGCGGAAGCCGCATCGTTACCTTGCGTGGCCGTTACCGCATGGAACGGCCTGATCGAACGCGCCACGTTGCGCCCTGGCCAACGTGTGCTTGTACACGGCGCCGCCGGCGGGGTCGGCCACGTCGCACTTCAGCTCGCCGCTTGGGCGGGAGCTGAAGTGTACGCGACCGCGTCTACGCCGGCGAAGCAGACCATCGCCCGCGACCTCGGCGCGCGGGCGGCCATTGCGTACCGCGAGATCGCGGTACGTGACTACGTCCGTGCGTACACGGACGGCAGGGGCTTCGACGTTGTCTTCGACACCGTCGGCAAATCGTGCCTCGACGCGTCCTTCGAGGCAGCCGCACCCGGCGGCAGCGTCATCGCAATCGCTGCCCGTTCCACCCACGACTTGTCGCCGCTTCATGCCAAGGGCCTAACGCTCCACGTCGTGTTTACCATTCTCCCTCTCTTGACTGGAGAGGGCATGGACAATATCGGGCAAGCGCTCGCTAAGCTTGCCCCCGTCATCGACAGCGGCCATATCCGTCCGCTGATCGACTCGCGCCAGTTCGGCTTCACCGAAGCCGCCGAAGCCCACCGCCTCCTCGAATCCGGCGACGTCATCGGCAAGGTCGTCCTCGTGAACGACCTGTAAGAACTCTACTCAACAAAGCTATCGCAAATGCTACTTAAACTAGCTTTTTACAAACTATTAACCTACCAACAAAAAAGAGCCATCGTGCCGCCCACCAGGGCGCACAATGGCTCTTCTCTCTTCATTCTTCCTGCCTATACCGAAAGTTTGGAGTGACTCTTTACTCCGAGCGGAGCAGAGCAAACGTTCCGGAGAAACGGAGTGGTCGCCTTTGTGAGCAAGTTTCCACCTACTAACCTCATAAATAGAAACTCGCGAACAACAGCGATCGGAGGAATGTTTGCTCTGCGCAGCGGTGTACCGGAGTACCCACATCATCTCAAAACTACATGCCCAACCACTTCTTAAACAAGTGCTTCGTCGTATCCGCATTCATCGCAGCAATCGAAGTCGTAAGCGGAATACCTTTTGGACAAGAGCGTACACAGTTCTGCGAGTTACCGCAGCCCTCGATACCGCCATCTTCCATAAGTGCATCTAGACGCTCTTCTTTGTTCATTTCACCTGTTGGGTGAACGTTGAACAAACGAACTTGTGAGATTGCAGATGGACCGATGAAGGAGTTCTTGTCGTTTACGTTCGGACAAGCTTCAAGGCACACGCCGCAAGTCATACATTTCGCAAGCTCATAAGCCCATTGACGCTTGGATTCAGCCATTCGTGGTCCAGGACCAAGATCGTACGTACCATCGATTGGAATCCATGCTTTTACTTTTTTCAAAGCGTTAAACATGCGATCACGATCGATTACAAGGTCACGTACAACTGGGAACGTGGACATCGGCGCAATGCGAATCGGTTGCTCTAGTTTATCGATAAGGGAAGAACAAGCTTGACGTGGCTTGCCATTGATAACCATGGAACACGCACCACATACTTCCTCCAAGCAGTTGGATTCCCAACATACTGGAGCTGTCTTCTTGCCCTCTGTTGTTACTGGATTACGTTGAACTTCCATTAATGCAGAAATCACGTTCATATTCGGACGGTAAGGAACTTCGAATTCCTCTGTGTACGATTTAGCATCGGGACCATCTTGACGAGTGACTACAAATTTAACGGTTTTACTTGCAGTAGCTTCTGTCATGATTAGTTACCCCCTTTTTTCTTATCTGCACTGTAATCACGCTTACGAGGTGCGATCAAGGAAGTATCTACATCCTCATAAGAGATTTGTGGACCCTCAGGTGTCCAAGTTGCTTTTGTTGTCTTCAAGAAGTTCTCATCATCACGTTCAGGGAACTCTGGCTTGTAGTGCGCGCCACGGCTCTCATTACGGAGAAGTGCACCAAGTGTCATTGCTTCAGCAAGTTCAAGCATGTTCCACAATTGACGAGTGAAAGCAGCACCTTGGTTGTTCCAACCAAGTGAATCGTTGATGTTAATGCGGTTGTAACGCTCTTTCATATCTTTAATCGTTGCAATGGATTGCTCTAGCTTGTTGTTGAAACGTACAACTGTCATGTTCGTATTCATCAAATCGCCAAGCTCACGGTGCAAGCCGTATGCATTCTCGTTGCCGTCCATCTTGATAATGCGGTTGTACTTATCTTCTTGCTTCTTCTTCTCTTGATCGAAGATTGTAGAAGAGATATCATCCACATGCTTGGACAAACCTTTGATGTACTCGATTGCTTTCGGACCTGTAACCATACCGCCATAGATCGCAGATAGCAAAGAGTTCGCACCAAGACGGTTCGCACCGTGGTATTGATAGTCGCACTCGCCGCAAGCGAATAGACCTGGAACATTCGTCATTTGGTTGTAATCGACCCACATACCGCCCATGGAGTAGTGAACCGCAGGGAAAATCTTCATCGGGATTTTACGCGGATCGTCGCCCATAAACTTTTCGTAGATTTCGATAATTCCGCCTAGTTTAACATCAAGCTCTTTCGGATCTTTGTGGGAAAGGTCAAGGTAAACCATGTTCTCCCCATTAATACCCAACTTCTGATCCACACACACGGAGAAGATCTCACGCGTTGCGATATCACGCGGTACAAGGTTTCCGTATGCCGGATATTTTTCTTCCAAGAAATACCAAGGTTTTCCATCTTTGTAAGTCCAGATACGTCCGCCTTCACCACGAGCAGATTCAGACATTAGACGAAGCTTATCGTCACCTGGAATCGCTGTTGGGTGAATTTGAATGAACTCACCATTCGCATAGTGAACACCTTGTTGATATACAGCAGATGCTGCTGTACCTGTATTAATAACGGAGTTCGTTGTTTTACCAAAAATAATACCAGGACCGCCTGTAGCCAAGATTACTGCATCAGAGCGGAAGGTATGTACTTGCATCGTACGCAAGTCTTGAGCAGAGATACCACGGCATACGCCGTCATCATCAAGAACCGCACCAAGGAATTCCCAGTGCTCGTGCTTCGTTACAAGACCTTCTGTTTCCCAGCGACGTACTTGCTCATCTAGAGCATATAGAAGCTGTTGACCTGTTGTTGCGCCTGCGAACGCTGTACGATGGTATTGTGTACCCCCGAAACGACGGAAATCAAGCAAACCTTCCGGTGTACGGCTGAACATAACACCCATACGGTCCATCAAGTGAATAATACCAGGTGCTGCTTCACACATTGCTTTAACAGGTGGTTGGTTCGCTAAGAAGTCTCCACCATAAACTGTATCATCAAAGTGCTCCCAAGGAGAATCGCCTTCCCCTTTCGTATTCACCGCTCCATTAATGCCGCCTTGTGCACAAACAGAGTGAGAACGTTTAACCGGAACCAATGAGAAAAGTTCTACGTGAACCCCGGCCTCTGCTGCTTTGATCGCTGCCATAAGTCCTGCTAATCCGCCACCTACAACAATTACATTAGATTTTGCCATTCTCGTTCACCCTCCCCTAACCTTTAGCCCCTACTGGAAGCTGTTGAAATTCTGAACCTTGGAACGCTGTCAAAGATAGAATAAACATCGTTCCCATAATTACGAACATCACTAACCAAATAACTGTCGAAAATTTCTGAGCACGAGGGCCGACTGTAATCCCCCATGATACTAAGAACGACCACATACCATTACAGAAATGGAAGGACGCTGCAAGTACACCGATTACATAGAACCAGAAGTATACTGGATTCGTTAAGATTTCGTTCATATGCGTTCCGAGTTCACCATGCTCAGCAGCACCGATTGCAACTTGGAAACGTGTTTCGAAGAAATGCCATGCTACGAATAGGAACGTAATAACACCTGTTACACGCTGCCATAAGAACATGTGATTACGGAAGTATCCATAATTCGTCACGTTGTTTCTTGCTGTGTACGCTACATACAAACCATATACAGCATGGTAAAGAAGTGGAAGCCAAATACCGAAAATTTCTAAAAACAATACAAGTGGTAGAGAGCTTAACCATTCAATCTGCTTAACAAACTCCTCGTGACCTTTCGTCGCCGTATAGTTCGTTAGCAAATGCTCAATAAGAAAGAAGCCTACTGGAATAACTCCAAGTAATGAGTGCACCTTTCGAAATAAATACGAGTTTTTTGCCATCTGTTACTATTCCCTCCTCATTAAAATTCCCCATTGTCATACTACTTTCGTCAATTTCAGACAAACTACGCTTCATTGTAACCCCGCCCATATAGGGCGTCAATGCATTTGAATGCGCTTCCTTCGATAAATCTCATATAAGTTTGAATTTTCGATGACATATACATGTTAACCCTTGATAGCTTATAATGGAAGTGCCGTTTTTTTATAATCATTTATACCTTTTTTGCATAAGGTGACATTTTCAATAGAAAAGGATGTATTCACATGGAACACTGGCGATCATTTGCAAGTATTGTTGAACATTCTTCTTTAAACCAGGCTTCACGTAACCTCAATCTCTCGCAACCTGCGTTGTCCAGACAAATCATGAAACTCGAGGAAACGCTCGGCGTTGCCCTTTTTACACGTAAAGGAAAACGACTTGAACTGACACGAGCAGGTGAAATTTGTTACGAACATGCCAAGCAGTTGCATGCTATGGATGTGAAGCTTATGCGTCAATTGCAACAATTTAAAGTGGAAAACAAACATGTCGCACTTACCGTAGGCGCTTCTCTTACGACTTTGCAATCGACACTTCCACAACTTCTAGCTGCATTTCTTGATGAGCATCCGCACACCGATATTAAGGTACTCACAGGGAAAACGCATGAAATTGTAACCATGGTCAAAGAGAAAAAAGTCGATATTGGGCTTATTGCGTCCACGATCAATGTTAGCGGTATTCAGTGCGAACCACTCTTCGACGATCACCTCTGCCTTGTGCTGCCCCCTGACCATGACTATGTGCATCAAGCGGAACTTACAATTAATCACTTAGAAGGCTTATCCATGATCTTATTCTCACGTGGTACATGGTATCGTATCTTAACCGATGAACTATTCCAGCAGTACAGTATTCATCCCGATATTAAGATGGAGATCGATTCATTCGAAGCGATTATTCGACTGGTTCCGTCCTGCTATTCAGCGACACTGCTGCCCCAATCCTATGTACGCTCCCTACTTGCGGAGAATAATGGGCTTGTCGTCAGAAATTTACCCGAACTTCTGCAAACAAAAAGAACGACCTCACTCATCTACGCTAAGGAAGCGTACAATCAGGAAGCCGTTCATCCTTTCATTAATAAAGCCAAAGCATTCTATGAAAATCAAACACAATCAACGAAAGGATCAAGAAAAAAAGGGTAGCTGCAAATGAAGCAGCTACTCCTTTAACGCAATCCCTAGCTTCTTAGCAACGTAGCCCGTACTACTTGCTTGCAGCACAATCGTAAACAAGATCGCAATGAACGTAACAGAAGCGATGATGTCCGCATGTGGAACACCCATCCCCGTCACCATACCCGATAGCGCGGCAGGAATGACCCCGGTCTCCCTTACCCAGCTCATGAATGCAAGTTCTTTAAACGTCCATTTCGCTTTACGATCCGGCCATGCGGATATAAACACAGTAAGTGGACGCGCGATAAACATAAACACAAGAATAACACCAATACTTGGCCAAAGGTGAGCGAAGATTACTCCAAAGTTTACTTGGGAGCCAAGAAGAACGAATATGAGCATCCGCATGATGAACGTTATATTTTCTGTAAAATGCCCCATCTCCGTTAGCTTGTCCTCCATTTGGAAACCAAGCGTCTTCGCATTCCCCCAAATAAGCCCTGCCGTAAATGTCGCCATAAATCCGCTAAATCCAAATGTTTCACCGACTAAATAACTGCCAAGTGCGGTTACAAGCATTGCCACAGTTGCATATTCACGCAAGAAACCAAATTTCAGATGTGCTGTTATGTACGTTACGACATAGCCAATTGCACCGCCAACAAGCAAGCCGCCTATCGCTGTTTTGAGAAACTTGAGCACGCCAGATGCTATTGTTACATCACCTGTTCCCATCACAATTGCAAGAACAGAGAACGTTAGGATCGAACCTGTTGCATCATTAAAGGCGGATTCACTCTCTACGGTCTCACGTACTTTAGGTTTAATCTTCACTTGCTTAAATACAGGAATGAGTGTAGCCGGATCTGTTGAACAAATAACGGTTCCTAAGAGTAAGGCAATTAGCCAGGGTAATCCGAGTAAGTAATGGGCAGAGACTGCGACAACCGCACATGTAATGAACACACCCGGTATACTGAGCATTGTCACGGTTACCCATACTTTCTTAAGTCCAGACAACTGAATATTGCGACCACCATCGAACAGAATAAGCACGGATCCAAGTACGAGTATAAACTGATTCGTAAATGAGGCACTTTCTTCACTAACAAGATGCAACCCTTGTCCAACAATCATACCTGCGATGAGGAAGAGGGCGACGTCCGGCAAACGAAGCCAGCGCGCCACCTTTCCGAATATCATTCCAACTCCACATATAAATACAATTAAGAAGAGAACATGATGAATAAGTTCGTTCATGCTAATTAACCATCTCTTGCTCTAAACGCTCAATGTTCTCATTAACTCCAATCACAACCATTAGATCGCCCTCTTCAAGTACGTCCTGCGCACTTGGAGCAATGATGACTTGCTCATTCTGCTTCTTATTAATTGCAACGACGGAGCAGCCGTATTTACCGCGAGGATTGAGATCACTCAGTGAATGCCCACACAGATGTTTAGGTACGGATAATTCTGCAATCGTATAATCCTTGGACAGTTCGATATAATCGAGCAAGTTAGGAGATGCAAGCTGATGCGCCACACGAATCCCCATATCCCGCTCCGGATAAATGACGCGATCCACACCAATCTTTTGCAATACTTTACCGTGCAGTTCCGTCATCGCCTTGGCTACGACCGACTTCACACCGAAATCTTTGAGGACGATTGCCGTCATAATGCTAGCTTGAATATCGTTACCAATTGCTACAACTACACAGTCAAAGTTACGAATGCCTAGCGAACGAAGTACGTCTTCATCCGTGCAATCCGCAACAACGGTATGCGTCAGGTATTCGTTCATGTCGTCTGCTCTTTCTTCATTGCGGTCGATACCTAATACTTCATAGCCTAGTCTCATTAACTCCTTCGACAATGACGAGCCAAAGCGTCCAAGTCCGATTACAGCATATTGTTTCTCCATGTATGCGTGCGCCCCTATCTATCTTTACTAAATATGTTCATTAACCAATTGTCACTTTACCTTCTGGGTAACGATACAGTTCTTTCTCTGCTTTTGGCCCGACTGCAATGGCAAGTGTAAGCGGACCCAGACGTCCAATAAACATCATCAGTAAGATCAGAATCTTACCGAAGGTCGTCAAATCCGTTGTCAGTCCCATCGTCAGTCCTACCGTACCAAACGCAGATGTGACCTCAAACAAAATCATAATAAACGAGTGATCCTCAGTCGTGGATAACAACATCGCTACGAATATGACGAGTGCTAGTGCAAGGATCGTAAGCGTAATCGCTTTAAGGATACGATCTTTCGCCAAGCGATAGCGAAATAGTACGATATCTTCTTTTCCCCGAACCATCGCAATGACTGCACCAACCATGACCATGAATGTCGTCGTCTTAATCCCTCCACCTGTTGACCCCGGCGAAGCTCCAATAAACATCAAGATGATGATGAAGAATTGAGAAGCTTGTCTCATCGCACCAATATCGATCGTATTCGCACCTGCTGTTCGCGGTGATACCGATTGAAAGAAGGACGACAGCACCTTACCGAACCAATCAAGTGTTCCTAGTGTACGTGCATTTGAGAATTCAAAAATGAAAATAACGATTGCCCCTACTAGAATCAGTCCCGTCGTTGCACTTAATACGACTTTTGTGTGTAGAGACAACCTCTTCGTTCGTTTGAAATCCAGCACATCTGCCATAACGAAAAAGCCGATACCCCCCAGCACAATGAGTGCCATGGAAACAAAGTTAACGACGAAATCATCTGCATATGCCGTTAGGGAACTGAATTTCCCATAAACTGAACCGAATAAGTCAAATCCCGCATTGTTGAAAAATGATATAGCATGGAAAATGCCGAAGTACAGTCCTTTTTGGAACCCAAAATCAAATGACCAACGAATCGTAAAAATAATTGCCGCAATTGCTTCGATGGAAAGTGAGTAAATAATGACTCGGCGAATCAACCGAACAATCCCTTCCATTGAACCTTGGTTTAACGCTTCTTGTAATAACAATCTTTCTTTGAGTGAAATTCGCTTGCGCAACATGAACGCATACAATGTCGCAAAAGTCATAAACCCGAGTCCACCAATCTGGATTAACGTGATAATGACAATCTGCCCGAACACTGTAAAATGACTCCCTGTATCCACGACGACCAAACCTGTTACGCAGGTGGCTGAAGTCGCTGTGAATAGCGCATCAATGAATGGCATTGACTCCCCGCTTGTTGAAGCGAATGGCAGAGTCAGTAGTGATGCACCGATCAGGATAATCAGAGCGAATCCTAGAGATAATACTTGCGGCGGCGATAATCTCGCGAGTCTTGATTTGTTCTTCATACATCCCCCTAAAATAAGCCTAACGATATGAATCCATAAAAAAAGACACCTTCCAATAGTGTCATCATAAAGACAACTGACACAAAGCCTACGAAGTTAGCTGTCGGATTCGGACGTCAGCTTCGCCCTATTCGCTGAGAAAATTTGCATTCTCAGTGAAATTCACCCCTTAAAATGGTTCCCCCGTTTTCGATAAGAAATTCGGCTTGTATTCAATTGATTTGAATTATATATCCTCACCTAACAGTTCACAACGCCATTTTTGACTGAAATTGGGTAAAATTGTAGGCTTGTAGTCGAATTGTATGATACAAACCCTCATTTCCCCTTCATTATCTACTATTTTCACCGCTTTTCTTTCAATTACGAGAAAATGAGCACAAAAAAAGAAGCGCTCTACGATTCTGGCGCTTCTTCTTTCACATTTAACGATTGTAATATTTCTTGTGCAAGTTTTTCTCCGATCCCTGCGGCCTTGAAATCTTCCACGGATGCTTCTTTTATTTTCTTCAATGACCCAAAATGAGTGAGTAAAACCTTCCGTCTTTTCTCACCAATACCTGGAATTGAATCAAGTTGTGACACGATCATCGACTTGGATCTCACTTCACGATGGAATGTGATTGCGAATCGATGCACTTCATCTTGAATCCGATGGAGTAAATAGAATTCTTGCGAATCGCGTGGCAGTGGCACTACTTCTGGTGGATTACCAATAAGCAGTTCTGATGTCTTATGCTTGTCATCTTTTTTCAAGCCACATACAGGGATGTAAAGACCCAGCTCATTCTCCAGTACGTCAGAAGCCGCTGACATATGACCTTTACCACCATCGACAATAATAAGATCAGGCATCGTCAGATTTTCCTTGAGCACACGCTCATAGCGGCGACGGATCACTTCACGCATGGATTCATAATCATCTGGACCTTCTACCGTGCGGATCTTGTACTTCCGATACTCTTTACGGTCAGGTTTGCCATTCGTAAATACAACCATTGCAGATACCGCATTCGTCCCCGCAATGTTGGAGTTATCGAACGCTTCAATTCGATTCACTGAACTTAGACCGAGCGATTCACCCAGATTCGCTGCTGCCTTCACCGTTCTCTTTTCATCGCGCTCTAGCATCCGGAATTTTTCTTCTAAGGCTACTTTCGCATTATCTGTTGCCATATCCACCATTTGCTTCTTCAGTCCGCGCTGCGGGAACATGACTTTTACTTTTAACCAGCTTTCAAAAGCTTGCCTGATATCTGACTCCTCTTCACTTGGCGGCTGCGGCAAAAATACTTCTTTCGGCAGAGCCGGATTCTCACTGTACACTTGAGTCACATACGTAATAAAGTCATCGTAAGCCTCCCCATAGAATGGGAATAAGGACACATGACGCTCAATCATTTTACCTTGACGCATGTACTGAATTTGAACACTCATCCAGCCTTTATCCACCACATAACCGAATACGTCCCGATCCGTTGCATCGAGTGTCGTAATCTTCTGCTTTTCCATAACAGCATCAATGCTCTGAATCAAGTCGCGATATTCTTTCGCCCGCTCAAATTGCAATTCTTCTGCCGCATGCATCATCTTCTCCGTTAAATCCTTCTTAACCGCATCCGAACCGCCATTTAAGAATCGCGAGATCTCTTGAACAATCGCCTCATTCTGCTGAGCCGTCACTTCATATTCACATGGAGCCAGACATTGTCCCAGATGGTAATATAGACATACTTTATCCGGCATTGTATTACATTTGCGCAGCGGATATAGGCGATCGAGTAGTTTCTTCGTCTGCTGAGCTGCAAAAGCGTTCGGATAAGGGCCGAAGTACTTCCCTTTATCCTTGAGTACACGTCTTGTCACTTCAAGTCGCGGGTGCGTATGCCCCGTTATTTTGATATAAGGAAACGTCTTGTCGTCTTTCAAGAGTACGTTATACCGAGGTTGATGCTGCTTAATTAAGTTGCACTCCAAGATAAGAGCTTCCATATTACTGGAAGTAACGATATATTCAAAATCACGAATATCTACGACTAGCCGCTGCGTCTTTGCGCTATGGGAACCTGTAAAATAGGAGCGAACCCGATTTTTCAGCACTTTGGCTTTTCCTACATAGATAATGGTGCCGTCTTCGTTCTTCATCAGATAACAGCCAGGCTTATCTGGCAAGAGTGATAATTTGTGGCGAATCGTTTCTTGATAGGACTGATCCTCGATTTGATTGTCTTCTGAGTTATCCATCTCTGACAAATCCGTCCCCTCCCTTACAAGCATATGTTCCCTTTATTTTAACAGAAAAAGAGTCAGTTCTCACGTTTTAAAAATAGCAACAAAAAGACTCTTCCTGGCATCATTACCAAAAAGAGCCCCACTTATGAAGCACGTCAATATAAACTAGATACTAATAAAAATCTCTTCCAAAGTGGCTTGCTTCAAACGTACTTGATACGTATCAATTCTTCGATCCGCGAGCCAATAATGAATATCGGGTATCTGGCTCTTGTCAGTCATTTCACAATCCAGCAATCCCTCATGATAAGAAACTTGGATGCATGTTTCCCCTAAATCAAACTTTAGTATACCGAGTAGTTCCACTGGGAATGCAGGTACTTCCAATATGACATTTACGCTGGATTCATATTCCGCTTGCAGTTCACTAAGTGTACCACTTGCAGCGATAACGCCTTGTTGCATAATCGCTATGTCTGTGCACAACTTCTCCACTTCCGACATGTTGTGCGATGTCATGAGAACGGTAATTCCCTTCTTTCGCAATCGTAATATAATCTCATGAATATTGAGAATGGACTCTGCATCCACACCAGAAGTTGGCTCATCTAGAAAAATCAGCTTAGGACTTCCAACTAGCGCCTGAGCAATGCCTAATTTTTTCTTCATGCCAAAAGAAAACTTTGCTACTTTCTTTCCCTCATGATCTGTAAGTCCAACTTCGTTTAACAACTTACGCAGCTGCTCTGTGTTCGATTTGATTCCTTTTATTTGTGCAAAAAAACGTAAATGCGCTAGCGCAGTCATGTCGGTATAGAAGTTAGCAGCGTCTGGCATTACCCCTATCTCTCGCTTAATTTCATCAAGTTGTGTATGCGGCTTGCCGAGCATCGTAAATGAGCCGCTCGTCGCATACATCACACCTGTAAGAATATTAATCGTCGTTGATTTACCCGCTCCATTCTTACCCAGAAAACCGAAAGTAGCACCTTCATTTACTTGGAACGAAACACCTTTAACTACCTCATTCTTCCCGAAACTTTTACGTAGATCTTGAACCGTTAGTACCGGCACTATAAATCCCTCCTTCTGAAGAGCATATAAGCTACTCCGGCAAAAACGACACCTTGTAGAAACGGAATACTTTTAAACCACATTGCGTCTTGCTTTAAATAATAATAAGGCAGTATATAGTCGGTCACTTGCAACCATAATTTATCGGAACCAAGTGCCATTAGACCGAGCACAGGCATAGCGATTCCTAACACAATTGCGATAAACATCGACAGAGAACTCTTCGGAATCACCATGCTAAGGAGCATGTTCAGCCCAATCATATAGCTAATGAACGACATAAGTACCAAGAAATCTACAACTAGTATTTGTTTGGCAAAATAAGATAACACGCCATATGTAAGTAAAATACAACACATCCAAAAAACAATGATTCCGATGCACTTCCCGAGAAATACAGATAGCCGTGATGTTCGGGTCACCAAATAACGAATCGTCTGCAGTTCCATTTCCTTATTCAACGTATCGTGTGAAATCGAAAACACAAACAGAAATCCAAGCAGTAGCATTAGAATATAAATGATACCCGTGTACAGCGAGTTACTACTGCTGCCAACACCTAACTCACCGAGCAAAATCACGCTAGACATTAATTTAGCTCCGTTGTAAGCGACCAATAGCATAATGGCTATGACAGCAATCGCACGAAAACTTTTGAATAACTTAAGAAATTCTCTTCTGGCAATTCCAAGCAATTAAAACCCTCCCAATCAAATAATTAACACAGTTAAATATCCATTCGATTCCATATCTCATAGTTTTAACTTTAGATTACAGATTTTACGACAATTATGCTCTTAATATCAACTTATCCGAACCTTTACATACAAAAAAAACCCTTCACCTACGATTAGGAAAAGGGTTTTACTTTATTGTAAGATGCAATTAAGCGTGACGCTCAAGTACACTCTTAAGAGCGTCTTTGGATTGCAAACCAACCAATTTATCAACCGGTTGACCATCTTTAAATACGATCAAAGTCGGGATACTCATTACGCCAAAGCGTGCAGCAGATTCTGCATTGTCATCCACGTTTACTTTTGCAATTTTGTTGCTAACTTCTTGGGAAAGTTCGTCCAAGATTGGAGCAATCATTTTGCAAGGTCCGCACCAAGGCGCCCAGAAATCAACCAATACTGTACCTTCCGATTCAACTTCTGCTTTAAAAGTTTGGTCTGTTACATTTACTATTGCCATGGATGTCTCCTCCTTGAATATAAAGAAAAAATGAATACTTAAAGTAATCGACGGTTTGTCGTCAATATGTAAAGTATACCACAAAGCACCTCATTTTCAACCAAACAGCTCCCCGTTAAAAATTGGGCTTGTGATTTGGGTCATTGACGTTTACAGAATTGTCACTTTCCTCTTCTTTACAATCATTGCTTGGTATGAGTATACTTAAAGCAAAATGTACGTGTCAGGAGGATTATCAATGAGCCAGACAAGAAACCCCGAGCAGCACATTAACGAAGAACCTCGTAACGATTTCATGGACTTGATGATTGGTTTCGGCGGATTTTTCGGTGTTCTCTTCCTTATCTTCCTTGTAGGTGTAGTCATTAAATTAATGATCGGTTAATTTCCTACATAACTAAAAGACCTCCTGCTAATTGCAGAGAGGTCTTTTTTCGATGGATCCCATTTATGATTGTCCGCGCTTATTCTCTCCAAGCACTTCAACCTTGTCGACAAAAGGACGAATCCGATCCATAATCCGCTGTCCCTTATGTTCCTCATCACCATCTTTATTCGTAAATGATAAATGCTTCTCAAGACTATCTAGATCATAATTGGACGTAAAGAAGGTCGGTTTGCGATTCATCCGATAGTTCAAGATCGCACCGAGTACATGGTCACGCAGCCACGGATTCAAGTTCTCTGCACCGATGTCGTCGAAGATCAGGACGTCCGTATCCTTAAGCGCCTCAATCGTCTCACGTAGTGCACCAGCATCTCCAAACATCCCTTTCAAGTCTTCAGCAAAGTCCGGCATGTACACAATCGCGCCTGTATGGCCTTCCTTCGCCAGCTTGTGTAGCATGTAACACATCAAGAAAGTCTTACCCGTGCCGAATGAGCCATACAGATACAGACCCTTCTTCTGGAGTCCCTCTTCCATCGTCTTAATGATATAGTCTTGGATTTGATCAACAGCTTTCGCACGCTCCAGATCTTTACCGATAATCTGCTCGAAAGAGTGATTCTCCAAGATCGCTTTATCATCGACATGATACGTACGAATTCTAGAGCGAAGCGTCTGTTCAGCCGCGTAAGCAAGTTGCTTCTTACACGCTGCCTTCGTCTCATGAATGTAAGAATACGTACCTTGCTGTTCAACCGTAAGTACCGCATAATGCCCTTGTAGATCATTCGGACAACGTTCAAGACCTGGACAGTTCGCACAATTCTTATATTCTTTCACACATTGATACAAGCGGTTCATATTCACACGTAAGGTGTGCTCGTCCAGCTCAGGATGTTTCTGACGAAATTTCAAGATTAACGGATCTTGCAAAATCTGCTGAGCGCGCTCTTCCCCGCTTTTCATGAAAGGTCCTTCGGCAAATTGTTTCAAAATCTGCGACAATGATTCCAATTCGTCCCACCTCCCTTAACATTTGTTCAATGATCATTTATTTCTTGCATCTAACTTCCGTGCTTTATTCAAAATGGCTTCGAGTTCGGCATCTGTCGGTTTCTGTGACTGACTACCTGTTGCTATCGGAATCCGCGGCTTCTGCGATTTCGCATTCGCCGAGCCTACTGGACGTCCTGCTCTGCCGCCTGTTTTGGACTTCGCATTCGCACGTTCCTTCGCTTCCATCGCTTTCGCAACAGCAAGCTCGCGCGTACGAATTCGAGCTTTCACATAGCTCACAGCCGCTTCGAACGTCGTGACTCCTTTTCCAATCATATCAGATGCAACGTCCTCAAGTCGAAATTTCTCCCAAGATCGATTGTCGATATGGGTAAAATGAATGAGTACATTAAGAACTTCATCGGCCATGCCGTACACTTTATGAATACGCAAGAATGTCTCGCGAATTTGTGGTGGGATAATACCATTAGGGATAAACGTCTCCAGCACCTTGGTATAAGGTTGATTACGAAGGAACACATTATATTGCTGAATGTCGTTGCAGTCATCAAGCAGGAATGTTGGCACATCCAGACAATGATTTAACGAAACGGTCTTCTCTGTTGGCACTCCTGAACTGGAAGCAGCAACACTAGACTTCATTTCTTCTTTCCTACCCATTAGCATCACAGCAGAATCCTTACGCTTCTCACCTTGCAAGTATAATAATGTCGCTTCTTCTTCCAAAATCTCTTTTTGCAAGTCACCTTGTTTATTAAAAATATCCTGTTTATCTAGCAAGCGCCTTAAATCGACGATATCTAAATTGTACTTGGATGCGACAAAATTAATTAATATCATCTGATCCGGCTGCTTGTTTAATTGCTCCACATATACACGGTTCTCTGACGAATACGGGAATGATGCGATAATGTCCGCATAATCAATATTCCCAACCTCACTGGAAAAACTACGTGCTGCTTGACCTACTGATTTCGTCGCCGCTGCTTCTTGCAGAGCTTTCTCCAGCTCAGCATCGACACCATGCGGACTTGGACGAAACAGATCATAGAACGATACCGATAAATCTTCTCCCGCTGCACTTCCAATCGTATCGAGTTTTGGCATAAGCAACTCATCACGAAGCGCAAGTACGAGATGTTTCCCCACTTTGTCGTGAAGCGCAAGCATCAAGTGATCACTATAGAAAAACTCTTGCGGTGATAGTGGCGGCGTTAATATATATTCGAAGAATGGATCTTCGTCCGGATGATCAAAGCGACGTACCGATTGAAGAAGCCCAACTGCTTCAAGCTTCGATGTTAATTCAATTAAGCTCTTGCGTCCGCGTTCACCTTGTTCCAAATCCAGATATAAGAATAACTTTCGTTGAAGCTCAAGCGCGGAATAACCGGCTTTATCTGCCGGAACTTGTCCATATAAGGTATGAAAAAGAGCTGTGGCTAGCCCACCTATGATAGGCTGGTAGGCGTTAGAAAGCATACGGAGCTGCAAAGGGCTCATGGCAAAATCCCGATACACACAAAATCGGTGCTTCTCGGTAAATTGCAACATATTCGATATCCTCATGTCACACCTCCTGTTTACTCCGAGTCTATTCTTTTTATTCTATCATATGTACCTTCCGAAAGATAAAGAAAAAAGCTTCCTGCTCGGAAGCTTATTCACACAATTAGAACATTTTGAACCCTCTTATACGTAATACATCTATCGTTTTGCCACTCAAAAACGCACCTGCAAGTCCACCAATCGCAGCTAAGTAGTCAGGTGCACCATACTTACTCATTTGCCCTGCGAAATCACCCCAACCTTGATAGATTAATAATCCAATAATCAGAGCAATGAACATATACATAGGCAGCCAAGTCGTCTTGATCAACATGTTCAGGATAAAACCTAATCCGAAGAACAAAACAAACATAAGTACGATAACAATAAAGGTTTGAATCATATGTATAAAACCTCCCGCAATAAGACCTACTCTTTATTGTAAAACACGCCACCAACAAGGTAAAGTGTCTACAATTTGAACATTGTTTTGTTCACAGCACGTCCATTGAAACAGCCCACTTATTTCGGGTACAATGGTAATGGTTAATAACTAATTGATAATGACTCTCAATATACAAGGAGGCTTTTTACCTATGAGTGAACCTGCCCAAACGTTAGAAGGATGGTATGCCCTGCACGATTTCAGAATGATTGATTGGATCTCTTGGAATGCCGCTACACCAAAAGAACGCAAAGCTGCTGCGGATGAATTAACTTCGTTCCTTGCGGATTGCAAAGCGATTGAGAATGATAAGCTTGGTTCCACAGCGTTCTACAGTATCGTTGGACAAAAGGCTGACTTCGTATTCATGCATTTGCGTGAAACGCTTGAAGAATTAAATGAGCTTGAAACACGTTTCAATAAATCATTGATCGCACAATTCACGATCCCAACGTATTCTTACGTGTCTATCGTTGAACTTAGTGCATACCTAGCTAAACCAGGTACAGATCCAATGCAAGACCCAGACATTTTGGCTCGTCTAAAGCCAACATTGCCACAGGCCAACCACATCTGCTTCTACCCAATGAACAAGCGTCGTGACGGCGAAGATAACTGGTACATGCTTGATATGGCAGATCGTTCGAAATTCATGCGCTCTCATGGCATGATCGGACGCAACTATGCAGGTAAAGTGAAACAAATCATTACAGGCTCTGTCGGTTTTGACAACTGGGAGTGGGGCGTAACGCTATTTGCGGACGATGCACTTCAATTCAAGAAGCTTGTGTATGAAATGCGCTTCGATGAAGTAAGTGCGCGCTTCGGTGAATTCGGTGACTTCTATGTGGGTAACCGCTTAGATGAAGCGAAACTTGCGAAGATGCTAGACATTTAACTTGAGAAGCGCGTGTTCAAAAAGTTTGGTCACTACAGAGAAAAAAGCACTTAATGCTTACGAAGTGGCTTTCCAAGGAAAGCCTGTGAGTCTCAATCGTGAATTTTGAATTTATTTAATTGTATTTTCACGATTTCAAAGGCGAACACTTCGTTCCTACAGTGCATCTTTCTCTTCCGCTTAACTTTTTGAACACACTCTTACAGACTTCTTGGATACAAAAAAGTCTTACCTTTGGCACATGACCTCCGGTAAGACTTTCTTTATCTTCGTATGCGGTTATTCATCGTCTTCATCTGCAATCGCTCGAAGCTGAGCTTCCATCTCTGCTTTGCGTGCGAGATACTCTTCGGTATCCCGATCACGCTGCCGACCCTTCTCCTTCAAGCGTTCAATCGCGGGAAGAATAAGAATGTCGATCTCTTTTTGCACAGTGGCGACAAGATCATAACGATTCTGCTCTTCAAGATAGTGCCCTACATCGAATAACGCGTTATATCGATCAAGTTCATCTCGAGTCAGTAGTCCTCTAACTTGCACACTACAATGGCGCATAATTAAATAATTTTACCTTTCTTAATCACAAGTGGCACGCCGCCAATAATGAACAAGTAACGGTTATCGATAACCTTCTTCATAAGAGCTGCAACGTTACCTTTGATCTTGCGAGTTCCGACTACACCTACTGCTTCACCTTTACCTAAAGATGCAACAACACCTTTATTTACGAACGTGAATGATTTTAGTTCAGAACCACGAATCGAACCGATCAAGTTTTGCGCAACGACAACACCTTGTTGGCAAGCGATTTGTGCCGTTGGCGGGTAAGGACGATTCTCAGGGCTAATTACTAGAGAAGAATCACCTAGAACGAAGATATTATCGTAGCTTGGTGCACGCAAGAACTCGTCGACTTTAATACGTCCACGCATCGTCTCGAAGCCTGCTTCGTCTAGCAAGTGATTACCACGGATACCACCTGTCCAGATGACAGTACCTGCTTTGATGAACTCATCACCAGCAATTAGTACGCCTTCTGGTGTACATTCTTGAATCGCAGTCGCAATCTTGAATGTCACGCCTTTATCGCCAAGAACGCGCATTGCATACTCAACAAGTTCAGGGTCAAAGCCTGGAAGTGCAGTCGGTGCTGCTTCAATGTTAATGATCTGAACAAGACCTGGATCAACGTCGAACTCTTTACAAAGTTCTGGAACACGGTCAGCAAGCTCACCAAGGAACTCGATTCCTGTAAATCCAGCACCGCCGACAACGATTGTTAGTAGTTCTGGATGTTCTGGCTCACGCTTATACTTCGCGAATTGATACTCGATATGCTCACGAATGTGACGAACCGAGTTAATACTGCGAATGTTCATTGCATGTTCTTTAAGACCTGGAATACCGAAAGTTTCAGGCTCTCCACCTAGACCTACTACAAGGTAGTCGTAGGAAAGTGTGCCATCTTCAAGCGTTACTTTCTTATCTTCCAAGTTGATATGTGTAACAGTTGACTTCACGAAGTCAATCTTGAATTCATCAATTAATTTCGTAATATTTACGCGCGAATCTTCTGGATTACCAGTACCCGCTGCAGGAATGTGTAAAGATGTTGTAATATAGTGATAGTCGTGTTTGTTAACCAACGTCACATCTGCTTCATTATAATTTAACGTTTTTTGCAAACGTAATGCCGTTACGACTCCGCCGTAACCTGCTCCTAAAATAACAATCTTAGGTATTCTACTCATGTTCCACAACTCTCCAATTTATCGTATTTTTTATTATTGTGAAAATTTACACATTGTTGCCTAAGGTAATATGTTCTTTGTGATATTTATCATAGCAATTTTTTAAAGCAAGCGAAAAGGGTAAATTATTCCATGGATTAGATAAAGTCCAAAGTGTATCATATAATTTCCTTTTCTAAATATCAAGGCTTTTTTTGCGCGTATTGTAAAAATTCTAATTATTATTTTCACATTCGTTTTCATGAAATCTAGAAATTGTATTTTATTTTCTTCTTCGGAAGATTTATAATGAATAACTGATGTGCTATTCCCTTCGGAGGTGTTTCTATTGACAGTCATTCAAAGCGACGACAATCAAATCGTAGATATTATCATTATCGGTGGTGGACCCGCTGGTATGTTCGCGGCGTTTTATGGTGGAATGAGACAAGCTTCCGTCCGAATCATCGAGAGTATGCCACAACTAGGCGGACAGCTTGCGGCCCTTTATCCTGAAAAATACATCTATGATGTTGCAGGTTTCCCTAAGGTGACAGCGCAAAATTTGGTAGACAACTTGAAAGAGCAAATGAAGCTTTTCCCTGATCTACAAATTAGCTTAGAAGAAAAAGTGGTTTCCGTTTCCAAAAAAGAAGAGCGTTTATTTGAAGTAACAACAGATAAAGGCGTTCACTTCAGCCGCTCCATTATTATATCCGGTGGCGTAGGCGCGTTTGAACCACGTCGTCTAGAGCTTACAGAAGCTTCGCAGTATGAGAAGAAGAACTTGCAGTACTTCATTAGTGATCTGAATGCTTATGCAGGTAAAAAAGTATTAATCTCTGGTGGCGGCGACTCCGCAGTGGACTGGGCGTTAATGCTTGAGCCAATCGCTGAGCAAGTGACACTGATTCACCGCAGAGACAAGTTCCGTGCGCACGAGCACAGTGTAGAGAACTTAATGAACTCCAAAGTGAATGTCGTAACACCTAAAGAAATTACGAAGCTTCATGGTGGAGACTTCATCGAGCAAGTCACTCTTACGGATTGCAAATCAGGTGAGGAAATGACACTTGATGTCGATGCGGTCATCGTTAACTTCGGTTTCGTATCTTCCCTTGGCCCAATTGCAGAGTGGGGTCTTGAGATTGAAAGCGGATCTATCGTCGTTGATTCTCGCATGGAGACGAATATCCCTGGTATTTTTGCAGCAGGCGATATTACAACTTACCCTGGTAAGCTGAAACTTATTGCTGTTGGATTTGGTGAAGCACCTACTGCGATCAACAATGCAAAAGTGTACATCGATCCTAAAGCGAAGTTATCCCCAGGACACAGCTCGAACCTCAAGTTCTAATTCAATTGTAACAAATAGCTTTCAATAAAAAAGGGTATTCTAGCCTTGTTCGATGTAAGAATCGATTACAAGGAGGAATACCCTTTGTCTTATTTTTGTGAAGTATGTAATGGTCTTCAGCAACTCACCGCAAATTGCCCGCATTGTCATGCAGAAGCACAAGACTTCGGTCCCTATAATGATTACTTAGGTCCCTACTCTCCTTATCGGTCCATGGATGTGTTGTCGTTCTCCAATGGCTTGACCGACTTATCGCAGCAT
This sequence comes from Paenibacillus radicibacter, assembly GCF_024721995.1. Taxonomy (GTDB): domain Bacteria; phylum Bacillota; class Bacilli; order Paenibacillales; family NBRC-103111; genus Paenibacillus_AM; species Paenibacillus_AM radicibacter. The sequence continues at coordinate 116,019 of NZ_JANQBC010000013.1, forward strand.
ACGTGTCTGCACATGATGAGTTGTCCACTTTGCGACCATACCTTCCAGTTATCTGTATATGTACGTTCTTACTAGTTTTAATTTACGTCGTTTGATTTCTCTAAGCAGAAGGTCAATAAACTCATGCTCAAGCCTTAAATCAACAGCCTGATAAAAGGAACTGAGAAGCATTTCATCGCTTATAATTCTCAATTTAACCACCTTTTTCCATTTAAAGTATCATCATACTATCATGGACAAAAAAATAGAACAAGCTGGGCTTATCCACAGAATATTGTGAATATTTTGTTGATTAAATGTTGATAAATGTCGTAACGCTTGTTACTCTGCTTGGGGTTATGTGGATAACTATTATACACAGGTTGTGAATTGTTTTTGCGATTAAAAAATATAATTTGAAAACATGTACTGAATCGTATTATTTATTAAATACGATAAACGAAGAGCATGTTCAAAAAGTGGGACACTGCGAATAAAAGAATCACTTAAATGCTTACGAAGTGGCTTTCCTTCGGAAACCCTGTGAGTCTCAATCGTGGATTTTGAATTTATTTTATGGTTATTTCACGATTTCAAAGGCGAACGCTTGGCTCCTCCAGCGATCCTTTTCTTCTCCATTTAACTTTTCGAACACTCTATACCGTATAAAAAAACCTCCTGCATTCATGCCGCTTACCGGGCACAAACACAGAAGGTTCGATATAAGCCGTTCCAATAAGACGTCACACTTCAAAATTAATCATCACACTTCTCTGGTGCGCCTTCTTCTTCTTTATGTTTGAAGGACTGTCCACAACCACAAGATGCTACCGCATTCGGATTGTCAATCGTAAAGCCTCCACCCATTCCTTGGTCCTTAAAGTCAATCTCAACGCCGTACAAGTACTTCGCACTTTCCTTGTCAACAACGACCTTCAAGCCATGCAATTCGAATTCTTTATCTGACGGTGCTTGCGCATCATCAAATCCCATTCCATAAGAAAAACCGCTGCAACCCCCTGCAGTTACGCCTAGACGTAAGAACAAGTTAGGTACTTCTTCTGCGGCAAGCATTTCCTTTATTTTATCAGCTGCTGCTTCACTAATTTGAATCATAGAAAAAGCCTCCTATCACACTTTTCATCTTACCTACTCTAGTATACCCCGAAATAATAAGGGGCTCAAGCAGGCAGAACATCCATCTCAGTACTTCTGTAAGTGTAAAGAGGCGATATAGTACTCCATAAGTAGTCGATCTAATCTTTTACTGCAAATTTGAACTTCCGGATGCAAGAAATCATATTTCGTTCCAAGCGAAACCATGTGACTACGCATTGCTTCAATCTGTCTATTCAGATCAATCAGCAATTCCTTCTGATCGACAATCGCTAACACTCTCCATCACCTTTCATACTAAAATAAAGTCCGAAGCCTCCTACATAATGTCAAAGTATACAGGAAATTCGATTGATTTGGAATCCAGAATTCCACTTTTTTCATATTTTTTCCCTAATATTTGACGCATGGCGCACACAACCTACTAATAAAATGTCAACAGTTCTGTATTGCCCCACTTTATTGATAGGTTTATAATAGGATGGATTATTTATGTACGTTTAACCAATGGATAGTTTGATTGAATACAAATGAAGGAGGCTATGTGATGAATGTAATCCTAAGCAGCCCTGACCAGAGAATGACCGAGATTTCTGAAAAAGTACAACGTGGTGAACGTCTAACGAAAGAGGACGGCCTATACCTGTATCAATCTGATGACTTGCTGACGATTGGACAATTAGCGAATATGGTGAACTTACGTATGAATGGAAAGAAGGTCTATTTCATTGAAAATATGAGCCTTTATTTCACCAACGTATGTGAAGCACATTGTGCGTTCTGTCATTTCCGCCGTGATGAAGGTGAAGAAGGTGCTTACACACTTTCTGCGGAAGAAATTTTCCCGTTCATTGATCAACATTATCACCCAGACATGAGAGAATTCCACATTACAGGCGGACACAATCCGAACGTCAACTTTGAATACTATGTGGACTGCATTCGCGGACTCAAAAAGCAGTATCCGAATGTAGAGATCAAAGCGCATACGGCTGCTGAGATCGAATTCTTCTCCCGCATTTCTGGTCTTAGCTACAAAGAAGTGTTAGAAACCCTGATTGAAGCAGGACTTGGAACACTGACTGGTGGAGGCGCAGAAATTTTATCAGAGCGTTATCGCAAGAAAATGGGTGTAGGTAAAGCAACGACTGAGCAATGGCTTGAAGTACAGCGCGTAGCCCACAGCCTTGGCATGAAAACACATGCAACGATGCTATATGGTTCTATTGAGACGATGGAAGAGCGCATTGAGCATATGATTCAATTGCGTGAACTGCAAGACGAAACCGGTGGTTTCCTAGTGTTCATTCCGAACTCTGTCCAACCTGCGTCAGTGAATGCAGGCATTAAGCGCCGCGTATCTGCATGGGATGAGCTTAAGACCATTGCGATCTCTCGCCTCATGTGTGACAACATTCAGCATATCAAAGCATATTTCATTAACATGGGTACGAAGATTACTCAAATTTCCCTTGCGTTCGGCGCTTCCGACGTACACGGAACGATTGTTCAAGAACGTATTTCTCACGCAGCAGGAGCAACATCCCCAGAAGGTCTTACTAAAGATGAGCTTATTTATCTAATTAAAGGTGCAGACCGTGTCCCAGTAGAACGAGATACGTTTTATAACGAAATCCAAACATACTAAGCCTGCGTAAGCGCAGGTTCAACACGATTCAAGATTGGGGAAGGATACAACATATGAAGAAGTTTGTTATTCTCGGCGGAGGTTACGGGGGACTTGCTATTGCACACCAACTGCTGGAAAAAGATTTGCCTGATGATGCGGTGATCGTCCTTGTTGACCGCATGCCATTTCAGGGGCTTAAAACCGAGTACTACGCACTTGTAGCAGGAACCGTTGCTGAGACGAGTCTTCGCACACCTTTCCCAGATGATCCTAGACTCATTTTGAGCTTTGGAGAAGTAACGGGTGTAGATCTTGAGAATAAGAAGATACTTTTCGCAGGTAAAGAACCGCTTGATTATGATTGGCTCACGATTGGACTTGGTTGTACAGATAATTACCACGGTATTATTGGTGCAGATCTGTACACCAATTCTCTTCAATCGTTCTCACAAGCTCGAAAAACATACCAGAATGTAAATGATGTAAACCCTTATGGTACAGTAACCATTGTGGGCGGCGGACTCAGCGGCGTTGAAGTCGCTGCTGAACTTCGTGAAAGTCGTCCTGACTTAAATATCCGCATCTTGGATCGCGGAGCAAGTATCTTGTCCGCATTCCCGAATAAGCTCCAGGAATTTGTTCGCAGTTGGATGCTTCAGCACGATATCGAAATGCGTTCACATGTTTCCTTGTGCCGCGTTGAAGGCTGTGAACTATACAATGGAGACGAAATCATTCTTGCGGATACAACGATATGGACAGCAGGCATTAAGCCAAGTCCAATTGTCGAGGCATTGGATGTAGCGAAGGATAAGCAAGGTCGAGTCGTTCTTAACGATCTCCATCAGATTCCCGAATACCCAGAGGTGTTCGTGGTTGGGGACTGCGCATCGCTTCCTTTCTCCCCTAGCGGTCAAGCTGCAGGTGCACAAGGCAAGCAAATTGCAGATATTATGGATGCGATATGGAGAAATGAGAAGCCGCGCATCGGCAAGATCAAGCTTAAAGGCGTGCTCGGCTCCTTAGGTAAGAAAACGGGGTTCGGTATTATGGGTAAACGTACGGTTATGACAGGTATGGTGCCTCGCGTACTGAAGAATGGTGTACTTTGGAAATCCAAGAACCACTTCGGCTAAGTTTATAGCATCGCGCCTAGAAATCGAATAAGTTATCCATCTCTTCAATTTCTTTAATTTTATGAATAATCAAGTCATATAACTCATCCGCTGTCACAGCGACAACCGTTTCACCATTTACTAATGCGTATGGGCTCAAGTAACAGCCCCCGCAATTGCCAAGACAACCGTATTCAAGGACATCATAGTCCGGATTTTCTTCTAACTTCTTCATCACTTTATCTGTGCCATGATGCATATTGGAAGCACAAAATTCGATAATCGGTCTCATAACTCGTCCACCTTCAAGGAAATAATAATTAAGTATCGCATAGGACAACAGTTATTTTCAATTGGCAGATGAATGTAATATAATAAGGATTAAGAAGGGAGTTGGAAAATATGTCTGAAAACACACAAAGCGTAAGTCAATATGATGAAGTGCTTGAGGTTCTTGATAAATTACGTCCGTTCTTGCAACGCGATGGCGGTGACGTTGAACTTGTTGACGTAGAAGATGGTATCGTTAAGCTTCGCCTTATGGGTGCTTGCGGATCATGCCCAAGCTCAACGATTACTCTTAAAGCAGGTATCGAACGCGCACTTGTTGAAGAGGTTGAAGGTATTCACGAGGTCGTTCAAGTATTCTAATACTTGTTCTTTATGTTAAAAAGGAGTGCAAGCTGGCGACAGCTTATGCACTCCTTTTTTTCGTATTAATTCGCCCACTGGAACTTCTTATCGGTAAGTTCAAACTTCTCTTTAATTCCCGTTGTCGCATAAATTTTGTTCTCATTCGTAATGAATAACGCCTCTACACCTTCGAGTGAATTCATTAGTTTGAGTCCCTCTTCAATCCCAAGAGCGAATGCGGTCGTCGATAAGGCGTCTGCATCGGTTGAATGCTTCGTCACAATCGTGACGCTGTTAATGTTATTTTTCACAGGATAACCCGTATGTGGGTCTAAGATATGATGATAATGAACCCCATTTTCCACGAAAAATCGCTCATAGACACCTGATGTCACAACCGTTTGATCGGTAATTTTCATCTTTCCAATCTGATTGCCGCGTGCTTGATTCGGATCTTGGATACCAATGTTCCAAGGTCTGTCCTCTACTTTCGATCCAACTGCATAAATATTTCCACCTAAATCAATAATAGCACTATCCATGCCATGATCTCGTAAGTAATCTGCGAGCTTGTCAGCTGCATAACCTTTGCCAATACCGCCAAGGTCAATGCTCATGCCTTCTTTATTTAATTTAATCGTGTGATTCGCTTCATCAAGCGTCACTTCTTTATAGTTCACCAGTGTTGCGGCATGCGCAATCTCATTCTTCGCGGGAACATGCGCGCCTTCTTTACCGATCTGCCACAAGTCGACAAGCGGCCCAATAGCAAAATCGAAATAGCCTTTCGACAGTTCGGAATAATTGAATGCTTTCTTCACCACATCGAATGTTTCCTTGGATACTTGAACAGCTTCCTTACCTGCTTGTGCATTCACCTTATTCAATTCGCCGCCTGCATGCTCGCGGTTCATCTTCAGGTCGATATCTTTCATCAGTTCATGCATTTCTTTAAAATGCTGGTCCGTGACTTTCTTACTGTATACCTTTAACGTCACTAATGTATCAAAAATAAAATACGATTCAACCTTCGGCTGATCGGTTTTATCGCTCGCACTCTTGCCGCCACAGGCAGTTAGAAGCAACAATGACAGACATACGATCACGCTCAGTACTTGTTTCTTAGTTAGCATACCCATACATTTCCTCCGACGTTCTCATATTTGGGGTCATTTTAACAAACATTACTTGATAGTCGTTATGAAAGATGTCACAGCCAAAATCATGTTTTTAGTCTTCGCTATGCCATACTTCCTAGCGAGTTTAAAAATATTGGTGTATAATGTTGAATGTTAAAAGTATGTACATTTTTTCACATATTATTTGGAAATCTATAATTTTTAGAAACTTTTTAGAAACTAGAGGTACTTACATGAAACTTAAACGTGGCGATATGATCCTCATCGCGGTTGTACTCATAGGAGCATTGATCTTTATGGTACCCCGGTTTTTTGCTGGTGATGATAGCGAAAAATTACAAAACATGAATACTTTTGCCAAAATATCAGTCGATGGTAAGCCGTTTAAGACAGTTGAACTGACTGAGGAAGAGCAATTCGTCGAAGTAAAGACGGAACGCGGATACAATAAGCTGCGCATACATAATCGTGGCATTGAGATGGCAGAAGCCGACTGTCCCGATGATGTGTGCTTTACCTTCGGTCATATTACGAAACCCGGTCAGACCATCGTCTGTCTCCCCAATCGTGTTCTAGTCGAGATTATCGGAGAGAGCAAGGGAGGAGATGATACGGATGCCATCGTCCAATAATGATTCTACTACGGCACTCAAGAAAGTCATCATTCTCGCTATCTTCGCTGCTGTTGCCGTTGTGCTAAGCATTGTGGAAGCAATGATTCCTGTGAGTTTCTCCATTCCCGGTGCAAAGCTCGGTCTTGCGAACATCATGGTACTGACTTGTCTATACTTCTTAAATGGCAAAGATACGCTAACCCTAGTTGTACTCAAGACGATCCTGACATCGTTCATATTCGGAACATTCTCCAGCTTCCTATTCAGTTTCTTCGGGGCAATGGCAAGCTTCGTTGTGATGTATGTCCTGATGAAACTTGGACGTAATCAGCTTAGCCTGATCGGAATTAGTATTGCTGGTGGTCTTGCCCACAACACGGGTCAATTAGCAGCAGCCATGATTGTCTTAAAAAGCAGTGCGATCTTCTACTATTTGCCAGCGCTTATGCTGACAGGCATTGCGACTGGTATTTTTGTCGGGATTGCCGTGAAATATTTAGTCAATTCGCTATCCAAATTGTCGCTGTTCGAGGCGTTTAAACCTGAATAGCCAAAGGGGGACTTTCATGGAGCAGCCCATCATTCAAATGGAGCATGTATCTTTCGCTTATCGCGCTGAAGAGCCCCTGATCCAAGATGTAACGTTTGATATTCCAAAAGGACAGTGGGTCACGATTGTCGGGGCGAACGGCAGCGGAAAATCAACACTAGTAAAATTGTTAAATGCTCTCTTATCCAAAAAAGAAGGTCGAATTCACATTGCCGGAATAGAACTTGATTCCAGCAGCAAGTATGACATCCGCAAGCAGATCGGTTTTATTTTTCAAAATCCAGATAATCAGTTTATTGGACAATCCGTCAAAGATGACATCATCTTCGGATTAGAAAATTTGGGTCTATCGCAAATTGAGATGGATAAGCGCATCCATAAGTACGCAGGTAGAATGAACATTACCCACCTGTTGGAGAAGCATCCTGGGCAGTTGTCAGGCGGTCAGAAGCAGCGAGCAGCCATTGCGTCCATCTTGGCGATGGAACCGAACATTATTGTGTTCGATGAAGCAACCTCGATGCTCGATGAACTCGCAACGCAAGATATGATTGCGATTATGCAAGAAATGCAGGCTAGCGGGCAATATACGTTAATCTCGATTACACATGATATGGACGAGATTGCAGCATCAGATCGTGTACTTGCGATGGAAAGAGGCTCGATTATCGCAGATGCATCTCCGCAAGAACTGTTTAAACAAGATCATGTGATGCATCGCTGTCGCTTAAAGAAGCCTTTTATCCATGATTTGATCGAACAATTGCACAGACGCGGCGTACGAATTAACAGTAATCCCACTAATGAAGAAGAATTGGTGAAAGCACTATGGCAATTACATTCCAGCACGTAACTCATACTTATAAGACTGACCCGCTTCACAACTATTTAGGACTACAAGATGTGAATATACACATACAAGAAGGACAATTCGTCGGTATTATCGGTGCGTCGGGATGCGGGAAATCCACCCTACTCCAGCATTGCAACGGTATTCTACTGCCAACAGATGGAACGATTCAAATCTTAGATTATGAAATACGCTCTGGGCAGAAACTACAATCATTGCAGGGGCTGCGCAGGCGCATTGGTCTCGTATTCCAATTTCCTGAGCAGCAAATATTCGAAGAGACGGTAGAGAAAGAATTGATGTTCGGACCACGTAACTTTGGCGTATCCGAGGAACAAGCCAAGAAGCAGGCAGAACAAGCCTTACATGCAATGGGCCTTCCTCTTTCCCTGCTGAGTCGCAACCCGCTTCAGTTAAGCGGCGGACAGATGCGTAAAGTCGCAATTGCATCTGTACTCGTTATGAATCCAGATATTCTCCTACTTGATGAGCCGACAGCGACCCTTGATCCGCAAAGCCGTGAGGAACTTATTCAGATGCTTCATCACTTATGCAAAGATCAAGGCAAGACGATCGTTATCGTAACCCACCGGACAGAAGAGATTATTGACTACGCCGATGAATGGATCGTCATGAAACAAGGGACTGTCGTCTATCAAGGAAATATACAAGGGATGTATGAAGTATCTAAGCAAGGGGGCGATAAGCTAGATGTTGCCCTGCCTAAACCGCTTCGGTTCTGGCAGAAGCTAGAGGAGCAATTCGCAATTTCAAGTCAAGTGAATCATTATTCAGCCGCTCACCTTGCAGACCGAATCAGTCAACTTGTTAACGGTAAAGGAGGTTCCACATGATGCAGCAACGACTTATCATCGGCAGATTTATCAACACCGCTTCATGGGTGCATCACCTTGATCCCCGCGCCAAAATGACTGCGATGATGATCTATGCAGCCAGCGTTATTCTCATCGACACGTGGCAAGGTTTATTGTGGCTTGCGATCATTTCTCTTGCTGTGATGATCAGCACGAAAATTCCGCTCAAGCTGTTTATGCGAGGAATTAAGCCGCTTGCTCCGCTCATTATATTCATGATGCTGTTTCAATTCTTTTTTATAAAAGAAGGAGAACTACTATTTTCTTGGGGATTTATTCATGTTTACGACCAAGGCATTACACGCGGCATGCTGGCGGCAGGGCGGATGATTCTATTCGTGACGTTCACCGCTATTCTTACGTTCACGACAACACCGATTAAGCTTACACAAGGACTGGAAGGTATTCTTCGTCCGTTTACAATCATCGGCGTATCACCTCAAAAAATTGCACTCATGATCAGCATTGCACTGCGCTTCATTCCGACGATCTTAGATGAAGCCCAGAAGATCGTAAAAGCCCAAGCTTCACGCGGTGCGGATATGAAAGAATTACCTTGGAAAGACAAAGGGAAGATGGCAATTTCCCTGCTCGTTCCCGTCATGGTCAGTGCCTTTAAGAGGGCAGAGGATTTGCTTTATTCAATGGAGTCGCGAGGCTTCCAACTAGGTGCTCCAAGATCGAGCTATTATACATTAACTTGGCATCTGCAAGACACCGCCTTTATTGGCATTATGTTCCTTGCGATGGTCGGGATCATTTGCTTTTAAAGATACTCTATGATAATAATCACATTCGATAAAAATCCAGAAACAACAAGGGGGAACCTCACTTGGCACGTTATTTTAATGGAAAAGAAGTTGAACTCCTCGCTCCAGTCGGTACATTCGATATTTTTGAAACAATTATTCATACGAATTGTGATGCGGTTTACCTAGGTGGACCGAGTCTGAACATGCGTATGATGCGCAAAGGCTATAATTTCTCGTATGAAGAGATCGAGAAGGCAATTGAAATTGCTCATGGTCTGGATAAGAGAGTCTATATAACGGTTAACAACCTATTGAATGAATGTGATCTTGATGAAGCACAAACATACTTCCAGTTCCTTGATCGGGTTCAGCCTGATGCTATTATTTCACAAGATTTCGCCGTATTTAAGCTGATCAAAGAAATGAACCTTAATATTAATGTCCACTCTTCTGTCATGATGAACGTTCATAATTTAGAGATGATTGAGCTTCTGAAAGAGCTTGGTGTTACACGCGTCGTAACTTCGCGGGAACTTGATCTTCAGACGATTAAGACACTTCAACAAGCTACAGGTATGGAGATTGAATACTTCGTACATGGTGACATGTGTACCGTTAACGGTTCGAACTGCTTCACAAGCTCGATGATGTTCGGGTTTAGTAGTAACCGCGGCAAGTGCCTCAAGCCATGCAGATGGGAATACCGCATTAAACGCGACGGTTATGTATATCCAACCGAATACCCGCTTGCAGCAAAAGATATGTACATGTACGAACATATTCCTGAACTTATTGATGCTCATATTACTTCTTTCAAAATCGAAGGTCGCATGCGTGACAAAGAATTCTTAACGATGCTTGTGAATAGCTATGGTGAAGCCATTGACCGTTACATTGAAGATCCAATCGGATATAACCGCATTCAAGATCGTGACCTATTAACAGAAAATCGCAAGCGCGACTTCTCTACTGCATTTGCATTTGGTAAGCCTGGTCTATCTAATATCAACCGTCGCTATGAAGGGACAGGTAAATTTTATAGTACAGGTAAAGTGTTCAGTACACCTACGGAAGAACGTGAGATTTCCGAAGATCGCATTGCGAAAGTCAAAGAAATCCTCAGCGAGAATACTAGTAAACGTGATGTGAAAGCAGCAGAGCTTAGCGTTCGCGTGAACAACATGGAACAAGCGAAGATGGCGATTGAAGAAGGGGTTCATCACATTTACTTGTCTGGTGATGTGTTCCTGCCAGATCTTCCTTTTACAAAGAAAGATGTTGAAGAACTTACTGCAATGAAAGCTGGCTCCAAGATTTATCTCGGCATGCCACGCATGATGAACGAATTGCAATTTGATCAATACGATCAACTGCTTGCGAATAACAAGCTTGATCTGGATGGATTACTTGTGACCAACAGTGGTGCTGTTCGCAAATTTAAAAAATACGGTTACCCGCTTGTTGGTGACTTTAACTTGAATATCTTTAATCATCTCGCAGCGGAGCAATATGCCGAATTCGGTGTCGAGCGTCTTGTTACCTCTCTAGAGTTACCGACAGACAACCTAAAGGCATTGCTTGAAAGTAGTACCGTTCCACTTGAAATGGTTGTTCATGGCTCTCCGGTTACGATGTACTTGGAGCATGATCTATATGAGAATACTGAAGTGATGCAGGCGATCGCAGAAGAAGACAACAAGTTCGTGGATAACGACTACCTTGTCCTTCTAACCGATAAAGGCGAAAACCCAGTTTATCGCGATCATCATGGGAAGAATCATCTTACCCTTGCAAAAGAATTGAACTACCTCCCACTCTTGCGTGAATTGAATCAAGTTGGTGCTACCCACTTCCGTATTGAAGGCTGTACGTATAAGACGGAGCAGCTGCGTACAGTTGTTCAAGCTTATATGAAGGCACTTGGTTCAATCGAAAAATGTGATCAAATCTACGCAGAGATGGAGCCTGTGTATGCAGGTTACACGTTAGGTACTTTGCAGTTTTAATCTTGGTATTGAGGAGTTGAACGCATGACTTACATCGGTCCTGAAGGCATTCTTGCCAAACGAAAAGCTTACTTCTACCCGTGTACCGCGCATTTTTACAAAAATCCACCGCAGCTTGTTCGCGGTAGCATGCAATATTTGTACGATGAACTGGATCAGCAATATGTAGATTTCTTCGCAGGTGTTTCCGTTGTCGCATGTGGGCATTGTAATGAGCAAATTACGACTGCCACAATCAAACAACTGCAACAATTGCAGCATACAACGACCATTTACCTCACACAGCCGATGGTTGATTTGTCGGAAAAAATGGCATCTGTCTTACCTGGGAAGCTAAACCGCACGTTCTTCTGCAACAGCGGTTCAGAAGCGAATGAAGGGGCGATGCTGCTTGCTCGATTATATACGGGCAAGAGTGGTTTTATCGCGCTGGAGAATGGACTTCATGGTCGTACGTACCTGACGATGGCAGTCACTGGCATTCCGATGTGGCGTGCAGACAGCAACTTGGATGATGTAGATGTATCTTTCATTCCAAGACCTTATGATACGAAGCTTACGCCAGATGAAGCGGCTACGCGCTCACTGGATGCACTGAAGAAAGTGCTTGAAGAGAAAGGCGATCAGATTGCTGCAATGATCGTTGAGCCGATTCAGGGCAATGGCGGGATGATCGTTCCTGTTCCTTGGTACTTCCAAGAAGTGAAGAAACTGCTAGAGCAATATAACGTCTTGTTAATCTCGGATGAGATTCAAACTGGATTCGGTCGTACGGGCAAAATGTTCGCGATGGAACACTTCGGTATTGTTCCCGACATCATGTCAATGGCGAAAGCGCTTGGGAACGGTGTTCCGATCTCTTGCTTCGCTTCAACCGATGAGATTGCTTCCGCATTCACGAAGCCTTCCGCTTCAACATTCGGCGGTAACCCTGTATCAGCTGTGACAGCCCTAGCGGTACTGGACTACATTGAGCAGGAGAAGCTGGCAAATCGTGCAGCGGATTTAGGCAAGATGTTGAAAGATCATCTAGTTGAGTTACAAAGTAAATATAGCAGCTTGATCTCTGACGTACGTGGACTTGGACTGATGCTTGGCATGGAAATGTGTGCGGAAGACCCAGCGAAGGGTGCTGTAGTGGTCGATCAAGTTCTAGAGATCATGAAAGACCGCGGCTTCATCATTGGTAAGAATGGCGTAAATCGCAATGTAATTGCGTTCCAACCGCCGCTTGTCGTGACGGAAGACGATATCAACAAGATGCTATCCGCGCTTGATGTGGCAATAGCTGCACTTGTGTAGCTTATGGCTTATCAGGACTTGCAACACTTCATCCAAGATTTAAATAAGCGGGGACTACTCCACTCTATTGATGTGGAAGTCGACAGCTACCTCGAAATGACGGAGATTGCAGACCGCGTTGTGAAGCAGCGCGGGAACGCACTCCTTTTTACAAAAGTGAAAAACTCGAACTACCCCGTGCTGATGAATAGTATGGGGTCTTACGAGCGTATGGCGCTTGCATTGGGACTTAATAAGCTTGATGACATTGCAGAGGTCATGCAGGCGTTTATGAGCTTATGGAAGTCGAATGCTGGTGATGGTCAGGCGCTGAAGGACTATTTTCCGAGAAAGATAGATATTGATGTTATGGCGCCATGCCAAGAAGTGATCGAAGAACCGAATCTGGATGAACTACCGATTCTCCATAGTTGGCCGCAGGATGGCGGACGAGCGATCACACTTCCCCTTGTCATCACACAAGACCCGGAGACGGGACAGCAGAATGTCGGGATGTATCGCTTGCATGTATTCGATCAGCGAACGACAGGCATTCACTGGCATTGGCATAAAGACGGACGAGAAGCGTACGAGAAGTATCGGAGAATGGGACATAAACGGATGCCTGTGGCAGTCGCACTTGGCGGCGATCCTGCTCTCATTTATTCGGCCACTGCACCACTGCCTAAAGAGATTGATGAGATGTTGTTTGCAGGATTTTTGCGTAAAGAACCTATCCGCGTTGTGAAATGTGTGACCAGTGATATCCTAGTACCAGCTGATGCGGAATTTGTGCTTGAGGGCTATGTGGAACTGGATGAAATGCGTGCGGAAGGCCCATATGCGAATCACACGGGGTATTACTCGGCTGTGGATGACTTTCCGGTCTTTCATATTGAGAAGGTGACGCGGAAGATGAAACCTGTGTATCCGACGACGATTGTTGGGCAACCACCACAAGAGAACTGTTATATCGCCAAAGCGACGGAACGAACGATGGTTCCTGTCCTTCGCAGCTTACTACCTGAGATTGTAGACATACACTTACCGCTTGAAGGTATCTTTAACAATTGTGCGATCGTCTCAATCAAGAAGGCGTATCCGAAGCATGCCCAGAAAGTTATGTATGGATTATGGGGACTTAAGCACATGATGTATACGAAGATGCTTATCGTTGTAGATGAACAAGTGAGTCCGCATGATGTCTCCAAAGTGATGTGGAAGGTGTTTAACAATATTGATCCGAAACGCGATTTGGTCCTCTCAGAAGGGCCGCTGGATCTGCTCGATTGTGCATCGAATACGGCGCATTATGGGCATAGGCTCGGTATTGATGCGACGAAGAAATGGGCTAGTGAAGGTCATACACGTAATTGGCCAGATGATGTTGTCATGCCAGATTCGATCAAGACGAAAGTAGACGAAAGATGGGCTGCATATGGTTTTGTTAAGTAAAATTTATCATAAAACACGGATGTTCGGAGAGCTTGTTATGTTCTCGCATACGTTATTCTCGCTTCCATTTGCGATTATATCCATTGTATGGGCTGCTGGAGGCGTCCCGCCACTATATGTCATGATGTGGTCACTCATTGCGCTCATCGGTGCGAGGAACGGCGCTAACGCGTTTAATCGGCTTGTCGACAAGCAGTTCGATGCGCTGAATCCACGTACCGCTCACCGCCACTTGCCAAGAATGCTGCTTCAAGATAAAGAAGTTGCGGTCTTCATCATATTGAATTACTTGTTATTTATATTCGCGGCATACATGCTGAATCCACTCTGCTTCGCCTTGTCGCCCGTGGCGATCATTCTGATCTCCTCCTATTCGTACACGAAGCGATTCACATGGTTATGTCACTTGTACTTAGGATTTACAATTGCATCTGCACCTGTTGGCGCTTGGTTCGCTGTGACCGGTCAGTTCGCCTTCACACCGTTTATCTTAGGGACGATTATTATGCTGTGGATTGCTGGCTTCGATATTGTGTACGCGACCCAAGACATTGAATTTGATCGGAAGAATGGTCTATGGTCTGTACCTAGCATCTTCGGACTCGAAGACGCACTCTTTATCGCAAGAAGCTTCCACCTGATTATGATGCTCCTCCTCGTGTGCTTATACTGGATTCAACATATGGGATGGCTGTACTTAGTCGGACTTGGTATTGCACTCATCCTGCTCCTAGCCGAGCACCGCGTTATTAAACCGAGCAACCCGAAGCTGATGAAGCTGGCGTCTTATAAGCTTAATCAAGTGATTAGCATGGTGATCTTAGTATTCACGATGGCGGATTACTTTTTGTTACGTGGATAGGAAATAAAGAAGCGCATGCCTTTGAGGGGCATGCGCTTTTATTATTATTAATTATGATTACTGAACTGTTACATGAGATGGACCCACGTAAGCAATTTTTCCATTGAAGGAAATTTTCAACCAGCCTTTTTCCATGCCTAGTACTTCAAGTACTGTTCCCTTAGGTACGGACGCGAAAACTTTTGCATCATAAGATGCACCAGCACGAACGTTAAGGAAGGATGCCGTTACAACACCTTGTTTGGAAGCTTCCGGCTTCTCTACTACAGGCTCCGTAACTGGCTTCTCAACAGGCTTAGTTTCTTCAACAGGTTTCTTATCGTCAACCGGCTTCTTGTCCTCTGTACCCGTTCCTGCTGCCTTAAGAGCCGCATTCACTTTGCTGTACAACTCACCAGTTGTTTGTACACCTGCAAATTGCTCTGGAGCAAGTTTTGCATTCTTCGCAAGTTCTTCGATCATTTCTTTCGTTACTGCATCTTTAATGTTAATGGAAGCCACATTCGTGAACTTGCCATCTTCTGTTTTTGGAACCCCTAGAATGCCTTTATTGATCAGTTCTACAACATCTGCACGCTCAGGTGCTGCTGTATCGATACCGAGTACTTTCCAGTTATCTTGAACTTTTGGCTCGTATACGCCATTCTTTTCTTCTTTCAGGTATTTAATCGCAAGGTTACGAATAATACCTTCTGTCTCGCCGTAAGCACTCTCATCTTTGGAAGACCACAATTGTTCGAACTTACGACCTTCAAGTGCGCCGCCTTTCGCTTGAAGAAATTCCATACGGTATGCATTCATACCTAGAGTCAACTTGTCTTCTGGTTTAATCGGTGTTCCATCATGCTTGCGTACATTCGTAATTCGGTCACCGTAAGGCTTCGTTAAATCGATCTCGTACTTCACACCGCCGAAGAAATCATTCGTGCTGTACTTGGATGCACGACGCTTATTGTCAAAGCTGATCGTTACATCGCCCGGACGCGTGGAATTGAAGTAGCCAGCAGACCATTCCATATAATCTTTCAGGTCTTTACCTGTTACTCTATAGTTCGTAATTTCACCTAACGCGTATTGATAGTTATAAGCAATATCTTTCTTCTTAATCGCACCAATGTCTAAACGTGCTTTGTCATTGTCGATCTGATGCGCAACAACGTCTGCTTTACTGTAATGCAGCATCACGTCATTGAAGAAGTCCGCAAGGCGCGTTTCTTGAATTTGAACTTGTGGAATACCTTCAATCTCGTTCTTAGGAACAAGGTTCATGCCTTTAAGCTCAGCAACTACGATGTTCGCATCTGCACGAGCATGCTCGTGGAACGGGTGAAGCTTTTTCTCAAGATCAGCATCAGAAGTTGTGAAACTGCCATCCGCTTGTTTAACTGGAAGTGCAGTAGCTTCTTTACTTTTCAGAACCATCTTGCCGTTCTCTTTTACAAAAGTAAGGTCAATACGGGAAATATGTGTACCGTATTTGTCTGGTTCAGTAATTAGAACACCATTTACTTCTTCCTTCTTCACAAGCTTGTGCATGTGACCTGCAAAAATAGCAGTAAGCTCAGGGTTGCCATTGGCAATATCCGCTACACCTGTACCTGGTCTGCCATTTTCATTTTCCAAGCCCATATGCATAAGACCGATAGTTGCATCGACTTTGCCTTCAAGCTCTTTAATTGCTTTTTTCGTTTCATCAACTGGATTCGTGAATACGATACCGTTAACGTGATCTGTACCTTTTTCAAACTCTGCAGTCATCGGTGTATCCATACCAATTACCCCGATTTTCACGCCTGCACGCTCAATAACCGTGGAAGCTGGCAAGAAACGCTCACCGTTCTCTTTATAAATGTTACCTGCTAAGATTGGCCCCTTGTACTGGCTGCTAATCTTCTCAAGTGTATCAAGTCCGAAGTTAAACTCATGGTTACCTAGCGCCCATGCGTCATAGCCCATTTCATTCATTGCAACCATCATTGGTGATTGTGGTTGGTCATTGAATAGCTCAGCTGAGTTGCCTTGAATACTGTCCCCTGCATCAAGCAAGATTGTATTCGGATTCTCTGCACGAACTTTCTTAATGATCGTAAGCAATTGTGTTAAACTGCCCGTATTATTCGCTGCATCCGTGGAATAGTCCCAAGGCATGAAACGTCCATGAATATCTGATGTACCTAGAAGCGTAATTTTCACTTCATCATTCTTTGCAGCTTCCGCCGCCTTAGCTGGTGCTGGAATGCTTGTAAATGCAGCTCCAACCATCGTTACAGCTAGTCCCAGACTTAAGAATTTTGTGATCATTTTCTTTGGATTCATCTTAATTGAGGTCTCCTTCGTATAAAGAAATATTGTTTGCGCTTACATGAAAGATGAACTTTTATTATAGACCATACGAATACTGCTGTACAAGCCTTTCACTGAAAGTACAAAAAGAATACAAATTTGTTCAAATACCACTCGCCTCGGGAAAAAATTCTTCCCTCAATAAATAACGATTTATCAAACTAAGGTTGACAGCTTATCCATAAATACATCATGAGCAGACTTCCATCCCAAACATTTACGAAGACGGTGATTAATAAGGGATACTACAAGCGTGAGTTCTTCATCCATTACTTTCGCTAAATCGTAGAACTCCTCAGCTAGTCACGACTGTATCGTGATGACCAAATTTCTTACTAATGTGGACCTCCTTGAGGCGTTGACGAATGAGTATGCCTACAAGAAACATCCCCCTCGTTTCCAGAGGTTTGCTTCGTTTCCCTTTAAGAGAGCTTGCCGTCATAGAACCAGAGTTAGTGTCTTAAAACATACCAATGTCTTTCCTTCCGCAACGACGCTTCCCTACTATTTGCTCCGGAGATAAATCTTCTCTAGTTTCTCACACAGCTCTGAGCTACCTCTGATATGATCTTACCTGTCAGCTAGCTTTCTGTGCATTCATAGCTTCATAGCAATTCACCGTGCTACCGCTTCTTTATTTTAGATGTCGCACTTCACATTTACAATCCGTTGTATAAAAACATGGACGTTAAAACCATTAAAGTATTAAATTATATTTTTTACATTTTTCCCCTTACTTCGACATATTCGCTATGATATTCTCATTTTGTAGTTAAATATGAAAGGAGATCAATCTATTGAAAAAACAATTTTTAGCTAAAGCAACAACCTTATCAATTCTTTCTTTATCTCTACTACTGCCAGGTACTTCATATGCTTATGCCAATGTAACAAACGGAACCTCATCCTATGCAAGTTATGAAATGGCTTCTTCACGAAGTTCAAGTAATGAACTTGAACTTATGAAAAATGACATTAAAAATTTGTTAGAGGAAAATCTTGAGGGTTCATCTCGAAACTTTGACGAAATGAGTAAATTTGTAAGTCCAGGAGACATTGAATTTATTCACCATATCATTGAATTAAAAAAAGAAAAGCCTCAATTAACACCAGAAGAAATTGTAGGAATGGTATTTACAAATCACGATAATGTACAGACTAGAGGCTTATTAAGCGAAGCGGGACAGAGTTGGAATAACTTAACAACAGATGAAAAGTGGTTAGTTGCTATGTATCCTGCGGAAGCTTTAATTGTGAATGCGGCAAAGAATAACACAGATGCACTCACAAACTCTTATTATCCAGGTTGGAAAGATGGTGATAAAGGGAACGCATTTAGACATGCTTTATGGAATGCGATAATGGCTTTAAATATTACAAAGAATTTGGCAGAAAAATTCGCAACTGCACATGAAAATCATGGATTAACTGACGATCAATATAGGGCAGAGGTTTGGAATGGGTTTAATGGATTACAACATAGAGCGATGGATTTACATAATAACGGAAAAGGCAGAGATTGTGTTAGTTGGTATGAAATCCCTTATGCAGTATCAAATACTGATCTTGCAGAAAGAGTTCAAACAAAAATTAATAATGGTGAAATGATTATTTTAAAAAAATAAGTTAGAATGAATTCATAATCAATAATAAAATAATTAATATAAGGAAGATCGAACTTGTGGGGAGTATGTGCAGGGAACGATCTTCCTTATAAAATTTATAGGAGAAAATATGAAAAAAAAAATAGTTACTATTGTAATAATATTAGTATTTATTTCATTAGGGTTAATTAGCTATTACTTTGCTAATACTCCTCCCACAAAAAGTGAAATTATTGAAACCAATATCAATGAACTAAAGAGCGAAGAAGAAATTGAATTTTCTAAAATCACTCCGTTTGTTTGGGATAAAGCATTTATTATAGAAGACCCCTTTACTGATACTAAAAATATTAATACGCTCGTAGGAGTTGAATGCAACCTACAAAGATTGGAGTCCGATATTAATAGAAGAATCGTCTTTATAAAAGATGGAAAATTCATTTATGATTTTATTTATGATATAAGAAAATTCAAATTCAATTCATTTGGAACCTTAGAATTAAGTAATTCGAGCAAAATACTAAAAGAGTTTAGTAGTAGTAAGCAAATTGTTTTGAATATAAAGCCATGATGAAAATATCTGATGCTCTTTATGCAACCGTTCCATAGATTCCAAATTCAGCAACCGCGCCTGTTTCCATATGTAATAAAACGTAATTCCATAAATCATTCTTATACTTTTTTTAACACATTTTCACTATTCAAGCGCTTTTTAACATCCTTTTTATCATGATCAATATAGCTACGACACTCACTCCGAAAAGCACAAAACGCATCCAGTTCTTCCTTCAAAAATTCATCTTCATCTTTATCCACCTCCATTCTAACAGACTGTGTTCAAAAGAATCACTTCTGGTCGCTGCTCCAATCGTGAATATTGAATTTATATCATGGTAATTTCACGATTTCAAAGGGGATCACTTTGTCCTATAGTTGATTCTTTTCTTCTTCGTTTAACTTTTTGAGCACATTCAAAAAAGGAAATATATGATTATTCGAGCTTAAAAAAGATGCTTTAAACCTTTCTCTCAGGTTCAAGCATCTTCTCTAGTGATCGCGTGCGGCGAAGTATCGCCATATTTGCTCTAAATCCTCGTGTGCCTCATATGCTTCTAACTGCCTTACGATGTCGCGTGCTTTGTCCATATAAGCTTCGCTCTGATTCAAGACCTGAGCCATTACGCCGCTCTTGCGAATCGCTTCTACGACGTCTGCAGCTTCCTCAGCAGGTGTGTCTGCATGTATCGCACGAATACGCGGGGCAAGATCAGGATCTTGCAGCGCATAAAGCACGGGTAGGGTCACTTGGCCGTTAATCAGATCCATACCGGCAGGTTTACCTAATTGCTCCGAGGATTGCGTGAAATCGAGGACATCATCTCTGATCTGAAAAGCCATGCCCACGTATTCACCGAAAGCATACAATTGTTCAATGACCGGCTGCTTCGCCTTTGCGATCTGAGCCCCAACTTGTAGACAAGCTGCCATGAGCACAGCGGTTTTGTTATTGCTTTTATCTAAATATGTTTCCATCGGAATATCATAATTATATTGGTTATTCAGCTGTTGGTATTCACCCAAGCACAACTTGCTTGTTGTAAAACCGGATAATTCACGAATGAATTGCTGTCCATCCTCACCGAATTGGGTTAGAAGTTCCACCACGCGCGCCATTAAGTAGTTCGCCACATGCACGGCTTTGTTCACATCTGTTGCTTTATGTAGGGCTTGTTGCCCTCGACGCGTGTCAGACTCATCAATAATATCGTCATGGATGAGAGAGGCGACGTGGATGAGTTCTGCTGCTGCAGCAAGCTGCAACACTTGTGTCTTACTAGCCTTATCTCCAAACCTGCTACCGACGATAACCATCATCGGTCGAAGCCTTTTGCCACCTGATGCGACAAGGTTCTCCACACTTTTTTGAATAATGGAATGCCTTGGTACATCACGGTCATACTTCACAATACGGAGCATTTCTTTATCAATTCGAGCGATGTCGATATGTAAAGCATTAGATAGCTTCATCGCTGACCCTCGCATAATTTTTATTTAAATATTGCTGGAATCGTTGTGTTAATAAAAAGTCCTTCTTATCGCCTTGTACCCGCGAAATTTGAATTTGCTTGTGTACAGGAGCGAGGAATGTGAGCAAACCAAAGAGCTCCCACTTCATTGCTAAATCATAGTACATGCTGCACAAATAATCGCCATCCAAGATGTGTTTCGTTAGCTGCCCGTCAGCCAAGCTTAATCCTTGATGCTTCATTAAAGACATATGAAGTAAAATATAGCAACCAAGTACGTGTTGACGCTGCAAACCTTCCATTTGGTACGACTCAATTAATTGAACCATATTGTGTAGAGCACGATAATCAGGTGTTAAAGTAACTTTTGCTTCTTGAGAAAGTGAATCTTGCAGCATTTGAATCGTATCCAGAAGCAATGGATGGTTTAATGATTTCATTTTGTTTATCCTCCCTTAGGAATAGAAAGGAGTAATGTACAGCTGAACACCGTCCACATTACTCCTTCCCGATCAACAAAGTCTATTCAATTATGAAGCTGAATTAATCAGCAAACAGGTACCATTTTTTAACCAAAGGAATCTTCTTCCAAATACGCTTAAGGCGTGGGATTACATAGTAGTCTAGGGACAATACGCTACCGGAACCGCCAATAAGTGCGATTGCTGCGAAGATGTACCATAGCATTTCGTATGGAGCCATACCGGATGTATAAATCATAAGCCCCATTGCAATAGTTCCAAGTGCAGCAAGTGGAGTGAACAAGCCTGCGATTAACATCAAGCCGAACACGATCTCACCGACAACCATACCTGTCTGGAAGATAGAAGCAAGTGCCGTAAAGCCACCATCTGCATTGTAGAAGAAGAGGTCCATCGAACCATTAACCATACTTGCGATGAAATCTGGAACTGGAAGAGCTGCAACTGCGTTAGCCGCTTCTCCCGCTGCACCTTCAGCTGCTTGAGAAGCCGCGGAAGCACCATCAACAACTTTAGCAGGAATCAAGAAGATATTGTTCGGATCTTCGATTACCTTACCAATCTTCTTCCAACCCTCAGTAAACCACATTGCACCGACGAAGATACGCAGTGGAACGAGCCAGAAGTTCGGTGTACGCTTGGATAGCAAGCCACCCACCATTGTACGGTTGTTCTTTATGTGGAAAAACTCATGCTTCATGTAAGAATAACATTTGTTAAAGCCAGCAACTTGGCATAGGTAGAACAAGTTAATAAAGTGCTTGAAGAACATCGCCATGAAGCCGCTGAACATGAACATTTTGTTACCAGAACCGATGTTAGCAACCCCGTAACGACCACCGATACATACCATCGTACCGTGGAACGTAGGCTTGTATGATTTTTTCTGTAAGTTGTATACATCTGCATGAATGTTGTGCGCAACTAGCGGTGCCGCAAGTTCCGCATTCTCAACCATTTGTGGAACTGGTCTTTCTTCACCTTCTGGAATATAGAAGATGTTATCCCCAACAACGAATACATTGTTGTGGTCAACGCTTTGAAGCTTGTCGTTTGTTAAGATACGTTTTCTACCTTGTTGAGATACATCTAGGTTACCCACTAGGTCTGAACCTTCAACACCCGCTGTCCAAACAACAGTTCTGGAGTTAAGCTCACCTTTATCACCAAGGATAACAGAGTTCGGAGTTACACCACTAATTTGTGTACCTGTGATCACTTCGATACCCATTTTGTCTAGGCGCTTTTGAGCTTTTTGGATCAGTTTATCTGGTAAAATTGGCAAAATTTTCGGTGCCATATCTGCAACTACAAGTCTTACTTCAGATGGATCTACGTAGAACTCTTGGCATAGCTGCTCTCTATACTCGCCAAGCTCACCGATCATCTCAATACCTGTGAAACCTGCACCTACAACAACGAAAGTAAGCATTTCTGCGCGAGCTTTAGGGTCCGTTTCTTTCGTTGCTTGCTCGAACATGTTACGGATTTGATGCTTCAATGTTACTGCATTCTCAAATGACCATAGGGAGAATGCATGCTCTTCTGCACCTGGGATACCGAAGAAGGATGGCTTGCTACCTGTACCGATTACGAGGTAATCGTAGTCATAAGTCTTGCTCGATTTCGAGTGAAGCTTATTGCCTTTGAAGTCGATGTTGTCGATATCATCAAGAACAACGTCCACACCGCGGCCAGCAAACACTTTTTTCAAATCAACTTTAATTGAATCTTCTTCAACACGGCACGCCGCTACTTCATGAAGCTCAGTCAGTAAAGTGTGATAAGGTTTTTTATCGATAAGCGTGATTTTGAATCCCGCATCTTTTTTAAATTTCTTAGCTAGTTTTTTAGCCGTTAGGATACCGCCGTATCCGCCGCCTAATACTATGATATTTTTCACAATTTTTCACCTCTTGGGTTTATTTAGGATATTCCTTGTAGCAAACCGCAAGCGCAAACACGATTAGATCGCATTTGCGCTTGTGATGTTGTAACCCAAACTTACATGTTTAGATTTAATTACTTCTTCGCATTTTTCAATGCTTCTTCAACTAATTGGAAGAAATCTTTAACGTTGATGGAAACGCCAGTGATTGCATCTGTTGTACCATCATCTTTAAGTGTTGCAGCTTTGGGATCTTGTTTCTCGATCAAGAATGCTTCAGCTTTTTCAGCTTCTTCATACCATTCACCTTGAGCTTTAGCTTTTTCTTTCATGCCGTACTTACCAGCTTTATCAAGCGTCTTCTTGTCGTCGCCGCCATCTTTATTCACACCGTTCCAGTTCACTGCAACGATTTTACCGTTCAATACTGTAAGGTCAACTTTGTACTTCCAGCCAGAATCAGCGAATGCTGCTTGCTCTGCATGGTAAGCACCATCTTTGTAAGGACCAGCTTCAACTGGACCAGCTGCTAGTGCTTTAGTAACTAACGTTGTGAAACCTTTAACTTTGATGGATACACCAGATACTGCATCTGTGTGACCTTCTTCATCTTTCAAAGCGAGCGCTGCAAGGTCTTGTTTTTCAACTAAGAACTTTTCAACCTTTTCAGCTTGCTCGTGCCATTCAGATTGAGCTTTACCTTTTTCTTTCATACCGTACTTACCAGTTTTGGAAAGTTCTTTTTTATCAGGACCTGCAGCTTTACTTACTTCAGTCCAGTTAACGTCAGTGATTTTGCCGTCTTTAACATTAAGGACTACAGCGCCCTTCATGCCTTTTTCGTCATATTCACTTTCAGCATAATATGCGCCATCTTTGTATTTACCTTGTTCAGCATTTTGTCCCGCTGCTGGAGATGGTGAAGCTGCATTTTTGTTAGCATTGCCGCCGCAACCTGCAAGTAAACCAACAATCAATACTGCTGCTAAAATCGTTGATAGTTTTCTCATTGTGTAATGTCCCCCCGCTTTTTAATTCAAAAACATTGTAACACGTTTCACAAACAGCCTATGTATAAAAAATCACAGACTTTTGTACAACCACTATCAAACCACTGACACGACAGCCTTTTTCAAAAAAAATAAAGGCACGATAACAGGTTTATCCCCTGTTTTCATGTCTTTATTTTTTGTAAAGATTAACTAATAATGAGTGCCAATTTATAACAATTTTTGTTGATAGAACTGTCGCAATGGTTTCTGCAGCACCATATATCCATCTTGATATATTTGTTGATACTGTTGATGATGCTGTATATTCGGCTCTATGACACGATCTAGCGCTAGTCGTGACTGTTCGGACCCAATATGTCTCACTGCTTCATCCGTACTTGCAAATAGACCCGCTCCCATTCCACCAATCATCGCCGCACCCAGCAGTCCTGCCTCTGAAACGTTCGAGATTACCATTGTACATCCAGATACGTCAGCTTTAGCTTGCATCAGGTGCAAATTACGCGTTCCTCCGCCTACAGCAATTACTCGATCAATCGTCTCACCGGCAACTTTTTCAGCCACACGACGAATCGATTCCATCTCATAAGCAAGTCCTTCGAGCACAGCCTTGAGCATATCGCCTTTATCATGCTGCTTCGCAAGTCCGATAAATGCTGCTTTAGCAGATGGGTCTGATTGCGGCGCACCGCTGCCTGACAAATACGGATAGTACAGAATACCTGTCGGACCTAACTTCGTGCGAGATAATAACTGCGCCATCTGCTCATAAGTCAGCTCTTGATCCGCAAGTTTCGTTCGAAGCCATTCCACTGACCCGCCAGAAGCATTAATGCCGCCCATCCAGAAGTTGCGATTACCGCCTGCCACATGGCATCCGTATGAAAGTCCCGTATCAAATTCCACTTTACCTAATGGACGATCTGGCAGTACACCAATCAATGTTTCAGCCGTTCCCATTGAATCAAACACAATACCCGGATGAATAGCGCCTACAGACAATGCCGCGCATACATGATCATGTCCACCGATTGCAACAGTTGTAGATCCATGTACACCGAGCTCTGCCGCAAGTTCATTCTTCACCGTTCCAATCGAAGTACCTGCAGGCACCACATCAGGGAACAAGTCCGACTCCAATCCGAAATGGCGAATCCAATCTACATCCCAACTCTTCGTATCGATCCGATAAGCAAATGTACGAGCTGCCAGTGTGTAGTCTGTTGCCATCTTACCTGTTAAGCGATATGTAATGTAGTCAGCCATGGATAGCCACTTCGCATTCGTCAAATTCACTTGTTCATGTTCACGAAGCCACAGTAGCTTAGCTAAACCCTGCTTGTAACTAGCGCGTAGTCCAGATTTGGCAAAGCGATCAAGTGGATCGCACTCACGACCGATTCGCTCCGCTTGATCCTTCGTTCGTGTATCGAACCAAGGGATAATAACGGAGCGCGGTTTATCGGATTGTACATCCAGTACGAGTCCCGCCTCCGCCATGCTCGTAATACCGATACCGGAAATTTCACTAGGCTTGGCAGCTTGAGCCGCTTCTTGAATAACTTCTGCTACGGTGCGCCACAATGTTTCCGGTTCGTAATAATAGTGCCCTTCACTTGTCTGCTGCGTCGGTGTGGGTCTACTGGCAATTCGAATCGTTGAACCGTTGCCCGCAAACAAACCTGCCTTAATATTCGTTGTGCCTACATCAATTCCAAGTAACTTCATTCGTTCCTTGCCCCCTCTTCCATCCTTGCATTAATTCCGAGGTGCCCACAACATGATGCTAACTCCAACTAGACAGACAGCAGCCCCGATCCAGTCATACATATCCGGTGTTTTCTTATCGACTAACCAGCCCCAGAATACAGCCAATATGACAAAAACTCCTCCATAAGCAGCGTAAACGCGGCCAAATGAAGGGAAGTTCTGTAAGGTAGGTATGATGCCATAGGCGATTAGAATTACACTTCCAACAATGCCGTACCAATACGGCTTCGATTCTCTAAGCCACAACCAGACGAGATAACCCCCGCCAATCTCAGCTAAGCCTGCTACAATAAATAGTACGATAGCTAACAACTTCTTACACGCCCTTCATTATTCTAAAGATGTCGCCTTCTTCTTTACAGGAATCGTCTTAATCGGGTCTAACCCGCCCGTAATATCAATGACATTCCCCGTAATGAAGTCAGACTGTGGCAAGCATAGGAAGGCGATCATTCGTGACACATCTTCACCTGTACCTGGTCGTCCTCGCGGTGTTTCTTCATCAATGATATGTAGGGCCTCTGCAATCATCTTCTCTTTGTTTGCGCCTCGAATGTCACCCGGTGCGATCATATTGACTGTAATACCATTTGCTGCTTCTTCTTCTGCGAGTGTCTTTGTAAAAGAAACGAGTCCGACCTTCGCAGCTGCATATACAGCTCGATGCGGCCAACCTCTCGCTTCACTTGCTCGTCCAAACCCAAAGTGAATAATACGTCCCCATCCAGATGTTCGCATATGCGGCAATACAAGTGCATCGAGTTGCATAACACTAAGCAAATTTCCCCGAACCAAGTAGTCAATCTCTTCTAAACTGTAGTCTGCAAATAGTCTGCGTTCACGTACGAACGGACCTGCATTGTTTACTAGAATATCAATGCCACCAAGAAGTCGCTGCGTCTCATCGACTAGTCGATGAACATCTGCCGTAATAGATACATCTGCTTGAATCGCAACTGCCTGAACGCCTACCTCTTGAATTTGGCTCACGAGGAGATGTGCTTCGTTAACACTATGTACATAGTTCACTGCAATATCATAGCCTTGATGGGCTAGTGCCATCGCAGTTGTACGACCAAGTCCTGAGCTGCTGCCCGTTATGAGCGCAACTTTACGCTGTTCTATCATGGTCTCCCCTCCATGCCATCTGATGCTATTTTCGAATATAAGTAAATACGGTTAGTAGGCAGCGACATACCATCTCATACGCAGCATGCAAGTTCTGTGCATGTTCTTTCGCGTTCTCAATGCGGATTCGATCGTCATCTTGTCCTTCTACAAGACGCGAAAGAGCCAAATCGTCCATCATATCCATATTGATGTAGTGAATTTCCATATTGCGCTGCTTGCGTAATTTCGCAAGTACATCCTTATGGTCTTGCTTCAACATAAATAAATCATCATTTAACTTCACATGCAGATGATTCTGATACATATTACGAAGAACCGTAAAGAACGAATACTTGATCTTCATCTTCTCGGTTTGCAGTCCTAACGACTCGTTCATGAAGTAACCCAATTTATCAAGAAGTGAGAACACGCGGATCAGACCATTTTTATAAAAATAAACAAAGCGATAATAGTCCATCTTCTCTTGCTCTGTCATCTCTTCAAGCAGTGGCTTGCTCACTTTCTCAGCAAATCGCCTAGCACAGTAAGTGCTCTGCTCCAGCTCATTGACGCCATCCACAAAAGCTGCGCACCAAAGTTCAAGCAAGCGCATTTTCTCAAGAGGAACAGTGAGGTTCGTCCGTCCTTCGGACAGGCCATGCTCCACATCACGAATCGCATCAAACACATGTTGTAGCTCTTCATTATTCACTCTTGGCGATTCATCGAATAGAAAACGCAGCATAACTCTCACCTCGGATACACAAGATTAGGAACGGAAGTTATTCTTCTTCGAGACATTTAATTGTTGTGCAAAATGTGCATAGATCGTAAGTACGCACAAATAGCTTAGAATCGCAAACAATCCTGAAATTAACACTGCATGAATTAACGCTGTTACCAAATACCAATCACTTTGTAAGGTGAATGTCACAGATGCACCACTGAAAATTTGTGCAACGAGCAGTCCAAGTGCCCACCAAGCGCCAATACGAACTTGCTCAATATCACGGAAACGAGTTACCGCAATCCTTACGACAACGATCGTGTATAGCAATAAGGCAAGTGCAATCACACGATGGGTGAATATAACACCTGTTGCACCTGTTAATTCGGGAATGATTTCCCCATTACAGAGCGGCCAACCTGAGCAACCGCCTGATGATTCTGTATGACGCACATAAGCGCCAAAGTATACAGCTACATATGTAAAAATTAGTGTTCCCCAAATCATAGCTGCAAAGCCAAGGGACATTTTGCGAAGAGACTGTGCGGCTTCCGCTGTGTTGTAATTCCCCCATTTTGTAAACACAAGCCATAATAATAAGGTGAAAGCAAATGCAATAAGTGATATACCAAAATGTAAGGCTTTAACGATTGAAGTTGGTTCAGATAGCGCTGCCATTGCGCCTAGATAAGCTTGAATAATCGTGAACAATCCTGCACCTGCTGAGAACCACTTCGCATCTTTACGCTTAATATAAATCCAGACCAATATAGTCGTAGCAAGCAGTAGTAGTCCTGCCGCTCCTGACACATAACGATGACTATACTCAATAAATTTCGAAATCGTAAATGCTGGAATAAACTCTCCATGACATAGCGGCCATGTATCACCGCAAGCTTTACCTGAATCGGTCTTCGTTACGATGGCGCCGCCAATAAGTACGAATAACATCATGAGTGTTGTAAGGAAAGATAAGGTTTTTATACGTTTTTCCAAAAATAAACACGCCCTGTCTCGATTGATTCCACCCTTAATTATAGCGATATTCTGAAAGCAATGCTATTCACAATTGTGACAAACGATTGAAGGGCAAATGCAAAAAAAGACATGTTTCAGATTAAATCTGATAACATGTCTCTTTGCGTCTAGCCTTACTTGCTTAACTCTGTGGAAACTGCAATCGCACGATCAACGAATTGCTCGATTTCTTCACGTGTCTTACGTAATTTACTTACGAAACGAACAACTTCTTGGCCGTTACGGAATGCAATAAAGCTTGGGATACCAAGGATGTTAAGCTCATCACACAAATCCAGTACCTCATCACGATCAAGCTCAATGAAAGTTACTTGATCTGCATATTGTTTCTCTAAATCCGGCATAAAAGGATCGATGAAATGACAATCCTTGCACCATACCGCTTTAAATACCGCAATCGTCAATTTATCACCTGCGATAATATCACGGAATTGCTGCTCTTGATTTACTTTTTGCATGTTGATCCCCTCAAGCTTTCCTACAATGTGTTAGTCACGAGTAATCGTCACTAGCTGCGCTTCTTCGTTCCATGCTACTTTTGCGCCAAATTGGTCAGCAATGAAGCGAAGTGGAACAAAAGTAGAACCATTTTTGAGTGTTGCAGCTGCGTCCATATCCACGGATTTACCATCCACAAGCGCAGTTTTAGAATCAATTGTTAAAACAATGACTTTACCTGTCCACTCATCAGTAATTGTAATTTTGTTTGCAGCTTCATCCCATTTTACTAAACCGTCCAAGCTTTGTGCAACAAAACGAGCAGGTACCATCGTTGTGTCACTGTTTGCTTTATAAGGTGTTGGGAAACCATAATCCTCTGCGTCTGCTTCATCTTCAACGAACAAGTTAATGTTCTTCTTCGTTACTTTGAAGTCGTTCACAAGAAGCTTATACACATCAGATTGCGTATCCAAGTTTTTCAACATTTTCGGAAGAGATAGTGAATCTGCTCCGTTTGGATCTGCAGGATTAACTACGATCGCGCCAGCAGATGTATCAATTGTATCCACTTTCACTGGCTTATTTACGTTCCAATATTCATTCGTTACTTTAACATTAATCGATTTAGGTGCTGATTTATCGATACCCTCAGGCATTTTTACGTTAAACTCGACGTTTTGCTTGCGGATATTAAGTGAACTGTCCACAGCAACGTCGAATTTAATGCCGGAATCTTTAAGTAGGCTTGTAGAGAATGCATCTTCTTTCGCAAGGCTATCTAAACCTTCGATAACTTTTGGAAGTTCAGCAACGATTGCTTGGTAGATGAAACCTACTGCAAGCTCTTTCTTCTCGAACATCGCTGGAAGCTCTCCTGCTTCTGGCGCTTGTTTCATTGCTTCTTTTACAATTGGAAGACCCACATCATATAAGCTGCCGATTAGGTCTTTCAAACCTTTCTCGTCTTTAGAGATGTTCGTTAATAGTTCCTTCACGAATTGAATGATGTCAGCGCCATTTAGCTCACCATGCAAATTCACTAAGCTTACGCTTTCGCCATTAATTTTCTCAGTAACAGATTTAACGGAAACACCTTTAGGTGTTGTTGCGTTCTTCACGAAGAAGTCTGCAAATGTAGGTGCTAATTCTTTAATCTTGTCTTGAAGTTCTTTCTGGTTTAAACCACTTTGTGCAAATAACATTAGCGTTGCATCATCTTGTCCTTTTAGATCCAAGACGATTGGCTTCTTCGCACCTTCGATTTGAATGGTCATTGCGTTCTTGTCTACTGCAAATTTAAACGGAACCGTACGTGTTCCAATACTTAACTTACCAGTTGTAGATACATTCTCATCTTGCTGCTTTGTATTGTCAAAAGTAAGTTTAATAGATTTAATAAGTTCAAACATTGCTTTATCTTCCGCAGGCAATGAAGAATTGTCACCAGGAACAACTTCAATTGCAATCGTTGAATTGGACTCAGAAGATGTTACTTTCATCCCATTTACCATTACTTTACTTGCATCAAATCCCGCCAAACTTGAGCAGCCTGTAAGCACCAAGAGCATTACTGCTAGACTCGCGCTTAGAAGCAATTTCCATTTTTTCAACAACATCTTACCACTCCCTATGTATGTATTGAGTTAATAGTCATAACTCTACAAATGTTTATACGTAAGAATACGAGAATAGTCGCACAAAATTGTAAATTGA
Source organism: Paenibacillus radicibacter (assembly GCF_024721995.1). GTDB lineage: Bacteria > Bacillota > Bacilli > Paenibacillales > NBRC-103111 > Paenibacillus_AM > Paenibacillus_AM radicibacter. The sequence goes on from NZ_JANQBC010000013.1 coordinate 147,032, forward strand.
TCTTTACAATTAAAATCGACACCGAATCAAATTCCAGCGCCGTCTTCGTAAAAACACAATATTTAAAGCGCTCTAGCTGCATGATCTGCTTCTGCAATTGCATTGAGCGCACGTCTTGCCTTAAGTGCATCGCCCACAACATGACAGGGTATGCCCATAGCCTCACACTGCTCTTCTAATGCCTTCGTCGGAGTCGATCTTACACCAATCGCAATAACAACCGAGTCACATGCAATCTCCTGAAGCTTACCGCCATGCTCGACTACAACTTTGCCCTCTTCAATCGATATACATTTCGCCTCAACCATCGGAGTGATGCCTGCCATGTAGATGTTCTCCATCACACAGATTTTGCGAAGTTGACCTAGATCAGCAGCGACTTCACGATTCATCTCGACAACTGTTACTTTCTGGTGCTCTTTCTCAGCAAGAAGTTCTGCAACTTCAAGTCCAACGAGTCCACCACCTACAACAACAACATGCCCCTTAGGCTTCACTTTGCCTTTAAGCACATCATGCGAATTGCTGACATGCGGCAGATTTACACCTGGAATTGCAGGAATGATCGACTCTGCACCAATTGCAATAATCGCTGCATCTGGCTTGATCTCTTCAATTAAAGCTGGCGTTACAGGCGTATTCAGACGAATTTCCACACCTACTCGGCGTGCTTCTCCACCTTCCCATACGGCTGCAGCTGTCATCTCTTCCTTACGAGGAGCTACACCTGCGAGCAGGAACTGACCACCAAGCGTATCGGTTGCTTCACATAGAATCGGATGATGCCCACGATGTTTAAGGGTAATTGCTGCATGTAATCCACCCATGCCACCACCTGCGATGAGCACCTTCTTCGGTGCTGTCGTCTTCTGTAATTCCATCTCGCGTTCGCGTCCAAGAGCAGGATTGCGGAGACATGTAATGTACGGCTGGTTCGGATCACAGAATCCATCAAAGCATCCTTGGTTGCACCCTACACAGCGAACAATCTCATCTTCAAGCCCTGCCATCGCCTTGTTGCAGAATTCAGGGTCAGCAAGCTGTGCACGACCAATGACCACCATGTCTGCTTTATCTGCTGCTAGAATGTCCTCTGCTAACTGAGGTTCGTTAATGCGACCTACAGCAATCGTCGGCAGCCCTACTTCCGCACGGATTTGCGCAGCATTATCTACGTTAAAACCTTGTGGAATGTCCACTGGAGGCACTTCATATTTAATCGCTGCTGTGATGATATTGCCACGCGATACGTCTAGCACATCAACACCTGCTTCTTTCGCCAACTTGCAGTAGGCGATTGTGTCTTCAATCGTAAGACCACCCTCTAGATAGTCATCATGTGCATCGACACGCATGAAGATTGGCATCTCACCCGGTACATTGTTACGAATTTCACGTATTACAGCAAGCGGAAATCGGCATCGATTTTCAAAAGATCCCCCATACTCATCTTGTCGATGATTCAGCGCTGGGCTTAGGAACGAATGCAGCATATAGTTATGGGCACTATGAATCTCCACACAATCAAAACCTGCTTCAACTGCCCGTCTAGCCGCCGCACCAAAAGCTTGTACAACCTCATCAATCACTTCGATCGATGCCCCAGGAATCGTGTACTCTGGACTTACTGGCATATCACTTGGCAAAATCACCATCGCTGATGAGTCACCACTAACCGCAAGTCCACCCTGCCATAATTGCAAAGACGATTTCCCGCCTGCTTCGCGAATTGCATCTGCCATTTTACGAAGACCAGGAATGAATTTATCATCTGATATATTTAAAAATTTCGCCGGCGCACTTGGAGCATGCACACTGCAAACCTCTACAATATTGAGTCCACAACCACCTTTTACGCGAGCAACATGGTAATCGATCAGCTGCTGCGTCACATACCCTTGCGTATCTGCCATCTTCGTTCCCATTGCTGGAAAAATTACGCGGTTCTTAAGCTCTAACCCTTTTAATTGAATTTTGCTAAATAACTGTTTGAATTTCATATCGATCTGTCTCCCTTCGATCTTAGGAATCTAATGTTTGACTTGATACCGACAGTATAACATTGTGCATTTTGGAACAAAGTCTATTTCGTCCACAAAACTTTCGTTTTTTAAGGTCAAATTCGTGAATTATCACACATCTTACTACTTGCTTAAGTGATAACTTCATACATAAAGCTAGACATTTTTATGTAAATCCCTATCATTTTTTTGAAAATAAAGCTTTGGTGAAGGAGCAACATTCCATATGTCCAAACAAACTTTTCTCAACTCCAAGTTCAGTTTACACGCGGGAAAACATTATTTTTCAACGGATCAACCTCAAGGATCTTATGTCACCATAGAGAAACAGCAAATCAATCATCATTTTCCACTCCATAAGCATGAGCATGTGGAACTGCTCTATGTGACGGCTGGTACGGGGCGACTTGTTGTGAACGGTGTAGAACATAAGCTTTGTGCAGGGAGCTTCGCGATGCTGTTCCCATTTCATTTTCACGAAATTATTGTAGATGAACCAATTGAGCAGTATGTGATTACGATCGACCTCAGCATTATGATCTGGATGGACATTAGCAGCAATGATCGAAATATTGCCTATGAGGCAATTATGGAAGGACCTGTCGTTGTTGATTGTGAGGAGCAGGAACAGCAAGAAATTGCTGCAATCCTGCAATCGTTGCAGCAAGAAGTAAGTCGAGAGTCGTTCATGCAGACGAACATGATAGTACTGCTTGCGATGCAGCTCTATGTCCACTTTACACGAAAAGCCGAACAAGCTTACACCGTAATAGAGCAACAATCACATTCACAGGTGTGGAAAATCTTGCAGCATATTCACCTGCATTTCCACGAACCACTAAGTGCAGCAGGGATCGCACGAAAATTCAGCATGAGTGCTGATGCACTGAATCGTACACTGCGGCTTGCCACAGGCTATAATTTCACAGACAACGTCCATCAAGTACGAATTCGAACGGCACGCGCGCTCCTGCATTTTGAAGGATTAACGATTCAATATATAGCGCAAAGTGTCGGGTACTCTACGATGATTGCTTTCTATCGTGCATTTGAAAAATATATTGGAGTAGCCCCTGGGGATTATCGGAGCCAGAAGGAGGTTCGCACCACCACATTACCTGCGCCAGACAATGATAATGCGTATTGCATTTATAGCTATATCTCACTACATATTGAAGAACCTCTATCTACGAAAAGTGTAGCCGAAGCACTTGGAATGAATGAAACAAAGCTAACAAAGCTCATTTCCGGTTATTTCGGTCAAAGCTTTGCCGAATTGTTAACATGGCTACGGATCGCGTACGCGAGAGCTTATCTAGGTGCAACCAATCTGCCCATCAGTGATATTGCCTATAGAGCGGGATTCGATTCTGTTAAGACGTTCAACCGGCAGTTCAAGGCTATTATTGGGGATGTTCCGACGAAGTATCGGGAGGATGTTACTTGTCGTTACTAGGCGAATACCAAAAAACCAGAAGAGCACATTGCCCTTCTGGTTTATTTTACATTTACAGTTAAGATGATGCTTGTCCACGCTTTGTAATTCGAGACACTTTGCCGATGATCTTCTGAATCGGACCTGGTAGATTACGTACATCTTCCTTCGTCACAACTTTAGTCAGCATAAGCATAAGCGGATACATCGCGATGACAACGATACTTACGATAGATGCATTCAAACCTTCGTTCAGACGATCAATACCAAATGGATGCAAGTAAGTATGTGTCACATACTCAAGTCCAAAGCCTACAGCACAAATGACGATCGTTGAGACGATAAGTCCGATCCATCTGCGACTAGAGAACACTTTAAACGGCACTGCTTTGTGAAGCACGCGAATGTTCATGAATGACATGATGATAAAGCACGTCATCGTCGCAAGCACAATCCCATAAATATCAAGGGAAGGCGCAAGGATATAATTAAGTGCTACCTTAGCTCCGACACCGACAACTACGGCAAGCATAAGTGGTTTCATTCGTCCCATTCCCATCAGCACAGCTCCTGAGGTTTGCATGATGATCTGGAACATCGCACTAATTGTGAGTAAACCAATGATGTATGGCGCGTTCTCATAGCCGTACACACTCTTTTCATATCCAAAAATAAATCCATCCAGCGGTCTTGCAGCAAGTACGATTAACAATACCATTGGCAAGCCTGTCAAGATCGATAGCTGGAGCACACGTGAAGTATGATGCTTCACATGATCCATCTCTCCACGCGAGAATGAAGAAGAGATTAGAGGTACAACGGATTGACTAAGTGCAATCGCCAGAATGATTGGAATACCCGCAAGCGATTGGGCACGCCCACCCAAAATACCAAGCAACTCTCTAGCACCATCTGTCGTGAATTTATCCTGCAACAATGGGATTACTGATGAAGAATCAATGCTGTACACAAGTGTTACCGTAATAGAGAAGATAACGATTGGGATCGATAGCTTGAGAAGTGCCCCATAAATACTGCCGTAGCTTGTAAGCACAGGTGTATTCGAAGCAGGCTGCTTAGCACCTTTCTTAGTATCCGCCGTTACAGACTTCGCACTAGAACTTGCTTCTCCCGCATCCTTACGTTTCAGCTTCAATGTGTAGTAGATCATGACACCAAGAGCTGCCACACCACCTGCTACACCACCGAATGATGCACCTGCAATCGCCCATTCATGCGATACACTTAGTAGTGCATAAGCAAGACCTACCGCAACAACTAGACGGAAAATTTGCTCCACAACTTGAGAGACACCGTTAGGCATCATATGTTGGCGACCTTGGAAATATCCCCTCATCACTGCAATGATTGGGAATAACAATAATCCCGGCGCAACAGCCTGTGTAGCTAGAATCGCCATCGGATCTTTCGACACGCCCGCAGCGAACCATTCCGATAGAGCGAACAGTACGCCTGCCGCGATAATCCCAGCAACTACTGCAAACAAAATCGCTGCCCGATAAATTCGATCTGCTTCTTCATGTCTACCAAGCGCGATACGCTCAGAGATCATTTTGCTAAGTGCACTCGGAATACCTGCTGTTGCAACGACGAGAAGTACTGAATATAAGTTAAAAGCAATTGAATAAGACCCCATCCCCTCATCGCCTAACAAGTAGACAAGCGGGATACGTTGAAACACACCAAGAAACCGCGCCACAAGTGCGGCGACGGTTAGAATAATTGTTCCTTTTACAAGTGAATCTTTGGACAAAGTAACTTCCTTCTTCCTTAGAGAGCGTAATCTCTTATATCCAGATAATAAACACGATGATCATCGCAAGCTGCAAGATCACTTTGACAACAACGCTAGAGAAGAACCCGAGAACGGATCCTACACCTGACTTTAGTGCTTGTTCGATACTTTTGCCGATAATGATTTCTCCGATAACAGCCCCGATAAACGGCCCCAAGATAAGTCCAAAGGCTGGAATAACGAACGGTCCAAATATCAGACCAATTGTAGAGCCAATGACAGATGCTCGCGAACCCCCGAACTTCTTAACCCCCATTGCCGAAACTGCGTAATCAGCTACGAATACAATAACAACAATGAGGGTTTGAATCGTCCAGAACCAGAAGCCAAAAGGCTCAAAGCTGAAAAACCATCCGTAGACGAAAAATGCAGCATATACTGCAAACACACCTGGCAAGATCGGGAACACTGTCCCGAGCATACCGATAATGAACAATGCTACAATGAGCACCCAGCCTAGAATGTCCATGTATAGGTTCCACCCCAACGTTATTTAATTAGCGCTTCTGACCCAGTACATACTCCTCGATGATCGCAGCTACGCCATCTTCATCATTCGTAACTGTAACTAGATCAGCTGCCGCTTTCACTTCATCTTGCGCATTACCCATTGCTACACCAAGACCTGCCGCACGAATCATTGCAAGGTCATTCTGGGAATCCCCCATCGCGATCACTTGATCCATCGTAATTCCTAGCAGTTGACACACTTCAATCATACCACTACCTTTGGAAATGCCTTTTGGATTCAATTCAATGTTGCTTAGGTGGGAATTCGTAATTTCAAACAAATCCCATGACTCAACTGTACGACGAATCTCAGCTAATTTATCCGCATCTTCTTCAAAGAAACCGAATTTCAGCCATTCCACAGAATCGACATCATCCAGCCATTTATCTTTGTTAAATAAACCTTCAACTGCATACGCCCAATACCATGACCCGTATTCAAGCGCCATCGCATGAAGCTTTCGAATCGTATCTGCAGGTACAAGCACACGCTTGTGGAGTACATCAGGTGATTTCCATACTTCACTGCCGTTTACCGATACGATTGGAGCTTGTAGACCCAACTCTTCGATATAAGGGCGAGCACTTTGCACACCGCGTCCTGTAGAGAACATCACAGTGACACCTGCGTCAATCGCATTTGCAATTGCCTTGCGGTTTCTTGCAGAAACCTCTTTTTCTTCATTCAAAACGGTTCCATCCATATCCAGAGCAACGAGTTTATAAGTGGTTGACATAGTTGTTAAAAACCTCCCTATTCTAGTGCGTCAGAACTGCCTTTTGTGGAACATCTTCCATATACGTTACGTGCCACAATGCAAAAATATAAATTGTCCAAATCCGGCGCGCATAGTCGCCTTGACCATTGCGATGCTTATGAAGCATCTCTTCAACCGCTTTGATATTAATGTAATCTTCAATGCCACTTGCTTGAATCTGTTCCATAATCATCGTACCCGTATTGTCTTTCATCCAATCCCGAAGCGGTACAGGGAATCCAAGCTTAGGACGATTTAGAATAGGGTCTGGAACAATACCTTCCATCGCTTTTCGGAAAATATATTTCGTCGTGCCGCCGGCAATTCGGTACTTCGCTGGTATACGACGTGCGACTTCAAATAACTCCTTGTCCAAGAATGGAACACGAAGCTCTAAGGAATGCGCCATCGTCATCTTATCAGCTTTCATCAGAATATCGCCTGGCATCCACAAATTCATATCGATATATTGCATACGTGTAACAGGGTCTTGATGTTTCGTCTTCGCATAGAACTCACTCGCAATTTGCTGTGGGTTCTTATACTGGCGAAGCATCTCATCATCCAAACGAAGAATCTCAGACTTCATTGATTCTGTGAATATCTTCGCATTTCCTAAGAAGCGCTCCTCAAGCGGTGTCGTACCGCGAAGCAAGAAGTTACGGCCGTACATGCTGCTTGGTAGCATACGTGCCATACGATTAATCATGCGACGTAGTGGCAATGGCAATCGTTCAAGTGAACGAAGAGAATTCGGTTCATTATAAATGCGATAGCCGCCGAACAACTCATCGGCACCTTCACCAGACAATGTTACCGTTACATGCTTACGCGCAAGTTCAGCTACATGATATAGGGCAATTGCTGAAGGGTCAGCGATAGGTTCATCTTGATGCCAGATCGCTTTCGGCAAGGATGCAAAGTAATCATCTTTCGTGATGACCTTCTCGTAATGCTCCGTTCCAAGCGCTTCAGCTGTTTGTCTTGCAATAATCGTCTCGTTATTCGCGCCTTCAAAACCAACAGAGAATGTACGAATTGGTTCGATACGTTTCATTTGAGCTGCAATTGCTGTGGAATCAATACCACTAGATAAGAAACAACCACGCTCTACGTCACTTACCAAGTGATGCTTCACGGAATCCTCAAGTGCAGCACGAATTTGCTCTACATATTCATCGAATGGACGATCAATAGGATCGAACATCGGATCCCAATAACGTTCAATCGTCATATCCCCATCATACGTCACTTTGACAAAATGACCTGGAGGCAACTTCTGAATCCCTTCGAACATCGTGTTCGGCTCAGGTACGTATTGGAACGTTAAGTAATTCATTAAGCTATCTGTATGAATCAAGCGATTCATGCCCTCGGCAGACAGGATACTCTTAATTTCTGAACCAAATAAAAACTGACGGCCCGAGAGATGGTAGTAGAATGGCTTGATACCAAAGTGATCGCGCGCACCGAATAGCTGCTTTTTCTTGCGATCCCAGATAACAAAGCCAAACATTCCGCGAAGATGTTTTACACAATCTTCTCCAAACTCTTCGTACAGATGGACAATGACTTCCGTGTCACTAGAGGTACGGAAAATATGTCCACGATCCGTCAGCATGCTGCGCAAGCTTTTATAATTGTAAATCTCTCCATTAAACACAATCCATACGGTTTCATCTTCATTGCATAAAGGCTGATGTCCCGCTGCTAAATCAATAATCGATAATCGACGGAAACCTAATCCGATTCGATTTTCTGTCCAAAATCCACTGTCATTCGGACCACGATGCTCGATCACATCCGTCATTGCTTGTAACATGTGTTGGGAAGGTTCCCGATCTTCAAAATATAGTACACCAGTGATTCCGCACACGGTGAAATACACCTCCGTATAAGTAACTGACAGCTTGATGTCTGATACGTTAGTATAGCACACCTTGGCGAAGAACGAAAAATGTTATAGAAAAATCATCGTAATAATTAAGCGTTTGAGCGAAGCGGTCAGACGACTCTTTTTCATCTTGATCCCCCCATTTGCCTAGATGACATATTGTTTACCTAACGCAACTTTTAGGGTAAAAAAGAGACCCTTTACCCGCAGTATATGCACCTGTCTACCAAAAGTGACGATTGGCAAGTAAAAAACCTGCCACGTCCATATCGGATGCGGCAGGCTTTAAGGATGAAAGAATGTTATAGCTACTACGGCGTCGTATTAGCCGGCGGAGTCGGTGTTGCCGGTGGTTTCGGCGTACCCGTCAAACCAATTTGTTGGTCATACGCATCGAACATCTTACGCGCGATTGGCGCTGCGTTCCATGCCCCGTACCCACCTTCTGGTACGACAACTGCTACTGCAAACTTTGGATTTTCTGCTGGTGCGAATGCGATAAATACGGCGTTATCGACGTCTTTCCCTCTAAGCGTTTGCGTAGATGTACCTGTCTTAGAAGCCATCGAATACGGGAAGCCTTCGAATCCTTGTACACGCACTAACTTCATACCATCAACAATTACTTTCCAATATTCATTCGGGAACTTTGCTTCATTCAACATCTCTGGTGTAAAGCCTTTAACAAGATCGCCATCCACAGTCGTGATCTTATCGACAAACTGCGGCTTCATTCGCTTACCCTTGGACGCAAGAGTTGCTGCAAATTGTGCTAGCTGTAGTGTCGTATACTTCTCATTCTGTCCCCATGAAGCACGAATCAGACGAGACTGAATCGGTTCACCATTCTTATCATTGTAATACTCACTGCTTCCTTCTGATTCATAAGGCAATCCGGAGCCTGTTAATGTACCCAGACCGAATTGTTTCAAATAATTATCCCAAATATCAAGTCCTTTGTTGGGCGTCTCGTTGGTTGTATACTTCGAGTACAACTTATTACCTATCATTTCGGACATGAACGTATTAGAAGAGTATTGAATCGCGGCGGTTGCATTAATGGGTCCATGTGCAACACCATCAGAGTTGGACAATGACGCTTCTTTTCCCTTTAAGCCCCATGTAAACCTACCCGTATCGTTGTATGTTTGCGTCGTAGTAAAGAGCTTTTCGTTTAGTCCAACCAATATAGTTAAGGGCTTAATAACCGAGCCCATATAGACGATCGAATTCAATCGGTTCTTCCGTTGTTCCTCTGGCAATTGAGGGAAAGAGTAACGGATAGTTCCGTTATTTACAATTGGACCAATTTCATTATATTCTGCTGTATTCAGTCCACCGACCCATTTGTTCGTATCATAATCAGGCATGGACGCCATCGAGATCACTTTACCTGTCTCCACTTCAATTCCGACCGCATAACCTGTTCTTGCATTCGGCGCACTCGCATATTTGTTACCGCTTGAGGTCTGCATCGTTTTAATCTGATCGGTGATTGCTTGCTCGGTAGCAAGCTGAACATCCTTCTGAATCGTGAGATGAAGATTATGTCCCTTCTCCGGCTTCTTTATCGTCGGCGCGCCAACAATTGTATCTTTCAAGTTAACGGGATACGACTTCGTGCCGCTTTCCCCGCGAAGCTCATCTTGATACATATACTCAAGACCATCGTATCCTACATATTCTTCTTCCTGATATTTCTTCTTATTTCCTTCCGTTTCTTGATATTGTGGCAGTTTGGAAGTTCTTGTCGCCTTGTAAGGACGCATGTAGCCCACAAGATGAGCTGCAATCGAATTCGTATCATAACGTCGACTGCTCTCTTCATTTACCTCAAGCAATTTAAACTCATCACGATGCTCTAGAATATACGCGATCTCTTCCTTGGATAAGTCCTCCTTAATCCGACGAGCGATATAATACAAACCTGGTGGTTTTGTTTCCTTCATATTGATGTCATAACCGACATCCATGTCTTTAATAATTTCATCAGCTGTCGGCTTCTTCGAGCCTTCTTTGCCATACTTCTGGAACACTTCTTCCAATTTATAAGCAAGTTCTACATACTCCGGTTTTGGCTTCTGTGGCAGACCTGTCTCAAGACGGAAGAATAGAGACTGTACCGAAATCGAGTACGCAATCGGATAGCCATCTTTATCGTAAATATTGCCTCGAATCGGCGAGATCTGTGTATCTCGGTTGTTAATTCGCTGTGCTTCTGCTGTTAGCTGCTTTCCTTGTACAAATTGTAAAATGGCAAGTTTCACGATTAAAATGGAAAACAAAACAAACGTTAAGAAGAAAAATAAATTAATCCGAAACGAGAAGTGACGTTTCTTCGTGAGTTCCTTTTTTTGTGGATCATTATCCGTATGCAATGTTTTCTTTCTCACAATTATACAATTCCTTTCCAGTAACACTTCTTACTTTCTATTTTATAACACATACAAGCGACAATCAAAAAAAGAGCTTTTTCCATTTCACAGAAAAAACTCTTCAAGTTCATTTAAGCATCTGCAATGTGTGTTTTCTCAAAGTTAGGTGGGTTAAACCAATTACCGCCTGATGATACCCATGTGGAATCCAGTGGTATCCATGCCTTGTTTTCTTTCAAATACACTTCATTCCACGCGTGTGCGCCATAACCGCCTTTACCATCCGAACCAAGCCCTGTGATCACCTTCGCATCAAGTCCAACGACTCTTGCCATGGCTGCATACAGTCTCGAATAGTCGATACAAACTCCTTTGCGGGAACTGAATGTATCTTCCGGTGTCTGCTCTTTCCATATCTTCTGATCCTCATACAGCTTCACTTTGTCCCAGTCATACTGTACACGCGAACCTACCCACTGATACAAAAGCTTCGCTTTTTCCTCATCGGTATCGCCCTTGGATGTTACATCTTTAGCCGCCTGCACAATATCCGGTGAAATGTTTGCATCGAGTACTTCATACTTACGCTGTAACAGTCCTTTAAAGTCTTGCTCCATCGCCCTTGTAATCACAGGTAGTCTTTCCGTAATCATTTTTCCTGTAAAAGGCTGAATGATCTGCTCTGCACCTTTTTGATACAAAGTCGAGCTTTGGATGTAACTTGTCACTTGATTCTGAGGGAAAAGTGTGACGAACATAAATAGAACAAAAAGTACGATCAGCGCACGTACAGCGCCACCAAGTATACCTACCAAACCACCCGTCATTGTACTGAAAGTAGTCGGTGAACCTTGTATCGAACGCCCTCTGCTATGATGCCAACGTTCCAGCATCGGACCTGCTATAAAGAACAGAATTTGCTTTATAATCAAATACGAAATAATAAATAAGATCGAGAATCGGAACAGCGAGAAATCCCGTAGTCCTGTAACGAATGTATAGTAAACTTGCTTCCATACACCAACTTCGCCAACTGGAATTTGCACGTTCTTAGCCACTAACCACCCATAAAACCATGGAGAGATAGCCTGTACGATGTACCACGACGCTACAATTGCAAGGATCGAGAGTACGCCCGAGCTCATCATTACAGCTAGATGACGGACAGATCCAGTTGCCCCTCGCCTTCCTCCTTGTATCGCAGAGAAAACAAGGATTGCAATAAGCAACAGCGATACGACATTTAAATAAGGTGCCATTGCTCATCAATCCTTCCTTGAGTTCATTATTTAGCGTTAGCTTGCGCTTGTTCAATTAGAGCTTTAACGGCAGTATCTGCTTCCATTTTAAAGGTTTGTCCTAGAAAAGTAACCTGGAGCTCATTGGAACCAGCTTTACCCTCTATTTTCAAATTTTTCGTGGAAACTTCAAACGATCCGTCTTTGTTCGCTACATACTTCGCATCTTTTAAATCATCACCAAGTGCTTTAACCGCTTGGGATTTAATCTCATTCACTACACTTGTACCGACTGTGGTGAGTGTATCGGTATATTGTACGCCATAGATGACAACACCTGCAATGACAGCAAATACGATCACCCATTTCAAGACCGTTTTGACAATATTAATCACAATGATCAAGATAATCACTGCTGCTAACAATAACAACCATCGGTCTTGTAAGAAAGAAATCCACTGATCCATGTTCCACTCCCCCAATTTTCCCAATTCATCTCTCATCATACTATACACCTTCGTTATCATCATCCCTTTTTTGACGTAATTGTTTTAATTTATGTTGTATTTCTTCCCCTTTGTTCCAGTTCATACGAGTTTTCCTGCGTGCGTGGCGTACACGAAGTAGAATCATAACAATTAATAAGGCCATTACCATCCAAAGGTAGTCCATCACTTACACTCCTTCCTGTATGCAAATGTGGCATATGTGAGGGACAAGTCGCGTAACCATGTAGAGTATGTACATATAAAGGCGGTGGTGAGAATGAAAACAACACTTTGGCTCTATTTGTTCATGTTTATCGCTTTTTTTGATTTACATGCCCAATATCCCATTTTATCTCCTTTTGCACTTTCCCTCGGTGCTGCTCCTTCTTTTATCGGCTATATCATGGGCATGTATGCACTCACTCATCTACCAGGAAACCTGTTAGCAGGATATGGCGTAGACAAGTTCGGCAGCAAGATCTTCATTATTTGCTCCTTGATTGTAGCAGGAATTGTACTCATTTTCCAATCTCAGGTAGATGATCCTTGGGAGCTTCTCATCATACGATCCATCTCCGGTTTCGTTCTCGCATTCCTATCCCCTGCTTGTCTAGCACTGCTTGCTAAACTCGCTAGAGATCGAACGCACCAAAGTAAACTAATGGCTGGTAACGGTCTTATGCACACTTTAGCTTCTGTTGTTTCTCCTGCTGCTGGTGCCTATTTGGTTTTGCAAGTTGGGTTTAGTCGGTCCTTCGAGATACTAGGCTGGATCCTAATTCTTACGGGGATCATTGCAATTTTTGGGATCAAAGATCAGCGTGTCCCTTTATTTACGTCAGTTAATCTTAAAGTCCAATCCACTAGCAGCGAGGAATCTACTCCATCGATCCCATGGCTATTCTACCTTATTCCACTTGCCATTTCATGCTCCCAAGGGATCTTATTCTTTGAACTTCCGCTGATGAATACGGGAAAAGATGCTGTGCTTACGTCGGGGATTCTATTTACACTCGTATCAATCGGAGCTTTAGTCAGTCTTTCCTTACTCTTTATTAATCGAGTATCGCCTTATATTCGAACATTATTCGGTTCTTTAGCGCTTGCAATCATATTTTTTGGAATTGCTGTCCATTGGGGACTATCCATCCATGTCTCTTTATTCTTAATTGGAATGGCCAAAGGGATCATATTCCCTGCTATCGCTTCATTATTAGCATCGATCACACCAAGTACCCGTTATGGTCGATCCTTCTCCGTACTGTCCATTGCCTATTCAATCGGTTCATTCATTGGGCCAATTGTTGCCGGACAAGTCCGCGGGATCATCTCTCCATATTTCATCGCGTTCTTCATCTTGATGTTGGCACTTGCATTACTTCCACCTCGCACATCGAAACTCAGCCCAATTTTACATTAATAAATTGTAATTTATAACCCATTTCCACTTTCTTATAGGTACATGCAGAGACATTTATCTTCATTAGACATAGTATAACTAGTGTCAATGACATCGATAAAAAAGGAGTGACTGGGAATGGGAGTAATTGAAGGAGGACTAGGTTGTGGCGAAGGCCGTCGTTCGACAACTAGTACAGTACTCGTATTATTTATTCTATTAGTAATTATTTCATGTACTTTTTGCAGAGGCTGGAATTAATATTTAGGCATGATAGACGAGGCAGCTGCTCTATGCAGTCTGCCTCCTTTTCGTCATGATTTGACATTTCCCGGGCAATTGTGGTTTGTTTAATGAAGATATTAATTCCTACATATAAGGTGGACAAGCCGTTACATGACAATCTCTATAATTGTTGAAGGAAAGAATGATCGTGCTAGGCTAAAGCGACTTCTTCATCCAGAAGTCCATATTCACTGTACATACGGAACTCCAAGTAATGAAACCCTAGATCAATTACGTCGAACTTGCTTTCACGATGAAGTGTATCTTTTTATGGACAATGATCCTGCTGGCAAAAAGATCCGCTCACTCCTGCGCGACATTTTCTCAGATGCCGTACACATGTATACACGCAAAGGATATGCAGGCGTTGAAGGAACCCCTGATGAATATTTGCTAACTCAATTAGAAAAAGCAGGTCTCGATGAATACATCATGTATCCATAACCCGAGATCCTGCTTCATTCGTCTTACTTTTCTTTAGCCAACGCCGCTACATCCTTAGCAATTTGCTCTGGTGTGTTTTTCTCATCGTTCGGGTCATAGTAATTACGTACTTGACCTTTCTTATCGACAAGAACAATGACATTCGTATGAATGAACGTATCTTTCTTCTTATCATGAATGATCGCCACTCCGAACTTTTCCCCGATTACACGTGTCCCCTCTTCATCACCGCGAAGGAACGACCAACCCGTTGGATCAACACCATACCCTTGTGAATATTGAGTTAATTTAGCTAGTGTGTCTTTCTCTGGATCCATCGTAATGGAGAACATGTGCGCCTTCGTTCCAAACAAATCTTTATCTTTCAGTGCTAACTGCACTTTGCTCAAATATTGAGTGGTGGGCGGACATACATCCGGACAAGATGCGAAGAAGAAATACACAAGTCTAACTTTATCATCATACTCTGAAAACTTCATTTGCTTGCTATCTGTGCTTTGCAATTCGAACTCTGGTGCTTGTTGCAGCACTTTAAGTGCGCTTGCTGTCTCATCTTTGAACCATAATTTATAAGCAAAAGTTCCAATAATAGCTAATAAAATAACGACTGTTGCAATTTTAAACCAATTCTTCGACAATGACGCCATAATTACTTAGCTCCCTTTGTGCACCGTATCAATAATCATAAGGATTAGAAGGATCATCAAGTAGTTAATCGAGAACATAAAGTTCCCCTTCGCCCACTTCATATCATCTTTCGTACTGAAGCCTTTGAAGCATTGGTATACCCATATAAGACCAAGTACCGTTGCCCCGATCAAATAAATCTTACCTACATAACCGAATACAGAAAGTAAGATCGATACTGGAACAAGCAGAACGACATAACGCATCATCGCGTGCTTGGTTACTTCCACACCTTTAACGACAGGTAGTAGTGGGAATCCTGCTGCTGCATAATCTTCTCTACGACGAATACCAAGTGCCCAGAAGTGCGGCGGCTGCCATAGGAACATGAATCCGAATAGGATGAGTGCACCGATTGCATCCGTAGTCTCTACCGCGCAGAAGCCGATAACCGGAGGAACCGCACCTGAGAATGCACCTACGAATGTGCTCCATACGGATGTACGCTTAAACCATGCTGTGTACAAACCAACGTATAGGACAAATCCAAGTACGCCGAGCAAAGCTGCTACGTGTGTTGTACCAAAAGCAAGAATCGCGATCCCGATCACACCCAAGATTATCCCGAACGTCATAACAGTAGCCGGCGTCATAAGCCCACTTGGCAGCGCACGTTTAGCCGTACGTTCCATCTTCGCATCCATATCACGGTCCAAGTAGTTATTAATTACAGTACCTGATGCCATGACGAACGCTGTACCGATTAACGTGTAGAAAAGTAATATCCAATTAATATCCCAACCCGAAGCAACCCAGAAACCTGCTAATGTTGCTAGAGAATTAGAATAAATAATACCTGGCTTTATGAGTCTAAAATAATCTTTGATCGTCGCACGTCTTTTTACAGTATCATCTGAAATTGCAATATGTTCAGATTGATGGGAAATAGTCGCGGATTCCTCAAAGCTTAGTTGCTTATCCACTTTGAAACCCCCTTATAAAAAATCTATTTCCTCATCATATCAATGCAATTCATGTTTGACAATAAAATGGCACTAGATGTCATGATATTGTCGATTACTAGCTGGTTTAAATCTGGGTGAAATGCCAAATATTTATTTTGGAAATACCACCTTTTACATATCCCGTAAATTCAGCCCATTCTTCCTCGTCTTCATCTTTTCTTCTTCCTTTTAAAAGCAAATATTCTTCATGGTCCAGCGCATCCCATTGTTCGACGAACAAACCGGGTTGATCCGTTCCTTCGTACAATTCGAGATGCTTATAGTCTCTCAGCTTTTTTTCCATAAAGCGCAAGTAACTTTCTCGGCTCTCCGGCATAATGTGATATTCAACCCATACTTTATACATGTACAATTAGCCCCCGCTCAAAATTTAATGAAATCGATTAAACATGGTAAACTAAAGCTAGTCAATCTGTTGTCCAAGCATCTAAGCTTTCAGAACTCTACTACCAGCATGAGGAGGTACTCCATTGGATACAGGCACCCATCTTGTCGTTGGATTCGGACTTGCCGGACTTGCTCATATCGATCCAGTCGTAGCATCTGATCCTACTGTTATGACAGCTGTCCTTATCGGCACTGTGCTTGGTTCACAAGCACCTGATCTGGATACGTTAACCCGATTAAAAGGCAATGCGCTGTACGTCCGCAACCATCGCGGAATTTCCCACTCTCTGCCGTTTATCGCTTTTTGGATTAGCTCCATTACTTTGCTCCTCACGGTGTTATTTGGACCTCTACCGCTAGGACATGTGCTACTATGGGTCAGTATCGCCGTCTTTTTGCACGTGTTCATGGATCTGTTTAACACCTATGGTACGCAAGGTGTATGGCCTTTATCCAACAAGTGGATTTCGTGGAACATCATCCACATCTTCGACGTGTTTATTTTTACAAGTCACGTGATTGCAATTGGGTTATGGGCATTTCACCTAATTGACCCTAAACTAATTTTTCCGACACTTTACGCGCTGATTGCGTTATACTATATATGGCGTACGTATGTACACGCTGACGTCATGAAATCATTGCCGCGCAAAGACCTTTCATTTGGGCAAGGTGATCGTTATATAGCGATTCCAACGATCCATCCCGCTCACTGGAATATCGTTAAGATTCTAATGGATGGTACATATGAAGTTGGTGAACTTCGTGGTGGTTTACTGCGCTGGATTGAGAAAGTGGAGTCTGATACCCACAAAGCTGTTGAAGTATCGAAACAGCATCCAGATGTACAGGCATTGCTTTATTTCTCATCATACACGGCTGCTGAGCTAACCGTCCACCCGTGGGGATATGAAGTACGATGGGCAGATATTCGCTATCGTCACCGCAAGCAATATCCTTTCGTTGCTGTATTATTGATGGACAAGGAATATCAGACAATCAGCTCCTATGTAGGTTGGCTAAGCGACTCTAAGCTAGAGAAAAGATTGCATCCCGAACCTCGTTAAATTTATACACAAACAAAGCTCAAGGGAATATTCCCTTGAGCTTTAATATCTGGTATTCAAAAATGACTAGCGGCCTTGACCACCGGAAAGTGATTGTTCAGCCATTTGAACCAAACGCTTTGTAATTCCTCCACCGATCGAACCAGTATCACGGGAAGTCATGTTGCCGTGGTATCCGTCTTTAGAGAATGAAATACCAAGCTCTTGTGCTACTTCATACTTCATTTGATCAAGTGCTTTGTTTGCCTGTGGTACTACTAGTGTATTGCGACCTGCCATAATAAATCAACATCCTTTCAACTCATGATTGTTTTGATGTATTTTGCAAGCTTGCAAACATAGTATGTGAAACAGATTAAATAATATTCATGCTAGGAGATGAACTTTTTGAAAAAATCCATGGCTTTACTTTTCGCAGTTATCGGAACCTTACTACTCGCATCCATTGCTTACTTTATCGCTGCACGAGAGCCTTGGTTGTTAGTGCTTGCCATCCTCGTTAATATTGGCTTTCTTGGATTCAGCTTCGCCTACAAAGCTCGTAAACGTCGTCAAGCTGAACAAGCACAGTCCTGAATCACTTAATCTAGAATGAAGCCCATCTTCTCTTTCACTTCACGTAGTGTGGCATTTGCTGTAGCAGATGCCCGCTCCGCACCCTCACGTAAAATCTTCGCAATTTCACCAGAAGCCCGAATTTGACGATAACGCTCTTGAATTGGCTCAAGTAGTGCGACTACAACCTCTGCTAGATCCTTCTTAAATGGACCATAACCTTGACCTTCATACTTCGCTTCGATCTCAGCGATTGTCATATTGGAGCACTCGGAATAGATGCTCATCAAGTTGCTCACTTCCGGTTTGTTCTGTGGATCATATTTCACTTCGCGACCTGAATCCGTTACGGCACGAGAGATTTTCTTGCGAATAACTGCTGGCTCATCCAACATAAGAATGAAGCTTGCTGCGTTCGTGCTGCTCTTGCTCATTTTCTTAGATGCATCATCAAGAGACATAATGCGTGCACCCACTTCTGGGATGTAAGGCTGTGGAATTGGGAACGTTTCGCCAAATCGATTGTTAAAGCGATTCGCTAAGTCACGAGTCAGCTCCAAGTGCTGCTTCTGATCATCTCCAACAGGAACCATCGTTGCTTTATATAGTAAAATGTCTGCTGCCATTAGTGAAGGGTATGTGAATAAACCCGCACCGATGGAATCTTTTCCTTCGGATTTATCTTTGAACTGTGTCATACGCTCTAGCTCACCCATATATGTGAGTGTCGTCATCAACCAGCCAAGCTCAGCGTGCGCAGGTACATGAGATTGCAAGAACACTGCCGCTTTGTTTGGATCAATACCGGATGCAATGAATAGCGCTACCGCGGACTCTATATTCTCGCGAAGTGTTGCTGGATCTTGCGGTACTGTAATGGAATGCAAGTCCACCACCATGAAGTGACAGTCATGCACATGCTGAAGCTTCGTATAGTTACGCAAAGCCCCGATGTAGTTCCCAATTGTTAATTGACCACTTGATTGAATACCTGAAAGTACAGTTGCCATTGTTATTACCTCCTATTGTAAATGAAATGAAGCGTGAACGAAAAGTGAACGAAGGAGAAAAGAAGCACTGGAGGAGCGGAGCGTTCGACTTTGAAAGAGTGAAAACACCTTAAAATCAATTCAAATTTCACGATTTCACCGGAGACCGGAAGTGCTTCTTTTATCTGCAGTTACCTACTTTTCGAGCGCGCTGATTGAACGCAAAAAAGGCCTCTCTCCGCAAAGGGACGAGAGACCGTGGTGCCACCCTAATTCGTCTTGCATGAATAGACAACAATGCCTTTTTCAAGTAAGACCTTCATAAGCTCTGATAACGGTGAGCTGCCGATCCGTATACTGAACATGAGTACTCTTACGCACTCACGCGTTCCACCTCAAGCTCAAGGATCCATTCATTCGCCTGTTCTACCGATTCACACCAACCACCGGCTCTCTGAAATCACGTGTGCGAACTACTAATTCCTCTCATTGCAATTAACTATTTGGAACATATTATACTCAATTGACAGAAATGTGACAAGCCCCACCCTGTTTGTTACAATTAATGCATAATAATATTTTTCCAGTCAGAGAGGATGGATAGGATTGATTACACAACAAGAATGGCAAGGCGAAACGTTATATATTTTGGAAAATGAACATTTAAGCATTAGCTTATGTCCATCGATTAATAATAACCTCATTCGAATTTGGGACAAAAAATTAAACCGTGAAGTACTTCGTGTACCAGAAAATCCAGATATTCTGAAGGAAAAGCCTGCACACTTTGGCACACCCGTGCTTATGCCACCAAACCGTATTGGTGGAGGTCAATTTACATTCGAGGGTCGTCCATACCAATTCGCTGTAAATCGTGCGAATAACATGCATAATCATGGTATTTTACAGAATCTACCTTGGACAGTGAAATCCACAAGTGAAGATAATGGCGTAATTTCCATTACTTCTACATTCCGTTCAACTGACTTCCCTGAGGTGATGGAGCAGTATCCACACGATGTGGAAATGGAGATTACGTACGAATTAATCGGTTCCAAAGTGAATCACAAATACAAGTTTACGAATCATAGCGAGTTAAACGCTCCATTCGGTTATGGTCTTCATACTTGGTTCCTGCTAGATAACAAGCCAGGAGATTGGAATCTTACGATACCGATGATCGGTCTATGGGAACTTGAGAATGCATTGCCGACGGGTGAAATCGTACCACTAGGTAAATATGAATCCCTCTTAAATGGTTCGACTCTTGAAGGCTTTGATATTGACGGTGTATTCCAGATCGGGGACAACCCTTGTATCGCGGTACTTGAGAACAATACTTGTAAGCTCACATATTCATCAGAATCCCCGCTTATGAAGCACTGGGTTCTTTACACACAAGGGGTTGCTGACAACTTTGTCTGCCTAGAACCTTATACTTGGGTAACGAACGCACCTAATCTCAACCTACCGCCTGAGGTTACTGGTCTACAATCCATTAAGCCTAACCAAACGCTTGAGCTTGATGTATTGCTAAATATTGAACACAAGTAATTAACTTTTTCATGCAAAAAGAGGATCGCCGCTTAATGTACAGCTAGGCGATCCTCTTTTCTTTTTCACACCGTAGAATTAATCAATTTGAATTGTATAAGGAATCTGCAGTGATGAGAAATTATAAATGTAGATATAGTATCTGCCGACGCCTGCATTGTACGTTCCGACTAATTTATCAGGTGAGCTTACATTCGGATAAGAAACATAATTTTGCAGGTCACTATCTTTGTAAAGAAGCCAGTTCAGACCTTGCTTGCCGAACTCATCTAACGTAATCGTTAAGTTAGCTGCTGTCGTCACATCAAAGTAGAAGATATCGACATCACTACCATTTGCACTTGTTCCAGATACAAGCTTATGCATCGCGACTGGCCCATTGGCTTGATTAAACGAATTATTCGGCTCACTCTCAGTCGTAATGTCACCTACTGGATCTGGTGGCGCTACAGTAACTGCAACACTTTGCGAATTCGTCAATCCTTTATTATCTGTCACGGTTAAGGTCACTGTATACGTACCTGCTTGTTGATACGTATGATTTGGATTCGCATTACTATTCGTCGGCGTTCCATCTCCAAAATTCCAAGAGTAAGATGCAATTGTACCATCAGGATCAACGGAACCTTGACTGCTGAATGCAATTGCAGTACCTGCCTTACCTGAGTAAGGTCCATTCACATTCGCTTGCGGTGGCTGGTTAACAGGAACAGTTGTAATCGTTGCTGTCGTCTGCTGTACATTCGTCAGCCCACCGTTATCTGTCACGGTCAATTTCACATTGAAATTGCCTGCTGCTTGATAAGCGTGAGTTGGATTTGCAGCTGTGCTTGTAGTGCCATCACCGAAATCCCATAAATAGGATGTAATCGTACCATCTGGGTCAGTCGAACCTTGACTGCTGAAATTGATTGTTTGCCCCGCTTGACCGCTGTATGGACCATTCACTTTCGATACAGGAGGTTGATTCACAGCATTAGCCGTACTTGATTTACCGTGGAACACCACATCATACTCGAACTTGCCTGCAGCATTCACGCGATAATTCGTAAAGTAGCTAGTTAATGTCTTGTACCCGCTCCACGCATACCCATTCATCGTCGTTAAGAAGCCGTTCGCAATGTTATTCATCGTTTTCCAGTCTGCCACTTCTCCCTGAGATGCGGAACCTGTGTAAGTTCCATGCAGAGTAAACGTATCGAAATAAGGGGATTTATGTGTAGCCGTCTCCACATTCGTAAGTCCTGTAGCCGTCGTAATCTCACTATAAATCTCCGAGTTGTTCTTCGCTTCTGGCTGTAACAAATAATCATCTGCCACTTGCGGTGTCGTTAAGTTCGGATATGCATTTACAAGCGATTGAATCTCACTTTGATAATCCGTATTGAACTGAGTATCATTGCTCCAAGCACTGATCAAGCTATCATATCCAGTTACATTGTTGCTACGTAAAGCTTTGAATAAATTGTTGTACTTATCCCACTTCTTCCCATGCATCATGTATTGCAATGCGAAGGAGTAGTGGTAGAAATCGAATGAACCGTATTTGGAATGCAACGTCTGATTGGCCGTATACCAGCTGCTTGATGGCGTGTTCGCGATGTTGCTTACAACCGATTTTCTTGGCAAAATATTCGTTAAACGCGTAGCCCCTGCCATCAGCTCCGCATTCCCTTCTTCAAACCAAGTCAGACGCTCGTTCTGATAAATCGGTCCACTACCCCAAGGTCCAGGCACCGCATAACGTCCTTGCAAATAGTGCGTGTACTCATGTCTGAACAATTCCTCTAAGCTGTAGATGCTCTCCTGTGTTGTCCGTTCGTATGTAAAGAAAGTGCCATCACCCTCGATATACATACCGCCATTGTTCGTGTCATAGCCGTACAAGATGCTATTCATCGTATATTCAGCAGGACTATTGTAGATCACAACTGTCAAGATATCATCTGGATTACCTAATTCAAGCTCACGATCAGAACCATTCATCCGATGGAATTGCGCTTTCACTTCCTTGGAAGCCCAATATAGACGCTGAATTTTCTCTGTTGTTACGTTACTACCCGTTCGGAAAATGTAAGCTCCATCATCGAAGGAGTACGTGTTCGGCAAATATTTTGCCTTACCTGCTGCAATCAATTGCTGGAAGTTAATGTTCACGCCATTGGCATTCACACCACCAAACAAGTAATCAATAAAGCTCGCCGCAGTTAAATGCTGCTCACTGAGGTAAGGATACAAACTCATCGCTTGGGTGAGGACAACATTTCCTTTTTGCGGATTAGTATGATACTCACCTAGATAACCCATGTAATACAAGCCGTTATTAATGAGCCAGCTATTGTTGGCATTCGGATTTCCAAGTAGTGCGAGCTTCTCAATTTCAGCCAAGTACGGATCGATCTTTTTCTTAAAAGCTGCCTTCTCTGTGTTATTGAATGTCCACATGAGATCGTAGCCAATTCCTTTAATTACTTCATAGAAAGCTCCACTCTTATTGCGATCTTGTGCGTATTGTGCAATGTTCTGGTTATAATTCACGAGAATCGGAACAGACAATTGAATGATTTCTGTGTTAACAGAGGAGTTACCAACCATCATTCCAAACGATGCAATTACCCCTTCTTGTTTCGTCGTACCGAATTTGAATGCGGAGTTACTAGCAATTGCTTTAAGTGCTGGGAAGAGCTTGGCTTTGTAAGTGTTATTGTTCAAATAATTAAGCTGTGTATTGTAATAGCCCAAGTAGAATGCAGAACGCAGTACTTCAACAAGTGTCGGAATACCTTTGTCGTCATTTGCCGTATACTGAGCGCCTTTAGTTGCGAGAGCATTAATCAAGGCTTGCATCCGGTTCTGATCATTGTAAAAGGCATACGTATCGTTATTGTAATTAAAAAGTTCCGGGATTTGCCACCAATTTACACTGGAAATAAGATCGATAAGTGCTGGATAGCTTAATGTGTTTAGGTAAGCCATCGTATAGGTCTGGTCTGCGAGTGTACTAACTGAGCGCGAAGCTTGAGCAGAGTGAATTTCTGTTGTTTCTTGTTTCATCCATGGAGGATTCACAACATGCTGAAGATTTTTAAACGGGTTCGAAGTATCCTGTGATGCACTTACATGGTTTTCGGTCGTGTCTTGACCACCTTGCTTACCTGCCGGGTCAAGTCCTTGAACCATTCTTGCAGTAGACGATAGCACATTTGCATATGTGACTTGTTCTTCAGCTGCGAACACAGGTGCCACTGAGCTGCAAAGTAAACATAGGCTTGAGAATGTTACGGTAAACGGTTTAAGCCATTTCTTATTCGCTTGCATCCTATTCTCCCTTTCGTCTTTCAGATGTGTAACTATCATCAACTTACCGCCAACTAATAGGGAGTGTAAACGCTTATTTGTTAGACAGAAATCGTCTTATTGTCCGATTATGGACATTACCTGTTTGATTTTTGACTCCAAACATACAAAAAAGCCTTTACCATCAAGGTAAAGGCTTTTTTGTAATATTTGAAAAAAATGGTTAAATTTTTAAAATTCCACCCATAGACGCATTCGTTACCAATTTGGAATAACGAGCTAGGTACCCAGACTTAATTTTCGGTTCGAAACCTTTAAAGTTCGCGCGACGACGCTCCATTTCCTCATCGGAAATTTGAAGTTCAATCTTGCGATTCTCTAGGTCAAGATCGATAATGTCCCCATCTTCTACGAAAGCAAGAGGACCACCTTCTGCTGCCTCTGGAGAAATATGACCGATGGAAATACCACGGGATGCACCGGAGAAACGACCATCTGTAATGAGTCCAACCTTAGCACCTAGGCCCATACCTACGATTTGTGAAGTAGGAGCAAGCATCTCTGGCATACCAGGACCACCCTTAGGTCCTTCGTAACGAATGACCACAACGTGTCCTTCTTTTACTTTCCCGTTAGCAATGCCATAAAGTGCCTCATCTTGAGAGTCGAAGCAGATTGCTGGACCCACATGGCGACCACCTACAGAAGCATCAACAGCTCCTACTTTAATGATCGAGCCTTCTGGTGCCAAGTTACCGAATAGAACCGCTAGACCACCACGTTCACTATGTGGGTTATCAATTGGACGAATGACGTCCTTATTCTGAATCTCGCAACCCGCAACATTCTCACTAAGAGTCTTACCTGTTACTGTAATACGGCTGCCATCGAATGCACCTGGCTTTTTCAAAAGCTCATGGATTACTGCGCTCACGCCGCCTGCGTCGTGAACATCTTCAATGTGATAGTCGGAAGCTGGTGCAATTTTCGCCAAATGCGGTACGCGAGAAGCAATTTCATTAATGCGCTCAATCGGATATTCAAGACCAGCTTCATGTGCAATCGCAAGCGTGTGAAGCACAGTATTTGTCGAACCACCCATAGCCATGTCGAGTGCGAAGGCATTATCAATCGCTTCCATCGTCACGATATCACGTGGCTTGATGTCTTTTTCTATCAATTCAATTAATTGTCTTGCTGCACGCTTCACGAACTCTTTGCGCTCTTCAGATACAGCTAGAATTGTACCATTACCAGGTAGTGCAAGACCAAGACCTTCTGCCAAACAGTTCATCGAGTTCGCTGTGAACATACCGGAGCAAGAACCGCACGTCGGACAACCAAATTGTTCAAGTTCAAGTAACGCATCATCATCGATTTTACCTGCTTGGTGCGCGCCAACGCCTTCGAATACGGAGGATAGAGAAATTGAACGACCGTCTTTCGTCTTACCTGCTTTCATGGGACCACCAGACACAAGCATTGTTGGGATGTTCACACGAAGTGCACCCATGATCATTCCCGGTGTAATCTTGTCACAGTTCGGGATACAGACCATACCATCGAACCAGTGAGCATTCACTACCGTTTCGACAGAATCTGCAATAATCTCACGGCTTGGAAGCGAGTAACGCATACCAATGTGTCCCATCGCAATGCCATCATCGACACCAATTGTATTGAATTCAAAAGGAACCCCACCCGCTTCGCGAATTGCTTCCTTCACAAGTTTACCGAATTCCTGCAAATGAACATGACCTGGAATAATATCAATATAGGAGTTACATACCGCAATGAACGGTTTGCCGAAATCTTCCTCCTTCACCCCTGATGCACGCAGTAAACTGCGGTGAGGAGCACGATCAAAACCTTTTTTAATCATATCGCTGCGCATTTTCTTGTTAGCCATTTGGTTCATTCCTCCTAGTATCTCTTTATTAAACTACTATAAATAATCGAATCGATTAAAAATTCTATTATTTTAATATAGCACATTTTACATGCCTCTGACCATTACTTTAAATGATTAAAGACACACTTGATCACTCGGATCTCATGTGTCTTCCTCTTCATACTCTGATATTTACTTACGCCCGAAGTCTGCTTTAATTTCGCCCCACTTTTTCGTTTCCCATTTGACGATCTTGTTTGGATACGTGTTTGTTTTGAGCCATTTAAGCGCGCGATCAACCAAGAACCATATTTCTGTTGTCGAATCATCCCGAACGAGATTTGTCGCGACTTCTTTCTTCCGTAGCCAACTAAGTGCTGTACGTGAATCCGTATAAATCGTCTTGTTACTGCCTTGCTCTTTAAGGTAGGCTAGTCCATGCACAATCGCTAAGAACTCCCCTAAGTTGTTCGTCCCCTTCGCAATTGGACCATAGTAGAACAAGATTTCACTTGTCTGGGTGTCTACGCCTTTATATTCAACGATACCAGGATTACCCGAGCAACCCACATCGACGGAAATGCTGTCATAATCAATTTCAGGAACATCTTCCAAGGCTGCAGCTGCAGCTTCTTTTTTCTTATCGGAGGAGAAATTCAACGATTTTTGCCAACCACGTGTATAAGCTTCTTGTGCTTCTTTTTCCGATTCGTACGATTTATATTTAGCCTGGGGGTAATTATTCACCTGCTTCTGACACTCCGGCCATGAACGATAGATCCCAGGTTCGTGTCCGACCCATACGACATAAAATTTAGTTTTCGCCAAATTTCAGCACCTTCTTTCGACTATTACCTTTGGACTAGACCTACTTCTTTATCCCTATTCCTGCCGCTTCACTTCAGCCATTAACTCCTTAACAAGCGTCGCTGTATGGTTCAAAAGCGGTTGATAGGCTTCTCCTAATGTACATACATATTCATCAAACGCATGGGCAATCTTCATCACGTTGTGTCGATATTCAGCAAATGGGACTTCACAGCTTTCGTACTCCCGCAACGTTCCATCCGTCTTGTCTTCCACATGTGTAATAGAGATCAAATCCTCACTAAGATGCTTCACGATAAATGAGAATCCCCGGCACTCTGGATCACCGCAGCCGCATACGAAGAAGGGCATTACCCACCACATTGACGGCTCGGCAAATCGATTCAGCTCGTTATCTTTAAGCACACTTCTAAGCATGGCAGGCATGCCTACATCTACACATAGCGGTTCATCTACGAGGATATCTTGATCCATTTGCAATCGCACATCCGCTACAATAATTTGCAGTTCTTGATTCCATGACCAATTCCCCATCGTCAGTTCAAACATGGTTAGCCCCCATACACCTTGTTCTCTTAATTATAAGCTATAGCCTCATTTTCTCCAATAAGATGAAAAAAAGAGCAACCGGTAAGGGCTACTCCTAGGATGAACTATGAACTATGTACTTTACACGCTCTTTGCAAGACTTGCTAGATTGTAATTTGATTCAAATTGAACAGAAGCATATAAAGCAGATTTTTTCACTGCAAAATCAAACAAAATCTCGCCATGTGTCCAGCTATTCTTGTATTTCAGACTATCAATTGCCATCTGCTTAAATGCTATATAGTGTGCTTCTGTTAAACCAAACTCTTGTTTACTAATGACCCCACCTTTACTCTCCATTGGTAAATGTCTAACCCCAAACTTGCCGATTACATTGTTACGAATCTGGATGAAGACGCTGCCAGACGACATTAAACTCAGTTCGTCCCTCACTTGTTTAAATACGATTTCTACCTGGCGTGCGAGCGGTAGTTGCTCTAATATCAATTCATCTCCTCCTTCATTAGGAATGTAATATTATGTAATTCTGCCTACGTATTTTGCATTATATAGGGCTTTCAGCATGATTTCAACATATTTTTACAAAGAATCCCGAATTCCCCACGACTTCAGATCCTTGTAACTGACAGAATATAGATGAAAATTAGGTCTTCTGGTCGACTTATGTATAAAAATGTAGACCCTTGCAAGATCACAATGATATAATTTGGTCAGGAAAGTTTTTCCTATCCAGAATTTGAACTTATTAGGTAAAGGGGACTTGGATAATGGGCTTCTTCTCTACATTCTCATTCAAGAAAAAGCTACAGATTGGTGTGTATGGGATGATTGGGATATCTTCTATACTCATGATTGTTCTACTTCTAATGCACGGTGCATCTGTATTCGGTTATATCATCCCGGTAGCATTACTCGCTGCCAGCTATCCATTTGTTCTCTGGTTTGAAAAGACCCTTACTGAACCAATCTCTGATATGACTCGTGTTGCCATGTCCATTGCCAAAGGCGATTTTTCCCAAAAGGCAGATGTGACTTCGAATGATGCGCTTGGGGAACTGGCCCGCTCATTTAACCAAATGACAGACAAGCTTCGCGACATTTTGAAAGAAACAAGCAGTATTACGAAGCATGTGTCCGATTCCAGCCGTGATATTTATGTGAAAAATGAACACCTCAAAGATTTAATGGAACAAGTAACATTATCGACACAAGAGCTCGCTTCAGGTGCCGGACAAATTTCCGAAGAAGTATCGACAATTTCTCAATCGACGAAAGACATTGAGACCAAAGTATCAGGTTACACTTCTTCTACGAAAGAAATGAACGATCGATCCTCTAACATGCTTACACTGGTGGAAAAAGGCCAGAACGCAGTTGTCCTTCAAGGCGAAGGAATGAAGCGTAATGTAGAGACGACTTCACAAGTTT
Organism: Paenibacillus radicibacter; assembly: GCF_024721995.1. Classification (GTDB taxonomy): domain Bacteria; phylum Bacillota; class Bacilli; order Paenibacillales; family NBRC-103111; genus Paenibacillus_AM; species Paenibacillus_AM radicibacter. The sequence continues at coordinate 175,892 of NZ_JANQBC010000013.1, forward strand.
CCAAGACGATTCACATCCTTGCCGACCAAGCAGCTGGCATTTCCAAGATTACTAGATCCATCTCTGAGATCGCAGAACAAACCAACTTACTATCCCTTAATGCTTCGATTGAAGCAGCGCGTGCAGGGGAACATGGTCGTGGATTTGCCGTCGTAGCTCAGCAAGTTCGTAAGCTAGCTGAAGAATCGACATCCTTAACGAAAGAAGTATTCGGTCTTGTCACATCGATTGAAAAAGGTATCAAACAATCCCTACATAACATTCAAATTAACGAAAATGTTGTACATAAACAGACGGAACTCATTCAAGCGACCGAAAGCATTTTCTCCGAAATCGTCACATCTGTGGAATTTATTTCGAAAGAAATTGCTCAATTCGCTACTGAAAGTGACCAAATGTTCGCAAGCTCCAAACAAATCTCTGCTACCATGGAAAGCATCTCTGCCATCACTGAAGAGTCCGCAGCCGGCACGCAGCAAGTCTCTGCTTCCATGAACGAACAAATCTCTGCCGTAAGCACCATCGTCAACCAATCTGCCGAAATGACGCGTATGGTCACGAAGCTACAGCAGACGATCCAGATCTTCAAGCTTTAAAATAAATCTAAAATCCGGGTCGCTATTGAGAAAGGGAGTACCTCCAGTCGCTGTTGAAATCGTGAATTTTGAATTGGTTTAATGGTATTTTCACGATTTCAAAGGCGAACGCTCCGCTCTTCAAGTACCCTCTTTCTACTCCGCTACGCATTTTGAACATATTTCAATACTTTCATCAAGCAAAAAAACAAGCGCCGGACAATTCGTCCCGGCGCTTTTCTCTATTACCAATCCTCTGCGAAAAAAATGAAAACGGAGTAGAACAGGTACACTGTAGGAATGAAATGTTCGCCTTTGAAATCGTGAAGCTACCTACTAACCTAATCAAGCTTCACGATTGAGACAGCGACCGGAAGTGTACCTGTTCTACGCAGTTACCCTTCATTTTTTACTCAGCAGTCAGCTCCATGAACTCCCTAACATCCGCAACCGCCATATCCACAGCACTTTGCCAGAAGTCAGCCTGCGTCAAATCAACACCAAGGTGTTTCTGTGCCAAATCTTCTACGCTCATTGAACCTGTATCGCGAAGTAGTGCTGCATACTTATCTTCGAACGCAATACCTTCCTTCACTGCTCTTGCATAAATACCAGCAGAGAACAAGTATCCGAATGTATACGGGAAGTTGTAGAACGGTACGCCTGTGGAGTAGAAGTGTAACTTCGCTGCCCAGAAGTGTGGGTGGTAAGACGCCAAGGAGTCTTTATATGCCACTTTCTGCGCATCCACCATTAGATCGTTCAAACGTTCAACAGATACATAGCCTTTTTCACGTTCTGCATAGAAATTCGTTTCGAAAATGAAGCGAGCATGAATATTCATGAAGAACGCGATCGAACGGCCGATTTTATCTTCCAATAACGCAATACGCTCTTCTTTGGAAGCAGCTTGCTGAACAAGTGCATCCGATACGATCATCTCTGCGAAAGTAGAAGCTGTCTCTGCTACGTTCATTGCATAACGCTGTGCCATAGCTGGCATGTCATTCATCACGAACTGATGGTAACCGTGACCTAGTTCATGTGCAAGTGTACCTACGTTGTTGGACGTACCGCTATATGTCATGAAAATACGTGTTTCTTGCTTAAGTGGAAGGGAAGTACAGAATCCACCCGGACGCTTGCCAGCGCGATCTTCTGCTTCAATCCAAGCATTCTCGAATGCATGAACAGCGAAGTCTGCCATTTTTGGTGAGAACTTACGGAAGTTTTCTTCGATAAGCTTCGCACCTTCATCATAATTCACTTCTTTAGCACCATTCGCAAGTGGTGCTTCAACGTCAACCCAAGCTAACTTCTCTAGACCCATAAGTTTCGCTTTACGGTCTAGGTATTCTACGAATACATCCTTGTTGCGGTCGATAACATCCCACATCACTTTAAGTGTTGCTTCTGACATACGGTTAATGTCTAATGGTTCTTTATGAATGGATTCCCATCCACGCTTGCCATACACCTTCAGACGGAAGCCTGCCAGATGGTTTAGTGCATCTGCACAATAATCTTCAAGGTCTGTCCAGGAAGACTCCCATTGTTGCATAAGTGCAGTACGCTCTTCATTATTCGGCGTGTGCAGCTTGTTGTACGCTTGTCCTGCAGATAGATCGACTTGCTTGCCATTTTGCTCAACAGTCATACGGAATTTGCTTACTAGCGTGTTATAGGAATCGCTCCAACCGTGGTAGCCATCAATGGATAACTCATTAATAAGTGCTTCAAGCTCAGGAGCTAGCTTCTCTTTCGCACGCTCACGACGCTCTGTTAACGGGAACTCAATTGCTGAGAACGGCTCTTGCTGCATAATAAGCGTCCAAGCTTGATCTGGGATCGCAAGGAACAATTGATCCAAGTATGTAAGCGTTGAAGCGTACTGTGCAGATAAGCTCTTAATTTGACCACCGAGAAGAACCGCTTTCTTATCATTCTGATTCTCAGCAGCAAGGCAACCTGCGAATGCGCCAGCTTCACGCAATTTCATTTGGATAGATTGCATAGTCTCTACCCAACTACGAATACCGTCTACTTGATTAGCGTCCTGTGGAGCAACAGCCTGCTCAATCGTTTGTTTGAATGCTGTAATTTCTTCTTTAAGTTGACCTAGAAAGTCTTCCAAAACTTTTGAACTGCTTCCACCTGGAAAAATAGACTCCAAGTCCCATGTTTGCGGTAAAGGATGTTTCATGAATGGCACCTCATTTTTCAGAATTTATAGTACAATTACCTACTATCTATTATCGGATAAACACTACCATCGGTCAATTTGTAAATGTCCACGTTGGATTTCTATTGCAAATATGCTTTAATGATAAATGAATCCGTTGGATTTAAGTTTGAAAATATGACCTTAGGAGGTTTCACAATGCAACCTTTACAAATATCCGCAGATACAGCTATCAAGCTTGCTGCAAAAATGAAAGTACCCGTCGAACATATCATGCATATGCCAAAGCATATTTTGGTAGAAAAGCTGATGGAACTTGCCAAAGAGGAAACGGCAGAAAAGGAAGATAACTCGCAGTGATCCCTTTTTCCCAAACATGGCCTTATGAAACGATTGGTAAAGATATTTATGTGATGAACTGCCCCTACTGTGATGCAAGCAATGTATTGCTTCCGCTTCAAGTATCTGAACTAGCTGTCATCCATGAAGGTAAGAAACGCTTACTCGTGTTTCCGTGCTGTCATCATAGCTTAACCATTATAGATGTCGATTCAGATTACTTGCTCACCGATAAGAAGTTACGCAGATAATGAAACGCCTACCCCCTGTTTTCAATAGCTGAAAACGTGAGGTAGGCGTTTATTCGTTTTATTTGGCTTGCTCTTGCATTTCTTCAGGCAGTTCTAATCTTGCTGCTACCATATCTTCACGGGTTACCACCCACTGCTCCCGACTCTTCGCAATCATAGCAGAATCCATAATACGTTTATCGTTAATGACACGCGAGAACCACTTGACCGCATCAACGTATTGTCCTAATCGACGGTGGATTTCCCCCATCAAGTACATGAGGCGGGCGTTGTTAATCTCCGTCCCCTCTGTTTCGTACACCGAAATGTAGGCATCAAGCGCATATTGTAAGAATCGTAATTCTTCCTCCTTATTCCCCTGATATCGATGTAACCAAGCAATGTGATGCAGTAAGCCTGCGATTACCCGCTCCTTCTCTGATTTAATTTGTGCGCATAGCAAAGCTAACTTATATGTATGTAAGGCAGTGTCCCAATCTCGTTTGCCACCAAAATCGCGGGTTGTCCAATTTACTGTAATTTTCGAAGCGATTGCTTCTCGCTGACTGTCCGTCAACTTCTCACTAAAATTCTCGGAAAAAGAATAGCCGCAGTTCGGGCATACCCGAACCACATAGAAATCTGGATTATTATCTTTGTAATGCACACAGAAATCACTATCGGTCTGTATGCCTTTCTTAAAGCTTGGACGAACTCTGGATGTTTCAAATGTATGCATGCAATGCTGACAACGTACCGTGATTTGATATAAAGGATCGATGTTCAACTCTTTAATCATGATTTCACCTCATCCATCGTTTCTAGTTACTCTCGTGTGTATTGACAAAATGATACGCAGGTGCAGACAACCGCTGAATCACTACTTCTCGCATCTCTGCTGACAACCCAACCTCGACAAGTGCTTGTTCCATACAGCTCAGCCAAGCCGCAGCATGTGCAGGTGTAATCGGGAATGGCATGTGTCTAGCTCGCATCATGGGATGTCCGTATTGATCGGAATATAAAGAAGGTCCTCCTAAGAATTGCGTTAGGAATAAGTGTTGTTTTTCCATGATCGGCAATATATCTTCAGGAAACAAAGGGGAAAGCAGTGGATCTAATTGTACTTTCGGATAAAATGCTTCTACGATCTGACGTAAAGTCTCCTCTCCGCCAATCCAATCGTAGATCGTTACTTTTTGATCTTGCTCTGACATGTCATTCAACTCCAGTTGTTTGGTCTTAACAGCCTCGTCTTCTATTTCAGTTTACCATAGCTTTTTGCAAAAAGTCATGATTCGACAGGACGATTACACGGCATGGATGTCCACTTTTCTTCATATATGTTGTAAGAGGAGGTGCATTCATGACCACACGTTCCAAGCGTACACAATCGTATACATCCATCTATCTTATAGGTGCGATCGCATTATTCATCACCTTACTGCTGCTCATCTATGCCCCCCAAGGCATACAAGCAGCCCTACGGGGTGTGTCCATATGGTGGGATGTGTTATTTCCCGCGCTCTTCCCCTTCTTTGTTATATCGGAAATCTTGCTCGGTTTTGGAATCGTGCATTTTATAGGAACCTTATTCGATCCGATGATGCGACCCGTGTTTCGCGTTCCGGGCATTGGTGGGTTTATTATGGCAATGGGCTTTGCCTCAGGATACCCTGTCGGTGCAAAATTAACCGCACAACTTTGGGAACAGAAGCTGGTGAATCGCGAGGAAGGAGAGCGGCTTGTCGCAGTGACTACGAGTTCTGATCCGATCTTCCTCATCGGTGCGGTTTCGGTCGGCTTTTTCCATGATGTCGAACTAGCAGGGATACTCGCGATTGCTCATTATGGCGGAGCGATGATTATTGGGCTTCTAATGCGTTTCCACGGTATGCGCTCGAAGCCATCTGAAGATGACCCTAACCGACATCCAACATCACATACGGATTCGATCTTGAAGCGTGCATTTGAAGCGATGCATGCCGCAAGGATCAAAGATGGTCGACGTATTGGCACCCTTCTTGGTCATGCTATACAGCATTCCCTTAATCTCATGTTCGTTGTCGGCGGGCTTGTTGTCTTCTTCTCTGTTGTACTCAGTGTGCTTACCCAAGCCGGTATCATGCAATTTTTCTACAATGGACTAGCAACACTCTTAGCTGCGGTTCACCTGCCAGAGGCGCTGTCTCAATCGCTGATGAGTGGAGTGTTTGAAGTGACTTTAGGGACTAAAGAAGCCGGCAGCGCGGTGGGCGTCGCACTTCCTTTTCAAGTAGCGGCGGCGGCATTCATCTTATCGTGGGGTGGATTATCTGTGCATGCACAAGTCGTGTCCTTACTTGCCAATACAAACCTTCGTTATATGCCTTTCTTATTCGCCAGATTGATACATGGAGTAATTGCTGTCGTAATTGTACTTCTCTTGTGGCAACCTATACATGGAGACCGCAGTCCAATCCCGACAAGCGCTGTGAATACATGGACACAGCTGCCAACGCCAATTCGCACGCTTGAACAGCTCCTTCCCACAAGCGGCATAATGATCCTCACCGTATGTGGCAGTATCGTTCTCTTTTTCGCAATATATCGGTTATGGAAGTGGGCTCGCTTGTGATCTAACGTTGTGTTATCTAGCTTTATTGATTATGATGGGGAGAGCAGAACCGAAGTTTAAGTTCATTCACGGCATCTTACTTAGGAGGAACCATCGTTGAAATACGCTGTCGTAAATCGGAATGACGAAAGGTCTATAGAATTAACGGAGTACTTTAAGCAGCTCGCTCAGCAGAATAACTTAATCCACGATGAGGCTGATCCTGATATCGTCCTCTCGATTGGTGGCGACGGTACGATGCTGCAAGCATTCCATAAATATATCGGTGGATTAGATAAAATCGCATTCGTCGGTGTACATACAGGTAAATTAGGATTTTTTGCGGATTGGAAACCGGATAAGATTGAGGAATTGGCAAGTCTAATGCGCAAGACAGAAGATGGCGGTCTACGCCTTGTCCACTACCCAGTTGTCGAAATCGAGATTACGACGAAGCAAGGTGTGGAGAAGTATCTTGCCTTGAATGAATTTACGATGAAAAGTACGGATATTACGCTTGTTGCTGAAGTGCGTGTGAATGACGAACCTTTCGAGGCATTCCGTGGTGATGGGATTTGCGTATCTTCACCATCTGGATCTACAGCATATAACAAAAGTTTAGGGGGCGCTATTGTGCACCCATCCATTGAATCGATTCAGATTGCAGAGATTGCATCGATTAATAATCGCTTGTTCCGAACACTCGGATCACCGTTCTTACTACCGAAGCATCATCACTGCGACATATTCCCGCAATCCAAGCAGAATATGCTACTCTCTATCGATCATCAGTATTTGCAACGTTCCGAAGTCATCTCGATTCGTTGCCGCGTTGCTCCAGATATTAAAGTGAATTTCGCTCGCTTCCGTCCATTCCCATTCTGGAGTCGGGTTCGTGAAGCCTTTATCGGCAGCGACATTCATTAACAATAAGAAACCTCGAATGCGCAGCACTTCTCGTGCTATCCATTCGAGGTTTTATTTGTCTTTCCTAATAATCAGGAGGGTTTCGGTTCTTTCTCTTTTGCCGCAGTATCTTGTGGTTGGCCGTTATCCTGTTGCTTCTGTTGTGACTTGTTGTTTACTTTCTCAATGATAAAGTAAGCACAACCAAAATTGCAGTATTCATTCAAGTAATCCTGCAAGCTTGCAATCGAAGACTCTTTCGTTACTTTCGGATGGGTATCACGGAAGAAACCACGCAGCCTTAGCTGGCTGTATCCCCAATCACCCACGATGTAATCATAACGCTCGAGCACTTCACTATAGCGGTCACGGAATGCATCGATATTCCAACCACTCTTATGGTCTTTGACAAGCTCAAACACTTTGCCTCCGACTTGAATCATGCGTTCACCAACCTCTCCTCGTGTCTTACGCGTTTAAGGATTTGCGATTGCAGACTGCACTTGATCGTGTGCATGATAAGAAGAGCGAACTAACGGACCTGATTCAACATGGCTGAATCCACGTTTCATTCCTTCTACTTTAAGCAAGGCAAATTCATCTGGCGTATAATATTTTTCTACATACAAGTGCTTTTCACTTGGCTGCAAGTATTGACCGATTGTTAAGATGTTGCAATCCACTTTACGAAGATCGTCCATCGTTTGCAAAATTTCATCCCATTCCTCGCCTACGCCAAGCATAATTGAAGACTTTGTGCGGATCGTCGGATCGATCTTTTTGGAACGTGCAAGCAATTCCAAAGAACGCTCGTACTTCGCTTTCGCACGTACTCGGTCAGATAAACGCTCAACGGTCTCTACGTTATGGTTCAGAATGTTCGGCTTCGCTTCTAGCACCGTACGAAGTGCATCTTCATTCCCCATAAAGTCAGGAATTAGCACTTCAAGCGAGCATAGCGGCAATTTCTCACGAACAGCATGTACCGATGCAGCAAAAATAGACGCGCCTCCATCTTGCAAGTCATCACGAGCAACAGACGTAATCACACAGTGACGCAAGTTCATCTGCTCTGCAGCTTCCGCAACACGCCCTGGCTCATCTAGATCAAGCTCAGTTGGCATACCTGTATTCACCGCGCAGAATCGGCATGCACGTGTACAAATACTGCCTAGAATCATGAAAGTAGCTGTTCGATTCGCCCAACACTCATGAATATTCGGACACTTCGCTTCTTCACATACCGTATGCAGCGTTTTACCACGCATCATATTTTTAATTTCTTTAAAGTTTTCTCCTGTCGTTAGCTTAATTTTCAGCCATTCAGGTTTTCTCTCGATTTGCTTGGTCGCCATTTCTCTCCACCTCTGAGTATGTCATCTGTATAAACGGGAACCCAATACCTCCTATTATAGCAAAAATATCCGCGCTGAAACAGATTCCAATTTATTTCCTCAACCCTTTGGCGTTGTTTCATGACTTCCTTCTTTTTTCGGAGCAGTCTGCGGTACCGAGTTGATATTCGGAACGGATATATTAGGGGGAACCACATCTTTATTCTGCCCAGTTGGATTACCTTTATTGTCAAAATAATACATAGGAACATCACCAACAACCATCGAGTATAGAATTGGAATTTCAGACTCTATAATTTCAGGCTCCGAATCAAAGGGAATAATGACCGAAACCTCTGCTGTCACTCGAATGTAAACTTCCACAAGAATCGTATTGATCCCCGCGTTCTGGTAACGTGTATCCAGCTTCACCTGCACGTTCCCCTGTGGAACGAGCCGTATTGGAATATTCGGACCAAATGATGCAATTAACGGACTGCCCATCGCTTGCCCAACTGGGATATGTTCAGGCATTGAAGTCAGCTCTTTCATGATCGGCTGAACGATATTAATCGTATCCTTCGTAATACGCATGAGCTCCGAGTAGTTCAGTGACCAACCGGTAACTTTGTCTTCCTTGTTAAGTCGCCAGTCGATCAACCGCTCTGCGTCTGTTGCTTGTGTAATTCGATCTGTCACTGCCGCATTGATTGTCTCAGCAGCAATTTGTCTTAGTTTCACTTTAGCCAAATTCATTAATGGATGCTTCAAATTGCGATCCACATAAATGATCATTTGTGTAAACAACAATACAACAATGAGGAGAATAATGAGCCATTTTTTTCTTCGATTGTTCTTCTTATTCGTTTGGCTGCTTCTCCATTTACGCCTTAGCATGCGCATCCCCCCAATGCATAAGCTTGTGCACAACATACTACAAGCCTATGCTTAGGTCAGGGGAAAAAGAATGAAGCTGACCTCCACAAGCGGAAGCCAGCTTCATCTCTATTACAATCTGCGTAGTTGCATGTTCCAGTCGAGTTTATGAAGTGGACTGTTCTTAGATACGAACAATCTCGTAATTAATTGCTTGCAATTCATATAATAATCATCTCCGGTTTGAAGATACACTTGAATACCGAAGTAATCATGCCATCCTGAATACGTAGATTGAATGTAATCACACGCCTTAAGGATGAAATACCAGTAATCATTATCATCGATCAGGCGCATTTCTTTGGCAGCCCGCACAATACAGATACACCATGCATAATGTCGAGACTGGAGATCCACCGCTGTCGGATAGCGCCATATGACGTTATCAATGTTCTGAATGGCATGTTCATGATCAGGATTTCCTGCAAAAGTATCCCTATACTTGATTCGCTGCTCCTTGGATAATGCGCATAATGTTCGCTGCGTATGCGCAACCCACTGATTATCCCCATCTCCATGGAGTAATTCATCCAGCTTATCTCGAATCTCATCTCGATCTGCTTCAATGCCAGCTTGTGCGAGAATATCCTTATTCCATTCACTTCGATTAAACAAATTATAATTAAGATAATAGCTGTAATCTCCTGTTATACAGATCGATGCTAACGTTTGCAAATACAATTCTTGTTGTTGTTTTTCTTTTCTCTTCTTCCACCAATTCATAACTGATCCCCCCTCTCGTCTAATTAATATCTAAAGGACTTAAATATTCGATAGAACCGATACATGAGATACACTTCAAGCAAGAGGAGGAGCCAGAACATGATACTTGCAATCACGATCTTAACTGGCATTTCTTTATCCGGTATTACAGATGTTGTATCGATGTAAGGTTTTTTCAACAAATCTTGATCTACTTCAAGTGACTTCGGCTGAACAAGTACGGATGACTTAATGTGTAGTAATTCCTCAGGTACCGCCGACATCATACGCCCCGTCACTTCCACATGATCACCAGAAGCGTAATCGATCTTCTCATCATTGTTAGTAATTACAGCCAAAGGTACGTCATTTAGAAACCCTATGCTCATATAGCTGATCTTTCTTTTATCATACCCCATGATCTTGGCTTCAGCTTGCGTTGTGTAAGTCTTCGTACCATCCTTATGTTTAACAACTACAATGGTCGTATTCGATGCATTATCGAGCATCAGATGGATCTTCACATTATTCAGCTGCCCAAGCTGCTCGATTGACGTCACTTCAGTTGTCGTTTCCATACGTTCCTGAATCAGCTTGTAGTAAGCTCCACCAACACCTGAAGTAAATAGACCTAATAGGATAATCACTATAAGTAATCGAATCGGCCGAAGTGTGTACAACCCATATTTCATTGCTTGAAGTTGGTATTTCAAGCTAGGCTTGCCTGCCTCCCTATACAACTCAGCAAGACGCTGCTTACGACCCGAACTTGCACCCCGCTCCACTTGCCTAATGCATATACTTTGGGCTTCTGCAAGATAAGCTACTGTACCTATATCAAGCTGATCAGGTGAAAGCTGATTCCAAATCTCTCTAGCCTGCTCAGCTCTACCGAGGCGAAGCTCACATTTTCCAAGGAGAATCAAGAAATCTTTATTAGTCGGCTCTTGTTCGAGTAAGAACTTGCATGCGCTTTGCGCTTGCTCGAATGATCCCATATCAAACCATATATTCGCACATATATAGTACGTCTCAAGATCATCGGGGTACAGCGTACTCAGATGCTCATAGGTTGCGAGCGCTTCTTCCCAATTTCTCTGCTCGATCCAATATCGTCCACGCAGTCGAAGCAATTCAGGGTCATTAGGGAATAGATTGTACGCTTCCTCAATATAGCGACCTGCTTGCTCCATGTCTCCTTTTACAAATAAGAAATACGCAAACTTACGGTTTAGCCAGAACGCTTCATGATCGATATCTGGAGCTAAATGCATGAATGCATAGCTAAGCTCCGGAACAGCTTGCTGGTGACGAAGAAATATATATAAATCTTCGTACTCCTCATCCATGTCCTCCGTTATTAATTGACTTTCCTCTAGAAGCTCCCATACGAAATTCGGCACATCACGATGATGGTCGAAGAACCACCTTACTTGCTCATTAAGTTCTTCCTTAATCTCCATATTCCATAAGGCATCATCCTCAAGAAGCTCTGACCAACACTGCACATCCATTCGAGCATAGAAGTCATCGTATAAGCTGCTAAGCTTCTTCATGAACGCGTGAATCTTCGCAGCTGCATTCCTATCTGCTTGTAGTGAGATCACCCGTTGTTCTTCATTCAGCCCATTCAACTGGTGTGGCACATATCCGTTATCCTCATCTTCCTCCCAACTGCTATCATCTTCTTCCTCTTCTGTTTCCTGCACGCTCCTATCGCTCTTCACCCACTCAATTGCGGCATCATAAGCTTCTCTTAATCGCTGATATCCTTCTGAATCATCCTCAGGATGATGCACTTTAAGCATCTTCGCATACGCTCTCTTAATGACGGAGAGATCATCTGTTGGTTTAATACCAAGAACTTGCCACATACTCACTTCTATTCCTGCCACCTCTCCAATTGCTCTAGATGTTCTCTGAATTTGTCTGCTGCTTGCCCAATCAATTGCTCATCTTGCGTTTCAAGGATACTCTCGTATTGCATGATCAAGTTCGCAATAAACTCTCGCTTATCACGCAGTGCTTCCTCATACAATCGCTCGCCTCTAGCCAGTAAAAGGCGATTCTCAGCACGATCTCGGGGATGAATTTTAATCGCTTGCAAGGCAAGGAATCGTGCTTCAATCTCTTCTGCGGTAACAGCACCCGGATTGTTCTCAATGATCATCCGTTGTTTCTCTCCACTACTCACGGTTGTCACTTCTACTTCCAAGATTCCGTTAATGTCATACGTATATCGAACATCGACAGACTGCTCACCAACCTTAGCAGGTGGCACATTAATCATCATTTCACCCAGCTTGATATTATGATCAACACGCCTGCTTTCCCCTTGATATACATCGATACAAATTTCCGATTGTCTATCATGCATGGTATAGAATCGCTTCATTCGGCTGATCGGAATCGGACTGTTTCGTTCAATAATCGGATGATAATAGCCGTCTGCCTGCTGCCCGTTCTCAAGGCGCTTTGCTACGCTTGTCCCTAATGTATACGGACATACATCCGTTAGGATCATCTCACGAAGTAGCGCATTTCGCTCCTTGAGAGCAACTTGAACCGCTGCCCCAAGTGCTACTGCTTCATCTGGATTGATCTCCACGTAAGGCAGGCGACCGAATATTTTACCAACAATCGATTTAATAACAGGCATACGTGATGCACCACCGATCAAGATCACCGCATCCAGCTCATTGGGGGTAATAGAGGCATCTCGAAGCGCTCGTTCAATCGGATTACGTAGACGCAAGATCAATGAACCTGCGATGGATTCAAACTCACTGCGGCTAATCGTTAACTCATATTCCGTCTCTTGATATGTAAAATGCATCGTAGCTGTCGCAGCGTGACCAAGTGCATATTTGCACTGATCCGCTTGCTTATTTAGAGCTGTCTTCATTTTCGAATCCAACAATTTGTAATCAAGCTTATGTTTATCTGCAAAATGCGTAACCAGCAAATGCGTAAAATCCTCACCGCCTAGGTAGTTATCACCTGCAATCGACTTCACTTCCATTACACCTTCAAAATACTCCAGAACCGACACATCGAACGTGCCACCTCCTAAGTCGAACACGAGAAACTTCGTATCGGACTGTTCCAAATGAAGACCATACGCAAGCGCAGCCGCCGTCGGCTCACTGATCAATCGCTCAACCTTTAAGCCTGCTAGCTCTGCCGCACGCTTCGTTGCCTTACGCTGTGCATCGTTAAAGTATGCAGGAACGCTAATAACCGCTTCGGTTACAGGCTGCCCTAGATGAGCTTCCGCATCTTCTTTCAATGATCGCACAATAAAAGAGGACAATTCCTCTGGTGTAAAGGAGTATTGTCCCATTTGGGCTATTTTCTCCGTCCCCATAAACCGTTTAAATGCAACTTCTGTTACTTCGGGATGCGTAATTAAACGCTCTTTTGCAATACGACCCACTAATATTTCACCAGACTCATCCACACTCACGATTGACGGAGTCAAATACTCCCCTAATGCATTCGGTATTAGTACAGGACGATCTTCTTCCCAATACGCCGCAAGACTATTCGACGTACCCAGATCAATACCTATTGTAAGCAAATCCAATCCACTCCTTGCCTTCTATCTACTACAACTTATCCCTATCAAAATATCATAACTGATCTTAACCTATTGCGAACGTGTTAATCTATTACAAATCTGACAGAAACCCCTTAATTAAAGGGATTTCTGTCATCCTAGCATTGCGATTTATTTATAGTATAATGATAGAATAATTAGGTATCTTAAAGGGGGATACACCCATGGTTCAACGTAGTTTCATCAGGCGACCGTTCGTAGTCGTTCTGGTGGGCATTATCATCGTGTCTGCATTTTTCTTAATCCGCTCCTTACAGGGCAGTGTCGGACAAGGCAACTTATCGAGCGCCCTTCCACCTAAACCGCAAGCTGAAGTGGTACCAACGGCAACTCCGACGAAAGCTCCTGGAGATCCGCTGCTTTCTTTCTTCATCCTTAGTGATATTCATGTCAGTGCAGGCATCCCTGCCTATTCGAACCAACTCAAGAAAGCACTAGACGACATCAAATCATTCAAGGATCCAGTCGAAGCCATTATGCTAACAGGAGATGTTACAGATACAGGTGCTCCAGGTGATTACAAAGAGTACAAGAAAATCATGTCGCAATACAAACTTCCTCCGATTTATGCGAATATGGGTAACCATGACTACTACAACGTCTGGTTAGATAAGGATGGACAGTGGAGTCAGAAAACATTCCCTAACGGAAAGACCGATGCGATGGCACGCGAAGCATTTATGTCCTTATTCAATCTAGAGAAACCGTATCATGACGCGAACCTAAACGGACTTCCATTCATTCTTCTATCGCAAGAAGCTTACGTTCAGGAAAAACCTGAGGTTGGTGAAGGTGCTTGGTACTCCGACGAGCAGATGAATTGGTTCAAGAGCAAGATTGATGCAAGTAAGGGCAAGCCGGTGTTTGTTATGATTCATCAGGAGCTTCCAGCTAAAGGGCAGGACGGCGGTACACATCGACTAATTAGAGCGAAGCAGTTCCGCGAGATTGTAAAATCCAATCCGAATGTATTCATCTTCTCTGGCCATACCCATCAGGATTTAGAGAATGACAGAGAGCATTATATCAAGGAAACGTTCCACTGGTTTAAGAACTCATCTGTTTCTCGTGTATTGAACACAAAGTATGAGCAAGCGCGTAAGACTTCTTCTCAAGGCCTATATGTGCAAGTATACGAAGATAAAGTTGTCGTGCGCGGTCGTGAATTCAGTGATCGTACTTGGATCGATAAAGCGAATTGGACAGTGAAGCTAACGAAATAAATGACGACGATATAACCAGTCGTGCATAACAAAATCCCCTCCAAGTCACTCAACTTGAAGGGGATTTTCTTAATTATTTCCCAATATGCCTCTGCCTCGCCGCCTCGAACAACATAACCGTTCCAGCCATCGCGACATTCAGCGATTCTGCTTGTCCATGCATCGGGATGATAGCTTGCTGGGTAACCAATTGTTCCACTTCCGCGGAAATGCCTTGCCCCTCGTTCCCTAGCACAATCCAACTCGCCCGCTTGAGATCTAGCTCATAATAGCTCGACTCCGCCTGCAAGGAGCTGCCAATAATCTGCACGCCTTGCTCAGCCGCCTCTGCTAATAACTCCTTCAAGTCCGCTTCAATGATCGGCAGATGAAAAAGAGAGCCCATCGTCGAGCGAATCGTCTTCGGATTATACAGGTCAACTGTACCGCGACCGAGTACTACTGCATGTGCACCGACCGCGTCAGCACTTCGAATAATCGTACCCAAGTTACCAGGGTCTTGTACGCCATCCAGCGCCACAACAAGCGCTTCTTTAAGTTTGAACAACTCCGTCGCGTTAGAAGCTGCTTTATCTACGATCGCAAACGTACCTTGCGGCGTCTGTGTATCCGAACATTTTACCATGATGGCAGGTGTTACCGCTACCCACTCCACATCAGCCTCATTAAAAGCACGAAGTTCACGCGGCAAACCCTTCTCCATATCATACACAATCGTTCGAACAGGAGCCTTCGCCTTCAAAGCTTCTTCAATCAGGTGAGTCCCTTCGATCATAAACTGCCCTTGTTTCTGACGACCTTTGCGATCTAATAATTGCACCCACGCTTTTACCCGGGGATTTTGAGTCGATATAATTTCACTATGCACTAAATTCACTCCGTAAATGCCAATTCAAATTTTTGTAGTTCATCATTATGTCCCAGAACAACGAGAATATCATCTTCCTTCAGCGGCTCATCTACTGTAGGCGGAATAATAAGTTTATCCCCTTTTTTCTGAGCAATAACGTTTACTTTATACTTCGCGCGGACATCCAATTGACGAATCGTCCTTCCTACCATATCTCCAGCAGGATGCGTCTCAATAATACTATAATTATCCGACAGCTCTATGTAGTCGATAATGTTAGAAGAAATTAAACTGTGCGCAACGCGCTGACCCATATCCCGCTCCGGGTACACGATTTTGTCTGCACCAATTTTACGCAGTACATTTCCGTGCAGATCATTTGCCGCTTTTACAACTAAGCTCTGAACACCCATTTCCTTTAAGATCAGAGTCGTTAGAATCGACGACTGAATATCTTCCCCAATTGCAACAATCACGACGTCAAAGTTACGTATACCAATTGCACGAAGCGCATCTTCGTCTGTACTTTCGGCTTGCAATGCATGGGTGACATAAGGCGATATTTCCTGTACCTTCGTTTCATTGGAATCAATCGCAAGCACTTCAAATCCCGCTTTTGATAGGTTTTTTGCGACACTTGAACCGAATCGACCAAGTCCAATAATAGCATATTGTTTTTTCACGAAAACCCTCCCCCACCAAGTTTCCTGCATCGGTCTTAGTATCCCCCTATTATAACATAATTTCATCTTTCCCTTAAAAATAATCCCCCGAGCATGTCTTCCCCTCCTTTGAAGCATACTAACAAAGCGAGTCGTCAAGATAACTTGTATAAGATTGGGGAGTGTTCTAAGCTGTGGGCGTACTGTTAGATCTAAGACAAGCTATTTTCCAACGTATTAGCAATAAATCAGATGCCGAGCTTCAAGAAATCATTGATGAATCCATCGACGGTAAAGAACAAGTACTGCCTGGACTTGGGGTCATCTTTGAACATGTATGGAAGAATATTGATCCTTCTGTCAAAAGCCAGCTGATCACTGCTCTGCAACATTCGCTCAAACAAACAGAGCAATAGGAACAATATTTAAACAAAATAACACCGTAGGTCCTTTTCACTTTCAAAGGCGCACTACGGTGTTTCACTTTTGGCATAATCTCTTAGAACCTTCATTACTTTTTCCCTCGTATTTTCCCTACTCCACGATGCTTTCTCTTTAAATTGATGACCCTGCGGTAAACCCGCTTATCTTTTAATTTTTGGAAAATATACGGGTCAGGACTTGTGTTGACTTCAATTATCCATGGTTTTAAGGAATGATCCACTGCAATATCAAGCCCAATATCTCGGATGCCTGTATATTTTTTGTGCAACAATTTCGCTACACGCTGCCCCAAGTACTTTAAATTTGCGATAAATGCATTTTGTTTCATTGTATTCATATGTCCATTCAGCAGTGTCTCAACTGGCTTTAACATGCCGCCACCATGTACATTCGTAATAATTTTCCCAGGGCTCGCTACCCGGCCAATCATACCTGTTGCTTCCCAATTGTCTCCATCCAAATGCTGAACCATGACTCGAATGTCAAATGGGCGTGAGCCGAATTCAAGTAAATGGATACCTTTCTGTACCAAATAAGATTTAGCCTTTATTGTCGCACGAATGGATTGATACAATTCACTTACTGTATCGAACTTAAGCACCTTATATACATTCTGATACTTATAGGCTTTTTCAGTTGCTTTAGGATCCCAATCAACCCTCATTACGCCTCTACCATGCATGCCTAGTACAGGTTTAATATAGACCATATGGTGTTGGGCAAGCATATTCTTAAGTGACGCCTCAGTTAGTGGAAGAGTCTGAGGAATATAATTGCTAATACCACTGTCCTTCAGCAACACCTTTGTTTTTTTCCATTTGCTATATACAAATTGCCCCACCCAACTCACCCCATCTCATTAATTTTCGTAATATACAAAGTTGCCATTTCGTTAGCAGTTTGTATCCAACTGAATTTTTGATTAACCGTACTTCTTGCTTCATCTTTAAGCTTCTGGGCTAGGACGGGACTCTCCTCAATCGAAGCGATTCGTTTAGCAAACATTTTATGATCCTTATACGCACGTACTAGCAACCCATTATGTCCATCTTGCACGATCTCCGTAATCCCCCCAATTGCCGATGCAATCACTGGAACACCAGAGGCCATCGCTTCCACATTCACAAGACCGAATGCTTCATGCTTTTGTGATGGGCAGACAAAACAATCTCCTAACCAATACATACTCCGTAACCTGCTGTGAGGGATATTGCCTAAGAAAGTAACAGGTAACTTTAACTTGTGTGCATACTGCTTCAAGCTCCTAATATATGCTTTATGCGGTGAACCGCCTGCAATTAGAAGACGAATTTTCGGGTGTTTACGCCTTAATTCATGAATCGCCCTCATCAAGACGTTAATCCCTTTTCTCGGAACCAACCTGCCGACAAACAACACATTGAATGTGCGATGCAATCCGTACTTCTTTCGAACCGCGAGCCGCTCACTTGCACTTGGCAAGCGGAAGCGGTTCGTATCCACCCCTAAGAACACTTTGTGAATTTTAGCTTGCTGGGAAGGAAATAGCTTGCTTAGTTCTTGCTTGAGTGAGCTTGAGTTCGCGATAATCATGTCCAAGTTTGACAAACAAGAGGCTGCATGTGCATGCGAGATATATCGCTTACTTACGAAGGTGAGAGAGTGCATCATTAAGCTAACTGGCTTATTCGGAAAATGAGCCTTAATCGCAGCAGCATAAATCGGACGATTATCTACTTGAATGAGATCACAATCGAGTAAACGAATTTGCTCAATCACACCTTGCAGATACTTGCCCGACTTGCCAGATGGCACTCGGATAATGGTCAGGTTTCCAGATGTCGTATGATTCGCTTGTTTGGAATGTCTTCGAGCAATGACAGTGACGCGATGATACTTGGCAAATTCTTTGGAGATCGCATCAATACAAATTTCCACGGAGCCTCCAACTATTGGAGGAACGGGCAACTGCTCAGGAGCGACTATACATATATGCAAGGGGACACATCCTTCGCAATTATTTCGTAGAACCGATAGGATATAGTATGTTGACGCGTCCCCCTTTGGCATAGGCAATACTCAGTGTAGACTTTTGGCACCATAAAAAAAGCACCCCCGAAAATCTCGGAGATGCTTGATAATCCTATTATTTTTAAGGAGCGTTCGGTAAAAATTGTGTGGTTGGATTACGATCAATCGCGGAGCGAAGCGCGTACTCACTCTCAAACAACGCTACAAAATTACCATTCTTATCTTTAACAAGATGAGAGTTGATTCTAAATTTACTTGGATCAATCTGATCCGCTACAATCCAACGTGCGAATTGGAAGTTAAGACGTTGCAATTGAATGTCTACGCCATACTCGCCGCGCATGCGATGCTCGAATACCTCGAATTGAAGTTGACCGACTACACCAAGAATCGTCTCATCAAATACACCTGCAGAGGTGAACACTTGAATCGTACCTTCTTCTGTCAACTGGTCAATCCCCTTCTGGTATTGCTTATGTTTAAGTGCATTCTTAACCGTTACTTTACAGAATAATTCAGGTGAGAACGTTGGAAGTTCATCGTAGACAAAGCTGCCTCCTTGAACTAAAGAATCTCCAATTCGGAAAATACCCGGGTCAAACAAACCGATAATATCGCCTGCATAAGCTTCATCTACAATATCACGATCTTGTGCCAAGAACTGCTGCGGCTGTGCAAGCTTAATATCTTTACAGGCACGTACATGACGTACTGACATACCGCGTTCGAACTTGCCAGATACGATTCGTAAGAAAGCAAGACGATCGCGGTGAGCAGGATTCATGTTTGCTTGAATTTTGAACACATAACCTGAGAATGACGGTGTGGTCGGTTCTACAGGCCCTTCCGAGGAGTTACGCAGCTGTGGAGCTGGCGCAAGTTGCAAGAAGTTCTCAAGGAACGTCTGCACCCCGAAGTTGTTAACAGCCGAACCGAAGAATACCGGTGTAAGCTCACCTTTAAGCACTTTTTCCATGTCAAAAGGATCACCAGCAACATCAAGAAGCTCAAGCTCTTGACTGAGTTGATCATGTAAGAACTCACCTGCGATTTGACGCACAAGAGGGTCCTCATAACCACTTACAGGACGAACCTCGATTTCTCTATGGTCGTCACCTTGGAACAGCTCTAGCTGGGTTTTCTGACGGTCATACACCCCACATAGACTTTTACCCATTCCAATCGGCCAGTTCATCGGATACGAACGAATACCTAATACATTCTCAAGCTCTTCGAGCAATTCGAATGGATCACGGCCTTCACGGTCGAGTTTATTAATAAACGTGAAGATCGGAATGTTACGCATACGACACACTTGGAACAACTTAATCGTCTGTGCCTCGACACCCTTCGCTACGTCAATCAACATGACAGCAGCATCTGCCGCTGTTAGTGTACGATACGTATCTTCGGAGAAGTCTTGGTGACCTGGTGTGTCCAGAATGTTAATCTTGTGACCTTCATAGTCAAATTGCATCACGGAGGAAGTTACTGAGATTCCTCTTTGTTTCTCGATTTCCATCCAGTCGGAAGTTGCGAATTTACTTGCTTTACGTCCTTTTACCGTACCTGCCAAGCGAATCGCGCCCCCGAAAAGCAACAGCTTTTCAGTAAGTGTCGTTTTACCCGCATCGGGGTGGGAAATAATCGCGAATGTTCTGCGCTTATTCACTTCCGTATTTAATTTTTTCTGTTCTTGTTCATTCATTGTCGATTGAATCCCCTTCTATGTGAGCTGCTCAACTAAAAATGCTCGTGCAGGAGCAGCATCAATACCTGTAAGCTTAAGCGGTGCTACCACCATAAAGTAAGTGCCGGCTGGTACGTCTTTCAAACGAAGTCCTTCTACGATGTGTACGCGGTTGCGAAGAAGTGAGCGGTGAGTTGGATACTCCGGCTGTGCACGTTCAATACCTAAGCCGTCTGTACCCACACCTTGCAGCTTACGCTCAATCACATATTGCGCGCCGCTGTCTGCTAAATACACAAAGTTAAAATCAAACTCCTCAGATAGGGAGTTGCGTGTCTTTAGAATCACCCATTCGCCTTCTTGCAGTGCAAAGGGCTCCAAATGTTCACGTTCAATTGCTTCTTCAACATGTGTTAAATCTACAACACGTGCTGTGCCAATTAGCTGCTCTAGTGGAATTGCTTCGATCGTCTCTCCGCCTTCAATCATATGCAAAGCTGCATCTAGGTGTGTACCACAGTGAACGTCTAGTGCAATGCGAGTTTCATGCACTTTCGAGTTCGAGAAATTAGCCATATTAATAATTTCCGGCTTTTTCTCTTCCTTGTTCTTATACACTTGCATGCTTTCTTCAATCGTCATCGATATATCATAAATTTTCATATGAATCGCCATTCCTTCCCGGAATCTCTATTCTTGTCCGTGTACCGGCCACCATTTGAAACCATCTTTTTCGAGTAATTCAGTCGCACCAACAGGACCCCATGATCCAGCTGGATACAATTGAAGATCTTCTTTTGTCTCTGACCATGCTTTCGCGATCTTGTCCACATACTCCCATGCATGTGCCACTTCATCCCAACGGGTAAAGTACGTCGAATCACCACGTGCCGCATCATTCAGAAGAAGTTCATACGCTTCTGGTGTATTCATCCCAACAAGACTGCTTTGTGCAAAATCCATCGTAATTGGAATAACGTTACCTTCACCACCAGGTTGTTTCGCATTCATTTTCAAATGAATACCTTCAACTGGATGCACGCGGAACACAAGTAAATTGGGCTCAAGCTCATGTTTTTCAGTCAAATACACGTTATCTGGAACGTTCTTGAATTCCACAACAATTTCCGTTGTTTTCGCTGGAAGACGTTTACCTGTACGCACATAGAAAGGTACTCCTGCCCAGCGGAAGTTATCAACATATACTCGTGCTGCAAAATAAGTCTCTGTTGTCGATTCTGGATTCACAGAATCTTCTTCACGATAAGCTGGAAGCGCAGTACCGTTAAACTCACCATTCGCATATTGTCCACGAATCACATGCTCTCGCACTTCATCCGAAGATTTGAATGCACGCAAAGAGCGCAATACTTTTACTTTCTCATCGCGAATATCTTCAGGTAACAAACGGCTTGGTGGCTCCATCGCCATCATTGCAAGCATTTGCAACATATGGTTCTGTCCCATATCACGAAGTGCACCTGCATGATCATAATAACCACCGCGCTCTTCTACACCAACCGTTTCACTCATCGTAATTTGAATATTGGAGATGTGGCGGTTATTCCAGAGTGGCTCGATGAATGCATTCGCAAAGCGAACAATCCCGATATTCTGAACCATCTCTTTACCCAAGTAATGATCGATCCGATAAATATCTTGCTCTTGGAACACTTGGCGAAGCTGCGTATTTAACGTTTGTGCGGAAGGAAGGTCGTAACCGAACGGCTTCTCGATCACAAGGCGATGCCAGCCTTCTGTTTCAAGCAAGCCTCCATCACGCAAATTAAACGCTACGCTACCGAATAGTTCAGGTGCGAGCGCAAGGTAAAATAGACGGTTTCCGCCCGTCTGGAATTTCTCGTCCAACTCTTCTGTAAGACCTTTAAGGGCTTTAAAACCATCTACATTATTAATGTCGAGTGACATGTATTGAAAATGTTCTGCGAAAGAAGAACAACTCTCGTCCTCCTCGATGGAGTAGCGCGCAAATTGATTAATGGATTCACACACGTCCTTACGGAATTGTTCATTCGTACGTGGACGACGAGCTAATCCTACAACTGCAAAGTTCTCTCCCAACTTGCCTTCGCGATACATGCTGTAAATAGCGGGAAAAAGCTTTCTTTTCGCAAGATCCCCCGTTGCTCCAAAAATGAAAAATACTGCGCCTATCATGAGTTCATCATTCTTTCTGTATAGAATTTATTACGAATAGCATACCGAAATAAGACAAAGTATTCAACTTCCCCTTGTCTTTTTCCGATATTTTTCTCTATTTTCTATTCCACTAAACCTTGCTTAAATGCATAAATCGCCGCTTGTGTACGATCATCAACACCTAATTTGGATAATACATTCGTCACATGGAATTTAACTGTCTTAATTCCAATAAATAGATCATCCGCCACTTCTTGATTTGATTTCCCTGCTGCAATCAGACGCAACACTTCCATTTCACGTTCCGTTAAATCTTCATGCGGTGCAGTTACTACTTGTTTTGGTTGTCTAAAGCGATTCATCAGCTTAGAGGCAACTTGAGATTCTAGAATGGATTGACCCTTCGCCGCTGCGCGGATCGCACCTGTAATTTCCCCAGCACGCGAAGTTTTGAGTAAGTACGAGATGGCACCCGCTTCAAGTACGGGATACACTTTCTCATCATCCAAAAAGCTGGTAAGTACAATGACTTTCCGATCCGGATTAATTTCGATTAATCGACGGGTCGCTTCAATGCCATCAATGCCGCCTTCCATCACTAGATCCATCAGTACGACATCTGGATCATATTCCTCAGCCATAGTGATGCCCTCTTCACCTGAGCTTGCCTCTCCAACCACTTCAATATCTTCTTCAGTCCCTAGTACTGCTGCAAGTCCAATACGTACCATCTCATGGTCATCCACTAACAGTACTTTGATGATTGAGTCCTCCATCATCCACCACTCCTTCCGATATAATTGGAACACGAATCTCAATGCGAGTGCCTTGTTCAGGCGCTGCGACAACGGAGATCGATCCACCAATTTCGCTTACCCGCTCACGCATCGTCGTAAGTCCATATGAGGATTGTTTCTTCGATTCATTCAGGTCGAATCCAACCCCATTATCACGAATCATTAACCTTACACCATCTATACGTTGTAACAGCTTGAGTTCAAGCTTGGTTGCTTTGGCATGACGCAGTGCGTTCGATAACGCTTCTTGGACGATACGGAACAGATGATCCTCAATACCCTTAGGTAAAATAATATCTTCATCTGCCTCCCAGTCAATATCCATGGTTACTTTAGCACGCAGTTCGAGCAGAAGATCATTTAACGCGACAGATAGACGCTTGCCTTCCAAATGCACAGGACGAAGATGCATTAATAGCGCTCTCATCTCGGATTGTGCAACCGATGACATCTCTTCGATCAAGAAAATTTGGCGCTTCGCCTTTTCAAAATCTCGATCCATGATTCTACCAACCGCTGTTGCCGTCATCGAAATTGCGAATAATTGCTGAGAAACCGCATCATGAAGTTCTCGAGCTAATCGTTGACGTTCTTCCATAACTGCCGAGAATCTTGCCTTCTCCGCTAATTGTGCATTGTGATTGGAAAGACGCTGAAGGGTGTTGACCTGCTCTTCCCATTTCTTCGTCACACGTTCTAATTGTTGACCAAGACGGCCAATCTCGTCTTCACCTAAATTTAGCGTTCCGCGTGTAAACGTTCCTTTTTCAAGTAGCTGCATCGTTTCCATGATCGGTTCTAATCTACGTCTAATCCGATTCGATGACCAGAATCCGTAAGTTCCCCCTGCTACGATAGGTACAGCAAGTCCAACTATGATTAAGATAAAAAATTCGCTTGACCAAGCATCCACTTTTGCGATCAAGCCAAAATAACTCATCGCATATAACAATGCCCCCACAATAATAAAGCTAAAGACAATGGACTCCCCCATACTCCGCCATATCATATTGGTTAGCTTTTTCTTATAGCTTTGCATGAAACATCCTCCAGAACCTTTAGTCTAATATTTTCACATCAATATCTCCAACAATATAGGATATAAGTACTTTCACCTGATTCGCACTCGTGTCATAATTCGCAGAGCGATAGTGAATGCGATTCATTAGCCCATTCTCTCGTTCTTCTTCCACATCAATTGGACCCATGAAGCTAAAAGCTTCGACAGATAACCCAAGCTCTTCAGGTACTCGAATATCAATATCGCCAATCATGCCTTGCAGCAAGATTGTCGTCTCTTTCTGTTCAATCAAAGCCATCGACAGATCGATATGCACTTCACCGAACATGAACCACACCGAGCTGTCACGCAGTACATAAGGATCTCCTCCTAGACGAAGACCGCCTAGAATGTTTTGCTTATGAAGATGAAAGTTCTTCTTCTGAACCTTCTTGGATTGATAGTAAAAATAGACCAAGGACGCCAGTGTGATAAAGATGACAAGTGCCATATGTTCAACGAGCAAGAATAACAAACCAATTACAATCCAGGTTAGTCCCTTGCGATTTCCCATTGTTCGGAGTTGATAGAACCCTAATAGAAATATCAATATGGCAATCATGGGGAATGTACCGATCAACCTCGAAAAGATCAGAAAAACACCTGTGCCTATTAAAAATAATGCCGTGTTGCGATTACGGTAATTTTTCTTTTGCTCTTCCATGTTGCCACCTCCCCTATTTCATACTATTGTATATTATCCCTAAGCAGGTGAACATAGCCCTAGGACTATACAAGAACCCCGACCTTAGTCTTGGTCGCCCGCTTTTCCCCTTATCTAACCTAACCTCCGATTTGCGACATCCGGCGCAGGGTGGGTGTATGGGACTGGGTTTTATCTGTTAATTTAAGTGCCATCTCATGCGTTTCTGGCTTCTGACCTAATGCCCGATAGAACAATTGTAGCAGTTGCTCTTCATTTCCGATCAATGGGCGTACATTAAATTCATCGGACCAATACAAGCATGGTTTAATATTGCCATCAGCAGTAAGTCGAAGGCGATTACACGTTTGACAGAAGTGATCACTAACTGGATGAATCAATCCGAACGATCCTTTTGCACCCTGTATCTGATAATTTTGAGATGGGCCATTGCCATATACAGCTGCTGATTCCGCTACTTCAAACCCCTGCTCTTTGCATACTTCAAGAACAGTGGATAGTGGAACATACTTGGTTTTCCAGCCTGCATCATCATGACCTATTGGCATATATTCAATATATCGAACTTGGATGTCTCGTTCTAGTGTAAGCCTCAGGAAATCTAGAATCTCATCATCATTGATACCTTTCATTAATACAACATTGATTTTAATGGGATATAAACCTACACGGTAAGCGGCTTCAATTGCTTGTAAGACTCTATGAATATCTCCACCGCGTGTAATCATGGCAAACCGATCTGCACGTAAGGAGTCCAAGGAAATATTTATCCGTGTTAACCCTGCTTGCTTAAATTTATCTGCTTTTGCTGCAAAATAAACCCCGTTCGTCGTAAGCGCAATATCCTCGATCCCTGGTATATTCGCTAACATCTCAACCAATTGTTCCAAATTTTTGCGGACAAGCGGCTCTCCACCTGTTAGACGCAACTTGCGAAGTCCTTGCTTTGCCAGTATACGAACAACTTCAGTTATTTCTTCAAATGAGAGCAATTTCTCATTAGGTTCAAACTCCATACCTTCTTCGGGCATGCAATATACACAACGTAGGTTACAGCGGTCTGTAACCGAAATACGTAGATAATCATGTTTACGGTTGTAAGAATCTACGAGCCCACCAGACATCAGCCTTCCCCCTTTGGATCATTATGTCATACACATTCACAAAAAAACAGGATAGAAGCGGCGAAGCCACCCCTACACCTGTTTATGTTTGGAAGCGGAGCTTTATTTCAGATTGTTGGAAAAGAATTGTGTCACTTTCGCTAAATACTCATCAGGTTTAACATCATAAGCACCGACATGTTTATCCCCTTCTACAAGCCACAGGGAAGTATTCGGACTACCAGAAGCTTTCATCAACTGTTCACTATTGCTCGCCGGAATCTTCCCGTCATTCGTCGTATGAATCAGCATCACTGGCTTATCCTTCAGCTTCGTAATCGATTCGATCGGGCGAACCTTATCTGGGTCAAGTCCCGTCATTAGCGTCGTCTCCCAAATCACAAGCGGTGTAAACGGGAATGCCGGCAAATTGCTCCACACAGGCAAGTTCTCTTCTAAATACGGACGTAAATCTGCAAACGGAGAGTCTGCAATAACCGCTTGCACATCTGATGCTTCTGGAGCGGCATTAAGCGATACGACTGCTCCCATTGAATAACCGACTAACCCAATCTTCGTGTACCCTAAGCTCTTGGCATAATTAATCGCTGCGAGTAGATCCGATTTCTCATAAAGTCCCACACTTGTTACTGTTCCCTCTGATTCACCTGAATTACGGAAATCAAATAGCAATGAAGCGATACCTTGCTCCTTAAGTGCCTTAGCTGTTGGAAGTGCAGGCTTCTCTCCAGAGCGGTTACCTCTAAATCCATGTGAGAAAATAACGATCCGATCCTTCGTATCTCCTGCTGGAATTAACCAGCCGCGTAGCAGGGTTTCATCATAGGCACTATTAAACTCTACATTCGTATAGGCAAGCTGTAGATCTTCTGGTTTGGCTTCTAGTGGATCCTTCACTGGATGGGTTAAATTCCACCCCACATATCCCGAAATGCCGAATACCCCAAGTAATAGGATCACGATAAGAATTACAGCACTAATTCCAATCCAGCGACGACGGCGTTTCGGTCTAATTTGCTGTTGCAAGCGCGCCTCATTACGAATTACATTTTGCGCATCTGACAAACGAAAACCTCCCTTAAAAACGTTTTCAATATAGGCTATGAGCGCATTATAATCTCTTTGCCACGAAATTTCTACTACAATCTATTAACAATTGGGTTATATAGAATGAAGCTTCGAGTGACTTGAGTGTCGTCCACGACCGGAAACATTCAAAGCCCGTGCATTTTCTGAGGAATACGAAACCCCCTTACGACATTTGCCGCAGGGGGATTTTTCACTTCAATCTATATGATTGATGAAGCTCGAAGATGATCTAGTGAGATCCGATTAATGTACCTCGAATACTTCTCTTTCTTCTTACCATTCTGCTGAAAATCGCTAATTAAGCTCGTAACGACTGGAATAAGACGATCTTCTTCAACATTTGCCGTTAATAACTGCGCCAGTGCAGCCTTCAGACCTTTGGATTCTCCACCTACGTAGATATCATATTTGTCTCTCATTTTGACAACCGCAATGTCTTTAAGAAGAGGTTCGCTCGTACCTAGCGCACAGCCTGCATAACCGACCTTCAGTGGACTTGGAGCCTCATGACCTGCAATTGCTTCATCCAGCTTTCTTGCAATGTCGAGTCCAGCGTCCTCAGCACCTCTGCAGAAATTACAAGAGATTAAGCTTTTCGTATAAAAGCCCGCAGGGTGAATTTGTAGTCCAACTTTTTTCAAAGCTTCCTGCGCTTCTTCTATACGTTCCTCTTTCATTTCTACATACAACTGTTTAAAGGTCGTCATCTCAACTTTCGCATCTTCACCAATGACTGCTCCAATAGCAGCTAATTGCTCGGGTCTTAACAATGTCCCGCCGACTTCAAATCCAGGGGTCACTGCAAATTTTTGCATCGCCATTATACAATGTCATATCCTTGATCTTCGATTGCTTCTTTAATTGCATCTACGGACAATTTGGAATCATCGAATTCTACAGCTACTGTACCAGCGGACAAATCTACTTTACCTTTAGCATCTATCTCTTTAAGTGCGCCTTCAATGGAGTTCACACAGTGGTTGCAAGACATACCTTCTACTTGTAAAATTACGTTAGTCATTGTTCATTTCTCCTTTATTTTATAAGATTAAATATAATTATAGTATACCCCCCTAGACTATTTAAGTCAACGGGAACTTATCCTATACATTTACTTCATTAATTTGTTCATTGTTGTTAACAGTTCATCGAGTACATTATGATCGCCTTCTTGAATACGGTCGATCACACAGCCTTTCATATGATGCTCTAGCAGTAATTTACCAACTCCATTTAATGCGGATTGAATCGAAGAGATTTGATTGAGCACATCGTCACAATACGTGTTCTTCTCTATTAACCCTTTCACACCACGGATCTGACCTTCAATACGGTTTAATCGATTAAGAAGACTAGACTTTGTTTTATCCGAATGATGGCTCTTACGTTCATCCCCGCAGCATGATGTATCTGTGTCACACGCACTTTGATTTACATCTATAACTTGAGTCTCCATTTTCATCATTCTCCTTGAAGTTGATTAATCGCATCCTGAAGCGTTTGTTTCGGTACGAAACCTGTAACCGTTCCAACAACTTTTCCATTTTTATAAAAGAACATCGCCGGTAAGCTCATTACAT
Source organism: Paenibacillus radicibacter (assembly GCF_024721995.1). Lineage (GTDB taxonomy): Bacteria > Bacillota > Bacilli > Paenibacillales > NBRC-103111 > Paenibacillus_AM > Paenibacillus_AM radicibacter. The sequence continues at coordinate 204,664 of NZ_JANQBC010000013.1, forward strand.
TTAATTCTGTGGATACTTGTTCATTCGTTTCTACATTAATTGTGACAATCTTGACCTTATCGCTATTCTCATTACTTAACTCTTCAAGGATTGGAGCTAATGTCTTACATAAGGAGCACCATGGTGCCCAAAATTCAACCAACACTAGCCCATCTTGATTAATCGTTTCTTTAAACGTCTGATCTGTAATTTCGTGCACCATGATAATCCCTCCAAATGATTAATTGTTATCTGATTTTAATTTCACGCGTTGTAAGCGCAATGCGTTGAGTACAACTGATACAGAACTTAGTGCCATTGCAGCCCCTGCAAGCCATGGAGCCAAGAAGCCTAGTGCCGCAATTGGAATACCGATTACGTTGTAAGCAAGTGCCCAGAACAAGTTCTGCTTAATGTTAGCCATCGTCTTACGGCTCATGAAGATCGCATCTGGGATACTGTTGAGATCACCGCGGATTAATGTTACGTCTGCTGCTTCCATCGCTACGTCTGTACCTGTCCCAATTGCCATACCGATATCTGCTGTAGCAAGTGCAGGTGCATCGTTAATACCGTCACCAACCATCGCTACTTTCTTGCCTTGAGCTTGCAATTTCTTCACTTCAAGTGCTTTACCTTCAGGCAATACTTCACCTAATACATTATCGATACCTGCTTGATCACCGATTGCTTTGGCAGTACGGGAGTTATCCCCTGTAATCATCACAACTTCGATACCAAGATCTTTCAAGCGTTTAACCGCTTCTTTGGACGTTTCTTTGATCGTATCTGCTACTGCAACTAAACCTGCATATTGCTTATCGATTGCAACTAACATCGCTGTCTTACCATTTTCCTCAAGACCATTCATCGTCTCAAGTATGCCTTCGATGGCAACATCATGCTTCGCCATCAATTTACGAGTACCTACTAATAATTCTTTCCCTTCAACAACAGCGCGAATACCGAAACCTGGAATCGCTTCAAACTCTTCTGCTTGTGGAAGTTCCATACCTTTTTCCTTAATACCTGTTACGATTGCTTCAGCAAGTGGATGCTCGGAATTGCGCTCAGCAGCTCCAACCCATCTTAAGAAGTCCGTTTCATTGTGATTACCAGCTGTAATAACGTCAGTAAGCTCTGGTTTACCTTTAGTAACTGTACCTGTTTTGTCTAAAATAATCGCATTGATCTTGTGCGTCGCTTCTAAGTGTTCGCCACCTTTGAACAGAATACCTAGTTCTGCTGCACGACCGGAACCTGCCATGATCGAGGTTGGTGTTGCAAGACCAAGAGCACAAGGGCAAGCGATAACGAGAACGGCAATTGCTTTTTCCAAGCTGCTTGCGAAGTTGCCTGCGTCCACGAAGAAGTACCAGATCAAGAACGTAACAACTGCGATACCGACTACGATTGGAACGAAAATACCTGAAATTTTATCTGCTACACGTTGAATTGGCGCTTTGGAACCTTGTGCTTCTTCAACGACTTTAATAATTTGTGCGAGTGCTGTTTCTTTACCAACTTTGATTGCTTCGATTTTCAAGATACCATTCTTATTGATCGTTGCGCCGATTGCGTTATCTCCAACACGTTTTTCAACAGGAAGACTTTCACCGGTAAGCATGGACTCATCAACCGAAGATACACCTTCAACAACTACACCATCGACAGGGATCTTCTCACCTGGTTTCACGACGATTACGTCACCTTTAACAACTTCTTCAACTGGAATACTTACTTCCTGGCCATCACGAATGACAAGTGCTGTCTTTGCTTGTAAGCCCATCAACGTCTTAATTGCTTCAGAAGATCTGCCTTTAGCAAGTGTTTCGAACAATTTACCAAGCAAGATTAGTGTAATAAGGACCGCACTTGTTTCATAATAAAGTTCTACCATATGGTGACCGGTTTGACCGATTGATTGGAACGTTAAGTACAAGCTGTAGAAGTACGCCGCCGATGTACCAAGTGCTACGAGTACGTCCATGTTCGCACTGCCGTTGCGTAATGCTTTGTAAGCACCAACGTAGAACTGACGACCGATTATGAATTGAACTGGAGTTGCAAGTGCCAACTGGAACCATGGATTCATGAACAACTCAGGCAACCAAATGTATTGTGCTGTGAAAGAGAAGTGACTCACCATCGCCCATAGTAACGGGAATGATAGAATCGCTGAGATAATTAGCTTCGTCTTATGTTTTTTCAATTCCTTCGCTTTGCGATCACTTGTGTCTTGTTCTTCTTGTTTTTGTGAAGCTTTGTAACCTAGTTTATCCACTTGCTTTACCATGTCATTAATCGATACATCACCAGGGATGTACTCCACATGTGCAGTTTCAAGTGCTAAGTTCACTGTCGCCTTCGCAACCCCTGGAAGCTTATTTAAACCTTTCTCGATACGAGTCGCACAAGCCGCGCAAGTCATTCCTGTGATTTGAAAATCAACTGTTTCCTTAACTGTGTCATAACCGAGTGATTTAATTTTTTGTTCCATCTCAGCACGATTTGCTTTCTCTGGATCGAATGTAACGGAAGCTTGCTCTAATGCGAAGTTTACAGTCGCTTCAGATACACCTTCTATTTTCTTTAAACCTTTTTCAATTCGATTCGCACATGCCGCACAAGTCATACCCGTAATTTGCAAGGTCGTGTGCTTTTGGCTTTCAGCTACTGATGACATTTATCATCTCTCCTTTAGTATACCCCACTATGGTATATTTTACTTCAAAAAAAAGTTCAACTTTTTATTTTTCAATTTCTGAGTGAGTTTCGTTGGCGATTAGCTTCCTTGAAACTAATATAACATACCCCCCACCCCTATGCAAGTGTTATTTTCACCTAAATATTCACTTATTTTTTTGATTTTTTTTTATAGATGATAAAAAGTCATATTGCCACGTACCCTAATGGGCTGTATCATATTGCTATTATGCGTAACACAGGTACGATTTATAAGGAGGTTTCAACTTGGAAATACCCGGTATAGATATGATCATATTCCTACTCGTAATCGGTTTTTTAGCTGCTTTCGTCGATTCTGTCGTTGGTGGCGGCGGACTGATCACCGTTCCGGCGCTTTTGTTTACCGGTTTATCCCCTAGTATGGTTCTGGGAACAAACAAGCTTGGCGGTACACTCTCTTCCCTAACAAGCTCAGCATCTTTCTTATCATCTGGTAAGATTAATATTCGACTTGTCGCCTGGTTGTTCCCGTTATCATTCTTCGGTTCTGTCGCAGGTGCATATATTATTCACTTAATTCCATCTGACTTTCTCAAACCAATCGTGATCACACTTCTTGTACTGGTTACGATCTATACTTTATTTAAGAAGAACTGGGGCTCCACCTCTACTTATAAAGCACTTACTTTGGGTAAAGCAGCCCTGCTCATCATCATCGCTTCGGTTATTGGCTTCTATGACGGGTTTTTCGGTCCGGGAACAGGATCATTTCTCTTATTCGTCTTCTTATGGTACGGATTCGACTTTATTGGTGCTTCAGCCAACTCGAAAGTATTGAACTTAGGTAGTAACTTAGGAAGCTTAATTACATTCGCACTGCTTGGATCTGTTAACTACTATTATGGTATCCCTCTAGGGGTTGCCATGATTGCAGGCGCACTTGTCGGTTCCCGTTTCGCGATTCGTAAAGGAGCCGCGTACGTTAAACCATTATTTATCGGAGTAACGGCGCTTCTCATTGGCAAGCAACTGTGGGATGTGTTCCAATAAGATTTTTCCTTCCATTTATAAAATAAAAAGTCATCTCTACAAGAGCAATCTAGCTCTTATCGAGATGACTTCTTTATTATACAGATTTCGTTACCGTAGGATGGGACTGATTGGAATTGTTTCGCTGCATTTTAATTAAACGAACTGATAGGATAATTGCCCCTGTTCCAATCCCAGAGATTAATCCGATCCAATAGCCGTATGCTTCAAGTGAAGTAAAGTTCGCAAGCACATAACCGAGCGGAAGACCGACAATCCAGTAAGCAACTAGTGTTGCAATCAGTGTGATATTCACATCTTTGTATCCGCGAAGCGCCCCTTGAATCGGTGCCGCAATCGCATCAAATAATTGGAAGAAGAGGGCATAGTACAAGAATACTTTCGTTAGCTCAATTACCGTCTTATCCTGACTGTACAGTCCAGCAATCTCATTATTTAAGAAGAATAATAATACGCCGCAGAATACCGACATCATCACAGCAGATATAATACCTATAATGCTGTACTGCGTGGCATCCTTTTTCCGTAAAGCCCCGACTTCAAACCCAATCGTAATCGTAAGCGCCATCGCAATACTTAATGGTACCATGTAAAGTAATGAAGCAAAGTTCAATGCTGCTTGATGAGCAGCAATCGTATTCGTATTGAATTGACTCATAAGAATAGTAACACCCGCAAATACACTCGTCTCAAAAAAGATCGAGAAACCGATTGGAACGCCCAGCTTCAGCTGCTCTTTCCATGTTTGCCAGTGCGGTTTATACCATTTAGCGAAGATTTGAAACTTCTTAAACGCTTTATTGCGATTTACGACTAGTAAAAAGATGATCAAGATTAACCAGTGTGTCACCGCTGATGCATAACCTGCACCTACACCACCTAGTTTAGGAAAACCACCTTTACCATAGATCCACATGTAATTTAATACAACGTTAATCGGAAGAGAACACAAAGTAATGACCATCGTTACACGTGTACGACCAAGTGCATCAATAAAGCTGCGTAATACTGTATAGATAAAGAGTGGTACAATCCCGATGGATAATGCTACAAGGAAATCGTGTGCGATTCGATGTACTTCATCCTCAAGTTTCATCACTTCAAGAATTGGATTAAGGGCAAAATAGCCGCAGATCAAGACGACAACGGCAATGACAAGACCTACATACATCCCCTGGAATACGACATGCGCAACCTTGTCCTCACGCTTCGCTCCAATTAATTGAGCGACGATCGGCGTGATTGCGATCAATATCCCAGTAAGTCCCGTATTCACGGGCGTCCATATACTTGAGCCAATTGCAACCCCTGCTAGATCACTAGGACTTGCTTGACCAGACATAACAGTATCGAAGAATAGCATCAAGAATAAAGAAATTTGTGTTATCAAAATAGGGAGCAAGATGGATATAAATTGACGAATCTTATCCCTGTACGTATGGGTTTGTTTCATTTTCTCATTCCTTTATAGAAATTAAGCGGATTGCATAATTTAGCTATTGTATCATACAACTCTTTTGGTAGGGTACATAAAAAACATCCAGTCATAGGAAAATCTGCACATTTAGCGAATAAGATTAAGTATGAGCCTATGATCATACCTTTGTTCACAATAACAAACGAATGGAGTGAAAACCATGCAAGTAAGAATTAACAGGTTAACACTTGATGTTACCGATAAAGGTCAAGGCCCTGCCTTACTTCTGCTTCACGGCTATCCCCTTGATCATCGGATGTGGGAAGCACAGATCGAATTTTTCAGACATACACATCGCGTAATTGCACCCGATTTACGTGGCATGGGCCAGTCAGAAGGATGTTCGACCAACATCAATATAGATCAATATGCAGATGATATTATTGCCCTTTTAGATGAACTGGGCATCAACCGAGTCACGGTTGCTGGTTTCTCCATGGGTGGTTACGTGTTATTCGCCTTGCTCCGCAAAGCGCCTTCGCGCATATCTGCTATCGTACTCGTCAATACAAGGGCTGATTCTGATACATTAGAAGGACAACGCAATCGGCTGGAAGCTTCACAACACTTACTTGAACACGGTGCAAGTAGCGCAAGGCAAGCCATGTTAAGCAAGCTGTTATCTGATACGACCGTTCACGATCAGCCGCAGTTAGTCGATCAAGTTGGTAGTTGGATGCAAGAGCAAACTCCAATCGGTCTCGTCCATGCTCAACTTGCCATGGCATTTCGCCCAGACAGTACGAGCATGCTGGCTTCCATTAAGGTTCCAACGATCGTAATTGGTGGAGAGCATGATAAAATTATTCCACCTGCGCTTATTAAACAGCTTGCCAGCTCCATCCCCAATGCCAAGTATCGTCTCATTGCTGAGACCGCCCATCTCACTCCCGTTGAGAAACCCGATGCATTTAACAATCTGCTATCTGATTTCTTAGGGAAGGCGCATATTTAATCTGCCAATTGATTTTCATAGGCACACAAACAAAAAAGGTGTGTAAGTTCTCAAAGCTGAGATCTTACACACCTTTTTCAATTATGCCGGTGAAGGGACTCGAACCCCCACGGTTTCCCTCACGATTTTGAGTCGCGCGCGTCTGCCAATTCCGCCACACCGGCTTAACAACATAAATGATTATAACCCGTCCTGAAACAAAATGCAAGTCTTTTATGCCATTAAGTTTCTATTCTTCTTGATCCCATTTTTTGGAGTATGCTTTCTTCGTTACATAGAACGTCATCCATGCCACGACAACTACACAAAGAAACGATACTACATATACTGTCGTCATTCGATTTACACCTCTTTCTAACCCTTTTCTATTCTCTCATCATAAAATAGATTTAACTCCCCTGTCACCCTCTAAACAGTGAACATTCGCTTCATTTTAACCTTTTTCAAACAAATGTCGTTAATTAGGCGAAATTTACTTGCGAATCTCCTATTCATCTATTAGCATTAACATTTGGTCTTTGAACCCATCAATGATTGAAACTTCCTAATAATGGTACATAATGAGAATACAGAACTTCATTTATTAAGGAGCGTTATCATACATGACAACTATAGACATGCCTGCATTAATATTATTAGCATTTGTTGGACTTGGCATCTTTAGCAACAATACCACTGTGACTATCTCCATGCTCGTATTATTACTCTTACGTGTGACTAACTTACATCGTGCCTTCCCTTTTCTCGAAAAATACGGTGTCACTGTCGGTATCATCATCCTAACGATCGGTGTAATGACTCCAATAGCGAGTGGGAAGATCTCTTTCCAAACGATCTATCAGTCCTTTTTCCATTGGAAATCCATCCTTGCTATCTTAGTTGGTATCCTTGTCGCTTATTTAGGTGGACGCGGTGCTATGCTAATGGGTAATCAACCGACCATTGTTGCTGGACTTCTTATTGGGACAGTGCTTGGCGTAGCCCTTTTTCGCGGCGTACCTGTCGGTCCGCTGATTGCAGCAGGTATACTCTCCTTAATAATTGGTAAGCAATAAACTCATACTACATGTAAGTCATAATTCTAAAAAGGTGCTTACATATGAGATCCATTTTTCAAATCTTCGGTCGAGACGTTAAAGGAATTGCAAACAACTGGGTAGTTGCTGTCATCATTACCGGACTTATTTTCCTTGCTCCACTCTATGCTTGGTTCAATATTTGGGCTTCATGGGACCCCTACGGTAGCACAGCGGGTCTTCTAATTGGAGTCGTTAATGAAGATAAAGGTGCAACTGTACAAGGAAAAGCCGTAAATGTTGGCGATGAGATTATCGATTCCCTCAAAGAAAATAACCTCCTTGGTTGGAGATTCGTAGACAAAGCAGAAGCACAAGCAGGTGTCGAGCGTGGCAAGTATTATGCGACAATCGACATCCCTTCTGATTTTTCTGAGAAAATAGCAACCATCCTCACGAATGATCCTGTCAAACCAGAAATACTCTACAGTGTGAACGAAAAAATAAATCCTGTTGCTCCAAAAATTACTGCAAAAGGCGCTTCCGGTATCACCGAGCAGATCAGCCACAACTTCGTAAAGACTGCAACAAGCGCGATCTTTACAATTTTCAATCAGTTGGGCGCAGACATTCAGCAAAACTTGCCAAGTATCGAAAAAGTAAAACAGATTGTATTTAATCTTGAAGGAGAATTCCCGCATATCAAGGATATTATCAATATTGCTTTAACCGATGCTGGCAAAGCACAGAATATCGTAAATGATATCGATAAGAACTTACCAACCATCGATCGACTGGCTAAGAATGGACAAGAGATGTCCGCTGATCTCATGAACTTTTTTAGTAAAGCAGATGATGCACTGACGACAGCCGGTCCCGCTATCAAAAAAGATCTAATGATGCTGCAAGAAATCGCAGCTTCCCTTGAAAATATTACATCCCTGCTAATGAATAGCGGGCTAGACCCATCCAAAGCTATTCCTGTTGGCAATGCCTTAATCGATCGATTAAGTCATGCCGGTAAAGCAATAGATGGACTTAACAACTTACTTGATCGTCTACAAAAAATTGGCGCAAACAATAAACTTGCAGGCGTCATCAATAAGCTTAGTAATGTTCAGGACAAATTCAATGAACAACAAAATAACATTCAGAAGATCATGGATCTCATCAAAAATGGAAAAGAACCTACTGAAAACCTAATCAAAAATACGAATGCATTATCCAAAGAAATCAAGAACAGTTTAAGTTCAATCATCGACAGTTATGACTCAACGATTATGCCTGCCATTCAAGATGCAATCGAAAAGTCACAAGCCGTTGCTAAAGATGCCAACAGTATCCTTACACAAGCCCAGAAAGACTTGCCAGACGTGTCCAGCTTGCTCACTGACGCAGCCAAAGGCATTAACTTAGGAACCGATGTGCTCAATCAGATCAAGCAGGATATACCTGCTATTGAAGCTAAAGTCCATGAACTAGCGAACAAAATTCGTGATTTCGATGCCAATGCTGACATTCGAGATGTAATCGAACTGCTTAAGCACGACATTAAGAAGCAAAGTGATTTCTTCGCAGAGCCTGTCACGCTCAAAGAGAATCGAATATTCCTGATGCCGAACTATGGTTCTGCAATGTCACCTTTTTTCACTACATTATCGTTATGGGTTGGCGCCTTATTGTTAGTGTCACTTCTTTCCGTCGATGTTCACCAACCTGGGACTAATTATGCAAGCTACCAAGTCTTCTTCGGTCGCTATCTGACATTCGCCTCTATTGCTATGATGCAGGCGCTTGTCGTAACAGTTGGCGATATATTCATGCTGGGTACATATGTGGTACACCCCATGCCTTTTATTCTATTTGGGATACTCAACAGCGCCATATTTATGTTGATCATCTATACGTTAGTGTCAATATTCGGAGATGTCGGCAAAGCTATTGCAGTTATCCTGCTGGTCTTACAAATCTCAGGATCAGGTGGAACGTTCCCGATACAAGTCACACCGCCATTCTTTCAGGCCATATACCCTTTCCTGCCATTTACACATGCAATTAACATTATGCGGGAAGCGGCGGGAGGCATAGTCCCAGATCTCGTAACAAAGAATATCACCGTCCTGCTCATCTACGCAGGAATCATGATTGTTCTCGGCGTTGTCCTGAAGAAATCCATCAATAAACTCACTTCCAAATTCGCCAAAAAGCTTAAGAGTAGCGATCTTATGCATTAATATTCGATTCCGAGTAAACACAAAAAAACAAGCCTTGATGTCCATGTTTCCATGATCATCAAGGCTTGTTTGTGTGATGCCGGTGAAGGGACTCGAACCCCCACGGTTTCCCTCACGATTTTGAGTCGCGCGCGTCTGCCAATTCCGCCACACCGGCTTGCCATTATAAATGGCGCGCCCTAAGAGATTCGAACTCCTGACCTTTTGATTCGTAGTCAAACGCTCTATCCAGCTGAGCTAAGGGCGCAAAAAATCTTTAGTTGTAAATGGTGCCGAGGACCGGAATCGAACCGGTACGGTAGTCACCTACCGCAGGATTTTAAGTCCTGTGCGTCTGCCAGTTCCGCCACCCCGGCAAGGGTGATAAAGATGATGGAGGCGCCACCCAGACTCGAACTGGGGGTAGAGCTTTTGCAGAGCTCTGCCTTACCACTTGGCTATGGCGCCTAATCTTTATTGTATAAATGGAGCGGAAGACGGGAATCGAACCCGCGACCCTCGCCTTGGCAAGGCGATGCTCTACCGCTGAGCCACTTCCGCATATATAAACTGGGGATATAGGATTTGAACCTATGCATGACGGAGTCAAAGTCCGTTGCCTTACCGCTTGGCTAATCCCCATTACTTGGAGTAAAAATGGGGCGGACGAGGGGAATTGAACCCCCGAATGTCGGATCCACAAACCGATGCGTTAACCACTTCGCCACGACCGCCACGAAATTTGAAGTTATAATTGGCAGGGGCAGCAGGAATTGAACCCACACCAAAGGTTTTGGAGACCTTTGTTCTACCTTTAAACTATGCCCCTATAATATTGGTGGAGGCTGATGGATTCGAACCACCGAACTCGAAGAGAGCAGATTTACAGTCTGCCGTGTTTAGCCACTTCACTAAGCCTCCGGAAGAAAAAACTTATGGTGCCGTCGAGAGGACTTGAACCCCCAACCTACTGATTACAAGTCAGTTGCTCTACCAGTTGAGCTACAACGGCATATTATTAGTTAACAGTGGTGGCTCGGGACGGAATCGAACCGCCGACACGAGGATTTTCAGTCCTCTGCTCTACCGACTGAGCTACCGAGCCATCTTACCTGGCTCTATACTAGCATACACGATGCAAGTAGAAGAGTAAATGGCGGAGCTGACGAGATTCGAACTCGCGGTCTCCTGCGTGACAGGCAGGCATGTTAGGCCTCTACACCACAGCTCCGTATAATTTGGTTGCGGGAGCAGGATTTGAACCTGCGACCTTCGGGTTATGAGCCCGACGAGCTACCGAGCTGCTCCATCCCGCGATAATGTTTATATGGTGGAGGCTAACGGGATCGAACCGCTGACCCTCTGCTTGTAAGGCAGATGCTCTCCCAGCTGAGCTAAGCCTCCGTATAAACTATGGTGACCCGTAGGGGATTCGAACCCCTGTTACCTCCGTGAAAGGGAGGTGTCTTAACCCCTTGACCAACGGGCCGTGCTTAATTTGTGAAAAGTATAGTGGCGGAGAGAGAGGGATTCGAACCCTCGAGACGCTTGTGACGCCTACACGATTTCCAATCGTGCTCCTTCGGCCAGCTCGGACACCTCTCCATATGGCTCCCCGAACAGGGCTCGAACCTGTGACAACACGATTAACAGTCGTGTGCTCTACCAACTGAGCTATCAGGGAATACTTAACTATTATACAGGGTTTATTCCCTGAAAACTAGATGCTAAACGAAGGTAAATCATGGTATTTAGATAAGCCCTCGACCTATTAGTATTGGTCAGCTCCACACGTTACCGCGCTTCCACCTCCAACCTATCAACCTCGTCGTCTACAAGGGGTCTTACTAATTGGGAAATCTCATCTTGAGGGGGGCTTCGCGCTTAGATGCTTTCAGCGCTTATCCCCTCCGTACATAGCTACCCAGCGGTGCTCCT
>NZ_JANQBC010000014.1 GCF_024721995.1 Paenibacillus radicibacter
GGAACCGATAGCCAATAATATCCTAAAAAATTGTTCTGAAAAGTGGGGTAAACCAAACCTCTCGGCTATGCCAAATTCATTTGCTTCTGCATTAAAGAATATTGCTGTGACAATCATTAAAGCTGCACCAAAAATGTAAAAATAACTAATTAAAGTCACTCCTAAAGGTCTTTTCACTCCTCCACCTCCTGTACTCAGATATTATTTCATTTAATCCTTTATTCCGCAATCCTGTCCGTTAACTGAGAAGGTAGCCGATCCATTGCTGTCGGCTACCTTCTCCTGATGATTTTTGAGCTAAAGTGTTCTCCGTTAGCTTAGTAACTAAAGCGTCCGCCCATTAATTAATCTCAGCAGTTAATTTTACAGCATCGATTCGATTTCCTGCTGGATCGAAATGTATGAATCGCAAATGTCCATCGGGGTCCGTGTGAAATTCAAGTTGTTCCTCAATGTGCGCGGTAACGCATTTTAGTGTATTCGTTTGTTGAGAAACCGGAATTAGCTCGTATTTAAACCATGCCCCTTTATTTTTTTGCATGAACAGATTGAGTCTGTTATCCTCAAAGGTCACGACTACTGTGGAGCTGGGGTCAATTCCGAAATGGTAGAATGTGTCGTAAAACAACCCGACTGCAAACCGTGGCGTATCGATAATAGTCAGTTGATCTAAAGCCTCGGTCAAACGATCTGCTTGCAATGGATCTATATTTCCTTCCGCAGTACTGTATATTCCCGCATACTTTTCAAGTTTATTTGGGGCTATATCTAACGGCTGTATAGCTCCGGGCTTGGCGACTTCTTCTCCCATCACGATCTTGGCTAAACATTGGCTTATTATGTCTATGGGCGTGAGGTTGATATTGCTCAGCACGATAATAGCGATTTCCTCATCGATATAACGATTGAACTCCACATAAAACCCATTCATCGTTCCGTTATGCCAGACACGCTTTCTTGGCTTATTATTAATGGATTGCTCCGTTACAACCCAGCCATAACTCCCGACAGCTGAGGTCATGCTTCCGAATAATTGATCACGCACATGATTTCCAATCAAATCATCCCTATATAACGCCCGATCCCACAGGTAAAGATCATCGATCGTTGAGTACATCACACCTGCTCCCACATGTAGGCACATGTCGACATACTCGGTTGGAATGATTCCTTTGCATATGGAGTACCCTGACGCAAATTGTTTCAGGAGTGTTCTTCCGTCTTCACACCCTGTATTCACTAAATTTAATGGTTTGCAGATGTGTTCAGATATATATCGTTCGTAAGATATCCCCGATGTCTTCTCAATAATGAAACCAAGCAAAATATAAGGCGAACTGGTGTAACTGAATCCTTCTCCTGGGAGAAACTGCAGTTGTTTATCCTTAAACGAACCAATGGTTTGTTCTATAGTAGCATACAGCCTCATCGTTTCTTTCCAATAATTTGGGAAGCTTGGGTAATCAGGTATTCCTGAAGTGTTCGTCAATAAATGGTGGATCGTAATGATGTCGCCATTCGGATAATCTGGTATGTAAATTTTGATAGGATCATCAATACGAAGCTTTCCCTGCTCTTGCAACTGCAACACAGCCATAGCGGTAAACCCTTTTGTAAGAGAGCCGATACGAAACTTGGTTTGTGGGCTGTTGGGTACGTCGTGCTCAAAATTCGCCATACCATATCCCTTTCGCAGCAATATCTTATTCCCTTCAGCTACCAAGACTACCCCGTTGAAATACCCCCGGTTCGCTAGCGCGTCCATGTAATCGTTTAATTTTGCTACTGTGCGTGAGGCATTACTGGTTCTCATTTACTCTCCCCTTTGCTCTCGTGTATAATCTGCAACTGCAGTTGCAGCTTGGCAATTCCCATGCCTTGTTATGTGCGTACGAGCGAAGCAGCGCACGGCCAATTTTAAGCATAGTTTCACAATATCACAGATATAGAAGTACATTTAGGGAGAAAATATTTATAATCAAATTTACCCCTTCCTGATAAAAGAAATCTGCCCGTTAGTATAATGAAAAAAGCAACCTATCGATAATCGGCTGCCTTCTTGTTGCTATTGAATTACCTCGATTTAATCCGATGCCGCTATTGTACGCAACCGTGATGAAGTAGCAAAGCTTGATCTCCTCTTTCATGCCAAAGGTTAACTAGTGACGCGTTCGATTGTTTACAGAGAGCGGTTTTGGATAGTATGATTAGTGATATTGCGCATGACAAGCCATTGATTGCGCAGCTACCAAATTAGGAATGGGGAGAAGTCCAAGATGCCGACGATTCAAATTGAAGGAAGAGACTCCTATGAAGTTGCAGAAGGTACTAAACTTGTGCTTGCCCTGGAGGATAACGGGGTAGACATATTGCACCGCTGCGGCGGCAACACCAAATGCACGACGTGCCGGGTCGAAGTGGTGGATGGAGACGCCGGTCCGGTTGGAGAAGCGGAAGCCTCTCTTCTACAGGCAAAAGGCATTCTGGAATCGAACATCCGCTTATCGTGCCAAATTCGAGTACATAACGATCTTACTGTAAAACCGGTGATGACGGTATCGTCATCCGGCCTGGAGCCAGGCAATCGGCCACAAGACTAACCGATCGCGAACCGGTTTCCGGGCTCGTAACCACGCTGAGGTGCTCAGCGTGGTTTTTTATTGGATGGCCTTGGCCTGTTAACCGAACCAGCCTAGCTTTATGCGAACATGTCGCGGACCTCGTCGTGCAGCGAACGCAGCGGTCGCCCGGCTAGTAGCTCAAAATCCGGCGATACGCTTCCCATATCGGATAAAGACAGCAATCGATACATATCGCTTGACTTCGCCGGAACGGTATAACGTCTGTCATCGCGCCTGTTAAATCTTGTTCTGCTTCTTATGAAAGGTTTTAATCTATTTAACTAGCGTGTCCCGTTAGCGTAATAACGATGGTTAAGTCCCTGCATAGACATGGTCAATACGTAGTTGCTAAGTCTAATGGCATCATTACGAAAGAGTGTAATCATCATATATCTCTTTAAGCTTTTCAGGACTTCGGATGCCACTTACCTGAAGGATGTGCCGACCGGCGGCAACAACGGCTGGCTTCTTGCAGCATCTATCCTGTTCGGTGCTCTGATTGGCCTCGCCAGTGTCGAACGTGATGACAAAGGTAAAACGTATGTAACAACCGGTATTGCTAGCGTTGCCAGTGGCAAAGGAAAACGCCTAGTCAAACTTCGTTATTGAAATCCAGAATAACGGTAATCGGTACACATTCTTGGCTCTTTTCGGCAATCGGTATATATTGTTGAGATTTAATTTTGCAAACAATATATACCGATAAAATAAAAAACCGCCATTTACGCGGATATCAATCGGACCATATTGTTGACACTCGACACCTTATTGTACGCTGAATCTAAACCGGTTGCATAACTACTTCTTTTATTATCAGTGATTAAAGAATTGCAATCTATTTTATTTACTGCTTTCTTCAATTCATCATTAAATATATGAGTATAAATCATTGTAGTTTGGATCGACGAATGTCCCAATTGATCTCTCAATTTTGGAACATCGTTATTCTCTTGATGGTACCTGGTTGCAAATGAATGTCTGAGTGTATACGGATAAAGATGGTTTACCAAATGCATTTACGTATTTCTTTACCATTTTCTCTAGAGATCTTGGAGTGTACCTTCTCTATTTCCCCTTTGGACCAACTTGAGCTGCAATGAATAAAGACTTTTCAGATTTATCGATCTTATACCGGCTTTCACGATTTTTAAATAATCTGTAAGATCGCGCTTCGCTTGTTCGCTAAAGTAGACATATTGTTCTTTATTACCTTTTCGTATAGCACGAATGCAGCACCATATTAATTCACTATGCCGTAATCAGAAGCAATAAACATCCTTAATTGTTCAAACTCATCTTCTCCGCGCAGAATCTTGCTTCTGATTCGATGCGCGATAACTTCCTGGTCTTCTTTAATCTAATTCAATTCAATTTTAGCCAGTACATTACGTTGAATATATGGTAGTAACTCTGACGGTTCAGCTTTGTTCTGCAAATAATTGAACAAGGACTTTAGTGCTGATAATTTTCGTTTAAATGTGAATTTGGAATTGTTCAATCTAACTTCAAGATGTAATAAAAAGTTCTCGATTTGCTGCTTTTTTATTTTTTCTAGTATGTTTAGCGGGACATCCACTCGGTTCCCTATATGGATACCTTCTGCTACTATCCAATCAAAGAAGATTATGTAGTCGTGGCAATAATTGATTAAGGTGGATGACGCAAGTTTTCTGCGTTGAACGTTAGGTGCTGTAGACGTGCAATAGCAGCTTGTCAGGACCTAAACTACTACATATTTTTATAAAGTATCCTGCCGTGGCCAAAGTAATGTAGCGTGATACCTTGGTATGGATATAAGTAGGTTTGCGGATATAACAGTACCTGAAGATGCCAGAAATAAATTTTATGGACGCAGCCCGACGGCTCTGGGTCGTGAATGAAAAGCAAATCGGATAAACCAAGAATTACGAACGCTCCCGGGTATTGGATGCAAGAGGTTGACAGCTTAATGCGGATCATTGTGAAATAGACAATTAGCCCTGAATAATCCCAATTCGTCCAAAAAGCCCTTTATTGGGGAGAAAATAAAGGGCTGCTGACACTTTTTCCACATCTGATACTTTAACTCTAACTAATCATTCCAATTCATGTTCACTTTTCCTTTAGCTGCATCCCCATATAGATGTAGTATAACTCTGCTGTTTTCTGAATAATTACTCAAATCCCAAACATAGTTTGAATCTATATTATTGAGCGAAATGCGTTTTTCTTCTTTGCCATCCACGCTAATGCCCATTTCCAATGTACCCTTTTCAACTTTGGCACTGACGTTCAGAGCGCTTGGAGTTCCATTTTTCATGACTATAGCCCGACTTTTCTCCCCATTAAAGTACCAGAAGGACAACTTCCAAACACCTGGAATCCTCGTTTCAGTCTGAACAATAGAAATATTTTTTGATGAAAACATTCCTGGCTGTACGTAAACACTAGCAACTAAAGTGAAAATCATTAAAATGAATGTCAATACGACACATGTACACGCAAAAATCAATGGCTTTCTGCTATTGTTTTTTGATGTAGTCAATGATCCCCCACCTTGTGCCATGGCAGCACCACAACTTGAGCAATAGGGTTTTCCTTGCTGTGTCTTAGATCCACATGAAGGACATAATGTTTGTTGCTGCTGGCGTCCAATAAGAAAATACAGCAACAGTCCAATAAAGCTGGGGACCAGCACCACAATTAAAGTCCACATCCCTGCTTCAAGCCCGCGTGATTTTGCATCCCGATACGTCCAGATTCCTAAACCGACCATTGCCATTACAACGAGCAGCAAAGCTACTCCAGCCAATCCAATTATGTTCCACATGAATAATCAACATCCTTTCTCGTCCATGCCTTTCGAACGAATCCTGACAGCACGCTAGCGCAAAGGATCAAACCACCTCCAAAAATGATGGCCAAATACGAAATCAATGAGCCGGGCAGAAGAAAACAAATAATTGCAACAAAAGCCAATGTTTGCATACCACTAATCACAGCAAGCAACCACCATGGTATGTTAATACTTGATTCTTGGCTGCGTATCTTATGAATAAGCGCAGCCTGTATAGCCGGATGAGGTGTTTCTTCCGTTAATAACGAACTCCGTATAAGATCGTCCACCTCATCTTCCAAAAAAAGTTTATCCGTCATACTGGATCCCTCTCCAATTCTTTTTTTAGTTTCTGGCGCGCTTGATGTAATCGGCTTTTTACCGTACCTTCTGGAATTAGAAGAGCTTTTGCAATCTCATGTACTGGCAAATCACTCATGTAGTACAATAAAATGGGTATACGCAGTTTTTCCGGCAAATCCTGAACAGCCTTTCTCACTTCCGTATTGCGCTGCTTTTCTTCGAATTCGTGATCCGTAAATATTGAACTGGATATATTGTTTAACTCACCAGAACCATCATCTTGGATGGGAGCAATTCTTTGTCTTCGGACATATTTTTTACGTTCATCATGCCAGATCCTCGCTGCCACTGCCATTAAGAATCCGGCCGGATTATTCGCTTGATCAATTTGTAGAGACAAATTGAGTACACGGAGAAAGGTCTGCTGATACAAATCGTCTGCGTCCGCTTGGCTCCATGTCAACTTTCGGCAGAGAGTGTAAACACGACTACCATACGCATATACCAATCGCTCTACCTCCTGCGGATCAACTGCCATATTCCTCCCCCCCTTCACTTATATATCTGCATAACTAAAGGAACGGTTCGAAAAAAAAGAAAGAAACCTCCAAATTAGTGTTACCCTCTCCGAATTTCCCCCATGAAAAATCCCCTACAAGTAAACTGTTGTGCGTTTTCTTAACACTTGTCTACTCAAAGGGGACAATATCAAATTTATAGGTAAGCGTCAATTAGCCTCCACCTTGTCATTAAGATGAGGGCTAGATAAGCTATGAATTAGGACTTGAACACGCGACAAGTCAGCGGAATCGAGGATGACCAGAGAAGTAACTTGTCCAACGCATCGGAATCTTTCGGATCCGGAAGCTGTGGAAGCTGTTCGAACAGGTACGTCAGGTATTAAAATGAATGTAGCCCATTCTCCTTGGCTGTTCCTCGGGACCGTCAAGCCGAGTTTGACCCAGAGAGCTATTACGCATATCTACTTCAGTGATTAAACGACAGTGTACCTCCCTATAACGACAATCGGATCATATTCTTGGCTCTTATCGATAATCGGTACGTATTGTTGTCACAGAATTTTGACAAAAATTTGTACTGATAAAATAAATAAACCGCGATTTACGCTGATATTAATCGGACCATATTGTTGACTTTCGACAGTTAAGTTAATGTTAATAAATGCTGTCTAGCGCCACAAATGTTCCTACATTAATGACACAATTTTACCGGGTTCACGAACGTGGGACCCCTAGTCATTCACAAGCCCGTGAGATATTTAATTCACCTCGAAAAGACTCTAAACAAGCTACTACAAGTTCTGATTCCACCCACTTTTCTAACTCCTTGTACTTTTTTAGCACGTCCAGCTGCTGTTTAAGATAACGATTTTCTAGTGTAAGCATCTCTATCTCCGAAGTGACCTCAGTACCTTTGCCATAGCAATATTGTTTGCCAACAGGCTGCTCCAACCTATGCCACTCACCATTTTTACACCATCTCATCCAAGTTTCTTTCGTATATGGATTTGCTCCATAACTTCTTTAACGGGAACAACAGCCAATCTCATTCCAATAGCTTTCATCTTTATTTTTTTGGATAACTTACTCTTGTTGCCATGACAAAAACACCTCCAAGATTGTCCCTATATCTCACGACATAATGGATTTCACTTAAAGGTGTTTTGATTTGTCTCACGCTAAGGGTTCAGACCCCTTATAGTACTTACTATTATGGTTTATCTTTTCAACCAAATTGTGCAACCAATAATTACCAAAAGAATAAAAAGAAGTAGTATTACCATCTACATATTGAGCAACTAATAATTACCAAAAGAATAAAAAGAACTAGTATTGAACTTGTGGAATTCCCAAATCCAAATCCTCCCAATCCTCCAACTTCACCCATATAAGACCCCTCCTTCCATCTTTCGAGATATTATATGTCCCAATAAATATTATGATTAGACGAAAGTACTTGGTTATTTGTTTATTTTGTTTAGGCGGAAAAAAGCACCGGTTAGGTGCTTGTCCAACTTGTTTAATTGCCGCGAGATTATCTTGATGTACCCCTAAGCTTAGTTGCTCCACCCTTTAGACTTTGCCTTATTATAGAATAGTACCTAGCCCCTTTTTTCTATTCGTTATTATAAGGCGTTTCCGCGATATTGTGGGTTACATTGAGTCATTTGATGACAATGTAGGAAGTATTGTGCTTTTTTTTGATGACAACAAATTACCTACATAAAAATTAAAAACCCTGATTTGACAGGCTTCTTGAATAGATGTTATGTTGGATCATTTTTGTCGCTGGACAAATGCGTATATATCACTGTCGTTTGGATCGATGAATGCCCTAATTCATTCTTTAATCTTGAGACATTATTTTTTCTAATTGATATCGTTATTTATGTCAAGATCTTCTAAGTTAATACCTGTTTTTTCAGAAAGTCTTAGCCCTGAACCAAGAATTAACGATATAATAGCAGTGACTCACTCTCGATTTAATGTATGATATTTATTAATCTTCTTGATATGTATAACTATTACAATTCCATATTTTTGTGTTGACCGTTTAGTTGCTCCTACTCTTTAATCAAAAACACGACCCTTAGAGTTTAATATCTAGGATCGTGTTTTCATGCCTTCAACTAAAAACTTCTCGACTTTTACCCCGAACTACTCTAAATTGTACCATGATCGGATATTGGCTACGCTGTCCTGATCGATCTTATCGAATGATGTATTCATAGTAACGCTCGTAATCTGTCGCACGGCACTCCAGCACAAGCTTCGTTCCTTCGTTCTCATAGCTGGTATCGCGAATATTCGCATGTTCATTGAAGTAAGATACGAGATTACCTTTGTCATAAGGGATTATCATTTCGCATTCCACATAGTCTTTGAAAATATGCTTCCGTATCACACCGACCAGCTCATCGATGCCAATCCGTGGTCTAGCTGCCAAATAGATACAGTCTTCCTGAACACTCGGGATCGCAAGTTCAATCCGGTCTGATTTGTTATAGGCATAGATCGTCGTTATACCTTGGACGCCGATATCTTTGAGTGTATTGTTCGTAATGTCGATATGCTGCTCATGGTTCGGGTTCGAGTTATCGACAACATGAATGAGCAGATCAGCCTCAGCGACCTCTTCGAGTGTCGAGCGGAACGCCTTCACCAGATGATGGGGCAGCTTACTTACGAATCCAACCGTATCTGTCAGCAGGAACGACTTGTTGTCTGGCAGCGGAATGCTCCGAATCGATGTCTCCAGCGTCGCGAATAGCATATCCTTCTCGAACACTTGCTTCGCAGCCGTTGGATTGAACTTCTCGACGAGTGCATTCATAATGGTGGATTTCCCGGCATTCGTATATCCGACGAGTGAGACGACAGGCACCGCATTCTTCTTCCGTTGCTGACGCTGCGTCTGACGATGCGCCACAAGTGCTTCAAGCTCTTTATTAAGGATATTAATCTTCTCTTCAATCCGGCGGCGATCGAGCTCAAGTTTCGTTTCTCCGACACCTTTATTCTTCGTACCAACACCACCGCCCTGACGGCCAAGTGATTCACGTAGACCAATCAGGCGTGGCAGCATGTATTGGAGTTGTGCCACTTCAACTTGAAGTTGCGCTTCCTTCGTCTTCGCCCGCTGTGCAAAGATATCCAAAATCAGAATCGTACGGTCTATGACCTTACATTGCAGATCTGCTTCCAGGTTCCGAATTTGTGACGGCGACAGCTCATCATTGAAGATGACGATATTCGCCTCGTATGCCTCAAGCGCCGCGATAACCTCTTGAATTTTACCAGTACCGATATAATGCGAAGAAGTAACTTTCTGTAGATTCTGCGTCACGATGCCTGCGACCTCGACCGCACAAGCTTCAGCCAAGTTGCCGAGCTCTTCCATCGAATAGTCAAAATCCGCCTGGTGATTCTGATTGACGCCGACCAATATAGCACGTTGTATAAGTTGTTTCATCTATTAATTCCTCCATTAGTTCACAAATAAAATAAAAAACACAGACTCATCGGCTGTGTTCATCGCTTACGGGAGAGGTTCAACAAAAGAAACCAGTCATATCTCCTGGAATGCGCAAAAAAAGCACACCCCTGGTTCATGACCAGTGCATTTGCTCCTCGGGTAAGGAATATTGTTTTGTCTTACTACCACTTGATTCCCTGTGACAAGGCAGACCAATCCCGTTCGCTCTGCACACAAGCAGAGTCTTTGAGCACTATTCAGTTAGCGACACAAAGCATTGAAACGTAATCTGACTGCGTAAAAATTATTCACAGGAAACCCTCCGTTCATGATTTGGCAGATGACCGAGCGATTTAAGTTCGGTTCTGCGCGTTATCACCGATTGTAGCATAAGCCGAAGTCAGACACAAATTATTTTCTAATAAGCTTGTCCACGAAAAGTTCACATATATCATGTTCTGTATGCATTGTTGACACTCACCCGTTTTAGTCTTGCAAAAGTAAGTTGGGTAATTCCTCTCTATTTTAATGTATGATATTTATAAATCCTTTGTTAGCTTTGTACTTATCACCAAAGTCATTCGCTAAAAACTATCTAAATAATTAAAATTCACTTTCTCTTAGTATTTTACCCTCAATGCGATTAGCTAATGTTTCTTGACTTTCTTTTATTGCATTCAATAAATAATCAACGAGTGTTAGAAAGGAATTAAAAATATGATAACCTTTGAATCGATGATCGATACTGCAAAATCAGTTCTTGCTGAAGTATTGTCTTCACAAACCGCAGAGATGCCACCACAGGCGACAGTACTATTAACAGACCATGGCAATGTACATCTAGCTATCTGACGTGACGTGTTCAGTTCCGACTGTGGTTATGTAAACTTAATAAATACGCTTAAAAACAAAGGAGAAACTAGGATTATTTTGGGTATACTCTTTTCTTAGAAAACGCCGAAAAATCCTTCAGTATCTGCTGAAGAATTGGATCTTATACCGATCCATGTACTGGTTACGCCTGTTTGGGTCCGTCAATAGAATCAGTATTAGTTGTACAGTATGATTAAATTGTCTGTTTGGATATCGCTCCAAAATATTCTACAACTACCTCTCGGAATTCCATAGCAGCGCGCGAAATGTACCGACTCTTGTGCCATAATAAAGCGATTTCCCTTACCAATTCGTGATCCTCTACTTGGAGATAAAGGATATGTTCCTGTGAATTCATTGCCGTGCTTGGTATGAAGGCTATGCCAATTCCGGCTTCAACAAGAGCACTTAGCCTGGCAGGCTCATTTCCCTCATACACATATTGGGGTACAAATCCAACTGATTTACATACAGAGTCCACTAAATCTCGCGTACCGTAGCCTCTCTTTACACCGACAAATGATTCATTTCTTAGTTCTATCAAGGGTATACTTTTTCGGTTTGCTAGGTGATGCCCCTTCGGAACAGCGACAAGGATCGGTTCTATGCACACGATTTGACAATCGATGTCATCCCCTTCTATAGGAGGTGAGGACAAGCAGAAATCGACCTCTCCTCGATGAAGAAGCGCAACCATTTCCTGCGTGGTCAGCATTTGCACATGATATTGGATATTTGGCATCTTTTTCCGAAACTCTCGAAGGATATTAGGCAACGTGCTTGCGGTGGTCACCGCCAATTCAAGTGTGCTATGTTCCAGGTTAGATAGATCCTTCATTTCCTGCTTCCCCTGTTCCAATTCAAACAAAGCCCTTTCCGCACGACGAAGGAATCTGCTCCCGTATTCATTCAATCGCAGCTTCCTCCCTGTTCGATCGAATAGAGGAAACCCTAGATCCTCCTCCAGACGCCCAATCGTTTTGCTTAGCGACGATTGGGTAACGTGCAGACTTCGTGCAGCTTCGGTCACATGTTCCAATCGAGCTACTGCGATAAAATATTGCAATTGAAGAAGTTCCATTTGCTACCCTCCATTCATTCCCTCTAGTCAATGAAATCATAACATGAAATGCGTTGGAGTAAATAACTTAATTCAAGTACGATATCATTAAAACACTTTGGGGGGAACTCAAAAATGAATGCCCGTAGTTGGTGGTTAATGATTTCAGTTGGACTGGGGATACTATTGAACCCATTAAATTCATCGATGGTTTCTGTTGCTATTCCAAGTCTGCAAAATGTGTTCAAACTTGACTTTACAGGTGTTTCCTGGATTATTTTTTCTTTCTACATTGCAAGTAGCGTCGCTCAACCTGTCATGGGAAAGGCTAGCGATTTATTCGGTCGTAGGAAGATATTTCTTACCGGGCTTGTTGTAGTCTTCATTGCATCATTATTAGCTCCATTATCACCAAACTTCGGGTGGCTCATCGTGTTCCGCATTGTGCAATCCATCGGAACAAGCATGATGGTTGGGGTTGGAATGGCCATTGTTCGAATTCATATTACGGAGAAACAAGTGACTGCACTGTCTGTTTTGTCCATTTTTCTATCGGGAGCGGCAGCAATTGGCCCCTTTATTGGCGGGGTTTTGATTCATTG
The DNA here is from genome assembly GCF_024721995.1 of Paenibacillus radicibacter. Taxonomy (GTDB): domain Bacteria; phylum Bacillota; class Bacilli; order Paenibacillales; family NBRC-103111; genus Paenibacillus_AM; species Paenibacillus_AM radicibacter. Next base: position 12,271 of record NZ_JANQBC010000014.1, read on the forward strand.
GTGGGATTGGCCTGCTATCTTTTTCGTCAATATTCCGTTTGTGGTGGCTTGCTTTCTATTAGCTTGGAGGACTATTCCTAAGGACGAACCGCCAACATCCGTTGCACGGGGCATGTCCTTTCGTAAATGGTATGATTTGATTGATGCGTCAGGGATCCTGCTCTTCACAGTGGGTCTGGTTGCACTGCTCGTTGGATTACTCTCTGCAAAATCATCTGGGCATATCTCATTAGGAAATGTCATTATCGGGTTGATAGGCCTCGCTCTGCTGGGGGCATTCGTACGACATGAGTTAAAAGCGACGTCACCATTTATTCCTTTACGCATATTCGCCAAATATCCTGCGATGACTTGGGTTAATGTGGAATTCATGCTCGTTAACGTACTTTATTACTCGCTCTTTTTCGGACTTCCGTCCTACTTGCAAATGGTACGTCATGTCAGCGAGTTCCAAACAGGGATTCTCATGCTAAGCTTAGGATTGTGCTCGCTAGTTACTTCTCCAATAGCAGGGCGATGGATCGATAAATCAGGACCCAGACCAGCATTGCTGGTGTCTGCAATTCTGATGACTTTTGGGTCGGTGTGGCTCGTGACATTGAATCAAACTTCACCGGTTATCAGCGTGTGTTTGGCTTTGGCTGCATTCGGTATTAGCAACGGGTTGAACAATGTAGGTATGCAAGCAGCCTTGTTCCAAAGTTCTCCAAAAGTAATAATCGGTGTAGCATCTGGATTATTTAATACATCAAGATACCTGGGAACCATTCTCTCTTCATTGTTGATAGGTATCGTAATGGGAGGTAAGTTCAGCTTCGAGGGATTTCAAGTGCTTGGGATTATCCTCACGGTAATTGCATTGTCATTGGTATTCATGAGTCGGCGGCGCCGGGAGTCAGGGCAATTACAGGAGTCGTAAGTTCACCAAGTTCAAATCTACAAGCCATTGCGTGGTACGAATCATCGTGCATCAAATGTCATTTGTTTGGCGTAAGAAAGATGTTTCCCCTATAGTAGAAGGCTTTATGAAAGTAGTTCGACAGCTTGACACATCAAGATTTCGTTGTCCATAGCTGCCGTTGTTTTATTACTGGGGTCAGTCTAATACTTACTTTACTAAGTCTGACGGTTTGATATTCAAAAAGTCGCGTGAGATCAATGCATCCAGTCTAATACTTTATTTTCTTCAAACAGTAGCTTTTTATAATTATTGAAAAAAATTATCCAATGACTAAGCTGGAATTGGATGAGGATAGAAGAAGATATAATAACCTTGCTCCCAACCTTCATGCAAGAGAACGGCGCTACGATAAATCCAAGTGGATACCCGACCCTTACTACTTTTCCAGCGAATTCATTCTTTTGTTCAACGGCGATGTCCCGGGCTCGAAATTTTTAATTTAATAATCGGCATTTACACTGAATCGAAACCTTGTTTTTCCTTTATGCTTGGCATCAGGATTAAGTTGGAAAAATGCAGTATCCTCACGCACTTGGATTGGCTCTGTGAGCGCCATCGTTATCTTCGCTTTCTGTTTTGAAACCTCGAGTAGTACAAAAGAAGAAAAAACTTGAAGGCTAGATAAATAAAAGCATGCGAATCACAAAGTTGATCCGCATGCTTTTATTTATCTAGCAAGTCTTCATGCATCCCCTTTAGACAACACATTGGAGCCTTGCCTAACGTAAACAAATTAACCTTTTTAACTTCTATTCCACTCGTAAATACTTTAGCATCAGTTACCTCATTATTCTGCCCGATATTCAAGTAAAAGCAACTGCTTTTTATGACTACAACAAACAATAAAACGACAATTGGATCATATTCTTGGCTCTTATCGACAATCGGTACATCGGGCTATATTGTTGACTCTCGACAATTTTGAAGTAAATGTCGGATGTCAACAATGTGTACCGATTTTCATTCCTCTCCTATATTTAAAAATTGTGTTATGGACTTATTGCCTTAACCCATTTAAAGGACCGATAATTTCAATACATCCGTGGTGTCGCCGAAATTAATATGGATGCAGTATTGTATTTGTCCATCCAGGTATCCTGTGTACGGGGATCCCGCTCCTGGTGTTCATAAGAAAATTCTCATTATTAATCATCTGGTTACATCCCCCCTCTCATTTTGCAGTCAAACACCAGATCCGATTGGAAAATAACTGATATTCTCACTTCATTTTACATTGGAAGCTAATGTAATTCTATTGTTTCCACTTCGATGTCGGAGTCAAAAGCGACTATTGGATTTTCTCATCCGCTACTCTCCCCGCCGCCTCCACCGGTTCGGAACCTTAGAGCGATCGCCATTTTATCAGAGGGCTCAGGCTGATAATAATTCAAGCCATCTAGTCAGTTACTAGAAAACCCTTCACTGACTTCCGCTCTCGTATTGTTTAACTTCTTCTTAATTGGCACCATACTCCAGTAAGTGAAGTATCGTAATATCATTTCAACCGGCCCCATATTATAAAACCTCAACCATACTATGCTAAAAATAATTAAAACAGCATGGATTATGATGCATATCACTAATGAATGAATAGGCCCAACACTTATGATAGAGCTAAAGACGATTAGTAACGCACTCTGTGCTAGATAATTCGTTAAAGACATTTGTCCATATAATTTAATTGGGCTTAGTATTATTTTCGCTTTATCCCAATGCAAAGTAAGAATAATAATACTAACTATCATCGAGGAAACTAGGTAATCTGTTAGAATTTCAACGCCTGAATTGGAAATTTCAATTAAGGCTCTTACATAAAATAGAATGACGTAAGTACAAATAACTGCCATTAAAAAATATGAAATATACTTTAATTTACCATAGATATTATCAAAAAATTTAAATTGACCCATCGTATAACCTAACATCATCAGAGAAACCCATCTACATATATCTGTAACAATTTCTAGCCATAATATTTTGTCACCATAATAGGGTTGGAAAAGAGCTGTGATTATAGATAAAATGATGAGCAAAATCGTTACAATTAAGTTAATCCATTTATTCACTTTAAAAAACATAGCTATAAACAGGCCGAGTACAGCATAAAACATTAGCACATCGTGAATCCCTGGTGGTGCATAATATGTATGGATAAGTCCTAGTACAAACAAAAAAACTAATCTACGCAAGTATGGAAGGTATCTTTTGTTTACTTCTTGTTTGGATGATCGATTCATAAAAAAATAGCATCCAAGTCCAAATAAGAAATATAGGATAGGATAAAATTTCCTGTTGAAAATATTATATAGTTCATGTTGCAATCCACTATAGTTATTCAAATAACCCATAACCTGAAAACTATTCACAAGAAGGATCCCAAGTAAGCAAAATCCTCGTAAGTAATCCATGGTATCAATTCTTTTATACGAAATATTTAATGTATTCATCTTGTCAGCCCCTCTGTTCTTCTTTTTATTACCTTAAAGATATACATTATCTTTGGATTAATGAATGACTCCCCACTTACGGTTTGATATCTAATCTTACTAAATAGTAGGGAAAACATAATAAAAAGCAGTACTGGAAATATCATTCCAGAACTGCTGTTCTTTTTCTTCTGCACTTAAAATTTTATAAAGGTAACCGTAAATTTGGTGTAGGTATACCTCTTACTTTCAACTTTAATCAAAGCTTGATGTGCTTCAATAATAGATTTAGCTAGCGCCAAGCCAATTCCTACCGAATCATGCTTCTTAGAGCCTCTTGCTTTGTAAAATCGCTCAAATATATGAGGCAATTCCTCAGCATCAATTCCTTCTCCAAAGTCTTGAATCATCAGTTCCGTATAAATGGGTGTATCTTCGATTGTAATCTTAATCTTCTCACCTTGTGTGGAGTGTTCAATTGCATTCTTAAGCAAGTTCAATATAGCTTCTTGCATCCATAGTTTATCGTGAGCAACGACCACTTCCTTCGGGGCATTCCAGTCAATCGATATATGATGATCCGTAATCATGTTGTCCAAGCGATCTAAAGCATCCTCAATCGTCTCCACCAAATTGGCTGGTTCTTTCTCAAATGAAATGGCTCTTGCATCGATTTTCGCTACCTTCAATAAGTTTTGAATCAAAAGATGCATTCTAGAGATTTGCACATCGTTATTTTGCAACAGTCGAACTTGTTGCTCGCGCGGCAAGCCTTCATTCAACATCATTTCATTGTAAATCGAAATCGTTGAAAGCGGCGTTTTTAATTGATGGGATATATCCTGCAGCATTTGTACCAAAAATTTCTTCTCTTCACGCAAGTCATGCATACTCTTTCGAATAATATCTTTCATGGAACGAAAAGCAATCGCCAATTTGGCTAAATCCCCTTCTTTATTTTCATTGATGACAACCGAGTAATCCCCATCTATTATTTTTTTGGCAGCCAAAGTAAGCTGTTTAATCTTATTGAAGATCATCTTGTGTTGCATGTAGCTAACCAGAAGCAGCATACATCCGAAAAAAGCCAATCCCCAATAAATGAATTGATTATGACTAGAGATATGATTATTTAAAAGGGGAAACAGTTTTAACTCCAGATTTTCAGTTAATCCATACTGCTTTAAGATGTTTCTACCCTTTTCCTGATACTGCATTGAATCAGTAGATTGGCTTGTTAAGACCTTCATAATTCCCGCTTCATTCTCAGGGTTTTGTTCAACCAATCTCGCGGTGATTTCCCCCCAAGTTGTAATGGAATCGCTTTTCAATTGATTGTAGAACAGTTGTTGTGTAACCAATTGATACACTGTAAATAGCGCTAACAGAACGGTTAAGATCGCTATGTAACGTTTTAACTCTGTATTTTTAATCATCTTACTCTCTACTCACATCCTTGCTCCAACGATAACCTAACCCTCTTTCTGTGACGATAAACTGCGGGTTTTTGGGATCATCCTCAACTTTGTCTCGTAGACGCCTAATGTATACAGATAACGTATTTTCATCAAAGAAAACTTCATCTCCTTCCGTAATATGTAGCAGGAGTTCATCTCTTCTCAATGCTTTGTTGGCGTTCATCATGAACATTAGAAGAAGCTTATATTCTAAATTCGTTAATGGAATGCTTTCCTGATTTTTATATACTTTGACTAGGTTCATATCGATTTTTATATGCTCAGATGTTAAGATTCCCGAAGAAGTTTCCAGACGAGCTTGCTTTCTCAATTGCACTTTCACCCTGGACATGAGTTCTTTCACTCGAAAGGGCTTCGTAATATAATCATCCCCCCCGATATCAAGTCCCATGACCACATTAGCTTCTTCATCAAGAGCGGTTAAGAAAATCACGGATGTATGGCTATGTGCTTTGAAATATAGACATAAATCATAGCCATTTCCATCTGGTAGGCCGATATCTAGAATAATTAAATCAAAAGTATGATGATCAAACTGGTGCTTGGCTTCTTTAACACTAGAGGCTTTAACTACCTCAAACCCCTCATTTTTCAATGAAAATTCGATGGCTAGACCTAGAGATCCATCATCTTCAACAAGTAATATGTTACTCAACGTGTGGCCCTCCTTCTCTTCTTTCAATTTCTGTTATTGGTCAACAAATCAGAATGACCTGACTATATACATAGCCAGGCCTACGGTATTATGCTTCCCTGATCACATCAATGATATTATCCTTATGGATTTTGCGTAGTGGGATCAGAACAGATAAATAACTGATGAATAACGCGGCAACAAATGTGATGATACAAGCCGCATAAGGGATCGTCCATTCAACCTTGATGATATTAGAAGCAGCCAAATATATGGTATAAGAAAGTATACAGCCGAAAAAGATCCCTTGTAAACTCCCAGAAAAACCGTAAATCATCGCTTCATAGATAATCATTTTTTTCAAATCTCTTTGTGACATGCCTATGGATTTTAATGCAGCAAGTTCTTTTCGTCTAATTATAATGCTGATCGTAATGGTATTGATGATATTAACACTACCTATCAAAGAAACAACCGCGATAAAACTATATACAAGTACTTTGAAAACAAGCTCTGATTCCTTCTCTTTTTTATTCTTGTCTAAGTGGTTATCGATTGTTATGGAGTGCTTTGTTCCAACGGTTTGCTTGATGTCTGCAACTGTCGTGCTAGATTGATTCACATCTTTCAATTTGATTCGAAAACTATTCTCCAGTTCGGATACCTCGGATACATTTCCAAGTGTCTTCAATTGCTCCATAATCGCTTGATTATCTATGGAAGAAACATGTTGATTTTGTTGTAGATAAATGGTTAGATCCGATTTCGCGGACTCATTGTTCACATATTTGGATGCAAATGCGATATTCATTATGGATGAGAAAGTTATAAACAATACACTGCTTATAATGATCGATAGGATGGTAATGGTATATCGATTTTTGTTTCTTTTTACATTTTTCAAAGCCAAACTCAATGGAAAAGATAAAGGCTTTTTCAGCACGGAGTTCTTTTGTTTTTTGATCGCATCTTTTTTGATGGATAACCTGCTGCTAATTGCTAGCAAAGGAGATATTCTGCCTGCCGAAAAAGCCGGATAATAACTGGATGCTAATACAGCCATTAGAGTAATAAGCGAACTGATTAATATTATCTGCCAATCAATGTGAAAGAACGAGACACTTGCACCATCTTCTAATAATATGAAAAAAATGAACTGAAGAGCTGCCAGAGCTAATATACTGCATACAATTCCAATCGGGATGGCGATAACAGCAAGCACAGCAGCTTCTCTCATCACGATTTGTCGAATTTGCTTGCGTGTAGCGCCGATGCTTCTGAGCAACCCGAACTGCTTCATACGCTCTACGACACTAATTTGGAACGCGTTGTATATGACTAGTGCAGTCGCGACGACAACAATACTGACGACGATGATGAGTATGGCCATAATCGATGAATTCGTCTGTGGCTTCAACACACTGATCAATTCTTCATTGATAACAATATTATCATGATCAGTAAGTGATTTTACTTCATCTATAACCTCACTAAAATTTGCTTTCTGGTTAATTTGGAATAATATCCGGCCTTCTCCAATAGTAAACTCCTGTTTATAAGTTAATAATCGTCCTACTTTACTTTTCAATGTGAATGTAGCATTATCCAGTAAACCAGTCAGTTGATATGTTTTTCCGTCCAATTCAAAAAAGTCGCCGACCTTCAGATCCTTATTTATATAAGGAAGCGTCCATGAATCAATAACTGCCTCACGCTCATTAACAGGTAATTTGCTATCAGATAGACTGTAGGTTAAAAACTCCATAGCTTGGTGATCAGCGAAATTCATTTGTACCGAAACATCTTTAAGTGGAATGGTTTTGCCCTGAGACATCAATCCATACGATTTGATTTGGGGATTGTATCTAATTTTATTCAGTATCGCTTCATTGTAATTGGAAATCCCGACATGAAACGAAACTCCATTATGCTTTATGATGTTTTCTATTTGGGTGCGTTGCGATCCGTTCATAAACAAGCCGATCGTGGAAATTAACGCTACAGAGAGTACAATTCCGACCAAGGTTAAGATGGTTCGCTTGATATTGCCTTTTAAATACCGACTGCTTAGTTGTTTGTAACTGCTGATCAACTTTAATCTCCTCCAGTCTATGACTTAGTCGCAGCTAGCCGTTGATCCGAAATAATGCTACCATCTTCTATCGTGATGATCCGGTCTGATGCCGATGCAATAGCCAGATCATGAGTAATCAATACAATAGTCTGGTTGTATTTTTTGGCTGTTAATCTTAATAAATCCATGACTTCTTTCGTATTTTTCGTATCTAGGTTACCTGTAGGCTCATCGGCAAGTATCAAATGTGGGCGATTAATAAGTGCCCTGCCAATGGAGACCCGTTGCTGTTGGCCGCCAGATAATTCGGAAGGCAAATGTGTCTTCCGTTCATGAAGTCCAAGGGTTCCAATAATCTCATCGAGATACGTCATATCGATCTGTTCATCATCTAATAACGTGGGCAATGCAATATTTTCCTGAACACTCAATACGGGAATCAAATTAAAGAACTGAAAAATAAAACCGACTTTTCTTCTTCTGAATATCGAAAGCTCATCATCCGAATAATCATAAATACTATTTTCCCCGATGAAAACTTGTCCTGATGTTGGTCGATCCAATCCTCCTAATATATGTAGCAGTGTGCTTTTCCCGGAGCCGGAAACACCTACAATGGAGACAAACTCTCCTTTCTGAATCGAAAGGTTAATTCCTTTTAACGCATCTACCTTGTTATTGCCCTCACCATAACTTTTTACTACATTTTCCATTCGTACAACTTCCATACTATCACCCACTTATCAAGTAAAATTCGACCTCTTGCACTTAATCTTGTACATCTACAAAGTTAACTTTGTATTCGCTATCTGGATAGACGCTTCTGATTTTATCTAAAAGCTTGTTTACCTTTTCTTTATTTTTATAATCGAAGCTATCCTTTTGGAAATGAATCAATGCGATATTTGATTCTGCTTCCTTTATTGTGTTGTAAGTTTCGTCGTCAACAATAACAAGGTCCATAGCTGGTCTATACCCAATCCATGCCTGATGTTTCACATACTCTACGGGTACCTTCAGTCCATTCAAATCAATTTGACCATCCTTCATCTGGTAATCACTAAAAGAGTAGAACAGATTATGACCATTAGATAATTCTTTTATACGGGTAACAGGGTCTGTAAGAATAAACGAACTGCCAGCGTCTTTTCGGGCCCTTATAATCCCCTTCTTGACGAATTTCTCAGCTGTAGAACGAGTAATAACGGAATACCTGATATCACGGGTCTCTACTTCTTTACCTAATTCTTTCTGAGCTTCCTCTGACAGTTTCGTTGTTAGTGTTGTTGTAACCAATTTCATTTTGTAGTCAATTGTTTGTTTGGTATCATCTTTATACAACTGCTTAACTGCATTCACATCTTTTTCATTGCCGATCACAACAATTCCATTGGCCGGCTGTGATGGACCTTCTACAAATCGTTTTACCCCAAATCCTATTCCTGCAAAAATAGCGATGACCAACACCAAACCTATAATTTTTCTCATCATAGCTGCTCCTTTAATAAAAATCATTTGATGTTTGGATTATATACAACTTTTCTTTGCAAGTTAATGACTCTTGTCTAACCTTTTGAGCTTTTGGCTTACATTTTAGTAAGAAAGGATGTTCCTAAAAAGAAAGTATCGGGGCTGATATCTAACTTCCTTGTTCTTACAACCTTATACTTCGCTTTCTATCGATGGAAAACTCCACAACCACAACAAACCGCCCAGGCAAATTTCCCCGAACGGCATTGTTGATTTGCTATATCTATTTTCAACTTATTATGGGATAAGCAGAATCTTACCCGTACTCTTGCGGCTCTCGAGTAGTCGATGGGCCTCGATCCCATCCGCGAGTGCGAATGTCTTTGGCTCTTCAAGACGGAGCGCACCGCTGCGAATCGCTGCGAAGAGCGCTTCTGCTCTATGCATGCGATCGGCACGTGACGTCACATGGTTCCACAGATCACCACCAGTGATCGTCTTCGACGTATCCATCAGCATCCGTGGATCTATAAGTGCCGGGTCCCCCCCAGCCATGCCGTAGAAGACGACGTGACCTTTGGTTTGAACCGCAGCGAAGCTATCCATCAGCGTCGATCCGACTGAGTCATAAGCGACGCGAACGCCTGCGACGCCTTGGGACCAGTGTATCGCACTTTGCACCCAGTCGCTATCATACAGCAATACTTCATCCGCACCTGCAGATCGTGCAACCTCACGCTTGGCAGGTGAAGATGTGAGGCCAAGGACGCGAGCACCCTTGCTAACACCGAGCTGCACAAGCAATTGCCCCACACCACCAGCCGCGGCATGAACGAGCATCTCATCGCCATGCTGAACGGCATAGCTGTCATTCACAAGATAGTGCGCTGTCATTCCTTGCAGCAGTACAGAGGCCGCTTGCTCAGCGGTAATATCCGATGGCAGCGGAATCGCTCGCTCAACCGGAACTTGCACAAGCTCAGCATTTGCATAAGGCACATCCGCGAACGCGACGCGATCCCCCGGTTGTAGCGCTGTTACATCCGTTGCGACTCGTTCGACAATGCCCGCCCCTTCGTAACCGAGAATATATGGTGGCTGCCCAGTAAGATGATAATTCCCGCGTCTGCGATAGATATCTGCGAAATTAAGACCAATCGCTTGCATGCGTACGATGACCGTTCCTAGCTCCAAGCGCGGTTCAGCGATCTCTGCATAACGTAGTACCTCAGGACCACCGAACACTTCGAATATTAATGCCCTCATGATGATTTACCTCCTGTTTTACTGACCTATTTAATCTTATCGAATGATGTATTCCTGGTAACGCTCGTAATCTGTCGCACGGCACTCCAGCACAAGCTTCGTTCCATCGTTCTCATAACTAGTATCGCGAATATTCGCATGTTCATTGAAGTAAGATACGAGATTACCTTTGTCATAGGGGATCATCATTTCGCATTCCACATAGTCTGTGAAAATATGCTTCCGAATCACACCGACCAGCTCATCGATCCCAATCCGTGGTTTAGCTGCTAAATAGATGCAATCTCCCTGCACACTCGGGATCGCAAGTTCGATCCGGTCTGATTTGTTATATGCATAGATCGTCGTAATTCCTTGGACGCCGATATCTTTGAGTGTATTGTTCGTAATGTCAATATGCTGCTCATGGTTCGGGTTCGAGTTATCGACAACATGAATGAGCAGATCGGCCTCAGCGACCTCTTCGAGTGTCGAGCGGAACGCATTCACCAGATGATGGGGCAGCTTACTTACGAATCCAACCGTATCTGTCAGCAGAAACGACTTGTTGTCTGGCAGCGGAATGCTCCGAATCGATGTCTCCAGTGTCGCGAATAGCATATCCTTCTCGAACACTTGTTTCGCAGCCGTTGGATTGAACTTCTCGACGAGTGCATTCATAATGGTGGATTTCCCGGCATTCGTATATCCGACGAGTGAGACGACTGGCACCGCATTCTTCTTCCGTTGCTTACGCTGCGTCTGACGATGCGCCACAAGTGCTTCAAGCTCTTTATTAAGGATATTAATCTTCTCTTCAATCCGGCGGCGATCGAGCTCAAGTTTCGTTTCTCCCACACCTTTATTCTTCGTACCAACACCACCGCCCTGACGGCCAAGTGATTCACGTAGACCAATCAGGCGTGGCAGCATGTATTGGAGTTGTGCCACTTCAACTTGAAGTTGCGCTTCCTTTGTCTTCGCCCGCTGTGCAAAGATATCTAAGATCAGAATCGTACGGTCTATGACCTTACATTGGAGATCTGCTTCCAGGTTCCGAATTTGTGACGGCGACAGCTCATCATTGAAGATGACGATATTAGCCTCGTGCGCCTCAAGCGCCGCGATGACCTCTTGAATTTTACCAGTACCGATATAATGCGAAGAAGTAACTTTCTGTAGATTCTGCGTCACCATGCCTGCGACCTCGACCGCACAAGCTTCAGCCAAGTTGCCGAGCTCTTCCATCGAATAGTCAAAATCCGCCTGGTGATTCTGATTGACGCCGACCAATATAGCACGTTGTATAAGTTGTTTCATCTATTAATTCCTCCATTAGTTCACAAATAAAATAAAAAACACAGACTCATCGGCTGTGTTCATCGCTTACGGGTGAGGTTCAACAAAAGAAACCCGTCATATCTCCTGGAATGCGCAAAAAAAAGCACACCCCTGGTTCATGACCAGTGCATTTGCTCCTCGGGTAAGGAATATTGTTTTGTCTTACTACCACTGATTCCCTGTGACAAGGCAGACCAATCCCGTTCGCTCTGCACACAAGCAGAGTCTTTGAGCACTATTCAGTTAGCGACACAAAGCATTGAAACGTAATCTGACTGCGTAAAAATTATTCACAGGAAACCCTCCGTTCATGATTTGGCAGATGACCAAGCGATTTAAGTTCGGTTCTGCGCGTTATCACCGTTTGTAGCATAAGCCGAAGTCAGACACAAATTATTTTCTAATAAGTTTGTCCACGAAAGGTTCACATATATCATGTTCTGTATGCATTGTTGACACTCACCAGTTTTAGTCTTGCAAAAGTAAGTATGAAATGAACAAGGAAAATCTTGAGACCGAAGTCATGATAAATGCCGGTTCTTTTTTTATGGATACAGGACTATTGAAAACAATCATTCACTCGTCTATCCACCTGCAGATTGATTCGCGCGGACAGCAGAATCAATCTGCAGGTGGACGTGGTGCCTCCTTAAGTCCGGTAAGATGAAGACATCCCAAAACGAAACAACAACCAAGGAGGAACTCAATAAATGACAACTAGTACCTGGATTTCCATCATCGCCACTTTTGCAGTAATCGTACTCAGCACTTTCGGACGTAAATCCTTTAACAGCATTCGTCTTCTAATCCCTATCGGCATCCTCGGATACTTCGGCGCCACTTACCTGAAGGATGTGCCGACCGGCGGCAACAATGGCTGGCTTCTTGCAGCATCTATCCTGTTCGGCGCTCTGATCGGCGCCGTGCTGATTGGCCTCGTCAGTGTCGAACGTGATGACAAAGGTAAAACGTATGTGACAACCGGTATTGTTAGCGTTGCCGTAATGGCAATTGTTTTCATTCTGCGTATTTTACTGGTCGAATGGGTAACACATCATCTGGAGAAGGCTTATCTTTATTCTGTTGAGCATCATTTTGACCTGAATTTAATTGGACCGGCATTCGTCCTGATGGCTATAGCCATGGTAGTGGTTCGAATCGGCGGTGTAGTTGTTAAAGTAAAGCGAGTAAAAAATCGGAGCGGGCTCCAGGATCAGCGCGTGTTAAGCTGAGGAATGAAATCCGTTAGTGTATCAGTTAGTTCCGGCACCATGTATGTATCTGTGTACGCTATATCACCATCACTATAGTGGCAAAGCAAAACGCCTAGTTAAACTCCGTTTTCCAAATTTTATATAGTTATGCTTCTCTTCATGTGATAATATTGTTCATTATCTAATCGCTTTCATGACACCTATGTGCGTTGAATGCGCTTACTAACATCTAGAGAAGAGAGTGTGTTCATGGCTACACTATTGTTGTTAATTATTTATTTGGCTTTTATAAGCCTCGGACTGCCTGACTCCCTGTTAGGGGCAGGTTGGCCGGTCATGCAGAAAGATCTTGGCCAATCCCTCGATTCAGCTGGTCTCTTGTACATGATTATTGCAGGAGGAACGATCGTCTCTAGCCTAGCGAATGGTTGGTTGAATAAGTGGCTAGATGCAGGAAAGATCACATTAATAAGTGTATTAATGACGGCTGCTGCTCTGTGGGGTTACTCTATCGCTCCGTCTATGGCGTGGCTTATCGTATGCTCCATCCCACTTGGACTTGGTGCTGGTGCAGTAGATGCAACATTGAATAATGTTGTCGCTAATCATTATAAGGCTCATCATATGAGTTGGCTGCACTGCTTCTGGGGTGTCGGTGCAATGTCAAGCCCTATCATTATGTCCTACTTTATCCTTCAACAAGGTTCATGGAGAGATGGATACTTGAGTGTTGCGATCATCCAATTTGGTCTTACTGCTGTACTTCTGATCTCATTGCCTCTTTGGTCGAAGCTACGACCTACTACGCATGCAGAAGAGAAAGAGAATCATTCAAGCTCACACACTGTAGACTTAGAGAATAGTGTTCCAACGAAGCCACTACAAGTTAAAGGGGTGAAAGTCGGACTACTCTCTTTCTTGTTCTATTGTGGAGTAGAATCAATGATGGGTCTATGGGGCAGTAGTTATCTCGTTAACTCTAAGGGATTATCGGTAGCAACTGCAGCACAATGGGTATCACTCTTCTATGGCGGCCTCACGTTAGGACGATTCCTAAGTGGATTCATAACACTCAAAGTTAGCAATACGATGCTCATTCGCGCAGGTCAATTAACGGCATTGTTTGGAACAATAATACTTGTACTCCCGCTTCCAACACTGTTCTCTTGCCTCGGGTATGTATTAATCGGACTAGGATTAGCTCCTATCTATCCATGCTTACTGCATGAGACACCAGCTCGATATGGGAAGAAGCATTCTCAGTCCATAATGGGTTATCAGATGGCTGTCGCATATACGGGGAGTACATTTCTTCCTCCGTTATTTGGAGTTGTTGCAACACAGTTCTCCACAGGGATCTTCCCGTATGTTGCGCTCTTGTTCGCAGGTGTGATGCTCTTAAGTTCTGAGATGCTAAACAGGATGCTATATAATCATAAGCAAACGATGACGAAACTTAGATGAGGATTAATGCAGTCCAAATCAATGTGAATTGTGGCGTATATACTGCATGATCACCTAATCTTATATTAAAATTATTGAAGAAGCCTGCATTTCAACCGCAGGCTTCTCTTTATGCATCCATATGTTATCTCGTTCACTATGACCTCGTGGATGCGGTCAATTCGTTCAGTTACCCCGCGGTATCCCGGCATCCAAATGATCGTGAAAAGCATGGGAACTAGCAACCCAAAGATAAGTCCTGCAGATCCAAAAAGAGCCATTCCAATGAATGACTCTCCCCCTTCACCTTATATTAAACCTACGCTCTAACATCTATCATCGTCTCTGCTACTTCCGTTCCATTCACAACAAGTACAATCCGATGCGCCCCTGGGTAATGTTTGCGCGTCGTCAAATCAGCCCAGTTATGAGTGCGTTGCCCGTTAAGCACGGAACCACCAGGGACGGTCTTGTCCGATAACAAGAACAATTTGCGGGACGTCTGCCCCTTCGCCTTTACAAAATATACGCCGTATTCGATCCGTACGCGTGCCGGTTCACCCTCTTGCACACGCAAGGCATAGCTCAACTTACACTTCTCACCTATGTTCACCACATCTGGCTCAATTGTAATTTCCGCTGAGGTTGTTCGTGCTGATGCATTCTCCGCGTATCCGAAGATTTGCATGATCTCGGGATCGGCTTTTCGAATCAATGTCCGGCAGGCATGTCGAACAATCCAATCCGTGTCCGGATGTTTACCCTGCCAACGTTTCGCTGTCTCGATAACCACTGTAGGGTGATCCTTCGCGATATCATTCAAATTGTTCGCGACACTCTTACGAACATAGAGTGAAGGATCCGCTTGCAGCTTCTCCAGAATCGGAAGAATTGGAGTTGGATCGCGTTTGAACACCGCTAAGGCAACTCCCCATGGCAATCGAGGACGGCAACCTTCACTTGCTAGACGGCGTACATGTTCATTCGGATGCTCTGCCCAAATCGCCAATTGCCGCATCGCCCGATCGGGATCACGCAAGATGAACGGTCGAATTGCGAATTCAGACGACGATCCACTCGTAAACCGCTCTAGCGCATGCATCGATAACTCCCAATGCTGATCGGCTTGACCATAGACCTCGACGAAATCCGGCAGGAGTAAGTAAGGGAAACCTGTACAGGATCCATCGTCATTTACCGCGAATAACACGTCAAGCTTCTCTTCATAACTAGGCGGTAAATATCGACCAAGCGTCTCCGATATTTTCCGCATTCTTTCTTTTAAGGCCAACTCGTCCCATGAAGCGTCGATAACCTCTGCTATGAAATGTTCCACATCAAATGGATCATATACCGATTTGATCTTCGCCCCAAAACCGTGTAGAAATTTTTCATTATAGACTAATTTTAATGGCTCAGCCATGTATGTCCCCTCCACATCTGACTATTTCTTGTTTCAGTATAACGGATGAAATATGACAACAGGGTGTCAAGATTAGAATGATAAGTACTTTGAGCGAGTTATCTCCTTTCCAAACCAGAAACACGTATTATAAACTTCGAGGTGGGGAAATATGTAATTGGTAAAGGAGAGAATACACATGGATCTAAGAAGCAGTGTTCCTGGATGGCCTGAGCTAACTACTAACAAATCAGCTTATCCAATGCTACAACAACATACTGATTGTGATGTACTTATCGTTGGTGCTGGAATGAGCGGTGCACTGATCTCCTACGAACTTGCTAGTAAGGGCTTTAATACGGTTACCATTGAAAAACGAACCGTTGGAGCTGGCAGCACATGTGCGAATACGGGCCTACTGCAATTTTGCAATGATAAATCACTTACGTCATGTATTCATTCCTTCGGTGTTGAGAAGGCTGTTCGGTTCTATACGCTCTGTAAAGAAGCTGTAAGCAAGCTCATTGCGATTCATGAATCTCTCCCCTTTTCTGCTGATTTGATCCCTAGAAGCAGTCTATACGTTGCGAGTTGCGATGAAGATGTTCAAGCGTTAAGAACGGAGTATGAGGCATTAATGAAATATGGTTTTCATGTCGAATGGCGGGATACGTCGAAGATTCAATCCACTTATGGTTTTAGGAAGCCGGCTGCTATTATTACTCATGGAGATGCTGAAGTAAATCCGTTCGCATTTGTTCATGCACTATTCGAGACTGCAACAAGTAAATATGGTCTTCAGCTATATGAGCACACAAAGGTTAGTCATCGCGAGGAACATAAGGACCATATTACAATCATTACTGATAAAGGTATTCAAATAAATGCAAAGCACATCGTATATGCAATGGGTTATGAAATACAAGAAATGAAGAAAGATAGCAATGCTGTTATTCAGAGCACATTCGCCATTATGACTGAACCGTTATCAACGTCATTACTTGATCAAGTATGGCAAGATCGGAATCTCATCTGGGAGACGGCAAGACCTTACAAATATTTTCGAACAACGAAGGACAACCGTATTATCGCTGGTGGATTCGATATAGGATTGAACATTGAAGCGCAGCGTGAACGAATGTTATCCCATACTGCGACTCGACTTGTAGATGAAATAAAACAGCTGTTCCCTTCTTTAGGAGAAATTAATGCCAAGTATAGCTGGACAGGAGCATTCGGTAGTACTCACGATGGATTGCCAATGATCGGGATGCATCCAAAGTTCCCACGTTCTACATTTATTGAAGGTTATGGAGGAAATGGAACGGTGTATAGTTCGATAGCAACCGATCTGATCCCCGCATTAATTGAGACAGGCTATCATCCAGATGCCCATCTGTTTGAATTTGATCGTCCACGTTACCCAACCAGTACGTAAGTCTTATGTACTTGTCTAGGTGTATGTCCCGCTGCTTCCAGCCAATAATATATAGTTAAAAAGAAAGAAGGCGAGCAAATTACTGCTCAGCCTTCTATTTCAAACGATGATGCTCTACAATTGTCTATTACGCCTAATAGTACGTGTGCTAAACCAAGCAAAATCCTCTTCTATAGCGTGCGGAACTTCATATCCTTACAATCAATATGGAACGTAAATGTTCGCTTTTCACTCTTTCCATTTAACGTAAGTTGAAAAGTTAAGTTTTCAATATTTTTTTCCACCAAACCTTGATGCCTTACCCAGCCATGTATCTCTTTATTGGGCTTGATATTAACCGTACCAAAATCAGGATTTGTAGGCGAGATTTTGACTGTTTCGTATGGCTTCCCTACAACATGATCGTTCGCGCCTACGACCGAGCTGAGCAAATCAGGTGTGATATTCTCATCATCTGTATTGTTTTTAATAGTAATTTCAAAGTCAGTTGTCTTATCCGTAATTCTGATCGCATGTACGATAACTTCAACCTCATTTATTTTTTGTGTAACAGGGATTCTCTGTAATTTCACATTCTGATCGCTAGAAGTTGAATCCTCTTTCTTTGCATCCGTGCGATTTGAGTTCAATTTGATGTTCCCATTGTCAAAATCAACCTGATATCCAATTGCCTCGGTCTCCGTTGTGATGTTCATTGCATAGGCAGATATTCCTGTGAAAAAGATAGTTCCGCAAATGAATCCCATAACTATTTTTTTCATGATTCATTCCTCCTCCAATCTTCGACGTTAATTTCAATTACAGCATCCTCCAATGCCGTATATTTGTGCTTAACTTGTTCTCCTGCTGAATTAACCTCAACCATTCCATCCTGTCTGCTGATTTGGTATATAAATTCAGCATCTAGAGGCACTTGCAGTCGATTGTAGTACGTACCATTGCTCGGATTATATCGTAAAGGAAACCAAGCATAGATATTCATATCGACGGGTGTATGTGGCGGAACATGAACGATCAGGTCTAAGGTCACTAGCTCTTGTTTCTCACTTACAACATGAATCGTAGTAGTAGCTTCCAAGCCCTGGTGTTTAACCGTAACCGAGGTCAGCCCCGTTTTCTTAGGCATGATGGTTCCGTCCGCTAAAATTTCCACTATCTCTTGATCTTCGACATGATAAGTCGCCCGTAATAGAGACATCTTAAAGTCATTCTCAAATTCCAGAATCGGGTTCAGACGACTCTTAGGACCCACAATACCAACCTCTTCACAGGCGTTTAAAGATAATGAGCGTTCTTCTCCCTTATTTCCAAAAAAATGAATGAGTGGTAAAGCTAATCTAGCTGCCCAATCTTTCTCAACATGGGCTGCTCCATGGTCATAGAAATAGATGAGCTGGTTGTCCGCTTCGTATCCTAAATTTACGAGTTCTTCAGTCACTGCTCGAACATGCTTTTCCATGACTAAAGTTCCTTCAGAACTGCCTAGATCTATCCATAGTTGAGATAGGGGCTGTTTCTCTGAGAAAGTATGGTAAAGCCTGATTTGTTCTAATGATATTGAATCTACACAGTAGAAATAAGGGGATATGATGCCAAGCTTACTGAATACATCTGGATGACGTAAACCGATATGATAGGTAACTTGTCCACCTCTAGATGAGCCCATTAAAGCGGTGTGTGCTGAATCTGATTTCGTTCGAAAAACGGAATCGATATAGGACTTTACTTCATCAATAATAAACTTTTCATACAAATGACCTTTGGGCTCAATAGGTACTTTATCATCCTGGTACAGTACCCCTTCCAAATCATGCGTAAATTCGTTAGATCTCTCTAGTCCCATATTCGGAATACCTACAACAATGATTTCTTCCATCTGACGATTATGAATCAATCGATCAATGGTTTGATCTAAATGCCAGGAATACCCATTGAAAGCGGGATGAAATATATTTTGCCCGTCATGCATGTATAATACGGGGTATCCCTTCGTTTGCTCATATTGATAACTAGGAGGAAGATACACATAAATATCTCTCTGATTATCCAAATGTGCCGAGTAAAAGTTCTCAATCCTCAATATACTTGACTTGTATGTCATTCTCATCACCTTTTCACTTCTCGGTTATGATATCTACCCAATGATCGACTTCGTAATTCAGGACCAATCCATCATCTGTTGTAAATTTACGATATGGAATTTCCCTGCCTTGACTGTCTGTTTCATGCATCCCTAAACCACGAGAAATACGGAATTCAAATGAAATTCCTCTTGGCACTTCAAAAGTCCCGCCATATAGTCCTTCTTGAATCATCGGAATTTCTATACCGGCATATAACTTATCTGTCTCTGGCGTACATGCCGGCACTTTCACAGAAAGATTCACGGTGACAGCATCGGAAATATGAGGAACCACTGCGATTGCTAATTGGGCAGTAAGGTTATTATTCATATAGGTCACGATCGTATTCCCGACTTGTAGAGGGATTAATCTTCCGTCCCTTGTTACCTCCAAAATTTCGGGGTCTGCAACTTCATAGGTTGCATTTAAATCCGTCATCATAAATCCGCTATCATAATGAACCACCGCATTTAATGTTTGCTTAAGTCCCTCTATGCCTACAGTTTCAGGACCATGTAAATCAACACGGACCGGCGTACCTATTTCACCGAAAAAATAAATTAAAGGCGCATGAACTCGATCTGCCCAATCTTTTTGTGAATGACCGGAATTGACAGCAAGGTAATACATCAAGTCATTTCCGGGTTGGTAGCCGCTTTCAATCAGGACATCTGCCACATGCCTCACATGTTTCTCCATAACCGTAAATCCTTCAGAATCCCCTACATCCATCCATATTTTAAGATCCTTCTTTTCAGTGTAGACAGCGCTTAGCCATCTATCTTCCATCGTGCTCGGATCTACACTAACGAAGAATGGACATAAGGCACCGATCATACCAAAGGTAGCAGATTGACGAAATCCCATATTATAAGACACGAGCCCACCTGCGGATGATCCCATTAACGCCGTATGATGTTTATCTGTTAGTGTTCGATATTCCTTATCGATATAAGGTTTCACTTCCTCGATGAGAAATTCCTCATATACTTCGCCTTGATTTGTCGTATTAAAAATATTGCGTCCATCCGGATTTGCATGCATATATTCCGATATTCTTGTGTCTTCCACATGAGAAATCGCGACAACGATAATATCTTTCATTTTACCTTGTGAAACCAATGTATCTACTGTGGTATGAATATCCCAAGATTCACCTTTTTGATCTTCAAAAAACATATGCTGACCGTCATGCATATAGAGAACCGGATATCGCTTGGTATCATTTTTCTCATAGCTAACGGGTAAGTAAATAAACATATCTCTTTTATTATTAAGAATACGGGAATAAAAGTTCTTGATGGCGATTAACCGCGATGAATTCACAAGGCATTCTCCCTCAACTAATTTAATTAGGAGTGGGCCGACAAGAAGAAGAATTTCTCATTGTTTACGTAATCCACATCCTGAATGTAACGATCCATCATGTGTACAACTTCTTTATAATCATTCTGATCGAACGTCATTTTCTTCATATCATCTCTCAGAATCTCCGAACAATTGCAAGTGCTGATGGCGACTATATTCTTATGCGTTATGAATACCTCAGTTGCCAAAAATTCGTTCAGGACAATACCAGGACGATCTGGAAATTGAGATAAGAACGTATGCATACTGCCAGCAATGTTATCTTGGACATAAATCTGGTCATCTTCTAAATTTGACTTGTGCTTAATAAATTTAATGAATTCTACATTGTTATAAGAATCCATAATCAAAAATTGGGGGGATTCACCAAGTAATTGCTGAGATAAATGAAAGCTTTGTTCAATGTCTGGAATGACTTTATGGAACAAGGAGTTATCAATATAGCTATCCATGACAAATACAGGAATCCCAAATCCAAAATAATTAGATATGGTCGAAAATCTTGCTTGATCCACGTTAATTAAGAACGCTCCGTCCAAATTTCTTTCCATAATAATCTTATTAGATGGTGTCATACTGTCGATCTGCATAAAGATAACATGGTATCCTAAATCGCTACATAGCTGCTCCAGCTTGAATATGGTTTTCGCATATTTTAAATCCGACCATACGTATTGATTTTCCTCTTTGAATAAGATAATACCGATTAATCCGGATTTCTTAATCTTTAGAGATTGTGCGGTTCGGTTTGTTACGTACTTAAGCTGCTGAGCAATTTTAAGAACTTTAACACGCGTATTATCCGAGATGGTTTGCGTCTTCACATCGTTTAAAATGTAAGATACTGTAGCGATGGATACGTTTGCTTCTTTTGCTATATCTTTAATCGTTGTTTTTTTCATGGATACCCTGCCTCTACTTAAACGTTTAAGGCGATTTAAACATATCCCGATTATTTTGTCAAACCGTTACCATTAGAGGTATTTAATACTAACCAACCGAATTCAGGTAAGCTTACCTTGAGGGTATCACCTTCAAGTTTATAAGCACCATTACCTATTATTTGTTCAGGTGCAGATTCCTGTTGAATTTGGAAATCAACTTGTTCCAATTGATTGCTATTGTTAAAACAAATGTAGATTTGCTCCTGGGCATTCTTTCTTCGTACGACAAGCTGATTATTTTTGACAAAAATAAAATGGAATGAACCGTCTTGTAACACGCGATGTTTCTTTCTAATTGCAATCATTTGCTGATAAAAATCAAATAGCACATGGTTTTGTTTATCTTCTTCCCATACCATAGGTTTTCTGCAATCCGGGTCCGCTCCCCCTGTCATTCCTACCTCATCTCCGTAGTAAATACACGGTGTTCCAAGGAACATGAATTGAAACAAGACGGCCAGCCTTAATTTATTTTCGTCTTGTGCAACCGTAAGCAGCCTAGGCGTATCATGGCTCCCCAGAATATTGAAAGTTGCTTCATTTACTTGCTGTGGATAATTAGCCAAGAGCCAATTGATCTGATTGGAGAACTGTTCGGCATTTATCGTATCCTTCGCAAAAAATTCTATGATCGCATCCGTTGCAGGATAGTTCATGACTGCGTCAAATTGATCGCCTTCCAGCCATGGCATAGCATCATGCCATATCTCACCGAGAATATAAAAATCAGGCTTTAGCGCTTTTAAAGTTTTCCTGAACTCTCTCCAAAAATCGTGGTCAACCTCATTGGCCACATCAAGTCTCCAACCATCAATATCACATTCTTTAATCCAATATTGGGCTACGTCTAGCAAGTATTGTCGCGCCTCTGGGTTAGAAGTATTGAGCTTCGGCATATGTGATTCAAAGGCAAAACAATGATAAGAAGGTCTTGGTTCACGAGTAATTGGAAATTGCTTGATATGGAACCAATCACGATATATTGATGCCTCACCGTTTGTGATCACATCCTGAAAGGGTGCAAAGTGATACCCACTGTGATTAAACACGGCATCCAAGATGACACGAATACCGCGCTCATGAAACGCATGTACCAGTTTCTTTAACAATTCAACATCACCAAAATGCGGATCAACCTTTAAGTAATCTGTTGTATCGTATTTATGATTGGTCTGGGCTTCGAAAATAGGAGTAAAGTAAATGGCATTCACACCTAGAGACTGAATATAATCTATCCGATCGAATACACCTTGCAAATCGCCCCCATAATAGTCATGCGGCCCCGGATTGGTTTCTTCCCAAGGACGTACATCTGCAGGATCATTACTCGTATCACCGTTAGCAAACCTCTCAGGGAAAATCTGATAAAAGACAGATTCCTTTACCCATGCTGGCGGTTTTAACACTTCATTCGTCCAAATAAACGGAAAATCGAAGAACGTTAGCGGATCCTTAGGTTTTTGTTTACTAAAACCTTTTTCCGTGTACCAGTACGTCTCATCACCTGATATCAAGTGAAAGGCATATCGCAGTCGTAAATGTGGAGGTTCGATTTCCACTTGCCAATAATCGAAAAATGCATCACTTGCTATTTTATGAAGAGCTTTCTCACACACGGTGTTATCCCAATCATATTTATCCCCATAGATGGCTTGAACTTCTTCCAGATCATCTTTTTTGGTCCGAAGTCTGATATGAATGAGATTATCATCGTACGCATAACAATAGGAATTTCGAGGTCTGTGATAGATCGCTTCTAATAACATGGCGTACACTCCTTTTAACGATATAGTTTGTAACCATTACCCTTTATCCGCACCCGCTGCTACTCCATGAATTAAATATTTTTGGAAGTACATATACAGAATCGTAATTGGCAATGCAACAAGTACTGCACCCGCAGCAAATAAGGTAAAACTAGAATTCGTCTCATTCGCCACCATATTATATAAACCTTGCGCTAGCGTCATTTTTTCCGATGATCGAAGAACAATTTGCGGCAAAATAAAATCCATGAACGGCGTAATAAAACTATTCAGTGCAACGAATGTAATGGCAGGTAAGGATAAAGGTAGAATAATTTTGAAAAATGCATCCTTATTACTGGCACCGTCAATATAAGCAGCCTCTTCTAAACTTTTGGGAATCGTGTCAAAATGACCCTTCATCACCCATGTCCCCATTGAAATGGAACCGCCCGCATATATCAGAATTAACCCTAGATGCGTGTCCAGCAATTTCGTTTGTAACAGCAGAACAAATAGTGCCATAACCGATAAGAAGCCGGGAAACATCTGCAAGATTAATAACGTTATTAATCCTTGTTGTCTACCTTTGAATCGAAATCTAGAGAAGGCATATGCCGTCATTGCCACAAGTGTAGTGGATATTAACGCGTTTGAAATGGCGATCTTTATTGTATTCTTATACCACAAGCCAAAATCTGTGTTCTTCAATAACTCCACATAATGCGCAATGGTCGGATGATCAGGAAACATCTGACTTACCAATAAGGTATTACCGGGATTAAGTGAAGTTCCAAAAACCCACATGATTGGATATAAGGTGGTAATGAGCAGCACGATAAAAATGATGTAAATGCCAATAACCATCCAGTTGTTTTTTAATTTAGACATTTAGACCAAATCCTCTTCTTGATTTGACTTCATCCGCTTGTAATTCCATAAGGAAAAAATCGCAATGAAAACGAACATAATGATGGACACAGCAGAAGCCATATTAAATTGACTTTGATTCAGTGTCATTTTAAAAATCCAAGAGATTAGAATATCGGTGCTTCCCGCGTAATAAAAGTCAGGATTATTCGGTTTCCCATCTGTGAGTAAATAAATCAAATTAAAATTATTAAAGTTAAAAGCGAATTGCATAATGAAAATAGGTGCGGTAGCCAATAAGACAAGAGGAAGAGTAATCTTGAAAAACTTTTGTGGTCTTGTAGCACCGTCTACCTCAGCAGCTTCATAAAGATCACGCGGCATTGTAGTTAAAATTCCTGACATCAACGCCATTAGAAAAGGAGTTGAGAACCACAAATTAACAATTAAGATGGATACTTTCGCCATCGTTGGATCTGAAAGCCAAGGCACCGGTGAAAAACCAAGCTTCGCAATAAAATCGTTAATGGGGCCGAACGACCCGTTCAATAATACTCGAAACACCAAGATCGATATGAATTGTGGTACCGCCCAAGGCAGAATAAAGATAGTCCGCCAAAATTTTTTGAATCGAATCTTAGGATGATTGATCATCATCGCCAATAATAGACCGCTCAGAAAAACCGTACAGGTCGAGACTGTTGCCCATATCAAATTCCAGATGGAAATACCGAAGAACGTAGATCTCCAAGATTCTTGTGTAAATAAATCATAGAACACTCTAAATCCGATCCAATCCACTAAAGATCGATCCGGAATATGTCCAGGAGCAGAATAGTTGGTAAAGGCAATCAACACATTAAATAGTAAGGGAATCACGGTAACAAACAGTACAAAAAAAGCTGCGGGCAATAATAACAGGTAGGGCAATTTGCGAAATTTCATCGTCTTAATTGAATCTATAAATCGCGGTGCACATTTTCCTTCGTCTCTAAGCGCCCCGTTCTTCCTAGCATCATAAATATTCATGAAATAAAAACCCAAATACACAAGAATGACTACTAATGTGATCAAACCATTAATTAATAGAAAAATAGAATGGTCACCCTGCACGACTTTCCCATTAATAATCTTTGTAGGCACATCTCCTAGCGTGATAAGTCCAACAATACCTTTATAGGCAATCGGATAATAGTTCCAGAAGAACAATTGAGCTAGGATTATATAGATAAGACCCTTCAGATATTGCTTGTTATAAAGTTGGCCTAGTCCTATAAAAACAGCAGAGAAAATCGTGGCTTTTGTCTGATGCTGACGAGAACTTTTTTTCATATGCATACCTGCTGAGACCGCCTTATTGAGATTTGGAGTATCATCCTACTTTTTCGTTTTTATTGCTGTTTTAATTTGATTTACAGCATTATTTAAGACTGTACCCGGGTCTTGATTATCATTCCAAATGGATGAGAGTGCAGCACTTACTGGAACCCAAACATTACCCATTTCCGGAATAGACGGCATTGGTGTTGAATGCTTCGCTTGTTCTAAGAAAGCCCTTGTATTCGGATCTTTGGTAATGATCGGATCGTCCATTAGATCTTTCCTCGGAGGCAATTGAGTTGTCATTTCATAACGCTTCGTTAAACTTTGTTTACTTGTCGTATAACTCGCAAACAATTTTGCAGCTATCGGATACTTCGTGTACGAGTTTACATATAAACCTCTAATGCCTGAAAAACTGACTGGATGCTCACCATTAGGAAGTAGTGGTAATGGAGCTACGCCATAATCTATTTGAGTATTCGACAAGCTTGCAGCAAACCAAGGTCCATTTATGATGGCAGCTGTTCTACCTTCTTGGAAAAATCCGGTAATAATATTGTCATTGATGTCGTTCATATTTAAGGGAAGTACTTTCTTGAAGGATTGTAAGAATTTTGCGCCTTCAATCGACTTCTCATTGTTAAGACCAATATCATTTACATCCGTACCTTGATTGCCAAATATGTATCCCCCGTAACCACCAAGGAATGAATATGACAGATACAACTGACCTACATCCCACATAAAACCATATTTTTTGCTTTTCGGATCGTTATAAGTCTCAGCGAACTTAATAATCTCCTCGTAAGTCTTCGGTGCTTTATCCATCAACTTCTTATTGTAAAAAAGTGCATAGGTATCAATGGCTGTTGGAAACCCGTAAAGGACTCCATTATAGGTAACTCCACTAATAGCTGACGGCATGAAATCACTTTTTACAGAATCGGTAAATATATCATTTTGCAATACAAGTCCTGCCATAACCGCATTCCCTAATTGATCGTGTGGTGAAGCGAATACGTCAGCACCAATTCCAGCTGGTCCATCCGTGGTAAGTTTCTTTACGGTATCTATCGCAGGAACAGGCTCTACTTTGACTTTTATTCCGTATTCCTTTTCAAAACTTTGTGCGACCGCTTTCATAAAATCGAATTCAGGACCTTTAGATTCCCATACAAGTAATTCAGCCCCAGCCTCAGGTTTCATCCCATCTTGTTGTGCGTTTCCTGTTGCTTCATTGCCTTGCACTTGCTGATTGGATGATTGATTATCCGTTCCGCATGCAGTGAGTAATGAAGAGCTGAACAGCGTTAAAATAATTGTGGAAGTCAACAATCGTTTTGACATGGATACTCCCCCTTTATCATGACTTAACTTTCACTTAATTTTTACTTAAACGTTTAAGTTGAATTCACTGATATATTAACTTTTAACTACATCTAAAGTCAATGTTAAATTATGACAAGAGTGATTTTAATCTAACAATATAAAAACGATCTTTAGATTAGTCTAAAGATCGTTCTTCAACATCAACATTAACCAAATAATCCTTCTCCAATATACGAACTCGCATTCTTCACACCGGGTGGCACGACGAAATATCCACCACCTACCGTCTGTGTATACTTCATCAGCTGATCTATTTTTTTTGCATTCGCTAAGCGATTCTGGATCGATTCGAATTGCGTCTTCATATTGCGGTTGAAGCAAATGAACATAAGGCCAGCATTCATGCGTCCAACCTCATCCAGCCCATCCATGAAGTTGTATCCACGTCGAAGAATGCGTTCCCGTTCAGATTGCTCTCCTGTCCGTGGATTCGATAACCGGATGTGCGAATCCAGAGGCGTAACCTTACCTTGCCCATCCTGCTTGAAGTTCGGCTCATCATGCTCACGGATGCCGTCCATTGGCGCGCCTGTAACCTTCTGGCGACCGATGGTCTCCTCCTGCGTTGTATAGGACAGCTGATCCCACGTCTCGATGCGCATCTGGATTCGGCGGACTACCATATAAGTACCGCCAACAAGCCATGAAGGCACATCATTACCATTCAACCATACATTATTATTCATGAATGCCTCGTCATTAAAACGCGGATTATTCGTACCATCCTTAAAGCCGAATAAGTTTCTTGGGGTGCCTTCGGGCTTCGTCCCCGATTGGCCTGTGTGCTGCCAGCGCATATGTGCAATTCCACTCGACGCGATCGACAGATTGCGTATCGCATGGAAACAGACGACGGGATCATCAGCGCATGCCTTCACTACAATATCCCCGTGTGTCAACGGCTCTTTGAGCGCGTCGAGATGGAAGATTGGCATTGACTCGAGTCCCTTTGGCTTCTTGCTAGCCAAGCCCAACTTATCGAATAAGCTGGCACCGAAACCGATCGTAATCGTTAATTTTGCAGGGTCAAGTCCAACTTCTTCACCCGTATCAAGCGGAGGAAACTTAACGTTCTGCGACTGATCACTCGGCGGCTTCCCTGTTGTTATCCTAGCGATCATTTTCGTCCATGTCTTCAGCAGCTCCTTTACGTCTTTTTGATCCTTCGTTAAGAGATCGAATGCTGTGATGTTCAAGAACTGCTGTGCTGGTGTTACAATCCCAGCTTGATGAAAGCCCAAAAAAGGCTCCGTTTCGGGAGCAGTTTTCGAGTTGGTATCGGATGTGGTTACATTTGCTTCGGAATCCGGCGTTGTATCTATCACACCTTGTATTCGTTTTGGCCAATCCATCATATTGCCAATGACGAGACCGGCCGCCCCAGTGACGGCCATCCCAATAAATTTGCGACGACTCAGATCTTTTGTCATGATTCTATCCCCTTATTGTCCTAGCGTTCCTGGCAGTTTGACCAACGGTACAGCCAAAGCTTCTAATTTATTTTTCAAATCCGTCTGCTGGGTCTGACTTAGTTTATCATAAGGAGTAAATACACCATTTGGCGAGAATTCGTCAATTTGTTTCAAGACAGCTTTCAAGTTCTTATCAATTTTCTCCTCTAAAGAAACATCCTTCTTCTTCAATTCGGAACGTAGCAGTTCAAAGATTTTCTCTGCCCCTTCCACGTTCGCACGAACGACAGGTAATGTCGCTTGACTCCAGCGTTCTTCTTCTCCTGTGATCTTGCTTGACTGCGCTTCTTCCATTAATTCACCCACACCAGTTACGAATAAGGTTGGGTCTATCTTCATCGCAGCGATTTCTTCGCGCATTTTCTTGCCATCTGCAAGCAGTCGCTCTGCAAACTTAACGGCGCCCTTCGTCTCTTTTTTCACGAATAACAAATGCTCAAGACGGTGGTAACCTGTGAAATTCTCATCATCTGGGCTTGTAAAATCATCCACACGAGCATCCATCGTACCGTCTAACTCCGCGAACAACTCAATGATAGGCTCAATCCGCTCGTAAGGAAGACGAGATTTCACGTATTGATCCTGGGATTTCTTCAAATCACTGCCTTGAATTTCTTTGAGTAGTGATTCGAGTCCACTGACCAATTCATCCCCCTGGCCTTGCACGTATTTCGCATATTCTTTCGTGGCTGCTTGAATATCAGCAGACGCCTCCAAAGAGTCTTTATTAACCGTTCCTTTACCGGATTTCAGTGTATCACTTAGCGTCTTCAGTGCCGGGAGCAGGGAATCATTTAATGTCGTCAAAACATCAAATTCCAGCTTCGCTTGTTTGCCGCCTGCAATGAGTGTATTTAGATATTTTTCAACATTAACATATTGATCAGGTAACTTGGTCTTGACGTCATTCTCGAACGATAGCCAGTCGGACTCGATTTTTTTCGTCAACTCTTTAACTTTCGCCTCATCTTTGCCTTCAAGCGATGTCTTTAAGTTACCGGATGTAGCGATCATGCTATCTGTACCTGTCTGAGGATCTACCGTAGCAGCTACTGTGTTGCTTGTATTTCCATTGGTTTGTGTTGCTTCAGTAGATGAAGCTTTGGCACTTGCAGCATCGTCCTTCGAACCGCATGCTGTTAACGCAGTAGCAAATAACGAAATACATACGATGAAGGATGCTATTTTTATTTTCTTACTGTTCATATGAATTGACCCTCTCTATTAACCAGAAATCGGCTTTATTATGTTCTTCTTTGTCTGAATGCGTTGATAGACGATGACAATAATAGCGAATACAACAATCATCAATTGTGGAATTGCGCTCTGCCATGAAGGATAAAGTGCAATGAAATGAATGCTCGGCAATGGCGCTTCCGTCGAAGGAATCGTGCTTGCGAGCTGTAAACTATGGATACCCATCCCAGTGAATTTGAGGCACAGATAGAATACAATTAGACTCGATACGATAAAGAATGGACGAATCGGTAGTTTCACACCAACCGTAAGCATCAGGTACGCAACAACCGCCAGCACACCAAAACCGATAAGAATGCCCAGGATCAAATTCTGCATGGAGATTTGGTTCACCATTCCGATCAAGAATAAGACCGTCTCTGTACCTTCACGGAATATTGCCAAAAATGAGAGTACACCGAGCGAGATCATCTGGCCCTTCTCCATTGCCTTACGGCTCTTATTCTGAATATATTGCTGCCAGTCTTTGATGCTCGACTGCCGATGCAGCCAATAACTCATGTAGAGCAGCATAACGGCCGCAATAATCCCCGTCCAGCCATTAATAACGAAGTTATTCTGACCGAATGCGCCAGAAGAAAATACGAATTTGACAACTACAGCGAGAATCAAGCTGAATAACAATCCTGCAGCAATTCCCGTCCAAATCCATTTATTTCCTTGTTTACCTTCCGCACCCGGGCTTCGCTTCACAAATGCGAGGAGAGCTCCAACGACCAGTAGTGCCTCTAATCCTTCGCGAATCGGAATCATCGCCGCATCCATCATGGTATATTCTGTCTTCGAGGCGAGCGGTGTCAAATATGTAATCATACTTGCGACCGTCTTGCCTGCGCCAGTAAGATCGCCCTGCTCTAACATCGCTTGGATGACGACGAGATCTCGTTCGGAATCACTGTATACCGTACCCGATTGAGCGACGACTGCTCCCTCGACACTTAGCCAGGATTGTCTCGCTTTCTTGATCTCACTAAGTGCTGCATTTGCATCAGAGTGATCCGTTGCCCCTTTGGTCTGCTGCAAAATTACAATAAAATCAGATAGCGTAATATCTTGTTGTTCAAAACCTGACCCAGCGGCATAGCCGCTTGATATGTATTTGTTATTTACAGCTTGAAGTTCTGTTAACGCCTTCGCTAAATCATCTCGCTTGCTCTTAATAGCCGCGTAATCGAATTGTCCCATTGCCGCTTCAATATCGGTGTAAGCTGCTGAAGAATCTGGTTTAATGTTGTTCTCAATTTGTAACCAAGTCTTCCGGAACTCTTCAAAACTTGCTTTGGCTTTCTCTAAGTCACCCATCTCAACTTCAGTTGATGCACGCTCTAACACTTTGTTAGCTTCCGCAAGCTGATCTTGGCCTTTGGTTGCGGCCATCGCTGTCATCGGGCTCAACACGAACATAACCATGAAGAGGATCGACAAGGCGAGCCCAAGCACTCTTTTCATACCTTTCGCCTGCCTTTTTCTTTGAATTCACAACAAATTCCGATAATGAGAATCATTATCGTTAGTTTACTGCTGCAAATTTTAGGTGTCAATCATTTATTTTTAAGAGCATGCTTAAATAAAGATTCCCTCATCGACTTTCCAACTCTTTCTTTTTAAAATATAATGAGAATCGTTATCAGTAATAATTGGAGGATCTATTATGTGGGTTATCTATGCTTTCTGTGCAGCGTTATTTGCCGGTCTAACTTCTATTCTTGCTAAAATCGGAATTCAAAATACAGATTCCAACCTAGCAACTGCTCTTCGAACAGGAATTGTCGTCATCTTCGCTTGGATCATTGTATTTGCAGGGAATATTCAGCACACCATTTATGACATTAGCTTTAAGTCTCTTCTCTTTCTCATTTTATCTGGATTAACGACAGGTGCTTCATGGATTTTCTACTTCAGAGCTCTGCAATTAGGAAATGTTAATGTTGTCGTCCCGATTGATAAATCAAGCACGATCATTACGATTCTTTTTGCAATTATCGTGCTAGGTGAATCGGTTACGATATTAAAGATCATCAGCATAGCTGCGATCGGAATCGGAACGTACATGATGATCCAAAAGCAAAAGCAAAACGTAGAACAGTCAGTGAGTAGGAGTACGAATTGGATTTGGTATGCGGGATTATCGGCTTTCTTCGCTGCGATAACGGCTATATTAGGAAAAGTCGGGATTGAGGATGTGAATTCCAATTTAGGAACCGCCATACGAACCATTGTCGTACTCATCATGGCTTGGTTAATTGTATTTATGACAAAGAAACAACATGGAATCAAACAAATTGATAAAAAGGGTTGGACTTTTATTACACTCTCCGGTATAGCAACCGGATTATCTTGGTTGTTTTATTTTCGAGCATTACAAGAAGGACCGGCAAGTATCGTAGTCCCAATCGACAAACTAAGTATTCTCGTAACGATCATATTTGCCTATATTGTATTGAAAGAAAAATTGTCTATTAAAGCATTTGTAGGTCTTATTCTGATTATAGCTGGAACTTTGTTGCTGCTTATATGAGCACCTGTACTAAGGGAACCATAGAGATAACTCCCATTCTTGGCACACTAAAAAAACCTGAAGAAATCCATGATTTCTTCAGGTTTTTATTTCTATTCCACGATTTAATTGAAGTTTGTTCCCTCGTATCTACATCTTCCGGTTTTTATAATAATAAATCTTGTCTTCCTCCGTAATTTCCCGAATCACTTTACATGGATTCCCTACCGCAACCACATTCGATGGAATATCCTTTGTGACAATGCTTCCTGCGCCAATTACACTGTTCTTGCCTACAGTGACGCCAGGATTAATGACTGCACCGCTCCCAATCCATACGTTGTCTTCAATGACAACTGGAAATGCATACATTTGTCCCGTTGCACGCATTTCTGCATCAATGGGATGTCCGGTCGTCGATATTGTAACATTGGGTGCAAATAAGACGCCATTTCCAATCATAACCGTTGTATCGTCCACGATTGTAAGATTGAAATTCACATAGACATCATTACCTATAAACGTATTGGAGCCATATGCGAAGTGAATCGGAGGTTCGATCCAGCAATTAATGCCTAAGCTTCCGAAAAGCTCTTTAGCCAGTTCTTCTCGTTTAGCCACCTCGGACGGCCTTGTTTGGTTAAAGTCGAATACAAGCTCTTTTCCCCTAAGCCGCTCCTCAGGCAAACCTTCTCCCATGTCTGTGAACTATAAACCATTCTTTATATTCTCACACTGTGTCATATTAAACATTCCTTTTAGTCGATATGTATTTTCAGTGCTCTTAATAAAAAAAGTATATCAATATTTGATATATCCTGTTTATGATAAAAGCCCCTTACCGGGGCTTAAAATCACTATTTTTTCAGCGAGTTGATCCCTAATCGCAGTCTATATGATTACAAACTAGCAGACTCTTTGTCTTCTGAATCCGACTTAATTTTCGACAATTTAGCTGGCCAATAAGCTGCCTTACCTAATACCATGGTAATAGCAGGAACTAAGAATGGTCGAACGATGAATGTATCCAAGAGAATGCCAATTGCCGTGATCGTGCCAAATTGGACTAATACTTGAATCGGAAGTGTTGCCAGAACTGCGAAAGTGCCAGCTAAAATTAGTCCTGCAGAAGTAATTACGGAACCTGTCTCTCCTACGCCTTCTGCGATTGCCTGCTTGTGCGGCATCTTATTTCGCTTCTGCCATATTCGTGAAACCATAAATATATTATAATCCTCACCTAAAGCGACCAAGAAAACAAAGGCATATAACGGAATAGCACCTTGAATGGCATCTACACCAAACCCAATGTGAAGGATAAGCCATCCTAAACCTAGCGCTGAGAAATAGGATAGTACAACAGTAGCGATTAGATATATCGTTGCAATTACTGATCTTAAGTATACAAGTAATAGGAAGGCGATCAGTCCGATGACGATCGGCAGAACAAGTGCTGTATCCCTGTCCCCAGCTACCTTCGTATCATACTGTGTTGCAGTCTGACCACTAACCCATACTTTCTCATCTGTATGAGCAATTCCTACTTTCGCCAAGGACTCTTCAGCCACTGCATACAAGTCAGGTATATGATTCATCGCTTCAAGTGAGTATGGATTCATTTTCAATGTAATCTCGTAAGAGGTTATGTTGTTATTCTGGATTCCCTGCTCAGCACTCGATACCTTGCTCACGAAAGCTAGAGAAGCTAGTTCCTCACGCAATGCGTTAGGCTTTCCTTCCGAATCTACAATCACCCGAACAGGAGCTAACTCCCCTTCACTAAATTTACTACCAATCATTTTGAATCCTTCCCGAGACTCCATTGTCGAAGGGAACGAAGAGAGAATATCATACGTGAAATGAATTTGCGAAGAATAGGCGGCTAATCCACCTAACAAGGTTAGTGTAATCGTAATGATTGTCCATGGACGTGTGATAACCAGCTTACCAATGCGATTAGAAGCAACTTTGCGTGATGTCCGAAGCGGTTTCTTTTTCTTATTAGCCAGATCTGCTAGCATCTGTGGTGTACGGGGGACAAAAGGATAGAAAGAAACTCGACCGAAGATAGCAAGTAAAGCAGGTACTAAGGTGACGCTCGAAATCCCCATAATGAATATGGATAAGCTGAATGGCACAGCAAAACGATGGTAAGCACCGTATTCGGCTACAAGTAACACAAGCAGCGATAATACGACGGTAAACCCACTCATTGCAATAGCCCCAGAAGAACCTTTCAATGCACGAATCAGTGCCACACGTTTATCTTCGATTTCATGCAGTAGATGTCTGTAATGTGAAATTAGGAATAGACAATAATCTGTCCCTGCACCAAAGAGTAAAACCGTCATGATTGAGATGGCTTGTGCATCAACCGTAATCCAACCTTGTTTGGCCATGAATCCTAATATGGGGCTTGTAGCACCATAAGCGAATCCTACAGCGATAATGGGAATCAAAGCAAGGATAGGTGATTTATAAATCAGTAACAAAATAATTAACACAAGCAACACGGTTGCGATGAGAAGCGATACATCTGCCTTACTAAAGAGTCCCGTCGCGTCAATAGATATCCCTACCGGACCCGTTACCCTAGCCAATAATGAGGATTCTCCTTCTTTAACTAGAAATGGATTGTTGCCAAATTCTGCTGTTGCTTGCTCCTTGAGGAGGGTCACGCCTTCTTTTAGTTGATCAGCATCTGCCATTTTATCAAACAACACAGGTACTACGATAGTAGACTTATCATCAGACAGTAGTGACTGAAGCGCGGGTGCAGGAAATTTATGAAGGGGAATGACTGAGGTCTGATAAGGGACAGGAGCTGATTCCCACCGCTTTGTTAATTGTTGTATATGTACTTGATCCTCTTGCGTTAGTCCTACTAAGCGTTGCCACACTAGAAGTGCTGGAACGTCTGCTCCACTCGGGAATTCACGTTCGGCAATCATTTGTGCTTGAACAGAGGGCTTGGAATTCGACAAGTTAGGCGCATTGTTCTCCTCCATCGAATTGACGGCTGGCCAAAGTGCGCTCAATACTCCAACAACGATAATCCATAATGATAATGTGATCCATTTACCTCTTGGACCAGATACCCATCCTATAAAATTATTTATGCTCACTTTCACGCCTCCGTAAATTATCAGTTTTTTTATGTTATATAATTATATATACCGGTTGGTTAATTATTGCAAGTGAAATATGTTATTATTTTATTACTTAACCACTCAGGAGGCTTTATGGATAAATTGCATGCTCAACGTGCACCAGGCAGACCGAAACAGAATGAACAAAATATCCCCCTACAAGAAATTATTTTGCGTCAAGCTGCCTTTTTATTTATGGAAAACGGTTACGAACCCGTCACTTTGCAACAGATCGCTAAAATTTGTAAAGTGACAAAAGCAAGTATCTACTATTACTTTGAGAATAAAGCTGAATTATTTACTGCTTCAGTTGTCTTCATGATACAACTCGCCCATCAAAGCACCTTACGCTATCTCGAAGAAAAAGATGATTTACGGACGCGGCTTGAGCAAATTGCAAAGGCGAAGATGATGCACGCACATGTCGATATGGAGACGATGTTACGTGAGGCTAATCCACATTTGTCCGAAGAGCAATTTGGTCGAATTCGGAAGGCAGAAATTGATATTCACATCTCGCTGGCAAAACATTTTCAATTTGCGATGGATCAGGGTAGTCTACGCTCAGGCGATGCCATGTTCTTAGCCCATGCCTTCTCTGCGCTAGTTATGTTAGGCAGCCGCAAACATGTCATTGAACATAATACACCTCAAGAAGATCTGCCACAGACGGTTGTCGATTTATTCTGGGATGGCATTGCCACACAACCACAACATCGGAAGTAAGTATAAGCTACTCCCATAAAAATAAAAGAAGGCGAGCAAAGTTGCTCTGCCTTCAATTTCTAACGACGATGCTCTAGAAGGTCTATTACGCCTAATACTACGTGTGCTTAACCGAAACCAACAATGGTATTTGCAATCACATTGTTTGAACCGCGATATTTTTGCATTGGTTATCCCGCTCCCGTTATGGCTAGACTAGGCAAGTTGCTGGATCATAAACTGTTATATACTCACTTCATTCATGCGATTTAAAGCTAATTCATTAGTGGGCATTTCAATTTCGAATACATCATGATCATTAGCTATTCCATGTCGTAAGTATCCCACACAAATTAAATTATCGTCCTCATTAAATACACAACTCATCCTCTGATGATTGAAATCTTTATTGTACTTAAAAAGTATCCATGCTTTGTGACTTAAATTTTTAACTGCATCCTCTAATTCAGTGCAATATGGACGAACCTGTAATGACATCCTTATGTCCTCCCTGAAGGCTGTTTTTTGCAATCATAGCAAAAGAAACAGTTATAAATATATTTAAAAATAATTCAAAATAATTTTCACCAGCATTTTTGCACGAACATGAAAAAAATCCCCCTTTGGGGGATTTCATAATTTTCAAACCTTGGTAATACTACTTATTCTTCTGCTTTGCGACTTGCAAACCGCCGTTGATAAGCATGATAATCCCAAGTACTGCTAGAATAATCCGAACTAAGGATGGACTGATTGAAAACACCGTTTCACCCTGCCAGTGCAATCCAAACAACTTTTCATCCAGCCCCACAATCGACATTACTGGCTTAAGAAACAAACTCAGTGCTATTAATACTAACCCCGAGAAAATCTTGTTATTCATTGATTCAAAACCTCTTTTCCAATAAGGGATTATTAGATAGATATCCTGAGCGAAACCTATAGACCAAGCCCACTCGCTGCATTATCTATAAACAATGACCCCATTCGAATATACTTACGCACCATTGCATCTGAACGATGTCTTGTTTGAT
Organism: Paenibacillus radicibacter; assembly: GCF_024721995.1. GTDB lineage: Bacteria > Bacillota > Bacilli > Paenibacillales > NBRC-103111 > Paenibacillus_AM > Paenibacillus_AM radicibacter. The sequence continues at coordinate 49,273 of NZ_JANQBC010000014.1, forward strand.
TCATAATTTGCCGTTCAGTCTTTCCTTTCATGGCAGCTGTGGTTGCAAATCCAGATCTGAGACTATGACCTGAGAATTGTTTCTCATCTAAGCCGATCTCTGCAACGTATCTTTTCACAACAATTGCAATAGCCTTATCCGTTAATCGATTATCTAATACTTGGTTATGACGATTTACTCTTCTAAACACCGGACCGGAAGTAATATTAGCTTCACGTAACCAATGTAAATAGGATCTCACCGGACAAGTCTCCTCACTTGAACCGTAAGGTATACCAATCATACTCCCCTTTCCGTCCTGATCCGTCTTAGAACTCTTGATACGGATCTTTAAACCCTCATTTTCAAGCGTAATGTCTTCAACATCTAGATCTACAAGTTCGCTTCTTCTAAAAGCACCACTAAATCCAATTAATAAGATAGCTCGATCTCGATAGCCCAATGGTTTATCCGGAATTATTTCTAAGATTTGTTTCAAGTAATCGATAACTAACGGCTGCTTCCCTATCTCCTCTGAACCGTGCATCCGCTTAATACCTGCCCACACGGATTTGATTTTGATTGTTGTGGGAGATGAATGGCCTGCCATTGCATGCGCCTTAGAAATTGAACTTATTCGTCTTTGGATCGTACTAGCCTTATATCCTTCAAAAGCCAAACTAGATAAATATAAAGCATATGTCTCATCATTCGTTGGTAATGAGGGTAATTGGTATTCTTCACACCAGTTACTAAAGTGATTCCAATCAAAATGATAGGATTTCTTCGTGTTTGCAGATTTTGAATTCGCTACATATGTATTTGCTTGCTCAAGAAGTACATTCAAAGTATCTTCTATGCTGATCATTTCATTTTTATTAGAATTGACGAGTTCGATCTTCCTCACCCCATGATAATTGTAGTTGAATCTATTAAAATTGTAAAAATATTACTTTCATGTGGTCCTCCCTCTTTTTTTGAGTCTCCTCCCCCTCTTTTTTCAAAATTGAAATTTGAAAACCTAACTTCCGATACGTTTATATTATCGGAAGTTAGAATCTCTCCATATTATATCACCGTCATCACATCTCGATCTACTATTTTCTGACTAGAATTTATGCTATACTTAACATTATTAACTTTAAGACTATGGTTAACCGGTTAACCATAAGAAACATAAGCAATTAACCGGTTAACTCAATAAAAATAAAGGGGTTTGGGACGATGGCTATAAAAGGTATAAAAATGAGCGATGAATCACTGGAGATCGTAAATAAGCGAATTGAAGCGTCAGGAATGGATGCTGGAGAGTGGTTGGAGTCACTGATGGCGATAGAGTCAATTAAAGAGATCAAAAAGCATAATACACCGATAGAAAGCGACTTAGAGGACTTCGAAAAACATATGAACCGTGTTTATCATATTCTGATTCGTTTGTATCAGCGTGGCGCTGATGCGCTTGAGGAAGTAAAGGAACAATCACTTGAAGAGCAAGCGCGCGGGGAAGCTAAAGCGGAAGCGATCAAAACAGAACTCTCGACAGTTCAAAAGCATTTGAAGCAAAAAGAGGAAGAACTCGCTGCATCGCAACTTTCGAACACCGAAATGCGTGTGAAGCTGGAGCAACTGGAGAAGACGACCAAAGCGGTTGAAGAATTATATCGTCTTACGATGGAAAAGATGGAGATGCTTCAAGGTAAACTGGATAAACTCCAAGATGCTGAAAAAGTGGTGGTTGAGACTAAAGAGCAAATGCAGGAGATGAATCAAGCGCATGCCTATGAAATAGCGCAGAAAAAAGAGGGAGAAACAAAACTTGTGCAATCGCTTAATGATATGCAGAAGGAGCTCGATCGCCGGCAGAAGCAATTCGATGAAGAGTTGAACAGCATGAAAAGCAATCACGTTAGAGAGATGGAGGTTTTGCGGAAAGACTTAGAGATGAAGGCTAAAGAGACGTTACTGGAAGTTAAAGAGGAATCCCAATCGAAGATCAATCAGATCAACGAGCAGAATGCTTCTAAAATGGCAGAGTTAGTCAATATGATGCAAGGGAAAGCCAAGGACTAGCTTAAAGCAAAAAAATGCATATAGTTAAGTGCTACTTTGTCATTACAAAGTGTAAAAAGGCTCTGTTTTCCCCTATTGGGTTACACAGAGCCTTTTTACTGCACTTATTGCTTAGTTACGATATAAGATATGTTAATAAACTTCCAAAGGTATAGTAAGAGTTGCTAGATTAGACGCATCATTTTCATAGATTCATAGAAACACAAAAAAGGTACTCCCATGATATTTAATGAGAAATACCCTAAATTGTTTAATTCAATTCCACAGAATGATTGATGTTAGTTCCTTCCGTATTATGACCCATTAGTCGATTTCGGTTATATACTTGTTCATTTCGTCAGATAATTAACGAATTCGGCCTTATCTTCTGGCTCCACGACTCCATTCTCTATATAATAGTCTTTCAATTCATCTTGAACGCTCTGCTCGGTTAACGGCACCTTGTGGCGGTATGCGGCACGCGAGATTACATGGGCGGCTACGGGAGCTGTCAAAAATACAAAGAAGATACCCAAAATGAGGCGAATGCTGAAAAAGCCTTCGGAAATTAAGAAATACAGCAATGTTCCAACGAGTACGCACAGCACGCCAAGAGTAGAACTTTTAGATGCAGCATGAGATCTAGTGTACACATCGGGTAACCGCACAATCCCAATCGCGCTGATCAAGCCAAAAATAGCTCCAATGAGAATAAGGACAGCCCCGACTATTTCACCGCCTACGTTCAATAACAACACCTCTTTCAATAAATCTGGCAAAGGCAACCGTTCCAATAAATGAAAGGATCCCGATCAGCAGTATAAGATCAAAGAAGGCATGCGTGTCCAACAGAACCGAGAACACGGCAGTACTGGCGATCAGATTAATACCAATGGAATCCAACGCTTGAACACGGTCTGCACTAGAAGGTCCTATAATAATCCGATATAAATTAGCTAGTATAGCCAGTACCAGAATACATAATGCAACGACCAACACCGTCTCAAATATCATTATCTCGTCACATCCTTTATCGCTTTTTCAAAAACAGATTTTGATTTTAATACAGAATCCATGGATTCTGGCATGTTCAGACCATGAATGTACATCTCCTTTGAATTAGGGGTTACCTCCATCACCACGGAGCCTGGTGTTAAGCAGATTAATAAGGATAGGAGCGTGATTTCCAAATCCCCCTCCAAATCCGTTTCTACCTTGAAAATACCTGGCTTAACATCGATTTTAGGACGGAGTACATGCTTCACGACCATCATCGCGGATATATTCAGTTCATGGATAAACAGAATAAACAGCTTGCCCATTGCGATTAGCGTAAATATATAAAACCGTGTATTAAAGAACCGGCGGATGCACAGTAAAATAAACAGACCAACAAAGTAACCACTTATAAAGCTTAAAATGCTCATTTCCTCTTGCAGAAACATCCATAAGTAGGCAATGAATATGTTGAGTAGTACCTGAACGGGCATGGCTGTTCCCTCCTTTATTCAAAAACGGCCTGAATATATAAACTTGGATTCAACAATTCCTCCGCAGCTTGGGTTACATAACCTGTAATTGCTTCAGCGCCGATTCCCATAGCAATACTAGCCACCGTGAGTAGAGCGATCGGAAACAATAAGCCTTTCGTCGTCCCCTTCTCCTCTTCTACACTTAGAATCGTTTCACCCCAAAATGCGTTCATAAACAATTTGATCATCGAGTACAGAATGAACAAGCTGGTCAGCAGCCCAATTCCTCCAAGCCAATAATGACCGGCCTCAAAGACGCCTTTCGTCGTAAATACTTTGCCAAGAAAGCCGCTTAACGGAGGAATGCCAACCATAGACAAAGCCGCGATAAAGAACATCCAACCTAACTGGGGATGATGACGAATCAAGCCGCTAATTTTCTTCAAATCACTTGTTCCTGTGAGATGAACAATCGTTCCCCCAATCAAAAAAACAAGCCCCTTAATTAGGATGTCGTGAATCAAATAATAAATAGATCCCGCTATGCCAGTGGTCGTTAAAGAGACGAGTCCTGCCATAATAAATCCGACACTTATGACCACATTATAGGTTAGTATTTTTCTCAAATCCCAAAAACCAATCGCACCGAGTCCGCCAAAAATCATCGAAAAAGCAGCTAATATCCCGATAACCAGATGAGTGATCTGCGGTTCATGGTAAAAAATAAGCGTAAACATTCTAAAAATGGCGTATATCCCCACCTTAGTGAGTAACGCAGCGAAAATAGCAGCGATTGCTGTTGGTGGGACGCTGTATGAACCCGGCAGCCAGAAATAGAGCAATAATCCGGCTTTCATGGCGAACACGATCAAGAACAATAATGCGACGGTCGTAATTAACCCATCCTGACCAATCTCTGCGATCCGGAGCGATAAATGGGCGAGGTTCAATGTGCCCGTCATCGAATATAAATAAGCTATCCCGATCAAGAAGAACGCCGATGCAATAATATTCATAAAAATATATTTCAGCGACTCGCGAAGCTGCCTCTGGGCACCTCCCATTGAAATTAGTACATAGGAAGAAACGAGAAACAATTCAAAAAAGACATATAAGTTGAACAAATCCCCTGTCAAGAACGAACCATTGACACCCGTAATCAAAAATAAAAATAGAGGGTAGAAATAAAGTTTCTCTTGTTTTCGGCCTATCGATGAAAAGGCATAGATGACACAGCATACCGAGACAATCGAGGTAGCCATGAGCAGCAAAGCACTGAACATATCGCCCACGAAACTAATACCGAAAGGCGCTTCCCAACCGCCCAACTGGATGGTTAGAATACCGCTGTCTTTAATTTGGTTCATCAATAGAACTGAAATGACACCGGTGACTAACAATGCAGCTAGACTAAGAATCCGTTGAAGACTTATATTTTTCTGAAATACAATAAGGACCATACCAGTCAACAGAGGAATGATAACTGGCGCGATCAACAAATTATTCATGCTCATTCCCCCTTAATTGCTCCATGTCATCCGTCCCGAAGTTTCGATAGGCGCGGTAACATAAAACGAGTACTAGTGCTGTCACGGCAAAATTAATGACGATCGCAGTTAAAACCAGTGCTTGGGGAATAGCATCCGTAAAGCCCGGAGCCGTTTCCCCAAGCAATGGGGCAGTCCCCATCTTCAATCCACCGGAAGTTATGATCAACAAATTGACTGCATGGCCAACAATCGAGACTCCGAGCACAATGCGCAGCATTTGCTTCGATAAAATTAAGTAGGTTCCAACGGAGATTAAGATACCGACCAATATGACCATTAATGTCTCCATATTAACGATCCTCACTAATGCTTAGAATAATATTGACTGCGGTGCCAATGACAGCTAGAGCGACTCCAGTATCAAAAATCAAAGCAGATGCGAGCTCAGTATCTCCAAAGATCGGCAAATCAAAATGACCGTAGGTCTGCGTTAAAAAAGATTTACCAAATACCACACCCATCGTTCCGGTTCCAATCGCAATTAACACACCGATCGCCGAAAGCTTCTTGAAATCAACTCGTATATTTTCCCTTACCTTCTCGACTCCAAAGGAAAGATACAGCAGGACAACAGCTGATGCCGTGCTTAGCCCTCCAATGAATCCCCCTCCCGGATGATGGTGACCGTTCATAAATAAATAGATCGAAAAGGTCGATATGATTACGGCAGCTACTTGGGTTACACTTTTCAATATCACATCATTCGTTTTCATATTGTTCCCTCCTTTTGGAGCGTTGATGAACCAATATATATACACCTAACCCTGCAATGGCGAACACGGATATTTCCAACATCGTATCGAAACCGCGGAAGTCCACTAATATTGCATTGACAATATTTTTGGCGCCTGCCAGCTCATAAGCATTTTCAAAAAACGATGTAATGGGTTCAAACAATTTATGTCCATTCGCGGACAACGCAAGCAAGGTTACCGTCAATCCCATCGCGATCGATATGATCAGGTTCATCAGCTTGAAAGGAATGCGTTCAATCCCTTTCTTCAGCTTAGGCAAATGGTAAAAGCATAGCAGGAACAGCAGTGTGCTCACTGTCTCCACCACCATTTGCGTCAATGCCAAGTCAGGTGCCCTGAAGATCACAAAGAACATAGAAACCATATAGCCTAACGCACCTAGTGCAACAATAGCCATGATTCGGTTACTGGCAAATAAAACTGTACATGCGGCGATTACCATCGCAAGCACAAGTCCGACATCAAAAATACTGATAGCTGCATGATTGGAAAAATCGAACCGGATACCATAAAGCAACAGAAGCGAGCTTACCAATACAATGACAAAGAATGAAAAAATGTAGATCAGATAATGTCTCAAGGAACCTGTCATATACTTGTTGGTTAGAGATGCCGAGAGCCTCTCCGTACCTGTTAATGCCTGATTGTACCAATGATTCAAAGTTAATCCTTGCGGATAATTACGCATAACCTGAATCCATTTTTTCGATGTTGTGAATAGAAGAAAACCGACAACAATTACCCCAAACGTCATCAACAGCTCCAAGTTAATCCCGTGCCATGCACTGATTTTCAGGTCATATGAAGACGCCTGCATCGTTGGTAAAACTGCAGTTAATGCTGGGCTCAGAATATACTTACCCAATACATTGGGGAAGAAGAAAATGAGTATCACAAGTATTGCCAAAATGACTGGCGAAATCAGCATTCCCCAAGGTGCTTCGTGCACTTTTCGTGTCAATTTTTCAGGACGATATTGTCCTCCAAACGTTTTGAAAATAAAAATCATGCAATAGATAAAAGTAAATATACTGGCTACCCAAGCAATGATCGGGAACAGGATACCTATGCTGCCCAGACCGAAAATACCAGCTTTTGACACATCATTCACCGCTGCAAAAAACATTTCCTTGCTTAAAAATCCGTTAAACGGCGGTAATCCCGCCATAGATAAACCGCCAATCAAAGCGATCGTGAACGTAATCGGCATAACTTGCATCAAACCACCTAAATAGCGAATATCCCGCCTGCCTGTCTCATGGTCTATAATACCGACAACCATAAACAAACTGCCTTTAAAGGTCGAGTGATTAAACAGATGGAACAAGGCGGCAAATCCAGCTACTGTAAAGATCGTGCCACTCTCACCAGGTCCATAATAGACGGCCAAAGAACCAACCCCAAGCAAGCACATGATTAATCCCAATTGACTAATTGTAGAATAAGCTAACATCGCCTTTAGATCGGTTTGTTTAAGCGCCGTCAAAGAACCATACAGCAACGTAATGATACCAATCCCGGCCACAAGCCAGAACCATACCGAACTCCCCCCGAAAATCGGAGTCATACGCGCCACTACATAAATACCAGCCTTGACCATTGTAGCCGAGTGAAGGTAACTACTCACCGGAGTTGGTGCCTCCATCGCGTCCGGTAACCAAATACCAAATGGAAATTGTGCCGATTTCGTAAATGCACCAAGCAAGATACATAGCATTGCAGGAATAAACAATACATGGCTTTGTATGACTTCCAAGCTCGCAATCATTTCCCGGATGCTGTAAGTATTCGCCATCATAATCAGAATAATAAACCCGGCTAGCATGCCGAATCCGCCAAGGACAGTAATCAATAGCGCCTTTAGGGCACCTTGGCGAGAGCTCTTACGCTCGTACCAATAGGAGATTAATAAGAAGGAAGAAACGCTGGTTAACTCCCAATATCCATACAGGACTAGGAGGTTATCCGAGAGTACTACCCCCAGCATTGCGCCCATGAACATGAGCAAATAAATATAGAAGTTATGGAGAGCCTCTCGAGCTTTAGACATATAGAATATGGAATACATAATGACTAAGCTGCCTACACCACTGATAAGAGTACCAAATAACAGGCTGAGTCCATCCACATAGAAGACAATATTCACATCAAGGGATGGAATCCAAGACAATGTGTATTTGTAGGTGCCACCAGCGGCTACACTAGGTATATACTGTGACAAATAGATAAAAATAGATAAGGGTACAAGTAAAACGAACCATCCTGTATGAACCCGGTGCTTGAAATACTTAAATAGGAAAGGAACAAGTATTGCACTCATAAATGGAAGAAAAATATAGGCATAGAACATAATCAAGCTTAAACCTCCTATTTCATGACTTCTGCTTCAGTAACTAGATGTTGACACTTGTTGGTACACAGCTTTAGTCTTACATAGTTTATCGAATCCTAAACAAACCTTGAGGTGAATTTTAAAATGATTAACGTATGTAATGAGAACATTCAATATAATGAGAGCATTCTTGTTTGCGTATTTTATGGTCCCAATAGCGAAAGACTAATCAAACGAGGCTGTGCAATCGCTAATATTATGAAAGCTCCGCTATATATATTGACCATTGATCCAAAACCATTCGATGCATTAGATGCCGAGAAGTTATTGTTCATCGAACAATGGAAAGATTATGCCCATTCTCACGCTACAGCTCAATTTATTATGAAGGATAATGAAAGCCGCCCTGTCTATAAGGTAATTGCAGAAGTAGCTAGAGAAAACAACATTACACAGATCATTCTTGGTCAGACGGCACACAGCCGTTGGGAACAAATTACAAAGGGGTCTATCATTAATTCTTTGGTGCGCGAGATTCCCTTTGTCGATCTGCATATCGTTTCCGTTGCCCGTTATATTCGGGATGAAGAAGGCAATTATCAAAAGGGAGTTCGTGCTTATTTGATCAAAGACGGCAAACAGTATCAGTTAAGTTTCAGTCACGGAAAAGAAACAGAATTTGAAGGGATTTTCTTTAAAGAAGTTGATACAGATTTCGACAACGGCATTTTCCGTTTTATAAGAGATGCTTCAACACTACATGTTCTTGTTAATGAAGGGATTGTCACTGAACTAACAAATGTAGATATGAATACAGTATTGGGTCTGACCGACGCTTTTAAATAAAAAGTTAATTGATAAATAGAGTTGACAACTATATAGTTAGGTACCATACTATATCTATGACCAATTTATTTCATGATTCAGCTGACATGCAACTTATCCCTACCCTTGCACAGACGAAGCGTCAGATTGAGCGTTACGGACTCGACGTTGACGCGCAAGCTGTGCTCGTTGCCGCAAGATTGATGACCGCAGGCGCTAAACTAGGAAATGCCGCGGACATCCACTTCGCCCGATTCGGATTATCGACAGGACGATATCGGCTGCTAGCAGACCTCGAAGATAATGAAGGTGAAGAGCTGCCCTCGCAGCTTGCGGAGAATCTCGGCGTAACACGCGCCACTGTAACAGGTTTAATTGACATTCTAGAGCGAGATGGTCTTGTATCTCGACGATCCAGTTCCATTGACGGCCGTCAGAAATCCGTCCTCTTAACAGAGCTCGGTGCAAAAAAGCTGCGCGACATGGCTTCAGAGCACTTTGCCAGACTTGAAACGATGGTCGGCTCGCTCACCATTGAGGAGCGCACCTTGTTCCTCGACTTGTTAGGACGTGTGACTCGGGGCATATCGGCGCTGACAGACGAATGAAAGGACACCGGGCTAGTCCAGCTAGCCCATATATTCCACCTTATAATTAGGTGCCTAACCACTTAAAGTTTAGGTAGTTTTTTTAAAAACTGATAGTTAGGCGGCTAATTACATACTCTACGAAGCATATTGGGAAAGAAAGGTGTTGCGTATGCACAACAGAAATAACCCTACCCCGGTAGTGAAAATTTATGGTGAACAGTCCAGCAAGACGTGGAAGCAATCCTTCATCTTATGGCGCGAATTGATTCCTGCGTATCTCGGCCCTACCATTATGGCTGGGATTGGAGGATTTATCACCGCTGATAAAGTGCTACAAATCCGGGCACTCACAACAATTGGAGGATCTTCATTGCTAATTGCATTATTCATGGGCCTTTGGCTTCTTTCCCGCCGTCCCCGTAAACAGTGGTTCGTGCGTGCACCCCGCCTTCTCGTTACCTTGGCGTTTACTATCAGTGGTGCTTTGTTCGGACTGCTGACGGCTTGGGGATTAGAAACTTTGCTGCCCTTCTTTCTACCAAACAACCACTACCTCTGGTTAAGCAAGGTCCAGTTTGATTTCCCGTTATCCAGTGCGATCGCTTGTGCGACGATGTCGTGGCGGTGGAGAGGTACTCTCTCGAAATAATAAAATTCATTCACTTTAGTTAAGGAGCGAATTTCATATGATCGTAATTTTAGGAGCAACAGGAACGATTGGTAACACACTTGTAAGACGACTTTCAGCCCTTGGACTACCCACCCGAGCATTAAGTCGGGAGCCAGACAAGCTTCGAGCCCGACTCTCTGACTTGGATATGACAAATATTGAAATCCGCACAGCAGATGCGTATGACTCGGAATCGATGCTTCGTGCCTTGCAGGGTGCCGAGCAACTATTCCTTGCGTTGTCCAACTGCCCTGATCAAGTTGCTCTCGAGACTTCTATTATCCAAATAGCCGTTCAAGCCGGCATCAAGCATATCTTCAAAATCTCAAGTCCCATCTATGATCCTCGTTCGCCTGTCACTGTTGCGAGTTGGCATGGCGAAATCGAGCTTGTGCTAGCAGAGTCCGGTTTGACCTATACCATCCTGCGTCCTTATGCATTTATGCAGAATCTACTGAGGCTAACACCAACGATTTCTACCCAAGATACGTTCTTCGGCTGCATAGGTGACGCGCCATGCAACTTTGTTGACTCCCGTGATATTGCCGATGTTGCTGCCGCAGCACTGACGGATCCCGAAGTAGCTGGCCGTATCTATACGTTGACAGGCGCTCGAACGTTCACCTATCCTGAGATTGCCGAACATTTGTCGTCTCTACTTCAACGTCCGATTCAATTCATTCATTTACCACCTGAAATACTTCGTTCTGATCTAATCGAACACGGGCATATGCCATCTTGGCTTGCGGACCATGTCGTTGAAATTCAAACGATGTCGGCCGTGATCAATGAGCAACCGACGGATACCGTTGAACGTATATTAGGTCGAGAACCGCGGAGGCTGGAAGCTTTTCTTCAAGAACATATCGGCTATTTTCAACCACGACTATAAAATGTTTGATATCTTATAAGCAATCCTATAGAGCATGAAAAGAGCCATTCAGCAGAATGGCTCTTTTATCTTTTTATCCCTATATAATCAGCGCAAACTTTAATCTTTAATTCAACTCCACGATACGATTCATATCCGTTCCTTCCGTATTATGACCCATGAGTCTATTGAATAAGAACTTAGCCATCTTGAACATGTTGCCGGAATCCCAGTACTCGGCAGTGTCCGTTTTAACTTTGATGAGAACGAGGTTCGGATCATCGTATGTGGTTTCCAGTAGTTGCTCGTAAGCGAGGTTCCATAACTCTTTCACCCTCTCGGAACTTTCCACGAGCTCCGCTTCACCGCGAATCGAGACATAAGAATTACCCACATAGGCTACGTTAACTTGCTTGTTGTGCACCAATTCATGAAATTTACCCGTATCTTTCTTGGTCAGGAACCACAGGTTACCGTCGGAATCGACATCTTGGGTCTTCATGGGGCGCGAAACTAAACCATCTTCCGATACCGTCGTGAGCATCGCGATGTCAATCCCTTTAATCAATTCCTTAACCTTCTCTATCGCTTCTTGCTTATCAGAGGTTGGATTCATTGTCTTATTCACTCTTTCGATTTGTATTTTTGCTAATTTATTATGTGAAATACTCTAGTTTTGCTTCTGGAAAGAACTTTTCCATATAAGTTTGAAGATTACTTTTAATATCCGCTTCTTCTTCTTTTTGATAGATGTATTTGCCTATTCCGTATTTCCCCCATTTGTATCTTCTTCTATCTTCATCCAATTCCAACTTCGTCATCGGATAATTCTTTTCAATCACTTTTTTGGCTGGTTTCGTAAAACGATGCTGGATAAACTCAAACGTCAGATCTTTCTTCGCCTCAGGCGGCAATTCAGCTGCTAATCTTTCAAACATCTGATAATAGCCTTCCTCCCAACCTTCATGCAGGTAGATCGGAGCTACGATAAATCCAAGTGGATATCCCGCTCTTGCAACTTTTCCAGCAGCTTCAATTCTTTTGCTTAACGGCGATGTCCCTGGCTCGAAATTTTTGATCACATAATCAGCATTGACACTGAATCGAAATCTTGTTTTTCCGTTATGCTTGGCATCGAGCAAGTGATCCACATGATGAAATTTGGTAACAAATCGTAGCTTTCCGTACTCCGATTTTCCAAAATGCTCAATTGCCCGTTTAAGTGAATGGGTCAAATGATCAATCCCTACAATGTCTGAAGTACATGAAGCTTCGAATCTTGTAATTTCCGGAGCACGTTCTTCCATGTATTTATCCGCAGCTTCAAGGATTTCTTCTACGTTTACATATGTACGGATATAGGGCTTGCTTCCCATCGTCGTTTGTAAATAGCAGTAATGACAATGTCCCATACAACCTGTTGCAAAAGGAATCGCATATTCCGCGGAAGGCTTCGATGTATCGAATTTAAGCGTTTTTCTGATCCCAACAACGAGCGTCGATTTGGCAACCCGATATTGTTGAAATTCATTGTCACCTGGAAGATTTCTAATTTGATTATGGGAAGTTGTGAATCGAATTTCCATATCCATTTTCTCGAATTTTTCTTTTAGCTCAATGCCTAATTGATAGTTCAATGCATCAGGTTCAAAGTACACAAGCTTAGGCGTAAATGGCTCAATCATTCGAGAACCCCATCTGAAAAACTTCCATAGTAGTAATCGTATGCTTCGTCTGCCTCTTCTTTTGACGAATAAATAGCCATGTCGTTAGTTAAAGGGTAATAGTTTTCATAAACAAATATAGCAAGTTCATTCGAATTTTCGGGATGATTCACAACAGCAGCTGCCTGTATGTTCGCTACATCTTGGGTATGTGGATTTCTATAGAAAATATAGACGACATCTCCTGCTTTGTGCGAGTGTTCATAATACATGGAGTCACCTTCTTCTTCATGTTAAAAAGCGGTTTAGTGTTAACATGAATTCTTTCCTTGCGTGCACAAATATATTCTTCACTTATATGAAACCTACTATATAGACCAATTAAGTTCGTCCCCCCACTAACCTGACAAGTCGCTGGGCAAGTGACATCAAAGGCCAGCATAACAAGACGAGTCCAACGGCAATTATGGTGTAAGGACGAGAATGTATGGCTAATATGAAAATATTACGACCGAGCGGCGCTAAGAATACAACTACGAAAAGTCCAATCATTGTCATAACAAGCGCGATCTTAGCCGCATTTAGGGGTCTTGCAACCCGGGTTAATACAACTAAGCTAGACCCACCAAGGACAATAACCGCAAGTGTACGGGCTTCAAGATTAGCTAAACCGTTATATTTGGCATACAAGAACATGGCAGTAGTCATACTCGCAAGAATAATTCCATATGGTATTGCATGTCGTAGTACCCTTCGCAAAAAACCGTGGTTTACTCGCTCCTGATTCGGGAATAACGCTAAGAAGAATGCTGGAATACCAATGTTGACACTGCCAATGAGCGTCACATGGATCGGTAAGATCGGATAGGGCATTAGGATACAAGTGAAGATAAGCGCTAGCGTCAGCGCATAGATAGTCTTCGTCACGAAGAGAACGGACACTTTCTCTAAGTTGTTGATTATTTTACGGCCTTCTGCTACAACTCGAGGTAATACGCTGAAATCCGATGTTAGCAGGACGAGCTGCGATACCGCCTTCGCCGCATCTGAACCGTTCGCCATCGCGATCCCGCAATCCGCTTCTTTGAGAGCAAGCACATCATTAACACCATCCCCCGTCATAGCAACAGTGTGCCCTTTTGACTGTAGACCCTGAACAAGTAATTTCTTCTGATGCGGGGAGACCCTACCGAAGACGGTATAATTCTCCGTTGCAAGGCCGAGTGCTACAGGATCTTCAGGCAAAGTTCTTGCATCAATATATCGCTCTGCACCTTGCACCCCTGCTCGAGTCGCAACTGCAGATACCGTAACCGGATTATCCCCGGAAATGATCTTAATCGTAACCCCTTCTTCTGCAAAATAACGCAGCGCTTCCGGTGCCTCCTCGCGAATGCGATCAGCAATTAACAACATCGCAACCATACGCGGCTGACTAATCTCATCTTGGGCAAACACCATCTCATCAACTTGCGCAAGCACAAGTACCCGTCTGCCTTGAGCAGCTTCCCGCTCTACAACATCTTGAACCTGCTCATATTTCTCTTGCAATACCATCTCAGGAGCACCTAACACCCAAGCACCTTCTGATGCAAAAGCAGCTCCGCTCCATTTTTTATCCGAGGAAAAAGGTACTTTGTGCGTCACTTCAAGCTCAGACACTACCGGATAACGATCCAATATGGCCTGCTGCGTCGGATTCATACTCGGCAGTGCATGAACGATGCCTGTAAGTACTTTCTCTACATGTGCGACTGGATCTTGCGAGATTGGTAGCACATCTACCAGTTCAAGATTACCCTCTGTAATCGTCCCCGTCTTATCCAGACAGAGTACATCCACGCGTGCAAGCACCTCAGTAGCTGGAAGCTCTTGCACCAAGGTATCGTACTTCGCAAGTCTTGCAATCGCCACAACAAAAGTCGCACTTGTGAGTAGAACTAAACCTTCAGGCACCATGCTTACAATCCCCGACACAGTTGCAACTACAGCTGATTGCCACGATTCATTAGCGAACCACAACTGCGTAAGAACAAGCATGATTCCAACCGGAAAAACCAACCACATAATGACTCTAAACAGTCGATTGACCGCACCTTGCAGCTCAGAATTGATTCGCTTGAACTTTTTCGCTTCATTCGCAAGTTTCGCCGCATAAGTATTTACTCCTACTTTCGTCACCTTCGCATAGCCGCTACCCGCTACTACGAAACTGCCAGCTAGGATCTCAGTCCCACTCGGCTTACCAACAGAATCTGCTTCACCTGTAAGCATCGATTCATCCACCTCGAGCATACCGCCTTCGAGTACCTCGCCATCGGCCGCAATTCGGTCACCAGATTTTAGAATCATGATATCATCTATGACGAGTTCTTCTGGAGTAATTGCTTGATCTCGACTGCTGCGCAGCACATGAACTTTACTTACATGAAGAACTGACAACTTCTCTAATGTGGATTTTGCTCGAAGTTCCTGAAACAAGCCAATCAAAGTATTGGAGATAACAACCCCCACAAACAGCGTATTTTTCGGTGAACCGGCAATGAATACCGCTGTCGCAAGAATCACATTCAAGAAATTGAACGTCGTAATTAGATGGGTGCGAAAAATTTGCCCCACAGTCCGAGAAGGTGCTTTTGGCAGCTTATTTACTTGCCCTTGCTCAATGCGGATACGTACTTCATCGTCTGTCAGTCCCGTTCTCATGGTGTCAATCATCCTCCGGATACAGATGAACTGCTTTCACTTTGTATGTATTTTCAGATTAAAACGGTTTAATGTTAATATGAATTTTTTCCTTACGTGAACAAATATATTCTTTATCTATGCGACCTCACAATTAAAACGCGAGACAAAACTTGAATCATAGTTTTGTCTCGCGTTTTTAAGTTAGCGTATTTATAGATTATTTACTTTACCTCATTGTTATAAAAATCATATAACTGATCAATAGATGAACTGGACAATAGAGGAATCGCTCTCTCAATCATTTCTCTATCCCAATCAAACCAACGCATTTCCATCAGTTTATTAATTTCTGAATCGGTGAAACGCTTCTTAATTTCTTTTGCGGGATTACCACCAACTATTGTATAGGGTGGAACGTCTTTAGAGACTACAGATCCTGCGGCAACGATTGCACCTTCACCAATTGTAACGCCAGGCATGATGATCGCATTCATACCAATCCAGGCATCGCTTTTAATGATGGTATCACCCTTTGGTTCGTATGATTGTTCTATCTGCTCGGCAAATGGATAAACGGTAATCCATTCAGGATGGTGGTTATGATTGCCTCCCATTAGAATGACAACGCCACTTGCAATACAAACATAATTTCCAATAATTAGTTTGTCTAGGTGCCAACCAAACTGTTCAATAGGGTTGAACAATTCCTGGGATCTAGCATCACCCCATAAATACCTTACACAACCATCTTCAAAATTGTGATTTCCATAATACCCCGAGTAATAGGAGTACTCCCCTACTTCAATGAGTGGATTTGTCACTATATCTTTCAAATACTTGATTTCAGACCAATGATTAAATAATGGATGATTCATAACGATATACCTCGCTTCTAAGTATTGTAGATTCTACGGCTTACTTAGAAGCGTAATACGACAGCGACATTTTTAATCTTTTTCAACCGACGAGTCATGTTGTTCAGCCTCTCTCTTATTGTGACGGATTGCCAAGCCATGGGCTATTCCCATATTAACATAATTGAAAAGTTAACTGAAACATGACATAGACTCGCCTTTCTTTACATAGCTACTTTCTAGCACCCAATGATACTATTACACGTCGAAAAAAAACAAAGACAGCCAATTCCAAGACTTGGCTGTCTTCCCATCTCTATCTCTTCATTCACTATTTACTCGTGCTTAATACCATCTTTTCAATCAAAGCCATCGCCTGTTCCTTCGTTACATCTGGATCCTGGATCATCAGACTGTAACGCAGTCCTTGTTCATCCCATGTGAACGCACGAATTTGTTCCATATATTCGCCCTTTGTACCACGAATTTTAATTTCCTCGGCATCTAAAGTTCCGCTGCCTTCTGGCGTTGGAAAGATAGTCATTTCATAGTAAGGTGTATTGTCTTTCTCGTAATAAGCCGTTACTTCATTGCGATTCAAATCACCCTTAAGCTCTGTTAGTTCCAGCTTTACTAATTTCAAATCATGATCTACTGGCAATAGAAAAGGTTTGCCAAGCGCAGCTTCAGCTTCCGAAGTTGTTACGGCTTTAACCGCTGGCATCAGATCACTGATCGGTGTCTTTTTCACATGTTCAGGTAGGTTCAGTACGAATGTATCTGCAGCAAATGTTGGTGAGAATTGAATATCTGTATATTCAAATTCCACACGTGCTGTACCATTATAGGAAATAGATTTGAGAATGAACCATGTTTTTTGATCAATCCAAAGATCCATGTTTCCCATTAACGTCTTCTCCTTACTTTCCCTTACCTTGATATGATAGGTATCTTTTCCAAGTATCTTCTCTTCATTAACGACCTCGAAATTGTGCGTAGTCTTCATTTTATCCAGCATCGATACGAGCTGTTCGCGCTGCGAAAGTGCAGTTGGCAGAACATCCTCACCCACTTCTATGATCAATGCTGTTTCTTTAGCTTTATCATAAGAAATAATCTGTTTCCCGTCATTGACCGTAATCGTCTGATTTCCATTCGTCGTCATTTCTGATTTTTTCTTATGATTTGACGAATCCACCCACTCACTAAACGTTGCATCCTCTGTGAGCTTATCTTTGTCAAAGAAACGAAAAGTTCCTTTTCCCGTATAGGATTCCACTTGCTTCCCCTTCTCTAGCGCCTTGGTCACAATATCGGTTGAAGACGCTCCAATCTGCTCTGAACACCCTGTCATGAATAATCCTGCTGCTAAACTTCCGATTAATAGTACTTGTCTCATCATTACCTTCTCATCCTCTTTTCTCTGTATCTGTCTTCTCAGGCAGCCATACGGCTACCAATGTGCCATAACCGGGAGCAGACCACAGTCGGATATCACCTTGGTGCTGATCCATTACGATCTTCGCTATGCTAAGCCCAAGTCCGGCATAACCTGCTTTTGATTTTGTACGTGCTGCATCAATCTGATAGAAAGGTTCGAACACTCTCGACTGATCCTGCTTATCAATCGCTTTCCCTTGATTCTGGACAATAAGAATTACTCCATCCGTGTGCCAGTTCATCATTTCATTACGTAGTGATGGGAATATCCACTCTGGCATCTGATATTCATTCGAAAATGCCCCTAGCCAAATCCTATCTCCAGGCTGTGTATAGCGAATAGCGTTACTCATCACATTATCAACCACACGGGTCAATTGGGCGACATTCACACGGAACACACCCGTTACACTGCTTTCCTCAGCGAGATGTATGTGCTTCTTCGCACACAGCTCATCGTAACCACCACTTAACAACATATCGAACAATTCTTCGCCATCTGCTTCAATAAGCTCCATCTGATGATTCGACGATCGCAAGACAGCATACATCGTGAGATCATCCAACATATGTTTCATGTAAGTAATCTTATCGAGTATGAGCGACGAATACTCTCTTTTCTCTTGATCATTAATCCTTCTCTGATCCGTAAGCAGCTCAGCGTATGCACTTATGGCAGTGAGTGGTGTTTTCAAATCATGCGATAAAGCTGCAACGATAAACTCTTTCTCCTGCTGTTCCGTTTTTACTTGTAACCTCGCTGCTTCGATCTCTTCACGCATGACTCTAAAATGATTGATCAACTGCCCTACTTCATCATTCGCACGATGCCGAATCGGTTCTACAGGCTGATTGTGAGCAAAAGCAGTCATCTGGTTCATAAGTTGTCTTATCGGTCGATTCAATTTACGATTTAATAATGTAACAACACTTCCATACAAAATGGCGAAGAATAATCCAAGTAGGCTAACAAGCCATGCCGTTCGATGTTCGACGCCCTGTATCCATTGCTCTCGGGCAATCGTAATCTCGTAAATCCCAATCATCTTCGAACCATCAAATACAGGCTTTTTCACGATATAACTGCTATAGTTTTTCTGCAAATCATACATACGACTGTATAACCTCTCCTTATTTTCTCGATTAAAGGTAGGTGTCAAAGAATCCTTTAATGAAGTAAAGAGCAACAGTCCATCCGAGCGATAAAGATTAATTTTGACCGTATTGCTAGTTAACTGGGTAAGGGGCTCATACTGCTTCTGAGACTGAAATTCATATAGGGAGATGTTCTGAAGCACCTTTTCCATATTGGCGATTCGCTGGGAAACTGACATATACTCGAGCAGATCCTGTTTCTGGTCATACTGGCTTAGCTGCATATAGAGTGTATATATTGCTGCAAGAGGGAGAATCATCACAACCACGAAAGCAGTCAGCATCCAATGTTTGACTTTCATTGCAGTTGTTCCCCAATAAATCGATACCCGCTTCCCCACACAGTTTGAATGAATTTAGCCTCCCGCTTTGTATCCATTAACTTGGATCGCAAACTTTTCACATGTACCGTTACCGTGTTGTTTCCATCCGAATCCACTTGCTGCCACACATGTTCATACAACTCCTTTTTGGAAAAGGTTGTGAACGGATGACGTGCCATAAGTAGCACGAGTGCCATTTCCTTAGCCGTCAGCATCAATTCTTGCCCTTCAAGAAAAACTCGCTGTTTCTTAAAGTCAATTGAGAGCTGGTATGTATAGAATGTACACTCCGATTCTTGAGCAGCGCTGTCCTGATATCTGTGAAATCGCCGCAAATGTGATTCCACTCGTGCGTTCAATTCCGCCAAACTAAACGGCTTTGTCACATAATCGTCTGCTCCTAGATCCAAGCCGCGCACCTTATGTACATCTTCTTGATAGGCGCTAATAATAAGCATGGGCACATCGCTGATCAGGCGAATATTTTTACATAACGTAAATCCATCCATTTCTGGCAGCATCAGATCAACAAGTACGATATCATATGGATCTCGATTGAAATCTTCCCAGCCTTCTACACCGGTAGAAGACCAGGTGACGGTATAGCCTCTTCTTCTTAAATCATCGCGTACGATACAAGCGATTTCCGGATCGTCTTCCACCAAAAGTACATGAGCTGCTTGTTTCATTGTGTGTTCCCTCTCCCTGTGTCTATTATAAAATCGTTAATGAACGTTCCTCATAATTTTAGAAATACTTTATAAATGCAAAAAAGCTAAAAGAAATGACTCCTCATTCAAGCAGGCGCCATTTCTTAGCCATTGAAAAACTAGAGTCATTATTATCGTAACTATCTCGTCCTATTATATAGCAGACTTGAAGCAACTTTGCGAACCAATCCAGGAATAAAGAACAACGGATAAAGCAGCAGGAACAGATTAGGAATCCACCACGTAAGGTCACAATCCCCTTTGATAACCCAGAATGAAATGGCCTGTAGTCCCGAACAGGAAGTAAGAACTAGTGAAATCAGTACTAGTGGTAGCCAACTTGCATTGGACTTTCGATAATAATAAAGACTCATTAACCCTGTTACGGATATCAGGACATCAAGTGGAAAGAAAGACCAGTTCCAGGTAACAAGCAGCTTGTTATTGTAATCCTGGTACGCATAACTTGGTGGAATCAAATGAAAGTATGTAACAAACCAATATAAAAGAAACGCTATATCCGTAAATAAAAGTAATCCCCTTAGTTTACCGCTCATTTTAATCACTCCTTTTGCCCGGTTGTATGGATCGAGTGCTCTTGCTGGTTTGTGTTCTTCTCTTTTCCATGACTACCACCACCTAGATTCATGCCCACAACACCTATGATGATCAACAGCATGGAAACGAGTTTCAAAGTTGTCAACTGTTCTCCAAACAGTACCCAGCCAACGCCTACCACAAAGGCAGTTCCCATCCCAGACCAAATGGCATACGCAACACTTACTGGTATTCCTTTCAATGCTAGGTTCAATAAGGACAGACTGAGTAGGTAAAAGACGATTAGAAGAATTGATGGTACCAACTTCGTAAATCCCATCGATAGCTTCATAAATGTAGTACCTGCAACCTCCGCTGCTATAGCAAGCATTAACAATAACCAAGGCATACCATCACCTCATCTTTATCCCATTTATCATGATCTCCACCATTTCATACAAGGCTTCTCTAAGAGTTAATCCGATCTGATCTACAGAGGCTTGCTCCATCAACCGGTTCAACCCACCAATATATAACTGAATAAAAAGTGCCCTATTGAACGTCCCCAGCAGCCCCTCAGCCTGAGCCTCTGCAACGATTTGGTCTACTCCGTCCCATTGCTCTTCCATAAAGGTATTCAGGTATTCCCATACCTCGGAATAATAACGCTGCAACTCGTACAGACGCTTGATATCAAAAAACTGAAAATCCTGCGGAAGCAGTACGAGCAAAGCTTTTAATTTATCCATTGTGGTCAATGTCTGATCATGAATAATAATCTGCTCCCGCTCTTTGATTTCATCAATCGCCTGCTGTACCAAATCACGAATTAGTTCTTCCTTAGAGGAAAAACACTCGTAGATGGTTTTCGTGCTTACACCGCATTGCCTGGCAATATCCGCCATTGTGAAGCGAAATCCTGATTTGAAAATTTCCTGTTTTGCGTGTAGCATGATTTTTTGCCTCAAGTTTGAATTCAACTCCAATCTGTAAAACCAATAAAATATTATATTTTTTATATTTTCCTGATTGTATATTACTCTTATTTTTTTGTCAATTATAAGTCCATCCCAACATAAGCAGTTTATTGATTCAACTATCCTGCTCGTTACTTCAATAAACAAGAGGAGCTGCATCGCTGCAAACTCCTCCTCTATCGTGTCGCATTAGGTTAATTAAGACTTTTTTCTTTTTCGAATAAATAATAATACTAAAATCAGCAGACACCCTAGTGCGATAAGGGCATATACAATGTTTGAGTAAACATCCATATAGGCAACAATTTTGTCCCACGAAGACCCTACAGCTGCACCAATAATAACGAGGACAGTATTCCATATCAATGAACCGAGAGTCGTAAAGAGAATGAATACCCCAAAGTTCATACGGGTACTACCTGCCGGAATGGAGATGAGGCTGCGTAGCAATGGAATCAACCGACAGAAAAATACGGTCCAAACACCATGTTTTGAAAACCAAGAATATGCCTTACGTACATCGGAACTAGTTAGTCTTAGAATCTTTCCCCATCTACCAATGATACGTTCCATTCTAGCTTCATCAATCAAATAACCGATGTAGTACAATACGATTGCCCCGAGTACAGACCCAAGTGTTGAAGAGATTACAACTCCAGTAATACTAAGATTAGAGTGAGTCGTCATAAATCCACCAAATGTTAGAATGACTTCCGATGGAATCGGTGGGAACAAATTTTCAATTGCGATTAATAGAAAGACCCCAATATATCCATAATCATTCATTATACCTGAAATCCAGTTTTCCAATGTAACATCCCTCTTATTTCACAAAATTAAGATACATGCTTGTGCAACTTTTAATCTAGCATAGCATCTAGTGGTTGAATATTTGCTCAGTACCCCTTTCCTCATTACTACCTCACTATTTTAACGGATTTACAAAGCCAACTCCAGTCACTTGGTCAGTCACTATGTTAAAGGGATTTATTACAATAGTTAATTGGTTAGTTTTGGTTTGGTCATAGCCCAAAATAGCAGCGCTAAAGCGCTAACAGAAGCCCCAAGTATACATACGCCTTCCCAACCATAATGCGCATAGATATGAGTTGAAGCAATCGAGCCGCTCGCACTTCCGATCGAATAGAACACCATGTAACCGGCAGTGAGTCGACTTCGTGCCTCTGCACGTAACGGTAGGATCATGGTTTGGTTCGTCACATGTACAGCCTGAACGGCCAAGTCAAGTAGAATAATGCCAATGACTAATGCAAATAGTGATTGTTCTGTATAGCTGATGAACAACCAAGAGATCAACAACAATATCAAAGCAATACCCGTCGTTCTCTGTCCGTAACCTCGATCAGCCAGCTTCCCTGCTCTTGCTGCAGCTAACGCTCCGGCTACGCCTGCAAGACCGAACGCTCCGATTGCACTATGCGACAGAGATAATGGCGGTGTACTAAGCGGTAATACGAGGGAAGTCCATAGTATGCTGAAATCGGCGAAAATCAACAGAGCTAGAATGGAACGGATACGTAACATGCGTTCTTGATAAAATAGCACGAACACCGATCCGAGCAGCTTCGGATAGGACAGTGATTTCACCTCGTGTTTAATAGGAGGAAGTACCTTATAGAACATAGCAACCATAACAAGTAACAATGCAGCTGAGACCAGATATACGGATCGCCAACCCGCAAGATCTGTTAATATCCCTGCTATGAATCGCGCAAGAAGTATGCCGATAACAATTCCGCTTGTTACCATGCCTACAACACGTCCTCGCTCGGCTGGGGCAGCCATCGTTGCCGCGAATGCCACAAGTGTCTGCGTCACAACAGCAAGCAAGCCCACCAAAGCCATGCCCGCAAATAATAGGTTACTTGAAGTGGCCGTTCCAACTATGACCAAGGCAGTAATGGATAATAACATCTGACCCATAATCAAGCGGCGCTGGTTCAGTATATCTCCAAGCGGTACCAATAACAGCAAGCCTAATCCATAAAAAATCTGCGTGACCGTAATAACAATTCCAATGAAGGAGTAGTCAATACCGAACTCAAGCGACAGTTGATCCAGCAGCGGTTGTGCGAAGTAGACATTGGCAACTGACATCCCACAGGCTGCCGCAAATAATAATGTTACATAGCGAGGCATGGACGCACGGACAGTTGTATCAGAAGTGATTTGTGGTTCCTCATTCATTTTCCCACCTACTCTCGTCATATTGATTCATAATAACGTACTGTTCGGTACGTTATTTATTTCCACAATATATCCCACAATTATGCAGGATGTCAATACATATATGTTTGATTTAAAGTAAATTATCCATTAAAGGCTAGCCTCTCATTAGGAAGTATACCTAATCTATTTTGACAAAATTAAGAGCTAATAATATACTGTTAAGTATGTTATTCCGGGTATTAAGCATGCTCAATTCATGCTGCAATGAACAAAAATTAAAGATGATTGAGGGGTATTCATTATGGCAAGAACCCGTGAATTTGATGAAAATATAGCATTGGATGCAGCGATGAAGCTTTTTTGGGAGAAGGGGTATGAAGCTACTTCATTAAGCGATTTAACCGCTAGAATGGGTATTCAACGTCCCAGCATATATTCCGCCTTTGGAGACAAGAAAGAATTGTTCGAAGCCACGCTCCGTAAATATACGATGTCCCATGCTTCCGATATGCGAGCTCAACTTCAAAGCCATTCTTCTGTAAAAAAGGCCTTTTTAGCTTTATTTGAGGGTGTGGTTGCTGAGGAATATGCAGTAGATCGAAGTCGGGGGTGTTTTTGCATTAATACCATGGTCGAACTTGCACCTCATGACGAGAAATTTGAAATTCTGACGAGGGAGCATCAAATGTACTTAGCTGTCATTTTTCAAGAAGCGATTGAGCGTGGAGTAAATTCAGGTGAACTTGATGCCCATACAGATCCAAAGGCTTTATCACAGGCACTCGTTCTATCGTTAATAGGGCTTTCTGTCATGGTGAAGTCTCGTCCGCAGCGATCCTTTTTAGACAATGCGATATCAGTGACACTCTCATTGGTAAAATAAGAGCATCAACGAACAAGAGGAGCTGCATCACTGCAAGCTCCTCCCCTCTCTTGTGCTATTACCTTAATTACTTCATTTCATGGATTCAGCAATTTTTATTAAATCGTTAACTGAAAATTTCCTCTTCAAATATTTCTTATTTCCGATTGTTACCGTATAATGCATCCTGTCTTTCTGAAATCTTATTTCGTAACCTAAATCGAACTTTGTTCGATATAGAATTTTCGTTCCATCTTTCAAAGTATAAACTTGATCTTCGTACCTTCTATACCTCTCCAACTCCACAGTTGCAGGATATATACTTATCTGAAGAAAACCGTTTATTAACTCATTCCGATACCTTAGTAACAACCCCTCATGTTCATATTCAATGTATCCAAAAAAATTAGTGATTTTAAACGGAAATTCTGTGGGTACCAACAATTTTCGTTGATACCGATTTTGATAATCTTTGATTAGCTTTAATTCGTCCATTAAAGGATTGGCACCATCATAAACCGTTCTTATTTTTGTGATTTTATTGTCTTGAACCGTCAGTTCCCAAATAAGCCCGAGTCGTTCACCGTCTATTTCCTTATCCCAGAAATGTGCCAGAAGAACCTTTATATTATCTATTGGTGAATTGACTAATTGACAACTCTTTATCGGACTATTTTCTCTAATTTCAGGTAGTTTGACTCCATTCGCCAGAAACGTTTGTGCTAAAATAATATCTTTCTTCCAGATTGCTTGTGCAAATTTTAATGAAACATCAGGATTATCTCGTGCCCCTGCAACTCCAGTGGAGATGATAAAACCTCCAAGCATCACGAGAAATAAACTTAATCTTTTTATAAGCATTCTTATCACCCATGGTTACTTTATCCTTATCTATGGGTACGTATGTAGCGGGTACATTCCCATTATACACCTCTACATGTCATCATCTATTGAACCGCTTTAAACTGATCAAGCTGATCAATGACTGATTTCGGAGTAAAATCTGACCTTCCAGCGTTCACTCGAAATGCTTTTTTATTGTTGCTTGTATTCAATCCTGAGTCTACTGTAAAAGATAGTTCGATACCAAGCTCGCTCAGCATGTCTAACAAATCGTCATTGTAATTCCCGTAAGGAAAGGCAAAGGCCCCATACGTATTGCCAAGCTCCATTTTCAAAATTGCTTCTGCTTGAGCGAGATCCGCCTTCACACGCTGTTTATATTCATCGACCGTTTCCGGTCTTCCTTCTTGTTTCAGATACAACCGCCCGACTGTCAAAGGCTCTTCTTTCTTGCCTTCCACATCCACCTTGCCAAAGGAATGCAGGTTATACGAATGGTTCATAAAATCCATGCCGGATTGCTTCATTTCTCGCATCTGATCCCAGGTTAACTTAGGAAACCCAGGCTGAGTTGGATTGCTGATTTTTGATGCGATAACGAAATTAACCGCAGGAAAACCATACTTTTTTAAGCACGGATAAGCGAATTCGTAGAACGACTCATAACCGTCATCAAAAGTGATCAGGACTGCGTTGTTCGGTACTGACTCCCCGTGTAACATGAAGTTTCTGTACTGATCCATCCCAATCGCGTGAAAACCGTTCTCTTTAAGTAAACGCATCTGTTCATCGAACTGCTTGACAGATATGTCATCCCCTTTCGTCGGATTATTCACAATGTGGTGATACATTAATACAGCTACGCGATCCGAATAATAAGCGGATTTTGAAGAGGGCAGTGTCGCCTCCGTCGTAATTCCGCTTCTGTCTGGCATGTAGTTCGTTACGAATAAACGTCCCACACTAATAATTAGAAGCGATACACACACAGTGATCATGAATTTCTTGGTCATTACTTATATACCTCCCATACTTGAAGAACCAAGTATAGAAGATACTTCTTACCGATAAAGCTGCTTAATTCTTATCAATTCCTTAAAACTCGCTAAATAAACATTAAGCTTTCAGAAGCCTAGTCTCAAATAACGTGGCTGAAGCATCGCTGCGCGCCGCGATTTTCCCGCCATGTACTTCAATAATGCTCTTGGTGATCGCAAGCCCCAGTCCTGTGCCTCCTGTCAGTTTCGACCTGGAACTTTCCACCCTATAAAATCGATCGAAAATAAACGGTAAGTCTCTCTCTGGGATCGGATCACCATAATTAATGACAGAAACAACAAGTTCCTCATCTTCCTGGTGCAAGTCAATATCGACGTATTTTCCTGATTGTCCATATTGAATCGCATTTGTAATTAAATTCTCATAGGCCCGTACGAGTAAATCCCCATCCGCAATAACTGTACAACCGTCTTGTGGCGTATTCACCCTGATCATCATGCCTGCTCCCTCCGCAATAGGCACCAATTCCTCAGCAACCTGCCTTAGGAATCCTGACATGTCGAGTCTACTAACCTTTAATGGCATACCATTATTGATTCGTGTGTATTCGAATAAATTATCGATAAGCCCTCTAAGGGTCAAGGCTTTTTCATAAGCGATGTTCACGTAATAACGCAGTTCCACCTCGTCTTGATATCTGTTATCCTCAATCACTTCTAGAAATCCAAGAACGGAAGTGAGTGGCGTCCTCAAATCGTGGGAAACACCTGTGATTAGATCATTTTTTGTTTTCTCGGCGATGCGTTCCTCTTGAATCGAATGATGAAGCTTCTTGCTCATTTTGTTGATGCTAGAAGCGACCTCATCGAGCTTACTATCTCCATGCACCGGAATTTCGTTCTCGAAACGCCCCTGCGCGATTTCCGTTAAACCATGCGTAATTTCTTCTAAATATCGATTCCAATGGCCGCTCATTTGGTTAATGCTCTGTGCGATTTCCCCTAATTCGTCTTTCCCTCTCAACGGAATCTTATAGCCAATACGCCCACTTGCGATCGATTGAACACCGTGATTGATTTTCTTCATATCCCTCACCAAACCTCCGCTCAACCAAAAAAATGAGCCTAAAAACAAAAAAACACCTGCAACGATCATTATAGGTTTCGAACCAATGTTATTTATCGTCCAAGTAATGGGCGTGACGTGATAATCCGCAAGAAACTCTGTCAATAGATACAGGATAAGCTCAATTACAGCCGCTATGGCTATACTACCCAAAAGAATCAGCAACAACTTCCACCGCACCGTAAATAACCATTCCTGCCGCATCGATCTCACACCTCGCCTTAATTTGATTCAATTTTATAACCAATTCCCCATACGGTCTTAATGATTTTGGGATCTCGGGGATTCTTTTCAATTTTCTCGCGCAGCTTACGAACATGAACCATAACACTGTTCTTCGAGTCCATGAAAGGCTCGTTCCAGACTTCTTCGTAAATACGATCCATGCTGAGTACTGTTCCCCTATTAACTGCCAACATCTGAAGTAAATTGAATTCGCGAGGTGTCAGCTTGATCATTTGTTGGTCCACCGTCACGCTATGCGAAGCAATGTTAATGACGATGTCTTCGATCTGAATCTCGTTAGCATTCGCTGCTGCTCCCCCGTTGAACTGATTCACCCTTCGAAGCTGCGATTTGACGCGGGCCAGTAGCTCCAGCGGGCTGAATGGTTTGGTCACATAATCGTCGGCACCTACGCTGAGCCCCGATATTTTATCGATATCCTGACCTTTTGCCGACAGCATAATAATCGGAATATGATTGTTTTCTCTTATTTTAATGCACGCCTCTAAACCGTCCATTTTCGGCATCATCACGTCAAGAATAATCAGATCAACATGTTCAGTTTGAAGCAGATGCAAGGCCTGAATTCCGTCGGAAGCTTGTAAAAGCTTATAGCCTTCATTTTTCAAATAAATACTCATTAACTTGATGATTTCCGCTTCATCGTCCACCATTAATATTGTCGTTACAGCCATAGTTCTTCTCCTGCTCACTTTCCTGATACCCAATTAGATGCAAAATAATAACTTGTGGTAAATATAAGACGCTAGACTAAACTTGACTTACAGTTTAGTCTAGCGTTTTTACAGAAGCCTATTCATGGGAAACAGAATTAGATCTGGATCCCCCAATCATCGTCCATTGTACTTCATACTCCTTATTAAGGAGGACAAGATCCGCATCGCAGCCGATTTCAATTTTTCCTTTGACCGATAAACCTAGTATTCGAGCTGGCGATGTCGATGCCATTTGTACAGCATCTGTGAAGGATATTCCATTCTCTACTGTTAATTGTAAAGCTTCATTCATCCTCACGGTGCTCGAAGCCAAAGTTCCATCTGCTAGACGTGCAATCCCCTCGGATACCGTGACATTGTGGCCACCAAAGAGGTATTCACCATCGCCAAGCCCCATCGCTTGAAGCGCATCTGTAATGAGTACAATTCCTTCCGGTCCTTTGATACGATGCATCAGGCGGATGATTGCAGGATGAAGATGAACTTGGTCGACAATCGCTTGCAGACTTACATGCTGTTCCTCAAATGCTGCAACAATCAGACCGGGGTCTCGATGATGAATCGGTCTCATACCGTTAAAGCAATGTGTCACATGACTTGCGCCAGCGTTGAATGCTTCCTTCGCTTCCTCATACGTGGCGTCGGAGTGTGCAACCGCAATGACAACCCCTTGTTCCTTTAAGTAGGAAATGAGTTCTAATCCCCCTGGTAATTCTGGAGCTATCGTTACCATCTTTATAAGCGATCCCGCTTCTTGGAAAATAAGCTTCATTTCATCGAGATTAGGATGGCGAAGATACTTCTCATTCTGCATCCCTTTACGCTTCGGATTTAGGTATGGCCCTTCCAAGTGAATGCCGGCAATCTTCGCGCCATGCTCACGGCCGATCACTGCTTTCACGCTGCGTATCATGCTGAGTAAATCATCCATCGTTGAACTTACGGATGTCGCTAAAAATGAGGTGCATCCGGTTGCAGCACATGCGAGGGATACTTCTTGAATACTAACTTCTGTTCCATCCATCATATCGAAGCCATTGGCACCGTGGATATGAACATCTATCATTCCAGGAATGAGCCACATCCCATTACCATCTATCCGTTCGTATCGCTCATCAAATTGCGGAGCTGCCTGCGTCTCAATTCGCTCGATCTTCCCATCAGTTACCCATACTGTTGCGGAATGTAGGATTTGATCTGGAAGCACTAAGTTAACATGTTGAATGATTTTGTTGTTCATCTCTACTCAGCTCCGTTCTCAGAATTATTTGTAATGCATTCGAAAAGTGTAATATTTTTCTGATCGAATACTTCTCTCATTTCGTTAGAAATGGGTTGATCTGTCACAATGATATCCACGTAATCTATATCTAACTTAAACCTTGATTTTGCCGCGAATTTCGAATGATCCACAACAAGGATAACTTGATCCGACTGCTTGGCCATTTCCTTCTTCACTCGAACATCTTCTTCATAGGGATAATAGAGTCCGTCTGGCTGAATAGAAGTTGCCCCAATATACGCCTTATCTGCTCGAATTTCACTAATTTTATCGATAATAGAAGGACCATATAATAGACGGTTCTGGGTATGCAGATAGCCACCAAGTACATAAATGCTCAAATCATCTCGTTTGGAGAGAATGGCTACATTATCAATTGAATGTGTGACAGCGGTAATCTGCTTCGCCTGAATATGTTCCGCGACAAATTGAACCGTAGTCGATACGTCCAGGAATACCGTCTCATGATCGTGAATTAGCTTAGCTGCGAACTTTCCAATATGATTCTTACTGGTGGATTCCTCTATAAGTCGATCCTGATAGGAAGAGAGCACCTTCTGAAGTTCTGGAAGTGCTACCCCTCCATGTGTCCGAACAACAACACCTTCTTGAACCAATCTAACAATATCCCTTCGCGCCGTATCTCTAGATACTTGAAAAATCGAGCATATCTCTCCGACGCTCATGGATTGATGTTGTTTTAAGTAATCAAGAATTTTCAATAATCTTGCCTCTTGAGACACATCGATGCACTCCTTAGTTAAGTATTCTGATTATGTATTTAAGTATATATAAGTAATTCATTAAATTCAATACGTATTTATAAGCATATCGTTCGACAGTTACAAAAATGAAACCAATTGCCTTCTCAATCAGTATGAATATTAAGCTATGTATATAAAGGGGGCTATTTACATGAAATTTCGCATCATCATCTTGATGCTTGTTGCAAGTCTAATGTCTGGTTGCTCGTTATTTGAAAGTGCGAGTCAATCTTTGAACTATGTGACAGAGGCGACGACTTATGTCAAAGATGTTTCAACCTTCGCAGAGAAACTGCCGACGTTGGCACAAGATACAGTGACCAATTCGGCTGCACTTGACCAAATCACTTCTTCATTTACCCAGATGAAGCAAGACATTACTGAATTTAATCAACTGGATGCGCCTGCCTTCGCACAAGACGTGCATGACAAGCTAATTCAGTACAACGAGACATTCCTCAAAGAGATCAATACTTATATCTCTGATCTCTCTAGCGGCTCGATTAACTTGGAGACGATTGCGCAATCTGAGATGATGAAGACGATGAACGGGATTACGGGTTTGTTGAACCAGGTTCAGCAGCTTGGTCAGTGATTATCCCAATAGAACAATCGAAAAGCACAAAAAGGCATAAGCTTAAAGAGCATCTCTTTAAGCTTATGCCTTTGATGATTCACCGACTATTCTTTGTTCTGCTCAAGCTGAATACGAATTCCTTCACGGTCAATCTGTATCCAATACTCTACGATTTTCTCATCTTCAACACGATAGACTGCACTAGCAATCTCTACAACAGGTTTATTCGTAGGTGAATAACCGTCTACTTCTCCAATATGGACTCCAGATTGTTTCCAACGAACATAAACTCGATCACCTTGCACGATTAATTCCTCTATTTCTAAACTGAAATTTCCGTAAATTTGGATCATTTCACGAACATGATCCGCGTAATTACCTGGTGTCCTATCAACAGTAACCTCATTCTCGGAAGTAATCTGATGTGCCAATACCCGATCCGCCATTAATTGGAGTGCCACATCCGGTTCTTGTCCGGAACGAACCTTCTCAAAAAACTTCCTCACTACTTCTTCTGTTGTCATGGTGAACTCTCCCCTCGCTATATACTCAAAGGCATGTCGTTATGTCTAATAATATATTTCATTATATCTAAAATCAATTGTAAGATGGTTTTGCAAGTAGCACTGGCATGTCAAAGTAACAACCTATTTCCTAACAAATGAACGAATCAGGAGGGATTAATAATGACCAATAACGATGATGTTCTGGGTGAAGAGAGCCATAATATTAAACAAATCATTGCGGAGATGGAAGCAGCACATAATCAGCATGATGCTGATGCGCTTGATCGTCACTTTACCTCAGATGCTACATGGGTCAATGTAATGGGTTTACGATTATCAGGATGGAAGCAAATTAATGAAGTACACAAGGCTGTTTATGCAGGGCCACTAAAGGACTCCTATGCTCGCTATGAAGTTGTGAACATTAATTTTGTTCGGTCCGATGTAGCGATTACACACATTAGGCAATATTCAACTACTTCTGATGGCAAAATAATCGAAGAAGGTCAAGGCAGCTTGGCTGTCTATGTGATGGTTAAGGAGAACCATACGTGGATGGTTGCAGCTGGTCAAAATACACTGGTCCAAGAACCATCACATTCCAATTAAAATCAACATGGTATCAAAAACAGCCGATCGCAATAATCGGCTGTAACTTTTGAACCCTAATAAAATCTATCACGAACCAATCGATCGCGTATTACGTGCCATGACAGTTTCTATAAAGGACTGTAGTTCACTGATGAACACTTTAGCTGCTTGCCCCATGAACTTGTCTGTCCGATGTATGATACATATGTCTTGGCTTGGTGTAGGATTTCGCAGCGAAACTACAGCTATATTGTCACGATCTAAATAATCTAAGAGCAACTTAGGCAGAATCGATGCCCCTACCCCCTGCTCAATTAGCGATAATAAGGTAGATAATGTCGAGGTTACGATTGGATTGTTAAGACTCATTCCTTTTTTCTGACAGCAGTGCTGAATGATCTTCGTAATCTGATGCTCGGAGCCGAACATGACCATCTTCAATTGCTCCAACTGTTCAAATGGAATCGACATAATCTTTGCAAAAGGATGATCCTTATGGATTGCCAAAGCAAATTCTTCATGAAATAACGGAATGACTGCAATACGCTCGTCTGGATGTGACGGTGTTGTCGTAACGCCTAAGTCCCTTGTGCCATTCACGACTTGTTCATACACATCCATCGTCTCAGTAACACTAATCGATAGTTTCGGATAAGAACGATGGAAATCAATAAGTAAAGCATCGAATAGCAAATCCCCATCACCTGGCAAAATGCCAATATCTAGCCTCCCCCCTTCCATCTGCTGTAAATCCGTAATGGCCCCTTTCATGTAGTCAATGCGCTCAAAGATCAAGCGACTCTGTTCCAACATGATCTTACCTGCATCTGTGAGTGCAATCCGCCTGCCGATCCGATCAAATAACGGTGTCCCAATCTCATTTTCCAAAAACTTGATCTGTTGGCTCAAATTCGATTGCGTTGTGCAGAGATTCTCAGCTGCCCGTGAAAAATGCATTTCCTTACATACAGCCATGAAGTATTCAAGCTGTCTAAGTTCCAACTCTTCTCCACCTTCCTTAAACCCATTACATCCTCTGTATTTATCATTAGTAAAACTGATCATTATCATCGGAATCTCGTGATTGTTGCACTTTCGATATGGAGGTAAACTTTGGATATGAAAGGGAAACACAAACAAATAAACAAACAGATTTTAGGAGGCGTTGTCAAATGACACAATCAATTATCCATACAGGAAAAGTTTTACGTCAACTTGTAGTGGGTCAAATTCAAGGGCTTACAGAATCTCAGTTAGACGTAGTAGCACAAGGCTTCAACAATTCGATTCGCTGGAACGTCGGTCATATCATTTATTGGATGGATCGATACGCTTCTTTATCCTTCGGGACACCTTCCCAAATTCCTGCACAATATACAACATTCTTTAACTCTGGTACGAAACCTTCTGATTGGACACAAACACCACCTACTAAGGAAGAATTGTCTGGACTATTAATCGCTCAGCTATCTAAACTCTCTGAGCTATCTCCAGAGCTACTTGATCAACAACTCCAAGAACCGTACGCACTTGGGCCATTCCAATTCGTGACTGCGGGTGAGCTGATGAACTTTGCTCTGCATCACGAAGCCATTCATTTAGGTGTTATTACAAGTCAAATGAAATTCATCTAAGTATGAGAGTAAACCAAACAGCCGGTCGGATGATCGGCTGTTACTTTTATTAAAGGATACGTTCCGTTTATGGATAAATGATGTTATAGGTCGATTTTATAACTCCACACTCATAGCATTTCGAATCGATAAGCTCCAATTTCAAATGGGGTCTTGCGTCACCAAATAGCGGCACGCCTGAGCCAACTAGGATTGGGTTCACTTTCAACACCAATTGATCAATGAGTTTTCGCTCGATAAGCGAACCTGCTAATTGTCCTCCCCCGCAGAGCCACAATGTACCATCGGTTTCTTTTTTCAAGTTCTCGATATAATCCACCGCATCTCCTCTAACCAATTCGACCTCTGTGTTGGATTCAAACTCCATGGTGTTTGAGAAAATATAGTGCTTTAATCCTTTATATCCGGGTTCTCCCGGTTTTGCACCGAATTGAAATCCAAACTCGTAGGTTTTCCCGCCCATTAACACCGCTGCGTAATGCTGAATGTTAGATAAATAGTCGGGTACATGATCACCATCAAAGAGGAATAATGTCCGATCAAGTTTGCCATCGATCATTCCTTGATCCGCAATAAAATTATCTAATGATACTGCAACATGATAAACCAATGAAGCCATATAAGTCCCCCTTATGATCTGTATGAGCACTACTCTATCACCCATATTTTAACATTCAGATACTTCTCCGTCTAATTAAATAGTAAATCCAGTATCTTTTCATTCGCCATTCTGTTCTTACCTTTGTAGGGGTAGCAATGAATATGGATGGCTGGGTTAAAGTTAATTTCTATGATACTGTAGTTGTTGTCCGTTGCTTCTTCCTGTGTATGATCGATCATCATATCTACTCCGCATATTGTAGCTCCTGCAGCTTTAGCAGCTCGGATGGCAAGCTCCTTATAACTGATCGGGATATCATCCGTATAATCTATACTATCTCCACCCGTACTGATATTGGAGTTTTCTCTAAGATAAATGATCTCATTATGCTTAGGAATATCACTCCATTTCATCGAATGATTGTTCAAGAACATCGCTTCTGCTTCCCCTAATTGAATTTTCTCAAGAGGAGTTGTATAACCGGGGCCTCTTAGAGGATCTTTATTCTTATCATGAACCAACTGCTCAATTGTATGAACCTCATCCCCGACTACGTTAGCAGGTACACGATGAAGTATCCCGACAACTTCATCCCCCATAACGAGGAATCGATATTCCTTTCCAGTCATGAACTCTTCTATAAGAACGGTTTTATCATGCATAAAAGCCATTTCAAAAGCTCTAAGCATATCTTCCTTAGTAAACTCGCGATTAAAAATCGTAATACCTAATCCAAAATTCGTTGATTTCGGTTTAATCACAATTGCCTTCCAACGATAGTTCTCATAACTTGATTTAGCCTCATCTATACTGTGGAATACCTCCCCAGACGGCACTCGAATACCATGTTGATCCAGGACTTCTTTGGTAACAATCTTATTCTCCATAATGAGTACTGTACTGTAGTTATCTAGGGAAGTTTTCGTTGCTTGCTTCACATATTCTTGGTGATTACCTTTCGTTAGAAGCACGAAATTCTCTTCTCGATCCACGAAGGAGAACTTAATGCCTCGCTTAGCAGTGCTTTTAACAGTAATTGAGTCGAAAGCTCTAAATCTTCATATCCAGCAAAGCGATATCCAGCATGAACACTCTCTTGAGCATATTCTTTGGCTTTTTCCAAGTGGTATTTTCGATAGGAAGATGCTTGTATATGGGATTTTATAATAGAAGAAGTACTTAATGCCGCATTCAAAATCATTTGCCGCTGACTATCTATAATGTCTTGGAATTCTTGAGAGTTAGAAAACAAGAGATCCACCATCTCCTGCATCTGATCGATGCAACGGATAGCAACATCTTTCATTGGGACACACTTCTCTTGATCCTTAAGACAAGCATCGATACCATTCATAATTAACTGATCATGATCCAAGTTCGCAACATGTTGATCTTCTTGTTCAAATGGTTCATCTACTTTAAGTAGCATGAGTAGTACAAATAAATGGATGAACTTCATCGTTTCTTTACTGATCCCAATTTTATTAAGGGGGTTCAGGTCAAGAAACCGCAGTTCCAAATAAGCGATTCCATCCTCAAGTAATTCCTTCAAAGGGTCAATCCCTTTTGCGGTTTTGATACGAACCGGACAGTAAAATTCCTTTACATTTAGTAATTGATTTCTATTTATCAATTCAGCTATGTCATGAACGTAGTCTTGCACGGAATGAAAGGAGCCCATGTAAGGCTTCGCGTTTCGATACCCACACATGCTATTACGAAGCGAATTCATTTTCGGAAAATAGTAGCTCATGTTGTCATCCATATGACTTGATGACACACATCGCTCGATATAGGTCTTATCAAACACTGGACTAGCTCCCGTTAGGTAGATTAAGATCCAGCGGTATTTTAGAAAATTACGAGCAACTCTTAAATATAAAGCATCTTTAAATGCTTGATAGTTCTCGCCTCGACCTTCAAACTTATATAATTTCCTTAGCAGTTTCTCGTCAAACGAGAAGTTGTAATGAATACCGCTGAGCAGCTGTCTTTTGCGACCATACTTGTCTGCTAATTCAATTCGATAATCATCTGCAATGGAATCGCTCATTCGCGCAATGGGAATTTCATCTTCGCTTGGGAGTTCAGGTGGATTACTACTTGGCCATAAATACTCCCCTTGCTCGATTAATTCCAATGATACGATATCATGTAGGGCTTCTAAGAAAGAATGAGTCTCTTCAATGGAATTGAGGGTCGTTGTAATCATCTCAATTTGGCTTTCGGAGAAATCCGTTTGAATATAAGGGTGATCTATTTTGCTGCCGAATGCTTTGGGATGAGAGGTTAATGCTAGTCTCCCTCCTTCATCCACCCGTACATTCTCCTTTTCCAAGCCGAATTGACCTCTCAGGAGTTCTTCATTCATTGAATTCCTGATTAAGTACTGTATAAGTTCATGATTTAGCAATATCATCTATAGGACCATCCTTTAAACTTGTTTCTATAATACTTGTAATTTGCAACTATTAACCAAAATTAAAAACATGCTATTGAGAACAACATGTTTTAGATTTAGCCATGGATTCATTCAAAAGCTTAATGGAGCGAATGACCGTTTCACGTTCAAACTCGTTCATATGTGAAAATACTTCGGTCAGAAATGCATTCATCTTATGATCCACTTGTGACGCAATTTGTTTACCCTCAGCAGTTAGCGATAGTACGTAAACCCGTCGATCATTAGGATCTGATACCTTTCGAACAAGATTCATCGTAATTAATGTTTGAATCTGGCGACTGAAAGTTGTTATTTCCGTACCTAATATCTCTGCAATTTGTTGCATACTCGGGTTATGCTGCTTATCAATTTCATAGAGAATGTGACTCTGAATGGGGGTGATATCTAATCCCCCAGTGCTACAACAGACTTTATTAAGTAAACCGAATCTACGGGTCATAATTTGGAACATTTCGCGTAAATTTTCGATCCTTCTCACCTCTTTATTATTTACAGTCTAGTTATACATTAATTATTTGCATTTTGCAAATAGTAGACATCTCCTGCCGTTTTTATTAAACAGCACATACCATACATCGTAAAAAAGAGAATGGTTTTCACCATCCCCTTAGCTAGGCTAGTATCTTCATTATTTTTAAAAACTAAAATTCGGGCTATGATTTCCTTTGTAAGGTTCATGTTCAACGAATACCGTTATGTCCTTGCCATCTTTGTCTTTACCCATTCTTTTATACGTAAATCTATTGTTATTAAGCTCTGTAAGTTCAAGCGTTGCACCATACTTATTCGTCCCAATGGAAACGTGAACTCTAATTTTATTCTCATGTATAATATCGAAGAAACCATAATCACCACGACTTACGCCTGTTTCTTTATTGAAGAATTCGTATTTATTCGTCTTGTCATCGAATTTAGCTACACTAATAAACATCGTATTATACTGCGTTACATCATTGCCTGCCTCATCTAACACTTTAGTACCGTTCCAAAGTGTGCTGCCCAAGATATTATCTCCATCTACGTCTTTCACAATTGTTCCGGTCACTGCGTTCAATTGCTTGTCCGAATCGGTAAACGAAAGTGCTTTGTCCTTATATGGAACATGCTCAACGAATACTTCTACATCGTTACCCTTCGCATCTTTACCCATTCTTTTATACGTAAAAATATTGCTATTTAGTTCTGTCATGACCACGACAGCTTGATATTTCATTGATTCTGAGATCAGAATTCTCTTCTCGCCATCATTCGTAATAAAGAATGTTCCTTTATCTCCACGAGTTTGACCTGTCTTCTTATCGAAGAATTCATATCTTCCTGTATTTGCATCATATTTTGCAAGACCAATGAAGCCCGCATTCTCTTTGGTTAGATCGTTATGATCTTTGTCGTATACGACTGTTCCTTGCCAATTTGTGCTACCTAGTATGTTAGCCATTTCTTGACCTTTTGTTAATTGGCGTCCCGCCGTGAATGATACGTTAGTACCCGAAGCCCACGCATCAACAGGTGTAACTGTATATGTCATTCCTTCAACTAATTTGCTATTCGGCGCAAGATCGAACACACCTACAGCACCTTTACGGCTGGAATATTTGTATGTTGCGGTTAATTTGTCACCACTCGCTGCAGTCAGTGTCACGCTGCGGCCTGAGAACAACTCGTCGCCTGGATCTTGTGCTAATGTCACGTTAATCGATGTCTCGCTGATCGCTTGCGCTGCGGTTACTTGAAGCGCTTCGAACGATTTCGCTACGAACGTCGGATTTGCAATAGTTGCCCAGTCGGATGTCACGGTATATTTCACGCCAGGAGTCAAGACTTGTCCCTCTGGAAGACGGAATTTCGGCTCTTGCTTTCCATCGGTTGATTGTGTGAACGGCACATATTTCGCGATGATTGGTTGACCGCCTTCAGGTGTAATCGTTACTTGTCTCGCTTGCATAGAAGGGATAACCTGGTATGTCTTTTCACTTGCTTGTTCTTGATCGTTCAATACAAAAGCATTCGCACCACGACCACCACTATAAGCCGAAATGATATATCCGTAATCCACCACGCCATTTGCTTTCAACGATTCGACTTCAAAAGTATCATTTGTTACTTGACTAGCGCTTGTCATATCCAATTTCGTTGCATTGCCTACAAAAGATCCTGATGACTGACCCTTATAAGCCAAGTTGTAAGTTGTTCCTGCTTTTTGCACAGAAGTCGGAACGATGTACGTCGCAATTGATCCTGTTTTCAAACGTGGCATGTTCGTAATCGTAAGTCCATCATTGAAAGTGAAATCTTCTTTGGCTTTTGCGAAAACTTCATCAGCAGCATTTAGCGGCTTGTCAAAAGTCACGATCAATGTAATCGCATTCAAGGAACGCACGCTTGTTATCTTTGCATCACTCGTTGGGATTGCTTGACGTGCAGTTGATAGTTGGTAAGCAACTTCACCACGGGTAGCTTGGCTGTCTGCTGTGAAGAAAGAACTCATCCAGTGGTTTACGGATAATACATCACGCTTCAGCGCCTTCGATACTATCTGAAGAAGTTCAGCATCCGTCACGTTACGGCTTGGATTGAATTGTCCATTCTGCGCATCCATGATGCCTAAACCAACGATTTCACTAGACGCGTTTGCATACCACGCATTCGTATTCACATCTGTTAAAGTTGCTTTATTCTTAACTGTTCCTTCAAGGTTAAATGTCTTCATAATCATCTGCGCTAGTTCTGCTCGTGTAATCAACTTGTCCTGTCCCATCGAGTGGTCTGGATACCCTTGCATAATCCCAGCTGTACTTAATGTCTGAATAGCAGATTGAATATCTTGATCGGTTAATGCGGCTTGGGCGTGAACTACATTATAAGGAATGCTTGTAGCACCTAGTGTGGCTGCTAGCATTAATGCTGCAACTTTTTTAGATTTAAGTATTTTAATCATATTTGTTTCCTCCTCATATCTGTTGTTGTGATTAGCTATACCTGTATGATAGAGGATAGAAATTAACGCCCAAGAAACGAATTATTAACAAATTCTAAACTGACCCTTAATTTTTTCGAAACATTCGTAAGTAACCGCTTCGTGCGAACAAAAAAGACTCGCAGGTAATTGCCTACGAGCCGATTAATCCACTACTTAATAGAGAGTTACTTCTTCTTTACAGGTATCCAAATCTCCGCTGATTGATACCCTGCCATTCCATAATACATTTCGAAGCTGGGTCCCTCAACCTGTTCGAATTCAGATGTGGGGAACCACTCCGTATATATCCGTTCCCATAGCTTTTGCAAATCACATTGAGGCTCCGGAAATATAGCCCATGTTAGCGCTGGGACAGATAGTTTTGTAAATCGATCAGGAATTTCGAGACCCTTTGGTAAGTAATAACTTACCATGTACTTGAAAGATTCTTTAGTGTGATCGTATAAGGTGGCGTGCAACATGGTATCACCAAAACGTCCCAGTAATTCGTTCATAAGACCAACACTACCATCTTCATCACATTGTGTACGAAACTCAGGGACTTCAGAAAATGCTATTTTCCTATTTGAATTTATAAGACCATAGACTCCAAACATCTCAAACGACTTTCTTTGTTCGATTCGATAATTCATTTCGATATCTCCTTTTATTGAAATATGAAAGGACATTCGAGGATAGGCTTTGAGAGAAACACCCTTATCGCGTGCAGATATCGGCATGATCCCATGAAGATTCTTAAATGCCCGTGAAAAAGCTTCTGGCGAATCATATCCATATTTCATCGCTACATCAATAACTCTTACCTCTGTTGTCTGCAGCTCAAATGCCGCTAATGTCAACCGTCGACGTCGAATGTACTCCGATAACGATACGCCAGTAATAAATGGAAACATTCGTTGAAAATGATAAGTAGAGCAACAAGCTCTCTGGGCTATTTCATCATATGAGATATGATCCACTAGATTTGTTTCGATATATTCCATGGCACTATTCATTCTGTCCAACCAATCCATCGTTTTCCCTCCTTTCAAGATCTAATGTATCGCATTCAAAAGATGCATACCTTGCATTTACTGCACGAAAAAGTCAGCATGTTGATGATAATATTATCCTTCTTTCAAAACAATCTCCGATTCCAAGCCCATCTGTTCACAGAGCTTGTGTATTCGCCGCATATCCATGCTGCTGGTAATCCATTTGCATCCTAAGTTTGATGCCTCCTGAGAAGCCCATTGCAGGATATATACCAAGGCATCCGCATGGGATTCTTTCGTAGCGAAGTCCTCCAGCACCAGCACATCGCCTTGTACCGATACTCTCACGTATGCCCAATGCTGCTCCGCAAAACTGCGCGCGAATAAACGTGATTCTCCATCCAGCTGATTCTGCTTGGAGAGTACTTGGAGCCATTTACTATAGGCATCGAATCCTGTCGGAGCCTTAAGATTCCCCCATTCAAGTGAATCAGCAGCCAGCTTCCTCAGTTCATCTTCCTTATCGACGTTCTTCCACTGCTCACTATTGAAAGAATCTTGAAGCGTTGGTTTGAAGCGAACTTGCCAACTACGTTTAGCTGCTTTGAATCCATCGGCATGCAGCAGTTGGGATACTGTAACCATGGCAAGACCTTTCGCATGAGCATGTTGAACGAGTGTTTTAACGGCTTGTGGCGTTTCTTTGGCAATTTCATTAGCATGAAACATAAATATCGCTCCATTGACAAGCTTCGGTATCACCCTTTCCACAAGCTGCGCACATGGTGGTCCCGACCAGTCTACAGTATCCTTGCCCTCGACGTTCAGATAGTTCCATTCCTGAAGCCACTGCAAGTTCTCCTCCCGATAAGAGGCATAAGGAAAACGAATAATGGACGGAACCGGTCTTCCTGTTGCCTCTTGGTATGCTAGCTCCGCCAGTTTCAGTTCTTCGAAGAATACGGATTTGCTCACATCTGCCATTCTACGATGATGATAGGTATGGGTTGTGAGCTCATGTCCTCTGGCTAGCATTTCTCTTGCTTTTGCCGGATAACGATCGAACCACTCTCCCGTTAAAAAAAACGTCCCACGTGCGCCTCCCTGTTCCAAGGCATCCAGCCATGCGTCAATAGGAGTCCGCATAGGACCATCATCAAATGTAAAAGCACAGTGAGCAACCGCTGAGTTTCCGCGAGAAATTACTAAATTTGTCATCAATTCTTCTCTCCCATTCCTATCTACTATTCAACCACTAATAGGTAAATCACGAATTTCAAGCTTTCGTTGCTGCCGTCCATACAATCCAGCGAGCGCAGCGGAAATTGCCATAAAGATTGCGCTGGATGCTACTCCCAATTGCAATCCGTACTGTTCGACCACCACGCCTCCAACGATAGGACCCATAATCTGTCCATAGGCAAAAAAAGCAGTGGCTATGCTAAGGCATGCTGCATATGCATGTTGAGGGACATGGCGACGAAGGAGCGCAGTCGTCATCAAGGGCGGGGTAATAAAGGAAACCAGTCCAATCAGGGTAGCTCCAAGCACAATAAAGAATATATTATTGGTAATTACTCCACTCACTCCGATCGTCCCTAAGGTTAATCCTAACGCAAGCGTATACCCACTTGGCCATCGATCAATCGCTTTGCCACCGATCCATCCGTTAAATAAACCCGCAAATCCGATTCCAGACCATATAAATCCAGCATAGAGGGACGGAATTCCTTTGATCACCAAATAGGGAATCAAGTACGTGAAATAAATGATATATCCTGAGCCGAAGAAGAAATAAGAAGCGATTAAGAACAAGAGTCTCTTTGGGCTAAGCAGGAGACGATACACTTTTTCGCTTTCTTTGTCCCTTTGCTTCGATTTGATCTGTGAGGATATTTGCTCGGTTCCTGTTTTTCTGGTGACGACCTCGAAACCGATCGCCACAATTACACCAAATACGCCCATAATCACCCAAGCATACCGCCATCCC
Organism: Paenibacillus radicibacter; assembly: GCF_024721995.1. Classification (GTDB taxonomy): domain Bacteria; phylum Bacillota; class Bacilli; order Paenibacillales; family NBRC-103111; genus Paenibacillus_AM; species Paenibacillus_AM radicibacter. Next base: position 92,058 of record NZ_JANQBC010000014.1, read on the forward strand.
TGCATGTGCGAAGGATTTATGGTAAAGGGAGCGAATACACCCGTCACTAGAATCCCGGCTGATCCGCCTAGCCATATAAGACCTGACGCCACTCCCTGTTCCTTCGGACGAACGGCATCCATTGCAATGGACAGAACTAATACAGTAGCGATGGCAGATAACAACCCAATGACGAACCGCCAAAACCCAAGATCAGTGAAATTCTCACTAAATGCCGAGCCGATCAATGTTAATCCGAGAAGTAAGCATGTCACCCGATTTAGGATAGGTTTGTATTCTGGAAACCTCGAGATCAAGGGAGATAGACACAATGTCCCAACCAAATAACCGATAAAGTTGACAGTGCCGAGTATACCGAGCTGTCCATAGCTCCCCCCGATCCCTCTCTGTATCCCAGGCAAGAACATCCCGTAAGAGAGTCGGGAAAATCCGAGTATAACGACGAACAACAACGATGCCCATAGCGTAATCCAATTAAACGCGGATCTAGTACCCATCTCTCCCATCTCCCCCCAAATATGAAGTTGATCCTATTGTAAAATGGAAGGATATTTTTGTAAAATTGAATAATATGAATAATTTATTCAGATTTCTTAAACAAAGGTGATGTTAATGGATCTTGTAGCTTTAAAAACCTTCGAGGCTTGCGTGCGTCATGGTCATTTTCTTAAAGCCGCTGAAGAGCTCCAGTATGCTCCCTCTACGGTTACTCTTCAGATTCAACGTCTCGAAGCTGATCTAGGCGTTACTTTATTCGTGCGCCATAGAAAACGTGTGATCGTAACCGAAGCGGGTCGATGGCTCCATCATGAGGCTTCGACTTTACTTAAGTCGATTGGAAACATGAGACAGACTGTCTCAGAAATTGCTGCTGGAGACAACGGCTTGGTACGGTTTGCCGCTATCGAACCTATTGCTAGCCAGCAGTTAGCGACTATAATTGCTAACTTTTGCATGACAAAGCCAAAAGTGGAGTTATCGATGGAGGTAAGCGGTAGCCGATCAATTGCGGAGCGGGTTCGCTCAGGTGATTTAGATTTCGGCGTGTGCTCCACACCTCCCTCTAAGCTTTTACTGGAGTTTGAGCCGCTGATCGAGGAAAGATTAGGGATCATGTTGAACATCAATCACCCACTTGCAAGTCGAGATAGCATCACATTAAGTGATCTCGTGGGATTAACCCTTCTAGTTAAAGAACCTACTTGTATCTATCGAGAGCTTTGGGAAACGACAATTTATGGGGGTGAGCAAAACCTGTTCTCTTATATGGAAATTGGAAGTTTCTTTGTCATTCAACAAATGGTTAAGGCTGAGTTCGGAATTGGGATTGTTCCGTTGTACCATGGTCTGGAACAGGAAGCCACTGTGGTTATAAGACCTATAACTAATTTGAATCCTGTCGTTACTGTAGGAATTGCATATAAAGATAAGAATCTTATGGGCATGGCTGCATTCATGTTGATGGAAGCAATGAAGAGCTTATGTGAAACAAACCTACACTTCCAAGAGAATGATTAAGAAATTCTGATTTCGCGTCATTTCAAAAGAATAAGCAGGCTGTGTCAGCCTGCTTGTTAATAAGTCCTAATCCTATCCTGTATATTTAATATTTACTGTTTGGCCTAAGTTCGCGATTACAGTCCAACCTGCCGGTATAGGGAAACCAGCAAGGACATTCACAACCGTACCCAAGGGAGCCCCAATTAAGTTCTTAATCCAAACCGCAGTATCCGTCTTATTAATGACTGCCCACCCGGTTGGAAGCGGTGAAATCGGTAAGATTGTCAGGGTCTCTCCGTATGCTATTCCGATCACGTACTTAATAGTCATCGTAGAACCTATCGTATTGACAATCACCCAGCCATTAGGTAATGGAGTACCAACTAATACGGTGACTTGTGCACCCGTTGGGGCTCCATTTAGATTTTGGATCCACACAGCACTATCTGTTCTGTTTGTCATCGCCCATCCAGCAGGAAGAGGTGAAATGGGCACGACCGTATATATTACCCCGTAACTAGCTCCGTTCGCATTTTTAAGTGTAATGGAAGAAGGTGTCTGGTTAATAACGACCCAACCACTCGGAACTGCACTACCAAGCTCCGCGACTACTTGTTCGCCTGTTGCTCCACCGATCAAGCACTTAGCCGTAATATTATCGCCGTTCTTGAGTGAGATAATCCATCCAGCAGGCAGTGTTGTACCAACCGGCACAACAGTTGTCACTCCATAACTAGAGCAGTTGAATGTTGCATTACTTGTGGCAGCACTTGCTACAGATGAGAATGCACCAACGTTTAAGCCTAACGAAAAGCTAAGTAAGAGTGCAAGTATGACCATTCTTGATAGTCCCTTTTTAAGCATTGTTCCATCATTCCCTTCTATTAATTGGTTTAGGAGATTGAATATCACTAGTCTATTCCAATATTTGCCACTAGTCAATCAAATGAAATCACCCGACTTCTTAGTAGAGTCGGGTGATTTTTTTAATAACATAGAGTTATTCTTCAGCATGACATCGTTTCTCCCGGCTGAGATCAGTTAAAGTCGATCAGGAGGATGGCTTTACACTTTTTATCATTTGTTTAATAGCTCCCAGATGATAGGCAGAATGAGCCAGAGACGATAATACTTCATTGGCAAGTAGTTCATTCCAGTCAATAACGTCAATTGATTCCAATAGCGTTAAGTATTCATTTCGCAATCCTTCCTGGATTCGATTCCATTCCTGCTCATCTACCGAATGAATACCCCAACTCTTTCTCCAGTCCATTTCCGGTTGTTTCCCTTGTCTTATGATCTCATTGGTTCCCCACATGTGATAACGGATGTGATCAATATGCGCAGCCAATGTTGTTCCATGAACAGCTATTGAAGCTTGATCGTAAGACATCCCCTCTAGTACACCGAAAATGCCAGAATTCGGCTTGGAATCCGTGAACCAACTTCCTTTTACAGGAACTGGTGGGCCTTCGAATGTTTCCTTTACCATCGTTTTAACCGAGTTTCTTAATATTTCACTCATGTTTAATACCTCCAATAGAATTTAGGTGATTTCATATCGCATGATGGGTCGTTTCGGATGGTGGCGATGATCTTCTTCCAAGATACATATAACCCTCTAAAGTTGTTTTGATGGTTATATTATCCAGAGATTGATTCTAACTGTCAATACCTTTTATAATGGTTATAGAAAATACATGCGGTAAGACAAGGGGAAGTCATATGTCGGATATAAATAAAGAGGTAAATAAGCCTGATTTACTCGGCGGACGTTTGTGTTTGGATTTTGCCAATACAGTAGGTTGGCACGATAGCATTGAGGAATCCAAGGAGTCGCTAACGAGTTACGAGAAACTGGTAAACTGGAGTTTGCATGCCAATATTCTTAATAAGACGCAATCACTTTCACTACTCAAAAAAGCAGAAAATCAACCTTCTCAGGCAAAAGAAGTTCTTGAGCAAGCCATTGAGCTGCGGGAATCGATTTACCAAATTCTTAGTCTAGTATTAAATAATAAAACACCAGACTCTAAAGATCTCTCTGTACTCAATTCTGCCTTAGGTAATGTTTATGGGAAGATGCGAGTCGTACATGGAGAGAATAAATTTTCATTGGAATTTATGAATGATGAAGATGCTTTAGACGTAATGCTTCCACCGATTGTTCAATCTGCTATAGACATTCTCACTTCTGAAAAAGAACTTAGTAGAGTGAAAAAATGCGAAGGAGATCCGTGTGGTTGGCTGTTTTTGGATACAAGCCGCAATCGCAGCAGGCGTTGGTGTTCGATGGCGGATTGTGGGAATCGTGCAAAAGCAAAGCGATTTTATCATAATAAAAAATGATGGACGGTGTTCCAATTATGAAAATCCAAATCGTATTGTTTGACGGCTTCGGAGAACTTGGCTCACTCGCCCCTTTTGAGGTACTCAAAAGAGCAATTGATGAAGGTGCACCTTTTATAGTTGAACTCGTATCAAGTGAACCCAAACAAGAGATCACCACTTCATATGGAGTTACAGTTAAATTAAATGATTGCTTACGAATGGATAATCGCCCAGATCTGTTAATTGTACCTGGTGGTGGTTGGAATCATAAAGCTGAACATGGTGCACGTAAGCAAGCAGAGCTTGGAACACTGACTGAACTGATTCGAGAGATGCATAATGAAGGAACGATCATAGCGGGTGTTTGTACAGGAGGTATGCTACTCGCAGCCTCGGGTATATTGAGTGGTCGTAAGGCGACAATGCATCGTTTGGCACAGAATGAAATCATTGAATACGGGGCAGAATTCCTTCCTTACAGAATTGTTGATCATGGGGATGTTATCACTGCAAGAGGAGTTACTTCGGGACTTGATTTGGGACTTTGGATCACGGAAAGGTTCGCCAATGCGAATATTGCAGCTGCCGTTGAATACAGAATGGAATACGAAAAGCGAGGTGTGGTTTGGATTGAGGAGTAATAGTGTGGCGATGAACTCAGTTCATCGCCACACTATTATTTTAACGTCTTGATTTTTGGCGTCTTGGCAAAATGCGCTGTTCCAACTTCTCATATGAAGCCAGCAGTCTCTTGATGAATCTGAGATCAGGTATGAACCAATAACATATTAAGGCTGAGATGATGCCGACAATTGCACCTACTAAGATATCAACTGGATAATGAACCCCAACCCACACACGTGAGATTGCAACACAGGTTGCTAGGACAAGCCAGAACCATCCATTTCTCTTCCGTACAAGCCAGAAAGAGGTACAAATAGAGAAGAACAAGATCGTATGATCACTTGGAAAAGAGTTGTTAATTGCATGGTCAATCAGTTTACTCACATCCGGTAGTTCGGCAAAGGGTTGATGATGCTCATGCAACTTACCCAACAATTTACCAATCACTTCAGCTAAGACAAATGCAAGTCCAGCCTGAATCACCATCATTCGATATCGTTTAATGCCAGTAAACCAATAAAATAGCATTGCCAAAGCAAGAAAATAGATCGTGTATTCCGCTATAAAGACAACAATAGGATTTAGGAAGTCAAGTTGCTTCCCCCAATCGTTAATTAATCGAAAAATATCTGTGTTCAATTGAGACATACTTTAAAAACCCCTGACTTTTATATTTAGCTTAATCGATATCCATTTTTTTAAAATAAACAATCGTTGCTACGAGCCCAATCACAGTTGCAGCAAGAATCGCTGCATACGAATAAAACGGTGGATAAGCAGGAACATAGCTGCTCTCTGCGATCACATGCGCAGCCGACCAAGGAAATACGGCTTTATAATCCCGGTTAGTAATTGCTACATTCCCCATCGTAATCACAGCTGTGAAAATAATGGTAGGTACATAATTTTTGAAAAGAAAAGCGACAAACATCGTCGGTGTTGATAATAAGAAAAGCAGACTTCCTCCAATTAGAAACTCTTTCAGCGATTGCAGGATGACACCGATCGACATTCCTTCATATTGTGCCAAAAGACCGAGAATTAATATCAACACCCACGATGTAAAGGTCAATATCATGATCCACAAAAATAACAGCACCAGCTTACTAAAGATAATTCCTATTCTAGACACGGGAATGGTTAGTAGATTTTTCATTGTATCTTCCGTAAATTCACGGATAAACAGATAAGCGGTAATGACTCCATATAACAGTGTTCCGATAAGCAGAGTCACATACAGATTGGTATCTGACCATACATCACTGAACAGCACGGGTTTCCCGGGGTTCTTGGCCATGTTGTCCAAATAACCGATAAAAACCATAATTGGGGCTGCTACCGCACCAATCAAACTGATCATGAACATCTTAGCCCGTCTCAGCTTCAGAAGCTCGGTGTACACCAAATTAACCAATCTTATCGCCCCCAATCATTCGGACGAAATAATCTTCCAATTTGTCTTCGCTCAGCGCAATTCTCGTAACTTCAATCTGATGATCGACTAACATCTTGTTGATTTTACCTTGCTGACCTATATGCGAGTAGACACGAATAATCCCTTCATCACGAACCTCATAGTCGGTTATGGCCAAATGCTGTTCAAGAAGCATCACTGCCCGATTATCATTCGAGACCTGAAACTCCAGAAATTTGCGATTTCGCTGCCGAAGCTCAGTAAATGAGACCTCCTCAAGCAGTTTACCTAGATGAATGATCCCAATATGATCAGCCAACAATTCAACCTCGGATAAAATATGACTTGAGACTAGAATCGTAATTTTTCGTTCTTCGGCAAGCGATTTGATCATATTTCGAATTTCTTTGATACCAATGGGATCCAAACCATTTGTAGGCTCATCAAGTATCAACAACTCCGGGTGATGAAGGATGGCGCGGGCAATCCCTAGCCGCTGCTTCATGCCTAAAGAAAATTTTTCAACTTTCTTGGATGGTTCGCCTTGCAGACCGACGATTTCAAGTGCTTCATCAATCGCATTCTTCGTGTGAACACCCACAAGACTTGCATTAATCATTAAATTTTCTCTAGCAGTCAGATTTTCATAAAAACCTGAAAACTCGACAATAGAGCCTACTCGCCTTAAGATCTCTCGCTGTTTGTCATATAGATGCTCCCCAAACATTTCGATTGTCCCGCTAGTTGGTTTAATCAAACCAAGCAGCATACGAATAGTCGTCGTTTTACCAGCACCATTTTGACCGAGAAAGCCGTAGATTTGGCCTTGTTTTACAGTCATATTCAGGTCATTCACTGCAATTTGTCCACCATATTTTTTAGTAAGTCGTGTTGTTTGTATGATTGCGGTCATCATCTACACCTCCTTGAAGCCCTTCCTTATAGGCTATAGCTCAATGATAAATAGACGATTTTAAATGCTACTTAACCATTTCTTAATTAATTCTTAATTTTGAATCGGAAGGGTAAAGGTAAAAGTAGTCTTATGTCCCGGCTGGCTTTCAGCCCATATGGTCCCACCGTTTTTCTCGACAAGCACCTTCGTGATAGCCAGTCCCAGACCGCTTCCTCCGTACATCGGGTTACGAGAGCTCTCCGACCTATACATTCGTTCGAATACTTTCGTCAATTCTTCTTGTGGGATGCCCTGCCCCTTATCCCATATCTTCAGATGATACGCATCAGCTTGCTGCGTTAATTCAACACCTAATTCATTGCCCTGCTGTCCATGTTGCACCGCATTTTTCACAATATTATTTAGAATTCGCTGCACGCTAAGGCGATCCGCAGTAACCGAACACTTTTTCTCCGGAATGGACACGATCAGTTTCATGTTTGCTTGCTTCAAAGCAGGCATAATTTCAATCAGTGATTCCCTGGTCATCTCCGCTAAATCAAGTGTCTCTGGTCGCAGCGTTACCTCATCTGCATCAAGCTTAGCTAAATCGAATATTTCATCAATCAATTGTTTTAATGCTCTGGATTTTCGCGATATGATATCGAGATACTCCAGCTTTTCTTCACGAGTTGTAGCGATGTCATCATTTAAGGCATCCACGTACCCAATAATAGAAGTAAGTGGGGTTCTAATGTCATGAGATATATTAGAAAGCAGGCTTTTTCTTGCCACCTCGGATTTGATCGTCTGAACTTGAATTTTATCCAATTGGTTGATTAATTCATTGATTGTGAAAATAAACTCATTAACGACAGAGTCGTCATTCACGAGCAATCGGACGTTTACATTACCTTGACTCACTCTTCTTAGCAACTTGGTCATGCTCACTAGCTTTATTTTAAAACGAATATGCCTGAGAAAAAGTAACAATGTAATGACAACCAGAATAATAAATAAAGCCCCGCGCAGGAAATCTAGGGGCTGGTTTGTTGATTCTATCACGATAAGACCAGTTAGTATCAATAATTGCATGCCGATAAGTATAGTCGCATGATCACGTTTCATCTTTTTCACCTGCAAATTTATATCCAATCCCCCACACAGTCTGAATCCATTTTGGATTAGAAGGATCAACTTCAATCTTTGTTCTGAGCTTACGAATATGGACCATCACCGTATTATCATCCTCCAAATAGTTACTACCCCAAACCTGACGGAAGATTTGCGTCTTCGTAAATACTTGCTCTGGATGCGTGGCAAAAAACTTCAAAAGTTCAAATTCTTTGGCGGTCAGTGCAACCACTTTCCCGTCGATCATCGCTGCATACTGTTTCAGATCGATCGTCAAACCTTTATAACGGATAAGCATTGCTTCCGCCTCAGCGCCAGCATCTGCTTCACTACCTAGCACCAAAAACCGCCGTAATTGAGCTTTAACTCTCGCGACTAATTCGTTAATGCTAAACGGTTTGGTCATATAATCATCGGCTCCGATACCAAGCCCTAATATCTTGTCGATCTCTTGATCCTTAGCTGTCAAGATCAGAATCGGGATGTTCGTTAAGTTGCGTAATCTTCTGCATACTTCAATACCGTCTACTTTGGGCATCATCAGATCTAGCAGGATTAAATCGTATTTGTGACTCTCGAACAGACGAAGCGCTTCTTCCCCATCTACTGCTGTATCAATCTGATACAATTCTCGCTCCAAATACTTTTTGACCAAATCGCGAATTTCTTTTTCATCATCAGCTACAAGTACGCGAATTTTCCCCATACTCTCATCGACTCCATAAAATATATATTTTGTTGGACTCCATCCCTTTGATTATTTTACATAATTACTGTAGCTTTCGCGAATTTTTGAAAACTACTTAGGATGAAAAACAAAAAAAGCCGCTTTTTCCGCGACTTCCTAAGCCCATCTGATAACTTGTTAACTAAACATCATTTCTTTTTATACTCGCTTTTTATACGCTCTCATTGCAAAGAAATAAGCCAACAGCATGATCCCAACACACCAAGCTAGTGCAATCCATATCTCGTTTCCAGGTGACTCGCCAGACAACAATGCACGGGTAGCTTCTACGATTGAGGTCACGGGTTGATTTTCAGCAAAAACACGAACGACGGTCGGCATGGACTCGGTTGGTACGAATGCGGAACTAATAAAGGGTAGGAAGATAATCGGATAGGAGAAGGCGCTTGCACCATCAACAGTTTTGGCAGATAGTCCTGCAATGGCTGCAACCCAAGTTAATGCGAGTGTAAATAGTACGAGTATGCCTGCTACAGCAAGCCAAGGTAGTACGCCAGCGGAGGAGCGAAAACCCATCAAGAGTGCGACTAGAATAATGACGACTAAGGATATAGCATTAGATACGAGTGAGGTTAATACGTGCCCCCATAGCAAGGCAGAACGTGAAATCGGCATTGTCTGAAAGCGTTCGATTATACCCTTCTGGACGTCATTAAACAACCGGTAAGCGGTATAGGATACTCCGCTAGCAATCGCCATCAGGAGAATTCCAGGTAGCAAATAATTCACATAATTATCCGTTCCAGTCTGTATGGCACCGCCAAATACATAGACGAACAGCAGCATCATCATGATTGGCATGATTGTAACCGTGATGATCGTATCCATACTACGGAAAATGTGACGCATGGAACGTCCCAGCATTACGCTAATATCGATGAAAAAATGTTTCTTTGTCGATTCCATTTACTTTCCCTCCTTTTTGCCAACGATTGCGAGGAAAATCTCCTCTAGTGTCGGTTGTTTCTCAACATACTCTACCTTTGCAGATGGGAGCATCTTCTTGAGTTCTGAAAGTGTGCCGCTCGTGATAATCCTGCCTTCATGCAGAATAGCAATTCGGTCAGCAAGATGCTCAGCTTCCTCCAAATACTGTGTAGTGAGAAATACGGTCGTTCCGCCTTCGGCAAATTCTTTGACAACCTTCCAAACCTCAATTCTTGCCTCAGGATCAAGTCCCGTTGTGGGTTCATCTAGGAAAATGATCTTCGGTTCCCCTACTAAACTCAGAGCAATATCAAGTCTACGGCGCATTCCCCCTGAGTAAGTAGATACTTTACGGTTTGCTGCATCAGTTAATCCGAAGCGTTTAAGCATGTCATCTGCAATCTGACGAGGATTCTTGAGGTATCTAAGCTTGGCAATCATCACCAGATTTTCCCGCCCAGTCAAAATTTCATCCACGGCGGCAAATTGTCCAGTTAAGCTGATTACTTGACGCACTTGATCGGGGTTAGACGAAACGTTGTATTCATTAATGACTGCACTTCCACTGTCAGGTTGGAGTAACGTTGTCAAGATTTTGACAACCGTTGTCTTGCCCGCCCCATTAGAACCAAGGAGTGCGAAGATACTCCCCTTTTCCACTTCAAAATCAACACCCTTGAGCACTTGATGCTGCTTGTAAGATTTCACCAGTCCTTTTACCTGAATGGACTTCGATTGCAAAGTTTGCATCGGATCCCCTCCTCTTCAAATTAAATGACGGTAACTTTCGATAAATCGACGACATACAGACCTTTCAGTCCAGCATAGGTCAACTTATCCATCGTTGCACCATCAAAGCTAACGGTTTTAAATTCGCGGTAAGACTTGTTTGTCACGGAAAAAGGTAGACGGAATGACACGTTCTTGAGTGTCGCTCCTCGGAACGAAACGTCATTCAACGCGGACTTGTCAAACTTAACTCCAGTAAAGCTCATACCGTCTAAATGCATGCCTCGAAGGTCACATACGCTGAAGTTCACACCGTTAAAGTGGCAATTTATAAAGATTGTCTTTCTTAGATCGGTCTTCGTTATCGTGACATCGATCAATTTTATGTCTTTGAATTTCACTCCGTCTAGCCCTGACATATTGAAGTGGGTACGAACCAGAATTGATTTATTAAAGTTAGCATTCGTAAGATCAAGCGTGGACAAGTTGCAGTCTGTCAGATTTGCACCGTCAAACTTAGCTTCACACGCATCACTCGTCGCAAACAAACTGCCGGTTAGGTCTGCCCCCGTAAAGTCAGCTCCGCGGAGCGCGCTCGATTTGAATTTACCTTTGTGCATTGTAACACCTGCGAAGTCACTCTTTTGCAGATCGATCGCACTGAGGTTTATCTGAACTTGTCGTTCAAGTGATCGGGAAAGGTTCGAAACCTCCAGAATCGTCTCCTCAATGTCACCAATACTATCAATCGTCATCTTAAACGCTGTATCATCATCTTTACCTTCAGCTCTTAGTTCACTGTATCTTTCCTGTAAATCGGAGAGCAGGTCAGCCTTCAATTCGGTTACGCTTTTCACCCCGTCATATGGCGTGAAAACGCCGTTCAAATAGTTCGTTAATTTCTGATTCATCACATCAATCCCCCTTATAATAGATCTTCTAACACGCGCTTAGCGTAATTCCAATTGCTTTTGTTCCGGTCGTAAGTTTCCTTTCCCTTTAATGTGATCCTAAAATATTTGCGTCGTCCGCCCTGTGATTCATCGCCCCAATACCACTCGATATCGCCGTCTGCTTCAAGTCGACGGAAGCTGGAGTACATCGTTGCTTCCTTTAATTCATACTCGCCGCCTGATCGCTCGGCAATCAGCTTAACAATCTCGTATCCATAACGATCAGCCTCGGACAAGAGCCGTAATATCATCGTATCTGTATGTCCTCTCAGCAGGTCGGATGTGATTTTGTTCTCGCTCATTCAACCACCTCCATATTTGCATAATAAGATATATTACTGTGACTGTCAATGTACTCTTTTAATTATAATACCCCGCATGAAATAAAATGTGCATATATAACAAAAAAAACCGCTCTTAGAGCGATTTTCTAATGATTAGGCAATCGAGACCACCTTATATTACGAAGTGGTCTCATTCAGAATCTAACGAATATTTTATTCAAAGTAAACTGTTGACTTCGTTAGCTTTTCATATTGTGAATCCGAATCCGCGAGCTGTTTGGCCCCTTCTTGCGCTATCTGCCAAGCACTAGTCCCCATTAATAGATGTAGTGGAGGGTCAGTCATCTCCGTTAATTGCCGTATGACTTCCGCTATCTTAGCAGGATCGCTTAGAATGCCCACTCGCTCTCCCGAAACCAGAGCATTCATTCTTCTTAAGCCAGTTACAACTGGATCAATGATCGGAGTATAAGGCTCACTTATATGAGGAATATCCATAGACGAGCCTGCCCAATCTGTCGCAATGCCACCGGGTTCAACAGTCGTGACCCTGATCCCAAATGTTGCAACTTCTTTCGCCAAAACTTCCGTAAAACCATTTACAGCGAATTTGGAACTTTGGTAAGCACCAAGACCAGCACTTCCGAATCGTCCACCAATGGAAGAGATATTAATAATGGAACCTCTACCTTGCTCTCGCATAGTCGGCAGAACTGCTTTCGTCATATAGACTACGCCGAAGAAATTCGTATTCACTTGATTTTGAAAATCATAGATATCTGTATCTTCAATTGAAGCAACATTAGCATACCCCGCATTATTAACCAGCACATCTATTCTGCCAAAATGACTCAAGCCTTTGGTTACGACTGCCTTCACTTCGTCAACATCCGTAACATCCAGCTTTAACGTCAAAATACGATCTCCGTGTGCAGCCGAAAGTCCTTCTAATGATGCCAGATTACGTGCGGTTGCAATAACGTAATCCTCTTGTTGTAAAGACGCTAATACAATCTCGCGGCCTAATCCTCGTGAACTTCCGGTAATAAGCCAAACTTTATTTTTCATCTCATTCACCTCTCATCATTTTGTTATGATGAAGTATAATGAATTCGAGTAACTCGAAGTCAATAACATTTTGAAAGGTGAGCATTCATGTCCTATTCTGTCAAGGAAGTCGCTGAGATGTTTCATATTTCCCCTCATACGGTGCGCTATTATACGGATCAGAACCTAATTCCTAGCATAATACGGGATCAAAATGGCCGTAGGGTCTTTGATGATACTTCACTCGGCTGGCTGCGAACGATTATTGCCTTTCGAACTGCAGGAATGTCGATTGATATGATCCGTTATTATCTGGATCTGTATCACCAAGGCGAGGAGACGATCCCTGCTAGGTACCAATTGCTAGTGGAGCAGCAACAACTCACCCAGCACAAGCTTGACGACCTTACGCATCAGCTTAAAGTTATTAACGAGAAAGTTCAGTCTTACACCGGCTGGATTCATCCTACCGGCAGTTCAAGTTGACCTATTTACTTCTGAAGAAGTTTCTTCCCGTTCGCTTTTGCCGATCCGATCTAAGTAAAATTGTGAAGTATGGCAGATGTCACAAAAGCTTCAATCACTGCCGCGATGAGAATGAGTGGAAAGACAACGAGGATAAACGAACGCAGACATTGCTTCATCACTTGTAATAGCGGGCGGTTGAGCTTACGTTTATTGAAGAGTTGGCGAATAATACTAAGGCTCATATAAATCCCGATGGCACTAGCAAGTGCAAAGGCTGGAATCTCGAGCAGGCCATGCGGCAGAATGCCATACACAATAATTTTCCAAGCAGATACCCCTAAAGATTGAGCAAACGGAATAACGAAGCTAATCGAGGCAATGGTTGCGACCGTAGTGAAAGCAGGTAATATAACAATCGGAATCAGTCCCAACAAAAACGAACTTACCGCAGCCCGTAGATTGTGCAAGAATATATGGGTGAATCCGGAATCCACCATCTGTGGGGAATCCACACCAAGCCTATCTTGTAAGAACTGCATCACATTTTCTGGATTAGAACGAAATAACTGTTCCGCTCCCCATAGCATAATAAAGAATACTATCATACTCACGATTAACACCCATACAAATGCTTTGCGATAATCTCTTTTAAAATATAGCCATTCATCTCGGTACATTCTTCATACGCCTCCATTGCAAACTGATAACTAAAAAGAGAGTAAGAGCTTGTAGATAGCTCTTACTCTCTTTAGTAATTTCCTATTTTCATGCGATATACAACACCCTTGTTTTCGGAATCTTTTATAGATATTTCATCAAGGAGTTTCTACAAAATAGCTTTTCTCAATATATTTTCATGAATATCTTTATACAATTTGCTTGAAGGTGTTGGAGTAGCTTGAATAACAGTTACAAAACTCTTATCTGGAATGATATTAACCTCCTGCCCTCCATACCCTCGACATCCGTATCCATCCTTTAAAAGCAACCATAGAAACCCATATCCACAAACACCTGATGATGGGCCGAACGGAGCATTTGTATTGGAAGAATGAACCGCTTGCATGACATAATCCAAGGAAACGATCTGGTTTCCGTTGTACTTGCCTTTATCTAGAAGCAGCATCCCGATCTTGGCAAGATCTCTTGCGGATAGATCGGACTCTTCCTCCCCTTTCATGACCGTATAGGAAAAACCACATGGACTTTGTGGCCATCTCCCGCTTGTGATACCGAGTGGCTGATACAAATACTCTTGGGTGATGTCATAAGCCGTTACCCCACAAGCTCTTCCGATTACCGCAGATAAGAGCATGACATCCCATTCCTTGTATTGAAAATGCATCCCAGGGACGCCTTTCATTTCGATATCTGCAATATGCGCCATCCAATCGCTTGTTCTCATCATTTGAACGAGCATCGGACAATGATAATGAACCCCACTATTCCAATAGATACCTGACGTCATGCTCAGTAGATGACGAATCGTGATAAGCTTGTGGTAGGGATGAGTATTTTGTGCGAATTCCTTCAGATAGTTCCCGATCGGTTCATCCAAGCTTTTGATTATCCCCTTGTCGAGGCATATGCCTGTCGTAATGGAAAGAATACTTTTCCAAATGGATTTGATATTGTTTCTGCTAGTCTCGTTAAACTTATTGTAGTATTTTTCAAAAACAATCTTGCCATTTTTCACGATTAGAACACTATTAACAAGGCGATACCGCTTTTGCTTGATATAATCATCTACTTGGTCTAGAATGCTGCAATCCATTCCTTCTTTTTCAGGAGTAGAAATCATCCATTCATAGCTCATATTAGCACCTGCTTCAGATATTTTCCGATAATCGAATCCTTGTTGGACGATAACTCCTGCGGAGTACCTTGTGCAAGGACATACCCTCCATCACTACCGCCGCCTGGCCCCATTTCGATAATGAAATCACAGTTTGCGAGTACATAGGGATCATGTTCCGTGACGATCATTGTATTCCCAGCATCAACAAGCTGATGCATGAGCTCAATCAAACGATCCGTGTCGTAGAAGGAAAGACCCGTTGTCGGTTCATCCAGAATATAGACATTTCCACTACCTTTTTGTTTGCAAAGTTCTTTCGCAAGCTTGATCCTTTGCGCTTCGCCACCTGATATTGTTGGAGTCTTTTGTCCAAGTGTAATGTATCCCATTCCGACGCGCATAAGTGTGTCAAGGATGTTGGATATTGTTTTATCATAAGATTCCGATTCTTCACGTCCGAAAAAATCCGCCGCTTCCGTCACACTCATCGCCAAGATGTCTTTAATGTTCTTCCCTTCGATCTTCACGCTTAACGCTTCTTCCACATAGCCTGTTCCACCGCACATCTCACAATCCACTTCGATCGAGTTCCCGAATCCGATATAAAAGTTCTTAAACCCTTCTCCTTTACATGCTCTACATCCACCCTGGGAGTTCACCGTGAACAGGCCAGCTGCATAGCCGTTCTCAAGTGCCTCAGGTCTTTTTGCAAAAATCGTGCGAACCCGCTCCATGATTCCCGTATAAGTAGCCGGACAAGACGTTCTACTTCTGCCGATCTGCTTCTGATCCACTACAATGCACTTTTTAATATGTTCCGTGCCTGTTACAGATACATCATCAATCATAGACGAGATCTCATCGTCATCCACTTCATGAACTAGCTTGTTCTTCAATAATTGCTTCAGCTTAGGTACCAACGTATCGTGAATTAAGCTGGATTTCCCGCTACCCGAAACCCCTGCAATACCTACCATCACACCAAGTGGAATCGATACGGAGACATCTCGCAAATTGTGCAGATTCGCATGCTCGATCGTTAGCATTTTTTGATTACTAATCGTCCGATCATTAGGTTTAAGATTTACTACTTTAGCGCCAGCAAGATAAGGTGCGGTTCTAGAGTTATTGCATAACATAAATTCATCTAGACTACCTTGGAATATTCGCTCACCTCCGTAAATACCAGCATCAGGACCTATGTCTATTATGTAATCGGCAGCACGCATAAAGTTTTCGTCATGCTCTACAGCTACAACCGTATTACCGCGTTTCACAAGGTTTTGTATGATTTGGATTAGATTTTGCTTTTCCACTTCATGAAGCCCGATTGTTGGTTCGTCAAAAATAAAGATGATCGAATCCATCTCTGCGATAATAAACGAGGCGAGGAAGAGTCGCTGAATTTCACCACCTGAGAGTGATGGCACTTGACGGGAAAGCGCAAGATGGTGCAATCCAACATCTATCATACACTTTAGCTTCATGATGATCTCATCAATGAGATTCTTACCAGGTAATTCGCCTCTATGATGAATAAAGAAGTTCAATAGTTCGTCTATGTACATATTCTCTAAATCTGTAATCTTTCTGCCTAAAATCGTCGTATGAAGGGCTTGTTCACCAAGACCCGAGCCTTTGCATTTGGGACAAGTTACATGGATCGCTTTGACTCCAAAAATATCGATTTCTTTATCCGCACCATTGTGCCGGATGTACTTACTGGTCACATGTTTCTGCATATCCTGAAAAAATACGACAGCCCCAACAAACCCGCTTCTTCGACAACCATATTTGAACAACACCAATAAATCATCCGATAATGTACCGATTGTATGATTCACATCTATTTGATGCAGTTCGCAGAACTTTTTAAAATTCACTCGATACAATCTGTGCTTCATCAAAAAACCATTAAAAAAGCTTTTAATCGGAACATCGAGCTTGATAATGGCGTCCTCGTTAATCTCATTGTATCGACCGGTTCCCAAGCATTTCACGCACATGCCTTTAGGGGAATTTTTCTGAAAAAACTCCATCGAAAGCGGCAAGCCATCATCGTGCATCGGCTGGCGATAACCGTAGGCTGAGTAGAGAACAGCTAATAAATGCCCAACCTTCGAACGTGTTCCTACTGTACTTCTCGGATTGGATTGACGGATCACCCGCTGCTCTACCGCAACAGTAGGAGATAGACCTGTAATCGTGTCAAACTTAGGGGTCGTTTCAACCATGTACTGTTCCCCTGAAAATTGAAGGTATCTACGCTTGCCCTCTTCATATAAAGTATCGAAAGCTAGGCTTGATTTACCACTACCCGATACACCGGTAATGACAGTCAGCTTATTTCGCGGAATCCGCACTTCGATGTCTTTCAGGTTATGGATCCGTGCACCTTTTATTTCAATAAATTCATTCATGTTACCCTCCACGCGGCAATTAAAGTAATTATCCACCCAATAAGTTCGAACTCTACAATCACTGTATTTGCTCCTACCATTCTGCATTTTCTTACCAAATTCCTTCAACTGATGTACTGTATCCCAACTTCTACTTATAAACTGAATAGTAACAGCAATTATCGTTGAAACGGATTATAAGGAGGTTCATTATGCCAAGTACATCTACACATTCAACTAGAAAGTCTGCCGTCATTATTGGTGTGTTATTCCTGGTTGGGCTCGTGACAGGGATATTTAGTGTTGTTCCTGTTATAGATGGAACTGATTATCTTGCCAAATCTTCTACAGATGTAAATCAAGTCCTAATCGGAGGGTCTTCCCAGTTATTAATGATTGCTGCCTATGTTGGTATTCCGATTATGCTGTATCCGATTTTAAGTCCGTCTCGTAAAGGATTAGCGCTTGGATCCGCTGCGTTCGGTATCATTTCGGGTGTATTCATTATGATTGGTGTAATCATTCTTCTGTTGTTATTGAAATTAAGCGAGGATTTTGCAAAAGTCGGGTCTCTCAATGGTTCGTATTTTGAAATCTTAGGCGGATTATTGCGTGAAGGTCGTGATTTGATCAATCATGTGGCGACGACACTAACATTTGTTGTGGCGATGTTCTTGTTTAACTTCATCTTTTTTCAAGTAAAAATAGTCCCTCGATGGTTATCTCTACTAGGTCTTATTGGGTCAATACTATCTATCGCAGCTAGCCTATTCTTCATGCTTCGTCTGATCGGTCTGGATTCAACTTACATGGTATTGAATTTTCCAATAGCGATTCAGCAATTGATTCTGGCGATATGGCTCATTCTTAGAGGATTTAACCGCACATAATCCGATAGCGCAAGTTAAAAGGCCATCCTACTTAGGACGGCCCTTTTTTTTGCTTATAAATGTTGAAGACCGATGCGGTTGCCTTCGCTATCCACAAACATCCCCAAATACCCCGCGTGCTTACCCGCATAGGTTTTCTCCATTACCACTTGTCCACCCGCTTCAGGAACTCTTGAAAGGATAGTTGCTAAGTCCGGCTTACCGTCAATGTAGATTGTGACGCCATCCATTGATGGTTTATGAAGAGGTCCTTTTACTAACGCTCCGCCATTGGTTTGTTCTTGAACCGGGAAAAACGCGTACTCAGAATCGCCCATAGGCATCATATGCATCTCAACTTGGAGTATTTCTTCATAAAAAGCTTTAGCCCGCTCCATATTCGATACAGGAATCTCCATCCAAATAAACAATCGATCCAACATTATTAAATCTCCGCCTTTCGATTTATAGTCATTCATACGTATAGACGAATGAGCAGTAAGTAAATCATCGGTTATTCGTAAAATCAATAATCGAATCCAGTAATTTATTTGTATCTAGTCGTGGCGGCAAGCCAAATCGATCGAATAAATCAGGGTCAGCGAATTGATGAATATGCGCAATCTTCCCATTTTGTATCTCAAGAAGATGAATCGACCATGGAATTAATGCTGTATCATGTTCAGACGGCACATACTGTGCATAAGCTGGAGAATTGCCATTGGCGCGAACAGGAATCAATCGAGAACCAGCACAATGACTGCGAGTTAGTTGATAAAATGATGCCATATTCATTTTGCCACATAACCACAACGTATAAGGTGGCATCGACAAACTGGCATTCTCGTGGAATAACGTTAGTAATGCATCAATATCGTAGTTTTCAAATGCTTCAACGTAGCGTTTAAGAAGTCTTTCGTCTGCTTCTTCGTCTAGTTCACGAAGTGTACGGACCTAAGATGCGCTAGTGCCATTGTAGCCCTCGAGCGCTGCAACGCACTATTAACGGCAACTGTTGTCATATCCAATGCCTCGGCTGTTTGCTTGGCGGACCAACGAAACACATCATGAAGAATGAGGACGGCACGTTGTCTAGGCGGCAGAGTTTGCAGCATAGCAAGAAACGATAAACGAATCGATTCTTTACTAATCACAATATCTGCGGGATCGCAAGCTATATCGGGAGTAGGCCATATCCATGAGGTTCTAGGCAAGTTATCCTTTGGTTCAATAATATTAGTTGCAGGATCAGACAAATTCATTGGCAGTGCCCGACGCTTGGCGTGTCTGAGCTTGTCTAAACAAACATTCGTGGCAATGCGATATATCTAGGACTTATGTGAAGTATCTTGCCGAATCTGATTCCGGTTCTGCCAGGCACGGAGCATTGTATCTTGTACCGCATCCTCCGCATCAGCAATGGAACCCATCATTCTGTAACAGAATCCGATAAGTTCGTAACGTAACTCCTCAGCTATGTCCCACTCCACTAGTCTTCCCCTGCCCTATAGGTTATTTTTGAGTATCGAGAATAAACATAGATGCATCTTGTCCCATGAATATTTGAGTTCCATGATAGAAGGTCTTAGAACATATGTTCTTATACCCTATTTTAGCCATTATACCAGCTAATTCTTCTTGATGGAATCCGTTATGAACCAAATCAGACACGACATTCTCATTCTTATCAAAATCAACGATGAGTAATTGTCCTCCCTCATTCAGAACTTCATATAATCTAGTAAGGACAAATTCAACATCAGGGATATGAAGGAGTACCTGTGCCATAAAGATATAATCCGCCTTTAATTCGGATAGACCCTCTTTTTCAAAATCAAAACAACATGTATCTGCATTCTGAATATCAGCATCAGAAATTTTCTGTTTAATTTGATGAATCATGTTAGGTGAAGAATCTAGAAAGAGCATAGACGCAAATTCGTTGACCAAGTTCAGTCCAACAAGACCCGTTCCACACCCAAAATCTATAGCGCTTTTATTACCCGCGTCGATTACATATTCCCGAATAGCATCAGCTGATACCTGAGCAATATGCACCCGCCCCGGTGAGTCATAACTACTTGCGATCATATCAAACTTATCTGTATTCGCCATTATTACCTCCTTAAGTCGTCTTTAAATCTCTCTTAATGAAATATTGTATCATGTTTCTTCTTAAAAAAGGACAAGGCTGCCGAAGCATGTTGCAATCGGCAGCCTTGATTATGTGAATGACTAGATTTTACGCACTTCGTACTCAAATGGTTCTTCAACGGAGTAAATCTCATCGAAAAATCCAAAGTACGGGATATCGTCTTCCATGCATTTGATCAGATACGAAAGTTCCTCATCGCACTCAAGCTCTTCACCATTGTCTCGCATAATTTCAAATAATGCTAAGATATTTTCCATGAGATTGGCTTGAATAAACAAAGGCAACTTATCTAACATCGAATCATCGACTTGGGTCTCAGACCTGTATCCATCAAGAACAATTTCAAAATAATTATCCATACGTTCTATACGTTTATCAGCGTCTGGATGATGTCTACACCAACCAAATCCATTTCCCCAGACAGAAGCCAAGTCAAACATATACCAACCGAAACATGAATTATCGAAATCATATATGGTGATTTGACCGGTATCAAAATCAATCGAGTAATTCCCATCATTATAGTCAAAATGGATCATACCGTATGTCTCGCGATCCTTATCCAAACCTTCTAAGGTTTGAAGTAGCCCTTTAAGCTTCTCCTTCAGCAAAGGTAAGGAATCAGGTATGAGTTCATCGATAAGATCAGCATTGATTTTATCAAGAAAGCTATACCGTGGCTGTTTAGGTGCATATCCTTTTGACACCTTGTGCATTTTCCCCAGGGTTTTACCGCAGTTATAGAAGTACTCGGTAAGTGGAACCCCTTCACGGTAGCGATAGTTATTCTCCACAAACCTTTTACCCTTAGCCTTTTTGAATAGGCAGATGTAATAGGTGTGACCTTTATAAGTGATCTCTTCAAGTAAGTTTCCTTTTGTAGAATTCACTACATCCGAGACACTTGCTCCATGTTCGAATAAATATCGAATATACTCAACCTCACCTAAGAAGTCTTCTCGCGTTCTGTCTTTTATAAATGCGATTCTGAGTATTAACGCATCAGTGCTCTTTTTCTCAAAAGTATAAACAAGATTTCGTCCACCTTCATGTGGCTTAATCTGCGTTGTTTCATAACCTTCCAGCTCGTATAAGACGTTTACGATTGGAATAAGAATGGAATCACTGATTTTTACAACTTCGTTATAATTCAAATAGAATGTCCCCTTTGGGTATTAACCCTTGTTAATACCTCTGTTATTTTTGTTTGCTTCACTATTACTGCTGAACAATTTGCCTTGCGCATGACGTTTCACGTTCAAATCTCCTCCTTTTTGGTAAATTTTCAATTGTTAATCATATTAACAACATCTATACTGTACAATATATTTTCATAATTTACTACAATTTTCCTTCATTTCATTCAAACTCTTTTTCGATTCTATTCAAAAAAACCATCAGTTTGAGTGATAAAATAAAAATGATCGATATCTTAATCGGTCATTTTCATCATTTGGAGTTCTGTTGTCCCCGGATATTATCAAAACAGTATGTCAAGTTATTATAGAATCCGTATTCTCCTTCCCTATCTGCTTTCAAACAGTTCATACCAAAAAGCGATCATACCCCTACGTTTAAATGGGAATATAATCGCTTTTTTTATGAGTAAGACCCTATAGGTCCTTCTTTTTAAACAAGTACACCGTCAAGTGATAAGATGCGATAAATACAGCTAGGATACCGATGCACACAATAAGAAATGTTCGAACGTTGCTGCTACTATTGTCACCCATCATGTTAATTAGCATAGCAGCAGGATTAGCCAGAAGGATCATGGAGACTAAGAACACCGCATTAATCACTCCCGCTCCCTTCTTACTCAGCGCATAGAACAGCGGCATGTAGATCGAGATTAAGACAAGCACCATACCAATTGCTAATAGAACACCCCAGATTGTAACTTCAGGCTTGTTAAGCTGCGGGATAGCAAGACTACAAATCCAGTGAATAATGATTGAAGCAAGGAAACCGAATAGAGTATACAGAACTGCTGTTAAGTATTTGGCACGTACGATATGTTTACGACTAATTGGCAGCGTGATAAGGAACTTGTAGTTATTGTTCTTGATATCCACCATGGTTGCAAGCATGATAGAACCGAATGCCGTATAGATTCCTATAAAATAAAGGGACATATCCATCTTCGGTATGAAAACGATACTAAATACAACCAAATATAGCAGAACCATCCATTGTGAACTTTTTAGAGCAATGAAGTCTTTATGTAGTAAGTTAACCATGGACTCGCTCCCCCTTCGCGGTGAAGTACATGATGTCTTCTAAGGTTGGTTTATCGAATAACGCATAACTACCAAACAAATGCTCCGCATCTTGTTTATTATCAATTAAGCCCTCAAACCCAATCGCCGTTTCACGAATCCCGACAAAATATTTGCGAATATCAGCATCGAGCAGTTGATGGTCACCTTTCACAATCACGTACTTATCCAGTACGTCTTCTTGTGTGTCATTAAACACGATCTTCCCGCGATTGACGAACGCAATATAGTCTGCAATTCGATCCAAATCCGTTGTAATATGAGTGGAAAATAGGATTGTATTTCTTTCGTCAAGCATCACATCTGCAAGTAGATCAAGCAATTCTCTTCTAAAGATAGGATCTAATCCAGACGTAGGTTCATCCATGATTAGCAGCTCAGTTTCATAGGATAAAGCTACTGCCAGAGCAAACTTAACCTTCATCCCCTTAGATAAATCTCCGATCTTCTTTTTCGGGGACAATTCAAATTGATTGAGATAGTTGTTAAATTTCTTGTCATTCCACTTCTTATAAAAAGGCCCGATCATCTTCTTCATTTCCTCAATCGTAAGGTGATCATAATAAAAACAATCATCGGACACAATGCCGATACGCTGCTTAATATCAATCTCATGCTTCGGCATGTTACTACCTAGTATTCTGATTGTTCCTGAGTCTGGTTGGACCATGCCAAGCATCATCTTGATTAACGTACTTTTACCAACACCATTCGGACCAATAAGTCCTGTAATATACCCTTTCTTCACATCTAATGATACATTATCAACTGTAAATAAGGGGTAATGCTTCGTTATATTCCGTAATTCGATAGCATTCATTAACTGTAGTCCTCCTCAAACATAAGAGTTAAGTGTTCAATTACATCCTGCTTGCTCATACTAAGTTCCTTGCTTTCTTGAATGATCTGCATCATCTTCTCTTCTAATCGCTTCATACGCTGCTCCCGAATGAAATCCTTATTCACACCCGATACGAAGCACCCTTTGCCTACAACAGTGTCAATCAGTTCCTCTTTTTCTAACTCTTCATAAGCGCGTTTCGTTGTGATCACACTGACTTGTAAGTCTTTGGCTAGCTGCCTAATGGAAGGGAGACTATCCCCTGCGCTAAGTTCACCACTTAAGATGCTTTGTCTAATCTGATTCATGATCTGTATGTAAATCGGATCACTCGATGCGTTGGATAAAATAATATTGATATTGCAACACCTCTTCGTTGAACTCAAGTATATATACCGTACATATATAATATATACACTATTTACACTTTCGTCAAACTTATTTGATGAGAAAATAAAAAAGCCGCAGTGTATGCGGCTTTCAAGTTTACATTTTTACTGAATTACTCTACTCATTAGCTTTTTCGACTTGTCTATGAATTCATTCCAATCGCTAGTATTGCCTCCTAGTCCTGTTCCCCAACCAGCGTATCTGACATTGTCTCGTAGTTGCTCAAACATCTTGATCTCGTGTTCGCTTAAGGTTTGATTTGGGAATCCACTATACCGAGGGAAATTTCTAAAATAGTCAGCAAGCCTGTCGAGCAATTGCACATCTTCTTTCGTTAGCATGTTCAGCCTACCAGATACACTTTTGGTTAAATAGAGACCTTCTACAGCAAAAAAAGAAACCTTGAAAGGCACGAAGCCGATCAAGGTAATATCACTATATCCCCTGCTCGATTGATAATACTTCCTATAAAGCATTACCCCATTTACAATATTAACGAGCGACATGACAGCAAGCCATATAATCACTGATGGCATCGTCATCTATGATCAGTATCTTCTTCATATGTTTCTCCTAGCTTCAATTGAATCATTCATCTACACTTGGAAGGGTATTTAATTAAATCGACCACAGATATAACAGAATAAATATAATTAATAAATGAATCAACGGCACGATGGTAACCCCTATATGTCTGTTTCCTTTTTTTAGAAATAAGATCAAACATACGATATACGTGATTGGATAAATGGTAGATAGAATCATAAATGAATAGCCAATAATTACGCCTATTTCAAATCCTGATGAATATCCGGCAAGTCCCATTAAATTAGCTATTAATACAAACGGATAAACAACTAACGGGATACCTCCTAATATTATAAAAATGAGATTTAGAGCTTTACTTTTCACAATTACACCTCGTCTTATTAAATTCTTCATATTTTATTTAATTGAATAATCTATGTTTTGCAATTATGATTATATCATCAAATATAAGGTGGTAGTTAAATTGAATAGAAGAATGATAATTAGTGCGGTCATACTGTTGTCACTTAGCATGTCCTTGATGGGTTCCGCCTCTTCCGCAACTAGTGCTAAAGCTTACAAAAATTGCAAAGAATTAAATAAAGATTACAAGGGTGGAGTAGCCCAAACTGCATCCGCGAAGAACAAAGGTGGTAAAACCAAGTACAAACCTTATGTATCCAAGGAGCTTTATAACTTAAATAAGAAATTAGATCGCGACAACGATTTAATTGCTTGTGAGCAATAGCTACTTCCTTTTTGGAAAAATAGAACGAAATGCCAAGGTCCCGTATGGAATCTTGGCATTTCGTTCTATTAGAAATTAATCTCGATTTGATTTCTTACGACGGAAGAGTGAAAGCCCTCCGAAACCGCTAATGATAGCGATGTAAAAGCCAAAATCATACCACCAGCCCGAGTTAAATGTTTCATAAACTCTGATATCATGATTGAATAAGCCAATGATTAGTGAAATAGGCGCAATCCATCCATGCCATATCCCCCAGAAGAATCCCGCATGATCTTGAGCGTTATTAGCTCCATCTCCAGGTACACAACCTGTTAATAGGATCACCATGGTAAGAAATGCAAACATAAATATGAGATGCCTTTTTTTCATATCCATCACCCCTCTTCATTGTAAATATTATACTTCAACAAAATATGATTAAGCTATTACAATTATGATTCTATTGGGTGTCAGGCTTTTTCGGCTGGATACGTTTCATTATCGATGTGATTTGATCCAGACTCGTAAATTCACCTGCATATAATTGCTCTACCTTGCCTTGTGCAGTGATGAATACGGTAGCAGGTAGTCCTTTGATCCGATACGCTTCTGCAGCACTACCACTCGGATCCATTAGAACAGGAAATGATAGCTGATGAGAAGTCACAAACTCATGAGCTGTTCCTTTTGAATCTCCCATGTTTACACCTAGTACTTCCACGCCAGCCATAGCCGATTCATACGCTTGTTTGATAAATGGCATTTCTTTCACACAAGAAGGACACCAAGAACCCCAATAGTGGAGAACAACTCCTTTACCCCGATAATCCGACAGCTTAACTTCCCGACCGTTTATGTCTACTCCTTCAATCTCAGGAGCTGCTTGTCCAATCCGTACTACATGGTCTTGCACTCCGCCCTTAGCTGTCATAATCGTGTAAGTCACGGCAATAAGCAGAACTCCAATCACTACCCAATTAATCATTTTTCGTTTTCTATTCAGCGTCAATATTCATTCATTCCTTCAACAGCCCTTGAACAGGAAGACCGAATAAGCGATTGAATGCACCTTGAAGTCCGTGATCTCCATATTTTTGATAAAAGGATTCTACAGACCCTTCTTCCATTATCTGTCCTTCCTTTAGAAAGACAACTTGATCCGCAACTGCCTCTGCAATCTGAAGTTGATGTGTCGAAAAGATGACCGCATACCCTTCCGCTTTGACAGCACGAACAAGTGAAATGAACGATTCCAGCCAGTATGGGTCAAGACCATTCGTTGGCTCATCCATAATGAGCAGCGCCGGCTTGTTTAACAAAGCTTGTGCGAATAACAAGCGCTGACGCATTCCTTTTGAAAAGGAAGAAACCGATTTCGACTTCACCTCATCCAATCCGACGATTTGTAAAATTTCATGCACCCTTTCTTTGGTGACTTTGCGGAGTGCAGCCCAGAACATTAATGTCTCTTCCGCAGATAATCCTTGTCCGAACAAATAATCATCCGGCATATAGCCGATCTGCTCTGCATAACGCTGACGGCTTTGTTTCCAGCTGACACCATTGACCTCAATGATGCCGCTTGTCGGCTGACTGATCCCTGCAATCATACGAAGAATCGTGCTTTTACCCGCACCATTACCACCGCATAACGCAAGAACCTGACCTTGATACAACTTCATATCCACATGATGAATGATCGGCTGCTTCTTAATTTGTTTTGTAATTTGCATCAAATGTAGTATCGGATTATCCACGACAGCGCCCCCTTTCCCATACCCAATAAGCGAGCCCAATTGCAAGTCCAATCCAAATCAAGCAAATCGTTAAAAAGCTCAAGCTTCCAAGGGGTCCGTTGATCCACTGCATCCATTCATAGTATTCGGGACCCAATGCTGTGCCCCCGCCTAGCTTTACAACTACGAACAGACGAACCAGTTCCGCAGGATTACAAAGCGTTAATATCGTTAATAAGGGCTTAATCCACAAGTAAGGCAGCATGCCAAGAACAGCGATTAACAGCGTCGGCCACCCAATAATAAAGAAGAACCAGATTGCAACCCCGAAAGTCAATGCCTGCCAACGATTGCGTGCCCACGTCCCGATACATAGTGCAACTGCCAAGAAGAGCACAATTAGTCCGCCCGAGAAGACAATAAACAGCCCCATCGTTTGATAATTAAGCCCTTTACCTGTAAATAGTCCAACTAGGCTTGTTACACCATATCCAAATGCTATGATTGTCAGCAGTACGATTGCAAGACCGATGTATTTGCCTAATAGAAACGATAAAGTACTGAGCGGATAAGTAGATAATAGCTGCCAGCTGCCTTCCTCCTTTTCCGCAGTTAAAGAAAAAGAACCAATCAGAAGGGTCATAAGTGGAAGTAAGTATAGAATGAAGTTCAGCATGGTTGAAGTTGTACTTGAATAACCTGCCGTAAAGTTTTGCGATTGAATCAACAGTAAAGACATACTGAAGACCGTAAACAGAATGAGAAAAGAGTAAGACCAAGGGTTACGAAAGCCTAGTCTTACCTCTCTTAACGCAATATGAATCAAATTCATAATTAGTTAGATCCTTTGCTCGTTTCGGAATGTGCATTTTGGTCATGATTTTGTTGACCATGCATATCCATATTTCCCTTGGCACGATCCCAAGTATGGTTATTCAACTCCGTAGCTGTCATCAGCTTTCCTTTTTTCTGTTCATCTACAAACATTTGTGCAGCTTGTTTATCTTTAAAAGAATATATGCCGTAGGCCATTGGTGTCTTGAAGGAAGCATCATATACATATTGAGCAGTACTGTAATCGATCCACTCTTTTGTGTTATAATCGCGAACGTATTTTACTTCTACGGAGTCTGCAGCATTTTTCTTCGCCCATTCATTCATGCAGCCAATATCATCAAATTTATAGTTTTTTCCATCTTTTGTCGTTAACTGAACCGCGAAAGCATCATCTTTCACCTGCATATTGCAAATGGCACATTTGTCAGCTGCCTCATTCACAGCTACAGCCGCTGCTTTTTCCTTTCCGCATCCAGTTATAAGTAGGAATGTGATCATCAAAGATAGCATTACGAATAAAGATTTTTTCATGTTCGTTTAACCCCCATATGAATAATAATTGTCATTGAAACACCTAGTAGGAAAAGCGCTAGAAAGCCTACTTTCATCTTGTCCTGATTCTCTTTTGGTAAAAGCTCAGTCTGCAAGTGCATGAAAGGAGCCGTATCTGTGCTCCAATCCTCTTTACCTGCTGCATACATCGTCTCTAGAAACTGCATGCCTGGCGATTGAAAGAATAATTGAAAAGCTGGTGTATCAGCAGTTAATCGCTGAAAAAAAGGATTCATCGCATAAGGCAAATCACTCATCCCATTACCATCTAAGTCAATTCCCTGAAAGGCTTCCCAATAATTTCGCTCAAACAAATTATCTGTACTTTCGTTCGTTTGTGATGGAATCACATTGCCTATAAAGTGATTCTCGACAAAACGATTTTCATTCGATTCTAGAAATTGGATCCCGACAAAGTTTTGGATAACCTCATTTTGCTGAAACTTATTCCCACTTGATTGCTCGATATACAACCCGACACGATTACCTTCGACTTTATTGCGCATGATGCGCGAAGTCTGAACATCAAAGAGCAGTATGCCTTGTGAGTTTACGTTTTCACTTTGTTTGACAAAAGTATTGTCCGTAACTTCAGCATCATGCACCCCCATAATCATGGCGCCCGTCACATTGGATTCTCCATAATTGCTGCGAACGATGGTTTCATTGGTATACATACAATGAATCCCATACCTGGAATGGTCAACTCGATTGTTTTCGACCCGATTTCGATTGCTGTTTTCCAAATAGATACCGTCATTCATCTGTGAAATTTGGTTCTCTTGAATGCGATTCTCATGAGAATTGTAAAGATCAATCCCATTTCGTTTATTGGAAAAAGTATGGGTAGACTGCTCTTCTTGTTCTTGTCCCCATATAATCCGGTTATTCGTAATTTGGTGATTTCCACTATCTCGCACTACGATTCCATACGTTTGTGTGTAGATCATAACGGAATCAATCATCGCTTGATTGCCTGTTACAAGCACAGCAGAAGACTGTTCCTCATCGGATGGTTGATTAACAGCTATACCACGCAGCTGTACATGGTTAGCTTCAATCTTTACGACAGGTCCGCTGGATGAGTCACCATTAATTTCCACCTGCCCATTTCCTTCAATAGCAATAGCTTTATGAATCCGAAGTGGACCTTCATATTTACCTGCTGGCAAAATTAACGTCTGCCCTTCCTCAGTTCGATCCACGATATCTTGAAGCTTAAGAGGAGATGTTCCTTGTTCAGCAAGTACAGCATGAGGATGAATAATGATCAGGATCATGATAACTGCACAACCTAACCATGCACCGAGTCTGTTTCCTAACTGATGAATCATCATGTTACCTGCAGTTCTTTCTTCTTGGTGATGTGGAGCTCCTCTTGATAAAGATGGATATAAACGGTGTAAGTCCCGGGCTCATTAAATACATTTTCTACTTCATAGTTTCCTTTACCTATGGATTCTGCTTTGATTAATTTCGGATTCACACTTTTATCCGATGTCCGGATCTCAAATTGGACATTTGCTCCCTTTTCAGAGACGAGTCCTGAAATTTTCGCAATAAGCTTCAACTTTTGCCCAGCTTGTCCTTCTTTCGGTTCGGTTACAAATTGAACTTTAACTTTTGCTGGATCTTGACCCTGCGGTGAGGAAGAACATCCCATAATACTTGTCAGCATAAACACAGCAAGTAAAATTAAAACGATGGATTTTCTCATCTAATAACTCCTTTCTTTCCAATTCCAATACTAATTTTACGGGATATTCGTGAGATTCCTATCACCCAGTCGGGCTATTATCATTAACATCTTGTGAAAATATTGAGAACTTTTACTGAATTTCATACTCTTTATGAAAAACCATAAAAAAAGAAGCTGTGAATTTCACAGCTTCCTCTTCGCCTTCTTTAATTATAGAGAAATGAATTTTATCAAATTGGAAAAAGTATCATCCTTATTTTTTTGGATAAAATAAGTCAACAAGAACACCTAAGGGGAACATCTGTGATATACATATACAACGATTATGGTGGAACACACACAACCTCACTCGCGGCAGCTTATCATTTAAATAAATTGCCTACTAATCGAAAGCTTACCAAAGAAGAAATTCTTAACGTAGACTATTTTAACAAACTGAAAACCTCTGATATGGGTAAGCTCATCTTCCATGGTATCGACGATAAAGGGAATCATGTGTATACAATTGGACGCGGTGCATCGAAGGTTGTTGCTCCTTCATTAATAAATCTAACAACACTATTACAAGAGAAATTTAACATGAATGAGAAGGTCATTTACTCCAATACATCACCAACCGTTCCTTTAGCAATGACACTTGGCGGTTTGTTATCAAGACGGTTAAAGATAGACTTTATCGGAGTTCCTCTACTTGTAATGGGCGCTAAGCAATGCTGCAATAAGATTAATCAATTGGTCAATAACACCAAAGAAGCAGCTACATCTAAGAATGATACGCTAATTGTACTGGATAACAAAGGAAGCTAAATATACTCACTTCTTATGCTCTTGTTCCAATAATGACAATAGCATCTAGTTCATCGTTACGAACAACTTGCGAGATCAATCCACTTTGAGCGAAGTGGTCGACAGCCTTATTAGCTTGTTGCTCACTAATTTCAACCAATAAGTGACCACCTATAGCCAACCAATTAGCCGCATCGGCTGCCACCCGACTCAATACCTCAAGCCCATCTTCACCGCCATCAAGTGCTACAGATGCCTCATATAATCGTGCTTCAGAAGGAAGAAGGTTGATCCGATCTGTTGGCACATAGGGTACATTCGCAATCAAGATATCGATATGGCCGCGCAGAGTGTCAGGTAGAGGATCGTAAAGATCACCATGATAAACATACCCACCTATGTTAGCAATATTACGTCTTGCGCACTCTACTGCAACAGGATCAATATCAACAGCATGCAACTCGATTTGCCCCAAGGTTGATGCGATAGCAACACCTAATGCCCCTGAACCACAACAAAGATCCACAACAATAGACCCCGTCTGTGCAAGAAAAATCGCTTCGCTAACAAGAAACTCCGTGCGACGCCGAGGTACAAAGACACCCGGATCAACTTCTATTCGTACACCACAAAACTCCACCCAACCAATGATATGCTCAAGAGGAAGACCTACAATTCGTTGATCAATCATCGCAGCTAACTCGGACTGCGTCTGTGCAGCGGATATTAGCAAGCGCGCCTCTTCCTCCGCAAAAACGCAGCCAGCTGCTTGAAGTTTAATAATAATAGATTCCTGAATGGTTTCATTATTGTCTTTCCATGCGTTCACGGTTTCCCCTCCGTATGTTCTACAGATTCTTTTCTATTAACCTAACACACCCTATAACACGTTTTAATCACTAATAATAAATCTGAACTTCTCTATCGTATTAGAACGCATATGAGGCACTCTCTTAATGTGATCCATGTAACTATAAGTAAACTTAAACAAATGACCGTAATCCCAATCCATCTGGCTGTAGTCCTTCGTCCAGTATGCAGCCTTACATGGCAAATGGTCAGCACGTTTCTTGGGTACTAACGGCAACTTATCTACTGGTGACACCAGTCTAATCGAATCATTATTCTCAAGCTCTTTACTGCTACGAAGCACTTTAACAAGCTTGAATAATGGAAGTAATCCTCTATTAAATAAAGATTCATGTCCAAGATCATATAGCATGTTTAAAGCATGAGAGAATGTAAGCATGTGACCGATTAAATCATGATGAGCTTCAGCATGGTAAATGGTTTGGAAAGCTGAGAGTTCTCCTAATGTAAACTCAGATAGTTCCTTAGGGGTTTGAATCGTTGGGATATTATCATCCGGAGTTAACATTAATGACTTTACCTCTTTTGTCGAAAATCCTATCCACGAGCGACCAGGTATCGTGCCTTTAAAGGAACGAATCAATAACGCAATATTATTCATACTGCCTTCGTCTCCCCAATAGCAAAGTTTATTTAATGCCATTAATGAATAGGCAGAATATATGACGTTATGTCCAACCCAATGAAGCTCATCAATCGTTTCTTCTAGTGCTCGAACAATCTCTTTTTCAGCAATATTAAATTCAACGCCGTTTGTCATATGATCTACCTGTGATAATGAATGTTTATCTGTCATCTTGTTCGATTGATGTATGATACAATCCGCAGCATCCTTTGGTAAATCAAACTCCCTAACGATGAACCAACTCGCGATAGCGGCAGCACCATAATGGGCATGCCATATATCCCCGGTCTGATTTTTACACTGAGAAATAATATGTAGTCCTTGATTAAGTAGGTGATTCTCCATTATTTCCTCCTAACATTAATTATCTAGTCATGAACCCATTTAATATGAGCTACTTATCATAATAAAAAAAGCCGTAACTACAACAACCCATAGTGATGGAATTGAAGTGGTAACAAGTGCAGCACGAGGCTTCTTCTTCACGATACAAACCCACGAAACAATTGATAACACGATTACAACAACCGGATATGCCATATATATGTAAAGTATAACGATTGCCACTGGTGGAGCACCGCTATCAAACCCCATAAAGGCAACCATTAAAAATACAAGCCACACTGGTAAAGTCAATAAATAAAAAATTTGACTGATTACTAAATATACCTTCATTACACACCTCATTGGTTTTCTTTTCAAACAAACAAGTTATAGTTCTCTGTGTTCAGTCAGTTACCTCATTATGTTCTTCTTGTAGTTGTAAGATTTCAATGCTATTGAATTTACCTTTGAGCTTCTGAGCAAGTGATCGAACTCCGAAGATTTCCGTATACGTATGACTACCTACAATTAAGTTCATATTGATGAACTTCGCATACTGAATCGTGTATAGTGTCTTTTCTCCGGTTATGTATACATCACAGTCACTATTCATTGCTTCTCTTAATTGATTCATCTCAATTCCTGCACCTGTAATCATGGCAATTCTTCTAATTTCCTTGTTACTATTCTTTTGAAAATAAACCTTCTCACCCAATACCGCACTCATTGTTCCTACAAGCTCCTCTAGTGAGACCAGCTCCGGCAGTTCTCCAATCCCAATAGCGCTATCGCCCTCAACATGCCTAGATTGTTGAACAATATGATTAACACCAAGTAGCTCCAGTAATGAATTACAAGTGCCAAACTCAATATAATCCAAAGGCAAATGAATGTAACAATGTGCAATATGATGTACATCGAGTAATTCAACGCACTTCTCCTTCATTCCATAAACAAAATCCCAAGCGTCATGATGTGTCACAATCAAATCAACATTCTTCTCGGCAGCTTGTAACACGATTTCCGGCGTCAGATTAGTGGCATAACCAATTCTAGTGTAGTTATCTAATGTGAAATTGCAGAAGCCGTACTCGTCATCTTCTTTGAACTCAACAAGTAGTTCACCAAATAGCTCGTTGAGATAGGATTTGAATTGCTTAGCATTCATATTTACACACCTCGATTGTTGTTATGTTCAAGCGGCTTCACCTGTCGTTCTTCGACTTATACTTTCGAATCATAAATACAAGCAGGAAATAAACAATCATAGTTACAATGAAATCTATCAAGAAATCTTTTATCGTAAAAGAGTACCAGTATGCAATGTGTATACTTTTCCCTACCTCGATTTCAGACAGAGAACTGTTGATGTAATTTACGAATGGTTTATTTGCTTTCAAAAGGATTAAATGAACCAGCGGCACAATTGAAGATACGATTATTCCGAAGATTATTATCTTTAATTTTCGCATTCTTCCTCCTACAACATCAATAAAACTATTCCCCTACCGCTATCGCTTCAATTTCAATCAAGAAATGATCATGTACGAGCTTACTTACTTCGACTGCTGAGCTAGCAGGTGGATTGTTCGTATTCACATACATATCTCGAATGTCACGAACCACTTGCATTTGGGAAATGTCCGTTACAAAGAACGTTAATTTTACAACATCGTCAAAAGTTACTTTAGAAGCTTCTAACGCACTTTTGATATTTTCAAATACTTGTCTAGTTTGTGCCGATAAATCACCTTGACCCACCTTTTCACCATATTGATTTACGGCGATTTGTCCAGATACATATATGGTTCTTCCATTTCGCACTTCTACTACCTGGGTATAACCATTTGCTGGCGGCATAGATGCTGGATTCGTAAAACTGACCTGCTTTTTATCAGGCATATTGTTCACTCCTATTAATCTTATTGTTTAATAAACTATTCCACGATTGCCCATCCACTCTTAATCGCAAATGCATAATCTTCTCGTCCATTAGCTTCAGCTATTGAACTCGCTTTATCCCAATCATAATGGACCATGACATGTTCAATATTCCAATTATTTTCCAGTGTTCGATGCGCAACAACATAATTTGCATGGGGTGACTTTGATTCCATTATATGTGGAAATGGTAGACTATCCTTATAAGCTGGCAAACCTACACTTCCTGCGTTCACAACGAACTTACCATTTGATGCATATATCAATCCGAACACATGACTGTGGCCACAGAATAAATATTTCTGAGATACTTCTTCAAGTTCCATGGATAGTTGCTCTGCACTCTTATACTTAACTCCATATTCTTGTACATCTTCAAGTAAATACTGGTCATTTGCATAGGGAGTTCCATGACAGAACATCAGGTCTTCATATACCCAAGTCTTATTAAACGACCGAATCCACTCTACGATCTCACGACCTAGCTTAGGTTTTACAAACTTAAAAGTTTCAGAATTGCTGTGTTCATGTAGTAAAATCTCATCACAATTCCCCATAATATTTATTACCTTATTGTTATCCATTAATGATTTTGCAGTACCCAGCGGATCAACAGGACCGAACAAACAATCACCTAAATTAACAATTAATTGAATATCTCGTGCTGAGATATCTTTCAATACAGCCTCTAGTGCGAAGCTATTACTATGGATATCTGAGATTATGGCAATTTTCTTATGCATATTATCTTTCCTCTCTATAACCGTAAGGTTATTCAATACCTAAATTGAACTTATGATTGTCCATATTCCAGAAATAATTATTAGCCACAAGGCGATCTTTTTAAATAATCTGTCATCTAACTTCTTAATTGCCTTAATCCCCAACAAAACGCCAACAAACATACTTGGTATAAGCCAAGCTGTATATGACAACACCTCAGTAGTCAATAATCCGCTGTACATATACGTTACGAGAGTAATCATATTTAAGATTATTGCATACGCAGTTAAGTTTGCTCTAAACACATCTTTACTTGTATTTTGATTGGATAGAAACAAAGCTACAGGCGGTCCACTCATAGATATACTACTATTTAACAATCCACTTATGATCCCAACCGGAATAAAAGCTACCTTAGCATCTCGTATTGGAAAAGACTTGCCTAATAATAATATACAAGCAAACATTATGATCAATACACCTGTTGATATTTTGAGAATATTAGCACTGAGGTAGACGAGTAAATAAGTTCCAAGCGGAGCTGCCAATATACTTGAGACGACTAATATCCATATCTTCTTCATATCTACATGTCGCATGCAATTGATTAATATGACGACGTTCGCACATATACTTAGAATGACAATGATCGGAACTGCTTCTTGAATCGGAATAATTTTTGCTAGAATCGGCATAGATATCAATGCGAATCCAAAGCTCGTTAACCCTTGAATAAACCCTGCAACCAGAACGATTAGTATGCCTAACACTAGAATCATGGTAAGTTCCACTCACTCAAAATATGTTTAGGTGGATTCATAGTTCTACTCTTTGAAGAAATTCATTGAAATAGTCCTGGAAACTTACATCTCTATTCTTAGGATTGCTCTGCAAATATTTCAACAAGGTGACGGACAGGACATGAGATCCTTCGTCATGTTTTTCTAGATAAGCGAATGGATCCTTCTCTAGCCCAATCTTTTCACAAATATATAACGCCATTGCCTCTACGACATTCTCCTCAATAAACCCTTCAATTGTCTTATATCCAAATCTTTCTTTCTGTTTATCAAAAGCATCAATAAGTTTAGGGTCTACCTTTAAATCGTTAAATCTCTCATTTAGTTGTTCGATCCGATACGGCGGGTGAAACATTTCATGGATTGCAATACTTAAAGTTATTTCTGTCGGATATGAAACATCGGAAATAAATCGCGGACCAACAATCTTAATGCCATGAGGTGCTGCATAGCTGCACAAATATAGGATAATTTCATCAATGTTGCTGGTTGGCCCTAGCATATCGTTAATTTCATCAAATATAGAATGTTGATCAACTAGGGATGTAATTTTTTCGATTTTATCTAATAAAAGAGGTTGCTTATGTTCGTACCAGAATTCTTTAAAACCAATCTTCTCTAGTTCGAGAATGATTTCTGGAACTAGCTTAAATAAAGGTTCTTTTTGCTCCCATATACTTTCTTTATAATAGGATGTCTGGCTGAAGTAAGAATGAATTGTAGCTGAATCGAATAGCTCAGATATTTCTTGAGAATCAAAATTAGGTATCGATGATACAACCAAAGTTAAGAATGGACTTAACATATTCCCGCCATTTATTCGAACAATTTCAGACATCAAGCACTTGTTCTTCTGTGAAAAAGATTGTATGAAGTGACGATAATTCGACTCATGCCTTTGTGTATAAAACTCATCCTCTGTTAACACATTCAGAAAGTTTAAAGCATCCAAAGAATATGATGTTTTGGTTTGAAATCTGTTGTTTTTCAATTGAATACCCTCCTTTATAATTTCATATTAGAGATTTAATTTGGGAAATATGTTGTCAGTTATGCCAGATAAATCTTTGAAGTGCAATAAAACTAATTTCTTGGCAATTGAATGCTCTTTCAACTACTGTATATTTAGGCCACTGTCTCACCTTTAACATAGTTTCTTTAAGCGGAATGAAATCCATGTCATACCTCCTTTTATCTGATTTCTTATCCATTGTCATTTAAGCTTTGAATCACTCGATTGTAGTATTGGGTAGTATAGGGGAGTTATAAGTTTTATTTGTGACCCAAACCTTATAGATAATAGTTTCATCCAAACAATCCTCATCACAATGAACATCTTGTCGACGTCCAAGAATTGTGTTTGATCTTACTAATTCAAAAAGTAGAGCATAAGCAATTTTGGAATCTTTCGTTTTATATCCATCAAATAAGTAACCTATTTCGTTATATGCACCACTATAAACCCATTCGTGTGCCTCTCGAATTGTATCAAACTCCATACTTTCAACAAACCATGAAATTGAGTTTTCAATATTTTCATCATTCCGATACATTTACCATTATATCCCTTCTTAATTTAAAAAATGTATGAACCATTTTCTTTCAGGTTCTGCCCATAAATCCTACGCAAAACTGAGGTCACTTGCTCCAAAGGTGCGTTAATACTTTGTTATCATCCATCTAGCTTTTTTTCCCATCGCTCAATCAAGCTCTTCAATTAAAAAGATTGGACAGTTCTGCTATAGGGCATACTTTCATTTGCTTCAACTTTTCTTTATCTGGTCAATACGCTATGAATTTTATTCCTGCACTCATTGATGCCATTCCATCTATCCATGAATCACCTACTGACAGCCATTCACTTGCTGAGTTCTTAAACTCATCCAACACACGCAAATATCCATCAGGTGAAGGCTTCAATGCTTTCTTTAGCTCCCTGCCAATAATGATATCAAAGTATTCAAGAATACCATTATCTCTTAATGTGATCTCTGCTGCTTCAACCGAATTATTCGTTACAATTGCAAGGTGATAACTACCTTTGAGTTCACTTAAGACCTCCTCCGCACCAAGCTCCAAGTCTGCGCCATCCATTCCACACACTTCATGTTTCTTAGCGATATCCCACATTTCATTTTCTTTTTTCCATTCGATCGTTAATTTGTCCTCCAGTATACTACCTTCATTGATTTAATATCTATTACTGCTTTGTTCCTACCGCAATCCATCTTCTATCTATATCTTCAAATACAAATTCTTTATTATTATAGTCTGTCAAGGATAAGGGTCTTACAATCTTAACCCCTAATTCCCTAAACTTCTTTTCAATTTCCTCTTGATTCTCTGTAATAAAATACGCATCATATCCGTATCCATGAATTTCTCGATTTGGTTCAATACATTCTTTATTCGATTTTATTAACACGATCTCTATTTGATCCTTATAAAGACATATATGCGGTTCTTCTGAGTCCAGATATCTAACAGATCTGAATCCAATAGATTCATAAAACTCCGCAGTCCTATTCATATCAGCGCTCGGAAATATTTGAAGACAATGTGTAAACATAAATCATTCCTCCCTTTCATGTTCTAGGATATTATATATACACCTTCGTCTAGCTTTCAATAAATTCAAAAAAAGGGAACCAGTGGTTCCCCTAGAAAAATAGAAATGCTTTCTTTGCTACGTTCTTTCGTTTTATATTTATTATTTCATTAACTCCTGATTTTTCTAATTTTTCGAAAAGTATTTCCGTTCCACTTTTCAGCTTTAAGTCCATTTCTTCTTTATATAGCGGAATTAAACTGAAAAAGTGTACCTCTGATTCATTGGGCATACTTAGAGTGAAAAAGCTCTTCAGATCCTCCACTAATGTAGGAACGTTTAGGATCATACCTGAGAATGATGTATTCGATGCAAAAGGCTTCGCTGGGTCACCATTGGGTACAGTATGACCAAGATATAACCATGTATTAAATTCATGGGGTAACCTTGCCATCTTTTTCAACCAATAAATCGGCCAATAATTCTCTTCTTTATTAAAAGCCTCTGGACCTACTGGCCAATTACTAGGAAGGTATATCATTAGCTCAGCAAATTTATATTTTTCTGCGCCATTAGGTACATTCATTGGCAAATTACTCATACCAGCAGTGACTAAAGTATAATAATCCCTTTCTTTTGTTGGATTTACTATGAGAACATCAAGATGTACTTGAGGTGAGATTATCTCATGGAATACATTGCTGATTTTACCAATGTGTTTCTCTACATGGTTAGAAACTGCATGCAAAGTTTGTTCGTTCTCTGTTACATAATCAAATTCTTCTTCTCTCTCTGAATGACGATAAATCGGAACTCCAGATTTCGACATTTCTTGACTCATATTTCCTCCATAGACTTTTTTATCAATATTAACATTTAATGCCATTAAGGTAAATGAAAGTTTTTAATTGTTTAGATTATTATCGTCTGTTTCATAAATATTGGTGTTACAACAAATTAATTTATTATAATTAACTTCTACTAGAATTTCATCGTCATTAGATCCTTTAATAAATCTTTGCTTTAATTTACCTTCGAAATTCGAATAAATATATGTAACTTCAACATCTTTATATCCTTTAACATAACTGTATTTGTAACCATCTTTGGTTTCATATGAATGTATTTTAACTTCCGCCTCATTTCTAGCTG
Organism: Paenibacillus radicibacter; assembly: GCF_024721995.1. GTDB lineage: Bacteria > Bacillota > Bacilli > Paenibacillales > NBRC-103111 > Paenibacillus_AM > Paenibacillus_AM radicibacter. Next base: position 131,694 of record NZ_JANQBC010000014.1, read on the forward strand.
TTTGTAGCCATGGGTTTATCTCTTTAGCATGTTTAGGCTCAACTTTATTTAATTCATACGAAAATAGAAATGGATTCTCATTTTGTGTGACGATGTTGTTAGAACAACCTGTTGTAAGCAAGAGTAATGATACGATTACAAACAAATATCTCAACGCACTTCACCTCAGCTCATGCTTTTTTCAATACAAATAGCGTGTAAATCGTATCTATTTCATGATACTCTTCCATAACCCACGAAGTCTCAGTTAATATTCGCTGCAAGCCCTCTACACCAAGGTATCGGATCTGCACGCCAATAAACTCTGTAAACCCTAGATATCCCTTATTTACATGCTCCCGCTCGAATATTAAGGAACCTGTAACCCGGGCGTCTACTGGGGAGTTGGCATAGAAATGATTTAAATTCGCGATGATGTCTGCATCTGAACCGTATTCAAAAAGCCCTCCCTCTGAAGAACAGAGCTGAATCCAATTGGATCGTTCCAAACTCATCTTCTGTAGTGTCTCTGCTTGACTCCAATCATATTGAATAATATTAAGGGTAATATCTAGGCCTTCGAACCTTTCTCCCGGCTGCTTTAATACTTCCATGCATCGTTTTGCAAAATTGGGGCCATACGTATCAATATCTAAGATGTTGATCTCGATCTTCCGCCCATTAAGCAATTCTGGGTCCGATTCCTGAATTAATATGAGCGTATTGAGACTATCGGTAGCAGCCCCTCCAGCGATATTGAAGAAACAAAGATTCCGTTCGGGGAATTGTTTGAGTAGAGGTAGTAATATTTGCGACTGGCAGTGGCATAGATCTCTTAACCTAATCCGAAGTCCCATGAATGAGGTCTGTTTCACTGCCCATTTGTCACGAAAACCCATTTTTATTCCACGACTTAAACCAGGACCAAGCTTGTATAGCATTGTGCGCATTCCACTCAGAAAGGAGTTATCTACATTCGACATTTTCACAAAAATATTCTGTATAAAGCCCGGCATCTTCTTTAATGATTCAATACTTCGGGCTGACTTCTGGCAATTCAAATGATAAGCCTGTTCATCAATACTCGCTTTAAAAAGAGGATGTGTAATATCTAAGACTGGTAATTGAATATCATTTTCGAAAACAGCATAAAGAACTTGCTGACTTTGATTTGTACTCATCATTTTCAACTCCATCTCAACTAAATGAAAATCGTCCACTTTACATGCGAAAACAGGTTGTTATCCGATATTAATTACTTAGATCTTACTCGAATCGCTCAATGAGATTTAACAATTCCAAGAGAATGGATAGTTCTGCAATCGGGTGTACGTTCATTTGCTTTAATATTTCTTGATCAGAACGGTAAGCGATGAACTTAATCCCTGCATGAATTGACGCCTTCTCATCTATCCAGGAGTCGCCTACGGAGAGCCATTCATCCGCCGATTGCTTGAACTCATCCAACACCCGCAAATATCCATCAGGTGAAGGCTTCAATGCTTTCATTAACTCCCTGCCAATAATGTAATCGAAATATTCAAGAATACCATTCTCTCTTAACGCGATCTCTGCTGCCTCAACTGAATTATTTGTTACAATTGCAATGAGATACTTGTCTTTAAGTGCATGTAGGACCTCCACCGCACCATGCTCCAAGTCTGCACCATGCATACCACATACTTCATGTCTCTTCGCAATATCCCACATTTCAGAATGCAAATCTTCACTCATTCGATTCGTTTGAATCGCTTCTTCAATAAGGGTTGATGTTGTATGATCATTAAGATTATATCCATCGGGTAAAATTTCATTTGATACGAGAAATTGATAGGTCTCATTCTTCATGGCTTGGAAGTCAATTCTTGATCTTAAGATCGTATTATCCATATCAAATACAATGCCTTTTAATTGATGCTTCACAGGATACCTCGCTCGTTCTTCAGTAAGTTAATTACCATAATTTCCAATGTCATGCCAACTACTCACATCGCATTGACCATAATCATTATAACCCGCAGCTAGCATGGTGCCGTCCGCCTTAAGACCGATTGTATGAGCGCAGCCCACCGCCACCACCACAATATCGTACCAGTCACTTACATTGCATTGTCCATACTCATTCGAACCCGCAGCAATCACCGTACCATCAGACTTAAGACCAACCGTATGAAGACTGCCCGCTGCTATCGCCTTGATGCCACGCCAATTACTTACATGGAATTGGTCATACTTATTCATGCCTACAATTACAACTGTTCCGTTCGATTGAAGTCCGACTGTATGAAGGTAGCCTGCGGAGACTGCTTCTATCTCACACCAGTCGCTAACAGTCACCTACAGCCATCACTGTTCCGTCAGATTGAAGTCCAACGGAATGACGACGACCTGCTGCTATGATATTTCTAGGTTTCTGAGTAAAATAATTCATCTTATCTTATACCCCCTTAAAACGATTCAAAGGTATCTTTCTTCAACTATTAATCCTTTAACATAAAGAAAGAGCACAATTCATGTTGCAGAAATGCGCCCGACGTATTGAAAAAGGAATAACTTTTCCTATCTTTTCGGTAGTTGTTTTCGGATGTAAACAATTTGTCCGATATGATACGCGTTATGCGTGGATATATTTCCAAGTATCGCCCACCACTTTACGTCCACTGGGAAGCCATTTACTTCACTTTCAATCTGTTCTTCAGTTAGTAGGTCTTGCCACTGAAGCAGAACCTTTAAGAGACTCTCTTTTAACTCACCAAAGCTTTTATTTTCCGGTATAATAAAGCTTTTATTGTTATCACCAATAGGTGCTACAGCATTCACATGTGATTGTTCGTACCTTTTTTGCCATGTCTCATTCCAATATAGTAGATGTTGTACAATTTCAGCGATACTGTTACTTTCATCGTTCGGTTTCCACAATGCTTCTACCTCTGATACGTTAGCAACTGATTCCGAGAATGGAATGTAAAAGCTAGGGTCATTTGCATTGGCTAGCAATTGATCAGCCAGAACATCTTTCGCATGAGACATTTATTTATCGCACTCCCTTATATGTATTCTTTCTATATTTCCATAATATTTTGGACATTCCTTCTTTATTGCGCGATTCATTCTTAACAGTTGCCGTTCACCTTCAAGAAATCTCTGATCTTCTCCAATACTGCATCCCAGTTAAACTCAGTATTATTAAACGTTAATTTATCGACTCTTAACTGATTCATGATGTCTAATTCATATTCTTTTCTAACCTTTAAAACTTCACAAAGTCCTTCTACACCTTGATTGCTATTTGCTTTTCCATAGCCTTGTTCAGTGAAATACCAAATACAATGCTTTAACCATTCTTCACTTCGTTTTGGAATAATCCTATCAATTGTTGTTCTTACATCATCTTGGTACAAGTAAATTATTTTAGGGTTTAAAGGTTGGATGATTTGTTCTAATCTCTTGATAAAATCAATTATGGATCGTTTAGTCTGATTGTGCTTTCCAAACATTAACGTAATTGGATTTTGTATAAAGCAACATTCTAATATAACGGTTTCTTGATTTTGTTGAGCTTGTTTAACAAATTCCATCCATCTCTCTTCTATTAACTCTAGGTACAGATCTAATGATACATTGTATACATCAAATCTAGCTAACTCATCGATCAAATCCTTATTTACTTCTATGGATTCTTGTTGCTGTAGTTTACCGTAGTAAATTAACTTATACTGCTTCTTATTTACCTCTGTAAACTGATCGATCGCATGAATTGATTCTGGATATCTATCTTTTAATGATTCATATTCACGTGTAGTTAGGCATGCAACAGATTCATAGTCTGCCGGATGGTTTAAATCGCCTTCCAGATACAATTGACTGGAAACACCATTAGTATCTAACAGACTCTTGATATATTGTGCTGTACTTGTTTTACCTGATCCTGGTATACCTTCAATTAGAATTAGTTGTGTACGATTCATGTAATGTTCTCCTTTTATTACTTGAATTACATCCCTTTCTGGGAACGCCTATGCGATATTCACTTCATCTTATAATTTTAAAACATGCATCATTCAACCCGCCGTGACTTAGGTCATGTATCACTAGTTAAAAAAATCTCTACCTACGAATCTCACTTACTTTTCACTTCATTAAGTTCGAACTATTAGAAAGTCATTGTTTCCTTAATTGTTGCCCAAGTTATTTGTGGAATTAATTCATTATTAACCGTTACAGTACCAACCCAAATGTCATCTTGATTCGGATTCTCTAGATAATGCTCAATCGTAAATTTAATAATTTTTGACGTATGCAAATGTATCAGTTCATTCTTATGTATCCAATATAATTCTCCTTCATCAGAAGAAATAAAGTTCATGTGCTTTGTTTCCCCAAAGTATACGTACTGCTGACGGATTTCTCCTCCGCTATTCTCTATTAGGATATATTTAAGTTTAAAGTTCTCAATGTCACGCTTTAAAAATCCCGTCTCCTCTTCAATTTCTCTGAAACTTGCCTTCATTGGGTGATTCAGTTCTTCAAATTCAAGATGACCTCCAATACCTCCCCAGAATTCAAAGTCAAAGAGCTTACTTCTTGCTTTCTTCATCATCAATACCTTGTCTTCGTTCATTAAGAATGCAGTTGCCATTTGTCTTATTTCCATGAATACCTTCCTCTACTCTAAAATTTATCAATCTTTACCTACTTATAAACTCCTCTATAATCCTCAGGTAACAATTCAGCAATTCTCTTCATCATGTTGTTTATTGCAAATTCTTCATATTCATTCTTATCTTGTTCTTTTGCTCTCTTATGAACTTCGAACTGCTTTCCGATGTTAATATAAACATCCGCATGATTAAAGCTCTCCGCTTTCATATCTCCTTCTTTATTTATAGGCAGCAACTTTTCTGTCCCATATAATCCAATTGGTACAATAGGAGCTCCTGTCAATCGTGCGATCAGAAGGATTCCTTTCTTTGCCTCAATTAAACTGCCGGTTCTACTTCTAGTGCCTTCTGGGAAGATCAACAAACTTTCCCCTTGCTTAACAAGCTTAATAATTCTCTCGATGCCCTCTTTATCTGCCGTATTAGGTTTGATCGTTGTCGTCTTAATGACATTAACACCAATACTCGTAACCGCATGATGAGACAGTTTTTCGCCAGCAACAAACGTTGGATCTACTTCTTTTAAAGCCTTATCCAACACTAAGCCATCAGAATTACTTAAATGATTACATATAAAGATCGTCGGTGTTTGTATTCCCTTTAAGTTTTCCATACCGGTTATTTTAATATTGGCATATTTCTTAAGATACCTCGTTACGATTTTTTTAGAAACGTATGTAACTAATTTATCTGGTAAACTATTTATTATTTTTGCCGTTGTCGTGGATATCATTTGCTTGCTCCTCATTCGCTTCAAGTTCAATATGAATAATTTCTCTTTTGATGTTTGCTATATCATTTGTAAAATCTCGATCTGAATAATGATGAGCCACCTCAAGAAATTCTTTACGCAGTCTATTTCCCATGGGCTTCATAGAAGCATAAGTCATTCCTCCAGAAATTACACCCCCAATAATAGGGATAACTTTGGATAAACCTTGAGCAAAGCTCTTTTGAGTTATCTTAATTCCTACTGCAGCTGCGATCTTTTTTACAATTGGATAAAATATCGTTTTAGTTAAAGCTTCCTGTGCTAGTTTGGAGGATACAATTCTAAGTGCTGAACTAGCTCCCCCTACTCCAAACATAACCCCGAGAAATATGATTAATTCCGATTTAATTTTATCCGTATTAACAGCTTCATCTGCCAACATATCCTCATAACCAAATAGATACGCTAATTCTTGAGCCAATTTCAATACAACACCAAAGAATTGTAAGGTATCTGCTGGAATAGTAGCTGCCATTGCAAGTCCACCAGGGATACCCGCTGCAAAAGATATACCTGCACTTTGTAATGTCCTCTTTTCAATATGACCTTTCGCTAGTTTATCCAGTACTTGAACAGAGATCCCAGCTTTCACCGGTCCTTCTTCTAGCGCTAATACAAGCTTATCATTGTTTACACTTCCTGATAGAATCTCCGTTAGAAAGGCGTTACGATCTACTTTTACCCATGGTATCTTTAATGCAGTGACTATTATTGTTTCGATTGAACTTGTGTTGCCTTGTTTAGACATACTATAGCCTCCTATATCCTTAATTTCATAATAGAATTAACTCTCACTGGTATTCCATTATAAGCTATTCCCAGTATTTTACCATCAAGTACACTCATCTTTTCTTTATGAAAAAAGATCTGCTTAGCAGATCCTTCTTAATCCAACCATTTACTTGTTTTGAATTAATCCAATTCCGTTTCCTACAGGGTCCACTAAGTATGCTAAATAGAATTCATCAAACTCCATCTTATCCCTTACAATCTGAGCTCCTAATTCAACGGACTTCTTTATCGATTCTTCGATATCATCTACTTCAATTTGAATTCTAGTTCCATGAGGGAAATCATTAGGTCCTTTAGAAATACCACCATTTATCCCTGGTTTATTATCATCGCCTGTTGATACTGGATAATATCCCCAATTTGGTTCGGCAATCTTCCATCCAAATACTGAAGAATAAAAATTTGCTGCACGTTCTGGATCTTGACTACTTAGCTCAAATAATACTACTTTCCCCATTAACATCGCCCCCATAATTGGAATAGTTACCCAAATTATGATACCGAATGTTTGTTCGTTTGTAAAGATCTTAGATATAATTTAACACAAAGCCCTTTGCCCGCAAAACTTTTAGAAATCTATTTCCAATCGCCATAAAACACACCATTAATCTTCCATTTACTTTCGATTTTCTTTAATCTAAAGCTCGTCTGATCTGTAAATCCATCCTTAAAAATACGCTTTACCAATATTCTTATTTCCTCCTCATTCACCTGTTTACTTTTGACAGTTTCATAATTCTTTAACTTTCTAATATTTTTTTCAGTTGCTATTTTGGTCCGCACATCCTACTAAAAAGACAAAAAGAACAATACAAATAATTCCATTAAATTGCTTCATCTTTATAAAAGCTCCCCTAATTTTCTTGCCTTAATCACAAAAGTTACAGGAAACATCTTTGCTCTCTTTGCCATATCACTGTTATCATCCTTCGATTGCATAATCTCATCATCCGTTTCCTCAATCATTTGCTCAATTACAAATCCCGCTTTCGCTAGCGCGTTCACATAGGTTGATAGTTTACGGTCCGCTAATAGTAGATCACCTTCAACAGCTACCGGATACCAAGCTTCATCGAAATAACTCTTTTTAAAAACAAATCTACCATTATCTTCAGTAACACTACGGTGTATCGGGTGAGACCAGCTAAAGATAAATACGCCATCTTTCTTAAGGTAAGAAGCAATCCGTTGAAAGGTACCCTCAAGGTCAGTTGTCCAACCGATGGCATAAATCGAATACACATAGTCAAAGTAAGCCGTAGGTATGCCGCATTCATCTTCCATGGGAGAACAGATCAATTTTGCCGATAGACCATATGACTCTAAATGTTGAGCTGCCTTTTTGATTTGTCTTTCCGATATATCTACTGCCCATAGTTCAGAGGCGCTGCGTTCCGCTTGATATTGCAAAGATTGACCGTTGCCGCAGCCGATCTCCAGTAACTTTTTCCCTGATACATCGCCAAAAAGCTGACATTTTTCCTCTGAGACAAACGCTCCATAGTATGGAAGCACAATTGCGCTTAAGAAGTCATTGCCTTGTGTATCCCAATAGAAACTGTTTGTCTTATGTACATCATTCTTATCCATGTAGACACCTTCTCCAGATATGTAATTGTGGACCCTATACAATATTGTTTTCAATTCAAATAAGCTTAATGGAGCATGAGACAGGTCATTGAATGTGTCTGCCTGATAATGGAGCCGTTATAATCAGATGCGTGAATACTTTGTTATGAGAACCTACATTGAATCCTGACAAACCGACAAACGAAATTTTTATAATAGTAAGGATATAGTGAGCCTCCCGGTGATTTCATTAATATCACTCCCCAAAATTTCTCTAACATTTCTATAACAGGATATTCGCGAAATATTTGATCTATCCTGCTCGTTAATAATAAGCCCATTAATAGAAATTTTGGAAACCTTGTGACTTATTGTCCGTAATAAAAACTAAACCTAAAGGAGGAATGAAAATTGCTCAAGCGTTTTCTTAGTAAAATATTAGATTCTGTCCAACCTTCCAAGCATGGACGTCATCGTTACAGTTCCAGCGATCGAAAGCATCACAATCAACATCATTACGGACGCCGCAGTTCGTCCGACTATGGTTACGGACGCAAAAAGAACCATGGTCACGGCTACTACAAAAATAAACATAAAAGCTCTAGTTAATCATAAAAAGCCGCGAATTGCGGCTCTTTTTTATATCATCAACAATCTAAACAAGAGTCCAAATCACACACAAACTGTTCTATATCCCTATATGGAGGATCGATTTGGAGAAGCTTACGAAGCATTTGCTTGGTCATCGGTGATACAGTAAGCTCGTCCTCCCACCCAGAATCAACCTCAAGTTCAAAATTGCTTGAGTCATAACCGGAATATAGCATGAAAAGTATAAAATGCCCAATTGCATTTAGATCATCAGGAACTTCAGCGGTTCTACTTTGCATTGTCTCATCAACTGAACCGATTTTCTCCGGAATCGGCTCACCTAAACGACAGGCTAAACCGAAATCAATGAGGTAGATCTGATCTCCATTTAATATGACATTCGGTATCCGGATATCAAGATGAACGAAGCCTTGATCATGAACATAACTTACAATTTCTATTAATCTGCGAACGAAACAAAGCGCATCTTTTTCAGAAAACTTACTCCCTCGCTCGAAAATCATATCCTGTACGGTCTGTCCTTTCACGTATTCGGATACCATATACAAATGCTCTTTATAGTCGAACGATGTTATACATCTCTGAATTGAAGGATGCCTCAACTGCCCTAAAATATCAATCTCCCGGTACAACACATCTCTACCAAGCTTCCGCTTACTTGGTTTGGCTTGCTTCAGAACTACCTCTTGGCCGGAATCCACATCTAGACATAAATAGGTCAACCCGTAGCTGCCGATGCCAAGAAACCGTTGTATTCGGTACTTGTTAGTGATGAAGGCGCCTTCTCTTTGGGGATAGTCGATCCATGCTTCATATACACCTTTTAAATACTCGAATAGCCCCATACAACCTCCTGAAAACTTAAATTGTGTTGTTATCTAAAATCCTATTTTTACTCCTCTTTTGTTGAATACCACCTTAAATCCTCTGCCTTGGTAACATTCGTTTTGGCAAACCTATATTCGTAGATCAATTCTCCATTCTTGTTAAATGCCTTAGGTGTTAACTCGTTCCACTGATACGGAACATCCCATGAAAATGTTATTGGTTTGTCTAAAGTGGCTTCTTTCCTTAATCTTCTCTCTTGCGGGCCAATTTCAATATAAGATACGCCTGGATCTTTTACCAACACACTTATTACAGTCGCCTTCTCCCTTGGATTCGCTAGAGATACACCGCCAATTTTTTATTGTGTCATCGTTATGATAGTAGTAAACAGACATTTTTGAAGACCACAAAAAAACCGTGTATAACGTTCTGATATCTTCGAACCCGAGAGGCTTAATATGCGCACGCACCGAGTCCGATGGACTTAGCCTCGCAAGGTGGCCTGCTTGAATTCACTTCTTCGAGTAATTCTTAATAGTTAGGCATTTATTTTTAAGGTCTAATTTATTGAATCCCTTAAACGCTCGTTTCAACACTATTATTTTCCTTATCTAACGGCGATTTCAGAATACCTATAAAAAGAATAATCCAAAGCGGAGCATTTCCAATAGCATGTGCAGCGAATGAAGCCCAAGTGGAATCTGTATGTTGTGCAATCCAAGGTGCAATTAACATGCCCGGAAGCATTCCAATAAAATGCCATTTTAAACAAGCATGAATCACCCATGCCCAAAGCAGTCCATTTATTATCCATGCGTAAGCCCCGAATATGTCTATCTGTGACGGTAGAATGTACCCTCTCCACATTAACTCTTCGCTAAACATTGCAACGATATGTATTGGTACAAACAAGACAAGTAATATCCAATTTTTTCTTAGAGATACATCAAAAAATTTATTTGGTGGTACTGAGAATTTCTTAAGTGGATTAAATGGTGCTGGTAGATAACTGGGAGGAGCAAAAAATCGTAAACGTGCAAAATATTTACCTACCGGCTCTAAGAGTTGATCAAAGATTATTGTAAAAATAACAGCTCCAAAAACCCAAAACCAATCATTTCCCTCAATGGGTATAAGATGAAATCTTTCTTTAAACGCAGAAATTGACATGATTCCCCCATCTAACCAATAAAGAAAGATTGATAAAGGTAATAAGAGAATGACGGGCATCCATAAAAAGAACCAAAAAGAAAAAATTAATGGCACACCTTTACTCATTAATTTCGGTGTCCAATAGTAAAATCCACAATACAACAAAATTCCGGGAATTCCGAACAACAAAAGTTGCAACCACAAAGACATTAATTTTTCTCTCCTTAGGTCTTGCTATTAATATTTTAAATTTAAAGTAATCATTAAATATTACACACTTATCTTGCTCCCCCGCCACGTGAATATTATGTTATCTGCTGGATCTGCCCCACATATGTATAAGCCCTATTATCTTACTTGATTTAAGTCATAATTGCATTATATTCAGATAAGTTTCTCTTTTATAATCAACTCGTTATTCGTTTTTCTGAGATCTGAAAATAATACATCAGGTCGATTGTCAATCCACAGTATTTATTCATTTCATTTTCCTCCCTTTCGACTTCTTCATGAAATGCTCTTGGTACTACATTGACAGAAAAAGTTAACACATGTTAATATATTTATTGAAGTAAATTTATATGGAGTGATATGATTTGAACCTTTCGGATATTCCCCTGCGGGAATTAAAAAAAGCTCGAAATAAAGTGGCCTTATATGAAGCCAGTCTATCTCTGATAGGAGAGAAAATGTTCAGGGAAGTCATGCTCGACGATATTTGTCGGAAAGCGGAAGTTTCGCGGGTTACCTTTTTCAAATATTTTCAGAAAAAGGAAGATCTGCTCCTTTATTTCATGCGTGTCTGGTTAACCGAACGTATAATCGAGATTAAAGATGAGGATAAGAGCGGTTTCTCGTCCGTCAGGCATCTGTTGCATAAAGTAGCTGATCAGAATAGGGAAAGACCGGGATTAATGCCGAGTCTAATTTCTTTTCTAGTAGAAATGAAGATGCATCCTTGTATGCCTGAGATGAGTAGAGCAGAGACTTTATTACTCTTTCCTAATCATGAGGATATTGGCGCCCAGACACCTAACATGTTCGATCTATTTCATCGTTGTATGACTGAGGCGAAAAGAAACGGGAAACTAAAAAATGACATCACGCTTGAAATGGCAGTTCAGGTTCTATTTACAGTGTTTTACGGAGCATTTTTGACTGCACAATTGTATGATCCCTCTGAAGTTTTAAACGTCTACGACGCCCATCTCCAATTGATTGAAAATAGCTAGAGGAGTGATGTAAGTATGAGTAAAATTATGCCTGGCCGATATACGGCGCAAATCGATGGATCATTCGTTGTTTTTATTATCGGCATGCGAATCAATAAATTATGGGCTGTGCACAAGTGGCTGCCCGCATTTATGGCAATGAATCCAATGATCCAAGAGTTGTACCGTAATCCAGATTTAGGGTTTTTACATACCAGCTTTCATTTATCTTGGCGAGGGGTGACTCTCGTACAATACTGGAATTCCTTTGAACAATTAGAACACTATGCACATAAGGGTGCGATCCACTTAGCCGCATGGAAACGTTTCAATCAAAAGGTTGGAACGAGTGGTGTCGTTGGGATTTATCATGAAACATACCTTGTCCCTGAAAAGCAATACGAGTGTCTGTATAACAACATGCCTGTTTTCGGCCTTGCAAAAGCAGGAAGTCATGTCCCTGCTGTCGGAAAACGTGAAACGGCAAGCAGAAGGCTCGGTGGTAATGGGGAGCCCGCCGTTCCAACACCACCGAATCCATAGAACATACAGTGGGAGCTATTGCTTAGACTATCTCCAGGTTATCCTATTTGTGCAATCTAATGTTTAATTAAACGCCAAAGAAGCATTCCCGTATAGCAGGGATGCTCCTTTTTTGCTTCACTAGCTCTATCCGATTGCAATTTAATTAATTCTTTCCTTTTACGTGAGATATTGTTTCTATATAAACTAATAAGTGTCATTCTTTACAACACCGTTTTCTTTTTCTATGAAGTTTAGACTTTTCTTTTATTGCGCTTATTTCCTATAACGTTCTTGTGTTTACGATGTCGATAGGCTTAAATGATCGCAGCGACTGGGTCCGTCAGGACTTAGCCTCGCAGGGTTGTCTGACTGATTCCGCTTCCCCGAATTGCCCTTTTCCTTATTTATAAAGTTCTTTCAAGTTCTGTATTGTTTCGAAAATAAACGGTTGTGTACTTTCTATTTCGAATTTAAGCTCTGTCTCTTTATGAAGCTCTTCTTTATAAATCCTGTAATTATTACGTTTCCTCGGTTATTAAAATGAAATTTAACATTAAATGTATTCTCAGTATCCTTTAAAATAAGGCTATCTTTCAATTTCATTTCTGTATACATCTTGTCTAGATCTTTATAAAAACCTCTCAATTCACCAGTAGTAAACCAAACAATTCCTCGGACAAAGTAATTACCTACTTTTATTTCTATTATCGTCTTTCCATGTCTCTTAAAATCATCCTTTAATATTATCTTCAGATGATCTTTATTATTTCCCTGTATCAAGACGTCTTCCATTTGGGTTCTCCTATACTACAGATTTACAGAGATTTCTAATAGCATTCTTGTATTCAACCAAGGGGCGGTAGTCCCGCAGCGCAAATACAGTGTTATACGTCGTTTCCGTCTTCGAAGCATCACCTAAAAACCTTTGAGCAAGATTCCAACTCTATTTTTTATTTTGGTATAAAAACTCAACTTCACCATCTAGCAAATATCGATATTCAAATAATTGCATTGTTCTTTCCCTAATTCTCTCCCGTACAACCGTGCCTAGGCTTACCGATCCTTGTGATCCAAGGTAACCATTATTAATAAATGTCTTCTCTACAAATTTTGTTTCCCTTAAGTGATACTGTAACCATTCTTTCTGCGATTCAATTAGTGCTTCTCTTGGTTCTCTATCCAACTTAGAAAGAAGCTCTTTATATATTTGATTCAACTCTTTATCCCAAATCTCTGTATATTTGCTTTCCAAAGCTCCCCACCCCAATGTTGTAATAATCTCTTTGGAATTTTGAAATTCAATAATTTCAACTTTATAATCATGATCTATAGGATTTCGAAGCATTTCATCATAAAATTTTCCTTTTAAATCATAGTTCCCAATGCTCATGGATAACACTTCATTGTTAGAAGGATCTGATCGACCTTCAGTTATTTCTCTCGATTCAGTTCCATTACCTGTACTCACGACATCAAGAGGCAGTTCAGAATTCCTTATTGATTTAGTTTCGCTGTTCAAGATAGTCGATTTACTAACATTTTGACAAGATGAAAACATTATCGTAATAAAAAATAATAAGAGTATCTTACCTTTCATTAATTATCTCCTTTAACATTATCTTTAATATTTACCGGTAATGGCGCATAACGTCTCTTATATTCACGAGCCTGAGAACCTTAAGGCATGTTGAGCCGATCGCTGCACGGTTAGGTTCGCAGGGCTGTCCATCTGATACTGCTCCTTAGAAAATCTCGGACGGACCAAGGGGCATTAGCCTAGTAGTGTGAATACGTTGTTATATCAATGTCTTCCCCGAATCAACTAACGTTTCCCCTTCAAATTCAAGGAATCCTCATAGTATAATCCTTCTTTGTATCAGCAATATAGTCAACCTTTTTATAACAGAATTCGTTGTCACTTATCCACTTAATTCCAGAAAAGTCAGTATGATCATCGGCTTTACGAATGATCTTCTCATTGAAATTCGAGAGGTCCATTAGCCATAGGTCCTCAGTTAGATCATCCTCGTAGTCTTCTTTAGCTTTTGCATGAAATTCACTTACACGAGAAAATGCTGCATATTTTAAATTAGGAGAGAAGTAAAAATGAGAGATAAAGCTAAAACCCTTGCTTAGCTGTCTGGTTTTCAAGTTATAAAGCCATCCACTACGTTGGCGGCTTGTACCCATATTAAGCAAGAGAAATTGGGAATCGGTTGACCAATTAAAAAAGTGTGTTCAGGTAAGATGCCACTTTCTACTGTGCGCGGCCTATCTTCATTTAGGAACCAGACATAAGCTTCACCCTCGTTGTATTTCCCTTGAGAATAAGCGACAACGGAATAGTCAGGAGACCACTCAACATTACAAATATTATTATTAACGTAAAGCTGCTGCTCAAGAATATAAATCAATTTCAATTGATCAGTAGCTCTACTATCAACGTAAGGTAATGATTTCATTTTGGGGTAGGTTTCAGGTTTAAATAGATTATAGTAATTGGTCAGTTTATCATTAAGGTAGTATTTTACATCACCAGTTTTTACATCGTAAACTCGATAGGTTTTTATCTGACTTTCCTGTGTAGTATTCGGTATAAAAAAGTCGGTAAGGTAAAAGTTATATTCACCATTTTCTGGTGGTACTCCAACTCCTGCATAAGTACCACCGGAAACCCCCTCTATCTTGCGTATTTCACTCAAGATTTGATAGGGGGTGAGTCTGTCAGAGTTTAGTAAGTTAGGGGTTTCAGCATTTGATGATGACGTCTCGTTTTTAGTAGTAAGAGCTCCTTGAAATTGAGAACTTTCAATTGAAACAGGAGTTGGAGTAGATTGAGATGATTTTGATAAGTCAGGAGTAGTTTGTTTAGCATTAGCATCTGAATCATTAGCCACAGGTTTTGAGCTACAAGCAGTTAATGTAAAAATGATCAGTAAAATTAAACAAGGCCACACTTTCAAACAAGACCAATCCTCCAATTTCTTCAACCAATATTTTATAATCGTTGTCTTTCGTCAAGAAGATGGGCTCATTCAAAAAATACCCTCTTCTTTCTTTGGGTTTTCATTAAGATTTTGCATTGATTTCCGATAACGTTTTGTATTGACGACTTCCTGGCCCCTTAGAGTCGCTGCTTATAGTTGTGAGGCTTGCCGAACACCTAATACAGTGACGTCCCGACGGGCTTAGGGGGCTGGATGTGGTCACTCGCTTCTCAGAGTGATCCGAAGCGTCAATACTGTGTTAGCCGAAGGGAGTTCTGGAGGCAGCCATTGCATTTAAGGCGTTCTCAAAAAAGCCATATACTTCATCTGCAATTCCCAGAAACTCTTCAACAAGTACATTACTATCCAAGTAACAAGCATACAGATAATCAACTAAAGCGGAGTCAATCTCACAATAGTTTAATATGGCATTCTTCATCTTAATAATGTCATCTTGCCATACACCTGTATCTTCTAAAACCAAAGAGTATAATGCACGAATTAATCTCTTAGAGTAACCTTTAATATATCTAGTTTTCATTGTGTTATCACTAACATTAGAAAGTAAACTATGTATACGATCTATTTCCTCCTTGGTCTCTGTATTTAAGTCTAAAATGAACTCTGGAGAAATAATTATCGGTGGTACTTTTTCACCAACGTCATGACCATATATGCAAACACAAATTATCTTAACCCAAAAACCCCACTCATTTGGTTTACTTAATACATCGTCAATCGAGCAAATTATCGTATCAATCTTAGTTACTACTGGATATTCTTCCAAAAGCCTGTCTTTAATATTTGACAATCTTTTGTAATCAATATCTTTGGGATTTTCACATATAATAGTAAAGTCTGCATCTGATTTAAAAGGTTTAGCAGTTCCTTTTGGAATCGAGCCACACATATAAATGCTATGAATCTTACCTTTAAATTCGGTAAGTATATTATCTATATACTTATCAACAAAATCCTTATATTCACTTTGTATTACAATTCTATTTATAACTTTTTCTAATATCATATAGACTCCTCCTAAATTAAGAACTTCTTTCGGTTAACGTTGTTGTGTTCCTGAACCCGAGAGGCTTAAATGAGCGCAGCGACTGGGCCGCCAAAATTAGCCTCGCAGGGTTGTCTGCCTGATCCACTTCCCCGAATTGCCTCGGGCAGACCAAGGAGCCGATAGGCGACGCAGTGTGAAAACGATTTTAGGCGGAGTCATTATCTTCCATTATTAATCTTGCATATTCATTCCATTCTTTATTATCAGTGTTGATTTCTAAGGTAGGTACTATTGATCTTGTTACATTATATCTTAGATTGTTTTGAGTATTGATAAGCTCTTTACATGCTCGTCCAATATCCGACTCTGACTTATTCAGCCATTCACCTGGATTTCTACTCTTTATTCTTTCTTCTACAATTTCATCCGAAATTGTAAGCAAAATGCATTTAGCCCCTAGTCCAATTAACTGGTTTTCAATGTCTGTAATCTCAGTATCATCATATTCTGAGAAAGCGACTCGATGGTTTAGATGGAATCTTTCTAGGACGAAGAAAAGCCCCCGAGATCTTCTGGATGCTGGTCCTAAATGTATTGCCCAATCATTAAGTTTCTTTAGCATTTCTACTCTTTCCTTAAGTAAATTGAAATGTTCATCTCGAGATAAACTCACATACTCCCCATGATTGTTATTTAGTATTTGTGAATAATGTTCCCCAAGAACAACTACACTCCGTTCTGCGAATTCATCTTGAGATTGATACTGTTTTAATGCTCTTAATACTGATGTTTTTCCAGCATTAGAATATCCTTCAAGAATTACTCCTCTGATATTCATCCAATAAATACACCTTCTTTACAATGATTTCGCCTAACGTTGTTGTGTTCACGACGTCGATTCCCCTTAAATAACTCTTATCTTAGGGGAATCGATGTGTCTGCCTGAATTCATTTCCTCGAATTTCCTCGGGCAGACCAGCGGCGAAAGCCGCGAAGATGGAACACGGTGTTAAATGGAGTACTCCGCTTCTATGAATACTCTCACAATAAGAAATTAATGGACACAAATAAGACATCGTCTTAATGATGAGACACATTATTTTTTTATACCGAACATAAATCTTGTGACAGAGAATTTTCTACATATATAGTAAGTGAAAAACGTAAAGGGAACACTTCCAACTAAGATAAGAATAATTTGTAATGCTGTTTGTTGAGTGAGTTTAAATATATAAAAGGCAACGATAGCTATCCATATCTGATGAAAAAGGTAAACAGTAAATGAGGTTTTTGAGAAAAAGTCAGTGACACTATTTATAAAATTAAGATAACGCCTGCTCATTCCTAAAAGTGCTAAAATTCCACAAAATGCATAGAACTCTTCTATCAAATCAAACAAGAGTCCGTTAACATTAAACTTATTATTGAAACATATTAAAATAAAAACCATGCCTACTAAAAATATTAATGTTAATAGATAACGGTACTTATCAAGCATCTGCTGAATTTGCTCATCAGACAGTACAAAATATCCGATCAAAAAGAACGCAAAATATTCACCAATGCTCTTCCCTGAAATATCCAACACCACCTGGCTTACAAACGGAATAATAAATAGTGTAAGCAATATAGGTAAGTTTATTTTACTAATTGGGAGCTTTCTGTTTGTTTTTTCATAACGTGTCATAATCGGCAAAGCAACAAGGGAAATAACAAATAAATACAGGATAAACCACAAATGTCCTGGAGTGAATCCACCGTGATAGCCTGTTAAATCTGTTGGTTTCGTAAAAAATAAAATATATTGCTCAAAGTAATTCCCTGTATATCCATTGTGGAACCTTTCAGCATAGTAAGTTATGATTGGTATCAATAGTAATATACCGAAAATCAGAGGGACGAGAAGTTTGGTTACACGTTCATTAAGATATTCAAGTGTTGATCTTTTTTTTAATGCATATGCAGAACTGATACCCGCCACTGTAAATAAAAGTGGCATTATCCACGGCCATGTTGCTACTATAAAGGTGCTCGTAATTGAGATATCAGGACCTTTTATATAAAAACTTTCACCAAACGTGTTATAGATCATAAAAGTATGATAAGGGAAAAGTAAAAGAACAACAATCCAGCGCAAATTATCGATAAAATGTTTCCTCATTAAATCCTCCTGTACGTTGTTGTATGAATGTTACTTATTTTTAATTTTTTGCTTAAAGTCTCTTCTAACAAATATCGTTTTCGTTGTATTTCATCTAACGTTGTTGTATCTACGAACCCGAGAGGCTTAAAGGAGCATAAGCGACTGGGTTGTCAGACTTAGCCTCGCAGGGTTGTCTGCCTGAACACACTTCCCCGAAATACCTCGGATGACCAAAGAGCCGTATGGCGACGATGTGTGAAAACGATGTTATCGGATGTCGGTGTCTTCTTTGATTCAACTATAAAAATGTTTGAAAGAATTTATTCTTTACTGATTTATTATTCCGTACTGCCCATTCATTCAATTGTCTTATCCCTATCGATTCTTGGTTTTTCTGAAAATAAAAGCATAATTCATTTGGAACCACTCTCTTACCGTATAACTTCATCCCTATTCTATTGTCATTCATGTAAATGCATTCAATGTCAGATACTTTATACTTCTTACTACTAGTTGATATAATATAATCATTTCCTAAAGTGATATTAAGTTTTGTGAAAAATCGCCGCTTTACTATAGTTATCAAGTAAATCACTATAAATATCATCAATCCAACGTTTATGTATTTTAAAATGACTTCATCACTAATGGATAGAGTAAGGTATAGACTTCCTTCAAGAAGTAACATAGCCATTATGTTTACAAAAGCCCTTGGATAAATGGTGTTAAATGTTAGATCATTTTGGTTCTTCATTTAGATAATTCCTTTCACGTCGATTTCAGATAACGTTTTATGTGTTCACGAACCCGAGAGGCTTAAAGGAGCGCAGCGACTGGGTCGCCAGACTTAGCCTCATAGGGTTGTGAGCTGATTCCACTTCTCTGCTATTACTTCTTGCGAACCAAGGGCATAGCCCGCAGCGTAGATACTATGTTATAGGATGTCAGTGACTTCTTTGAATCATCAACATACCGACTTAATTAAGATACCAATTTATCATTGTATCTTCATTACATTCAATCGCTTCCCAACCTGCACTAATAATTATTTCCTTCGTGTTTTTATCATTGCTTAACATGAGTGTAATAAATGAATCATAGACACTTAAAAATACTGTATCATTAGTTTCGTCCGTTACAATAATCTCTGAAGGTGCCATTTCATAAAAGTTTTGAATTGTAATGTCATCAATTAGTATTTCGCCACTTGTATCATATATTGGCTCTGAGTATTGAATTTTTGTAATTCCCTTTGATTTAAACACTTCAATTATTGTTGGAAATAAGAACTGAGAGATCTTATCTTCATTAGGCAAATATACGTCTTCTTGCAATCCTAGTTTAAATTTCTCCATTAAATCAAACCTTGCATAGAACTTATTTAATGCAGATATGTATGTTTTCATCGCTAAAGCTAAACTTCTTAAGTTTTCAAGTTCAGTTTGCTTTAATATTTGACTCCACAAAACAGGTTTACCATACTCAATTATTTCCTCATTTGTTGGGTATGTAAATTCATGGCCACTTATTTTTTTATTGTTGTACCAACCTTGCGGCATCTGAATAAAAGGATTAGTAATGATTGAAGCATATTTATATTGACCTTTGATCTGATTTAATATTGATGTTTTGTCATCAATCCATATGTAATCAAGCATTTTATTACATCCTTTAATTTTATTAATTTCGCTGATTTCCTATAACGTTCTTGTGTTCCTGAACCCTCACCGACTTAAGGCCGATAGGCCGGGCGCGATGCGCTTAGTCGGTGCAGGGTTGTCTGCCTGATTCACTTCTTCGAAATGCCTCGGGCAGACCAAGGAGCGTTAGCTCCGCAGCAGGAACACGGTGTTATGCGAAGGATCTGACCTCTTTGAATTCCACCTAATATTCTCCTCATATCTCAAATCTTTCTATTATCATTTGTGCTACTGTTTTTGGTGTTAAAATCGTGTTATTAATTTTCATATAATTCTTTTCTTCAAATTCCCCTGGAAGTGAATTTAATCTATGATTTTCCATTGTTTTTAATAGATCTCTTTCGGATTGTTCAAGATTTTTCTTAGTCGGTTTATGTAATAATCGATTTTCTGTTTTATTACGTTCTAACCGCACTTCGACATCTGCTTCCAGTTCAACTAAATAAACGTATCCGCCTTTTTCTTCAAATATAGTGGTGACTTTTTTGATGTAATCCCACTTTGCTGGGATATCCAAGCCCCAAACATATGTAAATATTAGTCCATCTAAATCACTGGCAGCTACTTCTTTAAATATTTCTTCACGAAATAGCCCAACTAATCGTTTGCCCGACTTGCTTTCATAACTAAAAAAATTAGAAACAAGTTCTATTGTCATATGATTATGAAATAATTTCAGTTTCGTTTTTCTTTCTAATTCTTGTCCTACCGTCATCTTTCCGACAGCTTGAGGCCCGAATATGATTACCAGTTTCATAAGAATCCTTTCTGATGATGAATTTGTTTTTCATAAATTTATATTTAATTGGTTTTCAGATCTTTCGCATAACGTTCTTGTATTCACGAACCCTCACTGGCTTAAGGGGCGCCAGCCCCGGGTCCGACGGACTTAGCCAGTGCAGGGTTGTCTGCCTGATCTCACTTCCCCGAATTGCCTCGGGCAGACCAAGAAGCCGTCAGGCTTCACAGCGTGAATATATTGTTATGCGTAGTTCCTGACTTCAAGATATACTTAGACAATTTCCTTTATTTTATTTCTTTAATTTTAAATTTTCCTATTCCTTTATCTATAAAGTTACCTTTTAGCCAGTCTACTTCCACAGAAATAGGTGTATTAAGTGGTAGTATTAATTCCGATAATATTATTTTTTCATTCTTGTCTAAATTGGATACTATAGTCTTAGAATCAGCTTTCACTATACTTCTTGATAATTTATCTTTAGTATCAATTCGATAATAAACTGTTATATCTTTAATTGGACTCTCCCCAGTATATTGAAATTCAAGATCATATACTTGTTGGCCTACTAAATCAAGTTTAGTTAACATTGATACTTTCCAGTCATTCAAATTATTTTGTTCAGAAAAATCAATGATGACTGAACGAGACTTTGTATCCTTGTTTTCTTGATTTCCTGAACATCCTGTTAATATGAAAAATACACATAGTACTAATACCTTAAGTTTTTTCACTTCTAGAAGTTCCCCCTATTTACTATATTTCAGGAATTACGCATAACGTTCTTGTATCTATGAACCCGAGAGGCTTAAAGGAGCGCAGCGACTGGGTCCATCGGACTTAGCCTCGCAGGGTTGTGAGCTGAATATACTTCTCTGCTTACCTCTTCTGGAGAACCAAGGGCGGAGCTCGCAGCATAGATATATTGTTAGACGAAGTACCCGACATCATTGAACTACCTTCATGTTCTTCTAAAAAGAATTTAAAAATAGTGTATACGCACTATACCTCTCCATGAAAATAATAATGAGCGGAACTCATTATCCCGTCTGTTGGCACCTTTATATGATCAGGTATGTAAGGCATTATTCTATTTGCAGTATCAATGTCAAACCAACTCACTTCGAGAATCTCATTATCTGGATCTGAGATTCTCAACTCACCATCAACGATTTTTGCATAGAAGGTAAACAACAATGCATGATGTCCTAATTCTCTAAAGAACACTTCTCTGACTGAATACAGACCTTCAATCTTAATAATTAACCCTGTTTCTTCTCTAGCTTCACGAACCACTGCTTGCTCTAATGTTTCTGTTCCTTCAACTTTACCACCGGGAAAACTCCAGTAAGAGGAAACTTCTGTTCCGTTTCTTACTAAGAGTACTTTTCTAGACGATTCATCTAATAGAAGAGCATGTGCATAATTTACTCTTTTCATAAGCTTTCTCCTTAGGAATAGCATTTATCATAATTTTTTGATCCGGGTATTTCGTCTAACGTTTCTGTATCTACGAACCCGAAAGGCTTAAAGAAGCGCAGCGACTGGGTCCGTAGGACTTAGCCTTGTAGGGTTGTCTGCTGAATCCACTTCCTCGAAAATCCTCTGCAGACCAAGGGGGCTAGTCCCCCGCCGTGTAGATACAATGTTAGACGATGTTGGACATTCCTCGTATGTTGCGCTTCCTCAATCTCCATTCCGGGCTCGAACCCGTCCTTCTATTATAAAAACTATGCATTTCTCGCTGATTCAAAGAACGTCGCAACAACTCTTGCCATCACTTCCCGATTACTTCTTCGCGTCATCTTCATGTCCCTGCTTCAATGCCAATCTCGTTGTCTTCTAAACACCGACCATCCCTGCTCCTTGATTCGTCTTCCTACAACTATTCATGTCCCTTACTTTCAGGCACTTTCCACTCCCACAAGACTGTTTTCCCTTACTTTCAGGCACCTTCCACTTTCACAAGATTGTTTCTCCCTGCTTTCAGGCACCTTCCGCTTTCACAAGACTGTTTCTCCCTGCTTTCAGGCACCTTCCACTTTCACAAGATGGTTTCTCCCTACTTTCAGGCACCTTCCGCTTTCACAAGACTGTTTTTCCCTGCTTTCAGGCACCTTCCGCTTTCAAAAAATCATCTATTGGTCTTCAACGTCTTTCATTATTCATCGATCTTGATCTTTAATGCCAAACACGCTGTAACTAAGTTCCTCGAAATCTGAATTACTTCATGTTCTTCTCTGATCCAGATGGCCCTCACCACATTATGCATAAATAATACTCGTAGTTTCAGCGGTCCAATGTCGTCTAACGTTGTTGTGTTCACGACGTCCCACCGACTTAAGGCAGCGAAGCTGCCGGGCGCGATGCGCTTAGTCGGTGCGGATGTGTCCGGCCAATGCTCCCCCGAATTCCTCCGCCGGACCGAGGGGGCT
>NZ_JANQBC010000015.1 GCF_024721995.1 Paenibacillus radicibacter
TGAAATGTTTTTTGTTCAATTCCAAATTGGGAAGCTAAACATTTATATCCTTCCGTTCCATTTAAATAACATTGAACAGCTACTATTTTTTCTTTAGCAGTAAATTTCGCCATAGAAAAACTGCACCTCCAGTTGTTAGATTGTGTCTAACAATTGGGGTGCAGTTCATTTTATAGTGTCCTTGACATGGGGGTCATTTTTTAACGACGATTTGGTTTAATGCTGTTATTACTATCTGTGTTTTTCCAAATTTCTGATTTAAGAAGCGGATACTTCATCGCTTGAATCTTCTTCGTTGTAGATGCAGTTGGTGTTAATCCCCACTTTTTGAAAAAAGGAAGCAAATTTTGTTCTGCAACTCTTGAAGCCAAAAGCATGAAAGTCTGAACTTTTTCCTCATGGGTGGACGGAAGCTGGGATTTAGGCAAATAACGGTATGCTTCATGTAGCTCTGGATAGAATTGATCTCCATAAGCTAGATGTAGCTGCCATAGCATCGTCAATTTTACGAATGGATCTTCAAGTGCATGATAATCAACTTTACTTTGGTTCAAATATTTAAATGCAAGATCATAGATGCCCTCTTCCTCTAAACGAGACTTTTGTCCAAGCGCCCTTTGAGCAGCCATGCTATAAATATTCACCATGACCTCACCCATGTCATCCCATTCCATCGGTTCCAGTTGATGCAAGTGACCAAGCTCATGCCAAGGTCCCCAGCCTTCTGTCAGGAATGTGTTCACATCAATTAATTTATCGATAGAATCCGTATGTACACCTGCACCGTTGTACCAAGCATACATATAGGAATCATTATCAAAGACTTCTTTGAAATGATATCGATATTTGGGACTTTGATTCGGGGCCTTACTGTTTACTCCAAGACCCGATATTTTTTCTTCCGCCTCCACAACACGATTATGTGCTTGCATCAATGCCGTTGGATCTTGCACATATTGTTTGGCTTTGCTCTTCTGCACAGTGATATGTACACGATCAGAGATTAGCTCCGCCCATGGGGATTCACTCTCATCCAGCATGCGCTGCCATTCTTCGTTCGTTGTCTTACCAAGAATGAAGAAAGGAATTTTCTCTCCACCTTGTACGTCTACTTGAGGTGCAACAGGCAAGATATCAAAGGTCTGAATATATACAATACCGCCTTTTGGACTTGATATGGTATTTGGACCAGGCTTCAATGTTACGTATTCCGGTTTATATTTATAATGTGTAATGTAAGGATCAAAAATCGCTGCGCGAGGTGCTTTAGATGCATTTACTATCGTTAGGTTAATTGTCACGGTTTCATTCGGCTTTACATAGATACCTGTTGTCTGATGATTGCTTCCATTAAACACTTTACGAAGCTTGCTAGCCTCTACATCCGGGTCACCAAATTGTTCGACCGTAAATAAACGGGAATAATCCGTCTGCGAAGTTTGTACACCTTTAACTGGTGCTGCCCAAGCGATTGAAACACTACCTGCAAAACCGCCTATTGCTGTAACCGTCAGTGATGTGACAAGACACATTTGAATAGCCTTTTTTCCCCATTTGTTATTCATCAAATCCCATCCTTCCAGTCCTCTTGTTGTTCTCCCCTTGAGGAGTCAGCCTTTATTATGGGGGACATCTTAAGCCGTTTATATAGGGCGCAAGAGTGAAAAATTTCAGGTCTTGCAAGATTTGACGATAAGTGAAAGGTGGATCAAAAGTACCTATTAAAGCAAACCTACTAATTTTTCAATCAAGCAGCAGGCTTATTTCAATTTCCGCTCAAAAGCAGTGTAGAAGAGGGTTTTTATTTATAGGACCCTCTTTTTTTATGCAGGATTTCAATTTCTGATGTCGAAAAGAAAGACACGTGAAAAACGACTTATAACCAAAAGGAACTTATCGACCAAAAAGACCAAAAAGGGGGGATTGTTGGCAGGAGAAGACAGGTTGAAGCTCGAATAATGTGAGTATTGGGCTTATTTGTTCTGCGGTGTACATATTTATAATGTAGAAAGACATGCGATTATGTCCACTTAATCGCATCTGGGTCAAGTAACTGGACAGTTGTACGGAAGTTCGCATTTGTGCAAGGATTGATGTATACTTATCTGATAAGCATCTAATACGGATGAATTGGAAAATCTTATCATATAACAGAGTATTTCCGCGCAAAAATGCAATTGGTTGCATACATGTAAACGAACCGAAACTACCATGGAATTGGATGGGTGATATGCGAAATAACTTTGAACAACTCAATGAACCGTTGCTGACACTCGTGTATACGTTGATTACGGGCTATAAAGGTCAAGTAAACTTGCCTAAATCGAAAATCATGGAATTCATCGAGCACTTCAAGCAAGGTAAAAATTATGTAACAACCAGTTATGATGAAACTTATGGACTAAACCCTAGTCATGTCGTGGATTTTCGTGTTGTAGGCTTGTACCAAAAAGAAGTGGGACTGCTTTATATGACCGAAGAAGAGAAAGCGAAGCAACGTCCGAAACTTGTTCAAACGGAAGAAACCGAAGGTGATGATAAATTACTTGCGGCAGCTTACAACAACAAGTCTGCTTTTTATAAGATTGATTGTAAATGTGGAGCGATTTATACCGTTCAACTGTCTGCTTTTACGAATACAGGTAAATGCAACAAATGTAAAGAAGTGTTATTTGTGGATCGTGCAAGAGGCAAGATCGACACGTATAAAGGGCAAGGCTGGATCATGACGAACAAATATCCTGTTGATCCACAGGCGAAGTAAAGCTGTGAAGAAGAAAAAGCCTTGAAACATTTCAAGGCTTTTTTTGCTAGAAATATTTATTTGTATTCACCAAGTAAATAGCGGTAGAAGGGTTCATCTACCCAGAATGTGTAGGCGTCAACTTTTGCGGTAGGTGCAAGTTTTTGAAGTCCGGCAGTTACTTTTGCAGCTTGGTTCTCAAGGGAGAATGACTGCGCATAGTAATGTCCTTTAGAAATCTTGTTGTTGCTAATCACTTGATAGTCCTGTTGTTTCGTTAGGGAGTGATAAAGCGGCTGCCACCAAGAAGCGGCGATTAGTCCAGGCTGATTGTCTTCATTCTTTTTGGCATAAGCATAAATGATGTTCTGGAACTTATCTTTTTGCTCGATAGAGTCGAATTCAAAGGCAATATCGTACTCCTTCGCGTAAGCGATGTAGTTGCCGTTCTCAATCTGCACGACTTGATAATCATCGGACTGAACCGGCTCGCCCCACTCTTTGAGATAAATAAAAGCAGATGTCTTCGGTTCTAATTGTACCTTCGCATTGATATTCTCACTACGCAAGAGTCCCACTAATTGAATCGCATGCGTGATGTCAGAATGACCATAAGTTAAAGAAAGCTTCGGATTAAAGTTCGCATTAAAGCGTGCATCCTTGAGATTATAGCCTGTGACTAGGTTTTGTTTAAGAGCAGTATCGAAGATAGTCCGAAGCTCAGGCGCTGTAATCAGATCTTCTGTCTGGTAAGCTTCACGTATGTTCTGGAAAATATCACGATCGATTACATGACCGATGCTATGCTTGTATGTACCGTTAAAAGTTAGAATTTGACCAAGCAATAGATTCGTAAAATCGCTTGAAGCAGGAGCTTCGGGTTTGAATGAATCGTAAGATTCAGCTGGGATTAGTCCTGTATCTACAGCGGCAGCAAGTTCTTGTGCAGCTTGCTTCGTTAGTAGATTCGTCTGACCGTAGTCAATGTGAAGTTTCTTGAGTACAGCGCGCACTTTCGTTTCCGGATATGTATAGGCAAGTTCTTTGAGGCTGGAAGCTTTCAGTGCGATGAATACCGCATCCAGCTGCGTTAATGGCTGTGCGCCCTCCACTGTTGTGCGAGTTAAGATTCCGTGTTGATATAGTGCAACCGCCGCTTTATAATAGGGGCTGTCAGAGGTAATGTCGGTGAAAGGGTTGGCTCCATCCTTAAGTTCCAATTGTAGAATACGGCTTACTGCACTTACGAAATCCCCTCTTGTTGCTGCATCAGAGAGCGTAAGTCCATATTGATCTTGTACATATTGTTTATATTCGTCAGCAAGCGTATGCCCTGCAGATACGGATTGTCCAGTTGTTGTAACAGCAGCATGAGCAGGTAAGGTATAAACAGATGCTGCGGATAAGATAAGACTGGATAGAACGAGCGTCTTAATTGGCTTGGATAAGTTTCGTTGGAACAATTTCATGAGTAAGGCACCTCCGTAATTTTGTAAATTCTGTTAATTCTGATAAGAATACTAGGGATAATGATTAACAAGGATATTATCATCGCGATCTAAGAGTGTCAATTTATTTTTTTGAATTTTGAAAAAAACGAGTGTTCGGTTGATAAAAAAGGAGGCGCCCTTATGTTTGCGCAATTATTACGCAGGAAAAAGTTAGTTTATTCCTTTATTGTGGCGCTCGTCCTTATTGTTGGCGTGCAATTCATTTATTTGCCCTATCAGATTCGGACAGTTAATCCTGCGGAGTCGATTAGTGAACGAGTGGCAGTTGCAGGCAGTGAACATGTAGAGAAAGGTGATTTCTTATTCACTTCGATCTTGTCCATTACGAAGCCGAATCCCGTTATGTATTTGTACTATAAGCTGCAAAAATACGCCGAATTTGAACCCATTGAGAAAGTGATGGCGAACATCACGAACCTTACGGCTTATAATCAATTGATGGAATGGATGCGAGATGATTCGGAGCAGAATGCGATTATTGCTGCTTACCGTTATTTGCAAAAACCGATCTTAATTGAACCAGAAGGCGTCATTGTGCAGTCTATTCCGAAGGAATCGAAAAGCTATGGGAAGCTGCAAGAAGGCGATATTATTATTGGACTCGAAGGGGAAAATATTCGATCTGCCGATGACTTGCGCCGTATTATCGCTGGGAAGAAGGATGGCGATGTGTGCAAGATGAAGATTACTCGCGGGAGGGAGCAGTTAGAGCTAGAACTGCCTCTTATGAGTTATCCATCGGGGGATCAGACGAATAAGGTTGGGTTTTATTTTTACTTCGATGATGTGAAGAAATCGACCCCAACGGAAGAGATTAAGTTTAATCTCGATGACATTGGCGGACCATCAGCTGGTTTAATGTTATCACTGGATATTGTGTCGAAAATTGAACGTAAAGATTACACAAGAGGGTATAAGGTTGCGGGAACAGGCACGATGGATGAAGAAGGCAATGTGGGTCAGATCGGAGGCATAAAGCTCAAGATTGTCGGTGCTAGTCAAGAAGGTGCAGAGTACTTCTTCGTGCCGAAAGACGTAAATCCATCCAACTCCAATGAAAAAGATGCCAAAGCAATGGTTGCTGAGATTGGTTCGAATATGAAGCTTGTACCTGTTGCTACGCTTAAGGAAGCGACGGAATTTCTGCTTAAGCTACCGGAGAAGTAATAGTTGAACATAAGAAAAACTCCACATCATCCTCAGGTTAGAGGGAGGTGTGGAGTTTGTTTGTTTATTAGACTAATTTTCACATACACGTTGTGCGCTGTGGCGAGTTGGGCCAACGTATTGGTTAAGAGCAAAGGAATGACGAATTGCTGCTGTTACGAATGCTTTCGCTTCTTTCACAGCTTCGACTACGGAAAGTCCTTTAGCAAGGTTGGCTGTAATCGCAGCGGAGTAAGTGCAACCTGCACCGTGAGTGAAGCTCGTGTCTACACGCTTTTCGATCAACAATTCGAATGTTTCCCCATCGAATAACACGTCAACTGCACGGTCATCATTCGGTAATTTGCCGCCTTTGACTAGAACGTATTTCGCCCCTTTAGCATGAATAAGTTTCGCTGCTTCTTTCATATCTTCAACGTTTTGAATCGGTCCGTGACCGCTTAGCTGCCAAGCTTCGAAGAGGTTAGGTGTTACAACCGTTGCACGAGGTACAAGCAGGTCACGTAAGCTTTCATTGGTCTCCGGGTGAAGAGCTTCGTCTTGACCTTTACATACCATAACCGGATCGATCACGACATTCGTAAGCTCATGTTTATCAATATATTCAGCAACTAACTCAATCATTTCAGTTGAGCCGAGCATACCTGTCTTAAGTGCGTCAACACCGATCCCTTGAACGACAGTATCGAGTTGTGCTTTTGTTGTGCTTGCAGCAATCGGGAACACATTGTGGAACCAGCCGTTATTCGGGTCTTGCGCGACGATGATCGTAAGTGCCGTCATCCCGAAAACATCATGCTCTTGAAAAGTTTTAAGATCTGCTTGAATCCCTGCACCACCGCTCGTATCTGAGCCTGCAATTGTTAACGCTTTATACATATTCGTTCCTCCAATATCGATGATCAATTTCTGATACCGATTATACAGAAAGTTGAGGACAGGGACAAAGTTATTTTTGTATAAAATAAAATTTCAAAATAGATATAATAATTGAAATAATATTTTAATGCAGGTACAATAAGAATAGATCTGTAAGCGATAACAGCAAGCATATTCTGAAATCACAACAGGGGGGAAGAGCATGGCTCAGGTGTTAACAGGTGCGGATCAATTAGCAAGTCTAGAAGACCAATATTTAGCAGGTAAAAGAGTGGGATTACTCACGAATCCAACGGGTATTACGAAGCACTTTCAATCGACTGTATCGATATGTGCGAACTTACAAACAGCGAAGCTGACAGCGCTTTTTGCATGTGAACATGGTATTCGTGGAGAGCGACAAGCAGGGGTACTGTTCGAGGATGAGTTCGATACAGACCTTGGGGTACCTGTATTTAGTTTATATGGTGAGCATAAGAAACCGACGGCAGCGATGATGGATGCCATTGATGTGCTTATTTTTGATATACAAGATTTAGGAATTCGATTCTATACGTATTTATCGACGTTGATCTATGCAATGGAAGCTTGTGCAAAGTATGGCAAGCAACTTGTTGTTCTGGATCGCCCAAACCCGCTTGGGGGAGTGAAATCTGAGGGAGGACTGCTTGAAGCAGGGTTTGAATCGATAGTAGGTGCTTGGCAAATTCCGATCCGCTCAGGGCTTACGATTGGCGAGATGGCGCAGTATATCAACGCGCAAATGTCGCCAAGTTGTGAGATGCAGGTTGTACCACTGAAGAACTGGACGAGAGAGATGGAGTATACGGCAACTGAACTACCGTGGATGCTGCCATCACCAAATATGCCAACGATGGATACGGTTCGTGTGTATGCAGCGACTTGCTATTTCGAAGGAACGAATGTGTCGGAGGGCAGAGGAACGACGAAGCCGTTCGAAATTATCGGCGCGCCTTGGATGAAGGCGGAAGAGATTGCGAAGAAGATGAATTCGCTAGGGCTTTCAGGGGTTCATTTTCATGCGATCTACTTTACACCGACTTTCTCGAAGCATCAAGGGGAGTTGTGTCATGGGGTTCGATTATTCGTTACGGATCCGGCGACGTTTAAGGCTGTGGACACAGGGCTGCAACTGCTTCATGAGGTCATGATTATGCACGAAGAACAGTTCGAGTGGCTAACACCATTTTCCAAAGAGAGCAAGCCGTTTATTGATTTACTGACAGGCAGTGAGCGCGTACGAACAAGCATTCATACGAAGGAGGGCTTGTTGGGAGTTATTGCAAGTTGGAATGAGCAGATGGAGGAGTGGGAGAAGGCACGTAAGCCATACTTACTCTATGGGAGGGATGAAGATGGACGTAAGTAAGATGACGCTCCTTGAGAAGGTTGGACAGATGGTGCAATGCGGGTTTGAAGGAACTGTGCCGTCGGAAGAGATTAAACAATTGATTCGAGAGCAGCAAATTGGCGGTGTTATTTATTTTAGCCGTAATGTGAAGACGATCGAGCAAGTTGCGAAGTTAAGCGATGAATTGCAAGAGGTGGCGGCTGAAGCAGGGGTCGCACCACTATGGATTGCGATTGATCAAGAGGGCGGTATGGTGGCGCGTCTTACGGACGGTGTTGCGCTAATGCCTGGTAATATGGCGCTTGCGGCAGGTGGGCTTAATGAAGCGGTGTACCAAGCAGCATCCATTACAGGAGAAGAGCTGAGGGCGCTTGGAATTAATCTGAACTATGCGCCAGACATAGATGTGAACAACAATGCGCGTAATCCGGTAATCGGTGTACGTTCCTATGGGGAATCTCCTGAGCTCGTAGCGAATTATGGCAGACAAGCGATTCTTGGATTACAGGATGCAGGAATTGTCGCAACAGCGAAACATTTCCCGGGACATGGAGATACGGAGAAGGACTCTCATCTGGATTTACCGACAATTACGCACGCACGTGAACGGATATACGAGGTGGAGCTACGTCCGTTTATGGAGGCGATTGATGCAGGTGTCGATGCGATCATGTCATCACACATTCATTTTCCAGCGTTCGAAGATCAGAAACTCCCGGTTACGCTGTCTCACAATGTATTAACAGGATTGCTGCGCGAAGAATTGGGCTATCAAGGCGTTATTATGACGGATTGTATGGAGATGGAAGCAATCGCGACGCATTATGGAACGGTGGAAGCGTCAGTGATGGCCGTAGAAGCTGGGGCAGACATGATTCTCATTAGCCATCGTCATGATCGTCAGCTTGGAGCGATTGAAGCGATTGTTCATGCTGTTGAAAAAGGTCAGATAGCGGAGTCCCGAATTGATGAATCGGTGGAACGGTTGATGGCGCTGAAGCGCAAACGGGGTCTTTTTGCAGAGAAGGAAAGCATGGTTGAAGGTTTGTCTAAGGTTGGTTGTGATGCACATTTAGAGATCGCACGGATATTCAGTGAAGCTAGTGTAACGCTTGTGAAAGATGAGGCGAAGTTACTTCCAATTAACCAAGAGAAGAAGACGATCGTCATATCGATGGAAGCGGTTGTGTCTTCACTGGTGGATGAATCGTATGAGACTGTGATGACGTTGGGGAAAGCAATTGGTGCTGAAGGGTTCCAGGTCGAAGAAATTATTGTACCGATCCGAGAGGTAACAGACGCTCGAATAGAAGATATTGTTCAGGTGGCAAGTGGTGCTGAGCAGATCGTGATTGGGACTTATAATGCGCATTTATTCCCTCAGCAGCAGCTGATTGTGAAGCAGTTACAGCAATTAGGCAAACCCTTAATTGTGGTTGCTCTTCGTAATCCATACGACCTCCAGCTATTCGACAACGTGTCAACTTATGTGGCGATCTTCGAGAACAGACCGATGGCGCTGCAAAGTGTGGCTAAGTTCTTGAGTGGACGTATCGAAGCAAAAGGAAAACTGCCCGTTACAATAAGTGAACTATATCCTGCTGGCTGGGGAGTTGAGACAACTCATGTTTAGTACATTACAGGCGAAGGCGGAGCGGCTTGTCGTGGGCTTGATGTCAGGGACGTCGCTAGATGGTATTGACGCAGCCATTGTACGTCTGGAAGGGAAAGGCATTCGCACGAAGGCGGAGCTTGTGCACTTCGAATCTTATGCCTATGAGGATGCATTCCGAGAGAAGCTCAAGCTCTTGTGCAGCCCGGATCATTCACGGACACCGCATGTGTGCGCGATGAACTTCGAACTCGGTAATCGATTTGCAGATGCGGTCTTAGAGACTGTGGCACGTGCAGGACTTACGATGAATGAGATTGATCTGGTTAGCTCTCATGGACAGACGATCTGGCACATACCAAGTGACATTCAAGATGATCCGTATGGGACGCGTTCTACGTTACAGATCGGGGATATATCGGTAATTGCGAAGCAGACGGGAAAACCTGTTGTTGGTGATTATCGGACGGCAGATATGGCTGTCGGTGGACAGGGTGCACCTCTTACGCCATATGTGGATTATATCTTGTTCCGAGATGAAGAGAAGGGGCGGATCGTACAGAATATCGGTGGGATCGGCAACTGCGCGTCACTGCCAGCTGGGGGAGCGCCTAATGAAGTGATCGCTTTTGACACAGGGCCAGGGAATATGATTATTGATCAGGCGGTGTATCAACTAAGTAATGGTTCGAAGAGCTATGATGCTGGCGGTGAGTGGGCGTCTGCGGGTACGGTTCAACATGCGCTCTTAGATGAGATGCTTCAGCATCCGTACTTTAATCTGCAGCCGGTGAAGACGACGGGACGCGAAATGTTCGGTAAGCAGTATGCCAATGATTGGCTTGCACGAGCACTTGAGATAAATATGCGTCCAGAAGATATTATCGCCACTTTCACAGCGTTCACGGCACGGTCGATTGCGGACAGTTATAAGCAGTTTATTTTTGATAAACAAGACATTCATGAGGTGTTGGTATCGGGCGGGGGCGCACATAATGTGACGCTGATGCGGATGCTTGCGGAGTACTTGCCGAATCAAACGGTGATGTCGTCGGATAGCTATGGCATTACAGGAGATTCGAAGGAAGCGGTAGCATTTGCGATATTTGGTGATCATTATATGTTTGGTGTCCCGAACAACTTGCCAGCAGCGACAGGTGCACAAATTCCAACGGTGATGGGGAAGCTCGCATTACCTTAAATCACCCCTATTGGATATTTAAGCCAGAACGATTATAATGTTTAAGGTGATTAGATAGTTACATTGAGAGGAGGTGAGATACATGAATGGTGGACTCGTGAAACTCAAAGAGATTTATGATCAACTGAACCCTTCTGAGCAGAAGGTGGCCAAATATATATTGAAACATCCAGAACAGATGATTAGGATGTCCATCGCTCAATTATCTGAGGTGAGTGGTGCTAGTCAAGCTGCGATCGTTCGTCTATGTAAGTCTTTGGAGGTAAGAGGCTATCAGGATCTTAAGATTCGGATAGCCGGCGATTTACACCAGGTAGAAGAGCAAGGGTATCAAGACATCCGTATGCAGGATTCGCTTGAAACAATCATTCAGAACGTTACGAACAATAATATTCAATCGATTCGTGATACGGTTAAAATTTTGGATGCCAAAATGGTGGAACAAGCCGTAGAGGCGTTGCACCGGGCTAAACGTATCTTTTTCTATGGAGTAGGTGCTTCGAATCTGATTGCACAGGATGCGCAGCAGAAGTTTTTCCGAATTAATAAGACAAGCTTTGCTTTTGCTGATCCGAGCATGCAGCTTACGACTTCCGTTACATTAACGAAAGAAGATGTGGCGGTAGGGATTTCTTACTCGGGTGAGACGCCTTATGTCATTGGTGCCATTAAGCATGCGAAGAGTAATGGTGCGAAGACAATTAGTATTTCCAAGTACGGAACTTCTTCATTAAGTCCGTATATTGATATTCCACTTAGTATTTCATCGACAGATAGTGAAATTCGTAGTGGAGCCATTGCATCACGTATCTCACAGCTTAATGTTATTGATATGCTATACATTTGTGTTGCAAGTAAGGATTACGAGAATTCGGTTGACTACTTGAATCGTACGCGCAAAGCGATCCGTGAGGTCGAGAATAAGTAGTAGTTGGTATGAAAAAGGGACTTTCCGATTCAGCTGTCGCTGAGCGGAAAGTCCCTTATTTTAACTGGATTCTAGATTAATTGTTTCAACCGTTTCTTTGCAGAATGAACAGTGAGTCTATGGTATGTAACTAATTTATTTTTGTAGACGACTCCGTAGATCCCATAAGGAGTAGGGGATAGTCTTAATAGTTGTTCTCTGTGAGTTAGGTCGATAATCGTTGCATCTATGCCTAATTGACTAGCACCCGCTAACATATTTTCTGTTGCTACATCCACAAATGGACACTGCTGGGTACGTAATAGGGTTAGATCATGAAATTGTTTAAGCCGCTCATCCCAATCATTAGGGAAAAAGGGGCTTGGTGCATGGTTGAACTTATGTACGAGTAGTTCAAATCCGTAAGGCGCTTGATCGATTTCAATAAAATCGTTCTTAATGAAGATGTCCTTGCTTGGTGTCCAAGAAGTATCAGGGTTCGTTATTACAATTACACCATCTTTATTTTGTCTCTTCGCGTCTTCGATACATTTCTTAATCAATTCAGAGGCGTAACCTTTACCAGTCATACTTACCCACAAGCAATGGATGACCAAGTAATTTTCACCATAAACAACTCTTGAAGAGTGTTCAATGGGTGTATATTCAATAAAACCTGCTTGTTTACCGCTCTCCATTAGTTTGATGTATTTTAAACCTTCACCTAAACGTTTCAGAAGCCATTTCTTCTTTTGGATATATCCCGTTGAATTTGGCTGACTGCGAAGACAAAAACATCCATGCTCTTCTAAGTTTTCTTCAATTAAATCAATCATTTGAACGTTCCCCAATAACTCCACCTACCTTGCATGGTCAATATATGAAAAGAAAGCAGAAAAGAAGCATTGGATGATGGATGCTTCTTTCCCGTGTTGTTTATCTATTGTTGTAGTCTATCATTTAAACGTAATTCAGTCCGCTTACAAGCGGGAATGGAAGAGGGAAGATTGTAGCAAGAGATTGCTTCACATCTACTGGAAGTCTCGTATTCGGCTCCGTGTCGAAGATGAGGGAAACGAGTTCTTGTGGTTCAAGTTCAAAGGATTGTTCGCCGAATGTCAGCTGGCATTTGCCTTGTTCCAAGTTCTTAAGGTTAAAGAGGGCTGCCGCTTCCGCGTTAGCTTGGTTTAAGTAAGGCTGTAACTCGGTTAAGAAGCGTTCTGAATTCACAATATGCACAGTTCCATAGTTGCTCTCTGCTTCGAATGGAACTTCTGACAAGGATTCATGTAAGACATCATCGTGCCAAATAATTGCAGCATCTAGACGGTCTAGATTGTAGGCAGTTACGACTTGCTTCAATAGAGAAGCTACGACACGTGGATCACCACCGTATTCAACAACGAAGGGTGGACGTCTCTTAACATAAGTTGTCGGCACACTCACGACAGCGAATGCGATCAGTTGACCATTTTGCTCGGCAACAAGGGTGCGATGTGTAAGTTTAACACAGCTTGCATAAGCTTGAGCACGAATCATAGAAGCAAGTTCAGATATGCTCTGCTCATAACGGGAGAAGCGTGCACTTGCGACTTGATGAAGCTTAAACCAGTCTGTTGCACCAAGCTCACGGATCGTGATGTCATCAGAGAGATTAGCGATTTGCTGAATGTTTTGCGGATCAAGCAAGTAACGCTTCACGGTGCTGTATTGGTAGCAGTGTGCACGAATATAGAGCGGACGATCACCCGATACAAGAAGCAAGGATGCACCAGTTTGGGAGATATGTACCTTAATCTGATCAAGAATTTGTCCAGCATAACCTTTGCCTCGATAATCAGGGTGCGTACATACAGCGCCGAGGGAGTATACATCAAACTGAGAAGCGCCAACTCGGATTTGAGCAGGTACTAACCCCATGAATGCGACTAACTTGCCATCTTCAAAAGCACCGAAAGATTGTCCTAAATTTTCTGAAAATACAAGTGGAAAAGCATCTGCCATCGACACTTGTTCAGCGTCTCTAAAAATAGAATTCGCAAGTGTAATTGCTTCTATCATCTCATAATCGTGTAACGGTCTGATCTCTGTCATCAATATTCCTCTCCCTTTAACTATAAATTATTTATGTGTAAATTTTTGAACGACCTTCTCTACCTTGACTAAATGTTGCATCATTATCAGTGATGCACGCTGCTCATCTTGTGCAGCAATCGCTTCGTAAATCTGGCGATGCTCTTGAAGTAAAATCTCAGATGTAGCTCTCTCGTTATAAAACCATAGTTTACGAGTATCTTTCATGCTTTCTTGCAGGCGTACATGCAAGGATTCCATGAGATTCATCATGAGCAGGTTGTGGCTAGCTTTCGCAATTTGCAGGTGAAACTCAATGTCTGCAAGTTCACTTTGTTCTTCGTCATGCATGACAAGTTGCATGGTATCAAGTGTTCTCTTAAGTTTCTTGAGATCCTGGTCGGTACGTCTTCCAGCTGCAAGACTTGCACATCCACTTTCAATAAATTTACGAGCTTCAATAATTTCAAGAATAGAGTCCGTCTTCTGGATGCTTAGCTCTTCTTCAGTAGGTAGTTGTTTATGAACGAAGCTACCTCCACCGTGACGAATTTCGATATATCCCATCGCTTTCAGTGCACTGAGTGCTTCACGAATGGTGGAGCGTCCTACATCATAGCTAGCCGCTAGGTTAACAACAGTAGGTAAGCGCTGTCCAGGCTCGTATTTCCCAGCCATAATCTGCTCTTTCAGATGTTCCATTACGATCTCATAACCCTTGCGGGGCTTCATAATTTGGGGTGACATGCATAACCTCCGTAAAAACAATATACACCTATTCAAGCATAAGCTATAATGAATGAAAAGTCATCAGATCACCTGACTAATTATAAATTTATTATACGTGAGGGAGAGAGGATATGCTAGAGCCAATTGTGATTGAAAAACTGCGTGCAATCGTAGGTGAGAAGCATTTTATGGAGCATACGGAAGCGCGGGTTGCTTACTCTTATGATGCAACGCCAATGTTGCAGCATTTGCCAGACGGTGTTATATTTCCAAGTTCTACGCAAGAAATTTCCAGAATACTTCAAGTTCTCAATGAATATAAAATTCCAGTCGTAGGAAGAGGGGCTGGAAGCAACCTTTGTGGGGGAACGGTTCCAGTTGAAGGCGGTATTGTAATGGTTATGAGTCGAATGAAAAAGTTAATCGAGATTGATACCGACAACCTAACCGCTACATTCCAGCCAGGACTCAATACGAAGGAGTTTCACCTTGCCGTTGAAAAACACGGATTATTCTATCCACCAGATCCAAGTAGTATGGTTATATCGACACTTGGCGGCAATATTATGGAGTGTGCAGGAGGACTTCGCGGACTTAAGTATGGAACGACCAAAGATTATGTAATCGGTCTTGAGGCTGTGCTTCCAAACGGCGACATAATTCGTACAGGAGGCAAGCTCTATAAGGACGTAGCGGGTTATGACTTAACGAAGCTGTTAGTCGGTTCAGAAGGAACTCTTGCGATTATTACCGAAGCGACAGTGAAGCTCTTACCAGCTCCAACTTACAAGCAAACGATGCTAGCGATGTATCGCGATATTCATGATGCTGCACGTACGGTATCTGCGATTATTGGCAACCGCATTACACCTGCTACTTTGGAGTTTATCGATAATCCAACTCTTCGTGTTGTTGAAGACTATAATAAGATTGGTTTGCCGACAGATATGGAAGCGGTGCTATTGATCGAGCAAGACGGTGTGGATGAAGGACTTGTGAATAAGGACATTCAAGAGATGATTCGTATTTGCAAAGAGCAGAATGCGGCTGATGTACAGCTTGCGACAACAGCAGAAGAGGCTGAGAAGTTAATGATGGCACGTCGCAGCGCACTTTCAACACTCGCTCGAATTAAACCAACGACGATTCTTGAAGATGCGACTGTTCCACGTTCGAAGATTGCAGAGATGGTCAACGCAATTAAGAAAATTTCAGAAAAGTATGACGTTCAGATCTGTACTTTCGGTCATGCAGGCGATGGAAACTTGCATCCAACTTGTGCGACAGATGCGCGAAATACCGAAGAGATCCATCGTGTGGAAATGGCGTTCGAGGAAATATTCGAGGCAGCCATCCAGCTTGGTGGTACGATTACAGGCGAACACGGTGTCGGTACAGTCAAAGCGCCTTACTTGGAATGGAAAGTAGGCAGCGCAGGGATCGAGCTGATGAAGAACATTAAGAAAGCGTTTGATCCGAACAACATCATGAATCCGAGCAAAATTTTTGCGAAGGAATCGAGAAAAAGAGTGGTGATTCATCAATGAGTAACGCACCCATGCTTACCGAACGTATGAAGCTCACACTCAATTATGATGAACTGACGAACTGCATGCGCTGCGGTTTCTGCCAAGCAGCTTGTCCAACATTCCAAGAAACAGGCTATGAAGCAGCCTCGCCGCGTGGACGGATTGCGCTCATGAAGGCAGTTGTCGATGGGGTAATGGAGCCAGATAAGATGTTCCAAGAGCAGATGGATCTATGCTTAGGCTGTCGCGCTTGTGAGCCTGTATGTCCTGCTGATGTGAAGTATGGACATTTGTTAGAACAGACGCGTGACGCGATTGAATCGACTGTTGCTGAGCATAGAGTGTGGGTCAAAGCTTTGCGCTCTACGATGCTCAAGCACACATTCCCACACCAGAATCGAATGCGAATTCTAGGTGGTGGGATGAAGTTGTATCAGAAGTCGGGTCTGCGCTGGCTTGCTCGTAAATCCGGTGTTCTGAAAATTTTGCCGAATCACATGCAGCAATTGGAGAAGGTGATGCCGGAGGCTTCAACGAAAGGTGTAATCGAGCATCTCGGTACATTTTTCCCGGCAAAAGGCAACCGAATCGGTACAGTCGCGATGTTCCGTGGCTGTATCATGGATGTAATGTTTACGAAGACGAATATCAATACGGTGAAGCTGCTTGCTGAAGGGGGCTTTGACGTTGTTATTCCTGAGACGCAGAACTGCTGTGGGGCGCTTCATGCGCATAGTGGTGAGATGGATTTAGCAAAAGATTTAGCTCGCAAGAATGTCCGTGCGTTTGAAGCCGCAGAAGTAGATTATATTGTGTCCAATGCAGGCGGGTGCGGTGCACTTCTTGTTGAATACGATCACTTGCTACACGATGAGCCGGCGTATGCGGAGGCAGCGAAACATTTTGCAGAGAGAGTTCGTGATGTGAGTCAGCTTCTTCTTGAAAAAGGGAACTTGCCTACTATCAAGACTTTAGTAGGTGAATCCAGTAGTGAATCCAGTAAGCCTTTGACAGTCACATATCAGAATTCCTGTCATTTGAAAAATGTAATGAAAGCAGGCAATGCGCCGCGTCACTTGATCGCTAGAGTTGCGGATGTGAATTTTGTGGAGATGACAGGGGCAGATAATTGTTGTGGATCAGGTGGAATATACAATCTCGTTCAACCAGACATGTCGATGCAAGTGCTTGATCACAAGATGGAGCATGCGAAAGAGACGAATGCACACTTGGTGCTGACGAGTAATCCAGGATGTTTGTTACAAATGAAATTGGGCATTGAAAGAGAGCAGTTGACGCATCAAATGCAGGCTGTACATGTCGTGGATTTCTTGGCAGAACGTATTCTGAAATCATAAATTATAGTAGTTTAATAGATAGAAACAGGCCTATTTTTCTACAAGGAGAATAGGTCTTCTTGCAATGTTCATAGACAAGGGTTTTATTTCATACCCTTTAGCGTGTAAAATATACATATAACGAATTAATTTTGAATTGAGGAAGATCACCATGACATTGCAACTAGAGAAAAAAGTAGATATTTCCGAATGGGCCCAAATTAACAAAGACAAAATTGGCAAAGGTATTAAAAAGCCTCGATTTCGCAAACCAAAGGAATGGTCAATCCAGAATCGTATTCTGATGTCCGTGATGATGGTGGAAGATGTGAAGCTCTCCGAGCTTGCCAGTGAACTGAATGTGGCGAACCGCACCGTGGCGGCATGGATTTATCAAGGGGTAAAACCGACAGAGGAGTATCGGGCGAAAATTTCTTTCAAATTCGGTATTCCGCAATCCGTTCTTTTCTATGACGATCAACAATACAACAATGTGGAAAAAATAACAGAAAAGAAGTTTTACAAACGTGTTTTTCTAGGAATGAAAATTAATCGAATTCTAACAGGTTT
Source organism: Paenibacillus radicibacter (assembly GCF_024721995.1). Lineage (GTDB taxonomy): Bacteria > Bacillota > Bacilli > Paenibacillales > NBRC-103111 > Paenibacillus_AM > Paenibacillus_AM radicibacter. The sequence continues at coordinate 17,631 of NZ_JANQBC010000015.1, forward strand.
GTTCGCGGTGCACGACATATCGCCAGCCGAATTCAGTAGAGTTAAGGGATTAAATCCCGCTACGACTCGCAAGTATATGCATAGCGGTGAGTTGCCGTCGGATGCGTATAAGAAGGTGTTTAGTAATCATTTTGGGCTGCCGGAAGATATACTTTTTTACGAAAGTGTGTAGGGAAAAGATCAAGAGAATGATGGGGGACTGCGGGTGGTGATATCCTTACGTGCACTCTCGAAAACGTATTCCCTATTATTAGGATGCAAAGGTTGGAATACGTTTTCAAAGGCGCACCGCTATCGCTCTCCAGGACATCACCACCCTTCGTCCCTCTTCCCTCGAAGCATTTTTGCCCTCCACCCTTTGGGGGAGAGGCAGAAAGATGATTTAGCCGCTTTTACTGGCTAAATAGGAACAACGAAATACATAAGGAATTCATGCCACTTTAGGGGTATGGGTTCCTTTTTTCATAGATAGAGACAACATTTAATAAGTGCTAGAAAAAAACGCGATAATATTTATGAATCCAAATGAACTTTTGGGTGGGGGTAATCGTACTATGTGTGATTTGCAAATCAAAGACAAGTTAGAAACATGTCAAGATGGGAGGGGCAGGCAGCAGTGGATGAACAACAACGAATTGAGCTCGCCAAACGTGGTGACGACCAAGCATTGGCTCAATTGCTGCACGAGCACTATACCTTTTTGACTAAATATTTAATCAAGGTAACGATGAATCCTACGCTTGCAGAAGATCTTGTACAAGATACGATGCTGAGGTGTATAGAGAAAATATCACTTTATAATGGCACTTCTAAATTCTCTTCTTGGATGATTACAATTGCGACTCGTCTTTATATGGATCTGATGCGTAGGCGAAAGGTTGAGCAGCGATGGCAGGAGCAAGAACAAGCGCTTCGACAGATTCAGTGGCATATGCAGCAGCACCAAGAAGTATGGACGGACACAATCGAAGCACTCTCCAAGATGCGTTATGAAATGCGCCTACCCATCTTACTCAAGCATTACTATGGATACGCGTATGACGAAATTGCGGAGATGATGGATATTCACGTAGGTACGGTGAAATCGAGGATTCACAATGGAATACAACAGTTACGAAAGGAGCTTACAACGGATGCGTAAGAATAAACGCTTGGAGCATAAAGATTCAATTGAGAAACTGCCATCAGAAGATAAGATGAGTGAGGACGATCAAGTTCTGATTGATCAACTTATGCAGGGATTTGAACAAATGGATCAAGCGATTCCGCTGGGTAATCCTCCACAAGTAGAGCATCTAAGGCAAATAGTTGTGGAGCAAAAGCGTGTCATTCGTAGTCGTAATCTGTTTGAACTTCTGATGTTCGTTCTGCTGGCGTTCGCTATTATTGGCGGTAACACTTTCCTTGTTATGACGGATTTAACTGTATTCGGCATGGTTCAAATAGTTACGCTTATTTCTGCTATTGCTTTTCTATTCATATCCCAATTACGAGCTAAGAAGAAAGGGGATGTACGCCATGTTAAATGAAGATGTCCAATCTATTCCGGTAGGGGTTATCGTGATCGTGGTCATCCTCTTGCTATCACAGAGTATTTGGCTATTTACAGATGCGCGTAAGCGTGCAAATAATCGTTGGTTCTGGGGAGTGTGGGGACTGATCAATTTCCCGCTTCCGATGCTGATGTATGCCTTGTTTTGCATTTATTTACCGAAGAAAAGATCAGAACGTAAGGACCATTTATCATAATTATTTTTGAAAAAGAAAGAAGGGATGTATGTGCATTTCTCCATCGATGAAGTGAATTGGAATGTGATAGCGCCGCTTGTTGTTCTATCGCTTATCTTACTCTTTACAGCCCTAATCTCTTTGTATAAGGCGGAAGAAACCAAAGGTCCCAAATGGATGTGGGTACTGATTATCATATTTATGCAAATGATCGGCCCTATTGTTTATTTTGTGATAGGAAGGAAAGATCGATGACACAACTACTTCAGGTTGAACGTTTATCAAAACGGTATAAGGATCATCATGCGGTTCGTGATATTAGCTTTACGCTTACAGAAGGAAGCTGTGTCGCCCTACTCGGACCGAACGGAGCAGGGAAGACGACAACGATTAACATGCTTACAGGCTTGCTCGAGCCGACATCAGGAAATATTCATTTGATCCATCAGGGCAAAAAAGTGGAGGATCGTAGACCTTATCTGGGGTATTTACCGCAAATGCCCGTATTTTATCCGTGGATGACAGGCAAGGAGTTTGTGCAATATGCAGGTGAATTGTCTGGGCTATCGCGTATGGAGTCGGTTCGTCGGGCGGATATTTGGCTGGAGACTGTAGGACTTCAAGATGCAGGGAAGCGAAGAATTGGTGGCTATTCAGGAGGTATGAAGCAGCGGCTAGGGTTCGCCCAAGCCCTCATTCATAAGCCCAAGCTGCTAATTCTAGATGAGCCCGTCTCAGCACTTGATCCTGTTGGTCGAAGAGAGGTGCTTCAATTACTGAAGCAGATTCAATCGGAGACGACAATCCTGTTCTCAACACATGTTCTGCACGATGCAGAAGAAATTTGTGATGAGATCATGATGATTAGGCGCGGTGAAATTGCAGTGAAAGGTAGTCTAGCAGATATCCGAGCGCAGTATGGTGAACCTGTTCTTCATATTGAGTTAGAGAGTGAGCAACAAGCTCAAGAATGGTTGAATGAACTGAAGCGTAAGCCATTTATCCAGAATGCCGAGCGGAATAAATACACGCTGCGACTACAAGTATCGGATCTAGCTGAAGCACAGCGTGCCATACTTGTGGATGCTATGAGTCGTCAGTTGTTCATCAAGCGATTAGAAGCTGGGCAAAGCACGCTGGAAGACTTGTTCATGAAGGTGGTGCAGGAATGAGGCAGTTTACTCTATTTTATCGAAAAGAAATGCTAGAGATGGTGCGGAGTTATAAATGGGTATGGGTACCCGTAGCCTTCATGCTCCTTGGTGTGATGCAGCCGGTTACTTCGTACTACATGCCGGAAATATTGAAACATGCAGGGAACATGCCTCAAGGAACGATCATCACAATCCCAACACCATCAAGTGGAGAGGTGCTCGCGCAAACCATCAACCAATACGGGACGATTGGCGTTCTAGTGTTGGTACTTGCCATGATGGGCATGATCGCAAGTGAGATGCGGAGCGGGGTCGGTTCGATGATTTTTGCCAAACCCATCTCAATGACCACTTATATGAGTGCCAAGTGGGCGAGTATGATGACTCTGACTACTGTTTCATTTCTCCTAGGTTACGCAGGTGCTTGGTACTATACGGTTCAGTTATTTGGTAATGTCGATGTGAACGCAGCCATTCAAGCCGGTTTTATCTACTTACTTTGGTTATTATGTATTTGCTCGATAGTGTTATTCGTAAGTGCGTGGTTGCCGCATGCGGCAGGTGTTGCATTTGTTTCGCTTATTGTGATTGTACTCTTATCGACTGCATCAAGTCTGATGTCGGGGATGTTCCCATGGAATCCGAGTCAGCTTGGGGTTATCGCATCTAGTTTATTAGTGAGTGGGGAGATCGGGCAATTTCCTATAGCCTCAATCATATCGGCAACTCTAGTGGTTATGGTACTTTGTTGGTTCGTTTCTATTCCGATTATGAGAAAACAGCGAGTAGCATAGAGTAGAGTGAAACATTTCAGTTTGCATGTAGATGAGAAACAGCTCGGCATCTTGCCGGGCTTTTCTCTTGTTCGATAGGGGATAACATGCGATTATCGCGCAGTTGTTGTACTACTTTTTATATAAAATATTGAAGGTAACTACTCCCAATGTGATGCAATTCACATTTTGAAATGAAGATTATGTTTATAGTGGTAGGGGCAATTTTTATAGAGATAGATAGATGACGAAGGGAGTCCTGGAGCTAAAACATGTCGATCATAATTTCGAATCGTGAAGTCGCAAACAACGTGTATGTTTTGACGGTAGAAGGTGATTATCAAGGAGCAATTGGGCAATTCTATATACTGCGGGCTTGGGGGAATTACCCTGTACTCTCGCGTCCTATTAGTATTCACAATATTGAAGAGGGCAAGATTCAGTTTCTGTACAAGGTGTTCGGAGAAGGAACTCAGATGATCTCGAAGCTTCGAGCAGGTGATGAGATTGGGCTGGAAGGACCTTTTGGAAACGGTTTCCCACATATAGAAGGTAAGGTTGCCATGATTGGTGGAGGCATCGGAGTTGCGCCGTTTTATTACGCAGCAAAGCAAATGCCTTGGGCAGACGTGTATTTAGGTTTTGGACAAGAAGCGTATCTTGTAGATGAATATGAGAAAGTTGCGGCAAATGTCGTGACAAATGTAGGTGGCAGAGTACTCGACGATCTAGATGTCGATGCATACGATGCCATCTTTGTATGTGGACCGCATGGTATGATGCATGCCACATACGAGAAAGCGAAGAATAACAAAGCAGATGTCTACGTTTCGATGGAAAAAAGAATGGCTTGCGGCGTTGGTGCTTGCCTGGTGTGTAGTGTTATTTGCCAAGAAAAAAACAAACGCGCATGCGTAGATGGACCGGTATTCTTAGCGACGGAGGTGAATTTCGATGCAGAAAATGGCTTGTAAAATCGCGGGTGTCGAGTTTAAGAATCCTGTCGTGATGGCATCGGGAACGTTCGGCTTTGGACAAGATTATGCGAAGTTGTACGATATTAATCAGCTAGGTGGTATCTCAGGTAAGGGGCTGACGCTAGAAGCTAGACCAGGTAACCGCGGGATTCGTGTATGGGAGACGCCATCTGGTATGATGAACAGCGTTGGTCTTGAAAATCCCGGCGTGGAGGCATTTCTAGAGAAGGAAATGGCTTACTGGGAAACAATCGAACCTGCGAAGATCGTGAACCTTGGTGGAGGAAGTATAGAGGATTATGTAGAGGGTGCTCGCTTAATTACGGAAGATACTCTTGCACGTCAGCAAGCGGGTCGTGTTGGCGTCGATATGATCGAACTGAACATCTCCTGTCCGAACGTGAGACAAGGCGGAATCGCTTATGGCATTCAGACCGAGACGGCGAGAGAAGTGGTGCGTGAAGTTCGTAAAGCAACAACCTTACCACTAGCGGTGAAGCTATCCCCGAATGCTGAGAATATCGTCGCGATGGCGGCGATGTGTGAAGAAGAGGGTGCGGATGCAGTATCTCTGATTAATACGTTCTCTGCACTGAAGATTGATATTTGTAAGCGCAAGAGTGTGTTTGATAATGTGTATGCGGGTTTATCGGGTCCTGCGATCAACCCGATTGCGCTGCGCATGGTGCACCAAGTAGCGAAGCAAGTGACGATCCCTGTAATGGGAATGGGCGGAATCGCGAGCGCAGAAGATGCAATCGAGTTCATCATGGCGGGTTCCACTGTTGTGCAGATCGGGACTTATAATTTCATGAATCTACGTGCGGGTGAAGATATTGTTGCTGGTATTGAAGCATTCATGGATCGCGAGGGTATCAAGTCTTTGGACGAGATTCGTGGCATTATTTAAATCGTATATAGATATAAGAATGAGAAACACCTGCTTAAGGGCAGGTGTTTTTTGTGCTATTTTTCAACCATGATAAGTCACTACCATTCTTACTCAACGATCATTCTTATTCCACTGTCAATTGAAACTTCTGCCTGCTACCGCCTTCGGGACCATTTGGGATCGGTTCGTCTATTGGTAGGAAGCCGAATTTTTGATATAAACGTCTTGCAGGTTGCCCATCTGGAATATCCTCGCCAAACGTTATAACGGTTACTTCGGCTGGAGGAGAGATAAGCTGCATGACATGATCCATCAATGCGGTTGCGACTCCAGTTTTCTTTGCTTGTGATGAGACAGCTAACCATCCAATCTTAAAGGTTGGAGCATGGGCAGTATTGAATAGCATCGCACCAAGTAGTGGTGATCCGGGTAGTCCGTCTTTTTCCCTTATACAATAAGCTCGGTTCAAAGAAATGTTCTTCTCTAATACTTGAATAAACTTTGGATCATCTACCATCGGTCCGAACAGATATTCAACTTCAGCCGCTAACTCTAGCCATGCTTTCAAATCATCAAGTGTTGCTTGTTCAACTCTCATATGTAGGACTCCAATCTTGTAATTTCTGTTGTAAAACAGCAATTTCGCAATTTCGCTATAACGCTAGGTAATCATACCATACGAAGAAAAGATGAAATCATAATTTTTTCCACTTTTTATCATAGGAAAATCAACTCTCACCGCGTCGGTTTACGGCTAGAATAAGTTTTAATGAAAGCGCTACCTTACGGAAGTGAACGGAGGAAATGAGGTGAATCAAGGGATGCAGCCATTAGTTGAGATGATAGGTATTGAGAAGCGCTTCCCAGGTGTTCATGCGCTGAATCAGTGCAAGTTCGAGCTGTTGCCGGGTGAAATTCACGCGCTAGTGGGTGAGAATGGAGCGGGCAAATCGACTCTGATGAAAATATTGACGGGTGTGTATCAGAAGGATGAAGGTCAGATGCTTGTTAAAGGAACCGAAGTCGATTTCACTCATACACGCGCCGCACAAAATATGGGGATTAGCATGATCCATCAAGAGTTGAACCTGATGCCTGATCTTACTGTCGCTCAGAACATTTATATCGGACGGGAGCCAAGAGCTGGGCTGAAATTGTTCGTGAATGAGAAGAAATTAAACCAACAAGCGCAGCAGCTGTTCGATCGACTTCATATTAAGCTTGATCCACGTACCAAAGTGTCGGAGCTGACCGTTGCTCAGCAGCAGATGGTGGAGATTAGTAAGGCACTCTCGTTTAAATCTGAAGTACTCATTATGGATGAACCGACGGCGGCTTTAACGGAAGTTGAGATTCATGACTTATTCACGATTATTACCCAGCTTCGCGATCAAGGTGTCGGTATCGTCTACATCTCCCATCGAATGGAAGAGCTGAAGAAGATCACGAATCGCATTACGGTCATGCGTGACGGGACTTACATTGATACAGTGCCAACTGCTGAAGTGACGATTGATCAGATCATCGCGATGATGGTCGGTCGTGAGATTTATAGTACGGCTCAGGTTAGACAGGAACAAGGCGAACAAGAAAGCGTACTTGAAGTGAAGCATCTAAAGCGGGGCAATGCGGTGAAAGATGTGAGTTTCACTCTTCGGAAAGGTGAGATTCTAGGCTTCGCAGGACTTATGGGTGCAGGTCGTACGGAAGTGGCAAGAGCAATCTTCGGTGCAGATCGGATGGAAGCAGGCGAGATTTATATTCATGGCAAAATCGCCCGTATTCGCAGTCCGCACGACGCTGTTCAGTACGGAATTGGCTACTTATCCGAAGATCGAAAGCGTTACGGATTACTTGTCGATATGGATGTGAAGACGAACATCGCGATTGCGACTTATCAAAAATTCCGTAACAAAGCGGGTTGGATGCATGATAGTACGATTCAAGATGAAGCATCACAATACGTGACCAAATTAAAAATTAAAACCCCAAGCGTCGATCAGAAGCTCAAATTTCTCTCTGGTGGCAATCAGCAAAAAGTCGTCATTAGTAAGTGGCTCAAGCGTGATTGCGACATTCTCATCTTCGATGAACCGACACGAGGCATTGATGTGGGCGCGAAGAGCGAGATCTATAAGCTGCTGAATGATTTAGCGGCTCAAGGAAAATCGATCATTATGATTTCATCTGAGTTGCCTGAGATTCTGCGCATGAGCCACCGCATTATGGTGATGTGCGAAGGACGCATTACAGGTGAGCTGATAAGCAGCGAGGCGACGCAAGAGTCGATTATGAAATACGCAACGATGCGGATTGGTTGACGTGGTGGAAAATCGGGTTGCTACGATGAAAAGAAGTGCTTCCGGTCGCTGTTGAAATCGTGAAAGTTTTGATTAGATATATTGGTAATTTCACGATTTCAAAGGCGATCATTTCATTCCTCCAGCACTTCTTTTCTTCTTCGCTAGATTTTCCTCACTAATTGTATAAAAAAGGAGGTCACCCCATGGAAGTACCTGTTAAACCGATTCAGCCATCAAGGACAGCTGGCGCGACGCAGAAATTACTTGCTTTTGCTAGCTTAATTGTACTGACGGTATTCTTTTCTCTCTCATCGAGCAACTTCTTTCAATTCGATAATATTATCGGGATCTTACTCTCCACAGCCGTGATCGGCGTTCTTGCTTTAGGCTCTACCTTCGTCATCATTACAGGTGGAATTGATCTATCTGTTGGAACGGTAATGACGTTCGCCTCTGTGATGTCTGGGGTAATCGTGACGTACTGGCACGGACATGTTGTGTTAGGGGTCGTAGGAGGACTTCTTGCTGGGGCATTTTGCGGTGCGATAAGCGGATTTGCGATTGCGAAGATGAAGATTCCCCCGTTTATCGCGACACTTGCGATGATGATGATAACGAAGGGTTTATCCCTTGTTATCTCAGGTGCGAAGCCCATTTATTTCCCAGTGAATTCGACAGACACACCCATCACAGGCATGACGTTCAGCGACATCTCAATGAGTTCTATCCTAAATTGGATTATTCCTGGATTTGACGTGCCGAATGCGATTCTGATCTTCTTCATCGTTGCTATTGTGGCTAGCATTCTCTTAACACGCACGATTCTCGGTCGGTACAATTTCGCACTTGGCAGTAATGAAGAGGCAACCAGGCTTTCAGGTATTAACGTCAACGCTTGGAAAATCGCCATTTACACACTAACAGGTGTGTTCAGCGGACTTGCAGGTGTCATGATGGCTTCGCGATTAGGCTCTGCGCAACCTGCCTTGGGTCAAGGTTATGAACTAGAGGCAATTGCCGCCGTTGTAATCGGAGGAACTTCACTTAGCGGAGGAACAGGTACAATCCTCGGTACAGTAATCGGCGCACTAATTATGAGTGTGCTAACGAATGGACTTCGCATCTTATCCGTACCGCAAGAATGGCAGACGGTGATCGTAGGACTTGTTGTTCTATTCGCCGTGTATGCGGACATTCTTCGTCGCCGCAAGAGTAAATCTTAAATCTAGAATCAATCATGTGATCTGGTATCACCTCCAAGTTAGGAGTCCAATACAATTTTGAAATGATAAGGGGAGATTGCTATGAAAATGAAAAAAGGGTTAACCCTAGCTAGCCTACTCGTGCTCACAACCGTACTAGGAGCTTGCGGCTCGAAAGCAGCGGATGCTCCAGCATCCAAAGCACCTGAAGCAACGAAAGCACCAGAAGCATCGAAGACGGTTGAGGCAACGAAAGCTCCAGATACGAAGAAGTTGTACATCCCTGTTATTTCAAAAGGATTCCAGCACCAATTCTGGCAAGCTGTTAAATTAGGTGCAGAAAAAGCAGCGAAAGAATTCCAAGTGGATATTACTTTCGAAGGTCCAGAGTCAGAAACTCAAGTGGATAAACAGCTTGAAATGCTGCAAACTGCACTTGGCAAAAGCCCGGCAGCTATCGCATTCGCAGCTCTAGATAGTAAAGCAGCAACCACATATTTAGAGAAGGCTAAAGCGGCTAACATTCCAATCGTCGGATTCGACTCTGGGGTAGACAGCTCGATTCCAGTGACGACTGCGGCAACAGATAACCGAGCAGCAGCAGCGCTTGCAGCAGATAAGATGGCTGAACTCATCGGCGGCGAAGGTGAAATTGGGATGATCGTCCATGACCAAACAAGCCGTACAGGTATCGACCGTGGCGAAGGTTTCGCAAACCGTATTAAGGAAAAGTATCCGAAGATCAAGATCGTAGACACACAATACAGTGGTGATCACCTCAAAGCGACTGACCTTGCGAAAGCAATCATTCAAGCTCATCCGAACATCAAAGGCTTCTTCGGCTCCAATGAAGGCGCAGCAATCGGCGTACTTAACGCAGTAACAGAGCTTAAGAAAGACGGCAAGATCAAAGTTATCGGTTATGACTCCGGTAAACAACAGCAAGAAGCAATCCGTAGTGGCAAGATGGCAGGTGCGATCACACAAGATCCAATCGGTATCGGCTACTGGGCGGTAAAAGCGGCTGTTCAAGCGAAGAAGGGCGAGAGCGTGCCGAAGAATATCGATACAGGCTTCCACTGGTATGACAAAACGAACATCGACTCTCCAGACATTAAGGTGTTGTTGTATAACTAATGTTTCTATCCAAAGTCCCTGTGCGCTATTTGCGCAGGGATTTTTGAAGTGTTAGCGAATTATTTTTGAAATAAGATTAAAAGCATTACATTCCTTTCATCGAGGTGCTTCGCTATGTATAGATTGATGATCGTAGATGATGAAGATGAAGTTAGAGAAGGTATCATTCAGAAGACCGATTGGCAGGCGTGTGGATTCGAGCTGGTTGGTGATTTCACGAATGGACGCGATGCACTTGATGCTGTAGCTGACTTGCAGCCGGATGTCATTATTACGGATATTTGCATGCCGTTTATGGATGGACTTGAGCTTGCGAAGCATGTGGCAGAAGAACATCGCGACATCGTCGTGGTTATCATAACGGGCTACGAAGATTTTGAATATGCGAAGCAGGCTATCCGACTAAAGGTGAAGGAATATTTACTTAAGCCGATTAATGCGCGAGAGATTACGGCATTTTTACAAAAGATGAAACAGGAACTAGACGAACAGCAGCAGAAGAAAACGGATCTTCGTTATTTGAAAATTCAGCTTAATGAAAGCTTACCCCTCCTACGTGAACGTTTCTTGGAAAAGATGGTTACGACCCGTTTAAGCCCCGATGAGATCGAGCAGAAGTTTCGTTATTTTGATCTAGAACTAATAGGGTCATCGTATGTTGCAATTGTTGGCGATATGGATGAGATGATGCAACATAGTCGCACATTAGGACAGCTTGATCGTGAGCTGCTTAAATTCGCTGTGTTCAACATCATGCAAGAAGTGTTCGAACAAGATGGGAATGGCATCGTATTTCGGACAAGGGATGACAAAGTGGCAATCGTGTTCGGGGGTCACCCTGAGCAGATGGATGTGCAGGCACAGACGTTAGTTGGACAAGCGCAGATAAGTGTGAACAAATATCTGAATTTAACGCTATCCATTGGGATTGGGCGTACGTATAGCGAGCTTGCGGATATTGCCAAGTCGTATCAAGAGGCACTAACTGCGCTAGATCATCGGTTTATTCTTGGCAACAATCGAATCATCTCCATTAACGACATTGCATACGGCAAGCAGATGAACACGATTACGTATGAGGAATGGGAGAAGCGGCTTATTGCAGCACTCAAGACAGGTAGAAGTGAGTTGTTCGCGCAAGAAGTTCAGGAGTGGATGGAAGATTTAAGGCAGAATCACTCTACGATTGAGGAATGTCATGTATCCATTTATAAGTTAATCGTGTCCTTGATGAATGTGTTGGTTGGGACAACGACAATGGAGCAGAAGTTGATCTTCGGCGACAATCCATTTGCTCACATTGCGGGACTTAAGACACTGGATCAAGTGAAGGCATGGCTTGTGCAAATCTCACAGCGAATGATGACGCATCTCGTAGACAAACGGTCGCACGTCACAAAGTCTCAAATGGATGCAGCTGTCACCTATATTAATGGAAATTATATGGATGAAGATTTCTCACTACAGCAAGTATGCAGTCATATTTACCTCAGCATTAGTTACTTTAGCGCCTTGTTCAAGCAGCATTCAGGTGAGACATTTATTGAATATTTAACTCGTATTCGCTTGGAAAAGGCAAAAGAATTACTTACCCTCACTTCGCTCAAAACATACGACATTGCCGCACGAGTCGGGTATGGAGATCCCCAATATTTCAGTGTGATATTCAAGCGTAATATGGGGCTCACACCTAAAGATTATCGCAATTCCATGAAAGGAGAACCCAGCTTGTGAGAATGGGTAATCCGTTTCGTTCCAAGAGTATTCACACGAGTATCGCGATCGCATTCGCGTTCATTATCCTCTGCACCACAGCTGTACTTAGCTACAACTCCTATCGGCTCGCATCGCGTGCTGTCACCGAGAATTCACTGAACTATACAACCCAATTGATTGATCAAGTGAACACGAACATCCAGACGTACATTGATAACATGGAGAGTATATCTCAGCTTGCGCTTCGTCACGATAGTTTGAACCATTTGTTAGAGCTTGGGAACATGAACAATCCAGATGGATTAAGGCTTGAAGAGCAAATACGCAGTAACTTCCGTTCAATTGTGAGCTCGCGCAAGGACATCGCATCAATCATGTTCGTTGGGTCTAATGGTGCGATTGTCTCGGATCGGTTCAATGGAAGTGCGAAGTCCTATGAGCAGTTATCGAATCAAGAATGGTATCAGAGCGCGATCAAAGCAAAGGGTGAGGTCGTCATCTCCTCCTCGCATGTTCAGCATATTTTTCTAAAAGAATACAAGTGGGTCGTCTCCATCAGTCGGCAATTGACGAGCAGTGATGAACGCAATCAGGGCGTACTGCTTGTGGACTTAAATTACAACGTGATTAATGACTTGTGTAAGCAAATTCAGCTTGGAAATCGGGGCTATGTCTTTATTTTGGATACGAATGGCGATATGATCTACCACCCACAGCAGCAAATTATTTATACCCAGATGAAATCAGAGCCTGTTGCTTCGATCATGACTTCTAATGCCCATTCGATAACGACTAGCGAGGGTTCGGAAGAGAAGATTTATACAATTGGCACCACTGAGTTTGGTTGGAAAATAGTCGGTGTCACCTATCCCGATGAACTGCTCTCGAATAAGAAGCAGATTCAGTTGCAATCGGTCTTGTGGGGGATGGTCTGTCTCATTATCGCACTCGCAATCTCGGTTGCCTTTACATTCACATTGACCAAACCAATTAAGAATCTAGAACTTCACATGAAAAAGGTAGAGAAAGGCGACTTCGATATCGTCGTCGATATCGATAACACGAATGAGATCGGCAAGCTTGCTCGAACGTTTAACCTCATGATTCGCAAAATTAAAGACTTGATGAATCAGATTGTGGAAGAGCAAGAGATGAAGCGGATCAGTGAGCTTAAGGCTTTGCAGGCGCAGATTCAGCCTCATTTTCTATACAATACCCTAGATTCAATCATTTGGATGGCAGAGATGGGCAAGGTTGATGAGGTGGTTGAGATGACGACGGCGCTCTCCAAGCTGCTTCGCTCAAGTATTAGTAAAGGGGAAGAATTGATTCCTATTCAGACGGAATTGGATCATATTGAGAATTACTTAACGATCCAGAAGATGCGCTACCGACACAAGTTTACATATTCAATTGATGTAGACCCTGCTATTTATTCTTGTAAAATATTAAAGATCGTGCTGCAACCGCTTGTGGAAAATGCGATTTATCACGGGATCAAGAACAAGGTGGATCAAGGTCACATTCGAATTATTGGTACTCTCCATCAAGATGTGATTGAAATCAAAGTCAACGATGATGGAATTGGGATGAGCGAGGAGCAATTGGAGCAGATATCGATACCAACAAAACCACGTTCTGGTGAGAAAAGTGTCGGTGTATACAATGTGAATCACCGGATTAAGCTGTATTTTGGCGAGTCATATGGATTGTCTTATGAAAGTGAACGAGAAGAAGGAACCACTGTAACGCTTCGTATTCCGAAGATCGAAGAGGAGGAAGCACATGATTAGAACGAAGTTGAAATGGCTAATAATCGTGTGTTTGCTAGCGGGAATTGCATGGCTGACAACGGTGTTGATCGCCAAGCAGCTCAATTCTTCCAAGGATACGATTCTCTTCATCCCCAAGACGATCGATAAGAGCGTTGAGTTCTGGCAAGTATTGAATCAAGGTGTAATGGCAGCAGCCAAAGAATATGGTATGGATGTAAAAGTAACAGGGACAACGACAGAGACGGATATAGCTGGACAAATTAAGCTGCTTGAGCAAGCTATTCAGCAGAAGCCAAATTCGATTATTCTGGCTGCGACTGATTACAATCGCATTGTACCTGTAGCGAATAAGATTATTGCATCGGGTATTGATCTGATTACGGTGGATTCCGGCTTAAATGGGGGCGTATCCGAAAGCTTCATTGCGACGAATAACTACGCGGCGGGGCGTAAAGCAGGAGAGGCAATGAAGAGTGCGATTCAGTCGAACTCGACGTTAGCCATTATAAGCTTTGTTAAAGGCTCAGCGACAGCGATGGAGCGTGAGCGTGGGGTTCGAGATAGTTTAAGTGAGCAGTCTGATCTGAAAGTAACCGATACGTATTATAGTGATGGCTCACAGGAGCGGGCGTATCAGTTAACCGTTGCACTCATGAACAATCCGAGCATTGATGGGATCATTGGGCTGAATGAACCTTCAACTGTTGGGGCAGCGAAAGCGATTAAGGATCTGCAAGGGCAATCGCGTGTGAAGCTGATCGGCTTTGACAGCTCGATGGACGAACTCGCTTTTCTGGAGGAGGGCATCTTGCAGGCGATTGTGATTCAGAAGCCGTTCAGTATGGGGTATCTCGCAGTGCAGACGGCACGGCGAGTGCTACAAGGTGAAAAGGTCAGCAGCCTGATTGATACAGGTTCGGAGGTTATTACAACGGCGAACATGTACACGATGGAGAATCAGAAGCTGCTGTTTCCTTTTACGGAGAAGTAGAGGGTGTTGAAAAAGTCATGTGATCACTGCATAGAAAAGGATCACTTCCAGCCTCCGTGAAATCGTGAAATTTGAATTGAATTTATGGTGTTTTCACTCTTTCAAAGTCGGTCGCTACGCTCTTACAGTGATCCTTTTCTCCTCCGTTTATGACTTTTCAACACAGTTGGAAATGAAATACATAGAAGCGTTATCGAAGGCTGTGCTTCTTCGATAACGCTTTTTACTTTTGTATAAAGTTAAGATTGAATTATTGGCTGAAGTCGATAACTTCGGTCAATGCATGAGTCTCATTTGATTCTTTAACACCTAGGATTCAAATATGGATCTAATACGCACGAGTGCCCAGTCGAGCTCTTCCTTGGTGATAGTAAGAGGAGGAGCGAAGCGAATGGTGTGCTCGTGTGTTTCTTTGCACAGTAAACCTAAGTCTTTCAATTGCTCGCAGTAGGGGCGGGCGAGCTCGGTGAGTTCAACGCCGATGAAGAGACCTTTGCCGCGTACTGCTGAAATTTTGGCAGATTGGATTTTTTGCAGCTCGGTTAGCATGTAGCTTCCGAGTTCAGAAGAATTATCGACCAGTTTCTCTTCCTCCATGACGTTCATAGCCGCAATAGCAACGGCACAGCCCAGTGGGTTGCCGCCAAATGTTGAGCCGTGTGAGCCAGGCGTGAATGTGCCGAGAATACTAGCATCTGCGGCTACTGCTGAGATCGGGAACACACCACCGCCTAGCGCCTTGCCGAGAATGTACATGTCAGGGATAACTTGCTCCCAATCGCACGCGAATAGCTTACCCGTGCGTCCGAATCCGGTCTGGATTTCATCTGCAACGAAGAGAACATTATGCTGCTGGCACAAGTCGTAAGCATCACGTAGAAAGCCATCATATGGCATAATAATACCCGCTTCACCTTGAATCGGTTCAACAAGAAATGCTGCAGTATTTGGTGTAATTTCCTTTTTAAGCGCTTCCAAATCACCATAAGGAACAATTTTAAATCCGGGTGTAAATGGTCCAAAGCCCTTCTTATACTCATCTGATGATGAGAAAGAGGTAATGGAAAGCGTTCGTCCATGGAAGTTCCCATCGCACACTATAATTTCAGCATGATTGTCTGGTACTTGCTTCACTTCGTATGCCCAGCGACGCACTGCTTTAAGTGCAGTTTCAACGGCTTCAGCGCCTGTGTTCATCGGCAGAATCATATTCTTGCTTGTTAAACGAGAAAGTTGTGCATAGAACTCACCCAATTGATCATTATGAAAAGCACGCGAAGTGAGCGTCACCTTGTCGGCTTGATCTTTGAGAGCCTGAATAATCCGTGGATGGCGATGACCGTGATTGAGCGCCGAATAGCTGCTCAGCATATCCATGTATTTATTGCCTTCAGGATCCTCAACCCATACGCCTTCGGCTTTAGAAATAACAATTGGCAGCGGATGATAGTTATGTGCGCCATAGCTTTCAGTCTGGGCAATGATTTGTTCAGATTGGGACATCGTTGTTACCCCCTGTGTGTTTAAATGATATTGAAAGAAAAGAATGGGCCAACCTCAAAACAAAATTCTCGATTGAGACAGTGACCGGAAGAATGATTTGTCTCCGTAGCGGTCTCTAAGCGTAGTCATGAACTGATTTCAGTTTGAGTCAAAAAAAATGCTACAAAATCCGCTGTCCCATCAAGGAACAAATAAGCTCATTCGTCAGTCTGACTGTACGATTATTTGAATCGAGCAGGGGATTAACCTCTACGAACTCTGCTGAAGTGATGAGTCCTGATTCCGCCATCATTTCTAAGGCAAAATGCGCTTCGCGGTAATTCACACCACCTTGTACAGCTGTTCCCGTACCCGGAGCTTCATACGGATCTAAGCTATCGATGTCAAAGCTAAGATGAACGCCATCTGTATCCTGGCCGACAATACGCAGAGCTTCTGTAATGACGTGCGACATGCCAAGGCGATCGATATCATGCATGGTGAAGCAGGTAATACCTGATGAGCGAATCCAAGCTTTTTCCCCATCGTCTAATTGTCTAGCGCCAATGATGACAACTTTCTTCGGATCAATGTTTGATCCCTGTTGCTTAATGTGAGTTAAGAGTTCATGACCTCGCCCTAAGTTCACAGCAAGCGACATGCCATGAATATTTCCCGTTGGACTTGTATCTTCTGTATTTAAGTCGCCATGCGCATCAAACCAGATGATGCCTATGTTCTTATAATGCTGCGTTAAACCTGCAATGGTGCCAATTGCAATACTATGATCCCCACCAAGGACAAGAGGGAACTTACCTTGATCTACAATGGAAGAGACTCTAGCAGCAAGCTCCGTGTTCACTGCAACGATTTCTTGCAGGTGTTTCAGTTTAGTATGACCCGTCTCGGACGGGATTGGATCGGCTATGCTTGCAGCGACTTCGCCTTCATTTTCAAGGATTAAAGGTAGTTTGGATAAGTGGCGAATGAGACCTGCGTCAATTAATGCTTCAGGGCCTAAGTGCGCGCCAGGTCTTGCTCCTCCTAAGCCGAATGGTACACGCAGGATCGATACGATTTTGGATGACATGTGAATATGCTCCTCTCGAGTGCTTCCTTATAATATCAAGCAAATAGGATGCCAACTTCTCTTTTTGTATAAAAAATAGACAGCCATCTGTTGCTCACGGATGACTGTCTACGGAAGTTGGTCTCAAGCTTAAGTGTTATGCTTTTAGAATATCTTCAATTAAAGCGAGTTCTTCACTGGAGAAATCAAGGTTGTTGATCGTTGCTGCGCAATCTTCGATTTGCGACACTTTACTAGCACCAATGATGACGGAAGTTACTCTACCGCCACGAAGTACCCAAGCAAGCGCCATCTGTGCGAGTGTCTGATTACGGCTAGCCGCGATTTCGTTTAAGCGAATGACTTTAGTGAGTAGTTCTTCTGTTAAGTCATCGGACTTCAGGAACGGACTTTCACTTGCAGCGCGAGAATCAGTTGGAACACCGTTTAAGTAACGGTTGGTCAAGATTCCTTTTTCAAGAGGTGAGAAGGCAACAGAGCCTACCCCGTTCTCATCAAGTACATCAAGGAGTCCATCTTCTTCCACCCAACGATCAAGCATCGAGTACTTGGGTTGGTGCACAAGGCAAGGGGTACCGAGCTGCTTCAAGATTTGAACAGCTTGCTTCGTTTCTTCTGCATTATAGTTGGATAGCCCAACATACAGCGCTTTACCTTGACGGACGATCAGATCAAGTGCAGCCATCGTTTCTTCAATCGGTGTATTAGGGTCTGGACGGTGATGGTAGAAAATATCGACATAATCAAGCCCCATACGCTTTAAGCTTTGGTCAAGACTCGATACCAAGTACTTCTTGGAACCCCATTCTCCATAAGGTCCTGGCCACATGAGATAGCCTGCTTTGGTCGTGATCACCATCTCATCGCGATACCCAGCAAAGTCTTCACGCAAGATGCGTCCGAAATTCTCTTCCGCAGATCCAGGTGGTGGACCGTAGTTATTCGCTAAATCCATATGAGTAATTCCTAAGTCAAAAGCACGTTTAACCATAGCACGGCTATTCTCATAGACATTCACATCTCCGAAATTGTGCCACAGTCCAAGTGAAATCGCAGGGAGTTTAAGTCCACTTTTCCCACAGCGATTGTATTTCATCGTACTGTATCTGTCCTGACTAGGTGTATAAGACATGTTATCAAGCCTCCTAATGTATCAAACGAGAATACTTACTCTACTATTTTATCGCTAATTTCTGTAAAAGAATAGCAGGACCTTTGCCAAATCGCCTCGATTACTCGTACAATAGAAAAATAGAGTGTGTTCTCATGGCTAGATCACTACAGAAAAAAAGTAGCACTTCCGATCGCTGTTGAACTCAAGAAGATTTGGATGAGGTTTTAATGGATATTTCTTGATTTCAAAGGCGACCGCTTCGCTTCTCCAGTTGCTACTTTTTTCTTTCGTATAGCCATTTGACCACAGAGAGAGGTGTATGCATGAAAGCACTTATTGTGATTGACTATACCGTCGATTTTGTAAATGGGAATCTGCCCGTAGGTGAGCCTGGTGAGGCGATTGAAGCACGGATCGTGGAGCTCACGGAATCTTTTGTGCAAAATGGGGATTATGTTGTGATGGCAATTGATCTGCATCATGAGAATGACCCGTATCATCCAGAGACGAAGCTGTTCCCGCCACATAATATTATAGGCACTGAGGGACGCGAATTATTCGGTCAGCTAAAAGATTGCTATGATACGAATCGAAATTCGATCTATTGGATGGATAAGACGAGATACAGTGCATTTTGCGGGACAGATCTAGAGCTTCAATTAAGAAGCCGGGGTATCCACGAATTGCATCTCGTTGGGGTATGTACGGATATCTGTGTCTTGCATACGGCAGTGGATGCTTACAATAAAGGGTTTCATCTTGTGATTCACGAAGATGCAGTAGCTAGCTTTAATGAAGCTGGGCATGCATGGGCGCTCGGGCATTTTACAGGCTCACTTGGCGCGGTCGTGACGAGTAAGTCATAACGGGAAGACGATTTAAGGAGTGAAAGGCAATTGTTACACACACATAAGAACATCACACTTCATACAGACAAATACCAGATTAATATGATGTACGCGCATTGGGCGAATGGGACGCATAACAATAAGGCAGTATTCGAGGCCTATATTCGCAAACTTCCTTTTGGTAACGGATTTGCTGTGTTTGCAGGCTTGCATCGTATTGTGGAATATATCAATGATCTGTGCTTTGATGATGAAGCGATCGATTACTTGCGTCAGCAGGAAGAGAATTATGCGCCTGAATTTCTTGAGGAGCTGCGGAAGTTCCGTTTTACAGGCGATCTATATGCAGTGGAAGAGGGGACGCTTATTTTCCCGCAAGAACCGCTTATCCGTGTGGAATCTCGAATTTTTGAAGCGCAATTGGTAGAGACTGCGATCTTAAATTTCATGAACTTCCAGACACTGATTGCGACCAAAGCTTCTCGGATCAGACACGTAGCACCTGAAGATCACTTGCTAGAATTCGGTACTCGCCGTGCGCAAGAGGGTGATGCGGCAATCTGGGGTTCACGGGCTGCGTATATTGCTGGGTTTAATGCGACGTCTAATATGTTAGCAGGGATGCTCTTCGGAATTCCGACTAGTGGAACCCATGCGCATTCGTGGGTGCAAAGTCATGAGAGCGAAGAAGAAGCGTTTATGCGTTATGCGAAGGTACTTCCTGATCAAGTGACGCTGCTCGTCGATACGTACGACACGATCAAAAGTGGTGTTCCTAATGCGATTCGGATTGCCCAATATTTGAAGGAACAAGGCAAGAAGCTCAATGCGATTCGTCTGGACAGTGGTGACCTTGCGTATTTGTCCAAAGCTGCACGTTCCATGCTGGATGAAGCTGGTTTCCCTGAGGTCAAAATTGTGGCATCGAACGATCTTGATGAACATATTATTTTTAATTTAAAAGCACAAGGGGCTCGGATTGATGTATGGGGCGTAGGTACTCAGCTCATTACAGCGGCTGATCAACCATCCCTTGGCGGTGTGTATAAAATGGTTGCACGTGAGCAAGATGGTAAAATAGTGCCTACGATTAAAATTTCCGGTAATCCAGAGAAAGTGTCTGCACCCGGTGGGAAGATGCCGTATCGTCTTATGAATAAGAATACAGGGAAGGCGGAAGCTGACTATATTGCACTTGTCAGTGAAACAGATGTAGCGAGTGGCGCAAGGTTGAAGTTATTCGATCCTGTGCAGCCTTATCTCAATAAATATATCGATCATTATGAAGCGATTCCGCTGATGAAGACGATTTTCGAAGATGGTGAGCAGGTGTACGAACTACCTACTTTGGATCAAATTCGTGCTCATCATGAGGATCAGAAGCAGCAGTTCAGACTGGAATACTTGCGTAAGCTCAATCCAGAGGCACATCCTGTGCATTTAAGCTTGAAGGCTTGGACACTCAAGATGAAACTACTTAAGAAATATAAGAATTAATTTGGGTATAGAAGGGTGACTGGAATGCCACAAGGAAAATATTTTCGTGTTGGATATGGCATCATTGTTATTTTGACGATCATCTTCTTAGCATCTCAAGTGAGCTTTATATTCGCACCGATCGTGCTTATAGTCAAAACGCTGTTCTTACCGTTCATGCTTGGCGGTGTTTTCTACTATTTGCTGCGTCCTTTTGTGGACTTTTTCACGAGACGAGGGATGAACAAACCGCTGAGTATCTTACTTATTTTCCTGTTGCTTGGCGGCTTGATCGGCTTTGGTGGAACGAGGCTTGTGCCTGTTCTACAGACGCAATTAAATAACTTAATTAACAACATTCCGCAAATCGTCAAGCTTGCCAAAGATCAAGTGTCAGCGCTGCAATCCAATGCATATTTATCCGATTACTTTGTGCAGTATCAAGTGGATTGGTCGTCCAAGATTTCCGAGTATGCGGACAGCATCATATCCAATGTAGGTTACGCCCTGAATACAGCGATGGGTTTTATGTCCAACGTTGTAGTGCTGCTCTCAACAGTACCTTTTATTCTGTACTATTTGTTAAAAGAAGGTCACCGCGTTCCGCAAGTTGTTATGCATATCTCACCAGATCGACATGATGAAGAGGCGAAGCTTATTTTACAAGAGATGGACAGTGCCCTAAGCAGTTATATTCAAGGTAAAATTCTTGTGAGTTTCTGCGTCGGTGTGCTGATCTATATCGGTTATCTCATTATCGGGATCGAATATTCGCTTATTCTAGCACTATCCGCGATGTTCATGAATGTGATTCCGTTCGTTGGGCTATTTATTGGAATTATCCCAAGTGTCGTTGTGGCTTTTATCGATTCACCTTCGATGGTGCTGAAGATGGCGATTGTCGTTATTGTTGCGCAGCAGATCGAGAGCAATTTCCTATCCCCGCAAGTGATGGGTAAGAAAATGGATATTCACCCGCTCACGATCATTCTGCTGCTCATTGTGGTCGGTAGTTTCAGTGGGTTACTTGGGATGTTCATGGCAGTTCCCGCATATGCAGTTGTGAAAGTTATTGTCGTTCACATGTACCGGTTGTATGTGCTTCGCAAGAAGCAGTCGGCTGCGAGCTAAGCACTTCTTCAATATCGCATAGACGGATGAGCAGGGTAGTGATCTCATCCGTGCTTGCGATATTGTTATGTCTAGCTTGAACATGCTGTAAGTCAACGCCGATCTCGTTCGGTTTGTCGCTGTGGATCGTTAGGTCACTCAGTAGAATGCTTATCGAAAATACATCTTCGTCTAATTCATTGATCGTATGTATGTGTTTAGGTGTATCTAGCGGGATGTATAAGTAAGGGGTTGACCAGTTGAGTTCACCAGTATGAAATTGAACACTCAGTAGAAAAGGGACAATCTGATCATCGTGAAAATCACCATATAACGTGTAGACTGGCATGTTAATTCGCTCCTTTACGACGTAATTGATCACTTAATTGATTCATAATGATATGGGTCGATGCTGACCAATTCGCTGCATCATATTTTTGCATATCGGAGTTAAATTTATTACGTACTTCTTGATCCAGTATGCCTTGTAAAACCCTACGTTGAATCTGTTCTAATCTGCGCTGTGCAAGTGCGTGTGTAACTCGGAACTCGGTTGCGATGAGATCTATAATTTCTTGCTGGGTCTGTGGTAGTTCTAATTGTCTGAACATTGAATAGGGTATGGCTGCGTATAATTGGAACGTATTCGCCTCCAGTTCCTGCTTGTCCATGAAATCCTCGGACATCTCCACCTGATTGCCTGAATGCCGAAGTACATGACACAACTCATGTAGAAAATCCTCCCATTGCTCTTGCGGCGTTATCCGCCGATCCACACATATACTATACACCCCGTTTCGATCTATCGCTTGGCTGCCCATCTCCATGAAATATACCCATATATTTAATCTCTGTGCAATTTCAAGAATGTCGAGCTGGCTCGGCTGCGTAATATGAATACGCTTGTACATATCCTCCACCCAATGTTCTAATGGCGTAAGACGATAGTGACGCTGCATAAGACACCTCATTTTTACGAATATATGTTCGTTTTTTAGTTGAAAAGAAAAGCCCGAAGGCTTGTTGTGGGGGATATGTTATTTAAAAAGTAAGCCCACTACGAATCAAGAAAGCACTTCCGGTCGCTGTCTCAATCGTAAATTTTGAATTGATATAATTGTATTTTTACGATTTCAAAGGCGAACGTTACACTCCTCCAGTTGCTTTCTTGCTTCTCCGTTTTACTTTTTAAATAACTATTCCCCTTGTATGTCACCGGGTTTACGGTTCTTTTCATTCTGCTTAATAAACTCCCAGAAGCGAAGCATCTCCTCTTGGCGTTCTTTCGGAGCGTTCTTAAAGTCTTTGAAGAAGACGTTGATCTCTGGATCGTTAGATAGATCGTCCATAGAATCTGCGCCTATGTTTGCGCTATTCACATGCTGCTCTTCGGATTCACCGAATAAATAATCCATCGAGACGTTGAACGCCTTGCTGATCTTCTGCAAGGTTTCTTTGCGTGGAATG
This sequence comes from Paenibacillus radicibacter, assembly GCF_024721995.1. Taxonomy (GTDB): domain Bacteria; phylum Bacillota; class Bacilli; order Paenibacillales; family NBRC-103111; genus Paenibacillus_AM; species Paenibacillus_AM radicibacter. Next base: position 40,866 of record NZ_JANQBC010000015.1, read on the forward strand.
CGTGCTTTGTCTTCTGACTCGTAACCGGCAATGGTCGATCTCGAAACCCCAAGAAGCTCCGCAGCCTGATCTTGCGTCATATTCACATTTTCTCTAAGTTGCTTAAACCTCTGGGCAAAAGTCGACATTTGTATCACCACCGGAACAATTTGTAACTATTATACCATAATTGTTCCGTTAATGAACGTTATTATTCGGAACATCACTCTTGATTTTGTTCCGTTAAGGAACTATACTAAAAACAATTAATACGTTCCTTAACGGAACAATCTTATGGATGAGGTGAATATTATGGGAAAACTACCTTTTAGCATGATGACTATAGATAAAGCAGCAACACGCAAGAGAGTTGAAGAAGCACTAGAGACGGTGCGTGTGTACAAGCGTATTGGTTTTGTAAGACAAGAGGTGAAGACTACCCAGTCCTATGAAGCGCGCTATCACGGGAACACGAATACAGTGAACAAATCAACGGAACGCGTAGCTGTTGCGAATGTGGATGGTGAGGAGCGTTTGCGTGAATGGACAAGCAATGTGGAGCGTGCTGTGCAGCAACTCGATCAGAAGGAACGGAATATTATCGAGCGTAGATACTTAGAAGAAGATCCGGATTATGATTTCATGCTTTGTCATGAACTTAATATGAGTGAGCGTACATATCGAAGAGTGAAGGCAAAAGCATTCGAGAAACTGGCGTATATGTTGAGGTTGGAGGTTGTGGTGGAAGAGTGATCATGACCGATTCTTGACCGGAAAATGGCCGCTAGATGGCACTTTGCTTGGGAGTATGTGTGATATATTGGTAATATAGAAAAATAAGTAATAGAGACAAACTTTAAATTTCCCACTTACAAATGAGTCAGAAAAGGGGTGATGATTTGGGAAGTTTGTTGTTTCAATTAATAGGAATTGACAAAGCAGCTACACGTAAAAAAGTTGAAGAAGTATTAGAATCCGCACGTATTTATCGGCAAATTGGATTTATTCGTAAAGAGATCCAAACGACGAGATCATACGAAGCGCGTTATCATAGTGATACGCATTCTATTAATAAGGCAACAGAAAATGTTGCGATATCCAATGTGGATGATGAAGAACGTCTTCGCTACTGGACGGAAAATGTGGAGCGAGCCGTACAACAATTAAACACCAAAGAGCGCGATGTAATTGAAAAAAGATATTTGGAACCAGATCGAGAATATGACTTCCTACTCTGTCATGAGTTAGGCGTAAGCGAACGTACATATCGCAGAATTAAATCACATGCAATTGCTAAGCTTGCTTTTATGCTCAGTTTAGAAGTTAGTAAGGATGAGCATGAGCCTGAAAAGTATAAAAAAGAAAATGCCTGTATGATGGCAACCAAGTAACAGAGGTTAATAGTCTCATTAATACCCATCGGTGTTAGAGGGGTTAAATAGAAATTGTAAGAGACGTGATGAACGTCTCTTTTTTTATGGGATTTATATCTGCTATTAAGGGAGGTGATGAAATAGAAATGATGATTAGAGCTCCTAATTGGTTGACCGAATGTTGGCCGCACGATGGCCGTTCATTCTTACTATCCAGTGATATATTGGTAATGTAGAAGAATGAGGTAAGGATGGTGAATATGGATTATATAAGCATTCGAGATCATGTAATGAAGGCAATACAAGCTGGGTATCCAAGTGCAGGGGTATATGGAGAAGAGATTGATCAAGTTTTTAAGAGTGGAGATTTCTTGGTTAAACTTGTGGAAGGTGAGCATTCACGAGAATTAGGCAGGCGTTATAAGCGAACGAATCGGCTGGATATTTCCTATTATCATGCAAACAATGCTAAAGCTTTAAAAGTCGCTGAGTCGCTGACAGAAATTCTGGAATACATCACGATTAACAAAATTTTATATCGAAGTACAGGAATGAAGCACGTATTCAATGCGAATGTGCTTCATTTTTATTTGAACTACAACTACTTTGTTATGAAGAACGAAGTATCAGAACCCACAATGAACACATTAAAGATGGAGGGATAATTCCACAATGAAAAAAGCACGAATTGAAAAAGCACAAACGTATACGAAGCAGCAATTTGCAGAGTCACAACAATTTAGTCCACTAAAAAAAGATGTGCTGCAAGCGTTATTAGAAGATAAAGAATACACGATTGAACAAGCTTACCAAATCATTGAACAATTTGAACAAGGGGTGGTGCTGTAATGGCTGGAGGTACATGGGAAACACAGAACAAAGTTCGACCAGGGGTATATATTAATGCAATTAGTGAACCGAAACCACTAGGAGCGGTAGGAGAACGTGGAGTTGTAACGATGGCTGTACCACTAAGTTGGGGAGAAGTTAAGAAAGTTGTTTCGTTAACGGCAACGGATAATTTCCAGCAAATTCTTGGGTTTAATCTAACAGATCCGCAGTTGGTGCTTCTAAACCAAGCTTTGAAGCGCGCTCAAACCGTTCTATTATACCGACTTAATGAAGGAACGAAAGCAACTGTAACGAGTGGTAGTGCAACCTTTACAGCGCGTTATAGTGGTACTCGAGGCAATGATATTACGATGGTCGTTCGCAAGAATATGGATCAATCGGATAAATGGGATGTTCAGACGCTAGTTTCAGGCGAAGTGATGGATGTACAGACTGTATCGAATGCTTCAGATATTAAATCCAATGGTTGGGTTGTTTGCTCTGGTGAGCTCGCTGCAACAGCAGGTACACCGCTAGTTGGTGGTACAGACGGAACGGTTACGAATCAGGATCATACCGATTATTTATCAGCAATTGAGGTACATAACTTTAACGTAATGGCCTTAACGAGTACAGATCAGACACTTAAATCGGTCTATGTTAATTTTACAAAACGTCTTAGAGATGTTGAAGGCCGCAAGATTCAGCTCGTACTTGAAAACTATCCACAAGCGAACCATGAAGGTGTAATTAGTGTGAAGAATGGTGTCATTCTAAGTAATGGTACGAAGCTTGCAGCTCATGAATGTGTAGCGTGGGTGTCAGGTACGACTGCAGGAGCTTCTGTGAATCAATCACTTACCTATCAAGTATACGACGAGGCTGTTGATGTCTCTCCGAAATATACGAATGCCCAAATTGAAGCAGCGCTACGAGCCGGGGAGTTCGTGTTTACACAAATCAAGGGCAGAGCAGTTGTTGAACAAGATATTAATACGTTAACAAGCTATACACCTAAGAAGAACAAGACTTTTTCCAAGAATCGTGCTTTAAGAGCACTTGATGGACTAGCCAATGATTTCAAACGGATTTTCGAAGATTACTATATCGGTAAGGTAGATAACAATCCAGATGGTCGTAATTTGTTTAAGAAAGAGTGCATCAATCAAGTCGAGCTGTATCAAGGAATGAATGCCATTCAAGATTTTAACTCACAGACGGATGTTGTTGTCATGGAGGGCGAAGAGATTGATGGTATCTATGTGGAGCTAGCAGCTAAGCCGGTTGATTCCATTGAGAAAATTTATATGAAAGTGAGAGTGAAATAGATGGCTTATTTAATGGCGAAAGACACGATTTCTGGCCAGGAGGCAAGAGCGTACGCTACGATCAATGGCAGAGTAGAAGAACTGTTCTATGCGAAGAAAATCGAGGCGAAAGTAAAGAAGAATAAGAAGTCCATGAAGACTCTTGGTAAACGTGGTTCTCAGAACAAGGCGAATGGTTTTGAAGGAACAGGGAGTATGACGATTTATTATGTGACCTCTCTCTTCCGTCAACTCATGCTTGATTACATGAAAACAGGTAGAGATACGTACTTTGATCTACAAATCGTCAATGAAGATCCAGCTTCAAGTATTGGCAAACAGACTGTAGTTATTAAGGGTGTCAATCTAGACGAAGTGACGCTAGCAAGCTTTGATGTTGAATCCGAAGCACTTGAAGAAGAACTCGCATTTACATTCGACGATGCAGATATTCTAGATCAATTTGGTAAACCAGTTCTCGGCTAATAAATTTATTAACGAAGGGAAGTAAACAATTCCATGTCAACTTTACAAGATTTTTTGAATGCTAATCCAGTGGATAATTTAACAGAAGAGGTCCTGATTTCAGATCGATTTAAAAGTGCAGATGGTAAGCTTTATACATTTAAAATTAAGGCAATGACGAGCAGTGCATTTGAGAGCGTAAGGAAGAAGTCCATGGTCGTTCGTAAGGGCGGAAAAGTAGAATTGGATATGGAAAAATTCAATAACAGTATCGTTATTGGGCATACGCTTGAGCCAGATTTTAAAGATGCGAAGAGTCTAGAGAAGTCAGGCTGTCTGAATCCAGAAGACTACATGAACAAAGTACTGCTTTCCGGTGAAATTGCAGAGTTAAGTGAGCGAATTCAGAATCTATCTGGTTTTAATAAGAAAATGGAAGACTTGGTCGAGGAAGCAAAAAACTAATTCAGGAGGGTGATAGTGAGTCGAATTATGCTTACTATGTCCTCCACAAGTTTCGTAAATTTCCGTCTGAGTTCTTGGATTTATCACGTGAGGAAAAAGCTTTTATTATCGCTGCAATCGATATTCGTATTGCGGCAGAGAAGAAGGCAGCGAAAAAATAGAGTAGTTTTTTAGAAAATAGGTTTGATATAAGGCGCCTTTGAGGGCGTCTTTTTCATTCCTAGAAAGGAGATACCGATATGGCAACAGTAACAGCTTCCATAAAATTAATGAGTGGAATGGATGGATCACTCAAGAGTATCGCCAGAGGCATGAATTTTCTCGTCAATGCGATGGACAAACTACAGTCTTCATTTGAGAAAAGTGTGAGAGTTGACGAACGATTAGTTGCAAGCAATAACAGACTAATTGCATCGCAAAACAACCTACGCGACTCCATGAGGAAAGTAGCTGAACCACCCAAACAGAGTAGTAAGTCATCTGATGAGGGAGCTAAAGGGAAGAATCCTATTTGGGGTACGCTTAAAAGTATTATGGATGAGAAAAAAAATTCTGATAAAATCCAGAAGTTTGCGAGTGAAGCCTTCAAGGGTGCCATGGAGCAAATTGCAGTTGAGGATACGTTTAAGGGGCAAACCAAAGATCCTGCAGTCGGGAGTGCAATGTTCGAGAAATTTAAGTCGGAAGCCATAAGTTCCGGAGCAGATGTTAAAGAATATCTACAAAGCACGTTATCGTTCTTTCCTAAGACACAGAATACAGATCAACTTTCTAAGCTAAATGGATTCGCGACACGCTTAGCTGCTTTTGATGGATCAGGTGGTGGAGTAAAGGGTGGCGCTAAGGTAATAAATGATGCGATGTCAGGTGATGCGGCTGGACTTACTGGGAAATTCAATATGTCTAAAAAGGATATTGATTCTTCTAAAATTGAAAGTTTAGGGAAGTCAGGTGATATTGATGGCTTCATCAAAGCTTTCGATGAACTTCTCGAAAAGCAGAAGATGAGTGAGAAAGCGGCTCAAACCATGCTTGCAAGTCCAGTTAAACAAGCCGAAATGCTCGGTAATAACCTGAAATCTGCGTTAGATAATGTGGGTATGGATGCAGCGCAGGGATTAGCACCGTTACTTTCTAAACTAAATGAGGATTTTCAAGCAGGTAAATTTCAGGCATTTTTTGACGGATTAAACCAGGGATTATCGTTGTTTGCTAGTATTCTAGTAGATATATATAAAGATGTAACTTATATTTCTAATTTCATTTCAAATAATTGGACAATTATTGGGCCGATCATTTGGGGGTTAACAACAGCAGTAGCAATCTTTACTGCAGCTTTAGCAATTAAAACTACGGTTTTATGGGCTTTAGCTGGTGCATGGATGACGCTAAACACTATTATGAAAGCCAATATTTTTATATTAATTATTTCTGTCATTATTGGTTTAATCGTCTGGTTCTATAAACTATGGGAAACGAATGATAATTTTGCGGCGGGTTTGATGCGAGGATGGAACGCTATTATGAACTTTTTTGATGGCATACCTGCTTGGTTTTGGGTAATGTATGAAGCGTTGTTGCAGTCTCTTTTAGACTGGGCATCTAACTATTCAAAGATTTTTGAAAATGTAATAAATTTTATTATTTCTGGTTTGAATAAGATAATGAGTTTAATTAATAAGCTCACAGGTACATCATTTTCAATTGAAACTACATTTGATTTTGATGATTTCTCTACTCAAGCACTTAATTATGCGAAGGGGAAGAAAGAAGAAGAGTACGCACGAGTAGCAGCTAACAAGGCACAACGTGAACAAGAAGTGCAAGATATGTATAGCAGCCGAGCAAATAAAAGAGCTGCTGAAGAAGCTGCTAAAGCCCAAAAGGATGCAGATGCGAATAGTCTGATGGACAAATGGAATGCGAAGCAAGTTCCTTCTATAGCTCCTACTACAGTTCCTAATATCGGTCGTGTGGATGAGGTGGGTAAGATTGAAGATTCAGTGGATGTGTCTAGTGAAGATCTGAAGTTAATGCGTGAGCTAGCAGATATCCAAAGCATTCAGAACTTTGTCTCGCTTACACCAACCGTCTCTATGACAACAGGTAATATTAACAACGGATATGACGTGGATACGATTATTTCGCGTATCACAAAGTCACTGGAGGAGGAAGTTGCTTCATCGGCTCAGGGGGTGTTTAGTTAAATGGAGTATGGGATATGGTTAAGTTTTAACAATCAAGAAGAAGGATTTCAGATTCCAATTAATCCAGAGTCACTTGAAATTAGTGAGAGTGGTAGTGGGGAGACGTATGACATCGGTGCAATAGGAGAAATCAATGTCATCAAGAGTCCGCAACTGGCGGAATATAAATTTCAAGGGATTTTTCCAGCGATGAACTATCCGTTTGTAATAACTAAATTTCTCTTAAAGCCTATGCAATATGTTGGATACATTAAAAAGTGGATGGGGACTAGGCGTCCAATTCGATTTGTGTATATTGGTACCAACTCCTATCTGAACGGTGAAGGGAAAACAATCTCAGAAGTCAATGAAGCCGTTAGTATTGAAAAGTTTGACTGGAACGAAGTTGCGGGTTCACCTGGAGATATCGAATACTCGATCACCCTTAAGAAGTATGTGTTCTACGCAGCTAAGAAGGCTGTTTATACAGAAAATAAAAACACAGGCGAACTAGAAGCGCAGCAGCAAAGCCCAGAGCGCCCAAGTGATAAGCAACAACCGAAGACCTATACATTAGTTGCAGGAGATAATCTCTCCAAAGTTTCTAAGAAGGTGCTGGGGGATGATTGGAAATGGCCAGAAATCCAGAAACTTAATGGGATTACAGATGCACAGCTCAAAAATCTTCAAATCGGTATGGTGCTCAAGATGCCGTAAGGAGGTTCTATGCTTGAAGTTCTAATCGACAATAAAGACGGCAATGTGTGGGATATATCAAGCCTTGTATCTAGTGTCTCATGGAAAACGAAGTGGATCGGGGCTGCTGGTAGCTTAGATATTACGATGGTTAAAGGTGGATTATATGAGAGTGCTAGCTTCAAGTACAATAATGGTGACATTATCCGAGTACGCAGGGGCGATTCGAATATATTCTACGGCTATATTTTCTCAGTGGATAGTGGTAAAGATGAAGCTGTAACGATTAAAGCCTATGATCAAATACGCTATCTCATGGTGAATGATACCTATGTGCTTAAAGGAGCAACGGCAACAGAAGTGATTAAGAAAGTTGCGGACGATTTTAAGTTGAAAATTGGAACACTAGTGGATACGAAGCACAAAATTCCTACACTTGTAGAAATTAATAAAACTTTGTTTGATCTTATTAGTAAAGCAATAAATTTAACCGTCATCGCAACGAATCAGAACTTTGTGTTTTATGATGATTTTGGGAGTCTTATACTTGCGAATGTGAGGGATATGAAGCTTGATTTTTACGTAGGTGATGACAGTTTAATGTTTGACTACACTTATAATCGCACCATTGATAACGACACCTATAATAAGGTTAAAATCATTCAGGATAGTAAGAAAACAGGCAAGCGTGAAGTATACGTCGAGCAAGACAGCGCGAATATTGCCAAATGGGGTATGCTTCAATATTTTCAAACCGTCGACGAGAATATGAATGAAGCCCAGGTTAGCGATATGTTGCAGAACTTAATGACGGCTAAGAACAGGGAGAAGAAGACGATTCAGCTAAAAGCAATCGGTGATCCGAGGGTGCGAGCAGGATGTTTTGTCCCTGTGGAGCTGAAGGAGTTTGGCATTAATCAACACTATCTTATCGATGAATGTACACATGATTACGATTCTACGAGTCATACGATGACACTTAGTTTGAAGGTGATATGAAATGTCTTTATTAAATATTATTAAATCGGCCGGTGCGGGTGCAGTTGATGCAGGTAATCCGGTTGCTATGCTTTTTGCAGAAGTCACACAAATGAATCCTCTGGAGTTAAACGTTGATCAACGGTTTACACTCACTGAGGATTTTTTAATTATTCCAGAGAGTCTAACGCGCTATGAGATTGACTTAAAGCATAAGCATGATGCTCTAGGAGGATCGACTCAAGATGCATTGCCACAGAAAATTGTCATTCGAGAAGGTTTGAAGAATGGCGACAATGTGCTGCTATTGCGAGTTCAAGGTGGGAATAGCTTCATCATTCTCGACAAGGTGGTGAAAGGATGATTCCGCAAGGTGGAATATTACAAGCCAGTCCAAGTACTCGGCAAGTTCAGCAACCTAGTAAGACTTACAGATTAGATTTAAAGAACAACCGAATATCGGGGATTGCAGATGGCTTGGATGCGATTAAGCAGATGGTGGTTAAATGTCTTTCGACAGAGAGATATGAGCACTTTATTTATAGCTTTAATTACGGGACTGAGAGCATAATCGGCTCGGATCGCCTACTGTATCAATCCGAGACAGAACGTTTCATTAAAGAAGCGTTAATGCAAGATGATCGAATCAGAAGTGTCGAGGATTTTGTATTCACTTTCGAAGGGGATACAGGAACGGTCGCATTTGATGTCGTGACAGATTATGGGCGTTATAGAGAGGAGGTAAGTCGAAGTGTATGAGAATCAGACGTATGCAGTGATCTTGAATAGGATGCTCGATCGGGTACCGAATGATGTAGATAAGCGAGAGGGCAGCATCATCTACGATGCGCTTGCACCAGCTGCTGCCGAATTATCTCAGATGTATGCGGCAATGGATACGAACATTCATCTATCCTTTGCAGATACAGCAAGTGGAGAATATCTAGATCGCAGAGTGAATGACTATGGGATAAGTAGGAAAGCAGCTACAAAGGCAAAGCGAAAAGGGTTGTTCTATGGCAATAATGGAGTTCCAATTGATGTTCCACTTGGTAGCCGATTTTCAATCGAGAAATCAAATTTTGTTGTAGTTGATCGTCAAGCTTTGGGTCAGTTTACACTCGAGTGTGAGGTAGCAGGAGCGATAGGGAATAGCGTATTCGGTTCCATGCTACCAATCGATTATATGGACGGGCTCGTTAAAGTGGAACTAACAGACATCCTAAAGCCTGGTGATAACGAAGAGACGGATACAGCGCTTAGAGAACGTTATTACCTTCGAGTACGGTCGCCTTCTACTAGTGGCAATATAGCGGATTATATCAATTGGGCGTTAGAGGTGCCGGGTGTAGGTGGAGTCCGAGTCATTCCATTATGGGATGGTGGGGGAACTGTAAAAGTAGTGATCGTCGACAATGAGAAGAAGCCAGCAAGTGGTGAGCTTGTCCAGAAGGTGCAAACCAATATCGCCCCTAGTGATTCTAAAGGTGAAGGTAAAGCGCCGATAGGTGCACTCGTAAATGTTGTATCTGCAGCAGGTGTTGGTATCGATGTTACGGCAGCTGTTACGCTATCAGGTTCCCTTACCTTAGAAGATGTTACAGCTAGATTCAGAGCTACCTTGGATGATTATTTAAAAGGTATCGCCTTTACTTCAGATGCGACAGTGAAATACGTGCGGGTGGGTGCCATGTTGCTAGACATTGATGGTGTACAGGACTATTCCGATCTACGAATCAATAACAGTACCAACAACATCAGCGTGACACAAGAGCAAGTTGCACTTGCAGGGACGGTGACTCTGAGGTGAGGGAGAATGTTCTAACTAGTCCTAAGGGGAAAGAGCTATTCGAGTATTTACCAGCCTTCTATGAGCCGATATACGAGATTCGTACTTTGGTTCAGACAGAGGGATTAGAATTAGACACCATATCTAACCAGATTGAAAGCATCTTAGATCAGACTACTGTTGGCACGGCTACATGGTCACTTGAGCGATGGGAAAAAGAATTCGGGGTACGTACAGAAGCGGGAAAGCCTGTTGACCAACGGCGGAGTGTGGTTATTTCCAAGATACGCGGAACTGGAACGATTACGAGCAATTTAATCAAAGCAGTAGCAGAGTCATACGCAAACGGTGAGGTTGCTGTGACAGTAGACTACCCGACGTACACAGTTCAAGTAGAGTTTATTGGGAAATACGGTATTCCTCCGAATATTGAGGATCTAAAATCAGTGCTTCGCGGGATCGTGCCAGCTCATTTGGAGATTGAGTATAAGTTTAAGTTTGTTACATTCGGACAACTTGAGTTTGTTGGTAAGACCTTCGGAGAAATTGAGTCTTCTGGGCTTACAATGGGGCAATTGGAAACAAATCTACCATAAAGGGGTGAAAGGATGATTACTAAACCAAGCGGTATACGAAGCGTACAAAGCAATGATAATGCTGCAATTGCAAACTTTAATCGTAATGATGACATATTGGATTTTTTACTGCGTCCATATCGAGAGAGAATTGATACAGGTTCTTATGATGCAGCCACGGACAAGTACACGAAAGTTGATTTTTTACGCCAAGAAGATGGCGGGGTTGCGGTAAGCTGCGTTTTATCAAATAAGGATTCCAACGGCAACTATTTAACAGATACTTGGCAATTGAATATGCCATCAGGAGTGAAGACACGTGTGTGGACGCTTGTATACGATGTGAATGGGAAAGTCGTGGATAAAACGTATGTGGACAAGTAAGGGGGTAAATGGATGCTTACAATTACAGAGGCATTAAGACTTCGGGGGATCGGTGCAGGCGGGGCATTAGCTTTAACCGATAAACAGGCATTAATTGATATCGTCAATGCTGCTGAAGCCAATAATGATGCACTGAAAAATGATGTCGTTGCAAAGCTAAAGAATTTCAATCCAGCATTAAGCATTTCGAGTGCATCGACATGGACGGAAATTCGTGCGGCGATTGCATCTATGCAAAATCGTGGAGCGGTGACGATCACGCCGAGTACAGTAGATCAAGTAATTATGGCGGGCTATCATAATGGCGCTGGAAAGGTGTTAGGCGATCTTGACTTGATTGCTGCTAATATCAAGGCAGGGGTTAATATATTTGGGGTTAATGGTAAACCGGAAGTTGTAGATACAACAACTGCTGTTGGAGCAGCAATAGGAGACGTATTAAGTGGGAAAGATGCGTTTGTGAATGGAGTTAAACGCGTTGGAACAATGACTAATAACGGAATAGTAAATCAAACAATTGCTACACAAAATGGACAGCTATCATTAAATGGGTATTATTCTACAGGAAGTATGATTACGGCTTCGTTTCCGAATCTAGTTGCTGGAAATATAAAATCTGGGGTTAATATCGGAGGGGTTGTAGGTAATTTCAACCCTACTGCTCGAACATTTAGAAAAGTATGTTCCCCGACTGAATATAATCAAGTTTTTAATATAAATCCTGGTTTTAATATCGGGATTTTTGTTCTTAACTACGAATATTATTCAAACAATTACTATTACGGTGTTTATAACTTTGTTAAGGGTACTTTTGAAATGCCTCTCGCTGGCAATCATTCGCCCCAGTATGCAAATATTACTTCATCATCTTTTGATTTGATAGTAAGCCCACCAGGTGGAACATATTACGTTAATATTCTAGAAAGAATGTAATAAGTCTAATAGGTAGAAAAGGAGGTAAACGCGAATGCCACAAATGCCAAGCACCGCAAGTATCAAAGATATTATTACATCTTTACAGGGACTAACGGGTGTTAATCAGTTACTGGAACTGTCTAATGTGCTAAAAGCTAAGGGTTACACATTAACAGGCAAAGAAACGATAGTTGATCTTATCACTATAATTAGTGGTTTGAATCTTGTTAATACAGCAACAACAGCAGGTGCAACAGCAACGCAAATATTAACGGGGAAAGAAGCATTTGCAAATGGCTCGAAAATAACTGGTACGATGCCTGATCGAGCTGGAGATACGGCAGCGTTGTCATCAACTGTTGTTGGTAATGTGTTGAAGCTACTTGCTTCAAATGGCTATCGTGACGGTGTTGATGATTACGTGACACTGACGGATGCAGCGTTTATAGCGTCGAACATTCTTACAGGTAAAACCGTTCACGGATTGGCAGGGACGGCAACAGCAGACGGTACAGCGAGTGCCGCTGACATTCTTACGGGGAAGTCAGCTTATGTTAATGGGCAGAAGATTATTGGGAGTAGTGCGCCAGGAAAAAGAGTTGCAACGGGAACCATACCTAATTTCACAAGTGCAACTGAAATCAAACAAATAAGGGGATTGGATTTTTCACCAAGTTTAATGAAGTTATTTTTTAATTATAGTGGAGGATGGCGCGCTAATGTGACACTGTGGCTTCCAAAGGAGGCAATATTTAGAGCAATGTCAGGCGAGGGGATGTATGGATTTAACCCCGTATATGGTGGGTTTGATGTACAGTTAGGATCTGCATATAACACAGGCAACACTTACGTATATTTCACGAGTATAACTTATGAAGTTTGGGAGTGAAGAGGATATGAAAATCGGGCGTAGGATTTATTATGACTTGTCGAGCGGAAACGTGATTTTGGATACTGGTGAACGTAATGGAAGTGTTATTGAAACGACCATTGAACAAGATTTTCAAAACTATAAAGACTTGGCTGAACGATTACCGGAAACAGTTGGGTTTTTACAATTTAATCATGGTGATTTAGCATATGATTTTGCAACCTGTAATGGCTTTCGAGTTGACCTAGAAAGTGGCGCCATTGTGTTCAGCTATCCCGATCTATCGAACCCTGAACAACCACCTATCTATCGCAAACCACTCAGCCAAGAAGTAGACGAGCTTAAACAGTCCATTGCAGAGTTAACGATTTTACTTGCTACACCACAACAATAAAAAGGGAGGGGGATGAAATATGACATTTACAAAAGACAGCGGACTAGTAAAGGTATGGGTAGGTTTGGTTATGGCCGGAACATACAAACTCCAACAGGTTCCGCAGCTCTCGAACCTAAAGCAAGTTGTTACAGAAGTAATTAACGGAACAGCAGCTTAATCAAGCGCCTGCACAACGCAGAGCGCTATTTTTATATCATTATGTTTTCTTCATTGATATATTTCAATTTCAGGGTTGTCTGCTAAGTGGCCGCTCATTGACCGCAAGTTGGCAGTTCATTAGAAGTTAGTCGTGATATATTAGTAATGTAGACAAATGAGGCAAGTCGAACGCAATTAAATAAGTTGCCTCAGAAGTCAGGGAGACGCCGCGTGCGTCTCTTTTTTTATGGGTAAGTTTCTTCACGCAGTAGGCAAGAGGAGGGCTTCTTAAATGAGAAGACGTAAGAAAAAACGGCGTATGGAACAAGAATTGCCCAAACAACCAGCACTTTGTCTACGCTGCGTATGGGGGCAATGGACAGGTGTGAAACAGTACTGCCCGAAGCAGATTTGCGTAAAGGCGGATACCGCAAACCTCTAAGCTGCATTTCTTCAGAATGCAGCTTACTTTGGCTTTTAGCAAAGGAGGTGAACACAATGCACACTCAACAGATTCATGTAGGAAGGTGGAGAATCGAGCATGATGAAAGTACCCGATTTAAATCAGTACGCTGAACTGTTAACACAAGCAAGTAAGCGTAAGGACAGGCTCCAGAAGTTCGAACAAGAAGTGATGGACGCACAACAGCAGAACCCGAAAGTACCGCTTACTGAACAAGAGTTGTCTCAGTTTGGTGAGCGTTTTTTCAAACAAATTGCGAAGGAGGCTGGTCTGGATGTTACGGAGTAGTCTGGATGCGATGAGCATGTTGTTAACGAATGCTTGTCCTGATGTTACACAGATTTATGTCTTTAACTTACCCGATCAGCCCGTGCAACCATCCTTCCTTATGCAGCTTTATAGCAGCACGAATGAAGATTTGTCTTACAAGAACTATTCGTCTCAGACGGTCTGGCAAATCACGTATTATTCCACACAAGATGCTAACAGCAAAGGATTGGATCTTGTGGATCGATTCGATCAGGTTCGAGTGAAGATCATGGCAGATCGATTAATTACAGGACCAGACGGGACACAGTTTCACATTCTCGGTGTAGAAACCGTACTTCGAGAAACTGATGTTGTATTACGCATTACATTACAAACGGAATACGAGCGCGCTTCCAAGCAATATGAAGATGTGAAGCATGTCTCGATTCACAAATAAGGAGGATTTAATATGGGTTTACCTAATGTCAATATTGTATTCAAGCAAAGAGCAGCTGCGGCGGTGCAGCAAGGAGCAGTTGGAATTCTGGCTTTGGTTTTAAAAGATGCTTCGGTGACAAGCGTCACAGAATACCATGTACGTGGGGTTGAAGATATCCCAGCAAATGTGAAAGCAGATAATAAACAATATATTACGATGGCGCTGCTTGGCGCTCCAAAAGAAATCAAGGTTGTTGTCATTCCGGAATCTGCATCCGATTATGCAGCAGCACTAGATTATCTGGAGACGATCAAGTTTAACGTGGTAGCCTTCCCAGGCGCTGAAACAGCAGCAGTTACCGTACTCACATTGTGGGCAAAAGGTATGTTCTCTTCAAAAGATCGCAAGATCATGGCGGTTCTACCGAACGCTGCGGCAGACCATCCTGCGGTTATTAATTTTGCAACGGATCAGATTGAAGTATCTGCTGCGAAGTATACAACTACTCAATTTACGGCACGAATTGCCGGCCTTATTGCAGGCTTGCCGCTTACAGTTGCCCCTACATTCCAAGTGCTGACTGAAGTTACGAATGTACCGAAGTTAACGAAGGCAGAAGCGGATGCTGCGATTAATGCAGGGAAGCTTATTTTGTACCATGACGGGGAAAAGGTGAAGATCGCGCGTGGTGTCACTTCCCTAGTCACTGCAACTGAGGAAACAGGTGAGGACTGGAAGAAGATTAAGGTTGCTCGCATTCTGAATAAGACATACCACGATATCAAGGAAACGATTGAAGACTTATACATCGGTAAAGTACAGAACAGCTACATCAATAAGCTACTTCTAGTTTCAGCAATTAGTAACTATTACGAACAATTGGAGCAGGATGGCATTCTCGATCCAGGTAAGAACCGAGTTGAGATCGATATTCCTACACAGCGTCTTTATTTGAAAACAATCCTGGGTGCAGATGAAGTGGCACGAATGGATGAGCAGCAAATTAAGGAAGCAAACACGAAGGATCAAGTGTTCTTGACAGCAGTTGAGCGTCCACTTGATGCAATGGAAGATATTAAACTGACAATTAATTTATAGGAGGCGGTATAGATGGCTAATTTTAATGGTGAAAAAGTAATCTCAGGTACGTTTGGGGAAGTATGGTTGGATGGAGAATACGTTGCAGAAGCAATGTCTATGGAAGCGAAGCTTGAGATTGAAAAAGAAGATGTTCCACTAACAGGCAAGTTTGCGACAGACAGCAAATTCATGGGTTACAAAGGCAGTGGCACACTCAAAATGCACAAGGCAAACTCTCGCATGATTAAGAAGCTTGGCGATATGATCAAAAAAGGCATTAATCCACGG
This sequence comes from Paenibacillus radicibacter, assembly GCF_024721995.1. Taxonomy (GTDB): domain Bacteria; phylum Bacillota; class Bacilli; order Paenibacillales; family NBRC-103111; genus Paenibacillus_AM; species Paenibacillus_AM radicibacter. The sequence goes on from NZ_JANQBC010000015.1 coordinate 56,734, forward strand.
TTTCAAATTATGTCGAGTCTAGCAGATCCGGCTGCTGCGGGTGCAGAGCGTATTCTAATCAAGGATGCGAGTTTCAATGACTTGACCCTTATTAACTGGGAATTGAAGAAAAAAGGCGAGATCGAAGCACCTTTCACATTCACAGATTGGGATACGCAAGACTTGATCTAATCGCATTCATAAATTTATCTTGTAAAAAAGCCAGCCCTGAGCCCATCTCAGGGCTATTCTTATACCCCGGGAGGAAGAAACATTATGAAGAAAAATACACTAGATTTACTATTGGCAATTGATAAGAGCAAAGTACAGCGTCCATCCAAGAAAGTGGAGATGAAGAGACTCAGTAGTGCTGCGGGTGAACCAGTTATTTTTACATGCCAAGCCCTAACGATGGAAGAAATGGCTGAGGTCCAGGAAATCTCAATGTCTGTGTCCAAGCGTGGTGAGCTTGAGGAGTTCAACAGTAATGCGGCTCAGATTTTCACAGTGGTACGTGGTGTGGTGGAACCGTCGCTTAAAGATAAAAGTCTACTCGAAGCTTATAACGTTAACACACCGAAACAGTTGCTAGAAGATTCACGCTTGTTGCTGCCTGGTGAGATTACACAGTTATATAACGTGATTTCTGGATTGTCAGGTTATGGTGAGGATTCGGTACAAGAACTAAAAAACGAATAAAGTCGGACGGATATGCCGAGATGCTCTATTACTACTGGAGCCGTAAAGGCATCCGTCCGAGTGAGATTCACAATATGCCTGCTGGCGAGCAGCATCTCTTGCGTGTTTTCTACGAAATGGAACTAGAGGAGCGAGAAAAGCTCGCTAAGGTTGGCAAGCCGATGTTTACCATGTCGGCTTTTTAGGGAGGTGAATGTGTGAAATTAACAGCTATATTGAGTTTGAAGGATGAGTATTCGGCAGTTCTACAACAGGCAGCTAAGAATACTAAGACTTTTCAGAGGCAAGTCGAGCAGGTCGAGAGGACGCTGAATCGTGCTTTTAATAAGAATCGTAATATCAAGGTCGATCATCAATCTGCGATAAGCGCTCTGGATAAAGTCACGAAGAAGTTAAAAGAAATTCAGGAAATAAAAGTAAGCGTTGGGGTTAAGGAGAATGAGAAGTCTTCAGATAAACCATCGAGGTTTATCACTCAAGCTAAGAAAGATCTTAAGACTTTAAGTGAGATGTATAAGAGCATACAGCCAGTCATTAAGAATAGTTTGATTGGAAAGACAGTAGGAAAAGGTATAAAACTCGTAATTGGAATTGCTGATGAAACTACAAAACCCTTTAGAAGGGTTATTTCATTTGCCAAGAAGCCCCTAATATTAACTCTGAAAGTGGCTGACTACGCAACCCAAGGAATTATGAAAGTAGTCGGTTTTGCTAAGCAAATTGGGACAATGATTGCACCAGCTTTTATTAAAATTGGCGATATGATTGCAGGTACTTTAAAAAATGCTTTCAATAGTGGTATGGAGCTGGAACAACAGCAAGTAGTTATGGATCAAGTCATGAAGGTGAACAATCCTAAGATGTCTGAGGCTGGTTCGCAAAAGGCGTCTCAAGAGTACATGCAGGAACTGCGCGACAATGCGGTGTCTAAGTCGTTTAATTCGTCAGATGTGATCGCAGCAGGGACGAAAGCACTTAAGGAAACAGGTGGAGATGCCAAGCAAGCCATGGAAATGGTGAAGCTAGCTGAGAATATGGCTGCACTTAATCCTGAGAAAAAGCTATCAGATGCGATGAAAGCTTTGGGTGATTTGAAGAGTGGCGATTCCAAGGGAATGAAGGATTTCAATTTTGATATTAAAGATACCAAGGCAAAAGCGGCAAAAGGCGATCTAAGTAAGATGAAAAGTGACAATGGTATGGGACTAGAGCAGATGTTCGCCGGTGGGGCTGACAAAATGGCAGGTACTGCGAAGGGCATGCTTGGTACAATTACAGGCGGTCTAAAGATGGGTATGCAAGATATGGGGTTCAATATGATCCAAGCGCTCAAGCCATTACTAGAGCAGATTATTCCTTTGGTTGAGAAAATGCAGCCTTTATTCGCAAGCCTTGGCACATCACTTGGCTCTGCTATTACAAAAGTGATTCAATATTTCAAGCAGAATGAAGGACCTATTAATCAATTTAAAGATTCGGTGCTGAGCATATTTACTTCTGTTTCACAAGGTTTCGAGAGATTTATTACGTGGTTGAGGCCATTTTTACCGAAAATTAATGATTTCATTATTGGGGTTATTGAAAAAGCATACAATGTCATTTCACCAATGTTAGAACCAATTAAGAATCTGTTTAAAAGTATCTTTGAGTGGATTGTGAACAACATGCCAGTATTTCAGAATGCAATCGGTGCAGTATTCAGCGCAATTGCTCCTGTCATTGATGTCGTCATCTTAAGTTTCTCCACTCTTTGGGATTTATGGCAAAAGGCATGGCCAACTATTCAGAGCATTATTGAGAGTGTTTGGGGTGTTGTACAGCCGATATTCGGTGCGATCGTAGATATTATTGGTATCATCATCGAACTTGGTAAAAGGCTATGGAATGAAATGCTTCCAGTTTTTGAAGGTATTTGGTCAGTTCTCAAACCGATTGTCGATGGAATCGGTTCATTCGCAAGTTGGATTGGTGACAAAGTCAGCTGGTTCCGTAAGGAACTTCAAGGTGATGATAAGTCCTCAGGCAAACCCCATGCAGCAGGTCTTCACACCGTTCCAAGAGACAATTACCCTGCACTGCTCCATCGTAATGAAGCTGTTCTTACAGCACAAGAAGCGAATCAATACCGCAATGGTAGCAGAGGTAGCAGTATAGTCATCAACATGAACAATCCAGTTGTCCGTGACGAGAGCGACTTCCAGAGATGGTCGAATTTACTGCGTCGTGAACTTGAGACGGCTGGACTCAATATGGCATAGGGGGATGGATGATGGAATTTTGGCTTTCTTTTAACAATGGGGAAGAGAAGTTGCGGCTTCCTGTTCCTCCTAGCAGCTTTGAGATGCAGACTGGCAATACGAACGAGACCGTGAACATTTACGAAGTGGGTGAGGTTCAGTTAATTGGTAAACGCCGATTGAAGTCGATCTCACTGGCGTCGTATTTTCCAATTCGTGATGATGGGCTCTGTCAGTATCGAGACTTCCCTCCTCCGCAAAAATGTGTAGAGATGATCGAGAAATGGCGAGATAGTGGCCGTCCGATTCGCTTAATCATCATTGGGGAGAGCTTAACGGTGAATGAGGCGATGGCGATTGAATCATTCAATTATTCGCAGAAGCATGGCCCTCAGGATATTTATTTTACACTGGATTTAAGAGAGTATCGCTTCTTAAACTTTAAAGCTACGACGAGTGCTGCATCGGCTCTATTGCAAAAAATTGTCGGTGATGCAAGACCTGTAGAGAAGGTACCGAACAAGACGTATATCGTACGAACAGGGGATACGCTTCTGACGATTGCGAAGAGCCAGAATGGGGATGCATCCGCTAAAGATAAGCTCAAGGAGAAGAATGGGATTGTGGATGAAAACAACCTGACTCCAGGGAAGGTGCTTGTACTATGAAGATGCAGCATATCAGTCGAGAAGGGAAATCAAGCGATATTACCTTTCTCGTGCAAAATATGACGTGGAGCGGGGATGTTGCTGAAGCAGCTCGTAGAGTGGAATTAACACTAGCGGTGTCCTCGCTTGATCATTACTTGCCGCAAGTTGCGATGGATCTAGGAGAAAAGCTGGTATTTAGCACAGATGAGGGTAAAGAGCTGTGGCAGGGGTTTATTTTTCAAAAAAATCGATCGTTAAATGGCAGTGAATTCAAAGTCACAGCGTTCGATGGTTTGATCTATTTAACCAAATCGAAATTGCCTAGATTGTTTAACGGGATGACGCCTGAGCGAGTAACGGCTGCTGTCTGTGCAGAGCTTGGTGTACCCGTTGGACAATTATCTGTGACCAACTTGCCGCAGACTTTTGCCAATCAGGATGGTGGTGGAGGGAAGTCCGGTTATGAAGCGATTATGACCAGCTATTCAAGCGCCTCTAAGCAGAACGGGAAAGTCTATATGGCACGTATGGATAAGGGTGCACTTGATGTCGTTGAAAAAGGGGCTGTCGTCGCCCAAACGGAACTTACTGCAAGTACGAACTTAACGGATGCCAGCTATGGTGAAGATATGAGCGCAATGGTGAATACCGTCATCATTACAGATGAGATGGGCAACACCATTGATCAAGTGCGGAATAGTGATTGGCTGAAGAATTACGGCCTATTACAAGAGGTTTATCAGAAAGAAGAAGAGAAAGATCCGAAGAAGATGGCAGAAGCGATGCTGCATGGTATTGATCGAACAGCAAGTGTAGAGTTAATTGGTGGACCGGATAAATATGATCTGATTGCAGGGAATGCGGTGCGGATCAAGGAGGATGTGACCGGGATAACCGGTCTTTTTTATATTGATAGGGATACGCACACCTTCCAAGGCGGGCAGCACAAGATTAGCTTGGACCTGAATTACAAGAACGTGATGGAAGAGCATGAAGCTTAAGGGAGGAGGATGCGCATATGTCGATGTCTTGGATGATTAATCTGATCCGTGAGCAAGGAGCTAAGTATAATCCGCCGTCTCTTTTGTTTGGCGAAGTGCTTTCTTTACATCCAGAAATGAAGATCAAGTTAGGGGATCTGGTGCTGTCGAAGTCGTTCCTCCTAGTAGCCGAGCATTTACTTCATTCACGTGTAAAAGGGAGTCAGGTTGGAGTCGTTCATGAAGTTGAGTTGTCTCCACCTCTTGCGATTGGAGATACAGTAGCAGTCATGCCAACAACGGATTTTCAACGATATGTCGTGTTATGTAAGGTGGTGGGAACGTGAGTGGGATTTTTCCTTTTATTGATCAATCGGTGGAAACAGTAGAAGCAGCCGAGCAGAACTTAGTGATGTTTAAGGAATATGCTTGGGATTTTGAGAAGAATGATTTTGTCATGCATAATGGTCGACCTGTTGTCCTTGAAGGTAATGACGCCTTGATGGTATGGGCGTATAAAGCACTTAAGACAGAGCGGTATCGATATTTAGCGTATAGCTGGAATTTTGGAGTAGAGTTTGATCGATTGATGGGCAGTTCTTTCTCCTCTTCACAATTGCAGCAGACTGAGGCGGAGCGATACCTACGAGAGGCATTGCTTGTGAATCCGTATATCAAGGATGTGGCAGGGGTTCAGGTCTCTTTTACAAAAGATGTACTGAATATGAGCTTTAAATTATTGACGGTATATGGGGAGGTGAATATGAATGTTTGAGAATCAGAGTTATGAGTCGCTACTGGTTATGTTGCTGGATCGTGTGAAAACACCTGGAATTGCTAAACAGGAAGGCACATTCGTCTATGACAGTATGTCACCTGTTGCCATTGAAATGGCGATTGCTTATTCGCAGCTAGATCGTGTGTTACGACTTGGGTTCGCACAGACGACGACAGGTGAGTATCTGGATCGGAGAGCTGAAGAATTTGGGGTGCTGCGTAAAGAGGCTACGGTAGCTAAGGGTATTATTCGAATCGTTGGACCACCTGGGACAAAGGTTCCGAGTGGAGTTGTATTCTCGACGACCAGTGGAACTTTATTCAAAACAGTTAGTGATGTAAGTATCGGATCAGGTGGAAATGTGATGGCTGCTATTCAAGCAGTTGAGGCTGGATCAGGTGGGAATGTTCCAGCCGGTTTAGTTACACAGGTCCCGATTACATGGTCAGGTATTCTACAAGTGATGAATGATGCACCTATCGATGGGGGATATAATGTTGAGGCAGATGACTCGTTGTTATCTCGATTATTAGCGAAGGTAAGAAATCCTGCAACCAGTGGCAATGTGAATCATTACTTGCAATGGGCAAGAGAAGTTCAAGGAGTTGGCGATGCGAAAGTATTCCCGGTATGGAACGGACCACTAACAGTGAAAGTAGTGCTCTTAAGTGAGCAGAAGCGAGCGCCATTACCTTCAGTTGTATCGGCTGTGACTGAGTATATTGAATCAGTTAGACCGATTGGAGCCCAGATAACCGTGGTTCCTGCTGTTGAGACAGCAGTGAATATTAGTGTAAAAGTTACAGTGGAAAGTGGAGCGAATCTAGCAGGTGTCAAAGAATCTATTGAGCAGCGAATCACAAATTACCTGCAAGACTTGGCGTTCAAAGACAACACCATTCGCTACTCGCAGATTGCCAATGTCGTGTTAGATGCTCCTCATGTGATTGACTATTCCAATCTCACGCTTAATGGAGGGAATACGAACATTGTAATTCCAAGTGAGGGTGTAGGGGTATTGGGGATGGTGACGGTGGCGTGAGTAGAGAGTTAAGTAGTGAAAATCATCTAGAATCTAAGCGACTTGAAGGTGAGAATTTATCAGATAACAAGCTAGCTAATATAGTGTTAGCAAGTGAAAGGCTTCGAGGTACATTTAATGATCGGATGCGATCAGCGCTGCCAAGCTTTGTAGTCGATTCACCTGTTATGAGTGGCTTAACGTTATCTCAGGCGGATCAGTTGGGGCAGCTACGTGAAGCTACGGACGATACACTTAATCAGTTTTTCATCGACTCCGCCACATGGGGACTTGCGAACTGGGAACGATTTGTCGGCTTACCGACTGACTTAACGAAACCGTTAGATCAGCGCCGTTCCGTCGTGAAGTCGAAGATTCGGGGGATTGGAACAGTTAATGTTGAGTTGATTAAGGGTGTGGCGGAGTCGTTTGATAATGGTGAGGTTGTGGTAGATGAGGATTTTACGAAATGTTTAATTCGAGTGGAATTTGTAGGTAAGTATGGCATTCCACCGAATATTGAAGATTTAAAGTTGGCATTGCGTGAGATTATTCCTGCTCATTTACATTTAGATTATAAATTTAAATTCACAACACATGCTGAATTAAAAGGATTCACGTATAGGGAACTAGCTAAGTATACGCATCATCAAATTAGAGAGGGGCTGTAAAAATGGCTAATCAAACAGCTAATCTTGGGTTAGTAAAGCCAACGGAGAATGAGCATTATGATATTAATATTTTTAATACTAACTCGGATAAAATCGATGCGACAGTATTGGAATTAAACAATAAAATTTCTGTTGCTGGAAAAGTACAATCGGTCAATAGTAAAACAGGCGATGTCGTATTATCCGCAGTTGATGTTGGGGCGACAAAGCAATCTGATTACAATCTACACGTAGCTGATTACGTAAAGCATCCTGCTGATGGTGGAACAACAGCTGGAACTTCTACATCATATACGGTCAATTCTAGTCCAAATCCTACAGCATTGGTTGATAAAATTGGAGTTGTTATTACTACACATATAGATAGTGGGGTAAATCCAAAACTTACTTGGGGAACACTTGCTTCAGTTCCAATACTTAAGCCAAATGGGTCAGTAGCAGTTTTTAAAAAAGATGCCATCTATACACTACGTTATAGCGTTGTGAAAGCGGCTTTTATCTTACAGGGTGAAGGGGGGAGTGGTAACGCAACAAGTGCAGATTTATTGATTGATAAAACAGCATCAACGGATGTAGGAGATATTGTAGGGACGATGCCTGATCGTGGAACGGTTAATTATACAATGACGACACACGGACAGTCATTTATGATAACGGCAGGAAAACATAGTGGAAATGGTAAAATAACTACGCATATATCTAATTTAACATCAGACAAAATTGTTGCTGGTGAAACAGTAGGTGGAGTTGTAGGTACAGCAAAAAAATTAGTAGAGGCTTCGGGTATATATACCGCAAAAGTACAAAGCGGATACGCAGGTGGGAGGTTTACAATATCAAATCTCGGGTTTACTCCTAGGGCTATTTTTATTATGTCTGCAGCTGGTAGCTATGAAACTACAACTGGCGGAGGTGTAGCCTATGACAGTAGCGGGGAAAAATTGACTTATGGAACAATAGGTGGAGGCACAAGCACTAAGATAAATGATGTGAACAGAACTTCTGATGGATGCACATTTTATTTGTCATTGTTTAGTAATGCAGGTGAAAATGCAATATATCAGCTATATTATTATGCTGTTGCATAATATATTTTGAAAGCATTAATATATTGATTCATTAGTTGTTTATGCTGAAGTTGGTTGTGTTATTTCTACATATTTAACGTACCTCTTCACATAGATGAACGCCATTTTTTATTAATTGGAATGCACATCTGAGATATTAATCATGCATCAAATAATTAATCTTATTGTGGAAAATTAATGTTTTTACCGATGCAAGTTAAAGTTATGATTTCTGTATTTAGAGCGAGGTGATAAGAGTTGGTTAAATATTTACAGGATCACATCCCAAAGAACACGCAATTTAACCGCAGAACAAGTTATGAAATGCATCCAACCTACCTCACCATCCACAACACCGGAAACTCGACCTCTAGCGCACGCAACGAACGCAACTGGCTCACTAATCCATTCAATAAACGTACAGCCTCGTTCCACATCATTATTGATGAGAATGAAGCAATCGAATGCATCCCACTAAACGAAGTAGCCTGGCATGCAGGCGACGGTAATGGGGATGGAAATCGCCGATCAATTGGAATTGAAATCTGTGAGAGTGGTAATTACGAGCAGACGCTAGAAAACGCAGTACAGCTCGTTGCAAGCATGCTAAGAAAACGTGGCTGGGGCGTAGACCGATTAAGGCGACATTATGATTGGTCAGGCAAAATATGTCCACGCCTCATGTACGATAGCGGAAAATGGACAGGCTGGCACAAGTTTGTCGCTGCGGTGGATACTCAATTAAAAGAGGTGAACGACATCCTACAATTTGAACACGACTACCAGTGGAAGCAGCTAGGCGATGCATTGGATGGACTCTATCGTGTAGGCGAGATCAACGATTACACCTGGGCGGAGAAAGCTTACACGCGTAAGCTTACGCAATCCGAATTAGCATGGATCAACACGATTCTATATGCTCGTGGTAAAGGCATTGCTGTCTAACAGGCCGCATCAATATATATTAAGGGCGCTCATTGTAGCGCTCTTTTTTATTCTAGAGAGGAGGGGAATTATGAATCAGACTGTCTTTAACTTTGCATCAGGTTTCTTTGGTACTGTCATTACGTATGCTTTCGGCACGTGGAACGAGCTACTTAGCTTCTTCGTCATTGCCATTCTGATCGACATCATCTCTGGCGTAACTGCATCTATGAAGGAAGGCAAGGGTATATCCAGTGCAGTTGGCTTTAAAGGTTCTGTCAAAAAAGTCTTTATGTTTGTAGCGATCCTATTAGCACATCGTATGGACGTTCTGATGAGCTCAGATTTTATTATGACAGGGGCAATCTACTTCTACTTGGCTAATGAACTTGTCTCTATTATTGAGAATTATGGTAGACTCGGTCTCCCGTTACCTCCGCAAATAAAAGATATGATCACTGCTCTTAAACGCAATAGTGATGATAAACAAGCAAGAAGTTAATACAGAACTTTTTCTCGATATTGTTATATTTGCTCTTGGATGCTAACTTTGAAGAAACCAACCAAGGAGCTGACCCGCATGATCGATTCACATATCCATTTAGATTCATATAACGAAGAAGAGCAGGAACAGATCCTATCCAGCCTTTCAGAATACAACATCGACGGCGTCATCGCAGTATCCATGCAATTATCATCCTGTATCACAAACCACAAACTTCATCTCGCCCATTCTAAATCCGTGCATCCTACTTATGGCTTTCATCCTGAGCAAGCACTCCCATCAAATTCTGAGATTCAGCAACTTATAAAATGGATCGAAGAGCATCAAGATGAGATGGTCGCAATCGGCGAGGTTGGACTTCCCTATTACATGCGTCAGGAAGCGGAGGAGAAGGGCGTACCTTTTAACCTTGAACCTTATATCAATCTATTGGAAACCTTCATTGCTCTCGCTGCTAAGCTGGATAAGCCAATCGTTCTACATGCCGTATACGAAGACGCAGATATTGCCTGCGATTTACTTGAAAAATATAACGTGAATCGCGCGCACTTCCACTGGTTTAAGGGGAGTAGCGAAACTGTCGAGCGGATGATGCGCAATGGTTATTATATCTCTTTTACACCAGACATTGCTTATGAGGAAGAAATTCAGCAACTTGCCAAGAATGTGCGTGTAGATCGTATGATGGTGGAGACGGACGGCCCATGGCCATTCGAAGGTCCATTCCAAGGTCAGATGACGCATCCGCGCATGATTCATGCTGTTGCTGAGCATCTGTCGGCGATTAAGGGACTATCTATAGAAGAAACCGTGCAGCATATCCGGAGCAATACGGCAAGGTTGTATGGTTTTCATCACAAACCCAAAGGTTAATCATTCATATGAAACTTCTCCATAATGGAGGAGTTTTTTTGCGTTCTACCTCTAATTTTACAAAAAAATCTCTTTTCTTTCCCCCTCCCATTCGCTATGCTACTTAATGATAGAAAGTGACTAATTGAAGCAGGAGGGTCAATATGGCTCCAAACCCGAATACACCAGAGCAACCTATACATACGAGATCGCGAAAAAATTCACGTAAGCGGATTACCCTCTATTCCATTCTTGGACTTATTGTCGTTATTCTCGCAGTCCATACCGTGATGTACTATGGCTTCGTTCCGAAACAGAAAGACGTCTATGTCGGTATGAAAAAGCCACTGAACATCGCGCACCAAGGTGGGGAAGACCTAGCTCCATCTAACACGATGGCAGCATTCGCTATTGCTGACTCTCTTGAGGTCGATGCACTAGAAACCGATATTCATATGACAAAAGACGGTCATCTAGTCACCATCCATGACGCAACAGTCGATCGCACAACGAATGGTAAGGGTAGAGTGGATTCCTACACACTTGCTGAATTACAGAAGTTAGATGCAGGCTACCATTTCAAAGACTTGAACGGTCAATATAGCTATCGTGGAAAGGGTGTTTACATCCCTACATTAGATGAAGTATTTGCAGCATACGGAAGCAAGTATTATTTCACAGTGGAGATCAAGGAAAGTTACCCGATTGGGAAGCCATCCGAGATTGAGCAGAAGCTTTGGGATCTGATTCGCAAGTACAAGCTTGAAGATAAAGTGATTATGAACTCATTCGATAATGACATCGTGAGTAAATTCTCGGATCTATCCGGTAATCGCGTGCCGCTTGGAGCGGGTAAGGCAGAAGTGATCAAGTTCGTTATTGCCAATAAGCTGTTCCTTCCAGGGTTCTACCGTCCAAGTTCTCAAGTGTTGCAGATTCCAACGGAGGACAGTGGTTTCAACCTCAGCACGAAGCGAATTATTGAGAATGCACACCGCCTGAACATGCAAGTCCATTACTGGACGATCGACGACAAACCTACTATGAAGAAATTGATCGAACTAGGTGCAGATGGCATTATGTCCAACCGTCCGGATTTGTTAAAAGAAGTGATCGAAGAGATGGGTTTGAAATAAAACCTTCTAAATATAAAAACGTGTTCAAAAAATCGAACGAAGAAAAAAGCAGTACTGGAGAGGCGACTTTGAAAGAGTGAATATACCTTATAATCTAATCAAAATTCATGATTTCACTCATAGGGTTTCCGTAGGAAGACCACTTCGTAAGCAAGTACTGCTTTTTTTCGAAGTGATAGATTTTTTGAACACGTACTATTAATGAAAGCACCCTCCACGAATCGTAATTACATACGATTCACGGAAGGTGCTTTTTTTGCGTTATTACTTCTTATGGTTATTGCGATCTTTATGGTTGTCGTGATCATCATCGTTATCACGATCGTAACCCTTATGGTCATCTTTTTTATCGTCATGGTCGATATCGACTTTGATTTCTTTGCCATTAGCGAATTTGATCTTGATCTCTAATTCTTGAATCTTGTTCTTGTCCAATTGAAGTGCTGCCATAACCTTGCTTGCAACTTCATCTTTGCTCATTTTGTCAGTAAGAGCGGCTGTTTGAAGCAAGTTTTCAATTGTTTTTACAGCTTGAGCATCCGTTTGCTTATCTTTACCTTTTTCAGTACGGCTTTCGATATAGGCTTCTACTTTATTGCCTTTATTTTTGTATTTAAGTTTATATTCGGAACGCTTATCATACTCGACTTCGATTTCAAGCTCGCGAATACCGAACTCTGTATCTTTAACATCATCTTTATTGTAAATCATCGCTTCACTTACCACGTTATCTTTAACCGTAACTGTAATCACATCGTTTACAGCTAGTTGATCAGCAAGGATAAACTTCTGATAGTATTGAACCAATAGGTTCGATGCAATCGTGTAAGTGACTGTGTCACCATTATAAGTCTTAATCGTAATTCGACCATTCGATGGCTGTGATGCAGTCGGAGTAGTATCGAATTTAATTCCTGTGATCTTACCGCTAACCTTAATGGCGCCAGCATTCTCAAGCATTCCATCGTTCGTCTTATCTAGCAACACCGCCATCTCTGCACGAGAAACGGGCTTATTCGGTTGGAACGAATTGTCCGGGTAACCGCTGATGATATCTCGATCTACAGCGACGTTAATGTAACCTACTGCACCTGCAGGAATTTGGTTGGCATCATAGAAGCCAGGAATAACCGTCATCTTTTGTAGTGCTTCAGTTTGTAAGCCAAGGGATTTCACTAGTAAACTGGACACCCATACACGGCTTGCAGGCTTCTCTGGTTGTAGGCTCTCTTCAGTCGTATCGAAAAGTCCTTTCTCCAGTGCAACAAGAATGTAGCCCTTCGCCCATTTATACTGATTATCAATGAGTGCTGCATCTTTAAAATGTAGCTTCGTATCTAGCGACTTCGCTTTCGCTTCGTTATCTAGACCCATGAGACGAACTGCTGTAACGACAGCTTGAACGCGAGTTACGGGTTGATTCGGACGGAAAGATCCATCTTCAAATCCGGAAAGTACGTTTTTCGATTTCATTTTACCGATATAACCAGCAGCCCACTCGGCATCTTTCATGTCGTTGAAATCCATCACGATCTGGATGCGGCCATCTGGCGTAACTGTAGGCTTCACTTCAGCGGCTTTCACGATTTGTCCAGCAGATGTGAACATCAGACAAGCTATAAACAGCATAATAAAGGCATTTTTAATTTTTTTCATTATTTCATTCCTCTCAAGATAAGTTGTGCACATAGATTATTACGATGGCCACTTTCTTTTTGAGGGGGTCGTTTAATATTTTTTTGAAAATATTTTTTTAACGTGACTTAGTCATCGTCTCTGTCTTTATCGTTCTTATCTTTGTGCTTATCACTTTCCCTATGATTATCCCTGTCTCTATCTCTATTTTTGTCTTTATCTTTATCTTTATATTTGTCCTTGTCCTTGTCTATATCCCTGCCCTTACCATCATCTCTATCATCATCGTCATCACGATCTCTATGCTTATCTTTATTTACTTTATCGTTATCTTTCTCACCTCGACGATCATCATCTCCATACCGATCTTTGGACGATTTGTTCGGCTCAGGTTTTTCTTTCTCCCGTTTCCCATTATTCTCATGGGATTTTGTTTGATTAGACGATGCTGGTTTAGACGTTTGCGCCGGTTTCTTTTCCCCTTTATTATCTTCCTGTTTCTTCGACTCCTCGCGCTTCGTCTCTTTTACTTTGTCATCCTTCACTGGAGTTGCTTCTTTTTTGAAAAAGCGCTGCGGATCGACTCCAGCATGGTTTAGTGATGCAACAACAGAGTGTGTACGAAGCTCCTCTAACTCGATCTCAATTCCCATCTGTTTCGCTTGTTCGTAGACGATATATTTATTTAAAGTCAGACCAGCTTCTTTAGCTTTTTCTTGTTTTTGTTGATCGGCATAGTAGAGTTCCAATTGAACATCATCTTGATCTGGAGTTACTTTACTCGCATCAACCTGGAAGGCTGCTTTGCCTGTATCGACGACAGACATCAGGACATACTTCTTATCTGTTTCGAGATCAATATAGCCTTGCTTTTTCGCAGCATGAATAATAATCCCAACAGCCTCGTAGAATTCTTTCCCTAGCAGATCCTTCTCCTGAAGTAACGTCTTGGAATCCTCATTCACGAAGGAAGTCTTATTTACTTTTCCTTTATCATCAATAAAAAGCTCGATACTCGGATTAATATCTATAGCAACCATCGCAACTGTCGGTGCAGGTCGTAACGATACATTCAAGATCCATGCAATCCCTATCAAAAGCAAGAAAGATGCCACAGCAATACAGCGCTTACTAACTTGCAATTTCCACCCAGTTTTTTTCTTCTCTTGTACGATAGGAATTTCAGGAACGGTAATCTTCTGTCCAAGTACAGGCATCTCTGGAGAGTGGGGGAGGTTGCGGAACTTCCCATCATCACAGAGGACGACAATTTTATCTTCAGTTATTTTGAAAACTACGCCTTGCATCATCATCACTCTCCTGTCCCTATAAAAGATACCGCGCTGCGGATATGGATAAACTCTTCACTACTAAAAATAAGAATGAGGGCAATTAAATATTTGCGATTTCGCTCCAAAGTCTTCTTACTTACGCCTGCATATTGCATCATTTCTTTGATGGGCAGATGTTTGGTTCGTTTTAGATAAGCCATCAAGCTTGGTTGTTTATGAAAATGTTTAGCGATCTCGATGAGTTGCTCTCTCGTATCCCGATGGCTGGGGGAGCAGGATTCCAATTCTTCTAGGAGAATCCCGTATTCTTGTAAAACCTCATCGTATGTAAGTAATTCGTGAGCTAGATCTGTGGCCGATCGTTCCCGTTCGTAAACCTCGAGTGAACTAGAGATTTCATGTGCCGCGGATTCAAATTCATCATGATTTTCCCACATTAAGGACTCGTTATTGGAGAGCTTCCCATTCTTGCGGAACTCATCGATGAGCCGGCTTTGGATAATCATATAGGCATAATTGTCGAAGGATTTATCCTGATTCGGGTTGTATCGGTCAATAGACTCGTTAAAAGCAATGAGGCCAATGCTCGCTTCATCATCGTTCCAACCAATTGATCGCTTACATATATGACTCACTGTTCGGATAATAAAGGGTCGATATTGCTCTATGATCTGCTCCCGATGAACTTGACTTCCATCAGTAGATCGTTGCAACAGATCGGTTATCGAATTATTCATCGTAAGTAATCACTTCCTATTGTCAGACGACTTCAATTAATAAGCTGAATCATACAAGTAATTGCTACCTATGTAAATAAAACGTAATTTTTTTCCATAAAAAAATAGAGCAATTCCCAGCTCCTAGAAGCTTGAATTGCTCTATTCGAAATCTTATTAAGAAGCTTAAGCTCCTACAGGTTTACCTTTACCACCAGCAGGTGTACCGTAGTTTTCTAACTCTTCATCAATACCATTGTTGAAGCCGTCACGGTCGAATTCTTTTTCAGAAACAGCAACCACTAGGGAAGATACAGTTGTACCTGTAGCATTTACTGCTGTACGCGCCATATCAAGGATTGCATCAATACCAAGAACCATTGCCATACCTTCGATTGGAAGACCTGCTGCGCCAAGCACGACTGTTGTCGAGATGGAAGCTGGACCTGGAACACCAGCTGTACCGATGGAGGAGATTGCTGCTGCACCTACGATAATTGCATAGTGGTAGAACGTTAACTCAACACCGTACACATTAGCTACGAATACTGCTACGATTGCTGGATACAAGCCGCCGCAACCGTTCATGTTGATTGTTGCACCAAGCGGAGCGACGAATGATGCGATGCGATCCGATACACGAATACGTTTCGTGATTGTTTCTAAGTTAACCGGAAGTGTTGCATAAGAACTACGAGTTGTGAACGCAACTGCCATAACTGGATAAGCTTTACGGAAGAAGCGGATTGGATTTACTTTTGCAGCGAATAAGACAAGTCCACCATTCGTAATAACCATATGAAGGATTGCCGCTAAGTACACGGCCAAGATTACTGGACCTAGTTTCACTAGAGAATCAATACCATATTTAGCAGCCATAGCTGTCATCAGACCGAACACCCCGTAAGGCGTTAACTTGATAACGAACTTCGTCACACGGAACATGATTGCTTTGAAGGAATTAATGAAGTCTTTGAACGGCTTCACATTCTCAGGTTTTCTGTGTCCTTCCACGATAATTGCCACTGCGATGAAGATTGCGAAGATAATAACAGGAATGATCTTACCTGTAGACATCTCTGCGATTGGATTGGACGGAACGTTGTCCGTAATGATTTGTAAGAACTTTGGAACTTCTCTTTGTTTGAAATCTGCTACTTGCTCAAGTGGGAATCCTGAACCGACTTTGAAAATATTTGCTGTAATCAGACCGAAGATTGCGGCGATCGCTGTTGTACCAATGAATAACCCGATTGTTTTGGCACCGACGCTTTTGAGTTGCCCCGGATCCGTTAGCGTAGTAATAGAAGAGATAATTGCTGTCACGACGAGCGGAATAACGATCATTTTGATTAAGCTAATGTATACCGTACCGAAGAGAGCAATATCTAGTGCGTCTTTTTGAAAAATAGCCCCGACTGCCACCCCGAGAATCATTGCTGCTAATACGCGCATACCAAAACTTACTTTATATCTGCCTAGTACATAGAGGAGTACGAGGAGAACGATTGCAGTAACCCAACTTGCTAAGTACATGTGAAATTCCTCCTTTTAGGATGTGTGAGTATATTAATACGTCAATTCCTAGTTGTTTTGTTGGAATTAAATTTATTACGAAATTAGATTCTTGTCAATACTTATTTATAAGGAAAAAAAATAACCCGCCTGCTCGGGCGAGCATCACGGATTATTTGGCATTAAGTAAGTAGTTGAAATTGCTGTAATCAATATTCTCTTTGGTAAGGAACCGTTTCAGACTGCCGTAGTCTTGTCTCGGTGTGGCTAGGATGTAGCCCTCGATGCAGTGTTCACGCGTTACTTCGGTTGCTTTTTCATTCAGTGCAACTTCACCAATTTTTGCAGCAATGGAATGTTTGGCAATGTCTCGGAAAGGCGTAGGCACCGGAGAAACTAATTTTTCTAAAAATTGTTTCGAGTCATCTGTCCATAAATGCCTGGAATGATCGACATAGTAGTTTTGCCAGTCGAGCTTGGATTTACCGTCTTCTTTCGGCAGTACTTTGAGGAATTTACGGAACATGAAGAAACCGCCGATTGCCATGAAGCCTACCATTACGAATAACCAGAAGAAGATCATCCACATAAAACCTGTATTTACGTCGCCTTGCATAATCCTCTCACCTCTAACCTACATTATATCGCATGGCAAATCGTATTCCTAGATTTCTAATGCGTTTCAAGGTACAATTGTGTGAAGAAAGTCAATAAAAAGATACACAAAGGTGGTTTTTTTATATGCCAAAAATCGGATCTCACGTATCATTCTCTGATAAAGGGTTGCTAAACGCAGCAGAAGAGGCAGTGTCATACGGCTCTTCAACATTCATGATTTACACAGGTGCACCGCAGAACACGCGTCGTAAGCCAATTGAAGAACAGTACGTTGAAGAAGGTCGTGCTAAGATGGCGGAAGCGGGGATGGATGAGATTATCGTTCACGCACCGTACATTATTAATCTAGGTTCCTATAAAGACAATACGTATGAACTAGGCACTTCATTCCTACAACAAGAAATTCATCGTACAAATTATTTGGGAGTAGGCAATATCGTCCTTCACCCAGGTGCTTATACAGATAAGGATGCGGAGTACGGCGTAGCGCGTATTGCGGAAGGCTTGAATGAAGTATTAGAAGGTTGCAAAGATACGAACGTGAACATTGCTCTTGAGACAATGGCGGGTAAAGGCACAGAGATTGGTCGCAGCTTTGAAGAACTTGCAGGTATTATGGACAAAGTAAAATACAATGAGAAATTAACTGTCTGCTTCGATACATGCCACGTGCATGATGCGGGTTATGATCTTGTGAATGATCTGGATGGTGTATTGGATCACTTTGACCGTGTTGTTGGTTTGGACAAGATTGCCGTACTTCACTTGAATGACTCGAAGAATCCGCGCGGTGCAGGTAAAGACCGTCATACGCCGATTGGATCTGGCTGGATTGGTACAGAAGCGATGCAGCGTATCGTAAACCATGAGAAACTGAGCCACATTCCTATGATTCTAGAAACACCGTGGATTGGTAAAGATGCGAAGAAACAATTTCCAATGTATGAGACGGAGATTGCACTTCTAAGCGGTAAGCTTGAGGAGCGTCACGGCGGCAACTTTATGTCGGATGTGGAGAAGCTTGCGTTCCACGCGGATAAAGAAGATTTCGATCCTCGTAACTATGTGCTTTCCGTATGGGATGTGCTGAAGAACGATGCGAAAGCGAAGAAAGCAGATCCTCGTGAGCCGATGGAACGTCTATATGATTGGATTATTGAGCAGCGTATTTTCACAGACCTGTCCGAAGAACAGATTAATCAGCGTCTAATTGGTTGGTTTGCAGGTAAACAGCTACTTAAGTAAGCATACATGATAAGGGGAATTGAACAATGGCATCTGATTTGAAAAATAGAGCTCGCATGCTGATCTCATGCCCCGATCAACCGGGAATTGTAGCTGCAGTCTCCAAATTTTTGTACGAGCATGGTTCGAATATTGTGCAATCGGATCAATATACGATGGACCCGGTAGGGGGCATGTTCTTCATCCGTGTTGAATTTGATCTCCCGAACTTGGAAGATCATCTAGAGAAATTGCAAAGTGACTTCGCGGAGCAGGTGGCAAAGCCATTTTCAATGGAGTGGAGCCTGTCTCTGGCTAGTCGTAAGAAGCGTCTTGCGATTCTTGTATCGAAGGAAGATCACTGTCTGCTCGAGCTGCTATGGCACTGGCGCGCAGGCGATTTGGATGCAGATATTGCGATGGTGATCTCCAATCACAATGACATGCGTGAACTCGTGGAACCGTTCGGTATTCCATATCACCATGTCCCAGTGACTCCGGAGACGAAGCCAGAAGTGGAGCGCAGACATCTTGAACTCATGGACGGTAAAGTCGATCTGGTCATCTTGGCGCGTTACATGCAGATCATTACACCGAAGTTTATTGAGCGCTTTGATAAGCGTATTATTAACATTCACCACTCGTTCTTGCCTGCGTTTGTCGGTGGTAAGCCATATGCACAGGCGCATAACCGCGGCGTGAAGCTGATCGGAGCAACCGCTCATTATGTGACTGAAGAGCTGGACGCAGGTCCGATTATCGAGCAAGATGTACAGCGTGTGAGTCACCGCGATGATGTCGATGATTTGAAGCGTATCGGTCGCACGATCGAGCGTACAGTTCTAGCGCGTGCCGTATCGTGGCATGTGGAAGATCGCATTTTGACACATGGGAATAAGACAGTTGTGTTTAATTAGGGTAGAGTGTGATCAAAAAAGTTGAACGAAGAGGAATGAAGGTGTTGGAGGAGCGTAGCGTTCGCCTTTGAAATCGTGAAAATACCATTAAATAAATTCAAAATTCACGATTGAGACAGCGACCGGAAGCACCTTCATTCCTCGCAGTGACTTAACTTTTTGAACACACTCTTATAGATTCATAGCATCGCAGGGCGAATATCGCTCTGCGATTTTTCTTTTTTCTGGAATAAAAGGAAAGGGTGATAGCAAACAATATAACGGAGTGTGTAAATAAAAAAATACAAATATTTTAACGAGTTGAAGTAGCAAAGTGTGAAAGTAAATGATAGAATGGTCAAAATAATCAGTTTATTTAAGTGGGTAGTTTAATTTTGATCGAGGGGGCAATAATTCATGGTTGCATCAACAAAAACAGTCGAACAACGCGCAATCAACACGATTCGAACGCTTGGTATCGACGCAATTGAGAAGGCAAATTCCGGACATCCGGGTATCGTAATGGGAGCGGCTCCAATGGCGTATGTACTATGGGCGCAGCATATGAAGCATAATCCTGCGAACCCTAGGTGGGTGAATCGGGATCGGTTTGTATTATCCGCTGGGCATGGTTCTATGCTGCTGTACAGCTTGTTACATTTGTGTGGGTACGACGTGACGATTGAGGATTTGAAGAACTTTCGTCAATGGGGATCACGCACACCAGGGCATCCGGAGTTTGGACATACAGCAGGGGTCGATGCAACAACAGGTCCGCTCGGTCAAGGGGTCGGGATGGCAGTTGGAATGGCGATGGCTGAAGCTCATCTTGGGGCTACTTATAACCGAGATCAATATGATGTGATCGATCATTATACATATGTGATATGTGGGGACGGCGACATGATGGAGGGAGTTGCTTCCGAAGCGGCTTCCATGGCAGGTCATTTGAAGCTGGGTAAGCTGATCATGCTCTACGATTCGAACGACATTTCACTTGATGGTGAACTTAACATGGCATTCTCGGAAAATGTCGCAAAGCGCTATGAAGCTTATGGCTGGCAAGTGCTTCGTGTAGATGGGCAGAACGATCTAGAAGCAATCTCCGCTGCATTAGTGGAAGCCAAGTCTGACCTTACCCGTCCGACACTTATTGAAGTGAAGACCACGATTGGCTACGGATCACCGAATAAAGCAGGTAAAGGCGGTCATGGTGGTACACATGGTTCTCCTCTTGGAAAAGAAGAGACGAAGCTTACCAAAGCGTATTACGGCTGGGAAGATACACCAGATTTCCATGTGCCAGATGACGTACGTGATCACTATGCAAAAGTGAAAGCGCAGGGGATTCAGGCAGAACAGTCTTGGACAGGGATGTTCGATAGCTATGCGAAAGATTATCCTGAACTTGCTAAGCAATTCCAGTTGGCAGTTAGTGGTGAACTTCCTGAGGGTTGGGACAGTGAGCTGCCAACATATAAGCCAGAAGATAAGGCAATTGCGACACGGGCTGCATCAGGTAATGCGATTAATGCACTCGCTTCTCGGGTTCCGATGTTGATCGGTGGATCTGCGGACTTAGCGTCTTCGAATAATACGGAGATTAAAGGTGCGGCTGTCTTCCATTCGGTAGATTATTCAGGTCGTAATTTATGGTTCGGTGTGCGTGAGTTTGCAATGGGTTGTGCGTTGAATGGATTAAGCTTGCATAATGGAGTTCGTGTATATGGTGCGACATTCTTCGTCTTCTCGGATTACCTTCGTGCATCAATACGTCTGGCGGCGCTCATGAAGCAGCCTGTGATCTACGTGTTCACACATGATTCGATTGGGGTCGGAGAAGATGGTCCAACACATGAGCCAATCGAGCAATTACCTGCCCTTCGTGTGATTCCAGGGATCACGGTAATTCGTCCTGCTGATGCGAGCGAAACATCAGAAGCTTGGCGGTTTGCGATGATGCATAAGGATGGTCCAACCGCGCTTGTGCTTACCCGTCAGAACCTGCCGCATCTAGAGGGGACTACGAAGTATGCGCGTGAGTATGTTGCCAAAGGCGCTTATGTCGTGGCAGATAGTCCTGAGGGGACAACACCAGACGCAATCGTACTTGCAACAGGCTCTGAGGTACAGCACGGTGTAGCTGCGCAGAAGATTCTTGCTGAGCAAGGCATTCATATCCGCGTGGTGTCAATGCCAAGCTGGGAGCTATTCGAGAAACAGCCGCAGTCGTACAAAGACTCTGTCATTTTACCAGAAGTGAAGAAGCGTCTTGCTGTTGAGATGGCATACCCACTTGGTTGGGAACGTTATGTTGGGGAACAAGGTTCGATCTTAGGAATTTCTACTTTCGGTGCATCAGCGCCGGGCGATATCTTGCTTCGTGAGTTTGGCTTTACAGCTGAGAATGTAGCGGAGCGCGTAAAGGCTCTTTTATAAGAGAAGTAACATGCAATATTGTCATGGGAAAATGAGCCTGACTACTGCTCGAATACAAGAAAGCCAGGCTCTTTAATAAAGGAGGAGAAACCATGTCGGACAAATTTGAGCAAGTGTCGGTTTTGAAGAAAGCGAATGTGTATTTTGAAGGGAAAGTTACAAGCAGAGCGGTTATTCTGGCAGATGAGACAAAAGTAACGCTAGGCATTATGCTGCCTGGAGATTATGAGTTCGGAACAGATTCGAAAGAGATCATGGAGATCCTGTCAGGTGAACTAAAAGTTCTTCTTCCCGACAGTGAGGAGTGGCAAGCGATCACAGGTCCCGCGGAGTTCACTGTACCGGCTAACGCCAAATTTAAGCTGCAAGTCGCGACAGTGACTGATTATTGCTGTAGGTATGTGGATTAACAATAGTTAAACAACATGAAGAAAGCTATTTCACTTAAAGGTGAGATAGCTTTTTTCTCGTATTGATAATTCAAATGATTATTGAATGGTAACATAACTGGATGAAGTTGATTTGATAAATCGTCCCTTTCCTTTGGGGATACAAAGTGGAGTACCGAATAAGGGATCTTGACTAATCATGGCTTCCATACCGAAAATTTCTTGTACCATTTGAGTAGTTACAATTTCTTCGGGAGCACCTTGCAAGGCAACGGTCTTATTGTGAATGGCAACTAAATGATCAGCATAACGACATGCTAAATTTAGATCATGCAGGACCATCACGATTGTACGCTGCTTCGTTCTGTTCAAATCGAATAGGAAGTCTAGAAGTTCAATTTGATGGGTCATATCTAAGTAGGTTGTTGGCTCATCTAAAAGCAAGATAGGTGTCTCTTGCGCTAATGTCATGGCGATCCAAGCTCGTTGCCGCTGTCCGCCAGATAACGCATCAAGCTGCTTATCCTTCAGTGTTAGCAGCTGCGTTGCTGCAAGAGCTTGCTCAACTAACCGTTCATCTTCTTCTGACCATTGTTGATACCAACGTTGATGCGGATAACGTCCTTGTTTCACTAATTGCTCGACAGTTATCCCTTCAGGAGCTACGGGTCCTTGTGGCAGAATAGCTAAGTGCTTTGCAATTTCTTTGGAAGGAATGTTGTGCAGCTCTTTATTATCCAGCAAGACATGACCTGAAGCAGGCTTTAAGAGGCGCGCCATGGAGCGTAATAAGGTAGACTTACCACTTCCGTTGGCACCCACAAGCACCGTTATCTGTTGAAGAGGGACCGAGAAGCTTAAATTGTGAATGATAGGCTGTTCGCCATAATGAAGCGTTAATTCACGTGTTTGTAATCCATTCATGATCATCTCTCCTAACGATTTCTTTTGTGGAATAGTAAATAGATAAAGAATGGTGCGCCAACGGCGGCAGTAAATACACCAGCAGGTATATCTAGAGGCAAGAACATCGTTCGTGCGATGAGGTCGGCAACTAATACCAAGATGGCTCCAATGAGAGCCGTAATCGGGATAAGCTGAGTAAACTTACTCGAGGTGAGACGCTTTGCAATATGAGGTGCCATGAGTCCAACAAATTCAATTCCCCCTGCATAAGCAGCTGCGGTTCCTGCAAGGATGACACTGCACAGTAAGAACAGGAATCGTTGGAGCTGCAAAGGAATACCTGCGCTGATAGCCGGATCGTCCCCAAGCTCTGTCACACCCATGCTTCTTCCCCAAATAAGTAGAATAGGTAAAGGGATAAGCAACCACAGCACCATAGAAGAGACATCATTGGAATTGGCAGCATAGAGGCTTCCCGTTAGCCAGATATAAGCTTTGGTTGTTACAACGGTATTGCTGAACACAAGCATAAATGTAATTCCAGCTTTTAAGATCGCGGATATTCCAATTCCAATTAAAACTAACCTTACGGGCGTTACGCCTTTATTCCACGAAATACTGTAAATAAGCATTGCCGTACATAATCCGCCAGCAATTGCAGCAAGTGGCAGGAACTGCATACTCACGACGCCTGTTCCCAAAGTAATGAAAGTAACGGCACCGAATGAAGCACCGCTCGTAATACCGATAATATCAGGTGAAGCGAGGGGGTTTCTGACAATGCTTTGTAGAATAAGACCCGATACGCCTAGACTAGCACCAACAAGAATAGCGACGAGCACACGAGGTAAACGTAAAGATTCAACGACAAAAGCATGTTTATTGATTTGCCCGGTTAATTGCAGAAAGACGTCAGTTACTGGAATCCATCTACTTCCTGCAGATAGGCTTAATAAGATTAATAGGAGTACGACTAAACATAAGGACAATAACATCAGTAACCATTTGCCCGAAAGTTGAAAAGAAATTCTGCCCTGCAATAATCGGATTGTCCATGTCCTCACTGCTTAAATACCCCTTTCTTAGCTAAGTAAATAAAGAATGGCCCTCCAATTAGTGCTGTCATGACTCCGATTGGCACTTCTTGAGGAATGATGATAAATCGAGCTGAAATATCAGCTGCTAGTAGCAAACAAGAGCCAAGCAGGGCACCATATGGAATACTCCAACGGTAGTCAATTCCAACAATACGTTTAGCGATATGAGGAACAATGAGTCCGATGAAACCAATGGAACCAACAATGGCTACCGAGCCACCAGCAAGCAAGATAATTAGTAGTCCCATGAGTAGCTTCAGCCTTCCGACGTTCTGCCCCAGACTCTTCGCTACATCATCACCAGAACTGAACACATTCATCGACTTTCCGAGTAATAGGCTAAGTAGTAGAGCAATGAGAAGAATCGGCAATACAGGGAGCAACATGCTCATATCTCGTCCTGCAATGGATCCGGCAATCCAGAATAATACGGTTTGAATCGTTTGCTCATCAATGACTAGCAATCCTTGGGTAAAGGAAATGAATAACGCAGATAATGCTGTTCCTGCCAAAATGATTTTGATAGGTGTAAGCCCATCTCTACCCACGCTACTAAGTAAAAATACAGCTACTCCGGCAACCGCCGCACCCGCAAAAGCAAACCACATATAGCTGGATAGTGACTGAATATCCAGCCAAGTTATCGCAACGATAATGAAGAAAATCGCACCTGCGTTTACGCCAATTAAGTCCGGAGCAGCTAGTGGATTTCTTGTTAACGCTTGAACGAGTACACCTGCAACTGCTAAGGTCATACCGACAACTAAGGCGCTTAACGCTCGGGTCAATCTACTTGTTGCAATGACCAAGTGCTCCGTGTTGTCAGGATTGTAATTGGTTAGGACATTCCATGGTGCTCGAAATGAAATCGAAGTTTGCCCCATAGCTAAACTACAATAGATAAGCAGCATGACGGTGATCACAAGGCCGATCAATCCAACAGCTTTCGAATAGGATGTCTGCAACATAACGAATATCCTCAACTTTCATGAAAAAAGGGGAAGCTAATAGTTCCCCCTCATCTTGTCTACTTTGCAATTTTAAAATGAGCATATAGTTCATCAAGCATTAGATTAGCTGCCTTCAGACCGCCACCAAAGTTCCAAATGACTTCATCTACTCGTTTGATTTGATTATTTTTAACAGAGTCTAAATTTTTGAATAACGGATGAGCGGACCAATCCTTGTATGTCTTCATCACAGCTTCGTTATCTTCTAGCAGTAAGAAGGAAGCATCGGCATTCATATTCGGGATACTTTCTTTATCTGTAAATTTGACAATATCTGCGTTCGGTTCAGCCTTTAGATTTTTCGGATCATTAAAGCCTAATTCATGAATGATAGATCCAGCAAAAGCTTTGAGATAGACACGTGCATGATCTGCTCTGAAGTTGATGATGGATACGCTAAGTGGCCAGTTTGGTGTTTTGGACATTTTGGCATTGAAGTCTGTCACACGAGCTTTCCAATCTGCAAGCAAGGTAGTTGCTTTCTGTTCTTCATCTAATACTTGACCGATCAGCGTGGTTGTTTCTTTGAAGTCTGATAAGTTTGTGCTCACTACTGTCGGAGCAATTTGTGAAAGCTGCGCATAAACTTTCTCGTGACGTACTTGTGTGGCAATAATTAAATCAGGCTTCAGTGCATCGATTTCTTCTAAGTTAGGTTGTGTTTCTTGTCCAACAATTTTCATATCTTTAAGGTCATTCTTGAGGTAATCGTAAACCGGTTGCTGTGCCCAAGATTCAACGGCACCAACAGGTTTCACGCCAAATTGTACGAGCGTATCCGTCGCACCTTGGAAGAGGGTAACAATCCGCTTTGGCTTCCCTTCGATTGTAGTCGTCCCTAGAGCATGTTTAATTTCTCTTTTGGAAGCTTTTTCTGTTTGTTTATCGGAAGGACTAGCCGTTCCCGATGCCTCCTGATTCGATTTGCCGCAACCCGCAAGAATCATTAGCACAGCTACAAGCATGAATCCCATAAGTAAAGATTTAGATTTCATTGTTCTCTCTCCCCTAATTAAGAATGATATTCATTATCAATTAGAATATTAATATAATCAGATAATAATGACAATATAAATTTTATGAATATATCTAATTAGTTGTATATCGATCGAAATATATTGTAAATCAATAATGAAATGGCCGCTGAGTACTACTGGGAATGATTTAATGGTAAGAGGTGACTAAAATAACGTTCATAAATATTATTGATGTGATGTAGTTAGTGAAGAGGAGGATAAACGTAACAAGATTAGACGAAGATGACCATGAGAATGAGAAAAAGCGACCTTGAGGGTCGCTTTTGTGCTTGCGGAAACGGCTTATGTTTAGATCTATTTATTCAAAAATTGTTTAAGCGAAGCTTTCTTTGCTACTAGCTGCTTGGAGAGATTAGTTTGTAGACGCGTATTGGTTTTGATCTCTTCATTCAACTTACTGATTCGCGACATTTTGCTGCTTAAATCACTGTGCGATTGACTTAATTTCATATCTCTTTGTAATTGATTAATTTTGGATTGCGCTTTTTCTATCTTCGTCTTCGCATTCAAGCTTTTACTTTCTATATCAGCGATTTCTTTTTGTAACCGATCGGTATTGGCTTTGGTGAAATTAATGGACATGCTGACACCCCATATTTATTTAGTCTAGCTGAGAGATCATTTTACTATAAAAAGCTTGGTTAAGCGAGAAATGGAGGAAGGGTGTCATTTGTGTGATGGATCCTTTCTAGCAAATTCAGAAAAAGAATGAAGGTACTGCCTCCATTAGTTCCTTGTTAAGGATGAAAATAGTTCAAAAAAAACTCCCGCTATCCTCGCGGTCGCTAGTACCACAAGGAGCGGGAGCTCCATTCTCCAAATGTAATTTCATAAATAAATAAAAATTTATTCTTTCTTCGCGATCTCCTGATTCATCCACTCTTCATAGCATTTCACAGCGGAACTTAAATCATCATCGCCATAGCCCTTAGCGAGTCCCATCTGGAACACGCTTGTTGCCGCGTGAAGTAGTGGAGTAGGGAGCTGGAACTGACCTGTTAGCTCGCTAGCAAGCAGCAAGTCCTTCAGCATCAATTTCAAAGAGAACTGATTAGAGAAGTCGCGATTTACGATCTTCGCACCTTTAAGTTCTGCTTGTTTGGAGTTTGCTGAACCCGCATGAACGATCTGAAGGAATTGCTCTGGATCAAGTCCAGCTTTCGTCGCAATGGACAATCCTTCAGCAAGTCCAATCAGATTAATCCCAACCATTGTGTTATGCGCAAGCTTCGCATTGGAACCGGAGCCAGATGGACCCATGTATAGGATCGTTTTGCCTAAGTCTGCGAACACACTGTATACCGCATCGAATGCTTCGCGCTCGCCACCAACCATGAACGTTAGTGTCGCACTTTCAGCCGCCGGCTTACTGCCTGTTACAGGTGCATCAAGGAACTTTACGCTTTTAGCTAGCAAGTCTTCATAGACGCGGCGGCTAGTCTTAGGTGCGACAGTCGAGGAATCAATGATCGTAAGTCCGCTACGAACACCTTGCATTACGCCATTTTCCCCATAAAATACATCTTCAAGCGCTGCATCATGACTGAGCATCGTTATCAGGATATCTACCTCAGAAGCAGCATCTGCTGGTGTGCCCACTGCTCTTGCGCCATGTCCTTCAAGCTCGGAAGCAATACTTGCTGTTCGATTATATACAATGACTTCATATCCCTTGGCAATCAAATTCAGTGCCATCGGTTTACCCATGGTGCCAAGTCCAATAAATCCTATTTTTTTCATCGAAAACACCCCCAAGCTATTGTATCACGAAAAAATAATTATTGAAGATTGCAAGTAGTGCTACAATCTGATCTAAACTTGCAAAAAATAGGCTAAATCAGTATGCTTATAGGATATAAAATGCTTGATTTATCGAGCTAACAAAGGAGAGTAACTGGATGACAACATTGCGTTTTGACTACAGCCCTGCACTCGCTTTTCTTTCTCAACATGAAGTTGATTATTTAGCTGAGCCAGTACGTCTTGCTCATGAACAATTACACAATGGAACAGGTGCTGGTTCTGACTACTTAGGTTGGATTGACTTGCCTGTAAATTACGATAAAGAGGAATTTGCTCGCATTCAGAAGGCGGCGGCTAAGATTCAATCCGACTCTGATGCACTTGTTGTAATTGGTATTGGTGGTTCTTACCTAGGCGCACGTGCGGCAATCGAAAGCTTGTCCCACAGCTTCTACAACTACTTGCCGAAGGAACAGCGTAAGACGCCGGAGATTTATTTTGTTGGTCAAAATATTTCTTCCACATACGTAACACACCTGCTTCAGCTTCTTGAAGGCAAGAATTTTTCGGTTAACGTGATCTCCAAGTCGGGTACAACGACAGAACCTGCAATCGCTTTCCGTATTTTCCGTGAAGCATTAGAGCGTAAGTATGGTAAAGAAGAAGCTCGCAAGCGTATTTACGCAACGACGGATTCTTCCAAGGGTGCTCTTAAGCAGCTTGCAACAGCTGAAGGCTACGAATCTTTCGTTATTCCAGATGATGTAGGTGGTCGTTATTCCGTGCTTACAGCAGTTGGTTTGCTTCCAATTGCAACAGCAGGCATCAACATCGAAGAGATGATGAAGGGTGCAGCTGATGCACGTGAAGAATTCTCTAACCCTTCTTTAAGCGAGAACAAAGCGTACCAATACGCGGCAGTTCGTAACTCCCTTTACCGTAAAGGTAAGGCAATTGAGATTCTAGTTAACTACGAACCATCCCTACACTACGTATCCGAATGGTGGAAGCAATTGTTCGGTGAGAGTGAAGGTAAAGATAACAAAGGTATTTATCCTGCAGCTGTAGATTTCTCCACAGATCTTCACTCGATGGGTCAGTTCGTACAAGAGGGTACTCGTAACTTGTTCGAGACGATCATCGTTGTGGATAAAGCACAAGAGGAAATCGTTATCGGTGAAGATAGCGAGAACCTAGATGGACTTAACTTCTTGAGCGGCAAGACAATGGACTTCGTGAACAAGAAAGCATTCCAAGGAACGATGCTTGCTCACACGGACGGTAACGTACCGAACTTAATCGTGACGATTCCAGAACTGACTCCTTACACATTCGGTTACTTGGTATACTTCTTCGAAAAAGCATGCGGCGTATCCGGCTACTTGATGGGTGTAAATCCATTCGATCAACCGGGTGTTGAAGCTTATAAGAAGAATATGTTTGCTCTACTTGGCAAGCCAGGATTCGAGAAAGAAAAGGCTGAACTCGAATCCAGATTATAGGAAAATGGTATAAATAGTAATAACGACAGCTCATTTCCTAGAAATGAGCTGTTTTATTGCAAAAAATTTCAACAAAAATAAAAAATCAGATAAAACATCGTTGTAAAAGGAATGACACTTCTGTACAATAAAGTGCAACAGAATAAACGTGTTATCTGATCATAACATGGAAGAGGTCCGACATGATCGCACATTATAGAACGTTACAACAATTGGGGTCGGCAGAAATAATTATTAAGAAATCTCGATTCATTGGATTTGCAACTCCTGTCACAACAGAGGAAGAAGCGATTCAATTTATTGAGCGCATTAAGAAAGAGCATTGGAATGCAACGCATAACTGTTCTGCTTATATGATCGGCGAGCGTGATGAGATTCAGAAGCAATCCGATGATGGAGAGCCGAGCGGTACAGCGGGTAAACCAATACTCGAAGTGATTAAGAACAAAGGTTTGAAGAATGTTGCAATCGTCGTTACCCGTTACTTTGGCGGAATTATGCTAGGTGCAGGGGGACTTATTCGGGCTTATACCGATGGGGCTGTTGTTGGAATTGAAGCAGCAGGCGTTATTGCACAAGTTTTGCATAGAGAAGTTAGTCTCACAATTGATTATACATGGCTTGGAAAAGTGGAGAATGAACTTCGTAATCGCGAAATGCGAATGGGAGAGACACAGTTTACGGATCGTGTGATTGTAACGATCTACCCACTATCTGAAGAAGCGGATCGATTCCGAGATTGGTTAATCGATTTAACGCAAGGTCAGGGCGAAATTCACATGGGTGAAGAGCAGTATATGGTTCACCACGAGTTTACGTAAACAGAGGTTAGTTCCAAATAACGAGAGCACTCAGCGGAGGGAAGTCCAATGGCGAGAAAAGCAGTAGCACAAGAACTTAGTCGTGAACGAATATTATCGGGTGCAAAGGAATTGTTCGGCGCTTATGGCTATCGGACTTTAACTATGCGAAGCATTGCCAAGTCATTGGGGTACAGCCATGGCGCGCTTTATTATCATTTTACCGAAAAAGCGGAGCTGCTCTATGAGCTGATCTTACGTGACTTTAACGAAATGATCCTGCGTCAACGCAAAATGGTAACAGAGGCACCACATGTGAATATCGATATTCTGCGATCTGTGATGCTAGATTTTATCCAGTTCGGACTTTCCCACCGCTATCATTATGAAGTGATCTTCATGATGAATGAAGAGGAATTGACATCCTATTCAAAAGCGGATCAAGCACGTTATCTGGAGCTATTCTCCGGCATAATTTGTGAAATTACGTGGGGGACAGAGTGTGTGAATTCACAGTTCACGCTACCATGGAACATCTTTATGAGCTTACACGGCTATATCGCGTATCATATTTTTTATGGTCAGGCATTTGAGCAAGTTCAGGAACTCGCAGAAAATCATGTGAACTATTTATGTGGAATAGTTGAAATGCATCAACAGCAAGCGCCTCCGCTTCAATTCACAAGTTAATTGTCAGAATATTCCTTCAAGTGTTAATTTGTCATCTTTTTACGAATTCATGGTACAATAGCAGCAGTTGGTAGTGAAAGGGTGGACGAGAAGTGGATTTGACGAATTGGTCAGAAGAAAATGCGGTGTTTATGTTTGAGGAAATCAAGCGTAAGCTGAGAATGGCGACAGGCGGCTCGATTAAAGGTAATTTTGACGAGAGTAAGTACGAAGACTTGAAGGACTTATACGATTTTGTTGCAAGTAAAGACTCTTTTTCAATCTCTGAGATTGATTCCATTACTTCGGAGCTAGGTAAGCTTCGTAAGGTATAGACGGTTAAATAATGAAACATCCTGCCACGGAAGCAATTCCGGATAGCAGGATGTTTTTTTTGTTATAGAGCGTGTTCAAAAAGTGGGGTCACTACAGAGAAAAAAGCACTTCCGGTCGCTGTCTCAATCGTGAATTTTGAATTTATTTTATTGTATTTTCACGATTTCAAAGGCGAACGCTACGCTCCTCCAGTTGCTTTTTTCTCTTTCGTTTAACTTTTTGAACTCGCTCTTTCTCTAGTTCACACTTGTCTTTGCTTGCGGCACACGGAATGTAAAGTAGCGATGTCCCAAGTAGTTGAGGATCGTATAGATACCGTTGCCAAGTAAAATCGCTGCATTTTCAAAAAGACTCGTAGAGATGTTTGGCCAGATGAGTTCAAGTCCTTGCGTGAGCCACAGCGACATCCCGTAGGATAATCCGAAGCATACCCCGATCACAAGACTGAATTTCCACCAAGAGGAGCCGACTGTTGCGTTTGAGCGGAACGTGAATGTTCGATTTAGAAAATAGCTGCACACCGCCCCCACAATATTACCGGTCGCTGTTGCCAGCCAATAATTCCATCCGGCCAAATTCAAGACAATGAAGCTTACTGAAAGTCCGACCAATGTATTCAATACACCGACAAGTAAGAATCGAATGAACGAGCTGCTAAACAATTTGCGTAATGTATTCATCTACGTAGCCCGACTCGTTACCACGACAGGTTCAGAAGTGGAGTCGTGAAAAGCTTCTGCTACTTGTCCATTCTCATGCGAGTAGGATGCAGCGGGTACGAACTTCTCAATAATGAATAGCGGACGGTGTTTCACTTCACGATAAATTTTACCGATGTACTCGCCAATTAGTCCAATTGCAAGAAGCTGAATCCCGCCGATGAACCAGACGGATAGGATCAGGGATGTCCAGCCTGTAACTGCATTGCCGTAGAACTTACTAAACAGCGCGTAGATTAAAGCAACAAGGCTGATGATGAAGAATAGGAAGCCTGTCATTGTAACAAGACGAATTGGTTTAATACTGAATGATGTAATTCCATCTAATGCGAAGGAAAGCATCTTCTTCAGTGGGTACTTCGATTCACCCGCGAATCGTTCAAAGCGATCGTAGTACACCTTTGTTGAAGGGAAACCGATTAACGGCACAACCCCACGTAAGAACAAGTTTACTTCTGGAAAATGTTCCAGATGCTCGAGTGTACGCTTACTCATTAATCTATAATCTGCATGATTGTCATGAATGTTAACACCCATGCGCGTCATTATTTTGTAGAATCCCTGTGCAGTGTTGCGCTTGAACCACGTATCGGTCGTGCGACTTTGTCGGATACCATAGACGATATCATAGCCCTCATGGAATTTAATCACGAATTCACGAATCGCTTCAACATCATCTTGTAGATCCGCATCAATGGATACGACACAATCCGAATAATCCTTGGCTTCCATTAAGCCTGCAAGTAAGGCACTTTGATGTCCACAATTTCGTGATAACTTCAGTCCACTCATAAGTGGATTGGATTTGGAGAATCCTTCGATAAGCTCCCAAGTACGGTCACGAGAACCGTCATCCACGAAGAGCACACTGCTCTGGGGTGATGCAAGTTTGTCCGTAATTAATCGAATTAAGACAACACTTAGGCGACTGACCGTCTCGGGCAGCACCTCTTCCTCGTTATAGCAAGGTACAACGATGGTCACGATCGGTTGTTGAATCTTGTTTTTCATAATAAGGAATAGTCACCGTTCTTTCCTATTTGTCTATGATCTCCATTATACCGTAAAAAAGGAATTGTAGCATCGCTGCATACAATTCCTTCTTATTTATCCTATTTTTTCATTAGTCGCTCGCCAATCCCTTCGAATTTAACCTCAAATTTATTGAACATCCTTGTATGGATGAACCACTCTGCTAGGCTTACGCAACCATAGGCAAATGCCATTCCCGCTACAACATCAAGCACCCAATGGATTTTCAAGTACAACGTGGAAATAATAATGGATATGCAGTAGATACCAATAATCCAGCGATACCATTTGCTTTTCTCTTTCATGGATAAGAGTAGGGCAGCGAAGGCGATAGAAGTATGCATACTGGGAAAGCAGTTAAGAACCGTCGTATACACTTCCGCTGCGCTTTTGAAATTACGAACCAGTATATCCGGTGTACCTTGTACGAACCAGACTTCTTGCAGGAACACCGTATTGTAGAAAATTAGAATGAATGGCGTTTGCAGCAAATAGCCGCCAAGCGCATACACACCCATTTTCTTTACATCTTTCGTGAAGAAGGCGCGAATAATACAGATCCAATAGGATAACGTAAATCCGTTGCGGTATACCCAAGACATATAGTGCGTTAACCAAGCTGGCTGCCATAATCGCATCCATGCGCCGTCATTATACGGGATTGAATTGAACCATTCATTCCATTTGAACATATACTTGATATTCTTCGTCTGCCATCCGATCACTTGATTCCATAAGGGATTGGCATACTTATAAATGAGGAAGAAAATAATCAGCGTCGCAAGTCCCGCAGGAATGAATTTAACCCAAGGAATATCCTTCATATCCTTCTTCGTACCATACAGCGCGACAATCAGGAGAAGAATACTAAGCAGGTCCCAACCGTCAACTTGGGTGACACCAATAAGTACAGCAGCAGTAATTAGCCAAAGAAGCGGCATGATAATGAAGTGTTTCGTCAATATTGTTTCATCCCCGATCTTGTAAAGGAGATTGTATCCATGAAATTCGTGAATATTGCATTGATTTTACTGAATACTTGCTTTCTCGTAACCGGACAATTTCTATGGAAAGTTGGTCTGATGCGCAAGACGAATCCTTTTGAAA
Organism: Paenibacillus radicibacter; assembly: GCF_024721995.1. GTDB lineage: Bacteria > Bacillota > Bacilli > Paenibacillales > NBRC-103111 > Paenibacillus_AM > Paenibacillus_AM radicibacter. The sequence continues at coordinate 90,915 of NZ_JANQBC010000015.1, forward strand.
GCATCCGGACGATTGTTGAACTGTTCTTCTCACCGTGGATCTTCGGCGGGCTTGTGATTTACGGAATTGCGACCGTACTCTGGATGTTCATCTTGACACGGGTGGATATTTCAGTTGCTTATCCGCTGCAAAGTATCGCCTATATTATGACCGCATTCGGAGCTTATTACGTGTTCAATGAAAGCTTGTCCCCACTGAAAATCATGGGATGCTTGGTTATTCTAATCGGGGTTGCCATGATTGGCTATTCGGCTAAATTATCATGAGCCAGGGACGTAATCAGCTTATATTGTGGACGATCCTCCTGGTTTCTTTTGCGATAAAAATTTATCTGATCTTAACAAGTGGTAAGACGCTGACTCTAGATTCAGACGATGTCTCGTACTTAAAGACTGCCGAAATTTGGCTGGAAACAGGTGTCTTTACGTATAATGATCCGACGCGCCCGACGGTGTTCATTACCCCAGCGCTCCCTGCCATCATTGCTTTGTTCATGAAAATAATCGGGAACAACTACGCGCTCACCCAGACGCTGCGTATTGTTCAGTCGATCATGATGGTCTTCTCTATGTACATGCTGTTCATCATTGGTCGTCGGATTTGGAATGAGCGAGTTGCACTCTGGGGAGTGGGGTTATCATCGCTTTATTTGCCACTCTGGCATGTGTCGTTCCTAATCTTAACGGAAGCGTTGTTCATCTGTTGTCTGATGATGCTTATCTATTCCGCGCTGCGCGCGATGGAGAGTCCAACGTGGAAGTGGGCATTGCTATTCGGCTTCTGGTGGGTGGCTGCGACATATGCGCGTCCGACGATTGCCTTGTGGCCGGGGATCTTTCTGTATTTTCTATTCAAATGGCGCCAGATTCCATGGCAAAAGGTTGTTCGATGCGGCGCAATAGCGGCAATTATCTTTATAGTTGGATTAGTACCTTGGTGGGTGAGGAATTATGAAGTTTCTGGCGGGCAGTTCATCCCACTGACGAAGTCTAGCGGTAATCCATTGCTCCTAGGGACATTTCCATATGATTTCCCTCCTGTAGCGGAGCAGCGAACTTGGCATCAGACAGACGATCTGTGGGTGAATGATGATTTTGATAAACAGTGGGCAATCGAGCGGATGAAGACGGGGTTTATCGAGCAACCGCTGCTGTACATTTCCTGGTATACGTTCGGTAAGTTTTGTTTCTTCTGGGGCGGTGTGTTTTATTGGATTCGAATTGCGAATATCCCGCCGATTTACGTCTGGTCTTCGCACTATATTCTTATTCTCCTAGCGGGTGTAGGGGGATGGAGATCGAGACATAAGCAAGGAGCGAAGCTATTGATCTCCCTTTTTGCCTATATGACGGTCTTGCATATGATTTATTTGGCTCACGGTAGGTATGCGGTGGTGCTTATTCCGTTCGTTGCCTTATTTGCTGGAGCAGCAATAGAGTATTTGTTTGATCGAAGTGATTCGAAGGGGAAGTAAGTCGTTTTTATAAGGAGATAGTCAGAAGCCTGTTTTGATCGCTGTAGTTGGCGCTGTGCAGGTGTCCACGCATACGATGTGACAGATAATGCACATTGCAGTGAGGGAGGCCGTGTATGGCGATTACAATATCCGTATGTATGATCGTGAAGAATGAAGAGAAGACCATTGGCAGGTGTTTGAAGTGCGTGACCTCTTGGGCGGATCAGATCATTGTGGTGGATACAGGTTCGACAGATCGGACAGTGGAGGTAGCGAAGCGCTATACGGATGAAGTGCACCATTTTCAGTGGATACAGAACTTTGCAGTGGCACGTAATTACGCATTTTCACTAGCGCAGATGGACTATATCGTTCATTTGGACGGTGATGATGTAATTTCTAGAGATGACATACGGAAGATGGAAATTTTGAAAGAAACGCTAGACCCTACTATTGATGTTCTGACGATGCCTTATATTCTGGCAAGAGATGGAACGGGGAATATCACGTCCAGTGTACGGCACAATCGAATGGTGAAGCGGTCGCGCGATTTCAGGTGGCATGGGGCTGTACATGAATATTTGGCTGTCTATGGAAATATAGTGGAAAGTGATATCTCTATTATTCACAAAAGCATAGAGCATGACGCTGATCGCAACATTCAAATCTATGAGAAGATGAGAGCAGAGAATACCCCGTTCACTCCACGAGACACACTCTATTATGCGAACGAGCTTTGTGATCATCAGCGGTTTGTGGAGGCGACTGCGCAGTATGAACATTTTCTTACATTAGAGTATACGTGGGTGGAGGATCAGATACATGCTTGTGGTAAGATTGCGGATTGTTATTACGCGCTAGGACGGTTTGACGATTCGTTAGTGGCAGCGGCTAGATCCTTTGTTTACGATTTGCCTAGGCCAACGATGTGCTGCAAGATTGCTTTTGTACATCTTCATCTGCAAAAATATGCCCTTGCGGCATTCTGGTATGAACTTGCCATTGAACAGAAAGATCGTGTGGATGTACAAGGTTTTGTCGATCATGCTGCTCATTCTTGGCTGCCGCATCTGCAACTGTGTGTGTGTTATTGCTATCTTGGGCTATACGAGAAAGCGAAGTTTCATAATGAGAAAGCACTGGAATATCACCCGACTCACCCAAGTATGCTGCACAATCGTACCTACTTAAAGTCGATACTTGAACCAAACTTGACTTCTTAAAGGTCGGGAGCCTACCTAGACCTAAGGCGGGGAAGACTTCCCATCGGTAGTCGGTTTTGCATCGGAATAGATTGGCATACAATAGAATTAACAAGAGAAAGCAGAGAACGTTAAATGAAAGGTGCGAGATTCATGAGAAAAGAGAAGGTTGTCATTCTATCGGGGAATTTTGGAGATGGGCATCGCCAAGCTGCTCAAGCTGTTCGGAAATTCGTTGAGCGGAGCCGCCCCAATGCAGAGGCGATCGTGATCGATTTCATGGAGCTTGCACATCCACATATTCACTCGCTTTCCCGCTATATTTACATGCAAGGTATTCAGAAGTTTCCATCGATCTATGGTTTTGTATATAACAAAACAAGAAGTGCAGATAGCATGTTCGGAAGTCTACTTAAGAAGACGAATCGACTTGGTCTTAGTCGTCTAATGAAGCAGATCAATGCGATTCAACCTTCTGTTATCGTATCGACATTCCCACTAGCGTCAGGAGCATTGTCTGAGCTTAAAGAGCATGGCTTGCTTCGTATCCCGACGATGACGGTTATTACAGATCACACGAGCCACAGTTACTGGGTGTATCCACATACGGATAAATATATTGTCGGTTCAGAGAAAGTGCGCCAGGAGCTATATGAAATTGGTGTTGGTCTAGATCAAGTCGAAGTAGCAGGTATCCCTGTACGTGATGAATTCAAAGAAGCATATGACCGTAATTCGCTTATGATGAAACATGGACTAAATCCGAATAAGCCAGTTGTACTTATGATGGGTGGCGGTTGCGGACTTATGGGTGCAGAGCTTGTGAAGAAGATCCACACATTTGAGTATTTGAAAGAGTCAGTGCAGTTCCTTGTGATCTGTGGTAGCAATGAACGAGTAAGATTACAACTTGAAGAGAGTGTAATTGGCTCGAAGCACGACTTCCGTATTATGGGCTATATCGACTATGTGCATGAGTTAATGGCAATTGCTGATACGATTGTGACGAAGCCCGGCGGGCTTACGATCAGTGAGGCTATGACGATGCAGCTACCGATCGTGATCTATAAGCCGCTACCTGGGCAAGAAGAAGATAACGCACGATTCTTACTTGAATCAGGTGCTGCGATGCAAGCGGAGTCTCTGGATGACCTTGTCTGCAAATTATCTGGTTTGTTCCACAACCCGATGATGCTTGAGGCGATGCGCATGCGTCTAACGCAGCTGTATGAACCACTTTCCAGCACAGATATCGCAGATATTGTGTTCAGTGTAGAGGCTTCTCATACACATCGTTATGCGGATCGTTTAGCTGGCAATGTAACTTATGTAATGTAGAGGTAGCCATATAAAAAAGAAGCCTTTTAAGAGAAATCTTAAAAGGCTTCTTAATATTTTTAGTAATAATCTAATTCAACCCTTTTCTCAAATACGCCACATAATAAATCATTGCAACGAAGATCGCGCCACCAACCGCATTTCCTAGGAATACCGGAACGAAGTTTGTGAAGTAATCTGCCCAAGTATAGGCACCTGCGAAGATCGCGGCAGGGATGAGGAACATGTTTGCAACAACGTGCTGGAATCCAATTGCAACGAATGCCATTGTTGGGAACCAGATGCCCAGAATTTTACCAGTAACATCTTTCGCGCTGTAAGCCAGCCATACGGCTAGAGCAACAAGCCAGTTACAACCGATACCAGAGATGAATGCTTGTAAGAATGTATCATGAATCTTATGACCTGCAAGATCAACGGTTCGTTCTAGGAATGCCCCAGATCCCGTTAGTCCGACTACATGTCCGAAGAAATAAGCAACGAATAGTGCACCGAGGAAGTTACTGAAAGTGATCCAGAACCAGTTTTTGGCGACTTGGAAACCTTTAATTTTCCGTGCGTACCAAGCCAGTGGGACAGCCATCATGTTACCCGTTAGTAGTTCACCGCCAGCAATAATAACTAGAATAAGTCCAACAGGGAAAACAGCAGCGCTTAGGAAAGTGGTAAGTCCACCGAATTCAGCGGGCATTACCGCTGTTACGCGGATCGCAAGTAAGAACCCGATAGAGATAAATGCTCCGGCTGCAAAACCAAGTGCAAGCATGCTTGGAATGGACATATTCGCCTTGGCTACACCAGTCTCAACTGTATTTTCTGCAATTTCTTTAGGTTTATAGTAAGACAAAGTCTTCACTCCTTTTTCAAAGTGGTTGTCAATTAACTATCTCTCAAATTACGAATGTACAATTCTTATATTATAAAGAAGGTTCCCACCTAATTAAAGTGATATTTTTCACAATAGGAGTCAGTGTATTAACGGTTGTTATGGAAGGAACTTACTATTCATTTTTTGTCGTAAAATGCCGATATAACGGTAGGGCATACCTTTTTTACCCAATTACATACACGAGGAGTGTGACACATGCGAGTTCCATTTATCCATAGGTGGTTAGTTGCGGCGGTAGCAATTCTAATGATTCTGACCGCTCCATTATCTGTGGTACAAGCAGCAGAATCAGACGAAAAAGTGGATTCTGTAGTAATGAATCCATCTACGAATCAGACGATGTATGTCGGTGAGAACCTGGATTTAAGTCTGAAGGCAGACATGCTAGGGACAGGAGCAAACCCAAAGGATGTAACAGATATCGCCATTTGGTCTTCGTCCAACTCAACAGTTCTTACAGTTGATAAAGGTAAAGTTAAAGGTTTGAAAAAAGGTACGGCTACCGTTACCGGATTGTACAGGGGGAAGTCTAGTAGTGTAGAAGTAACTGTACATAAATACGAGTCATTGAATATTGAAGGTCCAACAGGTCCATTCAAGCTAGGTGACAAGGGCGTCAAACTTACAGCAGATGCGAAGTATGACAGCGCGGATAAAAGTAGAGAAGTTACAGACGGTGATTCCAATGATATTACCAAATTTGTAACTTGGAAATCCTCAGATGAGAATGTCGTGACGGTGAAGCAAGGTGAATTGACATTCAATTCCGCAGGTAAGGCAAAAATTTCTGTTACATACTTGGATATGAAGGATTCAGTTGATATCGAGGTCGTTTCTCCATATGAGAAAATCGAGATTTCGGCATCACAGGCAGGAGAATCACCATTCAAAGAGATTGAGCTTAGAATGGGTGATAAGTCCAAAAAGTTGTACGCACATGCAACTTCAATTGATTCTGGTGTAGGTAAAGTAGAGGTTACTCAGGATGCAACATGGACTTCTTCTAATCCTTCTGTAGTTACTGTAGATAAAGGTGAAGTGAAGCTTGTATCTAACGGTAGCACTAAACTTACAGTTACTCACTTAGGTAAAAGTGTTGACGTAAACGTTATCGTACGTTTGGAATATCAAGCTTTAGTTTTAACACCAGATGACAAGTCACATGACTTTTTCCTTGGTGATAAAGATTTATATGTAACTGCAACTATGATGAACTCTAATATTGATAAAAGAGATGTAACAAATGCAGCAACTTGGAAAAGCAGTGACAACTATGTAGCAACCGTGAAGAACGGCGTAATCTCACCGATGGGCCGCGGTAATGCAACAATTACGATCGAACATTTGGGTTTGAAAAAAGAAATTCAAGTGAACGTGTACAAGCCGCTTTCCGAGCTTACCGTAGAGAACAAAGAAAAGATTAAAGAGGAAGATCGCAAAGATAAGAGCAAAACTTCCGTTACTCTTTTCAAAAATGAAGTTCAAACGCTTCCTAAAGTAACAGGTAAGCAAATTGATGGTGAAACCATTGATTTAACAAGCAAAATGACTTGGACAAGTACGGCGGAAGCAACAGATGTTAAAGGCGATGACATTGCTAAAGTCGTAGACGGCAAGATCGTTGCAAGTAAGAAGGGGAAAACAACCCTTAAAGGAACGATTAACAATCATACAGTGACAATTGAAGTAGAAGTACAAGAGAAAGTGCTTGCACTGATCGCAGAAGAGACGAACATGAGCTTAGTTGCAGGTAGGGATTACGGTTCTGATAAATCAAATTTACCTGTTGTAAAAGCGATTTTTGAAGATGGTACGGAAGTTGAGAACGTATCCGATAAGATCGAATGGAAAGCGTCTAGCCCGAACCTTCTTGTAACGGAGAAGAACATGAAGGGTCTTCTTGCCAGCCGCGTCTCCCTTAAGGGAACGTACATGAACAAGACCGTAACGATTGCAGTGACAATTGAAGATGAAATTTCCAAAATCGTTGTTGAGCCGGAAGTCATTGACCTGAATCCGAATCGCAGTAAATCGATTAAAGTAGTTGGAACTTATGTAACAGGTAAGAATGTTACACTTAGCAGTAAAGTAAATTGGATCTCCAGCGATCCAACCGTTGCAACAGTTAGAGGAAGTTCGGTAAAAGCACTTAAAGAAGGTACAGTAACCCTGCACGCGAAATACCAAGATAAAACTTTCGAGGTAAAAGTGCGTGTTCTTCCGAAGTTGAACAAGCTTCTTCCTAACGAGAACCGCCTGAAGCTAACAGTTGGCCAAGGTCAGAAGATTAATCTAACTGCGCTATTCGATAACGGTGGCGTCGTGAATGTAACTTCTGAAGCGAAATGGTATTCCAACAATCCACTTATCGCAACTGTAGATAGTAACGGCAATATCAAAGCTGTGAAAAAAGGATCGACATCCATCAAAGCAACTTACAATGGAAAGAGCGTATCGATCTCCGTATCCGTGAGATAAACTCATTTTCTATGTAAAAGAGGACCTAAGCACATCAAGTGCTCAGGTCCTCTTCTTATTTAGCAGCATTCACCCAATCGGTGAATAGTAAGCTGTATACCGCGTGATCGATAAAATGATCGTATAACCATTCGGACTGTCTGGCGATCCCTTCATAGGCAAACCCCAATCGCTCCGGAATAGCTCGACTTTGATAATTGTGAAAGCCTGCTCGAATTTCGATTCGATTCATGTTTAACTGTGTAAAAGCGTATGTCAGCACTTCCTTGCATGTTCGTGTCATAATCCCACGGCCTTGATAGGATTCCGCGAGCCAGTATCCAAGGGATGTCTTTTTATTATGCCAATCCATCGCGTGAAAGCTAATCATGCCACATAAGAGTGAATTAAAATATATGCCGGAGGTAAAACCATTATTATTCGTAAATTGAACAGAAGTGGATTCAATAAAGCTTCTCGTATCATCGATTGTGCGTGTGCCATCTACCCATGGCAGCCACTTTCGTAAGTAATTTCGATTCGATTGTATAAGTTGGTATAGAGCTTCTGCATCTCTAGGTTCGAAAAGTTTGAGAAAGAGCTGATTATCGATCACATGTGTCAGCATAAAAATCTCCTTTTCATGAAGATGTAGTCAATTGAACTTATGATTTTCCTGTATTATGATTATAGGGTTCGAACCTTACCTTTCACAACATCTAATTACAACATGATGGGAGCAACTAGACGATGTTGAGCGTTCTTATTAGTATTTTTGTCATTCAGATTGTGTACGTCTCATTCTTTACTCTGCGAATGATCTTTACCTTGAAAGGGCAGCGATATTTGGCTGCTGGACTCAGTACCCTTGAGATTGTAATTTATGTTCTAGGTTTAAACATGGTGCTGCAATACGTGAATCAACCCCTTAGTCTTATTGTCTATGCAACGGGCTATGGACTCGGCGTACTTGTAGGCTCATGGATTGAAGGTAAAATCGCACTGGGGTATGTAACCCTCAAAGTGATCGTGAATGACCCCGAGAGCGGACTGCCGAACCGTCTGCGTGATCAGGGGTATGGGGTAACTTCGTGGATTGGAGATGGACGTGACGGACATCGCTTAGTGCTTGAAGTACTTGCCAAACGAAAGAATCAGAGATCACTGTATAATACGATATTGGAAAATGATCCGAAAGCGTTCATCGTGACGATGGAACCAACACAGCTGCATGGCGGATTCTGGGCGCGTTCGACTCGAAGATAATATACAAAAAAGAAACCCTACGTTGTTATTTGAACGTAGGGTTGTTTGTGTTAACGAGAGTTATTGTTATTGTCCTGTACAACGCGCTGGAACTTCTCTGGTACTTTCGTTTCGAAACGCATCTTCTCACCTGTCGTTGGATGCTGGAAAGCAAGCACGCGGGCGTGAAGACCGAGTCTGCCGATTATATTTTTACGAGATCCGTATTTCTTGTCCCCAACAACAGGGTGTCCAATATCAGACATATGCACACGGATCTGATTCTTTCTACCTGTCTCTAGGTTTACTTCTAGCAAGGAAAACTCACGATTCGTTTGCAGCAATTTGTAGTGAGTAACCGCTTTTTGCCCATCATTCGCGTATTGGCTGGAGTACATAAGCAGCGTCTTGCTTTCTTTGAGCCATGAAGTTATCGTACCGGATTCACGCTTCACATTACCTTCAACAAGCGCTACATAAGTACGCTCTTCCACGGCATCCTGCCAAGCATTCTGCATCTTCTGCTGCGCTTCTTCATTCTTCGCGAACATCATCACACCGGAAGTGTCACGATCTAATCGGTGTACGACGAAGATGCGTGCTTTCGGGTCTGTGCGGCGTACATGATCGGTTAGCTGGTGATAAGCTGTATTTTCTTTCTCCGTCGCGGTTGCAATAGACAGCATCCCGGAATCTTTATTAATGACCATGATATCGTCATCCTCATGAATGATTCGAATACCAAGGAGCTTCACTTCTTCAACGATCTTTTCCCAATTAATGACGACTTCTTGACCTGGTTCTAGCGGATGATTGAATTGCGTAATGGCCTTGCCGTTAACAGAGATTTGTCCACGGGATAGGATCGATTTGATCGAGTTACGACCGCGACTAGGCAGTTTTTCCATGACAAAGCTTAATAGTTCTGCAGATTCCGTAACCGTTAGTCGAGTTGCTTTATCTGCAGGTTTCTTGTCTACAACTGATTTATGGTTATGGTTTTGGTTTTGTCTACCGTTCTTTTCCGTTCTTGGCTTATTTGATTTTCCTTGTTTATTCCCATGAGTCCGTGAGGGATTGCTATTTATGTTCATTTAATTAAACCGCTCCAATATGCTTATTTTTCATACAACTATACCATGGAAAATAAAGTTTCTGCAAAAAGAGATGTCGTTCATCTGCCGTTCACGTTGTTGTGATATACTGGAAAATGTTACCTAAATATGTGGAGAGAGGGGCGCGAGCATGTGACGACAGATCGAAACGACATCGTGATTGAAGCCAAAGGTTTAGTGAAGAAGTATGGCAGCTTTATAGCTGTAAACGGTGTCAGCTTTGAAGTGAGTAAAGGTGAAGTGTTCGGATTACTCGGGCCCAACGGAGCTGGCAAAACGACGACAATGGAGATGATCGAAGGCTTACGTAAACCCGATGGGGGTCATGCCGTTGTTGGAGGATTCGATACACAAGTAGCACTTAAGAAGGTAAAGGAAGTAATCGGTGTTCAATTGCAATCAACTTCGCTCTTTGAGCTGCTGAAAGTGTACGAGATTATTCAGATGTATGCGAGCTTCTACCCGAATCCTGTTCCAACAGAGCCACTGCTGACAGATATGATTCTGCAGGAAAAAAGAAATGATCGCGTCAAGCATCTCTCTGGCGGCCAGAAGCAGCGTCTGGCAATTGCCATTGCACTTGTTAATGATCCGTTAGTCTTGTTCCTTGATGAACCGACGACAGGTCTTGATCCGCAGGCAAGAAGGACGCTTTGGGATATTGTGCTACGGCTGAAGGAACAAGGGAAGACAATTGTGTTATCCACTCACTACATGGACGAAGCCCATGTGCTGTGTGACCGCATTTGCTTAATGGATCAGGGGAAAATTGTTGCGCTGGATACACCAGAGAATCTGGTGCGCTCGCTCCAATCCGATAATGCGATTGAATTTCGTCTGCCAGATATGGATCTTAAATTGGATCATGTGCAACAAGAATTTTATGATAAATTCCAGTCGATTGATGGTGTGAAGCAGATTGATCTGCGTAAAGACACCTATGTACTTTATACGAGTGACCTTCAGGCGACTCTTCTAAGCTTTATTGCACTTACGACAGAAGAGAAACTGACCTTTACCGACTTGCAGACACGTACTTCCACACTTGAAGACGTGTTCATTCATATGACCGGAAGGAGCTTGAGAGAAGAATGAAAGCCTATATCCAACTGACGATTGCGCAGTTAAAGTTGTTTATCCGAAATAAACAGGCGCTGTTTTTCACTTTGTTGTTTCCGGTATTTTTTATGGTCATATTCGGTGCATTGATGAATACCGGGAAGGGATTATCGGTCGATACAGCTATTATGGACGCTGACCGCACTCCAGCTTCTCAGCAGTTAGTGGAGAGTTTGAAGAAGAGTGGTGTACTCGACATCACGACCTATGAAGATAAAGAACTTGCAACGGGTGATTTGAAGAATGGGGATATGCAGCTCGTCATCGTCATCCCACAAGGATATGAGAAGACCATGGATGCAGTTACGAAACAACCATCAGGTTCAACTGCCACAGCTCCCGAAGGGGCTAAGCTTCAAGTGCTGTATGATGAAACCAACACCAATGCTCAAGCAGGAATTATGGCGGTAAATGGTGTGATTGATGGGATATCGAAGTCGCTGGCGCATTTTGTCCCGGTCATCTCCATTCAGACAGAAGGGGTGCAAGGACTTAATCTCAAATACATGGACTTCCTCGTTCCCGGCATTGTCGCCATGATGATCATGAGTAATAACTTGAATGGGGTAGCAGGTCAAATCTCCTCATGGCGTGAGCGCGGCGTTCTAAGACGTATGCAGAGCACAACACTTCGCGCATCAACTTTCATTGGAGCACAGATTACAGCTCGTCTGATCTTGAACGCCTTGCAGGCGATTATCTTAATCTTGATCGGATCACTCGCATTCGGTGCACAGATTAATGGTTCATGGTGGCTGCTCATTCTATTTATCGTACTAGGCACACTCGCATTCATGTCGATCGGCTTCATTATCGCCGGCGTTGCCAAAACACCAGAGAGCGCAGGGCCAATCGCCGGCTTCATCTCATTCCCACTTATGTTCTTAGGCGGCGTATTCTTCCCGATCAAGTCGATGCCGGAATTCTTACAGCCGATTGTCAAAGCCATTCCAATCTCACATCTATCAACAGGCTTGCGCCAGGTCATGAACGTAGGCGCGAACTTCTCGATGGTGTGGTCCGAAGCTCTGACGCTCGGAATCTGGATGGTCGTTGCGTTTATTGTGGCTTCTTTTACATTTAAATGGGAGTAGATAAAGGGTAAATAGGGGATACTACTAGCAAGGATTAACAGGAGTATGTGTAAAAAGAAAACGGAAAAACAAATTGCACTGGAGGAACGAAGTGTTCGCCTTTGAAATCGTGAAAATACCATTAATTCAATTCAGAATTCACGATTGAGACAGCGACCGGAAGTGTAATTTGTTTTGTAGTGGTACTTCTTTTTACACATACTTCAATTTCTTTGTAAAGGAGCCCACATCCCCTATGATTCTTTATCAACTCATGCAGCAGATCGAAGAGAGGCAAAGCCTTCAGAACGTGCTGCGCAATCAGCAAGTCCCACAGCTGGATATTCAGGAGCGGATCGCGACACTAGAGACCGAACTGCAGCTACTTGCAGACCGCTGGTTCACGCAATTACGTGAGTCGCAAACGTTCGAACCGTTGTATGTTGCACCACATATGGATGACGATGATATATTGTAATTTCCGAACAATGAATCTTATTTTTGTAAAGCCAGCCGTTTCTGTGTAGAATAATATCACTGGCTAAGCGCTATTTTCTATAGGAACGGGGACACATACATATGAAAGTCGTAGTAAGTACATTAAATGCAAAGTATATCCATACCTCTTTAGCACTGCGCTGTTTAAAGGCGTTCTGTGAAAAAGATTTTGATGTGGAAATCGCGGAATATACAATTAAGGACCCAGTGATGCATATCGTGTCAGAGCTGTATCAGAAGCAGCCAACGGTACTGGGTTTTTCGTGTTACATTTGGAACATTGAAGAAACGATTAAAGTCATTCAGACGATCAAGAAAATTATGCCGGAGCTTAAGATCGTTCTTGGCGGTCCTGAAGTGTCGTACGACACGGAGTTTTGGATGAATCGCATCCCTGAAGTGGATTTTATCGTTTTTGGTGAAGGTGAAGAAACACTACATCATCTGTTGCAAGAAATCTCGACTACACAAAAATATCACTTCGTATACGGGCTTGCCTACCGCAAGCAAGATGAGGTCATTCTAACTCCGGGCAGACCGAAGCTAGATCTGAATGATATTCCGTCGCCATATCGGTTTGAAGAGGACATTCCTGCTCTGCCCAATCGTGTCGTATATTTTGAGACGAGCCGTGGCTGTCCGTTCTCTTGTCAGTTCTGTTTGTCTTCGATTGAGGTTGGGGTACGCTACTTCGATATTGAGCGGACGAAAGCCGATATCTTATATCTGATTGATTCGGGTGCGAAGCTCATTAAGTTCGTTGACCGTACATTTAACATTAAGCGTGAATATGCGATGGAGATGTTCGAGTTTCTAATCGAGAATCACCGCGGATGCGTATTCCAATTTGAGATTACGGCTGACATCATGCGTCCAGAAGTGCTCGATTACTTGGCGACGAATGCGCCTCCTGGCGTCTTCCGATTCGAGATTGGCGTGCAGTCAACCAATGATGATACGAACGCGCTTGTGAAGCGCCGTCAGAACTTCGCGAAGTTAACACGTACAGTGACGATGGTGAAGGAAAGCGGCAAGATTGATCAGCATTTGGATTTGATCGCAGGGCTTCCTGAGGAGAATTATGAGTCCTTCCGTAAGACGTTTAATGATGTATTTGCACTAGGACCAGAAGAACTTCAGCTTGGTTTCTTAAAAATGTTACGTGGTACGGGTCTTCGTGCAGATGCGGAGAAATACGGCTACATCTATATGGACCATGCCCCATATGAAATTCTGGGCAACGATATTTTGCCATATACGGATCTGATTCGCATTAAGCGAGTAGAGGATGTACTGGAAAAATACTGGAATGCGCATCGCATGGATCACACGCTGAAATACTTGATGAATGACGAATTTACGTCGCCGTTTGATTTCTTCCAGCAGTTCGGCGATTACTGGGAGACGCGTGGTTGGCAGAAGATCGGGCATCAACTTGAAGATTTGTTTATTCGTCTGCATGGCTTCTTAGTGGAGCGGGGAACGAAGGGGATGGACAAGATCGAGGGCTTGATGAAGCTAGATTATTTCCTGAACCACAAGTACAAACCTCGTAAAATTTGGTGGGACTTCACAATGGACAAGTCTCATCAGTCTGAGATTATTCGTTACTTGGCCGAGCATCCAGAGGCAGTTGGCAGCGAGTTCGCACAGCTCCCAACCAGTGAGAAAGATCTGCATAAACATGTGATGATCGAGAAGGTACCGTTTGATCTGGCAGCATTATTGGCGCAAGACAAGTGGAGCGAAGAGATCGAGCAATCTCATGCTGCAGGTCAAGAACATTTGCTTATTTCCTTCTTCCATACAGATGGCAGAGGTAAGCCGAGCATCTTTACGATGCCAATGGCAGCGATATCTGTAAATGCGAGATAGCGTTTAATGCCTATATACAAATGAAGCCCCAACTGACGAAGTGATTCGTGAGTTGGGGCTTTTTGCTTCCAATAGAAGCTTATTTGATAAAAATCAATGATGAAATGATTAACTTGTTTGTTTACTTTCTCGCTTATCAATCGCGATCAAATACGGTGCAGATGTCTTCCGATTCATGAATTTATACATCATGACTTGGTACTGCACCTGCGGCAATGCCGCAGCCCATGTCTCGACGGCATTCGCTTCGACGTCGCCGCCTTCGTGACCGGGGTATAGCACCACGGTCACAAGCCCACCCGGACGCAGCACGCGAAGCGCTGCGCCCAAGGCAACCAAGGTCGTGTCCGCGTGCGTCACGACCAGCTCCCCCTCGGCTCCTGGCAGATAGCCGAGGTTGAACATCACCGCTCCGACGGTGCCATGGAGTGGAGGCGGCAGAACCGCCTCCATCTCCTCGTGCCCACGGAGCGTAAGCGTCACCGAGCCCAAGCCGTCTTGGGGCTCGGCATCTATGCGGCGGCGCGCTGTCACCAGCGCCGCCTGTTGGATATCAAGGCCCAAGACCCGGCCTTGGGAGCCTACGACACGCGCTAGGCGCAGCGTGTCCACGCCGTTACCGACGGTCGCATCGATTACCGTCTCACCCTTACGCACGCGATCTTCGATCAGCGCGTGCGCCATGCTTAGGACCGACAAGAATCCCATGGCGGTCACCTCCTTTTCTTTTCCACGTCACGATAACGGACTACCCCTGCCAATACTTTCCTTGCCATGTATTGCGTTCAAGTAACTCTTTATCAAATGCGTTCAGCACTTCCCACTTCTTTAGGCTCCACATCGGCCCGATCAACAGATCGCGCGGTGCATCTCCAGTAAGACGGTGTACAACCATCTCTGGCGGTAAGATTTCAAGTGTATCGACAATGAGCTTTACATACTCTTCTTTTTCTAAGAAGCGAAGTAGTCCTGCCTCGTACTGCTTCACCATCGGTGTTTTGCGCATGAGGTGCAAGAGATGGATCTTAATGCCCTGTACATCCATTTTCGCAACTGCACGACCTGTTTCAAGCATCATCTCGTGCGTCTCGCCAGGCAACCCGTAAATGATGTGTGAACATATGCGAATATCGTGTTTACGAAGCTTCGCTACAGCATCCAAGTAACACTGGGTATCGTGAGCACGGTTAATAAGTGTGGATGTTTCTTCATGAATCGTCTGAAGTCCCATCTCCACCCACAAGTACGTGCGCTTATTTAAGTCAGCCAAATATTCGACTACATCATCAGGCAGACAATCGGGGCGTGTTGCAATCGACAATCCGACTACACCTGGTTGTTTCAAAATTTCTTCGAAATACTCGCGAAGCTCTTCAACTGGCGCATACGTATTCGTATACGCTTGGAAATAGCCGATATATTTCGCTTCCGGCCATTTCTGATGCTGCAAGTCACGAATGGTGTTGAATTGCGTTACGAGGTCATCACGGCGCGATCCCGCGAAGTCACCTGAACCACGAGCTGAACAGAACGTACAACCGCCCTTGGCAATGGAGCCATCTCGGTTTGGACAAGTGAATCCTGCGTCCAGCATGACTTTGAATATTTTGAGTCCAAACTCTTCGCGCATTTCATAATTCCATGTATGAAAACGTTTATCTCCCCATAACAAGGGAGTTGATTTCGAATCTGTTACTTCCATGAATAACATTACTCCTTTTAAGCAGATAACCATTATTGTAGCCCAAAAACACGTCAAATGCGACTCACTTGACTAGGAACAGTTAGTTTCCAGTTCATACTGTAATTCCCGTGTTACTTCTTCGCCAGGAAGGACAACATAAGTGTGCATATATTTGATCAGCGAAAGGGGATTACTTGTTGATGAAAAAGCTTCGCATCACGACCGCCGCAATCATGATCACAGCTGCACTAAGCCTTGGTGGGGTTGCAGACGCAGCAACTACAATGACGAAAGAATCTGCAGTTGCTGTAACACCGGTTCCATCCGCGGCACCAGGAACAATTACTAATGGGGTAACGAACGGCGTTCGGAATATGTCGAATGGCGTGAAGAATGGTGCTAAAAACATGAGCAACACCATTACGAACGACGTTCGTGGAACCACGAATGACGGTCGAATCAATTCCACTTACCCAATGAATGAGCCAAACACTGTTTATCCGTATCAAGGTGGTGTAAATGGTACAGGTACTGGGTATGGAACGCATGGTTATGGTACTAACGGAATTCGCCCCTATTCCACAACTAATCCGAACACAACAAAAGTGAACAACGTTACGACACCTGCTACAAAATCCGGTGGCTTTAGCTGGGGATGGTTAGGTTTACTTGGATTGCTTGGGTTGTCGGGACTTGGAAGTAGACGCAAAGAGCATCACCGTTAATAAGAGTCAGCAGCCCCTTAACTAAAAGTTGAGGGGCTTTGATTTTTTTCGCATTATGGACTATCATTTTGAACAGGTTTATACAGTATCCGCGGCTTGTGGATTTATGGGAGGAACAGCAATGCGACTTAGAGGTAGAAAAGGGATTCGTGAGAATATCGAAGCCCAGGATGATCTAGTTATTCTAGATCCAGCACAATATAAAGGGAAATGGCACGAAGTGTTTGGTAATAGCAATCCAATCTATGTGGAGCTTGGCATGGGTAAAGGTCGCTTCGTCAGCGAGATGAGCCGTCTGAATCCAGATGTGAACTTTATTGGAATCGACATGTATGATGAATTGATTCGCAAATCCAGCGACAAAGCTCGCGCAGCTCATACAACAGAAGACGGGAATTGCGATTTGTCGAACATTCGTCTTGTTCTATTTAACATCGAAAGCATTACAGACGTATTTGAAGATAATGAAATCCAGCGCATCTTCTTGAACTTCAGCGATCCTTGGCCGAAGAAGAAGCATGCTCGTCGTAGACTGACGCATGAGAATTTCGTAAACAACTATGCGAAAATCTTGAACGACAAAGGTGAAATTCACTTCAAGACCGACTCCCGCAGCTTGTTCGAGTTCTCCTTGAATTCATTCTCGGATTTGGGTCTTCGTATGCGTAATATCGCACTTGATCTGCACGTTGACGGTATTCATCCTGATCACGTACTTACAGAATATGAATCCAAGTTCATTGAGCAAGGCGTAAATATTCACCGTATGGAAGTGATGATTGGTAAAGAGGCGCTTGCGCAGCACCTTCACAATTTAGAAAACAGAGAGAGTTAATTTATCACTCCACACACAACAAAAGCAGCCCAAATGGACTGCTTTTTGTTTACTCCATATTTACATACCTACATCAATAACTCCGCAATCGCTTTGGAATAACCCTCTGGCGGATAGGGATGAGACATATCTGTAGGTATCTTCGGACGCTCCACATCATATTTGCCTACATCTTGATACTCGCTAATTAATAGTTGGAATCTGTTATTAATCGTCGTACACGATGTGATCTGTTCCCCATACCCATTCTCGGTAAAATACTGCAAGTTATCTTCTTCTTGCCCAGGAATCGGTTTGTAGAACAACATTGGAATCCCTTTGGCTAAGCCTTCTGTGCAGGTAATACCGCCTGGTTTCGTAATCAGTAGATGAGAAATTTCCATCAACTTGTCTATTTCTTTTGTAAAGCCCATCAGGCGGATATTGTCATGTTGAAAACCAGGGTTTTCCGACATTTTCTGCAGTGCCTTTTCATTACTGCCGAGACAGAATACGAACTGAATTTGTTCACGCCATTTTACCATATCATCAAAAAAAGAATGTTCTCCAACAAGTCCCCATCCGCCGCCCATCACAAGCACAGTTGGCATTGCCTTGAGTTTGAAATGATCGCGAATACTGCTTCGGTCATGTCTTTGCCAAAATGATGGGTGGACTGGAATCCCCGTAACTTCAATTTTACGTTCAGGAACGCCGCGTCTAAGCAGTTTCGTCTTCACTTCATTGGTTGGAATGAGATATTTATTGACCTCAGAATCAACCCAAGTTCCATGCAAATCATAATCCGTCACAACCGTTACCAGTGGAATCGATAACCCGGATCGTTTCAATCGGGAGACGACGACATTGGGAAACGGATGCGTGCACACAATGATATCGGGCTTCAAGTGTTTAATAACTTCTGATGTTTGCCGATAAAATAGCTGGTGCAGTGCAAGTTGCGTTAATGGGTTAAGCGATTTTTTATATTGGAATCGATAAAGTTTCCCATACAAC
This sequence comes from Paenibacillus radicibacter, assembly GCF_024721995.1. Taxonomy (GTDB): domain Bacteria; phylum Bacillota; class Bacilli; order Paenibacillales; family NBRC-103111; genus Paenibacillus_AM; species Paenibacillus_AM radicibacter. Next base: position 109,422 of record NZ_JANQBC010000015.1, read on the forward strand.
TTAGGCTGGGAAGAGACTGTTTTTCGATAGGCATTAAATATGAATGGAGCAAGCGTTGGGTGTAAAAAAGTACCAAGTTCGAGCACCCGGGTTTGGAATTCGGGATATAACTGCCGCAAGGAAACCGCAAGTGCATGGGCTGCTTGGGTATGTCCGGCACCGAATCCTTCGGATAACAGCAGAATCCTTTTTTTACGCAATCGCATGTTCACCTTACCTCGTACTGTAGAATGTTTATTTTTAAACATAACCCTTTTATCTCCAGTTTGCAACATGAAATGGCGGTACGACAAGCCTTTAATTGTTACTAATGTCATAATATTCAATTTAATTTTAAGTTATTTATGCAAGTTTGAAAAGGCTTTTATTCGGGGAGGATTGTAAATGGATTTGGGCATAAATACCCATTTAATTACATAAATGCATGTTTCCTGCTTTTGAGAGTTGTTTCTCGCAATTCCGTGCATTATAATGATGTAAGTTGTTTGAAACATTTCTGTAACAAAAACGTAATATAGTGTAGTACAAAACATGAAAAATGGTGATAATGCAATTAAATGCATTGGAATCGAAGCGTTTGAGGTTTCGAATTGCAAATTTTGAGCTAATTGGGGTCTTTAAGCTTAAAAACACGCTTAAATCGTTTTGACATTTACGGCTAAAGATAGGAAAATCATTAACGGTTATCTTTAACTGTAACATTTTCATTCCAAAAGGTGTCTACATACAAAGAGATATAGAGAGAAGCTTTGTAGGAGAAAAAGGGGGATTAATCATGCTGAATGGGCTGTTGTTAGCAGCGCAAGTGTTTTTCGCAGTATATGGTGCATATCAACTGGTGCTTGCGTTTTTCGGCTATCGTTTACCAAAGAAGAAGCAAGAACACGCACCTCAAAAGTCATTCGCTGTCTTGGTTTGCGCTCATAATGAAGAGCAAGTCGTTGGTGCTTTACTGGACAATTTAAAAGAAATGAAATATCCAAAAGAACTGTTTGACGTATTCGTAATTGCTGATAACTGTACAGACCGTACAGCGGATATCGCTCGTGAGAAGGGCGTATACGCTTGTGAGCGTCACAATAAGGCGCAGCGCGGTAAAGGTTATGCAGTAGAGTGGATGCTTAAAGAATTGTGGAAGCGTCCACGTCAATACGATGCAGTTGTCATTTTCGATGCGGATAACTTGGCTAGCCCAGATTACTTGACGCACATGAATAACGACTTGTGTAACGGTTCCAAAGTTATTCAAGCTTACCTAGATACGAAGAACCCGAACGATTCTTGGATTACAGCAGCTTCCGCAATTACGTACTGGTACTGTAACCGTCTATGGCAAATGCCGCGTGTCCGTTTGGGCATGGCGAACTTCCTTGGTGGAACAGGAATGTGTTTCGACTCCGCTCTTCTTAAAGAAATGGGCTGGGGTGCAACTTCCCTTGTAGAAGACTTGGAGTTTACAATGCGCTGCGTACAACGTAACGTATACCCAACGTTTAACTACGATGCTAAAGTATTTGATGAAAAGCCGCTAACGTTTAAAGCTTCTTGGAAGCAACGCTTACGCTGGATGCAAGGTCATTTCTCCGTAGCTCGCAAATATTTCTTCCCACTATTGTGGCAGGGAATTAGAGAACGTAGCTTAACGAAAATCGATGCTGCACTTTATGCGGTTAACGTATACAACTTGTTCTTAGGTTCCATCGTAACAGTCGCATTGTGGGTTGACCTTGCAATTCCAGGTCCGAACTACTTGCCATCCATCTTCTTATCGGTTCCATTATTGTTTAATGGATTAATGGTTCTAACATATGCGCAGTTCCCGATCTCATTGTGGCTGGAAAAAGCGCCGTTACGCATTTGGAAACACTTGATTCTATATCCGATTTTCTTGGTTTCATGGTGGCCGATTACTTTCTATGCATTCTTCACACAGAACAACAAACAATGGAGTCACACCGAGCATACTCGCGTGATCCGTCTAGAAGAGATGCAATCGAAAAAATCAAACATGACGAAACAACAAGTTGGATAAAAATAATAGTTTACTTAAACAGGCGAGTCCGTCACTATGGATGACAGGATCGCCTGTTTTTTGGTTTTATAAAGAAAGGAAGATGTGAAGTTGGAAGATTTACAAGCAATTAACGCATTTCTACCGGAGGCATTGCACATGTGTCGTGCAACGGCTGTAAGCGGAGAGGTGGCGTCTTACATTCCAGAGTTATCGAAGAAACCGAAAGAAGCACTCGGTATCTGCATCATAGATCGGAGTAACGGCTGCGTGACAGCGGGGGATGTCGATCTTCCGTTTACACTGCAAAGTATTTCGAAAGTGTTTACGCTTATTCTAGCACTTATGGACAACGGGGAAGAGGCTGTGTTCGCTAAGGTGGGCAAAGAGCCGACAGGTGATGACTTTAATTCGATGCTAAAATTAGAGCTGGTTGAACCAGGTATTCCATTCAATCCACTGATTAACGCAGGGGCAATCGTCATTTCGTCACTTATCGCTGGAAATAGTCCACAGGAGAAAGCGGATCGGATCTTGCAATTTTTCCGTAAAATCTCACATAATCATGCGATTCATGTGGATATGGACGTATACGCTTCTGAATCAGCATCTGCACATCGTAATCGCTCACTCGCTTATTTTCTCAAAGATAATGGCGTGTTGACAGATGAGGTCGATGTAGAAGAAGTACTTGATGTGTACTTCCGTCATTGCTCGATTGAAGTAACTTGTAAGGATATAGCCCGTATGGCGCTGCTGCTTGCTTGTGATGGAACGGATCCGGTAACAGGCGAGAATATTATTCCTCGCCGTTATGTGCAGATTGCCAAGACGTTCATGATTACTTGCGGGATGTATAATGCGTCTGGTGAGTTTGCGATTGGTGTCGGGCTACCAGCTAAGAGTGGGGTGTCCGGTGGTATACTGACTTTGCTTCCTGGTCGCTACGGTATAGCGGTTGTAGGTCCTGCGCTTAATAGCAAGGGCAACAGCGTAGCAGGTGTACATCTGCTTGAAACATTATCAGCTAAATTTAATTGGAGCATGTTCTAATAAAAGTACTTGCATTGATTCGTACGTTATGATATATTAGTTCAAGTGTTGTTTAACACTATGAAAAAGAAGAGGCGCCCGCTTCTCACCTGTCCGACTCATTGTTGGCTGGTTTATGATGATTTTTCCTTTGCTAAAGCAATGTGATCAATGGGATGTGGGCCGATGTTGCACACATCCCTTTTATATTTGTAAACCGGTTTATTGATTTACCTATGGAGGTGGAAGGCTATTAGCAAGGACCATATGATTAATGATGAGATTCGCGTGAAAGAAGTACGTTTGATTGGTTCCGATGGTGAGCAATTAGGTATTACACTTACACGTGAAGCACTTCAGATGGCAATTGACGCTAACCTTGATTTGGTTAATGTAGCTCCAACAGCGAAACCGCCTGTATGTCGCATTATGGACTATGGCAAGTTCCGCTATGAGCAGCAGAAGAAAGAGAAAGAAGCTCGCAAGAATCAAAAAGTGGTGGACATCAAAGAAATCCGCCTAAGTGCGACAATTGATGAGCATGATTTCCAAACTAAGCTGCGTAATGCGGTTAAATTCTTAAAAGACGGCGACAAAGTGAAAGCTTCTGTTCGTTTCCGTGGTCGTGAGATTGCTCATGCTTCAATCGGTAAAAAGGTGCTTGATCGCCTAGCAACTGAAACAGCTGAAATTTCCTCGATTGAGCGCGCTCCTAAGCTTGAGGGTCGCTCCATGATTATGATTTTAACACCAAAAGCGACGACTTAAATTTTTATTCGAGGAGGATATTCCCATGCCAAAAATGAAAACTCATAGTTCTTTGAAAGACCGTTTCAAAGTAACTGGAACAGGTAAAGTAAAAAGACATAAAGCAAACAAGAACCACTTGTTGTCCGCTAAATCCGGACGTCAAAAGCGTGTACTAGGCAAGAGCACTTTGATGGCTACTGGTGACGTAAGTCGCTTGAAGCAAGGTCTTAACAACTTAAAATAATTATGTGAATGGACTTTATAGTTCAACATTCATCATATCCAGGAGGTATTTACTATGGCTAGAGTCAAGGGCGGCTTTACAAACCGTCGTCGTCATAAAAAAGTATTAAAACTCGCTAAAGGTTATTTCGGTTCCAAACACCGTCTATTTAAAACTGCACAGGAGCAAGTATTCAAATCCCTTGTGTACGCATACCGCGATCGTCGCGCTAAGAAGCGTGATTTCCGCAAATTATGGATCACTCGTATTAATGCGGCTGCTCGTATTAACGGTTTGTCCTACTCCAAATTGATGTTCGGTCTTAAGCTTGCTGGTATCGAAGTTAACCGTAAGATCCTTGCTGATCTAGCTGTTAACGATGCTAAAGCATTCGCTGATCTTGCATCTGCTGCAAAAACAAAAATTAATGCTTAATTAGCATTGTCAAAACACCTTATGGTTATATGCCATAAGGTGTTTTTTTGTTTCTTGATATCGTTTTTTTATACGGTTGAGCGCGGAATGAAATGAATAGGCAGCTCTTGATGATGGGGCTGTTCACATTCTCCGATTAGCTGCTTGTATACTGTTTCACAGGCAAGCCTACCAACTTCGAAAGTCGGGAGCTTGATTGTTGTAATATCCATAGCACGTGAGATAGGTTGATCATCAAAACCAATAACTGCGAGGTCTTCAGGAACGCGTACTCCATGCTTCTTGGCACTACTTATAATGCCAGCTGCGCCTATATCGCCGGCGACAAGGATCGCTGTAGGCTTCTCGTTTAATTGCATGATGCGTTCAAGCACCCCAGTACCATCTTCAAAAGTATAGACCATATTAAAGATCCAGTCTGGATTGGGTACTTGGTCAATGGTAGCAAGTTGATCATGGAAAGCGCGAATACGATTGTGGCTGTTATTACTCTCTGGACGACCGATGGTGTAACCAATACGGTGGTGACCTTTGGTTATTAAATAATTGACCCCCATCGCAAATCCATTGTAGTGATCCACGTAAACAGAAGAGATCGAGCGGCCTTCCGCATTTTCACAGGTAATAATAGGTCCATAAGGGAGATAGGATTCAATCAACTCCCATTCTAGTACCTTGGAGCAGATAATGACGCCATCAATCTGTTTGCGTCTTAGCATCTCAAGCACTTTACGTTCTTCTTCTTGTTCGTATTGGGTTTGACACAAGACGAGTTGATAGTTGTATTCTAATGCTTGCTGCGCAATGCCTTCGATCATGGAACCGAAGTAATGGTGATTCACGAATGGGACAACAACACCGATCATGGAGGTGTGTCCTTTGACAAGCTGCACGGCGTTCTGATTAGGTGTATAGTTCAATTGCCGAATTGCTTGAAGTACAGCTTCCCGCTTATCTGGCTTTACATAAGGGTGATTATTAAGTACACGAGAAACGGTCGTAATCGAAACGCCGGCTATTTGTGCAATTTGTTTAATATTAGCCATAAAAAGATCTCCTTGACATGAAATGCTTTTCACACATTAAGCTTGATTTGTAAGTGGTCGGTTTGATCGGCGCAACCGTAAATTGGGCGTAACGATCAGCCGGCTATAATAAGCATAATTGGGGGCAACGCAAATGAAAAGCACAATTGTATTTTTTGATATAGACGGTACTCTACTGAATCAGAACAAGGAGGTACTCGACTCTACGCGTAAGGCGATTAAGCAATTACAAGACAAGGGTGTTTATACTGCGATTGCGACAGGTCGGACGCCACACTTATTCGATTGGCTCTGTGAAGAACTGAATATCAACACTTTTGTGTCGATGAACGGGCAATATGTTGTTTTTGAAGGTGAAATCATATACAACAACCCGATGAATGCACAGCATATACATGAGCTTGCACAATTAGTGGAGTGTAATGGTGATGCACTCGCATATGTGAATGAAGTTGATATACGCTCAAGTAGAGAGGGTCACCTGCTATTTGAAGAGGTGTTTGGCTACTACAAGATGGAATATCCAATCGCTGATCGTGATTTTTATAAACATACAGATGTACATCAGGTTACAATTATTTGTGAGCAAGATCAATTGTCTGGTTATGTAGAAAAATTTCCGCAATTTAATTTTGTGCCTGTTCACGAGGGTGGTGCAGATATTTTGCCCAAAGGTTGTTCGAAAGCATCAGGTATTGCTTACATTTTGGAGCGCGGTGGATTCAAGTTGGAGAATACTTTTGCATTCGGTGACGGGGATAATGACATTGAGATGCTTGGTGCTGTAGGAGTTGGCGTTGCGATGGGCAATGCATCAACCCACGTGCAAAAGCATGCAAATTATATTACCGCTTCTTGCGATCATGACGGGATATATGAGGCTTTAGTAAAGTTTGAACTTGTCGAAAAGGATGAATAGATGAAATCGCTTTCTTTAAATGAATTGCGTCATTCATTTAAAAATTCTCATAAATGTGCTTGACTAGTCTGAATAAGAGAGTCTATAATAACTTCTAACTTACAAGAAATTGTTATCGGCTATGAAGAGGACGAAGTTTTAAGGGCACTTATGCGCAGAGAGCGATGGACTTGCTGAAACCATTGCCTTAATCCCTTAGTTACGAGCTCACCTCGGAGCCATTTTTCTGAAAAGATTGCAGATAATGCGATCCTACTAGGAAAAATCGGATTCGCACACGTTACCGTGCGTCGGTTTAGAGGATCTAAACCTGCTGAGGTCATAATCTGTGAAGAATATGACAAATTTGGGTGGTACCACGAAAAGCAATCAAGCCTTTCGTCCCGTTGCACGCTTTACATGCGTCGCGGGATTGAAGGGCTTTTTATATTTTTAGCCATTTTTTGAGAGGAGGATTCACATGAACGTTGAGACAACGCTTAAGAAGTCAAAAGAAGAATTGATTGAAAAATTAAAACAACCAGAATTAATTACAGGTTCTGAAATTTTACTCCGCTCTTTGCTGCTAGAGGGTGTGGAATGCGTCTTCGGTTATCCGGGTGGTGCGGTTCTATACATCTACGATGCGATGCATGGGTTCTCAGATTTCAACCATTTGCTTACACGCCATGAACAAGGCGCGATTCACGCAGCAGATGGTTACGCAAGATCGACTGGTAAAGTGGGTGTATGTATTGCCACTTCCGGCCCGGGGGCGACTAACCTCGTCACAGGCATTGCGACAGCATACATGGATTCCGTTCCACTCGTTGTAATTACAGGCAACGTCGCGACAACCGCGATTGGTACGGATGCTTTCCAAGAAGCAGATATCACTGGCATTACGATGCCGATTACGAAGCACAGCTACTTAGTGCGTGATGTGAATGACTTAGCTCGCACGATTCATGAAGCATTCCACATTGCAAACACAGGACGTAAAGGCCCCGTGCTAATCGATATTCCGAAGGATGTATCGGCGCACAAGACGATCTTCGCACCCGTGACGGAAGAAGTGAATATCCGCGGATATCACCCGACATTCAATCCGAATAAGCTTCAAGTTGATAAGCTGCTTAAAGCAATCGAAGAAGCGGAGCAGCCGCTTATTATCGCAGGTGGCGGGGTTGTATATGCGAACGCGGCAGAGCAATTGCTTGAGTTCGTCAACAAAACACGCATCCCAGTAACGACGACATTACTTGGACTTAGTGGATTCCCAAGTGGTCATGACTTATGGCTAGGAATGCCAGGTATGCATGGCACATATGCGGCGAACACAGCGATTCAAAATGCAGATCTCCTGATCTCAATCGGAGCACGCTTCGATGATCGCGTAACGATGAGCTTAGACGGATTCGCACCGAATGCGAAGAAAGTTGCTCATATTGACGTTGATCCAGCCGAGATCGGCAAGAACATTAAGACAGACATTCCGGTTGTTGGTGATGTACTCGCTGTTCTCGAATATGCGAATACAAAAGCAACCAAAGCACCATGTGAAGATTGGATTCGCACGGTACAAGACAATGCGAAGAACTTCCCACTTCGTTACATCGATTCAGAAGATGAACTTAAACCGCAGTTCGTAGTGGAATTGATTAATGATACAACAAATGGTGAAGCGATCATTACAACGGATGTGGGTCAACATCAAATGTGGGCTGCCCAATATTATAAATTTAAACATCCGCGTTCGTTCGTATCATCTGGCGGTCTAGGCACAATGGGCTTTGGTTTCCCATCTGCGATTGGTGCACAGCTCGGTAATCCAGATAAGACGGTTGTATCGATTAATGGTGACGGTGGCATGCAGATGTGTGCGCAAGAACTTGCGATCTGTGCGATTAATAACATTCCAGTGAAAATCGTCATTATTAACAATCAAGTGCTCGGAATGGTGCGTCAATGGCAAGAAATCATCTATGATGCACGTTACAGTCATATTGATCTAGCAGGATCACCAGATTTCGTTAAACTGGCTGAAGCATATGGTGTAAAAGGTTTACGTGCAACGAATAAAGAACAGGCACGCGATGCTTGGGAAGAAGCACTCAATACGCCAGGACCAGTCGTTGTGGAATTCGTCGTTCGCAAACATGAGAATGTTTACCCTATGGTGACAGCAGGAACTACACTAAGTGACATGATTATGGGGGACTCGATATGATCATTCGCAAATATACGATATCTATTCTTGTAAACAATCAGCCAGGGGTTCTGCAGCGTGTATCGGGACTATTCGGCCGTAGAGGATTTAACATTGAGAGTATTACAGTTGGGGAATCAGAAGAGATTGGATTATCTCGCATGGTGATTGTAACCGAAGGCGATGACAAGACACTCGAACAAATCTCCAAACAGCTATATAAATTGATCGACGTGATCAAAGTAATCGATCTTAGCGCAAGTCCGATGGTGGCACGCGAGCTTGGATTGATTAAAGTAAGTGCTGATCCGCAAGCACGTCCAGAGATTATCGGGATCGTCGAGACGTTCCGCGCATCCATCGTTGATATCGGACCAAGCTCCTTAATCGTTCAAGTGGTGGGAGATTCCGAGAAGATCGATGCTATGATTGAACTGCTTCGTCCATACGGAATTAAGGAATTATCAAGAACAGGTGCAACGGCAATGATTCGTGGAGCTGTTCGATAAGTAAATGCACATAAAGTAATTTTAATTTTCAGATAATTTAAAGGTTTTGGCCTTAAGCGGGCGTTTGAGCGACAGCCAAGTCACTTGAATACGCCAGAGAAGTCGGTCGTTGAGACGCCCGCTTAAGGGTTATATTCGGTATTTATAATATTTTTCATATACTAAGGAGGATTTATAACATGGCAGCAAAAATGTACTACGAAAAAGATGCAGATTTAAGCGTATTGAAAGGTAAAACAATTGCAATTATCGGTTACGGTTCCCAAGGTCATTCCCAAGCGCAAAACCTTCGCGACAGCGGATTGAACGTGATTATCGGTCTTCGTCCAGGTAAATCATGGACAACGGCTCAAAATGACGGATTCGAAGTATTCGAAGTGGCTGAAGCAGCAAGTCGTGCAGATGTGATTCAAATCTTGATGCCAGACGAGACACAAGCGAAAGTATATAAAGATTCCATTGAGCCGAACATCAAGAAGGGTGCAGCAATCATGTTCTCCCACGGCTTTAACATCAACTTCGGTCAAATCGTACCGACTGCTGATCTAGACGTGTTCATGATCGCGCCGAAGTCCCCAGGTCACCTTGTACGTCGTACGTATGTAGAAGGATTCGGGGTTCCAGCGTTAATCGCAGTTGAGCAAAATGCAACTGGACAAGCGTTCGAGATCGGTCTTGCTTATGCAAAAGGTATCGGCTCCACGCGTGCTGGCGTTATCGAGACTACATTCCGTGAAGAGACAGAAACGGATCTATTCGGTGAGCAAGCTGTACTTTGCGGTGGCGCAAGTGCATTAGTAAAAGCTGGTTTCGAGACACTTATCGAAGCTGGATACCAACCAGAAGTTGCTTACTTCGAGTGTTTGCACGAGCTTAAATTAATCGTTGACTTGATGTATGAAGGTGGCTTGTCCCGTATGCGTTACTCCATCTCCGACACAGCTGAGTATGGTGACTATGTAACAGGACCTCGCATCATCACGGATCAAACAAAAGTAGAAATGAAGAAAGTATTAGATGAAATTCAACGCGGCGTATTCGCACGTAACTATATCGTTGAGAAATCAAATGGTGCATTCTTCACGGCGACTCGTCGTAAAGAAGCAGAACACCCACTTGAGAAAGTTGGCGCTGAGCTTCGCGAGATGATGCACTGGATCAAGAAGTAAGATGAGAAAAATATACTTCTTCGATACGACTTTACGCGACGGGGAGCAATCCCCGGGCGTTAATCTCAACATGAGAGAGAAAGTTGAGATTGCCTTGCAGCTAGAGAAACTTGGCATTGATCGGATGGAAGCGGGATTTCCTGCGGCATCCCCTGGTGATCTAGAAGGAGTAGCATCTGTGGCTAAGGCAATTAAGAATGCAACTGTTGTTGGGCTGGCTCGTTCGAGAGAGACTGACATTGACGCGGTACGCGAGGCACTTATTGCGGCGCAGGACCCTTGCATTCACTTGTTTCTAGCAACGTCTCCGATTCACCGGGAGCATAAGCTTCGGATGAGTAAACAGCAAGTGCTTGAATCTGCTGAAGCTGCGATCAAATATGCGAAGCGTTATTTTGACAAAATCGAGTTTTCGCCTGAAGATGCAGGTCGTACAGAGCTGGACTTCTTATGCGAAGTGACAGAGATGGCGATTCGCGCAGGTGCGACTGTTATCAATATTCCGGACACGGTAGGGTTCTTGACCCCTTATGAGTACGGGAACATTTTCCGAACGTTAAAAGAAAACGTACCTGGCATTGAGAAGGTGCAGCTGAGCACGCACTGTCATAACGATCTTGGGATGGCGACGGCGAACGCATTAGCCGCGATTATGAATGGTGCTGATCAGGTGGAAGGTACGATTAACGGAATTGGAGAGCGTGCAGGTAACACTTCGCTTGAAGAGATTGCAATGGCCCTTGAGACTCGTGCTGAGTTCTACAATGCGAAATCGTCCCTTGTGCTTAGTGAAATTGCGCGTACTTCCCGCCTTGTAAGCAAGCTGACAGGCATGCCTGTTCCGGGAAATAAAGCAATTGTTGGGGCGAATGCGTTTGCGCATGAATCGGGAATTCATCAAGACGGCATGCTAAAAGAGAAGACGACTTATGAGATCATGTCACCTGAGACGATTGGTCTAAAAGAGAGCAAGCTTGTGCTCGGTAAACACTCAGGTCGTCATGCTTTCCGTGAGAAGCTAATCGATATGGGTTATCAATTGGATGATGAGCAATTGAATATTGCATTTGCGAAATTCAAGAACTTGGCGGATCGCAAGAAAAATGTTCTTGCCGAAGATATTCGCGCGTTACTCGAGGAAAAGTTGACAGGCACTCCTGAGGTCTATAAGCTAGAGATGATGCAACTTTCCTATGGCAACCAATCTGTGCCAACTGCTTCTGTACGAATTCAGGCAGCAGATGGTATGATTGAAGAAGCCGCAATCGGCAACGGTTCGGTAGATGCGATCTACAAATCTATTGATAAAGCGACCGGGGAAGAGACGGAGCTTGAAGATTATAAGATCTATTCGGTCTCACAAGGTAAAGATGCACTTGGTGAAGTTCATGTTATTTTGCGTCAAGGTGAGTGGTCTGTACAAGGTCGGGGCATATCAACAGATATTCTCGAAGCGAGTGCGAAAGCTTATATTGATGCGATTAACCGACTCATTGACAAAAGAACGACACATCCAACAACTCGCAGTCATGTTGCGTTAATTTAAAGAGAGACACCCGACTCAGGCTGTTACGAGTAGGGTGTTTTTTCAAAAATGCAGGTTGGATAAAAAAGGAGAATCAAGCATGAACTATCAATTTTCGAAGTCACTTGATGGATTCTCATCCTCAGCAGTACGTGACATCCTCAAGTTAACACAAGGCAAGTCCATTATTTCTTTCGCAGGTGGTCTGCCCGCTGAAGAATTGTTCCCGATTGAAGCAGTGAGAGAAGCTGTGAATCGCGTAATGGATCAAGGAAAAGGTGCGCTTCAATACGGACTGACAGAAGGATATATTCCCCTTCGTCAGAGTATTGCCAAATGGATGGGTGAAAAAGGAATCAACGTAAGTATTGATGAAATGCTTATTACCACAGGTTCCCAACAGGCTATTGATCTGTTAACACGCATTTATATTGATCCAGGTGATGTTATTCTTGTTGAAGAGCCTACATATTTAGCGGCGATTCAAGTATTCCAGTCCCGTGGAGCGAAGATCGTATCCGTTCGTGGAGATCAGGATGGACTTGATCCTGATGATCTGAAAGCGAAGATTAAGGAGCACAATCCGAAACTTGCTTATGTGATTCCGACATTCTCGAATCCAACTGGTAAAGTGTGGAGCTTAGAGCGCCGTCAAAGCGTGCTGAATATTTGCCAAGAAGCGAATGTACTTATTCTAGAAGATGATCCGTATGGTGAGATTAAATTCGGAGATACAGAGACGTATCCATCGATCTTCGCACTTAGCGGCAAGGCAGAAGGTTCTTGCGTGGTATACACAAGTACGTTCTCCAAGACTGTTGCTCCTGCACTACGCACAGGTTGGGTTGTAGGTGACGCTGATCTTATTCGCAACATGACGCGGATGAAGCAAGCAGCTGACTTACATTCTTCTACACTCGATCAACAAACATTGTATCAGCTGATGGAGCACTTTGATCTGAATGGACATATTCGTACGATTCGTGCGCACTATGAATCACGTATGCGCATTATGGCGGACTTGCTTAAAGAAAAGAACTGGCCGGGTGTCACTTGGGTTGAGCCTAAGGGTGGCATGTTCTTCTGGGTAGAGCTTCCTGAAGGGATGCGTGCAACAGATCTTCTTCCGAAAGCTGTGGAGCAAGGCGTTGCATTCGTACCGGGTTCTCCGTTCTATGCAGGAGATGCGAAGCACAATACGATGCGTCTGAACTACACGCACTCCGATGAAGAGAGCCTTCGTGAAGGTATGAACCGTCTAGATCGTGCGATTCAGTCGATGTTGGCAGTTAAATAATACAATAACGGATTAAGGTTTGAATAAAGAGTCCTTTCGATACGCGAAGATACTTGTGTCTTTAGCGCGACGAGGGGGCTTTTTTTCATGGGAAAGGAATTGACTGTCACCAACTAGGCATCCGCACAATATGATGGATATGGAAAGCGTCAAGGCTCCGGCCCATACACAAGGAGGGAAGGTAGGCAGGATGGCAGTCATTAAAGCGAATTCAGAAGACGTCAAATTGCTCGCCCGTCTTATGCGAGCGGAAGCAGAAGAAGATGGCGATGCCGGGATGTTGATGGTTGGTAATGTGGGTGTAAATCGTATTCTTGGAGACTGTATGGATTTTAAAGATATCCGTAGCGTTCGAGATATGGTTTATCAAAGTCCGGGTGGCTTTGAAGCACCACAGAAAGGTTATTTTTATCAAAAGGCAAGAGATGCTGACATTCGCAGGGCACAACGTGCAATTAATGGGGAGCGCAAATGGCCAGCGACCAATGCTTTATGGTTTTATCGTCCTACTGGAGATTGTCCAGATACTTGGTATAACCAAGACAATACGGGGCGTTATAAAGCCCATTGTTTCTTTGCTCCGTCGTTTGATGATTGTCCGGACGTATTCTAATGGTTTGGTAATATTGGATTGGATAGATCAAGGAGGAAAATAAACGTATGATGAATTATCCGTATCGCCCAATGATGAATCAAATGCCAGTGATGTATGCTCAGCAAAACATGCAGGGTTTCAATGCATCAAGCGGTGACATGATTACCCAGCAAGGAGTAACTTACCAAGCACCAAAGTTTGAGGAGTCGTATATCGAGAATATTCTACGTATGAACTTAGGAAAATGTGGCACATTCTACATGACGTATGAAAATAACTCGCAGTGGAATGCAAAGATTTTTAAAGGTATATTAGAGGCTGCGGGGCGTGATCATATTATTATTAGTGATCCGAAGACAGGCGTGCGTACGCTTCTGCAAATGGTAAATCTAGATTATGCAACATTCGATGAGCCGCTGAATTACTCTTATCCAGGGGTAACGCCTCAACCTCGTAAATAGATAGATCATTTATGAAGAATCAAGTCAGATTGTGGACTTGGTTCTTTTTGTATGTAACATCGAGCACATCTTATGTCAGAAGTATGAATTTCGTCAGATACTATTGCTTGAATAGTCACATGATTGATATGATTAGATGTGCATCTATTACGTTTTTTTTCAAGGGGGATTATCCGTGTCAGAGACAATGTTAAAGATTTTTACACATGCTCATGGTGATACTTGGGCGATTTTGTTCTTATTATTCTTGGCTAGTGTAATTTTCCGTCGTCAAAAAGTGACGCAAATGATTCAGCGTGTATTCTATCTCATCATGATTGCTTCCGGTATTGGTCTACTTGTTGAGTATGGTTTCCCAACGCTTTACATTGTAAAAGCAATTATCGCAATCGTTATGATCGGTTGCATGGAGATGGTGCTTGTTCGCATCAACAGAAAACAGCCATTTATGCCAATGCTGATTGGTTCTATCGTACTTGCGGTTGTTGTGGTCTTGATTGGAAGAGGAGTTATTAGCTTCTAATTGTATGCATAACTAAAGAGCGCCCTTCACCTTGGGTGATTGCGGCGCTCTTTCTTTAAGATATTGATATTATAATTTATCAGCGGGGCTGATGAAATATGATATCGCAAGAAAAGCTTCCGCTAACGCAGGGTCAAGCTTCGTGGTTAGTACTACGAATTCGAGCTTTTCTTAAATGGAAGGGGTTTATATATGCTGAAAAAATGGCTCTATGTCATGTGGACGACGATTGTATACGGCTTAGTGTCGGGTTTAGTATTGTGGTGGATACTACGAATGACAGTTCCGAATTTCATTCTGTTTGGTAGTGGTGGAGTAGCAGAAGAGTTAAAGGGCGTGTCGCTTGGTTTGCTAACAGCTAGTATGACGAGCGTTCTCGGGTTCTTCGCTTTCTTGATGTTGAAATATTATATGATCGGTATTCTGAAAAATCGGATTAAAGTGTGGAACATTATGCAATGGTACTTTATTATTCTTTCTGTACTTGCGCTGTTCTACTATTTCATCTACAAAGAGCAATCAGGTAGTAACGATGTGAGTTTACTCGTACTGCCAATTGTGTTATTAGTATTCTCTATTGTAGTGGCGTTCTGGAAAGTCAAATTGACGAACAAGGGTGCAATGCTGCCGACGTTATTCTTTATGATCGTGGGTACAGCACTAATGTCACTGCCTGTATTTAAAGCAGAGGACTTTTACAGCACATTTTTCATGATGTTTGTGTTGCTTGTGTGCAATGCGCGCCAAATCTTGATTTTGCATAAACTCGTGAAGAACTAATGAAAAGCGCCATAGGCAATACCTATAAAGACCATAGAATTTATATCTTAGAATCGCGTATGGAAATATGCTACAACTATAGATAAGTGAAAATCATGGGAGCGTGTTACATATGGCAGATGTTAAGAAGATTGCAGTTATTTCGGGGGACGGAATTGGTCCTGAAGTTGTTGCAGAAGCAGAGAAAGTGCTAAAGCGCACAGAGGAATTGTTCGGATATAAATTTGAAACAGAGCACGGTCTATTCGGTGGTATTGCCATCGATGAATGTGGGACTCCACTTCCGCAAGATACACTTGAGATGTGTAAGGGTGCAGATGCGGTATTGCTTGGTGCTGTAGGTGGTCCGAAGTGGGACAACAATCCGAAGGAGCTTCGTCCAGAGACAGGATTACTCGGTATTCGTAAAGCGCTTGGATTATTCTCCAACATTCGCCCAGCAGTCGTATTCGATTGTTTGAAGGATGCATCGACACTGAAGCCAGAAGTGCTTGATGGGACTGACTTGATCGTCGTTCGTGAATTGACTGGTGGCATTTACTTCGGCGAGAAGTTCCGTCGTGAAGGCGAGCATGGCCAAGAAGCAGTAGATACTTGTGTATATAATGTCAAAGAAATTGAGCGCATTGCGCGTCAAGCGTTCGAAGTCGCAAGAACAAGACGTAAGAAGCTTGCTTCTGTAGATAAAGCGAACGTACTTGAAACATCCCGTCTATGGAGAGAAGTTGTCGTTCGTATCTCTGCTGACTATCCAGATATCGAGCTCGAGCACGTACTCGTTGACAACTGCGCAATGCAATTGCTTCGTCGTCCATCTTCCTTCGATGTCATCGTAACGGAGAACATGTTCGGTGACATTTTAAGTGATGAAGCTGCGATGTTAACTGGTTCAATCGGCATGTTATCATCCGCATCACTTGGAGAAGGTGCATTCGGTCTATATGAGCCGGTACACGGCTCCGCTCCTGACATTGCAGGACAAGGCATCTCCAATCCAATTGCGACGATCCTATCCGTTGCACTCATGTTCCGCTTAACATTCGGTTACCATGATGCAGCAGATGCAATCGAACGTGCAGTGAAAGAAGTGCTTGATGCAGGTCACCGTACAGGTGATATTGCAGTTGATAAGAGTAAAGCAATCGGCACGACTGCGATGGGTGATCTGATCGTAGCTGCGATTCGTAAATAAGAGTAGATAAACTGTCCTCCAGTCTATGACTGAGGGCAGTTTTTTTATGAACCAAAGCGAGTTGAAAAGTTAAACGAAAGAGAAAAAATGCACTGGAGGAACGAAGTGATCGCCTTTGAAATCGTGAAAATACATTTACATCAATTCAAAATTCACGATTGAGACAGCGACCGGAAGTGCTTTTTTCTCTGGAGTGGATTAACTTTTGAACTCGCCCCCCGATTGACACAGTCATATACATCCAGTAGAATAGTTTACCTGTCTCAAAAAACGGAAGTAGGAAAGGTAGGTGCATACGATGCAAAGCGAGTCAAAAGAAAAGATCAAATTGTGGCCGGTTTATGTATGGTCGCTCCAGTTTGCTAAGCCTTATATCGGCATACTGTTATTACTGATTCTAACGAATGTCATTTATTCATCATCTGAGCTTGTGATTCCGAAGTTTATTCAGCACTTTATCGATGTTATTTTACCGAGTAAGAACACTGAATTATTTTACTACTTAATTGCAGGACTTGCAGGTTTAATTGTTCTTGGAATTGCAGCAAGCATGGTACGAAATTTGTTGCAGAGACATTTGCAAGAAAAAGCAGCTCGAGATGTGCAGTATTCGATTTTTCAACATTTAAGGAAGTTAGGTTTTGCCTATTATGAGCAAAACTCCGTTGGACAATCACTATCCTTGTTAAACACAGAAGTTGGGTCCTTGCAGGCCTTATATCGTGATCATGTGCCGTGGCTCATTAATAACAGTATCTTCTCGATTATATCTCTTGCGATGATGGTCTCAACGAGTTGGCGCTTATCCCTCATTGTGGTACCTTGCTTTCTCCTATACTACATATTCGGTCCAATGTTAGAACGGCGAGCTTCGATTACAGGTAGAACGTTATCTGGCAATCGGATATTAGAAAATAAACAAGTGTATGAGAGTGTATCCGCAATAACTGAACTACGTGTGTTTGCAGCAGAGAAGTGGGATTTAAATCGCTATATGACGAGGGTTACGAACCAAAATGCTAGCTTGATTAAGACTTTCTGGTATGCGTATATGCGTGGTACGAATAGACGGATTACGTATTATGTTGGTGGCATTGCAATTTTTATCTATGGATACTATTTAGTGCAGGGCAATGAGATAACGGTAGGGCAATTAGTTTCATTTATATTGCTTTATTTTATTGCGATGCATCGATTAACCATTGTAGTTACGGGCATAACGGAGCAAAAAGTATTGATGCATCAAATTGATCGCTTGTTTCAATTTGCTCAGCTCAAACCCCAAGTTAGTGAAGTGAAGCATCCGCAGCAGTTAACAGAAGTTCGTGGTGAGGTCCGATTTGAGCAAGTAACGTTTGCTTATCATCCAAGTAAGCCTATCCTTAGTAACTTTGATCTTCATATTACACCAGGGCAGCGCGTTGCACTCGTTGGTACGAGCGGGAATGGTAAATCAACGGTACTTAAATTGCTTGGACGATTCTATGATCCACAAGCAGGACGCATATATATTGATGGCATTCCAATCGAGGAGCTTTCATTCTCTTCATTAAGACATACACTTGGTTATGTGTTTCAAGAATCGTATATGTTTGGTTCAACGGTTAGAGAGAATATCAAGTTCGGTAATCCAAAGGCATCAGAGGAAGAGGTAGAAGCAGCAGCGAAGGCAGCTTATGCCCATGACTTCATTATGAATTTGCCTGACGGGTATGACACGATTGTGGGTGAGCGAGGTGTGAAGCTCTCAGGGGGTCAGAAGCAGCGGATCGCGATAGCCAGGATGTTAATCCATAATCCGTCCATTATTGTACTAGATGAAGCAACTTCGGCGTTAGATAATGGAAGTGAAATTGCGGTGCAGAAAGCTTTCCAGCATGCTTTTCAAGGTAAAACGGTTATTGCAGTTGCCCATCGTCTATCAACAATTGAAGACTTTGACCAGATTGTTGTGATTGAAGGTGGACAAGTTGTAGAAGCGGGAACATATGATGAATTGCTTGCTGCAAGAGGCGCTTTCTATCAGATTAAAGTCGGTCAGAACGAAGAACAGGAGGCAGGCGATGAATAACTTAAAGTGGTTGTGGAGTCATATGCGCAAAGCTAAGGGGATGTTAGTGCTGGCGATTATGCTGATGGCGCTTGAATCAACATCGAACCTTACTTCGGTTTGGCTGCAGCAGACGATGATAGATAAAGTGTTTATTGGTAAAGAAATGGATCGCTTCTGGCCGGTTCTTTTCCAGATCGCAGCCGCATACTTAATCTATTCACTGCTGTTCACGTTCGGCCCGCATGTGGTCCATCTGACGTACGCTAAAATTCGTAGCTCGATGTGCAGTGAACTGATGCAGCGCATGTACCGTCTACCGATTCAGAAGTTGCAAAGTGAGCGGACAGCGAATTATGTGTACCATTTTACAAATGACATTACAGTTAGCGCGCAGTTCGGGGGTATCTACTTCCCACGTGTGATGCAGTACGTGTGCAACTTAATTGTAATTACCGTTGTGATGTATCAGGCGAATGTCATGATGTTAGGTGTGATGCTCGGATTTACGTTTCTCTATATTGGTCTTGGCAAAATGTTCGCTGGATCACGCAAGCAAGCAGCAAGTGAAGTGAATCGTCATAAATCCGATCTCATTGTTCATCTGGAGGAGGGCGTCTCCTCGACACGTGAGGTGATCGCATTTCATCGACAAGACTGGGAGAAAGAGACGTATACGAAGAAGTTCCAGAAGTATTTTCAAAGTGTAATGAAGGAAGGCAAGCTCATCAATAAACAGCAATTGTTTAGTGATCCGCTAAAATGGGGGGCTGTACTTTTCGTTCTTCTATTCGGTGGCAAGTTAGTTTTAGCAGGGGATCTGTCCATTGGAATGTTCGTGGTGACGTACCAATTTACGACGAGGATGATTGAATCGTTTAATGAGATTTATCAGGCTATCATGAGCTTGTCGAGTAAAATGTCTTCGATTGAGCGTCTGCGTGGTGTGTTAGAGGGTGAAAACATTGCAGAAGGACAGGAAGAGCTAGACGAGCCGATTACGAATATCCAATTTGATGACGTTACCTTCCAATATGGGGAGCAAAGCGTATTAAATGAGCTGAATGTGACGCTTCTTGCTGGGCAAAAGACCGCATTCGTTGGTACAAGTGGCGGTGGGAAGTCAACAGTAGCAAGTTTACTCGTTCGTTTCTTTGAGACAAATAGCGGAGAGATTCGGATTAATGGAATACCTTTAAGTTCGATTAAGAGAAGTGACTGGATGGATCGAATCACACTTGTATTCCAAGATCCGTACTTGTTCCCAGATACGATTAGAACGAACCTCCTGCTTGGGAATGAGGCAATAACCGAAGAGCGAATGGTTGAGGTTTGCAAAGCCATGCTCATACATGACTTCTTTGTGAGTTTACCAGAAGGTTATGATACCGTTATCGGTGAGCGCGGGGTAACATTGTCAGGTGGACAACGGCAGCGACTCGCTTTAGCAAGAGCAGTGCTGCGCAATACCGAAGTTCTCATTCTTGATGAAGCTACTTCTTCTCTCGACATGGAAACTGAGCGCCAAGTGCAGGCGAATCTCGATCGATTGCGTGAGGGCAGAATGACGATTATTATCGCTCACCGCCTATCGACGATTCAGAACGCTGACCATATTGTCGTATTAGATCGTGGGACTGTTGCAGAAGAAGGTAAACATGAAACCCTGCTTGTGAAGCGAGCTGTTTATTACGATCTTGTTATGAGACAACAGGATCAACAGGGGGAACTGCAGGTCGTTAACTAGAAATTATCATAGAATAAACCTTTGTTATGGTTGTAGGTGAAGAAGTTAGGGAACGTGCATTAAGAAAAGCGCCAACCTTACCCCGTTATGGATGTGTGGGAAGGTTGGCGCTTTTCTTACTTAAAGAAAACTTTTTCGACATTATATTTGGCTTTCAATTCATTAATAATGTAAGTCTCGTAAATTTCGCGGTGGACTGCATCTTCAACATGACACACCTCAATCTTCGCTACTTCCTCACGATGTGCTTTGATTGGGGATACTGTATCTTCAAAATGTTTCTTGATTCGCTGTCTAAGCTTTCTTGCTTTACCTACGAACAGAAGCTCATCCTCATCGTTATAGAACATGAAGATGCCCCCAACTTCTCTGGAAATCAAGTGAAAATCTTGAAACCCGTAAATATGGCTAAGTTGCGGGTTCTCTTCTTTCATAATCGTTACATCCGGTGTAGGGATCGTTATGTTAATCATTCAGTCACTTCCTCATTCAATATAACAGTAAATGTTATCATAAATTGTTGTGCGTAGCTATTATTCATTGAGATTCATACGTTGGATTTACTTTGTATTCAATTAGCATATCATTTACAATTGGATGAATTAAAATCTTGATTCTGAGGAGGGGTGTAAGTATGTCGATAGCTCCAGATAAGAATAAGCTTTATCCCAATGAAAATATTAGAACCGTTTGTTACATTAACAATCTTCCAAGTCGGCCGAATGTAGAGATTGGTGATTATACTTATTACAGCGACAATACAAGGTCACCCGAGAACTTCTATGATCATATTCTGCATCATTATGAATTTCTAGGGGATAAGCTAATTATCGGCAAGTTCTGCGCCATAGCGGAAGGTGTTACTTTTATAATGAATGGTGCTAATCATCGGATGGATGGAATTACAACTTATCCTTTTAATATTTTTGGTGGAGGATGGGAGAAGGTTACGCCAACGCTAGACCAACTACCATTTAAAGGCGATACTTGGATCGGTAATGATGTATGGCTAGGACAGAATGTCACGATTATGCCAGGGGTGAGAATTGGTGATGGTGCAATTGTTGCGGCGAACTCAACTGTTGTCAAGCATGTTGAACCGTATTCGATCGTAGGCGGAAATCCTGCAACTACATTTAAGAAACGATTCAGTGATGAGTTGATTCAATTATTGTTAGAGATGCAGTGGTGGAACTGGGATGAGAAGAAGATTTTCGAGCATTTGGAGCAACTAGTTGCGGTTAATGATGTAGCGACATTAAAGCAGATGATGAATAGCGTAAGCTAAAAGATTGCATCACATCCGAAAAAGCCCTTCATTCGTTAATAAAACGATGAGGGGCTTTTCTTGGATTTTGGGCAGAAATTTGATATGGTTGTAGGTGAATAAGTTAGGGAACGCGCATAGGAGGAATGACAATGGAAGCTCCAGACCACTTGAAATACACCCCGAATCATGAATGGGTACGCACAATTGGCAATCGTGCAGTAATCGGGATTACGGATTTCGCACAAGAAGAACTTGGGATGATCGTATTCGCTGAGCTGCCGCACGTTGGCGATGAATTGAAAATAGGCGCACCGCTAGGTTCGACAGAATCTATTAAGACGGTGACAGAAGTGCTTGCACCGCTGTCAGGTAAGGTTGTGGCAGTTAATACTCTTCTAGGCAAAATGCCATCGCGCATTAACCAAAGTCCTTATGATCAAGGCTGGTTGGTTGAGATAGAGGTAGCAGATCCAGCTGAGCTTGAGACATTATGGGATGCAACTAAATACGCGGATGTATATGGACACGAATAGATGGTACTAAAGTAAAGCGTAAACCTATAGGTTTACGCTTTTTCTTTATATTAGTAGGCATTTATGGTAAAATAGCATTACTTCTAAAAAATTTATAACTAAATTATTTGTAAGGGATTAGGGAGGAATAATCATGGTTCTTGCAAAAGAAATTATGGTAAACGATGTGATTGCAATCTCGAATAAAGCCCTCATGCAAGAAGTGATGGAGACTCTCGTAAACAATCGTATTGGCGGAGTTCCAATTGTAGATGATGAGTGTAAAGTAGTTGGATTCATTAGTGATGGTGACATAATGAAGAACATTGGCAGTCATGACCAGATGGTTATTGATCCAATGGGGTTTACTAGCCTATGGATGGATCATAAGGCGTTAGAGGACAAGCTGCAAGAGCTTGCTAGTGAGCCTGTTATGAACATTGCAACGCATCGAGTTGTGAGTGTAGACGTGGATACTATCGTCGAGAAAGTCGCTGAAATTCTAGGCAAACGCCAAATTAAGAAAGTTCCTGTCTTGGAAAATGGCAAGCTCGTCGGTATCATTAGTCGTGGTGACTTGCTACGTAAGGCGATTGAACATAATAAATCTTGGTGATAGTTGATAAATAAAGTAGAGGCCATGTGGGTAACCCGCATGGCTTTTTTTAATTAGAAGGCTTGGTACAAGGTTTCGTTATATAGACAGCAAGGAATATGAGAATACCTCATCAATAAGAAAAATATGTTGATCAAATCGTGTTTGTTTACTGTGACCGACACGAATGCCAAACTTCGGCTCTGCTTATTTTTGTTAAGCTAACGGGCAGGATTGTTCAAGATCAATCGGGATGAGCCCTACTATAAGTAGGGCGGATTATCTTATTGGACTAACCAGTGTGGAGGTTAGGTGATAAGACCGATGATTGTTGTAGAATTGGCTAAATCCAACCTTGAATATGGAAA
>NZ_JANQBC010000016.1 GCF_024721995.1 Paenibacillus radicibacter
TAAATATGTCTATAAAGTCATTATTGACGATATAAAACTTTCTTCGAAAAAACATAACGTAACCTCCTAGAGTACTTATTTATTTGATCTGTTCTTTCACGCACTTTCGGATATTTCCGATAACGTTTGCTGTGTTCACGAACCCGAGAGGCTTAAGGGAGCGCAGCGACTGGGTCCGCAGGACTTAGCCTCGCAGGGTTGTCTGCCTGAACCTCACTTCTCCGAATTGCCTCGGGCAGACCAAGGAGCCGAATGGTGACGCAGTGTGAAAACGATGTTAGGCGATTTTGCTGGCTTCTTGAGTTAGCTCTCATATATCCTTGTGGCTTCTAATAAATCATTATTTCTTTCCAGATCTTCCAACACTCTTTGAATATCACTTTCCGAATAGCTCTTAACGATTATCATGTGTTTTATGTAAAAGCCTGGTGGATCAATATTGTCTCTCGATAGATTATTCTTTAATCTTTCGGGTGTATACAAGATACTCCAACGCTTTGATCCATCATCAAAAATCATAGTTATTTCAATCCAATTCCATTCTTTTGGATCATCGCAAACCTCGTCATCAAAACTCCAACTAACTAATTTTGGTGTGCCTTGATTATTTTTTAACAACTCAGATTGCCCCCTAAATTAAATAATTTCTTCAGCAATTTCGCCTAACGTTCTGTGTGTTCACGAACCCGAGAGGCTTAAAGGAGCGTAGCGACTGGGTCGAAGACTTAGCCTCGCAGGGTTGTCTGACTGAAACCACTTCTCCGAATTGCCTCTGGCAGACCAAGGAGCCGTATGGTGACGCAGTGTGAAAACGATGTTAGGTGATGTTAATGCCCTCGCGGATTACTTACTAACTCTTCTCTTATTCAGACTTTAAAATATTGATAAATTACTTTGTGCCCTTCCTCAATCTCTGCTTTCTCATAAAATTCAATTCCAAATGATCTGTAAGTGTTCTTCCAAAATTGAATCGCAGGAATATTGGTTTCTATTTGACTTATAGCATATCTTCCGGGGAATTGCTTGAAGAATACTTTACATGCCTCTTTCCCTAAGCCCTGTCTACGATATTTCTTAAGGATAAAAAATGAATTCAAAACATAATCAGCAAACTCTTGATTAGAAAAAGGTCCGCTCTGAAGCAGTATAAATCCTATTATTTTATCTGTGTTCTTTATGAAGAATGGAGTTAAACCTTCCTTCTCAAAGAACCAATCAAATACATCAAATTCAAACACACCTGTACTTTGGTTAATTTCTATATCATTGTTGTATTCTGATAAATCATGAAGAAATAAAGTCATTAATTGTTTGAGAATATCCTTGCCGTTCTGATCTACTCTGATAATTTGCATCGTTTGCCTCTTTTCAGTTTTTTAACATCGCTCTGCATTAATTTCACCTAACGTTTCTGTGTTCACGAACCCGAGAGGCTTAAGGCAGCATTGCTGCCGAGTCGATAGACTTAGCCTCGCAGGGTTGTCTGCCTGAACCTTACTTCTCCGAAATACTTCGGGCAGACCAAGGAGCCGACAGGCGACGCGGTGTGAACACGATGTTATAAGATGTCCCCGCCTTCTTTGAAATTTATATCAAATTATTATTCGTGTCTTAAATCGCATTTAATATTTATTGATTCATTAATAGTTTTTGTCGTTATCTTATCATACATTTTGTAATAAACATCTCCATAGTTCAATCCCTCAGGCAATGACTTACTGAACCGTATTTCTGCAATTTCATATGCTGGCAATTCACTCATTGCTTCTACATCTGCACAGAAAATCATTCCATAACTTTCATTAAACAAATATGTACCTATTGGTGTTAATTCAAATATTATTGATCCTGTTTCTTCATACAATTCTCTTTTTGCTGTTTCAATTATTGCTTCTCCTTCTTCTCTTCTACCTCCTGGAAGTTCCCAAACAGTACGATCCTTATTTCGTATTAATATCAATTCACCTCTATACTTTGCAATTACCACCACGAATTTGATCTCACAGTCATCTATTTCATTTAGGTCATACCAGCTAATATTCATACTTTTTTCCTTTCAAGACCATATTTTTTAACGAATTGCGGGGATTTCTTATAACGTTTGTGTATCTACGAACCAGAAAGGCTTAAAGGAGCATAGCGACTGGGTCGAAGACTTAGCCTTGCAGGGTTGTCTGCTTGACTCAACCTCCTCGAAATACCTCGGGCAGACCAAGGAGCGTATGCGACGTAGTGTAGATACGGTGTTATAAGTTGTTCCCCCGTATCCCCTTTGAAATGCCTTCTGCTCTTACTTCACTTGATCTATATATCATCTGAACTATTACCAGTTCTTGACCTGTATGTTCCTTAATCTTATTCGAGTTCTTAACCTATACGTTCCTTGATCTTATTCGAGCTCTTGACCTGTACGTTCCTTGATCTTATTCGAGCTCTTGACCTGTACGTTCCTTGATCTTATTCGAGCTCTTGACCTGTACGTTCCTTGATTTTATTCGAGCTCTTGACCTGTACGTTCCTTGATCTAATTCGAGTTCTTGACCTGTACGTCCCTTGATCTTATTCGAGCTCTTGACCTATACGTTCCTTGATCTAATTCGAGTTCTTGACCTGTACGTCCCTTGATCTTATTCGAGCTCTTGCACAATATTATCCTTAATCTTATACAAGTTCTTGATCTTTACGGGGGAATTTCTTATAACGTTTGTATATTCACGAACTCGAGAGGCTTAAAGGAGTGTAACGACTGGGTCCGTCAGGACTTAGCCTCGCAGGGTTGTCTGACTGATTCCACTTCCCGAAATTCATCGGGCAGACCAAGGGGGCTTGTCCCCCGCAGTGTGAATATGTTGTTAAGCGATGGCACTGACTTCTTAGAGTTACATTCAAAAAACTTCACTTCAACTGCTTCTTCGATTCGCTTTCAAAACCAAGCCCTTCAACCGCTTCTTTGAATCGCCTTCAAAACCAAGCCCTTCAACTACTTCTTCGAATTGCCTTCAAAACCAGTCTCTTCAACTACTTCTTCGAGTCGCCTTCAAAACCAGTCCTTCAACTACTTCTTCGAGTCGCCTTCAAAACCAGTCTCTTCAACTACTTCTTCGAGTCGCCTTCAAAACCAGTCCTTCAACCGCTTCTTCGGGTTGCCTTCAAAACCAGTCCTTCAACCGCTTCTTCGAATCGCCTTCAACACCAATCCTTCAACCGCTTCTTCGAATCGCCTTCAAAACCAATCCTTCAACCGCTTCTTCGAATTGCACTCAAAACCAGTCCTTCAACCGCTTCTTCGGGTTGACTTCAAAACCAATCTCTTAGATATGCCTTTGATATTCCGCTAAGTTTAAAATTATATTGTTTCGGTGCTTTCGCTTAACGCTGTTGTATCTACGAACCCGAAAGGCTTAAGGCACTTGCGCCGGGTGGTTCTGCCACTTAGCCCCTGAACCCACTTCCCCGAAATGCCTCGGGCAGACCAAGGAGCCGATAGGCGACGCAGTGTGAACACGATGTTATATGCTGTGACCGACTTCTTGAGATACATTCGATTATCTGTTTATATAGAGTACTATTCGAAGGTTTTATAAAAGTATGTTACTTCAGGTAGAGGCTTCCATCCATTATATTTCCAATATGACTGTGCACTTTCGTTTGTATTACTTACAAATAAAAAACCGTTATCTATTCCTATTTCCTTTAAGCAATTAATACTTCTTTCAATCATTTGTTTGGATATTCCATTTCCTCTAATATTCTCATCCAAAACAACGTGAAATAATGAACCTCGTCTGCCATCATGCCCACATAAAGCCGTTCCAACAACTTCCTCTTTAATTATGGCTACACTGCTTAAACCAGGATTTCTTGTTAGATATGAATTCATTCGATTTCGATTATCAAACTCTAAAGAAATATTAACTTCAGTTAATTTACCCCACAACTTCGAAATACTATCATAATCTTCAATTCTCATCTCTCGAATTTCAATCATTTCATGCCCTCGCTTTATTTATGTATTTTACTGATTTTCGGTCATTGCATATAACGTTTCTGTATTAACGACTCAGCGTATGCTGAGTGTCCGGCGAATGCCGGACCCAGGACGTATGTCCGCAGCGTGAATATTATGTTATGCGATGGTCTTTTATCTATACAATATTCTCTCATTTAAAATATAATCCTGAAAGCTAATTGTACCTTTTATTATATTTGTATCATATATAACTAAAACACTGTCTTTTGGTATTTTGTCAAGTATTATAGTGACAGCTGAACGAACCTGACTCATCGCTATATTTCTTTTTGGAGTGTAATAATAATATTTTTTGCATACTCCACTGGGCAATATAATATCTTCAGCTGTATATCTTCTAAAACCAACTTCATTTAATTTAATAACACAAATATCTTTGATAAAAAAAGCTGGTTCTTCTTCGAAAATAAGTGTGATAATGTTTTTTCCATTTTCATATTTGTACGCTGCACTCACTTGATTTAAATAATTCATTAAATAATTGTTTACAAAACCTAAACCTCTCTCTGCTGTTGTTTTTGCTCTTTCTAAGCTGTGAAATTCATTACCGTTAATGTATAAAGTTATTTCACTTGATGAGATTTCAAGTTGAATATCAGTCGATTTTTCATATTCGAAACCATTCATTATCAACTCAGTAAGTGTACGTTTAGTATCATGCCATAGAGAATCTGAAATTCTAATTTTTAAATCTTTAAAAACGGAATTGAATATGTCCTCATCCTCTCTAATTTGTATAATTGTATTGTTATCAAAATCATTTTCTCCTTCTAAAGTCAATTTATCATAGATACCCAAAATAACTTCTCCATTAGATTTTTCAGCAATATTAGGCCTTTGTTCAATACCTTGATATTCACGACAAATTGTCCTAACATTATCGAAAATGTAATTATACATACTTTGAACAGTTAGATAACCATTTTTCAAGCTTTCACTTTTTCCTTCAAGTGCTTCTATTAAAAAAGTAGTAAACAGACTATATTCACTGCTAGGAGATTCTTCATAAGATGCCTCATTTCTTCCACTCGAACTAAGAAGAATAGTTGAGCGTGACTCTTTCAAATAATCTTTAAGATTTTTAAAATTATAGCTTTCTATCCCCTTTACTCCTGAATTTACGACTCCGCTAAAGCATGCATCAATAATTATTAACTTGTGCTTACACTCACACATTTCAATAATTTCAACAATTTTTTTTATCTCTATTAACTCGTTTTCTTCGTTATTTATTGAATCTGATGGAACAATAAAATTTTTTCCATCAGATTCATATCCATGTCCACTAAAGTAAATTACAAGATCTTCATTTGCTGACACTCTTTTAGTGACAGCCTCTATTTCTTGAAGGATATTTTTTTTTGTACCTTCATTAAGAGTTCCGTTTGAAACGATTAACTTACTCTTTTCTATATTTAAGTTTAGATTTTTCACTTTGCTAAAAACTTCAAAAACTCCTAATGCATCTTTACATGCTTTGTTCAAATTTCTGAAGCATTCGTTGTCATAATTATTAACGCCTATGGATAACATAACTTTCTTTCCTAGTCTTTCATTAAGTATTTTTCTTTGCTTTTTATTCATCTATATCTTCCCTTCATTTCTTTTCAAAGACTTTCGCATAACGTTTCCCGTATTCACGAACCCTCACAGGCTTAAGGGCGCTTGCGCCCGGGTCCGACGAACTTAGCCAGTGCAGGGTTGTCTGCTGATTCCACCTCCTCGATAAGCCTCTGCAGACCAAAGGCCGTAAGGCCCGCCGCGTGAATATTATGTTAGGTGAGGTTGATCTCTAAAATGAATAACGTTTATATTGTAATGTTTGAATTATTTTGACTTATATCCAAGTATAGTTATCAATGATATTACATTCTCTACTCCATCAAGTAATTGTTCTTTAGATACACCCTCAGGTAAATGTCCCGTCCTATGTACAATGTGATTTCTCCATTTTACAACACTTTTTACTTTCTCAAGATCCGTCAGTTGAAGCTCATCAATATTCAAAATTAGATCAAGTAATCCAGAAAGTTTAGCGTAAAGACCAAATTCAGTACTTAAAAAATCTTTAACTCTATTACTACTAAACCCTTTGGAACTGGTTAAATATTTTGTTAGGAATCTAGTCAATACTATTTCAAGTCCAATAATCGATTCAACAACAGCATACCTGTAATTTTTATTTATTAGATGTTCTAGAGCATTTGTAGTAAACTCTATCTCTGGTGAAGGCGTGATATCCTGTAGCATAGCTTCTTCTATATCATTCCACTTCATCATATTAATGTTTACAAGACTTTGTAAATTCGAATAAACATTAAATAATAATGACCTATCAATCGATTTATCGAGCAATGGCATCCATGTTTCCTCATTTAAAATTTCAACACTCCATATTAATAATATATAATTATATTGACTAAAATTATAACTTAACTCTTTTAGAGGTGCTACTAGACCAAAATTGCGCACTGATCTTATGAATCTATTGGATGTATCAATCAGAATCTTAAACAGCTTCTCTTTATTAACAGAAGAGACAATATTGAATAATTTATTACTACCATCGAGGTCAGAAATAATGATTTCTAATTTTTTAATAGTTCTCATGTACTTTTCGTCAATTGCAGCTTCAAAATATTCTGGGTCATCGCCTAGGAATCTATACGTACAAAGAATACCCTTGTAATTATGTGTAAGCTCGACAAACAACATGTCAGATTTTGGAGCGTAAAGAAGTGCATTAATAGGAACTTCCCATTTAATTTTCATTATTTTTCTCCTTAGATCAATTTCACCTAACGTTTCCGTATCTACGAACCCGAAAGGCTTAAAGGAGCGTAGCGACTGGGTCCGCAGGACTTAGCCTCGCAGGGTTGTCTGACTGATTCCACTTTCCGAAATTCCTCGGGCAGACCAAGGGAGCTTGTCCCCATAGTGTGAATATGTTGTTAAGCGATGGCGCTGACTTCTTAGAGTTACATTCAAAAAACTTCACTTCAACTGCTTCTTCGATCCGCTTTCAAAACCAAGCCCTTCAACCGCTTTTTCGAATCGCCTTCAAAACCAAGCCCTTCAACTACTTCTTCGAATTGCCTTCAAAACCAGTCTCTTCAACTACTTCTTCGAGTCGCCTTCAAAACCAGTCTCTTCAACTACTTCTTCGAGTCGCCTTCAAAACCAGTCCTTCAACCGCTTCTTCGGGTTGCCTTCAAAACCAATCTCTTAGATATGCCTTTGATATTCCACTAAGTTTAAAATTATATTGTTTCGGTGCTTTCGCTTAACGTTCTCTGTGTTCACGAACCCGAGAGGCTTAAAGGAGCGCAGCGACTGGGTCGTCAGACTTAGCCACGCAGGGTTGTCTGCCTGAACACACCTCCCCGAAATACCTCGGCAGACCAAGGAGCCGTATGGCGACGATGTGTGAAAACGATGTTATCGGATGTCGGTGTCTTCTTTGATTCTACTATAAAAATGTTTGAAAAAATTTATTCTTTACTGATTTATTATTCCGTACTGCCCATTCATTCAATTGTCTTATCCCTATCGATTCTTGGTTTTTCTGAAAATAAAAGCATAATTCATTTGGAACCACTCTCTTACCGTATAACTTTATCCCTATTCTATTGTCATTCATGTAAATGCATTCAATGTCAGTTACTTTATACTTCTTACTACTAGTTGATATAACATAATCAGTTCCTAAAGTGATATTAAGTTTTGTGAAATATCGTCGCTTTACTATAGCTATCAAGTAAATCAATATGAATATCATCAATCCAACATTTATGTATTTTAAAATGACTTCATCACTAATGGATAGAGTAAGGTATAGACTTCCTTCAAGAAGTAACATAGCCATTATGTTTACAAAAGCCCTTGGATAAATGGTGTTAAATGTTAGATCATTTTGGTTCTTCATTTAGATAATTCCTTTCCCGTCGATTTCCGATAACGTTATTGTGTTCCTGACGTCGATTTCCCTAGATAGCCCTTATCTTAGGGGAATCGATGTGTCTGCCTGATTCTACTTCCTTGATATTCCTCGGGCAGGCCGAGCGGCGTCAGCCGCGAAGCAGGAACACTGTGTTATCTGATGGAATCGGCATCTTCGAAATAACCCTGATTCTCTTTAATTTAATCCCCTATGGTTCTTTATTACATATAGTAACTTAAAATTATATCTCCATTATCTTCCACTTCCCCGGTGTCTTGAAATCCGGATTTCTTATATAATGTGTTTGCTACAATATTGTGTGGTACATGAGATACTCTTATTTGTTTACAATCTATTCTATTTTTTAGCTTTTTAATGACTTCCTTGATCGCTAATTTAGCATAACCTTTTCCTTGGTATTTCTCATCAATCATAAACCTTAGTATCCAGTAGTATCCATCAGGATATATTTCATTATCAAACAAAATAAATCCTACCATTGAATCTTCTGCATATATCCCAAATGGCTTTGAAGTAATCTCTTTAGTTGCATGTAAAAGTGAATCTGAGTTCGATGCAACTAAATTTAATTGGTCTTCTCGCGGTCTTAGATTAATACACTCTAATTCTCTTTCTTTGGTAATAAGTTTTAGAATTACATTTGTTTGGAACATCGGACCACTCCTTCATAGTGACTATTGTTCTTTTGATTTATTAGATTTCCGATTCTTTCAGATAACGTTTGTGTATCTACGAACCCGAAAGGCTTAAAGGAGCATAGCGACTGGGTCCGTAGGACTTAGCCTTGCAGGGTTATCTGCCTGATACCTCTTCTCCGAAATCCTCCGAGCAGATCAAGGGGGCTTGCCCCCGCAGCGTAGATATGATGTTAGCTGATGCTTCCTCTTCTTAGTCTATACAATCAAATCGCTCTTCAAAGTTTTCGACTTTCAAATACTTTAAACTATTTCTTGGGGGAAATATTTTTTTCAACCTTCGAACCAAACACCTAAATACTGATTATTTGAAGTCTATTTATTGATGAAACTCTTTCTAACTTTCTCAAATTACATAGATATTTAACATATTACAACAGCAGTTTTATTGAAGATTCATTATTTAAAAAATCAAAAAGCATCGAGGAATCCCGATGCAAAAAGATTTATTTATCTTGGATCCTTAGGAGCCTCCGCATCTCATTGTTAGCATTGCATTACCATACTTTTTAAAGTTCACGAATCATATTTACCGCAACAGCCTATGAAATAATTGTGCTATTCGCTGTGCTTCGGGGTAAAATGTAAATTTGCTATGCTAATAGAGTGATTTGATACGGAGTCTCTGTGGGCATGAATAATAGCGAAAGAAGTGAAACACTAAAAACTTCGTTAAGCTAGCTAACATATCATGCCCATCTCTCCATCTAAAATCGTTCTCATTTAACCCACGTTAAGTAGCTTGAAGTATAAATTCATTTTTTAAATTCTCAAAAAAATGAGCTCTATTCTTTAGAACTACCATCAAATTCATATAATACTTACTTCCTCAAGTCTCTTAGAAGTTTGATTGATTAACTGATTTCTCAATCGCATTTTTGAAGCCAGATCCAAGTCAGCCTCTCCAACCTTCGAAATAAAGAAATCTTCAATGAATATTTCTTTCAAGATCTCAACCTTTTCACTAATATAGGTTATCAAATCAACATTAATTTCACTTAACTGTCTAAAGTTTAAAAGATCGGATGTGGTTGGATTGGAATGATGTATTAGCTCAGAATATTCATTGTATAAGTTATCTAAATCATCTTTTTTATTTAACTTACCTATCAATCTACTGCTCATTTTTCTTCTTTCATGCTTCCTAATAGAAGCCTCCAAAAGGTTAACATGATAATGTGCATATAAAATCCTATATAACTTTTCAATTAATAACCTAAAAAGAGAATCTACCAAATATTTATCATTAATCGGAACAACTAACAAAAGTCTACTTATATAACTTTTAAATTCATTTATTAAGTTGAAAAAATTCGCACTTTCATATTCCGATTTATTGAAACAACTACATATGACAAAAAAATCATTTATAGAAAAGTAAAGCTCTTTTAGAACATGCAAGTCCTCTTCTGATAAATTTGCATGATATTGCGGAAAGCTCATTTCCATATAATCAAAATAATTATTTACAATCCAAGAGTTAGTCATTTTTCTATTCCTTACTGTTTCTAGAAAATTTATTAATAATATTTGTCACTTCATTTGTGTGTATCAAATCTTTTTGCTCCAATAATTTTATTGTAGTTTTCTTAAAAACTTCTATGTTGAATTCTAAGTCTTCTTCCGAATCAGATTGTATTTCCCTTATAACTCTTGCTATTAAAGCCGTTCTACTATCAAATAAATAATCTTTTATACTGATTTTCAATTTCAGTTTTTCGATAAGCTCTTTTATTTCACGATTATTTTTAAAAATCTCTCTTGATAAAAGTGTAGGAATAAGCACAGCGTAGAAATCCATTTTGGTTTGGTACGGATCTCGTCTTACTTCTAATAGTTTAATTCTCTTCCACAGTGTTATCACTATTCATCACCACCACTCTTTTAATAAACTCATCACATATTTTGATCATCATATCATCTAAACTTTTGTCATTTCTATCGACAATACTTTTATCGAATGTTGAAGTAGATAGTTTATTGGATTCATAAAAAATATTCTCGAAAATATGAATCTTATTGTTTATGACAACCTCCGCTGTTTCCAGACCTTCCATAAAATCAGCCTGTTTAGGCTTAGCTCCCAGTTGCACCCGTGTCCACATTACACCTAGATTTTTGGGTTGCGAATCTTTAAATACAGTATTTCTTTGAGAATATACTATATCTTTAACTACTCTTTCTAATAAATCTACACCTAAAACAGAGTAAGCATCCGGAACTGCAGGAACGAAATAGTAATCACTGGTATAGAACGACATTTCTGTATAAACTGAATATGTAGGTGGGCAGTCTAAAAAGATAAAATCATATTGACTTCTTAAGTCTTTATCTATAATGTAATCCATTAATTTATTCGGAGTACTTGGATTCTGCTGCCTTTGCAGAAAAATCGTCTCTAATTCACCTGGAATTAAGTCTAAATTCTCGCTAAGCTCTAAGATTACATGTTTCCTTGTCATACCTACCATTTCTTGTTTGAAAACATTATCCACTGAGCACTTATAATCAATCTCTCGATTTTCTTTATAAAACGTGGTCTCTTTGTTGAATTTTTCCAACAGTGATTGAGTAAGATTAGCTTGGGGATCAATATCGACCAACAATACTCTGACCGATGATTTATCTTCATAATTATAGCGTTCTGATAAATAAAGCGCCATTTCTTTACATAAGGTCGTTTTTCCAACTCCCCCCTTCATATTAATAAAAGAAATAACCTTTGCGTCTTTAACCATATCCATATCCCCTATACGATGATTTTAAGTAAAAACACTTAGTAGAATCTTTACAACTTAACACTCTGCACTTTGTTGATTTCAAATTATGACACTATTCTTGTTTTATTCGACTAATTTCGTCTAATTCCCTGCTTTGATTATGGATTTATGATGTTATGTTTTAGCAAACTTAAATATCAACTAGCTATACTAATCTTAACCAATTAATTCAATATGATATTTTTCTTAATATTGTATTTGCCGTAGGAAGTTTCAGCTAACGTTTCTGTGTTCACGAACCCGAGAGGCTTAAAGCAGCGTAACTGCTGGGTTCGTTAGGACTTAGCCTCGCAGGGTTGTCTGCCTGATCCTACTTCTCTGAAATGCCTCGGGCAGACCGAGGAGCCGATAGGCGACGCAGCGTGAATATTATGTTATAAGATGTCCCCGCCTACTTCGAATTGCATCAAAAATTCACTTGATAATCCTTTAACTTTGATTCTCTTTTCTTTTCATTAAAAGCTTTTCGATTGTTTTGAAAATGGCTTTTGATAAAGTTCCGCCACTCCCCTTGTATTCCTTGGCCTCCTTATCGAAAACTATAAATTTATACCCTGAACCAATATTCTTTAATAATCTCATTCCATATCCCTCTATATGTATCCAATCAAAAATCTCATCAATTGTATACAAACGTAATCCTTCTAAAAATACTTCCTGTGGAGCTAGCATTGATTCGTTACCTGTTATTTGCCCCCCAATAGACCATTCTTCATTCTTATATTGATAAAATTGATATGCATAAACCTCCCCTGATTCATAAGGCGGTTTAAAACCTAATTGATTCAGTCTAATTACATCTTCCTTCTCTAGGTATATCATAGTCCTCCTATAGATCCGTTATCTTTATGAGTTTTTGAATGTATTTAAGACTTTGCGGGGATTTCTTATAACTCCTTATTTACGTACTTCGTATAATTATATCATATATGGGAATTTACGTATTTCGTAAATCCCCATAATTACCCTATATTTGCGCCCTTCCC
This sequence comes from Paenibacillus radicibacter, assembly GCF_024721995.1. Classification (GTDB taxonomy): domain Bacteria; phylum Bacillota; class Bacilli; order Paenibacillales; family NBRC-103111; genus Paenibacillus_AM; species Paenibacillus_AM radicibacter. Next base: position 12,453 of record NZ_JANQBC010000016.1, read on the forward strand.
ATTGCACTTCCACCTCACAACTCCATCTGATCCAGGGGACTCTTAATATTCCTTATATCTTTCACACTCACATGTGTATATCTTTCGGTCGTTCGAACACTTGCGTGTCCTAGTAATTCTTGAATAAACCGAATATCTATACCTCCCTCCAATAGATGCGTAGCGAAAGAATGACGCAGAACATGGATACTCACTTTCTTTTGGACTCCTGATGCAACTCTTGCTTGCTCGAATATTTTCTGAACGGAGCGTTCTGTAATGTGGCTATTCGGATGTTGACCAGGAAACATCCATTTATCTAGCTTTTCCTTCTGCATATATTCCCTTATCATCGCCATCGCAGAATCTGATAGGAATGTGATTCGATCTTTACGTCCTTTTCCTTGGCGGACACGCAATGTCTTACGTTCATAATCAAAGTCATCTAACTTTAATCGAACAACCTCACCTACTCGTAGTCCTGAGGAATAAGTGATGTACAAGATAGCACGATGTTTCAAATTATGTAGAGCTTTCAATATACACATGACCTCCTTCAAAGATAGAACATGTGGCAGCTTACTTTCCTTCTTCGGTCGAATATAAGATGCTTTTGTCACCATACAGAGTACATGCTCGACATAAAATTTTATTGCACTAATTGCTTGATTTACATAAGAATGCGAACGATTAAGTTCAAGCAATTGAAGTGCATATTCAGTAATGTTCTTCTCCAGGCTAAAACTTTTGTTCGCTTTAACAAAAATGTGAAACCTTTCAACCTGACTACAATATGCCTTAATCGTCTTTACACTGTAACCACGAAGTTTTAGCTCATTAGTCAATTTTTTCTTTGCGTTCTCATCCCAGGACAATTCATGATCATCTTCTTCGATAGAATCGTGATTATCTGAAGTTTGTTTTTGAAAAATGTAGCCTTCATCTATAAGATCAGGCGATACATGAATTTTGGCATCAGTAAATGATTGTACAAATTCTTCTGCCGCTTCCAACGTATAAGGAATAACCCATTTCCGTTCTGCTTGAATCCATTTTCTCCCCTTGATCCCTCTAATTCGGTTAATTATCTCTTCGTTATACTCAAATTGAATATAAAGATACTTGTCATCCTTCTTCATAACATGAATAATCACAATAATCCCTCCACCTGGTAATCAATCTACATCATTGACAACAAAAAAAGAGCCCACACAAGTCTTTATCGACTTGTAAGTGCTCCCGATGCTTTCGGTACAATCTCTTATAATTTTATCATAGATTACTACTCACTATATCTCCAAAACTATTCATCAGGTTCAATTAATCCCAAATCAAATGCAATGATATTTTCACTAACCGGTTTTATTTCAAAAATAACATAACAAGAGGATGGCATCTCTACCATCCTCTTCCCCTCTATCCTTAATCTATCTACTCCACCATTCCGCCTTCAAGCCCCAACTCTTCCAAATCCAGCGCTGGTATCTCTAGTGTAACAGTTGTTCCCTCGCCCCACTTGCTTGCAATGTGCAGCTTACCGCCATGCAGGCGGGTAAGTTCCTTACTGATCGACAGGCCTAAGCCGCTGCCCGCGTGAAGGGTTCCTGCCTTGTAGAACTTATCTGTTACATAGCGCAACTTCTCAGGAGGAATGCCAATACCCGTATCTTTCACTTGAACAGTTACAAGCTTATCTACCTGCTCCGTTATAATCGTAATCGTTCCACCTGCAGGGGTGAATTTAATCGCATTATCAAGTAAGTTAACGAACACCTGCTTCAAGCGATTCATGTCCCCCTCAATCAACAGCATTCCTTCTTGCATCTGCAGCTGAAGGTTTATCTGTTTCTGTGTACAAGTGGGAATGAATTGACTGCCAATATCGGTTACGATCTGGTTCATGTTTAAATCGTTGTAATGCAGTGTCATGGTGTCGCCATGCAGCTTGGAGAAATCAAGCAAGTTCTCAACAAGGCCAATTAGCCGATCCGTCTCTTTAGAAATGACATTGAGTCCTTCACTGATCTCTTCTTTATCGTCCATTCCACCTGACACGAGTGTCTCATTCCAGCCTTTAATCGAAGTCAGCGGTGTCCTTAATTCATGAGAAATTGAAGAAATAAACTCACTCTTAATCTGATCATTTTTCTGGATTTCGGAGCTCATATAGTTGAGTGTCTCTGCCAAATGACCAATCTCGTCATCCTGCCTCTTAATCGCTTTCACTTCAAAATTACCATCAGCAAGTGTCTTCGCTACTTGGGTTAGCTCCTGAATCGGGCGCACAATCTGATTCGCCATAATAATTGATCCACCAATGGCAAGTAGTATGATCGCAATACCAACACCAATCGTAATGTATACGATCAATCGGACAGTCTCATCGATAAGTTCCATGGATGTCGTATAGCGTACGACACCAATTACGGTGTTTTCTTTTTTCAGAGGCTTAGATAATGCCAGAATACGCTCACCCGTACTTTTATTGATTCCGATCCATTGCCCCGTATCGCCTTTAAGTGCGGACTTCACATCAGGGGTCGTAAGCTTCTCCTTCGATTGAAATCCATACGAATCAATAATTAACCCACCATATGGATCTAATATCTCCGTTCGCGTCTCATCGTTAACTGGTGAATTATCTAGAATATATCTAGCTTTCTCTAGTAACGAGGAGCTTTCCAAATATTTATTGTAGAATGCTACCGAGATGTCTGCCTTCTGATTCAGCGCATGGGAAGCACTGCCATAATAATATTGCCAAGTCATACCTGTGAACATGCCGCCCATTAAGACCACAACTACGAAAATAATAATGACAAATTTCCAGACAACCCTACCCTTAATACTGTTCAAGTACTATTCCTTCTTCCACAAGTAACCAAATCCCCATACCGTTTCAATATACTGCGGTTGTGAAGGCTGATCTTCAATTTTTTGCCGGATCCGTCGTATGTTAACATCCACGATCTTGAGGTCGCCCATGTAATGTCTACCCCATACCTCGTTGAGAATATCGTCCCGGGAAATACTTTTGTTCGGTGAATCCATGAATAGCTTCATGATCGAAAATTCAGTAGGAGTAAGTTCAATAAGTACATTATTCTTATAAAATTTACGTGTATCCATCGAGATGCAGAATGGTCCTGATCGCTGTTCATCGTGATCCGTCTCTTGAGATGTACTTACTGAACCCATTCTTCGTAGTAGTGCTTGAACCCTTGCTACAAGTTCTACTGGTGAAAAAGGTTTGGTTACATAATCGTCTGCTCCACTTTCAAATCCTTCAACTTTATCATGATCCTGTCCTTTGGCCGTCAGCATAATAATCCCGATATGCGGATATAATTTGCGTAGTTCGCGACATACATCAAAGCCAGAACAAGAAGTTGGAAGCATCACATCAAGTAGAGCGATACGAATATCTGTCTCTCTTTTGACAATATCAAGCGCTTCTTCACCTGTCTCTGCTTCAATGACTTGGAATCCGCCACGTTTTAAGTTAATACGTACAAAACTGCGAATCGATGATTCATCTTCTAACACCAGTACTTTTGTTTCAGTTGTTTCCACTCCATTACCCTCCCACTTGCCTCTTACTCGACATTCAATATCTTAATATTCTCGTCCAAATAGGTCGTATTCGTTCTTAAATTACTATATCGATTACGGTCCGTTACCTTTAAATTTTCAGGCATTGGATATACAGCAGCAAAGATCGTTTTGCCGTAATTTTGTCCAATTAATGTGTATTCGGTCATCGCATCTTTTAACTTCTTCTCCGTATCAGGCCAGTCCAAATTATCTACATATCGGATTGCAGCAAGTGGAATCAAACGTTTCTTATCCTCCGCTATGTAGTTGAAGATCGACTCCCCGCTCGTTTCACTTTCATTGCGCTGAATGGTCATATACGAATTCCAAGTTTGTGGATAATCAAAGCGATAGCCAGCTGTGTAGTTGTTATAGTTTTTGTGAACCGGTATTAGCCCATTCTTACCATCCCACTGCAGCCAATTCGTGATCCAAGGCATTTCGGCTAAGCTCACATTCTCTTGTTGTGGCGGCTCTTCAAGCACAGCAATCTCGATGAGATTATCCCCATTCATATCTTCTGAATAGACCGATTGCGCTTTATAGGTCAGTTCATAATCGAAATCTCCCTTTCGAAGCACATCGAACAGCTTTCCATTCTCCATCGTTAACAGCAATGTATAAGCGGAATGTGCGCCAACACCAATCTCTGCAAAAACTCCCTTTTGCTTCGGTGTTGCTAGTCCCGTAGTCACATTCATAAATCCATTGATGCCACCATCAAGCATGATAGAATCAATGCGAATGAGTCGCTCTTTTTCCAAATGATAGACGGAAGCGCTCGTTTCCATTTTGACATGATCGTGGTTAAAAAGAATTAGGTCTTGCTTGCCATCTTCATCCAGATCATCAATCGCAAGATCCGAGTAGCTCATCTGCCCGACTTGCTTTAACTTTTCATTGTCATAGTGATAAATATTAAGCTGTTTCAGGCCATAGTCCCCGCCATTCCAGCCTACGAGTAGTTCTTTTCTCCCGTCACCGGATAAATCACTGAATTGAATATAGTCAATAGATGCACCGACATCGGTGTACTGCTCAGTCTTGATCCACTTGTTTCCTTCTTTTTTCAAGATTAAGATGCCAACTTCAAGCTGTGTTTTCTCAATTTTGTAAAATGCTACTGCTTCATCAATGCCGTCCCCATCCATATCGATCTCCTGAATAGAAGATTCCACGGTCTTGTGCCGCGAAGGAATTAACAGCCTTGCTCCTGATGGCATGTAGTACGAAACCGCTTCACGAATTTGATTCAGATCAGTCGTCATTTTCGGCGCACGAAGCAGCTCCGTAGGGAATGTCTGAAAGCTGCATCCGCTAAGAAGTAAGGATAACGCTATAAGGATGAAGCCAATTGATATTCTAGGCATTCGATAAATGGCCTCCTTCTAGGGTAGTTTCTAACGCTCATAGAATTGTATTCATTGTAGAAAACACGCCTAGTAAAAGCGTAACAATACAGTAACAAAAAGAGGCCAGCAAAGCAATTTAACGAATCACACTCTCAATTGATAAAAAAAGTGCCGTGCAACAATCGCTGCACGGCATAAGAGGGTGGACACTATGAGGTTCATGAGTCAAACATGAGTAAAGCTCCAAAATACTTGCTTAGAATTTGCCGTAGAATGCGTTGCGATACACATCTGCAAGTTCACTTACTAGCGGCATCTTCGGATTGGCAGTCGTACATTGATCTTCGAACGCACGGTCTGCCAAGTAATCCACTTTGGATTCAAAGTCTTTGGCATCAAAGCCTAGGGCTTGGAAGCTTTCAGGTAAGTTCAAACGCTTGTTCAGATCACGAATCGCTTGGATCAAGGAGTTAACCCCTTCTTCTGTTGTGCTAGCTGGAAGTCCAAGAATTCTTGCGATCTCTGCATAACGCTTATCCGCTACGAAGTGGCTGTATTTCGGGAATGAAGCGAACTTCGTCGGTTTCTTCGCATTGTAGCGAATGACGTGAGGCATTAGAATCGCGTTCGTACGACCGTGAGCTGTGTGGTACTGACCGCCCCATTTGTGTGCAAGGGAGTGGTTAATGCCTAGGAATGCGTTAGCGAATGCCATTCCTGCAAGTGTGGATGCATTATGCATTTTCTCACGAGCATGTGGGCAAGCCGTCTTATAAGATTCTTCAAGGTGCTCGAATACCAGTTGAATCGCTTTGATCGCAAGACCATCTGTATAGTCACTTGCCATCACAGACACATAAGCTTCAATTGCGTGAGTCAGTACGTCCATACCTGTATCAGCTACCGATGTTTTCGGTAAGGAGTATACGAACTCAGGGTCGATAATGGCTACGTCTGGTGTTAGCTCATAATCCGCTAATGGATATTTCGTATTTGCTCCCTCACTCTTATCAGTAATAACCGCGAAGGATGTTACTTCGGAACCTGTACCGGAAGTTGTCGGGATGGCAACGAACTTCGTTTTCTTGCCAAGCGCTGGATATTTGAAGACACGCTTACGAATGTCTAGGAATTTCTTTTTCAAATCGCTGAAGTTTGCATCTGGGTGCTCATAGAAGAGCCACATTGCTTTCGCAGCATCCATTGGTGAACCGCCGCCTAGTGCAATAATGCAGTCTGGCTTGAACTCGTTCATGAGCGCAGTTCCTCTTTCCACTGTATCTACAGACGGATCTGCTTCAACCGCGGAGAACACTTCGATCGCTACTGGAACTTGGCGTTGGCGTAACCAGTGCTCAACTTTAGCTACATAACCAAGCTTCACCATCACTTCGTCCGTTACGATCATTACTCGGGAAATATCCTGCATTTTCGCAAGGTATTGCGTTGAACCTTTTTCAAAGTAAACTTTAGAAGGAAGCTTGAACCACTGCATGTTAGTTGTACGATGTGCTACACGTTTCACGTTAATAAGATTCACCGCCGTTACGTTAGAAGATGTGGAGTTCTTACCGTAAGATCCGCAACCAAGTGTTAGAGATGGCAAGTTCGTATTGTAAAGGTCACCAATCGCACCATGTGTGGACGGGGAGTTTACAAGGATACGGCCAGTCTGCAATCGTTCACCGAACGCTGTAATGACAGCTTGGTCTTTGGAGTGAATCACGGAGGAGTGACCCATACCGCCGAATTGTACTACCTGTGCTGCACGCTCAATACCTTCTTCAGCTGTATTCACTTTATAACAAGCAAGGATCGGGGACAACTTCTCAGCTGATAGCGGGAAGTCATATCCTACACCATCAATTTCTGCAATCAGAATTTTCGTATCTTGTGGTACATCAATACCTGCAAGAGCAGCAATCTTAGCTGCCGGTTGGCCGACGATGTCAGGGTTAACGGCACATTTTTCAGGATTAATCGCAAGTTTAGTCAATTTCTCTGTTTCTGCTTTATTTGTGAAATAGCAACCTTTTTCAATCAGAAGTTTCTTCACTTGATCATAGACAGGTTTTTCAATGATTACGGCTTGCTCAGAAGCGCAAATCATACCGTTATCGAAAGTCTTCGAAAGAATTAAATCCGTTGTAGCTTGCTGAAGATCTGCCGTCTTTTCAATAAAGCAAGGTACGTTACCAGGACCTACACCAAGTGCTGGCTTACCCGTGGAGTAAGCGGCTTTCACCATGCCTGAACCACCTGTTGCAAGGACAAGTGCTACACCTGTATTATTCATCAGTGCATTCGTTGCATCAATGGAAGGTGTTTCGATCCATTGGATACAGTTCTCAGGAGCGCCATGCTTAATAGCTGCATCTCTTAGAATCCGAGCTGCTTCCGCCGAACATTTCTGTGCAGATGGGTGGAATGCGAAGATGATCGGGTTACGCGTCTTGATTGCGATTAGCGCTTTGAACATCGTCGTTGAAGTTGGGTTCGTTACGGGTGTAACCCCTGCAACCACACCGACTGGCTCCGCGATCTTCTGGAAGTTGCCGTATTCATTATCTTCAATTACGCCTACTGTCTTGTCGTTCTTAATGCTATGATAAATATATTCTGTTGCGAACATGTTCTTAATAATCTTATCTTCGTACACGCCTCTGCCTGTTTCTAAGTGCGCCATCTTCGCTAGCGGCATATGTTGCTCAACACCCGCAAGCGCCATTTCATGAACGATCGTGTCAATCTGTTCTTGATTCATTGTCATAAATTGATCGAGTGCAACTTGAGCTTTCTTCACCAATTCATTCACTTGGTCTTGCGCAGTAACCGGCTTTTTGATCTCTTTTTCTGTTTTAGCCATTTTGTTTCCCTCCAATGTTATCTCTCTATTTAATGAGTTATGGGTGATTAAAAATGTTAAACACGTTGTTACGGTGTTGCTCGAAAATCTGATCAAATGAAGCATGTGCGTGAGGCAGTTCTTGATGCTCTAAACCTTTAAATTTCTTAGGTTTTTGATGTTTGTGTGTGCCTCATGTCTGTATTATAATCCACTGCCATTTCGGCGTATGTGAAATTTATCACAAAATATGTGAAAACAATCACAAAGTTTTGGGAGGTGTATTTATTGATTGGTTTGTAAGGGTAAAATTAAGATTTTGTAAGGACTTAGAGTGGGTGTTGGGCTGGTGGTGGCCGGGGACAACGAAAAAACTGCTGTCAGATCGTTAACGTATCCCCCTTCTTTGCAAAAGAGTTTAGAGAATGCGTGATCCAACAGCAGTCCTTATGAAGTTTACAACTACGTGTTCCTTGCTAGCTCTTACTGCATTTCACAGACACTCTTACTCAACGTTTTTGAGCGCCTCATCCAGATCCACAAGAATCTGACCTTCAAAGTAATATAGATACTTACGCTCCAGTGGCTTGCGATAAATATGCTCAATTGCTCGTGCATACAAGTCCATCTGCACTTGATATTGCTTCGCTAAATCTTCTAGCGTCTTACCATGTGTGCGGTCTGTCTTATAATCGAGCAACACAAGCCCCTCTTCATCTTCAAACAAACAGTCGATGACCCCTTGAATGAGTACGGTTTCCTGCGCTGTGATTGGATCAGCTTCCCCATACACCTCTCCTGCACGAAGTCCATAAGAGAACGGAACCTCACGGCGGATGATCGATGCCTTCAATAACCTCTTACCCACTTCGGTCTGGAAAAAGGATACAATCATCGCGGCATCCACCGCTTCGCACTGTACGCTCGTCAACATCTCACGCTCTACCATTCGTGCTAACGTGTGCTCCACGAGCTGTTCATCTGGCACTTCCCCTTCTAAAGGCAAGTTCTGCATGACTGCATGGTACACGGTTCCCCGCTCTGCTGATGTCATCTTCCTCTCTTCCAAGAATCGAGGACGACGCAATAAGGAGGAAGGTTTCCATTCCAATCGTGCATCAGGCATTTCGCCAGCAAGCGCTAATCGCTTCTCTTCCCCAACACGCTTCATTTCCGAAACAGTTGTCTTTCCGAAGTACGTCTGTGCAAATGGATGAGCATACTGCCACTCCAAGCGTTGTCTAACCTCGTGACTCGTATTAAGCTCGACTAAGTCTAGGCTAACTTCACTCGTAACTAAAGCCTGTTCTTCAACCACGTCCGCACGCGCCTCATCAGCTTCTGCGAAGGTCTGATGAACATCTACTGGTCTGCCCTCTTTAACCGCAGTTAAGAAAGGGTCACCCACAGTCGGATCAACTACTTCATTACTCACTTCAAAAAGAGCATGCAGCGCTTTGATCTCAAACGTCCACTTGGAACGGTCATTCGCCACGTCACCAGTCAGCCTATCGAATCCATATTCTGCAGCTTCTCGCCACATGCTTGCATCTTGATGTCTCATTAGAGCAGGTCCGAGCCAATCCAAGTAACTCTTCGCCTTCGCTAAATCATTATCAGGCAAGTTCCATGGCTTATGTTCGACGAGTCTAGACCAATCTTTCATTTGTTTCACTGCGTCTTTCACGGTTCCAACAAGATAGAGCTTCTCTCGCGCACGCGTTAAGGCGACATACAAGACTCGCATTTCTTCCGCTAATGTCTCAAGCTTCATCGCACGGCGAATCGCTAGAAGCGGCAAGGTCGGATAAGCAACTCGAAGTTCCGTATCCAAGAACCTCGGACCAAACCCTAACTCCTTGTGCACTAAAAATGCTTCATTCAAATCGCGCTGATTGAACATCTTCGCGATACCTGCTACGAACACGATAGGGAATTCAAGTCCTTTACTCTTGTGAATCGATATGATGCGTACGACATTCTCGCCTTCACCGAGCGCTCTTGCTGTACCTAGATCACCACCTGAATCCTGCATTCGCTTAATAAAGCGCAAGAATCGGAACAATCCTCGAAGTGACGTACTTTCGTACTGCTTCGCACGATCATACAGCGCGCGTAAGTTCGCCTGACGCTGACCACCATGCGGCATCCCGCCGACAAAGTCGTAGAAGCCTGTTTCACGGTAAATGTTCCAGATCAGCTCTGCAAGTGATCCGCGTCTTGCCGCGGTACGCCATTCGTTCAACTTGGCAAGGATATGCACAAGTTTCGCTTGAAGAGCGGAAGCTGTAGCTTCATCATCCATATCTTCAATTACAGCTGCAGCACGTAGGGTGTCGTAGAAGCTAATCTTCTTACCACCATTAATTCGAATGAGCGCCAGCTCGTCCGCTGTAAGCCCGACAAGCGGTGAACGAAGTACAGCTGCAAGCGGTACGTCTTGATACGGGTTATCGATTATTTTCAAAAGAGAAATCATGACTTCTACTTCAGTTGCTGAGAAATAACCTGAACTTAAATCCGCATATGCCGGAATACCCTGCGTTTGCAATTCTTCCATAAATGTCGGAGCCCAAGAGGAAGTCGCACGCATCAAGATCACAATATCGCGATACGTCGCTTCACGCATGCCTTTACTCTGCTTGTCATACACCATGAACGGCTTGCCACTCTCAGGGTTCAACAGTTCATGAATTTGACGCGCAATCGTTCTCGCCTCTGCTTCTGCGGTCGCTAGTTCTTGCGCTTCTGCAAACGGACTTTCACTCTCCGCCCCATCACCCGATTGGGATTCAGCTGAATCCGCTGCTTCCTCCGTGTCTAGCGCCTCATCTCCACCTGAACCATCACTACTGCGATCGATTAACGTCACATGCACAGCAAAATCTTGATCTGCATTCGGATACGTGGCACCATGAATCAATTCGGCATCCACATCATACGAGATTTCACCTACACGCTCATTCATTAATTGACGAAACACAAAATTGACCGCATCTACCACTTCCAACCGAGAACGGAAATTACGCGCCAGATCAATCTTCACGCCATCTTCGCTCGCACCTGTTGAGAAAGCTTTATATTTATCCAAGAAAAGTCCTGGTTCGGCTAGACGGAATTTATAAATACTCTGTTTCACATCACCCACCATAAATCGGTTACCTGGAGATGTATTCGAGATCAGATCTAAGATCGCTTCCTGTACACGGTTCGTATCCTGATACTCATCAATAAGTACCTCAACGAACTGCGCCCGATACTCAAGTGCTGCTTGCGATGGTACTGTATGTGTCGGAGAGGAAGATGGATCCCGTAAAATTTGCAACGTATAATGCTCCAAATCTCCGAAATCCAGTAATCCCTTATCCGCTTTAGCCGCTTGATACCGCTGACCGAAATCTACAACAAGCGCAGACAACGTCCTCAGCATCGGTGCAAGTAATCGAACTTCTTCGGCATACTCATCTTCTGATCGGGAAAATAGTTCGGTACGCAGCTTGTCGAGCGCTGTCTTCGCTTTCTTTCGCAAATCGGAGGCTTGTTCTTTAAGCTCCGTATCGATTGAGTCACCACGACAAGGCTTGAGCCTCCGTGAAGGAATTTGCGAGAGCAGCTCTTGTACTTTAAGCCAAGACTGACTGGAATAAGCAATGAGTTCTCGAACCTCACTCAATTCCTCCCGGAACGTTTCCGCATAAGGCTCAGGGCCGCTTGGTATCTCCGCAATTCGAAGTGCTTGAGCAAATAACTCTGCCGCTCCTTCAAGCTCCAGTCTAACGATAGGGAGCAGGCTCTCCTGCCACAATCGAAGAGCAGCCTTGTCACAAGACAAACGATCATCAATTGCAGCTTCCGTTGATCCTGTGGATTCTGTTACCCATCTATCTTCCTCTGCATCTGAACTCATGCTCGCTAATTCAGCCACTTCATCATTCAGACCACCATCTGATCTAATACCGTCTTGCTGCCCACCAAACATCGCAGCCGTCTCCGTGAGCCAATGTTCTGGCCATGGCTGACTTCGTGAAATCTCATACAGCTTCTCGATCAGCTCAATTAATGGACCATCCCCGCGCTCACCGCCGAATCCATCAACGAGTTGCCAGAATGGCGCATCGTCAGCGCTTTGCTCATAATACTGCTCCAGCATGTCTTCCATCACATCCTGGCGAAGCAGGTCACCTTCGGTCTCATTCGCAATTCGAAACCCTGGGTCTAACCCAATCAAGCTGTAATAACGCTGAATCACCTCTAGGCAAAAAGAATGCAGTGTCGTTACCGACGCACGACCCATCAGCGCTAACTGCTTACGAAGATGTTCGGATTGCGGATTATCTTCCAGCTTACGCTCCAGTGCTTCACGAATTCGTTCTTTCATCTCAGCTGCCGCTGCTTTCGTAAAAGTTGCAACTAATAGCCGATCCACATCCACAGGGGCGTCTTCCGATGAAATACGTCCAATGATTCGTTCTACAAGTACCGCTGTCTTCCCTGATCCTGCTGCCGCAGCGACGAGCAGATCACTGCCACGTCGTGCAATAGCTTCCCATTGTTCATCCGTCCATGTACTACCTTCAGGCTTAACTGGAGCCGTCTGCATGATGATCTTATTCGCATCTAATGTCATACTCCGCTTCCCCCTTCAGCCTGTCTTCCTGTACCTACTTCTTGATTCATCACACACCGGTCAATCTCTGACCAGAGTTCATCCCCACTCATTTTCCTTCTTACTTGATACTGGCTACCTGCAAAATGCGGTTCGAACTGGCAGACTGAGCGATATGAACAGCGCATACACGCTGCTTTATTTCCCATCCGGTATGGAGATATATCGACCGCTCCATCGGTAATATCTGTCCCAATTTGCTTAATCTGACCTCGTACATACGAACGAATCTGCTTCCACTGCTTGTCTGTAGCAACAGATGAGTTTTTATAGAAACCGCCGTCCTTCGTGATTGCAACAGGCAATAGTTGTGAATGTCCTGTACCTGTCTTGAGTGCACTGTCCATCATCCCGATAATTTCCGTATCTGCCGCAAGCAAGCCCTTCATTTTATAGCGCTTGCGCGTCTCCTCTTCGGCCTTATCTGCTCCAATGCGATTGGCATGGAGTAGCAGTGGATTGTGCACGTGGAAATACAGAACACCCGCAGGCTTCGCTTCAATACCGAGCCATTTCTCCGCATGAGTAATGACAACATCCAAGTAAGTGAGCATTTGTAGCGACAACCCGTGGAACACTTCTGCCATATCAAGCGCAGTCGCAGAGGATTTATAGTCAATCACGCGCAATAGCACGCCGCCTTCGGTATCTGCCTGATCTACGCGGTCGATTCGACCGATAATCTCCATCGTACAACCGTTCTCCAGCGTAAATTCAAGCGCTGGCAATGTTGATCCCGGTCCAAAATCCAGCTCTGTCGCGAGAGGTTTGAACTCGCCGCGCTTTGCATGTTCAGCAAGTACAACCGATGAACGTCCCACAACATCCTGAAGCTTACGCGTAATGTGACGGAAGCGATGTGAACTTAATAGAATATCCCCTGGCAGCTTCGGTGCCAGCTCTTCAACAACCTGAGCAGAACGCTTATAACAATCCTCAGGCGATAGATCGCCCCAATCCAGTCCATCTCGCTGTAACCCTTGAGCGAATTCACTCAATGCCGCATGATACAGTTGTCCAATATCTGGTGCTTCAAGCGCATAGACCTTACGTTCACGCAATCGCAAACCATGTGAAGCAAAATGAGAGAACGGACAGCCAGCAAATCGCTCCATTCGAGACACACTCGCCTTCAGATGAGAGCCGTACAACTCACGACTTGTTGAAGCAGGCAGACGGTCCACATGATTGTCGAACATTAGGGCTTGTACCATACGTTCCAGTTTCCCGTTCCACGCCTCATTACCCAATAACCAGTTGTACACATCCCACCACGTCTTCGCGATATCTTCGCCTTGCATTCTGCGCTTTAACTGCACACCAAGGAATGAGAAGGCTTGCTGCGGATGTGCCAAGTAACTAAACAATTCCTTCTCACTCATAAATGGAGTCGGTTCAAGTGCTAGCTGCTTCACCTTCACCTGCGGGAATAAATAACGAATTCGCTTCATAATTTCTGATGGCAATAAACCCTTACCCTCTTCATCTGCAAGCGGGTAACTCATCCACAAGTACGAACTTGCTGAAGTTATCGCGTTATAGATCAAGAATTGTTCATCAAGCAACTTCCGCTTCGCACTATCTGCCATGCTAATATCTGCTTGTTGCAGCATCTCACGTTCATTTTCTGTCAGCAAACCGTCTTCGCTAAGTCTCGCAGGTAATACACCTTCATTCACACCAAGAATAAACGCATGCGTAACCGATCCCGATCTCGTCCGATCTACAGTACCTACTAGCACTTCATCTAAGGATGGTGGTACCAGTCCCATAGAAATACTCTCTAGACCCGTCTCCACCAAATCCGCAAACAGTTCATTAGATACTTCTTCTTCACCCAGCATGTCCACGAGCTGATCGAATACATCCATAACTCGATCCCATAATTGAGTATGCTCACGCGCCTCTTCAAGCTGACCCGCTTCACTGCATGTCAGACTCCAGCGCTCAAGACGTTCAGGGACATTGGCAAATGCGAGCAGCTCAAACAAAGCTTCCACTTTACCTTGAACTTTCGAGCGATCTTTCAGTCTACGGGCAAAATGATGCAGCGGAACCGACACCCAGCGGCGTGTCTCGTTAATCTCAGCAAGTGCCTTCTCCTCGGCTTCCCGCAATTCTTCCTCAGGACCTTCTAGCGATCTGCGCTCTCGATACGTCCAAGCCTTTTCTTCCGACCACCGACTGCCCTTAATACCGAATGCAAGGACATAATTCTCCAAGCGATCCATTTGCCTGCGAAGCCTACTCTCACTGTACATATGTCCCCATGGGAGCAGGAAGTCGGTCTTCACACAGCGGAATACAGCATCATAATGCCATTGATGATTCACCACTTCTAAGGCAGATCGAATAAACTCGACGAGCGGATGGTGCAGAACAGACCTTTTCTGATCAAGGAAGTGAGGAATATTGAAATCCGACATCACAGCGGATAACAGTTCGCCATATTCGTTCATATTGCGTACCATAACCGCCATATCACGCCAGCGAACCTCTTCTTCACGCGTAAGGCGCACCATCTCACGGCATACACCCTCGACTTCTGCACGGCGTGACGCAGCTTCAGCAATAACGATCGATTCATTCACACGACCATTGCCATGCACTTTCTCCGCATCCTTCTTATCAAATCGAACCCGTCCTGTATTCCGATCATAATATTGTTCTAAAAATCCGAGCATCGGATTGTTCGTAAACCTTGTCGGTAACTTTCGATCTGCAAGCTCTACCATATGTGGTGCCGGCAAGCCATAATTCACTAAGCTGCGCTGCAGTTGACGCATCGTACGAGCTGTCGGATGGAACAGAGCCAGATCATCCAAATCGTCATAATCGTAATAAGGGCGATCCAGACAGAATGTCATTGACACTTCGGGGCAACGAATCATGAGGCGCTCAATAACCGCCATCTCTTGCGGCGTGAATCCATGGAATCCATCAATCCAGATTTTCGCGTTAGAGAGCCACTCCGATTGAATAATTTGTTCTGCTAGAAGCGTCAGCACATCTTCACCGTCCAAGTACTGCGCCTTCAACTCTTCTTCAAACTCCCGATATACCATCATCAAATCTTGCATCTTCGGTTCAAGCGACTGCGAATGCTCCCAGTGGTAACGACCCTTATCCATCCGCTCTTCCAGATGCTGTGGCTGCATTCCATAACGCTTCCACTCCGTAAACAGCTCATCCATCCGATCAATGACACCCTGCTGATCCTGCGTTCCTGCATAGAACTTCAATTGACCCTGGCGGCGCTGCATAATACGTCTGAGTAGCAACTTCTTCCCTATCTCATCAATAGGAGTCCGTGCCGTTCCGCCCTCTGCTTGCATGATTCGCCAAGCTAGACGATGGAAGCTAAGCACCTGTGCACGAATCGTACCGCTCACACCTTCTTTGGACACGAGTTCCCGCTCTGCTTCGAACGTAAATTGCTGAGGAACGAGTAGGATTAACGGTGCTCCTTCCGGCTCTCGAATCAGATGTTCACGTATTTCATCAATACAATAGCGCGTCTTCCCGCTTCCCGCCCGACCAATTACGAACTTTACTGCCATAACAGCTTTCACTCCTTCCGATCTTCTACTTTCGCATACCTACTATTTTAACATAGGAAGCTAACAAACTCTTTTTCATTAAAATGCCAGTTCGATATGTTCATTCTTCGTTCATAACTTCGACCTTGTCACTTCATATTTATTTTTGGTAGAATAAGATGGTTATTCTATTGATCACGAATACATCAGGAGATGAACAACATGATTAATTTCTCTAACCTAGATAATTCCGCGATTACGAGTCTACTCGATCAGATCGATACCAAGGACTCAGATAAAGCGGCAGCGAAACAGGAATCGGAATTGTTACCTAAAGTGAAAAAGACTTCTTCCAAGAAAACCAAAACACCTACAATTGATGAACTCCTATATGGTTATAAAAAGAACAATCGCTTAGACGAACTAGGTCCTCTTTTTTAAAACAAATGCATCACAACGAGTAAAAGCAATCCACTGTTCCTCACAAGAACTTGGGATTGCCTTTATTTGTTTTACAGAGTCATACAGCCACTACTAATCTTCCCACACATCATCCATCAGCTTCTGGATCGATTGCCTGCGCTCTTCCGTCAGCTTTGGATTCGTCACCCATACCTTATCAACCAGCTCGACCGCATCGCCTTCCTTCACACCGCAAGCCACTTGATCACGAGGTACATCTTGATTCACACCGTCAATCTCAATGATCACATATTCGCCTTCGAATCGATCCACAATCCCTTGCATAGCTACACTACCTCTCTAGGGTCCATTTGATCTCCTTACCATCTGTAATCGCACCAACTTGGCCATTCAGGTCGTTACGATACACGGGAATCCCCTGTTTATCTAATCGATTTAACACAACCTCAGTCGGGTGCTTAT
The DNA here is from genome assembly GCF_024721995.1 of Paenibacillus radicibacter. Classification (GTDB taxonomy): domain Bacteria; phylum Bacillota; class Bacilli; order Paenibacillales; family NBRC-103111; genus Paenibacillus_AM; species Paenibacillus_AM radicibacter. The sequence continues at coordinate 29,313 of NZ_JANQBC010000016.1, forward strand.
ACGAATTACCTGCCCCAACTTGAATGACCGCGTACTTCGGCTTTACCTTTTTCAAGAATGAAGCTGATGTCGAGGAGCTTGACCCATGATGACCTACTGTCAGCACAGTCGCAGATAGATCCGCCTTGGACTCTAGCATATCCTTCTCACTTACCCGCTCAGCATCGCCTGTGAACAAGAAACTCGACTGCCCATATGTCACCTTCACAACGGCACTTGTGTCATTCAAATCTTCATAAGTCGCCTGGACAGGAGCCAGCATCTCTACCTTCACCTTTTCGTCCCAATCCAGCGTAATTCCTGCTTTGGCTGTTGTGACTTTAAGACCCTTATTCTTGATCGACTTCAGCACATTCTCATACGTCTTTGTCGTATTACCTGCCCGCGGCATGTAGATCTTACCGATATCTATCTGATCAATAATGCTACTCGCCGTCCCGATATGATCCGCATGTGCGTGTGACAACACAAGAATATCAATCTTCTTGATGTCGTAATCCTTCATATACTTCAGCATAAGCTGCTCTTTATCAATATCCCCTGTGTCAATTAGCATCGTCTTACCTGCAGGTGAGATTAAGAGCTGAGAACTGCCCTGACCCACATCCAGATAAAATACACCTAACTTACCGGCAGCATCTGCCTTAAGCTGCTTCGCACTAAGACCTGTTTCCGACTTCGTGGTCGCCGTATCCCCAACCTGAATCGAACATCCAACTAGGCTTATCGCAAGCACGACCATCATTACAAACCCTAACCATTTTCTCATGAACATCACCATTCTCCCCTATGTCTTCACCTATGTATGTATTGGAATGTACGTCCCCAAGAACGTTTGTTCTGATTATATCATATAGAGAGCCCATTGAAAGTAATTTTCAGAGGCAACTATATACCGCTTTTCGTAATGCTAGTTCTCTTGGTTCATTTCCCATGCCAAAACCATGTTTGTTCATCGCATAAGCATAACCTAATTTTTCATCGGGATCGGCAAAACAGAAGGTTCCTCCTGCACCAGGGTGACCATACGAGCTTTCACTCCGCCCAAATTCCATATCCGAAAAAGGTTTCCAAAATCCCAACGAATAAGCTAAATTTATCCCATTCACATGATCATAATACCCTGATACTGGAGGGCTCGCACCGTTCCTTAATCCATTTAATGCTTCTTCACTTAATCCGAGGTTTGGTGCACCACTAGCAAAAGCACCATAAATTTTAGCCATAGCTCTTACTTGCCCCACCCCATTTCCCGAAGGGAATTCGATCGATAACATAGGTCGATGATTAAAATTATCATTGGCTACGAATTTTTTCGGATCGACTAAGCTTCTGGCTACTAACGACTTTTTATTAAGAAAACCAAGCAGCATCTTGATAGGCAGCTTTGTCATTCCCTTAAGCAACTGAATGGGATGATTGATTCCTTCGATCTTTGTTATTCTTTCTTCTGCTATATGATTAGGAAGTCCGATATAAAACTCTGCCTCTAGTGGTTCTGCAATTTCTTCTTGAAAAAATTGTTTAAGAGTCCGATGCTTGGGATCTGTCCTTCTAATTAGTTCTCCAATTAAAGCTCCAAGTGTCCAAGCATGATAACCATGCATTTTTCCAACCTCCCAAGCGGGTTTGCTTGCAGCAAGGGCAACGGCTAACCGAGAAGTGTCTAAGTCTTCTAACCGATCAATGTTCAATTCATCCAAAGGAGACAATCCAGCTTGATGCGCGAGCAGTTCTCTAACGGTTATTTGGTCTTTGCCATGCTGTGCAAACTCCGGCCAATAGCTACACACCTTCTCATCATAGTTCAAGTACCCTCTAGCGCTCGCTAAACTTAATGACAGTGCAGCAAAGCCTTTTGTTGCTGAAAACACTTGAACCAATGTATCCTTCTCCCATTCTGCACAGGTCAGTCGATTTCGATATCCCCCCCACAAATCAACAATAGGTTCATTGTTCTTGTAAATAGCAAATGCCGCTCCAACTTCCCCTCTTTCCATAAAATTTCTTTTAAATTCTTCCTTTACCCCTTCAAATCCCGGTGCAACAAATCCATAAATAGGCACATCTTTATTTGAATGCATATCGTTTCTCCTTTTCCATTTACAAAAGCCTTATTTTTCTGTAAAATAACCTTATCAGACATTTGACTAAATGTCTACAAATAGTCGAATAAGGATTGGCGGGGATATACGATGGCAAGAATTACACCAGAACAAAGAAAACAAATTCATGAAAAACTACTCGTTAAGGGTAAAGACCTGTTTACTCAATATGGGTTTTTCAAAACTAGTATTGACGACATCATACAAGCATGTGGAATTGCAAAAGGTACTTTCTATTCCTATTATTCTTCAAAAGAAGAGTTGTTTTACTCAGTGCTGCGAAAAGAAGAAGAAGTTAAAAATCTAGTTATTTCACGAATAATGTGTGAATCACTACCACCCAAAGAGCTCCTAATTCGTTTTTTTGAAACCTCTTTTAAAACCATAGAAGAAAACCCATTTTTGCTAAGCCTTTATCAACGAGGTGAATATGAGCGCATCGTACAAAGACTTCCCAAGGAGCTTTTAGATCAGCATGCTAAAGAAGATTTAGATGGTTCATTAGAATTTGTAAAATTTCTACAAGAACAAGGGGTTACAGAAAATGACCCTGAAGTATTGATCGGCCTTTTTCGATCCACACTCCTGCTTCCATTACATCGACAAGAAATTGGAGAACCCGCTTTTTCAAAAATGTTAAAGAAAATGATCGAATGCTTATCCGAGGGTCTAACTAAGTAACGTCAAATAAATAAGAAGCCTCAAAAACCTACGTTTCTGAGACTTCTTTATTGGTTAACGCGGCTTTGCCACAATCCCATTATGCACCTTAATGAACCCGTGACGCAGGATGTCGAAACCATTCTCGTACACATAAAGCCCCATCTGACGAACATCCATTAGCTCGCGGTACGTGTGGTTCATCACATCTTCCATAATCTTATAGAACAATCTCGATCTCATCTGATTGCGCGGTGTCGTCATCACTACATATCCACCTGGCTTCAAGAACTTACGATGCCACTCCATCACTTCTGCCTTATATTCATCTGGAAAATGTTCCAGCAGTCCCACACTCAGCACAATATCAAACTCTGGACCAAACGACAGATTGCGAATGTCTTCGACCACATAGTGAATGTTCATCTGATCCTTGTACCATACCTTCGTACTGCCTGTTGCGGGATTCGCCCCTAGGAATGGATAAGAACTTGGAAAATCAGCAAATCGATTCGTCTTGCAATATTCATCATAATCGACTAATACGACTTCACCGCCTGGATACATCGCATGAAGCTGCATCGCCTCGTACCCTTCGGCTGCCCCTAAGAATAGAATACGCGGCTTTTGCACATCCAACCCTTCGAACAGCGCCCGCTTGCCACGAGGGTCCCAGACACCATCTTGAATACGGTGTGCGTAATTCCATAAGCTAAGCGAGATTACATTATTAAGTGCTGTCTTCACTTCTTTCATTTCAAAACGTCCCATATGACGCATGAATGACTTTCTCGCACCTAGGAGCTCACTTGGGACATCCTTCTCAAACCACTCATGAAACGAACGATTGAACATCTCCCACGAAGTTCGAACCGGCATCTCCTTACTGTTCTCCCGCTCCCAACGTAGCCGATCCTCCGACATATTCTTCACTTCATACGGCTTACCGATCTGCTTCCAACTCACCTGTGACCAATCATTCACCTGATTCGCCTTGAAGAATCGATCGAGCCGCACATTGTTTGCATTGCGTAAATCCACCCGATACGAGGGTAACAGCTCCGAATGCTCCAAATCTTGTTCGGAATACGGATGTCGACCAGTCAGTACTTCCATTGCCATCAGAGAATCCCTCCCATTTTCCATGCCTACTGCAATATATTCAAAAAGAAAGCGTTCTTTTCCTGCTGAAAAAAGTTTCGTTCAAAAGAAAAACTGCACCTGAGCGTGTTTAAAAAGTTAGAACACTACGATAAAAATTTTTCTCACATTTTTTAATTTTTTTCTTTCTTTTTAAATAAAAAGTGAAACGTGTTTCGAAAGCGTAACGTATTATTCTTGAATCAAAATTTCACAACTCACCAAACCGAATATTACTCCAAAGGGGAGTAGCTGTAACAATAAAGTCGTCATTTCGAGAACGATATTCTCCGGCTTTATTGGCAACATCACTATGTTGTGGCGAGACCTTTGTCTGATTATGAATCAGGCAAGGGTCTTTTTTGTTGAGTGGTATGTATCACCTGTAATATTCATCGCTATAGGGGGAATGAACATGGATTTTGCATTATTGTTGGAGTATGGATGGGTACTATTAGTTCTTATTGCGCTGGAGGGATTACTAGCAGCGGATAACGCTCTAGTCTTAGCGATTATGGTGAAGCATCTTCCAGACGAGCAAAGAAAAAAGGCATTATTCTATGGTTTGGTAGGAGCGTTCGTATTCCGATTTGCATCCTTGTTTACAATTTCATTCCTCGTAGGGGTATGGCAAGTACAAGCGATAGGTGCCCTGTATCTGTTGTTCATCGCACTTAACCATATATTTAGAAAAGTTATGATTAAGAAGCAAGATAAGGATGCAAATAAAATTTCAAAGAAAGAAACGAAGAAGAGCGGTTTCTGGATGACTGTATTTAAAGTTGAAGTTGCAGATATTGCGTTTGCAGTTGACTCTATACTAGCAGCAGTTGCACTTGCTGTGGCACTTCCCACGACGAATTTGCCGAAGATTGGTGGCATGGACGGCGGACACTTTATCGTTATATTCCTAGGTGGTTTCGTTGGACTTATCATCATGCGTTTCGCTGCAACGTTATTTGTTAAAATGCTTGAGAGCAGACCCAATCTTGAAATTGCTGCATTTGCAATTGTGGGTTGGGTAGGTGTTAAGTTAGCGGTTTATACGCTATCTCACCCAACATTGAACGTGATCTCGCACGACTTTGCAGAATCTAAGCTTTGGAAAGTTATATTCTACTCCGTCCTTATTCTAATTGCTGTAGTTGGATGGTTCCTGTCTGGAAGGAAAGACAAGAACACCATAAAAGCGGTGTAACCATAATAGAGGACATGAGAAGGCTGTTCTGAAGTAGTTCTAAACTACTCCCGAATAGCCTTCTATATTTTTGATAGATTACTACGAATTTTCAAGTGAAAAACTTTGATCGAACTTGCCTTGCAAGTATACAAGATTCATGATCGCAACAGCGGCATACATGAAAAAACCGCCTCCTAAGAGGCGGATTCTTGAGCTATTAATACGGATAATTGTTCGAAACACCCTGATCTAATTTGCCTTGCAGATATACAAGACTCATAATTGCAGTGGCTGCTTCAGCTCTTGTCACTTTATCCTTCGGACTAAACTTCCCGTCTTTCGCTTTTAACAGTCCTAACTGTGTAGCGAGCCACACATCACCTTTATTCGTAATTTGGCTGCTATCTGCATATGACAAACTTGGGAACTTCGCACCAATCTCCTTCGACAACTTGCTGTATTTAGTTACAGACACCAAGTACGATGCGAATTGTTCACGAGTCAGTTCTTGCTCAGGGCCTAACTTTAGGGTTGCATTCGCTTCCAGCCACTTATACTGAAGCGCAAAGCGAATCGCATCATAATACTCATTCTTCTCATCTATATCGGCAAAAGGCTGCTTCTTGTCATTGGAGAAACTCATACCCGCAAATTGGGAAGTATGTGCCTTCGCCAACATCGTCCACCATTCGCCAATCGTTACAGCTTGATTCGGATTTACTTTTCCTGCATCATCTGTGCTTAATACTTTAAATTGGATGAGTGTATCTAGTTCCTTCTCTGCAACATGTCCCTTAATATCCACAGGTGCGATAGACGTCTTCGCATCTGCGATGCCGTACCATTGTTTCTTCCAATTTCCATCTGCAGCATCGATAACCGACATGAACGGGTTATCCTTTAAGGATTGTGTATAGACAAGCCCCATTTTCCTCAGCTCATCTGGATTACCATTGTAAATTCCACCTACATAAATATAATTTAATTCTAGCTTCGTATTTTTCCAAACCTTCTCAAGCGCTTGTTCTTTTGTCACAACAGGTTTCAGTGTATCTAAGTCTTTATCCGCAACATCGCTTCGATTCGCATAGTAACTTGAGATGTTACCTTGTAAATCCATATTAATATTCACTGTATCTCCTGAAACAGGAATATCCTTATAGAACCGTTGGAAAGTGAAGGAATAGTTCGTTATCTTCGAAGTAGAATCAGGTGAAACTACCTGTCTTAACTCCTGACTTGCATTCGGATACACTTTGTTCAGCAGGAGAATCGCCTTTTTCTCAGCATCTTCTTTCGATATTGAAGGAAGTGCATCATCCACCTTCGGCACACCCATCATATATTGATTACTGCTATAATCTCTAACGAATCCTTGCTTAACAAGAATTGATGCATAAATTCGCCCTTCAAAACTTTGCTGTCCTTCTTCAGCCCAATTTAAGTGCCACAGCTTCTCTTCACTATTGTTCCAATTATCTTGTGTGGACGAGTTCTCCAATTTCTTCTCTTTCGGAATACCGAATGCATCTTCTACTAATTTTGCTGCCTGCTCAGCAGTCAATTCTGCTTGGCCTTTATGGCCTGTATATGTACCTTCTGTAGCAGGAACACGCTTATACTTCTTGCCAGTTATATCATAATTGTTTCCATCTTCTAAAATTCGTCCAGTTTGTGCATCAATTGGATAAAGGAAAGGAACATAACCTAAATACCACTTGGAAATCTCACCTGAATTTTTACGATCAGGGATATATTGCAGTTCTGCCATCTGGTTGTCTTTTGCATATTTGGTAGCTTGATCTAATGTTAATGTAGGTTTAGATGATGCAATGTCATTTCCAAGCGCTTGCCTGTAAATACCCGATACCTCTCCATTCCCATCCACCGTTACGCGAATACCTCCATCTTGTACCTTCACTCCTTGTACAAGAACATCATAAGAGAATGTATAACGCACAGGACCAAACAATGTCGCATCGTACACGTCATAGTGTGTTTCCTTACTTTCTACGAAATCTTTCGCTGTTAAGGATGGAGATGCCTGCAGGACAAATGCTTTAGCAAGCTCACTAGCTTTCTCCTTCGTTACTTTTGGAGGATAGTATACAACATTCTGCTCACGATCTCTTGGATAATTATTCACAGAAACCTGTAAGAAATCACCTGTATCTGCTGCAATTCTACTGCTAAAACCGTAACTGCCATTCCCTTCCCGAATCTGCCATTCGATGGTCCATACATTCTCATTCGGACGTGGATATTGATTCGGCACTCCAAATTGTATACCTCGAACCTCAGCATCTTTTAACTTTGGAAACAGCTTGCGTATACGCTCAACTGCCTCATCCTTCGTGATCTTTGCGTCTGCTTCTGTGTACTTATGTACTGCTTTTGAATCTTTGACGATAACAACATTTTCCTTAGGCACAGCTACTACTGTCCCCTGCTCTGCTGCAAATGCCGCACTTGGCACAAGTAAGCTTGCACTAATCGCAGTTGTTAACATCGCCTTGCTTAGCGTACGATACGGTCGTTTCATGTTCTTCAAACGATTCACTCCCTGACTCATATTTAGGCAAAATGTTCTACATTCTTAATACGAACATTTATTGGTAAAAGTTGCATCTTTTAAGGATAAAACAAAAACCGCCTCAAATTGAGGCGGTTTTTTAATCATTAGTACATATTATGGTTCGTTACGTTCTGATCAAACTTGCCTTGCATGTATACAAGATTCATAATCGCAACAGCCGCGTCAGCTCTTGTCACTTTATCTTTCGGATTAAACTTACCATCCTTAGTTTTAAGTAAACCTAGCTGAACAGCTAACCAAACATCACCTTTATTCGTAATCTGGCTTGCATCGGAATAAGGAACACTTGGCAATTTCGAAGCTAATTCATTCGATACTTTGCTGTATTTAGCAACTGTAACAAGGTATGAAGCAAATTGTTCCCGTGTCACTTCTTGCTCCGGGTTTAACTTCTGAGCAATGTCTGCCTTTAGCCACTTACTTTGAATAGCGAAGCGGACCGCGTCATAATAATCGTTTTTCTCATCAATATCCGCAAAAGGCTGTTTGATCTCATTCGAGCTGCTATAACCCTCATAATAAGGCGTGACGGCTTTCGCTATCATCTTCCACCAGTCACCAATAGTAACTACTTGATTCGGATTCACTTTACCTGACTCATCTGTACTCAATACGTTAAATTGTACAAGCGTATTTAATTCTTTTTCAGCTGCATGCCCTTTAATATCAATTGGATTGATCGAAAATTGATTCTCCGCTCCGTCATACCATTGTTTCTTCCACTTACCATCCGTCGCATCAACAATTGGTGTGTTTGGATTATCTTTCAAAGATTGAACATATACAAGATTCATAACATTAGGTTCTGCCAAATTACCAGGGTTGTCCCCTCTTGAGGATGCATATTGAAGCTCTAATTTTGTATTGTTCCAAATCTTTTCCATAGCTTGCTCTTTCGTTACTGCGTGCTTAATAGCATCTAATTCTTTATCTGCGACATCGCTTCTATTCGCATTATAATTGGAGATGTTGCCTTGCAGATCCATATTAATACTCACTGTATCTCCTGATACCGGAATATCCTTATAGAACCGCTGGAATGTAAAGGAATAGTTCGTTTTATTCGAGCTGGAATCAGACGCAACAACCTGTTTCAACTCCTGGCTTGCGTTTGGATATACCTTATTCAATAGATCAATCACTTTCTTCTCTGCATCTTCTCGGGAAATCGCAGGAGATGATCCATCTTTCTTCGAATTGTCCCTGTATTGAGAGTTGTTGTAACTGATTACGATTCCTTCCTTAGCATGAATAACAGCGTAAATACTATTCCCAAACCTTTGTTGCTCTTCACCCATCCAATTTAATGTCCAGACTTTCCCCTTGGTATTACCCCAATCAGATCGTAACGATGTATCGGATAGTTTTAGGTCCTTCGGAATACTGAATGCATCCTCTGCTATTTTACCCGCTTGCTCAGACGTCATGTCAGCTTGCCCTTTGAAACCCTTATAAGCACTTGCGGTTGCAGGTACACTCTTATACGTTCTGCCAGACTCCCCAAGTTGATGTACATGATCCATAATCTGACCTGATTGTGCATCGATGTTATAAAGTAATGGCGAGTATGCTAAGAACCACTTCGTAGTTCTAGCCCCCCTTCGCTCAGGGATATATTGCAATTCTGCCATCTGATTGTCTTTCGCAAATTTAGAAGCTTGTTCTAATGTTAACTTAGGCTTTGATGATGGAAATTCACTTGCAGGTGTTTGTCTCGATATTTCCGTTATATCACCGTTACCATCAACATTGACCCGAATATCTCCACCTTGGACCTTTACCCCTTCAGCATAAACATCATACGCAAATGAATAACGCACAGGACCAAACAGCGAGGTATTATATGCGATATATCGATCCTCCGTATTCTCATTAATATTGTTAGTTTTTAGGGAAGGCGAAGCCTGCAATATGAATGCTTTTGCTAGTTCACGAGCCTGCTCCTTCGATACTTTTGGCGGATAATTTAGAGGTTTTGGTTGACGTTCCCCAGAATAACCGGAGCTGGAAAGTTGGAAACTCAGAACATCGCCAGTATCTGCTGCAACCTTACCTCTATAACTACGACTCTCATTGGCTTCTGTGATTTGCATAATTATTGTCCATACATTTTCATTCGGAATTGGATATTGATTCACTTCTCCGAATTGCACACTCTGAACTTCCGCGTCCTTCAGATGAGGAAATAACTTACGTATACGCTGGACTGCCTCATCTTTCGTAATCTTCGCATCTGCTTCTTTATACTTATGTTCTGCTTTAGAATTTGTACTGGAACCTTCTTTCGACACCGAGGTAGCTGTTGTAGTTCCTTGCTCAGCTGCGAATGCCGCACCTGGTACTAGTAAACTCGCACTAATCACAGTTGTTAACATTGCTCTGCTTAACATGCGAAACGGTCGTTTCATCTTCTTCAAAACCATTCACACTCCCATCAATTAAACTATTAAAATGGATTACTCCCAGAGACATTCTGATCTAACTTACCTTGTGAGTAGACGAGATTCATGATCGCTACAGCTGCCTCTGCTCTAGTCACTTTATCCTTCGGATTAAATTTACCATCCTTTGTTTGGAGCAGACCTAGCTGTACAGCTAGCCATACATCACCCTTATTCGTAATTAGACTTGCATCGGCATACGACAGACCTGGCAATTTGGCTACTAACTCTTTTGATAGTTTTTTATATTTAGCAACTGCTATGAGGTAGGATGCAAGCTGCTCACGTGTCAGTTCTTGATCAGGACTTAACTTTTCCGTTGCATTAGCTTCTAGCCAGCCGAATTGGAGCGAGAAACGAACAGCATCATAATAAGGGCTTTTCTCATCTATATCGGCAAAGGGCTGCTTAATCGCATACGAGCCAACATTACTTGTATAATGCACGGTAATTGCCCTCGCCATCATCGTCCACCATTCGCCAATTGTAACTACTTGGTTAGGATTTACTTTACCCGCTTCATCTGTAGACAACACTTTGTGCTGAAGCAATGTTTCCAATTCTTTCTCAGCCGAATGCCCCTTCAGATCAGAAGGTTGAACTGGAGCGCTTTGATCCATGATGCCATACCATGATTGTTTCCATGAACCATCTACTGCATCAATGATGGTACGTACCTGATTGTCTTTTAAACTTTGATTATAAACTAACTTGTTGACAACTGGCTCTTGCTGCTCACGATCGTATAGGGAACCTGTCTGTAAATATTGAAGTTCGACTTTCGTGTTTTTCCACAGTATTTCCAGTGCCTTCTCCTTCGTAATAACAGGTTTCAATACGTCTAAAGCGGTTAGCTTAATATTGTTTCGGTTGGCATAATAATTCAGCAAATTACCTTGTAAATCTAATGTAATGTTCACGTTATCTGCACTTATTGGGAGGCTGTTGTGGAACCGTTGGAATGTAAATGAATAGCTAACCGGAGCTTTCTTATTCCCGCCTGCCTCTTCCCTTACGGCTTGCTTTAATTCTTGACTGGCATTGGGGTAAAGTTTATTTAATAGGACAATCGCACGTTTTTCTGCTTCATCTTTTGTTATAGTCGGTAATGTTGGATCAAGTTTTGTTTTCTCTTGATAAGGAGTAAACCGATTCGAGTAATAGGATAGAATATCGCCTGTCTGTGCATTCACTGTTACACTTAATTGCCCTTCAAATCCAGCTTCTGGATTATCTCCGAAAGTGATATACCATTGCTTGTCACCACTTGAACCCCAGTTCGATTGCAAGCTAGAATGGAGTACTACTTTATCTTTAGGAATTTGAAGCAGTTCTCTTGCGCGATTGCTTGCTTGATCAGAAGACAAATCTGCTGCTTCCTTATTTCCTGAATACGTATTCTCTGTTGCAGGTACAGCTTTATATGTAGGTACTTTGAAAGAATTCATTCCATTCTCTAGAAACTTCCCAGTCTCTGCATCAATTGGCGAAATAGCTGGAACAAACCCCAAATACCAGGAAGAAATCGTACCATCACCCTTTTGCAAAGGCATGTATTGCAGCTCAACTTGTTGATTATCTCTTGCAAATTTCACTGCTTCATCAAATGTAACTTTGGGTGTTGCTGATGGAAACTCGTTTATAGATAATTGCCTTGAAAGACGTGTAACATTGCCTTCCCCGTCTAGCCCAATTTGAACGTTCTTACCTTTTGCAGGCACGCCATTCACAAGCACATCAAATTGAAATGAATAACTCACAGGTCCAAATAAAGAAGAATTATAGTAATCATATGAAGGATCTACCTCAACGAGATCTTTTTCAGTTATCGAGTTAGAGGCTTGTACGACAAAGACTTTGCCAAAGTAAGAGCTTGTTCTTTCGTCACTTTCGGCGGGTAGAACAACTTATTACGGTCTGAATCAAACGAAGGCATATACGCATCAATGATTTCACCTGTATCTGCTGCAATCCTAGTACTGAAGCTATGTCCACCACCATTAGACATTTTAAGTTCCCAATCAATACTCCATACATTAGCATCAGGGCGAGGCATTTGATTCTTCATGCCAAAATCTACACTTCGAACTTCTGCATCTTTAAGCCTTGGAAACAGTTTACGCGTGCGCTCTACAGCCTCATCTTTTGTGATCTTAGCATCTGCTTCTGTGTACTTCGGTTTAGCTTTAACTTCAGCCGTTTTTCCACTCATATCAATCACTACATCTACTTTTTGCGGGACAATAGTCCCTTGTTCTGCTGCGAGTGCCGCACTTGGCACAAGTAAGCTTACACTAATGGCTGACGTTAACATGACTTTGCTTAGCGTGCGAAGCGGTCGTTTCATTGTCTTCAAACCATTCACTCCTTCAATTTTATAATTAGGGAAAATGTTCCATCTCATTTTACCAGATTTAGTTGGAAAAAGTTGTATCTTTTTACGTACAAGCACAAAAAAGATCGAAACCCCTTTTATGAGAAAAAGAGTTTCGATCTTTCTACGATATATTTTAACTCATTACATGATGAATGAACTTCTCTAGCGCCGTGGTATCACGAATGTTCTTATTGCACTCCTGACTATCCATACACAAGTAGTTACCAACTGCCTTGTAGTAATCGGATGTAGCATTAATAGGTCGTTTCTTCGTAATGGCCGTGAAAAGTGCCAACTCCTCATAACGATTACACAGGAAACAGTAATTCTTCCTATTCGTAGGCGTAAATCTGCCCTCAAGCCCCACAATCTGCCCATCCATTGGATACAGAATAAATAGTTTATTGGTTCCAATATCATTCCAGCCTAGATACGTCACGAAGCGATGGTCGATTGTTGCTAGATCAGGCATTCTTAACTTCTTATTTTTCGGAAAAAGCTTCTGGATCTGCTTCGGCGTTACAGTTGGGAATTCCATCAGATACGGTTTTAACGCGAACAGATATTGATCGAAATCATGAACAGTTTGCAATACGGATATCGGTTCCAGCAGCTTCTTCTGCTCCTCAGTAGCATTTGGAAACAATCCAATGATCTTGGATTCAGAATCCCCTCGTAATGCTTGAACAATCTTCTGATCCGCAACTGTTCTGATCGTTTGTAGCAGAATTTCGCTTTGCTTCTTAATAAAATTATATTGGTGGTTTCTAATAAATGGTATACACATCTTGGCCAGCTCCTTAATGGTTGAATAAACTCCACTTAAGTTGCAAAGCCCATCTATTTAGAAACGAACGTATGCTATTGTAGGCGATATATATCATATATCCATCTCGCCCATGCAAAGTATCGCCGCTAAATCAGGCTTTGCATGAACTTGTGCCAATCCGGCAATCGCGAATTGCCATTGTTACCAACTCCTTGAGTAAACTGTACTGCTATTTTAATCCTATTTCCAATTAATCTCAATGTTTTAATTGTTTTTTATATACATTGTAAATTATTGGATATAAGATAAGAGGAAATCAGCAACCCGATTAGAAGGTTATAGCAATGGAGTCTCAGCCATACGCATTTATGTATAAAATCCTATGGACCTTCGGATTATTGGCTTTACTTATTGCCAATACCTACTTTGAGAAAGAGATCGATCGAATTGCCAATACCATTTACAGCAAAGAAGGTTCATATTGGTATTATGCAACTGTACCCTGTTTACTCGGCATATATCTTTCATTCCTTTTTATTAGAAAATGGACATGGCAACTCAATGTTCCTCTATTGTTAGGTGTATGTCTACCTTGCTTCCTACTCACTTTCTACTCCCCATTAGCCTACACAATCGCTAGACTCACAGCCACATCAACTACATATACAATCCCGATTCCATTATGGTTATATCAATTAAACTCACTTCATGTCTTTTCATTCGTTTGCGGTTTCACTCTCATGATGAGTTTGTTCGGGGGTAAATCAGCTCCACATTCTCATAACGTCAACTAGCTCTTGACCTACAAACTCCATTCGGTATACATCTGGCTTCGTGGTATGTAGTAGGAAGTTCAAGTCGTACCGATCATCATAATAATTCATCATTAAGGTCATTACAGCCCCGTGTGTGCCAATTGCGACTTTCTTCCCTTGATATTGTGTCAACAATTGTTGCAACTCTGCTACTGCCCGCTTCTGGCACGTTGCATTCGACTCAGCGCCTTCAAGTGCATAGTCAGGTTCGGCAAAGGATCTCTCCACTATGGGCATGAGCTCTGAATCTGGCAATCGGAAATTTTCTGCGAAAAATACTCTTTCCTTCAAATCTTCTATACCAATCACTTCTTTACTAGAATGCTTAGCTAACTCTTCAATAGTCAGGATTGCCCGTTTGTAGGGGCTGGATACGAATACATCGATTCCCTCCGATACTAGCAGCTCCGTTATTCGTGCCGAATCTTCCATTCCTCGCTCCGTAAGTTCTCTTACGCGCTCATCCCCAACCTTCGGTGATTCACCATGTCTAATCATGTAGATGTACGTTCTCATATTTGCCCTCCAGGATAAAATCATTACTTCATTTAATCACATTTCTTCTCATAAAAAAATCCCCAACGATCTACTCGTCAGGGATTTCATTCATGCATTGCACGTTAAAATTCTTATTTCATACCTGCTTCAATTTCTTTGATCATTGCAGGAACAGAGATCAATCCGCCGCCTGATAGGTACCAGAAGTCAGCATCTAGATATAGGATATGACCGTCTTTGAAAGCATTTGTTTTCTTAACAAGGTCCGTCTCGATAATCGCCTTCGCAGAGGATTTACCATCAACAGCCGCTGCAAAGGCGCTTTCTTTAGGGCTTATTACCTCTTACAATCGTACAAACCTATTTCTTCAACCATAATGCTGGGACATTTGCTGGTTCCCAGCCTGTTAGCGAAGTATGTGCTTGAAGGCACTGATACGTTGATCCACCATAAGACACAAGATCTCCGACCTTATATGCTACGCCCGGAGCCCATGGCGTGTTCGGATTCGGTGTCGTCGTATCGTTATTCGTCGTTACGCTTACATCATTACTTGCTGCGGAACGATTTCCTGCAGCGTCTTTCGCTTTTACTGTGAACGTATACGCTGTATTCGGAGTCAAGCCAGAGACAGTTGCCGACGTCGACGTAACCGTCACGACTAAGGAATTGCCTTGGTATACTTCATATCCTGTGACGCCTACATTGTCCGTCGAAGCACTCCAGCTAAGCGATACGCTTGTGTTTGTTTTGCCTGTGGAAGTTAAATTGCTAAGTACGCTCGGTGCTTGCGTATCAGCACCTCCACCTCCGTTTGCCGCCTGTACAGCAGCATAAGCATCAACAATACCAGATCCATATTCATATGTGCTTCCAGCAGGTTGTGCTGTAGATTTAAGTATGCTTTCGACTTGAGCAGGTGTAAGGCTTGGCTTAACCTCTGCTGCGTACCTCGAATATCGCGAACTTCAAATAGTTGCCTTCATCAACACCCAGAATTCTCGGGTGATCCTTGCCTGCTGCACGAAACTCGACTAAACGTAGCACTTTACGAGCATCAGCAGCCGCTTTATGAATCGTCTCTAAGAACAATTCTGGTTTCATGTGATAGGAGCAGCTTGCTGTAACTAAGTAACCACCTTCATTTACTAGCTTCATACCGTGCAAGTTAATGTCTTTGTAGCCTCTGCAAGCACCTTCTACCGCACCTTTGGTCTTCGCAAATGCTGGCGGATCAAGGATGACTACGTCCCATGTACGTCCACCTTTAGCAAGTGGCTTGGAAGTGTCGACCTTACTATCTGCTGCTTGTGACCATTGTTTACGCTGCTCCAGCCCCTTAGAGTGCTCACGCAGATAGTCGAAAGCATCTGCAACCACGAACTCCACACGATCCTCAAAACCATTCAAAGCCACATTACGACGCGCACTCTCAATTGCATGCTCGGAAATATCGAGGCAAGTCACTTTCTTCGCACCTGTCTGACAAGCATTCAGTGTAAAGGAACCCGTATGTGAGAAGCACTCCAGAACTGTTGCTCCATCCCATAGTGGGAACGTCACGACTTTGCCATTCGGATTTACTGGAAGCATCGTGAGCTCACCATCTTGTTCCACTTCTTTCACTTCAATGCCGCTCTGCTTACCCCAGCCTGTCATTAGTGGTGCGATCGCTGCGCGATTCTCACGTTGATCGAAGAAATAACCTGTCTTCTGACCTTCTTCAATATCAACTTCGATAATAAGGTCGTTCTCTGTCACTTGAACATGACGCGGGCACTCTCCATAAAGTAGACCCTTCACTTCCTCAAGACCTTCCAGACGACGGATGCTCACATCACTGCGTTCATAGATGCCTTTAGGCTGGAACACTTCAACTAAAGCTTGTACGATCTGATCGCGTCGAACGTCCATACCTAGTGTTAAGATTTGGACTACTAACACATCGCCAAAGCGATCCACGATCAAGCCCGGTAAGAAGTCAGATTCTCCGTAAACGAGACGACACGCATCTGCACCAGGTACAAAGCGCTCACGGTGTTCCTTGCAACGCTCAAAACGCTCCACGAAAAATTCCACGCTTGTATCTTCAAGCTCTTCATATGCCATCACACGAACCGTGATTTGTGACTTTGGATTGTAATAACCAGCCGCTAGAAACATGCCTACATGGTTGCGAATCGCAACGATTGACCCGGGTAGTGGCTCCCCTTCTACACGCTCAATTTCCGATGCGAACACCCAAGGATGTGCGCCTTCAATACGCGGCTTTCTCTTTTTATGTAGCACTACTGCTGTCATAATGTAGCCTCCTTCAATTCGATTTCAATTACGTATATTTCATTTACAAAAAAGGTTGGTCATGACCCACCAGATTGTCTCATATATTGTTAGGACAAGACCGTTACTTGGAGGTTTTTAAGTGATTCATTCTATCCTAGTTCCTTTATTCGCCGGTATGGCGATGTTTCTATTCGGTATGAAGACGATGGAGTGGGCTTTGCACAACTGGGCTGGCCCCTCGCTAGAGAGATGGCTGACAACACTTACCCGTACACCGCTGCGCGGCATGTTTACAGGTACAGTGCTCACAGCTCTGCTCCAGAGTTCATCTGCCATTACGGTTATTGTCATTGGACTTGTCAATGCCCGTATTCTGCGCTTCTCCCAGACCGTTGGGATCATCCTCGGTACGAATATTGGTGCATGTCTGACGACCGAACTCATTGGCGCAAGCTTAGGCAAGATCGGACTTCCACTGCTGATCGTCTCGGCAAGCATATGGCTCGCGACATGGCTGATGCATTCCATGAATGCAAATTCCACAGATCAAGAATCTACCGATCCCACTGTAAAAATAAAATGGTTGCACCCTGTACGCTGCGCTTCTGGGGCAATAGCGGGCTTCGCCCTTGTTCTACTCGGTATTCAGATCATGCAAAGCATCGGACCTGCCTTGCAAGCTCATGGACTGTTCACGTGGTTCATCGAACATGCCTCTGAATCCCTTGGTTGGGCGCTATTAGCGGGCGCATGTGTAACTGCACTCGTACACTCGTCAGCCGCTGTGATCGCCATAGCGATGAGCCTTGCTGCCGCACACAGCTTATCGCCCGAACTTGGTATTGCCGTTACGCTTGGTGCGAACATCGGTACCTGTGTCACTGCTTGGATGGCATCCATCGGCGGTACACGTGCGAGCACTTTTGTCGCGTGGACGCATATTGGTCTGAACCTCGTCGGTGCGTTACTATTTTTCCCATTTGTATCCGAATTAGCGCAAGCTGCTGCAACTTTCTCTCACGAGCCCGCTGTGCAGATTGCAAGAGCCCAGACAATCTTCAATGTGCTCTGTTCGCTCATAGCGCTGCCGCTCTGTTATGTCAAATGGCGAAAACCATCCAAACTCTAGAGTTTCAGTCAACGGTTAACGTCAAGTTTCCTATTCGACTACAATTCCAAGCTTCTCTAAGCCAAGACGCAATACGGAATCGTTATTATCGTATCCTGCACCAAGTTGTTCACGCCATGCATCCATCGGTGCAAGCCAGTGCACTTCACCAATCTCTTCAATCTGCGCTTTCGTATCGCCGCTGATCGCCTCTAGTAGGTAATAATGAACTTCTTTGTCCACGTCACCTTTTTCATGGTGTGAAAACTGGTACTTGATCATTTCTAAGAAATCGCGAATTTCGCTTGTGATCCCTGTTTCTTCCCAAATCTCACGAATCGCTGTTTGTTCGATCGTCTCGCCTGGCTCCATTTTCCCCTTGGCCAATGTCATCTTGCCGAAGCGGTCTTTAATCATCTGGATTTGTAATTCACCATTCACCTTGCGGTACACGACACCGCCTGCTGAAATTTCAAGCATTACGTTCACCTCTAGTTATAGGATAGGAGAGCATGTTCAAAAAGTTGGGTCACTGCAGAGAAATAAGCACTTCCGGTCGCTGTCTCAATCGTGAATTCTGAATTTATTTTATTGTATTTTCACGATTTCAAAGGCGAACGCTACGCTCCTGCAGTTGCTTTTTTCTCTTTCGTTTAACTTTTTGAACATGCTCTTGTTTATAAAAACAATGTTCACTTCACCAACAAGAAAGGATTTCACACTGCCAGATGGCGATGTGAAATCCTTTTTAATATCAGGAATTAATGACTAGTTACTTGCTGCTTTTGCAAGCTTTGCAACGCTAACTAGTTCACCTTTACATTCGTTCACACCAGCAACTGTTAGCTTCACTTGGCATACATGACCGATCAGATCTTCACTGCCAGGGAATACGAGCTGGATGTAGTTATCGGTGTAACCCATCACAAGACCAGCTTCATCGCCTTTGTGTGCGCGCTCTGGAATAACTTCAAGCGTCTCACCAACGAACTTCTCTGCGTATGCAAGCTGCATTTGCTCCGATAAATCGATAAGCTGATGAACACGTTCATTCTTCACTTCTTCATCAATCTGATCTGTCATACGTGCAGCAGGCGTACCTGTACGCTGGGAGTAAGGGAAGACGTGCATTTCGGAGAAACGCATTTCCTTCATGAACTCGAAGCCCTCACGGAACATCTCGTCTGTTTCACCAGGGAAACCTACGATAATATCCGTTGTAATCGCCACATCTGGCATTGCTTTATGAATCGCTTTGATCTTGTTACCGAACTCTTCGGTTGTATATTTACGACGCATACGACCAAGAACCGTGTCATTGCCTGCTTGAAGCGGCACATGAAGATGACGGCACATTTTATCCGAACTAGCGAGTACTTCAAGTACTTCATCCGTAATTTGACTTGCTTCAATAGAAGAGATACGAATACGCTTAAGTCCCTCTACTTTATCGAGATCACGCAGTAATTTCGCCAAGGAATAACCCTCGATGTCCTCACCGTATCCACCTGTATGAATACCCGTAAGTACGATCTCTTGGTAACCGGCAGCAACGAGCATACGCGCTTGTTTAATTACACTTTCTGGCTCGCGAGAGCGCATAAGTCCACGGGACCAAGGAATGATGCAGAACGTACAGAAGTTGTTACAACCCTCTTGAATTTTGAGGAATGCACGCGTACGATCTGCGAAATCTGGAACGTCTAATTCTTCGAATTGACGCGTCTTCATGATGTTGCGAACCGCATTAATCGGCTCACGCTTGGATTTAATTTCATTCACATACGTCATGATCTTATCACGATCTTGTGTACCAATAACAAGGTCAACACCTGGAATCGCCAAGATTTCTGCAGGAGAAGTCTGCGCATAGCAGCCTGTTACAGCAATGATCGCATCTGGATTACGGCGAATTGCACGGCGAATCATCTGACGACTCTTCTTATCCCCTGTATTCGTTACGGTACATGTATTGATCACATACACATCCGCTGTTTGTTCAAAATCGACTTGTTCATAACCTTCGTGCTTAAACATTTGCCAAATGGCTTCTGTATCGTAAAAATTCACTTTACATCCGAGTGTGTGAAATCCTACTGTCGACATTCATCAAACCCCCATTTCTCCAGATTCATATAAAATACATGTTAAGCCGACCATTGCGGCAGTCTCTGTTCGTAAAATACGCTTACCAAGTGATACCGACATGCAGCCATGCTGCTCAGCATCTGCAACCTCTGCTTCTGTAAAGCCGCCCTCAGGCCCGATCACAAGAAGCAATTTAGGCTTATCCGTTGCTTTAAGACTATTCTTGACGAGCTCTCTAAAAGACAGTCCGCCTTCCTTCTCATAGCAAATCCATGCAGCATCATAATCTTTCATGCTCTGCATGAGGTTTTTCCAGCTTAACACCGATTCTACACGTGGCACTCGATTGCGATGGGCTTGTTCAGCCGCTTCCTTCGCAATCTTATTCCAACGCTCACTGCGCTTCGCTTCTTTCTTGGCATCATACTGTACAACAGTACGATCGGAGACGAACGGAATAAATCCGGCTGCGCCGATCTCTGTCCCTTTCTGAATGACAAGTTCCATCTTATCGCCTTTCGGCAAGCTTTGTGCAATCCAGACCTGCGCACTTGCTTCAGCTGTTAAAGGAAGCACCTCTACAATTTCAGCAGTAACGCTGCCTTTTTCAATTTCTACGATTCGAACTTTCGCTTCACGATCCTCGCCATTCGAGCAAATACACTCATCGCCAACTTCTGCACGCATGACTCGTACCAGATGATGAGCATCATCACCTGTTATCGTGACCGTTTGATCGTGAAATTGTTCATTAGGTATAAAATAACGCTGCATCTTTTGACCTCTACCTTTACTTTACTTAATAAAGTGTGCTCAAAATGTTGGGTCACTGCGAAGAATGAAAGTGTTTTAATGCTTACGTAGTGGCTTTCCAAGGAAAGCCTGTGAGTCTCAATCGTGAATTCTGAATTGATTTTCATGGTAATCTCACGATTTCAAAGGCGAACGCTTACGCTCCTCCAACACCCTCATTCCTCTTCGTTAACCTTTTTTGAACACACCCCTATAGACCGAATAACGCTTTCGGAATTTGGATGTTGAACATCGGCTCTAATACGGAATAGAACACATCTAATATATCCCACTGTAAACTAAATATAGGTCCCAACGTCACATTATAAAGTGGTGGAATGAATACAGCCAGCAAAATAATGAAGAACATCCACTGCTCATAAGGACGAAGCTTCATGGAAATACGAAGCGGTAATGCATCAGATAAGATCCGATAGCCATCAAGCGGCGGAATTGGAATCAAATTGAAAATAAACAGGAATAAATTCAGTTTTACCATATATCCAATAAATACTAACATCGCTTCCTGAGCGCCTGTTGACCAACCTGAGATCCAGCCCCACTTGACCATCATAAACAGGACTGCAAGCGTCACGAATGAAAGTATTAAGTTCGATACCGGTCCTGCGACAGACACGATAATCGACATCAAGCGCCGACGTTTAAATTTCGATGGATTAATGAGGACAGGCTTCGCCCAACCAATTCCAAATATCACGAAGAGGATCGTTCCAAACACATCAAGGTGTGAACGTGGATTCAGTGTCACACGCCCCATACTCCTCGGAGTCGGATCACCAAATTTCGTTGCTGTATACGCATGTGCAAATTCATGAATACTGAAGGAAATCATCAGCACCAAGAGCACAAAGGGTATTCGTTCAATTGGAAAAGCCAAAAAACTACTCAAACCTTCACCACCTGAATCAATTTCATCTTACATGTTACTTAGCGTTTAATTGCAATTATTGCAACCCAATCTCCATCAACCATCTTATCTTCAATTTCAAAGCCAGCTGCAACTAAACCGTCCACAACTTGCTGCTCTTTAGAAATAATAATACCTGACGTAATGTAACGTCCACCTTGTTCCAGGACTTGGTATACATCATGTGTGAACAGCAGAATAATCTCTGCAAGGATGTTTGCTACAACCACTTGTACAGGCAACTTCACATTAAGCTCAGCACCCGCTTCATTTTCTTTCAATACACCAAGCAAGTCACTAACTTTCGTTGTAATTTGCGCTTCTAGCTGATTCTGAGCTGTATTCTCACCTGCAATCGTGACTGCTACAGGGTCAAGGTCTACTGCGAGGACTTGACGTGCACCAAGCTTCACTGCTGCAATAGATAGCACACCCGAACCTGTACCTACGTCGATTACATCTTCGCCGCCTTTGAGCACTTGTTCTAATGCTTTTAAGCAAAGGGAAGTCGTTGCATGCGTACCTGTTCCGAACGCCATACCCGGATCAAGCTCTAGAATAATTTCACCAGGAGACGCTTCATATTGCTCCCAAGTCGGTTTAATTGTCATACGATCCGTAATCTTAATTGGTTTAAAATACTGCTTCCAAGAATCTGCCCAATCCTCATCATCCACTTCACGCACTTCATACGTAGGCGCACCTGTGTCGATATCGAAATCCGCAAGCTCATCCACACGCTCTGTGAGCGTCCCGAGTATTTCATCCATCTTGAAATCTGTTGCAAAATATCCCTTAATAACAGCACGTCCTTCAGGAATATCATTGAACGGTTTATCGTACAACTGGCCATAAGATGTATCACGTTCTTTGTTTAGCGTACCGGACTCTTCGATCGATACCCCGCCAGCTCCTAGTTCATGTATAAAGTTCGTAATCATCTCAATTGCTTCTTCTGTCGTATTTACTGTAAGTTCATGCCAACGCATCGCTATATTGCCTCCGATTTCATGTATCAGTTATCCTGCTTATTGTACTATATAAACCCTTATGGGTAAAACGTAAGCCTCATCTGTCTGCATTAAAAGTACATCCATCGATTAAGTGTGTAGTGAATGACCCCCGTAGCTGCCACTCCACCAACAAGACCCATCCATCCAAAAGCGGAAATGCCTCCAAGTGCACTTATAACAAGCAGTCCCGGAAGCGCCAGCCAATAGGAGGTTGTGAGCACTACATCATGCCGAAAGCGATCAGATAGCGAGAATAATTGAAGAAAGTCTGCTTGAAGTGCATTTTTCGCCCAGGATCGCATCCAAATTTTGAGGACAAAAATTGCAGCCCCCCACAATATCCATTTTGCAAAAAGAGGGACAACCAGCATCGCCGCACTAATCGGTATTGCAAGCCGCAAGTAAAGACCCACTTGTCCACTATCACGAGTGAATACTTTAATTAAACTTTCAGCTACACCTTTAACTGGTGTGTATTTACGGAATAGACGATTAGACTGACGAAATAAAATTGGACGTTTACGCCTCGTCGGCTTCTTTTTGTCGTCTACTTGCTTCATCATCAGCGATAACAAGCGAGTCTTCATCTCTACTTCTCTATCTACCTGTTCGAAAAAAGTACCTTTCCACGACACTCTCCATGCGCGAACTGATGGAAGTAACACTAACATCACCAAAGTCATTCCAAGTCCAAGCCAAGGCAAATACGTTACGACATAGCCGAATCCAATAAACAGAGCAATCCCCATCAGAACAAACGGAATCCGGATGAAATAATATTTCCAACCCCTGTATGTATAAGAAATGCGCTCCAGTATTATTTTCTCAATAAAAATGAACAACGTTCCACCTATCACTAAGCTTGCCAATTGTAACCCACCAAATCCAAGCTGCGCATATAACCAAGGTGCAAACAGGAATACAATTAAACACATCATAATCAGACGTTTACCTAATGAGAACAAGAATCCGTACTGTATAATTTTCTTATACCACTGATCCCTTTGTAAAATGAATAATTGATCCGCTCCCTCGATGAAGTAGCGATTGTTACCGACACTTCCAAGTAACTTCATAATAAAAAACACGAATACGATCGGTAGAAAAGCGAACCAAGCTGGTGGCTGCTTCCACAATACGAAATATTGATAGCCCCCAATTAATACAGCTGGAACGACAAAATAAAGAGCGATAATCCAATCTATTACCAGGGAAATAACTCGCCGTTGAAAGCTGGCATTATAACGAATCCGATGGAGGAATAGTTGTTTAACATTCATCGTCTGCTCCCCCTATACCAGCTCGTGAAAGCAATCGAATAAAGTTGCCTCAGGCATCCCACACTGCGTCCTGATGTCATCAAGCGTTCCATTTGCAACGAGCGTTCCGCCTGCGATCAACACAAAACCATCGCAAATCCGCTCAGCCGTATCTAGTACGTGGGTGGACATGAGGATCGATGCCCCGCGTTCCTTTTCCTCATTGAGCAAATTTAATAAATCTTTGGTCGCATGTGGATCCAAGCCGATAAAAGGCTCATCCACAATATACACATCTGGTTGATTCAGAAACCCGATAATGAGCATTAACTTCTGCTGCATCCCTTTAGAGAAGTTAGCCGGAAGTTCATGCTTTGATTCTGTTAACTTAAAACGAGTTAATAACTGCTCCGCTCGTGTTTCAAACGTATCTTGAGGCATTTCATAAACAGAAGCAGCAAGCACCAAGTGCTCCCACATCGTAAGTCCATCATAAATGACAGGATGCTCTGGAATATATGCAAAATTCGCTTTTTTGTCGGCGAAAGAAATTTCACCCTTAAAGCTAGCTAGTAAACCAAGGATACTCTTGATTGTCGTACTTTTCCCAGCACCGTTAGGACCAATGATGCCTAGTAATTGCCCACGTTCTAGTGCGAATTGAATGTCGTGAATCGTTGTTTGCTCTTTGCTGTACCCTGCCTGCTCAATATGGACTTGCAGTGCGTGTTCTCCCTTAACTAACATTCCGATCTCCCCCCTCACAAACATCACCCTATTATTACATATAAACATAAAAAATCGTACCTACTCTTAAGTAAGTACGATTCTACACAGCTTTTAGATTCAGTAAAAGCGAATATTAAGCGTCTTGACGATCATCAGCTGCTGCTGCACGAGCTGCTGCAGCTACATCAGCTGCATCTGCTTGGTCTGCTGCAAACTCAACATCTTCGTTCTGACCAGCAGTTGCTTGACGAGCACGCGCTGCGCCTGCCACTTGACCTGCACCAGCAGTTGCTCCAGCTCCAGCTACGCCTGCATCTACACCATTCTTGTTCATTCCTGGCATGTTCATTCCCCTCCTTTATTCAGATCATTTAACCGTTATATTGTTCGCGACATCCGCGATTATTATTCTTTAATCTTTTCAAAAGAAGCATCATAGAGTCGGAACATCGTCTTATAACCAGACTCATCTAACTTAATGCCAACATCCAGCTTGCCAGTAATCATTAACGGACCTGATGTATAGCGGAGCTTAACGTTATCTGGAACGAACACGATCATAATTTTGTTCCAGTACGTCTCATCCCCGTTATCGAACGGACACTCTGCTCCCGGCTTCGGAATAAGCAGGAACCAGTGCTTATCAAAGGACAGCACTTCGCCCATAAACCCTTTAATCTGAACCGTCTTGCCGCTCATATCCCAGAAACTTTCAGATGGCGTATCCTGCTTATCATTATCAAAGAACTGCTCCCAATTAATCACGTTCGAAGCACTTGAGGAATTGGACTTGGCACTCGAACCGGGCTTAGCAGATTCCGTGCTCAACTTTGTAGCAGAAGGTTCTGGAGAAGGTGTAGAAACCGCTTTAGTTGGTTCGTTCTTCGCCGGTATTTGCGTTGAGGTTGAAGACGCTCCTCCTGTTTGTTGCGCAGCATTCATCTCCTTGGTCGCCTTATTCGTTTCATTTGAATTCGTTCCAGTCGAGTCAGTACCCGGGATAATAGGTAAACTCGTACTCGACTTTGGGTCGGGACTTGGACTTGAATCAGAATGCGATGTAGAGCTTGAGTCAACGCTAGAACTAGGAGTGGGAACTGCGCTTGATCCCGGTGCGGGAGTCTGAGTCGATGTGACCGTAGACGCGGCAGCAAGTGAACTGCCAAATGATTGCCCCTGAGTCGCTGTCACTTCATTCTTTTGACCACAACCGGATAACAGCATAATTGATAAGCCTATATAGGATACCAATTGAAATCTTACTTTGTTCATATCATCACCTCAAGTTCGGAATAATTGCAGGGGATCAACACGATACGCTTGCCATGCTGGACCAATTGACGCCAGTAAACCTATCAGAAGAGCTCCTACGATAAGCAGCCACTCCCCCGGCATAAACTGCCATGCTTCCAATTGCAGTCCCGCAAATTCAAACACGAGATCTCGGCCTAAATATCCTCCAATGTGACCGATCAACAGTCCCAACATCAGACCAAATCCCGTTAACAACACACCTTCACCAATCAATGTTGCCCATATGAATCGCTTCGATTTGCCGATTAAGCGCAATAAGCCGACATCCTTCTTCCGCTCGTGAACGGCCGCAATTAACGATAATAGAATAGAGCCCGCAGCCAGCACAATACAGATCACCGTCACAATACTGAGCGCCTGTGTTCCTTTGTCCACTACATTGACGATATCTGCGACTGCTTTACTCGTATAGATCGCTTGTACATTACTCACTTGGTTATACTTCGTCTTAATCGTCTGTGCGCCTAATAACGATTTAGGCTTTACGACGATTGCTGTTACATCTTTATGTCCTTGCTGCTGACCCGCATGTACCGCCCATGCGTAATCCAGTGTAGTATAAATCGCCCGATCATCTGAGGTGCGAAGCGATGGCAATATTCCCACAACCGTGTATGTAAAGCTATGATGGTCATGCACCTCAGTCCCCGCACTTTCGGTCGAAGCAGCATTTGCATGTTCATCATGATCGTCATCCTCATCTGCTTCGCCTTTCACGAGTCCATGCGCACCATGAAATTGATCTCCCACATGAAGCCCAAGCGTACTTGCCACATAGGAACCAACAATGACTTCACCTAACTTTCCATATAACTTCCCCGTAGCCATCTGTTTTTCTGCACCATATCTCGTGACGAAATAACCTGGCTCCATTCCCACAATCGGAAACCCATTATAGTTATCTCCTGTTGTCATCGCATATGCACTTTCAACTTGTGCATCTTGGCGAACTTCATCTACAAGCGAATAAGGAATATTGCCTGTTGGTGCGCCAACATGGTAATACGTGTTCAGTGCGAGCTGAGAAGCACTTCCTTTCGCACCTATTGTCACTTCATAAGGTCCATAACCCTTCTCTGCCCCTTGCTCTACGCCTTGACTGCATAGCAGTAGGATCACAACGAGCGCCACGGTTACGGTCACGGAACCAATCGTGAGGAGAGACAGCATTTTTCGATGAAGCATGTTCCGCCATAGCAATCCAATTAATTTCATATCACTTCTCTCCTTGCCAGTTCATTTAATTGCCCGATATGAACTTGCTTCGGGTACATCTGAGCAAGGTGCAAGTCATGGGTAACCGTAAGAAGTGTCAACCCCTCTTGTTCACATAAATCCAATAATAATGACATGATGTCGCGCGCTGTCTCCCAATCCAGACTTCCTGTCGGTTCATCCGCTAATATCAAGGGTGGCTTCGTAATTAGTGCTCGAATGATTGCGACCCGCTGCTGCTGTCCACGAGATAATTGCGATGGAAGATGATGCTCGCGATCCTGCATGCCAACACGTTCAAACCAGTAATCCAATTGTTCCTTACTTTGCTTCTTCGACCAATCTGCTGGAATTACGAGTTCGACATTCTGTTTAGCTGTAAGGGCAGACATCAAATGAAAATCTTGAAATATGTATCCGACCTGATTGGCTCGATATCGATCCCGTTTCACTTCCGAATATTGATGCAGCGGCTGCTTCTGAACCCAGACTTCACCCGAGTCCGGTACCATCACACCGCTAAGTAAGTGAAGCAATGTGCTCTTACCACTGCCACTTGGTCCGATCAGCGCGATTCGTTCCCTGTGTGGGATGCTCCACTCGGCTACATTCAATATCGGCAATGGCTTTCCATTTACGACAAACGATTTACGAACTTCGCGTAATTCAATCATTAGAAACTCCCCCCACATTCGCCTTATACAAAAAAGGGGACAGGGGCACATCATCCCTGTCCGCTTTTTCCAAAAAAACTGCTTAGTTTTTCACAATACGCTCATTGGATGCATCCCAAGTCAATTTAAGACCTGTCAATTGATTGAATGCTTCAAGTGGTAAATACAACTTGCCATTATCATCACTGCCTACAAGCTGACTTGCTGCGCCATTTACTGTAACTGCACCGCTATCAACTAAGACTACAAGTTTATTGCTGCCTTTTGTGAAAGAAACGGATCTTGTTTTCTCATCCCAAGCAACTGTGATGTCAAACGCTTCTGCAAGTGATTTGGCCGTAAATAGTGTCTTGTTGTCACGTGTTACTTTGAATAAAGGATATAAGTATTTATCTTGCAAATCTTTCGTAGCAGCCGCTAGATCGACACCGATTACTTTCGCACCATTCTTCGCGATATCTGTGTTATCTACATCCCCTTTAACAAGAGAAGCGATTGGACCATATGCCCATACCCCTACATCTACACCTGTATGTCCATGTCCTGTCCAGCCAACTGCAAGACGCTTCGAGACAACCGCATTATAACCGCCTGCGCGACCATAGCTAGAGCCATCACCTTTAAGGATAAGAGCGATTTCTTCATCTGTTAAATCTGTGAATCCAATATTGTCTGCTACAATTCTACGAATATCATCTGCTGTTTCTGCTTTTTTAAGTTGACCTTCAATAAATTCATAAGAGCGTTTTTGTTTATTAAATAAATCTACATTCAGTTCATACACGTTATCTCTAGCAAGCGACAAACCACCTGTTTCATGGTCAGCGGATACAACTACGGAAGTGTTGCCATCTTTTTTTGCAAAATCAATAATTGTCTTGAATGTTGCATCCATCTCTAACAACTCTTGAATGTTCGATGGTAGATCATTCGCATGTCCCGCATGGTCAATACGAGCTGCTTCAACCATCAACACGAAACCATTCTTATTCTGGGAAAGAAGGTCAATCGCTTTTTGCGTCATTTGCGGCAAAGTTGGCGTCTTGTCATCACGATCGAGAACGTAAGGAATTTCTGCACCTGCAAACAGTCCAAGTGCCTTATCCGTATTAGCTGGAATCGCATCTAAGCCCTTTTTGTCAAATGCGGTTTTGTAACCTTTTGCTTCAAAATCACCAATAATGTTCTTGTCTGTACGCTTACCCTTCTCTTCTTTTGTCGTAAAGTTTACTTTACCACCGCCGAAGAACACGTTCACACCACTATTCAAGTATTGGGAAGCAATTGCATTCTGATTACCGCGCTGACGTACATGAGAAGCCCATACTGCCGGTGTAGCGCCTGTAATGTTGTCAGTTGTTACAAGACCTGTTCCTTTACCTTGTTTCATCGCCGCTTCGATGACAGATCCGAATGGCTTTGCCACATCACCGTTCGATACACTAATCGCATTGTTATAAGTCTTGTTACCTGTGGAGAATGCAGTTGCTGCAGCCGCAGAATCTGTTACCGCACCTGATTCGCTTGTATAAGGGCCAGCTTGTGAATATGTAGTTGCTTTACCCACATAATAGCCGCCATCAAGTTCCAAACGGTCTTTATTCAAAAATTTCTTGGAGTAATAACGCGCAGCCGTTACTTCAGCCGGCCCCATGCCGTCGCCGATAAGTACGATCAAGTTCTTGGATGGTGCTGCTGGTACTTCAGGTGTTTTCGTTGGTGCTGGAGCTGCTGCAAGTGCCGATGCACTCACGCTTAAGGACAGCAAGGAAATCGCTAAGCCGGAGCCTAATAATTGTTTCAAACCTTTTTTCAAAATGGTTCCCCTCCATCAATCTTGATTAACTGTTACCATCATAGCTTGCTTAGATTTGGAGAGCGTCAATAACATGTTTGCGTTTTGTAAAATATCCCACCCATTGTTATCAATTTGTTAAAACAAAAAAACACTCCGCAAGAGAAAATGCGCAGTTAATATCTGCGAATCGCTCCATTGGAGTGTTCCTATATTGAAATTTAAATTAGTCGCCTAAAATTGCCTTCTTGAATCGTTCGAACAAGGAAAGCTGTTGACCATGTGTGTTCTCGCCGCTAAGTGAAGCGAATTGACGAAGCAAGTCTTTCTGCTCATCACTCATGCTCGATGGTGTCACAACCGTTACTTTCACGTGCTGATCCCCTTGACCATGTCCACGAAGACGAGGAACACCTTTACCTCTTAGACGGAAGTACGTGCCTGTTTGTGTTCCTGCTGGAATCTTCAGCTTCACTTTCTCCGTAAGAGTTGGAATCTCGATCTCATCACCAAGTGCTGCTTGTGCAAATGTTAGCGGCACTTCGCAATAAATATCGTCGCCTTCACGATCAAAGAACTCATGTGTACGTACACGAATCACAACATATAAGTCACCAGATGGACCTCCGCGTGTACCTGATTCGCCTTCACCGGAAATACGAAGCTGTGCACCATCGTCCACACCTGCTGGAATTTTCACATGGATCGTACGTTGTTTCTTCACTTTACCTGCGCCATGGCAAGTTCCGCATTTCTCACGAATGATCTTACCTGATCCACCACAGCTTGAACATGCACGACGGTTTACGACGCGGCCAAATGGTGTATTCTGCACCACTTCTTGTTGTCCGGAACCTTTACATGTGCTACAAGTGTCTGGTTTCGTACCTGCCTTTGCACCACTGCCATGACAGTTATCACAGTTTTCGGTACGTGGAATTGTAATGTCCAATTCTTTACCGAATACCGCTTCTTTAAACTCTATCGTTAACGAGTATTGCAAGTCGTTACCGCGCTGCGGTGCGTTCGGATTGCGTCTGCCTCCGCCACCGCCGAAAAACATATCAAAAATATCCCCAAAGCCGCCATTAAAGTCAGCACCACCGAAACCGCCCATGCCCTGGTTTGGATCAACGTGACCGAACTGATCGTACTGTGCACGTTTTTGATCGTCGCCAAGCACGTCATAAGCTTCTTTCGCTTCTTTAAACTTATCTTCTGCATCAGCAGCCTTATTCACGTCAGGGTGATACTGCCTTGCAAGCTTACGGTATGCTTTTTTTAAATCGTCTGGCGAGGCATCTTTACCAACACCTAACACCTCATAGTAATCGCGTTTGCTCATCGTTCCACTCCCACTTATCAGCTACCGCTGCATGATTGCTTTTTATTACAGTTACAGTTAAAAGTCAAAGCACGCTTAAATCAGCGGCTTTGACTTTCAATTATAGCATATTTGACAGGCAAATTACTTCTTGTCTTCGTCTACAACTTCATAGTCTGCATCTACTACGTTATCACGTTTAGGTTGCTGACCTTCAGCGCCGCCAGCTTCGCCTTGTGCTTGCTCCGCTTGTGCAGCTTGCTCATACAACTTCACAGAAAGTTGTTGAACGATCTCGGAAAGCTCTTCAGTCGCTGCTTTAATTGCATCTGAATCTGTACCTTCAAGAGCTGTCTTCACTTTTTCTTTTGCAGCGTTCGCTTTATCCACTTCAGCAGCATCTACTTTACCTTCAAGGTCTTTAAGCGTCTTATCTACTGTATATACAAGTTGATCCGCATTGTTGCGAACTTCAACCATTTCTTTACGTTTGCGATCTTCTTCCGCATGAATCTCAGCGTCTTTCATCATTTTGTCGATCTCTTCGCTGTTTAGGCCTGAAGAAGAAGTAATTGTGATCTTCTGGCTCTTACCTGTACCTTTATCTAGAGCAGACACGTTTACGATACCGTTCGCATCGATGTCGAATGTTACTTCGATTTGTGGAACGCCTCGCGGTGCTGGTGGAATGTCACCTAACATGAAGCGACCCAATGTTTTGTTATCTGCAGCCATGGAACGCTCACCTTGCAAGACGTGAATTTCTACGCTTGTTTGGCTATCTGCATACGTGGAGTACACTTGGGATTTGCTTGTAGGAATCGTTGTGTTACGATCGATCATCTTCGTAAATACGCCGCCAGCTGTTTCGATACCAAGGGAAAGTGGAGTTACGTCAAGAAGAACAACGTCTTTCACATCACCTGTTAGTACGCCCGCTTGAATTGCTGCACCAAGTGCTACAACTTCATCTGGGTTAACGCCTTTATGCGGATCTTTACCTGTTAATTTCTTGATTGCATCTACAACTGCAGGAATACGAGTGGAACCACCAACAAGAACGATCTTGTCGATATCATTAGCTGTCATACCCGCATCGCTAAGTGCTTGACGAGTTGGTCCTAATGTTCTTTCAACAAGGCTTGCTGTAATCTCATCGAATTTCGCACGAGTTAAGCTCATTTCCAAGTGTTGAGGCACGCCGTCAACAACTGTGATGAACGGTAAGGAAATTGCTGTTGTAAGTACGCCAGACAATTCTTTTTTCGCTTTTTCAGCTGCATCTTTCAAACGTTGTACAGCAGATTTATCTTTGCTTAGGTCGATTCCGTGCTCTTTTTTGAACTCAGATACGATATGGTTCATCACCACTTCATCAAAGTCATCTCCACCAAGGTGGTTATCACCGGAAGTTGATTTAACTTCGAAGAATCCATCACCTAGTTCAAGGATAGATACGTCAAACGTACCGCCACCAAGGTCAAATACTAGGATTGTGTGGTCTTCTGCTTTTTCTAATCCGTATGCAAGAGCTGCAGCCGTTGGCTCGTTCACGATACGAAGAACTTCTAGACCTGCGATTTTACCTGCGTCTTTAGTTGCTTGACGTTGGGAGTCGTTGAAGTAAGCAGGAACTGTAATAACGGCTTGTGTTACCGTTGTGCCAAGGTAAGCCTCTGCATCTGATTTTAATTTTTGCAAAATAATAGCGGAGATTTCTTGTGGTGTGTAGTCTTTGCTATCAATGGATTCTTTGTGATTCGTACCGATGTGACGCTTGATGGAGCTAATTGTACGATCTGGGTTTGTGATCGCTTGACG
Source organism: Paenibacillus radicibacter (assembly GCF_024721995.1). Lineage (GTDB taxonomy): Bacteria > Bacillota > Bacilli > Paenibacillales > NBRC-103111 > Paenibacillus_AM > Paenibacillus_AM radicibacter. Next base: position 62,238 of record NZ_JANQBC010000016.1, read on the forward strand.
CTTCGCTGTTTCACCAACTACACGCTCGCCATCTTTCTTGAAACCAACTACGGAAGGTGTTGTACGGTTACCTTCTGGGTTAGGGATTACGACAGCTTCGCCGCCTTCCATTACTGCTACGCAAGAGTTTGTTGTACCTAAGTCAATACCGATTACTTTACTCATGTTTGATTTCCTCCTTGGATCTTTACGATATATTATAGTTTGAAATTACATGCTCACTTTAACCATTGCAGGACGGATTACTTTGTCCTTTAGCTTGTAACCTTTTTGAACTTCTTCCACCACATAACCTTCTTCATACTCGTCAGACTCGACTTGCATGATCGCTTGATGGAAGTCTGGGTTAAATGGCTGACCCACAGACTCGATTGCCGTTAAACCTTCTTGCAATAGAACACTGTCAAATTGACGGAATACCATATCAATACCTTTGACAAGCCCATCTAAATCTTGACTTTCTTTGGAAGCTGCAATTGCGCGTTCCATATTATCAAGGACAGGAATGAGTCCTTCGATTACTTTAGATGATGCATATTTAGCGAAATCTTCTTTCTCCAAACGTGCTCTGCGACGGAAATTATCAAAGTCTGCTTGTGTACGCAGGTACTTTTGGTAATTCTCATCTGCTAGTGCGCGTAATTGTTCGATTTCGGAATTGCTCTCTACAGTCTCTTCATTCTCTACGGTTTGAGCCGTTTCTGTTTGTTGTTCCAACGATGATGCATCTCCTTCTTGTGTATATGTAGAGGTCTCGTCTCCTACTACCTCTGGGTTCTCATCCAGGTTTGCATCCAACGCATTAACATCTTTCTCTTGTGCACTCACTAGGATTCACCTCCTTAACATAATCACATCCAGAGCGTGTTCAAAAAGTTAAAACGAAAGAGATAAGAGCAACTGTAGGAACGTAGTGTTCGCCTTTGAAATCATGAAAATACCAATAAATAAATTCAAAATTCATGATTGAGACAGCGACCGGAAGTGCTCTTTTCTCTGCAGTGCCCAAACTTTTTGAACACGCTCATCTAGTATTTATTTCATCTTGATCACAGTATGAATGCGAAGCACGGCTGCTGCAACTTCACCAGCAGATCGCAAGGCATGAATCTTAACATTCGTCGGATCGATTACGCCTGCTTCCATCATGTTCACGAGTTCACCTGTATCACAGTTTACACCAATCTCATCACTACCTGTTAATAACTGCTCGGCTCGCAAGGCTTCCACCTTCTCAAGTGGATTATAGCCGCTGTTGAGCATCATCTGACCCAGCGGCTTACGAATCGCGGCAGCAACCGCTTGAATGCCGAAGCTTTCCATGCCAGTTACACATTCACGGGATTTCTCCACAGCCTGCGCAATTGCCATCTCTACAGCACCGCCGCCTGGTACATATCCACCACGTACAGCTGCTTGAACCGCAGATGCAGCGTCTTTGGCAATACGCGTTCGTTCACCAACAACCTCTTGCGTTGATGCCCCGACAATGACCGTGACATTACGTGCCCCGCCGCCACCGCTTATCTTAACGAAATCTAGCTCATCATCGTAAAATAATTCCTCTGCATACCCCAATCCATGTCGCAGCTCTTCTACGCTCTTCTTCAGCGCCATACGGCGCAGTGGCTTCGCACCTGTATAGGTGCAAAGTGCTTCAAGTTCGCGCTTAGGGACACGCTGCAGCACCATGATGCCATGATCCGAGCAGATTTGCTCGGCTTCCGGATCAACGCCGCGATCAGCAGCGATGAGCCCGACGCCAAGCTCAACGAGCTTGCGTACATCTTCGCGGAACAGTTCGCGAAGATGCATATACTGCTGGAAGCCCGCCTCGGTAACGAGGGCTTCTTCAGCGACTGCTTCGGGCGCAAGCTCGTCGCGGAGCACGAGCACTTTCGCGCGGCGTATATGCTCCACCGCCGCGCCCGGGTTCATCGGCATCGCCCGCAGGACGATGCCAGGCCACACCTCGCTCACGGCGTCAGCATGAGCGAGTACACTGTCGGAGAAGCGATACGCTTCCTCCGACAGCTGCTCGAGGCCGAGCTGCTGCGCGGCCTCTAAGACCAGCGCCGCGATGTCGCGCTGCTCGCGGCCGGCCGTGTACGCGATCCGTGCAAGCACCGGATCGTCGATCCCTGCAACCGCGCGGCTGCGCTCTCGCAAGCTCAAGACGGCGGTTGCTACGCCGTCTTGCAGCCCGCGCACAACCTTCGCGACCGGTACGCCGCGCGTGACGTGCGCCACACACTCAGCGACGAGTGCGCCGGCAAGCACCGTTGCCGTCGTCGTGCCGTCGCCAACATATCGCTGCTGCGACTGCGCGACGCCGACCATAAGGCGAGCGGCGGGGTGAGTCACATCCATTTTTTCAAGAATCGTGACCCCATCATTCGTAATGATGACTTCGCCTTGCCCGCCGACAAGCATCGTATCCAGTCCCTTAGGACCTAGTGTCCCTTCAACTGCTGCGCAGATTGCCCTGACAGCACCTGCATTATTAAGCAACGTTGCGTAGGCTTCCTCACCCTCAGCTGCTCCTGGCTTCCATCCATTACTCATGGGACCGCAATTCCTTTCGACTTATAACTTACTATCCGTTTGTGTTCTTGTACCATTGTGCAATCGCCTGCTCCAAATTTTTCGAAACATGGTCGAGCACACGAATAACTTTGCCATATTCCATACGAGTCGGTCCCAGAATGCCAATCGTACCAATTGGCCTGTCTTCAATCGAATACGTAGCGGTGATCAGCGAACAATCATTCATAATTTGCATCGTATTTTCAGATCCAATTCGCACTTGAACCCCATGCTGAGTATCCGAAAACAAATGAATAAGCTTCGGTGTTTCGCCAAGTAGATCAAGGATATTCTTCACTTTATCCACATCTTTAAATTCGGGCTGGATCAACATATTTGTCGAACCGCTCACATAAATGCGATCTTTATCGCCTCCATGCAGCACTTCTTCAACAACCGTTAGCAGTTCATGATAACCCGATACATATTTGCCAAGTTCAGCCGAAACCTCATTAAACAGCTTCGATTTGAATTCAAGCAAGGACACATTCGCAAGCTTATCATTTAGCAAATTCACAACCGTCTGAATGTCTGACATCGACATCCCTGGTGGAATCGTTACCGTCTTATTCTCCACATGACCTGTATTCGTTACAAAGATCGCCACCGCCGTCGTATCCGAAAGCGGAACAATCTGCATATGTTTAAGTGTCGTCCCATACACCTCGGGAGCGAGCACAATCGATGTATAATTCGTTAAGGAAGATAGAATTGTTGCCGCATGGCTAACCACGTCTTCCATCTCTTGAATCTTCTGTGTGAAAAACAGCTTCATCATGTTGATCTCTTCAGGGCTTAGCGCACCTTGCTGTACCAGATGATCAACATAATAACGATACCCTCTATTAGAAGGAATGCGCCCCGCAGAAGTATGGGGTTGATCTAAGAAACCCATCTCCTCCAGATCGGACATTTCATTACGAATCGTCGCAGGGCTAAAGCCCACATTACCGCGCTTGGAAATCGTACGAGATCCAACTGGTTCGGCGAAACGAATGTAGTCATCGACAATAGCGCTAAGAATCATACGCTGGCGATCCGTCAACATATCAGATACCTCCATTTGAATTTTGTTTTTGTCATCGTTAGCACTCTCTGCCACTGAGTGCTAAATCATAATATAAAAATAACAGACCCAAAGGTCTGTTGTCAAGAACTTACGGCTGTACATCTACGGATCCATGCGCCCGTTTCTCGCGTAATTCAATCCAGTTTGCGTAGCACCGCGATCTCATCGCAGCAATACTGCTTCTTACAATTCATGCAGTCTTTCCATACTTTCTCGGGAAACACTTCTTTGGGTACGATCGTGAATCCATTCTTCTGAAAAAATCCAACTTCATATGTCAGCGCCATTACTTTGGTTATTTGTTGATTACGCGCTTCATCTACTAACTCATCGATTAACATGCCACCAATACCTTGACCTTTATATCCATCACTTATCCCAAGTGAGCGAACTTCTACTAAATCAGGTCCTAATTGTGTAAGCGATCCACAACCGATTAGACCTTCCTCTGCTTCTGCAACGACAAAGGTGGATAACTGATCGATCAGCATCTCACGTGTCCTTGCCAGCATAATCCCTTGCTCTGCATACCCTTGAATGATTGTGTATAAATCGTCCAAATCTCGTTCTGTTGCCTTACGACAAGCTACCCCCATGAAGATCCCACCTTTAATAACCTTGTTCAGAATTGATTGAATAAATATACAACAACTAATATATTTATACAAGACTAAATTTTTCGTCAATTTATTTTCAAAAAAAGAAAAGAGTACACCCAAGTCCTACGCTTGAACGTACTCTATTCGTACTCTATTCTAGGAATTCACCAAACACTTCATTACCTAATAGTAACCCGCGATCAGACAATCTGTACGTTGGTCCATCAGTCTCAATAAGTAGACCCTGCTGAACTAGCTTATCGAGCTTCGCACCGAATACATCATGCAACAACACATCGAATTGTGCTTCAAAATCTGCAGAACAGACACCATCTAACAGACGAAGTCCAACCATCATGAAGTCTTCCATCGCTTCTTTCGTAGACACTTCGTGTTTCTCAAGAATCGGTAAGCCTTTCTCCGTCGCATTGATATAAGGCTGTACACCCTTTACATTCACATGACGCAAGCCCCGAACATAACCGTGCGCTCCAGCACCAAGACCATAATACGGATGATTCAGCCAATACGTAATGTTATGCATTGACTTTCTACCGGGACGTGCGAAGTTTGAAATTTCATACTGCTCATAACCCGCCTCCTTCAAACGGCGCATAATAAGCTCATACATCGCAAGTTCTTCATCCTCATCAGGTAGTGGCAATTGATTCTTATTAAAAAGAGTGTGGAATAGCGTGTTCTCTTCTACTTTAAGTGAATAAATCGAGTAATGCTGCAGATCCAGCTTCAACGCTTCATCAAGTGTCGTATTCATAATATCGACCGTCTGCTTCGGTAAACCGAACATCAAGTCAATCGAGATATTATCAAAACCAACCTTCTTCGCGTTCGCAACACTACGATATACATCGTCTGTGTTGTGAATACGTCCAATTCGCTCTAATAAGCCATTATCGAATGACTGCACGCCGAACGATAATCGATTCACTCCTCCAGCACGCATAACAGCAAGCTTCTCTTCATCGGTTGTACCCGGATTGGCTTCCATTGAAAACTCTAGCTCGGGATGATCTAGCGGGAAGTATTTCCCCACAATTCGCAAAAACTTCTCCATCTGCGGAGGTGTTAATACCGTCGGTGTTCCACCACCTACGAAGATCGTCTTAATTTCCCCTGGCGGCACTTGTGCCACCGTTAACTCCATCTCACGTTCAAGAGCATCTAGATATGCTTCTACAGGTTGACCCTGCAAGACGAAAGAATTGAAATCACAATAGAAACATTTATTCGTGCAAAATGGAATGTGTATATAAACCGCCTTCGGCGCTGCTAATCTTACGTTCATACGATGTACTTCCCTTCAGGTTACTATCCTCCATTGTACATCAAATTCACTCCACACCCAAACATAAATAAAAGGAGCATCCACCTGCCCCTTTTTATTTTCCATAAATAGAAATCCAATCTGCACGCCATTCTTGAAAAGTTTTACTTTGAAAAGTTTCACCTTGAATCTCTTCCAATGACTTGCCTTCTAATGACCAACATCCACCTGCCATTACAAAATTAGAATCACTATACGGAATCGAAGTCCCTCCAACTGGCTTACCTTCCACTTCAAATACATTAACCACAACATTTCCTCTTGATAGGGGATGATTGCTTACGATAAATTTCTCAACATGAATCATTTTTCCAATATAGCTTTTAGGATTCAGCTGTTGTAATCCCCAAACCATCATATACGGCATCGCAATCAATTTCTCAGAGGTTAGTTCATAATTTTCTGGATGACCTTCATAAGAAACCATCTTATATCCCTTTTGTTCTAAAAATAATTTAGCTGTAAGACGGTCTTTCGGGATTTGATTGCATCCTATTAGCAAAAACAATAGAAAAACGGATAGCCACCTTTTCATTTCATCCCCCGCTTAATTAATTCATCACACTTATGGTTAGTACACAAAAAACGAAGCTCAAACAAATATTGTTTCAAAATTCACTTTTTCATATGCGCCCACATAGTCTAGAGAAATAAATAGGCTTTTACGAGGTGGGAGAACACAATGCATATTTTATCTATACTGCTTGTTGCCATTGCTTCAAATTTAGACAATCTCGGAATTGGGCTTTCATTCGGGATGAAATCCACCCGTATTCCTTTCTGGTCAAACTTCATGATCGCCTTGATCACCATGACTGGAACATACCTCTCCATGATAGTCGGAGAATGGATATCCGAATATGTTTCAGCGGACTTCGCTAATCTGGCAGGTGCACTTGTGATCGCCATTATCGGTTTACAAACCATCTGGTCCAGCTTACGTCCTAAGAAAGTACCTGAGCTCACAGATGGAGGAGCAGATCTCGTTCAAGTCCTTCGCCATCCCATCCAAGCTGACACCGATCAGAATCAGACGATTTCATGGAAAGAATCGTTAGCACTTGGAGTCGCCCTTGCTCTAAACAATATTGCGACTGGTATAGGAGCAGGTGCCACTGGGATCTCACCTATTTGGACGACGATCAGTGCAGGCATATTCTCTTACCTATTCGTTGGATTTGGCGTACAGTTTGGACTCAAGCTTGGGCAAACTCGCCTGGGCAGCTACTCAAACATCTTGGCTGGACTACTCTTAATTGGGATTGCGATTTATGAAGTCCTCGTCTAAAACAACAAAAAACAGGAGCCCTCAAGCTCCTGTTTCTTCATTTTCTAATCGTCAATTCTAGTCGTCAATACGTAATACAGCCATGAATGCCTCTTGTGGAACTTCCACGGAGCCGACTTGCTTCATGCGCTTCTTACCTTCTTTTTGCTTATCAAGCAATTTACGTTTACGGGAAATGTCACCGCCGTAACATTTCGCAAGAACGTTCTTACGCATCGCTTTAACCGTCTCACGGGAGACAATCTTCTGTCCGACTGCCGCTTGAATCGGCACTTCAAACATTTGACGCGGGATAAGCTCTCTAAGCTTCTCACAGATGATCTTACCACGGTGGTACGCACGATCACGGTGAACGATGAAGGACAAGGCATCGACTTGTTCGTTGTTAAGCAAGATGTCCATTTTCACCAAGTTCGAACGCTTGTAACCGGACAGTTCGTAGTCGAAGGACGCGTATCCTTTTGTACTGGACTTCAGCTGATCGAAGAAGTCATACACGATTTCAGACAGCGGCATGTTGTAGATCAACGTCACACGCGTAGTATCCAAGTATTCCATGTTCATGAACTCACCGCGTTTGTTTTGACAAAGTTCCATAATTGCACCTACGTAATCTTTCGGCACGATAATCGATGCCTTCACGTAAGGCTCCTCAATAAACTCTACACGCTGTGGATCTGGGTAGTTCGATGGATTATCAATCTGGAAAGACTCACCGTTCGTGAGTGTAATGCGATATACTACGCTCGGCGCAGTCGTAATAAGTGGAATGTTAAATTCACGCTCAATACGCTCTTGGATAATCTCCATGTGAAGAAGTCCCAAGAATCCGCAACGGAATCCGAAACCTAATGCAGAAGATGTCTCTGGCTCGTACTTCAAGGCAGCATCGTTAAGCTCCAGCTTCTGAAGTGCTTCACGCAGATCGTTATAATCTTGCGTCTCGATTGGGTACAAACCGCAGAATACCATTGGGTTAATCTTACGGTAACCTGGTAGTGGCTCAGGAGCTGGATTAGCAGCCTCTGTAATCGTATCACCGACACGTGTGTCGCCTACGTTCTTAATACCCGCTACGACGAAACCAACATCACCCACGTTAAGCTCATCCACCATCGTCATACGCGGCATAAATGCGCCAACTTCGATAACTTCAAACGTCTTGTTTGTCGCCATGAACTTAATTTTCGAACCAGGACGAATCGCACCGTCAACTACACGTACATATACGATTACACCTTTATAAGCATCGTAGTGTGAATCGAAAATAAGCGCTTTAAGCGGCTTTGAATGATCCCCTGTTGGAGCCGGTACCTTCTGGCACACTTGCTCGATAATTTCCTTGATTCCAATACCCGCTTTAGCTGAAGCAAGTACAGCTTCCGATGCATCTAGTCCGATCACATCTTCAACTTCTTGTTTCACGCGCTCAGGGTCTGCACTCGGCAAGTCGATCTTGTTAATAACCGGCAAGATTTCAAGGTTGTTATCCAGTGCCAAGTAAACGTTCGCAAGTGTTTGCGCTTCGATCCCTTGTGCTGCATCGACAACGAGAAGTGCACCTTCACAAGCTGCTAAGCTTCGAGATACTTCATACGTGAAATCGACGTGCCCCGGTGTATCAATCAGGTTCAAGATATATTCTTGTCCATCATCCGCACGATAGTTAAGACGTACCGCTTGCAATTTAATTGTAATACCGCGTTCACGTTCCAAATCCATCTGATCCAGCACTTGCTCTTGCATTTCGCGCGAAGAAAGTGCGCCTGTATATTCCAATATTCGATCCGCAAGTGTCGATTTACCATGGTCAATATGAGCGATAATCGAAAAGTTACGAATCTGCTTTTGTCTTGCTTGAATGTCCGTCATGCCTTACCCCCACTAAATTACGCAATAACTTTTATTATATCAGTCAATGGAATCGGCATCAATGTTTTGGACCCTGTTTCACTCAAAATGCATCAAATAACCCTGCAAAAACCGAAATTACGCCTCTTGCTGCACCCTGCACTAAATCTCCGAGCCTATTACCAATCCCATTCATGTTCGAATTATCCGATGCGTATACTCTAGTATTGCCAAGTGCATCCAATTGCTTTTCCTTGTCAGCTCGCGCTTTCTCAAGTTCCGTCTGAAGCTGCTCACGCGCCTTTCTTTCCCGCTGAAGCTGGAGAAGCAGCTTTTCATTCTCACTACTATCTTTTTTCACAAGAACGGCTTCGTCTGCTGTTCCACCATGCACCCGGTCAACACCCTGCTTCGCAACACTCACTCCGAAAAGAATGCAAAAAGCTACAATTGCAATCATTAGCAGCATTTTAAAATAATACCGATGCATAAGTGTACTACCTCCATAGCCGTCCTTTGCGGCTTCTTATTTCTTATTTCTTATCCCCACTCGGAGTTGGGCTCGCTGCCTGTGCATCTACTTTCTCTGCTTTTAGAATGACTTGTGAGATCGCCTTAGCAAGCAAGTCTGCTGTTCGGTAACACTCTTCTAGCGTATTCTCCGGACCGCCAATCTCGATGACAGCAAGGTTAGGAGAGAAGTTCTGATTATAGAGTCCGTCGACATGTTTACCCGACTTCGCATACACACCTTTCGAGATGCCCGGCATTTGACTGTTGATCAATTGATGAATTTGATTCGCAAACCCCTCGTTTTGTTTCCACTTTGCGTTATCTCCACCGACAATGAAATAAAGCTGTGCATAATCTTTACCATCGATCGTAACGGTTGTCTTATTGCGTGGCAGCGAATCTCGGTGAATGTCAAAATAGAAATTTAATTTTGGATTAGCAGCAAATGCTTCTTTTAACGTATTCAAGGAATATTTGTACGAAAAATTATAATTAAAGTTTTTGACGGATTTCGGATAATACTCACTGGAATGCACCGTCCCGATTCCAGCTTTCTCTAGTCCCTTTGAAAGACGATCCCCAACCATTGTGATGTTCTTATCCGGGTCATGCGCTTGATCAGGGTCTGTGATCCCTTTATCTTTAATTTCTGGAAGGAACGACTCCGAACTATGTGTCTGATATATAAATGCCACGTTACCCCCTGTTATTGGAACAGGTGCTGGCTTGGCGCTTGGAGCAGGTGTAGGTATTGGAGCCGTTGTCGGCTGCACTTGAGTAGGTTCCTGTGTAAACACACTTCCTGGTGGTGTTAGATGCTCCGGTTCGCTCGGGTTAGTGACAATGCCTGGTCTTAGCATTGTCGTATTCCCAATACTCATCCCCGGCAACTCTTTGGTCATAAGCGACTTTTTGTCAGTAGGGTCAACGCTTGTCAGAAACCGAAACATGAATTGAAAGATGTTCTTCTGTGAAAAGGTGAAGCGCATCGATTCTTGCTGCAAATGCGGCACTTCCATCCCTAGGATGTCCACGATGAATTGATTGGATACCGATGCCATGAGGCCCTTAACCGTGTTCACAGGGGAGTTTGTCGCATGCGACTGCATGATCCCCCCGATGCCTATTAATAGAAAAATCGCTAGTGTCGTCATCATACTAACCACAAAAATTTTCACTAGTGATCCCGCATTCTGCACGCTTTTTCGAATAACACCAATATTTAACGTCAATGATACCCATTTCATCCCATATTCCTCCTCTTTCGCTGATCTCGCGATTCGCCCGCCACTCTATCGAATGGAATCTAGTTACTCTTAATCTATGAACGAAAGTAGTAGGGTAGAACAGTTTTTTACTAGGAGGTGTTTTGGAAAAAGTGGGGTACGTGCTGCAGAGAAACAGTAACTTCCGGTCGCTGTCTCAATCGTGAATTTTGAATTTATTTAATTGTATTTTCACGATTTCAAAGGCGAACACTTCGTTCCTCCAGTTACTGTTTCTCTTTCGCTTAACTTTTTCCGGAAAATCCTAGTAAAAAAGCTGTAAGGGAGGAAGGCAGAAAAAAAAGACGAAAGTCAAAAGCACAGGACAAAAGCAAAACATAAAAACAAAAGCAAGCTCCCTCACCTTACGGTATTGGGTGCTTGCTTCCTTACAATCATAGGGACATTAAAATACTTAATGGGTATACGCGGCGACGTTATTGACGTCGACTGCTTCGTGTAGCGCGGCGTTTAAGCCGGAGGCGATGATGTTCGCAATGTCTTCGATGAATTCATCGATTTCTTTAGGTGTGACCAGCAGGTCATGACCTAGCGGGTTCAGCACTTCTTTTACAAGTGACAGTCGTTCATTCTCCTGCATCCCACCGAACAACCCCATAATTGGTCCAGAGTCATTCGTCTGCGTTTTGAAATGTTCTTGCATCATATCAATACAGGAGTTCACGATCGTGGAGGCATACACAACTGTAGGCACACCAATTGCAATCACAGGTACACCGAGAATTTCTTGCGTCAGCCCTTTGCGCTTGTTCCCAATTCCCGATCCCGGATGAATGCCTGTGTCCGCAATCTGAATCGTTGTATTCACCCGCTCAAGTGCTCTGGAAGCAAGGGCATCGACGGCAATGACGAGATCGGGCTTCGACTTCTCCACGATCCCATGTACGATCTCACTGCTCTCGATCCCTGTTATCCCAAGCACACCAGGTGCAACTGCACTTACAGGACGATAGCCAGGGCTTACCTGATCAGGCATCAATTCAAAATAGTGCCGTGTCACGAGCATGTTCTCAACGACGAGCGGACCCAAAGCATCAGGGGTCACATTCCAGTTACCCAAACCGATGACGAGTATTTTGGCTGTCTTGGATACGCCCATATCAGCAAGAAACTTCTCGAATAGTTGAGCAAACTTCGTCGCTACCTGATCTTGCAGATCTGTATCTTTATTGCGAAGCTCCGGCACTTCGATTGTTATGTAACGTCCTTTCTGTTTCCCGATTCTCTGGGCTGCTTGATCGGTCTGGACGTGAATATTCGTGATCTTAATGCCATCTTCATCGGTATATTGTGACTCTAGACCGGGAATACTCGGTGCTTCTGGAGCTGGCGTGGCTCCTTGGTTGCTCGTGTTATTAACCGCCATATCTCTAGCTTCTAATGCGAGATCCGTTCGCACGGCATACATACTTAAATCCATCGTCTAACCCCTTTTATCCGTCATTTTGGGTTTATTGTACGGAATTAACCGACGGCTTATTCACAAAAAGATCGAACAAAGCTTTGCATTGATAGGCGTTTGTATAGTAGAATGTGTGGGTGTAGCTCTTGCAATTTAAATATACCCATGATAAACTACTGTAAGTTGTCAACAAAAGAAACGTTGAACGATGTTTATCGAAGTAGGAGGTGAACGTCAATGCCAAACATTAAATCAGCTATCAAACGTGTTAAAGTTAGCGAAAAGCGCCGTCTTCGCAACGCGTCTCAAAAGTCCGCACTTCGCACAGTTGTGAAAACTTTTGAAACTACAGTTGCTACAAATAATGTCGATTCCGCTAAAGAAGCTCTAGTACTTGCTTCTAAGAAATTGGACAAGGCAGCTTCCAAAGGATTAATCCATAAAAATGCAGCAGCTCGCAAAAAATCTCGTCTTGCTAAAAAGCTTAACGCTCTTTCCGCACAGGCGTAATAACGGCTACACACATAAGCTAGTCCAGAAACTCGCATGCGAGTGACTGGGCTTTTTTATGTTATTATGTTTGGATGGTTACCATTCTACTATATATAAGATAGAATACAAGCCCACTTCTAAGTTAGAAGTGGGCTTAACTTATTTGCCAAGTAGTTATACCCGCCTGTTATCCACGTGCCTGCACTTGCGCTAGCCCAAGCAGGAACATTTCCATACCGAGCACCTTATCGATGCCACCTGTTTTCATCTGATAATCAAGATCCGCAATATCTCCAATAATGCGTGAGAGTGCTCCGATCTCAAAGTTACGAGCTTGACCTTCCGCAACTTTGACTGCAAATGGGTGAAGCCCTAACTGCGAAGCAATCTGGCCTTGCGAATAGCTTTGTTTGCTCAATTCTTTCACTTGCAGCATGATACGGAACTGTCTGGCGATCAGCATCATAATCTTAATCGGCTCTTCCTTCTGCTTCAGCAGCTGCTCAAGCAGCATAAAAGCACGCTCTAAGCGAAGCCTCACCACTTCCTCAACTAACAGGAACACATTCTGCTCAGCACTACGAACGACAAGCTCATCAACGAGCTCCTGCGTCACTACACCACTACCGCCTAAGTACAGCGATAACTTCTCAATCTCCGCGGAGAGCGACTGTAGATTGCCCCCTGTGGATAGTATCAACTGATCTAACGCCCCAGGCTCGAATGTGAAGCCCTCCTTAGCTGCACCCTTAAGCACCCAATCCTGCACGCCTTCAGGCGATAACGACAAGAATGGCAGCGCGGCGTCCATTGCCTTCATCGTCTTCACGATCGTCTTACGCTCATCGAGCTTATCCGCGTCCACAATAAACACGAGAATGGAATAATCCACTGGCGATTTAAGATACGAAGTTAATTTATCTAAATTATGATCAACCTTACTTTGATCTCTTGCCCCTGTGAAAAATGTTGCGTTTTTCGCGATTACAATTTTGCGCGGAACCATAAACGGCAGCGTCTCTGTATCTTCAATCACGGTTTCAATGGAAGTCTCCGCAAGATCGAATTTACTAATAGCAAAATCGCGGTGCTCAGGCTCGATTAGCTTCGTTGTCATATAATCAATAAACTGCTGCATTAAATATTTTTCAGGACCATAACAAAGATAAACAGGCAGCGTCTTCCCTGCCCCAATGTCCTTGGCAACTTTCCGATAATCCATAAAGTCACTTCACCTCTTGTCCCTATCTTAACAATGACAAAGGGATTACGTCAAAACGTTGTCGTTTTGACGCAATCCCTTTGTCCGAGCAGAAGATTCCACATGTTAACCATGCGGTGGAAGCATCTATTTAAACATACCCACGAATCGCTCTAGAAACGATCCGTGAGATGGCGTAGTGCTTCAAATGAAGTTATATCACAATATACGTAAGTACGTTGCAATTGGTGCATAAATAAAGCAAACATTCTTAATTCAATTGCTGTTCCTTCTTATTGTTTACATCAATCGAGAAGATATGAATTGCATTACCTTGTGCAACTTCATATTGGAATATGTTCTCTGACACCCACCCAATAGGTGATACGGTTTCAAGCTCTGACCATAAGCGCATCGAGGCAAAGACAGTCTCACCCGTTGTAAGCATGGATATGGAAACTTTACGATCTTTAATTTCCGCGACATACATTCGATTCGCTATACGAATATCGTTGTTAATAGTTGGTGTTATCAAGCTATTAAACTTCAGAATATTCAAATCTCTAGGTGCGACTGCAGACGAATTCGCACTGCCTTGAACTTCTTTGTTCGAGTACAGGTTCACATCATTAGAATCATCTTTTTTCGATGGATCCGCGTTGTTGGAACCTGGCGAAGGTGATACAGGATCAATTGAGGACATTCGTTTCGAATCGGCATCTTGCTGCTTAGCAGTAGACTTCGGCTGACTTGTCCCTTTATTGTTGTCGATAGTCGACACCTTTACATTCTTCTCCTCTGGAGTAGGTGAAGGCTTTGCAGTTGGTGACTCCTCACTCTTCGGCGGTGAACCCGTATCCGGTATCGCAGCGCCCGCTTGCTGCTCCTGCTGCGGCGGATTCGGACTTACAGTTGACTCATTTGCATTCGGCGGAGCAGCTACGCTAGCTTGTTCTTGCTGCCCCCCTGCAGGAGTTACTGTCGCTTGTGCTACAGGAGTATTATTGGCATTCGTATCCAACATATCCGTAACTTCCGATGCTGCTTGATTCAATTTGGGGTCTTGCACCGTTTGCTCATTCCAAAGCAACATGATTGCAGCGCAGCCGGCAACTGCAACGCCACCCACTAATTTCCAAGATATGTAGGATGATAATCGTTTCGTCCATGGAATAGACGGTTTCTTAGCAGCTACATGATCAACAACAAGAGCAGCACTTTCCTCTCTCTTGTTCACGTTCTCATTCAATTCCGCAAGCTTAGGCAGTATCGCATCAACTAGGCTGTAACGAGGATTCACCTTAGGCAGCTGATCAAGTTCAAACGCTAGCAGCTTCATTCGCTGTAGCAGCTCCGCACATTCATGACAGTTCTGCGTATGAGCGAGAAGCTCCCGTTCTTCTTGCTGCTCTAGGTCATTATCGACATATCTCTGGATCCATTCAGTTGCTTTCTCGCAATTCATCCCCGGACACCTCCGTTCTGATACTCTTTAAGTAGGTTTTGAAGTTGCTGCCTCGCTCGGAAAAGATACGACTTTACCGTGTTGAGAGGCAAATCTAAGCTCTCCGCAATTTCGTTGTAAGAAAAATCCTGCAAGTACCGTAATACAATTACGGATCGATGGTGCTCAGGCAACTGTTCAATTGCTTCTCGAACGTCTTGAGCAACGTATGTAGACATGACTTCTGACTCAACATCTTTACTATATATAAATTGCATATCATTCTCTTCAATGGAAACCTGCGGACGCTTTTTACGAAATTTATCAATACAAATATTCGTTACAATTCGTTGAACCCAAGTTTTAAATAATGCCTTTTCTTCGTATGAATGAATCTTGGTATAAATCCGAATGAGAGCCTCTTGTGAAGCATCAAGTGCATCCTGCTCATTACCTAACATGTAGAAGGCAGTGCGGTAGACGTGCGATTCAATTTCTCGCAATAGGGTGATAAGAGCTTCCCGGTCCCCCGATTGTGCTGCTCTAACGAGTTCTGCCGCAATCAATGGGATTCCTCCTCTCCCGCAACCTTACAGACGAACGTGTCTTCTAAAAAGTTGCGCTTTCCTCAAAATTAATCAATATTTTCCTCTCTAGAATAGCAAAAAAATGAGGGAATCTCAAAAATTCCTTATTTCGGTGCATTTTTGGTTCGCCATGAGATGATCCCATCTTGGACAATTGCCTGTATTTCACCCATTCGGTCTGTTCGGAAAACAGAACTTTCAGACTCAGCTAAACGCTGAAGGGTCGCCTCTGATGGGTGCCCGTAGCTATTCTTCTCCCCTACTGAGATTACTGCTACCTTAGGTTGCCACCATGCAAGCCACTCTCTGGATGTCGAATGCTTGGAACCGTGATGCCCCACTTTCAGCACATCGATTGGTCCATAAGGATTGTTAGGATGTTTCTGCTGCCATGTCTGAAGTAGTCCGAGCTCTGTCTTCGAACCCAGATCACCGACAAACAGCCACTTCGTACCATCCATCTCCAGCAAAAAAACGATCGAGCTTTCATTCTGTTCGGCTTCGATCTTAACTTCATTCCCATCTTCATTCGCATGAGGAAAAAGAATATGCAGCTTCGTTTTCTCATCAAGTGTAAGTGTCTGTCCGCTTTGGACAGCACGAAGCGAAATAGATTTTGCAAGTACAGTCTGAAACAAACTCGCATTATCTGCTGATGGTTTATACGTTCCATTAAACACAAAGTTCTTCACAGGAATGTCCTTTAATACTGCAGCAAGTCCACCAGCATGGTCTGCATCGGCGTGACTTAAGAACACCCAATCCAGTTCATGAACGCCACGTTTCTTCAGAAGTGGTACAAGAAGCTTGCGTCCTACTTCATAAGGATCTCGTCGAATTTTCCATTCCTCGCCTGCTTTGCGAAAAGTAATCGTACCGCCTCCATCAATTAATGCGCGCTTGCCTGTCGGTGTTCGTATGAGAATAGAGTCTCCCTGACCGATGCTAATGAACTGTACTTCTCCTTTTCCGCTTAAGCTGTCTGGTGAATAACCGACAAAAAGCAGGAACATCCATGCAATAAGAGTTAAGATAGAGCCGTATATGGTTACTGACCGGTAAAATGTCACCTTTCCTCTTGCTGCAATCCACTCGTTCGGCTCGACTTGACCGCTTCGATAAGCGAACCACTTGGCGATAAATGCGTACATGACAAGCAGCAATCCAAAATACGCCATGATCCAGAGAATCGTAGGCGATGGCCAGATCATTGCCCCCTTCCACTGCGCCATTAAATCCATCGTTTGAAACAGTACACTGTTCAGATACCCAAGCAATGTGCCCAGCAGCTTCCCTAGTGGCAGCCAAATGAGACCGAATACTAACGCTAGTAAGCCAACTGGATAGACGACTAGAGAAAAGATAGGGACGAGCAGCAGATTAGCAATCGGGGATAACAAGGAAAACTGGTTAAAGTAGTAAATCGATAGTGGAAAAGAAACGAGTTGCGATACTCCCATTACTGTAAGTGCGCCATACAACTTCGGTCGATCAGATGGTAGCAACTTCATTACACGAGGCGCCGCCCAAATTAATCCAGCTGTTGCGATAAAAGATAATTGAAAAGATACATCAAGCACCATGTAAGGTTCCCAGATTAGCAGGATAATGGCAACGATACACAAGATATGAAGCACATCTTTCAAGTGCCCTTGTCTGGTTGCCCAGAGCCCAATCATCGCCATAATCCCTGCTCGGACGATGGATGGTGAAGCTCCTGTAAGCAGAATGTACGGTGGCATCATACAAATACTGACGAGTAGATATGTTTCCTTAGATAGTCGAAAACGCTTGAAAATTGCGATAAGCGCACCTAAAAAGACAGCTACGTTCAGTCCAGAGATTGCAATGATATGTGTAAGCCCTAGCGAAGAGAATTGAGTAAAGCGTTCGGGCTCCAAGGCATCGTTCATGCCAAGCAGCATGCCCTTCATAAGCGGAGCGTGCTCCGGCGCGAAGAGAAGGTCGATGCGGGCTGCGAGGTACGAACGCAAGGTATCTGTCTGGCGCAGCACTTGGACTGCGCTAAGCGCTTTAGGAGCAGCCACCACGGTGACGGAGGCTGTGCCTTTGGCTTCGAGCATCCAATGGATGCGGTGCTCGCGAAGGTAGCGGCGGTAATCGAAGCCGCCGTAGTTCTGGGCTGGCGTTGGGCGCACAAGGGTCGACCGGATCGTGATCCGGTCCCCGCGCCTCCATGCGCTAGCGGTGGTCTGCTCCGCCTGCTGCGTGAGGCGGAGGGAGATTTGGACGCGCTCCTTGGCGGGGAGCGCGGTTGGGGTTGGTGTTGCCGCCGATGACTGAGTCGAGCTTGCCGCTACAGAGGTGTTGACCGTTGCTGTTAGCGCTTGTGCCAAGCTATTAGCAACGATTTGAGCCGACGTATGCGACAGCTCACTCACGTCGAGCGTAAAGCTAACTTTATCCCCGTCGATTTCGACCGGGGAGGCGATGTCTCCTTTTGCCACAACTTCGGTATTCTCGTGCTCTAATGGAATTGCGGTCTGATTCCGACTGTCATTACCGTGATAGTAGCCAATTGCGATGATGGCGACAAGGGCAATCGTAAGCTTATCTCGATGTGGAAGTTTGAGTACATGAATGAGCACACAACTCAGCAAGGCAGCCCCTGCCATCACATAGCCTACTTTGGTCCATTCATAATAAATTTGCAGTCCATAACCTATTACCCAAGCAATTGTGATCCATATGATTCGATTGTTCATATTCACTTGATCCTTCCATATGCACAAAAAGCACCCCACTTCTGCTTGCGCAAAAATGAGGTGCTTCCTCGTACAATTATTTCATTCATAACATATTTAGTTCGTAACAACACTTACTGTGCCAATAGGCGGCTCGTAAGTCGTTAATTGACGGAACACAATTTGCCTAGTCTGCATCAGATGACTTACTTTACTGCTGTCTTTCGGGTAAGAGCGATGATACACAATCTCTGTTACGCCAGAATTCGCAAGCATGTTCGCACATGTCCAGCATGGCTGATCTGTTACATAAACAGTTGCACCTTCACGGTTGTGCATATCTGTGAACAACAATAAGTTCTGTTCCGCATGAATCGTGCGAATGCAGCGTTCTTTGCGAATCATCTCTTCCTTGCCCTCAACCACTTTTAACTCATACTCTTCAACAAGCATACAGCCCGCTTCCGTACAATCCGGTACACCCATAGGTGCGCCATTATATGCAGTACCTAGTAGCTTCTTGCCCTTAACAAGCACTGCACCGACATGTCGTCGTTCACAGCGGGAGCGCGTTGAAGCCATATAGGCGATATCCATAAAGTAAGTATCCCAATCTTTTCTCATTGCCATAAAATCACCTGCTATCCATTTGAAGGGGTTTGTGCTTATTTTCTCATATTTTGCACGTAATGGAAAGGCATGATTGAACGGCTAATCGACATATACAAGGGGCTCTATCTTCGCTAACATCTTCTCCCCAATCCCTTTCACGCTATCCAGTTCTTTGACTGATTTGAAGCCGCCTATTTTCTTGCGATGATCAAGAATGGCTTGTGACTTACTTGGTCCAATCCCAGGTAGGGTTTCGAGCTGGGTGGCGGTAGCCGTGTTAAGGTTGATTTTGCCGGATTTGTTAGTGGTTGAAGCTGCTGCGCTTGACTTTGAAGAACTACTGGAATTCTTTTCGTTCGAGCTCTGGCTAGAACTAGAACTTGGACTTGAGTTAGTATTTAGACTTGAGTCTCCATTGGAACTTCGTGATGAGTCAGAACCCGAGGCAGAAGATGCTTCTGTATTCGAATTGGAACCCTGCTGAACAGAAGCCCCTCCTCCTTGCGTAGTGGAACCTGATTGCGAAGCTTGTCCCGCTCCACCAACTTGCGACTGCGTACCTGTTGTTCCTTTACTTTGATTACTGTTCGCAGGATTATTACTTGTTGTGCCATCCTTCTCCGTCTTCGAACCTCCATGCTGCTTTAACAGCACTTCCATCTCTTTATTCACTTCTTTGAACCCTTCCGACAGCGGATTCGTGTTACTCGATGAGACGAGGATATAGATTGCAACTCCAATTCCACCACAGGCGATCAAGAACCAAAGAGTCATTTTTCTAGATAATAGATGCAATAGACTTACCTCCATAATCATAATGAAATAATGAAATCATAAAATCTACATTTTGAAATATTGTTCGACAAAGCCGAATGATGACAAGCTGTGTCACATATATATGGAAGAAATAAATTGGGTCGTTTGTGAAGTTCCGGGAGGGGATTGCGATGAGAGTCGGCTTCATTGGCACCGGCAGCATGGGAAGTATTCTAATCGAAGCATTTATTCAGTCGGGAGCACTTGCTCCACAACAAATAATCGCTAGCAATCGCACGGTTAGTAAAGTGGAACGTTTAGCTGAGCAATATCCAGGTGTTAGCGTAGCTCGTTCTAATATTGAAGTGGTGCTGGATAGCGACATTGTGTTTCTATGTATCAAACCTGTTGAATTCAAGAAAGTTATTGATGAGATTCGCAAAATCATTCTACCCACACAGACGGTTGTATCGATCACATCATCGGTTCTGATCAAACATCTTGAAAATCAAATGCCTTGCAAAATCGCCAAAGTCATTCCAAGCATTACGAATTTGGTACTTAGTGGTGCAACACTATGTATGTACAGTGAACGAATGCAGCCTGAAGATATTGAGGAATTAGAGAGCTTGCTCACACATATCTCGGCACCGATACGGGTAGAAGAAGAGCATACACGTATTTGTTCAGATCTATCGAGCTGTGGACCTGCTTTTATGGCATTCGTCTTGCAGAAGTTTATTGATGCAGCGATTGAAGAGACAGGTATCCCTGCGGAGAAAGCAACTTCACTCGCTTCTGAAATGTTACTAGGAACTGGAAAATTATTAACATCTGGCGGGCTTGATCCAACAATTGTGCAGAATCGAGTGTCCGTACCAGGGGGAATTACTGCTGAAGGACTTCGCATGATGGAAGGCGAGCTCATTGGTGTATTCAACAAGCTCGTTCACATCACTCATGCCAAGTATGAAGAAGATTTAGAGAAGGTCGAGTCCCTGTTTACGACGAAAAAATAATGTTTTGACGCTATTCGAGCGTGTTCAAAAAGATAAACGAAGAAGAATGAGGGTGTTGTAGGAGCGTAGCGTTCGCCTTTGAAATCGTGAGAATACCATTAAATAAATTCAAAATTCACGATTGAGACAGCGACCGGAAACACCCTCATTCTTCGTAGTGACCCGACTTTTTGAACACACTCTACTCGTAATTGGTTAATTAGCCAACAACGATATTGACTAACTTGCCTTTAACAACAATCATCTTACGAACTGTTTTGCCTGCCATTGCTTCTTGGACTTTTTCCATCCCAAGTGCAAGTTCTTGCATGTCAGCTTCAGCAAGATCTTTGGAGATCATGACACGCTCGACGATTTTACCATTAACCTGAACGACGATTTCAACTTCGTTGTCCACTGTCCATGCTTCATCGAAAGTTGGCCACACCGCGTAAGTGATAGACTCTGTACCACCAAGCTTCGCCCACAATTCTTCTGCAATGTGCGGTGCAATTGGAGATAGCATTTGTACAAAGTTTTTCATTGCTTCAAGTGGAAGCACTTCTGTCTTATAAGCTTCATTCACGAAGATCATCATTTGTGAAATAGCTGTATTGAACCGTAGACCTTCAAGGTCCTCGGTTATTTTTTTGATCGAACGGTGCCATACGCGCTTGAATGCATCGTTGCCAGCGGAAGCCTCGTCTGTAATTTTCTCGTTCAATTTACCAGTGTTCTCATCCACGAACAAGCGCCAGATACGAGCCAAGAAGCGGTAAGAACCTTCTACCCCGTTCTCGTTCCAAGGCTTCGTCGCTTCAAGAGGACCCATGAACATTTCGTACATACGAAGTGTATCTGCACCGAAGTTGTTCACGATCTCATCTGGATTTACAACGTTGCCGCGGGACTTACTCATCTTCTCATTATTCGTACCCAAGATCATACCTTGGTTCACTAGCTTGTGGAACGGCTCTTTCGTTGTTACAACACCTAGATCGTACAACACTTTGTGCCAGAAACGAGCGTACAACAAGTGAAGTACCGCATGCTCTGCACCACCGATGTATAGATCAACCGGCAACCATTTCT
Organism: Paenibacillus radicibacter; assembly: GCF_024721995.1. Classification (GTDB taxonomy): domain Bacteria; phylum Bacillota; class Bacilli; order Paenibacillales; family NBRC-103111; genus Paenibacillus_AM; species Paenibacillus_AM radicibacter. The sequence continues at coordinate 84,064 of NZ_JANQBC010000016.1, forward strand.
CAAGCAATTCAGGAGAACATAGCTGCTCGTCGTTGCGAGGATCGATAAAGCGCAAGTAGTACCAGCAAGAACCTGCCCATTGTGGCATTGTGTTCGTCTCACGACGCGCTTTCATACCCGTCTCTGGATCGATTGTGTTCACCCAGTCCGTAGCATTCGCAAGCGGTGATTCCCCTGTACCAGACGGTGCAATTACGTCCATTTCTGGCAACATAAGCGGCAATTCCGATACTGGAACAGTCTTCATTGTGCCATCTTCCAAGTGAAGAATTGGAATCGGCTCACCCCAGTAACGTTGACGGGAGAACAACCAATCACGCAAGCGATAAGTCACTTTACCCTGACCTTTGCCTTCCGCTTCCAACCACTCGATCATACGAGCCATTGCATCTACATTGCTCATGCCATCCAAAATACCGGAGTTCACGTGTGCACCATCGCCAGCGTACGCCTCTTCTTGTACGTTACCGCCTGATACAACTTCAATGATCGGAAGATCGAAAGTCTTCGCAAATTCCCAGTCACGCTCATCATGTGCAGGAACCGCCATAATAGCGCCCGTACCGTATCCAGCAAGTACATAGTCTGCGATCCAGATTGGCGTTTTCTCACCATTGACTGGATTAATCGCATAAGCACCTGTGAACACACCGGATTTTTCCTTAGCTAAGTCCGTACGTTCCAAGTCACTCTTACGAGATGCTTGCTCTTGGTACGCCTTAACAGCTGCTTCTTGCTCAGGCGTTGTAATGCGTGCCACAAGATCATGTTCTGGAGCAAGTACACAGTACGTCGCACCGAACAATGTATCTGGACGTGTTGTAAATACAACTAACTCCGAATCTGCATGGCCCTCGATTGCAAAACGAACCTCTGCCCCTTTGGACTTACCGATCCAGTTACGCTGCATATCCTTGATGCTTTCCGCCCAATCCAATTCTTCCAAATCTTCAAGCAAGCGCTCTGCGTATTCTGTAATCTTCAAGATCCATTGACGCATTGGCTTGCGAACAACCGGGTGACCGCCACGCTCGGATAAGCCGTCAATTACTTCTTCATTCGCAAGTACCGTACCAAGCGCTGGACACCAGTTCACAGGTACTTCGTCTACGTAAGCAAGACCTTTGTTATACAATTGGATGAAAATCCACTGCGTCCATTTGTAGTACTCAGGATCCGTCGTGGAAATTTCACGATCCCAATCGTAGGAGAAGCCTAACGATTTAATTTGAGCACGGAACGTATTAATATTTTCCACTGTAAAGCCAAGCGGGTGTTTACCTGTATCAAGTGCGTACTGCTCAGCAGGCAATCCGAACGCATCCCAACCCATTGGGTGAAGTACGTTAAAGCCTTTCATACGCTTGTAACGAGACACGATGTCTGTCGCTGTGTAACCCTCTGGGTGACCTACGTGAAGTCCAGATCCGGATGGGTACGGGAACATGTCAAGTGCGTAGAACTTCGGCTTGCTCTCATCATCAAGCACCTTAAATGATTTATGTTCATCCCAATATTTTTGCCATCTTGGTTCTAGCTCCGTTGGTTTATAACCAAACTGCTCTCTTTCTGTCATACGACTTCCTCCTCGATTCAAAAAACTCATTATTAAAAACCAAAAAACCTCCCGCCTCTAGCTTTAACGCTAGGGACGAGAGGTTATAATTCCCGTGGTACCACCCTAGTTAGCAGCCGGCATACTTTGCCAGTGCTCACTCGATCCCCTTAACGCGGGGTAAACGTTCCAGCTAGGAATACCTTTTATAAGTTAAAAAGGATTCGTTCACCTTCAAGCTCCATGGCGAGTTCACGACGACCGTCTATCGGCTTCCACCAAGCGCCGACTCTCTGCGTAAGTACGTTCATTCGTTACTGTTCCATATCCACTATCTTATATATTGATTAAATTCAACTAACGATATGTTGTTGATTATATGTAAAAATGTCCCTTGGTGTCAAGAACCTGACGCTTAAAGGTGCAAATTCACTATTTTTGAGCAGAAAAGAACGCTCTTGATGTCGCTTTATTCGGTGCATCTGTCGTAAAATCAGCAGTCACTTCGATATTCGTAAATCCAACCGCACGGAGCTGCTCGCTCAACCAATCAAGCTCATATGCACGCTGTACATGTTCTTCATCTGTCCGCCGATACAACCCACTTGGTTCTTGTGAAAAAATCGACAACTGATGATGAATCGTCATCTCTTCCTCATCCAGCTCACATACCCAAGTATAGGCAATTTCCTCTTCATCTAATACATACGGCTGCTCAGCCGCGTAATTGCGTAAGAGTTGCGGGGTATGCACATCGAATAGGAACAAGCCCCCATCCACGAGTCCATCGTATACGCTTTGAATCGCCGCGATGATTCCTTCCTCATCCAGCACATAGTTCATGCAATCGCAAAGCGATATCGCCACATCCACCTTCTCAGGCAAGACCCAGTCGCGAAGATCGCCTTGTAGCCACGTGACAGAGCCGCTTGCAGGCAGCTTTGCGCCTTGCGATTTATCCTGCGCGACAGCGAGCATATCTTCGGATAGATCAACACCGAACACTTTGTATCCTTTTGAAGCAAGAGGAATTGCAATTGTTCCTGTACCACAGCCTAGATCCACGACCGTACGAGGGTTTAGTCCTTTGCTCAGACAACTTTGTTCAAACCACGCGATCCAGCTGTCGTAAGGCATGTCAGCCATTAGTCGATCGTATGTATAGGCGAATTGTTCGTATGCCATCGTCGCCGTTCACTCCTTTTATAATCGCAAAACAATCGTTTCACTTTCTAATCAGTTCCAAAAAAGGCCGCCGAGCTTATGCTCGCCGACCCTCCTGCTTACTTCTTCTTCAAATATGTCCAGTTCTCTTTAAGCTCGATCAAATCTTCCTTCAGAAGCTTGCCAAGCGCACGTTTGAACGCTGATTTACTAAAGCCAAAGCGGCTCATAATAATATCTGCTTCTGTCTTATCCGAATACGGAATACCACCGTCTGGGCGATCTTTCATCATTTGCAAGATGACTTCGGCATCATCTGTACGGCTAATTTCCTTCGCTGCTTTCATCGAAAGGTTCACACGGCCATCCTCAGGACGAACGTGAGTAACACGCACTTTAACCGTCTCACCTTGACGAAGTGCACGCGGACGCTCACCGCCAGGAATAAGACCGATCACACCAAAACCAAGTACGCCTGCATCACAGACTACGAATGTGCCCATTTGCAAAGGTTTGTACACCGTAGCGTCAACCCAACGATTCTTCCAGGATTCAGGTGCATGTACGCAAAGTCTAATCAACTCATCTTCACGAGTCGTCTTCGCGATCAAGCGACCGGATTTATCCGTATCCATCGTAACGTACACGTGGTCGCCTACAACTGGACGAAGCTCTTTCTTCTCCGGCAATTCACGAACGGGCAGCAATAGATTGCGACCCAGTCCCATCTCTAGGAAAATACCGAAGCGTGGATGAATGTCCACGACTTCAAGCTTAGCTGTCTGTCCTTTAAGAAGAAGCGGACGATTCATTGTCGCCATCATACGGTCGTAAGTGTCATGATAAAGGAAAACCTCAACACGCTCACCGATTTTAATTTTGCCGACGATCTCACTGTAATGCAATAAAATATCTTGTTCGCCATCCGTTAAAAAATATCCATTAGGCGCAATTTCACGAGCAACCTCTAAGGTTGCCATTGTTCCTGCTTCAAAACTCATATCCGTTCCACCACTTTCGCATCGGACCATATCCGTTCTATGTTGTAGTATTCTCGATCATCCCGATGGAATACGTGGAGCACAACGTCACCCATATCAATAAGCACCCATTTCGCTGTGTCAAAACCTTCGATACCGCGAACTTTCACACCTTTTGCATCCGCTTTTTTGCGTGCTTCAGTTGCTATCGCCTGTACTTGCGTTTCGGAATTACCACTGCATATAACAAAGTAATCCGATACCATCGAAATTTCGGTAACGTTCAAAGTGACCACATTCATCGCCTTCTTATCGTCGACAGCATGAACGATCAGTTCCATTAATTGCTTTGGGGATAGGCTCACTCTCGTCCTCCTCATCATTAGACCCTTATTTAATTACATGTTCAGCTTAGCTACGAGATCATTACGAGTTAATAGCGTCAGCGGATACACAATCTTTCTCTGATCCAATAACACACGGATCGTTCCTTCAAAACCTGCTAGTAATGCTTCATCAAGAGAAGTTGCTGCTAATTCACGCAGTCGTTCAACTCCTGGGAAGTCTCGGCCAGGCTCTATATAATCGGCTAAACCGACGATTTTTTCAAGTAAAGACATATTGGGACGACCGGATGTATGATAGCGAATCGCATTAAGAATATCTTCATCTTCGATCTGAAACGTTTCCTCGGCAATCCAAGCCGCCGCAGGTGCATGCCATAACTGCTTGTCGTATTCCAATACTTCTAGGTCACGACCGCTCTCACGCACGACTTCCGCTTGCTCATCTACCTGCCAATATTTACAGTAATCATGCAATATCGCGGCAAGTTCAGCTTTCGCAGGATCAGCACCATATTGCTCAGCCAGCCTAACCGATGTTTCCATCACACCAAGCGTGTGCTGCCAGCGCTTCTCGGGCATCTGTTCACGTACAATCTCAATTAATTGTTCACGATTCATAAAGCCCACACTCCTTGATATAGGTATTGACTGACTCCGTTACCAAGTAACGAATCGAATCACCAGCATGTACTTTGCTTCGAATAAATGTAGAGGAAAGCTCGATATTCGGCATCTCCACCATCGTAACGACTGAGGAAATTTGCGCCGGTAATTGATCATGGTCAATCACATAGCCACCTCGATCAAGTCCAAGAAACTTAACCTTCGTCACGAGCCTATCGATCTCGAACCACTTTGGAAGATACTGCACCATATCACCGCCGATAATGTAATAAAAAGAATACGCGGGATGAGCTGCAGTTAGTTGTTCCACCGTGTAGATCGAATAAGAAACTCCGCCTTTACGAAGCTCGAAGTCACACGCCTTGAAATGCGGATTTTCCTCTGTCGCAAGACGTACCATCTCTAGGCGCTGCTCAGGTGAGCCCAGCGGAGCACGTTCTTTATGAGGCGGGACGAAAGTCGGCATGAACCATACTTCATCTAGTCCTCCATCGACTCTAGCACGTTCTGCGGCAATTAAATGCCCAATATGAATAGGGTCGAACGTACCGCCCATAATTCCGATTCGCATACATTTCCTCCGTGTCCTGCTGAACTACTTGCTTTTCGGAAGCACGATTTGCTTGTGATCTTTGGATTCTTTGTACAATACGATTGTCTTACCGATTACTTGTACTAGCTCACAACCAGATTGCTGTGCGATTTCTTGTGCAACTTCATCACGATCTTCCATGCAGTTGTTCAGCACAGATACTTTGATTAATTCTCTAGGCTCGATCGCTTCAAGAATGTGAGTGATCAATTGTTCATTAACGCCGCCTTTACCTACTTGGAAGATGGGTGTCAAATGATGTGCTTCCGCTCTTAAAAAACGCTTTTGTTTACCTGTTAACATATGAAATTCAGCCTCTATTCTGTAATGATTCTAATACGATCTCTCGCATGACTTCGATAGGAGCAGGTTTGCCTGTCCAAAGTTCGAATGCACATGCACCTTGAAAAATAAACATCCCCAGCCCACCATGCGGACGTGCTCCGCATGCCTCTGCTTCTTGCAGGAGCTTCGTTACTCTAGGGTTATAAATCAGATCACTAACGATTAAACCACGATGCAAGTAATCCGCTGACAATGGAGTCTCATTGACGTTCGGAGACATGCCGACCGATGTCGTGTTAATCACGATCGTAACTTCATGCATAATGTCCCCTATTTCATCCATTCCAAGTCCAATCGCTTCGGTATACTTGTCAATAATCGCTGCGAGTTCGTTCGCACGTTTGCTCGTACGATTGGCGATATAGATACATGGAACGCCTTCACGAGCAAGCTCGTATGCAACTCCTCGAGCTGCTCCACCCGCTCCAAGTATGAGCACTCGTGCTGTCGTTAGATCAACACCTGTCTCTTCCTTCAAAGAACGAACATAGCCGATTCCATCGGTATTATAGCCTGTCAGTACACCGCCGCGATTCACAACGGTATTCACCGCACCTGCAACACGTGCGCCTTCATCAATGTGATCGAGATATGGCATGATCTCCACTTTATGTGGAATGGTGACATTCACCCCGCCAAGTCCTAGCGCACGAATCCCTTCGACGGCTCCATGCAGCCGATCGGCCGAAACATGAAAAGCCGTGTAAGCCGCATTCAATCCCAATTCACGAAATGCACGGTTATGCATAATTGGCGAGCGTGAGTGACCAATCGGGTCACCGAGCACCCCATAAAGCACCGTCTGACTGTTTAAAAGGCCTTTTTTCATGCGCTATTCCCCCTAGCGACTTGTGATTAAAAAGTGGGAGTTACTGCGGATAAAAGAATCACTTCCAGCCTCCGGTGAAATCGTAAACTTTTGAATTAATTATAAGGTATATTTACTCTTTCAAAATCGGTCGCTACCGCTCTTCCAGTGACTCTTTTTTCCTCCGTAACACTTTTAAATCACGTTATTTTTATTAAATTAAAGACTCACGAACAACAACTTTCACGCCTTTAGGGGCGTGGATGGCGATTTCAGCGCCGGCTTTGCTGTTGATTTTGATCCAGCCAAGCCCGGAGATCAGGATGTCCATCTCTTTGCCCCGCGGAATGGAGATTTGCTGTTTCACGAAGCTTGGTAAGTTGTCTACATCGTCTTTGGACGGTGGTGTTAATAGTTCACCCTTGTGTCCTGCATACAAATCATCTGCACGATCTAGCTTCGTACGGTGCAGCTTCAAACTATTAGCGATATAGAACGTGAATGATTGACGATCCCCTTTGATGAAATCAAAACGAGCAAGTGCGCCAATGAATAGCGTCTGTGCTTCGTTTAATTGATAGATCATCGGCTTAATCGTGTTGCTCGGCATCACTTTACCAAGGTCGCGACGCGAGATCAACTCCGTTAGACGGTGCTTGTACACGATACCTGGTGTATCTACGATGTATTTGCCATCCTCAAGCGGAATTTTAACGAGATCAAGTGTTGTTCCTGGGTATGAGGAAGTCGTAAGTTCCGATTGCAGATCACTGAAATCAGAGATTAGACGGTTAATTAGAGTAGATTTACCTACGTTCGTTGCCCCGACCACATAAATATCTTGATTGCCACGATGCTCACCAAGTGATTCAATCACACGATCAAACCCCATATTGCGCTTCGCGGAACAAAGCACGACATCCACAACACGCAAGCCATTCTGCTTCGCGTGCTTTTGTACCCAGTTCACGATTCGGTTATAATTCGTTACTTTTGGCAGTAAGTCAATTTTATTCACAACGAGAATGATCGGGTTATTCCCTACGAAACGCTGCAAACCTGAGATCATGCTTCCCTCGAAATCAAAAATATCAACGATATTCACAACAAGTGAATTCGTCTTGCCGATACCGCCTAATATTTTCAAAAAGTCATCTTGATCCAGTGCAATTGAACTTGATTCATTATAATGCTTAATGCGATAACAACGCTGACAAATAACGGGTTCCTTTAATAAGGCTTCTTCTGGAACGAAACCCAGTTTGCTTGGGTCTTCAAGCTGTAACTTCACGCCGCAACCCGCGCAATACAATACTTCTTCACTCATTTGTGTACATGTCCTCCTGGTCTTGCCTCATGCAAGAATTCATTTCTTCATAAAACGTAAAGCGATTTTCTCCAAATTGCGATTCACTACCTTGGTGAACACACCTTCATCTTTCGGTGCAATCGGATTCACTAGAATCGTATACAAACCTAGACGATTACCGCCTAGAACATCTGTCATCATCTGATCACCGATCATGATCGTCTCATCTGCGGTTGTACCAATCATTTTCATTGCCTTATGGAAAGGAATGCTTGTCGGTTTCTTCGCCTTATGAATAAATGGAATATCAAGCGGCTTCGAAAATATAGATACCCGCTCATGATAATTATTCGAGACGATAATCACTTTAAAACCGAGTTCACGGACCTTGTCCAACCACTTCAATAGTTCTGGCGTTGCATGTGGATCTCTCGCTCCAACTAGCGTATTATCCAGATCGGTAATAATACCGCGCTTTCCCTGATTCCATAGCTGCTCTAAATCTATTTCATATACGGTCCGGACGGACTGTTTCGGCACGAGCTTTGTAAACAAATGGTTCACCCCAAAATGTTCCTAATCTATACGAAACTATACCACACTTACTCACTGGGTTCAAAGGATTCCCTAGACAAAGAAACCCTCTCGCCCTTTCACGAGTAGGGTTTCCTTCATCTCCCAATATTATTTCATCGCTGTGCGTAATTTCAAGATTGTTTTGTGTGCAGTGACCCAATCATCCCGAGTGAGCGTCTGACAGCTGTACTTTGATTTTTCAAATAAGCCTAGCAGCTTCTCTAGATCGTGTGACAACCACTTACTTTGAACCGACCAGCGAAGTAATGTCTCACGCATTGTTTCGTGTTCATGTCGTACATAACCTTTGCGACGTGAGTATTTCAGTAGTCGATTCAATTCAAGCTGAATGATCTTGTTGTAATTATTTGCGAATCGCTTCTGTCTGCTACTCTCGATAAATTGATTCACCATATTACTGCCATAACGCTTGTAAAGATAGAACATAATCACAGCAAACGCTGCAATAACTGCACATGTTGTTACCCAGAACACCCATTTCGTTGGGGTTGGTAAGCTAGCAGTAGTCTCTGGCTGCTCAACCTCAGGTGCTTCTTGCGTTACAATTGGTTTGGATGGATCGAACACTGTAGGGAGCGCAAATCCCGCTGTTGCTTCGAATGGTACCCAACCATGTCCCGGGAAATATATTTCAGCCCATGAATGTGCATCGGCATTACGGATCGTATACGTATCTTCACCATCTGGATTGTTTCTAGCTTCCATTGCTGAGCTGCGTCTTTGCTCTTGGATTTGTTCACTTTCAGACACACCAGATGAGAAGCCTTTCACCCATCTTGCAGGCATCCCGATCGAGCGTGCCATCACAACCATAGATGTTGAGAAATAGTCGCAGTATCCTTCTTGAATTTCAAAAAGGAAAGCATCTACGAAATCCTTACTCTTCCCTTTTTTCACATCAGGTGTGCTCGTGTACTTATGCTTCTCTGCTAAATAACGTTCAAGCACTTTAACCTTGTCATAAGGATTATTAACATTACTAGTCAGTGATACGGCAAGCTCTTTCACACGAGCAGGCAGCGTTTGCGGCAAGCTCAAGTAGGTATTCCATTTCGGTGATGTAAACGTACTTACATCTACTTTACGAAGTTCTTCCGGATCATAAATCGGTATGCTTGAGATAAGCTGATATTGATTCGGGTAATTATCTTTCGCTATATAATGCAGCACCTCATCTTGCTTCGTCCAGCCAATCTGTGAGAAATCAATCTTCTTATCTTGACCCTGCTGCTCGGATATCGATAAAATCGAAGCCGGTCCAAACAAGACAGGATAATGTTTAGAATTGTCCACAGTTACCTTCCCTGTAATCTCTCTCGTCTTTAGCAAAGATTGATCGACCTTCTCATCTTGTGATAAGGGTTGACCATTTGTGATATCTGCACCTTTTTCAAACGATTCTTCTGAAGATTTCTCCCAGCCTGCACCCGTGTATGTACTGCGTGTTTCTCCACGCATATATGCACGTTGAGGAGATTTAACCGTCATCACAGTTCCATAATCAAATTGGAAACCGCCACCGAGTTTACTATCATCACGGCTGTAGCCAGAAGATGCACTACCAAAGTTTAATAGTTTGCTAACCCCAGTCTCATCAATAAACTTCTGGACCGATTCCCCATTATATTGTTTCCAAGCTGTATAAGGGTCCTTCAGAACTGGCGCCATGGTAGGAGAATACACAATGATAAGCCAGCAGATAACACTTAAACATGCGACAGGAATCAAGAACGGCATGGGTTTCTTAGATAGCTTGGTTACCGTTTCTGGTGCTTGTTTTTTCAAATTCTGAATGTGATTAATGACAAACAATAAGCTACCCGTTACCATCACACCTGCAACTTCTTGCCACAACGTCAAATTGGAGAATGAATCACGTGTACAAAGAATAAGAATCGCAAGCACAATCAGGGTAAATAGCCACCGCTTGTTCACCATTAGCACAATAGCAATCACATATATAAACCAAGCTCCAATTGAGAAGAAGATGTACGGTGTTAATTGATAAGTGTTCTGTTCCCAAAAAGTCATAAATGCTTGGAATGTCGCTTTCTCAAGCGGTACAAACTTATATTTGAGATAAACCCCATGGACGATCAGAATTGCAATCATTTGAATTACGATACGCAAACCATACGGAATCCGGGGAATCAAATAGGATAATCCAACAATAATTAGTGTTATCTTAACTAAGAGTGCCGTTGTATCTTGCCAAACGTCGGGTTCCTTTACCATCCACTGTACGAACTGTAGGAGGAATAAGCCGATTAGTATTGCCATTGCGCGATTTAGAAAATCTTGTACAAATATAAGACGAAGTAGACCTTCACGCTCTTTAACCATGCAATTTCGCCCCCCCTAATGCATTCGGAAGTGCTTCTAGATTCGAAATTGCATAGGCGAGGAGTCCGCTTCTACGCAGTTGATTGACCCATTCTTCACTGGAAATTGCTTTCGTTGGAACTGACTTAGCATCAATTAGAATGTGACAGGCATACATCCCTTGTGCTTCAAGATGTTTCATTTCAGTCAACAACTCTTGATTCTTACGAGGAGATACGAAGACGAACAACGTTCCACGTTTCCACTCTTTGGCGTAATGCCCCAGTGTCTGTTCCATGCTCTGCCAACCATCCGATTCTACCTCTACAAGATGTTGTGACATTTGTTGATAATGATCGCTCTTTACTTTAGATGGATAATATTTACCATTACCACCTGCAGACAATAGTCCGAATGGCAGCTGCTGGTGTGCTCCATATTTTAACAAGGAAGCCGTAACGGATACAGCAAGCTCAAATTCTTCTGTACTCGTATATGATTTCTGCCAACGATCAAGCACCACAACTGTAATCGGCAATGACTCACGTTCAAATTCTTTGGACTTCCAAGTACCGGTCTTCGCAGTTGCATTCCAATGGATACGAGAGAGTCGATCGCCATACATATACTCTCTGACCCCATTAATCTGCGTCGTTTCCCGATGGGCTAGAGTCGAGACCGTATGGTGCTCAATTCCCTTCATTAATTGTTGAAAATGTGTCCAGTAGCCTAATTCCGTCGTTTTTGGAAAAACGATGAGCGAATAAGGCAGCTCAACTTCGCCCTTGTGCTCGAATATGCCAAATACATCAACCGTCTTAAGCTCTGTTCGATCGAACGAATACACACCGCGACGAAGAGGCGGGGAGCTGAACTTGACTACTCCTCGACGTGCCCAATCGGGAACGAACGTTCCTTCTTGCACAACACCTTCTCCATTACGCCTGACAAGACTTTCCTTCACACGGACATAGGGAACTGGCCAAAAGCCGGGGATAAACATGATAAGCTCAGACTCCAAGGACTGACCTGCTTCAAGCTGAATTTGTCCATGCATGTTATGGAATGTTCTTGTACCACTGGTTTTGCGAATCCCGCTATAGCGACCTAAATACACATACACACAGAAGACCAGTGAGAAGATGAACAGCATCACCGCAAGCTTTCCACCTTGAAATAACATAAACAAGAGCGTAAATACAAAGAATGCACATAAATACCAGAATGATCTTGAAAGCTTCTTCTCGCTTAAAGTTCGATTCGCAATTGGTCTCTCCATCGACTATTTCTCCAATCGTACAGGTACCCTCACCTGCTCTAGGATAGACTGTATGACTGAATTCACGTTAGCTCCTTCCATTCTAGCTCCACTATGAATTAAGATTCGATGGCTGAGAACATAAGTCGCCAAATATTTAACGTCATCAGGTAGTACAAAGCTTCTGCCATTAACTAGCGCATAAGCTTTCGCCGCATTCACCAGAGCTAATGTAGCACGTGGTGAAGCACCTAAATATACAGCAGCATGCTCTCTTGTTGCACGAGTAATGTCTACGATATAAGTAGCAACGGAATTGTCGAGATGAACCAATCGCACTTGTTCTTGCATCTGCTGAACTTGCTGAATATCCGCGACAGATTCTAAGCGATCTAATGGGTGAGATTGTTCTTGTGATACGATCATCTGATGCTCGGTTGCTTGATCTGGATAACCAATTGAAAGCTTAAACATAAAGCGGTCTAACTGTGCCTCTGGCAAGGAATATGTACCTTCAAAGTCAATTGGATTTTGCGTTGCAAGCATCATGAACGGATCAGGTAGTGCATGCCCTTCTCCATCCATCGTTACGACTCTCTCTTCCATCGCTTCTAGTAAAGCCGATTGCGTCTTCGTCGTCGCTCTATTAATTTCATCTACTAATAATAAGTTTGTAAAAAGAGGGCCTGGTCGAAATACGAACTGTTCTTCTTTCGGATGATAGATCGATACCCCCGTTACATCGGTTGGCAGAAGATCGGGGTTACATTGGATTCTACGAAATTGCCCATCTATCGATTTTGCAAGCGCTTTTACAAATACCGTCTTTCCAGTACCGGGAACATCTTCAATGAGGACATGGCCCTTGGCTAACAAGGCAGTTAATAGTAAGTTAATCTCCGCTGGCTTCCCATGAATACATTCTTCTAAATTGCTTTTGATAGCTTTAAGAATAGTAGGGATTGTTTCTGAAAATAATGCCATGTAGGTGAGTCCTCCTTGGAATGTGTAAATTTAAGATGGGTCTTAATTCTATATTACTAAATGTTAGAATACTCTTACAATTAAAAGTTATGTAATAGACTTGTCTTTTTGGGAGAAATTTAAATAAATGGGGATAAAAAAACCTCTGTTCCTACGCACAAGGCGTGAACAGAGGTTCCACTTAACGATTAATGTTGTTTTAGCCCTTCGGTCTTACAAACAAAGACGCGAGGAACGAGAATATAATCGCCGAGGAAATACCCGCACTCGTAATCGTGAATATCCCCATTAGAACGCCGATCCATCCATGATGCTCAATTGCGGTAAGTGCCCCGTGTACCAATGCGTTACCAAAGCTTGTGATCGGAACTGTTGCACCTGCTCCAGCGAATTGAATGAGCGGATCATACAGACCTACTCCATCGAGAATCGCACCTGCAACAACAAGGGTACTCATCGTGTGTGCAGGCGTCAGCTTGCAGATATCCATTAACAACTGCCCGATCACACAGATCCCGCCGCCAACTAGAAAAGCCCAGACAAATGGCATCATCGTCAGTTTCCTCCATTCTCAATCGCTACGGCATGTGCGATACAAGGAATACTCTCATCTTGTTGGAACGTTAGCGGAGACAGCAACGCACCTGTTGCTACAACCAATATCCGTTTAAGTTCACCTGCATTTAGCCTCTTGAGCAGTGTCCCATAAGTAACAACAGCTGAACATGCGGCACCTGATCCACCTGCTTGTACTGCTTGCTTCTCGCGATCATAGATCATAAGACCGCAATCACCGAATTTCGTATGGTTAATTGGAAAATTGCGTTCTTTAAACAACGCCTTCGCAATGTCATGCCCAACTGCTGCCAAGTCACCTGTTACGATCAAATCATAATAGCTTGGATCGCGATTCAAATCTTTAAAATGGGTTTCGATCGTATCCACTGCCGCAGGAGCCATCGCTGCGCCCATGTTGAATGGGTCTGTAATCCCCATATCCACAACTTTACCAATTGTAGCAGACGTCACACACGGACCTTTGCCAAATCGAGCGAGCACACATGCTCCCGCTCCTGTAACGGTATACTGCGCTGTCGGGGGCTTCTGCGAACCGTATTCCGTTGGATATCGGAATTGCTTCTCAACAGAGCTGTTATGTGAACCAGTCCCGCAGAGGACATGTTGTGCACCACCTGAGGCAACAATCATCGAGCCAAGCGCAAGACCTTCCATCGACGTCGAGCATGCACCGAAAATCCCGATATACGGAATCGCAAGTGTTCGGGCTGAGAAAGATGCTGAAATAATCTGGTTCATCAAATCTCCACCTATGTAGAAATCCATGTCGCTTGTTTTTAAATTTGCCTTCTGCACCGCAATTTGCGCCGCTTGCTCCAACAACTTCTTCTCTGCCTTCTCCCACGTGCTCTCTTGAATCGTTGAGTCATCATGGACAATGTCAAAATCGTTCTGCAGCGGGCCTTGCCCTTCATCTGGCCCTACAACAGCGCTGCTTGAGATAATGATTGGCGGAATATCAAACAGCCAAGTTTGTTTGCCTTTTAGCATATCAATGTCCTCCAGGTGTTCCGAATATTAATTGGCAGATCCCAACGAAGAAAGCAGCAACCGTACCAAACACGATTACAGAACCTGCGAGCTTAAACATGTTACCTCCAACACCCAGCACCAATCCTTCACTACGATGCTCAAGGGCCGCAGAACACATCGAATTGGCGAATCCGGTAACAGGAACCGCTGTACCTGCCCCTGCCCACTGAGCCATTTTATCGTATACGCCTAAAGAGGTCAGAATCACGGAGATCAACACAAGCGTTGCAACAGTTGGATTGCCAGCTGTTTCTTTTGTAAAATCAAACACTTTCATATACATCATCGTCAAAGCTTGTCCAATAACACAAATAAATCCCCCCACTAGAAAAGCAAGAATCACGTTACGGAAAACCGGACGCTTCGGCTCAATATTTTTCGCCAGCTTCTGATATTTCTTTTGTTCAGGGGTTGGTTTCTTCTTATCACTCATTTGGGTTGATCCTCCAGTTCTTTAATTGGAATTACACTTGCGAGGCAGTCTCCATCGATTTTTTCATCGTTGTAAGCTGATGAAGGTGTGAGATATACCGCTTTTTCTGCATCTGATCATCTGTCTTCTGAATTAATTGCACCAGTTCTGCTTGACATTGCTTAATGCCCGTTAGTAGTAGCTGATGCTTGTCAGCCGGCTCTATAGCACTTGTCATCTGATTGGGACTCGGATCCTCATAAACATCGATATATAACTTGCCGTAACTATCTACCTGTGCGACAAAAATTTCACTTAAGGATAGACCTTGTTTCTTCAGCTCTTGTAATAACCAAACTTCAGAACGACCTGACTCGTCTAACCCTTCACTCAGGATCACACCATCTGTGATAATAAGAACGGGCTCGTGCTGGGGCGGTATACTTAAATTCAGGTGCTTCGGTGTTAGCGGCTGATTCTCAGGCTTTAACAGTACACTTACGTCACCTGTCGTTTCCAAGATGGCAAATTCAACATCCGCCACATTAAATACACTTTTGGTTCGCAATTGTTCCATGAGTTCATCGGCTGTAAAACGTTCTTTGCCTAAATTCTTCTCTAAGATGACCCCATGCTGAACGACGATCGTTCCTTTCCCTTCAAATAACTCTCGCATCGTCTTGCTCTTAAGCGATATCCATTCCACCAAAAAAGGGATTAAGAACCATACCATAATGGCGACCAAACCGTGTACGTAATTTGCCTCTACATCCGTCGATATAAATCCAGCTAAATCACCAATGGTGATACCTGTAATGTACTCGAAGAATGTGAGCTGAGAGATTTGCTTCTTTCCGAGTAACCGCGTCATGACAAACAGGGCTGCAATTGCACCTAATGCTCTTAATACAATGTGGCTAATTTCGAGCACATCATCGATTTCCTTTCATGCCATAATTTATTTTTTCATCCTAATTACTATTTGCAGCAAATCGGCTTGTTATGTACAACGCAAAAAGACACGTTGGAATACCTTGAACTTAATCGTTCAACCTATTCAAACGTGCCCTCTATATCCATTACTTTTTTAAAAATTTAATATGAGCAGAGTTACAAGCAACAGTACAAACAATAACAAAATTAAAAGCATAAGGTTACGTTTCCCAATAGCCATGTTCGCTTCCCGCCCTTAAAGTTATTTTCCTGTCCAAAGATCAAATAACATCCCTTTTTTCTTGAAAAAAGAATATCTTAAATACCCGTATCCTTGATCTCCCCAGCTCGTTCCCATAGAATTACGAACGATGAAATAGCCATCTGAGCTTTTCTTCTTATCGACATACCCGACGATCAACATCGCATGCGTGCCAAGTAATGTATCCTTACTTCGATTAGGATATGGAATCACACCTGACTTCGACACTCTGAGAAAGGACGAATACACTTTCATCCCGAACACAACAGGTTGATCTTCAGCTAACGCAATTTTTACCCCCAGCAGATTTCGAACTCGCTTGTATCCATTGATATGATAATAAGCTCGCTGCTCTGCATCTTCACTTGGTTTATGCTCGCCTTTGGTTAGATCATAGGGATAATCCGCTTCCTCACAAACCCCAAATTGGTGCAAAGCTTTCATGCCCTGACGAATACTAAACGCAAGAGTGGAAGAGCTGTCTCCATAAGACTTTTGCATCGTCCAATGATGATAAAGCGGGGATAGATCCACGATCTTTCGATCTTCGTAACGCATCCAATATTGCTTGAGTCCACTAACAATCGCACAAGAGATACTCGTACCCAGCTTTCCTTGATCCACGATCGGTGACATCGCCTGCCGCAAGTCCACTTGACGAGGAACTTGGGCTAATTGCGATATTTTCGTAGCTCGAAACGGAAAATCCCTATAATCCTGTGAGTCCACGCGTACTGCATATTTTCTTGTCATTGAAGTTGGTGTTGTCATGATCATTGACCTTCTTTGCATAGCGATTACTGCAGTCTATGCACAAACACCCAAGGACGTGAAACATATTACATCAGATTCATCGTGTCGATATGCTGCTTCGTCTCTGGAGTTCCAAGAGTATGCAGCAACTGATAAATCTGATTCAGGTTCTGATCATACCGATCATTCTCCTCATCTTGATTGTAAGGAATACCTGGTATGATGGCACGTAAATGCGACTCTTCGTCATATAATTCTTTAAATGCAAATAGCGATTGCAATTGATCCACTTCTGCATCATTTGCCGTAATCTCAAGTTCGTAAGCCGCATCCCCTTGATTGGGTAGGATCGATCCTGATTGGACGGAGACATAATATTTGTTCTTATTCATCAGTTAGACTCCTTATCGTATGAGTAGACGTTACATGAAATTTAAGATTACAACAGCACCGATTAAGACCAAGATTGGGAACAGGACATACGCATAAAAAATAGGGTTAGCTAGAATCGGATGCTTCACCCGCGTCTGACTAACACCTTGATCCATATCCTGCTGCTCCTGACGTCTCACAGTTTTCCACGTGATATACAATCCAGCGGCACATACCAGTACAGCTAGTCCCATGATAATCCGTATGAGTAGGGTCAAGATGAACACCTCCTTTTTGCTAAAGTTCAAATCTGTTAGTTTTGATTAGTTTGTTATGGAAAAAGAAAAAGCATGCACCAACCATCATTTTCATGACGTTATGCATGCTTTGTATCTTATTGTTTATCCTGTAATAATCGGTTTACGATATTCTCAATTTCGGAATCCGTATTTGCGATCTGAACGCCAACTATCGAGGAAAGGACGGGCGCCATTAGGACAGGAAACATAATCGCTCCGACTAATTGTCCGCACATCAAGAATAGCTTCGATATATCTTGTTCGCCCGTTATTTCTGTGAGTGTCTTCTGAATTTTATCGAAGCCGATGCTTCTTAAGAAGAGCTTGAATTCCAGATGCGTATCGAAACTTAATGTGCCTGTCGCAATCATTTGCCGAAACAGTCCGGGATGTTGCTTGAGCATCTGCGTATAACTCGTTAGAAATTGGATTAATCGCTGCTTTGGCGGAAGCTCCTGCTGATCCAATACGCCGAAACAACTCTTGAATGATTCGAACAAGTTACGCATCGCTTCATTCAGCAACTTATCCTTCGATCCGAAGTGATAATTGACGAGTGCGACATTCACCTCAGCTATCGTTGCAATCTTGCGAACGGTGATTGCCTCAATGCCTTCTGTCTTAATCATATCCAGTGTTGTATTCAAAATATGGTCACGTGTCGTGATATCAGCTTCTTCAGACCTCATCATACGATTCTCCTTACGAACATTAGTTTATGAACTTGCGAGTAGTTTCTTCTGAGCAGCGGTTCTTGGTTTCATGATTGATGTCAGTAGAAGGATAAGCCCTCCAAGACCAATCCAAGCAATCACCATGAAATCAGAGTTTGTTAAATCTGCTCCAAAGTACATCATAGCTCGAAGTCCTTCAACTGTAAATCGCATTGGGAACCATGTGTATAACCAATCATGTGCGAAAGTTGGCAATAATTCTGGCGCAACGGTCAGAACAGGTAAACCAAAGAAGAACAATAATAAGAAGATGACGAGAGCACCAGGACCAATCCATGACAAGATGGACAGGATCATTAAATAGAAGCAATAGTAGGTCAACACGAGGAACAGGGAGATCATCGCATACGAAGGAATATTCACCCCAACAATCCACTTCGCTACGCTCGTCACACCGAATCCCGCTGCAAATGCAAGTACAATTCCGATTAGAAGCTGCGTAATTACAACGTTACCTCTGCTTAGGTTAAGTCGTGCGTTTAACTTTGTTGTGAGTATAAATACAGCCATCGTACCCATCATGACCGATAACCATAACGGTTGGAATAGCGATATCGGTGCTGCGCCATTGCCAGATTTATCACCAGGAGCATTCACATTCTCTACTGTCTTCGTGATCGGTTGACTGACCACTTTCGCTTGTGCCGCTGTTAATGTCTTACCTTGCTGTTCGAATCCAGTTAGCAGCTGCGTACGCATCTGGCTATTTATCATATCCGTCATGTTCTGAAGAATTTGCGTCGCTGCACCTACACCGCTTGGATTCATCCCTGAATTGATCATAACTTTAAGTGCAGCCGGCTTCGGCGCTGCAGTCTGCATCGAACTCATATCACTTGTAAAAGAATCCGAGATCACGAGCGCGCCATAATACGCTTGCTCGTTAAGTCCTGCGGTAAGTTCATCCGTGCTTGTTACCTGCACCCACTTGATCGGCGAGGTTTTCCCCTTCGCCTCTGCCTGCTCTACCGTAGCAGTCAACTGCTCCACGATCTTCTTCGATATCGGTCCTTGGTCTTCATTGAGCAGGGCAAGTGGTAACGACTTCGGCGCTGCGTGAATCGAAGTCGCGGACGGCAAGCTAAATACAAATACAATGAGAAGCACAATGACAGGGATAACCCAGATCAATTTCTGTCTGAATAAAGACATACAAAACCACTCCTTAAATACTGTTTTAAACACTGTTTAAAATGTAAGGTTTAGGAGTGATATTGTCAATATAATTTTATTAATTAGGCTTTGCCTAACGCCTCATCAACGAGCTTAAAGTCATGCGATTTCTTATAATTGTTGTAAAAGATTGCGCGCTTACGGATCGGATCGCCCGTGTAATAACGCTCATATTGCAAGGCACGTTGTCCGAAAGCTTCTCCGCACAAATCCCACGCCAGCTTGAACAGATGAATGCGATCTGTCCCCGATACCCCTGCGCGACCACCATAGTAACGCTGCATATCTTCCGCTAACTCAGGATGAGTAAGATCAGCTTCAGTCGGTGACATGAGTAGCCCACCTGCCCCGATAATTTGCATCACTTCAATTGCACGAGGATACAGTGTTGGCAATAAACCACGGATCGTTTCAATTGGATTATATGCAGGAACAATGTCACCTGACGGTAATGTCTCGTATTCAAGTTCAGCTACCTTAAGCAGCGCACGAATCGTCTCCACACCTTGAATAATTTCCCCTAGATCATTCTGCACGTTCAAATACACATCGACACCAATGGAATCTGCCAATTGCACTGCGACTTCGACAGCGAATTGCAGCTTAACCAATCCTCGCACCCCTGTCTGATGCGAAGGTTGCTGACCGATCCCAGTCTTCGGGTAGAGCAGATTTGCCGCTTCCACATTGTTATACAGGAATACGCGATCCCACGGAACGAGCACATCATTGAATACGAGCAGGGCATCCATCTCTTCGAATCGCGATGCAAGAGGGTGATCCGCTACGCTGCGGAGTCCATCTTGCATCGGCTCCCGACAAATAATGCGTAGTCCCGGTGTATCGATCGGAATCGCGAAAGCCAGCGCATATCGCTCATCACCCGGCTTAAAGCCAGGGAACGAATAGATGATGACCTCGTCCGTGATCGGTGCAAGGGTGGCGAGCATCTTCGCACCACGTACAACAAGACCTTCCTCGGTTTCTTCTACAGCCCCTAAATGTGTGTAAATATCTTGCTGCTCATGCGACGATTTGCTGCGATCATTCTGCGGATTAATAATCGCATGCGTGAGGAACAAGTCATTGTCCCTTATATAACGATAATAATTCTGTATATTATTAGCCCAATCAGGGTTATATGCTTTCAAGAAATCAGAATTACTGAATAGTGAAGTGACAACGATATTAAGGAAATCAGGTGTTCTGCCCATAAGACCGAAAGTTGCTTTCGCATATGCCTCGAACAAGGCTCTTCGCGCCTCTAGATGATCAGCATTCTTAGGGACTAGGAACGCATTATTAACCCGCTCCCCTGTTTCCTCGCATACATGCGTTATCTTATCTTGAATGGATTGCTCGAACTGCATATCATATAACTTCGCAATCTCATGAATCGGCTGTTTGAAAACAGGTTCTTCATACACATTCGTCACTTTTCTCCCCGATAACCACACCTCTGGCTGGCGAGATTTCACTCCCTCGATATACGCTGCCCCTGTACGAATTCCCATTGTCGCATCCCCCTTAATCGGTATGTATCAGCACTTCATGTCTTGATTATATGAGTCAACAACTATAACAACTGTAAGGCTGTTAACGTTTTTCTGCTTTTTTAACCCTAATAACTAGCGCGAAAATCCGTTGTTGTCATCATCGCTTGTAATCTCCTATAATTGGAATGAAAGCGTTTACGATTAGGGGTGCGAATCATGGTAAGCCCATTTGAAATAAGTGAAAAGTGGCAGCGCATTTTGAAATACGGCAATCGTCGATTTTTCAAGAAAAAGACGGTCATCTACCGTCAAGGGACTATCGGTGACGGCTTCTATTATTTGCACAGCGGCTTAGTTAAGATTGTTACCTTAACCCCTTCCAGCAAAGAGCGCATGCTCAATATTGTTGTGCCCGGTCAACTGATCGGCGTACAAGCGGTTGATGGGCAGACGCATTTCACTACATCTATCGTTGCTAAGGATGCGGTGGTGTACCATTTTTCCGCCTCACAATTCCAAGAACTGATGACCGAACAGCCTGAGTTGGTCCACCTAATCGCGCAGACAATCATTCAGAAGATGCGCATCCTATTGTTCGCTGTTCAAGTCAAAATGCGCTCAACCGAAGCGCAAATTGCAATGATTCTCCTTAATTTATACGATGATTTTAAGAACTACGATATTCCACTTTCCAAGCAAGAACTTGCAAATTGTATTGGATTAACGCGTATTACCGTATACAAAATCCTCAAGCAATGGAAGGAAGCTGGCATCATCGAGATGAAGGACCGTACACTACTCATTCATCATGCGGATCGGTTGAAACAGATCGTCGAAGACCGCCCTATCCATGTCTAATAGAAAATGGTGACTGTATGCAACAACTTCGTTATCAATTAAAACCTTACCTCTCCTATGCGCAAGCCATAACTCTGGGTAAGCATGCAACCGTCTACAATCAAGGCGAGGTAGGTCGGGGCTTCTATTACTTAGAGGAAGGCGGCGTTAAGATCTTATTCTTATCGGAAAATGGTCAAGAGCGCATCGTCGATTATGTCCCAGTCGGTACACTGCTAGGTGAGCATGGCGTCAGTAAATCCCCGTATCTTACAACCGCTGTATGTACCGTGCCAAGCACGCTGTACCTTTTTTCCGATCAAGCATTGACTCTGATGTGCAATAATCATCCTGAGACGGCGCTGTTCTATACGAATTCACTCATTTACAAAATGAGGCTGCTCGCCGAAGTTATCGCCATCTACGATAGTCCAGTTGAACAACAAATGGCTCATTATATATTGAAATTACGCGATGTACATCAGAATGGCAGCATTCCAATCGATCAGACTTCACTAGCCCAATACGTCGGGACGTCTCGAATTACGGTCAATAAGACGCTTCAGAAATGGAAGCAGCAACAAGTAATCGACTTCTCCACTCGGGGTCAAATTCATGTTACGAATGTTGATAAACTAAGGGACATCTTAGCCCAAGGCGAATTCACACAAATCTTATAGTTACACACGAAAAAACAGCCAACCCATGTCAAAAGTGGATTGGCTGTTTCTGTTTATTTTACAATCGATAGAATGACCTTATAAGTCCGTTCTTAAACTCCATAGTTCTGGGAAATAACGCTGGGCCACGACATGCTTCAGGTAATCCACGCCAGATGATCCACCTGTTCCCATCTTAAAGCCAATTACTCGCTCCACGGTTACCATGTGGTTGAAACGCCACTGCTGCTGACGGCTGTCGATATCGACTAGTTTCTCCGCAAGCTCATACAGATCCCAATATTGATCCACATCGCGATATACAGTCGCCCACGCTGCTTTCACACTTGGATGTTCCTTATATTCTTGTGACCAATCGCGATCCAGACATGATGGATCAATCTCTAAACCACGCTTCGCAAGAGCCATAATCGCAGCATCGTACATGCTAGGCTGATTGAGGGCAACGGATAGAATCTGGTGCAATTCTGGCTGATGCTCATACACTGCAAGTGCCTTGGCACGCTTACCACCGAACATAAACTCGATTAGGCGATTCTGGTACGATTGGAATCCTGAAGATTTGCCAAGCTTATCGCGGAATTGCATGTATTCTGCCGGGGTCAGTGTGGATAACACATCCCAAGATTGGATTAATTGCTGCTGGATTCGAGCCACACGAGAGAGCATCTTGAATGCGGGCTCCAGATTATTCTGCAGAATCGCATCTCGTGCTGCCTCAAGTTCATGCAGGATCAGCTTCATCCACAGCTCACTTGTCTGGTGAATAACAATAAACAGCATCTCATCGTGATGACCGGATAAGCGGTGCTGGCTGGACAAGATTTGGTCTAGATGAAGATAATCGCCATAAGACATCTCTTTGGAAAAATCCTGATGAATCGTCGGATCGTTTAAATTGGACACGTTATTCACTCCTATGTTGAATGTTAAGGTAGAGTTGTTCTAAGCCCATTATACCGATAACTGATCGATTATTCAGTAAACTGATTTACAATAATGTTATTTATTTTTTTGAGCTTTATTCCATAGTCATTAGGTAGGAGAGATTGTGAAACTTTTATCTTCATTATTCGTACGTATTGTACACAGAACAAATGCAGCTTGGAGGTTTGATAGGAAATGGACTACATGTATTACATTCTCTTCATCATAGCTTTATTTATCATCATAAGTTTATCCGCACGGGTGGGTACATTAGAACGTCGCATTAAAAGAATGCAATCTACCTTAGATCAGTTAGCAGAGCAATCGGGACTACCTGAACATCCAATAAATGATGAACTACGTGAGCTAATAAAAGAAGGTGAAGATGTAAAGGCCATTAAGAAAGCCAGAGAGACATTAGGTCTTTCACTATTAGAAGGTAAAGAATATATTGATAGACTGAAGGACAATCAAGGGCACTAAATACGAAACAGAACTTTCAATGATATGGAAGCTCTGTTTTTTCGTTTATATAGACAGTAAGGAATATGACAATACCTCGTCGAATAAGGAAAATTTGTTATTGCACGCAATCAGCAAGGGGAACCTATTGGTTGCGGAGCGATTCGACCAATTGACACAAATACAGCAGAAATTAAAGAGAATGTATGCCAAATCGAAAACTAATGGTGTTGGTTCTGCTATTTTGTCTTATTTAGAATTTGGCTAGAAACACGTATAGTGAATCAAAAAGCCGTTTCATTTTATGAAAATAAGGGATATATTCGTATAGATTATTATGGTAGGTACCTAAACTGAGAAGAGTGTATTTATCTCGGTAAGTTCTTAAGCTAACGGAGAACTATAGCTTAATAGATAACTAAGACACGGCTGCCGACATGGATCGGCAGCCGTGTTACGCTAACGGGCAGGATAGTTCAAATTCCACCTGAGAATTATGGTATTATTGAATATGATGTATTTATAAAAAAGATTGCTTATTTTTAAGCTCCTTATTCCACTAAAGCATTTGTTAGTTGAAGAGTATCGCCTTCAAGTTGTTAGCATATACTCTAGTATGGTAAATTTAATTCTATAAAAACTATTACCAATTATCTAATATATACTTTTACTTACATTATAAAGAAAGGGAGTGTCCATACCATGAAAAAGAGAATACTTGTGCTTTTATCTATGGGTTATGGGTACTCTAC
>NZ_JANQBC010000017.1 GCF_024721995.1 Paenibacillus radicibacter
GGTGAGCCATTACCTCACCAACTAGCTAATGCGCCGCAGGCCCATCTGTAAGTGATAGATTGCTCCATCTTTCCTAACTCTCTCATGCGAGAATGTTATTTATCCGGTATTAGCACACGTTTCCGTGAGTTATCCCAGTCTTACAGGCAGGTTGCCTACGTGTTACTCACCCGTCCGCCGCTAAGCTATCCCCGAAGGAATATCTCCGCTCGACTTGCATGTATTAGGCACGCCGCCAGCGTTCGTCCTGAGCCAGGATCAAACTCTCCATTAAAAGAGCTGATTGCTCAAAATTTACTTACTAGCTTGTCTCAATCAATCGCTCGAAAGCGATGATCTCGACTGTTTGAGATTCGTTAGAATCTCATCTATTCATTCACTCGTTGTTCAGTTTTCAAAGGACAATTTCTCTTTTTTAGCTTCGCGCCGTTTTTAGCGGCGACTTGATTAATATACCATATTCGACTCTTTCGAGTCAAGCACTTTTTTTAATTCTTTTTTCTTGCTTCGTACTTGTCTGTTCTTGTCGAATGCTGCCGTTTTCAGCGGCGAGTTATAGATTAACAAATATTTTGGGATACGTCAACACTTTTTCTAAAACTTTTTTAATGGGGTTAAATTATTAATGATATACCCGATTTCGAGCATACTTGGATATCTCTTTAGCCGGAGCTAATCGAGCATACATACGAAATATTACTCTATATCTAGATTCAATTGCTCCCTTGATTTCACCATCAATGCGCTTATCATTCAGATCGAATAGCATCTCATCTAACTCTTTACGTAGGACATAGTCAAGTTCCTTGCATTCCCGTTCATTAAACATAAATCCGAGCATAACTTCACACAAGCCCCTTTCTAATCGGCAAGTCATTTAGGCGATGACGCAAATCGTCGCTTTATTGTTATGCTCAAATTTTGGTAATTTTATGACGCTAATTGAAAATATATTTAAGATTGTACAAGCCACAATGAGACTGTGCTCTCGATCAATGCTGCAATTAGTAATGAAACAACCAATAGAATAAGTAGCGGCACCATAAGTTTGGATAGTCGAATAAAGTTATCTTTGAATTTGCGCTTACGATCCTCGTTCCCTAATGAGCCAATCCCCTGAATAACAAGCACCCCTAAACGCAGTCCATATGCACAAGCAATAAACAATGCCGGTATTTCTAGTACTCCATGCGGCGCAATACCTTTCACTAAGTCAAGCCATGTTCCCTCTTGCATGTTCCCTACAAAGCCCAGAAGTAAACCATTCGTAAATATGCTTATGATCGGCATAATACCAAATAGGAGTCCCATCAACACCATCAATACCATCGACTTCACGTTGTTAAAGAATATGATTTTGAAAAAAGCGAGCTCGACGACTTCACTGTCCTTAGCTTGCTCAGCGAGCTTCTGAATGTGTTTCATCTGCTCCATGATGATCGCTTCGTTCCAATGATTTGCTCCAAGAACTATTCCCAATATAAATAGCCCTACGATGATACAAAAGTATACCTTCATCTCCTTAAAATGATGAAGCAATGCTCTTAATGACATATTTTTCACTCTCCCTATGGATAGGTTAGCATAAAAACCAAGTGTACGAGCATACATTTCTTAATAACTGGAATGAAACAAGCCCTTGGCTTAAGT
Source organism: Paenibacillus radicibacter (assembly GCF_024721995.1). Taxonomy (GTDB): domain Bacteria; phylum Bacillota; class Bacilli; order Paenibacillales; family NBRC-103111; genus Paenibacillus_AM; species Paenibacillus_AM radicibacter. The sequence goes on from NZ_JANQBC010000017.1 coordinate 1,651, forward strand.
CCAAGTTAAAAGGAGGTTTAATCGACCGTGAACTATTTTTATGTCATTAACGGAAAAAAGCTGAAACAAATCATTTTTATCGTAGTTGCCGTGCTTTTTGCCGCTGGGATTGTGTATTCCGAAAAAGGAAACATATCGGTCTTCTCTGGGAATCAACCCGCTGCTATTTACAGTGTCCCCACAGAAAAGAAGTTAATTGCCTTAACTTTTGATATTTCTTGGGGAGACAAGCGTGCCGAGCCTATCTTAAAAATTTTGGAAGACAAAGGCGTTAAGAAAGCAACCTTCTTCCTCTCCTCCCCTTGGAGTAAAACACACCAAGAAACAGTTACTCACATTAAAAACGCTGGATTCGAGATCGGCTCCCATGGAAATAAACACGTCAACTACAGTTCACTAAGTGATGATGAGATCCGCAAACAAATCTCTATCGCACATACCGTGTTGACGGAATTAACTGGACAAGAACCGAATTTGATTCGTATGCCAAATGGCGATTTTGATAAGCGAGTGCTACGAATTGCGAATGAAATGAAATACTCGGTTATCCAATGGGATACAGATTCTCTGGATTGGATGAATATTGGGGTCGATAAGATCATCAACCGCGTGGTATCTAAAGCACACCCTGGCGATATCGTCCTTATGCATGCAAGCGATTCCTGTCAACAAACGCATGAGGCATTACCTGCCATTATCGATAAACTTCGTGAACAAGGATATGAATTCGTTTCTGTCAGTGAACTCATGCAGCAAACAAAAGTGGAAAATAAGGAAGTTAAAGATACAATCACTACACCAGACAGACATGTTTATTAGAATAGTGAAAAGAGCTTGAGGGTCAACCGAAAAGCTCTTTTTTTATGAAAAAATACACCAACATAAAGTTAATCGCATTGCTCCATACTATATGTATTCACCTTTAGAATCGGGGAAAGGAGCATGTAGAATGGTTAAACGCAAAACATGGCTAACACTTATACCGACAGTCACTGTTGCTGCTCTCATCTTGTCAGGCTGTGATAATGAGTCTGGTGTGACAAAGGAATACAAAGACGCCAAAAGTATGGTTCTCGATATTATGAAGTCAGAAGAAGGCAAAAAAGCGATCTCTGAAGCCACAAAAGGCGGAGGAGATGAAGGCGGAGATTCGTCTGGTGGAGATCAAGGCGGCGGACAAGGTGGTCAGGGTGGCGGGCAAAGCGGTGGTGCAAAAGCAAGCGGGCAAGGCGGCGCACAAATGCTCAGCAGTTCGGATTCCAATCAGTTAAAGATGGTCGTTACCGAGGTTATGACCTCTGATGCGAACAATCGTAAATTTTTGCAAAATCTGATGAAGGATCCTAAATTTGCGAGCGATTTCGCGAAGGCTATTAAACAACAAAACAAACAACTACAAGTTGAGTTACTCAAAGATCCTGAGTATCAAAAAGATATGCTGGATGTTATGAAAAACCCGGATTTCAGCAAAATCGTTCAGGATGCGCTCAAAACAATATCCAATCGTCAACAAACGAAGCTTATTGTTCAAGACACGCTACAAAGTCCAATGTTCAAAGCCGAACTTATTACTTTATTAAAGAAAGCAGTTGAAGAACAGCTGCAAGAGCCTGAGAAAAAAGGACAAGAAAAGGATAAGCAAAAAGAAGGCGGAGATCAGGGCGGTCAGGACAAAGAGAAGTCTGAAGGCGATCAAGGGAAAGATAAGTCCAAAGAAGAAAGTGGATCTGGTGATCAATAGGACGCAAAAAAGGACTAATCACAAATGTGTTAGTCCTTCTCTTTTTATATAAAACAAATTAATTTAACTTTGCCGTAACTTGACGCGCAACCTCTAAGTATAATTGACCTGTTGGATGATCTGCTTTATAAACCGAAGGTGCATAATCCGCTTCACTAATATGGTTATCTGGTGCACCTAGCGGTACTTGTGCAAGTAATTCAGTATGCAGTTCTTCAGCGAGCTTCGCACCACCACCACGGCCAAATACGAACTCCTTCTCCCCGCACTTGCCGCATTCATAATACGACATGTTCTCTACAACGCCCAGAATTTCATGATTCGTACTACGAGCCATAGAGCCTGCACGTGCTGCAACGAAAGCTGCAGTTGCATGTGGTGTTGTTACGATAATCTCTGTCGATTGTGGAATCATCTGATGCACATCAAGTGCGATGTCCCCTGTTCCTGGCGGTAAATCGAGCAGCATGTAATCAATTTCGCCCCAGTTCACTTCCGCGAAGAAGTTGCGAAGCATCTTACCAAGCATCGGACCACGCCATACCACTGGCGCATTATCAGGTACGAAGAAACCCATGGATACAACTTTAACACCGTGTTTAACAACAGGAATAATAGCATTGTCGACCAGTTCAGGACGTTCTTCAATCCCCATCATGTCTGGAATACTAAATCCATAAATATCAGCATCAATGATTCCGACCTTGTTACCTAATCTCGCAAGAGCCACAGCTAAATTAACGGTTACAGTCGACTTTCCTACTCCACCCTTACCAGAAGCAATGGCAATGAACTTCGTTTGGGAGTCAAGTGCAAGTAGGTTAGGAATCTCATTTTTCACTGCAGCTTTAATTCCACCTTGCGCAAGTTGTTCTCGTTCAAAATCAGTGATGCTGCGGAAACGAATGTGAACTTGACCTACACCTTTCGCTTCAAGCGCTTGTGTAACAGCTTGTCTAACTTCATTCTGATAATCTTCACTCTCTGTAGTTACAACGAATGTAAGAGAGACATTATTTTCTTTAATCATCATATCTCGAACAAAATTAAGCTCAACGACAGACTTTCCGTATTCAGGATCTTGTAATGACTTTAGGGCTTCCAAGATTAGTTCCTTGCTTACCATGTCAACACCTCGTAAAGTTACTATTTATAATTCTCTTATTATACCAATAAAATCAGGTTGGACCAACCTTCTCACCGGAATAATATCGAAGAATTCCTTGATAAATAGAAGCCGCTACTTTTTGCTGATACGCTTTGGTACGAAGCTGCTGCGCTTCCGTCGGATTCGAAAGGAAACCTGCTTCAATGAGTGCACTTGGCATTTTTAAATTTTCAAGAATAAAGATTCCTTTATCAATACGCTTTACCGTACGGTCTGTGTTTGATAAGTTACGTTTCAATTCTTCCTGAATCAATGTCGCAAGCGTGTAATTCTCTTGATGGATCGGATAGTAGAATGTTTGTGCGCCATTCCATTTACTTGAGGGAACAGCATTCATATGGATAGAGAGGAACATGTCTGCCTTCTTATCCTCAATAAACTTGACCCTAGCCTTTAAATCTTCTGTCTTACGCTTACTATAACCCTTCGTATCAGGAGCTGCGAGATCTGTATCCTCTTCACGAATCATATACACGATTGCCCCTGCTTGCTGCAAATAGTCCCGAATGTATGTTGATATCGCTAGATTTATGTCTTTTTCCACAACACCACTCTTACTAGAAGCCCCGCCATCTACTCCCCCATGTCCCGCATCCAGAACAATTGTTCGACCTGATAGAGGCATCGTCCAATCACTCCAAGTCTTCGTCGTTGGAAGTTCATTGGTGTAGATAAAACCGATTAATGCCACTAAGAAAAGGGACATGATTATTTTCAAAATGGCAGATGGCGTTAGCCAAATGACGAAGCGTTTTCTTTTTTTGTCCATAAAAAAATCCACCTCCGACCCATACAGATTCTTGTTCATCTATATGGGACAAGGCGGACAAATATACCGAACTTCTTTAATCCACTTGTGAAACGGCTATTGCTTTGATGCCATCAATTAAGATTTGTGCGACTTCTGGACGTGTAAATTGCTCAGGAGGACGTTCCCCTGCACGTAGAAGTGCTCGCACTTTCGTACCTGATAAATGCAGATGATCTTTCGTATCGTGCGGACAAGTTTTGCTAGATGCCATATTCCCGCATTTGGTACAGAAGAAACTATGTTCGAAGAACAACGGTGTGATACCTAAATCTTCTTTGGTAAATTGGCTAAAAATCTCTTGGGCTTCATAGGTGCCGTAATAGTCGCCTACACCCGCGTGATCACGTCCTACAATAAAATGGGTGCATCCATAATTCTTACGTACAATCGCGTGAAAAATCGCTTCACGAGGCCCTGCATAGCGCATAGCAGCAGGAAATACACCTAAGAATGTACGATCCTTCGGATAGTAGTTCTCGAGCAATACTAAGTATGAGCGCATGCGCACGTCAGCCGAAATATCATCCGACTTCGTCTCTCCAACCAAAGGATTGAGGAATAAGGCATCGACGATTTCCATAGCAGACTTTTGAATATATTCATGCGCGCGATGAACAGGATTTCTCGTCTGGAAGCCTACAACAGTCCGCCAACCTTTTTCTGAGAAAATGCGTCGCGTTTCTGAGGGATCATAGTAAAAATCATTAAATTGATCGGGTCTTGGGCGATTCAATACTTGTATTGGACCACCAACATAGTACGCAGGCTTGCTGTAAAGCTTGGCAACTCCAGGATGCTCGGGATCAGCTGTCTTAAACACCTTTACAGCTTCGTATTCTTGATCAGCCTGATACACACTTCTAACTTCGATTACACCGTATATTAGCCCATCCTGATCGCCTATAAGCGCCAATTTCTCGCCGACAGTAATCGTCCTTGCAAGTTCTTCCTTGACACCGAGCGTGATCGGAATGCTCCATACATCACCTGTAGCAAGTCGCATATTCTCAACAACAGATTGATAATCATCTTTTTCCATAAACCCTTCTAACGGGGAAAAAGCACCCACTCCAATTAAATCAAGATCAGATAATGCCCAAGTGTTGATTGGTATGGAACGAAGAGAAGAAGCTTGCAGAAGCAGTTGCTCACGTATCTCTCCTATCACCACTTTATTAATTAATACGCCGCCATGCGGTGCAATTGTTGTAGCCATTACTTTTACTCCCCCAGTATTCAATGGATATAATCAAGATTTATGCAGCCCACATTCTGTCTTATCTGAATCCGACCAGCGCCCAGCGCGAGGATCTTCTCCAGGCATTACCTGACGCGTACAGTGTTCACAACCGATACTAGGGTAATGCTGGTCATGCAGTGGATTATAGATGAGCCCGTGAGCTCGGATGTAATTCCACACATCATCAGAGGACCAATTTGCAATAGGATTAAACTTAATAAGGCCAAACTTTGTGTCATACTCAATTTTCTTCGCATTTGCACGAGTAGGTGCCTGATCACGACGTATTCCTGTAATCCATGCCTCATAATTGCGCAAAATCGTTGTTAGCGGATCTACCTTGCGGATATTACAACATGCATTGGGATTACTCTTCCATAACTCATCACCATGTTCAGCTGCTTGCTCTGCTAAAGTAAGTTTAGGCAGCACTTGAACAAACTTTAATCCATAATACTCCTCTAGACGATTACGCGTCTCGTACGTTTCTTTAAAATGAACATTGGTGTCCAAGTAAAAAATATCAGAAGTTGGTGAGATTTTCTGGAGCATATCGACCAATACTACATCTTCTGCACCAAATGAACATGCAAAAGTAATGTTCGGAAATGTATCTACCGCCCATTTAATGATGTTCTCAGGCGTGTCCTGTTCAAACTCTTCACTTTTTTGAGCAATTAGCCTTTCTTTCTCGAACAAATTCATTGTCTTGCGGCCTCCCTTTAATTCCGATTATTTCAATATGAATAATACTATTATAAAGGAGTTCCATAAGTTGTCAATTCATTTAGAACTATAGTCATTTTTTAAAAAAAGAAAAAAACCCTTCCTGCATATACAATGCAGAAAGGGTTTTGATTGTGACAACTGCCTATTAACGTTTCGAGAATTGAGGCGCACGACGAGCAGCTTTTAAGCCGTACTTCTTACGCTCTTTCATACGAGGGTCACGAGTTAGGAAGCCCGCTTTCTTAAGGGATCCACGGTACTCAGGGTCAGCTTTAAGCAATGCACGGGAAATACCGTGACGAATTGCTCCAGCTTGTCCAGAAATACCACCACCATGAGCAATTACTAATACATCATAGTTGCCAAGTGTTTCAGTTAATGTTAAAGGTTGTTTAACGATCAACTTCAAAGTTTCTAGACCAAAATATTCGTTAATATCACGCTTGTTGATTACGATTCGTCCTTCACCCGGTACAAGGCGCACACGTGCTACCGAATGCTTACGACGACCCGTTCCATAGTATTGAACTTGTGCCATGAGTCAGCCCTCCTTTATTATTAACCGCGTAGTTCCCAAACAACTGGTAGTTGTGCAGCATGTGGATGCTCGGAACCTGCATATACTTTTAATTTCATTTTCATGCTGTTGCCAAGACGAGTCTTAGGCAACATACCGTATACTGCTAGCTCAAGCATACGCTCAGGCTTGTTCTTAAGCATGTCTCCAGCGGAAGTTACTTTCAAACCACCATTGTGCATGGAGTGACGGTAGTACATTTTGTTCGTTAATTTCTTACCTGTAAGGTGGATCTTCTCAGCGTTGATGATGATTACGAAATCACCAGTGTCAACGTGAGGTGTAAAAGTAGGTTTGTGTTTACCACGAATGATACTTGCTGCTTCACTAGCAAGACGACCTAGCGTCTTATCCGTAGCATCAATGATGTGCCATTTGCGATCAACTTCTGTAGCCTTAGCCATATATGTTGGTTGCATGCGTAGTTCCTCCTAAACAATATATCTCGATTCTTCAATCGGTTTATTTCAATTATATTCGATAGTTACATTTCATTCATTAGTGGCCGACTTGATCTTCGGGGCCGTGGGATAGCCGATCAAGAAACACCGTTTATTATTGTAACCGATCTTGCGTCTGATTTCAACCTATATTTTTCAATAATGGACATTCTGCAACATCAAACCATGCGCTTCCGCTGTGGGTCCCGCTTTGGAGCGATCTTTAGCCGCTAATATACGAGCCATATCCTCACTCGTTCGTTTACCTCTGCCGATTTGCAGAAGTGTCCCGACAATAATCCGAACCATATTATATAAAAAGCCATTACCAGTCATTACAATGCGAATGACGGATGGTGTGTTATAACCTACATCATAATCATCTTCCAACACGTCAAGACGTAAGTCATAAAGCTTACGTACATGACTTCGCTTGGTGCTGCGTACGGAACAAAAAGAAGTAAAGTCATGTTCACCTAGTAAGTGCATAAGGCCCGCACGCATCGCCTCCACGTCTAAACGCGCAGGGTGGTGCAGTTGGTATTGTCGGTTAAACACGTCCGCAAACCGACCGGTACGAATCGTATAACTGTATGTTTTTAGCTTAGCTTCATGTCGTGAATGAAATTCAAGTGGGACTTCTTCCGCGTTACGCGTCACAATATCAAGAGGTAACCTTGTATTGAGTGCCAAGCACCAACGTTCCACAGGAATTTGGGAAGTGGTAATAAAATTAAACACCTGACCCTTTGCATGCACCCCTGCATCAGTTCTGCCAGAAGCTTGAATTTTTATTGGTTCCCTCGTTAAATTCTCGATTGCTGTCTCCAACTCACCTTGAATCGTTACGGCATCCGGTTGCGATTGAAATCCCGAATACTTGGTGCCATCGTAAGCAACGACAAAGCGTAGGTTTCTCACGTTCAGGTTCCCCCAGTATTACAAGTTGTGTAGCCATTTTAGGTGCAAAAAAAAGGGCTTCATCAGAATCAAATGATTCCATCCACCCTTTCCCAATTTTTATGCGCGATCAACAAGTTCCAAAAATACCATTGGAGCAGCATCTCCGCGACGAGGTCCAACTTTAAGGATACGCGTGTATCCACCTGGACGCTCATTGTAGCGAGGCGCAAGCTCTGCAAACAATTTTTGGATAGCATCTTGTTGTCCGTCAAGTGTTTCACGACGAACAAACGAAGCTACTTGACGACGAGCGTGAAGATCTCCGCGCTTAGCAGTTGTAATCAACTTCTCAGCGATCGAACGAACTTCCTTCGCTTTCGACTCAGTAGTTTGGATGCGTTCATGTAAAAATAGATCCGTTACGAGGTCACGGAACAATGCTTTCCGTGCACTGGAGTTACGGCCTAATTTTTGATAAAGTGCCATGTTCTTTTACCTCCTCTAGTCTTCCGCGCGTAGTCCTAAACCTAGCTCTTCAAGCTTCTCTTGAACTTCTTCAAGTGATTTACGGCCAAGGTTACGCACTTTCATCATATCTTCTTCTGTTTTGGTGATCAATTCTTGAACAGAGTTGATACCCGCACGCTTCAAACAGTTGTAAGAACGAACAGAAAGATCTAGTTCTTCGATCGTCATCTCTAGAACTTTTTCTTTTTTGTCTTCTTCTTTTTCAACCATGATCTCAGCGTCTTTCGCTTCGTCAGTTAGACCAACGAATAGCATCAAGTGTTCTGTTAAGATCTTAGCACCTAAACTAACAGCTTCTTCTGGTCGAATGCTGCCATCAGTCCATACTTCGAGTGTCAACTTGTCATAGTTAGTGACTTGACCAACACGAGTATTTTCCACACTGTAATTCACACGGGTAATTGGCGTGTAAATCGAATCAACCGGAATTAAACCGATGAGTTGCTCTTCTCTCTTATTCTTATCCAAAGCTACATAACCACGACCGCGGTTAGCATGGATTCGCATATGAAGACGAGAATCCGAGGATAATGTAGCAATGTGCAGATCCGGATTAAGAATCTCAACATCACTATCTCCACGGATATCTCCTGCAAGAACAGGGCCTTCGCCCTCTGCATCAATCTCTAATACTTTTTCCTCATCGGAATGAATCTTGAGAGACAACCCTTTCAGGTTTAGGATGATTTCTGTTACATCTTCCATTACACCTGGAATCGTCGAGAACTCGTGCAAGACACCGTCAATTTGAACGGATGTTACTGCTGCTCCCGGCAAAGAAGAGAGTAAGATACGACGTAGTGAATTACCTAAAGTTGTACCGTATCCACGCTCAAGCGGTTCGACTACGAATTTACCGTAAGAACCATCCTCGCTGAGGGCTACGGTTTCTATTTTTGGCTTTTCGATCTCGATCATCAAATGGACCCTCCTTCAAAACGTCGTTTCCTGGGACAAACTATAAAACGCGCAGTATAACTACCCATCAGATTATTATTAACCATATTTGGATAATTATACCACAGCATGATCCTCAAAATTAGACGCGACGACGTTTTGGAGGGCGGCATCCGTTATGTGGTACTGGAGTCACGTCTTTGATTAAGTTAACTTCAAGACCAGCTGCTTGTAAAGAGCGGATTGCTGCTTCACGTCCAGCTCCTGGACCTTTAACCATTACCTCTACAACTTTCATGCCGTGTTCCATTGCAGCTTTAGCTGCAGTTTCAGCAGCCATTTGCGCAGCAAATGGTGTGCTTTTACGGGAACCTTTGAAACCCATACCACCGGAACTAGCCCAAGAGATAGCATTACCGTGTGGATCTGTGATCGTTACGATCGTGTTATTGAAAGTGGAGCGAATGTGCGCAACACCAGTCTCAATATTTTTACGATCGCGACGTTTAGTACGAACGACTTTTTTAGGTTTAGCCATGAGATCTAACCCCCTTTATTATTTTTTCTTGTTAGCTACTGTACGACGAGGACCTTTGCGAGTACGAGCATTAGTCTTCGTGCGTTGTCCACGAACTGGTAAACCACGACGGTGGCGAATACCACGGTAGCAGCCAATTTCGATTAGACGTTTGATGTTAAGTGCGATTTCACGACGAAGGTCACCTTCAACCTTAAGAGTCTTGTCAATCGCTTCACGGATTTTGCTTACTTCGTCTTCAGTTAGATCACGTACGCGAGTATCTGGGCTAATCCCAGTTGCAGCGATAACTTTTTGGGAAGTAGTGTTACCAATACCAAAAATGTATGTCAATGCAATTACTACGCGCTTATCACGAGGTAAGTCAACGCCAGCTATACGAGCCATTTACAAGCACCTCCTTATCCTTGTTTTTGTTTGTGTTTCGGATTTTCGCAAATTACCATTACATTACCCTTACGACGAATGACTTTGCATTTTTCGCAAATTGGTTTGACCGAGGGTCTTACCTTCATTTTGAATCCCTCCTAAATTTATCCGAAGGAGAAATCGCTTCGGAAGCATTCGCTCAAACTTACCATTTATTTAAATCGATAGGTGATACGGCCGCGCGTTAGGTCATAAGGAGAAAGTTCCACTGTTACTTTATCCCCTGGTAAAATTCGAATGAAATGCATACGAATCTTTCCGGACACGTGCGCCAAAATTTTATGACCGTTCTCCAATTCTACTTTGAACATAGCGTTGGGAAGTGGTTCAATTACGGTGCCTTCTACTTCAATCACATCTTCTTTGGCCAACTGTCATTCTCCTCTCTCATCTGTACTTGATTGCATTTTATCTGAAAATCGCTTCAGTGCAAATCGCAACTTTCCGTTTGTTACACGTCCTGTTTCCTTCAAGCTGGTTTCCACTTCAGCAGGGATCTCATCCATGAGCTGCAGATGAAGTATATTCTTCTTCTTCGGTAAATCGAACTTTCGCTTGTCACCGTCAGCAATGAGAACAAATTTATTATCCACGATACTAACGATTACAGCAAATTTAGTTTCTTCTCTACCACGCAGCACCTTGACGATCTGTCCAACTTGAGGCGTTCCTAGTTGTTCCACTCATCCTCACCTACGTTCTGCAATGTTAATCATTTGACTAAAGTCAAAATTTCATAACCATCTGCAGTAATTGCAATCGTATGCTCAAAGTGAGCGCATAAGGAACCATCCACAGTAACGACTGTCCAATTATCCTGCAACGTTTTCACGTAGCGCTCTCCTACGTTAACCATTGGCTCGATGGCAAGCACCATGCCTGGTTTCAAAACTGGACCTTTGTTCGGAAATCCGTAATTCGGTATTTGTGGATCTTCATGCAGTTCAGAGCCTATGCCATGCCCTACATATTCACGCACAATTGAGAATCCAGCTTCCTCAGCACATTTTTGAATCGCGTGAGAAATTGTATACAGCCTTACATCCGGTCCTGCTTCATTAAGGCCAGCATATAAAGATTGTTCGGTCACTTCAAGCAATCGTTTCGCCGTGTCAGATATTTCACCAACCGGATATGTCCATGCAGAGTCCCCGTGATACCCCTTATATTGCGCTCCAATATCAATGGAGATAATGTCGCCTTCACTTAGCTTACGCGGTCCGGGTATACCATGAACCAATTCGTCATTGACGGAAGCACAGATCGAGCCAGAAAAACCGCCATAGCCTTTAAAAGATGGAATTGCTCCTTGACTGCGAATATATTCCTCAGCTATTTGATCAAGTTCCTTTGTTGTGATGTTCGGTCGAATCGCTTGCTTCAGCAAACGATGTGTATCGGCTACGATACGTCCGGCTTCCCGCATTAAATCTAGTTCAACTTCGGACTTACATTTGATCATCCAGCTTAACCTCGCAATAATGAGCTAATTTCTGAAGTAACCAAGTCGATGTCCTGGTCCCCGTTGACTTCACGAAGCAAACCTTTACCGCGATAGTATTCCAAAAGCGGAGCAGTCTTGTTTACATACTCATCTAAACGAGTTCCAACCTTTTCTTCTGTATCATCTGAACGTTGATACAGTTCACCTTCACATTTATCGCATACGCCATCTTGCTTAGGTGGGTTAAACACGACATGGTACGTTGCGCCGCATGATTTACAAATCCGACGGCCTGTAAGTCTAGCCAACAACAGATTACGATCAACGCCAAGATTGATAACATGATCAATCTTCTTACCTAAGGATTCCATAATTACGTCAAGCGCGTCGGCTTGAGCAATCGTTCTTGGAAAACCATCAAGTAGTGAGCCTTCATTGCAATCTGGCTGTTGAAGCCGTTCCCTTACGATTCCATTCGTTATTTCATCAGGTACTAATAGACCTTTATCTACGTATCCCTTTGCCTCAATACCCAAAGGAGTTTCTTGACTCATTGCCAAACGAAACGCATCTCCAGTAGAGATATGAGGAATATGAAACGTACTTACAATTCTTTCCGCCTGAGTGCCTTTACCTGCACCAGGAGGACCCATAAATATAACGTTCACTCCGATACCCTCCCATCGCGATTGACAACGAAACAGCACAATAGGTGCCGATGTCGCCATAACCGCAACCATCAGAACCTATTTAGCTATTTATTAATAAACCCTTTGTAATGACGCTTAATTAGCTGACTCTCAATTGTTTTCATCATTTCAAGAGCTACACCCACCAAGATTAGGATCGATGTTCCACCGATCGAAACAGATGTAGGCAGCCCTGCCGCTTTACCAAAGATCATTGGCAAAATGGAGATTAAAGCAAGGAAGAATGCGCCAGTTAAAGTAATACGTGTCATAATGCGGGTCAAGTATACGGTAGTTGCCTTACCAGGACGAACGCCTGGAATATATCCACCGTTCTTTTTCATTTGATCTGCCATTTGTTCAGGATTCATCTGTACGAAAGTATAGAAGAATGTAAACCCGACAATAAGCAATACGTACAGGACCATCGCAAGCGGTGCGCCTGTAGATATATTCAAATTGTGTTGAATCCAGTCTGCAAGCCAACTTCTTCCTGTCCAGAAAGATGCAATGATTGATGGGAAGGTCATTAGTGAACTCGCAAAAATAACCGGAATAACACCCGCAGCATTGACTTTCATAGGAATATGTGTCGATTGTCCACCGTACATTTTGCGTCCAACTACACGTTTAGCATATTGAACTGGGATCTTACGAATCCCTTGCTGTACGAAGATAACAAAGACAACAATGGCGATTGCAACCACTAGGATCAGAACCGCTTTAATGATGTTCATAAATAAAGCATCGCCAGCATCAACAAACAATTGCGTTGCAATTTTGCCGATACCGCCTGGAATAGCAGCTACGATACCTGCAAAGATGATAATGGAGATACCATTGCCAATTCCATTTTCGGTGATTTGTTCCCCTAGCCACATTAAGAAAGATGTACCTGCTGTAAGCACGATCACGATTAACGCATATGTCGCAACGGATGGGTTAATAACCAATCCCGCATACACATTGTTAAACCCAATCGAAAATCCAATAGCTTGAATTAATCCGAGTACGATTGTGCCGTATCGTGTAATTTGCGTCAACTTCTTCTTACCAACATCGCCCTCTTTTGCCCATTGAGCAAATCTAGGAATAACATCCATGGAGAGCAATTGCACGATAATGGAGGCCGTAATGTAAGGCATAATCCCCATTGCAAAAATGGAGAATTGGAACAATGCGCCCCCCGAGAATGTGTTGAGCAATCCGAAAACATTCGAAGTTGCAGATTGGTCAAATTGACGAATCGCATCTGCGTTAATATTCGGCACTGGAATGAAAGCACCAATACGATAAACAATTAAAACAAGCAGAGTGAAGATTATCCGTTTACGTAAATCCATTACTTTAAAAATATTGGATAAGGTACGAAACATTAAATCACCTCAGATTGACCACCGGCAGCCTGGATTTTATCCACCGCAGATTGAGAGAACTTATTTGCTTTAACTGTTAGTTTAACAGTTAGTTCACCGTTGCCTAAGATCTTGATGCCGTCTTTAGGAGATTTGACAATTCCAGATGTCATTAAAACTTCTGGTGTCACTTCTGTGCCTTCTGCAAATTGATTAAGTTCTGTCAAGTTAACAATCGCAAATACTTTGCGATTCGGGTTGTTGAATCCACGCTTCGGCAAACGACGGTACAATGGGTTTTGACCACCCTCGAATCCTGGACGAACACCGCCGCCTGAACGCGAATTTTGACCTTTGTGACCGCGAGTTGACGTCTTACCCATACCACTACCTGGTCCACGACCAACACGTTTACGAGTATGACGAGCACCTACAGCAGAACTAAGCTCATGTAACTTCATCGTTGCACCTCCTCTAAGCTTTTGTATGCATTACGCTTCAATTTCTTTAACTTCTACTAAGTGACTTACTTGGTTTACCATGCCGCGAATAGCAGCATTGTCAGCTTGAACAACGGTTTGGTGCAACTTACGAAGACCAAGTGTGTTCACAGTCACTCGTTGCCCTTCAGGGCGACCGATAAGACTACGCTTTAGGGTAATTTGAAGTTGTTTTGCCATGTTTACCCCTCCTAACCTAAAAGCTCTTTCACGGTTTTACCGCGAAGTTTAGCTACCTCATCAGCTCTCTTTAGACGGGACAAGCCTTCTAAAGTAGCGTTAACCATGTTCATGGAGTTTGAGGAACCAAGAGATTTTGTCAAGATATCGCCAATACCTGCAAGTTCAAGTACTGCACGAACTGGACCGCCAGCGATTACCCCAGTACCTTGGGAAGCTGGTTTAAGTAGGACATGTCCTGCACCAAATTTTCCGTTCACTAAGTGAGGAATTGTTGTTCCTACGATTGGAATATGGATCAAGTTTTTCTTAGCATCTTCGATTCCTTTACGAATCGCGTCTGGAACCTCGGATGCTTTACCGATCCCTGCGCCTACCCAGCCTTTGCCGTCGCCGACAACAACGAGTGCACTAAAGCTGAAACGACGTCCGCCTTTTACTACTTTAGCAACGCGGTTAATATGAACAACTTTTTCTGTGAGTTCTAAAGTATTCGGATCTACTCGCAAGTCTATACCTCCTTTAAAATTTACTAATTAGAATTCAAGTCCTGCTTCACGCGCTGCATCAGCAAGCGCTTGAACACGACCATGATATAAATAACCGCTACGGTCAAATACCACTTTATCGATGCCTTTTTCTTTAGCACGAGTCGCGATTAGCGCTCCAACTTTACGAGCAGCTTCAACGTTACCGCCATTGCCTTCGCTCAACTCTTTCTCTTGAGTAGAAGCAGCAGCTAGTGTAATGCCTTGAACATCATCGATAATTTGTGCGTACATGTGTTTCTCAGAACGGAAAATGTTCAAACGAGGACGAGCAGTCGTACCTTCGATTTTCTTACGTACACGAAGATGTCTCTTCAAGCGCGCTTTGTTCTTGTCGCTTTTAGTAATCATGGATTGTACTCCTTTCATCTTTATTAAGAAGCCTTTGCCTCTTTAGATGAATTAGCCGTCTTGTAATCAAACATCTCTTTGTAAAAGACTATGAGTGATTGAAAGGCTAGCCAATTAGCTGTCTTATTTCTTCTTACCAGCTTTACCTTCTTTACGAAGTATGCGTTCGCCTTCATACTTGATACCTTTACCTTTATACGGCTCAGGCTCGCGTACGGAACGAACTTTAGCAGCGATTGCACCAACTAGTTCTTTATCAATACCTTTGATGATAATTTTCGTATTCACCGGTACTTCGAACTCGATGCCTGAATCAGGTGTAAACTCAACAGGGTGGGAGTATCCTACGTTTAAAACTAGCTTGTCGCCAGTTTTGTTAGCACGATAACCTACGCCTACTAGTTCAAGAGTCTTAGCATAACCTTCAGTCACACCGTTAACCATGTTTGCGATCACGCTGCGCGTTGTACCGTGCAGGGAGCGATGCAATTTATGTTCGGATGGACGTTCTACGTTAATCATATCGTCTTGAACGCTAACTTTCATATCTTTATGAAGATCACGGGATAAAGAACCTTTCGGTCCCTTAACTGTAATCAAAGTGTTATCTAGGGTTACAGTCACACCGCTAGGAATTGTAATGGGCTTGCGACCAATACGTGACATGTCTTTGCACCTCCATTCAATTGCGTTAAATTACCAAACGTAGCAAATTACCTCGCCACCAGCTTTGGACTGACGAGCTTCTTTGTCTGTCATTACTCCTTTTGAAGTGGAGATAATGGCAATTCCAAGTCCTCCTAGTACGCGAGGAATCTCTTGGCTTTTCGTGTATACGCGAAGACCTGGCTTGGAAATTCTTTTTAGACCGGAAATTACACGCTCGTTGTTGGAGCCGTATTTCAAGAATAAACGGATAATCCCTTGCTTGTTGTCCTCAACATATTCAGCATCACGGATAAATCCTTCTTTTTTAAGGATCTCAGCGATTTCTCTCTTCGACTTGGAAGATGGAATTTCAACTGTTTCATGACGAACGATGTTAGCATTGCGAATGCGTGTTAGCATATCAGCAATTGGATCTGACATAACCATTTGTGTAAACCTCCTTCCCGAAAATCGATTGATTACCAGCTTGCTTTTTTAACACCTGGAATCTGACCTTTATGTGCTAATTCGCGGAAACAAATTCTGCAAACTTTAAACTTGCGAAGTACGGAGTGCGGACGACCACAACGCTCACAGCGTGTATATGCCTGCACTTTGAACTTCGGTGGACGTTGTTGCTTAACTATCATCGAAGTTTTTGCCACTTCAGATTACACCTCCTGAAAGTTTTCAAACAGAAAACTCGGTTCCTTTATTTTACAAAAGGCATTCCCAATTGCGTAAGCAATTCGCGGGACTCTTCATCGGTTTTTGCAGTTGTTACGATTACGATATCCATACCGCGTGTTTTATCCACTTGATCGTACTCGATCTCAGGGAAAATTAGTTGCTCTTTAAGTCCAAGTGTGTAGTTACCGCGACCATCAAATGCTTTTGATGATACACCACGGAAGTCACGTACACGTGGAAGAGAAACGTTGAACAATTTATCAAGGAAGTAGTACATACGCTCGCCGCGTAGTGTTACTTTAGCCCCGATAGGCATGTTCTCACGAAGTTTGAAGCCTGCGATTGATTTTTTAGCTCTTGTGATTACTGGTTTTTGACCAGTGATCTTTTCCAAGTCAGCTACTGCGTGATCAAGCACTTTGGAGTTGGATACTGCTTCACCAACACCCATGTTGATAACAACTTTCTCGATCTTAGGCACTTGCATTACAGTCGTATAGCTGAACTTCTGCATTAGAGCAGGAGTAATTTCATTAAGGTAACGCTCTTTCATTCTTACTGCCATGAGTTAAGGTCCTCCTTTCCGTGGCTATTATTTATCGATTACTTCACCGGATTTTTTCGCTACGCGAACTTTATTACCGTTTTCAAGCGTTTTGTAACCTACACGAGTAGGTTTACCACTCTTCGGATCAACAAGCATCACGTTGGAAACGTGGATTGCTGCTTCTTTAGAGATGATTCCGCCTTGTGGGTTTAGTTGTGAAGGTTTAGTATGTTTCTTAACCATATTCACGCCTTCAACCAACACACGGTTTTGACGAGGGTATGCAGCTAAGATACGGCCTTTTTTGCCTTTATCTTTACCTGTGATAACGAATACCGTATCGTCTTTCTTCACATGAAGCTTATTGTTATGAGACTCAAGTCTCTTTTTAGTTTTTGGCACTGTGGATTACACCTCCTAAGGAAAACTTACTGCGTAAGGATTCACTCTACGGCAATAAATGCCGAATTAGATTACCTCTGGAGCAAGGGACACGATTTTCATGAACTCTCTGTCGCGAAGTTCGCGAGCAACAGGTCCGAAAATACGAGTACCACGTGGGCTCTTATCTTCTTTTACGATTACTGCTGCGTTTTCGTCAAATGTAATATAGGAACCGTCTTTACGGCGTGTCGAATTCTTCGTACGCACGATAACTGCTTTAACTACATCACCTTTTTTGACAACGCCCCCTGGTGTTGCTTCTTTCACGGAGCAAACGATCAAATCGCCGATATAACCAGCACGACGTCCTGTACCACCCAACACGCGGATGCACATTAACTTCTTAGCACCGGAGTTGTCAGCAACGCTTAAACGAGTAAAAGGTTGGATCATTGTATTCCCTCCTCTCGGGTTTCAGGTCTTCTACTTATATAATAACCGCTTTTTGTACAATCTCAACCAATCTCCAAGTTTTATCCTTCGAAAGTGGACGAGTTTCCATGATTTTTACAGTGTCGCCAATTTTAGCGTCATTGTTCTCATCATGTGCTTTGAATTTCTTCGTATATTTGATTCTCTTGTGGTAGAGATCATGCTTCTTATAAGTTTCAACAGCTACAACGATGGTTTTATCCATTTTGTCGCTGACAACTTTACCAAGCTGAACTTTACGTTCATTACGCTTTTCAGTCATTTGAGAAACCTCCTCTTCTTAAGATTTCTTAACCAATACCCAATTCTCTCTCACGCAAAACGGTCTTCGCACGTGCGATTTCTTTACGCAATTCACGAATTTGTACTGGGTTGTCCAGTTGACCGGTAGCTAGCTGAAAACGGAGGTTAAAGAGCTCTTCTTTAAATCCGGTAATTTTTTGTTCGATCTCTGCAGTGGTAAGGTTGCGGAACTCACTAGCCTTCATTTACTTCACCACCCACTTCTTCTCTCTTCACGAACTTACACTTGATTGGCAACTTATGCATTGCCAAACGCATAGCTTCGCGAGCAATTTCTTCGCTAACTCCAGCAAGTTCAAACATAACTTTTCCAGGTTTAACTACGCAAACCCACTTCTCAACGTTACCTTTACCGCTACCCATACGTACTTCTAGAGGTTTTTGAGTAACAGGCTTAGAAGGGAAGATTTTGATCCATACTTTACCACCACGTTTGATGTAACGCGTCATCGCAATACGAGCTGCCTCGATTTGACGGTTTGTTACCCAAGCCGGTTCAAGTGCTTGCAAGCCGAATTCGCCGAAGGACACTTCCGTGCCGCCTTTAGCGCGACCTTTCATGCTACCGCGGTGTTCTTTACGGTGTTTTACACGTTTAGGTACTAACATAATTAGTTGCCTCCTTCCGATTGTACTTTCTTCTTAGCAGTCGGAAGAACCTCTCCACGATAGATCCATACTTTCACACCAATTAGACCATAAGTCGTGTGCGCTTCAGCAGTACCGTAATCGATATCCGCACGAAGAGTATGAAGTGGAACCGTTCCTTCGCTATAACCTTCACTACGAGCGATTTCAGCTCCGCCAAGACGGCCGCTAGTCGCAACTTTAATTCCTTTTGCACCAGATCTCATTGTTCTTTGCATCGCTTGTTTCATCGCACGACGGAAAGATACACGACGCTCTAATTGTTGAGCAATACTCTCAGCAACTAGGATAGCATCTAGATCTGCATATTTAATTTCTGCAATGTTGATGTGGACTTTCTTGCCAGTTAGTGCTGCAAGATGAGTACGAATCACTTCAACTTCTGCTCCACCTTTACCAATTACCATACCAGGCTTAGCTGTATGGATTGTAACATTAACGCGCTGTGCAGCACGTTCAATATCAAAATGGGAAACTGCAGAGTCTTTTAGTTTGTTCTTCAAGTATTCGCGAATTTTCACGTCTTCAATTAGAAGTTTTCCGAAATCCTTTTCAGCGAACCATTTGGATTCCCAATCACGAATAATACCTATTCTAAGTCCTACTGGGTTTACTTTTTGACCCACACGTTATCCCTCCTTATTTTTCAGATACCACTACAGTAATGTGGCTTGTGCGCTTATTAATACGACTTGCACGTCCCATCGCACGAGCGCGGAAGCGTTTCAGAGTCGGTCCTTGATTCACGTAAATCTCACTGATCACTAAGTTGTTAGGATCCATGGAGAAGTTATGCTCTGCATTTGCGATAGCAGAATTCACGACTTTCTCTACAATCGGAGAAGCTGATCTTGGTGTGTGGCGAAGAATCGCAATTGCATCACCTACAGCCTTGCCTCTGATCAAGTCAACAACAAGTTGAGCTTTACGAGGAGCAATCCGAACGAAATTCGCAGCAGCTTTTGCTTGCATGGTAGTACCTCCTCTCTTAACAAAAAATCAATTAACGCTTACCTGTTTTCTTATCGTCATCGTGACTTTTGTAAGTACGAGTTGGTGAGAATTCACCTAGCTTGTGACCTACCATGTCCTCAGTTACATAAACAGGTACGTGTTTTCTTCCATCGTATACGCCGAAAGTGTGACCAACGAATTGTGGGAAAATAGTAGAACGGCGAGACCATGTTTTAATAACAGTCTTCTTGCCAGATGCTTCCATTTCGTCAACTTTCTTCAGCATGTAAGAATCAATAAACGGTCCTTTTTTTAAGCTGCGTCCCATTGATAGTCCTCCCTTCTCTGTATCTGGATATTGCTATCACTGCAAAACTTACTTCGTACGACGGCGAACGATGTACTTGTCGGAAGCTTTGCCTTTTTTACGAGTTTTGAATCCAAGAGTTGGTTTACCCCATGGAGACATTGGAGATTTACGTCCGATTGGAGCGCGGCCTTCACCACCACCGTGTGGGTGATCGTTAGGGTTCATTACTACACCACGAACCTCAGGGCGTTGACCTTTCCAACGATTACGTCCAGCTTTACCAATCTTGATCAATTCGTGATCTTGGTTACCAACGGAACCGATCGTTGCGCGGCAAACTTTCAAGACTTTACGAACTTCACCAGAGGAAAGACGAACTGTAACGTATCTCTCTTCTTTACCCAACAATTGAGCTTCAGTACCTGCTGCACGAACCATTTGACCGCCAGCACCTGGTTTTAACTCGATATTGTGGATAACTGTACCTACAGGAATGTTTTCAAGAGCAAGTGCGTTACCAATCTTGATATCGGAACCGATACCGGATTGAATCACATCGTTAACTTTCAAACCTTTAGGAGCTAAGATATATCTTTTCTCACCATCCGCATAGTGAATCAATGCAATGTTCGCTGTACGGTTTGGATCGTATTCGATTGTAGCAACGCGACCTGGTATTCCATCCTTGTTACGCTTGAAATCGATTAAACGGTATTTACGCTTGTGTCCACCACCACGGTGACGAGTCGTAATTTTACCTTGGTTATTACGTCCAGCAGTCTTGCTAAGCGGAGCTAACAATGACTTTTCCGGTGTTGACGTTGTGATCTCCTCAAAAGTGGAGACGGACATACCACGTCGTGCCGGGGAAGTTGGTTTATACTTTTTAATTGGCACCTTGATTTCCTCCTTACTTTAAGAGATTAACCTTGGAAAATTTCCAAGTCTTTGCTTTCAGCTGTAAGCTTAACGAACGCTTTTTTCCACTCGGAAGTGTAACCAGAATGTTTGCCATAACGCTTTGGTTTAGCAGGCATTCTAAGCGTGTTTACGCTAGCTACTTTAACACCGAAGATCGCTTCAATTGCTTGTTTGATCTCAGTTTTGTTGGATTTCATTTCTACTTCAAAAGTGTACTTTTTATCCGCCATCATTTCACTTGTGCGTTCGGTAATGATGGGGCGCTTAATGATATCGCGTGGATTTTTCATTGAGCAAGCACCTCCTCTACCTTCTGTACCGCATCCTTAGTAATGATCAATTTGTCATAAGTCATTACATCAAGAACGTTAATTCCTTCAGCAACTACAAATTTCACACCAGGGATGTTACGAGTGGATAATGCCACATTCTCATCGAAGCTCGCTGCAACAACTAGTGCTTTGCGTTCTACTTTAAGATTGTTTAAGATTGCTACGAATTCTTTCGTCTTAGGAGCGTTCATTTGCAATGAATCAAGTACGATCAATTCGTTATCGATCACTTTGGAAGACAAAGCAGAACGGATTGCTAAACGACGAACTTTCTTAGGCAATTTGTAAGCGTAGCTGCGTGGTGTTGGTCCGAATACCGTACCGCCACCTTTCCATTGAGGTGCGCGAATGCTACCTTGACGTGCACGACCAGTTCCTTTTTGTTTCCACGGCTTGCGTCCGCCACCGCGTACTTCAGAACGACCTTTAGTCTTGTGTGTTCCTGAGCGCAAGGATGCTTGCTGCATAAGAACAGCTTCGTGTAGAACGTGGATATGAGGCTCAATACCGAATACGGAATCGTTCAATTCCACTTCTCCAACTTGTGCTCCAGTTACGTTATATAAAGCTACTTTTGGCATCGTAATTCCTCCTTTCTACTTTTTAACTGCAGACTTCACAGTTACGTAGCAGTTCTTAGGACCAGGAATGGAACCTTTAACTAGCAATACGTTACGCTCTGCGTCTACTTTGATTACTTGAAGATTTTGAAGTGTTACTGTTTCGCTACCCATGTGACCTGGCAATTTCTTACCTTTAGGAACGCGGTTAGCTTGGATGGAACCCATGGAACCTGGTCCTCTATGGTAACGGGAACCGTGAGACATTGGTCCAGTGGATTGATTGTGGCGTTTGATAACACCTTGGAATCCTTTACCTTTGGAAGTTCCTGTTACGTCAACGAATTCACCTTCTGTGAAGAGATCAGCTTTCAGTTCTTGGCCAACTTCATAGTCACCCATTTGAACGCCGCGGATTTCTTTTACGTAGCGCTTAGGAGTTGCGCCGGCTTTTTTCGCATGACCGATTTCCGGTTTAACTGCATTTTTTTCTTTCTTCTCACCATAACCGATTTGGATGGATTCGTAACCGTCGTTCTCGATGTCTTTCTTTTGAAGAACCACACATGGACCCGCTTGGATCACTGTTACTGGAATCACCAAACCTTCTGGAGTAAACACTTGAGTCATTCCAAGTTTTTTACCTAAGATACCTTTTGTCATCGTTGACACCTCGTTTCTTTTTTGCTTATATAGCTAAAATTACAATTTGATTTCAATGTCCACACCGGACGGCAGATCAAGTCTCATCAACGCATCAACCGTTTGCGGCGTTGGGTTCACGATGTCGATCAAGCGCTTGTGTGTGCGCATTTCGAACTGCTCGCGAGAATCCTTGTACTTGTGTACCGCACGAAGAATCGTAATGATTTGTTTTTCAGTAGGAAGTGGAATCGGACCGGATACACCAGCACCAGAACGCTTCGCAGTTTCCACAATTTTCTCAGCGGACTGATCAATTACACGGTGATCATACGCCTTCAAACGGATACGGATTTTTTGCTTTGCCATTTATAAGTCCCTCCTTCTATCGCCCAATTTCGTATCGGACATACTCAGTGAAAATCCCCTGACATCCTTTCCCATGGCAAAGGGGCCGGGTGTGTCAGCAACCTCTCACGTCATCGCAACGTCTCAGACCAACGCTATTGATTATATACAATTTCTCCGCTTATTGCAAGTATAAATAATGCATATAACTATTTACCATTTAACAAACCAGGTTATGTGTAATGATTTCGGCTTTTTCGCGCAAAATTATAACATGATGATTGAATAAGGAGCTCTGCTATGACGCAACCACATCAATTCAAAAACTCTATATGGATTAGACTTCTCATGATTCTTTTCTTCATTATAATAGTAGGAATTTGTTACACGGTATTTAATTTCAATTGGACAAAAACCAATCAGACGTCCACACGAACTTCCACTCTACATGATAATCAATCAAATAGTGAACTAATCCCTTATACGGGAAAGGTTGAACACATCTTCTTCCACCCTGTTATTGCTTATCCAAACCGCGCCTTCATTGGTGACTACCAAGAGCAAGCCATGAATGATTGGTTCGTCACCGTCAAAGAGTTCAACAAAGTCATTCAATCTATATATGAGAAACAATTCATTCTTATCAACATACAAGAACAATTTGAACAGCGGAAAGTGAATGGTAAACTACAAATTGTTCAAAAGCCGCTCATGCTCCCACGTAACAAAAAACCGTTAGTCATCTCCATTGATGATACAAATTACTATCCTTATATGATTAAGTACGGCATTGTCGAAAAATTAATCTTAGACCCTTTTGGTAATATAGCAGCTTTGTCGACCAATAATGGCGAAGGTACGATTTCTTATGATAATGACATCGTCCCCTTATTAGACGCGTTTGTGAGTAAACATCCTGACTTTTCTCATCAAGGTGCCAAAGCTACTCTTGCTTTAACAGGTTTTGAAGGTATTCTTGGTTATCGAACGAATCACAACAATCCTGGGCATATTATAGAAGAAGAAGCTGTGAAACCTGTTATTAAACGTTTAAAAGAAACCGGTTGGAACTTCGCATCACACAGCTATGGTCATCCCAATCATTTAAACCTTAGTCTAGAACAGATTGAGCGCGATAGTACAAAGTGGCATGCTGAAGTGGGTTCATTAATAGGAGACACACCGATTTATATATATCCGTATGGTCTTGCTTACGCATATAGAGATCCCCGACTTCAATCTTTGCAAAAAATGGGGTATCAGGTGTTCTGCAGCGTTGGATCTTATTCCTATGAGGAACCTCATTCGGACGCCATGCTTATTGACCGCAGATGTGTCGATGGTAAGACACTTCGTAATAAACGTAATGATTTTCTCGATCTGTATGACGCTCAATACATTCTCGATTTACAAGCTCGACCAGCCATAAAATAATAAAAGTGCTCCTCCTGTAGTCAGGGAGTGAGCACTTTTTTCTTTAATTCGTAAGTTAGAGTCCTCTTACTGTTAAATCTATCGTATCTTCGTTACGCTTAAGTACCCAGTTTGGTGCGAGTCTTGCTTCTAAAACCTCAGCATCTACACGACTTAACTTAATACCGGTCAATCGGCCTTCGGTTGCATCAAAATCAGTACCTTCAGTGATATCGAATTTTTCGTGCAACCACACTTGAAGCCCACGGAATGTATTGAACGTAATTCGATATCCATCACGAATTGCAGAAGCCAAATCCTCATGGTGCTCAGTAGCATACGTAATGAAAGTGTCATACCCATACTGTTCAGACTTTGCAGCTGCAAGTTCAGAAATATCACTCGCGGCTACACAAGCTAATAAAGCCTCATCAGATATTTGGCATTTACGTGCATGTTCCAATAAAATTGCTGTTTTCTGGGACAAACGAGCCTGTAGTATCATAAGTATGAATCCTCCCCATTAATCCATTCTATTAATGTATGAGATCTCTTGTTGTCATTTAGGAATTAGTATAGCAAATCACACTAAAAGCGCAATCCTATTTCTCTAAAAAAAGAAGCCCACTACCCAAAGGGTAATGGACTTCTTATTCTTACATTTAAGCAAGCTTAAATGAATATTACTTGGAGATTGTAGCAACCGCGCCAGCGCCAACAGTACGTCCGCCTTCGCGAATAGCGAAACGAGTACCTTCTTCGATAGCGATTGGGTTGATCAATTCTACAGTTACAGTGATGTTATCACCAGGCATTACCATCTCTGTACCTTCTGGAAGGTTGATGATACCTGTAACGTCAGTTGTACGGAAGTAGAACTGTGGACGGTAACCAGTGAAGAAAGGCTTGTGACGGCCACCCTCTTCTTTAGTTAGAACGTAAACTTGAGCGGAGAAGTTAGTGTGTGGCTTAACGGAACCCGTTTTAGCCAATACTTGACCACGCTCGATGTCGTTACGGT
This sequence comes from Paenibacillus radicibacter, assembly GCF_024721995.1. Taxonomy (GTDB): domain Bacteria; phylum Bacillota; class Bacilli; order Paenibacillales; family NBRC-103111; genus Paenibacillus_AM; species Paenibacillus_AM radicibacter. The sequence continues at coordinate 26,932 of NZ_JANQBC010000017.1, forward strand.
CTACACCACGAAGCAACGCTCCGATATTGTCACCAGCTTGAGCGGAATCAAGAAGTTTACGGAACATCTCAACACCTGTAACGATACATTTACGAGTTTCTTCAGCGATACCAACGATTTCAACTTCGTCTTGTACTTTAACAGTACCACGCTCTACACGGCCAGTAGCAACTGTACCACGACCAGTGATGGAGAATACGTCCTCAACAGGCATAAGGAAAGGCTTGTCAGTTTGACGCTCAGGCAATGGGATGTAAGTATCGACTTGTTCGAACAACTCGATAATTTTGTCAGCCCACTCACCAGCTGGGTTTTGCAACGCTTCACGAGCAGAACCACGGATGATTGGAGTGTCGTCGCCTGGGAATTCGTATTCGCTAAGCAAATCACGGATTTCCATTTCAACTAGCTCTAGAAGCTCATCGTCTTCAACCATGTCACATTTGTTCATGAATACTACGATGTATGGTACACCTACTTGTTTGGACAACAAGATGTGCTCACGAGTTTGTGGCATTGGGCCGTCAGCAGCGGATACTACTAGAATAGCGCCGTCCATTTGAGCAGCACCAGTAATCATGTTCTTAACGTAGTCGGCGTGACCAGGGCAGTCAACGTGAGCGTAGTGACGGTTAGGAGTCTCATACTCAACGTGTGCTGTGGAGATCGTGATACCACGTTCGCGCTCTTCTGGAGCTTTATCGATTTGGTCGAATGCTACAGCAGCACCACCGTATCTTGTGGAAAGAACAGTTGTGATTGCAGCAGTTAGAGTTGTTTTACCATGGTCAACGTGACCAATTGTACCGATGTTAACATGCGGTTTATTACGTTCGAATTTTGACTTAGCCATTTCAAACATAGCCTCCTTAGATTAAAAAATCATATATTATTTAAGCAGACCGATCTATCCAATCGGATAGAATCCTAGATAAATCGATCCGCTTAGATTTATAATTATTCGCCTTTGTGCTTAGCGATAATTTCGTCAGCGATGTTCTTAGGTACTTCCTCATAGTGAGAAAGTTCCATGGAGTACGTACCGCGACCTTGTGTACCAGAACGAAGTACAGTGGAGAATCCGAACATTTCGGACAATGGCACTTTACCACGAATGAACTGTGCACCGTGACGGGAATCCATACCCTCAACACGTCCACGACGGGAGTTAAGCATACCCATTGCGTCACCCATGTATTCTTCTGGAACTGTAACTTCTACCTTCATGAGTGGCTCAAGAAGTGCAGGGTTACACTTGTCTTTAGCTGCTTTAAGAGCCATGGAACCAGCGATCTTAAACGCCATCTCATTGGAATCGACATCATGGTAGGAACCGTCTACGACAGTAGCCTTAACGTCAACCAATGGGAATCCAGCGATAACACCGTTCTTCATGGATTCTTCAATACCAGCTTGGATCGGAGCGATGTATTCACGAGGAATAGAACCACCCACGACTTTGCTCTCGAATACAAAGCCGGAACCTGCTTCAAGAGGCTCGAACTCAACCCAACAATGTCCGTATTGACCACGGCCACCGGATTGACGAACGAATTTACCTTCAACTTTCGCAGCGGTGCGGAATGTTTCGCGGTAAGCAACTTGTGGTTTACCCACGTTAGTTTCTACTTTGAACTCACGACGCATACGATCTACGATAATCTCAAGGTGAAGCTCACCCATACCAGAAAGGATCGTTTGACCCGTTTCTTCATCAGTACGCGCTCTAAGAGTCGGATCTTCTTCCGTCAACTTGGAAAGTGCGATACCCATTTTGTCTTGGTCAGCTTTAGTTTTTGGCTCAACTGCAAGGTCGATAACCGGATCAGGGAAGTTCATGGACTCCAAGATTACCGGATGTTTCTCGTCGCAAAGTGTGTCGCCAGTACCTGTATCTTTCAAACCTACTGCAGCTGCAATATCACCGGAGTAAACTTCGGAGATTTCTTGACGGCTGTTCGCATGCATTTGAAGGATACGACCGATACGCTCACGCTTGCCTTTAGTTGCATTGATTACATAAGAACCGGATTGCAATACGCCGGAATACACACGGAAGAACGTGAGTTTACCAACGAAAGGATCCGTAGCAATCTTAAATGCAAGAGCAGCAAACGGCTCATCATCGGAAGATTTACGTACAGTTTCCGTACCATCTTCAAGGGTACCCTTGATATCAGGAACGTCGATTGGAGCTGGTAGGTATTCCACTACAGCATCCATCATCAATTGAACCCCTTTGTTACGGTAAGAGGAACCACAAATTACAGGGAAGATTTTCACTTCACATACGCCCTTACGAAGCGCAGCTTTAAGCTCTGCAGTTGTGATTTCTTCACCTTCAAGGTATTTCATTGTCAATTCTTCGTCAAGCTCAGCAACTTTCTCGATAAGCTCTAAACGAAGTTCTGCAACTTTTGCCTTGAATTCTTCAGGGATATCAGTAACTTCAATATTAAGACCTTTATCGTCTCTGAACATGTGAGCACACTCATCAACGATGTCAATAATACCTGTGAAGTCGTTTTCTGCGCCGATTGGAAGCTGAATCGCTACTGCGTTAGCACCCAATTTAAGACGCATGGATTCGATTACGTTTAGGTAATCTGCACCGATGATGTCCATTTTGTTCACATAAGCAACACGTGGAACACCATATTTGTCAGCCTGTCTCCATACAGTTTCAGACTGTGGCTCTACGCCTTCTTTAGCACTAAATACACCAACTGCTCCATCCAATACGCGAAGGGAACGTTCAACTTCAACAGTGAAGTCAACGTGTCCCGGGGTATCGATGATATTGATGCGGTGACCCTTCCAAGCAGCGGTAGTAGCAGCGGAAGTAATCGTGATTCCGCGCTCCTGCTCTTGTTCCATCCAGTCCATTGTAGCTGCACCTTCGTGCACCTCACCGATTTTGTGAGTACGGCCTGTGAAGAACAAGATACGCTCTGTAGTAGTCGTTTTACCAGCATCAATATGCGCCATGATCCCGATATTACGCGTATCTTTTAAGGAGAACTCTCTAGTCATGAAATCGTCTCCTAACTATATTGCAAATTTTATCCTACCAACGGTAGTGAGCGAACGCTTTGTTTGCTTCCGCCATTTTGTGTGTATCTTCACGTTTCTTAACGGAAGAACCTGTGCTGTTGCTAGCATCGATAATCTCGAAAGCTAGTCTTTCTTCCATCGTTTTCTCGCCACGAAGACGAGAATAGTTTACCAACCAACGAAGACCAAGTGTCGTACGACGCTCTGGCTTAACTTCGATTGGAACTTGATAGTTAGCACCACCAACACGACGAGCTTTTACTTCAAGAACTGGCATAATGTTCTTAATTGCTGTCTCGAACACTTCCATCGGATCTTTACCAGTACGGTCTTTCACGATGTTAAAAGCGTTGTATAGAATGGATTGTGCTACTCCTCTTTTACCATCAATCATAATGCGGTTGATTAGACGAGTAACCAATTTGCTGCTATAAATTGGATCTGGCAATACATCTCTTTTTGTAACAGGACCTTTACGAGGCATAGTTAATCCCCCTTTCTCGAAAGATTCATCCCTTATGACTTATCATCATTGGGTATTATTTTTTAACTTTAGGACGCTTAGTTCCGTATTTGGAACGAGCTTGCATACGGTTGTTAACACCTGAAGTATCAAGTGCACCACGAACGATGTGATAACGTACTCCAGCTAAATCCTTCACTTTACCACCGCGGATCAATACCACGCTGTGTTCTTGTAAGTTATGACCGATACCTGGAATATAAGCAGTTACCTCTAAACGGTTAGTTAGACGTACACGGGCATATTTACGAAGAGCCGAGTTTGGCTTTCTCGGAGTCATTGTACCTACACGAGTACAAACGCCGCGCTTTTGTGGAGCACTAATATCCGTAGTTTCTCTCTTCAAGGCATTAAAACCTTTTTGTAGAGCTGGGGATTTAGATTTAACCACTTTTGCTTGACGGCCTTTACGTACCAATTGGTTAATTGTTGGCATGTCGCCACCTCCTCTCTAATATTAAAACCATTCAATGCTATTTTTGCAAGCCCACAGATCCAGGCGAATCGCAATTGGGCAAAGAGAAAGTTTTTACCTGAGGAACTTAGTATTTCGCACAGTTCTCCTCCAGCAAAAACGGTCTGTTCTACTCATTTACTATCGCAACCATCGCGGCACCAACATCAATCCCGCAAGCTTTACCAAGTAATTTCATAGAGTCCACATATGTGATCTCAACGTTCATTCTCTGACAAAGCATTGTAATCTTATTGAGCAATCGCGAATCGGTATCTTTGGCAATAATCACTTCTTTAGCTATGCCAAGTTCTACACTTCTTGTAGCTTGCTTAGTGCCAATACTTAGCTTTTCAGCCTGCTTCACTTTATCGTAAGACATGTGTCATATCCTCCAAAGTAATGCATGTGTATCGTTATTTCCTAGGCACACTTTGATATATTAGCACCTCATCTAGTGCATGTCAAGAAAATTGCCTGCCTACAGAATGAAAATTTTCTTCCATTTCGTAAGACAGGCACATATTTTCTTGTTATATCAAGGTTTTGCCTTAGATTTTACTCTACTGCTACGGTTTCTTTTTCCACATCTACGGACTCGATTTCGTCATAAGGTGTAGTGATTCTTACATTACGGTAACGAGGCATACCCGTACCAGCTGGAATCAGCTTACCAATAATAACGTTCTCTTTAAGTCCAAGAAGTTGATCGACTTTACCTTTGATCGCTGCATCAGTCAAGACACGAGTTGTCTCTTGGAAGGATGCTGCGGACAAGAAGGAGTCAGTCTCAAGAGAAGCCTTCGTAATACCTAGAAGGATTGGCTTCGCAACTGCCGGCTCAGTACCTGCCATTAACGCAACCTTATTCGCTTCTTCATATTCATGAATGTCGACGAATGCACCCGGCAATAGTGTCGTATCGCCCGCATCAATAATACGGATTTTACGCAACATTTGACGAATCATAACTTCGACGTGCTTATCGTTAATTTCTACCCCTTGGTTACGGTATACGCGTTGCACCTCTTGCAAAATGTAGTTTTGCACGCCGCGGATACCTTTAATACGCAGCATTTCTTTAGGGTCGATAGAACCATCAGTTAGTTCATCCCCTGCTTCGATTTGCTGATTTAGGGAGACACGAATACGAGAACCGTAAGGAACGGAATATACGCGAGACTCTGCTTCACCTTGAACTTCGATTTCACGACGATCTTTGGCTTCGCGAATGTCTTTAACTATACCGTCAACTTCGGTAATAAGCGCTTGACCTTTCGGATTACGAGCTTCAAATAGCTCCTGAATACGAGGCAAACCTTGTGTAATATCGTCTCCCGCAACGCCCCCTGTATGGAACGTACGCATTGTAAGTTGTGTTCCTGGCTCACCGATGGATTGAGCGGCAATAATACCAACTGCTTCCCCGATTTCTACATGCTGTCCTGTAGCCAAGTTACGGCCATAGCACTTTTTGCAGACGCCATGTTTGGAACGGCAAGAAAGTACGGAACGAATCTGTAGTTTTTCAACTCCAGCATCAACAATTGCATTCGCTTCGTCAGCTTCAATTAGCTGATTACGAGCAACAATGACTTCACCAGTCTCCGGATGACGGACAGTACCAAATGAGTAACGTCCTTCAATACGGTCGAACAGGTCTTCGATAACCTCTTTACCATCTTGAATTTTGCTTACTGTAAAGCCTTTATCTGTTCCGCAGTCTTCGTCACGAACGATAACGTCCTGTGCAACGTCAACTAGACGACGAGTCAGGTAACCTGAGTCAGCTGTCCGTAGTGCTGTATCGGCCAAACCTTTACGCGCACCATGCGTAGAAATAAAGTACTCGAGTACCGTCAGACCTTCACGGAAGTTCGATTTAATCGGTAACTCAATAATTTTACCGGACGGATTCGCCATCAATCCACGCATACCGCCAAGCTGTGTAATCTGTGATTTGTTACCACGGGCTTTGGACTCCACCATCATGTTGATAGAATTGTACTTATCCAAGGACTTCATCAGGATATCCGTCAGTTCGTCCTTCGCACGGCTCCAGATCGCAATTACGCGGTCATAACGCTCATCGTTCGTGATCAAACCACGGCGATATTGCATTGTAACTGTACGAACTTTCTCATCTGATTCAGCAAGAATCCTAACTTTCTCAGGTGGAACCGTAACGTCAGATACAGCAACCGTAATACCAGCTTTAGTGGAATATGTGAACCCAAGCTCTTTGATCTTATCCAAGATCATCGAAGTTTGCGTTGTGTGATACTTACGGAAACATTCACCAATGATCGAACCTAAGTAGTCCTTACCAATGGCTTTTGTTTCAGGGAACTCTGCAAGTGCCTTACGAACATCTTCACCTTTACCGAAAATGAAGTAGTTATCTGACGCACCTTGAAGTAGGTTCGCTTTTGTTGCTTCATTAATGAACGGGAAGTCAGTAGGGAAAATCTCGTTAAAGATAATCTTACCGATTGTTGTAATCAACATTGCCTCTTGCTGCTTAGTCGTAAAGCTTTCTTTGTTAAGAGCTTTAACCGGAATTGCAACACGAGCATGTAATTCAGCATTGCCGCTTTGGTAAGCAGATACTGCTTCATGTACGGTACGAACGATTGAGCCACCGCCACGCGCATGAATGTTATCCGTAGTCAGGTAGAATGATCCTAGAACCATATCCTGGGACGGAGTAACTACTGGCTTACCATCTTTCGGGTTCAGAATGTTACCGGAAGCAAGCATGAGTACACGTGCTTCAGCTTGTGCTTCAGCGGAAAGCGGAACGTGAACCGCCATCTGGTCACCGTCAAAGTCAGCGTTATACGCCGTACAAACAAGCGGATGCAATTTAATTGCGCGGCCTTCAACAAGAATGGGTTCAAATGCTTGAATACCAAGTCTATGAAGTGTTGGTGCACGGTTAAGCAGAACCGGATGTTCGCGAATTACTTCTTCTAGTACATCCCATACATCTGGAGATACGCGTTCAACTTTACGCTTCGCGCTCTTGATGTTATGAGCTAATCCTTTATTCACAAGCTCTTTCATAACGAAAGGCTTGAATAATTCAAGTGCCATCTCTTTTGGAAGACCGCATTGGTACATTTTCAAGCTAGGACCTACAACGATAACGGAACGACCTGAGTAGTCAACACGTTTACCTAGTAAGTTCTGACGGAAACGACCTTGCTTACCTTTAAGCATGTGGCTCAAAGATTTAAGCGGACGGTTACCAGGACCTGTAACAGGACGACCACGACGACCATTATCGATCAAAGCATCTACTGCTTCTTGAAGCATACGCTTCTCATTTTGCACGATAATGTCTGGAGCGCCTAAGTCTAACAAACGCTTAAGGCGATTGTTACGGTTAATTACACGACGATACAAATCGTTAAGGTCGGAAGTCGCGAAACGTCCACCATCGAGTTGAACCATCGGACGAAGTTCTGGAGGAATTACCGGCAACACATCAAGTACCATCCAGTCTGGGTGGTTCTTGGAGTTACGGAAAGCTTCCATTACTTCAAGGCGCTTAATCGCACGATTACGACGTTGGCCTTGAGCTGTCTTTAGCTCTTCTTTTAGCGATTCCACTTCTTTATCGATTTCGATGTCCTGTAAAAGTTTCTTTACAGCCTCGGCACCCATTCCAGCGTGGAACGCATATCCGTACTTCTCGCGATAAGAACGATATTCTTTCTCGGAAAGCAGTTGTTTCTTCTCAAGCGGTGTATCACCTGGATCTGTTACCACGTAGGAAGCGAAGTAGATTACTTCTTCCAAAGAACGTGGGGACATATCAAGAGCAAGACCCATACGGGATGGAATACCCTTGAAATACCAAATATGGGATACTGGTGCTGCTAATTCAATGTGTCCCATACGCTCACGACGTACTTTTTGACGCGTCACTTCAACACCGCAACGGTCACAGACTACACCTTTATAACGAACACGCTTGTACTTACCGCAATGACATTCCCAATCTTTAGTCGGCCCGAAGATTTTCTCACAGAATAAGCCCTCTTTTTCGGGCTTTAAGGTTCTGTAGTTAATCGTTTCCGGCTTTTTCACTTCACCACGGGACCAGGAACGAATTTTGTCAGGCGAAGCTAAGCCGATTTTCATGAACTCGAAGTTGTTAACGTCCAACAAGGAGCAACCCTCCTTACAGATATGCTGACTCTTTTTCAAAACCTACTACGAAACCTACAAACCACTATCTATTGTGTGAATCGTGCGAATGTTAGAAGTTACGCCAAGGAAACTACCTTATGGTAGTCTCCTTAGCCGTACTCTCTATTCATTGAACTACTCGCTTGCTACTTCAGAGCCTTCGATGTTCAAATTGAGCTTATCATTCGCTGAATCATCATCTTCGTCACTTTCTTTCAACTCGATCTCTTTTTGATCGCCAGAAAGAATCTTAACATCCATACCTAAACTTTGAAGCTCTTTAATCAATACTTTGAATGATTCCGGAACACCTGGTTCTGGAACATTCTCGCCTTTGACGATGGACTCGTACGTCTTCACCCGGCCGACAACATCATCGGACTTCACAGTCAAGATTTCTTGCAACGTATAAGCTGCACCGTACGCCTCAAGTGCCCAAACCTCCATCTCACCGAAACGCTGACCACCGAATTGCGCTTTACCACCAAGTGGCTGTTGCGTAACTAGGGAGTAAGGTCCAGTGGAACGAGCATGGATCTTATCGTCAACCATGTGCGCCAGTTTGATCATGTACATGACACCAACTGTAACTTCACGCTCAAACAAATCTCCTGTACGACCATCATACAGACGCGTTTTACCATTACGTTGCATACCAGCTTCTTCCATCGTGTCAAATACGTCATACTCATGCGCACCATCAAATACTGGTGATGCAACGTGAATACCTAATGCTTTAGCAGCCATACCGATATGAACTTCTAGTACTTGACCGATGTTCATACGTGATGGTACCCCTAGTGGGTTTAGCACGACTTGGACAGGTGTTCCGTCTGGTAGGAATGGCATGTCTTCTTCTGGCAAAATACGTGCGATAACACCCTTGTTACCGTGACGTCCCGCCATCTTATCTCCCTCAGAAATCTTACGTTTCTGAGCGATATACACACGAACGAGTTGATTCACACCAGGAGGCAGCTCATCGCCGTTCTCACGTGTAAATACTTTAACGTCAACAACGATACCATCCGTACCATGCGGTACACGAAGGGATGTGTCACGAACTTCACGCGCTTTTTCGCCGAAGATTGCATGTAACAAGCGCTCTTCAGCTGTTAGTTCTGTAACACCCTTAGGCGTTACTTTACCAACTAGAATGTCTCCCGCGTTAATTTCCGCACCTACACGGATAATGCCGCGTTCGTCAAGGTTTTTCAGAGCATCTTCACCGACATTCGGAATGTCACGTGTGATTTCCTCTGGACCAAGCTTCGTATCACGAGCTTCAGACTCGTATTCTTCAATATGAATAGACGTATAAACGTCTTCTTTCACTAGTTTCTCACTTAGTAGGATCGCATCCTCATAGTTGTAACCTTCCCAAGTCATAAACGCAACAACGACGTTACGACCTAGTGCCAATTCACCCTGCTCAGTAGAAGGACCATCAGCTAGAATGTCACCCTTACGAACGATATCACCCAATTTACAGATTGGACGTTGATTAATACATGTACCTTGGTTAGAACGCATGAACTTATGAATCTTGTGCTTCACAAGGTCACCTTTCACTAGCTTACCGTCAATTTCTTCGTGACGACGAAGCCAGATCTCGTTACCAGACACACGCTCAATCACACCATCATGTTTCGAAACGATACAAACACCGGAGTCCTTCGCAGCTTTGTGCTCCATTCCAGTACCAACAAGTGGAGCTTTTGGAATTAGAAGTGGAACAGCTTGCCGCTGCATGTTCGATCCCATTAGCGCACGGTTGGAGTCATCGTTCTCTAAGAACGGAATGAGCGCCGTCGCAACGGAAACAACTTGCTTAGGAGAAACGTCCATGTAGTCTACACGTTCGATTGGTAGCGTCAAGATATCATCTTTGAAACGAACGATAACTTGATCTTCTTGGAAAGTACCTTCTTCCGTAAGAACAGCGTTTGCTTGAGCGATAACATAGTTATCCTCTTCATCAGCTGTCAAATACGAAATTTTATCCGTAACAACGCCTGATTTCGGATCTACCCAACGGTATGGAGCTTCAATAAAGCCATACTCATTAATACGGGCAAACGTAGACAAGGAGTTGATCAAACCAATGTTCGGACCCTCTGGTGTCTCAATCGGACACATACGGCCATAGTGGGAGTGATGGACGTCACGTACTTCAAAGCCCGCGCGCTCACGCGTCAAACCACCAGGTCCAAGGGCAGATAAACGACGCTTGTGCGTTAATTCAGCAAGCGGGTTTGTCTGATCCATAAACTGCGACAATTGGGAGCTACCGAAGAACTCTTTAATGGACGCAATAACTGGACGAATATTGATCAATGCCTGAGGTGTAATTACATTCGCATCTTGAATAGACATACGCTCACGAACTACACGCTCCATACGGGATAGACCAATACGGAATTGGTTCTGCAACAATTCACCAACGGAACGCAAACGACGGTTACCTAAGTGGTCAATATCATCCGTGCTGCCGATTCCGCGAAGTAAATTCATAAAGTAGTTAATGGAAGAAATAATATCAGCAGGCGTAATGTTCTTCACTGCTTTATCGATGACACCGTTGGAAATGACTTTCACAACTTTACCATCATCATTTGGTGAGTATACATTAATCGCTTGTACTGGAATCTCATCCGCACCAGAAATACCGTTAGGCACGTTAATTGCTTTCATGCCCACGCCTTCTTCTAAGAAAGGAAGAATTTTATCAAGAAGACGACGGTCAAGTGTTTGACCTACTTCTGCGATAATTTCCCCTGTATTCGGATCATACAAAGTTTCCGCTAGTTTCTGATTGAACAAGCGGTTTTTAATATGAAGCTTTTTATTGATTTTGTAACGACCTACATTCGCTAGGTCATAACGCTTCGGATCGAAGAAACGCGATACTAGTAAGGAACGCGCATTATCAATCGTAGGCGGCTCACCTGGACGCAAGCGCTCATAGATTTCGATAAGTGCTTTTTCCGTAGAGTCTGTGTTATCTTTATCAAGCGTGTTCTGGATGTACTCGTCTTCACCTAGCAAATCCAAGATCTCAGCGTCTGTTCCAAAGCCCATTGCACGAAGCAATACCGTTACCGGAATTTTACGTGTGCGGTCAATACGAACATAGATGATATCCTTAGAATCTGTCTCCAATTCAAGCCATGCACCGCGGTTCGGAATAACCGTCGCCGTGTATGTTTTTTTACCGTTCTTATCCACTTTCGTGCTATAATAAACACTCGGGGAGCGAACTAGTTGGGAGACGATTACTCGCTCTGCACCGTTGATAATGAAAGTACCGGTTTCCGTCATCACAGGGAAATCACCCATGAATACTTCCTGTTCTTTCACTTCGCCCGTCTCGTTATTAATTAAACGCACTTTAACACGCAGCGGAGCTGCATAAGTAACGTCGCGCTCTTTGGATTCATCAACAGAATATTTAGGATCTCCTAAATTGTAATCAATGAATTCTAATACGAGATTTCCCGTAAAATCTTGAATCGGGGAGATATCCTGAAACATTTCACGAAGCCCTTCATCCAAGAACCATTCATATGATTTCTGCTGGATTTCAATCAGGTTCGGAATGCCAAGCACCTCATTGATTCGAGCATAAGTCCTGCGTTTACGTCGACCAAATTGAACAAGATGTCCCGCCAACTTCATCACCCCTCGAGTCTACTCAATATCTTTGTTAAAAATAAATAAGAAAAACTTCACATGGATGGAGGTTTTTCTCGTTGATTCTGCAAGGAAATTCCATATTTTTCTACTCATTTTGTTAGACTTGCCCAAAAACCCAACAATATACCTAGATTTTCAAAAATATACGCGAATTTCTCAAAAACTCTTGACTTTTTATACAGTAACGAAAGTATGGGCATCTTAATACTGACATTTTTTAATGATACCATATCTAAAATGTCAAGTCAAATATTTTTTCCATAGAACGTACGATAACAACGTTTATTTTATAGCTTTAATAATGCGGTAGCCCTTATCCTTCGTCACTTCATCCACTTGAGTGAATAACGATTCTAGCTTACTAAACGCGGAAGGCGCGCCTTGCTTCTTCTGAATAACAATCCAAAGTGCTCCACCAGGTCGAAGAACAGCATGTACTTCTTCAAATATACGATGCACAATCTCTTTCCCCGCGCGAATCGGAGGATTCGTCAGCACCACATCAAAAGTTTGATCGAGTACAGCTGCTAGAGTATCACTTTGCATCACTTTTACATTGCTCAAGCCATTACGTTGTGCATTGCTCCTAGATAACTCTACTGCGCGTTCATTAATATCCAGCATGGTCACATGATTCTCACTGGATAACTTCGCCGCAGTTAAACCAATCGGACCATACCCACAGCCAACATCGAGCACTTTGGAACCTGATTCAATATCCATTGCTTCTATTAATACTTTACTTCCATAATCCACGCCTTTTTTTGAAAAGACACCTGCATCTGTTACGAACTGAAACTTTTGTCGGCGTAGCGACACCTCAAGCTTATGCTGATCATGTGCTGTCGTCGGTTTCTGTGAATAATAATGTTCTGCCATATCCCTACCCCCTTCACATGATTTCAAAAAACATCAATACGTATTAATTTCTTTTGAAATAAAGCAAACCTCTTGAAGCTTACGCCTCAAGAGGTTTGAAAATGAAATATATAATTATTTCACTTCTACGGAAGCGCCAGCTTCTTCAAGCTTAGCTTTAACAGCTTCTGCTTCTTCTTTGCTTACTTTTTCTTTAAGAGCTTTTGGTGCGTTGTCAACTAGGTCTTTAGCTTCTTTCAAGCCTAGGCCTGTGATTTCGCGCACTACTTTAATAACGTTGATTTTGGAAGCACCAGCGTTGTTCAAGATTACGTCGAATTCGGATTGCTCAGCAACAGCTTCTGCTGCGCCGCCAGCTGCTACTACTGTAGGAGCTGCTGCAGTTACACCAAATTCTTCTTCGATTGCTTTAACCAAGTCGTTCAATTCTAAAACAGTCATACCTTTGATAGCTTCCAAGATTTGTGCGTGGCTCATGGGTATACCTCCATTTATTAATCGATTCAATCGATATTATTAGTTTTTGTTCAAACCAAGACTTTAAGCGACTATTACGCTTCTGCGCCTTCTTGCTTTTCAGCAACAGCTTTAACCGCAAGGGCGAAGTTGCGTACAGGAGCTTGAAGAACGCTGAGTAGCATAGAAAGAAGACCGTCTCTGGAAGGAAGAGCTGCAAGTGCTTTGATTTGAGTAAGGTCTACGACTTTACCCTCAACAACGCCACCTTTAACTTCTAGCTTCTCATTTTTCTTAGCGAAATCTGTTAAGATTTTAGCTGGAGAAACAACGTCATCTTTGCTGAATGCAACAGCAGTTGGACCAACCAAGTATTGATCAAGTTCAGTTAACTCAGTGCTTGCAGTCGCACGACGCAACATTGTGTTTTTCAAAACTTCGAATTCAATACCAGCTTCACGTAGAGTTTTACGTAGTTCAGTTACTTGAGCAACGTTAAGACCACGGTAGTCAGTAACGATTGCACAAGAGCTATCACGGAATTTATCGGATAGTTGAGCTACCAACTGTTCTTTGCTAGCGATAACTTTTGCGTTTGCCATTTGATACACCTCACTTCGATCGCATAATCGTTTGCATACTGCAAACAGATATTGATTTCAGCATTCCTTTGCTTTATGGGCAAAAGAAATGCCTTCGCAGACAATACGAAGGCATGTTGTGTTCGCTTGTCACGAGACAAGCGAACTTTATATCACAACACCTCGGCAGGAAATTAAGCTTTTCAGCACCTACTGTCTACGGTCTACTATTCGTTTTAACAACCTTAGATAGATTATCATGAATGACTATGAAAGTCAATTCACATCCTTCTTTTGGAAGGAATCTTATCTAAAGGATTGCAGGTTCACACGTACGCTTGGTCCCATTGTGGAAGAAACAGCAACACCTTTAAGGTATTGACCTTTCGCCGCAGCTGGTTTCGCTCTTACAAGCGCATCAAGCAATGCTTTGAAGTTGTCAGCCAACTTATCAGCATCGAAAGATACTTTACCAAGTGGAGCATGAATTTGTCCTGCTTTATCAAGACGGTACTCGATTTTACCTGCTTTGATCTCTTGAACAGCTTTAGTAACGTCGAAAGTAACTGTGCCTGCTTTAGGGTTTGGCATTAAGCCTTTACCACCAAGAATACGACCCAATTTACCAACTTCGCTCATCATGTCAGGAGTAGCTACGCAGACATCGAAATCGAACCAACCTTGTTGGATTTTGTTAATCATGTCAGCATCGCCTACGAAATCAGCGCCAGCAGCTTCAGCTTCTTTTGCTTTTTCCCCTTTAGCGAATACTAAGACACGCTTAGTTTTACCAGTACCGTGTGGCAATACAACTACACCACGTACAGCTTGGTCTTGTTTTCTTGGGTCAACGCCCAAGCGAACAGCGATATCAACAGTTTCATCAAACTTAGCAGTAGCAAGCTTCTTCACTAGTTCAATCGCTTCTTGCGGATCGTACAACGTTTCAGCTGTAACTTGCTTAGCCGCTTCAACATATTTCTTACCATGTTTAGCCATGTTAGTTCCTCCTTTGTGGTTTTAACGGATAATCCTCCCACCGATTGCGACTAAATAGCCGCCTTACAAATGGAATTAGTCAACGATTGTGATACCCATGCTGCGAGCTGTACCTTCAACCATACGCATTGCAGATTCAACGGATGCAGCGTTAAGGTCAGGCATTTTTTGCTCAGCGATTTCACGAACTTTATCGCGTTTAACAGTTGCAACTTTCTTCTTGTTAGGTTCGCCTGATCCTTTTTCGATACCAGCAACTACGCGAAGAAGAACTGCAGCCGGAGGAGTTTTCGTAATAAACGTAAACGAGCGATCCTCAAATACTGTGATTTCAACTGGGATAATTAGTCCCGCTTGATCAGCAGTCTTAGCGTTAAATTCTTTACAGAAAGCCATAATGTTAACCCCTGCTTGACCCAATGCTGGACCAATCGGTGGAGCTGGATTCGCTTTCCCTGCAGGAACCTGCAGTTTCACCATTTTAATTACCTTTTTAGCCATGTGAGACACCTCCTTGCTCGTATTGTGGTCAGACGGGATGAAATTCCCTCCCACTGAAAAGGCCCACTCCTAGACAGGAACAGGCCAAAGAAACCAGACTTTTATAGCTTCTCCACTTGAGTATAATCTAACTCTAGCGGGGTTTCTCTGCCAAACATATTGACGTGAACTTTTAGCTTGCTCTTCTCAACGATGATCTCTTCGATCGAGCCGACGAAGTTAGCAAACGGACCAACCATAACACGAACATTGTCTTTCAACTCGAAATCAATAACTGGCTTCGGCTCATCCATACCCATATGTTTAAGGATAGCTTCAACCTCTTCCGGTAAAAGAGCTGTCGGTTTGGAACCAGAGCCCGTAGAGCCCACGAATCCGGTAACACCGGGCGTATTACGAACGACATACCAGGAGTCGTCAGTTTGAATCATTTCCACAAGCACATAGCCAGGGTACACTTTTCGCATAACAGACTTCTTCTTACCGTCTTTGTTCACGATTTCTTCTTCCATCGGAACAAGGACGCGGAAGATCTTGTCCGTCATGTCCATTGATTCAACGCGTTTCTCCAAATTAGCTTTGACCTTGTTTTCATACCCAGAATAGGTATGTACGACGTACCATCTTTTCTCCATGTTTTCCATCGCGATTATATGATCGTCCTTAGCAATTCACTAATGCCAAGATCGAGCAAGAAAAAGTAAACCGCGACGAAAGCGACTAATCCAAGAGTAACTAGAGTGTAGCTAGTTAATTCTTTGCGACTTGGCCACTTTACTTTTTTTAATTCAGTACCACTTTCCTTAAAAAAGGTAAACATAGAAGAAAAGCTGCGTTTTACTGGCGTAAATAAAGACACAACTACACCCCCACTAAACTACCTAGTCTCACGATGACCAGTATGTTCATTGCAATGTCTGCAATACTTCTTAAGTTCCATACGGTCTGGATTGTTGCGCTTATTTTTAACGGATGTATAGTTTCTTTGTTTGCAATTTGTACACGCTAATGTAATGAAAACCCGCATGCGTTACACCTCCCGAGACATACTTCAATTCCGCCCCGTTTTTTGTGCATCATAAAGAAACGCTATACAGGGCTACCTGCAATACTTTAGCATAAGTGAATTTTCATGTCAAGAAGAACTGCTATTCAAACAATGCTATACATACCTGTTAGAAACACTCTAAATCCTACGCTGATATAACCATTATGTACGTATACCCGCGGCCTTAAACAGATTCCTCACTATAAGCACTACTCCGAACTATCCCAACAATTAGCACGACAGGTACAATTTTGCGAAATCTATTTCTATTAAAAACAAAAAAAGTGCCCCGCATATGTGAGCACTTGTTTGTATAACGATTCATTTATAATAAGTCCCGTACTTCTAAATAACGTTCCAACTTACGCTTTACTCGCTGCAAAGCATTATCAATTGATTTGACATGACGATCCAAGTCAACTGCAATTTCTTGATACGATCTACCGTCGAGATACAGCATTAATACCCGCCGCTCTAGCTCACTAAGGATTTCACCCATTTTATCTTCAAGCCCTGTGAATTCTTCCCGATTAATAATCAGCTCTTCAGGATCAGATACACGCGAACCGCAAATAACATCAAGCAATGTGCGATCAGAGTCTTCATCATAGATGGGCTTGTCTAGTGAAACATAGGAGTTAAGGGGGATGTGCTTCTGTCTTGTAGCGGTTTTGATTGCGGTGATGATTTGTCTGGTGATACACAATTCTGCGAATGCTTTGAATGAAGCCAATTTATCGCCACGAAAGTCACGAATCGATTTGTATAAACCAATCATGCCTTCTTGCACAATGTCTTCACGATCAGCTCCTATAAGAAAGTAGGAACGGGCTTTCGCTCGAACGAGATTGCGGTATTTATGAATCAAATATTCCAGCGCGTCGCTATTGCCTTGGCGGACCGCTTCGACTATGTCCTCGTCCATTACAGACTCGTAGTCGCTAATTTTCAAATCCTTGAGGTCGACACTCACCTTTCAATCCCTCCGGCCCGGCCTAAAAGTGCTACCAATTTATGCAATATAAAGCTAGGTCAAGTATACATGAACATTTCCGAGGACGTCAACGAGAATAATGCGCATTTAACGGCATAATGGCGCGCTATTTGCCCCTTCGCATCTGTTCAAACCATGCTTTTGTCTTCTCATCCATATTTCCACTTACGGTATTTCTTGTATAATTTTTGACTGGCTTGATCATTCCCTTGATCTCTTCATGACTTTGCTGCACTTTTCTGCGTAATTCATTAGCAGTAAGCCGCAGAGCACCCGCTCCAAATATGACATGCTGCTCAATCATATCCGATGTGGCCACATACACTTGCTTGCGTCTGCCGATCAGGCCAGTAACCAAGCTCTCGATCAATTCATCGGCTGTTTCTTTTTCCTTGGTGTATAGAATAGTCAGTCGTCCTTGATTGTATGTTTTCCCTAGGCCTGGTACTTGATAAGCATCAAAGACGACGTACACTTTCATACCTGAAAAGGATTGATACTCCGAGAGCTTGTGTATAAGCAGATCTCTAGCTTCTTCTAAGTTCGTAATTTTAAGCTGTTTCAGCTCCGGCCACGCTCCAATAATGTTATAGCCGTCTACGACAAGAAACTCCTGCATGGAAGCAATCAGCCCATACTGCGCTGACGCACAACTTCGTACATGAGTACACCCGCTGCAACAGAAGCGTTAAGTGAGTTAATTTGGCCATGCATCGGCAATTTAACAAGGAAATCACATTTTTCTTTGATCAAACGACCAACGCCTTTACCTTCATTTCCAATGACTAGCGCAAGTGGCATCTTGAAATTGTTACGATATACATTCTCTGGTGCAGCTACATCCGTACCCGCTACCCACACACCTAATTCTTTTAGACGTTCAATCGTTTGGGCGATATTCGTCACACGAGCAACGGGCACATATTCAACAGCACCAGCGGAGATCTTGGATACAGTTGCAGTTAAACCTACCGCGCGGCGCTTCGGAATGATAACTCCGTGCACACCAGTGCAATCAGCAGTTCGTAGAATCGAACCTAAGTTATGTGGATCTTCGATCTCGTCCAAAATGAGAATGAACGGATCTTCCCCTTTTTGCTTCGCAACATCAAGAATATGCTCAATTGTTACATACTCATAAGCTGCCGCTTGTGCAACAACACCTTGATGCTGAACATCAGGTACCATTTGATCGAGCTTACGCTTATCAATAAACTGTACGATAATCCCATGATTTTTTGCTTCTGCAATAATAGGTTGTGTAAGTGCCTTCTGTGCATTTTCAGCAATCCAAATCTTGTTTATCGGTCGGCCTGCACGAAGTGCCTCGATAATTGAGTGTTTCCCTGCGATGTAATCTTCTTCTTGACTCATTCGTTATTTACCCTCCATTTGCGGCGCGACAGCGATATCTAGCAGTTCACGCAATCTTGTGTATTCCTCTTTATAGTATAAATAGCCCACTAAACACTCCATACCTGTTGCATGTCGATATTCAAGCAAATCTGCATTCTTCGGGACCGTACCTGATTTGGCATTACGACCGCGACGTACAATATCGAGCTCGTCCTCATTTAAGAGAGGCATCCATCGTTCTAAAATACGTGCCTGCGCTTTGGCAGACACATATTTCGTTGATGAACGATGCAGGTGATTCGGGCGATGATTCGGATTGGTAATAACATGCTGTCTAATATACATTTCAAAAACAGCATCCCCTAAATAAGCAAGAACTAAAGGCTGGATCAAATTCGGCTTTTTCCCTGGTGGTATGAAAAACGGATTCATCATATCACTCATTTGCGGCGCCAGCGGATGCCTTGTGGAGTATCTTCCAAGAAAATACCTTGTTCCGTCAGCAAATCACGAATTTCATCTGCACGCGCCCAATTTTTAGATGTACGTGCTGCTACACGCTCTGCGATCAATTGTTCGATTTCTTCATCGAGCAGTTCATCGGACTCATCCGAAAGTAGACCTAACACTCCATTAAATACTTGCAGTGCATCTAACAAAGCACGAAGAGTCGAAGCCGTTACTTGCTCTTGCTGCAAGTAAACATTCGCTTCAGATACAAGTTCGAATAACGCAGTAATCGCATCTGGCGTATTGAAATCATCGTTCATCTTGCTATCAAACTGCTGTTTAATTTGGTTCATACGATCCACAACATCTTGAGCGATTTCGCCTTCTAAAGCAGTCTCTAGGCGATGGTTCAAGTTGCATACGCAATTATGAATCCGTTCCACAGAGTTATCTGCTTGCTCAATGCTTTCCTCACTAAAGTTCAGCGGATTACGGTAATGTGCATTCAAGATAAAGAAGCGGAACGTCTGTGGACGCACTTGTTCTAACACTTGGCGAAGCAAGATACCGTTACCGAGAGATTTGGACATTTTTTCATTATCAATGTTAAGGAATGCGTTATGCATCCAGTAATTCGCCATCTTCACACCTGTAAAGGCTTCCGTCTGCGCAACTTCACATTCATGATGCGGGAACTGCAAATCTTGACCGCCACCGTGAATATCAATCGTCTCTCCAAGGTACTTATGCACCATCGCAGAGCATTCAATATGCCAACCTGGGCGACCTTCACCCCAAGGAGAGACCCACGAGATCTCACCTGGCTTCGCACCTTTCCATAATACAAAGTCTTGCGGATTCTCTTTGCGCTCATCGACATCAATACGAATACCGAACTGCAGTTCGTTTAAGTTCTGATGAGATAACTTGCCGTATTCTTCAAACTTGGATGTACGATAGTAAACATCGCCACCACTTGGGTACGCATATCCGGTATCGACTAACTTTTGTACCATATCAATAATTTCTTGAATGTTCTCCGTTACACGCGGATGATGAGACACGGGGTGAATACCTGCTGCCTTTACATCCTCAAGGTAAGCATCGATAAAGCGCTGGCTTAGTTCTGGAACGCTCTCACCCATCTCTTCCGCTTTACGGATGAGCTTATCGTCTACATCTGTAAAGTTCACAAGATAATTCACATCATAACCTGCGTGTGTTAAATATCTGCGGACTACATCAAAGAAAATTGCGCCCCGTGCATTTCCAATATGAATATAGTTATATACGGTTGGTCCGCATACATACATCTTCACCTTACCTGGTTCAAGTGGAACAAAAGGTTCCTTCTGCCGTGACATCGTATTATAAATGTGTATTGTCATATGCAACTCCTCCATTCTTACTTCGCTCGATTTCGAGCTGTTGTTTTAATGTTACGATCTGCTCTCGCAGTTTCGGAATTTCGTTAATTTGTTCGCACATGCATTGCATCTCATCAATCTGGGCTTGTAGCTTGCGACAAATGTCAATGACCGGGTCAATGAGAACACCATGATCGAGTCGATTAATACGTACGCCGTCACGCTTGACTATTTTACCAGGAATCCCTACGACTGTACTCATTGGCGGTACCTCTTGCAGCACGACCGAATTCGCACCAATGCGCGAGTTATCTCCGACAGTAAACGAACCAAGTACTTTCGCCCCAGAAGCAATGACCACATTGCTTCCGATCGTCGGGTGACGCTTCCCCTTCTCTTTGCCCGTTCCACCTAAGGTAACCCCTTGATAGAGCACGACATCATCACCAATCTCACAAGTTTCCCCGATAACGACCCCCATGCCATGATCAATGAATAGACGATTGCCAAGATGTGCACCGGGGTGAATCTCAATACCTGTTAGAAAGCGAGAAGCTTGCGATATGATACGTGCGATCGTGAAGAAATGTTTCTTATAAAACCAGTGTGCAATACGATGATGCCATATGGCATGCAGCCCGGAATAGGTAAACACAACTTCAAACGTACTGCGGGCAGCTGGATCATTCTCGAAAACCGCTTGGATATCTGCTTTTATTCTTTCCCACATTCTGTGTCACCTTTCCATTCTCATCTTAAAATAAAAAAGCCTCCACAGCCTATTTCGGTGAAGAAATAAGGCTGCAGAGGCGTCGTGTTCACGCGGTTCCACTCTGCTTTCGTGAGGATGAGTCACGAACTCAATGCTCATAACGGTAGCAAACCGGCTTCATCTACCCTGTACCTGTACAGATCGATCAAGCAGCTCCTAGGTGCATGTTCCGATTATCGGGAATAGACGACTTCCAGCGCAAGGTGCAGGAACACCTCGTTCGCCCTCTCTGTAAACCCTGACATAAGCGTACTTTTCCTATTCATAGCTATTGTTGTTCTTTATTCATGGCGTATGTGGTGTGAAGATAAACCTGCTAGCAGATATCATCGAAGCCTCTTCACCACTCACACACTTGGATTGATTTAGTATAAGCGAAAGTTACCCTTTATGCCAAGGCTTTCTGCAAACGCGCGATAACTTTTTCTTTTCCAAGCAAATGAATCGTCATGTTTAGATCACGACCATGTACTTGACCTGTAAGCCCAACACGGATTGGCATGAATAGGCCTTTGCCCTTCGTACCCGTCTCCGCTTGTACTTTCTTAATAAGAGGTTGAATGTCTGCCGCTTCAAAAGTCTCAGAAGCTTCGACTTGTGCTAAGAATGAACGTAGTACCGCAGGTACCTGCTCTTCTTGCATGACAGCTTCGCCCTCTTCTTCCATTGTGAACCCTTCACTGAAGAACATTTCGGACAGACTCACGATATCTGCACCGAAGCGTAGCTGCTCTTGATATAGACCAATTAACTTCACAGCCCAATCACGAGTTGCTTCATCCAGTTCAGCTGGCAACAGACCTTCTTTTTGCAAATGAGGCAATGCTAATTCAACGACACGCAGGAGCGGCGCTTTCTTGATATAGTGATTGCTCATCCAGTTCAACTTATCCATGTCAAATACAGCAGGGCTCTTCAATACACGATCTAAATCGAATTGCTCGATCAGCTCATCCATTGTGAAGAACTCTTCTTCGCCAACCGGTGACCAACCGATAAGCACGATAAAGTTCACAACAGCCTCAGGCATGTAGCCAAGTTCATTATATTGATCAATAAATTGAATAAGTGATGCATCACGCTTACTCATTTTCTTGCGATTCGGGTTCAGAATTAGCGACAAATGAGCAAACTCAGGCAATTCTTGGCCTAATGCTTCATAGATCATAATCTGGCGCGGTGTATTCGTTAAATGCTCCTCAGCACGAATGACTGTACTCATCTTCATCATATAGTCATCCACTACAACAACAAAGTTATACGTTGGAATACCATCTGGACGCATGATGATGAAATCACCAATACCGTTCGTCTCAAACTCCACTTCGCCACGTACTTTATCCACAAATTGAATCACGCGATCACGTGGTACTTTGAAACGAATCGACGGCTTGCGACCTTCTGCTTCAAATTGTGTACGCTGCTCAAGCGTCAGATTACGACATTTACCCGAATACATCGGCATTTCGCCGCGCTCTTCCTGTTCTGCACGTTCCTTCTCTAAGTCACTCTCTGTACAGTAACAAGGGTAAGACTTATCTTCTTGCACCAATTGGTCGACAAGTGGACGGTAAAGATCAAGACGCTCCATTTGACGGTATGGACCATAAGGACCCCCAATATCAACAGACTCATCCCAGTTAATACCTAACCAACGAAGACCGTTTAACTGCGAATCAATGCCGCTCTCCATGTGTCTTGTCTGATCTGTATCTTCAAAACGGACGATGAATGATCCGTTGTTCTTACGAGCTAATAAGTAATTAAAAAGTGCTGTACGAGCGCCACCGATATGCAGTAGACCCGTTGGACTTGGTGCGTAGCGCACGCGAACCGGTTTTGTCATGGTATTTCCTCATTTCTCCTAATGTTGTAAGCACGAACCTGTATCTATCGATAGCCAATCATAGCATATCTTTCACTAAACAAACAACAGATTGCGCAGCAATACCTTCCCCACGACCCGTGAATCCTAGCCACTCTGTTGTTGTTGCTTTTACATTCACTTGATCAACGTCAGCATCTAGTGCTTCTGCGATAATTTCAGCTATTTGCGGGATATAAGGTGCCATCTTCGGCTTCTGTGCAATAATCGTGGAATCGATATTCCCCAATTTGTAGCCGCGTTCGCGTACCATTGCCCAAACGGCTTTGAGCAATTTTAAGGAATCTGCATCCTTAAATTCTGCATCTGTATCTGGAAAATGCTTGCCGATATCCCCAAGGGCAAGCGCACCTAGGATCGCATCCGTCACCGCGTGAAGCAGAACGTCTGCATCAGAATGGCCTAATAGTCCCTTTTCATAAGGAATATCAACACCCCCAATAATACACTTGCGTCCCTCTACTAATTGATGCACATCAAATCCTTGTCCTACTCGAATCATAATAAAGCCTCTCCCCTCACATTGTGCAAAATCCACTCCGCCCATGGTAAATCTTCTGGAGTCGTTATTTTGATATTATAATAATCACTTTCTACAACTTGAACCGTTACGCCTAATCGCTCAACCAACATCGCATCATCTGTGCCTACAAAATGGTCTTCAAACGCAAGGCGATGCGCTTCTTTAAGTAACGACAGTCGAAAAGCCTGTGGGGTCTGAATCGCCCACAAGCTTCTACGGTCAGGTGTAGACTGAATCCCACCCTGCTCATTTACAACTTTAATTGTATCTTTAACTGGCACAGCAAGCACGGCTGCCTCATGTTTCATCGCTTCCTGCCAGCATGCTTCAATATGTTCTTCTGCTACAAATGGTCGTACGCCGTCATGCACAAGCGCCCAGTCCACATCACTTGGTAAATGATCAAGACCTGCTCGAACAGAGTGTTGGCGCTCTGAACCACCTGCAATTACATGTTCATGGCTCAGCTTCGTTAACCCATACTGCTGAATATAAGTTTGGCAACGAGCCACATCCTCTTGTCCAACAACGAGCACGATCGAATCAATCGCCTTCATCTGATTGAGGCGCATGAGCGTATGTACAAGAATCGGTTTACCGCCAAGGAGTAAATACTGCTTACTTTCTGCAGTTCCCATACGCGATCCCCGACCTGCTGCTACCACAACAATGCCTAGCTTTGCCATCTTAACCCCCGGTATATCCATCTTATTGTGTAGAATATTTCCTATCACAATCATACAAGGATTACTGGGCTTTTTCCAATAGTTTCGGTTTGGCAAAGATCATTCTTCCAGCTGAAGTCTGAAGAACGCTTGTCACCATGACTTCCAGCATCATGCCAATAAAGTCACGTCCACCTTCTACAACAATCATCGTCCCGTCATCTAAGTAAGCAACACCTTGTCCATGTTCCTTACCATCCTTAATCACCTGAACGAGAATCTCTTCACCTGGCAATACAACCGGCTTGATTGCATTCGCAAGATCATTAATGTTCAGAACCGCAACTCCTTGCAGTTCACATACTTTGTTTAAGTTAAAATCATTCGTAATAACACTCCCGCCAAGCACTTTGGCGAGTTTAACAAGTTTGGAGTCTACCTCCGACACATCTTCAAAGTCACCTTCATAAATCAGCACTTTAACGTCCAATTCCTTCTGGATTTTATTCAAAATATCGAGACCTCTACGTCCACGATTACGTTTGAGTAAATCTGAAGAGTCCGCAATATGTTGTAATTCTTCGAGCACGAACTCTGGAATCACAAGTGTTCCTTCGATGAAGCCTGTTTTACAAATATCCGCAATACGCCCATCAATGATGACAGAAGTATCCAAAATTTTGTGTTCAGCAGTCGGTTTAACAGAAGGTGCGCCGCTGACTTGTAGTTTTATTTTACCTAACCACTGTGAAATTTCTTCTTTCTTGCTATGTCCAATTCGCAGCCCCAGAATTCCAAGCAGTGCAGTGACTACAAGAGGAAGTATAGGCTCAACCCCAACGAGATGCTGTAACGAAGGGAACAATAATACCGATATAATCAACCCTGTAACAAGACCAGCCGTACCAGAGAATAATTCTCCAACTGAAACTTGTGAAGCCGAAATTTCACCGTACTCCAGCAGTTTAGCTACGATGCGACCTACTCCAGCTCCAATTGCAAACATTCCAATTACCATCAATAATTTCACAACAAGAGCTTGTCCACTGCCTTCCGAAATAAAAAGTGCATGAACGATGGGTTCACTCCATTGATACCCATATAAACCACCCATAATTGCACATAACATTCCAATCCATTTTTTCAAGGCAGACTCACCTCCTACAATTTTTGGTTCTATTTTGTTCCATCTCTTTATAATTATGGTCCAAAAATTGTCTCGGTAATCATAAAAATTGAAATAATACCCAGCTTCTTATATAATAAGTAGCAACGAATATCAAAAGAGGTGAATGGATTGAACGCGATGACACTTAAACAATTTCAGGACCAAGTCTCTGATTTATTGCTCCGTCACCGAAGCTTACTTGATGTCCTATCTAAATTCCAACAATCCGGTGCGGCTGTCAACCGCTCTGTCATTAAATCGATTACGGAATGCGGATGCGTAGAAGTTAATGCTTCCAAACAACCTTACACACCTGATATGTCCCTTGAAGAAGCGCAAGAGAGCATAAGAACTCACATGCATGGTCACTTGTGCGAGCACTGTTCAGAAGTTGTCCGCTCCGAGATTGGTAAACACATCTTCTACTTGTCGGCACTTTCCAATCTACTTGATGTTGATCTTCAAGAAACGTTGCAGAAAGAATCTCAGAAATGTACCACTCTTGGATTATTCAATATGTCTTAACAAAAAAAGATGTCTTAACAAAAAAAGCATTTATCGCTCCACATTCGGAGCAATAAATGCTTTTATTTTTGTCTTAAAAATTTAATTTTTGATTCACGTCTTCGGATTTTTCGCTGCGTTTTTTTCTGCGCAGTTTTGTGAAGACTCCATCAACGTTTTTTTTTAAGCCCAAGAGCGCATAGAGCAGCAAGAGAACTAAAATTCCGTTGGAAATGTATGTTGGGAATTGAAGCGCTAAGAAGATCGCAACCCCAATTACAATCGGTGTGAACCAAATTGCTGCTTTTGGAATGCCTGATTTCTTGAAGTTTGGATATTTTAAACGGGACACCATTAAGTACGATAATAATACAGTTGCAATAACTGTTACTGCCGCTGGCACATCAGCGTGGAATAACGCTAAAGTACTTAGGATACCGCCTGCTGCTGGAATTGGCATACCGATAAAGTAGCCTGGTGTACCTGCAACAACGTTAAATCTTGCTAAACGAATCGCTCCACAGATTGGGAAGATCGCTGTTACCGTCCATGCAAGCATTGGGTTTAGTTCTGTAAATGCTACATAGTACATGATAAAAGCAGGTGCTACACCAAACGAAATTACATCAGAGAGAGAATCGAGCTCTTTACCAAATTCACTTTGTACATTAAGTGCACGAGCTACTCGACCATCAAGTCCGTCCAAAAGCATCGCAATGATGACAAGTACAGCTGCACGATCAGCATGATCGTTAAACACGAGAATGATCGCTAGCACTCCAAGAAATAAATTACCTATTGTAAAAACACTGGGCAATGATTTTTTTATCATTATTGTCACCTCTAAGTTCTACTGTTCCCTAAACGAAAGATCAATATTACGATTGTATGCAAATTAGATATGTCTGTCAATGAACACTTGCTCCTGAATTCGTTTTAGCCCTTCTTTAATAGCACGAGCCCGAACCTCACCAATTCCGTCCACTTCATCCAAATCTTCAATGGTCGCAGCAACAATTTGCGGCAAATGTCCGA
Source organism: Paenibacillus radicibacter (assembly GCF_024721995.1). GTDB lineage: Bacteria > Bacillota > Bacilli > Paenibacillales > NBRC-103111 > Paenibacillus_AM > Paenibacillus_AM radicibacter. The sequence continues at coordinate 54,039 of NZ_JANQBC010000017.1, forward strand.
ACTCTTCCACCAAGTTATGAATAATAACCGATGGCAATCTTGGGATCTTATTCAGGACGCGGAAGCCGCGTGGAGAAACCTGCTCATCTGCAATCGAATTCGTATGAAGGAAACCTAGTAATCGAATAATATGATGCGCATCAGGCAGCTCATCGCCATTGGATACACGTGTGAGTCCAGCGAAAGCTTCTTTTACTTTCTCATCTGTCAGTTCACGTACATAATCTTTAATTATTAACCGTGCTTCTGATTCCATGTTACCCGCCATCTCTTCGAGCTGCATGGAGATGAGTCTTCCTTCTGTACCTAATTCATTAATAAATTTATTGATCTCACCTTTTATACGTAATACAACCTCAATACGTTGCAGTACATGAATAATATCATGCAAAGTTACAAGTTCTTCGAACTCAGAAGCACCTAAATTCGTAATCGATTGGTCAAGAACGGACTTGTAACGCTCTAACGTCTGAATTGCTTGATTCGCTTTCGTCAGAATGACACCGATGTCTTTAAGAGAATAGCGCAAGTTGCCTTGGTATAATGTAATGATGTTTCTTCTTTGTGAGATTGATACCACAAGTCTTCCCGTTTGCTTCGCTACTCGCTCTGCTGTACGATGCCTGATACCAGTCTCAGTTGAAGCAACATCTGGGCTTGGATTCAGCTGCGCATTGGCATACATAATTCGCTTGCCATCTTCACTTAAGATAATCGCGCCGTCCATCTTGGCAAGTTCATATAAATAAGCAGGCGAAAAGTCACAATTAATTGAAAATCCACCATCGACCACGCTCATGACTTCGTCATCGTACCCAAGCACGATGAGGGCACCGGTCTTCGCACGAAGAACGTTCTCTAAGCCATCCCGCAGCGCTGTACCAGGAGCCACAAACTGCAGCAGCTGGCTCATGACATCCCTTTTTATTTCCTCTTTACTCATGTTGTTTCCTCCTGAAACTTAAATAGCCTCTAATCTTTAATCAAATGCCGCTTTTAATGCCTCGGCCACTGTATTAACCCCGATCAACTGTATTCCTTCAGGATGCTGCCAACCCTTCATGCTCTTCTCTGGTAGTATAACCCGGCGGAAGCCTAACTTCTGCGCTTCCTTCACCCGCTGATCTATTCGAGACACGCCGCGCACTTCTCCTGTTAACCCAATCTCACCGAACACAACATCATAAGGCTGTGTAGGCCGTTCTTTCAGTGAGGATGCAATCGCAATCGCGACAGCTAAATCAACTGCCGGTTCATCTAGCTTTACGCCGCCTGCCACATTGAGGTAAGCATCTTGATTTTGCAAAAACATACCGATTCGCTTCTCGAGTACCGCAATAATTAACGATAACCGATTATGATCAACCCCTGTTGCCATTCGTCTTGGCGCTGGGAAGTTTGTTGAAGATACAAGCGCTTGAATTTCGACCAAAATGGGACGTGTTCCTTCCATCGAAGCAACAACCGTTGAACCTGCAACTCCAAGTGGACGCTCGGATAAAAATAATTCTGAAGGATTATTCACTTCCACGAGTCCCTCTTCACGCATCTCAAAAATTCCAATTTCGTTCGTCGATCCGAATCGATTCTTCACCGCTCGCAGAACACGATAGCTGTGATGACGGTCCCCTTCAAAGTAAAGCACACAATCCACCATGTGCTCAAGGAGCCTAGGTCCTGCAATTGCTCCTTCTTTAGTCACATGTCCAACGAGTATCGTTGCAATACCCTTGGTCTTGGCAATTCGCATGAAATGTCCTGTACAATCACGCACCTGTCCGACCGTTCCCGGTGCTGATGTATTCGCAGGATGATAGACCGTCTGAATCGAGTCAATCACTAAGATATCCGGATCAATATCGGTAATGGCCTCTTCGATATGATCCAAATTCGTCTCACACAGCACAAACAAAGATGCTGCAATGGTGCCTAATCGATCTGCACGAAGCTTGGTCTGCTTAATCGATTCCTCACCCGATATATAGAGAACTTTCTGACCTGCAGCTGCTAAGGAATGCGAGGTTTGCAGCAGTAATGTCGATTTTCCAATACCCGGATCCCCGCCGACAAGGATCAATGAACCTGGAACAATACCTCCGCCGAGCACACGATTGAGCTCCTCATTCGATGTCACTACACGAGGTTCAGGACTACTCTCTATATCTATGATCGAAATTGGCTTTTCTTTCGTTCGCAAAAAAGATGTTCCCACACCTTGTGTCTTAACAACCGACTCTGTTTCTTCAACCATTGTGTTCCAGTTCTGACAACTCGGACACTTTCCCATCCATTTCGGTGATTCGCAGCCGCACTCCCCACATACAAATTTCGTTTTCGTTTTACTCAATTACGATGACGCCCCTTTTCTCTGCTACGCTTACTTTTTCCGTTCTATACATACCCTTCAAAGTTTACCATTTCTAAGCCAGATATAAAAGCAAAACCATGCAATGATTTTTTTATCTGACGAAATCAATTCACACAAAAAAATCCAGGAGAATGATCTCCTGGATTTCATAATCTAATACACAATTTTACGATTGAACCGTAACGCCTTCGTTGCGTAGGACGACAAGTTCACCCTCTTTTTCATCAATGGTTACCGAATCGCCCTTCACGATATTGCCTCTAAGCAATTCTTCCGACAAGCGATCTTCAATATGCTTCTGAATCGCTCTACGAAGCGGTCTTGCTCCATAAGTTGGATCATAACCCTCTTTTGCAAGGAACGCTTTGGCCGAATCCGTCAGAGCAAAATCAATATTCTGCTCCTTCAAGCGCTTGTGCAATTGATTCGCTAAAATTGATACGATCTCAGCAATGTGCTTCTCATCTAAGGAGTGGAACACGATGATCTCGTCAATCCGGTTCAAGAACTCTGGACGGAACGATTTCTTCAGTTCACCCATAACTTTATCCTTCATGTTGTTATAGTCGCGACCGGAATCCTGTACAGCTGTGAATCCCAGCGACGAGTTCTTCTTAATCGCTTCCGCACCAACATTAGACGTCATGATGATAAGTGTATTTCTAAAGTCAACAGTACGACCTTTGGAGTCCGTTAGGCGACCATCCTCCAATACTTGAAGCAAGATATTGAACACTTCAGGGTGTGCCTTCTCTACTTCATCAAGAAGAACAACGGAGTATGGCTTGCGACGTACTTTCTCTGTCAATTGACCGCCTTCGTCAAATCCAACATATCCTGGAGGCGCACCTACTAAACGTGCAGTGGAGTGCTTCTCCATGTATTCGGACATATCAATGCGGATCACTGCATTCTCATCACCGAATAGTGATTCAGCGAGTGCGCGAGCAAGTTCAGTTTTACCAACCCCAGTTGGTCCTAAGAATATGAAGGAGCCCATCGGACGCTTCGGATCTTTAAGACCTGCACGGGAACGTCTAACCGCACGGGATACAGCTTTCACTGCTTCTTCTTGACCGATTACACGTTCATGAAGAATATCTTCCATCTTGAGTAGACGAGCTGTCTCTTCTTCTGCAAGCTTGGAAACTGGAATTCCAGTCCAAGAAGCAACGATCTGAGCAATGTCCTCTGGTGTAACTTCTGTATCCAGACGACCTTGTTTCTCTTTCCACTCATTCTTCGTGCTGTCGAGCTCTTCACGCAGCTTCTGCTCCGTATCACGAAGGGATGCTGCTTTCTCGAACTCTTGGCTTTGAACAGCCGCATCTTTTTCCTTACGAATATCTTCAAGCTTGTTCTCAAGCTGTTTAAGTGAAGGCGGGATCGTGTAAGAGCGAAGTCTCACTTTGGAACTTGCCTCGTCAATGAGGTCAATCGCTTTATCCGGTAAGAAACGATCTGGAATATAGCGATCCGACAATTTCACTGCTTCTTCAATCGCTGCGTCCGTAATTTTCACACGGTGATGCGCTTCATAACGATCACGTAGTCCGTGAAGAATTTGAATCGCTTCATCTGGAGATGGTTGATCCACCGTAATCGGTTGGAAACGACGCTCAAGAGCTGCATCTTTCTCAATATATTTGCGATATTCATCAAGTGTCGTAGCACCGATACATTGAAGTTCCCCACGCGCAAGCGCTGGTTTCAAGATATTCGAAGCATCAATCGCCCCTTCAGCACCACCAGCACCAATGAGCGTATGAAGCTCATCAATGAACAAGATAATGTTCCCTGCTTGGCGAATCTCATCCATGATCTTCTTCAAACGATCTTCGAATTCCCCACGGTACTTCGTACCAGCTACAACAGAACCCATATCTAAAGTCATGACGCGCTTATCTTTGAGCGTCTCAGGAATCTCGTTCAAAATAATACGTTGTGCCAATCCTTCTGCAATTGCAGTTTTACCTACACCCGGCTCACCGATTAGAACAGGATTGTTCTTCGTACGACGGCTAAGTACTTGGATGACGCGCTCAATTTCTTTTGCACGACCAATTACCGGATCTAAATGACCTTCCTTCGCATATGCCGTTAAATCACGAGCTAAGGAATCAAGTGTTGGTGTACTTACATTCGAGCTATTCCCATGAGAACTGGATACGACTTCGCTAGAACCTAGCAATTGCAACACTTGCTGACGTGCTTTATTAAGTGAAACGCCAAGGTTGCCTAGAACTCGAGCGGCTACACCTTCACCTTCACGGATAAGACCAAGAAGAATATGTTCTGTACCTACATACGTATGACCTAATTTACGTGCTTCATCCATCGACAACTCGATTACTTTCTTGGCACGTGGTGTGTAAGCGATATTCGTTGGCTGCTCTTGCCCTCTACCAATGAGAGATTCGACTTCGTCTTGAATTTTCTCAAGACCTAGGTTCAAGGCAATTAGCGCTTTCGCTGCAATGCCATCCCCTTCTCGAATAAGACCTAACAAAATGTGCTCAGTACCAATATTATTATGACCTAGACGAACTGCCTCTTCTTGTGCGAGAGACAGCACCTTCTGTGCTCTTTCTGTAAATCTTCCAAACATCATAATCGTTGCACCTCCAATGAATACTTATATTTAAAAATAGATCGAATTACTTAGTTCCAGTTAATTGATCGCGGATAATTTGTGCCCTGCGTATATCTCTTTCTTCTGCCGATAGCTTAACTCCTGCAATCTGCTGTAAAAAACCAGGTTGTGTCATGACAAGAAGTTCATTGAGTGCTGTAGCAGAGACATTCTCGATAATGCCTAGTTCAATGCCGAGCCTCACATCTGACAAGCGCTGAGCGGCTTCCTTCGAGTCCATAATGGCTGCATAGGTGAGAATCCCCAGGGAACGTGAGACCCGGTCGATAATGCGAGTTTTCATATCCAGCATCAATTTACGACGCTCTGCACGCTCATGCTCAATAATTTGTCTAGCAACACTATGCAAATTATCAATGATCTCATCTTCGGATTGACCTAGCGTGATCTGATTGGATATTTGAAAAATATTACCCACCGCTTCGCTGCCCTCGCCATACAAACCGCGAACAGCTAAACCCACTTGTTGGACTGCAGATAAAATACGATTGATCTGCTGCGTTAACACGAGTGCCGGCAGGTGCATCATCACGGATGCTCGAATTCCTGTGCCCACATTAGTTGGGCAGCAAGTTAAATATCCCTTTTTCTCATCGTAACCATAATTAAGCTGTGCTTCAAACACATCATCAATCTGAGATGCCAAGTCCCAAGCTTCTTTCACTTGGAAACCTTGATATAAACATTGTATGCGTAGATGATCCTCTTCATTGACCATCACCGATACAGATTCTTGTTCACTAAGCACAACAGCACCATTTCGAGAATCATTCGCTAAATTAGGAGAGATCAAATGCTTCTCAACGAGCACTTTCTTCTCCAATTCATTTAATTCAGATAAAGGTACGATGGTGAAATCACCAATTGTCCCAAGCTCTTCACTATTTACAGCATCGGTCACTTGATTCAATACTTGTTCAGACTGCGCATTCGTCGCAAGCATCGGAAAAGGAACGCCGCGCAAATTACGTGCAATCCGTACTCGCGAAGAGATCACTACATCAGAGTCAGGACCATCTCCCTTCATCCAATCACTTAATGCCTCACGAGTAAATCGTTCATATGCCATACCTTTGCCTCCTCCAACTGCTACGATGGATTACCCTTCTTGCTCGGATATTTTCTTCTCGATTGCGCGAATCTCATCTCGAATTTTTGCAGCATGTTCGAACTCTTCACGCTCAATGCGTGTCATCATGTCTTTCTTGAGACCTTCAATTTCTCGTTTATGTTTAATGAGTCCACCAGATCGTTTCGGTACTTTTCCGACGTGAACGGTATTCCCATGAACTCGCCTTAATACACCATCTAATTTTTCTGCAAAATTATTGTAGCAATCCACACAACCAAGACGACCTAATTTCGTGAATTGCGTATACGTTAAACCGCAGTGATCACAGTGAATCGTAGGTGCAGCTTTTGCTGCAAAGCCATTTGCTCCATTACTCATATCAAAATCAAGCAATCCCGATAGTAAATTATGAATCGAGAACCCATTTGTCGTTCCTGGCAACAGATCGCCTTTTTCCCTGGCGCATGAATCACAAAAATGGAATTCTGTTTTCTCACCATTCACGATTTTTGTAAAATGCAAGGAAGCCGGTTTTTTACCACATTCTTGACAGATCATAGGTCTACTCTCCTTACCCCTAACTTAATAAAGAAATTAACATGGCTTTCAAAACTCTTGCTCGCAGTTGATCACGTACAGGTAGCTTTACTTGCAACGTTTCTCTAGAGATCGCTGCCTGCATGAGATTCGCTTCTCTTACTGAGATATGACCACCATCTTTAAGACGGTAAATTAACCCCTCTGAAGAAGATTGATCAATCTGATCTTGTATCGTCTGGAAAATAAAATCTATAATTGACGCATGCGATTGCAAGCACAATTTCTGAATCCGAATATAGCCGCCACCACCGCGCTTACTTTCGACTAAATAGCCTTTTTCTAAAGTGAACCGTGTAGAGATTACGTAATTGATTTGTGAAGGAACACATTGAAACTCCTCAGCAAGTTCATTACGCTGAATTTCAACGGCTTGATCGGGGCTCTGCTGCAATATTTGTTTCAAATATTGTTCAATGATTTCGGATACGTTACGCACCCTTCCCCCTCCTTTCCGTTTGAAGCTTAATTGACTTTGACTTTCTTTGACCTTGAGTACATTATAATCAATCTTGCAACAATTGACAAGGGTGGAGTTGGAAATCCATATCTACATTTAGTATGAGACAAGTGAAGGGAGTCTATACGAAATTACAGCTATATAAACAAAAAAAACCTGTATCACTTATGTGATTACAGATTCTTATAACAAACACTATGGTTTGTACCTTGAAAACTAGATGCGAATTGAAGAATAAAGCGGTTTTTACGAAGTAAACTTCGTAAGTATTTAGATAAGCCCTCGACCTATTAGTATTGGTCAGCTCCACACGTTGCCGCGCTTCCACCCCCAACCTATCAACCTCGTCGTCTACAAGGGGTCTTACTAATTGGGAAATCTCATCTTGAGGGGGGCTTCGCGCTTAGATGCTTTCAGCGCTTATCCCCTCCGTACATAGCTACCCAGCGGTGCTCCT
>NZ_JANQBC010000018.1 GCF_024721995.1 Paenibacillus radicibacter
GGTGAGCCATTACCTCACCAACTAGCTAATGCGCCGCAGGCCCATCTGTAAGTGATAGATTGCTCCATCTTTCCTAACTCTCTCATGCGAGAATGTTATTTATCCGGTATTAGCACACGTTTCCGTGAGTTATCCCAGTCTTACAGGCAGGTTGCCTACGTGTTACTCACCCGTCCGCCGCTAAGCTATCCCCGAAGGAATAACTCCGCTCGACTTGCATGTATTAGGCACGCCGCCAGCGTTCGTCCTGAGCCAGGATCAAACTCTCCATTAAAAGAGCTGATTGCTCAAAATTTACTTACTAGCTTGTCTCAATCAATCGCTCGAAAGCGATGATCTTGATTGTTTGAGATTCCTTAGAATCTCATCTATTCATTCACTCGTTGTTCAGTTTTCAAAGGACAATTTCTCTTTTCTAGCTTCGCGCCGTTTTTAGCGGCGACTTCTTTAATATATCACATTCAAGTTCTCAGTGTCAAGCGCTTTTTTTAATTCTTTTTTCTTGCTTCGTGCTTGTCTGTTCTTGTCGAATGCTGCCGTTTTCAGCGGCGAGTTATAGAATAACAAATATATTAGGATACGTCAACACTTTTGCTAAAACTTTTTTGAAAACATCTAAAAACCGTTGTTATGCGAAGTCTGAATGCGGAAAACACGCGGTATATCGCTATTCCTAGGATTATCGTTGCTTCGCAATACTGACTTCCCCACCTACAAAAGTTTTGTTAATTGGGTAATCGCAAGCGGATACTTCCTTATGAAATCAAAAAAAGGATCGCAGTTCTTTAAGAAAAATGGTTTTTTCTTAAAGACTGCGATCCTTTGATATGCTCCTGAATAAGAACATTACAATATAGAATTAGTTACTTTCAGCACGCATGTGCGGGAATAACAGTACATCACGGATCGAAGGAGCGTTCGTTAGTAGCATTACTAAACGGTCAACACCGATACCTAGACCACCTGTTGGCGGCATACCGTATTCAAGCGCACGAATGAAATCATCATCCATCTCATGTGCTTCATCATTACCATGCTCACGTTCCACGATTTGCGCTTCGAAACGTTCACGTTGGTCAATTGGATCATTAAGCTCTGTAAATGCATTCGCATGCTCACGCGCTACGATAAATAGCTCAAAACGATCCGTAAAGCGAGGATCTTCTGGATTCTTTTTCGCAAGTGGTGAAATTTCAAGCGGATGTCCATATACAAAAGTAGGTTGAATCAATGTTTCTTCAACAAATTGCTCGAAGAATGCATTTAGAATATGACCAAATGTCATATGCGGCTCAACCGGTACTTTATGTTCTTTTGCCAAAGCATGAGCTTCTTCATTCGTCATCTGTACGCCGAAGTCTACGCCAGCTACTTCTTTAACAGCATCAACCATGGATACACGACGCCACTGTGGAGTTAGATCCACTTCATGACCTTGATAATTAATCTTTGTTGTGCCTAGTACTTCTTGCGCGATATGCGCAATCAGATTCTCTGTTAGTGCCATGATGTCTTTGTAATCTGCATACGCTTCATACAATTCAATCATCGTAAACTCGGGATTGTGGCGTGTAGATACACCCTCATTACGATAAACGCGACCGATCTCATACACTTTCTCTAAACCACCAACAATTAGACGCTTCAAATGAAGCTCAATTGCAATACGCATATAGATCTGCATGTCCAATGCATTATGATGCGTAATAAACGGACGCGCAGCTGCACCACCAGCGATCGTATGAAGTGTAGGTGTTTCAACTTCTAGATAACCCTTGCTATCTAGGTAACGACGCATCGCTTGAATGATACGTGAACGTGTAATAAACGTTTGTTGTACGTCTTGATTCATGATTAAATCGACGTAACGCTGACGATAGCGCATTTCTACGTCTTTAAGGCCATGATATTTCTCAGGCAAAGGAAGAAGTGACTTCGTTAACACAACAAGTTCTTTGACTTTAACGGAAGTTTCGCCTGTTTTTGTTTTAAATACAGTTCCTTTAATTCCTACCATGTCACCAAGATCAAGCAGATCAAACGCGCTGTATAACACATCGCCTACTGCATCTTCACGCACGTAAATTTGAATTTTGCCTGTGATATCTTGTAAATGTGCAAAGCTAGCTTTACCCATTGCTCTTTTTTGCATAATACGTCCAGCAAGACTTACCTCGATTGCTTGCGCTTCAAGATCTTCCTTGCTTACTTCGTCATATGCCTTAAGTACATCAGCAGCATGATGTGTACGCTCATACTTCGCACCAAACGGGTCAATCCCCATACCACGAAGCTCATCGAGCTTGTTACGTCTGATTTGCAGCAATTCATTTAACTCTACTACTACTTCTTCACTCATACGATCATCTCCCTATACAGCGTCTGAAAAGTTGCGATTTAAGCGGAAAAAGCCTCCAAAGGAAGCTTTTCGAAAAGCGTATCTTATGTCATGTAAAATACCTTATTTTTTAATATCTAAAATTTCGTATTGGATCGCGCCAACTGGCACTTGAACATCGACACGGTCACCTTTTTGCTTACCTATAATTGCTTTACCTACTGGACTTTCGTTCGAAATCTTATTGTTAAAAGGATCCGATTCTGCAGTACCCACAATTGTATATTCAACTGTGTCACCGAATTCCATATCCTTCATCGTTACAATGGAGCCAACACTCACTACATTCGTATCCACTTCATCGTTATTAATGATTCGAGCATTACGGAGCATCTTTTCAAGTGTCATAACACGACCCTCAACAAAAGCTTGCTCGTTCTTCGCATCTTCGTATTCGGAGTTTTCACTGATATCGCCGTAGCCGATTGCTATTTTGATTCGCTCCGCTACTTCACGGCGTTTTACTGACTTGAGGTATTCAAGCTCTTCCTCAAGTTTTAACAACCCGCTTTGCGTAAGAAGGATCTCTTTCTCGCTCATTTCATCTAATCTCCCGTCATGTGAATATTTTTCCAATCGCTAAGCGAATGAACTCACTTAATCCTAATATATTTCGAAGGCATCTCATGATGACTTGTCATAGAAGTAGGCTCACTGGAAACATATAAATTTACGCATAAAATCTGCCGTACGAAACACTTCGCAGGGCAGATTTACCAACAAATGTTGGGAATTGCTAACTATTGACTGATTATATTGCAACAGGTTTAAAAAGTCAATGAAAGCGCCTTATTGAACCATCGTTTTTGCTTCGTCATTTTCCGCGGCTGCATCAGCCTCGCCAGAAGCAATATAGCGCTCCAAAATGCTAACCATGCCTGATCTTGTCGTCTCTTCCATGATAGCATCCTTCACTCTTGCAGCACCGCGCATTCCTTTTAGATACCACGCTAAATGCTTACGCATTTCCTTGACAGCTACCCGCTCCGTCTTAAGCGCAATGAGGCGGTCCATGTGCAAAATTGCAATGCGCATTTTCTCTGCAGCTGTTGGATCTGGTGCAAGCTCACCATTGGCCAAGTATTGAACGGTACGATACAACATCCATGGGTTACCTAGTGCTGCACGACCGATCATGACACCGTCACAGCCCGTTTGATCGAGCATGCGTCTAGCATCTTCTGGTGTATTCACATCTCCATTACCGATTACCGGAATCGATACGTGCTCCTTCACCTGACGGATCATTTCCCAATCTGCTACACCTGTATACATTTGCTCACGTGTACGACCATGTACGGATACAGCTGCACCGCCGCCGCGTTCAACAGCCTTCGCATTCTCGAGTACGTAAATATGATCGTGATCCCAACCGATACGCATCTTCACTGTTACGGGCTTACTAACTGATGCTGTAACTGTACGGATCATCTCTTCAATTTTATCGGGACGAAGCAACCAACGAGCGCCTGCATCGGATTTAACAATTTTGGGAACCGGGCAACCCATATTGATATCAATAATATCGGCATTGGTCTGTGTATCGACAATTTTAGCAGCTTCCACTAAAGTCTCTGTGTCACCGCCAAAAATTTGCAAAGATAGTGGTTTTTCACGCTCATCCACATACAACATTTCAAGGGAGCGTTCATTTCCATGTAAAATGGCTTTGTCACTTACCATCTCCGCACAAACCAAACCAGTTCCAAACTCCTTTGCAATCAAACGGAACGCTGGATTACATACGCCTGCCATCGGTGCTAATACAACTTGGTTTGGTACTTCAATATTTCCAATCTTAAGCATTTACTTTTACCTTCTTTCTAAAGTTGTGCCGCCGGCACTTGCAATTCCTCTACATCCACTTGGAGTACGCTTGAAATACGGTTTAACATCTTCGTATCTGGCTTCTTCGCTCCACGCTCAATTGCGCCTAGAACGGCGATAGAGACACCAAGTGAATCAGCAAGTTCAACTTGCGTGTATCCTTTTAACTTACGAAAAGCGCGAATGCGCTGTGCTAATGAGCTTTTCTCCATAACTTGACGCCTTCCTTTCCACCGAGTCCTTCAAGGATGTGCTGAAGTCTAGTTATACGCTCTTGATCGGACATACATTGGGCTATGACTTCGACGAAAGGAATCATAACAAAAGCTCGTTCTTCCATTCGAGGATGAGGAAGGTGGAGATCTTCCGATTCAATCTTTGTGTCACCATATACCAATAGATCTAAATCTATAGTCCGTGGTCCCCAATGAATATCACGTGTACGCCCAAGTTTCAATTCAATGCTTAACATGGTGTGTAGTAATTCATGAGGGCGAATTGAGGTACGTACAGCAATAACCATATTCAAGAAAGCGTCTTGATCCGTAAACCCTACAGGTTCTGTTTCATAAATAGAAGACTTTCCTGCTAATGTGATTTGCGGATGTTGTTCTAAATATTCAATCGCTTGTTCCAAATATTCATGACGGTCTCCCATATTGGAACCTAATGCAATATAAGCAATAGATGTGCTACTCTCCATTCGTAATCGTCTCCCGGCTGCGTGTAATTTCTACGGTAACCCCTTGGAAATGAATATCAAATGGTGGATGTGGCTTAATGACGCGGACTGTAACCTCGTTAATGATATTATAAGTATCAAGCAAACGAGATGCAATGCATTCAGCTAGTGCTTCTATGAGCTTGAACGGTTCACCTTGTACCACTTGTTTAATATGTTCATATGCCTCCGCATAGTTAACAGATTGCTCAATATCATCCGTTAACCCCGCTTTGCGCAAAGGGAACATCATCTCAACATCCACATAGTAACGTTGACCTAACATGTTCTCTTGTGGAATGACTCCATGGTAACCGTAAAATTCCATTCTAGTTAATATGATTTTATCCAAGTTAAAGCCTCCTATACGAGTTCATGCTGCATTCTTACAATCGCATCTGTCATGACAGCCACACGTTTCATCGCCTTAACATCATGCACCCGCATAATATCGCAGCCTTGTGCAATCCCAATTGCAACCGTAGCAGCTGTTCCTTCCACAACATCTTCTGGCGGCAGACCACCTAATGTATTACGAATCATCCGTTTGCGAGATGTGCCTAGCAGCACCGGATAACCTAGTTTCACTAAATCACTCAAATGATTCATCAGCCATAAGTTCTGTTCATGACTCTTGGCAAAACCAATACCGGGGTCGAGCATGATCTGCTGATCTACCACACCTGCGGCACGTGCAATGTCGATACTTTCTTGTAAATCGTTAATGACATCTAATAAAAAATCATTATAGTTCTCATCCATACGATTGTGCATAAGAATGACAGGACACCGATGCTTCGCAGCAACTTCTGCCATTCGAGGATCACGTTTAAATCCCCACACATCATTTATGATCGACGCACCTGCCTGAATGGCTTGATCAGCTACTTCAGCTTTGTACGTATCAATAGAAATAGGAACAGACATTTCCTTAGCAATGGCTTGAATCACAGGAATGACACGACGCAATTCTTCTTCTTGTCCAACTTCATCAAACCCTGGACGAGTTGATTCTCCACCGATATCAATAATATCTGCACCTTCAGCTACCATCTGCTTCGCCCGCTCAATAGCGGTCTCTACCGTTACATAAGAACCACCATCTGAAAAAGAGTCTGGTGTAACATTCAATATGCCCATAATCAATGTTCGATGTCCTAATTGTATATCTTGATGCTGACAACTCCATGTACGAATCATGTTTCACTTCCTATATGTTGTTGATACTTATTCATTAACATCTCAGTAATCAATCCTGGGACACTAAGGAGAGAACCACCTTTCAGCACATTCGTCCCCTCTCGATTCCAAAGTGTATGCACAGGTGAAATTTCCTGAATCGAATTGGTCATTAAGATTTCATCAGCTTGCTGCAGTTGTTCTACTGTATACAAACCTTCCTCAATCGACACCCCTGCTTCAACAGCTATGTCCATAATGAATTGACGTGTTATACCAGGTAAGATTCCTGTTGTTAATGCTGGTGTACATAACTTACCTTCACTCACAAAAAATATATTTGAAACAATCCCCTCTGCTACATAACCTTCCTCTGTCAGCATAAGCCCTTCAACAGTGGATGCAGCTGTCCATGGGTATTGCAGCATTTCCCGCTTCGCTAAAATATTGTTCATATAGTGCAATGATTTCAGTCGTACTGTACCTTCTGGTGTATTACGCCTCAAGTCTAATAACTGCAACGCTTTACCCTGGCGCATCTGCTGCCTATTACGCGGTGGTAAACCTTTGACATATAGAATCTCCGTTGGGCGTTCATAGGAATGCCCAGGCAAACCAAGCAGATCATCACCCGCCGTTATTGTATAGCGAAAATAGCCATCTTCAAGGCCGTTAGCTTGAAGTAGACTTTGAACCAATTCATGTACTCGCTCCTGATCTGGCTCAAATGAAATTCCGAGCTCCTCACATCCAGCAGTTAATCGCTCTAGATGCTGTGCCAACAAGAAAGGACGCCCTTCATAAGTGCGAAACGTTTCAAACAAACCCATACCGTAAAGAAAACCGTGATCATAAATGGAGATCACGGCTTCTTGATCATCAATTAAACGACCATTTAAACTTATCTTCATCCGAGCAGTTCTTTCTCCCTTAACCTAAGGAAATTACGAAGCAACTGTAATCCATGTTCCGTAATGATCGATTCTGGATGGAATTGTACACCTTCAATCGCATACTCTTTATGACGCAGTCCCATAATCTCACCCTCAGCTGTCCACGCACTGACTTCCAGACAATCTGGCAATGTCTCTTTGCGAACAATTAAGGAATGATATCGAGTTGCTGTATAAGGATCTGGTATATCCTTAAATATCGTTAATCCATCATGATGAATTTGCGATGTCTTCCCATGCATCAAATTTGCTGCACGCACAACTTCGCCGCCGAACGCTTGCCCAATCGTCTGATGACCCAGACAAACACCCATGATCGGCACTTTGCCTTTAAAATGATCAACAACCGTGAGGCACACACCCGCTTCATTGGGTGTACAAGGTCCTGGTGACAGCAAAATGTGATCCGGCGCAAGCGCCTCAATACCTGCGATGTCAATCTCATCATTACGACGAACGATAATCTCTTCTCCTAGCTCTCCTAAATACTGCACCAAGTTGTAAGTAAATGAATCGTAATTATCAATTACTAAAATCATCTTCGGTACCCTCCCTAAGCTCTGCTCAATTCTTGCTCACTAAACTCAATTGCCTTCCATACTGCCTTCGCCTTGTTAAGCGATTCTTTGTACTCTTGGCTTGGCACCGAATCAATCACGATACCTGCACCTGCTTGGACATGTCCCATTCCTTGCGCAGTAACCAAAGTACGTATAATTATATTAAATTCCATATCTCCATTATAGTCAATCCATCCCATCGCACCTGTGTATGGTCCACGACGAACGGGTTCTAATTCTTCAATGATTTGCATCGTACGAACCTTAGGCGCACCCGTGATCGTACCTCCTGGGAAAGTAGCGGCAATGGCATCAAAAGCATTTTTGCCTTGAGCAATCTTACCTTCTATTTGAGAGACGATATGCATCACGTGTGAATAATATTCAATCACCATAAAGTCATCGACTTTAACACTGCCATACTCCGAAATGCGACCGAGATCATTACGCTCCAGATCGACAAGCATCACATGCTCAGCTCGCTCTTTTTCATTATGAATCAATTCATCCGCAAGCCTCTGATCTTCTCTAGCATTCGCACCACGGCGACGCGTACCAGCAATAGGACGCGTACGAAGGACACCTTGTTCCAATTGAACAAGCAATTCAGGCGAAGCGGACGCAAGCGTAAAGTCTCCAAAACGCATCAATCCCATATAAGGAGATGGATTAATAATACGCAGCCACTCATACACTTCCTCGGGAGAAGAATGCATCGGACGACTTTGTCTAACAGATAAATTCACTTGGAATACATCACCCGCAGAAATATACGATTGAATGCGATCTACAGCATGTTCGAAGTCTTCACGGCGAAAAGCCGGCTTCAGATCACTTAATTGCTCTACATCAATAGTCAAACCTTCACCACGACTGTGACTCTGCTCAAGAATAAGCTCGCGACGTTTGCGATAATCATATGTCTGTGATGCATAAATAAGTTTATTCCACTTATCCAACATCAAATTAGCTGTTCGTTCAGCAGAGCGGTACGCTTCCAGCAACGCATGTTCATCTTGTGCAAGATTATGCGTAAGAGCCGTATGCACAGCCATATATATATCATTCTTCTCTTGATCCACAACCCAAATTTCATTGTACATCGCAAAACTATAATCAGGTACTGGCAAATCATTCGCAGCTTGCTCAGGTAAATGTTCAATACAGCGCGCAACATCATAACCCCAGAATCCGACACAACCACCAATAAATTTAGGTGCTTCTTCCACTCGTGGAGAACGATAAGGAAGCATCCAGTGCTGCACGGCTTGTAAGGCATTTTTCTCCAGCACAATTCTGCGCGGACTGCCATGCCCATCTTCTTCCCATACTTCTGCGCGTTCTACAGTTCCCCGTATTATCGACACTGGCTTAAGCCCAAGCATCGTGTATCGGCCACCTTTGCCACTTTCAAGGACGAATGACTCTGGTGCCGCTTCTTTCCATGCTTCTTCCCATGAAGGAATCACCTGTTGCTCTAACTCCTTTTTCATTACAAATGGAAGCACGGTATAGCTCCCACAATTCGCCCACTGTTTCCAATTCTCATAAGATGTAACGTTCAACTGTATTCTTACTCCCCTCTACAACCAAATGCTGCCTGTCTTGCTGAGTTGTCCATTAGTATACTTCAAACTGGAAAATTTAAAAACCCCTCAGCCTCAAGCTGAAGGGTCTTATGTTCTAATCTATGATTAGTCCTCGAAATGATAAAGTGGTGTGGACAAGTAACGCTCACCATTACTAGGTACAACAGCAAGCACTCTCTTACCAGGACCTAAGTCTTTCGCTATTTTCAATGCTGCATAAATCGCTGCACCGGAAGAAATACCACCAAGGATTCCTTCTTCTTTCGCTACACGGCGAGAAGTCTCGAATGCATCATCATTCTCAACCGCAATAATCTCATCATAAATATTCGTATCAAGAATGTCAGGTACGAATCCTGCACCAATTCCTTGAATCTTATGAGGACCCGGCTTACCACCAGATAGTACAGGCGAACTGCTAGGTTCTACCGCAAAAATCTTGATGTTCGGGAAGTTCTCTCTAAGAATCGAACCCGTTCCTGTAATTGTACCACCTGTACCAATACCCGCTACAAATGCATCGAGCTTGCCATCATAGCCATTGATCGCTTCCACGATTTCTGGACCTGTTGTTTCACGGTGTACTTTCACGTTCGCTTGATTCTTAAATTGCTGTGGAATAAAGTAAGTCGGATTCTCTGCTTGCAAAGCTTCTGCACGTGCAATCGCGCCTTTCATTCCTTCTGCACCTGGTGTTAATACAAGCTCAGCACCATATGCACGAAGCAAGTTGCGACGTTCCATACTCATCGTCTCAGGCATAACGAGAATCGCTCTATATCCTTTAGCGGCAGCAACCATTGCAAGACCGATACCTGTGTTACCACTAGTCGGCTCAACGATTGTGTCGCCTGGCTTTAGCTTACCTTCTTGTTCTGCTACTTCGATCATAGAGATCGCTATGCGATCCTTCACGCTAGCACCTGGGTTCTGGAACTCCAGCTTCACATAAACCTCAGCACTACCTTCTGGAACAACACGGTTTAAACGAACAATCGGTGTATTTCCAATCAATTCTGTAATACTCTGCACAAGCTTAGCCATCGTCATCTTCCTCCTTAAGCATTCGCAAAAAAATATGATCTATAATTTCCGAGTAAATCAGTTGGTATTCGTTAATCTAATCTTATCAAGGCTTCCATAGATTGTCAACCAAGTCACTCGGATTTACTGCAAAAATTTTCCGTCCAAGATTTGCGCGCCATGCTTGGATCGAAGGGCATTCACCACTTCTTTCATTGGAGGTGCTTTTTGGATAGCAAGCTGCTTTTTAACTTTCTCACGAATGATAGCAGGATCTTCCTTTTCTTCTGTCTTTTTATCTTTCAACAAAATGATGGCATAGCCGTTCGTCAGAGGAATGATGCCGCTGTATTCATTCTTTTTCAGTTTCTTCGCTGCTGTCATGATCGGCGAAGAGATGAAAGGATCATTTTCAAAAATCCAACCTAGATCTCCGTCTGTGCTTGACGTTGTTTCATCAATGGAACGATCTCGTACAAGGGTTGAGAACTCCTGTCCTTTGTTCAGCTCTCTAAGCGCCTTATCGGCATGTTCTTTCGATGCCAAGATCATCTGTTGAATATGGTACTCAGATCTTGCTTTGAATTCTTCTGCATGGGTGCGCATATACTCCGTTACTTCTTCGTCAGTGATCGTAACACTTCGCGTCGCAAGACGTTCGAGCAACAGCTTGTAATAGGCATCGTCATGTAGTTCCTCTTGGGACAAACCCAGCTGATCTTTCATTGCTTTAAAATAAGCTTCCAAACTCTCGTAGCCTTCACTATTCATCTTGAGTTCGCGGTTAATCTCTTCATCATCTACCGTGATACCAACCTCTCTCGCTTCTATGCGGATGGCCTCACGATCGATCAATTGATTCACCATTTCATTGCCATAGTGTTTAATTAATTGTTTCTGAATCTCTCCCATTGTGATCTGGCGGTCACCGACCTTGGCAATGACTTGAGTGGAATCCGCATCTCCTCTAATATCTTTCGAATTGCCTTTATCCGAAGATGCGCCTCCTCCACTCAGTACTACAACCAGCAGCACCGCAATACAGACACAAAGCCCGCCAATGATTGCTCCTACTCCTCTTTTTGCCATGACCCCTAATTGCTCGCCTCAGCTTCACTATAATTTGTCGATGATCGACTGTATGTCCTCTGATGTAAATCCGAATGTCTCATTGCAAAAATGACACTGAATTTCTGCTTTACCGTCTTCAGTAAGCAACTGCTCTAATTCCGCCTTGCCTAGAGAAACCAATGTTTCTTCTACACGCTCACGTGAGCACTTGCACTTAAAGGAAACATCCATGGTCTCAAACAATCGGAAAGAAGGAAGAACTTCTCCTAGAATTTGCTCAAGATCCAACCCGCGTTCCAACATTGTTGTCATTGAAGGGATTTGCGATAGACGCTGTTCAAGCTCTGTTATCTCTTCATCGGTTAAACCTGGCATTAATTGAATAATAAATCCACCTGCTGCTTTAACTGAATAGTCCACATCCACAAGTACACCCAATGAAACAGCTGAAGGCGTCTGCTCGGATACGGTAAAATAGTACGTAAAATCTTCAGCAAGTTCACCTGATATGATCGGTGTAGAACCGCGATATGGTTCTTTAAGACCTAAATCTTTAATGATATAAAGAGCACCATCTGTTCCTACTGCTCCAGCCACATCCAGCTTACCTTTGGCATTGAGCGGT
The DNA here is from genome assembly GCF_024721995.1 of Paenibacillus radicibacter. Lineage (GTDB taxonomy): Bacteria > Bacillota > Bacilli > Paenibacillales > NBRC-103111 > Paenibacillus_AM > Paenibacillus_AM radicibacter. The sequence continues at coordinate 11,947 of NZ_JANQBC010000018.1, forward strand.
AAATCAACAGTTGGATTAGAAATGTAACCACGCACTTCCCCATACGCATTGGAATCCACGATAATCTGACCGATTGGACCGCCACCTTGTACTTGAACTGTCAGCTTCTCTTCACCCTTGAGCATCGCCCCCATCATTAAGCTGGCCGCTACTGTCCGTCCAAGCGCCGCTGTCACGGTTGGTGTTGCCTGATGTCTACGACTTAGTTCGTCTGTGATCGATGTTGAGCATACTGCAAATGCGCGAACTTTCCCCGCAAATCCAGTTCCGCGAATCATATAGTCTTTCAATTGAAGTCACCTCTAATACGTATATGTTCTAAACGTTTTTTTCATAAATAAGTTGCAAGCCTTGCAGCGTTAAAAGTGGGTTAACTAAATCAATTGTTCGGGATTCCGACGCAATTAACTCTGCAAGTCCACCTGTTGCGACAACGGTTGGTTCAACATTGAATTCTTCTTTTATACGCGTCACAATGCCATCTACCTGAGATACGTATCCAAAAATGATCCCTGCTTGCATCGCAGATACGGTATTCTTCCCAACTACACTCTTCGGTTTCACAAGTTCAATACGCGGTAGCTTGGCTGCACGTTGATATAAAGCTTCAGTCGAAATACCGATACCTGGTGCAATTGCGCAGCCAACAAGTTGACCTGCATGATCAATATAGTCGTAAGTTGTTGCTGTACCGAAATCCACGATCACACATGGTGATCCATATAGTTCAAGGGCCGCTACTGCATTCACAATGCGGTCAGCACCTACTTCTTTAGGGTTGTCCACGCGAACATTAAGCCCCGTCTTAATACCTGGGCCAACGATATAAGGTGTCTTTTTCAAATAATCCAGACACAGGTTTTCTAGAACAAACATCAGCGGCGGTACGACAGAAGAGATGATCACACCTTGAATCTGATCCAATTTAATATCTGCATGTCGGAAAAGATTCGATACGATCATCCCATACTCATCCGTGGTCGCTGATCGGTTTGTACTAATCCGCCAATGATGAAGCAAATCCTTTTCTTTGTACAAGCCAAGAACAATATTCGTGTTGCCCACGTCGATAACTAAAATCATGCAAACGTGCTCTCCTTCCGCGCATTAAGATCGAGTGATATATCTAAAGCAGCTACGGAATACGTGAGCTGTCCTATAGAAATAATATCTACACCTGTCTCTGCCATTACTCGAATCGTCTGTGGAGATACAGAACCAGAACCTTCCACGATAATATGCGGTGCACGACTTTTAATCACCGCAACCGCTTCTTTCATTTGAGCAGGTGGCATATTGTCTAGCATAATGATATCCGCGCCTACTTGAAGCGCTTCTTCTAGTTGCATAAAATCTTCTACTTCAACTTCAATCTTCATGGTATGAGGGATCGCCTCACGCGCAGCTTGAACCGCAGCTGTAATACTTCCGGCACCCTTAATATGATTATCTTTTATCATAACAGCATCATATAAACCAAATCGATGATTATGACCGCCACCAACACGCACAGCGTATTTCTCAAGCAGGCGTAATCCCGGAGTGGTCTTACGCGTATCCACAAGACGAACCGGTAAATCTGCAACTACTGCCGTAAATGCATGTGTCTTCGTCGCAATTCCTGACAAGCGCTGAAGCAAGTTAAGTGCCAAACGTTCTCCAATCAAGATGCTTCGGGTACTGCCAGTTACAGTCGCAATAATGGTTCCTTTCGTAACAGGTGTTCCATCCATTACTTCCGCTTTGAATTGTAACTTCGGATCAACCTCTGCAAATACAGCTTCAGCAATGCTGATTCCTGCTAATATCCCGTCTTGCTTCACATGGATAATACCCGTAGACTTACTTGCTACTGGAATTGTAGAAAGGGATGTGACATCCCCTGCTCCAACATCCTCTTGCAACCAAGCTTGTATTTGCTGCGCCAATAAACGCTTATTCAAGTTATGCATCTAATATCCACTCCTCAGACATGCCCGTTTCAATATGGAAAACAATATGTTTCTGCCATTTGGCATTATTGGATTCTGGAAAATCTTCGCGATAATGTCCACCACGACTTTCATCACGATGAAGCGCCGCTTGCGCCGTTAATAGCGCACATGTGAGCAAATTGGCAAACTCATATTCTTCACGACGAGTCAGACGTGTATCGAAGAACGAATGCTGTCTAGATAGTTCATCAATCGCCTTCTGAAGTGTCTTCGCTGTTCGAAGTAAACCAACATACCGCAGCATAACTTTCTGCAGTTTAAGCCTGCGCTCAACAACAGCTTGCTGCGCAACGTCTTTGCGTAGTTCAGGAGCAGAGTCAAGTGAACTTGCATGCTCTAGAGCTGCTTCACTCGATGTGAGAGATCTACCTTGTATCGCTAGGGGTTCAAGCAGCTTGATCCGTTCAATAATGCGACGACCAAATACAATCGCCTCTGACAATGAATTAGATGCTAAACGATTCGCACCATGTACACCTGTAGAGGACACTTCGCCACAAGCGTACAATCTTGGCACAGCCGTTGCCCCATGTAAATCCGTCTTCACTCCACCCATCATATAATGAGCTGCAGGTGCGACCGGAATCCAGTCACTCGCCAAATCTAAACCATAGCGCATGCAAAATTCATAAATGGTTGGAAAACGATGCTTCACCATCTCTTCCGGTTCATGTGTCACATCAATGTATACATAGGTAGACTTGGTCGATTCCATTTCGGAAACGATTGCTCTCGCTACAATATCACGTGGTGCTAATTCAAGTAATGGATGATATCGCTCCATGAAACGTTCACCCTTAATATTGCGCAGAATCGCACCTTCTCCTCGCACAGCTTCTGATATTAAGAAACGCGGCGCTCCTGGATAACATAGCGAAGTAGGATGAAATTGAATAAATTCAACATCCTGAATGAGTGCTCCCGCTCGATAAGCGATGGCGATACCATCACCTGTTGCGATATCCGGATTCGTCGTATAACGATAAAGCTGGCCAGCACCACCTGTACATAGGATCGTCGCTTGACCACGCGCTATTACACGCGAACCATCCGGTTTCTGGACAAGTGCGCCATAACATTCACCAGCTTCATTCTTCAATAAATCGATGACAAAATGATCATCCCAAAGTGTGATATTCGGATCACTCTTCGTCTTCTCTGATAATGCGCGTACAATCTCTGCCCCAGTTGCGTCTCCATTGGCATGTAAAATACGACGCTGACTATGTGCTCCTTCTTTCGTCAGAGCCAGTACCCCATTCTCTTCATCAAAGGTAGTACCCATTCGAATCAGATCTTTGACACCATCGGGACCTTCATGGACAAGTACATCTACGGCATTGCGAGAACATAGTCCTGCACCTGCCATTAGCGTATCTTGCAAATGGTACTCTGGTGAATCATCATCTGCAATGACGGCAGCGATTCCACCCTGCGCGTACCTTGTATTCGAATCAAGCAGTGACTTCTTCGTAATCATCAAAACTTGATAACTCTCACTTGCTTTGATGGCTGTAAATAACCCCGCTATTCCTGCACCAATTACGATGACATCCGTATCCACTACAGGTAAATCATCTAAATCGACATCAACTAACGTACTAGGTATCTTCATCTTATAACCACCTCTAAACAAGAGAGTAGCGCATGCTACTTCACGAGTAACATGCGCTCCAGTGATTGTCTAGCTTGCTCAGCCACGTGATCCGGCACATAGATCTCCGGTTTCATCGTTTCGAGCGCTTTAACCACTTTTTTCAAATTATTCACTTTCATATTCGGACATACCAAATACTTTGTTGCAAAATGGAATTGCTTATCTGGGCTGTTTAGACGAAGCTGATACCCAGTCCCATCTTCTGTTCCAACTATAAACTCCTGACAAGGAGATTCTTTGCAATATTTAATAATCGCTGTTGTGGACCCTACGAAATCCCCCATTGCCACAACTTCTGGTCGGCATTCTGGATGCACAACAAACTGTGCATTCGGGTGCAATCGCTTCATTTCTTCCACATCTTTAATGGTAAGCATATCATGCGTATTGCAGTATCCTTCCCAGATGATCATTTTCTTGTTTGTGAATTTAGATACATAGTCGCCCAAATTTTTATCTGGAACCCAGATTACCTCGTCCGAATCCACAGAATTCACGACTTTAAGCGCGTTAGCTGATGTACAGCAAATATCAGTTTCTGATTTCACTTCAGCTGATGTATTAATATATGCGACTACTTTCGCATTCGGGTGCTGGCGTTTGAGTGCGCGAAGACCTTCTACGTTAACCATATCAGCCATCGGACAGCCTGCACGCTCATCTGGAATGATGACCGTCTTCGTCGGTGCTAATATCTTGGCGCTCTCGCCCATAAAATGAACACCACAGAACACGATGACATCGGCATCTGTTGACGCTGCCTTCTGTGCTAATAAGAAGGAATCCCCACGGAAATCTGCGATTTCCTGTATTTCATCTCGTTGATAATAATGAGCTAAAATAATTGCATTTCGTTCTTTCTTTAACTGAGCTAATCGTTCTCTAAGTACACGATTCTGCTCTGCCTTATGCTGTAAAGCTAAAGCCTCCATGATCTTCCCCCCGATCATAACACCTTGCAATATCAATTATCTGTGTAACAATTTGGAACACACGATTTACAACTAATTTACAGGAACCTACCCGTAGTGTCAATCCACAAAAAAGCCGCGTTATAAAGCAAAACCGGACTATGCAGATCGCATAGTCCGGTTTATTCGTTCGTATTAAACGTCCTTGGAATCTTTGTTCGGATCGGAGTTATTATCTTCGATCTTCTCTTCTGTTTCTTTTGCAGATTCAGGAGTAGATTCTACAGGAGCAGCTTTAATCACTTCTGCTTCCTTATGTGTGCCGATTGTTACTTTGATATCGTCACCAGAAAGTTCATCATTCTTGATTACGCCATTTTCTAAAAGCTCAACAATCTGATCTTTATCCAATGTTTCACGTTCAAGAAGTGCGTTCGCAACTAAGTGAACTTCTGCGGAGTGATCCGTCAAAATCTGCTTCGCACGATCATAACACTCACGAATCATACGCTGCATTTCTTGGTCGATCTCATAAGCAATCGCATCGGAGTAGTTCTGCTCATGGCCGATATCGCGTCCAAGGAATACTTGGCCTTGTGTGGAGCCAAATTGCAATGGACCAAGCTTATCACTCATACCGTATTCCATGACCATGCTGCGAATCGTGCTCGTCGCTTTCTGGAAGTCACTGTATGCGCCTGTACCGATGTCGCCGATAAACAATTCTTCCGCAACACGTCCACCAAGTAAACCTGTAACTTTATCAAGCAATTCGTTCTTCGTATAAAGCATACGGTCTTCGCCTTCCTTCGGAAGCATAAGCACGTATCCTCCTGCACGACCACGAGGGATAATCGTAACTTTGTGAATCTTATCTGCATGCTCAGCATAGTAACCAATTATCGCATGACCTGATTCGTGGTAAGCAACAGTTTTCTTCTCGCGTTCAGATACTACGCGGCTCTTCTTCTGTGTTCCAACAATCACACGGTCAAACGCTTCTTCGACCTCATCCATCGAAATATCTTTACGATTACGGCGAGCCGCAATAAGTGCCGATTCGTTCAATAGATTCTCAAGATCAGCGCCTGTAAATCCAGTTGTATAACGAGCAATGGTATCCAGCTTCACGTTAGCAGCTAAAGGCTTATTGCGGGCGTGTACTTTAAGTACCGCTTCACGGCCTTTAACATCTGGACGATCGACTGTAATCTGACGGTCAAAACGTCCTGGACGAAGCAATGCCGGGTCAAGGATATCAGGGCGGTTCGTTGCAGCGATGATAATGATACCTTCGTTCGCACCGAAACCATCCATCTCAACGAGCAATTGGTTGAGTGTTTGTTCACGTTCATCGTGTCCACCACCAAGACCAGCTCCACGCTGACGACCTACTGCATCAATCTCATCGATAAAGATGATACAAGGTGCATTCTTCTTCGCATTCTCGAACAAGTCACGAACACGGGAAGCACCGACACCGACGAACATCTCTACGAAATCCGAACCGGAAATCGAGAAGAACGGAACGCCAGCTTCACCAGCTACTGCACGAGCAAGCAATGTTTTACCCGTTCCTGGAGGACCATTAAGAAGGACACCCTTCGGAATACGAGCTCCAACTGCCGAGAATTTGCGAGGGTCCTTGAGGAATTCAACGATTTCCACTAGCTCTTGTTTCTCTTCGTCAGCACCAGCTACATCTTCAAATGTAACTTTCTTCTTCTCGTCGTTGTATAGACGCGCTTTACTCTTACCAAAGTTCATCACTTTGCCACCGCCGCCTTGCGACTGGTTAAGCAAGAAGAAGAACAATACGAACATAATGACAAAAGGAATAATCGAGGTAAGGAAGCTCAGCCATAGGCTCTCGCCTTCCATTGGCAGATGCTCTTGAGCGACTCCGCTGTCGTCAATCATCGCGAGCATTTTATCGCTTGCTGGACCTCGTGTTTCGAACGGAGCATGATTATTACTCTTTAGCGTTCCTTTTATCAAATAGGTATACTTGTCAAATTGAACCTTGACTGACTCTACGTTATTATTCTTGAGTTCAACTTTGAACTTGTCATAACTAATACGATCAGTTCGCTCATTCTGATTGCTTACAAAGCTGACAATACCAACGACTACCAGCACTACAATTAAATAAAAGCCACTAGTCCTAATAAACCGATTCATTCTCTACCACCTCTCAAACAACACACTTTTATTATTTTACCACAGCTGTTAAGTGCATCACAACAATGCAACTTAAGCGCTGATGATTGTCCTGTTTAGCTTGAATAAACCTCTGGTTTAAGGACACCTACATAAGGTAGGTTTCTGTATTGTTCCGCATAGTCTAGCCCGTATCCAACGATAAATGCATCTGGAATGGAGAACCCTTTGTAGTCAGGCTCCAAATCAACTGTTCTACGCTCTGGCTTATCGAATAAAGCAACAACAGCAATGGATTTCGCATTACGGCGTTCCAATACGTCGATTAGGTAGCTAAGCGTGAGTCCACTATCAATAATATCTTCGACAATAAGGATGTGACGACCTTCAATTGCTACATCAAGATCTTTTAAAATTTTCACAACTCCAGAAGATTTCGTGGAATGTCCATAACTGGATACTGCCATGAAATCAATTTGAAGCGGGCAGTCGATCTTCTTAACAAGATCAGACATAAAAATAAATGCGCCTTTCAGAACGCAAATAACAAGCGGGTTCTTATCTGCATACTCCGCTGTAAGTTGTGCGCCTAACTCGGCAATTTTGTTCTGAATAACCTCTTCACTGTAAAGCACTTCTTGAATATCGTTGTGCAAGGGTATTCCTCCTACATCATAATATGAGTGAGTACATGTTTCCATGCTCTTGTGAGAATGCCCCTAATCGAAGGAATCCACCTTCACATGCAGCACACGCCGCGTGTTCGGATCAACAGCTGCAAAGCGAGATCGCCCATAGCCTGGAATCCACAAAATCTGCCCTTTTGCATCGAGCAGGATTGGAATTCGATCACGTTCACGTTGCGCCACTTTGGCGTCAATGAACATATTTTTTACTTTTTTTGATCCATTTAAACCAAAAGGTTCAATCCGATCACCATCTCTGCGATTACGAATACATAAAGGCAGTTCTAGCTGATCCATATCAAAAAAAGCTTCTTGTTCCTTCGCTGAAAACAAACGTGTTTTTCTCTCTTTTTCGTGCCTATGATCCAAATGATCGATAACATGAAACTCGAATGTGGATGCAATCTCGGGAATCGATACTGCACCACCAAGCGGTTGGCACTCATACTGAAAAGATGCTGTTTCCCGCCATTCTTTAATAAAAGAAAGCTGTTCGTATTCGCGAACGAAGTACATATGTCCATAGATTAATTGCCGCATATTCGGGCCGGTCTCGCGAATCATAGATTCACGAAGCATTTCAATTCTTGTAAAGTCTAGCCATTCGGCCGGGCAAGCAAGATAACTTAATATTAATTTAATCAAGCGTCGTTGTAAAGCGAGGGGGAGTTTCATAAATCGATGACGAGGCAATCTTACATCCTCATTATGAATGAATACGATTTCTTGAAAAACCCGCTCCGTCTCTTGCTGCATGTACGCTTCCTCCGCCTGCATCACTTCGCTTAAGCGAATTAGAGCGTGTGGAAGTTCTTCATTATATTTTTGCAAAAAAGGAATAATGTCTAACCGAACTTGGTTTCTAAAATATTTGCGAGATGCATTCGATGCATCCACACTATAAGGAATTTGTTCTTGATGACAATAGTCAATAAGTTGTTCTTTGTGTATACGAAGTAAAGGACGAATCAGTTTCACATTACGATCCATCCGAACATCACGAATACCACCTAACCCTGATGGTCCTGTACCACGAACAATTCGCATCATCATCGTCTCAGCCTGATCGTCGGCATGATGGGCAAGTGCGATACATCCCGCTTCATACTTACGAGCGATTTTATGTAAAAAATCATAACGCTTCTCTCTCGCTGCTACCTGGGGATTCAGCGATGTTGCTGCAATGTAAGCTGGCACATTTACTTCTGCAATCTCGCAAGGCAGTCCCAATGTTCGTGCGAGTGCCTCCACTTGAAGCGCTTCTTCTCTCGATTCTTCAACTCGAAATCCATGATTCACATGTGCGACAACGAGCTTCCATTGATGTTTGCTAGATAGCACGTAGAGCAGATGGAGCAGTGCGACCGAATCTGGACCTCCTGAAACGGCAACTACGATGCAATCTCCATCCGCAAGTAATTGCTTCGCTGCAATATGCTGCTCTACGGTAAGTTGAAGTTCCATTCCATCCCTCTTTTCTGGTTGCTAGGTATAACTCTTCCACATTATCTAGGCCAATACAAATAAAGTGTAAGCCCAAATACGACTAGAGAGGCTGTAAAACATATCGAAAGCCAATTCCCACGGACTGGTTCTGCTTTACGCTTACTGGCATGACGAAACAATTGCCGCCACGCTGTACTTGCTTCCTTCGCCGTAGAAAAACGCTGCTGCAACATTTGTTCCAAGACAGGCTTCGCATTACGCGGAACCGACACCTCATCTAATAACTGCGATAAATCGCTCGTACTCCGATTCTGAGGTAAGCCTTGCGACCAGTTCGTAATCTTTTTTCCCGTATCAAATGCACGAATCATTAATACTGCAAATGAAAAGAGATCATAGCTGGGCTCTGCAACACGTGACCCGCTTCCCCAGAATCCGCGATCATACAGCTCTGTAAACTGTTTGACAGATTTGCCTATTGGCGTAACACCGCCAAAGTCAACGAGCTCGACATGCCCATAGGCGCATACGAGCACATTTTCCATTTTTAAATCACCAAAAACATATCCCTGTTCATGCAGTTCTCGCAATTTACTCAGCAAATGCAGACCAATGACATACACCCAATCCGGCTCATGCGTGTCCATAAACTGGGTTAAGGAAGTACCCTCAATGTATTTCATCACAAAGAAAGGGTACTCCTTACCCATCCAGACAAAATCGTCTACATCTCGGAGCATATCCCGAAAGGAAGTCGAAGTGTCTGATAGACGACGAAGTGCATTAATCTCCGATTGATGATCGACCGTCTCAAAGCCTATTTTGAGTGCAAATTGAGCTTTACCTGATCGGACCAGATACACCTGACCATTTGCCCCTGCACCAATTAATCGTTCAATTGTATATAACTTTCCATTCCACTTCCCACGCAGTGTAATGCCTGGTCGTAGATCTAGATTAAACAACGTAGTCACCAAGAATCCCGTCCTTACTACTATCTAGCGATGGTTTTTCTGCTACATACTCCACAACATTCAGCAGTGCTGGGCCTGTAGGTGTCGTGCCCCTCATGTTTATTTTATAGAACATCTTATGTATATTTGCAAGATCTTGGGTCCAAGGAGAGTCCATCTCAACTTCTACTTCCCCACTTAATGAACCTGGAAAATGGAATACAGCAACCTCACTTTGGCCCGCTCTTGCTCGCAATGAAAGAAGTAAATCTTGCAAAGCATCGCGCACGGCTGCAAGCTTAGGCTTCATAGAAGCGCTTGTATCTACAAGTAAGGCAACCCGCATCGCGCTATTCTCGCTCATCTCATCGATAACATGAACGACTTCTGCACGCTGGGCAGGAGGCAATTGTGTAATTTGATCGTCACCTAATATATTGCGTAGTTCTTTCCCTACTGCCTTCTCTATTGTACCGACAACCGTCTTTCTCGTCATCATCTGCACCGTTTGCGATAATTGTCTCGATGATACGATACGACTGAGTCCACCACCTGCACGTGCAATCTCAATAATTTCTTGTGAACCTAGCTGTCCGAGCTCCCCATGATCGACAACCCCTATCACGTTAACCGTGATCCCTTCTTCCATGGCATGAGCAGCCGCGATAACCGGACTCATCCCTACATTGGAACAACCATCTGTAATTAATAGAATTTGCTTTAACATTACTTATTCCTCCCCATTGCTTTACTAGAATCTATATTTCTAGTTTCGCCAATATTTAAGAGGGATAAACGATAGTTTAGGAATGCAATATAAGAAGCAGCTCCAGACTTAGGTCCAGAACTGCTTTCGATTCATTCACCTTATATTTAACCTAGCTAACGACTTTCGGACGCTCGATACGGGCCATACCCGGCCAGCGGAATGTTGCCCACTCTGGTTGACGCTTCTCTATGCGTGCCACGACCACCATCATGTCGTCTTGCATCGATCCAGCATGACGCAGCACTTGATCCAGCAAGGTATCTGCCATATCCTGCGTAGTCAATGCATCAAGCTCACTAACCATTCGCTGCATCCACATTTCCTTATTCACTATATGTTCAGGTGCATCCAAGATTCCATCCGTCATGAGAACCAAATAATCGCCATCTTGCAGCTTCATCGACACGAGATCAACTTCAATGTCCTTAATGATGCCAACTGGCAAATTGCTAGCCATAATCGGAATAACTTCTCTACCACGTTTAATAAAGCTAGGGGTTGAGCCAATCTTCATAAACGTCGTATCTGCACTGTACAGATCAATTAATGCCATATCTACTGTTGCGTACATCTCTTCAGGTGAGCGAAGAAGCAGCACCGAATTCACCGATTTAATCGCAAGTTTCTCATCCATTCCCGATTGTAAGAATTGCTGCAGCATACCAAGAGCTGTCTCACTCTCTCTACGCGCCCGTTCGCCATTTCCCATCCCATCACTTAACGCAACTGCGTATTTGCCATTTCCAAGCTCTACCGTACTATATGAATCCCCTGACAAGTAACTGCCACCCTTCCCGATAGCCGCAATACCTGTCTCCACGTTATATTCCTTCGCAGATCCGAATAACACAGAAGCATATCCTTCACGCTCGAGCTGCTCTTCGCTTTTGACCGCAATATTCTCACCGACAATCTCACTTAGCAGAGGGGCTATAATTTTGCGGCATTCGTCAAATCCGCGCGTATACTGATGAATCATCTCAATCTCAACTTTCCCTTCATCTAGCGACACGATATTCACACTGTGAATGGACATTCCCAAGTCCTCTAGAGCCTCACGAATCTGTTCTTCTTGTAAAAATAATTCTTGACCTTCGCGTTTAATCTCCTTCGCTAAATCCTCCATCACTTGAGAAACACCTGTAAGCTGTTCCGCAACAAGCGCCCTCGATTCTGTTAGCTGCTTGCGCCAATGAATATCGTGCTGATAATACCCGTATTGCTCTTTCATCACTTGGAGTACAGAATCCGTTCGACTGCAAATGTTTTTCCATTCTCTGCGAATATCTCGCTTATCCATTTGACCTCGCACTTCAATTTCAGTCATCATATCGGTCATGTACGAATACGTTTTTAAAAAGTTCTGATCCCAGCAACGTTCACGCTTGAAGCAGCTCTTACATGTCTGAGATGTCACAGCATTCATAAAATGCTCCACATCGTGCTCTTTCTGCTGCAAAGGACTTTCACCCGTCAATTGTTTAAACGATGTGGCGAGCTGACGAAATACTTCAGAGAACTGCTCGACACGTCCTGCTGTCACATCACGTACTCGCTTGGCATAATCTTGCTGCCCCTTCATATTCTCTTGTGTACCCGGCACGTATTTCGCCAGTGTTTGCAATACACTTTTTGGTGTCAGTAAAAATAGTCCGATCGCAATTAACGATTCCCATGTGGAGTTAATAATCGAAACGGCGCTTCCCAGATAGAATGATAGAATCGAAGAGCCAATTAATAGACCTAACGAGACGGTTACTCTGCGTCCATCCTTCAGTAGCCCTGCCAGTAATCCTGCAAAAGCAAGCAAGCTCATCTGGTAGATCGCATTTGAATCTGCCAAGCTTAAGATCAGTCCACTTACGACACCAACTGATGCTCCGAATGGCGCACCGCCTACCATTGCGAATAATAGAATCAAATAACGAGATTCCACATTCTGAATCATAACAGGGCCAACACTCCAACCAACTGCTCCTGTCATGACAGATGCGAGTAAGATAATTAAGCAGATAATCTCTTCGTGTCGCAATTGATAATTCCGACGAGTAAGTGTGAATACCGGCAAGGCTTGTATAAAAATATAAGTGAGCACACCACTTAACAGCGCTTCCACACCGATCAACATCATGGCATACCAGGATAGTTCAGTTGCTACTAGCTGAAAGAATAACTTCACCATAAACATAATGCCAAATACGATAAAAGGTGCCATCGAAACGTTCGAGCGACCATACTTCTCAATTGCCTTCTGAATCAGGAGGAACACTCCGATCCCGATCACAAATTGTCCCACATTCGGATGTGCGGACACCAAACCTCCACAGAATAGAGAAACAATCACCCAAGGGACAAGTTCTTTGCGTTGAAAATAAATAACTGCAAAATAGGCCAGCGCAAAAGGAGCAAGTTCGTCCAATATCATCGCTCTCCCGAGTAAGAATCCAATTAAAAGTAGAAAGATCGACCACTTCCGAGCAACAACAGCTTGAATAAATCGATTCCCGATCGCAATCGTGTATAATCCACCTTGAATTCGACTTAACACGTTCTTATACATGTTTGGCGACACCACCCAATTCTATTAGTGTTCCCTATTATATGGATGCTCTCGTATAAAGTTTGTCACAATACGTGATCTAGTAAAAAGAAATTTCCGACACCGTGCGGCATAGAGCGAAATCGAGCGCAAATCATGCGCAGCAAGTACTTTCGGACCCTTTTTGCTTAAAAATGTCAAATGTTTACCAGTTTGTCCGCCACATACTTGCAGGGATTGCCGCCAATTTATGTCGAGATTGCACACAAAAAACCACACTCCGTATAAACAGAGTGTGGTTGATTATGAAATATTGGATTAGTCGCGTCTTCCGCCACGACCACCGCGTTTAGATTCAGTGCTCTTTTTCAAAGATGAAATGCGTTCTTCACTATCTTTTAGGAAACGAGACATTTTATCCTCGAATGTCAACCGACCGCCTTGCGGCTTGAATCCGCCACCACGAGGGCCACGATCTCCGCGAGGTCCACGGTCTCCACCTGGACGACCCATACCGCCGCTAGGACGACCCATACCGCCGCCGCTAGGACGACCTGCGCCACCTGGAGGACGGCTGCCAGATCCATCAAATCGACCGCCTTGTCGTTCTGGACGAGGGGCATCTGCAGGCTTGTCAATCGTCTGCTTAATCGATAAGCCAATTTTCCCATCCTTGTCCACATTGATCACTTTAACAGTAACTTTGTCATTTAGCTTCAAATGATCATTGACGTCCTTCACATAGTTGTCTGCAATTTCCGAGATGTGAACTAGGCCGGTGACTCCTTCAGAAAGTTCGACGAATGCTCCAAAGTTAGTGATTCCGGTCACTTTTCCTTCTAACTTGCTGCCCACTTCAATTGCCATAAAATAAAATGTTCCTCCCTGTAATATGTTCATAAAACAATGGCTATGCAGATTATAACCGATGAAAAGAGCACGGTCAACACTGCTAGCGCCTTTTTTTCCATCTATACCCAATTATGGGCTTGGGGTCGTAAATAACGTTTCCCCGTCTTTGGTGTAGTTCAGTTCTTTACGAATTTTTTGTTCGATATATTCCTTATCGTTCAAACGCGCAATCTCTTTCTTAGCTGCTTCCGTCGTCTGCTGAACTTGCGCCAATTCCTTGCTTAAATCCTGCAATTGCGATTGCTTGTCCTTCAGCATGCTCTGTTGATCCCAGAGTGTGACTAATGCCCATCCTAGAAAACATAGCAGAAAAACCGGTAGTAAACGTAATTTACGACCTGATTTCTTAGAAGTTCGTTGCACTGCTTTTTGTTTGGATTGACTTGGCATCGTGCAACTACCCCCTTGCTACAAGCAATTAAGTATCTTTACGGCGAAATCGATTGCGTACCCACCCTACTGTACGTTTAACAAAAACAGGTGTTTTGATATAACGAACGATGGGACGAGTCATCCACACAAACAATCGCCAAAAAGGATACAACAATTGTAGCACAATTTTGCCGAGGAAAATAGCTATCGCACATAATATCCCCCAAATCACTACACTAACGCGGTACAATCCTACTAATGGCGCGATAATAAAAATTTCTACAATTCGCACACACAGCTTGTACAGCCATTTGACAGCACGAATGAACAATTCAATTGTCCAAACAACAAGCCGACTAAGTATAAAATAATAGAGAATAACACCTATTACTAGTCCTATGAAAACAAACAATCGTATTTGTCCATGATTGCTTTGGTATAACAGACGGAAAATGAGGATCGTCGCCACAATCCAATAGACCGTGTCGATTACCATTAAGCTCCACCGGGGCAAGCGCAATTCCCTGTGCAGCACGCGAAATAAGTCGTATATCGCGCCGAGTGCGAGGCCCCCACAGAACATCATGAATAACGTAGTAAATTGAACATGAAGTGTCACTTAAATAACTTCCCAAACAGTCCCTTGGATTTCTCCTGGGTGTTTGCGTCCACATAAGTAAGAGAATTTACGAACCCTTCAATGGCGACAAGACCCTGCTCTAAATTCAAGTTCTTAATATGCAAATTTTGTCCTTTAATCATTAAGAAGCCGCAGTCCGTCTCAAGCAAAAATTCTTCACTGTCAAAGCTCTCGACGTTCAGAACTCCTGAAATTTCTAGCAGCTTGCGATTTAACATCTTAATCTCTTGACGTTTATTTTTTGTTATTTCGTGCATAGGCGTATACCCCTCCTTATACTATTAACGTATGGAGGAGCTTGACCCTTTAGAACTTAAAAATAGAGTTGCGAGCATTACGAGCATAAAAAAAGAGAGCCTCAGCTCTCTTTTTCAACTAAAAAAGTGGTTCATTCTTGTAGGGTTCTTCCTTCAAAAGCGTAAACATGTTCGCTGCATCATCCTTGCGTGTTGACTCAGATAACAACTCTACCCTCACAGTTACTTTCTTCTGTCCGAATTGAATTGCGATCTCATCGCCCACCTTCACTGAAGAGCTAGCTTTTGCATCTCGTCCATTAATCCACACGCGTCCTTGATCGGAAACATCCTTCGCCACTGTGCGGCGCTTAATCAAGCGAGATACTTTTAAAAACTTGTCTAAACGCATTACTTCACAGCTTCTTTAAGCTTGTTACCAGCTTTGAATGCTGGAATTGTGGATTCAGGAATTGAAATCTCTAAACCTGTTTGTGGGTTACGTCCCGTACGACCAGAACGCTTACGAGTTTCAAAAGTACCAAATCCGATTAATTGCACTTTATCTCCTGAAGAAAGAGCCTCCGTAATTTCACCAAGAACACCGTTTAATACCGTTTCAACGTCTTTTTTAGTTAATCCGCTTTTTGTCGCGATGTTGTTAATCATATCCGTCTTATTCATAAATTCATTTACCTCCCAAAAATAGTAGAGTCAGTTCGTTTGGATCAGTGATCCGCATTTAATTATTCTGGGTCGCCTTGCAAAATCCTGCTAGAGAATCTTAGGGTTTGAGAACTTTTTTTGCCTCTTGCCACAAGGCTTCCATTTCTATTATATCAGTTTCGTCAAAAGATTTCCCCTTTGCGCGTAAACCTTGTTCCACATAGTGAAAACGATTCGTAAATTTACGCGTTGCCGCAATTAATGCTTCTTCTGGGTCGATACGAAGCTTGCGAGCAACGTTCACAATAACAAAGAGTAAATCTCCGAGTTCCTCAAGCTGCTCAGGCTCATTACCGCTCTCGATCGCCTCACGCACCTCTGCAAGTTCCTCTTGTACCTTATCTAGTACATCAAGCGCACTCGGCCAGTCGAAACCGACCTTCGCCGCTTTCTTCTGCAGCTTCCACGCTTTGAGAATGCCTGGCAAGTCACGTGGAATACCCGCGAGAATGGATTGTTCCTCTGGCTCTATGCCTTTCATGCGTTTCTCTTCTGCCTTGATGCCATCCCAATTCGCAAGTGCTTCTTCGGCATTGTTCGCATCCCGGTCGCCAAATACGTGCGGATGTCGACGAATCAGCTTTTCATTAATCGCTTGAATCACATCATAGATGGAGAAAGCTCCCGTCTCTTCTTCGATCTGAGAGTGGAACATCACCTGCAGCAGCAAGTCTCCAAGCTCCTCACACATGGCATCCGGATCATCATCATCGATCGTCTCGAGCACTTCGTACGTCTCTTCTATTAAGTTGTTACGAATGGACGCATGTGTCTGATCCCGATCCCATGGACAACCGCCTGGGCTGCGCAAAATCGCGACGATTTCATGCAAACGTTCAAATGAACGTGCTTTAACAATTTCATTATCCGAACGCGGTACCCAGATGAGCGAGAGATTACCGTAATCTTGAATGCGATCCAGTTCATAGATCGGAACCGTTACGATCTTCTCTTGTCCCATTACGCCAAGCGCATGTCCAACGGTCACCTGATAATCATCTGGATAACGTTCCATTAACGTCAGCTTTGCATCGGATGCCGTATACACGTCATACACTTGTCCGATAATGATGTGCGTCTGTGTATTTAGCATACCAGGTGTCATACTTGTCGCATCAAGCAGCTGGAAGCCATCAATCGGATCAAAGCCAAAGCGAGTAAACGTCTGATCGAGGAAGCTCTCTCCACCTGTTATCGTCAGTTCAATCCCGAGCTCTGGACATCTCTTGCGTAACAATTGAACGGTGTATTCAGCTACCATAGGATGACCCGGAACGGCGTAGATGACTTCTTCATCCGGACGCTCAGTCGCTTGATGGATTAAATCATTGGCAATAATCTCGTATACTTCCTCAAAGCTTGCATTCTTCTCATATTCCGCATCAAATGACTCATAAGCGATGTTATTTTCTTTAAGCATATGAATCATGGGGTGCTGATCCGTTCTGAGATAAATTCGCTTCGCTTGCTGGAGCTTTCGCCATACGCCAAGCGTTAGTTGATCCGCATCTCCTGTCCCTAAGCCTACTACCGTAATTCGACCGGTATGTACTGTCATCTGTGGTTCCTCCTTTAGTTTCATATCGTAAGCCAGACCGAACATCTAGCGTTTCTTCATAAAAGGTTTCAGCCGCTTATACACGACTGGCATGTGCTCCAAGGTGCTGATGTCCAGCACCTTGAGCCTTATCAGGGCGCCGGCATAGACGGCGGCGCCCACAACCACGGCGACCAGCGTCAGCGCTGTCGCCGCAAGGCGCTCTGGCAGCGGATGCCCCGCTGCCGCAAGCCCTGCCTCGCCCGCCCATAGCAGGGCGAGGACGGCCGCCCCCATCACGCCAGAGGCGACGATGGGGAGGGTAACCGCGCGCGAGCCAAGCAGGCGCGCGAGTGTGTCGGTGCGCGGCGTGTATACGCGCACCAGGTTTAGCGCCGCGGAGACGGCGAATGCCGCGACGGCGGCTATGGCTCCCCCCGCGATGCCAAGCGCAGGGACAAGCACGAGATTGCCGGCGACCTTGACGACTACGGCAATCAGCATATGAACGGCGGGGGCGCGCACCACGCCAATCCCATTTAGCACGCTGGTCGTGACGATGTTCAGCGTGCTAAATATCGCGGCGAATGCGAGAATTGCCATCGCCCCTGTCCCTTCCGCGGTCGCAAATAGCATGACATTTACCGGCTCTGCCGTAAGTGCCAACCCGACCGCCGCAGGCAGTCCGATGAGCCACGTTAGGTTAATCGCTGTATTCATACGCTGGCGGAGCAGTACATGTTCACCACTAGCTTTTGCTTCTGCGAGCGCAGGTACAATCGCTGCGCCCATCGCAGAGACAATCATTGCAACAAGCTGCACGAGTGGCAAGCCATGATTATACAATCCAAACTGGCGCATAGCTTCATCCGCCCCACTAGCACCATCGTGAAGCAATCTTGGCATCGTAAATGTATCTACAATGTTAAGCAGTGGTACTGTAATCGTACCTAAACATACAGGAATCGCATAACGAATCATACGACGAGCAAGCACTGCTGTATCTTCTTGACCAAATCGAGCACGCTTCTGGCTATTGCGGCGAATCTTAACCGTTACCTTATGAGCATTACCCAAGCGCCACCAATAATACAACATAACAGCTAATCCGCCAATTGCACCAATCACAGAACCGAACATCCCGCCTGCTGCAATGGTTGCCGCATCTTCACCTGCTCTTACAAATAACCATAACATAATGAGCATACCGATGACACGTACAAGCTGTTCCACAACTTGAGAAACAGCCGGGGCTGTCATTTGTTGATAGCCTTGAAAGTATCCCCGATATACAGACATAAGCGGAATAAGCAGCATCGCCCAAGAAACTGCGCGAATCGCTGGTGCTGTTCCCGCTACACCAATTAGACTAGCGATTAGATCTGCACCAAAGTAAGTCAAGATAAAGAACAACACCCCTGACAAACTAAGCAGTACGCTGCTTACACCAATGACACGTCGTGCCCCATAATGATCGCCAAGCGCAACCCTTTCGGACACAAAAGCAGCCACAGTCGTAGGAAGCCCTGCTGTCGCAAGAAACACAATGAACAAGTATAAGGGGTATACAGCGCTATAGAGCCCATAGGCCTCATCCCCTGCGATATTTTGCATCGGAATCTTCTGCAAGGTACCGAGAAGCTTAGAGACGATCGCGGCAATCGCAAGTATGGCTGCGCCTTTAAACCATTTACTATCCATTTTACGATTCGATTTATTATCAGACGGCGTACTCACTTGTCTTCGCGCCATTACATCGTTCCTCCATCACTTGCTAGACCCCAATTATAGCTTAACCTAAACAAAAAAGCTTCGCTTACTCATGAATGGCTTTAGCCTGTGAGTAAGGAAGCTTATCGTTTTCAAATCCATCTTACTGTTCCATTTGTTTCGCTAAGAATGCTGCTGCTGTTTCAGACATCTTCGTTTCCATCTGAGCCATTTTCACATTCTCATCTTTTGTAATCAAGATGACTGCACCGATCGGATCTCCACCTGCTACGATAGGAGCTACAACAAAAGAGCTGTACGCCTCAGGCAAATCCTTTAAGATATCATAGCTTGCGGAATTATTCTCGATCATCGATTTGCGGTTTTCCATACAACTTTCCACAATCGCTCCGATTTGCTTGTCGAGATACTCCTTCTTCGAACCACCTGCAATCGCGATAACATTATCACGATCTGTGATGATCGTTATGTGTCCTGTACCTTCATACAAGGATTCTGCATATTCCTTTGCAAAATCACCTAGTTCACCGATTGGCGAGTATTTTTTAAGGATAACTTCTCCATCACGGTCTACGAAAATTTCAAGGGGATCCCCCTCACGGATACGGAGGGTGCGACGAATTTCCTTCGGAATCACAACTCTTCCCAAATCGTCAATGCGACGAACAATGCCAGTAGCTTTCATATTTCTAGTTGCCTCACTTTCCTCGGAAGAATAATTAACTGGGCTTTAAATACTGATTTATTGTTGCAAGTGGAGGGAGTCATCCAACTTTACCCATAGTATTTAACGTCTCTCTCCATCTTATACAAAATGCTTCCAATCCTCCCAATCCTATGTACATCCATGGAAGCTGTTGGTTACATTATGTCCATAAAAAGCAAATAAAAACAGGATGCTCCTAGAAGCATCCTGGTAAGTTATTACTTTGTTGCAGGACTAGGACTTGGACTTTCTTCAGGCTTCGCGCTTGGGGAAGGTGAAGGTTTTGGCAAATTGTTTTTCTCAATTAGGCCAGGCGCTTCTTTCTCCGTAAATTCACTCATTTGTTCTTGTGCTAACGTAGAGCGAATTTGTTGCTTCAGCTCGTCATACGTGCTTGTCTTACGTGAATCCACACGCATTACATGATAACCAAATTCAGACTTGACGGGATCACTAACTGTATTAATAGCAAGTGTCATTGCTGCGTTCTTAAATGGTTCAACGAAACCGTTCATCATTTGAGAATCAACATTTTCGTACAAACCGCCTTTATCTTTTGAACCTGGATCATCAGAATACTCTTTCGCAAGTGCATCAAAGTCGCCGTTAGCTTTTAGCTTCGTTTGAACTTCTTTTGCTCTTGCAAGTGCTTCATCTTCAGTACGAAGATCTTTTTGTGTTTGTGGATCTTTAGTCGCAATTAGAATATGACGTACATTCGTCACATCAAAAGCATGCTTATCATCAGCAAGACGCTTATCATACTCTGCTTTTACTTGCTCATCTGTTACTTTGCTTTCTGCAGCAGAAGCCGCATAGAAGCTAAGCTTCATGAAATCCTCTATATCTTTGAACTCTAATTTGTTATCTTTAAGGATCTTATCCTTACCGCCTTCTTGGCTCTTCAACATTTCGTCAAAAGCTTTCATTTGCTCAGCAAGCTTCTTGTCAGCTTCTGCTTTAACCTTATCATCTGCACGAGATGCCAATACTTTGTAAGATACTAGCTGTTTCAACAATTCTTGTTGGAAAGCTGGGTCTTCTGTGTACTGTTTGAACATCGGATTAAGCATTGCATTTAGATTTAAGAAGGTGTCAAACTCTTTTTTCGTAACCGTACCATTGTCTTTATAAGTAGCTACGACGTCATCCTTCTTTCCGCATCCCGTAAGAGCGGCTACAACTACTAAAACAACAATTAGAGCAAGCGACCATTTCTTAGACCATTTGTGCTTATTTAGCTGCATTCTGTAGTTCTCCCTTCGCCTTCAGCGCATCTTTATATTTTTTTAAAAATTGTTCAATTGCATCTAGCGCATCTTGTTGTTTCAAGCCTTTTCCTTGGTAAGTGACAATCAATTGTGCACCTGCCGTAAGCTTGATTCTTCCGCCGAAGCTATTTGCAATCTCAAATAATTTTTGACCATCAACTCTCGTGTTCTGATCGGGATGCACTTTAATGAAGTAGTCATCACCCTTCTGACTGAACGACTCAATGTGATATTCAGCCCCATACGCTTTCAGACGCGTAGCAGCCAATAATTGAACGACAGCAAGTGGTGGTTCTCCAAAGCGATCTAATAATTCATCATATAAATCTTCTGCTTCTTCAACAGAACGAATTGCTGCTACTTTTTTATAAATCTCTATCTTCTGCATGCTATCATAGATATAGTCAGAAGGCAAATAAGCGTCTAACTGAAGCTCTATCGCGGTATTCCACTCTTCAACAGGAGCTGTTACTTCTCCGTTTAGTACGAGTTTCTGCTTCTTAATTTCATCGGATAACATCTGTGAATACAAGTCAAATCCGACAGATGCAATGAAGCCATGCTGCTCTCCCCCAAGTAAGTTACCTGCGCCGCGAATCGATAAGTCTCTCATCGCAATTTTGAAACCAGAACCTAGTTCTGTAAACTCCTTGATTGCTTGCAAGCGCTTCTCCGCAACTTCAGTTAGCACTTTATCACGCTGATAAGTAAAGTACGCATATGCCACTCGATTAGAACGACCCACACGACCTCGTAGTTGATACAATTGAGATAAGCCCATTTTATCGGCATCATGTACGATTAAGGTATTCACATTCGGAATATCCACGCCTGTCTCAATAATGCTTGTGGATACAAGCACATCAAACTCCCCGTCCAAGAAATCAAGAATTGTCTTCTCAAGTTCTTGTTCCCCCATCTGACCGTGAGCAACTGCAACACGCGCATCTGGCACGAGCATTGAGATTTGATCCGCAATTTGCGTAATCCCTTGTACTCGATTGTACAAGTAGTAGACCTGGCCTTCACGAGCAAGCTCACGCTCAATCGCTTCACGAACCAAAGTGTGACTATGTTCAATGACATAGGTCTGCACGGGGAAACGGTTCTCAGGAGGCGTTTCAATGACGGAAAGGTCACGAACACCTAACATCGACATATGAAGCGTACGCGGAATCGGAGTAGCAGTCAGAGTCAGAACGTCCACATTGGTTTTTAAACGCTTTAGTTTTTCTTTATGGGATACACCAAAACGCTGCTCTTCATCGACGATAAGTAATCCTAAATCTTTAAACACCACATCTTGTGATAATAAGCGATGCGTGCCGATAATAACGTCTACGACACCTTTCTTCACCCCTTTAAGCGCTTCCGTTTGCTCTTTCTTTGAGCGGAAACGGCTTAATACCTGGATGTTAAATGGATAGCCTGAGAAACGTTCTTTGAATGTTTCGTAATGCTGCTGAGCTAAGATCGTAGTTGGAACGAGCACCGCTACTTGCTTGCCGTCAATGGCTGCTTTAAATGCGGCACGAATCGCAACTTCCGTTTTCCCGTAACCCACATCTCCACATAATAGACGATCCATTGGACGGGTTTGTTCCATATCGCCCTTAATTTCCTCGATGGTCCGTAGTTGATCGTTCGTCTCATCATAAGGGAACATGCTCTCAAATTCATTCTGATAAGGCGTGTCCTTTGAGAAACCGTACCCAACCGTCGCCTGCCGCTGCGCATACAGCTTGATCAAGTCATCTGCAATATCTTTAACAGACGCGCGAGCCTTGCTCTTGACGCGATTCCAATCTGCACCGCCTAATTTATATACCTTCGGCTCCTTCTCTTCTGAGCCGACATACTTCTGAACCAATTCAATCTGATCAATCGGTACAGACAGTTTGTCTCCTCCAGCGTAAAGAATATGAAGATAATCTTTATGCATACCGCCAACGACTAAAGTGCCGATACCGACATATTTACCGATACCATGATTCACATGAACAACATAGTCACCGATCTTAAGCTCTTGATAGCTTTTAATCCGCTCCGCATTTTCAATCTTCTTATCTACTTTTCTAGCTTTTCGCTGCTTCTGAGTGAACATCTCACCTTCTGTAATCACAACTAGATGAATAGAAGGTAGTTCAAAACCTGCCTGCAGATTGCCGTTCACAATTTCCGGTTTTGGGATGTCATAATCCCTGAGCACACGTTTCACACGATCAATACGCTCTTCCCCTGAGGCAACAAGCATTACTTTACCGCCAGTCTTCTTCCACCGTTCCATCTCAGATTTGAGCAAATTCATTTGACCATGGAAACTTTGCATCACACGGCTCATGAAATTCACGATATTCTGAGGTTGAGTCTGTGGGACTTGGCGAAGGAATAGCGACAAATACACCGTAGGCCATGCCTTGCGGTGAAGCAATGATTCATATGGTTTGGACAATACAAGCGCAGGAAGCGAATGTCCATCTTGAAGGGCATGGACCATCCATTCCGCTTCATCTCGTTCAAGCTGCTTGGCTGTCTCAATTAAGCGTGTTGGTTCTTCAATAATAAGAACAGAGTCTTTAGACACAAAATCAAGGAACGTCTGGCGCTCTGGATACAAGAGAGAGATATACGAGAATAACTCCGTAAAAATAACCCCTTCGCGCATCCGCTCTATATCATGGTTTATACCTTCTACAAGTCTATCTTTTGCTGTGCGGTCCGTCATCTTTGCAAGCTGTGCTTGGAGCAGTTCATGTGCGCCATTCGCAGCTGACTCTAAGCGTGTACGGTCTGCTAGGATTTCGCGACATGGCAAAACAGTCACCTGCTGCAGCTTCTCTATGGAGCGCTGGTCGGCAACATCAAATGTACGTATGGAATCAATCTCATCATCAAACCATTCAATCCGGACAGCATGCTCGGACGTTAATGGGTAGAAATCAACGATCCCCCCACGAACACTTAGCTCTCCTTTGGATTCGACTCGTTCAACTCGCTCATATCCAAATGAAGTCATGCGCTCGAGGAACGTATCCATCGCAAGTGATTCGCCGACTTTGAGATGAAGCTGAGAAGACATGAACACTTCTTTATTCGGTAAAAATCTACGAATCCCCGCATAAGGCACAACCACAACACCACGATAACCACAGGCAAGCTTGGTCAAGACCTCAATACGCTGAGCCATCATCTCTGGGGAAGCAACTGCAGTCTCAGCAGCAAGAAGCTCTTGTGCTGGATACAGAAGCACCTCATCTTCTGACATACACTCGATTAAATCTTCCGCAATTTTCTGAGCAGCAAACATATTGTGTGTGACCACAACAAGCGGTTTATCGAGATCTCTATACATGGCTGCAATCATTACTTGTCGGGAGGAGCCGGCGAGGCCAGCAACCAGTTGTTCTTTCATCCCACTGCGTATACCTGTCACAATGGATTGAAAATCAGAATCTGCAGAAAAAGCTTTGATCAGTGCTTGCAAACAACTACACTCCCCTCACAAAAAGAAGCCGAGGCGTAAGGCCTTGGCTATGTTTATTTGAAATTTTAGACCGTGAATAACGATGATTACTGCAAAGGGTTGCCAATTAGGGACAACTCCGGATTCGTATGAAGCGCTTCCTTACAATAATCACACACGACCCGAACCGTTACATCTCCATCTAAGTCATACGATATTATATCGCTGCGCTCTTCTGGGGTCAAGAAATGGAAACCCAATTGATATTCCGTCACAGCAGAACCTTGAATTTCCCCAAGATTCGTCTGGCAATGAGGGCACATATACTTTATTGTCATCTAAATAGTATGCCTCCTTCTGAGATCATATTACTTCCTAGTATGACCATTTCCTCAGAAAGTAGGCATTCATCTAATAATTTGTTACACCCCATATGAATTAAGCATTAAATTTAGCCATTGTTCGCTCAAAATCATTCGCAAGTGAATACTCCATTGCATCACTGAGCTTGTCCAATATGGGCTCCATTTGCTTAAATTCTTCTTTACTGAACGACTGCAGCACATAATCTACAACTTGTCTTCCTGGCTGCGGTCTTGAAATCCCAATCCGCATTCGATTGAACTCTTGTGTCCCCGTGTGACCAATGATGGACTTAATTCCGTTGTGTCCGCCGGCACTTCCTTTATAACGAAGACGAATCTTACCATACTCCGTATCCAAGTCATCATACAGAACAACAACATCCGCGATATCTATTTTATAAAAATCCATCAAGGCGCGCAGTGATTCCCCTGACAGGTTCATATAGGTCAAAGGTTTGAGCAAGTACACTTTCTGCCCGTTTACATGCCCTTCCGCAAGCAAGCCTTTGCATTTCTTCTGGAAAGGTCCGATGTTCCACTTCTTTGCAAAGTGATCAACCGCCATGAATCCGATATTGTGCCTTGTATCCTCATATTGCCCACCTGGATTACCTAACCCGATAAAGCATTTCATTGATTGTCCTCCTTGCAAACAAAGGTTACGACTGCTTGTGCAGCGTAACCTGTTCTTGATGAATATTAAGATTTGTTCTTACGTGCTATTAATTTGTTACGCATTTTTTCAGCGTACCCTTCCTTATTCTCTTGACGTACACGTCCGATCGCAAGGTCATTATCATTCACATTATGTGTAATCGTGGAGCCTGCGACAACAAAGCTGCGATTGCCAATTCTAACAGGTGCAATTAGATTGACGTTCGAACCAATGAATGAACCATCGCCTACTTCTGTCTTGTGTTTGTTAAAGCCATCATAGTTCACTGTAATTGCGCCGCAACCAAAGTTCACATCCGAACCGATTGTTGCATCACCTACATAGCTTAGATGGGATACTTTCGAGTTATCGCCAATCGTTGCATTCTTCACCTCAACAAAATCACCGATCTTAACGCCTTTACCAAGCTTCGCTCCTGGACGTAGGTAAGCAAATGGTCCAACATGCGTTTCGTCACCAACTTCTGCTTCAAGGAGAACGGATTTCTGAATCTCAACGCCATTACCTACCTTGGAATTCGTAATCTCTGTTTCCGGCCCAATTACACAATCTTCTCCGATGACCGTTTCTCCACGAAGCATGATACCCGGTAATAGCACAGTGTCCGCGCCGATCTTCACATCTTTTTCAATATACGTATGTTCAGGATCAATGATCGTAACGCCATTTACCATATGACTGAGGTTAATACGCTCACGCATATAGCGCTCTGCTTCTGCTAGCAGTACACGATCATTCACACCAATAGATTCTTTAACATCATCTGATAAATAAGCTTGCACGTTCTCACCAGCTGATTTCATAATGTGCAGCACATCTGTTAAGTAATACTCACCTTGTGCATTGTCATTCTTCACCTCTGCTAGTGCCGCGAACAACTTCGCATTGTCAAACACATACGTGCCTGAATTAATTTCAGAGATCAGTGCTTCTGCTGGTGTGCAGTCCTTCTGCTCTACAATTTTCAAGACATGACCCGCTTCATCGCGGATAATTCGTCCGTATCCTGCTGGATTCGGCATATCGACTGTTAGAATCGTCGCTGCTGCTTGTTCGGCATGATGCTGCTCAAGCATGGTCTGCAAAGTTTCCGCCTTCACAAGCGGCGTATCACCGCAAATGACAATTGTCGTGCCCGCAAGACCTGCTAGTAGCTCCTTCGTCTGAAGAACTGCATGACCCGTACCTTGCTGTACGGCTTGTAGTGCATATTCCAAACCTTCGCCTAAATATTGTTGCACAGCTTCCGCCCCATGCCCGACAACAACAAACGTACGATCTACTTTTATCTCATTTAATGTATCTACGACATGGCCGACCATTGGTTTGCCACATACGGGATGCAACACTTTATACAATTTAGACTTCATTCGTTTCCCTTGCCCTGCCGCTAGTACAACCGCATACAGACTCAAATTCAACAACCCCTTTTTTTATCACGATCTTAAATCCGATTCACAACCAATATATCTTAATTCGATTCAAAAGAAAAGAGAGCCCAACTGGGCTCTCGTTCTCATCCAACCTATTACGCGCCTTCTTCGATAACTTCTTCTTCCGCTGCTGCGCGATCGTATTCCGCTAGCACTGCCGCTTGAATCTTCTCACGAGTCGTGGAAGAAATCGGGTGGGCTATATCTCGGAACTCTCCATCTGGAGTACGCTTGCTTGGCATTGCTACGAACATACCGTTGTTACCATCGATAACACGAATATCGTGAACTACGAATTCATTATCAATCGTAATCGAAGCAATCGCTTTCATTCTTCCTTCGGAGTTGACCCGACGAAGTCTAACATCTGTAATTTGCACTGTGCTCACCACCTTTTTTCTATCGAAGACTTGGTGTATATTTCAACATTTCAATTTAAATTCCTGCAAGAAAAACTAGCAAATTGCTTAAAAATTAAAAATAAATTGCAAATTAATTATTATTCGACATTTGCTATTAAAAATAGCGTTTATTCGACAGTTTTCCCGCTATTTCCAGCGCTCAAACCCTTACGAATAAACCGCTATTTTTATGACTTACTATAAAAATAATTACCTGGTTCCACAATAATTTGCTTTGTTTTAGAGTCCACACCCGAAAGTTTAGCCAGCGATACGAAATCTTCAATCAAATGTTCTTCTACTTCACCGGATTGAACGAATACGCCAACACCACTTACACTAGCTTTAAACTCTTTAAGCAAATCCTTCATCCCTTGAATCGTACCACCCGCACGCATGAAGTCATCAATAATAAGCACCTTAGATTCTTCCTTCAGTGCACGTCTTGATAAGGACATCGTCTGAATGCGTTTATTTGATCCCGAAACATAGTTAATCGATACGACCGAACCTTCGGTTACTTTATTATCTCGTCGAACGATAATGACCGGTACATTGAGATAAGATGCCACTGCATAAGCAAGTGGAATTCCTTTGGTCTCCACCGTCATCACGCAATCAGCGCCGCTCTCTGCGAAAATCGTTGCAAACATTTTGCCGACTTCATTCAAGATCGCCGGTTCACCCAGAATGTCTGACATGTATAGATATCCACCCGGCAAAATCCGATCAGGCTGTCTTAAATCCTCACAAACCTTCTGGACATATTGCAGCGAAGCATCTTTACGCAATTTCGGTATAAATTTCACACCGCCTGCTGCTCCTGCCATTGTGTTTAGCTCGCCAAGTCCCTCTTCCTCAAAAACTTCTTTTATTATCGTTAAATCCTCACTAATCGAAGATTTAGCGGAATTGTAGCGTTCAGCAAAAGTCGTTAAAGGTATGAGTGTATGTGGACGAAAGAGCAAATACTGCGTCATCTCAACCAATCTGGCGCTTCTTTTTAACTTTTTCATGCCGCACCCCCTAAAATCCGAATATTATAATCAAAATATACCATCTTTATCCGTGTTTATACAAGCTTTCCGAATTAGCAAAAAAGGGATGCTGGAAGCACCCCATTCTTTCTTAAGTCAACATCCTTACTGCGTACACATCTTTGCAGAAACCGCGCAGTCCGTTATAAATCCTTGCTACTTTGGATTCCTTCGAAACCAGACCGAACACAGTCGGCCCAGAGCCTGACATGAGCACCCCATCAGCACCTAACTTTTGCATGCACTCTTTCAAGTGTCGAACCTCTGGGTACAAATCCAATGTCACTTCTTCAAGCACATTGCCAAGACCCTGACACAGTTCATCGAACTGCTTATACTTGATCGCATCTGCAACACGCTGCGTGGAAGGATGAGATACAATTTTCGATGCATCCAATTTACCATACACTTCGGCAGTCGATACGTTGATCGGTGGTTTCGCCAGGATGACCCAACATTGAATTGGATTTTCGATAGGCTCTAGAATTTCACCACGCCCACGGGCAATAGCTGTTTCCCCTGTCACACAGAAAGGAACGTCCGACCCCAGCTTCTCACCTAGCTTTTGCAACTCTGTTGTCCCAAGACCAAGTCCCCATAGACGATTTAGTCCTCGAAGTGTTGCAGCTGCATCACTGCTTCCTCCTGCAAGTCCCGCAGCAACAGGAATTTTTTTGTCCAAATGTATGTATACACCCTTCTTCACACCGCAATGATCTTTAATAAGTTTTGCAGCTTGAAAGGCTAAGTTTTTCTCATCGAGTGGAATGTACCCAGCTTGTGATGAGATGATAATCGTATCACGCGGCAGTTCCTGCATCTCAATACGGTCAGCAAGATCCACCATTGTCATAATCATCTCTACATCATGATAACCATCAGCTCGTTTACTTAAAACATCAAGTGACAAATTAATTTTTGCGGGCGCTTTTTCAAATACTTTCATCGATTCACCTACTTTACCTATGCGTTTGCCCAATAATATTTGATCTTATTATAGCAAAAGCCCATAAGAAAAGCTAAAGCACCATGGCGCTTTAGCTAGATCGTTCAAACCACTCATTATTTATAACCTTTGGAAGCCGCATTTTCAGCAATTTGGATTGCACGCTTGACCATATTGCCTGCATCTTTCGTGCGAATGCCTCCCCAGCCTTCTTTTTCAACCGTTTCATAAAAGCCTAAATCCTTCGCTAATTCATACTTGAATTGTTCTGACATGACACTGCGTCTACGAGCCAAAATTCATGCCCTCCTTTATCTATAAAGTAACGTTAGTATGTACAAGTCGTTAAACCCTCATTCCAGCTTGAATGCCTCAACTAGACAAAAAAAAGTAAGCTCACAAGTAAGCTTACTTCTTAATTCTGTATATAGGTAATTCGGACTTGCCCGTCATTATCACATACGGTAACTTCTACGGACTCAGTCAGTATATCTGCATAGCTATAAGATACGCGCTTGAACGATTGTTGTTCTTCGTCCAATTTGACAATGAAAACAGATGGATAGGTTTCTTCTAACACACCAGAGCGTTCAATGGTTTTACGACGGCCACCGTTCGCACGCAACATGATCTTCTGACCAACATGAGGTTCAAGACTACGTTTGATTTCGAGTAGAGCATTCTTTGCCATTACGAATACCACCTCTTTCCATTTGATTATAACCGATAGCGTGTCCCTTGTCAAACAAAGCTAAATATTATATCAGCGAGGTAAACGGGTTGTCAACGATACTTCTCACATTTCTGTTGAATCGACTTTATATTTTGTAATTGTAGTAATTTTTATACATTAGACGACAAAAAACACCAGAAACTTATCTCTGGTGTTCTTCTTTATCCGATTGTGTTAACATGCACAGCTTAAACAGATAGTGGCTTCTGAGACGGAATTTTTTCCAATCTTGGAAGTCCCATTCGATGACAGCCTCTGGACTCTACACCACCTAAACCTTCTAACCCGGTCACTGTAGACTCCATTAGCTCTAGCATGGATACTGTATTCTTCGAAGGTGTGTAGGACACTTTAGATGCAATAAAAAGCGGATCTAGAGCGTGAATGAGTACCCTTGCAGGGGATGAGGCGAAGTTCGCACCTGCACTCAGCAGTGCCTCAAAATGAGACTGACACGCCCCAGCTACGACGATAAGTGCATCCCGATTCCGTTCATAATTACGAGCCACTTCAACTGCCTTGACAAAGTGCCCGGAATTCTTATAAGAAGACAACGCATAAATATCGAGATCCGAACGATTCTTAATAAACCCATCATGACCGGTTACAACTACAATATCCGGCTTCACTTGTGGCAATAACCGTTCCAGTGCACTCGCCATTTGCGACTCTTGCATATGAAGCCCTTGGGCTGGAATATGCAGGTCCTCATACATGGTCATGCATTTACGCAAATAGAGCGGATCACCATCTAGATGGAGCACCTTCCCTGGGACTTCAAAATAAAAATTTCCGACCTGCTGTCCCTTTAAGGGTGTACTGCTCTGCTCCCGATACATGGCCATACGCTCGCGCACTAATCTACGCATCGGCTCAACAGTTTGCGGTGAATGAAACCGCGATGAGTCCACGAACTGGTCTGACTTGACTTCTATAAGATCCGCAACGGGTGCATCTGCAAGCAGTCTATAATCAACACCTCGCAGGATAACCCGCTGATTGGTTTGATCCACTGATTGAACTCGGAAAATGATGTCTCCGCCATATGACTTCCTCTTAACTAGGTCACCCTGCCTGATCACAGAATCCCCCTCCTTAGAGTTTATCCTATGGCTTTTGGGCGTAATAGGTGCCTATCCGCACATGACTATTGTTTAACTTGATTGAGGTAGGCACGAAGCTGCTTACTTAGATCCGCATACTCGCTGATGCTCACTGTCTCTGCACGTCTATTCGGCTCAATACCGCTGGATAGTAATATCGCTTCAAGCTCTTTCTTCGTCTCCTTGGAGAAGAAGCGTGCGCCGAGGTTGTTGTAGATCGTCTTGCGACGCTGTGTAAATGAAGATTGCACGACATCGAAGAAGAAGTCTTCGTCCTCCACCTCAACAGGCGGCTTACCGCGAAGTGTTAATTTAATAACAGCAGAGTCCACATTCGGTGCAGGTACAAATACGGTACGAGGCACGATGCAGACAATCTCAACGTCACAATAATATTGAACAGCAATGGAGAGCGATCCGTACTCTTTACCGCCCGGCTTCGCCGACATACGTTCCGCAACTTCTTTCTGAATCATGACTACGATATTCTCAAGAGGTAGCTTTTCCTCTAACAATTTCATAATGATTGGTGTCGTAATGTAATACGGCAAGTTAGCAACTACGCTTACACTGTCAACATCTTTGAAGTGTTCCTCAAATATCCCGGATAGATCTTGTTTCAACACATCGCCATGTACGACAGATGCGTTCGGATATGGCTCTAGCGTCTCTTCTAAGATTGGCAATAAGCGTTGGTCAATCTCCAAAGCTACAACCTTGCCTGCGGTTTGTGCAAGCGGCTGCGTTAATGCACCAATCCCTGGACCAATTTCAAGCGCACCCTTACTGGAAGATAATCCAGCAGCGTTTACAATTTTACGTAAAATATTCGGATCCGTTAGGAAGTTCTGGCCTAAGCTCTTCTTCATCACTAAGCCATATTTTTTTAAAATCTGATTCGTTCTACTCGGTGTACCTACACCTTCATGTGTCGTCTGATTCTGATTGTTCATTTACAACCCTCTTTTATCAATAAGTTCAACTGCAGCCTCAAATTCCTCACGAGAAATTTGGAAAGCGGTACAGCGTTTATGAAACTGTTTTCCATTACAATACCCTATTCCGAGAATTTTGCCCACTTCCAGGCGTCTTGCTGCCGCTTGTGGATGGACGAGCATACCTGCCTCTACCAAATCCTCTATCGTGAGTTCCGAGACTGCTCCTGCATACTCTGTCTTCACTTGTTTAAGCGCGGTGCGGATCGCTTCAGGTGATGCATTCTCGATACCAATGTCCCCACGATACTCTGCAAGCTCTCTTGGTAGGAAGGCATGCTTACATCCCGGAACTTTGGACGAAATAATTTTGCGAATACGTTCCCCTGCGTGGTCAGGATCTGTGAACACGATAACACCCCGTCTTTGCTGTGCTAACGCGATCCGATCAAGAATCGCTCGATTGATTGCAGATCCTCCTGTCTCAATCGTCTCCGCATCTACAGCACGTTTGATCGCAACTGTGTCATCTTTGCCTTCCACAACGATGATTTCTTTGATCATCCCTACCCTCTCCCGTCTGAAAGAAATTACTCTATACGCACAAAAAGAAGAGGGGGCTCCCTCTTCTTTGCAATTATCCATCTATGAAGTATACAATAATTTTCCCAAAATCGGTAATTTTACTCGGTCTCCGGCTTTTTAGGTCCTATTACATATACGGTATATCCCCGTTTACGACCGAAACGGTTCACATAATCTGCACTCTCATAGTATACATCCATTGTTAAACCTTTTACAGCGCTGCCTGTATCCTCAGCGCGGCGGTATCCAATGCCTTCGATGTACACCCACCATCCTAATGGAACAACATTAGGGTCCACGGCAATCGTTCTTCCTTCAGCAGCTCTTGTACCAGAGGCTGTCATCCCATAATAAGGGCTTGATTTAGATTTACCGCCATCACCTGCAGAATATGCAGTGAGCGATACATTGTTCAATATCTGTTTAGCTGCGAAATTCTTACCTTTAACCGAACTATCTGCACTACTTGCACTTAGTGTGGTAACTTCTTTCTTCGTTCCGATCGCAATAACCTTCATGATACTTGGCGATTGAATAGACTCATCAACAATATTACTTGCAACGAGCACGCCATTTTCATACACCTTTTCCATCTGCTTCACTTTTGTGCCTTCTTTACCGTTTTGAACGACTTGCTCTTTCCCTTTGGTAAGCTTGGCTTCATTTTGTTTCACAGTTTCGTAAGGAATTTTCTCTGTAACTTGTTCTGTTTCCTTACGCACTCGAATCACTTCAATACCTGCTACAACAGCAACTGCTTGTTCCAGTGCTGGTACTGTGCGATCGAGATTACCTAGTTTTATATTGGATTCATTCAATGCTTCTCCCACCGTTTTAGCGGCAGTATACACAGTTGCGGTTTCTCCATCTGCTGTTATCTGAATTGGTGATGCATAGTCGATAATAATCCTCTGACCCTCTTTAATTCTTGAATCAAGGGCAAGTGAAACTCGATCGTGTTCTCCAACCCGAATAGCTTGTTCATCCAGTAGGCGTTTTAGGACCCATTGCTTTGTTTTAACAATGGTTTCTTGTCCGTTCACAACTACGGATACGCTCTTGGTAGCCGTACCGTATAACAACACCAAAAACATGAAAGTCATAGCGAATGAAATAATTGATATCGTTGAGATCAAACGCAAGTTTTCACGCTTCCATCGCATTACGAAGGACATGCTGGATGATCGTTTTACATGGGTCTCTTTCTCTGAGATGTTTCCCACTTCTTCGGTCCTCCTTCAAAGCCTCGCCGTCGAGAGTTACGTATGATAAGAATTGACGCGACTTATTAGATTTATTTTTATATGACTGTCCGTGAATTCGACCCATCCTTATGACCAGAATGTCCGAACCTTCCTCATCCCCTCCTTCATCACGGTTATGATTATACAAAAGACAAACTTCTGCTAATCCAAGTTTTGTGAACTAAAAAGAGACCAAGAGGAAGAGAAATCTTCCCGTTGGTCCCTGTACACACATGTGCAAACAAGACAACGACAATGATTTCCTCTCAAAAATACGCTTACGAGGTTAGCTGACGGATTCGGGCGCGAGAGTCGCCCTACTTTGGCACATAAGGGTTAACATTATGTTAATCTTACTTCCAAAGATTCACCCCAATTGTTTCTGCTACGACAGTGACTATTACATTAGTCCCAGTTTTTACAGCGGTTCCCCCGTTTCCCAATATGGAAACTCAGCGATAAGAAATTGAATGATCGTATTTAAGTTATATGACAAGAATATTACTTTGAACTTTTGAAGCTGTAAAGCGAAGTATTCGATCAAATTTGGCTAAATTTATCATTTTTATTGGTAAAACTTACTTATTAATTGATTTTAACCCTTTTTATCTTTCAAAAGCTCTTGTTTTTGCCATTTTTATTGGTTAATGTTACTATTTTGAGTAAAAAGGGCGCTTTTTTAGCTCAATAATTTGGATTTAACACCCTAATTCTAGCGCACTACTTCCAACGAACAGGTAGGTGGGACTTATGAAGGACATGCTTCAAATTGCGAATTTATATGGTGGATATTTACCAGGTAAATCGATCATTAAGGACGTTACATTTTCTGTAAAAAAAGGAGAAATGGTTGGTTTAATCGGACTCAATGGTGCGGGTAAAAGCACGACGATTAAACACATTCTGGGGCTCATGCTTCCCCAACAAGGAAGCGTGCTTATAAATGGACAATCACTCGAAGAAAACACAGAAGCTTATCGTAAATCATATGCTTTTGTTCCTGAAACACCTGAACTTTATGCAGAACTTACAGTCTGGGAGCACTTGGAGCTAACAGCGATGGCATACAATATCCCAAGAGATGAATTTGAACAGCGAGCAGCACACTTCATGCAAGAATTTCGGATGGAAAATAAGAAAAACAGCTTATCCACCCAATTATCTAAAGGGATGAAGCAGAAGGTTATGATTATGAATGCTTTACTCATCCAACCTTCGCTCTACATTATTGACGAACCTTTCTTGGGGCTTGATCCGCTTGCAATGCGCTCCTTACTGGAAACGATGGATCGATTAAGGCAGGATGGAGCGTCATTCCTCATATCGTCGCATATTTTGGCAACAATTGAATCTTACTGTGATCGTTTCGTCATCCTTCACGCCGGACAAGTTGCAGCCCAGGGAACTTTAGAGGAATTACGACAACAAGCGAGTTCATCTGGCGGGGCAAATCTAGCAAATAAACCAATGTCTCTAGATGATCTCTTCTATTATTATATTACCCGAGAGGAGAATCGCGGATGAACATGCAGGCGTTATGGCAACGCCGCCGACAGGCATTCAGCCAGGAAGCAATGAAGTACTGGCAGTTCGTGCTCCGTAGTAATTTCGTCGGCTACGTGTTCCTACTCTTTATTCTTTCTACCTATTATTATCTGCGCATCTTAAATGATATTCCGACAGATTTCCCCTATATGTGGATTTCGACAATTGTGCTTCTTCCTCTGCTTGCGCCGAGTCCGATCCGAACGTATATGCAAGAAGCGGATCGCATGTTCTTACTTCCGATGGAAGGACGAATGAATGACTATTTCCGTTCATCGCTTCGCTACAGCTTCATCGTACAAGGCATTCGGCTGCTACTTGGGTTACTTGCGATATGGCCACTTTATCGCCAAGTAGCTGCCACAACTGCGCAGCCGCTGTGGTTCGTGCTTGGCCTGTTACTGCTGGCCAAGCTGGCTCTTCTGCTCTCCGCATGGCAGGAGAGCCGGATGGTGACCGCACGAGCGCGCGCGGTCAGCTCCTTGCTGCGCTGGCTGGGCGCAGCGGTACTCATCCCCCTACTACTTAGTCAAGGGGGATTCTGGACCGCGCCGCTTCTGATCGGCGCGGTAGCAGTATGGATGCTTGCGCTGCGGCTTGTCCCACGTTATCACGTAGGATGGGAGACGCTCATCGCAAGAGAGGAAGCAGCGAAGCGGAGGCACTACCGCTTCTTCTCATACTTCATCGACGTGCCGCAGCTGCCTTTTCAAATGAAGGCACGCAAATGGGCTGCGTGGGTAACTAACTTCTACCCATTCACAGCCCATTATGCTCAAAGCTATTTATTTACCAAAACCTTATTGCGATCCGATCTACTTGGCATGTTCCTACGTACGACAATTATCGGCATCGCCATTACGACAATCGTGTCGAGTGATACTGTCCGAATGATCGCCTCGGCAATCACATTATTATTATCTGCCGTTCAACTCAGTACGTTAAATGAAGCGCACCGCTACTCGTTCTGGCTAAGCATGTATCCTCTATCTGCTGTTAGACAGGCAAGTGCTGTAATCAGCATTATGATCTATACCTTAGCTATACCAACGGTAGTACTTACAATTGTAATTTCTATTCGCTCTGAACAATGGTTACATGCCATTGTCCCGCTTCTTACATTTGCTGTAATTGCCTTCTTCTTGCGTGTAATCAAACGCCGTACTTGGGAGCGACTACTTGAATCCGAATAAGCGATTTGCGTTATCCGTCGTAATTTGAGCCAGTTCTTCTAAGCTCAATCCGCGAATTTCAGCAGCTGTCTCAGCAACTAAACGCACATAGCCCGTCTCATTTCGCTTTCCACGAAACGGATGTGGAGTTAGATAAGGAGCGTCGGTTTCGATTAACAGACGATCTAGCGGAACTTGCGCGACTATCTCCTTAGGCTGCTTCGCATTCTTGAATGTGATCGGTCCGCCGAATGATAAATAGAAATTCATATCCAAGCATTCTTTGGCGGTTTCCCATGAGCCAGAGAAGCTATGCATGATGCCGCCGACTTCGGCGGCATTTTCTTCTTTTAATATTTTCAGCGTATCCTGATGGGCATCACGATTGTGAATAATGATTGGCTTCCCAATACGACGAGCAAGACGAATTTGTTCACGGAATACGCGATCCTGTACATCCTTCGGTGACGTATCCCAATAGTAATCAAGTCCAATCTCACCGATTGCAACAACTTTCGGATGTTTGCATAGTTCCTCGATCCACTCTAAATCCTCTGGAAGCATATCCTTCGCATCTTGTGGATGCCAACCTACAGCTGCGTATACAAAATCATATTTTTCAGCGAGTGCCATCGTAGTTGGAATCGTTTCGCGGTTAAAGCCAATATTCACAATTCGAGTCACACCAGCATCCCATGCGCGCTGAATCGCCTCATCTCGATCTTCCTCAAATGCAGATGCATCCATATGTGTATGTGTGTCAGTTAACATCATTAATAAACTCCTTTACTTCATTAAATAAATCAATTATCTTTTAAATTCCAAACCACTCTTGAAACTGTTTACGTCGATGTTCATCGATACGAGCCAGCATTTCCTCGGGATAATAGATGTGACATTTTCCCATATGAAGGCCAGAAATTGAGCGAACTATCTCCGATTTTTCGGATATTTCCGTTAATCCATTAACCTCATTAAGTAACAAGATCGGCAATTTCTCAGTTTGACCTGGACGATATATATCATAAGAAAGATCAGATGGGAAATCCACCTCAAAATAATAAGCAGGATCAAATCCACACTCCTCTAACATCTCCTGCATCAAATTGAGAACCTCATTATTCGGCTGATCGATCGTAATAAATTTAAATAATTTACGATGCAAGAAGCGATTGCATAGATCGGCAAGTATCTCATCTTGCTCTTGTGTCCAGCACATAAGTACCGTTTGCATAAATGACTCATCTAATAGGAAGTAGTCCGCTGAAGTCAGCTTTTTACAAAATAGCTTATCCAGTGGATGAAGCATGAATCCAAACGAATATCCTTCTTCATATAAAGCATGTGCTCGTTCAAATATTTTGTTCAAAATAACTTCTGCACTTCGGGTTACAGGATGGAAGTACACCTGCCAATGCATCTGATAACGAGACATTAAATAGTCCTCCACCGCATGCATGCCACTTTCCTTCACGACGATGTGACCTTTGTACGGACGCACCACACGAAGAATTCGTTCCAAATCGAACGTGCCGTAATTGACCCCTGTAAAATAGGCATCCCGCAGCAAGTAATCCATCCGATCTGCATCAAGCTGAGAAGACACGAGTGCGACGACAACTTCGCGTGGGTATGTCTTAGAAATAACACTGGCAACTGATTGTGGAAAATGAGGAGACACCTGCGCAAGCACTGCATGTACTTCTGTATCTTCAAGGAGCATTCGACATGTCCAATCTTCATGGTGTGTACCAAACACACGCTCGACGGAATGAGAGAAAGGTCCATGTCCAATATCATGCAATAGTGCTGCACACAAACAAACCAATCGTTCCTCCTGCGGCCAGTCCTCATATCCATTACGTTCAAACTGCGAAATAATTTTGCGAGTAACCTCATATACGCCCAGCGAATGAGAGAAGCGGCTATGTTCTGCTCCATGGAATGTTAGGAAGGATGTACCCAGTTGTCTAATTCGACGAAGACGCTGAAATTCTTTGGTATTAATGAGATTCCAGATCACCTCATCATCCACGTAAATGTACTTATGGACAGGATCTTTGAACACTTTTTCCTCTTTCATGTCGAAGCCTCCCCTCAATTCTCTATCGATTCGACAAATTAGTTATGGATTTTGTCGAATAATATTAATTTGTAGTTACCAATAATGACCATTATTCAATCACGAATCTTTCAAGTATAATTTCATATATATTCATTAGTTCAATAAAAACTCTAATAATCCCTTTTATATCAAGGACCTTGCGGATTTGCTAGATTGTAGTACGTATACGTTCACGATTTTGCCCCAAAAAGTGGTTGACTATTTTGGGAATCGTTGGTATTATAACTAATGAAAAGAATGTCGAAAGTTGACGATTACATAACTTTTTTTATATTACAGGAGGATTTATACATATGATGAAATCTACCGGAATTGTTCGTAAAGTTGATGAGTTGGGCCGTGTTGTTATTCCAATCGAGCTTCGTCGTACGCTAGGTATTGGGGAAAAAGACGCTCTTGAAATTTATGTAGACGGCGAGCGCATCATGCTTAAGAAATATGAGCCTGCTTGTATCTTCTGTGGCAATGCGGAAAACGTTACATACTTCAAGGGAAAAATTGTTTGCCATATTTGTTTATCAGAAATGCCAGTACCTGTGACAAAATAAGAAAAATAGTATATAATAGAACTATCAACATTTCCTATGGTAATTCTAACCTTTTTCATACTCCTTTATATCTCTAAATGCGAGCTGCACGCTTCGCAATTAGAGATATCTTTTTTTTATTCCGCGTATTTACGATTATTCATGTAGTGCATTATAGACTTCCCGCTTCGGTACACCACGATCAATCGCAGCAAGCTTAATCGCTTCTTTCTTATTCCCAGAAGTTTGAGCGTAATGCTCCACATGTTCCTCAATGGACAAGCTAGCCCACCACTGTGAATTTCCGGCAACACCCGAAGCGTCATCACCTGTGTAACCTTCTACGACG
This sequence comes from Paenibacillus radicibacter, assembly GCF_024721995.1. GTDB lineage: Bacteria > Bacillota > Bacilli > Paenibacillales > NBRC-103111 > Paenibacillus_AM > Paenibacillus_AM radicibacter. The sequence goes on from NZ_JANQBC010000018.1 coordinate 51,832, forward strand.
ATACAATACTCACCTAGTGGTGCATGTTCTTCCAAATAAGCAATCGCTTCTTCAAGTGTACAGCGAACAAATTCCTCATACTTCTTCGTGAGCTCTCGTGCTAAGCAAATACGTCGATTCCCCCACGCTTCTATCATCGCCTTCAGTGTCTTCTCCACTCGATGTGGTGCTTCATAGAAAATCAATGTCTCTTGCAGCAGCTTCAAGCGTTCCAGTTCCTTCATTAAACCTTTCTTCTCACGTGGCAAAAATCCAATGAACGTAAACTTCTCAGTAGGTAGACCTGATGCTATGAGTCCAGACAAGGCTGCATTCGCTCCAGGAATCGGCACAATGGGAATATCACTTTCCACAGCTAAGCACACAAGATCATAACCTGGATCAGAGATCGCCGGAAGCCCTGCATCACTTACAAGCGCTATGGATTGACCCTCAGATAACAATCGAACAAGTTCAGGACCCGAATTCTGCTTGTTATGCTCATGATAAGCGAACAATCGTGCAGGTGAGATTTCGAAGTGGGATAGTAACTTACGTGTCTGCCTTGTATCTTCAGCTGCAATGATCTGTACTTCTTTTAGGATACGGACAGCTCGATACGTCATATCTTCTAAGTTGCCGATTGGCGTAGCAACGAGGTAGAGCGTTCCGCACGCTCCCCCGTCTTTATAACTTTTTTGGATATTCATAAAGATTCCTTCTTTCCGCCAAACACACCTTCAAGCTCTGGACCATATTGTCTGCCTTCATCATTATAGACAATTAATGGAGGGAGCATGCGAACCTCTGGCTTACCATCTTTCATACCCTCAATTAATATCATATTCGCCTCTTCATCAATTCTGGAATGGACGAAACGCACACGCTTCGGTTCGATCCTATACTTCCGCATAAGCGTCATAATATCTACAATACGTGCTGCACGGTGTACCATCGCAAACTTCCCACGAGAGCGTACAAGCTTCGCCGACACAGAGATAACATCCTCTAATGTACAATGCACTTCATGACGAGCTGCAGAAAAATGCGCATTCTCATTCTGATCCCCTTCTGATACAGGCAGATAAGGTGGATTCACCGTTACAAGATCATACCCGCCATGACCCAGTTCATGATGGGTTGTACGCAAGTCACCACATACCATTCGAATCTGCTCACCCATCTCATTCATTTCCATACTACGCTGTGCCATATCTTCTAGACGCTCTTGAATCTCCACACCTGTAATATGAGCTTTCGTCCGCGTTGACAGTAGAAGTGGAATGACACCGTTACCTGAGCATAGATCAATAATCTTCCCCTTCGTCGGGACCGAGCAGAATCTCGCAAGCAGCACAGCATCCAAAGAGAACGCAAACACTTCTTCACTTTGAATAATCCCTAGTCCGTGTGTTAATAAATCATCCACTCGTTCTGACGGGTGGAGTACAACTTCTTTAACCATGATGTAAATAGCCTCCTTGATTGTTCAACCTAAACCTTCATTTCTATATTTACAAAAAAGAAAACCGCAGGTGCTCTCGATGAAAATGAGAGCTCTGCGGCATCTACTTTTTAAGAAAAGACAAGCAGAACAGACAATCTCCTTCTGTCCGAAGATGTCCGTAATACACGTTGCAGATGTGGAACCCTTCTTGATACAAGCGGGCTAAATTATCTATACCCCCGCCACTTGTCGGTACAACAGGTTCCTTCGTTCCAGCAACCTCAGTAACAGGTGTTTCTTCATCCACTTCCTTGAGCACTTTGCGGAGCTGCTGATTCTCGATGCTTAAACGCTGATTCTCTTCTAGCAGTAGAATAACCCGTTGTTTCAGCGCACTTAAATCCGCATAAGCCATGCCCATTTGTTCTTCAAGTTGATGGATCTGTGCAAAAATGTCTTGTTTATCCACTGTCTCACCTCAGTGCATTTCGCATCTGTAAATCTTAAATACTACCATCTTGTTCAACAACGTCATCAAAAGGTAAATCGAGTACTTTACCTAGATCAAAAAGATGTACTTTCGCTGTACGATCACCCATATTTAAAGCTAACACTTTACCGTTCCCGTAAGAGGTGACAACCATTCTACCTACTGTCGGTAACGAATCTTTGGCGCTTTCATAATTATCATGCTCATATTTGAGGCAGCACATCAAGCGACCACATAGTCCTGAAATTTTGGTTGGGTTAAGTGATAAATTCTGATCCTTCGCCATCTTAATGGATACAGGTTCAAAATCACCCAAGAAGGACGAACAGCATAGCACACGGCCACATGGACCAATCCCACCTAACATCTTCGCCTCATCTCGCACACCAATTTGACGAAGTTCGATTCTCGTGCGGAAGATGGATGCTAGATCCTTCACCAATTCACGGAAATCAACACGACCTTCAGCTGTGAAATAAAAAATAATTTTGTTGCGATCAAACGTATATTCCACATCAACCAGCTTCATTCGCAAGTTATGCTCTTTGATTTTATCAAGGCATATAGAGAATGCGTCTTTCGCTGCTTTCTTATTCTCTTCAACGAGTTTAGCGTCTGTATAATCCGCAATTCGGATTACCTTTTTGAGTGGTAACACCACATCGTTTTCTTGTACCGTTTTTTTGCCGATTACGACTTTACCATACTCAACGCCTCTTGCTGTCTCTACAATTACAGAACTTTCTTTGTCTATATCAAAATCGAGCGGATCAAAATAGTATACTTTACCCGCCTTCTTAAAACGGACACCAACGACCGAATACATGTTACACCCCCTGCATCACAACCAACATTTTCTCTAGTACGAGCTGTGGGTTTGCGTTAAAGCGTAATCGCTTTTGCAATTCCACTGCTTTCTCTAACATCCTAATCCAAGCAGCCGAACTCCGGCTATAAGCTAGAGATGTCATCCATTCCATCTGATCTATATAAACGAGCTTGTCTTTATGCCCTACACATAGTTGTACCATATCTTTGATCCATAGGATAAGTAAATCGAACATCGTCCCTGCATGATCGCCTAGCTCAGACTTCGTCCATTTCTGTCCTACGGTTACAAAGGAAGATGGAAACCTCGTCATTGTTTCCCTTGCTAATTGTATCACTACGTTTCTGATTTCTGCAAACCAATTTGTTTCGATCAGTTGTTTTGCAGCTTCAGTTCCTGCTGTGAGGTAGGAAGCTGGATGTACCAAATGGGCAGGAAGCCCATCGGCTAGCAACTTTGCGATCATCTCATCACGTGCCATCGGATTAAACGTAATCCACTGCGAGCGCGATTGAATCGTAGGGAGCAAGGCTTGTCCATTTTCGGTAATGAGAATAGCAACGACTCGTGATGTAGGTTCTTCTAAAAATTTTAGAAGTGCATTGGATGCTTGTGTCGTCATTTTCTCAGCAGCATGAATCATGTAGATTTTCGTACTTGTTGTGGTTGCTGTTGCGCGGTAAGCGAAATCCTTCTGTAATTCACGAATTTGGTCAATCTTAATCGATGCTCCATCAGGCTCAACGATATGCAAATCCGGATGATTACCATGCTCAACTTTTCGACATTCTAAGCAATGCCCGCAAGCATCGTCTTTCATATTTTCACAAAAAATAGCTTGAGCAAGTGTGACTGCCATCGCTTTACGACCAGTCCCCACAGGCCCACTGAATATATAAGCATGCGAAATCTTATCTAACCTTAAACTTTGCTGTAAGATACGTTTCGCGAATTGTTGACCTTGAATTTGATTAAAAGACATCTTTCTCTCCAGTGCTATTGTCACAAGTGACAGGTTTAGAATAATAAGTTCACCAGCATGCCGCGGATTTCTCCAACACGCTGTAATAATTCAATTCTTCCTTGCTCGGTATCTAGCAGTTCATCTGCCATTGCAAGCAATTCTTGATCGATCTCATCGAGAATCTTATAACGCTTACCACGTCCTCGACGATCCCAACCTCGGGTATCCTTCAGCACAACACCCCGTCTAGCCGTTTCTTCAAGAAATTGTTTCACAAACTGCTTATATTGCAAAAGCTCTCGAACCGTCATCGCTTTCGCTAGACGATCACCTTGCTGATTGATTTGGTGGATTAGGCGACTTAATTGTTCCTTACTCGTTACCTCGTCCTGCCTTTTGAGCACATCGCCAAAATTTCGAACAGCAGCCTGCGGAGGAGCCATGTTGTCATTCACTTTTACATTCTTGCCTATTGGTCCCCATCCCGGATTAATTTTCAACGTGAACACTCCTTATATCTGCTAATAATCGTGGATTTAAAAGTGTTCAAATCGTTCAACCGGAAGTACGAATACGGCAGCGCCACCAACCTGTACTTCAACTGGGAACGGAATATAAGAGTCAGCTGTTCCTCCCATTGGTGAAACGGGCGTTACAAGCTGATCGCGAACTTTGCAGTTGGTCTGAATAATCTTGAATACTTCCTGTACACGTTCATCTTCAACACCTACCATAAAAGTGGTATTACCTGCTCTTAGAAAACCGCCAGTAGATGCTAATTTAGTTGCACGAATGCCTGCTTTTATTAATGCATTGGATAAGCGATTGCTGTCTTTATCTTGAACCACAGCGACAAGAAGTTTCACGGATATCCCGTCCTTTCATTATAATAGATAATAGCCGTTTTGGCTTACGTATAATCCCTGTTACCAATAATTGTGCCTACATCTATATAAATTAGACATCAAACAGGAATAATCCTGCATTTATCCTGTTTTATATATTATACTCCACTCCAGCCCATTTGCTCCAACCTGCTCGTACCTAAATATTAAAGAATCTTACAATAAAATTAATCCTATTAAAAAACACCTCATATTGAGGTGTTTTACATTTAATTTAATGTGTTTACTTCGTTCAATTTGTTCATGATCAGCTGATTGACCTCTGCACAGATTTTATCCGGTGTACGCTCTGCATTTACTTTTACAATCCGATTCGGGTATTTATCCAGTAAGATCTGATAGCCTTCATACACTTTATCGTGAAAATGATTCGTCTCCATATCCAGTCGATCCACATCACGACTTGCATTCGCATGAATTCTCGCGAGTCCAACCGCTGGCGTTACATCCATAAAGATGGTCATATCTGGCATACAGCCATCAATCGCGAATTGATTCATGCTATAAACTTCATCCATACCTAGCCCACGAGCATGACCTTGATAAGCAAGACTGCTATCAATAAATCGATCACACAGCACAACTTGATCGTTAGCCAGTGCAGGTATGACTTTCTCGACTAAATGTTGACGACGCGCTGCTGCATACAACAAAGCTTCTGTACGTCCGTCCATCATCGTATGCACCGGATCAAGAATAATGGTACGAATCTTCTCCGAGATTTGAATACCCCCAGGCTCTCTTGTTAATACCACTTCTATCCCTAGCGCTTCCAAATGAGCAGCGACCTCTTTAATAACTGTCGTCTTTCCTGCCCCTTCTCCGCCTTCAAATGTAATAAACAACCCTTTGTTCACAATCGTTAACCCCTTCCGAATCTTGCTGACGTTCGAGTGTGTTCAAAAAGGTGGATCACTGCGAAAAATGAGGGTGCTTCCGGTCACTGTCTCAATCATGAATTTTGAATTTATTTAATGGTATTTTCATGATTTCAAAGGCGAACGCTACGCTCCTCCAACACCCTCATTCTTCTTCGTTTAACTTTTTGAATACACTCTAGCTATTATTTAATTACATTAACCATTCTTGTATTACCGACTTCAGATCCTTGAATTCGAACATTCGCTTCTATTAACAGCTGGATATAGGCAGCAATATCACTGGTGATAATCTCTCCTGTATACACAATCGGGATACCCGGTGGATATGGAATGATCATCTCTGCAGATTTCCTACCAATCGCTTGAGATAATTCAACTATCTCATATTGCTCTTCGAATATAGGGAAAGAATCAAATTGGACAGGCTGAGATAGACGAATCGAATTTTCCTTGTTAATACGTAGGGACTCTACTCTCTTCGCCTCTAATTGACATGTTGTTTCATCTATAGCATGGATAGCTTCATTCATCTCACTTTCCATATCTTCGAATGCTCGTACCACTCGCTCTGCGTCCTCCATCGTTGAATGGAGTGTGAACAGCAGCAACACATGGTTAAGGTCTGACATCTCTGGATAGCAGCCTCTTTGCTCTAATGCTTGCGCAAGTGCTGGACCGCTTAAGATCCGACTTGTATCTGTCACCGTTATTTTAAAAGGATCCTGAGTATACGACCCATCCCCCTGATAAATCCGAAACCTTGGGTACTTACTCATCTGCTTGCAAAAATAATGGATTACCTCAAGACCCTGCCCAATTAATTGTTCACCTCTTGTGTCTATCTCTAGGCGAGCTAAATCAATTGATGCCATTAAAGGATAAGAGGGACTAGAGCTTTGCAGCATCGCTAATCTCTGCTTGATGATTCTCCGATCGATGCGGGTACCTTGAATATGGAGCATAGCCCCCATTGTCATCGCTGATAACATCTTATGGGTTGATTGCACAACAATATCAGCGCCAGCAGTTAGTGCCGACTCAGGTAAGTCAGCATGAAATCCATAATGTGCACCATGTGCTTCATCAATAAGCAATGGTATGTCATAATCATGCACCATATCAGCCATAGCCCGTAGGTCAATGCCCATTCCATAATAATTCGGATTCGTAAGGAGTACACCCTTTGCTTGTGGATAACGTTCTAGTGCTTCTCTTATATCTTGGATATCCACACCTAAAGTTCGTCCACTTTCCTCTTCATACCCAGGATCTACAAATACAGCTTGCGCACTTGCTAACATTAATCCATGAATGACTGACTTATGCACATTGCGCTGAACAATGAGAATATCTCCCGGTCTGCAAAGAGACATAACCATTGCCAAGTTACCAACTGTGCTGCCACCAACTAGAAAATGAGTCTCTCCCGCACCAAAACATGCTGCCGCGAGCTGCTGTGCTTCAAGAATCGACTCTTCAGGGTGATGCAGGTCATCCATTCCAGTAATTTCTGTTGCATCAATTGCCATCACATCACTGTAATAGGCAGCTGCTTCACTTTCTAGTCCCTGACCAAACTTATGTCCCGGTACATGAAGCGATATCAGATTACTTTGAGCATGTTCTACTAATCTATCAAACAGAGGCGCTCGACTTTTCACTTGCGCGTCCACCTACTTTATCATCTAGTTCCATTATTATAAGTGATAATAAGCAAACAAAAAAGCTTCCTGCTCAGAAGCCTTCAGATGCGATTCCATCGCTTCATTTATGCATTTTTCAGAATTAAATTCTGCTTCAATTGTCCGATAAAAAAAGGATACCGTTCATCCATCACATCGGTTCTGACCATTTCAGATTCACAATCATCACATATAAATTCAGATAAAATAAAAATTCCGTCAGGTTTCGCTTGCGAACATATGATACACATTGGCATCTCCACTAGCACTTGTTCGCTTTCTTTCAGCTCTTTCATTTCTTCGAACTCTTCCATTCCAATATCCCCCCTACTCTTTTAACTATCAGTATTTCCGATTTAGAAGCTTTTAAACTTATATTTTGATCCCTATATACCGATATAGAAATATAGTTTGTCATGGAGGCTCAACATGGAATCAACCATATACAGTTACCGTTTAGTCAAAAAAATACCCCATCATCTGATATTCGAATTACTATTCGCCTTATTATTTTTACTTTTATTCTTATGGAACCTCACCCAAAACCGGGCGCTTCCTTACATCATATGCTATCCTGCGGTCTTTGTGCTTCATATTGTGATAACACAATGTTACCGAACATTCATCTGGAGTCCAACCAAAGGCATTTGGAGCTTCAAGTTCGGTATTTACTGGTGTGGATTACTACCTGATGGCTATACGCCTTTGCAAAAAATTATTAAAATCCAACTTCATTTACTCGCAATCGGACTGTTCATGATCGCAATAACGGTCCCATGGCTTGGAGGGGTACATGCGTTGAACTTATTATATATTCATTTATGGATCATGCTTCCACGACTATGGGTGTTATGGCGTAGTAAACCTTACAAAGTAGAAGGACTAATTAAGATTAGTGCACGAGATAGTTCTTGTTATTTGCAGTAGGCTTATGATGTGGGCAATAGAAAAATACCCTCGAGCTCTTCACTACTTTAGTGGAATGACTCGAGGGTTTTCTATTGAGCAGCCCCGTTCGAAAACACAAAAAAACTGCTACTCCTAAGAGTAACAGCTTTTTCTCTTTTGCTCGGCAACGTCCTACTCTCCCAGGACCCTGCGGTCCAAGTACCATCGGCGCTGAAAGGCTTAACGGTCGTGTTCGAGATGGGTACGTGTGGTTCCCTTTCGCCATCGTCACCAAACAAGTTA
>NZ_JANQBC010000019.1 GCF_024721995.1 Paenibacillus radicibacter
TCCCCAACACGGCAGCCGGTACTATACAGAAACTCAAGTAAAGCTCGTTCTCGAGGAGATAGACAGGAGATTTTCAGATGTATCACATCTTCCTCAATTAAAAATTTCGGTATGCGTTTATCCATCTTGGGCTCCCTTAATTTGAGAGAGGGGTTCGTTGCGAGGTAACCTTCTTCATATGCAAAGCGAAAAAGGGAGCGAACAAAGCGGATGCGATGTCCTAAACTGCTTGGCTTTAATCGGCCGGATTGTTTTGCCAAGTATTCCTTCAACAGTTGTAAAATGACTTCTCCAATATTAAGATCACCTAGTTCACCGACCAACATCCTTAGCTGCAAAGTATAAGCTTTTAATGTAAGTGGACTAAACCCCTGGATTCGTTTATCTGCTTCATAAAGTCTCCATAACTCTCTCAAATTCATAATAAAACCTCCCATAAGACCTATTAATTCTAGGTTTTAATCAAATGGGAGGTTTTAATCGATTGTATTGCTCTATTGTGTCTCGATATATATACATTCATTGAATTATTCATTTTCTATGCGAAAAAAGAACTTTCTAACAAATACCGTATAAATTAATACGATTACTGACCAAATAAAATTCCCTATAAATGGTTGCTGATTTTGCGAGAATAATAGATTATAACTTATTAGGCCAAATCCAGATGAGTATATAATCATCAACCAAAATCCCCATTTTTTTAAACGCAAATAACCATAGATGAGGATAAGGGAACCGATAGCCAATAATATCCTAAAAAATTGTTCTGAAAAGTGGGGTAAACCAAACCTCTCGGCTATGCCAAATTCATTTGCTTCTGCATTAAAGAATATTGCTGTGACAATCATTAAAGCTGCATGAAGTGCCCAGTAACGCGATCTTCTTGATTCCATCTTTAACAATTTCAATCGCTGTTGAGTCTGCAATATGAATTAACGGAATACATACCGATCTTTCTACTTCTTGTGCCATCTTATGCATTGTATTTGTACAAATGACGATTAAATCTGCTCCTGCCATTTGAAGTTTTTGAGCTGAATCAATCATAATTCTTGTAGCCTCATCCCAGTTTCCTTGATGCTGTAAAGTCTTGATTTCTTGAAAATTCACAGAATACATAAGACTTTTAGCGGAATGATGCCAACCTAGTCTATCTTTTACATATTCATTAATAATTTGGTAATAAAGCAAAGATGACTCCCAACTCATTCCACCAATAAATTAAGCACCTCACTTATTGTTAACATCATTTTCTCACAAGGAGTTCATGTATACAATAAATTGAGGATAGCGTATCTAATGCCCTCATCTGAACATAGATACTATCCTGTTTTTGAACTTTGCTGTGGTATCAGTTGTTTTGGCACGATTCAGTCATTACTCTGAAAGTATATTACCACTAAATCAACATTGTAAAAAAACGAACCTCTAGAATTACTTCTAGGGTTCGCTTTTTACTATTACTTCTTTTCTTCATTTGGTGATCAATTAAGATCAAAGACTAACAATGTACCCACTTACTGTATATCCAAAATTTTAGCTACATCCTGGGTATGTGGATTTCTATATAAAAATAAATATTAGATCACCTGCTCCATTGAGCTAAAGACGGTTTAGTGCTAACATAATTTCTTTCCCTATATGTAACCTCACAATTAGATAAATTATTATTCGATTGATTAAAGCACTATGTACCAATAGAAGAGAATCTCATCACAATGACTTGTTGAACTGGGAATGGTGAAAGGCTACCTCATAGAACTCTGTAGGAAATCGTTAAGTTGTTTTTGTTCTATTAGTTTTTGACGTGATTTAAAGACATCAATCAGTAGACGTAAAGAATAGAGGGTGCAGATTTTCTTTAACACCCTGATGTTCATCGCTAGTAAATGGAGCTAGTCCTGTTTATCATGTTCATTTTCATTATCATCAACTGCATCGCCTACCTTGTTTCCTAAAGATGCGCCTACTATACCACCTACAACTGTTCCTACAGGACCCAAAGCGGAACCAACAACAGCACCTATGGCACCACCACCTACTGCTCCTACAGCCTCTTCAGCTCCGATACCATTCGTGTCAGAATCATTGGTTCGGTTACGTTCGTTGTTTTTAGTCATCACTTTCACTCCTCATTTTCTGATAGGATACTCTGCTTTGATAGCGTAACATCCCAAAACATATCTTTCCCTTACCTATTTAAAAAGATTCAGAGCTGGGAACCCATTTGTGCTACAACGTATTTTTGGACGAAAAACAGTCGGCAACATAATCTCAATGGAATACTCAGTAAGTAGACTAATATTTCTTAAATTTTAAACTTCGAGCTACTTAAGAGGAACTTTTATAACGGTAATCGGTACACATTCTTGAGTGATTTCGGTTATCGGTATATATTGTTGACTTTCGACAATATGGTGTCATACATTATATTGTTATTAGTTTTCTACAGAAAAATAAGTTGTTTAGTTTTCCCCCCATAACAAACAAATAACGAAGCACATTTATGCTGCTTCGTTATTTGTTCTTTTATTCTTTATTTCGTAAATTGAACTTTCTTCAGCATTCAACAAAATTTTAGAATACTATTCTTTGGTAAGTACGGCATCAATCAAACCATAGTTTAATGCTTCTTGGGCAGACAAAAAGTGGTCTCGATCCGTGTCCCTTTCTATTTTTCCAATCGGTTGCCCAGTTTGTTTTGCCAACAGTTCATTCAATTTATGACGCAAATTCAAGATTCTTTTTGCGCTAATTTCAATATCCGATGCTTGCCCTTGTACACCTCCAAGTGGTTGGTGAATCATAACTTCACTGTTTGATAAGCAATAACGCTTTCCCTTGGCACCACTGGACAATAAAAACGCACCCATTGAAGCCGCCATACCGATACAAAGCGTGCTGACCTCAGGTTTTACATATTGCATGGCATCATAAATACCCATTCCTGCTGTAATAGATCCACCAGGACTATTAATGTACAATTTAATCTCCTTTTCATGGTCTTCCGCTTCCAAATATAGTAACTGCGCAATAACTATGTTCGCGGTCACATCCGACACTTCTCCTGTAATAAAGACGATACGGTCTTGCAGCATACGGGAATAAATGTCGTAAGACCGTTCGCCCCTGCTGGTATGTTCAACAACATATGGTATGAGATTCACGGATTGCCCTCCTATTGTATAATCCCTTCAATTCGATACTTCTTTTCCCATTCTGAAACGTGCTTAGGGTCAATCCTGATAATCTTTGTTGGTGTATGCTCGATATACTCTTGGACGTCGCTACTTCCGAATTGCTGCCGCAGTTCTTTTATTTTTCCAACAACTTCCTCGTCGGTGCTAATACTATCGATTTCCTCTTCTGATACGACCATTAAGGTAACAAAGTGTTCAACGCGAGTGACCCTTCCAACTTCGTCTTTGTAGCAAAATGCCACATTGATGGTTTTCTCCCCACATGTTACGGGCTCTCGAGTAAAGATTTCAATGTAAATATCATTTGCAATTCGTGGGTTAAGAATAGATATTTCTCCGGTGCTATCTTCATCAAAACCATTAAGATTACGAGTTCGATGAATACCTATCGGAAGAGATATCTGTATACGGACGTTGTCAACTTGACCAATCGGAGCAATTTGAATCCATAGATGGTTCATGCCTTCTTCATTTTCAATCGTAGTTTTTGCATGCCGGACTTTTATCATTGGTTCCCTTCCCCTTTCAGTAATTGGGTAACGGTTTCGATCATCTTAACTTTCAATTCCGGTGAAACACGTGAACTAACCGAGATAATAACATCTTCATTTAAGACATGTGTTTCGTTTCGAAAAATCTGATCTGACTGATACAATCGAAGGTTTTCACCGATTTTAATAACTTCTTCAATCGGCAAACCGACTAACTTTTCTTGTGCTGAGGCTAAGGTTTCGCCTCTTTTGGAAAATAAGAGAATGGCACGAAAATAATGAAGATGATTATCCGTATATACCCTTTTGTTTCCAACCAATTCAAGGGGCGGGATAATCCCTATCTGTGTGTAGTACCTAATCGTTCTTAAATTTATTTGCGGGTCGTCGTTCTGCAAAACTTCAGCTATTTGCTTTGCGGTGTAAGTATTCAACACGCTCACCTTCCTAACCCACATTTTAGTTACACATTACTGTCACACTTACAGTTTAGTGTAACTTATTTCGATTGTCAATATTCGTCTCCCATCATCTCTCTTGTTAACGCAACAAACCGGCTGGAACGCAGCCGGTTTGAGTGCTAAATTATTATAATGTTCTTCCCGCCGTAGCCAATCTATAGCTACTTTTGAAATTTTTCAAACTCACTTTTTAACCATGTCTGGTTTTGATGAGCAATGTATTGTTCCATGCGTACTAACAAATCAACCAATTCTGGTTTCGTCAGCTGCATATAACGTTGTCTGACTCGATCTATGTCACGATCTTGTTTTATGTGCTTGAATGCATCCAGATCATCATTTAAGGGCTTGTGGGACCTTTTCAATGGTTTATAAACCTTTGTAGTACTGTGTTTTAGAAAATGATTGTGAAGTTCCTTGTTATTTCGGATGGTATTTTGGTGTATACCTTTTCCATCTGGGTCAATTTCTTTCGATTTATCTGAAACTGTCCGGTAAGAAACTGACTTACCCTCATTAGATAGAGCGTCGATGGCTTTTACTCCAAGTTCAAAGGAACGGTTTTTCTTCTCGTCATACGATGCTTGAAGCCATTTCAATTCATTTGTTTGAGGAGATACGAATTTCCGGCGCATATGTCTCATCCTTTTGAGATTTTTCGATTAACTGGATCTCCCTGAGCTCGTGCTTAGCTCTATTTTTTGCGATCTTCATTTTCTTTGCTTCAAGCGGTAACCCCAGTTGCTCGAATCTTTTTTCACTTTCATCTGCCCAATTATAAAAGGCTGTAATTTCTTCTCTAAACTCCGGACGAGGCACTTTTGCACCACATCCCACACAAGCCATTTTAGTTGGACATACTGAGTCAATTGTGCATATGCCACCCACAACTTTTGACATGGTGCCAACCTTCTCACGGTAATCATCATATATCTCTTTAAGCTCTTCAGGACCTCGGATAATACCCTTTTGGATATCTACATATGAGATCCAGTTTTCATGAAGTGAATTTATTGATGCTGAAACTTGTTGTGTTGTGGGAGCTGAGTAGTAAGAAGTCACCTCAATATCCTTCTGATGGAGCAGCGTTTTCACAATATCAACTGGGATTTTCTAGGTTTGAACAGCATGCGTTGCAAATGCATGTCTCAAAAGATGAGCTTTTAGAACAACTTGATTGCCTTCTGCCGACTGTATTACAATGCCGTGTAAAAGAAATCGAAGTATAGCATTAATTGAAAACACGTTGATGTGTCTAGACTGGTATTGAAAGAGCACGATTACAAAGTTCCTATCAATTCTATTTTTGCAATTGAAGAAGCGAATGCATTTCTCTCAGTAATTGATAATTATCAGGACAAGCTTCTATTCGCCTTATTGCGTTATATGGGAGTTCGTGCAGGAGAGGCTACTGGTATAAATCTTAACACTCTTACAATCACCCCCACAGGGGGATATTGTAATAAACAAACATCATACTGCATACTTCAATGAAAATCTCGCCTAAGACTTTGTAATAATTTGCTCATGTATAATAAAACGTAATGGAAACCACATCACTTCATTGATACCGTGAAGAGTAAAATATTCTCAATAGTCTGACGCTTCTATACAAAAAAACAACCTCTGTATGAGATTGTTTAAAATAAAACAATTAATGACGTTTATTAACTTTACGAAATGACTCTATAGAGTACAGTTTAGAAGAATGCTGAGAATCTTGAAATAGTGACATGACCTGCGCTGTTAGCTATTACTGGTGAATTAGCAATGGTAATAGGAAACCCAGATATATTTCTAAATTGAATTGTATCTCCAACAGCAAAGGACTCAACTTGAACTAAAACCAATTGACCACTTGTTGCCGTGGTTACAGCAGGAGCCAGATATGCTGTAGAATTATTTAGTGATAACCCAATTGTTGCTCCTGGTAATGTGGCAGCTACAAGATTTATTACAACACTAATGTTGTACAAACCCGCATTTTGTATTGTGAAAACACTTGTCACTGCGTTATAAGTAAGTGCAGTAAATTGGTTTGGAGTGATATTTAAAATATTTGATCCCGAAGCAATTGTCTGAGGTTGAATATTACCGTTAAAGAATGCATCTACAAACGTAGGAGGTGGCCCAGTGGGGCCGGTTGCTCCTGTTACACCTAACCCCGTTGCTCCGGTAGCTCCGGTAGCTCCAGTTGCTCCTGTTACACCTAACCCCGTTGCTCCGGTAGCTCCGGTAGCTCCAGTAGCTCCTGTTACTCCTATTGCCCCCGTAGCTCCAGTAACTCCAGTAACTCCAGTAACTCCAGTTGCCCCCGTTACTCCAGTAGCTCCTGTTACTCCTATTGCCCCCGTAGCTCCAGTAACTCCAGTAACTCCAGTTGCCCCCGTTACTCCAGTAGCTCCAGTTACTCCTATTGCCCCCGTAGCTCCAGTAACTCCAGTAGCTCCTGTTACTCCCGTTACTCCCGTAGCGCCAGTTTCACCAGTAGCTCCTGTTACTCCTGTTACTCCAGTAACTCCAGTTGCCCCCGTTACTCCAGTTTCACCAGTTACCCCAGTTTCTCCCGTAGCTCCAGTAGCGCCAGTAACTCCAGTTGCCCCCGTTACTCCCGTAGCTCCTGTTACTCCTATTGCCCCCGTAGCGCCAGTTGCCCCAGTTTCACCCGTTACTCCCGTAGCTCCTGTTACTCCCGTTACTCCAGTAGCTCCAGTTTCACCAGTAGCTCCAGTTACTCCAGTTGCCCCCGTTACTCCAGTTATTCCAGTTTCACCAGTTACCCCAGTAGCTCCTGTTACTCCCGTAGCGCCAGTTACTCCAGTTGCTCCTGTTACTCCAGTTGCCCCCGTTGCTCCAGTTGCTCCAGTTGCCCCCGTTACTCCAGTTATTCCAGTTTCACCAGTTACCCCAGTAGCTCCTGTTACTCCCGTAGCGCCAGTTTCTCCCGTAGCTCCTGTTACTCCCGTAGCGCCAGTTACTCCAGTTGCTCCTGTTACTCCAGTTGCCCCCGTTGCTCCAGTTATTCCAGTTTCACCAGTTACCCCAGTAGCTCCTGTTACTCCCGTAGCTCCTGTTTCACCAGTAGCTCCAGTTACTCCAGTTACTCCAGTTGCCCCAGTAGCTCCAGTTACTCCCGTAGCGCCAGTTTCACCAGTTTCACCAGTAGCTCCTGTTTCACCAGTAGCTCCAGTTACTCCAGTTACTCCAGTTACTCCAGTTACTCCAGTTGCTCCAGTTACTCCAGTTGCTCCAGTTACTCCAGTTGCCCCAGTTTCACCAGTAGCTCCTGTTACTCCAGTTGCTCCGATCGGCCCTTGTTCGCCCGCACTTCCCTTAAACCCATGAGGCCCTCGTACACCTCTTGGACCTCTTTTACAACATGTATTCCTGACCATCTTCTTTTTTCTTTTGCATTTACAATTTACTTCACGGCATTCAAAACACAACTTGATACATGTTTTTTGCTTTTTTTTCTGCTTATGATAATCCGTTGACTTTCTTTTGCCCGACTTTTTTTTTTTTTTTGATGTTTGGATTTTGGATATTTGGATAACGATTTCTTTTTTTCTATTGAACAGAAAAGAGTCAACACTGTCACCTCCATACAAATAAAGTATGAGGATAAACGTTGACTGGAATAGACTCATTACTCAATTTGAAAAGTTTAAGTTCAACTTAACATCTGATTTATCGGTTATCGTGCAAAGCTCTAATTCATAATAACGTAACTGATAATGAAGTCATGGGATGGAGTAAGTTACTATTGAAACCAAATTGGATTTATTTAAATGTAAGCAGTATAAATCTTCAGAGAAGTAAACATTAGGAAGTTTCGTCACCATATTTTTTTAGAATTCGTGCACATTACCCGCTAAGGTTTAGTCATTTTTTGCAAACATTACAGCCCAATATTTTGGAGTAAATGTTCTTAACCTCCCCAATCAACGCTTTGGTTGTTCCATTCTTCTGTCCGTTCAGATGCTGAGACCATCAGATCTTTCTTGCTGACCTCCTTTTTGTGTGGACGTAAGATTAATATCACATTTATTTTATCAGTCTAATACTAAATTATTTTCACAGAATTACAATATCATAACTTAAATCACTTATGGTCTGCTTATTATTGTGATGGCAAAAGTCCTAATTAGAAAGGAGATTAAGAATTCGAGCATTTCAAACAATTAATATTCGAAACGCAGAGAATACGATAGAAATTGCATTCGGGCTAGGTGGAACTAGAGCAATACAAGCCTTAAAACTAATTCTTGCTTCTGATTATAATAAAAATGAACTTAAAAGGTTCAGGGAAAAAATAATCGATCTTCACAAAGATTTTCCAGAAGTTGTTGATCGCTTTGGTTTCAGGTTTAAAAACAAAAAAATAGTTTAAAGTTTATAATAGTTGACCTAATAAAAGACGGAACTGCAGACTAAGACTTTGTGCTCGCGTCTTAGTCTGCAGTTCCACTTTTTAATAGTGAGGTGCGAATTAAAGATTTATTCCCAAAGAGAATTTTCTTTTACTCTCCGAACAAATTTGAAAAAACAATGAATATTTATGTTTTTTAATAAAGCTTTTTATGAGTAAATAGTTAATTGAAATAATAACAAGAATTTTCATGATAAAATCAAGCCTCAAAGCATATTACAATTTATTCATGAGAGTGATTTAGTTAGTCGTTCTTCCATCAGTTTCTATTACCCTCATGAGTATAGCGATATCAATTTCATCTCAATGGCTTCTTGCTTTTCTGGTATTGAAATCATAGTTTTGATAGTATTTATATCTTCTTAGATATAAATACTGATTGTTCGTAATGCGAAGAGAGCCGTGTACTCTACTCTCTGTAGCACACACGGCCAGTGACAATGATGTGTTTACCGACGAACAGTCACTACCAATGGCATTGACCAAAATCAACTAATATCATTAGTAACAGATGTCAATACCGATCTTGCTATTTTGAACTATTGTTCCCAACGAGTTTAACCATTACATTTGCGATAGCATGTTGTTCTTCCTCTGATGCTACAGACCAAAGATCTGAAAGTACACGTTCCTGTTCATTTTTTGGGTCTACAGAACTTGCTAAATAATCACCGACTTGATACGCCACTGATTGAACTATTTGTTGTGACATTCCTTGTTCTTGAGCACCTTCAACTCGATCGCCTAAAAAGTTTTTCCACTGATCCCAATTGTTAAGAATAGACATAGATTTCCTTCTTTATTTAATTCATAATTATTTTGTGTACATAAATAAAGACTATACTCCATTGCCATTGACATGTTTTCCATGTAACTTTGAAGATTACTTTTAATATCCGCTTCTTCTTTTTGATAAATGTACTTACCTATTCCGTATTTGCCCCATTTATATCTTCATCGATCTTCGTCCAATTCCAGCTTAGTCATTGGATAATTCTTTTCAATCACTCTTTTGGCGGGCTTAGTAAAACGATGTTGAATAACTCAAAAGTCAGGTCTTTTTTTGCCTCAGGCGGCAATTCAGCCTCTAATCTTTCGAACATTTCGTAATAACCTTCCTCCCAACCTTCATGCAGGTAGATCGGGGCTACGATAAAACCAACTGGATAACCTGCTCGTGCAACTTTTCCGGCTGCTTCAGTTCTTTTGGTCATGTTCTTGTCATCAATCGGGAATCGGCTCAAGTTCTTGTCATAACCAAATGACAAGAACTTGAGCCGATAAATAAGAAAGCCCGCGATTCCCGCGGACTTGATTCGGACAATGTTTTTGTCATCCGACAGTTTCTAGCGACATAAATTTTCCTACATTATTGACATAATTTTACCTACCACCGGTTTTCTCCGATGGAAACAAATAAGAACTATCCGGAGGGAGTTTTTCCAGATATTTTTCTTAAGCAGCTCTACATGTAGCGTTCAAAGGAACCTCCCGCCGATTTGAATATCTCCGGGAACCAGGTCACACAATTCCATTGTTCGTAAGCCGGTATGAAACATCACGATTAAAATCGTCTGATCCCGAGGAGAACCGCTGTGCTCGGCCGCAGCGAACAATGCAGCTTCTTCTTTGTCTGTCATCTGTCTTGGGCTTACCTTTTCTTCTGGAACCAATTTGACAGGCTTCGAAGGGTCGCGGCGAATCCTGGATTCCGACACGGCCCACTCAAAAAAACGTTTCAGGGTTATAAGTCGCCGGTTTCAATCCCATTACTTTTTGCGAAGCTTCCCGTATCGTGTTAATGTTGGGGTAGCCACATCTTCGACTTGAAATGTCACCTCTTCCTCCTGGTGATCAGCTGTCTCAAACCAGCCTATAAAATGTTTCAAGTCGCTTGCGTATTCTTTAAGTGTTTTGGGATTCAAGTCTTCATGGGTAGTGAGGGCTTGAATGAAGTCCAGAATCGTCTGCTCGCCCTGTTCCGAAATCCCGGTCGCCTCTCTCATTAGCACAGCCTCCAAATCTTGATTTACATTAGCGGACATGGTTTTTTTATCTTATCCGAAACATTAGCGGACATCAGTATATGCTTTGAAAATACAGAATGACCGCTAATCTTACTTAGCGGTCATTGACATTAAACAGCCAGTTCCAAAGCACTTATGCATAAATTCCACTAGCATATCTTTCAAGTGTGGTGGGTAACCTATATGCTGAAAATGCAATTTTGAAACTTGGAGGTTTTTGCATGAAGGACCATCTCATTATTTTGATTAGAAGTTTTTCAGCATTCATTATCCTAATGGTAATTGCGAGAGCATTAGGAAAGCAAACCCTCTCAAGCATGAACTTTCACGAATTCGTAACAGCAGTCATATTGGGAGCTATAGGAGCCAACTTTGCATTTAATGAAAAAATAGAAGTTGTCCACCTATTAATAGCCCTGTCTGTCTTTACAATTACTTCTTATATTTTATCCAAGCTTTTTTTGAAATTCAGAAAATTTAAGATGTGGACAGAAGGAACACCCACCGTTCTCATAGAAGGAGGGTTAATTCTTGAGGATAATATGAAAAAAATAATATGACAATGGATTCTTTTAACGAACAGCTTCGTCAGAAAGAGATTTTTAATATAGAAGATGTGGAGTACGCTCTCCTTGAGATTAACGGTAAACTATCTGTTCAAAAGAAAAAGGAACTACAAGCCGTGACATTAAAAGACCTACAATTGAATGCAGTTAATGCCACACAGTACCCAATTGAGCTTGTAATCGACGGGCAGCTTTTGAAAGACACTTTAAATTCCAACCATATTCCCGAATCCTGGATGCTGTCCCAACTGAAGGAACGCGGCAAAAAGTTAGAGGACGTATTCTACGCCGTAAAAGGCAGCAACGGTCAACTTTATGTGGATGATTATAAGGATAATATTCAGCATCCAATTGATCTGGAATAGTATTAACTTTCGGTATAAATAGCTACCTGAGATTCAACGTAATCAAATAATTATATTTTGCAGCGTGCTTTAGCTCATCCAATATGATACCATACACCGTATCTTTATAGATGCCAACAGGCAATCCAAACCAGATGTTGCGGTATCGTTCCACCGCACCCAACTCCCCCATCAAGGCACGTTGTAGACCTTCTGTATAGGATTGTACCCGCTCGTATTGCTCACTACTGATGCCTACAATTTCCTGTCCCGTCAAAGCCCGATACATCTCTCTGAACATTTTATTGTGGCCGCGCTCATCGTTACGGATGCTTTCTATAATAGCAACCTGCTCTTTTGAGGGGGCTAGGTTGATCAATTCATCGTAGAACAACTCATCGTTACGCTCCCCTTGTACCGCTTCCTTTATCATTTGTGCTGCTTTCGGAAATCCTGTGCTCCAGATAGGTACAAAATCCACCCGCATATAGTATGAATTTCCCCAATAAGAAGGTACTTGATACAATTTTGTCTCTTCCCAACGTTAGTTTATAGAAAGTATATGAGCACCTACCCATATCGGTTCCTAAGATTAGGAAAATGACGTACCGCATACTCCCAGGTTGAATAACCAGTTGGTCTGATGTAACACGTTCTGTATCAGCTTAGGGTAAGAAAAAACGCAAAGTCGGATATATCCAGGGCTTAGCGTATATCTTCGTTAAAATGTTGGCGGAACCCCATATAGCAATACGATGAAGATTAATTATATGAATGATAAGGACTGGAAACAAGGCCGGTATACAAAATTGGTCAAAACAGTAGTCAACTACTTAGGAAATAACTCAAGTGGGAATTATATAGGATTGCTATACCATCGACTCTATACATTAGTAAACAAGCATTTTGGCATCAATGTATTTGAACCTGCGGATAAGACAAGCATTCTCCACTCTTTATCTAAGGATGAGCTCGAATTTATGTTATTAGATTTATTTCCGAGGTATAGAGAAAAATTACTTATGCAGCATCGATTTGCTCTTAAAGCACGCCCAACAATCTCTTTGCTCGTTCCATCTGAATATACGTTCGCCATACCGAAAAAATTGATGCCCAGCTCCAAAGCTTTCTTTATGATTGGACGACTACGTTCTTCATCAAGTATCCACGGATGAATCCACCTATCTGCTATACCAAAGCTCATACAGCCAAGACAAAGTCGAGACACAACCAAGCCTGTCTTTCCAAGTTTCACATATTCCATTTCATCGATTCCTCGCTTTCAAACAGATCTTATAGGCATTATAATGATAGTCTACTCCTTGGAGTTTACTCCAGATCAAGTAGAACCATTAGAATTTCCTCTCTCATCAGCTTGATCTTCACTATGTATTTTAGTACGTATTGGAAATTAACTTATAGTACGAGTTAAACTTGAATAACCATGAGTGTTTTTCCATTTAATCCACCAACCGCGACAATGTAGGTAACATTGTGTCAATAAACGATTATGTAGGAACATTTATGCACTTTTGTTGACATAAATGTTCCTACATAAAAAAGAAGAGCCTGATTTGAAATGAACCCCATGTCAAGGACACTTGAAAAAAAGAGTGGTAAATATAGTTAAGCAGTAGCTAGGAGATGATTTCTGTATTCTACAGGAGTCATCTTTTTTAGTCCCCACTTATATCTGTGATTGTTGTAATAGGAGATATAGTTATTAATTGCTCGAGTAAGATCAGTGAATGTGGAGTAACAACGACTCTTCACATGATCTTTCATATGTCCAAAGAATGATTCTTGTGGCGCATTATCCCAACAGTTTCCTCTTCTTGACATGGATTGTCCTAATCCATATTTTTGCAAGAGTTTTTGATATCTAGGACTCGTGTAATGGCTTCCTTGATCGGAATGAATAAATGCATCTTTACTGAGCTTTAAGCGTCTTTGTTTCACAAGTGTATGCAGGGTATCTGTTGCGATCTTAAGCGATATGTTTTGGGAAAGGTTGTAGGAAAGGATTTCTCCTGTAGAGGCATCTAGAATGGTCGACAAATAAGCCATTTGAGTCTGACCAAATGGAAGTAGGTGATGTCGGTCAGTAATGCTAGACCAGGTGTTTTCTGTTTGAAGTTACGTTGCAAGCGATTAGGAACAGTACGGTGTTCTTGAGTCGCTTTTGCCATACGCTTGTAGGGGTTAGGTTTTCGAATGGGACAAACCAAGTTGAATTTTTTCATCAATCGACGTATTCGTTTTAAGTTATAAGGATTCCGTATTTATTTTCTAACGTCATTTTAATAGATCTTACGCCCTTCTTATACCCTTTATAGCGTATAGCCTTCACAATCCAATCTCTTGCTTTTTGATCCGAAAGCATGCGCTTCTCCCGCGTATCAGAGGTTTTTAGATAGCGATAATAACCTGATCGTGATACGTGGAGCAACTGACAAAAATAGTGCGTCATTCGTCCTAAACCGCTATTTACAGCGCTTTGAATCAATTCAAAACGTGCATCTTTATTTAGATTTTTCCCCTTGGCTACCAGCAACTTTTCTTTCGTGTCGAACTTTTTTATGAGTTCTAATTGAGCTTCCAGCATTTTAATCTTTGCTTCTTGCTTTGCGATTACTTCAGTCGGAGTGAGTTCACGTTGAACCGGTCGCCCAGATGATTCCTTTCTAGAATCGAGCAAACCAATGATGCCATCCTTTTTGTAGGCATTCTTCCAGCGAGCTGCACACTGTTCTAAACGTTTCTGACCGATGATTTCGATATGAAAGCCGTGATCTTCAAAGATTTTTCTAGGAGACAAACCTAACATATGTTGATCGATGAAAATACGCTTAAATTCCTCGGAATACGTAATAGCCTTCTCACTTACACGATACACATATTTATTCTTAGATAGAGTCTCACGCTCTTCTTCATTAAATAACTTTTTACTCATGATGTTATCCCTCCACTGTCGTATACAAGTATACAAAAAATCCCTATAGCTTAAACACCTCGATCTCCTGAGCTTGCGCCAAAAGTCACGATACGGCCATTTGGCTTAATGATGTCAAAGTCGACGAAAGCGGATTGACCGCAAACTTAAACGACGACGCTCCAAACGAGGAGATCACGGCTCCTGCAAGTCCAACTCCGAGAGTGTTTGTTAGCTCTATTGGGAATCGGACTATATTGTTGGTATACTTCGGCAATCGGAACATATTGTTGACACTCGACACATACGGTGTTATATACCATGTAAGGAGTTTTCAGACACAAAAAAATAAGTTGGGTATTTCCCCTCCTTTAACAGACCTGAGAATCTTGAGAATTGTTAATTTCACAATAAAAAAACGATCTTTAGATTTTCTAATGATCGTTTCTTATTTTGTTATGAGGACATATATTGTTCAAACTTCAACTTTAATACCATGATTTCCAAATATCTAACCAAAATATCTAGCATCTCTACCCTTGCATTTAGATTCTATCTGCACTTGATTTGGTTTGCTACATGATCTGGTGGAAAATTGAAATCATGTAGTAATGTCAAGATTGGGAGAGATAATAAGCATATTCCAATGGTCTGCTATAAATTATGCGATTAACACTCTTTAAATCTTCGTATATACTTTTTTGGGGTTTTCCGTTGAGTTCAATAATCCAGAGCTTTCTTTGTTCGTCTAATACAAAATCCACACTCAATTCTCCCAATGTACCTATATAAGTTTCTGCTTCTTGTGCGGCTGTTACACTTACCTCATACAGAGATTGGAGGATTTCATTCGTTTCTTCGGGCGAAAATAACTGCGGAAGAATGTCTGCAACATCATAAATGGTTTCACACATACTCGTGTTAAAGTAATGTTTATAAGCCACTCTACATGTTATGGTGGAAACCGCCCATTCTCCAATAATACCTTTTTGAACAAGGACCCGGATATCAAAATACTGATGATCAAGTTGACGCATACGAATTCCTTGCTGAACCATATATTGTTTTAGTCCGAGAAGCTCATCCAATTTTTCCTGAATACCTTCATTTCTTCTGTAAATATTTCTTGGAGCCAAGCTGTGCATAGAAATGTGAATATCTCCATTATCCGTTAGTTCAACCCGATACACAGATCTCCCCTTAAGTCCGTAAGAAGGCTTAATGTATACTAGTTTATATTTGTCTAGTACTTTGAATATATTCACTTCATGATATAAAAATGTGTCTGGTACATAGGGGTTAAGATTTGACTTTTTTAATAGGTTATAGAGATCCCATTTATTAAAAAAATTGATATTGTTGAAACATTTGTTTCTACCAATCGCCTCCTCAAGGCGTTGAATGGTTATTAATTTTTTGTTATAACATCGGTTATAGACGACATGAGGAAAAGGGAACGACCTTTGTTTCCATATGCCCTTTTTCAGGCTAACTCCAATGATACGTTGTTCCTCCCAAAGAATATCTGCCGGAGTAAAAGCGCAAAGTTTCAAGTTTAAATTGTGATAACGTTGATAAAGCTCCAAAATTCTTTTTCTACTGTTTCTTTTAGTTACAAGAATACCTATTAATGGGTGATTCTCCAATCCCATCACTCCCTAGCCTACGATCTCTTTTATTATCTAATGATGGTTCAGACATAATGGTATGGGACAATCACATAGCTGAACCTATATTCAGCGAATGTATTGCTCTATTTGCCTATTTTTATTTTGATAGGTATTTGCTGTGTTTATATTTTTAAACTTTAATACGATGAATTACGTGTGATAATAAGGAGATGAGACTATGGGAAAATGTAATTGCCCTCCAGGCCCTCCAGGACCGGTAGGACCAACAGGATCACAAGGAATTCCAGGACCAACAGGACCACAAGGAATTCCGGGGCCAGCAGGGGGACCACAAGGGCCACAAGGAATTCCAGGACCAACAGGACCACAAGGAATTCCGGGGCCAGCAGGGGGACCACAGGGACCAACAGGACCACAAGGGCCACAAGGAGTTCAAGGAGCAGCAGGAACAACAGGGGCAACAGGAGCAACAGGAGCAACAGGAGGAGTATTAAGCTTTGCAGATTTTTTTGCGTTGATGCCTGGTGATAATGGAGCAACAGTTGCTCCCGGTACAGACGTAAGTTTTCCGCAAAATGGACCTACTAGTGGGGCTACTATTACCCGTACTGGTCCCAGTACATTTAATATGTCCGCAATCGGTACTTATCAGGTCTTGTTTCAGGTAAGTGTGACCGAAGCGGGCCAACTGATGTTAACTCTCAATGGAGCTCCTCTAGCCTCTACGGTGGTCGGGAGGGCAACAGGTACTTCTCAGATCGTAGGAATGGCTCTTGTGCAAACGACACTCGCTAATTCAACAATCACTGTAAGAAATCCTTCTGGAAATCCCACGGCACTAACCATAACTCCGTACGCGGGAGCACCAGCAGGTACAACGCCTGTTTCAGCACATCTTATTATCACGCAAATCGCATAGAGTGAAATAGAAAGGACATAGTCGTCTATCAGGAAAGAGAAGTTTTCCAGATTAGCCGCGTTTCGGACTATTCGCTTAGAGTAAAAAAATCGGCAAGTCGGTTATGATGAAAGGCTTCGTTAATTATCTTATCTCATACCTAGAAAAGAAAATCCTTGTTTTGTAAGAATTCTTCAATGTATATAGATATGTAAACGACGTATTCGTCTTGACAATAAGCCTCGAGGCATCGGATTCTAAATACGTTTGTAGATGCCCATAGGGGCACTATTTAAATAGTAATATTATCCGTTGCCTGCTCATTGTAAAGACGCCACTACATATAAACTGACAGTGCAGTTTGTTTTTCATCGCTGAACTTAGTACCCAACCATTTGTTCAGGTTAAACAAAAAGGTGTTGTAGCCACTCAAAATCGATTGCCGTTGTCGATCAGAATGGTCAGGTAAAATTTGACCCGATACGTACTCTCCCACATGCGATGGCAAAAATTCCTCCATAGCTGATAACTTAAAATGGTTGAACAAATCCCGAAAGCGAGCATTCAAAACGCTCGTAATATTCATAATTGATTGAGGTGTCAAATTACGATCTGATAAGCACATCAATGCTAAAGCAAAGTGGTTTGCCCGTGGATGTCCCACACATTGACGGACGAAATACTTAACCTTCTTTTCCTCAAACTTGGTAATTGTAGTCCAATTTGAGTAAAACGCTGAGTATGTGTAAGGAGTACCCCTGGTTGATAAAAATAATGGCTCTTCGTTAGGTAAGTCATTAACTTTAGTTGTGTTTTTGCGAATTAACGCCGTACGGAGTTGACGTATTTGATTAACAGTTTCAATGTTTCTGATCGTGATAAAACTCCGTGAGAGGAATAAACGACTCTTTTGAATCGTCAAATACGTATTTGCTGCTCACTCCTTCGGGACAATATACTTGAAAAAACGAGCCATTTTTTCGACTACCTCCACATTTATCTAAACAGAAAAAGTAGACATTTCCGTACCACATAAACGGATGTCCACAAATGGTGTGTAACACTATCTGAAAATACAGTAAAATCATCTGGTCAACAAAACTTATAATTTAATATTATATTGTCCTCGCGATCTCGCCAATCGAGTACATATCACATCACCGCTTTCATTCTCATCAATTGTTGGTAAGAACGATTTTACCAGCTGTTTGAGATGTTTCAAGTAACTCATGAGCCCGCGCTGCTTCGCGCAACGGGATCCGCGCGGCGATGATCGGATTGATGCACCCCTCGGCAAGCAGATCCAACACGCGTGCTAAGTCCTCGCGAAACCATTCTGGCCGCTCCTTTCTTAGCATTGTAGAGGAATACAAATAGGCAGGATTGCCCTCGGGCGTTATTTTGTTAGCCGATAGGTTCGTCCAGTCGTTGACCCAATCGTTCGAACCATTCTACCCGAGAACCGACGTGTACCCGTAGCCGACGAAACGTCCTCCAGTGCTCAGCGTTTGGAATGACCTCGCCCAGTTGCTTCCTCCGATCGGATCGAATACGGCGTCCACGCCTTCCGGAGCACGTTCACGAATGATTTGTACAAAATCCTCATTCCTGTAGTCGATAGGCACCGCCCCATATCGGGTGACGACGTCGTGCTTTGCCGGAGAAGCGGTGCCAAACATTTCGACACCCGCAAGCCGACCAAGCTCGAGCAGCGCCGTGAATCAAAATGTGTTCCCCTTCAGAAACATTAGCGAGTCGATGTAGCATTTGATATGCAGTAACATAATTCAAAATGATTGCTACCGCTGCCGCAGCGTCAATCTGCATCGGTACCGGGTAAAGCTCATCCGGTTTCGCGTATACATAGGCCGAGTATCCGCCAGTACCGTTGTAAAAAACGGCAACTCTGTCCCCTTTCTGAACATGCAACACGTTTGCTCCAAGATCATCGACAATGCCAACTACATCGTATCCCGGAGTAAAAGGCGTCGGTGGTGAGCCGGGATATTTGCCCTCTCTTCGCATAATATCTGCAAGCGCTACTCCCGCACTCTGCATACGAACGCGAACCTCGTCCCGTTGCGGCAAACGCAGCGGCTCCTCCATAGTTTTTAACGTTTCCGGACCGCCATATTCGGATACAACCACGCGTATGTTCATCATTCTGCATCTCTCCTCGATCAGTAATTGGTAGATGCATTGTATTTTACGTGTTAGAGCTGACTCTAAGTCAAGGTTTTTTCGCCGTCGGGGGGATGAGGTTGCCGATCTCGGATAGAGAGGTTTGTTTATTACGATTTAGTTATAGGCGTTCTTGCATGAAAGTGCTCGATAGCGCAACGCGGCTACCGATCTATGCCGGCAGCCGCGTTTTAGTTATTTATTAAGCTATCGTGTCCCGTTAGTGCAACAACCGCTTATCATTTACGACTCATGATTCCAATTCCACAGTGTGACTTTACCGACCCGGATACTGGATACGGCAGGGTCATTTTTTAGCTTCAGAACTTCCTTGGTCGGTCCCGTTACGACGGCTCCATAAATATTCACCCCGTGTTTTTCAACATATGCTAGCGATTGCGTGATATCTACAGCATGGATCAGGCGATCCGCAAGTGATTTATGTTGATCCAGAATACGAAGCGTTTTGATGAAATTATCGTTCCGTAATTGCCCAGAGCCGTATTGTTCAATGGCAGGATACCGGGTCGTGGATGTGCCCGAGGAAGAGAATAACCCTTTTCTAGGCGTCTCGCGATTAAGGATCTCCCCATCGTCTGGATGCCATACAGGCATACTCGGAAAACCAATCGGATCCCCTATTACACCACCAGGATCATGCCCCTCTGCATGGTCTCCATTGTCTACAGCGAACCATACAGGTTCCAGTTGCTTGCCTGTAAATTGCTGCAAAAATTCATCCGTTGTATACAATCTATTGTAGGACACATAAGCTTCCGTGACCGTCCTTTCGGGCAGCTTGTCGAGCCTGTTCCACTCCTGATCGCTGTTTAGTTCGCTGGACCCCGGAAATTGGAATATGGCGGATCGAACCGCTTCGTTATCTGACCAAGCGAAATCATATAGACGCAACCAGTTGAACAGAAAAGATCCCGAAAAATTGCCCACTTCCAGATATTCGTCTCCGACGCGTTTGGTCATTTTACTGTTAATATTCATGTTGAAATAGGCTCCGGTATTACTGCTGAGATGAACCGTTACATTCGGATAAGCTACTGCAAACGCTGATTCGACAACATCACGATTGACATCACCAAGATCCGGATCTCCCGTCGTGTAATAGAGGGAGGTTCCGATCCCAGATACGATTGTGACGCCGATATACAGACAGACCAGCGTCAACGCCGTACCAACACGATTCCGCCATTTCCCTTTCCGAAGCAGTCGTGCTTCACGCTTATGCATTTTGGCTTCTCGCTCCGTCATTCTGCCTGACTCAGCCGTCAAGTTATCTTCTTCACCTTCCAACATTTCGTCAAAGTAGGCTTGGTAGATTTCCATCTTCTCCAGCTGTTGCTCCAGATCCGCCTGTTCTCCTTCTTTCAGTGTGCCGTTCTTGTAATCCTGAAGCTTCCGCTTGAAATCATCGGTCATCCTGATCGTTCCTTTCCTTTGTCTTCCTTAGCTGCTGCCTTGCCCGAAATAGTAAAACTTTAAAATGCGACAAGGTAATCCCCATAACATGTGCACTTTCCTGATATGATAGCTGGTGCAAATCGTATAATACCAATGCCTGCTTCTGCAGTTCGGGCAGCTGTACAATCCACACCATTAAGGCGTCATGATCCTCTTTTTGCAAAAGAACCGATTCCGGCCCCTTCCGATCATCATCGGACAGCAGATGGAAAAATTCATCGGATAATGTGGTGCTACGCTTCTCTTTTCGTTTCATATCGATAAATGCATTGTAGGCCACGCGGAAAAGCCAAGGCTTAACCTTTTCGTCCTTGTAATTCTCCAGATGCAGATAGGCACGGTAAAAGGTCTCCTATACCAAATCCTCTGCGGTACCATCATCTCCGCACAGGGTTCGTAAATATCGGTTTAGGTCCGGCATATATTTCCGGTACACACTTTCCAGTGTGCTATGCTTCATCATGTATCCCCTCAACATAACCACGTTTCAATAACGGAAAGGTTACAGCCCTTCGGAAAATAGTTACAGCCTTCATGTTACCTCCTTCTATCAAATCCTGCGAGTCCCCTCCAGTAGAACGCAAAAAAGGACCCCTCGATGGGTTCCTTTATAATCTAGCTTAAATAGCGTATATCCACTGTTCTGTCGCTGCCGATGCTTCTATCGCTACGATCCCATGTCATATAACGTCTTATTCACTAACTTCGTAAATAATTCCATGTGTAGGATATTTGCGAATCTTTTGAGCTATCGTTCCCAGTTAGTTCAATACTTGTTTCGAAATTGAAATTGTATATCTTGACTTAGAACACTAACAAATTTTACCAACAATGATTTTCCATACCATAAGTTCGACGTGGCCTCATAGCGATTGATTTTGCTTTATTGATTATCGAAGCTCGTTCGACCCATTCAGAATCCTCATCTGAAAACGTCGGTGCAATTATTGTAATTGTTGAATATCCAGACGTTCAATTCATTTTCAACTACTGAATTTGGGAAAACTTCTAAAAATTCGTCTTCTAGATATCGCACTCGATCCTTTTCAATTTCAGAATCTCGTATATCAAGGGAGACAAATTGTGCCCCACTCTTATAGGCTTCTTTTGAGATTTCACGTACTAAAGGCAAATGTTCAGGAGAAAAATTGATCTTGATTAAATCTCCCTTTTCAACTGTTACCCCAATATTCACAATTATTTTTGCATAATTATTTATATACATAAACTGCCACTGCTCCTTTAGTTTAATATCACAGTTTCTTGTTTTTCTATAAACTTGTAAACCGCGTCTCAATCTATTTCACAAGCCAATGCACTAATCAAAAGCTCTACGGTTAATTTAGAAGTAAAATATTTTTGGTATCACGAGCTATTTTATGCTGAGAGGGCTCTCGTGACTATTTTTGTGGGACAATGCTGGAGCGTTCTTACAAAATTCCTAAATGAGAAGTACCCTACTCTATTCTCCCTGCTTGACTTAGACATTGATAAGGCAGAGCGTGAATGGCTATTTTGGTTGCGTGATCAGAAATACAAGACACAAGAGATTCAGAAACATGCATTTCGTACTGAAGTCACACGAAAAACACATTTAGTGGGCTATTTGCGATTGTTGCTTTCAAAGTTCTTGCAATTAACAGACACCCGTGAAGAATGGGAAAAAGATCGTTGGGATGTAAGGATACTGCATGATAATTATGGGATTCACTATAACAAGAGTAATTCTGCTCACTATCTCGATTTCACGAAGATCGAAAGTTTTAATTTGCGTCTGCAGATTAAAAAGTACATTAAACTACGTCTACTGAGTAAACACAACTTTACTTGGGCCTCAGCAATAGCTTATATGAGTTTTTTACCAAATTTTCTTTCTTGTGTGTCTACAATGGAACCCAATTGGAACGATTTAAAAGGCTTAAAACGCAATCACATGGAGAGATACATTCAATGGTTACATGAGTATGCCAAGGGAAGTATAAAGCACAGAAATACACATCCTGAACGTTACATTAACAAAGGAGTTTTAATTGTTGGCAAGTTTCTGGAGGATCTTCACCGTTACGAATATGACATTGCTCCTGAAACACCTATACAAAAGCTCCTGTTTCCAGAGGATAAACCCAAGCTTCGAAAAAAGTCTATTGACCAAATTGACTACATTCCAGATTATGTTTTAGAGCAATTATTCACCCATATTAATGATTTGCCCAAAGATGTAACTCCAATAGTGTGGGTTGCCTTTAAAACAGGGCTGCGCATTTCCGATGTACTAGGCTTAACTTCGAACTGCTTAGTAAAACTTAACGGCAAATACTCCATTGTAACCGATATTGAAAAGACTTATGTTCAAGGTCATCGAATTCCCATTGACGAACAGTTGGCGGATATTCTTTCAGTTCTCATTCAACATTCAAAAGAAAGAAGCAATCAAGATAATAATCCAGAAGGATTAATTTTTGTTCGTTATCGTGGCGCTCGCAAAGGAAGGCCATTCGACCAGCATTGGCTTCTGAGACAATTAAATGAACTGGCTATGAAAAAGAATATCACCGATGAAAATGGGAATGTATTTCACTTTAAAACCCATCAGTTTAGACATACTTATGCAGTTAAGATGCTAAATGGAGGAGCGGACATTCTGACTGTCCAAGAGTTGTTAGCCCATGCTTCTCCTGAAATGACCTTGCGGTATGCAAAGTTGTTGGACGATACGAAAAGAAAGGCTTTTGAAACTGTAATTACTCAAGGTGTTTTTAGCTTTGACCTTAACGATGATGTTCAAGAAATTAAAGTTGGAGAAGACATTCCTGCGGAGATCTTACATGCGTTATGGCAAGACCATAAGTTGAATGCAATGGATAACCCTTATGGGACATGTCACGCTCGTTTGAAAGGAGAATGCCCTCACATGGAGGCACCACCTTGCTTAACATGTAATGGAGGAAGCCCATGTAAAGATTTAGCCATAGGCTTTTCTGAACTGGATGTAGAGAAATATGAACTGCATATTAAAACCACATCCAAGGCGATTGAGGTATCAAAACAACATGGTCGTGAAGATATAGCGGAGAAGCATGAGAAAAATCTACTGCGTTATCAGGGGATTCTAACTAACCTTCAAGAAGGCAACATCATTTTCGGTAGACAAGACCGTGTAAAAAGAAAGGTGAGTGCTGGAAATGGCTAATTATGACCGTACAGCCCATCTGAAGAGCATCCATGCCCAACGGAAGGCAAGCACCTTAGAGAAGGTAGATCAGGCGATTAAACGCCTCTTACGAGTGAACAAGAGCATCAATTTCAATAGCGTATCAGAAGAATCGGGTGTCTCGAAAGCGAGTTTATATAACCATTCAGATATCCGCGAGAGGATCGAATCCTTACGCCGTCAACAATCACAAGCACCTACTCCAAAGCAAGTAAAGCGTGAGATGAATGATGCGAATAAGGATGTACTCATCGAAACGTTAAAACGCAAAATCAAAGCACTGGAGAACGAGAACAAAGGATTACGAGAAGAAATGAAAAAGGCTTATGCTCAGATTTATGAAAAATTTTAGTTGCACTTCATTGAGCTAACGGGTAGTTTTCTTTAATAAGTCAAGAATCGTCAATGGTAAAATTAGCTCCTGAGGATTGTGATATTTGGAGGTCTATAATCATGAGATTAAGTTGTGAATCAATCATGTTACAACTGCCTGATACAGGGTATATTGACGCAAAGTTAAAGGGGATGTCCTACGACCATCAAAAGACCCTGCAGGATTGTGCACTAAATGTCGGGAAGGGAAATACCTTCTCTGCTATGCTTTGAGTAACGAGGGGAGGCGATAATCATGGATATGCTGGCGCAACTGAACAAATCTTTAAGCTATATTGAGGAGAATCTTACTGATCGTGTGGACTATCAGGAGGCAGCGAAAATTGCCTGCTGTTCGGAATATCATTTTTCACGGATGTTCTCATTCCTTGCAGGCATTACTCTGTCGGAATACATCCGCCGAAGACGCCTAACTTTGGCAGCACTTGAGCTAAGCCACAGTGACATCAAGATCATCGATGCTGCGATGAAATACGGATATACCTCGCCGGATTCCTTTACTAGGGCTTTCCAAAGCATGCATGGGATTACTCCCTCGGAAGCCCGGATCCATGGACAGTCCCTCAAAGCCTTCCCGCGGATGACGTTTCAACTAACTATCAAAGGAGGAAGTGAAATGAACTACCGAATTGAAGACAAAGAGGCTTTTCGCATAGTGGGGATCAAAAAAAGAGTGCCAATAGTATTTCAGGGGGTGAATCCGGAGATTGCATCGATGTTTGAAGGACTTACACCAGAAATGATTGATAAGATTAAGGGCTTTTCGAATGTTCAGCCTTCAGGACTAATCAGTGCTTCCACGAATTTCAGTGAAGGGCGGATGGAGGAGAAAGGAGAGCTTGATCATTACATCGGGGCGGCCACAACGAATGAAGCACGAGATGGCTTCGCCCAGCTGGAGGTGCCAGCCTCTACATGGGCTGTATTCACCGCCGTTGGCCCTTTTCCGAGTGCGCTTCAAGAGATCTGGGGACGCATTTATTCCGAATGGTTTCCGTCTTCGGAATATGAGCTATGCGAAGGGCCTGAAATGCTCTGGAATGAGCAGAAAGATGTAGCATCGCCGCAATTTAAAAGCGAAATATGGATACCCATTAAAAAGAAATAAGCAGCGTTTGTTGAAGTAACGGGGAACGATAGTTAAACATAAAGGGTTCCACATATTAGTCATGCATAATATGTAGAACCCTTTATTTTATTTGATTTCCTTAAGTTTAGGTCTTGATAGTTTCTAGTCTAATGGTTTATTTACTTTTAACAACAGAAATGGAATACATTTTAGTAAGCTAGTTGAAGTAAGTAACTCCACTTTAACTCTCCAGTTCGTGGGTTCGGACGAACCGTGAAGATGATATTTTTCACCCACCCATAACATCCTCCTAGACTAAACTAGGATTAGTTATATCCAACGAGCCATCACCATAAACAACCTGTCTCTGTATACCCGTCTTTGCGCTACTTTAATGTTATAGAAAACAAACAATAAACATGGTGCGCCCCCCACTTGCTGCTCGCGTTAACTGTGCCCCATACAGTAGCACCTCTTCCACTTCCTCATCGTCTAGATACTGCACTTTTTATATCTCAAAATCCTTGCCTATCAAGTACTCTGGATTATGCAATATGCTCAATTAATATTTTCATAACCTTTGCTTTTTCACATTACCTTTTATGAATAATTTACACCATCTCAGTAAAGAACTAATGACATCGTGTCACATATTATGTTGACAAATGACACTGTGTCATATATGATCAATTCAGCACCGATGTGACACAGTGTCATTTGTAATTAGATTATGATTCAGAATAACACAACACCATACCAGCAGTTGATAGGAGGAAAACCAATGCCTAAACAAACCTTTTTCAATTTATCCGATGATAAACGGCAAATTTTAATAGATGCGATGATGAAAGAATTCTCAAGAGTTCCATTACATGAAGCATCCGTTGCTAATATTGTAAAAGCCGCCGGTATCCCGAGAGGCAGTTTCTACCAATACTTTGAAGAAAAAGATGAGGCTTATTATTTTTTATTAGAACAACATTCAAAAGAAAATCAGGAGACCTTTATTTCAAACCTAATAAGATTTGAAGGTGATATATTTATTACATTTATAGAAATGTTCAAAGGTATGCTGAAAAGATTTCAAGACAAAGAAGACCGCAACTTTTTTAGAAATACTTTTTTAAATATGAATTATAAGACAGAAAACACATTTACCCAAAAATTCAATGAAGGAAGCTATAATGAAAATTTTTCTCAAATTGGCAATTTAATTAATAAGGACAAGTTGAATATTGAAAGCGATAAAGAATTATTTCATATGTTAAGAATCATCATGGCGGTTACTTTTCAAAATCTTATTCAAAATTTTACGAAGGAATTACTTTTTGAAGAAGCAACCAGAAATTATGTTTTAGATCTTAATTTACTAAAAAAAGGTTTTTGTAAGGAGGAATGTCAATGAAGTTGTTAGAGATAAAAAACATTAAGAAAGCTTATATTATTGATAAAAAAGTAGAAACCAAAATTCTTCAGGGTATAAATCTAGATTTTAACAAAGGAGAATTTATATCTATACTTGGTGAATCAGGTTGTGGAAAATCAACATTAATGAATATTATAGGTGGCATGGATTCAAGTTATACGGGAAACATCCTTGTTGAGGGAAAGAACTTAAAAAAAATGAAGGAGCATGAACTTGATTATTATAGAAAAAGCAAGATTGGTTTCGTGTTCCAAAGTTTTAATTTGATTCCTCACCTTACGGTATTAGAAAATGTAACGATTGCGATGCAAATGGCAAGTAAAAGTGAAAAAGAACGCGATGAAAGGGCAAAAGAGCTTCTGACTGAAGTTGGTTTAAAGGATCACATGACGAAGAAACCAAACCAACTTTCTGGGGGACAAAAACAACGTGTATCTATCGCCCGAGCTCTGTCTAATGATCCGGATATCATTTTAGCTGATGAACCCACAGGTGCCTTAGACAAAGAAACTAGCCAACAAGTATTAGATATTCTAGATAACATCGCCAAAAAAGGGAAACTCGTCATCGCTGTAACCCATTCTCAAAAAGTTGCAAATTCAGGCAGCAGAGTCATTAAAATTGAAGACGGCAGAGTTATGGAGGATATTAAACTAAAAGAAGCTTATCAATACACTGAAAAAACAGAACAGAAGAAATCTAAAAGTCTCAGTCTATTTTCTTCCTTCAAGCTTGCTCTAAAGAATATGAAATTAAATGCAAAAAGAAATACATTAGTTGCAATTGGAGGCTCTATAGGTCTTGTAGGCGTCATATTGATGTTATCTATAGGTAGTGGAGTTACAAATTATATTAATAATGAAATAAACTCCAGTATAAACCCTCTGATGATTGAAATCACGAAGCAGTCTAAAGATAAAGGTTCAATGCCAATGATGTCAACACAAGAACCTTTATCACAAGAAAATATTGAAAAAATCCAAAAAATCCCGAATGTAAACAGCATCGAAAAAGTAACTTCTTTTAATATGAAAAGTAGTGCAGCTTTAGATGACAAACGTTCAGATATCATGCAATTTTCTACGATGACGAATTCAATCAAAGAAGAAAATCTAGAGACTGGAAAACTACCGGTTGAAAATGAAATTCTTATTACATCAACACTTGCAAAAGCGTTAAGCATAGATGAAAAATATCACTCATTAATCGGTAAAGAAATATACGTTTATGTAAATGAAATTGGACTTGATAACAAACCAGTAATTGTAGAAACAAAATTAAAAGTATCCGGTGTATATGGCGCAGGTAATTTAGGACCACAGGGAATAACTACTGCTTATTTACAATATGATACGCTAGAAAAAGCATTCGCTAAGCAGAAATTGACATTAAATCCAACACAAATTAATGCTTTTGCTGATAAACAAGAGCATGTTGAAGATATAAAAGCGACTTTAAAAGATTATGGTTATTCTAACTCTGAAACATCTGCAATGCTGGAACAAGTCACAACCTATTTGAATATGGCTACTGCTCTTCTTGCAGGTATATCTGGAATTTCACTTGTCGTGTCGGGGATCATGATACTAGTTGTTTTATATATAAGTGTGGTTGAGCGTACAAAAGAAATAGGGATATTACGTGCTATTGGAGCCAGGAAGAAAGATATAAAAAGAATCTTCTTGTCTGAGTCTGCTTTACTTGGCTTATTCAGTGGCTTGATCGCAGTAATAGCTGGTACTGTAATAAGTTTAGTTGGGAATAGTATTTTAGCAAAAAGCTTTGGTGCAGAACTGATCAATTTAACAGGTCAGAATATGATCTTTGCAATAGCTGTAAGTATGATTGTAAGCATAATAGCAGGACTTATGCCATCGTCTAAAGCTGCAAAGCTGGATCCCATGGAATCTTTAAGATATGAGTGATGACATTTTATGGTGGTCGTATTTATTTATGTAAAATATATGGTTGCTAACTAGTATTACTATGCTTCAATACGCATTTTTTATTTCTGAAGTGGGAACTCTAACAGAAGGATAAAGTAAAGGAGAAGATTTATTTGATAAAGCTTGCTAAATATCTAAAGCCATTTCTTATCGGATTGATTGCAGCTATTGTTCTATTATTCGGACAAGCGATAAGTGACTTAAGTCTACCTAACTATATGTCTAATATTGTAAATATTGGTATTCAGCAAAATGGCATTGAACACCCTGCTCCTGACGCAATCAGTCAAAGTGCAATGAATCTAATGACGACCGTAATGACTGCTAATGAGAAGCAGCTTCTTGATGAAAATTATGAACTTGTATCCGTCACTGACAAGAACGCGGAAGGAGAAATATATAAGAGTCTTTACCCTAATGCAGTTGCACAGATTTATGTGAAAAAGGATATAGACGAGCCTGTTAATTTAGCCCTTGATAGTACCTTTGAAACATCAACGGGGACACTGATGAATTTACTGCTAGATATGGTAGATCAACATGGTCAAGATAGCCCTGGCACAGCATCAACCGTCTCAAGTGGTATTGACCTTACTCAGCTTTATCAGGCGCAACTGATGCTTGAGACGTTACCGGAAACCAAAATTGCTGCTGCACATGAAAAAGCAATCAACAACGAGACCTCTCTAAAGCAAAGCGGCATTATGTTCGCCAAAGCTTTTTACGATGAGTTAGGTATGGACATAAGCGGTATGCAGACCGCCTATATTCTTAGGGTAGGTCTCTTGATGCTCGCGATAGCTTTGTTGGGTGGATTGGCCACGGTTTTAGTCAGCTTATTATCATCAAGAATTGCGGCCGGAGTTGCACGAAATTTACGTAAAGATGTGTTTGAGAAGATTGAGAGTTTTTCAAATGTCGAATTTGATAAGTTTTCAGTATCTTCACTCATTACACGATGTACCAACGACATTACTCAAATACAGCAGCTGCTCATGATGGGAATCAGAATGATCTGCTATGCACCGATCATGGGAATCGGTGGTATCATTATGGCAGTAAACAAGTCAGTCTCCATGAGTTGGATTATCGCCGTTGCATGCATCGTACTTGTAGGCATGATTATGATTATAATGGCCATTGCAATGCCGAAATTCAAGATCATTCAAAGCATGGTTGATAAACTGAACTTGGTTTCTAGAGAAAATTTAAGCGGAATGATGGTTATTCGCGCATTCGGTACAAAGAGACATGAGAAGAAGCGTTTTGAAAAGGCAAATGGCGATTTGACAGAAACAAATTTGTTCGTAAATCGTGTCATGGTGTCTCTGATGCCTATTATGATGCTTGTTATGAACGGTGTAACCTTGATCATTGTTTGGGTCGGCGCCCATCAGATCGCAAGCTCTTCCATGCAAGTTGGCGATATGATGGCATTTATGCAATATGCCATCCAAATCATTACGGCTTTCTTGATGCTTTCCATGACGTTTATTCTTGTCCCTCGGGCAGCAGTATCGGCTGGCCGTATAGCTGAAGTGCTGGGGACGAAGAATTCCATTGATGAACCGCAAAATCCTAAATACTTTAATGCTGCGAAAAAGGGTCATGTAGAGTTTAAGCATGTTCATTTTCGTTATCATGGTGCGGAAGAAGACGCGCTAAGCGATATTACATTTACGGCAAAGCCGGGACAAACAACCGCTATTATTGGCTCCACTGGTTCCGGAAAATCAACGATTGCAAGCTTGATGCTGCGTTTTTATGATGTCAGCACGGGCCAGATTATTATCGATGGTGTGGATGTGCGAGAGGCCAACCTCAAGGAATTACGTTCCAAATTCGGATATGTACCACAAAGAGGGGTGTTGCTCTCCGGGACTATTGCTTCTAACCTTAGATACGGCAAGAAAGACGCAACAGATGCTGAAGTGGAAACTGCTGCGAAAGTAGCGCAAGCTCTGGAATTTATATCTGAGAAACCGGAAGGGTTGGAATCGGAGATCGCTCAAGGTGGTACGAATGTTTCAGGTGGGCAAAAACAGAGATTATCCATTGGACGAGCATTGGCAAAGGAACCGGAAATTTTTATCTTTGATGACAGCTTCTCAGCTTTAGATCTCAAAACAGACGCCGCCTTGCGCAAAGCTCTGAAAGAACACACAGGAGACAGCACGGTCATCGTAGTGGCGCAAAGAGTGAGCACGATTATGAATGCAGAACAAATTATCGTGCTGGATGAAGGAAAAATCGTCGGATGTGGAACACATAAGGAGCTTTTGAAAGACTGCCCACAATATTATGAGATTGCCTCATCGCAACTATCAGGGGAGGAATTAGCGTGAGTCAGGAAAGTAATAAAACGAAGAACACTACGCAAAAAAATCCCATGGGTGGCGGAGGTATGATGCCAGGTACCATGATGCCAGGAGCAAAAGCTAAAGACTTTAAAGGTTCGATATCGAAACTCATTGGATATTTAGGAAAGCATACACGTATGATTATTCTTGTATGTATTCTGGCTATTATCTCCACAGTATTTACCATTTTAGGGCCAAAAATTTTGGGACAAGCAACCGATGAACTTTTTACCGGTGTTATGAAGCAAATTTCAGGTACTGGCAGCATTAACTTTGGGAAAATTGGCGAGATTATTTTATTGTTAGCTGGATTATATGGTGTCAGTGCGCTGTTCTCTTATTTGCAAGGCTTCGTTATGTCAGGTGTAACCGCAAAGGTAACGTTTAAGCTCAGAAATGATATAAGCGATAAAATGCATAAACTGCCCTTAGGATACTATGACAAGATATCCCATGGAGAAGTGCTCAGCAGAATCACCAACGATGTTGACACGATCAGCCAAACCTTAAACCAAAGTGTAACTCAAATAATCACTTCGGTAGCCTCTCTAATAGGTATAGCCATCATGATGTTTTCCATTAGTTGGAAACTTACCTTGGCTGCATTATGTATTCTTCCCCTCTCTATGATCGTAATTATTATAGTTATGAAGAAATCACAAAGGCACTTTAAGAACCAACAAAAGTTTCTAGGAAGTGTCAACGGACATGTCGAGGAAATGTTTGGAAGCCATGTAGTGGTTAAAGCCTTCGGCGGTGAGGAAGATTCGTCAAAAATATTCGGACAATATAATGAGTCTCTATATAAATCCGCATGGAAAGCAAATTTCCTATCTGGACTTATGATGCCTATAACCGGCTTTATTGGAAATCTCGCTTATGTAGCCATCTGTATATTAGGCGGTTATTTCGCGGCTAATGGAACGATGACCATTGGTGGTATACAGGCCTTTATCCAATATGTACGCTCGTTTACTCAACCTATTTCTCAAATTGCCAGTATCTCCAATGTTCTTCAACAAACGGCTGCCGCCGCTGAGCGTGTATTTGAGTTTTTGGACGAAGCAGAAGAAGTTAAGGAAGAGCCAAATGCTCTTTCCGTAAATCATAATAGCGCAGCGGCTAATACACTTGTGAAGGTAGAGGGTCATATTGATTTTAATCAGGTTTCGTTTGGTTATGATCCAGATAAAATAATTATTAATAATTTCAGTGCCAAAGTTAAACCTGGGCAAAAGATCGCTATCGTCGGCCCAACCGGCGCAGGGAAGTCAACAATTGTGAAGCTATTGATGCGTTTTTATGATGTGAATAGTGGGGCTATCACCATTGACGGAAACGATATTCAAAAATTCAAACGTGATGAGCTTCGTTCATTATTTGGCATGGTTCTTCAGGATACATGGTTATTTAACGGTACGATTGCCGATAATATTCGGTACGGTAAGCTAAATGCTACCGATGAGGATGTAAAAAATGCTGCTATAGCTGCACAAGTTGACCATTTTGTCCGAACATTGCCTGAAGGATACAACATGACATTGAATGAAGAGGCTGATAACATATCACAAGGTCAGAAGCAACTGTTAACTATTGCTAGAGCTATTTTAGCAGACCCCAAAATATTAATTCTTGATGAAGCAACCAGCAGTGTGGATACGCGTACCGAGATTTTAATCCAAAAGGCAATGGATAATCTGATGGAAGGACGAACGAGCTTTGTCATTGCACACCGTTTATCCACTATCCGAAACGCCGATTTGATTTTAGTGATGCGTAATGGCGATATTGTTGAGCAGGGCACACATGAGGAACTTGTTGGAAATAATGGTGTTTATACAAGTCTATACAACAGCCAATTTGAAACAGCAGTCTGAGGTAATAAAACTGAACGAAGTGTCCAGCGAAAATAAAGTTTTAGACTGAGAAGATTGATTTAACGGGGTTTATGAGATTGAAGATCGTCAGCCTTCTAAATTTAAGTTTTAAACTGGACAAAAAATTCAAACAGCGGCGGACCAAGACTTGAAAAATAAAGTCTTAGACTGCCGCTGTTGTCTTTGAACTCACGTTTCCCGTTAGTTGAATAGTGGCAGCCATAAAGATTAGACGCTAAAAATACTCAATCTGAGAGAATGCTTTTTATAATTTTCAACAGTTCACTTTTGCTTGCAGTCGTACTACTCAAGACAAAATGAGCTGTTCTCTCATTCTCTTGTTTAGCCCACAGCAGTGATTTCTCCTGCATATTCTCGTCAACATAATAATAAGTGTCCACATCATTGATAACCGTTTTAGCATCCGATGATGGAGAACTAAGGAAAAATTTCGTTTCTTCCTTTCCTGATGTGAAGTAACTTGTATAGTTTACTTCATGCTCGCGATTCGAATAAGTAATTACAATGGAGATTGGCTGATTTCCAATTTTCTGAGTATAGTAACCAAGCTCTTGTCCATTTGAAGCTGTACCAAAAATCATCTCCCCTTTTTTACCGGCTCCGATCGCAGGGTTCATATAAATTGATGCTTCTTTAAATTGGTATCCCTCTGAGAGTTTAGGTTGAATTTGACTCGAATCGAATGGAGCTGAAAGCGCCTTTTTAAATTGACTGGAATCAGTGTATTTATATGGCGAAGTGACATGCATGACCTGATCTGTTTTTTTGTTCAGAATATCATCTTTACTACCAAAATAGACTGTAGCTGATTCTCCAGGAGAAATCTTATTCCTGATTTCTTCGAGTGCTTGTTGATACTCAGGTAAGACTTTACTATCTGTTGATCTTACCTCTATAACAACGTTTCCATTTCTGTCTTTTAACTCGATCCATTTTGTTGTCGCGTAGGTGAATCCGCAGAGCAATCCTACGATCACGATAACGAATGAAGTTCGTTTAAAAACATTAGGTTTTAAATTGGTCTTGCATT
>NZ_JANQBC010000020.1 GCF_024721995.1 Paenibacillus radicibacter
CGACTACAGTCATATCACTAGAGTGCCTAAAGGGGCAGCCTTAATAGTAACATCAGGTCAAGTAGGAACAGATATGAAAGGCAATGTTCCGAAGAGTTTAAACGATCAAATAACTAATACTTTTGCAAACATGAAAAAGGTTCTTGAATCAGAGGGGTTGTCTCAAAAAAATGTTATTAAGGTTAATATCTGGGCGACTGAAGAAATAGACTGGGATTATTTCGACCTTAAATGGAATAAGTTTTTTGATAATGAATTCCCATCTATGACAATTGCATATATAACAGCATTAGGATTGCCTGAATTAAAAATAGAAATTGAACTATGGTGTGCTGAAACTTAATGACAAAAAAGGAACAGTGTTTTACTGTTCCTTTTTTGTCATATTCTGTTCTTGTTTCTACTTGAGTTAACCTGCACCGTTAGTGGAACCAGAAACTTTAACTAACAGGATTTCTTATCAAACTTTTTTATAAGTGATCAGACTTTGTTTTAAATTATCAAACTTTATTTTA
This sequence comes from Paenibacillus radicibacter, assembly GCF_024721995.1. GTDB lineage: Bacteria > Bacillota > Bacilli > Paenibacillales > NBRC-103111 > Paenibacillus_AM > Paenibacillus_AM radicibacter. Next base: position 516 of record NZ_JANQBC010000020.1, read on the forward strand.
ATTTCCATATTCAAGGTTGGATTTAGCCAATTCTACAACAATCATCGGTCTTATCACCTAACCTCCACACTGGTTAGTCCAATAAGATAATCCGCCCTACTTATTGAACAATCCTGCCAGTTAGCGCAACGCGGCTGACGATCTATGCTGGCAGCCGCGTTTTAATTAAGCTATAGTGTTCAGTTAGCTCAACAAGACTTATTTATTTGAGATTTAATAAATAAGATCATCTCTAATTTGGATCCCATGTAATTCGCAAAAATCTCTATATTTATTAAGGACGGTATAAATATCGTCTTGACCAACAATTTGATCGTTCTCATCAAAATACTGAAGAGAGCCCCCTAATATGAAAAGAGTTACTACTTCTTCATCTTCTGTAATCAGGGTATGAATATCGCCTGGTGGTTCATATATAAAGGTACCTGATTCAGCCACCCATTCGCGCCCTTCATATCTCCATTTACCTTGAATATTGTAACCAATTACGGATCCCCCAGTGTGTCGGTGTCTTCCCAAAACCTGATTGCTCTTAATTTTAAATAAGTAAATCCATGTTCCGGTGTTTAGATCAAAACGTAAAGGCTTGAAATAACAAGATTGATTCTCAGTGAACGGAACCCAAGGCACTTCTTCAATGTTAACTATCCGTTCTGGCAACTGAAATTTTTCAGCGAGTTTTATTACTGATTCTTCAATAAGATAATTCAAAGAGAGCACCCTCATTCAATGTAGTTAATTTATAGTTAGTATTCGAAATCCGACCCAATTTCACCTTTATTTTCAACAAGCAAGCACCACGCTAAACTGCCCGTTAGCGCAAAACGGCTGCCAATCCATGTCGGCAGCCGCGTTTTAGTTTATTATTGAGCTATCGTTACCCGTTAGCGTAACAAGTAACCCTTTATACACTTAACTATCCTGGATGGTCCCTCTTAAAGCGAAATCAATAGCACTTTCAGCATGAATTCTTGTTGTATCATAAACGGGTATACTGCAATCATCTTGCGAGATGAGTAATGTTATTTCTGTACATCCCAGAATAACGGCTTCTGCTCCTTGCAGCTTAAGATTATTTATGATCTTTAAGTAGGTTTGCTTGGACTCTTCTTTAATAATTCCAAGACAAAGTTCTTGGTATATGATGTCATGTATAACCAATCGATCCACTTCATTTGGCACAATTACCTCAAGTCCAAACTTTTCAGTGAGTCTGCCCTTGTAAAAATCTTGTTCCATCGTAAATGAAGTGCCCAGTAACGCGATCTTCTTGACTCCATCTTTAACAATTTCAATCGCTGTTGAATCTGCAATATGAATTAACGGAATACATACCGATCTTTCTACTTCTTGTGCCATCTTATGCATTGTATTTGTACAAATGACGATTAAATCTGCTCCTGCCATTTCAAGTTTTTGTGCTGAATCAATCATAATTCTTGTAGCCTCAGCCCAGTTTCCTTGATGCTGTAAAGTCTTGATATCTTGAAAATTCACAGAATACATAAGACTTTTAGCGGAATTATGCCCACCTAGTCTTTCTTTTACATATTCATTAATAATTTGGTAATAAAGTAAAGATGACTCCCAACTCATTCCACCAATAAGACCAATAGTTTTCATTATTAAGCACCTCACTTATTGTTAACATCATTTTCTCACAAGGAGTTTAAGTATACAATAAATTGAGGATATCGCATCTAATGCCCTCATCTGAACATAGATACTATCCTGTTTTTTGAACTTTGCTGTGAACTCGATTTTATATTTTATATGTTGAAACTAATCTGCCCGTTAGCTCAACAGGCTGCCGTTTGCCGGCAGCCTGTTGAGTGTTGCGCTAAAGCTTCCCCGTTACTTCAATGCCTATTCCGACACTTGGAGCACCGGTTGTTACCTAAAGTTCGGGACTCCGTTCTTCGTTTTTTTATTTCTTTACAATAGGAATCCATACCTCGCAGCAATAATCTTCGGACATCGTATTTCCCAGCGGATAAAGCTCGAAATCGGGCCCCTCAGCCTGCTCATATCCCGTAGTCGGGAACCATTCCTGGTAGATGCGGCCCCAAACCTCTTGGATCGCCCCGGGCATCGGACCGGTAGAGGTAAAAACAGCCCACGTGGCTGCAGGAATCTGTATTAATTCAAACCCGGTTTCAAACGCTGCCGCATCAGTCTCTACCGCAATCGCGTATTTAAAAACCTCACCATCCTGCTGGGTATCATAGCAGAGTCCCAGCATTTCTTGGGTTTTTCCTAGGGCAGCAATTCTTCCGACAGTTCCGTCCGCGTGACTATCTCGCCAAAACTTCGGAATCTCCGTTGAATTCTCTCCCTCTATAGTGGATGTTCGGATCGATTTTCCTATGACGGTGAACGCTTCTTTTTGCACAATTCTGTAGTCCATTTCTTTATCTCCCTTCAGTGATAGGTGGAAGGAGATGCGAGGGAAGGCCTTCAGTTGAACGCCGGGATTCCGGGCATCGGAGGGCGAAATGCCGTGTAGCTTGCGGAACGCCTTAGAGAACGACTCGGGCGAATCGTAACAGTACTTCATGGCGACATCGATCACCTTCGGACCGGACAGCGCGAGCTCTTGCGCCGCCAAGGTCAAACGCCGTTTCCGTACATACTCGGCTACGGTCATACCCGTCAGCATAAAAAACATTCGCTGAAAGTGATAGGGGGAGGAGTACGCCGTCTTCGCAAGTTCCGCAATATCCAACGGCTCCTCCATCTTCGCTTCCATCAAGTCAAGCGCCGACATCATTCGATTCAGCCATTCCATTCGCAAAAACTCCTCTCTAAGAACATGGTATCACGACTAGGTAATAACAACCTGTCATTGTGTGCGGTCGTATGACAGATGCTGAAATGAAAACTGCTCCAGTTAACGCGGTTATCCATTCATGTTCTTGTTCTGTTCCTTTGGATTTGAGTACATGTTACACATGCCATGGTTCACTGTATTTGATGTTAGACTAAACTTCCCAATAGCTCAACAGGCTGCCAATCTACCGGCAGCCTGTTGTCGTTGTGCTATTGTTCTCCGTTAGTGGAACAAGACATCTATCTATAATCTTTAATTCCATTTTCAAAGGCTTGCCTATCGTTATTCTCAAAACCATGTAGTGCTTCTTGCAATGCAAATGTACTTTTATAAAATTTCACACGCTCAAAAATTTCAGTTCCTTTGGGATATAGGTTAATGCACATATTGAAAAAATCTTCACCGTAGCTGGAAAGTATTCCAGCAAAGTCATACGCTGGGTCTCCTAAACCAGAACCACCAAAATCTATTATCCCTGAAATCATACTTGTTTCTGGATTCCATAAGATGTTAGATGCTCCCAAATCTCCGTGTAAAAGTGTAATACCTAAATTTGAGAATGCTTCCCCTTTTAGAAACGTTTCAAAAGATAGTGATATTTCCTTTTGAGCGTCTTTTCTGATAAAAGGAAATAATTTATTTTGAATCTTATCATACAGGTTATACATCTCTTCACGAGGATTACGAACCTTTAGATTCAAATCTCGACTTACTTTTTCTCCTGAAATAGAATGGAGTCCTACAAGAAAAGAAACAAGTTGTTTTGCCAACCCTTTAACCAATTCAACACTCTTAACACCTGTTAAACTTTCCTTCCACAAAGGAACACCCTCTATTAGGTTATAGCCAGTGAATACCTTACCTGGTTCTAACTCTTCAAAAGAATGATAAATTGGATTCGGAATAGGAGTGGAGACTATTCCTTTAATGTATTTCAAAATTTCCGTCTCTCTTCTTAATTGAATTATTCCGTTTTTATATTTCGGAAATCTAAATACCAGAGATTTATTAACAATTAACACATCATTGTTTTGTCCAATGTCATTTAGATAATAGTCTTCAATGTATATGTCAGGATAAACCCCTTTAATGATTTCAATGAATTTATTCATAAAAAACTCCCTTTTAATGTTTATTTCTATTGGTCAAATTCTTCATTTCCTGTCAAAACCCTTCTTTCTAATTTCTCCACTAAACTGCCCGTTAGCTGAGAAAGCTGCCGATCCATTACTGTCGGCAGCCTTCTCCTGAAGATTATTGAGCTAAAGTGTCCAGTTAGTTTAGCGTTTCTCCGTTTCTCCATTAAATAATGTTTTCTCTTTTACGCTATCGGCGTTCCTTTGCTTGCTCCCCTCGCTCCTCTGCAAGATAGCTTCTCAGCACCAGGAAGGGCAGCAGCCCGATCCCGATGAAGGCAAAGCAGAAGAGCCAATCGCTATTCCTTTTAGCAGCGCCTTGAGCGTGCTCATGGGACCGCTAAGAATTGAAGGATCTCCCGGTTGACGGTATCCGCTTTTACGTTGGTCATCGTATGCCCCGCATCTTCGATAATCCGATAAGGAAGTGAATGTCTATTCAGGAAACGGAGCATGGGCTGATGATAGGCAATGGGGTCATGTCGTCCAATCATAAATAGCTACCGGTCGCTGATCGGCTCGAAGTCCTCTGGTCGGAACTCAATCATCTTGCGCCTAGGAGGAATGCTGTACTTGAGCAAATAGACGAAATGAGCGAGCAGTTCCGGGTTACCCGTAAGCTCGAAGTCCGGACCGCTCAACTTCTTCAGCAGCCGAGCAGCCGATCTCTCGTTAGGGTAAAGCGCCTCAGGGAGAAACGCGGTAAGCGATCGCAGCATCCTCAACTTCGACACCCAGCCTTTCACGGGGAAGGACCCGGCCATGCAGACCATGTTCAGCACTCGCTGAGGCCGCTGCATCGCATACTGCAAAATAAAGGTGACACCGTAGGAAACGCCGGCCATATGTACACGCTCCAACCGCAAACCGTCCAATAAATCGTCAATCCATAGCGTCGACTCAAACGCCATGTCGTATGTCTCATTGGGCTTGCTCTTGCCGGGAGCGCCCAACGTATCAACCGCCACGACGAAGAAGCGTTCAGCAAGCGCTCTCATATTGTAGATCCACATGATGGCCGAGTTGTCCCCTACCCCATGGAAAAGGACGAGCGGCGGGTGATCCTTGTCACCCGCCGTGATAACGTGTGTCTCACCGAATCGCGTCATGATGAATTGTTCTTCATAGGGTAGATCCCATGTTTGAAGGAGTCTATCGTAAGATGCCAGCAACAGTTCCTCTCCATCCTTGCTCTTGAATATCTTTGCCACAGCCTTCATCCTCCTTGAGTATCGTCTGATCTGCGTTGCAGACCACTCCATAGATCCAACCAAAAGGAACGAATCCACTCTTCCTTCATTTGGGGCACCGTGTGCATCCAGGACAGCAGACCGTCCCGCATGGAGCGATAGGACATGACGAGCCTTGCCGGTGAATCACGGCAGACTACCCCTTCTTCAATCGCTCTGGAGAAGAGCCCGATCACCCCTTCGTGAAAGAACCGATCGCGCCCCGCCAGATCAACCCTCACCCTCTCCCGGAGATGCAGGGGTGGGAAAAGGACAATTTGCGTCCACAATGCGGCAAACTCAGTATTCCGGTGATAGTAGAGAATATAGCCTTGGAAGATCCAGAACAACTGCTCCCCGACCGGCATACCGGCAGATTCCTCAAACAGCGTACGATTGAGCTTCTCGTAGTCAGCAGCCGCATCCTCATAGATGGCGAGGAACAGCTCGTCCTTCCCGGTGAAGTGGGTGTATAACGAGGCCTTGTTTATGCCGACCTCCGCCGCGATGTCTCCCATGGAGGTCCCTTCGTAGCCCTTGACCGCGAACTTTAACCTTTGTTTTTTCTGCTTGTCCAGCAACTTCTTTAAACTGATTTATTGGATGTTCAGATCCTTTTCAAGCTCAGCTGAACCTTGAGATTCTTCACGCTTGAGTCGATTCATGATACCATCTACGATCTGCTCATCTGCAAGCATCGTCCGAATCCACTTTAACACTTGTTCTTCTACAAGCTCTTTCTTGATTAAGTTCGAACCGCGTTCCGTCTTGCCTTTAGAGTGGTACGTTTGGCACATATAGTATAAATGATAGCCAGAGCCGTCTCATTTCTTCGACTTACTCATCACTGTTCCAGCACCACATACAGGACAGCGTAACAAACCCGTTAATATGAACTCGCCCTTAAGATTATTACTTTGGCTGCTATATTGTTCATTATTCAGCTTGTTGACAGCATGAACCTTATTCCACAATTCCATATCTATAATAGCTTCATGCGCCTCTTGAACAATTGTTGGATCTGACTTGCCCGCCCTTCTTTTACTGCTCCAATCTCGAACTTTCCCCCAACTCATGCTCCCCGTGTACTTCTCAACGTGATAAAATATACAGCCCAACGAAGCGGAACTCTGATTTTTCAAAATAAGTGCGCAAAACATTTTACTTCAAACCATAATACGACACTTTTAGACAATAGATATAGCATCTAAAAATCGTGTCTACTGATCCTCAATTATAGGGAACAGTAATTGAATTAAAAACCCTTTCTCATGCTCAGACTCAACTTCGATATCTACCCGTAATTCATCGCATAATTTCTTTACAAGATACAATCCTATACCAGTAGACTGCCTTGGATTAGGACTATCTCCTGTAAATCCTTTGTCAAAAATGAAAGGAAGATCAGAATTAAGCACCCCAACACCATTATCCGATATCCTTAAATAATACCGATTATTTATGCTGTCAAACCCAGTTTTTAGCCAGATATAACTATCAACTTTTTCATTAGAGTATTTAACCGCATTAACAAATATTTGCGTAAAAATAAACTGGAGCATCTTTTTATCTGATACAATTGGCACATCTTCCATCTGAGAAATAACTTTAACTTCTTTTTCATCCAGTAATGACTGAAGTTCCAATAGTACATCTTCACAGCAGAGACTGAGCGAGATTCTCTCTAAGTGATAGTCAACATGTGATGCCCGTAATCTTGCATAAAATAATATCCGCTCAACATTATCACTGATGTTAATTCTTGCATGTTCAAGTCTTTGATACACTAATTCTGACATTTCTTCTTTACGGTTTTGTAAAACCAAGGTAGCTAAAGAAACAGGTGTCTTTATCTCGTGAACCCAACTTTCAATAAATTCCTCATAATCTAGTGTCTGTAATTTAACCTCATCTAACTGGTCATTCAGCATCCGTAATTTATTGGCTAGATAATTCACCTTTTCTTTATGCATTTCACTTATGGATTTTATCAATGCACATTCATGCTCCGGTGATGGTTCTCTAAGAAAAGTATAATATGCTTTGTCTTTCTTCACTTGTCCTTTCCTAACAAGTAACATACCCAAAACAATACTAGCTGCAGTAAAAATAAACATAATACCAACTAGAAGCTCGAATGTTTCGGGATACGCCACCCAAGCAAGAAAAGTGAAAAAAGCACCATTTAAACTGAGAAGTAATATCCAAGGACGTGATTCCTTTAGAATATTTAACCAATCACTTGGCTTCATTGGATATCACCTCCTATTAGCTGATAGCCAATTCCTCTGATAGTCTTGATTCGATTAGACAATCCAACCCCATCAAGGGTTTTGCGCAATCTAGTCATATTCACTTGTAGTATGTTCTCATCCACATAGTCGCTGCTTCCCCATAGCAGATTAAAGAGCTCTTCCTTTTTTACGACTGAAGGGGAAGCCTTTAACAAAGCGTTAATAATAATTCCTTCATTCTCCGATAATGAAATAGAATCCTTACCAACATACAATATATTTGCCATCTCATCTATTTGAAAATCACCAGCATCTAACATAACATGCATATTTGCATATAGGTGAATCAGCTTTTGAATCCTTGCAATCAGCCGTTTAGGATGGCAGGGCTTGGTTAAATAATCATCTGCACCTAAACCTAATGCATGCAGTTCGTCACGAAGTTGATTACGCGAAGTCAGTACTAAAATGGGGCCTATTCCCTTAGCCTTTAGTGCGCGGCAAATATCAAATCCAGATAGCTTTGGTAAATTTAAATCTAATAAAATTAACGAAGGAGAAGCTGAAACAATATCTTCCAAGGGGGTATCGAAAGAAGAGATACACTCTACAGAGTATCCCTCTTTCTCTAATATATTTTGCAGCTCATCACGTAGAAAAACATCGTCCTCAACAATGACTATCTTTTCCACGCATTCACCCCCGATCATATCTCTTTTAATTCCTTAATTTCTTCATCACTCTTTCGCTGAATCATCCAAATATAACAAAGTTCAAAAACTATAAATACAATAAGAGAAGTCACTACTGTGCTAGTACTTTTATTTAAGTTTATTGAATTGGGGAAAGCATCCAACATGGACCATATTCCAAATATAGAACTGATCAATGCTACCGAGATAACTAAACCAAAATATAACCAAATTTGTATCCTTGCTGATGAACATAGGGATTCAACACTTGCTCCTAGCATAGCTACTGTGGAATATCTATGTCTCGTACTTTTTTGCTGCATAAGGAACTTTAAGCCCAACACTGTGTTTGCAATGATTAAGAACATTATACCTAGATAGAATGTGGTATAACTACCTGCCACTGTATAAAACAATTGCCTCCCCATACTTGAAAGATAACTTTCATAGTCTAAGCCGGATTTATTGAGCAACTCATCTACTTCATACATGGCTTGCATTAAACCTTTTTCCTGAACAAAATCAGCGTTTAGAACCATATTCCAGAGGTGTGAATCCTGAGAACTTACAGCGAAGGTATCATAGATATCATCGGGAACGATTAATGCATATGAAAGAGTGATAGCCCTATCTGCAACTACGTTGCTTGTATATAGTTTTGATATTAATTTATATTGTTTTTCGCCCATGCTAACTGTTGGATTGAATTGCAGTACCTCCCTCAATATGTCATGAGTGTGGGAAAAATCTTCATCAGAATACAATGCAACTTCATCATCTCCTAATACGACAGGAGCTATATTGATAGATTTAAGTAATGCATTATAACTAGAAAGAGAAATTAAATAAGGGCTATCCTGTCTAGATAAATAACTTAATAAACTTTCTTTTTCTTGTGAATTTACTTCCCTGGAGACAGATTCTACTAATCCTGACCAAGAAAAAGTACTTAAAGCTTCATTTTCGGACTTCGCTGCATCGAAAGGACGAAAATAGCCCAATTTCATAACATAATACCCTTTTACATAAGGCTCCAGTTTATCTGATGTCAGCTCAGAAACAATTTCTTTTTCCGATCCTCTAAAAGTAAAGTCTACAGTTCTGCTAGATGTAGCACTATTATTTAGAGCAGTAGAAATTCCATATGCAAAACTAACCATTGCCATAAGAATTAACAGTGAAGATATAGCAAGTGAACCCCATTGGTTTAGAACATTTTCTTGAAGTTGTCTTCCTGTAAATACAAATAAACCGGTAGAAGAACTGCCCTTACGTTTTATCCATGCTCCAATCAAACTGCCCAATCCACGAAACAGTATGAAAGTTCCACTGATTCCGATGATGAGTATCAATGCAAACATCCTATAATCAAGGCTACGCAAATATAGAATTGCCAACCCATAGGCTACGCATAGAAAAATTGCTCCAAGGAGCAATACTGCTCCAGTCAGTAAACTAACTATGCTCCACACAGGTGAAAGGACCCGTTGCGTTTTTTCCTTCTGGTCATTTAGCAAATCTATAGGTTCCTTCCTGCTGATTTTCAAGCTAAGAATAAACACAGCTACTAGTTGAACAATAATAAAACCAACTACCGTTAGCCCCAGCCCAATCCAAGAGATATGAAATTGATGACCAATAATACCCATTCCAATAAGTCTAGAAGTTGCCAGACTTATTAACTCAGTTAAAAATAAGGAAACTGGAACTCCAATAATCAAAGCAACTAAGCCATTCCACAATGTTTCACCCATAATCATTGCAAACAGCTTGCTTCGATTCATACCCATCATTAAATACAATCCAAATTCATGACTACGAAGTTGCAATTGGTATTTATTAGCAAAATATACTAAGAAAAAAACGAAGAATAGCGAAACGGCATAGAGCATCGGAATCATTAGCAAAAGCCTAGCTACCGCATCACTTTCAACGGTCTTCAGATACAACATAACATCTTGTTCACCAAGTGAAAGGATAACATAAAAAGCTACAATTGAAATAATGAGTGAGGCAAAATAAACTCCATTCTCTTTTCGGGTCTTACGACTATTCCGCTTGATAAAATCAAAGAACATTGCTGCTGCCTCCTCCCAACTGTGCCACAACAGTTAAGATACGTTCATAAAAGGAATTCTGAGTTTCTCCAGGCACTTTCTTTCGAAGCTCATGGAATATCACACCATCTTGGATAAATAAGATTCTTGAGCAAAAGCTTGCTGCATTGGCATCATGAGTAACCATCAAAATGGTAGCCCCAACTGTATGATTGATTGAAGATAGTTTCTCCATCAAGATTTTTGCATTTTTGGTATCCAAAGCACCTGTTGGCTCGTCTGCTAATACAATGCTTGGATTAGAAATCAATGCTCTTGCCGCTGCAACTCTCTGCTTCTGGCCTCCTGATATTTGAGAAGGAAATTTATTTAACACATCTTCAATGTCAAATTGCTTCGCTAATTGTTGAAGCTGTAATTCTTGCTTTTTAGGATTCTCTCCATGTATAGACAAGGGTAAAACAATATTTTCTCTAGCAGTCAGATTATCTAATAATTCAAATCCCTGAAATAAATATCCAATTTTACTTCCTCTATATTTTGCTAGTTGTGATCCTTTAAATGAAGAAATATTCTGATCATCTAACATAATTTGTCCAGATGTTGGCTTAAGCATGGTTGCAATGCAATTTAGCAATGTGGTCTTGCCTGATCCACTTGCACCCATAATTCCAAGAAACTCTCCCGGGAGAACATCAAAGGTAATTCCCTTTAATGCAACAGTTTCACTTTGTCCCTTACCATATGTCTTATGCACTTCCTGAACTTGAAGTAGCTTATCTGAAATTTTCATATTCTATTCTCCCTCGTATTTTTTTCTATACTAATACCATATAAAAAAAATATATCAATTAACACTTACAGTTGTTGTAAGGTTTGTGTCGAGTGGAGTATCTCAATTATTTTGTTAATGTATTTAAAATTCGACTACCGTGGAAATCGTTAATAATTTTTCGGTTTAAAGGTTGTTTTTAACTAATTTGCCCTTAGTGTTGGAAGGTGATTCATTAGCAAATCTGTTCGTTCCACGCTACCTCTTATCAGCATCATACTTTCTCTCATCATTACTTACTTTAGAACAAGACAAGACCACATATAACTTTACGAAGAGCCCAGACCCAATTATAGCAGGTTAAAATGTACTCTTTTCTGATTTGACAACCATATAGCAATACGCTCCTTCAAGCGCACAAAAGCCCGAACGAAGTTAGCGTTCGGGCTTCAAAGGCAGATAAATGCGGCTCGTAATATACTACTCTCTAACCAGCGACACACAGCACTCCACATGTGTTGAGTGTACAGTAATAACAAATATTTATGTGTCCGAAAGAATAGTGTTTGCTCTGATGTAACATCAGTTTGTCACATTCGATGTATGCAAACATAGCCAATTCGTTGGACTTCCCACAGGCTGTACAAGTCTTCGCCCACGAAAGTCTGGCTTAATATTGGGGAATCTTCCGTAGAGGAGTGAGATGTTCCGCTAAACTCGAAAATATAAAAAACATTGACATACTTTTCATCTTCAGTCTATAATCCAATTACGGACCGACGGTCTGTAAAAGGAGATGTTTCACATGCCTAGAAATAAATATCCTGAAAGAACAGAAAAAAAAATACTAGAGGTTTCAAGAGAGTTGTTTTTTCAAAAAGGATATGATGAAACTACTATGCAAGATATCTTAGATAAAGGGCTTAGTAAAGGAGCGATTTATCACCACTTTAAATCAAAAAGAGAGATATTTGAAAGAATCATGCAAAATATCGAGGGAGGAGCTCCTTCTATTTCTCCCAAAACTGACAGTCTAAACTCATTAGAACAATTAAAATTCATACTCTCTCAAAGGCTTGAAGATAAGGAAAGAATTAAGCTACTTAAAAAAGCGCAGTCTTTATTTGAAGATCCTAAAGTATTTGGAGAACTCTATCAAATAAACATGAATTTTTCTGCAGATAAAATGAAGGAGTTCATCAACGCTGGAAATAAAGATAACTCAATGAAATGCCAATATATCCAAGGAACGGCAGAGTTAATCACGCAATTCTTTAGTATTTGGATGGGTACATCACTTTATAATGTAAGTGAAGATGATTTTTACAATAAGCTAGACTATTATAAAATGTTGTTCGAATGTTCTGGGGTTTCATTAATAGATTCTGATCTATATTCTAAGCTTACCGATTACTACAAAGAACTTGTACAAGCTACTTAGTGTAGCTTATATTTTCGCAACATACAGACCAACGGTCCGAAAAGGAGAAGAACATGATAAAAATAATAGGTATTACAAAAAAATATGATGGTGTTGCAATTTTAGATAATTGTAATTTTGAAGCTAACAATAAAGTCTATGGTTTACTTGGAAGAAATGGAGCTGGGAAGACCACGCTCTTTAAAGTATTGCTTGGATTAATTCAAGCAGATGAAGGAACAGCAACAATATCTGGGTATGACTCACAGAAACAAACGGAGAATTTATTGAAGTATGTGGGTGCAACTATAGAAACCCCAAAAATATATTTACATTTAACGGCATTTGATAACTTATCTATTCACCTGTCTTATATGGATATTGAAGAAAAGCTACATGATCAATTAATTTCCGAGGTATTAGCAATGGTTGGACTCATCAACCACAAAGATAAAAAAGTAAGTAAATTTTCATTAGGGATGAAGCAACGATTAGCTATTGCTAGAGCAATTGTACATAAACCAAAAGTATTAATACTTGATGAACCTTTAAATGGACTTGACCCAATCAGCATCAAAGAAATGAGAGGACTGTTCAAAAAACTATCTGCCGAACAATCGATGACTATTCTTTTCTCAAGTCATATTTTACAAGAAGTATTAGCAGTATCAGACCATTTGCTCGTTTTACAAAATGGAAGTCTAGTTGTAAATACGAGTATAGGCGAGTTAAAAGAAAAATATGAGGATCATATCGAAGATTACTTAATTCACATGATGGAGGATAAAATATATGCTTAAATTAATGAAATTAGAGTTAAAAAGACAAAACTTAAAACCGTTCTTGTTAGCAACTATTATGATAACGGTTGGAATCCTTATGTTCGGATTTTTCTTTGCATTGGTTGCAAAAGTTAAACCAGAAGAAGCATCAGCAAATGCAATGGTGCTCACTTATGAGTACGTATTGAATATGATGCATCTCGTTTCTTTAGCAAGCTTTTCGATATTTTCTTCTGTCGTATTTTGTAAATTCATTATAGAGGATTATAAAGACGATTCTCTCTATCTGATGTTTCTCTATCCAGTTAAAAGAGCAAAAATATTCATTTCCAAACTCTTAATTTGTGCAATCCTTACTGTAATTTGTAGCTTTATTAGTCAACTGCTTGCTTATGGTATTTTCATTGGAACAGAACTCTTCTTTCCAATAATGACTAGTGATTCTCTGAAATCCATTAACACTTTAGATATCATACTTCAATTGGTATCAGTATCTCTACAAAGCTTAATTGTAGGCATACTTGCAACGAAACTTGGTTTTATAAAACGTTCAATTCCAACGACAATTATTACCTCCGTACTCGTTAGTGTGATCTTATGTAACCTATTTACAATATCAAATATGAGTTTTGTATGGTTGGTGATTGTTCTACTATTTATTATTTCGATTATAGTTGTAGTTAATCTGAATCAGAATATTAAAACAATGCAGTTAGAAGGTGAATAAAATCATTGGACTTTATAGATTCCAAAACAAAAAAAAAGCCCAAGCGCAAACACGCTTGAGCTTCGATAAATAGGTAAAGCTATTTCCTGATAAGCAACACTGTACACTCCACATGTGTCGAGTGCTTAAACAATTTAAGCTCCGACCTGCAAATTCAGCATTGCCGCTTCGACATCCAGTTTAATTCTCTGCTTTACCACTAGCGATGGTACGGTTCTCCCCACTCGATCTTAAAATTATACTGCTCTCTTTACTTCAATAAAATAAGCAGACTTCAGTAGTCTGCTCAACAATTTGTGTTATTCAACTATCGTGTCCCGTTAGATCAATCCGCAATTCTGTATTGTTTATTGTTCATAATCTCTTCAATAACCAAATTGATTGCATCAACACTCTTCTGACTTGTATCAAGCAAATGGTTGTTCTTTAATCCTGATTCCTTGAATTCTTCGATTAAGATAAGACATCGTTTTCCCATCTGATGTTCCGGTGGTCTGAGCTGATCTCTACTTATTAGGGTTTCAGGATCAACCCATAAAACCGTATAGACAACGTTTACGTTTAACTCCTTTAGTCTATCTCTTAGCCAATATGCATCATCTGGGAAAGTAACATAATCAATTACTACATCTATTCCGTTGGAGACGAAATTCTGGGTTAGACTCAATATATTATTCCAAATGAGGGATAGCTCGAACTTACTCTCCCAAGGTTTCTGGCGACCGTTAACATGCATATGGCTCACGTAATCTCCAGAAATGTATGCACTGTTTTTCAAGGCACGAACCAATGCCTTCGAAGTCGTTGACTTCCCAACTCCTGCTGGTCCCGACAATATGTAAACTGTTTGCATTTTAAGTTCCTCTCTTTGCATCTCTGATATAGATAAATTTACCACACTATAGGAAGAGAATCATTGTGTTAAACTGCCAGTTAGCGCAACGCGGCTGACGATCTATGCCGGCAGCCGCGTTTTAATTAAGCTATAGTATCCCGTTAGCTTTAACCTTGTGCCGCATCCATATTCATGTAGTTAATTGCCCACAGATGGCCGTCCAAGTCCACGAAGCCCCAATGATACATGAACCCATGATCTTCAGGTTCAGCGTGCAATTTCCCGCCCAAGGAGACCGCGGTATTCACTATTTCATCGACCTTTTCCCGGCTCCCGAAGGCCAATGCGATCGTCATCTGCGCATACTTGCTCGTATCGACGGATTCCTTCTCCGTGAGCGTATTAAAGAATGCTTGATTAATCAGCATGACCTGCAGGTTGTCGCCGATTACGATGGCTACCGAATTCTCATTATCGGGGAATTGCGGGTTGAGCTCGAATCCGAGTCCGATGAAGAACGCCTTCGTTTGTTCTACGTTGTTTACAGGCAGATTGAAGCTCGTGAATGTGGACATTAATGCCATTTTAAACACCTCATCGTCAAATTGGTTTGTTGTCATTATGCCTTCGTTTATTTAGACAAAAGTCGATCCGGGTATTCATCGGTATGCTTGATTCGGAAGTGTGAATCTTGAAAATAAGTCTCAAAACCCATCACATAGTTCAGGAAATTATCTAACTCAGAAAATATTCGAGAAACGATTGAAGTATCCTGCCCGTTAGTTCAACGCCGCCGCGTGAGTCTAACACTTTATTTTCTTTATACACGAAGCAGATATTATTAAATGCGAAACATTTAAAATTAGTGTTAATCGACATTTGTCATATAATCAACTCTCATGTTCACATGTGGATTCAGAATTACTGATATTTTAGAAACCCTTTGTTGATGCCGAACTGATAGAACGAAATATTCCCTCTCCTCTACTTCTTGGAGTGGTGGACAATTGGCGATCTCTTCACCTTGAAAGTTCTCATATTTCCTACCACGAGATGCTGTAAGGTTTGTCCATAATTTTAAATTTTTTGCTTAAATCATCGGGAGAAATCTTAATCTGATCTTGCAAAAATAAACCTAAGTATAGAAAAATCCCGCCATGGTAATGATTCTACCATGGCGGGATTCAAAATTTAGTGCCACTTGAAGATATAACTCACCAACATTATTCAATGGTTACTAACTTTAATATTCAGTTACTAACTTTAATGTTCAGTTACCAACTTTAATGTAACTGAACAAATGAAAACAGACTTACTATCCCCCTACTCCACCGTCACACTCTTCGCCAAATTTCTTGGCTTATCGACGTCATGACCAAGCGCTAATGACGCATAATAGGACAACAACTGAAGCGGAATCACCGACAACGCTGGCATTAATGTACTTAGCGTGCGTGGGATATAGATCGTCTGGTGAACAGAATCCTCTAGCCCCTCTTCCCCTTCACACGTAATACCGAGCAAGTGACCCCCACGGGCTTTTACTTCACGAATGTTACTTACTGTCTTCTCGATCAGATGTGGTTGTGTCGCTAGTGCGATAACAGGTACATTATCCTCAATAAGAGCAAGTGTTCCGTGCTTCAATTCCCCAGCAGCGTAAGCCTCGGAGTGAATATAGGAGATCTCTTTCAATTTCAACGATCCCTCAAGTGCCACCAAGTAATCCAGTCCACGACCGATAAAGAACAAGTCTTTATGCACGGAAATTTCCTCAGCGAATTGCTTGATTGTCTCCGATTGCTCGAGAATACGCTCTACCTGCTCTGGCAAGCTTTGCATAGCAGCAATCGTTTCTTTTATTTCCTGTGGTGATACGGACCCACGAACTTGTGCGAAGTACATACCAAGCAAGTAGAATGCGATAAGTTGCGAGGTATACGCTTTTGTCGATGCAACCGCAATCTCAGGTCCTGCCCACGTTACAAGCACATCGTCTGCTTCACGAGCAACTGTGGAACCCACTACATTCGTAATCGCAAGTACGTGTGCTCCTTTGTTCTTCGCTTCACGTAGTGCTGCTAACGTATCAGCCGTCTCACCGGACTGACTCACCACGATCACAAGTGTACGAGGTGTGACGAGTGGATCACGGTAACGATACTCGGATGCCACATCTGTCTCAGCAGGCAAGCGAAGCATACGCTCCAACACTTCCTTACCTACCATCCCTGCATGGTAAGCCGTACCACAAGCCACGATCTGGATGTTACGAATCGAGCGAATATCTTCGTCACTCATCTTCAGCTCAGGTAATACAACCTTTGTTCCATCAGGTGAAATTCGGCTGCCCATTGTATCGCGATAAGCCTTTGGCTGCTCATGAATTTCCTTCAACATAAAGTGCGGATATCCGGCTTTTTCTGCCGTAACTAGATCCCAATCGACATGCAACATTTCTCGGGAAATAAAATTCCCCTCAATCGTCAACAATTCGACATCATCTTTCGTCAGAACTGCCATTTCCCCGTCATTCAGAATATACACATCACGCGTATGCTCCAAGATCGCAGGGATATCCGAACCGATGAAGTTCTCACCTTCACCTACCCCAATAACAAGTGGACTAGCAAGACGAACTGCTACCAATCTGTCTGGTTCATGCTCCGTTAGAACGCCTAATGCGAACGCACCTCTCAGCCTTTTCACACAAGCTTGAACCGTCTCCACGATATTTCCCTTATACAAGTCAGCGAGCAAATGAGCAATAACTTCAGAGTCCGTTTCCGATACGAACGTATGCCCTTTTGCGATCAATTCTTTTTTCAACTCCACATAGTTCTCAATGATCCCGTTATGCACCACTGTGAATTTACCCGATTCATCTGCATGTGGATGTGAGTTCGTGTCCGATGGCTGACCATGTGTTGCCCAACGTGTATGTCCGATCCCAACTGATCCGTGCAGCGGCTGCTCATCAAGCTGCGATTCCAACATCGCTAAGCGCCCCTTCGCCTTCTGCACACGCAATCCGTCCGCTGTATACACGGCAACACCTGCCGAGTCGTACCCGCGATACTCAAGCTTTCTCAAGCCCCCGATCAAGATTTCCTGCGAGTTACGATTCCCAATATATCCTACGATTCCACACATATTTAATTCCCCCGAATTTGTATTTGCCCCATAGATACAGCGAAATAAGCCCCCTATGAACGGCATTTTGTTGTCAAAGATCATCACGAAATAAGCTCAAGCCTAATCAATCGATCTATAAGTCCAATCTTTATCTTTGTAAAATAGCAATAACAAACTAACCCTTCATCCCAGCGGAAAAAGGCTAAACGAAATAAACCTCCTGCTCCACTTTTTTTAAAAAAGTAGACAGGTATCTTGAAAGATAATCAAACTCTAAGAAACTATTCCTCAAAAATCACTGCCAATGTCCGATCCGCAGCCATTTTCAACAAAATAGGTATAGCAAACAATCCTTGTGTTGGTCGTTTGTCAGTCCGGTCGCCCAGACGTTTTACTTCCCCAACTTAACAGCCTCATGGAGTAGGCTGGAAGGTCCCCGCCGAAATTCTTCGAACACCTTCACCTCGTCAACTTGCAGCTTCCCTCACTACCTATAGGACATATGCCTTAAGGAGTGAAAGTCCCCGCCAAGTTCTGGCGCTTGATTAATATTACCTCTACCCTGCCTTTCCTTCTTGAATGGAAAATGTACAGTACTATCTTATTCATTCTATGCATGCATTGCAACTTTTTATTTTCATAAGCCTAGATTCTCTTGAAAAACCAACTCCAAACCAACCCAAAAACCCCCTACCCAGTCGTAACAACCAGTTAGGGGGTATCACATGCTCAGGTAATCAGCCTTACTTCAATTGCTCCGCAACAACCTTAACAATCTCGTTCACGTAAGCTTCCACTTCGTCCTTATCTGGACCTTCCGCCATAACGCGAACCAAGGACTCCGTACCGGATGGACGAACAAGTACGCGACCATTGTCACCAAGCTTCGCTTCCACTTCGCGAATCGCCCGCTCCACTTCACTATTGCCTTCAAGCTTCGACTTATCTTCCACTCGAACGTTCACTAGCACTTGTGGGAACTTACGCATGATCTGTTTCAGCTCACTTAATTTGCGACCGGATTCCACAACTGTTGCCATGAGTTGAACACCAGAAAGAATACCATCGCCAGTTGTACCGTAGTCTAGGAAGATGACGTGACCGGACTGCTCACCACCAAGGTTATAGCCACCTTTACGCATTTCCTCCATCACATAACGATCGCCTACCGCAGTTTTCGTTGCGTGTAAGCCCGCTTTCTCGATTCCTTTGAAGAAACCGATATTTGCCATCACTGTTGTTACAATTGTGCTCTTGTTCAGCTTGCCAGCACGATTCAATGCATCGCCACAGATGCTCAAGATATAGTCGCCATCAACCTCAGCGCCTGTCTCATCAATAGCAATCAAGCGATCCGCATCTCCGTCAAAAGCAAGACCCATGTGCGCACCATGTGCCACTACAGCCTCCTGAAGCGCCTCAGGATGCGTCGAGCCACAATTTGCATTAATGTTACGTCCATCTGGTTCAGCGCTTAACAGGATCACCTCTGCGCCCAATTCACGGAACAATTTCGGTGCCAGCTCATAAGCTGCACCATTCGCGCAATCTAGAACCACACGGTAACCCGCGAATGTCGTTCCTTCTGGCAGCGTCGTTTTCAAATACTCCACGTATTCGTACTTCGCATTCATATTGTCTGTCGCAACCCCAAGATCACCACCAACTGGTCTTGGCAATGTATCTTCTGCTGCATCTAACAAGCGCTCAATTTCATTCTCTGTCTCATCTAACAACTTGAAACCATCACGACCGAAGAACTTAATACCGTTATCCTCAACTGGATTATGTGATGCAGAGATCATGACCCCAGCATCTGCACCAAGCACACGCGTAAGGTAAGCAACAGCAGGTGTACTTACTACACCAATACGAACAACGTTAGCTCCGATTGACGTTAGACCCGCTACAAGTGCAGATTCTAACATCGTACCTGAGATACGAGTATCACGACCGATTACAATAACCGGCTGCTTTACCTCTCCTGTTAATACATAACCGCCGCAGCGACCAATTCTATATGCAAGTTCTGGTGTAAGTTCTAAATTCGCAACACCGCGTACACCATCTGTTCCAAAATATTTCCCCATTTGTAGACTCCCCTATCTTGTAGTTATGCTATCTTGTAATTTTTGCAGACGGACTTGGTTTAGAGCTTGCGCGTGCACCTGGATCAGTGGGAATTGCATTCGGGCTTGTCGTGGGATTCGGACTATTCGTAGAGTCACCTTGACCATTAACCGGAGCCGTATCCTTATCTCCCTTATTCTCGAGTGCTGTTCCTTGCTTCGACGTAATCTCAACCGTAACCTTCACTTCCTGCGGTTGACTATTCTTTATATATGTCGGCAGATTAAAGGCTACAACCAGTTCATGCTTGCCTGAAGCCAAATTACTCACATTCACGATCGCTTGAATATCTGTCGCCTTCAGCTTATCGATAAACTGCGCGGCACCTTCAGCAACGATACTAATTTTACCTGATTCCGGCGTGACAACCTTAGAGGTAAATGCATCACTTTGACCGATAATCGTAATTGGAATATCATCAATTGTCTTCGTAACCGACGGCACAATTTCAACCGTCACATTCGCTTTATTCGGATCCACTAACGTTATCTTGTCACCAAGTGGAATATCTAATGTAAATTCTTTCGTTTCCATTAGTCCCTTCACATCAATCTCTGGACCTTGATAAAATTCCATATGATCCAAGATCGCCTGCTCACCGAATACAGACACTTTATCCACCTTCTGCTTCACAGCTGCAATGGCATAACCATTGGCTGGCTCACCTACGACTTTGAGTTGTAGAGGCAGTAACTTGAACGGTGTTGTGATCGGCACCTCAACATCGACTACGGATGGGATCACTTCGAATGGCATTTCCACACCTGCCGAATTATACACGTGCAGCTTTACCTGCTTCTTAATCGGTCCTTTTGCACCTTCAAGTGAGAGTTGACCTTTAACCGTAAGCTGTTCACTCACCTGACTCGCCGGCAATGTGACATGCACCTTATTCGGTTTAATGATCACTTCACCTGGCTTAAGTCCACCAGCAGGTTTACCAGAGGTCACAATTTCAACAGGAAGTTCCTTCTTCTCCATCGCTTCAACAACAACCGTCACTTGACTAGGCTGAATTGTCACTTCTAGATTGTCTGGAAAACCAGTCGCCTTGAGCGGGAGTGAATGCGTACCTTCTCCCACATTGGTCAGATCGACCATGACATACGTCTTTGCCGGATCGACCTTCCTCAGATTTGAATCTTTCCCCCGCATAAGAACCTTCACCGTTGTTGGTGACATCGAAGAGACTGAATATAAGTTTTGGTCATATTTAGCTTTTACCGCTACATTACTCAGTTCCTGAGAACGAACAATCGATCCACCTGTATCCGGTGTTCCTCGATTCTCCGAGTTAACAACAAACCAGAGCATCACGCTCACTAGCAGCGCGATTACTCTTACTATGTTTTTGTTACCTAACCATTTATCCACGTAAGCGGCCCCCCCATTTTTTCCAGAGTGAGCCTGATTCTTTTGCCTTCGGTCTTAATTCTTCAAATAACTTCGAGATCAGCGATTCTTCTGTTATACCACGGACAATTTGTCCATTCATCGCAAGAGAAATCTGCCCTGTCTCTTCGGACACCGTTACACACAGGGCATCCGATACCTCACTCATCCCAATTGATGCCCGATGTCTCGTGCCTAGTTCCTTTGAGATAAATGGATTCTCGGAGAGTGGCAAGTAACAAGCTGCCGCAACAAGTTGATTGCCACGAATAATAACAGCACCATCATGCAAAGGCGTATTTGGTGTAAAAATATTCACTAACAGCTCCGACGATATTTTCGACTCCAACATCGTTCCAGCTTCCATATATTCCGAAAGCCCTGTCTCTTTCTCGAATACGACAAGTGCACCGATTTTTCTTTTCGCTAGAATATTAAGTGCTTTTATGACTTCACCAATGACTTGGTTCATCTCATGATCTTCACCGTTGTATGTACGAGCGAACAGCTTTCCTCGGCCAATTTGCTCAAGAGCTCGTCTAAGCTCCGGTTGAAAAATAATGATGATCGCAATAAGCCCCGTATCAATCATCTGTTTCATCATCCACTGTAATGTCGTTAACTGGAATTTGGACGATAACGCCCACGCCACAACGACAACAATAATACCCTTCATAAACTGAATGGCTCTTGTTCCACGCACAAGCATGATAAGCTTGTACACCACATACGTGACAATGAGAATATCTATAACATCTTTTATCCCAAAATCATCTAGAAACTCCATGAATGAGACCCCCATACCAGATCCATAACAAATCACTTACCTATATATTTATCTATATTCTTTCTAGATGATACCATATTTAATTATAATCTTCTAATAAGACCTCCGACCTGTATTTAGATAAAAAAATATTCCCCTTCATATGTGGAAGGAGAATACGTATTTAAAGTGTATGTTTTATTTACCTACTGAGCCAAAAAACTCCGTCATCTTATACCATACCCAACTGACCATTTCATCAATTTGTGTAATTTGACCTGAGATATGCGCAGTCGATGCCATATTAAGCGAACCGTCAATCACAATAAGATTGCCTTTCACCTCGGCATTATCTTCGATCTTTAGCTTACCGCCTTGTACAATCAGATTGCCGTCAACAGTATGTCCAGAAGGAACCGTTACAGTCTTTCCTTGAATTACGACATCACTTAAATCGACACCTTTGACACTTAACTCATTGTCACCTTTCCACATGGCTCCCATACTCGTGAACATAACCAATAGGAAAACAGCGGCAACTGACACAGCAGGATGTCTACGAATCCATTGTGTCCACGTATTACGCTTTTTTTCCGGTGGCAAAGCACTCATGATCTGGTCCATTAGGCCACTAGGTGCCGCCATTAACGGCATGGAGTGTACAAGCGCTTCTGTCGTCTCTAAAGCTTGATACCGCTTCGCACAGCTCTCACAAGACTGTAAGTGCATACGTAGCTCCCAAGCCTGAGTTGCAGTCGCATCACCATCTAGAACCTCATGCATCAGTGGAAGGGCTTCCTTGCATTCCATACTAAGCCACTCCTTTCAAATCCTATACATCGTTTAATACCATACGTGTGTGTACGAACAATGTTTCACTTTTCCTCAAAAAAGTTGTCCCCAATTTGTAACCTTTATTTTGTAACCTTTATAATAAAGCTACAGTTCCGGACGCTTCTAACTTCTTACGCAAATAATCCCGACCGCGGTGCAGTCTCGTCTTAATCGTCGTCACCGGCATATCGAGCACATCACTTATTTCTTGTAAGGACATGTCTTGCAAATATCTCAAAATCACGATGGATTTATATTTCTCTGGCATGGATTCAATCGCACTACGAATATGCTGCTGCGTTTCAGATACAATTACTTGCTTCTCAGGTGTTTCTTCATGACTTGGCATCATCGCATAGAAGTCGTTACCCTCGCCTCCGTCCATATCCGCATCCAGCGAATAGATAGGCTTACGTTTACGCAAGCGATCAATACACAAATTCGTTCCAATTCTAAAAATCCAAGTTGAGAATTTCTGTGTCTCATCATATCGATGCAAATTCGTATACAAACGCAAGAACGTTTCCTGAACTGCATCTTCAGCTTCTTGTTTATTTCCCAACATCCGATAGGCAAGGTGATATATTTTGTCCTTGTATAAATCTACTAGCTCAGCAAATGCTTGTCGATCACCATTTCTCGCAAGTTTTGCTAGCCTTGTCTCTACAAAATTCAAATCTAACTCCTCCAACTCTCGAGGCTCTCGATTCTTATACGTAACAGAATCAATTTCGTTTTCTTTTTAATCAAAAAATAAACCGAACAGAAAGTCGAGACATCCGCTTACCGCAGACTTCTCGACTTCCTACCAACAAACCATCAACCTGTATTACGAAGACCTGCTGCAATACCGTTAATCGTAATTAATACTTCACGAATAAGTTCTACATCGTCTTGATTGTTTTCACGGAGTGCACGTAATTCCTTTAGCAATTCAACTTGCATATAAGAAAGTGGATCTACATAAGGGTTGCGCAAGCGAATCGATTCTTGAATAACCGGTACATTATCCAAAATCTCGGTCTGACCTGTAATTTGCAGCAATAGCTGAGAAGTAAGCTCGAACTCTTCACGAATCAGCTTGTAGATACGCTCTGCAATCGCGGGGTTCTTAATCATTAAACCATATTGCTTCGCAATTAGTAAGTCCGCTTTCGCAAGTGCCATCTGCAAGTTATCGATCATTTGGCTGAAGAACGACCACTGTGCATACATCGTCTGTAAGACTTTCATATTCTCCGGCTTGTTCTGATAGAAGCTCTGCAAGCCTGTACCTGCCGCATACCATGCTGGCAACAAGTAACGGGACTGCGTCCAAGCGAACACCCATGGAATGGCACGAAGATCTTCGAATTTATCACTATTCTTACGCTTCGATGGACGGGAACCAATATTCAGCTCACCGATCTCTGGAAGCGGTGTTGACTCTTTGAAGAATGTCATGAAATCTTCATCTCGGAAAATGAGATCCTGATACTTCACCATCGACTGCTCGGAAATCCCACGCATAATGTCTTCCCAAGAGGAATCAATAGGATCAACCTGCGGGTTACGAGACATAACAGATGCCGTTATCAGAGCAAAAGTAGCTTGCTCCAAAGAGCGGTAAGCAATACCTTTGAGCGAGTAACGGGAGGAAAGCACTTCCCCTTGCTCCGTAATTTTGATACCTGCACCGAGCGTGTCTGCTGGTTGTGCTAAGATACTACGGTTTAATGGCATACCACCTCGACCGAGTGCACCACCACGTCCATGGAAGAACTTCAGCTTCACGCCATAACGATTACCAACTTCCGTAATATCGCGTAATGCCATACGAAGTTCCCAGTTCGCCGTAATTACACCGCCATCTTTGTTACTATCCGAGTACCCAAGCATGATCTCATGCAACTGAGTAAATGGATTAATCGACGCGCGATACGCTGAGATTTCGAACAATGTCGTCATAATTTGTGGTGCTGCATGCAAGTCATCAATCGTCTCAAATAGAGGAACCGATTGAATCGTACATGTTACCTTGCCACTTGCTTCACGGCGATATAGTCCAGCTTCCTTCGCAAACACAAGCACTTCAAGCAGATCACTTGCACCTTGTGTCATGGAAATCAAGTACGAGCTAATGCAACGCTCTCCGAATTCTTTTTGCGCACGATAAGCCGTATGATATACATCCAGACATTCCTGTGTATTCTCGGAGTATTGAAGATAAGTCGATGTAATCGGACGCGGATCATTTAGAATGTTCGTTAAGATCACGATTTTCTCTTGTTCCGTAAGTTCCGAATAATTCGAATGGATCTCCATTTTATCCAAGATTTCCGTCATCGCAAGCTCATGCTCTTTACTGTGCTGACGAATATCTAATGTAGAGAGATGGAAACCAAACAATTCCACCTGACGTATCAATTTATTAATATAAGCATCCGCCACATACCCTGCAAAATGACTTTGCAAGCTGCGCGCAATAATTTTTAAGTCCTCAATGAATGGCTCTGGCGAATCATATTTATGTGCAGGATCTACATTCGGCTTACCTGTGTTAGAGATCTTCTCAAGCATATAGGATACTTTGATCCGATATGGCTCTTTCTCATTGCGCCACAAGTCGTAACTGCTATGTTCGATCACTTCACTATCTTTTTGAATCGATTCCAGTAATTCATCCGTAACGTTCACAATATTTTTGGAAAAACTCATATGCTGCAACACTTTTTGCAAAATCTCCTCATATTTACGAAGAGCAAGCTCTCTGTGCAGTGTTAGCGTCTCCCAAGTTACATCAGCAGTTACCGATGGATTACCGTCACGGTCTCCACCAATCCACGAACCAAAACGTAGGAATGATGGGACATGCCAAGGCTCATCCGGATAATATTTATGCAAACAACGTTCTAATTCGTGATACACCTCAGGTAATACCTCGAACAACGTCTCATCAAAATAGTACAAACCATTCTTCACTTCATCAATTACAGTAGGTTTACGGTCACGAAGTTCATCTGTTTGCCATAACGTCAGTACTTCACAAACCAATTTATCTCTCAGCTGTTCACGTTCACGATTCGTAAGATTCGGATTGTCCAGCTGCATCACATCTTCCGAAATACGTTGGTGAATATCAAGTACAGCACGGCGCATTGCTTCAGTCGGGTGAGCAGTCATCACAAGTTCAAGTGAAATCGAATGAATGATCTCCTTCACTTCATTTGGAGATAGATGATTATACTTCAAGTTCTGTACAATACTCTCGATCGAACCCGGTTGAATCATATCACCCGAAGTACGTTCATAATCTCTTTTGCGACGAATACGATGATTTTGTTCTGCAATATTAATCAGTTGAAAATAAATCGCAAATGCACGAATCACTTGATGGCGTGTCTCTGGCTGAAGCCCTCGAATCGTTTGTTTAAATTCATCGAAAATTTCAGGAACAAAGTGAGCACGCATCGACTTGCTCATTTCACGAATTTTTTCAACAATGTGCAGAAGTTCACTTCCACCTTGATGAACCAATACTTCTCCAAGAATGTTTCCCAAAAAACGAATATCTCTGCGAAGAGAATTGTTTGTGTTCGATTTTAGGTTAGATATCTCGATTTCTGACATACTCTCTCACCCCAACATACGTCTATTTTTCTATTTATATGAATTCCATCATTGAAACATTTTATCACAAAGAA
This sequence comes from Paenibacillus radicibacter, assembly GCF_024721995.1. Classification (GTDB taxonomy): domain Bacteria; phylum Bacillota; class Bacilli; order Paenibacillales; family NBRC-103111; genus Paenibacillus_AM; species Paenibacillus_AM radicibacter. The sequence continues at coordinate 27,170 of NZ_JANQBC010000020.1, forward strand.
TGCCTACGCCATAGCTATTTTTGAATGGTTATACAAAAAAAGACCCTTTCGCAAGGGCCTGTCGTAGTCATGTTGGAGCGGATGATGGGAATCGAACCCACGCTATTAGCTTGGAAGGCTAAAGTTCTACCATTGAACTACATCCGCATATAAAATTATGAGAAAGAATATGGTCGGGACAACACGATTTGAACATGCGACCCCCTGGTCCCAAACCAGGTGCTCTACCAAGCTGAGCTATGTCCCGATCTATTATAAGTAAAAGTGGCGCGCCCTAAGAGATTCGAACTCCTGACCTTTTGATTCGTAGTCAAACGCTCTATCCAGCTGAGCTAAGGGCGCAATTTACTTTTTAAACAAAAATGGAGCGGAAGACGGGAATCGAACCCGCGACCCTCGCCTTGGCAAGGCGATGCTCTACCGCTGAGCCACTTCCGCATATTGGTGCGCGTAGAGGGACTTGAACCCCCACGGTCGCCCGCTAGATCCTAAGTCTAGTGCGTCTGCCAATTCCGCCATACGCGCACACCGGGCAAAAAATATGGTGAGCCATGAAGGACTCGAACCTTCGACACCCTGATTAAAAGTCAGGTGCTCTACCAACTGAGCTAATGGCTCTTGCTAATGGCTGGGGATATAGGATTTGAACCTATGCATGACGGAGTCAAAGTCCGTTGCCTTACCGCTTGGCTAATCCCCAACATCTAGAAGTAAATCATGGTGCCGTCGAGAGGACTTGAACCCCCAACCTACTGATTACAAGTCAGTTGCTCTACCAGTTGAGCTACAACGGCGTAAAAGATAAGTAATGGTGGAGGCTAACGGGATCGAACCGCTGACCCTCTGCTTGTAAGGCAGATGCTCTCCCAGCTGAGCTAAGCCTCCGTAAATGTTGGTGACCCGTAGGGGATTCGAACCCCTGTTACCTCCGTGAAAGGGAGGTGTCTTAACCCCTTGACCAACGGGCCATATTGTATGTGTTCTAAGCTGCTAGATAAGAAGCTTATGGAGCTTCCAACCGGGATCGAACCGGTGACCTCATCCTTACCATGGATGCACTCTACCTACTGAGCTATGGAAGCTGGCTCCCCGAACAGGGCTCGAACCTGTGACAACACGATTAACAGTCGTGTGCTCTACCAACTGAGCTATCAGGGACCATTGCTTGGCGACGTCCTACTCTCCCAGGACCCTGCGGTCCAAGTACCATCGGCGCTGGAAGGCTTAACGGTCGTGTTCGGGATGGGTACGCGTGGTTCCCTTCCGCCATCGTCACCAAACGCTTTCCATAAGGTGGAAACTGGCTTTTGATTTACAAAAGCGATCAAGGTTTATACCTTGAAAACTAGATGCGAATTGAAGTGTAAAGCGGTTTTTACGAAGTAAACTTCTATGCTTTCGAAGTACTTTACTACGTAAAGTTTTAAGATAAGCCCTCGACCTATTAGTATTGGTCAGCTCCACACGTTGCCGCGCTTCCACCCCCAACCTATCAACCTCGTCGTCTACAAGGGGTCTTACTAATTGGGAAATCTCATCTTGAGGGGGGCTTCGCGCTTAGATGCTTTCAGCGCTTATCCCCTCCGTACATAGCTACCCAGCGGTGCTCCT
>NZ_JANQBC010000001.1 GCF_024721995.1 Paenibacillus radicibacter
TGAAATGTTTTTTGTTCAATTCCAAATTGGGAAGCTAAACATTTATATCCTTCCGTTCCATTTAAATAACATTGAACAGCTACTATTTTTTCTTTAGCAGTAAATTTCGCCATAGAAAAACTGCACCTCCAGTTGTTAGATTGTGTCTAACAATTGGGGTGCAGTTCAATTCGAAATCTACACTGGGGGTGTTAAGTTTACTTCGTATTATTTTTTCAAATGATAAGGAACGGTTGTAATGATCACATTCCGGCTAAACAGCAAGTGTGCACGAATGAGGAGACTGGATTGATTGTGCAAGATATTATGCCAGCCCTTCTTCGGTATGAACTGAGGGATAATAACTGTCACTTGATAGTTGTTCTCGCCAGCCTTACGCTGCACCGTGTCAATGAATTTTGATAATGGATTAATAATGCTTCGGTAAGGTGAATGTAAAGTAACAAGGCGCACATCAGGCTGCCACTTCTGCCATTTTTCTTCAAATATCGCTTCATCTTCTCGTTCAAAAGGCACATGCACCGCGATAATTTGATGGGGCTTTAGCGACTTGGCGTAGTTCAGCGAGTTCTCAACCGCATGTGTGATTCCTGCGACTGGCAAGATGATCACATTCCCTTCAATCGGCGGTGCAGGTTCACAATCTGTAATACGCAGCTGCTCTCCAACAGAATCATAGTGCTTCTTAATCCGGAAGAACACGATAATGATTAAAGGCAAGAACACAAGTACAGACCAGACTTGCGAGAACTTCGTTAAGAAGAACATGATGGTTACAACGAAGCTAATCACTGCCCCGATCGTGTTGATCACAAATTTGCTGACCCAGCCCTTTGGCTTTTCACGCAGCCATTTGAGCATCATACCCGTCTGTGACAATGTAAAAGGAATGAACACCCCAACCGCATATAGTGGAATCAAATGCTCTGTCTTACCCTCGAAAGCAATGATTAATATAATCGACATAACGCCAAGAAAAATAATCCCGTTCGAATAACCTAATCGATCCCCACGAACTGTGAACATACGAGGAATGAACTTATCTTTAGCAAGATTCACAGCAAGAAGTGGGAAAGCTGAATATCCCGTATTCGCAGCGAGAATCAAGATCAGTGCTGTTGTTCCTTGGATAAAATAATACATAAAATTGCGTCCAAATGTTTGCTCTGCAATCTGAGAAACAACCGTAACGGTTTCCTTCGGTGCAATGCCGTAATAATAACCTAAGAAGATGATTCCCGAGAACAAGATTGCAAGCAAGCTTCCCATGGCAATCAAGGTCTTTGCCGCATTGTTTGGTGCGGGATTCTTGAAATTAGGGATCGCGTTAGATATCGCTTCTACCCCAGTTAACGCCGAGCTCCCTGATGCAAATGCTCGCAGTAGTAAGAATAAGCTAATTCCCTGCACAGGCGTTCCGATAGATGTATGAAGTTCAGGTGGAACTTGACCTGTTGCAATATTGTAAATTCCTACACCGATCAAGATGAATAGCGCAAGAACGAATAGATAGACAGGATACGCGAGAATGGTTGCAGATTCTGTAACGCCTCGCAAGTTCAAGATTGTAATGAATATTACAAAAACAATAGCTATAGCAACATTGTGCTCATGTAAGCTTGGAAAAGCAGATGTAATCGCATCTGTACCAGCTGACACGCTTACTGCTACTGTTAGAATGTAATCGACAAGTAATGATCCACCAGCAACTAAACCCGAGAACATGCCTAAGTTTTCTTTGGATACCACATAAGCGCCACCACCATGCGGATAAGCGAATATGATCTGTCGGTAAGAAAGAATTAACGCAGTTAACAATACTAATACGCCAACACCAATCGGTATCGAGTACCAGAATGCCGCAGCACTTATCGTCACAAGGACGAGCAAGATTTGTTCGGGCCCATAAGCAACGGATGACAAGGCATCGGAAGACAATATAGCTAAAGCTTTAGTCTTACTAATTTTCTGCTCACCAAGTTCAGTTGATTTGAGCGGTCTTCCAATTAAGAATCGTTTTAGCATGGACATCATGGTTTTGCTCTTGCTCCCCTTTTGTTCAATCCTAATTTTAGACAACAAAAACCACAGAGGCTTTGAATCTCTGCGGTCATTTTTCAATGATCACAGTATCCATAGACTCTCTCAGACAACAGCGACCGTGATTGAATTTTACAATAATTGTTTATTGTCTTATTACAAGATTGAATATTACGCTTTATTCCAGATGAAGTAAAACGTTAAAAAGTGCAAGTGAACAAGGTGTCAGTCGATCAAGCTTCAAATAGATAATCACTTACGTATTTTTCTTTTATTATCATGATCATACTACTTATTTCTTCTAATTATTCCATTGCGAGTTGAATCTTGCGGGTTTGAGTAATCCCTTGTAATCCAGTCGGATCTCCCTGTACTTTATGACTAACAAATTGTTCAGCAGCCTCAGAAGTACGTATGCGAAGCGGTTTCGAATCCATATACGCAAGTTCATACATGAGTTCTGCGATGGCCTCCGACGTCTGTGGTACCGAGTTCCGCTTACTGAACATGTCTATATAAGTATCTACGATCGGTTTGTACTCATCTTCAAGCACGCCACCTGTTTCAGCAAGTTGGTTAAGTGCTGTGCTTGCAAAATTAGATTCAATCGCACCAGGTTCTAGTAGCGTTACATCAATGTTGAACAGTGGCTTATAATACGTCGCCAAGCTCTCTAATAACCCTTCAATAGCAAATTTACTCGCGCAGTATATTTCATTCAGAGGCTGTCCGACTAATCCCCCAACACTGGAAGTAGCGACGATATGTGCAGATTCGGACTTGCGTAGGAGTGGAAGCGCTGCACGGATCGTATGAATTACGCCGTATACATTTGTATCAAACACACTTTGGATCTGCTCGATTGAAGCTTGGCCGAGTGTACGAATAAATCCGAATCCTGCATTACAGAATAGAAGGTCAATGCGTCCATATTGTTCTGTGATCAGGTCCATCACTTTAGTTAATGATGCGGGATCTTTAACTTCCATCTCTACAAAATGAAGGTTGTTCACCGATGCGTACTTCTTCTGATCTCGCTCTACATTGCGAGTCCCTGCATAAACAATCCATCCTTCGTTAGCGAATTTGAGGGCAGTAGCTAAACCTACTCCCGATGATGCCCCTGTAATACAAATGATCTTTTCCATAATAAAAAAACACCTCTCTGTTCAATTGATATATTGTTAAGCAACTAAACAGTATATGAATCGAACATTCATGTCAAGGTGTGTTATTCTTACAAAGGTAATTTATCAAGCAATTGGCGCAAGCTATTCAGTTCCTCTTCTGTATATCCTTGAAATAACTGCCCTATCTTTGCATTGTATTCCTTCAAGACTGCGTCACTTAATTCAAGTCCCTTGTCGGTTACATGAATCTGCAGGCTCCGTCGACTTACAGGGTGAGGCTTACGCTTAACGAGCTCTTCTTGCTCCAATTTATCGAGTAATTGTGTAACAGCCCCTCTTGTTAGACCGAACTCATTAGCAATATCAACTGCGATCGCTTCAGGAGTTCTGCGCAGAAATTGTATGGTATACATCATGATCGGTGTTACGCCATATGTAGGCAATATTTGATTGAAGTAATTCGAAAGCTCATTTTTTACCACTCTTAATTTCGCCGTTACTTGCTGCAAGGAATCCATGATGATCCATCCTTTGTTTGTTTAGTATCTATATAGTATAGCAAAAGTGGATACAAATAAAAGAACCCTCCAAGTCTGGAGAGTTCTTGATAATTAGGGCTGTTAACCTAGCAATGGAATATCTAGAAGGTGCAACGGCAAGTTTGCTGCTATCTCCTCGATTTTACTTATTACAGCTTCTTCATCGGACGATGTTTTATCTGTGGAAACGGCAAGAAGATCAGCATGATTCCCTACGCATACGGAGTAGTTAGCTTGTTTGAACATGGGCACATCGTTCGCATCGTTTCCAAAAGCAATAAACGCATGAGCCTGAACACCAAGTTGCTGCAATCCTGTCCATTTATCAATTCCTTGTGGGCTGATATCTATAATGTTCTCATTCCCATGCAGGTATAACGCAACAGGTAGATCTGCTAACTCCATGTATAATTGCTCAAAGTTTGAACTTTGCAGAATAACGATCTTCACCCACTTGGATAGCTCATCGAGCGATAAGTTCTGAGCTGCTCCCTCCGGGTCTAGATTTTGACGAATAGGATGGTCGATGGCTCCCGTATAACAGTAATCCCAGTCGCTGTCGATCAAGTATGTAGCGTTGTAGCTATGCAGTAGCTGCAGGATTTGGTTTGCAAGGCTATTATCCAAGTAAGAGACAGACAGCAAGCGACCCCCATGTTGAACAAACCCTCCGTTCCCACCTACTAACGAATGGCACCGAAGATGTTCCGGCAGTATAGGCAGTAGATCACGAATCGGTCTAGCCGAAGCAAATATAAGTTCGTGTCCTTCTTTAACCAGACGATCAAGACAAGCGACCATATTAGGACTTAATGGTTTTCCTTTGAAGCAGATTGTTCCATCGAGATCAAATACGAATTTCATCATGATTCCTCCCCTTTGTTTTCAATCATAACCATTTCTCCTATAATAAAAAGGACCGTTGTCCACTTGGGAGGAATTTATGAAAACTCATCATGATAACACACGAATTCAAGATTCCTCCCCTTTGTTTTCAATCATAACCATTTCTCCTATAATAAAAAGGACCGTTGTCCACTTGGGAGGAATTTATGAAAACTCATCATGATAACACACGAATTCAAGATTATATTCGAATGCATCAAATAGATCATATGTTCTGTAGTATCGCATTGTTGAACCTCCAGATTCGCACCTATGAACCAGACGAGACCATTCTATCCGAAGGTGAAGTACTTGATGGCATCTATATTCAAGTTGAAGGTCAATCACGTGTGTCTTCAAGCCTTGAAACGGGGAAAACTCTACTCCTCCGCTTCTGCCATCCTGTTTCGATCTTCGGTGACATTGAATTAATCCAGCAGATAACCGTACAATCACGCGTAGAAGCTGTTGAGACAAGCTCGTTCTTATTCATACCGATTCGAGACGTGCAGCAGCATCTGATGGCAGATCCCTTATTTCTTAATGAACTGCTTCGACATCTCGCATATAAGCTTCAGACCTGCACTACAGCTTCACGAGTAAATCTATTGTCATCCGTAGAAGAACGGTTCGCAACCTACCTTCTGTCCACCGGGCATCCCAAAGATTTTGGTAAAGAACTTCACACCACCCACACAGCCGAGATTGCTGCTATTGTTGGTACAACGCCAAGACATATCAACCGATTGGTTCACAAGCTGTCTGAGCAAGGGGTCATTGCCAAGAGCAAGAATGGAATCCAGATACTCGACTTGGAAGAGTTGGATCGAATCTCGAACGGAGTGAGATATGACTGATTTATCTATGACTTTTATCACATAAAAACTTATGTAAAAAAATGTCACACGATAGACAAGCTTTCCACATTATTTGATTAAATGCGACATGAGAATAAAGGAAAATGTCGAATATAATCGAATGTTCATAGCATTAACCATATTTGAAGAGGTGGAGCAATTTGGGAAATCTATTATCGTCTTTATTTAAAGCACCTAAATCATTAGGTATTAAGGATCAAGGCAACTTGCGGTTGATAGAAAAAGCCGCACTTGAACAAGCATACATTGACTTATCTGATGATCCGAATCTTGAAGTGCAGATGGAAATGATTCATTTCACGGTTCAAGATTTACAAATATTGATGGCCATCCATCCTCTTATCGAAGAACATATTGATGAAGTTGTGGATTCCTTCTATTCCACGATCCTTGAAATTCCTGAACTCAAATCCATTGTTTCAAATAACAGTACAATAGAGCGTCTTAGAGGTACGCTGCGCGCTCATCTTACGGAACTGTTTACCGGCAAAATTGATAAGTCGTTTGTGGAAAAAAGGCAACGGATCGCAAATGTCCACCAGCGAATTGGACTAGAGCCTAAATGGTACATGGGTGCATTCCAAAACTTACAGAATACATTCCTACACATCATTGACCGTCATGTGACAGACCAACAAGAAAACAAAATGATCAGTAGTTCCCTATCTAAATTACTTAATTTCGAGCAACAGCTCGTGTTAGAAGCTTATGAGAAGAAGAACTTACAGGAACGAGAATCTCACTATGATGAAATTAAGAACTTGCTGAAGAGCAAGATTGGAATTATTAGCCAAGAACTAGCCGCATTAACCGAGCAAACCAGCGCGTCTACAGAGGAATTAATTACGACGAGTAATATGGTGAATCAATCTTTCTTACAGAGTGCGGATATGTCGAGAGATTCCCAGCTACTTGCCCTTACTGGTCAGGCTAAGATCAATGAGTTAGAGCACCGGATACAGGCCATTAATAATAGCTCGAAACAGATGGAGAAAACAGTGATTCAGCTTAAAGATTCTTCTACGCAAATACGAAAAGTAGTCAAATTTGTAGAAGAAATTGCGAATCAGACGAAACTTCTCTCACTGAATGCCGCAATCGAAGCAGCCAGAGCTGGCGCACATGGGGCTGGATTTGGCGTTGTAGCGGGTGAAGTGAAGAAACTGTCCGAGGATTCGAATCAAGCCTTATTTCAGATTAATCAACTAATTGAGCAGTCCAATCGCTTTACTCAACAAGTCGTGCAATCCATCGGAGAAGTACAATCTCTAGTTACCATAGGTCAGGAAGAAGCCGAGCACTCCAAGGAAGTATTCGGACAGATCACAGCATCACTGGAACAAGGAATTGATGAGATTAACAAAGTTGAACTTGAAATTAGTTCACTTGTTCGAATCATCAATGAGGTCGGTGCAGCTACGATCAAAGTTGCAAGTTCTGCGGAAGAGCTGAATCATACTACGCAGGATTTATAGAAAAGAAGATCGTGCAGTTGGCAATAAAGCCAGCGCACGATCTTTTTATTTTACAAGGGATATCGTATTACATGTTTGTTTCTTTATCACGTTTACTTGCTCGACTAAATACAGCGAGTAGCGGCAGAAGTAATGCTGCTGCAGTCACTAAGGACGCTCGCAAGCCATACCGCTTCCCTACCCATCCAACTACGGGTCCTCCACCTGTTTGACCTAGAGCATCCGCTTGGCTGAGCATAGATAGTACCGTAGCACGGGACTTGCTGTGGATGTTCAGATTAATCCATGTGTTGTAAAAAGGCTCATACATCGTCTGGATGATGCCAATAAGGAGCACGGCGACTAGAGCCACCGCAAAACTCTCTGCATAAGCCAGCAGTAAGATCGCAGCAATCTTGAATCCCATTAATACAATCATACCGCGAATGGCAACTTTCTCATGGTTCATGTTGATCCGTTTCTCCGTAATCGCGATAACGACTAAGCTTAGAAGGGTTGCAATAACAGCGATGATCCCAAACCAAGCGGCAGGACTAAGGTCAAGTAACCCAGGGAAACCGACCCCATCGATAAGATGTGCTTGCCACAATCGATCATAACCCTCTGAAGCTGCACCGCTAAGCACCGCAACGATAAGGATCATGAGCAGGATCGGATGACGACGGATTTCTTCTGCCCCAGATAGCCATGTGTCCTTCATCCCCTTGAAGTGAGATATTCCTTGTTCCGTGCCTACAGCTCTAACAAACTTCGTCTCCTTCATAAAAAGAATCAGGAACACACCTAATACGAGATATAGAAGTCCACCGATCAAATATGGTAAGTTCGATCCGAGTGTCGATAACCCAACGCTGAATCCAATACCTAGTAACGTTCCGATCAGACCTATGCGTTTGGTTTGTAGAAAAAGAGTACCGATGTGCTCCTCCCCTACTTCATCCACGATCCAAGCTGTATCCGCACCACTGGTGAACGTCCATCCAATTCCGAAGAACAATTGTGAGATGAGAACCCAGCCAAAAGCACCAAATAGCACGTTTCCTTCGCCTAACCATAACGCACAACCCTCGATAACGAATCCTACGCCAAGCACGAACATGCCAATAATTACGGATCGTCTTCGACCATATATATCCGCTACCACACCTGTAATCCCTTCAAATACAAGAACGGTCAGCTCCAGAACCATGCCGATTAACAGAAGCTGTAAAGGGTTGAATCCAAGTGTAATCATCATATACACCATATAGGTCGTGAACATTGTCGCGCTAATGAATGAAACCATAAATTCCATCGTTATATATACTTGTTTCGCTTGTAATTTCTTCATGAACCGAATCCGCCTCTCTTCTTGCGGCAGAATCGATTTCCATTATCGCTTTCCGATTCTACCGCACATTCTTCCCTTTTGATTTCTTTACCTTCAGCACACGTTGAGTTGCTAACATATGACATACACCTCCAAGTTTAATTAGACATAATTGTATCGCCAGTTTGCATCAATAACTAGGTAATATTTGTGTATAAAAAAAACCTACCCAACTCATTTGAGTTAGATAGGCTCTATCGTTACATTTAGAATACTTTTGTTGTCCAAGACTCGCAATTCCAAGTCTCGGTTACCACGTCACGGTAGAATTCCGGTTCGTGAGAAATCAACAAAATGCTGCCTTTGTACGCTTTAAGCGCACGCTTCAGTTCATCCTTCGCATCTACGTCCAAGTGGTTCGTCGGCTCATCGAGTACGAGTAAGTTTGTTTCATTGTTGATTAGCTTACATAGACGTACCTTCGCCTTTTCCCCACCGCTTAGTACCGCGATTTTACTCTCGATATGTTTCGTCGTTAGACCACACTTCGCAAGCGCAGCACGAACTTCGAATTGGGAGTAAGACCGGAACTCATTCCAGATCTCCTCGATACAAGTGTTGTAGTTCGCATCTTTCGCCTCTTGTTGGAAGTAACCAATCTCTAGGTTTTCCCCACGACGAACAGTACCTGACAACCCTTGAATCTCGCCTAAGATACTACGTAATAGGGTTGTTTTACCAATCCCGTTCGCACCAACTAGTGCGATCTTCTGTCCACGCTCCATGCGCAGATCAAGCGGTCTGGATAGTGGATCTTCATACCCAATGACTAACTCGTTCGTTTCAAAAATCAGCTTCCCAGACGTTCTACCATCCTTGAAGTTAAACTGTGGCTTCGGCTTTTCCTTCGCTAGTTCAATCACGTCCATCTTATCCAGCTTTTTCTGTCTGGACATCGCCATGTTACGCGTTGCCACACTCGCTTTGTTACGAGCAACGAAGTCTTTAAGCTCTGAAATTTCTTGTTGTTGACGCTTGAATGCGGACTCCAATTGTTGTTTTCTCATCTCATACACGTTCTGGAAGTGATCGTAGTCACCCACGTAACGGTTCAGCTCTTGATTTTCCATGTGGTAGATCAAGTTGATTACGCTGTTTAGGAATGGAAGATCGTGAGAAATCAAGATGAATGCATTCTCGTATGTTTGCAAGTAACGTCTTAACCACTCAATGTGTACCTCATCCAAATAGTTAGTAGGCTCATCGAGTAGTAAGATATCAGGCTTTTCAAGCAAGAGCTTCGCAAGCAATACTTTCGTACGCTGTCCACCACTTAGATCGTTAACGTCCTTATCTAGACCGATGTCAGTAAGACCTAGACCGCGAGCCGTCTCATCGATCTTCGCATCAATCAAGTAGAAGTCTTGACTCGTAAGTGTATCTTGAATCGTCCCAACGTCTTCTAACAATTGCTCCAATTCCTCAGGCGTTACATCGCCCATTCTGCCATACATATCGTTCATTTCTTGTTCCATATCAAAAAGGTACTGGAAAGCACCCTTCAGCACGTCGCGCATCGTCATGCCTTTGCTTAGAACCGCATGTTGATCCAAATAACCAACACGCATACGCTTGGACCACTCTACTTTACCGTCGTCTGGCTGCAATTTGCCTGTGATGATGTTCATGAAAGTGGACTTTCCTTCACCATTCGCACCAATAAGTCCGATGTGCTCGCCTTTTAGCAAGCGGAAGGATACGTCATTGAAGATTGCGCGGTCTCCAAAGCCGTGACTTAATCTCTCTACATTTAAAATGCTCATTAATGACACCTTTTCTATTTAAAATTATTCACGTTTCATTATAAGCGTTTTGGTAGTCGCAATTCAATGTGAGAATCACTTTAAATCATTTTTGACCTTTTTGTGGCATTTGTGTGAAAAATGTCATAACTATTTATTTTACACCGTGTCAAATACTTCACAGACATGAAAATTAGGTATATACTAAACACATGAAATACATTAACACTAAATATTTTAAATTTGAGAGGAATGATTCTATTATGGCACGTTTAGAAGGTAAAGTAGCAATCGTAACTGGAGCAGCAATGGGTATGGGTGCTGAAGAAGCGAAATTGTTCGCTAAAGAAGGCGCAAAAGTAGTAGCAACAGACGTTAACGAAGTAGCTCTTGCACAGGTAATCGAAGAAATTAAAGCAGCTGGCGGCGAAGCAATCGGCTTCAAGCAGAACGTTGTTTCTGATGAAGAATGGCAGACCATTATTGCTGAAGCCGTTAAAGCTTATGGTAAAATCGATATTCTAGTTAACAATGCAGGTATCTCCTCTACTCGCACAATTGCAACATTCGATCTAGCTGAGTGGAACCGAGTCATGGACATTAACCTTACAGGTTGTGTATTAGGTATGAAATATGTACTTCCTGAAATGCAGAAAGCTGGTGGCGGTTCCATCATCAACATCTCCTCTATTGGTGGTCTTGTAGGTATGGCAGGAACAAGTGCGTACACAGCTGCTAAAGGTGCTCTTCGCTCGCTTACTAAAGCTGCCGCTGTCGAGTATGGTAAACAAAGCATTCGTGTAAATACGGTACATCCTGGTATTATCGTTACGCCAATGACAGCACCAACAATGGAAAGCGCTCTACCTTACTACAAAACTTTCACACAGCTCCCATATTTCGGCGAGCCAGTAGACGTTGCATACGGCGTATTGTTCCTAGCTTCTGACGAATCTCGTTTCATGACAGGATCTGAACTTGTAATCGACGGTGGTTGGACAGCTCTATAAGTTTCATTTTTGTAAAATAATGAAAAAGAACCGTTCAAGCACTCGCGCCGCTTGAACGGTTCTTTGTATGTATGTGTATATCCTCTATCCCCCGCCGCTTCGCTGTGGGATATGCTTATAAGGACCGAGGACCGATAAATTCAATAAGTGAGTCGCAATTTCTTCTTCCGAATATGGTCGATTATTCTCAATCCACCATACGATCACCTCAAGGAAGGCAGACTCTACGAATTTAATAATCACTTCCCTAGGAGCTGTTAAATTCGTATCGTTAGGCTCTGTCCAGTTAATTCCACTTAAGATAAAGTCATGAATAACTGAACCCAATTTTGTCACGAAGTACGCAACCCGATTACGTACAAGGAGCGCATAGAACAGATTGTAATTATCTGTTATGTGATGAAACAACTTCAAGAAGTTCGGATGAACTTTCCCTGCATGAATATCAAAGTGCTCGCTGCTTTTATTCATTGGAACTATAATACTTTCGCTTAATTCAGTTAAGATTTCATCCACATATTGATGAACGAGCGCTTGTTTATCTTCGAAATGCAAGTAGAACGTTGCACGTTTAATCGTTGCGCGCTCTGCTATTTCTTGTACCGTAATTTGCTCAAGATCACGTTCTTCCATTAATTCAATCAACGCTTTTCTTAGAAGCTGATGCGTACGTATCACTCGAGGATCTTTCTTTTTCTTCATAATGATGATCCTTCTCCACTCTATTCTATGTTTTATTCATTATTGTACCATGCAATTGTAGTAATAACATGAATAAACAAGCAATTGAATCTTGAAGCACATAAGATCCAACAGCTTGTTTATCAATTATTCGACTTCCCCAATTGCAATCCAATGAATAAATCCATCCAGCTTGAGATCAAACTTCGCACGAATGACCTGAATAACCGCATAACTCGATGTCTGCTCCTTCAGGACGGAGTAACAGAACGGATAATTCGTCATAGCAACGATCGTGTAATGATCGCTAGCAAATGGGTTGGCAAATGTTACGATGATTTCGATCATTTCATCAGATACATTCATCTTAAATGGCGTATTACCGAATTGCTGCAAGATATGTCCTGTAGGCGTAAATAGTGGTTGGACAGGCACATAAGCAAGCTTATCACCAGCAGCAGCGGGTTCTTCCAAAGCAAGTTGTTCAGCTTGAATTTGTACTGATTCTGGTTCTGTCGCGTGTTCCAGATCAGCTTCGAGTTCAGGTATAATCTCTGGCTCTACCTCAGGTTCAGGGACAAGCTTCATTTCCTGAAGCTCTTTAACTAAATTCAATATATCTTCACCTAGATGTTCTAGCGTAATGCTACCTGGTGCAAGCTTAGCTCCTGTAATCGAATCATCACGCAACATGCCGTCTGAAATCGTATTGTTACGAATATGTTCCGCGCCAATCGCTTGTTCACTGATGTGCTCTGATTGAATGACCGACTCCATAATATGTTCGGACTGAATGGATAATGGTGCTATCTTTTCCGTAGTGACTGATTTGTTTTGCAAATGCACAGTCGCAATCGCATTCTCTTGAATGTGATCGGTGCCAATTGAGTTATGCTGAATGTGTTTGGAAGTTACAGCATGGGATCGTATATGTTCAGGGAGGATCAGCTCTTGAGTGAGGTGAGCACTTTGAACAATCCCTTTGACAATATGTTCACCTGCCACACTATCCCACTTCAAATGTCGGCTATCAACTTCCCGTTCACCAATTTTATCAGTTGTAATTGAATTGTCTTGTAGTTTCTCCGTTGTAATCGATTCATCACGAATCATGCTTGTCGAGATTGTATTATTGCGAATATGCTCGCTTCCAATCGTGTTTAGCTCGATGTGCTTGGCTTGAATCATTTTTCCTGCAAAATGTCTGGCCGTAATCGCACCTTCTGCCAAGTGCTCGGTCTGTACCGCACCATGAAGCAGTTTCTCTGAGGTAACCGCTCGATCGGCAAGCTTCGCACTATCAACCGACTGATCGGCAAGCTTCGCATTATCGACACTACCGTTGGTCAAATGAACGGATTTAATTACACCGCTCTTGATCTTGCCTGAAGTGATAGATTGATCTTGAATTAATTCTTCTGTAATAAGCAGTTTACTCAGGTGTTTCGTTTGAATCGATCCATCAGCGATTTTACTCGTATCAATGACTTGATCTGCAAGTTTATCGGATGTGATGCTGTTATCCATAATCTTTTCGCTTGAAATTGAGCGATTGCGAATCTTCTCTCCTGTTACACTATCATCTTGAAGATGTGCAGTATCAATTGCTTTTGGAGCAATCTTGACGCTCGTGACGCTTTGGGCAGCAAGCTTGGATTGATCTACTGCAGAATCAGTCAGTAAGGAGTTACCGATGCTACCTGGTTTTATTTTCGAAGCGGATACCGCATGATTGGCAAGCTTTTCTTCCGTAATGATATCGTCAACAAGGTCATCTGTATACACGACAGATGGAATCTTACGCGCTTGTCGTTGCTGCTTGTGTTCCGGTTGAGACTGCGTCTGTGACGGAGCTAGTGTCTGTTGTTTCTGTGGCGAAATTTTCGATGCAGCAGATTCCATCACAGCAGCTCTAGTCGTTGTTTTCGGCAATACTTTATCTTCGGTAACATTATGAATGACTACTTTAACCTCGCTTGTTACCGGTTCTTCCGCCTGGAGAGAATCACTCATCTTCAAGGAAGGTTTTTCTTTAATCAGTTCATCCATCCAACCAAGTTCGGAGACATTCGGATTATATACTGTGCCAGATCGATTTGATCTTGTGTTTCGTGTATTTGAATTGTTCTGACGTGACTTCATTTCCCTATACCTCCTATCCTAGGTATTATGCGTTCCTATAAGATATGCATATGGTAAATACCTAGTGATAATGAAGTTTAGTTTTGAGTCATCATTTTGAAAAAAAATGCCCGTCAGATACAACGATGTTACCGCGCTTAATAACGGTATTTACATGATTAATCCCAAAGTGATACGGCAAATAAGCTAAGTTATTCGCATTATACATAACAAGATCAGCAAGCTTACCCACTTCGAGGCTGCCAATCTCATCTGCTCTGCCAATCGCATGAGCGGCATTAATGGTAATTGCCGTTAATACCTCTTCAGGTATCATCTCTAGATTCAAACAAGCAAGGGTCATAACCAATTGCATCGATTCGGTTGGTGAACTACCCGGATTATAATCCGTGGAAAGTGCAACAGGAAGCTCCATCTCGATCATAGTTCTTGCGCGGGCATGATTCTTGAGCCGCAAGTTAAATGAGGTTGCAGGTAAACAGACTGCAATAACACCTGCTTGCTGCATGGAGCGTAAACCTTCATCAGAAGCCGCAAGTAGATGCTCAGCCGAGATACAACCGAGTTTACCCGCAAGATTCGCACCACCCATCGGCTCAATCTCATCTGCATGAATTTTGAGTCCAAATCCAAGATCACGTGCGGCTGATAAGATACGCTCAGATTGCTCGACAGAGAATACCCCATGTTCGCAGAATACATCACAAAACTCAGCTAAACCTTGTTGTTTCACAGCTGGAAGCATTTCATTGATAAGTAGTTGTACATATTCATCTGAACGTCCCTTGTATTCCTCTGGGACCATGTGAGCACCCATAAAAGTAGATACAAGGTCAACAGGATGAGTTTCATGCAGCCTTTGTGTAACACGAAGTTGTTTCAATTCATCTTCCAGTGTTAGACCATAACCACTCTTGGATTCAACTGTGGTAACACCGTATTTCAGCATAATATCTAAACTTCGCTTGGCTTTTTGGTATAACTCGAATTCTGTTGCAGTTCGAGTCGCACGGACTGTACTGAGTATACCTCCGCCTTGTGCTAAAATTTCCAAGTACGAAGCGCCTTGCAGCTTGAGGGCAAGTTCATGTTCACGTGAGCCACCATGCACAAGATGAGTATGTGGATCAACGAGTCCAGGTGTGACAAGCTGTCCACGAGCATCAATCGATTGAATAATTGTCATTCCAGCGATCTGAGCACGGACGTCCTCTTCCGTTCCCACAGCGAAGATCCGTTCACCTTGGATCGCAACTGCTCCACCTGTTATTGGTGAAAGCTCAGACATCTCTGCACCTTTGCGCGGTCCATTGGAACCCTGCAAAGTTAACAGGGTTCCAATATTATAAATCAATAGATCAATTGGTTTTGTCGTCATTATATTTCACCTCATTAAATACCTAGCATCGGAACGCGTACGCCACGTTCTTTAGCCGTCTGAATCGCTAGGTCATATCCCGCATCTGCATGACGAATGACGCCCATTCCTGGATCGGTATTAAGAACACGAGATAATTTCTCTTCCGCTTCCAAAGAACCATCTGCAACGATAACCATACCTGCGTGCAAGGAATAACCCATACCTACGCCACCACCGTGATGAACAGATACCCAGCTTGCGCCAGAAGACGTATTCACAAGTGCATTCAAGATAGCCCAGTCGCCTACTGCATCACTGCCATCAAGCATCGCTTCTGTTTCACGGTTTGGTGATGCTACAGAGCCGCAATCTAGATGATCGCGTCCAATGACGATTGGAGCAGATAATTCACCACTGCGAACCATTTCGTTGATCGCAAGACCTAACTTCACACGTTCACCATAGCCTAACCAGCAAATACGTGCTGGAAGTCCTTGGAATGCAATTTTCTCTTGCGCAAGTTCCATCCAACGCTGCAATTTCGCATTTTCAGGGAACATTCTCTTAACCAATTCATCTGTTTTGTAAATGTCTTCTGGATCACCAGATAACGCGACCCAGCGGAATGGACCTTTACCCTCACAGAATAGTGGACGAATATACGCTGGAACGAATCCAGGGAAGTTAAATGCATCTTCAATACCTTCATCGAAAGCAACCTGGCGAATGTTGTTGCCATAGTCGAATACGACAGAGCCCATTTTTTGCAGATCAAGCATGGCTTGTACGTGAACCGCCATCGATTGCTTGGACAATCTTACGTATTCTTTCGGATTATCTGTGCGTAATTTGCTCGCTGCATCAAGCGTGTAGCCTGTCGGTATGTAACCATTAAGTGGATCATGCGCAGATGTCTGGTCTGTTACGAACTCAGGAACTACGCCACGCTTCACAAATTCGGGCAAGAGTTCAGCTGCATTGCCGATTAATCCGATCGAGAGTGCCTTGCCTGCTGCCTTTGCCTCTTGTGCCAAGCGAAGCGCCTCGTCCATATCATGTACCATCACATCACAGTAGCGAGTATCGAGACGGCGCTGAATGCGACTTGGATCAATCTCGATACCAATCACGACACCACCATTCATCGTAACAGCTAGCGTCTGAGCCCCCCCCATACCGCCAAGACCTGCTGTAAGTGTAAGCGTACCCTGCATCGTACCACCGGAGTGCTGACGTGCTGCTTCTGCGAAAGTCTCATATGTTCCTTGTACAATACCTTGAGAACCAATATAGATCCAGCTTCCAGCTGTCATCTGGCCGTACATCATTAAGCCCTTCTTATCGAGCTCATGGAACGTCTCCCAATTTGCATAAGCAGGTACTAACACCGAATTAGAGAGAAGGACACGTGGTGCCATTGGGTGTGTCTTGAACATGCCAACTGGTTTACCTGATTGAATGAGCAACGTCTCATCCGCTTCTAGTTCTTTCACACATTCCACAATCTTATCGAAACATTCCCAGTTACGTGCTGCCTTGCCAATCCCGCCATATACGACCAAATCTTCTGGACGCTCCGCAACGTTCGGATCTAAATTGTTCATTAGCATACGAAGCACTGCTTCTTGCTGCCAACCTTTCGTGTTCAGCTTCGTACCTGTCGGGGCTTGTATTGTACGTTTCGTTACTTGTTCCATGATTAAATCGCTCCTTTTAATAAAATGATGGTTATGTTCAAAAAATGGGGTCACTACAGAGAAAAAGTACTTCCGGTCGCTGTCTCAATCGTGAACTTTGAATTGACTTAGTGGTATTTTCACGATTTCAAAGGCGATCACTCAAACTTTTCCCACAGGAAAAGTACTTCGAAAGCATAATTCGCTTTTTTCTCTTTCGCTTTGCTTTTTGAATAGTATCTTTAATAAAACTCGCTAAGCAACAAAAGCTCAGCGCTTCATACATCCAACGAGGAAGCTTAAGATCACATGCAAAGTCATGCGTACAGTAGCTCTGCGAGGGTCTTGAAGCGGGTCCACGCACACGATGTCAAATCCTTTTACTTTCGGATGCTGCCCAAGTAAGAACACAGCATCAATTAACTGCCACGATGTCATCGCACCTGGAACCATTGCTGGAACGCCCGGTGCAAAAGCTTGATCGAGTACATCCATATCGACAGTGACATAGATCGCTTCCGTTCCATTACCTGCAATCTCTAATGCTTGTGCAACAAGTGTCTCTACACCTTCACGCGCAACTTGGCGGGCTGTAAATTGAGTAATTCCCTGTGAAACAGCGTACTCGCGATAAGGCTTGGAATTCGCAAAGCTGTGAATCCCAATCTGAGCAATGTGCATACCTTCAACTGTACCTGATTCCAGAAGCCCTCGAATCGGCGTGCCGTTCGTTGGTCCCCCATCATCCAAGTTTCGGACGTCCATATGCGAATCAATCTGAACGATGCCGACCTTGCCTGCATACCGTTTCTTGAATGCTTTCACAGAAGGACAAGTGATCGAATGATCACCGCCTGCTATGATTGGGAACAGATGCGGCATCTTCTCGTATATATTCGTCAGTCCCTGCTCAATATTCGCATGACAGCGCAATAGATCAGTTACGTGCATCTGAATATCACCGAGATCATGAGCGATTAGCTCCTGTAAATCTACATCATGATCAATGCTATAAGTCGTTACATTCGCGAACAGTTCTCGCAACGCATTCGGTGTCATCGCTGCCGCAGATGGACTGATCGATGTTTTCGATAGCGGTACACCAATAAAACCATAGTCCACATGCGCTGCTCCATCCCAAGGAGTCAGCCATTGGGACACTTTCGTCTCATAACGATCTTTCCAATTCGATTGGCGTACGATCTCTGGTAGGTTTAATAATTCGATTCGATTGCTGCTCATATCTTGACTCCCCTCCACAATTACTTAGTTAGACAACTAAGAAACTTGCCATCTTCTCATGGAATCGCCCACTTCTAATCTCTTCACTTAGCTGCTGAATCTCCTGGGAGTAGACACGGTCTGCTTTATAAGCAGGCACAATTTCACGAATCCAAGCTTTCACTTTTTGCGTGACAGGAGATAGCTTGGAATGACTCTTCCACTCCAGTGCTTGTGCTGCACAGATCAGTTCAATCGCAAGGACATGAGAGGCATTATCTACGATTTGATTCACTTGACGCGCTGCAGTTGTACCCATGCTTACGTGGTCTTCTTGGTTGCCTGATGATGGGATCGAATCAACACTTGCTGGATGCGCGAGTACTTTGTTTTCCGAGACTAGAGATGCCGATACGTATTGTAGAATCATAAGTCCAGACGACACGCCAGCTTCTGGAGTTAAGAATGGCGGCAAGCCTCCACTTAGCTGTGGGTTCACTAGGCGCTCCGTACGGCGCTCCGAAATATTCGCATATTCGGCAACTGCAATTTTCATGTAATCCATCGCAAGTGCTATTGGTTGACCATGGAAATTACCACCAGAGTATACTTTATGCTCAGCAGCAAACAACGTCGGATTATCTGTCACCGCATTGAGCTCAATATTCAGCGTATCTTCCACATGATTGAGTGCGCGCATGGAAGCGCCATGCACTTGAGGAACGCATCGAATGGAATACGCATCCTGCACTTTGCCTTGATTCGGTCCGTAAATATATCCGCTGCCTTGTAACAAGTGACGAATTTGTCTAGCTGTCTCCGCTTGCTCAGGATAAGGACGAACCATCTGAATCTCTTCGGAGAATGCGTCCAAGATACCATCAAGCGCCTGCATCGTAAGAGCAACCGCTACATTCGCTGCTTCCTCTACGAACCTTGCTTTCTGATAAGCCAGAAGTCCAACTGCCGTCATCGCTTGTGTGCCATTGATTAGTGCCAAACCTTCCTTTGCCGTAAGCTTAATCGGTTGTATGCCTGCACGCTTTAACGCTTCGCCGCCCGATATGCGCTCTCCCTGATAATACGCTTCGCCTTCGCCAAGAAGTACAAGTGCTAGATGAGAAAGTGGCGCGAGGTCACCACTTGCACCAAGCGATCCTTGTTGCGGAATAACAGCGTGAATTCCATGATTAAGCAATTCAGCAAGTATGTCAGTCACGACGGGGCGAACACCAGAATACCCACGTGTGAGTGATACTAAACGTAATAACGTAATCGCACGTACAATCTCTTCCGTATACGGTTCACCGACTGCACAGGCATGACTGCGAATTAAGTTGAGCTGCAAATTTCCACTTTGATCATCTGGCAGAATGACCGTACTCAATTGACCAAATCCTGTATTCACGCCATATACGACCTGCTTACTATCCAGTACTTCTTGCAAATAACGGTGGGATTGCTCCACGCGCTCCTTGGATTCGTTACTTATAACAACAGTCTTGCGCCCTACTACAATCGCGCGAAACTCATCCATCGTGAGTCCCTCGTTATTAATTTCAACGTGTAAATCGGCATTAAGCATCACCATCTGCGCACCTTCTTTTCCAATAATTAGATAGTTGAGTCTATAAAAATAAACAAAAAGGAGCCTAAACAGAAAATCCTGTTTAGCCCCCTGAAAAACCTAAATTACCTATGGGCATTCATTCAATTGTAAAAGCTGCTCACTGCATAAATAGGAATACTTCCGGTCGCTGTTGAAATCGTGAATTTTGATTAGATTAAATGATATATTCTCGATTTCAAAGGCGAACGCTACGCTCCTACAGTACACCAATTTCTTTCGTTCATCTTTACAATTTCACTCATTATGCAACTAAATGTGGAAAATTCCTAATCCACTAACTTCATGCTCGAAACCTTTGGCTGGCGCGCCGATGTTCCCGTATAACGCAACTGCGATCCATTCGCCCTTCTCCCTGGCTGGGCCTGGTCCTCGAAGAATCGAGAATTTCAGACCGACTGTGCGATGGACTTCACCGAATACGATTTGACCTCGGGTAACACCTTGCAGCGCATCTAATATGGCATGATATAGTGCGTGACATTCTCGATACAAGCCGCTATCTATGACCTTATGACGCTTAGCAGCTGTTTCGATCGACGCAACGATCTTCTCGCCATTCATGGCTCCTACTTTACCTTGTAAACCCTGAAATCCGAGTGCTGACATTTGACTGAGTAACTTTGCGGAATGTTCTTCATCTTGGTTCATTGCAAGCAGCATTGCTAGATTACCCAGACTCGGCTCTAATTGAATTGTAAATTCCATAGATGACACCGCTTTCTTTAAGCCTACATCCAAGATATTACATTCGAATAGATTCGCTGTCAATAGCGGTGGCAGTCGCCTGTTTCTTGATCTTACCAACTTGAACACTTAAAACCACGATAAAACAAAGCAAGATAATCCCAATAAATACGACTGACAATTGGATAGATAATTGTGAAGAAACAAGACCTTTGAAGATTAATAAACCCGAAACGGTCAATGTATTTTCCACAAAATTCTGAATGGCGATCGTCTTGCCGGACCCAATCAAGTCTTTCCCGACTTCTTGTAACATTGTATTCAGTGGGATCAAGAAAATCCCCCCTGCTACCCCAATTAGGAACAAGAGCACAGCTGAAATCCACACACTTGTCATAAAAGCACAAATAATAACGAATCCAACCATTAAATAACCAAACACATACGATTGGTAGAGCTTCCCGACTGAAATAATACGCGAAGTTATAAACGAACTAGCAACGACCCCAATAGCGGTTGCTCCGATCATCATGGATTGAGAGGTTGTATCTGTAATGCCTAAATTAGCAGGAATCCAAGCGATGAGTGCAATTCGAAGTACGGATGCTGTTAGCCAGAATGCCCCGGTACCGATGAGGGAGAATCGTGCTTTCTTATTGCGAATTAATTGCTTGAAATCTTTGAAGAATTCTAGTGAGGACTGACCATAACGAAGTGATTTATTCCCCGGCAATCGAGGAATGAGTAAGGTAAGCAGAAGTGAAATGATATATGTGATAAGACATGTAATGACACCAACGGTATCCGAGATGTCGGCTAGAATGCCTCCAGCGACTGTACCGAGCAAGATTGCAAGAATGGTGGTACCTTCCACTAGTGCATTGGCGCGGAGCAATCCTTTTTCCGAATTCGTAAGTTCGGTCAAGATTCCATATTTTGCAGGTGAATATACAACTGCTCCAATTCCAAGTACCGCATAGCAAGCAATCGGATGAATACCGAGGAGCAGCATGCCGATCCCGATACTTTTTAACAAGTTACCCATTAATAAGACGTTGGACTTCGAATTACGGTCCGCGTAAGCACCCACAAGGGGGGCTAGCACCACATAAGCTAATAGAAAACCCATCTGGATATTCAGCACATAGCCCTCTGGATTGCTAACTCCCTGTCTTGTGATGATGCCAATAATAATAAAGAAGTTCACATTATCTGCAAACGAACTAATAAATTGTGTGAATACTAAGGAAGTTAATGGTTTAGGCACGTATGACACCTCACTTATTCTTCGTCAGTATCCTTATCCACTTCATATTTACATGAGAAACGTTCTACACCTGGATACTTCTCCCCGAGGCTCTCGATGACAAATCCGATGCTGCGGTAGAAATCGACTGCTTCTTCGTCTGTTTCGACATGCAAGCTAGATGGTTCCTTAAGTTCGATAAGTTCAAGAATCATTCCTCTGCCAAAACCAGCACCACGACTATCGGGATTAACAGCAAGATGTGTAATTATAATTTGTTTGTCGTGCCCTTCTGCACATCCAATAATACCAACCAAGTGATCCTCGGATACACATCCATAGAGCTCGAGAACATGGCTATTTCGGTAAGTCTCTGTCGTTGATTGTAGCTTATCTACTCCTAGGCCTATTGCGTATCCAAGCAATTCCTGAATCGCTTCTTCATCGACCCGATCTTTCATATTGATTAACATCGTACATCGCTCCTTGTTGTTACTTAACTGAAGTATTATAGCAGATTCAGGATGAAAAGCTATTTTTCCATGGAACGAGTCATGAACACTTGCTCCGTATACGTTGTGAATCCAAGCTCACCAAGTAATTGAACCGGAATTGGATTCGATTTACGCAAGTTAAATGTACCACGGCGACAAGCATGGTCAAGTGGTCCATAAACTTCACGGAGTAGCACTTTATAGATATCAAGCGGATTAGCAATGTCTGGACAAGCCTCGCACTGGAATAATGAGATAGCTGTCAGCTTACTGTCCTTATCATACGTCTGTTTATATAGGGCATAGCCGACAATTTCATCGCCTTCACGAACGATAACTGTCTCCCCATCCTTCACGCTCTGCCACTGACTCGACCACGTTGGCAGATCCAGATAGAACGATACCTTACCTGCTTCTCGCCCCATCCCTCTTGTTACGGTGTAGGGTTGTTCACCTGCTGTTTCAAGTACGGTTGCTGATAACGCCTCGTTATTTTGCAAGAGAGTCACTTCATCAATGACTTCATATCCAACGTGTTTATAGAGATTAATTGCCTTCTCATTCGGGCTAAGTGCTTCAAGTGTTGCGATATCAACCTCCAGCTCCCGATACAATTCCAGATTACGCTGCATAAGAAGTCGACCGATTCCCTGCTTGCGATACGGCATTGCTACACCTGTTCCGCCATTCCAAGCTACCTTCTTGCCACCTATCTCCCGAATAGAATTCATGACAAAGCCAGCAGGGACATCATCAACTAGAATGACGATTGAATTTTCCATGGATAACTCGTTGTTAGCCGTTCTTGCTATGAATGCGTCGATGTTCATGTTCATCGGTAATAAGTACCCTTCAAATCCTGCTGTCCATAACTGCACACATTCTTCAATTGAATACTCGCTCATCTTTTTAAAAGTAATAGTCATGGCATATTCTCCTTACGATTCTAATGTAATGGTTTGCGTTTTTTCATCCCAAGTCACTTTCCAATTGAGCGCTTCTGCAATTTGACGAAGGGGTACCATCGTGCGTCCGCTTGATGTAAGCTGAGGGGCAGCATCGGAGATGATTCGTTTGCCTGTAAAAATCATATCTTTGCGACCGATCCACATATCCATGAGTTTATCCCCTTGATCAATCGTCACTTGCTGTTCCTTGGCGTTCCACTT
Organism: Paenibacillus radicibacter; assembly: GCF_024721995.1. Classification (GTDB taxonomy): domain Bacteria; phylum Bacillota; class Bacilli; order Paenibacillales; family NBRC-103111; genus Paenibacillus_AM; species Paenibacillus_AM radicibacter. The sequence goes on from NZ_JANQBC010000001.1 coordinate 23,372, forward strand.
CACTTGACCCCCTAATGCCTCGGTAATGACACGCACTGGAACCATGGTCCGATTGTCCGTTACCAGAGGTGCTTGATCAAGCTTGACTGTCTTACCAGCAATCGTCATCATGTTCTTGCCAATGGTCATCTTGACTTGTTTCTTGGCTGTTGCATCCGTAGTTGTCTTTGAAACAAAGGAGATGTCATCGAATTGAACAGATCCCTTAAGTGCTCGTTCGTCTTGACCCTCAGCAGGGCTTGTTACATATATATTTTTGACCGTGATCGGATATTTCACCTTATAATCTTCCAGATTGACGGTAAGCTCTTTCCAACCTGTCCAATTCATATTTTTTGTAAAATCTAACCTTGTGAGCTTTCCATCCCCATCAACGATTTCAGAGCGAACCCAATTGCCGGAGTTATCCCCTGACACTTTGACTTTCATAAGTTGTGGAGTTCCTCCAACCTTTGAGCCATTCTTGCCGTTAAAATCTGCATACACAGCTTTGTTCCCTTTGCCATCTGTAAAATCGTACTCTAACTGCAAGCTCTTATTCGCATTCGTATCTTTCACAATTCGAATGGTCCCCTTCACTTCAGCTGGGTACACATCGCTTGTTGTTAGCAACCCGTATTGATCCAGATCATACCAAGGTGTCTCCTCAAGTTTATTCAGTGTCAGCATGGTGGAGAAACCATCGTATCTAGCGATAACGCGGACATCTTTGACATTGTTAATGTCATTAACTGTTAATTGACCATTCTCTACTTTTGCTGATTTCGGTCCAAGCACTTCCCACTTAACAGCATCGGAAGGAAGTACACTGCTGCGTCCTTGCAGATCAGTTGCGGTAATTTTCAAATCGTAGATCGTGTTCGCTTTTAGCATCGGATTTGAGGTCGTAAGTTTTAGTGATGACAGATCATCACGTCCAGCTACTTTAACATCCTGCTTAACTGTCCCTAACCCAGCAGAAGCTGTAAGTGTCGTCGTTCCGATCGAACTTGCTGTAAAGCTCATACCGTCTATTTTTCCAAGAGCATTCGATGTATTTAACTGTGGAGTTGTGCTTGAGTCTAGTGCTACGGGGTTATAGTACTCATCGTATCCTTTGACCGAGAAGGCTGCTTTCTCTCCTAGGAATACTTGTTTAGGTCCATGAAGAACAAGACCCGTAAGCTTGCCTTTAGGCGCAAGCGAGAATACACCTACACTATTCACCACATCACGCTGTCCACCAAATTCCGTTATGTTCGTAATCACAGGTGTCGTTTCCCCAAGTGGTCTTGTTACTAGTTGGGTCGAGGCACCGCCATCGAGGTTCATGCCTTTCCAGACGCCAACATTGACCATTAAGTCTTGAAGTTCTGGTAATGCAAGTCCATCACTATGCGTAGAACGATCTGCAGTGACTAAGTAGGCCGTCTTCATATCTTTGGAATAACCAATTGCCGTTCGCGAGCGAAAACCTTCAAGTTCGGTCTCCGAGCGAGAGAAAGTGGATGCCTTACCTTCATCGACGAGGATGGAGTGACCACCGACCATCATTTTGAAATTTTTCGTGTCATATTGCTTGTTCGGATCTTGTGGAACTAAGCTATAATCCACTTTAAGCGGATCTCCAACTTTCAGATGGGTTTTCACATATTCAGCAGATTTACCAGCAGCTCTTAGAATATAGCCATCTTCTGGGGCAACTTCTTTAATGACACCGTTAATCTCAATCTGGGTGATGACGCCTTTCTGGACTTTCACTTCGGTTGGAACTGATACACCATCATTCGAACGATAATCGAGCGCCCACGTATTGGTGTAGAGGAACATACCGTCTGTATGGCTGTGCGTACCGTCGTCGTACCAATAGTACGTTTTGTTCACACCACCGATTGGATACGTGGAATTGTCTTTGGCTGTAATCGAACCTTTAAATGCGAATAGATCAACAATCGGCTGATTGTCTTTCGTAAGGGCGAACGAATACAAGCCAGATACGAGATCAGGCGTTGTCGCTAGTAATTTCCCATTCGATATTTCGGGACCAATAGGAACACCTTCAGCCTGAGTATTAAAGAAATCACCATTCACTCCAGCCACTGCACCCGTTTCTTTAACCATGTTAAGTACCGATTGTTTAAATGTGTATTTCCCACCGATTCCCGTCATCATGTCTAGCTTCACATTCGGATTGGTCAAGTCTACTTCTATCACCCTTGCTGTAGTAGATACATCATTGCTTCCTCGCTTAGATGTCCACGTGTAGGTCTTCATCACAGCTCCAGAGGTTAGAATATCGCTTGCATTCAATACGACCGAAGCTTGTGCTTCTGTAATCGGTATTAAGCTAATCGTCTGCGCTGTGAGGGTGACTGCAAGTAGAACTCCCCATAACTTCTTCTGCACTTTCATAACACGTAAATCCTCCCCGATTGTAAGTGTATGTCATTATCTATGTGCAAGTCTAAGATGGGTGTGACTCTTCAACTATACGCCTTTCGTTTAGTAAAATCTACCATATGCATGGAATGATAGATTCACAAATGATAGAACTGCCAAATATTTGGCATGCAAAAAAGCCGCCATAATAGCGGCTTTCTAAGTGAGATTACGTCCGTAAATGAACAGGTAACTTTCAAATGAATCCTAATGCGATTGTATCGCGATATTTCCGACCTGATGGCGCGTCTAGTTACCTGGCTCCTCATCTGTGTTGGCAGTTGAGTTTTCCTTCTTTTCCTTCGCTTGCATGAGCTTGATCTTCATGGCGTCACGCTTTTCACGGAAGTCTTTGAGCGAGCTGTGTGATTCGGCGTGCTCGTAATTTTTACGCTTGTTGATGCGTCGTAATCCTTCGGGTATAAGTGTGAACTGTTGATCTTTCATTAAAGCAGCAATTCCTATGGAATCAGGTTGTTTGGTTACGCCATATGCTTCGTTATAATAATCATCTGCTTGACCTGGTACGTAATTCTTCGGTTCTGGGTATGACGTGATAACGCCTTCAAAGTTACGCAATACGACCTTGTCAGGACTTTGAGAGATCAAGTAATTCGGTGTTAGCGCGATCTTGCCTCCTCCACCAGGTGCATCCACTACAAAAGTTGGAACCGCATAACCTGAAGTATGACCTCGTAAATTCTCAATAATCTCAAGACCTTTCGATACAGGTGCACGAAAATGTCCAATTCCCTCCGACAAGTCACATTGGTAAATGTAGTAAGGACGAACACGAATTTTGACTAGCTCATGCATGAGCTTTTTCATAATTACTGTGCTGTCATTTATTCCAGCTAAGATCACACTTTGATTACCTAATGGGACGCCTGCATAGGAGAGCATGTCACATGCTTTCTTCGCTTCTTCGGTAATTTCGAGCGGATGATTAAAGTGTGTATTGAGCCAGATTGGATGGTACTTCTTCAAGATATTACACAGGTTCTCGGTAATCCGCTGCGGAAAGACGACGGGTGCACGTGTACCGATCCGAATAATCTCAACATGTGGGATATCGCGAAGATTTTTCAAAATATACTCAAGCACTGTATCGTTAATCAGTAGTCCATCCCCACCAGATAGCAGCACATCGCGGATTTCAGGATTATTACGAATGTAGGCAATCGCATCATTAAGCTGCTTTTTCGGAACGCCCATCCCTACTTGACCGGAGAATCGGCGTCTCGTGCAATAACGACAGTACATGGAGCATTGGTTCGTAACTAGGAAGAGCACGCGATCTGGATAGCGGTGTGTTAAGCCAGGTGTTGGCGAATCATCATCTTCTTGGAGTGGATCTTCAAGATCGTATTGCGTTTTCATGATTTCAGCGGATAAAGGAACAGATTGTTTACGAATTGGGCAACGTGGATCATCTGGGTTCATAAGGGATGCATAGTAAGGTGTGATATTAAGTGGGATGGTCATCGTCGAAATGCGCACCCCTGCTTCTTCATCAGGCGTTAAGTTAACGACTTTCTTCAAATCTTCAAACGTCTGAATCGTATTCGTGAGCTGCCAGAGCCAATCATTCCATTTCTCTTCAGGTACGTCTTTCCATAGTTCAATATCAGTATAATGGCGGCGTTCGCCAGCTTGTTGTACGTGGTGAATCCCATTGTCAGGCATATCCATCTCCCCTAACTGTAGAGTATTGGCAATTGATAATATACATATAGCAAGAAGGATGCCAACTTGTGGATAGATGAAGAAATTATCTGCACTCTTTTAGAAAAAGTATGAAAAATGGGTTGCGATGAGTGAATTTGGCATTTATTTAATGTCGTTAATAAGTTGGTAATACATTCTTTTCCTATTCATATTAGTTGTAAAATGTGTCTTCGACTTCGTTTAACAACACCTTACCGTAATCACTCAACTATTTTGCATGCAAAAAATTTGGCAGCATCTCTTCATTTGGCATGATGATGCTGCCTTCAAGGATCGTGTGTGACCATAGATTTAATTGGTTATCATTGCCATTTTTATTATAAAAAGTTATTCTAGGTTATATTGCTAAAATTAGGAGGTTAGGCAAATGAACAGTATCATTCACGTCCTTCACACAGGGACATGTATTATGGATCGTGCAATCGCCTTTTATGATGAAACCAGACAATTGATTCTGTTTGATGATTTAAGCATAGAAGATCGAATAGAATTGCCTGTGTCTGCTTACATCATCGAGCATCCTAAAGGAATGATTCTCTTTGATACCGGCTGGCATGAACGCTTGAGGACTCATCAAGAGGAGCATTTAGAGCCATTTGCTTATGCGCTTTTTCGTGGCACTCTGCCAGAAGGAGAATCCATAAACGAACATTTAACTCGATTAAATATCCAGTCCAAAGATATCGATTACGTCATTTTATCTCATCTGCATTCTGATCATGTGAGTGGGGTAAAGCATGTACATGATGCTAAGAAAATCATAGCTTCAAATATTGAAATGGAGTACGCCAAAACAGGTTTAGGTTATATTCCATCGATGTGGGACGGTGTAGAGATCAATCCATTTGAGTTTAAGCCAATCCCATTTGGTCCTTACAAGCAAGGATTGGATCTTTACGATGATGGATCTGTATACATCGTATATACACCAGGGCATACAGCAGGACAATGCTCTCTTCTTGTACAGACCATTCATGGTTGGGTGCTGCTCGTAAGTGATGTAGGCTATGCAAATTCTTCGTGGGATGAGGGTGTGCTCCCTGGTACATTTGTAAGTAAAGAGGATGCCATTCAATCGATGAAATGGGTGGAAGAGTTCAAACAGCGGGATGATTGTTACCAAGTTATTATTAATCATGAACCATCGATACAACCTCATGTAATTGGGACTATGTCTTTAACATCGTAATAAGTAAAAAGAGCCGAATGATACTAAGGATTATAATCCCTGTTATCATTCGGCTCTTTTAAGTTAAGAATTACAACACTTTCGATAAGAACAATTGCGTACGAGGATGCTTAGGCTTATCGAACAACTCACTTGGCTTACCTTGCTCGATAATGCTGCCCTGCTCGATGAACAGAACACGATCGGCAACTTCCTTAGCGAAGCCCATTTCGTGGGTTACGACGATCATCGTCATACCGTCCCTTGCCAGCTGTTTCATAACCGCAAGTACTTCCCCGATCATCTCTGGATCAAGCGCCGACGTTGGCTCGTCGAACAACATAACTTTCGGTTCCATTGCAAGTGCTCTTGCAATGGCTACACGCTGTGCTTGACCGCCTGAGAGTGATGCTGGCATGACTTCAGCTTTATCCTTAAGCCCTACCTTCTCAAGCAATTCCATTCCTTTGGCTCTTGCCTTATCTTTCGGCCATTTACGAACTTGAATCAGTGCTAACATGATATTATCAATTACCTTCAGATGCTGGAACAAATTGAACTGTTGGAACACCATTCCAACTTCAGTGCGCAGCTCTGTTAGGCTTGTTTTGGGTAAAAGTACATTCTTCCCTTCGAAATAAAGCTCACCTTGATCCGGTTGCTCGAGCAGGTTCATACAACGAAGGATCGTGGACTTACCTGAACCAGATGGCCCAATAATGACAACTACCTCAGATTGCGCTACTTCCAGATTAATATCTTTTAGGATCGGCTTCGAATCGAATGATTTGTTTAAACCACGAACTTGTATCATCGCACTCATTGATCCTACACCTTCCTTTCGATATAAACGAGTAATTTATTGAGGCTGTACGTCAACACGAGATAGATGAACGCTGCTGCCAAATATGGCTCCCATACCTTGTAATATTGTCCACGCATTGCATTACTCCAATACATAATCTCTGGAGCAGCAATTACAGCTACGAGAGAAGAATCTTTAATGAGCACAATAAATTCGTTACCGAATGCTGGAATCATACGCTTAATCGCCTGAGGAAGCACAACATGGCGCATCGTCTGAAAGTGGCTAAGTCCTAGCGAGTGTGCAGCCTCAACCTGCCCTTTGTCGATGGATTGAATGCCTGCTCGATAAATCTCAGCTGTGTAAGCCGCACAATTGAGTGTAAGAGCTAGGATCGCTGCTACAATTGGATTTGTGCTACCTATGAAGAAAGGTACAATACCAAAATGAACAATTAAAATTTGAACATATAACGGGGTACCACGAAAGAAGTGAATATAACCCATCATCGGTAGACGAACGATCCATAATCGAGACATTTGACCGAATGTAATACCGAGTCCGAGAATTGAGCCCATTATAATCGCAACGATCGATATTCCGATTGTAAACAGGGTGCCTTTTAATAACAAAGGCAAGTAATCTATGATGATATCAAAACGAAAATCCATTGCAATCAGGTCTCCTTTATCTAATAAAATAAGAACAAGAAAAGCATTCGCTGCAGGTGCATCACGAATGCTCTTCCAAGAAATCATTCATACGCTATTTCAATAGACTGTCTACTTTCGGCTCTACGCCCATCCACTTTTTATAAATTTCCTTGTACGTACCACTGCTTACGACTTTCTTAATCGCAGGATCAAGTTTCGCTTTTAGCTCGCTGCCTTTAGGAAGTAAGATGGCATAGTATTCTGGTGTGAAATTTTTCGTATCTTCAATGCTCTTGAATTTCTTGTTCGGGTTGTTCTTCAAGTACTCACGTACGATTGCAACGTCTGCTACCACTGCATCAACGCCGCCTTTTTCAAGCTCCATTAGGGCAACTGCATTGCTATCAAACTTCTTAAGGTTTGGGTTCTTTTCTCCAAGAATTGTACCCATAATCGTGTCTGCTGTTGTAGAGATTTGTACCGCTACTTTCTTCTCTTTCAAGTCAGCAGCACTCTTCACTGGGCTGTCTTCTTTAACTAGAATCATATTAATGGATTCAAAATAAGGTGCAGAGTAATCGTATGTAGCTTTGCGCTCATCAGTAATTGATACACTGGAAATCGCACCGTGATATTCTTTACCTTGCTTTACACTCTCAAGCAGCGTATCCCAACCGATATTTTTCAATTCATACTTAACGCCAGCTTCTTTCATGACTGCATCGAGGAAATCCACGTCAAATCCAACGATCTTGTCCTTGTCCATGTTCTCCATTGGTGCATATTGCGCATCCGTTGCAAATACATACTTCTTGTCATCTCCACTTGCTGCTTTGGAACCACAGCCTGTTAATGTAAATGCGACTGTGGCTGCAAGCGCTAACAAAAATCCTTTTTTCATGACGCGTATCCCCCATTATTTTATTTGGTCTATGAACTCCATAAATTGATAGTATCAAAGGAGAGGCTGCTTGTTAATTGTTTTTTCTAATTTTTCTAAAAATTTATGATTTTTTATTCATGTTGTTAAATAATTTGCCGTTCAGGTATGACGAATCTCGTATTTAGTTAACTTGTATTGTAAAGATTGCCTTTTTATTCCTAATGCTTCTGCTGTCCTGCTAATATTCCCATGACACGCTTCAAACATATGACGAATCGTATCACGTTCGACTTGGTCTAGTAACTCTTGCAAGTTCGTTTGCATAGGGCTTTGGGTAATAGAGTCAGGGACTAATCGCTTAGGTGTTACCCGTGCTGGAGGATTATTCTCAAATAAAAAGGCGGGCAAGTGGTTTTCTTCAATTAGATCACAACCCATATCCATCATGTTAAATGCTGATTCGATGGCATGACTTAACTGACGAATATTGCCCGGCCAATGAAAGTGATAGAGTCGTGCTATAGCGTTCTCTGTCAGACCACGTACATGCGTGCCAAACCGCTCATTGCATGATTGTACAAAATGTTCCACGAGCGACGGGATATCGCTACGTCTCTTCGCTAGCTCTGGCAGTTCAATCTGTACGACATTTAACCTGAACAATAAATCGGAACGAAGAATTCCCTTCTCCACTGCCTCGGTTGGATCCATATTCATTGCGGCAATGACACGCACATTCACTTGTTGTTCGGTCGTACCGCCAATTCGTCTAATTTTCCCATCCTGCAGTACACGCAGCAGCTTCGCTTGCAGACCCAGATCGAGACTGCTCAGCTCATCGAAGAATAAGGTTCCCCCATTCGCTTGCTCAAATATGCCCTGGCGATCCACTGACCCCGTAAATGCACCACGATTGGTTCCGAAAAGGAGTGCTTCCATCAGTTCTTTGGGTACGGCTGCGCAGTTCTGAGCGAGAAATGGATGACTGCTGCGTGAACTCGCGTTATGTATACTTTGTGCGACGAGTTCTTTGCCTGTTCCTGTTGTTCCGCATATGAGGACGGGTGATGGCGTGCGTGCTGCTTTTTTGGCGAGTGAAATTGCTTTGAGGAAATTCGAATCCTGACCGATGATGTCACTGAAGTGGTAGTCTGCTGAGCCTACTTTGGATTTATTCTTCTGCTTAGAAGCGACAAGTTGTTTGTTCAGATCAAGGATCTGATCATACATACTCATGACATTCGATATATCACGGGCGATTTCTACAGCGCCAATCATGACATCATTTTCAAAAAGCGGGTATGTGCTGTTAATAGAAGTGATGTGTTTACCTTGGAGATTGACATACGTCTGGAGTTGATCTGTGATCGGAGTGCTCTTTTGCAAGACGAGATGGAGGGTGCTTGTCTCATTCGTTAGCGAAGGAAATAGCTCAAGAATGTTCTGTCCAAGCACTTGTTTCAAGCTTAATCCGTCGATGTTCGCCATGGTTTCGTTGTAGTAAACGGTTGCTCCATGAATGTCCACCATATGAACACCGACGTTAATCATGCTTAGAATCCATTCAAATTGCGAGGACCACTTTGGGCGGTTAGGGTCCATGAGCATCACCTACTTTAATTTTTTGACCATATAGTAGCGCTCTCTGCCTTCTCCATACTCGTGGGCTCTACGCTCCTTAACTGTGAATCCAGCACGCATGTACAGCTTCACCGCTGAGACATTACTTGGTTTCACGGTCAGGCAGACCTCAGAGAAGTTGTCTTCTTGCAACATTTCAAATACATAATCAAGTAATAGAATACCGAAGCCCTTGCCTTGATAATCGTTACGTACATAGTAGCCATAGATGTAAGCCTTGTCTGGTTTCTGATAATCACGCATAAGTTCACAGACAGCCATCGGTACCGGGTCACCTTCTGCATACATCAGAACAAGTCGTCCATAACGGGCAATTGGTACAAGCCCCCATTCATCGACCGCACCATCAGCGCCAAAGACGTCTTTTTCAAGCTGAATCATCGTTTGAAGCAATTCGGGTGAGAGTTGGTCCGGTGTTTCGAAATAGAAGTTAGATGTCATCGTCAGTTCCCCCTATATTTCATCGAGCGGCCAGATTGGACGCGGAATGTGATGATAAGTAAAATGTTTGAATTGATTAGAAGCAAGCCCTGGCCCATCCACGTATATAACTTGACTGAGGATCGGATCAAAAGCAGCGCGGAAGTGGTTCTTCACCTTCAACGCAAGGATCTGATAATTCGTTGGTTCTAGTCCAATATGACGGAACAGTCCCAAATCATTGGCAGAAAGGGATCGACCAGTTAAAAGAATATCGATCTGTTGAACCCGAATATGCGCAGCACCTTTTGTATCAATTAGCAGCCCTGTGTTCATCGGTCCCGTGTTTCGAAACTTTCCGTCAGACAGACGGATGATGTCCGCGTTAACATGGATTGGCTTGCCAAATTCAGATGATAACCTGCCACCTAGTTGAAGGGTAATTGTAGCCCCTTCGCCAGCCTCAATGCAAGCTTGTAGAGACTCAGGATCATAGAGTGCGCCGAACAATACGCTGGCCAAGTTACGATGCAACAGTTTGTTGAGTAGTGCGGTTACATCGCCAGTACCACCACTTAGTGGATTATCTGAGATTTCCGCAAGAGCAATGGGTTTGAGTCTGGCTTGATTTTGCTCAGTAAGAGATGGAATACCGGTTTGATTGTCAGCAGGATCGTTTAACGAATTCGAAATGTAAGTTAAGTTGTTCGCATCAATCCTATTTAAAGCCATGTCCACTGCTTCCTGAATATTAGGCAGTTGCATGACGAAGCGTTCACGCTGCGCCCAGAACATTGCTGCAAGTCGATCGGCGACTTCCTCAGCTTTCTCAATATTCGTAGATACGACGATTACACTCGCCCCTGCTTCGGGAATATCACAATACGGGAATCCGCCAAGTATCGTTGCACAGCGAATGTCGTGATCACTCTCCGCACCTATTGCAGCTTGAATCATATCTGCCATTGGACCTTCCTCAGTGCGCATATTGACACTGGGAAGCATCATTGGCAGCTTGCGGAATGCGGCATGAAAAGGCTTGTTGGTGTTCAAGAAGTCAATTAAAGCATGAGCGGCATGGACCCCTTGCTCGTACATATCGATATGCGGGTATGTCTTGAATCCGAAGAACATCGAAGTATGTGTGAACATACGGCTGCTAATGTTGGCATGCATATCAAGTGTAATTGCAAGGGGCAACTCTTTACCTTTGAGCTGGTAGATCAGCTCTAACAGTTCACTTTCTGGATCACTTACAGATGGCGTTACCATGGAACCGTGCATGGCGAGCAAGAGTCCGTCTAAATCATCTGCTTGTTGTAATGCTGAGAGCAGTTTCTGCTTGATCTCTTGATACGCTTCATCCGTGACCATACCCGAAGGAATTGCCGCAGCACAGACAAGCGGGACGATCGTATGACCTGTTTGCTCAAGAACATCGATGAATCCCCCGACTTCTGTCTTCGTTCCACGATATGCAGTTAGAATAGAACCTCCTTCATGATACCCTTCATCATAAAAAGCTTGTATGTCAGTTCGCACAGGACTGAATGTATGGGATTCATGGTAGAAGAACGCAATGCCGATTCGATAATTGGAGTGGATGATGCTCAACTTGGTTTCCTCCTTTCAAGTTTAATGATTAATGACGTTAATAATTTGTGTACACCGTCTTCCACTCCGTCATGACATCGAACGCCTGATAAGCTACTTCCCGATGTCCGTTACCTGATTGCTTTAGTCCGCCAAATGCGAGTCCAATCTCTGCATTAGATGTACCGTTGTTGATATATACAAGTCCTGATTCCAAATCTCGGGCAGCACGATTGGCATAGTGAAGACTATTCGTGTAGATGGAGCTGGATAAGCCATATACGGATTCGTTATTGATCGCGACTGCATCTTCGTAATCTTGTGCGGTGATGATTGCAAGTACAGGACCGAATACTTCCTCTTGAGCAATTCGGTGATGCCTTTGTACATCTGTAATTACAGTTGGCGAATAATACAATCCTTGCGTTTGCCACGGCTCCATCACAAGACGATGCCCCCCACAAAGTATATGTCCACCTTCATCCTGCGCAATCTTGACATAACGCTGAACGGTTGCAAGTTGGCTATTGTTCGCAAGTGATCCGACATGAACATCAGCATCGAGTCCATTGCCAATTTGTAACTTCCTCGTTAATGCAACGATACGCTGTTCAAGCGCTTGCTGAACCGAAGCTTCAACAATGACTCGACTCGCTGCGGTGCAGCGCTGTCCCGATGTGGCGTATGCCGAGCGAACGATACCTGCGGCAGCAAGGTCGAGATCGGCATCTGCGAGAACGATGACGGCGTTCTTACCGCCGAGTTCGAGTGCAATCCTTTTCAGATGATAACCAGCTTGTTTAGCGAGCTTCTTCCCCACTTCTGTTGAACCTGTAAAAACAATTACCGATACGTCTGGGTGTTCGGCTAGTTGTGAACCTACAGTACTTCCTGAACCGAATACGGTGTTAATCACGCCTGCCGGCAAATCGCACGAATCGATTATTTCCGTAAAAAGTTTCGCACACAGCGCCACATCTGAAGCAGGTTTCCAGACGATCGAATTGCCTGCGACAAGTGCGGTGCACATTTTGTAAGCGGCCAGTGAGAGAGGGAAGTTCCATGGGGTAATACAAGCGACGACACCCACTGGTTCGCGTACTGTCATAATCATCCGATCAGGCGAGCCAGCAGGAACGGTCTGACCGTACATCCGTCTCCCCTCACCCGCCATATATTTGCAAAATTGAATAACAACATCGACTTCGCCGTAGGATTCTGATATTACTTTTCCCATCTCAAGGGTCATCAGCTTTGCTAGTTCGTCACGTCGTTCTTGCACACGCTCAGCGAGCAGCCACAAGTAATCTGCACGCTTTGGAGCGGGTACAAGTCGCCATGCACGAAAGGACTGTTTCGCTGCGCTCACAGCCTCATCTACATCTGTTGAATTAGACAAGACAATAGCACCTAACACTTCAGAAGTTGAAGGATTAACGCTATTAAACACCTCTCGATCAACAGGTAATCTCCATTCCCCATTAATATAATTGCCGACGTACTCCAGATTCGCCATTATTGACACCTCTTCATTTAACAAGTATTTAGTGATCGAATATTACTGTGATAACGGCTGTTATCCAATTATTTAATAGCATTAAATATAGATTGTTTCAGAATGGTTAACCCTTGATCGAGTACATTGTCATCGATATTCAGTGGCAGCATTAAGCGAATCGTCTGTCCATACACCCCACAACTCGTAACAAGCAATTGCTGCTTCAAGGCTTCCTCTCGAATACGAGATACGATTGCTGTACCAGGTTTAACCTGCTCATCTTGGAATTCAATTCCGATCATCATTCCTACACCACGAATTTCAGCAACGGATGGTAAGTCACCAAGCTCGAGCTTCAAACGTTCTACGATTTGGTTACCTACTCGTTCAGAGCGCTCGACAAGCCCTTCTTGTTCAATCACTTGAATACTGGCAAGTGCAGCAGCACAAGCGACAGGGTTTCCACCAAAAGTAGATCCATGTGTGCCAGTCTGCCATTTATCATGGAGATCACGATTTGCGACAATCGCTCCAAGAGGTAGCCCTGAAGCTAATGCTTTCGCTAATACAAGCACATCAGGCACAACGCCAGCATGTTCGCTTGCAAACATTGTCCCAGTACGACCAAACCCTGTCTGAACCTCGTCAAAAATAAGCAGAATACCATTGTCATCCGCAATCTTCCGCAATTGCTGTAAAAAAGCCGCAGGCGCAGGCACATATCCGCCTTCCCCCATAACAGGTTCGATGATGATCGCAGCTACTTGTGTTGGATCAACAATTAACTCAAACAACTTCGTTAATCGATTCAAGCAGTACTCGGTCGTATCTTCTTCCGATTGACACGGCAATTGTCTTTGGTACGGATATGGTACGTGATAAACCCCACCGACAAGCGGTTCATAATACTTCCTATACTTCGAACTAGATGCTGTAAGGGATGTAGCACCCAGCGTTCTACCATGGAACGAGCCTTCGAATGCAATAATATTCGGACGTTTCGTCACTGCACGGGCAAGCTTAATTGCACCATCTATCGCTTCAGCACCTGAATTACTGAAGAACACGGTATCTAGATTACCTGGCGTAATCGCTGCAAGTTTCTGTGCTAAGCGAACTGCACTTTCGTAATATCCATAGTTCAGTCCGAGATGAATCATATTGCTAGACTGCTCATGAATCGCTTTGACGACTGCAGGATGCGCATGACCAACAGCGTTCACTGCGACACCTGAAACAAAATCAATGTATTCTACCCCATCTTCTGTCCAGAACTTTGCCCCTTGTGCCTTTGTAACAACGAGGTCTGTAATCCTAGTCATCACTGGAGATAAATGCTTCACTGCAAGTTCTCGAATTTCACTCTTCTTCTCTACGTGTTCTGTCATTGTATGCTTGCCACCTCATTTCATTAGCTAGCTTCATTCTTATTCTTGTTCAAATAAGACCAATGCAAGACTGAGACGATACACCAGTTCATCTACCTCAGTCTCATTAATTGTTAAAGGCGGACCGATCAACAAATGATCGCCTCGTATTCCATCAAGTGTCCCTGATCCTGGATAAAAGATGACCCCAAGCCTCATCGCAATTTGATTCAATTGCTCTGCTGCCCGATCAGTAGGTTCATAGAATGTATCCGTATGCCTATCCCTCATCATCTCAAATCCAATAAGCAATCCACGACCACGAATGTTTCCGATTGTTCTATGCTTATCTCGTAACCCATGCAGCTTATGAAGCAGATAAGCACCTTGTTTCTTACTATTGTCCAAGAGTCGATGTCGCTTGTAGTATCGAAGTGCCGCTCTACCTGCTGCTAGACTGACTGGATGACCACTAAACGTAGAACCATGGATGAACTTACCTTTACCATATTTTTTCAAACTATCAACTAAGCGATCCGATACGATCATGCCAGCAAGTGGCGCATAACCACCTGAGACTCCTTTACCAAACGTTATGATGTCAGGTTCGATCTTAAACGCTTCGATTGCAAAATGATGTCCTGTACGCCCGAAACCCGTCATGACTTCATCTATGATTAGTAGGATGTCGTATCGATCACATAGTGCTCTTACTTGACTCAGGTATGAATCTGGCGGTACAACCGCCCCTTGTTGACTGCCGATAATCGGTTCACATATAAAAGATGCCACGTTCTCCGGCCCAATCTCTTGGATCAAACGCTCAACCTCTTCCACACAGTCAAGCTGTTCCTTCACCTTACATTGGTCAAAATGACGCTGATACGGGCAGCGATGGCAATAAGGAGAATGTACATGCTCGGTTTGCATCAGATTCGCAAGGTAAGGGGTACGACGCAACACATCTCCACCTGCAGACAGCGAACCCATCGTATTCCCGTGATAAGATTGCCAGCGCCCGATCGTGATCGTTTTGCTAGAATTACCTCGGTCTCGGTGGTATTGAATTGCGAATTTGATTGCACTTTCATTCGCCTCTGATCCTGTTGAGGTAAAATACACGTGATTCAGCGTTCGAGGTGCCAATTGGCTTATTGCTTGAGCCAGTTCATGCTGCACTTCCGTCTCGAATCGCAGTGTATGTACGAATCCAGCTTGTTTCGCTTGAGCTGCCATTGCCTCTCCAATCTCGGTCACTCCATGCCCCAAGTTGGCTGCAATCGCACCAGAGGAAGCGTCCATATAACGTTTCCCTTTCTTATCAACTAGGTAGATCCCTTCACCATAAGCAATAAGGGGATAATCTCGGTTGAAGTCGCGATGAAAGACATGATTCATGCCGTCGCTGCTTGCTACCATAGTTCACCTCGAATCTGAAATGGCGCATCCGTCTTCTTCTGGAGTTCCTCGAGTGTTATATCCGGTGCGACTTCAATCAAGGTAAGTCCATCATCATCCACTTCAAATATGGCAAGTTCTGTTACGATTAAATCCGCTCTTCGCAATGAGGTGAGCGGATACGTCGCTTCTGCAACAAGTTTAGGAGCCCCCTCTTTTGTACAATGCGTGGTCGCGACAATAACTCGCTTCGTACCTTCGAGCAGATCCATCGCACCACCAACACCTAGCACCAAACTTCCCGGTACAGCCCAATTGGCGATCTGCCCACGACGATTCACTTGCAATGCCCCAAGTATAGATACATCCACATGACCACCTCGAATCATGGCAAACGATGAAGCGCTGTCAAAATAAGCTGCTCCTGTCAGTACAGTCACTGGCAGTTTCCCTGCATTAACGAGGTCAGGATCAACTTCATCTGCTGAAGGTGTTGGCCCAACGCCGAGAATCCCATTCTCCGAATGAATAAATACGTTAACATCTTCAGCTAAATAATCCACAACAAGCGTCGGAATCCCAATTCCTAAATTCACGATGTCACCACTTCTTAGTTCTTGCGCGACTCTTGAGGCAATGCGTTCTTTATCCCCCATCCGCTGCATCTCCAGTCAATGAAATGTAATCTACGAATAGATGCGGTGTTATGATCTCCTCTGGTGATAGGCTACCGACTTCGACGATCTCTTCCACCTCAGCAATTACAAGGTCTGCAGCTGTCGCCATATTCGGATTGAAATTACGTGCAGATTTACGATAGATAAGATTACCGAGTTTATCCGCTTTATAGGCTTTAATGAGCGCGACATCAGCTCGGATCGAAGGTTGGAAAAGGTACGTCTTCCCACGAATAACCTTCGTTTCCTTGCCTTGCCCAAAAGTCCCCACACCTGTCGGTGTATAGAAACCTCCAAGCCCAGCACCACCTGCACGAATCGCCTCAGATAGTGTTCCTTGTGGAAGTAATTCAATCTCTAGTTCCTTCGCTTGGTAAGCCTTTACGACATCTGGATTTGATGTAAAAAAGGAACCGATTCCCTTCGCAACTTGCTTACTGCGAACAAGCATGCCAAGCCCCTTGCCTGGTTCGCCAAGGTTATTACTTATAATCGTTAATTGATTCAATGATGAATTTGAAAGTGAACGTACTAACGTAAGCGGGCATCCGACAAGTCCGAATCCCCCAACCATGATCGTGATACCACTTGAGAGCTTAGATATAGCTTCATGTGCAAGGATACATTTATCCATCGCACCCTCCTCTAGTTCAGACATCACCGCTCTATATTTTATGATTGGGACAACCATTCGATGACTTTAAAAAATAGTTTCATAGAACAAGCTTTATTGTTTCGTTGAAGTCTTTAGGATTATAATGAGGATAAAATTTGCAGATGATATTTCAATTAGGAGTGATTAGAGATGGCTCACTTGTATTCCCCATATACCTTAAAAGGATTGGAACTAAAAAATCGTGTCGTCATGGCACCCATGTGCCAATATTCGGTTGATGCAGAAGATGGGATTCCAACCGACTGGCACTTTGTTCATTATGTATCTAGAGCAGTTGGCGGTACGGGGCTGATTATCATTGAGATGACAGATGTTGAACCGGATGGTCGAATATCCAATCGTGATCTTGGTTTATGGTCAAATGAACATATACCTGCTTTCAAGCGGATTATTACTGAAGCGCATAAGTATGGCAGTAAAGTTGGGATTCAAATCGCCCATGCAGGACGTAAAGCCGAAGATGCTGAAGTGCCTGTCGCACCTTCAGCTATTCCTGTAACGCCTAAATGGAAAACACCGCGTGCACTCTCTACAATAGAAACCGAGGCAATGGTAACAAAGTTCCAAGACGCAGCTCGACGCGCCGTGGAAGCAGGCGTTGATACAATTGAGATTCATGGAGCACATGGTTACTTAATTCATCAGTTCCATTCTCCACTGTGCAACAAGCGAGATGATAAATACGGTCAAGATTATGCCGCTTTCGGCGTTGAAGTCATCCGTGCGATGAAAGAAGTTATGCCAGCAGATATGCCGCTCATTATCCGTGTCTCTGCCGTTGAGTACATGGATGGCGGTTATGATATTGACCATATGATTGAAGTGTGCAAGAAGTACAAAGACGCAGGCGTGGATCTATTCCATATTTCCAGTGGCGGTGAAGGACCTGCCGGAGTTCGTAAACCTGCGAACACACCCGGGTATCAAGTAGAATTTGCTCGGCTAATCAAGCAGGCCATTGATGCGCCAGTAATCGCTGTTGGATTGTTAGATCTTCCTAAGCTTGCTGAAGAAACACTGGTTGATGATGAAATTGAGTTAGTTGCAATTGGTCGCGGAATGCTTCGTGATCCATACTGGACCTTACATGCCATTCAAGCGACTTCAGACCAGGGTGTTCCTCCAAGACAATACTTACGAGGTTAAGCACAAACCCCCTTTCACTGCAATAGTGAGAGGGGGTTTTAATTTAGTACGATATTTTATTTAAGTGATACATGTCTCATCTGACTGTTTGTCCAACTTCATACGCATAAAAAATATAATCAGTCGATGCTCCCGAGAATCCCAATTGATGCAACATAGCCGAAATATTCCCACGGTGGTAAGTTCCATGATTAACTACATGTTTGATGACTTCAGCCAATGTTGAATCTAACTGCCCAAAGTGTGGATGGGATAATACAAATTTCGCATTCAAATCCTCGTATGATTCTAGAAAATGAAAGTAATCACTTGCTAATTCATCACTTCTGGAGCGGAGTTCAGCAGCGCTGATCGCTGTTGTCTCTACTTTAAGTTGCTCGACAAAACTTACAATTTCTTGAAAGTTCACTTTATTGAGTACCTTAAGGTACATGGCATCTGTGATATACAGGTGAGTCAATACGCTTACAACAGTTGGGAATACACTCTTCATCTCTTGGGTGTACACTTCCTCTGGAAGCTCTTGAATACGATCCCATACTCGATTACTTGCCCAAATATGGTAATTGTAGTCCTTCTTCGCAATTGATACTGTCATTCCAAAACCCTCCCTACGCTCTATCAAACTAATATTAAAATACATTATGAATCTACCATATGGGGATTATTTTAACAAATAATACCACCAAATAACTCTGCTCTTTTAAAATAAAAAAAGGATTTTACTAAATGTGGAAGAAATATTGAAGTCACATTCGGTTTTGGAGGAGCCCTCACACATGATACAACTGCTAGTCGACATGATTGAACGCATCGGGTTCTTGATTGCTCTTGCCTTCGCCTTCTCACGAAGTCGGTGGATGCGCAGCTATATGAGCTATCAAGGCGACAACAAATATCAATGGCGATTCCTATTCTTTTTTACAGCCTATGCAATCCTAGCGACCTATTCGGGTGTGACGGTTACCGACTATTCCTATCGCTCTGCGCCATGGATCGGGGAAGTGAATTCGGCTACCGCCATTGCGAACTCGCGTACGGTTGGTGTCGTTATTGCTGGCCTTCTAGGCGGTACCAAAAGCGGGCTAATCGTAGGTCTTGCTGCAGGCATTCATCGATATAGTCTGGGTGGTTTTGTAGCACTCCCCTGTATGATTGCGCCAATCTTACAAGGCATACTCGCAGGACTATGTCGCAATACCTTTAAGCAAAAGTTTCGTAAAGCCAATTCTGTCCGCATTGCATTTCTTGTTGGGATCATTGCGGAAATGTTGCAAATGGCGCTCATCCTCTTATTAGCAAGACCTTGGGAAAGTTCGTTCAATCTTGTGATGCTAATCGGTATTCCTCAGATCCTTACCAATGGTGTTGGCGTCGCACTATACTTTGTCCTGTACATCACAATGGAGCGTGAAGAAGACCGCATTGGTGCAGAACATGCAAGCAAAGCACTGCAAATTGCGGATATGACGATGCCACTCTGGCGGCTTGAATTTTCAAGTGCTGTTCGTGAGATTGCAAAAGTACTGGCACAAGAGATGCGAGCAGCAGGAGTATTTTTCACCAAAGACGAACAGAATTGGATCTCAGAAGGTAGACGTACGAAGTATGCCGTTGATCTTCAGATCGGCAGCTCCAATCAACAACCAGTAGGACGGTTTCGACTTTACTTCGATCGAGAGCAAGTTGATGCCCCTTCGCGAAGACGCATGCTAAACTCCCTAGCTGAACTCCTTTCTCAGCAATATGCATTTGTGGAATCAGAACGGCAAGCTCAATTGCTCGCAGATGCTGAGATTCGTTCCCTTCAAGCTCAGATGAACCCGCATTTTCTATTTAATGTACTCAACACAGTTAAATCCTTCATTCGAACAAAGCCAGAAGAAGCAAGGCAGATGATCATGCACTTATCTAAGTTTTTACGTAAAAATATGAGTCATAGTAATCAGCGACTCATTACCATACGTGATGAATACGAGCTTGTACATTCTTATCTGAATTTAATTAAATCACGCCACGGCGATCAATTGGAGTTTGAAGCGAATATCGATGAACGTACATTTGACCGATTGATCCCTCCTTTTACGATACAACCACTAGTTGAGAACGCCATCGTTCATGGGATTCACAATATTGGACGCAGGGGCCTAATTCGCCTTTCCATTCAGGAAGATTCCATTGATGAGGAGCGACTTATGCGCGTTACTGTAGAGGATAATGGCGTGGGTCTGGCCACAGACAAGTTGGAAGAACAAGCAGAGCATGCTGGTATCGCTTTGCGCAACATTGAACAACGACTAGCCTATCATTATGGCAAGAAGCATCCACTTCAAATTGACAGTAAGAAAGATGTTGGAACAACCATTACATTCTGGGTGAGGTGATTATTAATGAGATTAAATATCGTAATTGCAGATGATGAAGCACCAGCTCGAGAAGAACTCGCCTACATGCTGAGCCAATATGAACAAGTAGACAAGCTTACTCAGGCGATAAATGGTCTCGATACCATTAAGAAAGTGAAAGAGCAAAAGCCAGATATCCTGTTTCTAGATATGAACATGCCTGATCTAAACGGACTCCAAGTCGCCGAAATCATTCGTGAGTGGAATCCGAACCTCAAGATCGTTTTCTCCACAGCTTATGACCAATATGCCATTCCTGCTTTCAAGCTACGTGCCTTTCACTACATGCTGAAACCTTATGATGAAGAAGATGTAGAAATGATTTTTCGTGAACTAGGTAAAATTCAAGTGAATACGGGTGCTTCGACTACTCCCCCACCTCAGCAGATCGTGACTCGCAGCTCGGTTAAACTTGCTCTTGAACTGGAAGAAGGAATTAAATATGTCTCTCCGATTGACGTGGTATACATAAGTAAAGAAGGTAAACATGTACAAGTACATTTACGGGAAAATGCCTACACCGTGTCCTATAACCTGTGTGATCTGGAAGATAAACTCGAACAGTTCGGATTCTTCCGCTGCCATAAAAGCTATCTCGTCAATCTGGATAAGGTTGCAGAACTTAAATCGTGGGTGAACGGTGCTTATAACTTAATGATGAATGATGCCCGCAAAAACGTCATTCCCGTCAGCCGAAATTATATTAAATCGTTGCGTTTGAAGCTTGAAATTTAACATCATAGTGCTCAAGAATTGCATCATACGCCACAGCTATTTAACTATCATCTAAAACTCACTATACTTCTTATGAAAACGCTTAACAAAGGAGTGATGTGAGGTTATGAAAAGCAGAAAGATGTCATATGTAATTTGGGGTGCAATTGCTGCACTAGGTGCTGTTGGCTTTGGAATGCTGGCTCTTGCAAGTGGCGAGCGCATATCAGCAGCATGGCTGATCATCGCTGCGATCTGTACGTATGCATTCGGTTATCGATTCTACAGTAAGTTTATTGCAAACAAGATTTATAAGCTTGATGACAGTCGTTCTACTCCAGCTCATGTACATAGTGATGGCAAAGACTTTGTTCCGACGAATAAGTTCGTTCTATTCGGACACCATTTTGCTGCAATTGCAGGTGCAGGACCACTTGTTGGACCTATCCTAGCTGCTCAGATGGGATATTTACCGAGTATACTCTGGATTCTAGTCGGTGCGGTGTTAGCAGGTTGTGTACAAGACTTCATCACCTTGATTGGATCCATGCGTAGAGATGGCAAATCGCTCGGTCAGATGGCAAAGGATGAAGTCGGTAAATTCGGCGGGATCATTGCTTCCATTGCCATCCTAGCTATTCTCGTGATTCTCGTTGCCGTATTAGGACTTGTTGTCGTTAAAGCGTTGGCAGAATCTCCTTGGGGGATGTTCACGATAGCAATGACGATCCCAATTGCCATCCTGATGGGTTTCTACATGCGTTATATTCGTCCAGGTAAAGTTATTGAAGGTTCTGTTATTGGATTTATTCTTCTCATGATAGCCCTATGGGCGGGTCAATACGTTGCCACAAGCCCTACCCTTGCTCACATGTTCACATTTACTGCTCCTCAGATTGCGATAATGATGGTCATTTATGGCTTAATCGCCTCTGTACTACCTGTCTGGGTGCTGCTTGCACCACGTGATTATTTGAGCTCCTTCCTCAAGATTGGCGTTATTATCTTACTTGCCGGCGGGATCTTAATTACATTGCCAGATCTACATATGCCTGCTGTAACCAAATTTATTGATGGAACCGGTCCTGTCTTCACAGGCAACCTCTTCCCTTTCTTATTTATCACTATTGCTTGCGGAGCTGTATCGGGATTCCATTCCCTAATTTCTTCTGGTACAACACCTAAATTAATTGAACGTGAATCCCATGCTCGATTTATTGGATATGGCGGGATGGTAGCTGAATCTTTTGTAGCGGTAATGGCACTCATCGCTGCTTGTGCGCTAGAACCAGGTATTTACTTTGCTATGAATTCCTCACCTGCTGTCATTGGAACAGATGTTTCGGCGGTTGCAGCCAAGATCTCATCCTGGGGTTTCAGCTTAACTGCCGATCAAATTACGCATACCGCAGCTGAAATTGGAGAAAAATCAATCCTTTCCCGTACTGGCGGTGCGCCTACTCTAGCTGTGGGTATGGCCGAGATCTTCTCCTCCTTCCTAGCAGGTGCTAAAGCGTTCTGGTATCATTTTGCCATTCTATTCGAAGCTGTCTTTATCTTAACCGCAATTGATGCAGGTACGCGTGTAGGTCGCTTCATGCTCCAAGAACTTGTAGGCAATTTCTATAAACCCTTTGCTCAGACTAAAGTGTTCACATACAACCTTATTGCTTCTGTAATCGTATGTGCAGCATGGGGATACTTCCTCTATCAAGGTGCAATGGATCCGTTCGGCGGTATTAACTCCTTGTGGTCCTTATTCGGAATCTCCAACCAGATGTTAGCTGCAATTGCACTTGCTGTTGCCACGACGATTATGATCAAAATGGGCAAAGCCCGTTATGCATGGGTTGGCATCGTTCCATTCGTATTCCTTTCAGTTACGACACTAACAGCAGGTTTTCAAAAGGCATTCTCTTCCAATCCAGCAATCGGCTTCTTGTCAGCAGCTAAGAAATATCAAACAGGTATCGACAGCGGTCAAGTCATCGCGCCAGCTAAGACCATGGAAGTCATGCAGCAGATCGTGACGAATAACTATGTTGATGCCGTTCTTACCATCTTCTTCGGTGTAGTCGTACTGCTAATGATTTTCGAATCGTTCCGAGTTTGGTACAAAATTCTGGTACAAAAGAAAAAAATCCAGCTTCAAGAATCACCTTATATTCCATCAAACTTCGGAGCCTAAACCTATGCGAAACTTACCTAAATGGATCAAGCAGACGAGAACGAATGTGAAGTTCATTTTCAATATCCCGGATTATGATAAATATTTGCTTCACCATCAGGAGCACCATCCTGACACCAAGCCAATGACAGAGAAAGAATTCTATATGAGCACACTCAATGACCGTTACAATAGTGGGAAGATCAATCGCTGCTGTTAATAACGAGTTGATGTGAAAAGAAAAAAATGGATAGAGGTATCAGACATCATCTGAACTCTATCCATTTCTTTTATTAGATATACTGTTGAAGGTATTCTTCAAGTCCTTCTTCTGAAATGACCTCAATGCCGTTTCTTCGAAGTAACGCGGTTGTAACGCCTACCCCAACCATTTTCTTGCCGATAAATTCTCCGTTGTAGATCATCGAACTTCCACAGGAAGGACTGTATTCCTTCAGCACAACGACGGTTGCTTCGACGTCTTGCGCTTTCTTTAACGTCACATACGCACCATTCACATATAACTCCGTAACGTCCGCACCTGACTTCTCGATCACTTTCGCCTTGCCGTCTAGAACATCTTCGCCGTTGCCTCCGACAATCTCAGCAGGCTCTCTCGGAGTTGTGAATCCACCGAGTAGTTCAGGACATACCGTGATGACTTGATTCTCTTCAATCAGCTCGCGAATCGTATCATGCAGACAATGTGTGCCATTGTATCTGACCTCTAACCCCGCCAAGCAAGAACTTACGAGTATCATACATTTACCTTACGCCCAGTTTCCTTTAATGAACACAGGCTCCTTTGTTCCATCTTCGAATTCGCCTTCGATATCAAGTTCCGCACAGCCAACCATGAAGTCGACATGCGTCAAACTCACATTTGCACCATGTACAAGTAGCTCTTCTTGTGTCATCTTCTGTCCGTTCTCGATATTAACTGGATACGCGCTGCCTACAGCAAAGTGGCAAGATGCGTTCTCATCAATACCTGTGTTATAGAAGATGCGATTCAAGTTCGAGATTGGGGAATCATGCGGTACAAGTGCAATTTCACCCAAGTGTTTCGCCCCTTCATCCGTTGCAAAAAGAGAATCCAAATGCTCTTGACCCACTTCAGCTGTATATTCCACGACTTTCCCCTCTTTGAATGTCAAAGAGAACTTGTCCACGATACGACCATTCATATTAAGAGGCATCGTACTTGTCACCGTACCATTCACGCCTAAGCGATGCGGCATGGAATATACTTCTTCCGTTGGCATATTGGCCACGAAGTAAACCCCTCTTGTATTCTCACCGCCAGCACTCTTCCAGATATGACCTTTCGGCAATTCAACTGACAAGTCCGTACCTGGTGCACGGTAGTGAAGACGCTTGTAGCTCTTCTCATTGAGGCGATCCTCGAATGTTTTGAGTCGATCAATGTGGTCATGCCATGCTTGTACAGGATCATCATGATCGACGCGCTGCATTTTGAAAATCGTCTCCCACATCGTATCGATTCGCTTCTCTTCTGGCAAGTCTGCGAATACGATATCTGCCCAAGCTTTCGTAGGTGCTTTAACAAGACACCAAGCGATTTCATTATTGCGTGTATAATGAGAAAATTTCTTTCTCGCTTTTGCCGCTGCGTTGCCGGCACGAACAACTTTGGAAGAATCGATTCCTTTGAATAGCTCAGGGTTTGGTACTTTAATGTTCAGAAGCGCACCACCGCATTCTGCAAGCTGCTCCATCGACTTCGCGCTCCACTCTGGGTAGAAATCGAAGGATTCATCTGATGCATATTCATAACGTGCACGAGTAATTTCATCGTCACTCCAAGATACTTCCACATATTTTGCTCCAGCTTGATAAGCTTTCTTCACAATGTGGCGCGTCAATTCAACCGCTTCAAGCGGGGATTCGATATGTAGCACTTGTCCGGATTGGATGTTTACACCGATTCGAACAACCAGCTCCGCATACTTCTCTAAATTTTGCTCATGTGTAGCCATTAGACATGCTCCTTCACAGAAAATTAATGCTATAAATTAATTAGATATATTTTTATCATACCACTATTTCTTTAAAAATACCTCTCTCTACTTCGCAATCGATGCACATGAATAAACCAATCCCGCGGGAAATCACTCATTCCAGCGGAATTGGTTTACTATTCTTACTATTATCTTTTAATCAGAAATGATAAAGCCAAGACGTTGGGATCAAGAATGTCCAGGGTGAGGTGACAATCGCTAGTGTGAGACAAATATTCTTGCGTAATCCACTATCCGGTAAGGTTAATCGAAATGTGAATCTATAATTAAACCAATAAATAAGAATCGAAGAGATGAGCATTGCAAGCAGGATGATAGGAAGTCCAAACCAGTGTGCATATGTATTCCAACTAATCGCTGCACCAATCTCTAACGAAGGAACCCACATTTCGGAACCAATCAGAACGGCCAAAAGGAATACTGCTCCAATCACATCAGCAAGAAATCCGAATCCCCACACTTTAAGGATGTTTTTCCAATAGTAAGGCTCTAGACCAAGTCCATGCTGCCGTAAACCAAAAGCATAGAAAGCCGCAAGGATTACCAATGAATCTACAATAAAGTTACCAACAATTGTTAGTAATATGACCGGAGGAAAGAAGATAAGAAACCAAACTGGAAAAATCAAATTGTACAGCTTAGAATCATTCAATCATAAATCACCCTTTCTACCCTACTTGGTGTTAAAAGAATAATCTCATAGGAGTATATGGGTTATTATACCATATTTTACTTTTTAGTAAGTTAAAAACCTCCTTGCATATTACATGAAGGAGGTTCTTTCACTTACATCATGGTTTTCGGTATATCGGAGCTGACTTGTTTAGGTGAACGGATGAATAGCAATGCGATTATTGCACCTGCTAAGGCGACGATTCCTGCCCATAAGAATGCTGCTTGAAAACCACTATTCAGTGCTGCCGCAGGGTCACTACCTGCCTGTGAAGCTGTTGTAGTTGCAGCAATCGCAACCATGATCGCTAAGCTGATAGCTGATCCAATCTGATAGCTCGTATTTGCTAAACCTGATGCAAGTCCTGCTTCCTCTGGCTTGGCACCTGACATCGCAGCCATCATCGATGGAATGTAAGCGAGTGACATGCCAAGCGCTCCGAGTAGTGAGGCAGGCAGCACATTCGCAAGAAAATTACCGTCAACTGGTGTGTAATTGGAGAACACGATCATAGAGCCGCCAAGCGCAAGAAGACCAATCACAATATTCGCTTTCATGCCTAATTTGGCGATTAACTTACCTGTGATGACAATCATAAAGATTGCAATTAGGATGGTCATTGGGAGTAAGGCTACCCCACCTGTAAATGCTGAAAATTGAAGTACTTGCTGCATGTAGAGATTGAGGAAATACCACAGTGGAATCCATCCACCTGATAACAGGATAAGCGCAAGGTTACCTGCAGCAAGATTGGGTACTTTGAATATTCGAAGTGGAACAAGTGGTTCTTTCTTAACGGCTTGCACAAAGAGGAAGAGAATAAATAATGCGATACCAGAGATTAGGGTCCATATAGTCGTCGGTGCCCCCCATCCGTTCTGTTCTGCAGTGACAATTCCGTACACAACGAGCACCAATGCTGCTGTTACAAATATGGAACCGATGATATCAATACTGCCTTTTCCACGTGTTCCCTTCGCAAGAAGCTTAGGTGCTAACAGTAAGGCAATAATACCAACTGGAACATTAATGAGGAACGTCCATTCCCAGCTCAGCCATTGCGTAATCACACCTCCTAAGAACACACCAGCAGATCCACCTGCAGCAGCAGAAGCTCCCCAGAATCCCAATGCCTTGCCGAGTTCCTTCGGATTACCACTAAAGAGCATCATCACAATCGTTAAGGCAGATGGAGCAATGAGGGCAGAGCCGAATCCCTGTAATGCACGACCGACATTAAGCGCAGTATCGTTCCATGCGAGACCTGCAAGTAGAGATGCTGCCGTCAAGATAAGAAATCCCCACATGAACATACGCTTTTGACCATAAAGATCAGATAAACGACCACCAAGAAGTAACAAACCACCGAAGAAAATCACATATGCATTAAACACCCACTGCAAGCTTTCTTGTGAATATCCCAGAGCTTCCTTTATCGCGGGTAAGGCAACACCAATAATAGATGTATCCATGATTACCATAAAATTTGCAAGGCATAACAGTGCAAGTGCCTTCCAGCGTCTTGGGTCAGCCCCTGATGAACTTTGTGCTTGTGTTGACATTCCATTCACTCCTCTACATGAAATCCCCGGTTCTTCACTTTCACACCTATACGTCACGGCCGTCCATTAAACGATAGGAATTTCCGAAAATTACCAACTAACCTCAATCGAATAGTACACCCCCCTACCCTATATTGTCAAGTGGTAAAATTCACTTTTCGTTAAAAAAATTTTAACCGCTCAAATGACAAAGAACCCGTGAGACAAACACCTGTTTAGTGTCTTTCTCACGGGTTCTATCCTTTACTAGCACACTACTAATTCAATATGTTCTTTAGCCAAGCTTTTGGTAACATCAATGATTCGCTGATTTCGACTCCCGCGGAAGGCTAACGTCAAGTCCTTCTGCTTTTCTTCGAAGCGTCCATCAACTAGCACATCACATAGAGTGAGTAGTTCATGCATCTTCTCATCAGCCATGATTTCTTCGTACGTGAAACCACTATACGCCCATACATTTTTCGTGCTGCATTCCCGACGAAACTGCTGAACGAATGGGATTAACTCACTTGCGGAGAAGAACGGATCTCCCCCACAAAATGTAATGCCATCTACAAGCGGATTATGTTTAATGTCATTAATGATCTCTAATTGTTTGCGTTCATCAAAAGGTTCACCGAGCTCAAAGTTCCACGATTCCGGATTAAAGCATCCCTTGCAGCGATGACGGCAGCCGCTAATAAAGATCACCGATCGAATCCCTAAACCTTCGTTAATGCTTTCCCGATAGTAACCGCACAGATTCATAAATGTTTGACGCGATCTCTTACTTCCGCTTGCTTCGCGGAATTGAATCGCTCTGTGTAGGAACCTGTAAGATAACCCGTTACGCGGCGCAATCTGCTGAACGTATGATCTGCTTCGGATGCCGCACAATTCGGGCAAGCATCTCCAATAACACCTTCATAACCGCATGCTGGGCAGCGATCAATCGGATGATTTACGGAGAAGTAGCTAATGTTCTGCTGCAGTGCATACTGTACAATTTTGCGGAATGCATCTAAGTTATTACGCGCATTGCCATCTAACTCCACATATGAGATCGCTCCCGCGTTACACAGCTCATGGAATGGTGCTTCAAGCTCTATCTTCTTCGCTGCTGAGATGTCATAGTACACCGGTACGTGGAAGGAGTTCGTGTAATATTCACGATCTGTTACCCCTTCAATTGTACCGAATAACTTGTTGTCGGATTTAACGAACTTACCTGCAAGACCTTCTGCCGGTGTTGCAAATAGTGTCACATTCAAGTCATGCTCTTCTGCCCACTTATCGCAATGCTCACGCATCACACGAATTAGTTCAACTGCTTTCTCGTATACAGCTGCATCTTGACCGTGATGCTTGCCATACATCGCCTTCATGCACTCTGCAAGTCCAATGAAACCAATGGAAATGGAACCATGCTTGATCAGCTCTCGAACTTGATCATGAGGACGAAGTGTGCGCCCATCCTTCCATACACCTTCACGCATCATGAAGTCGGATGCTTTCGCTTTCTGCACTGCTTGCAATTCGAATCGGTGGAATAGTCCTGTTAATGCGGCTTCCATCGATTCGATAAGCGCAGCTTTTAAACCTGCTTCATCAGGTGCAGTACGGTTATTGCTGTAAATCCCATTTTCCAAGCCAAGACGAACAAGGTTAATGGTGTTAAATGATAAGTTGCCTTTACCTGATAGATGATTCCAACCGAAGCGATCTCCGATGTTGCGTGTGCGGCAGCCCATTGTTGCAAACTCGGTGTCTGGGTCGCCTTCCACATAATACTGCAAGTTAAATGGTGCATCTACGTTCGCAAAGTTCGGATACAGGCGCTTGGACGAGCACTCGATGGATTTCAAGAACAAATCATAGTTCGGATCTTCAGGTGAAGTGTTAACACCATTCTTACATTTGAAAATTTGCTGCGGGAAGATCGGTGTCTCCCCATTACCTAGACCACGAATTGTGGAGTCCAATAGAGCTGAGATTACAAGTCTACCTTCAGGCGATGTACATGTTCCATAGTTAACCGAACTGAACGGAATTTGCCCACCTGCGCGGCTACTCATCGTATTCAAGTTGTGAATCATACTCTCTGCCGCTTGGTACGTCTCATTCACTGTTTCGATATAAGCAAATTCATAGGCTTTTGGATAATTCGTCATGAGCCATTCGTTCTCGATGTGAACATTCGTTAATTCCACTTCAAGTCCTGTTCGCTCAGACTCGATGTACTTTTGCGCTTTCTTAAAGTGCTTGATGAATGACTTACCGACGAAAGGTGCTAGATCGTGATCGATCATGTTGCCGCTTACCCCACCGTACTGCGCATTCTGTTGATTCTGGAAAATAATCGCGACAAGCGCTGCCGCTGTCATAATTGATTGCGGAGGTCGAATCGTCCCGTTGCTTGTGTGAAATCCTTCACGTAACAACCTGCCGAAAGGAATGAAAATGCAGTTTGTCGTCCCTAGAATGTATTGATCCAAGTCATGAATGTACACTTTGTTCTGATCAGATGCTTCAAGCACTTGCTTCGGAAGTTCGAATCGGGCTTGCCACTTGGAGAACTCGGAACCAAACTTGGACATTTTCCCTGAGAAGCTCTCCCCATTCAAATTCGCATTCTCGCGAAGAAGATCCATGTCACGCGTGTCGACAATGTCTTTACCGATATTGAATAACTGAGAACGTTTCTCTCGCTCCTCGGTACGTTTCTGGCGGTACAGGACGTATGCTTTGGCAACATCCTTGCGTGGACTCGCCATTAACTCGTTCTCTACCTGATCTTGAATCTGTTCAACGGAAATGGAATCTACCGTAGATTCTAAGACTGTATGAATGCTCGAAGCAATCGCTTTGCAAAGCTCTATATTTACGTTACCTGTTTCTTTCATTGCGTTCTCAATTGCAGTAATGATTCGCTGCGTTTCGAATGGTACTTGTGTACCGTCTCTCTTGATAATTACCATATCTATAACCTCTTTTCTATTGTATGAAAATGGGTCTATCTATACAATATGTAGTTACACAAGAAAAGAATATATCAATATATTGTTATCGAGTCTGTGAGAAAATTAACAACAGGCAAGCATGTAAACACCTAATAAAACAGACCTTCCTCCCTCTATTTGGAGGGCAAAAGGTCCGTCTATGTACGACATGATTATATTAATCTTCAGCTTGTTCAAGCTTGTCCAACGCGGTTTTTACGAGTAAATCAAACAGCTCGTCATTCTCTTCAATTTCCTCTTCAACATCCATAATATTTTCTTCAGGGCCGGACTCTTTGGAATAATTTAAAGCATAATTCCATTCTTTGCCCTTCCTGCTTTTTTGAAGTGTAATTTCATAAGGTGCAGGGTGTCCTTCTACGGAAAACTCTACGTGACCAACGTAACCTTCTTCTCTCGTAAAGCTCATATCTGCTTGCTGGATTGTAATTTGCATGTGTTTGTGTCCTCTTTTCCAACCTATTAAGTGGTTCATATCATCATGTTACTGAAAAGCTTGAGGAAAGACAAGTTTATATGGGACAAAAAAAGGGACAAGCGCATGCCTGTCCCCTCATAATGAATAATTTATGATTGCTGGATTAGCTAACCGCCTCAACTGTTGCTTTTACTTGAGTGGTTTCTTTCGGCTGCTCCGCAGCTTCTTTTTTGCCAAATACGTTAAACAATAAGTTCAAGGCAATCGCTGTAAAGCTTCCTGCTACGATGCCGTTGTCTGTAAGGATCTGAACACTTGTAGGTAAAGATGCGAACAATCCTGGAACAACAGTTACGCCTAGACCCATTGCAACGGAACAAGCGATAATGAGCAAGTTCTCGTGACGGTTCATATCAACCTGTGAACCCAACATAGAAATTCCGGAGGATACCACCATGCCGAACATCGCGATCATTGCACCACCGAGTACGGACGTTGGGATTAACGTCGTCAGTGCAGCAATCTTAGGGGCGAAGCCAAGAATGACAAGAATGACACCCGCAGCAACGATGACGCGGCGTGATTTGATCTTACTCATCTGTACTAAGCCTACATTTTGCGAATAAGTCGTGTATGGGAAGGAATTAAAGATACCGCCAACCATAATAGCTAGTCCCTCAGCACGATAACCTTTCGCTAGGTCATCTGAAGTTAGCTTACGATCACATATCCGACCGAGTGCCATGAATACACCTGTGGATTCCGCAACACTCACGACTGCAACTAAGATCATCGTTATGATGGGTGCAATCTCAAATGTCGGTGTACCGAAATAGAATGGCTGAATGCCGTGTACCCAATCCGCCGCGTACAGATCATGTAAATCCACTTTCCCCATCGACCATGCAACGAATGTACCGAGTACAAGGCCGATCAAGATGGAGATAGCACGCAAGAAACCTTTAGCAAAGCGATTCATGAGAATGATGAATAGTAGAACGCCGAAACCTAACATTAAATTCTCTGGACTACCAAAGTCCTCTGCACCATGACCACCACCCAGGTCAGTTAACGCTACTGGAATGAGTGTTACCCCAATAACGGTTACAACAGAGCCCGTAACAACAGGTGGGAAGAAACGAATTAATTTACCGAAGAAGCCTGCGAAGATGGCTACAAACAAGCCAGACGCGATAATAGCACCATAGATGGCAGGCATGCCGTACTTATTACCGATAGCGATCATCGGTGCTACCGCTTGAAAGGCACAACCGAGCACAACGGGAAGTCCGATACCGAAGAAGCGATTTTTCCACACTTGCAGCAATGTAGCAACACCGCACATTAAGAGGTCAATCGCAATGAGATACGTAAGTTGAGTCTGCGTTAACCCTAGTTGTGCACCAACGATTAGCGGTACAATGACTGCACCGGCATACATTGCAAGTACGTGCTGTAATCCTAAGGATAGCGTCTGGAGTGAATTCTTCGGCTGCATCTTAGTTCAACTCTCCTTTCGAAGAGGTTTGACCTTGTTCTTCTTCATCTTCAACGAATGTAATTGAGCCCTTAGCTAATTGTTTGATACGCACAAGGGATTCTACGCGGTAGCCAGCTTCTTGCAGCTTCGCATT
The DNA here is from genome assembly GCF_024721995.1 of Paenibacillus radicibacter. GTDB lineage: Bacteria > Bacillota > Bacilli > Paenibacillales > NBRC-103111 > Paenibacillus_AM > Paenibacillus_AM radicibacter. The sequence continues at coordinate 56,057 of NZ_JANQBC010000001.1, forward strand.
ACCGGGTTGGAATGCTTTCTCGATCACAATTCCGATTCCAGCAACTTTTGCCCCAACACTTTCAATGATCTTCGCAAGACCGAGTGCTGCTTCACCATTTGCTAGGAAGTCGTCAATAATAAGTACATGGTCTTCACTATTCAAGTATTTACGAGAAACCGCTACATTGCTAGTGACTTGTTTCGTAAACGAGTATACCTCTTGAGAGATCAACTCTTCTGTTAACGTTAATGATTTATGTTTCTTTGCAAAAATAACAGGGACATCCATCTCAAGTCCCGTCATTAAAGCTGGAGGGATACCAGAGGATTCGATCGTTAAAATTTTTGTGACTTTTTCGTTTGCAAACAATCTTGCAAATTCAAGTCCGATTTCTTTCATGAGTTTCGCGTCGATCTGATGGTTAATAAATGAGTCAACTTTAAGCACCTGTTCATTGAGCGCAATACCTTCTTGTAACACTTTTTCTTTTAATAGTTTCATAGATGCTCCCCCTTATGTTTCGTTGACTAGTATGGACGACGCTAGATTCTTTTATAGGAGGAAGTATTTGGTTGGATACAAAAAGGCTTAACCCTCTGGCAGCTGCAATTGCAGTCCAAGAAGATCAAGCCTCTCATTAACAAGTAACCCTATAACCGTCTATGCAGACAGAAATACGGCGTACAAGTATATGACAAATAAGCTCCATCTCCTCGTAGTCCGATCATTTCAGGTGATCAGGTAGATACTAGCAGGCCTATTCCCGCAATTATACGAGTCAATCGTTACACTAAAATATAAAAGGGATTATAACAAATTATGGAGCTATTTAACTAGTGGAAATTTCATACATTCATCGGGATTCTCTTATTTCTTAAGTAGCATATTAATAACAGAGTAGGATGCCACTTGATAATCACGATTGATCTTCGTCACACTATCAGGATGATTACCTACAACACCATTTTGCAAGAATACGGTCTTGAAGCCGCGCTCAAGCGCTCCATTGTATGTAAATAAGGCACAATACTCAGCTGCAAAGCCAGCGATAACTACAAGTTCAACACCTTGGTCACGTAAAATTTGCTCCAAATCTGTCTTCCAGAAGGAATTCGAATACTCTTTATGTACACGAATATCCGATTCTTCAATGTTGATCTGCGGGATGAATTCAAACTTCGGATTCTCTGCGCCGCCTTCCAATTCTAAATCCTGAACGATAACGACCGGATAACCATACTTGCGGAAATATCCCGATACTTCGTTAATGTATTCGCTCGCTTGAATGGCACAAGGCATAATATGCTCATGATCTACACACTCAATTTGCATATCAATAATTAAAAAAGCTACTTTCACTCACATTCCCCCAATTAATATATTATTCAAAATATTACCCACCCATTATATAACAAAAACTCCTTCTGATCATAGAAGGAGTTTTTTTATTACATATGAATTAATACGACACGACGATTGCACCTTCGCCGCCATAAGTACCGATAACCGGACCCATGTTCGCGAAAATGACCTTTTTAAAAGGATATAATTGCAGGACTTGTTCTGCGAATGCGCGAGCGCGCTCTTCACAATTACCATGTGCAACACCAAGAATGTTTTTCTCAAGATCATGTTTCTTCTCGCCCATAATTTCGATCAAGCGTTTCATTGCATTTTTCGTTCCGCGAACTTTCTCGTACACATCAACTTTACCTTCTTCATCTGCACGCATGACAAGACGAATATGAAGAACGGAAGCAATTGTTCCGCGTACACGGTCTAGACGACCACCCTTAATCACATTCTCAAGCGTCTCTAGACAGAAGAAGATTTTACTTTCAGCAATTAACTTATTGATTTCGGAAATAATCTCTTGATAAGAAAATCCTTCTTTCGCCATTTCAGCCGCGCGGATAATAAGCCTAGCTTGGCCGACAGAAGCTGTCTTGGTATCAAAGATTTCAATATTGCCTTTAAAGCCTTCTTCAAGCAACATGTCTTTGCCCATTACAGCGTGACAGTACGTACTGCTAAGCTTGGAAGATGTACAGAACACAAGTGTATCTGCATCCTCACCTGCTTCTTTGTAGCGTTGATAAAATTCATATGGAGAAGGACTGGACGTCTTTGGGAGCTCTTTTTCCGTTTTCATACGCTTATAAAAGTAACTGGAATCCAAGTTGTTAGAAGTGAACTGCTCATGTCCAAAATGAACATAAAGCGGAACTAATGTAATATCATGTTCTTGCAACATTTCTAATGGTAAATCTGCACAACCGTCTGTAATTATTTTAATTGTCATTGCAATCGACTCGTTTCTTTTCGTTATAGGTCAACCTTGTTAGTCTAACACATGGTACTAAGTTTTAAAGTGATTCTTCCCACTTTACACCATTTGGCAATACTTCGATCACATGAGAACGGACGTGCTCATCCTTATGCAGCTCTTGACCTAAGATCGTGATGATTCCTTGATCTTCGCGTGTACGAATTAAGCGACCCATTCCTTGACGAAGGCGAAGCAGCATGTATGGCATGTCAACTTGTTCAAATGGCTGCTCCACTGCCTTGCGTTTAGCCATAAATACGGGATCATTCGGAGGAAACGGTAAGGACCAAATGATCACATTCGATAGTGACGGGCCAGGTATATCGAGACCTTCCCATAATGTCACTGCACATAGAATGCTCTCTTCATCATTCTGAAATGCAGAGATCAGGTGACTAATTTCTTGATCTCCCTCGAAAAAGAATTTCATATGCGCACAAGCATCATACTGGCTGATACGTGTTTTAAACACATGCATCTCTTCTCTAGATGGGAACAAGAGAAGGGCACGACCATTCGTGCGCTGTAATAATTGAACCGCGTGGTTCATTTTTTCAGTCAAATGATCTTCAGAATCGAACTTCGGAGCGTACATTTTCATCTGCTCTTCATACTCATACGGTGAATCGACCGAAAAGGATTCATATTGTGAAATGCCTAAGCTATCTGCCACGTAATTAAATGCTCCGTCAACAGACAAGGTCGCAGAAGAGAACACAATTGGCATTCGCTGCGCAAATACCCGCTCCTCAAGCACTTCTTTCACCATCCGCGGCATCACGACTAAAGTCAATCCATCTTGATCTTCAGATACCCAAGAAATCAGGTCTTCCACCTTATCGAATAGACGGAGCGCAAGTCCGATCATCTCAAGGTGTTCTTCTACAATGCGAAGTTGATAATCATCTAATGTAAACATACCCGCTTCAAGGGCAATCTCTTCTTCAATGTTGGAAATGAGCGTGCGAAGACGTTTAACCTCACCTAATAATTCAGGTGTGTATGCAATCTCTTTACGATCGGAACCTGTAACGGTTTTACTGCCTGAACGCAGTAACCCAAACAAATGTTCGCTATGCGCAATTGCCTCATCAATGGCTACCGCAAGCTCCTCACGAACTTCCCCTTCAAGCAGACGCACAACGATTTCTTCAAATACGTTATGCTTCAGTTTATACGTTAGCGCCTTCTGTGCTGCTGTCTCAAGTAAATGACCTTCATCAAATACGACAGAGCTATGATCAGGCAGTAATGGCAACTGTCCTTCACGTTTACGACCTTCATACGTCCACACATGTTCCATATAGAAGTCATGCGAACATATGATCAGGTCCGCAGAGCGACGATAATGCTCGCGGGAAAGTGTCTGACCGCAACGATGTCTTTTTTCACAAATGAGACAGTCTTGGAACGCATCCCATCCGATCTTACGCCAAAGCTCATCATTTAGGTGCGGATAATTTTTCCGATCCCCATATGGATAAAACGTTTGTAGGGCTTCATAGGAGCCCACGAACGCCGGTAATTCACTGTAAATTTCGCGATAGATGTCTTCCTCGGCTTCATCATCACTAAATCTGGCTTCATCAAGCTTGTTCAGACAGACGTACTGATCGGGTGATTTGCCAAGGCGTGCATCGATGGTCATATTCAAGTGCTGAGCGAGCTTCGCGATATCGCCTTCGGGCTTCACAAGCTGCTCAATCAATGATTCGTCCGCACATGCAATAATCGCAGGCTTACCTGTATAACGTGCATAACAGATTGCATATAGGAGGTACACAAGAGTCTTCCCTGTCCCTACCCCTGCTTCAGCAAAGATTGTTGATTTATCTGCGTATGCGCGTTCCAGTTGAAAAGCCATGTAAATCTGTTCATCGCGGACTTCAAATCCCGCTTCCGGTAAAATGTCATAAAAAACATCCGCTACAAAATCGCTTACCTGTTTGATAAACGATTCCGACGGATTATGTTTAAACGGATAACGCTCCACCAATGTCAGCTTCCCCCAATTGCATGTAATACTTAGTATCTGGTCTCTAAGAGCTTATCATGACATGAATCGGGGGGAAACACAATAGAAGGCTACTTTTGGATTGTATTTACGGCTAGAAGCTTGTCAATCGGTAATTCTGTATTCTTGGTAGAGACGCCATTTGACCATCCGATAAATGAATTTTGCGTTATCTTAAGACCATTGACCTTCTCTACGGCATAAAGTCCGTATTTAGATGTTAAAGTGCCTTGCAGTTGTTCTACTTTATTATTCTCGAGCGTAATTTGAGCATTCCCTGTTGAAAGAAAGACGCCAACAGATTCCGCACGAATCGTATTCTCTGATACAACTGTATCACGCGTATTCCACATATATAACCCCACACCAGCTTCATCTGCTGTACCAACAACGGCTGGCTTACCATCTTGTGTGGTATTATCGATCTGATTCCCCGTTATCGTAAGATTGCGGCTCACTTTACCTGATGGTGGGAACACTTCGAGCATCTTAAAGGAATTATTCTGGAGCGTAACATCCACTGCACTTGATACACGCATGAATCGGAAAGTAGACTTCTCAATATGCATACCGTTCAAATTCCAAAGTAAGGAATCTTGAAAGTGGGAGTTCTTCACGATAATTTGCGCGGCACGATCTGCTGAAGCGGCATCCAATCTGCCAAAATTACTATCGGTCACCGTAACCCGCTTCACTAACGGCTTCTCAGGTTCAATATCAAGCGAACCTGTACCGGTACTATTCGTAACCGTGACGTCATAAGCGTGTACAACCGCTATATCTTGTCGCCCTGCCTGTGTAAAAGTAGACCCATCAATCGATATGAATTGTGGAACAGTTCCTATATCCCCGTCCTCGGTCATTCGAATGCCATCCCCGCTTGTATTTCGGAAGTGTACGCGATTGACTTGTACAAACATGCTGCCACCTTGAATATCAAGTCCGTGCATTTGCACATCGCGAAGTCCAATTTCGTCTGCTGAACCATCAATGGCAAGATCAGAGATAATGACATTCTCTGCTTTTACATTCCCTCCAGTAATTAATACCATATCCCACACCTTACTGCTGGAAGGCAGTTTCAATAAGCTGTTAGCCCCTTCTCCAATAAGCTGTGTATTTGACTTAATAACGACATTCTTCACTTGGTAAGTACCTTTAGGAACTTGAACCGTACCCCCATCGATTAAACTATCTATCGCTTTCTGAAAAGCACGGCTGCTATCCGTAGATCCATTTGCATCCGCGCCAAATGCGCTAACATTCACGATAGGTAGTTTTGTGAAGTCCGGTTTTTCGATATGATCTTGTGTTTTCCCATAATAAAAGTATCCAATAACTACAACTAGAACGATAATTGCAACGAGTAAACTTCGTCTTTTTTTGATTGTCATGTCTTACACCGAATGCATAATCCGAGATTCAGTTGCAGCAGCTGGCCATTCACTCGACTGGATATACCAATCTAATGCCTTCTCCATGCCTTGTGCAAAATCAACCTCAGGTTCATAGTTCAAGTACATACGAGCTTGCGAGATATCTGCTAAGCTATGTTTCACATCTCCTGATCTAGCTTCTATATAAGTTGGCATAATTGATTTACCCAGTTTCGTGCAAAGCAAATCATATAACTGATTAAGAGATACTTGCTGCTGGCAAGCGATATTGAATACTTTGCCGCTTGCATGCACGCTGGCATCACAAGCTCGAAGATTTGCTTGAATGACATTATCAATATAAGTAAAGTCACGTGTTTGTTCTCCATCCCCATGAATTTCTGGGGACTCGTTCTGAAGCAGTTGTAACATAAACTTGGGGATAACAGCAGCATATTGGGAGAGAGGATCTTGTTTGGGCCCAAATACATTGAAATAACGTAGACAAACCGCCTGCAAATCATAAGCCCGATGAAAAATAGATGCATAAAGCTCAGTAACAAGTTTGGAGGTTGCATATGGAGACACAGGTGATGCGGGAACATCTTCAGTTAATGGCAGTTGATCGGAATTACCGTAAGCAGCACAGGAAGTGGCCAGAACGACTTTTTCAACATTCGCATCGCGAGCTGCGGTAAGCAAATTTACAGTACCATTCACATTGTTCTGATGGGTTTGTACGGGATCGATCATCGATTGTTGAACAGAACCCATAGCTGCTTGGTGAAGGATATAATCTACCCCACGCACAGCACGCTTGCATGTTGCTAGATTCTGAATATCCCCTTTTATAAATCGAATATCACTTAAAAAAGGATGAATATTCGACAGCTTTCCTGTGGACAGGTTATCTAATACGGTTACCTCATGATTCTTCATTAGTAATGCCTCAACTAAATTGGAACCAATAAACCCTGCGCCACCAGTAACAAGAAATTTGGACATGAACCGTTCCCCTCCATATCAATCTCCACTTCCTATGTTTACTAAATGTATCATAAATGATAAAATGATACATATTGTATCATGATATTAACATTAATCTAGTCTAGTTCCCACATATTGTCAACCTTTTCTGCCTAATCATTATAAAAAAATAAGGATGTGCCGCTTATGCCGCAGGTTCGTAATTATGCGATTGATTTCATTAAATTTTTTGCGATATTTATTGTCGTAAGTGTGCATACGGGCTTCTTGAAAGGTTTTTATGTGACTGAACTTTTAGATTTGCACTTCTTCATTAATACCTTCTCACGCTTTACTGTCCCCTTCTTCTTCGTCATTTCCGGCTTTCTTATTGGACAGAAGGCTCACAATGATCCGTCCAAAGCATACTTTAAGCATTATTTATGGAAAACAACAAAACTATTTGCAAGCTGGACCCTATTCTTTTTTCTCTATGACACGGTTGTTCGAATCTTATTTGCAGTTATACGTGGTGAAAGTCAAAAGCTCTACGGCTACCTCGATACGTTCTTCAGCATAAATACGCTCTATTATGGCCCTCCCGCTACCGCTCACCAATTGTGGTATTTAACCGCACTCATCTGGTCTGTCATTCTCTTATTCGTTTTTGTGAAATGGAAGAAGCTCAATCTCCTCTTAATTGCAAGCTTTGTACTTAACCTCATCGGTATTTTTGGACAATCTTATTCCGTTCTAGCGAAATTACCAATTGAAACACGAGATGCCCTATTCTATGGCTTATTTTATTTAACATTAGGCTATTATATGGCGGTTCATTATAAATCCATTCAGAGCAAGCTCATGAAATTACCTGCTAAAATCTATCTCGCTTTATTCTTCTTCTTTTCAATTACCCAGATGATGGAGCGGGCTTACTTGTTGTACCAGTATGGTGCTGGGATCGGTGAGAACTATTATTTTTCAACCATACCGCTAATTGTGAGTCTCATTCTCTTCGTACTTGCAAGCCCCGCACTTGGTAAAGGCACCTTTGTCTCGAAGATTGGTAAAACTACCGTAGGGATCTATGTCATGCATACATTCTTTATTAGTCTTGTCGTGAACAGCTTGGATCTGTTTGGGCATAAGGCATTACTAAGTAATCTTATGTTCCAAATCGTATACACACCAAGCATACTGATCATCTCGTACTTTAGTTATATCTGGGTGCAGAAGATGAAGAAGTACATGCAGCAGCGCTTACTCCCGCTTTCCGCTAAGAATACAAATCTATCAGACTTGTGAATTCATTATTAAATCCGCTAACCTATTAGACCAATGCAAGACGAACATTATCAATTCGTGAATATAGTGAAGAAAGTAAAGGGGGAATCACTACCAACAGGAGGAGTCAAGATGGCCACAGTCAACGTTACAGCTTTTGGAGCTGTAGGCAACGGAATCAAAGATTGCAGTCAAGCATTCCAGAATGCAATCAACAGCTTAATGCCAGCGGGAGGAACCGTTCAAATACCAACAGGTGTGTTCATACTCAAAAATGTCGTGATTAAATCCAACATTAACCTTGTCGGAGCAGGTGCAACAACGGTATTGAAATTACCTACTAATGGTAAGGTTTGGGACATGGTATTGATTACAGGGGGTAATGTACCCGCTCAGAACGCTACGATCTCTGATATGACAATTGATGGGTCGGCGGATGTGATTGGTTTAAATGACGTACAAATGCACGGGATTGATGTTGAGGGTGGTACGAAGAATTTAACGATAACACGGGTATATTTTCAAAACACATGTGGGGATGGAATTCGAACATCAGAGGATGGCAGCCAACAGATCGTCCCTCAATTCATTAACATCACGAACTGTACATTCCAGACGACTGGACGTCAGGACATCGCAATTGTACACGCTTACGATGTTTTGATTACGAATTGTGTAGGTACGGGGACACTCGATTTCGAACCGGAGTTGCCACTTATCAAGCGAGTTACAGCGAGCAACTGTACGTTTAATGAGCTCCAATCTGCTTCCAAGAACGATGCAGAACTAGCGAATATTGTCGTGAAAGACTCGACATTCCAAGAGGGTTTGTTATGGCAATTACGCGGGATGACAGTAACGAATTGCAACATTCGACACATGCGTGTGTCGACAGCTAGTGATGTATTGATCCAGACGTCCACGTTCAAAATGTTAGAGCTATACCCGGTTAATGGAACAGTATGCAATGCGATAACGATCACTAGCAATGTCATTGCCAATGTTACAACTGGAACAGATAACCCGATTGCAGGTATTTCGGGGAAAACTGGGGCTGGTTTGTATATGTGGAATGGAACGAATTGCACCATAACGAACAATACAATCCGAGGCGAAGTGTATAGTATATTCGTTTCCTCAGGTTGCAACAACTCCGTCATTAGCAACAACCGGTTGGAGTACGTGAAAGGTTCTACTGCTGCTCAACAAGCGCTTTTTGCTCAGAACCAATCTACACAGCTTGGTATATCGGGTAATAACTTTGTCGGTTGGGCGAAAGGGATATTAGCTGACGGCGCTTCCCATCTTGTCAATTGTTCCATTGCTAACAATCAGTTTAATCTTACAACCGAGCAATGTATCGAAATTCGCTCAAGTACAGGAACATCGATAACTCAGAATACGTTTAACGCCAACGGAGCTGTCTATATTAGCGGTGGAACGGTCACCGTAACAGGTAACCGCTTTAACAACACAACACGTTATCGTGTAATCTTAGAGAAATGTACAGCAACGGTTGGCAGCAACACCGCTAGTGTATTTAGTAGCTCCTTATACAAGATCACACAATCACAAGTGACGTATATCTAACCTCATTAATATGCCAATCATCTTAGGATTTAAAAAATCGCTCGATGAGTGCATGGACTCCATCTTGATCTGGAATCCAATAATACAACTGCTGCCGAACTAACGGATCCATCAGCTGTGCGCTGTGACCAGGAATTGAACTGTATTCCATACGGTCACTGTTCATATCTGACATCATCCAAGCCAGACTAATTAGATCCCCATCCGTAAAATTCGTATCCAGCACATCCTTCTTTACTTGAGTGATTAAGGATGGCATCTGTTTAATGGAACTGGCTTGTAATAGTTTTTTGGCAATGGCCCTGAGAATCAGGGCTTGATTTTTTTGTCTACCAAAGTCACCTTCAGAGAGTGATTTCCGCTCTCGAACGAACATAAGCGCCTCTTCACCATTCAGATGTACAAGCCCAGGACCCACCATGATATTATCGGTGTAAGTAAAGCGGACTTCTTCATCCAGCTGTACATCAAGACCACCTATTGTATCGATAAACCGCTCAAACCCTTCAAAATTCGTTTTGACATAGTAGTTAATCGTAATGTTTAACATGTTGCTAATGACCTGCATGACGGATTCGGTGCCTCCATGATTCCCGCTTTTTCCTTCGCCAAGAATATGGGCATGATTCACTTTCGTATACCCGACTCCATCAATATTAACGCGTGTATCTCGTGGTATAGATAAGAGCCGTGCCTCTTTACTTGTCGGATTCACATGGGCGACCATAATAACATCTGAACGGGATATTTCCGTGTCCCTCGCATCCGTTCCTATGATTAGGATATTAAAAGAACGATCTGGCTCCTTTGATGACGGCTGTATTGAGGTTGTCGTCTTACTTGCAGTTTCCTCTTCAGACTCTACTTCGCTAGATTGTTCCTTAGCAGACAGTGATTGGGGCTTAGGTTGAACTAAAACAGGGATCGCATTTTGTTCAAAATGTCGTCCGGGCTCATATTTCCCATACATCCAAAAGCCGCATCCAGTAGCGATAACAAGCAGCAAGAGTGGCACAATAAGCTTCCACTTGCGGTACCAACGCTTCTTCATACTTTATTCGCCGACTCTTGCATCGTAGGTAAAGAGCTAGAAACTACGACAGGTTGCTTCACACCTTCTGCTTGCTCTTTGCTGAGGATGACGAGCAGCGTCTGCAGTACTATTTTTAAATCTAAGAGAAAGCTGTATTGCCGAATATACATCAAGTCAAATCGATGCTTATCTTCTGCTGAAGTCGTATACTTCCCCATGATTTGAGCAAGACCTGTAATACCCGGGCGAATGGACATCCGATAATCGTATGTCGGAATCACCTCCATAAATTGCTCCACAAAGAACGGTCGCTCGGGTCTTGGACCAATTAAGCTCATGTCCCCTTTCCATACGTTAAATAGTTGCGGAAGCTCATCTAGTCTTGTAGCACGAAGTACTCTACCTACTGATGTAATACGAGGGTCCTTCTCTGTGGCAAGCATCGGTCCACTCTGAACTTCAGCATTATGAACCATAGATCTGAATTTATAGATTCGAAACTCTTTACCGTGTAAGCCCGATCGTATTTGCGAATACAAGGCATTACCTGGCGAGCTACGTTTGATCCATATAGTCAGAACTAGGAACAATGGACTCAAGAGCACTAATAGAATAGAGGACACTAGAAAATCAAAAGTACGCTTATACAACCTCTCTCCAATACTCAATTGCGGGGGCTTAATGGATAATACAAGGACATCGTCAATGCTTTCGGTGTGGGCATTCACAAGAAACAACTCAGGAAGCGCAGGAATGACCATCAGTTCAATCCTCATACGCGTGCAGTAGTTGATCAATTCCTCTTTATCCTTATAATCCGACTGGATGAGAACGATGTCCACTTGTTTCAATGTGTGCTGTTTCATCTTCCAATCGGTTGTAAGTACGAAGTCCGATATTTCAAACCAACCGGATTTCAGGTTTGCCATTTTTTGTTCGAGGTGTCTGCAATTCTGTATCGAATCGCTAATAATGATCACCTTTTGAGCACCGAACCATTTTTTATTAACGGAATTAATCGTCAGATGAAAAGTAAGAATGAATATCACTTGCGTCGCACATGCTGCTACATAGACGGAAGCTGGGAGTGTAAATACATGGAACAGCAGTAAGCAAATGAGCAGCGTGGCATGTAAGGTTAAGACAGATAAGATGGACGTGTAAATATCAGTCTGCATCTTTTTACCACGGCTCACATGCCCAAGTCCAAACAAATAAAACACGATAAAGGCAGCGATCGTAATCCAAGGAAGAAAGGACATATATAAGGTAAGGTGAGCTTCTTGCATGTTGTATTCATCATACGCCCAGAAGGCTAACAGGAAGCCAATGTGCACCCAGAGAAGATCCATTAAGATGATCCAAAAGTGTGTTGCACTAAATTTGGAGATGGTGCTCATCTTCCCTACCCCCTCATACCTGATTTTGATGTGATCGCTTCATATAAAGATAGTATTTTGTCGTTCATATGTTTAGACGTGAATTGATTCTCGAATTTGAGACGACCCTCCGCTCCGAAGCGAATACGTAATTCTGGAGATTCAATGAGTTCACGAATACGCTCTGCTAATACATTTACATTTCCTCGTGGGATTAAGAATCCATTACTTTGATCCTCTACCGTCTCACATACACCACCGACATCAGATGCAACAACAGGGAGGCCTGCACGCATCGCTTCTAATATACTAATCGGCAGCCCTTCCCAATTCGAGATAAGAAGGAAGATTTGAGCTTGTGTCAACATGCGAGGTACATCCTTGCATTCTCCAAGAAAACGAACTTGATGATCGAGCTTCAATTCTTGAGCAAGTTTCACCATTTCCGTCTTAAGAGGACCCTCTCCAACTAAATCAAGTTTCCAATTCAAGTCTTTGACCAGCGAAAGTGCTTCGAGTAACGTTCTGTGATCTTTCTGCTGCTCAAATCGTGCCACCATAATCATATGGGGTGGATTCTGCTTGGGATTAGCTAGCAAATTCGGGATATCGGGTATACCATTATGAATCGCAACTAGTTGTTTAGCCGAAGATACCTTATGTTTAAGTGCTAATGTGCGATCATGCTCCGATACAGTCACTATGCGTGTTGCCAAATAGGCAGCCAGTTTCTCCGCAATGACATAGATCCGTCTTTGTTTGGACGGAACCCCTTCCGCAAATGACCAACCATGCGCCGTAAATACGGTCGGTATGCCAAGTGTTTTACCTACCATACGACCGATCCAGCCTGCTTTGGAGGAATGTGTAGCGATTAAGTCAGGCTGAATTTGCTTCAATACGCGGCGAATTTCAATAAAAGCTCGCCCATCTGCAGCAGGTCGAATCGAGCGAACTAAATGAGAAATCGATCGGTAGGCAATACCGTGTTCCTGCAGTAGTTCGCAGAAAGGTCCTTCTCCCCCGACGATTACGGTGACCTCATGCCCCATTTTCATTAATGACTTCGATAAGTCGAACACATGCATCTGTGCACCGCCAATATTATCAGAGCGTGTGATGATTTGTACGATTTTCATAGAACCCCTCTTTACGTGGGAAATGTGGTTTAATAGCATCATGTGGCATCCATGGGAAAGCAAACAGCAACCAGAAATGCCTCCAATGCAGCGTATCGATAAAGAAACTATTGAACATTAGTCCTAATAAACAAGCAAAGAACACAATAAAGTAAGTGTTATACGGACTCCCCCGTAAACATGCGACAGAAAACGAACGATAAATCGTAAAAACCATAAATAGCGCAAATACAGTAAACCCAACAACACCATATTCAGTAAGAACACGGACATACAAGCTATGGGTGGCATAGGAATACACCAGTTCGGACTGTCCAGGACCAATTCCAAGCGGTTTCTCGAGAACCTCTTCCAATGCTTTTGCCTGAGTGCCAAATCGATCATCATCATATTTCTTCATGGCAAAGCGATCGACAAACATCGTATTAATACTGGGACTTGAGATGACGTACACAAGAACAGGAATTAACGTCAACATGACTGCAAACAGCATGAGAAGACGCTTTTTCAGACTTGCCTTATAGGGAAACAACAAGTAAGCACCACACGCGATAAAACAATTTCCCCATGCTGCCCTTGAGTAGCTGAACAACACGCCGATGATGAGAAAAATAAAGACGCCTATCCATAGGAGGACAGTGCGTCTTGGTTTTGTTACCATATAATGTAAGGCAATCACTACACCAGGAACTAGAAAGGGACCAAATACATTCGGATCCTTGAACAGCCCCATAATTCGATCATATTTCAGCATGATTCCGAAATCAGGAATGATATGAAGATACGCTAATAGCCCGATTGTAGTTGCGAACAATGCCGCGGCCATATAGCCTGAGAATATAATCTTTAAAATCGATTCTTTGAATTGATTCAATAGACCAATGAAGAATAACCAAGAGATAATCAAGTATAAAGTGACCATGAAGTACTTCATCGATTGCATCAGACCCTCTCTAACAAAGAGAAGCGGGATCATATTGCAAACGAGGAAAATACCAATGAACAACATAGGCACACTCATATAGCTCGAGAACTTCATGTAAGAATGATAGATCGCAATGGCACAAGCAAGTAACATGAATGCTTCATAAGGCGCTGGTTCAATAAAGACAACCGCACAAAGTGGCAACAACAGCCAGACTAACCTTGCATACCAGGCTGGATAGGCGGTTGATTTCATCTGAATTGGACTTAATTCAATAGGATTCAACTTAGACCACCTCATGACCATGTAACTCTATAATGGCTTCCTGCGCATAGACAACACTGCGCAAGAACACGTCTAACCGCTTCGCATGCGCTTCCCTGGATAAATGTAGGACACCTTCAAGAGGTTTACTTGTAATGGTAGAAATTAACTTCTGTTCAATCCATCCCAATAGCACTTCTGCTACCTCCATGGCATCTTGCAAGGATTCACCCACATCCTGCTCCCGAACTAAATCAGCAGCAACATTTTCTTGTGAACCTATTGCTAAGATAGGTCTTCTTGCCCCGATATATTCGAACAATTTACCACTATATATCCCCTTCTCATTCCTATCGTTCCATAGCAAAAGGAGAAGAATGTCTGCCTGACATTGAATTTGAACAGATTGCTGATACGTCACAGGATCATGAATTTGAATTAGATGTTCAACCCCATGCTTCATCGCTAAAACTTTTACCGATTCCAAATATCGTCCATAGAATTCAACTCGAACATGACGACTCTGATCACCTAACATGTTTAATGCTTGAAATAAGGGAGATGGATCTTCCTTGCCCTCATATACCATTCCCGTATAGACAATACGTAGGACATCTTGCTGATCGGATACATACTGAGCCTTGTAATCATCAACATCATATCCGTTCATGATCACTTGTGTAGGTTTCGAATCATACTTCGACCGAAGTGTTTCGGCTAAAGGCTCTGAGACTGTTACATAACCTGCAGCTGATGAGAGTGTCGTGCGTTCCAGCCAAGTTTCCATCGTACGACGGATCTGTCCATAATGATAATATTGATAATCCACCCATAAATCTCGAAACTCTGCAACCCATGGTATCCCAAACTTCATGGACAATGCTTTGGCAACAAGTAATGAGGAGTGTGGCATTGCGCTTGCATAAATAACATCTGGTTTCCACGCTTTGATACGTTTGGAACCTTCACGAATAGCAAATGGCACCCAGCCAATTTGCCCGTCCGGAAAATTAAATAACGTCTTATAAGCTTGACCCAGCATTTTGAACGATTTACGAAGTATGCCTTTAGGGGGAATGTAGCCTTGTCTAGCAATGCTGTCCCTTCCCCCTAACAAAGTTTGAACAGGCTTATTCACATCTATCCACTTTGTATACGTCACACGATCCTCAGGAATCTCCAAGAGCAACGTTCGCTGTAAGGGTTGATTATTCGCAGAGATTACATGTACATCGTGCCCCATCTTCGTCAAGTACTTCGCCATTTTACCGGTTCGAACAGCACCAATCGTATTATAGGGTGGAAAAAAATAAGAAATCAATAAAATGCGCAATCCCAATGCCCTCCTCAATTGCCCTTAGATCGCTTCAACGATGCTTTGATATAAATTTCGATATTCGGGTTCGACCAATTGGTCATTATGCCAAAGCAGGGTAAAATCACCCTGATATCTTTTACAACGATGAGCAAGTTCCAGCATCTTCGCATATGCCACTTCCGTTGACACATCCATATAATTCTCATGAATCAGAGACTGTTCCATGACTATAAGTGGACGTTCTTGCAGCTTCAACTGGCGTCTTATACGTAAATCAAATACTGGATACTCATAGCATACGCCACTCCTGAAACCAACATGCTCAGCAAAGCTAAGTGTACTATCATAATGCAAGCCAGAAGACTCCCATGCCTGCCATGTACATGCTGCATCAAACCGAAGAAAATGCTGTCTTCCTCCCCACTGTTCTTGCTCAATTCCTTCTTCTTGGCACACTTGCTGTAAGATGGAGAACTCGTGTTGTATGATTTCTGGACGATCAAATGAAAGATAACTCGGATGCAAGCCAATTTCATGATTTCGTGTATGGATATCTCGTAGCAACATACGAATCCAAGGCTCCTGCATCGAATAATCCCCATCAATCGAACCTGCACTACGGTTTGTTATGAAATAGAATGCGCTTTGTAGACCCTTTCGTTCACTTAAGTTCATGATAAAATCGAACGTGTTCGCTTCATCCCAATCGTAGTTATTGAAGTGTCCACCGACGTAAGCACGCATACGTTTCGCCGCTGTGGCAACGGATTTCCTTTTTACGACATCCCCTACCGAATGCCGCACAACTTGCTTGAATGTTCGACCAGCAGCAAATAGAGGAACATCTACATCATGGCTCAAATGGATACGATAAGATCGCTGTCTCCGAGTCATTTGCGGATACAGTTGTTGTAAACACTGATAGAGCAGTTCCACATATTCATTTACAATCGGACGATTCAGGAAATTTTCTTGATATGCAAGGGATGCTGTAACAGGAAATCTTGCTCTAGCATCACGATCAGGCAGAACTAGTTCTTCATAACGCGTTAACATATAGAAGATACTGCCGAATAGATCAATTCCAAGCGTTATCGATTTTTCAGTAAATGAAGAGTAGCTGCCATTTGGTAATTTTCTACCATAAATGACAGGCAAATCATCATGTGTGTCATCTGCCACTCGATCAAGAGGTTTAACGGGTAGTGTTGGGATCGTAAGCCAATCCCGCTCCTTGGTTTGCATGAGCACATCGTGAATCACGAGTTGTTTGGTAGTGGTGGTCAAACCGTCCTCTGTTGCAACGATGCGAATGGTATTCCCTTGTTCAATAAACGCTTTATATGGAAGTCCAAGAAAGACATCGAAGATCACATGTAAGATATAGGTACGTTCGGCTTCATAACCAGGAGGATGATAGATGTATAACAACTTATTTCTCCCTGCCCTTCTGTCTTGCGTAACGAAACCAATCCCGACTCCACTTCGTTAAAGTCTGAATACTAAAATTATCTACTGTGTAATAAGGTGCTATTGGGGTTCCCCAACTCATCTTGGTCTGTGCAACGCTAGGAATATTAGCACCACACATATCGAGCCCTTTTGCTCCCATCGCTTTTAAATCGTCAATGGCATAGCTTGTTAAGGCGAATTGTGTCCCATACTTAAGATGTTCTCTCTTATTCCCACATGCCCATCCATATCCGAACCCATCTGGTGTATACAGAATAATCTCTGCACTCGCAGGTTCACCATTTGGCGCATACGCCACATAAGCTAAGAAGTGCTTATCACCTAATAAGGAATAGGCTAATTTCAAATCTTCTAATGTGATTTGATGTTTAAAGTTCTGATGGGCTTCCGTCTCTTCTAAACACGCAAACACATGTTCCATGTTGGTCGAACGTTCCATAATATAACCATTTTTGTGGGCTTTCTTGATTTTTTGTCGCACCGTCGCATCCGCTTGCTGTATGTGGTAAGGGAATTCAATGATATACGTATACCGGACACTCGTACGTAATCCCGCCCATTGCCATGGACGAATATCTTGTATATGTGGGGGTAGGAAAATGGTGTTAGAGAATTGATGCTGCGAAAACTCTTGAAGCAGTGGCTTACACAAACTTAACCATTGTGAATTCAACCGAAACACATTCGAAGTTGAAGTCCCTTTAAACTGAATAGGTAAGTAGGGATTCATCGGTGGGCGGACAATGCGACCTTCTTTGTTCAAAAACAGCATCGCATGCATACTTGGCTGATCGGTGTCATATCCAACAAGGTTAATACGCTTACTCGTAACGCCCCACTTCACTTCATTAAAAGTTGCCCAACCATCACTGAAGAACACATCGTTTTTATAAAGATCATCGACTATAGTAGTATTTATGCTAGGATTAGGAACCATTTGGATAAGCTGTTCTGAATTCAAATGCTCTCTCCCCATTTCGCATTAATAGGTATCCAAGTATTTAACAAGACAAGATAACGGCTTTGTACACAGCCAATTCGCTCAAAACCTGACGATACAATTCCCCTATGCGACGCATTATTCCCAAGATCTGTATCCACATAAATATCTGGATGCAGCTGAGTCTGTAGGATCAATTGATACAATTCATACAATGTCCGTCTATAGCAACCTTGTCCACGATAATCGTGATTGGTATGACAATAGAATATCCAATACCCTGTACTAGGTAGAAGTTGCTTCGGTAAATGAGGAGGTCGATTTAACATTAAGTTTGTCATCCAACCGTACCCTACCCACTTGTTATCATCACTTAATAACACACCTTGATATCCCTTTTTGAGAAAAGATCTAAACACCTTTTTCCTAGCAAAATCCTTAGAAAAGTATTGTTGTATAATATCCTCGCTCAAAATGTCCATTTGATAATCGTATGAATGAGCTAACCTAGGGTCGGGAACTAATTGATTCGCTTGGTATACTTGTAGCAGTTCGCTTCGTATTTGCAGCACAAGTTGTTCTCCTTTGAAAATAGGTTTACATACTAGAATCACGAATAAGAAATTGATCATAAATATGTTCGAGTTTTTTCTTCTGAATCGATAAATTAAACTCTGCGGACACCCGCTTCATCCCCTGCTCACTAAACTGCTGCCATAGCGATTCACTCTGTATGAGAAGAAGAATATGCTTTGCAAGCCCACTCCAATCTCTCTCCGGCAGTAGATAACCTGTCTTCCCATGTTCCACTGCTTCAGGTATACCACCCGTTGCAAAACTAACGACTGGAACCCCCATCGCATTCGCCTCGATAAACACTTGACCAAACCCTTCGGACTTACCCGATTCTATCGTAATACTCGGTACACATAAGACTTTGGCTTGATTTAGCCATGCTCTTACCGACTCTTGACTTTGCGTTCCAATAAACTGATAATTCGTAAGCGAATATTCGGCTTGGACCTCAAGTGCTTCACGAAGATCACCTTCACCGATCACAATAAGCTCGGTTTCAGGACTTGATTGTTGTACTTGCTCCATTGCTCGAATCAAATACTCCCCACCCTTGTTCTCAACCAGTCTCCCGACAAAAAGAACAAGTTGTTTCCTAGGTATAGTAGGATCTGGCTTAAAAAAATCCAAGTCAATCCCTAAGTAATGCGTAACAATTTTGTGCTCAGGATAGCCTTGAGCGATCATCTTACTCTTAATAAAATCCGATACAGCCAGAAATAGCGCTGCTCGCTCTTGCAAAATCTTTCTTTTACGCACATAAAGTCGATGCGTGTAATATTCATTGTCAGCTTCATCTTTCGCGGTCGCGTCATGACCATGAAAAGTCACGATTAATGGAATATTAAGCGATCGTTGTATCGGTAAAGATAACACTCCACCGAATCCATAATGTGCATGAATAAAGGCAGGCTTATATGGTTTAAGTGCACGAATTAGCCCAAATGCTAAACCTGTTGTTTTAAAAACAGCCTCTCTAAGCCAGCCAAACCACGTCCCTTTATTGAGCACCTTAATCCGCTTCTCATCTAAAGGGAGATCTTCTCTGATCCTTCTTGAACCCACATATATAGGTAAGAACTGCCCCATATCCTCTGCAATGATGTGGAAGTAAGTGTCGGTTGCGTACAGCAAAATATCTTTGAACATAATAAAGTTCATCATCACACTTAGCTCCCCCTAAGATACACAGCTAATTCATAGCATGACGTAATGATTCCACAATCTTCTCCTGTATCTCGCGCTCCATCTGGGGCCATATAGGTAAAGATAGGACTTCGTTTGCAGCTTCACGAGTATGTGGCAGCTTATATCCTAAATGCGCATAGACAGGTAATTGATGGACTGGAGTTGGATAGTAGATCATCGTACTGATTCCATGATCTTGTAGCACGTGTGCAACATGATCTCTCTTGCCCTCTGCAATTCGAATCGTATATTGATGATAAACATGATCAGCATATGGGGCATGATAAGGTGTTGTAATGCCACTTGCTTCATGAAGAAGCTCATTATATACAGAAGCAACACTCTTACGCAGCTCATTCCACCGCTTAAGATGTGGCAGTTTAACGCGCAGAATTGCCGCTTGTAATTCATCTAATCTCGAATTGTAACCAATAAGCTCGTTATAATACTTTTTCCTTGAACCGTGTGCACGTAGCATCCGAGAAACATCTGCAATCCCATCATCATTTGTCGTGAGCAGTCCGCCATCCCCATATGCCCCTAAATTTTTAGTTGGGAAAAAGGAGAAACAACCTACATCACCAATCGAACCAAGCATTTTCCCTTTATAACTGCCGCCAAAAGCTTGCGCGACATCCTCAATGATCTTTAGTCCATACTTTATACACAGTTCCGTAATCGGCTGCATGTCAACCGCTTGCCCGAACAGATGTACAGGGATGATTGCCTTTGTTCGAGAAGTGATTACTTTCTCAATTTGGAGCGGGTCGATGTTAAGCGTCAACGGATCAATATCAACAAAAACAGGATGAGCTCTTACCTGACTTATCGCTTCAGCCGTTGCAAAAAAGGTGAACGAAGTTGTAATGACCTCATCACCAGGACCCACGCCTGCGGCAGTTAAGGCAATCACAAGAGCATCGGTACCCGAATTACAACCGATTGCATGTTTAACACCTAAGAACTTTGCTGCTTCCTCTTCAAAAGCTTGCACATTCGGCCCCATGATAAAGTGACCTGACCGAAGAACTGCTTGTATCGAACTATTCAACTCTTCCCAGAGTTCATTAATTTCATATTGTAAGTCCAAGATCGGAATCGATTTCAATAGGGTTCACTCCATTCTGTGCCATTTGTTCATATTCCCGCTGACAAACCTGACAATGTAAAACAACCTTCGATATATCAAGCACTTCCCCGCATTCACATGCAAAGCCTATAATCACAGCAGGCACACCAGCAACGATAGCATGTTTGGGCACATCCTTCGTCACAACAGCGCCCGCTGCAACAAGTGCATGTTCATGAATCGTCACGCCGCATACAATCGTCGAATTCGCACCTAAACTTGCCCCGTTCTTCACACGTGTTACCTTATAATCTTCTGCCGTATTTCGTGGGAACGCTGATCGTGGCGTTTTGACATTCGTGAATACTACACTCGGTCCACAGAACACATCATCCTCCAGTACAACACCTTCATATACCGAAACGTTATTCTGGATTTTGACATTAGATCCGATATGAACACCACGAGCAACAAACACATTCTGCCCCAACGAACAACGCTCACCGATTGTAGAACCATTCATCACATGAGAAAAGTGCCATACTTTCGTACCCGCACCAATAGAAGCACCCTCATCTATATATGCAGATTCATGTACCCAATATTCGCTTGTATTCATCAAGATCACCTTTACCTAATAAGTTAGTTGCCTGCTCCATAACACGTACGACCGCAACACCTTGACCTGCATCAGATCTAGGCAGGATTCGATTTTCGATGCAGGATAAGAAATGCTCGCATTCTAGACGCAAAGGTTCTGATTCGCCTTGAAAGACGAGCTCAGAACCTTCATTAATTTCTTGTAAATTGATATCGATATAAGTACGATGATGCGTCACGGTCTGTGTAAGTTCGTTATACACCATAGCTCCTTGGCTCCCAACAGCTACAAGCTGCCGCTCTTGAATTGGCCACATCCATGAGGTGTGTATGTGTGCTTGAACTTGATCCTTAAACTGCATATGCAGGTAGAAGTCATCTTCAATATGAGTTTGGAGCACACGTTGACCACTAATACTCACATCTGGCTTCGCTTGCCCTGTTAAGTACATACATACGGCTATATCATGGACACCTAGGCTCCAGAGTACATTCTCTACTGTTCGCACTCTTCCAAGCTTCAAGCGTTTGAGGTGTAGACTATGCAATTTCCCAATGTCTCCCCGATCAATTGATTCCTTGATGAAGTGAATAGCTGGTTGATAGACAAGCATATGACCGACCATGAGGACGCAACCTGCATGCTCAGCAAGCTGTTGCAAATGTTCTGCTTCACTCGCCGATAACGTGATCGGTTTCTCTACAAATACATCTTTCCCTGCCATAATCGCAAGTTTAACGAGTTCATAGTGCGTAGGAGCTGGCGTCGCAATAACGATTGCCGAGATCGAACTGTCTAAGATATCCAAGTAATCACTATATATAGGAATGTTAGGATATTGTTCGCACATTTGATTAGCCAAGGATGGAATCGTCTCGCAGATTGCGGCCAACCGATTAAGTACATAGAACGTTCGAACCAAATTTTTACCCCAATGACCTGCTCCGACTACGGCTACTTTCGTCATAATAACGTAACATTCTCCTTCTGACCTGATAGAGTACGAACCGCATTACGTGTGTCAAACACCTGTTTCGCGCTTTGTACAACCCACTCATAATCAATCACTTGATGATCGGTTAGGATGAGGATAACATCTGCGCTTTCTACTACTTCCTGTGTCAAAGAGACGGAAGTCATCTGTAAACCATGCTCATCAAATGAAGGTACATAAGGATCGTGATACTGAACCTTGACGGTTTCCTTTAGTAATCGAATAACCTCGAGCGCTGGAGATTCTCGATAATCGGGTAAGTCCTTTTTATAGGAAACACCAAGCACAAGCACTTCGACTTGTGAGATCGGCTTATCGATTTTTTTCAAAATGCGCAGTGTCTTCTCCATTACGAATTCTGGCATTTTACGATTGATCTCACCTGCCAAGGCGATAAAGTGCGTATTGAAATTAAACTCCTTCGCTTTCCATTCCAAGTAATGGGGGTCAATCGGAATACAATGACCGCCAACGCCTGGTCCCGGATAGAATGGCATAATTCCGAACGGCTTCGTAAATGCTGCATCCAGCACTTCCCATACATTCAGCCCCATACGATCACAGAGCAAGGCAAGTTCATTCACAAGTGCGATATTCACAGCGCGAAACGTATTCTCGAACACTTTGACAAGCTCTGCTGCATTGCTGCTCGATACCGTAATCACATTATTCACTGTCTGTTTGTAGAAGGTTTCACCCACCTCAAGCGAGTGCGGACCGATTCCACCAACTACCTTATTCGTATTTTTCGTGGAGTAACGGGTATTACCTGGATCCACACGCTCAGGTGAGTGAACCAAGAATATTTCCAGTTCAACCTTAAGTCCAGATGCTTCTAATAGGGGTAAAATAACTTCTTCTGTCGTTCCCGGATAGGTCGTCGACTCCAAGCTAATTAATTGTCCGGGTCTAATTCTCTTGGCAATTTCTTGCGATACAGAGGTAACATATTGAAGATCTGGAGCCAAGTTTTTCGTAAGCGGTGTCGGTACACAGATTACAATTGCATCCATATCATGTAGCGATTGAAAATCAGATGTCGCATGAATAAGTCCTTGCTCTACTAATCCCGACAGTTCTTCACTTTGAACATCTTCAATATAACTAATGCCTTGATTAATCTGATTCACACGAAATGAGTTATAATCCAGTCCAATGACATGAAAACCGACTTTGGCTTTCTCAACTGCAAATGGCAATCCAACATATCCAAGCCCGATTACACCTACAACTGCTGTACGATTGCGAATTTTGTCCAGGATTCGATCTTTAAATGCAATGACTGAGGTTTGAGACAACCGATTCACCTTCTCCTCTTATAAGAATGTACGCACAATCTCAAAAGCCTCTGCATACGTTTTTCCACATTGCACCCCTCGCATATTCGCCCATCCTTTAAGGAAAGACTCCGTCATGTAAGGACGATGACTTTGCGATTCGTAACAACTTAATGCCTCTATTTTTCGCTGTAAAAATCGATCTTCGATCTCACTAAATCCTTGTGCAGCGAACTCCACATTATTCCACGGTAGTTCATAACTGAATATCGAAGCCGATTTGAAAGCTCGAAGCCCTTCATTCGCAATGACGTGATGATCTTGATGTCGATCTCGAAGCGATGGCAGATAGACAATATCAGGCTGAATACGTCGATTCATCTTGACTAAGTCCTCTAATATTTCCTGACGGCATGAGCTAAACTCCCGAACGGGGTATGTTAATACCTCCACATGATCCGCTTGCATGCCCAGAACACGAGTAGCTTTCTTGACTTCTTGACGAAGAATGTCGGATGGAAATCCCGCAGGGACCGAAATTTCAGCACCTGTGAATGCAAGGTAATAAACCTCATGCCCCATCTCGATTGCCTTCGCTATCGTCCCGCCACAACCGAGCTCCCCATCATCGGTGTGTGGAGATAATACTACGATTTTTTTATCCATACAGAGCCTCCGACCTTATATCCAATTTACGAGCTGCACGAATGATCTCAATCGATTGCGGCCCATGATTAAAAATCATATCAATAATCGATAAATGACTGATAAACGCCCCCCATTGTTGGGCGTACACCGGATGATTAAATTGTTGATAGACGAGCTTGATCGAACGTTCTCTAAACTCTAATTCGTTGTTATATGATCTCGCGCCATTGCCTGATAAATAAATCATCGCACCGAGATGACTGCAGATGTTGACGATTCTGGTGCTACCTAAACCCGATTCCGCTTTAAGTTCAGATTCATAGACAATGGCTGTTTCGATGTGCAATATATCTCGAATCAATAGAATCAAGCTCATATTCAGATCCGATAACGAAGTCCAAGTCGATTCATAGATTTGCTGAAAAAAAGGAGCATACATCTCCCAATGTTTGCTCCTACTATAGTTATAAGTGATGCTTTTCCAGTGCTTAGCTAGCCAATCCTCATCATTACGAATTTGCAATTCATGAATGGGCATTCCCTTATTCTTAAGCGGAACTGATAATAATAAGCTCCCGCTCGGACTCTTAATCGAATTACGATGTGTCACACTCATCTTTGAGTGTTGCACCATATCGAGAATAACGAATTGATCGACCTGATCCATTTTGTCAAAAAAGCCGATCCACGGGATATAATTCGGTTGGTGTACAGCAACGATCAAAAGGCGCAACCCCCTATTAGATGATTCTTACTTTTGTGTTTATGATGATACCGATTCATATAAAGCAGCTGTCGGTTTGCGTCTCTCTTGCTTTCTAAGATTAATTACCGCACCCCATAAGCCAATAGCTAAGAGAAAATTAGCGGCTATATTCATAAAGACAGCCCCATGCCACGAGAACTTTGGAATTAAGATCAAGTTCATAACGATGCTAATAAACCCAACTGTAAATTGAATAAAGCTCCGACGCCCTTGATACCCTGAACCCGTCAACATGTCTGCTGCAAAATAATTAATAGCCTTAAATAATGGAATAACGGCAAGCCATTGTATTGCGAAAATTGAACTCTGGTAACTGCTGCCGAGTATATAGGTCATGACTGGTGCGATGAAGTACAAGAAGACTCCTGTCACTGCCCCTAGTGCACAACCAATCAAAATGATTTTCCGTGCGAAAGACCATACCCCTTCAATCCCCGCTTCCCCGTACTTAAACATTCTGGACATCGATGCTGCGAGCAAAGATCGTATGGGAGTAAACGAGACATCAATAATCCGATAGGCTGATGTATAGATCCCCGCAGCTTCAACACTAGATAGACGCGGCATCATCGATTTATCTGCATCATTAAAGATCGATTGCGCTAGTTGGCTTAAACACAAATATAAGCCATCCTTCGCTTCCTTATAATATCGAGACAAGTTAAGATCAGGTAATCCTAATTTGAATGTCACCATGATGAAGCCAATCGCCGCGCTAACGATCGTTCCGATTAAATACAGAATTCCCCAATCTTCAGGTAAAGGTTGCGCATCAAAGAAAAGTAAGAACAGCGCAAATATCATACGTAGCACGCTCATAACTACTTGCAACTGTGAAGTCCAGAACATTTTTTCAAAAGACTGAAATGCAAGTGTGCTAAGGTCGAGCAAAGGCAAGAACAATAAATCCGAAAATGCGATAACAAGTACTAATGATAGGGAAATCGTTGTTGGAAATACAAGATGTGCAATCCCAAGTGATAGTCCAATCATAATAAGGCCAGAGGCAATTGTCACAGCTAATGCATTTCCCCAAAAAACAGGGAAACTAGTCTGATCTCTTGCAACATGCTTAATCATGAGTAGTCCAGTGCCTAAACCCGTAAACTGCGATAATATTGCCATCAATGAAACAACACCAACAAACGCTCCAAATCCTTGCGGACCTAATACGCGAGCAATAATGATAAAATAAACGGCTTGAATTAATATTCTTGATCCCTGCCCAAGCAGCATCCACCACGTATTCATGAATAGCTTATTGGAGAGCAATTTCCTTCTCAACTGAAGTAATCGTGTAGTCAAAACCGCATCACCTTGTTCCCTAATCGAATTCAATTACACCATTAATCATCTCTTGATTGGAGATCATAGCTTCTGGCAGACAATCAACAAATGATTAATAAAGATAAAGGGGCATCTAACCCCACCTCACGTCACACCCCTGACAAGCATGTCTAAGGCAGGTTTAATGCCCACAGCATAACCGAGTGCCTACATTGATAAAGGTGAGGTAGACATTACCTTAGAAGAATTCCTACACTCACACGGCTAGTATGAGCATCTCCTTGCTGGTTTATAGGTTTTTGTTATCACGATAATAATTGTAGTAATCGTTATTATTCTTGAGCTTATGATTGTTTAAGACAACGCCAAGCAATTTCACATTCACATTCTCAAGCTGTGTTTTCACCTTCCAAGCATCATCACGCTTGGTCTTCCCAGATCGGACGATCATCATGACACCATCCGATTGTCTTGCAATGATTTTCGAGTCTGCAACAAGTAACGGTGGTGAATCCAGCAGGATCAAGTCGTAACGTGCCTTTAGCTGCTCCATGACATCTTTCATTCCTTGTGAGCCTAATAACTCCGAAGGATTAATAGGAACTGGGCCTGCTGTAATCAGATCTAGGTTATTAATATGGGTTGAATGGATGGCATTGCTTAATTCTTGATATTTACGAAGCACAGAAGATAAGCCAAAGTCATTATTTTTGTGAAAAATATGGTGTAGTGTCGATCTTCTTAAGTCCCCATCGATTAGAATGACTTTTCGATTCTCATTAGCGAATGTTATGGCTAAGTTAACGAGTGTCGTCGTCTTCCCTTCACCAGGATGAGCAGATACAACAGATAAGACTTCAAGCTCTTGTTCTTGAATAAGGAATTGTAGATTCGTCCGCAGCATGCGGTACGTTTCTGACACGGGTGATAGGGGGTTTAAATCGGTAATGAGTGCTTGTCGATTAGTTCGTCGCATACTTGTCCCCCACTTTGCTATTCTCAGCTAACGCGTGTTTATCTGCATGAGGTTTATAATCCTGTCGGTGAATCTTACTAATAATGGCGAGTGTAGGAAGTTCAAGAGCTATTTCAATATCGCGCTCACTCTTTATCGTGTCATCTAGATGTTCAAGCAAGAACATAAGACCAATGCCGAGAATGAACGATACGATGAATGCAATAACGACATTAAATAATGGAGAAGCCCCTACTCGATCTGGCGTTGCCTTAGCATCAGCTTCATTTAAGATCGTAATATTCTGAACTTCGATTAATTCGGGGATCTTCTTATAGAACTGTTTGGTCACTGCATTGACAATTTGGACGGCGCGTTCATAAGAACGATCTTTAACACTGAATGTCATCACTTGAGAACCGCTTGAATCACTCACGCTAACTTTATCAATTAAGTCTTTAACACCTAGATTGAACTCAGGATGAGCCGACACGATATCCTTCATCATCCACTCGGTTTTCATCAGATCTTTATACGTCCCCATGATTTTCATGTTCGTTTCGACATCACCTGCATTTAGTTCAGACTGACCATTTATTTGACGTGTCTTATTCACAATGATTTTTGTAGAAGCTTCATAAGTTGGTTTGGAATACAAGTAAAAATAAGCACCCACAAGTGAAGTAATTGTGAAAACAATTAAGGCGATCAGCCAGAATCTTTTCTTAAACATGCGCAGTATTGTTTTCAATTCAATATCCATCATGAACCCTCCAACTATAGCGTAATAGGCGTTTCGATTAGCGTATCGGCCCTCCTTTGGAAGTCTGCCATCCGCTCTTGTCCAAACATTTCCGCTAATTTATAGTAGCCTTCTCGCATGTAGAAACCCTTCAATATGGTGTTATGTGCATCCGATGCAATATAATGCGCGAATTGATAACTTATAAGTGTCATTGCTGTTTTTTGAATTTTTCTACCGCTTAATCCTAGGAGTGCGCTTGCTGTAAGCTGAGTTCGTATGCCGCGTTCTACCCACTCTTTAACAATATGCGGGTTGTCGATAATGTTCGTATAACGTTCTGGATGGGCAACAATGACTTGCAGATTCTTCGTTTTCATATAAGAAACAAATTCATAGAAGTTTGATGGGATTGTCTGGATAGGAAGCTCAATAAGTAAAGATTTGGAATCACCTAGAGGAAGTAAATGACCACGGTCATATTCATCGAAGATTTGATTATTGAAGTGAATCTCTTGTCCAGCATGGACTTGAAGCGAGATCCCCTTCTCTTGCAGCATTTGATTAAATATATGAACTTCCCTTGTAATCTTTTCACTCGGATTCACATATCCATGTATACCATGGTGAGGTGTGGCTATTATGGAATGTATTCCGTTATTTACGGCAACCACAGCCATTCGCATAGCCTCATTCCAATCTCTTGGCCCGTCGTCTAGGTTCGGTAGAATGTGACAATGTATATCGTTCATTACTGCACCTTCATCCTTTATATTGCTTATTTGACTACTAATCTTAATTTATGATACATTTTGTATCATGTCAAGAGTTTTATCAGTAAATTGCGACATTTTGTATCTACATAAACGTAGCTGCGACACATTTTATCAAAAACAAGAACGAACGATTAACCTTATATGTAATTAAGAACTAGTCTGGTATAATAGAAACATTCTCATAGGAAAGGAACTACAACAATGAAATATGGTGACAGAATATCGCAATTAAGAGAGAAGCATGGTTTAACGCAAGGCGACTTGGCGAATAAAATCGGTATCTCCCGCGCTTCCCTCTCACATTATGAGACTAATCGAAGAGAACCTGACTATGAAACGACGAATAAGATTGCTACATATTTTAATGTTTCTGTAGATTATTTGCTTGGTAGAACGAACAATCCCCACACTGAACTTGATCCGAATATGAATCAGTTTGTTGATCAATTAGAGTTATCCGATGAATCCATCCTAGAAAAATTCGCCTTAACGATTGATGGCAAAGAATTAACCCCAGAAGAAGCCAAGCGGTTTATTGCATTCATCCGCGCTGAACGTTCCTTTCAATAATTCAATTGAGCTATATACAAAAAGGTAGTCCAGTGACTACCTTTAATTTAATTTGTATTCACTTAACTCGCCATTTCACCCTCACCATTTAACAACCGTAACAATTCGCCGGAACTACTCTTTCGATCGATCCCTAGTTGACTGAGGATGTTTCTGACATCCATTACAATCCGGTTATCTGGGGTTAACTCTTCGCCTACTAGAGGCATCATCTTCTCATTGATCATGACTTTAGGTAACCTCACTTCTATTAAAAAGTAGTTCCAACGGTTCGTCTGATAACGATTATAGCGCATTGTCCATGGGTAAAGTGTCACTATTTCGTTGTCAAAAGAAGAACATTCCTTCTACTTTTGTCGAAACCATTGGTTGAATTAACAAGCTTAAGCATATTTTGTAGAAAGTCATTTCGACTTCCTTATTCACATGTTAAAATATATATGCCAGCATCTTCCAAGCTAGAAGTACAGCTATTTTGACATGAAAGTAGAGTTAACTATCTCGAACATCGATAAGAACAATCGGTTTGATGAAGAAGTGTTTGCGTATCGCGTGAACAAGGACGGTAAAGTGTTTATTTCGTGGTATGGCAAACAAGTGACGATTCTCTCAGGAAAAGAAAGAGATAAATTCCTTGCAAGCATCGAAGGTGTGGATTTTCTAGAATCACAATTGATTATGGCAAAAGTTACAGGTAACTTTAAACGCGGTAACGAACGTAACAACAAGTAACCAAACCCATATATATGTAGGCAAAAGGAAAAGGCAGTCCACTAGGACTGCCTTTCTTCTGCCTTTCTTCTCGATTATGACGCATATTCAGGATCTGTCTGTAGTTCCTTCGGTAATCCTCGATCATATACACTCGTAATAACCATTCCAACACCAATTAACGCAACAATGACGATGAATAACAAATTAATATCGGATAAGTCCACGATTAGTCCTCCAATAAGAGGTCCAACCATTTTCCCTACGGTACCTGCACTGTTCACGACACCTTGGAAAAATCCAACTTTATCCGGCGGCGCCAGACGGTTCGCAACTGTTGGAATCGCTGGCCACACCAGCATTTCACCAAGCGTTATGACGATCATCGAGATCAAGAACATGTTAAACCCTTTTGCACCAATGAGCAGCAAGAACGATAAACAGAAGATGAACATGCCCGCCACCATCTGACGATTAATGGACTTAAATATTTTGGGCAAAATAATCGTAATAAGCGGCTGCAAGCAGACGATACATAATCCGTTGATCGTCCACAGTAAGCTGTACATCTTCAGATCAATACCTAAACGCTCCATGTGAACTGAAATTGTAGCTTGCCACTGCGTATAACCGAACCAACAGAAGATATATGCGATACACAAGAACAATAGTGCGCGCATGGATGGCGAAACTTTTCTCCACCCTCTCTCTTCACTCTTCGCTTTCGACGGTTTACGTTCAGAATCATTTGCCATACCGCGGAATGTGGCGATTACAAACACGGTAAATACCACATACACAACAGCATTTCCGATAAAAATATAATCAAATGAGTACGATGCGATGTAGCCGCCGAGTGCAGCGCCAACCGCCATTCCTGCATTTTGTGCAACATAAATGGCCGAGAACGTCTTCGTTCCACCTTCTGGCCACACTTTACCAGCAAGTGCATAGATGGCCGGGAACACCATCCCCGATCCAAAACCAGTAATAAGTAAGGCAGGTACATACGCATACCAACCATGATCAATAGCAAGTATGATTGCGCCGACAACGGATATGCTAATACCTATCACAATTGTGCGATAGCTTCCCATCTTATCGAATAAGTAACCCCCGAGCATACTGCCAATAACGGAAGCAAGTGAGTTAAAAGTTAATACTAAACCCGCGATCCATAGGGGTTTACCCAAATGACCATTAATAAAAATCGTATTCAGCGGCCATATAAAAGAAATTGCAGTGACGTTAATAAACATTCCAATAAACAATATCCATACTTTACGTGGGATGGTCATTCCCTCCTCTAAGCTGTCCAAGTCCAACCTTTCTATTTTCGTATAGTTTACGTACAGATGTCAATGATCAAACTTGTAAAATATACACTTATTACCCACTCGTCAGCTGAAGATCCGGTAGTTGAATCGCCTGCATCGCTTCCTCACGCTGACTATCGCTGACATGGGTATAAATCATTGTCGTCTCAATCGATTCGTGACCCATTAATTCCTTCACAATTCGAATGTCCGTTCCTTGCCGTAGCATCATTGTCGCGAAGGAATGGCGTAGTTTATGACAGGATAATTTCAGGTCTTGCAGCCCTTCTTGACCTTCCTGTTCCTGCAACTTGGTAAACGTCTGTTGGGCAATCGTCTGAATTTGACGAATCGAGAGCCGGTATCCTTTTTGCGAAATGAAGAATGACGTTTCGATGCTACGATTCGGATCACGACGCTCGCCGAGGACTTGTCCAAGAATTTGGGCAAGCGCACCTGGAAGCGGAACCGCTCGCCACTTCCTCCCCTTCCCCATTACATGCAGACTTCCCCTCTCTTGATGAAAATCCGCAATATTCAGTCTATGTACCTCTCCCACCCGCAATCCAGCGTATGCCATTAGCAGAAAGATCGCAATATTGCGTGAACTATACCTTCCCTCAATTTGCTTCAAGAACACAGATAGATCATTCTCTTCTAAAAATACAGGTAACTGATTCCTCTCTGTTTTCGATAACTTCACATCCATAGCAGGATTTACCTCTACCATCTCCATATCTTTTAGTGATTTAAAAAAAGAACGAATTGCAAACAGTTTGCGATTTCGCGTTTGGTCACTTACCCCTTTTCTACGAGCTCTCGTTAAGTAAGTCATAATATCGAGTTTGTTCATCTTCTCTACTTGCTTATCACTTGCTTGTTTCAAAAAATCTTGCACGGTATGTATGTAAGCTTTCTGTGTCGCACTCGTATAACCCGCATCATCCATCCATACTTGGAATACTTTCAAATACGACTCATAATCTATCCAAATATCGGTATTCATAGGTAAAACTACCACCTTTTATCGTGTATCTTGGTCGCACATAATAACTTTAATCAATCTGAGAGCAAACAGCGTGAAAATATGTATTTCACGCTGTTAATTATGACATAAATGCTAGTAAACAGCGACCGAAAGGTCGTGTTTCTCTCCACTTTTTCGGTCGCTATCTCTATTTATTATTTTTTCTTGGTTGTTACATTCTTATGGTCAAGGATTGGAGCAAGCTTTGGTGAAATTTCTTTCAACATTTGTTCCTTGGAACGATTGTTATTCGGAACGACTCCATTTTTCTCAGCTTCCAATTGGATATCAACCTGTGTATTTGCAATTACGTCATACACTTGTTGTTTCGAGATATTCTTAGAAGCTGCAATTTCCGCTACGGATTTTCCTTTTGCCAATTCTTCTTTTAATTGTTGTGGGGTAATTTTCAGTAAAGCAAACAACTTATCATCATTGAGAATTGAATCATAGGTGTGATCTGGTTTACCATCTCTAGTGAACAAACCTTCTACTTTAATGTTTTTTTGTACAGGTTCGCCGCCTACTCGCATAAGATCAATCGCATTGTCATGAACAAATACTTGGAAGAAAGGTGCTTCTGCTCCTTTTATCGAGTAATTTAGCATCCACACTTTATTATCCGGGTTCTCCATTTGCTCCATAGCAAATTCGTACACCTTGGCGTTGCCATACATTTTATTAATGAGATCATCCACCTTGGCTTTGATTTCTTTCTCACTTAAATTGATAACGGGCTTCGACGCAGGCTCCCAATTCTCTTGATTCACGTGTTCGATATCACCCGTAATCCCGTTAGTATGTAGAGTAATTTTCTTGCCCTTTCCTCCTTTTTCTTGAAGGATGATACTTGTTTGATTCACTTTCAATTGTGTTGCATCGTCAGGATTTGCCGGTTTAAGCACATCGCCTTTCGCGTTGCTTGCATCGATAATCTCGAATGATTTTGTTTCCGGGTATGCTTTATAAAGCTTCTCAAGCGTTGCATTACCAACCTCATCTGCCTTTACTTGTTCAGCTGTCATCGGTGTTCTTTTAATCATGTCATATAGAGTAGGCGCAGCAAATGCCGCAGTTGGAATTAGTAGTGCAGCAGCAACAATGCCACCAATTAGTCGTTTTTTCATCGTAGTTTCTCTCCTTTTTGGTTGTGCGTATTGAGAATATGATTGTTTGATTCGATTGGAAATGGCCGGCGGGCATTCCATCTGCTCTGCTTCTTTAAGCAAGTTTTCACGGATTTTGTGTTCCAATGTCATTTAGCCTTTCCATCCTTTCTGGGGGGAGATTCCCTACAAATTTTCGAAGCGCCTCAAGACCTGCATGGTATCTGGACTTTACTGTTCCTAATGGAATTTCGAGTAAAGTCGCAATCTCCTCTAGTGTATAGTCATGATAAAAGCGGAAGATAATCACGGCTCGCTGTTTATCGGTCAGTTTGCGTATAGATTGCGATAGCTCTTGGTTCGTCTCATCCATCAATGCCGTATCTTGATCCAAATAAGATTCTTCCCGAGAGAAAGTACAGATGCGTTCAAAAATTCGGAATCTCCTCCAGCTCTTGACTCGAAACCTCTGCACTTGGCGAATGACTAAGCCGTGTAGCCAGAAGTTGAAAGGACGATTCGTATCGTAATTAGCAAGTGAAGTCCACATTTGCATATAGATTTCATTCATCACATCTTCCCGATCCTGCTGATGATCAACAAGAAAGGAAAGCGTCCGATAAACATCCTGATAGGTCGCCTCATATACGGTATGAAAAGCCTGTTGATCACCATCTTTCATTCTTAAAAGTAGTTCGTACATATCTTCATTCTTCATTCAGAGGGCCCTCCTCGTCAGCAGCTTACACCCTATATTGTCTCTCTATCGAAAAAAGGTTCGGTTTTCTATAAATCTTTTTGAAAAAAATCCGGATTTACTCTATTTTTCTTCGATCACGGTACTGTTTCGGTGTTAAATTCGCATGTTTCTTAAAAATCTTGTTCAAATGCGTTTGGTCGTAAAAATTCAATTTCGATGCAATTGTCGAGATCGGATCATTCGTCAGATGAAGCAACTTCTTCGCTTCTTCAATCTTCTCTTGTTGCACGTAGTGCGTGAATGTCATACCGGTTTCTTTTTTGAAAAGATGAGATAAATAGCTCTCATTTAAATTTGTAAATTCGCTCAGCTCATGCAGCGTAATCGGTTCGTAAATATGAGTAAACACATATTCCTTACATTGCGCAATGGGTTTGGATACACCACCCTTACGACTCTCACTCACACGCTCGACAAAATCTAGTATCGCATCACGTGTTGCGATCTCAACGGCTTGGACATGACGCAATTCTTCGATGTGCTGAATGTGTAAGTCACTCAGGGATAGAGCAAGTCGCTCGTACACGCCTCCCCTAATCGCTTCACGCGTAGCAATTGCAACAGCGCATATTCCTAAATTTTTCACATTACGCAGATGACTTCGCTTTGATAGTACCCCTAGCTCTCCATAGGAAATGGTACTCATCAAGTTTAATACCGCTTCTTTATTCCCTTTGCGAATATGATCGAATAACTCTTCACCAGAATCAGTATGAAATAGCGAATACTCTTGATGACTGGAGAGGGTCAGTTCGATATGATCGTCTGGGACAAACCGGTGTTCGAATTGAAAATTATAGGCCTGTACATCTGTAATCTCAAGCTCAATCCCATTAATGAGCTTGTACGCAAGTAAACTTACATGAAAGAGACGCAGCTTATTCATAATCGGTAAGGATGACCAGTAATCGATCCATAACGATTGGGTACGCTGCGAAACATCATTATCATTCAGTAGATTACGTGCCATCTCATCTGTCGGCATATTCGATAGACTCGGACCGATAACCATATACCCGCTGCTAACCTCATCTCTTCGAATCGGCAGTACAATAAACTGCTCTAGATAGTTCGTCGTCCGAATGATCGGATATTGAATATCCTCTGCTCCCTTTACCACAGATTGCAAGAGCTGGAATCTATCTTGAAATAATGGATGCTGGTTTGATTTGTTTATATAGGAATCAAATTCAGTTGTATCATTTTGAACGTAATAAACCGAGAGCTGCAAGCTCTCATGGAGCATTTTGCAACAAGCTAATATATTCATAGATTACACCTCAGAATCATACTATTAATACAAAGATTATACCATAATTCACACTTCCAACTGCGCTATAATGACCTTGAATCCACTATGACTTAGGGGGCTAATTTCGATGACTCGTAACATTCAGGCACTAATTGAACAAATGACTTTAGAAGAAAAAGCAAGTTTGTGCTCAGGATTGGATTTTTGGCATATGAAAGGTGTGGAGCGCCTTGGCATTCCTTCCTTAATGGTAACAGATGGTCCGCATGGACTTCGTAAACAAGATCAATCAGGAGATCACTTAGGATTACTAGATAGCGTTCCGGCAACATGCTTCCCTTCTGCTGCAGGACTTGCAAGCTCTTGGGATCGTGAATTAGTGACGAAATTAGGCGTTGCACTTGGAGAAACTTGCCAAGCTGAAGATGTCTCTATCCTCCTTGGACCTGGTGTCAACATTAAGCGTTCGCCGCTCAACGGACGTAACTTTGAATACTTCTCCGAAGATCCATACCTTTCTACAGAGATGGCAACGAGTTATATTCAAGCGGTTCAAAGCCAAGGCGTTGGAACGTCGATGAAACATTATGCCGTGAATAATCAAGAACATCGCCGTATGTCTGTAGATGCAATTGTTGATGAGCGTACTTTACGTGAGATCTATCTTGCTAGTTTTGAAGGCGCTGTCAAGAACGGTCAGCCTTGGACAGTCATGAGTTCCTATAACCGCGTAAATGGCACATATGCCTCTGAGAATGAGTACTTACTTACGGGTATTTTACAAAAAGAATGGGGTCACGAAGGTTTCGTCGTCTCCGACTGGGGTGCAGTTGATGAACGTGTGCCAGCACTTGATGCAGGACTTGCACTTGAAATGCCTGCCAATAACGGCTTGTCTGATAAGAAAATCGTGGATGCTGTGAATAACGGCAAATTATCGTTAGAAAAGTTAAACCAAACAGTCGAGCAATTGCTTACGATTATATTTAAGTGCGTAGACAATAAGAAAGAAAATGCGACTTATGACCGCGCTGCTCAACATCAATTAGCTCGTCAGGTTGCTTCAGAGAGCATGGTACTTCTAAAGAACGAAGCTTCCCTACTCCCTCTGCAAAAAAATCAAAAAGTCGCGTTAATCGGTTCTTTTGCGATACAACCTCGTTACCAAGGTGGCGGCAGTTCGCATATTAAACCGACGCAGGTTGATATTCCACTCGATGAGATCACCAAACTTTCTAGGGACAATGGTCAGGTTAGCTACGCTCAAGGGTATGAGATTAATGCTGATCAAGGTGACCAAGAGCTAATTGGCGAAGCGAAAAACGTTGCTTATGATGCCGATGTTGCGGTTGTATTCGTAGGTCTACCAGATCGCTATGAATCTGAAGGCTATGACCGCACACACTTGCAGTTGCCTGCGAATCAGACTGAATTGATCCATACAATTGCAGCTGTTCAGCGTAATGTGGTGATCGTGCTTATGAATGGTTCAGCTGTTGAAATGCCATGGATTCATGAGGTTGGCGCTGTTGTCGAAGCGTACTTAGGGGGTCAAGCTGTAGGTGGCGCTATTGCCGATGTGCTGTATGGCATCGTAAATCCGAGCGGTAAACTTGCTGAGACGTTCCCACTGCAGTTAAGCGACACGCCAGCTTATATGTTCTTCCCAGGTGAAAGTGATCGTGTGGAATATCGCGAAGGCATCTTCGTTGGATACCGTTATTACGATACGAAGAACATGAAGCCGCTGTTCCCGTTCGGTCATGGTCTGAGCTATACAACCTTCTCCTATTCTGATTTAAAAATAGATCGTACACACATCCATGATACCGAGACTGTCGATGTTCATGTGACGGTTGAGAATACAGGTAATCGTGCAGGGAAAGAAGTTATCCAATTGTATGTGAAGGATAACGAGAGCCTAGTCGCTCGTCCGAACAAGGAGTTGAAGAGCTTTGCGAAGCTTGAATTACAGCCGGGTGAGAAGAAAACCGTGACGTTCACGCTGGATAAGCACTCTTTTGCCTATTATAATGTGGAGCTTAAAGATTGGCATGTAGAGACCGGTGACTTCTCTATTCTGATCGGTCGATCTTCCGCAGATATTGTATTGCAAGACACTTTGCATGTCACTTCTACGGTTGCGATTAAGAAGACATATACACGCAATACACCAATGGTAGACCTGATGCAAGATACGTCAAAAGCACATATCGTACAAGGGTTCATGGAACAGGTTAAGTCCATGATGCCGGTGTCCTCGGAGGAAGCTGGTGAAGCTTCAGATATGATGGCTGCAGTCATGAAATTCATGCCATTACGCGCATTAGTCTCCTTTAGCAGCGGGGCATTTACAGATCAAATGCTCGAAGGTTTATTGGCACAGTTGAATCAAGATTAACGTGAACAAGGATGATCTCTAATAGTTAAAGAGGTCATCCTTTTTTGTGCATTTATGCTATAATAGCAGGAATTAACTGGGATATAGAGTTGATTCTAAAGAAAAATGCCCATTTTCATGATGTAGAACATATGTTCTATTCATTGAATTAGGCTTCATTTTCATATAAAGGCTCTATTCGAGGGTTAAACTTCTCATCCATCAGCGAGATTTCATCAATTCTTGAAACGAAGAAAATACGATGACCGAGACGAAGTCGGCAAAATGCTCGAATATACCACTCATATCCATTAAGTACAAGTGACATAGGCTCTATTGTGCGGACAGACTTCGTTCCCTGCATGTCGGT
This sequence comes from Paenibacillus radicibacter, assembly GCF_024721995.1. Lineage (GTDB taxonomy): Bacteria > Bacillota > Bacilli > Paenibacillales > NBRC-103111 > Paenibacillus_AM > Paenibacillus_AM radicibacter. The sequence continues at coordinate 94,437 of NZ_JANQBC010000001.1, forward strand.
ATATTGCATACGTACGAGATGATGATGGGTCGTCGCTTGTCGCAGCATGTTCATTTTACGAAAATCGGGATGGATCGGGGTCCATGGGTTCAGATCATCAAGTGGTTCTGCTGGTATGGTTAATGGAATGTTGAGGTTGGATAGGTGAATCATCTCCTTCACCCTCTCCATAAATCGACCGACGTACTTTACATCAATCGCTGGCTGAACACTCCTCAGTGCATGAATGATTGCATGCAATTGCTCAACCGACATAAACAGATGATCTCGACGAAACTGCGTGCCTAACTCATAACCTCCTCCCTTCCCTTTTTTGAAAAAGAGTGGAATCCCTGCCTGCCCCATGACGTCAATATCTCGATATATCGTGCGAATCGATACGTCAAAATGTTCTGCAAGTGCACTCGGATGCATCTTACCTTTATTGAGCAGCAATATCGTGATTGCTAACATTCGCTCCAATTTCATATGGGTGACTACCTCCCTCATCTGTCACGCAGCCAGCTTACTTGTGATACTATATGCGCGGCATGAGTGGAGGTTGAATATAGGCTGTTAACGTGTGCAAAAAGTCGATCACTACGAGGAATGAGGGTGCTTTAATGCTTACGAAGTGGTTTTCCACGGAAAGCCTGTGAGTCTCAATCGTGAATTTTGAATTGATTATATGGTATTTTCACGATTTCAAAGGCGAACGCTTCGCTCCTACAGCACCCTCATTCCTCTTCGTTTAACTTTTTGAACGCGCTCTATTAGAAAAATGAGAGGAGTAATTACCATGTCAGAGATGAATTACGAAACAAACAGACTTCGATTAAGACGATTTGAATTAGAGGATGCTGGGCAAGTCCAAGCACTTGCTGGTGATGTAGAAATCGCACGTACGACGCTGTTTATTCCACATCCTTATCCAGACGGTGTAGCTGAAACATGGATTGAGTCGACACATCAGAATATTGAAGCGGGTACGAGTTATGCTTTTGCAATGATACATAAAGAAACAAATCTACTAATCGGTGCGATGACGATTGGCGTTACACGACATCATGATCGTGGAGAACTTGCTTATTGGATCGGTAAACCTTACTGGAATCAAGGGTATGGTACAGAGGCAGCGGCTAGGGTTATGCAATATGGATTTGAACAGCTGGGACTTAATCGAGTATGGGCAGCCGCTATGACGAAGAACCCAGGCTCCTCCAATATTATGAAGAAGATTGGGATGCAGTACGAAGGTTTATTCAAAGAGCATGTGAATAAGTGGGATGTGTATGAGGATTTGGTGTTTTACGGCCTATCGAAACGGGATTATGAGAAGATGATGGAGAAATAGATCAAGCAGGAATGTTATATTATCGCATCAAAAATGGAGCTGACCACGCATTAGTTGCGTATCAGCTCCATTTATTAGTGAGATTCAAGACTCGCATCCCCCACTTACGCACCATTTGATGATCATGGGTTATCATAAGAACTGCTTTGCCCTCCTTACGATAAGCATCACATAGAGCAATCAATCGGCCAGCTTGCTTGTAGTCTTGCCCTGCTGTCGGTTCATCTAACACGAGAATAGCAGGTTCCAAGATCATGATGGAAGCCATACTAAGTAGGCGCTTCTCCCCACTGCTCAAAGTATAAGGATATTTCTCACGGTGTTCCCATAAACCAACTCGCTTTAGCATCGCTTCGCCTTGCGCAAGCAGTTCAGGTGGACTAGCGTCCCACGGCTGGAGGCCGAGACGCATTTTTAAACCGAATATGCATTCTTCAATGACTCGATCTGTTACAAATTGATGTTCTGGATCTTGAAAAATGTAGCCGACCACACGCGTAATTTCATGGATTGGCATAGTTGCGAGATCATTATTTTTTGTGAAAATCATCCCTCGCTTTGGTCGAATAAGTCCACCTAGAATCTTACCTAATGTCGTCTTTCCTGAACCATTTGCTCCCATAATCGCAATTAAATCATGAGGGTTAATCATTAGGTTAATGTCATTAAATACATACGATTCAGTAGACTGAGTCTCAGACTTCACTCCCTTCGAGGGATAACAGTAGCTTAAGCCCTCCACTTTGAGTAGCGGGTGTTGTTCCATTTCAAGATTATCCAAATTATTAATGTCATTAAATAATATTCTGTTCATTATTGTAGATTGATCTTCTAGTTTAAGGTACTGTATGCTTGCGTCCTCTAGCATACAGCCGCTGCGAATGAGCAGTTCTCTTTTACAAGTTAAAACATCATTCACAGATCCATCCTCCACAATCTCGCCATCATCAATTACGATCAACCGACTTGCATGTTCAATCACTCGATCCTCCAAGCGACTGGATGTGGTTACTATCGTATGCCCAGCTTGATGCAAATCATGAAGCGTCTCCACCAATTGTTTCGTCGCATCTGCATCTAGACTCGCTGTTACATCATCAAGTACAAGTACTTTCGGCTGCATCATAAGCATAGAGGCAATCGCTATACGTTGCTTCTGACCGCCAGACAACTCGTCTATCCGTCGATATCGAGCACCTTCCATCCCAACTTGACGCAACACTTCATCTATACGATCACTGATCTCAATTGTCGAAATACGCATATTCTCAGGACCGAATGCAAGTTCATGTTCCACAATCTCTTGGACGAATGTTACATCTGCACTCTGTAGTACAATCCCAACATAAGTTGCGGACTTTTCCTTCGATAACGACGAAGCTTCATTTTCTTGAAACAAAATCCGACCATGAAGTGCTCCAAGCAATTGTGCTTGCAGAATAGGATGAAGCATGTGACTCAGCGTCGTCTTCCCCGAGCCATTAGCCCCTACAATATTGATCCATTCCCCTGCATGCAGTTTCAGATCCAGTTGATGCAAAGTCGGTTCAGTCTCACCCTCAAACGTGAACGAAACGTCTCGTAGTTCGATCATTGGAGCATTTATTGAAGCGTCAGTCACGGTTACGCTGCTCCTTTTTTACCAACTGCAAATGTACGTAACATTCCTGTCTTTGTAATCGCGTCTCCAAGCCATTTCGTAAGCATCCCGCACAGAATAATACCGCTCATGCAGCGAATAACAAATGCAATGACAAGCGTGGATACATCCCATTTCCAATAACCGAACATATTCGCAGCAAATACGAACCATAGAGGTACCATTAAGAAGCTTGCTAATGACATGCTGAAGTAGCCCCAATTCTTGTAGCGATACAGCGCAAATACGAGCTCTACAACTACTGCATAACATAATGCCGCAATATATGCACTGGCCGCACCATAGCTGATTCCCATTAACATCTGTACACTTGCTCCAATTAAATATGTAAGGAGTGCCGATCCTGGTTTGCGAATGATATACATCGCAAGAAGGCCATATACCATATAAACGCCGACAATCGTCGAAGTTGCAATCGGACCCCCAAGCGTCGTTAGAAATTTATTCACGAATGCCAGGTAAGTCGTCATAACGCCATTTGCTACTGCCAATAAGGCCATAAGTACAATATCCATTGTTGTGAAACGTGCCAAACTCCATTTTTGCATCTTAAACTCTCCTTCATTAATGTTTCTTTCCTATAAAACAAACGATCCTCAATTCTGCTTATACGAAAATCAACAACCCTATCATCACAAGCCCACTGCCGATTGCAAAATACACCCCCGACGCCAAAACTGGCACGAGGTTGAGGTACGTTCGATCTGTGTATACGCCAAATCCCTTCGTATCCATTGCATTGGCTGTCTGCTGTGCGCGACGCACGGCCTGAATGAATACGGCTAGAACGAATCTTTTCCAAGCGATATAACGATTACGCAGCCCTTTCGGTTCACGAAGCCCCCGCAATCGCTGTGCCAATCGAATTGTCTCCGCTTCTTTCTCAAGTAACGGAACAAACCGGAGTGCGATTAAGATCGCAAATGTGAATCGATATGGAAGCTTAAGATGCTGGGATAAAGCAAGAACGAACATCCGAGGCTCAGTCGTTGCTACGAATAAGAATGAGACTAAGATCAGCGTCAAGAATCGAATCGAGATCGCAATTGCAAAATCTAGTGCTTCTGCTGTGATCTCAAACGTGCCAATCTTCCATATAACTGTCTCTCCAGACACGAACAACAGTTGAAGAATAAAGTACGGAATACCGATGTAAAGCGGGATACGAATCGCTCGCCATATCGCGCGTATCCAGAGTTTAGCTCCTACTAATCCAATGATCCCAACTGCTCCAAACAGTCCTAGTTGTACATCTGCCCGTTCATAACTCAAGAGTAGAATCGACATCACAATGACCCATACCAGCTTTGACACGGGATCTATTCGGTGAAAGAAAGACTCCCCGATTTGATATTGAAAAATCATGCGTCACATCTCCATGCTCATTATCGGATTTAAGTATGTTTCAAGTCGTTGGTATTGTCAATCTATTTTGTAAGGAATGGGTTAACAATCGAGTTGTGGAATAAAAAAAGCTGAAGCCGTAAATAACCGACATCAGCTTAATTACTTTGTATGTACTTATACGGATTCTGCTCTTCTCTTCTCCTCGTCTGTCAATACCTCTGTAAAGTGGTATACGTCCGAAGTATTTATCGCTTTTAATTTTCTAGCAATCCCCATACTCATAAAATAATCCAAATATCTCTTCGAATCTTGCAACGATAGTCCTGTTCTTATTGCAACTTCGAACGGAGTCACGCGGCCCTTTTTAAAGTCTACAAGTTCAAGAATATCCTGTTCGTTCTGCTCATAGTTCTCATCAAATTTGAGATTCCCTTTTTTAATCTGTTTGTGAGCTACATTCTTTTTTCGCGCTTCACTAGGAAACGTACTTCTATACATCGCATATGCCGAAAAGATCCCTGTAATTACAATTAAAGTAATCCAAATATTTTCAATCGCTAGGATGATGAATTTCCAAATAAATCCTAAGATAAGTAACACAACAATAATGCCAACTACCATATCCACAGTAAATCACCTTCTTCAGTTATACTAGATCGCTTCTGCTTTCTTTTTCTCGTCTTCAGTAAGAATACCCATGAATTCATACACATAGGTTCCATTATTCGCGATTTTTAATCGGACAAAGCCACTTTCTTTCAAGTATTCTAAGTATTTTTTAGCATGCTCTAATGATAGTTCTGTAGACATCGCAACATCTGTAGGGGTCACTAAACCTTTTTTGTTAACTGCAATTCTTATGATTTCTTTCTCCCTAGCGGCATAAACCTCATTCGTATCCGGTTGTTTTACATTCTTGTCGTCATTCGGATTTAGAATTAGCTTTTGATAAAACATTATCAGTAATGAAGAACCGAGAACCATTGGGAACGTTATCCAAAAATTCTTAACCACTGCATTAACAACTATTGTAATTACAACCACAAACAATACCCACCATAGTATCTTTGCTATCTTTGCGATTTCTGTTACTTTTGGTATTTTCACATGAACCATCCCTTCATCTTCCAGTACTATTAGTGTAAAGGGTATGGTTCTGTCATACAAGACATAAAGGGAAATTTTACGACATTAATCGTCACTCATTCCCCATTCTTCCTCAATGAACAATTGATTGATCGCCTCACCTGCCTCATAGCCATCACTTGCAGCACAAATGAGCCCGTTGAACAAATGCTTTGCATCTCCAATAATGTATAAACCATCAACTGCCGTAAGTCCCTTACTATTTGTAGCAAAATGCCCCTTATCATCGAGTTGCACGCCAAATTTCTCAGGTATTGATGTGTGCAGCTTAACCCCCGTATCCATGATGTAACCCGCTGTGCGAGCAACCATCTCTCCACTATTCAACAGAACCCCTTGCAATTGTTTCTCATCGACCACAAGCTTACCAATAGGTTCCTCCACAATACGAATCTGCCTTGCCTCCATTTGCGCTCTTAAACCTTCTTCCAGCTCTGCTCGTCCATTCGTAAACACAACGATATCCTTGTTCCAATGATGAATGAGTGGTACATAATGCTTGAGTCCTTTTCCGTTGCCAAACAATGCTATTGCTGCATCTTGATGCTCATATCCATCGCAATAAGGGCAAGGAAACACGGTTGACCCATATGCCTCCTTCAAACCCTCTATATCTGGCAAATGATCTTGAACCCCTGTTGCTACTATCAACTTCCGACCATTGTATACCTCTCCACCTTTTATTTTTACAGTAAAAATATATTCAGATATCTGCGCACTCTCTGCATATCCCTTCACAATCTGTATCGACTTATATCGATGTAGCTCTTCCATCGCAATACGCTTAAATTCAAGTGGATGAATACCATCTCTTGTCAAATAACCGTGAGAAGCTTGCGTGACGGCATTACGCGGCTGACCTGCATCAATCACAACGACTTGTCTCATTGAACGGCCTAACACTAAAGCTGCACTAAGTCCTGCAGGGCCACCTCCAATAATGACAACATCCCATAACTTCGTATCCATTCGAATTAGCCCACACTCCTCGCTATCACTTCATCATCCTGAAATAAATCTGCTACCTCCTAATATTTCTCATATCGATTCGCCCTATCCGTTAATTCAATGAACCTGTCAGCAAATTATTTACCAATAACAAAAGAAAGCACTACCTTATCGTAACGTATCAACGTAACAACCCCCTCGAAACATTGCTGATTTTTTTGGGATATAACGAAACAGTGTTAGTTACTCATTGTATAACAAACGCATACTAAATTAGCTAAAATCCCTTATTATTAAAGGGTTTTTCACTTTTTAGTTCAGTTATTAATTTTATTGTTTATAAAAAACATAACAAACCCTGTTTACAACGTAACAGTGTTATGTTATATTGAGTTCACGAAAGCAGGAAGTAATTGGATAATCAACTCATATAACTTCTTGCTTAATAATGGAAAATGTGGAGGGGTAATAAGATGAGAGAACGTGTAAGTAATTTAATTATTAATGGATCTGGAACTTCAGGTGGCGGAGATTTTCAAAAAGTTAAGATTAGTGGTAGTGGTAAGGTATCTGGCAACGTGGAGTGTCTAGATTTTCACTGCAGTGGCAGTGGCGTAGTCTATGGCGATGTGAAGGCTGGATATATGAATGCTAGCGGCTCTGTAGGTGTAGAAGGTAATCTGATTACAGAGGAACTGAAGGTTAGTGGTTCGGCTCGTGTAGACGGCGACGCATTCATGAAAGAAGCAAGTGTTAGTGGTTACATGAAAGTTAAAGGTCAATTGACAGCGAACGAAATTTCGATCAACGGTGCGATTGAAGTGAAAGATGATGTCTCCGTAGATGAGTTCAACGTAAAGGGCGGATTCCGGATTGCAGGGCAACTGCATGCGAAGAAAATTGATATTCAGCTTTACGGTGATGGTCATGTCAAATCAATTAACGCCGATCAAATCGAAGTTCGTCGTAACATGTTAGGCGGTCTTAGTGTGATGAAGATGATCAAGACCCACTTCCAATCGCTTCACAATGAGCTTCATGTCGATGTGATCGAAGGGGAAAATATTACCTTGGAATATACAACAGCGAAAGTCGTTCGCGGTAAGAACGTTACGATTGGCGCAGGTTGCAAGATTGATCTCGTTGAATACACAGGACGCTATGAAATGCATGGTGATGCGAAAGTCGGGCAAAGCCGACTAGTCTAAGTCTGATCCAATGATTAGTTATATAAGGAGGAATTCAAATGATTAACAAGTCCATTCAAGTAAAAGGATTACAAAAATCCTACAAGCAGCATCAAGTCCTTAAGGGTGTAGATTTTGAAGTGGAAAAAGGAAGTATCTTCGCACTGCTTGGCTCTAACGGTGCAGGTAAAACAACAGTGGTTAAGATCCTCTCTACTCTGCTGAAACAAGACAGTGGAACAGCAACTGTAAACGGTTATAACGTTTCATCTAACCCCGATCATGTGCGCCATTCAATCAGTTTGACCGGACAATTCGCAGCGGTAGATGAGAACTTAACGGGACTTGAAAATCTCATCATGATCGCCAAGCTGCGACACCTCGATAAACCTAAACAAATCGCCAGCGATTTACTTGCACGGTTCGGATTAACGGAAGCAGCAAGTCGAAAGGCATCTACGTATTCGGGTGGTATGCGTCGTAGACTCGATCTCGCGATGAGCGTTGTCGGTAAACCACAAATTATCTTCCTCGATGAGCCGACTACTGGGCTTGATCCTGAGGCACGAATCGAAGTATGGAAGGTCGTAGAAGAACTTGCTAAGGGTGGTACGACCGTGTTTCTCACAACTCAGTATTTAGAGGAGGCGGAACAACTAGCCGATCGAATTGCGATCTTGCATGAAGGCAAAATTATCGCAAACGGCACCCTATCCGATCTTAAAAAGCTGTTCCCAGCTGCAAAAGTGGAATATATCGAAAAACAACCATCATTGGAAGAGATCTTCCTTTCAATCATCGGTAAGAAGGAGGCTATTTAAATGGAAACGATTAAGAAACATTATTTCAGTGATTTGGGTGTCATGGTCGGGCGCTCTATGCGCCACATATTCCGCAGTATGGATACGATCATCACGGTTACCATTATGCCGATTGCATTTATGTTACTGTTTGTCTATGTGTTCGGAGGTGCCATCCAAACCGGCACAGATAATTACGTCAATTACTTATTACCAGGTATTCTGTTAATTGCTATTGCAAGTGGTACGGCTTACACGTCTTACCGACTGTTTATCGATGTGCAACGTGGCATATTCGAACGTTTCCACTCCATGCCGATTGCACGATCCACCATGTTATGGGGACATGTGTTAAGTTCGCTAGTATCCAATGCTCTTTCGGTTATCGTCATCATTGGAGTAGCGTTGTTAATGGGCTTTCGTTCGTCGGCAGGAATCTTGCCATGGCTTGCCGTAATCGGTATACTCGCTCTCTTCACCCTAGCTCTTACTTGGATCGCAGCGATTGCTGGACTATCGGCTAAATCGGTTGATGGAGCAAGTGCCTTCTCCTACCCTCTCATCTTCCTACCATTCATCAGCTCCGCATTTGTACCAACCGATTCGATGCCTACAGTAGTACGAGTTTTTGCCGAAAACCAGCCTGTAACTGCGATTGTTGAAGCCATTCGTGCTCTACTAACAGGTCAGCCGGTTGGAAATGACATATGGACTGCACTTGCGTGGTGTTTCGGAATTATGATCGTGGCTTATTTCTTCGCCATGCGTGTGTATAAGAAACGGATCTAAAAAACAGAAAAAAGCCGACCAAGACTGTATTACCCAGCTTTGGTCGGCTTTAATGTCCATCTGGTTTTCAAAAACCATCCACAAAAGATTGCCTTTAAACTGCCCGTTTCGGAGGTTCATATGCTTATTGCGATCTGTAGTCTTGAATAATGACATCGATCACATGCTTCCCCCAATGTGAAGCTTCTGAGTTTGGTTCATTCCAGGCATAGGTGATGAGTGCTTTCCACAAAGCCCAACCGCGTGCGCGATTAATCGTATCCCGATTAGCGTTCATGCGGCTGAGGAATAAGTTACGACTTTCATGATCAAAGAAATTCCATGCCATCACAAGATCGCTGGAAGGATCACCAACGCCCATAGTTCCAAAGTCAATGACACCGCACAATCGCCCATTTTGCACAAGTAAATTGCCAACTGCCACGTCACCATGCAGCCATAGCGGTGCAGATTGATATGTTGTCGCAAGGGCAAGCTCCCATATTTCTGTTAAGAGCTTTTGATCAGATTGGTCGGATAGCTTGTCAATAACGGACCTTGTATCTTGATCGTAAACCGCTAAATTTCCCCCACGATGATAGTTTTGTATGCCAGCTGGAATGCCCTGGCTTGCATCGATCGCTTGTAGTTCTTTTAGAAAGCCAGCAAGATCTTCAGCAAATTCATTTAAACTGTGTATGTTGGAGTGTGTAACGGTTTCGCCTTCAATCCATCGGTTGACGGACCATGGAAGGGGATATTCATTTGTCGGCTTACCTTGTGCAATAGGGACCGGGATGGGTAATGACAGAAGTGGCTTGAAAATAGGGAGCCAGGTCATCTCTTTCTCAACCGCCGAGGCGTAACTTTCATGACTTGGTAGGCGAACGGTCATCTCGCTTCCCAACCGATAGGTGCGGTTATCGTGTCCACTTTTTTCCACAGGTACTATCTCTAAGTCCTTCCACTCAGGGAATTGACTATTGATTAATTGACGAACCACAACAGTCGTAATTTCAATCATTTCATTCTCCTCTTTCTTTCCTCAAAAGTTATAGATCGTAATCATATATAGATCATAACAATTCACCACGGAGATATCTAAGGATAAAACTCATAAAAAAAAACTGTGCACCCCAAGTTTCCTTGGAATGCACAGCTCTCGTGTTACAACTAGCTATTCAATTACCGTCTCACGCTGTACAGACGCTACTCCCCCACGCAAGTAGAGCAAGTTCTGAGGATCGTTCTTCAGCTTCACGTTAAATATCTTCATCTGATGCTCGGATACTTCAAGCACAAACCACGAAACCTTGCCATCCCTATCAAGAAATGCAGGTTCTGCCTCCAAATGTGCCTTCGCTTCCTCTTCCGTCTCCCAATTCTGAACCCCATAGTACGCCAGCTCATAATGATTCACAAGCATTCGCGTATAGATTTGCTCTGTTTCAGGATGATGCAATACGAATGCCATGTCTAGCCTCCAAGTTTATAGATACGGATTCTCGTGCTTCGCTTTCAAGATCGACCAACGACGCTCGACTTCTTCTTCAAAGGCAACTAGCGTCTGCGCATAAGCTTCCTTCGTCATATGGCGAGTCTTACCCATCGTCTTGAGCCAGTCGCTAAGCGGAATCTTCTTGCTCTTGTCTTCTGGATTGTACGTAATCGTCGTTACGCCATTCTCCACCTCATATAGCGGGAAGAAACAAGAATCAACAGCTGCATTTACAATGTTCGTGCCGTCTTCATCTTCAGACAACCAGTTCAATGGACATGCTATCAAGATTTTACCGTACACCATACCTTCATGCTGTGCATACCATTGTGCTTTCGCAGCTTTCTTCACGAGATCCTGCGGGAACGCTTCACTTCCAGTGAATACATACGGAATGTGGGTAGCAGCCATAATTTGAGCTGTATCTTTATGGTGGAACAGCTTACCGCCTTTTTTGGAACCAACATTCGATGTTGAAGTACGGTGTCCAATTGGAGTCGAGTACGACTGCTGCGCACCTGTATTCATGTAACCTTCATTATCGTACTCAAGAATAATCATCTTGTGGTTACGAAGTGCAGCCCCGATTGCTGGCCCCATTCCGATATCCATACCACCGTCACCTGTTACCATGACGAATGTGAAATCATCTTTCAAGTTCAAGTGATCCAGTTCTCCACGACGCTTACGCTCCCAGAACATCTCAACCACACCGGAAAGTGTCGCTGCACCATTTTGGAACAAGTTATGGATGTAAGTCGCTTTGTGAGCGGAATACGGATAACCTGTTGTAACAACCATCGCACAACCTGTGTGGAATAGTGCTACGATGTCGCCTTCAATCCCTTTGAAGAACAGTTCTAAACCAGAGAAAATACCACAGCCTGGACAGGCACCATGACCAGGAGCAATACGCTTCGGCTTCTTCGTTAGAGAACGAAGTGGCGGGATTCTTACGTTCAGCTTCCCCGTCTCTTCATCTTGTTTTACCGTAATAAGACCTGTATTGAGATCTTCATATTTCATCGGATTCGTGACACGCTGCGGTTTTTTCGAAGGATCACCAGGTGTATGACCATAATAGTCGAACGGTACTTCGACTTTGCCTTTTTGGACCGCATCGATTGCGAATTGGAATAGGTTATGACCATCTTCTGCATAGAAGTCCTTGCCACCTAGACCGTAAATACGGCTGATGACCATCGTCGTGCTATTTCCTTCTGTGAAAAGAGCTGCCTTGATCTCATTGACCATATTACCGCCATGCGCACCATAAGAATCGGCACGGTCGCCGACAGTGATTGCTTTAACATTCTTCAATGCTTCTGCAATTGCTTTGGCAGGGAACGGACGAATCATATTCGGTGCAACAGAACCAGCCTTAATACCTTGAGCACGAAGCTGATCGACAACGTCCTTAATAATCTCAGAAGATGAATTCATTAAGAATACAGCTACTTCCGCATCTTCCATGCGATAGAGATCAAGTACTGGATAGTCGCGACCTGTAAGTGCCAGATATTCTTTGCGAATACGGTCAAACACTTCACCCGCATTGTACATCGCAACCGATTGTTGGTAACAGTTGTTAATGTAATCCGGCTCATTCATGTAAGGACCGACTGTGATTGGGTTATCGCGATCTAATGTATCTGGATAGCCAATCGGCGGCTGCTCCCCAATAAACTTGTGTACATCTTCACGGGTTGCAATCGTCTGTACACGACGCTTCTGGTGAGAAGTAAAGTATCCATCAGACGCAACAATAACAGGCAAGCGCACATCTGCATCTTCAGCCAATTTGATCGCCATAATGTTCATATCGTATACCGCTTGTGGATCACGACACATGAGGATCGGCCAACCCGTATTTAATGCATAGTACAAATCGGAATGATCGCCATGAATATCAAGCGGACCTGATACCGAGCGACATACTAGATTCATTACCATAGGAAAACGCGTACCCGATTGCACAGGCATTTGTTCGATCATATATAAATAACCGTTCGCACTCGTCGCATTGAATACACGTCCGCCAGCTGTAGATGCACCATAGCAAATACCTGCCGAACCATGCTCCCCGTCAGCCGGGATCAATACGATATCATGCTGACCGTTCACTTTCATCATATCTAAAAACTGAGCAACCTCAGTCGATGGGGAAATTGGGAAATAACCCATCACGTGATAATTAATTTGATGTGCAGCATACGCTGCCATTTCGTTACCAGACTCGTATACCACTTTCTGTTCTACGGTTCCGGATTGAAGCTCTTTTTTCATATCAATCGCCACAGCAATTCCACCCTTCTTGAATCAAGTATTAAATTGATTCTCTAAATGAAAAATTAATTCACAGCCCAGTCAAAACGGTGCGCCACACGGTTCTCATCCGCATAACCTTCCGTCTCTCTTTCGCTGGAAAGCGCATCAGTTGGACAAGCTTGCACACACTTCAAGCAGCCCTTGCAGTATTGATAATCAATGCCTTGCAAGAACATTTGTGGACGGCCTTTCTTATCCGGCTGCTCTTCCCATACGAAACAGAAGTCCGGACATACCGTATCACACTGCGCACAATGAATACATGCACTATCTTCGAAATGCGGCATCATGCCCGCACGTGAAATGCTTAAATCCTTCAAGATACTGTTTCCTGGGTTCGTAATTACACCACCCATTGGCTGTGTTGCATATCCAAGAACCGGTGTATCTTGACGCACAAAAGCAGGCATTTCTTCACCTTCTGGAAGTTCGAACGTCTGGAATGTTACTTCACTATAACCACGATCGAACGTACGAAGCGCAGGCTCTACAGCTTGCGGGTACTTCTTCTCCAAAGATTTACGAATAATGCCTCTCATCATTTCGGGATCTAAGAAATCACATAACCGGAACAGTGCGCCTAACATCGCCATGTTTACACGGTTCTTCTCTTCGAGAGAAATACCAATCGCATCAACTACAGCGACTGTACCTCCACGCATTTTTAATTTTTCTTTTAATTGTTCGGGTGATTTCGTTGAATTGACCAATACAAGACTGTCTTCATATATTCCGCTAACGACGTTGACTGTTTTTGATAACGATTCGTGGAATATGCCAACCACATGCGGCCGTTCAATTGGGGATGTATCACGGATGTTCGTGGACGCATCGCAGAATCGAATGTACGCTTTAACCGCAGACCCTTTTTTCTCTGAACCGTAAGATGAGAAACTTACACCATTTAATCCAGCCCCTACTACACCTGCTTCAGCAAGCATTTTACCAGCTAGATTGGCGCCAAGACCTCCGATGGATTCTAATCTAATTTCGAAAAATCCAAGCTCATTCGTTTTGGGTAACGTGACCATGTGATGACTCCTTTCGAGATAAAAACTTCATCAGCTTTTTAGCGCAGACATTACACATATTCTAAGTATATTCGCAAATTCCTTTTGGTTTTCATAAAATTTGGAAGGTAACATGCAGAATAATCGCATTGTTTCAACCTTTTTCGACTTGGAATATGGATCTCTGACCTACTTCAGCTAAATGGGTATCTTATGAATATTACAGTCTTGGAGTGATCTGTGCAGTGGAAAATGTCGCAGGCGATACACGAGGAGGTGAATTACTCTCTTATCATAGCATATTTCGTCCTAATGCATGGGTATATTTAACATATTTACAAAGAACCTGTCCTCTTTTTTAATAATGCCTTAACGTGTTTGCCTAAGTAACGTGCGATAATGTATAAAATAACAAATGTTATGTAAACAAATATACAAAACAAGAAGGAATTCCACTAAAGGAATTCCTTCGCTATAACAATGACTGTGATTGTTCTTACTACCCGTTTATTTACTAGGTGGGGCAACTGCAGGACCAGCTACACCTGTTGAAGGCGTGTTTTTAATTTTTTCCTTTACTTTCTCGATTTCTTCCTTCTTCAAAGGTTCCCCAACCTTGAAATTTTCAATAATTTTGCCAAGTGTTACTTTATCAAAATCGTCTTGCGCATACAGCTCTATCGTAAAGCCATTGTTCTCCCAAATTACAATCCCATTTGCAAAATAAACCGTAACACCATTGATTACTTCTTTTTTCACTTCACCTGTGGTACCGATGCCATTCTCTCCACCCTTGGAAATCAGGAAGTTAACGCTTTTATCGCCTTTTGCGAACTGTACTTCTGCCATTGTTTTACCTTGAATTATTGTATTGACATACTTGTAATCTGCTAACCAAGTTGGAGCTGGGAAGTTTAGCCCCATAGCAGCACGAGCTTCATCCACAGTCAGATTAGGACTTTCTGGCAATTGAATCTCACCTGAAGCATCACCCGTCGCTTGTTTTGATGCGCTATTATTCACAGGTGCAGCTGGTTCCTTGTCATATTGAGTGATTTGAATATTTCCCACTTGAAAGCGTGCAAGAATAGAGTCCATTATATTTTGTGCAAAAGAGGTAGTCGAGAACGCGCCTGACAAGATAGCGACAGCTGCCGCACTAACAGTTACTGTTTTCCATGTCTTTTTTTTCATCACAATATCATCCTTTTTAAGTAAATTGGGGTTAATCGTTCCTGCTCTCATTTTGAGAGTAAGACGTTGATAGATTCGATCTTTGGAGGCATTGTCAGTATGCTCCAGATTGGTAAGCAAGTCAGTTAAGTCGGAAAATTCATCTACACCCTGCTTATTTTTCATATTGAAACCCTCCTTTTTCTAGTTCCTGTTGTAACTTCTTTAAACATCTGTAGAGAACTACACCGATATTTGAACCACTGACTTCAAGCAGATCAGCAATTTCCGTATTTTTCAAACCGGCTGCATATTTCAAACCGATGATATTACGTTCCTTATCGCTTAGCTTGGCAAGTGCCATGTACAAGATTTCGTTGCTGTCATCCTTGATAACAATTTCTTCTGGCGATGACTTTGGTAAGATCATGTCCAGAATGGAATCTAGTGAGAAGGTGGCTCTTTTTTTCTGTGAGCGGAAGTAATCAGTCACAGCGTTTCTAGCTATCGCAAACAACCAAACTTCAAAATTGGACTTTTGTGACGAGTAACTGTTGTATTTTGAAATCACTACTTCAAATACATGACTGCAAATCTCTTCCGCTTCATAGTGGTTGTTGATACGGTAGCAAATATATTTGTAAATACGACTGTAGTATGCTTCGTAAATCTCTGCAAATTTGTCTTCTGACATGAGCCCCTTTTGAAGATCTCGAATGTCGTTGTAGCTGATTCCTGTATTCACTTGAGTTACCTCCACTTACTTACCCTCCTCCTCACATTTGGAGATGCAACCAGTTAATGAAATTGAATTACTAAACAAATTGCGCAATTTGTTGTGGTTGTATGAGTCTCACAATAGTTAATACGGAAAACGAATCATTCTATTAACAAATTGAGGGTTTATTTTTATAGATTTGTTTATTGGGATCAAACATCTGCCCTTCGATTATTACCAAGACGCTCTCCTAAGCCAAAATAATGTCTGAAGTTATAAATAAGCGGACTCCATTTACTAGGGTCAATATATTGATGTTCAAGCAGAATATCCGCATGTGCATGCACTTTAGAAACTTGGGTTTCGATAATCGCAAAGTGAGGCGCATGTTCTGGAACCCGGTCCCCCATTACTTTTGCCTCTAATTGTAGAGGACATTCCAGTATGCGCTGCGGTCTCACCTCATAAGAAGCAATACAGGTTAATGCATTATGCTCAAGCTTGTCCTTACAATAGGAGTAACCCATCTCTTGCTTGTACGTCGGGACTGGATTCTTACCTGTGTAATGAGAAATCTGCTCGACTTGCTCCCATAACTCCGGACTCGGAATATTAATAACACACTCTGGATCACGCTTCATATTCTCATAGGCTTTTCCCTCTAAACCTATTCCAATAATGACATTGTTCCCTAGTGCCCATGAAGATGAAAGCGGACTTACATTCGTTGTTCCATCTTCATTTAAAGTGCTTAATAGGATCACTGGATTTCCATAATACAAAATTCTAGGTTCGATCACGACTGTATTTGGTTTATTCTTGTTCATTGGTTTCATTTGATAGCAACTCCTCTTGTTTGTTAATTCTGATTTATTGTAAAATAGAAACACTTCCATGTTCATCGAAATATGGATTACAAAAGGAGGATAACTAGAATGGCTATTAACTCAAATGTCTCTTTGATCGCTTCGCTAATTAGTGAACCATCGCGCGCGGCCATATTGTCCGTATTGATGGATGGCAGAATGCATACCGCTACTGAACTCGCAGCAAAAGCACGTATTAAACCGCAAACAGCAAGCTTTCATCTTGCCAAAATGATCGAAGCCCAAGCATTGACTGTTCAGCAACAAGGCAGGCACCGCTATTATGGCATACATAATCCAGAAGTTGCTCATGTCATGGAGTCACTCCTATCGATCACCCCGCTTACGCCGATTAAGTCACTAAATCAAGCCACAGAGGATCAAGCCATTCGGAGAGCTCGTACTTGTTATGACCATCTTGCAGGCAACTTAGGGGTTCGATTAACAGAGAGTTTGCGCAATCAATTAATCGTTGAAGAGGTAGGTAAAGAATATGTAGTCACACAAAAAGGCGAAGCCTTCTTCGCTAACCTGAACATCGATCTTGCTCAAGTTCGTACGAAGCGCCGCGCCTTTTGTTTGCAGTGTTTGGATTGGAGTGAACGTCGTTATCATCTTGCAGGTGCAGTTGGGCATGCGTTGTTAGAGCGATTGCTAGAACTGCAATGGATTGAACGCTTGCCTAAGACTAGAGCCATTCGAATCACCCCTGACGGATTAATCGGATTTAAGGATACGTTCTCCATCGAGCTTACCGAGACGACTACTTAGAAGCTGGTACTGCATTAAATACTTCTTCTAATGTTAAACCATTCTTCTGAATATCTGCTGCTAAGCCTTTTCCTACATAACGCAAATGCCATGGCTCATATTGATAGCCTGTGATCGCTTCTTTTCCTTTTGGATAACGAATAATGAATCCATACTTATAAGCTTGATCCGCGAGCCACTTGGCCTCTTTCGTATCCCCGAAGCAATCTTCAGCTGCACATTTACCATCACTTCCAGACACGTCAATTGCAAGCCCTGTTTCATGCTCACTGTGACCAGGGACTGCACTGTACATCTTTGCTTTCGCCTCGCCGTCTTTTTTCACATAACGATTAAACAAAGCAGTCTGTGTCTGATGGGAGCGATAAGCGGATACGCCCGCTAAATTGATACCGTCCTTTTTCGCTCCAGCAAACATAGCCTCTAACGCACCTGCCGCTTCTTTACGCATCATCCGTTTCTCAATCTTTTCATTAAATGTAAATCGTACATCGGGATAGACCAAGTCTTTCGGTGCGTAATTGTCCGGCAATGCATTCTGCTTGTTTACAAGTACTGTGATCGCTTGAGGATCTTTCGCACCTGTGTTTTCGCCCTTAGCAGGTGGTTTACTTGCAGCAGGACTAGCACTTGGGCTTACACTAGTTGTAGGGGCAGTTGTAGATATAGGAGTTGGCGTTCCACTACCTTTTGGTGAACTCGTCACCTCAGGAGTTGGCTCTGCCTGCTTTCCATCCCCACAGCCAACAAGAGCAATTGCACAAGCGAATATGATGGATGTTACTTTGACTTTTGTGTTCAATGTGTTACCTCCGCGCATTATTTTTTCTCATTCATTCCTCATATTATCACTTCCAAAAGTATGAAATGTAACGAAAAAGATACAATAAAATACATGGAAAGGAATGTGATTATCGATGAACCTTCGATTACAGAAGTTTTCTGTTGCACTATGTAGCCTCTTACTTGTTAGTCTAACAGCTTGTACGCCAATGAACAATCAGAGTAAACCGGTACAATCATCACCAGATACAGTAGTTATCAGCACATCTACTCCACAGACTGTTCCAACCGAAACACCTACTCTTTCCAATGATGAAGCGATCAAACATCAAGTCGCAAGCTTATCCGCCGAAGAGAAAATCGGACAACTTGTCCTCGTCGGGGCAGATTACTTAACGGCTGATGATCATACGCAAACCTTAATTCAGAAATACAAGGTCAGTGGATTTGTTCTGTTCGCAAGAAATATTCAGAGCCAAGAGCAGACCTTGACACTCGTCAATGATTTAAAACAAGCTAATGCTGTAAATAAACTCCCTCTGATCATGAGCATCGATGAGGAAGGCGGTAAAGTAACCCGTTTGCCAGATTCCTATAAAGGTCTTCCTAACAATAGTGTAATTGGACGTGTGAACAATGAGACTTTTGCCTATGAATTTGGTAAAAGATTGGCTGACAAGGTCAAGTCCGTTGGACTTAACATGAATTACGCTCCTGTCCTTGATATAAACAGTAATCCACAGAATCCGATAATTGGTGTTCGTGCCTATGGAGATAAGCCAAATCTCGTAAGTAAGCTCGGTTTGCAAACGATGAAGGGTATCCAATCCAAAGGCGTTATATCCGTCGTCAAACATTTTCCAGGTCATGGTGATACGCATGTTGATTCGCATCTCGGTTTACCTGTAGTTGATTATGACTTGAAGCGCTTGAAAAGCTTTGAGCTCGTTCCATTCGTTAATGCTATTAATAATGGAGCCGATGCTGTTATGGTTGCTCATATTCTCATGTCCCAAATCGATGCGAAACTTCCCGCTTCCCTATCCCGCGCTGTCATTACAGATGTTTTGCGAAAAGAATTAAATTTCCAAGGTGTAGTTGTAACCGACGATTTAACGATGGCTGCTATCACTTCACAGCGTGATATCGGCGACGCCGCTGTATTGGCATTACAAGCTGGTAGTGATTTAGTTATGGTGTGCCATGGATACGATAACCAGACACGAGTGCTGCATGCGATCAAGAATGCTGTAGATAAAGGGACAATTTCAAATGAACAACTCGATCAAAGTGTTGCTCGCGTGATTAAGATGAAGCAGAAGTATCATATGCAGGATAGTCCTGGAAAACCTGTGTCTATTGAGACGATGAATCAATCCATTGATGATTTACTGAATAAGTACATGAAGTAGAAAAAAAGATCAGTACTGCGTCTAACTACGACTCAGCACTGATCTTTTTTTATTTATTGTTCTGGAGCAACAATCTCAGCTTGCAATTGATCTTCAGAAAGGTTCACTTCAAGCGTTGCAGGTCCTGTCGTACAAGTGCCAACTTCTTTCCATACACCCCATTGTCCACTTAGATCAGGTTTTTCGCCTTGTGTCCACCATTTGGCTTCATAAATTTTGCCGTTATAGGATACTTTCTGTCCGCCTGTATAAGCGACTGTTGTATCCCATGTAGGTACCGCCGCACATGCTCCTCCACCACCTCCGGTTTGATTCGTCGTTATTTGAAGGCTTGCCCCTGTCGATACGTTATTCGCGGCATCCTTTGCTGTGACTACAAACGTATATGCCGTATTAGCTGTTAACCCTGTAATTGCAGCAGTCGTACCTGTTACGTTCACTGCATTTGTACCATAAGTAACGGTATAGCCCGTAACACCTACATTATCTGTCGATGCACTCCAGCTTAAGTTGACGCTTGTAGCTGTTTTCGATGGTGCAGTTAAGTTAGTCGGCTGACTTGGCGGTGTTACATCACCTCCACCACCTGCTTGATTCGTCGTTACCTGAATGCTTGCACCTGTTGAGAGGTTATTCGCCGCATCCTTCGCTTTTACAACAAATGTATACGCTGTATTGGCTGTTAATCCTGTAATCTCAGCAGTCGTACCTGTTACGTTCACCGTATTCGAACCATATGTGATTGTATAGCCCGTGACACCCACATTATCTGTCGATGTGCTCCAGCTTAGGTTGACGCTAGTAGCTGTCTTCGATGGTGCAGTTAAGTTAGTTGGTTGACTTGGCGGTGTTACATCGCCTCCACCACCACTACCTATATTTAGATCTGTAGCAACTTTATTTAACAATATTTTATTGCGATCATTACTAAGCTCCCATATCATTGCACCTGCTAAACCTTTGGATTTCAAGAAATCCGTCTTATAGCCAAGTGATTCCACATCATCATAAGTAATAAATGTACCGTTACTTGGATTATACAAGAAAGGTACTTTCGAGTTGTTATTCATGTAACGTGTGTAGCCATTCTTATTAATATAGTTGTTCTGCAGGTCGGTGAAATCGAATGACCCTTTCTCCCACGTCCCTACACTGGATACGCCTGAGCATGTTCTATACTCGCCATTTGCTGTATTGGCACAACCGCCCCATCCACGACCATAGAATGGTACGCCAAGTACGAGCTTAATGGCAGGAACTCCTGCACTTAAATGACCATTGACACCCGCTTCTACGTTGAAAACAGCTGAATTCGGCACACCTGCTGCCGCAGCTTGCGGATCGGCATATAATGGTGCATTGTGCGCACTAATATTTTGCCAGCCTCCATTAAAGTCATAGGTCATCATATTAATCCAATCGACTGTATTTGCAATCTGACCTAGTTCTGTATTCGCAGCAAACGATGGACCTGCAGAAGAAGCGATCGACAACGTGTACGTCTTGCCATCAGCTGTTCCAGCAGCATTCAACTTCGCCTTAACTTCTTGCAAGAGTAGTGTGTAATTCTGCTTATCTGCAGGACGGGCACTGTTAGCAGGAAGTCCCCCACCAACTGGATACTCCCAGTCGATATCCACACCATCGAATTGATACTTCCGAATGAAGTTAACTGCTGAATCTGCAAAAGTCGTACGAGTGGCTGCTGTTGCCGCTATGTCTGAGAATTTATTAGACCAAGTCCATCCTCCGACCGATATAATCGTCTTCAAAGCTGGATTACTCTGTTTGAGCTTAACGAGTTGCTTCAGGTTCCCCTTGAGTGGATCACTCCAGACATCGCCGGGATTACTCTTCTGCGCATCTACAAAAGGATCACCCAGTACAACCGAGCCGTTCGGTACACTTATGTTACCGTTTTCATCTTGGCACGACCAAGTCTGAGGATTCGGTCCAGTTGGGTCAGGATTGCCATGTATACCATTCCAACATACATCTGCAAAAGCATAGTTGATATGGGTAATTTTCGTCGCATCAATATCTGATACCTGATAATTGCGGCCATATGCAGCCCATGATGGATAATAAGCAACCACTTTATAATTCGATGCTGTGACCGCCTCTGCTTTGGCTGTTCTTATACCTGTAAACGGAATAAGAGTGAGTACTAGAATTGTAATAAGTGCGAAGAGAATCAGTTTGTGAAGCGACCCTTTTACCAAAACCATGAATAGAATTCCTCCCTTTAATTGATCGATATAATTGGAAAATAATGTACTGACAACACTTTCATTGTCAGTGATAATCGTCATTTCGAGAAGGGATAACATTCAATTATAGAGGGAAATTTTATCTAAAAATAGGAAATTTATAAAAAAAAGACACCCGCATTAAGCCGAGTATCTCGTAAAACTTTCTAAACTATTAATCTAGCTTAAGTCCTTCATACATCGCATTTAAAAGTTGAAGGGTGTCATCACAGCCATATTCCCAGAACATCATACCACCTAATTGATGCTCCTTAATGTAGCTGCATTTATGTGCGAACGATTGCTCATCATCATAAGAGATAAAGCTGCTGCCGTTAAACAAGTACGGTGCTTTTGCTTCATCGTCCCAATGACGAACATAGCCATTCTTATTGATATATTCCGCTACAAGCGTTGAATACTCTGGACCATATCCACCCGTTGTTCCTGCCATTTGGTGTAGGCCGTTATTACGATCGGGCACTTGATTCCACATTCTAGAGTAGAATGCTGCACCTACGACAATCTTCTCACGTGGAACACCTGCATCCATGAACATACGAACAGATGCATCTGTACTAATGCGGAACAAGTCACCTGTTGAATTGAACAGGTTCGTGTGGTGACCCGTAAGGACTTGGAAACCACCGCGCATATCGTAAGTCATTAATTGAATAAAATCTAGATATTGCTCGATCTTATCCATCTCTGTCCCATCGATATAGTATTGGTCTGCTCCAGTCGCAATTGTCAGTAAGTAATAACGTCCATCCGCTGCACCTTTGCGATTCAAAGCTTCACGAATGGTCTTAAGCAAGCTCGTGAAGTTCTGTTTATCAGCTGGGCTCGAATGAATATCCGCTACACCATAACAAGGATACTCCCAATCTAGGTCGATACCATCTAGTGGCAACTCATCTAGAATACGAACTGCAGATTCAGCCATTTTGATGCGTCCCGCTTCCGTTGAAGCTGCTTCAGAGAAACCGCCCGCTCCCCAGCCACCAACAGATAGAATCAATTGCAAGTCGGGATGACTTTGTTTAATCGTAGTAAGCACACTCGCATTCTGCAAATGAGCAATGGAGATTGCATCTTCAATGACATATCCAAACGCGATATTCATGTGTGTTAATTTATCTAAGGCTTCCTTCTTCACTTTAGGAAGCTTCGCATCTACAACATAACCTGCTGCAATATAAGATGTTTTCTTCATTTAAGCTTCACTCCCTTGTGCTTCCTTCGCTATTGCAGTTAATGCCTGCAAAGCTTCACGACCTGCTCCAAGCTTGTAACCGGAGTTCAAGTAACGAACTTGATCTTGACCATCTACAACGAACAAGTGCGGATAACCTACACCACTTGATGGTTGTGCAACAAACTTCGTAAGCGCCGCATACGAGGAATCACGTACGAAGATCGCATTCGGTGGCAATTTCGGATAACGTGCAGCATCGAATGAGCTGCTCCATTCTTCATCACCAATAACGAAGATGCTTCTTGCGCCCATCTGCGCGAGTGGCTCCGATAGCTCACTCATCTCACGAATCAAGTGCTTCGATGGCTCACGCTCTGGCTCAATCCAAGCCACTACAGCGCCAGTCTCACCCGCAAGTTCACGTAATGAAGCTGTTGTACCATCTAATTGGCTGAATGTATGATTCACATCCATCGTTCCAAGTACAGGAGCTGTAATTGTTGTTTGACGGAACGTCAGCGCAACTTGTGTTTCTTCATCTGCTTTCACGACAAAGTAAGTAAAGCGAACTTGCACCGTGCCGTCCGTCAGACGAACTGCAGTCGTTAGACGGTATGCACCTACTTCAACTTCAAAGCTCTCTTCATACACATCACGCTTTGCATACGGATATACAAGTGTCTTGTACAAACCGTTCTCTAAGCGAGCAAAGGAGAAGTTCTCGAAGTAAGAAGCTACTGGTGCATCAGAAGCTGCTTCTGCATCCTGCAACAAACGAAGTGTACCATTTGCTTTGTGACCTGCAACAACGATACCTTTAACAAACTTCGCATCCACCCATACACCGTTCTCTAAGTATTGTGGCTTGTGTTCACTAGGGTGTACACGCGCTGGAATTCCAAGACTACGGCAGATTGACACGAACATAATATCAACGGAACTACGATCTCCATATTGAAGTTCGTAAGTACCCACAGCCTGACCTTTACCTTTTAAGTTAATAAGATCTTGCCAGATGCCCCATTTCTCTTCAATGAACGCCACAAGCTCAGTAGGGTTTGCACGGTATGAAGCTGCCGCTTCCTCTGTAAACGCTTCTTGGAAGTATTGCTTATAAGGAGCTAGCATTTCGAACAATACACGTGGACATAAGATGTACGATGCGAATACATCATCACTATAGTCACCTTTCAACTTCATGGAAGCGCTTAAGTGATCATTCAGTGTTGGACGAAACGTATCGATTAAATCTTTCTCTCTTAAGCTCTCCAACAGGCGAAGCGTCCATTGTCCGTATTCAGCTGTGTTCTCACGCAAGAATGCAGCAATCTCTTGGCTGTTACCACGTGCTTTCTGAAGGACGTCCCACACACGATCAGCAGGCAAGTTCAGTGTTTCTGCAAGTTGTTGTGCATCTGCTTCTTGTAAGAATGTAGCTTCATAATCCGCACGAACTTTTCCACCATTCTCTAAACGCTGATTGTGGATTTGAACCGCTTCTTCTGTAGCTGTCTCTTCATCCGTACCGTCAATTTCTGGCGGTGGAACCATATCGAAGTCGATATGACCCGTTGGCTGTTCAAGCTGATCGATTGTAACTTCGAAGCGCTCCGCATCACCAACATGAATCTTCACTTGTCCCCACTTGCCTTGATATACGGCACGTAGCATCAAGTCACCAAAACCTGTTTTGAAAGAAGTTTCCCCGTTCTCATCCGTCACTAAAGCAGCAATAGGATAGAAATCAGCTGTATTATACACTTGGAAATTCACTTCTGCGCCTTGGATTGGACTTCCTTGCTCATCCTTCACCTGAACCACAATTGTGCGTGATGGTGCATAGTTCTCAAGTAAGTTAATTTCCGTGAACCATTTGTCAGCTAGTGTAATATCTTCTGGTCCTCTATAATCTGCAAAAATACGTGTATTCACAAGCATCGCACGACGACCTGGAGGTGTAAACCAACCTTGGTTTAAGCAAGCTTCAGGCTCACAAGCACCGAAGTAGTACCACTTTCCATCTGCCCAAGCTTCTACCCATGCATGGTTGCTATCGCTATGTGCCCAACGCGGTGTGTACACTTGACGGGCTGGAATACCGATACTGCGAAGTGCTGCTACAGCAAGCGTAGACTCTTCACCACAACGACCACGTGCGTTACGGATCATGGTCATCGGAGAGATTGTACGCAAGTCACTTCCGATATAAGTTGCTGTCTCATGACACCAGTAGTTCGTCTCTAAGATCGCATCCTTCATGGACAAGTGAGAAGTGCGTTCGACTAATTGTTCATTTAAGAATCCACGGGAATCTTCAATATTCTCCGTATTGACACGGTATGGCATGACGAAGTGTAAGAAGAGATAGTCTGGCACTGTAGTGCCCCAAGGCATTTGCTTACGAATTTCAAGCGTCTTGCGAACATGATTTAAGTATAGAGCACCCTCATAATCCGCTAAATCCGTTACTGGCATATATGCGTATAAGTATTTCAGTGCCCATTCTTCTTCATTTGTAAGTTGTTCTTCAAAAACATCAAACAATTGACTGGATCTTGTGGCAGCGAGTTGACGTTTCTCTTGAAACTTCTTCTCGATTTCCTCCATCATTTGTTCATCTAATGAAAAAGCGCTGCTTTGTGTAATCACTTCTGACACTCCTTCCATAGCTTCCCGTCTTCACGAATTAAGAATCTGGACTGTCCATCTGTTGATGGCGCAGACATTTGGAACAGACGACTTGTCGTTTCAATTACAGGGTTTATACACCATGTGTCTTCCCCTTGAAGTAATGCCATGTCTTTTGCGAACTCACCATGACTTGCATAATAGTTACGCTCTCGATAGTACAACTTACGAAGCTCCCACTTCACTCGCTCATCTTGCGGCATCTCGAACATTGTAGGTCCCGCTTCATCTATGAATTCGACATAACCCCATAGCTCTGGATAATGCATATTAATTAAGCCCATTGGCGACCAAACCCAGTTATCTTCTGGATAAGATTTGCCAGTCTCCGGATTGATTACCTTCGTGAATTGTCCATCTTTCACTTCAGCTTGCCACTGCACACGGGAGAAGTTCACACGCCAGAATTCGCCTACATTTGGCATACGACGCTCTGGTGCACACTCACGTATGCTCTTCCAAGGAATCGCAACTTCCACACTCCACATCCGATTATTCGCATTCGGATTGTTGAGTTCACCATCTATATAGACCGCCGTTTTTAGGTCTTGAATATCCCATCCATCTACTGGAGGACCACCGTCACGGTAAGGTTTAACAAGAAGGAGATCCCAAACTGTGTTCAGCGCATTGATCTCGAACTCATAATATTGATGTGAATCACCATCTGGATCAATAAAGATTTCAAAATCATTATCATAGAAAATGACCGAATCACGTTCTGTTAGTGTTGCCCAGATCTGATCCTCTTTCATTTCCGCTCCAAAATAAAAGTACTCTTCGTCCCACAACATCTTCACTCGTGTCT
Organism: Paenibacillus radicibacter; assembly: GCF_024721995.1. Lineage (GTDB taxonomy): Bacteria > Bacillota > Bacilli > Paenibacillales > NBRC-103111 > Paenibacillus_AM > Paenibacillus_AM radicibacter. Next base: position 121,128 of record NZ_JANQBC010000001.1, read on the forward strand.
GTTTAGTAGGAAGAGGGCGAAGATCGCCCTCAATATCTACGAAATCATCGGTCCAGACTGCGTCTGCCCAAAATGGCTTGTCTAAACGGCCATCCAGTTTGAGTGTTTCTGGAGCGCGCTTACACATATAGTGTTTCGGCGCATATTCAATCTTCGGTTCTGGCACACCATCATGATTCATATCGATTCCTCCGCTAATAGATATCTATTACTTTTTCAAAACCAATGTCTTAATTTCAGCTGGACCTACACCCACGTTAATCACTTGATCTGTTGCAGTTACTTCATCTAGACGCTCCTCTAGAATTGTACTGAAGTGTGCACCTTCGTAATTAAACTTCGGCTCGAAAGTTACTGCGGAATTTTCTTTGGTTACGTTGAACCAACGAACAACCACATCATTCGTCTCTTCATTACGTTTAACAGCGGAAAGTTCAACTCCTGTACCTTCCCACTTCAACCATTGATGAACTGGAGCTAGCGTTCCTTTTTGCAATTTCGTCTGCTTTGTCATCCATGGAATTTGGTACTGATAAGCATCCGCGTAAGATTGTTCCGGTGTGTTTACGCCGTGTGGAATAATCATCATTTCAGCCGTTGCGTGACCTAAACATTGTGCTTCTGGAGTTGGGAATACGCCCCAATCACCTAGTTCACCTACTGCACGAAGCAATGTAACTGCGATTGTGTTGCGACCATCACGAAGTACTTCGTACTCGCATAAGCCTTTGTTCGCTACTGTAATTCCATTTGTTTCATCTTTCACGCTGACGAACGCTTGTTGGTGGTGACAGTAACTTGGGTTAATCCATTCTGCAGACGGTGTATTATCACGTGTAACAACTTCAAATACGGAATCTGCTTGGTGATTGCTGCTGTTGATGTCTGTTGGGAACAACATACGCAGACGGTGATCAGACACTTGATTATCACTTGCGGATTGAACTTTCAATCCACGGCTATTTTTCTCAAGAGTAATCGTAGTTGTTAGTGTCACTTTAACCATTTCATCCGAGCGAACGGACTTACGGGAAGTGAACCATACAAGATCATTCTGTTCTTCAGCTAGCAAGTCTTCTGCACTCTTCGGAAGTTCCCACTCATGTACAATGCGAAGGGATGCTTCATACGGTGTATCCATCGCCACAGTTACTTCTGCAGTTAGGTGCTCCGTCGTTAATGCCATTTCACCATTCGGTTGACGGTACATGTACTCATTACCGATGTCTCCGCTATCTTCATACATGCATAAACCGCTGTAAGTTTGGCCACTTGCTTTATCTTTTAAGGTAACGGAACCATTCGCTTCAACTGTTACGTGCAAATGATCGTTCTCCATCGTTTTCGTATCTTGAATTAAGCTTGTTTGTCCTGCCAATTTCGCAGCTGCTTTCACTTCAGAAGCATGAACAAGTGCGAATACTTTATGTCCATTAGCTGGTACAGCACCTGCTTCAAGTTCAACTTGAACTGTACGTGCAAAATAAGGCTGACGGAATTTATCATCCGGTAGATCGTAATCAAAGCGCAGGCCTAGATCTGTTACTGTGCAATTAATTTCTTGGCCAACACTATCAACAACCGTACGGTTGCCAAGCTCAATACCTTTAATTAAAGCTTTCATTTCACCAAATGGCATTTCATCACGGAAGTATTGACGCTTAATATCAAGTACAACTGTTACTGTACCACTGCGCTCATGTCCCGTTGTATTCCATACCGTGAACGGATGGCTATCTTCGACATACTGCATGAAGCAAGATGTATCGATATGGCTTGCAATTGCTTCTAAGCTATCTTCTGTAATGACTTCTGCCACATCACGACTCTTGTCAAAGCGTGTTACCATCTCACGATGTACTTCATCCACGCTGCAACCACAAATACTGTCATGTGGATGGTTCTGCATCAAAGTTTTCCATGCATATTTAAGCAGATGATGCGGGTATTCTTGACCCAAGAAACTAGCATATGTAGATAGTGGCTCTGCTACTTTCTCTAGCATCACTTGACCACGTTGATTCATTTGTTTCAAGTAAACACGAGCAGAAGCTGTGTTTACAAGCGTTCCCCAACCATCTGTACGTTGGCTACGCAACTCACCATGAACTTCAGACAATTCACGATCCATCGCTTCATCTAAAGACTCTAGATAAGACTCAAATGTGGAGTGAATAAATTCTGTATCTGGATACAATTCACGAGCTACGCGAATCGCTTCTGGCAAGTCCAATTGGATCGGTTGGTGATCGCAACCATTCATATATAGCAATTCATTCGTTGATGCATATTTCTCCGCATCTTCAAGCTTCTTGTCCCAGAAAATCTTCGCTTCTTCTGGATCAACAGGTACTTCGTTACCATTGGAATACCAATTCGCGAACAGAATACCTAACACTTTGGAACCGTCTGGTCCAACCCACTCAAGCTCTGAGAAGGAGGATTCGAAATCGCCATCAGATACTGTGTTGTTAAAGCCAGTCGGCTTTACGCCACGTCCGAAGAACGCGTTGTTAATACCGGATTGCTTCATAAGCTGTGGTGCTTGACCGTAAATGCCGAATGTATCTGGGAAATATCCGATCTTGGAAATCGTCTCGTAAGGCTTCGCATCTTGGTGACCGACTAACATGTTACGCACGTTAGCTTCACTGCTTGTTAGGAACGCATCTTGCAAGATGTACCAAGGTCCGATGATAATGCGACCTTCATGGATGAACTTCGTAAGCTGATCTTTCTTCTCTGGTCTTACTTGTAGATAGTCATCTAGAATAATCGTCTGACCGTCTAGATAGAACGTGCGATATTCTGGATCTTCTTCTAATTTCTGAAGCAAAGAATCCATAACTTTAACTAGGCGTACGTGATGCTTCTCGTAAGGCAATTACCACTCACGATCCCAGTGTGTATGTGAAATAATGTGCGCTGTGCGTTTTTTTGTCATTATAGAATACCTTCTTTCATCGCTTTGTACACAAGTTGTGAGAACAAGCTGTTCGACCATGCGAACCATTTGCGTGTGAAGATCGTTGGATCATCGGAATGGAAACCTTCATGCATGTAACCTGTATCTGCATCTGTAGCTTCAAGCATTGCGATTAGCTCCAGCTTCTCTTCCTTCGTTGTTGCAGTCATACCTTGCATGGATAAGCCCATGTGCCAGATGTAACCGTCTGGTGTATGTGGACTACCAATACCATTAGCTGCTTTACCTTCGAAGTAGAATGGATTATCATGGGACAACGCGAATTTTCTAGTATTCTGGTAGATTGTATCGTCTGCTGTTACATAACCTAGGTATGGAATGGACATCAAACCTGGTGTACCTGCATCATCCATTAGGCAGTGGTTGCCATAACCGTCTGTCTCATAAGCATAGATTGGACCAAACTCTGGATGACGGTAAATACCATATAATTGAATACCATGATCGATATCTGCTTCTAGATCTTTAAGTTCTTTCAGGAAGTCTGTATCACGGAATACCCACTCTGCGAACTCTTGCATTTGGCGTAATGCCACAACAGCGAACATGTTACCTGGGATGTTGTAGTGGAAGTCACATGCATCATCACTGGAGCGGAATCCTGACCACACCATTCCTGTGTAGTTAACAGGCATTCCAAGTCCATGATTACGTAGGGAATCTTCAGGAATTCCGTTGTCACGTGTGAAGCGGTATGGTGATTTCTCAAAGTGATATTGCTCTGTCTTGAACAAATCATAAATCGTACGCATAGCTGTTTTGAAACCAGCATCAAAGATGTCAGTCAATCCAGTTTCTTTCCAGTACATGTAAGCAAGTCTGATTGAGAAACACAAGGAATCAATCTCAAATTTACGCTCCCACACCCATGGGGACATCTCTGTAATGTCCGCTTTATTCCAGTGCCAGTCATTCGCAGTCTCATTGAAAGCATTTGCATACGGATCAATAAGAATATATTGCATGTGACGTTTAATTAAACCGCTTAGAATACGTTGTAGATCTTTATCTTCTTTGGCAAAAGGTACATAATGGATCACTTGCTCAACGGAATCACGTAACCAACAAGCCGGAATATCACCTGTAATGACGAATGTCGTGCCATCATCCATTAATTTCGTTGTTGTCTCTAATGTGTTCGGGAAACAGTTCTTGAATAGCTGCAACAATTTGGGACGATGTGCAAGTTTCTCCTCTGCTTCTTTCAATACTTCTTGAATCGCTTGCGGCATTTCCAGTTTTGGCATTGGGATTTGTGGTAATCTGAATTGTTCCATCTCTGCTCACTCCTACTGTCTATTTATCTTTATGATTGAAGATGTGGATTAGTTATGTGTGACAACGGTACCTGAACCGCCATACATCTCAATTTCCTCATCAAACTCCAGCTTTAGCACGGTTACTTGCTCATGTGCGTCCTCATTTGTCATATGAACCCAAGTTGTTCCCGGAATATTGAACCAAGGTACGCCACCATGGATTTCATGTGTCAATTCTTTGCCTGAATGTAGGACCGTAATTTTCTTAATTGGATTGGATAACCCTTTGACACACACATTTTCCTTCGGAGTATCGTAAACGAACAGATATAACGTTTTGCGATCCTTGGATAATGTACTTCCTCCAAGATAATAGCGAGTCATAATACCTTCTGTCGTCCCGAACACAGCCTCTTCGTGCGTGCGAATCCAATCGCCTAGTCCTAGCAGAATAGCCTCTTGTCTTGGTTCCACTGTGCCATCTTCCATCGGCCCAATATCCAGCAACATGTTGCCGCCCATCGAGATACAATCACAGAACATACGAATGATTTGATTCAATGACTTATACTTCTCATCGGTCGGTACATAACCCCAAGAGCGGTTAATGGTCGTACAGAATTCCCAAGGTCCTTCTGGACGTGTAATCGGAATGCCCTGCTCGGGTGTCTTATAGTCGCCATGACCTTGAAGACGAGAGTTAATGAGGATATCCGGGTTAAACGATTGTAAGTATTGCTTGAACTCGGGTAAATTCCATTGCTCCGCACTGCGCTCCCAATCTCCATCGAACCACAGCAAATCTACTTTCCCAAAGTTCGTTAGTACCTCACGTAATTGATGGTTATTGAATGCTAGAAACTTCTGCCACTTCTCTTCATCTTGCACACCATCTACTGGATTCGAGAATCGATTCACTTTACTTAGGTCTTCAGGAACTACTCCACCTTCAAACACACTTGGATAATCAGGATGGGACCAATCAATTAAAGAGTAGTACATACCTAGACGAAGTCCTTTGTTGTGCATCGCCTCTGCGTATTCTTTAATGATATCTCGCTTGGCAGGTGTCTGCTTCACAACGTTCAGATCACTATACTGCGTATCCCACAATGCAACACCATCATGGTGCTTGGTTGTCAGTACCGCATATTTAGCGCCAGCTTTCGCGAATAAATCGGCCCACTTATCCGCGTCAAACTTGGATGCTGTAAAGCCATCTAGCTGCTTCATGTATTGTTCATGGGACATCCGTCCGTTATAGAAAGACCAAGATTCCGAAACACCGTCTACTGCATAAATCCCGTAATGGATAAAAATACCCAGCTTCGCATCTTCGAACCATTGTTGCTGTTTCATTTCAGCTTCACTCCCTCTTTATTTCATGCGGAATACATGTGCGATTGGTGCTACATCTTGTTGTTCAGCTTGCTTCGGCATACGAACGGCAATTCCACCTTCTACTTGACGGAATTCTAACTTCTCTTGACCACCAACCAAGTCAATTTGCGTAAAGGATTGCTGGATCGGAAGAATGATTTCTTCTGCTACTTGTTCCTGCTCTTGCTTGTACAAGTAGAAGGCATAGGTTGTATCGCCTTTTTTCGTGAATTGATAATTACCTACCGAGTAAGGCTCACAAGCACGAGTGCCATAGATCGCCTCACCATGAACATTCAACCATTCACCCATGCCTTGAATTCTGGAAATGACCGTTTTCGATAAACGTCCATCTGGCTGTGGAGCAACGTTAAGAGCTAAGTTTCCACCTTTGGCAACAATCTCAATCAACAAGTGAATCAATTGACGCACCGTCTTGTAATTGTCTTCGTAACGGAAGGAGAATGCACTTCCCATCGTAATACAGCTCTCCCAAGGAATATGAAGCGGACGCTCTGGTAATGTCTGCTCTGGTGTTACTAAGTTCTCGTATGCGCCGCCAACTGTGCGGTCTGCAGATAGCAACCATGGCTGGATTTCTCGTGCTTTCTCAACAACTTCACCTAAGCGAATATCTTGATTTGCTCGTTCACATACCCAACCTGCATCTAGCCACAACATATCAATACGACCATAACGCGTCATTAACTCCATGATCTGATCATGTGTAAATTGAACGAATTGTTCCCATAACCATGGGAATTGCTTCGGATCATAAGAAGGTCCACGTGAAGTAAACGTACCGCGCTCCATTCCAGGTGCCCAATAAGTAGGTGTATGCCAATCTGCTTTAGAGAAGTAAGCCGAAATCGCTAATCCTCTTGCACGGAAAGCATCGAACACTTCCTTACAGATGTCGGCATATTTATGCGCGTGGAACGGACAATCTTTGCCTGTCACTTTATAGTCCGTTGTATGCGTATCCCACATACAGAATCCATCATGATGCTTCGTTGTAAAGTTCAAGTACTTAAATCCATTATCAGCAGCTAAGTCTGCCCATAATTTAGGTTGGAATCGCAGCGGATTAAACGTCTTATTGAGGTCAAAGTATTGGCGTTTCAGTTCTTCGGCATCGATGTCCCAGTCAATTTCATTACGTGACCATTCTTCATCTTTATCACTTAGTGCCCACGATTCAACAATACCAAGCTGCGAATACGTGCCCCAATGCATCATGAGTCCTAGCTTCTGGTCTTTGAACCATTCCAAGCGTTCCAGCAATAATGGATCCTCTGGTTTTACCCACTCCTCTTCACTACTGTAGTTGTGTACCCCTTGTTCAACAATTTGCTCTTCTACCTGATCATTTGCTTGTAATTGGCTCATAATAAACCTCCATTACTCATTTTTATTGCTAACATTTCAATTGCTCTATGTCCAAAACGTCAATTAATTGTTATTATTAGTAAACATCTCTGCATTTACAGGAGGCTATGCATGTATCAGAAATACTTCAAGAATTACTTTAAATCTAAGCTTTTTCTCAAATACATCTTGTTGAACCTTCTCATCCTGCTCATTCCATTAGTTCTCATTACTTCGTTCATTTATGAGAGCGCTGTCACGAGCTTAAGATCTGAGATCGAACAATCCCATCTCAATCAACTTAATCAAACAAAATTTATAATCGATGCAAGAATGAAAGATATGATCGAAATCGCTTCCCGAATTTCTATTGATGAACGGCTGACTTCTTATCGCATTCACCATCCTTATTTCAGTAAAGAGGCGATAGAAGCATTGGGACAATATAAATCTACCAATTCAATGATTGGTGAGTTGTTCTTATATTTTCATAACAATAACCGCATTTTTTCTGCTTCAGGAATGTCCGATATGGATGTTTTTAATTCCCATTACAAATTTACGAACTGGAATTCAAATACAATTTTGCAGGATCTAAACTCGGTTACTATCCCAACGATGCGACCTGCAAATACTATTATCCAGAACACACATATTGAGAAGTCCATGCTTACATATTTGGTTCCCATTGCCCCTACTGGTCATCCGATCGGGACAATCATGTACTTAATTAATGAAACGGAGTTAACTGGATTAATTGATTCCATCTTAGGTCATTATCGTGGTACAACTTACATTCTCGACTTTAGCGGTCAAGTTCTAGCCAGCAACCATCAAGGTGGTAAGCTAAGCAGCTCGGATGCTAAATATTTATCTGAATTATCTGCGGGCATTCACAGCACCACAATTGATGGCCAAGATCACTCTATCGTATCCGTTAAATCGGAAAAGAATGGCTGGACGTATGTCACTATGATGCCTAGCAATCAATTTTTCAGCAGTGTTCTGCATATTCAAGATTTTATTATCATGCTGTTTTCAATTGTTGTTCTGCTTGGAGCTGTAGTCGCGTTCTTCATAGCTAGAAAACAGTTCAAGCCCATTTCTACACTTGCTCAGCTCGCGAATGCGAAGGCAGATTCAACATCTGCAGCTACTAAGCCACTATCTATTGGTAATGAATTTGCACGTATTCATCAAGCTTTGCAAGATTACAGTTCACGTATCGATATTCAAGAACCGTATGCCCGTAATCACCTGCTGTCGCTGCTATTGAAATACGGTGACAAACAAGGGTTAACTCCGGATTTGCTGCAAGCATTCGATATTCGATTCGATCATTCCCACCATTTTGTCATGGTAATCGGTTATCACCCAAATGGGCAGATCGGTGGCATACAAAATATCATGCAAGCAATGATGCGTATGGATTACCCTGAGCTGCAAGCTCATGCTTACGGTGTAGAACTTCCACAACTAGATCAACTGGCGCTCATGGTAAGCTTTGATCTCATGGAGCAAGATCAGGTATTCGAACAAATCACGCTAATCGTAGAAGCAACAAGCAGTAACATACTTAAGATGTTCAAAATAATTCCAACCATTGGTGTCGGTACATGTTACTTGAGCTCGAATCAAATGAATGAATCTTACATTGAAGCGTGCTCTGCTTTTGAGCTTCGCAGTACATCTGAGCAAGGTACTGTCACTTATTTTGAACTCTTATTACCTCATGATGCCCCTCATACCGAGTGGATAGGTAATAACGTCCTACTCAAGCTTTCACAAAGTTTAAAACAAGGCAGTTATGAAGTAGCAAGTGAGATTATTCATGAGTCCATTCAACATCTACGTACATCAAACCTTACACCCGTAATGATTCGTTGTATTGCCATCGATCTCATGAATACGATGCTCAAGACAGCTTCTGAATTAGACATACATAACGTGATCCAAGATGTGAATTCCAACATGAACATCACAATCGCTATGCTTGATGAACTTGAGACGAACTACCTGCATATTGCCTCTCGTATTTGTGTACAAGTAGAGCATATTCAGGAGAAGGAAGAACATTCGCTCATGGATCAAGTCGTCGCTTATATTGATCAGAATTACACCGATCATGCCTTAAGCTTGGAATCTATATCCTACGAGTTTGCTATCTCAGCATCCCATATTAGTCGATCTTTCAAAGATAAAGTCGGCATAAATTTCGTCCAATACATATGGCAGAAACGAATGGAACAAGTGATGCATTTGCTGGTGACAACAGATGAGCCACTGAAAGATATTATCCAGCGTGTCGGCTACTTGGACACACCGAATTTTATTCGGAAGTTCAAGAAGGAAACAGGTTCAACACCTGGTCAATATCGCAAGTTGCACGCACCCACCAGTGAATCTCAATCAAGCGAGCTTTAAAATCAAGAGGCCAACACTTCCTATGCTAGGCAGCATGACCGGGAGTGTTGGCCTCTTACTTAACATCTAATAAGATATATAAAGATTTAATAATAATAGGTTACTTTTTGCTAGCCCACTGATCGTATGCACCTTGGTAAAGTTCAACATAGCGGTCTGTACCCATTTTTTTCAACTGTGCTACGTATTTATCCCAATTCGCAAGCGGTTCTTGACCCGTTACAAACTTCGCTTCCATCTGCTCAACATATTTTCTTACGTCCGCATAAATAGCAGAAGCTTCTGTCTGATGCTCATTCGTTAGGTATACGCCTGGGAAAGCATTAACAGAGTAAGGGATAAGCTTCTCTTGATTTTGTTTGTCTACCCAAAGTTCGAAATTATTTACAAAACCTTTGTTCAAGTCAGTAGAGTTAACACCAGGGAACAGAATACCGTGGTTTGGTGTAACTTTACCTTTGTACTCTTCACGATCTTCCCCGTTTGGTACAGGTAGCCATTCTTTCGTCCAAGTATCTTTATCGGAGTACTTCCAAAGTAAGTTTTCTGGACCGTGCTTGAATAATGTTGCCCCTTCAGTGCTGTACAGATAATCAATCCAACGCATGGATGCTTCTGGATTCGCATTACTGCTTGTGATTGCAAGTGTACCTTGACCAGAGAATCCCGGGTGTTTACCGTATACGGGTGAATCTACTACTTCACTCTTAAGCAAGGTCATCATTGGATGATCTTCATTAGGTTCACCGCCAAAGGTGAAGTAAGGGAAGTAATCATTCGCAAGGGCTACCTGATTGTTCTTACCTTTTGCCTTCTTCTGCTCCTCCGTTTGTGAGAATGTCTCATGATCCAGCAGCTTTTCATTCCATAGACGATTCATAAAAGCTAAGTATCCTTTGTAACCTTCTTCTTGGGGTGCAAAGCGGACTTTTCCAGCTTTATCCGCATAATGTAGCGGTCCCGGCATTCCCCAGAAACTTAGAAAATATTGACGAATATCGTTAAGTTTCACAGACGTCAATGGAATTTCATCCTGCTTACCGTTGCCATTGGCATCTTCGTCTTTTACACGTTTAAGGTATGTATATAGCTCATCTGTTGTCTTCGGTAATTCTGTCATGCCTAGCTTCTTCAAGTGCTTACCGTTGTACCATAGCGGTGCACGGTACCATACAGCAGCTAGATCAATGAAAGGAATGGAGTAGATATGACCATTGGGTGTTGTAAAGGACTGACGAATCTGTGGGTTCTCATCGAATAACTTCTTAATGTTAGGCGCATAGCCTTCATCGATATATTTATCAAGCGGAAGCAAGATACCTTGCTCACCATAGTTAACTTGCTCTGCAGAACGAATATCGGCGGCAAGTAGAATGTCTGGCAGATTTCCACTTGTGTATACCAAATTTTTCTTTGTCTCAAAGCTATCAATAGGTGTTAATTGGTATTCCATCTTGATACCTGTTAACTTCTCCATCTCTTGAAGTGCAGGCATCGTATTCCAATCTGCTTTACCTGCATCTTGGGACATAATTTTGAGTGTTAGCGGCTTGTCCACAATTGGGAAGCCTTCTTTTTTTACATCAGCCGCTGTGTCACCCTTCGCTTCTTCTTTAGGTGCACCGCAACCTGCTAGTGCAGACATTGCTAGTGTGAGACTTAATGCGAGTACAGACGTTTTACGTAATTTACTCATCGACTCATTCTCCCCTTTTACATCATAATCTTAGTTATATGTTCAAAAATTAGCCCTTCACGGAACCAATCATGACACCTTGTACAAAGAATCTTTGTAGGAACGGATAGACCGCAATAATTGGCACCGTAGCAACGATAATTACTGCGTATTTCACGAGTGAAGCGATTTCAGCTTTATTATTAAGTGCTGCTGCTGAAGCAATATCGATTGCTCCGCCACCTTGAGCGGCTGTCTGCTGAAGAACGAGAATTTGGCGCAAGATAAGCTGAAGTGGATATTGTGAAGCATCATTCAGATAAATCATCGCTGAGAAGTAACTGTTCCAATGACCTACACCGTAGAACAATGCCATAACCGCAATAATCGGTGTGGATAATGGAAGGATAATCTTAATGAACAATCGCATGTTCGTACATCCGTCAATCTGAGCTGCTTCTTGCAATTCCTTAGGAATTGAAGATTGGAAGAACGTACGGGATACAATAATGTGCCAGATGGACGCAGCAGATGGAATGATCAGTGCCCACATGGAATCAATCATACCTAACTCTTTAATCAGCAAGTAACTTGGGATAAGTCCTCCACCGAAGAACATCGTAACCATGAACATCGCCATGAAAAATCCGCGACCTACAAAATCTTTACGGCTTAGCGCGTAAGCTGCCGGTAAAGTGACGAATAAGTTAACAAATGTACCTACAACGGTATATAAGATCGTATTCGCGTAACCTGTCCATATCTTTGAATCTTCGAATACCCGAATATAACCTTCGAATGTAATGCCCTTAGGAAGTAACCACATCTCTCCTGAACCAACCAGCTTCGGATCACTAATGGAAGCGCTAAACATATAGACAACTGGGTAAAATACAAGAATGAATGCTAGAAATACGTACACATAGTTACAGTATAAGAATATCTTATCTTTCTTCGATTCTTTAACACCTGCTGCAATCATCGGGTTCACCTCCTCTTTCTACCACAAGCTATTTTCACTTGTACGACGTACAATCTGATTAATTGTGATTAACAATATCGCATTAATAACGGAATTGAACAATCCGACTGCCGTCGAAAAGCTGTATTGTGCTTGCTCAAGACCCATTCGGTATACGAAGGTTGAGATTACATCTGACGCTTCCATGTTAAGTGGATTCTGCAGTAATAGAATTTTCTCAAAACCCACAGATAATAATCCACCGATGTTAAGGATCAATAGAATCGTAATCGTCGGAACAATAGTAGGAATGTTAATGTGACGAACGCGTTGGAAGCGTGATGCGCCATCAATAATAGCTGCTTCATGCTGCTGCGGGTCTACACCGGATAATGCTGCAAGGTATATGATCGTTCCCCAACCTGCGCTTTGCCATACACCAGATAGTACATACATCGTTTTGAACCATTTCGGATCTGTCAGAATCGCTGGAGCTTCAAATCCAAGCGCTTCAATAATATGTACGATCATACCAGACGATGGAGATAAGAACGTAATAATCATACCTGCCATAACGACGACTGAGATAAAGTGAGGTGCATACGTTACGGTCTGCGCTAGACGCTTGAATGTACCATTCTTTATCTCGTTAAGAGCCAGAGCTAATATAATGGGAATTGGAAACCCAACTGCCAGTTCGTACAAGCTGATACTAAGTGTGTTCCATAACAAGTCCCAGAAATAGTGAGAGTCGAAGAATCGAACAAAATGATCGAATCCAATCCATGAGCTCCCCATGATTCCTTTCGTTGCTACGAAATTTTTAAACGCGATTTGGATACCATACATCGGACCATAATGGAAAATTAGAAAATAGAAAAATGCCGGTGCAATGAATACATAAAGTTCCCAATTCTGAAGCATTCTCTTCCACACTGTTTTCTTACCGTTCTTTATTGGAAGTGTGTTGCCCATCGTAACTTTTTTCGTACTCTGCATAGGTATCACCCCTTCCTGTCAATTGTAAAATGATCTAGTCGATACTCAACTGTAGTCGCCAACTTTGAATGTTAGCGTTTACATTTATAACTTACGGAAAATTGGATAAATCGTAAATATGTCATTTCAGATGGTCATTGCTAACGCTTTCAAGAAGATGATTATTCTATATTACTAATAGGAAAATGAATGTTCATTTACGAGCTGCAATATGTCATTTTTGATGACAATTGTCCGTTTATGTAGCTTTTGCGGAATATGACAACCCCATTGTTAAGCCTACGAATGCCAATAGTAGCGTGGTTTTACAAGTGATGTCAAAAACTACATGTGTGTTTTAACCGCTGATCGCTCCTTAAAAGAAAAAGTAGATTGAAGAAGAACAACAAACCCAGTACCGACAAGGTACTGGGTTCCATTTTATAGAAACGATATTCGTTTTATTTTTTATCTATTATGTGACGGATGGTTCTCATCGCATGGGCGGAAGAACTGATTTTTTTATTGTTTTCATCAAATTGCATACCTTTAATATACTCTTCCCCTACCTTTTTCAGATAGACGGACTCCACCTTAGCGCCTAATTTATTTTTCGATACAGCGTCACTTAAGCTGATACTGAACTTTGCTTCTCCACTGCTTTCGGACTTCAGCCCTATTTGCCCATCTACCATTCCTTCATTAGAAGAACCTAAGGTGAAACTATGCCCAACACGAATTGCATCCGCAATAGGATTCAACCCTTTTACCATTTGATCACTTTTTCTACTATCAGATTGAAATGCTACTTCACGACTGAATAACTCATCTTCTGCACCCGGTCTCAATCTAAATTCAACCATAACTTTTGTATCGGGACTCGTCCCTGTGAAGTATTTGAGACATTCTTTAAAATCTCCTAAATGCGCACCTAATTTATCGTACTTCTTATTATGCACGACGGCATAACACTCTTGGATACTCATTGTTCGATATATCTTTAAGAAATTATCTCTCTTTTTCCTCGTAACTTTCGCTGTGGATTCTTTTGCTTTCTTCCATCCATATTCGGACATGTAACGTTGTTGTAAACTCACTAAGTTGGCATCATTTGGATTGTAATATTTAGTCTTCAAATCATAATCGAGTTCAATCATGAATTGATCGATAGTCTCAAAAGAATCCCCTGTTGCTGAGAATAATTGATTTGCGAAATATTCTACTTTTAATCGACCGTTGTAGTTGTGCGACCTTGGGATGACTTAATTTATTTATTGTTACATGATTGTTTGTTGGTTGTGATAGTTTTGAATTTTCGTGGGTGCGAGATCGCATACTTCCTCTTGAATGATTAAACACTTAATTCACCACTTTTCAATAATAATCAGTCTGGATGGTTCGCTGCACTACGTTATTCCTCCTCTTATGAGCAAAATCCTATCTCCATGTAAAAATTACTACTCATTTCCGCAATATTTTCTACCTTTCCAACTTGGTTTGGATGGTTTTGGAAGTTCGAAAGTATAACATAATAAATGTTATGTAAACAAATGTGCTAAAACAACAACCGATTACTGGTTATAAACTCAGTAGCCGGTTGTTATATGAACGACTAAGACTCGTTTTGTGGAAGTTCTGATACGGGTTCTGGTACGATCTCAATTTGAATATTCTCTGCATCAACCACTTCATTAATGTCATTAATAATTTCTAATTGATTCAAAGATTTGGCAGTCGATGCAGATACTTCAAATGTAAATAATGAATAACCATAAGCTGTTCCGCGTCCTGTTCCGTACATTCTTACGTATCTGGCGGGCTTATCAGCAAATGAAATTGTGTCTGTTCCCCCATCTCCTACCGTGGTTGAGAACACATCCACCCAATTAGTCGGCGCGCTGCTATCCGTTGATACTTGTATTTTATACTTCTTCCCATATGCAGCTTCCCATATTAATTTAACGTTGTTAATTGTCTGGATAGAACCTAAATCCACATAGATCCATTGCGGATCTGACCCTTCAACACTCGCCCATCTGGTGGTTGCATTACCGTCGAAAGCTTTAGCCGCTTCAAAGCCAGCTGCTTCCACAGAACTTGCTACTGCTGGTTTACCAAGAGCCAAGTTGCCTGTTGTAGGCGTTCCAGTAAGTGTCGTAGCGCTTGCACTAGAACTATTAGCAGATACATTACCTGCTGCGTCAAAAGCCTTCACTGTATATGAATAAGTTGTGGATGGTGTTAAGCCTGTATCTGTAAAAGATGTTCCTGTTGTATTCTGAAGCTGTGTTCCGTTTCTAAATACGTTATAACCAGTTACCCCTACATTATCGGTTGAAGCAGACCAAGTTAAATTGATCTGGCTGCTAGATACTGCAGTTGCAGTAACATTACTTGGAACAGTCGGGGCTTGTGTATCAGGAATCGGGGTACCTGCGACCGGCTTCCACCAGTTTCCTGTGATGAATAGCATGTTTAACAAATTATAGGAGTCACTGAAGTAGTCCTCTTTCTTGTTCTTCATCCAATCCCAGCCATCATTGACCCATTGCTGATTACTGCTGCTCGCAACACCAGCTGAGATAAATGGAGAAACGAATACAGCCGGCGCATACGAACCATACGCAGTACCATTTAATTGGTACCCATCTTTCACATTTGCAGGCTTATTGCTGGTCTTACCTTTGATCCAAGTCGCAATTTTATCAGAAATCGTCTTCGCTCGAGTCTCACCATATAGCGCATAATCCATAACAACACGTAGAGGGACACGACTCGCATTATAGTAATACATGTTTGTTTCAGGGAATTCTTCCAGATAATTCTGAGGTGCAGGTTCAGGAGGATTTTTCACGACAAAATCAGAGATTAAGCCTGTTGAGGAAGAATAGCCGCTGATGAATTGGTTGTAGACACTGTACAAGTTGTTAATGACATTAATCCATGTCTGATCGCCAGTCACATCATAGAAAGCACGCATATGGCTGAACATCCAGTCGGAAGGACGTGTGTTGAGTGCACTCTTGGCATCCCAATCCCCTAGATTCAAGCGGTTATTGCTTGTTACGTTCGAGGCTTTGATCCCATTGGTAATCATGTTCTTCGCTTCTGCCAAATAGTTAATTGTCCCACTCGAACCCCATTGATAATGTGCCAATATCAAGGAGTACGCAATATCAATGTCTCCGTCTGTTGCAGAATCATAGTGACCTTGTGCTCCAGCAGCATCAGCAACAATCCAACCCATCAAGTTCGGATTAGCTGAGCTCTTAAAAGCTCTTGCAGTCTTAAACAACCCATCATAAATCTGCTTCGCATTCGGATCATAACCAGCCATTAGCGCGGTTATGACCATGCCATAGCCTTGACCTTCAGAAGATCCTAACGCTTGATAGCCTTCCTGATCACCCGTAATATTTCCAGCAACATAGTAGCCACCTGGAAGTGAGGACAGGTTATTCTTCAAGTACTTGCCTTTCCAATAGTCATAGTAAGTAGATACTGCTGAATTCATCGCACTTTGTGTCACATGATTAGGCTTAATAACTCCAGGATAACTCACTTGCTGGGGAAAAGGCTTCAGTTCGCCTGCGGCAGAAGCTTTACGCGGTGGAATGCTCATGGTAGCGATGATCAAAGAGAAGATTAACAATACTTGGCACAATCTTTTAAAAGCATTTGCAGTACTCACCTTATCTCTACTCATTCAATCGGCTCCTTTGATATAAAAATAAGCTCATAAACCATTAAACCAACCACCTTAATACCTCACAATCCTCCTTCACGACATAAGTTAAAACGTTTTAACTTTTGAACCAATAAATGCAATCGATTATCATAAATCAATCGCTTAACTACCATTATATTCTAATTTTGTTAAAAATAAAGCGTTTTTATTATGAAGGCTATGTTAACCTTATTGTTGATACTTTTGAGGGCGGTGAAGTCACACACGTCACCTAGTTTTACTGGCGACATAAAAGGCGTGTACCCTGTCCAAAACTTAAGCAGCTACCTGCAACATAGCAATCCAGAAGAATTTATTATATTCATCATTTGTTATCTTAAGCATGAACCATAAATTATTGTAGTTAGAAAGGAGCACGACATGGCAAATATCGAGCACTTGCAAACCGTACATGTTCCAGCCTCGAAGGTGTATGAAACTTTAACCACTGCTAAGGGACTGTCGGAAATATGGACCAATGAACTCACTATTGATAATCAGATTGGCTTTATTAATGAATTTCGATTCGGCAGCGAAGAGGTAACTAAGATGAGAATCGAGGAATTGATCACTGATAAAAAAGTAGTTTGGCAGTGTATAGATTCAGATCCAGAATGGATTGGTACGAGTATTTCCTTTGATATTCAAGAGGAGAACGGGAAGTCTCATATTACTTTGCGTCAGACGAACTGGAGAGAAGTAACGCCATATTATCGCTCCTGTAACTACCACTGGGCTATCTTCCTTTATAGTCTCAAATCCTATTGTGAAGATGGCGACGGTATGCCCTATCAAAAACGTAAGTTTTAACAATTTATGTTATACATATCATTCCGCTAACGGGGATCGATAGCTTAATAAACCGCCTTTTCACCAAGGCGGTTTTCTTATGATCAAATATCAACAATAAAATTTAACATAGTCATTTTAAAAATAAAAGCCCTGCGTTCCAGAAGGAAAGCAGAGCCTTGATTAAGCTACGTTATACAATATGACAGGCAACATAATGTTCATTGCCCATATGACGGAACTCAGGCTTCTGTGATTTACAAATATCTACTGCAAACGGACATCTTGTATGGAATTTACAACCTGATGGTGGGTTCGACGGGCTTGGAATATCACCTTTCAACACGATTCTCTCCCGCTTCAGCTTCGGAACAGGTACTGGAATTGCAGATATCAACGCCTTCGTGTATGGATGAAGCGGATTATTGAACAATTCATCCCGTGGGGCTGTTTCCATCATTGAACCTAAATACATCACGCCAACTCGCGTACATAAGTGTTCTACTACGCTTAAGTCATGGGAGATGAACAAGTATGCAAGACCACGCTGTTTCTGCAGCTTTTGGAACAAATTAATAATCTGAGCTTGAATGGATACATCCAGCGCAGATACGGGTTCATCCGCAATAATTAAATCTGGATTTAGAGCAAGAGCACGAGCGATTCCAATACGTTGACGCTGTCCCCCTGAAAATTCATGTGGGAAGCGATCAATCTGATAGGCAGATAATCCGCATAGCTCCATAACTTCTAGAACGAGATCACGGACGTTCTCTTTGGTAGCTAGGCCATGATCGATCATCGCCTCACCGATTGCATCTCCAACTCGAACACGAGGGTTTAGTGAACTGTACGGATCTTGGAAGATCAGCTGCATTTTCGGACGAAGATTACGAAGTTCCTCTTTGTTAACTTTATATAAGTCGATTCCCTTAAATTTCACTACCCCATCGGTTTTATCGTGAAGACGAAGAATCGTTCTGCCAACTGTACTCTTCCCGCTCCCTGACTCTCCTACCAGACCGAATGTCTCTCCAGCTTTGATCGTAATACTAATATCTTCGACCGCTTTGACATGACCGACTGTACGATTGAGTAAACCTGCTTTTATGGGGAAATATTTCTTTAAATTTGTGACTTCCAATAACACCTCAGACATGTTTACCCTCCTCTTCATACAGCCAGCAAGCTACTTTGTGCTGGTCCGTTGTCTTCTTGAGCTCAGGCTGACGAGTTTGGCAAATCGACATACAATCACTACAGCGATCATGGAAATAGCAAGATTCTACAAGTTCCAGGGGGTTGGGAACATGACCTGGAATGGAATACAGCATCTCTTGTCGTTGCCCGATTATCGGCTTGGATTTGAGCAAACCTTTCGTATACGGATGCTTCGGTCGTTCGAAGATCTCGACAACTTCGCCTTCCTCGACAATTTTCCCCGAATACATCACAATCACGTAATCCGCCATTTCCGCAACAACCCCAAGATCGTGCGTGATAAGCATGATAGACATGTTGGACTTTTCCTTAATCATACGCAGCGTCTCTAAGACTTGGGCTTGAATCGTTACATCAAGTGCTGTCGTTGGCTCGTCTGCAATAAGGAGCTTAGGATTGCACGAGATTGCGATGGCAATCATAATCCGCTGTAACATACCGCCTGACAACTCATGCGGATACGAATTCGCAATCTGCTCGGCACGTGGGATTCCTACAAGTTCAATGAGCTCAATGGCGCGTGCGAGTGCTTGCTTCTTTTTCATTTTTTGATGAATCATAAGTGGTTCTATAATCTGCTTACCAATCGTAATAACCGGATTCAGAGATGACATTGGTTCTTGGAAAATCATCGCGATATCATTGCCACGGATCTGGCGAAGTTCTTCTCTGCTTATTTGCAGTAAATCTTTATTGTCAAACTGGATTTGTCCATTAACGACTCTTCCGTTCGGTCCTTCAACAAGCCCCATAATCGACATTGCCGTTATGCTTTTGCCACAACCAGACTCACCTACGATACAGACTGTCTCCCCTTCACGAATGCGAAAACTTACGTCACTAACAGCCTTAATATCTCCAGCAGAACTGCTGAAATAGGTGCTTAAGTTATTAATCTCAATTAAGTTGTTCATATGCTGTTATTCACCTACTTCTTCTGTTTTGGATCGAGAACATCTCTCAGACCATCACCAAATATGTTAAAGGCTATAACGGTTAAGAAGATTGCCACACCCGGTGGAATCCATAACCAAGGATGCTTTTCAAAGTCTACAATACTGTTTGCAGCGTCAATCATGTTACCCCAAGTTGGAGTTGGAGGCATAACACCAAGTCCGAAGAAGCTTAAGACGGATTCTGATAGAACAGCTCCACCAATACTAAGTGTTGAAATTACAATTAGAAGTGGAACTACATTCGGAAGTAAATGATTAAATAACTTCCGTCTGTCACGTAGACCAAGAACGGTCGCTGCTTGCATATACTCTCTCTCACGCAAGCTTAACATCTGACTACGTACCATACGTGCTATTCCTGGCCAACCGATAACACTTAGCATGATCATTACCATATACATACGATAATCGGTGGGGACTTTCCAATCCGACATTAATGCACCGATGATGAACATAATCGGTAAACTTGGGATCGTCATGAGTAAATCAGCAATACGCATGAAGATTTGATCCACAATCCCCCGATAATAACCGGAAACAATACCAATGAACGTTCCAATGAATACAGAGAGTATCATGGAAGCGATACCAACAGTTAATGAAATACGTCCTGCTTGTAGCAATCTAGTTAGCACATCTCTTCCGAGAAGATCCGTTCCTAACCAATGCTTGCTGTTTGGTCCTACATTCATCATAGCTGGGTTAATTTTATTATCCGCATACGGAGAGAACAGCGGTCCGATAAAGCAAGCAACAAACATCACAATGACAATAACTAAACCAGTCATCGTTAACTTATTCTTCATGACATCACGCATCGCTTGACGCCATAGTGAAGTTCTCTTCTCAGGGACAGGTGCTACTTTCTTTTGCCCAATCAATTCACGAGTTGTATTAGACATATCCGATCCTCCCTCTTAGAGCCTGACACGTGGGTCGGTAGTATGATAAAGAATATCAGAGATTAATGTACCGATAACAGTAAGAATAGCGAGGAACATCGTAAACCCCATTAGTAGAGGATAATCTCTTACCGTAAAAGAAGACATGTACAATTGACCAATACCTGGCCAGTTGAAAATTTTCTCCAAAATGATTGACCCTCCAAACAATCCTGGAAGTTCGAAGCCAATGAGTGTAATGGCAGGTAGCATAGCATTCTTAAGTGCATGGCGATATAGAACTGTTCTTTCCTTTAGCCCCTTCGCACGTGCTGTACGAATATAGTCCTGCTTAATCACATCAAGCATGTTACTGCGGAAGTAACGTGTGAGGGAACCTACCCCTAGAAGCACCATAATGAGAACTGGCATAACCATATGCTTGGCTACATCTAGGACATATGCCCAACCCGTGTCGTTGCTGCCTGTTGAAATCATGCCTCCAGGCGGTAAGAGATGTAAATCAACAGCAAGTATTTTTATTACAAATAGACCAATAAAGAACGATGGAATGGACATCGCAGCAAATATACCAATCATGACGAGCGTATCAAACCATGAGTACTGTTTGTAAGCCGCAACCACCCCAACAATTACAGCCACGAACCATGTGATGAATGTAGATACAATTGCAAGAAGGAATGAGTTCCAAATATAATCTTTAAACAGTTCAAGAACGGGCTTTTGCTGTGCCAATGAAAATCCGAAGTCACCTTGGAATATATTAGACATCCATGTGATATAACGCTCGAATAAAGGTTTACTTAAGCCATATATTTCTCTTAGCTCTGCTTTACGCTCAGCGCTCAATTTCACATTATTGGATACAAAGTCACCCGGAGTTAACGCATATAAGAAGAAGATTAACATTGAAGCACCAAGCAATATAAGAACCATATAACTGAATCTGCGAAGTAAATATGTACCCATGTTCGGCTCCTTTAATTATTATCCCCGACTGCTGGTGGATTGACTGCAGTCGGGGATAATAGATTTATTTTACTTCAGTTCCCATTTAGGCAAGCTATAAGCAAGTCCAGCTAATGGGTTAAGATCAACACCAGCAACTCTACCATTAAATCCTGTCATTGATTTGCTATAGCTAGCGAACATGATTGGTAATTCATCATTTAGAATTTTGAACATCTCGTGATACACTTTCTTACGCTCTTCCACATCATTCGTTGATAAACCTTTTGTATACAATTCTTCAATCTTTGGATTGTTGTAACCTTTTAGCTCACCTTTAATAAATCCGGATACACCTTGAGAAGGATCGCTAATAATCGTTGTTGAGAAAGATGCCATATCGTAGTCGCCACTTTCTACTTTAGCAGACAATGTATTGAAGTCTGGGAACTGTTCTGGTTCGAACTTCACACCAATAGCAGCATAGTTCTCTCTAGCTACACCGATAAAGATGTCAGTATTCTTACTTTTGGAACCAAGGTAATGAATCGTTAATGGCTTACCATCCTTCTCACGGATACCGCCAGCGCCAACTTTCCAACCTGCTTCGTCAAGAAGTGCTTTTGCTTTCTCTACATCGTAAGGATATTTGTTAATACCTTCTTCAGTATAAGACCACAGAATTGGTGAAGACGGGATATTAGCAATCATTGCAGCACCTTGTCTGGAATCCACATAAATCAATTGACGATTCAAGCCATAAGTAAGTGCTTGTCTCACACGCTTGTCTTTCAAGTGATCATGTTCAAGGTTGAATTGATTATAGCCATAGTTACTTGCTGTAGTAGGAGCCATGTTTAGGTATCCTAGTTTTTTCAATTTATCGATATTATCAGTTGTAGCTGGGAAGCTTGCATAGTCCGTGTCACCTGTTTCGATGAACTGCCATGCATCACCCTCAGTAGTTTTATAAATAAAGTTCTCTGTCTTCGGTTTACCCGCATAGTAGAACTCATTGGCTACGAAGCGAACTTCTTGACCAGGTACGAATTTAACGAGTTTGTAGGGTCCATTACTAACAGGCTTCTCATGAAGCTTTTTCAAATAATCAAGTTCACCAAATTTATAATCTTTACCATAGTATGCTTTGGATAAAACATCTCCGCCAAGTACTGTAAGAGCGGTTGCATTTACACCTTCAAGTGTAACGCTGATTGTTTGAGGATCAATGATCTTGATTCCTTCAATTGTAGTTGCTTTACCTTCTTTGTAAGCTTGTCCACCAACAATCTTCGTTTCTACAACTTCATTCATACCATCGTAATTCTTATCGTGTAGAAGTGTCCAAGTGAATGCCACATCTTCAGTTGTCATTGGTGAACCATCACTGAATTTCAAATCTTTACGCAAGTGGAACGTATAAGTCTTCTGATCTGCAGAAACTTCCCACTTCTCAGCTAGTCCAGGAATCGGCAAGCCTGCTTTATCAATGCTAACTAGTGGTGTGTACAATACGGAAGATACGTTACCGTCATAACCAGATTGTTGGAAATAAGGTGTAAACGCTCCACTAGGGTTCGTCAAACCAACGATTATGGTATCTGTACGTTTCTTCGCTGCTTCTGGGAGCTTGGACAAATCCGTGGCATTAATTACACCTGCTACTCCCCCATTATCCGCTGGTGCTGGTGACCATTGTGGTGCAGCTGTTGTTACTGCTGGTGAGCTTGTTGCTGCCTTGTCTGAAGAGCATGCTGTTAATACGAGTGTTCCAGTTAATGTAACTGCTAATAAAGTGTACAACTTCTTCTTCATGCGATTACCCCCATTTTCGAATTGTTAATGCAGTAAATTTCATACTTGCTGATAAATCTGTCCCTACTCAATTACAATTTTCTAAAAATTTATGTAATTCAGATAAGTGTAAAAATAATTATACGAGTTAATTCTTTATCTATAAATATATTGATACAAAACGAATCATATCCAGTTGAATGATAAAAAATGCACACTCTAGTCGCAGAGTGTGCATTTTCCAGACGATGTTCAATTTTCATGAGCAAGTATATTGATGAGTTTGCCAAAGGGGTCACGTACATAGAACCGTCGAACACCCCAAGGCTCAGTAGCAATTCCATATTCTATTGGAAATCCTGCTTTTATCATACCTTCATACACAGCATCTAGATCATCCACCTCAATTGATAAATCAGGTGTTGGTGTACCTGATCCCCCCTCAGAAGCGAAACTTATTTGGACACTCATTTCGGCATCTGAGCCATAAGTAGAAATCCAACCATGATTCATCAATAAGTCGAGACCAAGCACTTCTTGGTAAAAGCTTTTTGCAGCAAGGACATTCGGTGTATGAATATTGGTGACGATTCGTTTAACCCTCATGACTTACCTCCTCAACACAAGTTAATTCATTCAATAATTAATTCATCAAATGTCTAACTTCCCGGAAACTTACGAATTTCTTGTTATGCTCATCCCAGAGACGAAAACGGATAGCTTGTAAACTAGAAATGATCGTAATTGTGCTAACCAAATGAAGCGCGGGTGTGTTGTCATGAGCTTTTTCCAAATTATAGTTCGGCACTTTCGGACTTAGATGATGGACATGGTGAAAGCCGATATTTCCTGTCAGCCACTGTAGTACTTTAGGGAGCTTGAAGTAGGAGCTTCCTTCCACTGACGCCATCACGTAATCCCATCGTTCATCCTGTTCAAAATAAGTATCCTCAAATTGATGCTGTACATAGAAGAGCCAGATACCTGCAGCCCCAGATAAGAGAAATATCGGGCCATGTACGAGCAGGAACGCCTTAAAGCCGACCATAAAGATAAGTAGAGCGCATAAGGAGACGATGCCTAAATTCGTTATATAGGTGTTAATACGTTCACTTCGTGTAGCCTTTTTCCTATTGAATCGATTCTGAATCAGGAAGATATAGATCGGACCTAACCCGAACAATACAAGCGGATTCCGGTATAGTCGATATGCGATACGCGTCCATGTTGACGCAGCGACATATTCTTCTACCGTTAGTATCCATATATCCCCTGTTCCCCTCTTATCTAAATTGCCGCTGGTGGCATGATGGATTGAGTGACTTAGTCGCCATTGATGATAGGGAAAGAAAGTAAGAATGCCTGTTATAGTGCCTAGTATTTCATTTGCCAATCGATTCCTAAAGAACGAATGATGGCAACAATCATGGAAGAGAATAAAAATTCGGATCACAAATCCAGATGCAAGTACAGATATGGCTAGAGTAAGCCAGTAAGAAATCGCCAGCGATTCATAGGCGAGATACCATAGTACAAAAAAAGGGACTAAGGTATTGAATAATTGAAGTACACTTTTCTTTAGGTCCGATTTTTCGTAAGTGACAATTTCTTTTTTCAAATGCAGCTTGCTTGAGTTTTTCATGATTCCTCCTCATGTTGTTTCGATCATTTTGCCGGTTTCGGACTATTCCGAAAAAGAAGGCCCAATCTTGCTCAATGTCTGGACAATTTCTTTGTTTCCTTTGACCATTATACATGTCACTCACTAATTTTCATAATTTATTGATAAATCAGTCGGACATTCTGTTCCTATGTAGAAATTTGAAGATCAATCGCGCTGAACCATAGCATAAATAAGGGCAAGTTTTATGGGGAGAAACCCGCAGGAGTCTGTGCTAACTATTACTAATACGTTGCTCGACGCTTTCCAGAAGAGGCAGTGCAATCTCTTGGCAAAACCTCGGTTCCTAAGCGCCGAGCTTCGGTCTAAGGAATGGGGTTCTAAGAGTTCTCTATGCCGTGTTTGTTAGTAATTTTCTCGCTTTGGTTGGGCTGGCCTTTACCTTTGGTGATCAAGTCACGAAGGCTACCGCTTATGTAGATGCCCCAGGAGTCCGTGCAGACGGCATAGCACTCATACGCGGGAACTAGGCCTACGTGCGTAAATCGAACTTCTGTTTTGCCGTCCTTCTTGGCGATTTCAAAGATAATGTCAGTATCCTTCCACTCGCTCTTGTCGTTTACGAAGTTAAAGTAGTTGTCTGTAATGTGCCAAACAACCTTTTTACCTGGAACAAGCTCGGTGATTTGGATGGTGCAGCGGTGAATATCTTGGTAGTGATGCTTAAATTCACCGAGTTCGTCGGTAGTGCCCTCAATTTCCTCTGACCACCAACCGCGTACGTTATTGATGGCGGCGAAGACTTCTTCCGGACTTTCGTCTACCCTAAAAAAAGTGCTGTAACTTTGACTCATGCAAGTTATCTCCCCTCATTAAATGTTAACTACACATCGAGTATAAATCCTATACTTGCAAAACACAAGTACAAACTTGCAAAATGCAAGCACGAATTGTATAATCATCTCATGAAAAAGCGACCTTCCACAGTTTGTCCAATCGTATATGCGCTCGACATATGGGGTGATCCCTGGAGCCTAGTCATACTTCGTGACGTCCTTATCCATAACAAGCGGTATTACCGCGAGTTTCTTGCTTCACGCGAGAAAATCTCAACTAATATTTTGAGCGCACGGCTCCAATCACTCGTTGAAGCTGCCCTGCTCGTCAAGACAGAAGGAGATTCAAACCGCGCACAAACCATGTACCGACCCACACAAAAGGCACTCGACCTGTTTCCGGTCATTTTTGCCATTATGCACTGGGGCTTGAAATATAACCCCAATACCGATATGACGATTCCGATCATGCAAGAACTAACAACTAACGAAAAAGGGCTGGAGCTTCGCCTTTTGCAAAATTTCGACGATATTACATCATAAAAAAACTGAAAACAGTGGTTTTATCCGGGGGCACTCTAATGAGTGCCTTTGTTTTGTTTCAAAAACTTGCCGTTACAGCCCAAATGATACATCATCCTATCTTCTGCCCTCTTGAAAAAAGGGTCTTGGTGTTGCGTCAAGAATAGGTTATATGAATGATCACTTGCTATGTAGAACAGGAGGTATCCTATGAGTTCCATTCTTAACGTTATAGAAAAGCTAAAGTTGAACGTCGCGAATATAGAAGATGTTCCAGATTCATTTAGTTCAGATGTATACAAGCTTACGCTTGCCAGTGGAGAAAACGTTTATGTAAAAATTCCATTTAACAAAGATAAGCTATTCCGTGAATATCAGATACTTGAAACATTGAAAGGTGTCATACCTGTTCCTAAGGTATTGGACATTTGGTATGGGGATGATAATATTACTGGAGCATTGCTTCTTTCAGCAATTCAAGGTATGCCTTGTACAGGGGATATGGATGAGAAACTCTCTTATCAAATTGGTGTAAATCTTGCTATGCTCCATGAGGTTAAACCACCCGGGTATGGTTTCCATTTAGCAAATGGTTATAAGTTGCTTGACCCAAATGATTGGAGATTACATATCAAAAGTAATTTTCAAAAGTGGAAAGAACCTTGCAAAGAGATTCTCGATCCAGAGCTGTATAAAAGATGTATACTTCACTTTGATGGAGTTTTCTCTGCTTTACCGGATCCTGACGGACCATGCATGGTTCACATGGATTATAGACCAGGTAATATATTAGTGAATGGTAACGAGGTTGCTGGGATTATTGATTTCGAGAGTGCCCGCGGTGGATCGTCGGAAATTGATTTTACAAAGGTCAATCGATATATATGGGAAGTCAATCCGAGAACAAAGATACCATTTATTGAAGGTTATCAATCGATTCGACCTATGCTCGCTCTGGAAAGAGTGCTGCCATTTTATGATTTTTACGATGCTTTCAACGCAGTTGTTTGGTGTAAAAACAGAGGAATTGAACAAAATCAAACGTTCCTTCAGGAAAATATTGTTACTTTAAGGAATTCGGTGGGTTATTGCGTTTAGTTGATTCGAATAACAAAAGAATGGATAGAGTTCAGATCTTCTCTGAACCTCTATCCATTCTTATTTTCACCAATAAAATCTACTTACAAAAACTTATTTAAATACTTTAACGCGCTCATCGATTGGGTTAAAGGACTTCTCACCTGGTGCTGCTGCTTGACTGCCGAAAGGCATTTGAGCGATTAGTTTCCAAGTGCTTGGAAGCTCCCAAGTTGCTTTAACTTCGTCATCGATTAGTGGATTGTAGTGCTGTAGAGATGCACCTAAACCTTCTTGCTCTAGTGCAGTCCAAATCACGAATTGAAGCATACCAGAAGATTGATTCGACCATACTGGGAAGTTATCTGCATATGCTGCAAAGTTTGTTTGCAAGTAGTCAATCACGGCTTGATCTTCGAAAAATAACACTGTACCATAGCCGCTGGAGAAGCCGTCCATCTTCTCATTAGTTGGCTCGAAACTATCAGCAGGAACGATTTTGCGAAGAGTTTCACGCGTAATGTTCCACAATTTATCGGATTGCTCACCGAAAAGTACAACCACTCTCGCACTTTGGGAGTTAAATGAAGATGGTGTATATTTCACTGCATCATTTACGATTTCTTCGATTTTCTCACGGGATACTACCTCTTCTTTACCAATTGCATAATACGTACGTCTTTCTTTAATTGCAGATAGGAATGCGTTACTCATGTTCAATTACCTCCAAGTTTGTTTTCTTTTTTTAATTTACTTCAATTAACATAGTGACTTACTTTTTGTTCATCGCTTGTTTTTATTATGAACCTAATTAATTGTGTTGTCAACCTCGATTTTCAAAATAAAAAAACCAACAATCTCTTCTAAGAGATCATTGGCATTTATTCGCTATTTTAGTCAACAAATTTTAATCAAACTTACGTACACCTGGGAACAAGAACGCAACAGCGACAATCGCTACACCCGCTCCAGCAAAAATGGACATCGTGATAAGTCCCCCAACCTCTTCTGCAAGCCACCCTGCACCTAAGTAACCAAGCGGCAGCAAAGCAAATGACCCGAACATATCCAAGCTAACGACGCGTCCGAAAGCCTCTTCTGGCACAAGTTCCTGCAAGCTTGTCTCCCAGATTAATCCGAAGATCATAACACCGAAACCTTCGAGTATCATTAACCCCATTAATAAAGGCGGCCAAGTAACGAAGGGTAAAGCAAATAACGCAAGGCCAGACAGAAGCACACCACCATAGCCCATCATGCCGCGATAGCGCCACCTCTGTTTAGCACCAAATACGAGTGCTGCCAGAAGTGCACCGACCCCGGCAAAGGTCATCGCTAGTCCATAATAGACGGGCTCTAATTGATGGTGCACATTAAATAACCAAGGAATGAGAACACGCTGTACGCCACCGAAACAAATATTAATAAATGCAAACGCAAGAATCGTAAACCATAGCCATGTGTGGGATTTGAGTACGGCTACCCCTTCTACCCAATCCTTCTTGAAACTAAATTCTTTCGATTTCTTCACTTCATAGTTATCGGTCTTCATGGCTTTATACAGCAAGTAAATACAAATAAACGATGCTAGAAATGACAAACTGTCGATCCCTAGTCCAATTCCTGCGGAAGCAAAAGTAAGGATGATCCCACCCATAGTCGGACCGAGTAATCGAATACCCTGACTGCTTACTTGAGATAAGGAATTTGCCGCATTGCGAATATCGGGTGTATAAATTCGAGCACGAATCGCATGGGATGCAGGACCTGAAAGTGCATCTGTGATCCCAAACACCGCAACAAATATGTAGATCATTTCCATAGTCACGACATCTAATATGCAGACAAGCATGAGTCCAAGCAGCAAGAGAAATCCAATGATATCGGTTACCATGACGACTTTCATTCGATCCAGACGATCTACAATCACACCGGTAAAAGGCAGCATGATGACTTTCATTAACATAGAAACGGCCACTGTTGTACCCATGGCAAGTGTAGAGCCTGTCAGTGATAATACGATGATGGGAAGGATAACCGACGTGATCGAACTCCCCATCATACCCAGCATTTTACCTAGAAACAACAAGCGAAATGGCCGTGATTTCGTAAGCGGCATCATTAGATTTTGCAAATAAGATGGTTGTGATTGACTCTTTTCAATGAGATCTGGTTGCATAAGTGAATCCTTTCTGTTATTTGAAAAATAAGATTATTAGCGACGTTAAGCTGCCATATGAAGAATAGATGTACGATGATGCTTATGCTCGCGAGCTTTCTTGCTTCGAATCTGATTCTGAGCAATTCCGATGACAACCGTTGGTGTCATGCCATCAACTTGGAGCAATTCAACCAAATTGACGATGTCCCCTGCTTGATAGGCATGTGCAAGAGATTGGAGCATGGCACGAGTACGTTCTTTGTCCGGCACAAGTTGATCTTCGCGTTCGAGTTCGATACGGACTTTATCGAGTGCATTTCTTGCACGATGAAGCGATGCCTTCACTGCGCCCTCCGTAGTTCCAAGTAGATTTGCAGTTTCGGCACTTGAATATCCAAACACATCACGCAAGAAAAATACGCCACGCTGCAGCGGTGACAAATGCTTCATTAATGAGCTTAGTGCTTGCTCAATTTCAATCCATGCCACAATCGGATCTGTCGTAATCCGCGGTCCTTCCCCGCCTAAATAAGCCTGTTCTTGCCTCATGATTTGATCCAATTTGGACTTACGGCGCATTTGATCGATCCAAGCATTCTTCGCGATTCGCATTAATAGCGCTTCTATATTCTCATGATTTTTGTAAGCTAAGGAATTAATCGCTTTAAGCCACGCATCTTGGGCTAAGTCTTCTGCATCCCATTTGGAGCCTGTTAGCGACAAGCAATATCGATTCACAGCAGCATATAGTTCATCGATATTCGCGGTTTCTAACTGTTCACTATTTTCCATATACGAATCCACAATAGTCATTTCACATTCTCCTTTACATGATCAGATTGATCCTTATTACGTAAACGAATGGCGGCTGCAGAAAGATACGCGTGCCTCATTATACATCGTTATTCCCATATTTGACCACATGTTTACCAAGATAAATTCGTTCTCAGTATCTTTTGCGTGAAGTTGTTCGTTTACCGAATGTATAACAAATTTCACCTGATATGGAGGTCATGAAGATGTCAAATGTCATTCCTTATGTTATTGAGCAATCCAGTCGCGGGGAGCGCTCCTACGATATTTACTCTCGCTTGTTAAAAGATCGGATTGTGTTCTTAGGTTCTGAAATTGATGATAATGTTGCCAATAGTATTGTTGCACAACTGCTATTCTTAGCAGCCGAGGATCCTGATAAAGAAATATTCCTCTACATCAACAGCCCGGGCGGCTCCACGACTGCTGGCTTTGCCATTTATGATACGATGCAGTACATTAAACCTCCTGTGCATACGATGTGCACAGGGCTTGCAGCTTCATTCGCAGCCATTCTCCTTCTTGCTGGTGAAAAGGGCAAGCGATTCGCTCTCCCTAACAGTGAGGTCATGATTCACCAACCACATGGCGGTGCACGTGGGCAAGCCAGTGATATTGCGATTAGTGCCAAGCGAATCTTGGATACGCGATCGCGGTTAAACCAAATTACGGCTGAGCGTACAGGTCAACCACTTGAGAAAGTGAATCAAGATATGGACCGCGATTACTTTATGTCTGCTGAAGAAGCGCTTAAGTATGGGATTATTGATCAAGTGATTACGAAGCTTTAAGTGACGGATTACCGTAAATACCGGTCAACTTCCTGTTATGGGATGGTTGGACGGTATTTTTATTGCACATGCAATTATTTGGAATTTTTTGTGATATATTTAAAAATGAGAGCTTTTCCTCTAATCACAATAACGAAAGGTGTGAAATCATTGCCTACTTTAAGCTCTAATTATAGAAAGCTGCGCTTAATTAGCATTGGAATCCCCCTACTTGCGATTGTGTTGTTTGTGATTGATCTTGCGTTTATCTTCTATACGAGTCCGTTCGATTTATATGGTACTTTGGCCACCTTCTTTCTACCTCCTATTGGCTTTATCTGTGCTGGGTTTGTGCTCTCTAAATCCTATTCGTTTAAAGATGTTGCCTGTATGGTCCTGAATGTACTTACCTTCTTCATGTTCCCTATGTATTGGCTGCTCGGCACATATTTCTATGGTCCCTAATTCATGTGAATCATCCTCAAACAAATAACAATAGCCGGCTCCCTTCCTATCATGTGGAGGGATAACCGGCTATTTATCATTTTAAATACCTTTTAGCTTGTCTTCTTCTTAGGAATCATTCGTTCCTTACTCATCCAGAATACGAACACGAATGTAAGTGTCGCAGGAATAATCGCCCACATAAAGGTTTGTGCAATCGAGCTCGAAAGAGCAGCAGTGATTTTGTCTAGAACAAACTCAGGAATTTCTGCACGTTTCACGGGATCTAGCATCTCACGAGGATCTCCTACCATGTTCCCCATGCCAGCACCGCCACCACCCGCGAATGATTCTGTCATCTGCGCTGTAAATGCATTACGCTGAATGATGCCGTAGAACGTGATTCCCAATGTCATCCCGATACAGCGTATGAACGTAATCGTTGCATTCGCTGCGCCTCGCTGACCCACGTCAAAGTGATGGATCGCTGACATACCAAGTACGGAGAATGAAGCACCCGTTCCTAAACCTAATACAATCATATATAGGGTAAGCGTTAGGCTTGATGTTTCTGGTGTGATCGTGCTAAGCAAGACCATACCTGTAATGAAGATTAATGTGAAAATGAACATGATGTTGCGATAGCTCATTCTCATCGATAAAAGACCACCGATCTGCGCGGAAACCGTTGTTCCTAGCATCATTGGAAGTAAGAGCAAGCCTGAATTCGTTGCACTACCACCCGTTACGCCCTGAATGTAGATCGGAATATACACAGCGGCTACGATGAAGCCCGCTCCATAGAACAAGCCAACAAGTGTGCTACCTGCGTACAACCGATTTCGGAACATCGGGAACGAGATAATCGGCTCTTCTGCCTTTTTCTCAATCCAAATAAATGCAAGGAACATGACCACGAATGCTGCAAATAGCCCTAGAATCTGTACAGAATCCCAAGCGAATTTATGACCACCTAGTTCAAGTGCAAACATCAGACAGATGATCGCACCGATAAGTGTCGTAGCGCCCCACCAATCGATCTTCTGTTTGGCATGCTGCTTCGATTCTTTGTAGAACATCGCAATAAACACAAATGCAATGATACCAAGCGGTACATTGATATAGAACACCCAATGCCAGCTTAAATAATCTGTAATGTACGCGCCGAGCAGTGGACCAAATATACTGGAAAGTCCGAATACTGCACCGAATAATCCACTCATCTTGCCCCGCTTCTCAACTGGAAACACGTCATAAATAATCGTAAACGCAATCGGCATTAATGCACCGCCGCCAATCCCTTGGATCGCACGAAATGCCGCTAATTGCTCAATACTCTGAGCCATACCGCATAATACAGAGCCGATCAAGAACATAACAATCCCGAACATGAAGAAGCGCTTACGCCCATACATATCCGATAACTTACCGAAGATTGGCATGGATGCCATCTCCGCAACCATGTAGGCCGAAGTGACCCAGACGAACTTATCAAGTCCTCCGAGTTCCCCTACAATCGTACCCATTGCGGTTGCTACAATTGTATTATCAATTGCTGCAACAAATATGCCTATCAATAGGCCCGCAACGACAAATCCTAATCCGCGCTCTCTAGTTGCCACTTTCTTCTCTCCCTATCTTCCTATCTCTATAACAGACAAACCATTATACCATACGACTCAGTTCAACTTCAGCATCATCATGTTGTTCATAGCGACCTTTGTATTCAACAAGATCAATTTTACAACCTGGACCGATAATGACATTCGTACCACGAACAACTTTCGCTTTCGTATACTCGAGTGCAATGTCATCCCCTTCGATCACATCAGCGTGTAATTCATTATGGAACGATTGGAAGAGTGTCTTGATCATCTTAAGAACACTAATGCCACCAAGTAAATTACGACGAACTTCAATCTGATCGCATCCGATTTCCTTCACAAAAGCATCACCATGCAACTGGATATCGACTTTACCCGCGTTAAGTAGACCACTAATACGGAAGCCACCTTTCACCACAAATTCTTCTGCGGAACAATCATCCTTGACCTCAAGCGCACCATTCACAGTCATTTCTTCCGCTGTTAACTTGCCATCCACTTTCATATGTCCGCTTACACTAGCTTCTTTAACAAAAGTATCTCCATCTACACGGAAAGATCCGCTTACTTTGAGTTCTTCTGCCACCAAGTTGCCATCAACATCTCCTGAACCGCTAACGTTCATGTAGCCCGTCTTCACATTTCCAATAACACTTCCACTACCGCTGCATCGAAACTCCAAACATTCTACATCCCCAGAAACTTTCCCACTTCCACTTATCTTAACTTTATTGAAAACTCCCCCACCTGAACTGCCAGAACCATTAATAATTAAATCGCGTGAACGATCCTTCATCGCATTATCCCTCCACATGTTTCAATTTCAAATTTAGTTCTTCCATACTGCCTGCCAAATTCATTCGATCGATAACTTTCGCGTTACGGTCAAAATAATACTGACTTGCGCTACCGATGAGCATAAACGTAGATACTCCCATTTTTCGAATGAGGATAAGCTCACAAGGTTTATCGTTAAATTGATCGAGATGATCACTAAGGGTTTGAATTAACAAACCGCCCTCTTCTAAGTTGATCTCACCCGTTTGTAATAGAAAATCCAGTACATAGATAATCAAGATTTGTGAAAAAGAAAATGTAGCAATCGGTCCGCTCTGCTTCTTAATGTAAAGTTCCAATGAGGATTGAAGAACAATGTTGTGTTCTAAGAGCTGAGAACGATTTAGAGCAATATCACCCTTCACTGGGGAGAATACATCAGCAAGCGCATCTAACGATAAATCGTCCTTCATATTCTTAATTTTGTCGATACGTGCGAGTATCTTGAGCCTTGGGAAGAAGGTTTCTTGTCCAGTAAAGGTTGACTTACGAACAAACCACTCTTCAGGTATTAAATTTTTACGTTTCCATCGATACAATTGACCGTATGAGATACCTGTCAGTTCAAGTAGGTCTTTTTTCGAGATTAGGTCCTGCGGGTCCTGTGTCATGCGTATC
Organism: Paenibacillus radicibacter; assembly: GCF_024721995.1. Classification (GTDB taxonomy): domain Bacteria; phylum Bacillota; class Bacilli; order Paenibacillales; family NBRC-103111; genus Paenibacillus_AM; species Paenibacillus_AM radicibacter. Next base: position 155,799 of record NZ_JANQBC010000001.1, read on the forward strand.
CCTCCTTCAGTGGTTTTATTGTAACATAACACTGTTACGCTGTAAATATGCGGTGTTAATTTTTGTATAAGGTTTGTTGAAAGAAGTGATAACCGTGCAAATCTAAGGACTTTCATCGTCTCTTTTTGAAAATAGGTAAAAGATCGAAAAAGCCGCACGATCCTGCTGTTACAGGAAGGTGTGGCTTATATGTGGATCTATATTGAAATGATGTACAAGGTGTTCTATTGGGCAAACAGATGAAGGTAAATCCATGTAAGACAATGAATACTTAGCGACATTGAACAGATCATTACGATGGTTTGTTTCGCTAGGTTATTACGATGATCTGTTTCACTAGGTTCACATTAATCTAACCTCGCTTCGCTTGGAGCGATTCCAGACTTGCTACGCCTGGATTCTTAGAACCGAGCTCACAAGCGCCACGTTCACCATACATTCCATGAAAATCGGAGCCCCCAGTGAAAGCTAGTTTATACGTTTCTGCAATCTCTCTCGCCTTCGCTTCCACTTGATCATTATGGTCAGGATGCCTAACTTCGATGCCTTGCAGACCACCTGCAACCATACTGGGGATCGCATCCCAATTGTTGAATTGTGCGGCATGTGCGATAACCGGCACACCACCTGCCTCTAGAATTGCCTCAATTGCATCATAGACGTCTACATATTCTAGTGGGATGTGAGCGATCCCCTTCGCAGCTCCCCGTTCACCGCGCGAGAAGAGTGTTTTGTACAGATCTCCATAGATCGACTCCGTGTAATTCTGCTCTATCAAGGCATGCATAATGTGCTGCTTGTAGACTCCAGTTCCACCATGGCTAATTTCGAGCACCCGCTCCCAAGTAATGTTGTAACCCTCATTGATAATCATGTTCGTCATTTGCTCTGACGCTTCATGACGCTTTACGATCATAGGCTGGCATAATTCACTTATTGCGGGATGTCCTGGTGTGACATGGAACCCGAGTATATGTGCGCGGCGACCATTCTTATAGTCATAAGCCGATATTTCAATCCCGGGAATGATGTTTACGCCTACTTGCTCGCCAATCTTCATCGCTTCAAGAAGTCCAATTGTCGTGTCATGGTCTGTGATAGAAAGATGCTCCACCCCATTATGTTTCGCAAGTGTTATGACTTCCAGCATGGATAAGTTATTATCCGAAATCTTAGTATGACAATGCAAGTCGATCATGTGCCGGCTCTCCAATTCCTTCGAGATAACTCGATTGATAAACGAATGTTCCTGCGATCATCGTACGACGTACAAGCGGATAACCCTGCTCTTCTTGGACAAATAGTAAGTCTGCCACTTTACCGACTTCAATGGAGCCTACTTGACTTTCAATACCTAGCGCCGCTGCTGGATGGAGTGTCACCATACGCATAGCTTCGGGTAAACTCATTCCACTTTGATGAATCATAAATACAGATGGCAGTAGTGATGGTGGATGATAGTCCGAACATAATATATCGACACATCCCTCTTGAATAGCTTCCATTGCACTCAGATTCTTATTATGTGATCCACCACGAACGACGTTAGGCGCACCAACTGTCACGTACATATCTCTCTGCTTTGCATAATGCGCAGCTTCAAGTGTCACTGGAAACTCGCTAATTCCGATGCCGAGCGCATGGATGAAGTCAATCTTCGCCTCTGTATCATCATCATGGGAAGCAACTTGAATCCCTTTGCTCTGAGCGAGCTGCACCACTTTCCGAATATGATCCCAATCGACCTTTTCTTTAAATGTCGCCAATTGTGCAAAAATTTGATCCGTCTCTTCTACGGTTAAATGCTCGGACTTCATCAAGTAATGGCGATACACCTCTACATCTCGATACTGCCCTTGCCCTGGTGTATGATCCATGAGCGACAATAGATCAATCTTGCCTTCATGTAGCATCCGCTCAACCATGTCTAAACCCGATGTATTCGTAATTTCATAGCGTAAGTGTATGCGGTGACGGATCATCGACGCTTCATGACGCTTCGCTGCCGCATAATCAATAATGCTGGCTACAATCTCATCATTGCGAACCGGTGTTCCATCTGAGGAGCAAATCGAGTGATACAGTGTCGTGATACCAACTGCTGCCATCTTCTTCTCTAGCTCTCGCATCGCCATAACTAAGGGAAATACGGAATTCGGACGAGGGGAAATTTCCCGTTCAATCGCATCACTATGCGTCTCGATCATGCCCGGCATGATAATCATGCCTTCCGCATCAATAACACTAGCATCCGCATCCCAACTACCAACGCTGTTATCATCTGAACCAGAACGAAGTAGCTCATCATGATTCCATTCGTTCTCGCACTGCTGCTCAATTTTCTTGATAACCCCATCTTCAACCCATAGCGTACCTTCCACGACTTGCGTCGGCGTTACAATCTTGGCATTCGTAATGATGATCCGCTTCCCAGATTGACTCATGCTTTTACCCCTCCATGCAGCAAACCATTCTTCATATTAAACTCTTGATCCACAACCGTCTCCATAAAATCCAGATCATGAAATATCCCGATCATGCTCGTACCTTGTCTTTTTAAATCCAGAATCATGTCTCTGACCGATGCTTTGGATGCATTGTCTAATGAAGCAGTTGGCTCGTCTAGCAATAGAAACTTTGGTCGCTTCACCATCGCACGAGCCAGGTTAAGGCGTAGTTTCTCTCCGCCACTGAATGTATTCGGGTAAGCATCCCACAACGATTCGCTTAATTGAAAATGTTTCAAGATCGACTTCGCCTCTGCACGAGCCTCATTTACGCTAACTCCTGCTTCCACCAACACCTCAACAACGGTGTCTAGTGCCGTGACACGTGGTAATATTTTTAAAAATTGCGAGACGTAACCGATATCCTTCTGCCGAATTTCGATCATCTGTCGATCTGTTGCCTGGGCAAGATCAATAATTCCGAACGAATCCGAATCGTACCAAATATGACCTTGTGTCGGAATGTACGTCCGATAGATACACTTCAAGATTGTCGATTTACCGGCACCACTTTTACCTGTAATACCAATAAACTGTCCGTGGTCAAGCTCTAGATGAATGCCACTGCAACCAACGATTTGTTTGCCGGCAAAATGATGCATGTGAAATGTCTTGTGCAGGTTATGGATATGCAATAGGGGATTCATGTGCGTCCTCCTTGATAGAAGTTGTAAGGATATAAAGGCTTAATAGCTAGATTAGTGAGTGGATCAATAACTGCGTATATTCATGCTGAGGGTCTTCAATAATCTGATCCGTTAACCCCTTCTCTACAATTCGTCCATTCTTCATCACCATCGTACGGTTCGTAAGCATTCGAATAACGGAGAAATCATGTGACACCACAATCATGGAAATCCCGAGTTCACGTTGAATTTGCCGAATTAGATCAAGTACTCTCGCTTGCACCGATACATCAAGTCCAGTTGTAACCTCATCAAGTAGCAAGACAGGTGGATTATTCGCGAGTGCTTTGGATATCTGAACGCGCTGCTGCATTCCTCCGCTAAAATTACGAGGTTGTTCATCCATCCGCTCAATCGGAATTTGAGTCTGGGTAAGCAGTTCCTTGGCACGTTTACGAATGTTGCCCACATGATTCCAATCTGCCATTAAGAGTTTCTCCGCAATGTTACCGCCACTTGTATTGTCCAGTCGCAGTCCAAGATGTGGATTCTGATACACCATACCCATTAAGTGATTTCGAACATAACGCTTCTGCTGCGCACTTAATCCATATAAATTCGTCTGACCTTGTTCATATGGCTGCAAGTAGAACTCACCTGTTGTTGGCAACTCATCAAAGTAGAGTGTCTTCACAAGTGTACTTTTACCCGATCCGCTCTCACCAACAATCCCTAACACTTCACCTGGATACACTTCAAGATCAATATCCGCACAAGCTACGATCGTTCCGCATCTTGGACAAATGTTTCGCCCATATTCCGGACCTGTTAACGTAATACAATCGGGGCAGCCCTTCCCATACAGCTTACTTAACCCACGGATCGTCAGCATATCTTCATTATGACTTGAGTTAACATTCATGCCATCTAGCCCCAATCTGCACGTGATCGCCAAGTTGCTGGCGTTGTTTCTTCTCGCAATAACTCGTATCGGAGCAATAGTAATTTTTCACACCCGTCTGCTGATCAAAAGATTCTTCCATGTACGTATGTGTACTACCGCACTTGGCACAAGGCTGCTTGAAAGTCTCCACTTCAAAGTCATAATCGGCAAATTGGAGTGGAATTACATCGGTATGCGGCGGGATTGCATAGATTCGTTTCTCTCGACCCGCACCAAACAAGAAGAGTGTATCGGCTTGATGCAACTTCGGTACGTCAAATCTTGGAATCGGGGATGGATCACAGATGTAGTGCCCATTCACCGTAACGGGATAATCGTAGGAAATACGAATTTCTCCCCATTTGACGATATCTTCATATAAATGCACCCATAACCTGCTGTAATCGCGCTGTGCATGCATGCGTCTTGTTTCTTGTTCACTTGGTTCAACTGTTCTTAAAATTTCAGGAGATGGCACTTGGAACACGAGAATTTGCTCGTCACTCATCTTCTCCTCTGGAATTCGATGTCGTGTCTGAATAACGGACGCTTCCAGCGTGTCGGTCGTTGTTGCAACTTCACATGTACGCGAGATCAGATCACGTAAGTTACATGCATTCACACTATCATCCGCACCTTGGTCAATAACTTTCACCGTATCCTCGGGACCTAGAAGCGATAGAGAAAGCTGCAATCCGCCTGTCCCCCAACCTCTAGCAATTGGCATTTCCCGAGAGCCGAACGGAACTTGATAGCCGGGAAGCGCAATCGCTTTAAGCGTTTTGCGACGAAGTTCTTTCTTCGTATTTTCATCTAAAAATGCGTAGTTGTAGCCGTTCATGGTTGAAGCGCCTCCTCTTTCGTCATCGAGCGAACACGCTGCAATTCGGCTTGGAAATCGACGTAATGCGGTAGCTTAAAGTGCGAGATAAATCCAGACGATTCAATTCCATCAATGTGATACAACACGAATTCCTCATTCTCAGCGGGAGACTGCGCACCTTCGCTTTTCATCGTCCGATCTAAGATCCCCATTGATATCGCTTTGTCTTCGTTGTGCCCAAAGCACAGTCCATAGCCGATTGCGAACTTCGCACTGTCTTCTTCATCCGCATGCATACGCACAACAATCTCAGCTTCTGTTACGAGCACACGACCAATCGTGAGCTTACGCTCCGGATAGATCGGATGTGGAATTCGAACGGGTACATAACCTACACGCAGTTCTCCAATTGTCGGATGTACATCCCCATAACCACGTGCAGAAGAATATGCGAAGGCAAGTAGCGCACCTGTCTCTCCACGAGCCATCGTCTGCAGTCTAACCGCCCTTGATGCTGGGAATGTAATCGCATCTCGCGTAATGTCCGGAATCGACTCGCCAGTTACCCCATGATTTGCTTGAGTATTCGCAATGAGTCCATCTTCTTGAAGTAATTGAATGACCCTTGGGAATGCAGGTACTTCTTCATTACTCTCAACATGTAGCCTCGCATCATCCAAGTAAGTATCTATAAAAGCTTGAATGTCTTCTTCATTCTCATCCGCTAGCTCCAACTGCAGCAATCGCTTACTGTAATCACGTGTCGGACCTAAGTATTGTCCTCCTGGTACTTCCTTAAAAGTCGCCGAAATACGGCGCACAACCTCCATCTCAGATGTATCAATCGCCTCGGAATACAGATTTCGAGGTAAAGTCGAGCGCAAAGCCCGAAGCAAGAAGGACGCTTCTACCGTATCCCCTTCGGCTTGTTTAATTGCAAGCGCCGCTAGGTCTGGCGCATAAAGGGACCCTTCACCCATCACTTTATCTACTGCAAGTCTAAGCCCTGCAAGAATCTGATCAACCTCAAGCGGTGTTGTTCGATCTTTCGTTCGATAGTAACGAAGCAGCTGCTCAGCTTGCTCGATCGCACCTCGTCCACCTTTTACAGCGACATATGCCATTTAGAGCACCTCCCAATGCAACTTCGTCGTACGAGGTACACCGCACAAATTTCCTACTTCATCGACTAACATCCAATCCACTCCAAGTGGAAACTCTTGATTACAAGCCGTCCACTCTTCTAACAATGTATTTGTAAACCCGCATATGAACACTTCGTGCTGTTCTTTAATTCCAGGTCCTGTAAGCTGGAGACGAATCCATTCTCCACTCTCATGCCCTTCTTCCATTACCTTGCTCATCTGTTTCACTTCATAGATAACAGTTGTACTTTCATCCGGGTATTCGAAGGAACCTCTCTGCAAGCTCGGAATATCGATTTCTGCACCAATTTGCACAAATACATAATCACTCTCTACGAGCGGCTTTGGCCTAGATAATGTATGTAGTTGAAGCAACTTTGCAAGTTGATTGCCTTTATCTTGAGTTCCAGACTCCACGTGAAAATGAATTTCTTGATCCAGCAGCGTCAGACCGATTCCAACAAGTGCAGGAGAATCCAGCTTAGCCAGAATTTCGTGCTCAATCGGCAATTTAACAAGTTTGCCCGGTCTTGCCATGCTATCCAGAAGCAGACGATAAATCTGCTGTGTTAGGTGTATTTTTTCTAATGATAGGCTCATGTATTTCTCCTGACCTCCCTAGTCCGTATCCATGACATCAAAATCGACAAGCGTGCGTTTCGTTAGCTTATGAGCAAAGAGTCGATCCTGACGTTGCTCCGCTTCTTTTTCCAATAACCATGAATCGAACTCCGTAAGCCATCCTGTCCATTTCGCATCCTGCTTACAACTAATCGCGTCCACTACCGCAAGCACATATACAGCCTCTGGCTCATTGCCCATCCTTGCTGCATAGCCCAGATCACCATCAACACTTACTGTACAATCCGTAATCAGCACTTCTCCCACATAGAACTGTACGTTCTCCGCAGACTCCTGTGCTTTCATCATCACAAGCCCCATTGCCGGCTCATGAATGACTTCTATCTCTCCAATCTTTTCTATGGATGTACGCCATACTGCTAACTCTTGAACGGGTACATGAGCCAAAATATTCGATCGCATCTCCGCATTCATTGCTTGCAAGTCCCCCTAGCTTCACATCTTCTACTTGAAGTAGATAAGTTTCTCTTACCCCATTAACATAGCGATGTTTTGTAAAAAGAAAATCAAATACGTATTAAGATTGTGTGTGCCTTAATCGCTCTTTCTGGGGAAATATGGGTTTATCCTCACAATTTCTTAACAACGATTTAATCTGGCTTTGACAAATCGCCCGTAGAGTAAAAGTAGCCCAACCGGCTGACAACTTTTCCTAGATAAGGGGACGAAAAACACATGAAAAAGAGCTTAACCGTCATGCTAACTGCTGTTATGTCCATTTCTTTGCTTGCAGGATGTGGCAAGACAACGACTCCACAAGAAACAGCTACAACGAAGCCGTCTGAGAATGCCGCAGCGACACCGACACCCGCTCCAAAGAAAAACAATGAATTGAACGTGTATACAGCACTTGAAGACGATCAGATTAAAACGTACCTCGAGTCTTACAAGAAGGCGCATCCAGATATGAAGATCAATATTACACGTGATTCCACAGGGATCGTAACGGCTAAGCTTCTTGCGGAAAAAGAAAATCCGGTTGCTGACGTTGTATGGGGTCTTGCAGCTACAAGTCTACTTGTCTTGGATCAGAAACAAATGCTTGAGGGTTACTCTCCTAAAGGGGTAGAGAAAGTTTCGCCAGAATTTAAAGACACGAAAAACCCAACTCACTGGGTAGGCATTGATGCTTGGGAAACAGCGATTATTGCCAATAAAGCAGAGTTAGATAAGAAGAAACTTCCGCTTCCTAAATCATTCGACGACTTGTTAAAGCCAGAATATAAAGGCTTGATCGTTATGCCGAATCCATCGTCATCCGGTACAGGATTCCTAGATGTATCGGGCTGGATTCAATTGTTCGGCAAAGATAAAGCTTGGCAGTACATGGACAAGCTTCACGAGAACATTTTCCAATATGTACACTCTGGCTCTAAGCCTGCGAAAATGGCTGCAGCTGGTGAAGCGGCAATCGGTATTTCCTTCGGTTACCGTGGCATTCAAGAGAAAAAGAAAGGCGCTCCAGTTGAGGTCATCTTCCCTTCCGAAGGTGCTGGCTGGGACGTTGAAGCGAACGCGCTTGTGAAGAAGAAAGAGATTAAACCTGAAGCGAAAGAATTCTTAGACTGGGCAATCTCCCCTGAGCCGATGAAAGAATACAACAAGAATTATGCAATTCTATCGATTAAATCCGATTCCAACACAATTCCAGAAGGCTACTCCAAAGACCCGCTTAAACAGCTCATCAAATACGATCTAAACGAAGCTGCTAAGAACCGCGACAGTATCCTTGCTGAGTGGGAAAAGCGCTACAGCACAAAGAGCGAGCCTAAGAAGTAATTAATTTTGTGGTAATCCCCCCTTCCGATGGACAACGTAATGAAGACATCAACGAGATGAACTTCAAATGTTGCTACCCGAAGGGTTTTTTTGTATGAAATTCATAAGTTGTATCGTGATGGTTTTTCGTAATAATATTTCCATTTTATATTAACAACTTGAAATTTTATTTCGGATCTAATACAATGAACTCGATAAAACGTTTACAACACACACCAAGAGGAGCGAACATCATGATACAACACTTAACTACTGAAGCTCGTAATGAACGTACAATGAATTTGGATGAAATGTCGGTTGAACAATTCTTAACCGTCATGAATGAGGAAGATGAGCAAGTTGCACATGCAGTACGTAAACAAATTCCGAACATCGCGAAAGCGGTTACGGCAATTGCAAATTCTTTACGTCAAGAAGGACGATTAATATATATTGGTGCAGGAACAAGCGGTCGTATTGGACTTCTAGATGCAGTTGAATGCCCTCCTACATTCGGGACAGCACCAGAGCAAGTTGTTGGACTTATCGCTGGCGGAGACAAAGCATTCATTAAAGCAGTTGAGGGTGCTGAAGATAGCCGCGAATTAGGCATAGAAGATGTGAAAGCGATTCAACTTACGGATAAAGATACATTAGTCGGCATTGCTGCTAGCGGTCGTACACCTTACGTAATTGCAGCTCTTGAATATGCGAACAGTATCGGGGCAAGCACAGTTGCACTTAGCTGTAATAAAGGTTCTCTAGTCGGCAAAGCTGCACAAATTTCGATTGAAATCGTTAACGGACCTGAAGTACTAACAGGTTCCACTCGATTGAAATCCGGTACTTCACAGAAACTTGTGTGTAACATGCTATCGACAGCAGCTATGATTCAAGTCGGCAAAGTATACGGCAATCTAATGGTCGATGTTCAGCTTACGAATGAGAAGCTAGTTGAACGATCCAAGCTCATCATTATGGAAGCGACTTCTTGTGACTATGAGACAGCAGAACATTACCTAGCACTTGCTGACAACACACCTAAGGTTGCGATCGTGATGATCTTAACTGGAAGTTCTTACGAAGAAACAATTGAGAAATTAGAGAAAGCTCATGGCTTTGTACGTAAAGCAGTTCAATAAACTACAATGTTAAACAACTGGGGGAAAACAACATGAATCAACATCGTGCACTAGCCCAAGACATTCTAATCGCAGTTGGTGGCGCTTCTAATATCAAAAACTTTACAAATTGCATGACTCGTTTACGTTTGAACTTAATTGACCAAGGGTTAATTGATGTTCCGAAACTTAAAAGCCTTAAAGGTGTTCTTGGGCTGGTAGATGACGAAACCTATCAAATCATTCTAGGGCCAGGGGTAGTTAAGAAAGTAACCGATGAGCTTGCAGACATTATTGAATCTGGTGCAGGTGCTGAAGCAACACCACAAGCTGCACAGGCAGCGCCAGCCGGTCAAGATATCAAAGCAGAACTGAAGAAGAAGAACAATACACCGTTCAAGAATTTCCTTCGTAAAATCGGAAACATCTTCATTCCAATGATCCCTGCACTCGTTGGTGCTGGATTAATCAATGGTATTGCTGGACTCCTGAAAAATTTGATGACAACGGGTTACAATCCGGAATGGCTTGTAACCCTGCATCCGATTATTAGCGTAATTGGTTCCGCTTTCTTCATGTATCTAACGGTCTTCGCAGGTGTGAATGCGGCTAAAGAATTCGGTGGAACACCTGCACTTGGCGGCGCTGTATCCGCGATTATCATTGCACCAAGTGTAGCGACCATTTCCTACACGTATCCCATTCTTGGACAAATTAAGCTAAACCCAGGTCAAGGTGGTATTATCGGTGCGATCTTTGCAGCCATCTTAATCTGTTATGTGGAAAAATGGGTTCGTAAACGTATGCCAGCTTCCCTAGACATTATCATTACACCAACAATTGCTTTATTGGTATCCGGTCTTGTTACGATTTTCGTATTCATGCCACTAGCAGGATTTATCTCTGGTGGAATTGGAGAACTTACAACCTATCTACTTGCTAATGGTGGTCCAGTATCTGGTTTCATCTTAGCCGCTTCCTTCTTACCACTTGTATTGTTCGGTTTGCACCAAGCACTTATTCCGATTCATGCCGAGCTGATTACTCAAGTTGGTTACACAGCATTACTGCCGATTCTTGCTATGGCTGGCGCGGGTCAAGTCGGTGCAGCAATCGCGATCTACTTCAAACTAAACAAGAATAAACGGATGCGCAGCCTCATTAAAGGTGTGCTCCCGGTTGGATTCTTAGGTATTGGTGAACCACTTATTTACGGGGTTTCTCTTCCACTTGGTCGTCCGTTTATTACAGCTTGTCTAGGCGGTGGATTCGGGGGTATCGTACTTGGACTCTATGCGATGGCAGGTAATTTCATTGGTTCCTTAGCGATTGGACCATCCGGTCTTGTCCTTGTACCACTAGTAACTGGACCACTTGGAATTGGCGCTTCGGTTGTTGGTTACCTAGCAGGTATCTTCGCTTCCTATATCGCAGGTTTCTTGTTAACATACTTCTTCGGCTTTACAAAAGCACTTCTCTTGGAGCATAATAAAGACGAATAATTACACAGATCTTATAGGGCATCGATGGTCTTTGACCATGCAGATGCCCTATTTTCTGCATGTAGATGAGATGACCTCAGGAGGTTTTTTATTATGATGGGAAGCGTTCTAACTCGAATTCAATCAATTCTAGATAAACTATCGCAATCTGAGCAGAAAATCGCTCGTTATATACTCGATCACCCCGAAGAAGTTACCCGTATTAGCATTCATGAACTTGCTGAGCGAACGAAGACGAGCGGTGCTTCCGTAGTCCGCTTTTGCAATTCCATTCAAGTCGAAGGCTTTCCTCAATTAAAAATACAACTTTCACTGGATACTGCGAAACCAGAGCTCCCTGCGTACTATGATTTTGAAGCTGGTGAAACAATGTCTTCTATTATTAGGAAAACAGTCTCTAACAGTGTACAAGCCCTACAAGACACGGCTGCTGCATTAGATAGTGCAGCGATTGAACAGATTGTAGCTGCGCTCAGACAAGCTCCTGCGATTTATACGTATGGAATCGGTGCTTCTTCCGTCGTTGCTGATGATATTGCGCAAAAGTGGATGCGACTTGGAAAAACAGCCTTCTCGTTCCAAGATCTACACGTGCTCAGCGTAAATATCGCAAATGCCAAGCCAAATTCCGTTTTCATCGGAGTTTCATACAGTGGTATGACCAAGGAGGTCGTCCATTGTACAAGACTCGCGAATGACTTCGGACTCACGACAGTTGGCATTTCTCGTTACGGTAAAAATGATCTAAGTGCCGCCGCAACATGCATGTTAACAACTGCACATGCTCCAGAAGCCTTGTTCCGAAGCGGCGCAACAAGCTCTCGACTTGCTCAATTATTAGCGGTAGATACCCTATTCTTCGCATACGCTTCCTCCGAGTACGACGCAACCATGAAACGTCTGGGCGACACAAGCGAGGCTATTCGGTTATTGTGGGAGCAGTCTTAGAAAAGTTTCATGAATCGACCCTACATTTCAGACCAACAAAGGATGAAACTTAATTGGATAACAAACAAGAACCGTCGTATATATATACCTATGCATGCACAAAAGATGAAATTGATTTATGTGATTTAGAGTTTCGTTCTTTATTAGGGGTAACAACTCATTCCAAGATGATTAAAAGCACAATTGGCGTTGACCCAAGCCGCAGTCCATTTCTCAAAGAACGAATTGAAGTTCTATATGAAGGAGACTCCCTAGCATCAATTCTAGAGCAGGTTGAACAAATCGAATTGCTTGATCAGACCTTCCAATTAATCTATATTCCGAATCAGGATCTCCCCCCATCTAAGAAAGTCCCGCTACATGAGAGACAATCAATTGAACGAGACATCGGGATGCAGATCGAAGGAGAACCAGATTACAAGAATCCCGATCGTCAGTATGGAATCACAGTTATTGATGACAGATGGTACTTTGGAAACTATATGAAAGGTACTGCCCATTGGTTCCATCACATGCAGAAGCCTAGGAGCTATTCCATTGCACTCCCCACACGTCTAGCTAGAGCTGCAGTCAATATTGCAGTACCGCAACCTATGAATCAGAAGGTGATTGATCCCTGTTGTGGAATTGGAACGGTGCTGATTGAAGCTCTATCCATGGGCATTAACATCGTCGGTAGAGATATGAATCCGTATATTGTTCGTGGTGCGCAAGAGAATCTAGAACACTTCGGATACGATATTCAAGTCGAACTTGGTGCAATAGCTAATGTTACAGAGCTCTACGATGCTGCCATTATCGACATGCCGTACAACTTGTACTCCAATATCTCATCCGAGGAACAATTATCAATCGTCCAGCACGCCCGCCGTATTGCAAATCGAGTCATTGTCATCACGATTGACACCATAGATTCCATGATCACAGATGCGGGACTTACCATAACCGACCGCTGCCTCGCCAAAAAAGGAAACTTCTCTAGACAAATTCTTGTGTGTGAGTAATGGTTTAGGGTTTAAAATAACAATGCCATGCCACAATGCAGATCGAAGCATTGTGCATGGCTTTTTGTTATAATTACTTAACAAACCCGTGATGAAAATGTTGAACGGAGGAGAAAAAAGAAACTGGAAGAGTGTAACGTCCGCCTTTGAAATCGTGAAATTACCATTATATAAATTCAAAATTCACGATTGAGAGCGCGGCTAGAAGTTCTTTTTTCTCCGCAGTGGTACGAACATTTTCAGCGCGAAAGGAGTCCCTATGAATATCCAAAAAGCCCGCGACCGCGAAGAACTCGACCAACGGCTCGTCCTAATGCCTTGGTATGTGGATAAATTCATCCATCATAAATTGCCTGACCTGTCCCCCTCCTCACTACTTGAATACGTGCGAGACTATGAGACTTTCTTAGGTTGGCTCAGACAAGAAGAACTAACCACAGCACCATCTATCCGCGATGTGCCGCTCGAAGATCTGGAGAAGCTTCACATGGACAACATCGATACGTTCCGATCTTTCCTATCGACAAAGAAAGACATGCCCAATGCCAAGATCACGATCACACGCAAGCTGTCATCTCTACGCTCCCTTTTCCATTACTTAAGCCAGATTGCGGAGGACGAGAACTTCTATCCCCTGCTCAAACGCAATGTGATGGCGAAAGTCGAGATTCGACGTACGAACAAATCGAAGGACATCGCATCCAAGCTCGAAGGCAAGCTATTGCAAGAACTAGAAATTGTTGAATTCATTAACTACATAAAGGATGGCTACGGGTCAGACGTTGTCGACAATAAGCAAGCCTATTACGCTCATCAATTGAACAAGACGCGAGATGCCTGCATCGTATCCTTAATCCTACATTCGGGGCTTCGTGTATCGGAGACAACTAACCTGACAATCGATGATCTGGACATGAAGAAGCAGACTGTTTACGTTTACCGTAAGGGGAACAACGAAGGTACTTTTAAGACCCGTGTCTTTTTCCGACAAGATGCTATTGAAGATTTAATCCATTATTTATCCATTCGTGAGACCCAATACTTACCCCCGAAGAAAGAAAAAGCCTTGTTCCTCACCATTCCTAATGGCAAGAAACAGGGACAGATGATGTCCAAGCGCGCCATCCAAGAGATGGTCATGAAATACGCCAAGCGCTTCGGTAAACCGTATCTAACGGTACATAAATTACGGCACTCATTCGCTACAGATTACTACTTACAGAATGATCTCTACAAAACTCAAGAACAACTGGGGCATGCTTCACCGGATACAACACAGATCTACGCACATCTAACCGACAAGACAATGGCAGAAGCGATTGATAATCGCAAAGATTAACTGCCCGTTAATGAAAGAAGAACCTTCCCATCTGCCCATGGAAAGGTTCTTCTTTCATTTTACAAAACGAATCGTGTCTACATACATGTTACTGTTCGTACTCTCACCATTCTTGCTATGAATACCACCTTGGTAGACAATCATTCCATTGCTGAGATCCACAATGTTTAAGACATTGCTTTGCTCATTACGTGATGATTTCGAATATCCAAGCAGATACAATCGATCTTCTTTAACAGTAATCCGAGAAACGGCATTTTTTTGGAAGCGAAGCTCATCCATTTTGAGTGTAAATTCCCCAATCACCTTCTTGTCTGACAAGTGATATCGAATCACTTCTGCATCCCCAGATTCACTAAACCGAGTTATAACTGCTTCGTCCCCCGTTAAGTTAATAGATAAGTTAAGGTAGCGATAATGAACAAGGTTTCTCACCTTCTGATCTGTAATCATTTCGAGCTTTGCTGTAACAGTATCATAAACATATAGTTCTCTGTAAGCATACGCATCGCCAGAGTCTACTGGATCAAGTCCTTCATAGATCATATATCGATTCTGAGACTTAATATCTTGCCTGTCATTTCCACTTATATTATTTAATTGAATCGCGCTAGGCGTGATAATCTCATCTGTCACAAGCGTCTTACTATCAAGGCTAAACGTATACACATGCATCTCTTGTTTATTTGGCATATTCATACGTTCCATCGTTATGACTTTGATCGTCTGTCCATCTAGCCACACATGATCCACGAAGTAGCCATGACGATCATTCATGAGCAGTTTTGGCACATCGACATGAAAAGAAGTACTCTTCTTTTGTGCTTTATCGTATATGGAAACAGTGAACTCATATTCTAGGTTATGTGTTCCCTTCTCCGATTTCGTATCCATTTTGACATGACCGATGATCAGATCATTTTCCACGAATCCTCTGTTAGTGCGTTTACCTCGCATAAAGCTGTCATGATCAGCTGCTAATTGATTTAATGAATCATTGTAATACTCGGTATAATCCTTCGCCTCTAAGAAAGATTTCGATTTACGTTCCATACCAGATAAACGAATTGAAATTTGATCACGTAAATAACGACCATCAATCGCTAATTTCGCTGCTTCTTGCTCATTGCCACTTATCGTCTGTATACGGTAATCTTCTTTCTTGCCTGATACTGTTGTATAGTAAGTCCCTAAGCACAGTACAGATACTGCAACAAGGATCGTCGTTCTCCAATAATGTTTCATATGCTGTACCTCCTTAGACTGATATTCTTCTGCGTATTAGATATGAACTAAACCATAATGAACCGGCAAGAACGATCACACGAGTAAGGATTGAGATGATGAACAGTTCACTATTGTAAAAATAAACTTTATCCCCTATTTGATCTAATCCATAAGGAATTAAACAAATTCCTAGTACAACAAGCCCATATCCAACTCCTGTAAGAATCCCCTTCCAGCGGAAGCTGCGTTCAAGCATGATAACTGTAAATACGACCGATATGCACATGACTCCTGTTCCATAATTGTATAGGAATTCCACGAAGTTATCTGGATACAATACACCAATCATAAAGTGATAACGGACAAGGTCTGCTACTGCTGTCTTCACTAATAGCTCATTTGGAACAATTGCGTTAAATGCCATATTTTGCAAATTAAGCAGAATAAGTTGAAGTGCAACAAAGCTGATCGTGAAGAGTAGGATCGCACTTAGTTTCGCCATATATACGTTCATTCTGGAAGTTGGCAGCATCATTAAGCGATAAGCAAATGTGTTCTTTCCCCACCATTCCTTGTACCAGATAAAGAATACATATAGTAGCAAGACTGCCACACATAATGCGATTGGTCCCAAGAAGAATATGGATTGTGAATAACTGCTGATGTTAATGGGTTCTATGCTACTTATTGGAAGCATTTCTTCCGACATCATTCGATTCGCATTCCTTACTAAGCTTCTGGCGACAACATACACACCTGCAAATTGCGACACAATCGTGATCGCTAACAAAGTCAAGAAAACTTTGCTAAACCGACTAATCTCCCATTCGAGAAGTTTTATAAATCGATTCATGACTGATACACCTCTCTCATGACGTCCACAACAGACTTACCTTCGTTAAGTCTTACATCTTCCGTGTTAAATTCCTTAATCACTCTACCTTCATCCAACATGACGACCTTATCAATTAAATGCTCAATGTCTTGAATTTCGTGGGTCGTAATAATAACGCCGCGATCTTCGATTAGGTGGCTAGTGAACACATTCGTGATCTGCTCCCTACTGAACATATCAATTCCAGAGAATGGTTCATCCATCAGAATATACTCTGCGTCTAGCGACAAACCAAGTAACAAATTTGTTTTCGCTGCATTTCCTTTAGACAAATCACCGATACGATCTTCTGCCTTCAATTTGAAAAAATCCAGCATTTCCAGTGCACGCTTCTGATTCCAGTTCGCATAATAATCTTTCATGAACTTCATTGCTTCACTGATCTTAAGGTTCGGCGGCATCGTAATCGTATCAGGGATAAAAGATACTTTCTCATATGTGTGCTTATCAATAGGCTGTCCATCTATCGTAATCTTTCCACTAAAGAGAGGAATAAGTCCCATTATTGCTTTCATGATCGTGGATTTACCAACGCCATTAATTCCGATTAAACATGTGATCTGACCTTTTTCTGCGGTGAAGGATACTTCGTCCAGCACTCTTCTTCTCTTATACTTCTTACTAATGGCATGTACCTCGATCATCTAGCAACCTCCTGTCTGCTAGCCCGCTCCGATTCATATCTCTCTCTTACAAGCCCAAGTAGCTCGTCCACCGGAACCTCAATTTTCTTAACAGAACCGACGAAAGCATCCACAGCTTCGCCTAATAGCTCATGTCGGATTGATTTCAATACAGCTTCATCAGTCGTGATGCGGCTGGGGGAATTTCCTGCTGTTGTTATCAATTTCTGCTCCTCCATTTCTTTGTATGCACGCTGCGCCGTATTCGGGTTAATATGGAGCAACCCGGCCAGCTCCCTGCGGGATGGAATCTCTTGCCCTCCCGCTAATCTTCCTGTTGCGATCTGTTCCTTAAAGTACCGGACGACCTGTAGATACACGGGATCGCGATTATTGAATGTAACGTTCATCGGCCCATCTCCTATTTCTCTTCTATGATGTCATATTTATCTCCATCCGATTTCAGTGTATGTACTAAGTGGTTCATACGCTATGTGTGTACTATACCCTTAGTACACTGTGAATGTCAACATAAAAAGGGAGTAAATGCTGTTGGGAAAATGTGGTTAGATAACAAGAGAGAACCGCTATCCCTTGGTGGGAGCGGTTCTCTGGGGGTTAGGACTGGTCTTTGAAGTTGATATTGTAGCCACTAAATTGACTATTCATGTTCTCAATCGACCCATCAACTGTATCGACAACCCCTGCGTATAGCAGCTTACCCGTGTCTAAATCTACTACACTAATGTTTTGTGTATACCTGTATTTATACCCACCATCGGCGTATGTGTAGAGAAGATTACCCTTAATAAAGCTTTTTCTAACTGAATCCTGACTGAAATTAATATCTTTAAAGCTAACCTTGTGATTGACTGTAACCTTCTTCTCAGGGATGTTATAACGAAGGATGGACGACTCAAACTGGTCTTTCTTCGATCGACCATGTATGATGATCTCATCGCCAAACTGTTCCGTGTACGCATCTCTTTCATTTCTTTCGTTTCTACTCATTGCTTCTTTTACCATTGCATCTTGTATAGGTTCGAATGTTCCACTTTGCAAGTCATAAATATATATACTTGATGAGTGTACTTCATTTACATATTTAGTGACTTGATAAGCCAAATACCTCTGCGTTTGCTTAGAACTTGAAAAATCAATTAATCTGTAACTGTAACTATTCGGTTCATCACTCACCCTAAAAGTTTTCTCATCTAATAACTTTCTCTGATCGATACTAAATGTATACAGATGAGGCTCTTCACCATCTTGAATGCGATACTCCTTCGTTAACACACTTAATGTCTGCCCTTCCAACCACACCCGTTCAATCCACATATTATGAGGTGAATAACCCTTCTTGGGAACAGACACTGAATACGAAGTACTTTTATCGCTTCCTTTATCGAAGGTTGATATTGTAAAATCAACCTGCATATCGCTTTCTTGCTTATTCTGCTTCATATCGGCATGGGCAATTATCGTGTCATTTTCATAAAAACCTTTCTCGCCTACCTTGCCCCTCATAAAAGAATGATGTGCACGATACATTTCATTCAAGGTTTTACTGCTGTACCCTCTTCTGTCCATGAATTGCAAAAATGATCTCTCGAGTGCAACACTACCCTGAGAAGAGACTGTGACTTTGGTATCAAAACCGTCCGTTCCTTCAATCTCAAGCGAGGAAACCAATTTCTCGTCTCCAGCTACCGTTCGAAGAATAAACTTTTCATCAAAAGACTTGTCTACCAAATAATAAGTCCCAAAACACAGCACGATTGCGGAGGCAAGGACAATTAGTTTCCAATAACGCTTCATATGCTGCATCTCCTTAAATTGAAATTTTGTTTCGAATTAAATACGCACTTAAGCGGATGGATACTGCGATAACGATCAAACACATCACAGCTATCATCAGATATAGTTCGCTGTCAAAAAAATAATTGGGAATCATTAGCTCACTTATTAATACTGGAATAAATAAGATTAATCCTGATACTGCTAAATAGACAATACCCGCCACAATCCCTTTCCAACGGAAACTACGCTCAAATAAAATGACGGTAAACAGAACAAGCAATACCATGAAACCAACCCCATAGTAAGCGAAAAACTGGAATAATTGATTAGGTAATAAAACTACAAATACAAAATGGTTACGGTCCATGCTGGCAAACGAAATAGGATTTAATAATTCGTCAGGAACAAGCTGGTTAAACAAACTATTTTGTACGTACAATAACAGACATTGTAAAGCCACTAGTCCCCAAGTAAACAACAAAATCGAACACAACTTCGCCCAATATACGTTCATTCTAGAGGTTGGCAGCATCATTAATCGGTACGCAAACGTATTCTTCCCCCACCAATCCCGATACCAGATGAAGAAGATGTACACGACCATAACCGCCACACATAACGCAATGGGCAAGTAAAACCAATCCGAGCGCAAGTAATTACCAATGCTAATTTTACCGACCCGATCAAGCGATATGCCTTGTTCTTTGATTATCTGATATAAGCGATTCGTGTCACTTGTCGCCGTTATGTATACACCTAAGAATTGAACAACTGCTAACAAACCACAAAGCGTAAGATACAGCTTGCCAAACCGACTAACCTCGAAGTTTAGTAACTTCCAGAAACGATTCATGAACGATACACCTCTCTCATGACATCCACAACCGACTTTCCTTCCGCCAATCGAAGGTTTTCGGTATCAAATATTTTGACGATCCGTCCCTCATCCAGCATCACAACCGTATCGATCAGATGCTCGATATCATGGATTTCATGTGTAGTAATAATAACTCCGCGATCTTCGATTAGATGGCTTGTGAACACATTCGTGATCTGCTCTCGACTAAACATATCGATGCCCGAGAACGGTTCGTCCATCAGAATATAGTCCGCATCTAGCGATAAACCTAGCAAGAGGTTCGCTTTAGCCGCATTTCCTTTTGATAAATCCCCGATCCGATCTTCACCTTTTAATTTGAAAAAGTCCATCATTTCATCCGCACGTTTCTGGTTCCACTTCACGTAATAGTCACTCATGAATTGCATCGCTTCGCGAATTCGCATGCTAGGCGGCATCGTGATCGTATCCGGTATAAAAGATACTTTCTCATAGATCTTCTCACTAATTGGCTGTCCATCAATTAAGATTTGACCGCTATTAACAGGAATGAGACCCATAATGGCTTTCATGATTGTAGACTTACCAACTCCATTAATTCCGACAAGACAAGTTATTCTACCTTTTTCTGCGGTGAAGGATACTTCGTTCAACACTCTTTTTCTCTTGTATTTCTTCGTAATCGAATTTACCTCGATCATGCGGAATCCTCCTTGCCCCTAGCCCGCTCCGATTCGTATCTCTCTTTCACAAGTCCAAGCAGCTCATCCACGGGTACAGCGATTTTCATAACAGAACCGACGAATACGTCAACCGCCTCTTGTAAGAGCTCATGTCGGATCGATTTAAGCACAGCTTCATCTGTCGTAATGCGGCTCGGTGAGTTACCGGAAGTCGTAATCAATTTCTGTTCCTCCATTTCTTTGTACGCGCGCTGCGCCGTGTTCGGATTAATCTGGAGCTGCCCGGCTAGCTCTCTGCGGGATGGAATCTCGATTCCTCCTGCAAGCCTTCCTGTCGCGATCTCCTCCTTGAAATACCGGACAACTTGTAGATACACGGGATCGCGATTGTTAAATGCAACGTTCATCGGCCCATCTCCTATTATCATCTGATGTTTAGTGTATGTATTAACTAGTTCATACGCTATAAGTGTACTATATCCTTCATACACTTAGATTGTCAATACTTGCTAAATAATAGTTTTAATTTTTCACACTACAATTTGTCATCGACTCTATTTATCTACTATAATGGATTAACGCAATAATTATTTTATTTTTCAAAAAATAAGGGGTGTTATACAGATGATAAGAGGAAACAACTTCTACTTAAGAAACTTGCAGCACGAAGACGCTCAAGCTCAACTTGATCTATTCGTGAAAAACCGTCTTTTCTTTGAACCATTCTTGATGACAAGTGGTGATGAATTCTATACGTTAGAACATCATCAGCACCGTATTGAGAAGCAGATAAGCAACATCAAGGAAGATAAAGCCTACTCCTTCGGCATTTTTTTGAATGAGAATGACCAATTGATAGGGAATCTCAATTTGTTTCAAGTCATAAGAGGCGCACTGCAAGGCGCATTTATCGGTTATTTTCTAGACAAGGACGTCAATGGAAAAGGCTATACGACAGAGGCTGTGAAGCTTGCGGTAAATTATGCATTTGAAGAGTTGAAATTGCATCGTATTGAGGCGGGGGTAATGCCGCACAATCTTGCCTCCCTGCGAGTCCTCGAGAAGTCTGGCTTCCACAAAGAAGGCATCGCGATCAAGAATGTGCTTATTAATGGCAAATGGGAGGATCATCAAGTCCTCGCCATTATTAACCCGAACGATTAACCATTATTCCTAAGTTAAGGTCATTTGCATCAAATTGTTCTTTAGCGCTTCTACCGAGTAATTACGCTCCACACGAAATAATTGATACATACTAGGTCCAGTTGCATAGATGATCATATCGGTAATAAAGGTATGATCTCTTGCAGCTAGGCCTTTTTCCTGTGCTTGTTCTTCTAATAACTGACTTATTCTCTCGTGCATCGTCTTATAGATTGGGGAATCACTGAAACAAGCTCCTTCTGCAAATTGAAAGTTCTTAATCCCTCCCAACCACTGATAAGTCTCCTCGGCATAATCCACCCAATCTGAAATTACTTGTGCAATACGTACATCAATCTGTTCTTGTTCATTATCGATCAAATATGTATTCATTCTCTCATTGACTTGCACATAACTCTCCAGTACCACGTCCAGACATAGGTCCGCTTTATTCGCATATCTGCGATACAATGTCCCCTGTCCAACACCTGCTTCCTTGGCGATTTTGTGCATGCTAACTTCATTCACCCCATATGTGATGAACAATTCCTTCGCTTTTTGTAAAATAATCCGTCGATGCTCGGCTGCATCACGCCTCTCTCTGCGAGAAAACATTCCACCCCTCCTTACACAAAATTCATACTCTGTTCGTATTTACAAGCGGACAATTGTCCGTTAAAATAATGAAGGATCGGGCGACACACATTATTTTCCAAAACCCCAAAACCTTACTCATTCATTGTACCCCTCACCCAAATCATGGGTCAATGGTGGCAGAGGATTCATCTAGATGTCCGACAAGATAAATAGAAAATAGGAGGTTTAGAGAATGTCATCTGGAGCACAAACGAATGTATTGCAAGAAAGACCACAGACCATTAGGCAAATACTTGCCCCCCTCATCACGATTATCATCGGAATGTTCATGGTCATTCTAGACGGAACTGCCGTCAATGTTGCCTTACCAGGATTTGTTAAAGACTTCAATAGTAGCTATCCTGTTGTTCAGTGGACAGTTATGGGTTATGCACTCGCTCAAGCTGCTGTTATCCCCCTTGCGGGTTGGTTATCTGATCGTTTCGGATCAAAAAATATATTCCTAATCTCACTCGCTTTCTTCACCCTAGGCTCACTTCTCTGCGCACTTGCTACCGATATTACACAACTCATTACTTACCGGATTATTCAAGGTATCGGTGGCGGTATGGTGATGCCGATTGCAATGGCGTTCATTTACCGAATCAGCCCACCAGACAAGATTGGTGCTGTCATGGGAATGATGGGAATCCCCATTCTACTCGCTCCTGCACTTGGTCCAATCTTAGCTGGATACTTAGTCGATTATGTCAATTGGACATGGATATTCCTCATTAACATCCCTATCGGTATAATTGGCCTAATATTCGGAATTCGCAAGCTGCCGAAGATTGAACGTCAGAGCGTTCCTGCCCTTGATCTTCTCGGTATGATCTTAGCTCCACTTGCGTTTGCTGCATTATGTTATGGGATTAGTGAAGGGGCAACGGATTGGTCATCTTCGAAGACATTAATCGGTCTTGGAGTTGGAGTTGGTGCCCTTATCCTCTTCATCATCGTTGAATTTATTCACAAACAGCCATTGTTAGAATTACGTGTATTCAAATCTTGGGAGTTCTCACGTGCCATCATTATTCAGTGGATTACACAAGTTGCCTTGTTCGGTACGATGTTCCTCGTTCCTTTGTTCTTGCAACAAGCGAAAGGCTACAGTGCATTCGATACAGGATTAATTATGCTTCCACAGGCACTCGCAGCAGGTTTAATGATGCCAATTAGCGGAAAGTTGTCTGATAAAATTGGTGCTAGACCCCTTGTTATGGCGGGTATGGCAATCGTAACGATTGCAGCTTTCTTATTGTCACAGATTAAAGGTGACGATGGCATTATTATGATGATCATCCCTCTTATCTTGTTAGGTGCTGGAATGGGGTTATCGATGATGCCACTTCAGACTCATTTGATGAAAACAGCTCCGCAAAACCTGGTCAGCCGAGTCACTGCGTTAATTAATGCGCTTCAACAAGTCGTCGGTGCATTTGCGGTAGCTGGCTTAACGACCATCTTAACGAGTCAAATGAAGCAGCACATTACGGAAGGTGTGCCACCCACGATCGATACATGGGCAGCATCATTTGGCGATACATTCTTCGTCTTAATCGGAGTTGGCGCGCTAGGAATCATCCTTGCATTATTACTATCCAAACCCAAAAAACTGCAAAATGACGATTCCAGTGAAACGCCACAACCACAAATCGTCATACACTAATTTCAAAAAACAAAATAAGGACTGAAACTCCTGCTCTCTCAAAAGTAGGCAGGAGTTTCAGTCCTTTATTATTTATACTAGTCATATAGTTATAGGTTATTTAAATTTCTGCGTGCTAGATTGTCTTGTTGTAACTGATCTTGTTCTTCTTTCGTTAACGACTTTTTCCCAGTCATATGGTCCAATATCTGCTTGCCATTGATGAGAGAGCTTGTTGCTTCATTTTCATTATCAATAGGAAAAGACTGTTTTAACGCATTCACAACTCCTTTGGTGTATGGTTTCGTTGTGCTTTCTGAATGCTCATTGTTCTTCATGATGTCGTCCTCCTCAAATTTCAAAAAATATGTAGCTACTCTTACATTATACCACTAATCGCTCATGAGAGATGCGACACTCTGAATAACGAGCTGATAACAACATAAACAAGCTTCCGATCCACTTATTAGAGGTATGTGGTATGAATTATTTTAATATTCTATTAAAATAGTAGCATCTAGCAAGTCGCATTCACAAAAATTTGGTAGAGGAGCTATTCTTGATGAAATTTTCCTTATGTATCGGTGCTTATCCAGGTAAAGATGTCATCTATCATTTAGAAAAAATAAAAGAGCATGCATTCCACGGGCTCGAATACTATGCTTGGTGGGAACTTGGTGATTTGAAGACTATTTCGAAACATCAAGAGCGGATCGGAGTGGGAATGAATGCAACATGCACTCCGTTCATCAGTTTAGTTGACGAATCGCAGCGTGATGCTTACCTAACCGGCATTCAAGAGACAATTCATGCTTGTAAAATCCTAGGCATACGTTCGGTTATCTCACAAACAGGCAACGTGCTTGATGGCGTGTCTCGAGATCAACAACGTGCAACCATGATTGATACTTTAAAACGCTGTGCACCACTTTTTGAAGAAGCTGGAATCATCCTTGAAATTGAACCCCTAAATGGACTTATCGACCACAAAGGTCATTTCCTTCAACGCTCCGATGAATCCGTCGATGTGATTGATCAAGTCGATAGCCCTAACGTCAAGCTCGTGTTCGACGTCTATCATCAACAAATCACGGAAGGTAACGTTACTCGCAATGCAACCGGATATATCGACCGAATCAACCATTATCATATTGCGGATAACCCAGGACGCAAAGAGCCAGGCACTGGCGAACTTAATTACATCCACATTTTACGGGCAATCAAGCGGACAGGATTCTCTGGCTTTATCGGTCTAGAATGTGGCTATACCATCGACACGGATGAAGCAATAGTACAATTCAAGCAAGAGATTTTATCTCAAATCTAATCATTTTCGTTCAAGAGTGTGTTCAAAAAGTCTGGTCACTGCGAAGAATGAGGGTGCTTCCGGTCACTGTCTCAATCGTGAATTTCGATTTTATTTAATGGTATTTTCACGATTTCAAAGGCGAACGCTACGCTCCTACAACACCCTCATTCTACTTCGTTTAACTTTTTGAACACACTCTTAAAAAAATAGAGAGTGAAGGAATAGCTTTACGCTACTCCCCACTCTCTTCACCTTTTATCTGAGTGAAAACTTTTCTTCCTTCAAATATTCAGATGCTTCATCATACGTATCGAAGACCTCTTCCAGATCATCTCCCGCGTACAAATACCACTTCTGATCTTCATTTTCAAGCTGAAGTACGAGTTCTTGGTTCTCCGCATTTACCCAATACTCTTCGATCAGCTCTGCTTCTACACTTGATTCCTCGCTCAATGCACTCGTTCTTGTCATCGATTGAATCGACTGCTCAATAATTGAGCGAAGTTTTTCCTCCGAATAATCGCGTATATTTACGAACCCTTTATCATCCACATTGAATTTCATAAAATGACCCGCATACACGAATCCATTGCCATTTGGATGTAAATGGTATACGACCGTCTTCTTATCGAGTGCACTAACCTCATAATGATAATTCACACGACCAAGCGATACATTCTTACGTTCCAATTGTGGAAAAGAATCCACAATCGCGATCTTCTGTTCAAAACTAAGCATGCTTATGCCTCCATCTAATGACTTTAATATCACATTATAGCATAGAAGCACGTGTACAAGATAACGGGGGCATCTCGTCATCATTTCCGAAACACGCTGTGACGTTCAATACGAGAGGCATATTCAAACTTACAATATAAGCGCCATCAATTCCTCATCATAGCATTGACCATCTTTCATTAATGCACACCTCTCAAAACCATATGTCTCAAATCCAGCATTCATGTACAAGTATTTCGCAGATTCATTCGACGCAAGAACGCTTAAGTTAATCTGTCTTAGACCTTCAATTGCTCTTGCTTTACAAATTACTTCATCTAATAACTGTTTAGCAATCCCTTGTCCTCGGAATCTCGGTTTCAGATAAACACCCCAAATGAACCCCTTATGCTCACTCTTAATTCCACTTTCTCGCTTGAAGCCGAACATGCCAACTAGCGATCCGTCCACTGTATGAGCTCCGATAACGAAATTGCTCGTATCTGCACGTAATCTACCCTTCGCTTCAGCAGCTGACAGCTTAACGGATTCTTCATATGTAGACCCGAATGCTTCCGGATTTGTTTGCAAACCTTCTAATCGCAGTGCCCAGAATGCCTCGAATTCCTCTGGTTGTACCGCTCTAATATGTATCATATCGAATTAACCTCCAATTACAGCTGATTGATTGCCTTGATTTACAATAAGTCCATCGGGATGCAGACGAGCCATCAGGATTTCATCTACATATTGCCCTCTCGATTTAATACTACCTTGTTTAACACCTTCCATTTGGAAGCCGACTTTCTCATACAGTTCCTTCGCTCCTGGATTTGTTGCAAGAACACCCAGTTCCACACGCTCTAACATGAGCCATTCATCCGCTAATTCCAATGCTTTCGTGATCAGTGCTTTTCCCATTCCACGTCTATGATAATCTCGATCAACAGCAAGATACAGATCCCCAACATGCGAACGACGAGCATTCTGCCCCACCATAAGTCCAACAAACCCGTACACTCTTCCTTCGATATCTGCCACGAATTCATGATGGTTCTGTCCCATATTGCGAATTCGATTCTCAATCGTATCTACCCGAATACTCGGTGAAAACATCGTATAGGCTACCACTTCGTCTTGCGAACAAATTCGTTGTAAATCCATTGCATCACTTACCTGAACAGGTCGAATATTCAATCTATACATTTCAGATCTCTCCCCTACCTTGCATTTTTATGAAAATAAGTCTAGGCATAGTGCATGCCTAGACTCCAAATCCAGCACTATTTCTGTACGCTATAGTTAATGGTAGATTTTAACACGGTTAAATTAGAAGTCAACTATTTTATCGCTTCAATTTCTTCCTTCAAACAAGCAATGAAGTCACCAACCGACTGCGAGCCTTGATCCCCTTCACCACGCTTGCGAACAGCAACAGCATTCGCGCTCTTCTCGTTCTCACCAAGTACGAGTGTATACGGTACTTTTTCCATCTGAGCTTCCCGCATCTTATATCCCAGCTTCTCATTACGAATATCGACTTCAACGCGGATCCCTGCATCTTCAAGTGACTTTTTCACCTGAAGGGCATAATCGATATAGTTCTCGGACACAGGCAGAATCTTCACTTGAACCGGTGAGAGCCATGTTGGGAATGCCCCTGCGTAATGTTCAATCAGAATGCCCATAAAACGTTCAATTGCACCATATACAGCGCGGTGAATGACAACTGGACGATGCTTCTGATTGTCCTCGCCAATATAGTTCAGATCGAACTTCTCTGGCATTTGGAAATCAAGCTGGATTGTTGCACATTGCCAGCTGCGCTTTAATGCATCACGAATGTGAAAGTCAATCTTCGGTCCATAGAAAGCACCATCTCCTGGGTTTAGTCGATATTCCACACCACGATGATCAAGCACATTTTGCAGCGCATTCTCAGCTTGCTCCCACAGTTCAGCAGACCCTAATGAATCCTCTGGACGAGTAGACAATTCAATCGAATACTCAAATCCAAATACTTGATACACATGATCAATAAGTGCGATCACGCGCTCAATCTCATCTTCGATCTGATCTGTTCTAACGAAAATGTGAGCATCATCTTGGCAAAAAGTACGCACTCGAGTCATTCCACTTAGCGCTCCCGAGAACTCATGACGATGAACTTGACCAAACTCAGATATACGGATTGGCAGCTCCCGATAGGAATGTAAGCTGTTCTTATACACCAACATGTGACCTGGACAGTTCATTGGCTTTAACGCATATTTTGTTTCGTCCACTTCAGTAAAGTACATATTCTCTTTATAGTGATCCCAGTGACCCGATTGTTCCCATAAACGTTGGTTCATCATAAGCGGTGTTTTCACTTCATCATAGTCCAGCTTCACCTGCAACCCGCGAGCGAAATCTTCAAGTTCGTTACGTAGCACCATCCCCTTGGGCAAATAGAACGGCATTCCCGGCGCTTCTTCCGAGAACATGAAGAGCTCAAGTTCTTTGCCAAGCTTACGATGATCGCGTCTCAATGCTTCTTCCAACATAGCAAGGTGCTCATCTAACTGTGATTTCTTCGGAAAAGCAGTTCCATATATACGCTGCAGCATCTTGTTCTTCGAATCTCCGCGCCAGTACGCTCCCGCTACACTTTGCAGCTTAAATGCTTTGATTAAGCCAGTCGATGGCAAGTGTGGACCGCGGCATAAATCTGTAAATTCACCCTGTGAATACAGGGATAAATTCGCATCTTCAGGTAAATCTTGAATAATCTCAAGCTTCAAGTTCTCATTCAACATCGAGAACATCTCCACCGCATCTGCACGGCTGACAACACTGCGAACGATTGAAAAGTTTTCTTTGATGATACGCTGCATTTCCTGCTCAATATTCGCTAAATCATCTGTTGAGAGTGGCTTCTCAATATCGATATCGTAGTAGAATCCGTCTTGAATAACAGGCCCGATACCCAATTTCACTGCTTCTTGTCCATAAATTCGTACAATCGCCTGCCCCATTACGTGTGCAGTACTGTGTCGATAAATATCTAGTCCATCCTTACTATCGAGCACGACAATTTCGAGCTCACAATCTTGTACCAATTCACTTTGTAAATCCACGAGCTTGCCATTCACTTTACCAGCAATTGCATTCTTACGAAGCCCTGTGCTGATCATTGCAGCAACCTCTTCAATTGTTGTTCCCCGCTCAAACTCCCGAACGTCTCCACCTAATAATGATACTTGAATACCCATCTTCAACATCCTCCATTCTGATTGTGTATTACCCCGAAACTTGTGTGTTTAAAAATTCAACAGCGACCGGAAGCATTCCCTTTCTTCGTAGTGATCAAACTTTTTGGACACACTTTCCAAATTGAACGCAAAAAAAACGCATCTCATCCCAAGGGACGAGTGCGTTCAAGCTCGTGGTTCCACCCTAATTCGACCTGCAATAACACAAGCTAGGCATCATAACCTATCATCTGTTTGCAGCGTCCTTAATCAGCATCCGTTATCGAGGATGAAGCGGTGAAGCTTACTGCCAAAGCTCACACTTTGGGTTCAACAACACGGCTACCAAGGGGTAATTCAAATTCGGATTTCGAAGAAGCTTGCACCTATCACTTCTCTCTCTGTGCCGTCCATAATAAGAATCATGTCTTAGATCAAAGCCAATATTCGGTTCTTGATTCAAGATTATAGTCCGA
Source organism: Paenibacillus radicibacter (assembly GCF_024721995.1). Classification (GTDB taxonomy): domain Bacteria; phylum Bacillota; class Bacilli; order Paenibacillales; family NBRC-103111; genus Paenibacillus_AM; species Paenibacillus_AM radicibacter. The sequence goes on from NZ_JANQBC010000001.1 coordinate 185,385, forward strand.
TTATAACCGATGGTCAAGAGGTAATTAATCACGTTCATAGATCGAACCCGATCGACTCGCAAACAACTCCATATACACTTTCTCTGCGTAGGCATCTGTCATTCCCGAGATGTAATCAGCTACTAACCGCTCCCACGGCCAATTGCCTTTATGTTGTTCATAACTTTCAATCCAATCTGGCGGTAAAATTAAACGTCCCGTTTCTTCATGGATAAAGCTCTCCCATAGACGCTCCAGCATAATTTCACTTCGCTTTTGCAAACGTTGAACGCGGAAATCTTTCACTAACGTTACCCACGCTAGTTTTTTCAAAATTTCCATCGTGCGTAGCAATTCCAAATCCTGCTGACCGTCACGAACAAGAGTCACTTTTTTCCATCCAGTTGCAATGTCATCAATGATACCCACATGCTGCGCAAACTTACTTACCCACTGCGCTTTCATCTCACGTCTTGTGCGAGAAGCTTCCTGATCATTCCCTGCATATATAGATTCCCATTGCTCCAAATATTGACCCAATACTTGCTTCACCATCGCAGTAACATCCATACTATCCCATTCGATATGCGAATTTCCTTGGTCTTCAATGATCTCTTGACTTAAATGTGCAATTAGCCGTTCATCTCCAAGGAAGCTACGTGTCATCTGAATTTTACCAGCGCGAATACCATCTTCAATATCATGCGTGGAATATGCGATGTCATCACATAAATCCATAAGCTGCGCTTCTAATGTCGCGCAATCTGTAGGCATTTCCCACGCATCACGCAAGTAGTTAATACCTTCCCATTCCGCTGTGTAAAGACCTTTCAATCTGCCAGGTGGATCTAATAAATACGGATATTTATTAATCGATAACAACACAGAAGCGGTTAGATCAAGACCGCTGTCGCTGCCTGCTCTTTTTTCTAGAAACATTAAGATTCGGAAATTCTGCGCGTTACCTTCATAAGATTGTCCATACTGTTTGGTTAGAAGATCGTTCAGCACTTCTTCCCCTTTATGTCCAAACGGTGGATGCCCCAGATCGTGTGCAAGTGCTGCAATTTCAACCACTTCTGGTTGAATCATAAGTCCAGGATGCTCTCTCTTATCTAAGAATGCATAATTCTTGTTTAGCTTACGTGCAACTTCCCTTGCAATTTGCGAGACTTCTAACGAATGTGTCAACCTCGTACGGTAATAATCACCTGTTCCTGCACCGAACACTTGTGACTTACCTTGCAGCCGTCTGAACGATGGCGATTGGATAAGCCGCGCGTAATCTTTCTCAAATTCATCTCTATCTTCACTCGAATACATGTTGCCTGTATCAAATAATCGTAGTTTACGTATATTCACATTCATCCCTCATTTATTTATGTAATCGCTAGCCTTAATCTAATATTATACCATAGGATCGGGATGCACGTACGAACACATCCAACCACCTTGAATATATTAACATGAAGTTTAAGGGACGGAGGTGGCCGCATGCGTGCAGCATCTCATAAGAAACAAAGCTATCCATTGGTAAGTATCCTTATCACAACGTACAATCGTCCTCATTATTTTGTACTTGCCTTAGAAAGTGCTTTAGAGCAGACCTACCCTAACATTGAAATCATTGTGTGTGACGATAGCACCAACAACGAAACCTTCAATAGTATTCAACCGTATCTCCGCAAACATCCAGACATTCAATATGTCAAAAACCCAAGGAATCTCGGACAGTTCCACAATGATATACAAGCACTCAGTCTTGCCAAAGGCGATTTTGTCAACTTCCTCTGTGACGATGACCTTTATCATACGGAAAAAATTGCGAAGATGATGAAGTACTTCCTAGATGATCCGAATGGAGAGCTCGCACTTGTCACGTCACATCGCAAAATTATTAATGCACTAGGACATGAAATTCCAACGGAATGGAAAATATGGCACAAGCAGTTTGAAGAGGACACTCGCATCAATGGCAAACAGTATGGCAACCGGATCTTATGCTACGGGAATTCGATCGGAGAACCGACAACCGTACTTTTTCGCAAAGCCTACTTAAAGGAACCCTTCGGTACGTATGGTGGTAGACGCTTTCAATGTACCATCGACATGGCAACTTGGCTCAATTTGCTTGCTGAGGGTGATATCGTATATATGACAGAATCACTCAGCTCCTTCCGTAGTCACAAGGGTCAACAGATGGAGGACAAATCCAAGAAAATGTTCGTCTATGGTGCAACCGATTTCTGCTACCTTGTCGTAATTGCGCATCAAAAAGGCTTTTTGCAAGATAGCGCTAGTGCTAGAATTGCGTACGACTATGCTAAATATCTTGTCGTCAATTGCCTCCCTTTTGCACACGGCAAGCCCGAACTTGAACAACACGTGAAAGACTGTGGAGTGCTCATGAAGTATATTAAAGCCATCTCCTAATACCAGACTGAGGGAGGAATCACATTGAGTAGTATCCTCGATATGTACAATAAAAATTTCCCCACGCATCAGAATGCAGTCGATATTTTCCCAACCGAATGGGTCAGTAAATTCCCTACACAATTTGGACTTACTGCGGGAGAGAACCCCCTTTTTGATGACGAAAGATTGCACTGGGGAATGGCTGAACTTGGCGGTGTAACTGGTAAGAAAGTCCTTGAACTCGGCTCATTTGAAGGCGCACATAGTTATATGCTGGAGCAAAGAGGTGCTGGTTCTGTCCTTGCCATTGAGTCCAATACGAGCTCATACCTCAAGAGCCTTATCACCAAAGAAGTGACGAACCTTCGCAGAGTTCAGATCATGTGTGGCGACTTTATCGAGTACTTACGCAAAACAACTGAAACATTCGATATTATTATTGCCTCTGGTGTGCTTTATCATATGACCAATCCACTCGAATTGCTTATTCTGATGAAACAGCGCTGCAAGAAGGCTTATATCTGGACACATTATTATGATGAGGCACATATGCATCTACACGCACCACACGCTTTGAAAAATTATTCGGCAGCTATCCCGATCGCGTATGAGGACTATACATTCAACTATTATCGGCATAGTTACAATGAGGCACTCAATATGAACATTTTCCTAGGCGGACATGAGGTATACAGTCATTGGATGAGCCGAATCGATATCTTATCCGCGCTATACAAAACTGGGTTCTATAACATTCGTACGAATTTCGAATATCCGAATCGTCCGAACGGCTTGCCTTCGTTTGCTATTGTGGCGGATTGCTTGTAGAGGGAGTGAGTGTGTTCAAAAAGTTGGGTTACTACAGAGAAAAGAGCACTTCCGGTCGCTGTCTCAATCGTGAATTCTGAATTTACTTAATGGTATTTTCACGATTTCAAAGGCGAACGCTACGCTCCTCCAATTGCTCTTTTCTCTTTCGTTCACTTTTTGAACACGCTCGTTTGTTTTATAAATAAAAGACTATAAAAAAAACGCTTCTCCGTTGTTCCATCACAACGAGAGAAGCGTTTTTTACTTTTACACGGATAATAAGATCGAGATGCCAGAAGTGTCACGGACGAGATAGCCATCTTCACGTTTCGTAACTTCTGCTCCTGCTTCACCTAGACGCGCAATTGTCGCATCTAGCGCCGCTTGATCTGGAATGATGAGGGAGTAGTAGTCTAAGCCAGTTGCATTGGCTGGAGGTACAGGAAGGCCTACGCCTGCCCACGTATTCATCCCAATATGGTGGTGGTAGCCGCCTGCCGATATGAATAACGCGCGATTGCCATAGTTCGTAATGAGGTCAAAGCCCATCACATCACAGTAAAATTGCTTCGCTTGCTCAATATCCGCCACTTGTAGATGTATATGACCGATTGTGGTGCCGGACGGAAGCCCTGTCCATGGCTTTTGCTCCGCTAGTGCAAGTAACCCTTCCCAATCGATCGGATCGGTTGCCATCGTAATATTGCCCCATGAATCACGCTTCCAATCTTCACGTGGACGATCCCAATAGATCTCGATACCATTGTTGTCTGGATCACTCAAGTACAGCGCTTCACTCACAATATGATCTGCCTGCCCGATCCCTACACGCTTCTCGAGCAGATGTCGAAGTGTAATGCCTAGCGACTCTCTTGTTGGCACTAGGATAGCAAAGTGGAACAATCCTGTCGTCGGTCTTGGTTCTGGCATCACAATCGCATCTGCAACCTCTTCAAGCACGAGAATTGGATTTACATCACCCTTCGCTGTCAGGTATGCCACATTCCCCACCTGTTCTTTTACATCCAAACCAATTATCTCTTGATAAAACGCAATTGAACGCGCCATATTACTTACTTTAATTCGTACATATCCGATTAATGTATTTGCATGAATTTGATGTTTTGTCATAATCATTATCCCCTTATGTTTAGTAACAGTCCTATTTAATAACATCATTATATCAAATTACTTTTAGTAAGTAAATATACTTTTTATTTATTGTGTGCAAAAGGATACAAAAAAACCTCCCTATGTTTCCATAAGGAGGTTCTTCAATATTTAATTAAAACTTCGATGCCGCTACGCGGTCGTTTAAGAAGTCAAAGTCTTTATCTTGCAAAGGCTCCACTTTACCTTTTTGGTAGCCGCTACCTTTTGTAGAGAAGAAATCATGTGTACTTGTCTCGGTACGAATACCGTTCAAGACAACCGGGTTTACTTCTTCTTCTGGATAGTAAGGCTCAAGTCCAAGGTTCATCAGTGCCTTATTCGCATTGTAACGAATGTATTGCTTCACTTCATGCGTAAGACCGATCGCATCATACAACTTCTCTGTATACTCAAGTTCGTTCTTGTACAGATTCTCTAAGAGCTCATAGACGAATTTCGTTGCAACCGCTTGGTCATTCGCATTTAGTTGATTGAATTCTTCTTGTGCAAGTAGTCCTACGAATACACCGTGTACGCTCTCGTCACGAATGATTAGCTTGATGATCTCGCCGCTCGCCACCATCTTACCTTGACCTGCAAGGAACAATGGGTAGAAGAAGCCGGAATAGAACAAGAAGCTCTCTAGGAATACAGATGCAACCATCGCTTTGTACAAGCTAAGCTTATTGCCCGGCTCAATGCTACGATAAATATCATCAATAATGGCAGTCTTGTGCTGCAATTGCTTGTTCTCTTTGACCCATTCGAAAGTATCGTTGATCATCTCTGTGCTTGCCACAGTTGTGAAGATCGTACTATAACTCTTCGCGTGGATTTCCTCCATCGCTGCTTGGAAGATCAAGATTGCTTTCTTCTGCTTTTGTTCCACGAACTGCGCGATAAGTGGCATCCCTACGTTACCCTGCTCCGTATCTAACAAAGTCAGACCGCCAAGAACGCGCATGTAAGCAAGACGCTCTGCATCATTCATCTTAGCCCAAGACTTTAAGTCCTTGGAGATTGGAATCTCGGTATCTAACCAGAATTGCGATGTGTTTTGTGTCCACAATAGCTCAATATAATCCGTTTCCGGTGCATTCCAATTGACTGCTTCAAATTTGCTCATCGTCTCGCTCCCCTTAAATAACACAACTTACACACTCTTCGATTGTTCTCTTCTTCGTACGTGTATAGTAAAGGGTTTTAAGACCCTTCTTCTGTGCATAAATGTAATATTTCGCCAAATCTCTTGTCGTTAAGTCATCTTTGACATATAGAATCGTGGAGATGGCTTGGTCAATATGAACTTGAACTTCTGCGACAAGATCAATTAAGTTGAACATATCCATGTCGTAAGCTTCCTTGTAGAAGAAGTAGTTCTCTTCACTTAAGTTAGGCATTGGATAGATCGTCTTGGAATCCCCGTATTCGCGCTCTTCAATCTTCTGTGTAATCGGTGCAATGGATGCTGTAGAAGACTGCAAGTAAGAAATCGAACCTGTCGGTGCGATTGCTAGACGGTATGCGTGGTATACGCCATGCTCCGCGGCTTGTTCTTTCAGAAGCTTCCAATCTTCAATCGTCGGAATCTCATGTCCTTCGAACAGGGCTTGTACTTTCTCAGTAACGGGTTTGTAATCTGTTTCGATATAGCGGATAAAGTAATTGCCGTTGGCATACTCACTCTTCTCGAAGTCTTTGAACGAGACGCCTTTCTCTTTTGCAAGAAACACAGAGCGTTCCAAGGAATAGAAGTTCAGCATCATAAAGAATGTACGAACGAAGTCTTTCGCTTCTCTGGACTCGTACGCGATCTTGTTGTTAGCCAAGTAACCATGCAAGTTCATCGCACCTAGACCAACGGAATGCAGCTCACGGTTCGCCTTCGCAACAGACGGAATAATCGTAATATCCGTACGGTCACTTACTTCTGTTAATGCGTCCATGGAGTAGTGAACCGTTTCTCTCATACGCTTGTTATTCATCACATTCACGATGTTCAAGGAACCTAAGTTACAAGAAATATCGCGGTTGATAATGTCTTCTTGATCATAATCGTTGATCGTCGAAACTTCACTTAACTGCGCAATTTCGCTGCACAAGTTGGAGAATTTCACACGGCCGATTTCTTTAAGCGCATGGTATTCATTTGCGTTATCAACGAACATAATATACGGGTAGCCAGACTCCATTTGCGTTTGAGCAATTTTCGTAACAAGCTCACGAGCGACAATTTTCTTCTTCCGTACATTCGGGTTATTCACAAGCTCATCGTACATCTCTGAGATATCCATATCGTCGAGATGAACACCGTACTCCTTGTACACCGTAAGCGGGTAGAACAAGTACATGTCTTTATCTTGCTCAACAAGTTCGAAGAATTTATTAGGTGCAACAACACCAAGAGACAACGTCTTGATCCGTGTCTTCTCATCGGCATTGATTTTTTTCGTATCCAAGAATGGCTCAATATCCGCATGGAAAATGTTCAAGTACACAACACCACTACCATCACGTTGACCCAATTGATTCGCATAAGAGAACGCATCTTCGAATAATTTCATAACCGGCAATACGCCGCTTGCTTTACCGTCTAGACCTTTAATTTGCTCATCGGATGCGCGAATTTTACTTAAGTTCAAGCTCACGCCGCCACCAATTTTGCTCAATTGAAGCGCAGAGTTGATTGCGAAGCCGATCGAATTCATGGAATCGTTAATTTCGAGCAAGAAGCAGCTTACGAGTTCACCGCGACGCTTCTTCCCTGCATTGAGGAATGTCGGTGTTGCTGGCTGATATTCTTGGGAAATTAAGAGATCTGCATAATGCATCACTTGATTCATATCACCATGTCCTAAGAATAGGGATACAACCGCAATACGATCTTCATAACGCTCTAAGAATTTCGTACCATCGTTTGTCATCATCGCGTAGTTGTTATAGAACTTGAACGCGCTCATGAATGATGGGAATCTGAATTTCTTGCTATATACAAAGTCATAAACGCTCTTGATCTCTTGAAACTCATAGCGTTCGAATAAATCTTTCTCATAGTATTCGTGCTCGATCAAGTAGTCCAATTTCTCTTTGAGATTGTGGAAAAAGACTGTGTTTTGATTCACGTAGTCAACAAAATAGCTTCTTGCTGCTTCACGATCTTTCTCAAATTGGAACTTACCCTCTTTTTGCACCATAATTTCGTTATTAAGCTGAATCCACTTCGGTATTTGCATGGACAATTTGATTTACCTCCCATTTAAATCTTTCTACATCTTTGCTTGTGCCGCTAAGTTCGAACTTCATGAGCAGCGGTACATCGTACTTCGCTGAGATATGATCACCAGCAAGTCCATACCTAGTTCCCCAGTTCATGTTGCCGCTCGATGCCACACCTCGAAGCCAATGCCCATTGGTATCTAAGAAGTCCATTGTGGACTGCGGAGCTTGTCCAAATCCAGTTGTATAGGTGACGAGGATGAATGGCTCATCCATATCTAGTTCGGGTGAAACTTGCACAACTGTGGCTGGGTCAAGTTTATTGACGAACCTTTTCACATTACCTGTCTTTGAATCGTAGGCAATAAGCATAGGTTACCTCCTGTTTGTCCGTCTTGGCACAAAAAAACTCATCTCCTGTAAGATGAGAAACCTGTATTAAAGTCGAATTTCGACATCTGCGTCATCTAGATGCTCAATAAATGATAGACTCTATATATAGTGTGTTTTATGTAAATACAATACTATTTATCACACTATATAGTAGCATACGCATTTTCTTTTTAAAAATCAAGTTGTTTATTTGAGCAAATTCTATTGCAAAATGACACCGTTCCTGCTATAGACTAAGTTTGTATTGTAACACAAAAATAGCACAGATGTTTAGTCCTAAAACTTGTATGATAGAATAGAATCATAGAATAGATCAAGTTCAGGTGGAGGGAAAATGATGAAATCTGAGAAACAAAAAATGATCGATGGTGAGATGTATATCGCCGCAGATCCAGTCCTTATCGAGGATCGAAACACAGCTAGAAAATTAACTCGGCTTTACAATCAGACGACTGAAACCGATGGAGATGAACGCGAAAGACTGCTCAAACAATTATTTGGTTCTACCAGTAAACATTTATATATGGAACCTACTTTTAAATGTGACTATGGATACAACATCCATGTCGGCGAAAACTTCTATGCGAACTTTGACTGTGTGATCTTGGATGTATGCCCTGTGACCATCGGAAATAACTGTTTCCTTGCACCAGGTGTTCATATTTATACAGCTACCCATCCACTTGACCCAATAGAGCGCTGCAGCGGCGCTGAGTATGGTAAACCCGTCGTGATCGGTCATAACGTCTGGTTAGGCGGCAGATCCGTTATTAACCCTGGTGTGACTATTGGGGATAATGTTGTCGTAGCATCAGGTGCGGTTGTAACGAAAGATGTACCGAGCAACGTTGTCGTTGGCGGCAATCCGGCACGAGTGATTAAAGAAATTCCAGTAACCGTATCCTAAATTTATTGTAAAAAACGAAGAAGTCCTTCACTCGTAAGGACTTCTTTCTTTATTTTGAATGACCTTCGTCTGTTTTTTCTTTTTCAAATCCGCTGGTATATCTGTGACGAAATTGCGAATATGTTTTCTTTTGCACACTAAATCCAACTCAAGATTAGATCCCACTTGAAATGTACTGGCAGCGGATACTGCTAATACTTTCACGCAATTCACTTTGATAAAATGGCAGGGATTATGGATTTCCATCGAGACCTCATTCTCACACGGATCAAAGCTTGGAATTTCACGTGAGAATACAGGGTAATCCGCAAAATCACCTTCATCTTCATAGAAGATCGACACTTCGCGCTGAAGTGCTAGCGCTCTTGACCGCGACTTGATACGACCTGAATCTCCACAAATAAAAGTAGATGCTTCCGAAACACCGTCAATTAAGATGTTAATGACACGAGAAGTTCGCCACATCAAACGCACCTAACGTACAGGAGCTAACGGAACGAGTGGGCCTTGAATCACTGACTCAGGTGGGGTATCAAATGCAGATGTACAATTAATTACCTTCGTATCCCCGATCAAGAACACCGATGAACTGGCCACCCCCACAATTCGAATATTACCCACACAAACCTCTTTATTAACCACAGTCATTTTCATATGATCACGCCTCTTTTGGATTTATTTGTTCGATATGCTGCCGAATGGCAACTCGAATGTCTTGCTTGACTTGCTGTACGATCGATAATTGCAAATTGTAAATCTCCTCATTGCTTCGTTCTTGGTGCTCAGGACCTATATAAAAGCGTATACGCTCATCGATCTGTTTGCGAATATCTTCAATCATGACCTCGGTATACTGCTGCCCTAAGACAATCTGGTAGCTCTGCTTGAGCTGCTCTAATTCCTGTGGCACCTCATCCGCCAAGAATTGTGAGACCTCATGCTGAATTTGAGTAAACAACCCGGACTGACTCGGATTTCGCTTATCTTGCTGATCCTGATCCACCTGTTCAACCGACTGTCCATTGACTGTAAAATCTTCAATTGTCTTTCCGATGTTTGGAGTTAATCCGATATTTAATGTTCCATCAAGCTTCTCTATTTTAAGTTGATCAAATTTATATTCAATCCGATCAATCTTCGTTTCACTGCGCCCTTTAAGTTCTTCTATATCCTCTTGAAGCTGTTTGAGCCGATTATCCATCTCGACCAGCTTCTCGACCTGCCAATTCAAGATATTGATGACTTGTTGATCCCATAATGATTGCATCGCATCCCACCCCCTATCATTACTATGCATGGGGTAAGTCTGCCATACGTTACACCTGGCTCTGCCTCACTGGTGGTAGAGGAACAAGCGGGGCGCTCTCTGCAGCCGCTTCTTCTTGTTCAAACTCCTTAGCTGGACCTGTAAACCCACCTGTATTGTATAGATTCGACATCGCCTTAATCATGCCCGATGCACCGATCTGAAGCACAGATGAATTGGTCACGGCATCGACGCGAAGTTGATGTATCGTAATACTTTGATGAACGGTTAAATTCATGCCTTTACACGACCCTTATATTCGGAGTATCAATGATATCTGGATCATTCGTATTCGTGCTGCTAGCCTGATTGTTCGTAATCACCGTGCCGAACGTGTCACCTGTTGTGAAAGAGTTTGCACCTGCATACGTTTTGGATGAACTGCTGAGTATAACGGACGCCGTGTCACCAATTTGAACATTTGAACTCGGTCCGACACTGATGATTTTAATGTTTCCTACAATTGAAGGCATCGGTCCTCCTCCCATCAAGCGCAATATGTGCTCTATCTTCCTCATTGTATGTAGTTATTCGCCTTGATGTCACTTCACACCCGAATGCCCATATAATGAATGAACGAGTACAGGAGGGATAGCATAATGAGTCATCCCAATAAGAAAATTACGAATTGGTTTTCCAATGACCCCTTTTTTAATACCAAATTTCCGTTTGATAAGCTTGGCGATCAGTCCAATTTAGACCCTTCCTTCGTCGAGCAATATGTGAAGGATGTGCTAACCCAAGCTTCAAACAATCCGATGCAGGTGAGCAATCATCAACTGCCATATGAATTGTTCGAGATGCATCATTCGGTAATAGCCAAGTTGAAGCTGCCGAAAGGTATTCGTCCTTCGAGTTTAGTCATATCCATCAACAGCTCACAAATTAAGATCGAAGGGATTGGCTCTAATCGCGATCGTGAACAGCGAATTCCGCTCAGCATTCCCGTCGTTCCTTCCCGCAGCACGGCCACATTTAAGCAAGATGTCCTCCAGATTAAGATGCCTAAACTGTCCAAAGGACACTTTGTCGAAGTCCCTATTCGCTACTTGTAACCCATTTACAAGACTTTTAGCCAACAAAAAAGCTGACACCTCACAGCGTCAGCTTATTTTTTATGAAATGGTGTCAAACTGCTTCTAGTACGAATACTATTAGAACAAACCTATAAATCTAGCATATCCTTCTTTCTCTAGATCCGATTTGGGAATGAACCGAAGTGCTGCTGAATTGATGCAATAGCGTAAGCCGCCCTGATCAATGGGACCATCTTCGAACACATGACCCAAATGCGAATCTGCCTCACGGCTTCGTACTTCTGTACGCACCATGAAGTGGCTGTGATCGTCTTTCTCATTCACAGTCCCTGATTGTAAAGGCTTCGTAAAGCTTGGCCAACCACAACCGGAATCGAATTTATCTAATGAACTAAATAGCGGCTCTCCTGACACAATGTCAACATAGATACCTTCTTCTTTATGATCCCAAAACTCATTACGAAATGGCGGTTCTGTCCCATTGTTCTGAGTGACTTCATATTGCATAGGTGTTAGCTTTGCGCGGCGAAGCTCTTTATCTGCCTCGGTATTCCAGTGCTGAGCGATAAACGCGTCACGTCCTGAGCCTTTCCGATACATTTTATAACGCATTGGATTCTTGTGGTGATAGTCTTGATGGTACTCTTCTGCAGAGTAGAAGGTAGTCGCCGGCTCAATTGGCGTTACAATTGGCGATTTGAACCTTCCGCTACTCTCCAGCTCTTGCTTTGATGCTTCTGCGAGTACACGCTGCTTCTCAGAATAGTAGAAAATAGCCGTTCGATACGAGGAACCACGATCGAAGAACTGTCCACCTGCATCGGTAGGATCAATTTGCTGCCAGAATATCGATAACAACTTCTCATATGGGAATACGGAAGGGTCGTATGTAATTCGTACAGCTTCTGTATGGCCAGTTGTATGGGTGCACACTTCTTCGTAAGTTGGGCTTTGTGTATGACCGCCAATGTAGCCTGACTCCACTTTAATAATTCCAGGTAACTCTTCAAAAGGTGTAACCATGCACCAGAAGCAGCCGCCTGCGAAGCAAGCCTGCTCGTAACCCTGTTCAATCTGATTATTCGCACTCATTTACACATACCCTCGCTCATCTGTTTTTTAATTACTAATATAACAGAGCAACGTCCAAATTACCAAAACACACGATTTTTTAAAATTTCGCTTGACCCTCACACTAATGTCATCCTTTATAATAAAACTATGAAGACACATCGATTTAATTCTAGAGAGGAGGTTCTTCTACCTTGAAAATTGGAGAACTCGCGCAACGTACTGGTGTTAGCATACGTTCCATTCGTTATTACGAGCAGCAGGGACTACTCTCCCCGCTCCGACAAGAGAATGGGTATAGGGAGTTCTCAACTTTTGCAGAAGAGCAAATTCGCACGATTCAGCTCTACTTAACTCTAGGTCTTTCAACCGAGCAAATTGCTTACTTCCTGCACTGTGTGATGAAAAACAAAGAAGCTTTCTGCCAAGAAGTACTTCCCTTATATGAGCAGAAACTCACTGAAATTAATCTGCAAATTCAGAATTTGGAGCACATTAAATCGAACTTGGAAGAACGCATCCTGTCCATTCATAACGAACAAGAGCATCTTGCTTCAAACCAAAAACTACTTTAGGAGGAATTCTCATGAACGTTCGTCCCGTAACCAATGCAAATTTCAAAGAATCGATTCGCAAGACTGGTGTAACCCTTGTTGACTTTAGTGCAGCATGGTGTCCCCCATGTAAAGTTCTACTCCCTATTCTTGAAGATTTAAGTCAAGAAAATCGCAAAGATGTCTCGATTCTTAAAGTGGACTGTGATAATGAACCGGATTTAGCAAGTGCATTCGGAGTTATGTCCATGCCAACGGTTGTCGTATTCCAAGATGGTGTACCAATGGAGAAACTCGTTGGATTAAGACCGAAAAGTGTGTATCAATCCCTCATTACCCAATATCGCAGAGCTTAAGTTGCAGCAAAGCCATGTGTGTATTTACTTGGAACTCCTACTCATTTACAATAAAGAGGAAGTACAAATGAATTTCATGGAGGTTTTCACACATGGCTAAAAGCGCAGCACGCAAAGCAAGAGATAAAGAAGCCCGCCATAAAGGCTACGATTTAAGTGCCTTTGGGCGCCGAGGGCAAGCAATAGCAATCGATATGACAACTAGAAAAACCAAGAGCAAGTCAGAACTTATGAGACAGCACAAATATAAAAAGCTCGATCTATCCGGGGAGTACGGAGTGGATCGAGCTTTTTATATTAGCTAGCAACATTTTTTGTTTTACTTGCATCTTGATTGGATTCCATTTTCACTGTGTTCTTGAACAGGTTTCTCCACAATCCTTGACGATCTTCTTTTTCCATCTCAGCTTGGTGACTCGCCATCATTTTTTCCATTACATACAAATCGCAGAACATCATTTCCCTCACACTCCGTATCGTTTTATTTTCTTTCCTGATTCAAATTTACCATGCTCTTAACAGGTTAAAAATGGTATACTTTGAAAGAATGCTTCATCTTTTCAAGGTGGTGAATTTTACTGTGCAGTTATTAATTTATTATCAGCAGATCGCAGCCAGGCTTGGGCAGCAAGGAGAAAACACAGATATTCCCATCACATTAGAAGAGTTATCTGATCTACTAATCTCTTCTCTTCGAAACATTAGACTTATTATTAAAAAAATGGAGGGCGAAGGTTGGATTAAATGGACATCTGGCCGTGGTCGCGGGAACCATTCCAAGATTCGCTTACTCATCCCGGTCGATGAACTGATCGTTCGTGAGATGGAACCTTATCTTGCACGTGGTAACTTAAAAGAGGTAATGGAGCTCATGCGATTGCCAGAAATCAGTGAATCTGTTAAAACCTATTTTTCCGAATGGATTGCAGATAGCTTTGGATTTAAGGAAGTACTTGAGAATGAGAAGAAGCTTGATGTATTGCGCTTTCCAATTTTCCGAAACTTAACAACACTTGACCCAATAGATGTGCTATATACAATTGATCATCACATGGTGCATCAAATCTTCGATACGCTTGTCTGTTATGATGCTGAGCAGCGTAAAGTCATCCCCCATGTGGCACTGCACTGGGAAGCAAATGCGGATTCGAGTGTTTGGACCTTCTATTTGCGTAAAGGGATTCGATTCCACCACGGAAGTGAATTACAGGCACGGGATGTTGCGTTTACTTTGTCTCGCTTAAAGTATCGAACTACATCAACGCCAAATGGCTGGATCGGTGATCAAATTCATGAAATACGAATTCTTGGACCTTATGTCATCCAAATCCAGCTCAATCAGACGAATCAGATGTTTCATCGATATATGGCAGCACTCGCAACATCAATTGTGTGTGAGGATTTATATAATGGCGACCTTGATGTATCGATACGAGTACCGATCGGAACAGGTCCATATCGAGTGAATCATTTTGACACGTATAACTGTAAATTGGAAGCGTTTGCCGATTATTTCAACGGACGGGCACAGCTTGACCAGATTGACATCTGGTACTTGCCTGAGAAGTCGTTATATCCGATTGAACAACGTAAAGAGATGCATGTCTTAGTCAGCCATCATAATCCAATTGCGCTTCCAACTTCACAATGGAAAGCGGAGACGAAGATGGAAACCGGCTGCACGATCATTTCCTATAATATGAACAAACAAGGTCCGCACTTGAATTCAAAGTTTCGTCGAGCTGTTCATCACATCATCAATCGCAAAGCGATGGCAGAGCATGTATATAGATCGCTCGCAATCCCTGCTAGTGGATTTGTTGCTGCGGAGACGACTTGCCAACCACCGGAAGATGATTATCAGCCTGAACATGCATTACAGCTTCTGAAGAGTATCGACTATGCAAGTGAGCCATTTACGATGTATGTGACCCCGTGGCATGAACCTGCTGGGCGTTGGGTACAGCAACAATGTGCAGAATATGGCATCCCTCTAGAGTTAACCGTACTCACTGGAGCCGAGATGTCACTTCCTGAACAACTACTCCAAGCTGATTGTGTATTAATTGGCGTTACTTCGTACGATGACGTCGATATAGCGCTGCTTGATACGTATCTATCTCCTTACTCTGTTAATTACGTTCATCTGACGGATGCAACACGTGCCCAAATTAGCAGACAAGTGTCTGAGATGCTGGAAGAGCCTCTCCACGACGGACATATCAAGCGCATTCAAGAATTAGAAGCTATCATTAAACATAGTTATCAGACCCTATTCCTGCATCACCGCACGCAGCAGACTGTCTTCAAATCGTCGATTCGAGGCATTACCTTGAATTCACTCGGGTGGATCGACTTTAAGCAACTGTGGTTCCAACCTACGCTTCGATCGGGTGAAGTGTATCGGGCTGTCAATTAAAGAGATCATATAAAAAGGGGAAGCCATCACTTAAGTGGCTTCCCCTTTTCCCCTATTCTAAACCTATTAATCATTCTTCAAGACAGCTTCGCCTGTTTGATGGGATAAAGCAACATCCAACACCCACTGCCCTGCATTATTGGATTTTGATTGATCCGAGCGAATCGCTTCATTCTCAATGAGACCGATGTCCATTTTCCCATTTCCATCAAAGTCATCGAGTATTAACTTTCCTCCTGGCATTCCCCATGAACCCATTTGAGCCAACCGCTGATAATTATCCGCCTTATCTCGCAGATATACGGTAAACTGCATTCGCGCATCGTCCCATAACAGTGCATCTTCACGACCGTCACCGTTAAAGTCACCTAGACGAATTTCTCCAGAATCCACTGGAACCCCAATGCTGATTCGCTTGAACTTCCACTTACTCTCTTTGCTCACATATTCAAGACGTACACCCGAATCGGAGTTTTTCTTCGGAACGAATAAGGTCTCTGGTGAGTTTGGCGTTTCTTGCGTGACACTTAATCGCCGAAACGGCGTAGATTTCGCTTTTAGCGGTGGAATAAGCTTCAACTCATTACCGGTTAACTCAAAGCCATACAACTTGGTCATATCTTTGGAAACTCCGGCAATTACACATTCCCCCTTCGCAGGTCGAAATGCTTGCAGATCGCTCCACTCTTCTTTCACTTTCATATTCCATGAACGGTAGAAGACGAATTGCTCCCCATTCGAATGATACACTTCTACTTTACCACTTGCACGAAGCACCCATAAGTCTTTCTTCCCATCATCATTGTCGTCAAAGAGTGTAAACTGATCCCCTTTGTTACGAGGAAGTTTAAGCCAAGTCTGTACAGGGGCTGGATCGGCGTTTCGCATACCTCGGAACTCCCCGCGTTGAACAACGACATCTCCCGTATCCATCCAGCGCACAACTGAACTTTGGCCGCTTGCCGTCACATCACCTGTTCGTACTTTACCCGCGCCTTTATCAAAGCCAAGGGAAATCGAATTCGCAGGAGTAAATGGTGTTACATCATGGATAGTGGAGAACGTGTATCCCTTCTCCTTCATCGCTTTCACGATGCGCTGCAATTTACTTTTGTCATGACCCGTATATTGATAGACAGGAACCCCATCTCGAATCATAGGTACTCCGTCATGATCTTTAACTGCTTGTAAGAACTTAAACTCTAAGAATGGATGATAGAAAAAAGATGCCAATTTCTTCTGCCCAACTTGATTCAGAATGATCTTCTCATCCTGATTATAAGGAACGTACGAATAAGGTGTAGGAATATATGCTGCGCCTAGTGAACTTGTACCAAAACCACTAGGACGATCATTCTTCATGTTGACAAAAAGTTGATTCGGCTTCTCCAATTCATTCTCATAAAGTAAACCGAAATAGGAGCGAAACACTTTATCTTGTTCAGCTGCAAAATGATAATGCGGCGCTTCCCAGAATTTGGGGACGAATCCTGCCGCTTTGAAGATTTGAAGTCCTGCATCAATCCGCTCTTTCGCATAGGCTGCTGTCCATGTCACCGGTACATCATTTACAGCAAGTTCATTGCCAATTCCTGACTCGTGATGCCCATCTGATCGACGCTTATCACCGACTTGATGTGTATATCCATGCATTCCAATGACATTGCCTGTTTGCTCAGCATGCCGCAATATTTGATTGAAAGCTTGAATATAAGGATCATTCGCTTGATCTAACGATTTCTCATAAACACGATTGTCTTCCTTGATATCTAGCCACCTTGGGATGACGGCTAAGTGTACTTTCACTTGCTGTTCATTCAAATAATCAAGCACAGCTCGTAACTTTCCTAAACTCTCTAGACTATCGAATTGACCACCTGGACCTATATCTTCAAGACGCAAAAGCATGACTTTCGGATCACTCGGCTCACCTGATACGGAAACCATTCGAAAAATGTCAATTGAAAAAAGAACCATCATGCAAATCATCAGATAAATCAAAAAACGAAATTTGTGCCGTATCATTATGTAAGCACCTCTCATGAATCGTTAGTATTGCGACCTGCCTTCGCTGTTAACAATATATCACGAAATTTTCGGATCGAATATAAGATTCATGAGAGGATTTAATTGGAAATGACTCTATTTAACCTAAAAACGCATTTAGCATCCACACATGCTTATCCAAACCGCCTTTAATTTCTAACAGCATATCGGATGTTCCATCATCTCCTGCTTCCTGCGCAATCTCCATTCCTTCTGAAAGCTCTCCAATAATAGTCTTAAAGTCCTGTACGACACTTGCTACCATCTGATTCGCATTCAATTCATAACCCGCTTCTTGGATCGTGCTAAGTTTCAAATATTCAGCAAGTGTAGCCGCTGGTCGGCCACCAATTGCAAGTAAACGTTCTGCCAATTCATCCACGTGTGTGCCTGCTTCGTTGTAAAGTTCTTCGAACTTCTCATGAAGTGTGAAGAATTGGTTTCCTTTTACATACCAGTGATAGTTATGAAGTTTCGTGTAAAGAACTTGCCAGTTCGCAATTTGCGTGTTAAGTACTTGTTCCAAAGTTTTAGTTGTTGTTAATGTTGTTGTCATTTGACATCATCCTCTTTTCGATTAATTTTATGCGGATACAATAACTTGTAAATGTGGACCTTTGTTCAACATCTTCTGCACCGGATTGTAAATGTTTTGATAAAATGCATCCCACACACCTGCACTCCATGCTACTTTACGTCTGTGTTCAAGCGGTCCTGTTTGCTCCAACCATTTTGTTACAACAAATTTATAAGTAATGCCCTTCTCTTCTTGTACGACTTGTACATTCAGATTCATAAGGGATAAATCTAGATGTGTATTGTACTCCACGACCAGCACCTGCATCGCCTGAGCAACCCGCTCCATTAGAGATGATAGTTCCCTTGCCGCAGCGAGCTGATCTACCGATGAATTTACACTCATATAGGCTTGGAACATTTGACGAAGTTTATGCGCTTGAAGTAAATGCGCAGCTGGCATTGTGAATATAGCTTGTTCATGATCATACACACGGATTCCAAACCGCTCATCCAATTGATCAAAGTCTAATTTGTACAAGGGTAACACCCTCTCTCTGTGATTAAATTTAGACTTAATCTAAATCCATGCACTTATAATAACATAGAGAAGGAATCGAATCATGAAGGTTTGATGAAGTTTTTTATACCAAACGATTCATATCGCCTAAGTGGCAACTTCATGTGTTGTGCGTATGATTATACAAAGTCTAGAGATAAAGGGTGATTCCAATCATTACGGTAAGCTTATGTATGATCGTGAAGAACGAAGAACATGCCATCGGCAACTGCTTAAGCTCGGTTCAAGATCTCGTAGATGAAATCATTATTGTGGATACAGGATCAAAGGATCGAACGAAGGAAATCGTACGCGAGTATACAGAGCACATTCACGACTTCGAATGGATCAATAATTTTGCAGCGGCACGGAATTACTCCTCTTCTTTTGCCACGAAAGACTACGTTTTATACTTGGATGCTGATGATGTGCTGTTAGAAGAAGATCGGACGAAGTTTCTTCTATTAAAAGAAAGCTTAGATCCTGAGGTTGATGTCGTCTCGATGGACTATCACTGTGCATTCGATGATCATGGTATTGTCGCACTGAATGTTAGACGGTATCGACTTGCGAAGCGCTCGAAGGGGTTTCAATGGGAAGGGTTTGTCCATGAGGATCTCGTCATTCAAGGTGTGTGTATGAATAGCGACATTGCGATTACGCATACCAAAACGCACGGTACACCCACAGATCGAAACTTGAACATCTATGAGGAACATATCAAGAACGGTAAAGTACTTAGTTCTCGGGATTTATCCCACTATGCCAGAGAACTGCACCATCGTGACATGTTAGATCGAGCAATCCCACTATACTTACAATTCTTAAAGCATCCAGATATTTCAGATGAGAATAGAATTCATGCGTGCGGCTTGCTTGCGGACTGTTATCAGAAGTTGGACGATTATGAGCAAGAGATTGCTTATGTGTTTAAGTCATTCGCATACGATGTGCCAAGGCCTGAATTTTGCTGCCGACTAGGCTATCATTATTTACAGAGTGAACGCTTTAACCAAGCCATCTATTGGTACACTGTTGCCGCGAACTCTCCCCTCCCATCAAATAGCTGGGAGATCGTCAATTTTCCGAGTCGTACCTGGCTTCCCCAAATGCAGTTAGGATTGTGTTATTTCAAAATTGGTGATTATGAAGCATCGTATGATCATAACTTGAAGGCACTCGAATATCGCCCTGATGATGAACAAATCAGAACGAATACAGAGATGTTGAAGCAGCTGCTCATGAAGTAATTCTTTTAATAAAGTAACAAATAATGTGTAAAAGCGGATTTATGTGTGTTAGCGCCTTATTTGGAAGTATCCATTGAATAAGACGCCCTCCTGGCTTCCTTCCAAAGAAAAGATGCTGCAAACGGGGGCTAAGAAGACTTATAGGAGCAACAAGTGCAACTGGAGCGACTGGACCTACTCCCACAAGCAGAGATTAAAGAACGCGTGCCTTTGTAAATTAGTTATGCATACAGCTTCTTCTTCGTCGTCTGGATCACCGGAATCAAACTTTGATACTCCGATCCAGATGACATTAAGCGGTTAATGAGCGCTTGAAGGAGCAGCTTAATATTGAGAAGATGCTCCGGTAGGAATTGGCATGTCTCTCTTGTCACATGGTTTGCAAATCCTTCGATCCACTCTGTCAGTTCATCCCTACTAAATACATGACGATCCATAATGCTTACAATTGCTGTCGTCATTCGTTCTTCTTCTTCGTCCAGGAACACCTCATGTGTATTTAGGAATTTCAACTGGATAGTAGTTAGCATTCGGTTTAATTCATCCTTCGTTACAGTTGGAACTAGAGCGAGCTCATCGATGGCATCCGCACCATGCGCAATCGCATGTGCCCAGCCTTTTTTGTACACATAACCACGAATGTCTTTCTCTTGATCCATATAATCAAGAACACGATTAACCGCATGCGAGATTTCTTCTTGCTCTAGGAAAGGGTTTGCCAAGTGCTTACCGACAACTAGAGGAATAATCAGAACAGCAAATGCACGAGTGAAGACCGAATTCGTTCCCTTCTCCCCTAATCCATAGAAGAGATGATCTTGATCCAGACTCGTACGAAGTAATCCACGTAATTGTTCAGAAGTAAACACATCCGCTTTAATCCAACGATACATATTTGAATATATTAGACGATCTCTTAGCTCTCCATCTTGCACGCCAATATATTTCATCATCAGCTTCGTAAGTTCCCATGGATTGTGCTCACTTGGCACTTCATAGTTGTTCTCTCTCACTTTAGTTAATATCTTCTTGAGTTTAGCTGCTTCCAGCTCATCCGCTGTTCGATCTGCATCTGTAAGGACCTTTGACATGACTAGCTCTTCATCATCGAAGACAATACCATTTTCGCAAAAGCCTAATTTTTCGTATAATTTTTTCGCTACTTTGTTGTTCTTATGTACAGTCAGTTTAATTTCCTTGCAATGCCTATTTCGTTCTTTAATGTGATTAATCATCGCAAGCATTGCAGCCTTACCATAACCATGTTCCTGATATTTCGCATCAATCACAAATCCGTTAATCCAATACTGGTGGTCGGATCGATCATCAAACGCATGCATCATAAACCCAACCATCGTCTCCCCACTATATATGGCAAAAGGAACATAGGTGATCTCATCACCATCTGGTTTTAACGCAATTTTACTTAGTGACACTGCCACAGTAGGAGTAAAAGCAAGTTGATCCTCATGTGGACGAATTTGCATCGCTTCTTCTTGATTGCTGCGGTCTACTTCTTTTAATTGAATAGTCATCATACTTCCCTCCCCTTACTTATGAAATGGACGTTCCCACAACCTGCTCACCGAACCACTCTTCTCTGAGTACACCCATACGAATGGAATCGTAATACTCCCCTTGATAAATCCGGCACTTACGCATTCTTCCTTCTACTTGCATACCAAGCTTCTCAGCCGCACGCATCATCCGTGTATTCCCTGACCAAGTTGTAAGACCTACGCGAGCTAATGGCAGTTTGTTAAACAGATGGGTAATCCACACACGTAATGCGTCAGTGCCATATCCCCCGCTCCAATACTGCGGATTGTAGATCACAATTCCGACTTCCAACCATTTGGATGGCTCATGCTCCCAATAGTAACTCACTATTCCAACAATTTCGCCGTTCAATTCGATCAGTAGCCGTGATTCTTGCGTACCTTCCTCATCTGTTAATCGCTTGAGTTCACGTTTAGCAAAGTCTTCGTACTTCACTTGCGTATATGGAAAATACGGAGCATCCCACTTCTTCCACTCTGGCTCTTTCTCACCGTATATGAGTTGATGTAGTGTCTGAAGGTCTTCCTCCGTCATACTACGTACAATCACACGATCTGCCCTCAACACTGTTCGATAGTCTCGCACTGTATCTAACCCCTCTCTCTATCAAGCATTCTCCTATTATAGCAAATTTTTCATTTGCTGAAGACCTGCGAGAAAGGAGTTGAGCACTAATTTTTGACTCAGATCCAGATCAAGCGGGATTCCGAACCCACCTTGCTGTTCTAAGGACGCAAACCCATGACAGATACTACGCAGCCCACGCGTCGCATGAATGGACATCTCTTGATCCAAGCCGTACGTTTGCAGCACTTCGATAAATATTCGAACAATCTGCTCCCCAAGCATTACCGCTTCCTGATCTTCTACTTCCGGCGCAGGAATCGTCGCTTCATATAATCCTGGATGCATGCGAGCAAACGCCATATACACATCACTTAGAGCGTGAACAGCTTCATCACCGTTCTTACCTTGAACCGCTTGTGATAGATTCGAATGCAGAATAGTGAGTCCATGCAACTTTAGCAACTGGCGAATCCCCTGCAAACCATTAACATGATTGTATAAAGATGGCGGTCGAATGTTGAATTTCTGCGCAATAGCGGCGAGAGTCACTTGATCAAATCCTTGTGTATCTGCAATTTCAGTCGCTGCTTCGAGAATCGTAGGTAAGTCAAGCCCAATACGTGGTGACATGTGTTATACGCTCCTTTGAATCTTGTTATTATGAAAATAGTGCTGAGCAGTAGCAATCGCTTCATCGATCTTCACTGCTGGATTCATTAACATCTCGCCATGACCAACGGCAAGTACCGAAGGCTTGAAGTCCCTAATCTTGAGGGCACTTGCAAGCGAAACTTCTTTATTCCATGTTGCCATCGCTGGGAAAGGAAACCAAGGTCTTAGCTGCCCCGACACTGCAATGCCCCCGCGTAATTGAAAAGCATCTCCTGCAATCATCACTTGACTGCGTGTATCTAAGAATGACATCGATCCTGGTGTATGTCCAGGTGTTGCAATCGCAAGGAGTGAACTAATTCGATCTCCGTCTTGCAATAGAATATCAGGCTTTGGCATCGATTTCTTCGGTACACTACCTTTAATTGGCGTTTGCGGTTCATTCGAGTCTAATGACGTATCTCCTGCCAACAATCGTGCGTCACGTGCTGAGATGTAAATTTTCACATCTGGAAGCTGTTGTTTGAGAGCTTCTAGTGCACCGATGTGGTCACCATGCGCATGGGTTAATACGATCTTCGTTATGGGCTTACCAATCTTAGCAGCAGCTTGCAAGATCCCTTTCACACTATACGGAAGTGCAGCATCGATCAATGTAAGTTCATTCTCTTCTTCAATCAAATAACAATTAACTGGGAAAAATCTTGGCATAAAACTCAATTGATAAACATTATGTTGACGGGTGATTTTCATAAAAACATCTCCTTTATTTCCAAAAACTAATGTCGTTAGTTTTATAATAACTAATACCATTAGTTTTCGCAAGACTATTTTTAGAAAATTATTAAAATATTTATTTTTGCAATAAAAAAAGCAGCCCGTGCCTCAACTGAGGGAAAGCTGCTTATTCGATCCAGATGGCAATATCGTTATCCTGCTATCTAGCAGTGAAGTTGAACCTTCAAGAACCGCACTAGCTCAGAAACTGATTCATAACCTAAATACATTCATGAAACAAGCATTCTTAACGTTAACAACGAAGATGTTCGATGTCCAGACGACTGATAAAGATTCCCTGATCGATGATGTGCAAATCTATGTGCATAACCACGTCTTATCTAAACGAATACCGCATTGAGAAAGCCAAAGAGCTGCTTAGAGGATCTCAGCTGAGTGCCAAGGAAGTTGCTATTCAAGTAGGTTATGTAAACACAGATTATTTTTATAAAATATTCAAGAAAACGACGGGGATCTATCCTTCTGAGTTTTAGTAATAAAATCAATTTCTATGGAGAAAAATGGTCTGAATCTGTGTTACAATGACCCTGACCATAGGTTAATACTTTATGTGAACTTGACTCAAGGGGTTGTTACGAATGAATGTAAAAAGCAAGCAATTGTTAGAAGAAGCTTACTTGTATGCAGATCAACTCTCCAAACACACGATTCTTTCCCATTATTGGAATCAATTAAGCTTAGTGCTTAAGGGCAGTGTTTCTCGTGGTAATAGTGATCAATACTCGGATATTGATTTTGTATTCTTCTGTGATGAAAATGTTCGGCAGACCATCATTAAGGCTTATAAAGAAGCAGGGCTTGTGGATCGTGAGGATGGTGTATTCTTACCGATTAATGAATGGGCTGGTCATTACCACTTTGAATCTTTCGATATGCTGAATCAATATCATGCTAAGAACAATCGCCCCCAAATGTGGGAATATGGTCATGCGATTGCGATTCATGACCCGCTTCAACGATACAAGTCAACACTCACACAACTAACCCATCAAGCGTCTCACACTTTTATAGATGATATTAGAACGACTTATTTGGATACTCAGTTAGCGCTCGATTGGATGCGTCACCCCCTTAAGCGAGGCGATGTTATATCTGCTAGTTTACATGCTACGACTATTATTCGTAAGTTATGCCAACTATGCTATCTTGTCGATCTTAAGAATTATCCCCATGATAAGTGGCTGTCTCACTACTTGAATCAAACCACACTCGGCTCGATGATAGAGCAAGATATGATTACTTACTTGAAATGTCTTCCTACAGCGGAGACGTTATTACCTAATTTAGAACTGGAAGACTACCCTTGTTATGGGCAGGCTAAGAAGTTGGTTGAGCAATGCGGCAGCTATCTGTTGGAGAAGTTTGGAGATCACCCTTGGATTAAAGAATGGTACTTACATACATAAATTTTCAAATGACTTAGTAAAAGGTGTGCTGCTTCTCATGACAAGAGGCGCACACCTTTTTCTATGAAACTATTGTGTTACGTTAATACTCTTACTTCACAATTTGAACGGACTGCGTAGATGGGAACCATAGAACAAATGCACCCAACTGCTCAGAAATGTAACGAATCGGAACAAGAATACGATCATTCTTCACGACTGGAGGTGTATCGAAGCCTTCAATAGGCTGACCTACTGTCATCTTGAGTACTTTACCGTACAGTTCAAATGTCACTTCTTGCTTCTCTTCGTCCCATAATACTTTTGCGCCTAAGCTCTCTGCAATGTATCTAGCAGGAACCATGACACGCTCATTCTCCTGCGTTGGCGCAACATCATTCGTCTGCTTCGTTCCGTTCAGTGTTGTTGTAAGGTCGTTCAATTTCAAGCCTAATTGGGTCAACTTATCTGCCTTTGCAATACCGTACGTGCTGAAATGATCCGTATAGAAGGTAAACGATTTGCTAAGTACATCATATTGCCCACCTAATTTCACCGGCTTGATATTGCCTGACGCATCCGTCACATAACGAACTGCAGTTAATTGTGCAATATCGGAACTTGAAAGCTTCAGACCAGATAAATCGAGCGTAACTGTTACAGGCTCTTGGAATGATGTAATCGACACCTTCATACCGTCTGCTTGCACCAGCTGAACCGTAATTTCAACTAGTGATCCCCCAATATCAACAAGTGCTGAGTTATTGTTCGTACCTGCCTTTTGAAGCAACTCTTGCTTTTCCTTACTGCTAAGCACTTTTGCATTGAATACAAGGGACGTTCCAGCCTTCGACATTGCTTGTTTAATCTGATCCGTTGCAAACGCATCTGCTGCAAATGTAAGCTTCAAGCCTCCATTTTTCAAGACTAACGGCTCTTTCTTGTCAGTAATGGTTTTGAGCTGTGCTGCCGTCAGAGACAACTTTCCATTTACATCCAGTTGTGGAACTGTTGAAGTTGGTGTTGTGTATGATGTACCGCCAAAATTGAAATCTCCTGGACTTGTACCCGGATTTGTACCTGGGTTTGTTCCTGGATTGGTGCCCGTATCTGTACCGCCACCTGGTTTAGGCGGAAGTGGATTTCCCATTAATGGGTGTAATTGCGGGTTATAATAAGTTTTAATTGCATCATAGTTCGGAAGTTGATCCGTTTCTTTGAAACCTACCAGAGTAAAATTCGAAAGATCTCGTCTTTGCTCAGATAAGAGTGTATTGCCATCTGCGGTTATTTTCAAAGCACCAACATACATCCCTAGATCTTGGAACGACTCGTTCGTCTTGTAGACGATACGAAGATCGATCTTTTTGCCAGCAAAAGCAGTTAGATCATAGGTTGCATTCACCCAACCATTCTTTCCTGAACTTCCAGTGAGTCCTTGCTCCTTATTAGGATTATTAAGATCCGTTAAATTGCCTTTCACAGTTACCCACTCACTAGCACTTGATTCTTTAGCTTGAACCACTGCATAGTCCAAACCTTTTTCCAAATTATAAATCGTCTGGAAAGATAGCTGAGCTCTCGACTTATTCGCTAAATCCACTTGTGATGTCATTGAGTTCTGAAGGCGATCACCCATATCGCTGTAATACACTTTCTGCCCTAATACAGAGGTATTACGTTCGCCGCTATCAATGAAAATATAACTAATTTTCCAATTGGGTTCTGTAAACAGATTCGGATCGATTGCTACACGATACTTACCATCGCTGTATTTCATTGTAAGCGCTAACTCTTTATTTGTTGTTGTGTTCTTGAATCCGATTAATGCGTTATATCCTGGTTTTCCTTGCGGATCAAGAAGCAATTCTCCAGTCTCTACGTCAATAGATAATTTCGGGATCTCTCCACTTTGTTTGTACGTTGAAGCAAGATTTGCATTCCCAATATGAACGGTCGCTGACTTCCGACCCTCAGCTTCATTAGTAACGTAAATATTGAGTCCATATTGATCAAGGATGATTCCTTGTCTTGGGTCAGATTGGTTCGTGTAGTCTTTGTTATCATTAAATACTGGATGCGGATCTAGACTGTTATCGTAACCTGTATCCCCGTTGCTGAAATTAATGAGCAATTCAGTACCCTTGCGTAAACTAAATGCTGAATCACGAAGCATATAACCTGTATAAGCGACATCGCCATTCTTCGTCTGTCTTACGAATGGAGTCTGATCGGCATCAATAACTCCTGCAGTTAAGCGACCTGGATGCGAGTTCACATCTTGATCGAACCGTTCTCTCGTTCCCATAGATTCGTTAATATACCAGATTACAAGCCCTGGATCATAAGCTCCCTTCGCAATCGTGCGATGTAAGTTATAAGCACTTAGGGAACGATCCGTACCGTCATGATTTCTCCATTCCAGCAAATAATAGTGATTGGAAAGTTTTCGGCCATCATAACGTGCGAATTTATTATAGGTAAAAGGTTCTGTAGCCCCATCTGCATCATCGAAGAATACGATTTTTTCAGCAGTTGGATCCACTACTGTTGTTGTGAATTTCAATACGAGATCTTCTTTCAGATCCAGCCCTTTATCATTTTGAATAGATCCAACTGGAAGCGTAACAACATAGTTCGTATTAGCAGTTAACGGTTGAGCTGGCTTTATTCTAATGCCCTTATCATTCACAATTGTGTATTTTGCAGGAATGACTGTACCATCTTCTACTTTTAACTCAATTTGGTCAAATTTAGGACCCTTTTGAATAAACTCTGCAAAGTCAATTTCAAGTATCTCTTCTTGAGCAGCCAGTTCCTGTCCATCCTTATTTTTCGCTAGAGCTGGAATTGGGGGTGTATATTTAAGTTCAGGTACAACTGGAATCCAGCTCTCTTCAATGTTAACTGGTGGTGTGGATGAAGGAGCAGGAGTGCTTGATGCTTCAGGTGATGGCGCTGTTGTAGGTGTTACGCTTGGTGCTGGTGTTTCGCTTGATGTAGGAGTTGAAGTTGGATCAGGACTCGTAGATGGAGTTGCCGATGGACTCGGAGTTGTAGTCGGTTCGTTACTTTCTTGAGGTGTTGGTGTCGGTAATACGACAGGTGTTGGAGTTGGCTCGACCTCATCATCCTGCTTACCATCGCCAATACCTGGATCTCCGATTTCAAGTCTTGGCTCCACCTTACGATTCGATTTTAGCGAGCGTTTCACCGTTTTAGCTTTCTTCATCGTCTTGGTTTGTACATCTTGCAAATTGTTTGGTGTATTCGGCTTACTTGTAATGAGAATATCGTCGATAAATATGCCTTCAACAGGTGTATTCGTGTCCGAGTAGAAGTTGAACTTAAGATCAATATTCTTACCCGCATAGGCACTCATATCGAAGTATGCGTCAATCCACTCAAGCTCATTAGTATCTGGATTGCGGGAACTTCCTGTTATACCATGACCTGGATTCCGAAGTTCTTCACCCGGCTCCTGATTCGGATTTTCGGACGTCGTAATATTACCTTTAAGCGGTTCCCATTTGGCATCAGGACCAAGTGCCTTGTCTCGTACTAAGACCGAAGCATAATCATATTCTTCATCGATGTCATACATCGTTTTGAAATTAAGCAATACAGAAGTATTTGCATAAGGCACCAAATCGATATTTGTAGTCATGAAATTACGAAGATTATCTCCACGTTGACTGTAATACATCTGATCTCCACTGTAAGGCTTCGTAAATTCAACCTTCTTCGGTAAATTGATGCGTACAGTGTCTGTCTCAGGATTCGAAGTTAGCGACCCAATTGTTACATCCACACCTGACGAACCGATCTGATCGTAGTTAATCGTCTTCGCTCTTGCCCAATCCCCACCATGCTTCTCTTGTAAAATTTCTCTACCGATCGCACCAAATTGTGGTGAATTCGTACCATCAATGCTACCTAGGTAGCTGCTGGACATAATCGACCAGTTACGAGCGGGTTCCCCACCTGAACCATAAATATCTGGCAAACCAAGTGTATGACCAAATTCATGATTGATCAGCATTGGAAGTGAATCTTGCGCAACGGTTACGAAATCTTCAACCTTATAAGTCTTATTGTTCTTATCTTTCACTTCAAAAGGTACATACCTCGTATAGTCAGTCTGGTACCATGAGATTCTTCCTCTAAAAGGCCATATTCCGTTCCCTGAACCGACTGACCCTGATCCCCATTCATCACCACGACCCGAATGAACGAGTATGACCGTATCGACCACACCATCCGGTTCAAAGTAATCGCCATCTTTATCGTAATCATTCTTATCCTCAACATCATAGTCAGCAATATTGAAGCTTGGATCCTCCATTGCTTTCTTTATACCTTCAATAACAAGCTCAGCTGCATGATCCTGCAAGCCGCCATAAGACATAATAGACTTCGGTGCACGATACCAACCATGTACACCACCTTCAATATCATAAAGACCCCGTGATTGTTCCATGTAATATTGCCGCATGGTGTCGTATTGCTTACCCATTAACGTATATGGTGCTGTACCGAACATCAAGTTCTGATACCAAGAAGGATCATAGCTGTCTAATGTAAAGAACGGTTTAGTGGGATAAGCCAACTCCCGCTCCTTAAATTCTGTATGCTTGTAATCATCGAAGTCGATTAGAATAACTAATGGCTTCACCTTAACATGTCGATTTCCATCAAGTGGTAGCGGTTTCGTATCTGCAAATGCGGTAGACATCGAACCGAAGACTAGAGCTGTACTTAATAGTGTACTGACCAATTTCTTTTTCATAGCGCCTCCCATTGAAAATGAATGACTTACATTCGAAGACAATCGCCGAAACCTGCTCTTGCCACCTCGCTTACTTAGGCTTTTTGACCGTCATAAGCATCATGCAAATCTCATACCAATGGAAATTACGGCTATCTTGCAAGAAACTGTCCATGAAGCTTGATTATGACTTGCATATGTGTCTATTTTTCAAGAATATGATCATCATTTGCAGTTGCAAGTTGCGACTGAACGATCATTTTCGAATAATAACCCCGACTACTGCTTCTAGCCGTCAATAAACTTCCTACGATACCTCCAAGAAAACCAAGGGGAATAGAGACAACACCTGGATTTTTAAGTGGAAAAAGAGCTTCGTGCTGAATCCATCCGTTAACTGGATTCATGACATTCGGACTTAAGATCACGAACAATATCGAAGAGATTAATCCTGTAAGCAGCCCTATAATTGCCCCTGCCGTCGTGAACTTGCGCCAATACATCGTTAACAGAAGCACAGGTAAATTCGCTGATGCCGCGATCGCAAATGCGAAAGATACAAGGAATGCTACATTCAACTTACTCGCACCTAAAGCGAGTACAATCGACAAGAACCCAACGATAACCGCAGAATACTTCGCAACCGACATTTGTTCCCCTTCAGTCAATTGACCCTTTTTCAAAAAGATACTGTAAATGTCATGTGAGAAAGCAGAGGATGCCGCAAGAACTAAGCCCGACACAACCGCCAAGATCGTCGCAAATGCCACCGCCGCAATAAACGCCATCCAGAACTCTCCACCAAGCTCTTTCGCAAGTAAAGTAGCCGCCATATTGTCTTCACCAATGAGTAGGGATCTCTCCACGAATGCCGCCGCCCCGAAGCCCAGGAATATCGTCATGATATAGAAAGCACCCATCACCCAAGTCGCAATTACGATCGATGAACGGACAACTTGCGTGTCTTTGACCGTATAGAATCGAGATATAATATGAGGTAGACCCGCCGTACCGAGCACTAAGGACAAGTTAAATGACAGTGTATCCAAAGGTCCAGAGAAGAAGTTGCCCGGGTGCAAGAATCCATTCTCTGACGTTGTAATCTTTGATACATGATTAAACAGGTCAATAACATTCCAATCGAACCGTGACAGTACCATCAGACTGACCATAAACGTACTGCATACCAGAATAATCGCCTTAATAATCTGTACCCATGAAGTCGCGAGCATCCCGCCAAAACCAACATAGATTGTCATTAAAACACCAACCACAAGAATGGCCGTGGAGTAATTCATATCGAGCAATAGGTGGATAATTCCGCCTGCGCCCACCAACTGTGCAATCATATAGAAAATTGTAATCAAAATGTTATTCATCGCGATCCATCCACGTAAACTCTTCGCATCGAAACGAACAGCGACAGCATCGGCCATCGTATATCGACCCAAATTGTGAAGTGGTTCAGCAATCCAATACAGCACAATGACATAGGAAGCAAGAAAACCAATGGAATAGAAAAATCCATCAAACCCATAAATCGCAATAAGTCCGGTTACGCCTAAAAAGGATGCCGCGCTCATATAGTCTCCAGAAATCGCAAGCCCGTTCTGTAACCCTGTTAACCGATTGCCTGCCACATAAAAATCATGGGTATTCATCGTTCGTTTTGCAGAGTGATAGGTAATAACTAGTGTTCCAATGACGACTGCCAGAAAAAATACAAAAGCCGTTATATTCATCCTACATTCGTTTCCTTCCACATGGACATGAACCTCATATACTTGAAGATTACCACAAATTAGGATAAAAAAGAGCAAAAACATGCAAGAAGTCTCATTCGGAGACGT
Organism: Paenibacillus radicibacter; assembly: GCF_024721995.1. Lineage (GTDB taxonomy): Bacteria > Bacillota > Bacilli > Paenibacillales > NBRC-103111 > Paenibacillus_AM > Paenibacillus_AM radicibacter. The sequence continues at coordinate 216,911 of NZ_JANQBC010000001.1, forward strand.
TCTACATGCTTTTGCTCTTAAAAGGGCTATTTTACAAGCCAGTTGTCGCTTTTACTTTAATTTCGGAGTACTTGGCATCGTCTTTACTGCTGGATAGCAGTGTACCGATAAATGCACCCAAGAAACCAAGTGGAATCGACACTATTCCTGGATTCGCTAAGTTAATAAGCGGGGAACCTACTAGAATCGCTTTGCCCGGTTCACCCCAGACATTCGGACTAAGTGCCACGATGATGATGCAGCTTAATAGTCCGCATAGCATACCGGTGATTGCGCCGGTTGTATTAAATCTTTTCCAATAAACGGTATAAATAATAACGGGTAAATTCGCACTAGCTGCAACTGCAAAGGCAATGGATACGAGGAACGCAACATTGAGCTTTTGGGCGAAGAGTGCAAGAACAATCGATACAATCGCAACTCCGAAAGAAGCATAACGTGCAACTTTCAATTCTTCTTTATCCGTCGCTTTGCCTTTACGCACGATTTGACCATAGAAGTCATGTGAGAACGCACTTGCAGCAGCAAGCACCAAGCCTGTTACTACGGCAAGGATGGTTGCAAACGCAACCGCACAGATGAAGGCGAACAAGAAATCTCCACCTAGAGCTTTAGCAAGAAGAGGCGCCGCCATGTTCCCTGCTTTATCGATTTCCGTAATGTTCGTTGCACCTACGAATGCAGCTGCACCGAATCCAAGGAACAAGGTCATCACGTAGAAGATCCCGATAATCCACGTTGCATAGACAACGGAACTTCTAGCAGTAATCGCATCCTTAACTGTATAGAAACGAGTGAGAATGTGCGGCAACCCTGCTGTACCAAGCACAAGTGCAAGGTTAAGCGAAAGGGTTTCAATCGGTACTTTATATTTATTTCCCGGATTGAGGAATGCTTCTCCAAGTGGAGTCGCAGTCTTTAGATGATTGAACATCTCCGTAATACTAAAGTTGAATTTGGAAAGTACAATGATTGACAGGACGAGTGTTCCACCCATAAGTAAGACGGCCTTCGTAATTTGAACCCAGCTCGTCGCTCTCATACCGCCAAGAACAACATAGAACGTCATCAAGACACCTACGATTAGTACTGATGTCGCATAATCAATATGGAATAAGAGTTTGATCAGGGCACCAGCACCTACTAGCTGTGCAATCATATAGAAAATGGAGATCGTAATCGTATTCAGCGCCGCAACTCCACGAACCCTTGGTTTATCAAAACGAGCTGCGATCATGTCTGCCATCGTATATTTTCCAAGATTACGAAGTGGTTCAGCGACCAGATAGAGCACCACGAGGTATGCTACAAGGAACCCGATACTGTAGAAGAATCCATCAAATCCAGATAAAGCAATCGATCCTGCGATACCGAGGAATGACGCTGCAGACATATAATCCCCTGCGATTGCAAGTCCGTTCTGCCAACCCGTTAACCCGCCTCCACCGGTATAAAATTCACCAGAGCTTTTCGTTTTCTTCGCTGCATAGTACGTAATGACAATTGTTAATACAATAATAGCTAGAAACAAGACTAATGCGGTTGTACTCATCGTTTATGCCCCCACTTCCGACTTGATTTCTTCGATTTGACGGTCAAATTGCTTCGCCTTGCGGGAGTAGATGATGCATAGTACCCAAGTCATCACAAATTGACCGAATGCGAACACCCACGCCCATGAAATCGGTCCAATCGCAGGGTTATTAAGTACTTTCGTGTACGAAGTCAGGATCGGCAGTGCGAAATAAAATAACAGGAAGAAGATCGTCATCGGGATCATGAACCGTTTCTTGTTGGAAATGAGAGCTTTAAACTTCTTGGATTTTTCCACTTCTTCGTACGCAATCGATTTGCTTTTTGAGCTCATTATCGATCCTCCTAAATGGTTGGTAAGTAAGACCTAATATGTAAGCGCTTCAGATCGATTATATGCAAAAAGAATTTTCTTGTACGCGAAATGGCGCGAAACGTTAGTTATGGTGCGTGAAGCGTCGGAGGGTGGAATGTAAATATAGCCGCTACGAATATAAGTACGACTTCCGGTTATTTTCACCCCTCCTTCAGCAGTCGAAACAACTCCTTTGCCATTTCTCTAGACACTGGGATTTGAGCGCGTTTATCATGTTTAAGGATAATGTTGAATGCACCATTGAACCACGGCACAATCTCTTCTATCTGATTCAAATTCACAAGGAAACTGCGGTGTGGCCGGAAGAATGGATACTCGGCGAGTTTATGTTCCAAGTCATTCAGACTCATCTTCGTTGTGTAGGCTTGCTGGCTCGACGTATAAATATGAGTCGTCTTCTCTTCGATTTCCGCATATAGAATGGTCTCTGGATCAAGCAACACATGCTTCTCACCGTCAGTAATCAGGAGTTTACTCCATTTACCTGTTTTCAGAGTGGATAATGATTTTTTGGAAACAACTCCACCTGCTTGTGCATCCTGCGTCACTAAATTCTTACGAATACGAGTAAGTGTTTCCTTCAAACGCTCATGGCTGTAAGGCTTCAGTAAATAATCCACGGCATTAAGTCCAAATGCTTCAACGGCGTAATCATCATGTGCGGTCGTAAATGCAATAAGTGCCTGACTTGCAGCTGATTGCAACAATCGCGCTGCCCCCATTCCATCGAGTTCAGGCATATGAATATCCATAAATATAATATTCGGTTCCCATTTATCCACGAACTCCAATAGTTCTGTCCCATTCGAAGCATCAGGAAGCAATTCCAAATCTTCTTCTTGTTCAAGCAAAAATCGAAGTTCTTTACGTGCCAACCACTCATCTTCAGCAATCATGACCTTGATCTTCTTCAACCTGAAACTCTCCTTTGACGTTCATCTATAAATAGAGGGATACGGAATGTGAAGCGACTTCCTCCTTCTTCACGATTTTCAATTCTGAGCTTAGATTCGTCACCGAACAAGCCAATTAGACGTTGATTCACGTTGTACACTCCAATTCCATTGCCTTCACTGCTACTCATCGGAATGTTCCCAAGCAAATGAACGGTCTCTGGTGTAATCCCGCTTCCGTTATCTTCTATAACAATCTGAACATGATCATCTACTCGCTTAAGCATGATACGAATTTGCCCGCCAGAAACTCGATTCTTAAGTCCATGCTGTACACAATTTTCAATGAGTGGTTGTAAGGTGACAGGTGGAATCATGAATCCTTCAACATCTGGATCTAACTCCACATGAACCGTAATCTGATCTTGAAACCGGATCTGAATAATTTCCAAATATGCCGTAAGATGGCTCATTTCTTGTTGAAGGGTAATTTTCTGAGAGGTTGTAATCTTAATGTTCAAGCGCATAAAGTTACTCAATTGTGTGGTGATATGCCTTGCCATATCCGGTGCAATTCGAATGAGCGAGACAATAGAATTTAACGTGTTGAATAGAAAATGAGGATTAATCTGGGAGTGGAGTACGCGCAGTTCGGATTCTTTCATGAGGCCAGCCATGTTCTCGTGCATGGCAGCACTTAATTGATACGAGATCAACTTCCCTAGACCTTGCGCAAGCACGATCTCAACGGAGCGAATCTCCTGTGGTTTTTTAAAATATAGCTTTATCAGTCCAGCAACTCGTCCGACTTGCTTGATCGGCACGATGATTGCAGCGCCTAACAGTGGATGCTGTGGCTGAACTTCTTCGTGGCTATTTGCAATTTGCAACTGACCAGTTTGTATCGCGAGATGGGATAACTCTGACTGTATTTTTTCTCCACGCTTACGTTGATTTGCTCCTATTCCGGCATGAGCAAGAATCGAATCCCTGTCAGTTATAGCTACCGCTGCCGTCTTGAGTTCACGAAGCAGCAGCTTCGCAATCGCTTCTGCCGATTCAAAGTTTAACCCTTGATTTAAGTGAGGTAGAGCCGCTTCCGCAATATGAAGCGCGCGTTGTGTCTCATAAGCTGCTGCCCGCTCTTCCTCACGGAAGACAACACGTAGCATCGTCGTAAAGATCGCAATGGATATGCTATTCGTAAGTACCATCGGAATGCCAATTGTATCAACAAGCGCTATTGCTTGTTCGGGGTCAGGCGCGACGATAAGAATGACCGCCATCAGGAAGATCGGCGCAAACATGCCAATGAAGATGGCTTTTGCAGGTGAAATAACCCTCTCTTGCAAGAAGAATCTTGCAACACCACCTGCTAAAAGTCCTGTTAAAGGGGCTGCAATTCCACTCGCTAAGGCAGTAAAGCCTCCCATTGCAAATAAATGGAGTCCCGTTATCACACCTGCACCAACTCCGACAATTGGACCGCCCATCAAACCACCAATTACAACACCGACAAGTGCAGAATGTGCAATAACTTGATTATCACTAAGCGGTGACATTAGAAATGAAGAAGCCACAACCCCATTCTCTGTGACAACCCCTGCATAAGTCCCGAATATCCCGAACAAACCGAATATGCAAGCGAAGTAAATCGTACTTCGAATCGACATTTTGCGATCCAATAGCTGACGGAGCATTGGTATCCGTGTCAATATAAAGGCAACCATGAGCAAGATGCCCATCCGCTCAAAAAGCAGTAATGTTAGCGCTTCCATAATGCGCCTCCTGCTATAGTTTATGTTGATTCAAATAGTCTTCAAGCTCAGCGGCAGGAACACCGCGTAACGATTGATAATAGGTATGCAGCTTACCATCCTCGGTTTTCCAGCTTACTTTCACACGCAATTGACTGTACTCGTTCATAAACGCAGGATCCAGCTTCGCTTGAGCTAATGGTAAAGGTAGAGTCTCCTCATATGTATGTATTACTTGTGGATCAAGTACAATAGACCGCTTATCCATCACATTCGTATAAAATACCTTTGGTGTTTGTAACCGTGCGATCATTGACGGCTCCAACATGAAACTAAATGTTACATCTTTCATTACAGACCTAACCTGCCGAATCGACACTCCGTACACGATATAAGGACTTGCTTGATGTTCTATCAGCTTAATAGATGCCTGAATAGTGAATATACTGGAAAGCTCAATTGTGTCTTTTCGCCTAAATGAACGAATAAGATCATTATATTCTTGTTGATAGGCTTGATCGGGAGCGTCAATCAGAAGAGAAGCTACATCAGTTCCTGCAGTCACTGGTTCTGTGGGATGACATCCAGTTAATACAATTGAAGTCAGTACTGTGATAAACATGCATGTACATTTAGACAACTCACCATACCTCTCAGCAGCCATCCACATCTGCACCCCATTTTTAAATGAAGAGAATTATGAAATTGACTCATTCCATATAAAAATATGGTATGTCTTCCCCACAATAAAATCAATAACTTCCAGTATACTTAATATTTGCCACCAACTTTGGCGAAAACAAATGTGAAGACTGTCCCTTTGCCCACTACACTTTGCACATCAATATACCCGTGATGCCCCTCAACAATCGACTTACTCAGCGAAAGTCCAATACCTACAGATCCCGACTTCTTATTCTTCTTGCCTTTATAGAATCGATTGAAAATGTAGGGTAGTTCGTCGCGTGCAATTCCCTCTCCTTCATCCCGAATATGAATCTTATAAAGTGATTTGTTCTCCTCCAGACTCACATACACTTGCCCACCACTTGCCGTATGTTCGATTCCATTCTTAATCATATTCGTAAGTGCTTCCATCAACCATTCCTTGTCATGCTCCATATCCATCTCATGCTTGGCGTCTATTACTACTTGTACATTTTTTTGCTTGGCAATCCCTCTTAGCATCTCAACACTTTCATAGATCGTCTGGTTTAATGAACTTCTTTTGCGCTGAAATACGATTGCTCCCACATCAAGCTTCGCCAGCTTAAGCAAACTCTGGATTAGCCAATTCATACGTTCTAGCTGCTGCCGATTCGTAGTCATGAACTTTGCTTGCTGTTCTTTGGTCAGCTCTCGCTCCTCTAGAATATCGTGATTCATCGTTAACGAGGCAAGCGGTGTCTTGAGCTGATGGGAAATATCCGACATCAGATTCACGAGAAATTGTTTCTCTCTCACTAAATCCTCAATGTTACGCTGGATAGCCAGACGCATTCGATTAAAGCTGTGAATAAGCTTGGAGAAGTCCCCTTCCTTCGTCTCAGGCAAAGTCAGCCCATAGTTCCCTTCGAGCACATGATTGGCAAATCGCGTAAGTTCCCGAATTCTAGCAAAAATACCGCCGCTAAACTTCAAGAACAACGCAAAGAGCAACAGCACAAATACACCTAGCACTGCCCCTAAGTACATATATAGCTGTTGCCAGATCGTATTTAAACTCGGGAAAAAAGTAATAGGTAGCTTCGCATCGTAACCATATTGCTTAAGCAGAACCTCTCCCCGCTCCACCCCTTCTGTATCGATCCCTTTAGTGATAAGTGGGATCAAATCCGCTTCAAGGTTTGGATGCTTCTCGAGCAAGCTCCCCACAATCGCCGCGTTGTTTTGTACATAATTTTGAGTAATTAAATGCTCAATTTTCCAGAGACCAATCGTTAAGGAAGCACCTAATAAGACGACAACAACAAGCAGCCATAATGTCCCTCGCTTTACCTCTGGATTCGCATAGATCTTCATGAACATTACTCCCTAGTTACGCGACGATCCCAACGATAGCCGAGCCCGCGCTGCGTAATAATATAATCAGGTTTCGATACATCGCGTTCAATTTTTTCGCGAAGCCGCTTAATGTACACAGATAAGGTGTTATCCTCGAAGAATTCACCGCCTTCTTCCATTAGCTTCTCAAAAATTTCATCACGACTTAGAATCTTCTCCGGATTGTTCATAAAAATAAGGAGTAGGCGGTACTCTTGAGCTGATAGCTGAATTTCTTTATCTTCTTTTTTCAATAAAGCACGATTTACGTCTAACATGATATTACCGCTCTTAAGCAGCGTTCCGTCTGCCTTCTGCACTTTACGACGCAGTACAGCGCGGATACGAGACAACAGTTCCCTAACACGGAAAGGTTTCGTCAAGTAATCATCTGCTCCAATATCTAAGCCAAGAACGACATTCACTTCATCATCCATAGCCGTTAGGAATAGGATCGGCATATCCGAGAAATCCCGAATATAAGAACATACTTCATAACCATTTCCATCCGGCAACGTTACATCCAGAATCGCAATATCAAATTCACCTTCAGCTAGAGCTTGTTTACAAGCTTCAACTGTACCCGCATGGGTAACTTGATACCCTTCAGCTTGAAGCGAGAATTCCAGACCTAATACTAAGGATTCATCATCTTCAAGTAATAATAATTGTGTCATCATTGTTCCTCCTCTATCGCTCTTACCTAGCTTCTATCCTTTAAGTAGTGTTATCAAGTTGTCGGTTTTAAGCGATCTTAAAGCAATTTTGGCCGATATATATCCAATACCCATTGTCACAACAAGTGGAATGAGTAAGATCGAAACGAAGATCCAAGTTGTCGACAAACTGTTTGAGATTTGTGTCACATAGATAAATGAATACGAGACTGCTGCACTGAATAACGCGCTAAACACACCATATATAATCCCTTCTTTAATAATCATTCGCTGAAGGCTTCGATAGGATAATCCGATGGATCGCAGTGTCGCAAACTCTTTCTTGCGTATAAGAATGTTCATAACCATTGTGTTCATCATGTTCGTACTTCCGATAATAAGAATTACAATCACGAATGCATACAGGAGTATCAAGATCTCCACACCTGCTTGCCTGTAGTTCCGAGTATCTTTCAGGATATTATTCATTCCCCAATTCGGATCTTGTGCGATTATTTGCTCGATGTCATTTAGAACAACCTGCTCTTCAGAATGATTGTGAAGGAATACATCAACTCGCTCAGACGATACGTCTTTCGCTGATTCAGGGAGCAGTAATTTGTACAGTTCCGGTGTGACGATAAAATCAAGTGATCTACTGCTCGTATTATGATGAGCGATCGCAGTAATTTTTGCTTTGACTAAATCTTGTTCAGATATTCGATTAGAAGCTGCTTTGTCCTCATTTATTTCCTCACGTTGTATAAAAATCTCGTCTCCTACATGTAGAGTTGGAATTTGGACATCATCATTTAATAATAACACGACCTCGGACTTGCCTTTTTGCTGTGCAGTTGGAATCGTTCCTTCTCGTAGGCTACTTTTCAAGAAAGTACGATTCTCTGGAGACAGATAATTCCATGTGCTTAAGTAACTTTTGTAAGGCTTACTATCGATCGTAGTGTAGGCGCCTATATGATATTTACTTAACACATCGGTATGATAAGGAAGATAGAAGAGTACTCTGCTTCTTCCGAATTGTTCATAGGTATCTCGAACTTGTTCAATATCTCGCAGTTCCTGTAATGACCATAACTTCTGCCGATTGCTTTCGTTGTTGTAGAGTACAAAATCAGGACTATTCTTGCGTATATTATACTGGTCTTTCGAAATAAGAGAAATCGAGCAAGTAAATATACTAAAGAGCACAAGCCCAAACCCAAGTGCAAAGACCGTCACGATAAATCTTCTTCGATTGCGGAACATGCTGCGCAAGATGACTAGTGTCTCAATACGCAGAAGCTTCGCGTATATTCGATCCATAAATCTCCCTTTGTAGCGACTGTTAGACATGTTGTCCTGCCTGATACCAGCAAGTGGAGAGATTCGAACCGCCTTACGTGTAGGTAGCCAAGTCGATACAAAGATAGAAACCAAGCTAACGACTACACTTATTAGGATAACAGAAAATGATGTATTAAATTGGATTTGGAAAAAGGAGTGTTCCTGTAATACGAATATCATCCGGTATAGCCATACGAAAAACCATAATCCAAATATGCCAAGCATTAACCCTAGTGGTATACCGATGCCACTTAGTATAGACACTTCTATAAGCATCATCGTTCGAATATTGCTCTTCGTCGCGCCCATCGCACGCAGCATGCCAATATGTCGTGTCCGCTCTGACACACTGATATGAAATGTGCCGTAGATAAATGCGAATGTCACAATAACAACCAAAAAGATTGGAATAAATTGTATGCTCGCCTCACTCCATGATTCTGATCCCATATCAAGATTGCCGACGTACCGGAAGTTTTGGGTGACATTTTCTTTACCAACCAACTGGTTGATACCTTCTAGCTCATTATCCATCTCCACATGACTTTTAAATTTCATATACATCTTTACATGCTTCGTATCTTGAATGGTCGGCAAGAGTTGATACGCATACAAAAATTGATTATACAGTTGATCACCATGACCTAAGTTATTATTAGGTAAAAGCAGCCCTGTAATTGGAGCAGAATGTGTTACTTGATCGGGTGTCACATATTGCAATTGATCACCTAACTTTAATTGTTTGTCTAGCCATATAAGTGATCGTTTCTCGATCATGATTCCATCTATTTCAGACGAAACTTGCTGCTTAATACCAATCGGTAGCAATTCATTAGCTATTGGGTCCATTTGACGTAAGATGAACTCTTTGCCTTTTTTTGATTTCACCTTCTCTTCATGAACAAGTCCAACTTTCTCAATGGACGCATGTTTGCGATAATAATCAATCCACGCAGGTTCCGCATTTCTCACGATGATATGATACGAACCTGCATCTCTCTTCGTCTGTGCAATGATTTCATTTCCAAAACTAAAGAAAAAAGTACTAATCGATGAAATAAGACCCACCGAAAACATAATACCAACTAAGATAAACGCGGTTCGCCGCTTATTGTATCGCAAATAATCCAGCGTTAATTTCGTATAGAGATTCAAAGCGTGCTCTCCCCTTACATGTAAGGTTGGTCAGACTTTACTGTGCCATCTTCGATGGTAATAATTCGACCAGCTTGCTCAGCAATGCGTGGATCGTGTGTAATAATAACAAGTGTCTGATTATAGCGTTTAGCCGTAATTCGAAGCAATTCCATGATCTCAGTGCTTTTTTTACTGTCCAAATTCCCCGTCGGCTCATCTGCCAGAATGAAGGAAGGACGATGAATAAGGGCACGAGCAATAGATACCCGCTGCTGCTGCCCGCCTGATAATTCTGATGGGTAAGCACGAACTTTATCCTGAATCCCAAGTAATTGAATCACGTCTTGGAAATAGGCTTGATCCACCTTCTCATGGTCAAGTAAAACCGGCAGTTCAATATTCTCTCGAACATTTAAGATCGGCACTAAGTTATACGATTGAAAAATAAACCCGACTTTGCGTCGACGAAAGATTGCAAGTGATTCATCTGGCATTGTAGTAAGCGGCTCTCCTTCAATCTCAACCACCCCTGAAGTTGGCAGCTCTAAACCGCCCATAATATGTAGAAGCGTACTTTTGCCCGAGCCCGATGCCCCAACAATTGCAACGACTTCCCCTTTGGCAATCGTCAATGAAACATCACGCAGCGCGGTGACCACGTTATCGCCTTTGCCGAATATTTTACCCACATTTTCCAAGCGTATGACTTCCACACGGCACCTCCTGCTCTATTTATGTAAAGACTTACTTCTTCTCGTTGTCTTATTCCTAACATATCCAATTGTAGAGGAACCACTCACCATTCGCCATTATTTCAGATGACTTCGGAAATGACAAATTTGTAAGAGATGGATCATGCTATTCAGTTAAAAGACCCCTATGGTAGAAAATAAGTATAAATTCACCACTTATGGAGGTCTATAATGAAACGAAGTATTGCCAGTCTCGTCTTACTTGTACTTATTCTTGTTATCGTTCTAACAGCAAATGCGAACAAAAAAGTAACCTCAGTAGCAGAACACAGCCCGCTTACTGAGGTTCGTACGAATATCTGCTCCATCCTATATGGAACGGATAAAAACTCAATCAATCTCATCCTTAATCTTAACCTCCCACTTGTGGAAGACGAAAGAAACTCTGACGTTCGGTAACTAAATTATTGAATCAGTTACCTCACTTCGCTCATATATTTAAATTGCTGCTTGTATAAGAATGGCGGGGAGTATTGCATCCCTAAGTTACGCAGTGTACAGAACAGCGGATTACTCCATTGGGACACATTGCCGATGGACCATGCTATCTGAGTAAGTAGCTTGATTTTCATCAAGCGTTTTTTCTCGAAAAGTACAAACACTTCTTCTAGCGTCATATCCGAATAACATTTGATTAAATGCATGAGCACTGCCGCATCTTCAAGCGCTTGACAGGCACCTTGTCCCAAATTCGGTGTGATCGGATGTGCTGCATCCCCTAAGAGCAAGATCCGATTGAAGGCAAATTTATGTTTCGCTGGTAAGTCGAAGATGTCGTTATGCACCATATCTTGCGGCATCGTCTTCCGAATAACCTCTGGAATCGGTGCGTGAAACTCTCCAAAGTGTTCAAGTAGATCTTGAACCCCAAACTTCGCAATCTGCTCTTCATTATAAGTCCCATTGATACAAGCGTACCAATATATCTGGCCATTTGCCAGTGGGCAAATTCCAAAGCGCCCCTTAGGTCCCATCGTCTCCGACAATAGATAACGATTATCGAACGGTTCATCCGCGGAAGTTACGCCTTGCCAACATGTATATTTTGCAACACGAAGCGGTGCAGATGGTCGTAATTTCGTTCGACAATCGGACCCCGCACCATCAGCAAAGAGCGCATAATCCGCATGAACTTGCGTCCCATCTGCAAATGATACACTGACACCGTTTTCATTTTGCTCAAAACTCGTATACTCCATCCCGTATTGAATCGTACCTGGCTTAACTTGATCATGCAAGATTCGCAGCAAGTCCAGTCGATGCACCGCGTACATGGAGTCCGGAAGGAAGTCAAATGGCTGTGAAGAAATCTGCTTCCCATTGTCAGAATATATGATAAACTCATTGAATGCCTTACCCACTTGCCTCACGAGATGACCGATTCCCAATCGATCTAGTGCCCATAGTGCATTTGGTGCCAGATTCACACCGACTCCTGCAGTTCTTGGACCCTTTCCTTTTTCAAAAAGCTTCACTTCAATCCCTTGCGCTTGAAGCCCAATTGCAGCAGATAAGCCCGCTATTCCGCTTCCAATAATGACAACTCGATTTGCCATAAGCTTTACCCACTTTCATACCCAAATATCTAGTTGTATAGCTCTACTATACAGCACTTTCACTTTGGTTTCAGTGAGAAATTTTATGCAATTAATTAATTATTTGGAGTTTCTTCTAATTTTCTTTTTACTTCCTCCATAACCCGCATTTTGTTATCCCAACACTTCTGGGATAGATCGACTGGATACGCTTCTGGATTTAAGGTTCGCTTGTATTCATCCCATAGTAAATTCATGTTATTATTTGCAAACTGATGTATGGTTTGAATATCGGGTAGTTCGTATACCAAGCAGCCATCAACATAAATGTCCGAAAGCAGCTTCCGGGCTTCAAAGTTCGTTACCCACTTGCTTATCGAGGTATATGTAGGATGGAACATCTTGATCCGCTCCTCTTCATTCGGCCTTTCATCTGCCATTGCTAGATAATCGCCTTCTGTTCGATTGTTAATATTGTTAATTATTCGGTATAGCGTCTTCATTCCAGGGGTTGACATCTTCTCGGGATTGCCTGAAATCTTGATCGTATCTATCATTTGACCCTGATCATCTTCAATCGCAACAATCTTATATACAGCACCTAAGGCTGGTTGATCAAACGCGGTAATGAGCTTGGTTCCGATCCCCCATACATCGATTCGCGCGCCTTGCATCCGTAAGTTCATAATTGTACCTTCATCCAAGTCATTCGAGGCGATAATCTGAGTTTTGGTAAATCCAGCTTGATCCAGCATACGACGCGCTTCCTTCGATAAATACGCAAGATCGCCGCTGTCTAGTCGAATCCCAACAAAGTTGATCTTACTTCCCAACTCCTGTGCAACCCGAATCGCATTGGGTACACCTGATTTCAATGTATCGTAAGTATCGACTAAGAATACACAATCGCGGTGCCTGCGTGCATATGCATGGAATGCTTCATACTCGCCTCCATAAGCTTGCACGAATGAATGCGCATGCGTTCCTGCTACCGGTATACCGAACTTCTTCCCTGCACGAACGTTACTAGTCGCCTCGAATCCGCCAATATAAGCAGCGCGCGTCCCCCATATGGCCGCATCCATCTCATGTGCACGCCTCGTCCCGAATTCCATCGCTCGTTGATCACCAACGACCTGCTTAATTCGTGAAGCTTTTGTTGCTATTAGAGTTTGATAATTAATGATATTAAGTAACGCTGTTTCAATGATTTGTGCTTCTGCTAGGTTGCCCTCCACCCGGACAATCGGTTCATTTGCAAAAATGAACTCCCCTTCTCGCATCGCTTGTATATTCCCAGTAAATTTCATCGTGCTTAGGTAATCCAAGTAATCGTCGGCGTATCCCAGCTCATTTTTCAAATAATCCAAATCGCTTGATTGAAATTGGAAGCTTTGGATGTATTCCACCAGCCGCTCAAGTCCAGCAAACATCGCATAACCGTTCCCAAAGGGCATTTTTCGAAAATAGCATTCGAACACCGCGCGGCGATTGTGTATCTGATCGGCAAAATACGATTCCGCCATGTTAATTTGATATAAGTCCGTATGTAGCGCCATGCTGTCATCTGGATACTGCTTATTCATTACGATAGTCCTGCCTTCCTGACAAAAACAGTCAAAAGTAACGATATTATGACCAATCTAGTGATTCCCCATACACGAATATCCTACAAAAGTGATATAATAACGAGGGATTTTTGCTAGTAGCCATATTCAAGCAGTAAGCTGCAGAAAGGTGATTCGATGAATGAGTACTTCTCATTTGCACTTCTATGTTTAACTTCATTCTTCACATTAATTAACCCATTAGGTGTCATGACCATTTTCCTCACGATGACCTCTGATCTGGAGAGTACAAACCGTATACGTACTGCACGTAAATCGGTCTTTGTCGCGTTCATTACCCTCGTTATTTTTGCGATTACGGGTCAATTGCTGTTTAAGTTCTTTGCTATCTCGGTTGACAGCCTGAAGGTCGTTGGCGGTGTTATCTTCTTCCTTATGGGACAAGACATGCTTCAAGCTAGACTCGTTAAACCGAAACTTACAGATTCCGAGAAGAAAAAGTACGTGAATGACATCTCGATCACACCTCTTGCGATCCCCATGATCTGCGGTCCTGGGGCGATTACGAACTCCATCGTATTGATGGAAAGTGCGAGCTCAATTGGCATGATTGTCATTCTGCTCTGCTCCATATTCGTTATTTGTTACGTCACTTACTTGATATTCGTGAACTCTTCCAAGATTATTCATATACTCGGTGAAACCGGCAACAATGTACTCATGCGAATTATGGGATTGATCGTCATGGTAATTGCCATTGAATTCTTAGTGAGCGGGCTTAAACCGATCATTCGTGATATTTTGAAAATAAGCTAGAATCACAGAAAAGACCGCCGATTTGGCGGTCTTTTGTCATGAATTATTTTACAAAAATAATCGCGATAACCCAAGCTTTTCTATGAATCTAGCGTAAGCTATGGTAGCACTAGAATCTACAGAAAACGCTCAATCCAGTTGTTACCAGCGTTCCTTGTGCCAAGAACCTTGTAGCTTACGAATAAACACAATTTGTCCAATGTGGTTCGCAATATGGATGGGAGAGTGCAAGAGTATTTCCATCCATGTCTCATCCGATTCCAAGCTAAAAGGACTGTCTAGCTTCGCTTCTTCACACGTCTTAACTGCAATATGCCACTGCGCTAAAGCTGTGTTTAATGCATCCACACGACTCTGCCACACTTCTTCTGTCTGCTCGGTATCTTTGAGACTGAAAGTTTCCTGATTCACAATTTCGATCTGTTCAAGCGGAACTCCATTAAATCGATCCAAGTACCTTTCGTTCCAGAAAATAATGTGTTCGACGATTTCCCAAATACTATTGGTATCCTCACTTGCTTTCCATGTTGCATGCTCTACATTCACACCATCGAGCGCTGTCTGAAAGGATGCAAACCAACCTTCTTCATTATAACAAGCATTCATTTGTTCCAATAATAACTTTCTAGAACTTAACAATTGGGAAGCCTCCTGTCGTGTACAGCAAAGTTTAGGAATAAATTGCCTACCTCTATATTCTTGC
The DNA here is from genome assembly GCF_024721995.1 of Paenibacillus radicibacter. GTDB lineage: Bacteria > Bacillota > Bacilli > Paenibacillales > NBRC-103111 > Paenibacillus_AM > Paenibacillus_AM radicibacter. The sequence goes on from NZ_JANQBC010000001.1 coordinate 232,024, forward strand.
TTACATCGTAGAATCCTTTATCTTCCTATGTACAAAAAAATAGCGTAAAGACAACCCATGGATTGCCTTTACGCCCTCATTAGCGATTAAATTAGAAACAAACTGTGCAGCTAATAATAACTAACAAGATGAAAAGAACCAAAATAGAGCCAGTGTTATTGAATCCACCAATTCCAAGCACTCCAGACATATATCTCACCTCATCTTCAGGCAATATTCATTACAAGACCATCATATGTAATGAAATCCTGTGAGGCATGGATGATAGCTCAGTTCCTGAAAAATCAGTTGAATTTGGTGCTAGTGCCTATTCTTGCACGGTTTTTTTTCTATATTTCGCTAAGAATTCATATACAATTGGGACGATAACCAGTGTAAGCAGTGTAGAACTGATTAAACCACCAATTACAGTAACTGCTAAACCTTTGGAAATCATACCTGCACTTTCAAATCCGAAAGCAAGCGGTAATAATGCACCAATCGTTGCAAGAGCTGTCATCAAGATCGGACGAAGACGAGTAGCACCCGCTTCAAGTAATGCCTCTCTAGTGGACAAGCCTTCTTGCTCTTTGTGGCGAACACGGTCAATAAGAACAATCGCGTTCGTTACGACGATTCCGATGAGCATGAGCGCTCCCATCATACCGGATACATCTAGCGTCTCTCCAGCGATTAACAGACCTACAAGTCCTCCAATAATTGCAAATGGTAAGGAGAACAAGATCGCAAATGGTGCAAGTGCCCCACCGAATGTTAGAACGAGTACGAAGTACACCACGCCAACAGCTGCCGCCATCGCAAGGCCTAACTGCGTAAACGTCTCATTAATTTGTTGTGTTACACCGCCGAATGTCACTTCAACACCAGCTGGTTTTTGAAGCTCTTCAACTTTCTTTTGCAAATCGGATGAAGCTTTCACTACGTCCGTTTTTGTAATGTTCGCTTTTACATCAACGACCATTTTTCCGTTATTACGTGTAATGGAGTTAGGAGAAGTTCCTTTTTCCACTTTCGCAACGTCTTTTAGTGTAACTTCCATACCAAGTGGAGATTTCAATTTCACATTCTCAATGTCCTCAATAGACTTGTATTCGGTCTTGTCTGTTTCAATGAACACTTTGTACGATTTACCATCCACTTCCACTTCTGTAAGTGTTGGACGTTCACGTACAGGGCTTAGTGCCATTGCCATTTGACCTGCTGTCAGTCCAAGCTTACTTAGCTTCGCTTGATCGGCAACTAACGTGTACTGCTCAAACGATTTAGACAAGCTTGTTTCTACCTTTTCAAAAGAATCATCGTTCTTCATAATATCAACGATTTGATCCACGACAGGTTGAATTTGCTTCGCATCTTCCCCATACACGCTTAGGTTGAATTTGCTTCCGCCCATGCCGCCCATATCCTGCATTTCGCCCCATGAGCCCACATTCACTTTCTCTTTAAGACTATTTAAGAGGTCTGCTTTTACTTGCTCAAAGTTTTTCGTATCTGATTTATATTGAACATAGAATAATGCCGATTTACTTGGACCTGGGCTTAATGGATTCGCACCACCAACCGAATATTGCATGTTCGTCACATTCGATTCAGCAAGAATAATTTTCTCTGCTTCAAGTGCTTGTTTCTCAACATCTTCCAGACGATCCCCTGGAGCTGGTTTATACGTATACATAGCGTACTTCTCCTGTTGCTCAGGCATAAAGCTAACCCCAATGACTGGGACTAAGAAGAAGCTGCCGATTAGCATCAATACTGCAATTCCCATCGTAATGAGTTTGTGGTTTAGCGTCTTCTTTAGTACACGTTGATACCATCTTGCAAGTTTATCCGGTTTATCGTCATGCTTCACTTTCGAGGACTTAAGTCCTTTGCTGAACATCGAATGTCCCATCATCGGAACGAGAGTGATCGCAACAAGTAGTGAAGCAAGAAGGGAGAACACCATTGTCAATGCGAACGGCAAGAACAATTCGCCAACCATTCCACTCACTAAACTAAGCGGCAAGAACACCGCAATAGTAACAATCGTGGAAGAGAAGATCGGTGCGAACATCTCGCGTGTCGCTTCACGAATGAGTTCCTTACCACGTAATTTCTCACCAGGCAGTGACATCCGTCGGTAAATATTCTCAATAACAACAATCGAGTCATCCACGACACGACCAATCGCTACAGTCATCGCACCAAGCGTCATCATATTCAGCGTAATATCTAACTGCTTCAAGACGAGGAATGCGATTAATAGCGACAATGGAATCGAGACAATCGAGATCAATGTCATTCGAATGTTGCGTAAGAAGATAAGAATAATAAACACGGCGAATAGTGCGCCAAATACCGCTTTACTTAACATCGTGGACACAGAATCCTCGATCGGCTTACCTTGGTCCATCAAAGTGATGAATTGAATGTCTTTGTAAGTGTCACCAAGCTTTTTCATTTCATCTTTAACACCATTAACAACTTCAACCGTATTGGCATCATTCGTCTTTACGATCTGAATACCAATGGATTCCTTCCCATTCGTACGGGAGACGGATTCTGCTTTACCTTTTACCTCAATATCTGCAATCTCAGATAGCTTCACTGTTGGCATGCCATCTAAGACTTGACCACCTAGCTGTGCGTTACCTTGACCAACTTGGTTTGTAGGCTGCCCACCATTAGCTGGCACTTGACCTGGAGCTTGTTGTCCACCACCTGTCGGAATGACTGGAATGACAACATTCTTCAAATCATCAAGCGTTGTAATCTTGCCATCAATCACGACCGTCTTATCTGATTTGTCTAGTTCAAACATACCTAGCGGAACTTTGATCGCGGAACCTTGAACAATACCTTTGACCATATCTTCGCCTAAGCCCAACTGCTTCATCTTGTCTTTATTGAATTTAAGCTGAACTTCTTTTACATATTGACCTGCAACTTGCACAGAAGCTACACCGGGAATACCTTCAAGGGCTGGTTTCACATTCTCTTCCATCATCTTGGTCAACTCTTCTAAATCTTTCCCACCGGAAGCACTAATGGAAATGACAGGCAGAGAGTTCAAAGAGAACTTCGAAATATCTGCCTTTTTCACTCCATCAGGAAGCTTCACAGCATCTAAAGCCTCACGCATTTGATTCATAGCATCGTCTAAATTTTGTCCGTAATCATACTCCACGAATATCGAAGAAACGTTCTCCATCGATGTTGCTGTGTAGTTCTTAATCCCCTGAACATTCTTCAGCCTTTGCTCAATCGGTTTCGTCACATTCTCAACAACTGTATCCGGTGCTGCACCTGGATATACCGTTGTTACACTCAAGAATGGAACATTAATGTTCGGCAGGGTCTCCTGCTTCATGTTAAGCCCTGCATATAATCCTGCTATCGTAATCATGATTGTAAGTAACCACACTGCGAACTTGTTGTTCAATGAAAAATTAATGATTCCTTTCATCCCATCTCCTACCTTCCCCAAGGCTATTTGTGCCTATCTAATCAGTATTACGCTTAGTTCATTTGCCGTGTTTCGCAACTTTGGAATCTGACATAGAATGTTCAACATTCCGAGCATGACAACCCTTCGAGGTTGCAGCTCTTTCAGTTCATTTTCCAGTACGAGCAAGGCTTGAAGTGCATCTTCCTGCTGCTGTCGATCTAGATCTAACTCCTTGAGACTATCCTTCATCTCTTTGATCATCACAAGCGGATGCGGTTTCGCAATTTCTTCGCTCAGCTTGCGATCAATCAATTGTGCCCAAGCTTCCTCTCTAATGAGTGGCTCAGGTTGATCTCGCAGCATCGTCTCTACGATCGAATCAAGTTGTCGGAGTAAAAATTGAGATACCGATTGAACCTCAAGCGGGAACTGCGCAATAATCATCGCGGACAAGTATTCCATCACCATACCATCGAAAAGCATTGCGACATCACACACATATGGACGTACTGCTTCCCCATACACGTTTAATAGTCTCTTATGCATCAAGTTCAGCCCTTCAAGCTTCTTCTGATGCAAGAAACTCTGTACATCGTGATTCGCATTGCCAATATTCTCACGCATCTGCATCATGATGAACTCTCGCATCTCCAGAACAAGGGTAAGTTGCGCTTTGATCAGTTCAGCGATTCTCTCCTTCTCGGTCAAATCCATCTCTTGATCAATCTCCTGCAAGCGATCATCAAGCATTTGTATGTAGTATTTAAAAATATGAAAGAAGAGCTCTTCCTTCGATTTAAAATGTACATACAAGCTACCTTTCGACATCTCACATATTTTCGCAATCTCTTGCATGGATGTGTTGTGATAACCATTCATCGAGAACAATTTCATTGCGGTAATTAAAATTTGTTCTTTCTTCTTCGCGACTTTATCCTGCACCATCCGATTACACTCCCTGACTGATAAGAACTACTGAGTTCTGATTGAGTACCCACGAGTCAGAATTATTATACGACAGCCTAATTCCATATGCAAATTTTCGAAAAAACAAAAGACGCCTTCTAAATAGCGCCTTATTTGTCCATACTATTTTCCATATAAAGTAAAACCACAACAAGGAGACAATCATGACAACATTTAAACAATCCCTTCTCAGAACATTGCAGTTAGCAGCCGTTGGTATTCTAGTATGTACTGCCATTCCTACTCATCAGGCATATGCCGATACCGAAGAGCCCACACCGATCACTAAACCAGTTAGAGAAGCTCTACAGACGTTCAAAGACAAGTTCCAAAGAAAAGAGCTCACGCATCCCTACAACCTCCCATTCACGATTACGAAAAGCGTGGGAACCATTGCCGGGGATCAGCTTGAGCTCGATTATGTTAACGATAAATTGAATCAGCGTTGTAAAATATTTATTCGTCCCTTCGACGGTAATCATGTGATTCCTGAAGCTGATCAAGCCGTCACTTTGCAAGACGGCACACAGGCAATCATGGAAGACCAACACCTATTCGACTCGGTTAAATTTGTAAAAGGTGGCTGGTCGTACCGAATCACGCTGCTGAAGAACGATTCGCGCGATGCGAAGCAAGATTTGATGGCGATTGCGAATTCGTTGTAAGGGGGGAGTGAGGTCAAAAAGTGGGGCACTGCAGAGAAAAATGCACTTCCGGTCGCTCTCTCAATTGTGAATTATGAATTTATTATATGGTATTTTCACGATTTCAAAGGCGATACAACTTTTCCAAAGGAAAAGTACATCGGAAGCATCCTACAGTGCATTTTTCTCTTTCGTTTTAACTTTTTGAACTCACTCTTATCAGGCAGTAGTAAGAACCTTCTCCAGCGCCTGAATGAAAGCCTTATTCTCTTCCGGTGTACCAATCGTGACACGAATCGTCTCTGGATAGCCGAGAAGTGTTCCTGAGCGCACGATGACACCTTCAGCTAGCAAACCTTGGAACACATCTTGTCCAGAGCGATTCATATGAATCATCAAGAAATTCGCATGCGATTGGAAATACGTGAGTCCCATTCGGACTAATTCCTGCTCCAAGTAATTACGACCTTCTGCATTATCTTGCACACATGAGGTTACGAATGCCTCATCATCAAGTGACGCAATCGCCGCAACTTGAGCTAGCCGATTCGTATTGAACGGTTCCTTTACCTTAATTAGCGATTGAACGATCGTAGGATGCATGATGCCATAGCCCATACGAAGTGAAGCTAATCCATATATTTTAGAGAAAGTACGAAGCACCACTAGATTCGGATACGAAGCAAGCAACGGCAGCGTTTGCAAATAATCGCTGTCTTGTACATATTCATAGTACGCTTCATCGATGACAAGAATCACGTGAGGGGGGACCTTCTGGATAAACGTTAACAACTCTTCCTCCCCAACAATCGTGCCTGTCGGGTTATTCGGGTTACAGACGAAGATCATTCTTGTCCGATGATTGATCGCACGAAGCATCTCTTCGAGATCATGCGCACCTTCCACAAGCGGAACCGTGACAACAATCCCACCTTCTATTTGAACATTCGTCTCATAGCGAGGGAATGTCACATTTGCCATGATCACCTCGTCCCCTGTCCGCACATAACTGCGAGTTAACAGACGAATAATTTCATCCGAACCATTGCCTGTAATGATCTGGTCCTGCTGGACTCCTAGCATCAAGGCAAGCTTGCTCGTAAGTTCTGGTGCCGTGCTTTCTGGATAGAGAGCAGCATTCGATAATTCTTGAATAATAGCTTCCTTGACAAGCGGTGAACAGCCATTCGGATTCTCATTAGAAGCAAGCTTAATAACATGCGTGATTCCAAGCTCTCTTCTTACTTCTTCCAATGGCTTACCTGGGGTATAAACCCCAATGTTCTCGATTTCTTTACGCGTTGGGATACGATCTGACGTCTGCATAAGAGATGACCTCCTGCCTTAAATTGGTATTAATTGTAAACGATTGTCGAACTAACTGTAAAGCTTGCTTCTGTATTTGCTTTCACTTGTTCGAGAGTGACACCTGATTGCGTTTCAACCAGAACCATCCCTTCTTGGGTAAAATCAAATACGGCAAGCTCCGTGATGAGTCGGTTTACAACTTTGCTTCCTGTTAGGGGTAGGGTGCAATTCTGCTTGATCTTGGATTCACCATGCTTGTTCACATGCTCCATAATGACGACGATACGCTTCGCTCCGCTTACAAGATCCATAGCACCGCCCATCCCTTTGACCATCTTGCCAGGTATCATCCAGTTCGCTAAGTCGCCATCAACAGACACTTCCATCCCGCCAAGGATCGCAAGATCAATATGCCCCCCACGTATCATCGCAAATGACTGTGCACTATCGAAATATGAACCGCCAACCATCATTGTAACCGTTTCTTTCCCCGCATTAATCAGATCTGGATCTTCATCGCCCTCAGTCGGATAAGGACCAATACCGAGTAGTCCATTCTCCGATTGCAGCATCACGTTATAGTCTGGAGGAATAATACCTGCAATAAGCGTTGGCATTCCGATTCCTAGATTCACGTACATACCATCCTTAATCTCTTGTACGGCCCGATTTACAATCGTAAGACGATCTTGACTCATCGCACATCTCCTCCGTCCGTTACAGCTTGTTTACGAGACAATACCGTGCGTCGTTCAATTCGTTTCTCATAAAACGTGCCTAATACAACTTGCTGTACATAAATGCCTGGGGTATGGATTTCATCTGGGTTTAGCTCACCCGCTTCGACAATCTCCTCCACCTCAGCAATCGTAATTCTGCCAGCAGTTGCAGCAAGTGGATTGAAGTTACGAGAAGTTTTACGATAAACCAGATTACCAAGGGTATCGGCTTTCCACGCTTTCACAAGGGCAAAGTCACCGACAATGCCTTCTTCCAAAATATACGTACGACCGCCAAACACCTTTTGTTCCTTACCCTTCGCTATTTCCGTTCCTACACCCGTTGCCGTATAAAAGCCCGGAATTCCTGCACCGCCAGCCCGAATACGCTCTGCAAGCGTTCCTTGCGGCACAAGTTCCACTTCAAGTTCTCCACTTAGGAACTGCTGCTCAAAAATTTTGTTCTCCCCCACATAGGAGGAGACCATCTTCTTTATCTGTTTATTTGCAAGGAGTAGACCTAATCCCCAATCGTCAACACCGCAATTGTTGCTAACGATCGTTAAGTCCTTAACCCCTTTGTCTCTTAGGGCAAAAATACTGTTCTCCGGGATGCCGCATAGACCGAATCCCCCAACAATTAAGGTAGCGCCATCTTGGATGTCTGCTACAGCTGCCTCACATGAATGCACGATTTTACTTTGACCCAAGCGGAGCACCCCCACATCAAATTAAATAATAAGAATTAATTCGGCTTTACGATCCAACTGTACATGTAGTTGCCATCTTCATACGTACGTGCTTTCTCTACAACATGAAGCGGACGGAAAGTATCGATCATGACGGCAAGCTCTAAGGTTTCCTTTTTCCCAATGCTATCTTCAATCTTGCCTGGGTGTGGACCGTGTGGAATTCCGGATGGATGCAGCGTAATCGATCCTTCCTTAACCCCTTTACGACTCATGAAGTTGCCCCGCACATAGTAGAGTACTTCATCACTATCTACATTGCTATGGAAGTACGGTGCTGGGATCGCATTCGGGTGATAATCATACATCCTTGGTACGAATGAGCAGACGACGAAGTTATTGCCTTCGAATGTCTGATGAATCGGTGGCGGCATATGCAGACGACCTGTAATCGGCTCAAAGTCGGCAATGTTGAATATCCAAGGATATAAGTAGCCATCCCAACCCACCACATCAAGTGGATGATGATTAAAAATATGCTTATGGATATGACCTCTAGACTTCGTGCGCACCTCGAATTCACCAAGTTCAGCGTGGGTATCAAGGGTAGACGGACCATGGAAATCACGCTCACAGAATGGACTGTGTTCTAAGAGCTGCCCCTGTCCATTACGGTAACGCTTCGGTGTCGTAATCCAGCTTGTCGTCTCAATAACGAGCATCTTCGACTCGCCTACATCTGGCAGCACACGATAAATCGTGCCAATTGGGATCATAATGTAATCACCTGGCTGATAATGCAGCGTCCCGAACATCGTCTCAACTTTGCCCGTGCCGTAATGAACGAAGAGCAACTCATCCCCGTCACTATTGCGATAAAAGTAATCCATTGCTTCTGTCGGATTCGCAATTGCGATCATGAGGTCCTCATTGCCAAGCATATACTGTCTGCCTGCTACCGCATCCCCTGTTTCCTTACATTCACTCGTTAATAGGTGACGATGGCGCAGCGCACCTTGGGTCTCATATACATGCTCCACTTTCGAATGAACCTCTGCATGACTCACATCTGTCGGTGGATAATGATGATACAGAATCGATTGGTTCCCTGAGAATCCCTTAGTACCCATCACTTGCTCACGATATAACGAACCATCTTCTTTGCGAAATGTCGTATGCCTCTTCATAGGTACAGCGCCCATTTGACGGTAATATGTCATAGCTCAGATACTCCCTCCCCTATATTGATTCTTTAATATGATTAACTAAACGTCCTAAACCCGTTATCTCAAGCTCTACTTGATCCCCCGGCTCCAACCAGCGATGAACTTCTTCACCAAGCTCTAACAAACACCCGGTTCCAACTGTCCCAGAGCCGATCACATCACCCGGATACAAGGTTGCATCTTCCGATGCACGTGCAATCAGTTCGCCGAAGCTGTAATGAATCTCTTGCGCGTTGCCTTGTGAGAGTAAAGTGCCATTTACATAAGCTGTCATTGTCAGATCATACCGATCCCCTGAGCGATAAGTTTCAAGCTCATCCTTTGTCACCAAATACGGACCAAGTGATGTTGCAAAATCCTTCCCTTTAGCAGGACCTAGCCCGACCTTCACTTCTTGCTGCTGGATATCTCGCGCACTCCAGTCGTTCATAATGCAGTAACCGAGTATATAAGAATCTGCCTCATCAGCAGTGATATTCCGACCTTCCTTGCCAATCACACACGCAATTTCAAGCTCATAATCGAGCTTCATCGTTCGTCTTGGACGTTCAATCTCCACTCCAGGCCCTACAATCGCATGATGATTTGTAAAATAAAACACCGGTATCTCGTACCACTCTGGTACCATATCTAGCCCTCGTCTGCCACGCGCTGTCTTAACATGCGACTCAAATGCGTAGAAGTCACGTACACTAGGCGGTCTAGGTATTGGTGCAGCAAGTGTAACTTGATCCAGCGTATATATCCCATTGGGAAAATTAAGCTGCATCGTAGATAGTTCTAAGTCCTGTAGATTTCGATCAAGTTCAAGCACGCGCGGCATATACAAAGCCGAATGCTGCACAAACTCCAACATTCGACTCGGTAATTGACCTTGACTATACACGTGCATATCCAGGACAAAGTTTCCACGAAGCCAGCCGCTGCGCTCTTCACCTTGACGATTTCGGAACGAAACCAACTTCATATCATCAACCTCACTTTGTTTACCCCGTGCAACACTATTTTTTTCGTTCTAATATAAACGTATCTGTACTTGCTCTTGAATACTCTGCTCCTGCCATCCGCCCAATCGGTTCAAGCTTCACCGTATCGATCTTGCCATTGTCATACACTTCATCATTGACGTGCATATACACGACTTTACCAATGACCAGATGTCCTGCACCTGCTTGATCCCCGAATGATAGAACTTCATGCAATTCACATTCCATATGAATCTGACTTTCTAGAACGCGAAAGGCATGAACCTTCTCGCTTGGCACTTTCGTAAGCCCTGCTGCTTCGAACTCATCCACATCAGACGCATACTCCGTTGCACATTCGTTCACTTGTCCTGCTAACTTCTCACTTACAATGTTCACAACGAACTGCTTCGTCGCTTCAATATTACGCAGCGTATCCTTCTTTACTCCGTCTGTCCCTCGTAGCATCGGCGCAAAACAGATCATCATCGGACTTGCGCATATCGGAGCAAAGAAACTGAACGGTGCTAAATTCGATACTCCCTCTTCATCCAACGTTGACACAAATGCAATCGGACGAGGCAAAATGGAGCCAACCATCAACTTGTATGCATCTCTCCATGCTAGATCACTCGGTGCTATATTCAACTGCTATCTCCCCTTTACATCCTCGTCCTCTATTTTTAAAAATAATTACAGATTACCGCGACGCTCTTGCTCGCGTTCAATGGATTCGAATAATGCCTTAAAGTTCCCATCACCAAACCCAATTGCGCCTTTGCGCTGAATAATTTCGAAGAATAAGGTCGGTCGATCCACGATTGGCTTCGTAAAGATTTGTAGTAGATATCCTTCCTCATCACGGTCAACAAGGATCTTAAGTTCTTGCAGCTTCGCGATATCTTCATCAATACTACCTACGCGCTCCGTTAACATTTCATAGTAGGAATCCGGTGTATCTAGGAAATCTACTCCATTTTCTTTGAGTGTACGAACCGTGGATACGATGTCGTCCGTAATGAGTGCCAGATGCTGCACACCCGCTCCGTTGTAATACTCTAGATATTCTTGAATTTGCGATTTACGCTTACCTGTCGCAGGTTCATTAATAGGAAACTTAATTTTACCGCCATTAAACATTACCTTCGACATAAGTGCCGAGTATTCTGTACTAATATCTTCATCATCAAAATGTCTCATTTGGCTGAAGCCCATTACTTTCTCATAGTAGGACACCCATTCTTCCATCTCCGGTACGTTACCTACAACATGATCGACCCCGATTAATCCAGTCGATACAGAAGGAATGTTCTGCTCAATCGATGCGAACCCCGGCCAGAACAAGCCATTATAGTTATCACGTTCAATTAAGGTATGAATCGTATCGCCGTAAGTCGCAATGATTGCTTTTTTCACTGTGCCATGAACGGGATCTACAATCGTCTGTGGTTCCATAACACCAATACCACCGCGACTTATGGCATCTGTGTAAGCCTTTTCAACATCTTGTACACGAAGTGCAATATCTTTGATTCCATCGCCATGCAATTTCACGAAAGAAGCAACAGGATGTGTATCTGATAGCGAACCTGTGATGACGAAGCGAATTTTATTTTGTTCAATAACGTACGATACTTGATCGCGATTACCTGTTTCTAGACCCGAGTAAGCCAGCGGCTTAAATCCGAATGTTTTGACAAAATAGTACATCGTTTGCTTCGCATTACCTACATAATATTCAATATAATCAATGTCCTGAATTGGAAATACCTCTGTTGCAGCATGCTCAGATAATTGTTGTTTTTGCATGTTATATCCTCCATTACATGATATTGGATGCTTCCTTTATTTAGTATATTTCAGATCATTAATAGTGACAAAAACGCGCTCGACCGCGGACATTCAGGAATACATTGACGCTTTTTTGCAATGAAGGAGTTTTCTGATAAATGTATTTTTTATACTTCCTTTAGCAGGATTCAATCCCTTATTTGTCAAAAAATATAGAATAGATTTTTTTCGTCTGGAGTGATCAACCTGTGCAGCAGGATAAAATGAATGAGGCTTCCATCGAGCAGCTATTTGAACTCATTGTCGCGGTGAAAGATCTCGAAGAATGCCAAGCTTTCTTAGAAGATTTATGTACGTACAAAGAATTACAATCGATGGCACAGCGATGTGAAGTTGCTAAACTGCTGCTTGAAGGACGAACCTACCTAGAAATTGAGGCTGAAACAGGCGCAAGCACAGCCATCATCTCCAGGGTCAAGCGTTGTTTAAGTCATGGCAATGGTGGAATTTCGACTTTATTAGAGCGGATCAACATGAAGTAATTGGAATTAGCTTCTCAAAAAAGACGCTCGAGCTGGATAAGCTTTTGCGTCTTTATTCTTATTCTTACGTATTAAAAGAAACGAAGTTTGAAGGGTTTCTTAAAAACTTTACGTCTAAATGGTGGAAGCATATCCATTGTCTAATTTTGTACATAATAGGAAGAAGTGACTTACTCTTTTCGAAAGGTGGACTACCCTTACATGACACAATCCAAATCATTCGCATTCCGAGCAGAATTCATTTTGCTTGCTCTTCTATTATTTATTATTGAATTTGTAAGAGGCGCTTTCCTTGTGTCCTTCTTACCTGTATATGGAGTAAATGAATTAGGATTCTCCAAGACGATCATCGGTGTGGCAGTATCCGTGCACTATGTCGTTGATACCACTGTGAAATTATTCGCAGGTTATTTCTTGGATCGATTCTCCATGAAACTAGTCGTAATTGTCGGCCTTATCACTTCACTTGTGGGGCTTGTCCTGCTTTACAGCCCAACACAAGAATGGATTCTCATTCTCGCATCCGCTCTATTCGGAGTTGGGATTACACCACTATGGCTCGTCTGCCTCACTCGTGTTACAGAAGATAAACGCGCCCAGCAAATGGGTGCTCTCTATACGGTTTGGCTAGTTGGACTTGGCTCTGGACCTGTTGTGATCAACCTGTTCATCGATCGTGGATTCTTACTCACCTACTGGATTCTCGTCGGATTATGGGCAATCTGTACGTTGCTTGCATTCTTTATGCCAAAGCTCGAAGGTTCCTCTATCCCCAAAACACTCCCGATGCGTAAACAAGTTGAACTCTTGTGGCAGCGGCTGCGTAAGATGAAATTAATGCTCCCCGGTATGATTCTGCAAACTGCCGCTGCTGGCATGCTCTTGCCGATTCTGCCGAACTTTGCCTCGCATGCGCTTGGACTCAGTTACACCGAGTATTCGTATGTGCTAACTGCCGGCGGAGCGATGACCGTACTTCTCTTAGTTCCGATGGGCAAATTATCTGACCGCTTCGGCAAAAAGTGGTTTCTTGTCCTTGGTTTCGGTGGATTCTCGCTAGGTCTATTGGGATTAACTTTTTCTACCAGTCTAATTGCTTCTATTCTGCTTGCAGCTTTCATAGGATTATCATACTCAGCCGTACTTCCGGCGTGGAACGCTCTGCTTGCTGGACACGTTCCCAAAGAGCAGCAAGGTATGGGCTGGGGTCTATTTTCCAGTATTGAAGGAATTGGGGTTGTGATCGGTCCTGTAATTGGGGGATGGCTTGCACAGCAGTTTAGTGATACATTAACTATAGGAATAAGTTCCCTGATATTAGGAGGTATTGCTATCTTCTATCTCGTCTTGTCGACTAGCTTTTATCAAGAAGAAAAGCCCAACAATACAATGAAAAGAGATCATGCCAATGAGTAGATACATTATAGGAGCTACCATTATCTTTGCTTTTTATGCGATCATCCCTACACTCATTATTCGATTGTTCGGATATCGTTCGATTCATCAAGGCCCCACTCATAAGGATGCCGGTATTGCACTTACATTCGATGATGGGCCAGATCCAATTTATACCGCTGAACTACTTGATTTATTGAAAGAACATAATGTGAAAGCAACGTTCTTCGTCCTTGGCAAGAAAGCCGAGTTATATCCGGATCTGATCAGGCGAATCCATGTAGAAGGCCATCAAATCGGCATACACAACTACGTTCATTTCGCTAACCCTTTCATGGCTCCTTGGAAAGTTCGTAAGCAAATTCGAGATACGGCAGACCTTGTTGAACAGATTACAGGTACAAGACCTGTTTATTATCGCCCACCTTGGGGTGTATTCAATATCTTCGACATGTTCCTCCCTAGGACGATGAAATTTGTGATGTGGACGATCATGTCTGAAGACTGGCGAACACGAGGCGGCGAAGATAAAATTTCTCAGCGCATGTTAAGTAATCTCCACAGAGGAAGTATCCTACTGTTACATGATAGCGGCGATACATTCGGTGCAGAACCAGACGCTCCGAAATACATGCTCCGAGCACTGAGATCATTCTTAGAACATACACAAGCCCAAGGTTATAAGTACGTCCGAGTCGATGACATGTTACGTGATCTGGAGAAACATGAAGCCAAACTCAAGATATCCAAGAAAATGCTCATCAAAGTTTGGTTTGGTTGGGAAAAGATCTGGCACACTTTGTTCCAATTTAAAGCGGTGGACAAAGGAAATTCGATCTTCCATTATCGGGTGACCACATACAGTGGAGAACCCATCTATTTGGATGATGGCGGGCACATTCGTCAAGGTGACAAGGTAGTCGAAATCCATTTTGATAATCACATGTTATATGACATTGCACTTCATAGCCGCTCTAACCTTCATCTAGCGGTCCAAATGCTCAACAAAATTCAAAGCGGTCTTCCCGAATTGATGAACCTCATTTATAACGATATTGAATGCAGATATGTCAAGGGATTGTACGGAATTACGTTGATTCACCGCGGCAGTAAGAATCTTGGATTCAATGCATTTGATATGCCAAAAGGATTGTTCGCTTCCATCACGAAGCGTTATCTGCGTATGCTCATGTACGTCTTGCATCCTGATGGTAAAGAGCGATTAAAAATTCGCAGAGACATGCTCGTTCCGAAAATTGTCGTGATGTCTTCCGACTTTTATAAGAAAAAGTATCCAATGCCACACGATGCATTAAACCTACAACAGCCCGGTACTTTAAACTATTCTCCACCATTATCGTTAGATTGAAAAATAGGTTTTCGTTATCATGCACTCAATTTACCTCTTGCAATAAATTAATGTTAGGGGTATGATGACTAAGGAATTTCATATGTCCTCGTTAGGTGAGGCTCCTATATAAACACAGGCCACTGCCCAAAAATATCGAAAGATGCCAATGGGTAGAACAGGAATTGCCGGATTAAGGCTCTTCATAAGGTGGCTAAGAGCAAACGCTCTTTACGTTGTATAGTGCTAAAACTGGACTAGGGGGAACGGTTTATTCGTATGTGCTTACACATGCCCCCTTGGACTATCCATGGGGGCATTTTTATATCTGAATTTTGAAGGAGGGAGAACTGGAATGGACAGTAGTAGTCGATTGTGTCACTTACATGGAATATCACACATCATCTTTGCGGTTAAGAGAACGTCTATTTCCTACTGCCAGTATGCCCTCATACATACGGGTTAGCTTAGGAATATTTATCGTGCTCTCCTCACCCAAAGTGAGGGGAGCTTTTTTTATTGAAGAGGAGGTAATTGCAATGAAATGGAACGGTTTTTTTCAAATGAAAAATAAGTATAAATTTGGATTCGCAGATATTCTAGTCATCATCACACTGCTCTCAATCCTATACATCACAGCTCATCTGAGCATGGGAATGCAAGTATCCTTCTCCCAAGCGGAGCATTCCTCTATTAGTCTTGATCCGATGAATCTTCCTTACTATGCAGGGCGATCATTGCTTCGGATGTTCATCGCTTTTGGTGCATCCCTACTCTTCACTTTCATCTATGGTCGAATTGCCGCGTATAATCGCACAGCTGAGAAGCTTATGATTCCAGCCATCGACATCTTACAGTCGGTTCCCGTACTCGGTTTTCTATCGGCAACGGTCATGATGTTTATGGCGCTCTTCCCAGGTAGCTTACTTGGTGTGGAGTGCGCTTCGATCTTCGCTATATTTACAGGTCAAGTGTGGAATATGACATTCAGTTTCTATCACTCCATTCAATCCATCCCTCGCCCACTGAATGAAGCTGCAAGCATACATCGTCTTGGTTCATGGTCGCGGTTTACGAAGCTTGAACTTCCCTATTCCATGATTGGGCTGGTATGGAACAGTATGATGTCATTCGGCGGTGGATGGTTCTTCCTCGCAGCAAGTGAGTCGATCAGTGTACTAAACCAAGACATTCAGCTTCCGGGTATAGGTTCTTATATGGCGAAGGCTGCCGATCAAGGTAATGTTCCTGCTATCATCTATTCGATTCTAACTATGATCCTCCTCATCTGCTTGGTGGATCAGCTGTTCTGGCGTCCACTTGTCGCATGGTCACAGAAGTTCAAGAATGAGCAGTCTGAGTCTAATGAAGTCCCCAAATCGTGGGTGTACGACATCCTCAAGCGTGCAAAATTTATACAGGATGTACAACGACAAGTCAGCACTTTCTTAAGCGATCTTGCGACCACAATGAGAAACAAGAGTGCAAAGGTTCAATTACCTAAACCACCTTCCGTCGTAATGAAAATAGTGAAAGGCATAATCTGGCTGATCATTGTGCTATGGATAGGCAAATTTATGTATGAAGCTGTACTTGAGATCCGACAACTCCGTTCACATGAGTTAATGGAAGTGCTCCTACTTGGACTTAAGACCGCTTTGCGGGTGTTTATCGCTACGATTCTCGCGGTTATATGGACCGTTCCAGTTGGGGTAATGATCGGTACCAATCCCAAGTTATCTCGTATCGCACAACCGATTGTGCAGGTGTTAGCAT
Source organism: Paenibacillus radicibacter (assembly GCF_024721995.1). Lineage (GTDB taxonomy): Bacteria > Bacillota > Bacilli > Paenibacillales > NBRC-103111 > Paenibacillus_AM > Paenibacillus_AM radicibacter. The sequence goes on from NZ_JANQBC010000001.1 coordinate 248,823, forward strand.
CCTTCCCCGCGAATATGGCTTTCCCTTTATTTACAATTCTGTATTTAAAATTTGGCATTAACATGAATATCGGAGCTATTCCACTTATGATGCTCGGAACGCAGTGGTACATTCTGTTTAATGTGATTGCAGGTGCGATGGCTATTCCCTCCGACTTGAAAGAAGCTGCTTCTATCTTGCGACTGAACCGTCGACAAACTTGGAAGAAGTTAATTCTTCCTAGCATCTTCCCTTTCCTAATTACAGGGTGCATAACAGCAAGCGGTGGTGCATGGAACGCCAGTATTGTCTCGGAGATTGTCTCTTGGAAAAGCGATACGTTAGAGGCATCCGGCCTCGGCACGTACATTGCACAAGCTACTACGAATGGGGATTGGCCGCAAATCATATGGGGAATCTTCGTCATGTGCATGCTCGTCGTCATCCTGAACCGCTTCTTCTGGCGCAGATTATATACAATTTCTGAGAAAAAATACAATTTGGAATGAGGTGCTCTCATGAATGCTAATTTAATTGAACTTCGTAAAATCGGCAAACATTATGACATGCCCAATGTGAATCAGGTAACGATCTTGGAAGATATCCAATTATCCATTACAAATGGTGAGTTTATATCGATCTTAGGGCCTTCTGGTTCAGGTAAGTCCACACTTCTGCGCATTATCGCGGGTCTTGTCCCACCTTCAAGTGGAGCCGTTTATTATAACGGAAATGAGTTTGTTGGTACCAATCCAGGGGTCGGAATGGTGTTTCAATCATTCGCCCTCTTCCCGTGGCTTACCGTACTGGAAAATGTAAAGCTAGGACTTGAAAACAAGCCATTATCTGAAGCGGAGAAAATGCGCAAAGCGCTCTCCATTATTGATCGAATTGGACTCGACGGATTCGAAAGTGCCTATCCCAAAGAATTATCAGGTGGGATGAGACAGCGCGTCGGAATCGGCCGTGCACTTGTGATGGAACCAGACATTCTACTGATGGATGAACCTTTCTCTGCGCTTGATGTGCTCACAGCCGAGAACTTAAAACGCGATTTATTAGAGCTGTGGACAGAGAGAAAAATTCCGACTAAGTCAATTATCATGGTCACGCACAGTATTGAAGAAGCGGTCTACATGTCAGATCGCGCAATCGTCCTATCTCGTGATCCTGCTCGCATCATCGCTGATATCCCAATTACCATGCCACACTGGCGCGACAAGCAAGAAGCAGCTTTTACCGAACATGTGGATCGCATCTACTCTATCTTGACGAACCGCGAATATAAGGGACATGAGCATGCTCAGGAACAGAAGAAGCAAATCGAGAAAGTACAAGAAGTGCCTGCTGGTGCGTTAACAGGGTTTATTGAGCTGATTGACGATTTAGGCAATACCGTTGACCTATATAAGCTTGCGGAGCAGCTGAGTCTGAATCTCGAAGATTTCCTGCCGATTGTGGAAGCCGCACAAATGCTCGATTTTGCCAGTATCCAGCATGGAGATATTACCCTTACTGAAAGCGGCAGCCAATTCGCCAATGCGAGTGTACTGGAGCGCAAAGATATTTTCAAGAAACAAGTGCTTGCCCATGTCCCTATGATGGAGAAGATCGTCTGGATTCTTCAGTCCAAATCGAACAATAAGATGGAGCGCGAATTTTTCTTAGAGATTTTCGAGAAACACTTCGGATCTGAAGAGGCTGGTCATCAACTAGACATCATGATCGATTGGGGACGATATGCGGAACTTCTGGCGTACGATGAGAAAGCCAAATTACTATTTCTTGAATGATGGTTTATTTTACCATAAAATCGAATAGGAAATTTCATTTGAATTTCGGTATACTTTGATTCCAACTCATTACCGAAGGAGCGATTCATGAATGAACAACGATCACGCCACACTGACACAAAGCCGAACGATCCCTATCTTCTATTGCCTTTATGAACTGGACGATCATTTGGAGTTTTATACGGCGATGGGATTTGAAATCAATTATTACCAGAAGGCTCCCTATCGCTTTGCATCGGTACGAAGTGATTTTGCAGAGATCAGCTTCTATACAGACAAACATTTTGAAATTGGTAAAAAAGAGGGCGGTTGCTATATTTCCGTACCGAATGTGGAAGAAGTTTATGAGAAAGTGAAGACAAGTTTGAAGAAGTATTACGGGAAAGTGCCTATCAAGGGACTGGGGCGAATTTCGAAGCTTAACATGACCGTGGAGGATCGTAGGTTTAATATCACGGACCCTAGCGGTAATTACCTGATCGTCGGAACGCCAATTAAAGATTCGCAAACCTCGTATAATGAAGAAACTGAAAATCTCAAGACGCTATCTGCTTTTGAAAAATTGTACAAACAAGCGTATCGCTTCGCGTATTCGAAGGAAGACTATCGCGCCGCAAGAAATTTACTGGAGTCCGCTCTACTCAAACATCATAAACAGGTCTCAAATGAGCTTCTGTTTAAAGCGAAAGTGTTGCAATTGGATGTAGCTGTGATGATGGAACAAAAGGATACGGCTAAGGAAATTATTAAGGCGATTCAAGCAATCGAATTAACTGCCCATGAGGAGAGCAAGGTTGGTGCTGAGAGGGAACGTTTAGCGCAGATTCAAGACGAATGGATAGAATAAATAGAAGATCCCTTAAATCTAATGATTTCAAGGGATCTTTCTTATAAGAACGCTTTTTTAAATTAAGCTAAAAAATCGATTAACTGCTTCACATTCGTAAATAAGTAATCCGGTTTAGGGTCAAAATCGGTCGATTGAACCGTCGGCAGCCAATGTACGCCAATTGTTGTTACTCCAGCTGCTTTCCCTGCTCTTACATCCGCATGACTATCACCGATGAATAGCGTCTCTTCCGCTTCTACTTGCAGTAAATCCATCGCTTTGAAGATGCCCTCCGGGTGCGGCTTATGCTTCTCCACATCATCAGAAGTGATGATCACATCGAACAAACCTTCCATCTCTAATACTTTCATCGAGATATCCAAGCTTCGGCGTGCCTTGCCTGTTACGATGCCAATCTTCAAGCCTTGTTCCCTCAACTGCACTAATAGTGATGCAATGTCGGTATTGTATGCGACGAACTTCTGATGTTCTTGCTCGTAATACGCGTAGAAGTCTTCTACTGCTTTAGTGACAAGATGCTGATTCGCGATATTCTGCTCCAAGATTCCAACCTCAGATGGACCGAACATCGCAACTGCATCTTCTGCCGTTACTTCACGACCATCAATTTCTTTAAAAACACGCCCAAATGCATAGAAACAAACCGGCAGCGTATCTGCCAAGGTTCCGTCAAAATCGAAGATTACACTTTTAATGGTCATGAATGAACCTACTTTCTAAATGAATGTTGTATCGGCATCCGTATGCTCAAAACATAAATTCACGGTACGCACTTCAGTACGAGTTCGATGAATGACACCTGCGGGAATTGTTAGCTGATCATTCGCTTTCAGTGCGATCGTCGGTTGATCTTGAAAATCGATAAAGAGCTCCCCTTCGAGAACGATAAACAGTTCATCTGAAGTCGGGTGGCAATGCCATGGATACTCCCCTTGAATAACGGCTAATCGCAAACAACTTTCATTCACATCACTTACGACGAAGTTCTTGTATGTTTCTTCAATTTGATTACTTAATGTGAGTAAGTTGGACTTCTCAAGTCGTGTCGACATGTGCTGCATCCCCATTTTCATCGTAAAATAAAGAGAGACTACCCCCACATCAGTTGGAGTAATCTCGGTGTGTATTCCATGTAAGTAGCTTACTTTGTGATAACCTCTTTAACCCGCCCCACTTGACCATCTGTCAGTCTAACCTTGATGCCGTGTGGATGATTCGGTGAATTCGTCAGAATATCTTTGACAATGCCTCGGGTCAATCTACCTGTACGTTGATCTTGTTTCAGTACAATGTCAACTTCAATTCCAGGTCTAATGTTACTGCGTTGTTGTCCGTTCATATGCGCCTCCGTGTTCGTGTTGTTAGGTATTAGCGTAACACAAAAGGCGCATAAAGACTAACAAACATGCACATAGAGATTAATCGTTTGGTTCCTACACCAAGTCTGTGATTCTTATATCAATTCCTACACCAAATATCTGCGGTTTAAGATGTCCAAGTGGTGTAACTCATGTCCTGCGATAATGTATGCAAGTGCGCGCACGGATACTGTTGCTCCACTTGCCGTACCAGTGCGATCCCAAGCAACATCAGCAAGTCCAGCGAACAACGCAATCGAACCTTTGCGAATCGCAACAAGTTCATCTACCAAGCTCTGTACGCTACGCTCATTGAAGTTTCCATTCGCCACATAATCGTCTTCATACATCGTCGGAAGCGGAGTATGATCTCCTCTTGAGAAGCGAAGCGCTCGATAAATCATGATACGCTCCACATCGCCCATATGACCGATCACTTCCTTGGTCGTCCATTTGCTCGGCTCATACCGGAATCCTGCTTGCTCCGGGGTAGCATCAAGTAAAATCTTCACCGTTCTCTCGATCTGCTGCTCCAAGAACTCCACAATATCTCCGTCTGGCACTCGGCCGACATATGGTTCATAATGCTCTGCATACTCCTTCGATGTTGGACGCACTTGATTTGTCATCTTAAACATCTCCTTTATCCCTATCAAAATGATTACTTCGCAGTGCTTATATACTCTCGGACTCGATTGAGCCACTCTGTAACCATCAAATGCAGCATTTCGCTTTGCTCAATGGCAAGGTTATGACTAGCACGATCCACAACTGCAAAAGTACCTCTGGAGTAGTGATCCATCAATTTACATGCGTCTTTAAAGCCTACCAGTTGATCTTGTCTACCTAATAGGAGTAAGACGGGCTGATCATAAGGCACTTCCACTTGATCCACATCGAATGAGAGACCATAACCATTTTGCTGAATACGAGCTAAAAATTCCGCATCTGCACGCTGTTTACCAGGCAGTACTTCCTGTTGGTATCTCTGCCAGTGGTATTCATCATATACCGTCGCGAACGTTTGGAATGCAGCGAAAGTCTCACTGCGCTCCACTTGATCTAGAAACGCTTCATTCTTATAAACGACCGTCTTCTCTGGTAATTCTCGGTCAGTTCGATCCGCTATGATGAGAGGGCATAAGAGCAACATACCTTGAATACGCGCATGCATGCGCTTGAGCAATGCTCGTGCTAGATAACCGCCATACGAGTAACCTGCTACCAAGAACGTTTCATTCGGCAGTAATTTCTCTATCACTTGCTCCACAACTGCAAGCATGTCGTCAGAATGATGAATCCACGCTGGTCGGTCGCTACGCCCCATCCCCGGTAGATCAATATAAATCCGCTGCCACTCCTCATTTATATGTTCAAAAATTGGCTCTAACCCACCTTTTACAAGTGTCATATCTCCATTATAACCATGAAGAATAACAATGGGTTTGCCCTGCCCGTGAATTTCGTAATGGATGTTGATGTTCGGCAATTCGCAATAAGGCATTAGCTTCCTCCTACTCTCATCCAGACTGTGTCATTCAATAATTGACCGAGAAGCGTGATCGTACGAATAGGGATTGCGTGAAGACGATCGTCCCACTTTTGATTACGTTTCAACCATATCGTCTGCATGCCAACATTCGCAGCACCTTCAACATCATTCGCAGGATGATCACCAACGAATATCGTATGCTCCGCATGAACTTGTAAGCGTTCAAGGATCATTTTATAAATAAGAGGATTAGGTTTCTTACAACCTGCCTCTTCTGACACAATAATATGGTCAAAGTAATCTCGCATCTGAAGTTGATCAATCTTCCCATATTGGATCACGTTGCGACCATTCGTTACAAGACCGACTTTCATCCCCATCTGCTTACACATCGTAAGTAATTCTAGCGCTCCATCCATTAGCACCGCACTCTGCACATAATGAATCTGGTAGAACTCCATTAATTGATCTTCAGTTGGTTTAATAGACTGCCACTGGAATACTTCGATCAATTCTTCGAAAAGCTCCGGCTTCGGTCGGTATCCGTCAAGATCGGCTTGAATCATATAATCGATATAGGATTGACTTTGTTCGGCTTCAATATTAGGAAAATACGTGTCTACCCATTTCTCGCAAAAACGTTGAAACGTTAACGTTCGATCCAATAATGTATTATCTAGGTCAAAAATGACTGCCGATGCTCGGCTCATTTAATTCCAGCCCATACGCTCTGCAAGACTTGTAATATGTGCAAGATGGTGGTTTCCATGCCATGCATATAATCCTGTAGCTTTATCTAGCTTCGTTTCTCCATTTACCGGATGAAGGAAAGCACGATCAAAGTTCGCTGCAGACATCGATTTGAGTAGAATAACCCATTTTTCATGTAAAGCTGTAAGTAGTTCAAGTGATACTTCAATAGGTGTATGTACGCAGTCGCCAAGCAAAGCCCATTCTTGCTCTTCATAGGGTTTAATTGTTGGGAGTTCTTCTGTTAATGCTAGTTTGAAGCGAATTACACAATTAATATGACTATCTCCTAGATGATGCACCACTTGGCGAACGCTCCAACCTCCAGGACGATAAGGAGTATCTAATTGCTCATTGGATAATCCTTCAACAGCTTCGCGCAATCTACTTGGCAAAGTCTCAATTTCTTGTATCCATGCGGCAAGCTGTTCCTCTGTAATTTGATCTGGTTTAACGAATGTACCAATTGGATATTGTAAGTTTTCCATGGTTTTCCCTCCTAAGGATTTAGTCTTCTATCATTATACATCTGTTTTCAGAAAATTAAGCTTTTTATTTCACACATGCAAAAAGGCCACCGAGCTATAGCCAGCAGCCTTATGAGTACTATTTTAAACAGCTTAACGTTTGTTAAAAATATCAGTTAGAACCGGTACGATCTGCGATTTACGAGATACAACGCCTTTAAGAACTGCTTTGTTATCCGCAAGAGTTACGGAGTAAGCTTGTTCAACTGCATCCGCAGCACGACCTAGAGCAAGACCTACGGAATCATTGTTCAAGATGTCTGTTACAACGAACAAGAACAAATCTAATTCCTTCGCTTCGATGATGCTGTTAAGTGCAGCTTCGATCTCCCCTTGCTTGGATAGCACGTCGTTTACGTCTACAGCATTTACTTGTGCGATTTCCACTTTGCTGCCGCCCATTTGGAATTCTTTTGCATCCAAAGAGATCAATTGAGCAATCGTCTTGTCGCTAAGGTCAGCGCCAGCTTTTAACATATCAAGACCGTACACGTTCGCATCCACGCCAGCGATTGCTGCAAGCTCAAGAGCTGCATCAATGTCTTCTTGCGTGCAAGTTGGGGATTTGAATAGCAAGGAATCCGAGATAATAGCAGATAGCATAAGTCCTGCGATGTTTTGCGGGATGGACTTGCCTTTTTCTTTGTATATTTTATTCAAAATAGTCGCTGTGCAACCAACTGGCTCTGCGCGGTAGTAAAGTGGGCCACTCGTCTCGAAGTTCGCGATACGGTGGTGGTCAATAACTTCAAGCACTTGTACTTGCTCGATGTCGGACACGCTTTGCTGACGCTCATTGTGATCAACAAGAATAACGCCAGAAACTTCGTTAGCCACTGTCTCTACTTGACGCGGTGCTTCTGTCTTGAATGTATCTAATGCGAATTGTGTTTCACCGCTCACGCTACCAAGGCGAACTGGTTCAACGTTATAACCTAATTGTGTCTTAATATCTGCATAAGCGATCGCTGAGCAGATTGTATCTGTGTCTGGATTTTTATGACCGAAAATCAATACTTTTTCCATTTTCAAGCTCCTATTCATCTTTTTTCGTTATAAAAGTATACCTTAGAACGACAATCACAATCAAGATTATATCGTAATTCGGTCATAAAACATAGTAAATTTATCGGAATATACTAAATAGTCTGAGTATCATAGGAAAAGGAGTTGCCACTATTGAGAAATAATACTTCCGGCCTCCGGTGAAATCGTAAATTTTGAATTTATATTATGGTATTTTTACTCTTTCAAAGTCGAACGCTACGCTCCTCCAGTATTATTTCTCAACCGTTATCCTTTTTCTAACATACCCTTATGCAACTTAAAAACTATTCGTATTTCTTCAGAAGAATAACCGCATTATGCCCGCCGAAGCCGAAGGAGTTGGACATGCCGATCTGAAGATTTGCATGTCTGGCGGTATTAGGGACATAGTCCAAGTCGCACAATGGGTCGTTCTCGTCTAGGTTGATGGTTGGTGGGATGATGCCGGATTGTAAGGATTTGATCAAGGCGATAGCCTGTGCGCCTCCAGATGCACCGAGCATGTGACCGAGCATGGATTTGTTGGCTGTGACCGGGATATTGTAGGCAGATTCGCCGAACACATGCTTGATGGCAACTGTCTCTGTGCGATCTCCGAGTTCAGTACTCGTTGCGTGTGCACTAATGACATCGACTTCTTGTGGCTGAATGCCTGCTTCGGTAAGGGCTGCTTGCATCGCAATCTTCGCACCGCGACCTTCGGGATGTGTCGCCACCATGTGATAAGCATCCGAACTTGCACCGTAGCCAATAACTTCAGCATAGATCGTCGCACCACGCTCTAATGCATGAGATAGCGACTCAAGCACCAGGATACCCGCTCCTTCTGCCATAACGAAGCCATCACGATCCGTATCGAACGGTCTGCTTGCACGCTCAGGCTCTTCGTTTCGCGTAGATAATGCTGTTGCATTCGAGAAACTTGCAATTGACACATCGGTAATCGCCGCTTCTGATCCACCTGCAATCATCACATCTGTAATACCTAAGCGAATAAGTCGGAAGGCTTCACCAATTGCCGTATTACCCACCGAACAGGCAGTTACAGGTGCCATCGTAGGTCCTTGTGCATCATATTTCATACTAATTTGTGCAGTAGCCATGTTTGCGATCATCATCGGCACTAATAAAGGACTTACTCGCTCTGGACCGCGATTTAGTAATACTTCATGCTGATCGATTAACGTCTGGATTCCACCAATGCCTGAACCCACATATACACCGAGTCGTTCAGGTATTACGTTCTCGTTCGTTAACCCTGCGTCATTATATGCTTGCTCAGCGGCAGCGAGGGCGAACTGACTGAATCGATCTAGCTTTCTCGCTTCCTTCTTCCCGAATAGCGCATCTGCATCAAAATCTTTGACCAAACCCGCAATCTTCGCTTTATGTCTGCTTGTATCTAATGTATCTATCATTGAAATGCCCGATCTCCCATTAATGAGATGATCCCAGAATGTATTCACATCATTACCTAGCGGTGATACAACACCCATTCCTGTTACGACAACTCGATTCATTTTCATTTCCTCCTTCAACACTACTTACTGTATACATCTTCTCACTGTAAATATCCTATTACAAGTTGTAGTTTATCCTAGTATAATGAGTACCATAATAAGGATGTACGAAAGAGGTGAAGCTCATGAATTCGCAGTCACGATTGCAGGCATTATCCACATTTTTAAAAAGTCAGCGTGCTAAGATTCTTCCCGATTCTGTTGGTCTACCAGCAGGATCACGCAGACGAACACCTGGGCTTCGCCGTGAAGAGGTGGCGCAGTTAGCGGGTGTTAGTACAACATGGTATACATGGCTGGAGCAAGGTCGGGACATCAAAGTATCTGCTTCCGTGCTCGACTGTATCGCTGGTGCATTGCAACTAACTGTAGATGAACGCAAATACTTATATGCGCTCGCACTTGATACCACTTTAAGCACAAGTCTAAAGCAAATTGAACAGCCACAGATCAGCCCTGCACTAACTCGGATCTTACAAGAGTTGCGACATTGTCCGACGATCATCTCGGATCGCAGATGCGATATTGTAGGTTGGAACGAAGCGGCAGCGCATGTGTTTATCGATTTCAACCTCATTCCAATGAGTGAGCGGAATATGATCAAGCTTCTTTTTACAAGAAAAGAATTTCAGAGCTTGGCAGTCAATTGGGAGCACTTCGTAAAAGGGTTCCTATCCATCTTCCGCACGTATTACGGGCAATATGTAGAGGATGAGTGGTATGGGAAATTCATTGAGGAGATGAGTCAATCCTATCCCGAGTTTGCGCGGTTATGGAATCAGAGTGAAGTCAGCACTGCACCAGAGGTTGCCATTGAGTTCCGCCATGCGAAAGCAGGCAAGATGCTGTTCCACCTCACTTCTCTTCAAGTTCAAGGTAGTAACGACCTGCGGTGTAGCATCTACACACCCGCTCCAGAAACGGCAACGGAAGCGAAGCTGGACAAGTTGATGAATTAGTATATTAAATGAATCTATCAAAAAAACTTCCTGCTCTAGCAGATCGAACAATCTACTAAATCAGGAAGTTTATTCATTGTTAGTCTATCGCCAGTGACTATGAACTCTACGATAAATGCTTATTATTTTCTTCCTTAAGGCTAGAAGCAATATAGACACTTTTCATTGATCTTCCTGCTTCCAGATATATTAAACAATTAATAGGTTAGTCCCCCACGGCTATTGCTTCAATTTCAATCAAGAAATGATCAGTTACTAGTTTACTTACTTCAACTGCCACACTGGCAGGTGGATTATTCGTATTCACATACAAATCCCGAATGTCCATAACGACCTGTATTTGGGAAATGTCCGTCATAAAGAACGTCAATTTCACAACATCGTTAAAGCTTGCGTTCGAAGATTCTAACGCAGCTTTGATGTTTTCGAATACCTGCTTGGTTTGTGCAGCAATATCGCCTTGGCCTACCCTTTCTCTGTTCTGGTTTACGGCAATTTGCCCAGATACATAGATCGTTCTTCCATTTCGTACTTCAACAACTTGCGTATAACCATTTGCTGGCGGCATGGATTGTGGATTCCTAAAAATCACTTGTTTATTATCTTGCATTACGTTCACTCCTCGTAAAATATAGATTATTGGTGCTTTCGAATAACGTTTGTGTAATCACGTACATAAGAGAAACATGACTGGGTCTAAACTTCTGTAATCACGAAATATATCGAAACATCTTTGGTATAATAAGGCCTTGTCCTAGGTCTGTCAATAATTTGTTTGTAAATTCAGTTAATATGCCATCCCCAACGAAGTTACGAATTTAGTTGTGTTCTCCCCAGCCTTTCCCATATTACGCGCCAACACCGAACTATTTTTAAGGCTACATATTCATTAAACTATCTTTGCCATAATCGCCTTATATCTTCTAGCTTCATATCAATAAACTCTAAACTATAAATATCTGGCATTGAAGTTGACTGCCAAAACTCATAATCATATTGTTTATCATAGTAATTTATAATTAGAGTCATAATATCCCCATGGGTTCCAATTACAATTCTCTTCCCTTCATGCTCATTTAAGATCCGTTCTATCACCCTAACCACCCTTAATTGAGCGCTGGCACTCGATTCACCCTCTGGGAATGAATGATTCGTATCTGTGTACACCTTCAACTTGGCATCTTTAAAACTCATTCCTTCAAATTGACCAATTTCTCTTTCTCTTAGATCATCAAAAAGTGTTATTTCATTCGTCCCAGCCGCGGCTTTAATCGTTTCAATAGCTCTTTCATACGGACTTGATATGTAAATATTAATAGTTCACTGATTGTAAGAGCATCTCGCTTACCTTTCTCTGAAAGCCCTCTTGTGAGTTCCATACCTTCTATGTATGGTGATTCAGCGTGTCTAATAAATAAATAGTTGTTTTCATATTATCACTTCTCTTCGCTATTCATACTTCGATACTCACTGTCTAGAATGCAGTAGAACAATTGATTTACCCATCTGCCATCCCAGAGTAACTCTTCTCTAAACACTCCTTCTCTAACCAACCCTAACTTCTCAAGCAACTTATAAGAAGCAGTGTTGTGCGCATTACACATCGCAACTACTTTATGCGCATTCCATTCATCGAAAGCGTATTTTAATACTTCTCTTGCTGCTTCTACCCCATATCCTTGCCCGCGATATTCAGGAAAAATGCAATAGCCCATCTCCCAACTTCGGCGTTCTTCTACATACCAATGAATATGCAATTCTCCAATGGGTGTTCGCTCTGGTGTATCAAGCTTTACTATGTATTGTTTATACCAGTCGCTATTGATCCTATCAACCACATTCTTTCGAACTGCATCTTTATCAATTGAAAGCAAATCTTCATAAGGCCATAAGGAAATCGAGGTTTTGATATCAACTAAGAAGTCTACATCTTCTAAAGTAGCTGGTGATAATATTATTCTCTGGTTCATTTTCTTAACTCCTCCCTTAGCTGTTTCTCTCAGTTTTCACTTTGCAACTTATAGCAAATACTCCAATTGAAAATCCCTCGGATCGTTGTCATACAACTCTTTATTGATCTCTATTGCTTCAACACAGCCAATTGCGAAATAAAAGGCGACAGTCTCTTCTGCAGAACCCGCGTAAATAAATACTTTATTCGCACCCCACTTTAGCGCCTCATCTGAGATCATTGCGAACAGTTTCTTCCCAATTCCTTTGCCTCTATGTTCCAAATTTATGAATAATTGATCCAGCAAAACATACTTATATTGCTCACCGAAAAATTCACGATTTAGCGTAGCAAATCCTATTAATCTATCTCTTTCATCAAAAACACCTACAGCATAACCTTTATATAAAATCGTTTCCTGTAAATGTTTGAAATGATATTTATACCCGTTCGGCCAATTATTATCTTGATAATCAATGTTGACCAATTGACGCTTTCCATCAACTTCTCTCCATGCTCTTTGGATAAATTGCGAAGGGTTCATATCATTTATTTTTACACAATCCTCAAGCGTTAACGCTCTGTAATTCATGTATAGCATTCATTTATTCCTCACTTAAATATACTATTTCTGTAGTTATCTTAATGTCTGTGTTCTAAAATCGATATTAAAAACTCACGATCTTCTTCAAATGATAGGTTCAAATTCCTTAGTTCCTCTACTGATTTCCATGCTATATCGTAAATTAATTCGTCAGGGTCTTGAATAATAGCACTTCCACCAATGACTTCTGCAAAATAATAATAAACAATTTCGTTCTTACAGAAAATTAACTCCTTAACAGCTATTTGATAGCCGGTTTCTTCTAAGACTTCTCTCATACAACATTCTTCATATGTTTCGTTCGCTTCTCTTCCCCCAGAAGGAACTGACCACTTTTTCTCTTCTTCTGGCTTTCCCTGAAGAACCATGAGTAATTGATTATTCTCGTTTATACAAACAGCTGCTGATCCTGTCCAATTCATATTACTAGCCCCTTGGTGTTAGTGTTGTCATTTTATAGCCTAGTTTGTTTAATAATACTTCTGTAAAAGAGTTCATGTTTGGAATCGGTTCTTCCAATGAGAAGTACCTTAATTCGATCCCTTCATCATCGTTAATAATTGGTGTACCCTCAACTTCTATTGCCTCATAGACTGCCGTGACGTTATAGATTTCATCGCCGTGTGGATACTTATAATACATATCCGCTCCCGAGTGTATAGCTATAAATTTATACGCTCTCGCTTTCAATCCAGTCTCTTCGAATAGCTCACGAGCCGCTGCTTCCTCTAATGATTCGTCTAATTCCATAGCACCACCAATAACACCCCAGTCCAGACTATCTGTTCGTTTTTGAAGTAATAGATATCGTTCATCATTAAATACAAGCACACATGCTCCTACCATAATTAATGGTCGTGAACCCACTAATTTTCTTAATTCCATGATATAGTTCATTTTGTTAGCCTCCTAATTATGGTTTACTTGTCTTTCTGTTAAAATTACGTATGCATTTAAAGTTTTGCCATACACTCTGTCGCACCAACAGAGATAATAGCCGTATCAATACCGCTTTCTGATAATTCTTTTGTTGTGTTTGTGTAATTCAGCATCAAGTCGCATCCTCTTTCTCTTATGTAAAATCGCTTAGGGTATTAAGTCGATAGGCGATGATATGTGAATATACTGTTATAGGAAGTCAGCACCTTTTTCCAAATAATAATGTTCTTATTAATTTTACTATCGATTTCTCTGTTAGTTAAACTAGATATTGTTTTATAATTCTTTTGCCATGACGATACTCGTTTCTTTATATCCTAGCTTTTCATATAAACTACGTGCTAGTGGGTTATGAGCAAAGACGTGAAGACCAATACTCTTCAAGCCATATTCTTTAGCCACCTTTTCTATTTCCCCCATCGCTTGCTTACCAAATCCACGTCCGCGATAATCCTCCTTAATCTTTATGTCGTAAATAAAGCCTTTGTTGTTCGGTTTCAAAGCCATCCAAATAACTCCTACCTCTTCACCTTCAAATCGAATAGTAAATAATTTGTTATCAGCGGTTTTCTCGTTATCCGGCAAAAGTTGAGTATATTGTTCCATTGCCTTACTAATAGACTCCTGCTCGCTCCAATTACCAGACTGAACGTTGCTCTCTGCATAACTATGAATTGCGGTATTTAAATACTCTTGGAATTCAGTAGAATTCATTACATCTAAAGTAATCATTTATATGCATCCCCTCTCATTCTCTTATTTAAAATCCAATTTTAACTTCTCTTTTGTTGAATACCACCTTAAATCCTCTGCCTTGGTAACATTCGCTTTGGCGAACCGATATTCGTAGATCAATTCACCATTCTTGTTAAATGCCTTTGGAGTTAACTCGTTCCACTGATATGGAACATCCCATGAAAATGTTATTGGTTTATCTAAGGTTGCCCCTTTCCTTAATCTTTTTTCTTGCGGACCAATTTCAATATAGGATATGTCCGGATCTTTTACCAACACACTTATTACAGTCGCCTTCTCCCTTGGATTCGCTAGAGACACACTGCCAATTGTTTTTATTGTGTCATCGTTATGATAGTAATAAACAGACATTTTTGAAGACCACAAATAACCGTAATCATTGATGCTTGTAGCAGTAATAGGCTTTTCAGGAGAATCAAATATGTATACTCCTCCCCAATCATAATCAATTTGATCTATTAACTTTGCATTCTTTGGAACAGAGGAATTTGCCCTTGCCGCACTTAAACCATCAAATCTATACCCACTCCACCAACCAACAATTAATATAATAACTACAACAACAAATATTGAAATTTTGGTTTAACTTTCTTCATCACGTACCCTCCATTGCATTAATTTCAGATAACGTTTCTGTGTGTTCACGAACCCGAGAGGTTTAAAGGAGCGCAGCGAGTGGGTCTGAAGGACTTAGCTTTGCAGAGTTATCTGCCTGATTTAACTTCATAAGATACTTTGTTATGAGATGTCAATGCCTTCCCAGACTAACCCCAAATGCCTCTAACAAACTTTTGCGCATGATTTTCGGAATTCTGCGTAACGGCGCTCCTTTTCAGTGCACATAACGCAATTTCATAGTAATATTTTACCATCAACTTATTTCTCGGAGTAGGCTTAATTAAGTCTGTTGACTTTGATTAGCTGGTTTACCCGATGCCTTTACTATACTGTCATTCCGTTCCTTACCTCATTCCAAGCTTTATAAAATTCAGAAAGAGACTGATATCTTTGATTCCTGTCGGCATCTATTGCTTTACATGCAACTTGATAGAGTTCATGACTGGCTTCCCATTTCTCGAATGACCTATCAAGCTCTCCCCCTAACAAGACAAAAGCTGATGCTCCCATATTGAATACATTCGTTCGACTATCAATTGCAGCCCCTAATTCATATTCTTCAGGAGACATAAACCTAGATGAGCCCCACATCCTGCCCATTGAATTTATGTATGGTTTCTTCTCATAAAAATCAATATCACATATTCTTGTTTCATGACGATTAAAATCATAAAGTATACTGCCATCATAAAAGTCGATGGCTACATAACCTTTGGATTCGATAAATACGTGAAACGAGAATAATTTGTCTAGTGATTCCATTCTTTGTTGGAGCGTCAATCGCTTGTATTTATAAAATGGAGAATTCGGATCAATGTATTTGGCTGGTGGAGGATAAATCCAATGGGGATGGAGGTTCTCACCTTCGAACCAATCGAACACCGCCACATACCCAGCATCGACTTTAAAATGATCAAGTAAATTGATCACATTCGGATGTTTCAAATCATTATATACGGGAATGGCTCTTATCAACCTCGCAGCAGCATCTGTAGAATCACCACTATAGTTAAGTGTCTTTACACCTGCAAATTTAACAAACTTCTTTTGCCCGCCTTGTTCCACTCCAAAGCAAATATTGCCGGAATCTTGTTCATCGAATACGACAAATACACAGCCCAAATTCGTCAACCAATTAAAACAAACTTTTTCCTTTAGACTAAATGAGACTTTATCAATATGGTATGTAACAATTTGTTCGGTCATAATTTCCCCTATTCTTTTTAAATTTCCGTCCTTACAAATGTTTCGTATAACGTTTTGTGTATTCATGCACCCCATAGGCTTAAAGGACGTTATCAATCGGGTTGCTTAGCCACTTAGTCTTGCATCTGCCTGATTCAGCTTTTTCGAAAGTACCGCGGGCAGACCCAGGAAGCATCTGCGACCGCGGCATGAATATGATGTTATACGATGTTCATTGACTTCTTTGAATAACTAATCGATTCATTTAAGTCAAAAGACGAACCACTTCACCGTCAATTAATTCTTTACTTACTCTTTCAAATCCCAGAGATTCATATAGATTGCCTGCAACTGTATTCTCGAGTCTATGTCCTATCATAATTCTTTGGCAGTCCAATGTTTCTTTCATTAATTCTATCAATAGCTTCATCGATTGTTTTCCATGCCCTTTTCCCTGATACCTTTCATCAATCATCAGTGCTGGAATCCAATAGTTACCCTCATTATCTAGTATCTTACAATATACAATAAAACCTATAATATCCTCACTTAAATAAATTGCCATCGGCTCGAAGTCAGTCACATACTTAGATTCAGCAATCCAATATACTATTGGGGCTGGGAATACTTTCTTTTGATCTTTTGTTACTTCCAATTGTGTGCAGTTGTACCAGTTATCAACCGATACAGGCATCAAACTAATTACCATTTTAGATTCCTCCTAGTCAAGTTACACAGAGGAATCACTTAATCATTCCTCTGTGTTAAATCAAAACACCTCTTAAATCACTGTTGGTTTTATTCACATTTATATTTTTCATACCACATCACTCCTTTCATGCTATTTGATCTTTCATGTTTTATTAGACAATTCCTATGAATTTCGAATAACGTTATTGTATTCACGGCTTCTCACCATCTTAAGCCACAATGTCGCTGCCTCCATGCGGTTAGGTAGTGCGGATGTGTCCGGCTAGGGTAAATAGCCTATTCGTGAATAGGTGTTATAGGATGTCAAAGCCTTCTTTGGCCACTAACACCAACCATTTATTTAACTAGAGCGTAGATATGTGTATCTCTTATCTGACTCTTATCTGATGATAAATCTTCACATCTTAATGTTCCTTCTAATTGAAAACCTAATCTTTCTGGAATCGCCTTACTCTTGTAATTTAAAGTATCACAACGAATTTCTACTCTTCTAGCCTTCAACTCTGTAAAGGCAAAATTGGTTATTCCTTGAACGGCTTCAGTCATATACCCCTTTCCACTCACACGTGAATCAACCCAGTATCCGATTTCAAATTTACGTATCTCCCAATCTGGCTTGTTCAATCCAGATAAACCAATGAATTGATTCGTATCTTTATCAAATATCAGAAGTCTAAGTTCTTCTCTCTTAATAAACTTTACATATGATTCTCGTAGGATTGCTTCGATAGACTGTTCAGTAAATTCGTTCTGTGCAAAAAGCGATAACCACTCCTTGAGCTCATTAATCGATGACATTATACTCTCATATACTACCTTGCCATCACCAGGTAGAGGTGTTCTAATCAATAACCTTTCAGTTGTAAATTGGTTTGGAAAATCTATAAGTATTGGATTCATTTTATAATCCCCTCTGTATTAGTGAATATGTTGTTATCTGATGGATACGCCTTCTATGAAACACTAACATTTCTTTTACTTAATTTCTTAAATACCGAGTATTCCTTATTGGACTTAATAAAACTTAATATTTTTTCAGCACATTCTGCCGGACTCAATTCTTCCGTATTTACTTCGATGTCATATTCATCAATACAATATACTTTGTTGAACTGTGAAGCTGCTAGCCCAATATTTCTATCTCCTCTTGATTTCTCTCTTCTTATGAGTTCTTCTTTCGAGCATATTACACCTACAAATAATGTAGGCTGATCGAAAAATTGATCAAGACACTCATTAAACCTCTTGTCATTGTCGATTACAGTATCTGCTATTACATTCAAACCCATTTCTGAAAATAATTTAACTGTCGCATAGTACACTGAGATTATGGGATCAAAAAGTATTTGTCCGACAGCTTGATCATCTACTTCTCTCGTAGGTTCAACATCTGAAAATTTATTATTAATAAATTCATTGTAATTATTATAAAAATCATCTACTGATAAATGATGAAAAAGAATCTCTTTCTGATTTGTCAGTTCAATAGAAATACTAGTCTTTCCTGCACTTGAAGTTCCGTTTATCAACACAATGATTCCTTGCTTCATTCGAATCACCCTCACATATAAGATTTATGTATCTTTCAGATAACGTTGATGTGTTCACGAACCAGAAAGGCTTAAAGGAGCATAGCAACTGGGTCCGTCAGGACTTAGCCTAGCAAGGTTGTCTGACTGATTCCACTTCCCCCGAAATTCCTCGTGCAGACCAAGAGACGCAAGTCCCGAAGTGTAGATACGGTGTTAACTGAAGTCAACGACTCCCTCGAAATACTATTCAAAATTCACTTTTGCGAATCACCATTCACATACTTCTTGAACTACATTCAAACATATAATAATCAGTTTCCTTGTCTATCTTCCAATCATATTTCAACATTTTTTTGATTGGGCTACATTACAATCTTATTTAAATCAGTTATATTTTCTTTATTTATGAAATACTAAGTGGTTTTCTACTGGAAGAACTCTTCAAAGTCCTCCGAAAGACTGCGTAAGAGCCGTTGCAAAATATTGTACAAATTAAATTCAAGGGCCCCTCAGATAACCTAATCTAACTTTCACTGGTTCAATATTCTATTCTATATTACATTCGAAAGCTTTTTGGAAAACTGTCTTCCATGATTCAGGGATTTCACTTTTTTCTTTCCATTTGCTTGTTTCTGAATGAGTTTTAAATGGTTTATCACTACTAGGCGCTTGATATCCTAAGCACTCCTCCAAGCATTCCTCCAACATAGATACACAAGCAGGATTTCCGATAGCAGTTGCAATAGGGAGGTTGAATTTCTCTGCTCCAGCCACACCTTTATCACGATCGTGGATAACATATAGGGGAACGCTAAGTTTTTTCAGATACTTTACTAAAGGTATTATTGCTGCTTTTCCTCTTGCTTTTATAACTTGTGTTTTTGACAGAATATCTTTTCTTGTAGTAGCATCAAGCAACTTTAATGTATTTTTTATAGCAATGACCTCGGAATCCCCTTCTACAATGACACATCTATCAGCAAAGAAAATTCGCGATAATTCGTCATCAAAAGTCTTGACCATCTTCAATAATTCCTTTTCTTCCGTCTCTAATTCCTTTACAGCATCATTCAAGCCATAATTGAATGATTTGGTATATCCGTTAGAATCAGTGTACAGTTTGGTCAAACTTAACCAATCTTTTGACAGATCTATCATCCATGGGGAATGAGTTGAACAAATAATTTGATCAGTTTCACCCAAGGAGTAAATCGTATCCCTCAAAAGATTTGCCGCTGCAGGATGCAAATAGATTTCAGGTTCTTCAAAAGCAACTAACAATGGCCTAGTTTTAGCTTCTCCCAATGCTTTTAAGTGCGAGTGATATCGAAGCATAGAGAAAATACCAGTTCTCACCAAACCAGTTCCTTGCTTCTCCGCACTTGTATTAACATTAGAGAACATTTCGACATCATACCTTGGTTTCAATACACTATTTAAATCTTGAAGAGAAGGATTTATTTTAATTCCACAACCCGGAAATACTTCATCAATAACTGAATTGACATCCGCACATAATCCACTTATCAATGAACTACTATTATCCGGAGACATTACCGTTTGTAGTTCGGTAAGTTGACCTTGAATTGTAGTAGCCAATTCATTCTGAGACAACAAATCTTCAAACAAAATCCCTAGGCATTCACCTAGTAATGTTTTATTTCCATCCGCTTTTCCTATATCATCAACATTGGCATAAGATGGTATATGAACCAATCGTGTTAATTTCGAAGCAACATTACTAGCAATCCCACCAGGATTCTCGATATACTCAGGTTCCGATTCAAAATTCCAAACAACAGCATCCTCTATAATGAATTCCCACCCTGATGATAGCTTTCCATTTGAGGGTTTTGGTCCAAATAAATCTGTCAACATATCTTCTCTGAAACCAAGTTCTATTAAATCCTTCCACTTGCTCACATTCTCAAACTCTTCTTTGATTGTGTAGTGGTATTGTAGTGTCCATATTTTAGCCTTAGTCGAGCCTATATCAAATGTTTTTTTATATATGTATTGTCCATCTATTACCCTACCTTTGAATCCTCTTGATTTCGCAGTAGTCGCATCAATATCTGTGAAATAGCCACAAATCTCAATCTCCTTTTCTCTTTGCCCATCCGAGAGTACCCTAAAATCATCTGGCTTTATAGTATTACTAAGAGAAAGTAAAGCCTCAATTGCTTTAATAACAGATGTTTTTCCTACATTATTCGGACCAATAATAAAGGATGCTGTATTAAAATTTAGGTCAACATACTCAATCCTACGAAAATTTTTAATTCCAATTCTTGATAGTTTCATATTTATTCTCCTCTGTTTGTTGAATTCAGATAACGTTTATGTATCTACGAACCATCACTGCCTTAAAGGAGCGTAGCGACTTGTCGCGATGCGGTTAGGCTGTGCAGGATTGTCTTACTCTTCTTCGAAATCACTCCTGCAGACGAGGTCGTTAGGCTGAAGCACAGATAGGTGTTATACGAAGTTATATTCTCCACTGAGCTTCTTTCAGAATTTCCAGTTCTTTAAAAATTTCGTTGAATAATGTTTTTGATTTTTGGACACTTATTCTGCCGTCAACGAAATAACCTTCCTCATTAACTATTGTTGATGTAGCATCTGCTATTGATTTGCCTTCTTCTCCTAATGGTCTTATAAAATCTCCCTGTTTTCTGCCTTCATTCTTATGGTATTCAATTTCATGTTCTCTCATATTTCTTACTTCTCTAATATAAGGCAACTCATTATTTATTCTATTAATTATATTCTGCATTTCATTAAAATAAGACTTGCACTCTATAAGCCATACAAGTGCTTTATTAAGTGCAATTACAAAGTAATACTCTTCAAGTCTAGACATATCCGAAACGTGGTCCATTCTTTGTCTATCATTGGAACTAAAGCTACTAATATCCCTAATTTCCTGAAACAAGCTAATTATTTCATCATTAGATTCCAGTATTCTATCACTTTCGATAATTACTCCTTTACACCATATTCTTGCATTATCTAGAGCAAATAAAGATTTTTGTTTTTCTTCATTTATCATCTTTTGTACTTCCCTTGTTAGATTTATTGTAATTTCGTATAACGTTCGTGTATCTACGAACCCGAGAGGCTTAAGGTACGCACGCGCCGGGTCCGACGGACTTAGCCTAGTAGGGTAGTGAGTTGAAATAGCTACCCTGCCTACCTCTTCTTGCGAACCAAGGGCAAAGCCCGCAGCGTATATACGGTGTTAGGCTAAGTTACCTTCTTGCATCTATCAGTTCTTCTTCAAAATCTCTAATAATGTTTTTATACTCTAATGAAAATATCTCAAACAGACTTTCCAGTGAGATAATCACTCCTCCGCATGCAGTAAATAAGGTATCTTTAAGATTGAGGTCACTAGGAAAAATATTAAAACCTCGTAATCCGTTTTCCTCATCTAAATCCAAATACTTCTCTAATGTTCTAATATCTGCATGAACCTCACTATTGAGCACCTTATATGCAAAAGCATAATAGTTTAATAGATTAGTTTCTTAGCCCATTCATGTACTTTAATATCTCTAATGTCTTTTTCTTTATTAAATGATCGCAATTCTTCATACATTTCCTTGTCTAACTTTTTTCTTATTTCTCCATAAGTATTTTCAGCATCTTTATCAAAGATGAGTTTAAGAAGTTGTTCTCTTTTCTTATAGTCAGTTTTAATAAAGTTATTTATTTCTTTTTCATCTTCTGAGATTGCTTTAAGTACAAACAGAGATTCTATTAAAGTCCTCGTAAGAATTTTAGATTCGCTTTCAAGACCTAACTTACTCAATATTATGATTGACTGAAAACAGTTTAAAATTTTTAAAAATAGAGAAGCGCTTAAAACATGTAGAATATTGTTGTTATTTATATCAAATTCAAATTTTACTTTATGTGAAAATTTATTAACGTCAAAACAAACATCAAATATTTTCCTATGTTTATTCACGATCTCATTTGAAATACTTTCAATCTGAATGCCTAAAAAACCATTTTGATCGAATTACATGTTGTACTCCTTTGAATAAAGATAATTTCGCATAACGTTCTTGTATTCACCACGTCCCACCACCTTAAGCCACAGAGTGGCGACCGCGACGCGGTTAGGTGGTGCGGATGTGTCCGGCTGCTCCCGCTTCCTCGAAACTGAAATACCTCTCTAATTCCACCTCTAACTCCTGCCAGACCGAGGGAGAATGCCCGATGCGTGAATATTTTGTTAGCGAAGTTGCAGCCTTCTTCGATGACTCTAGAGAGAATTCTTTAGTTCTTTTTCTAAATTAAAGCATAATATCCGCATTCGATTGATTAGTTCTTCTTGGTCGAAATTATTAAACACGAATTTATATTTCCTTCGTTCCATAATCCCATCGTAAAAATTATTAATCTCTTGTAATTCAGCTTGAGTCCAGTTAGTTCTTGTATAATCCACTTCTAAAAACGGAGGCAATGCTGCTTCAGTTCCATTCGTGATCATAAATTTCATTTTCATTGAATCAAAAATTAACCATAAATTCTCATCTGCTGTTACGAAAACTGGGATAATCTTATCTTTTAGAAACTTTTGACTCACCAATGCTGGAAATGTTAAGTCTAACGATGCATTCCATATTGCATGTAGCTTATCTTCATCATTATTCTTTGTTTTATGGATAAGCTTTCTAATTTTATTATTACCACTAAAATAATAATGAGCAAACATAGTTATTGAAGCACTAAAAATATCTATTTCCTTTTCTACGAAGTCAAAATACTCAATTATTAATTGAGTATTACTCTTTAAGTTTTTTTTCTTATCCAATATGTACATTTTTAACAAACAAGCATATGAAACAAATAGAAGACGCTGGAAACTACTTACGCTTTCCAAACTATTTGTTTTACTGTTCGTTTTTCGTGTTTCATGTTTAATGAATGGTTCAAACTTTATAAGTTTGCTATGCTGCAACATTTGAAAGTAATCCATTTCGAATAAAGATCTAATTGCATTATTCATGTCATTGAACTTCGACATATTAATTTCAAAGTTACTTAGTTCTCGACATGATTCCTCCAGCCCAAGAGAAAAATCAACTAATAAATTATTCGTCTCGATATTCTTAAGCAAACCTAATAATTCTTCAAAAGTATTATCTGTTTGACTTACAAGACTACTCGGTTCCTTGTAGAGTTTGGTTAGATATATACAAATATTTGTATCTAAGTATAGTTCAATTAATTGAGGATCTATTTTATTTTTGAGGTCTTCAAATGAACTCAGTGTTTCATGTATATATAAAGATGAATAGTAAAATTTCATTCTAAATAACCATTCCTTTAATGTAATTTCGCCTAACGTTTGCGTATTCACGAACCCGAGAGGCTTAAAGGAGCACAGCGACTGGGTCCGCAGGACTTAGCCTCGCAGGGTTGTCTGACTGAACACACTTCCCCGAATTGCCTCAGGCAGACCAAGGGGACTTGTCCCCGCAGTGTGAATACTTTGTTATATGAAGGTCAGGCTTCCTCGGTTTACTTATTGATTTCTGTTAAAATATTATTAATTCGTTCCTCTATAATTCTCAGTTCTTCTTCTTCACTATATTGAACTAATGGATTTTTATTTATTGAAAAGTACTTGAAAATAGCTTGGATAATAAAAACTAACAAAATGACAAAGAACATTACAGATAGAATTAAAATTAGCTTAAATGCTACTTGTAACACCCCATCATTGAGGTCACTGACAAGAAAACTAAATTTACTTATGTTATTAACGAAAAGTCCCACTGGAATTCCTGTGCCTATACCAACTCCTACACTCAACCAATAGTTACTTTGGTCTTTAAGTTCTTTCCTTCTAAATAAAAGTTCATCAATATACCTTAGGTTATTATTTTGACAATACGACTCTGCTTCAAATATGTAAAAGTTCCGTAATAAATTCATATACTCATTATACTGAAAATCATTGTCCCTAAAGCATTGGCCTCTCATTTGTCTAATTTGGTTAGCAAGATTTGAAATACTTTTTGTTACTAGGAATTCAAAAAAAGAATCAAGCCTATCGGTGATGTAATTTCTTAGTCTCATCTTCTTTATGTACACACTCCTTTTATTAGTTTTTCCTGACTTTCATATAACAGAATATTTACGAACCTTGTGAATCCATCAACTAAATTCTTAGTACGGATTCAGCATTAAGCCACTTAAATGTTGTGAATACTCTAACTTATTTCTTAGTAGCTAACCTAATTAGCCCCTTATACAATCCACTCTTTATCAAATGGTACCCTTGCTCTACAACCTTCTAAAACCCCTTCAATAGTGCTACCTAACACCAATATCTTCCTAACTCCATCACTCTCTATTTGCATCACAACAGAATCTTTTCCAATAAAGCCTTCCACATCCACACCATCATCCTCAACATCAATCAACGCTAAGAATCCAAACCTAGCTACCTCATCCCCACTCAAAACCTCTTCCGTCGTCCACAAACCCACTTCTATCTTCTCATACGATTTTCCCTGTTCATTCGAATCCATAATCCGATCATGAAGATCGGCCATAAACTTCTTGTAGTCCTCCATTGACTTCCAGAAACCTACTATGACCGCTTCATTCGGATTAACAAGATTCCATCCCCCAACTTGGGCAATGAATCCACGAGCAAATTTCAGATCTTTCCACTGAGATTGAGCATGAGAGAAATTTTCCTTAGATTCATCATTTACGGTGCATATGATAATTTTGATTAGCATAGAATTTTCTTCCTCCGGCACATTCTCTCAACAACAACAGTTACCTTTCATCCACCTACTCCAAACTCTCAAAAACCCACTTTTCCTGCCCACCCGGCCACTCCACACCACGCTCCCACACAAGCACGAACGACTCATAACGATAACTCTCAGCAAATGTTACATGCTCACCAAACACACGCTCAACAGAGAACGCCTGTGACTTATGCGCCTTAAGCGCATCTGCCTTCATATCCCACTGCTGCTCGGTATCGATACGGAGATTGGGATAGTGACCCATCTGTGCTAAAGGGTGAGAGGCGTTGTAGTAATACTTCTGAACGGACGGGCAGCGACCGCTGAAGATTGCAGCGTTTGTTGCGTGGTGAATGGCAGTATGATCGGGATGAAGGCTAATGCCGTCCTCTGGGAATGTTACGACTACTTCGGGTTTATGCTCGTTAATGAAGTTAATGATCTTCTCCGCAAGCTCTGTGCGGTCAATCGTACTTAGCTTCCCATCGGGATAACCTAAGTGTTTAATCTCAGAGATACCCATAATATCGCAAGCCTCACGCAGCTCTCCAACACGTACGACAGCAAGCTGCTCTTTGGTCATATCGCCTAATCGACCTGTCTTGCCAGCGTCACCACGGGTTGCAGATAACAATGTCGCTTTACCACCTCGATCTACGACCTGACGAATTAACACCGCACAGCCGAACGTTTCATCATCTGGATGCGCATATATAAAGCTGATCGAATGACTCATTATGAACACTCCCATCTATTCACTATCTTTAATTTCTAGACTCCCAATCACTTCGTAACAAGGAAAGCACGTAGACATCATGCGACTTCCCACCTGATACGATGTATTTGCGCAAGATGCCTTCCTTTTCAAAACCTTGCTTCTCTAGCACTCGGATCGATCCTACATTATCCAAATAAACAACCGCAGCAATCCGCTCCAATCCAAGCTCCGTAAACCCAAATTGAATAATTGCGCGCACCGCTTCGCTCATATAACCATGACCCCAGAAATCCGGATGCAACTCATAGCCAATCTCGCAACGCTTATGCACAAGATTGTGTAAGTGATAACCAATTGTACCAATTACGGTATCTTCCGCATCATCACCTTTTCTTACAATCCCCCAGCGTGCTCTGCCGTCATTTTCTCCGTGCATCATCGTATGCAGAACTTTACGAGTGTCCTCAATCGTTGCATGAGGGTCATTTCCGAAATACTGCATGACTTCTGGTTTGGAAAAATAGTCAAACATCGCCTCTGAATCCGTTTCTCTGAGTGGTCGAATCATCAAATTGTGCGTTTCCATCGTAATTGCCATCTGTACCCTCTCCTCTTATCGAATGCTTCAATAATTTTCCAGTCTATACAACAATTGACTCATCCGAATCATGTCCCGACACTGCATCCCATTTTCCATAATCGGCTCTGCATAATTTCGAACGAAAAAGTCTGTATCAATGCCCGTAATCCGGAAGCCACACTTTTGGTATAGATGAAGCTGGCCGACACTTGAATTTCCCGTTCCAACTTCAATACTTGAATACCCAAGATTCCTAGCTGACTGAACCGCGTGCTGGACCAGCATCTTACCTAGACCCCTACCCTGCACACACTCAGATACCGCTACATTAATCAGCTCAACCACAGTCTCATTCTTCGGCAAGAGCACATATTCCCCGATAACTTGTCCTAGTTCCTCATACACATAACACTGTCCCTCAGCTACATACTTCTGAACCAAACCCTCTTCAGGGTCCGCTAATAACAGAAGCTCCATCGGAAGTGGTTCATCTGATTTTAGCAAGCGAATTGGAGATACTGTAGGATCGAAGACTTCACCCCACTCTTTATCGAGCTCTTCATTATGCTCCGACTCTGGGGAAAGAGCGTAACTCTTAAATCCAGTCATTCGATTTCCTTTAAACGTACACAAGTGATTGTATGCTTGTGAATCATTCAGCACATAAGGAAGGAATTTCGAAATATTCGAGGCTACACCATCATTCTCCGGATCAAGCACCCAATCGATTCTTTTCCAATCCAAGATACCTTCTAATGTAAAATAAGGTGTTGGGAACTTGTAATCAAACGGTACCTCTGCCACATACACATACATGCCGCCGTAATACTTGCCTTCATTAGAAATCCATGACACAACACCTTTATAAGTGACATCCTCAAGCTCAATGTCCGTCTCTTCAAACACTTCACGTATGACAGAAGCCCTTGGGGACTCTCCATCATCAAGCTTACCGCCAACACCGTTCCAACAACCCATCCATGATGGATAATTACGATTTACGAGCAGCACTTCATCTCCACGTCGTATAAAACAAATATTGAATTTAAACATACACTCACCCTCATTTAATTAACTATATTAATAATAGCTATCTATACATGTTCCACATGCCGATATCTTGAAAACCTAATCGCTTATAGATCGCGCCAGCCTTGGGATTGTCATAGAACAAACATAACGTCTTTCCTTCATTTAATACTCTTCGACATAATGTAGACATCACTTCCGAAGCAAGTCCTTGCTGACGATAATTAGCGTCTGTACAAACCGCGACGATCATCGCAGACATGCTGTTCTCTGCTGTTGTTGAAGCGATACTTGTCATCACACCTTGATCTTCTGTATAAAAAGAGCGCGAAGTACCGCTTTCCATGACTTTCAGTAAACTCTCTCTTGCGTTACTTCGTGTATTGTAACTGCTGAACCCTTTGGTCCGAATCTCAATAATTCGATCAATATCTTCAAGATCAGCTTCTTTCACACGATCCTCAGAAGTCGAGATTGGTGTAAAGCTCTCAACTTTCAGCTCACTGAAATAGGTTGGCTTTCTTTCCCCTAATTTAGGAACAATCCCATTCTCGAACGCTCCTACGACGCTTGCTTTGCCTGAGAACTCTTTAAAATTCGGATCCTCATTCATGATAGCTGCGAAACCTTGAACATCGAACGAGGCTTTGGCATATACGATATACGACTGGAAGTAACGGAGCATGACCGCTTCATAATTGCCCTCGGTATCCATTTGCCCCCATATATCTTGAAAATCGCTCTCATACCCGAACGCCTCAATATCCCCAATCATAAACAAGTTAATCGAAGGCTCTTCCCCTAAATACTGCATAAGTGATTCGTGATCATCTATCCCTAAACGTCTAATCATAGCCAAACAACCTCCCTCTCCGATGTCCATTCTCTTTACTTTAACTGCGAAGTAGCCCTTCCTTACCTGCTTTTAAGTCTTCAAACACAGGCTTTTGCACGAGATTGATCTCTTGAATATTTATATATTGTAAGTCCATAAATTTTAATTGCAAGGATTCTTTTTCTGAATCTTCGAAAAGGAGGGTTTGACCATCATCAGCGAGTCGACCCCTTAAATCGGCAGTCGCTTCGAATAAGAACATGACGAATACAACTTCATTCCCATCCGGATACATATATTGCATACGCGGACCGCTATATATGGAATGCAATTCATATTGAAGGATCTCAAGACCCGTTTCTTCCTTAATTTCACGTACAACGGTTTCTTCAACAGTCTCCCCTGGATTCATACCGCCTCCTGGCAATCCCCAATCCCCGTAGTCTGAACGCTTCTGCATCAGAATTCTACCTTGTGAATCTCGAATAATAGCCCCGCCTGTAACAACAATTTTGATCGCCATGTTATCCCTCGCTAGTCTTATCGTAAAATTTGTCGAAAACCATCATTTTTACTTCGATGTTCACACTTGAAATCCTTTACAAGTAAAAATTAATAAGGCATGAGTCCGATACCATAGCGAACTCACGCCTTCAAGAATATCAATAAACAACTGTCTAGCATTCTCTATAAGAATTGACCAGATTCCAACTTACTCAAAGCTTCAGTCAGTAAAACTGCAAAATCGGAATCCGGATGCTCTGCATGATGCTGCATAACCGAAATATTAACCCCAATAATCGCACCTGCAAAAATACGGACATCCAAGTCATTTGGACTTCTGCCCACTCTTTTCGCAATCAATTCCGCTATCATATCCATCGTTTGCATCAAATTGTTCAAGGTAGCAGCCCGTAATTCTGGAACAGACATAATTAACTGATTTCGCTCACGCACTGTAATCAAATCTTCTTCCGACATATCCTTTACTGCTAATAGCATGGCATTACGCACTGCAGCAAGTGGACTTAGATCGAGCGGCTGCTCTTCGAATGCGGATATGATTAATGGATCATAGTTATCCCTAAGAATTACATCCTCTTTTGTTGGAAAATAACGAAAAAAAGTGCTAGGGGAAATTTCTGCCACTTCCGCAATTTGCTCAACAGTTGTTGCATTATACCCGATTTCCCGAAAAAGGCGCAGCGCATGCTTTTGAACCATAGCCATCGTCTTTGCTTTTTTCCGCTCTCGTAGACTAATAGTCCGTTCCTCATCTGTCGGCAATCTGTCTCAACTCCTAATGACGTTTTTGGATTGACCTTCTTTCTCATTTCGTGGTAGTCGCAAACATACAAGCGTAAGAATCATTCCAAATACAGTGACCCCTGCGCAAACCCATAATAATGTATCCATCCCATGTACGAAAGCGCCCCGCACGGAATCCAGTAGTGGTGTAGATTTTAGATTCTGAGCAACAGCAACACCTGAGGATACATTACGCTCTACCAAATCTACTGCATCGCTTGGCAATCCTTCTACATATAATTTATCACGATATACCACACTTAGCATAGATCCTAGAATGGCAATGCCTATCGTCCCACCGATTTGACGCAGCGTCATGATAATAGCGGAGCCGATTCCACTTCGCTCGGGAGATAATGCAGACATCGAGACATCCATAGCAGTAGGCAATATAAGGCCAATCCCTAACCCGACGATGGAAATCCAAATACAAGCAAAGCCATATCCATCTGTTAGTGAAGTATTGGAGCCTATTACCAGCCCAATCACAAGTAATAGAAAGCCTATAACAAAGATAGCCTTAGGACTTAATTTTTTTAATACATCTACTAATTTAGCCCCAACCAATAGCCCACCGACAATCGGGAGCAATCTTAAACCTGTACCTAATGTATCGTAACCGCCAACTGCTTGTAAGTATTGTGGCAGTACAAAAAGTAAGCCAAACATGGCAAAAGAAACAATAGTAGCCAAGATAGAACCCCAAGTAAAACTGGATGATTTGAATAACTTAAGATCAATAAGTGGGTGTTCAACCTTTCTCTCCCAGAGGATAAATAGGATAAGAATGGCTAACCCGCCAAACATGGAGCCCATCGCTATCATATTGCTCCACCCCCGCTCACCTACCTCGATAAAACCATAAGTCAAAGCTATCATACCGATACTAGACAACAAGGTTCCTAAATAATCGACCTTTATTCGATCTGTGCTTTTAGACTCCTTTAGTAGAAAGAAAATTGCAACTATTCCAATTAGAATGATCGGCAGATTAATTAGAAACACTGACCCCCACCAATAATTTTTAAGTAGCCATCCCCCAAGAATTGGCCCAAGTGGAATACCAAGAAAGTTAGCCATTACCCAAATTCCGATTGCTTTTGATCTCTCTTCTTCAGTAAATAGAACTGGAATAATTGACATAGATAAAGGCAATAGAAAAGCAGCTCCAAGTCCCAATAAGAGACGTCCAACAATAAGCTGGTTTGGGGTATCCGAAAAAGCACAAATCATAGATGCAATACCAAAAATCAACAATGCAATCAACAACATCTTTTTTCTACCCAGTTTGTCACCTAATAACCCAGCTGGAAGCAAGAGTGAGGCAATAACCAAATTATACGCATCTGCAAACCACTGCAATTCACTGTTTGTTGCATGCATCTTGCTAGCCAGGGTCGGTAGCGCTAGATTGAGTACCGTGATATCCAAACCAACTGTCAGCAAGCTAACGGCAAGTGCTCCAAGTACCCACCATTTACGATTCTTTTCTGAAACCATCACATGAACCACCTCTCCATATTTATAATGGTATATTATTACATTTGATAGTTACTGTCAAATGACACTAACTTTCATTTTTACTATTTTGCGTATACAACAAAAAAAGCCGCTGACTACATAGAGTCAACAGCCTTCTAATCACCTATAAATTAAACTGCTTGCGAGCGCTGCATTCCAATTCTACGCATCACATTCGTTCCTACAAACACGATACCGAATAGGATGCCGCTTACTGCAATCATACTGCCTGCGATCGATACATCGAGCATATAAGCAACTCCATAACCGAGAATCGCACTTAGAATACCGAACACCATACTAAGTGCAATCATGCGACTAAGACGCTCTGTCAGAAGGTACGCTGTTGATGCAGGGATGATTAACATACCGAACACGAGAATCGCGCCTACACTTTCAAAAGACGCCACAGTCGTCACACTGACAAGTCCCATAAGTAGGTAGTGGAACAATATGACCGGAATACCGATCGCCGCTGCCATCGCGGGGTCAAATGCACAGATCTTGAACTGCTTGAAGAATAATCCGATCACAAGTACGCTCAAGAGTAAGGCAACCCCGATAATCCATACGGCTTTTGGACCAATATCCACACCGCCAACTTCAATCGTATTCCAAGGAACATAAGCGATTTCCCCATACAGAACGCAATCTAGATCAAAGTCAATTTGGCGTGTATAAATGCTGACCAGCAATACTCCGATTGAGAATAATGCCGTAAATACAACTCCGATCGATGCATCACTTTGCAGTCCACTTTGTTTAAACATCTCAATTAGAAATACGGTAATCAAGCCTACTACCGCCGCACCGATCATCATTGGAATCGAATCACGTGAGGATGAGATCAAGAACGCAATCACAATTCCGGGTAATACCGAGTGCGAGATCGCATCACCTATCATCGACATTTTGCGTAATACAAGGAAACAACCGACCAGAGAGCAAGCACATGCAACCAATGCTCCAGTTAAGATGACCCAGAAATCACTCATACGGCTCGCCCCCTTTCAGTTATGCTTTGTTGTTCCATTCTTGTTTTTCTTCTCAAAAGGGTAAATCGAATTAACTTCATTAACAATCCGCGTTTCGGAGCAAATAGCAAGGAGATCACAAACATCAATGTCGCTGCTAGAACTGATAGAGGACCTGTTGGTAGGTTCGCACCCATTGAAGATACGAATGCACCGATACAACCGCTAATTGCGCCGAACACACCGGATAAGATGACCATAACCCCAAGTTTCTCTGTCCAATACCGTGCCGCAACCGCTGGTGTAATCAGCAGCGCTGCCATCAAGACAACCCCTACTGCTTGAATGCCGACTACGACTGCAATAACAACTAATAACATTAACAATTGCTCCAAGATCCCTACTCGAATACCCATCCCCCGTGCAAATCCCGGGTCAAAGCTAATAATCTTGAACTCTTTGAAAAAGAGAACGCAGATTACAATCAGCAGCACAGAAATAATGGCTTGTGTCACTACGTCTGTCAATACCATGGACGCAGCTTGACCGAATAAGAACTTATCTAATCCACTCTGATTACCGCTGTCGCTATGTTGAATCTGAGTTAATAATACAATCCCGAATCCGAAGAATACTGACAACACAATTCCGAGCGCTGCATCTTGCTTCAGCTTCGAATAACGCGTAATCCAACCGATCATTAATGTCGCTAATATTCCCGCAATAGCGGCTCCAATCAAGAATCCGAAGATCGACTTCGTTCCTGTTATCATAAACGCAATACATATGCCCGGCAGCGCCGCATGAGACAGCGCATCACCCATCAGAGATTGCTTACGCAAATAAGTGAAACACCCTAATACCCCCGAACTTAGTCCGAGCAGTGCACTTCCGATCAAGATCCACTGCAAGTTCGGATCCATAATTGCCTCGATCCACTGGCTTATCATTTCATATCCTCCCCTCTCTAGCTGATTTCATTTATCCAGTTGTTACTTCTTCACGACTCTTTACTTCTTCTCTATCTAATAAGGCAAGTCTGCCTCCGTATGCTTGATGCAAATTCGCGTGGGTAAATGTTTCTTCCGTTGGTCCGTAGGCGATAATGCTTTCATTCAGCAGCATGACCCAATCGAAGTATTCCTTAACAGTCGATAGGTCGTGATGAACGACTAGAACGGTTTTGCCTTGCTTTTTCAAATCTTCAAGAAGGGCAATGATTGCTTTCTCAGTCGCGGCATCTACACCGACGAACGGCTCATCCATAAAGTAGAGAGAGGCATCCTGTGCAAGTGCACGAGCAAGGAAAATACGCTGCTGCTGTCCGCCAGACAATTGAGAAATTTGACGATTCGCAAAGTCCGCCATTCCGACCTTTTCCAAGCAATGCATCGCGATATCTTTCTCTTTCTTACCTGGACGCTTGAATAGACCAAGATGTCCATAACGTCCCATCGTCACAACATCAAGAGCATTCGTTGGGAAATCCCAATCAACTGATTCACGCTGTGGTACATAACCGATTTGTTTACGCTGCATTTTATAAGACTGACCAAAGAACGCTACATCACCAGATAACTTGGGTATGAGTCCGAGTGCTGCTTTAATTAATGTCGATTTCCCCGCTCCGTTAGGCCCAACGATACCGATCAATTTCCCTGCTGGAGCTTCGAATGTTACATCCGTTAGAACGGGTTTCTTCTGATAAGCTACTGTTAATCCATTTACTTGAAGTGGTGTTGCTTTCATATTGCTTCCTCCTTTTTCATAGATGATCCATTATTTAAGTGCATTAACTATTGTATCTACATTGTGTTTAACCATTCCGATATACGTACCTTCTGGTGTGCCTGTCGCTCCCATGGCATCTGAGAACAATTCACCACCGATTACGATTGTATGTCCTTTTTCCTTCGCGCCGCTAATAACAGCTTCAATGGCTTTCTTCGGAACCGATGACTCTACGAATACAGCCTTGATCTTGTGCTCTACGAGGTAATCACGAAGTACCATAACGTCCTTCGAACCGTACTCTGAGGCTGTAGACATGCCCTGCAAGCCCCTTACCTCAATGTCATATGCATCCCCAAAATATCCAAACGCATCATGCGCGGTAACGAGTACTCTGGACTGCTTCGGAATCGTCTGTATCTGCGTACGCACGTATTCATCAAGTTCTGTTAGCTTTGCAATATAAGCTTCAGCATTGCGTTCATATCCAGTGCGATTTGTAGGATCAAGTTTAATGAGCTCACTTTGAACTTTCTTCGTCGCCTTGATCCAGTTCTGTACATTAAACCAAATGTGCGGGTCAAACTCCGTTCCCATATCGCCGCCAGATCTTAATGTGGCATGATCGATCCCATCCGAGACAGCAACCGTCGGGCGGTCAGGCTCGTTCATTTTTTCCAGAATGTTGACCATCTTGCCTTCCAAGTGTATTCCGTTATAGAAAATGATGTCCGCATGTTCCAGCTTCTTAATATCGCCTTGCGATGCTTTATATAAATGCGGGTCAACACCCGGTTTCATAAGTCCTGTCACTTCCACATGCTCACCGCCAACATTATGAGCAATATCGGCAATCATTCCAATGGTTGTCGTTACTTTAATTTTGTTATCTTCACCTTGTCCTTGCTTGATCTGTTCGTTCTTGCCACAAGCTGCAACTGCTAAGGATATTACAAGTAACATGATCATGATTTGCAAAGATTTCATTCGCTTCCCAATACGCATTTGGATTCTGCTCCCCCTTTATATGTTATACAATGAACTTTCACTTGCGAAATAATGTTGTCCTAAGGAAACTTTTTGCTTAAAAAAATATACGGCCCTTGTTTACTTATAACCACATTATTATACAAATGAAAAAAAGTTGCAAGAGGGAAAAACTAATTTTGCAGAAAATTTTTGTTAAATCTCCTTTTTTTGTTGTCGAAAAACGCAATCTGGCTCACATTCTGCGCTTGCCTGGGAAATAGTAATTGACTCATTTCCCGAATGAATCCATCCTTTTTGACACATGGTAAGGTAAGAAGTTTGACCTAATTCGCAGGAGGTATATCGATGACACAATCCGAGCAGCACCAAGAACCAATCAAACATGCAGAAGAACATGCAGAGAGTGCAATTATGGCGGCACAGCGAGCAGAAGCCATGCTAGCTGATGCACTTGAACTAGCAGATCCTGAGCTTATTCATTCCGCCAAGGATCGCTTAGCACAAGTGAATAATAAAGTCATGGATGCAACCAAACATTTATCCGAGTTCAGTACGGATTATCACTTTAGCAGACAGCTTCATCAGACAGCTGAAGAATTACAAGATGCTAGCCAAGATGTGAAAGCATCCATCGATAAGTCCAAGTTGCCGAAGCAAGTGCGCTAACGTTTCACAAACGATATGACGTCCCACCGATGACTTAATGCTTGCAGTTTAGGGTGCAAAGCGGGAACATGTTTCACATCAATAAGCATCCTAAGCTGCTTGATCCACATATCGAATTCAGTTATTGCCGCGAAAATATTCGCATAGATGTCCGGCATGAAGACGAAATAAGGTCCTTTATTCTTCTCTGTTAAAAAACGAAGTGAAGTATCCAGCGGCGTATATTTCTTCCGCTTGCCTTCCCATTCATCGATATCTATTTCTACAAATGTATCGTTTGCCTCGGGCATTTTTAATAAAGAGTGAAGATGTTTCACCCTTGCATAATACGGCATCGTCGTCTTGATCCCCATCCGCTTTAACGTTTCTTCGTGCTGGGGGTAGAGAACGACCTTCTCGAACGATTTTTCCTCCGCATATTGAATAAGGACTTGCATAGCATCTTCATCCCAATCCTCGAACAGATCGAATACGATCATCGTACCCTTCATCGTTGCCTTCGGCTCTACATAACCAAACGGAACTTGTATTTGCTGTCTTGCCATATGATTTGCCTCCTATTCATTCCTTGATGTAGGATACCCTTTTTCTTTGGAATCCTTCCGCAAAATGATATATAATAAGAATTGATTGTTATTTTTAAATTATAAGGAGATTGATTAAATATGAGAGATCCTCGTCTACAAACTTTTGCGAAAAACATTATTAACTACTCCTGTAACCTACAACCGGGTGAGAATGTACTTATCGAACTTATCGGCATAACGGATCCTGAAGTAGGTAAATGCTTCATCGAAGAAGCAGCTCTTGCTGGTGGACATGCTTTCGTTGAATACCGCAACCCTACTCTAACTCGTAAAATTCAAATGACAGGTACTGCTGAATTATTCCGTGGTATGGCTGAAGTTGAATTGTTCCGTATGAAGAAAATGCAAGCTTACATCGGTGTTCGCGGTGGCGACAACATCACAGAATCATCCGACGTGCCAGATGCTCAAATGAAACTATTCATGACTGAGTATATGCGTCCTGTACTTAATCAACGTGTTAACCATACGAAATGGTGCATTATGCGTTACCCAAGCCCATCCATGGCGCAACAAGCGAACACAAGTACAGAAGCTTTCGAAGACTTCTATTTCAACGTGTGTAACTTAGATTACAGCAAAATGGATGCAGCTATGACTCCACTTCAAGACTTAATGAATAAAACAGACAAAGTACGTCTAGTGTCCCCTGGAACAGACCTAACGTTCTCCATCAAGGACATCCCTGCGGTTAAGTGTGCGGGCTTGCGTAACATTCCAGACGGTGAAGTGTACACAGCACCGGTTCTTGATTCCGTAAACGGCGTTATCTCTTATAACTGCCCAACCATTTACCAAGGCACTTCTTTTGAAAATGTGGTTCTTCGCTTTGAAAATGGTAAGATCGTTGAAGCGACTTCCAACAATACAGCGAAGCTTAACGAAATCTTGGATACAGATGAAGGCTCACGCTTTATCGGTGAGTTCGCAATCGGTGTGAATCCATACATCCAAACACCAATGAAAGATATCTTGTTCGACGAGAAGATCGATGGTTCCATCCACTTCACGCCAGGACAAGCTTATGAAGTAGCAGATAACACGAACCGTTCTTCCGTACACTGGGATATGGTA
This sequence comes from Paenibacillus radicibacter, assembly GCF_024721995.1. Classification (GTDB taxonomy): domain Bacteria; phylum Bacillota; class Bacilli; order Paenibacillales; family NBRC-103111; genus Paenibacillus_AM; species Paenibacillus_AM radicibacter. The sequence goes on from NZ_JANQBC010000001.1 coordinate 286,189, forward strand.
TTGATCCAACGCCCTGAATACGGCGGCGGCGAACTTTACTTCGATGATGTACTTATTCGTAAAGATGGACGCTTTGTCCTTCCTGAACTTGAGTGCTTGAACCCTGAGAACTTGAAATAAGTTAGAAGGTCACCTATACATGAAAAGCTGCTAGGAACTTAACGTTCTTAGCAGTTTTTTTGTTGGGAGCTATTTTATTCAGGAGTAGATTTCGTATAGTTCGGGATCTTTCCTATTAAGTAACCCCCGTGGCTAACGCCGATTAGTGCTAGGAATTGATCATTAAGAATGGGGAGTTGCGTAGGTACACCTGCTTTGTGTATGAGACTAAAAGCCGCTGCAAAGTATGCAATAAATGTTATTGCCGAGAAAATAAACATTTGTACTTTTGCGATATCGATATAAGCATGATTCTGAATTTCTTCTCCTTCAAAAATATCTGTGAACCGTGCTTCGGTGTATGAAGTATTCGCAAATAACGTACCTTGCAAGTTCTCTGCGATCTGATCTTCCCCTTGCCCATAAGCGGCATCAGCTTTACGAATAAGCGTATTTTTCAGTTCGATATCAACCGTACGATTCTTCTTCGTATTCTGGATCATAGCTCCGAACAAAGCAGATGACACACTGATCCCCATTAATGTCCAGAGGGACGGATCTACTTCAATATTAAGCGGATCAGCTGTAGCTGAAGCCAGTCTTTCGACAAACACGGTGAAAAAAGAAGAAGTGATTAGTAGCGTCCACACCACAACCTGTAAGCGTGACAAGCTCATTAAATTTCTTTCATTGATAAAAATACCAAATATGTTGTTCATTTTACCCAGACCGATGACAGCGATCACATAAGCTTCAATCACAAGAACTGCGATCAGGTTATATCCGGGATGTAGAAGCCAGGCAGCTATGAATGCTACTGCAAAAGCAAGCACAATATGAGCGGCAACCATGATCGAACTCCATTTTCGCGGCAATGGTAGTACAGCTTCAACCTTCTCCTTACTTTGTGCAGGCGTAGGCATCGTATCATCTCCCTCAACTATTAGGACAATTCTATCCTCATCATAACGCATGAAATAAATTACAACAATTGGAAAAATTGAATCTGCCCGATTTGAGCGCAACATGTGGAATTAAAAAAAGCTGTCGAGGACTTTCTCGACAGCCTGAGGAGGTTTACACCTCCCGTTATTACCTGACAAAAGCTTACTTCACTATCTCGACTGAACTTGAAGATGGGAACCAGAGCACGTAAGCACCGAACTGCTCAGCAATATAGCGGATTGGAACAAGCACACGATCCAAAACGACTACAGGTGGAGTATCGAACCCTTCGATCAGCTGGCCGATTGTCATCGTGAGTCGCTTTCCATCAAGTTCAATACCAATGTGTCCAGTTGCTTCATCCCAACTGACTATTGCTCCTAAACTCTCAGCAATATACCTTGCAGGCACCATAACACGGTCATTTATGAGGATTGGTGCGACATCATTCAATTTATTAACCCCATTAACTTTCGTATTCGTATCACCTAATTTCAAGCCAATTGTTGTTAGGTTTGTAGCTTTAGCAATGCTGATCTTACTTCCTAGTTGATTCACATAGAACGTAATTGTCTTCTTCGAGGCGTCGTACGTGCCACCTAACTTCACAATGGTAACCACTCCTCGTTCATCAGTTGAATAACTGACTCCCGTTAGATGAGCGATATCCTTACTCGTTAGCATAATATCCGAAACATCCATCGTAACGGCAAGAGGTTCACTCAGGTTCGATATGGATGTCTTAGAGCCGTCTTTCTGTACAATTGCTGCAGTTAGCTCCAAGGTCACGCCGCCAACATCAATGATCCCTTTCGATTCACCAACCCCTGCCTGTAAGAGCAGCTCTTTACGTTCATCTTGCTTGAGCACTTTAACAGATAACTCCAGATAGGATCCAGATGAAAATAAACTTTGACTAAGTACTTCATTATCCAGTAAGTCTCCCGTAAATGTGAGCAACGTATCTGTTGTTTGCACCGCTAGTTGTTGTTTATCTGATTTCAGCTTATTTAGCTGGTCCAGCGATAACTTGAGTTTTCCATTGCTATCTAGCTTTAGTGTGGAGGTATTTGCTGGAGTCGGAGATGGACTTGGCGTTGGTGCTGTGGCACTGCCGCCACCCCCTCCTCCACCACCGCCAGTAGATGGATTCGTTCCAGGATCTGTTGTTGGACTGGGTGTTGGTGTTATCGATGGTGTAGGCGTGCCAGTCGGTGTTGCCGATGGTGTTGGCGTACCAGTTGGTGTTACTGTCGGCTTAGGCGAAGTTGTTGGTGTTACAGATGGACTTGGTGTTACTGTCGGTGTTGGAGTCAGCGTAGGTGTTGAAGTATCCGGGCTCACTTTAAAGCTCCCCTTATAGACCTCATCACCTTGCTTATTCTGCACCTCTACCGTGTAATCACCATCTTTCAATTGCACTTGAAAGCGAAATTCACCAAGTCCGTTCGTCTTTCCATCGTTAAAATATTTGATAGACTCGTCGGATGAACGTTTCACAGTAATGTAAATGACCGTATCGCTGCTTTTAAAATTTCCAGTTATGGTTACTACATTCTTAGCAGATGTGATCTTAATGCCATTCTGGGGAGTTGAAGGAATTGACGGATTTCCACTACCCTCCTCCTTACTCCTTAAGAGGTTCATCGAATTCGGAACTTCTCGAATAACTGCATCATTCTTGTGTGGTGGATGAATTGGAATGTCTGCTAAGGCAATTTGCGATGTTAGCATTGCTATTATTAACGCTGCGCTTGTTAGGGTCAATTTTTTCTTCATAGGAGCTCCTCGCTTTCTGATCTTATTTCACAGGAATGATTATTGGATCTGTTAAAAAGTCTGGTTGATCTGGTTTATCGTTCGATACAACGTAAACTTTAACGACATACTCACCTGTCTCCGGAATGCTAAATCCAGCTTGGAGTCGTTCAGTCACCTTCGATTTAATTCCTTTACTTGCACTCACAATGGTATACATCTTGGTCTCATCTTTGTTCAAAAGTGTAATGATGAGTTTAGCATTGGATTCGAATGCATTGTTGTTCGTGATTTCAACCGTCACAGATGCATCACTATCGAGCTTAAATTCACTTGTCGTATTCACAAGTTTGATGTCCATACCCTCCATATAAATGTTACCTGCGCTTAGATTCGTACCAATTAAGGGGTGAATCTCCGAGTTATAGATCGCTTGTACGGAATCTTGCATCGGTGATTCTTTAACCTCACTAAATCCTTCAAATGTAAACTTAGATGCCTCACTCACACTCTCAGAAAAGATAGATTTACCGTTATCCGTTACTTGTATATCTCCCAAATAAATGCCTGTCTTCGGTGTATTAGCGTCTGTCCATGAGACAAATTTGAGTTCCACTTTCTTGCCAGCATAAGCACTAAGATCAAATTCCGCTTTTGTCCACTTACCCGCTTTCGAAGCCCCTGTAATTCCATGACCCGGATTACGTCCCATCAGATCGTCATTATCTACATGTTGGTTCGGACTATCCGTTGTTGTAATATTTCCTTGAACAGCTACCCAATTATCTGAGCCTTCCGCTTTCACTTGCACGGAAGCATAATCCCAGTCTTTTTCGATATCGTACCAGGTCTGGAATTGTAAAGTTGGGCTTGTCGTATTCGTTAAATCCATCTTAGTCGACATCGAGTTTCGTAGTGTATCCCCCGTACCACTAAAGTAGATCTTTTTCCCAACGACAGGACCGTTAATCTCTCCACCATCTATTAATACATAATTGACTTTCCAATTTTCTTTGGCATTAATGATAGCTGTATTAATTGGACCGCGATAGTAGCCATCCATGTAAGTCAACGTTTGGAAATATTCGCGCTGCCCTTTATCTGTCTGCAGAACATACGAGATATTCGCGTTATACCCTGGCTGTCCATCAGCTGCAAGCTTGATCTCGTTCTTCTGATGATCGATCGATAAATTCACATTACTCTGCGTATACGTCTTCGGTTTTTTGCTATTTGCAATATGGACTGTTGCTGAGCGACGATTCTCCGTTTCCTTCGTGATGTACACATTCAATCCGAATTGATCTAGAATGAGTCCCTGCATCGGATCTGATTTATTCGTGTAATCCTTATGATCATTAAAGATTGGGTTCGGCTCTAGATTCTTATCGGATACAATCCCATCATTGTAAGGAACGAACAACTCCGTACCTTTTCGCAAACTAAACGCCGAATCACGTAGCAAGTAATCTGTGTTTACTTCATTCTTATACAAAGTCCGTTTCTCATGCGCGCTTTGATCCGCATCCACGACTCCTACTGACAAGCTGCCTGGATGTGCACCAACGTCTTGATCCAAACGATCTTTCGTTCCAAGTGATTCATTGATATACCAGATGACGAGACCCGGATCATAAGCTCCTTTTTCAATCCAATTTCCAAGTACATACGATTTTAAGGAGCGATCTGTCCCCTCGTGATTACGCCACTCTAGCAAGTAATAGTGATTCGCAATCTTGACACCATCATCTTTTTTGAAACCATCAAATACGAAGTTTGGAGTTGGATCCTTACTGTCCGCATCATCTGAGAATATGACCGTTTCTTTAGCAATTTCTTCTTTCTTCTCATCATTTAATGTTGTTAAAATTTGAGCAACGTACGCACCTTGTAATGGATTACCTGCACTGTCCTTGAGCGCACCTTGTGGAACGTTTACGAAATATTTCTTACCATGTTCAAGCGGCTCAGTCGGTTTGAGTGTTAATACTTGATCTTGAATCGTAGATGTAATGACAACAGTTGAGCCATCTTCGCCTGTTAATGTAATTTGTTGATACGCATCCCCTTGCTCAATCTTCTCGTTAAAGACGATCCGGATGGAGCTATCCACAGCAAACTCTTCATTGTCCTTATCGGAGAGAAGCTGAGCTACGACCGGTGGCTGCGTATCCGTATCAACAGGAGTAACATTTGTATCGGGTGTAGGTGTTGGGACTTCCTCTTTCTTCGGTTCATCCACAGGTGCTGTTGGAGATTCTGTTGAAACAGGTTGCTGCGATACCGGAGGCTCGGAAGATGAATCCTTGTTCTCGTCACCTTGATCTGCTTGTTCTCCACGAGGTGGCTTGATCTCTTTAATCGCTGGTTCTTCTGCTGATTTCTCAGCTTTCTTGCTGCTGTTCTCCATTAGTGTTGTAGGGATCTTGCTAGCTGTATTATGCGTAATTTTAATATCATCAATGTAAATGCCTTCCTTCGGTGTATTGCTGTCTGACCAGAAGTAGAATCGGAGATCAATTTTCTTTCCTGTATAAGCACTTAGGTCGAATATGCCATCCACCCATTCGTATTGACCTGTTTTCGTGTTTTTTGTACTTCCCGTGATTCCATGACCTGGATTTCGTCCAGTCCCGTCTGGGTTGTCAATTCCACCATTCGGATTATCCGTGGTTGTAATATTGCCTTGAATGGATTTCCACTCGCTGCTTCCTTCTTCACGAATTTGAACGGACGCATAATCCCAATCTTGTTCGATATCATAGCGAGTCTTGAATGTTAGACTAATATTCGACGGATAGGAGGTTAAATCAATACTGGACGCCGTTGTCATCGAATTACGAGCATTGTCTGCCTTCTGGCTGAAATACATATTGCCACCACTGTAAGGTTCAATAAATTCAAGCTTCGGTGGTAAATTCACACGTACGAGGTCGGTATCCGTATTCGACATTAAAGCCCCGATCTCGAAATCTAACCCTTCGCTATTGATATCATCGAAGTCTATAGCCTTCTCACGTGCCCAATCGCCGCCTAATTTCTCCTGGAGAATAGCTCTACCTATCCCACCGAATTGTGGTGACATCGTTGCATATACACTGCCTAAGTAACTGCTCGACATAATTGACCAGTTGCGTGCAGGCTCTTTACCAGTAGGTCCATAAATATCTGGTAGCCCAATCGCATGACCAAATTCGTGGTTCATTAGCATTGGGAGTGAATCCTGTGCAACCGTAACAAAGTCTTCTGCTTTAAATTTCTTACCACGCGTATCGGTTACCTCGTATTGTTTGTAGGAGTTGTTCGAATCGGAAAAGGAATTGTACCAAGACACTTTCCCACGGAATGGCCAAATTCCACCACCGCTGCCAAGTGATCCTGATCCCCATTCATCTCCACGACCCGCATGGATCAGAATGATCGTATCGATGATACCGTCTGGCTCAAAATATTCACCATCACCATCATAATCATACTTATCTTCTACATCGTATTCGGATAGATCAAAATTCGGATCGTTCGCAACGGCTGCGATAGCTTCACGAACGAGTTCAGCTGCATTGTCTTGCGTTTCTTTTCCATACTCACGAATTGGATATTTCGCCGTGTACCACCCTGCAATACCGCCGTCCAGAATGTATTTGCCTCTGGATTGCTCTTCATAGTAGGTTTTCATGGAATCGAAAGTCTCACCATACAGTTCATAAGACTTGCCGAAGTATAAATCTTGATACCAATCCTTCTCATACGTATCTCGCAAGAAGAAAGGACGATAACGCTCTTCTTTTTCCTTAAAATCGTTATGCTTGTAATCTTTAAAATCCATCATAATGACTAGTGGTTTAACGACGACTTTATCTTTGCCATCCATAGGTTTTTTTGCAAAAGCACTAGGAACAGCGCCGAATAATAGCGATACAGATAATAAGCTGCTGATTAGTATTTTCTTCATAATGCCTCCTGAATCGGATTATTTAATGATGTTAATAGATTCTGTTGAAGGGAACCAAAGAACAGATGCCCCTAATTGTTCCGAAATATAACGAAGTGGTACGAGTATGCGATCTTTTTCAATAGTAGGTACAAGATCATAACCTTCAATAACTTGACCGACTGTCATCTTTAATGTCTTATTACCTTGTGCAATCGTGACTTGCTGAGCTTCTTCATTCCACTCCACTTTTGCACCAAATGCTTCTGCAATGAATCTCAATGGAACGAATGTCCGATCGCTTACAACCATAGCTGCCACGTCATTCTCGGTAGATGTACCATTAACAGTTGCATTTGAATTATTGAGCGTTAGCTCAATCGTTGTTAAATCATTTGCTTTGAGCAAGCCGTAATAAGTGAATCGATCCGTATGAAAAGTAAATATTTTCTTGTCAGCATCATATTTACCACCTAGCTTCACAATGGACTTCGAACCGTCTGTACTCGTTACAAAACGCACACCGGTTAGCTTAGCGATGTTTGCTGCTGAAAGTGATAACATAGATGTATCCAGTGTGACTTTTACCGGTTCTACAAAACTTGTAATTGCCGTCTTCGTTCCATCGCTAGCCACAAGATCTGCTGTTAATTCGACGATCACTCCTCCGATATCAATCAAGCCTAAGCGATCGAGGTTCGCTTGCTTAAGCATGTCCTGCTTCTCGCTTGCTTTTAGGATTCGAACACCGAATTCGATACTAGCTTTAGTATTATTAAGTAGATCGGTTACCTGTTTGCTTAGTAATGCCGTAGGTGCAAATTCAAGCCTTACGACACCATTTTCCACGACAAGCGATTGCTTCTTATCCATCAGCTTCTGTATATTCGACATGCCAAGTGATGCTTTGCCATCTGGATCTTGCGTCAAGTTAATTAGAGCTTGTTTACCTGTTGTAAGTGCCTCTTCTACCATTTTGTTACCGTCTACCTGTGTTGGAGTTGCAGGGTTTGGTGTGGTTGATTCAGAACTTGAACCTCCACCACCTACATTTCCTCCACCAGTGCTAGGATCAACTGGATCAACAGGTGTTGTTGGATCTTGCTTGTAGGAGACATGTAGACGATAAACCTTCGTTGTCTTACCATCTGGTGCAGTCACAGTGATTTCAATGGTATAACCCGTTGAGATTTGGTCTTTCATAGTAATACTCGCTCTCGCCATAATTTCTTCTGGAATCGCCAAGACTCTTAATTTGTTACTTTTAAACAAATTAATTGAGTATTCTGTTTTTTTTGGTTTGAAACTTGGAAGTTCCGTTATGACTGAGTCAATGTCAATTAAAAATTTGGATAAATCTGCATTGTTACTCACTGTTGTAAATTCAAGGACGAACTCTGAATCTAGACTATTTCCATCCATATCCGATATCGTGTTTGCAGGAATGACTAAGCGATAGTGTTCTCTATGCTTAAGTTCACTTTGCGGCTTAATTCTTAAAATAATATTTTTAGTGTCAAGGTCGATTTTAACCGATCCGTTCGAATCGTAAAGTTGAACTAACTCTTTATTCTTTACTTGAATATCTTTATTAAAAATAAAAGTTGGAAGTTCATTTACAGATACAGATGTTGCTCCAGATGCAGGATTACTGCTTACTACATAAGGAAGCACAATTGGATCTTGCGTATAGGTTACATAAAGACGGTATTGCTTCGTTGTCTCCTCATCTGGTGCTGTGACGTTCACTTCAATGGTATAGCCAGTGGATGTTTGGTCTTTCGTATCTATGGTCACTTTCGCTTTGGCATCTTCCGGACTTACGATGACAGCAAGTTTACTAGTTTTTGATACATTAATTGAATATTCAGTTTTTAATGGGTCGAAGTTCGGAAGTACCGTTACTTTCGTATCTATGTCGATAAAAAACGTAGATAAATTCGCATTGTTACTCACCGTTGTAAATTCAAGTGCAAACTCTGTATCCAGACTATTTCCATCCAGATCCGATACCGTATTTGCAGGAATAACTAAGCGATAATGTTCTCCATGCTTAAGTTCACTTTGCGGTTCAATTGTCATCATATTCTTATTGATGGAAACATTGATTTGAACCTGACCGTTTGTGTCACTAAGCTGGATGAGTTCTAGATTGTTCACTTGAATATCTTTATTGAAGGTAAGGGTTGGCTGTACATTTACAGCTACATCTACATCTACATCTCCTGGTGATGGATTACTGCTTGCCACATAGGGAAGTACTATCAATTTTCCCGTTGAGAATATGAATGTTTGGGTCTCTTTATTCGGATTGCCCGCTACATCTACAACCGCCTTTTTCGGGAGTACAATCTTATAGTCCGTTCCATATTGAAGAGGCTGCCTTGGTGTGAGAATAACTGAGTTCCCCTCGATCCGACGATTGATTTCAACATGATCTCTACCTTTAAGCAAAGAAATAATTCGGTAATCTTCTCCTTGACCAATCGGTTCATCGAATGTCAGCTTAATCTCGCTGGATATTGGGACATTCGTTGCACCTTGTGCCGGATCAACTTCTTTAAGCATAGGAGGAGTAACATCTGGCTTCAACGCACGGAATGTGATTCGATAATCTTCTTGCATAGGTAAGTTCACTTTGTCATAAATTGCGCCTTGCGGAACAACAAGGTTATAGCTAGTACGATCTGTAAGTCCAACAGCAGGTTGAATCGTTAAGATATTGCCGTCGATCGAAGCAACAATTGGAATCGCATTATCGGTTAGATCAGTTAGCTTAATCGATGTAAACTGGGCACCAACTACAATTGCTTCATTAAACGCAAGAATAATAGGTGCAGTTAGATCGGATATTTTCCCATTGTGGCTTGGAATCGACCGTGCAACATAAGGAGCAGTTGTATCCTTTGTATATAGAACTTTATAGAATGGTGCTGCCAATCCTTGATTCACAAGATCCTTAACTGCACTTGTTCCAACGGATAAAAAGTACTTCGCATCCGCCATTAATGGTTCGATCGAATGGATTGTCATAACATTATCCTCAACCTGAACATCAATTGCCTGTGGTACATCCGAAGCATTAAGCAATTGAATTTTGCTCAAGTCATTCACTCCAATTGGCTCGCTCCAAGTCATTTCAATGGAATAATTGACTTTTGTCGCATCTACAGTTGGAACATTATGTTCCAATATCAATTCAATACGTGGTGCCATATCGATATACTGAACACGCTTCTTAGTGCTGTCCAACAAGTAGAGATTATTAAACTTATCTACTTGCACATTAACTGGTTTCGAATAATACCAATCTTTATCCGCCCCATTAGCTGGCTTCATCGTACCGATTTCTTGAATAAAATTACCATTGTTGTCGTACATCAGAACAAGCTTACTTCCGTCATCCGCTGCTACATATACATTACCGAAGGAATCAACAGTCAAATTGACAGGACTTGCTCCCCAATAATAGTTGGCTTCAGAAGGTGTCCATGATGTGATGAAATTCCCACCTGCATCAAGCTTCTGAATACGTTTGTTTTGTTTATCTGCTACAAATATAGAACCTTTAGAGTCAATGACAATTGGACCCGGACTATTAAACTCACCATTGCCACTTCCTTGTCTACCCCACTCGCTTAATTTATTACCGCTTCCATCATATTTGTACACTTTGCCCTTAGCAGAACTTGTGAGATAAATGTTGCCTGCTCGGTCAACAGCAACTCCACCGCCGCTGTCGGCTTTAAACTCTACAGGAAATTTGAACTCTTGCCCGGCAGGGTCATATTTTCGAATATCGTAATAGTTATGCACGTACAAATTACCCGCTTCATCCAGTGCAAGCTCGCTAGGAGAACTTAAATTTTTTATTTCATAAAGCAAATTACCGTAAGGATCGAATTTCTGTACGGCTTTATCCGTACTCACATACACATTCCCTTCTTGACCAAGTGCCATTCCTGAGAAACGTGCTACACTCGCTAGATTAATGGACTTATAATGACCACTACCAGCGTTCGGATTCATAATTGTCTTGAAAGAAGATGAGTATGCTTCTGCCAATAAATTCCCCGATCCATCTCGCACAGCGCCTGCTGGCACATGAAGTTCGTATTTCGTCAAATAGCCAAGAGGTTGTACTGATTTAACAATAACTTTGCGAGGATCATTTGAATCTAATTGAGTGGTTATCCGCACATTAGACCCTGATGCATCTAGAAGTTGAATCGGTTTTTCTGGATTAATCGATCCGATGGTTTCATTATATTGGATCGTGATCTCTTGCATGATGGCAACGTCTCTGGAACCATCAGCTGGTGTTATATTTTCAACAACTGGAGGTGTTACGTCTGGATTCTGCGTTGTAAATTCGAACGAATACCCCTTCTGATTAACACTCGCAAATGCGTTGTTTGCCATATCTTTAACAGCATGATCTCGGATATGAACGATAAATTTAGAGTTCACATTTAGTGGTGCATTCGGTTTTATTGTCAGTACATTTTCTTTTACACTTAAGGTTGTAGGTACTAGATTCTCTCCTGTCTTTAGTGTAATTTCTGTACCTTCTTCTGCATTCAATTGGATGTCTTCGTTAAAAGTAATTTTGATTTCTTGAGAAATTGGAATATCTGTGGATTGATCAGTTGGAACTGTACTTGTAATGATTGGTGGGGCTAAATCAGGAGTTTCAGTAGTAAATGTCAGTGTAAACGGTTGTTTCACTTGATTACCTAGCTTATCTTGAATCGTCAGTGCTGGAATGTTGAGGCTGTAAGTTTCTTCATAGAGAAGTGAACTCTTCGGTTTTATCGTGAGGACTTTCGAATCAGTCGATGAGACTGCTATTTCAATTGAAGAATCTGCTTGATTCTTGTCTTTTAAAGTAATCTTAGAGTAATCAGTTGCTGCAATTTCTTTGGAAAAAGCAATGTTCAAACGCACATTGGCTGATACACCTGTTTCATTCTGAACTGGTGTTGTAAGTTGAACGTGCGGTGGTGTAACATCCTTCGTCGTGAAATCGTAGTTGTAATCTTGTTCGAGCAGACTGCCGTCTGTACCAGCCACACTATTTGCTGGAATACGTAATTGGTACGCATGATTGGATACAAGTCCATTTTGGGAATGAACGAGTAATTCTTTACCGCTATTTCCTAGCGTTACTGTTGTGCTTACAGGCGCTTGAGTCGTTGCGTCAAACAATTGGATACCACTTTCATTTCGAATGGTTATTGATTTTGAATATAACACTTCGATTGAATAATTCACGGTTACTGGATCTTGACCATTATCATTTACTGTACCTGCTGTTGAGCTTGCTGACATCACTTGTAGAGGTGACACAGGCTTTTGCATCATTTGGATTCGGTTATTACCAGTATCCACTACATATAAATTACCTTGAGGGTCTTGTGTCAATGCATTCGGGTTCAAGAACTGTCCTTCTGCCGATCCATGTGATCCCCAGCTTTTAAGTTCTTTTCCAGTCCTATCGTATTGAATGACTTTACTAGTCGATTGATCGAGTACATAGAAGCTTCCCTCGTCGCTTACAACTAAGCCTACTGTTGATTGTGCTTTGTCTAATGTTATTTTATTTTGAAGCGTACCGTCTTTCGCGAAGATTAAAAGCTCATGATTAGATTGCAATATATACACATGCTGCGCGTCTACTGCTATCGCTTTAGGATTCTGTATGGAACCCGATCCCCACTCTGATAGGAATTGACCCGATTTATCGTACGATTGAACGGCGTTTTTATTACCACCTTGTGCAATGTATACAGTCGTATCATCGACTGCCATTGGGCCCGAATATGACATGTAGTAATTGCGATCATTCTTATGAGCTACACTACCATCTGAGTTATAATAGGTTAACACCCCATACGTATCATAGACATAAACATATTGATCATCTAAGGTGATGTTCCTAGTCATATTCCCCTTCGGTCCAAACGGGGAACTGCTGCTTTCACCAGCGGCTAATTTGTGAATGTATTCTGTATTCGGATACGTATCATTATCAAAGTGACTGCTACTCACATACATGGAGCCATCACCAGCAATGGTCAACTCATTTAACCCTTGAATACCTTCAGATGTAATTATCGTATGAAACCCCGGTCCAGCATCTGGATTTGTAACTTTGATTAAATGTCCGGAATTAACTGGATCACTCGCTTCGTCTAGGATTTGCCCACTAGGTTCAGATACGGAACCTAATCCAGCATCTTCAGGTACCTGCACATCGGTTTGTTCTTGAACCTGTACGACTTGCTCCTCTTGGGCATATGCCCAACTGCTGTTGGTTGAGAAACATAACAAGATCATGTTCAGAATCATAAATAATTTCAACAGTTTCGTTTTTCTTAAACGGTATAAGGCCATTTCTTAACCTCCATATTTAAAAATACATAATCGAAACCAAATTAGGTAAGCGTTTACAAATTTCTCAACTCCTTTTACTCACCTCTCCTTAGTAACGTAATAAAGCAAGAAGCATACCAATTATGGCGGTCAAGCAAAAATTCATGTTCTTTACATAAACTTGTCCATTTCCTTCTACATTTCCGTGTAAGTCTATACACATTGTAGTTATAGCTATACACACAGAAAAAAACCGTCTAAGCAGTAGATACTACCTAAACGGTTTACCTGATTGAATCAGTTTCATCTCCCGATGAATTTGCTTCAGAAAAATAAATGAACTAACCCCTAATATCAATAATATTAATCTTATTATCAAAAAAAGTTAATTATATTTATTTACAAATTGAATAAATTAATTTATAATTCAAATAAAATGAAAGAGAGGAGTAGAGTATGAAATATCCCATCATCACACAGTGTCCTGTTTGCGACCATCAACTGCACGCCGTCAAGCTGGAATGCGGACATTGCCGGACGACGATCGAGAATACGTTTGAATTATCAAAGCTAGCTCTACTCTCGCCTGAACAACTCCATTTTGCAATTACATTTTTAGTGAATAGAGGCAACATAAAGGAAGTCGAAAAAGAGCTCGGTATATCTTATCCGACGGTGCGCGGTAAGCTTAACGATATCATTACAGCTCTCGGCTACGATGCGCGGAAGAAGCCAGAGGTAGATGCCAAGAAAGTCATTTCTATGCTGGAGAATAACGAAATTACCGCGGATGAAGCAGTTAAGCTGCTAAAGAATGAATGAGGGGGAAAAGCGATGAAAGAAGAAATCAGCAAAGTGTTATCCATGATGCAAGAAGGCAAAATTGATTCTGATAAAGCTTCGGAGTTGATTGATGCGCTGAAGGAGAAGCAAACGGTTCATTCAACACAAGCTGTACAAGTATTGGGTAAACCCCACTATCCAAAGAAACTGTCATCGACATCCAGCAGTTATTTAGATAAAACGTTGAAAATACGAGTCACATCCCTTAAAAACGATAATGTGAACATTAATTTGCCGATTAAATTGATAAAGGCTGTTCTTAGTGTGGGACATAACATTGCATCCAATATTCCACAAGCTGCCCAATACGTGAAGGATATCGACATCGACCTACTAATTGATGCCATTGAGAACGAACTTGATGGGCAAATCATTGACGTCCGCTCCGCTGAAGAGACAGTCTCCGTAGTGATTGAGTGACAGGTCATGATGATTGTAAAAGTGAAGTATAAAAAACTTACTTATTGGATTCCTGTCCCTTATTCCTTATTGTATACAGGGATCGGTATTCTGACTTCCAATTTCATTCAACGTAAAATGAGGGAATCGCTCGGTAAGCCCGATGAACATGCGAGTATACGATCAAGCCATGATCAAGATTTTGTATCGGATAGCGGTCGATTCGGAATTGAACTGATGCTATCAATTCTTGAAAACCAAAACACGAAGCAAATGCTCAGGCAGCTCATCAAGGAGATCCAACGTTACAAAGGAACAGTCCTTGTCGATGTCCGAGCTAAGGACGGCACAGAAGTGTTGGTTAAATTGTAGGTTGAAGCTAGATTCATTCTGTTCTTGTAGATTTTTAACATATGAATGACCCAATAAAAAGACCCCTTTCTCAAGGGGTCTTCTTCAACGTTGCTGTTGGTCGATACTTACGCCCGACTCTTCGCAAATGTTGCCGATCCAATCACTCCACCATCGTCAATCAGTTCACCACGAACAATCGTTAGCTTTTCCCAATAACCTGCAATCACGTTCTTCTGAATTTCTTCACGCATAGGTGCAAATAATCTTTCCCCTGCTAGGGCAGCCCCGCCGCCAATGACAATACAATCTGGGCTAAATAGCGTGACCGCAGCAGCCAGTCCTTTTCCAAGAGCACGACCTGTATATTCCATAACTTCTTTCGCAAGTTCGTCCCCTTCGTCATACGCTTTGGAAACATCTGTTGCTGTAAGTCGTGCTAGGCTATCGCTATCAAACCAATCGCCTAGAAGACTTGTACGACCATCTAGCAAAGCTTCTCTCGCCTGACGAGCAATACCTGTCGCTGATGCTACAGTTTCCAAGCAACCAACCAATCCGCAGCCACACTGCGCCGTTACACCATCCATTGGGATATGACCAATCTCCCCAGCCATATAGCCTCCGCCATAGAATAACTGACCATTGCTGACAACTGCAGCTGCGATTCCCGTTCCAAGCGTAATGCCTAGTACATGTTTATGACCACGACCCGCACCTTGAATCGATTCGCCATACACATACATCCGCACATCGTTATCGATAGATACAGGCACATTTGTTAGTTCTTGCAGACGTGCAGCAACAGGGTAGTCTTTCCAACCTAAGTTAGCGGAGAATACACCAATGCCTAGGTCTGGATTAATGAATCCGGGAGAGCCCATTCCGATTCCTTGTAAGTCGTTCTTATGTATATTGTTTTGCTCTAATAATTCATGGACAGTTTCTGCAAGGCGCCTGATAATATCATCCGAACCTTGACTTGCAAGCGTTGGTTTCTTGAGTTTTGCCACAATGTTCATTTGATCATCCAGCAAACCGCACACCATATTCGTACCACCAAGATCAATTCCAACCCAATAATTCATCTACTGCCACTCTCCCGTTTATCATTTTTAATAAACTGCTTATCTATGATTACGCTTCATATTGTAAGCGATTTCTTTAAGTCTTTCAATGAATGTTCGTTCCGTCACCCTCTTTCAATAGGCGCATAACCTGTATGACCACAGGTAAAAGCCTTTTTATAGGAGGAATTCATATGGCGGTTGAATTACTTGGCATACATTGGTTGTATGTAGTCTTCATCGTCCTTATCATTGGCTGTATGGTTATGCGCAAAGATACGACGCTTGTCTGCATAATAGGCATCTTTCTCATTGGGCTACTCGCTACTGAATCGTTGTCACAATCGGTAAGTGGTGTGTTTAACTCCTTTATTTATGCGATTAAAGAGTTACTTGGGACTATCCTCGTGATTTCATTAATTGTTGCGATGAGTAATGTCTTAACCAAGACGGGCATTAATGAAATGATGATCGCACCTGTCGCTCGATTTATTCGCACACCTGCACTCGCATATTGGATTATTGGTCTAATCATGCTGGTAATCTCGTTGTTCTTCTGGCCATCACCTGCCGTTGCTCTGATTGGCGCGGTACTCCTTCCAGTTGCTCTGCGTGTTGGACTTCCCGCTATTGGTGTAGCAATTGCCATGAACTTGTTCGGGCACGGGATTGCACTATCTGGGGACTATATCATTCAAGGAGCACCGAAACTAACCGCAGGAGCAGCTGGAATCCCGATCGGGGATGTGATGCAAGCTTCTATTCCACTAGTCATCGTGATGGGTGTTGTTACAACAGTTACTGCCTTCTGGTTCTTACATCGCGATATGAAAAAAGGGAAACTCGGACCTGATCTATCTGCACTACTCAGTCGAATAAATGTAGAATCTGCCCCTTACATCTCCGATGAGAAACGATATGGCATAAGTAGAAATCTACGTCGCTTTCTCGCTATTCTAGTTGTTTTGCTATTTGCAGCAGATGTCTATGCCATGTATACCTTAAACCTTCAAGGCGGCGATGCGACAGCACTAATTGGAGGAACTTGTGTATTTATTATGGGCCTAGTTACGATGCTTGCACACAAGAAAGATGGCTTGGAGCGGGTAACCGGATATATTCTGGAGGGACTTCAATTCGGATTTAAAGTGTTCGGACCCGTGATACCGATTGCCGCATTCTTCTATTTAGGGGATTCCGCGTTAATTGATATTTTCGGTAAAATACTTCCCGCTACATCACACGGAATCGTGAACGATCTTGGTCTCGCATTAGCACAATCTGTACCAACAAACGCTTCAGTTAGCGCTCTTACGCTCACTTCTGTAGGTGCTATTACGGGGTTAGATGGATCTGGATTCTCCGGTATATCGCTTGCAGGTTCGGTCGCTCACCTCTTCGGTGTTGCCCTTGGTAAAGGGATTGCAACCCTAACTGCGCTAGGTCAAATTTCTGCCATTTGGGTAGGTGGTGGGACACTCATCCCTTGGGCACTCATCCCTGCTGCCGCTATCTGCGGAGTCAGTCCATTCGAGCTTGCTAGACGTAATCTCAAGCCTGTAGTGATTGGGTTGGTTGTTACCACAATCGTGGCTGCGTTTTTATTGTAGGATATGCAAATTGATATCCATGCAGAAAACACCCAAACGAAAAAGTTTAGGTGTTTTTATGCATGGATCCAATTAAATTAATTTATGCCATATTCGTTTCAATTCTTATATGCTAAGTTAGATTATAGAAAGACAGATTGAAAGAGTAATTGGAACCCTATTTCATAAATGTTTAAGGAGCTCACACATGAATACTCACACGCAAACAGAAGAACCGATTTTTCAAATCAACTGCAAGGACATCATTCTAAGAGAATACATAACATCAGATCTAGATTCCTTTCATGCCCTAACCTGGCAATCTGAAATTCACATTTCCTTACCAGGATGGAACGTAACTAAAGAGCAACGCGAGCAGTGGTTTAACAACTACGAGATCCCCGAGAACAAACAATTTATAAAGGCAGTTGCAGATAAGAAAGACATCGGCTCACTTCGTCTTCGATTAGGTATCATTCTAAAAGAAACGAATGAATTTATCGGCTGGTGCTGTACAGGGATCAAGGACGAACTCCCTCCACCCAATCGGGAAATCATGTATGCCATCTCTAAGGACCACCGTGGTAGAGGCTATACAACCCAAGCAGTTCAAGGAATCGTCCACTATTTATTTGAAAATACCACTGTCGAAGTGCTCTGCGCAATTGCACTTGATAACAATGCACCCTCTAATCGTGTTTTACAAAAATGCGGGTTTGAATTTCAGGATACGATTCAAATCGACCGTGAACACTACCAGCACTATCGACTCCACAAAAAGAGGTCAACCCTTAACTAAAATGTCCCCCATAGAGTAGATACCTACCTAAAAAAGGAGCATCATTCAATTGTCCCTGTCCGGACAATATTTATTTTTACATCAGCTTCAACTTTCGCTTGCGGGAACATGTCATGCCATTTATCTCTGCTAAGCTGTGAGTGCCTAACTGAGCTTCTGTAGGTTTCGCCAAATCCGACTGCATCCGAATTGAGGCGCTGCATCTTCTGAACGAGACGGTTGATTTCTTCTGTCATCGATTTGGCTATTTCCTGCTGAAGCAGGACTGTTGCCGCAGGATTACTGAAGTCGTACAGTTCTGTAATCTCCTCGACCTCCACATTTAATTTCACATTTACCTTAAACTCCAATTGTTCTTTAGACAAAAGCCGAATTCGAGCCTTGCTATTCAAGGCAGAGACAACTACCTTCACTTCACCATCAAGAACATTGCTCTCCTGAATGTATGGGCGCAGCCTTTCTCGCTTTATCCGCAGCTCCTTTAGCCTGGCTTTCTGTTTACCCCGCAATAACTTGAGCAAATACGCCTCGTTCGGATTAATGGAGCCTACAAGATGATCATCGTGGAATAAAGCAAGTCCTTCAATCTCGATTCCTCCCTCGTGCTGATTTATGATTGGAAGCATAGGATCTTTGCCAGCACTATAAAAGTCGCTGCGAAAATCGTGCATGGTACAGGAAGGAACCCACTCCTCCTTTATATGCTGTTGAAGCATTTCATACATAAACATGCCAATGTTCATTATTTTGGTATTTTTGATGCTCAGCAATTCATGCGATGTCCCCCTGCTAACTGATAAATAAATCATATCTCCAAAAAACGGATCACGGGCCATATTCTCTACAATTTCAATAATACCCTCTTTGCTTAGTTCCTCTCCAAACATTGCAACCCGAATCTGTCCGCTCACAAGCGAATTGGACAGTTGGCGATTGTTGTTAATACGAGTTCCTTTACTGCTGTTACCGTAAGAAGATATAACTTTAATTTTCTCTTTTGCTCCTGCCTCGGGATTGAGGAGAGCAGAAGTCACATATAGCTTGTTATCAGCTGATTTATCAAATCCCAAAGCGATCGTTAATCCCAGCTTCTCAAGGACATTCGAATGAACACATCCCGAGAGTACACATATGCCTATCATGACAAGTATAAGTCTGTGCCATAACTTTCTCATCCCCCATCTCTCCCTTTTGCTTTTGCTTTCGATTTCCTCCACTCAGCCAAGTAGGTAATTGCAAGCAGTAAGCATGGATAAATATAGGACACGGAAATTGCAATGAAGCCGAGATAATCATTTATGGCATTAATTTGTCCTCGATTCCGAATCATCGACGAGGCTACAAACACGATCATAGCCATCCCATACAAAGTCGCTTTTTGATGCCATCCAAACAAGAATGAGGTGCCCCTTAGCAGCATCCATGCCATCAGCATCAACCCAGGCAGAACAACGAACATCCATAAAGGCGTGACGACAAACTCAATTCGCTCCAAGAAAGGATACTTAATGATTTTCAGTGGAGTAATCGAGGCCCAAATCGTTTTGAGAAGCTGCTGGTCACTATAGTAGACAATGGAGACTAGCATAATAAAGAGATGCAGGATATTTGTGTATAACACACTTACCTGTGTATACTTCATCACATTTTCTTTATCCTTGACCCGCTTGTATACAAAATAGATAGCCTCAAATCCTGCTATCGTAAATCCCATCTTCATCGCTCCATTTAGCAACTGCGGAAGTGAGGTATCATAAATCGGCAAAATTCGGCTCCACACTGCGTATTCCAGTGGAGTATAGTGCAAAATTGGTATGCTCAAAATTAAAAAAAGGCTGATAACGCTAAGCTGCAATACAACACGGATCCCGCCTAAGCTTCCATAAACCGTTAAAATGATCAGGATGAGCGAGAGCAACCAAGTCGGAAAATCCGGGAAGATCCAGGACTGTAACGCCTCTATGTACGTCCGTATAATCGTCGTCATGTTTGAGAGGAAATATACGAGAAACAGGATGCTTATCCCTCCGCCAATCCACCTGCCGAAGAGCTTCTGATGAATCTCATACAGATCGAGTGATTGATGCTTTCGCAGCGTAGTTACCATTATCCATACAGAAATGTGGGTCGCTATTCCTGCAAGAATGACAGAAATCCATGCATCATGTTGGGCAGCCTTGTAAACAAAGCGTTGAAAGCCAAATATGCCCACGCCAATTTGAGCATTGCATATTAGGAACAGCAGCATATATGCCTTGAAAGAAAACGGTTGTTTTGTTAGCCCTTCAGTTGTCATCCTTCATCACCTAAGTTGTAATTATTCCTCGATGTCTCCCATCCATAAGGAGCGAAACTTGAAAGACTTAACAAGTTTGCGCAGATTATGTCCCTTCGAGGTTAAACCGTGCGGTTCCGGGAGCAGCAGTTCGTGAGTTGCATCATGTTTTCTTTCCGTAGGGTGTATCAGAGTAAAATACGCCTTTCCAAGGCTTGTCTGTCGTAGTAAATGCAAGGTAACGAAAAGCGAAATAAAAGCAATGCCAACCCCTCCCCATAACCCTGCAAATATGATCATGGGATAGCGAACAAGCCGGAGACTGCTGCTCATCAAATAATCGGGAATGGCAAAAGAGCCAAGCGCCGCGAGTGCAACGAGCATAATCAGAATATTGCTTGTAAATCCAGCTTGAACGGCCGCCTGCCCGATAACGATACCGCCTACAATACCCATTGTCTGTCCTACCTTAGTAGGCAATCTCGCTCCTGCTTCACGAAGCAGTTCCATTGTAACCTCCAGAATAAGAGTCTCGAACAAGGGAGGGAATGGAACTCTTGAACGAGATTCGATTAGGGAAACAAGTAGAGATGATGGGATAATTTCATAATGGAAAGTAAGTGCTGCAACATAGGCTGGGGTTAGAAACACGGAAAACATTAGACCCAATAAACGCAGGACACGAAGAAAGGTCCCAATGCTCCAGCCTAAATAACGATCCTCAGGCGATAGAAAAAAATCGACAAACTCATTTGGACCAATAAGCGCAAGCGGACTGCCATCCACAATAAGAACGATCTTCCCTTCCAGCAATGATCTGCTCGCCATATCAACACGTTCCGTCAGCATCATCTCCGGAAATACACTAGCATCATTGTCCTGCAGCATGTGCATCAATTCTGAGCTTCCCGTAATGTCATTGGTACGGAGCGAGCGAATTCGTTCGCGCAAAAGCTCTACACACGACTGTTCCACTCGACTATCCAAGTACAATAGACTAACTGTTGTTTCTCTGACATTTCCTATCGGGTACTGTTCGTTGCACAGCGCAGTGTCGGGGATAGATGATCGCAATAGGGCAGTATTTGTGTCCAAAGCCTCTGTAAAAGCAAGCAATGGACCAAGGATGGTAGCCTCATTCTGTGGAGCAACCAATGCCCGTTTGGGCATACTGGAAATGTTCGCCGCAACGCCACCCTGTGAAGTTGCAATATATACCCAGCCTCTCGCAACTAAGGGAATTGCCTCTTTCAGAGAGTTCACAGATTGGACTTCGCCGATGGGAAGCAGATCCACAAGCTGCTCTCCTGTCGGTCTCTTATCCAAACACTGTAGAGGGTTTAAGATGAATTCAGCTAAATGTGCCTTGTCAATAAGTTCAGGCACAAAGCAAACGGCCATCTCAGAAGATATTGAGCGCACTGTCACATCTGCACTTTTATGAAAATGCTTCTGTAATTGCTCTCGCAGATCTGTCGACAATTGGTCCATTGATCGAATCCCTCCTAAGAAATGATGGCAGAAAATGAGATTATTTATTCTTTAATGGATAATTATACAAATTATTCCCTACATCAAGGATCTTATGCGAAATTAAATCGCTGGACATGGTCAACCGCAAAAAAACCGCCACCTGAATGTATCAGGTAACGGTTCCGTTAAACAAACAACTACATCACTTGCATATCTTCAGGTCCCCAGTATGCGCGCATGCTGGAGATTTTGCCAGACTCATCGAATGTCATAACGTCAATTACATTAATGTGAATGATTTGACCATCCATATTACTTTCAACAACGAATGCCATCGCTGCGGAGTTGCTGTGTGAACCACGAATTGGTGCTGCAAGCGTAAGCTTTGATCCTGACGCGATCACTTGCGTATAGAATGCTGTAATTGCTTCCATTCCCTCTAGTGGTTGTTCACCCACCGGATCTTCAACTGTCGCGTTCTGTGCGAATAGTGCGATAACGCCCTCCGCATTTCCTGCATTAAAGTTGTCTACATAGCTTTGCAGAGCTGCTTTCATCTCGGATTGTGATTGCATTTGGACATCTCCCTTCTCTATCTTATTGTGCGGAATGACCGCCATCGATGGGCAGTTCAATACCTGTTACAAATCTGGATTCATCAGATGCAAGGAACAGAACACCCGCTGCTACGTCTTCGGATTTACCTAGGTACGGAAGTGGAGTTAGTGCCTTGAACCAGTTCAGCATGTTCTCATCTGCGAAGAAACCTGCTGTCATCGGTGTTTCAATGTAACCCGGGTGAACGGAGTTAACACGGATATTTTGCTTCGCAAGGTCGATCGCAGCTGCTTTGGAAAGCATACGAACCGCACCTTTGGATGCTGTGTAAGCGCTCGCACCACTACTTCCTGTAAGACCAGCGATGGAAGAGATATTGATAATGGAACCGCCACCATTTTGCGACATGACAGGAACGACATGCTTCATTCCAAGGAAAGTACCATTAAGGTTAATCTCCATCACTTTATTCCAGTGATCAAGTGGAGCATCTGTTAGTGGATATTGACTCGTAATTCCAGCGTTGTTCACGAGAATATCGATTTTTCCAAAAGCTTCAACCGTGTCTTTAACGATCTGAACCCAATTTTCTTCAGAAGCAACATTCTGGTAGAAACCGATTGCTTCGCCGCCATTTGCTTTAATTTCCGCTACTACTTCTTGTACTTTACCTTCTTGTACGTCAGTTACGACAACTTTCGCACCTTCTTGTGCAAATAAAAGCGCTTCCGCTTTACCTTGACCACCAGCAGAACCTGTAATAATCGCTACTTTGTTTGCTAAACGACCCATTTATCATCATTCCTTTTCTACAAAGAATTTATTTAACTAATTTAATGATAAATAGATTTAACTATTATGTCAATTCATAAAAAAACCAGCTTTCGGCTATTCCTGAAATCTGGCACTCATTTTATGATAAATTTCGGTTAATTGCTTGAATTCTTCTTCTGTTAGTGAGCGAATCATTCGAGTGAGAATATGCAAACCATCTTTGTGCATGAGATCGAGCTGTGTCTTACCTTCTTCTGTTAGATGATTGAAGACATAGCGTCTATCGACATCCGAACGTACTTGCTTAATATAGCCGTTTGCTGCAAGCTTCTTCGTCATGCTCGTAACGGCTGGTAGAGTAACCCCAAGCGTGTCCGCAATTTCAATCCCCGTCTTGGGACCCTCACCTAACATCTGGAGTAGAAAATATTGTGAACCGGATACACCACCTGTATGTGTCTTGCTGTATTCCGATGCGATTTTCCGATATACGGTTGAGAAATCTCGCTCGAATTGTTGAAACTGATTGTCCATGTTCGCCGCCCCTTTAAACTGCTAATTGTGTAAAAATAATTCCTCTGCTTGGATCACATATTCGGGTATGGACCAATCAATCGGCGTAAGTCCATGACGGACTAGAAATTCATTCGTCTGCGAGTAAGGACGTGATCCGAAAAATCCACGACGTGCAGATAGCGGACTAGGGTGAACGGAAGTTAGGATGTGATGACGACTGCGATCCAGCATCTCCGCTTTCTTAATCGCTTCATTCCCCCATAGAATAAATACGACAGGCTCCTGCTTCGTATTCAATTGTCGAATGACTTCATCCGTAAATGTCTCCCAACCCCGCTTGCGGTGTGACAATGGCTCGCCAGAACGCACAGTTAGTACCGTGTTCAGTAGCAACACGCCTTGCTCTGACCAAGCTCGTAAACAGCCATGAGTAGGAATTGGAAGCTCCAGATCACTATGTAATTCCTTGTACATATTGCGAAGAGAAGGAGGAATAGCTACACCAGGTTGTACCGAGAAACTCATACCGTGCGCTTGACCCGCTCCATGATAAGGATCTTGTCCCAGAATAACAACCTTCGTCGCTTCATAAGGTGTTGCTTCAAGCGCGGCAAATACTTGCTCCTGCGCAGGAAACACTTCATGGTCTCGGTATTCATCCGCCATATATGCAAGTAATTCCAGCATGTACGGTTTATTCCATTCCTCGCCTAGAATAGACTTCCAGTCGCTCTTCAACTGATCTTGCCACATTTGAACTTGCTTCATCCTTCGCTCTCCTTACACACGTTCAACCGTTAATTTTCCAGAAGATGCATCGGCTAACTGAATACGACCATCGAACTCTTCACCACTATCACTTGTAAGCTTTAGCTTTGCCGTCTTGCCTTTTTCAATTAATGCTTTAACTTGGGTTTCCGTCAATGTCCGCCCGAAACTATCCTTCCAGATGACAAAGCCGCAGCCCGTCTTGTAGTTCGAACAGCCATAGCCCTTCTTGCCCATAATGATCGTACCGCCGCAGCCTTCACGCGGACAAGTTGTTACGGGAACTGGCCCTTGATTGGAAGTTGCACTTGCTCCAGTCGATTTGCTACGAGTTGCTGTCTTCGGCTTCGATGTTGATTTCGCCGAGCCATCCGCACTTTTCCCTTTACCTGCTTTACTGGCACTACCCTTCCCTTTACCGCCTGCTCCATCGACTTCACCAAAGTCTGTCTGTGCCGCTCGACTCTGTTGCCTTACTTTATCCACGATAAATGCTGCGAATCGCTTCACTTGCTGCATGAACTGTTCATCCGAAGCTTCTCCTTTGGCAATCGCATTCAACCGTCGTTCCCACTGACCTGTCATCTCTGGGGAAGTCAGCAGTTCAACACCCGCATTACGAATCAGCTCAATGGCAGTTCGACCTTTCAGCGTGATCACCATTCGCTTACCCTGTCCTTCGATATATCCTACATTCTTTAAGCGTTCAATCGTCGCAGCACGCGTAGCTGGAGTTCCAAGTCCCGAATCCTTCATCGCTTCGCGAAGCTCTTCATCTTCCACCGATTTACCCGCACTTTCCATTGCTTTAAGTAGTGTTCCTTCTGTAAAAGCTTTCGGTGGCTGCGTCTGCTTCTCTTTCACAATCGCATCCGTACAAGTCGAAGCTTGACCTTCTACAACGGAGAAATCATCTGTTACTTCAGCTGCTTCGTCTTCCTCATCTTCCTCCTTCTTCTTGCTCGTTCGCTTCTCTTGCTTGAGCTCTTCGTAGATTGCTTTCCAGCCTTTGGACAGCAATTGCTTAATATTCGTCTTGAACTCTTCCCCCTCTACGACCGTAATGACCGTATGCTGCTTGTACATGGCTGCTGGGTAATATTGAGATAGGAATCTTCGAATCACGAGATCGAAAAGCTTATTCTCATCCGTAGAAAGCGTTGTACTTCGCTTACCTGTAGGCAGAATTGCATGGTGATCTTCTACCTTCGCCGGATTACAAATCGATTTATTATTGGCATTCACGAGTGCTCGATTAGCTCCCTGTGCCCATTCATCATAAGCCGTACCACGCAGTGCATTAAGCGCACTATGCATCTGTGGAATGTTCGCTTCATTCACATAGTTCGAGTTCGTACGCGGGTAAGAGATAACTTTATGCTTCTCATACAAAGACTGTGCAATGTCGAGTGTCTTCTTCGCAGAAAATCCGAATCTTGCATTCGCATCCCGCTGTAATAGCGTAAGATCATACAGCTTAAATGGATATTCCTTCGTATCCTTCACTTCATACGACTGTACTTTGCCCTCTTTGCCTTTTACCTTTTGCAAAAGCCTGTCCGCTTTCTCAGGGTCTGTCAGCCGATCACCCTGCCACATGCCTTTGTACTCGGTCTCATTTTGTTTAAAAGTCGCTTCCAGATCGTAGAACGTTAAGGAGTCGAACGACTCAATCAGCTTCTGACGCTCATAAAGCAGGGCAAGAACGGGAGTCTGCACACGACCCACTGATAGCAGCACATTGTGCTTCGTTGTAAATGCACGCGTTCCATTCATCCCAATAACCCAATCTGCTTCACTTCGTGCCCGCGCTGCTTTCGTCAAATTCGCATATTCCGAACCTTCCTTCAGTTCCGCAAATCCCTGACGAATTGTCTCTGGTGTTAAGTCCGATATCCAAAGTCGTTTCACTGGTAATTTCAATTGCAAATAGCGCATGATGAGTGCAAAAATATGCTGACCCTCGCGCCCGGCATCGCATGCATTAACGACTGCTCCGCACTGTTTGGCAAGATCTGCAATCACACTCAGTTGATCCTTCGTCCGTGGATTAGGGATTAGACGGAATGTCTCTGGAATAATTGGCAGATGCCCGATGTTCCATTTCTTATATTTAGGGTCATAAGCATCCGGCTCTGCAAGTTCAATTAAATGACCGATTGCCCATGTAATAATGTAATTGTCACCTTCGATATAGGTTCGTTTGTTAAGGGACCGTGGTTCAATTGCAGCTGCAATATTGCGCCCCATGTCCGGTTTTTCAGCAATAATCAACGTTTTCAAAACAATTAACCCCTCGTTTAGCGAGAATGAACCCCCACTTTGGCTCGGAAGACCGAAGTAAAATGGGGGTTAACGTCCATCATACCATGAACGAAGGTTCATGTATAACCCTAGCAGCAAAAAAGTCTGCAGCGTACGATCGCCACAGACTCTTTTTTCATTACCAAATACTTGTAGGATTATAGATTGTAATATACGCCCAAGCGCTAGCTGCAACAGATGGCCACACGTAGAATTCATAAGGCAGAGGCGCATAACCCTCATTCGTATAGACCGTTCCTCCAGTTGGATCTGCCGATTGAATATCGTACATGGACTGCTTCAAGGCAGTCGCATTCGTCCCCTGACGCTCGAATAGATTGATTACACCCCAAGTACCTTCTGTCCAGATGACACTCGGTGCATTTACATAATCATTGTTGTCTGGTAGATAAGGCTTATAGCCTGATACTAGACCCAGGATTTCGTAAGTCATGTTGTATTTATTCAGATCACTACTCTTAACGAACGGGACATTGTTAACTTTAAAATTGTTCAAGTATGCCGTTGCCGTAACCGCAAGATCATGTCTGCCGATAGACTCCAGGAAAATCGAACCCCATGAATTCGCATCGAGCGAACCTGATGGATCATTAATCCCTTGATTGAATCGCTGCTCCGTCGTATTCCAATGCGATCCCAGAAGTGCATTCTTTACTGCAGTCGCTGCATTCTGATAAGTTGCATTGCCACTTAACTGCCCCAAGTCGCGGAAGAAGAAATAACTATCCACGTTGTGCTCTGTTGAGTACCACGCAACATCTGGTCCACCTTTAATACTTCCTGTTGTTGGACTTTGCAATGTAAGCAAATAATCAGCAAGTGACGTCGCGAACCCACGATAAGTCGTACTTGAGAACTTCTTCTCATATTGTAGAGCAGCATACCCCACCCATGCAATCGCTCCACTACGCTTCTTGTTATCGAAATCATTCGAGAATGTATCGTAGGAGAAATATAATGAGCCATCTGGGTTTTTCAAATTTTGCAGCTGTTGAAGAATCTTGTTGGCGCGTGTCTGATCCCCAGCTAACGAGAAAGCAATGACCGCAAGGGCATCGTCATAAATCCAACTGCGGCGATCTACACCAAGCGTATTATGCGAATCTTCAAGTGGAATGTAATACGAGCGAATCAGATCAAGACGTGGCAATTCACTCGTTGAGAGTACTTTCCCATCTGACTTGCGTACGACTTGAACGACTTTCGTACCCACACTGTCTGGAGTCGTATACCCTGTAATATCTTGCCCATTAAAAATAGGCACTTTGCGCGTAGAGAACGTTCCATCTTCGTAAATCGGAGCTTTTGTCTGGTAATAGAGTGCATCCGACTTCGCGAATGTGTACACCTCATATTCAACTACGGTTTTCTTCACGAATTCATTCAATAAACCGACTACCGTATTGTTGTTCTTCACAAGTGCGACTACTGGCTTTCCGTTAAATGTTAAACTTCCTGTTGACCACGTTCCATTCGCATTCAGCGTAACCTCCACTTTCTTGTAAGCAATATCGGTTTCATCGAATACATAGATCGAATAATCACTGCGATTCGTGATGCCACCCCAAGTTCCACTTACAACTCCGCTATATTGATTCGGGTATGATTGCGTGGATTTGATATTCGGATTCGTCTGAAGGGTATGAGTAGGAAGTGGTGCATTCGTAGTGCCAACTGTTCCCGATACAATTCCAACACTTGTTCCATTGTTGCTCGTAATACTCACTGCTACTGGATAAACAGGTGCATCCAGCTGCTTTTTCAGCCAGTTCAAGGAACTCGTCGCATTAGCGTTCACAGTAGCCTGAGACGACTTCATGAAATAGGGCAACATTTGTAGCATCATACATACTACAACTACTATACCGATTTTCTTGATCACAAATTGTCTTGTCATGATCATCTTCCCTCTCCTCAAAACTCAAGTTAACAATACTTTTTCTTTGAAAAGTTGATAGAGAATGATGGTGGAAGCACCGACTACATAATTCTTCTCCCTTAATTGCGCTGAGGTTACTCGGCTTGGCTCGTATGGCGTGTGAACACTATATTTTTCAAGATTATCATGAACGATTGCCATACACTTCGGTGACTTAATGAACCAACCATCAAGAATGACTTGCTCAGGTCCAAGCAGATTCATCATGATCGCTACTGCTTTGCTTAAGACTTGCAGCACACGGCGCATCATCGTCTCTAGCCACGGAACACCTGCTTCATAAGCTTGAATGACATCTTCGATTTCTTCAAAAATAGTGTTCGGATCGTACTTCGCTGCTTGCCGATTTGCCTGCTTAATCACACTCGGAGCGTCATATAAGTAATCATTCAAGAACGTAACTTCCCCAGCTCTGCCTTTATAACCAGACAGTACCTGACCATTTACAATCAGCCCTGCACCTACACCTTCATAAATCCACACATACAGCACATTCTTCACATCAGAATTGCCGAGCAAATAATACTCTGCAAACGCTGCTGCATTCGTATCATTCATGACATGAATTGGGATTGGATAATACGCTTGCAGCTCACGCGCAATTTCGAAATCTTTCAATCCTAATGAACGTGAATACGTAATCGTTTCGTTACTCTCATCGACAATGCCAGGGGATGCAATACCGATTCCTTTGATCATCGACAAATCTTGAATATTCGCTTTAGCTGCAAGCTTCGAGACACATGTGCGTATACATTCGAGCACATTCTCATGCCCAATCACAGCTGGTACCGTGATCTCTGCGATCACGTCATTGTGATAATTCGATAATGTGCCGTAGAATATACGATTCCCAAGACCAATAGAGATCACGAATCCATTGTCCCTGCTTATCTCAAGCATGATTGCCCTTCTACCTGCTCCTGGTGATGACTTCTCCCCTAATTCCACGATAAAACCTTCTGCAATCAACTCATCAACGAGAGAGGAAATGGTCGTTGCACTAAGCTTTGTTGTCTGTGCAATTTCCGCGCGAGACAACGCTTTTTCCCGTTGTAGCATACTTAGAATGGTAGAGCGATTAATTTCTTTCATTAAGAACAAATTCCCGCGAACATGTTTCATGGCATGACCTTTCTATTTTGACATTTCCTTGTATTTCGCATAGGCTTTCTGCTGAATTTGATTCACTTCATCAAAACGCATTGATTTCACCTTTGCAACAAAATCATCAAATTTCCCTATTGGCTCTTGACCAATAATAAACTTACTCATCATTTCATCAACATACGTATTCATTGGAGTAGAAATTTCATTGAACTTCTCAGCATCATCTTCTGTGTATTTTAGCGACGGAACTGGATCTCTGAAGTAGTTATGATCAACGTAATCAAACAATTGCTTACAAGCATCATCACTTACACAGGAAGCTTTCTCATAACGTGCATCTTGGCGGAAACCAATGAGTGACTGTGCCCCAATCCGGTACAACGCTTTAGCAGACCCATCCGCATTCTTCGTAATTTTATCAGTATATTTCACGTCATTACCCGACTTCGTATACGTGTCTCCTTCCAGACCAAAGTTAAGCAGCAATTGTCCTTCGTCACTGTACACATAGTCGAATAATTTCATTGTAGCTTCGACATTCTTGTTCTTATTACCGATTGCCCAAGCCCATGGCACCGTAATTTGCTGTTGTCTGCTCGTAAGTGGTTTGTCACCTTTTTTCAATACAGGAGGCTGTGCGACTTGGAAGTTAAATCCAGGTATCTTCTGCGCTTCAGGTCTTGCGTTAAACCCTGCAACATAACCGACCCAGTGATTCGTCACACCGACTTTATCATTAAAGATCATCGCCGTGTAATCTTTCTCTTGGCGGGACAGCATCTCCTTATCGAGCAGCCCTTCACTGTACCATTTATTCATCGTCGCTAAATATTCTTTGGCTCTTGGATCAATTGGGGTGAATACCATCTTCCCGCTTTCTTCCATCCAGCGTCCATCCGCATTGAGATCGATTCCCCAAGCATCTGCAAAGTTCAAGTAATACGTATCAGGCGTACCTGTTGTGGCAAAAGGAACTTCATCATTCGCATCGCCATTGCCGTTGGCATCCTTTTCCTTGAACGCCTTAAGTACCGTATACCAATCATCAATCGTCTCTGGCATCGGTAAACCGAGCTTATCTAGCCAATCTTTACGTACAAGTGGGCCTTCAGAAGTACGAACAGCGGATAGCATTGGAATGGAGTACATATTGCCGTCAGCAGCCATCGTCTGCATCTTAGCAGCTTTGTCGTCCATGAGATATTTCTGAATGTTAGGAGCCTTCTTTATTAATTCGTTCAATGATTGAAAAGCTCCTTGTGCACCAAACTTGTTAAAATCACGAATTCGACCCGATACGATATCTGGAATTTCACCTGATGCAACCATAATCGGGAACTTATCGTTCATTGTCTTCGCATCGCCTGTAATAAATTCAAACTCAATATTCAGTTTCTTGCCAAGTTCCTTCCAGATCATTGTCTCATTCGAATACATCGCATCTGTCGCACGACTTGTAATAAAGATCGATAGCTTAACGGGCTTTGCATTGCTATTCCCATCTGTTGAAGAAGTTGTATTCGTACTCGGGGAATTGGTGCTGCTTGCTGTGTTGCTGCTACATGCTGATGTAATTAGCGTTAAGGCCATTGCAGGTAAAATCATGGATTTCCATTTCATTGTTCTTCTCATTTCGAAGACCTCCATTATTATTTGGCGTATATGACAAACCTTGATCAGCATCTAGCTTTTAACGGCACCAATCATCACCCCTTTCACAAAGTATTTTTGTAGGAAAGGATACAGCGCAATGATTGGCAATGAAGTAATAATAATGGCAGCATATTGAATCGTAATTGGAAGCACCGAAGCATGTTGAACAAGCGCGCGTTCCATCTCTTTGTCAAATGAGCCTTCTCGAATAATTCGCACAAGTAACGCTTGAACGGGTAGTAAATCCTCTTTATTAAGCAGAATCATCTCCCAGAAGAACGAGTTCCATTTACCAATGGCATAATAAAGTCCAATTGCGGCAAGAACCGGCTTAGATAATGGCAGTACAATTTGGAAAAAGATTCGAATATCGCTCGCACCATCCATCTTCGCTGATTCTTCCATCTCTTTGGGCAAGCTTTCGAAGTAGGAGCGAACAATAATGATGTAGAACGTCGATATGGCCGCATAGAGTATGATTGACGCTCTCGTATTGAGCAAGTGCAATTCCTTAATGACGAGGTAGAACGGAATCATTCCCCCACCGAACCAGAGTGTAATAATGATGAAGATAGAGGCAAAATGGCGCAGCTTCCAATCCTTACGTGATAAGGGGTAAGCAGCTAACACTGTTAGCATTAAACTAAACAACGTACCAACCACCGTGTAGAAGATCGTATTGGCATAAGCGATCATAATTCCTTTATAACTAAGCACAGTTTCATAAGCAGCAAGATTAAACCCTTTGGGAAATAACAACACTTCATTACGTGTCACGCTATCTGTCTGACTGATCGACACACTGATGATATAGAGGAATGGATATAGCGTAACAACACACATACTAATAATGATTACGTAAACAAGGAGAGAGAACCATGTATCTCCATTGCCCAACTTCTTCAAAGTCTTCGTCATACCAAATCCTCCTCTACCACAGTGACGTCTTATTTACTTTACGACTGATATAATTAGCCCCATACACGAGGATGAATCCAACAACACCTTGGAACAAGCCGACTGCTGTCGCGTAACTGTAATTCGACTCTTTGAGTCCAAGTCGATAGACGTAAGTGT
This sequence comes from Paenibacillus radicibacter, assembly GCF_024721995.1. GTDB lineage: Bacteria > Bacillota > Bacilli > Paenibacillales > NBRC-103111 > Paenibacillus_AM > Paenibacillus_AM radicibacter. The sequence goes on from NZ_JANQBC010000001.1 coordinate 318,813, forward strand.
TAAGAACATCGGCCGTCTCATAAATCGCTGGATTGTACAGCAAGATGATTTTAGCAAAATCCGTATTGAGCATCCCACCAAGATTAAGCAGCAGCATCACAATAATTGTCGGAACTAAGCTTGGAAGCGTAATGTAACGAATCTGCTGCCAACGGTTGGCTCCATCAATCTTCGCTGCCTCATACAAATCAGGGCTAATGCCAGACAATGCAGCGATGTATATAATGGCGGAGAATCCCGCTCCTTGCCATATTCCTAGCAACACATAGAGCGTACGGAAATATGCAGGATCTTGGAAAAAGTAAATACTTTCAATACCGAACTTTCCTAGAATTACGTTTATAATTCCTACGCTTGGCGAGAAGAACGTTAAGGCCATCCCACACACCACAACCGTTGATATAAAATAAGGCAAATAGCTGATCGTCTGCGAAATCTTTTTAAATAACAAATTCCGAATTTCATTGAAACAAAGGGCTAAGATAATTGGAACTGGAAATCCGAAGATCAAACCATAAATATTAACAAGCAAGGTGTTTCGTATTAACCGGAAAAAGTAAGGATCAGCGAAAAATTGCTTGAAATACTTCAGCCCCACCCAATCACTTCCCGAAATTCCTTTGACCACGTTATACTTCTGAAAAGCAATCACAAGCCCATACATCGGCCAATACGCGAATAGGATGAACCAAATAAATACCGGAAGAAACATGATGTACAACCACTTGTTATGACTAAGCTCCTTCTTAATCGCCCGCCATCTCATAAACCGATTCCTCACCTTCTACTCACTAAATAAATGAACTTGGCGTAACGATCCGATGGTACAAATTACAATGACCCAGTGATCCTTCTTCCCACCCGTAAAATGATTCGAACACAAGCCTACTCTCCTCTAACTCCTCAATCTCCGTAATTAAGCCATAGGTGTACTCCGCAAGTCGGTACGCTGTTGACTCTAATCGAGCAATTAACCCGCCATAACGAATATCGATCACTTCCCAGCCGAATGCTTTATTCGTCATGAACCATTGCTTCCGATGTGCTGCACGTAATTCATGGACAAGTTGAGTTAAGTTCACAAGATCGTGATCTACAAGATGTTTAATTCGCGCTAAATCCTTGTTATCATAATGTTGCTTAATCCGAACCCCTAGGTCGCATTTGAGCCGCAGTACTCGGCTTAACTTCACGTACACATCGAATAGGAATGACCACTCTCCACTTGTATCTGCATAACCTTGCAGCTTCGCTTCCCAATGGGTGTAGTGATTCACAAGATCGAGTGCTGCCACATGATGGTCGAACATTCCCAACAATAAATCTTGCCACAATAAGTACCGAGACGGATTCGCTTCCTCCAAGTTATCAAGTGTCGTACCCGGTGTTTCATCCAAGTACTTCACATTCATGAACGCTTCATAATTACCACCTGTGCACGTATGGAATCTTCTCGCTAATTTCTCATCTAGAACATCAGCTGCATAGGCATGTTCTGCGAACAACTGCAATCCCAATAACCCAGCATAATAATTTCCTTCAGCTCCGTTATCCCCCCACATCGTTGCGATAACTTCCTTCACACCTAATTGTTTACATGCTTGAAGTCCCGCATTCGTTGTACGCAATGTCTTCCCGTAATTCGGTACAATCCCTGTCCAAGTCCATACCCCACCTGCGAATATCGGGTTTGAGCCGAATGCTTGATGCCTTTGAATATAGTCTTCATAGAAAGCTTGATCCGCATGATAGTAATCCCAATACACATACTGAACACCTGCGGGCATTCCATCAATGACCTCTTGTGGAATATGTACATCAGGATCATAATAACGTCCGTGTTTAGAGCCGAGACGGAAATACATATCGCTCCAGATCATCGGCTCTAGTCCATGCTTTTCTGTGATCGCCAGTACCTGATGCAAATGCGCATTCATTAAATCGAATCGCTTCTGGTACCCGTTGTTGTCTAAGTACTTCCCAAGTCCCAGCCCGTGGGCTTCGTCCATTCCAATATGTATCCGTTTGCTGCGAAAAGGAGCCATGATCGACGTGATCATTTTCTCAATAAATTGATACGTCTTCTCTTCACTTACAAGCAGAATATCATCTGTATCCCTGATTCCATTTGCATAATCCCATTTCAATGCTTGTGTTAAATGCCCTAAAGTTTGAATACAAGGAACCATCTCAATACCGAAAATAGCTGCATAATCATCGCATTCTTTTAACTCCTCAAAGCTGTATTTACCTCTCATATAACCGAAGTATGGAAGATCCTCGATTGTATATGTATCCTCCGTGTACAACATGAGAGTATCCATTCCCATAACAGCCATCAACCGTATGAAGCGCTTGATGCTATCTACCCGCAGAACCCCGTTACGAGAGACATCGAACATGACCCCAACGGTCTCGAATTGCGGAGTTTCCGTTTCATGAAAGCGTTTGCCAAATTGCATATTTTCAAGAAACAATCCCAGTGCACGATAGAAATGGACAGGCTGCTCATAGTGGATCGTCCCAACTTGTTCATCGCATATGACTACAAGTGGCCCTGCTTGCTGCTTCACATGGATGAGTAATCCATCTGGATGCAGCTCGAATTTCATTTCATTCTCTAAATAAGATACACCTTGGTACATGTCGTCTGTCAGATCACCCTGAAGATGGATTTTCACTACCTTCACCCCTAACGATGTTTATATCAGAAAATTCTGTATTTGAGTTCATTATATCAGCATTTTTTAATTTGTACAGTGTCCTTATTAATTATTTGGATTATTTTTTTCATAGCCATTTCCGCTTTTTATCTGCGGTTAGATATGAAAAAGGCAGCTAAAAATGGCTTAGCTGCCCTTGTTTCGTTCTAATTATTGATTACATTAATACTCACTACTTGCGAAACGCTCAATGATCTCTTACGAAAATGAATTGTAACTACTCCACTATCGTAATAGAGAAGTTGCCGTATGTTCCTTCACTACTTCAATGATGGTATCCCAATCTCCAATCGGAAGTTCATGCCCAGTCCCCTCAAGTAAAACAAGATTAGCTCCTGGAATCGAACGAGCTAAATTGTGTCCATGTTCAACTGGGATGATCGGGTCCTCTGTACCATGAATAACAAGTGTTGGAACATTAATCTCTTTAGTCCGCTGCAAATAGGTCTCACCGCCACTTATCATGGCATGATTATTAGCAGCAACCATACTATTACTGCGCTTTACATCTGTCCATATTAACGCCTGCATATGATCCTCATTAAATGGATGCTTGGAACCTGCAAGTATACGCCACTTCGCAACTGAGAAGTCCACCACCTCTTGATCATTCGACCAGTCGATTTCACCCAAAGTAGCGAACTTTTCCATCACTTTCTCATCCATAGCAGGAAGATCCGGTGCGAAATTGGAGGAGGAGATGAGTGTGAGGGATAACATGCGCTCAGAATGACGAAGTGCTATCATTTGAGCAATGATCCCTCCCATTGACATTCCGACAAAGTGTGCCTTTTGAACTTGATAGGCATCCAAGACTCCAATCGCATCATCTGCCAAATCTTCAAACGTATATCCTGGATTGCCAAGTTCATAAGTGGTTGACCGTCCAACATCTCTGTTATCGTAACGAATCACAAATCGTCCTGTACTTGCGATGCGTTCGCACATTTCAGTTTCCCAATATACCATAGATGACTGCGCCCCCATCATGAGTAAAATCGCAGGATCAGCAGCATTCCCAAAGCTTTCTGCGCAAATCTCAACACCATTTATCGGAAATAGTAGTTCTGTCATTTGCATATCTCTCCTCTATTATTGAATTTCTTTATATATGACTTCTCTCCATCTGAGAATGTTATATATGACAAATTAGCTCCTCCTTTCATTCATACACTTAAACAGTTCTTTTCGTTTCCTTTAAAACAAGAAAAAGCACAGACTGTATGCCTGCGCTTCACGTACTCGAAAATTAACATATAAAGAGAAATGCTCATAAATCCCTTGTACGCCAAAGATTTACTCATTTCCTTCATGTTATTAGAGTTACCTGTATAGGCACACCAAATTCAAATACGATGCACATCGCATAGCCTTACTCTTACTATTCATTGTGCAAAATACATCGAAATTAGTTAGCCACACGTAACCCTCCGTTCAAATCAATTGAGGTCATTTTAACAAATCAACTCCAATTCAGTCAACCATCATTTCCCAGTTAAAGATACTACTCGGAAATCGACAATCTTACCTAATTGATCAAATCGAATTCGGTATCGATTCGATAATACGGTGTCTTCCTCATCCTGATAAGTCAGTACGACATCTGTGTTTGTCATGTTTGTTTCATGTGAGATATCTGCAATTTTCACAGGATTCACTTGCCCATTCGTGGTATTCCACCACGAATCGAGGTCTTTCACGGTAAGCGATTTTTTAAGCTGCAAACCGAGCATTGCATAAGCAAGATCAGCTTGATCTTGCCTCAGCAAAGCGATAAAATGAGCGGCTAGCGAATCGGTATCTTTATCCGAAATGAGAAGTCCGCGAGATTTATCCCAAGTAAACGGTCCGCCGAATGCTGCTTGAAACACATCAATTGGTACCATCATCTGCCCGTCAATAATCTTCGCTTTCTCACTCATTATATAGGACTTGCCATTCACGAATGCATTCTGCTTATTGAGCTTTAATATGAACTGCTGCTTTCCCCGTTTAATCGCTGCTTGATCGGTTTCCACATCCCAAACAATGACTGCGCCTAATGAATCTGCTACAGACCGCAAAGGCACAAGATTACCCTGCTCAGTAATCGATTCAAGTGGTATGATCTTAATTGGTGTTTCTAGTAAGGTTATGGTTTGAGCAGAAGCTGCCGCTGGCATGAATACCATGAATATGAATGTACATAGTATCGCAATCCGCAGCTGACATATTCTCACATGGATTTTCACATCAAGTCATCTCCTCTTCGAAGATCCATCATTATTACCTTATGCCGTACTCGATGTTTATGCGAGTGCTTGTGTAATGGCTTGAACAAGTTCGTCTGACTCTGGTGTCACACCACTGCCAAATCGACCGACAACCTCACCGTCACGGGAAATTAAGAACTTCTCGAAGTTCCAACGAACATCACCCTGTGGCTCTGCATGTTCTGTTAACCATGTATATAGCGAATGCTTATTTTCACCGAGAATGGCTACTTTTTCGAATAGATCAAAGCTAACGCCATAGTTCAACGAGCAGAACTCTTGAATCTCACCCATTGTTCCCGGTTCTTGTGCACCGAAATCATTGCATGGGAAACCAAGAACGGCAAGTCCCTGATCCTGATATTGTTCATGTAATTGCTGTAAACCTGCATATTGCGGCGTGTATCCACATTTCGATGCTAGATTAACAATTAGAAGGGCTTTACCTTTATAAGATTCAAGTGAAGTCGCTTCACCTTTAGCTGTAGTGACTGGAATGGAATAAATGTTGCTCATGGGTCATCCTCCTTTAAATTTCCCTCATTATACCACAAGCAAAAAACCGATGTCCTCTAAAATCACACGATAACTTGTAAATAAATAGCGAATAAAAGTAAGAGAGAGAACCTCATGGATTACCATGTGATTCTCCCTCTATGTTCAATTCCTGATTACATCGCTTCTCTTGGTGGTGCTAATGTTGATGCACGGTTTACATTCACCATTATCGATACGGTCTTGCCACCAAAAGTAGCCGTTACTACTGTCATACCTTCCAAATTCCCAGTGACAATACCATCTATGATGGACACAATCGATTGATCTTCTATCTCGAAGAGTGTTTGTGCCGTGACATCTTCCGTTGTGCCATCCATATACTCCGCGATTAATTGCAAGGGGAATGATTGCCCAGCCTCGACCTCGTAGCTTGTCGCATCGAACGCAATGGATTGAACATCTGAACTTGGTACAACTGGGTCAACCGAACGTAATACTTGAGTTTGAACGACTTTGTAGACGTTCAATTCTGACGCAGATGCAAAACCACCTGAACCTGCTGTTGCTTCAAGCTTCACATAAGCTGCATTTACTTGCGTAAAGCTCACTTCTTTCAGCAAGTTATTCTGCGCCCAATTGCCACTTGCTACTTTCGTAAATTGAACACCATCCATACTCACGTAAATGTTGTAAGCAGTAATTGTGCCATTGCCTCCATCTGGACGAGGCAAGTAGCTAAACTTACCAATCAAATTCGTGCCACCTAAATTTAACGTAATGGATTGTGGCAGAGGATCGACACCGTACCATTTGATATGCCACCAAGTACTCGCATTGCCATCGAGTGTTTTTTGCGGTTCATCTCCAGCTTGGTAGCTACTTGCTGAAGCCGTCATTTGACTTTGTGAAATTTTGACCAAATTTGTTGTTCCTGTTCCCGCTACCGTAACATTAGCGGTTGCTTGGTAGCCACCCTCTTGTGTTGTAACCTTAATTTGAGCTGTACCTGCACTTATAGGCGTAACGACACCACTACTATTTACTGTCGCAACAGATGGATTGCTGCTGCTCCAAGTAACTGTCGTATTTGCTGCATTTAGTGGCAGTACGGTTGCTTCAAGTGTTATAGGGGCATCTTGCACATTTAAGTTTAACGTCGTTCGATCAAGTGTTACTCCTGTCACTGCTGCCGTTCCATTAATCGGCAAACCAATGAGTTTCACTTCTGAGATTGCAGCCTTCGTGCTTGTATCAGGTAGTCCCGTAATCGTAATCCGGACATATCGACCTTGGCTGCCAAATGTGTCCTTCAGCACTTGACCCGCTTCCGTATTATTCATCCGGTTCAACACTTGAACCCAATTGCTGCTGCCTGCTTCTCGAACCTCAAGCTTATACTTGTATACCTTGCTGCTCTGACCAAAAGAAATTTCCAACCCTTGAATGGAATACATTTTGCCTAAATCGGCAGACCATACATGACCCACATTCGTATCATTTGCTGACCACATTGTACTTGGGTTTCCGTCATTTGCATTGGAGGCTGGGAAAGCCGGGTCTGCACTATCTGCGCTCGCAAGCTTGCCTTGCAAAATATCTCCCAAAACAGGAGGTACTGTTGGGGCTTCATATACATCAAGCTCTGATGCGGATACGAAGTTGCCAACTGCTGCTGTCGCTTCCAGCTTCACATATCTAGCATCTACGGGATTAAACGGAACATACTTCTTCAAATTATTGCGAATCCAGTTGCCTGTGCTAACTTGCGAATAATTCGTACCGTTTGTACTGACATACAATTTATAAGTTGTAATTGTGCCATTGCCAGCGTCAAGGCGTGGTGCATAGCGGAATTGACTGATATTGCGGATTTTACCTAAATCCAAAATAATAGATTGCGGTAACGCATCAGACCCATCCCACTTGGTATGCCAGACTGTACTGGAATTACCATCAATAGCTTTGGAAGCTTCACTACCTGGTTGAAAACTATACGCTGAGGCGGTCATCTGATTTTTAGGAATAGCGGTAAGTGCAGGTACAGTTCCATCACGATATACATTGAGTTCAGCAGCAGCTGCAAACCCATTTAGTCCAGCAAGCGCTTCTAATCTGACGTATTGTGCTTCCACCGTATTGAAAGTCAAGGTATTCTCCGACTTATCTGCGCTCCAATTGCCCGCTGCTACCTTCGTAAAACTTGTACCGTCTGTACTTACATACAGATTGTAATTCGTTATAATCCCATTCGTACCTGAGTATTGTCTAGGCAAATACTTGAGTTTGTTAATGGAATACTTCATCCCTAAATTCAGTGTAATGGATTGTGGCAGCGGATTGCTTCCATCTAGCTTCGTACTCCATATTGTCTCATAGTTGCCGTCAAATGCGTTTTCAACTGGCGTTGTGGAATCGCTGCTTGTTGCGGTTGCTGTGATGTCCTCTTGGACAATTTTGGTTGGGTCATTGTCTGGTCCCGGTGGTGTGAGTACGACTGCATCAAGGAGTGGTGTCGTATCTGCTGTGAAACCTGCGATTTGTAATTCAAATGCTTGGTTCGTCGGTAAATTTGGTGTTTTTACGTATACAATGCCACCTTTATCTGCTGCATCATAATACCAACCGCTTGCTGCGCTTGCTAAGGCCGCTTTGCTACCGTACTCCGTATACACAGTACTTCCAATTGAAACACTGGCCGGTTTCGTGTGCATATGAATTTGGAACTGATTTGTACGAGCCATAAGTTTGCCCGTATAATCGCCAACACTTGCTCCAACTTGAACCTTCAAAGTACCTGTTCCTGACTCAGGAGCAGTAGAGGTGATAAGCGTCTTCGCAAATTTACCTGTACGATGTTCTCTAGAAACTCCGTCATCTTCATACATGGTAAAACTAGAAGTTTTGTAAGGATAAATGTCGTAAGTGATCGGATTTGGCGGCACCTGGCCGTCATACAACGTTTCCGGATACATGGGAATAATAGCTCCAGCCTTAACGAGTAATGGCAACCGATTCAATGGAGCGTTATATTCATCCAACATCTTAGAGCCGTAATGTTCAGCACCTGTCCAGTAGTCAATCCATTTACCTTTTGGCAAATAAATACCATTGCGTACCGTTGTGTCTTGATACACTGGAGCTACTAAGAAAGACTCACCTGACATGAACTGATATTGAGTCAATGTGTTCTTCGTATTCGGATCATTCGGGTACTCGTAGACCATGCCTCTTGCAAGTGGCGCACCCGATTGGTAGGACTCATTCAAATACGTATAGAAATAAGGGGTCAATCTTTGTCTTAGTTTTAAAATTTCACGATTGTAACTTGTATAAGGCTCTCCATAGCGCCATGGTTGCTTATCAACTGATGCCCAGCCCGACATGCTCATCAGAATAGGGGTAAAAGCCTTCCATTGCAGGTCACGCACGTACGTCTTGTTGCTGCCTCCAAAGATGCCATCCACATCCCCAGTTGCATAATTCATTCCCGAGAGCCCCGCTCCAATAATCGATGGAATATGGAATCGAATATATTCCCAGTCTCCCGATTGATCACCTGACCATACCGCAGAATAACGCTGTGTACCTGCCCAACCTCCTACTGACCACACAAATCCACGATCATTGGAGTTGTTCTCGACCCCTTTATTCGCCTGTCTCGTTGCATCTAATGCAAAATCATAACCAGGGCCGACCCACGCAACATCCAGCTTATTCAGTCGTGTACCTGCAACGCCAACTTCTTGAACAATATTAGCCAGACCATTCTGTGTCCATAGCCCCGTGTAAAACCCTAGATTATGAAGCTGTGACACCGTACTTGGCAACTGCACATAGCCACATCCATAGCCATCATTGGGCAATAGCCAGCCGCCAGGCATATCGTTATCACGGAAGCCCTGCGCGACTTTCAGCACATCTGGAGTCGTCATCTTATTCGGTTTATTCGCTCCTGTATTACTTGTGTTATAACAATCTGCATCTCCCATGCTCATTCCCCACCTAGGAATTAACGAAGGCTTTCCTGTTACATCCGTATAGCCAGTTAAAATATCTTTCATTGTATCGCCATAAAAATAATACGCATCGAAACGATTTTCATTATGTGCCAATTGAAGGGGATTAGTAAAGCTATAAGTGCCATCTTGGAACGTGTTGCGCAAGACGCCATAACCTGCTGTACTTAAATAAAATGGAGATGGATTGGAGACTGTTCCACTTCCCCAGTCGCCATAATTATTGGCGATCTTGATCGTACGGTCGCGATGCGAGAAGTAGCCGTTCTGCATCCCTCCACCATAGAAATATTCATCTTCTCCACGGAGTAAATTTTGCGAGGTTGAATTTGCGCTATAAGAAAGTCCTTCGCCTTCTTGCCAGACTATTGTCTGGTTATCGCTCTTATACATGGCAAATTTCAGCGGACTTTTGTAAGCACGAAGTACGAATTTGTCCGTAAACATCTTGTAATAACTGCCTTCATCCGTCCAGTTCACTGTAACTGATCCAAAATCTTCTTTAATAACGATCGGTTCCTTCGGTGTGCTGGTGCTTTTGCCTGTTAACGTCTGAAAACTACCACCGACGCCAAGCCAGAGTCGAACAATGTCATTGCGATAAAAAACAACTTTAACTTTATCATTGCCTGATGTGATCGTGAAAGTCTTGGCATCTGTCTTCTCAAAACCCGTTATGTCACCCACTGTTGCTGCGAATGTTAGTTTTCCACCGATGAAAAATAAGGTTAATATAACCGCCAAGCAGCATAAAAATCCTAATCCGCTTCTCTGTATCCTCACCGCACACACTCTCCTTTTTCATCAGGAACGACGAAAACCAATCAACAAAGGTTTTTATTCAAACAGTTGTAACCTTCCCTCCTTTCCTTGCTTTCCTATCATAACTGGCTTGTTACAGACAGTAGCTAGCTCGAATCATTTCACTCTGCTTGTTCGATTGGATTCAGCCTAGTACTATTTGTCTATTATATAAGAAATTGTTTGGACTTAACATACAATTTTGGATTATTATGGTTGCTTTATTCAGAAATTTGGATCCAAATATGTATAAGACATTAAAAAAAGCCGCTACATGAGCGGCTTCTAAATCATACCTCTTACAGCACTTTACTAAGGAATTCCTTCGTACGCGGATGCTGTGGATTGCTGAAAATTTCTACTGGATCACCCTGTTCTACAACGACACCGCCGTCCATAAAGATTAAGCGGTCACCTACTTCTCTTGCGAAGCCCATCTCGTGAGTGACAACAACCATCGTCATGCCGTCTTTCGCCAAGCTCTTCATAACTTCAAGCACTTCACCGACCATCTCAGGGTCAAGCGCTGAAGTTGGTTCGTCAAAAAGTAGAACATCCGGCTGCATCGCAAGCGCACGTGCAATCGCAATACGCTGCTTCTGACCACCCGACAATTGACCTGGGAAGTTAACTGCCTTGTCTTCAAGTCCAACTTTACGAAGCAGATCACGAGCGATCGCATCTGCATCCCCCGCGGATAAGCCTTTCAGCTTACGGGGAGCAAGCGTAATGTTATCCATCACCGTTAAGTGCGGGAATAAGTTGAAATTCTGAAACACCATGCCCATGCGCTGACGCATTTGGTTAATGTCTGTCTTCTTATCTGTAATGGACACACCATCAAATAAGATTTCACCTTTAGTCGGCGTTTCAAGTAAGTTCAAGCAGCGCAAGTACGTACTTTTACCAGATCCACTTGGGCCGATAACTACGACTACTTCACCTTTAGCAATATCCATATCAATGCCTTTAAGCACTTCTAGTTTCTTAAAATGTTTGTGTAAATCATTCACTTTAATCATGTGCCTTCATCCTCCGTTCAGCGATACCAAGCAGCTTGGATAGAGTAAACGTCATTGCAAAGTATATGACTGCCGCTACGATAAGCGGTTCGAATGGAAGCGCTGTGTTTCCTTTTACCGTGTCCGCATTGTACATCAAGTCATAAATACCGATAATTGATACGATAGAAGACTCTTTAATTAAGACAATAAGTTCATTTCCAAGCGCTGGCAAAATGTTACGAAGTGCTTGTGGCAAAATGATCATACGCATTGCTAGTCCATTGGACATCCCTAGAGAACGCGCTGCTTCCATCTGCCCCTTATCTACTGATTGAATACCACCACGGAAAATTTCCGCGACATATGCTGCACAGTTAATCGAAAGCGCAATAACCCCTGCCAGAAAAGTCGGTAGATCAACACCAATTTGTGGAAGTCCATAGAATACGATATATAACTGAACTAAAAGCGGCGTGCCACGAATAAACTCAATGTAGGAAACTGCAAACCACTTGAATGGTTTAATCGAGGACAAGCGCATGATCGCTAGAATAATACCACCGGCAACACCAATTACCATTGTACATAATGAAAGTTGTAATGTTGTAATGGCGCCGTCTAAGAAAAACTGCCAATATTTATCTAAGAATGAAAAATTCATTGTGTAACTCTCACCCCATCTTGATCTCTAGTTGTATAAACAATAAAAAATAGCGGCATAGTACCGCTATTTCAGGTTATGCTTAATTATCTTCAGCTTGCTTGTTTGCTTCAGTCACGAATTGATCAATCTTGCCTTCTTTAATTAGTCTATCCAAAGTTTTGTTGACTTGATCAACAAATGTTTGATTTCCTTTTTTAATTGCAATCGCGGAACCCGCTTCTTCAACTTTTAGCTCCACATTAGCCAAGCTCATTTCTTTTTGACGCTCTGTGTAGAACTTCGCAAGTGGAAGCTCAAGAATAATAGCATCTACTTTTTTGCTCGTCAATTGAAGCGTGATATCGGAAATTTTACCAAGTGGCTTCAAATCTGCATTCTCAATTTGTTCACCAGCTAGACGTTCTTGGATGGAACCTTTTTGAACACCGATTTTCTTACCTTTAAGATCTGCAAGTGAGTTGTATTTGTCTTTATCTTCTGTACGAACGACAACGACTTGAGAAGCTGTGTAATAGATGTTGGAGAAATCTACGTTCTGTTTACGCTCTTCTGTTGGAGAGAACCCAGCAAGTACCATATCTACTGTACCGGCTTGAAGCGCTGCTAGCAGACCGTCGAACTTCATATCTTTAATTTCAAGCGTTTTGCCCATATCTTTAGCAACTTCTTCGGCAATGCTAATATCGAAACCAATAATGGTATCTTTACCGTTGATGGATTTGTGGAACTCATACGGCGGATAATCTGCGCTTGTACCAAGAACTAGCTTCTCTTTCGAAACTGCGCTGTTCTTTTGTCCACACGCGCCTAATACAAATACTAAAGTGAGTGATAATAATGCAAGTACGATTTTTTTCATCTGACTTAACCCCTCTGTATCCAAGTTGTTTATTGACCCTCTGAAAATTAATATACGCGTTATTATACAGGGAAACTTATAAATATACAATGCATTTAAAGCCATTAATAATTGACAATTTCCAAAACTATTGTACAAGCTATTGTTCACAAAAAAATAGGCGAATATCCCGATTGGACAGGAACTTTCCGCCTAGAGACTCAGTATGATGTACGATCTGCAAGGATCAAGGAGGTTTTGTAATGCATGCTTTAACCCGCGAATCCTTATATAGCGCGATTACACACGGTATTGGCATCCCCTTGTCACTAGCTGGGACTTATATTTTGATGCAACGTGCCTTTACTTTCGGAACACCTTGGCATATGGCTGGTTTTCTTATTTTTGGTATCACGATGTTGCATGTTTATACGTCTTCAACTCTCTTGCATAGCAGTACCTCAATGAAATGGGGTCCGAGATTTGAATTGTTGGATTACTTAGGTATCTATTTATTCATTGCTGGTTCATACACCGCATTCATTTTTATTGGATTGCGCAACAATTTAGGATGGACAATGCTTGCAATCGTATGGCTGATGGCGATCATTGGAATTGCACTTACGTTCTGGGGATGGTTTACGAAGTATCGGCTATTAACGACGTATTATTATGTCGCTATGGGTGTATTCACCTTACTATTTATACAACCATTTATGCAGATCATCCCACTTATGGGAGTCATGTGGCTTATCTTGGGTGATCTGCTCTATATAATAGGAACGTTCTTCTTTATGTGGAAAAGCTTACGTTATCACCACGCGATCTGGCATCTATTCGTTCTAGGTGGTTCCATCTGTCATTTCGTTGTCTTGAACAACTTCTTATTATGGGTGAAGTGAATCACGAAATAAGTTGCGCAATAGTTCCTGATGAGCAGGTGCCGAAAGTGCCTTTTTCACCTGCTCTCCCATCACAACATAGCCTTCTTCATTCGGATGGACCATATCGTCGGATAACAGCATTTTCTCCCGACCGATAAAGGCATCGTACACATTCACATACACAGCTCCCGATCGTTTGAGCCGCTGCATATGTCGATTAAATCGGGTAATCCATTCCACTACAATTGGAAACTGAGGAAAAGGATTGTATAGACCGAGCTGCAAAATCAAGGCAGGTTTACTCGTAGCATGTTTAATTGTATGAATTTCGGCTAAAATCTTACGATTATTCGTAACAAATTGCTGCAAAGCCGATGTGAGTGGACGTGATTCGCCATCTCGGAAGAATGGGACTGCCGCTTGCATTAAATCATTGCCTCCGGCAGTTATTGCGATAATTGCAGCATGCTCGACATGCTCCCGAAGTGCAAGATCCGCTCGGATCTGTTCATAAAGTTCACCTGAAGTCGCTCCGCTTGTTCCGCATAATGCAAACCCAACTTGATCCCCATAATCATCAACAAGTGCACGATGCACCCTGCTTGCATAACCACAACCATCCGTCGCGCCTGTTCCTGCCGTTAACGAGTCCCCGAATGCCAAATACGAATTGGAAAGATTCATGATGCATCACTCCTTCGTTCGGTCGTAGAGTGTGTTCAAAAAATTTGGTCACTCCAGAGAAAAAAGCACTTCCGGTCGCTGTCTCAATCGTGAATTTGAATTTATTAATTGGTATTTTCACGATTTCAAAGGCGAACACTCCGTTCCTCCAGTTGTTTCTTTCTCTTACGTTTAACTTTTTGAACACCCACTGCTCTCTTATGTATATTCGCATCCTGAATCATTTAGCAGTGATTCATCATTCGGGACAAGAATGACCAGTGGAAGCGATATCTTGTTTGTATTACAATAGGTACATACATGAAACTTAAACTTTCTGACTCTTGAAGGGAGCGTGCAGTTCGTGAAAACGACTATACATGCGACAATTGACGCCAACGCAGAGCGTCTTAAACAAATATCTCGTTTTATTGGGGAAAACCCAGAGCTTGGTCATGAAGAATTTAAAGCTTATGAGAAATTGACGAAAGAACTCGAATATCAAGGATTTGACATTGAACACGCGGTACTCGATATTCCAACGGCATTCATTGCAACTTACAAATCTTCTAAACCAGGACCTACTATCGCGTTTCTTGCCGAGTTCGATGCATTGCCTGATCTTGGACATGCTTGTGGTCACCACTTGATCTGTACAATGAGTATCGGAGCAGCAATTGGCCTCAAATCTGTAATTGATGAAATTGGCGGTACAATTCGCGTATACGGAACGCCTGCTGAAGAGACGAAAGGTGCGAAAGTACCGATGGCAGCTGCTGGACTGTTTAAAGATGTCGATGCTGCGATGATGGCACATCCTTATTACACATACGAGCGCTCCGGTGAATCCTTAGCAATCGATGCGATACAATTCGAATACAGAGGAAAGCCTGCTCACGCAGCAGCTAGTCCACATGAAGGCATTAACGCACTGGATGCAGTATTGCAACTATTTAACTCCATAAATGCTCTGCGCCAGCAACTACGTAGTGACGTTCGGATTCACGGTATTATTGCAGAGGGCGGTAAAGCGGCGAACATCATTCCTGACTATGCCGTAGCTCAATTCTACGTTCGTGCAGGCACACGTGCTTACACGAATGAAGTTGTGAAGAAGGTGCTTGCTTGCGGAGAAGGTGCAGCTCTTCAAACAGGTTGCACGCTTGAGACTAGCAATTATGAATACTCTTATGACGAATTGTTGACGAACAAAACATTATCCGATGCATACGAGCGTAATCTCGCTGACTTCGGCATTTCAGAAGATCAGATTGAAATTGGCAAAGACCACGGATCACTTGATCTAGGTAATGTTTCGATCTACTGCCCAACGATCCACCCTTATATGAAAGTTGTGAGTGAGAAGCATCTGCTTCATACGAAAGAGTTCCGTGACCTTGCGATGCTGGACCAAGCATTCGATGCGATGATCTTAACGGGTAAAATTCTTGCATCCACGGCTTATGATGTAATTACACAGCCTGAATTACTTGCTTCCATGAAAGCGGAGTTTGAGAAAGCGCTAGCTGTTAAGTAATCATCGCTTGTTCAAAAAGATTGATCACTACAGAGAAAAAAGCACTTCCGGTCGCTCTCTCAATCGTAAAATTTGAATTTATTTAATGGTTGTTTCACGATTTCAAAGGCGAACACTTCGTTCCTATAGTGCATTTTTTCTCTTCCGTTTAAACTTTTTGAACACACTCACCAAAATAAAAGACGTGCAAGCCATCTGGCCAGCACGTCTTTGTTTATACCGCACACTTCTACGTCGCTTTTTTCGCGATGGGTACGTGGTCGGTGATGTCTTCTTTTTCCTGAGAACGGATAAATACGGCTACACCAACTAATAGTAATAAGCCTGCCGCAAACTGAACAGGTGTAATGCTCTCCCCTAATAAGAAGAATGCAAGAATCGTTGCACCAAGTGGTTCTCCCAGCACGGCCATGGACACTGTTGTCGCGGACATATACTTGAGCAACCAATTGAATACATAATGTCCGAATAAGGTTGAAACCACCGCGAGTAAGAAGAATAATCCCCACTCATCCGCTGAATAATCGAATAGTGGATAACCTACCGCGACACTATAGACACCAAGAACGAACGCTCCAATTAGAAAGACGCACATCGAGTATACATAGGCAGACATATGCGCCCGTAGACTTTTCCCAATGATCATATGCACCGCAACGGCTATCGTACCAATGAAAGACAGGAGATCACCTTTAAGAGCATCGCCTGAGAAACGGAAATCACCCCATCCAATCAAGATTGCACCGAACATAGCCACCGCCATTGCCACGATCGCTGTTCGACTTACTTTATGACGAAACACCCAGAATGAACCCGCCATTACAAGCACAGGCTCAAGTGTTAAGATTGCGGTTGATGAAGCAACCGACGTCCAGCGCAAGGACTCCATCCAGAATAAGAAATGCAAACCGAGCATAAGCCCGGACATAAATAGTGAGAAATAAGAACGCAGCGAGATACGACGAAACTCAGGTAAGTACTTGTAGATAAACGGTAACATAATGAGAACAGTAATCAGCAAACGATTCATCGCAATAACAGGTGCAGGAGCTGCCGACCATTTGACAAAAATAGCAGAAAACGAAATTGCAATAATCCCAACCACAAGCATGAGAGACAGCGATACAGGTGGTTTCTTCACAAGATTCATGGTGTACTCCTATCTGTTTCTATAATATCTGAAAAATGAATTATTAATTGCACTCAATAAAAAAGACTCCATAAGGAGTCAGACACTACTTCATGTAAGCTAAGCAGTTAGTTCAAGACAGCCGTCATGTGCTTTACAGTGATGGACCAATGCGAAGTGTTCCATACGCAATGCTTTTTATCGAAATACAAAATTTGCGGTGAAGCATGTTTCACTTGCAAATCTTCAGCGATTTGATTCGATACAGGGCGGGATTCGATAACCTTCACAAAGTAGTAAGCTACATCTGTGTTCGGTGTACCTTCTAAATATTGCTCATATTCTTCAAGTGCAGAAGCTGATACCGGGCATGTTGTGCTGTGCTTAAAAACAACAATTCCCTTATTATCAAACTCCTGCAACAGAGTATTCCATTCTTCAAGCGTCGTAATTTCTTGATAGGTCATTATGTAACCTCTCCCCTCTAATAGCTCCCTCTAGTATAGATAAAGATAGCTGTAAAATCCATGTATTTTTAATGGATTTATCTTAAGAACAGCGCTCCTGCAACAAGTGCTGCTAGAATTCCCCAGATCACGCTAATTCCCATGTATTGTACCATAATAAAAAATCCGACTGCGATTAAAAATGGCACATAGTTCACAACGCCGGTGCTTGGCTCAAATACGTACTTCGCATATTCATAGGCAAGCATTGCCATCATAACGAAGATCACGGGCTGAATCCCGCGAATCATCCCTTTAATAACCTGATTGTTCTGCAGCTTGCTCATCATAAAGACGAGTGCAATCATAAGTAAGGCTGTAGGAAGTACAACAGCTCCAAGTGCAATTAATGCACCTCCCCAGCCTGCTACCCGATAACCTACATAAGCCGCAAGCTTCGTAGCAATCGGTCCTGGTAGCGCATTCGAGAATGCAAGAGCCTGACCAAATTCATCCTTACTTAACCATTTGAAATTTTCTACAACTTCGTGTTCATACAAAGGAATGATAGATGGTCCTCCACCATAACCGAGCAGTGTCGATCTACCAAACCCCAAGAACAGTCCCCACAGTTTCATTAACATCGCTCAAGTACCTTCTCTCTTCTCAAGCATTTGTTCTTAGCATACACCAATCGAAGAATAATCGACAACCAAATAAACCCATACACCCTTATGTTTCAGCTGGTAATAGGGATTGCGTCACTTGTATAAATTCCTTCGCGGCATAGGATAAATAGCGATCTTTCCCCCATATGAGTCCAAGATGCCAGGGGATATTCGGTTTGACTAGCGGTATAAGTTTAATATTCTCTTTGTCGAGCAAAGTGCAGATCGTCTCGGGTAAGAACGAGATACCAAGCTCTGCCGAGACCATTTTTCCAATAAAATCCCACTGCGAGCTCTTGCACACAATATCCGGCGTAAAGCCCATATGCGCACACAAATTCAGAATGATATCATGCAGCGCAAAGTCTTCCGAGAGCATAATGAACGATTCTTGACTGAGCTCACTCAGCGTAATCTGCTCTCGACTTGCAAGTGGATGATTGGAGTGGGTCAACACCATCAGATCATCTTGAAAGAACGGAAACACCTCGAACTTCGATATATCTACTGGCAAAATGGCAACACCTAAATCCAAGCTTCCTTCGTGGATCGATTCAGTCACTTTCTTCGCTCCCGCTTCAATAATTTGGATCTTAATCGCAGGATATAGTTGATGAAACTTTGCTATCACTTTCGAAAAGAAAATCGAACCAATCATCGGCGGCAAGCCGAGACGAATCGAACCTTTTTGCAAATGAATGACTTCAGACAATTCCGTAGGTACATTATGAAAAGCATCGAGCACCTTGTTCGCTTGATCAAGTAATACTTTTCCAGCATCGGTTAGGACGACACGCTTACCTTTTCGATCAAACAATTGAATGCCCAGCTCATCTTCGAGATCACGCACCATTTTGCTAATCGTCGGTTGACTGACGTGCAGATGTTGGCTTGCTTTCGTAAAACCGCCTTTCTCAGCGACTTCTTTAAAATACATCAAATGATGAAGCTCCATGAATGTTCGCCTCTTATCTATAGATAGAATGCATGGATAACATGCGATCTATATATTTTACCTCATACATAGATCCATGTATACTTGAGTTACACACAGAGGAGATGACATCTATGAGAAAGTTTTTGATCGGTACAGGACAGGTTATTCTGTTCTATATCTTCTGGCTGATTGGCGATTATATTGTCACAGCGCTAAATTGGAAAATTCCCGGCGCATTCGTTGCGATCGCAATCGTATTCGCCTTACTACATTTCCGCGTATTGAAGTTAGAATGGCTGGAACTCGGTTCGCAGTGGTTGATTGGTGAAATGCTTATCTTCTTTATTCCTGCCGCTATTGGGATTGTTAACTATGGCGAGCTTGTTCGCTCCTATGGCTTGCAATTCATAATTATTATCGTACTTAGTACGATAATCGTGATGGGAATTACCGGCAAGATCACGGAGTTACTAGTCAAATACAGAGGAGGCATGAATTCATAATGATGGCCATCCTTTACTTGGCGCTAACGATTGCAGTTTATATCATTTCGAAAAAAATATACCAACGTTGGTCGTACCCGTTCTTCTCACCCGTCATTCTATCCATGATTGGCATTATAGCAATTCTGAAATTAACGCATTTGGATTATACAGAGTGGATGACAGGTAACATCTGGCTTTCCAAGATGTTAGGACCTGCGACCGTCGCGTTCGTCGTACCCTTATATAAATTCGCTCCACTTATTAAGAAGCATTTCATTGAAATTATTAGTAGTCTTGTGATCGGCAGCTTTGCGGCGATTGTATCCACAGTCATGCTTGGGAAGTTGATGCACCTTGATCCTTCGATCTTAAAAAGTATGGCACCGCGTTCGGTTACAACACCGATTGCAATGGATATATCTCAGACGATTGGCGGCATACCGAGTATGACAGCGATCTTCGTCGTGATTACAGGTCTTACAAGTGTGATTGGTCCGTTCTTGATTCGACATATGAAAATTAAATCTCAGCTTGCCAAAGGTACATTACTTGGTATGGGCGCACATGGGATGGGAGCGGCACAAGCATATGCAATTGGATCTGTAGAAGGTTCGGTATCCAGCTTATCGATCATTATTGCAGGCGGTTCAACACTAGCATTAGCACCACTTGTAACTGCATGGTTGTAGGGCGTTGATGTAGTGCCCTGTATGCCATGCACCATATCGTACATACAAAGAAGCGACCCGAATGAGAGGATCGCTTCTTTTTTTATTTGTTCATGTCTTTCCTTCTATTGCACAATGCCACTTAATACTCGCTTCATGTACATTCTCCGAGCGACGAAGAAGTAGGCAAGCTGCATCAAGATATAGATCCCCACTACTGCAATTCCGAAGTAGATCGTATTGTCATTCCAGATGTTGCTCAGTGCTTTCATTGCGAATAACATATGTACCGCACCTACGATACAAGGAATGATGAAGAGTGCCGCCGTCTGCATCGTTAAAACACGTGAAATTTCTTGAATCGGCATTCCGATCCGAGATAAGGCATCGAACTGTCTACGGTCTTCTTCAAGCTCCGTGAACAATTTGAAATATAACATGGAGCCAGAAGCGATGAAGAATAAGATAGAGACGAATAAGATTGGCACATTGGATATCGTACGAATTTGTCTAAGATGCGGATGCACCTGTATAAATTCTTTCTTCAAATCACGAAACTCCGTCGCGCGAATAGCTTCATAGCCGAATTTACGGAGCATTTCTTGTAAAATTACAGCAATTTTCTCTTCATCTTCAACAATTAAAATGCGATACATCTTACTCCCCCGCTACCTTTAGTAAACTTTCATTTTTGTTATACTAGTGTTACGATAAGTGATAAGTACAATCAAGACAAGGGCTTTGGCGGCAAACATTTGTGACAAGATGTATCAAACCGTGGAATCGTAGGACATAATCAAGATAGCACTCCCACGGAAAGGACGCATGAACCATGATGAAAAAGCTTGTTTGGACAGCAATATGGATGATTGTTGTTGGCGTCGTAGGCATGCTCTTCTATGGGTTTCAATTTGATGAAGAAGAACCCGCTGTTCCCTATGAATTGAAGTGGGCATTTAATGCAGATGAACTCGATCAACTTGTTATTAATAGCAATTATGGATCTGTTATTCAATTCACAAAAAGTACGGACGGTACAAATCATATTGAAATTAAAGGCAATGCGCCAAGTAAAGCGATCAATCAAATTAAAAGCTCAACCATCTCTAACAAAAAATTAGAAATTAACTCGAAAGTCGAGAAGAACATCGGATTACTCCACGTTCAGTTAACCGAAACCTCACTTCACCATCAAATTACGGTGTCTTTATCTGACAAAGCAAAGATTGATAATCTGAAGGTTTCAGCGGATAACGGCAATGTCGTGCTCAATAACGTCACTGTTCGCAATGCAGAGATCCATACCGCACTTGGTGGGGTGACTCTTAGCAATTTAACGACGAATACAGTAAGAGCAGAGACCGATATGGGGATGATTACAGGGAGTAAGATTAACGGCAGATTGTATGCCATTACTGGAAGTGGTAACGTAGACATCGATCATATGTCTGGAGATTCCATTATCCTAACCAAATCTGGCGAGGTTAACTTATTCCAAGACTACGTAGCTTCTGCTCAAATCGGAACTTCAGTTGGTAATGTAACAATCAGTTTACCTAGCCGCTATTCAGGAAGGTTTGACTTAAAGACAAATCTGGGTCAAATCAAAGAACCCAAGACAACAGGTGAATCGGACCAGTTAATTAAAGTCGTCTCTGATGTGGGAAACATCACGGTCATCCAAAGATAAGGTGGTAAAGATGAATAAAAGGAATAACCTATCTCTCCCCCGATTAATTGGCTTTATCGTATTCCATATCATTTTCACGCTGCCAATCTGTCTGATCATGCTTGCACTTTACTTCATTCTAGGACTCATGGCACTTATAGCAACGAGCGCTCCACTTATTGCAATTATTGACTTTATGCTCGCGGGTGTATATTCAGGGTCAGAATTTTTCCTATCGATTACGATATGTGGGTTTGGTATCCTGCTCTTAATTGCGGTTTATCTCTTAATGCGCCCAATACGACGTCTATGCCGACGTTATTATATATGGAATTTGCGTACCTGGTTTCGTCCGCGCTAAAGCAAATGAAAACTCCCTTCAACCATGAACAATTCGTTCTTGGCAAAGGGAGCTTTTTTTCATATCAAGAGTCTGGATTGGAATCTTCTGATTCGGAGTCTGATTTAGTATTTGAAGAGACTATAGAAATCTTCTCTACCATATCGTTCAATTGTGTAATCAAGTCCTTCGTTACTTCATCCCGATTCACTTCATTGAGTGTTTCGTGACGAGCATCGGGGTACAACTTGTAAGTTAGATTCGTTATACCTAGTGATTTGTATCGCTCTACTAAATCAAGAATACCTTTACCATTAAACCCAACTGGATCTTTATCTCCTGCAAAAATATACACAGGCTTATCTCGTGGAATTAGCTCCATATTCTTACGCTTGTGTAATTGTTTCAGCATTGTGAAGAAATCACGGTAGAACGATGCAGTAAATACAGCCCCTGTCATGGGATCATCTACGTATTGATCGACTTCTTCTTCGTCACGAGTCAGCCAATCAAACTCCGTACGGGTTGGTTTAAAGCCACTGTTGTACTTCCCGAATGTTAATGAGTTTAGCAGGATACTACGGTGATTTTCTCCCTTACGCTTCGCTTGGTTACGTGCGAGCAAGGTGCCAAAGAATAATTGTACGGCAGATTGCTTGCCACCTGTACCAGATAAGATAAAAGCATCGACTTGATCTGGATAGGTATACATATAATTTTGCACCAAAAAAGATCCCATCGAGTGCCCCATCAGAATAAGAGGCAAATTAGGATGCCTTTCTCGGATTACTTCAGATAATTGTCCTAAATTATGTACCAACCAATGAAATCCGTCATACCCAACAAAGCCATAGTCATCCGAGGAATGAGCGGTACGTCCATGTCCTCGATGATCATTCGCATATACAATATATCCTTCAGCTGTAAGCGCCTCTGCAACCCTCACATAGCGCCCTGCATGTTCAGCCATACCATGGGCCAATTGAACGACTCCAATAGGACTCACGTCATGGTTTGGTTTCCAGCAATAGACGAATATATCATTATTTTGTGGGTCCATAAATGTAAATTTTTCTGTTATCATCGAATTTAAACCTCGCATTCTGCATATGTTTCTTCATCATTTTACCACAAATACGCAGAATTAGGATGGTAATTCCTTCTTAAACAAGAAAGATTACCCTTGTGCTTAGCTGCTTCGCTCTCGTTAGGCAATACATCACGAAACAGCAAGCCGCAAAGGATTGTTATGCTACAGTGACTAATTGTTATCGAACACTTCGGATTAACGTGGGGGGTGTCACCTTAGCGTGTTTGCATGTGTTCTCAACAGAGCCTGATTTCACTTCATTAAACACATAGACCCGATGAATAAGCACATACACTTCACTGCCAAGTTCAAGCTTCATTTTCTCCAAAGACCGATACGCAACAAGCGTATGATCCCGTACCTCAAGCTCAATTTGCCAACTTGTTCCACGGAAACAAACATTGCGAACAATGCCTCGCTCTGCCGCATGCAGACACGATATTTCTTCTTCACTGCCTATTTCGACGAACTCAGGGCGAATGATCGCATCACCTTCAACACTCTCGAATCCGCGTAAATATGAAATATCACCGAGTACAGTCGAATCGCCAATAAATGAAGCGACGAATGGTGTCATTGGATTTTTATAAATCTCATAAGGACTACCCTTCTGCACGATTTCCCCATGATTAATGATCATAATCTCATCTGCGACCTCAATGGCTTCCTCTTGATCATGTGTAACAAAAATCGTCGTGATGCCCACACGTTCTATTGTCTCTTTCAGCCAACTGCGCAGCTCTTTGCGCACCTTAGCATCAATGGCAGCGAACGGTTCATCTAACAGCAGTACACTAGGTTGTGGTGCTAATGCACGAGCAAAAGCTACCCGCTGTTTCTGTCCACCAGATAGCTGGTGCGGCAATCGTTTGTCCAGCCCAGATAATCCTGTTAGCTCTAATAACTCGTGTACCCGTGCCTTAATTTGCTCTTTGGTACTTTTTTTCACACGTAGCCCAAATGCAATATTCTCAAACACATTCATATGCTTAAACAACGCATAATTTTGAAATACAAACCCGATCTGGCGCTGCTGCGGTGTTAAATCGTTGACCCTTTGCCCTTCAAAATAAATATCTCCAGCGTCAGGACGTTCCAAACCCGCAAGCATACGGAGCATCGTCGTCTTCCCGCCCCCGCTCGGCCCAAGAAATCCGATTAATTGACCCTTCTCTATCTCAAAAGAAACATCTCTTGCTGCTTGGAACCCCCCAAAGCTCTTACGCAGAGACCGGACTTCGATCTGCATCTAACGTTCCCCACTTTCTTTGTGAATTCCATTACCATGATATTTCCATTCAAATATACTTTTCACGATTAATGTTAGAAC
This sequence comes from Paenibacillus radicibacter, assembly GCF_024721995.1. Classification (GTDB taxonomy): domain Bacteria; phylum Bacillota; class Bacilli; order Paenibacillales; family NBRC-103111; genus Paenibacillus_AM; species Paenibacillus_AM radicibacter. Next base: position 343,455 of record NZ_JANQBC010000001.1, read on the forward strand.
TGCCAACATCACAAGGAGTGAAGCAACCGCGAATGAGGCAGCAAATTGATATTCGTTGTACAAGATTTGTATATGCAACGGAATCGTATTCGTCAACCCGCTAATATGTCCTGATACAACAGAAACAGCACCAAACTCTCCCATCGCCCTTGCATTGCACAAGATGATACCGTATAACAGTCCCCATTTAATATTAGGAAGTGTCACTCGGTAAAATATACGCCAGCCCTTAGCCCCAAGCGATGCGGCAGCCTCTTCTTCTTGCGTACCCTGAGATTGCATGAGAGGAATTAATTCACGAGCAACTAGTGGACTTGTAACAAAGATCGTCGCAATCACCATACCCGAGAGCGTGAAGATAATCTGAATGTTATGGTCAGCAAGCCATGGCCCGAACCAACCTTTTCCACCAAATAGAAGGATGAAGACAAGCCCTGCAATAACCGGCGACACGGCAAAAGGTAAATCGATCAACGTCAGCAAGATACTTTTTCCACGAAATTTGAACTTAGAGACAAGCCAAGCTGCAGATAAACCGAACAGAACGTTCATCGGAACCGCAATGACTGCTACAGTAAGCGTCAAACGAATCGCTGCAAGAGCATCAGGATCAATCAAGGATTGCAGATAAATCCATATTCCTTTCGAGAACGCCTCAATAAATACCGTAAGGAGTGGCAGTACCAAGAGCAGAACTAAGAATAACAAGGCAATACCGATTAATATCCAGCGGACAACGGGTGACTCACTTAAGTGAGGGCGTCTAACAATCGGTGTCATTCGAAAATCTTTCGACATTTGATCCTGCATAGCCGCCCCCTAATTGATCGTAACGCGCTTATTCGCACGCCATTGTAAGTAATTACCAAACAATAACAATAAGAATGAGAACACGAGCATTACAAGTGCAATTGCTGTTGCACCTGGATAATCGAACTGCTCAAGCTTTGTCATGATAAACAGAGGTGTAATCTCTGTCTTAAGCGGCATATTCCCTGAGATAAATACAATTGACCCGTATTCACCTATTCCTCTTGCAAAGGCTAAAGTGAACCCCGTTAACAACGGTGGAATTAATGAGGGAAAGATGATTCGGGCGAATGTCCGCAGCCTTGAAGCACCTAAACTTACGGCTGCCTCCTCGACCTCCATATCGAGCTCTTGAATGACAGGCTGCAACGTTCGTACAACGAACGGGATTCCAATAAAGGTGAGCGCTACGATAATCCCAAGCGGTGTAAATGCTACATGAATCCCCAGGGGTTCAAGCACTTGACCGATAAATCCATTCTTGGAATAAAGCGTCGTTAACGCAATTCCTGCAACTGCAGTTGGAAGCGCGAACGGCATATCGACAAGCGCGTCGAGTATCCTTTTGCCTGGAAAAGAATACCGTACAAGCACCCATGCCACGATAAATCCAAATACTGCATTAACAGCTGCTGCAATGAGCGCTGTGCCAAAGCTCAGCTTATACGAAGCCACAACTCGATCACTTGTCACGGTCTGCCAAAAGTCGGCCCAAGACATCCCAGAAGTTGTAATAAACACGGTCGAAAGCGGAATCAACACAATCAAGCCTAAATACAACAAGGTAAAACCAAGAGATAAATTAAAACCGGGTAAAATTGAACGTCTTTTTACACGCACTGCCATACATCACGACTCCTTGCTCGCTTACTTCGCTAACTTATAAATGGAATCAAATACCCCATTATCGCTAAAATGTTTCTTCTGCACTAGATCCCATCCGCCTAAATCTGGATCATCTATGCGAAACAGTGGAATGCTTGGGAACGTTGCACGAAATTGCTCCACAACCTCAGGCATCGTTGGCCTGAAATAATGCTCTGCCGCAAGGGTCTGACCCTCTTTGGTGTATAAATATTGCAAATACGCTTCAGCGACCTCACGTGTGCCTTTCTTATCCACGACTTGATCGACAACAGCAACAGGTGGTTCTGCCAGAATAGACATGGACGGCAGCACGATCTCATAATCGTCCTTGCCTACATCCTTGGTCGTTAACATCGCTTCATTCTCCCAAGTAATCAGCACATCCCCGATTCCTTGCTCAACAAAAGTCGTTGTAGAGTCACGAGCTCCTGTACCAAGCACTTTGACATTCTGATACAACTTCGTCACAAAGTCTTTGGCTGCTGCTTCGCTTTTGTTACTCGTCTTGAGTGCATAACCCCATGCTGCCATATAGTTCCAACGTGCTCCCCCTGAAGTTTTCGGATTCGGTGTAATGACTTCAACTCCCGGCTTAATCAGATCTGGCCAATCATGGATCTCTTTGGGATTCCCTTTGCGCACTAGAAATACAATCGTTGAGGTGTAGGGTGCTGACCGATCAGGTAACCTCGATTGCCAATCTCCTTGGACTAATCCCACTTTCTTGAGCTGATTAATATCATTCTCTAGTGCAAGTGTCACTACATCTGCCTGCAACCCGTCAATTACCGTCCTTGCCTGTTTCCCTGATCCTCCGTGCGACTGTCTAATGACAACATCTTGACCCTTTAACTGCTTCCAATATGCTTCAAAAGCTTGATTATAGTCCCGATACAGTTCTCTTGTCGGATCATAGGATACATTGATTAACTCGACTGGCTGCGTAGATTGGGAAGGTGATGATTTCCCACATGCCACCATCGTCATCATCAAGACTAGAACTAGCACGATCACGATCCATCTCTTTCCATTACATGCACCAAGATTCATTCTCCTGATCATCAACACCCCCTTATGTATTTCATGACTGGGCCACATAGCATTAGCCTATGAAAGTGGATGGGCTGTGGACACAAAAAAACCTCTTTCTCCACGAAAGATGGAGAAGAGGTTGATTTAAATGATTATTTCGTACTTCGAGCTGCATCAATCTTGCGTTTACGTTCCACATATCTAGCTTCTGCGACTTCGAATAAACGCTGTTCGTCTTCCGTTTCTGGCACAATGCTTGGTACAGGTCTTGACTTACCTTGATCATCGAGTCCAACAAAAATCAGATAGGCGGTTAATGCATCTCTTTTTTCACCGGTATATAAATTCTCAGCTACACCTGTCACATATAATTCCATCGAGGATCGATGCGTCCAGATGACCGAAGCTGTAATTTCTATTGCTTCTCCAATATTGACTGGACACAGAAATTGCAGCGCTTCACAAGAAGCAGTTACGACTCCACCGTTGCTGTGACGCATTGCGGCAATCGATGCAATTTTATCGACAGAATGAAACAATTGTCCACCGAATACAGTCCCGTGATAGTTCGTTTGCCCAGGCATAATCAGTTCGGTCACGATGGAGCGAGATTCTCTTGGATGCTTTGATGTCATGATTTATTCCACTCCTTCATTCTCATAATTCACTTGCAGGTATTGAGCTGCTTTCGTAGCGGTTTGTAGCGCTTCTTCAACTGTATCTGCTGTTGATAGCGCAACTGCCATACGACGGCCAACCTTCGTCTCTGGCTTGCCGAAGATTCGAACTTGAGTATGCGGCAGTGACAAGGCTTGTTCAACACCTGAAATTGTATAATTTGTAGTTTCCCTTGTTGCCTTCAATGTATGCGAAGCCCCAGGTGCAATCATTCGGATATCTGGGATTGGGAAGCCTAGAATTGCGCGAACATGAAGAGCAAATTCGGATAGATCCTGTGTAACCATCGTGACCATACCCGTATCATGCGGACGAGGTGATACCTCACTGAAATAAACACCATCTTCACTTAAGAATAATTCCACACCATATAATCCATAACCACCCAAAGCTTCTGTAATACGGGCTGCAATATGCTGTGCTTCATCAATCTGCTCTTCACTCATTGCGTGCGGCTGCCATGATGTGATGTAGTCTCCATCTTGCTGAACATGTCCAATTGGCGCACAGAATGTTGTTCCAGATACCGAACGTACTGTTAGTAACGTAATCTCGGAATCAAATTTCACGAATTGCTCAACGATTACACGCGCTTTCTTGGCACGTCCACCTTCCATCGCAATGTCCCAGCACTTCTGCGCATCGTCCAACGTACGGCATACACTTTGTCCTTTACCAGAAGAACTCATGATCGGTTTAATGACACAAGGCGTTCCAATCACTTGAATAGCTGTCTTTAATTCTTCCAATGTATTTGCGAATTCGTACTTCGCAGTACGTAAACCAAGCGTTTCTGCAGCCAGACGACGAATACCTTCACGATCCATCGTTAGCTTAGAAGCATTAGCCGTTGGGATAACACGGTATCCTTCCTGTTCCAATTCGACGAGCACATTTGTCGCAATCGCTTCAATTTCAGGTACGATCAAATCGGGTTGTTCTTTTGTTAATACTTCACGTAATTTTTCCTCATCAAGCATCGGAATCACATAAGAGCGGTGGGCAACATGCATCGCAGGTGCATGTTCATAACGATCAACAGCGACAGTCTCGATCCCGAGTCGCTGCGCTTCAATAATAACTTCTTTCCCTAATTCCCCTGAACCTAATAGCAAGATCTTCTTTGCTTTCGTTGAAAGTGGTGCACCATACATATGAATCGTAACCCTCCCTGAATGTCTATATAATAACGAAGAAGAGCCTGTCACAGACTCTTCCTCTTTATTGCCCAGCTTTATCTAATTCTTGTAGTAATTGGCGTACCTCATCTTCATTAGTCGCTCCTGTTTGCTTAAATTCACGCAATTTCGTAGCGATCTGCGCACCAAGTTCTTCATTCGCATCATAATTTGCATCATGATCTGGATCGAACCAAACATAGAATCCAGATGGACCATTACGCAAAAAAGCTCTGGTCCAATTGGCTGGATAAGTATACGGTTGCTCCCCAAACATGAAACCAATCACGTCGTCTGCATCAATTGGCATGAGATGATGAAACTGTTCTTCACTTCCTGCATCTGCAACATTCAAATGTATGTATGCATAATGCAAATAGTGTTCACCTGTCTGGCTGTCTTTGACAATCGAATAATATTCATGATTCGCATCCAACAATTCTTTAACAACTTCTAAGCGTGCCTCAAGATTGCTTGCATCTACTTTTACTTCATTTAGAAAAGATTCCATTATACCCTCGCTTTCTCGCGCAACGAGCGGCGCGGTAGCTTCCATTTATAAAGTAATGATATCATTCGCAGTCCAACAACAAGTACAAATAATAGAATTAGCATAATCGCATTTTGCTGCCAGCCAAGTCCAATACATAATCCAGCCAGCATGCCCCATACCGCATAAATTTCATCACGTAATACAAGAGGTTTGCGTCCTGCAAGCACGTCACGAATCATTCCGCCACCAATTCCTGTTAGCATCGCAGCAACAATGACTGCAGAGATAGGTAGTCCTTTATTCGTAGCAAGAATCGCACCTTGAATCGCAAATGCTGATAATCCTACCGCATCGAATAGTGGGTCCCATACCGTACGCCAATGCGTGATAAAACGTCTAGGTACGATGAATACAATCGTAATACAAATTAGTGCAATTTGAAAATACATCCCTTGTGACCATAACAAGCTCATCGGTAACTCAATTAATGCATTACGAATCACTCCGCCGCCAAACGCTGTCACAAGACCTAACACATATACACCCAAAATATCATATTCTTCTTCCATGGCAATAACTGCACCACTTAGAGCAAATGCAACCGTACCAATTATACTGAATATCTCCCAATCCATTGTGTCTGACGCTCCAGTCCTTGATCTCTCTCTATCAATTAGCCATTCCATTATAGAATGAGCGCCCTAGCTTCGCAATCAAAAACTTTGTGTCTAAAGTTTGGATATGGCTTTTAATATATCTACTCGACGCTCAACCAAATATATTTTCATTAGCTCCGGTTCTTTATCAAACGTAGAAAGGGACCACTTACGAGATTCATCCTGATAGATGGATGGCGCAATTTGCGAATGCAGGTGATCGATAACCGGTTCTATTCTTGATAATGTAAAATGTTGATCCAATACTTGATTCAATATCTTCTTGTATTTCGCACGAAAGGCTGGTACACGAAGCATTTGTTTCGTTAAAAAGTTATAACCTTCCACGCGTACCAAGTTACTCTCACATAGTTTACCATAACAATTGCGCCCCCATGTTCCTTCATAGTCCCACGGGATAATTCGGTAGTAGCGCTTCGACTGATGGCGATAGAACGCGTAGTTCTGATCAAACCCGTCATAATTCCCAGTGCATACAGCACCGGCTAACCACATCAAATAATTGTTTACATCCAAATGCTCTGTTAAATATGCTTGTAATGACCTTGATTGTCGTCCATTTATCTCTGCAATAAACGATTTCAGATGCAGAATATCTTGTTCCCCACCAATCATCTGCTTATATCCTTCAAACAAACTTTCTTTCAATCGTGGTTTCCCACCAACTTTTCGACTAAAATTCGCATAATCATTCACGGCATACATCAGAGATTGAACGGCAATATGTCTTTTCTTGAAAAATAGTCGGTCAACCGATTCAATTTCCAAGTAGACTCCCGCACTTTCTCCGTTAATGATGAGTTCACAGTGCCTTGTCTTCGGACTTGGCACTCCAATCTGATCAAAAAAATAGAAGGAGAGCGCATTTCGAACCATCGAAGGATCATCGTATTCGGCGTTCAGATGAATTCGCTTGTCTGGCATGATGATTTCATATGATTTTTTCGGATAATTTCTTGTATGCCCTCCACGAAACCGAACCTGAATAGGTTCAAAGCGCTTACTAGTCACCCTAAAGGCAGGAACGAATCTATTGCTCCATACATTTTGCTGAAGCCGCAACCGTGCTTGCTCACTAATCTGAATATGATAGATTGGAAGTAGCATCCATCATCAACCTCTCTTCATCATCGCAGCAATGAAAAAAGCCTATCAGGGATGATAGGCACTTTGTTACCTTACAATATTCCACCTTGATCCATCTGGTCACGGCGTGCTACCACCCTTACCAACTACGTCTGCGGTCGCAACCACATGGGAAAGTTACACGTTGAGGTACAAGTATCACACGTTCACATTGTCTAACTTCATGATGCTCTTCTTGTTTTCTTTCACAGCTTTCCTCTTCAACCACTCTGTGACAACTTTCCATCTCTTCTTGTTTGTGTTCATGGCTGCGATGTTCCTCTTTATGCTTGCAACCACAATTACGGTGTTCTTTTTTGTGATGACATCCACAATCACGGTGCTTACGCTTCTTACGTTTGTGGCAGTCGCATTCATGTTTGCAGTGGCAAGATTTACGTTTAGGTTCATGTTTCTTTTTACAACCGCAAGATTTTTTTGTGGATTTTTTTCTAAGTGTCATATTAAACACCTCCTCGAACTTGATAGTACAATCTATGTTTTGTCGATGGAAAATGATAGTGATAGAGGTATAGCTTCTCGTAAAATAGATTCATATGGAGATATATTTGCACAAAAAAAAACGATAGAAGCACGGAATGCCTCTATCGTCTTTTTTTCATAATATAACTATTCAAATTGATATTCTTTGCGCAGATCTTCGAGTTCACCAAGTGAACGCTCTGCCCATTGCGTAGACATCGCTTGGAGTTCTGCTAGCATGACGTCAAATGCTGCTCGTAGCGACTCCTTATACGGTGGAACTGCACCTTGGAATGGTTCTACCACTTGCAGCGCAATGAGTGCAATTTCGGTATAAGCAAGCGCTTTACGCTGATGAAACATAACCGCTCCACCATTGTAGGGTTGATGCAGATTTCCTTGTTCCGGATGTTTCGTTACTGCAAGTATACGCACAGCAACTTTGCTAAGTCCAGCAGGTTCAGCTATCTCTCCGATATATTCACCTGTCTTGTAAGTAGCAGTGACGAATTTCCCTACTTCTAACATCTGCTATTCCTTCTTTCAAAATCATAGGTTAGCGGTACTTAGGAAGCATCGGTCTAAGCGCAGATAGTAGCCGCTCAACCGATTCCATCCGCGTAAATTTCGTTACGAGATTACCATTTTTCAAAATGACAATACAAGGAATAGAAGTAATTTGCCACACATCACTTAATTGCGACATGAGATTCAAGTTACCTTTATATACCGGGAGTTCAGGTTCCATCTGCAGCACAATATCCAGCATTCGATGCGTCACCTGACAGGTCCCACAAAGTGGACTAAATAAGAATAGTGCGAATTCATCCTGCTCCGCCCTTAGCTTGTGCTGAATCTCGGTCAAAGTTAACTCTTGCATTCCCATCACCTAACCTTGCTGCTTCAACTGCTGCTGAGTGAGCCACTCTAAGCTTGCAGCCGCATATTCAATCAGCTCAGGGAAATCCTGCACATGCGATTCATTTACCTTACGTCCAAATGAGAGTGAAACCGTGATTGTATACACCTGTTCAACTGCTCCATGCGTGTAAGATACGGTCTGTTCCATGATCGGTCTACCGCTCCACTGCACAGCCATCTCCTGTTGGATCAGGTTGCACAAGACATTCGGATCACGAGTCTGCGTCAGAAATTTAATGCCTAGTGTACAGCCGGATTGCTCTGCATCTACTTCCAGAATTTCTGCAGACAAATCTTTTAAAGAAGCGTGCAGGGAGAGTTCGGCAAATGCAACCGGCTTCTCCCCTTTCATCGCAAATCCAATCTCGTATGTTCGAGACATACTGGATAAATCGACGTAATCTTGGCGGGAGGTCACCAAGATGGTCCCCTCCAGATCAAGATCATACACCGCACCTTCTAATACTACTTTTAAATTATCAAAAATTGTCGGATCGAACATGCTGGATCCCTCGCTTATTTATGCGTACATGCTTGCACGAAGAGCTTTTACTTCTTCACTTGCAAGGTATTCATCGTAAGTCATCATCTTGTCGATTAGACCTTTAGGTGTAATTTCCATGATACGAGTCGCAACTGTTTGAACGAACTCATGGTCATGGGACACGAATAGCAACGTACCGTCAAAGTCAACTAAACCATTATTAAGTGCTGTAATGGATTCCAAGTCCAAGTGGTTCGTTGGTTCATCAAGCAGAAGAACGTTCGAAGAACTTAGCATCACTTTGGATAACATACAGCGTACTTTCTCTCCTCCGGATAGAACATTCGCTTTCTTAAGCGCCTCTTCACCAGAGAATAACATACGTCCAAGGAAGCCGCGGATGAAGGACTCATCTTGGTCTTTGGAGTATTGACGAAGCCAGTCAACAAGGTTCATGTCAACGTCGAAGTAGTCGGAAGCATCTTTCGGGAAGTATGCTTGGGAAGTTGTAACGCCCCATGTATACGTACCGCTGTCCGCTTCTAGCTCATTCATCAAGATTTTGAAAAGAGTTGATTTCGCATGTCCGTCTGGACCTACTAATGCAATCTTATCGCCTTTATTTACAGTGAATGTAAGGTTGTCTATTATAGTCTCACCATCGACTGCTTTGGAAAGATTCTCAACAGCAAGAAGCTGTTTACCCGCTTCACGCTCAGCTTTAAAGTTAATAAACGGATACTTGCGCGTTGAAGGTCTGATGTCTTCAAGTGTAAGCTTCTCCAAAGTCTTCTTACGGGATGTCGCTTGCTTGGACTTAGACGCGTTCGCGGAGAAACGTGCGATAAATTGCTCCAATTCTTTACGCTTCTCTTCCACTTTCTTATTCTGCTCACGAGCAAGTTTAAGTGCAAGTTGAGAAGATAAGTACCAGAAGTCGTAGTTACCTACGTACATTTGGATTTTACCAAAGTCAATATCAGCAATATGTGTACATACTTGGTTCAAGAAGTGACGATCGTGAGATACCACGATTACAGTGCCTTCATAGCGAGCCAAGAAGTTCTCTAACCACTTGATGGATTCCATGTCCAAATGGTTGGTAGGCTCATCGAGCAGTAGAATATTCGGGCTGCCAAACAACGCTTGCGCAAGCAATACGCGAACTTTCTCGTTACCGCTTAGCTCTGCCATTTTTTGATCATGCAGTTCACGCGTAATACCGAGTCCAATCAACAACTCAGCCGCATCGGACTCTGCTTGCCATCCATCAAGCTCTGCGAAATCACCTTCAAGTTCAGCAGCACGCATACCGTCTTCATCACTGAAGTCTGGTTTTGCATAAATCGCATCTTTCTCTTTCATGATGGAGTACAATTTCGCATGTCCCATGATTACCGTCTCAAGAACTGGGAACTCATCGTACTCGTAATGATTCTGTTTTAGAACAGCCATACGCTCGTTCGCAGGGATGTGTACGTCTCCTTTGTTCTGCTCAACTTCACCGGATAGAATTTTAAGGAACGTTGATTTACCTGCACCGTTCGCACCGATTAGACCATAGCAGTTACCTGGTGTAAACTTAATGTTTACGTCTTCGAAAAGCGCGCGCTTTCCATATCTTAAAGTTACGTCTGTTACTGTTATCATTAATTCAAGAACCACCCTTATACGAAATTTCTTCTATTATAACACGAAACGCTACTCGCTGCTTCCTCGATCCAAGAAGCAGCTGAATAGCGAAGTGTCCTAATTCTTTATTTATTGCTTTCGATCTCTTCCACCATTTCAGACAATATCGCCCAACGCTCCATGGCATGGTCCAATTGCTTCGCCACTTCTTCATCTTCGGCAAACAGCTTCTGCACAAGCATCGAGTCACTACCATTAAGTTCAATCTGCTGCTTCAAATCCTCAGATTTAGCTTCAAGCGAAGCGATTAAATCCTCAATTCCATCCCACTCCTTCTGATCTTTGAAAGTTAATTTCTTAAGCTTCGAGCGATCAGAATTGGAGTCCGTTGAAGATGCATTCGCAGGTGTAGATCCTTGGTTAACAGAAGCAGAACTTGTGTTGTTGGATGTATTCTTCAGAGCTGCTGTTTCTTCGAGTTCACGTTCTTTACGTGACTCTAAGAACTCGGAATACGTACCGATGTAAGGCTCAAGTTGTCCGTTTCCTTCGAATGAGAATAGATGTGTACATGTACGATCCAAGAAATATCGATCATGGGATATCGTAATAACTGCACCTGGGAAAGTGTCCAAGTAATCTTCAAGAATCGTCAATGTCTCAATGTCCAAGTCATTCGTCGGTTCATCAAGGAAGAGTACATTAGGCTCCCCCATCAAAGTACGTAGTAAGTACAGACGGCGGCGTTCGCCACCGGATAACTTGCGGATCGGTGTCCACTGCTGATTCGGAGTAAATAGGAACCGTTCGAGCATTTGGCTCGCACTAATCGTACCACCATCTGCTGTACGAATCACTTCAGCCACTTCTTTGATGTAGTCGATAGCACGCATCTCTTCGTCCATCTCTGCATTTTCTTGCGTGTAATAAGCAAGTTTAACGGTTTGACCGGTTTCGATCACACCGCTGTCTGGTTCAATGCGGCCAGCGAGCATGTTCAGCAGCGTCGACTTACCGCTGCCGTTCTCACCGATGATACCAAGACGATCATTCGGCATCACGATGTAATTGAAATCTTGGATCAATGTCTGGCCGCCATAACTCTTGCTCAGATTCTGAATCTCCAGCACCTTGCGTCCGAGTCTAGATCCACTAAGTGCGAGGTCCAGCTTGTCATCAGGACCTGCAACCTTCCGGTCACGCAGTTCTTCAGCACGCTCAACACGCGCTTTCTGCTTCGTCGTACGTGCTTTCGCACCACGGTGCAGCCATGTAAGCTCGCGGCGAAGCAAGTTTTGACGCTTGTCTTCTGTCGCGGCTTCACGGACAAGCCGGTCAGCTTTCTTTTCCAAGAAATAAGCGTAGTTGCCATCATAACTGTGTAAATTGCCTTTATCGAGCTCCAGAATTCGATTCGTCACACGATCTAAGAAGTAACGATCATGGGTTACGATCAGAAGTGCTTTCTTCCATCTCTTCAGGAAGTCTTCTAACCACTCGACCGTTGCGTGATCAATATGGTTCGTAGGCTCGTCCAGGATTAGCAAGTCCGCAGGTTGAATGAGCGCACGCGCCATTGCCACACGCTTACGCTGACCACCTGACATCGTATCCACATTTTTATCAAAGTCGATAATACCGAGCTTCGTTAGCACAGTCTTCATCGTCGTCATGACATCCCATGCATCAAGCACTTCAATTCGCTCTTGCACGACTAATAAGCGCTCTTGAGCATGGGTATCGTTCGGATTCACTTCAAGCTCGCGTAGACGCTGCTCGTACTCATTAATGACTTGAGCAAGCTCCGAGTCAGCTGCGAACATCGCTTCAATAACAGTCGCGCCCTTAGGTAATTCAGGAGCTTGGGACAAATATTCCACTCTGAAATGATTCGCATGTTCTAGCTTTCCGTTATCTGGTGTTTCCATTCCTGCCAAAAGTTTAAGTAATGTCGATTTCCCTGTGCCATTCACCCCGATAAGTCCAATACGCTGACCTTCATTCAAGGTGAAGCTGATGTCATCGAAAAGTACCTTTTCCCCATAGCTCTTCGATACATTCAGCACTTGCAAAATATTCACTAGTTGTTCACCGCCGCATCTGTTGCATAAGCAGCAATAAGGGCTGCTGTTCCAAGAATCGCATGAATATGCGTACGTTCCATGGCATGAGAAGCATGCACAACTGGTCCGATTAATGCTGCACGAATATCGTTGCCGCCGCGAAGCGCAGCTGAAGCATCTGAACCGTAATTCGGATAAATATCTATCGCATAAGCAATACCGTCACGCTCAGCCAGTTCAATTAGACGTGTAGTCATTGCGTAGTCGTAAGGACCTGAAGAGTCTTTCGCACAGATTGAAACCTGCTGCTCATTACCAGTAAGATCGTCGCCCATCGCACCCATATCCACAGCTAGAAGTTCAGTCACTTCAGCAGGCAAATGAGCTAAACCATGACCTACTTCTTCATACGTTGTAATGAAAATGTTGAGTGTACGCTGTGGTGTAACACCTTCACGCTTCATCCACTCTAACATACCGAAAATCGCCGCAACACTCGCTTTATCGTCCAAGTGACGGGACTTCACGTACCCACTGGACTTAATTTGAACGCGCGGATCGAAGGATACGAAATCGCCAACGCGAATACCAAGTGCTTCAACGTCTGCTTTGGAACTCACGATTTCATCCAATCGTACTTCCATAACCGATTCGTCACGCTTCATATCGCGAGCATCACTATAGACGTGCACCGATGGTTTCGTTGTCAAGATCGTCCCATCAATCGTACGTCCGTCACGTGTATGCACTTGGCAGTACTCATTCTCAATCGAGTTTCCCATATAACCGCCAACGGAAGTTAGTTTTAAGGAACCCGATGGTTTAATCGAGCGTACCATCGCACCTAGCGTATCCACGTGTGCTGAGATCCCAAGCACTTCGCTTGATTGTCCCGGAACCGTAATGACACCGCCACCTTTATTCGTTGTGTGGAAAGCATAGCCTAATTTTTCCGTCTCATGACGTACTTTTTCAATAATGTGATGGCAATAGCCTGTTGGGCTAGGTGTATTCAATAATTCTTGCAAAATCTTTAGAATATAAGTTTGATCAAACGGATTTTTCACGGACGAACATCCCCTTTATTCGCACTTTTGGACACAAAAAAACAGTGCTGTCTCACTTATGGATACTACACTGTTTTCCTTATTTTATCAAACATCTAAACCCATTTTTCATTTGAAAAATAGATAATATTCTCACTTACCCAACGAAGTCAACCGCGACAGACGTTCCGTCTAATACTTGCTTCATATGTGCCCCTACTTCAAGGTGTGCCGGATGTACTTGGTAGGCTTCCATATCCGCTTGGGAATCAAATTTAGTAATAAGTACAAGATCATAAGAACGATCCGAACGAAGTACATCTGTACCTACTTCGATATAACGAAGCTGTGGAATTTTACCTTCCATATTTGCAAGCACTTGACGTGTCACTTCGATTGCCTCTGGTGAACGATCTTTCAATTTAAAACATACAACGTGCGTAAACATCCGCATACACTCCTTGTCAGCTATGTTTCATAAGTTTGTCCATTATTATAGCATAGGCGAAATTTCAAAGAGTAACTTTTTTGAAAATATAAGTTTCGGTCAGTACCCCGATTTGATCGCCTTCATTCAAAGGATAGTTTTCATACGCGACCAGCTGTGTTTGATTAAGCGAAGTCCCATTCTTCGATCCTAAATCACGAATGAAGTATTTATCGAATTTTTGCGTAATTTCAACGTGCATGCGTGAAACACCAATTGTCGTTTCTGTCTTTACATGTGCTTCATTTCCACGACCGATGACAAAAGGGAAAATATGAAGCGTAAACTGAATCGAGCTACCCTTACGATTTGTTTCCAGATAAGGACGTGGCTCTGTTGACTTCGTTGCTTTAATGACATCCATGTGTGCAAGTGCATCTTTCCCTAAGAATACGGTAGCCTGCGCATCACCCTGCGGGAGCATGACGGTATGCTGCGGCAAGTTCGCATAGTAATCTGACTGCGTATTATCGGTAGGATTCGGTGCCGACAGTACAGGAGCAGAAACCTCATACTGGGGTTGATTTACGGGTTGACTCATCACTTGATTGGCTTGTTGACTTACCTGCTGATTCCCTTGTTGATATGGTGGTGGAGAAGATGGTTCCAGCTGTTGGTGGGATGCAGACGATAAATGATTGTTCGCATGCACTGGAAACTGCTGACCTACCTGCCCCCCGCTCTGATTAGCAGGTTTCGGTTTCACGACGGATGCCGCAAGCTCTGGCACTTCAACTTCGTACTCCGTCCCTTCGTCTTCAAGCTTAAACTTAGTCTTCAACTTCTTCGGTTTGGTCCCACTCCAATCTTTAACCCCGCGTGGTAAATACACCAATAGGAATGCTACTAACACAAGCGTCAGTCCTAGCGCGATATATAGCCATCCCTCTGTCATCAGTGTCATATACTGACTCCATGCATAGGCACATCCAAGTAGACTCGCTACTAGTCCAATCACGATTAGATTTTTACTCGAGGAGGCCACTGTAACTTCTTGTTCGTTCGTCTCTTGGTTGGAGTGTCTCTCCGCTTGTTTGCTGCCAGGCTCTCTTAGCCCCCATGCCGGGGATTCCTTTTGTTCTTTTGGAGACTTTTCCTTCTTTACTTTAGCTGGCTTCTCCTTCTTTATTTTTGGAGTCGCTTCTTTGTTCTTTTTTCCAAATAAACGAAAAATCCAGCCTTTAGATGAAGCTTGTGGCGGTTCAGAAGTATCTGTCATCGTAGAGGGTGCTTGAGCCACATTCGTCACTTGTGGTTGTACACGATTTGAGAATCCTCCGCCCAATAGACTCGTACGTTCTTGATAAGGTTCGTTTCTTAATTGTTGTTCTTCTGTCTCTTGCATGTTATAAGCCCGATTGGGATTCAAGGCAAGTTGCTGAAGTTGCTCTCTAAACAAGGAGACACTCCAATTTTGTTGATCATATTGTCTTTCAAGTTCAGCTAAAGGGTTCATATGTGCTTTTGTCAGATGCTGCATGATCACGCCGAGTAACTGCTTCATTTGAACACGGAGCAATGGAGCTTGCGACAATTGCATCGGAATATATAAGAGCGAGACATCTCTCCACCCTTTTCCGATAAAAATAAACTGTTCATGCAGCACGAATCGATCCACATGAAGCATGTAATTCGCTGCTTGATCTAATGCTTGTACAATGCCTGTTAATAAATCCAATGCATCTTGGATTGTTAATGTACTTCCACGTAAGGAATAACTAAGCATTTTTAACGAGGAGATGTTATAAAGAAGCATCGTATTCTCATTAATTTCCTGTAAACGGAGCGGAATCAGGTTTGGTGGTGTATTCGCTAACAGCATGTTTAACTGTAAAGAGTCTAGCTCTTCACGCCGCATACCGTTACTTCGCTCCAACACCATAAAATGAGTGCCTGATTCCATAAACCTTACTTGTAAACCGTATAGCTCATCAACCAAATGACATCCCTCCTTCCATTTATTCACCAAAATCCTTCCAGCATCGCAAGGATTGAACCTGGCAGAACTGCATACATGAAAGGAAAAGTAATATTCTTGCTATTACGAACGGTTCGAACGGCTTGTAAGTCTCGATGAATAAACGTAATGCCAATCACACTAAAGAGCATGGATGCTTTCTGCCTGACTTGTTTGCGCCAGATAAGAATTACTACACCGATGAGTCCTGCGAACAGCAGTGAATACAACATGGAATTCATCACATAGGATAGACTCGTAATTGCTCCAATCCCTGCGAATAGCTTCACATCACCCGCTCCAAGCGCCCCGAATAAATAAAGAGGAAGCATTACAGCAAGCCCTACACCCATACCAATTAAACCTTGAAGCAGTCCATCCCAACCTCCAATTATACCTTGAAGGAGGAGTCCAATAAGCACTGCACTTACCGTAAGCACATTCGGAATTTGACTTCGTCGCACATCCGTGATGAATGCAATTAAGATAAATACAGCTAACACGATTTCTAACATCTCGCAACCTCCCACTTTCCAAGAATAGGACCTCTGTTGATCCTAAGAACGAGCACGGATATACGATCCCAGCTTGATTAAAGGCTTAAGCGAAATTACGCACCCACCCAGATGCGCTCGTACGCTTTTTTGCGAATAATAATTTCTCGTTTAAAGAATGGGAGATGGATTGGAAAATGATACTCAAGTTCGATCCCCAGAAACGCTTTATTCCGATCGATAAGGCTTGGCAGATTCACTCCCTTAACAAATAAACGTTCATTATGAAGCATATTCTGATCTGCAAACAACCACACAACGGGTTTCATCGCTGGATTGATTACATTTTCCATGAATTTATCGTACTCTTCGCCCACCCGATCAGCCGCTGCATCTCGGGCTTCTTTTTGCAACTTAATTAGAGAGATGATAGGTGCAGGAATATATGCCGCATAATCATCCACGAACTCTTCTGCTTGTGTGAGCTTTTCTTTAGCGATGTTGGCATTCTCTAAGATCGTATTAATATGCAATTGGTTCATCGCCTCATTCACTAATAAATCAACCGGGTACATGTGTGTGGCAACAACCTTGGTCGTCTCTGATGCAGCCGCTTGCAGCGCCATATCAACAGAAGCTAATCGAACCATCGTAATAAGCGCAAGCAAACAGCAAATAAATATGGGTAGTACGACCGCTGCTTCGAGCGTGATACCACCCGATTGCTTGTACAAGAAATTTCTCCACTTATTCATAAGCTAATTCCGCCGTCTTCGTAATTTCACAAGATCGACCTTCAATCTTACAGACTGATCCACTGCCTAGCCCGATAGCTTTCGTTAATCCAGGAACAAACCATAATGACGATTTCACACTAGTAGAACCTCTTACATAAGTTGGCGTTTTCGATAGATCAACAGATGTATTGAGTTCAATTAGTGCCTGCATTCGAGCCATTAAGTTGATGTCTTTCGAATGAATCAAGAAGAACAATCGGAGATAGTCACTGTAGTGGAACGTGAGAAATCTGCCCGATAGCTTTTCGGATATTTCAACTGCTTCCCCTTTTAATAACTCCTCCATGTCTTGATGTGCTTTATACACACCTTCTGCAGCTGCAGCGAGCAAGACAAGCCAAGGTGATCCTAATGCTAATGGTTTATTCTTCGGGTCAAGTAAGGCTTCCGTCGTCCGAATGGCAAAGCGCAGAGCGAACATTTCCGAATACGCTGCTCCCACATTAATCTCACACGAACCGAACCCGTATAACAAGTATTCCGCTTCTTGTTTAAGAAGCTTGTGTTTGTCAGGTTCACTTAATGTTGCGACTTTCTTGATCTGTTTGGCTGCATTTTTCTCTGTACCGAAAGTTCGATAATTATACTTCGTCAATGCAAATTCATTAATAAGTAATTTATCACGCGCACCTTCTATAGCCTTGCTAATGGCACCCATGAAATCCATGGATTGTTTAGTCGTATCATCAGGGTCCTTGAGTTCACTAGATACCTGCGTTACCGCAGCTGCTCCCGAGTTTAGTTGAAGGTACTTCCCATACAAGCCCGTATCTTTGCTAAATGGCATACCCTCGAGTTTTTCGTAAGAAGGTAATCCGCTAACCTCGCATACATCTGTAACTTTATCAACCTGCTTCAGAACGTCCTTAATTTTTTTTCGATTTGCATTCTTTTGATTCTCTTTTTCTGCATTCTCGTCTTTTCTCTGCTTTTCGATGACAGATTGAGCATTGTAGAACTTGTTCATTTTGTCCCTATACACATTGTTAGCTGATAGAGCAGCGTTATAGTTTGAACCACCATGTAACTGGATGCTTCCCAGAGCAGTTTGGAATTCAGCGAAAGCAGTCGGAACCTGTGCAACCCCAGACTTAATCTTATTGAAATATTCATCGTCTCGAATTTTCACATGATCAAACACGCTGTTCACTTCCATCGAACCCTTGCTTGCGGTAGCATTCGTGTTGCTACCTGTCGTTGTACTTCCAGGAGCAGCTTTTAATTTCTCAATTTCTTCACTCAAAATACGATTTTCATCGCTGGCTTTCTTAACAAGTTCATCAATCTTTTTCTGGGAGTCCATTAAATCTTTGAGATTGGAATGAGCATCTTTATTCAAATTTGATATTTTATCATTAAAATCTCTTATCCACCCAAGGATTTCTCGTATTCGTGCTATTTCAGCTTTTGTACCATCATCTAGCTCTTTACCTTCTTCTTTATACGCTAGCAATGCGCTTAATTGCGCATTTAACATCGCTTCAGTATTCGAACCAATCTTACTTGATAACTCTTCTAATTCACGGATTCCATCCTCATACTTACGATGAATTTGGTTCGTAAACTTGTTCATCTTCTCGATTTCGTCCCATGCTTCATCTAACAAGTTTTCTCGTTTATCGATTATTTTCTGAACATGTTCCGCATTCTTCGCGAACGTTGAACTATCCGTCATCGTATTAGAAGCACCTGTCGCAATCATTTTGTCTACAATTTCTAATGTAAAAGAGATCGGAGCGCGATACTTCATCTCCTCTAAGACCTGCTGCTTAAACACAGCATGCTCGCCTAATGTACGAGTCATCTCGAGCTTACTCTTTTCTACTACATTCAATAAATTGAGGTAGCGATAAGACTTCGTATGATCAGCCCCAGATAAATTTTGGGTCACAACATCCGTGTACATTTTGCTTGCATCAGCGTCGTTCATCCCGACACCATACAATCCCCATTTATGTAGCTTTGGGTCAAAGGCAGACAACACCGAACGAACGCCAGCTTTTATAGCTTTTTCACTTTCCATCTCCGCCGCTTTCGTACGGCTATAATCAATCATCGTCACAATTAGCATAATAATCGGAACGATAATGAATACGAGATATAAGGTCACCGCCCCATCTTGTGCTTTAAAGAAACGTTTCTTCAAGGGATTCCCCCTCCATTAATAAATAACCACTCTTATACCCTCACGCTCTAACTCTGCTCGAAACCCAGGTGAAGGGACATTGCCTGTCTTAAAAAAATAATAGACAACCCCACTCACCTTACCTGTTTTTAATAAATCTACATCTTTCGGAAACTGGTCACTTCGAATCTGACTTTCAGGTGTCGTGTAGTAAACTTGATGCGCAATGTTATCTTTATCAAATGCATCTACCATTCGTTTTCTATGATCAGAAGTTGTGAGTTCTATTCTGCGATTAGTCTCCGTACTTCCCACTAAATTTCCAATATAGCTTGCTGCATCTTTCTCACTAGCAAATCTAAGCTCCTTCCCATCTGCCTGAACCCCACGTTCTTTAAATACCGCATTCGCCTTATTCGGTTTAATCCGATCTTTAATCGTGCCGATATAACTTCGCGTTAAATCAATGATTCGTATAAATTCAGTTGGATCTGTCACATAAGAAGAAGCCATAGCTCCCGCTTGTTTAGTACCATCAAACGGGAAACGAAACGGCTTATTTAGTTGAACTTCCACATAACTTGTCAATCCATGATTCACATATTTAACATTTCCTGCCATCCCAGTTGGTACATCTGCGGCTGTACGCGACAATTTCTTCGTAACAATTCCACTAGATTTCGCACCTGACGATGGAATGGCTACTTCACCTGCCGAACTGCCGAACAATCCGAATCCACCTGAGAAGAAGTCACCGATCCGCCAATATAATCCATCATTCTTGTAAACCTGCAGCTCACCCGTCTTGACGATCTTGTGTGAGTTCCCCCATGCGAATGAAGCTCGTTCAGCAGACATGCTCGCCGTGCTGTACATGAAGACATTCTGATAGACATAGAGGACCATGAAGATGATTACAAGCGTAGCGATAAGAATAAATGGAAACAACAGTGTGGTCTCGAGTGTATAGCTGCCTTTTTCACAGCGAACGAACCGGGATAACTTTAGAGGAATATTCCTCATGTCTAGCAAGTAACTTTACTGCCTTCCGGACATTTCGCTTTAGTATCTGTATTCGTGCTTAAATCCTTGTCCGCATCAGTAATCAAGCTATTAAACCATGCTACAATCCACTTGCATTACAAACTAAATAGGTTTTATATTATTCAAAAAATTTTCCTAACCTTGATATTCATTAAAGAACTTTTTAACACTTTCATAAGCAATAGATGTCTGATTCATATTCAAGAATTTCCATTCAATATAGAATAGTTTATTTTTCCGACCATCACTATTATCGGTTACAATTTTGATTTTTTTTATAATTTTCTTTAATGAGCGATTAGTTATATTATCAAAATCGAAACTCTTCAGTGCTTCCATGTAGTCGTAATACTCTTCTTTTAGTCTGTCGATTTCCTTAAAAATTTGCTGTTCCTTATTTAATTCTTTTGTTTTCAATTCAATTTCATCCATTATCTTCTTATACTCACTTTTAAATTCGCCCTCACTGATTAATTCCTTAGCTTTCATTTTGATCAAACCTGTTTTTTCAGTTTCTAGCTCTTTGTATTCTGCTTCTAGTCTTTCCACTTCTTCTGAGTTGTTGCTTGTATCATAGTTTATATTTATCAATTCATCAATATAAAAACTCGTATCGATATTTTGCTTTTCTTTTATTCTTTCTTTTACCCAATTTATTATCTCATGCTCTTGCGACATGTTCCTATAATTACATTGGGCTTTACCATAGATGTCAAAAGTTGCACAGACGTAAAAGAATGGCAATGTTTCAAGTTTAATATTCTTATTTTTTACTCTTAAATGGTAACTTTTGCGCCTTCTCATAGCCACATCACAATGACCACAGTAAAAGATATTACTAAATAGATGTGCAGCACTGTGTCTTTCAGTTCTATTTTTCACTTGAACTCGTACTTTTTGATAGGACATCCCATCAACGTCTTCTCTTGTTCTTGTCAAATGGTCGTATGTTCCAAGCTTTTTCATTCTTTCATCTTTTTCAATTTGTAAGATCTTGTAGCTATTATCGTCAATAATTCGAAGGCGTTCAAGTTTATGTACGATATATTCATCAACTGGGTTATACTTGATAATTCCTCTGTTGATATCAGTTTTTCTAGTTCTATTCTGCATCATTCTCCCAGTATGAATAGGGTTATTGACTATATTTTTAATGGTGCTATGATGCCATTTTCTTAGAGAAAACCCATTTTTTTTTGAGTAACTTCGTTTTGTAGGTATTTTTAACTCTGTTAATCTTTTGGCAATTAGCTTTATTCCCAGACCTTCATTGATATACATTTCATAGATCATTCTAACAACAGCAGCCTCATCTTCGTTTATTTGAAGATAACCATCAATCTTATCGTACCCAAATGGTGCTGATGAAGTCCATTTTTCATTTTTTATTCCTCTCATTATCCCAAAATGGATATTTTCCGACTTAACTCTTGATTCTTCTTGTGCTACAGAAGCAAACATTGTTATTAACATTTCATTTTGCCCGTCTATTGAATTCATTTTTATGTCATCAAAATACACCCCTACTCCAAGTTCTTTCAAATCTTTTATCACTTTAATTGTAGTTTCAACTGATCGTGAGAATCGCGAAATCGATTTGACAAATATTGCTGTGAACTTTCCGGCTTTTGCATCTTTAATCATTTGATTAAATGCTCTTCTATTTTTCGTATCAGATTTCGATGCAGTAAGACCTTCATCTACATAATATCCTTCTAGAGCTTCGTTGCTTCCATCTTTTCGACTTATTTGCCCACAACCACTGGCATGCTCAAAATTGTGTGATCTCAAATATTCTTTAAAATATTCAACTTGGTTCGCAATCGATTGTTGTTGTTGATCCAAATCTGTACTCACACGAGCATAAAATGTAGCTATCATACAATCAACATCCTTTCTTTTTTTATATTTTATTATTATACCATAAAAACAAATAATAAAAAAAGCCTATATAGGCTTTTAAGTTGTTAACTCTTTATTATCGCACAGATACTTTAATCCAATTAGTGAATAATTAAATGAAACCAGTAAATTTGATTTTCCGCCAGACCTTTCGAACAATCTCTTAAGAAATACTTTATCATTCTCAGCAGCTTTCATTGGTTTACGTAAATCAGGGAAATTGAAGCTAATTAAGAAATAGAATTCATTCTTTATGTATTCAAAAATAGTTAAATCTAAAGACTCTGTATCAATTTCGAATAATTCACAGATATAATTAAACGGATTATTTATACTATCCCCTCCAGTAAATTAGCAATCAACAAGAATAATATTATTTTATATTTTATATAATTTATTTGTATTTCGTACATACAAATTCTACTATCTCATCTTGAATTCTTCCTTCTTTAGCTTTTCTGAGTATTGAGCAATTTCTGGCGTATCTCTTGCATTCCCTACACTTATCCTCAAAATCGTTCAACAAGTTCTGAGTCTTAAATATTCCTATGTACTTTACTGGTGAAAACTCAACTTCCACCCTTGGGTTATTTGAATCAAATAAAATCATTTGCGTTCTAATAAGTACTCTTGAATCATTGTCATATACAATTTTCTCTAAGCTGTCTGGCAGTAGCTTATATATGTTATTATCGTCTCGCCCCATACGATTAAAGAAAATGTTTGTATCCATATATATGAAATTGTCTAAAGTATAATTGTATTCCCAGTTCTGACCATTTAACTGTTCAGTTGCTGCATGTTGGATTTCTTTTTTTACTCTCTCTCCCTCTTTGCTCATTATGCGTCTCCCAGTAGGTTCTCGCTTTTTTGATTTTGGATTCCATTTATATTCATTAATGTATAAGTCGTTAATGGATACTGGTAAAGGCAAAACTAATTTTAAATTCAACTAATCACTCCTCGTCATTTTGACATACAAAATCTTTTGAGCCTGACACTGCAATTAAACAATCCAATTCCTTGCAGCACACATATCCATAGTGTTCTAATGCTTCATCACCAATATAGAGAGTCTTGCGACAGTTGTTGTTAGCACATGTTGAAAATTCCTCTGGTTCATCTTTAATGGGAAACTTATTCCAAAAAAAATTCTCATTGAATCGATCAAGATTCAAAAAATCACCCCCTTTCATTTTCATTAGCTTAAAAGTAATTGATCGCTTCTTGAATTGAACTGTTATTTGGGGCAATATTAGAACTTTCAGGGCGTACATTCGATATTTCAATAATTTGATTTTTAAATATTTTATTTAGTTTAATGTGCTCATTTAAAGTTTCCTGACCTCTAAATGAAAGGACAATTTTATCACCTTCAGCAGTTATATAGTGTAGATAAAACTTCTTATTTTTAGGCATGACTATATATTCTCCTCTTTTTGCTTAGTATTTTTTCCGTTCTGTGTTCACATGGATTGTGCCATCTTCAAAAACATTAGTGATTAGCATTGTCGTATGCGTGAAAACCGAATCATTGTATTTGTTTGGTCTGAACTGTGATCCCCTTCTATACCCACATACAACCAATTTATTTCCCCGAGTGAACCAACTTCTCTCCACAATTTCTTTCTTCCCATCACCCTTGGGTTTCGAGACTTGTTTGTTATAATTGGCAAAAGCTCCATCATAATATTTAACTGTGACAACACCATCAGTGGTCAAAAGACTTACTGTGTGCTTATTTTTGTTTTTATCTAGTACAGTACCTGCAATACAAACAATATCGAACTTCGGTCTATCCTTTCCTTTGTAGAAATATGTGCCTACTGGAACAGGTTCTTCAGGAAGATCATTGAAATTGATGATTTTATATTTCTCATGGATATTTTCCAGTTCGTGACTTGTATAATAGAATGATAGTGACTCCATTTCCCATTTACTAACATTCCCAATAGCATTTGATTCCCATTCTTTTTGATAGAGATGGCTATTTACAATTTCAAGCGTTTCGAGAGATGTAAGCCATTCCTTTACTCCCTCCATCTTTTTATCATATTCTTTAGTAAACTGCTTTTCAGCTATAACAGGTCTTCCTTTGTAATAATCAACAATGGAATCATCTGAGAAATGTTCATTAAAGAAATCTGTTGACTTATCATCTAATAAGTACATTTTTTCTTTTTTATTTTCACTTGTCTTATAAACTGACTTAGTTACATACTTTCTAAACTTATAAAGTCTCGAATATTCCTTATATTCCTCTGGAATTAACTGATTTTCAACAATCATATTGAAGTTTTGCATAGTTAACTTACTTTTTGGAGCATATGTATTATTGATATACTTCTTCATAATCTCAATTCGATCTCCGAACGATTCAAAACACCCTGCTTTGATTAGTTGAATGAATTGTGATTTTTTAATTATTGATGTCATATGCATTCGTTCAAAAAAGTCTTCAAATGATGTGTACGGGCGATTAGCAGTTACTTTGTCAACAACATCATCACCAATTCCATTAATTCCTTTTAGCCCGAATACAATTTGCCTATCTTCAAAATCTGGCTTAAAACCGAAATGTGCTTTATTGATATCAGGCAAGCCAATCTTAATTCCATGTTGCTGCATTAAACCAATTGCTGAAGCCACTTTACCATAGTTTGTTGATTTATTCTTCTTCTCCTCATCTTCGTTTTCTTCATCGACATCACTAACATCTTCTTCTCCACTTGCAGAGTTAACTGTTAAACATGCTGTATTCCAATATAAAGGATCATACTTAAAATAGAGATTGAGTTCTTGTAGAGCAATGATACTGTACGCAAGTGTATGTAACAGTGAAAATGAATATCCAAGCTGTCGTTTGATTTGAACGTTCCATACGTAATCAAGTAGATTTTCAGAAGTTCCTATTTTACGACCACTTACATAAAAGTCTTCTTTTGCTTTCTTTTGTGCATTCTCACTTTTTTTCGCAATAGCCTTTCTCAATTTATTGCTTTCGGCAACATCAAAACCAGAAATTCTTTCATCCATTGCCATCAACATTACGACTTCTTGTGTGTCAGCAACTCCATAAATAGGTTTTAAATATTTTTCAAGAACTACTATCTCATCTTCATTTAATCCAGCTTCTCTCATCTCGTCATACCAGAGTGATATATCGTTTTTGAACTTTACAAATTGATCAACTGGTTGAATATCACTTCCGTCTCCCATGAGCCTCATAAGGGAATTGGCAACAGCAGTCTCAAGGAGATTTTCAGGTTTAACTTTCTTGGCTGTTTCAATTCCAATCTGAGTACTGAATTGGAATAAATCAATCACTTCATTTTTACTAATCATTTCCCACATTTTTGGATCTTTGAATTCTAATGTGTTTGGATGAATGTACTTATTATAGGTTGATCTTAGACTTCCCTGCCATTCAATATCTTTGAATTCAAGTAGTAGGTTAAGTGTTTCACGAATCTTGTCCATAGCTTCAATTGTTAATAGGTCATACTTTACATTTCCCATACTCTCACTGTCATGCATTTCAAACTGTGTTGTCCACTGTCCACTTGGGGCTCTCATCATTGCATTACTTTCTATAAAATCTTCATTGAATATGTATATTCCACCTGCATGAATACTTCGTTTATTTATTAATCCCTCAATTTTCAAACACATTTCTTTCAATCCATCGTGTTTTGATATTTCGTTAATAAATTCTGTTACAGGCTTACGTCCAGTTTCTTCGTCTCCGTCAAAACAATCCTCCAGTGACCAGTTAGAACCACGCTCGAACGGAATTAGTGCTGCAATATTAGCTGCTGTATCACTATCAATATTCAACCCTCTACAAGCGGTTAAAACTGAACTCTTTGATCCTTCAGTACCGTATGTTGCAATATTAAGTACTCTACGTTCACCGAATCTTGCTTTGAATGCCTTTAGAATAGAAGGACGCTTAGAAGCTTCAGTATCTATGTCAATATCTGGTAAATCTGGTCTTGAAGCATGTATGTGTCTCCAGTGTGGCAGGTCATAGTCCATCGGATTGAATTGTACTATATCAAGCAAATAATTAATTAAGAACCCAGCCGCTGAACCTCTTCCTCCACCAACTAAACTATTTCCACCACAATCATCCCAGATAATATTTATTAACTCTCTAACAGTTACATAGTAGGAAGACATTCTCTGTTTCATTGACTCTGAAATTTTCCAAAGTTCTTCTAATTCAATATTAATTCGATGAAGTATTGAGTGAAAATATTCTTTTGATAATACACTTCTTGGAAATTTATCATTGAATCCATCTTCAATCAATTTTATTAAATATCTGTCTTGATCCTCATTCGATTCAGCCATTTTTTCTATGTATTCATACTTGTCATAAGCAGGTTTAAAGAGATGTCGGACTGTAAATTCGGGCAGTCCAATTTTAGGAATTGTTGGAGCTTTCTCTAAGCTATAATCTTTAACCATTGCTCCAATCAGTAATGTATTATTAATTGCTTCTTCAATTTCTTCAAGAGATAAATTATCATCAACCGAAAGTCTTTCAACCATTTCCTTCTCATTTTGAACAAAACATGAAGCATAAAAACTTTCTGTTTCTCTGTCGCCTTCCTTTGAATTTAAATAAGCTCCATGAATTTTCATATCTTCTGGTCTTAAGAAATGTGCATCTGTGGCAACTATACATTTCAACCCATAATGCTTTGCCAATTTAGCAGCCTGTTTATTATAAATTATTTGCTCTCGACTAAGTGCAGGTTGCAACTCAATAAAGAACTTGTCTTTCCCAAATAAATCCATACACCAAGTAAGAAAGGTGTGTATAATATCCTTTTGTTTCTCAAATTCTTCTTTATTGCCAGTTTCTCTCGCTTCTATTAATTTTAAAGTGTGTATTGCCAATTCAGATCCAAGACAAGCTGACGTTGCAATTAAGTGTCCTCTATCTTTATTAATAATTTCAGCCAATACTCTTTTTTCTGTTGGAACACGCTCCATCATCCCAGTCATAAAACTGTTTTCCCAAGCAATTGATGAAAGTTCTCTCAATTGTCTGTGTCCAATGGAATCAGTAGCTAGAAGAATGAAATGAGGGAATTTTGTCACTCCACCTTTTTGATAATTGTCTCTCACATCTTCTAATGATGAGACTAGGTAGATTTCATTTCCAAGAATTAACTTGAAATCTTCTGATATTTCCTTTTTTTCTTTCATATCTTTTACAACCTGTAAAGCTTCCACATGAGAGGCTAAAAGTTCATGATCAGTTATAGCAACTCCCTTGTATCCTTGTTGGACAGCAGTTTTTATGAGGTCTTCTGTCTTGTTGATACTATCTAACAGTCTTATATTGGATCTATCTGTGTGGCAATGACATCCTATAAATCCTTTTATCAATTATTCGTGCTCCTTTCATTTTTTACTCTTTATTTCCCATAAAATCTCTCTTTCATTACCCTTCATTTAACCACTTATAGTACTGAGTTGGATCAATCTTAGCTAAATACTTCAATTGCTTTTCTCCGTCAAATACTCCTGCTACATACCCTGTGAGATATGTTGATTCTAAAAGATCAACAAAGTGAGCAGGAAGACCGGAAGGAAGTTTTTCTTTCATACTCTTCCAAGCATTTGATTTACTCTTAGAGTTATTATCATCCAACAATTTTGATGTATCCATTCAACCCTCCCCATTAGCTAAGAAGCTGCATTATTCGATCATGCCTCTAGCCATCTCTAATAATAAATCTCTCTTATTAATCAACGGATTTTTTAGAACCTCTTCCATTAGATTATTAAGTGTCTGTCCCATCTGTCTATTTGGTTTAAATCCTATTAGTATTAAATCATCGCCATTGATAGCTAAATCCTTTAAGTTCATAGGTTCCTTCTCATTCAATGATCTCTCACACATTTCTTTTAATTGACAGACATCCGAATAGTCATGCGGCTTCTTACTTCCTAATGTATCTGCTATCATGAGGTCAAAGAGATCATTAATATTATCTTTTCCTACACGGTTAATGAATTTCTTAGCAACTGTATTGCTAGTATTTTTGTGTCGGCTCATGTGCTCTTTAACTAGAACAGATACATCTGAAATCATTTGGTTATCAAATTTTAATCTACTCAAGATTTCCTTGGTCATATACATTCCAACCATATGATGATTGTAAAAATGTCCAATTCCATTCTCATCTATTGAGAAGGTACGTGGTTTTGCAATATCATGAAACATTGCAGCTAGCCTTGTTTTTAAATTAATTGGAGTGTTTTCAATAACGGCTAGAGTGTGATCAAATACACACATATTGTGATTCGGATTATGCTGCTTGAAGCCAATACAATCATCCAACTCTGGGAGGATGTACTTCAATAGTTCTGTTAATGCAAGTAGTGACATTCCAACTTCAGGATTATTAGAAATTAATATTTTACATAGCTCATCTCTAATTCTTTCTTGAGACACTTTCATTATTAAATGAGCATTGTCTTTTATCTTAAATAGCGTACTACCATCAATTTCAAAATCTAATTGGCTGGAGAAACGAATTGCTCTCATCATTCGTAAGGCATCTTCATTATAGCGTTCATATGGGTCTCCAACCGCTTTAATCCTCTTAAGCGAGATATGCTTCATTCCATCAAACGGATCAACAATGCCAGTCAATGGATTGTATGCTATTGCGTTAATAGTAAAATCTCGTCTACTCAAATCTTCCATTATCGAATTTGTGAATTTAATTTTGTCAGGTCTTCTACCATCGGAGTACTCACCGTCAATTCTATATGTAGTGATTTCAAAATGTTCATCACCATATACAACTGTCAAAGTACCGTGCTTTAAACCTGTGGGGATTACTTTGAAGATTTCATCTGTAAAAGTCGCAATAACCTCTTCAGGTGTTGCATTGGTGCATATATCCCAATCATTTGGCTCTCTACCAAGAATAGAATCTCTAACACATCCACCTACAACGTATGCCTCAAACTGACCACTGTTTAAATGAGAAAGTAAATTTTCAACTTTCGTTGGTATTTTAATTGTTACCATTCCATTCTAAACTCCTTTTTTGAACATCTATTAACCAATTATTAATCATTTCAAAATTAGGTTCATCTGGTAAGGATGACTTATTATATGCTTCATCTAGGGATTCATTAAGTCTTGCGTATTCATTTTTAATCTGTTCGATTGTAAAACAACCTCTTCTTATTTCATTTAGGTAGTTACGGTCATTTCGATAAACGTTAACTCCTTGACCTGAAAGTATTTCTATTCCCATTCTAAGTAATCTGATCATGTGTAGTGCATTTTTAGTATCGTAGCCAAACTTAGCAATTGTTTCAGCTCTCTTTCCAACTGCGTTTTTGTCTACTGCGGACATTTTCTTTAGTTGTGCAATTGCATAACCACCGTAAGTCTTATATATTTTCTTGCTTAGTAAATGGTCTCTTAATTTGTGTAGCTCTTTACCATAATCATTAGCGAATATTACATGTTCATCGCTTGTAAACAATGCATCAATAATGTTTGGATTGTTGTCTAAGGCTAATTTGATGAATTTTTTTAAAGAATATATCGTTTCGTCCGTTTCAGTACTTTCGTGCTGTTCAAAACTCATTAGCCCAAGTAAATGACTTGCTGGCGGTATGCAAATTCCTCTAGTGTCAATATCACTTTCAGGAGTATTTGTTCCATAGCTTATGCTACCAGAGTAAACTTTCAGGATTAATCGGTTATTCCAGAATTCTTTTATTGTGTTCACGCTCCTTTAGTTAAATTATATAGTATATCACAAGGTTTAAATGATATCCTTCAAGCTTCCATTTGATATCTATGTATTGTGGACAGTTTGTTTGTCCACAGCAATATTTATACATTCATTAGAAAACAATCTACATTTTTTTCAAGATCATCATCTGATATTTCAACTCGTTGAAGTTCAGTTGAATCACCACTGTAGTCGTTTATTATAGGTCTAACATTCTCCCTATCAAAATTAAGCTGCTCATAATAATGATTCCTCTTGTTGAAGAATAGCAATCTTAATGCTTCTCTTACAAGATCACTTTCATCAATATGGCTCGGAAGCATATTTAAAGCAATCTCTAAATCACTGTCTTTAGTTGGTCTTATACGTGCTTGTACACTTCTATACCTTTTCTTATCATCAATCATTTCCATACACGCACACCAATCTTTCTATAGCCCCTAATCTGTGCAAGTTGATCTAATAGGATTTTATTGGGCAAGTTAAGATACTCATAAACAAAGTGTGCTGCACCACCGCCTATCACATAGCAATCGAAGTTAATATTCAAGCTTTCAATTTCATTTTGAATCTGGATCGCTAAGTTTCTAAAAGCCTTTTTTATCAGAGGTGTTATATCGAACCCCTCATAAGTTCCACTTATAACATACTCATCTAATTCATAAAGCGCTGGAGATTTCCCTATTTTATCTTGTATGTAGCGTTGTAGTAATTTATAGGCAGTCTCAACACCTAATAATAGTGTCTTAGATTCTTTCATTATTTCAAGTTTATCAAGTCCTAAAAGATTTAGAGTGTAGAATCCTAAATCAATACCTAATATTTTTTTTCTTGCGACATCCCTATTACCAATAGTGCCATCTTCATTTAATACATAATCCATTGTCAAACCATAACCTTGCGGCACACTTTTTGCTTTAATGATTTTCGGATTACAATAATACATTTTACTTTTTCCATGTTTTATTTTATACGTCTCAAGGTCGTTAAGATTCATAATTTTCTGTTCAAGGTCATTTTTCTGATTAAAGAAGAACTTAATGGGCAAGCCAGTTATAACATTACAGGGTTCTTTTCTAGTAAGATAACCTACTGCCGTTTCAAGTAATACATCTGTAACCCACATATCTGTCTTATTGTCTTTCATTGAAAAGTATGTAAGATCGCTATGTCTTAAAGCTAACCCACCTACGAAATGTTCATCTTTGTAAATAAAATCTGTGCTTTTTAAATTGCCATCATATAGATCTTTCACCTCTCCAATGATTGAAGGCTCTCTAAAGATTCTGTTTTTAAATCCACCTTTCGTCCAACTGAAACCAAGATCAATTGTACATATTTCCTTCATGTTATAACCTCCTTGTAATCTGCTTAATGACAAGTTAATCATTTGAAATGATTTGTATTACAATTTGCTATAAGGAGATTATAACACGACATAATTTTTATGTATATATTTATATTTTTTATTAATTTACTTTTTAAAGAAACTAATTGTACTGTTCTTCCTTTTCTGTACTAACTATCATGTAATCATTCCTTTCTCCTCTGTTGAAATATTCCTTTCATCGGATTACCTGTTGTACCACATTACATGCGTGAATAGACCAGCAGCGATATACTCATCAATTTTCTTAACACTGAAGTCCACGTATACACTGCTTTCTTGAGTAGAGGTAGCATAACAACCAGAACCATCGTCTGAGATGAATGTTCCTGTATCTACGCTGTCTCTAAACTCTTGAATTGTCATATGATCACCAAAGTTAGGTAGACCATTCCATATAATTTCGCTCATTTCTTTATCATCTCCTAATGAAATTGTTCTTTTAATGGATACTTTGTAAAGACAAACATTGATCATTTGCAGCGACTACTCATTTCACATACATCAAAATGGAGCATCATCAGACAAGTCTTCTTCTAACCAGTGTTCCCACTCAGTTTTAGGAACCTCTCTAATTACAGTACATGCCTTAGCGTGTACCGATGTACCATTCAAGCCAACAAAATCTTCATGATTGACTTTTACTTCAATAAGTTCCCCTTTTTGACTGTAGAAAGATGAATCAATATCTTCTTTTTCATTGAAATACAAATGATCTCCTAATGCTGTTGCAGTCTGACCATCTTCGTATTTAAAACTACCTTGATAGTGACTCTGATACTTTCCTTCAGATTCCTTATGAACCCATTTATAGAATCGTTTACTCTCGAAATATTCCTTAGAATTCAATTCAATGAAAAACGGAGCCTTTGCGTTTAAGTGTTTCATTTTGTTAGAGCTATAAATACGGTAATACTGATTTCCTAGAGAAATGATATGTATAGGTCTTTTCTTAACAGAATCGATGATATCTTCAAGATTATCGAATTTAATTTCAACAGGCTTTTTAAAATAGTCTTCACGCAGAGCAATATTAGAGATTTTATCGATTACAAGATCAAGCGAAAAGTCTTCACCTTCTCCTAGATTAATGATTTTATCATAATTAATCCCGTACATTCCCCCAAGATGATCTTTTAGCTTATCCACTGAGTCTACATCAAGATCCATACATTTTAATGCAATGCGAATAAATTCAGGTTTTGAGATATGATATCCTTTCTTGCTATATTTTTGCACTCTTAGCAATGAGACTAATGGGAACGCTGTACCCTTATTAAATTTAAGTAGACGTTGTGAATTGTGTTTTAAGAAGTCTTGGTGTAATATAAACTGTTCTGTTGTAAAATCAAATGCTCCCATACAAACAGTAAAGTCAAATGTATCAAAAATCTCTTGTGCGTTATTAAAATATTTAAAATGGATAAGTTGGACATTCCTATAATCAGGGGCTTTTCCTTTAACTAGCAAGACCGATTTTTTTGTTAGTGTGGTTACGTAAGTTTCTCCATCTTGCCAATGATCTTTTAGAAATGCGATTAAAGATTCTTCATTTCTAAAGTAAATATCTAAATCGTTAATCTCGTTGCCTGTAAGGAGGCTTGTGATAGTCCCTCCAGCTATGAATGCTTTATGCTTAATTAGTGAGTCCTTTAAGTCTTCAAGATATGCGTAGAGCTTATTTTTCTCAAATTGAAACATCTTCTGATTTCTTTCTTTCGCTTCCTTGACTAATGCGTCTTCAACAATTTGTACGATATTATTCATTCAATATCTCCTTCATATTTGTAATCATTTGTTTTTTTGATTCATATTAATTTATAATTTTTATTTTTATCCAACCTTTTTTATAAACTGATTCCATTTCAAACTTATAGTATTTATCCGTTTTACATACTCAGATACAACTATAGATATCAACATATCCTACTCTTCTGTTACTTTTCCTTTGTTCATATTATTTTGCTCCTTCTAATGAATACTGGATTTTATCGTTAAATCAATTGGCAATCCAAGTTTACTCAGGCGCAATAAATAGTCATTAAAGCCAAACTCTACTTCGTCTTGGAACCAGAAATACGATGACCCATTAGGTTGGCAATAACTTGTATCTTGATACTGAGGGTGTGATAATACACCTAATTGATATTTATCGATCCATCCCTTAACAATCAAGGCTTTAGAAATATCAGTGAGCGTTTTAAACTCTATGTATGTGCTATAAACTCCAATGACTTCTTCAAGACGTAAGCTGCTCAATGTCTCCCAAAAGGATTTAAATTCTAACTCTTTCATATCTACATATTTCACAATCGTATCTGGATCTTCATACCCAGAAATAGTTACTTTTACATAGCCAAAATGCTTAACAGCAGTAATCAGGTAGCAATCCTTTTGGAGATAATAGTACCCCCTATAAGTCTCATGTTCATTAAATCCGATATCTGTTACAAGAGATATTTTTTCCTCTCCGCTATAGCACAGAGACAATTGAATAATCCTCAAAATATATTCATCCTTTCTAATTTCTTGGGTAATAGCAAATATGCTAACTATTCGACATCCAGTATCTTATTATGATGAAATTCATGTTTTATTGGATCTTGTGCTCATAAATATCAGATAAACTTCCAACAATATGAACACTTCCACTTTCAAGCCAACCAACGAATAAAGTGCAATAGCCACCTAGAACACTCCCATTTAAATCATTAAATGACAAAGTGACCTTTTGCTTCATCAACTCATCCAATTCTCCACGTCTTTCATAGATTCTAATTTCATTGATAATATCCTGATAGAGTTCTTTAAATGTAATCGCATTTTTCTCATTCGTAGTATCTTTTAATAAATTAACTGTTTCCATAGTCTTAGCATTCCCTTTCATATTAAAATTAAAGATTTATCGTAAAACCCATTCATCTAAATATTTATCCCATCTTCCAATTTCGTTGATTGGCTCGCTTGGTAATACAATGTTCTCAAAAGTATCTACATCGATTCCATGTGATACAAGCACTCTACCTGTTTTCTTCTTAGTTTTCTTGTCAATTTCTTCATAGCTAATAAGTATAATTTGAGCCAATTACTTTTCACTTCCCCTTGAAATGGAGTTTTTATTGGGATAGCCGTATCAACATTTCTTTTACTTCTTCATGTGAATACTTTGATGCTTCACAT
The DNA here is from genome assembly GCF_024721995.1 of Paenibacillus radicibacter. Lineage (GTDB taxonomy): Bacteria > Bacillota > Bacilli > Paenibacillales > NBRC-103111 > Paenibacillus_AM > Paenibacillus_AM radicibacter. The sequence continues at coordinate 378,098 of NZ_JANQBC010000001.1, forward strand.
CTTGCAGAGATCCATGTTGATTTCTCTATTCCCTTATCTCTAAAATCACAAACAATTACATTCATCAATCTTTTAGCGTTCCTATTTATATCCGTGTATTCAACCGTACTAGTTGGAACAGCATCACCTGTCTTCTCATTAAAGCCAGTGCAAATTTTTCGGTCATATAATTCAGTTTGATAGTAATACTCAAGCCATTTTTTATATGAATATTCATAATGAGGATTTGGAGTTATAAATTCCATATTATAATCTTCTTCAAATTGTCGGCGGTTCATTCAATTCCTCCTTTCCTAATGAAATTTGCCTTTTATTTTATTTGGTTTGTTTAAAAGATCATTTAATTAATTTCATAAGAGGCTCTATTTCATCTAAATAATATCCTTTTAATTCTCTATCATTAAATACTAGTGAATACATTACCCTCCCACTAGGATGAGTAAATGAATCTATCAGGTCACCTACCTCACCATACTTGCTATCTTCTTTGTATTTTACAATAAATTTATTCACTTTGCTTTTCACTACCATACTCCATTCTCTTTTCATTTAATAAAATGCATCTTTCATTTTATTCTATATTGCTTCTTGATTTCATTCGCTTTTAAGATTAATTTCCCCTCAAGTTCGCTAACATTTTTTCTTATGTCACACTTAGGACAATAAATATGAGTTAATATCTCAAATCTACCGTCTGGAATTCCATGTGTAGTATAGTCAACGTATTCCTTTCCTGTGGTGAGTTCGTGCCAGTCGTGTTCGCACTTTGATATCTTCTTTCTCCAAAACAATTTATCAGCCCCTTATGAAATATGATTTTTAGTGTCACTTTTCTACCTTCGAAATCAAGTACATGTCATTACAATAGTTATACAATATTATTCATCCGTCTTAATTTATCAATGCAGCGCCTATGTATAAGTGATGTTAAAGCTCTAGTTTTGCCCCATTCTTTAGCTAAATCAGTTAATGATACATTCTCTACATATGTCTTATATAGAACAACTTTCTCTTGTTCAGTAGCAATCTTTTGAAAGCGTAAAAGTAATTTATCTAGATCAACATCTATGTATTTACTTGACTCCATTTCAACTTCATGACCTACAATATCGTGGAGACTAGTTTCTTTTTCGCCAGTATGATCATCCATACTAAATGTGGGGTATTTATTAAATTTTAATTGGCTAACCTTTTTCACTTCATTTGCGAATGTCCATGTAAGGGCTTTTCCTAACAATGTAGTAAATTTATATCCACTCTCTGGATCATAAGCATTGTATGTTTTTAGTAATGCTATCCCACCAATACTAATTAACTCTTCTACATCAAGCGAGATTCCTTTTGCTTTCCACCTTTTCGCTACTTTTCTGATAAACGGTATGTTGTTTTGAAATAGAAGATTCTTTGATTCCTCACATCCTGATTTTGCCTTACTAAATAGTTCTTCATTATTTAGGCTTTTGTCATATTCGATTTCAAACCAATTCAATTGCCAATCAACTCCTTCTCTTTCTTAAAAACCATGTAATAGAATACAGGTAAGCATTGCAACCTTCCTGTGGGAACAGGAATTTCTAGAGTAGTTCTATTCTCTGATTAGATGATCCTGTACTCTCGATTTTGGTAGTCGTATCAGTGTAAATGCTCCAAAATCGCCTAGAGCGTCCTCACCTTTGATTGCATCTTCAGGAATCCGTACTTCAAACTTCATACGATGATATCCTTTACTTTTCCCCTTCTTTGTGGGAGCGTGAACTGACATAGTGCCTGAAAGTGGAGCTACTACAATCATACTATCTGGGTTGTTATCAACAATAGCTTCAGCTAGTCTACCAAGGTATTCCTTAGATACATCAAAAATAACATTTTTCATTTTACTCTTCTCCTTTTTTTACTCTATTAATGGTTCAAACTTATCTTCCCCATCTAATTCGTATAAACTTTCAAGTAAATCATTTAGAAATATTTACACAATAAAACTCGAATTTCAATGCCTATTCTTCCTAACAAAATATGTTTTATATCCTTCATTACTTATTTCTAATAAGTTCAACTGGAGCCCAAAACAGCAGCCCCCATCTATTCCAATCTTGTCCTCTCCAAACCAAATTTCTTCTTTGTCATGTATCTTTATTGTTGGTGTATGACCAAACACAACTTTCTTGTCTAAGCTAGTTTTACATTTTATGAAGATGTCTCTTATCCAAATAAAATCATCTTCGCTCTGCTTTCTCCAATCTGCATAAAAAGGATTGATTCCTGCATGCACAAATATGTTGTTATCATCTTCATGATAATATGGCAACCTCTTTAAAAACTCTATATGTCCACTATAATGCTTTTTTATAAACTTTTTTGCTGCTATGTATCGCTCTTCATTAAATCCTTCTTCAAACCAATTTAGTCCACAATAACTTTCTATTTTTGCAAACCACCATTGAGTAGAAAGTTGCTATCATCATCTTCAAGAATTGATTCAACGAACATTTGATCATGATTTCCTTTTAATACTATTGCTCCACACTCTTCATTGAGATACTTTATTAGTTCAATGACTTTCTTACTATTCTTACCCCTGTCACAATAGTCTCCAAGTAGAATCAGTTGATCTTCCTTGTGATTATAGAATACTTTTCCTAACAGCCTAATGAATTCATCATAGCAACCATGAATATCTGAAATAACTAATCTTCGTTTTATTTGCATTCACCCCATTCCCTTTATCCCAAGTAGATTTACAATCTTTTCTGTTTGATATATTACTTTTACCTTTTCTGAATCAATTATCTCCTTCAATACAATTTGATCGAATTTACATTTTTCATTATTAATCAAATATATTTCTCCAAACCTAGCTTGAATTCCTCTAATATCTCCATTATCAAAGCATTTTTCAATAAACAACCTTGCTGTTTCAGATACGATCATTCGATGTTCCTCTCTATGTTCTTAACGATTGAACTATTACTACACTAAGATTTATCATTGCGTGAGCTATTATTGTTACGTAAATTGTTTTAGATTTGTTGAAGTAGAAGCAGAAGACCACACCAACTGCGAAATAACCCAGAAACCCATTCATACTGAAATGAAACAATGCGAATAACAACGAACTGAATGTTGCTGCAAAATACGAGAAGTCATTGTATCGCTTTTGAAGTTCTCCATAGATTATTTTTCGGAACACGATTTCCTCTAAGACTGGAGCGACTAAAACAGTATAAACCGACATTACTGGAATAAATGTCATTGCCTTCATTGATAGATTCGGTTCAGGAGAAAGTAAGAAGTTGCAAATACCTTGAGAAATAATAGCTACAGCAAAAGCATAGTACGACAGTTCGAGATTTGCTGTGTTGAGTAAGATTAAATTAAAGTCGGTAGTCCTTATCTCTTCTTTAAGCAAGTATAAGATTAAAAGTAAAGTAATCAGAGGAGTAAGAACTATGGTGTATTTGTTTTGAAATAAGTATGAAACAAGCATGAATCCGAAATAATAAAAAACTATGTATTGATATTTTTTATTTATAGACTTTCCTCCTTAATAAAAAAATAGGTTTAGCAGTTATTTCCTCTTCTGCTAAACCTAGTGTATATCTATTAATTTGTTATGTCAATATCATTTTTTATTATTTCATTTTATCCCACATCGTTGGAACCTTTTTACCAACAGTGTTTTGAATTAGCTCATATAGAGATGTGTTTTCATTGCTAGAAAATCCTTTATCATTAGCTAACTTTTTCAGTTCATTGATTGTGTACCTTTTGTCTCTTAGTGTTCTCATTGCCTTTTCCCACATGACTGTATGCGAACCATGATAGTCCATCAGGTTCTCCCATTTATCTTTGTCTAACTCTAAGCAGCATTCCCACATATCATTAACAATTTCGATAGTAGCTCCTTGTGCTCCTTGTTCCCACAATCGCTGTCTAAACACATTCTTTGCTAAAGCTTCCTCACTAAACTCAAAAATGAATGGTGGCATGATATAGCCAACTGGTAATTCTGAACGAGCTGATTGCAATTGCTCTTTTACTTCAGGTGTTTGGTCACCTTTACCACATACATTGATAACATCCAAGATCCTTTGCCAATTTCGTGAAACATAGCCTTCTTTATCTTTTGTTTCAACAGGTACTTCAATACCATAAGGAAGATTAGCTCTTTGTCCTGCGGCAATTCTCGTATTCCGTCCAACAGAATATGTAACTAAATGATCGTAATTCGGTTTACCAACACCGACATACAGAAAAGATACGGACTCACCTCTAATTGGTTCATAGGAGTGATGTGACTTAACCATCTTATTAGAAAATCTATCTGTGTTTTTCATGTCATTGTATCTGCCAAGATAAGCTGCTGCTTTGAATGCTGAGAATAACTTAGAAGTGTCAGTAGATCTAAAAGCAATAACTCTTCCTTTCTGAATAACTTTAGTTCCTGTTAGTGCTTCTAGCTCCTGTAACGCTGATTCTAAATAGTTAAGATCATCGTTGACCCAATCCCCTAGAATTACTCTCTCTGATTTAATAAGTTCATCATGATTTAGTTTAAACATGCTGTATTCTCCCTTTACGATCTAATATGTATTTTGAATCTAACTTGTCTTTATTTAGATTATTCAACTACAGTCCAATCTTCTGCTAACATATCCGTCTGGGAGGCAAGCCAACCTACTACAATACTTCCGTCTGCTGCTTTCATATCTATATGCCCATTAATTTTCACTTTATCGGCAATACTCTTTTTTGTGAAACCAACATGTTTTTGTGCAGCTCCACGCAAATCCGCAGGGGAAACATCAGATCCTTCAACATGATAAATAAACATTCCTTTACCATTCCAACTTTCTCGCGCAACCTTCTTACCTTCCTTTAAAGCTTCCAATGCTTGTCCAAAATTCATTTAACATTCTCCTTTTCAAATAAAATATCGCAAATCTTATTCAAATACCTGTCAAACATCATGTTTCCAAACCCATAAGCATCCTTTTCAGTCCATTGCTGAATGTAACCATCCCCTTCAGAGACGTAAGCCATTCTTCCTTTGCACCATTTAAAAGGATTATTGACTCGTTGATAACTATGTCTAATTTCATGATATAGAGTACTTATTGTATGAAATAGTATAAGATATGAATCCTCTTCCCTGCACTTTAATTTAATGTTATACATAAGGATAATTATTTTGTCATTTTTGTCTGTAAATGCTCCATTTATATGGCTGTTGAAAAGTATTTCTTTTAGTTCTTTAAAAGTCCATTTGAGTCTAAATCGCAGTAAATCAATTAGTATATGAATTTTATTGTCATAGATAATGATCTCTGTTTTTAGTTTCAAGTACTTCTTATTCAGCAAATTGATACAATCGATAACCTGATTTGTTTTAATTAATTTTGATTTATTGATTACTTTTAAGGTGAGTCACCTCCTTCCCACTCATACTCTTGTGAGTAGCTTATTTAATTAGTCCCTGTAGAACCGATACCATTACGATCAGGATTACCTAATTGTTTTACTTCAAGAAATTCAACATCTTCCATCTTCTTGTTGATGCGAAATTGACAAATACGTTCACCCTTCTTGATTACAGTTTCTCGCATTGCTAATGCAGGAAAATGCCATTGGTCGTTATCACCACAGTAAGACTCATCAATAACGCCGTATGAATTAGTTTGTAGAATTCCAAAATTTTTAAATGTGCTTGAGCGTGGTACAACATTTGCTTCATATCCTTCAGGTAATTCCATTGCAATTCCTAACGGGATTAATTTGTATTCAAATTGCTTTAGTTCAATATCAGTCGCAGAACGTAAATCCACCCAATCACCGATTTCGATTTTACTGATATTTTCTAATGTTTCATCGAAGTATTTAATTTTGATTTGTTTCATATATACTCTCCTATTATTAAATTTTGCTTAATTAAATTCATTTGTTTTAAAGGAGAGATTCAAAACTCTCCTTCTTAGTACCAATTTTGACTTGCTCGTTCATTCAGATATGTAAAATCTTCATCTCTTAATGCCTCAACCTTGCCTTTTTGATATCCAGAACCTTTGGTCGAAAAGAAGTCGTTCGTACTCGTTTCTGTTCGAATTCCATTGAGAACAATTGCATTTACTTCTTCTGATTCAAATTGTGGCTCAAGTCCTAAATTCATCATTGCTTTATTAGCGTTATAACGAATATATTTTTTAACTTCATGTGTCAAACCGATTGCATCATACAACTTCTCTGTATATTCCAATTCATTCTTGTACAGATCCATAAGAAACTCTTGAACAAATTTATCAGCTGCACCTTGATCCTCATTGGACATTTTTCGATATACTTCCTGAGCAAGCAATCCAACGAACACGCCATGCACACTCTCGTCACGAATGATCAACTTAATAATCTCACCACTCGCAACCATTTTACCTTGACCAGCAAGGAACAGCGGATAGAAGAATCCAGAATAGAATAAAAATGACTCTAAAAACACAGAAGCAACAAGTGCCCTATATAAACTTAAATTGTCTCCATCAACAATTCCTGTATACTTTTCATTAATCTTCGACACCTTACGTTGCAAATGCTTATCTTTTTTAACCCATTCAAACGTTTCATTAATCATTTCTGTACTAGCGACTGTAGTAAAGATTGTACTGTAACTCTTGGCGTGTACCTCTTCCATTGCAGCTTGAAATATTAGAACAGCTTTCTTCTGCTTTTCTTTAATGTGCTGTGCGATCATTGGCATTCCAACATTACCTTGCTCTGTGTCTAGTAATGTTAAACCACCTAATACCTTCATAAACGTGTCTTTCTCGATTTCACTTAACTTACTCCATGATTTCATATCTTTAGATACAGGGATTTCCGTATCTAACCAAAACTGAGATGTATTTTGTGACCAAAGTAATTCCGTATAATCTGATTCTGGAGAGTTCCAGTTAACAGCTTCGAATGTTTTCATTTATTTACTCCTTTACACACTGCAAGAGATGCACTCTTCAATTGTCTTTTTCTTGGTTCGAGTATAGTACAACGTTTTTAAACCCTTCTTCTGTGCGTAGATGTAGTATTTTGATAAATCTCTAGTTGTTAAATCATCCTTTACATAAAGGATTGTTGAAATAGCTTGGTCTACGTGCTGTTGTGCTTCAGCTACCAAATCAATTAAGTTAAACATATCCATGTCATATGCTTCTTTGTAGAAGAAGAAATTCTCTCCGCTTAAATAAGGCATCGGATAGATTGTCTTCGAATCCCCATATTCACGTTCTTCGATCTTCTGTGTAATAGGTGCAATAGATGCAGTTGAAGATTGTAGATAAGAAATCGAGCCAGTTGGTGCAACGCAGAGGCGATATGCATGATACAATCCAAACTCAGCTACTTCTTCCATTAGACGTTTCCAATCTTCAATAGTAGGAATATCTGTCCAATCAAATAATTTCTTCACCTTATCTGTTTTAGGAGAATAATCATTCACCAAGTATTTAGTAAAATAGTTACCATTCGCATATTCGCTTCTCTCAAAATCCTTGAAAGTCTCATTACGTTCTTTGGCGATAAGCATTGAACGTTCTAGGGAGTAGTAGTTCATCATCATAAAGAAGGTTCGAACAAAGTCTTTAGCCTCAACAGATTCGTATTGAGTTTTGTTTGTCGCTAAGTACCCATGTAAATTCATTGCACCAAGACCTACAGAGTGCAGTTCACGATTTGCCTTTGCTACTCCCGGAGCATTGGCTATATTAGTTTTGTTACTTACAATAGTAAGAGCATCCATTGCATTATGTATTGTCTCTCTCATTCGTTTATTCTTCATGACATTTACAATATTTAAAGAACCAAGATTACATGAAATATCTCTACCAATAATGTCTTCTTTGCCATAATCAGTAATCGTTGATACTTCACTCAACATTGAAATTTCAGAACAGAGATTAGAAAATTTTACCATATTTATTTCTTTTAAAGCATGACATTCATTTGCATTATCAACGAACATTATGTACGGATAACCTGATTCCATCTGGGTTTGTGCAATCTTTGTCATTAAATCTCTCGCAGCGATTTTTTTCTTACGCACATTCGGATTGTTCACTAACTCATCATACATCTCACTGATATCCATATCATCGAGATGAACTCCATATTCCTTATACACAGTAAGAGGATAGAATAAGTACATATCTTTATCTTTTTCCACAAGTTCGAAAAATTTATTAGGTGCAACTACGCCGAGGGACAATGTTTTGATCCGTGTTTTTTCATCGGCATTGATTTTTTTTGTATCCAAGAATGATTCAATGTCTGAATGAAATACGTTTAAATATGCAGATCCTGAACCATCCCTCTGACCAAGCTGATTAGCGTAAGAGAATGCATCTTCAAGCAACTTCATTACTGGTAACACACCACTTGCGCGACCTTCAATCCCTTTAATAGCTTCGTCTGCGCCTCTTATTTTACTAAGATTAAGGCTGACTCCCCCACCTAACTTACTGAGTTGCAAAGCTTGATTAATGGCAAATGATATATCGTTCATTGAGTCGTTAACCTCTAGTAAAAAGCAGCTAACTAACTCCCCTCGTTGCTTACGTCCTGCACTAAGCATTGATGGCGTGGCAGGTTGATACTCCTGTGAAATAAGAATATCTGCTTGTCGCATTGCTTTGTTAATATCACCATCACCTAGAAATAAAGCAACAACTGATACTCGATCCTCATAACGCTCTAAGAATTTTGTTCCATCCTTAGTTTTTAGAGAGTAATTGTTATAGAACTTAAACGCACTCATAAAAGACGGAAATCTGAATTTCTTCGAGTAAACAAATTTGAATAATCTCTTTACGTCACTAAACTTGTACTTATCAAATAATTCTTTCTCGTAGTAATCATTTTCGATTAAGTAATCAATCTTTTCTTCTAAATCATGAAAGAATACTGTGTTCTGATTTACATAATCAACAAAGTAACTCTTAACTGCTTCTTTGTCCTTTTCAAACTGAAACTGTCCATCTTTCTTAACCATAATCTCATTGTTGAGTTGAATCCACTTCTGTACTGACAAGTTTTAATACCTCCTGTTTAAATACCTCTACGTCTTTTGATGTACCAGATAATTCGAACCTATGTATAATTGGAACGGAGTATAATTCTGCAATTATAACTGCGGCTATCGAGTATCTACTTCCCCAGTTCATGTTTCCACTAGATGCGACACCCATTAAATTCAATTTATTTAATTTCAAAAATTCCTGTGTTGTTTCTGGAATCTTACCAAATCCTGTTGTGTAAGTGATTAATACATATGGCTCTTCTACTAATAAATTATTATGTATTTTTGTATTTCTAACATTTAACTTATCTACAAACCTCTTAACATTTCCAGTCTTACTATCGTATACAACTAACAGGAAGCTCCACTCTTTTCATTGATTAAATAATTCCTTGCAATACTCGCATTTGCCCACATAACAGAATCCTCTAGCTCTGTCATTGCTTTGGATTTCTCACGACTATTTGGACACAACTCATCAATCAAATAAGCCAATTCTTTAGCCTTTTCTCTTATTGCACTATACTTCTCTGCTTGCCCTTCTTTTGGTGAATGATACATAAAGTTATTCTCAATGGTTGGATTAATACTAATCACCTCCTTTTATTCTTATGAAATCGTAGTTTCATTGCTTTTCATACCACATCGTCATGCACTATTTAAGCTTCATCTTCATTTTCATACATCTTATAGGCATCTCCATACCCCTGCCAACTGTATACTCCACACCACTCAAGACACTCCAGAAAATAGTCTCTATCTAGTAAAGCTTCGTACTTCTCTTTAGGAATTGTTACCATCTCTTGATTCGGCATTTTTTGCTCACCCCTTGCCTATTATTTTTCACTTCTTAATAAGAGCCACTAACCCATTTACTAAGACACCTAGTAATAAAAACGTACCTAGCCAATGCCAAAAATCTTGAAAGATAAATTCTAAAACTTTTATCTAAATCACCACCAACCTTGATAAAATACAACTAACAATAACATTTTTCATTTTATCACATCATCAAAAGCAACAATTTCAAACTCAACTAATTAACTCTCTACCAAATATCTTAAGCTTCACTGAATAATCCTATTAGTAAAGCACCTACCCCACCTAGAATAATTGCTGCAAGTAATCCCAAAATGAAGCTACCTCAATCAAACGTTTGAAAAATGTCTCCCATGCAATCTTTCCCTCTCCTTTCCACTTAAAACGAGAATTTTATGGCAGCTCCGAAATCATATATTCAGTTTTACTGAATCCAAAATTTTCAATTAAGTATGCATCAATGTCTTCTAGATAGCAATTTGCGACACTCGCTTGTTTCACATATGTATCAAATTCTATTTGAGTCAGTTTTGCTGTATGAATTAAAACTTCTCCATTCTCTGGTTCAGCCCATTCACCTAAATTTAATCTTCGCACTTGATAAAAGTATGGCATTTCATCCTCCTTGTGATATTCGACTTTCACTCGTTCTACAACTCATTGCTAATCTCTTCAATCATCTTGTCGAAGTAATCAATTTTAGCTGCCTTAGCCTTATTAAACTGTTCCAAAATTTCAAGGCATTGATTCTTATATTTTTTGACACAATCTCTCTCGTTGAAGAAAATATTGAGTGATGTCCCAGTGTGAAATCTATAACCTGTATTGTCATATGGAGCAATAATCTGTGCCTTTACTTTTCCATTTTTATCGACTGGTTTAAAGTGATGTTCAGAATAGTAAACCCTCTTATTCTTTGGCAAGTCTTCATTGCTGCAAACAATAACTTTAACTGGTTTAATGTGACGGATAGCTTTATTATTGATATCCTTAAAACGATAATCACATATGTATACAAAATCCCCAACTACCAATTTATCTCTACATTCATGATAATGCATTTCACTATTCTCCCTGTTCAATAATATTAATTCAAGTTCTCTACTTACTATTAAAAGACTTCATTTTTGAAAAGGGGACTTTATCCCCTTATTCTTATTTCTTAACTGTTTCGTTTGTTGTAGTAGGTAGTTGAATCATAGGAGTATTTCCACCTGATACAGTAGGTAATCTGCCATCCCATTTCTTAGCAATTTCCATTTGAATTAATTCAGGAGTTAATGACTGTTTAAGAGTTTCGTTAGCCTTTGCTACCCCTTGAGCCTTGATTAGCTCGGAGTCAGCAACGCCTTTAGCTTCAATACGTTGTTTATCAGCAGTGGCTTCAGCTTGTTTCTTCTGAATTTCAAGTGTTGCTAATTGTTGTTGTGCGTTAACATTATCTTGGATAGCTTTCAATGTATTTTCATCCGGACGAATCTCACCAAATGCAAATGTCTCAATTGTAATTCCTTCTTTACCAAGAGCGGTAGTCAGTTCTTTTGAAACTTTCGCAGTAATCTCATCACGTTTTACACCATAGATTTCAAGAACTGGATATTCGGAAGTTACACTTTGTACAGTCGCTTGAACTGTATTTTTTAAGTAGCCACCTTCAATTGTGCTCACATTGGCTCCACGAAATTTAGTGAAGATGTGAGGTAGTTTTTCAGCATCCATATGATACGCATATCGCACATCAAGACTAACCTGCTTTCCTTCTTTGGTGGATACATTGAATGATTCATCTCCCTTAGATCCTTCATGAGGTGTTTTGGATAAAAAGACCGTTTCTGTCGATACTGGGTATTCAGTTACCTTTTTCCAAGGGGCAACTACGTGCCACCCTTGATTAAGTGTTTGTTCTTCAATTCCTCCATTCGTGTTGTAAACTACACCTGCAAATCCAGCTTCAATTTTAGTCACACTCATAAATCCAAAAATCACTCCAATGAATAGTAAAGCTCCTAGAAAGATACCGCCAATTGAAAATTTACTCATTAATATTTTTCTCCTCTTTTTTAATTGATTTTTTAAATGGTTCCGCGAACAATGAAATAATCTTCCCAACAAAATTGAACTTACTTGCCAAACATAACCACAGGAAAGCTATAAATATAATTAGTAGAAAGAAACCTACGTACAACGAATACATTTAATCTCCTCGCATTTAACAGTCTAGTTTTCCATTCCCCATGAAAGACGGATTTCATTTTCTTTAATCTAAAATACGTCCTGCTTTTCCATTTTTAACTTTTCTAGCTTTTGCGTATTTAGTCAGAGTGCTTCCACCACTCTTTTTATTCCCAGTGGGACGTAAGCTACCATATACTAAACCTGCTTTTTTGCAAAGATCCTTTAATTCTTTTTCTGCCACTGCACGAGAACCTGATAAATTGCTTACCAATTTTGCGTTACCTTTACTGTCTAATGCTAGTCCATAATATGTATTCATTTGTTTTTCTCCTCTTATGTATGTTTTATTTTAATTTACTACTCTATAGTCTTCTAAAAACAATTGACTAGATTTGCTAACTTTCCCCTTGAAACCCTTAAACTCGTTAAAGTTCAGAGTTCCTATCGCTTTAATTTCTTTCCCCATTATTTCTTCGCTAAAATAATGTTCGTTTGTTCTAAATTTCATTAATGATAATGAAGGAGTCATTTTCAATAATTCATCATCATCATAGAAATATGATCTACTCATTGGTGTACATGGGATCTTGACAGTATTTCGATCTTTTCCTAGTACATCTTTCTTCTGAGGACGAATATTTGAGATTAGAAATCTACCAGTTTCAAATCCTTTGCCACTGATTCGATAAAAGGACTCGATTTTTTTAATTAATCCTTCGTTCAATTCTTCAATATCAAATTCCATAATGTACTCTAACTCATTATTAATGGCTTGTAGATTTTCATTAAGATACCTTTGAACCTTATCCAGATCACAGCGTTTAAATCTAACTCCTCCAACAGAAGCATGTCCAGCAGCATACTCTACTTCTGGTATACTGTTTAAAAATGACCTTAAATCAAAATCATTATAGGCACGATAGCTTCCTGAATATGTATCATTCTCATCTTCAGATAAGACCATAATTGCCTTTTGTAACTCATTACAAAACTCACCTGCAACTAACCCCTTAAACCCTTTACCTATTTCATTATTGATGATAATAGAACATTTGTCTTTATCGTCTATTAAAGGTCGCAGCTCTTCAACATATTTAGCTTGAATTTTCTTACGCTCTTCATTCATTGCAATAACTTGCTTGGCTAATACTTTAGCTTTTTTAGGGTCTGTTTCAATTAATAGTTCAATTACTACTTCAATTTTATCCATTCTACATGCTGCATTAATGCAAGGAGATATTGAATAACTAATGTCAGATGATGACAATCCATTCAAGTCCTTTTTCATTTCAGATAAAAGACTTTTAATTCCTTCATTTTTCATACTTAACCCTTTGTAAACTATGTATCTATTCTCATACTCCATCAAACTCATTACATCCCCTGTTAATCCGATAGCAACAACATCATAATAATCTTCACTATGACTTGTTTTAAAGTACTCATCAAGTACTTGACATACTTTCCAAGCTACAACAGCAGCAGAGATCAACTTATTGGGATATTCACAACCTTTTTGTTGAGGATTTACAAGTGTACAATATGGATTCATTAAATCCTGCTCATGATGATCAATTACGATTACCTTGATATTATTATTTGTAATCCTCTTACAAGCCTCGACACTGTTAGTTGAGGAATCGATAATTATAAGCAAATCAGTGTCATCAGGTATCTTATCTTCTGTAACATCAATGGAATGTCCTTCTGATCTTTGAGAATGGATATAGAACACATTATCTGTGAATTTTTTTAAGTTGCTGTACATTAATGTGCCAGATGTAACTCCATCATTATCAATATCAATGTGAATTACAATTTTCATTTTATTCTTTATTGCTATGTATATTTCTTTAGCTGCTTTCTCAATGTTTTTTAGAAGATATGGACTATGCAACTCTTGACTGTCTGGAGTTGTGAATCTTTGCAAATCAGCAATTCCATGGATTGCAGCTAGTTTTCTTCCAATGCCATCAATATCACTATAGGGTAATTTTGGTGTCATTTGTAACCATTTCAGATATTTCACCTCCTCTTTGTTATTTATCTTGCTTTGCTAATATACTAAATGTATTAACAATAAGTCAATACTTTTATATTATTTATTTTATTTTTCAGGTGTCTTCACCCAAAATAATATTATGTATTATTATATGTATTATAGTTTTTTACTTTTTAAATCAATATGTTTTAGCTCTTCAATTCCAAACATAAAGCTTCCCAATAGTGCAGTTTCCTTTGAGCTCAATGTAAAGTCTGAATCCATATCATACGCCATACCCAAGCACCTATAAGCAATTTGGTGAAGTGTCTTAGTCTGTTGTTCATTCAACGAAAAATTGGTTTCAATTCTCTTACCTGCTTCAACCTCGATTACATTTTCAGTTATCATAGTACATCTCCCAATTATTTATTATTTGAATTTAATATGAAAACATATACTTATTGCTATGAGAAGCACAATAAAAGATTCATACCCTAATATTACTCAACTTTTTCAAAAACAAGTTCAATTTCCCAACCACACTTACAAGTCCTCTTGAAATGACCTGTGACACCATCAAAATGCATGCTTCCCTCATCTTCTCCTGTCTTCTCACTTCCACAAGACTCACAATTATTATATTTCTTCCCCAATTTAATGAATAGAAAAGTACTTGTTAGTTTTAATTTCCCGTATTTAAACTTCGACATTTTTTAGTTCTCCTTTTTATATTTAATCAAATCAAAAATAAATTTTGTTAGCCGTTTACAAATAACATTAATTTAAAAGAAAATATTCAGATGTTTTTAAACTTCTTTTTTACGCGTTTATAGCAATTATTTGCTAATTCACTCATAGATCCTATTAATGCCTCTTCTGTCTCAAAATACTTCATCTTTTTTGATAACGCTCGAAGTTTATGGATATCGAATTCTGGGATATAACTGTTGATATTCTCTTCCTCTGCTTCAAGCAAGTATTGTAGCATATGCAGTGTTAAAATATCTCTTTCAATTTGTTTCATATTGTATCCCTTTCAATAATAATAATTTGCAGTTTAATATATTTTATTTTCCAACCAAATAAATAAGCAACCTGCTAGAAACCACATTAGCTCCTTCCAAGAAAAAGAACGTTTTCTAAGGCAATATACGCCTACATATATCATTAATAACATAGAGTATAAGTAAAATACCCAAAACCAAAAGTTATTCATTATCTATTGCTCCATTCCAATAAAACTGTTATTTTATTGGACTACAAACTTATAACTTCCATCATCGACTTCGCTTGTGGGAACGTAATCCTTAAATCCATCTTCATATGTAACCTCGAAACACATTCTTTCTTTCAAATCCTTCTCATCAGGTTTTACATGGACTAATCCTGTGATCAGGGGAATATCACAATTTGGTCTCCGAAAGGCGTATGGATGTACTGGCTCAAGAAATACATAATTAATTTTCATTTTTAAACCACCTCATTTCAATTGAAATCGCTGTATCATTATCTTTCCATTTCCTCAATCTGTTTTTCATACTGTTCCCAATCGTATTCGTTAAAGCACTTCTTATAGCTGCTCAAATAATGCCCATCTCCATCAATAATGTCGTTCAATTCGATGGCAATTGTGCTTTCAAACATTGTCACTTGCATACCACCTTCATCAAAAGGATGGGAACCTACAATTTCAGCAAATTCAGATAAACTATTGAAATATACATGCACATAAGCGTAAACTGTTTTATTTCTATTAAATTCTTTTGTATAAAGACCAGTTTCATTTTCTTTTAGAAAATCGTATAAATCAGCATTAACTTCCATTTACACCATCCGTTCTTAACCTCACTGAAATCTTCAGTGTGGAAAGGTCATATTCACGTTCACTCAACTCTTTAATCCACTCTTTGAACGAATCTCTACCACCAACAAAGTCACTCGTAAGAAAACCATCATGACTATTGGGATAATGAATTATCCAGTCTTTTTCGAGCTTACTCCATCTCACTCTAATGCCATCCTCATTCTTCATCTACTTTCCTCCTGCTTTTATAGTAAAGTAAACTTGGCTCGCCAATATCATTAAGACAGTTGTAAAATATCCTTCTCGCTTTATCATCTACCATGTTGTTATGTACAAAATTCATTTTGCTGTATTGTCTTGGTTTTGGATTATCTCGTTCATGATCCTGAACACCTTCTCTTTTCAACTGCTGCTGAAACTTTTCAGATAGACACCATTTCAACCCTCCCCAGCTAATCCATTTGGAGTGCGACATCTCAACCTTCTCAATGGTTGTTAAGGATTTTCTATTATCCCAACAATATTCATCAAGTTGCATCATCCAAGGTTTATGCGAATCTCCAAACATCACCACAAGTTCATTCGAGAATGTTACTCACACAATCATTCTATGTATCCCAGCTCTCTAGCAAGCTGCTGAATAGCCACCATGTCTTCTTCTGGATATGCCCAATGTGATCCGTGAAGTCCGCCGTATCCATGCTTCCCATTCGAATGAGTTCCTCTAATGATAAAGTATCTAAAATCATTAATTAACCCCCAAAGTGTTCCACCGTGACTGAAGCCCTTATCGAATCGTTCATATGGATAAACCTTAGCTCCAGTGTAATCATCTATATACCAAAGACTCTTTCCTTCTTGGACAAAGTGAGCATATCCATAGTGGTTAGGTTTATAAAAGAATTTTCTTCCACGATTACCAATCTCCATAATGATTCGATTCACAATAGCAATTCGTTCTTGTCTTTCTTCCAACTTTTTAGACACTTATATTCCTCCCCACTTCCCATTGAAAATCGTATTTCATGATAATATTTTGTTATGTGATTACCACCTCAGTAGCCATCATTCATACTTTAGATTATTATTTACAAAGCACTCTCTTCCGAATTTCTGATAAAGTCTCATCTCGAACTAACACTCCATCTACAAAAACATCTTCTAATTGATCAATCGCAGCAAAATTTTCATCATAGGTGTGCTTTTCCAAACCATCAACTACTGTTAATTCACCATTTACTCTAACTACAGCAACACGCCCACGCTGACTACGTTTAGTTCCATCATCTGTCTTAGGGTCTTTAAAGAGCATTCTTTCTTCGCCATTAATCAATGCATATGTTGCTTTCATAGCAAAGCCAAGAGTATCACGGGTTACGTGTTGATATGTATAACTTCCAATACCTAAAACAATATTCGTACTTGCAAATCCCTTTGCTTCAAGTCTTTCAACAATTTGTTCAGCTCGATCAAGTGTGATTGAGTCCCCATAAATTGCACCAATATGTGTATCTAACACTTTATATCCTTGTTCTGATAAAGTACCTCCAAAAATATCCCATAAACACTCAATTAGCCCTTTGCGTTCTAGTTCAGTTTCTCCGTCTGGGTTTCCTGTGATAATAAGAACTGGATCTCCACTATCAGGACGAATTACAACTCTCCCATCACGATTCATAATCTCATCTTTTAAGCGTGGTAAGATATCTCCAACTACTGCCCAAAAATCATATGTATCAGATACTACACTAAAAAATCCATTGGGATAAATCTCTGTGATTAGTCGCTTATACATTTCAAACTCATCCCGACTATCTGGATCTGTACTAGCGCTCATTACACTATGCTCTGTTGCTGGAATCGAAGTTCCCACTAGCTCCTTTTCAATATTTGCATTATAGTATGCCTCGTGGTATGCAATAGCTGGAATTGTATCTGTTCCAGTGAATGATAACAAATGTCCTGCCCCACTAACAGCTCCACCATCTAAGCCAACCATTCCCCGTGCAGAAAAGTCATGCCCTTGGAAACCAACACTATCTGTGCCCCCAGTCGTTTTTAAAGCGTACTCGTCCAATAGCTTACGGTATTGATATGCTGTCGTTGCTGAAGTCATAGGTTGCCAGATTTCAGCAGAGATTAATGTCTCTAAATAGTTCGTCAACCAATAAAATTCAGGACGAGAGTCAGGCATTGTATTCTCAATTGTCAGCACAGGAACCTTAATAGGTGATTTACTACCCTCTTTTAATGCTTTGATTCTAACAGGTAAATAACCTAGATCGTGTAATGCTTCAATATGAGCTGTGTCTGGATTAGGTATAGCAGCCGAATATCTAATAGTCCTTACATATTCCTGAACAACTTCTTCTTTCGTTCGATTAAAGAAGTGTGTGTTAAAGTAATCAATTAAGTATTTTTTAATGAATCCTTGAATCCCAAAAACTACAACTTTATCAGCTTGCGGAAAGTATTTTTTGCTACGAGGAGTAAATGTGGAATAGATTTGTTGAGTATTTTTAGGATACTGATTCTTATGAAACACTTTATAAAAATCACAAAGCAAACTTGCTGGATAAATTGTATTTGTCATTTTACAACACCTCTTCTAGTTCATAAATTTTTAATTGTTCTTTATACTTCAAGTTATCCCAATGATTTTGTTCAGAAACAATACTATTTGTGGTGAATACTTTGTTGATATGGTTAAAAAGCTCACCTTTGAAAATACTATTCTCTGCATGCGCAACTAGTAAGTAAACTTCATTAAATCCTTTGTCACGTAATGCTTTAGCACTTTTCACAAATGTGCCACCATAAGACGATAGATCATCAACAATGATAACTTTCTTTCCACTGCCTTTGAAATTTCCATGTAATGAGACTTCTTTAATTTCTCCTGATTGAAAATCTCTTTCTTTGTCACCAACAATCACATTTTTATATTTCATTTTACTGTATCTCTTACTAGCCCCTGCATCTGGGAACATAATGTAATCTTGTTCAATATCAAAATCAATTTCTCTAATTACTAATTTTAGCAATTCAAAATCAATATAGTTTGCTCTACAATTATTAAGTAAGGCGATTGATACATCTGAATGTGGCTCAACTAACTCAACACTGTAAAATTGTAATAGATTAATATATTCGGTTACATATTTAAGTGTGAAAGGCGAATCATTCTCGCTTCTATCCATTCTGCTATATGGCATGTACATAATAGTTAAACTACAAATCACTTTTAATGTATCTAGGTATTTTTTCAAAAACATAAGTTTAATTAGATCTCCGTCATTTTCATACTTAAATACAATTTTATTATGAGTCAGAATAATTAATCCTGATTGTTCTAATTTTGTTTCACCATTAGGAAACGATGTAAAAGTTACAACTTCATTATTTAATTTAATCAAAAGTTATACACCTCTCTTGGTTTTATCGATCTTTTCATAGATTGGAATGAAATCACTGTTTTATTGGTTCTTCTTTAGCTCCTCTAAATACTTCTCTTCATACTCAATCTCGGTGATTGGTTCAACAAGTCCCTTTGCTCTATCTTCTAAATTAAAATCAGCTTTATAAAAAATATCATTTTCACTTGTCACAAAGCTCTCTAACTTCTGACCTTGCAATCTCATTACACCGTAAGTAAAATTTATCAACCTCAAATCTTCAAAATCAGCTAAACCTTCATCACTAACTATTTTCTTATAGTTTTCTAGTATTTCTTTTGCTCGTTTTGAATTGTTTTTTAACTTACCGTCTTTATTAAATAATTTTTTGTTTTCAACTTTATTCATTTCATCAGTGTTAACCCATAATTCAGTTGCGTGTATAGCCATTTGAGTTACATTCTCATCTAGCAGCGCACCAACTCTAACCATGACATTTTTCCATAGTGGTTTTTTTGTAAAGTGCTTCTTAACTTTCTTATCATAGTTTGTTCCATGTTTAATCTTAAAACACTGATTCATCGTCTATTGCTCCTTATTTGTCATAATTTTTTTCAATAAGTAACTGTATTATTTCAAGTTCTACTAATTCATTTATCTGGATCTGGGTATTCAACCTCAACCTTAAAATCCTTATTTATCTTATTAATCAAGACATCAATTTGCATTTTAAAATCATCTTTATCTGTATGTTTATATTTTTCTTTTATATACTCCAAAATTACCTCCTTAGCCATTTCATGTAATTGATCCACATTGTCAATTATTGCTAGACATTCTGCAAAAGTTTTACCGCTAGACTTCCAAAGAAGCGCCCTTCTTGTTCTCGAAAAAATTTGCTCAGGAAGTTTAAACTTAACCTCAAGTATTAGATCCATATACCATTCATGATCAAACAGAATCAGTTTTGCTTCACCTTTAATTTTCAATTTTACAGCCCCCTTTCAAAAAACTTCAATCATACAAATAATCAATTATATATTGTCTATGTATCATGCAACTGCTAATGTATTGATGATACTTCCATACAGGTCTATTGGTTTGTCAAAATCCATCAATCCAAGTTCACGCACAATTTCCTTTAAATTTAATAAGATGAACTTATAATCCTCTAAGTCTAGATTTTCTTCTACATCTTCTCTTAATTTACTTTTATCAATTGCTATTCTATCAATATATATCTTATCATTTGAATAATCACGAACAGCAATAAATTCTTCCTCTATTTTTTCAATTGTTCGATTCAATACTTCCACAGAAGTTTCTTTTAATACCATCAAATTACCTATTGCAAACACGTTTCTATTAAAACCAACAACTCTGCTAATCATATCTAGCAACATTAATGCTCTTTTTTCTTTAATGGATAATTCTGTATTCGTTAGAGTAGCTTTTATGCTTGTCTTTTCTGTTAATTCAGAGATATGAACGATGTTTTGTTCCCATCCCAACATTTCTAAAACACTGCTTTCAAATTTGTTACGTGACACAATTACTCTCAAACCATAATGTTGCGCAATTTTAAATTTTGCTTCTTGCTCCAACACTTCATCAAATCCCAACCAAAACACAGGTTCTTCGTCAAAGTGAATGTGTTGACCTTTTCTTTCTTCTAACTGATCTTCGTTAATCTCATGCTTTTCAGTCCACCCAACACTTCCAGAACTTCCACTATGATGAACTAAGCCTTTTGCTTCTGGTGCTTTTACTTTCACATCGCTTTCAATTAATACTTCTTCAAAATGAGACTCTGATTGTTTTGCTGCTTGAGACTTAATGAACACCTCATAATCATTCAAAGTTTTAATGTCTCCACTCTGTCTCTTTGCTAGAGCAATTCCAGTTAAGTATTTCGCGTCACATTCATTCTCTGTTTTAAGCAGCAAGAACGTCATTTCGTTTTTCAATTTATTTTTATCGGCATAATTAGATATAGCGTCAATATGACGTTCAATGTCATTTTGATTACCTTGAATAACACTCTCATTCGCTAACTTTTCTAGGTATTTTTTAATAATCATTACAAAATCATTGTACTTACTATCTCTAACAATATCTTTCCGATCAGGCGCTGTTAAATTTAGAGCCTTATCCGTTATATGCAAATCACCTTTCGCATAATAGAAACCCTCTAGCTTGGTTACGTATCTACCCTTATAAAACACTTTGAGATCTTGACTAAAACCAGCGTTAAGTGCAATCCAACCTTTAAATGATGGTTCGTTTTCAATTTTACTTAAAAATACACTACCATCACCCTCAGTCAATTCTTTCTTAAGTTGCAATTTGCCATCACAATATATGTCTAGTTCATGTATGTACTTACCTAAAACCTCAACTCGTTCTCGAATCATATGTGATCCAATTTGGGTAAAGTCAAAATTCCTTAATATTAACTTGAATCCATTGTATGTATCTTTTACTTCGACTACTTCGATTTTCGTCTGATTGGTTTGGATCATATTTTCAACATTAAAGACAATATGTTTGTTGCCTGAGTACACTTCGATATAGTCACTAACTGTAATATTGCTGAAGAATCCCATTCCAAAAGGTGTTTCACTATTTTGAATATCTTCATCCCATTCTGATTCTGCAATTGAAAATAACGCTTGTGGATTTTCGAGTATCTTACCATCATTTTCAATTGATACAACTTTATTAGAATAATCAATAGTCACATTCACTCTTGTTGCTTTAGCCCTCTGAGCATTTTGAATGTCTTCGTCAAGAAAGGATAGCTTATCTTTAAATGTGCTTTGTCTGAGAAGTTTAAGCTGATTTATTACATTTACTTTTACTTCACACTCGTTCACCACAATATCCTCCTTATACATGTTGATTACACCAATACCTTATTATATGTATTATAGTACTCACTCTTTCGCTTCTCACTTATGTGTACGAATCTTGCTTCTGTGTCCTTCTTCATGTCAACAATTAAATTTCTATCAAGAATAAAATTCAAATGATGATATCGTACAACCATTCCATTGCCACCATCTATGTATTCAATCACTTTACCAAGTTCAACTGCTCTAAGAATTTTGAATTCAATCTCAGCAAATGAATCTGATTTCAATGTGCTTGAAGGACAAAGCTCAAAGTATTTTTCAATAACTTTTGTTGATACTTTCATGTCTCACTTCCTATAATTTATTTATTTTAATCTTTTACTTTTCTTCTTCAGTACCATACTATTTCCTCAGTTTTATCATTTTTGGTATCAATAGATTATAATTACTTTTTATTTTCTGTGATTTAAGAATCAAATTATATTCTTGTTCAATCACTCTCCTTCTCAAGTCACATTTTGGGCAGTAGATGTGTCCCACTCTTTCGAATTCTCCATCTAGTCCATGTGTATAATCTACCCATTCACTAACAATACCCAATCCATGCCATTCATGATCACAATTCAACTTCTTTCTTCTCCAAAACAGATATTTTCACCTCTATTTGTTTTCTTTATTTATAATATCAATCTATCATATTAGAATAAAAAATGCAATACTACTTTTGTAATATTGCATATAATGTGATTATTAATATTTTGAATAACCTATGAAAGAATGATTTTATCAGGAATTGATTGAGTAAATTGTTGCTTAAATAACTATATATCGCGGTTCCCCTCTAAAAACCTCTTTATTGTGCCACACTATGTATGATTCTTTTGGTTGGTACGTTTTAATATATTTCTACTTCTCTTCTTTCGACTGCAAATGGCACAAATCCTATTTTAACCTCAATCGGTTGATTCAAAGCTCTACTCAATAATATTGATTTTATTAGTGTCAAATGTAGATTAGACTTACCGTTTCTTCTTCCAAAACAACGCATTAAAATATGAATAATCTCCATCTGGATAGATAATCATCTAAACCCTCACTTCTAAATCAAAGTTCAATTGTATTAAGATCTCATAATCTTCGATATGTTTCTTGCTAACCATCATTGTACTGTGACATAAGCGCGCCAATATTTCTTAACGCCACTCAACCTTGGTTCCATCTGAAAAAATCTTATTTAAATCAGACATTTTCGCACAATCTACTCTGCCAGAATATCCGAAACTAAGGCTATCGTCGCACTCTTTAATCATCTCGTATATCTGTTTAGCTTGTTTTCTGTCTATCTTTCCTTCACAATCGCTCTGGTATAGAAAGTTAGCAACTTCTACTGTTACTACGTTTTGCTCAATGTATTCTTTCGTAATGGCATCATATTTTTCAAAAAACTCTTTCCTTTCTTCCCCAAATAAAAACATGACCGTTGAATCCGAGAGTAACAAGTAATGCTTATGAAACTCTATACCCACCTTTTCCGCTACCGTATTCCTAAATCTACCGAAGCCACCATAGCCCATGTCGCAACTATGTCTTTTTGAACTTATTGTTATCCCCATAAATCCTCATCCTTCCTGCACATAATGTGTCCTTCTGCACTACATCTTCAAAATGCGGTTTACAGTAAATCAGCGTATCCATCATATAGTTCATAATCATCATCAACCAACTTTAAATAATATTCAGAATTACCATTCCAATACTTTTCATTCCATAGTTTCACCATTTCTTCTCCAATGACTCTATTTACATTTTCCGCGAAAACAATTTCAGAAAATAAATCTCTATTGAAATTATCTTTCTTTACTATTTTCATAAGATAAGTCCTCCTTTCTATTGCATATTTTGTGTCTACTATTTTTCATCATTAATAGAAGTGCTTGATTCTTAATACAACTTCGCCTTTATTCAAACTCATTCTCATATACTTTTAGCGCTATTGTGGCTATATCTACACATCTAATATAGGCTTCTTCAACAGTACATAAAGGTTCAGGATCTAATAACCATCCATCTGAATTTGCGATACATTCCAAAGCATATTTCAACTGGTCAATTTTAACTGTTGAATTCAGATTGTCTCGACTCCCTTCCCTATCAAATGAAGATTTTATTTACACTTAAACATATCTAGCAATTCTTTATAGTCACTAATTACTGACTCTCTTCCTTGCTTTATGTATTGTCTTACAACATCAGCCTGACAGTTCAAACTTTTACCTTTAAATATGTCATTGAACTCATCAAATCCATTAGCATACTTAACTAGCTCAGGATTTTTATCTAAATACTCTACCCATAGCATCTTATACCATTGTGAAAGATAACTTAACTCATATGACTTACCGTTTAACTCAATGTGAGTTGGTTGCTTACCTTTTGCATCTCTCCAAGATGAAGGTGCATTATTGCCAAACCTCTTACACAGTTGATAGTGGTTTTCAATACTATCGTATTTACCCCAAGCTTTTACTTTCGCATAAAAAGCAGAGAATCGCTTATCACCTTTAGAAGAGCACTCCAATATTTTAATCGTTTGCAACCTCCTTTCCATTAAAATTTCTCTTTTATTTGCTTTCTTGAATCGTATTAATCCTATGCGTAAAACATTCCTTGTATAGCATGTCAAAGACTTTTTTACTTACATCAACAGGACTTTGCTTCAATTCTTTTGATAATAGATCATTACTATCCCACATTGCGTATATTACTCTCGTGTGACCAAACTTTCTTGCTTGTTTTATGAAATCGTCTGGAGCTTTATCTTTATCTAACGCGATAATAATCTTGATGTCATTACCCAAATTTTTTATTAAGTCAACTTGATACTCACTTAAATCATCACCACTGATTGCAACACAATTTCTGCGACCAAACTGACTGCTCAACCAGCATGACTTCTCAGCTTCAAAAATTATGACCTCTTTTTTTTCTAATATGTAATACAGTGCGCGATGCCAGTTATATAGCTCAATCATTTTATTGAAGTTTGGAAAATATAAAAATTTAGGAATATCTTTAATCTTATAATCTGGATCAAGTGTTCTAGCCTTTACTGATATTAGCTCACCATAAGCATTATATACAGGAAAAATAATCCTTTCAGATTGAACATCATAGCCTACCTGAAATTCAATCTGAGTTTCATACTCAATTCCTTCATCTATGTATTTTTTATGAGGAAACATAACGTATTGGTTAAGCATATTCTCTTCATATATTTCATTATCATTAAAAACTCTTTTAGGCTTCATTCTTTTCTTTCTAACGTCTTTCAACCATTTTAGTGGATCACTTTTAACAACAATTGGGCTGTATGTAGATTGATAACCTAGTTGCTCACAAATCCATTTCTTCGCTTTGTATAGATTCTTCAACTGTTCTGTCTCATCATAAATATCAAATACTATGTATGAAACTAATCCATAAATATCCATACCATATGAGATTCCTTTTGAACGTATCTTACAGGATATAGATTCATTTAAATAGACTTGAACGCTTCTGGAGTTGTCGCTATAGAATTTATCAGGTAATTGTGCTTCGTACCTATTTGAACGCTCCTTAATGCATTCACATTCCATTTTTTCAAGCAACTCTTGAATTCTATTCTCTTCTAAAAGAGTTTGTTTAATTTCCTTTAAATCTGTACTCATTTAGTTCCCCCATATCGGAGATTACTTATTGTAATTTGATCCATTGTTTGGGACTTGAACAAAAGCAACTTCTTTCCAAACATTCAGATCTGATATCACCTCATAGATGATTTGTTCATCTTCACTTCCCTCTCTATTCTTTGGTAAGAAGAGAATTAAATATTTCTTTTCAGGATCTAGTACATATTCTTTTTTATGCCACTTACCATCAAAGCCACTTTTTTCCCAGTTGTAAGGCTTTAATTCATATTTACAATTTGGATATTCATCTGCAAACATTAGTCTACCTGCCATTACTATCGCTGCGACTTCAACTATTTCCATAGACTTACCAATGCTATCGAGATCAATATATCTAAACTCTTTACCGATCTTCATCTGTACCGTAGCAAGAGTTGAACAGTTATAGTTTTCTTCCTTGATACAATCGTATAAATCTTGTGCAGAGTTTGAAAATGCCAACCAACGTTCAACATTTTGTGATTGGTCTGGCTTAAAAGTATCAAAATAGATCTTATCATAACCTCTTGCCCTATACTGCTCAATCCGATTAATAACATCTTCGATGCGATACTTCTTTAAAACAATTAGCTTTATAAAGTCTGGCTGATTTTGTTTAAGCCATCTTGCAGCCTCTTTTAGAATCTCTTTGACCTCTGGAGTATACTTACCCCTATTTACAACATCACGCGGAATCGGCTTCTTAAGAATTCTAGAGGCTACTGTAGCAAGAAGTCGGGACTGCCAACGTTTTTTCCCCTCTTCATTTACGAAGATAAGTGCTTTTTCAAACTTCATTTCACCTGTCTCGTCTTTTAGCACCTTAACATTATGTTCGAAACACGATAGCACAAATTTTTCTGTAACAATACTGCTTTTACCAACCCCCGAAGACAGTACCAAATACATCAGATTGCCAAGCTTTTGTCCATTAATTTTTTTAGTTAGTCTTGGTGAATCAAATAATGGGAGACCTACTTCCTCACCCTCATCTAGCTCGTCTACAACTTCCTCAATATCTTCAGTTAAATTATATTCAACAACATCTCCTGAGTTTATATGAGAAAATACATCTTTTACTTTTACTGAACAGAATGTTTGCAGTTCTTTCAATGTCATATTAATTAATTTTAATACATGCTCCATGTTTAAAACATTAATCATATTGTTATCTTGCATTTGTCGTAAGCTTTCATACTTTTGAATCTCACTGAAATGAAATTCATCATTTCCTTTATTGTTACTACATTCGCTCATTAGTTCTTGAATTGTCGAGAATCCACCATATTCGTTATATAGTTCGAAATATGATTTTTTATTGCCTTCTTTCGGTTTTGAAGAAACATAAGAATAAACAGTTGTGTCCTCAAAGCTCCTTACACCATTATCAAACATCTCTTTTCCAATGTAATAATAGAAATACCATATATCTTGTGTAAATGTTTCCCTCACAATTTTATGAGTCTTATACTTGGAATAATTATTCGGATTTTTCCACAGGTTACCAACAAACAGTGATTCGTGAATTTCTGATGGTAAAGTAAATTGCTCTATGTATTTTGATGTAACTATATAATTCACTCTCCTATAATAAGTTAGAAATATCATTCATATCTTTTCTTTTTTTATATTCTACTCCTGTATCTAACGACATATCTCTAGATTCCACTTGTTTAATACTATGATCAGTTAATAACTTATTCTTATGTTGTCGGATAGAATGTTCTTTAGCATCCACTAAATTATTCTTAACTATAGCTAATCCATATCTTAATTCCATTAAAAAATTCTTAAACTCTTTTGTTCTATGTGCTTCTCTAATAGCATCTTTACAGTAATCATATGTATAAGCGATTCCATCATAAGGAATTCCGTTCTTATAAGACTTGCCCAATTTTCCAAACAATTTCGAATCATTACGTATGTCTTGCAAATACGGATAAAACTGACTCGGAATAAGCTGAATGTTTTCCAGTTCATATACTTCTGCAATCTTCTCTGCTAACTTTGTTTGCTTTTCACGTTCAATTCTTTTGAATTCCTTATCATCTAGTAAGCTTTTATAACAACCTTTTCCATTGTGATAATAGCCTTTTGTATCTTTAATCATCAAACTCTTCTCATCCTTATTTCTACACCATTGACATATTACTAATGCCACCCACAACCCTCCACTTCCATTATTTCTTGGGTAATCGCAGGATATGACACATTTTCTTCGTCCCATGTCATATCCCGTTGAAATAAAGATTTAATTGGATCTTACACTTAAAATTTCATCAAAATCTACCCACTCAAAACCATTATCGAATTCAACTTTAATCTTCTTGCCGTACTGGTCTATGCTGCTTACAATGCCAAGTATTTCTCTTTTACCCCAAGTGCCGTAGATATCTATTGCCACTCTCTCTTTTTCACAATATGCTCCTGTAATAAAATCAGCAATATAAGTAATCTCATCATCAACCAGAGTTGGCTTTAGTACTCTGTTTGGTTCCTCATTTCGCTTCAATATTGCCTCTTTATGTTCGGAAATCATCATCCTACTTGCTTCCCACATCCCATTACCATGTAGCTTTTTACTCACTTGTAATGACCTCCAATCTTAGCTGCTCTGTCCATTGCTTGCCCTGCTGAAGTAATCGAACTTGCTCTAAGTATCGCTGTTTCGCCATACTTATTCTTGATTAAATCCATTACACTGTCAATCTTTCTTTCTGTTACACTATTATCAAACATCGATAGCTGATATACCTCAGAACTTGATAAGCCAGAAACTGCAACACCTAAACGTCTAACAGGCTCCTTATCCCAATTGGCATGGAATATCTTCTTAACTTGCTTAAAGATAATTGAAGTTGCATCTGTAGGGTCTTCCATCTTCATTTGACGATTAAATCCCGTAGGAAAATCCCAATCTGCACCTGAACAACTTACTGATATCACTATTCCCATTACCTTCTTCTCTCTCATCCTGCGCGTAACTTGAGACACCAAATCCTGAAGCACCACTTCAATCTCCCAAGCTTCCACGTAGTCTCTGGGTAAAGTCATACCATTCCCAATACATTTCTGTGTATCGTGTGTATTTGGGGTTACTGGTGAGTTATCAATACCATTTGCACATTGCCATAGCACTTGACCATTCACACCCCACAACTTAATTAATCGCGGCAATGATGTTTTAGCCAAATCCCCAATAGTCAGAATGCCTAGCCGGTTCAAGTGCTGCTTCATCTTTCTTCCGACTCCCCACATTTTTTCAACTGGGAAACTCCAAATGTGTTGATCCAATTGAGTCTTTGGAAGATAGAAAATCCCACTCTCATTTTTCTTTGCAATCAAGTCGCAGCTTATCTTAGCAAGGATCTTATTTTCCGAAATTCCAGCTCTCACATATATCCCTGTCTCTTCTTTGACCTTATCTTGTATTGATTTTGCAATCTCGAAAGGTGATCCAAACATGTTCAATACTTGAGATATCTCAACAAAATGTTCGTCAATCGAATATGGCTCCACCAAATCTGAATAAGACTTAAATATCTCTGAAATTTGCAGCGAAACATCAATGTACTCTTGCATACGCGGTCTAATCACAACTAACTCTGGGCATTTTTTCAGTGCTTCCCACAATCGATCTGCTGTTGAAACGCCGCACTTCTTAGCAAGTGGACAAGCCGCGAGTACGATTCCTGACCTTCTTTCAGGATCACCTGCAACTACAAGGGGTTTGTCCTTGTATTCTGGATGTGCAACTTTCTCTACAGACGCGTAGAAACTTTGGCAATCAATCAACATCACACATCTCTTATCCATGTTAAGATTCCTGTGTAATGTCTATACTCATGTATTTGCACAAGCGCTCTTGAACATCAGATTTCACGATGCTCCATAATAAAGATGTTTTGTGATGATAACCTCTGCACATATAGTCGGCTTCTAAGCCAAGATTAGTTCTACGTTGATCATAAATTTTAATTCCATTTACTCTAAGTAATTTCTTTACATCAGACACATCCACTAAAATTTTGTTTTGAGCAGCTTTCAGTGCCTTTGTGTAAATTTTTGGCATCTTCAAGTTAGACTTGTGCATACTATCGATATCAGCTTCTAAAACATCCATAACAATCGGAAGCATCATGAAGTCTTTGACTAATCTTATATCGTCTTTGGTTTCTAATGGAGCTAAACTCATCTAATCACTCCCTAAATACGAACACACGTTTTCTTTATTATAACCAAACATGCGTTCGATATTCAAGAGGCTAATATTTCAATATCTATCTATGTACTAATATTACTATATTATTATATCATTTTTAATTTTTATAAGTAAACATATTTTTTATTATTTATTAAGTTTCCAATCGAATTTAACTCCTTGATCAATCAAAGTTACATTTGGGATTTCTACTCCATTTTCATCGCAGTAGATTAATTTCGTACCAACCACTACCTCTTCACCTGATTCCAAAGTTTCTTTAATGTTTTTTGTTCCCAATTGCAGAGTTTTCTTAAACTCGCCCCAATTTACTTTGACATCCCGTTTTACATACTCGGAATTGTTTTTGCTAATTAATTCTTCTAATTCCCTTACTGAAACTTGACAAACCTCTTCTGCTTCTTTCCTTTCGAGTAGTGCAGCTAATTCAGCATATGAAATATATGAAGAATAGTTATCTACAATCCAATCTTTTAATAGTTCATCATTTTTTATGATTTCAGGCTGCTGTTGTTTACTAACTAAGTCTCTGTATGTCAATTTAATCGATTTACTAATCTTTAATGGTTTGTTCCCATTTGATACACGCTTCACATTTTCTAATTCTTCAGCTTCGATCAGTCTTTGGTGATAAAGATGGAGATGTAGTTTCAGGTCAGCAATTCGGTTACGGTATCCCTTTGTTGATCGTTCTAACCAATCATCATACCTGCTCTTATCTTCTTCCAATTTATCAATTTTAGCTTGTATAACTTCCTTTTGTGATTTCGCAATAGCTTCATCTTCAGCGATTTTCTCTTCCAACATATGCAACACATAATCAATTCTCATCGCTGTTTCTTTGTCATTGATTGTCCAACCTTCTGATTGAAACTCAGCTAATTCAATTTCTAAATCATCTTCTATTTCTTCCATGCACTTGTCAGTAATTAGTTCAACTTCATTATTTAGAATCCCCATATTATCCTCCAAATTAATATTTAATATTGTTTACGTCCTTCATCAATCGTTCTTGTTTCACCTATGATCCAAAATGCTTTTCGGAATTAATGTCATTCAAGATTTTCATCTCACGATCACTGAAACCAATCTCACTCAGTTTGAGAAGGATTTTCCCCATTTCTTTATGCTTGATCTTCATCCCACGTTGTAGAAACTTACTTGTTCTAACAATTGTCCCACAAATATCTCTAGCTCTCTTTTCGTTATAAACTAGTTGATTGCTTGATAAGAAATTAAAAGAACTAAGCGTATTAACTACTCCATTTTGATAAAAAAACTGAAGATGTTTGAAGTCGAACTGTCCAACTACTTCTTCTGGAGTTCCTACCCATTGAGTAATTATTTGATACTTTCCAATAGAGATTGCATTATCCGTAACAGTTAGTCCTAGTTTCTTATACACTCCACCACAAATACTTTTTCCTTTGTACTCAGAGACTTCTTTAAAATAATCCGATAGATCTGCTGCTAATTTTGGACATTTAATAAAAAAGTCATAATCTTTTGGATCTGTGTCGTTATAAAGTGAGTAAATACATCCTCCTGAAATGTACGCCTGTTGTTTAAACTCAGACTGAAACTTTTTTGGTAATAGGGACAGTAGTTTATTCTTTTCATTCGCCAATCTTATAACGATTAAGTCAAGTTTTGACCTTTGTCGCTCTTCATTTGATAATTTATTTCTTTCAAATAAATTTAATATGTATTTTATATATTTCATCTATTATCCTTTTACAATTTATTTTTCTCTATTTATTTCTGATAATTCTGCTGCTTGCTTCCTCAAGTAGTCCTTTAATTTCATCTAGAACATCACAACTCGACCAGTCCCACTCTGCGACTTCTTCGTCAGTTACGGTGATGCTTGTGTTTTGAAATAAATATCCTAATCCTTTCACTCTTTCAGACAGTTCAATGAATTTATCAAAAAAATCCTTATCAGTATTTATTTGAAACATTCTTGACACTAACTTCATTCAATACGCTCCCTTAAAATTCCTATTTCATTGCATGATTAGTGTGCAAAACTTAAAAATGTTCAACCTCTTCTTTGACGATTTCATAATCCTTGTACAATTGAGGATCTTGTTCTGCTGCCATACCATAAATAATGCTGTAGTTATATTTGCAGTCTCTAAACACCCTGCCATCTCCATCCCAATCTTCGTACATGTGAGACTCAATGTTATCAATAATATCTTGATCAACTTCATTCTCAACTGAGAAATTTCTTAATCCAGCTTCAGCAAAACTGAAGCCATCAGTCCAATCATTTCGATTTTCTTCAAGGTAGTGCGCTAAACGTAAATATTTATTTTTCTCAATGATTTTATCAAGTAGCTCATTCCATGAATCAGTAAGATCTAAATCATATTTAGCTAACAACAGTGCCAACTTCTTGTTACTTTCCTTCTCTTTTTCTTGCTTCTCTTTTTCAAGACGCTGCTTCTTCATTTTATTAACTTCATCGTTCCAGATATTTTTCACTTTATCGATAATTGACTTACACAAATCCTCAAGTTTACTATCAGAATAGTATGTTGGAATCTGCTTCTTAATTTCAGATGGGAAAGCATAATACATTTTTGAAGTATCTCTAGACCTGCTTGTTTTATAACCATAATAAGTTTCATTGATTCCGATTTGTTTAAGAATATCAAATACTTTCTTTTCGGTTGATCGATTTACTTTTGCTTTTTCGATATTTTCTTCGTGGATATTTTTTTCCGATTCTGCAATCATTTTCACGAATTCGATCAGACTATCCAGTGACTCGCTGTTAGTCTCATCAAAATAGATATATACATAATGATAATTTTCTTCAAAACGAATTCCTTTGGCTAATCCATTTTCTTTTATATATTTATCTGTGTCATATCCATTCCATTCCACTCGAAGCACTGGTTTATAGTTCCAGCAATCTTTCTTCTCTGCTAATCGAACACTAAATGATTCGATTCTCAATGGTTGTAGTCTCTGAATTTTAGATAGTTCCGTTGACTCTTCAAGCTTTATATAATTATTAATTGTAATTTCCTTTAGCTTATTTAAGTCCTCAATGACAGAATCGAAATTTTTATCTATACTCGTTGATTCAAACACGCTCAAACTATCTTCTCCCTTTATATAAAATTACAATTTTATAGTCTTTCAAAATAAGCATGTGTTTCTTTGTCATCTAGCATAGTCTTATTAATGATATCTCTAAGATCATTTGTTCCAATTGTTTTGAATCCTCCGATTTCCATCTTCTCCAAGACATCAACTAAAAATTTTGCCATATTTGCAGTACCCAATTTATAAGCTTTCATTACTGAAGTATCCACGATAATTTCAAAAAACATCTTATCTAAAGGCTTTTCATTTTTATTGATTTTCATTATCTTAACCTCACTTTCTTGATGAAATCACGATTTCATTTGAAATTGAAATACAGAGAAACAGCGAACAAAAATGCAATAATATCATCTAGTATTCTAGGCGTTCTCTGACCATAAATAAGCATTTCAACTGCTATCCACAATAAGCCGATTATTAAATAGATTGCTAGGATAATGAATGTACTTTTAAAGAGTTCAATCATACCTGTCTCCTTTGACCCTCAATAAATTTCTTGATCTGAGTTAGTTCCTTCATGTTGCGCTTAAGAATTAGCTCAATGCATTCATCCGCCAAATTATTTAAATGTTCTTCAAAATCTTTTCTTAATGAAGATGGACAGTCAAGAGTATTAGGGATTGCGCTGTTGTACCTCTTCTCGCTATCTGGGCAGCACTGTTCATAAGTGTTCCAATAACAATATGTATTATTACATTTCATATAGATTGCCTCCTGATCAAATTCTCATTTCATTCCTTACTCAATGATCTCAAGTCGTACTTTTTTACTCCTACTAATAAACCCACCAATATTGATGCCATCAATAGTCAACACAGTGTCATAATCATGTCTATGTATTTCAATCTTCCCTTCAATAACGTTACTGATATATTGTTTAAAATTCTTTGCAAAATCATCAACATGTTGGAATTCGTAAACTTCTGTTAATTTCTGACCATCAATATGGAATGAGAAAACTATGTCTCGCTCTCCTTCTCCTGAAGACTCAAACATTCGTTCGACAGTTAAAATGATACTGTACTCCTTCTTGATTTTCTGAATGATATTGTCAGCAAATTCAAAGTACTGCTTGTAGTAATTAACAGCTTCAGCCGGATCTAGGTATCGAGCATAGTAATAGTTCCATTCCCCCTCACCCACCTGACATGATAAATCACATTCAAATTTTTTGGATGTTATACTAACAATATAACCACCATCTTCAATATCGCTTCTGACATCAATATCAACGTATTTAGGTAATTCATTTTTAAATATCTTATAAATGCTATCACAGCTCAATCCATCAGTTTTAATCTCTGTGTCCAAAACACTCACATATTTATTTTTAATGTGTTCAATCAACTGCTGCTCTTCTAGAAACTCGGCTCCGTCAATTTTGCAAACATATAAACTCACAATATCTCTCCTTGTGCATTCTGATTTTTTTGGTGCATTTGCTTAAATCGCTCTGAGCGCTTCAGACGTTGCTCATCAGTCAGATGTCTTGGTTTACTCTTTGCTCTAAATGATATCTGTTTACGCTCTACCTTGTAATATGTATTTCCTTCAGCATCTGTTTTATATGGAACAAAACCTGCTCTTTTCATTCGTGTTTGTTCTTTTCCAGAACTGCAAAAGATATGATAGATGTTTGATACCTCGTCATATGTCAATACTGCTTCTCGTTCTGCTGCTGTTAAACACACTTAGTTCCCTCCGTATCATTCACAATTCTTAATCGATTGTACTCATGTCCTCAGATCATACATACTTTCTTATGCGTAAACCAGTTCTTCTCTTTTATTTCAACCAATTCATATTCGTGCTTATGATTACTTTTCTTAATTAACATCATACCCCTTTCTATAACTAACTCTCATCTGTATGAAGTGCTGATTTTATGCACACAATCCTGATATTAACATTTATATTTTTTATTCTTTATGTTAAAATAGGCATGTGGATAATTTATTCATAACCATTTATTCTTCTCCAGATGTTAGTTCATCTGGAGTTTTTTAGTTTTGTAATCAATTCTTTTACAATTGGAATCAATCCATTAGATTGATAAGTAACTTCACCACCACACAAACCAGTATATATCATTAACAAACCTACAAATTGAGCAATTAAGAAGGTGAACCATGCAAATCCACCACTAACTTCAATCTTAAATTCAGGGAATAGTATAGAGAGAAAAAGTGTTAAAAATGCGAATGTGTAAATTATCCAGTGTGATCTAAAATGTTTCAACTTTGCACCTCCTTTAAATGAAATCCTTGTTTCATCGGCTAAAAGTTCCAATATTTCTGCGAACATTACAGTTCATTCTTTGCAGTAATTCTTCTAGATCTTCACTTGAAATTTTATTATCATATGTATTTTTTATTTGATTAACCACAATTTCTAAAGCCGCTTCTGGCTTCTTACTAATCTGTTCTGGTTCTGACAATAGGATATATTTCGAAAGACCGCCCTCTAAATGTTGAATCTCAATCTCATAACCTTGAACATATAGTTCTTGTATTCTGGCGTTGTATCTCAATGCCACTTTGGATAATTGAGTATTCATGACACCATCTTTACCTGCATCCCTAAGCAAATTGAGAATTCTACCTTTTTGATTGGTTGTTCGTTCTTGTGTTTCTTTGTCCATTTAATCCCTCCTTTTTATCAAATAGAATCGAATATCTAATGGATTTCTTTAATGTGCATATTAAACTAATCTTCATTGCCTATCATTTGATTCTTACCAAATTCGTTCTTAGATTCCATTCATAATAACTTGTAATATCTTTGTAGTAACTTTTATAAGTTTTATCTTTAAGAAATGCAATTCTCCCAACATATTCTTCTGATTCCACGATCATATCTTTTATACATTCAACTTTCATCTCCTCCAGATGAAATTTAGCAAATATCATATATTCTTAATGCAATAGCTCTACTTTTGCACTGTACCTTATAGGGCTTGATTTACTGTATCTGAAAGCTTCTTTTTCGATTGCTGGATAATGGGTTTCATAAGTACTAAAAACTATAACTTCATCTGGACTCAAATTTTCAGGTATTAGTAACTCAGGTAAATTTCCAATATTATAAAACAAACTAACTTTATAGGTTTTCATGTTATAGACCCTCCTTAATGATTCAGATGAAATCCAAGTTTTAATGGATTACTTTCTTATATATCTATATAACCACAGCCACCAAAACATTAAACCGAGAGTATAGGCAATCCAATTGCTAATCCATCCCTGACCTATATCCCAATCCCAACCTTCATTCGCCACAGTCCACAAGAGATAAATAGAACCACAGGAAACATAAATACCTATTAACCATAAAGAAATTGTCATTTTTTACTCCTTTTTTTCTTCTGATGAAATACAGGTTTCACTTACTCTTCGATCTAAAGTAATTGATAGCAGCCTCAATCACCTTAAAGCTTTCTAATGTGTGCTCAGACACTACTTCACCATATTCTTCTCCAATATCATGACTTCCATATCCTCGATTATAGTAACGATGCTTATCGTCTGAGTGTTTAATAATAGTATCCCACCAACCACAAATTGATTTCTGTTCTTGTTCAAGAATACTGATTACATCTTTAGTGGTGATATTAGTATCGTGATAATTTGTTACTGGCACTTTAATTTGATAATTAGACACACTCATCTCTCCTTATGAAATATTATTACTAACAAATCATTCCTTCGATTTTGAAATACTGTGTAACAGTCTCTTCATCAGTCCCTACAACACCATCTAAGACAATTTTTTCACCTTCAATTTTTGTGATCTCAAGTCGGTCACCTTTTCTAAAGTTGTTCATACAATCTTCCAAGGCTTCAAGAATCATACCGACTTCATACTTAGGAAGATAAGAAGCAAGGTTACTTATCAGCTCCTCTGCTTTCAAACCAAATTCTGCTTTAGCTTCTTTAGTGGCACAAATCGTATGTCTAATATCTATACTCTTCTCAAGAATTTGAGAAACCATAACTTCAACTGTTGTTTCCACTATGTATTTGATTGTTTTTTCTCTTTTCATATTTCACTTCCTCATAAAATAATGAACCATCAACTTCTACTCTTCCAGTCTCTTAAGTAACTCTGGAATAATATCATTCTTTAGTGCGTAATCGTATGTTGTGGCTGATTCTCTTCTACTGTTGTTTAAATAGTGAGCAACAACATATCTTAAACATTCGTTATCAAGTTTACAGTGAAGAGCTGAGAATCCGTCAGAATTCGCTCGGACTGTTTTGTATTGTTCTACTGTAATCGATCTGTCAGGTAATGAAGATACATCCACTTCAACATCATTGAAAGATACGATTGGATTAAATTTTCTTGTTTTAA
This sequence comes from Paenibacillus radicibacter, assembly GCF_024721995.1. Taxonomy (GTDB): domain Bacteria; phylum Bacillota; class Bacilli; order Paenibacillales; family NBRC-103111; genus Paenibacillus_AM; species Paenibacillus_AM radicibacter. The sequence continues at coordinate 415,590 of NZ_JANQBC010000001.1, forward strand.
AAGTAACCATTGTCTACTCCTTTTCGTGGCTTACATTCTCCCTATAAAAGAAGAATTTCAAAAGAATACATCCAGTCGTTCTTTGATGGATTTTTGAAAATAGTCATATGCTAAGATATCTCGCTCAATCAATTCTAATACCATAGCACGATATGTAGGCGCATGATTCAGGAAACCTTCACCTTTATAACCTTCGCGCCTTTCACAGAGATGCAAGCAACTTAACAAGTGTTTACTAGTCATTTCATGCGGTTCATAAAAATTTTGACCTTCTGAATTAGTCCATGTAATTTTTTTATTTTTTCTTGATCTTGGTGGATCAACTGCGCCACGTTTAATCATATTTCTTTCTAAATAGTATTCAGCCATTTCACCCAAATCAAGTCACCTCATTAAATCTGATAGAACTACCATTTCATTTTGTAAATTGGTCTAGCCTAACTAAATGTAGTGCAAATTTATGTTTGACATACAATATATAGTGATATATACTCATTTTAAAGCAACTAGACATTACATAACACTCACATAAATAGGGGGTATTATATGTCAAAAGTTTTTGCAGTTGATTTTGGTAACATCGTGTTAGTACAAGTTAAACCAACGGTTATTGCAAGTCAGAGTACAAGCTCTGATGTCATCTCGTATTTATCTTCATCATTTGGAAAACCTGCTTATCTTGTTGGTGAGTCTGCTGGTAGATATAAATACAGAGGTAGCAACCAATCTACTCTTAACCAGCTTTCAAGAATCAATCCTCAAACATTGCGTTGGAGTGAGTACAGAATTGGTTGAAGCAGCATTAAGCTGCTTTTTCTTTTCTATAAGAGCTGGTGATAAAATCAGTTAGCTAAATTCAAATCATCTTTGTAAACTTAAAAATATAGCTGCCTTCCTCATCCTTGGTGAATGCACTAACAATTGAATATTCATTACTATTCAATCCTGCATAATCAACTCCCACATAATACTTCTCATCCGACTGCTCTAGATCATTAAGCAAAATTCCAATTCTAGTGTACTTCAACATCTCTTCTAAAGCTCCTATGTATTGAACACTAACGACCATCCTTACTCCCCTTTGGAGCGAATGTGATTGTTCCAGCTAAACTTAGAATTTCAATCTCTCTATCCTGATCCATATGTTGCATCAATGCATTGTACACTTGTTTTGTGATGTCTATTTTATTTCGAACTGTATTTCCAGTTGTGTATCCTGCATAAATAGTATTCGTTATTGGACTGACCCTAATCTTCAGGTTATTTAAACTCATAGAAATAGCTCCATTTCAACAATAAATATTTACCTCTTTTGTCTGCATTAAAATCTACATTTGATCATGATTTCTCTTTTTCATAATGCTCAACAAAATACCATTCGCGCGAGGTATTTCCCGTAATTCTTTCTGCTGTCCAAGTTGTGTCATCACTGCCACATCGAGGACAAATCATTTCATCTTCTGAAACTACATCGAGGCAATCAACCCCGAAACCACAATGGCAATTATCACAATGGAAGCAACTCATTCCATGACCGTGTGGACTAAACATTTTAACCACTCTACTTTCCTGATATAATTTCCATTTCATAATCTGTAGACATCGAAATCACTGATTTGATCAGCTCTACGCTCTTTCTCAATCTCTTTGATAACCTTGCTCATCATTTTTAATGTAATGCCATTATCATATAATCCGCATAGTTGTTCGAAAATTTCATCATCGTTAAACACATCATTTTCATTAATGTGTTTATTTTCAAATAATTGATATACGTGACGTTTTAAACTACTTTGACAACTTAACAGTTTTATTTCATCAGGATACAGATACCATCCATGTCCATATTTACTATGCCCACAACAATGATGACCACCAATGTTTACTACAAATTCAACTCCAATGTGAGGAGCTTCATGATAAAAATCAACTACAGTTCCTTCAATTCCTCTAATATCAATATCTTTCCAGCTATTTTTCGTTATACTAATTCCAACAACTTTATCTCCTAGCTCATATCCAAATGTTTTATCCAAGCTTATTTACTCCTTTCTTTTCCCATAAAAGTCGAATTTCATTACCTTTTATCCAATCTACCTCTAACTGAAAATCCATTTTTGCTTATCAAACATTGACTTAATTATCGAATAAACGTCTTCATTGGTCTGAACAATATAACTTCTAAAATTGTTTGCCGTAAAATTATTTTGCTTAATTCCACTTGCTAGTGTAGAAAAACGGACATAATTATTCATTTCGAAATAATAGAGCCTTTCTGCTTTTCTGGTTATATCTTTCATGATGCGAATTGATCTATCATTGTCGGATGAGAGATTATCACCATCACCAATAAGAAAAACATATGTATCTACAGTTTCGTAGTCATAATTATTAATCAGCTCATTTACAGCAGCTAAACCACTTGAACATATCGTACCGCCTGTTTCACCAATAGAATACAAATCTTCTTCATCTAAATGATGTGCTTCAGTGTCATATCCAATAAAATTTTTCTCAACATTTGAATATAGGGTCAATAACAATTTTTCAATCCAGAGCATTATCGATCTACCCATGTATTTTTCCCAGCTACCCATCGAGCCTGACCTGTCCATAGCTACTATGATCTTTGCATTATTTTTTAGCATTTCTGGGTAAAAGGATATATCTTCTCTGAGTAATTTAAAAACATCTTCTTGACGTTTTCCAGACATTACAACCTGCACATCTGTTAATAATTCTCTAAGTTTCTCAGCTTCAACTGGTGTTTGGTTCATTCTCTCAATAATCTCATTCTTATATAAGACCAAATTATCATTCAAACTACTATCGGTTGATTCAAATTTAAGAGATCCAAATGTTTTGGCATAAAGTTCAAGCAACTGTTCATCGTTTAAACATTTAAATTGTTTATTCATTTAGCAACTCCTCTTGTTTTGATAAAAACTATCTTTCATCGACCAGTTCTTCTATGTTGTTAGTTTCAATACCCTCGAAAAGATCACATCGAGGGCAGATATTACTTTCTTGTTCGTTTTCAGGATATTCGTATCTACAATTGATACATCTCATATCTTTACAACTCCCATTTGTACTAATTTATCAAATAACTCACTATGTATATCTTCAATAGATTGCATTCCATCTATGTAAATAGTAGTGTTCTTATTATTGTTGCTATAATCTGAGTAATATTTCCTTACTGCATCCAACATCTCTTTATCCGATTCGTATCTGTCATTGTCTCCGTTATTGTGTTTACCTTTACGCGCCATACTTACCTCTGAAGGAATATCGATAATTATATTGATATCTGGTTGCCTCATATATCTTTGTAATTCTTTTACCCATTTTGTATCTGCTCCATTTGCCGAAGCATAAACTTCTTGATCAAGAATATATCTATCAAGAATCAGTAAATCAACCCCCTCCATTTCTAGCTCATTAATCCATTCTTGTTGAGCTTGTTTATCACACGCCATCAGTAGTTCGATACTGATTTGATTAACATCCCATTCTCTGTTTAACCATTTCCTTATCAGTTTTCCTGTTTCAGTATCGTAGCGGTGAAATTCACTCTTAACAACTCTATAACCGTCAGACTCCAATCTTGCAGTCAACATATTGGCTTGTGTGTGCTTACCACTTTTGTCAAGTCCAGAAATAACAACTATTTTAATTTTTACCACTCTCTTTCATTAAATAGATTTCTTTAATCTTAACTCCATCTTCAACTGTATCTGCTGACCCTATTTGTCTTTTCTTGCCTTTTTCTATAATTATTACTGACCATTTCGATCTTCTCTTATCCCAAATTATTCCTTTAACTCCCGATTGCCTAATGGCAGTATTTCTCTTTTGGGGTATTAATATATCTTCATTGTCCCAACCTTGCTTATATCTATTGTCCAACGTCACTCTGGGTATTCCACTAAATTTTGACCACTCTGATAATGTTTTTGTATGTCCGTTTATTTCAATTGATACATTATTTCTCTTATTGTTTTGTTGTACTTCCATAGTTACCCACCTACAATTACTTGGTTCGTAATTAGAATTTACATCAATACGATCTATTGTCAGTTTATTTGAATAACCATTCTCCAAAGCCCATTTGTAAAAATCAATAAACCCATTCTCTTTATCCAACCATTCATCACATACGTTTATTCCTCTGCCACCATACTTATCGTAAGATTTATTATTTATGTTATTGCATCTATCCTTCATATCTCTAAGTATTGAATAAATTCTAGTATTATGCATGCCATGCTTAGTCTTTACTTCCCGTGCGAGACACCCACAACTTTTAATTGATCCATTTTTAAGATGTCCGCCTTGCACAACCTTTCTTGTTTTTAATGAGCAGGTACATTCACACAACCATGCTGTTTTACCATTCTTGTTGACCGATCTCTCAATAACAACAAGTCTATTAAATTTCACTCCAATTAAATTAATAAATTTCGGCATTTTTTAACCTACAATTCTCCCTCTTAATCTTTTACAAATTTTACTTCAAATTTTCATCTACCAAATTCTAAGCATCTTCAAACGATTAAATATGAGTTCTGCTTGAGTTGCTTTTCCAGATTTGTCAAAGCCTTTCGAGAACAATAATCTTCATGTTTACTCTTCCTCGCCTTCATTCTCATATTTAAGTTTATACTCAGTAACTTTTCTAACATAACCATTTTCAAATCCATGAGATTTAATATAGCTCTTAGCACCATTTCTGCCTCTGTTATAACTAAGTAGCATAGCAGAATAGACTTGCTTATCTGACATATCTAATCTACTCCAATAACTTTTTTCTTCAACAAGATAGGCAATCGCCATATCAACACTTTGATAGTCATTCATGGGGTTGGGATTTTTGATATTTGCCAAATCAGCAAGCCATTTTAAACTACTTGAATTTATCTGCATCAATCCTTTATCTACAGTACCATTTTTATTATAATTCAATTTAATTCTTCCAAAATCACTTTCAACCTTGATCATTGCTAAAAACATTTCATATGATAGGTGATTTTCATTGCATTTATTCCATATGTATTCCAATAAATCTTCATTTAATTTTGCATCTTTTATATATTTTCTTTTAGGTTTTTCGTCAGCAACTTCAGACTCTAATTCTATCTCTGGTTCTAACTCTGATTCCTTATCTTTTACACTATACTTAACAAATTCATATGGCAGCGACATTGTGACCTTAACTGGACTTTCATATAATTTTTTCTCTTCTTTATCGGTATCCTTGTTTAAAACATAGATTGTAGCCACCAGCACAAGGAAACAAATTAAAGAATAAACATAATTCCTTCTCATTCTTCACTTCCTTATATTTAGTTAATTTCCCCTGAGTTTTACGTCAGGGGTTTTGTTCTATGTATTACTTTAAAATATTTATTTTATTGTTATGTACTTATTTTATTGTTATGTACTTATTTCGTAGGCAATGTTTTTACATAATCCAATGCTTTTTGAAGCTTTTTAATATCTTCTACTTTAGTGAAATTCTTCATCCCTAATAATTCTAAGAATTTAGCCTCAACATCAGGTTTCTTAACTTCTTCATTCAAATTTCCTAGAACCTTGGCAATTTCATCTTTAATTTCTTCTTTAGTTTGAGCAACGATTTCAACTTGCTCCTCTACCATATACTTTTTAATCTGCTCTTCTTTTTCTTTTAATTGTTGAACTTCTAGTTTTTCTAATGAAGTATTAATTCCTGCCTTTTCAAGATTACGTTTGATTCCTTCTTTAAACTTGCCTTGGAACTTTTCCATTGCTTCCTCTTCAGAGTCAAAAACGATATCTTCATCAAAGTAGACTCGGTTTCCAGCAACTGCTTCATCAGACCCTTTAACTGTTAAGACACGTTTAAGTTCTGTTACACCTTCAGACACCTCGACTTTCCGTCTCTCACCATGAATGATATAATCGCAAGCAGGATAAACAATGTTCGCACATCGATCTGTCATAGTTGATTTATATACATCATAAGCTTCAGCATTTTTTGGCTTCATGTTCTTAACTGTACTATGAGTTAAATATAAAATAGTAAAGCCCATACTGATAATTCGTTTAATTTGCTTTTTAAATTCCTCATCAACTAATGTCCATCCTTGACCAAAAGGAATGTCCTTCAGTCTTTTATAAGCCACTTGATCATTGATACTCTCTCTCTTTACAACATATGGTGAAGCCATAGGATACAGCTCATCTACTGTATCAATAATAATTGTTTGAACACTAGTTCCAATTGCCTCACGATTCTTAGCGAGAAGGTCAACAAACTTAACAAAGTCTGACCAGTTATTAATGTCTTTCTTATTAATCACCTGAGCCATATAGCCTTTCTCAGCAGCTAAAAGAATAGCATTGGGATACAAAGCAGCAAAAGCGGTCTTACCAAATTTCTCAGGAGCTTCAAAAATACCAGTGTACTCTAGGAAGTTAACCTTCGGAATATTCTTGTCAACACCCAATAAACTTAAATCAAAACTCATTTAAACATCTCCCTTTGTTTTTTTTATTTTATATAATTTTCTTATAAAAAGCATTATATGTATCTAGATAATCCCACTTATTAATATATTTATTATATTTACTTTCTCTTCCGATTGACATCGAAACTACACGTAACTTATTGCATGGAATTACAAATGTTCTTTCTATAACATCTGATTCTTCATTGAGAGCCAATAGAATATACAAATCACAAGATCCATACCTTTTATTAATTCCAAATGTATGACACCTACTACCTTTCAAATCATAAGCACTAGCAGATTTCACATCAATCCTAATAGAATCATTGACTAATAGGTCAAAGGGGTGTTTTGTTGTCATTCTCTCAACTTTATAACCTTTTTCTTCAAGCATTTTGATTGCAACCAGCTCATAATCTTGACCTAGTTGCGTCTCACTTTGTTTGATCTCAAGATTAAGCTTTTCTGCCCAGAATCGATAACCTAAATCACAAATCCGTTTGTGTAATGCCTCACCCTCATGAAACGTTTGTAAAACTTCAGAACTCGATGGCATTCTATTAATTTTTAGTGCACTCATAATTTCTCTGATATGTATTATAATTTCATCATCTTTAATCTTAAAGATGGGTTTCTTGGAAGGCAAATTTAATTGTTTTGCCCAGAATATAAGACCTCCATTCCTAGAAATGTCTGATTCTAACCAAGTAAAGTTAATTGATCTCAACTCAGTGGAAGTTGGCATTCTGTGAATTGTAAGTATTCTCATTGCGTCTCTGATACCTTTAATAATTTTATCTTTTGTTTCTATAAAACAATCTCCTTTTTTTTATAAAAGATTATTTTTACTTTTATCAGAATGGAAGTGAGTCATTTTCCTCATCATCTGAGATATCAATAACACTATCTGATGAAAATGGGCTTTCTTTTGGTACGAAGTCTTCTTCGCTATACCGTGCATCAATCAGCGTAGATCCATCACCACCTGTGATTTCAAGTTCACGAATTGTTGTTCCTCTGACATAAGACTCTTGTCCTTTTGCTTGGAAACCACCAAATGACACTGGAATTGAATCTTCTTCCACTTCTGACTCCACTTTTTCTACATAAATATTAATATTTCCATTCACCTTAATCGTAGAACCATAAGAAAGATTTTCAAAACTGTCTTTTAGTGTTTGCAATAATTTTTCTTTATCTTCATCGCCTCTATACTTTTCATGATTGATAAAGAACATATAGGGCATTACACAAATTTCGCCTTTACTCTTATAAATAATATTGGTGTTGATTGCTGTCTTATTTGTTTCAGAATCATATTCAGATTCGAGATATACGATATCCTGATTAAATGAAGCTTCTGGCACATATCCTTCTGCACTAAAATCAAGCGCTTCAGAGGTATGATAAATCTGTTGAATTATGTATTTGACTTGCCCTTTACCTTCATAGACACTAAATTGCATCGATCCACGAACATAAATTGAATCTCCTTCCTTGAGGTGCTTCTTAATACATTCAACAGCATCGAACTGAGTCAGACTTAATACTTTATTCTTACCTGCTTCATCTTTAATCAAACCTACTTTAGAAGCCATGAAAATTTCTGCTTTATCTGTTCGTTCTTTGAAGCGATCTGCCCAAGGAACAAAGTATTCTTTCTTATTCTTCCTATCTGATGCATCAACAAATTTCACTTTTTCGTTTTTTGAGCCCATCATCTCAACGTATACAGATGCATTGTCATTTGTCTTAATTGAAAAATTTAATCGTCTCCACGCATTACCATTGGATGTTCCTTCTGAATAAAACTTGTCTGACTGCGTTCCTCCAACAATTCCTTTTAAAACAAAATTTCCGTATGTAGGTTGTAAATTACTCATTTATTATCAATCTCCCTTTTATGTGTGTTTATCATTTATTACTTATTTATAAGCAAACGATAAACACTGGAGGGGATCTTGAGCTAGTCTTAGCTATACTCTGTCACATCCTTTCACTGAGATATTTTCTTATCAAAGAGTATATTTTATATATAAACGTGCCATGGACACGATATGTATTTTATTCAACTCTATTGTTCTATGTGGCGATGAAATGTATCTTTCATATGCATTTGCATCGACATGTGGCACATCTTCTCTTTCGTGTGTTTAATATATCACTATTATTATTTACAGTCAATAGTTTTATATATTTTATTTAATAGTATTCTTAGCCTTAATTTTGGCTTTCATTACATCTCATTAGAAATATTCTCCTACCTTTATCGCAGTTCTCCAACGGATCTTACAAAACCTTTCGAGGAATCTGCAAATAATTAGAGTAAGACAGACCAAACTGATTATCTATATTATTTTTCATTCCAATACAACACCATTTCTTTGGGCAACTGCATCGAAATCTTTTTTTGCATAATCATTATATTTTTTATATTTCTCATCCTTTAAAGCATGTTCAAGATATTCATCATCAGATCTTTTTAAAACTTTGTCAAATACTTTTTGTGCCTGTTCATTTTGAAATTTAAGATTGTTCATATCCTCTTCAGTTGGTTCTATGTTTGCAGCTTCCCAAATTTCATACATATCCGCAGAATAATATGTTCTAAAGTTATCATCTTTAGAAATCTGCTTACAGCCAAATGCTTCGAGAAGTTCCATCATTTCTTCCTCAGTAAAATAATACTCCATCACAAAATCAGCAAGTTTGTACATCCAAACTTTGATTAACATTACTAATTCCTCATCTTTTATTGTTGTCTTGAAGTATATCTGTGGATCTACCCCACCATCAATAGAGGGTGTAAATTCAAGCTTATAAACTCTTGGTCTGGGCATACTAATTTCTCCTTATAATTTATATTTTTTACTAATATATCATGAGGTACATACCTATATCACATTCTAACAGTAGTGTATTGATCAGTAGAATACTTTTTCATGTTGTCTCCCCTTTTAATAAAACTTCGATTCGAAAATAAAGTATAAGACTCTAAGGTTCTTCAAACCATCTTATTCTTTCAATTCTGAGAGAAACAGCCTTGCGAAATTTATTCTTTGCACTTTCAATCGTATGCGAATAAATCGGATAGTCATTGATTTTGTAGTCATACTCTTTTTTGTAGATGTCTAAATTGAATCCACGACCAGCAGGAACGATCTCTGCTCGAAACACTATTTTCGCAAGACTCTGACCGCCTTCAATAGCAAGGACTTCACCTACTATTTTCAATTTCTCCCCCCCTCAGTCTAATACTTATTTTTCTAGCTGACGATTTGTCTCGACGAAAGCCTTGTTAAATCAAGGTCGGCAGTCTACAACTTTACAGCTTCAATCACATTCCATTTCATAAGCTAATAAATCAGATATGGCTTTATCGTACTTTCTCAAACGCTTAAAATCCCTCTCTGTTGGATTCTGAATCCTTGAAAGGTCTCTATTGTCATTAATATCTAAAAGCTTTACATGCCTAGCTAGAGGGTTTGGTTTGATACGCTCAATAAATTCATCGTATGTTTCATTACTTCTTCTAGTTAGGCAATCTAGAGCTTCTAAAATTGTTTCTGTGAATCCATCAGCTCTTAATCGATCAAGTGTGTAGTCACTGTCTTCAACCACATCATGCAACACTGCAACAATTCTAGACTCACCATCTAAAGCTTTTGTAAGCAATCTCAATGGATGTAATATGTATGGATTGCCACCTTTATCATATTGACCATCATGAGATTTGGCTGCAATTAGTATTGCTTTTGTTAAATTAGACATTTCATTCCTCCATAAATATCTCCAAAAAAGGGACTTATATCATCATGTTCGGTAATTATACTGTGGTCTAAGATTATCAATAAGGAGAACTTCAAGAGCAGCTAACCAATGCCAGTCGTCATTATTGGTGAATATGACTAAACCGCACTTTACTTCCCCATCAGTAATTACACTATCCCAATTGTTCTTACCACCATATGCATTGATTTGATTATAGACTCGTTCACCAAGACCACTACTAGGTGTGGCTCTACCAACATACTTAATTACCCCATTTTGGGAAAAATAATAAACACCAGCTCGATTACACCATTCTTGCTCACGTTTTTGCTTCAGTCTTAGTTCTCCAATACTGCTATCTGAAAACGAATAAGAAACACCATGTACTCTATTAAGAAATGCATCTACCAAATGTAGCAATTTATCTTCAGTCATAGAATCTCCTCCTAACCAATACCGAATAATTATTAGCACATCCCGAAACAATTTCAGTTTTTACCAAGTTATTAACTTCGATTGAAAGACTTCATTTCATTTACTCTTCTTTTTCATACACTTTCTTCGTTAGCCAATTATCGAATTCAGCTCTCTTCTGTCTATAATCTTCAACTAATTTTTTGTACCAATCCTTATCAGTCGAATTACTTAAGACTCCATTAGCGATCCTCTTTTCAATTTCCAATAACTCAAGTTCCATCTGCTTAAGTAAGCTGAATAAATTTCCTAATCCATGTTGAATCATATAGCCAACTCCCATTCCTTTGAAAGAATTGTTTCATTCTAATAATATTACATTTCATCAACAGTGTATATTTTATTTCGATATGTGTTAGCATAGCCTTTAGCATCATCAAAAAATCGAAATTTGGCTACACATGTATTTTTACCCTCTATTTGAAACTGTACATAATACCATCCTTTAATTAGACTAACATTTCTTTCTCCAGACTGGTTGTTCTTATTTGCCCCTTTTCGATTGACCGTATTGGAGCGCTTTGTGACAACCCTCAAATTTGATTTTCGATTATCTAATGTATTCATTGGAATAATATGATCAACTATCCCTCTTCCTTCGACATCCTTAATCAATTTATGAAGATACGGAGTACCTCTTTTATATTTACTATCTAAAGATGAATTTATCATTGTTCTGGCATAGTAAGACTGAGTATCTTTATTCCACCATGCATGCCAATGGTAGCCTAGATTTTTAATCCTTTCAAAATCATCAACGTCAATTTTTGTTTCTAGGATTTCACCCGATTTTCTTTCTAAATATATTATTACTTCATTATTATTTATTTTATAATCATTAAACCCTTTACGTTTTGGTGCTATAAATATTACCTCCTCTTTTTTTAATTCCCTATGATAGTATTATTTTATTGCCCTATTCTTCTTTAAAAATCTCTTCAATATCAATCTTTGATGCCAATATAACTTTTGACCAGTAGTTTTTTCAATTAAATTAAGATATTTTTCAGAATCATTTATCCAAATGGTGATTTGCTCACTTAATCGCTTTTGATCCAAACTATCACCACATTTCAAATGAAATTGTTGAATTATTTGCTTATCTCTTAAATGTTGGGACTGAATATTTCGGTTTTAATAATCCAATCAAATAGCTTTCTAAGCAGCCACGTATAATCGTATCATTAACTTCTTTGTACCGTAAGTGATAGTTTTCTAATATGTATAGGTTTAAATCCTCATTACGTTCAACAACAGGAGTGTGCAATTGATTCTTCTTTAACCCTAGCAGCGCACCCCTGAAGCTCGAAATTCTCATCTCGTACAAATGTGAATTGAAAACTCTCCCTCTGATATTACCAGCTTGACCGATGTAGATGATCTGTTTATCATCAATTGATGAGAATATATACACACCACCAGTTGTGGGGATAGACTTTCGATTACTGAGGTCAGTTGGCTCTGAGTTCAGAAGCGTCTGGGATAAATCTTCAATTAATGCTTTCCATTCAGTATTCAACAAGATTGTCATAATTCTCTCTCCTTATGGACTAATCTTTTTAATGTGAATTATTAACTTCTATAAAATTATCACATATTGAAAATACGTAGTCAATATTTATTACTTATTATTTTTTATTATTATAACAAGAAGAAAAGCTGACAATGCAGCTTATGTAGTCTTTTATTTATGCACTATGCCTCTGTTTAAACAATTCAGTAGTCTCTATTACACTATCAAAATTTCCGTCGAAGCAATCAATCCAAGCATCTATGTCGTTACTATCAATCATCAGGGATTCTAACTCCTGATATAGTAAAGTATCGAAACCAAACCCACAAACAAATTCAATCCACAGCATAAAATACATCTTGTTCTTATCCCAATTTTCCAAAATGTCATAGTAAAATGATCTCTCGTCCATACTGCCTGTTGTCAAAGTACATTCTCCTTTTACTCATGTAATAATATCCTTCAATAAGAATACCACCCCTCTGTGATTTTAGATCTATCAAAGTATACAGAATCTTTTCTATTTACTTTGTATATGCGATATGTATTATTTGCAATTAATGTATTATTTTGTCGAATGGATTAAAACATACCGAATAGTGCTTTTTTCATTTCAGATATTCCCATCTGCTTAATTGGAACTTTATTCTTATTGGTGTCCTTATCTTCTCCAACTAAATCTTTGATACTATTTAATCTCCTGTTTGCCATAGGAGCATACAAGTTCGTTTTATCTATATTATCTTCAAAATATATCCTTCCAAGTTCACTGTCATATTTTTTTATCTGATCAATATTAACTAGAACTCTATTGTCCGATTTGCAATAATTATGTTTATTAACAATGTCCAAACAAACTTCAAATGGAAAATAATGTTTGTAAACTCCGTCTCTTGTTGTAAATTCTGACATATTGTCATTTCTATCAATAAACAAACATTCTCTAATGTTGACAAACACTAATTTATTTTCACTATTAAATAATTGAATGTAATCATGAAGGAAGTCATTAATTTCATTACTTAATTTACTCTTACTGCTTTCACGATCTGTGCGAGCATAAATAAAATCCATAAGTTTATTAACAATATCCATTGTAACCTCCAGAATAAGAAGCTTTATGCCTCAATATGTATTTATTACTTAATTGAAGCATAAAGTTTAATTTTGCTTTCTTACTTAATCAACTCCTTTGGAGCAACAGGTTTATTGATCCAAAACACTGAATCAGAAACTGCAAAAAAAGTAGCTACTAATGCAATAAAAGAGGACACACATAATACGAATTTTTTCTTCAAAGCACTCACCTCCTCTCGTTAATTATCATGTCTCTTACTTAGAATCTTCCTGCTCTCTCTTTATATTGATAACCAACAAACTTATTGAGAATATAACAACAATAGATAATAATATTGCAAATGCCTCAAGATTCATGAACGCCTTATACTCAGAATAAAATGAAATAACGGAAACAAGGAATAGCGTAATTAGAAACCATAACATTTTATTATCATATTTAAAGTTGACACCTTTTCTTTCATGTGGATCGAATGAAAATCCTTCATTTAGTCTCTTTATTATAAATACAATGATAATTATGATCATAGATGAAAAGAATTGAATAGCGTATCCATCACTTGTAAATGGTTGTAAGTCTGCTGTTTTAACCAAATTATTAAGCATGAGAACTACAATAAACAAACCTTGTATTGCTCCAAAAATTAAATATGATGTTGCAGTAATCAATGCTGATGATAACATGCTTTTATAAAATAGGACTTTATATGTAAGTATCAAAATAACTATCTGTGAAATTGTGCTCATATAACTAATTCCAATTTTATTAAAATACAATGATGCAGTAGCCATTAAAAGACCACCCAAGACACATTTTAAATAGACTTGAACACTCTTAAACCTATATCTAAACAAAATTAGACCTAATAAAATTACTGAAAACCCTTCCAATGTTGATAATAGGACAAAAAATATGTATTCCATTTATGCTATTCACTCCTATTATATATAGTCGTAAGTGACTGAATAAAGAATGCAACTGCTATAATTTGATTTCCTATCAATGTAATGTTAGTAATTACTAGTATCAATGAAATTGATTTAAAGACAAATTTTTGGTTAAAAGATTTCTTGGTTTTAATATGTATATTGGATGGTGCAAACTTCAGTAATACTAGCAGAGTTAAGAAATTAATATATTCATATAGATAATCTGGTAAAAAGTTAGTAAATGCTATCAACAGTATCATAGATACAGATAATGCTACACAGCGATCAGATGATTTTAAGTGAAACCCCCCTGAAAAAAACCTCAATAGAGCAAACGATAGCATACTTATAATTACTTCATGTGTTTTATTTAATACTATTCCTATGAGAAGCGAAAAAATAATTATCATCAAAGTGTTATATGTTATTTTTAATCCATATTGCAGTACTTCAAAACTAGCTGTTCTAATTGGATCAACCTTTCTTATTTTTTTTGCTGTACTATCTGCCATCCATTCAATGACCACCTATTTTTACCACTTCCTTAATTGTATTATGTATTTCTATATACAATATATCATTTTTTATACCAATAAGTCAACACATATTTCTAACAATTCAAAAAAAGTAAAACCCCCATTAAATATGGGGGTATAAACTTTTGATAGTTTCTATGTTTAAGAACTCACTCTTTAACCTATATAAACTTTGTTCAACAGATACATTGAATTGTTCGCATATTTTTCTATACTCTTCATCTTCTAGCTTGCCATTTTTCAAGTATAAGTCTTTAGCCATAGCAAGCATACCTGAATAAATAATATTCAATGGAGTAAACTGAGGTTCGTCAATTGATTTGGAGATATTAGTTAGTCTTCTGTGAACAACATTCTTCTCTGCTTCGTCATGATGATCAGTTCTCGTAATAGCTGATTTAACAACATAATTATTATCCACTAAACTTGCATTTGGAGCCTTAATATCAGGGCTTGCGTTCCCATTCTTCTTCTCATAAACATCTTCTTTTAACGCAGCTTCACAAAGCTTTATACACTTTTCACTTACTGGAATAGTTCTAGCCACTTTCCCATCAGAGTCTCTAAGGCTAAGTTTCTCATTAAATGCGTCTACGTCATGCACTTGAAGATTTATTATCTCACAATTCCCAACACCTCTTACTCCATTAAAAGGGAGGATAACAACAACTCGATCTTGATAGTTTACAAGACTGTCAATAATTTTTTCGACCTCACGATCTGTCCAATACTTCTTAATGGATTTATTGACAAATTGCTCTTTCCACTTTGTATCTACTGTATCAAGTGGATTCATACCATCATAATACCCTTCTTCAATTGCCCAATCGATGTACTTCTGCACCCAACTCACATTTGCCTTAGATGAGTACTCCGTTTTAGCACGATAAAGAAAAAAGAGTAGTCTTAATTCTTCTCGATTAAATTCAAATAAATCTTTCCCTAGATCATTTTCTGAAGCTTGAGAAATTTTAAATATTCTATTCAATATTTTCTGAGTTCCTAATCCATACTCAGAAATAAAAAGTTCTTTAACTTCGCCGTTATACATTTTGTCCTCGTAAAGAATGTTAGACATATTGGAGATCCCTCCTTACCAGATATTATGCTAATAAGCTATCAACTTCAACTTCAAAGAACTCTCTAATTTGTTTCTTAACTTTATTACTATTAACTTTTCCTTGTGTTGTCATTAAGTCATTAAATTTAGAACCTTCACTTCTAGATAAATCGATTCCATTAATGATCCGTACAATTTCATCCACAGGGAAGTCTTTTCCATACTTATCATAAAGCTTTTTAGCTATTACTACGAAACCGACAAAAAGATTGTGATGATTGATCCAACTTATTTTTGCGACTTCCTTTTTGTTCTTTTCTAGCTCATTCTCAAATGATGGCACAAGATATCCAAAAAATTTCTTTAGAACTTCAGTAATATCATATCTGTCTTTATTGTTTTGAGGTTCAAATATAGAATCAATCGCTTCAGAAAGAATAGCAAAGTTTGTATAGAAATTTAGCTTCTTATCTAATGTTGTCTTGATAGAGATTCTATTCTTTAATTCAGGTATATTCATTAAGTCCTTAGTTATCTGAGCACCGATAGTCTCAGCCATGTAATGTTTAACAAGTGTCTTGTCGAATCGGTTTACTGTATTAATTTGTCCGAGTAAAAACTGTGCCTCTTCAAGTGGGTAATGCTTTATCGCAACATTAATAAATCCCTCTAAATCAGGGTTTTCTTCTAAAGCTGCGATCATGCCTTGAAGCCTGTGCATTCCATCAATTAAGTTAATTGTTGTGCCTTCATGAATAGTCAGTTCGCCATCAGAATACTCTATATTGTCATTCCCATCTACAAGAATGTTTAATAGAATTGTGTCAGCTTTAAATTTTCCCTCAAGCATTAAGCGAGCAATATTCTTTACACTCTTCATATTAACATCAGCTTTTTCAGAAATCTTACTATTTTTAAGTAGTTTTTTCTTCGAAAGTCTTTGTGTATTAAAATTATATGTTAGAATTTTAGAAAACCATAAATCGCGCAACTCTCTGACATCCATGATAGTTACATAATCCCTACCTGAAGGGGCAGCTATTACACTATTAAATGTGTATGGAAATTGCAGTACTGGTGCTTTTTCTTGTTGATATTTATTAGCTTTTGTTATTTCTCTGTTATTATAAAAATTAGTAGGCTTTATTCTCGTGTCTTGTGTAACATCAAATAATACATTGACTAAAATTATCAATTCTTCTTGATTCAATTGGTCTATTCTCTCGTAATTAACTAAAATTTCAGCGAAAGTCCCTCTTAGAATTTTATGTTTAGTCGCTAGAATTTCTTCAATTTCTCTTTGTTGCTCTTTATTTTTATTCAATTCTGCGAAAATTAAAGGTAGTACATCTGACAACTCAACTATTTGATTCTCCATGTTCGCCATAACACTCCTTATAATCAATATTCTTTTTTATCATTGTATCACATTAAGCATAAAAATAAACATATTTTCCGCATAAAATAAATGCAAATAATATGTTTATTATAAAATACTTATTATATTATTAGTAACTATTTTATGTTGTAGATGCTTGGTTTACAAAGTATTTATTAGTCATTAGCATTGCTAAACCTTTATGAGTTATCCTTCTTTCTGACTTTCTGTCAACAAATAGAGTCTCACCACAACCATTACATCTTCCTTTAAAAGTTTTACTAGATAATATAATAGTATAGGCTGCTCCACATTTGCATTCTATTTTATAAATTTCAGAATCAGTTTTACGCGATTCATTTACACTCTTTTCATAACTACTTGCGATTTCTTCTCTTTGTATGTCCAAATCCCCAATATATAGTTTGATCTCTCTTTGATAAATCCCTTTTACTCGAAAATCTGATATTTGATCAGGATTGAGCCCATAAGATACCCCTAATGAAGTTACTACGTACATCTTCTTCGCTAAAAAGTGTACAATAAATTCTTTAACTTGGTTTCTCGTTAAATTAACAGAACGTTGATGTCCTGTTATTAAAGTATACATTAGTACAACTAATGGTTCGTTTGTTTGCTCAATATTGTTCATAAATCCTCTCCTTTTGTACCATGCCATCGCAAATATATCCGAACAATAAATTAAATATCTTTAAAGCATTCAAAAGGGGGATATTAAACCTGTTGCTGTGCGTAAATGAGGTAGCTGCTAATCTATCTGGGGTACATTGAGGTGTTTCAGACTATCATTAATGGCTTCTGTTAATGACTCTAGAGCCTCGTATGTACTTTTGCTCTCAAATACCAAGGGGAAACCATTCCACCATAATACGCCCTGTTAGAGCGTCTTTAATTGTATAAGTTATTCTATTCGCTTTTAGTAAAGTCTCTGACCAAGCTTTGGCTTCTAAAAGACTGGATGCAAATTTAGTCTTATTTTTGTATGTCATTATAAATTTAACAGAACTCATATTCTTATCCCCAAACTCATAGCGATCTCAAATCTATCTTTATGATGGAGCCGTCATTTCATTCACCGAAACATTTCTGGCATGTTTTCATTTTTTTAAATTTATTAATTGCGTCTTGGTAATCACTAGTAAAATAATACGAACCATTCTTCGATCCACTGATAATAACCTTTTGTTTAAAATGCATCTCTTTAACTTCATAGCAAGATGTATGATGAACGCAATTTACAGGTAATTTCTTATCTGTGATAGCTAGAAATCCCACACCATTATTTTTAATGTTTCGATATTCTACTAATTTAGTAATCTCCACCATTATTAATCAACCTCCCTGAATTTATTGTCGCACTCATTCGTCTGAAATGCATCTAGAATAATCTGTACTAAAAAAATGAAACTTGTTCATTAAGAAAGATTCTTCATTTCTCGAACAAAGATTAGATTCGTTATATCAAAATCATGTGTCTTGACAACTCTTTTCGATTAATTTACAAACGGATTGAGTATGTTCTAATACCTTCTCAATTTCCTTCTTTAACAAACTAGTTTTCTGGTCTAAGATGTGCTGCAAGTCAATAAGCTGCATAGCTTCTTTAGATGGGTTTACTTTATAATATTTGTGGAATTCGTAAGCTCTTCTCCAATCTGCAACTTCCATGCTTGTTGCAGTTATGAGTTTCTTAATGTTCTGATTCACAATATTGAAGCCTAATAACTGTTTAGGCTCAAGTAAATGTGTAACTTTTGATGCTATTATCTGTTCCCAAGTTTTATATGACAAGTGATTAGCTCCAACAAGAACTGCATCAAATGCATTAAGAATTGGTGGGTTTTTATAAAGATAGCGCATCATATCCTCTAATATTTTTTTGTTATTATATAACTCAGTAGTTAATAACTCTAGATATGCTTCAAAGGTTTTCCGCTGTTCTTCAAGATCACTCTTACTTTTAGCATTATTGGCTAATCTGGTTCCAAACCAAGCACCAACAAACACTAGAACACCACCAAAAAGAACTCCTATAGATTGCCATGATGGATCTGAAAAGAAATTATGTAAGTTCATTCTGTTCAACTCTACTAAAAAAGTGTCGAAAATAAATAAAAGATGTTCCCTACTAAAATAAATTATAAGTGACACCGTAATAAAAAAATACATTGTACGCATTAGCGCAGTTTGAAAAATATATTTTACAGTCCTCCATTTGCCCACATTAATCCATCCATATTTTATTGCGTACCAATTCGCATCCAATTCTTTTAATGTAAAGGGATAAATGAACATATCATTAAATACACCTTTAAATCCCTTTAAATTATTTGAATCTTCCTTTAGCGCGATTTTTATTTTTCCTTGGTGTTTCTTTTGCCAGCTATGACGCATTTCGTGTGCGAGTGAGATATATCTTTTAGGATCTCGGATATACACTGTGTCTGTTGATTTTTCATATCCAGCTCTGGAATTTTTATAACCGTTTTCATCTAAATACTTAGAAGCTTTTTCACCAATTACCAAAGGAGGATTGACTCCTAGTGCAGCTCTCAACTTCTCAAAATGTTCTAACATAGACAAGTTTGTTTCTTTCATATATTCTAGCCATCCTTTCAGTTAGTATAAATTTGTGACGAAGTTGAACTCCTTATTTAAATTACATCACATTAACATTTAATCCTCAATCGGATCGTACATACTCCTAATCTGAATACAAAGCTCATGTGCCTTTTCTAGTTGTTTCTGTGCAACTTCATGACTAATTCTGTCCCTATCATTGTCTTGATTTGCTTTTGCACTACCAACTAGCAATTGAATCTCTCCAACTAGTTTAAGTATATCCCTCGTTTTTCCTCTTGCTTTCAATTATCATACCCCTTTCTTTATCAAATCCCAATTCTATTCTGTATCATAAACTTTCTCAAAAATCCACTTTATTCGTTCTTTACTTTTAATTTTTTTCCTAATGTATCTTTTTGCATTATCAAGTGATTTAAATTCTATTGCAGGATCATGAGCCCTTGAATTGTTGCTATATATATAGGAATCTCTTACCCAAGAGGGTGAATTTTCATCTGTATTATAATTTAGAAATACGACATAATATTCACTAATAACTTCTTTCTCATTTACAAACCATGAATTCCTATGGAACTCAATCCTTCCCCAATAGAAACAAGGTTCATAGCCCTTTGAAGTGTAATATTCACCTTTAACGAATGTTTTCCACATACCTGCTATGCCACTTTTAACTGTCTTCTCCAACTACTTTCTCCTTTCATTCCAAATCAAATGCCAATTTTATTTATTTCTATAGTTTCCCCGCGACCAACTTTCTTCTCGGACTATGCTTCGAATGGTAGTATGAGAAACTCCATATTTCACTCCTAAACTTCTCATGCTCGATCCATTACTCCATTCTTTTTTAATAATTTCTATTTTCTTCAGTGTAAGTTTTGCCGTTGGGGCATGTTCTCCACACAGTACAGGTACAATTACTTTCCCCATTTTGTAAGCATGTTTTGCTCCCCCACCTTTTTCTACTACCTGAAGATTCTCAAGGCGATTGTCAGATATGATCCCATTAGTATGTATGATATGACTAGATTCAGCTACAACCAATGAACCAGCAATAGCAATAATCTCATGTATTCTAAATCTGTAATTTTTATTCTCTAAAGTTAGAGTACACGTTAGATATCCATGATTGTCAAAACTACCTAGTTTTAACCCAGTTCTTTTACTAAATATCTCACCATTTTTTAAATCGATAATGTGTATATTTGATTCAATTATTCTTTTAAGAATTTCTAAGCGATAATGTTTCATACATTCCCCCATAAAAACGATATTTGATCTAGATTTCAGTGAAAGTATATCCTGCTTCACGTTTTGTTGAATTTATCAACTAGTGTAAGATATCTTTCTTTTTCCCCTTGCTTTCACTTCTCATATTCCTTTCCTATGAAATCATCGTTTTATATCTTCTATCAGTTTCCACTCGCCTGATCTTACTTTTCTAATAATCTCTCGCTTAACTTTATTTATTAACTCCTCTGGGTCTTGCAATGTTTTGTGTTTAGAATCACAATGTTCGCAATATAATACTTGTCTGTCAGAATAATAATAATCTCCACTATCTGGCTTTAAAATTAGTAATCCTTTGCACTTTTTGCAAGTTGGAACAAGAGTATTTTTATTAACGTCGTAACTTCCATCATACATCTTTATCCATTCCCATTCCCATTTAACTCCTTCAATAATGTCTTCCTTGTAACTATTGAATGGATGAATTTCTGTGCTAGATTTAGAATTTAATACTTTTACAATGATCCAAAAAACTACAAAGAAGCATATTATTATCCAAATAGGAACCCCAAAGTTTAATACAGATAGTATAACTTCCCAAATTACTTTAATAGATTCTATAAGTGGAATTGATTTTACATATGAAACAAAAGGAGTGATAATAGCTAATATAATAAAAGATGAAATAACCGATGCAGTAATTGGATGTTTGAAAAAATTCTTCAAAAAAGTAACCTCCTCACATTGCAAAATAGTATTTCAGATAATTCTTCTAACCCTCTGTCCCTTTGAAACCGTTATTTCATTCTGATTTTCCCTCGCTCAAGCTAAGAAACTCTGCCTTTAGACCTTCAATACCTAACGAGTGGACTTTATTCATTACAAACGCCTCGACCTCTCCCTTAGCCTCAGTAACTGTCTTATCCATTTGCTCATTAAAGGATGCTGCCACAAATGGAATATTAGAAGACACTTCTTGTCTAAGTTGTGAAAGTTGCTTAAGAATAAGTTCTTTATCAGATTTCTTCGGTGCTGTCTTATCTTCTAATATGCGTTCCGCGTCCTCTGTAATCTTCTCTAACCGTTCACTTAAATTAACCATTCT
The DNA here is from genome assembly GCF_024721995.1 of Paenibacillus radicibacter. Lineage (GTDB taxonomy): Bacteria > Bacillota > Bacilli > Paenibacillales > NBRC-103111 > Paenibacillus_AM > Paenibacillus_AM radicibacter. The sequence continues at coordinate 437,762 of NZ_JANQBC010000001.1, forward strand.
TTCTTCAAATTCTTTTTCGAAAATCTCACGTTTGTTTTCTTCTGGGCAATTATCCATCCTCTTACCATTCAACCGACGAATAGTTACAGGCACACCATCGCCCATATTCATAGATGTAATCAATTCAGCAAATTGGTTTTGAGACATTTCTACCTCAACAATTTCACTCTTTCCGTAATACCAATCTTTATTTAAATCGCGCTCCTTAATCGCATGTCTGAGTCTCATTGTAATCGTATGTTGGTGTTTAATGCTGCTCCCAAACAGATTAGAATACCCTCCACTTGTTCTCGAAAATCCAAGCATTCCAAAACTTTCATGTTCTTCTTTTTTTCCATCGATAGGCATATTTTAATTCTCCTTTTGCTTTATTTTTCCTATGAAAGAGTCTTTTTATTTACTTTTCTAGTTTATTCTTCTCATAGAAACTAAGTATCGATGGTAAAATTTTTTCTAGATCGTAAATATTGAAATGTGCAGCGAACCCATAGTCTTGTGCGCGTAAATTTGTTTCTTTTGATACAGCATACTCTTGTATAGTTAATATTCGATTATCATCATGAAATACTTCTGAAATGGCTTTATGATTTCCAAACTCTTCATATTTGTAAAGTAAATAATCTTGAAGATTTAATCTTTTTCGAGTAAATTCATCAATAGGTCCCTTGTTATCTTCACCATAATACTCTTCTTTTTTCTTATTATACAAGGTATTTATTTGTTCAAGTAAAAAACTAAAAGCTTTAAAATCAATTTGTTTTCCATCTTCATCGGTTAAAGTAACACCTAAAGAATTCTCATTAAAATTTATTTTGATAGTATGATTACTAAGAAATGCAATCTCATTTGAGTAAAATTCCTTTATATCCATTTAGATCATCCTCATCAAATAGTATTTTTACTATCATTCAAATTCAACTATATCTTCTAAATCAACATATCCATTTTTCCCTGTATCTCGAAAGATCACCTTTGCTTGATATGGTTCTTTAGATTTGCTATACCTAAATCCACTCACTACGAATTTACGATCTCGATGCTTCAACTTATTTTTATTTAGTGGTTCACATATGTAAGAGTTGCCAATCATCACCTTAATACTTCTTTTAGCACCATTGTGTCTTTGCAAATTTACTGTAACATAAGTAGGGTTGTTTTGTAGTATAGAAAATAGATTCACCTTAATCTCCTCTTCACTTATAGTAAAATGGATTTTTTATCGTCATACTAGCTTTACTTCTCTCCACCAATTAACTTTGCTGCATAAAAATCTTCTCTCAGGATCTGATGGATTCTGTAACACAATATCTCTATCGTTTACTTCGAAAACAATTCGTGTCACTCCAGCAGAACCACCATATCCACTAACAAGAGATACTACTTTATCTCCAGCGCTAGGTATATCACCGACATATCTCTGATATTCCTCAATAATTTCTGGTCTATAGTTTGCCAGATAATCCTTTAACTCTAACTTCAATCTAAACCCCTCCTTTATTTAGCATGAAACTGACATTTTATTTGTTTTTCAAATCGTCAAGAAGCGTTTCAATTGAAACTTTAGTAGCAATTAATCTTGTAGTTGCTTTTTTCTTATCGTCATTGTTGTAGTCTTCTTTTGCAGTTTTGGCATAAAGAATGATATCGCTCAATCGGTCTAACACTTCTTCTTTATTTAACATTTTGATTTAACCCCCATCCTTATGAAATTGACCTTTTATTTACAATTCTTCAACTTCTACATTGATCACTGGCAATTTATAATTCTTCATCATTGTGCGCTTTTGTGTCTCTAATTCTTCAGGACTGATTAATTCCTTTTCCCATCCATCTACAATTTTTATTGACGATGTATCTCCTAAATTTCCCAATATAAATACGTACTTATACTTAAAACCTTTTCTTTTAAACATTTCTGTCAAATCCATTTTTCAAATCTCCCTCACAATACTATGAAAGTGAACTTTCATAAGCTCATGTATTTAAATAGAACATAACTAGCCTACCCGATTTTTGATCAAAATCTACTTCTAAACCAATACCCAATTGTTGCTTTGCGTACATACCCAAAACATCTGCAAACCCACCTGTACTATGATCGAATTCAAAACGTAAAGGTGGTATGCCTCTCTCACTACTGATAATGTCTTTAATTGCGTGAGCAGCGTCAATACCACTTAAAACACTGCTCATTCTATAAGTACCTTCTCTGATTTTAATGTATCCCATGATTATCTTCTCCTATCATATGAAAGTCAGTTTCTATTGGCTGTCCTTCTCTTGCCTTCAACAGCCATTTTTCTGATAATTTCCCACATTTCATACTCTGTCAATTGATCATAAGCATCAGCAACATCTTCAGGAATGGTTTCATATGCTTCTGCCAATTCATCTAACCTATCATGAAATGATTCTTTCGATTCAAAATTGGTACTCTCAAACAGAAATTTTTTCACAATACTTACTGATTCTTTAATAATCCTCACCCCATGTAATTCAGGTTTTATGGTATTAAACAAATTTCCATTCAGCAAGCTCTTGAAGTGTTAAACTATATCTGGATTTTAATAGACCAAGTTCTGCCAGCCTAATGTTAGTTTTAGGTTTTGGGCAATTTTCCAATGGGATTGCCTTATTCGGATCAATCTTATATCCCAAACTACAGTCCCAATCAACAAATGTCGATTCTAGCGCTTTACACCTTTCACAGTTTTTCTTCATTTAATTCCCCCATAGTTAGCACATAAAACAACTCTTTTATTTACTCGCACTAACTTTTTCAATAGCTCTTAACTCGTAATCATAAATAAATTCACTCAGATATTTATCTTTTCGCCATACATCTAGTCTATTCTCATATACATCAACCTCTTTTATTTGTACAATATCACCATTTTTCCAAAGCATGTCACCCTGAACTATTTTCGATACATCTATAATTTTAATACATTCATTTGCATCAAAGTCTTCAATTCGCAACTCACATTCCTCCTTCCTACATGCGATAAAACTAGTATTTTATTTGAATTCGAAAGTTACTTCAATGTTGTTCGAGCTTGTAAGAAAGTGAATATAAAAGGGGATTACCCCACGAGAATACTCTCCATCGATTTGAACAAATAAATCTTCGATTGTTTGAGGTACTTTTATATTAGAATTAAAGCGAATTGTTGTAATAACTTCTGGATTAGCACAGATATAGTTGTCATTGCTCTGAAAATAGATCCTGTCGTTAGACGAGTTGTCAATACTAGTTACTTCTGTCAATTTGTTTTCTTCTTTGGTTGAAATCCAGTTAATATTATCTTTATACTTTTCAAATAACATAGAAATGGCATCATGGTAATTCATATTCATTGCCTCCCAAATATTTTATTGAGATATGAAATCTCCGTTTTATTTGATTAAAGAACCTACAACTAACTCTGCCCATTCTTTTAATTCTGGATTTGATTCTTTACTCTGTAGGAACAAATCGATCTCTTCTGTTGTTCCTTCTCTTTTGAAAAAACAACCTAACCAATCGTTTTTATAGATGGAATCAAGCTTCCCATTAATTAAAAACATTGTCTCTGTTAAGTAAAATTGTTTTTCTACTTCTATTTCAAAATTATCACGTATACCTAACACATGTACTACATTCGTTTCAATCTCACCTTTAGCATTCTCATGATCCATAGCGTAAAACTTTCCAATTTCAATCTCCATTAAAACTCACTCCCTTTCTTCATGAAACTCGTGTCTATATTCTTTATAAATATTAAATCTGAACTGTTCCTCCAAGAGGAATTATCTCAGAAACATATTGTTCTATTATCTCTCGCTCAATTTGCGTAATTCTATCAGAATCAGACACATAAAAGTTTACATTACCAGAACCAGAGTCATATCCATTATAAACCAAATCTATATCCGGAAAAATTTTATTGATTGTTCTTATAATACCTTCTTTATTCAAGCCTCCTGTTAAAGCTGCTTCGACAATAATTTCAGATGGCTCTTGGTAGTCAGGAATTGCATCAACCATTAATTGATCATAAGGCTTCACATTAAAATAAACGTGAGCTAATATCTCATTTGTTCCGAATTCACTTAGTTTTCTCATATTCACATCATCTATTTTGAAGTTTTCATCCCAAGCGTAAATTGTTGCTATTCCCTTTCCAGTTGTATGAACTCTAAGATATTTAATTGCTGGAAATTCTGCTTTTATTAGTTTTTCTGCTAGTAATCTTGTACCCATCTGCATCCCTACTCACTTTTATTTTGATGAAATCAGTTTTTTATCATCTTCCACTTCGCTATTACATTTGGATCTATGTCATATTCTTTATCAACGGATCTTTTGGCTCCTTAAAGTGTGTCATGCCACCCATGTATCAGAGAACTTCCTCTCGATCCGTCATTATGTTCTTCGTAACATTCATAAGAAAATATTGAACCCCTAATTGTGGAAGTCTCTTGTTTGATTACAGCTTTGTACCAGAAAGTATCTCCATTCGGAATAATCTTCTCCCAACGTATCATACTGCATATAATCCACCTTTCTCAGTGAATATCGTTAATATTAGTTTCAAAAAGCCGCTTTCAAAAAATTGATATGTACAATTTCACCAACCTGTTGAGCTGAATAAAATCCTTCATTCTCTGAAGAATGTTGATATTTTAAAATTTCATCTGACATCTCCTCGGTGAATATTCCTTTGAAATAAGGGATATCTACTACCTCACCAATTCTAATGTCAGCACTTGAACGATTGATATCGATTCTTTCCAAAATTGTTTTAACTGGATCGCTTAATTTTCCCCATTCAGTATCAATTACTTTACCCATTTAATATTTCTCCTTTTCCCATGAAATCCGTGTTCTATGAACTCTTAAATCTACTCATGTTGAGTGTTGCTTCATACCCATTTGTTTTCTTGACTTTGTAACAGCATCCATCTTGATACATTAATTCAACAATTTCACCTATCACAAAATCTTGTCTAGCTCTCCATGAGTGCAACTGTAACCAGAATTATCAATCACTTCAACAAACGTCAAGGTGTAACCCTCCTTTTGAAATCAGACATTCATTAGGATTCAATCTTATAACATAGACCCAAACTCGTATCTTCGCTGCTTAGGTTAAACCAAATAGCCGAAAATTGTTCATACTGCTCAAAATTCAATACACTTGGATAACCCATCATATCTCTAAACTTAACTACTCATCAATCAAACATATTGCTCCCTCAATCTTAATTGGCTCAGTTGATAGTGAATTATCTTGTGTGTGATTTTGTGCTAATGTAAAATAATAAACTCCAGTAGTCCATGCCATGTTTAATCCATCTCCCCATAAAATCTGAATTTCATCAACTTTAATTTTCATATTATGTAATCATTCTACCATATTGTGGACTACATTACTTTGATCCTATCTTCGATTTCAATCTTTTCAAACATTGATATTTGTCTCAAGTGGTTCTTCTGGATAAGCTTCAATATATGCAACATATCTCTCGATTTTGTCTCTTTGCATTGGGTGATTCTCTTTCTTTTCCCACTGAAGAATATGCCCATAACTTGTTCCAACATATTTTGCTAGCGCTCCACTCAGTGGTATCTCTTTTTCTCTTCTTTTATTTCTATAATACTTTTTGTCATAATTTAATTTATTATCCATTATTCAATCTCCTTTCGTTATTAACTGAATATTACCATATTTACGTTTATAAAGTCAATAATATACACATATATTTTCATATTTAATTTATTTCATATGAACAGAAATTAAATGTCTGTTCATATATATAACTAAACTATCAATATCTAATGCTCATCTATTTTATCGCCATGCAAAGAGTTCATTCCTGTCCATAGCAGCAACATCCTCTATATCTGATACTTGTAAGATAAATGTACTTACATCACTAATATCATAAGGAAAGCTCCCTTCGCCTCGCATTTTGTTTACTCTATTCACAACACTATTCAGATTAACACCAATTTGATGTTCCTTGTCAGGATTCATAACCAAATCAACTAGAGTAATAGTAAGCATCATTTCTAAATCCATAAACTCTTCTGATGTTTTTCTTTTAAATGGTGCTGCAAGGGGAATATACATATATCTCTTCTTCCAATCAATTCCTTTACTACCAAAGTGGATGATCATCCACTGAGGACATAACTTACTATCATAGTAGTCATAATAAATCTCAATCTTAGCCATTAGACATCAAACACCACTGATTTCACTTGACCTTGAATCATTACTTCGTTTACAGGGATTACTCTTGGTGGTATCTCCTTATTTGAGGCTTGTAGAATTACGTTAAGACCATCATAGTACACACGTTTCAAAGTTGCTTCATCCCCATTAATTATAACTACGCCTATTTTTCCATTCTCTACAAAACTTTGCTTTTTAACTAAAACATTAAAACCATCCCTAATACCTTCATCAATCATTGAATCGCCTTTTACCACTAAATAAAAGTACTCTCCATCTGACACTTCTTTTTTTGACACAATTTTGTAACCAATGATGTTTTGTTCAGCCACGAAGTCATATCCCGCCTTTATTTCACCATAAATTGGTATCTGAATAATTGAAGCATCCTCAAAGAAACCCTTGTCGGAATTAATCCTGCTCCCTCTACCGATAGCTTGTAAATATTCATGAGTTCGCTTAAGCATAATATCCACTTGATTTGCTGCATTATCAATTTCATTAGTTCTCACTTGCTTATACTTAAAAGTTACATTATAACTGGTTAAATAGTCTTCAAAAGTTAAGTTCTTAATTTTTGCATCTATTATCATAGCTTGAAGATATTGAATTTTGAAATTTAAACTAAGTGATAAATAGACATCTTCTGGAGTTTCAAAATCATCGTATTGTGAATAGTCAAAAGTTTCATTCAAACGATCTTTTATAAAAAGTTTTTCTTTATCGATATAGTCAAATATATCTTTATACATATCATTAAATCTTATTAAATAGTAATCTTTAATAATTTCTTCTATGTTTTCAAATTTAGATATTATTTCTTTGAATTCATCTGGAGTGGATTCTATATATGTTGAATCGTCTCTTCCAAGTAGATAATCTACTGAAACATCAAACAAGTCTGCAATTTCCTCTAATCTTTTTCTTCTTGGAGTTCTGTCGTTGTCCTCTGACTCATAATTAGCTAAAGATGACCTAGGAATATTTAATTTATCCGCCAGATCTTCTTGAGACAATCCCCTTTTCTCTCTCAACTCTTTCAATCTTTTAGGGAATAAGAACATAAATTCACCTCTTTACTATTATAACTGGATATTATCATATAATTGTTCGTTTAACAAACAAAATATCTTCAGTTTAGTATTGACTTTTTCGTTAAACGAACATAAACTAAATCTATCGAAAGTTCACTTAACGAACAATCACACAATTGGGAGATGATTAAATGAGCTTTACAGTTTATGGAGAAATTACAATACCAATTTCTATTTCAATTTCAGAAAAATCTAAAGATACAGCACTGGAAAAAATATCAAATATGCTAAACATAAAAACTATCGAACTAATTGAAGCAGAAATACATACTACAGACAATAAAGAACACTTAATTGTTGCTGACCACTGCCAGATAAAATGGATTGAAGTCCTTGATATGTATGACATCTAAATAAATATAGGCTCTCTACTATTTTAAATGTAGAGGGCTATATTTATTATTGGTTTAGAATAAGTATGCGTTTAACTTCTTTATTTAATTCACAATCAAAAATTCTATAGCCCTCAACTAAAAATATCTCTAATGTATAGATCTCATCACTTTTAAGATTTGTCGATATCCAAGTTTCGATTTTTGATTTAGGATCATAGTGCTTTAACTTTTCAAGTCTATATTTTTGTCCATTCATAGATGTCCTCAATTGCGGAATTCGCATTTATTTTATAGAATCTGAATATTATAATTGCGAATTTCGCAATTGTCAAGAGAATTATGTTAATTTAATTGTCATGTTCTCGTTCCTACATATATAATGAAAATATCACTAACCTGTTAATAGATAGATAGGGGATATTATGCAGAAGAAACGTAGAGTTATTAAATCAAAGCTTGACGATTTACTTATTAAACATAAGCTTGACCAAAGATCATTACATAAGATTACCAAGGTACGAGAAGCAACAATTGGCGATATGGCTAACGATGAAAACAAAACATTCACGCGAGAAAATCTGAACAAAATTATTAATGCACTGGGAATTGAAGATATTGATGAACTGATAACAATTGTTGATGAAGAAGAAGATACGACAAATAGTAACAATGAAAGCACAGAGGAGTAAAATCCCTGTGCTTTTGTATTAATTCTAATATTAATTTCGGATCAAGCTGCTTGACGCTTGTGCCATAACCGATAAACATCAAAAACTTCACTCATGGTCTGTGAATCATTTTTTACATATTTAATAAAATCTGAGTCTTTTTCTAAAATCAATAATAAATCTTGTTGAAGACAACTTAACCTTAATCCTAATTTTACTTCTGCAAATTCTATAATTTTCACTTCGTTGACTCCTCCAAGTATCTTTTCAATCTGCTGTCTAGAAACTCTATTTCGCTTTCTAAACCATCAATTTATCTATAGTGTATTTCTTCTTACTATCAATCAAAAACTGGCTAATGAACGTTTCTGATCCTCTGAAATCGATATCATTCTTTCTCGTTCTGACATTCTACTCTACTCCTTACGCATGTAGCAGCTCATAACTCTGGAAATTTAAGTTTTTGGCACGTTGAACACTTAGAGATTCAACATTTCTTATCATAAAGTCATACGCTACTCGATTAAGGTCATCAATAGCAACTTCCGTCCCAGTGTCATTATCGAGAACAATTATCTTATAACCAGTTACCTTTTCAATAAATCTGAAGGTCAGATCACACCATGAATGCTCATCTAACAATTTGTTAATTTGATCGTCTGCTATGTATTCTGAGTTGTTTTTAATTTTTTTAAACATGTAGTCTCTCTCGATAAGTCTTCTGTTAATCATGCATATCATCCTTTATTTTTTATTTTATAATTACACACTAACCAAACTGTTCCCAGTACTACTTAAGCCCAATTCTTTATATGTCTTTTTTAACCTATTTGACATTTCTCGTGCTGCGAATCCTATGCTTGGCTTATGACTATCAAAGTCCCAAGTAAGTACCTCGATCTTCTTTGTCCTCTCATTTGCAATCATTGTGAAGCCACCAAATCTATACACTCGTTTATTATTGAGTACACTCGACATATCTGTTGAATTAACAATAATGGCAGTAAGTTTTCTTTCTAGCACTTCTCTTTCTATACTGGCTGCTTTCTTTGCGTACTTTCTGTAATTTTCAAGCGCAGGATTTGAAATTGAATATATCTCGATATCGTTGATTATTAGTTTACTTCTAAACATATATTAACCTCCTGATAGAAATTCACTTGTGATATTTATCCAATAACCTAACCTAAGCTTACTTCCTAATATAATCTGCTTTCTTTACCTCTTTATCTTATTTAATACGTTCACAAGTGACCTTAAACCGCATACCATCGACTTCAAACTCGACTTCCTCACTACAGACTTTAATAACACATCTATAGAAATCTTTGGTGACGTCTGCAACACGATCATATACATTATGCGAGCTTAATTTGTGATTTCCTATTTGATTAAAAACTGATACCTGATCATTGAAGCCATTAACACCGATTCTAATGGCTTGATACCTTGCATCATAGGCTGCTTCACTATCACAATCAAAACATGGATAACAGTCCTCAAACATGCCACAATGCCTAGCCCCACAATTGGGGCACTCTTTCCATTCAATATCCATTGTATTCATCTCCCCATGAAATCGCTCTTTCATTTCATCTGTTTGATGCCGTAATAACCAATTCCTGAATTGTGCTCTTAAGAATGACTCTTGTTTTCCCATATCCAGATTCAATAGATGTGCTAAAATCAGTATTCTTTAGTCCAAAATAATTGTATATCTTTTCTAAAACTGCATTAATTTCTCCAATATCATTTACTAAGTTTGGAAAGGTTAGGGAGATTTCCAAACCACATCGTTCACTTTGCGATATAAAAGTCAATGTAGAACCGATTCCTTTATTGATTTCTTCTATTACACTAGATAGCTTGCCTAACTGAAAAATTGTAGGTGTTTGCATTGTATTCTCTCCTAGTCTTAGTTATTGTGATAAGCTTTTTCTGCCTCATGCTCAGTGTACTCATCCATTGCATCATACATTGCACGTTCTAATTTTCTAATCATAGTTTCATCAAGTTTTAACCAGTTTTTCGCTGCGAGTATCATATAACCTATAGCTGCACCATTATTTATTTAAACTACCTACTTTCTATTATTTATATTTATATTTTCTCGATATTCACCACTATGAAGGCTTACTTATTTCAAATATTCATGATAAATCATCGAACCAGCTATTATTGCTAACATGTTTATTCCAATAAGTTCTGCCAAATATTCCTTGTCTTGTTTCTCCTTAATCCGAAAATAGTATGCGTCCTGATCCTCATTTTTTTATATGGAATGACTTCACCTATGTTTGGTTCTCTCACACCAGTTACCTGAACATTGAACATTTGTCCCAAGTTATATTTTGACATGTTTTTATTTTCTATATCTCCTCATGAAAGATTATTTCATTGTCTCTATTGTTATTTTCACTTTTAAACCATCAAATTCATCCAACTGAGAAATCAAGTATTTTCGAAGGCTGTCCTTATCGTTCATATCAGCTCTAGTATCATAAAGTGCAGTTAATTCTTCATAGACTTCTAACCAGCCAATTAATTCTTTTCTCATGTAAACACTCTCCTGACAGAATGTAAGACTTCTTTCATTCCCATTGATGCTTAATTCTTCAAACTATTCATTAACAATTAATTTGTTAAATTCATGAATAAATGACTCCATTTTTCTTTTATTAAATTGATACAATTTGTTACTCTCTAAGTATGGTCTATCTATAAGTAACGTATTTTCACGAATACTAAGATAGCCATTACTATCAAGTTCTTTATCATAGTATTCGTAATAATCAGCACCTAAACTATCGGCTTCTTTGGAGGTTAAATTAGCCCAAGATTCTTTTGAAATCATTTCAATATAATTAAATAATTCAAGAAAATCTTTAGGCTCATAAATATATGTAACACCATGCTTATTATTAATTTGATCTTGATTCATTTCGAAAATTACTGCTGATTTTCGATGTTTAACAATTAACTCTAAACCGTTTAAACACGTAAAAGTCCTGATCTTCAATTTTATCCCCCCTAAAAATATAAATGAAATACTTCTTTTATCGCAATGCATTGCTTATGTAATCGCTAAGCTCTTCGTGTACTCCATCAACATCGATCCATTTTCCACTCTTAAGCTCTTGGATTCCTGTCATAAAAAAATAGTTTTCCTCTTGTACTTTCTTTGCTTGTTCGATAGTATCCACCTTATCTAAAATATCATCATTAATATCATGATTAATAACTCTATACATCTTCATCCCTCCACTTATTAAAGTTTAAATATAAGAATCCTTTCAACAACTTTTATTCTTCTTCATCATCTTCAGTTTCAATATCTTCAAGATTCCAATCATATTCAAACTTATCAACAATTTTAAGTGACTTATGAAAGTCTTCAAACGAACACAAATATTCATTTCCTTTATAATTCGTTAAATTAATATAGTAATAATCATTGATTTCAGATATACCAAGAATGATCAATTCTTGTCCTCCAAATCCCCCATAACCGCTTCTTAACGTTATAACCTTTGTACCTTTGTTTTTATGTATATTCGATATCTGTGCTTCCCGATACCTTTTATATTCATCGAATATCTCTGGATGTTCTTGTTTCATATACATATAAATAGTTAACAAGTTATCACATCTCCTCATAAAATAATCTATTTAACGAGATTCTGCTGCTAGTAATTCTTCGACTCTCGTCAGTTCTTCTTCACTATGAATAGTTCCACCGCTGTTCATTTGCAAATACCACTCTAATACTTCTTTACGCGTTTGTAGGCTGTTTATATGTAGTCGAAGTGTCAATGTTGTAGATAATCTGTCCTCAAACTCATGGTAGTAATGACCAAACGCTTTTACTTTACTATCCATGAACCCTAGACAAGCTGTAAGACGTTGTAAACCATCTACACATACAAACCATCCATCACCATTCCCCTTTGTTTTGTGCCAATTTGTATGGTTAAAGTAAATATCTAATCCAGATGTACCACCCCTTAGGAAGTGTTCTATATAGCGTTCTTGTTGTAATACTGACCATACATATCCTCTTTGGAAATCAGGATTCAAATCCAAACCTAAATCATCCTGGTACTCTTTAATTGTTGTAGGAAGATACCTTAACGTGCTATTGACAGAATAACCATTCATTTGAATGTACGGTTTAATATCAGAAAATTTCACATTGTTCACTCCTTTCACGATCAAATATTCAATTCATAGTAAATTACTTATACCCATAGGAATTGTTCTTCATCATTACCGCATATTAGAATCTCTCTTGGGTAAGATAGTTTTCTAATATCTTTTTCTTCTCCTTGAATGTGTATTTTTGAATCAACTTGTTTTGCAATAAAAAGTATTTGAGTCCACGACTCTATATATAATATTTTTCTCATTCTTAAACTCATCATCTCCTCATAAATGGATCTTTTTATTTTAATACTCTGGATGTTTTTCGAAAAAAAACTTTAGTAATTCATACAGACGTTTGTGTGATAGCTCACCTAGATTCCTTATTTTGCAAAGGTCATCATATGTTGAATTAAGTACATCTTCCAAAGTTTCAATCCCAAATCTTAATAAAGCATTGTGGATCCTAGCTTCATTGTTATTGTCACATGTAATAGATATAAAATCCTTCAGTGTTATTGCAGAATATACAGCATTAGCATTGAAAAAGCGTCTAATTGATACGTTTGGATATTTAATTAAGTCATCATATGTAATAGTTAATCCAATTTCACCAATACTATCGCTTTGTTTCTTCGCTTCCTCATCTTGTTTCCTTTTTACTTTTAAACATTCCGAACAACCATTGTTCTTTACCCTTACCCTTATTGGTTCAAGTAAACTATGTCCTGTTTCACATATCCACCATGCTCTTCTATGCGAATCAATTGATATCTCTAGAGGTGAGAAGTTTGTCCTATCGTAGTCCCAATCTTTCATTATGTCGTTGTGAGTTATTATAATCGATTTATTAGCACTCATGATGTTAAGCAGCTCCATTTGATAATATTAATCTTTCAGACTGAGTCGCATCTTTACTCGATTATATCAACACTCCCTTTTCATGAACATCGTTAGACTCAAAATTCAATACTTTTTTCTCTCTATTCTTGATCAATGATCATTTTATTCGATAATTCGCAACCACTGCGCAACTTGTTCTAATGGCTCTCTCTCCATATCTCTTTGTCTTGGGTCTGCATAATACACTCCATTTTCCTCTACAATATAAATCTCAAGTTCAGCTTCATCATAGTAGCATATTGTTTCAACGTGAATTTCCTTGTTGTTTTTATCTTTAAAACCTGTTGCCTTCATGTCTTCAACTCCCAATAAAAATATAGTTTTAATACTTATGTATCTTGATGCCTCTTGTTTTCTATAAGTAAATTATAACATTTACATTAGTAAAGTCAACATGTATTTTTGATGATTCTCATTTTTTATACAAATAAAAAAGCCTGCACAATCCAAATTGGATCATGTAGGCTCAAGTCATTTTATCTGAAAAGTAATATCCTAATCTCTCCACATAAAGCTCTCCCTTTTGTTTCAGCTTGTTTTATTGCTAATTGTGAGTTAATAACCCCCCACTCTTGCAGCTTTTCTATTAACGCCTCTTTTGAAAATACACCTTTACCGATCACTTTAAACATATTGTTCTTCCTTTCTCTTAATATATTTTTTATTTATGTAGTCGCTTAGTCCTAAACTAACAATAAGTGCTTCATTGACTTCATCCATTGCTTCTTCATTAATTTCGGTCAGTTTGTGCATTAAGCACCATTTATCTATTGTTTTGATTTGTTCAGTCCCAACAAAAGAATCTCTATCCAAATTGTGTTTTTCAGCTATTAAGTGTACATGCGTAGGAAGCAATTTTTTATTTGTTGCTGAAGATATTACAGTACCAATAATTGTGGGACTGTGACGGTTTCCTACATTATTGGAGATGACAAGCAGAGGTCGCACACCACCTTGCTCACTGCCAACCGATCCACCTACTAAATCTGCCAACCAAACTTCGCCTCTACGGTATGTCTCTTGCAGTTCGTTGTTAATCATAATATCACCTCTTTAGTAACAATATAGTTTTATTATATATCATTTTTTACACCTTACAAGCGAACAATTGTTCTAATTATTTAAATGTCAATATTATTTAGTTTAATTACTTTCATATTGACAAATATCTACAATATATGCTATGTTTGTTTATTTTACTTTATTGCGAATAACCACAGAGACACAGAGTACAAAAAAAAGCCCTGCATTATCTGCTAAGGGCTTTAGAATAGACATTGAAATCTATATTTCATCGTGGGTTAAATGCTTCTTGATACACTTTCATATGCACGAACATATCCAGAATCATTACCATCACGCTTCAAAAGTTCGTCATAGCATACGTCCACATGCCAATGGTAATCAGATCTTGGATTGTTGTTTGCATATGCTGAAAGCCAAATTTTGTCCTTCGTCTCTCTAATAAGCTCTTTATATTCCATAGTAGAAATATCTTCTACATATTTTGTCTTTGGTTGACCGTAGTTATCATTACCTTCATATTTTCTCATTTATTATCCTCCGATTCACTTGAAATATCTATTTCATTCTGATTTTGATCCTTTGTCTACACCCCAAGGAGTTCTATCTACTTCACTAATATAATTCCTTTCATTACTATCAATTCGGTTTTTGTAACTAATAATATTCTGTAACGCTACCTCAACTTTGTTTCTGACATCTTCAATCAGATTTTCTTCACATCTCTTTACTTCTTTATCATCCTCTCCTACCAAATACATTTCCGAACCGTAACCATCTTGCACAAAATGGGATTTGGTTTTGTAAATTGTATCTTCATATAATTTAAAATACGTATTATCAATACAAAATCCATTCTCGCTGAACTGTCTTGTGATAACGTGTTGAGTTACATTTACTTTGATATTTGCGTCTTTCTCTAATGTGACAATGACTCTTGTCAATGTATCTCCTAATTTCAGCTCGCTATTGGTTCTTAATTCAGTACTCATCACATCATCTCCTATTTAATTTCAAGATAAAAGATCTCTTTCATCGTCATATTGTAATTAATTTTGGTGACTCAAAAACATCACATTCATTAAGCGCTGATGATTTATCTTCATATTGTAAAGCTTGAAATTTATCTGTTGTATATTCTTGAGTGAAAGCATTTAATACCTTCTTTAAATACTCACCTTTTGAATTAACAATTACCCATGTCTCTTTCATTTGAATTCCTCCCATAATATTAAGATGAAACTTGCAATTTATTGGTAAATTTATTCACTATTTTTTAATATTTCCCATGGATAATCATTAACTTTACCACTATCCAATAACTCACATGCCTCTTTATAATTTTTTACAAGAATTTTTTTGTACCTATTAACCCTTGTGCCAATTAACAACTTATCTTTTACTGCATATGTCTTCGTCTCTGAAATAGCAACTCTCAAACTTTCTTCATATCTCCCTAATTCATCGTAATCAGGGTAGAACTCCATACCTTTGGTTTCAGTTTCAAAAATATATATTGTTGATTCAAGAAATGTTCTTCGTTTTTGCAACATAGAAGCTAAAGCAAACTCATAAGCTTTTTCAAATTCCAAAGCCAAATATATGTATCCAGCAGAAGTCATAAGATTTAAATTGTCTTCCTCTCTTACTCCATATACACTGTTCTCTTTTGTTGTAGGTTCAATAGCACCACTTAGTATAATGTCATTGCCTGCAAGCGTTCCGTGAAATGCCAACATTGCACCCCCTTATGAAATAGCCATTTTATTGGAACATCTGACTTTGAATGTCAAGAATCTCCTTAACGACTTGCTCTGCTACTATTCTGTCAAAATCTCCATTAGGTTTGAACGCTGCTTCCAATTTACCTAAATTTTCACTAGTCAAAAATGCTCCACTATTCTCTAGTAAACGTTGCTTTATGTCAAATCGTTTTTTAAAATTAATTGAGTTTTGCATAATTTCAACTCCCTATACAACAGTCATTTTAATGGCTTAAAGCATTTGCCAATCCATATCACTTTCAAAATCCTCTTCTGAAATTTCTTCAAACCTTTCAAATAAACCATCTTCATTTAATACCTTAAACTTATAGCTTTTTTTCGCTTCATCTACTTCAACAATGTGATATGTATCCATCGTTTGTCCAGTGAATGAATCACCAACCGAATGCTTCATAAAACTTCTCCCTCCCATTAAAGTAACCTTTTTAATGAAAATCACGCTACTATCTTTTTATATTGATATCCTGTTTTTGTTTTGCCAACAAATTGATACTTAAATATCAAACTTCCCATTTTTATTTCTGTTATAGATCCAACTTCAAACCCAGTTCCGTTCAACTTATCAATAAAATTCTCATTGTGGATTTCCTCTACATTCTCGTCTTCAGAAATACTTATGTAGTTTTTCAAGTGGTCAGGCAACTCATCGACCTCTTTCCAATAATCCAACGCTCGTAAAGCACCAGCACTTAGCCCCGCGTTATTCATAGCTTCTGATACATCATTTCCTGTTACAAATTCACTTTTCCCGTGTAACCAAATTATTTCATATACATTCATTTTCAAACTCTCCATTCTATTTAGCATTGATTACTTTCCTTTGTGTTGCTCATCAAGCAGCTTTCCAAACACTGCTTCCATTCCTTCGCGAGTGACTGCCCAGCTATTTCCTATCTTTCGAATTGTTCCTTCAGGGAAGTCATTTTTCCTTTTTCGTAAAGTGGAATCATCGATATTCCATTTTTCTACTGCCGTTTTTGAATCCATAATCTCAGGATCATTAAGGTTAATTCTCATTTTCACCATCCTTACTCGTATTTACTTTTACTTATCCGATAAACCTATAATATCATTCACGCTGCCGTGATGTCAACATAATTTTTTACGTATTTTAAATATTTTATTCTTTTAAATTACATAATAAAATCACCTTTTCATCAAGTTGCAGTTTAACAATTAGATTACTTGTTAAACATAATATTATAGGTGCAACGTATATACCTTTTATCTCACCACTAACATACAGAATGTTGGTGGTTTTTATAGTTCTCACAAAATGATAGTAATTTTATACTTATTTCTGAATAAATTAAATATAAATGGTAAAAATGAATATTAATTAAAAGTATTGGAGGAAAAACTATGGAACGTAGAAATTCATGGAGTGATGATAACGATTTATTACTAGCGGAGACTGTCTTAAGACATGTTAAAACTGGTAGCACACAGATGAAAGCTTTTGAAGAGGTAGCTTCGAAATTAGAGCGGACAACGGCTGCATGTGCTTTCCGTTGGAACTCTACTGTAAGAAAGCAATATGAACAAGCTGTTAAAGATGCAAAAGAGATTAAACAACATACTAAGAATGCTGAATCTACTGTTGTTATCTCATCAGTTCAACAAGTACAAGAAGAAACGATCGATCAGCAAGTACCTGCTGTTATAGGAAATACTCATTCTTTTGAACATCATCATAACAACTTATTACAGCTACACCAAGCAGCTTTAGTCGAAATAGATCATTTGCGAAATGAAGTTATCATGCTTAACCGCAAATTAAATGAGCAAGCAACTTCTGAAGATCTGTCAGCACTTATGAAGCTCATCGAACATGCAAGAGAACTTGGATTAGTTAAGAACCCTGCTGTGTAAATTCAGGGTTCTTCTTTTTTGTTTAAAATGGACATTTCATCTATAAAATATACTCAACAAAAACTGGAGATCTCAACATACCATTTTTAGTCCAATTCCGTGTCTTCACTCTCACTCTTATCAATGGTTCCATGTATGCAAAATTCTTATCTTCTTTATAAGATAAACGCTGCTTTACACTGTTGAAAGCTTTTTTATGCTCAGGTGTTGCGCCTAACTCGATAATACCTGTTGGTATAAATGTCCCGTCTTCACATTGCATTGATGTTAACCAGCCGAATTCCTTTTTTCGATATCCTGTTATATATGCTTCTGCATAAGTCCAATTAATAACTTTTTGCCATGACCATGAACGTCTATCAATCTCATACACTGAGTTCTTCTTCTTAATAACAATACCCTCAAGATTATGTTGTTTTATAGCTTCAAAATAGTCTAATGAGCTTCCATTAATAGTTCTAACCTTAGTATATCTTTCTGTTTCCACAAAGGAATCTTCCAGTAATTCCTTTCGTCTAACAAGGGATAAACCAGTAACATCAACACCGCGGTATCGAAGGATATCAAAAGCACAAAATGTTACATGTCGTTTATCTTTCTTTGACTGAAATCTACTCATCATTGATTCAAAGTCTGGCTTACCTCGCTCATCAGTTACAATGACTTCACCGTCTAATATAGTTCCTGAAGGTAAATCAATTTCATGCAGCTCTGGAAACTTTGCCGTTACATCATTGTTGTGACGCGTATATAATTTAAGTTGCTCCAAATTGGAAACAATTAATCGGATTCCATCGAGTTTTAATTCTGCCAAATAATCAGGACTATCGAAAGCTTCATTATTTTTTGCATATTGTAATAACATAGGAGAAATGAACATAAATAAATCACCCCATCTAATTGTAACAAGTACAACCCGATAGAGTGAAAGGTAAGTTATGTTATACTTGACTAGGTTTCTCTTTTTTTCTTTGCTTCAGGAAATATTAAGGTTAACAGATTAGAAAGAGCTTCAAATAATGATATTCCAATTATTAATATGTTCAACAAGTTAGATTTAAAAGTCTCAAATGGCTCAAATGCCTTAACACATTGTTGATATTTAGAAAAGTCTTGGAAATCTATGCATTTAGGTATTCCTTCAAAACCAATTTCAAAAGTAAAAGATGCTGTCATCAATGCAATTATTATGTAAAAGATTAACTTAATTACTACGGTTCCTTGTTTTAATACTCTAAATAATGAGCAAAAAAAGATTAATACTACTATCAATATTAGTATCTCAATAGTATCTTCTGTAGTATCATAAACACTGTAACCCAAAGAAGATAACTCTTCATTAAACCTGATGCTTGCTTTATTTATAACGTAAACTAGATATTGACCTAATAGAAGAATAAACGCTATCCTAGTATTTAGAGAGTTTGGGGTTCTCATTCCTCTAAAAAACATAAAGGCAAAAGACATAAAGTAGATTATATTAATATAAAATAAAAATTTCGACTCAATTTTCAAATGTGAAATAATCTGTAAAGAGCCAGACATTAACAATACTATGATAAAATAATTAAATACATCACTTTTAATAACCTTCAAAAAAATATTCTTAATCAATAACAACTCCTATAACAATACAATGGATATAATTGTTATACATTATAGTTAAAGATGATGATACTTGTCCAGTAAATTTATTTACTTAAACTAAACATTCAATTGCTTTTAAAATTGTTATTTCATTGGCATTCTTCTAGTGATCTGGACATTCTAGACAGTTAGGGGAAGTAAGTGGTTTTAACTCTCAGTAGTAACTAGGATCTCTCTAAACCCGTTTACTAAAAGTCTGAACACAACTTTCAATTCTTCTCTTGTACTGCTATTTTATTTTTGCTTTGAAGTTAATCTTCGTGCAAAATTACAATGTCTATTCCATTTTCTTCAAGTAGTGTTAGAATAGTAGAAAACAATAAGGGCGGTTTAATTTCTATGAAAGCAAAATCCTTGCTATTACTTTTAAATTTATTATTTACCTTAATCCTTATAACTGCTTGCGGTAATCAAATTTCTGAAAATGAACCACCTACCATTACTACTACTGCAACTTCTTCTACTATCACCACTCCAACTCCCACACCATCAGAAGCTCAAAAGAAGAAAATCAGAGTCACATATGTTCAGTCTGACAAGCAAACAGCGTCACAAAAAGAAACTCAAGATATGATAGAAAAATCAATACAGTTTCAATATGAACTGACTGAAGCAATACTAAATGAAATGAATGTTGAATATTCATTTGAAAAACTTCCAAACGATAATGACGTCTATACTTCAATTGTAGCTGGAGACTCAGATGCGGCATTTGGTTATCAAACTAATTCGAAAGAAGTAAGGTTTGATTACAGCTACTCATATATGTATGCGATCATTAAGTTTAGTTCATTTGATTATAAAGGATACCATACTTATATTATCAAAAAGGGTAACGCCGAAATCCTAGATATACTTAACGGAGGTATCAAAAAAATAAAAGAAAACGGCAAATACGCAGAAGTTTATAAAAAGTTTTTTGGTGATGATGATTCAAGGTCGATTTTGCAAAAGTAAAATCAACAAGACGTTCATTAGCGAGTCAAGATGAAACAGCTTTTTCATTTGAATTTTTTTCTCATTATACTTTTATACTCAACAATTAGATGTTTTATCTCTTCAAGTATCTTTGCGCCTACTCATTTATTATGATCAGTATATTTTGTACCTTTTAAACTTGGCATTACTTCTCCATGGGATGAAACGTAATAATAAACGATCCCAGTTGAATATGCACTAACCTTATGAATATATCATACCACATTATTTTATATTTTTAAATGTTATTTATATATTTAATTATTAATTTTACCGATATAAGATACGATTTATGGGGAAGTTAAACTATGTTTTGTTCTCCCCATTTGATTCGACTATATCCGTCTTCTGTCTTCTCTTTGGTCATTAACATATTGAAAATGTTCGCGTCAACTCCGAAACGGTCAAATAATTCTTCATTGTTTATATAATCACTTTTCATGTAGAGGTTAAGTGCTTCCTTGCTAAGGATAAGCCGAAGAAGGTTGTTTTCGATAGAGTTTTCATATGTTACATAATGAATTTCCTTATTATCTGATTCGGAATCGAAACGCACAAACCTAGCAGTGAATTGATGTAAACTAGCTCCATTCCAAGATAATTCGGCAACAATAATTTTATTCACATAATTAATACTGATACTACTTGAAAGTGATTGCTGAGTACAAACTAGGATTGGATTTTTTTCTTTTTTCATTTCTACTACCATTTCTTTTCGTTGTTTAAGCGTCATATCTTCCCCTGTAACAACAAATAGTTTTCTATCAGGGAATTGTGCTCTGATATGATTGGCGTAGCTGTAAACGGTTTTCTTGAAGCGACAACCAATAACCACAGGTTCATTGTCCCATTTTTTAATCATTGAAAATACTTTTGCAAATTTAGACGAATATCCTGATCCAGTGTATTCATCAAACAAATGTGAAGCGCTACACGAGCGAATAAGCATATTAAGTTGTTGAATAATTTGCAACATTGCATCCTTACGAGGATTTCCAGTCTTGTATATGTTTCTTGCCATTTCATAGAATTCATCAATAATTCTTTTATATAAAGCCTTCTCATGATTGTTAAATTTACAGGTATCTTGCAGAATCGTAGCAATGGATCTACCTGTAATTTCTTCGAAAGTTCTTGTAATAATTGTTGAATCAATCATATTTTTCAAAACATCTTTATTATATATATGTTGAGAATTACTTGAAGCTCCAAACACTGTTATTTTTTCTGGAATGTGGCTTTCTTGAAATAGCTTTTGACCTTTTGTATATTGTGGGAATGGCTTCATGTAATATTCATTATGTTTCGTAACCAACTCTTTTGTTTTATTGTCTTGTACGTAAGTATACTCACAATGATTAATCATGTTGATTGAAGCATTAAACATAAGATTAAATTGTGGGAATGCTTCCCCTATTGAATTCCGAACGCTAGTTCCTGTGGTTAATAATTTGAATTTAACAGTTTGAAATACATTGATTGTTGCTTTTGCTCTCTTACTTGATACATTTGCAATACTGTCAGACTCATCTAAAATCAAACCTATTTTATTTGCTTTTAATTTGATGAATTTTTTAATCTGTTTTTGATACTTAACTAACATATTTAAAGTAATCAGAACTATGTCACCATTTTTGATGTTGGCTATACTTTTTAGCGAATCAATTTTAAAAAATGGAATTTTAAAATTAGTTAGTGAAGGTTCAAATGTTCCTGCGATTGCAATAGCTGGTGCAACTATAAACATATTACGAATATTATTATGCTTTAATCTGTATTGAGCATAGGCAATAGCTGCAAGACTCTTTCCACCTCCACAGTCCCATTGCAATAGGCTTGAACGCTTCTGTAGCACCTTTCCTATATCTTCCTTTTGTATGGCATTTAATTCGATTACACGCTCATTTTGTTCGTCTAAGAGCTTGAAGTCATTAAGCCATTCTGATATACATGAATTTTTCTGCGCGTCTTGGAATTTTTTTGACTGTCTGTTATATGCCTCATTCTTTCTATTTAATAATTTTTTATAACTCTGATCCTCAAATGGATAAATATCATTGAGAATCATGTCATTGAAACTCATTTCTTTTACTCCTGTAAATTTAGATAAGTAATCTCTGTCCTTTTGAGAATATCCTTTCATTCTCAATCCGTAATTAGTTTTAACGAGGGATATTCTACTTATTTCTTTAATATGTTGATTCTTAATAATGCTCTTCAAATACAATAATACTTTTTCTTTGGTTAATCTTATTTCCATCCACTCAGGAACTGACATTCCTTCAGGTTTTAATTGTGTTCTAAATCTATGGATAGTCTCTGTACACTTAGCATAATGGATTGACGTTTTATTACTACGTTTAATATCAAACAATAGCTTATCAATTTTAAATTGAAACTCTTGTTCCTCTTTTGTGTTATCAATGACCCCAACATTTTCAAAATACAATTTTGCTTTCAGTTTTTCTTTTTGTTCTAAAATTGGTTGAATATATTGACTGTGTATAGTGTTCGCTGTTATAAGTGAAAATTCTCGAAGGTCTAAAATTGGTTGGCTGTTATAAGGAGATTCGGTTATATGTTCACTTTTACGCTGCATAAAGAGAACCTTGGTTTTAAAATTGCTTACTCCGACATTTTTAAACGTATCGTTTGGTAAATTTAGCTGCAACAGAGCATTAAATCTGTGATTGATCATTTCTATATCAGTTTTATTTGAAAATTCATCTGACAAGAAAGATTCAGGAACCACAATACAAAACAATGCGGAAGGTTTTAATAAATCAGCAGCTTTTAAACAATAAAACATTTGACTTGATACTTTTTTACCTTCCCATTGGAACCCATCAAGGTTATACGGTGGATTACCGATGATCAAGTCAAAACGTGTGAGAGGTGAATACTCCCTAATATCTCCTAGAGTTGCATTGACTGAAGGATAAAGGAATTTCTGAACCTTAAAACTTTTTACGTCAATTTCATTTGTGTATATGTTTTCTTTACATGGTAACCAATTTAAAAATGCACCATGTCCAGACGTTATATCGCCAATGATATCATGGATTGATGGATTGAGAGCAATAGACAAAAATCGAGTTAATTCGTAAGGTGTGTAAAACTGCCCTGTTTCTATTTGCTGCTTGGCTTTTGTATACTCATGAAAACTATCATAATCATTGAAGGATAATCCATGAAGATGTCCATCTCCTGTATAAGAGGAAAAAACATCCTGAGTTGAAACATTATATTTAGTTGTGAGATTATTTTCAATAATATGAATGATCTTTTCGTTAATTTCCTTACGTTTATTTTGTGGAATAGTCGTATTTAATATTTGATAAGTCATCTTTGCACCGTTTTCTAGGAGTTAGCACTTACACCAACTCCTATTATGTATTTTATATTTATGCTGATTTTTGAATGTACCCACAATATTCATGAGCAAATTTAGCTGCTAGTTTATTAGTATTAAATTCAATTTCTAGTTTTCCGTTTTTCAAAAACTTAATAGACTTTACACTTTTTATTGTTAAAGGCTCATATCGTTCAAAATTGGCTTGATTGCGCTCATTATCATATCCGCAGTACTTTCCTATCAATTCAACATTACCAGATGTAGAGCCATCTTCGAAATGTTGTAGTGCCTTGAATACTGACTCATGCTTAGAACCTAATCTATATATTTTCCAAATAGAATCATGACGAGCAAAGTATCCATCAAGTATTAATTTAGTATTTTTAATATTTATCTTATCCCCATGACGGAAAATATCTCTAACTTCTTCCTTTATTTCCTGTTCGGCTTTTTCTGTAAAATTATAGCCTCCAAGCTGCAAATATATTTCGTCAATGATTAATTCATAAGTTACACTTAAATCATATTTATTTTGAATTTTTTGATAGTCAATAGTTACACTATAATTTTTCATAAAATAAGAGCAAATATACATTATGAAACTATTTTTCATTTCTATAATTGCTTCTTCATAATCCCATATTCTCATGCTGTGGTAATGTGCTGTTTTCTGCTCATGGATGTACGCTTCTGACTGTCTGCCGAATTTATTCCCATGTTCCTTTGCTTGTGTTGAAATTTCTTGAAGTTGTGCATAAAAGTTGGCGTACGTTGAAACGAGCTTTTTATATATTTCTTCTTGTTCCTTGCAAAATTCCAAGTCATCTGTGGCTATTTTTGAATCTGTTGTTACCTCGATGCTATCAAATTTACTTAGAATGTTATCAAAATTATCAATATTTATTTCTTCTTCCTCCCCTTGTTCTTGACTAATTCCGAAATCATAATATACAACGTTGTCTGGTTCGATTGGTTCCATATCTGTTAGTGCGTATTTTTCGAAAAAGTCATAATACAGCTTTTTGTCTTCTTCTGTTATTGCGTATGCTTTTAAAGTATTGTGATATTGTTCCACTGACATATGAGAAGGTTTTTTGTCAACAGTTAAAAATTGTAGCCAATCTGTAATATGATCTTTAATTGGAGTCTGTTTGTTTTCGTCTTTTTTCTCAACGTCTAAACGTCCCGTGTATGTGTCTCCATCTGTCCAAGTAATGACAAACTTTGTTTTATCGTATCCACCTCTAACATTAGATGCAATAAGTCTCACTGATTCTTCAGCTTCTGCAAATGTAGTTACCGTTAAATTATCTTTGATCATTGAAGATTCAGACCATAAAAAAGTTATTTCTTTTACTTTTATTTTACCATTGATAATTATAGTATCTGTTAACATTTCATTTTCTTGTTCGGGCTGATCTTGTGCTGGTTCTTCTTTCTCATCCTGAGCCTCTACAACATCCTCATTTTCAATTGTTGCTGGCTCCTCTACTGTTATATCATTGAAACTGTCTGTAAACATTGTTGCGAATTTTAAACGATCTGGAGTTTGTTTTGCCCACCATACCGAGCTATATGAAGACCAACGAAAACCCATTGCTTTTAAACCTTCAATAACATTTGTAGATGGTTTAAATTCAAACTTAATTTCGATTCCATTTTTATCATTGTTTATATTTAAGGTTGCTTGATTGTTATTTTGATTGTTGTTATATGTATTAGTTTCGATTTGTACTGTTTCCGCTGCTTCTTCTACTGTCTCAATTGCTGAAGTATTTTGAGCTTCCCACATTCGAGTAATAATTCTATCAAAAGCTCTTCCTCTCCAATATTGATCATTTATTTCATGTTCCTCCATTTGTGCTTCAACTTCTACTTTGAATTCTGCTGTAAAGTTTGGTTGTGCTGTTACATACATATTACCACCACTCAGAATTTCTCCAGTTGCTTCACAACGGCGAACACATGCATATTTATTTGTAATGGCTTCAACTGCTGCTTGAGTAGGAAGGTTATCCCATTCTACATTGATGGATGATCCCATGCTGTAGTTTGACGAACGAACAGAGAACTTAACATTCGGAAATGTTGCTTTTAGTTCTTTGCGGATTTCCTGAGCTACCATTGCTACGCGAGTTTTAGCCATTATAATTGTCTCCTCATGCGCGTTATGCGCTATGTATTTTGTATTTCTTACTTATTATAATACACGTTTACATATGTAAATGCAAGAGTTATTTATCACTTTTCATTTTTTATTTACAATAAAACTGATATTTCATCGTATCTTTTGCAAAATCATTTGATGAACTTTATTAGGAATCTTTACAGGTTTGTTTTGTTTTATGGTTGTCACTTCAATATTTCCGTTTTGATCAAAATCTACATTATATTCTTTCCCTTTTGAATCTGTCAGTTTCCCATATCCTACAATCATTGTTTTTGTAAATTCCCAAGTCATTTGACCACCTCCAAGTAAGTAATATTATATATCTTCTCAGCTTCCATTTAAACAGCTATTTTAACTGTTATTAAACCATGTTAAGCCATTATCATTTGTTTCAACTTAGAAATAATAATATATTTACAAATTTTATTTTATGACAATGATTATTACTCTCATGCATGAAAGACAATGAAAACAGTATTTTATCAAAAGAAAAAAGAAGCTATCAGCCTCTCTTAAATTACAACATTAGATGTTATCATTCAAATGATATGTTCATTATTTACTACTTTCATATCTGGTTTTATAATAGTCTTGACACTTTCTACAGTGTCTAGGCTTACCTTTATGCGTCTCTATTGGTTCGATCCATTCCCCACCACATTGAGGACATTTGTCATCTTTTATTCGCCTTTCAGTTCGTTTTCTTGCATACTCGCGGTATCTACATCTATCTGAACAGTAACTTTTTTCTTGTCCATTGTTGTTAGGCATAAACTCATTATTACAATCGACTGTTTTACATGTGATCTTATTGGCTGTCTGCATAAGTCCTCCTTGATTGTAATTAGTATCCATATTATAATATTCTTATAGTCACCTGTTATAAATGGGTGTGGATTGAAGAATATAGTATTTTAATAAAATTGTCGCTCACACTATGTGAGTGTGGATTGAAAAACATAATATTTCATTGGAAATTAGAAATCAAAGCCATTAGGAGCATGCCTAGTGGTTTTTAACTATTCCCGCAAAAATACTATGGTCGAAGCTGTTGACCCGTCTTTAGGAACAACAATAACCTCTTTTGCATGTTCGAACCCTGTGAACGGTTCTAGTTTAATTTCATCTAACATATCTCTGTCTTTTAATAATTGAGCAGCAGCATTTATCATATGCGACTCAACTTGCAGTCTTGATCTATAACGAAAATCTGGATCTTCTAACAGAACGGCAATGTAATCTAATACAGTGCCACTGAACGTTGTTGTACTTGTAAAATATTCGCCGGGAACTGTTAAATCGAGCTTCGGTACTTCTTCCACAACTGCTTTTAGTCCTGCCCCTGTGTAATCTTCGTACCGAATGCAATTCCACTGACTCATTCTTCTATGTCTTAATTTATAATACAGTGCCATTTCATATTCGAATAGCGGCTCTGTACTAAAATCGTCATATATAATGTTTGTATTTCTATCCGCAAAGGAATTTATTTTAATAGCACTTAAAATTGAGTGAGCTTTTGATGTATTAGTATTATAAAACTCAATTTCAATGTTGAATTTACGTACCACGCTTTCATTTTCTATGTCTTCAAAAATTCTTAAAATAATTTCATCCTTCATTATAGTTCCATCTTTATCTTCGTTTTCTTCATTAGTAAACCTGAATGTTACATCTTTCAAGTATACTGTATCTTCATCTTTTCCGAGAGAATAGGTTACTTCGGTTTGATAATCATGTCTGTACTCTAAAGCAATTTCATCTTTTTCATTTAAATATTTCAAAAAAGAATCTAGATTACCTTCGAATAATGCCGGTAATAACTCAGTCTCGCCCGGTAGTTCGTCTAATTCGCTTCGAATTGCACTTATGCAATTATTATCTACTACCGTTTGAATTTTTTTAACTAATTTCATATCACTTCACCCTTTCATCCTCATCCACTTTTTGCGGCTTGTTGGAGTCAATTCCATCTTAATTTTCCACTCTAAAGTCGTTGTGGTCGATGTTATCGTATCCATTATCAGATATGAATTTTTCTTCATCAAAACCAATCAACTCTAATGCTTCATCAGTTGTCATGCTGCGGTTAGTTAGAACCTCACCCACTAAAATATCCTCATAATACATTTTCATTTTTATTCGCTCCCTTTAGGTTCAGTTTTGATTTCTTATCTTGATACTAATATAACATATAATTAGTTACATGTAAATAATTATATGTGTGATATTTAGATTATTTTCTAATTCTTTTGTTTTTCGCATATTCTTCAATTTCAGAACGCAAATAAAGGCGAGTCTTTCGCTGTTCTCCAAACTCTGCAAATGCGTTTATTTGCCCTGTGGCAACTGATTGATTAAACGCAGATACTGATTGTCCAGTAATGGTTCTCGCCTCGTCCTGCATAACTAAGTTTTCCTTAATCCATTGTTTAATCCGTTCGTTGTTCATTTTTGAAATCCTCCAAGTATGGTTTGTAATACTTTTCCTCTCCCTTTTCTCGCGCTGCGATAGCTAAATCAATAGTATCGTGTATCCCTAGATAATGCCTCTCATTTTTAACTGTGATGTTTGCAATGTATCGTATTGATCCATTATTTCCTTTTCGTATTGTTATGCCCTTGTATCCTGTCTTATTGTTTGTCTGTACTTTTTGATTAAGCAAAGGGACAAATGCACCGTCTTTATAATGATTCTCTTCATTTTGCGCTTGGAGCGTTTTTATAAAGTCTGAACCGACACAACCGCAAGATTTTGTATTTTTGCTTACTAAATCTCTAGCAGGAACAGATATACGTTCATTACATTCACACTCACAAATCCAAACAGCGCTACCTTTTATTTTCTTGTCACTGTCTCTATGTAACACAGTAAGTTGTCCAAACTTTTTATCTGTTAAGTCTTTTGATTTTGGCTTTGAAGCAAGTTCACGACCATAACAACCACAAGATTTAACTATACCAGTTCTTAGTTTGTAAAAATCAACAACCGTTTCTTCTTTACAATCACACTTACATAATACTCTGCGCTTGCTTTTGACTGATTCAACTTCTTTGATTATGACTAATCGCTCATATCTCTGACCTAGAATAATATTATGTTTAGGCATATGACTCACCTCAATGTAACAAGTATAATATTATTATACTATCAGATATCTAATATTTGTTGCTATTAAAAAAAAGAGCATAATGATACCTTTCTAAATACAAGTAACATTTTATGTGGTTTTTGAAAATTCTTCACCACACTTTTTATTTAAACATTTGAATGTATTCTTGCTTTCAAACTTAGTAATCACCGTTTGTACATTAGATACAGCAGATTTATTGCAGTATGGACATAGTACTTTGTTCATGTGAATGACTCCTTTCATATAAAATTAAAATTGTATCTTAACAACGTTCAACCGCTAACACTTCTTCGATCATTTCCCATGTGTCTTGGACTACCTTATCATCAACCTTGATTTTCTTCTTCTCTAGCCAAATTGTGCAGTTATCAGTATGTATTTCACACACTGGAGATATGGAAAATGTGTATTCGTCTCCACATACCTCGTAATTCAGGTAGTTATCATCCAGCAACTTTTTTACTTTATTCACGAGTATCATCATTGTTATTCCTCCTATATTTTGTTTAGTTTCAATACAAATTTAATTTGATTTAAATTTGTTATTTTCATCAACTAAATATTGTATTCCATCTTTTTCATATATGACTTGAAGCTTTGGCAAGTGAAAATAATTTTTCTCTCTCTTAATTATCACATAATGCCCTATCTTATCTTTGCATATCTTTCTTCTCGCTGCATTGTTTATCGTTGCATGGTTTGTTACATCAACAATAGCTTTTAAAATACCGTTCTCCGTTACAAATGATCCTACGTAAATCCATTTAATCTTAGATTCCATACAATAACATCCTCTCTGTTTCAATATGAAATCCTGCTTTTATTTCTCTACCTTAGAAATATATACAATCTATTTAAGATCTTCTTTAATTTATCTAGCACATACAGCTTTGAAGCTCATATTTTTCTCGACATTTCTCGCATGTAATTGTTCGAATATCTACTTCACCTTTCAAACAAATAAGTCTGGTTCCACAGTTTTTTACTACTCCACATCCAACAAATAAATGCGAACTTCCATTGTATTTTTTTGCGACGTGTGTCTTAGTTCCTGCGGATGTTCTTACAAGAACCAATTCATATTGTTCGATTTCTTCCACATGACCTGAGCTTGCGTCAATTTCGAACCCTGCTTCTAGTTTAACAATTAAATTTTTACCTTGTTGTTTTGTGATTGTTCCTTCCTGACCTTTAAACATTCCCCAAACCATCTTAACTTTGGTCATTATGTATCGCCTCCGCTTTGTTTTCTATACTCATATTATAATTGTTTCATATATAAATCAGTAGTTTTATTATATTTTATTTTTTAATATATATGAAAATCATTTTAAAATGGTTCTTTTAATATGAGTAAAAATGTATGCGAAGCATGACCAAATAGTTTTCGTGCTTCTCATATCAAAGTCCAGTTATAGAGCTTACCAGCCTTGTTAATGCCTCTCAGCTCCTCACATAAAGAGTAAAATTAATACTGAAGGTTAACTGCTGCAATTGGTTTGACTTTGATATATTGCAGTATGTCTTCAAAGAAACTTTTATCAAATGAGCAATACTTTGACTGTTCCAATTTTATATTTTTAGCTTCCTTAATTGTTTCATGGGTCATCATTTTGATATCAGTTTCCAACCAACCGTCATAAATTAACAGTTCTTGATATGGCAAAATTGTGTTTGAAAACAACGATCTTTTACGTTTAGGCTTATGTATGATTTTTAAAGACTCGTTGTATTGTGCATAAGGCTTAATTTCGGTTCGATCAATTACAGTATTAATAAGAACAGGGAAACCAAACTCCGAGAATTTTATTAGTGTCACTTTTCGACCAGATTTTAGTTCATTTGCAGATTCGGAAAATATACTGCCTTGTTTTACTGCGTATCCGTATTGACGAAGTAATGATACAATTGGCGAATTCGAGAATTCTTTTTCTGCTGCTTCGATAATTTCAGAAGTTAGGATAATATTTTCTTTTTTTAGTAGAGCATGAAAATTTTCTTTTACTTGATCTTGTTGTTCAGAGGTCATATTTTGATAAGCAGTATATTCAATTTTAGTAATAACTTCTGCAAGTAAATCAGATAAGTAATCGACTTTTTCACCAATAGTAGTTTGATTTACATATGAATAACTCATTACAAACACCTCATTTTATATGTTTTATTTTATTATAATAGAACCATGAACCAATAGATTTCTAAAACTATTCATTGCTCGGCATTTGCTCATTGCAATAATTATTTGACTTCGTGACATATAATAAACCCTCTTTCATTTGTTGTTTTTAGATTTATTATAAGCCATATATTTATATATGTAAATACATTTTTTAGATTATTTGATTTTTATTTTAACACTATTTTTGATAATATGATCCATTCACCATTTTTAGTTAGCACTTTTAAAAAACCATCCTTTAATTTACCATGTTTGTACATTGTTAATTCTCCTTTTTTATAGTTTATTTAGAATGTTACTCACATTGTTGTGGTATCTTCTACCGTTTTGAATATATCTTCCAACCATTTCATGTGTATTGTGTGCTGTTTGATGCATAATTTCAGATTCGCTATACCCTTCCATCGCCGCTGAAGTGGCTAAACCAGACCTTAAAGAGTGTGCAGCGTACATTGTGGGGTCTAGCCCTGATATGCTTGCATATTTCTTTATAATGTTTGCAACAGATTGTTCTGTGAGTCTTTCATTTACGGTTCCTGTTTTACTAATAGAACGAAAAATTGCTTTTGTTTTAATCTGAGAAGCTAACAGCCATTCATTGACAGCGGAAACAGGACAATAAGCATTAGCTATTAATAAAACTGATTTTGTGACATATGCATTATTCTTAGACTCATATATCGAAATATCCATACCTTTAGGTGTAAATGAAATATCTTCAACATTTAATAAGACTAATTCAGACCGTCTAGAAGCTGTTGTAAAGCCCACTAAAATCAAAGCTTTATCGCGCTTACCTGCAATTGTTGAAACGTCTATATTGTCAATTATAGTCTTTAAATCATCAAGTATTAGAGCTGTCTTTGGTGTCTGCTTGTGCCCTATTGTTCTTGCAATACCATTTAGCAATTCTTTTACCACATGATTAATTGGTGTGAGTTGGTTTGCAGATATATGGGCTTTGTTAATAGACGCTACCTTTCTTTTTATGGTCGAGTATTTATGTGTCTTTGATAACTCAGATAAATATAATACAACAGTGTCAGATACTGCTGGAAGGCTTCTAAAGTTATGTTGATTGCAAAACGTAACAAAGTTCTTCCAGTCTGATTGATATGCTCTAATTGTGTTATCTGCCTTTGATTTATGTAATAGTTGATTAATGTGATTGGTCTGTTCAGGTGTAAAGATGATTGATTCACTAATGTTATTCGATGGCAAAGGAATCACTCGACACACTTCCTCTATATTCTTATTTTATTTATAAAACGTTAGAGAGTATTAATCGTAAATACAAAACATAATTACAATTCCCTAGAACGAAATACTCCAATTAATCCAGATCCAGTTGCTAAGACTCCTGCAATGGTCATAACAAGATTATTCTGAACTGAAGAGAGGTATACTAAAGTAATACCGACTAAAAATGTTACACTGGACAAAGCTAAAATCTTTTTATTAAACAACATGTTCTCACCTCTTAATTAGTATTGTATTGATTATTATACTCAGATTCATCTATAATAATGAGTATAGCATTGGAAGCTGTAACTTCCAACACTATACAAGTGAACGTACTATCTTTTTCTTGGTGGGAGAGGATATGCGTTCTTTTCTTTTTCTTGAAGTTGAATTCTAAGAAGATGAATTTCAATTTCAAGTTTTTCAACTTCTAGTTTGTGCTTCTTACTTGTTAGCCTTAATGTAATGATTGCTAATAGTGTGCCAACTACTGTGAGTGTCTTACTAAACCAGTCCATAACATCAGCCTTTCTTATGTATGAATTTATTATCTTTACATTTATAATTATAAACTAAAATATGATAATAGTCAAAGTAAAAAATGAGTTATGTGTGTGTTAATACAATGTTGTTTTATTTTAATTAGATGATAGCTTTACCGAGAATGTAATAATCAATATGACTATATGTAACATGTGGATGTATATATGATGTATGGTGTCCAAGGTGCATAGTAAGCGTAGATGATACCATTTGAGAATGGTTAATAGTTGGGATAGATATAAGGATATGGATGCTTATATGGGATTGTAGAGGATTGGAATAGGGTATGTGATAGTTATGGAATGAATGGGAAGTGTGGGATTAACGAGTGATGTGATGATATGTATTGGAAGGATGGATAGATAATGATGTGAGATTGATTGGATATGATAGATATAGGTTATGATGAATGTGATGAAGATAATGATAAGTTATGAGATGACTTATCGTATGTTGTTACTGTTACAATACGATTGTTTACTGCTACAGGACATGTGTCTCCCAATAATGGACATTCATTCACATATCTATGCATATATTGGTGTAAATAATCAATATTCAATGTTCATATAATACTAATGATAATTTATAGTTATCACTAGTAACCGTTAATTGTAAGCCTTTTAATGCATATGTGGGGGTATATTTACATCAAAAATACCCAATTATTTCCACAATGCGCCCCTAGCTGTTCCACTCACATACCCTACTTATTATCTTATCCGATTGTT
Source organism: Paenibacillus radicibacter (assembly GCF_024721995.1). Lineage (GTDB taxonomy): Bacteria > Bacillota > Bacilli > Paenibacillales > NBRC-103111 > Paenibacillus_AM > Paenibacillus_AM radicibacter. The sequence continues at coordinate 471,781 of NZ_JANQBC010000001.1, forward strand.
TTACTCAGATTTATTTTAAGCAATTTCACTCAAATTGTAATCGTATTTGTAATCGTGAACCCCTTATATTTCCTCACTTTTTCCATCTCCATATTTCTCATTTTCACTCATATTCTTCCCTAATATATCATTCTACCCTTATTCCATCTAGCTTCTATCGATTTAACTCACGATTCACAACACTCACCCACCTGTATCACACCCATTTTACCCTTATTTACTCTACATTTTCTCCCTCAATTCTCTCACTCCAGATCTCCTTTACGATTACAGTTATTTTATCATCGATTCACACCCATTCATCTCTCCAACATTCAATAATCTCCTTACTTCCATATAAACACTGCACTTTACGATTGCCATTACAGGTGAGGGGGGGATATATTTACATCGAACAATAAAAATAGCCCTATTATGTAGGACTACCCATTTATATAGCTATTCTATTTTACTTTTAACAGTAGATCTAATATTCTCTATAATTTCAATATCTAATTTATTTCCTAAAACAACATTCTTCTTATACTCAGCTATAGCATCTGTTCTCATGTGATCTGTAACACCATGGGTTCCAGCAAGATACATTATATCACCCTTCTTTAATTCATTATCATCAAAATAGTAAACTTCATCAGCCTTACTGAAATCAATTTGACCAACATTGTTCTTATCTAACTTTAGCACTTCTCCATCAATGACAACAGCATTAACAATTGACTCCTCTTTCTTCTTTCTCTCCCAATTTTCTCTCTTAACTTTCATCTTATTATGATAATTAGCAATCCACTTCTCAATATCTGAACTATCCATATCGCCATTATTAACCCATGAATTCAAAATTCCTAAATACTTCTTACAAAATCCTTCTTCAATTTCAAATTGCTGTAGTGTAAGAAGTATATCAATATCGCTTTCGTTAATCCTAGCACCGACATCTTTTCCTCCTTTATTGATTTTCTTACCCCAATTACTATGATCCTTTTTCTTTAGTATTTCTTGCATTGTAATTTCACCAAAAACTGTTATCTTATCTTCAAATTTATTATTTTTAGTAGAACGATCTCCAATATCGTCCATTTGTTTATCATTTTCTGGAGCATTAGGAGTGATGTCATTGTCTTTTAATTTGTTTACATACTGATCATTTAGAAAATATGTATTTGTTTTACTTGCGTATTGACCATCTGTTTTTCTAAACCTCTTTCCGACAATATATGTAATTAAATTTTTATTTTTCATTTCTTTTACAATCTCTTGAACCCTACTTTCACTACAAACAAACAATTCTGACAAACTGAATACGGAATGTGAAAATCCAAGGGTAGTAAACCTTGTTAGAACACTCAAAAAAAACAATTCAATTGGATTTTCACTTGCACAAACTAATTTATGTGTGATTTTCTGAAATCCTCCTAAATCCATAAACGATATTGTTAGTGTCTGATCATAGTTGCACCGACCTCCATCATTAGCAATATGCTCTAGTAACCTAATAACTCCTTTTGACTCTAAGTTGCATATTTGTTCCCATGTATTAGACTTATCTCTCGTTGGTCTACTCTTGTCTAAGAAAACTTTTTGTACGTTTGAGATAACACTTACAGTTGTTTCAGCAACATTTGTAAAAGGACTCCATCTCGCTGCTAATAGAGAATAGAAGTACCACTCTCTTGGAGTCAGTTTGTAATCCCCGTTTTCCATGAAACAGTTGTAAAATTTAATAAAACCTACATTCCCAGCAACCATTAGTTATTCCTCTCTTTTAAGTTCTTTCATCTTTCATCTTTAAATATCATTCAACTAAAACTAACCAACTTGCCTCTTCTGTTAGTAGGTCTTCTGTTAATAGGTCTTCTGTTAATATGTACCTCTCAGTGTACACTTCTATGTACATTTTCTGGTGTCTGGTTACGTCACTTCTATGTACATTTTCTGGTGTCTGGTTACGTCACTTCTATGTACATTGAGCGGTATCCGGTTGACATTCATATGTACATTTTTTGGCGTATGGTTTCTTCTGTTCAAGAAACATATTTAATATCGAGTATAATCTGTCTGATCGTTCAAATTGCCAAAACTGATCACTAGTCTTAAGATGTAAGCCAGTACATATAAATTCGATGTCATTTTCATATCTGAGATATTTCATCAATTCTTTGTCGTAACAATAAAAGTATTTCAAGTTACATTCTCCTCTCAACCCATTCTTCTTTGTTTATTTATTATTCCACTAATTGCGTTGCTGCTGAAATATCTAGCTGCATCCACTTTTGTTTTTGCCCAACCACAGTATTTCTTCTGACCTTCTGTTGGTGGTTCTTTCTTCCAGTCTGCATTGGGATCTGTGTGAGTATTTAGTTTCGCTTTCTTTTCTATGTATGTTATAGCGTCTACCACGTTATCAAATTCATCAATGTAGGTTGAATGCTTGCTATCTTTATCAGTAGATACATCATAAATCGCAAACTTATCATGGCTTCCTTCAATCACGTAATGTGTATTGAATCCATAAGTCAATGAGTATGTATTTGTATCAACTCTAAACCAATCTAGCTTTCTACTTTCGAATCCTAGCTTCATATCACGATTGATAAGTTTAATTCGTTTAGCAACAATCTCTAATTCTTTTTGTCTAACCAACTCCCTTTCTTTCGACTTCTTCTCCTCTTCTTGCTTTCGCACTTGTTCAATTCTTTTCTCTTCCTCATTTCTTTCTTTTGCTTTTCTGTATGTTTCACCATTTTTTATTTTTGTTTCCATCACACATGAAATATCCATGAGATCGTGCTTTTTAGTGATATCCTGTATGTCAACAATAAGACATTCACTTTTCCCTTCAGCCAATCGTAGTCCTCGTCCAATGATTTGTTCATACAATATCCTGCTTTTTGTTGGTCTACAAATAATTACACAATCAGTTTCAGGAACATCAAAGCCAGTAGTAAGAGTCATTACATTGATAAGCACCTTGATCTCTTTTTTCTTGTATTTACTTATCAGCTCTTTTCGGACTTCTCTTGAAGTTTCTCCATCTATGTATGCTGAAGCAATTCCATTTAATTGAAACTCTTTTAACAACTCTTTTCCATGTTCACATCCAGCAGCAAATACCAATGTCAACTTTCGAGTACTCCCAAATTTCTTGTAAGATTCAATGATTAACTGATTACGTTCTGCATTATTTACTACATCCTCAAGTTCCCCTTGTGCAAAATCGCCACTTGTTGTCTTGACATGACTGATATTTGTTTTAGATTGAACTATCATTGCATACGGTTCTACGAGATATTCCGAATCAATCATGTCGAGTATTGTTCGTCTAAAAATCGGCTGTCCAAAAATCTCTATGCACTCTCGTGTGTATGGTGTAGCTGTAAAACCAATAATTTTCACGCTATCATTTAATTTACTCAGTACTTTTTTAATTTGTTTTGGTGCTTGATGTGCTTCATCTACGATTAAATACTCAAAATCTCCATGTTCTAACATCCTCTTCAATCTAGTACTCTTTGAATGCGTGAGTGATTGTCTCGTTGACACTACAATTTTAGCATCAACATCATCTAGGTCTGCTTGTACTGAACCAATATTAGCTTCTGGGTTAATCTCCTTTAACTTTGATTCTGCTTGCTCACGCAGCTCTGTACTTGGAGTAAGAATCAATACTCGTCCTTTGGCTTTAACAGAAAGCTCTGAGAAGATCACGGTCTTACCACTACCTACACTAGAAACAGCTAAATTGCACTTTTTCTTACTACTTTCTATCTCTTCAATGCACTCAATCTGATAATCCCGTAACTTATAACTCAATAAAATATCATCTCCTAATTGAATCTTTCATTTATATGTGACTCTTTTAATGTGAATGACCACATATTGATTTTATCATTTTTAATTTTACTATGTCAATCTTTTCAAATCAGTCATCACCCATCCAAACAACCAACTCAGAACTCACAACTCACCTGTATTGCCTTTGAACTTGACTATGTGGCAATTACATGGTTTCGATATTGAACGCACAGGTGCTCACATCTAAGCCCCAAATAATGAAGTAGTAATCAAACGACATCATCCAGATAAAATCGATCTTTCATATAAAATAAATAAAAAAATAAAAAACATTGACATAATCGAAATTAAAATGTTATCTTGTGTTTGTAGAAAGAAATCACCAATTCTACCGAATCTTAATTAGAGAGGGATGATAAATATAAAAAAGGAGAATTTTAATGAAAATGAGGAATCAAGTAGTTAAGGACTGGCTTTATGAACTGGGATACGATGAAAGAAAATACTTAGATCACGAAGGAATTGAGATGGCATCATTTATGAAAGAATGCAGAAATGAGCAATTATTAGAAGCCAGAAAATACATAGAATTCATTGAAGATTGCAATGACGAATCGTATTTGAAATGATTAAACCGTCAAAAGTATAGTTTAAAGGAGGAAATCTAATAATAAAAAAAGTAAAACATACTGCTACTACTCTTCTCCAACATGGACTAGCTAGTCGCACTCATTGGAATAATACAAAAACAGTATTGCATAAGCCAGTTTATATTCCATCAATTGAAGCAAGTGATATCTATTCGCACATGCTTCGTAATAAGGATATTGAGCAACAATATGTTGGAATGATTCCCTCTAGCTTAGAATTAAATAAGTTAGTTAGCTCAGGAATGTGTACTTTTAAGAATAAAACAAGCGATAAATTATTATCAGATGATATCATCAATGTGAAATTCAAACGTAACGTTAAGGCTGCTGAAGATACAATACGTGCATTAAAAAATAAGATCTCAACTTCACTCAATCCAATTCAAGCAGAAAACAGTAATAATGATTTAACTGAGAAACAGAAAGAAAGAAAAGAAATAAAAAGACAAAACTTGTTAAACTATATCAGTAAGTTAGAAGATTTTATTTCTACAGTTGAAACAGAAGCACATTTAGACAAATGGAAAGAAGTGAATATCGACAAGCTAAGGGAACAACTATATATTAATGGATTTATACTAAAGTCCGTAAATACGAAAACTGGTGAGATTACAGAAAACAAATATGTTGTTTACAAACGCTCAAGCGCTAAAAGCAGAGTAGGTCAATGCTTATTTATCAAAGAACATTTATTCAATGACATGATTTCATGGAGTAGGATGGGGTTACCTTTACAGAATGTTAAAATTGATTATCCGTCATTATTGGCTTATGAATCATTAGTTGGTTCATCTTTAGAAGATACAATTGCTATTGATCCAAAGAATATTTTAATCGTAAGTGATGTTGAGAGTCATTTTAATCAAGAATGTAATGTTATACGAACAGGTGCAAATGGTTATCTAGATAGTTTTCAAGAGAGGGTTAATATTAAAAACAGTCTTTTTGACGGTGAATCCCTTCTTGACTCAGACTATTTTTCAGAGGGTAAATCAATGAAACTCTTGCGAAATCACATGTTCAAATCTGCTGCGTTTAACTGTTGCATTCAAAAATACTTAATCGATAAATGCCCACTAGAAATAGATTATTCTGAATGGGAAGTTAAGAATATGTTTGGAGAAAGAATGTTCGCAAAGGATATTCATTTAATTATAACCCCTAGCAGCCTTAAGGCATTAAAGTTCTCAAATGTCTTTGGTTCAGGTCAAGAAGCTGAATTAGAAATGTGGAAGTATTGGAAGATGATAGTTGCAGATAATGGAAATTTGTTTGGTGTATGCAAGTCAGAAAAACAAAGCAAACTCGGAGCTGATGAAAGTGGACGCACACTCCAGCAATTGAGTTATCAGATGGTTAATTCATTGCCAATGACTCAAAGAGACATGAATAAACTAGTTGTTTTTGAAAATGATTACATCAATAGATTGAAAAACGATGATGATTTCTTTATCGAACATGTTAGAAAAGCAATTAGTAATACAAATAGTAATGCCATGATGGTCAGTTTGTATGAGCATAACAATGAAATAACGCGAATTAAAATGTTTAGAGATTTTCGGAAAAAAGAAATATTTAATCATTCTGAGTACATAAAAAGAGGAAAGATAAGATTGCATGGTGATTACGCGGTTATGTTGGGAAATCCAATGGAATATTTAGACCATGCTATTGGATGTTTTGATCCATCAAGCTATGCATTGAAAACCAATGAGGTATTCACAATGATGTTTGAAGCCGATAAGCTTTTAGTCGGTTTTAGAAATCCGCATACAAGCCCTAGTAACGTTTTGGTAGCAAAAAATACATATAACAAAGATATTATGAAATATTTCAATCTCAGTGACAACATAGTTTGTGTTAATGCAATTGATTTTCCCTTACAGGATATATTATCAGGATGTGACTACGATTCAGACACTCTATTACTAATCGATAATGAGTTAGTACTAGAATTAGCAGAGAAATGTTTTGGTAAATATCGTGTATGTATTAATGATGTTAGAAGCAGCAAAAAGGATTATCAGTTAAACAATAGAGATATGGCATTAATTGATAATCAATTATCTACTAGTCAAAGGAATATCGGTACTGTTGTTAATACTGGTCAATTACTCATGTCAACTTATTGGGATTTGATTTCTAAAGGTGAAACCATGACAAGTTTATCTGAACTCTTAAAAAAAATTGATGTTATGACAGTCCTAAGCGGTATTTGTATTGATTTAGCAAAAAAAATGTATAACATCGATATTAATAAAGAGATCTCATATGCAAAGAAGACTAAAGAATTGAGCGGTAAGTATCCATTGTTTTGGAAGTATGTTAAGAAAAAGAAATCAGATTTATTAAAACGAAACAAGTATTTTACACCAATGGATTTTCTATATGAAGAAATTGATTCAGAGAACGCAGACCGAAAAAAGAACATGGGATTGGAAGATTTACTGGAAAAGAAAGAAAAAAATAATGCGGATCGAAAACAACAAGAAAAAATAGAAGAATATGTATCCGAGATGTGTGGCAAGATCAACAGTATTAAAGGCAGTTCATATAAGAAAAGCTTGGGTGAAGAAGAAGATGAAGAAGAAAAAGTAGCCATTGATAACATTATTAAATACTATAAGTTTTACATAGAAAAGTTAACTGTAAAAGAAGACACAATGAATGCGATACTATTGAAAATTGCTAAGAATAAAAGTGATAACAACAGAAGATTGATGAATGTATTATACCAAACTCAAAGAGATACATTCATTAATGCATTCAAAAAACAAAAAAGTCCACAAAAATTAAATAAAAAATGCATAAATACATAGTATTTAAACCGATTTTTTGAGTTTCGTGAAAGTTCCCATATGGAAAGGGATAGTTGAGAGCAAAGGTTAACCGATTGTTGCCCTACGAACAGCTACAGGCTCAGTAATAGCAATTATCCCATCTTGATAAAAATAGTATTAATGATAAATAACAATTATAAAACAAAGGGAGAAATTAAAATGAACAAAGATGCATTGGTAAAATCAGTAGCAGGAGTAACAGGTGTAAGTAAGAAAGAAGTATCTACTTTAGTTGACGCAGTATTTCAAGTAATTGGTGAAGCACTGGCATCTGGTGAAGAAGTATCTATTGCGGGACATGGTAAATATGCGATTCGTGAACGTGCTGAACGCCAAGGAATTAATCCCAAACTAATGGCAGAATTAAAAGAACAAGGTGTTGACCAAGAATCTGCGAAAGCACAAGCAGCCATTACTATTGAGTCTAGTAAAACTGTTGGATTCAAGCCAGCAAAAGCACTTAAAGACTCCGTAAACGTATAAATCTTAAAATACATATAACATAATACTTATCACTGTATAATATAGAGATAGGAAACGTTCCCTATAAGCTTAGTAATGTAAGTTACCAGAGATATGAGATACACCGACTCACCTATATTATGTATAGACTAAACGTTACCTCCGTTAAGGAGAGATAGTGTCATTTTATATTTCCTCGCTAAGAGGCGCAAGACCAATCAAGAGGTGTAGTCAAATGGCTATGCCTCTTACCCATTCTATTAAAAATAAATACGACTAATACAATAAAAACATCATTTCATTAACAAAATAAAATTATAAAAGGGAGATTATAATTATGACAATTGAAAAAATGAAGGACTTGAAACAAATCAAAGATGACCTATTCGCTTTATATCCGAATGCTGTAAAAATTCAATTCGTTGCTGAAGGTGACAAAGTAACTGTAACACCAACTGAGAAGTATGAAATTTCGGATGACTTTAACGATGAAAACGAAGAGGAGTAATTAAATGACTCCTTCTGATATGAAAAAGACAGATTCAGAAAGTCTAGATGATTACCTCCTACGTTTGGGAAACAATAAAGAAATGTACGCTCTAAACTGGGTTCAAATAGCTGAAAAGATGAATGAGGCTTCTAATGAAGACTTTGGAGAATCTAAGTGGCGTAAAGATTATAGTCTTATCAAAAAAGGATTCGACTTAGCAAATAAGAGGAATATTCAAAATGATGAAATTCTAAATGAATACGAAATGAAGAAAATTGAAGCTGAAACAGCCGTTAAAAAAGTTCAATCAGTGAAGATTGAGTACAATAAACTTCTCCGTGAAAATGCACGTTTTGATCTGAAATGGGATATGGTGAAGGATAGTATTGAAAAACTACCTGCACCTGACTTTCAATTAGATAATTTTTACTCCAAAGATAATGATCGAGTTGGTGTAATGTCCTTTGCAGATATTCACTTTGGAAAATATTTTAAAAGTATCAACAATGAGTACAGTGAAGAAATTGCTACAAACCGCATGCAGCAGCTACTATATGAAACACTTGAGATTGTAAATCAACAAGGGTTCGAGCATATACATATTATCAACGGTGCTGATTCTATAGAAGGTATGTCTCTACGTGTATCTCAATTGCAATCTATTTCAATGGGATTTATTGATCAAACCATTAAATTCAGTAAGTTTATTGCTTCGTGGTTAAATGAATTGAGTAAACATGTAAGAATTACCTATCATCATGTTCCAGCCAGCAATCATTCTCAGATCAGACCATTTAATAGTAGCCGAAGCGAATTTGTTTCTGAGGATTTAGAGAAAATCATCATGAATTATGTCCATGATGTTCTTGAATATAACCCTAATGTAGATGTTCCATTATATGAAGGGGATATTATTAAGTTAGATATTCTTGGATATAAGGTATGGGCTTTACATGGACATCAACTAAAGGGTAAGAAAAATGCGATTCGAGATTTATCTGTGCTACATAGAGAGTTTATCGATTATTTATACATCGCACATTTTCACCATGCAGGATCACTAACTGTTGGTATTGGTGCTAATAATGATATTGAAGTAATTCAAATTCCCAGTGTAATGGGATCGGACGAATATTCAGATAGTCTAATGACTGGTGCTAAAGCAGGAGCATTGTTCTCTGTGTTTGAACGTGGAAAAGGTAGAGCTATTGAATATAAGATCAAATTAAACTGAAGGTGATTAAAATGGCTATTAAATACGTTGTAGATAAAAACGGTATCGTGCAAGTTATTGATTATGAATATAAAAGTAAATAAGTAAAATATCTGTAATGATTATATTATCACAAACGTTACAGATCATACGGAAGTAGCTCGGTTTGTGTAGAGTACTTGCCTTGGACGCAAGGGGTCGAAGGTTCAAATCCTTTCTTCCGTATCATATGTCGGCTTGGTTGTAATGGTAACACGTCGATCTCCAAAATCGAAGACAGAGGTTCGATTCCTTTAGCCCTCGCCATAATAACAAAATAATTAGAAGAATATAAAAGTGTAATTTCATAGTGATATTGAGTGTAAAGTTCGAGCATCCAAATATGGGTGCTTTTTAGTTTACATTGATATGTAAACAATCTCGGTGGAATTATTCTGATTAGAAGGATAAGTAATGGTGGGCTTTATCTCCCTGAAACTGGAGTCCCGTCCACCGAAATTTTTTATTATATACAATAAGTGTCATACAGGCACTTTATTTATGGGAGAAAGGCTTGATGTGATGTCTACGAAAAGAAAAGTAGAAAGTCAACAAAACGCTATTAAACAAAGACAATCTTGCATTAAATGTAAAAAAGAAAAACCAATTGCTCAATACTATAACAGTAAAAGCCCAATGTTCGATGGTAAGATAACAATTTGTAAAGATTGTATAAAATTAATGATAGATTACAAAAATATGGATTCTATATATACTATCTTACAACAAATGGACATAAAGTTTGATACTTTCTACTGGGAAAAATCTCTAGAAAGTAAGACAGATACATTTGCAAGATACGTAACAATGGCAAACTCCTTCCCTCAATTTGATGGAACTTCTTGGAAAGATAGTGTTTTTGATAACGACAAAACTTCAGTTGAAGTCAATAAAAGTGACGATGAATTTCCTTCAAAGAAAAATTATGATATCAGTCAATTAAAGAGTAAGTATGGTTACGGCTATCCAGATGATGAGTACTACTTATTTGAAGATAAATACCAACAACTAAAAACAAGTTTTCAATTGTTGACCACAATGCATGAAGAATATTTTCGAGAGTTTTGTGTAAATAAGGTTAAAGAAACACTCGCAAAAGCAAAAGGTAATTTTAAGGAAGCAAAAGAATGGGCAGCTATGGTAAAAGATGTTGCTGAAGCTGGAAAACTTAAACCATCCCAAATGAGTAAGGCTGATTTGTCAGGTGGGTTGGACACATTTGGACAACTTGCGAGATTGGTTGAAGAAAACAATGAAATTATGTCTTTACTTCCTCTATTTACAGAACAACCTAAAGATAAAGTTGATGTGACCCTTTGGTGTTATATTAACTATGTTCGTGATCTTAAGGGATTACCTGAGTGTGAATATAAAGAGATATACGCTTTTTATGATAAAAAGAAAGAAGATTATGAGAATCAAATGAGCGATAATTCGTTTAATAGTGAAGAAGTTGATGCAAATGGCTAGTCATAAGAATTTTCAAAACGATAACTTCAAGCATACCAAAAAGAGTTCTAGAGTTGGTGACAATCCTGATTTTAATTCAACTGTAAAGCTTGATGAGTTAAAAGGAAATTCCTTTGATCGAAATCTAGAGAAATGGATTCAATTTATTCAGTGGAGTAAGTGGTTTCCTGATTTATTTTATGATTTAATTTCTCCCGAAAAAGGGGGGATGCGTTTAGATCTTGATCAGCGTGTATTTCTTCGCTCAATGAGTAGATTCATAAGTACATACGGAGTATTTCCCCGTGGTTTCGGGAAAACGATGATAGAATTGATGAGCATTTATCACACATGTATCCACTTCCCCGATATAACTATAGCAATGAGTGCGCAAACACGAGAAAATGCAAGCTCAATCAGCGAAGAGAAACATAATGAGATCATAAAGTGGTTTCCATTGATGAATAATGAAATTGTAAAATCAAGCTTTTCTAAAGACCAAGTTGAAGTAATTTTCACATCTGGTGCAATTTATAGTGTTTTAGCTAATTCTCAGCATTCTAAGGGACAAAGGAGACGCAGGTTAAATGTAGAAGAATCAGCATTGTTAAATAACAGCCTATTTAAGGATGCCTTAGAACCAGTCGTTAACGTACCAAGAAGAACCATAGGAAGACTCTCTACCATCAACCCTTATGAACTAAATGGCATGATAAATTATTTAACAACTAGTGGATACCGTGGAAGTGACGAGTTTATCAGGCTAATCAATATGATTGATGATATGGCAGAACTCAAGGGAAAAATGGTATTGGGTGCTAGTTGGGAGCTACCTTGTCATTATGGTAGAGGTGAAACAAGAACACAAATATTAGCTAAAAGGGATGATCCAACGACTAGCTCAGTGTCATTTAGTCAAAATTATGAATCCAAATGGGTTGGTGCTACTGACGGAGCGCTTGTTGGAATAAATAAATTATTGGAGCTAAGAACAGTTCCTACTGCAAGTATCCATCCGAGGAAATCTCGCGAATACTTTGTTGGAGCTGATATAGCTAGATCTCAATCAAATAACAACAACAAGTCTGCATTTGTTGTAGTTGAAGTTGAAAGAGCATCTAATGGGAAAATTAAAACAGCAACAGTTTGTAATATTTTTGTTCCTCCAAATGGAACAAACTTTAATGATCAAGCTATGTTTCTCAAAAGGTTGGATAAACACTACCACTGCAATGTAACTACTGTAGATGCTAATGGCATCGGACAAGGAGTAGTGGAGGAATTAATGAAGGAAACTATTGACCCTCTTCAAAACGATCCATATGAAAGTTGGGATACAATAAATACTGATGAAACTCCTCAAAATATCGACTCACCACAAAAAATATTTAGTTTGAAAGCTCAGGGCATTCAGACTGATATAGTAACAAACTTTATTGATTTTGTTGAAAGTGGTCGCTTAAAATTGCTTGTCCCAAGCAAACTGCTTGATACAAGTGATAAAAACAAAAATAATAAAGACATGAATCAAATTAAGGCTGCTCATTTTCAAACAGATCAGCTAATTGATCAAATCGCAAATTTAAAATTAGTCCAAAAACAAGGTGGTAAGCTAAGTGTTGAACAAGTAGCGAAAAAAACTGAAAAAGACATTTGGGCTGCACTGGCATATGTACTATATTATCTAAAACATTATGAAGACTATAAAAGAGAAGAGGATTCTTTTAGTGTCCTAGACTATCTTTATATCTCTAACTAGTAACTACTTCGATATAGAAAGGAGTTGAAAAATGGCTCCAAGGAAGAGGAAAATAGAAGAACCAACTCAAAACAATCAGCCTACATCTGTTGACAAAATAGACCAGAGTGAAGACTACGCTTTACAGTTTGCCAAATCACTCTCGCGCTCATACCAAAACAACGCGCTCTTTAATCCCTTGTGGCAAAATGAATTACTCAAATCACTTAACATGTCACCTGCTACATTCAACAGAGAGACCATAGAGAGATTAATTCAAAATCCAAGAGCCAATGAAGATGCTCTAAAAGATTTAAGTCAATATTTATTCAACGTTGTCATGCAATTCAATAAATTAGTTAACTATTATGCTACAATTCCCACATTTGATTACTTCATTGTTCACACAAATGCAGACGATCATGATATGAAGCTTTCATCTTTTAAAAATTCTAGAAAAAAAGCAACAGGAATACTAGATAAAATTAATTTGAAACTAACCCTTCCAAATATCTTAAAAGGTGTTATTCTCGAGGATGCTAAATTCTATTATATCAGAGAGTTTGGAGAAGCAATTACATTGCAGGAAATGCCAGCAAAATATTGCAAAATTATTAATAAAACTGAGTATGGTTATCAATATGCTTTTAATATGTACTACTTCATGCAAGCTGGAATAAGTGTAAATGATTTTGACCCTGAATTCATTGGATATTTAGACGATTTTTTAAAAAATAAAAAAAATAAAGTATCTACTTCATATTGGCAACCACTTGATCCAATCAAAGCACCTGTCTTTAAATTTGATGAAACTAGAGCTGGATTAACTCCTCCGCTTATGGGGTTGTTTCAAGATAGTGCGGAAATTGATCATTACAAAAAACTTCTTAAAACAAAAACTCAGCTAGAAGTTTGGAAAATCATTGTAGGTAAGATACCTATGAAACAAGATTCAAAAGGAGCTGCTGTATCAAATAATTTTGCAATTGATCCAATTGTTGCTGGTCAATATACTGCAATTTTACAAGCAGGAGTTCCTGACGGAGTGAAAGTAGCAACAACGCCATTCGACTTGGAAACTGTAAATTTTGATCAATCACAGACTCAAAACAATATAGTTGGATACAGTCAAGATAATTTCTATAACAGTGCTGGTTCAACACCAGTTTTATTTGGCTCAGGCAGCCCAAACGCTTCAGGTTTAAATGCATCAATAAAGGTGGACGAAGCCTATGTTCTTCATATGTACAGACAATTTGAACGGTTTTTAAATGCTTACATGAAAACGAAGACAGGAAAGTATCGTTTCAAAATTGTTTTTCCTGATCTAACACGGTTTAACTATAGAGAAAAATTAGAAGATTATCTTAAATCAGCCCAATATGGGTATTCAAAAACTTTAGTTTCTGTAGCATTAGGCATAAATCCAGATGACATGTTAAATCTACTAATGTACGAAAATAGCATTGATATGATTTCAAATTATTTGGTTCCATTATCTAGTGCTCATGTGCAAAAAGGATCAGGAGAAGTTGGAGCAACCAAGAAGTCGTTGTCTGATATAAGTGATTCTGGAGAAAGAACAAGAGACAATGATGGAAATATGAGATAGTTATTAGCTTTACCCTGTAAAGGAGGTGATACAGATTGAAATAACTAATAAAAGAATGTATTTCGATATAGAAAAATATGAATTAGAGATGTTAGAAGACACACGTTTCTCAAAACTGAAGTTATATCTTGCTCATTCAGGGCTTAACAACAATAAATCAACCATTTCATTGTCTGTTCTTCAATCAAAGGATGTAGAAAACTCTGTAATAAATGCCCCGATTCTAGCACATATCATTAAAGAAGACGATGATTTCGGTGAGCATGAAATGGAATACGATGAGGACTCAGAAAAGATAAACTACATAGAAAAACCTATCGGAGTCATACCTGCCATTAATCATAGCTATCATTATGAAGAAATAGATGGTCGTACTTATGCAGTTGTATACGGATATATATGGAATGTTTATGCGCAAGATGCAGTTGAAATTATTCAAAGAGAACAAAACATAAAGCTAAGTGTTGAAATTGTGATTGATGAATCTAAATTCAATAACACAACAAAAATATTAGACATTAAAAAGTTTCGTTATACAGGTGTTACACTATTGGGCAAGAAATTTGAAACTGGCATGATTGGTGCTCATGCTGTATTAGAGAAATTTTCAAAAACAAATAAAGATAAATTCTCCAAAAACTTAGATGAACTGAATAATTATCTATTGACATTTTCCAATAATGAAATTGATATTAACATGCAAAATGTCTTCTCCAAGACATCAAAATATGAAACAGAGGAGGACTACGTAGTGCCAAAAAGTAAAGAAGAAATTGCAATCCATTTTAAGTTGACAAGCAATCAACTTAATTCAGAAATTAGTAAAGTACTTCGCGAACATAAATATATTACACGGAACTGGTGTGGAGAATCGGTTGAAAGAGAATGCTATTATCTAACAGATTATGATGAATCATATGTATACTATGTTGATGCAGAAGATAGCTACTTGAACAAAAAGGCTCCATATAAATTAATCGGTGATAATGTGGAAGTAATGTTTAAAGAATCAAAAAGAATTAAATACTCTCCAGTCGATTGGGTTGAAGGGGAAGATGAAGAAATTAGTGTGATGAGTGAGTTTTCAGCAACTTTAGAGTCTGAATCTGCTGAGAAGTTTAAACTAATGAAAGAAGAGAATGAAACTAGCAAATCAACCTACTCCTCAAAACTCTCTGAAAAAGATGATTTAATTCTTGAAATGGCAAAAACCATTAAAGAAATAGAAGCAAAATTTTCACAAGCAGATAAGAATATTCAAGAAAAAAATGATGAAATTAAAAAGATGTCTGAAGTGATTTCTAAATATAAACAAGATGAAGATGATGAAAAAGTAGAAATCTTGTTTGCAGAATACGTATCTCTGATTACTGAAGATGAAAAGAAAAATCTAAAAGAGAAACGTTCACAATTCTCGACATTTGAGGGATATGAGAAAGAAATCAAATCTTTCGTTTGTGATCGGATTGTTAAGAAAGCAAAGGATCATAAGATGAATTTTATTTCAATGGGAATTCTACATGATCATCAAGATGATGAAAACAAAGATGAAAAAAAAGAACAATCTCACTGGGATCGTCTAGAAAAAAAAGTAAAGAATAACTAGGAGGAATATATTTAATGAGTACAATTGTAAATCTTAATCTTATGGCTGGGACTAAAGTCGACAGCTTTCTTCAGTCTGTTCAATTAACTGAATCAGTAGACAATGGTAGTTTTGTTGTTTTGGGCGGTGTTCTTGCTAATAACCCCGATGTTCGTGTAGCTACTAAGCCAACGGCAGTTACGACACAAGAAGTACTACTTGTAGCTTCTCCAGAACTAGTAGAAGTTAATGGATATCGTATCGACCTATCTGATCCAACTTTATTCACTAATCCAGCAAACAAACCAGCCCGTGCTTTCCACTTAAAGAAGGGTGACACTTTCACAATTACAGATGTTGGTTTGGATGGCGTATCGGTAGTAGGTCAATACGTTATTCCACAAGATGGTTCATATAAAGGAATTGCAACTTCAAAATTAGACGCAACTACCTGTGTAGCGTTTTTAGTTCTAGAAAAAACAAATATTTCAGTTGGTCGCACACGAATTCCAGCAACAAAACTACAAGTAGTTAAGGAAGCCTAAGTAATAGGACTATAAGGAGGAAAATATAAAATATGAAAAATTATCAAAACCTAAAGTTTTTTAGCATGCCTCAAGAACAAAAAGATGTAGTTCAGGCAGGTGTAGAAGCATGGTATCATTTCTGTTATCAAAACCGTAACAAAGACGGTCGATTCAATAAATATGCTCAATATGCCAATGATGGTAAATCTCTAGATCAAAAACAAGAATTATTTACAAAAGGCTTACAAGAGGAAGCACTTCGTTACGCTGGAATTCCTTCTGATACTAAATTTAGTGAAGGAATGATTCAATCTCATCCAGCAGTTCAATGGGCTACTTTCGCAATTGTAGCACAAACTTTGGATATTATTGTTCCTGAAACTGTACTTGATAGCTTCTATGAATTTGCTGAAGTGAAGAATGTAAACTGGGGTGATCAATTGCTGTTTCATGTTGAGAGCCCTGACATGTTTGCAGTCAGCACAAAAGCAAATGGTATCAGAGGAAGTCAACGCCAACGTTTATTCGGTAAAGATGTGACTCTTACACCAGTTCGACGCACAGTCGAGATCTATGAAGAATTGTATCGAGTTCTTGCTGGTAAGACTAATTGGGGAAATTGGGTAGCCCGTGTCGCACAAGCAATCGAGACTGATATTACTAGTCGGATTTATGACTCAATCTATAACTCTTTCCCATCTTTGAGTGCGAGCTATAAAGAGACTGCTGCTTTTACTCAAACAGCGTTCAACAACCTTGTATCTCGTGTTGCTGCTGCGAACAACAATAAAAACACAGTTGCCTTTGGTACTAAAGTAGCATTATCAAAAGTACTTCCAGAGAATCAATACATGCAGTTTGCGCTAGGTGGTGAGTACAATAAAAATGGACACTTAGGGAATTTCCAAGGTACTCAATTATTCGAAATGGAGCAAAAACTAAAGCCTAACACTGATGATTTTACTCTTGCAAGTGACTTCATTCTTGTTGTGTCTTCAGGCTCTGATAAGATTGTAAAAATCGGATTTGAGGGAAACACTGAAGTTCTTCAATCAAAACCAGAAGATAATGCAGATCGCAGTGTTGGCTACTCAGTAGCTCAACATTATGACGTACAGCTCATCACATCTGCACAATATGGTATTTATAAATTGACTTAATATTGTGGGAGTAGACTAACAATTGTCTGCTCCCATTTTTTAAAAAAAATATAAGGGAGATTATTAAAATGGATACGAATTCAAAAAGCAAAGATAAATCAAAGAATGAAAAACAGACAGCTATTTCAAAAGATAATGTTGTAGTTGATTCAGAAACAGAATTATTAACGGCTCAGGTAACTGAATTGTCAGCATTAGTTCAAACGCTTCTTGAACAGAATAAAAAATTAGAAGAAAAATCTAATACAGATAATATTAGTAAGAACACCAACTCTCTCTATGAGACAGAAGAGGAACGATTAGATATTGATCCAAGAGAATATATTCGAGTGGTTTCATTGACTGATGGTGGATTGAATCTTTCTACAAACACTTCTGTTATTCGTTTTAATGACTTTGGTACTTCTAAGAGCGTTACCTTTGAGGATATTAGGGCTATTGTTGATAATCATCCTCTGGCAGCAAAAGAAGGAGCATTTTTAATCCAAAGTGAAAAAGCTGTAAAGGCACTTTATTTGACAGAAGAGTACGAACGCATGATGAATAAAGATCAAGTTGAAAATATTATCAAATTCCCTATCACAGAAATTAAAAATACTTTAGACTCTGTTGGTAAAATTTTAAAAGAAACGATTATCTCTCGTATTATTAAAGGCATTGTATCTGGTAGCATTATGTACCAAGATCGGAGTAAAATTAATGAGATTGGCAATCACATAGGTAAAGATTTATATAAAATCGTAGCTGAAATTGAAGATAACAATAAATAAGAGGGGGTAAATATAAATGCCAACCCCATTTTCAAAAGTGTTTGAAAGATTTCAACAAAAAATCCAAGATTACACAATTGACGAAATCTATACTCTTTCAATCGATTCATATGAGGATTATTTAACAGGTTTTCTAAAATCAAGTGTTGTGAAGTTCTTTCATTGTGCAAATGATTTAACAAATCGTAATGACACTGCCAAATTCTTCGCAGCAGATTTAAGTGAGCTTGAACAAGAAATCCTTGCACATCTAATGTTAATCGAATGGCTTGAAAAAGAAACTAATAATATTGTTGAAATGAGACTAGCTTTATCATCAGATGATTGGAAACGATATGCAGAATCACAAAATTTAAAAGAGAAGAGTCTATTAAAAGATAAATCTACTGAAACTGCTGATCATTTAAAAATGCAATACTACCTATTGAAAATGAGTGGAAATTAAAATGCCATACGATTCTTATAATGCAATATTGAAATCTACTAATCAGTCCAACAAAGAGAAGCAAATAAAGCACACTAAAAAAGTATTAAAGAGCACTTTTTCAGACTCACCTAGCTATCATCAAGTGACTATAAATGGTCTATCAGACGAAATGATTGATTGTTGGATTACAAATGACAGCAAAGTGAAAGAACTAAAACAAATACAACTTGTGCCTGATAAGGTCTTAAGCTTTGGAGATGTGATCACTTGGCAAGGTGATAAATGGCTCACTACATTAGTTGAAAATCGAGGTGATATATACTTTCGAGGATCAATCCAAAAATGTATATCCTCATTAAAATGGCTTGACTCATTTGGTGTAATACAAGAAGTCCCTTTTACATATCGGATAGATTTTTATCGTGGTGCGGGTATTGATAATGGTAAAGTTATTATGATGGCACAAGAGAGAAGATATATTTATGTTCAAAAAAATGAGGATACTTTGAAGTTATTAAAAGGACAAAGATTTATTTTTGATTCCAGAGCATGGAAACTTACTGCTATTGACTCCTTATTATCAGGATTAATATATTTTGAATTAGAGGAAAATGATATTGATCATACAAAAGACAGTATTGATTTAAGAATCGCAGATTACTATAGAAAAGTATCCAACTATAAGGTCAGCATCTTGAATAAAGAGACAACTTCCATCTATGTTGGTAGTTCATTTCAATTAAATTTGCAATGTACTAATCGAGGAGAAATCATTTCTGTTCCTGTTAGTTTTAGATCTTCCAATGAGAGTATAGCTTCAATTGACCACAACGGTATGGTGAAAGCCCACAGAAAAGGTGAAGTTACCATTACAGCCACATATGAGAATGTTTCAGATTCAATCACTATCAACGTTCTTGAACAAATAATAAATAATTATTCTGTTGATGTTGTTGGAAGTACTGACATCAGGTATAGCACAACTCTATTCTATAAATGCATATTCAGGAACAATGGATTTGAAATTTCTGATACAAGTGAATATTGGCTAACTGCTGAAGATGGACTCTCACAAACGAAACTGGCTTCAATTATTATTCAAGATAGCGAGAAAAACACTTGTTCCATCAAAGCAAGTAAGACAAGTGGGTATGTGAAACTGCATGTAAAAAATAAAAATAGCTTAATCAATGGTTCAATATTGATTCAAATTAAATCACCTTTAGAAAATTAAGGAGGCGTATATATGAGTATTGCAACAACAAAAATGAATGAACTAAGTGTAGAAAATTTTGTGACATCTGGAACTAATAATAACTTTTTAGTATTCCATCCAATTCCATACGCTAAACAGAGTAGTAGCGCAATTGATGATGTGTATACGATCAATGGTATTACTACAATTGAGATCGTTGAAGCAGATCTAGATGTCGCATTGACAGGTTCCAATTACGCGTTTTCTGTTGGAACTGACAATAAAATTAAATTAGCATTTTCCAAGGCATTGCACACAACTAAAGCTTCAGCATTAGCAGCTCTTAAAAGTATTGAAATTCAATATTTGATTGGCAATTTAACTCTAGATGGAGCAAATTACACTCTAATTGCTAGAGACAGTTCTGGAGTAGAATTCCACAGAACAACTCCTGTAACGCTTGAAAAAGCAACACAGATCATTTCAACTTTAGATATGAGCAGAGATACAAAACGCGAAGGATTTGTAGTATACGAATTGACACACAACTTTATCAACAATTAAAACGAAAACCTAATTTTATGGGAAAGTGAGGTGGATCGGTTTGGCAAAGTTTGAAGATTTAAATAGCAATTTGATCGAAGTAATAATGAAGCTTACTGAGTCTCAAGATTTATGTAAATTACTTTACTATCAAGATGACAAACCGCTAAGAAAACCTGATATTGATAATACATATAAGACTCTGTTTATGAAAAACATCTTCCCAATTCCTAAGATCCCTTCCGCGAGTACTGAAAAGGAAAGTTATCTAACTATTTTACTAGATGAAATACGTATTGGAACAAAGAATATTGGATTTAAGAACACTGTTCTTTGTTTTAATGTAATGTGTCATGTTGACAAGTGGATGATGGATGGGTCATTGCGTCCTTATGCAATAATGAGTGAGATTGACAAATTGTTCAATAATCAAAAGGTTGTTGGCATTGGAAAGGTTCAATTTGAAAAGTGCAAATTAATAGCAGTTAATGAAAAATATTATGGTTATCGCATGGAATATCTGGTTTGTGATTTTAGTTAGTGGTGACAGAGATGAATGAAACAGATCTGGAGTTGAAACTACTTTATGGTTGTCCAATACCAATAGAAGGAGTTGGAATGATGCTCCCACCTAAATTAGCAGATATCATAAAACTGGGAGAAACAAATTATAATCAGTTTTTATCTACTTTGCTTTTTGATAAGGATAATATTGATTTAGCTTCCGAAGCAGCAGAGTACAACAACCTTCAGATACTATGCAGCTATTGTTATCATCATGAAGATTTCAGAACTATTACGCTACAAGCAATTGAATTCTTCTTTAAAGAGAAAGCACATTTGGGCTATGACGAATCCAATGTGTTTTTTTATTTTGGTAGTGAACTCGAGAATAGGAAAATTGACAACGAAAAGTTAGATCTCATTCAATTTGTATTGAAGAAAATGAACTTCTTTAAGACAAGCAAGGAACCTGAATATAATCCCGCAAACTCAAAAGCAAAACAAATGATCGACTTGATTATGAAAAATAAAAAGAATAAACCTAAACCCAAAGAGACAATGAACCTTCATAGCATTATTTCTGGAATGGCTTGGAAGTCAAATAATGTAAATATCATTAATGTTTTCGATCTAACAATATATCAACTGTACCAAGGCTTTAGAGTCATGGAGAACATTGATAATTACGAACATACTTTGACTGGCATTTATTCAGGAAACGTAAATAGCAAGGAAATCAATTTCTCTCAATTACATTGGGCAAAAATTATAGAAAGTTAATAAAGGAGATGTTCTATTAATGTCTACACCAAATCAATGGGCAATTCGTGACGTTGCAACAGCAACATTCTACGAAATTAAGACAGGCAAGGCAAGGGTTCAGTTAACTAACCTCAAATCAAGCGGAATTGAAAATAGCGGAACTGTAGCTTATGCACGAGGTGGCTCTGGTAATCCGAAAGTTGTAGGATTTTCTGGTGATCGTGGGGCAAAAATTGCACTACAGGATTGCATTTTCACTAACGAAGTACTAGCAATGATGACTGGAAATGAAATCAAAAAAGGTACTGTCCCTGTGCATCAACGTGAAGTCCTTAAAGTTGCAGGTGACAAGATCACTTTAACTCATACACCAGCTATCGCAGATACGCTTATTAGTGTATATAAAGCAGAACCAGATGGTACACATGGCTTAGAGTTCACAAAAGCAGCAGCAGCATCTCCTCAAGCGAGTGAATACAAAGTATCTGCAAAGGTTGTTACTTTTAAAGCTGGTGAACTAACTGAAGGAAGTGAAGTGATTGTGTACTATCAAACAAAAACAGATGCTAACTCAAAAACTATCACAGTATCTACAGATAAATTTGCAGGAACTTATAAACTCGTATTAGATGTTCTAGTTCGTGATGTGTTTACTAAGGAAGATTTTGCGGCTCAAATCGTTGCTGGAGCAGCTAAACTTGAAGATGGTTGGAAAATCGAAGCAAAACCAGATGGAGATCCTTCTGTATTTGACATTCCAATTGAGCTATTAAAACCTGCAAATAGTAAAGAAATGTACACGATGACTATTTATGACGAGTCCGCATTAACTTAAAAAGTATACAACAGGCAGATGATTTATTTCTTCTGCCTATTTTTTTACCAATAAAACTATCATTTTAAAGTAATTTTCAAGTTGAGCAACCCTTTTATTTGAAGGGTTTTTGAATATGGGGATTATCAGAGGGAGAGATAATATGAGTAAAC
Organism: Paenibacillus radicibacter; assembly: GCF_024721995.1. Lineage (GTDB taxonomy): Bacteria > Bacillota > Bacilli > Paenibacillales > NBRC-103111 > Paenibacillus_AM > Paenibacillus_AM radicibacter. The sequence continues at coordinate 494,526 of NZ_JANQBC010000001.1, forward strand.
AATTAACACTATCTACAGTAAGCAAATTGCATGCAAAAGAATTTAATGAGCAAAAAAAGGTCACTTTGAAAACAGGTGATTTCATCATGATTCAAACAAAATTCAGAAAAACTAATGTTCAAAATATGTTGGTGGAATATCAAGAAATTCTAGAGTCAATGAAAAATATGAATGTAGATTTTGGTGTGATTAAGGATATCTCATTTGTTTACTATATGCTGCTATTAAGGCATTTCACTAACCTTAATAATATCCCCAAGGACATTAATAAAATGGTCAGTGTATGTGAAAAGCTGATTGACTTGGACATCTTAGAAGAGATTTTTGAATCATTTGAGTTAGAAGAGTTGAAAAAGATTGATGAGATGATTAAGAAAATTAGTAATAACAGTAACCTCATTGGTAAACAGATGGGTGAAATTTTCACTAAAGCTGTAATTAACGAATCAGTGAAGGATGATGAAGATGGACTTCAACAATCTGAATGACTTATTAAGATATGCACAAGACAAGATCAATAAGACATTAAAGAATGAAGTAGCTATTGTCGCAAGAGAGGAAATGCAAGAGCAGATCCAAGAGAAGGTTTATGACGCTTATGATCCATATAATCCAGATGGTCGAAGAATGTATGATGATGGTTTAATCGACAGTAGGAACATCGAAATTTCAATTGTAAACGATGATACGATCTCAATTGAGAATATTGCTTATGATGGCAATAGAAACATCCCATATATCGTTGAGAGTGGCGAAGGCTACGAGTATGGAAGCTCTCCAATATTGACTAAGGGTAGAAAGTTTACACAAGCAACTAGAGACAGTTTAAGTAATAGTAATACGCTTGAAAATGCAATGAAAGATGGTCTACATAGACAAGGGTTTGACATCAGATAGGAAGTGAAGAAATGACAGAAAAAGTAATTAATAAAAATATGCTACGTGAAAGAGCACTTAAATTACCAAAAGTATCTGATGAAATGCTTAAACAAATTCCAGAAGAGCACCTTCTGCTAATGAAAGAATACTTAGAAATAAGTAGTGGTTCGTTAAGTAGTCAAACTGTAGATCAATATCGTTCCGCGTTAGGTCAGTTCTTTTGGTGGGTTCATGTTGCGTTGAATGATAAATCAATAGAAAAAATATCTAAACGCGATTTTATGAGATACTTGAGTTATCTATCAAATAGAGGAATGTCATCAAGTGGTCAGGCACTAAAAAAAGCAGCAGTCTCAAGTTTTAGTAACTATATAGAAAATGTTGTTGCTGATGACGATGAAAAATTTAAAACTTTTAGAAACTTTACTCGTGGTTTGCCTTCAATTCCAAAGAACGTTGTCTACAACAAAGTAAAAATTACAAAAGACGAATATGATTTGTTGATCAGCACACTTCTTGAGGATGAAAATTATCTGGGTGCTACATGGGTGGCTACTGCATTTAATATTGGTGCGCGCCGTTCGGAAATACCACAATTGAAGAGTGAAATACTAAGCTATCCACTTCCTGAAGGACAGAATTATATTATGAGTCATATGGTTCGTTTGAAAGGTCGTGGAGAGGATGGAAAACAAGAGCCTTATATGGTCAACACTGATGCACTAGAATTTATGAAAATGTGGATAGAAAAACGTGGATATGAACATTCTCATATTTTCACTGTTAAATACGGTGGTGAAATCCGTAAAATGTCTCCTTCTTGGGCAGATGATTTTTGCGCAAATGTTTTAACTGACATATTAGGTAGAAGGATAAATCCCCACTTATTTAAGGCATCTTGCATCACATACTTGCTTGAGATTAAGAAAGTGAAACTAGAAATTGTCTCAAAATATATTGCACATCATAATGATGTCTCAACAACTATAAAGCACTATGATTTAAGAGATTTTGAAGAAGAGAAAAATCAAATTTTCGGATAATAAAATCCGCTTTTCATCACCAATTAAACAAAGGGAGAGAGCTATAATATATGCGTACATATGAAATAAAAGATACTACAGTAAACAACATTCTTACATTCCTTGATCGTGTTCCAATCACTGGAATTAAAGAGGTTCATGCAATGAATGAAATTTTAATTGCTTTAAAACCATCAGAAAATGAAAAAAATTAAGAATTACAGATCAAATTGCAATCATGTTAAACAGTACTCATCATACATACTGACTTCATATCCTCTTCAGCATTCTTGGAGATGTATTATTTGCCGTGGTCATGGAATAGATGTCGCATATAACGTTAGGCATCTATCCTATCAAGAATTAATTGAATATTTCCCCGCGCACATATTATTAGCTTAAGATTCTTAATCAAACAGTCTGCATTTATTCGTAAGTGCAGATGATTTGGAAAAGAATAGTGATCAACTCTTGAAGGTGTAACACTGTTCAATGGGATATTAAATAAATGAAAATATATAAATTGCTTGCAGGAGTTGGTTTATGCCATCTCCTTTTTATTTTGTCTTGAGAAGGAGAAAACACATGGCAAATCAAGATTTAAGGATACTGATATCAGCGAATTTAAACGAAAATAAATCAATTAATAATATCAATAGTGCAATTAAAGCTATTGAGTCACACCCTACGTTACAAAAAATTAAGTTAAAAGTAGATATTGACCAAAACTTTGCTACATCAATGGTTAAATTTATTTCTTCTGTTGAAAAAATGAAAGCAATTTCTGATGAACAGAACAAAGTTGTAGAAGAAACAATTACTGAGTACAAACGACTAGATGGAAGCATCGAAAAAGTAACAGAAAAAGTATTAAAGAATGGCGAAATAATCAAACAAACTAAAGTTAAGCATGACGAAAACAAAAAATCGATTCAAGAAGAAACTTCCGCTACTACAAAATTGGCTACTAGCATTGAGAACCTGAATAAAGCCGAAATTGACTCTATTGTTGTTAACAGAAATCGTTCCAACTCAATAACAGGCTACAATGTGAAGTCATCTCAAGGCTACACTGTAATAAACAACCGTTTGGAATCTGATGGTCAAACTACAGTTGGAACTAAGACAACAACAAATTACTTAAAAGAAAGACAGGATTTGATAAGAGAGCGAGAAGCTATCTTAAAAGAAGCAGAATTGATTGATCGTGCTCATTATCTTGCATTAAAAACAAGTAATGAAAAAGTTATTGCAGAAGAAAAAATGCATGTACTTGCACTACAGCAAAATGCCAAACGTGAACAGGACTATCTAAAACAAAAAATGGACACAGAGTCTAAGATTTTAGATATGAAACGTAGGTTCGGTTCGGACTCAAGTCTTAAGAATCAGCTAGAAGAATTACATGTTAAGACCAGTGCAATTGAAAGTGTAGGAAATTATAAACAAGCTATTGGTGGGGTGCAATCTGAATTAAAACGTATTGCAGCTACAGCAAATACAAGCGGTAGTCATATAGATCGATTTGGAGAGTCAATAAAATCGGCAATGACAAAATTTCCAGTGTGGATGATTGCTACAACTGCCTTCTATGCTCCACTTAGAGCTATTCAAGCAGGAGTTGGCTATATTTATGAATTAGACACTGCTATGACTGATTTAAAAAAAGTAACAGAAGGAACCAGTAAGCAGTATAAAGAATTCGTTGGAGACGCAAACAGAACGGCATCGTCTATTGGTGCTTTAACAGTAGATGTAATCAAAGCCTCTACTGAGTGGGCAAGGTTAGGCTATAACATTGAACAATCAAAATCTTTAGCAAGAGAATCAATTGTATATGCAAACGTTGGTGATATGGGAGCTGAAGATGCTAGTAAGTCATTGATCTCAACTATAAAAGGCTTTGGTATCGAAGTGGACTTAGAAGGAAAAAACATTCGTAAAGTTGTAGACATATTTAATGAAGTTGGTAATAAGTTTGCAATTTCTTCATCAGGTATTGGTGAAGCACTGAGAAGATCAGCTTCAAGCTTAAGTGCTTCAGGAAATAGTATTGAGCAATCAGTAGCACTCGTTACTGCTGCTAACTCAACCTTGCAAGATCCCACTTCAGTGGGAACCGCATTAAAAACAGTAACAATGAGAATTCGTGGAATTTCAGATGATGGGGAAGATTTATCAAATCTTATACCTAAATTAGAGGGTAAATTCCAAAGCTTGGGTTTGACACTTAAAAAAGATGATAACACTTTTAAATCTACGTATGATATTTTCAAGGACTTGGCTGAATTGTGGTCTTCAGGAAAAATGTCAGACTTTCAAAAGGCTGATATTACTGAGCTTGTTGCAGGTAAAAGACAAGGTAATGTCATTACAAGTTTGCTAGACAACTGGAAAGATGCAGAGAAATCACTTGCTACAGCTTTAGACTCTACTGGGAGTGCGGCTAAAGAAAATGCTACATATTTAGAATCTATGAAGGCGAAAGTTGCACAATTAAAAAACACTGTAATTGGCTTTTGGGATAAAAGTATCGATAGTGGTTTTCTTAAAGGTCTTATTGGATTAGTTACTGTCTTAGTTCGTTCAATGGATAATTTAGTTACTGTAGTTGCATTAGCAAGTGGAGTTTTTATTGCTTTTAAATACAAGGCAATTGCTGATTTTATTACAGGAGCATACTCTGCGATTGCTGCATTATTTGCAACTAGAACTGCCATACAGTCAACAACAGTCGCATTAACTGGTATGCAAAGAATGTTAGGATGGGTTGGACTGGTGTTAACAGCAGGATCAGTCTTGTATTCCGTTTTCACTGGACTGAATAATGCAACTAAAAAATCCTCTGAGTTAATTGATGAGAACAATAAAAAGTACGCGGAACAAGCAGATGTATTAAAGGATACCCTTTCCTACTATCAAGAAAACCATAAATTAGTACAGACAGATACAAACGTTAAAGACAAGCTATTTGAAATGCAAAATAAACTAATCAATACCTTTGGAAAAGAAGCAGAATCGATTGATCTGGTAAATGGTGCTTACAACGAACAGATTAAGAAGATAGATGAACTAAACAAAAAGAATTTAGACAATAAGATTAAAGATAATCAAATTACTGTAGATGGAATTAAAGAAAAGAAATACAGTAATCCTAAACTTGCAAATGATTGGGGAATGCATGGTTTATTCGGAACAGGCAATAATACATATTCTATTGGTGGAGATGCCGGAGTTGGAGATTTAGGCTTAGAAGAATATTTTAATAAGCTACTTCTACTTCAAGATGGGGTCAGAGACAAGAATACAGAAATCTTCGCTGGGATGAATTTATTTCCTAAGAATCAAGAAGAGTGGTCTAACGCTTTAGCAAGAGTTAAAGAAAAAATCGATGAAATAAAACCCCTCTATGACAAAATTGTTGGTTTAGAAGAAGATAAGAAAATTAAAATCAAGGAATCTTCAATTGCCCAAGTAAATTTCAATAATGATCAAAAATCGATGTTTGACACAATTAATACTGCTCTAAATAAACAACCATTAGATGAATATGAAAAAAGTATGAGCAGTGTTGTTCAGAACATCAAAGAATTTAAAGGCAATAATATAGTTGAGGCTATTGAAAAAATCAAACAACTACCTCAAGTAAAATTAAACAATAGTTTAATTGTAGACTTAGACAAACTACAAACTAAATTAAAGAGTTCATCATTCGCTTCAGATGTTTTCAAAGATGCCCAGCACACAATTTCTAACCAATTAAAATTAACATCTGAATTAATTGAACCATTGAATAAACTACTTCAAGATAATGCAAATGGTAAATCTGTTAGTGCATCTGAGGCAGCAAAACTAATCGAAAAGGATCAAACTCTTGTAAGTCTCTTTTATGAGGAAAATGGTGTACTAAAACTTAATGTCGATGCTGTAAACAATAAGAAAAATGCTTATAGGGAATCTTTTGACGAGATTGCAACAGGTCAAAGAAACACAGTTGTTAATGCAAATACGGCTCTTTTAGATAAATTAAATATATATAAATTAGAGATTTCAGCACTGGACGATTTAGTTGAGGCGAACAGAACACTTGATAAATCTTATCAAGATAGAGTACAAAGTGTGAATAGTTTTGCAGAAGGAGTCGCGTTAGAGACCCAGTATAAAAGTGTAAAGAAGTTTCTTAAGAATCTTGAGGCAATAGAGACCCAAGCAAAGATTTCGTCTGCCGCTGTCAAAGCAGTTGGAGATAGTAATAGTAAGACAAAGGAAAAAACAGAGACACAAGATACTCTTCATACTCTTTCTGATTTCTCAAAAGAAGAAATTGATAATATTAACAATATGATTCATCTAAGAGATGAAAATATTAAATCTCTAGAGAAACAGATTGAAATAGCTACAAAAACTCATGACTACAACAAAGCAGTTGAGCTTACTAATAAGTTACTATCAGAACAGCTAGGAAAAATCACTGATATTGATTCTGCAAATAGTAAGCTGGCTTCTTCGGCAGATAATGTTCGTTCAACCTATAAAAAGCTTGGGGATCAATTTTCAAGAAATGGTGTTGGTTTCGATGCATGGTTTAATAGTGACTCTGCATCTGAGCAATATATTAAGACAATTCAAGATATTGATCTATCTATCCAAAAAGTTGAAGGTGATGGAAAGAACTTAACTGCAACCCAAAAAAATCAGGTCAAAGAACTTGAGAATCAAAAGAAGCTATATGGAGACATTTTCAAACAAATTCAGTCTTATAAAACTGCTTTTATTGCAAATAGTGAAGAAGCAAAAAAAATGTACGATACAGTTGCAGCATCTCAGGAAAAACTAAGTACTCTGATTTTTAGTAACATCACAAAAGAATTAAAGAAAACTAGTGATGCTGTCAAAGAATACGACTACCTGTTATCTATCTCAAAAGATCGTCTGGGCTTGCTCAAAGAAGGAACTGCTGCTTACACTGATGAATTAGAAAAGCAAACTAGAATCCTACAAGACAAAATGGCTATTGAATTGGAACATGAAGAAAATATTCGAAAACAAATGAATACCGTTGGTTTGACCGAAGAAAACTGGAATGACCTTAATAAACAACTTAAAGAATCTATTCTTGCACAAATAGGCATAGCAACTGCAATGAAGTCAACGAACAAAGAACTCAAGGATCAAGTAAGTAAACTTGGCGATGAAATTGTAGCAATCTATAAGGAAATGTACGGCAAACAAAAGGAAGCTGCTCAATCTGCCCATAACGAGAAAATAAAACTTCTTGATGAAGAGATGAAGAAGTACGATGATCTAATTAAACTCAAAATCAAAGCTTTAGACGAGAAATGGAATGAAGAGGATTATGATAAAAATCTTTCTAAACTTCAAAAAGAGCGAGATGAGATACAAAAGAAGTTAGACACTGCTTCAATGAACAACTCACTCGAAGGAAAAGCTAAAAGAGCAGAATTAGAAAAACAATTAGCTGACAAAAATGAAGAAATTGGTGACTTTGAGCGGAACCACGCAAGAGATCAACAAAAGAAGAATCTTGAAGATTTGCTCGAAGAAAAGAAAAACCGTGTCGATGCAGAAAAAGATGAGCTTAATAAAAGACAAGAAGAGCAAGATAAGTACTACGATGATCTGATTAACAATGAGCGCAAATACAATAAAATCAAAGAAGATTTGGCTAAAGGTTCAACTGCTCAGATTAAAAAGGACTTAGAGGGCTTTAAGAGTTTTGCTGAATCCAGTTATAATTTAATCGGTAAAAGTATTAGCGAGAATCTGCAAGACAGAATAACCAAGGCGTCTGAAAATATGGAAAACATGATGAAGCCAAGTATGATTAGTTCCATATCAGATATTGGCGACTCACTAAACTCTAAAATTCTTAAAGTGCTAGATGAAATTATTGCTAAGTTCTCCAAATTAGGCGAATTGAAATACGAAACATCTAATCCAACTGGACAACAAAGTGTAATTGACAAAATGAAAGCTAACTCAATTAAATGGGCAAATGCTAAATCTCAACAAGAAAGAGATGAGGCTTTTAACGAGAATCAGGAATTAGGCAAAAGCATCGGTGCAGAATATAACTCTCCTTCTGGAAAATGGCTGAAAAATGGTATTCCACTTTATGAAACAGGTGGTTATACTGGTGATTTCCAAGGTGTTCAATTAGCAGGGCTGCATCCTAAAGAACTCGTGCTTAACAAAGTTGATACTTCTAATATCTTAAAAGTTGTTAATGTTGTACGTGATTTGGTATCTGGCTTTAAGCCAAGAATGCCAGACTTTAGTAGTCTCATTCCAAAGACCCAAGCTACCCCTTCTGGTTTTGGTGATCTCGTTGTAAACATTGGTACGATTACAGGTGATCGTAAAGGTGGGGAAATTGCACTAGATGTAATCTTAAACGGTTTAAGTGCTAAGGGTAGAAAAATATAACAAATGGTGGACTAGTTAATTCTAGTCCTTTTCTTATTTATGAGGTGATTAAAGTGACAATACGCACGAGCTTACATATAGAGTACGCAGGACAAGCCAGCAATAATTTCGGAATTGTTAATGTGAATAAGAATGATGGTATGCAAGAAGAGCCCTATGTGAGTGGTCGAGAGATTATAGAAGTAAAAACCGCAGGAAGAGATAAACCCTATTTTCAAAAAATCAAAAAAGACTCTCTTAAAATCAAAGTTACACTAGCTTTTGAAGATGCTTGGGACGAGAACCAGTTTAGACAAGTTAAACGTTGGTTGATGAATCATGACTATTATCAACCTCTTATCTTTTCAGATGATCCAGAAAGAATATACTATGCGCTGGTTGTTGATAGTCCTGTTCTTTATCACAATGGAATGAATCAGGGTTTTATCGATGTACAATTCAACTGTAGTGACCCATACGCCCATTCTGCTGAACATCTATCCCAAGTTTATGAGTGGCGCGAGTCGCCTCTAGAATTTAGTGAGTCAGACTTTACAAAGGGCGCTCTTGATAATCTCATATTAAATAATCAAGGAAGCTTATCTACTGATCAAACAATAGTCAGTTGGATTAACATATCTCCAGTAATGACTTGGAAAGATTTATAGGAGGGAAATGAATGGCAGTACAAAACGGCGTAATGGTTTGGGGTAGTTCTCCTTTGAATCCACAGGTTACTATTACATTGAGTGTCAATGATGATTTCTCATTTAGTGTGGATGGAACTACTTATCAAATTGTCATCGATCAAGGAACATATGTCACAAGCAAAGAACATTTCACATCGGATCTGGTAGCTGAGGTAAACAAACAACTAAATGCTGTATCTGCACCAGTAAAAGCAAGATTGGGTGGAGTTTGTTGGGACATACATAAGGATGTGCTGATACTTGAACACAAAGATACGACATCACATCATGTAATAGATAATTTTGCTGGTACAGCGAAAGACACAATATTTGGAGAGGTACTAATGACTACACCTCCGAACTCACAATAGAAAGGAGGAAGTTGAATGGCAACAAGTACAAAAAACTTAGAATTAGTAATGCCAATTCTTAACGATGGAATACATCAAACAATCAATGATTTAGCAAATAATTTTAAGAAAATAGATGACGCTGCGGAACTATATATGAATAACCCTCCGACTAGTGGAAGCTGGAATCAAAATAAAAAAGTTTATAAGAAGCAACCAGTTATTGGTGACTATATAGGATGGATCAATATCAGATCTGGCGAAGCAGCTCATAAATGGACTCCACTAACCGCTTATACAGTGGGTAACACTATTGTTCCAAATTCAGACAATGGACACTATTATGAATGTACCCAGTCAGGTAGAAGTGGAGTTAATGACCCAAACTTTCCTACTACTTCAAATGGAGTTGTTAAGGACATTCTTGGTCATACGACTTGGCTACCCAATAAATTATACAACCTAAATGAAATAGTGGTTCCAACTCTTGATAACAATCGATTCTATCTATGTACAGTATCGGGAACTTCAGGCACAGCAGAGCCAAATTGGAGTCAGGTTGACGGAACTTCGGTTGATGATAGTGGAGTTGTATGGATTAGTTATCGCATTACAACATGGAAAGAAAAAGGAACATCAGCAAACTTTAGACCATTTGGAAAGATTGAGTAGGTGGTAATATGACTACTTGGGCTTATTTAGCAAAGTTTAAAGGATACTACACTTCTCAAGAAATTTCATTAGATCTTGACGGAGATAGTGCGTTAACAAGAATATCGTGGGACTCAATCACGCCAAGCGGAACAAGTCTAACTATTCAAACCAACCTTTCCTTTGACAATGGCGTGGTTTGGCAAGGTTGGAAAGAGGCGCTTAATGGTGGAGCAATACCTGACGCTGTAAGTGGTCAATCACTTAAGCACACAAAAATTAAATACAGAGTAATACAAGAAACGAATGATAAAAATGTTAAACCCACTTTATCTAAGGTTTCTTTTTATTTTGAGCCTGTAGTTGAATTCAACAACAAAGGAGATGTAGATATATCTCCTGAGATATGGATAACCAAAATTGGAAATGGTGATTTCACCATAATCAACACTACTAAAGGCAATGAAGAGTTTAAGTTTACAGGTTTAATTGATGGTGAAACTGTTTATGTAAATAATGAGAGTGAAGACATTGAAACCAGTCTTTCTGTTAAATACAGATACAAAGATTTCAATGACAACTACTTAAACTTTGATCAAGGACTAAACATTTTAAAAGTTCATGGTAATGCAAAGATTCAATATAGATATACATATAAATTCTTGTAAGGGGGCTCGTTTTGTTAGGACAAATTGATTTAAAAAAGAAGCCAATTAAACCCAGACTATTTATTGCAAAGCCAAACAGAGAAATTATCGGCAGATTGAATGAAGCGTTCAATATTAAACATAATGTAAAATTGACTTCTCTTAACGATATTACTTTCGACTTACCTTACGAGCTTGATAGACACAATAAGAAAATTAGAAACCCTAACATTGATAAACTCAAAGATAGATTTCTAGTATTGGTCAAGTTGGGAAAGATTGAAGAGTGGTATATGATCACCAATCCATCAGACAATATGAACGATGATAGTGACATTAAAACCATTTCTACATTCTCACTTGGTTTTGAAATAGCTGATAAGAATATCCACTATGTTAAATTAGAATCTAAGAATATGAAAGATGCGCTAAATACAGTTTTGTCAGAAACACTTTGGTCAATAGAATATATGGATGCTGATTTTGAGTTAACTCATCGTGACTTTGAATTTTCAAGTATTACTGCACTAGATGCTGTGTTTCAAATCGCAGAAACGTTTAATGCGGTTATAAGATGGAATACAAATAATAGAACAATATCTTTGATAAAACCAGAGTATACAGGTGTTAACAAAGGATTAAAATTCTCACATCGAAAGTATCTTAAGACCTTGGGTAGAGAAACTAAAGCCGATGAGATGGTAACAAGATTAAAAGCATTTGGTAAAGATGGAATGTCTATTGAGTCTGTTAATCCAACTGGGCAAAATTATATTGAAGATTTTAGTTACTTTACATATCCTTTTGAGCGCGATGCTAAAAAAAATGTAATTCAATCTAGTGACTATATGAGTGACAGCCTGTGTCATGCCTTACTTGATTATCAGAATTTAGTCGAAAGTAAGAAGGATCAATTCAGCAATTTACTCAAACAGAAGGAACAATTGAATACTTTGAAATCGACTAAAGATGCTGAAATGAGTAAGCTCAAAAATCAACTAACCAAAGTTATTGATACTAGGACGCTACAGCAATTTGATAATAATATGTGGTTTTATAAACATACTTACAATGGTACTAGTGTGGTTCACAACACGAAGCTCAGAGAGTCATATTCATACGTTATTATTTGTAAGACGTCAAATCCTTCAGTAATCACAATTAGAGTTGATGGTGTACAAAAGAATCTGACACAAGGGCAATGGACAGTATTGAGTAAAGTGAAGTCTAAAAGTTCAAATATTATTGAAGTAAATGGCAACGGGACGTCTGAGATATTCATACAAATTGCAAATACAACTGACTCTGAACATACTACTCCACAAAATGAAACTGCATTAGTAGATAAATATAGTCAAGATAATAAAGAGATGCAGATAACTGCTAAACAGGTTGAACTCGACTCCTTAATCAATCACATTAAAACAATAGATGTTCAAATCAAAGCGTTAATGGATATTATCTCAATTGAGAAAAACTTTACAACAGCTCAAATTCAAGAATTAAATCCGTATGTCATCACTAAGGAATACTCTGATGAAAATCACTTTGACCCTAAAGAGTTATTCAAAAATGCTAAAGAAAAATTTGAAGAAATGCGTAAACCTCAATTGGTAATTAATATCGATATTGTTAACTTTCTCGAAGTCGTAGAAGAACAAAGAAATTGGCATAAATTAGTCTTAGGTGATGAAGTTACAATCGAATATGAGAAAATGGGAATCAAAGTAACGGCTAAAATAATTGGAATAAGTTATGACTATGAAAATATGAATATTAACTTAACTATCGCCAATGTAAAAGAGATTTCTGATACGTACAAGAAATTTGAAGATTTTATTAAAAAAGGTACAAGTACATCCACAACCATTGACTTAAATAAAAACAAGTGGACAAAGACCATATACAGTACAAATGAAATTAGCGAAATCTTAGAACGTTTTTGGGAAAAAACAACTAACGAAATTAATATGGCAAGTAATGAATTTGTAACACTCGATAGGACAGGACTGACAATTATCGATCCTAATGATCCTATGAGATTCTTGAGAGCCACACATGGTGCATTAGCACTCACAAGGAGTGGAGGAATCCGATATGAGACTGCAATAACTGCCGATGGTATAATTGCAGAACGACTAATGGGCAAAATTCTTTTAACAGAACGAGTTGTTATTGGTGATGATGATGGGATCTTAGAAATATCAGGTGCAAAAGCAGTCATCACAGATAGATGTTCGCGCGAAGTGATGAAATTCGGTTTAATTGGTGAAAAACCTGATCAATTTGGTATTTTATTGAATCGGTATGGTGGTGTTGAATGTGACAATAAAGAAATCATTAATCGTGTTTATTTAGAAAGAGATAACGGGCTAACACTTGAACGTAAAAAAGGAACTGGATATGATAAAACTCTTTACACTTCATTAGATGGTGACTTATTTATGAAGGGTAACTTTCAAGCTGGTGAAGGTGAAAGAATCTTTAAAGTAACTCATGATGGGTTTCAATTGGGCGGTTCTGTTTGGGAAACAGCTCCTCTTCATGCTGATATGTATGGAAACGTTTGGATGAACAAGTTGTTTGCAGATACTGCTGAGATTAAAAATTCATGGTTTAAAGATGGACACATTAGAGGATCTGATTTAATTATTGGTGATGAAAATAGCAATAAGTCATTTAGAGTATTTCCTAATATCGGTATTTGGGCAGGACATGTAAACTTTGATTCAGCGCCATTTTCTGTTGATTTGGATGGAAATCTTAAGGCACATAAAGCAATTTTCTTTGGTAAAGCTGGCAAAGTTTTAATTGATACTGAAAATGGATTTATTGACTTTGGGAATTTTGATATTGGTGGTATTGCTCGACTAGCAGCAGACTTAATTACAGCTAAAATGATTGTTGCAGATGAAGGGTATATCAATGATTTAACTGTCAATAAGTTGAAAACTTTAGGAGTTGAGAGAAACGTTGGTGAGTATGTTGATTACATCGACATTAAGGATAATATTGCCGCATGGAAGACTTCAAAGGTAACAAAAAAAGAACAAGCCAAAGACTCCAAAGGAAGACTTTTATACTTTACTGATAGTAAAAAACAATTGGTAACAACCGAGAGTAGTCCTTATCCTTTTTATTCTTACACATTCGATAAAAATGAGAATTGGAATAAGAAAGAGATATTCTTTGAAGGAAATGGCAGAGATTCATTTCCTATTGTTGCTGATGGTGTCGGAGATGGAGTCAAAACAGACGCAAATGGATTCAGACTAAAAAATTCTGGCAGGGGCTATCAAAAAAAGCCAAATGGCGAATACTCTATTGAATACTATCGTAGTCAAAATGGTGATGAACGAAGCATTAGAATGAGAGACGAAGGTCTATTTATTAAATCTCTAGAGAATAAAATAAATCTAGAATGTAAGGATTTCAAACTTTTTTCAGATAATGGCTCCGTTCTCGTTGAACTAAATAATGGCTCTACTTTCAAACTTGATAGTAACGGCTTAAATGCAGACATTCAAGGCAAAATAAAACTAAAAGCAACTGGTGGAATTGAAATTGAATCAGGCGCAGAATTTAATCTCAAAGCAGCTAGTAATATGAAGTTGTCGGGAGCCAAAATTGATCTCAATTAATTACAATTAACTTAACTTTATATCAGAACATTCCGATATAAGTTATAATAGAATTATATAATCTTATATCGGGGGTTCAAAATAATGAAAAAATATATTATTGGGTTTGTATGTGGAGCTTTAGTATTCTCGGCTACTTCTGCATTTGCAAGTAGTTCGGTTACAGCTACGCTCGAAAAGTTTAACTTGCTTGTAAATGGTGAGAAAAAAGCATTAGACAAACAAATGATTACAGTTGATGGAAGTAGTTACATGCCTGTAAGAGCTATTAGTAACATGCTGGGATACGAAGTACAGTTTGATTCTAGTTCTGAAACAATCTCACTAGCAAATGACGGAAAAAAATATATTCAGTCAAAAGAAGAAGTGACAAAGCAGGAGGATAAAAAGCCATTGAATGCTACTGGTAGTTACATTAAGGATTTGAAACAAAAATATTCCAAAGATGATAAGTTGAATGTTGGTTTGGTAAAAGCAGCAGTTACTAAAGGGGAATTGACAGTTAACAGTCAAGATGAGGTAAGTGGTGATTCATTGTTGATTCTTAGTATTAGAGAGAGCAACTCAGATATATTTTTATATCTAAAGGAAAATGGAGTAGATCCAGTACTACCAAATAAAGAAGGTAAAACACCATTACATATAGCAACTATCACAAAAAACGGGTTTATGATGGATGAGCTTTTAGAAAGTTTCAAAGTAAAATCCAGAATAAAAGACAATGATGGTAAAATGCCTATTGATTATACAGAAAAAAGTGAAATTGAGTATTCTAACTTAAGAGGTTACAAAGAATAGCATATTCTCTAATAGAAGACTTTCCTCAATCGGAAGTCTTTTCTCTATTTTAAAAATAAAAAATGAGTTATCATTGTTTAAATCCCATGCTTCTGATATATTGATTATGAAACAGATATGTCATCTGTTGTGATACTGACTATTCCTCATTTTGCAATATTGAGAAGTGTTAAATTGGAAGAAGGGTATTTCCTAAATGTTTTCTATTCTTCATTCCACACAATTGTGGAGCGAGATAAAGTTGAATCTCTCAAATAGAGGAGTGTTAATGTGTCACCTGAAAATCTTTTGAAATTAGTCGAAAAGAAGAAACAGTTAACTCCTCAAACAAAGAGTGAGATGATCAAAGCAGGAGGATCGATTATGATTAACCATAAGGTTGATGATGAAGTGGTGACTGTATCTAAACCAATCAGACCAACTACAGCCATTTTTGGATCATCTACTGATAAAAAGGAATTTGATTGTTATGCAATGCAACAGAAGAAAACTGAAAGTGTTGGCATGGATAACATTAGAGAAATGATTCGTGATTACCATGATAAATAGGAAGTAGGTTTCACACATGAGATTGTGATTAAAAAAAGGAATTTAACATTCAATATGTGTCATATATCTGATTTTTTAAGAAAAAAATCTCTACATTTAGGAAAAATGTGGTATCCTATTATTACCAACCAAGAGTGGACATACGCATGATAAGATGAATTCCTACATAAACCAATAAATCTACTCATATACATCTTACTAGGAAACTAGGAGGTGTATTATGAGCAAAGATAAGGAGGATAAAGATATGGCTACAGCACTTAATCAGAAGTATGCTCATCTAAAAGATAAGCTAAACAAGATAAGCAAGTCAGCGCCTATTTTATCTGGGAAAGATAACATGATTGAAATTAATCCAAAAAATCCTCATCACAAAGAGTGGTATGATAAAGATCATTATAAAGGTGAGTGATTTTTAAACGTGGCAGATAATCCTTCAATTTCAGAGGTTTGGAAAACAAAGATATATTATAAGGGTACTTCTGGATCAGGTAAAATACGTCCTGTATTAGTTGTTAACTATGAGGAAGATAGTGACTTGTATACAATTCAAGAAATCACCTCTGTTGAACCAAAAGAACCACCAACGCATTATGACGGGCTTAAGCAAGTTATTTCAAAATGGAAAGAAGCAGGACTTGATGAAAAATCTTATGTGAAATGCTCACATACAAATACACATAAGATAGGGAGAGTTCGTTTAAGAGGCTATATTGGCATTCTTGACGAAGAAGATTTCGAAACTATTATTGAAAGAATCTATGAAGCAAAAGCCCGACTAACTGAAATCAATGATTAAAATGGTCACTCCTAATCGAGTGGCTTTTTTATATTCCCATGAAATTACCATTTCATTGAGAATTATGAATTAACAAGACGGAAAAAACGGAAGTATAACGAAGATATGAGGAGGTAGACTCATGGCAGGAGCAGCCTATGATGGTCTTCCCATAGCGCAATCAACAAGCTATGGATACATAAGCTATACATATAAAGTTTGGAATCCATATAATAATCCATATGATTGCGGTACTGATGAACACCCTCGAACATGCTACAGAGGAGGATATGATGAGTATCAAGACAACTCTAACGCAATAGTTAATGGCACGGTTAAATCAAGCACTTCGAATGTATACATTAATGGTAGAGGTGCAGTTACAATAGGAGATTCAACCATTGAATCTTGGACTAACTCAGGATTTACGCCAATATTTGTTAGTGCGAGTCCGGGTCAAAATGGAAGTGGAAACGGTTCTGTTACAGGTGGCTCATCAAATGTATTTGTCAATGGTAGACAATTAGCCACAAATGGCTCCTCGACTAGTACTTGTGTTAATACTACATCTACCATTAACGGTGGTAGCAGCAATGTATTTGTGAATTAAAGGAGGTGAATACATGCCATTGTTGCAAACATATGATCATTTTAACGATCCATTAAAAATCGTGTGGCGCTCTGGAAAAGCAGACGATCCTTACATACCACGTTCAGACTTCTTGCCAATCATCAATGGTAGAATAACATTGCTTGAGATACCAGCAAAAGAACAACGGGTAAAAATTTCTGGCTTTACTGAAATCAATCAAGATGTATACGAAAGACACAACACACTTCAACCATATGAGTTCTTAGTTGATTATAATGTTGGAGATATTCACTTTCATCCATCTAACGAAGGTAAATCTCTAATGTGTGAAAGCTTTGGTCGTGGAATTATCCTATATCCCGCCTCTCGTATTTACGCGTTAGTCGAACGTAGTCCAGATATTGTTAAAACATTACAAGACATCATTGATGAAGCATTGCAAAGATTAAAAGATACTGAATTAGCAATTGGCTTGTTGAATCAAGTTATAGAAAAAGCAAATACAGCTACAAATAATGCGAACATAGCAACAGATAACGCCAAACAAGCTACATTTGAAACACTAATGGCTATTAAAGCAGCCTTAAATGCTGCTGCTAGTACAATCATGATTTACAAAGATCCAGTTTCTAATTTTAAAGACATTAAAACCAAATATCCTCTTCCTGAAAATGGATGGAGGGTCATGGTTTCTGAAACTGGTGATATCTATCGGTTTGATGGAGTAATTACAGGTCAGTGGCAACTTATTGACAACTATCTAGGTGGTTCAATCCCTTTTGCGTCTGAAACAACAAGTGGGCTATTGAAAAGTGATAATTACAAGGACTTCATATTTCGAAGAGTCCTTTTTTTAATGCCTAGTGTTCAAAGATCGGGAGTCCAAGGATATCTAGTCCAGTTTCCCCATAATGGCGAAATTACTAAAGTCTCTGGTTACTGTACACAAGCAGGTTCAAATCAATTGAAGTTACATATTGAGAAAAACTCAGAGAAAGACTTTAGCGATAATGAAAAATGGACATCTATCTTTTCTAAAGAATTAGTATTTTCACCAAACAGTTTAAAGAGTAATGATCCTGTTTTCATTAACAAACAAGTAGCAAAAGGTGATTATTTTAGAATTAACCTGTCTGAATTAGATTATAACTTTAAAGGGATCACTATCCAAATTGATATTAAAATAAAATAAGTATATTTTATAGGAGGAATACATAATGGCAAATCAGCCGCAAGTAAGATGGTTTAATTCTCAAAATACTGCACAGGTCGATAATTGGAACATTGGTACAGTAGATGCAGGATCAACATCACCAGAGACAACATTACTTATTTGGAACAATAGAGGCGGAACAACAGTCGCATCCGACATGAAAAATGTTACCATTACCACTAAAGACAGCAAAGGTGACAACACAGGTGAGCTAGTAACTGATAAATGGATTAAGGTTAAAGTGGCTACGATGTCAGAAACTTCTTTTACTCCAATTGGTGGAGAAACAACTAAGTCAATTAAAGCTGGTGGAACTACTGCTGCTGGAACAATTAGTGGAGCAATAAATGATGGAACTACAACTAATGCACTTAACAACTTTGCAAAGGTAACATTGATTGCTGAACCTTCAGCTACTGCAACAGCAGGAAATGTTGATTTCTTGCTTCGTGTAGCATATCAATATAGTTAAATATAAAAAAATACATTTCTGTTAAATAGTCTAGAGCTCATCTATTTGGTGGGCTTTTTTCTATTCTTCAACAATACAATGATGGAGGTTTTAACTTGAACAATAATATATTTTTGAATAGTCCAGTAGATGGTCAATCATTCATTTGGATGGCAGCATATCAAGATGGAACATTTCTTTCCGAATTCAATTATGACAATCTAGAAGCCAATGATTTTTATTCTATTGATAAAAACAATCTGGTTCGTTTCGGTTTAGTTGGGTATAGTATGAACCATTACTTTGAAGTCAATAGTGGAATATTTAAAATAGCAGGTCAAAGATTTGAAATAGCTTATGTTGTTGGTGAAAAAGAGTACTCACTTACAGGACAAAACATTACGTACAACGATATCATTAC
This sequence comes from Paenibacillus radicibacter, assembly GCF_024721995.1. Lineage (GTDB taxonomy): Bacteria > Bacillota > Bacilli > Paenibacillales > NBRC-103111 > Paenibacillus_AM > Paenibacillus_AM radicibacter. The sequence goes on from NZ_JANQBC010000001.1 coordinate 513,633, forward strand.
CTATAAAAATGCTTCAACAACGATTAATATTAATGGAGGTCAACAGGAACCACCAAGAATTGATCAGTACAACCTTGGTTACAAGATCAATTTAAACATAGATAATGTTAATTTTTACTTTAAACCGATACTTTGCATGCCATATGGCGAACCAGCATATATCAGTGTTCATTTAGTTTCAGATCAAGATTTGAATGGAAAGTTATGCATAAAGAAGAGTGGTGCTGCTTTTGAAGAAATTGATGCTCCTATGGAAGCAAATGAAGCTTACAAGGTAAATTGGGAGTTGAAGATATAGTGGCAATTATTAAAACAGAGACATTGAATTTGGATTTCAATAAAGGATTCAGAACCAATGTAGAAATTGTTAATGGAAGGGTACAGTTGGAGGTTGTAGGTACTAGCTTAGTTCCTTACAAGGAAAGTAACATTCCTAAAATGACATCAAACACAACTCCAAGCGGCACAGCAACTGCAAGTGCGGCATATTATCCAGCTTGGCATGCATTTGATAGAAATGACATTACATATTGGAGGGGAGACACTACGCCACCAGTGGGAGGTCATTGGATAAAGTATGATTTTGGATCTAATGTGGTAAAACAAATAGAAAAAATAGCAATTACTGCCAACACATCATCAGGCACTGATGTTGGTATAAAGACTTTCAACTTATCTGGAAGTAATGATGACATTAATTTTAATATGATTTATTCCGATGTTCACCCTAATTCAACAGAGAGAGTAGAGTATAATTTTATAAATTTAAATAAGTACAAGATATATAAATTAACTGTTCTAGATAGCTATGATAACAGGGGATACACTTCAATTAAAGAAATAGAAATGAGAGAGTACAAAAATGAATACTTCTATTCACCTTCTGGAACAATTGAATTTCCATCAATCGATTTAGGCTCACATTTTAAACAAATCAATTCAATCTCAGCCATTAAGAATATTCCAGAAGCTACAAGTTTAAAAATATTTACTTCTACATCTAGAAACAATATTACATACTCAGATTTCTCCTTATTGAATAATGACACTGGTTTAATTACATCACCACAAGGGAGATATATAAAGATAAAAGTTGAATTTCTTGGGGATACGAAAATAATCGATAAAGTTATAAATGATTTTTTTGTTGGAGAGGAAAGCCAGTTTCAACACAATGATTTAATTATGTTTGATGGAAGTTTACGATTAAAAATCAACTATTCAAATGAGATGATCAGGGATATTAGTTGGTCAGAAGAGGGAAAATTATTTAGGAAACCATTGAACAAAACAAAGCTCAAGAAAATAAATACCATTAGAGTAAGGATTGATGAATAATGAGTGTGCCAGCTACCAATGGAAAATTAAGAGCAAGCTTAAAAGGAATGAAGATCGGTGATTACATTGTCTGTAAATATGTTGGTCAACCAAATGGTAACCTTGGAACATTTAGTGAATTGGGGGCAAGTACAGCAAATGAAATTCCAATAGTTTTGCCAGGTATATCAAATGGTAGCTTCTATTTTATTAAAGTAGCTAAAGGATTATTGATTGCTGACAGAGTAGTTCATTCTACTAGTTGGGAATCTCTAAATGTGGCGAAATTAATTCAAGGGCTTCCTTGGCTTACAGGAAGCATCATCCGTTCTATAACAGGTGGTGTAGCTTACGCAGATGCAAATGGAAATATCTCTACTACTGATAAAGGATTTGGCGCATTTCCCACTAATAATGAGTGGGATAAATACATTGCAAATTTTCCTATTCAATTAATTCAAAATGGAAAGACATCAGATGATGTATTTAATTGGAGTAAAGCAATAACTAGGTGTCAAGAAACACCTATTTTAAGTATAGTAGCTTCAAGTTATAGAGTTGCTAGACCTTATGATTCGAAAAAAGTAATGAGTTGGGGTAATTATGTTACATCTGCTTCTTTCCAAGGTCATGGTTTACGACCAGTATTAGAATACAAAGAATAATGGGAGCGATTAGATGGCAATTGTCACGGATTTATCAAAAATGAATATTGGAGATAAAATCATATGTTCATATGTAGCAACATCAAATGCAATTGGAGCATTTTCAGAATTAGGCACATCGATTAAACCGCCTATTCCTCCAACTTCATCAACAACTCCAAATGGCTCTTTTTACTTTATATATGTAGATAATGATCATTTGGGAAGAAAAATATTGATTGCTGATAGAGATGTTCAGATTGGCATTTCATGGGATACACTGAATACAAGTGGTATAAGTTCTGGATCGGGTTTGCCCATAAGTATAGATAAAATAGAAAAAAAACAATTAACTATTCGAATTCCAACTGGCGGTGTATCAGAATTTGATACAGATAACGAATGGGATAATTATATACTTAACTCAACACTTGATAAAGACATGTGGATATGGACTAATACTAATCGAGTATCATGGAGTAGCAGCACTATCAATGGAAAGCAAAAAACAGATCTTAGAATGACTCGTGGAAGTAAAACACTTAATACGTATGGATGGACAGATACAAAAGATACAGGGTTGTATATGGGTTTCCGACCAGTTTTGTTATATGAAACGCTTCTACTACATAAAACATTTATTCTAATGAATGGTGAGTATAAGAAGTGGATAAATGGTGTATCTGAAAGTGGTGGATATTTCGCAAAAAATTCTATACCAATCATGACAAGCAATACGACTCCTAGTGGTATTGCAAGTGCAAGTAGTAGTTATAATACTATTTTTTATGACTCATGGGTGGCATTTGATAATTCTACTGCTTATGGATGGCTTTCAGCAAATGGACAGACTACAGGATGGGTGACATACGAATTTACAACAGCCAAAAAAATAGATGCATATAGGGTAAAATCAACTGGAACTGTTGTTAGTATAGAATTGAATGCTCATCCTAAAGATTGGACTTTCGAGGGTACAAATGACGGTACGAATTGGGTGGTATTAGACATACAAAAGGAGCAATCATTTTTAAGTCCCTCAGAAATAAAAAGTTTTATAATACCAAACCCCAATTTCTACAAGAAGTATAGGATTAATATAACCTTGAACAATGGACATGCACGTTATGTTGGTTTTGGAGATTTAGAGATGTATGAAAATACACCATACATTCCAGCCACGCCACCTTCATGGAAAACAATTTCGACAACATTGCCTTCTGTAGACACTTTTAAAAGTGATGGAATGGATGACCTTTCATTACTAGATAGGAAACTAACAAACTTCACATTTCCAATGGATGACAATGGAGCAGCTGGACAAGCTTCAGGTAAAGGAAAACTGTTTAAAGAGAATATTGACTTAAAGAGGTTTATTGATATAAAGACAATCAGTGTGAAGTAGGATACTAAAGAATAATAGTAGAAAAAATAAGCCATCCAATAAATACTTGGCACGACTTTTTTATAGATTATGAATGAAATTTTGATATTGATTATTATTTATTTTCGAATAGGAGAATGAGGAAAATGGCTTATATAGTAAATGCTATTCCTGTCATGACATCAAATACTACTCCAAGTGGTGAAGCTAGTGCGAGTGGCGTTTATGCTCCAACTTATAGTGTTTGGAGTGCTTTTAGTGATAATGGTTCAGGATGGTTGGTTAATGGGGTATTAACTGGATGGATTGCATATGAATTTAATGAACCTAAACTTATATTTAGATATGCAATTGGAAACGATACTACTATGTATAATCCTAAAAGTTGGGTTTTTGAAGGAACTAATGATAATGTCAATTGGTTTCAACTGGATTCTCAAACCAATGTTTCACCGTGGGATAATGGGAGTGGACTTATTTTTAAGTATTTTGACATATCTAAGCCGCAATATTTAAAGAAATATAGAATTAGAGTAACCACTGGAACTCCAAACGGTAGCTACATTAACTTGGCAATTAAGAGAATTGAAATGTTTGAACTTAAATATGAAAATAGAATCTTACTTTCATCTGAAAATAAAAACATTAAATCTATTAAAGTAAATAATATAAACACTACTTCAGAATCAACAGTTATACCAAAGATGAATTCTACAAATATTCCAAGTGGTTTAGTTGAGTCTTACCCCGCAGGTCAAAATGGTTCCTACTATAATTATAATGCATTTAATGGAAATACAAATGGATGGGAGTCTCCAGTTGGAAATATTGTTGGTTGGATTGGTTATACATTCTTAAAAGCAATTTGCATAGGGAAGTACTCATTCACAGCAAATTGGGTAGGCGAAGGGGCAAAAAATTGGACTTTCGAAGCAAGCAACGATGGTGTTATATGGACAATACTAGATACTCAAACCAATGTAACATGGATTCAAAATGTAGTTAAGGAATTTCCCATTAATAATAAGACAAAATATATGAAATATAGGATAAACGTTACTCTCAATAATGGGAGTAACGCCATAAGTGTTGCAAATGTTAGCATGTTCGAGCGTAAAAATATTTACGATTCAGTAGTGAGATTACAAACTAACAACGAAAGCGATTTTATTAAATATGGAATAGCAGCGAGTACTCCAAACAGTCTTAATTTCTTCGACAAAGTGATAGATGTCATTTCTGATAATACAGCATTAGGTTCTGGAAAAACTTATGAACATTTAATTGACTTAGCAAATAATAAAGTAAATAAGATTTCGTTTCAGTAAGTAAACAAGTAAATTGAAGAAATATATATATTTATTCTAAGAGGAGAGTGAAACAATGGATGAATTAAGAGTTTCTCCAATAATGACAAGTGATACATCTCCGTCACCTTATATTGTAAGTGCGAGTAGTGTTTATAATACGTCATGGTATCCTGCATGGAAAGCCTTTGATGGTGGATTTTCGCCAACTGATTCTCATTGGGTATCTAACGTATTTCCAAGTTGGTTAATGCTAGACTATGGGAGAAAACAAAGGGTAGATAAATATAAAATACAAGTAAATTCAGATATTTTAAAATCACCAAAAAACTGGACTTTTGAAGGGTCTAATGATAGTTTCGTCAAAGATATTGATATCTTGGATACTCGGACAAATATAGCGTGGAAGAGTAGTGAAATCAAAATTTTTGAAGTTTTATCACCAAAAGAATATAGATACTATAGAATTAAAGTAACAGCAAATAACGGCGATACTTATTTATATATTGTAGAGCTAAGTATGTATATTAATATTTCGAATAAATTCTTGATTTCATCGGGGGATGGGAAGACACATAGTATTCAGATAACAAGTGGGAAAAGTGAGGTTCCTAAAATGACATCCCCAACGAGTCCATCTGGTGAGGTTACCACATCAAATACATATACACCAGATGGTCATTATAGAGCATTTGATAATGATGATACTACATTTTGGCAAACAAACTCACCATCAATAAATCAATGGATTCAGTATAAATTTGTCAAGAAAACTGTGATATCATCATTTGCATTATTGATAAGCCATTTACCATATGCCCCAAATAACTTTAAATTACAAGGTTCTGATGATGGAATAGTTTTCACAAACTTGGGTGAAGAGTTTTCAGTAACAGATTGGGTTGTAAAAACAAGAAGAGTTTTTGAAACTAAAAACAAAACTCCTTATTTGTACTATAGAATACTCACATTATCAACTAATAGCGGGAATGTAATTAGAATTGATAGTATTGAATTGATATCACCTAGAGTATATGAGATTAAAGAAATTCCATCTCAAACTGAACAAGATTTCATCAAATATGGTATGGATAGAGTAACTATACTAGACTTAAATGAAGAGATAGTATTAAAATCATTTGTTGATTCGAACCAAACCACACTTGGTTCTGGGAAAGTGTTTAGTCAAAAAATCAATACATCTAAAATACCAATTAAGAAAGTATCAATCACATAATAATTGTAAATGAAATGATTGTTTTAATGAGAAAGGAGAGACGAACATATGGCAACTGTAAACGTAACATTAAACCCTAATGACACAGGCATAGGGAATGTATTGTCGAATGGAAACCTAACAATTACTAATACAAAAGTATATTCATCTGTTCGTGCTACCCATGGTAAAACAAAAGGAAAATGGTATTGGGAAGTTAAGTGGAACGCTGGCGCTATAAGTTCGATTATAGGTGTAGCTAATAAAACATATAATATTAATACAGGAATGAATACCGATCTGAATGTGCGCTCTTATGCTGGAAATGGAGGTTTTAAGTATCCTGAAAACACAAAATACGCAGACGGATGGTTAATTGGTGATGTGATAGGAGTAGCTTTAGATTTAGATAAATATTCACTTACTTTCTATAAGAATGGAGTAAATATGGGCATATCCCATACTAATCTAAATGTATTGGGCGAGGTATTCCCAATGATATCTTCAATGGAAACTAGCTCAAAGACACTTACAGTAAATTTTGGAGCAACTCCTTTCGCATATCCTATTCCAAGTGGTTTTAACCCATACATTGGATATGATATTAATAGGATTTTAATTTTTAATAACAACTATTTAAAATATGTTTCTGAGTCTTGGTTAACAATAACATCTGACTCTCCAACAGAAAGTGATTATTTCAATGGTAATACCACTGAAGAGATGGCTTTAATCCCAGAATCAGCATGGTCAAAACTTATAGGAGATGTTGAATTATGTTACTACACTGATAATCTATCAAAAACAGAAGCATCATTTAACATTGAAACAGAACCCTTTACTCTTGCTGAAGAATGGGAAGATAAGACAATCAAAGTCATTGAATATACAGACGATCTATCTCAAACTGAATCAACAGTTACATTCGAAACGGAACCATTTTCAATCTATGATGAGTGTGGAGATAGCGTAGATGTTTTGTATTATACAGATGATCCAAGCAAAAAATCTGTTGAATTAAATGTTTCAACTAACTATAGTCCACTTGATGAATTAGAAGATCCTGAACTCATTGTATGGACTAACGATACAAGCACTACAACCAAACAATTAGATATAAGTGCAATACCAAGACCGCAATTGGTTATTCCAATGAAGGATATAGATATTAAAAGTGATTCACAGAAACTGGTATTAAATGTGGTACAGTTTGGATTAAACCCAACAACCAAATCGATTAAGGTAATCTGTAGCGTAGATCAAGGAGTAACTTGGAAGACGTTTAAAAATAAAAAATGGAAAAATATTAATATTGGAGATTTAGCAAATGTGAAGAGAAACGGAATAGCACCATCTGAATTCAACTTGATAAGCATGTTAGATTGGATTAAGTTATCTCCTATTAAAAGAATTAGGTTCGCGTATTATCTCGAACAAGATGATGTAATTGATGATATTAAAATCGAATCACTGATTTCTACAGAGTCTTCAACAACAGAAACGCCAGCTCTTAATTCATTGTCCATCATTTACGATGAACTTGATAAGAAATACTCGGGACTTATGTTTATGGACACGACGCAGCAATACTATACAAGTTCTATTGGTGAGATTCTAAAATATTTAGACATGGGAACTCTTATTGCAGGTCAAACATCCCTCGACATAAAAGTAAAACTTTCTAATACATATCCATTTGATGTGAAAAATATTAAACTATGGTCTGAGCATAATATAAATGGATTATCAATAGAGTTAAGTAAGCAAACTAATCCTTTCATTGCAGAAAGTGAACTGTTTTATGAACAGGAAATGAAATTCGATAGTGTTATTGAGTTCTATGTTCGATTGGTTGTAGATTCGACTGCTAAAGCAAGTAGTGGGAATTTTGATGTTCGTGTAAGTGCTGAACCAATTTAATTCCAATACAATGGAATAGGAAGTGATTATTTCTGACAGATGTATTTGATAACATTCAAGGGAGGTTGGTCATAACTCCCAAAAATAGAATGACAGGTAAATTTAATGTTATTGGTGTAGATAAAAGTAATTTAACTTCATCAATTAGCGTGAAAAAGCACAATAACATATATGGTAACTTAAAAATATATAGTGACTTTGTTATTGTTGATCCATCGTTCCCTCCAACACTAGGTAATCAACGAAGAGGAACAATGAATGTGCTATATCGTAACGACTTGAGTAGTAGCATTCAAATCTCACCAAAGAATAGAATGGTTGGTATTGTTGATGTAGCTCTAAAACCTAAGTATACTGTAAAACTATTTCCTGTTAAGGATGCTTTTGTTCGAGAAAGTGTTCCGACTCTTAATTATGGATCTGAGCAATCTATGCTTGTGGGGTACAACCCTTCATTTCCCGAGAGATATCGTTCTTTTTTAGAATTTGATTTAAACCAATTACCTAAAGATATAACGGTAATTGAATCAAAACTAAATCTTTATAGCTACAACGTAAAACAACCGCATCAAATAGGTCTATTTTCGTCAGTCGAAAAATGGACTGAACGAGGCGTAACGTGGGCAACTCAACCTAATAGTGGAGCATTACTTGATATTCAAACTTCAGGAAGTGAAGTGGGATTATTAACTTTTGATGCTTCTGAGAAAGTTAGACAGTGGCATAACAATGAAGAGGATAATAATGGATTTACTCTAAAAGCAATGAATGAAACTGTACCTAGACAATTACAGTTTTACACAAGAGAGAGTGTAGACAACCAACCTTACCTTGAAATTACATATGAAGAAAATGTAGTATACAGTAGTGGTAGAAGTGAATTAGAATCTAAATTATTTGTATCATACAAAGACAAGAAAGAAATTACAGCACGGATCTTCATTCCAAGCCAAAACGACAAGTTCAACTTTGATGCAAGAATTCACGTATTCAATCCAAATTATTATATGGAATCAAGCATCAAGACCAATAAACCATTTATTGGTTCGAAGCTTAAGATTAGACAAAGTGATTCGAGTAAGATTGATTCTAATCTGATTGTCAGACAGAAGCAAATCAGTGAAATAAATAATAAGATTGGAATAAATTATCCTTCACTGGTCAGTCGATTGTTCATTCCATATTCTAACACTATCGAATCTAAGTTGACTGTCCGCAAGACTAAATGGTCAGACACTCCTTCAAGCCTGAGAGTAAACAGAAGAGAAACAAGAGCAACAATTAAAATTCCTTATCGTTCTAATATTCCATCGGATATAACTATTCGAAAAGGTTTTGATCAAAAACTAACAAGTAAGATCACTGTCAATCGAAGAAATGTACTTGGAAAGATATCAATCATAGCAAAGTCTGACAAAGAGATTAATGGTAATTTATTTGTCATGGGTAACAAAAAGACTGAGGTAAATAGCTCTATCTTTATTAACCGCAGAGAAGTATCGGGACATATCGATGTGGTTTTAAGCAATAAGATTGAGAGTACTCTTACTGTTAGAAGAACAGAGAACACTGAAATACCTTCCAATATTTTTGTACCATATCGTGACAATATCAAAGGATCACTTGAGGTTACATATGCCGACATGATTATAGGTAATTTATACATAATATCTGGATATCTACGATCAAATATTATTATCCCTGCATATGAAACAGCAGACATAAGAGGTCGTTTAACTGTTCGTGTAAAATGGATCAATGACATACGAAGTACAATTAATATTGATAGTGATAATATTGAAGGTGGATATGTACTTATAATTTAATACCCAATGAAATATCACTTTCATGGGGAATTATGCAAGAAATAACCCAATGTTTATAAGGGTTTTAAACACAAGGGATTGCCAAATGGCAGTCTCTTTTATTATATACATGATGCTTAAGGAGGATTTACAAATTGTATGGAAAATTTGCAAACATAGTCGTTGCAGCCCTTGGTAGTATGGGAAGTTATTTGTTTGGAGGTTGGAGTGCCTTGTTAGAGTTTTTAGTTTTATTAGTTGTTGTTGATTACATAACAGGAATTGTAGCTTCTATTAAAGAAGGACGTAGCTCAAATAAAAATAAGGGATTAAGTAGTAAAAAAGGTTCTATTGGTTTAGCTAAAAAAGGATTGATGTTCTTGGTAATCATCGTTATGCACAGAGCTGATATTGTATTTGAGTTAAGCTTCTTAATGACAGGTTCAATTTATTTTTATCTTGCAAACGAGTTAATAAGCATTATAGAAAACTTAGGAAGAGCAAACTGTCCTTTGCCACCACAGCTTAAACAAGTCGTTGAAATTTTAAAGCGTAAAGAAATTAAGGATGATACAAATGAGGTGAATAAATGAGTTACACAATCAAATTTGTTGGTAATGAACACACAAATTCTAGTAAGAGAGATGGAAACGTTCCATGTCTTATAGTTGACCATATCTCAGCAGGAAGTTGGTCAAGCCTACTTAGTTGGTTTACAACTCCAAACAATACTGTCTCATCATCAACATTTGGAGTTAGCAAAAAAGGTGAAATTGTACAATTTGTAGACATGGAAAGAATGGCATGGGCAAATGGTATTGATGCCTTGGATATTACAAGTAGCAAGACTCCTATTGTGCAAGAGCATAAAGGTATTAATCCGAATAAATACTCAGTCTCTATTGAGCATGAAGGAACTGATGGTAATTTAACTGAAGAACAGTTTCAAGCAACACTCTGGCTGCATAAATACATACGAGATTATGTGAAAGAAAAATGGGGCATTACGATCCAACTTACTCAATACGACGTTATAGGACACTACCAAGTTAGTCCATATAAACCTATGTGCCCGGGAAAATATTTTCCTTGGGAGAGACTTTATAGTGAACTGCAAGAAAAAAATGATGAGGATGATGAGAATATGGCAATGAGTTTAAGTAATGATGCGTGGGAAAGAATTGATATGTTTCTAGGAAATGCTTACAACGAAAAGATTATCTTAGATTGGGATTGGGTTCAAAAAGCCAGAGATAAGAAATTGACAAGTGCTGAGTTCACTTATATACAAATGATCATAAATGAAAGACGCAAAGGAGAAAAAATCTAATGGAAATTATTGAGCAATATTGGGGTCTAATTATTGCTGTAGTTGGTGCTATTGTTTATGCTGCTACTCATCGTCAGGCATCTTATTCATATGTTAAAAAGAAATTATACGAATTAATGTTATCTGCCGAAAAGTATGCTGAAGAGCTTGTTCTTAAAACAGGTAAAGACAAAATGGATTGGGTTATTACTAATGGCTATGATAACTTACCTTCCTATGTTCGACTTGTAATTAGCAAAGATTTATTTCAAAAACTAGCACAAGAATTATTTGACAAGGCTATTCTAATAGCTGAAAAACATAAAATTGAAGCCAATTAATGTAGCAGCAAAATATTTATATTAATATAAAAAATGACTCATTTAACCCTAATTTCAAAGGGATTTATGAGTCTTTTTTTTACTTTTTCTCACCTTTTGACGAAAATATGTTGCCCCTTAAGAATATTCAATTATGCTGATGTATTGCGGGTTTAGCCTCCTCCCCAGTGAAAATGGAAAAATTCCAATGTTGCCCCTATTTACTAATTTATCCAAATTATTTGGGGAGGAGGAAAAATTTTAAAATTGAACCTTGATTCCATAGTCGTTTTGTAAATTTATAATTGATTCTTTCCCATCACGGTATTTAATCATATATCCCCCACCCTTAGCTTCGATGTAAAGGATGAGATCGTATAAAGAGGTATCAACCCCTGTTTTTTTCTCATTGAGCTTTAAATGGCTATTTAAGACTGTTAGAAGCTGTTTCTCCTCTATTACGAAACGAACACATTTTGAACTGTCTTTATTGTAAGTGGAACATATGTACACTACTTTATCTCGTTGCTTCTTTCCGCGATACTTCCCGCCACATTCGCCACATTTAATTAATCCATTCCCGAATAAATAAGACATTTTATCCTCACTCCAAATACGAAAATACACTGAATCATTACTGAACATCTACTTATCTTATCATATTCTTGTGTGCTGAAAAACAATCTACATTTTTGATTATTGTCAATTAAACCTATTTAGTCTACAATCCACTTTCTAAAAATAATCGCAATCGCAACGAGCACCGCTACAATTAACAAAATTTCTAAAGTCCCTAAACCTTCTTCATTGTTCCAAAAACGCTTTAACCCTGCCATTACTTTATTCATCTCATTTCCCCCTTAGAGTATGTGTTAACTATTCATTACCATGATCGCTGGTGCACCGACGATGACCATAACGATAACGAAGATCAGTACCATTGGAAAAAGCAACTTAGATGAAGCTTCTTCCCCTAGCGTCCGGCATACAGCCTTACGGCGATCCCATAATTCTTTGGCTAAGCCACGCAGTGCCGTTACTAGCTCATCACCTCCCCTTTTGTGATTCAGCATGAGTGTTGTCGTAAACAGTGACACTTCACTTACTGAAGAGCGACGGCTTAAATTCTCTAGTGCTTTTGCAAAAGATACACCCATCTGTAACTCCAAAGCTGTTAGTTGTAACTGTTCGATTAACGGTCGCTTTTCTTCCACTTGCATTCCTTTGATAACGCGTACGAACGCGCCTTGAGCCGTCTCGCCTGCATTAATGAGCAGGATTATCTTGTTTAGCACTTCAGGCAAATCCAGTACGATGCTGCGCTTTCTACGCTCCATCTCAGTGGTTAAGCCTTTCAGTGATAGGACAGGAATAAGGAGCATGAATAGCAATCCGATGCCAAGCAAGCTCACATCTCCCTCACTCACTGCACCAAGGAGCGTACCTACAAGCAGGCACATGTAAGAAGTAATCAACGTATCGGCTGTGAAAAATTGCGTCAGCTCACGCGCATGCTTATTCCCATGAATCACGATAATCTTCTCGTGTGCTTTTACAGTGATGAAATCTAAGTATTTCATTAACCTTAAATGCTCCAGCGCGTACATCGCACCAACAGCCGCAGCTGGCAACTTAAATTTGTAAGGGATGCTTGCAAATAGCTCGGTATATTTTCCTCGTCCTAAGTAAATCACGACGAATAGTAGAAGCATCTCAACTCCAAATAGAATGAACATCCACATACCTTACACCTGAATTCTCATTATTTTTTGCGATAACCAGAAGCATAGTCCCAGAACTAGTAGACATATCGTCATAATAATCGGACCTTTCACCCCTTGAAAAAGAGGTTCCATATAATCTGGCGAAGTCAGACTTAACACGCCGACAATGGCAACTGGAGCTCCCATGAGCACTCTTGATTCAAACTTTTTCTGCGAGATCATAACAGCAATATCAATCTGAATTTCTAACTTATCTCCCAGAATAGATGCAGTACGACGCATCACTTCCATTAGATTCCCACCTGTACGTTTACAAGTAATCAGGACATCAGAGAAATTTGTGATGTCATCGATGTTGGCACGATCTGCAAAATCTGCAATCGCCCGTTCCATCGGCTCCCCATTTTCCATTCGATTGACGATGTTCTCAAATTCCACAATGATCAGTGTTGAGCTGTCCATGTAGAGCATCCTCAAATCACTGAGTGCATCACTAAATGCATTTTCAATCGATTTTCCAGAGTTTAGAGAGGAGGATAAGCAATATAATGCTTGTTTAAATTGCAGCAATAGCTTGTCCTTGCGTCTAGTTATTTGCGTTTTGCGCCAGATCTTTGGGAAGAGCAGTCCACTACATGCGAACAAGATCGCCACAATCACATTTTTATAGAATACAAATCCTATCCCGCCTGCGATTAAAGCTGCAATCAAGACAACTGTAAATCGTTCTTTCTTACTCAGCACATAGTTGTCATACACTATCGATCGCGACGTTTTCATAACAGGTACTTCGGACGTTGTCTTAGCGAATCTAACCTTGGATTCCATCTGTATGGGAATATCCTGTGCCGACTTCATACTTATCTTCCTAGCCTTCAATCGGTCCCACACACTAAATGCAAGAAAGCTGCCGCCAATGACCCCTATAACAATCAACCAAATCAATCCGACACCTCCCCTAACGGAAACAGCCATTTAGGCGGATGTAAGCCAGCCATCTGTAACTTAAGCAGGTGTTTCAATCCGTTATGACAATACTGCAGCTTCCCTTGCACCTTCGTCTTATCTTCAAGATCTTCTTCTTCAAATTTAAAAATAGAATGAAGCTGCACTTCCCCATCTTTCATGCCCACGATCTCACTAATTTCTAACACCTTCCGAGAAGAATCTCTCATCCTCGATAAATGCACCATCACATCAATTGCTGAGCAGATTTGCTTGCGAATCACTTCAATGGGTAGTGGAGCTGCACTCAGTACCATTGTCTCCAGTCGACTTAACATATCCTGGCAGGAATTCGCATGACCAGTAGACAATGAACCATCATGCCCCGTATTCATCGCCGACAACATATCCAGTGCTTCTGCTCCACGTACCTCGCCGACAATAATTCGATTCGGTCGCATCCGCAGCGAAGATTTGATCAAGTCACGCATCGAGATCTCTCCCTTGCCTTCTGTATTCGCATTCCGCGTCTCAAGCGACACAAGATTCGGAACCGTACGAATTTGCAGCTCGGCAGAATCTTCAATCGTAATAATCCGCTCTCCTGGTGGTATCCATTGGGACAAGGCATTTAAGAATGTCGTCTTTCCTGAACCCGTTCCTCCCGCTATAAAAATGTTATATTTCCCTCTAACGAATAGATGCAGCAGCTCTGCAGCTTCCTGGGTAATCGCACCTCTGGCTATCAAATTATCCATCGTCATTGGACTTTCTGGGAACTTACGAATCGTCATGATCGGTCCTTGCAGCGCAATAGGCGGTAGCACGACATTCACACGTGATCCATCAGGCAATCTTGCATCGACAATAGGTGATGACTCATTCACTGTTCGATTGACCTTCGCCACAATGCCTTGAATAATATCCTCCAGACGCTCCTTACTCTCAAAGCCTTCTTCAAGCTTTATGACACGACCATCTTTTTCAACGAACAAATCTTCATGGCCATTAACCATAATCTCTGTAATCGCTGGATCATCCACATAAGGTTGTAGCACATCCAGCCCACGAAAACTGCTAAAGATTCGTTTCACATAAGCTTGAATGTCTGAAGCCGTAAGCGCTACAGCATGCTGTTCAGACAATACGACATCTTCGATCATGTCAAACAGTTCATCATCTGAGATTGAAGTCGATAGATCCATCTGCTGTGACACTTTGTTTTTCAATACACGGAGTTGTTCGAGCTGCACTACTTCATTCCCCCAACATGAGCATCCGATGTAAAGCGAAGCAATAAGGCACGAATACTTTCTTGAAAATGAGGCTCTACGAGCATCGTCACTGGCTCAGAAACAGTCTTCCATGCAGGTATGTAAGGCAAATAGTAGGAAGCAGCGAGATCATATTGATGAAGGTCATTATGCATCGTACCCGTGTATTTATTTACGATATAATGTGCTTCTTTCATAACTGGAAGCAGCTTCTTCATCGCTTTCGTCTTACTCAAACAGATCGTGTCATCCCCCAGCAGCCATAGCACCACATCACTACACTCTAGTGCACCTAGTATTCGTGGATGTACAGAAGTCTCGAGATCCAAGATGATCCAATCGTAGCGATTCGTCTGTTTCAATGCTGCAATAAATCCAGCGATATCACTGCGCAACATTACTTCCATCTCACGCATCTGATTCGTGTTCACGATGTAATCAAGGCTACTTGCTTTGTCATGCCCTTTCAGTAGTTCCAGCTTGGATAACAACCTTGATGCATCCGTTTTCCAATGATAAAGCAGCTGAGACAGTGTATTCCCTTTCAAATCTTCACTTTCCGTACCTTTTAACAGCTGCAAGGCTGATCCGATCGACTCTAGCGATACATATAGCACCTGATGCTGCATACCCACGAGTCCCATTGCTGCATGAAGGGATACTGTTGTTTTCCCACAACCTCCAGCAGCTGCGAATACGGATACCACTTTCGTACGACTGACCCCATCTTGACCTGATTTTGCATTTTGCAGCTGACGCTCGGATTCGTACGCACAGAGCAGATTAAACAACCTCGTTAGCGGTTGATATTTATAGACCCCAACTTCTCCAACATTCTCATTACTCTGTAGTTCAGACCTCGCATGCAAGACAACAACCCCAGAACGATCCACACGCTTGATCGCTTCTTGTTCTAACGCTTCTGAGACAAGAACTAAAGGCTTGTAACTGCTTCGATCCAAATATTCAAAAGCCGCAGCTGGCTGTGTAAACACAACTAACTCCACTTTGTTACCAAATCCTGATCCATGCAGGAACGCAATCATACCCTCGGTATAAGTCTGATCTTCGATAACTACGACAAACGTATAAGGCTTCATCATTCTCTCCTCTCATTGCTAATTACATTTTCATAATGCCGTATATGAGCAGCGCAATTCCTCCAGCAGCAAGCGCTACAGCGCCGCGTATCATGATTGATTTCTTCACCTCTAACCCACATGCCCCTTTCAATTAATCCCATAAATGATTGGGATAAAACAAAAAAAGCACACGCCGAAGGCAAGTTCATTGCCTTCAGCGGTGCTTCCGCTTTATTTAACAGTATTGAATTGTGGAAATTGTAGCATATTTTCCAATAGCAGACAAGATAAGAATTATTGGTCTTCGTACAAGGCTTCCAATTCATCAATAAGTGAACCTACATATGCAACAGCCCGTTCAATCGGCGCTGTTCCGCTCATGTCCACACCTGCAATTTGGAACAATTCGAGTGGTTTGAGCGTCCCACCTGCTTTTAACACGCGAAGCCAACGATCAACCGCAGGCTGACCTTCTTCTTTAATCATCTGAGCTGCAGCTGTGGATACTGTTAATCCAGCAGCATACGTGTATGGATACAAACCTCTGTAATAATGCGGCTGACGCATCCATGTATACGACGCACCCTTATCAATCTCAACTTCTTCACCCCAGAAGGAAGACAGTACACCAGCTTTCAGCTCACACAGACGCTTCGCAGTTAGAGACTCACCTGCCATTGCGAGTGCGTACACTCTACGCTGCATTTCGCCTTCAAGTAGATGGGTTACAAAGTTATGATAGTACGTATGCAATAATTGCGTAATGACCCAGCGCTTCTGTCTAGCATCATTCGACTGTTTCATAATATGATCTGCAAGCAGCATCTCATTCATCGTGGATGGAGCTTCGATTGCATAAAGAGAAGGACGTGTATTTGAATAAATTTGGTTCCGACCCGCTAAGCGGAAGTGTCCTGCATGACCAAGCTCATGAGCAAGCGTGAACGCACCACGCATGCTGTCTGACCATGAAACCAAGATGTACGGATGCGCACCATACGGAGACGAACAGAATGCACCCGTGGATTTTCCAACATTATCAACATAATCAATCCAGCGATTCTCTACCGCTTCTTTCATAATCTCACTGTACTCTTCTCCCATTATTTGAAGGGAGTCTTGAATGAGCGCACATGCATCATCATAAGAAATTTTCGGGCTAAATCCAGGATCAAGCGGAGCCTTTAGATCACAGAACATCATTTTATCCAGACCAAGTACACGCTTCTTCAATCGTGCATAGCGACGCATGTGTGGCGCTAGATTTGTTTGGATAATATCTAGAATATTGTTGTACATCTCGATCGACACTTGTTGGGACTCAAGCAACATGTGTGTAACGGACTCATAACCACGTAACCGTGACATGACGACTTGCTTCTTCACTTCCGTGCCATAAGCTTCTGCGAACGTATTCTTGTATTGTGACAATGTTTTGGAAAAGGAGCCATACGCACTGCGGCGCAGCTCGGTATCAGGCGATCCTTCGTATTTATTTTCGAATAAGGCAAATGAAACCGGCAACTTCTCACCATCCGATGTTTCCACATCTGCAAAGGTCATATCAGATAATTTACCACGTAAATAAACACGCTGCGGCAGTCCCATCACTTCACCCAAAGACGCTAATACTTTCTCTGTCTCTGCAGACAACTTGTGGGGCTTATGTTCAAGTAAATCATTTAGTTTTTTTTGAAAAATAGTGAGTTCCGGCAATTCAGCTAAGTAACGCCCAATTGTTCCTTCTGGTAGCTCCAAAATCTCCGAATTCACAAAAGATAGTGCAGCACTCATCTTAGACATGGCATCGCCTGCAAGTCCCGAGTTTGCTTGGTTATCTGGATTTGTACTATCTCCAGATTGTTTCAGACTTGCGTATGTAGCTGCTCTTACCGCTCGAACTGTAATTGTATCGGATGCTTGCAAACATGCATATAACTGCTCAGGGCCCTTGTGTAGTGTACCTTGGTATTGGGTAACAGAAGATAAGTCATCTTGAATGCTGCTCAGTTCCATTTTCCAAGCTTCATCTGATGTGAATAGATCTGTTAAATTCCATGTCGCTTCAATCGGCACTTCACTACGTAATAATCGTTCTTGCATTCTTCATCTCTCCTTCTTCATTCATCATGTTAGGATCACACGTAAAAGTCCAAGCCTTCTAATCATCTCACAGAAATTTCAGTAAATCCAGACTACTTTTTCAACTTATACATGGATAATATTTGTGAAAATGTTTAACAATACATCTGAACCCAATATTTAAGGAGGTCTACCACATGGCAAGAAGTAAAAGTTCGAATCGCCTATTAGAACCACGCGCTGCACAAGCGATGGAACAACTCAAACTTGAAGTGGCTCAACAATTCGGAATTGCACTATCCTCTGATGGTTATTACGGAAACATGTTGACTCGTGATGCTGGAACGATCGGTGGAAACATGACGAAGCGCTTGGTTCAAATGGCTGAACAAACACTAAACGGATACACAAGCCGTTAATATGCAACAATAAAAAAAGGACTACGACGAGGAAGATATCCCCGCATAGTCCTTATTTTTATGAATTTCTATACCTCTAGCGACTCATTCGGGGCTAAAGCTGTTCCTCTTATACCCTTCACAGATAGCGCATCTACCCAAGCTTTCCCATCTTGCTTAATCGGTTCGAACGTATTGTAGTGCATCGGAATGTAGTGACCCGCACCAATCCATGTTGCCGCTATACCCGCTTCTTCAGGTCCCATCGTAAACACATCACCAATTGGCAGAGCTGCTACATCAATCGTGTGCATTTCCCCAATTAATTTCATGTCACCAAATAACGCGGTATCACCTGCATGATAGAATGTTTTGCCACCCATCGTAAGCACAATTCCATTCGGATTACCGCCATGTAAAATGGTGCCATCACCAGGTTCCAGACCAGAACCATGAATCGCATTCGTTAGCTTTAACTTCCCCCATTCAAACACGCGGGTTCCCCCAGCTTGCATTGGAGCAATCTTAACAACTTGAGATGCATAGTACATGCTGATCTCGTAGTTAGCAACAATTTCACAATCATTCGCAAGCGCAATCGACTGTGCATCTTCAATATGATCGAAATGACCATGACTAAGCAGCACCGCATCGACCTTAATGTCTGCTGCCTTCACCTTTGCTACGGGACTACTTGTTAAGAATGGATCAATAATCACACGATAACCGCCAGCTTCAACTAAGAAACAAGAATGACCTAGGAATTGGATATTCATTATACGCTTCCTACCTCTCCACGAGAGGGTGTCAAAAGTAGAGCGTAAGAGAAAAGAAGCACTGGAGGATGCTTCCGATGTACTTTTCCTTCGGAAAAGTTGTATCGTCTTTGAAATCGTGATAATACCACCAAATCAATTCAAGTTCACGATTTCAACAGCGACCGGAGGTGCTTCTTTTATCTGCAGTGAACAACTTTTGGCACACTCAAATTATTTTTTCATCAAAAATAATGTTAGTTCTTCTCTGTTGTGGAACAATTGCTTCGCGCCTTGAAGTTGAAGTTCTGGCTCCAAGATACGCACGAAATCGCGCACAGTCTGGAATGCTTTCTTATTCATCAACTTGACTGTCACAATAACTGTACCCCCATATTTTAGGGCGTGCAACAAGTCCTTAAGTAACCCAGCCGTCTGTTTGGGATGCCAACTCATATCGCATACCATGAGGTCGAATCCATGTTCAGCCAGCTTCACAGAGCTTGCATTCTTACGAATAAATTTCAGCTTCGGGTTCTTCATTAATGCCGGGTCCATCGTACCCGTGTCAACAGCTGTTACATCTAAGCCACGTTCCAGCAGCAAGCTCGTCCAGCCCCCGGGAGCAGCTCCTAGATCAACCGCACTGCGGTATTGGGTAAAATCAAGACTGAACACGTACTCCGCTTCCAGCAACTTAAACTTCGCACGAGAAACTTGACCATCTTCCTTACGGAAACGAATTGCTCCACCCGACCAGTCAGATACATTCTCCTGTGGGCGAGATACCCCGATGAACATCATATCTTCTACAACGTAGATTGAGATAATGCGATCTGCACCGCGAACAACTGTCTCTGCTTCGATTTTCTCATGTAGAACACGATCTGCCGTCTCACGAATCGAAGCAACTGAATAAGCCATCGGTATTCCTTCGGATTTGCGAACTTGAACGGTTACTTTCTCGCCAGCTTCAAATGTATATTGCTCAGCTAACAATTGTGCTAATGCCTTGAGATCCACGTGATTCGACGCATCTTCTGAAGCTATCTCATCTTGACCCTCTGTATCTTGCTGATCACCATCCACTGCTGCGCGCTCAATCTCATGATCGACAGGTTGCAAGTGACGCAAGAACATCGGCATATCCCGATTAATAATTTCTAGCGCTTCTTCCTTCGCCATTGGCACATCAAACATGAACACTTCTGCAGGCATCAAATAGGAAAATTTAAGTCCTGTAAAAAGTCTTCTTAATTCTTCAACCGCTTGAACTGCAAAACCGCGATTTGACGTACCAATCCACTTGGAACGGGAGTTGTTAGTATCTAGTTGAGTTTCCATTCTTTACACATCCTTCATTAAATAAAACCTATAACAAACCTATAACACCTTGATCCACGGACGCTCACGGAACCATTCAATTTCCACCGGAACGTCGTAAACCTGCTGCAAATTCTCACTTGTCAGTACATCATTCTTCAAGCCTGCGGCAATTAATCGACCACTCTCGATTAGCGCTACATGAGTGAACATCGGCACAATCTCTTCGATATGGTGTGTCACATAGACAACTGTAATACTGCTGCTCATCTCCGTTATTGTAGCGAGCAATTTCTCACGCTCATACAAATCTAGACCAGAGCAAGGCTCGTCCATAATTAGAATCTCAGGGTCCGTCATAAGCGCACGAGCGAGCATCACTTTCTTCCGCTCACCTTGTGATAACGTACCTAGAGGCTGATTTTTCAAATGATCAAGTCCCATACGCTTTAGCATCGCAACTGCTTTATCAATCACTTCAGTTTCAATTGCTTCATAGAATCTTAAGAATGCATATTGACCCGTTGCAACGACTTCCCATACAGGATCCCCTTGGTTTAGCTTTTCGAATAACGATTGTGAAATATAACCGATGCGACGTCGAACTTCACGCACATCACATGTTCCATACACATTACCAAGCACTTCCACTTTCCCTTTGCTCGGGAACTCATAGCCATTAACAAGCTCGAGCATCGTCGTCTTTCCAGAACCGTTACGTCCAAGAATGACCCAATGCTCACCTTTGCCGATCTCTAATTGAATATCTTGCAAAATATGACGTTCTTCACGTATAAAATCAATATTCGACAACGTAATCATGACGCTTCCCCCGATTCTCTCTAAAAAAATCCCCATGAAAAAATGCCCTACCCTTAATTATGTATCTTTTTGGGCGATTTGTACAATCAATTCATCTGGCATCGGTCCATTATGTACCTTAACGCCCTCTGGTTTCGCGGCATAAAGCATCTCATACATCTTTATTCTTCCAATATTTGAAGAGGTATGTAAGTAGATTTCACGAGGAAATTTACCTGCTGATACGATCCATCTGGCTACTTCACCACCACTTGGTTGATCCCAACCCAGATCATAGTCCAAGGATAGAATATCTACCTCACTCGAATCTAACAAAAGAATACATTCTGTCACATTCCTCGCAAGTACGAACCCTTGCGGACAGCGCCGCGCATCATCCAAGTAAACATGAATCACTATCATTTTCCCCCTTATGATTCTAACAATAATCGTTTAACGTCATTTAATTGTTGCGGATGTGTCGCATAATCAGTTGCAGGTGTCTCCAGTACAATCGGTATGTTTTGTAAAAATGGGGACTGGAGCATCGACTTCAAATGTGTCTCTCCAATCTTTCCATAACCAATCGGTGCATGCCGATCCCGCTTCTCGCCTGCAGCAAACTTCGATTCATTCAAATGAACCGCTTTCAAATGATCAAAGTAACCAACCGCTTGCCCTTTAAGCGCAACTTCTTCCCAATCGAATCCCTTCCACAATCCTGATGCATACGCATGACACGTATCCAGGCAAAATCCGATCTTCTCAGGTTCTTGACATAAATTCCGAATCGTCGTCATTTCCTCGAAAGTCGAACCCTCACCATGCCCTTCACCTGCTTGATTCTCAATTAGAATAAGCGTATTCCCAGACCATAACGAAGTCGCCTGATTCAGTAGCTGAATGCGATTGTGATACCCTTGTAAGCGATCTTCACCATGATAATTGCCGAAATGCACAACAAGACCCATAGCTCCACATGCATCAGATATCATAAGCGCGTTGAGCATGGACTCCAGCATAATTGCCGAGTTCTCTGGACCTACTGCCAAGTTAAGTGGATAGGGTGCGTGCGTAATGGAAACAATCTCATTCTCTTTGCAATAAGCTGCACAAGCCTTCGCATCCTGTTCATTAATCGATTTCTTAGGGATTAACGTTCGTGGATTTTTTGGGAAAAATTGAAACGCATTCCCACCCATCGCATGAACACGCTCTGCAGCAGCTAAATAGCCTTTGGAAGTTGAGACATGGGCACCTACATAATACATGATCTTCGCTCCAAACCACGAATCTAAGATGTGTGATCATCACTACGTCATCTATATTGCCATATTAAGGTTAAAATATTCGAAACAAACTGTTACAAGTTGAAGACATTTCATTTCTTTTACAAAGATAACTGCTGCTCATCGCCTAATTTACGCTTCAAACGCTGAATCCGGTGGGTCATTTCCGACAAAGGTGTTGAATCCACATTCGAGTAACGGTTTAGCGACTTGCGCTTTCTCAGCATTTGTTCGCCGGATTGCGCATAATGAAGTGCTTTTACCAAGTTGCGTTCACGATGCTCATAATGCATGGCTAGCTCTACGAAAGGTTGAACAGACGTGCCGAAACGATCCGTACTATAATCGATCAAACGTTGCCATAAAGCGACTGCATACTTTGTGATACCTCGCTTCTTATACCAAGCAGCCATCTGAACGGGTACATCACCGCGCCAGATGCGGTCATTTTCCGAACAAGATAACAAAATTTCTTGTAATATCTCATCCATTCTCTCTTCAGCAAGCTCCGTACGACCCATTTTCTCTAGCCATAATGCACATCGAAACCGCTCTTCAGTAGGTACATCGCTAGTCAGTACAACCCCATCTAATAGCTTCGCAAAATGAATCGAAAGCGCTGCAAGTGACAGCACATCCAGTTCATTATGATCGAATACCCCGCTAAGTATCGTCGGATTTCCTTCTGCTAAATATTGAAAATAGAGGATTGGAGCAAGCGAACCAGGTACATCATCATGTCGATGTACACCTAAGCGATCCTCTTCCACCGTACTTAATTTACAAGTAGGAAGTGTATGCTTCCACACACTGCGTGAACAATGGAGTAGGTCAATATGTTGAAGCTCTGGACATTCACTTGCCATCCGATTCATTACAAGGCGACTAAGCACGAGCGGCCAATCGAAAGTTTTTCCATTATAGGAGACAATGTGTGTACATTTCTTTAATCGCTCGAGAAAATAGTGCAGCATCGCGCGTTCCTCGCTCGCATTGCGAATGAACATCTGCTCCATAATGAAGGAGTCATCCTCGTAATACCCCATTCCGATCATAAATGGAACATTACCCGCTCCTACTCCAAGTCCTGTCGTCTCCGTATCGAAGAACAACAACTGCTCTTGTGTTGCAATAACCTCTACTTGCCCTTCTTTTTGAAAAGCTTCAAGTGAAGAGACATAACTACGGAGCATACTTAGTTCATAGTTACCGTGAAACGCCGTACTCGGATATACTTTACGACGTAAAATAAATGAACCCCACTCGTTGGTAACAAGATGCGCACCCAGAAGTCGCCATCCTACAGGTAACTGCGAAAGTTCTCCTGTCAACGACTCAGCACCAGCATCATTCGCAGGTTCGATTGCCGGATCGACATGATCATGGTTCTGCGCTACTTCTTGTTCACTAGGTTTACGCTCTGATTCCAGCTCAATGAATTTACGGTAACGAATTGGTGTCTCAACATCCCTGTCGTCCTTGTTCCTATACTCATTATCACTAAAATGATTGTATCTGCCTTCAACCTTAATTTCACCAAGTCCCTGTCGAACATCCTCGTTCTTATTCGTCTCAATATCCATGTCATTGCGTTCATCCCTTGTTTCTTGCTCAGCATTTTTCAAGTGCCCTGCACTCTTTAATCGCATTAATCGATCACGAAGTCCGCTCATTTCCTCACCTCACTTTCAAATGGTATTTCTTGGCTATTACTAGGTATTCACTAATCTTATCCCTACAGAAACTATTTATCACGTTAATGAACCATCCATCACATTCAGTAGCTTCATCGCTAATTCTTTTCCCTGTAAACCTACTTCTTCTATAGGACCTACACATGCCGGACATCCGCTAAGACAGCCGCATTCTCGAATAATTCGCTGTGCTTCTTCTAACAAGGAACCATGTATCTCATACAAGTTCTCACTCAGACCAATTCCACCTGGATAACGATCATAGAAGAAAATCGTCGGTTTCTTGTTATGCAAAGCACGTACCTGCGGTACAACGCGAATATCTTGTGGATCGCACATCAAGTATAGCGGCGCAATATGAACGAGTACATTTGCAAGCCCAAGTAATGCGTATTGCATATCATTTTTCGAGAATTGCTTCGCTGCTTCATCATGGAAGGAGAACCAGTAAGAGCTTGTATGCAATTCTTCTTCAGGAAGATGAATCGGTCCAGATCCAATGTTCTCATGCGTGTGCAGTTTGATTTTTTTGAAAATCGTGGGTTGTGCGTTAATCGTCACTTCGCCGAACTGCCGATCCAGACTAAACTTCTGCTCTTCCTTAAACACATGTAGTACTTTTAACTGCACAGATAAATTCGCATCTGTATAATATTCAACACTGACTTCCCGCACGAACGCTTTCTTTTCTTCATAATCGAGCTTTTCCACTTGATACTGTACGCCTTCATGCAAGTAGATTGCTTCTTCATGAATTAAGGTCGGCGCTGAGAATCGATCCACCTCACCGATAACGCGGGAACCATGGGAAATGTCGATAATGACGAAATTCTCTTGCGCTGCAGATCGAAGGGAAATCGACTGTGCAGGGAATGATTGTTCCATCCAATACCAGCGATTACCGACATGATGCAGCACTTTCTCCTCCGCAAGAAAATCAAGTAGATCTGTCAGAGGTTCACCACCGAACTCTTCTCCCTCTTCAAAAGGAAGTTCATATGCCGCACATTTCACATGATCAACAAGAATGAGCAAATTGTCCGGATGAATCCGCGCTTGCTCTGGCGGACGGTCGAAGAAAAATCTTGGATGAGAGATCACATACTGATCCAGTGGTCCTGAGCTTGCAACAAGTACAGTGAGTGAACTTTCCATTCGACGTCCTGCACGACCTGCTTGCTGCCAAGTCGACGCAATCGTGCCCGGATACCCACACAACACACAGGCTTGCAGTTGACCAATATCAATGCCAAGTTCAAGGGCATTCGTACTGACAACACCACGGATCTCCCCTTGACGTAAACCTCGCTCGATTTCCCTTCGCTGCTGAGGTAAATAGCCACCTCGATAACCACGAATTGACTTTGGACCTAGATCTTTACGTATGAGCTCTTGTAAATACGATAGTAATATCTCAACTCGTACACGCGAACGCGCAAACACAATCGTCTGAATGCCGCTGTTAAGAAGCAGTGCCGCTATTTTCCGAGCCTCCAGAACCGAACTTCTGCGAATACCAAGCTGCGGGTTCACAACTGGTGGATTGTAGAAGGCAAAATGCTTCTCGCCTGATGGTGCACCGTTATTATCAACCAATTGAACCGTTTCCCCAATCAGCTTCTCAGCATGTTCCTTCGGGTTCGCAATCGTAGCTGATGCACAAATAAACTGCGGATTAGACCCGTAGAATCGGCATATCCGCTTCAATCGACGAATCACGTTCGCCACATGTGAACCAAAAACCCCGCGATACGCATGAACTTCATCGATGACAATGTATTTTAGATTCTCGAACAATTTCACCCATTTCGTATGTAAGGGTAATATCGCGGAATGGAGCATATCCGGATTCGTCACAACAATGTGTCCAGCATTGCGAATGGCTGTCCGTGCCGAAGGTGGCGTATCTCCGTCGTACGTACTCGATTTAAGATCAACACCCATTACTTGAATCATTTCTTGAAGCTCTGACACTTGGTCTTGCGCAAGTGCTTTGGTGGGAAATAAATAAAGTGCTCTACTGCTATCATTCTCTAGAATTTGCTGTAGTACTGGTAAGTTATAGCAAAGCGTCTTACCTGATGCAGTAGGTGTTACTGTAACAACATGATTACCTGAAGTAGCTCCTACAAAAGCATCTCGCTGATGCGTATATAAATGATGAATGCCACGCCCAGACAGCGCTTCGCGAATTTTAGGATGAAGGTTTTCTGGAAAATCTGCGATTTTCGCTTCTCGCTCCGGAATTGTATGCCAATACGTAATCCCTGACATGATCTCTTCCTTCTGACGCATTACATCTATAAACTCCTCAATCGAGGCAACTTTTCCGGTCAAATGATTCATAATCCATTCGTTCCCCTTTACTGCTATATACTAACATCTTACAGAATACACGTTCGCTTTTCAACAATAGACTATCTACTTCTTTATACGCAAAAAAAGCGCAGATTTGACATTGCTGTCAGTTTCTGCGCTTTCCCGGGAAAAGTTAAATGGGATCAGAGGAATCATCGTAATCGAAACGCGTACTGCTGTAGGCTTCTTCTTCTAGTAAGTCATCACGATCACTTTGCAGAGCAACCTCTGCACTTTCACGAAGTTTGGTTAAAACTTCACGGATTCCCTCAATTTTACTTGGATTCGTCTCTATTTGCATAGCAGTTTGCAGGGCTTGCTCAATAATGATAATGTCTTGACTCGTATATTTCATCATTTCACCTCAGCAAAGTAATCTACACCCTATTTTTTCCTGAAAAGGGTGTGCTCATTCAACAAATGGAGAACTTCTTATGCTTCTAATGTAATACGCTTAGACGAACCTTTTCGTTTCTTGTGATAAAAGTTTTTAAGGCTGCCTTTAATCTTGTCTTTGAACGTATTTGAATTGGGACGTGTCCAACGCATAAATCCGTTCATCTTCTTCGAACTTTTCATTAAAAAGAAAATATTGTCCATCTGTTTATAAATATTATGTGTATTTAACAAGTTCCGATATGAAAATCTTGATACATGTGATGGAGAAACTTCGATATTCGTCTGTTTGCTAGGCCGCGCTTGTGCTTGAGAACAGCCGACGAGTAGTACTCCGATTATTAATACAATGGTCATGATCCGAATCATGGCATGCTTCATCGACATGTCCCCCCCATGATATATACGCATTTCAAGTTCAAATGTTGCATTATCAGACTAGTTAAATTATAGAAAGATCGTAAGTACTATCGCCGAACAGCATAAACCCAAAAATCTTCAGCAAGATGCACATTCGAATGAATCTCCTGTGCCTCATTAATTAATTGCTTTGCCCCATCCTCTTGATAACGAGCCGAAATATGTGTCATGATGAGCACTCTAGCTCCTGCATCTCTTGCAGTCGTAGCAGCTTCAACCGATGTCGAATGATCATAATCTCTAGCTAGATCACTCTTCTGTGCATCAAACGTCGCTTCATGCACGAGTACATCAGCACCTTTGGCAAGTTCAAGCGAGTTTGCACACGGCTTCGTATCTCCTAAAATTGTAATTATTCGTCCCTGAATAGTTGCCCCAATATAGTCTGCCCCGTTGATTTCCCTTCCATCAGGTAGAGTAACTATTCCCCCTTGCTTAATCTGACCGTAAATCGGACCCGAAGGAATTCGTTCCTGTCGAAGTTTATCAATAAGAAGCGGACCTGGAAGATCACGTTCAATGATCCGGTATCCGAAACATTCAATCCGATGATCCAGTCGTTTCATCTCTACTGTAAATGTCTCATCTTCTATGATAATACCTTCATTATCAAGTTCAGTAATCATTAATTCATAGTTAAGATGAGAGCCACTGATAGCAAGTGATTGACGTACATACGCTTCTATACCACGTGGTCCATATATCGTAAGCGGTGTATCACCACCATGATGCGAACGTGAAGACAATAGTCCCGGCAACCCAAATATATGATCACCATGCAAATGTGTAATGAAAATTTTCTCCAGCTTACTCAGCTTAACAGGTGTACGAAGTACTTGATGCTGTGTACCTTCTCCACAATCAAACAACCAATACGTACCACGCTCAGCGAGCAGGCTAAGTGCTATCGCTGTTACATTTCGTTCTTTAGAGGGCATTCCTGCCCCCGTACCTAGAAAATAGAGTTCCAATCTATTTCTTGCTCCAATCGTAATGAATTACACTTTATCTACGTTGAAATAACGAGCCTCAGGATGCGCGAACACCATTGCCGAAACAGATGCTTCTGGTTCCATCATCGATCCTTCCGTTAATTCAACACCGATATCCTCCGGCTTCATCAGCGCAAATAGCTGCTTCTGATCATCCAAGTCCGGACATGCTGGATATCCGAAGGAGAAGCGTTGTCCGGTGTATTTTGCACCAAATCTCTCTTGCATCGTCATTGTCGCCGAATCCGCAATCCCCCATACATCACGCATGATGTGATGAATTCGTTCTGCGAACGACTCCGCAAGCTCGAGTGCTGTAGACTGCAGCGCATGGGAACGTAAGTAATCCCCAGAATCGCGCCACTCGCGAGCAATCTCATTGACACCATGTCCTGCCGTAACAAGAAGGAATCCAACGTAATCCATAACCCCACTATCAACGGATTTCAAATAATCCGCTAAGCACAGATAAGGCTCTGTCGCTTGACGTGGGAATGTGAAAGTTTGCAGCACCTTCGTGTGATCTTGTGGATCGTAAATAAAGATAGTCTCACCTTGTGACTGCGCCGGGAAGAATTGATACATCCCTTGTGCTTTAATAATACCGTCTCGCTGAGCTTCTTGCAAAATACCGTCTACGGTTTCTTTAAGTCCAATCGCCTTTTCATCACCTTCTGCGATTAATTTCTCTACTTTTCCCTTTAACCCTAAGTGATGACCGAGCAACATTTGCATATTCACATAAGGCATCAAGTGGCCAATCGGATAATCACGAAGGACATGGCGCTCCGTATCTGGAGGTACTTGTACAGGTAGATCACGTTTTACCGTTGAGTTCTTGACTCGCGTGAGCGTAGGCATCGACACATCTGCTTTACCCGATTCCATTACATCGGATTCCTTGCTTTCGCGCAGTTCTTGGATTAAACGCTTGCGCTGTATAGGATCGCTCAATTTATTCGCAAGATCCAGACCGTCCATCGCATCTTTAGCATAGAGAACAGGTCCCTCATATTCAGGTGCAATTCGAGTTTTCGTAAATTTACGTGTAAGTGCAGCGCCACCAACCATGATTGGCACATCAATACCTGCGTTACGCAAGTCCTGAGCCGTTACAACCATCTGCTGAGCAGATTTAACTAGAAGTCCAGATAAACCAATCGCATCAGGCTTTTCCTTGCGATAAGCTTCAATTAATTGTTCAGGCGGTACTTTAATGCCTAAGTTCACAATCTGATACCCATTATTCGATAAAATAATTTCTACAAGATTTTTACCAATATCATGTACATCGCCCTTAACAGTTGCAAGAATGATCTTCCCTTTAACCGCGGTTTCATCCTTTGCCATGAATTGCTCCAGATGGGCAACAGATGATTTCATTACTTCCGCACTTTGCAGTACCTCAGCTACAATCAACTCATTGTTATTGAACAGTCTACCTACCTCTGCCATTCCTGTCATAAGCGGTCCGTTGATAATTTCGAGCGGCGGATATTTTTCAAGTGCTAAATCCAAGTCTGGAATTAACCCTTCTTTCGTTCCTTCCACCACATAAGAGGACAAACGCTCCTCCAAGGTTAGATTCGAAATCTTCTCTTTCTTCTCCACCTTTTTCTCACGGAAATGAGCAACGAAACTAGCTAACGTCTCATCTGTCGTATTGTAGATCAATTCTTCAGCCAGCTTGCGTTCATGCTCGGGGATCGATGCATAACGTTCCAACTTCTCTGTGTTTACAATCGCATAATCTAGACCTGCTTTTGTACAGTGGTACAAGTATACCGAGTTTAATACTTCACGACCTGCATCAGGCAGACCAAAGCTGATATTACTTAGACCAAGAATCGTTTTGCATGCAGGATATTTCTCCTTAATCATCCGAATTCCCTCGATTGTCTCTACAGCAGAACCAATATATTGTGGATCTCCTGAACCAACTGGGAACATATTCGGGTCAAAAATAATGTCATGTGCCTGAATACCATATTTTCCAGTTAAGAGTTCATAGGATCTTGTCGCGACTTCCATCTTCGCTTCGCGACTCACAGCTTGACCACGTTCATCAATAAGAATACAGACAACCGCAGCACCGTATTTATGCATAAGAGGGACCACATTCTTGAACTTCTCTTCGCCATCTTCTAAGTTAATGGAGTTAATGATTGACTTTCCTTGCGAATATTTAAGTCCTAATTCAATGATATGATCATATGTCGAGTCAATCATGATTGGCACTTTTACTTTTTTCACTACTTGTTGGATAAACGTCTCCATCGCATACGCTTCATCAATATCTGTATCTTGTAAGTTAATATCAACGATATGCGCCCCATTCTTCACTTGGGCACGCGCGACTTCGGAAGCCTCTTCAAATTTACCTTCCTTGATCAAGCGTTTGAACTTACGTGAACCCGATACATTCGTACGTTCCCCAACCATGAATGGGCGATTCTCTGGCTCGATGTAAACTGTTTCAATACCAGATACAGCTGGAACATGTGAACCTGTTAATGGACGTGGCGTGAACGGTGCGAGCGCATCTGCTAATGCACGGATGTGATCAGGTGTTGTACCACAGCAACCTCCAGCAATATTGAGCCAACCTTGCTCTGCAAATGCTGCCATCTTCTTCGCTAATGATTCTGGTGATTCATGATAGTGACCATTCTCATCGGGTAACCCCGCATTCGGATAACAAGAAATAGACGTACTCGCAATCTCAGATAACGTACGGATATGATCACGCATGAACTCTGGGCCAGTCGCGCAGTTAAGTCCAATCGAAATCGGCTTTAAATGTTCAAGTGAAATATAGAAAGACTCGATATTTTGCCCAGCAAGGGTAGTCCCCATTGGCTCAATCGTTCCTGAAATCATTATGGGTAATTCAACACCTACATCAGCAAAAGCTCTTCGAATCGCAATTGAGCCCGCTTTTACATTAAGTGTATCTTGAGATGTTTCTAGTAATATGGCATCAACACCAGCTTCAACTAATGCTAGAGCTTGTTCGTAGTAACTCTCTTCCAATTCTTCGAAAGTGATACCACCTGTTACAGACAAAGTCTTCGTCGTTGGCCCAATAGCACCTGCAACATAACGTGGCCACTCTGGCGTCGAATATTTCTCTGCTGCTTCTATCGCAAGTTTTGCTGCTGCAAGGTTGATCTCTCTGGCACGCTGCGGAATGTCATACTCTGCAAGCACGACACTTGCTGCGCCGAATGTATTCGTTTCTACAATATCTGCACCGGCGGCAAAATATTGTTCATGTATATTTCGAATCACTTCAGGTCTAGTCAATACGAGCATCTCATTACAACCTTCAAGCTCGTCTCCACCGAAATCCACAGCCGTTAAGTCTACTGCTTGGATCATCGTTCCCATGGCACCATCTAATATTAATATTTTATGTTTTAACTGTTCTTGTAAGGTACGTTTGGTCATTTCTCTGCTCTCCTTCTCTCTACTCCAGGTCACCAATTTCATTTGTTTCAACAATTTTTTCAATAATTAATATAAAAATGAATTATTTTAAAAATAAGTGTATCAGAATCAAACCCTACTGAAAAGAATATCCTTCCTATTTTCAAAATAGATAGGCAGTTTCATCGACATCAGTATGAAATTACACTATAATACTTAATATCCTATGGGAAAAGAGAGGGATTATCATGGCTGAAATTCATATTCGTAATACAGGTGAGCGCATTAGTGGCGAAGAGAATGTTCGCGCTTTTCTAGATTCACAAGAAGTCTTATACGAACATTGGAACCCCAGCAAGCTGCCAGCTGAATTGCAAGAAAAATTCATACTTTCTGACGAAGAGAAACAACAAATCCTAAGTACATTCGAGCCTGAGATCAAGGATCTTGCTGCTCGCCGTGGATATCAAACGTGGGATATTATTGCACTATCCGAAGCAACCCCTAATTTAGATGAACTTCTCAAAAAATTCGAGCAAGTTCATACACATACCGAAGATGAAGTACGTGCAATTGCTGCTGGTAAAGGTATCTTTATCATTAAGGGAACAGACGAAGTCGGATACTTCGATGTTGAACTTGAAGCTGGCGATGTTATTTCCGTTCCAGAGCACAAGCCGCATTTCTTCACTTTAATGGAAAACAAACAAATCGTTGCAGTTCGCTTGTTTATTGAAACAGAAGGCTGGATTGCACATCCGTTCCAAGATGAATCATTTATTAAGGCCTAATTGGATCATAGGTAGGAAATACAAATAAAACCGCTCTATTCTTGATTTAAGAATAGAGCGGTTTGTTCGTATGAAAAGTATTAGAGCTGTTCACTTTCAATAATTTGATCAATTTGCGATAAGTGGTCAATCTCATAAGATGGGATAATCTCATCTGTGCGAGTCGCACCATGACGATTGATCCACATATTCTTCATGCCGATTCGATTCGATCCTAGAATATCAGTCGTAAGCTTATCGCCAACCATAATACCTTCTGATGGATCAATTCCTAAGGACTCAACAGCACGCCAGAAGATCGTATCTGCTGGCTTACCTTGACCATGATTACCAGAAATAATAATTTCATCGAAATAAGGTGCAAGATCAGGAACCCCATCTAGTTTCTCTTGTTGCAAGTCAGGGCAGCCGTTAGTTAGAAGCAGCAACTTGTACTTTTCTTTCAACTGTTGCAGTACTTTGAACGTTTCTTCATATACAATTGGACGCATACGACGTTCTGCTGCAAACATTTCACCTAATCTTTGTCCGAGTTCTTCATTCTCAACCCCACAAGCACGCAATCCACGTGTCCAAGCTTCCATACGATATGTAGGTGCAATCTCACGAAGTTTGAATAGATTCTCATCTTCACCCTTTAAGAAATTACCCCAAAGTGCTTCAAAAGGGTTAATTCCAATATTCTTCGTGTACGGGAATGTTTCATAAGTTGAATATAACCCACGCGCTTCTTTACGTACAGCATCCTCTAATTCATTCGGGAGTACATTCGCATGTTTAGCTGCTTCTTCACATGTCACACGAAAAGATTCTTTAATACTTCTCTCATCCCATAGTAAAGTGTCATCAAGATCGAATAGAATTGCTTTAATTGTCATCTCTATTTCCCCTTTTTTCGCTTCAATTCATTCCCATGTTCATCAACAACTGTGATTGTTTTTAAGTGTGACTCTAAATTACCAGTAACAGATTGGATATACTTTTTACGAAGTACATCACGCTCTGCAGTTTCTTCTTCACTTAACCCCTGTGCTTTATGTTTACGGGCCAATTCATTTATGCGTTTAATTGTATCTTCCATCTGTCTATTGCCTCCTCGTAACATCATTCGTACAGTGGATTCTGCTAATACTTTGCCACTACATACGATCAATGTCAAGTTTGAGGACTAGTTGGAGGATATGAAGAAAAAATTACTGATTATCACACAGGAACGAATAACGATGACAACACACTCAAATCTTTAAAAAGTCTTTAGATATTATTAATAAGTAGGAATAATCAGGGCTTGTCCTGCTTCTAAATTCGTATGTTTCATTCCATTTACTTGTTGAAGCTTACGCATATATTCTCGTACAGTCATTCCTTTAGGAACAAATTCAGTTGCAATTGACCAGAGACTCTCACCTGGATTTACAATAATTTTATCATTCGCACCATGAAAAGGAATAGATGGATCTGGTTGCGAGCTTGAAACCGAATTTCCTGCTTGAGCAGCATAAGTATGTACAATTGCACCGCCGCAAGCAGCGACTACAATTAATAGAACCAATAACATGACACGAACAAGACGACGATGTTTCTTTAAAGTTCCATTTAGGTTCGCAGATTGTTTAGTCGTTCTTACGCTGCGAGGATTCGCAATATTAGCTCTCTTATTCATAGTAGGTTTAGATATAGTAGTTGAATGTTCACTTGTCATAAAATACATGATTAACACACCCCAAACGTTTGTTCTTATTCATAAATTAACACGAACAAACGTTTGTGTCAATGCGAACAATGACAAAATTTGAGATGAATCGCAATTTATTGAGAAATTCAGGTAATATTCGAACTTATGTTTGTACGAACTCGAGTTCTGTGATATAATAAAAATTAATTATTACATATTATGGAGGGATACTCGTGAGCAAGGTCTCTCAGCGTCAACTTGCTATTCTTGATTTTATCAAAACTGAAGTAAAAGCCAAAGGTTATCCACCATCCGTTCGTGAAATTGGAGAGGCCGTTGGACTTGCTTCTTCATCAACTGTGCACGGACACCTTGATCGTCTTGAAAGAAAAGGACTCATTCGTAGAGATCCAACTAAACCAAGAGCAATTGAAGTCCTACATGGTAATGATAACGAGAATGGAATTGAAAACTTCCCTTCCGTTGCCCGTGTTCCACTGATTGGTAAAGTTACTGCTGGTCTACCGATTACTGCAACAGAGAATATCGAAGATTACTTCCCACTTCCAGCTCATCTTGTGAAGGAAGATAACGTGTTTATGTTAAGCGTTATGGGCGAATCCATGGTCGATGCAGGCATTCATGATGGAGATTATGTTATTGTTCGTCAGCAACAGACTGCCCACAACGGTGAAATTGTTGTTGCAATGACAGAAGAGAATGAAGCGACGGTTAAGCGTTTCTACAAAGAAAAGGATCATATCCGCTTACAACCGGAGAACTCAGCAATGAAGCCGATCCGTTTGAACAACGTAACGATCTTAGGTAAAGTGATTGGATTATTTAGAGATATTTAATCATCATGAATACAATAAAGATCCCTTCCAGAATCAGTAAGAAATGATTCTGGAGGGGATTTTTATTGTTCACACGGTGATAGACGAATTACTAAAACCAGTTAGAACTGCTTCATTCTTATGTATAATGTTCAGCTGATTGTCGGGCATGATCATTCATTACATTGTTTATACATAAGTACCCTCCAATAATAAAACCCCTCAACGCTTAGAGCGCCAAGGGGTAGATGATATTAGTATAATGTCATGTATTGATCGCGTTCCCAAGCGTGAACTTGCGTGCGATACATATCCCATTCGATTTCTTTCAGTTCGTAGAAGTGTTGTAATGCGTGCTCACCAAGTGCTTCACTCATTACTTCACTTGCTACAAGCTCATCAAGTGCATTTTTCAAGTTAAGTGGCAAGCTTGGAATTCCTTCTTGAATGCGCTCTTCTTCCGTCATCACGTAAATGTTACGATCTGTTGGAGGAGGGCTTTGCATCTTGTTCTTAATTCCATCTAAACCTGCTTTTAGCATAACTGCAAGTGCAAGGTAAGGGTTCGCAGCTGGATCTGGATTACGAACTTCAATACGTGTACTTAGACCACGTGAAGCTGGAATACGAACCATTGGTGAACGGTTGGAAGCGGACCAAGCTACATAACAAGGAGCCTCATAACCAGGAACTAGACGCTTATAGGAGTTAACCGTTGGGTTTGTTATCGCTGCATAAGCACGAGCATGGTGTAAGATACCAGCCATGTACTGACGAGCTGTTTCACTTAAACCCAACTTATCGCTCTCATCATAGAAAGTGTTTTCTTTGCCTTTGAACAAGGATTGGTGACAGTGCATACCCGAACCGTTCACACCGAATAATGGCTTCGGCATAAATGTTGCATGCAAACCGTGTTGACGAGCAATCGTCTTAACAACAAGCTTGAATGTTTGGATTTGGTCAGCTGCTTTAATCGCATCTGCATATTTGAAGTCGATTTCGTGTTGACCTGGTGCTACCTCATGGTGAGAAGCTTCGATCTCAAAACCCATTTCTTCAAGTGTCAATACGATTTCACGACGGCAGTTCTCACCCATATCTGTCGGAGCAAGGTCAAAGTAGCCACCTTGGTCATTCAGTTCCAATGTTGGGTTGCCTTTTTCATCTGTTTTGAATAAGAAGAATTCAGGTTCTGGCCCTACGTTCATCGCCGTATAACCCATTTCTTCTGCTTCTTTAAGTACTCTTTTCAAAATACCACGTGGATCTCCATCGAATGGATTGCCATCTGGCATGTAAACATCACAAATTAAACGAGCAACACGGCTTTCTGTTACCCATGGGAAAATTACCCACGTGCTGAGATCCGGTACTAAGTACATGTCGGACTCTTCAATACGAACATAACCTTCAATGGAAGAACCATCAAACATCATTTTGTTGTCAAGCGCTTTTTCAAGTTGACTCACAGGGATTTCTACGTTTTTGATTGTACCTAATAGATCCGTAAATTGTAGACGGATAAAACGAACATTTTCTTCACGAGAAATACGCAGAATATCTTCTTTTGTGAAACTCATCTTAACTCCTCCTCCATGGTTACAAGCTCTAATTTATCTAGAGAACATTAGTGAAAAAAGCGGGATAGCTCGCCTTGAATCAGCGATACCTGCCCATGTCTATTCCCTACAAACAGCTGTTGTTTCAACATTCTGTGTAGTTGAGAATCTGACATCTCTTTACGTTTCACTTCTGTTTGCTCGTTGAGTACAGTTGCTTCTTCAGAGTCCTTCGACACTGGAAGCAGCACTTGTTTAATACCGGCGATATTGACACCTTTTTCAATTAAGGCTTTGATTTCTAGCAATCTAGCAACATCATTAAACGAATATAATCGTTGATTTCCTGCAGTACGTGCCGGAATAATCAATTCATGCTGCTCGTAATAACGAATTTGACGCGCAGTAAGATCGGTCAATTTCATTACGATTCCAATCGGAAAAAGCGCCATGTTTCTTCGAATTTCATCGCTCAAGATTCATCACTCCCGTAACAATTAACATGTGCTCATTGTACCTTTGATCACACAAACGTGTCAATAACATGTTAGGAAAGTTCACAACAAATTCAGATTCACTAAATTCTGAAGTGCATTAAGTGCTCCAAACTTGCTGTGGGAGTAAGTTAAACCACCTTGCATATAGGCGATGTAAGGTTCTCGAATCGGTGCATCTGCCGATAATTCCAGTGAACCTCCTTGAATAAAAGTACCTGCCGCCATAATGACAGGATGCTTGTATCCAGGCATATCCCACGCTTCAGGAACGACATGTGCATCAACAGCTGATGCTTTCTGGATCCCTTGAACGAAGCTAATCAGATGCTCGCTGCTTGTGAAACGAATCGCTTGAATCAGATCCGTACGCGGTGCATTCCAAGCCGGACTTGTCGTAAATCCAAGCCCTTCAAATAAAGCTGCCGCAAACACAGCACCCTTAAT
Source organism: Paenibacillus radicibacter (assembly GCF_024721995.1). Taxonomy (GTDB): domain Bacteria; phylum Bacillota; class Bacilli; order Paenibacillales; family NBRC-103111; genus Paenibacillus_AM; species Paenibacillus_AM radicibacter. Next base: position 551,622 of record NZ_JANQBC010000001.1, read on the forward strand.
TGCTTGTCCCACCGCATGCGGTGCAAGGAAGAAACCTTGGAATATGTTCCGAGTTTCGCCTAGCATTGCTCCTACTTCTCCACCAATCCCTGGTGCTGTTAACCGATTCGCAGCAAGTGTCACGAGATCTTGTCGACCTGCGATATATCCACCCGTAGCGGCAATGCCACCTCCAGGGTTCTTGATAAGCGAACCTGCCATTAAATCCACGCCATCCTCAGTTGGCTCCATTTTCTCGGTAAACTCACCATAACAATTGTCGACGAACACAACGACATCCTCTTTGATGCTTTTCACATAACGAACCATCTCTCCGATCTCCGCAACAGTGAAAGATGGACGCCAGTCATAACCGCGCGAGCGCTGAATACCAATTACTTTTGTGTTCGGTTTAATCGCTGCTCGTATTGCTTCCCAATCAGGTGCTACACCGCCTAGAAGTGGAACTTCATTATAAGCGATACCGAAATCGCGTAACGATCCTGTTCCATCTCCTTCTTTTCCAATCACTTTATGAAGTGTATCGTAAGGTTTCCCCGTAATATACAGCAATTCATCCCCCGGACGAAGCACTCCGAACAAAGCCGTTCCAATTGTATGTGTTCCCGAAGCAAAATGCGGACGCACAAGTGCCGCCTCCGCTCCGAATACTTCTGCATAAACCAAATCTAACGTTTCACGACCACGATCGTTATACGCATAACCAGTAGAATTTGCAAAGTGAAAATCACTTACTTTATGGTTTTGAAAAGCACGTATGACCTTCCACTGGTTGTGATCAATAACATGATCAATCTCACGAAATCGTTCTTGTACTTTTACTTCAGCTTGTGTAGCCATATCTGTAATCTTTTGATCAAAAAACATTTAAATTAACGCTCCCATCCTTAGTTCCACTCATGCTGATCGAGTTATTGCTTCTATATTAGAAGTTTTATTCTAATTCTTCAGACGCAGTTACTTCATCACCAACAACAAATTCCTTTAATTTATATCCAAGTTTCGCATAATCGTCTGCATTCACTCGAACTTCGAACAACATTTTATCATCCAACACTTCTGTATTTAACACATCCCCAATGCGATACACCAAAGCCGTCATATCTCCGCGCTCAACTGGAATCGCAAATTGAATGGAATCACCCATTAATTTTTCTTGAATGATAATTTTTAATTTTTCCAGATCCTCACTGTTATAAGCAGAAAGTTTCATTGTATCTCCACCGCCCATTGGCAGTAGTTCTAACTCTTCTGGTGGACATAGATCAATTTTGTTAAACAACGTAATCTGCTCTTTGCCTTGTGCCCCAAGCTCACTTAAAACTTCTTCAACAACACGCATGTGCTCTAGACGCATCTCTGCAGATGAGTCCACAACATGTAGAATCAAATCCGCCTCACAAACTTCTTCTAATGTAGCTCGGAATGCTGCAACGAGATCATGCGGCAAATTCTGAATAAATCCAACCGTATCCGTAAGTACAATTTCCTTGCCACTAGGCAGTTTCATTGTACGGGAAGTCGGATCAAGCGTCGCGAATAGTTGATTTTCCACATATACATCCGCATCCGTAAATTGCTTCAGCAATGTCGATTTCCCTGCATTCGTATAGCCGACAAGCGCAACTTGATACACACCACTCTTCTTACGACGTTCACTATGTAAAATACGATGACGCGTTACTTCGAAAAGCTGCGCCTTCAGATCGTCTATCCGACCGCGAATATGTCTACGATCTGTCTCAAGCTTGGATTCACCCGGACCTCTCGTTCCAATACCGCCACCTAGACGCGATAAGTTTTTACCATGTCCAGATAAACGAGGTAACAAGTAACTAAGCTGAGCAAGCTCAACTTGAATAATACCTTCACGCGTTCGCGCACGCTGAGCAAAAATATCCAGAATCAACTGCGTACGGTCGATAATTTTCACATCTAGTGCAGCTTCTAGATTACGTACCTGAGCACCTGAAAGTTCTTGGTCAAATATTGCTGTATTCGCATCTAATGTTTCAAGTCGCTCTCTAAGCTCCTCAACTTTTCCTTTTCCAATAAACCATTTCGTATCGACTGATTCTTTATTCTGAACCAACGTCTCTAGTACTTCAACACCCGCGGTCTCCGCCAATTTAATTAGCTCTTGTAAGGAGTATTCGTTCAGCTCTTCACGCTTTTTCAATTTTTGAGTCACGAGAGAGACAAGTACTGCTCGATCCTGTGTTTTAACCTTAACTTCATGTAAGGTTGTTCGCATAACATCACCTATGTATCTCAAGCAATTAGCCTGTAATTTTTGTATATAGCATACCACTAAAGCACAATTAAGACCAACTTATCACCCTAAAGTAAACATAAGAAAAACGCGGCATTCACCGCGCATAACGATTAGAATAATCCAGCCTTTTTCTCAAAACGAATATCCTCCGGGCGGAGTTGCATTAATTCTTGTTTAGACGGCTGTTTAGGATGTGGATTTTGCTGTAAGAGTCGTACTGCTTGATGACGCATCGCACGCTCAATTATGTTTCTCACATATCTTGCGTTACTGAAGGAGGTTAATGTCATCAACTTCTCCGCAGCGAGATGCTGCCGTAGCTTCATCTCTGCTGTACTTGAAAAAGTATACTCCCGCTCCTTCGTCATCAAATCTGCAATCTGCATCAGTTCATCCACCGAGTAATCAGTGAAATCGACTTGAATCGCAAATCGTGAGGGTAAGCCTGGATTCGTCATTAAGAATTGCTCCATTTCTAATGAGTATCCAGCAAGTATAAGAATGAAGCTGTTCTTGTGGTCCTCCATAGCTTTTACCAAACTATCGATGGCTTCCTTACCGAAATCCTTCTCCCCACCACGCGCGAGCGAATAAGCTTCATCAATGAATAGGATGCCACCAAGCGCTTTTTTTACCAATTCACGTGTCTTAATCGCCGTATGGCCGATGTATTCACCGACGAGATCTGCACGTTCTACTTCAATGAGATGCCCTTTGGATAACACACCCATCGTCTGAAACAACTTAGCCATAATTCGTGCCACAGTCGTTTTGCCAGTCCCAGGGTTGCCTTTGAATATCATATGATACACTTGCGCGCTTGAATGTAATCCTGCGGTTGAGCGATATTGCCCCACTTGAAGCAAAGCATAAATTTCATACACCAATTCTTTTACATTTTCCAAACCAATCATCCGATCTAGCTCCTGCATCACTTCAGTAAATTGAACTTGACCTGGAAAAGCACGATTCGCAATAGAAGAACTCGCAGATACAGGTAACTGCTGCAAAGTTGGGATTGGTCCATCATTTTGCCGAAGCACAACGTTAATCTGATTTGAGTTTCGCACGGCGCTTAAGCTGTCGCTCGACTTACGTCCATTCACAGCCATCACCTCTTTTCCCATCGTCTGTCTCTATCTAATATTATATTGGGTAAGACGAGAATTATTTGCGAAAAATAAATAAACCTGCTCAAAAAGAACAGGTTCATCTATTTCCCTGATTTTGATTTCAATACAGTCTTTTCTTCTATACCGTCCCAGATAAGTTGGATATTACTCTTTCAACTACTGGATTTGTGGAGCCGGTTCTTTCAAGCCACTTAATGCTTTTTCAGCTTCCTCAAGGATTATACGTTGAATAGAGTTCTGTTGCTCACGTTGCTTGGTATTATTGATGACATGCTGCAGGGCATCGATATAAGCTGTGTTATAGGCTTCTTCCTTAGAAGTCAGAATATCAGGCTGTACGCCTACTCCTTCCCAATTCATTTGGCTGACAGGATTAATGGAGCGTCCATTCGGTATGAAAACATGAAAATGATCATGCAAAATATACTCCATACCTGGATTCGCCCCACCTCCCGTTACCTCTCCGATAATCGTGACACGCTTTAATTGCTGCATGTTATAAGCAAATTCTTCTGCTGCAGAGAATGTAGAATTGCTAGTTAATAGGTAAACCGGTTTGTCCAAGTATCTGCTCCCAGGAATATAAGGTAACGTCCAGGATTGGAAATATTGTTCATCGGTTCGGAAATACATGCTATTGAGATGAACAGGCTCGGAAGTGAAGAAATAGCTGCACAACAGGGCTACCGTTCCCGGATAACCTCCACCATTGTGACGCAAATCAATAATGAGAGCAGATGTATCGGATAGTATATTCATTGCAGCTACGATTTTACTTCCAACAAGTTCAGGATTATGAAAGTTTCGAAGGTCGAAATAACCGATATTACCTGCAAGTCGTTCAACCTTATATACTCCATAATTAACATGTTCCAGACGTTCTTTCTCCTGATTGACGGAAGCCACATCTTCTTCGGTTTCATTCTCTTCAATGACATCCTCGCTATACCGCAATCTTAGATGCTTATCCCCATTAATTTCTCTCATATGCTCGTTTAAAGTTGCAACTAATTCGGCCGCTGTATGTAATTGTGAATATTCGTTGTTCTCCAGTCGTTCACGAATACGCTGTACGATCGAATCTGCTATTTCAGGAAAAATATAAATTGCTACTAGTTTTTCTAGTATGCCCTCAATGACTTGCTTGCGTATTTGATCATTAATTATCATTTCTTCCGCCTTCATTTAACATTTCCTCCCCTTTAAAAAGGTATATTCTATCTAATTATAATAGAATATTCTGGAAAATAAATAAACCTGCTCAAAAAAGAACAGGTTTGTGACTTGTATGAAGTTTAAAGATAATTACTGACTTATGGGAAGTGGAACTACGGATGATTAGATATTACTCGCTTGCTTCTTCGGATGCTGCTTCTTCTTCAGAAACTTCTTCGGATGCTGCTGCTTCAGCTTCCGCTTCTGCAAGCTCAGCTTCAACTTCTTCTACCTCTTCTGCTACAACCTCTTCTACTACTTCTTCAACAGTTTCTTCTGATGCTGCTACTACTTCTTCGTTTAAGTTTTCCATATCTAATCCCTCCCAAGTTACTAGAACTCTTGTCCCAGCTTATCCTCATTATATCAGGTAATTTTGGGGTTTAATAGAAAATATTTTGTCGAAAATCATATAATTTAGATTTCATTTTTATTACATAAGATTATATTTATTTACATAATTTTCTTTTTTTAAAATTATACTAATTTCTATATACATAGGTTGTAATAGAAATTAGTTTTGCTAGGGTTGGTTGCGTTGTTCTCATTGACTATCACGACATCTGCACTTGCAGATTCTCTACGCTATCCAATGTACAAAATCTGTGATTTTCCTTTGTAATAGCCTTGCTTAACACTATAAATTTTTAGTTTGCCGATAATAATCTGACTTATGTAATAATGCGGAGTGCAATAAAGATCAATTCTCTCTTCGCTCAAAAGATCAAATGAGCCTGTTGCTTCATCAAGCATTAAGACTTTCAGTTTAGTTAGCAATGCCTTGGCTATTACAATTCGTTGTCGCTGACCTCTAGCTCCATATCTAACTAAACGATAACATTAGAGTTATCGTGGCAATTCAAATGCAAGAATAGACGGCACCCGATTATCTAACAATCGTAAATATTCGTACCCCATCCCAACAGTCCCTGTCATCAATCCATCACACTCCAATCTTGCAATTAAGCGATCAGATGACTGATATGCTTTATAATCCACAATCGCTTCCATGGCCCAATTATTTGCAATATCGGAAAGACTAGAATCATTCATCAGTTTACTTAAGTGTAGCAAAATTCCAGCATTGCCTAATATACCGTGACACAAACAAAAACTACTATACATACTCCCACGATTCAACAAAGTCTGTAGTGCATTCTTATAGTCTTGAGTAACAAATTCCCATTCTTGTGATTGTAGAAGACTCATTGCATCAAGTTGATGCATAATCTCTGCGCGACCAAGTGCGATACCAGGTGCACCATGACACCAAAAGTCAGCATATACAAGTCTATCTGTATAGCGCAAGTCTTTCCAATTTTGTTCATTTTCCGAATAGTAATGATTTTCATACATGAGCAATTTTTTTGCCATGATCAGATAATGTTCACAGCTAGACGGTTTAATAGGATTATTACTTGTTCTAGTAAGCCATATGAACGCCCATGCTAACCCCGCTGCACCATGAGATAAACCCGTCAACAACACTTGATTATTCGTTATACTATGTTTATCGACTACTTCTTGGTTCGTCAGTCCATCAGGTTCTATTGTCAAACCAGCATCAATATTCAATTTCTCCACTAATGTGTAAAGACGTTCTCCAGCCGCCTTTGCCACATGCAAATACGCTACATCACGCATAGCTTCGTATACACGAAGCAGAACGATAATACAACCTGCAAGTCCCGCAATAATATCATACTCAGTTTCTTGTTCTATTGCCCTCATCAATACGGGTAACCTATTCTTGGCATCTATTAGCAAGGTATCATCTTTCCATAACAACCCACAATAAATGAGTGCATAAATATGACCACCTTCTCCAAAAAAAGCTGAAGTCGAAATTGTTACTTCTTTATTCAATTCACTTGCTTTATCTAGTTCCAACTTATTTAACTGCATAGCATTCAATAGTTGTTGCGCCATCTCTCGATATTGTTGGTCGCAAGTGATATACGTTAGTTGAGCAAGATATAATACATAACCACCTAAACCATTATATATATTGTGTTCTAACCATACTGGCTTATGTTTATTCTCTTCATCAACCATAGCAAACCCAATACACGAAATGTTACTATTATTTGTTTTGACAATACGACGCATTATACTATTACCTATTGATGTCACGAATTGCTGAAATTGTGTAACTCTACTCTCATTATTAATGAGAGCTTGAACTTGTACTGTAATATGGCGATTATATATTTCAGAACGCTGATTATACGAATGACCATCACTAGAAAGATCATTGTCTTCCAAACTGGACAGAGACCAGCGCAAATATTGCAGCTGTTTACTAAGATCCTCTTCAGATAATAGCATCAGGTAATGTTCAACTAACTCAATAATTGACATCGGATAGAAATTGCGTATACAGACTCCACTTGTATCATACAAGTCATGACTATTAATTGAAAACTTAAAGTAAGGAACATCTTGCCTCTGCATTTGTTCCAATTCAAATTCAAAAACAGCTTGTGGTGGATACACCGAGTCATTAACCATTATATGTAATAAGCGATTACGATCTGATTCACTCTGTAAATAATCTGGATGCATACTATGCGATAATAACTTACCATACAAGGATGTCGCCCGAAATACATGACGACCCATCGCATCAGAATAAGGTAAAAGTATGTCACGAACAAAAGTATCGCGATGCATAAGTATTAAGCGATACAAGTCACAGAACCCTTCGGTCATCTGCTTTGTATACATTGAAACATCCATATATTCGCCATTCAATAGGGGGCGATTTTGTTTCTCATCCGTCGTATAAAAGTCGTCAATCAAACAAGCTTCATCCGTGCCAATATTATTAATACGCTGAATCTTCATTAATTGCGACTTCTGTCCACCTCGAGCACCTACTGCACTTAAATCAATATCCAATAGTGGATTAGGAGAATGAATTCCTGGTAGCATAAGTGATGAAAATACCGTTCGCAGATTTTGCTCTCCTAGCATATTCTGCAATTGGGACTCTGTTAAGGGAGTAAATATTGTTTCTAAATCAATTAATACGGGTTGAGTTCCGCTTGCAATTATATTCTCGGAATGATAATCGGTAGCCCCACATGTATAGCATAATGCTGTTAATGCACCTAGACGATAATAAAATTGTTCTACTTCCATGATAGATTGACATGGATTATGACTAATGAACTCGTGATATCCATAAGCCCCACAATTAAACACATTTGGACTACTCAAGATATACTTAATACCTCTCTGATTAATCCAATCCAGCATATGACTATAACATTCATCTATACGTAAGGAGTGGGGTTTATACACTAGTTTAGCACCACTGTTAAACTTAAAAATTGCAACTGATTTACCTTTGTTATGGGTATCTCCTGTTCCAATTTCTATCCCAGTTAGACAATCATATTCGCAGCCATTTTTCAACTTCGACTTGAATTTTATCCAATCTGAATTGTAATGAACCATAATTTCACGTACATATGAGCTAAACATTATCGTGTGTTCTGTCAAGCATCTCGCTAACACTGGGTATGTATCGAAGAACTCTCTTAAATGAAGCGAATCTTCCAATAGTTTAAAATACTCTAGGTATCGCTCATTCGGCGTTTCAGTTGTTAATTCACCTAACTGACTTGCAATGGATATCTCAAGCATTGTTGTTTTATACTGCAAAGCAGACAAACATTTTACACATGATTGCATGAGTCCTTCTTGAACTTGAAGTTTATCAATAATATCATCATTAACATTATTCATAGCTTCCTGAATATTGCAATAAAATTCCGCTAGAAATGAACGGATTATAGGACTACGTTCTATTTCAATAAACTCATTAACTTTAGAGGAATTTAATATTCGGTCCAAATCCTCCTCCCATGTTGTAGGTTTAACACTGCTCTTACCTAATTGAACTAACTTTCTACTCATTAACTATTCCCTCCTTGAATAATCACAATAAAAGTGTATCTAGGAAGAGAGACTATTCGTCATATGAAGTGTAAGAATCATTATTTCCACATTAGAGTAAGAAGTGTAAAGGTAAACTTCACCATCACACTTCTGATCAGTTACCTGCTATTTGCTAGCAAAATGGTATATCTTCTGGTCTGTACGTACAATTGTTTTGAGTCCAACCTTGTGCTAATGCTCTTGGTTCAGCCCCATTACCTACAACAATTTCCTTTAACTGTTCCTCATTTACTTCGCCAATCGGAGAAACAAATCCTTGCTTTACTCGCCCCTTAGAAGAACGATATTGAGCACGTAGTTCATTAATCGACATATACATCTCCTCCTTTCTACATGATAGTAGCACCATATAATATCCTGCTCCATAAAAGAGAAGAAGTGCTCACTATGTTACTCTGCCTATATCTTGATATAACGCTTTCATTTTATAATGCAAACTGAATATTATGTAAATATTGACCAGAATTTCGACATAATTTTTTCTTTACATGGTGATTTATCTTGCTAGCTCGCTTATCTTCAAGACGGTAGTAAGTCCACTGTAACTTTGAATGGCAATTAGAAGACAATTCAATTAATGTCTATGTGCTGCGCTTAATATTTCCGCATAGGGCATAATTCCCACATCTCTATTCGCTCCTTTCAATAGAATACTTACATATTACAACATAAATCGAGTATAATGTTAATATTAACCAAAAATAAGATAGTTTTCTTGTTAAGGGGGAAATTTCATGAAGACTGGAGCACTATTGAAAAAATTAAGGGTAGAGCGAAATATTAGTCAGACTACATTGAGTTATGGCATTTCTAGTAGAACTACTCTTGCTTCATACGAAACTCAAACAAATGATATTCCTCTTGGAAATCTTATTCTGTATTTAGATAAATTGAACGTTAGATTAGATGAATTTCAATATTTCTTAGGTTTGGAATTAACCGAAAAACATAAGTTGTCAGCACAATTATTCGAGGATTTTTATTCAAAGATAACGATCCATGATAAACGTTTGAGCGAAATACTCCAGCTATATAAAAGCACAAATGACATATATTATCTCGCTCTGTACATGGGGATAAAAGGAGCGGTCATTAAAACTTCGGGAGAATCAATTACGGATTTTCTAAGTACACATCAACAATACGTTCGCGCGCTAAAGGGGCATATTGGAAAGGTTGAAAATTGGAGTGCGTTTGAACTATCTATATTAATAAATTGCCTATACATATTTGATGATGATTTCATACTAGGTGCGTCCAAACGTTTAATAAGAGATTTGAATAGTTATAGCCGAATTCGCTTGTTCGAAAAAACTTTATTTACATTTTTCATAAATGCTATTTCTCACTATTTATCGCTTGGAAAGCATAAACTAGCACAAAATTTTGTGGAACAATTAGGGCGTCACGTGAAGTTATCTACTCAATTATATGAGAAAACCATACTATTATATTTTCAAGGCATAATAAAATATAACAGTGGTAAAAGAATTGATGGCGAAAGTGATGTCAAGCAATCTATTCAGATTTTTAAGATGGTAGCTGACGATAAAAAAGCTGAACAAATGGAACGTTTCTTCAAAGATGTCAGAATTACTAATGAGAGTATTACTAATACTAGATCATTTCTTTCTAATGTAGTATCGGTTTAGCCGACAGATTATAAATCTTCCTACAATACATCTGATAGTGAAAGGGCAAGCACTTAGCGTAAATATTATTTTGGGTAATATAAAATGACTTACATAGGCTTAAACTACTAAAAACCGCCTCACTGTCTTTGTAATCGGTATTGGATTCGAAACAGTAGTCACCACTGACAGTACGATTGTATCACTTGGCGCTCTCTTATTTATGACAAATGTATTCGTCAATATTCGAGATAGCAAATAGTATGCCATTATTGTAATTAGTATGTAATAAAAGGACGCCGAACATTATAAATTGTTCAGCGTCCTATCATATTTGATCCCATTTACCGATGAAGCCTTACTCTTAGGTGCTCTAGGGATATATTTTTTAGACCTAAAGTTAATTTACGCAATTAATTTTTCATAATTTTTAAATTTTTCTAACAATTCTGAATCATTATCATGTATACTGTTCGTGAATGGACAATTTAACTATAAAAGGGAGGATTTAACTTTGAAGAAACTTGTTACAATCTCATTGGGTCTTGTACTTTCTTCGACAACACTACTAGCAGCATGTTCTGACAAAACAGCTACAACTAGCGAAACTCCTGCTTCAACTGCAGCTGCAACTCAAGCTGCAACAGCAACTCCAGCGCCTAAGAAAGCTGAAAAACCACCGATTGTTAACAATGGTGTTATTCCTGCATGGGATCTATCCAAAAACCCAGCAAATGCTCTGGCTCGTAAAGATACGATGGTAATAGGTCTTGATGCACCTGAGGGCGTATTTAGTGCTATCTATGGCGATAGCACTTACGACCAATATGTTGTAAACGTAATCTTTGATACCCTGTTAGCATATAAGAAGGATGGTACACTTGAACCAAAACTCGCTGAGAGTTATGAGGTTTCCCCTGATGGCTTGACATACACTTTCAAATTAAATAAAAATGCAAAATTTAGCGATGGCTCTCCAGTAACAGCGGATGATGTTGCATTTACATTTACAACACTACATGATAAATCTTATGACGGACCTGCCGATATCTCCGTTGACCATATTAAAGGTGGAGATGCATATCGTGACGGAAAAGCAACTTCAATCGAAGGCATCAAGGTTGTAGATGCTAACACAATTCAATTTTCAACTACTCAAGTCGTAGCTTCTGGTTTGTATGACTTTGGAACAACAAGCATCATGTCCAAAGCTTACTATGGCAAAGATTATAAACAAGGTGATCTTTCCCCTCTAAAAAATTTAAATGATAAACCAATGGGATCTGGTCCTTACATACTATCGAAGTACTCAGCAGGGCAAGAAGTAATATTAAAAGCCAATCCTAACTATTTCTTAGGCGCACCAAAAACACCTAACTTAATTTTCAAAGTAACCGATGACTCAACAAGAATGCAAACTGTTCAAGCCGGTGAAACTGACACTGATATGATTACAGTAAGTAAAGACAATGTTGAATCTTTAGTGAATTCCGGATTCCTTGATATCAATATCTATCCTACAAATGGTTATGGATTTATTGACATCAACCACACAAAACCAAAATTCAAAGATAAGCGTGTTATTCAGGCATTAACCTATGGATTAGATCGCAAACAAATTGTTGATGCTGTTTTCCAAGGCTTTGCTGATGTAATTAATATTCCTCAATCGAAGCAATCATGGGCATACACGGAAGAAGGAATAAACAAATATGAATTTAATCTCGATAAAGCGAAGCAGTTACTTGACGAAGCAGGCTGGAAAGTTGGCGCTGATGGCATTCGAGAAAAAGACGGTGAGAAATTTGTAATTAACTTCGTTGCTACAACACCTAACTCAGTAAACCCTGCCCTTATTCCAGTTGCTACTGAAAATTATAAAGCACTGGGCATTAAGTTTATTGCAGAACAAATGGATTTCAATGCGATGCAAGCAAAGCGTAAAGCCGGTAATTTTGATATGACATTCCTAGCTACTGGTCTAGGGGCTGACCCTGATGCAAGTACAATGTTTAAAACAAATGGTAGTCAGAATCAAGGTAAATATACCAATCCTAAAGTTGACCAATTGCTTGCAGAAGGTTTGAAATATGTTGATCTCGATAAACGTAAGCCAGTCTACCAGCAGTTATATAAAGAAATCAATGACGATCCTCCCTTCATCTTCATGTACCAAAGACGCGATATGTGGCCAATCAACCATAGATTACAAGGTTTTGATTTATCACCATACAAAAACTTCACGTGGAGTATCGCTAAAGCTCAAATTTCTCAATAATTCCTCTATGCTCAGCCCAATATGGGCTGAGCATATCCATTACTCCTTAGGAGGATGTATATGTGGCAATATATGATTAGACGATTTCTCCAAATGATTCCTACACTTATTGGTATATCCATTATCATCTTTTTCATTTCTGTTCTCATTCCTGGTGATTTCGTTGATTCCAACAAAAATCCAAATTTGTCTATTGAGCGGGCTGCTCAATTAAGATCTTTATATGGTTTGGATCAGCCCTTACATATTCGCTATTTCACTTGGGCTGGTAATATGATTCAGGGAAATCTAGGAGATTCATTACAGCATAAAATGCCTGTAACGAAAGTCATTAAGACTTATATTTGGAATTCTTTTATTATCTCTCTTGCATCCCTTGTAATAAGTTGGACGGTTGCTTTGATCGTAGGAACGATATCCGCAATTAAACAGTATTCACTTATCGATAAAACAACTACATTCTTTGTATTTACAGCCATGTCATTACCTTCGTTCTTCCTCGGACTCCTACTAATTAAGTTATTTGCAGTAGACTTAGGTTATTTTCCAATCGGAGGCATGACAACTGCAGGTGCCAGCGGTGCTACCGGGATGAGTTATTTTAAAGACGTTGTTAATCATATGGTTCTACCCGTAACTGTATTAGTCATGATCAATGCAGGTCAATTAACCCGTTTCTTCCGTACAAGCATGCTTGATGTCATCCGACAAGATTACATTCGCACAGCACGTGCCAAAGGGTTAAAAGAGAGTAAAGTCATTTTCAAACACGCTTTAAGAAACGCTCTTCTTCCTGCTATTACACTTCTAGGATTTGAGATTCCTGGACTATTCGCTGGATCAATTATTACAGAATCCATATTTATATGGCCTGGTATTGGTAAAGTTTATTTGGCATCTATCAACATAAGAGATTATCCACTTATGCTCGGTTTTACAATGTTCAGTGCTGTTCTAACCTTAATAGGAACGTACATATCCGACATTTTGTATGGTATGGCCGATCCAAGAATTCGACTCAAGTAAGGGGGAGTACACTTTGTCACTTGAAGTAACACCATCGAATGTAGACGCATACAAGAAAACAAAAAATGCTTCCTCGCCATGGAAGTCAGCTCTTCGCAGATTACGTAAAAACAAACTTGCCATGCTTGGCCTTATTCTTCTCGTACTTATGTTCACCATTTGCTTTATTGGCCCTCTTCTATCTCCATTTACTGCGGATGATCCTATTAATATTATAAAAGGAAACAAAGCACCCAATTCAACTAACTTATTTGGCACTGATAACCTTGGAAGAGACATCTTACTACGGACGATGTTATCAGGTAGAATCTCACTACTTGTTGGAATCATCGTAGCTGTTATCAATGTTCTTATTGGTAGTACATTAGGTGCAATTGCCGGTTATTATAAAGGTTTCGTAGACACCATCATCATGCGTATTGCTGATGTGATTAATTCAATACCTGGACTACCATTACTCATTATATTGGGTACACTTCTATCTGACATGAAAATCCCTCCCGATCAACGGATCTATATTGTCATGTTGTTGCTTGGCTTCCTATCATGGCCATCACTTGCACGCCTAGTACGTGGTCAAATCCTCACTCTTCGTGAACAAGAATTTATGCTTGCAACAGAGGCGTTAGGGCTTAGAGATCGACGCAAAATTTTTAGACATCTACTGCCTAATACAGTTCCAATCATCATAGTTGTTGCCACATTATCTGTAGCAGGTGCAATTCTTAGTGAATCTACACTCAGTTTCCTTGGACTTGGTGTAGTCCCTCCTACTCCATCATGGGGGAATATGATCACAGCCGCACTGACCTTACTAGAACTGCAAAAACGGCCTTGGATCTGGATTCCACCTGGCGTTTTTATTATTATTACTGTCCTTGCTATTAATTTTATTGGCGACGGGTTACGTGATGCATTAGATCCAAAAATGAAGAGGTAGGAGATTACTTATGGCTAAGAATCTAGTGGAATTTCGCAATCTACAAACTCATTTTCATACAGAAGCTGGAGTTGTCAAAGCTGTCAATGATGTTAGCTTTAAAATCCGCGAAGGGGAAACCCTTTGCGTTGTAGGTGAATCTGGCTGTGGTAAAAGTGTAACTGCCATGTCACTTATGGGTTTAATTGAGAAGCCTAACGGAAGAATTGTCGGAGGCGAAATCATATTTAATGAACAAGATTTATTAAAGCTTAAACATAAAGAAATGCGCTTCATACGTGGCAATGACATTGCAATGATTTTTCAAGAACCAATGTCTTCATTAAATCCAGTCCTTAAGATTGGTGAACAAATCATTGAACCCATTATGGAACACCTAATGCAATCAAAAAAAGAGGCACGTGAAAAAGCGATCGATCTTATTAAGTTAGTAGGTATCCCACGAGCAGAACAAATCTATGAATCCTACCCTCATGAATTAAGCGGTGGGATGCGTCAGCGAATCATGATTGCAATGGCACTCAGTTGTAATCCAAAATTATTAATTGCGGACGAACCCACAACTGCTCTCGATGTTACGATTCAAGCTCAAATTCTTGACATTATGCGAGATATTAAGACTAAAGTAAAAACTGCCATCATGTTAATCACACATGACCTTGGGGTTGTTGCTGAAATGGCAGATTATGTTGTCGTTATGTATGCAGGAAAAGTAATTGAAGAAGCACCCGTTAATGATCTATTTAAAAATCCACAACATCCTTATACGCAAGGTCTGCTAAAAGCAAAACCAATTATTAACCAAAGAACAGAACGTCTTTATTCCATACCTGGCCAAGTACCTAATCCGATCGAACTTGGTGTAAACTGCTATTTCAGTGATCGCTGTGACCGGTGCATGGACATATGCAAAGTAAAACAGCCTCCTCTAAAAGCAGATCCTAATGGTCATAAAGTAGCTTGCTGGTTATATGAGGAGGGACAACAATGAGTGAAGTACTACTTCAAGTCAACAATCTTAAAAAATACTTCCCTATTCATGGCGGTGTATTGCAACGTACAGTTGGTCATGTAAAAGCCGTCGATGACGTCTCCTTCCATATTAACAAAGGCGAGACTTTCGGACTTGTAGGTGAATCTGGTTGCGGTAAGAGTACAATCGGACGAACCATATTACGCTTGCATGAAAAAACGTCGGGTGAAGTTCTATACAAAGGAACTGATCTCCACAGCCTATCTAAGAAGCAACTTCGTGCAATGCGTCCAAAACTACAAATCGTGTTCCAAGACCCATACAGCTCACTTAATCCTCGTATTAAGATTGGCGATGCGATTGGAGAGGCTTTGCTGGATCATGGAATTTACAATAGTAGAAAAGAAGTACGTGAGATTGTGCTTGAAACTATGAAGATATGTGGGCTTTCTTCCTACCACATTGATCGTTATCCACATGAATTCTCTGGTGGACAAAGACAACGTATCGGCATTGCTCGTTCGCTTATCCTCAATCCTGACTTCATCGTGGCAGACGAACCTGTATCCGCTCTTGACGTGTCTATCCAAGCTCAGGTCATTAACTTACTCCAAGACTTGCAACAAACGAAGCAATTAACGTACATGTTCATCTCACATGACCTTAGCGTTATTCAGCACTTATGTACCCAAGTCGGTGTAATGTACTTAGGTTCTATGGCTGAACTAGCTCCGCGGGATGAATTGTTCAGAAATCCGTTACACCCATATACGAAAGCTCTTCTCTCTGCAATTCCAGTCCCAGACCCTACATACAAGAGAGATCGAATCGTATTGCAAGGCGACATTCCAAGCCCGGCTAACCCACCATCCGGCTGCAAGTTCCACACTCGTTGCCCGATTGCAACTGATCGCTGCAAGCAAGAAGTACCAGCGTTCCGTGACATGGGCAATAAACATTATGTTGCATGTCATCTAGTTTAACGAGTATAACGTACATACAAACAGGCTGCTTCTGAGGTAATTAAAGCTCTGAAAGCAGCCTATTCTATAGTTCCTATTATGCAATGATTTGATATCCCTTATCTGTAATAGCCTGCTGAAGCGCATTTGCACTTGTAACTTTCTTATCATACTCAACCGTTACCGTCTTCGCCGCTAGATCAACCTTCGCTTCTGCTCCCAGATTCTGTAGAGCGCCCTCTACTTTCTTCGCGCAACCGCCACAAGTCATTCCAACAACATTAAGCACTAATTTTTCCATCTGTCATCTCCCCTTCAAAATTATGTTGTTTTCTATGTCTTTATAATACCATACCCCCCTATTCTATTCAAGCGGTAAATAAAAACATGCGAGCCCAATTTAACTCGCATGTCCTGTAATTAATCCATTAAGCAGATACACTAGTTGAATTGCTTCCTATCGCCGCATCGCGCTTCCCCTCTAATCGAGGTAAAATGATCGCAAATAGCAAAATCCCCACTAAACCTAAAGAACCAATAATACCCGCCATCACAATCGATGGTAATACCGAACCAAGTGATACCATAGCACCAGCTAGAAACATTGCAACTTGAAAGGACATATCATTGACAGCCAAATACGAGCTTCTCGCATGATCAGGTGTAATGTAGCTAAAGTATGCTTGTCTTACAGACACTGAGCACATCTCTCCAATTGTCGCTAATAACATCGCAATGATAAGCAGCCACAATGAATTGCTGTATGCAATAAAGCTATACCCAAGGACGTATACGAGATATCCGTAAAACACTAATTTCTTCTCACTCGTATTCTTCAGGATATACCCCATCATAATGGAGAAGACGCCAATAATTATTGTATTCTCCGCTTGTAGAAGTCCCATCATACGTATTCCATCTATCGTCCAATTGAAGCTTCCCCATGAGAACACGGATGTCTCTGCAAACTCCTGTGACAACCTAACACCCACATAATTGGATAAGTGGAATTCAACAGATACAACTAGCATCGTAGACGTTATAAAAATAACAAAAGTCGAATCCTTCAATACTTCAGCATAATTTCTACCCATTTGAGCGACCTGTGCAATAAAACCTTGCTGGTCCTGTGCGATATCTTTATTCGGGAAATAACTTTCTTGAATGAAGAAATATGTAATCAAGATGGATAAGATTGTTGCAATATTTAGACCAACTAATAGCTCGAAGAAATAATCTCGGAACAAGTATGCTCCGATAACTGCTGCGAATGCGCTTGCTATATTACGAAGCCAATACATCATTTGATACATATACTTACGAGTGTGCGGTTCTGTCACATCCACTAGCATGGCTTGATTAGCTGGAGAATGGATCCCTCCCGCTGCAGATATAATAATCATCATTACAAAAGTCATCCAAGCAGAATCGAGCCAAGGGGAGTTAAACAACATCATCCCGGCATATCCGAGTAACATGACAATCTCTGCTTGAATCATGAGTTGCCTGCGACCCAATCGATCGGATAAATATCCTCCAATAATAGAAGATATAAGACCTACAATAATGAAGGAGACAATTACTGCTCCTGCAATTGACGCGCCTAAACGTTCAGCAAAGTAAATAGCCATAAAAGGTATAACCATCATTCTAAGCGTATGATTCATGAATGTTAACCAGATTCGCACTTTCACGTTCGGATGAAAATCTCTATATTTCAATCCCCTTCACTCCCCCCTCTATCTAGATAAGAACTTTAATATACACACAATTCTGATAAAAGTCCAAACATTTTTCGCTATATTCACATAGAAAAACAGCTACTTCTCTCAAAGAAATAGCTGCAATAAACCTACATATTTTATAAAAAATTATCCGAAAAATATACCGTACAACAAGAATCCATTTAACACGATGATAATGACAGTTACAAACCAAGCTAACCATTTCATCCATGGTTTATTCGCAAAGACACCCATCTTCTGCTTATCACTTGTGAACTGAACGAGAGGCACAACGGCGAAAGATAACTGAAGCGATAAAATAACTTGCGATAAGATCAAGAGATCTACCGTCCCGCTCTCACCGTACAAAGCCGTTACGATAACTGCTGGAATGATAGCGATTAACCGTGTTATTAAACGCCGCAACCATGGCGCTAGTCGAATCCTTAAGAAGCCTTCCATCACGATCTGCCCTGCTAACGTACCTGTTAATGTTGAGTTCTGACCTGAAGCAAGTAACGCAACACCAAAGAGGATTGAACCCGCCGCCGTACCTAACAATGGTGTTAAGAACTTATAGGCATCATTCAGCTCTGCAACATCTGTCATTCCTGCTTGATGAAATGTAGCTGCAGAGAGAATCAGTATTGCTGCATTGATGAATAGTGCGAAGAATAAGGCAATCGTAGAATCCCATGTCGCAAATTTGATGGCTTGTCGCTTACCAAGTTCGGTATTCTCGAATGCCCTTGTTTGAACAATGGAAGAGTGTAGATAAAGATTGTGTGGCATCACAGTTGCACCTAGTATCCCGATTGCGATGTACAACATCCCCGGATTGGTTATTATTTGCGAATTCGGAATGAAACCTCTTGCGATCTCACCCATATTAGGCTTAGCCAGTACTAGCTCAATGGCAAAGCATCCACCTATCGTAACAATGAGAACGATGACTAGAACTTCGATGAATTTAAATCCTTTATTTTGTAAAAATAAGACCAACAGCACATCCACCGCTGTAATCAATACCCCGTAGATTAGTGGTATCCCGAATAATAACTGCAAAGCAATGGCAGATCCAATAACTTCTGCTAGATCACATGCTGCAATCGCGAGTTCACATATGACCCATAATGCCATCGCAACAGGTTTCGAATAGTGATCACGACAAGCCTGTGCTAAATCCCGACCTGTCACAATCCCTAGCTTACCTGCCAATGCTTGAAGCAAGATCGCCATTAAGTTAGAGATCAAGATTACGGATAGAAGTGTATAACCAAATTGAGAGCCTCCGGCAATACTCGTCGCCCAATTCCCAGGGTCCATATAGCCAACTGCTACTAAATATCCAGGCCCAACGAAAGCAAGAAACTTCTTGAACGATGATCCACTCGTTGGAACTTTGATCGACCGGTATACCTCAGGTAAACTTTGAGATTCTTTGTCCATACGCCATCCTTGTTTGTTTCGTTGAATTAGTGAAGCAGGCGATTCCTCATTCATAGAAGCTTCCCTCCTTAATATGAAACAAAGCCCAGCAACTTATCCGTTTACATCTTGCTCGGCTCTAAATTAATTGGTCTAGCGCAACTTTTATAAAAAAGAATATTCAAATTAGAATATGAATATACCATTAATTTTGTGAATGACAATAAAATTTGTACTTAGGCAACTTATTTGCATTATACCAAAAAATATAAAAAATAACCATTCAGATCTTATGACCTAAATGGTTATTCGTCTATTTCACTATGGAATTTGTAATTCAGTCTTCAGCGATAATCGTGCAAGGTCAATCTCTTCTTGTGTTAGAATGATAAATGGGCTCTCCCATTCACCTTCAAGCCCAATAAAATCAATTTGGCTCCGGTCAATCCCAATATACTTCTGGAAAAAGCCCATCAATTGTTTACCTGGAATATCCGTCCGAATACTATCCCCTGCTACATCCATCAGTTGACCAAGTTTCATAACGCCGCCTAGCGACATGACCTTCTCCATCACTTGATGAATGACTTCTTGTTGGCGCATATTTCGATCATAGTCGGTGGTACCGTCAGTTCCCATATTAGACTTCCGATAACGTACATAATCTAGTGCTTGCTTACCGTTAAGTTTTTGCTGACCTTTTTTCAAATTAATATTCGTGCCGTCTTCTTCATCCACATAACGCATATCCATACTTACATTAACGTCAACACCGCCAAGTTCATCAATGACTTTACGGAATCCGTCAAAATCAATCGTAACAGCTGCGTCAATCGGAACTTGTAAGAACTCACTAAACAATTTTTTCGTATTTGAAAATGCTGTTAACTTATCTTGCAAATAAAAATGTGGATAGTAATAGTTCGCTTTACGCGATTGTAAATTGCGATCTTTCGGCTTCATTTGAAAATCACGCGGCAAGGATACAATCGTCGCAGATTTTGTTTCAGGATTTAATGATGCAACCATAATAACATCTGAATTCAGTGAACCTGTTTCTTTTCTAAAATCAATACCCATTAAGAGCAAGGTAATTGGCTTGGCGGGTTCAACGGCTGTTGTTGTTACCTCTTTACCACTTTCATCAGGGCCAACTGTGCTAATTTTACCCACTAGTTCATTCCCTTTATAGTATAAATATCCAGCCCAAGATCCCATGCCCATAACAGCAATAAGTAATGTCGTAAGTATAATCCATAGTGCTTTTCGAGTTTTTGATGATCGTCTTGCAGCTCTCCTCATCCACGCAACCTACTTTCCAAGATGAATAAATATACGCTTTGTTAATTATAAACGCTGAGATCTTCATTTGGTTACAAAACGGTTACAAAAAAATCAAGAGAAGCGTGACTCCACGCTCCTCCTTTAATCTTGCTGCTTATTTCTCAACAATTTCAATCGATACGATCTTAATCTCATCTACAGGTTTGCTTGGTGAAGAATCAGGAGAGCTCGGATTCATCACAACGGGTGTGTTTGCAATTGCTGTAATAGTCTCCATACCTTTGCTCACTTTTCCAAAAATCGTGTAGTTCGGTTGTGAGTTCAAATGCGTTGAGTCATCACCTGAACAAATGAAGAACTGCGAACCATTCGTGTTCGGTCCAGAGTTTGCCATCGCAACGATACCTGGTTCATATTCGTGTGCTTTGCTAAGCTCATCTTTGAACTTGTAACCTGGCCCACCTGTTCCATTACCTTTTGGATCACCTGTCTGTATCATGAACGTCTTGATAATTCGGTGAAAAACAATATCGTTATAAAAATTTTGCTTGGATAAGAAAACGAAGTTATTGACGGTTTGAGGTGCGTCTTTTGCAAATAACTCAATTGTAAACTCACCTTTATTCGTTTTTACTACTGCTTCATACTTCTTATCTTGTTTAATTGCCATTTGGGGTGGTGTATCCCACTGCTTACCTTGTTTAGCTGGTGCTTCTGTAGCTGGTGGTGGTGTAGTTGGAGCAGAAGATGGTGCTGCATTCTTCTGTCCACAACCTGCTAACACCGCAACTAGCGATACGATTGCAAGTGCATTTATTAGACTGCGTTTACGGTTACGAAAAGTCTTCATAGATTCGCTACGTCCCTTTCATTCTTGACCATCATAATTTGTTATTCTGGATCAATTCATCTCACGCTTAAGGTCCAATCTGACGATTTGTATTCGGGTCACCATCACCATTGGCATTCTTGTTCGGTGGTTCTTTGCCATTATGACCCTGCTGGTTCCCATTTCCGTTTCCGTTACCGTTGTTTCCATTGCCATTACCATTGCCATTGCCGTTATTTCCGTTTCCATTCCCATTTCCGTTACCATTATTCCCATTTCCATTTTCATTTGTAGGGGGAACTGATGGTTTTGGTGATTTCGTAGGCTTAGGAGAAGGGGATTGATCTCCTCCACCAATATCTGGTGTTGGTGTTGGGCTAGGTGTAGGTGTAATTCCATCCGTAGAAACCTCAACTTCAACTGCATTCGATTTGTCCGTCGTATTCGTACCATCTGTACCGATTACGTAATACGAGTACTTATTTCCTGGTTCAATTGCAATATCATTAAACTCAGCTGTTGCCGATGCACTGATTTGCTTGTAATCTGCATCGAGTAACCCACGACGGAACACTTGATATTGATACTTATCCCCTTGCGAACTCCAAGTTAACTTGATAGATCTCGTCTCACGAACAAAACTGCCCGCCAGATCCGTAATACCTTTTGCCGGCTCTTTGAGCTCCTCCACACCACCAGGCTTCGTAAAGCCCTTCTTCGGCATCTTGGCTAATGACTTCGACATGACTTCTTTAAAAATTGTTGCCGTACTACCGCTACCTACTGTTACAAAGTGGCCCTTATCTTTGTTTGTAAGATCAAATCCTTGCCAAACAGCGGCAGACCATTCAGGTGTATACCCTACAAACCAGATGTCACGGTCATATTTCTCAAGACCTTTCCAAGGTAAATTCGTGGAGCCTGTCTTACCTGCTACAGGGCGATCGAAGTTCGCATTCTTACCTGTACCACTCTGAACAACGCCTTGCAGCATCTGAGTCATATAATAAGCAGTCTTCTCAGACACGATTCGTTTACTTTCTTGTTTAAACTCTTTCGTCTTACCATCTGAACTCGTAATTTCGATAATGGAGTGTGTTTTGTTCTTGATACCACCATTTGCAAATATCGCATAGGCTTCTGCCATTTGCATCGGGGTTGCACCTTTGGTTAAACCACCAAGTGCAATAGCAAGATTTCGATCTTTGGTTTTATCTAATGGAATACCCATTTTCTCTACCATATCCATGCCTGTTTTGATACCAATATCATTCAACAATGACACAGGAGCAATATTTTTCGAAACACGAACAGCCTCCATCATCGTCACTTGATCTTGATATTGGTTGTTGTAGTTATTCGGGCAGTATCCCGCGATACACTCTTTCTTATCATTCAACATGGAATAAGGTGTATACTTTCCAGATTCTAATGCAGGTGCAAAAGCTACAAGAGGCTTAAATGCTGATCCAGGCTGACGTTCTGCACGGTATACGCGGTTGAGATCTTTGGTCTTATAGTCACGACCACCTATCATCGCGATAATCCCATTATCTTTATTGTCTAGAATCACCATTGAGCTTTGAATCTTCGTACCGTCTTTTGCTGGCTTTTGGAAAAACTTATCTTGTGCGTAAGTCGACTCCATGATCTGCTGTGCATTCGGATCCATCGTCGTCTTTATCGTATAAGCACCGATTCGTAGTGCCCCTTCTTCGATGCCGTACTCAACTTCAGCTTCTTTTAACACATAGTCTGTGAAAGAAGGGTAGGCTTGGTTATCCGCTGTACTGTTCTTCGAATCATAGTCCACCGCTGCCGCTTCAAGGCGCTGAGCTTCTGTAATGTATCCTTGTTCAGTCATTAAGCGTAGAATAACTGCACGACGCTCCTTAGACTTATCTGGATCACGTAATGGTGAATACGTAGTTGGTGCTTTTGGAAGTGCAGCAAGTGTTGCGATCTCCCATATTTCTAAGTCATTTAAATCCGATTTACCAAAGTACTTCTTACTTGCAGCCTTAATTCCATAGGCATTGCTTCCAAGATAAATCCGATTTAAATACATCGTTAAGATTTCATCTTTAGTATTCTTATTCTCTAGCGCAATCGCAAGAGAAGCTTCAGTCGCTTTACGGAAGAACGTCTTCGGTGCTTTCTCCCAGAACATGTTCTTCGCAAGCTGCTGTGTAATCGTAGATGCACCTTGCAGCGCAGTACGATGCGTGATATCCTTCACAATCGCGCGTCCAATCCCGAGAAAATCAATGCCTTGGTGGCTGTAGAACCGTTGATCTTCTGTCGCTACGAAAGCGTCCTTCACCATTTTAGGAATTTCACTTCCACTTACAATTTCACGATTTTCACGATATAAGCTTGTAATCTCGTCACCATTACGGTCAACAATTTTACTAGATGCAGGCATATCGTACTTATCTTTATTTTCCTCCAACAATTGATTACCGCTAATCATAACGAAAATATATAAGGCAACTGCACATATCATTCCGACTATCGCGGTGATCACTAAACCGAAAATTAATTTTTTTACATTGAATTTCTTTTTTACTTGCTTCGTTCTCGGCTGTGAGCTGGACCTGCGGTTAGGCTTCTTGTTAGATGATTCCATCCTCTACCGACTCCCTTTCTGTCTCTAGCCTCGATTATTAAATCGAGTTCTCTATATGATCCTCAACAAAAGAACAACCCTATTTAGATAAGGTTGCTCATCTGTTTCGTATTGTATTATACGTTCAATTTGTGGTAAAGGTTGCGATTCTATGCATTAGACTGGTTTTCTTGCATTAAAGACACCGAGCGCTGCGGTGTAAACGTTGAAATGGCATGCTTATACACCATTTGTTGACGTCCCTCAGAATCGATAATAATGGTAAAATTATCAAAAGCGCGGATAATCCCTCTGATCTGAAAACCGTTCGTTAAATAAACGGTTACAGGAATGCTTTCTTTACGTAACTGATTCAAAAAAGTGTCTTGAATATTAATAGAATTTTTCATCAGAAGGTCCCCCTCATAAATAAGCTATCATGGTATAGTCGTCTATTGTGTTCGAAACTTTTGTCTTGAAGTATATTCGCTTTATTGTACAAACTTTCCTGTTATTATATCATTAATATTTGCCAAATGGGCAGAAAAATTTGTGGTCTCGGTCACATCAACCCACTGAATATCTTTCATATGACGGAACCAAGACAGCTGTCGCTTAGCGAACCGTCTTGTATCTCGCTTAAGTAGCTCAACTGCTCCTTCATACGAATACTCGCCACGCAAGTATCCAATGATCTCTTTGTAGCCCAAACCCTTCATTGCGACGGAATCTGGATTGCAGCCTTCGTCAATTAATCGCTTGACTTCATCCACAAGCCCTTGCTCTATCATGATGTCAATTCGTTCTTCAATCCGCTTATAAAGTAGTGCACGGTCCATCGTAAGACCTACAATACACAGATTATAAGGCGATTCTTTGGTCTGGTTAGCCAGCTGTTCGGACAACTTCGTTCCAGTCACACGAAAGACTTCAATAGCACGTATAATACGTCTGCGATCATTCGGATGTAAGCGCTCAGCAGATGCTGGATCCACTTCTCTTAATTGATCATGTAAGGCTTGGTCACCATGTAGGATGGCAAATGCATCTAACTGTTGACGCAGATCTTCATCTGAATTTGCCTCAGAAAATTGATAATTATAGCAGACCGATTCGACATAAAGACCTGTACCACCAACGATAAACGGAAGTTTTCCACGACTATGGATCTCTGGAATTAATGTCCGAACTCGCTCCTGAAATTCGGCTACAGAAAAAGGATCATCAGGATGATGCGTGTCGATCATATGGTGCGTAATGCGTGCACGCTCTTCCATACTTGCTTTAGCTGTACCAATATCCATCCCGCGATACACTTGCATCGAGTCACCTGAGATAATCTCACATTGATGCTGCTCTGCAAGTGTTAAACTTAAATTTGTTTTCCCTACTGCTGTTGGGCCAACCAAAACAAGTAGTAGCGGTTTAGCCTTTTCATTCGTTAACATGTTATCACTCCGTAAGCTAGTTTCGAGCCACTCCGATGTACGGTTGTAAAGCCCAGCCTAGCGAACTCACCACTATAGAACACTTCTTTCATTACAACTCGCTTGCGAGCTACACGCTTTGCTTCGGCAACAGCTTCGAGTGTTAAAGCGTCCGGGTTCGCCACTTGACGAAGTGGACTAATCGAACTTGACTCTTCAATTGGACGACGGAACATCGGATCAAAGTAAATGATGTCCACACTCTTATCTGGCTGCTGCTGCAAGTACGTTAAATGTTCGCTGCACTTAATTTCCACACGTCTCATTGCATCTTCAAGCGCTTTCACTTCTGAAGAGTAGTGTTGCAACCCTTCTGCAAGTAGCATGCAAATGACAAGCTGACTATCGAGTGCTACGACTGATCCGGTCACACCTACTGCATACGAGAGAACGACCGAGTCAGCAGCAAGTCCTGCTGTGCAATCCAGTACTTGATCACCAGGCTCTACGCCTGCTGCTGTAACCAAACCATCCTGTTCATCATGCATTAAGCGTTTCACTCGAATTTGCGCCATGCTTGGATGGAAATATATCGGGGGTGCATCCCCTACAAAACATTGCAATTGATCTCTACCTACGAGCAAAATTTGTTCACAGTTATGTTTAACACGTAGGCTTTCCATGGATTCCCGATATCGTGGAACAAATCGCCAGCCCAATTCTTTTGCAAGCTTATGTGCTTTAGCGAGAAGTTCCGAGGATGGGAAGTACGAAGTTGTTACTATCACGCTGTTTACATCACCCGTTTAAACATTTTTTCCAATTCATAGGTCGTAAAGGATACTACAATCGGTCTACCATGCGGACATGTATACGGATTGGAGCATGCCCCAAGTTTGTCTAACAGGGCTTCCATTTCTGCTATGCTTAGATTCTGATTTGCTTTAATTGATGCTTTGCAAGAGCACATGATCGCCGCTTTCTCACGAAACTTAGCAAGATCGATGCCTCTTTTCTCGTTCAGCAATAGATCACACATTTCTTCCACAATCGCTTTCTCTTCGCCATCAGGCAGCCAATGCGGGTAAGAACGTACGATAAATGCATTCCCACCGAAACTTTCTAAATAGACGCCTACTTGTTCCAACTGAGGGAGTTTTTGCTCCAGAATTTGGGCTTCAGAAGGTGTAAATTCAAGTGTGAGTGGGACAAGCAATTGCTGACTTGCTTGCTCTGGATTACCGAACTTGTAGTAGTAATACTCATAATTCATTCGCTCATGAGCAGCGTGCTGATCAATCATATACAAGCCCTGCTCATTTTGGGCAAGCAGATACGTACCGTGCAGCTGTCCAATGGGCGATAGACTTGGAAACTTTGGTGTCTTCTCATGCTCTTCATCAGGAAGAGGCATCGATTCCATCAAAGCTCTCGTTGCCTGTCGGATATCAGCTGAAGAATGTTCGGCTCGATGCGACATTGGACTTGTGCTGCGAATAGGCTCAGCACTCCTGTTCATTGTACCTTGGAAACGATTCGAGGGCAAATTCTCGCCTGTAATCCCATTTGTTTCCGGAAATTTAGAATAGGATATTGGCAAAGGTTCCGAGCGTTTGTCAAATGTACGATCTTGGCGTACTTCACTTTGGAGAGAAGGATTAACGTCTCCTTTTTTCGGAGCAATAGGAGCCGTCTGATCACTCTGATTGCCCGCCTGTGGACGGTACAAATCCATCTGCTCTTGAATCACGACACCTTTCGTCCGAGTAGGAATTGAACCTGTTCCCGCGCTTGGAATCAAGACTTTCTTACTTAACGTTTCCTTGATTAATTGATCCACAGATTGTGTGAGTTCTGCTTCTTTACTGAATCGGACCTCAAGTTTAGCAGGATGCACGTTCACATCAATCAGTGAAGGGTCCATCTCGATATGCAGAACAACAATCGGATAACGATTAATCGGAAGCAGCGTATGATAACCTTGTAATATAGCCGCGTTAAGTGCAAAATTGCGCACATACCGACCGTTAATAACGAGTGTAATGCCTCCACGATTGGCTCGCGTAATTTCAGGCATGGAGATAAAACCTGTAATCTGATAGTCCAAAGTCTCGCCTTGAATCGGAAGCATACCTTTGCCAACTGCTGTCCCGTAAATCGCTGCAATTACTTGCCTAATATCCCCGTTGCCTAATGTCTGCATAAGTGAATTTCCATTGTGCTTCAACGTAAACGCGATATTCGGATGAGCAAGCGCCAGTCGATACATATAATCGGAGACATGTCCAAGCTCTGTTTGAATGCTTTTCATATACTTAAGACGAGCAGGTGTATTGTAAAAGAGCTCGCGCACGACCATCTCCGTTCCGCGCGTCGCTGTTGCTTCTGACAATTCGCGTACGGTACCTCCGTCGATTGCAATTTTGCGACCTAAACCATCCTCTGTGGAAGAGGTGGTGCACTCCAGCTTAGAGACGGCTGAAATACTCGGCAACGCCTCTCCACGAAATCCTAGTGTACGAATCGCAAATAAGTCCTTAGTGGTTGCAATCTTACTCGTCGCATGTCGGCTAAACGCAATTTCGCAATCGTCTGGCTCCATACCTGTCCCATTGTCAGCAACACGAATATACTGCAATCCACCTTCTTCTATGGCGACATCGATGCGCGTTGATCCTGCATCGACTGCATTCTCGACTAACTCTTTGACAACGGAAGACGGTCTTTCAACCACCTCACCGGCTGCAATCTGATTGGCGATCTGCTCGCTAAGCAATCGAATGTTACCCATATGTGACTACTCCTTCTTAACTTCTAACGTGACATGATTACTTTGATCTGTGAAAGTCATGCGATCTGTTGCTTTCAACAACTTCGTGACCTCTAAGTATGAAGATCCTAAATCGTCGCGGAACATGGAATCGGATGCTTCTTTGAAAGTTGTCGTACCTTTCTCTGTTGTCAGCTCCACTGCACTTAGTTCTGCATTCCACTCAATTGTTGCACCAAGTAAGGCAGCAGCAGTACGTGCTTGCACATACACATGGTTGTCCTTACGTTCAATCTTCGTTCCATCCCCCACTTCAATGCCATTAAGAACATAGCCTTTCGTGCTCCATTCTAGCTTCAAGTGGGTCGAATCTGCACTTTTCAAGGCAAATATGAGCTGTGCCATATCTCCATACACCTTATCATCAGGTGTAATTCCAACCTTGTTCACCCTGTGCATCTTCGGTGTTAAGTACTCATGCGTCGTGATTTTCAAGTAACTGCCTTCCGATAGCCCGAACAGCCCTTGCATCACACCTTTACCAAAGCTCTGCTGCCCGATAACACGCGCTTTGCCATAGTCTTGTAGAATACCCGTAAATAGCTCAGTTGCACTTGCACTTTCCCCATTTACAAGGATAAACACGGGTTTATCATATGTTTTCCCATCCGTTATTGTAGTAATTTCATCTTTATGATTGCGATCGAGGGTATGTAAGACCTCCCCTTCACGAATGAAGTTTTTCGCCATATTCTCAGCGACAGATACAACACCGCCGCCATTACTACGAAGATCAATAATAAGTGCTTTCGTATCTGATCCACGGAATGTATCCATTGCTTTCGCAAACTGCTCATCCGCATCACTCGCAAACGTGCTCATGGCAAGATAGCCTACACCATTATCGAATTTTTTAGTTGTGATGACTGGAATTTTCACTTCTTTACGCGTCATTGGATAATCAAGCTTCTTCCCATTACGATCCACTGTGATCATTACGACCGTGTTCTCTTTGCCCGCAATCCGCTTGCTCACATCTGCAGACGTCAAACTGCCAATTGGCTCTTCGTTGACTGCATAAATATAATCTCCAGCTACCAAGCCTGCCTTGTCAGCAGGTGAATCGCTAAATACTTGTTGAATGAGAATGCCTTTGGTATCTACAGCTAACTGAATACCAACACCGACATACGTGTTGTCTACCAAGGCAAGAAATCTTTTCATTTCATCTGCTGTAAAAAAGCTTGTATAAGGATCATCTAACTTCTCTATCATCTGTGTGATAGACATATTCGCTAGTTGATCGGCAGTAACCCCGCTTAAATGATGCTTGGACAGCATATCCCGCACTTCTTTGACCGTCTGATTCGTAACAGCAAGGACAGAAGTTGGCACTGCAAGGGTTACCATGACGGCAGTGACTGCCGTGATCATTTTTTTACGAAAAGAACCTCTACCTACCATGGTCTCACCCTATCTTTGTTTTGAGTTCATATAAAAGATTCATTGCTTGAAGCGGCGTCATGTTGATGAGATCGATCGCCTTCAGCGCGTCGAGTACATCGCGCTGCTTCGCATCCACGGCGCTGCCGACAGCAGCCTCGTTAGCTGCTGCTTCCGGCAGCGGAGCTGCCTCTGACGCGGCTTCGCTTGCCGCGTCCTCGAACAGGCTGAGCTGCTGCACGGCAGGCTCAGCAATGCGCTCAGCGGCGCTGCGATCCGCAGCCGCTGGTGGTGTTGCCGGCGGCGTGCTGTGCGACGCTGCCTGTTCTTGCGGCTGCGCTGTGAACGCAGCCGTGCCCACGGCTACAGCTGCGCTTGCTGTAGCCGCTACCTCGCCGCCGACAAGTGCTGCGGCGGCTTCAAGGCTCCCCGCTCGCGCCTCGAAGGCGCTAAGCAGCTCGTACGAGCGGGAGATGATTCCCTGCGGCAGACCCGCTACTTCGGCACAATAGATGCCGTAGGAAGTGCTCGCCGCACCTGGTATTAGCTTACGAAGGAACGTCACGCCCGAGTCGCTTTCTTTTACCGCCATGCAATAATTGCGCAAGAATTGTAATCCTTCTTCGAGGTGAGCAAGCTCATGGAAGTGCGTCGAGACAAGCGTTTTGCAACCTGTATGATTATGCAGATGTTCAATTACTGCCTGCGCAATCGCCATGCCTTCTCCCGTTGAGGTACCACGTCCTAATTCATCAATAATGACGAGGGATCGAGCTGTAGCCTTCTCTGTCATCACTTGAATATCCATCATCTCGACCATGAACGTACTTTGACCGCCAATAAGATCATCGGCTGCTCCAATACGTGTAAAGATCCGATCAATAATCGGAATCGTCGCTTCATCAGCAGGAACATAGCAACCAATCTGTGCCATAATCGAGATTACAGCAACTTGGCGCATGTACGTACTTTTACCTGCCATATTCGGTCCTGTAATAAGCAGCATACGACTCGATTCTTCCGATAAGTCCGTAGCGTTGTCAATAAACGTCTTGCCTTCTGTTACCGCTTCTACGACTGGATGGCGTCCCGCTTTCACTTGGAAATGATATCCAGTTGTTACGTTCGGCTTCGTATAACGATTTGACGCGCTCACATGAGCGAATCCTTGTAAGACATCGACGGATGCAATACGCTCTGCTAATCGCTGTAAACGTGACATTTGCGCTGATATCCGCTCACGTAGCGCTGTGAATAACTCTAGTTCTAAATCCACCATCTTATCTTGTGCTTCAAGAATAAGCGCTTCTTGCTCTTTGAGCTCAGGTGTAATGTATCGTTCAGCATTAGCGAGTGTCTGCTTACGCTCATAG
Source organism: Paenibacillus radicibacter (assembly GCF_024721995.1). Lineage (GTDB taxonomy): Bacteria > Bacillota > Bacilli > Paenibacillales > NBRC-103111 > Paenibacillus_AM > Paenibacillus_AM radicibacter. The sequence goes on from NZ_JANQBC010000001.1 coordinate 582,907, forward strand.
CGTCCTTCAGGCAATGCATTCGCGTTCGCCTTCGTCACTTCAATGAAATAGCCGAATACTTTATTAAACCCTACTTTTAGAGACTTAATGCCCGTCGCTTCACGTTCTTTGCGCTCTAGCTCCGCAATCCACTGTTTACCACCAGCACTTGCTTCACGCAGCTTGTCCAGATAAGCATCATAACCTTGCTTGATCATCCCGCCATCACGTACGGATACAGGTGGATCTTCAACCAATGCTTGATCGATCCATTCCAGAATATCGGCACAAGGATCCATCTGATTCGCAAGACCTGCGAGTGTCGTCGAGTTCGATGCTAAACATGCTTCTTGCAAACCAGGAACTTGCGCAATTGACACCTTCAGTGCAATTAAATCTCTCGCATTCGCATTCCCGTAAGAGATACGTGCAACAAGTCGCTCAAGATCATACACTTCCTTCAACGCCGTACGCACATCATCACGGGCAATCAAATTGCCATGCAGACGTTCTACCGCTTCTAATCGTTCATCAATCAGCACTTTACTCATCAGCGGCTTCTCAATCCAGCGACGCAACGTTCGCGCGCCCATCGCGGTTACGGTGTTATCCAGCATCCAGAGTAGTGAGCCTTTCTTGCTGCGCTCACGAACGGTTTCCAGTAACTCCAAGTTCCTTCTTGTAAAAGGATCCATCGTCATGTACTGCGCAGCTTCGTACCTTCTAATCTGCTTCACATGCGTCAATGCCCGCTTTTGCGTTTCATGTAAATACGTAAGCATCATCGACACACAGCGTTTTCCATGTGCAGGCAGCGATTGTAATTCTGCAATCGAATCACCGAAATGTTCATTCAAGAGCGCTTCATCTTCCTGTTCCCAAGGTGTAAACACCGCTGGTTTCATTCCAAGTGCAAGACTCGATCGCAACTCCTCTATAAGTGCTCCGCTTGCAATCGTCTCAGACGGATCATACACATTCCATTCATCCATGATCGAAGATGTACCGCCGATTAAAGTCGTCACATACAACTCACCGGTTGAAATATCACATGCGGCAAGCGCGCTTTCATCCCCGTTACTTACAACCGCTACGATGTAATTGTTCGTCTTCTCACCGAGCAGCTTGCTGTCCATTACTGTTCCTGGTGTGACAATACGGACGATTTCACGACGCACGACGCCCTTCGCCTCTGCTGGGTTTTCCACCTGCTCGCAGATGGCAACCTTGTATCCTTTTTCAACGAGACGAGCAATATAGCCCTCTGCAGCATGATACGGCACCCCGCACATCGGAATTTTCTCTTCTGTACCCCCACCACGACCTGTCAGTGTAATCCCAAGTTCACGTGTAGCATTGATTGCATCTTCAAAAAACAGCTCATAAAAATCGCCTAATCTAAAAAACAAAAAAGCATCAGGCACTTGCGCCTTGACTGCTAAATATTGTTGTATCATCGGTGTATATTGCGTCATAACTTCCTCCAACTATCGTAGTCCATTTCTCGCTGTGTCTATTATAGCATGGCTTCTCCAAAAAAAGTTGGTAGCTATTGGATGACGCTCGTTTTACTTGGATTTATTTTCCAGTGTTTACGAAAATCATCTAGACTCTTCATTTCTTTTCGATTCAGTGTTCGATCTTTAAGGGGCTCCAAATACGTCGAATACCGCTCATAGTCTGGCAGCAACTCAAGTTCTTGCCACAACTTCTGTACGTATCCTACTAATTGATCTTTCTTCCCTTGATAAAAGTGACGCTGTACATCGACTTGATCAAGTGGTCGTACTTGAAGGCGTCGGTGGTTGAGCCCAATCAGCTTCGCGAGCGCAAGTACACCTTTGGTAACAGTAGGTGAGCCCAGCCAAGATGGAAGCGTACGATATTCAAAGCCTCCATGAGGTTGACGACGAAAATCACCTAATGAGCCGTATCGTGGACGTCTACGTAGATCGAGATCATTTTCAATCATAAATAAAGGCAAAGCTAAGTAATTGTCCAAGGTCCGCAAAAGCGAACTTTGCAACATTACGCCTGAGAAATGTATATGACCTCCAAGCGGGAAACCTTTAACAGGCATACCACCTGCGATCCATTTGAGCGCCTGATTATCAATAATTTCTGCAGCAACGAGCATCGTACGTCGCAAGTTTCGAACGAGCTCACGCGGTTCGGCGCTTGGCTCCGGGCGAAGTTCAGCAAGCGGCAGAATAAGCCGTTGACCACGAAGTACAATTGCATCACAGCCAACTTCACCTGCTCGTTCCATATAATTTGAAGCAGCCACAACCTTGCCCTGTTCATTCATGAGTAAAAACTCTGGATCAGCCCCAAGCAAGAAAGATTGCTTGTTCTGCTTCTCCTCTACCCATGCATCGGCATAACGATTCATCGCCTGTGCATACACTTCTGCATTCCGATCCAAAGTCAGATCTGGCTCTGCATTCACATCGATAATAACCGTGTGTCCATTTGAAGTAATCCCTACCCATACATCACCATAATCGAGTCCAAGCACGTAAATCGTCTTTACGGCTTCACGCATAGCCCGGTTAATATGAAAAGGTAGAGGTGACTCTTGCAGATCTACCTCTTCAAATCCTAGTGGTTCTGGCAAAGTTCGTTGTGGATAATATACACCGCGATTTTTACGACGATATACTGAAATAGGCTCTAGGCCAAACACCGACACGCGGTAATAGTGAGATAGCTGAGCCCCTTCATATTGTTCTAACTCCTCTTGGGTCATCCCACCATGTGAGCGAAGCGTCTTCACGCCATGCAGAAGTAAGATCTCGTCGCGTTTGACTAGCTGTATGTTTCGAATCATAGGCATGAGTGGCTGCATCTGCACATAGGGATGTAGACCTGTTGCGTGCGCTTTACGATACTTTCCCCACCCGATGACCACCTCACCTCTATAAGCTTGCGGCAATCGATCACCATGCGCAATTGTGAGGTGTGGCAGCAAAGGGTCTAATTCTTTTTCACCTGAATGCAACAAGAAAACATCCATCATACATGTCCCTTTCCCTGTGAACAGCCTATTTTTACCTCGAAACAAAAAAGAGGGCGAAAGCCCTCTACAACCAGTCAAATCGCGGCATATGTTAATGTAGGCTTAGGAAAAGTCGTCTTCAAGTAGATCTGGATCCAAATCTTCGTAATCGCCCTCAACCGAGCTGTCATCGAAATCAGCGATCTTATCATCGCTGTCAGAGAGACCTCTTGGATTGACGTATACGCTAACTTTGGTTTCCGCAATCATCTCCACTTGGAATTCCCGTTCCACGCGGATAATGACTCTGCCACCTGATGCGACACTAGCTTCTACACAGTTCGGCTCCTGTGTAGCAAGAGCGGAGACTTCAGCTGTTGAAGCCCGATGTCTCTTGTCTAAGAAAGATAATGGAACCACTTCAACGTAAGAAATTGTTTCTTTTGCCACGTCGGTTTTCGTATTTCGATCATACGAATACCAAATATTGATGTCGTAAGTCCCAACTACTTCCACACCGTCGCCGCCAGACTTGACTGCTTCATATTGGTTATTGATAATCCAAGCACCCAAGATGCTGGTCGGAGCGTGGGAAGGTGTCACTGTATGACTTACATGCGAAAATCTCCGGCCTTTACCGCAGACGGCCTTCGTTATGATTTCTCGGCTCTGCAAATCTTTATCTATTGACATCCTGTTCAACCTCCTCCATACAATCATTCATTAAAAGTGTATGCAGGACATTCGTCTAGAGTGACAAAAACTTTTCCAACTCTTACAGAATCACAAATTTATTCCATAAGATTAGGAGGAGCGCATGAGTTCCTTCTTATTTTTTTGCCTTTTGGCGATGTTTAAATAGGATTTAAGTTCGCGAATGAGTTGCAGAAGTGCGGACCGAACTTCAAACTCCTCTCTCGTTTGGGGTAGAGGCAATGATTTGAAGCTTCGTGCAAGTGTAGCTAAATCTTCTTCACTACGACCTACATAGTAATCTGACTTCACATCCTGACTTAATTCATCAAAAATGTCTGCCAGCAGTTCTCCATGCGGTACACTTTGATAGACCTGTGCGACGAGATCTACCATGCGATTAATCATCTCTAGCTGCTCGGAACGCATAAAGAAGTATAGTTCCCAGGACGCTGGAGAGCCGAAGAAGAGCGTATTCTCAACCGCCTTGCGCGCAAGCATACTCCCTTTATCACAAACTTCATTTACTTGAAGTAGTTCTGCCCCGTCCCATACCATATTCTGATCACGCAGATGTGCGCCTATTTTCATAAAAATAAGAGAAAACAGCTCCTCCAGCTTGTTCTTATACTGCTGAAGCTCCTTATCAGTCGGTGGCATGTAGATGATATTAATCAATGTCGCAGAGCCGAAACCGACAAGTAATAAGAGCAGTTCATTAATGATGACTTCCATCGTAATGACATGCGCATTGAACATATGGAACATCACGACACAGCCCGTAATGATCCCATCACTGAACTTCAGTCGATTCATAATCGGGAATGTGAGCAGAACATAAATAGACAGAACCCACACATGAAATCCGAACGTCGATAGAAGAATCGCTCCAACAATAATACTTAGTACCGATGCACCAATACGTGCGTAGACATTAAGAAGCCCCTTCTTCTTCGTCACCTGAACGCCAAGAATCGCAAGCAAACCTGCACTTACAGGAGAGCCAAGCCCACATAGCTGCGCAACCAAAATGGAAACGAAGACAGCCGCGGCAGTTTTGAGAATACGAACACCAATAAAAGGAAAATACTTCACCGTATACCACCATCTATTAAAGTTTAATAACGGTAGCATACATAAAAAACAGCCATGACGCAAAGTCATAGCTCACATTTGATATTGAAATCTATTGCAAATTTCATTGTAAACGCTTCATTACTTTGCGCTCAATATAGGAAACTCCTTGATACATAAGTGTTGCAATAAGCCCGATAATCATTAGTGTCCCAAGTACGAGTGTAAAGTTAAACACCTGGAATCCGTAAACAATTAAATACCCCAGTCCTGCCTTTGCAACAAGAAACTCCCCTACAATAACCCCAACCCATGATAAACCAACGTTTACCTTTAAGGTGGAGACGATCGCTGGTACTGATGAAGGAAGTATGACTTTACGAAACACTTGCTTGCGATCTCCACCGAACACTTGTATCACTTTCACGAAGTTCGCATCTACTTCTTTAAATGCACCATATACAACAAGCGTTGTAACGATTACGGATATCGATAGCGATGTCGCGATAATGGCAACTAAGCCCGGTCCAAAGCCGACGATAAATAACGGTCCCAAAGCAACTTTCGGAAGTGCATTGAGCACAACGAGATAGGGATCCAGCACTTTCGATAAGAAAGGCGACCACCATATCACCATCGCAAGTAACGTTCCGAATAGTGTTCCGAGAATAAAACCTGCTATTGTCTCCCACATCGTCACACCGATATGCGGAAAGATCGAACCGTCTATACTGTTGTTCCATAGAAGCACCGCTATTTTACTCGGATATGAGAATAGCAGCACATCGATCCACTTCAAGCGACCTGCGACTTCCCATAAACCAAGGCATACGAATAAGATGATGAACTGTACAATTCGCACATGTACAAGTTGTTTACGTTTTGCTGCCATAAACTGCTGATACAACTGATCCGACTTAGACGGCCCTCCAGTTTGCAGCATATTCATCCCTTGCTCCCCCCTTTACGCTCCATCGCTTCGAACTCCGTCCATATGCTGCGAAAAAGCGGTTGAAAGCCCGTATGCTCTCTTGCATCTAGAGGAAGTCGTGAACGAATATCTTCGGGGATATCGAACGTCTTGCGGATTTGACCTGGATTTGGTTCTAGTACAATAATCTGATCGCTCATTGCAATTGCTTCGGATATATCATGCGTGACGAGGACAGCTGTTTTATGATGGGCACGGAGCGTATCCACGACCAAATCTTCAAGTTGGAGCTTCGTCTGGTAATCTAACGCTGAGAAAGGCTCATCTAATAGTAAAATATCGGGTTTCGTCGCCATTGTACGGACTAACGCCACGCGTTGGCGCATGCCACCGGATAATTGATTAGGTAAATAATCTTTCGTATGGATCAAGCCCATCTCTTCTAATAGATGCTCTACATATTGCTTATCTTCTTTCGTTTTCTTGCCTAACAATTCCAAACCTATGGTTGCATTGGACCAAATGGTCCGCCAAGGAAACAAATAATCTTGCTGCAGCATGTAGCCTATCCGCTCAGTTGGACGTTTGATTTCAACACCAGCTACTTTGACTCTGCCTTCTGTTGGCTTAATTAAACCTGCAATAATTGAGAGAAGTGTCGTTTTCCCACATCCACTTGGACCGATCAGGGAGACAAACTCACCAGATTTAACAGTGAAGCTAATGTGACTTAGCACAAGTGATGCACGCTGCTCAGTGACATATATATGTGTAACCTCATTCAATTCCACCGCATGATCCAAGAGCTTCTCCCTCCAATCCTGCCCCTTACAGAGCTTACTTCACATTACTCTTCGCTTTTTCTGCGAATGAATTGTCGACAACATCTTTCCACTCTACACGAGACTTGAGTTCACCTGCAGCGTTCATTACATCAAGCAAGTTGTTCCACTCTGCTTGGTCTATGATGCCATCCGTAGCGAATGAACTTTGCTCTTTGTATCGCTTCACTACATTTTTTACAACATCGATATCTGTATTGGCAAAATAACTCACGATGCTCGCAGATATCTCATCCACACTATGATCGCGAACCCAGTTTTGTGCTTTCTGAATCGCATTTGTGAATTTTTGGACAGTATTTGGGTTTTTCGTCATGAAGCTCTTCTTCGTCATGAACACGGTATATGGAAGTGCACCACTTTCTTTACCGAAAGATGCGATCACCGTGCCCTTGCCTTCTTTCTCAATCATCGTGGCTTGCGGCTCGAACATTTGCACATAATCCCCAGTTCCCGAGACGAATGCAGATGGAATATTGGCAAAATCGACGTTCTGAATCATCGTTAGATCACTCTTAGGATCGATGTTGTGCTTCTTAAGCGTGAATTCCCCGGCCATTTGCGGCATACCGCCTTTACGCTGACCAAGGAACGTCACTCCTTTAAGCATATTCCAGTCAAAATTAGCAACTGGCTTGCGCGACACAAGGAACGTGCCGTCTGTCTGAGTTAGCTGATCGAAATTAATAACTGGATCATCCGAGCCTTGCTGTTTCACATAGATCGACGTCTCTGATCCAACAAGCGCTACATCAATCACGCCAGATAGCAGCGCCGTCATCGTCTTGTCGCCACCTGGTGTTGTCTGAAGATCAATCTCCAAACCTTCTTCTTTAAAAAATCCTTGCGAAATCGCGACATACTGCGGTGCATAGAAAATAGAACGCGTCACCTCGCCAATACGCACCTTGTTCACTTCCGGTTTACTGGAACTACACGCAGACAGCATGAGTGGAATAATGAGCATTGCTGCCAGTAAACCAGAGATTAACTTCCGATTCATGGACTTCCCCCCTACATTCTCAATAAAGTACTACAGTCTATGCAGGAGCCCATGCGGAAGTTATTGTGAATTTCATTTCGCCCATTTTAAAACTTAATAATTGACAATTTAGAATGAAGGCTCTATATTTTATATATCGAACTGATATATGTTCGATCGATATATAAATATCTGATATATATAAGAATGAAGGATGGAGAGAGAAGAGAGATGAACTCACAAGATGTTATTTTAGGCGTGTTAATGGAAAAGAATTATTCCGGATATGAGATCAAGCAGCGTTTCCAGACGGTATTCTCCTTCTTCTATGATGCCAGCTTCGGTACGATCTACCCGACGCTCAAGCGATTAGAAGCAGATCAACTCATTACGAAAGTAACCATTGCGCAAGAAGGCAAACCAAGTAAACATGAATACAGCATTACCGAATCGGGTAAGAAGATGTTCGCCCATTACTTGCGAAGTCCACTAACTGCTGATGTTACGCGCTCAGATTTCCTAACTCGCTTATATTTTGGCGAATTCGCTGATCCATCTATTATTCGTAAATGGCTTGAACTGTATATCGCGCAGAAACAATTGCAATTAGAGGGCTTGTGTCAATGCCAATTGGATAACCAAGGTGATTTAAGTCCTACACAAGAATTGAGTATCCAAATTGGAATTACCAGTTTTGAAAATAATTTAAAGCTTGCCAATGAAGCGATGGATCGCTTCGCTCGATTAGAACAGGAGAGTGAACAATGAATACCAGAAGTTCCGGGCTTATTCTATTTGCAATCGCACTAGGTTTATTTATGTCAGCCTTGGATAACACCATTACTTCTGCTGCAATCAGTCACATTATTCAAGACCTGAGTGGGTTTGAACGCGTATCGTGGGTATTCACAAGCTACATGCTGGCTTCTACGTCAACGATCCTTATTTTTGGTAAAATGTCCGATATATTCGGACGAAAGCTTATGTACCTGATCGGAATCACATTCTTCCTGATCGGATCTGCTCTATGCGGAACAGCGACGAGTATGGATCAGTTGATCCTCTATCGCGCAATACAAGGCATTGGTGCAGGTGCCATCTTCCCGATCTCCTTCACCATCATCTACTCCACTTTTGCCGATCCAAAGCAAGCTAGTAAAGTGGCAGGTATTATGGCAGCTGTGTTCGGACTCTCATCTGTTGCAGGTCCACAAATCGGAACGTTTATCTCCGAACATTGGGGATGGACTTGGTGCTTCTATGTGAACGTACCGCTTGGTATTCTCTCGTTCTTCATTGTTTTATTTAGACTTAAAGAATCCCGCTCCACAACCAAACCGAAAATTGACTATCTCGGGACGTTCCTTCTCATCGTTACGACGTTATCGATTATGCTCGGCTTAGAGTTTGGCGGCAAAGATTATGCTTGGACTTCACCGCAAATCATTGGACTATTCGCACTTGGACTTGTCGGACTATGCTTATTCATTCTCGTTGAACGCCGCGTAGAAGAACCTGTTCTACCCTTCGCAATCTATCGCAGTCGGATGGTGATCAGCACGACAATCGCTTGCCTATGCCAAGGTGTCATTATGTTCTCTGCGATCACTTACTTACCGATGTTCACCGTTGCTGTGATGGGACATGAGAACTCCAATTCAACCTTAACTCCAATGATGCTCTCCCTAATCATTGGTGCGATTGCATTCGGCTTTTTGCAAAGCAAGTTCTCCTTCCGTAGCTTAATGTCCTTTACGATGATCTCAGGTATTGTTGCTGCAAGCTTACTCACATCCATTGGATATGACACGACATCCGGTTATATGATCTTCCTAATGGTACTGCTTGGATTTGGTGCAATTGGTCCACTGATGAGCGTTGCTCAGAATGCGGTTGCTGTAAGTGTGGATGCCAAATATCTCGGTGTTACTTCTTCTGTAGTTGGCTTCTGGCGTAACTTCGGGGGAATACTCGGGGCTTCAATGATGGCGACGATTGTGAACAATAACTTGAAAGATACGATCGCTAGCGGAGCTGAGTCCCTTCACATTCCATTAGATAAAATAGACACATTAGCTAATCCACAGCTCCTCATCCATGCAGGCTCTACGCCACTGCCACCTGCTGTCCATGACTTCCTGCGAGATGCGCTAGGTTCAGCGATTAACCACGGATTCATCTTGGCGATATGCTTCTGCTCGATCGGACTCATTGCAAGTCTACTTGCTGGTCCAGGATCTCTGCCAAGTCAGAAACAAGAAACTTCATCTGAGGGTCAATCTGTACAACCGCAGAACGCTTAAAATGATTTCATTCTTTTAAAAAAAGTAGCCCTGACCGCAATCTCATGCAGTCAGGGCTACTTCTATTTTACAACCCGTAAATTGGGCTGTATTTATCCGTTAAGTATTTCACAAGGTATTCAGGGTTTAATTCTTCACCGGTCATACGCTCAATGATTTCGTTAGGTGTAAGCAGCTTACCATATTGGTACACATGCTCAGTAAGTAGTGTCTTGATCGGAGCAAAGTCGCCTGCTTCAATTAACTCATAGAAGTTCGGCAAGAACTCATTCTCGATTTTGTTCAGCATTTGCGCAGCATACATGTTACCAAGTGAGTAAGATGGAAAGTAACCGAACAAGCCAGCAGACCAGTGAACATCTTGCATGACACCTTCGCTATAGCTTGAAGGCTCAATACCTAGATATTCACGGTACTTCTCATTCCAAGCCTCAGGTAGATCGCTTACTTGAAGCGTGCCGCCAATTAACGCTTTCTCAAGCTCATAGCGGATCATGATGTGGAAGTTATAAGTAAGTTCATCTGCTTCAATACGAATGAGTGTGGATTCTGCATGGTTACATGCACGGTAGAAATCATCTAAACCAACATCATCCAATTGGCCTGGGAATTTGGCTTTAAGTGCATCATAATTATGTGCCCAGAATTGCTTGGAACGACCGATCACATTTTCCCAGAAGCGGGATTGGGATTCATGAATACCCATCGAAGTACCGGAGTTAAGATTCGTACCGGAAAGCTCTTCGCTAATATTCTGCTCATACATCGCATGACCACACTCGTGGATTGTGCCGAATAGCGCACTTCTTACATCACGAGGTAAGTAACGAGTCGTAATACGACTGTCACGTGGGTTAATACCAGTCATGAACGGGTGAACGGTCTCATCTAGGCGACCTGCTTCAAAGTCATAGCCCAATTGCTTGAGCGTATCCAGTGAGAATTGACGCTGCTTGTCCTTATCAAATGCTTGATCGAGGAACGAGCAATCGGGTTGGTTTGGTGATTGACGAATCGCTGCAAGAAGTGGTACTACTTTCTCACGCAATGCACCGAACACTTCATCTAGCTTCTCAACGGTGATCCCTGGCTCATAGTTATCTAGAAGTGCATTATAACGGTGACCCTCGTATCCCCTTAGTTCAGCGAACTCAATATTTGTATCTACGATTTTCTGTAAGCTTGGTGCGAAGGAATCCCAATCATTCTTACCCTTCGCCTCTGACCATAACGATTCCGTCTTTGTAGTAAGAACAACATACTCCTGGAGCTTTTCTGGCGGAATCTTCTTGCTGAAGTCATACTCACGTTTACATTCTGTCAGCATCTTACGTTCCACATCTCCGAGGGTTGTGATTACTTCATTTTGCAAGAAATGCTCTAAAAATTCTGCCATTTGATCAGATATCAGCATCTTATTGTATTCGCCGTAAAGATCTCCAATCGAATCAGAACGGAACTCTGCACCTTTCTTCGGCGCACCTGTTCTTAAATCCCAGCTCAGAAGGGCAATTGCCTCTTCATAAGATTTCATTTTACGTATGTATTTTTTGAAGTCACTAAGTTGTACGGTTTTCACTTCTGTTGTCAAAATAAATCCCTCCCATGTGGAATTGTACTTCTTCTCCATCATACTTTCTTCAAGCTGTATAATCAACCGCGAACGATTGCTGTGATTTATGTTACAATACATAGAAGGAAAGGAGTTTTTCTTTATGGAGATTACTTATACAGAGAACGCGGTCCGCGAGATCGCCCCATGGTTACAAGAAAACCATACTTACTTAAAATTGATGTTTGATACTGAAGGCTGCGGTTGTGCCGTAAATGGGATTCCAACATTAATGATTACACATGAGCAAGGGCCATACGATATGATCATAAAAGGGCAACCATTCGACCTTTTGATGCAAAGAAATCACGAAGTTTATTTTGAAGAAAAGATGACGATTGACTTTTCTGTTGACCAAAAATCTTTTATACTAAAGAGCAATGGTCAAATCTATAACGCATCTATGCGACTTATTACGGTTGCACCATAACCATAAAATATCTATTGTAGATCTACCATTGAGGGAGGAAACCGCATGTCATTAATATCAGAAATTTTGGATCACAACGATACATTCGTTGACACGAAGCAATATGAGGAATACTACACCACCAAGTTTCCAGATAAAAAAATGGTAATTCTCACTTGCATGGACACAAGACTTGTTGAGCTTCTGCCTAAATCAATGAATCTACGCAATGGTGATGCCAAGATCATTAAGAATGCTGGCGCACTCGTTACACACCCTTTCGGTTCAGTTATGCGCTCAATTATCGTTGCTATCTATGAACTTAATGCGCACGAAGTTCTCGTCATTGGTCATAACGAATGCGGGATGACGGGTTTGAACTCATCTTCTGTACTTAAGAAAGCACTAGCTAGTGGCGTATCCCCTGATGTCATTGACACAATCAACAATTCAGGAATTAACTTATCCAAGTGGTTAAGCGGCTTCGAACAAGTAAGTGATAGCGTGAAGGAAAGTGTCAACATCATCCGCAACCACCCGCTTCTACCGAAAACAATTCCTGTTCACGGCTTAGTCATTGACCCTGTTACAGGGAAATTAGATCTAATTGCTGATGGATACGATAATAAGAAATAAATAACATTGATTATCATAAATAAAGGTCAAGCCTTGGGACGTATCCCTTGGCTTGACCTTTTTGGCTTATGTGTTTATATGAATGGTGAATCGGTTTCACGAGGTTTACGCTTGAGCAGCGCCTGCTTCTGTCTCTCTGCAATGACACCTGAACGATCACGAAGCGTATGCTTATGGATAAGACTAGAATCTGTCATTAAGCTTGGATTACCCCATACTTTGTGATGCGCTTGGCACTCTCTTTTACAAAGATCCAACAATAATTGGTCTGCGATCGGTAATTCGATATCTTCATATTCCACAAGATCACTGACTTGAAGGCGATCCGTAATAGTAGATATCCGCTTAGTTAACTCTCCCATATCGAGTCCGAGCTGCTGAACATGTTCTCCATGCAAGCGAAGCAGCGAGCTGCCTAACATCTTACGAGCGCCAGCTAAATTGCCACGACGATGATGATACAAGCCGACTGCAATCTGAATCAGACCTACCCATGTCTGTGCAAAAGGATCCCTTGGATGTTCTTTCCAATATTCTTCGAGCACCTCATGACATTCAAAATAATCTCGATCCGCGTGGAAAAAGACGAGATAGTCGATATAGGCTTGCGGATACTCCATTCTTAATGCCCCCTTAAACACCTGCGAAAAATTTTATAGAAAAAAATAAAATAGTTGAAACCAAAAAAACGTGGATACGTATACATCATATAGGGAAACTCTAAATTTTCCAAAACATTTTTCGGGGGTAGGTCAAACATGTGGAAAAAGTTAACAATATTGATGATGACATTCATGCTCGTATTTGCCGTAGCAGGAACAGCTTCTGTCGATGCAAAAGGGTACAAGTCATCACCAAAAAGTTTCAAATCCAATACGAATTCAACCAATAGTAATGTAGGTAGTAACAATATGAATACCTCCAAGAATGTAGGTACTACACCTAACGCGAAACCAGGATTCTTCGGTGGTGGAGGCTTTATGAAAGGCCTTATGATTGGTGGACTAGCTGGTATGTTGTTCGGTGGAATGTTCGGAGGTATGGGATTCCTAGGCGATATGCTTGGACTTCTTATCAACGTACTTGCAATTGTATTCCTCGTATCACTCGTTATTAAAGTTGTAACCCTAATTCGTGCACGCAAGAATCGTAAACCGGATGACCACAGGAGATATTAATCATGCGCTTAACTGAACAAGAGATTACGAATGCGATCTGTGTGAGTGTTGCACAACGCAGAATGGTTAAGCCAACTGACGTAGATGTATCTATGATGTGGGATGAGGATTATGGCTTCTCTGCTGAAGTTTATGTAAGTGGACGCAACCAAATTCTTGTACAGGCTACCATTCTGGAAGCAATCGAGCAGTATATGTATCAACAATATGATCAACGTATCTTCCGAGATCAAATTCAATTAGTATTAGATGAGGAAATTGTAGCCGATATTCAGCAAAGCTACTAATCTCCTCTAAGATAGAAAAAGCTGATCATTGCCTTGTATTAGGCGATGATCAGCTTTTTTTGCATACTTTTTTTATTTTTTAGGGAGCCATATATTGCTTCACGATATCCCAATCTGCAGCATTGTAGTTGCCCATGTGCCATAATGACACACCTTGCAGCTGATAATACTTCGCTAGCCACATCTTCTCCGCAATACTCTTCTTATCTTCATACCAGATTACATGAGATCCGCGGTCGTCTTGGAACGTAATTTGCTCAAGGAAGTATGGGAGCATGAACTCAAGCTTGCTTCCTGCCTTAACTGCACGTTCTTCCACTAGATTAATAGCTGGATTCTCTAAGCTTATCTTTCCATCAGGGCTTGTGATCCACTGATTCGCTTGCTTGGATATACCAAGTACAAGTTTCTCTTTCGGAATGACAGATAAAGCGGTTTGAATGGCATCGTTCACTAACGGGAGTGGCGCAGACGGTAGCTTACTGTCTTTGTGCGTGTAATCATAAGCCATTAGAATGACTTGATCAGCAATTTGTCCGATCTGCTTCATATCATAGCCTTTATACCAATCTGTAGGTGGAACAGCTACGGATAATGTATACCCTTTAATTGCCGATTTCACATCTCTTAAAAAGCTCGTATATGCACCCTGCTCTTCTACTTTTAACAGGCCCTCAAAATCTATCGAAATACCATTAAAACCATATGGATTATTGCTAGTTAATAGATCATGAACCGACCCAATAAATGCTTTCTGTGCAGCTTGATCGGTTAAGAATGAGCTTAGACGATTGTCCTTATTATCAGCGTATATCATGAGTTCTTTGCGATTGATATTGTAGGATTTCGCCTTATCCATCGCTGCTTGCCAGCCATCTGGAACAGCGAATGGCGCTGTCTTCATATCTAAACTTGCAGAGCCGCTTCCGCTGTACGCCAGTTGCGACCAACCGAACTTCACGTCTTGCAATAAGCTCATTTTGTCAACATTACTATAGGATTGAATGGCATAGAATCCGACACCTTGAAGCTGATGCTTCTCAGCCGCAGTATTCATTACACGTTCAATAATGGCTGCCGCTTCTTTCCGAGTTAAAGAATCTTGAGGACGAAATTGCTTCTGCTCATCCCCAACAATGATACCTAGTGAAGATGAATAGTAGAGTTCTGGCTGATTCGCATCTTTAATCTTAGTGCCATCTACAAATGCACGACTTGTCTTCTCTGTTTGCCAACTTGTTTGAAGCCATTTATCTCGATCAGCAGCCGTTAGCGATTGAAGTAAGAACTTTCCTGTAAGTACCGCTACTTCTTCTCTCGTAATCTCTTGACTTGGCTTGAATCTGTTATCTACGATAATATCATCTAGCAATCCTGCCGAGAATGCTTGCTGGATATAAGAATACGACCAATGCGCAGGGTCGCTTACATCCTGTATTGACATGGATTTAGTAGTTTGGCTAGACAGTGTTGAACTCGATGCCATCAACATCTTGACGAACGCTTCTCTTGTCACAACACCGCTGCCTTGGAACGTACCGTTGCCAGTACCCGAGATAACACCTAATGCTGAAAGCTTGTATATACTAGCTGTAGCCCAATCTGTCCCTACATCCATAAAGGTGTTCATCTGTGCCTGATATGCGAGAGCTTCACTACTTCCAAGTAGTGTCATCGTTGCAAATATTGCTAGACTTGCTTTCTTTAGCATAGTTTCCTCTCCCCTATCCGTTTCCGTTTAGTGGGCGCTTTCTTTGCCCTCTTTGTCTTCATTAGAAAGACCTAATACTTCAATGACTTTAAAAAAGATCCCGAAGATGATTGCAATTACAGTTGCAAGCCCCATGCCTTTTAGTACCAAATGCCCCCATGTAAATGTAAAGCCACTTAGTCCTGCTGCAAATACAATCGTTGTTAAGAATAAATTCGTCGGCTTGGAATAATTCACCTTCGTCTCAACCAACATGCGTAGACCCGATGCAGCGATTACTCCGTACAACACCAAGGAGATTCCGCCCATAACTGGTGTTGGGATCGTCGTAATTAGTGCAGCGAACTTACCTAGGAATGATAAACACACCGCAAGTATTGCCGCGCCGCCAATTACCCAAGTAGAGTATACTTTTGTAATCGCCATAACCCCGATATTTTCCCCATAAGTTGTATTCGGAGTAGAACCGACAAATCCAGAGATCATGGTAGAAACCCCGTTACCCAATAAAGAGCGGTGTAAACCCGGGGATTTAGATAAATCACGTCCTACGATATTGCTTGTTACGATCAAGTGACCAATATGCTCAGCAACAACAACAAGTGCGGCAGGAGCAATGATTAGGATACTTGATAAATGGAACTCTGGTTTGTAGAATGTTGGAACTGCGAACATAGGAGCATTCCTAACTGCTGTAAAATCAACAATTCCGAAATACCATGCTGTCAAATAACCAACAACTACCCCAATTAGAATCGGAATAATCTTCAGGAACCCGCGGAACATCACAGAGCCGATAATCGTTACAAGCAGTGTAATCATTGCGACTGTTACAGAAGTCGAATCCATTTGCCAATCTGAAGCACCTGTTGTATTAATTAATCCAGCCATACCTGCTGCAGTTGGGATCAATTCAAGACCGATTACCGCTACGATTGCCCCCATCGCCGCAGGAGGGAAGATCACATCGATCCACGATGTCCCGACTAGCATAATTATTAAGGCAACTACTACAAAGATCCCACCTGTAATAATAAATCCACCAAGCGCATTGTTATATGAGCCTTGCGAGATCACTAATGTAACAGGTGAGATAAAAGCAAAACTTGAACCTAGAAATGCTGGTATCTTTCCTCTACAAATAAAGATGTAGAGCAACGTCCCAAATCCATTCATTAGTAGAATCGTAGCTGGGTTGACTTGTAGCAAGATCGGTACTAATACCGTCGCCCCGAACATAGCGAACAAGTGCTGAAAGCTTAGTGGAATACTTTGAATCAGCGATGGACGCTCGTCCACCTGAATAACACGACTCATGAAGTGCCTCCCTTTACATTTTCGTCAATTTTTTTCCATACATATAAATAAGCCTTCCCTAATGTAAGGAATGATACGAAAAAAAGCAATCCTTTTTTACAAAAAAAGCCGCAATTTCGACACAATGTGAGTTTGTCTAACTATTTCATATTCGAAACCTCTCTAATGACCTCGCAAGTTCTTTCCAGCACATAGGAACCATTTTGCAATCATCCACATAAATCGCCTTTAAATGCTTCGACAACCCCATTAATTGATCTTCGATCAATACCTCTTTAATTTCGGAAGACTTGGAGGGATAGATTGGGTCTGTACGCTTTTGAAAATCAGATAACGGCACATACATCTGGGGACTTTTGCGATACGTACAATGCTTAGGAAACCGCGGTGAGCTGCCAGAATCATATTTGGAAAGTTTCACTTTTGGATAATGATCAGAAAGTAATGTGTAAGCATCAAACTCTAGAATCGCAAAAGCTCCCTCAGGTTCTCTACGTGTGTAAGTTTCAAGCATTTTCTTGCAATCGCGTATTGTTGGCCAGAGAAAGACATGACGATCCAAATTCGCTCGGAATTGTTCCAACGTGCAAGAGGGGTCGATCATCATTTCAGGAATTCTTAGGTGTGAATTAATCGTTACCGTATAATCCTGAACCTGCACTTCACGTGGCTGCAATCGCCGTTCTCCAATTTCATGTGGATACAGCAGATAACTGGATAGCAAGCTGTCCAAGTGAGCGATCACAGGCAAATTACTCACTCTTGTAAAATGATACAGCGACTTTCTACCCATTGATTTCGTAATGGTCGTTAGAATCGATTGTTCCAAGGTAATCGATACTCCTTCCCTTTGTATTATTGGTGCTCTCGATGCAGTCATTAATTTGGGTAGTATAACCAAAGTTTTATTGATGCACGAGGCGATACAATTAATTTTCTATCCGATTGATTTTTTTCACTCCTAATGAAAGTGGTCTGGATTTCTTAGCTGTATTTGGAAAAACGATAAGTGACCAAGTACCATGGGTTCTGCGTGTACCAAGACGCCAAGATGTCATTGATACCGCTGCTTATGAGAAAAAAGTACTTGATCTTGTATCCAAACATCTTCCAGTTAGCGTTCCGAATTGGCAAGTTCACACATCCGAGCTAATTGCCTATCCCTTATTGGAAGGCGTGCCAATAGCGACGATCAATCTAGTAATCCAAAATTATGAATGGTATTTGGACTCAAGCAACTTGCCGCAAGTATTCAATCAATCACTAGTGGAGGCAATGGTTGCCTTGCACCGGATTGATCATGAAGAAGCTAGACAAGCAGGCATTCGAGTTCACAATTCACAAGAAGTCAATGGCTGCAAAGATGAATAAGATCAAGCAAACATTCGGTGTCTCTGAAGCATTATGGGGTCGCTGGCAAAAATGGCTCGCAGATGAATCGATGTGGCCGACACATTCTTCATTTATTCATGGAGACCTACACCCTGCTCATATTCTTGTTACTCCAGATGGACGTGTAACCGGATTGTTAGATTGGACAGAAGGTGAAGTAGCTGATCCTGCAACTGATTTTGTCATTTTCTACTTCTTATTCGGCGAAGAGAAGCTAGCTGAGATGATTAAGTTATACGAGCAAGCTGGCGGTAAGACATGCCCACGTATGCAAGAGCATATCATTGAGCTCTCTTCTGCCTATCCGATTGCTGTCGCATTGTTTGCAGAGCGTTCAGGACTTGAAGATTACTATGCAATGGCTCGTGCTGGATTTGGTGTAGACGAACATGGAAATGAACTTTCAACTGATTAATTTATTGTGAAATGACAAATGGTACTGCCCTTATGCACAAGGGTTAGTACCATTTGTTTATCCCTCTATAGGAACCATCACACTTCGGTATTCCTCCATTATCCGCGCGCCTACCTCTTCCAATGTAAACCGCTCCTGAATTGTTTTGGCACCGTATTGACCTAATCGCTTTAATCTAAGAGGAGCTTGAATCAAATTTGTAAGATCTTTGGTTAATTGTTCAACCGTAATCGGCCCGGTAGCTCCATGGTCACCAAAGTTCGCTTGACTGACTCGATTCATATTGGCTTTACGAACGATCCCACAATATCCTGCAACACCAGCGGCTATTACTGGTTTTCCACAAGATAGTGCCTCCATCGCCACACGCCCTGTGCCTACTACTACATCTGCTGCATGATACGCGCGCTGAATATTCGGTATTGCCATACGAACAATAATTGCTTGTCTGCCTAATCGACGGTTCACATTTGCTGCTAACCTATTCAATTTCAATCGATTGTGCGGAGCTCCAGCGCCGAATATAACCGCTACATAGCGCGGATTGTTCTTTGCTACTTGTTCAGATGATAATACCATTTTGACAGCAATCGGAAACTTATCGGGTGACACCCTGCCTGCGTAAATTGCAAGCTGCGCTTGTGGCGGCAATGCCAGCGAATTTCGGGCTTTCAACTGCTGTGCATTCGGTTTGAAGAAGGTCGTATTAATACCATTAGGAATATACACAACTTTACCTCTGGCATCATGAACACTCTCCATCAACCAACTAGATAAATTCTGAGATATGACGATCAGACGTCTTGCAACTCTTGCAATAGATTGAAGTGCAACGCGACCATGGTACGTTCCATGAATTGTAGCGATTATCGGCTGTGCATGTTTGGCATGCAAAATAGATGCATATCGATAACTTTCTGTATCATGCGCATGAATCAAATCGTAACCACCGTCATTAAGGATAGAAGACAGTACTTGCAATTGTGTACGCATCAAATTTCGATTGGGAGGAAGCAGATGAACCTGAATACCCGCTTGCACAAACTGCTTCAGCAATGGTCCTCTTCTTGAGGCTACTCCGACTTGAACACCATGAGCCATTAAGTATCTTGCGACAGACAGAATATATTTTTCCGTACCGCCGGTATTAAGCTTCGTAACCAACATCAACACTTTCATTATCCCATCATCCTCTATATGCAGCTCGCTCCAGTTGCGCAGCTCTCTTAAATTGATCTATCTTTGTAAAATATGCTGGAGCGATTCATTGAGTTTGTGCGAATTGATAGAATGGAATATTTTAATATAATAATCAAAAAGATGTTGTTGTTGCTAGATTCTGATACAATCATTCTCATTATCATGATTTGAGGAAGAAGGTCAGGCATCTTATGAAGAAAATTATGAAAAAGCTCGCATGGAGTGCTCTCATTGTTATTATCCTTGCTGGCGCATATTTCGGTATCATGAGTTATAAAGTGATGTCCACATGGAAAAATGCACATGGAAAGCCGAGTGATTGCATGATTGTACTCGGAGCTGCTGTATGGGATGGAAAGCCAAGCCCTGCTATGCGAGAGCGACTAGATATTGCGATCCAGGTGTATAACGAGAAGCTAAGTGAATTTATTATTGTATCTGGCGGTAAAGGTGCCGATGAAGAGATCTCCGAAGCTGAAGCGATGAAGACATATCTTGTCGATAAAGGTATACCTGCATCCAACGTTATTCTGGAGGATCAGTCTCGCAACACCTTCGAGAATTTGTCTAATAGTAAAAAAATCATGGAAGATCATCAATTTGAGAATGCTATCCTTGTTACTCATGGGTTTCATGCGCTGCGTGCTTCTATGATGGCAAATGCAATTGATATTCGCTCAACTGTCGAACCTGTTCAAATTGAACCTATTAACTTAAAGTACTATGTATTTCGTGAGAGTGCAGGGATTGCTGTCTTTGAAACGTACCGACTTATCGATAGCGTGATTGGAACGAACTTAAAAGCGAGATAAGGTTCGAAGAATGCAACCATATAGAAAAAGGACAGGATCCGGGCTTTTAATTCGGATGTCTGTCCTTTATTACTTACATGTGATATTTACCAGTCGGTGTATTCAACATCCATTCCAACATCTCAATTCGAGCTTGCAACTCTTAAAATTCATTAGGATTACTAGCTTGATCGGTTCTTTGCAATGCAACATCTAACTGCATCAACATGCGCTTAACTTGATCTTCGGTTCTCATGCTGTCTCATTCTATATCGTGTCCGTTCCCTTTATTTTCATTATGAATGATATTTCACTTGTTCTTGGATGATGTACGCGATCCTTGCAATTATTAATACTCTACAATTTCAATGCACGTTCACCCTTAGACTTCTTCGGCCAGATCAAGTAGCTAAACGACCAGACGAAATCGATCGCAAGTACCACGCCCCATAGTTGAATTATACTCATCAAACTTTCCGTGCGGGCAGCATCTCCTACGAAATAGATCATCCCGTACAACATACCAACGCCAATTCCACATCCGAGTAGGTGGAGCGCCCACATTTTACATTCATACATCGCATGTTCAAAGCCAAACTTCGGTTTCCCCTTAGGCTTCGGACCACCCGCGAAGCGATGTGCGAATCGTTCATCTGCCCATTTGATCATCCGATGACCAAATGCGACAGATACACCGATATATATGGCTGCTACTCCATGCATTGTCGTCGCAACCGCCCCCTGACGTAAATCCATCACAGTAGCAACTGCGAGTACAAGATCCACTACTGGAGTCAATAGTAGCAATATTGCGCCAATTCTTTTCATACGAAGAATATAACGGAAGAATAATCCACCGAGCACGAACACCCAAAAGCCAATTTCACATGCAATAATTAAACCTAACATCCGCTCTCCACCTCTTTTTTAATACATTTGTATTATTATGATGTGATTATTTTAGCACGATTGTACTATAAAAACAACGGTGATATAATGTCCTTATGCCAAAAATCGTAGATCATGATGCTCGTCGGGAATTATTAGCAGAAGCCGCGTGGCGAATAATTCGCCAAAATGGACTCGAAGCAGTTTCTGTACGAAGTGTAGCAGATGAGGCTGGAATGTCCTTAGGTGCACTTCGTCATTATTTTACAACACAATCCGAACTGCTTGAATTCTCGATGCGGCTAGTCGCAGACCGAATTACAGAGCGTATTGGAAAGCTTGCAATAAATCACAATCCAATTGTGGAGATTGAAAATGCGATCCTTCAATTGGTTCCAATCGATGTGGAACGTTTAGCAGAAAGTGAGGTTTGGTTGGCTTTTGTCGGCAAAGCACTGACAGATCCTACTTTGAAATCATTAAACCAAGAGATGTATCAAGGCTTATCCGAGTTCAGCCAGATCGTCATTCGTGTCTATCGCCAGCTCGACGTCTTGAGACTCCATCTAGACGAACGACTTGAGGCAAGGCGTCTGCATGCTTTACTAGACGGTTTGCTCGTACATGGCGTCACGAATCCAGATAACTGTACGCCTGATGAGATTACACAAATCGTTAAATACCATCTAAGCAGTATACGTAAAGAAAACCAATAGCCCCCCTTCATTACGAAGGTCTATTGGTTTTTTCTATTTCAATGGTTGAAATGCAAACCTTGCCGTTCGACTAATAAGTCCAGGAAGAACCGATACATGCCCCTCCCCTTCAAACTCTTTGTACTCAACATGCATACCGCAATCCGCGTATCCGAATAGTCGCTCAGCTAAAGCTTTTGCATATTCATTCATACGGCTTGGATGGGATTGTTCTAGCTCTCCAGCCGTTATCAGTAAGTCTATCTTATGCGGATTAAGCTTCAATTGTTCTGTAAAATGCTGCTCCATCTCGCGAATCCGCGACTTGTTCCAATGTATCGAAGGACTTCCTGCGATATACGTCTGAAACGATGTGGAATGATTGAACAACGTTTGCAGAACGAACAATCCTCCTAGGGAATGTCCCCATATGGACTGCCTATTCTTATCAATGTTGCACATACTTTCAATTCTTGGTTTCAAGTCTTGCTCAATAAATTGAAAGAACGACTCTGCACCGCCCATTTCTGGCCAAGGACTTCCGTCATAGCTCTTCGGCAATTCACTAGGCTCCGTAGGCATTGTGAAATCATAGAATCGTGCTGGATTAAATGGTTCATCTGTCGGATAACCAATTCCAACGATCACTGCAGGGGTTACGCCTGTCTTCTCAGGTCGTCTGGATTGAACACGTACAGCTTCAACCATCGTACCAAATATCGCATTGCCGTCTAGCATATAAATAACCGGAAAACCAGATGGTGGTGGCACTTCACTCGGAGATGCAACAAATATCCGATACTCTCGACCGCTTTCTTTTGCAACCATCTGCCACTCTTTCGACCGTGGCATTCTCACCTCACAACCGCTCAATCCCTCGCCTAACTTCTCACGACCTATAAATTCTTGATCACTCATCCCACTTCCAACCTTTCCAAGTCATACTCTGCGTCCTCTTTGTCTATATAGCAGCCCGATGAAATACGGTACACCAATAATTGAAATCACAATTCCTACTGGAAGTTCAGCTGGAGCAAACACCATTTTGCCTATAAAATCTGCCATGGTAACTAGAATGGCTCCCACTAACGCACACATCGGAATGATTCGTCTGTGCGCATGTCCGACTAGCTGCTTCGCAATATGAGGTGCCATAAGTCCGACAAAGCCGATACCACCAGACACCGACACACAACCGCTGACGATCCCGATGCTGCATAATAGCAAGATCGCCTTTTCTTTTTCCGAGGCTACGCCAAGACTTAAGACTGTATCTTCTTTCAATTGTAAAATGTCCAAGATGTACGCCTTCCGAAGAATAAACGGAATTAAGATGAGAAGCCATGGCAGAATCGATACAATGTAGCGCCAATCTGCATGGTATACACTGCCAGAGTTCCACATCAGTGCCATTTCAAAGTCGTTCGGATTCATTTTTAAAGTCAAAAAGAGAATAACAGCTCCAAGTCCCGATGCAACCGCAATCCCGGATAATAGCAAGCGCTGTGTGTCCATACGGCCATTCTTCCAAGCGAACAAATAGATGATTACCGCAGCCGTTACCCCGCCAATTAAGCCGAACAACGGCATTGCCATTAACGACGCAAGACCCGCTCCCTTGATCTTTCCTTGAAAAAAGAACAAGAAAATGACGATGGCTGCACCTGCACCCGCGTTAATTCCGAGAATACCTGGATCGGCAAGTCCGTTACGCGTGACACCTTGAATGACCGCACCTGCTACACCAAGCCCCATACCAACGAGCATACTAATCAAAATTCGAGGCAAACGAAACTCCATAATAACAAGATCATATACAGGATTCGGCTCATATCGAAATAAAGTACGAAGGACATCGCTGACCCTCATATCGAACTCACCATTCGTCAAACTCATGTACATCGTAATTATCAGCAATATTAAGCCTATCAACATAGTCAGTTTAAGTGGTCGCTCTTTCTTCCTATGCATGTTTGCCTCCTCCCCTCGTCCGAACTAAATAAAGGAAGAACGGCACACCTATCAAGGAAGTAACGACACCAATTGGCGTCTCAAACGGATAATTCATGAAGCGACTTCCTACATCACATAGCGCCAAGAATAGACCGCCAAGTACACCTGAGCATGGAATAATCCATTTATAGTCCATCCCCGTTAAAAAACGAGCAATATGCGGTACGATGAGTCCTACGAATCCAATCTTGCCAGCCAGTGCTACGGAAATTCCTGTTAAGATCACAACACATGCGATTGTTGCAAATTTAATAACAGCTGTCTTTTGTCCGAGACCCGTTGCAATTTCTTCTCCCAAGGAGAGAATCGTAATGGAACGTGAAAGTAGAATCGCAATCACTATCCCCACGATGGCAAAAGGAATCGTAAGCTTCATTAGCTCTGGATTCATCTGATGTAGACGTGCGTTGTACCATAAGCTCACATTTTGTGAGATGTGAAAGAAAGTTGATACAGCTACGGATACACTACTTAAGAATGTACCGATAATCGTACCTAATATCGCAAGTCGCATGGGTGACAGTCCACCTGGCAGTAAAGATGCCATACCAAAAACCAAGACAATACTAAATGCCGATCCAACGAAGGAATACAAGATCATCTCCATTCCCGAAGCACCCGGCATCAGCACCATGCACAACGTGATCGCAAACACTGAGCCGTCAGATACACCCATAATAGAAGGGGACGCAAGGTCATTCCTTGTCATCCCCTGCATCAAAGCACCAGATATCGCTAGAAAAGCACCAATCATGAGCGCCCCGACTGCTCTTGGCAATCGGGAATGCATAATGATCTGATGATCCGCATTATCTGTATTAAAATGGAAAATCGCCTCGATCACAGTACTAAGTTCGATATTCTTCGCCCCGTATAGAATCGATAAGAATATCACTCCGACCATCAATATCGGTGCACTGCACAATATAAGTAAAGGTGAAGTTCTAGATCTTTTCATGATAAATGTCTCACTTTTGTACAAGCTTACTGTTCTTGATTGCTTCTAAGAAGGTCATCTTACTGTGTGCTGTACCACCTTGAAGTTCAGGATCTACGATATTGACAAACACATTTCCGTTCTTCACTGCATTGATGCTTTTCCAAATCGGATTATTCTGTAAATCTTCTAATGATTTAGGTTTGTCTTTATTCTCATCCTCTAAGAATTGAACAAAGATGTAATCCGGGTTCATTTCAGACAATTTCTCAATTGACACTAACTGCTGCGCTTTAGCTTGCTTCACTTCCTCAGGTACAGTTGCACCTAGGTCCCCATAGATCGAAGTGTTAAAGAATACATCTTGTGGATAGATAAAGGTACTGCCTGTACGAACGCGAAGCACCAGTACTTTCTTATCTTTAATGACTGGACCAATCTTCTCTTTAAGCGACTTGATCTCGTCTTGATACTTCTGTAATAGTTTCTTCGCATCCTCTTGCTTACCTGTTAGCTCCGCAAGTAAGTTCAAGTTCGCATCCCAATTCGTTGAAATGTGGGACACAGGAATTGTCGTCGCTACCTTGTTTAGTTTATCAATCATCTCTGCTGGGAATTTCGTGCTTGCTAGAATCACATCAGGTTTTAATTTTAAAATCGTCTCGATGTTCGGCTGTATTTTCTCTCCGATTTTCTCAGATTGAGCTGTAATCTTAGTGAATAGTGGTGAGAACTTGCCGCCAGATGTCATTGCACCTGTTGGCTTCACATCAAGTATAAGTGCATCTTCCATAGATTCTACAGAACCTGTAATGACGATTTTTTCTGCCTTCGCTGGAACTGTGTATTCTTTACCCAAGTACTGAACCGTTCTTGGTTTATTATCATTTGCTGCTGCAGGTGTGCTTGTGCTATTCGGACTGGTTGTTGAAGGAGCTGCTTCTTTCCCCCCACAAGCTGCTAAGCTAGCCGCCATCACAATCGTAAGTGCAGCAAATCCTAATTTCTTATACATGGACTTCCTCTCCATTTCTACTCCGCTGTATTTTATGTTGAGAATTATTATCAATTTAATGATAATCGTTCTCAATAGAGATTATAATGGACTCCTCTTCATCCGAACATGGACGATATCCAGAATTAATATGGACAATTTGATTTATCCACCAACTAAATGTCCCACAACATCACCAACCATGCGTGCGCATGCATAAGCGGAGTACTCTCGCCATGGGTCTGATGAGACCAGATAGACATGATTTTTGCGAACGGCTGTAAGGTCACGCCACATACGAGTAGCCTGCAGGGCTTGCCATTCATTTATAGAATCCTGCTCCTGACATACGTTAATAAACAGATGATCCGGATTAATCCGTGCAATTTGTTGTAAGGTAATGGGCTGTTTGCTCTGCTTCACATGCAGATCATTTCCGTCAACCAGCTGTATATCATGATAGAGCACATCATGAGCCCCTCGCGTTGGCGATACATAATAGTCATGTTTATGAATGCTAAGCATTAATGTCGTTTCACCTGCAAGTAAATGCTGAACACTTTCTCTTACTTCCACAACTCGGCTATCGTACCTATGAAGCCAGTCGTTTGCTTCTTTCACCGTTCCAAGCTGCTCTGCGATCTGTAACATTTGAGCGCGCCAGCTGCTTGCTGCTGAAATATAGAACACATTCGTGAGCGATTCCAATTGCTCTTGTTCATGTGCCATCAATTTGTCCCGATCACATATGAGAAGATCGATCTGAGCGGATCGAAGCAATTCCATATTCGCTTCCCAGTCTTGGTTGTATCGATATGCACTAAGGTGAAGGGGGATATCTGTACGGTAAGTGTCATAATAATAGCTGGTCCATTTGGGATGAAGTGGAGCTGCATAGGGATAAACTTGCATCGCTAACAAATGACCGAGTATGGATGGTGAATAGGCTGCAATACGCTGTCTACGCTTTTTCACATAAGCGGAAGGTGAGATCCCAATATTTTTTTTGAATTTGCGGCTAAAATAAAACTCATCCTGATACCCAACCTGATGTGCAATATCTCGAAGTCTGGCATCTGTCTGTGTCATTAGCAGCTTCGCATGCCCCAATCTCACATCGGTAATGTAATCACCTATACTTCTCCCGTATGTTTTCTTAAATAAATCAACAAAGTACTTTGCACTCAGCTCTGCAACACCAGCTAATTCATCTACAGTTAGAGCTTCTCCATAATGAACATCAATATAGTTCTTGGCACGATCTAATGCGGTATGAGAATCAGATTCAGGCTGCAATCGAACATTTTTCAATAAAGAATATAGAAGCTCTTGAAAAATGGATTGCCCACGATATCGTTCGAGCGGAAGCTCACTTGAATAACTTGAGTTCATATTCTCACAAAGCACAATGGACTGCGTATCTCGATGAATAGGAAGCTCCCCTTGCAAGTGAAGAAAGTTGGGGGGCACTGATCCGTCGTTGTCCCAGGATACATCGAATGTAATTCTGTATATTTCCATGTCCCTGCCACTTTGCGACTTCAGTCCAGCAGTCTGACCAGGAGCGGCAAAATGAACGGCATCTTGGCGCAAGCGATAATTCTCATAGTCCAGGATGAGGTGGCCTTCCCCACTTTTAAGCACATAAAGAACATGCGAATCCAGTAATTGTGGTTCCACTTCCGTTATATGTAAAACCTCGACCCCTTGAAGCTTGCACCATAACTTGTCCAGCTTCTTATAAAGTTCATGAACTTGAATAATTGGATTAAACACGTTGAACACCTCAAAATATGCGAATGATAATCATTATCAGTAATGAATGTAGCATAGAGTTGTTAGATGGTCAATTGCAGATCCTGTAAGTATGCAAAAGAGACCGGTCTCCAAATGAGACAGATCTCTGTAAAAATTAGATGTAAATTATATTAAATCAGCTTGTTGTAGTAATCTTTGAACTAGTAAAACTGCTTCTGCTCGTGATAAATTTATCTTCGGTGCAAGTTCAGTAGAGCTAACTCCGGTAACGATACCTGTCTGCAAGCCATTAATCATAGCTTCTTTTGCCCATGAAGAAACATCCTTCATATCCGTATACGATCCTTCTACTACTAAGGAGGATTTAACCGAAAGATTGTATGAATCGATTGCTCTTTGCAGTATTGTAATAGCTTCTTCTCTGGTTAGATTATTTTCAGGTAAGAATCTTCTATCCCCGCCACCTTTAATCATTTGGCGGGCAGCAGCTGTATAGACCGCACTATTGTACCAGTCGGTAGCAAGAACATCTACGAATGGAGATTTCCCATCTTCCAGTTTCAAACCTAATCCTCTAGTTAAAATAGTAACGAATTCTGCACGAGTGATTGCTTCATCTGGATGAAATAAGTGACTCTCATTGCCACTTACTATCCTGCGTGTTCCCATATCGTCAATTGCTTTTTGAGCCCAGTGATCTGACACATCTTCAAAATTTACTGAAGATGAAATTAAAGCATAAGTACTATTGAATAAACTACTAACGGTTGCCACTAGCTGCCCTTCTTTAAAGCTAACTTTAGTTGGTACTTGTCGAACTGAACCATTTGGTTCAATAACAATTCCTGTAATTATGCTCTTTGTATCAGCGGAATTAGGAATAGCGATGTCACGTTTAACAAATTTATTGAAATTGAACTGTTCTACGATCGCCGATTGATGAATTGCCCTCACTGTAAAATGTATGGGCTCCGAGATCAAAGTGAAATACCCGCTAGCTGCTGCTTGTGCGGTAAGTTTCTTATCTTCTACTGTTCCATTCGCAATCTCAATCTGAATCTGAACATCTTCAGGAGATAGTGAATTACCTAATTGATCAACAAAATACTGCCAGTTGATCTGGTCGGCAGGAACTTCATAGTTAGCATGATCTGCTTTCAATTGGATAACTGCTTGCTTCTTTGCCAAATCGCCTAATAATCGACCATCCAGTTCAATGTTCGCTACATCAAATTTTTGTCTTATCGGTATAGTGATTACAGCATGAGATTTACTTTTTGCTACAAAGTCTGACAGTACTTTAGTATCTATCTTGATATTATGAAGGGTTTGATTATTTCTTACTGACACCGTGTGAGTTCCTGCAAGCTTTCTCTTATCATTAATTAAGATCTCATATGAATTAGGGTGAGCAAGATTTGGAGCAGAATCTGAATTTGACAAGGATACGGATGGTTCATTCCATTTATCAGTCGGAACTTTGTCTTCTTTATGATGCTCCTCAATTGGAGGAGCAGTTGGTATTACAGTATTTGATTCACTAGACGTCTTACCTACACCTTTTCCATTAATTGCCCGAACTTGAAATGTATATAGCGTATTATTAGTTAAGCCCGTCACTGTTATCGGACTCGAAGCACCCTTTGCAACCACTGACCCTGAATGTAAGACTTCATACTCTTTAATCGGACTTCCACCGGTATCAGTTGGTACATCAAAAGTAATTGTTACTTGCCCATTTCCCGCTGCAGCTTGAACATTCGTAGGAGCATTTGCGACTGTGGATGGTGTAGTAAAGTTGACTTCATTTGATCGCTCACTGAATGTAAGACCATCTCTAGTGGCAACTACATAATAATAGTAAGCCGTACCCTTCTTTAACTTTGATTTATTGATAAATAATTGATTTACATTTCCTGATACTTTCATTACTAATCTACCATCTGCTTGCGGTGTAGGACTCTCATAAACAGAATAATACTTAATCTGACTATCTGAGTTCCAGTCGAGTATGTAGAAGTCATTGTTACTTTTATCATCCATAGCAAGAATTGGAGCAGCAGGAGTAGTTATTGAACTAATATCTGCAGCTGTTAGCGTTATCATTGTGAATTTCTTAATAAGTTGATTCGTTTCTACTTCATATACACCAATGTATTTATTCTTCAGGGCATCTACACCGGCTAGATCCTGCCCACTCACATATGTTTTCAAGCTAGGATCGGTGTTAGGTATTGCTTCTCCCTCACTAGGTGCTGACATGACTTGATCCGATATTTTTACCACAAGCGAGTTCCCAGAGTCTATTAATGCTGTAATTGCGGTTGTACTTGTCATCTTGCCAGGTGATACTGTTGTGGATAACACAGGAACTGCCGCAATACTCTGATCAATAATCGTGTTCGAGATTGGTTTTTCAATTACTTGAACTGCATACACATTTGAATGCATTGCCCCCATGAAAGCACAAGTTGTAAGCAGAACAGAGATTTTTTTCTTCATTATTTCTCTCCTTTACAAAAAAAAGTTTTCATATTTATCAGATTAATGACATTAATCTTTTAATACATTAGGATTGTACATGATATTAACATTTAATTCCACATAAAACTTTTAGTTCTTTCGAACACTAAGAAGAGTAATAGCAACCTTTTCAAACGAGATGACGTATAATAATTCAGACTTCTTATTTACGAAATATACAGGAAATCACAAGGAGGACAAGCAATTGAAGCGATTCATGATCGGGCAGTACGGAGGTTTTGATTATTCGAAGTTTAGCAAAGACTTCAGAAGTAACTTCTATGGAATTGAGAATTGCTTGTTTGAAACTACTGAAGATGAGCTAAATCTTGTGAAAGAAGCTAGAGAACTTTCGTTTCAGATCGGTGTACACTATCCTTTTCGCGCGAATCCATCGCGATTGCGGGACGCTCCCTTTCTAGCAAGTGATGTTCAATTACGCGAAGAGGCTTTTGAACATGCTCTTGAAGAAATAGAGTATTTACAGCGTATTCAGCCTGAATATGTGCTCTTTCATTATCCGAAGCCAGTTATACTAGATGATCGCGTCGATTGGTCGAGATGGAGATTTACCGATTCGCGGGAGTATGTGAAGGAAAGCAACTATTCGTACGAGGAATTGGTTCAGCGAACCGAGACACTTTTCCAATGGCTTACCAAGCAAAGTGAACGTTTCAGCTTTATCCCTGTCTTGGAATTAGACGCTTTGAACAGATACATATATGAAACAGATTTTCTAGAGAAATTGCTACAAAAATACCCCGCGATTCGCCTATGTCTGGATACAGGAAGATTATACTCACAAGAAACGATTGATCCTAACTTCGATAGCCGGCAGATCATTCGTACGTATGCCAAGTATGCACACAGCATTCACTTATGGAATTTTCAATTCATTAATGGAGAAATCAAGAATCATCGTTGTCCGGTACTACCTGAACATGACCCTATTGATGGGTGGGCACCAATCGAGGAATACTTGACTATCATTCGCGATGAAAATCCTGATGTGCGTATCATGTTCGAGCATAACTCGAGTCTCATTAGTGAGGAAAAACTTGAGGAGTGCTACAAGTGGGTGGAGCGAATGCTTCATTATAATTCTGTAAAAATTTAACTATATTTCATAATCAAAAGAAGCAGAATAACCTATTGGTTGCACTGCTTCTTTGTGCGGTAAAATACTCCCCTCGAGGGAACGACATGACGAACGCTAGCTAAACTTTTAATCTGACATAAATAATACTTTCACGCGTTCATTCAATAGATTGACTATTAAACTCCTCCACACACTTCTTACAAATACACACTTTGCCGCGTTGCTCTGCTGGAATTTGTTCGCGGAGCTCCATTGGCACTTTCAGATGGAAACACCAGCAATTGCCGTCACGTACCCCACATTCATTATGCTCACCGCATAGTGGGCACTTCTTCTCATCGATCTTATTATGTACTTCCACAATAGATTCTCCCCTAGCTCTATCTAAATTCAATGTTCTTTCAATGCATTAGGATCAGTCAGTACGATAGTAAGCACCCAAGCAATTATCCCACATAACCCAATTAGCATTAGTTGAATAACTTTCCAAGTCGTTGAAAATGGCAGTTCGTTAAATACAAACTTCAGCACGATATAAAATATTTGACACAATGAACTAAATACTAAAAACTGTACGATCCGAAGCTTAATCTGCAATTCCTACACCCCCGTACGTTGCATTTCAATCCGATCCTGTTTTGCTTCCCACAGCTTCACTTTCCAATAAACCCCAAGTACAACCTAAGTAAACGACTGCGCGATAATAAACGTATTAGAATTAATAAATACATCATTCGTATAAGCATTAATAATATGGGTGTTCTCCACCCTGCCTTCAAGCAAACCGAACACATTTACGATCTTCCGATACAAACCATAAATCGAAATTTCCAGCAGAAGAAATTGCATCAACAGATAAAATGGCTGTGTCGTAACCCGAATAAACTTCTGATCTCTGAGCCCAGCAATAACTATCATCCCGATATACACGATCAATGTAGGAATAGCGAAAAACCACAATATAATCGCTGGATTATCATCCCCATCTACCATACCATATCTTGGTACTTACTAATTGAAATAACATATTTTGCATCAGCCTCGGACATACTATTCCAAGCTAATTATGACAACGAGGGGCGTATACAATGAAACGAAAATCTTTAGCTACGCTAGGTCTAAGCATGATGCTGTTTGCAGCAAGCACCCATATCTCACATGCACAAGTGGCACGAGAGTCACTACTGCTTCCATCTAAATCAATCACACAAGTTCTCGCTGAGCCTGACGATTCTTACCTCAGAGCCATGGAGGAAGACGCAATCTATACGTTGCTCTACCCATATACGCAA
The DNA here is from genome assembly GCF_024721995.1 of Paenibacillus radicibacter. Taxonomy (GTDB): domain Bacteria; phylum Bacillota; class Bacilli; order Paenibacillales; family NBRC-103111; genus Paenibacillus_AM; species Paenibacillus_AM radicibacter. The sequence goes on from NZ_JANQBC010000001.1 coordinate 615,856, forward strand.
CAAGCAATTCGTAATGAGTTTGGCGGCTCAAATCGGCAATTCCAATGTCCAACCATCCTGAAGATAACGAAACGTGAGGCGGGCTCCTACTTTATGGAGATCACGTTGCAAGTCGAAACCTTTACCGGTGCACATAACCCGCCTTATCACGATGTGATTCTGACCGTTAACAACTACGGACGAAACTGGAAATTAGTTGGCACGAGTTCTCGTCTTAAACAAGCAGGTGAAAGCAGACAGTGCCGCGCTCCAGTATAAATTATTTTTCAGGGATACACAGAAGTAAGTGCTCAACCAATTTCTCAGGTGCTGAGAAGAACGCGGAATGATCCGTATCCAAGACAAATACTTGCTCGAAAGGCAAAGAAGCAATGATTCTCTTCTGGAGATCGTTGGATAACGCTTTGTCTTTCAAGCATTCAATATAGTACTTTGGAACACGTCCAAAGTTATCTGAGCTCAATGAGACAGCAGCCTCCAAGATCGCTGTGGCTTCATTCCCCACTAATGATGCTGCTCGTTCATAATCCTCTTCCGAACAATCCATATAAAATATTTCCCGAAGTGCCTCTTCACGAATCGTACAAGACAATCGATCCTCTGCCATAACCATATTCGGAAACACAAGCGCTCCTCGATCTGTCATCGCAAGCCCCATTAAACTTCCGCCATCGAGTGGCATAAATGCTGACAAATATACGAGTGATGCGATTTTATCAGGTCGATATTCAGCAGCTTGCGTAATCACAACCCCACCCATACTATGACCGACAAGGATCACAGGCTCACTCGCCTCATCTAAAACGCGAACAACCTTATCTACATATGTAGCAAGGGACATCTGATCCAGCGGAGTCTGATCGTCTCCATGTCCAGGTAAATCTATGGCTTCAACTTCATGTCCAGCTTGTGTGAGCAGCGGCTTCACCTTGTCCCAACACCACTTCCCATGCCATGCACCATGAATCAACACATACTTTGCCATTCTCTCTTCCCCTCCCAAGCTAGGATTACTCGCACCAGACTATTATACATTTAATGGAAATCACCATCAATCAAAAAAAGAGACCTGCTTCTTTAAACAGATCTCTTCCCCTATTATGCTTCAAAAGGACTTTCCAACAGCGTGATCGCATTTGCACTTGGATCAAGTTCAAACTTCACACCAGCGGCAGGATCACCCTCGGGTCTGTATGTCCGAAGTCTACATCTACGACAATCGGCAGATCAGATGCACCAAACTCACCTTTTACAACATTCACGATCATCTTATGTAGCTCTGCATTTTCCTCTGATGTGTAATCCTTCGCTCGACCGAACATAATCCCCTTCACCTTGGAAAATAGTCCTTGCATGCCGTAATTGCGCAGCATATATCCGATTTGATCCGGAGTAGGCTTTTCCTCTGATGTTTCGAAGAATAAGATTTTATCATGCCAGGAATCTGCGTCCGGCCAGTATTTTGTAGACTTCATAAATTCTAGTACTTCAATACAGCCGCCCCAGAGATAGCCCTCTACAGCTGTATCCCCTTGCAAGTAAGTCCATCCTGATTCATTGCTAATAAATTCCTTACATTGACCCGCGAATTCTGGTTTGCTCCAGTCCAAATATCCTTGTGTATATGACGCATATGGCTGATAGGAATAAGGATAGTCGCTACCGAACAACACTGCTTTTACATGCTTAGTATACGTTTCCGGCAGATGCTGCATCTGAGCAAATCCTGCTAGAACAGATGAACCATAGAAAGTCACCATCCCCAGCTGATTCAAGTACGTTAAGAACGTTGTTGCATCTGAGAACCCCATGATCATCTTCGGATTGTTCAAGATTAGCTCTGTATCTAGATAGGGTAAGATCCGAACTGATTCATATCCGCCAATGGATGCGATAATGCCATCAATCGAATCATCTTGGAAACAAGCGTTAATATCGTCTGCCCGCAGCTTCGGATTCTGATATAACTCATCCGGTGACATACGCGCTGTCGGCATTTCGACAATCTCAAACCCTAGAATATCTCGTAAATTTTGCAAACCTAGTTCATAGTTTTCAGGGAACAAATAAGGTAATCCACTCGAAGGGGATATAATTGCGATTTTTGAACCTGGTTGTAGTTTTCTTACTTTTTTCATATCGTTGCCCCTTTCATTTTTAAAATAATTCTAAACATTGTAGCGAATAAATTATCCTTATACAAGGCATTTTATTTATTTGATTAAATATTTTCATTGCACTTGAAAATATTTTCCAATTTCTTCATAATAGAAATGAAGGACAACCTTAAATCATGAAGGAGCGAATCGAATGTCAGTAAATGTATATTTTAATTTCAATGGAAACACACGTGAAGTTGTAGAGTTCTATGCGGAAGTATTCGGAATCGAAGACCCGCAAATCATGGCATTCGGTGATGTCCCGGCTGACCCTAATCATCCCCTCCCTGAGGGAACTCAGGATCTCGTCATGCATGCAAACCTCAAGATTTGCGGCAGCAGCGTCATGTTCTCCGATGTATTCCCAGGCAGACCTTTCACACATGGAAATAATATTACGGTAGCAATCGTCCATGACAATGTGGAAGAATTGCAAAGCTATTTTCATAAAATGAAAGCAGGCGGTACCATTGAAATGGAATTACAGGAAACCTTCTGGAGTAAATGTTACGGCAGCCTAGTAGATAAGTTCGGAATTAACTGGCAGTTTAGCTATCGTAACGAAGAAAATCCTCTCTAACTTTCTAACAAAGAAGCACCAAACCTTTTAGATCACTCTAATCGATTTGGTGCTTTTCAAATTTATATTGATTACGATGAAGGAGAAGATTATGAGCACGATTGCACACACGCCAAAACCACCTTATTATGCAGTGATTCTCACATCTGAACTTACGGCAGGGGAGCATGGCTACGGGATCATGGCAGACAAAATGGTTGAGCTTGCTGCTGCACAGCCCGGTTTCCTCGGAATTGAAAGTAGTGATCGGAATCAAGAGGGTCTAGGCATTACTGTATCTTACTGGGATTCGTTAGAGTCCATTAAGAACTGGAAAGAGAACTCCATGCATCAAGTCGCCCAAGATAAAGGGAAATCCGTATGGTATAAGCGGTTTGGACTTCGCGTATGTAAAGTGGAGCGGGATAATTTTTTTGAAATGTAAGTTGATATTCTAGTATCCTATATATGAGAAAAAGACCAGTCGCTCATTAAAGAACGGCTGGTCTTCCTTTATGCCTTCATAGCTTGTGTTAGCGCATATAACTTCTGCATGGTGTTCCAATTGCGTGTGGTTTGCGGCATGAGCTTCTGGAACTTCTTCGTTAATTTGGATTCGTGCATCACGCCCTGATAATACACATAAACTTCACGATCGATAATATGATACAGATCTTGTCCTTGCTCAACTTCTGGCATTTTATCATAATCCGCCTGAGTTGGAGCAACGCGCAGCATTGTGATGTATACTTTCTTCCCACCTGCCAGTTGATCCTCGGAAAATGGACAAGTTGCGATAATCCCTTTAATCTCTTCGTCTGTTCTTAGGATCACAGCAATCTGGAGACCGAACGTATTGGATATCCCTTGCTCCAGTTTGGATTGAATTGCATCCATACTTTCCTCAGATTCAAACAGGATATTACCGCTGTTGATATATGTCTGAACCCGCTCATATCCCAATTGCTCGAACATTTTCTTCAGTTCAGCCATCTTGATCATATTATGACCACTAACATTAATTCCTCGTAACAAAGCGCAATAAATAGCCATACACGCACCCCACCAGCTTATTTCATCAACTTATTCATCGTAACTAGAAGTTCATTGATGACCTCATGGTCACCGTCTTGGATGCGTTCAATGATGCAGCTCTTCATGTGATGTTCAAGCAATAGCTTGCCAACGCCATTTAGCGCAGATTGGATAGATGATACTTGATTGAGTACATCATCACAATACGTGTCCTTTTCAATAAGACCTTTAACTCCACGAATTTGACCTTCAATTCGATTCAGACGATTAATTAAATTGCTCTTTATTTTATCGGAATGATGACTTTTACGGTGACTGCAACTGGAAGAGTCCAAACTTAATTCTTCCTGGACAGAGTCTTCATTTTCCATGTTCATAATCCCCAATCCCTTCTACCTATATAAAATTGATTATAGCATAGCTCATCCATGCAATAAATAAGGGAAAACGCCACTCCTCGAAAGAAGTGACGTCTTCTGATTAAACTAACCTATTCATTCAAGTAAGTGGTAACACGGTTCTGAATCATTTTCGCAACTTCATCTACCGATTTCTGACCATTAAAGTATGCAGATGCTTCTTCAAAAAGAATGTTTACAATTTTACCATCCACTTTGGACACTGTACCTGCGTCGTTTACCATCGCTTTCAGCGAATCTAAATCTACTTGGGAGAGTGGTTTGGCAACCTTCCCACCATTAAGCTGCATAGGATCTTTCGTAAGCGCATCTTGAATCGCATCAAATTGCGACTCAACGACACCTTTGTTCATCGCAAAGCCATTTAATTCTGGCGAACTTTGCATCTCTTCAGAGAGTAAGAACTTCAAGAACTCCCAAGATTCCTTCTTCATTTTGGACTTAGAATTAATCCCCAGAATGCTTCTGGAGGAGAATGTAATGCCCTTATCCCCTTCACCAACTTTAGGTTGACGATATACTTTACCTTCACCGCTGGATACACTTTGCGGATACAGGATCAAGCTGGATACAGAACTTGCAGTCCAGTTCGTGAAGTACTGATCGCCCCAATGTGTATTCTTATCGGATGCTACTTTACTTTCGAACATCGCTTTAACTTGCTGCATCATTTTCTTAAAGTTAGCTGTATCAAAGTCGGATTTATTGTTCGCCTCATCGACATATGTTTTATAGTCATTCTCCAGCAAGTCCAACAATAAGCCTGTAGGCTGTACATTCGTCATCGCGAACTTATCTGGTGTGCCGTCACCGTTCTCATCCTTCATCATCTTAGTCGCAACTTCTTTAAACGTATCCCATGTCCAAGTTTTATCATCGAATTTCACACCCGAATCTTTAACTCCTGCTCCATCACCAAGCATCATGTTCAGCGTAAAGCCAGTCGGCATTCCGAATAAAGAACCATTCACCTTATAAGCGTCCATGATATTCGCATAGTAGTTATCAACTTGAAAAGAACTATCTTCCTTCATCATTGCTGACAAGTCTTCAAGCACTTTCTTCTCTACATATTTATTTACTGGCAAGTTTTCCAAGGAAATTAAATCCGTCCCTTTACCCGATAGAACCTCTGTGTTTACTGTATTCAAATATTTCTCGAAAGCCGCTTGGTCCATTCCTTGACCGCCGCTTTCACCAGCCACATATTGCTTAATTTGAATGTCGATATCCGGGTGAAGCTGTTCATATTTTTGCTCCGCTAATTGTAAGAACTTATCCGCTTGAAGTACTGCTACCGATATTACCTTCTTACCGTTAGAATTCCCATCTGCTTTGGAATCTCCACCGCTGCAAGCAGCTAAAGAGAATACTAGTAATGCGCCACTCAGCGCAGTCATTGCCATTCGTTTCATCTTTTGTACTCCTTTATATCCATATCTTTTTCTATATATCCCCATGTTACAACCATCCTGTGGACTCAATATGGTAAAAGTGTGGAATAAGTATGTAATTCCCTTTTCCATTAAAAAAACGACCCCTAAGCGTCATCTCACGCTCAAGGATCGTTCTTCCTACTTATTTAACCGATAGACACGATCTTAACATGTTCCTCGGGTACATTTTCAATAACAACTATTTTGGCTAAAGCATGATGGTAGAACTCAACCGGATTGCTTCCACCAACCTCTGTTAGATCTACCACTTTATCTACGAATTTATTATTGACCTTGACCTTATATGCAACTTGAAGATCCAATCGGTATCGCTCCTTTATTCCGCGGGAGAACTTTGCTGCGTTTGTTTCTCTTTAACTTTTTTATCAATATAGTCGTTCGCTTTTTTATCCAAGTATTTCTCACCACAATTGTTGCACTTGGTCAACTTTAAATTATCAATAACCATTAAAGAACCGTCCACTTTAATCTCTACAGTCTCAACAACACTTAACAGCTGCTGACCTCCACATGTTATGCATCTTGTTATCAGCATTCTCTAACACTCCTTCTTATAACACTTCTTTCTATTATATCAGAAATGACCATTTTCATCACACTCGTCCATCCACCTTGAACCATTTTCTAAAAATAATCCTTTCAACTAGCCACTTCCTGCGATCTTCTGAATAAGATGTAATGTAAGTTTCTTTACCTAAATCTTCTTAGATGGAGGTGTTATACATGAAGGTAAGAAATACGCTCGTTGCACTGATCGGCTTATGGTTCATCGCTGCTCCATGGATACTTGGATTTACGGATGATTCGAATGTAGTCCTTACAAGTGTAATCGTAGGGGTCCTTCAATTCGCAGCTTCCGCACTTGCTTATGGCAAATCCGGATGGGGTACATGGCAGAACTGGATCTCGCTCCTAACAGGGGTATGGTTTATCGTGTTGCCATCGCTATTCACGCTCTCATCCGACGTAACGTTGACCAGCATTATTCTTGGCGCTGTAACTGTTCTTCTTAACCTCTGGAACTTGGCTAGTTCCGAGTAATACACATACTTGCATGCTAGCATATGACAAAGACCCCAGAGCGTAATCTGGGGTCTTTGTTGTTGTGTATTAGAATTAATTCGTTCTACGTTTCACCGCATATGTCTGGAGCTTAGCATCAATAATTTCAAGACAGTTTAACTGACGCCCGAAGCAGCACCCTCCGTCCACTCCAATTATTCCATCACCATACCACACATCATTGGAGTCATGGAAGTTTTTCGTTGGCGTATGCCCGAATACAACTGTCTTGTCCACCTTCGTTGGATACTTATAAAAAGGATCACGAATCCAAATAAAATCACGTTCGGATTGATTTTTCCAGTTAAGTCCATATTCGGGGTTAAGCCCTGCATGGACAAAAATAAACGCATCATTTTCATAATAAAAAGGTAACGTTCTTAGAAAATCAATATGTGTCTGGTAGTTCGCGAGCATATAATCCTTACCTTCACAATAACGATCGAATTCGTATCTCATGACAGGATCGAACCAATCTGAGCCGCAGTAGCTCTCAATCGTTGTAATCCCTCCATTGCGAAGGAATGACGCATCGTTGATATTATCGAGTGCGTTTAGCAACATCTGATCATGGTTACCGCGGAGACATTTCACATCGCCTTCAAGGCATAAAGTCATGACATATTCCACAACTTCCTTGCTCATGAATCCGCGGTCACAATAATCACCTAATAAGATTAGCTCATCTTCAATCGGTCTGTATTCTACTGACTCTAATAATTCTTTAAATTCTTCATAACAACCATGAATGTCTGAAATGACTAACGTTCTTCTCCCCATAAACATGTACCTCGCAATATTTGTAATTATCGCACAATCAGATATACATGTTTATCATACTCCAGAAAATGATTTTGACAATCCCCTCTTTAAGAGACTTGTATTATAGCAACTGATGCTCCTGCGCTGCCACTAAGCAATGTCGCCGCTCCCAGCAAACCAAACAATTGGAGGGTTATAGTAGAGTTTGCAGGTAAATTGACGATTATATCATTCGAGAAATTAGCCAAAGACAGAATTGGAGTAATCGTTGAAGCTGTATTAGCCGTTCCATTGATAATCAATCGCGTGCTGACAAGCAATGTAGCTGTTGTATTCACATGATACGAAATAAAATAGTTTCCTGCAGGTGCAACAGTAAATGTTGTATTAGCCCCGTTGATCGTAATGTTCGCCCCGATATTTTGACTGTTAGGCAAAGGAACATTCGTACCACCTAGTACAACAGCAATAGTTGGTCCAGATGTATTCGCTGCAAAAGCATACGTCGATGTTGTTGATGTTCCGGTTGCACCTGTCGCACCCGTGGCTCCTGTGACTCCTGTTGCTCCCGTGGCTCCCGTGGCTCCCGTGGTTCCTGTTGCTCCTGTTCCCGTAGCTCCTGTTGCTCCCGTGGCTCCTGTTCCTGTTGCTCCCGTGGCTCCGGTTGCACCTGCTGCTCCTGTCGCACCCGTTGCACCCGTAGCACCCGTAGCGCCTGTTGCTCCTGTCGCTCCTGTTGCACCTGTTGCCCCTGTTGCTCCTGTCGCACCTGTTGCTCCCGTTGCTCCTGTTGCACCTGTTGCCCCTGTTGCTCCTGTCGCACCTGTTGCTCCCGTTGCTCCTGTTGCTCCTGTCGCTCCTGTGGCACCTGTTGCTCCTGTGGCTCCTGTTGCCCCTGTTGCTCCTGTCGCACCTGTTGCTCCTGTTGCACCCGTGGCTCCTGTTGCTCCTGTGGCTCCTGTTGCACCTGTTGCTCCCGTTGCCCCGGTTGCCCCTGTCGCTCCTGTTGCTCCCGTTGCTCCCGTTGCTCCTGTGGCTCCTGTTGCTCCCGTGGTGCCGGTTGCTCCCGTCACTCCTGTTGCTCCCGTTGCTCCCGTTGCTCCTGTCGCTCCTGTTGCTCCTGTGGCTCCTGTCGCACCTGTTGCTCCGGTTGCTCCCGTTGCTCCTGTGGCTCCTGTGGCTCCTGTTGCACCCGTTGCTCCGGTTGCTCCTGTCGCTCCCGTGGCTCCGGTTGCTCCCGTTACTCCTGTCGCTCCCGTGGCTCCTGTGGCTCCCGTTGCTCCTGTTGCTCCTGTTGCACCCTTTGCTCCCGTTGCCCCTGTTGCTCCTGTGGCTCCTGTCGCTCCAGTGGCTCCCGTTGCACCCGTTGCTCCTGTTGCTCCTGTTGCTCCGGTTGCTCCCGTTGCACCGGTTGCCCCTGTTGCTCCTGTTGCTCCTGTCTCTCCCGTTGCACCTGTAGCTCCTGTTGCTCCTGTTGCTCCCGTTGCCCCGGTTGCTCCTGTTGCTCCTGTGTCTCCTGTTGCACCCGTCGCTCCTGTAGCTCCGGTAGATCCTGTAGCCCCGGTTGCCCCTGTTGCACCTGTTGCTCCCGTTGCCCCGGTTGCCCCTGTCGCTCCTGTTGCTCCCGTTGCTCCCGTTGCTCCTGTGGCTCCTGCTGCTCCCGTGGTGCCGGTTGCTCCCGTCACTCCTGTTGCTCCCGTTGCTCCCGTTGCTCCCGTTGCTCCTGTCGCTCCTGTTGCTCCTGTGGCTCCTGTCGCACCTGTTGCTCCGGTTGCTCCTGTGGCTCCTGTGGCTCCTGTTGCACCCGTTTCTCCGGTTGCTCCCGTTGCTCCTGTCGCTCCCGTGGCTCCGGTTGCTCCCGTTGCTCCTGTTGCTCCCGTCACTCCTGTTGCTCCCGTTGCTCCCGTTGCTCCCGTTGCTCCCGTTGCTCCCGTTGCTCCTGTCGCTCCTGTTGCTCCTGTGGCTCCTGACGCACCTGTTGCTCCGGTTGCTCCTGTGGCTCCCGTTGCTCCTGTGGCTCCTGTCGCTCCTGTTGCTCCTGTGGCTCCTGACGCACCTATTGCTCCGGTTGCTCCTGTGGCTCCTGTCGCTCCCGTTGCTCCTGTCGCTCCCGTGGCTCCCGTTGCTCCTGTGGCTCCTGTGGCTCCTGTTGCACCTGTCGCTCCTGTAGCTCCCGTTGCTCCTGTTGCTCCGGTTGCACCTGTTACTCCTGTTGCTCCGGCTGCTCCTGTCGCACCCGTGGCTCCTGTTGCTCCGGTGGCTCCCGTCGCTCCGGTGGCACCTGTTGCTCCTGTTGCTCCTGTGGCACCTGTTGCACCTGTGTCTCCTGTTGCACCCGTAGCTCCTGTTCCTCCGGTGGCTCCTGTTCCTGTTGCTCCTGTGGCACCTGTTGCACCTGTTGCTCCGGTTGCCCCCGTTGCACCCGTTGCCCCTGTTGCTCCTGTCGCTCCCGTTGCACCCGTAGCTCCTGTATTACCGGTCGCGCCCGTCGTACCCGTACCTGTTGCTCCCGTTGCCCCGGTTGCTCCTGTCGCACCTGTGGCACCTGTTGCTCCTGTTGCTCCTGTATTACCGGTCGCGCCCGTCGTACCCGTACCTGTCGCTCCCGTTGCCCCGGTTGCTCCTGTTGCTCCTGTGGCTCCTGTTGCTCCTGTGGCTCCTGTTGCTCCTGTATTACCGGTCGCGCCCGTCGTACCCGTACCTGTTGCTCCCGTTGCCCCGGTTGCTCCTGTCGCACCTGTGGCTCCTGTAGCGCCTGTCGCTCCTGTATCACCTGTCGCGCCCGTCGTACCTGTACCTGTTGCTCCCGTCGCACCTACATCTCCAGTTGCTCCAGTTACACCCGTAGCCCCTGTTATTCCGGTGACACCTGTTGCTCCCGTCTCGCCCACACCAGGTCCAGTCGCACCCGTCACACCCGTCACACCCGTAGCACCTGTTACCCCAGTCGCTCCTGTATCACCTGCTCCTGTCGGACCAGTCGGTCCAGTAGGACCTGTATCCCCAATTGCACCGGGATCTCCAGTTGCACCCGTTGCACCAGTCACGCCACCAGCAGGGCCAGAAGGACCTGTTACCCCTTGCTCACCTGTTGCCCCTGTTGCTCCTTTTTTTCCTCGTCCCTCTTGGATTTTCGTAATCTTATTAACGAAAGTACAATTCACATCATCGTCATGACAATGTTTACGTTTCACTTTCGTTCGTTTCTTTTTCGGAGCAATAATTTTTATCTTTTTCCGTTTTTTCTTTCGAAAACCATCCATACCCCCTCTCCTCCCCGTCTATGCATAACTAATTGTACGTAGGTGACCTCCACATCGTATGGTCGATAGTCTATTTTCCACATAAAAAAACAACTCCCCACGGAGTTGCCAATTGTCCACCACCTATATCAACTAAAAAAAGCTATTCCTAAAAGTCCTGAAATCACAATCACAGGCAGTGGATGCATCCGATAACGTAATATCCCCACAACAGCCAATATCAAAATGATAGCACTTCCCAAATTATGCCAAGTCAACAATTCCGCCTGCCTATTTGCCATTCCAAAATGAATCGCCGCATATATAATAAGTCCCGTCACAACAGGTTTTAATCCATAGAACGTCGCTTTCACCCATTGCTTATGATGAATTTTATAGAAGAACGCAGCCATTACAATGATCAAGAGCAACGATGGCAGAACCATGCCGAGTGTGGAACTAATCGCGCCTAGAACACCAGCCGTCTCATACCCAACTAACGTCGCACTGTTCGTCGCAATCGGACCCGGCGCCATCCCTGCTAATCCAACAATTTCTGTATACCTCTCCATCGACATCCACGAATTGACTTCAACTTCATGTTGAATCACTGAGAGCATGGCATAACCACCGCCGAAGGACAACATTCCAATTTTAAAAAAAGTCGTGAATAACCCAAACACCATTGTCACTCACTCCTTCTCTATATCCCATCCGCTATAAAATAATCTGCGTATTTATATGGCGATTTCGCTGCTTCTTCTTCACTACGCTTCTTCTCAAACTGTACCTGCATACCAAATCTGACCTTTAACAAAATAAACACATTCCCAATAATACCGCCAATTACAATCACGAGCAGCGGGTGAATATTGAACAACAACAAGATCGCAACAGTTGCTATGGCTGTCACCATCGTCGTTTTATCGAGCACAGCAGATTTCCACATCCGAAGAGCTGCTACAAGAATTAACGCAATAATCGCTAATTGAATACCTTGAAACGCTGCATCTAACTTCGGGTTGTTTGCAAATTGCATATATACCAAGCTTAATAGAAACACAATGATAAACGTAGGGAGTGTAATCCCTAAGACAGCTGCAACAGCACCTTTAATTCCTGCAACACGATAACCCACGAATGCCGATAAGTTAACTCCTATTCCACCAGGTGCAGACCCTGCAAGTGATAAGGCTTCCCCCATCTCCTCTTCAGAAAACCAAGCCTTCTTTTCAACCACTTCTTTTTCAATTACTGGGATCATCGCGTATCCACCGCCAAAGGTAACAGGACCAATTCTCAAAAAACTCCAGAAGATCTCTCCAAGCTCTCGAAATTGACTTCCGAACGTCTTCATTCAATCCCCTCCACCCTTTGTCCTTCATACCTTTATTATACAAGACTTTATTTCATTTTTAAATCATCCTCTAGAACATTGCGATATAGAGCTGTTAATTATGTTTCATACAACCTATTTTTATTTAAAAACACACTATAAAATCACATTTCTCTGCAAACTCATAAGAATACTCCGAATTGTTTAATTCATAATGACATTTACTTTCCATTTTCCAATAAAAAAACAGCTCCAAAGAGCTGTTAATGTACAACTTATCCAACAACCTGATAAATATTCGCCTCATATGGACGTAATCGAATGCTGCTTACGCTTTCGTCACATCCTTCGACACCTATCCCATTATCCAATGATTTATAGTTACTAAGAATCAAATGTACCTTGTCAATCCCGTAGTCATTCCACCTGAACTCAGGTTCACCACCAAAGAAATTACAGACAACAATCCACTTCTCATCCCCTAATGTACGCGTGTAAGCATAAATCTGATCATGACCATCTGCAATCATATCGTACCGCCCGTACACCATCACCTCATGTTTCTTGCGTAGCGTAATCAACTGCTTGTAATGGTGAAAAATAGAGTCCGTATCACGAAGTGCCGCCTCAGCGTTAATATCCTTAAAGTTTGGATTCACTCCAAGCCAAGGGGTTCCCGATGTAAATCCACCATGTGGCGAATCGTCCCATTGCATCGGTGTTCGGGCATTATCTCGCCCCTTGAGATAGATAGATTCCATCACATCCTCATGTCGATAGCCCCGCTCTAGTACGCGAATTCGATACATGTTGTGCGTTTCAATATCCTTGTAGTCATTAAGATCAGCGAATCTGACATTCGTCATGCCAATCTCTTCTCCTTGATAAATATACGGAGTCCCTTGCTGACCGTGAAGGAAAGTTGCTAACATTTTCGCTGATTGCATACGATATTCCCCATCATTTCCGAACCGTGATACCATTCGAGGTTGATCATGATTGTTCAGGTACAAGGAGTTCCAGGCGCGCCCTTCAAGTCCCTTCTGCCACTTCGTCATGACAGCTTTCAGATCGTGTAAGTTCCACGGCTTCACATCCCATTTATCTCCCCAACTGTCCAGACCCATATGCTCGAATTGAAAAATCATATTAAGCTCAGATCCATCACACGCTGCATAACGACACGCTTCTTCAATATCAGCCCCCGGTGTCTCTCCAACGGTCATACAATCGTACTTGGACAACACTTCACGGTTCATCTCCTGCAAAAATTCATGCACACGCGGACCATTCATGAAATATTGTCCGCCCCATGCATAACGATCACTGCTTGGCGAACTAGGCAGTGCCTGATCTTTGGAAATCAGATTAATGACATCCATTCGGAAACCATCAATGCCTAAGTCCAGCCACCACATCATCATCTTATAAATATTAGCGCGCACAAGCTCGTTATCCCAATTGAGGTCAGGCTGCTTCTGCGAGAATAAATGCAAATAATATTGACCCGTCGCTTCATCTAGTTTCCAAGCTGAACCGCTAAACAAAGAGATCCAGTTATTCGGCTCTTGCCCGTCAATTCCAGAACGCCAAATGTAATAATCCCGATATTGATTATCTGCCGATTTTCGCGATTCCACGAACCAATGGTGCTCATCCGAAGTGTGATTCACCACCAAATCCATAATGAGCTTCATCCCACGTGACTTTAGACCACTAAGGAGCATTTTCCAATCATCCAAAGTTCCGAACTCATCCATTATGGCTTGATAATCGCTTATGTCATACCCATTATCATCATTAGGCGATGCATATACAGGTGACAACCACACGACATCTACCCCAAGCTGCTGCAAGTAATCTAACTTACTGATAATACCCTGTATATCGCCAATTCCATCCCCATTGCTATCCATAAAGCTCCGAGGGTAGATCTGATACACAACACTTTCTTTCCACCATTGTCGATCTACAATCGGAGAGGGAAGTTCCCGCTCCGACTGAGTCAAGGCAGTCATGGCCGTCTGCCGGTGCTTTCAAACAGCGACTGCCGCTTGTTTGTGTAATTGCTCGTATAGATCCATATATTTAAGTGCGGATTTGCGCCACGAATAGTCGTTTTTCTTCATGTTTACGAGCATGTTCCCCCATGCTTGATGATCATATTGATACATATCGATAGCTCGATTGATCGTGTACAGCATGTCATGGGCATTATAGTTCGCAAACGTAAACCCTGTCCCTTCACCAGTAAACTCGTTATAAGGTTGAACCGTATCCTGCAGCCCACCTGTCTCACGAACAATTGGCACGGAGCGATATCGCATTGCAATTAACTGCCCGATTCCACAAGGTTCGAACAAGGACGGCATCAAGAACAGATCCGAAGCTGCATAGGCTTGACGTGCGAGCGCATCATCAAACACCAATTGGGCAGCAATCTTATCTGGATACTGCTCACTTGCATGGCGAAACATTCGCTCGTATGGCTCATCCCCGGTTCCAACTACTACCCACTGCGCACCCAGTTGCATCAGTTCTGGTAGCACATGCGCAATGAGATCTAATCCTTTTTGCTGAACCATGCGTGTCACAAGGGCAATCACAGGTACATCATCGCTTTGCGGCAAGCCAAGACGCTCTTGCAACACAAGCTTATTCTGCCGTTTCTTCGACAATGCATCTCGATACCGCATGAACAAATGGGGATCTTGCATCGGATCATACAGATCGTAATCAATACCATTTACGATACCACTGAGGTCATGACTGCGATACCGTAACAAGGAATCCATTTGCTCACCGTAGAATGGAGTCTGGATCTCTTGCGCATACGACTTACTCACCGTCGTAATTTTATCCGCATATAAGAGTCCGCCTTTCAAGAAACTGCCTCCACCATCCATTTCAAGCTGTAAACCATTAAAGAAATCGAATCCTAGACCAAAGACATCCATCATGATGTCCTTGCTAAACGTTCCTTGATATTTTAAATTATGTACGGTAATCACAGTTTGAATGCCTTGATAGGCAGGCTCATGTGCATATTGTGTCTTAAGTAAAACCGGTATCATCGCAGCTTGCCAATCATGGACATGAATCACGTCTGGATCGAAATCTATTCTTGGAATTGCTTCAATGACCGCCCGATTAAAGAAGGCAAATCGCTCCGCATCGTCTTCATATCCATACAAACCTGAACGTAAGAAGTATTGTTCATTATCGACCAAATAATAGATCACTTCGTCTTTATGTACTTCCCAGATGCCACAATACTGGCTGCGCCACCCAACTTGAACGGTAAACTCTGCAATTTTTCTTGCTTCTTTCAGCAATACACGAGGAATGTTCTCATATAAAGGCATAATAACGCGTACATCGGCTCCTTGCTTGTGCAAAGCTTGAGGAAGTGATCCGAGCACATCCCCAAGTCCTCCTGTTTTGGCAAAAGGTACAACTTCAGACGCAGCATGCAGTATGTTCATCTCTCTCTCCCACCTTCGATTAAATTATCTTTGTTTTGGCTAATATGAACGGAGCTTTCAAATCCCCAGTCAGTACACGCCCTCTAGATATAAACACATTCTTATCAAGAATTGCGTTCTCAATAATGACGTTATCTTCAATGATACAATTTTGCATCACAATCGCATTTTTCACGTAAGCACCTTTGCATATTTTGACCCCGCGGAATAAGATTGAATTCTCAACACGTCCCTCAATGATACATCCATTGGCGATAAGTGAATTTTTGACGGTAGCCGTCTCCGCGTACTTGCTCGGCGGTTCGTCTTTCACTTTCGTATAGATCAAGTTTTTTTGTAAGAATAGATCGTGCCATGTCTTTGGATTGAGCAGTTGCATCGAGTGCTTATAATAACTTGGAATGGAATTTACGATACCGACATGTCCACCATAATTGAATCCATATACAGCGAGCCTTGATATATTTTTCATAATGCCATCTCGTACGAGATTGTCATAACCTTGCGCTAAGCACGACTCCACCATATCCAGCAACAGCGACTTACTCATGATATACATTTCCATCGAGATGTTACTTGTACGCAGTCGTCCCGTATGATCTTCCATGACCGTAATTCGACCATCCTCACGAATGGCTAACCGACGGAATGAACAAGACTCCTCCACTGGCATATCCTTATAAATCACTGTCACATCCGCAAGATTATCCACATGGAACTGAACCGCTTCATTGTAGTTAATGTTGCACACCATATGACTGCCCGCAATCAATACATACTCTTCTTTTCCTCTATGAAAATAGTCCCGATGAGAGTAAAACTGGTACAAATCGCCTCGTGCCCGTCCTGTCGGATCATCCATTACAGCAGGTAAGACGAATAACCCTCCACGTTTACGATCTAAGTCCCATTCTTTTCCAGAACCGAGATGATCCATGAGGGAGCGATACTTATGCTGCGTGAAGACCGCCACATTATCTATACCTGAATTCACCATCGAAGATAGTGCAAAGTCGATTAATCGATAACGTCCCCCAAAAGGAACCGATGCTGCACACCGTGCTAACGTTAGTTCCTCAAGATCATCTGGCTCATTCACTAAATTAATGACACCCATCACACGATTCAATATGCTCCACTCCCTGCCGTTGATTTCGTGATTCGCTCATTCGTACCAATTAAGACCACTTCATTATCGCTACTTCCGATCACTGCTCCATCTTCTACAATCGTGCCTTCTCCAATAATCGCTTTACGGATTGTCACATTCTGCCCAATCTTGACATTCGGCATGATCACAGAGTCATGAATACTACTTGATTCCGATACATGTACCCCATAGAACAGTACCGAATGATCCACATGTCCGAATACAGAGCAACCTTCATTCACAAGTGAACGTGTAATGTGTGCAGATGGTGCGATATATTGCGGTGGTTGATACGGATTGACCGAATAGACACGCCAATCATGGTCGTTGAGATTAAGCTCATTCTCCTCATCCAGCAAGTCCATATTCGCTTCCCAGAGGGAGTTAATCGTACCGACATCTTTCCAATACCCTTGGAACGGATAAGCAACCATCTTCGCCCCATCCTGCAACATTAGCGGGATGATGTCTTTACCAAAGTCTTTCGAAGAATTCGGATTCTGCTCGTCCTGAGTGAGATAGCTCTTCAGTGCCTTCCAACTGAATATGTAAATCCCCATCGAAGCTTTATTGTTCTTCGGTTCTTTAGGTTTCTCTTCAAATTCTGTAATGTTATGCTCGTCGTCCGTATTCATGATACCGAATCGACTCGCCTCTTCCCATTTCACCTCAATGACCGCAATTGTTGCGTCTGCTTGATTCTTCTTATGGAACTGAAGCATGAGGTCATAGTCCATTTTGTATATATGGTCACCCGAGATCACGAGTACATATTCCGGATCATACCGATCCACGAACCCGATATTACGATAAATCGCATTTGCCGTTCCGCTGTACCATTCCCCGCCACTTTGCTCCATAAAAGGAGGTAGGACAGTCACTCCACCATATTTTCGATCCAAATCCCATGAAGATCCGATTCCTATATATGAATTAAGAACCAACGGTTGGTACTGCGTTAAGACACCCACCGTATCGATCCCAGAATTCGTACAATTACTGAGTGTGAAATCGATAATCCGATACTTCCCTCCAAAATGAACAGCAGGCTTTGCCAAATTAGTCGTGAGCGCCCCCAGCCTTTTTCCTTCCCCTCCGGCGAGGAGCATTGCTACGCATTCTTTTTGCCTCATCTTCATTACTCCCTTCATTATCAGCTCGCTCAGGTGCAACAGTTACCATTCTGAGAAACACAGATGCTAGAGGGGGAACACGAACCATAATACTATGTGTCATTCCATTCCAAGGGATCGGTTCGCTCACAAGAGGAATCGAATTACATTGACCCGAACCCCCATATATCGCTTGATCGCTATTAAAAACTTCCGCATACACACCTGCGTTGGGGACACCAACTCGATAATTGGCATGTACATATTCGGTAAAGTTACCAATGTAGAGCAGCTGATCCATAGGCTGCTTCCCCATTCTTAGAAACACCGCTATACTTTGCATGCTATCGTGCGGATTAATCCATTTGAATCCAGCTTGAGAATGATCTTGCTCCCAGAGCGCCTTCTCCTGTTTATAAAAATGATTCAGTGCTTTTACATACTCTTGCATCTGGCGATGAGAATCGTATTCAAGCAAGAACCAATCTACACACTCCAAATCCTTCCATTCGTCAAATTGACCGATTTCTCCACCCATAAAGAGCAGCTTCTTACCTGGATGCGCCATCATATACCCATAAAATGCACGCAAATTCGCAAACTTTTGCCAATAATCGCCCGGCATTTTGTGCAATAGCGATCGCTTGCCATGCACAACTTCATCGTGCGACAGTGGCAATACATAATTTTCCGAAAAAGCATACATGAATGAGAATGTAATGAGGTGATGATGCCACTTGCGATGAACGGTGCTTTCCTCCATAAACTTAAGCATGTCGTTCATCCAGCCCATGTTCCATTTGTAATTAAAACCAAGTCCTCCTTCATGTACAGGAGCTGTCACTTTCGGCCACGAAGAGGAATCTTCAGCCATCATCAAGGCATGGGGGAAACGCGCAAAGATCGCTTGATTCAATTGTTGGAGCAAGGCAACCGCATGTGGATTATCTCCTCGACTATTTTCTTGCACCCATAAATCTTGTGGCTTACCGAAATTCGTATACAACATGGATGCAACAGCGTCCACCCGTATACCATCAATATGATAGACCTCCATCCAAAAGACCGCGTTCGAGATTAAAAACGACCGTACTTCGGGTTTTCCATAATCGAAGGTCAGTGTTCCCCACTCTGGTTTTTCCGCTTTTCGAGGATCTTCGTATTCATACACACAATCTCCATCGAACAGGCGCAAACCATGATCATCTTTGCAGAAGTGACCTGGAACCCAATCCATAATGACGCCGATCCCCTGCTGATGACAGCAGTCTACAAAGTACTTAAAATCATCAGGCGTTCCATACCGACTCGTCACCGCATAATACCCTGTCGCCTGGTAGCCCCAAGACCGATCAAATGGATGCTCTGCTAATGGAAGCAGCTCAATGTGGGTATATCCCATCTCCACCACGTAAGGGATCAGCTCTTCTGCTAGCTCCCGGTACGTATAGAAATCTTCACTTTTGGGAACTTTCTTTTTCCAAGTACCGAGATGCACTTCATAGATGGACATTGGCTGCTCATAAGGACTCGATTGCAGCTTCTGCTCCTGCCACACCTCATCATTCCATTTATATGCATCAAGATTAACTACCTTAGAAGCCGTTCCAGGTCTAAGTTCCGCATGGAACGCATACGGATCAGCCTTTAATAACACCTGATCGTCCCACGTATGGATCTCATACTTGTAATGATCACCTACACTGGCAAGCGGTATAAATAAAGACCATACACCAATCTCGTTAACGCGATTCATGCAAGCCAGTTCACCATGCCAATCGTTAAAATCACCACTTACCCTCACATTTTTCGCATGAGGAGCCCATACCGTGAAACGAACACCATCTACACCCTTACACGCCATCGGATGCGCTCCTAGCTTGTTATATGCATGGTAGAGTGTTCCTTGATGAAACAGATACATATCGTAATCGGTTAGTAGTCCTATCCCTCTCTCTATGGTCCATCTCTCCTTATAATTGGAAAATAATCCTTATCGTTTAGAAATACGACATGAAATTATAAAACCCTTTCTAGAATAGGTTAATATTTCCATACAAAATCTAGGGTAATTCGACCTCACCATTGGATATTATGTCGAATGTCATGTACAATAGGATGTTAGAATGCTTATTATAGGAAGGAATGCTTGCGATGTTTATGGCTGAAGATTGGGTCGATTATGAAGTAATAGATACAGGGAATGGAGAGAAGCTGGAGCGCTGGGGTGAGTACACATTGCGTCGTCCAGATCCTCAAATTATTTGGCCGATTGGCAAGGAAACAAGTGATTGGAGACAAGCTGATGGTCATTATCACCGCAGCAATAGCGGCGGCGGACAATGGGATTTCCGTACGGAACTGCCTGAGCGCTGGACGATCAAGTGGAACGACTTGCAATTCTACATCAAACCAACAGGTTTCAAACATACAGGGCTATTCCCTGAACAAGCGGCGAACTGGAAATGGATGATCGATAAGATCCAAACGGCAGGACGTCCAATTAAAGTACTTAATTTGTTCGGATATACAGGCGGAGCTGCGGTTGCATGTGCATATGCAGGTGCTGAAGTATGTCACGTGGATGCTTCCAAAGGTGTTGTACAATGGGCCAAAGAAAATCTGCAATTATCTGGACTTGGCGATCGTCCTGTTCGCTTTATTACAGATGATGTATTTAAATTCGTACAACGTGAAGAGCGTCGTGGCAACAAATACGATGCGATCATCATGGACCCACCTTCCTATGGACGTGGACCCAACGGTGAAACGTGGCAACTCGAAGAGAATTTATTTCCTTTCATCAAGAGCTGCATGAATATCATGACAGATAAGCCGCTATTTATGCTCGTGAATTCATATACAACAGGAATTTCTTCTACCGTAATTAAGAACATCCTATCGATGGCGCTTACGCCTAAATACGGAGGTAGCATTACAAGTGGAGAAATTGGCTTGCCAATCACTACATCCGGCTTGCAATTACCTTGCGGTATTTTGGGTCGCTGGGAGGCGTAATTCATGCGTGATGTTACACATACCCATGATGGACGTATACCAATTCTGTTCGAAGATAACCACATCCTTGTGGTTGAGAAGCCGGTCAACATGCCTACACAAGAAGACAGTTCCCGTGATTTGGACTTGCTGACTGCCCTTAAAGATGACATTAAGGTTCGCTATAACAAGCCTGGTAATGTCTACTTAGGTCTCGTGCACCGACTTGATCGTCCAGTTGGCGGTGCAATGGTATTTGCCAGAACGTCAAAAGCCGCATCCCGTTTATCGGACGCGGTACGTACAAGAGATTTGGATAAAATTTATCTTGCTGTTGTACATGGTACACCCAATGCACTGCAAGGTACCCTGCGACACCATTTGCTCAAAGATACACAAAGCAATATGGTATCTGTCGTATCCTCTAAAACACCCGGTGCTAAAGAAGCCATTCTTGATTACGAAGTTCTCGGTAGTGAAGATGGCTTCTCACTCATCAAGGTAAAGCTTCATACAGGTCGTCCTCATCAAATTCGTGTTCAACTAGCAACAATAGGTTGTCCACTTTATGGTGATCAAAGATATGGTGCGAGCAAGACAAAACCAGGCCAGCAAATTGCACTCTGGTCTACGTTCCTGTCTTTTGAACATCCAACAACGAAAGAATGGTTGCACTTTACGTCTTACCCACCTGCAGAACATCCTTGGAGCTTGTGGAGTGAATTAATTCGCAATCTTACCTAGTAAATACATGAATAACTGCTGATTATGAGCGGAAATACGATCCAGGTACGTGTTCAGAAGTTCTTGTCTGATACGCATACCACGTTCGTATTCCGCTTTTCCTTTATCTGTCACATGTACCCAGACAATTCTACGATCCTTCTCATCTCTACGTCGCTCTATCAATTCGCCTCGTTCCATTCGATCTAATAGTGTTGTTACCGCAGCTGGCGTGGTTTCCAAATATTCAAGAAAATCAGACGGCTTCATTGACTCTTGTTCAGTCAAAAGCTCAAGCACATTCAGTTGCCCTTCTGTCAAAGCAGGTGACAACTCGGTTTCCATATGATTCTTGATTTCCTTAGAAATCTTAAACCATAACTTGGCAAATTCGGTTGAATACATTGTATCATCACTCCCGAATGGAAAACTTCCAGTTTATTCTATTTCTATTATAGCATAAGAGGTCAAGATGAAAAGGATAACCTTTTGAAGATGTCATACATACACTATCCGTATAGGAAAAAATCTAGGCGAATGTCCCGAATATGAGGTGAATCACGTGGAAGAATGGAAAGAAATGATCGGTAAACGAGCACTGGAGCTAGGTATACTAAAAGACCCACAATGGCTGCTTCAATTGGATGAGAAAGTGCCTTTGTGGGTCATTTTAGAAATTGCGTTACGTGTGATGGATACGATTGGATCTACGTATTCCAGTTATGATTAACTTTTAAGATTGAGGTAATTTGAGTACGTCCACAATGGACTGACCTTTCGCTACCGGAATAAGCTGCTTACCTGTTGATCTGCAGTCATCCAGCGGTGCTGTTTCTGTAGAGAATCGCACTCGTTCTCCTGTACTTACAATCGCTGTTAGTTCATAATCCAGCTTCACAATAAAGGAGCGGAACAGCGTGCTACCGTTCGGACGAACTCGCTTGCCTTCTTTAAATTCAAAGGTCATAATCCCTTTACCTCCACGTCCTTGGACAGGATAGTCACAGATCAAGGAGCGTTTGGCAAAGCCGATATCAGAGATAACTAATAGTTCCCCTTCATCCTCTTGTACAAAATGGGCCGAGATGACTTCATCGCCATCTTTGAGCTGAATGCCTCTTACACCACCCGATACGCGTCCCATCGCATTCACTTCATTCTCACGGAAGCGAATGCTCATTCCAAGCTTTGTAACAAGCAGCATTTGCTGTGAACCATCGCTTATTGATACTTGGATCACTTCATCACCTTCTGCAACTTTACAAGCTACAATTGCAGCCGAGCGATTCGTCATGTAGTCTTTAAGCTCGGTACGCTTGACTTGTCCACCTTTCGTGATAAAGAGCAGCGATTGCATCGGCTCGTTAAAGTCCTTAACAGGAATAACAGAGATAATGCGATCTTCTTTGGCAATTGGAATCACATTCACGATTGCCGTTCCATTCTCTTTCCACTTGTATTCTGGAATTTGATGGACTGGTAATAGGAAGTATTGACCACGTTGTGTGAAGATTAGCAGATTCTCAATCGTGTTCACTTCACCCACGTATTGTACGTAATCGCCTTCTTTAAGCCCCGTTGAATCAATTTCCCCGCCTGATCTTGTGAAAGATAACTGCGATGTGCGCTTGATGTATCCTTCACGGGATAAAGTCACGATTACATCTTCCGGTGTCACCATAACCTCCAAGTTTACCTTGAGCTCCTCCACTTCACCTTGAATCACAGAACGACGATCAATCCCGTATTTATCACGGATTTCATTCATTTCGTTCTTGATCACATTTAGTAGCTTCTTCATTGAACCTAGAATTCCTTCTAGATACGCAATCGTTTTTTGCATTTCCTTTAATTCTTTTTCAATTGAAGTAATCTCAAGGTTTGTTAAGCGGTATAATTGGAGCGTTAGAATCGCATCCGCTTGACGCTCACTAAATCCAAACTTGGCAACCAAATTTGCTTGAGCATCCTGACGATTCTTAGATGCCTTGATCGTTGCAATCACATCATCGAGAATCGACAATGCTTTGGCAAGCCCTTCGAGCACATGCGCACGATCTAGCGCTTTTTCAAGTTCATATTGAGAACGGAACGTTACAACTTCCTTCTGGTGCTCGATATAAGCGTCCAAGATCTGCTTAATACCAAGTAGCATCGGAGTTTTATTCACGATGGCAACCATATTGAAGTTATACGTCACTTGAAGATCGGTTTTCTTGAGCAAATAGTTCAAGATCCCTTTGGCATCCGCCTCTTTACGAAGCTCAACGACAATACGCAGTCCTTCACGACCACTCTCATCCCGCACTTCTGCAATACCTTCAACCTTCTTCTCTAAACGAACATTCTCCATTGCCGTTACAAGACGTGATTTCACAACCCCATAAGGAATCTCCGTAATGACAATTTGCTCGCGACCGCCGCGCATGTCTTCAATTGCTGTTTTGGAGCGTATGTAAATACGTCCCTTACCTGTCTTATATGCCTCACGAATGCCTTCTTCTCCCATAATAATACCACCAGTTGGGAAATCAGGACCTTTCACAATTTGCATGAGTTCGTCCACAGTCAAATCCGGATTATCGATAAGTGCGGTACAAGCATTAATAACTTCTCGCAGGTTATGTGCTGGAATTTCCGTTGCAAAACCTGCCGAAATCCCGCTAACACCATTCACCAACAAGTTTGGATACCGCGAAGGAAGAACAACGGGTTCTTTCGCAGTGTTATCAAAATTATCCTTGAACTGAACCGTACGTTTCTCAATATCTCGAAGCAATTCCATCGCAATCTCAGAAAGCCGTGCTTCAGTATAACGCATTGCTGCAGGCGGGTCATCGTCCATCGAACCCCAGTTACCATGACCATCAACGAGCATATGCCCCATTTTCCATGGCTGCGTCATTCGCGCCATACCATCATAAATGGATTGATCACCGTGCGGGTGATAGTTACCCATTACATCACCGACGGTTTTTGCTGATTTACGATAGGGTTTGTCTGGCGTATTCCCTGAGTCGTACATCGCATACAGAATGCGTCGTTGAACAGGCTTTAGTCCATCTCGAACATCGGGAATCGCACGATCTTGAATAATATATTTGGAATAGCGACCGAAACGGTCACCAACAACATCTTCTAGAAAAGCAGGCAAAAACTGCTCTAACATACTCATGCTTGATAAGTTCCCACCTTTCTTATTCCTCGTACTCGGTAAAATCTACATTATCGATAATCCAACGCTTACGCGGGTCTACTTTGTCACCCATAAGTGTCGATACACGGCGCTCCGCTTTAGCTGCGTCTTCAATCTGAACTTGAAGCAGTGTCCGTAACTCAGGATCCATTGTCGTCTCCCACAATTGGTCTGGATTCATCTCACCTAGTCCCTTGTACCGCTGTAATTCAAGACCTTTACCCATTTCCTTGGTTAAAGTATTAAGCTGTTCATCCGTCCATGCATAGTGACTAACTGTTTTCTTGCCTGTTTTCTTCGTCACTTTATAGAGCGGCGGCTGTGCAATATACACTTTGCCCGAATCGATCAAAGGCTTCATGTAACGATAGAAGAACGTCAGAAGCAATACCTGAATGTGAGCACCATCTGTATCCGCATCCGTCATAATAATAATCTTATTATAATTGCTTTCTTCGGCATCAAATTCAGAACCTACGCCTGCACCAATAGCCGCGATAATCGCTTTATATTCGTCATTCTTCAGAATATCCAGCAGTTTCGCTTTCTCTGGGTTCATTGGCTTACCCTTAAGCGGTAGAATCGCCTGATGCTTCGAATCACGACCTTGCTTCGCAGAACCACCGGCGGAGTCCCCTTCGACAATGAACAATTCATTCTTCGTATAATCCTTCGATTGAGCAGGTGTGAGTTTTCCATTTAGATTGGAACTCTCACTTTTCCCCTTCTTCCCGCTACGAATTTCTTCGCGGGCTTTACGCGCAGCTTCGCGGGCTTTAGAAGCTTGTACCGCTTTCTTAAGCATCATCTGCGCAACTTGCGGATTCTCCTCAAGGAATACGGACATTTTCTCGGAAACAACAGCATCAACCGCACTTCTTGCAGAAGCTGAACCAAGCTGATCTTTCGTCTGACCGACGAATTCAACTTCACCCATTTTAATATTAATAACAGCCATCATGCCTTCACGAAGGTCAGAGCCGTCTAAGTTCTTATCTTTTTCTTTCAAAATTGCTGCTTTTCGCGCATATTCATTCATCACGCGAGTATAAGCTGTCTTAAAACCTGTCTCATGTGTACCGCCGCCGCGTGTTGGAATGGCGTTTACGAATGAAGCAATCGTCTCTGTATACCCATCGTTGTACTGCATTGCCACTTCAATCTCAATCTCATCACGTTCACCAGAGAAATGAATCACATCATGCAGCACAGTCTTTTCTTCATTCAGATAGGCTACGAATTCACTCGCACCACCTGCATAAAGAAACGTTTCATGCTTGTCAGAACGCTCGTCTTTAATCGTCACTTCTAAGCCTGAGTTCAAGAATGCGATCTCTTGCAGACGCTCTGCAAGGGTGTCATAGCTAAATGTAGTACCGCCTGTAAACACGCGCTTATCCGGTTTGAAGGATACTTTCGTACCTGTACGTCTAGTATTTCCAATAACTTCAAGACCTGTTGCCGGTTCACCAACGTGCTCTATACCTTTGTCATCAACCCAGTATTCAAATCGCTGCCTATGAATTTTACCATCACGGTAAATTTCAACTTCAAGCCATTCAGATAGTGCGTTCGTTACCGATGCCCCTACCCCGTGAAGACCACCGGACTTCTTATAGCCTCCGCCGCCAAACTTACCACCAGCGTGAAGGATCGTATACACGACTTGAGGTGTTGGAATCCCCGTCTTATGCATCCCAGTTGGAATCCCACGACCATAATCATCACATGTAATGGAACCATCTTTATGGAGTGTTACGATAATTTTGTTACAATACTTTGCTAAATGCTCGTCTACTGCGTTATCTACGATTTCCCACACCAAATGGTGTAAACCGGATGAACTCGTCGATCCAATGTACATTCCGGGACGCTTACGTACGGCTGTTAGCCCTTCTAAAATCTGAATATCATCTGCGTCATATCCAGTCGGAGTTCCTCCGCTGGAAGTTCTCATCTCTAGCTTATCGGCCATAGGCCCTCCTTACAACAATCCATTAATTTAATATATCTTTACGTGTAAATACAGTAAAGGAAACGATCAATGCACCAAGTGCCCAAACAGACAAGACGATAAGTGAAAAACCAAGATCCATACCTTTTATCGGCGGAAGCGTCCCACTTAAATAGTCTGTTAACCGCAAGTTGACCATAAATAAGTATTTGGCAGATTCCCAAGAGGAAACCATGTTCGTTAGGATCGTTCCAGATATTAATACGGCAAGCATGATGCCCATTCCTGCTGCTGTGGAACGAACAAGCACAGAAAACATTAATGACATAATCGCAACCGTAATCCCGACGAACCAGACTAGACTGAGTTCCATAATGATGTAGAGCCACTGATCAATTGCTCGTACATAGGATAAATCCACATCTGTCCCAATCGGTCGGAAGCCGATAAATATCGGTGCATCCCATCCTCCGTAACCAAATATGAGTCCGGATATCGCATACGAGAGTACGCCAAGCGACAGTACTATGAGCGATACGAACAACATTAAGGTAATTAGTTTGCTCAATAGGATTTTCCATCGGGATACAGGTCTTGTCAATAGTAATTTAATTGTCCCACTCCCATGTTCCGATGATACGATATCTGCTGCAACTATCATGATAATGAGTGGAATGAATAGCGAAATTGCGTTTTTAGCAAATTCTCGAGTAAACGTAACACCATTTGGTGAAGATGGGTCTACATCTTTTTCCAAATAATATTCGTACTGTTTAATTTGAACTTTATAGAACTGCTTCCATTCCTCTGCAACTCGCTGTGAGCCAAGTGCTCTTGTCCAATCTTTAATTTTCTCACGAGCTTCTACTTGCCACTGCGTCGTACCGAATTGCTTTTGATTATTTTGCGCGACTCGCATCTGCGCGTATGTAAACATCGGAATCAAGACTAGCATAATTAATAGGCAAATGTAAAAGCGGCGCTTTTTAATCATCTTAATAACTTCATTCTTCACAAGAGCAACCATATTATTCAATCGATCCCCCTTCTGTCACACTTAAGAATAAGTCTTCTAGTGTAGGATTTCGAGTTTCAATTGCAAATACTTGTACACCTGCTTGAATGAACTTGGCATTTAAACCTGCCACATCTTCTGTATTCATCGCAGTTACAAGTTCTTGTGGATCAACTGGACTCACGAAATGACTCTCGGACTGCGCATTTGTAGATTGAAACACCTGTATCGATTCATCCTGCTCAATAATTGCAATGGCTTGGTCTATAGGAGCAACCTTCCAGATCACGCGAGAACCTGCAGCAGCGATTAGATCCTCTACTTTCCCCACTTGCATCACTTCACCATGAGAAATAATCGCAACACGATCACACATCTGTTGAATTTCACTCAGTAAATGAGAGGAGACAAACAGAGAAAGACCACCTTCAGCTAACTTGCGGATAAAATGACGCATTTCTTTAATGCCTTGCGGATCAAGACCATTCGTCGGTTCATCCAATATTAATAGCTTCGGACGTCCAAGCAGCGCTTGTGCAATGCCTAATCGTTGGCGCATACCTAATGAGTAGGTTTTGACTTTATCATGAATTCGAGCATCCATACCAACCGTGTTGACGACCTCTTGAATTCGATCTTCCCCAACGTCGTCTAACATACGTGCAAAGTGCTCTAAGTTCTCCCACCCTGTTAAATAAGGGTACATTTCTGGATTCTCAACGATACACCCCACATGAGCGAGCGCTTCATTGTGATGCTTCTCCACGTCATATCCACACATTTCCACACGACCAGATGTCGGTTTAATCAAGCCAACGAGCATTCGAATAGTCGTCGTCTTACCCGATCCATTCGGTCCAAGAAAACCAAATATTTCGCCGCCATAAACTTCAAAAGAAATGCCCTTAATGATTTCTTTGTTCCCGATACGCTTCTTCACATTTTGAACAGACATGACAACCGATTCACTTCGCACCAAGGTAGACGCCTCCTATCCTAACCAATTGCTTATTTTAATACTTGTGCATAACGATCTGCAATTCGTTCATACCCATCGCCGTTTGGATGAAAATGATCCAGGCTCAAGAAGCGAACACCATCGCGCTCAAATAAATCGTATGTAGGGACAAATATCATCTGTGGATATTTATTCATGATGTTAAATGCTTCAAGGTTAAATGCTTGAACAATTGGTCCACCTTCTCGTGCAGAGTCCATATCAATGAACGGGTGATAAAGTCCAAGATACATTACCGTAGCCTTTGGATTAACTTGATTGATCTGTTCTACGATTTGCGAAAGTTTCGTTAAAGCTGGCTTTACGCGTTCCTTAGCGGCCTCAGGATTAAATTCAACTTCAGTACCGAACATACCCGCTCCACCTGCAAAAATATCATTACCGCCAATACTGATTAGAATCATATCTGCTTCACTAATTGCATCGCGTGTTTTCTTCTGACTGACATCGGCTAGTAACTTGTCCGTCACATAACCAGGGATCGATAAATTGTTGCGAACATACACCTGCTTACCGGTATCCGCTTGCAACTTCTCTTTGAGCCTAACGACATATCCTTTGCCCGTTGAATCTCCTGAACCCGCTGTTAAGGAATCCCCTAATGCGAGTATCGAAATCTTGTCCGATGAGCCGATCTCATGCTTTACAGGCGATTGCTTAGATGGAGTCGCTTCACTGGATACGGCTGTTGGATATAAAATTTGTTTAACTGCATAAGCAAATCCTCCTACAAAGAAGAGGGTTGCGCTAACGGAAATAATGGCAACGACATTCCAAATCGTACGAGAAGATTTCATCAAATTCCCCCAGTATTGTCGAAAATCAACTGTTTTTAGAGTAAAGCTTCTGGGATGAATTTGCAAATTCCAAACAAATGTTCCTATCGTATTGTAGCAGATGGGAGGTGTGGGTAGCAATCCCCTTGCGTTCGTTCAAAAAGTTGGGACACTGCAGAGTAAAGAACACTTCCGGTCGCTGTCTCAATCGTGAAATTTTTGAATTGGTTTTATAGTATTTTCACGATTTCAAAGGCGAACGCTACGCTCCTCCAGTGCTCTTTTCTCTTTCGTTTCAATTTTTAAACTTACTTTTCATACAAAAAACCGCCAATCGATCGATTCGATCCAATTGGCGGAGTTAGCAAACATGAAGATAAACCTAACCCTAATGATAAACCTATAAATATTTATATTGTGATTCAATGAGGCCGTGGTAAGTGCCTTTGATATGCATGAGCTCAACATGACTGCCTTGTTCGACGATCTCGCCATGGTCAAGCACGACGATGCGGTCGGCATGGCGGATCGTAGATAGGCGGTGAGCGACGATGAAGGATGTGCGTCCTTGAAGCAAGGTTTTAAGTGCCGTCTGAATCTTCACTTCGGTCTCTGTATCAATACTTGCAGTCGCTTCATCGAGAATGAGAATACGCGGGTCGGCAAGTAGTGCACGTGCGAACGACAGAAGTTGACGTTGACCCATGGAGAGCATGCTGCCCCGCTCTTCGACTTCGGTATCATAGCCATTCGGCAATTTCATAATGAAATCATGAGCATCTACGGCTTTGGCAGCTGCGATAATTTCCTCATCTGTTGAACCTGGCTTTCCGAAGTCAATATTGTCTCGAATGGATCCTGCAAAAATAAACGTATCCTGCATCACGATTCCTACCTGCGAGCGCAAACTCGTAATGGACACTTGGCTAATATCAGTGCCATCAATCCATACACGACCCGCTGTAGGATCATAAAACCTGCAAATCATGTTAATAATCGTACTTTTACCTGAACCAGTATGTCCAACAAGCGCTATCGACTGACCCGCTTCTACATCAAGGGAAATTCCTTTTAACGCTGGACGATTTTTTTCGTAAGCAAAAACAAGATCTTCCAATTTCACGCGACCGACGATTGGAGGCAAATCTTTAGCCTGCTCGCTCTCAGCAACCGTTGGCTTCTCATCGATAAATTCAAAGATACGCTCGGCTGAAGCCATTGCCTGTAGCAATTGGGTATACATTTGACCTAGACGGTTAATCGGATCCCAGAAGAAGGCGATATAAGTCGAGAATGCAACGAGTGTACCTACTGATATTTCTTTAACTTCAATGAGTGATGCACCATACAAGAACAAGATCCCATATCCAAGTGCACCTGTAATCTCAACTAGTGGCCCCATCACTTGGTTCACCGTTGTTGCTTTGTACCATACACGACGATTCTCTTTGTTAATTCCTTCAAAGAACTTCATGTTCTCTTGCTCTTGCGAATAAGCCTGTGTAACGCGAACGCCTTGAATACATTCATTCAAGTGGGAATTGAGTCTCGCCTGTTTAATTTGCACGAGTTGCCAAGAACGACGAATCATTCGTCTAAGCTTAGTTGAAATCAAGAACATGAGTGGAACAGTGACAATGATGGCAAGCCCTAACTTAAAGTTAATAACGAGCAAGATCACAATAATCCCAATGAGCTGTACACAATCGATCATCAAGTTCACGACACCGTTCGTGAATAAGTCTTGCAAGGAATTCACATAGTTGGTTACACGAATGAGAATCGACCCTGCTGGACGTTGATCATAGAAACGGAAGGACAAACTTTGAATATGCGAGAATACATGCTTGCGCAAATCATAAATAATATTTTGTCCGATCATATTCGTAAATTTAATACGAAACATATTCGCAACCCATTGCACGATATATACAACGAGGAGTAATCCTACCATCACGAAGAGCAGATCACTATTATTCTTTGCTAAAGAATGGTCGATCGTATATGAAATAATTAATGGATAAGTTAATTTCGTAATTGCACCAATGAACATCATGATCAGAATAATCGGCAGCATTTGCTTCGCATAGGGCTTCATATAGGAGAACAGTCTGCGAACCTGCTTCCAGTCAAATTTCTGTTCAATCACTTCATCATCTGTATATACAAACCGACCTGTTTGATGCAAATCAGCTTGATCGCCACCTAATCGGAGCTTAGCTTGTTTACTCACTCTGGATTCCTCCTTATGAGCTCCGTTTCAGCGGAACTAGCACTCATGCTTACACGTACTTCTTCCATCTGCTCTCCATCCATCGCAGCAGCGACTTCAAGTTCACTTACTTGTGGACGATCACCATATTGAATGTTATAGGTTGTTAGATAAGGACCTTCTTGCTGAATTAATTGTTCGTGTGTACCACGCTGCACAATTCGCCCTTCTTCTAAGACGATAATTTCATCAGCACGCTTAAGTGACGAGATCCGATGCGCAATAATGAATGTCGTACGCCCTTCCATTACCTCTTGGAAGCCTGCTTGAATCTCATGCTCCGTCTCCATATCAACCGCGCTTGTAGCATCATCCAGAATGAGAATTCGAGGGTCAGTTAGAAGTGCACGAGCAATGGCAATTCGCTGCTTCTGTCCACCAGATAAACCAAGCCCCCGCTCCCCGACAATCGTGTCATAACCAAGCGGTAATTCCATAATGAAATCATGCGCTTTCGCAAGCTTAGCTGCTCGCTCAATATCATCTTGTGTCACATCTTTACGACCGTATGCAATGTTATTACGAATCGTCGACGAGAATAAGAATGTCTCTTGAAACACCGTTGCAATGCCTGCACGTAAGTTTTCAATTTTAACTTTGCGGATGTCATGCCCATCGAGTGTAATCTGACCATTCTTCACGTTGTAAGCCCGCATAAGCAGCGACACAATCGACGTCTTACCTGATCCTGTTCCACCTAATATACCGATGACAGAACCTGCTGGTGCGTCAATTGTAATGTCGTGAAGTGCTGGTTCCTTCTCTCCATATGCGAACGTAACATTTTCAAAGCGAACATGTCCTTTGTAATCAGATTTATGTATCGATATGGCTTGTGGCTCATCTTTAACATGAACGTATTGATTGAGCAGTTCGAGTACTTTCTCTGCCGAAGCTTTACAGTTCGTGTAATTGTTAATTAGAAACCCTAACTGCCAGAGCGGTCCGATAATAAACCAAATTAAACTGAAAAATGCGACAAAATCACCCAATGTAATATCATTTTGAATTACACGGTAACCACCGTAGCCTAATAAAATAACAACACTCAAGTTTGAGATTAATTCCATGAACGGGAAATATTTCGCCCAAATTTGAGACGTTTTTAAGTTCGATGCCCGATAATTTTCATTACGCTCTAGGAACTTATCGATCTGGTGAGGCTCTCTAGCAAACGATTTGACCGTTCGAACACCTGTAATGTTCTCCTGTACGGTCGTCGTAAGTCCCGAGAATGCTTGTCGTACCGCACGAAACGCTGGTGCAGCTTTAGTTTCAAATCGAAAGGCTGCAAGTACGAGAAAAGGCATAAGAACCATCGTCGCAAGAGTCAATTTCCAATCAATGGAGAACATCATCCCTGCACCGAACAAAAGCATGAGGACAATATTGAATAACTGAGCCATGCCGTAGGACAAGAATAAACGAATCGCCTCAACATCGGAAGTTAATCGTGCCATTAAATCTCCCGTACGCGCACCATCATAGTAAGGAAAAGATAAGTATTGGAGTTTCTGATACAACGCCGCACGTAAATTAAATACCATGCTAACCCCAAACCTTGCACCTGAGAATACGTGCAAAAATGAAAAAATAGCTTTCACGACCATTACACTTACAAGCATCAGTGTCAATTGAGGTACGAGTGCATAATTTCCAGGTGAAATCGCATCATCAATTAATCGACGCAGCATGCTTGGGTAGATCAATCCGAGCCCTGTTGTCACAATAAGCGTCAGCAAAGAAAAAATCGACCATCCTTTGACTGGCCAATAATAAGGCTTCAGCTGTTTAAACGCTTCCATTTGTCATCCCCCTGTCTCTCTGCTATGTTTGAGTGACATCTTAACATCATCTTTACACAGCGGGCAAAGAGCCTAAGGGACCGTAACAAGGCAGGTAACGTGTTATCTTTGCAAAATAGTCACAAAAAAGCCACTATTCAGCTAAATGTTGCCTTTTCCCTCTAATGAAAGCCCTTTCACTCCCAAACGAACAAAACCTGACCAAAAAAGCAGTCAGGCGTTCGTTTATAATTATTTTTTACCCTATAATCCTCATTACAGCAATCGGAATACTTCCTCTCGCTTCTTATATAAATCGTCCAAATCCACTTTAAGCTCAAGTGCGGATACAGACCCTTCGATATGATCTGCAATCGCGTCTAGTTGACGACTCTTCATCGCTGAAAGTACATCTGACAAGTGATTATTATAAAGCTGCTTAAACTTGTCACTTTGCGCATTCATTACAGCTGTTAAACCATCTAAAATAGGAGTTTCAAGCGCAACTTTTAGTTTATCGCGACCTTCACCTTCAAAGAAGTATTTGGCATTCTTAAAGAAGCCTTGCAGCATCTTGACATCAACCCCTGCAACTTCAAGTTGAATGGCAATTTGAGGAGTGGTGTACGTTTGGTTCGGATAGGCTTCATATTCAAACCCTTCGATCAAGTTAGATGCTGAAGTCCCCCAAGCTGCATATTGCTTCCCACCAAGTTCATTAACCTTCTTCTCTATGCGCAGTGTTGTTGCTAGAACCTCTTGTTCCAGTTGGAACGCTATCATCCGTTTAAAGTCATTCCAGGCCGCTTGGAGCATGTCTTTCTGCGAGTGTGTCTGATCACGGAACACCGATGGATTAAAGGCTTGCGCAAACAATTCTCCATATCGATAAGTCGTACGCTGCTTCACATAGAACAACAAATCTTCAATCTCTTGTGAGAGATCCCGACTGTATCCCGTTTCATCACACACTTGTAGCAGTTCATTCGCCTTCAGATTAGAAGCTCGAAGCTGCTCAATTCGCGTTAGACGCGTGTTTTCGCCTTCTTTGGCACCAGATATCCAACGATCCATCGTGTGTAGGCCACGCTTAAGTTCCGCTTCTGCTGAACTTACTGCAAGCTGTGTCAACTCACGGAATGTGAAGGAAGCAAAGTCTTTTTCAAAACTTGTAATACCTGAAGCTGCAACTAAATTCGGATCTTGATTCAGCTTACCTTCAGCTGCCCATTGACTTGAAATCGGATAAATTCGTGGGAAACGAATGCCATGAGATAGTAAATTCGTCTCCACATGTCGAATAACGCCATCAAGTTCATCTTCTGATGAAGCGAGATCGGCCGCATTGACGATAAAGAACATTTTATCCAGTTGAAAAGCATCTTTCACCCGTCCAAGTTGAAGCAAGAACTCCTTATCCGCATGTGAAAATGCGTGGTTATAGTACGTGACAAACAGAATCGCATCCGCATTCTTAATATAATTAAATGCTACGCCAGTATGTCTCGCATTAATGGAATCCGCTCCAGGAGTGTCTACAATGACAACACCTTGATCGGTTAGTGGATTGGCATAGAACAATTCAATGCCATCAACGAAACAAGATTTCGCTTCTTCCGCGACATAGGCCGCGAACTGCTCTTGATTCACGACTAGCTCTTGTCCAAGATGATCCTTCGCATCCACCCATCCCCGCTGTACAGCTGTTAGGAAGGAATAATGCGGCTTGCCTTTGGCTGTTGCTTTATCCGGAGTTAACGTCGCAATCGCTTGTAAAGCACTGTTCATCTCCTGAGCTTGAAGCCCTAGTACTTGTAGCGAGTACAAGACATCACTTTCTAAAGCGTCCAAACTTTTCATTTTCACTCTGGCGGTGCCGTGTGCCCAACCTTCTTGCGGCGGCAAAATTCGATTGATTGCAGCCGTTGTTGGATTGGGAGATACAGGAAGAACACGTTCCCCAATGAGAGCATTGGCAAATGATGATTTACCAGCTGAGAATGCACCAAATAACGCAACAGTAAACGTACGATCCAATATCCTCGAAGCTTTGTCAGACAAGGAACGCGCAATCGAGCGAAGCGCTGGCACTTCTTCCATGATCTGAGCTGCTTGATGGAACTGCTTCGCACGCGTCTCTGCCTCGTTCGTAAGTTCTGTGCCAAATGCAGCAGACGGCGTTATTATGGAGCCTACTGTCTGGCTTTCATTAGACTGTAAAGTACCCGATTGCGCTGAGCCTTCTCCACCTTGTTCCTCACGGAACGTATGCGCGGCACGCAAAATCACATCCATAGAAGCTTGCTTCAAACCAAGTGTTGGTCCTTGATCGGATACATCTGGCACATAACGCTTCATATCCGGCAGAGTAGGAACTGTCACTCGCTCTTCATTTACGATGTGTTGTAACTTCACACTAGCTTGTTGTTCACTTTGTTCCAGAGAAGATAACTCATGATACGCCATAAGAGACTCATCAAGCTCAGCAATTTGAGCTGTAAGTTCGGGTTCACGGCTAGATGCCGCATGCTCCATCTCATTAGCCATACGCTCTGCCAGATCACTTCCTAGACGGCGATATTGACTCTTCACTTCACTTGCAACGTCTTTCATGTAATTCAGTGTATATTCACCTGTGAAAACAGCTCCTGTCTTCACTTGGTCAGCGAGCCATGATGTTGTAATATCCACGTGAAGCGCTGTAGCCTCACTTAGAAGCGTTTGCTGCTCAATACCAGACGTTTCATACGCCTCCCGAAGCATCGTCTGTATATGGCGCTCCAGTTGCGTCGTCACGCCTGCCTTAAACTCCGCATGCAGCTTATCCAGCCGACGCTGGATCTCTGCCTCGGTTTGAGCGGCACGTGCGAAGAAGCCTGCCTTAAAGCCGGACTTACGGCTTTGCAGGTACTCATGCGCGGTGTCCCGTGTCACCGCGGGAATAATGTTGGCATTGTCAATAATGCCAACAAGGTCCTTGCGCAGCGCGGCGAGCACGCGCTGTGGCTCCTCCTTCGCGGCTGCAGCGCCGCGAAGAAGCTCCTCCCGGCGCGCGATGAGCTGCGCGCCGTCGTCCCCCAAGGCCTCGCGCAGCTCGGCCTTGCGGGGGGCGTGGACCTGCGCCTGCCAGTCGTCATGCTCCACCAGGAGCTGACGGGCTGCTTGGTCCACGCTATACGCGCGCAATTCGCCTGCGCGCGCGATTAACTCGGCCAGCAAGTAGCGCAGCTGGCCCCACTCATTATGTCGATGGTCACGGACCTTCATCGACACATAGAGCACGCCGCTCGGCTCGATACCCCACGAGCGGAAGGACGCAATAACCCCTTCCTTGTAAGACTCGAAGGAGAGTTCCGCATCGCGATGCTTGTCAATCATATTTACGATGAGATAGAGCGGCTTGCCGCGCTCTGCCATCTTTTTGGCAAAAGCTAAATTCATTTCCGATAGGACGTGATTATAGTCCATCACATAGAACACAACATCGGCCAAATACAAAGCAGACTCCGTCGCCATCTGATGGGCATCATCTGTCGAGTCAATTCCCGGCGTATCCAGAAGTGCAGTATGTTCACCTAACATCGGCAATGGATATGTAATTTCAACACGCTGTACCGCTTTGCCATCAATACAGTACTGCTCCAACTCTTCGAGTGGCACTTCTTTACTTGATAACACTTCACCACTATCGGCTTGCTGATAGACGCTCGCAATCGCAGGGCCATTAGCAATAGACACAATATTGGCACTAGTTGGAATAGGTGAAGACGGCAACAATACGTGTCCGCATAAGCTGTTAATAATTGTAGACTTCCCTGCTGAGAAGTGACCACAGAACGCGATATATGAACGCTGCTTACGCCATTTTTCAAGTAACCCTATAAATTTTATCTGCTGCTGTGTATCACCTTTCAATTCCATCTGTTTAATCAGCTTTTCTAACTTAACGGACATTGGATCTATATTGGCAGGATTGATTTCCCGACTCTGTAGTTCTAGCTCGGTCTGTGACATTTCCATTCTCCCCACTTCTACATTGTTAGACAGACTACGAATTTCAGTGTAAACGCCGCTACTGCAACTGGCAATACCTAAAACAGCCTCACTTTCTAAAATTGAGTTAATTTTGTTATACTAAATGTTGCATGTCTCTATTTCGAGTTTCAATCAGGAGGTTATTCGTGAAATCAACTACCCGTAATAAACCCTTACTTGCCTTAAGTATCGGACTAGCTATCTGCTTTGCAATCGTTACTTACTTCGTGATGTCCATGCAAATTACTGGTTTCGATGAAGCCGTTACTTCAACCGTATGGTCATTTCGATCAGAAGGTGTAACTCCACTGATGAAAGTACTATCTTTCATTGGCAACCCGACAACTGTCGTCGTCATAGCTGCCCTAACAGCTATATTCTTATTTTTTGTGTTAAAACATCGAGCAGAGATGATCTTGTTCTTTGCCGTAATGATCTTTGTTCCACTCACGAATACGATACTCAAAAGAATTTTCACCCGAGCACGTCCTGATGTTGATCGATTGCTCGAAGCATCCGGTCACAGTTTTCCTAGTGGACATTCGATGATTGCGGTTGCCTTCTTTGGCGTTATCACCTTCTTGCTATGGCGCCATATCTCAAGCTTCATAGGCCGTATCGTGTTAATTATTTTCAGTACCCTCATGATTCTTGGGATCGGTATCTCTCGCATTTATGTGGGCGTACATTACCCAAGCGATGTGCTTGGCGGCTTTCTTATTAGCAGTAGCATTCTATTCATATGCATCTGGTTTTGGAGACGCAATAAACACAATCGATCTTATTAAACACAAAAAAGACTTGCGAAAACATTTCGCAAGTCTTTTTTGTGATCTCTTATGTGTTAGACAGTTACAGCATCTGCTTGAGGAAGAATAATCTCAAACACGTTGCCATGCTGCAAAATCGTTGCATTACTTTCTTTATGTTTCATAACGACACACTCAAGCTTTGCACGCATGCGCTCGATGTAGTTGTCTGGAACTTCGCCAGCTTCAGAAACGACGATACCATCAATTTCAACTTCCTCATTATCAGCAAGTTTTGTTGCAAGCACCTGTTCAAAAATATCCGAAAAAGCTTCGAAGTCTGCTGTATACACAGAAATGCACTTCATACCATCCCATCCTTTACTTCTATATCTATTGTTTTGTAGTGTTTCTAACGCGAGTTGTTTTCATTCGTTTCTTTCCATCTGCACACACATCCAGCAGTGGACACACTGCGCATTGCGGATTCTGTGCTTTACAATGATAACGTCCGAAGAAAATTAAACGATGATGCGTTATCGTCCATTCATCACACGGCACCTTGCGCATCAGTTTTTTTTCCACTTCAAGAACGGAATCATCTGCGGCAGCAAGCCCCAGGCGCTTAGATACACGATCTACATGTGTATCAACAGCGATCGCAGGAACACCGAAAGCATTCGACATGACCACATTCGCAGTTTTACGACCAACACCGGGCAATTCCACTAGTTTCTCATACTCACCAGGGACTTGTCCATCGTATTTTTCCAGTAACAGGTGACACAATTTCTGGATATTGCTCGATTTGTTACGGAATAAACCGATCCGCCTTATATCTTGTTGCAACTCCTCAAGGGAAACCGCGATATAATCTTCTGGGCACTTATACTTTTGAAATAAATCTTTGGTTACTTTGTTAACCGTTTCATCCGTACACTGTGCGGAAAGCAGAACTGCAATCGTCAATTCAAATGGATTCGAATGGATCAACTCGCAATGGGCATCGGGATACATCTCAGCGATCGTGTCCAAGACATGTCTGACTTTCGTTTTGCTCATCGAAACGTTCCCCCAGTTTGAATAACAATCCACTTAACTCAATCATTTTATATGAATCAGTCCAATATCGCAAACGATTCTACATGAAACACCATACTTTTTAAAAAATAATTTCACATTATTCATAAGAAAGTATATCTCGTACTGCTAGTCTTGAGGCATTCCACGCGGGTCCGAAGCTAGCTAGAATGGATAAAGTCACCATCATGACGAATGTGATGACCACTCCGCTTATTGGATAAACGTAATCAAGTGGAGATTTAAATAGGGATAGACCGATCGCTTTACACAATTCCTGACTAATTGGGATTGCGAGTAAACAGCCGATTACCCAACTTATAACTCCAATTATGAGCCCTTCTGCAACAATAATCCACCACAGACGGTAATCAGACGCCCCGATACTTCGCATAATACCGATTTCTCTTGTAAGATCCATCACATTCAGACTCATCGTTCCCATCAAACCAAGTCCTGCGACAGTCATGAGTAAGACGACGAGTACAGTAAGGAGATTGATTAGAAGCGACATCTTAGAGCTAATAATATCATGTAGATCCGTCGTTAATTGACTTGTGTTAACTAAGAATCCTTGACCTCGATATTGCTCACTTAATGCAGCGGCGGCCTTCGCTTGTGCATCTCGATCGTGAGCTCCTGTCACAATTTGGATCATGTCCACTTGTCCACTTGCTCCTGTCACATCGACAAGCGCATCATAGTTCACATAAGAACGAATTGAACCCGCTACCTTTCGAGCAATACCTACGATATGCCATGTTGATTCTTTTCCGCCAATTTTAAGCGTTATCTCTTGACCCACATCAAGATCAGGTTCTCCGACTAGAACATAAGATTCAATTACAATTCCATTACGATCATCAGGCGCAAGCCATCGACCTTTTGTAATTTCTGGCCGAATCATTTGGCTGCCAGCAGGTGGCGCAACCAGTGTAAAGTCATCGCTTTCCACCCCGTCCGCGCGGACTCTATTCACCGTGCGCGATCCCCAAGATTCGAATTTGGTTACACCACTAACTTGACTCGTCACTCGCTCAATATCTGATGCAGGATATGACGTTGCGAACTCATAGCTAATGTCATAATTTGAATACGCAATGGAATTGTCTGTCGTTCTTTGTGTGGATGCATATGCACTGAGAACGGATAAAGTCATCGCACAACCTAAACTTAATATAATCAAGGTCATGACAAGTCTGCCTTTACGCCGAACTGTGTTGCGCAGAGATAGCAGCATCGGACGTGAAATACCTTTGATCCGCTCTATCAGTCGATCTATGCGGGAATGACCATAATCTCCACCCGCTGATCGACCATTGATTAAATCTAATAGGGTTACCCGCGTACTGAGCATAATGGGATACAGTCCCGCTAACAGAGGAATCACAAGACTTACAGCAATTTGAATAAGCAGAATCTGTGGTGAGATTCCAAATGCTGAAGTATCAAAGTTGAGCACATTCACACTTAAGCCTGCCATCAGTCTACCGCCCCATAACCCAATCGGCACACCAATACATAGAGCTATCAATCCATAGAGCAGTACAACACTTATATACATTCGAATGAGCATATTAGGTGTAGCACCAATAACCTGCATCACACCCATCTGCTTCATCTGTCCGGTTAATAATGCAAATATCGTATTAATAACGATAATTGATCCTAGAATTAAGATTAATAATCCAAGTTGCTCGAAAATGACCGCTTGCGATTGCAAAATATTAGATGCCCAGTGCTTGTTCTGCTCCGGTATCCACGTTGAATAGACATGTCCACCTTGGGCATACACCTCATCTCTAACATTTGCCGCTAATTTTTTGATGTCATCCTCTTGGCTTACTTGTTTATTTACTTGTACAGAGATGGTATTAGCAAGCTTTGGCA
Source organism: Paenibacillus radicibacter (assembly GCF_024721995.1). Classification (GTDB taxonomy): domain Bacteria; phylum Bacillota; class Bacilli; order Paenibacillales; family NBRC-103111; genus Paenibacillus_AM; species Paenibacillus_AM radicibacter. The sequence continues at coordinate 657,123 of NZ_JANQBC010000001.1, forward strand.
ATTGCAAAGAAACAAGCGTCTCATAATTGATATACCCAAAGTTTACACCATCAATCGAAGCTGTCACCTTCCCTGGATCGTATACCGTACCAACAAGCTTCAATTTCACTCTTAAACCTGTCGGCATTTCAATCCAAACCTCATCCACTACCTGTACATTTAGATAAGGAAGTGCCGTACGCTCGAGTACAATTTCATCTTTTTGCGGCTGAATCACGCCTTGATCAGGATAAAATGTATCCATCTTAACAGCGTTGTAATCTGCAATCGCAGTCATTCTTAAATCACGCCAATCTTCCACAGTCGGCTGCCCACTTGCATCTTCATTCACATTAATACGGGCGGAATATATCGCTCTTTCTTCCAATTCACCTATGTCTGGCATCTGCTTAATGGAATCCAACAATTTAGACTCATAAGGCTTTGTAAATAATGTAAAGTTTGAGGCATGTGCGGATTTATAGCTTGCATCCATCCCTTGCTCCAGTAGTGACTTCGCCTGTCCAAGTATACCCACACTCATCACACCCAGTGTTATAGACAGAACGACTAATGCCGTCTTTGCTTTATAGCTCCATAAATCTTGCCATACCTTTTTCCAACGTGGTTTAAGCACCTTTTATTGCCCCTCCTCTACTCGAAAGAGTTCAGTTAATCGTTGATGGGTTATTCGCTCAATTTCATCACGTGTTAGTTCAGAACTATTGATTAATTCTTGGAAAAGAGTCCGATCGAGCTTTCTTAGCATTACCTGTTGATCACCTGCTGCTCGAACAGTTGCTGTTCGAGTACCACCTTGAATCAATGCAATCTCTCCGAAATATTGCCCTTTGCCCAGTCGATTGACTAGAATCTGTTGTCCTCCAGGATGATTTAAATACACTTCAACCTCACCTTGCGTAATGATATACGCACTATCCGCCACATCACCCTCTCGAATAATAACCGTACCTGGCTCATAATCGATTGTCTGTAATTGCGGGATCAAATGGGTTAATTGGTCTACATTTAAATTCGGCAAAGCTTGCATGACATACTCATTTACAATTTGTCCGTCTACCATCACAACGGATCGCTTGACCCGACTCGCTAGATCGTTATCATGTGTAACCATGACAATAGTTTTCCCTTGCTCCACAAGATGTTCAAACAATTGGAATACCGATTCTGCTGTCTTTGAATCCAAGCTACCTGTCGGCTCATCTGCAATTAGGATCGATGGGTTATTAGCAAGTGCTCGCGCAATTGCTACACGCTGCTGCTGACCGCCTGACACAGCCGAAGGCAGCTTGTTCATGTGATTTAGCATCCCAACTTGGTCGAGTAACTCCATTGCTTTACGCTTGCGTTCACGAACGCCGTATACCCCACAGAAATCCATTGGCAGCATGACATTCTCTAATAAAGAAAGTGTCGGTAGCAATTGAAAGAATTGAAAGATGATACCCAAGTGACGACCACGCCATTGTGATAAGTGCCTTTTCTTAATCTGAGATAAATCTGTGCCTGCAATTTGAATCTTACCCGAGGTAGGTACATCTATACCTGTCATCATATTAATAAGTGTTGATTTCCCACTGCCTGACTTACCGATTACTGTAACGAATTCACCTTCATGGATATGTAGATCGATTCCTTTTAACGCTGTATATGTCGTTCCACCAATATGAAAGGTTTTGATGATTTCATTCATCTTGATTGCCATTTTGCGCCACCCTCACATTCTTTTGCAATATTCAAACAATTCATTCTAACATAAATCAAGCCCCTCAATGATGAATATGCATCCACATTGAGAGGCTTGATATTATTTTGCAGAACGTACAATTGGATAAGGCAAATCCATATGCCCCATTAGTGATTCCACTTGATTTCCATCTTTTTTCACATATAAGGCTTTAACCTCTGGGAACTGGAACACCGTTTTCTCTAATGCTTTGATGAAGAAATCTTCACCAGGAGCCCCCATTTGACCGCCCTGTGACCACGTCAGATCCACATGCAAACCGTCTTTCTCCATCGTCACATGCTTAAATGTTACTTTCTCAAATAGTGAAGTTAACTTCGGATCATCGGACTTCTTTAATTTCTCTAATGCTTCATGATACAGATCGCCATCATTCAGATATGTGATGGTTGCAACTTTCTCAACAAGCTCTTCTAAATTATCATCCGAATAATACACTTTAACCTGTTTCGTCTTTTTCGGAATTGGAGTCGCTGTAGGTGTTGGAGTCGGTGTTTGTGTCGGCTCAACAGTTGGAACAGGTGTCGATGTTGATACATTGCCTTGAAGTGCTTGCTTCTGCCCACAGCCTGCGATCATAAGAGCAATCGTCAGAATGAGTGCGAACCCTTTCCAGTTCATCATTTTCACGACTTGGTTCACCCCTTATTTCAAATTCAAGTATTCCTTAATGCCTTTAACAAGCGAATTTGCTAGCTTATTCTGGAATACTTCTTGATACATCATATCTGCTTCTTCCTTATTTGACAAAAATCCGACTTCGAGAAGTGCCGCAGGCATCGTCGTACCTTTGATCACTCTAAAGCCACTCTTCTGCACTTTACGGTCTATGAATCCAGTTGCATCAACGGCATATTGATGAATAACACTTGCAAAGTCTAAGCTATTAGGATTATAGTAATACGTTTCTGTTCCGCGAGATTTACTCGTAAATGAGTTACCATGAATGGATAAGAATAAATCTGCACCGTAATTATTGGCAAAACTCACACGGTCATCCAACTCAACAAACGTATCGTCGGATCGTGTATATAATACCTGAAGTTTCGCTTCCTTCTCAAGAAGTGCTCCTAACTTCTTCACCATAGCAAGCGTAAATTCCTTCTCCGTACGACCATTTGCCGAAGTTGCACTTGCGCCTGGGTCATGAGCACCATGACCTGCATCCAACACAATAATATATTTATCTTTCTTTTCACCAATCGTTGTGGTATAAATTTCAGCTCGAATTTCTGTTGAGCCTTTTACACTAGGAATGAGACGATATTTAGCAGTTGCTGTTAAATCCAGTGTCACTCTGACAGTCGCAGGATCATTAGAGAATTGCGAGTATCGAATTTGAGATATAAGCGGATGCTTTGAATCAATCTTTCCTTCGGTTTTCTCAACTTTCGTGAGCAACTCTTTCCCAAGCACAGCATTCTCAATATCAAACACAAGACGGTGTGGATTTTGCAATTCCATCACTTTCGGTTTGGATTGATCTGAATCTGTCTTGATTGCAAACGAAGTTTCCGTTGTTTCAATTTGAGACACTGTCAAATTATTCGTATCTGGCTTCTTATCCGGCTTCGTTTCTTTGTCTGTCGACCCATTCTCATCAGGTTTTGTAGGTTTCTCCGGTTTAGGAGGAGGGGTCGGTGTCGGGTTCTTGTCTTCCTCTTTGGAATCCATTAAGACAGTCGTTGTATCAGGATCATATCGGAATTTCACATTAAACTGTTCCCCAACGAAGCGAAGTGGAACAAGTGTAGTATCCTTTTCTAATACGGGCGTTAAATCAAGTTGTTTCTTCTCTCCATTAACAAGAGCTTCCTTCTTGTTAATGAAAAGTTCAATTTTCGTCTTGTCCTTCGTAATCGTTACTTTTTGCTGCTTCTGATCAAAGCCGATCTTCGCACCGAGTCCTTCCGAAATAACACGAATCGGTACAATCGTATAATCGTTGACGAAACGCGGTTGAACTAACGGTTTAAGTTCAACACCATTAAGTACCAGATGGATTGTAGGGTTTGCCGTTGCTCCTAGAGCAGACAAAGTTGGTAGTAAAAGCGAGAATAGACAGACGGACAACAGTACTTTCCACAGTTTCATCATACACCTCAGATTTCTTCGAAATTTAACATCGCTTCCCAATAATTCTACAAAATTAGCAAATCCCCTGCTTTTTTAGTCAAGAATTACGGAATTATTGTATTGTTCATGTGTATATCGACACAAAGCGACGGTTTTTAGACGCTGCTTGTCCTAAAAAGGTTGCTGACTCTCCAAAAAAAATTTATTTGTACTTTTTTTGCCACAAACGAAAAAGACCCCATCCCAATGAAGGGACAAGGTCTTTGGCTCCGTACAAACTTATTTGTATGCTAAGCGAGATGCATGACGCTCTTCATAAGCAGTGATTTCATCAGCGTGTTTCAAGGTTAGACCAATATCATCCAACCCTTGAAGCAAGAATTGACGACGGTGCTCGTCTAAATCGAAGGCAATATGTAGACCATGATCGTCCACGATTGTCTTCTTCTCAAGATCCACATTCAACTTATATCCTTCATACTGGGCGGTTCGTTGGAACAGATCCTCGACTTGCTCTTCCGATAATTTGATTGGCAAGATCCCATTCTTAAAGCAGTTGTTATAGAAAATATCTGCGAATGTAGGAGCAATGACGACTTTAAATCCATAGTCTTGAATCGCCCAAGGCGCATGTTCCCGCGATGATCCGCAGCCAAAGTTTACTCTTGATAGAAGTACCGACGCTCCCTCATAACGAGGTTGATTCAAAGCGAACTCATGATTAACTTCACCGTTCTCATGGAATCTCCATTCAAAGAATAGGAATTGTCCAAAGCCTGTGCGTTCAATACGCTTCAAAAATTGTTTAGGAATGATTGCATCTGTATCTACGTTAACACGATCCACAGGGCCTATAAGACCTGTATGCTGTTTAAATGCTTCCATCGTTATTCTCTCCTCGCATCTTCATTTCGCGCTATTTAAGCTTCTTTCTTCAATTCCCAATCACGCACATCGTAGAAGTGACCTTTAACCGCTGCCGCAACTGCCATTGCTGGTGACACCAAGTGTGTACGTCCGCCACGACCTTGTCGACCTTCAAAGTTACGATTCGATGTAGACGCACAGCGTTGACCCGGTTGTAAGACGTCTGGATTCATCGCAAGGCACATCGAGCACCCTGCATCACGCCATTCAAACCCTGCATCGATGAAGATTTGATCCAAACCTTCTTTTTCCGCCTGAATTTTCACACGTCCTGAACCCGGTACAACAATTGCTGTCACTGCAGAAGATACTTTGTAACCTTTCGCCACAGCTGCTGCTGCACGTAGGTCTTCAATCCGACCATTCGTACAAGAACCGATAAACACATAATCGACTTTCAGATCACTCATCGGTGTACCTGGTGTAAGTCCCATATATTCAAGCGCCTTTTCAGCTGCTTTACGTTCATTATCTGTTGTAAAATCATTCGGGTTTGGAACATTATTCGTAATGCTTGTTCCCATACCTGGGCTTGTTCCCCAAGTTACCTGTGGAATTAAAGAGTCAGCATCGAAGTCAACAACTAGATCATAAGTTGCGCCTTCGTCCGTCGTAAGTGACTTCCACTCGTCAACTGCAGCATAGAATGCTTCGCCTTGCGGCACATATTCACGACCACGCAGGTACGCAAATGTTGTCTCATCTGGTGCAATTAGACCTGCGCGAGCACCCGCTTCAATTGACATGTTACATACAGTCATGCGTTCTTCCATCGAAAGCTTGCGAATCGCTTCACCTGTATATTCAATTACATAACCTGTTGCGAAATCCGTTCCATATTGTGCAATCACACCAAGAATCAAGTCTTTAGCCGTTACACCTGGCTTAAGATCACCAACAATGCGAACTTCCAATGTCTTCGCTTTGGATTGTTGCAGGGTTTGTGTAGCAAGTACATGCTCAACCTCACTCGTACCAATACCGAAAGCAAGTGCGCCGAATGCACCGTGTGTAGATGTATGAGAGTCACCGCATACGATTGTTTTGCCTGGGTGTGTAAGTCCAAGTTCTGGACCCATTACGTGAACAACACCTTGATCAAGGGAGTCTAGATCGAAACAAGTAACCCCGAAATCCGCACAGTTCTTAGCAAGTGTATCAATCTGCTGTTTGGAGATTGGATCTGTAATGTTAAATCGATCCTTCGTCGGTACGTTATGATCCATCGTTGCGTACGTGAGGTCAGGTCTGCGCACCTTACGGCCTGCAATTCTTAACCCTTCGAATGCTTGAGGAGATGTTACTTCATGCACCAAGTGAAGGTCAATATAAATGACACTTGGCTTACCCTCTTCTTGATGAATCACATGGTTATTCCAGATCTTTTCAAACATTGTTTGTTTACTCATCACTATTCACCCCATCATTAAAATCCGTCGTTTCAATTTGATGTTCATATCCTAGCATTTATTTCCTCATTGATCCAAGATATAATATCTATAATATTGATAGGTAAAAACAATAACTGTAACTCGCCATATTTCATACTGAGGGGGAATCACATCATGGAACTTCGTCAATTGCTATATACGGTTCAAATCGCTAAAGAGCGTAACTTCTCCCGTGCAGCAGAGAAATTACATATCGCACAACCATCATTGTCCCAACAACTCTCCAAATTAGAGAAAGAACTCGGTGTCCTGCTATTCCAGCGTAATACAAACTCTGTTGAACTAACGCATGCAGGCGCGCTATTCGTAGATAAAGCTCAGCAAATATTAGATAACGTTGACGGACTGCGTAGAGAGATGGAAGACATCTCCCAAATGAAGAAAGGTCGTCTTGTCTTCGGCTCCATGCCGATCACGGGCTCTACAATCTTGCCACTTGTCCTTCCTATCTTTCAGCAGCAATACCCACAGATCGAAATTGTGCTCGTTGAGGAAACCTCGACGAATTTAGAGACTCTGACAGCTAATGGAGGAACCGATCTATCCTTACTCTCCCTACCACTTCAACACGAATCACTCAGTTATGAGCACTTGCTAGATGAGGAAATTATGCTTGCTCTTCCGCCGAATCACCGACTTGTAGAGTCGCATCTGAACGCTGATGGCACTACAACACCGATTACGATTGATGAGCTTATTCATGAACCTTTTATTGCTTTGAAAAAAAACCAAGGGCTGCGTCAATTTACGCGCGAGTTATGTGAGGACAGCGGCTTCACACCAACAATTGTATTCGAAAGCTCCAATATAGAAACCGTGCAATCCCTTGTTGCAGCAGGTATGGGGATCGCTTTTGTTCCTTACATGATTACGAAGCGTGCTTCATCTGATCTTACGCCTGTTCATTTACCATTAGCGATCCAGCCAGTTCGTACACTTGTTCTTGCTTATCGCAAAGGTAGATATGTATCCAATGCAGCCAAAGCGTTCATCGATACGATGAAAAGCGTCATGCAAAACAAAGGCCACTAGATGGCCTTTGTTCCTACAATTGAATGATCGGTATGTATAGATTCTCCTGCTTGGAATCGCTGCTTATGCCATATTTTCATTACATACGCTGTACTACATAGCATAACAACAGTAGTAATCAAACTTCCTTCCGCACCAAACTCGCCGCCACTAATCCACGAAACACGACTAGGCTGAATTTGAAGCACGGATACAACTCTCTGACCTGAAACCGGAAACCCAATCAAGTGGCCTTGTACATAATTCCATGCAAAATGAAGCCCGACCGGCAGCCACAAACTGCCTGTCCACTCTCGACATATAGCAAAAAACACACCGGCAACGAGCAAGTTAATCACAGGCATCGGCGTTGTAAACATACCTTGATTAAATACATGCATGATGGCAAATATAAGCGACGATATACCAACGGCACTCCATATTCCGAAGTGATGACGCACAAGACCTTGTACATAACCGCGGATGAATAATTCTTCATTAAGAGCAACAACAATAAATAACAAGATCCCTTTCCATAACGCTGCATACTCAAAGTTGTTCAATCTTATTACTGGCGCTCCACTAAGTAACCAGATAAGCCCACATGCAGCAACAATCATACATAGCCCCATTACTGTGCCTTGAACAAATCTCCTTACAGGATACTGCCCGGCAAGACCTAACTTCCAGCCCTTCTTACGGTCAAATAACCGGTAAACCACCCATACGATAAGCATGAGTAGTCCCATACCTCCATACGTCATGACAGCCTGATATAGCGGGTCAGCATCTACATCAGATAACGACCTAGCTTGACTACGTAGTGCCATCAGAAGCATCGCAACACCATCTAAGAGGACAACACCAACGAACCAAATCGCCATACAGAGACCGATTTTTGCTACAATTTGAATGCTCGATTTCCAATTACCTGATCGCACTCCCATCACCTCAAAACCATTATACCAATATTTTACAATGATTAAATTAAAAAAAATCAGACATGCACGTTACATGCAGTCTGATTCTCCATTCTATTAGCGAAACATGCCCCATAATTTAATCAAGTGAAACGTATTATTCGGATCAATCTTCTGAGCGACAACAAAATCGACAATATTATTGCTTTGGGTTGTAGATAAATTTTCGCCTAATATTTTGGATGCTTGGTTAAGTAATTTCGTTACTTTAACGCGATCTTGTAAATCTGATTTCGTCACACCATCTAGAAGCTGTTTGATTTTCTCTTTAATATCCGGATTTTTTAGCTTCTTCTTAATACGTTCCACCAGAATTGAGTCTACACCGTATTTTTGATAACCCATTTGAAGCACCTCCGTTCACCATCCCTTTCAGCATATGAACGAAAGCTTCAAAACTTGCTTGAATTAATCGAGTACTTCTCCGTCTAGCACATGTTCTCTTTGTAAATATTGACGCAGCCCCATGTAACTAACACCTGTCCAGAATTGGTCAGAAGCTACAAGTTCAGCTGCATCATCACGAGCCATCTCCATCACTTCAAAGTCGGCTACGATATCAGCAATTCGAAACTCGGGCAGACCGCTCTGCTTCGTTCCGAAGAAATCACCTGGTCCACGTAATTCGAGATCACGTCTTGCGATCTCAAAACCATCATTCGTCTCCACCATGGCCCGCATACGCTCTTTACCGGTCTCTGTACGAGGATTGGCTATAAGAACACAATAAGAGGCATGAGCACCCCTTCCTACGCGTCCACGAAGCTGATGCAGCTGTGAGAGTCCGAACCGATCCGCATCATACACAACCATCAGTGTCGCGTTCGGAACGTCAACTCCAACTTCAATTACTGTTGTCGAGACAAGAACATGCAGCTCATTGTCTTTATACGAACGCATAACTTCTTCTTTCTCGCTAGCTGTCATCCGACCATGGAGTAACCCGATCTTTAAGTTTGGAAAATGTCCCTGTAATTGCACGAACACATCAATCGCGTTCTGCACATCTAATTTCTCGGACTCTTCGATCAGTGGGCAAATGACATACGCTTGTCTACCCGCTTCCACTTCACGCGCAATAAAGCCCAATACCCGATCTAACATCTCATGTTTAACCGAATACGTCTTAATCGGGATACGTCCCTTCGGCAGCTCACGAAGCGAGGATACATCCAGATCACCGAACGCAGAGATCGCAAGCGTACGAGGAATCGGCGTAGCCGTCATCGACAAGACATCTGGTGCTATTCCCTTTCGTCTAAGAATGGCACGCTGCGCAACGCCAAATCGATGCTGCTCATCAGTTACAACAAGTCCAAGCTTGCGGAAGAACACATCTTCTTGGATTAAAGCATGGGTTCCGACTACGATATCAAGTAAACCCATCTGCAAAGACCCCAACACTTCACGACGCTGCTTGGCCGTTAAAGACCCTCTCAATAAGCCTACCGTGATTCCGTAAGGCTCAAATAGCTTCGTAAGTGATTTCAGATGCTGTTCGGCAAGAATCTCCGTTGGAACCATTAATGCCCCTTGATAGCCTGCCTTCACCGTAGTGAACAATGACACGGCAGCTACAACAGTCTTACCCGCACCAACATCCCCTTGTAGCAAACGATTCATCCCGAATGGTGCCTGCATATCTTCCAAAATCTCCGCAATCACTTGCTTCTGGGATGGAGTTAAGGTAAATGGCAGCGCTCGAACAAAAGCCCGTACTGCCGGTAAATCCACTTCTTGCGCGATTCCGCCACCACGTTTACGATTTATCGTCCGCAAGGCATGAAGTTTGAGCTGAAACAAGAATAACTCTTCATAAACCATTCGTTTACGGGCTCCTTGCCCTTCATCCATCTGCTCTGGCAAATGAATCGCAGCAATTGCATCACGTCTTATCATCAGATGATGTTGATCCAGAAGTTGACTCGGTAAAATTTCAGGAATAAGTGCACCAAACTGGGTCAAAGCTTGCTTAATCGTTTTGCGCATCCACTTTTGATTTAGCTCCGCAGTGATTGAATATACGGGCTGCAGCGTACCCACTTTAGAAGATTTTGAGTTATGCATTTGTGCAAATTCCGTCTCTGCTACCGTAATCTGTTTACGCTGAGCATCCCACTTACCCGTCATCACAATCTCACTTTGGAGCGTCAGCTTGTCCTTCAAGTAAGCTTGATTAAACCAAACGGCGGTAACAAAAAAGTGGTCGATGACCACTTTACAAATCATACGTGATTTTACTTTTCCAAATCGCTGCGTAACAGGTTCACTAACGAGTACCCCTTTAACTGTGATTTTATCCCCGTCCTTAACGGTACTCCAATCGCGGATGGAATAATCATCATAGCGAAACGGGTAATATTCAAGTAATTCACCTACTGTATAAATGCCAATGGCATGAAGATCATCTTTTTTAGATGATCCCACGCCATTGATTTCGTCTATCGGTGTTGTATATATATCTTTCATTTACGTAACAACTCCTATTTTGCCAAGAAAGCAAAGACAGCAACGAGTCCTGGACCTACATGCGTTCCAACTACAGGCCCGATTGTAACATGTTCCACACTTTTCACATCAAACTTTTCTGCGATCATATGTTGCAATTGCTCCGCTGTTTCTGGATTGCGAATATGTGCCATTTTGATATTCAAAGGCGTATTGTTCGGGAACTGTTCTTCTAACAACTCAACAATTCGAGACAATGCTTTCTTCTGTCCGCGGGCTTTATCCTTGGAAGAAACATAACCTTCATTATCAATCGTTAGAATCGGTTTGATATTAAGTAGAGAGCCGATTAATGCAGAAGCTCTGCCGATTCGTCCACCTTTTTGAAGATATTCAAGTGTATTAACCATAAAGAAAATAGCATGATTGCTTTGGATATCTTCGATTAGCTGGAGGATTTCCGCTTCTGTTTTACCTGCTTTCGCGGCTTTCGCTGCCTCAACCACCAATTCGCCAATCCCGTAAGAGGCTGACTTCGAATCGACTACTGCAATCGGCACTTGATCTTCCATCATGGATTTTGCGATCAAAGCCGACTGATACGTACCACTAAGAACGGAAGCAAGATGAATCGAGATAATCGAACCTTCCGGATTCTCATCCGCTAACTGCTGATAAACATCAAGAAATTCTTGTGGCGATGGCTGTGAAGTCGTTGGAATAACAGAGGAGGTAACGAGCCTGTCATAGAATGTATCTTGCGTCATCGTTACCCCATCCAGAAACGTCTCTTCGCCGAATAAAATTTTTAGAGGAACACATATAATACCTAATTCCTTACGAATTTCCTCCGGTATATCTGCCGTACTGTCTGTTACGATGCGAACTTTACTCAACAATTTCACGTCTCCCATATAACTTAGTACATCCTGTTAACTTACGACTATTCAACTGAAAACAAGTATAAATAAATCGGTTGACCACCTGGATATAATTCGACTTCTACACCTGGTCTCATTTCTTGAATGTAGGCAACGAGTGTGTCAGTCTCTTCCTCAGAAGCATCCTCACCAATCAAAATCGTCACAATTTCTGTGCCTTCATCCATCATACGGGATAACAACCCTTTGGATGCATCAAGAGCTGTTGGTTCGGAAACCACAATTTCACCATCTTCAATTCCGATGAAATCATTTTCCTTAATGTCTACACCATCAATGGATGTATCACGAACAGCATAAGTAACCGAACCAGAACGCACATTAGAAATTGCTTGTGTCATCACGTTCACATTGACTTGCGGCTCTGCTTTTTCTTGGAAAGCAAGAATCGCAGCCATACCTTGAGGTATCGTTTTGGTTGGAATCACATACACCTTTTTGTCATCAACCAAATCTGCCGCTTGTTTTGCAGCCATAACAATATTCGAGTTGTTCGGTAAAATATAAATCGAATCAGCTGGAATATCTGCGATCGCTTTAACGAAATCCTCTGTACTTGGATTCATCGTCTGTCCACCTGAAATCACATGATCAACACCTACTGAGGTGAAAATCTCTGTAATCCCTTCACCCATTGCAACTGCAATGATACCAAATGGCTTGTTCGGTTCCGTTGCCAAATCAAGTCCTGCAGCTGGAGTAGTAACTTCCTCTTCCCGCACTGCATGCTTTTCGTAAGCATCATATTCACTTGCTTCTTCTTGTAAAATGTGTAAATGCTGCTCGCGCATGTTCTCTATCTTAATGCCGATCAAATCCCCAAACTTCTGGGCGATGGTCATCACTTCACCTGGGTACTCTGCATGAATGTGAACTTTCACAAGATCATCATCTGCAACAACAAGTAAAGAATCCCCGTGCTCGCTCAGCTTGCTGCGGAATTGATCCTCATTGAATGCCATGCCTTTAGTTTTATCCGGTACAAGCTTGACTAAGAACTCTGTGCAATAGCCAAACTCAATATCTTCCGTTGCCATGTGTGCCTGTGCACGGCGCGGCTCATGACCAGGATTCATAGTTTGAGCTGGGTTCTTAATCACTTCTTTCATGACATCCAATGATTCAGGAACACCTACATCTTCAGCATCAACCAATAAGGAATCAACGGTCTGTCCTTTTAATACAGCAAGGAACCCCTCATATACGCACATTAATCCTTCGCCGCCAGCGTCTACAACACCAACTTGCTTTAAGACTGGCAATAGATCTGGTGTGCGATTCAAGGACTCGCGTCCCTTCTCCACAACCTCTGCCATTAAATCTTGAATACCCTCAGCATGCTTAGAGAACGCGATAGCGCTCTTCGCAGCATCTTTGGATACAGTAAGAACGGTTCCTTCAACAGGCTTCACAACAGCCTTGTAAGCTGTCTCTACGCCGTTTTGAAGCGCATGAGCGAATTGGACAGGGTTAATCTCCTCAAAATCGTGAACATACTTCGAAAACCCACGAAATAGTTGAGACAAAATAACACCTGAATTTCCGCGTGCGCCCATTAATAATCCTTTAGAAAGCGCCTCTGCGGCTTGACCGATATGCGAAGATGGTCTCCGTTTCAATTCTGCAATACCGGAATTAATCGTCAAACTCATATTCGTTCCTGTATCCCCATCCGGAACCGGAAATACATTTAAACCGTTTACTCTCTCGACGTTCCGATTTAAATGCTCCGCACCTGCAATCGCCATCGCCATAAAATCCTTACCATTAATCGTATTAAAGCGCTTACCCAAAGCGATTCTCCTTCCTCATTATCAAGCTACCCTTACACCTTGAACAAAGATGTTCACTGCATTCACTTGAAGGCCAACGACCTCGTTCATTACATATTTCACTTTTGCTTGAACGTTTTGTGCGACAACAGAAATCTTCGTTCCATAGCTCACGATAATGTATAAGTCGATTTCGGTACGATCTTGTTCCCGACGCACTTCCACACCGCGTCGCAAGTTTTCTCGACCGAGTAACTCTGCAATACCATCTTTAAACTGATTGCGCGAAGCCATTCCTACAAGCCCATAACACTCAAGAGCAGAAGATCCTGCGAGTGTAGCAATCACTTCGTTCATCACTTGTATACTACCCAATTCGTTTTTCACTTCGATTGGCACTGTCACCAACTCCTTCTTGCAAAAGGTAAATGAACCAACTATCATTTTACTATAAAGGGGACAAGAAATAAACGGGGGTGAAAAAAGACCCAGGTTTCGTTGACGATCCCTTTTACAGTGTGCTATTATATCTAAGTGTGTTTTTACGTATGACTTTATTATTGAAATCAAACGACGTAAAAGAAGAATTGCTAAACGCCTTGTAAGCTTTAGGCTTGCCATGCGCTTAGCTTCGTATACTTACAAGGAGGTGTCATTCATGTCTCGCAAATGTTACATTACTGGGAAGTCACCTAGAACAGGTAATCACGTTTCTCATGCTAACAACAAAAACAAGCGTTCTTGGGGCGTAAACGTACAAAAAGTTCGTATTCTTGTTGATGGTAAGCCAAAACGTGTTTACGTTAGCGCTCGTGCCTTGAAATCAGGCAAAGTGACTCGCGTTTAATTAGCACGATAAACAAAAAGCACCTGTAACGGGTGCTTTTTTTTGTCCATTTGTGCATTATTGCATACAATTTTCTGTACAGTTATCTGTACGAACAGAATACATCTTTATGACCGTGCGTTCTCGTGATGTGATCATGCGACTGTATCAGGCTTAGCTTTTACTAAATGTATTCAGAATCGCTTTTACAAACCCACCTAGAAACTTTGGTAGTTTGACTGTGTAAAATTTCACCCTCTACCCCTCCTTCAAAGTTCACACAAGGGCTCGCCAAGATCACCACCGAGAACCCATTATCCTTATCCACAATATATTCATGAGCCCAGAAAAACGTGCTTACAATCTTTATTTGTACAAAAATTCTTTCTCATACAAACGAAAGAAGCAAGTTTCAACTGGAACGTAATCGGGTTGAAAATAAAAAACGGTCACAAGAACGTTGTTCTCGTAACCATTGTATGCGTGATCGTCAAAAGCTATGCTTGTGCTTTCTCCCGTATAAGACGAATCGCTTCTGCGCGGTCAGATTGCCCGAATACGGCGTTGCCCGCAACAAGCACATTAGCACCCGCTTGAACGACTAGAGGAGCTGTATCGGCGTTTACGCCGCCGTCAACCTCAATGTCGATATGCGACAAGCCTAATTCATTCAATTTACTGCGCAATGCACGGATCTTCGGCAATGTCGCATGAATGAACTTTTGTCCGCCAAACCCAGGGTTAACTGTCATGATCAAGACCAAGTCCAAATTTTCATCTAACACATATTCAAGTACGTGCAGCGGTGTAGCAGGATTCAGTGCAACCCCAGCCTTTACTCCAAGTTCTTTAATATGATTGACGGTGCGATGCAAATGCGTACATGCCTCCGCGTGAACTGTAATAATGTCAGCGCCTGCTTTAACGAAGTCCGCAATATATCGATCAGGCTGTTCAATCATCAAGTGCACGTCAAGTGGCAGCTTCGTTAAGGGACGAATAGCGTCTACAGCAAGTGCCCCAAACGTCATATTTGGTACAAAATGTCCGTCCATGACATCCACATGAAGCCAATCTGCGCCTTGCTGATCCACCTCTTGTACTTCTTGACCTAACTTTCCGAAATTGGCAGATAATATCGATGGTGCAATTGTAATCATAAGGTTTAGTACCTCCTTTTTCGGTCTTTCATTTCTTGATAAAATTGCGCATAGCTATCATAGCGAGACTGAGCCATTACGCCTTCCTCTACAGCTTCACGAACTTTGCAACCTGGTTCTTTCATATGCTGACAACCTCTAAATTTGCAATTCTCAGCAAGCGCTGCAAACTCAATAAAGCAATCCCCAAGTTGTTCGGGTTCTAGCTCCATGAAATCAAGCTGAGAGAACCCCGGTGTATCCGCGACAAAACCGCCATCTTGCAGCGCGATTAATTCCACATGTCTTGTCGTATGCTTACCACGACCTAAACGGTGTGAAATTTCATTCGTCTCTAATTGTAAATCGCTAATTAGTGCATTGAGTAGTGATGACTTCCCAACACCAGACTGCCCTGCAAATACAGACACATTATGGGCAAGTTGATCTTCAATTTCTGCCATCCCTTGCTTCATTTTTGCTGAAGTGACAATGACTTTATACCCAATTTGACGATAAAGATCAATAACATGGGTCACTTCCTGCTGCTCTTTGCTGCCTTCTTGGAGCAGATCTTGCTTCGTTAAGCAAATGACTGCTGACAAGCCTTCTTTTTCAATATGAACGAGGAACTTGTCCAACAATAAAGGGTTCAAGACAGGTTCCGTTACCGAAAAGACGAGTACCGCTTGTTTCGTATTGGCGATAGGTGGACGGATCAATTCAGATGTACGCGGTTCAATAGATGTGACTGTTCCTTCCCCTGTCGCTTCAACTTCGAACTCAACGCGATCTCCAACAAGAGGTGATACGCCTCTGTTCTTAAAAACGCCGCGGGCACGACACTGAATCAATGTCGCACCCACTGCATTCTCTCCTTCGGGGAGCACATAATAGAAGCCGCTCAGTGCTTTAAGGATCGTTCCTTGCGGCATCTTATCCCTCCTAATGGTTCAATTATGAGACGCTGCGTCCTTGACCATTTCTCTGATCCAAATAGTCTTGATACGTGCGTGTTTCTGTTCTGACTAATTTGTCATTCTCAAAGAGCTCAATCTTAGCGCCTTTTGTTGGTGACAACACAATTTTGATATCCTTGATTTGTGCTTTATTGACCGTCTGTTTATAGACTTCCAATGCAGTATTCTGTGCATCTGTTACAACAATGCGGAAAACAGATTCTTTGCCTTCCTCAGAAGGTTTAAAAGGAAGGGAGACATTCATCGTTCCAGCTTCCTCTGGCAAACCTTCCGATATGATAACTGAGATTTGAGCATCTTTAGGCACATCATCATTCGCTTTGTAAGGGAACTGACTGATGACTTTGCCCATTGCAACCGTATAGCTCTTCTCTTTCTTAATATCACTTTCTTGCAGCGTCAGCCCTTGCTTCGTCAGCTTTGCCTTCGCTTCAGCAATCGTATCTCCAACGAGATTCGGCATCTTCACCGTTTCTTTCCCTTTGGACACGGTAATCTTCACTTCAACTTTAGCAGGATCAAATTCTGTTCCTGCAGCCGGCTCTGTTTTGACAACAGTATCTGGATCTTGATCAATGAAGACTGGTGGGTTTAACTGAATCCGTTTTGGATCAACCCCCAGAGCAACTAATTGTTCAGTTACGTCTTTTATATTGTTCCCTTTGTAATCAGCCATCTTCGGATGTTCAGGACCCGCACCAATGGTAATGGATACACTGGAATTCGCTGTTAGCTTCATATCTTTATCCGGATACTGCAGTACGACTTTGTCTTTCTCTTCTTTCGTACTCACCCTTGTATCAACCTTTGGGTTCAAGGTAAGTTGAGCATCTTTTAACTTAAGCTCCACTTGTTCTTTCGTCAGTCCCATCAGATCAGGCACACTTACTTCTTGAGGTGTTAGTAAACCTCTTACATAATTCACGAGCAAGAACATGCCAGCAAGAACGATAAGCAAAGACACAATCCATACCGTCGGCTTAA
Organism: Paenibacillus radicibacter; assembly: GCF_024721995.1. Lineage (GTDB taxonomy): Bacteria > Bacillota > Bacilli > Paenibacillales > NBRC-103111 > Paenibacillus_AM > Paenibacillus_AM radicibacter. The sequence goes on from NZ_JANQBC010000001.1 coordinate 674,405, forward strand.
TCCATGTCTTCTTTTTCTTACGATCAGGCTGGATTTCTTGGATATCATCCTCATCCTCTTCATCATCTGGTATTGGTGAGTATTGTTGAGTGGAACGTATCGCTGGTAAGATGCGCGTACTTTCCTCATCGAGTCCCTCATCACTCCAGAATTGTGCCTTAGGTTCATTACGACGTTCAGGCGACAAACACGTCTCAAGATCACTTAGCATCTGCTTCGCTGACTGATAACGCTCTTCTGGACGTTTACGAAGTGCTTTGAGAATCACATTCTCTACACTTTGTGGAATAAGTGGATTCACAGATCTTGGTGAAGCCACTTCTTCTTGTAAATGCTTCAGTGCCACTGAAATTGGGTTTTCCCCACGGAACGGCAGCTTACCTGTTAGCATTTGGAATAGAACGATACCTAGTGAATACAAATCGGATTTCTCTCCTGCATTCGTTCCTTTAGCATGTTCAGGTGAGAAGTAATGAACGGAGCCAATGACTGACCCTGTTTGTGTGATGGAAGATGACGTCGTCGCACGAGCAATTCCGAAATCCGTTACTTTCACACGTCCATTTCTTCCAATGAGAATATTGTGGGGCTTGATGTCTCGATGAATAATTTCATTATGATGAGCATGATCCAGCGCATCACTTATTTGAGACGCGATTCCAATCGCTTCTTCCACTTGGAGTGGCGCTTTTTCTTTAATAAGATCATTAAGCGTCTTGCCTTCTACATATTCCATCACGATGTAGTACGTATCTTCTTCTTGACCTACATCATAGATGGAGACCACATTTGGGTGAGATAAAGAAGCAGCAGATTGCGCTTCCCTACGAAAACGACGAATAAACTCCTCATCGTGAATGTATTGCTGACGCAATATCTTTATGGCAACTTTACGATGCAACAGTAAATCTTGCGCTTTATATACAAGCGCCATACCGCCGCCACCGATCAGTTCCAGAATCTCATATCTGCCCCCTAAGGTGTGACCGATCATTCACTGTCACCTCGTTTCCATTCGGCATTGTCTATATTGTGCATAAGTACAACAGTGATGTTGTCGTCTCCACCAGCAATTAACGCTTCATGGATCAACTTATCAACAGCTGCCTCTAAGTTAGGCCCATTATGTATAATACGCACTATATCGTCAGATTCAATCATATTGCTTAGACCATCAGAACATAAAAGAATAATTTCTTCAGGATCAAGTTGAATCGTCTTTATATCTGCTTCAATGGTAGCCTCTGTACCTAGTGCCCTTGTAACTACATTACGACGCGGATGGTGGGCAGCTTCCTCAGGGGTTAGCTGCCCGCTCTTCACGAGTTCATTAACAAGAGAGTGGTCTATCGTCAGTTGAGTAATTTCATTACCACGTACACGATATGCCCGAGAGTCACCGATATGTGCGAGAAGAAGTTGATCCTCCGCTGCAAGTGCAACGACTACAGTCGTGCCCATCCCTTGATAGATTTCACGTTCAGATGCATATTGAAAAATGCGCCCATTCGCCGTATTGATGGCAGATAGTACAAGCTTCTCGCGCTCATCGAATGTCATCGATAATGAGATTTGCTGCAATTCTCTCGCAATAAAATCAATTGCCATTTGCGATGCAACATCCCCCGCTTGATGACCACCCATTCCGTCAGCAATAATCGCCAACTCAAATCCATTTAATTGATGTTGAATATAGGCCCGGTCCTCGTTTACTAAACGAACACGTCCAATATCGGTTCGGCTTGCCATTAACATTGTACTATCACCTCGTTATTACTTCTTATCTATATGTTTTGCACGAAGCTGTCCACAAGCTGCTGCAATGTCGCCACCTTGCTCACGACGGATGGTTGTATTGATTTTGTTGCGTTCGAGAATCCGTTGGAAGTTAAAGATATCTTCTCTAGGCGTACGCTTGAAATCACGTTCCGCAACAAAGTTCACCGGAATTAAGTTCACATGACAAAGCGGGAATGTCTTCAAGATTTGAGCAAGTTCTTCTGCATGCTCAGCTTGATCATTAACTTCACCCATTAAGGCATACTCGAATGTAATCCGTCTACCCGTTTTCGCGGTGTAGTACTTACACGCCTCAATTAAATCTTCGAATGGGAAGCGACGATTCACAGGCATAAGCTTGGAGCGAAGCTTGTCATTCGGCGCATGAATAGAGATCGCCAAGTTGACTTGCGTATTTTCATCCGCAAATTTATAAATGTTCGGTACAATTCCTGATGTAGAGACAGTAATATGACGCTGACCAATGTTAAGTCCCTTCGGATGAATCATCACTTTAAGGAAACTCATTGTCGCTTCATAGTTCTCGAATGGTTCGCCAATCCCCATGATTACGATCGAGGATACACGGCCATTCTGACCATCAAGAAGCTGCTGCGCACGAACAACTTGTGCAATAATTTCGCCTGAAGTCAAGTTGCGTTTAAGTCCTGTTAGCGTTGACGCACAGAACGTACAGCCTACACGACATCCGACTTGTGTAGTTACACAAACGGAATGACCATAGCTGTGCTTCATAATAACGGTCTCAATCGCATTCTTGTCCGACAGCTCGAACAAGAACTTCACCGTACCGTCTTTGGATTCGTAGCGTGCAATTTCATTGAGCGTTACAAATTCAAAGCCATGCTCTAACTTTTCACGTAGTGATTTGGACAGGTTCGACATCTGGTCAAACCCAGACACGCGCTTCACATACAACCAGTCAAAAATTTGACCTGCACGAAATGCCGGTTCACCCTGCTCTTTAATCCAACTCTGCCACTCTTCTAACGTATAATCATATACATAAGGTTTCACTTTGATCACAACCTATATCGCTATTTACTTTAAGTTTTGTACAACTTGTAAGCATTTCATCCAACTATTCTATCATAAAAGTGAAAACACAAGAAGAACACGGTATATTCACGTGATTACGCTTGTGATTTAACCAGCTTTGCAATGAAAAATCCATCGGAATGGAATAGATCCGGATTAATGGATAACATCCCTTCCTTCGCACCAGCTTCTAATTCTTTCGGCATGTTCTCAATCGCGATAGAAGTGAGCTTATAGTTCGAATGCTTATCTAAGAATTGAAGAACATTCCCTTCATTCTCATCCTTCTCGATCGTACATGTACTATACACGAGTACTCCACCAGGACGGAGCAAGCCTTGAACCGCTTCAAGCAATTCGCGCTGCAATGCTGCGATTTCCTTGATGTCAGACTCTTTCTTCGCCCATTTCAGATCTGGTTTACGTCGAATTACACCTAGACCCGAACATGGAGCATCAAGCAAGATTCGATCAAATGTTTCGGGTTCAAAGCGGCTTGCGAGTTCACGAGCATCTGTAATCATCGTTCTTACTGCATTCAGACCCAGTCGGTGTGCAGCATCTGCGATTAGCTGCTCCTTGTGCTCATGCACATCGCATGCCCAGACAATACCCTGATCTTGCATTTTCTCTGCCATGTGCGTAGTCTTGCCACCTGGCGCAGCGCAGCAATCCAGCACTTGCATCCCCGGCTTCGGATCAACAACTTCCGCGACGAGCATGGAGCTTTCGTCCTGGACGGTATAACGTCCAGCAGCAAACTCCGCGGTGAGCGCCATGTTGCCAGCGCCGGTGACGATTACACCGGCTGGTGCTAGCGGCGATGAAGTCGCCGCGATGTCCTTGTCTGTGAGGGCGCGAAGCAATTCCTCACGCGAGCCTTGCAGCGTATTGGCGCGAATGGACACGTGCGGAGGCACGTTATTCGCCGCGCAAATGCGCTCAGCTGCATCTGCGCCGAACTGCTTCACCCACCGCTTCACCATCCATAGCGGGTGGGAATGCTCTAGCGCGAGGCGCTGGTCTTTAGGCAGCTCCGCCGGGAGCTGCAGGGTTTCGCGGCTGCGGATGATGTTACGCAGCACGGCATTGACCATGCCGGAGATGCCAGCATGGCCGCGGCGCTTCGCGATGTTCACAGCTTCACTAACAACCGCGTGATCTGGCACGCGCTCTAAATAATGAAGCTGATAAAAACTAAGCCGGAGTAAGCTCTTTACCCACGGCTGCAGTTTCTTCAATCCTTTTGCAACAAACCGTTCCAAGAAGTAATCAATCGTATTCATACGCTGAATCGTGCCGTACACGATTTCGGTTGCAAGCCCTACATCTGCACGCTCTAATTGATTGTCCTTTAACGTTTGATTCAGAAGTAAGTTACTATATGCTTGATCCTGATCAACACCTGTTAACACATGGAGTGCCACTTCACGTGCTGTTAGCTTGCGCGTCTCTTTATGATTCTTATTATTTTTATGACTCACGATTATTTATCCTCATCTTCTGCTAATCTAGATGCCCCAAACACGGCGTTTAACAAGGCTTGATTACCACGAGCAAGTCCGGCCGCTTCCATTGCCTTTTTACCAGCAGGTTGAACTTGCTTCAAGATAATAACCCCATCGCCTGTTTGCACATGAATACCTTGCTCATCCGTATGCAATACCGTACCCGGATTTGCATTTCCAGCTTGTTTATTCTGCACTGGCAATTCACTTGCCCACACTTTAAACACTTCACCGTTAAAGTAAGTGAATGCTCCCGGGAAAGGATTAAGTCCTCGCACTTGATTGAACACACCGCGCGCAGATTTCGTCCAATCGATAAGCTCATTTTCGCGATTAATGTTCGGCGAATAAGTTGCTTCTTCATTGTTCTGTGGTTCAGCTGTGATCCGACCCGCAATCAAGTCCGGCAATGTTGTACGCAGAAGTTCACTTCCTGCAATACTTAATTTATCGAACATTGTTCCTGTTGAATCTTCATCTGAAATTGGAAGCTCGACTTTCGAGATCATATCCCCAGTATCAAGTCCTTCTTCCATATACATGATCGTCACACCCGTTGTCGGATCTCCATTCATAATGGAGTGGTGAATCGGCGCACCGCCGCGGTATTTAGGCAGCAGTGAAGCATGCACGTTAATGCATCCATGTGCAGGTAAGTCCAACACCGATTTAGGTAAAATTTGACCATAAGCAGCCGTCACGATCAAGTCAGGTGCAAATTCACGCATAACTTCAACCGCTTCTGGTTTACGCAGTCGCTCGGGTTGAAACACTGGAATTCCGTGCGCCTCAGCAGCAACCTTCACTGGAGGAGGTGTGAGCACACGCTTACGGCCTTTCGGTCGGTCCGGTTGTGTAACGACAGCAACGACATTGTAACCTTCTTCAATTAGCACGTTAAGGGACGGCACGGAAAATTCCGGCGTCCCCATGAATACGATTCTCATTATTTTTGATTACCACCTTCGTCATCTTGCCCTGGGCGGTACATGCGAAGTGCTAAATCTGTAAACAGCACCCCATTCAGATGGTCAAGCTCATGCATCATGCAGCGTGCAAGAAACTCTTCCCCTTCAATTTCAAACCATTCACCGTTACGATCTTGTGCTTTGAGTCTTACTAGCATTGGGCGCTTAACTGTACCCTCTAGACCTTGAATACTAAGACAGCCCTCAGGACCGATTTGCTCGCCGTCTTGTGCAATGATCTCAGGATTCACAAGTTCGATCAGACCCCCATATTCTTCACCGCAGTCCATGACAACTACACGCTTGGATATAGCAACTTGTGGCGCTGCTAAACCTACGCCTGGTGCATCGTACATGGTATCTGCCATATCATCTAGAAGTTTATGCAAGTTTTTATTAAAGTTCCTCACTGTAATCGCTTTTTCACGTAGTACCGGATCTGGTTCTTGTACGATCATACGAATCGCCATTGTATACACCGTCCTATTCATTTATATCTCAATAATTTTACATTAAAAATTGCGGATCAACATCAACCGAAACAAGCAATTTTGCTTTGGAAAATGGCTCTTCGAACGTCTCCACCACTTGTGCAACAAGCTCGGATGCGAGCGAACCCTCCCAGTATTTTACCATGCATTGAAATCGATATCTATCCTTGATTCTAGCAAGCGGCGATGCAACAGGTCCTAGAACAGACAGCACTTCATGCACTCCTTGTGGCGATCCATAAATAGCTCCACCCTCATGTCCCGCGCGCATCTCTGCCAGTCTCGCTACTTTACGAAGCTCAGCTACGAATGCCTCAGCACAACGAATTAAGGGTTGTACTTCTTGATGAGAGAATGTAATCAGCATCATCTTACTGTAAGGCGGATAGCCCCGCTCACCACGTACCGACAGCTCTGTTCTTGCAAATGCACCATAATCATGCTCACTTGAAGCAGTTACGGCATAATGCTCAGGCATATACGTCTGGACATATACTTCACCTGGTAATACATGACGACCTGCGCGTCCCGCGACTTGAGTTAGTAATTGGAACGTTCGCTCTGCGGAACGGAAATCAGGTAATCCCAACACGGTATCTGCTGCGATTACGCCAACCAATGTCACATTCGGGAAATCCAGTCCCTTCGCAACCATCTGCGTCCCTAACAGCACATCTGCTTGTTGATTACGGAAGCGAGTTAACAACTTCTCGTGCGAACCCTTCTCTGTCGTCGTATCCACATCCATTCGGATGACTCGAATACCTGGGAACAGCTTCACTAATTCCTCTTCCACCCGCTGTGTTCCTGTTCCAAAATGTCGGATATGCTCTGAACTACAGCTTGGACATACTTTCGGTTCACGCTCCGCATACCCACAATAGTGGCATCGCATCATATGGGAAGTCTGATGATAAGTCAATGATATATCACAATGCGGACATTGCCCTACATATCCACAGCCTCGACACATGACAAACGTTGCATACCCCCTGCGATTGAGCAGGAATATCGATTGTTCATTTTTTCTCAACCGATCTAATAACGCTTGATAGAGCCCCGAACTAAACATCGAACGATTGCCATTCTTCAATTCCTCACGCATATCGACAATGTGCACTTCAGGTAGTGATCCACCACTCGCACGCTTATTCATCGTCAGCAGTTCATATCGACCTGTTCCATCAGCACGGTACAACGTCTCATGAATACTTTCAAGTGAAGGGGTCGCCGAACCAAGTATAACGACGCCTTGACTCAGCATCGCACGTTTAATGGCTACATCACGCGCATGATACTTTGGCGTTTCTTCCTGCTTATAAGATGTCTCATGCTCTTCATCAATAATAATCAAGCCCACATTTTTAAAAGGAGCAAATACTGCCGACCTGGCACCAATCGCAACCTTAACGGTACCTCGTGTAATTTTGCGCCACTCATCATAACGTTCCCCGTGGGACAAACGAGAGTGAAGAACAGCAACTAAGTCACCGAAACGACCTTTGAATCGCTCCACCATTTGTGGTGTCAGTGAAATCTCAGGTACTAACACAATCGCTTCGCGTCCCAAATCTAAGCAATGTTGAATCGTCTGCAAATACACTTCCGTCTTTCCGCTTCCCGTCACACCATGCAGAAGGAACGTCTGATGTGAGCTTGTATCGAGAGAAGATCGAATCGCTTCATAAGCAATTTGCTGTTCATCCCGCAGGTCTAACGGTTCTGTACGCTTGAAATCTCGATCTGCATAAGGATCACGCAGCACTTCCATCTCACGAAGTTCAACGAATCCTTTACTTGCGAGCGACTTTACTGCACCACTGCTGCCTGGAATATGTGTATTAAGCTCTGTAACCGCAATCGGCTGCATATGTTCAGCAAGGTAAAGCAGTACTTCCTTCTGCTTCACAGCTTGACCCGACAACTTAGCAGCTGCTTCAACCAGTTCATCTTCCGTTAGCAATGGAAATACAGTTAATCTTGTTTTGACAGATAGACGGTCCTTGACCGATTGCACTTCTTCCAGAACACCTTCTGCTAGCATCGACTTAATATCTGCCGCGCTTTGCGGGAATTTTTGCAACACATTGTCCAGCGTGTCCTTACCCTTTTTTTGTAAATACTGAATGATTTCATCCCGATCGAAAAAAGGTAATAACCCACCCCGTGCATAATCTGCTTGCCCACCCGAATAAGCCGCAACTAGCCCCTTGCTCGCATCTTCACCCACTTGATTACTCACGACAAGATAACGCTCCGACTTCGCTTTCAAAGCACTCGGTACCATAACGGAGAGCGCAGCGGCTTCCCGGCATAGGTACTTCGTACTCATCCAATACCCTAACTTCACAAGCTCCTCCGTCAAAGGAGGCTCCATATCTAAAATCCGACGAATCGGCTTCATTTTCTTCACATTATAGTCCGCATGTAACCCTACTTCTACAACATATCCCTGAAGCACACGAGGACCAAAAGGCACTTCAACCCGAGATCCTACTTCCACGACTGAAAGCAGATCATCAGGTACAATATAGTCAAATCCACGACTCGTCCCTTTTGCGGGAACGTCGACTATGACTTTAGCAAACATTAATTTTCCTCCGATGAAGGTTTCGATTCTAAACGCAGAGCCACAATTTGCAGCAGTCGACGTGCCATATCCTGCTTGCTTTGCAAGGGTAGCTCTTCAACGACACCATTCGCATCAAACACTTTAGCAATATTCGTATCCACACCAAAGCCTGCGCCTTCTTGCGACACATCATTGGCAACGAGTAAATCGCAATTTTTACGCTTAAGCTTGTCCTGCGCATAGGCATCGAGATTATTCGTCTCTGCTGCAAACCCCACGACGAACTGCGTAGTTTTACGTTCACCTAGCGTTTGTAGAATGTCAGGGGTTTTTACTAAACGAATTACCCACTCATCTTCTTTTTTCTTCATCTTATGATCAAGCTGCTCAACCGGTCGGTAGTCCGATACAGCGGCAGACTTAAATACGACATCTAAAGTATCAAATCGAGCGAGCACCGCATCCATCATATCTTGTGCAGAATTCACTTTCACGAATTTCACACCGTCTGGCACTGGTAAATTCGTCTGCGCTGACACAAGTGTCACTTCCGCTCCTGCACGATATGCTTCGCCCGCGATTGCGTAGCCCATTTTACCAGAAGAGTCATTCGAAATATAACGAACAGGGTCGATACGTTCAATCGTCCCACCTGCTGTTACAAGCACTTTCTTACCTTTTAACAACTGCTTCTCATGAAAAAAAGAGTGAATTCCGATCATGATTTCTTCGGGTTCAGCAAGTCTACCTTTGCCCACATAACCACATGCAAGTTGTCCAACGCCTGGCTCTACGAAACGGATACCACGCTCGCGAAGAGTTTGCATATTCGCCCGTGTCGCTGGATGATCATACATATGCACATTCATTGCCGGAGCAACCATGACCGGTGCCATAGTTGCAAGCAAAGTCGTTGATAACATGTCATCCGCAAGTCCATGTGCCATCTTAGCAATAATATTCGCCGTAGCAGGCGCTACGATGAATAAATCTGCTCGATCAGCTAAGTCAATGTGCGAAATTTGCGAAGGGTCTTGCTCATCAAATGTATCGGTGAACACCAAGCTTCGAGACAAAGATTGAAACGTTAAGGGAGTAACAAATTTAGTTGCTCCTTCGGTCATGATCACATGGACACTTGCTCCTGCTTGCTTAAGCTTGGAACATAAAGCCGCTGCTTTAAATGCTGCAATTCCACCAGTAACGCCAAGTACAATCGTTTTCCCCTTCAACATGGCAGACGCCCCTTTCAATTCAGAAAAAAATAACAACCACAAGGGTTGTTGTATGGTCGTACTACATATTTTCTCTAGTCTCTGCTTAGAAATGTGTCAGTCGATGCGGATCGACTATTGAAATTTTTTCACAATCTCAGGCATTTCAATTTTTTCATAACCGATATATTCACCGTACAATTCCTCTAAAGCTGCACCCACTTGTTTGTGAGCTTTTGGTGTACGAAGATCTGTTCTTGCTCCTTCACGAAGCATGCGAGCACGTTTAGCCGCAGCTACAGCTAGTGAATACTTGGAGTCTACTTTCAACAACAACTTATCGATTGACGGATATAACATTACTTCACCTCACCTATCCAATGCATTAGTTTCGGAAATACACGTTCTCTCTTACAATGCTCAGCATCAAGGATCGCCTTGATCTTGTTGCCAGCTGTTTCTACATGATCGTTCACAATCGCATAATCGTAATGTTCCATCATCCGCATTTCTTCCACTGCAACAGACATTCTGCTACGAATGGACTCATCAGATTCAGTACCACGAGATACGATACGATTTTCCAATTCATTTAGTGACGGAGGAAGCAAGAAAATAAAGACACCTTCTTGGAACTTCTGCTTCACTTGGAGAGCACCTTGAACTTCAATTTCAAGAATAACATCTTTCCCGCTGCGCAGTGTATCCTCAACAAATTGGCGAGGTGTACCGTAGAAGTTACCTACATATTCTGCCCATTCCAATACTTCATCATTGGCAATCATGGACTTGAATTGTTCATGTGATTTGAAGAAATAATTAACCCCATCCACTTCACCTTGACGCGCAGTGCGTGTTGTAGCGGAAACTGAATAAACCAGCTCAGGGGATGATTTACGCAAACTTGTACATACCGTACCTTTACCTACTCCAGATGGGCCAGACAGTACGATCAAAATGCCTCTTTCACGTTCCAACGTATTGGTATTACTCGTCATGATCATCGTCCTTATTTGAAAGTCGGTGTGCAACAGTTTCAGGTTGAACAGCAGACAAGATCACATGATCAGAGTCTGTAATAATGACAGCACGGGTTCTTCTTCCGTACGTTGCATCTATCAGCATGTGCCGATCTCTGGCTTCCTGAATAATTCTTTTAATCGGTGCGGATTCTGGTGAAACAATCGAAATAATACGATTGGCCGACACGATGTTTCCGAAGCCGATATTGATGAGTTTAATCGCCATACAACGTCCTCCTCGTGAGAGAGAATTCTCTAACTCACTCGATATTCTGAATTTGTTCACGCATTTTCTCAAGTTCGGCCTTCATGTTGATGACCTTTTCTGCAAGCTCAGCATGATTTGCTTTGGAACCAATCGTATTGACTTCCCGGTTCATCTCCTGAATGAGAAAATCGAGTTTGCGTCCAATTGGCTCTGCAGACTGCAGCAGACTTCGAAAATGCTCAAAGTGGCAGCTGAGTCTAGTTAATTCTTCTTCAATCGAGCAGCGGTCGGCAAACAGCGCAATCTCCGTAGCTAGACGACTCTCATCAACGAGTCCAGCGTCTCCGACAAGATCTTGCACTCTTTGTCTGAGCTTAACCGCGTACTCCGTAACAACATGCGGTGCAAATGATGAACCTTCTTGATGCATGTTCTCTAATCGACTTAATCGGTCTTCAAGATCGCGAGTCAAAAATTGCCCTTCTCGCTCCCTCATAAACAATAAACTTTGGAGTGCTTCGCGTAAACAAGTGATTAATGTTTCTTCCATTTCAGCAACTTGTTCATCTCGTTCTTCCTTCATTTCCATAATACCTGGTAGATGAAGAACATCGGTTAGACTTACACTATTCGCAATGTTATAACGCTGCTTCAATTGTTCCGAAGCTTGCATAAAACCGTCAGCTAAATCCCAGTTCACAGATACAGATTTCGCACTTCCAGCTGCACGTTCTATCGTTACGAACAGATCAATCCGACCACGCTTAACAAAGCTCGTCGTCAGTTTACGCATCGGTTCTTCGAACATTGCCCAATCCTTGGGCAAGCGAACAGATACTTCGCAGTACCTGTGGTTAACGGATTTCACATCGATAAATACCGTGTATCCGCCAGCAGACAATTTGGCTTGTCCGAATCCAGTCATACTACGAATCATTACATCACATCCATTATGTTATTGTAATTCATTTTGCAATGCGGTACAAGTGGTACGCGAACAGGCGTTTTACCGCTCTGCTCGCTCCCATACATACTTGGTCAATTCTACACTCATTTCATAATTCAAGAATGGCGTAATTAAGTAGATGCCATTAAAGTACTTCATCGCCGTATCCAGCAATTCTTTGGCAATATCAACGCCGATTTTACGTCCTTCTACCCCTTCAGTACCTGCCATCCGCGCGCGTACTTCATCTGATAGTTGAATACCAGGCACCTCATTGTGCAAGTATTCCGCATTACGGCCACTAGCAAGTGGCATAATTCCGATAAAGATTGGGACATTTAAATGTTTAGTCATTTCATACATACGTTCAATTAATTGATTATCGTATACGGGCTGCGTCATGACATAATCAGCACCTGCTGCGATTTTCTTCTCCAAACGCTGCACTGCTTTGTCTAGATGTTTTACATTCGGGTTAAACGCAGTACCAATGACGAAATTCGCTTTACGCTTTAGTGGTTTACCCGAGAATGCAATGCCTTCATTTAACTGCTTGATCATTCGGATAATTTCGAATGAAGTTAAATCATAAACCGAACTTGCCCCTGGCAAATCACCGAATCGAGCTGGATCACCTGTCACGGCAAGGACATGATCAATGCCTAAAGCATGCAGTCCCATTAGGTGAGATTGGGTACCGATCATATTACGATCACGGCAAGCAATATGGATCAGTGAACGTGCATTGTACTGTGCTTGAACAAGATGACCGAGTGCCATATTGCTCATTCGAGTAACCGCTAGTGAATTATCTGCCATAGTGATCGCATCTGCCCCAGCTAAGTGTAAAGCTTCAGAACCTTTCATAAACTTATGAATGTCCAAATCTTTCGGAGGATCCAGCTCCACGATAACCGTATGTCTCTCACGTACCAATTCTAGCAAACTCGGACGGATCGCTTCACCGCTTCCATCCACACTTACTTTACCTGCATTTCCCGTTACATCAGAGTCAATGGGAGTTGCAGTTGGTGGAGTTACAACAGCATGTGTTGCCGTCGTTTGTGCACGATTTGCTTCGATATCATATCCGTTTAATACTTTGGCAATCGCCGCTACGTGCTCTGGCGTCGTTCCACAGCAACCACCGATCAAATGTGCACCAAGACTTGCAAAGCGCAAGCAACTTTCAGCAAAATATTCCGGTGTCGCAGCAAATGTTACGCGATCATCAACAAAGTCTGGTAAACCGGCGTTCGGGAATGAAGAGAAAGGTACACCATTAGGAGCTTGAATCTGCTCCATCGTCTTCAAGATGCCATGCGGACCACTGCGGCAGTTAAAACCGATAACATCAGCTCCAGCAGCAGCTAATCGGTCAAACGCTTCTTGTAGCGGTACACCATCATGTGTTGTTAGTGTTCCCTCTACAGCGAATTGGCAAACTACGGGAAGATCCGTTACATCACGAACTAATTTGAGTGCCAATTCTAACTCTTCTAAATCGAAGAAAGTTTCTAATATAAACCCATCTACGTCTGCCGATAATAGAGCAGCAATCTGTTCTCTCAAGGCAAACTCAACTTGTTCAGTCTCTACATTGTTACGCTTCGCTGCACGAATTGAACCTACTGCCCCAACAACATAAGCATCACTGCCAACCGCTTTGCGAGCAATCTCAACCCCGGCACGATTAATTGCATCTACTTCGCCTTCCAAGCCAAATTTCGATAGTTTCTCACGATTCGCAGAGAACGTGTTCGTCTCTATAAACCTGGCACCTGCTTCATAATACCTGCGATGCACATCTGCAATGACATCTGGATGAATTAAATTTAATTCCTCATACGAAATACCTACTGGGAACCCTTGTCCGTATAACAAAGTTCCCATTGCTCCGTCCCCTACTAACACGCTCGTCTTCAGTGCTGTACGTAAATCCGGTTTCATCGTCATCCCTCACCTATCTCTATTTATAAGCTGAGATTGCCTGTATATACAATCTCAGCTGGTCCTGTCATATACACATGATTATCTTCTTCATTCCATTGGATCAAGAGCTCGCCGCCTTTAAGAGCGACTGTTGCGATGCGATCTGTGAATCCGTTTAGCACCGATGCTACAAGAGTTGCACATGCACCAGTCCCGCAAGCGAGTGTTGGTCCTGCTCCTCGTTCCCACACACGCATATCCACATAATCACGAGAGCGTACAGTCGCGAACTCGGCATTTACCTTTTTTGGGAAAACGGGATGGGTTTCTACAAGTGGCCCCCAAGTTGCTAATTCGAAATTAATTGCATCCTCCACATAAATGACGCAGTGCGGATTACCCATCGATAATGCTGTCATATGAAACGCTCTACCCGCTACTTCAATCTGTTCATGAATGACGGGATTCGAATCGATCGTCGTAGGAATCTGCAAACCTTCTAATATCGGTGCACCCATATCCACTTGAACTAGTTTGGCAACACCATTTGCTGCCGTTACATTTACTTTCTGAACGCCAGCTCCAATGGTTTCAATCGTTAATTCTTCTGACTCTACCATCTTGTGATCGTAAATATATTTCGCAACACAGCGAATCGCATTGCCGCATTGTTCAGCTTCTGAACCATCTGAATTGATAATTCGCATCTGATAACTTGCATTTATAGAAGGTAGAATGAAAACAAGCCCGTCCGCCCCGATTCCAAAATTACGATCACATAGCTTTATAGCCATTTGAGCCGCATTTGAAGGCAAGCTTGCTTCTCCACTTACGATAATAAAGTCATTTCCAAGACCATGCATTTTCGTAAATTTCATATGGGAATTTCCTCTCTCACTTACTTTTAGCAAATATCATACCTGAAAATGCCCCCTGTGCATAGAGATATTGTGGAAGTCTCATGACACTTTGTATCAGAATCAAAAAACCGTGCGATCGCCTATTGAGTCAGCAAATCACACGGTTCATGACCTTATCGATAGCTCGGTTTCGTTCCGAAATTCTTCTTGTCCGTCTTCTTCGGTGTCCGTAAAACCGACCCAATCCCCATTAAGAAAGTCGGAATTCCTGCACAGACAAACACTAAGCACCAGTCACGGAAGCCAATTGGTACCGTTTTGAAGATCGGTTGCAAGCTTGGTACATACATCACGGCAAGCATTAGGAGCAAGGATGACAACACAGCAAGTACAAGCACTTTATTCTGTAAAATGTTACGGTGGAAAATCGACCTGGAGGAGCGACAATCAAACACATGGATGAGCTGTGCCATGACGAGTGTTGCAAAAGCAACGCTTTGTGCACGCACAAGATTGACACTTGAACCTGGATGCTCTTGCAGTACCAGATAGAAAGCCGCAATCGTACAAATACCGATCAAGAAACCTCTAGATAATATTTTCCAACCTAAACGACGTGCAAAAATATTTTCTTTAGCAGGACGCGGACTTTGCTGCATCAAATCCTTCTCTGCTTGATCGACGCCAAGTGCCATCGCAGGTAATCCATCTGTAACGAGGTTCACCCATAAGATTTGAATCGGAACGAGTGGCAATGGTAATCCAGCAATCATTGCAATGAACATCGTGAGAATCTCGCCTACATTCGACGCTAGCAAGTATCGAATAAACTTACGAATATTTTCATAAATACCACGACCCTCTTCAATTGCAGATACAATCGTAGAGAAATTATCATCACTCAGTACAAGAGCGGAGGCTTCTTTCGTCACGTCCGTACCGGAAATCCCCATTGCTATCCCGATGTCGGCTGCTTTAATGGCGGGAGCATCATTCACTCCATCACCCGTCATGGCAACAACGTGACCTTTACGCTGCAAACTTTTGACGATCCGCAGTTTATGTTCTGGCGACACGCGAGCGAATACGTAGACTTCATCCACCCTTGCATCTAACTGCTCATCACTAAGTGTAGACAATTCAACTCCACTAAGGACGAGTCCACCGGTTTGCGGGATCATGCCTAATGTCCGTGCGATGGCTTCAGCCGTAGTCTGGTGATCGCCTGTGATCATCACCGTCTTAATGCCTGCTTTACGACACTTGGAAATTGCCTCTCGCACTTCTTTACGTGGCGGGTCAATCATTCCCGTTAATCCGACGAATACCAGATTGTTCTCCACATCATCTTCATCTTCTGCTCGATCTGCTACTTTCAAATCTCGATACGCTAAACCTAGAACACGAAGTGCGCTACGTGCCATACCTTCATTCGCAGACATCACTTTCGCTTTTAATGTCGGAGTGAAAGGTATCACTTTATTGTCCCATAAGACATAAGAACACTGTGCAAGCAACATATCTGGAGCACCTTTGGTATAAACAGAACGTCCAGATGAAGAAGATACCACCGTTGACATCCGTTTCCTTTCGGAATCGAATGGGAACTCCTTAACACGCTGATACATCTTATCTAACAATTGCCTGGTGACGCCTTCCTTCGCACCAAGCACAACAAGAGCTCCTTCCGTCGGATCTCCCTTGATCTGCCACTGTGGTCCTTCATCCTTACCTTTCTTGCGCTTCGGATCTTGCGGTTCTTCATACAATACCGCATTACTACACAACACTCCGATTTGCAACAATTGACGCAATGTCTCATTCTTAGCAGGTTCAATGATCATGCCTTCTCGATATATTTTTCCAAAAGGTGTATAGCCATCTCCTGTCACTTCAAGGGTTTGTCCGCTAACCCAAAGGTGGGTGACTGTCATCTTGTTCTGTGTGAGGGTACCTGTCTTATCTGAACAAATGACAGACGCACAGCCTAGTGTTTCAACAGATGGTAACTTACGCACTATAGCTTTACGCTTAATCATTCGCTGTACACCAAGTGCAAGCGCAATGGTCACAATTGCCGGTAAACCTTCAGGTATTGCTGCTACAGCTAGTGAAACACCAGCTAAGAACATCCCATATGGAGGTTGTCCATGAATAATTCCTGCCACAACGACGACGACTGTTAAGGCAATGGAGACGACGATCAATATTTTCCCAAGTTGTTCCAAACGATGTTGTAGTGGGGTCTCCTGACTTTCTGTGCTCTGGATCAAATTCGCAATCTTACCCATTTCAGTTTCCATACCCGTTCGTATGACAACTGCTTTACCAGTACCTCGTGTGATAAGCGTCCCCATGAAACCAAGATTATGCTGATCACCAAGCGAAATCTCACCTTCACGCAGGATATCCGGCATTTTATTAACAGGTACAGATTCACCCGTTAGAGCGGATTCCTCTGCATAGAGCGAATTTGCTTCTAAGAACCGCACATCAGCAGGAATGCGATCCCCGCTCTCAAGCATAATAATATCTCCTGGCACAAGTTCTTTCGCAGGGATTTGATGCAGTGTACCACCACGAATGACCTTCGTAGACGGAGCCGTTAGCTCCTTCAATGCACGAAGAGATCGCTCAGCGCGGAATTCTTGAATGAATCCAAGCACCCCATTTATAATGATGATAGCGACAATTGTTATCGCGTCCATATATTCACCGAGCAAACCTGAGATTAAGGTTGCCGCCATTAAGATGAGCACCATAAAGTCTTTAAATTGGTTTAAAAATAAAGTGATCGGCGATACAGTCGGTCCTTCTGACAGCTCATTATAACCCGCTTCTTCTCGACGACCCTTTGCTTCTTCCCACTCTAAACCTTTGTGAGGATCAACTTTACTGACTCGCAGAACCTCCTCTGCGGTTAATTGATACCACTCTTTCTGACTCATTCCCGATTCCCTCCCATATCGCATCTCACATTAAAAACACCTGCCTGCTAGTACAAAACTATTCTTAGGACAAATCTATTCAGACAAGCTGGAAAATATCCCTGAAAACATGGTTTGAGGTAAAAAGCTTAAATTTTTGCCCAAAATGTGTCATGATAGAAGAAGTACACTTTTCAACTGATTACTTAAGTTAAGGGGTCGTTATTATGGCATTAGATGGAATCCTGGTCCGCGCACTTGCCCATGAATTGCAAGCTTGCGTAGGAGGCAGAATTAACAAAATATATCAACCGACGCAGCGAGATTTAATTTTCCAGATTCGTGCACTCGGCCAGAACTACAAGCTGTTATTGTCCGCTAACCCGACTTATCCGCGGGTACATTTTACAGAAGAACAATTCATGAACCCGAAAGATGCACCGATGTTCTGTATGCTCATGCGTAAACACTGCGAGAGCGGCGTTATCCAGAGCGTCGAACAAGTTGGGATGGAGCGCATTTTGCACATCCGCCTCAAGCAGCGTGATGAGCTTGGTGATGAGTCTTATAAGACGATTGTCATCGAAATTATGGGACGTCATAGCAACATCATTCTGCTGGATGAAGCGACGAATACGATCGTGGATGGCATTAGTCATATTACACCTTCGATTTCTTCTTATCGCATCGTGATGCCGGGAAGTTCATATACAGCTCCACCTGAGCAGCATAAATTGAATCCACTTGAAGTGAATAAGGAACAGTTCCTATCGCAAATTCAGTTCGAAGAGCCTATCGAATCACAGTTAATTCAACATTTCAGCGGGGTTAGTCCACTTGCTGCGAGAGAAATTGCTTATCGATCTGTTCAAAATAATGAACAAGTGTCTGAGGGAGAGAGATTGTGGCAAGCTTTTCTTCAGATGATGAGTTTGATTCGTGATGGGCAGTTCTCACCGAACATTGCAGAGGAAACAGAGACAGGAAAGCTATTCTTTGCTGTGTACCCATTAACTCATGTTGATGGAGCAGTACAATCGTTCGAATCGTTATCTGCATGTTTGGAGCAGTATTATGGGGATAAAGCTGGACGTGACATGGTCAAGCAGAAGACGAGTGACCTCATTCGCTTCTTGCAAAATGAGATCAACAAAAACCGTAAAAAGCTGATCAAACTGGAAGAAACTAAAGTGGAAGCGAAAGATGCAGATCGATTCCGTATTCTCGGAGAGCTGCTAACAGCTTCGCTCTATTCCATTCAAAAAGGCGATAAGTCTGTTGAGGTTGTGAATTATTACGATGAAAATCAACAGATGATGACAATTGAGCTTGATCCACTGATTACACCTTCTGAGAATGCTCAGCGCTATTTTAAAAAATATACAAAAAGCAAAACAAGCCTACTCCATGTCGATGAACAAATGGCGCAAGCGAATGAGGAAATTAGGTATATGGAGGATATGCTTGGACAGCTTCATACGGCTGGACTACGGGATATTGAAGAGATTCGTGAGGAGCTTGCAGAAGGCGGATATGTACGTCAACGGGGCTTAAAGTCTCGTAAATCGAAGAAACCGGACAAACCACAACTTGCTTGCTATACCTCGTCTGAAGGTATTGCTATCTATGTAGGAAAAAATAATAAGCAGAACGAGTATCTGACTTGTCGCCTTGCGCATACGGGTGATACTTGGTTGCATACGAAGGACATTCCGGGTTCTCATGTTGTGATTCGGGAGGCGAATTTCGGAGAAGAGACGCTGCATGAAGCAGCAATGCTTGCGGGGTATTTCTCTCAAGCTCGTGAATCGGCGAGTGTTCCTGTGGATTATACACAAATCCGCTATGTGCATAAGCCGAATGGCGCGAAACCGGGGTATGTGATTTACACGCATCAGAAGACTCTATTCGTGACGCCTGATGAGCAGAAGATTAAGCAGATGGCTGTTGTGATCAAATAACTAAAAAGTGCTTCAATGAATGAGACGAAGAGAAGCCTATGTCCTGAAGAGCGTCAGCGGTGATCCTTTGAAAACGTGTTCCACCCTTCCAACCTAATAAAAAGGAACACGTTTTCAACAGAGCACGTAAGGATATAGGCTTATCGCAGTCCCACACAATATGCACGAAGTGTCCATAATTAATTCATTGAATTATTTGTATTTAGTTGATATCATTAGATCAATAATCGACTATGTGTAACTGGCGGAGCATGGGTAACCATGAGGGAGCACATGGATAAATAGCCGTACGCCTGGGCAGAGGTAAGGGGATATCCCCTTACCTCTTTATGTTTTTATCCAACTAGAGAGGGATGATAAGATGACAGCAGAAAAAATAATATTGGACGGAAATTTAGTTGCAGCTGACATTAAGGGTAAATTAGTGGACAGAATCAATCGCCTGTCTGAGAAAGGTATTGTTCCATGTTTGGCGACTATTTTAGTAGGTGAAGATCCATCTTCAGCTACGTATGTACGGATGAAAGGAAACGCATGTAAGCGCCTTGGCATTCAATCTATTCGTGTTGATCTTCCGGAGAATACCTCGACGGATGAATTAATTGCAGCTATTAACAAACTGAATGCTGATCCTAATGTTCATGGAATATTATTGCAACACCCTGTTCCAAATCAAATAGACGAAAGAGCCGCATTTGAAGCAATTAGTATTGAAAAAGATGTTGATGGAGTAACAACACTTGGATTTGCACAAAATGCCTTTGGGTTTGCTGACTTTCCATCCTGTACACCAGCAGCGATAATTGCGATTCTAGACTATTACAATATCCCTATTGAAGGGAAACACGCTGTTGTGATTGGGAGAAGTCCAATTCTTGGAAAACCTGTATCTGCAATGCTTTTAAACAGAAATGCAACGGTGACTACATGTCATTCTAAAACAACTCATTTAGAAGATGTGGTTCGTTTAGGCGATATAATAGTAGCGGCGGTCGGTAAGCCGAAATTTGTTCAAGGTGATTGGATTAAACCAGGTGCTACCGTATTAGATGCGGGTTACAATGAAGGAAATATTGGGGATGTTGACTATGATGCTTGTTTAGAGGATGCCTCTGCGATTACTCCTGTTCCAGCAGGGGTTGGTCCAGTAACAATTGCAACATTACTCAAACACACCGTTGAAGCCGCTGAAAAATTATCATTGCATGTAAATGATGGTATACTCTTCATTAAGGAATAATTTCTCAAGAGAGTGTGATGTGGATATGGTTAAAGCAGTTGATCAAACCTCCTAAAATTAACATGCAATACATTTTAGGAGGTTATTAAAAATGATTTTCAATCCGATTACCATTGATACTTGGAGCAGAAAACCCTACTTTGAACATTATTTAAACAATATCATATGCACTTACAGCATGACGGCAAATATTGATATCACGTGTCTATTGCCAGAACTTAAGAAAAAAACGATTAAGTTGTATCCTACACTCATTCACATGATCTCTACGGTAGTAAACCGACATGTTGAATTTCGCACTTGTTTTGATGGTGAGGGTCAATTAGGTTATTGGGACTGCATGTCTCCCAGCTTTACCATTTTCCATGATGATGATCAGACTTTTTCAAGCATCTGGACTGTATTCAGTGAAGAATTTAACGATTTCTACAACCGTTATCTGGATGATATGAAACGATACGGAAGTGTTAAACAATTTGCAGCTAAAGCAAACGAACCACCTAACACCTTCCCTATTTCTAGCATTCCGTGGGTTAGCTTCACAGGTTTTAACCTGAACGTGTATAACGAGGGAACGTATTTACTTCCCATCTTTACAATGGGGAAATATACTCAGCAAGACGAGAAAATACTGTTACCTTTATCGGGACAATTCCACCATGCTGTTTGTGACGGCTACCACGCGGGTCTGCTGTTTAATGAATTACAATTACATGCAAATACATGTAGGGAATGGTTGCTAACGGAACACAATATTTAAAACTACAAATGGGAGAGCCCTCATATTCTGATGGCTCTCCCATTTTACTTCACAAACTCTATTTCGATAGTATCTAATTTCCCCTGTTCGGAAAATGGTCTGGAAATGACGCGATAAAGTCAATCATTTCATCGGTAATACGCCAATCAAATGCTTTTGTCAAAATAGGATCCCTGAAAAACGATCCTGCAACCATTCGGTTCAAATCCAAGTTGTAGTTGATATAGGAAACAGCGGGCTGTTGAAGGTTTAGCGCCACCGGTACTGCAACTGAAGAAAAATCTACCTCGTTAATCCGCACTGTTTTCAGCTCTGGATATATACTTGTCGCGAAATGAAGCTGCATCTGCTTTAAGTCATAGATAATACTGTATGCAGTATCTTCCCTGCGCACTAATTCTAATGTCTCCAAAATGAATTGGAGTCGCTCTCCCTCACTCGCCTTGTTCACACACGCAAAGCGATTCGCCCCTTTAATGAATCGATTCATAGAATTGGAGTCGTAATCGCTGTATACGTTACGCCAGTGTGCTTCTTTATCTTCCATATCTCTAATCGCTTCTAAGTAAGGCGTGTTTGCCATAATTGAAATAGGCAGAGAGTTTCCTCGATATATGTGCATAACACCACCTAGGAATTCAACTATCGCGCAATCTCCAGAGCGATCAGCTATCATATAATGCAACCTAGACATCGGCTGCGTTATGCGTACTTCGTTAGCAGCTTGTTGCGCTTCCTTTACTGTGGCGCAAGTATCTAGGATCAACTGAATCCACTGCAACTCTCCAATAGCCGGCAGACGATCGTCATCTGTATAAAAAGATTGCCATAGTGTCGTCTGTTCAACAACAAGTCCCGCTTCATTGATGCCGCCGTTTGGCATTTCTTTGCCGACTTGCGAAATGGTAAGACTGCCATATCGGGATATCCATCTTGCAGGAAGCTCTGGCGGTTTCACAAGGGCGCTTTTGGCTACACCACGTTTATTCGTAAATATGTATACTCCATCGTATGGGATATCCTGATTTTTGCCCAGAAGCCGTTGACTCTCCGGGTTGAAAAAAATTGCAGTACTCATCTTTGTTCCTCTTCTTTATTTAACTTCATTTCAAGTTCTTCCACCCGTTCGGATTCGAGTTCAAATATTACGTAATCTAATAATCTATTAATTCGTTCGTCGTTTAGCTGAAGTAAGGCATTCATTTTAGCTAATTGGTGTTGCCTTGTCCTCTCTTTAAGAAGATTTTGTTTTTTCTCTCTAAATGGTTTGATGTCTTCGTCATCAACTCCATCCTCTTCAAATTGTGCCACTTTCAGCTCTAACAATAAGATATGAACATCTACTTTCTTCACAGGTGTCAACGGTTCTGCAAAGTTGTTGCTATCTACGAAAACAGTCCCATCTACCCCAAAATAATTCGCTAGAGACTGTAGCCGTTCTTGCGGAATTGGTCGTCGCTTTTTAATCCAATCCGAAAACTGTTGCGGTGTGATGTGAAGCTGACGACCAATTCCTGAATACGATTGCTCGTTAATCATAACCAAGTATTCCAATACTGTTTTGGAAAAGACCTCTTCCCTCTGCCTCATACCATCACTCCATGACGTAATTTATGTCAATAATATATCAAAAGACATAAATTGCGTCAATAAAAATGACATAATTTATGTCTTTCTTTTAAAAAGCAGATGTACCATCGTTGCCATTTGTCAAAACGAAATAGCGCTACTTAGAGTTAAAGTTTGTGACTTAAGGGGGTAATCCCGTTTTCACTCCTCCACAATCTTAAGCTCAGGCATCCAGCGTGTCATTTCGACACGCAGCTTGGAAAGCCACATTTTACTATTCGGCAAACTTTCTTCGGTCACTTTAGACAATAGTTGGATCTCATATTTACGCCATTTGCGGTGATCCACGTAAGTTGGAAGGAATGTAGGGTTTGTTACTTGAAGTGTTTTCTTGTCCCCTTCTTTCACCAATTCAATATCCACGTTCAGAATGCCCCCAATGTAGCGTCGAGGTTCGTTTAGTTCTTGAGCAGCGAGGAAATTGCCAAGTGAATAGATGACGAATGCTCTACTTCCATCTTCGCGCGTCATCCATTCTACAGGTTGAAGTACATGCGTATGATGACCGAGAATGATATCTGCGCCTTGATCGACAGCGTATTTAGCCCATTCCTTCTGAAAGTCATTCGGTAAGATGTCGTATTCATTTCCAAAATGTAGGCTCACGACGACAGCATCTGCCTCTTTTTGGGCTTGCTGAATTTCAGCTTTCATTATCTCTTTATCTAACGTGCCGAGCATGAAAGATTTATCTACTGGAAGCTGTAGACCATTCATTCCGTATGTATAACCGACGAATGCGACTTTAATACCATTTGCACTCAGTACACGAACTCGACTTCGATCTTCAACACTTTCATAAGCACCGACTCGCTCAATTCCAATTGTTTTCCAATTGCTCATGGCGGCAATCAAGCCTGCTTCACCTTTATCCAGCATGTGATTATTCGCCATTGTGACAATATCTACGCCTACTGCTTGTAATGTGTGACCAAGCTCAATTGGACTATTAAATCTTGGATATGAAGATATTCCATAGGCTTCGCCAGCTATTAAGGATTCTGAATTGGCGAATGTTAGATCTGGCTTTTGTAAATAAGGCTTCACTTGTTCGAAAATATGATCGAAATCGTATCCTGTTTCTTTCTTCGCTTCACTATAAATGGATTGATGCAGCAGGACATCTCCTACTGCACCTAGTGTTATTTTGGACGTTGTCCGCGCGGGTATCAAAGTTGGTGTTAGCTCTGGAGTGGGGCTAGGTGTCACAAGCGATTGCGGGTTTGGTTCAATGCTAGGGATCAAACTTGGTTGTACACTTTCTTTTGGGGCTGACTCTTTTTTTTCTAAAGTATTAGGTTCCTGTGCTCCGAGACATCCCGACAGTATCAGAAAGCTAGCCAAGACTAGGGCAATACTACCGTAGTACAACCTCCTGGTGGCTGATCTTCCATCCTTCATGTCAGTAAGCCTTCTTTCTATATAAGGGCTATTTACTCCAAGTATCTACAAGTGATGTTAAGTATTGTTTAAGTTGTACTTGTAATTCGGGTCTTTCTAACGCTAGTTCAATTGTCGCTTCGATATAACCGAGCTTATCCCCGACATCGTAACGTTTACCGTGCATCGGATAGGCGATCATAGATTGAGATTGATTTAACACACGCAGAGCATCTGTCAGTTGAATTTCGCCACCACGTCCTGGTTTACATTTTTCCAAGATAGAGAAAATTTCCGGCGTAATAATATAACGTCCAATAACAGCTAGATTAGAAGGCGCTTGACTTCTTTCCGGTTTCTCTACAAGATCAGCAATGCGCTTATATTTATCATGTGTATCTGCTGGAGAGATAATTCCATATTTACTTACTTCTTCCCATGCCACTTCTTGCACTGCGATGATCGAGGAGCGCGTTTCCTCATACAGTTCCATCATGCCTTGTAAAAAGGGTGGGCTCGACTCAATAATGTCATCACCAAGTAATACAGCAAATGGCTCATTGCCGATAAATTTACGTGCACAATAGATGGCATGTCCAAGACCAAGCGGTTCTTTTTGCCTAATATAATGTACATCTGCTAGATTCGAAACCGTCCTGACTTTAGTAAGTAAATCAACGGCGTTCTTCTCTTCTAACATCACTTCGAGTTCAGCTGCCTTGTCAAAATGATCCTCGATCGCTCGTTTATTCCGACCTGTAACGATAATAATATCTTCAATACCCGAGGAAATCGCTTCCTCTACGATGTATTGAATGGCAGGCTTATCTACGATGGGAAGCATTTCCTTGGGCTGTGCCTTAGTTGCTGGGAGAAATCGTGTGCCGAGACCTGCTGCTGGAATAATCGCCTTACGAATTCGCATTCATGCCTCTCCTCTCATGCAGGGCTGTGAGCACCTGAATATCTACTTTCCGATTTCCAATTGCACCATGAAGAAGGTGTCCCTCGCGAATACCATGAAAATCTGATCCTGCTGTGACAACGAGTCCATTTTTCTTCGCAAATGCTTCATAATCTCGTTCTTGCTCCGATGTATGATCGGAATGACACGCCTCTACCCCATCAAAATGTTTCGTGAGCAGCTCATAGACAAGCTCATCATCACTATAAATCCCTGGATGCGCAAGAACAGCCGTACCACCTGCATCATGAATCCACGCTGCAGCTGTATGCGGATCAATCCGAGGGACAGTTACATAAGCAGCACCTTCTTTTCCAAGATAACGATCGAACGCTTCTTGCATCGATGCTACATAGCCTTTGTGAATCAGCGTTTGTGCAATATGCGGACGACCAATCGGATCGCCAGCTTTCTTCGTATCTTGATTCGCCTCTTGGATTTCATCGTGTGTGATCGGCATCCCAATCTCACTTAATCTTGCAAGCAATGCTTGATTTCGCAAAATACGAGTATCGCGTAGTGATGCTAAACGATCCAAGAACTGAATATTATCTATATCTACATAATATCCCAGAACATGGATATCTTGTCCACCTGCAAATGTAGAAATTTCTACACCGGGCACAACAGTAATGTCATACTCCTGACCTGCATCCATCGCCTCGCGCACCCCAGCAACCGTATCATGATCCGTAATGGCAACTGCATGCAGCCCCGCTTCTTTCGCTAGACGAACATTCTCACGAGGCGGCTGCATCCCATCTGAAGCTGTTGTATGTGTGTGTAGATCCGCTTGTTGCAATTCCATCGGCACGTCCTCCTGTTAGAGCCACTGACTCAAGTTCTCATTACGCAAAAATCCCATAAACGATACTGCGGATAGCGGCAGTAATGTTTTGTTAAGACATATCGCATAGAAGTTCCGTAAGAACTTCACTTCCTCAATCGTCTTCACTTTAAGTAATCCAAGCGCCACTTCGTGCTTCACAGCACTTTCCGATAAAATGGAGATGCCAAGTCCCGCTTCAACTGCTGATTTAATCGCACCTGTCGATCCAAGCTCCATCACAATTTTCATTGCAGTATAGTCCAAGCCTCGATGTGCTAATTCTTCTTCCATCACTCTACGCGTTCCTGAACCTTGTTCACGTAGGACAAACCCATACTGAATCACCATATCCCAAGTGATCGCCTCTTCACCAGCAAGCGGATGGGAAGCCGGGACAATAAGCTTTAGTTCATCGTTTAATATAGCCTCTGAATGCAAGTCCTCATGGAACACTGGTGCTTCAACCAATCCAAATGTTAGATGATGCGCAATCACTTCATCCACAATTTGAGAAGTATTCATTACTTTCATCGATACCGAGATATTCGGATACGATTGCGAGAATGGTCCTAGTAACCGCGGCAGAATATGCTCTGCCATCGTCAAGCTTGCACCAAGCTGCAATCTCCCTTCGACCATTGTCGTATAACGTGCTAGCGCAGCCTCTGTATCCCTAATCAGCTCAATGCTTCTCTTGGCATAAGGAAACAGTGCTCGTCCCGCTTCTGTCAGCTCAATCTTTTTCGTAGACCGCATAAATAATTTAACACCTAGATATTCCTCCAATGATTGAATCTGCATCGTAACAGCAGGTTGTGTCATATGAAGTGCGGTTGCCGCATGTGAAAACGAACTTTTTTCGGCAACTGTGTAGAAGATATGAAGGCCATGTAAGGTTAATGCCATTGCTCGTTCTCCCCTTCTTCGTTCAAATGATGTTCATGTACTTATTATAACAGATACAACTAAATGAAAAAGAGCATGCGATATGCATACTCTTCAGCTCAAGAAGGACAATATGTATGAATCTATAATTACTTTCTTTTTCGACCATTTTTAATTAAAGTCATTCTTCTGGAATGGCGCAGCCAAGAATAATAGGTCTTTAAGTCCCGTAGTTCCAAAGACTCAGACATCCGTCCTAAGAATGTAACAATAATCATCCGATGAAGCGGATTTCCTACTAAATCCGTCTCACCTTCTAGTTCAGTAAACTCTGTTACCATAACGAGGTCGCTATCAATGAGATACACATCTTTCTCATTTTTATGGTACGGGGTAATCTTGTCATCCTTTAATTTACCCCAAATATAGTCGCATATCTTATCAAAACCAGCACTTTCCTCTTCGACACGTTCTGTCCACCGGGAATGCGCATGATGAGTGACCACGATGTCAGCAACCCGATAGTCGCCCAAGGTAACAAAAAAAGGTTCGTATGTACTCCATCTGACCATTGTACGGTCCCTCATAATTTACACTCCTTCTTTTGTAATAGGACTTTAAGACTATATTTATGATTCTACATTAATTATAGAAATTTTTCCAATGTTAAATTTCAATTTATTAAATTTTTTTAACAAAAAAAGACCTTTCATCTCTGAAAGGTCGCATTGCTAACTTGGATTATAAGGTGTAAAATCGAGTCTTGTCTGGGGAATCACTTTCATACTCAGTTTTGATCTCACCACGATATGATTTTTCTACTTTCTTAACATAAGGTAATCGCTGTAAATTGCGCTGAACATCTTCCAAACGCTCGGTGTGGACATATAATACAACATAATTCATTCGTTTAGAGACGTAATGAACCGTTCCGTATCGTTCAAAGTTCTTCGTATGTTTCAAGTCGCTTACCCAAATGATGATACCGCTACGTTCGGTAAACATGTCTTCACCTGCTTTCAATCAATAAGTAAATGGAGTTGATTTTAAAAATGACCAAAAATTCGAATTTAACTGTTCGTGTACTTCGCGGACCAATTACAGAATCACTTCATATCGGCCATGCCGTCGTCGTGAATACACAAGGTGAAATACTATATTCGGCTGGAGACCCGAACTTTGTTACATATGCTAGATCAACAGCGAAATTAATTCAAGCCATTCCTGTCGTTGAATCAGGTGCTGCTAATCATTATCATCTAACAGATAAAGAAGTTGCTTTACTCTGTGCATCCCATAATGGAGAAGAAAAGCATGTCGAGATTGCCCAATCCATTTTATCCAAAATAGGTCTTACGTCCGATGCCCTCACTTGCGGCATTCATGACCCTTTCCATGCTCCGACAACCAAACGTATGCGAGCAGAAGGCATTCCTGCAACTCCGCTTCATAACAACTGCTCCGGTAAGCATAGCGCAATGCTTGCTCTTGCTATGCATGTACACGCTCCAACAAAGCACTATGCATCAGTCAATCACCCTGTTCAACAATTAATGCGTCAAACGGTCTCCGAAATGTCAGGTGTTCCACTTGATGAACTCATCATTGGTGTCGATGGCTGTGGAGTTCCCGTATTCGGAATGGGTATTCATCAATTAGCCCTTGCATACGCTAGACTAGGCAATCCTGAAGGATTAGAACCTAAGCGTGCTGATGCTTGCCGTAGAATCATTGGGGCCATTAAGAATGAACCTTACTACTTAGCAGGATCAGAGCGATTCGATACCACACTTGCAGAAGTCACAAAAGGAAGAATAATTGGAAAACTAGGTGCTGAGAGTGTATACGCCATTACCATTCCTGAGAAGGGTTGGGGCATTGTTCTCAAAATCCAAGACGGTTCCAAACGTGCATTAGAACCTGCTGCTGCCGAGGTACTTCACGAACTTGGATTGCTTTCAGAAGAAGAGCTCCAAGCATTAGACGTTTACCGATTACCAACAACTCGTAATTGGCAAGGTACACTTGTTGGAGCTATTGTTCCTGAAGCTACATTTATTAAGCACTAATTAACTGCATTTACCACTACAAGCCCCGCCTGAAGCGCAACCGCTGACTGGCTGGGTTTTGTTGCTTGGTACTTTAATCGAATTCGATACGGATTGCGCAATGAGCTCCGATACACTATATAGCAAATCATCTAGTCGCTCTTCGCCTTCTTTATATCGACGAATCACTTCTTGCTGATCGAGTAGTTCCTGAACCTTCTGCACTTGTTCAAGTGCATCATGATAGCTTGGGTGAAAATGTCCAAACCGCTCACATTCTTCGAACATCTCTTTTTTCTTCGCAAAAAGCTTCGTTAACTCTTGGACTTCTGGGTCATTACTGACCGCTTGTTTCCAATATAAATAGTCTGCTAGTTCTGCAGAACCCTTAATCATGTCCCCAACATCGTAGGCTTGCATCAGGATAGCAGACATATCAAGAGCATTGTCTTCTATCATACTCATCGTTTCAGTACCATCCTTTTCAATTTATAAAACCTGCTTAAGACAGGCTAATGCTTTTTTTACTATCATATCATACAGGGTCAAAGTCGCCTAGTACTGCAACATTTTGGCGGATCAGCATAATTCGTCTAGGCGGATCACATTCAACACTCGTACACACCCCTGTACCTGCTTGAGACATACTCTTCTGCTCGGATCTCATCATTTCCCGGTTTGCCCAACGTTCCATCATATCGAGTACGTGATCAGGTATTTCATGAATGGAATGTTCGTTCATAAACCCTCGGATCGATTCGTACGTTTGCCCATTATCTAGAGCCGCGCTAACACTCTGTGACGTCAATTGCAGTGTTGTTACTTCATCCCATATCCAATTCGCTGTAAATTGCATAGCTTGCCATCTCGTCGCAAATGACGCATGCGGGAGAACGATGATTTCATAATCAGGCTGAACATAGAGTGACGGAAGAGGACTACTTGCGACTTCTATAGGATTTGATTTAGGCAGGAATGAGCATAAATACAAGTTATCACTACTTACCTCTCGCTGTTCCAACCACCCTAACGCACATAGCGGTGCAATCCAGATGTTTTGCATGTGTTGCAGCCATTCGTCTGTCAATAATGCATCGTCTTCTAGATCGTTGATTAAATCATGGAGTGAGACTTCATTCCCATGAGGAATTTCTTCAATTATTTTCACAAAAAGCTGCGTCTTCTCATCCTGCGGATCATGAACTTGCTTCCAATACGTATACAGCTGCAAACTTTGTTCTTGCTCAGGTAAAGATAGCCACTCCATGAGACAATCTACTTGGATCAAATATCGTTTCAGATCACTTGTCAATAAACCTAGGAAAATCGCAGCATCCAAAGCAAGCGCTAGCTGCGGCTCATACCGATCACAGAATGTATATGTCAGCTTCGTTTGTCGAAGAATTGTACTTGATACTTGTAAGCTATCTGTTACTTTCTTAATCTTGTTTTGCTGTAAGCAGCCCCTAGAAGAAACCACTAACTCACCGCGATAAGCGTAGGCCAGCAGGATGAATAAATCTCGCAGCAGTCCACGAAAGGGTGTTACACCATTACTCATCCACGTCATCTCCAATTCCCGCTTCACTTTTCCAGTCCATAATGCTGTATGAATAACCTTGCTCGACAAGGAATAATTGCCGATTTAAGGCATAATCACATTCTTTCGTCCCTTCCGAGATAATGGAATAATAATAAGCTTGATTCTCGCCTGTCTTCGGTCGCAAAATTCGTCCCAAACGTTGTGCTTCCTCTTGTCTTGAACCGAAAGACCCCGAGACTTGCAGTGCTACAGCTGCTTCTGGCAAATCAACTGCAAAATTAGCCACTTTAGACACGACCAGCACTTTATTAGTACCGGATCGAAATTGTTCATACAGGACATCACGTTCATCTTGCGGCATTTGTCCATGAATGAAGGGCGCGCCAATACTGCTTGCAATTTGTTTAAGCTGCGTCAAGTATTGCCCAATAATGAGCGTTGGCTCATTCTCGTGTTTCTTTAACAGCTGCTTCAAGACACCTAGTTTGTTCGGATTCTCTGCTGCAATCCTGCCTTGACGCCTCGAATCTGCCCATTGATACTGTTCCAACCCATCATCACCTAACCCCACGCGGACTTCATGACAGTGAGCCTCTGCAATCCACCCTACTTGCTCAAGCGTTCTCCAAGGCAGGTCGTAGCGCTTAGGACCAACAAGTGAGAAGACTTCCTCTGCACGACCATCCTCACGCACGAGGGTTGCAGTGAGTCCAAGTCTACGTGTGGCTTGAATATCGGCTGTCATTCGAAACACAGGAGCTGGCAGCAAGTGTACTTCGTCATAAATAATAAGACCCCAATCTCTTTCATGAAACAATCCCATATGGATGTAGGCATCATCGGTGGATTTACGGTGTGTCATAATTTGATAAGTGGCGATCGTAATCGGTCTAACCTGCTTGATCGAACCCGAATATTCGCCAATATGCCCAGGATCAATTGTCGTATTGCCCGTAATTTCCTTCATCCATTGCCGAACAGACGTCGTATTCGTGGTCAGGATAAGTGTCGCACACTGCAATCGTTCCATCACCCCAATTCCGATACGGGTCTTCCCCGCTCCACAAGGCAGTACAAGCACGCCACTTCCAGCATCCTTCTGGCAAAATGCTTCAATCGCATCGATCTGATAGGAACGAAGCTGACACTTCGCTTCAAGCTCAAACTTTAATTGCTCTCCCTCATGAAAACCTACTTTATCCTGAATAGGATAGCCTAACTTCATTAACCGTTCTTTCAAAAGCCCCCGATTGTCAGTTGGAATATGAATTTGATTCGGACATAATCGCGTGCCGAGTAGAGGTGAAATGTCTGAATGACCTTGAAGCTGCGTTAATAGGTTCGAGTCAGTAGCATGCAAGATGCACTGCTCATCCACCAATCGATACTCAAATACTCCATACCTGGTATACCAGTCTCGAATGTGATCTCTTATCTTCTGTGGAATACCGAACTTGGCCTGTTGATCAAGAAAACCTTCAATCGATTCCAATTGCTTCCCTGTAGCTGCTGCATTCCATAATGAGAGTGCAGTTATTCGGTATGTATGTAACCCATCCGGATTTTTCACTAAATCTGCAAAACTTGCGAGTTCCATGCGCGTCTGATCGAAATCGACATGCCAACTTTCCAGAAGCACGTTACCATTTTTTTGAACAATTAAGGGTTTATCCATATGTAATTGCAAATTTGAACCCTCCTACTCTGCTAAGCTGCCATCATTTCCAATCTCTAGTATGTCCTGTGCATTTGACTTGAAGTCGCCGCGCCACAGCACTATAATGAAAGCCGAAGAGGTGACAACAAGATGAGAAAGTTCATGTACATAGGGCTTGTACTTAGTTTGTGCTTAGCAATGCTAGGATGTTCAAATCCGAGTCCGTCCACAAAAAAAGAGGCTTCTGATCGCACCAAAGTAAAGGTAGAACGTGTAGTCGATGGTGATACGTTGCAAATTACGATCAATGGTTCCAAAGAGAGGCTACGCCTAATCGGTGTGGATACGCCAGAAACGAAGAAAGCCGATACTCCTGTTATGTTCTGGGGAGAGGAAGCAAGTGCCTATACGAAGAAGCGCTTAGAGGGGAAAACGGTCGAGCTTGAATGGGACGTCGAACCCAAAGATCAATATGGACGCTATCTCGCTTATATATGGATCGATGATGAGATGTTCAATCGCACACTTATTCAAGAAGGTTATGGCCGCATGGTAACATTTCAACCGAATGTTAAATACGTGGATACATTTAAGAAAGATCAAGAAGCCGCTCGCAAGAAAGGTAATGGAATTTGGAAAGATTACGACGGTGCTTTTAAACGCAAATAGCTGAAATGACCCTGAGACAAACGTTAGATCATAACGTCGTACTTCAGGGTCATTATCTTTATAATTTATATTTCCACTGTGCGCTTCAACGTTTCTCTCGTCGTCGATGATAAGGATCGTTTCTTTTGGTGATATAAGTACCTCACCTCATGCCGCACCTATTTTGTCGCTTAGCAGCTTGGCCACAACCGCCGTTCGAGCCGCCGTGGAACTACTCAGGAATAGAACGTCGGTAAATCTATGCTCCTTCATGTACGCTGTGAGGCTGCCTTCAAAATGTCTTGGATCAATGACATCTATCTCCTCAAAATGCGGAACTAAAAAAGGAACGAGCGCATTTGCGTAAGAATCTTTTACTACAAGTAGCCTTTTACCGTTATTAGCTCCAGTCGTAATTTTACCTTGCGGGAAGTCTCCCCCTAGAAACACTGCGTAACCATTGCTTGCAGTCGCAAACTGGGGATCGACAACATGGCGAGAGCTACTCCGAGCATTCCCATATCGAACCGTAAACTTATAGTCGACTATCGGCACATAATACTCGATCGTATCCGGATTGGATTTGAGATCGCCGCTAAGTGTAGCCTTATAACTAGATCCAAGAAATTCTTCGATCGTCTCCTTCTTATATGTGCTAAGCAGCTCCGGCCTCTCTCCCATCGTCTTCATCAGCTCGGAGTAGGCGTAATAAGCTCCAAGTGCCGTCCAATGGTGATCGGTACGGAAATACGTATACTCTGAGCGATGCTCCTCGAGTGTCGAGTAGACGTCCACCGCCTTAATCCCTTCGGACAGTTGCCCATAAATCGCTGCAAAAGCATCTTTTTGCGAATCAGACATGTCCCGGTACTTCGAATGATCTAGAAAAGCCGCAGATGACGGTGCTAGCAAGGAGTAGACTCGTATATTCGAATCAATGGACACTCTGAAGCGGTTCAACGCTGCCGCGTATTGCTTAGCAGCCTCGGAGGAAAATGTGAACAACGTATAGGCTTGGTCGTTAGTAATCAAATACTTAACAGCATCTGATTCAATAACCGAGCTGTTCGATGCTGTATTATCGCCATGTCGAACAATAATACTCTCCCCGTTCTTATCAGGTAACCCTCTCAGTCCCTTAAGCTCCGAACCCGCCTGAACAAGCGTAGATCGAAACGCGAAACGGTCGGAGTAATAGCTCTCTAGCATGCGAGTATATTCACCACTTATTAGGCGATTCCAAGAAAATACGGGTCTCTTCCCAAGGTCACGTTGCTCCAACTCCGACATACCCACCGAACTTGAATTTATAAGTGTAACGGTTCCTATTACGAACACGATCAGCAAGAACAATAAGATATTGACCGTATATTGATATACCGGTTTCATTTTCATTTTTTGAGTCTCCTATCAAAATCGATAATACAAAAAAGGATTATAAGTGCTTCCGACCAGAAGTACGGTGGCAGCAAGAAGTACGAAGGCATTCACGAGTACTATACCCACAGCAGTTACCCCGTTTCCAAGCCGTGATAGTTTGCGGGTTAGAAGCTTTAACACTATTTTGGTTAGCGGTGTGCAGGCAATAATAGCCGTGACGAACAGCAGAGCGTTTTCTCGAAAATAAATCGAAAGCTCATGTGTAGCCAGTTCTCGACCATTCAATCCGAACATTGTTAGTAGCGCTAGCACAGCATCATTAAGGTCGGTAAAATAGAACCACACCCAGCCGATCAGCATCGCTATTGTCGCATATATATGAGCTACCGCTGCTACCCTCTTTTCCAACCATCTGCCGAGCCATCGTCTTTCAATATAGATGAGTGCGCCGAAATATAGCCCCCAGATGATGAAGTTCCAACTTGCCCCATGCCATAAACCGGTTAGAAACCAGACAATAAACAAGTTGCGTGCAACACGCTTGCGGTTACCTCCCAGTGGTATATACACATAATCTCGAAAGAAACCACCGAGTGACATATTCCAGCGGCGCCAAAAATCGCCCGCAGACTTCGAGACGTAGGGATAATTGAA
The DNA here is from genome assembly GCF_024721995.1 of Paenibacillus radicibacter. Classification (GTDB taxonomy): domain Bacteria; phylum Bacillota; class Bacilli; order Paenibacillales; family NBRC-103111; genus Paenibacillus_AM; species Paenibacillus_AM radicibacter. The sequence goes on from NZ_JANQBC010000001.1 coordinate 709,469, forward strand.
ATTTTCACGCAGCTCGAAACCAAACATTTTACCTAAACCGATTGCCATATCCGAATAACCGGAGAAATCAAAATAAATTTGCAAGGCAAACAGACAGATGCCGAACCAGATTCCGAACACGGTAGCATCGTTTGCCCCCGGTTGAAGTAGCTGCTGCACACTCTCCCCAAGCAAATTAGCGAAAATGACCTTTTTGCCTAGTCCAATAACGAACCGGGTAATTCCTTCGCTGAAGCTAGCCGCGGACACCCTCGGCCGCTCAATCTGTTGCTCAATATCGCTGTAACGGATGATCGGTCCAGCAACCAAATGAGGAAAGAAAGAAACATAGAAGAGGATGTTTCTAGGAGAGGTTGGCGCTTGGATCGTTCCCTTATACACATCGGTTAAGTAGCAAATAATTTCGAAAGTAAAGAACGATACGCCGATTGGCAACGCGATTTCGGGACTTGGAATATGAATCGGCAGCATAGCGTTCAAGTTATCGACGAGAAAGTCTGCGTATTTAAAAAAACTCAATATGCCGATGTTTATGGCGATTGCGATTACAAACATGGCTTTTGACACCAAGCTTCCTCTCGTTTTCCCTATGCCAAGTGAGAAAAGGTAGCCGATCAGGGCTGCAATTACTAACAACACAACCCATATCGGTTCTCCCCAAGCGTAGAACAGAAATGAAAAACCAATTAACAACCAACTCCGAAATGCCGGTTTTCGGCATGAATAATAAACAATAAGTAGCGAAGGCAGAAACAGATACAAAAATAACAAGCTTGAAAATACCATTGTGTCGGAACCTCTCTCTTTTCTTCATAGATATGAAAAAGAGTATACCGATCAAAGCTTAACGGTCCTATGCGATAAATCTTAACGAAATCTTAACGTTTGTTTATCTTTTTCAACAAAGAAAGAGGCTTCCCACAAGTTCAATGAACTCATGAGAAACCTCTAATTAATTGCCATTCACTTTCAATCTCATTTCTAATAATCGGAATACCTCATTCAGTTTATCCTTCGGCGCTTTGGAATAACGATCCCCGATACTTAACTCAAACGAACAACTCTTATCACTCGTCTCGATGAGATAACCCGTTAATCCAACACCCGTCTCTTCATAAATTTGAGCAAGTATTGGCGAGATTACATCTGCAGAATAATCCATATGCACATGAAACATATTCGATACTGGCACAATTGGTTTGGTCTGTATCCCCTCACACTGATTCATAATCGCTGCGAGTTCCTTCGCCCCCTCGTAATATTGCCCCATCTTATCGATTCTTTGATCAAAGTAATACTTCGAACTGAGGATATACGGGTACAAGCTGATCAGATCGCCGCCATGTCTTCTTTTCCAAACCTTAGACTTTTCTGTAAACGCCGTATCGCCTGCAAGAATAGCACCCGCAATGCCTCCAATCCCTTTATAAAAGGATACATACACGCTATCGAATAGCGCGCAAATTTCAGCTACCGATCTTTGATAATACGGCGTAATCTCAAACAATCTAGCACCGTCTAGATGCAGCTTAATCCCTTTGTCGCGGCAATAGGCTGAGATTGCTTCAAGTTCGCTATATGCAGGCAGCTGTCCGCCAATCTCACGCTGTGGCAGTTCAAGTAATAAGCAAGAAATATTGTCTTCTAATTGAACCACATCGTCTAGCGTAATCAATCGATCTTTGTCAGCTAGTAGAATCGGCTGAATATGATGGAGCTCTTTCAAGCCATCCTGCTCATGAATTTCAAGGTGGCAGAGCGGATGATAGGCGACTTTCGGTAATCTGAGCTCATCACACCAGATTCGAAGCGCAATTTGTTGTGCCATTGTCCCGCTTGGGAAGAAGACCGCAGACTCTTTTCCTAAGTAGGCAGCCATTTGATTCTGAAAATCCTCAATCATTTTACCTGATCCATACGTATCACCCACTAGATTTCCATCTACTTGATCTAACACATTTTTTAGCTCCTGGACGAATCTCGGTGCATTTCCACCAACTATGTACGTAGCAGCTTGGAGGGGGTCTATTAACGACTGATTCACTTTCATGATCCATTCAACTCCTTAAAGTCTATTATTTGAAAAAATGCAATCATTCTTACAACCTCGTGAATACGCTATGAATATATGAGGAGGTGATAGATTTGTTCCAATTAAGTGGAGTCGTAGGTGGAAACGCAGATGTACCCGTTGGTGCAGGTAAGACGAAGCTTCTCCAGCAAATCGTCATTAATGTACCGAATGGACGCAAGCTTATATTACGAGAAATCAACTATTTGCTAAGCAATGACCAGTTCGCCATTAAAGTCGAAGCCCAGCCGTCACCCGGTGTATTTATTGGAGGAGACGGATTTGGCGACCTTACCCCGAACAAAGTTTTATTCAACAACAATACGGGTGACACCGTCATCATTTTCCTATTAATCAGTGCCATCAATCGCTCGAAGAAGACACTAACCTTAAGCAGATCAGATAGCTGGCGCTTGAACTTGTGCCGTAAATAAGAAGTCAGATATGTTATGAAAAATGCAGCCAATCTCCCCTTGGAGTTAGGCTGCATTCTTACTTTACGCGCGATGATGTTCGATATAGTCCATTGCCATCGACATTAACAGCTTCGCAGATACAAGCATCGAACGCTCGTCAATGTCAAACTTCGGATGATGATGAGGATGAATAATGCCCTGCTCCACATTGCCTGCACCTACGAACATGTAGCAGCCCGGAATCTTTTGCAAATAGTAAGAGAAATCTTCTCCTGCCATGTTCTGTTCACTTGTATGTACGTTATCACTACCGACCACAGATTCACTAACACGCATGAATCTATCTGTCTCACTCCCATCATTCACTACAGGCGGATAGCCGTCGATATATTCTAATTCACAGGTTGCACCGAACATCTGGCATGTCGCTTCTGCAATCTGCTTCAATCGCTCTTTCACATAGAGTCGAACCTGAGGATCGAAAGTACGCGTAGTTCCATTAATCGATACTTTCTCAGCGATGACGTTAAACGCGCCTCCACCTAAGAATGAACCAATACTCACCACACAAGATTGCGTCGGATCCACATTCCTTGCGACAAGAGATTGCAAATTCACGACCAAGTGCGAGCCGACCACAATTGTATCTACCGTTTGATGCGGTAAACCGCCATGTCCGCCTTTACCATGAATGTGGAAAGTAAACTCATCCGCAGCAGCCATAAATGCGCCTGGACGCGAAGTTACTTGACCAAGTGGAACAGGACTCCACAGATGCACACCATAGATTACATCCACTTCTTCAAGCGCTCCATCTGCAATCATGCTAACTGCACCGCCTGGGGATAATTCCTCTCCATGTTGGAAAATAAACACGATATTACCCTGAAGCGTCGCGCGATGCGCACTCATCACTTTTGCCACGAAAAGTAATGACGTTGTATGTCCATCATGTCCGCAAGCGTGCATCACTCCCGGAACTTTAGAAGTATACTCACACTTCTTCTCGTCTTGAATTGGTAGTGCGTCCATATCTGCACGCAGTGCAACAGTCGGTCCTGGAAGCTCACCTTGTAGTTTCGCAACAACACCATTGCCACCTACTTGTGTACGAACCTCAAGCCCATAACCTCGCAGTGTATCTGCCACAAAGGCAGCTGTTTTGTATTCATGAAAAGACAACTCTGGGTTTTGATGCAAATATCTTCTCATTTGAACCATTTCGGCATAATTGTCATCCAGCTGGATTTTCATTTGTTCGATATCGAGCATCATGATTTCCCCCATGCTATTTACTTCGATTGGAAATAACCAATCAACCTCTCTTATTTTAACAGAAAAAAGACATCAAATGTTAGAAATTAGCCGTTGCATTTAACTTGCAGAAGCCCATGAAACATACTATCATATTTAATACATGGAAAAACATTGTATTTACCCGAGTATTTACGAAAATTGGAGGCGTTTAAACAGTGATTATCGAAGCTACTGGTTTGAAAGGCGTAAAAAGCGATCTAGCTCATTTGGACGATGTAACCGCTGAGCTTGGCTTCGTGCGGTGGCAATGGGAATACTACCGTGCTACATACGACTTGAAAATTGAAGATAAATCTACTAAAGCTGATTACTTCTTGCGTATTAATACACGCGTTGAAACAGGTAAATTAGAATCTCCGTACGCTGTTTTATATGTAGAAGATGTTTATATTGGTAAATCTACTTTCCCACACGGTCTCGACTACGAAACGCCGATTCCAGATAACGTGATGCGCTTTGCTCAGCAGAAATTAAGTCAACTACAGACATCGCTTTCCTAAAGAAGTAGGTGAAAAACTCTTGAATCCACCACGCAAAGGTACGCCGGACTTTTTGTTCTTATTTCTAACCTTCGTACTTGTTTGTTTTGGTTTGGTTATGATTTTTAGTTCAAGTTCCATTATTACTACGATCCGCTTTAATGATCCTTGGATGTTTACCAAGAAACAACTTATTTTTGCTCTTATCGGTATTGTCGCGATGTTCATCTGTATGAACATCCCACTGGACAAGCTCAAAAAGCTTGTCCTTCCTGTATTTATCGTGATTCTTGGCATGCTGGCTATCATGCCCTTAATTGCAGATAACGTAAATGGTGCACGAAGCTGGATAGAAATTGCTGGATTTTCGATTCAGCCTACCGAGTTTGCCAAAGTCGGGATTATTCTCTATCTGGCTATGTTGATTTCGAATAAGGACGAGCAATTCCGTACCTTCCATAAAGGCCTGAAACCTGCGCTTATCGTCGTAGGACTTGTCTCATTCTTAATTATGCTACAGCCTGATTTAGGATCCACCTTGGTACTCATCCTATGTGCTGCTACCGTTATTTTCGCAGGCGGCGCCAAGATGAAACATCTATTTGCAGTCGGTACGGTACTGATGGTCGTCGCTTCATTTGCAACCATATATATGTTCATGAAGGCAGACACCGGTAGTAACTATCGAGTGGATCGTTTCCTAGCATTTATGGACCCGGAAAAATACGAGAATGATGCAAGTTACCAAATCACGAAATCACTTTATGCATTTGGTCATGGCGGCATAACTGGGACTGGCTATGGGCAAGGCATCCAGAAGCTTCATTACTTACCTGAAGCGCATAATGACTTTATTTTCTCCACTATTGGTGAAGAATTTGGGTTAATCGGTTCCCTCCTGCTCATTGCCGTCTACATTGTGTTAATTTGGCGAGGGCTTATTCTATCCGTTCGTTGTAAAGACAAGTTCGGTATGCTAGCCGGAGTTGGGATCATTGGGATGATCGGTTTCCAGACCCTCATTAATATAGGCGGGGTTACATCGAGTATTCCACTAACAGGCGTCACGCTTCCTCTAATCTCTGCAGGAGGCTCATCCTTGATCGTAACACTTGCTGGACTTGGAATTGTACTTGGCGTTTCGCGATCCCACAATCAAATTGATACTTAGCTTTATAACCAAACCAAACTAAAAGGACAGTCCCTTATGGGGCTGTCCTTTTATGTACGCTCTTTATTTAACGCGGTTTGGTGACTCTTCTTCCAACTCTTTCTCTTCCTCTTTGAAAGCAACGCCTTCAACCTTCACATTCACTTCGACAACGTTTAATCCTGTCATATTCTCAACCTGTTCGCGAACATTATTTTGCAAATCTCGACAAACATCTTGAATTTTGGACCCATAGTGTACAATGATACGAAGATCAATTGCTGCTTCCAGTTGTCCAACTTCGACAGAAACACCTTTTTGCACATTCTTACCACTTAATCTTTTCGCTAGACCTTCGGATATACCAGCAGACATACCAGCGATACCTGGAGTTTCTAATGCCGCTAGACCGGCAATTGTGGACACTACATCATCAGAGATTCGGATTAGTCCTGTTTCATTCGTTGGATTCATTTCAGACATGCGGATCACTCCTTCTAGTTCCAGTATGATTTTATTGTAATGGTAAATGCTATGCGAAGCAAATAAATCCATCATTATCAAAGGATATTTACAGTATTTTGCAATAGATGTATGCTAATGAGTAATAATTTGATTAATCAAACCATAAGGAGAACCATCATGCTAAAGAAATATGGATTCATAACTGGGCTGCTCATTTCCTTTATCCTCAGTATCCTAGCGCACTATTTACATTGGGGCAATACACTACAATTTTTCATTTCCTGTATTGCGATCATCTTCGTTGCTGGATTTCTCGGAAAAGCGACAGAAAGCGTGGCCCACTATGCAGGAGATCGAATTGGCGGCTTCCTCAATGCCACATTCGGTAATGCAGCAGAATTAATTATCGCCTTCTTCCTTGTCAAAGATGGCCTGTTCGGTATCGTGAAAGCAAGCTTAACAGGTGCGATTATTGGAAACTTGCTCCTTGTGCTAGGATTCAGTATTCTTGTAGGCGGTTTCAAATTCAAAGAACAAACATTCAACGTCAAGCTTGCGTCTCACAACTCTTCACTGATGATTCTTGCAGTAATTGCTTTGTTCATTCCCGCGGTATTTGCTAAGTCCCTAACTCCAACAGAGAATACGGCCCTCTCACTCATTGTAGCCGGTGTTCTAATCCTCGCCTACATACTCTGGTTAGTTTTCTCCATGATAACCCATAAGAATGAACTAGCCGATCTTGCAGCTGTTGAGCATGGCAAACCCGCTTGGTCCAAGGGTCGATCCATCCTCTATTTAGTGATCGCAACAGTGATGGTCGGTTTTGAAAGTGAATGGCTTGTCTCCACCTTAGACGATCTGACCAGTCAATTCGGATTATCGGATCTATTCGTAGGTGCATTCGTAATCGCTATTGTTGGTAATGCCGCAGAGCACAGTGCTGCTGTCATGATGGCACTTAAGAATAAAGTCGGTGCAACGGTAGAGATTGCCGTTGGAAGCTCCCTACAGATCGCCTTATTCGTTGCCCCTGTTCTCGTCTTCCTAAGTTTCTTCATGGGTAACACGATGGACATTGTCTTCGAAGTATATGAACTTATCGCCATTGCTGTCGCCGTATTCATCACCAAGTCCATTTCCCAAGACGGCTCGACGAACTGGTATGAAGGGGTTCTATTGCTTGCCGTATACGGCATTCTGGGTGTTGTGTTCTTCATGTTGTAGGAATCACTGATCTTCATCTAATGCAAAAAGGCAACCACCCAGGTTGCCTTTTGTTGTGAATACCAACTTATAACTTCTCTACAATACCTGCAAGCAGTGCCGCACGCCTCGGAATTTCATCGATCATGACGTACTCTAGCGGGCTGTGCGCGTAGTCCCCCCTAGCGCCGAGTCCATCCAAAGTAGGAATGCCGCACGCCGCTGTGAAGTTACCATCACTAACCCCGCCTGTTCCCATCTCCTGCACTTCTTCTCCAAGCTCGGTTAACGATACTTGCTTTGCGAGTTCATATAACTCAGCAATTGCATCTGTACGTTCCATTGGAGGACGAGTGATGCCTCCGGTTATCGTGAGAATGGCTTCAGGATGTACAGACGTTAATCCGTGTATGAGAGCGTTTATGCGCTCTGCCTCTTCCATCGTTTTGACACGAACATCAATAAGCGCTTCTGCTTCAGCGGCCACAACATTCGAACCGATTCCACCTTTAATGACACCAACATTGACAGTTGTGCCTACTTCGTAATCATTCATCGCGCCTAAACTCAGCACTTGTCTGGAAATCTCCTCAATCGCAGATACTCCACTTTGCGGGTTGACCCCTGCATGCGCAGACTTTCCTTGCACTGTAAGTGTAAAGCGTCCACTGCCTTTACGCCACGTTTTGAGTGCTCCGCCTGGTTCCATTGGTGGTTCCAACACAAGCACTGCACTGCACTTCTTCGCTTCCTCTTCAATCCATGTGCGTGAAGTTGGACTACCGATCTCTTCATCGCTGTTGATTAGAAGAATCACTTCTTTGTCTTTAGGTAATCGCCCTAAGTCCATCAAAGCCTTCATTCCATACATCGCCTGAAGCACACCAGCCTTCATGTCATACACACCTGGCCCATAGGCTTTATTATCTGAGATTGAGAATGGTCTACGCGCGACCTCACCCTTCAGCCATACGGTATCACTATGTCCAACAATTAGAATACGCTTGCTGCCTTCTCCAAGTTTGCAGAGTAGACGGTCCCCATATAAGTCATTAGGAACCCGCTCCACCGTACCATTCGTTAATTGGATAAACAGGTGCTTATACCAAGCCATCATTTCATCGTTTAGAGCTTTGTCCGCAGAAGGAGAATCCATGTTCACACTTTCTTCGAGGTGTTCAAGCAGCTCCGTCATGTAACATTGAATTTGTGACACAAGATTCATATCCAAGCAGCCTTTCTTAATGGGACTGGGTATTTGATCCGAATAAACGATCTAAGCCATACACACGTTCCAATATAAAAATAAATAGTAAGCTCACTAAGATCAACACAGCGGAAATCGACGCCACAAGCGGATCCAGTGATTCTTGCATGTGATTAAAGATCGCCATTGGCAGCGTTGTCGTAGATGGTGTAATCATAAACAAGGAGATCGTCACATTATCAAACGAAGTTAAGAATGCGAAAATCATACCGGAGAATATCGCCGGCTTAAGTAGCGGAAGCGTAATCTTCCAGAATACATTGAATGAACTCGCACCTAAGATGTACGCTGCACGTTCAAGTGTGTAGTCAAAGGAACTGAGTCCCGTGAGTACTAGCCGAACCACATACGGTATCGTGATTAGAATATGCGCTAGCAATAGTCCCGTGAAAGTCCCTGCTAGTCCAATTCTTGTAAAAAAGAGCAATGCCCCGATCCCGATAATAATCGCAGGTACGGTAAGAGGTGAAAGAATTAATCCATTAATAAAGCTACTTCCAGGTGGCTTATACTTATGCAGCGCCAGTGCAGCAATCGTTCCTATAATTGTTGAGATGACTGCGGTAATGACAGCTAGCTTAATGCTAAACCAGAATGAATCAATGAATTCAGGACGATCTAGAATCTTTTCATACCACTTAAAAGAAAACCCTTCAGGCGGGAACGATAAGTACCCAGCGGAAGTAAAGGAAGTCGGAATAATGATGAGTAATGGCGATATAACCATTAACACGACGATAAACGTTATCACACCAAGTAAGGAGATTCGATTTCTCATGAGGAGAATACCTCCTTATAGCGTTTGGTTTCAATTAACTTCGTGAACAATGCGACTAGCCCCAATGTGCATCCTAGCAAAATAAAGGCAAGAGCAGCACCAAGCGACCAATCCAGCGTCGCCATAATTTTCTCATAAGCAAGAACAGGCATCACTTTAACTGACGTACCACCCATTAGTGCAGGTGTTACGAATGAACTCATCGATAAGCTAAATACGAGTGTTGTACCTGCGACAATACCCGGTAAGCTTAACGGCAATGTAATATTAAAGAATGACCTGATCGTTGAGGCACCGAGAATGCCAGATGCTTTATATAACGATTGATCAATCGTATACAAGCTTGTTGCAATGCCTAGAATCATATAGACGATCATCGAGTCTGTTAAACCGATAACAACGCCAAGCTCGTTATAGAGCAATCGCAAAGGTTCGTCGATCAGGCCAAACTTCATTAATGTCGTATTAACAAATCCTTTTTGCCCCAGAATAACTACCCATCCAAAGTTACGAATCACGACACTGATCAGATGAGGGGAAATAATAAGGAACGTAATGAAGCCTCGCATTTTCGGTGACGATTTAGCCATGTACATTGCAACGGGGTATCCCAGCACCAAACAGCATATTACAGTCATCAAGCTAATTTTGATCGTTCTCCACAGTACTTCATAATAATAAATGTCTTTCAGAATTAACGCATAGTTAGCAAAGGTAAAACTCACACTCTCTTGCTGGAAACTTAGGATGAAAATGTAGGCCATCGGAAGAACGAAAACGCCAAGCATGACGATTAAAGCGGGAGCGAGCAGCAATAATGCAACCATTCTACCTGTTGATCTTTGTGTTTTCATTGCTCTCTAGCTCCCCTTTCTGGGAAATACATAGACATCCTCAGTTTTCCAATTCAACTTGACGATTCCACCTTGATCCATACCTAGATCTTGCGGGGCAGCTTGTAGACGAACATTAAGAAGTCCATCACCTGCTTCAATCATACATTCTGTAAAGGAGCCTAAGAAGGAAGAATAACGAACAACACCTGTCGTTTCATTACATGCTGCATCCGATGTTTTCACTGAATCTGCAATCATAATCTTTTCAGGACGAACATAAACCGATACTTGTTCACCTGCTCTTACCGCAATATTGCGGCGTTTGGCTTCGATTGAAGCGCCAGCACTCGTGAGTATACGTATCGAAGAATCATCAACCGCTTCTACAATACCTTCCATACGGTTCGATTTACCGATAAACTCGTGTACGAACTCAGAAGCAGGATTGTTGTAAATATCCCATGGTGTACCAATCTGCTCTACTTTGCCATGATCAAGTACAACAATGCGATCAGATAAATACATCGCTTCTTCTTGGTCATGTGTAACGAAAATTGTCGTTACCCCAATTACTTGACGTAGACGCTTTAACTCCTCACGCAGTTCCTCACGCAATTTCGCATCCAAGTTACTTAGTGGCTCATCAAGCAATAGTACCGACGGTTCTGTAACAAGGGCACGTGCAATCGCAATACGTTGGCGTTGTCCACCCGATAATTGCTTGGGGTAGCGATCGGATACATGCGGTAATTTTACAAGTTGGAGCACTTTCTGCACTCTTTCGTGAACTTCTGCTTTCGGCACTTTACGTAATTTAAGACCGTAAGCCACATTCTCTGCAACCGTCATATGCGGGAACAAGGAATACGTTTGGAACACCATACCGAGGTCCCGTTTATTAGACGGAACCCCATTCATCTTTTTACCTTTAATAATAAGTTCACCCTGGTTAGGTTCTAAGAAGCCAGCAATCATGTTAAGCGTTGTTGTTTTTCCACATCCAGAGGGCCCAAGAAATGATACACATTCGCCTTGTGCAATTTGAAGATTGAAATTTTCGACAACTACGTTTGACCCAAAGCTCTTCTGTATATTCTTCAGCTCGACATCCACTTTTTTGGTCATATTATCACCCATCACTTATTTTTTCCCTACTAAAGGAGCAACTTCTTTGTTAAAACGATCTAACCAAGCTTTTGTACTCTTGGATAGTACCTCATAGTCGAACTGAACCACTTTCTTACGGTCAAATTCAATGAGCTTCGCAATGTCATCTGGTAGCTTCACGTTTACAGCAGGATTGTAGTACAACTTCGTTGCGTACATCGTTTGAACTTCATCTGATAATAAGTAATCTGCAAACAATTTCGCTGCATTCGGGTGTGGCGCACCTTTAACAAGAGTCGCTACGTTCGGTACCAAGTTCGAACCTTCTTTAGGAATCACGAACTCAAGCGGCAATCCGCTTTCTTTCTTCTGTACGATACTTCTTGCCATCGTCCATGCGGTGTACGCAGCTGTTTTGTCTTGTAGATTCTGTTGCAATTGTGCAGCTGATTTTGCGAAAGTTGGCATGTATCCAGCAATCACTTTCAACTTGTCAAAACCAGCATCCATGCTCTTCTCAGAGCCACCGTTCGCATAAGCCATCATAATTGTTGCTGAGCGACCGAAATTGCTTGAAATTTCAGTTAATGTAAGATTGCCTTTCATCTCAGGCTTTGCAAGATCGTTCCAAGACTCAGGAACAGGCAGCCCTTTCGCCTTTACAACTTCGCTATTGTAGGAAATCCCCATCGGTGTAAAGTTAACCGCTACCCCGCTGTTGTCTTTCACTTTCAGATCTGCACCAACTTTAGCCATGTTCGGAATGTCTTTGTCCGAAAGTGTTTCCCACAGTCCTTCCACACGACCGGATTCTTGCTCGCCGCCTTCAATAACCGTCAAGTCGATTTGTGGTGCTGCTTTCTGTGCTTTTACTTTCGCTACTAGCTCTGTAGAAACACCAGAAACGTATGTAAGCTTCACATCCGGATATTTTTTATTAAACTTAGGAAAGATTTCATCTTTCATTAATTTCTCAACTGTTGCACCATTACCCCCGATGACAAGCTCCTTCTCAGGTGTTAAGGCTGATTTCGATTCTGGAGTAGCCGCAGCAGGTGCTGGACTGGATTTACCGGCAGCGCTTTCAGAACTGCTACCACAACCAGCCAAAATTGTTCCGAACAAAGTAACTGCAGATAGTACACTTAATACCTTAACCTTTTTCAAATGAACCCCTCCATATGTCTTTGTATTCGTTCACTATTCGTGAACAGCGTTTACTATGTGTAACCGATGAAATTGATTTTATCACGGGATCATGGTATGTTCAATACAATTATTTGATTTATCTAACGTTTTTGTATTTTCAAATTATTAAAATTTCGAATAGAGGTTGTACGATGGATCAACTATTAACTTCCGTCCAGAAGAGCTGTAAACTACTCAAAATTTTCTTGGACTCTGAAAAAGAACTAGGTGTTAGTGAATTAAGCAGAAGACTGCAACTTTCGAAAGGCGCTATACATAAACTGCTAACGACGCTCGAACATGAAGGCTTTATTAAGCAAAACCCTGTCAACAAACAATATTCACTTGGTTATACGCTACTTGAGCTTGGCAACAAAGTAAAAAAGCACGACGATTGGGCAGACTTTTCTCGTCCTTTCTTACAATCACTGGCTGGTTACACCAAAGAGCTTGTCTGCTTGTGTATTATCGATGGCAACGACGCGATCTATGTGGATAAAATTGAGTCACAGCACCCGATTCGCTTCAATGTCGATGCATTTAGACGATTCCCGCTGTATGCAACATCCGCTTCTAGGTCAATTCTCGCGTATCGTTCTGAAAGCGCTATCGACCTAGTACTTAGTGAATCACTCCGACAGTACACACCTTATTCCATTAGTGATCCAGCCGTTGTTAAAGAACGCTTAGCGAATATTCGCTTGAACGGCTACGAGACAAGCTCAAATCTTCGGAATGTCGGTGTCACTGCGGTCGCTGCCCCAATCTTCGATGCTGATGGCAACGTCACCGCATCCATCAGCTTAATTGGACCTACTGATCGCATGCAAGATAATCTTGCGCACTGGACGGAGAAAGTACTTGAGACGACACACGAAATCTCAAGTCATTTTGGCAATAAGTCTTATTAGTTCGATATTTAAGACACAAAAAAATAACCCCACCGCTGGAGTTAACACCACGGTCAGGGTTATTTTTTGTTTAGCATCTCATATAACTGCGCCAAGTTGCGCTCAAGTTTGCTTAAAATTTCTTTGCCTGTCGATTCATAGATCAAACCTGCTCGAATCGCAAAGTCCACCTCACGAGACAATCCGTACATTTGTGTATCGAGCACTTCTTCATACAACGGGCACTTTCGAGTTGTTAGGTTACCCATCTGTACTTCAATCAATTTTTCTATTTTATCGGCATCTTCTTGTAGAAGAAGAAGTGCCTTTTGGTTCAAGCTCATTAGTACTTCAGATGAAGACATTTTAGGCTCCCCCTCATTTAGAATCATCCATTCCTCTATAAGAAATATATTAGACGAAAACGTGAGAATATACAAGTTTCCACGCTCGTTTCTCAGAAAACTTTTGCACGAATACGTATGTAAAATAAAAGTATCTCCAACAAAGTTGGAGATACTCAGGTCTCTTAGTCTTCAACAATATTGACTTGTAGATTGTACTTCTCGAACACTTCTACCATTGCTTGTTTCGCTTCTACAGCATCTTGTCCGTGTACGTGAAGGTCATACTTACTGGAGTCCAACAAAGTTGTGAACAATCCAAGAATACTTTTAACATCGATATACTTGTTATCGTATTGAAGGACAATCGAAGATGTGAATTTGCCTGCTGTTTGAGAAATTTCTACGATTGCTGAGTTGTTTGTCGGTGCCATGAAGCATTCCTCCCTAAAATCAGTTCATTAATTAATTTAATTGATGTACATACACTATGATACATGTTTCACAGAGTGATGTGCAACATAAATTTGCACATCTTCCAATTCTCTACCCTTTTTACACCTAATTCTCAGATATTGAATTCTTAGCTTCACCATCTGGCAACTTATTATGTGCTCTGCCCATTTCGCTAATGATCTTTGGGTGGAACTTTTGGTGGAACTTTGGGATCCATCCATTTCTTCTTCACCACATATCCAATCGCAACGATTAAGCTGAATATGATCATCAGAACGAGCAGCCGAAATTTGTTTTGTTTAAAATTCAGCACATCATGAGCGATCATCGATTCCAAGATAATAATCGGAATCTTCCCGATCACCGTCCCAATGACGAACGAACTCATACGCATCGCTGTCACACCCGCGCCGAATGATACAGCACTCGACGGAATAATTGGAACTAATCGACCCATTAATGTATAGAACAAACCGTCCTTCTCGAGCAGCCGATTAAAGTTCTGTATCATCGGATACTTCGCTATCTTACGATCAACCCATGCATGACCGAAGTGCCGCGCAACGACAAAGGCAGAAACAGCACCTAAGCAAGACATGGAATAATTAATTACAAATCCCCACTTAAGCCCGAATATCGCAACATTCACACCTGCTAGCACAATAAACGGTATAAACGGAAAGAACGTCTGCAGATAGATGAGCACCGCTCCAATGATCATTCCACTCACGCCAAGTGACACCAAATAACGCGATAAGTGCGAGAAATGTACTTGCTTCCCATAATACACAGCCAGTCCAATTACAATGACGGTAATGACACTGCCTACAATCCATTTCCAATGTTTCATTCTACAAATCACCCCAAAAGAACCCTACAACTGTATAACATCCCCATTTGCAAGCGCAAATACTCACAAAGCTATAATGAATCCATAATGATTCGATTACGACCATCATTCTTTGCTTGATACAGCGCCATGTCGGCTTTGTAGAACAATGTCTCTACGCTAATTTTCTCATCTTCCCAATTCCAATCCGATACGCCGCACGAGATCGTCACGGTTGGATTCGTTTCTTTCATCACATTTTGCCGGATACGCTCTGCAATTTTGAGTGTCTGTTCCTTATAAATATGCGGTAAATAGATCGCAAGCTCTTCGCCGCCCCAACGTGCTGCAACATCGCTTTCGCGTACCGAATTTTGAATAATCGCAGACACTTGCTTGAGAATTTGATCTCCAACTTGATGACCATACGTATCATTGATTTTTTTGAAATTATCGATATCAATCAACACAAAGGATCCACAGAAATCTTCTTTCTGGAAGTTGCTGATCTGCTCGTCCAAGTAATGGCGTACATAAAGACCGGTTAAATTATCAGTAATGACCATTCGCTTCACTTCTGCATGCAAGGAAGCATTCGTCATGGCGAGTCCAATATGCCCGGACAGCACTTGTAAGAGCTTATAATTATCATATGAGAAATAACTTGGTTTATGATGGACAACCATAATTACACCCATTACTTCTTCATTCACAATAATAGGAGAAGCAATAAGGGAACGTCCACCCGTAAACTCCATGAGCTTCGAACTAACTAATGGACTTGCCCAATAATCGGAAATAATGACAGGCTCTTTGGTACTGAACACAACACCTGAGAATCCACTATTAATTGTAAAATATTCACTGAACATCGCCGGCATATTCGTCGCTTGCACCGCAAGGCGATCACTTTCTTTTTCCCGCTGCAAAATACAGAAGTATTCCGCACCGAAAATTTGAATGAGCTCCGCGGACACAAAGTCAATAATCTCATTCAAGCTCAGGCTCTGATTGAGCCTTCTTGTTATTTCATTAATCAGACGAAGTTCGCTAATAAGAAGGTAAGACTGCTCGTACAGCTTCGCATTCTCAAATGCAGAACCCCCGCTATCGGCTAGCATCGAAATAAATTGAATATCGCTAGGATCAAGCGTATCCGTCTCACACTGCATGTGTAGTACACCATAAACACCTTGCTTACCTGAGAGTGGAACTGCCAGCTCGATAGTACCCATATCCACCCCAAGATACTGCTCCATCACAAGCTGATCATCCATAAAGGCACGCACATACATCGCATTGTCCATTTTTTGCAGATCAAGCTGTTTAATAGGCAGACTTGCAGACTGAATATCTTGCAATAAATACAAATCCAAGCTCATGATCGGATATACACTCTTTAAGCTCTGTACCACTTCTGTTAGCACCGCTTCTGTACTAATTAAAGAATGCAGTCGACGTGAAGCTAAGAACAACACTTCCCGTTTATTAATTTCACGAGAAAGTTTCCGGTTCTTCTCCGTCTCAGCCAGAAGCACCAGGTTGTTGATGAATTCCAATCCGTATGTATATAGATAGAAGAGATAATCCATACTCTCTTGCAGCGGCTCACCAATAAACCCGAAGATCCCATACAACTCTTCATGTGGGGCCAAAAATATAGGAATTGCACAAGAGACACCTTCTACGATTTGCGCAGATTGCTCTGTAATACAAATGGAGATCGCATCATGACCCTCACTAATATCTGTCCAATTCATCTGTTCTTCAATCCAACTATGATCGGCTTCTCCAATCGAATGCTTAAATACAATCCGATAATCCGCATCCAACATGACAAAAGTACCATTTAACGTTTCTGGTAAATAGGTAAATTGTCCCGACCATTTCACATATGAAGATTTAAGTGCCTTCTTAAATTCTAAGCTGACTTCCAAAGCTGCAGATGGCAAAATAAGCCTATAGTTAATAGGCTTATGACGATTTGATTCCAGCTTAATCAATTGTTTTCCCAGCTCCGCTTGTTCATTCATACGATGACTCCTTTTCATACTCTTTATGTATGTAGAAGTTCTTCTATGTTATATTACTACTAATCTAGGAGGAATGCACTACTTTTTAGTTAACTTCAAACGATATCGATAGACCCATTATTTCGAACAACAACTTGACATAGCCTACTTTTTTAATTAAAATATGATATCGTGAACAATATTACGACCGGTGATTGTTTGTTGTGTTCCACCCTCTCTAATTATGTTGCTGTCAGGACTGCGGCTGAGGTGCTTGCCAGAGGCGTTCTTCTTACAAGAAGGACTTGCCGTAAACATAATTAGCGCACTACATCACCAATTTATTTGGAACATTTAACTAATCAAACAAACTTGAATCGAAAAAGGAGCAACCTTAATATGTCACGTTATACAGGTCCTAAATTTAAATTAAGCCGTCGTCTCGGCATTTCTCTTAGCGGTAATGGTAAAGATTTGAAGCGTCCGTTCCCTCCAGGTCAACACGGTCCAGGACAACGCAAGAAAGTTTCCAACTACGGTATGCAATTACTTGAGAAGCAAAAATTGCGTCACATGTACGGTTTGAACGAAAAACAATTCCGTAACTTGTACAACAGAGCTTCCAAGCAACAAGGTATCTCCGGTGAGAACTTCATGGTTCTTCTTGAAAGCCGTCTTGACAACTTGGTTTACCGTCTTGGTTTCTCCAACTCCCGTGCTGGTGCTCGTCAATTAGTATCCCATGGTCACGTTGTAGTTAACGGTAAAAAAGTTGACATCGCTTCTTACACAGTTTCCCTAGGTGATGTAATCTCCTTGCGTGAAAGAAGTAAAGGTCTATCCGTAGTTAAAGAAGCTATTGCTAACCGCAACTTCTTGGCTGGATACTTGGAATTCAACGAAGCTGCACTAGAAGGTAAGTTCATTCGTCTTCCTGAGCGCGCTGAGCTTCCTCAAGAAATTGACGAGAAACAAATCGTCGAGTTCTACTCCCGTTAATCCCTATAGCAGTTCCTTGTTGGACTGCTTGCTAAGAAGCATGAGATCTTCGGATCTCATGCTTCTTTTTTTCCTTTTTCAAGGGCACAAAAAAAGGACACCTCGCGGCGCCCTCTCAAAAATAAAATAAACTTCCCCATTGAATAAAGAAGTTGTTGATGTTATACTGAACACAGTCTGTTTTCAATCGAAAACAAGTGTAAAGTAACTCCATTTTGATTTCCTAATCTAAATATACCACATCCAAAATAGGAAGTCAACCAGGCATATGCCATTATGAAGGGGGAAATATAGAATGATCAATCACAACTGGAACGAAGAAGTCGCCCACTCACAGCTCGTAACGAAGCAAATTCAGAGGCGCATAGAAACACTATCCGATATCGTCGGGCAGGTTCGAACAGATGTTATTGAAATTCGTAAAGACTTTTGGGACGACGTTACCATCGACTTAAGCAGCTTCGATGATAAGCTAGAGACTGCGCTCAGCTTGAAACAGCAGGCCGAGATGCTATCACAGCGTGAACTCAATCACCGCCAGGCATCACTTTCTCTTAGCAGAATGTCTCGACTTTTACAGTCCCCTTATTTCGGAAGAATTGACTTTAAAGAAGATGGCGAGCAAACATCGACACCCGTTTATTTAGGGATTGCCTCTTTGCTTCATGAAGATGAACATTCCTTCTTGGTTTATGATTGGCGTGCTCCCATCTCCAGCTTATATTATACTTCTGGGCCCGGTCACACGACTTACGAAACACCAATGGGTAAGATCGAAGGCGATATTACAGTGAAGCGTCAATATGGCTTCCGTGATGGCGAACTTGATTTTATGTTCGATACGAATGACACGATTGGCGATGAAGTGCTACAGCAAGTACTAAGCCGCACTTCCGATACACAGATGAAGAGCATTGTGGCAACGATCCAGAAGGAGCAGAATGCTGTCATCCGCAACGATCATAGCCGATTGCTAATCGTACTTGGTTCTGCCGGTAGTGGTAAGACATCTGCCGCGCTTCAACGTGTCGCCTATTTACTATATAAACACCGTGACCACTTATCCGCGGATCAAGTCGTTCTGTTCTCCCCTAACTCGATGTTTAACAGCTACATTTCGAGTGTTCTTCCTGAACTCGGTGAGGAGAATATGCAACAGACGACGTTCCAACAATACTTGAATCATCGTCTAGCCGATGAGTTTGATGTCGAAGATCCTTTTTCACAATTAGAATATGTCTTATCTGTTGCACCTACTCCCGATTATGCAGCTCGCTTGCAAGGTATTCAGTATAAGTCTTCGACTGCATTCTTGCATGTCATTACGAATTATCGGAATGATCTTCTTAAGCAAGGCATGTTGTTTAAACCTGTTATGTTTAGAGGGCATGAGATCGTATCGAATAAGGAGATGATCACTCAGTTCTACTCCTATGATTCGTCGATTCGTTTACCTAATCGGATTGATCTGATGCGCACATGGCTGAAGAAAAAAATCCGTAAGTTTGCGACGACTCAAATTGAGGCACCGTGGGTTGAGGATGAAATGGATCTGCTAGATATCGAAGATTTTCACGCTTCATTCAACCACCTGCATCATGAAAAAAATCGCAAAGAAGAAACATTTAACGATTATGATGTTGAAAAAGAATTCCTAGCTCGCAAAATTGTGAAAAAGCACTTCAAACCCATTAACGAGTGGGTTCAGCAGCTAGGTTTCGTTCATACATCGGCAATCTATCGTCAATTGTTCCGTAATCCTGCGTTAATAGCACGTTTAGCGGATGCAGATTTAGGTGAAGCTGAGCTTCCTGAACTTTGGTCCAAAATTTGTGAATCCACAATTCGTCGTCTTGATGAACAAGAACTTGCTTATGAGGATGCGACACCGTTCTTATATTTGAAAGAACTGCTGCAGAGCTTCCAAGTCAATACGATTGTACGGCATGTTCTGATTGATGAAGCGCAGGACTACTCGCCATTCCAATTTGAATTTATCAAGAGACTGTTCCCGCGCGCGAAAATGACAGTGCTGGGTGACCTGAATCAAGCCATCTATGTCCATGACGCTGCACTTACGCAAGAACATCCGATGTCTGCCTTATTCGGCCCTGAACAAACGCAGTGGATTCGGCTTCAGCGCAGTTATCGTTCAACAAGAGAAATCGTGGAGTTTACACGCGGTATGGTTCCTGGCGGCGATGCGATCATTCCATTTAATCGAGACGGTGATAAGCCGCTTGTAACGGTTCTACCTGACAGCCAAGCCCTACATCAAGCAATTGTGGATCAAGTGAAGTCGCTGTTAGATAACAACTACGCAAGCGTCGCGATTATTTGTAAAACGGCACAGGAAAGTGAAGCTGTGTATGAGAAACTAAGCCACACCTTACCTGTACGCTTAATCACTAAAAATTCCCCTACTTTTGAAAAAGGGATACTCGTGCTCCCTGCTTACTTAGCAAAAGGTGTGGAATTTGATGCCGTATTGATCTATGACGGGTCAAATGAGCAGTACAGCAAGGAACATGAACGCAAGCTGTTCTACACGGCGTGTACGAGAGCGATGCACTACTTGCACATTTACGCTTTGCGCACACCTAGTCATTTTATAACTGAACAATCACCTGAGACCTACCAAACAGCGCACATCCGCGTGTAATCAACACCTAAGCACTCCCTCTCGTTACCCAATTATGGTATAATTAATTGGACTGCCCGAAGGAGGAAGTGGGGGATTTATGGGAAAGATTACAAACTTCTTTAATAAACCTGGTGTACGTAAAACAGGTAAATGGACTTTTATTAGTTTAAAGTGGCTCATTGTCGCCATTATTGCAGTCGGAATCTTAGGGGGATCCGCCGCTTTTGGCCTTGTCAGTGCTCTTGTTAAAGACGATCCGATTCGTAGCAAAGAGTTCATGCTCAAAGAGATGGAACAAAATGTGATGACTGGATTTGTCCATTTTAACAACGGTGACACAATTGGCCAAATGCGATCCGAAGAAGATCGGCGCATGATTAAATTAAATGAAATTCCACAAGTTGTCGTGGATGCCGTGCTTTCGATCGAAGATAAAGATTTCTACAATCACTTCGGAATTGATATGAATGGATTACTTCGCGCTGTGAAACAAAAAGTGTTAAATGAAGATGTTCAGACCGGCGGCAGTACGATCACCCAGCAGCTTGCTAGGCGGGTGTTCCTAACGCTAGACAAAGAAAATGACCGTAAAGCGAAGGAACTCCTGCTAGCACTGCGTATGGATCGACTGTTATCCAAGGATGAAATCTTACTTGCCTATTTGAACAAGATTCCTTATGGAAACGGTTCATCTGGTTACAACTTATATGGCATTAAAGCGGCAGCCAAAGGGATTTTCAACGAAAATGATCTGAATAAGCTCAGTATCGCACAAGTTGCGTATTTAGCTGGATTACCGCAATTACCGAGTAACTTCTCTGCCTTTACAGGGGAAGGAAAGTTTGATGGAGCTGCCTTTAAGCGTGCAACTGACCGTCAACGTCTCGTGCTAAAGCGTATGCTGGAGGAGAACAAAATTTCGCAGGATCAGTACCAGACTGCACTCAATTTTGACCTGAAAGCATCACTCGCTGAATCCACAGAGAAAGCTTACAATACATATCCATACTTAATGCTGGAAGCGGAGAAACAAGCGACAGAGATTCTATTAAAACAGAAATATCCAGAGCTTGATCCGACGAAGAATGCAAAAGAATACAACGCAGCGAAGGAAAAGACACAAAAAGAACTCCTGCATGGTGGTTACCATATTTACACGACGATTGATAAGACAATCTATGACGCGATGCACGAAATTTCCGAGAATGATAAGAACTTTAGTCCTGATGATAAAGTAAAAGGCAAAGAACAAGTCGGTGCAGTTATGGTTGACTCCAAGACTGGCGCTATTCTCGGTATGATTGAAGGACGTGGTTTCTCCACTAAGGAGCAGTATAACCATGCCACACAAGCATTCCGTCAGCCTGGTTCTACGATGAAACCACTGGCAGCTTACATCCCTGCGATGGAAAAAGGACTTATCCAGCCTGGTTCTATTATTGATGATGTGCCTCTTATCTTGAAAGACGGTCAGAAAGGGTTCCATATCCCGGACAACCATGACCATAAATTCCATGGACTCATTACAGCCCGTACAGCGCTTGACCAATCGTACAACATTCCAGCACTCAAGGTGTTTCTCGATATGGTTACCATTGATGAGGCTTGGAGTTTTGTGAAGAAGTTGGGGGTAACGTCAATTACGAAAGAAGACTACGCAGCTCAAACTGGTGTAATCGGCGGTCTATCCAAAGGGGTTTCCGTTAAAGAATTCACTGGGGCTTTCGCTTCGATCTCCAACCGTGGCGTATACAATGAAAGCCATATGATCAGCAAGATTACAGACACAGACGGTAAAATCATCTATCAATATGAGCAGAAGCCAACAACAGTCTTCTCCGAAGAAACCGCTTATCTCATCACAGATATGATGCGTACCGTTGTTACTCAAGGTACTGGCGGAACCGTTTCGAAGAACTATAAATACGCGAAGAAGACACCGATTGTTGGTAAGACGGGTTCGACGCAAGATGACGGCGACGTTTGGTTCATGGGCTACTCCCCTGACATTACACTTGGGGTATGGGTCGGTTACGACAAGCCGATCTATAAGCTCGAGAAAAAGACAGGCGGCACACAGCGTGCGAATACGATCTGGGCAATGGTTATGAACTCGATTGTGGAGAAAAAGCCTGAGCTGTTCCCAACTAAAGAATTCAAAAAGCCGAATAACATCGTATCGGCAACCGTTTCTTCCGTTTCAGGTAAACTGCCAAGTGAACTTACAACAGCAGCAAACCTTAGCGTTACCGACATTTTCAATCGCAAATATTTACCGACTGAAGTCGATAATGTAATGACGAAGATGAAAATCTCAACATACAACAGTATCAACTATGTGGCCAATGAAGCAACACCTGCAGATTTTGTTCAAGAGAAAACCGTTGTCAAACGCGAAAAGCCAATGAGTCAAATCTTGAAGGAATTAGAAGAAGTATTACCTAAGATTCGAGATACGAACAAACGATCAATCGATTATTACAAAACGACAGATTACGATACAGATGCACCATCGGATCCAGATCCACGGGTAGATGATGGCAAGAACCCTGCTCCGCCTACTTCTGTTGTTGCGACGAAATCAGGAGAAACAGCTACAATCAGCTTCCAGCCAAGTGCATCACCTGACCTAGTCGGATATCGCATTTACCGTTCGGAGAATGGCGGTCCATTCCAAATATTAAACGGTAAAGTGATCCTAGCAGGAGCAGAAGCGAAATATACCGAGACCGTCCATCCGGATAAGGTCTACAAATATTACTTAGTAGCCGTTGATGTTGTAGGGAAAACATCTGTACCTAGCAATGCTTCAGCTAGTGACGGTTCATTCATCGATCCCATTTACGATCCTCAGTTACCTCCTAACATTGGCGGAGGGCCGACAGATCCTTCACAACCAGGTGGGAATACAACGAATCCTAGTAGCTCTACCCCACCATCCGCACCACATGGGGTGAATATCAAGCGTGAGGGTATTGCGCTTAAAGTGAGCTGGAACGCGAATGACACGCAAGATAAAGTGAAAAGCTACAGCATTTACTACAGTGATAAAGAGAATGGCATTTACAAGAAGATCGGCTCCTCCCCTGGAACGACTAACGAATTTAATTACTTTGATGTCAGCTACAAAGGCTATTACAAAGTAACGGCAGTTAATGAAGCAGGAGAGTCCAAACCGTCTGCACCCTTTATTTTTAAAGATTAATAAGATATAGAATTGAAAAAAACTCGAGCCATGCAAGGTGAACAGTCACCGAGAATGGTTCGAGTTTTTTTATTTTATAAGAAATACGATGAAGTTTGAATTAGTCCTCGATAGTAGACAAGTCGCCTGTCGGTAAGCCAAGCTCCCATGCTTTAAGCACACGGCGCATGATTTTACCGGAGCGTGTCTTCGGAAGTTTGTCTTTGAATTCAATCTCACGTGGTGAAGCATGAGCGGATAAGCCTTCTTTTACAAATTTAGCAATATCAGCTTTGAGCTCATCTGATGCGCTGTACCCTTCACGAAGTGCAATGAACGCCTTAATAATTTCACCGCGCATCGGATCTGGCTTACCGATTACACCCGCTTCAGCAACTGCTGGGTGCTCAACTAGCTTACTCTCAACTTCAAACGGACCTACGCGCTCACCCGATGTATTGATGACATCATCAATGCGGCCTTGGAACCAGAAATATCCATCCTCATCATAGTAAGCAGAATCACCTGATATGTACCAACCCGGAATACGGAAGTACTCTTCATACTTCGATGGATTGTTATAGATCTTACGCATCATCGATGGCCAAGGTGTCTTAATGGCTAAATTACCCATCCGATAAGGAGGAACGACATTCCCGTTATCATCTATAATTGCAGCTTCAACCCCTGGAATTGGACGACCCATGGAGCCTGGTTTAATTGGCATACCTGGGTAGTTACAGATCAATTGTCCACCTGTTTCCGTCATCCACCATGTATCATGAATGCGATGGTTGTATACTTTCATTCCCCAGCGTACAACTTCTGGGTTGAGTGGCTCCCCTACACTTAACACGTGACGCAAGGAAGATATGTCGAACTGCTTCACAACATCATCGCCTGCACCCATTAGCATTCGGAATGCGGTTGGCGCACTGTACCAGACCGTTACGTCATACTTCTGAATCACGCCATACCAGTCTTGAGGAGAGAATCTGCCACCACGAACAACATTCGTTGCTCCATTAAGCCACGGTGCGAAGATTCCGTAAGAAGTACCCGTTACCCAACCTGGGTCAGCTGTACACCAGTATATATCGTCTTCTTTCAAATCAAGTACAATTTTACCTGTATAGTAATGCTGCACCATCGCATTGTGAACATGGAATACACCTTTCGGTTTACCTGTTGAACCTGATGTATAGTGCAAGATTAATCCGTCTTCACGATCAACCCATTCAATATCAAGTATATCTGATGCTTGTGCCATTTCTTGATGGAAGTCCACTTGGCCTTCACCTAGTTCAAGATCAGACCCAACTAGAATCACATGCTTCAAATTAGGCAACTCCGCTACAGGTACACGGTGCAACAAGGCCGGCGTTGTAACAATTGCAATTGCTTGTGAATCATCCAGACGATCACGTACCGCCGTCTCCATGAATGCTTCAAATAGCGGTCCTACAACTGCGCCTACCTTAATGGAACCTAGTAATGCAAAATAAAGTTCAGGGGTACGAGGCATGAAAATAAACACACGCTCGCCTTTATCTACGCCCAGTTTGCGAAGCACGTTACCAAATTTATTCGAGTTTTGCTTCATTTGTTCAAACGTAAAGCTCTCATCACGCTTATCATCGCTGTAGTACAATGCGACTTTGTCTTTTAATGCAGACTCTGCATGACGATCAATGGCTTCGTAAGCTAGATTAACTTTTCCAGTGTCATACCATGAGAAATCCTTCTCAACATCTTCCCAACTGAAACTTTCACGTGCTTCCTCGTAACTTTTCATATTTGGGCTGTCGGCTACTACATCAATAATTTCAACTTTTTGCAGTTCCATTCTCCTACCTCCTGAACTAGTTTAACCGCTTACACTTTTGACAAAAAAGCAATTGAACGCGTCTTTTTCTAATTAAACAGAATTGAATGAATTGTGACAAAATAATTATAGCATACGAAAAATATTTTTGACTATCCATTTTAAATATTATGAATTGTGTGTTATAAGTGGGAATATAGTCGTTTTTTAAAGGAGTCTACTATGGAGCATCGCAAAATCTATCATTCACTCTGTCTTACACCTACGCAGCAAGAGACTGAAATCATCCTAGAAGGACCCGTTACGCCAGAGCACCTCCGACTGCTTCAGATGCACAAAGATCTGGATGCATTCAGACGTCCGAAAGAACAACATGAAGCTCTTGTGGAAATTGCTGAATTACCTGAAGGCCGTATTATCATCGCACGTGAGCATGAGACAATCGTTGGTTATGTAACCTTTCACTATCCAGACCCGATTGAGCGCTGGTCGGAAGGTAATATGCAGGATTTAGTTGAGCTTGGCGCTATTGAAGTTGCAGACGATTACCGCGGACTTAGCTTAGGTAAGAAATTAATTCAGCTTGCCTTTATGGATGGTCAGCTTGAGGACATGATCGTTTTTACTACTGAATACTATTGGCATTGGGATCTAGAGAAAAGCGGTCTGAACGTCTGGGATTACCGAGCAATGATGGAGAAGCTGATGAAGTGTGTAGATATGGTCTGGTTCGCAACGGACGATCCCGAAATCTGCTCCCATCCTGCGAACTGTCTCATGGTTCGGATTGGTAAAGAAGTACCACATGAGTCTGTCGAGCAATTCGACCGCATCCGTTTCCATCAACGGTTTATGTATTAATTCGACCATAAGGAGATCGTAAGTTTCATGAACATACGTCGTGCAACATCATCTTTTATTTATAACGAGCATGAAGTTCGCTATAAATTCAATGATGACCATCCTTTTAATCAAAAGCGTTTAATAATGACGGTCGATTTACTGCGTGAGGCAGGTGCACTTGATCCTGCCTCTATCGTTCCCTTGCGCGTCGCGAGCGACGATGAACTACTTCGTGTACATCATGCGAGTTATGTAGAAGCGGTCAAAGAGCTGAGTGCTGCAGGCCCTGAAGAAGCATGGCTTAAGACAGCAGAACGCTATGGACTGGATACGGAAGATACGCCATTCTTTGAAGGGATGCATGAGGTGACGGCTCATATTGTCGGAGGGTCAATCGCTGCTGCAGATCTTGTTATGTCAGGCAAGGTTGATCATGCGCTGCATTTAGGCGGTGGCTTGCATCATGCCCTTCAGAATAAGGGAGCTGGATTCTGCGTATACAATGACGCTTCTGCTGCGATTGCTCACCTCAAATACCGTTACGGCGCGAGGGTGCTCTATATCGATACGGACGTGCATCATGGCGATGGTGTGCAGTGGAGTTTCTATGCGGACCCCGATGTATGTACATTCTCGATTCATGAGACTGGCAAGTATTTATTCCCGGGTACTGGGGAGGTCAATGAGCGAGGAGAAGGAGTTGCCTTCGGCAGCTCCATTAATGTTCCTGTTCAACCATATACCGAGGACGAATCATGGATGGAATGTTTCGAAGAAGTGCTAGAACGCACGATCAAGCAGTTTCGTCCAGATATTATCGTATCGCAACATGGCTGTGATGCGCATGCTTTCGATCCACTTGCACACGTGCATTGTTCGATGAACATTTACAAACAGATGCCGGAAATTATCCACCGATACGCTCATCAATATTGCAACGGTCGATGGGTCGCAGTTGGTGGTGGCGGCTACGATATATGGCGGGTCGTACCACGCGCTTGGAGCCTATTGTGGCTCGTTATGTCAGATCACCCACTACTTGACCGGATTACGAAAGACCCGCTTCTAAAGCTGCCTGAGGCTTGGCTAGCACGCTACTCTTCCGAGAGTCCACTGCCACTGCCTACAACTTGGCTTGATCCAATCAGCGAGTGGACACCGATGCCGCGCCGAGACATCATTACACAGCAGAACCGGCAGATGAAGGATCTTGCACTTTTATATTTATAAAATAAGATATTGGTTTTATAATGTGAACTGCGACTTTAGAGAAAACGCTTTGGACAAAAGCGACCTCCTAAGAGTCGCAGTTTTGCGTTTAGGTGAACTATTTTTCATAGCAAATCATAATTACTAATAATTACCTTCACCCTCACCTCTTGAACCTACAGTAACGTGAGGTTGTATGATGACATGGGGCTTAAGATCATAATAAGAGACGAGGGGTAAAGAAAATATGACTACAACAAAGAAATACTATTCGATTGGCGAATTCGCTAAGCAAACAGGAACTCCGATTCGAACACTTCACTATTATGATGAGATCGGACTACTTCAACCTGTGAAAAATCCTAGTTCGGGGCACCGTTTATATACAGATGAAGATGCTCTGACACTACAGCAAATTGTGACGTTTAAGTTCCTCGGTTACAGCTTAAATGAGATTAGTGGGATGCTTAGCAGCTCAAGCTTTGATGTAAGCTTACTCGAATCTCTTCAGATTCAGCAAAAAGCATTAGAAGATAAAGAAGAGCATATCCGAAACACTCTGAAATCCATCAACCGAACCATACTCCTTCTAGAGGAAGAAAAGGAAATTGACAGCGCGATTCTCATGAGTTTAATTAAAACCATGCAAATGGAACGCGAAGAACGTCAGTGGTTTGAGGAACATACTTCTGAGCGATTAGCTGAGGTTCTATTTGATCAATATTCTGAGGAACAATTAGCTCAATCCGACAAGGATTATGTACGTCATATTGCCAAAGTAAAAGAAGTAGCAGGAATGCCTGTAGAAAGTGCAATCGTCCAACAATTTATAGCGAAATGGCTTCAAGCGGTTAACGACCACCTGGTTTCCACTATGAAACTTATGGACGAAGAACTGCAACAGCAAATTGAAAATCTAGAACCAGAAGAATATCAACTTCCTCCATCCCCATTTACACCAGAGGAAGAAGAATGGCTGGATGCAGCGATGGAATATTACTTTGAACACACCACGGAGTCTGAGGAATAACAAAAGGAGCATCCAATTGGATGCTCCCTTTATTATGTCGGGACATTTCATTTTACATTCCGAATTACTTCTTCATTGTAACCATTTGAGCTTTCTCTACTTCCGATGAGAGATCTTGCATTTCATTCTTCGGATTTTTGCTATACTTTAGTGCTGCCATCGATTTATCTGTACCTTGCAGCTTCGCGAAAGCCGTTTCGTCTACGATTAGGAACATATCCGCATATGAACGGCCATCTCCAATGATGATGTTGTCTTCGTATTTAGCAGTAATACCATTTATTGGCAAATTCGATACCTTCTCTTTGGCAAATAAAATTGCACCGTCAGCAGGTATGCTTGGCAATGAAGTAATGATTTGTGTATCGGAATCTTTAACTACTTTCTTCAACAATTCTTTCTTGATCAATTCCTCAGCTGTCTTGGAGCTAAGAGCTAACACTTTTTTGTCTTGTGCTTCAATTAATTTAACTGGAAACGTATTTTTTTCGGAAATTTTGCTTTTATGCTTTTCAATCGCCTTGTCGATTTGCTGCGTCTCGCCATAGATGATAACTCCATTCGCTTTTTCTCCGAAAATACCATCAATTAACCCGCAACCTGTAAGTAAACTCATCGATAACATCATAATTAAACCAATGGATAATAACTTTTTCATATTCTGTTCATTCTCCTCTGTCTTTGGTGTCTACTCCTATACTTTACTCGATTCACCTACCCTCAAGTAATACAGTTTACTTACACCAAACTTACAGAATTGTCATAAGCGGCATGCTGTATAATTCCGATCCGATTAATTTAGAATAAACTCAATCTTTTTAGGAAATTGTATTTACAGCTTGCTTGGACTTATCAAAAAAGATAAAGGGGTATATATGTACAAATTAAAAAAACATGACCTAATCGCACTTGCTTCCATCCCTTTGATTATGACCTTAGCCAACTCTATGCTCATACCTGTCCTTCCTCTCATGCAAAAGAAATTAGGGATCTCTTCACTCCAATCAAGCCTTATTATCACGATATACGCGGCAGTATCTATTGTCTGCATCCCTATTGCTGGATATTTGTCAGATCGTTTTGGGAGAAAACGTATTATTCTCATCGGACTCTCCTTAGCTACAATTGGCGGGTTAATATCTGCGTTCTCTGCATGGCAGCTTGAGCATTATTCGGCTTTCTACGGTATTCTTGCGGGTCGATTTGTTCAAGGGATCGGTGCTGCTGGAGCGTTTCCAATCGTAATCCCCCTAGTCGGCGATATGTTTGACAGTAAAGAAGAAGTGAGCGGCGCACTTGGCGTTATCGAGACATCCAATACTTTTGGAAAAGTAATCAGCCCTATCTTAGGCTCTGCCCTTACCCTTCTAATCTGGTTTCTGCCTTTAGCCGTTATTCCCTTCATTAGTCTCATCTCGATCCTCGCGATCGGTATATTCGTTAAAGTTCCTAAGAAAAGCAGTCAGCAGCAGGTTACACTCAAATCTTTCCTACATAGTCTTCGTGGGATTTTAAAGGAAAAAGGTCGATGGTTATATGGCATATTCGCAATTGGCGGATGCGTCATGTTCATCATGTTTGGTTTCCTCTATTACTTGTCCTCCACATTAGAAGACCATTACAATATCGATGGTATTAAAAAAGGTCTCCTGCTAGCTATTCCTTTAAGTGCAATCTGTCTCTCTTCCTATATTGCCGGAAAAGTAATCGGAACCAACATGAGCAGGATGAAATGGATCAATGTTGTCGGTTCACTAATTTTAACTTCCAGCATGATAATATGCTTGCTAATCTATACAAAAAGCATGTGGATTCTATTAATTCTATTAACGATTAGCGGAGTTGGAATTGGACTCGTTCTTCCTTGTCTGGATGCTCTTATTACAGAAGGGATTCAAAAGGAACAACGCGGAACGATCACTTCCCTATACAGCAGTATGCGCTTTATCGGTGTGGCTGCCGGACCACTAATCACTGCACTATTATTGGATAAAGAGCGATTGATGTTTTCTATATTCGCAGGAACTGGCCTCATTTGCAGTTTAATAGCTCTGTTTGCTATCAAGCCCGGCAAATCAAAAGGAAAATAAAGCCCCGAGATTTCTCATCGGGGCTTTTTTTCTAGATGTTTATCTGGTTTTTCCATATGATAAAGTCCCGTTACGAGCCCATCTGCATACCCTCTCACTCGCATCCCGATCTCTGCTCGCATATAGTCTCTCGTGATTGTAAAACGATCCTCATGCCCCCGATACTTATAGCGATAATGTAGCATGCATTCGTCCTTCTCCTCTTCCATGACGACGATTTTCTTCTCGACCAGACTTCTCTTCACCTGAATCAGATCAATCTGAATGTATTTAGCAAGCAGCTCAGCTGTCTTGACATACAACTCTCTTAACGGCTCAGAAGAATGCTTGGCAACCTCCACTCGCTTAAGTACGAAGGCATGCATGACCGGTAGCAATACGGAATCCTTCATTAGCTCTAGTTCCTCTGCTGTCGGGTACACTCGCTCTTCCTTGTCATCACCAAGCTTGAACTTTCGTCTCTCAATTAGAATCTCCTTATGCTGAGGTAGCATCATCCGGCTAGACTCCCACAGACCGTTCTTCTCCAGCTTTTTACTCATTTATAATGCCCTCCAATCTTAACTGCTCTCTCTGCCGCTTGACCCGCAGCTGTTAAGGATGATGCACGTACAATGGCCGCACTGCCATAACGATCTTTAATCCAATCTGTCACCTGATCTAGTGATCTTACCTTAACTTGATCTTCAAAAAGAGTCAGCTGATACTCGCCGTCACGAACGAGTCCGCTTAATGTCACACCTGCACGGCGAACCGGCATTTGATCCCAAAATTTATAGAACAACATCTTCACCATCGCAAATACCGTGTTCGTATGATTCGTCGGGTCAGGCATCTTGATTTGGCGTGAAAAGCCTGTAGGTGCTTCATAAGGACTACACATGCAGCTAACCGTCACAACCGAGCCCATATAGCCTCTGCGCCTGCAATCCCGGCACACTTCCTCTGTCAACTCCAACAAGATCGTATCGACCTCAGACGACTCTTCATAGTCACGAGGCAATGTCATCATATGACCGACTGACTTAGGCTGCGTATCGAAGGTCTGTGGGCTAACAGGGCTATCATCGAGGCCATTAGCCGTACGCCACAACACTTCCGCATGAATATTCGACTGCTTGCCGAAGCGAGCCCGAAACTTATCCTGCAATAGCGGCAGCGGTGTCCGAGCTATGTCACCAATCGTTGTCATGCCAAGGCGGGTCAGATGCGCCGTCATGCGTGATCCAACACCGAACATCTTGTGTACCGGCTGCGGCCACAGTAACTCCTCTACATCTGATGTCGGCAATGTAAAAATACCGCTGTCGTTCTTCTTCGCCCAAATGTCCGTCGCGATCTTCGCGAGTATCTTGTTCGAGCTGATCCCGATTCTCACGCGTACACCTGTCTGCTGCATCACCTTATCCTGAATCATTTGAGCAATCGCATGCGAATCTCCGAAAAAGGGCAAACTATCCGTTACATCAAGAAACTGCTCATCAACACTGAATACTTCAACCAAGTCCGTAATTTCCTCATAAATATGTGTAATAAGCAAGGATATATCGAGATAATGCTGCATACGCGGACGCATAATGACTAGATCAGGACACTTCTTGAGCGCCTCACCTAATCGTTCGGCTGTCACCACGCCATATTCTTTCGCCATTGGACAAGCGGCTAGAATAATCCCTGAACGGCGCAGCGGGTCCCCCGCCACAGCAACAGGCCGATCCTTGCATCCCGGGTTCTCCGCCTTCTCGACGCTCGCATAGAAACTTTGGCAATCTGCTAGGAAAATCGTCCGTTTGCCTGCTGCTGACTGTTTACCTGCCTGCTCCATCATAACCGCCTCCGCATATTCATTAGCGTCGTCATCAGCTCTGCCTTAACCAAACTGCGCAACATGGTGAATTGGTGAATATAACCGCGCACCTTATATTCCACCTGAATGCCCTTGGCGTTCATTTCGGTATTTAACACTTTAATATCCCGCTTTCTCATCTCTGCTTTTAAGCTCTGAAGCTGCGGGTAAATCGAATCCTCCACCTCCATTAAGTAGAAAATAACATGATTAAACACCAGCTTATCCTTGTAAATTTTCAGTTCATCAATATCTCGAACTAACATATTGAGCAAAATGGGCAGTAGCGTGTACTCCTTGATGATCTGAATATCTTCTTCTGCTTCAACTCTCGGGTTGATACTCATTTATCCCACCACCAAAATACGAACGTATATTCCTATAATATATTATATACAGAACAAACGTTCGTTATGCAAGGGCATTTTATGGAATTTCACCATAAAAAGGAAATAAAAAAAGAAGTACCCGAAGGCACTTCCTCAAACTTCATCTATTCTTCCGTTAGTTCCGTAACATCTTTCATTCCGTAAGACACTTTCGCACCCGGTCTCTCTAACGAAATACGTGTAATTTTACCATTGCGAAGCTCACGTAAGATAATAACAGACGCCTTGTCCAGATCGACACGCCCACCACTTACAATCGCTCCACGCTTGCGTCCAATCGCTTCCATAACCGCTAAGATCGCCTGATTATCTTCGATATCCTCAGGAAGCTCATCTAAGCTATAACGCTCCTTGAGCTCTTCTGGATAGTTCACAATTAAGTACTGGATCGCATAGTACGCAATTTCATCGATATGCAGAATCTCTTCACGAATCGCGCCAGTTGCAGCAAGAGCAAGACCCACTTGTTGGTCTTCGAACTTCGGCCACAAAATCCCCGGTGTATCAAGCAGTTCCATCTCTGTACCGCATTTAATCCACTGTTGGGCTTTCGTCACACCTGGCTTATCTCCAGTTGCTGCAATCTTTCTCCCTGCCATGTGGTTAATCAAAGTTGATTTACCTACGTTCGGAATACCTACGATCAGTGCACGAATCGCACGAGGACGAATCCCTTTGCGAATTTGCGCTTCAATCTTATGCGCGAACAGCTTCTTCGCACGCGGAATAATTTCTTTCACGCCATGGCCTGTCGTCGAATCGATCGGAAGCGCATCCAGATTTTCTGTTTCTGCAAAATATTGAATCCATTCAGCAGTCGCTTTTGGATCAGCCAAATCATTCTTATTCAAAACGACTAAGCGCGGTTTATCTTTCAAAATCTCATCGATCATCGGATTACGGCTGGATTGCGGAATACGCGCATCAAGCAACTCAATCACAACGTCAATTAATTTTAATTTTTCTTGAATTTGTCTTCTAGCCCTCGTCATATGACCAGGAAACCACTGAATATTCATACCTTCACCTCTTACAGCCTGATCGCGATATGCTAGTCAACGAGGCTAAATTTATCAAGCGGCCAGAAAATAACGTCAGCACGCCCTACAACTTGCGATATATCAACAAAGCCAACATCTTCAAATCGGCTATCTTTGGATACAGGACGATGATCGCCTAATACAAATATCTTTCCATCCGGTACTTTCGACTCTGCGAAATTACGTGCTGTATTATAAGGATGCCCTTCACTTTGGGCTTTCTCTATTGCTGTCTTTAAGTATGGTTCATCGAGCTCTTTACCATTGACGAACACTTTGTCGCCATCAACTTTAACCGTATCTCCAGGAAGACCGATGACTCGCTTGATGTAGTCCTCTTCTGCATTCGCTTTGAATACAACAACATCACCTTGCTTTGGCTTACCCCAAGTATACGTAATTTTGTTGACAATCAATCGCTCCGCATCAAAGAAATTAGGTTCCATCGAAGGGCCTGAGACTTTAAATGGCTCAAATAGGAAGCCGCGCAGTACGACAACGATGACAACGGCAATCAACAATGCTTTCGCCCATTCCCATGTTTCTTTCTTCCACTTACTCGTAGTTGGATTAGGCGCAGCGCCTTCCCCACTTGCATTTGATTCTTCTACATGTGTTGGTTCATTCTTCTCGTTGCGTTCCACAATCGTCCACCCTCCTCAAAAGCTCGACATCATGAACATGCCATATTTATGATATTAGAAACTAAAAAGGAGCTTGCATAACAAGCCCCTTCATTATTAGCGAATTTCTTGAATTCTTGCAGCTTTACCACGAAGACCACGAAGATAATAAAGTTTCGCGCGACGTACTTTACCACGACGAGCCACTTCAATCTTCTCAATTTTCGGGCTGTTCAATGGGAATGTTCTTTCAACACCTACGCCGTAAGAAATCTTACGAACTGTGAATGTTTCAGAAATCCCGCCGCCGCGGCGCTTGATTACAACACCTTCGAACAGCTGAACACGCTCACGAGATCCCTCGATAACTTTAACGTGTACCTTAAGAGTATCCCCTGGACGGAAGTTAGGAAGATCCGTACGCAATTGCTCTTTTGTAATTTCTTGAATAAGATTCATATATGACTCCTCCTTCCACACAGATGTTCATACCGCTCAATAGCGTAGAGGACCATCAGATTCACAACAGATTATATTGTAACATAGGCAGCAGCATATTACAAGCATTTCCCTATGATAAATATTTTCACTTCTTCTCACGCAGTTCTTGCTCGTATTCACGCTTCCACTGTGCTTCTTCTTTCGATAATTTGCGCCCCGCAAGCATGTCCGGACGACGTTTTAACGTACGTAAGAAGGACTGCTGACGACGCCACGCATCAATGTTCTTATGGTGACCCGACATTAAGATATCCGGGACACGCATATCGCGAAACTCGACTGGTCTTGTGTACTGAGGGTACTCAAGTAGTCCTGTAGAGAATGAATCTGTCACGGCGGACATTTCATTACCTAGAACACCTGGCTTGAGACGTACGACCGCATCAATCATAACCATCGCAGGCAGCTCACCACCTGTTAGCACGTAGTCTCCAATCGACAGCTCGTCCGTCACAAGAAACTCGCGGATACGCTCATCATAGCCCTCGTAGTGACCGCATACGAAGATTAAATGTTCTTCCTGCGATAATTCTTCCGCTTTACGTTGCGAGAAGGGCTCACCCTGTGGACACATCAAGATAACACGCGGCTTCTTGACTGGTTCATCAGAACCTGCCGACTCCTGCAGCTGAGCAGTAAGCGATTCAACAGCAGTGAATAGCGGCTCTGCCTTGAGCACCATACCGCCTCCACCGCCATATGGGTAGTCATCTACTGTATTATGTTTATTGTTCGCGTAATCCCGGAAATTAACGGTGCCGAGCTGTACAATCCCTTTATCCTTCGCTTTACCTAAGATTGAAGAATTGAACACCCCTTCGAACATTTCCGGAAAAAGCGTCATCACATCGATTCTCATTCTTCCAGCAAACCTTCCATTAAGTAAACGAGGATTTTCTTCTCATCCACATTTATATCAAGAATCACATCATCAATAACTGGTAGCAGCAAGTCTTTGCCCTGAGGACGTTTAACAACCCACACATCATTCGCACCCGGAGTCAAGATTTCCTTGATTGTTCCAAGTACTTCGCCCTCTTCGGTCTCAACGGAGCAGCCAATAATTTCGTGATAGTAGTACTCGTCCTCATCCAGTTCCTCTTGCTCTGAAGCGGTGATTTTGAGTAAAGATCCCTTAAACTTCTCGACCATGTTGATGTTTGTATAATCTTTAAGCGATAAGATATACATCTTTTTATGTAAACGAGAAGATTGAACGACAACAGGTGTTTGCGTTCCTTTCACATCTACAATAATAAGTTGGTTTCCCTTGGCAAAACGCTGTTCAGCAAAATCCGTGTGCGGCACAACTTTAATCTCACCGCGGATGCCTTGCGTGTTCACAATTTCACCTACTGTATACATTGGTTCACTCATGCTGATGACTCAACCTCCCGAATATGTTCATAGTTAAAATTCATAGTTAAACAAGGATATACCTTCTGATAAGAAGAAAAAAGGTTAGGATCAAGTCCTAACCCTTCTTATGAAACAATTTCTACAGTCACACGTTTACTTTGTTTCACTGCTGCGGATGTGACGATGGAGCGAAGAGACTTCGCGATCCGACCGCCCTTGCCAATTACTTTGCCGATATCCTCAGCGTTCACAGACAATTTGTAGACGATACTACTCGCGCTCTCTTCAACACCTACGCTTACATCCTCGGGATGATCAACGAGCGCCTTCGCGATAACGATGATTACATCTTTCATAATTCCCTCCGAGTGAGCAGATTATTACTTCTGCAATTTAAGCTCGTGAAACTTAGTCATAAGACCTGCTTTAGAGAACAGGTTACGAACTGTATCGGATGCTTGCGCACCGTTGGAAAGCCATTTAAGAGCTTTCTCTTCGTCGATTTTCACAACCGCTGGTTGTGCAATCGGGTTGTAGAAACCGATTTCCTCGATGAAACGACCATCACGCGGGGAACGGGAATCAGAAACAACTACGCGATAGAAAGGAGCTTTGTGAGCACCCATACGCTTTAGACGAATACGAACTGCCATGTATAATTCACCTCCATAATAGAATAAAAGCTATATATTCATTCCCTTAATTAAAAAGGAAATTTGAACCCTTTACCCATCTTGCCTTTTAAACCCTTCATTCCCTTGCCTTTAGGACCCATCATGCCTGAGAATTGCTTCATCATCTTACGCATATCCTCGAATTGCTTAATGAAACGGTTAACCTCAGTCAAGGAATTACCAGAACCTGCGGCAATCCGCTTACGACGGCTATGATTCAGAAGTTCAGGCTTCGACTTCTCTTCCTTCGTCATCGAGCGTACAATCGCCTCAACACGAGTCAATTGCTTGTCGTCGACTTTCAAGTCCTTCATGCCCTTCATCTTGTTGGCACCAGGCAACATATCTAAGATCTGATCTAGCGGGCCCATCTTACGAACCTGCTCCATTTGCTCAAGGAAATCATCAAACGTAAATTCTGCAGTACGCATCTTACGTTCCATTTCCTTCGCTTTATCAGCATCAATACCTGCTTGTGCTTTCTCGATTAAGGTAAGTACGTCACCCATGCCAAGAATACGTGATGCCATACGTTCCGGATGGAACGGCTCTAATGCATCTAGCTTCTCGCCCATAGCGGCGAACTTGATCGGGCAACCTGTCACAGCTTTAACGGATAGTGCAGCACCACCGCGTGTATCGCCATCGAGTTTCGTCAGCACGACACCCGTAAGTGTCAACTGTTTATGGAAGCTCTCTGCTACGTTAACTGCATCTTGTCCAGTCATCGCATCAACTACGAGCAATACTTCATCGGGATTAACCGCAGCATGAACATTACGAAGTTCATCCATTAAGGTCTCATCAATATGAAGGCGACCTGCTGTATCGACAATGACATAATCATGACCATGGTCAGCAGCATGTGCTAATGCTTGTTTCGCAATTTCAACTGGGCTTACCTGATCTCCAAGTGAGAACACAGGTACTTTCAATTGTTCACCCAATACTTGAAGCTGCTTGATGGCTGCAGGACGATAAATATCACCTGCTACAAGTAAAGGCCTACGACCTTCCTTCGTAAGAAGCTTTGCAAGCTTACCTGACGAAGTTGTCTTACCCGCCCCTTGCAAACCAACCATCATGATAACTGTTGGAGGCTTGTTCGAGCGTGCAAGCTTACTTTGCGTACCACCCATCAAATCCGTTAATTCTTTATTTACGATATCAATAACGACCATTCCTGGTGTAAAGCTCTTCATTACCTCTTGGCCAATCGCTTTCTCTTTAACCTTCGAGATAAATTCTTTTACAACCTTGAAATTGACGTCGGCTTCGAGTAATGCCAGGCGAACTTCACGCAACGCTTCAGTGACATCTTCTTCCGTAAGCTTACCTTTTGTGCGTAGCTTGCTAAACACGTTCTGCAAACGACTTGCCAATCCATCAAATGCCATGAGCGCTCACCTTCTCTCTAATCGATCCGTTCTATTTGTTCAATCAGTAATCGTACTTTTGTTTGATAATCATCATCCAAGCTCACAATTACTTCATCCAATTCGCGCATCAACTTCTGTCTTTGCTCAAATTTCTGAAGCAATCCAAGTTTCGCCTCATATTCTTGCAACATGCTCTCTGCACGTTTGATATGCTCGTACACAGCTTGGCGTGAGATCCCTACGTTCTCCGCAATTTCACCTAATGAATAATCATCGTGAACATAATAGCTTAGAAACGTACGTTGCTTCTCCGTCAGCAGGAGCTCGTAAAAATCAAACAGCAGATTCATGCGATTCGTCTTTGCAAGCAATTCATCATTCATTGTTCCCGCCTCCGTCAAGGTAAATACCTTTACATCTGCAACATTGACTATCTTACTTGATCTCAATTGCAATGTCAAGGCTTTTACCTTGTCAGTATGTGAGAATTTTTATTCTGCTACTTCAGCACTTGCTTCAGCTGCCCATTTTCCGAACAATGCATGCACGAATTGATCCGAATCGAATACTTGCAAGTCGTCCATTTTCTCGCCAAGACCGACGAATTTCACTGGAATATTCAGTTCCTGACGGATCGCAATTACGATACCACCCTTAGCAGTACCATCAAGCTTCGTAAGTACAAGACCTGTTAAACCCGCCTTATCACCGAACATCTTCGCTTGGCTGAGTGCGTTCTGACCTGTCGTTGCGTCAAGAACTAGCAATGTCTCATGCGGTGCATCTGGCACTTCACGCTGAATAACGCGGTAAATTTTCGACAGTTCTTCCATCAAGTTAATTTTATTCTGAAGACGGCCCGCTGTATCACACAACAGGACATCGACACCACGATTCTTAGCCGCTTGCACCGCATCGAACATAACTGCTGCTGGATCTGAACCCGATTGCTGCTTGATCACATCAACACCTACACGTTCGCCCCAAGTCTCAAGTTGTTCAATTGCCCCTGCACGGAATGTATCACCTGCTGCAAGAAGCACCTTCTTACCTTGGGATTTGAAACGGTGCGCCATCTTTCCGATCGTCGTTGTTTTACCAACCCCGTTCACACCTACGAAAAGAATGACCGTTAGTCCATTTGGGGACATACGCAGTTCATTATTTTCTTCACTACGAAGAAGTCCAATTAACTTCTCAGACAAGATTGGCTGCAGATCATTCGGGTCTTCGATCTTGTTCTTGCGCACCGCAGCACGGAGCTCGTCCATCAAGTCCATAACCGTGTTTACACCCACGTCAGCGCCGATTAGAATTTCTTCTAATTCCTCATAGAAATCCTCATCAATCTTTTTACGACGGGAAAATAAATCTTCCACTTTATCAACGAACGCATCGCGTGTCTTCGCTAAACCTTCTTTAAACTTCGATGTGACTTGCTCTGCTTTGGAAGAAATACTCTCTCTTAATTTACGAAAAAAACTCATCTTGTCTTGTCCACTCCTCTTGTATGTTTAAGCTTACTGCACTGACTTCTTCCAATTATCCCTTAAGATGCTGAAATAAAGCTGTCCTCTTCCTCCAGACGAACCGATACGAGCTTGGACACGCCGCCCTCTTCCATCGTTACCCCATAGAGTACATCGGCTTCTTCCATCGTTCCTTTGCGGTGTGTCACGACGATAAACTGCGTGGATTCCGCAAATTCACGAAGGTATTCCGCAAATCGGGATACGTTCGCCTCATCCAGCGCCGCCTCAACCTCATCCAGTACGCAGAAAGGTACAGGCTTCACATGCAAGATGGAGAACAGAAGCGCAATCGCCGTAAGTGCTCGCTCGCCACCAGATAACAAGCTCAAGTTTTGCAGCTTCTTCCCTGGGGGTTGTGCCACAATCTCGATACCTGTCTCAAGCAAGTTGTCTGGTTCAGATAAAATGAGATCTGCCCGACCGCCGCCAAACAACTTCGAGAATACCGTGCCAAAATGTGATCGAATCGCATCGAATGTCGTCTTGAATCGCTTAGACATCTCTTCATCCATCTCGCGAATAACACCATACAAAGTCGTCTTCGCTTCGATCAAGTCATTCTGCTGGGCAGATAAGAAGTCGTAACGCTCATATACGCGCTCGTATTCTTCAATCGCACCTAAATTGACGCTGCCTAGTGATGCAATCTCCCGCTTGACTTCACGCACTTCGGATTGCGCTGCTGGGATATCCTCTGGAATCGGATAACGTTCCTTCGCCAGTTCATAGCTAAGTTCGTATTCCTCGCTTAATTTCTTCAGCAAGTTGTCGAGTTCCACATCCAGTCGGTTAACCCGAACTTCCGTTGTATGCAGGGTTGCTTCGATTTCTTTGAGTGCTGTACGCTGCTCACGCGTATGGCTTTCTTCTTGTTCAATCTTGCGCAACCAATCTGCACGCTCTGCACGCTTGAAGTCAATCTGCTCGGCACACTCACTGCGGCGCAGTTTCGCTTGATTCAATACTTCAAGCTGTGTAACCGATTCTTCTTCATTCGTCTTCGCATTCTCTTCAAGTTGACGCAAGCTTTCCTGACTATCTCCAAGCTCACGCTGGACCTGAGTGAGTTCATGCTCGATTCGCTTCTGCTCGGCGAGCATCCCTTGTCTAGCTTGGGATGTGGAAGCCACTTTGACTTTGAGCCCTGTCAAATGCTCTTGCAATTCTTCCTTCGCGGATTCACTTGCTTTACGCGCTAGTTCAGCATCACGAAGCTTTTGTTGGAGCTCCGCGTCTACTTTCTCAAGCTCAGTAAGCTGAGTCGCACTTTGCTCTTTCTTCTCGATATGTTCATCACGCTCGGCAATAAGCGTATCACGGTCTTGTGTATCTTCGAGTAAGCCTTCATCAATGGAGCGTGCTTCCGAATTGAGCGCACTACGTTCGCTTAGAAGGCTCTGCTCCTCAATTCGCTTCGTTTCACTTAAATCGCGCAGCTCTTGCAAGTCACGATTTGCTTGACCAATCTCTGCCTTCACATTCACAACGCGCTGCTTGCATGCTTTGAGCTCCGCATCAGCGAGAACAATCTCTTTCTCAAGCTCTTCAATCTGACGCTTACGACCGAGTAAATTCGCGGATTTCTTCGCCTGCGAACCCCCTGTCATCGACCCGCCGGCATTCACAACATCGCCTTCGCGCGTTACAACCCGATAACGATAACCAGCCTTAGCGGCAATACGGTTCGCGTCTTCAAGCGACTCTGCGATCACTACGTTACCGAGTAAGCTGCCAATAATCGCTGCGTATTCCGAATCAAAGTTCACGAGATCAACCGCAACTCCAACAAACCCTGCTCCTTCTTGCATCGCTCTGCGCTCATTATCATTGATCGAACGTCCGCGAATAACATCCATCGGCAGGAAGGTCGCACGTCCAAGCTGTCTTTGCTTCAAGAATGCAATCGCACTTCGACCATCTTTCTCCGTCTCCACCACGATATTTTGCAAGGCACCGCCAAGTGCTGTCTCAACCGCTACCTCAACTTCTGCTGGTACGCGAACGAGTTCAGCAATTGCCCCGCGAATCCCTCTAAGGTTATTACTGCGCTTGGCCTTAAGTACTTCTTTAACCCCGTGCATAAATCCGTCAAAGTCGTCTTGCAATTCCACCATCGTATCCCGACGTGAAGTGAGCGCATCCATCCGACCTTCCGCTTTACGTGCAATCGCCTGCTCTTCTTCAGCTGTCTTTTCTTTATCCCTAAGCTGACGAGTCGCTTCGATATACTTCGTACGCACATCATCCAGCGCTTTCGTCGCTTCTTCAATCGCATGATCCAATTGCTGTTTGCGTTCAACAAGTTCCGCCTGCTGCTGCGACCATTTCTGGCGCTCTTCTTCCAGCTTTTCCAATCGGCGGTTTAAACTTTCAACCTGCTGCTCCGAGTAGCGTATATCATTACGAGCTGCCGCAATGGCATTCATAATTTCAAGCAGCTCCGTCTTCAAGGTCTCTTCTGCCTCAGTTCCAAGTCCCCCGCTTACACCAAGCAAGCGAATTTCCTCTTCCTTCAGCACCTTCTCCAGTTCTCCAAGATCATGTGTAACGACCGTCAGCTTATCTTGCTGCTCCTTAAGCTCCGTCTGGCGAGTTACAATGCGCGTCTCTTGTGTAGCGATACTTTGGAGTAAGGTTTCACGATTACTGGCAAAATGCTTCTTACGCTCCCGCAACACTTCACCGTAACCTTCGCTCTTCTCGACTTCTTCACTTAGACGAAGCAAGTCCGCTTGCAAAGCATTCACTTCTTCTTCCAAGCGACGTTCAGCTAGCCGATGCTCTTCCAAGTGTGCATCATGCAGTTGCACAACCGTAGAGAGCTTCTCTTGCTCCCTACCCAATTCCACGAGCTTCTGGCTACCCTCTTCCCAAGAAGCATGAATACCTTCAATCTCATGGACATAGAGCGCAATTTCACTCTTCTTGAGTGTTTCTTTGAGTTCCTTAAATCGAATCGCCTTCACTGACTGCTTCCGCAAGGGTTCTACCTGTGCATCTAGTTCCGACACCAAGTCATGAATCCGCAGCAAGTTCTGCTCCGTATCCGCCAGCTTCTTCTCCGCTTCTTTCTTACGCGACTTGTATTTCACAATCCCTGAAGCCTCTTCAAAGATGTTACGGCGATCCTCTGACTTCGTACTTAAGATCTCTTCAATACGTCCTTGTCCAATACTGGAATAGGCTTCTTTACCAATCCCTGTATCCATGAACAGTTCCGTTATATCTTTCAGACGACATGCCTGTTTATTGATAAAATATTCACTGTCTCCACTTCGATGTACACGACGCGTAACCGTTACCTCTCCATAATCAAGCGGCAACGTCTGCGAAGCATTATCCAGTGTTAGCGATACTTCACCGAAATTTACCGCTTTACGCGCGTCACTTCCCGCGAAGATGACATCTTCCATCTTCCCACCACGCAAGGATCTTGCGCTTTGTTCACCGAGCACCCAGCGTATGCCGTCGGATATATTACTCTTCCCGCTCCCATTCGGACCTACTACAGCTGTAATACCCTGTACAAATTCCAGCTCCGTACGATCTGCAAATGACTTGAAGCCGGACAATTCAATCCGTTTCAAAAACATGGTCTCACCTCAGCCCTATTGTAACACAACCCGCGCCCTGGTTGGAGTCCTCCACTAAAACCATTTTAGTACTAGTGTCCACTTGGAAAATATTGAAACTGCACCGCAGCTGCATCTGCATGCTCACTCACAATAGCAGAGACATACGTTAACTCATCAAATTTAAGTACAACCAGACAATCCTTTACATCGGTGAGTTCTTGCCAATGATCTTGCACAAAAGATGTAATCAGTTTACGTTTACCTGCTTCCGATAAAGTCTTAAACTTACTGAAATCCTGTTCATCTGCAAACTCCAAATACATATTCACAGGCTTGGAGTCGGATTCTAGTTCATCCTCATCTTTATCTTCATTTCCACTGCTAACCCCATAGTCTAACTTCTTCTGCAAAGATTGAATCGCATAGGCTTCGGTCTGCTTCGTCTGCTCAGGAGTCGGATCGTACCTACCAGCTAGGAATTGCCCTTCACTCAGTACCTTTCCTGCCGCATTATTCAATACGCCGTAGCCGTCAGGTTGCCCCATATAGTGCTCACCAGTGTAGACATCGCCATTTGACATGTAAGAAGTACCCTGCCCGATAAAGTAGCTATTCACAACTTCACCTTCATACTGCTTCTTGCCTCGCTCATCATAGCTAGCTCCCCAGCCATACGGAACATCGCGATAGAAATCTCCTTCATATTCCACCTTGCCGTCCACATACTGCTTGCCCTTCCCGTTTCGGAAGTGATCCGCAAAATTACCTTCATATATAAGTTCATCTTTACGATAAATTTTCGCTTC
Organism: Paenibacillus radicibacter; assembly: GCF_024721995.1. Classification (GTDB taxonomy): domain Bacteria; phylum Bacillota; class Bacilli; order Paenibacillales; family NBRC-103111; genus Paenibacillus_AM; species Paenibacillus_AM radicibacter. The sequence goes on from NZ_JANQBC010000001.1 coordinate 753,828, forward strand.
ACCTGTGAGTGAACCGTCAGACTTGTAATTGCCCACAAATTTAAACCCATCTGCTGCATAATACGTACCCTGGCCATCTGTCACATCATCCTTGTATTGACCTTCAAACACAAGAACGCCCTTGGCATTATAAGATTTCACTAGGCCTTCTTGCTTGCCATTGATGTAATGCGCAACATCATATCCACCATCTGCATGTACATACTTGCCATCCCCATCGGGAAGTCCGTTCTTGAAAGCTCCTATATAGTACGCATCTGGATTGTACACATCATGCATCGTGCCACTACCTTGCATTTTACCTTCTACAAAGTCACCTTCGTACCATACTTTGTTATCTTCCCACATGTACTTACCTTTGCCGTGCGGCTTGCCATCTTTCGTTGCTCCTTCATATTTCAAAAAATAAGAATGCAACATCTCATTGACATACGAACGAAAACCAGATCGGATATCAACCTCTTGAAGCTCTTCATTCACACTGATTTCATGTTCAGTTGCATCTGTAATTAATTGCAGTGGAATAAACGTATCTCCATCCACTAAGCGAGGTGCCTGTAACAAAGTCACTTCTTTTCCCTGAACTGTAGCTTTCGGATTATCAATCTGTAATTCGATCTTAATACGCTCACGCGCGACTTTAATCACTTGCTTCTCTTCATCCCAATCCATCGTCATATGCAGTGCTTCAGCCAGCGGACGAAGAGGTACCATCATGACGGACTTGCGCATCTCTGGTACAGCCCCCGAATAAATCAAGCTGTTTCCAAAGTACACAGACCAAGGCTTCTCAGCTTGTCCTTCCCCTGATGTTTCTGATTCAGGATCAACTTGTTCATTCTTCACTATGACTCCTTGTTCTTCAAAACCTTTGACGATTTGAAGGGATGCTTCATTTAACGGATTACCAGAAACCGACAATTCAGCAATCTGTTTATGCGAAGCAATAGGCGAAAGATCACTCACTTGATTATGATCCAGCCATACATATTGCAAGTTCTTTAGTCCTGTTAGCGGCGTAATATCAAGAATCTGATTACGATCCAATACAACACTGCTAAGTTTAATCAAATTCGTAAGCGGCTCAAGACTCGTAATTTGATTTCCTTCCACAATAAGCGCTCTTAAATTCGTCGCATACTGCAAACCTTCTAAGCTAACTACTTTCGCTTGCTCCGGAATTTGCAGCACCTTAAGTTTTAGCAAATCTGCTTTAACAAGTGTCCCCGTAGGCTTATAAATCTCTTTACGAATAATTTTATCTAATTGCTGATCAATAACAATCGGCGCTTTCTCTGTCCTCGCTTCAGCAGTTCCTCCCAACAAAGAAACGAATACCAACATAAATGCGATTGCATATGTACTTATTTTTTTGAATACCAAAGTCATTTCCCCCACCCCTTATCCACTTAAAAAAAAAAAAAAATCGACTTCATAGTGATACTGAAGTCGATTCATGCAGCTGTATGTCCAGCTCGTTAGCCATTATTTAATTTCAATACTGACATCTAACTTTTCTAACGCTTGCGCCGCTGCACCTTGTTCTGCTTCTTTCTTAGATCGGCCTAAGCCTTGACCTAACATTGCGCCGTCCATGTGCACCTCTGCCACGAATTGCTTCTCGTGAGCAGGTCCCCGCTCATCCACAATCCGATATTCCAGCGTTCCCATACTATGCTGCTGGGTATGTTCTTGTAAAAAAGTTTTGTAATCGATGATGAGATGTTTGCCTGCAGTTGGGATATGCCCGAATACATGTTTCCGTAAAAAGGAACTTGCAGCAAGCAAACCTTGATCCAAGTACAATGCACCAACAAACGACTCGAATACATCCGCTAAGAGAGATGGACGCGTACGCCCACCTGTTAACTCTTCACCTTTACCTAGTAGGACAAAGGCTCCAAAATTCAACTTCTCAGCGAAAGTAACAAGTGATGGTTCACATACGATGGAGGCTCTCAGCTTCGTCAATTCTCCTTCTGAACGATCGGGATACGTTTCATATAAGTACTCCGAGACAGATAGTTCGAGGACAGCATCCCCAAGAAACTCTAACCGCTCATTGTCTCGATGTCCCGCAATCCGATGTTCATTCACGTAGGACGAATGTGTAAAAGCTTGTTTTAACAAATCACCATTACGAAAATGAATTCCAAGCTCCGATTGTAAGTGCTTTAAATTCCGATTCATGATGCAATTCACCACCCCATGAGACTGACATTATGCTAGCTTTGGTCAATGGCTAAATGGCATTTACTCTTCGAATTTTTTAAGTACAATGGTTGCGTTATGTCCACCAAAACCAAATGAGTTCGACATTGCAACTTTGACTTCAGCTTTACGCGGATGGTTAGGCACATAGTCAAGATCACATTCAGGATCTTGGTTCTCCAAGTTGATTGTCGGTGGAATAATACCGTTCTCAATTGTCAAACCACAAATGACTGCCTCTACCCCGCCAGCTGCTCCAAGCAAATGACCTGTCATCGATTTTGTTGAGCTAACTGCTACTTTATAGGCGTGATCGCCTAATGCTTTCTTAATTGCAATCGTTTCCGATTTATCACCAACTGGTGTGGAAGTTCCATGAGCGTTGATATAATCAATCTCAGTTGGAGAAATTCCAGCATCTTTGATCGCTTTGATCATACAACGTGCTGCACCATCTGGATCTGGTTCTGTCATGTGATGAGCATCACCGCTCATACCATAACCGATCACTTCCGCATAGATGTGTGCACCGCGAGCTTTAGCGTGCTCTAGTTCTTCTAGAACTAGAATCCCTGCACCCTCACCCATTACGAATCCATCACGATCTGTATCGAATGGACGGCTTGCTCTCTCCGGCTCTTCATTGCGAGTAGACATCGCACGAAGTGCACAGAATCCAGCCATGCCTGTTGGTGAAATCGTCGCTTCCGCTCCGCCGCAGATCATAACATCTGCTTCACCGTGTTTGATAAGTTTGAAAGAGTCACCGATGGAGTGAGTCCCCGTCGCACAAGCCGTTACGGAAGTCGTATTCGGCCCTTTCGCTCCGGTAATCATCGAGATTTGGCCTGAAGCCATATTCGCGATCATCATCGGAATGAAAAATGGCGAAACGCGTTTCGGTCCTTTTTCAAGCAAGATCTTATGTTGTTCTTCCCAAGTCTGCAAACCACCGATACCAGAACCAACGGAAACGCCGACTCTCTCAGGATCTGCAAGCTCTCTAACGTCAAGCTTCGCATCTTTCATCGCTCTGTCTGTTGCAGCAACTGCGAACTGAACAAAGCGATCCATACGACGCGCTTCACGACGATCGATGTTATAATCCTCAGGGTTAAAGTCTTTAATGGAAGCCCCAATGCGTGTCGTATACTCACTCACATCGAATGCTTCAACAAGTGAAACACCAGACTTTCCATCTAATAGATTACCCCAAAACGTTTCAACCTCTTTACCAAGTGAGGTGATAACACCTAAACCCGTAATGACGACTCGTTTCATTTTGACCACCTCTATATGATTAACCGTGTTTATATTTCAGACTAGTAAAGTTTCTTATAATGAGGAGAAGTCCCGTTTTGTTAAGAACGGGACTCGTAACTCTTAGGTATGAGATTTAATGTGGTCTACAACTTGACCTACTGTAGTAATCTTTTCCGCATCTTCATCGGAAATTTCCAAATCAAATTCATCTTCAAGTTCCATCACCAATTCAACTACATCAAGAGAATCAGCGCCTAAATCATCTTTAAAAGATGCTTCGAGGGTAACTTCTGCCTCGTCTACCCCTAGACGATCAATGATAATACGCTTAACGCGATCTAATACGTCGGACATCCGGTTCACCTCCTCCTTGGTATTATATATAACTTTACATCAAAATTCCAGAGCGTAAGTGTTCACCCTTGAATTACATGTACATGCCGCCGTCTACATGCAGGGTTTGACCTGTCATATAGGATGCATCATCAGATGCTAAGAAGCGGACTGTCTTGGCAATATCGTCAGGCTGACCAAAGCGAGCTAGTGGGATTTGACCCAGCATCGTCGTGCGAATTTCCTCTGGCAATTGATCCGTCATATCCGTATCAATGAAGCCTGGTGCTACAGCATTTACTGTAATACCGCGAGAGGACAATTCTCTAGCTGCTGATTTCGTCAAACCAATTACACCAGCTTTAGCTGCTACATAGTTAGCCTGTCCCGCATTGCCAAGTACACCAACAACAGATGTTATATTAATAATGCGGCCATAACGTTGTTTCATCATCGGACGTGTTACTGCTTTGATGCAGTTAAACACCCCTTTGAGGTTCGTCGTGATCACATCGTCAAATTCTTCTTCTTTCATACGCATAATTAGATTGTCACGCGTAATACCTGCATTATTCACGAGAATATCAATCTTGCCGAAAGCTTCGATTGTTTCTTTCACCATTGCATCTACTTCAGCAACAGATCCAACATTCGCACGAATCTTAATCGCTTTGCGTCCCATCGCTTCAATCGCTTGTACAACTTCGCTAGCCGCAGCTTCATTACCTGCAAAGTTCACCGCAATATCAGCACCTGCTTCTGCCATTGAGAGCGCGATTGCTCGTCCAATACCGCGAGATGCACCTGTTACTAATACGGATTTACCTGTAAGCATTTGATTTATCTCCTCCATGCACGTCAAGATACGTGCTATTCTTGTTCAGCTGCGAATTTCACCACAGCTTCAAGTGAGTTAATCGATACTGTTTTCAAAGAACGATCGACTTTCTTGATCAGTCCTGCTAGAACAGAACCAGAACCAAGCTCAATAAACGTATCTACACCTTGTGCAGCAAGGTAAGTAATTGTATCTTCCCAAAGAACTGGGGAGTACACTTGCTCAACAAGCAAATTGCGAATTTCGTCAGGTGAAGTCACCGGATTTGCTGTTACGTTCGCAACCACAGGAATAGCAGCCTCAGACATGGATACACCACGTAATGTTTCAGCGAGTCGCTCTGCAGCTGGCTTCATTAAAGAAGAATGGAATGGACCACTTACTTCAAGTGGAATCACACGCTTAGCACCTGCTTCTTTGCCGCGAGCAACAACTTCGCCAACACCTTCGCTAGATCCGGATACGACGATCTGGCCTGGGCAGTTGATGTTTGCAAGTTCAACAAGAGCACCCTTGCTTGTAATGTCTGCACAAAGATCAGCGAGTGTTTGGCGCTCAGCGCCAAGTGTTGCTGCCATTGCACCTTGACCACTTGGTACAGCTTGCTCCATGAATTCACCACGCGCGCGAACGGTGCGAACCGCATCCTCAAAGGACATCACACCAGCAGCGACAAGCGCACTGTATTCACCAAGGCTGTGACCTGCAACAAAGTCAGGTGTAATGCCTTTCGCTTTGAAAGCTTCTAGACAAGCTACGCTCATTGTAAGAAGCGCAGGCTGTGTATTATAAGTAATTTTAAGATCGGATTCAGGACCTTCGAACATCAGGTCTGACAACTTAATTCCAAGTGCATCATCTGCACGGTCGAAATAAGCTTTAGCCTCAGGTAAGGAAGCATACAAATCTTTTCCCATACCTACAGATTGGGACCCTTGCCCCGGAAATACAAACGCAATTTTACTCATTAGGCAAGTATCCTCCTCTACCAATTAATAACCGAAGCGCCCCAAGTAAGACCGCCGCCAAATCCAACAAGGACAATGCAATTACCTTCTTGAATACGACCGCTCTCAACGGCTTCAGCTAATGCTACAGGAATGGACGCTGCCGACATGTTGCCATATTTATCTAAATTCATCATACACTTATCTTCTGTCAAGTTCAGTCGATTGAGTGCAGAATGGATGATACGCGTATTGGCTTGATGCGGAACGAGAAGATCAATGTCTTCTTTCGTCTTGCCTGCTTTGCGAAGTGCTTCCTCTGCTGCATTACCCATGATACGTACAGCGAACTTGAACACTTCACTGCCTGCCATATAAATGTAATGCTTCTTACCATTAACGGTCTCAATGGAAGACGGGAAACGTGAGCCCCCACCTTCAATCTTAAGCAGTTCGCCGCCTGAACCATCTGCGCCAAGCTCGAACGATTGGAAGCCGCGTCCTTCTGTCGTAGGGCCAAGTACAACTGCACCCGCACCATCTCCGAACAGAATGCATGTGTTACGGTCTTCATAATCTGTAATCTTGGATAAGCATTCAGCACCAATAACAAGTGCATACTTATAAGTACCTGTAGCAATAAAATTAGAAGCGTTCGCAAGTCCGTAAATAAATCCAGAGCAAGCTGCGGAAATATCAAAAGCTGCTGCTTTCTTCGCACCTAATTTCGTTTGTAAAATACAAGATGTCGATGGGAAGGACATATCAGGCGTAATCGTTGCAACAACGATTAAATCCAAATCTTCCGGGCCGATTCCTGCATTCTTCAGCGCTTCTTGTGCTGCGATATACGCGAGATCAGACGTTGCTTGATCGGGTGCTGCAATACGACGTTCACGAATTCCTGTACGCGATACAATCCATTCGTCATTCGTCTCCACCATCGATTCCAACTCTTGATTCGTAAGTACGCGCTCTGGTACATATTTACCTGTTCCTAATATCCCTACTGGGGTTAACTGCATCATTTCTCTCACTTCCCCTGACCGATTTCCTTCGAAATAGTTCCCACTAAATCATTCTGGATCGCAATCCGAGCTTGACGTACGGCATTCTTAATCGCAACTGCGTTGGATGATCCATGGCTTTTAAGTACTAGACCATTCGTTCCAAGCAGCGGAGCCGCTCCATGCTCTTTATAATCAAACTTCTTAAACTGGGATAATCCCGGTTTCATAATGAGTGCTGCAAGCTTTGTAAACGCAGAACGCATGAATTCTTTCTTCAACATGGAAAGCAATGTTCCTGCTGCGCCTTCAAGCGTTTTTAACATAATGTTACCCGCAAACCCGTCACACACAATCACGTCGCATGTTCCTTGCAGAATCGTCTTCGACTCAATATTACCTACAAAATGAATCGGACTTTGTTCCAAGATTGGGAAAGCTGCCTTTGTCAGCTCGTTACCCTTCATCGCTTCTGTCCCGACGTTAAGCAAACCAACTCGCGGCTTTGCAACGCCATGAACTTTCTCACGATACACACTTCCCATTACAGCAAACTGCTTAAGCTGCTCGGGTGTAGCATCCATATTCGCGCCTAAATCAAGCGCAAGTACGCCTTTTCCATCTATAGTCGGAAGCATTGGAGCAAGCGCTGGACGTTCAATACCTGGGATACGACCAACAACAAGTAAACCAGTTGTAAGCAATGCCCCTGTATTTCCAGCAGAAATCATCGCTTCCGCTGCTCCTTCTTTTACTAGTCTACCCGCGATTACCATGGAAGCATCCTTCTTGCGACGAACCGCTTTCACAGGCTCATCATCAGGACCAATGACTTCTACTGTATGTTCAATCGTTACATTTGCAGGAAGGGTAGGTGAAATCGCATGAATCTGCTCACGATCTCCAACCAAGATCAAATTCACATCTGACCACTCTTTTGCCGCTGCCAAAGCACCTTCGACAATTGCCTGCGGCGCATGGTCGCCACCCATGACGTCTATTGCTATCCGCATACTCTAGCCTCCTAAGCCACAGCTCATCATATCATGCTTATAAAACGATGGTCAAAAAAAATAATATGTAAACCGCACCGCTCTAGCAGATCATCCTCCACTGACTGGCGGTATAAAAGCGACAACCTCTCCACGCTTAACCACTTGCTGATCGTCTGCAAACTTTTCGTTTACGGCGACCATCATAACTTCTTGTTCTTGCAAACCAAATCTTTCACTCATATGTTGCTTCAATTCCTGAATCGTCATCCGATCCTGATCAATCAAGACTTGCGCATCGCCGACAACTTCCCTCATTCGAGCAAACAGCAGCACTTTAATCATCCTTGATCATCTCCAGTTGGTTTACCAGTTGGATATGGCGTTGTTCCTAACTGATCTCCGATCCACATCTCACCATCGGACCAATGTTCTTTTTTCCAAATCGGCACGATCTCTTTGATCCGCTCAATCGCATATCGATTCGCTTCATAAGCTTCTGCACGATGGGCAGTTGCAACTGCGATTACGACCGCAATATCACTAATCTCAAGGCGCCCAATTCGATGCCAGATCGAAGTAACCGTACCGGACCAACGCTCGGCGATCTCATCACCAATCTGACGTAGTTTATTCTCAGCCATCTCTTTATAGGCCTCATATTGTAAAAAAAGTGTCTGCTTGTCTTGTGTCATCTCACGCACGGTCCCTGTGAATGTAAGCACAGCTCCAGCGTTGCGATGGATGACAGCCTTCGAGACAGCATCTATAGATATTGGCTCTGTCGTAATGCCGAAAAGCTCGATCATAAGGGTACAGCTCCCATTGAGTGTACAATGACGAACGTGCCTTCAAACACTAACTCATCCCCCACATAAGTAAATACTTCAACTTTCGCTTTCCCCTTCGATATGGAACGAACGTAAGCCTTTGCAATACATTTCTCACCGAGCCTTACCGAACGAATGAAGCGAATGTTCGCTGATCCCGTGAGCGCAATTTCATCATTAATAACGGCAACTGCAAGGGAATTGGCTTGTGAGAAAATATGATGACCCCGCGCAATCTGCGTACGCGAGAAAACGTGTTCTTCTTTTAATTCAAAAATAGAGATTCCGCTCTTATCGAGCTGCAAATCAATCACTTCACCAATAATTTCGCTAAGCGGCAAAGAACGAACTTGATCATAAGACTCCGCCATCTGCTTAATCCGCTCTCGCAATTCTGGAATGCCTAGTTCTAGGCGATCCAGACGAACGGTTTGGATGCTCACTTCAAAGCGGCGCATTAACTCTTCGTCTGTCATGAATGGATTATCCACAATCGCTTGTTGGAGTTCTTGCTGTCTTTGCCTCTTGGGAAGACGTGCCATCAGGAGCACCCCCTTGTGATGTATAAGGAACTTCTATTACCTGATCCTAAAGTGTAGTATATATAAATTGTGTCCAAAAGGAAAGCTTTGCTTGTTTAAGAGACAACTAGAAACAGTTTAGTAAGCAAAAAAATAGCACCCCATCTTAATGATGAAGTGCTATCTTTCCCGGCGATAAGTATATTATGCCTTAACGATTTCTCTGCCTTTGTATGTTCCGCAAGTTTTGCAAACACGATGAGAAATTTTCAATTCTCCACATTGTTCACATTTCACCATTCCTGGAACTGCTAATTTAAAGTGAGTACGACGCATGTCGCGGCGTGTTTTAGATGTTCTTCTCTGAGGTACTGCCATCTCTTCCCACCTCCTTTATAAAATTCACATTGCTGTTGTTGTGCATGGTTTCATTGCTTAAAAAAATCAGCTAGTCCCGCTAAACGGGGATCAATGTTATCTTCTTTGCAACCACATTCGCCTTCGTTACGGTCATGTCCACAAGTGGGACATAGGCCAAGGCAATCCGTTTTACACAGAGGTACATACGGCAGCTCAACAAGTACATTTTCCACGATAAAAGGCAATAAATCAACCTTATCCTCGGATACAAGGTAAATGTCTTCCGACTCAACACCTTCTATCGCTTCCTTTTTCTGCGTAAACAGCTCTTGGAAAGGGATATGGAGAATTTGCTTTGCGGGTCCTAAACAACGTGAACAGCTCTGTTCGAGCTCCAAATCCATCGTTCCTTCTACTTTAACAACTCCACCAACATGACTTGCATGAAGATTAAGCTGTAAGGGTCCGAAAGTTAATACATCTTTACGAACTTTCAAAGTTGAAGAGAGGTCAATTTGACCTGTAATTGGAACCGCTTGTTCCTGGGCGGCTAATTCTTTAATGTTTAATAGCATGACGATCACTCCAAACAAACAAAAATAATTATATCGACTTATTCAACCCTTTGTCAACCTGATAATGCAAAACACCCATTATTGCTGGGACAAACTATCCAAGTATTTGAGCGCATCTTCCATCGTACCAATCGGCACAATTTTCATTTTAGTTCCAATATCTTTGGCTCTCTCTAGTGCCTCAGAGTAATTGTTCACCTTCTGACCGCTGGCTGTCACATAATCTTTCGGCGCAAAAAAGATTTCTGCTCCTTCACGCGAAGCGGCAACCACTTTATGCTTAATCCCACCAATCGGTCCAACTTGCCCATCAACGGTAATTGTACCCGTTCCTGCGATCCGGTGTCCTTTGGTAATATCTCCCGCCATGAGTTGATTATAAATCTCAAGCGCGAACATTAGACCCGCAGAGGGTCCACCGATTTCTCCGGCATGCACTTCCACTTGCTTCTCAGGCTGATCTGCTTTCACAGATTGTACATCGGCAAGCTTCGTAATACCAAGACCTGCACGCTTAGGAGCTGGTGTTGGTGTGCTCGTTGGAACTGGAGACCCGTTTGGTTTGGCAGCGTTGTTGTTCTCATCTGGCAAAATACCAAGTGCAATCGATGCTGTATTCGGCTTACCTTCACGTGTGTATACAACCTGCACGGTGTCGCCTTCCTTCTTGCCTTCAAGCGACTTAAGCAAATCCTCCGCAGAACCAATCGTCTGATCATTAATCTTCGTAATGATATCGCCACTTCGAAGTACAGATGCAGCAGGCATGCCGTCAATGATCCGCATCGTCATAACGCCGTCGCCCGAGATGTGATAAGGCACCTTCGCAGCTTTATAAGCAGCTTGAATCGCACTGCTCTGTGAAGACATCATAACATATTGCTGGCGATGGGCATATTCATCTTCAGACTCACCCGGTTGAAACAGATCTTTGCGCATATGCAGCTCTTGATAAGGGTGAACGAGTGCAACCAAATACTTGACCACATTCGTGCTTGCAACAAGCACTGTCGTGAGCATCAGCTCCCCTCTCTCCTCATCCGCTCCACCTTGTACCGTTACCATTGGCTTTATCTGCTCTGCGGTTCCCGGCTTATAAATGACATACGGTAGTCGAATAAACACGAGCACATAAATCAATATGATTCCAATAATAACGGACGTAAAGATCCGTGTATTCGAAGTTTTCTTCTTCACTTTCTTCGGTTCATAGCCTGCCCCTTCACGTATATCCTCCGGTATGGCCGGCTCCTGGTCTTCCCGATCTGACATCTATAATCTCTCCTCTATAAAAGTTGTCCCTACGCTTTTAGGTACTTCTATATTATGTAACGAGGGCTTGGTCTAAACGATTTTTTTCGGGCGTAAATATGTACGAATGAATGTGATGGAGATGGTCGTGATGTCAATTTGGAATGAAAAAATAGTAACGCCAAGACGTGGCACCTTATTACTAAGCCTTGCATCAGCTGCATGCGTAGCTGTTATTATCGCATTTCCAGACCAAGCATTTCAAGCTTCGCTAAATGGGCTGCAAGTGTGGTGGAAGTATGTATTCCCCGCATTACTGCCTTATTTCATTCTAACAGAACTGCTGGTCGGTATGGGACTTATTCACGGGATCGGCACACTCTTAGATCCACTTCTTCGTTGGACACTTCGTCTTCCAGGGGTCAGCGGGTGGGCAATTGCAGTTGGAGCGATTAGTGGATTTCCGACTGGGGCAAAGGCAACAGCCAAGCTGCGATCTGAGAATCTCATCGGACAACATGAGGGGGAACGACTCCTTGCAATCTCCCATCTTGCATCGCCAGCACTGGTGCTTACTGTGATCGGCGTGTCGTTCTTTGCAAGTCCTGCTATCGGTGGATTGCTGCTTACTGTGCATTATTTAACTGCGATCATGGCGGCGATTGTGCATTTTCGTGAGGGTCGTAAGAAGGAGAAGCCATGTGGAGTTGGGCAACTCAACGTGGGTGTTGAGGGGAAATCACATGAGGCGATTAGTGAACGTAATGGAAATGAAGAACGTCTTGTCGTTGCAAAAGAAAATCAACAGTCGGAAAGACTGAATGCTCACAGCCGTAGGAGCTCTCCCTTGGCCGCTATGAAGGCTGCCCATGTAAGAGATGGACGTTCCTTCGGAAAGCTGCTCGGCGACTCTGTGACGAGCTCTGTGGGCAATCTGATGGTGATTGGTGGCTATATCTTGATGTTCTCTGTTCTGCTGCATGCGCTAACGATGACAGGTGTAGCAGCGGGTCTAACTTCGCTGCTTGGTGTGGTCATGCCGCACGACGTTGCGGCATCAGCGAGCGCAGCGGTACGTGCCCTCTTGAGCGGCTTCCTTGAGCCGCATCTGGGCGCGTACGCGTGGAGCCAGAGCGGCCTGCCTCTGATGTGGCAGGTCGCTGGCGCCGCCTCCGTGCTCGGCTGGGGCGGCCTCTCCGCGCACGCGCAGGTGCGCGCGCTCACGCAAGAAACGGACCTCCGGTACGGTCCGTTTCTACGCTTCCGCCTGCTACACAGCGTGCTGGCGGCGGGTCTTACGGTCGCCCTCTGGCGACCGTGGCTTGCGCTGGGCGGTGGCAGCCAGCCCAGCTTCTTCGACGCGGCGGCAGGCTCGAGCGCCGCGCACGAACAGGCCACAGCCTATGGCATGTGGCCGATGATGCAGCAGATGGCGGTAACGCTTGCGTTAACCTTAGCCGTCATCTGCTGCATATCTTGGGTTCTACGCGCAGCTATGCGCCTTGCGAAGCGTAGTTAGCTTTTGCCGAGCGAAGTAGGATACTTCACACGAAGCGCTTCCTCTACTTCTGGCGGTACGAGCTCTGAGATCGGACCGTGGAATTTAGCAATTTCACGTACGATCGATGAGCTTAAATACGAATATTGCGGTGTTGACGTCATAAAGAATGTCTCTACTTCATCACTTAATTTACGGTTCGTCGAAGCCATTTGCAGCTCATACTCAAAATCAGATACTGCACGCAAGCCTCTTACAACGACGTAGGCTTGACGATCTCTCATATAATTGACGAGTAAATCACGGAATCCATCAATCTCAATATTCGGCAAATCTTTGGTCGCAAGGCGAAGCAATTCCATCCGTTCTTCTAATGAAAAGAGTGGATTTTTCGACGTATTGTTAAGCACAGCAACGATTAGCTTATCAAACACTTTTGCAGCACGATGAATAATGTCCAAATGCCCGTTCGTTACGGGGTCAAAGCTTCCTGGATATACCGCAACCCTCATATTTTTCACGGATTGTTCCATGGTATTACATTCACTCCTTATGGGATGAATCTATATGATTATAATTATAAATACTTACAGCAATCTCACCATACTCCGTACGACGCTCCCAAACACAGCCTCCGATCGTCTTCGGCAACTCATCAGCTGAATCCGTCTCCACGACGATAACAGCGTCCTCTGCAAATAGCTCTCCTTCTTCAAGAAGCGTCAGCAATTCTTCAATTATTTTCAATCGATACGGCGGGTCCAAGAACACATAGTCAAACTTAACTCCACGCTTCGCAAGCAATTTAATGGCACGATTCGCATCATTGCGATAAACTTCCGCTTGATCGCGTAATTTCGTCACGTCCAAATTATGTACGACCGTATCTATACTTTTCTTATCCATGTCGATAAAGATCGCCTTGTCCACACCGCGACTAAGTGCCTCGATCCCGAGTCCACCTGTACCTGCAAACAAATCAAGCACCATGCCGCCGTCAAAATAAGGACCAATCATCGAGAAAATAGCTTCTTTTACCTTATCTGTCGTTGGGCGTGTCTTCATGCCCGAAACCGCTTGTAATGATCTACCTCTAGCCTTACCTGAAATGACTCTCACGAATGTTCGACTCCTGTTATAAGCATTTATTCCATGCTATCGTAACACATTACGCTTAAATTGCACAAAACCATAAATATGTTTCCTTTAAAATATTTAACTTTGTGCGCGTATATATTCATCCCAAATCGTCAATCCTACTATCATCGACATCAAAAGTGTCGTAGACAACCGCGGAGAAGACTTACGTTTCCCCATAAGCTCTTCGTCCGGTTTCTCCTCTCCCATGAAGGGACTCTCGTAAGAGGGTCCCAGATAAAAGCCCTTGTTAGCTTATCTAACGAGGGTTTTTATCTGTTTATTGTCATGTTCAGATGGCACAAGTTGGAAAAAAACCACCTCTATTAAGATAGAGGTGGCTTTAAGGGTTCGCTGCATGTTTTTATATTTAGAAGAAATTTCCACAAACCGTGCAAGAGATAATAACTAAAAGAATAAATAACACAAGAATTGAACCTGTGGAAGTAAAGCCTCCACCACCCCAACCAACTACTTCACCCATGGTTTCATCCCCCTCTCGGTCCAGCTATCGGTATCATATGAATTTCATGATTCGTTGCTTGGACGTTTATACGGGGTTGAGCGATGGATTATTTTTTATATTTTTTCCAATCTAATTTGCTGTTCTCGAGCAAGTGTCCAAAATCATTATCCAGACGCTTCTGCTCTGCTTTGCGCTCGACTTCTGCCTTCTCACGAACTTCAGCTTTACGTTGATCTTCAGCATCTTTAAGACCCTTGGAAGCCGCTTGAAGCTTCTCCAGTACATCCGAACGAAGCATATCTTTCAGTGTGGAAGGCTGGTCTTGTGCAGCCGGTTTCGTGCTCGTAGCTTGGTGTCTTTGTTTCTTTGCCATGTCTATCACCTCATGAAAACTTTAATCGAATACATCCATTATACCACGAACCGCCTTAATCTGGTTTGCTAACGCGCCAAGTAGGATGATCACATCGTATAAACAATTATTACAGTGTTCTGGCGATCTCTATCGCTTGATTGATCACTCTTTCCTTTTTCCCTGGAGCTGCATCCTTGTTTGTATCCATGCCCTCCATATAGATCGTTTCGATCCGTTAAGGATTTGTTACGAGAGAAAGAACGGAAGAAGATCGTCGGGGGGCTTTCGCAGTATTAACACGAGAAGGCAAAAAAGCGTTTCTCGCCACCTGGCCAACCTATGCGGATGGGATATCGAACTATTTTCTCAGCGTCTTGGACGAAGAAGAACGTACGGCTATCGAAAAGGGGCTGTCTAAAGTGTACCGCGCTCTTCAGGATGAACGCTGAACGAATCGTGAAAGAACCGATGAATGTCTGAGTTTCTGGTATCTTTGAATAACAAATAGGAGCCATTCTCAACAAAGAACGACTCCATTTCCTATGCTGTTAACGTAGCACGAACAAAAGCTACCACTCCAACTGCTTCTACCGCGCCAAAATATCCTTCATCGACGTATCGATGGTTACGAATAATTGGACGGTTATCGTTATCCTTACTCTAGTCGATAAGCAGACAACTTCACGAAAGAGAAACCCGCTAGTTTCAGCTTCGGTACAGCCTTCATGACACCTTCTGCTGTACTTTTCTCAGGATGATTCATGTGCATGAGTACGATTGAACCGGGCTTAGACTTGGTTAATGCCTGATCAATCTGATCGGTGTTATATGTAGCTCCTGCATCGCCAAGTACATTGAAATTCACGGCTTGCATCCCAAGTGCCTGCACAACTTTTACAGCAATTTCATCATAGTAGGCCGTACCTGAGCGGAAGAAAAGTGGTCTACGACCGGTCAATGATTCGATTTTATCCGCATTCATCTTGACCTCATCAATGACTTCGCTAACACTTTTCGTACCCACGATGTTATAAATAGACCTTCCTGTAACCGATAGTGGACGATGCTCATGTCCGTGATTTTCCAATTCAAACAAGGAATTAGAAGCTAATTGCTGAAAAAGATCCGCATTCGTATCAATCCACCGTGCATTTATAAACAACGTTGCTGGAATTTGCTCTTGTATCAAATAATCGATCAGTTCTTTGTCATAGCCATTACCCGCTTGCCCGCCTCCGCATGCATCAAATGTTAGGGCGATCACTTTATCTGTCGTTTGCAAACGTGTACGGACGCCTGAAACTCTTTCTCCCCACTGCGTTGGGGTCTGATGCGCGAATTGATCCATCAGCTTCTGTCTGTCGAACGAATTGTTCACATTCGGTAATGGTGTAGGAGAAGGTAGGGCAGATGGCAATGATTGAGGTGTTGCAGTGTTTACAGCCGATGCGGATGGTGATTGGGTTTGTGTTGCAACCGTTAATGAATTAGAGCTGTTTCCAGCACAGCCCGCAAGTAAACTCATACCCAGTGCTATGCTGAATAAGACGACGAACCTTCTTTTTTCCATATCATCTACCACCTCTCACAAAGAAAAAGGATAAGTAATCCGACATACTTCCAGATCTACTTATCCTTCGTTTACTTCTATTTATTCAACCGCTTGTACTAATTTCTCTTTGCAGAATTCATCTAGCACCGCTGCCTCTTCATCTTCCAATTCAAAATCAAGCACATTCAGCGATCCGCGCTCAATAATTTCATGCTTAAGCATGTCCATCTTCGCGTCTTCAACGCGATAAACTGCTCTTACATAAATGCCTTTATCTGAATACAATTCGTCATCCTCAGGGACTTCGATATCGACGATAAACTCATATCGCTCTCCCGTTAAGATGCCAAATGGATCTTTAATTAATTCAACACTGTAGCCTGTAATCGTCAGCATACTCGTCACTCCTTCTCATTGCTGCCTTCATTATACATCAATTTGTAGAGAAGGAAAGATTCCTAGCTATTGCATTTTACCTTCTACATCCTTTTACCATCTGCGCTATGAGCAATTAATTGAGAGAGTCGATTCAGCTTCGTCTCTTCCTTCTTCGCGCTGATGATCCACCAAATCAATTTTTTTCGGTAAGATTCCGGTTGTTTATTGAAAAAATCCCAAGCGATTTGATTGGATTGGAATTGTTGTTCCGAAGCTTCATCGAACTTTATTTCATCACGTTGTTCAAACGAATAGACACCCGACTTTTTCTCCGAACGCTTTGCATAAGCCTGCAGTCCTTCAGCTTGCATCCGGCCCTGACTAGTTAAATCTTCGACACGCCCAATATTAACCGAACTCCAGATACTACCCGGCTTACGAGGTGTGAATCTAATCTTATAACTTTGCTCGTCAATCCCTTTGCGCAGCCCGTCAATCCAGCCTACACAGAGCGCCTCATCTACCGATTCCGGCCACGTGATGCTTTGTTTACCTGAATTCGTTTTGTAAAAGCCAACCCATTGCTACCAACCCATTGCTCCAGTTTTTCCTTATGGTTGGCTGATAGCCATTTTTGAAAATCAGAGGGAGTTTCGAAATAAAGCACTTCACTCAACCTTACACCTCCTAAATGATCAGCTTAAACAAAAAAAAGAAAAGGCACTCGTCCGCTGGGACCAATGCCTGTGTCATTCTTATCATAGATGCTTTTCTATTAAGCGTCTAACCACACTGTCTTATCTGCAAAAGAAACGCGTTTCGCTAGCGGCTGATCCATGTCTGGGTATCCAACGTAGACAAAGCCAACGAACTGTTCACCTTCGTTAAGACCGAAAGCAGCGGACATTTTATCGTGATAAGTAGGATCACCTGTACGCCATACTGCACCAAGTCCCAGGGAGTGAGCTGTTAACAACATGTTCTGCACAGCAGCATGCGCTGCCGCCATCTCTTCAATCCAAGCTGCATTCGCAGTTGGTGTTGCAGCAATCGCAATTACAACTGGGGAACGGAACGCTTTTTGTGCATGTTTAGCGCGGAACTGATCCAATTGCTCACCAACTAGCTCATCATCTTGACCTTCATAGGCAATGTCTGCATACGCTTGTCCAAGAACATTACGGCCTTCACCTGTCATAACGAAAAAGCGCCAAGGCTCGGTCTTCTTATGGTTCGGCGCCCAAGTTGCTGCTTCTAACAACTCTTCGATTAGTTTCGTATCTACTGCATCCGGTTTTACTTTTCCGATACTACGTCTATTTTGAATCGCTTCTTTTATATTCATTGTCTCTTCATCCCCAAATCATTCTTATTATTCGAACAATACAACCATGCTTATTATAAATGAGGCTATTCGAATCTGTAAATGATTTTTATTCTCAATTACATTGTCATCCTTTTTTAAGCTTACTTTCATGTTTCCACTAAATAATTTACTTATAATGGAAATAGATCAAAACACTTAGTTTGGAGGGATGGCAATGAACAGAAACTTCGTTTCCTTCTGTAAAGGCGTTAGTTTTGCTTTTATTTCGATCGGGGCTTTGCCGTTCTTAATCGTCAAAAGCTTCCTTGAATTGTAACTTCCTTGTTCAGGTTGCTTGCTTCTAAGTGATAGCGACCTTTTTGATATAAATGTCAAAATAAGGTGTCCATTCCACACGGTTCGATGAGCGAAGGATTATCATTTGCGACCTTCCCAACTTGCGGGGAAACCGGATAGGCTTGCATGTCAGCAGCAGGAAATGGTACTAACACTTTCTGTAATGCCGCCACATCATGCATGTCGCGATCTAGCCATAACTGTTCATGTTCGGGTTGTAGAATGACGGGCATACGATCATGAATCGGTGCAACAACAGGGTTTGACGACGTCGTAATAATCGTACACGAACTCACTTTTCGTCCATCTTCAGCTACCCACATATCATACAATCCAGCCATCGCAAACAAACTTCTACTCTTCATTACAATCCGCATCGGCTGCTTCTCTTTCCCACGACCTAATTGCTGCCAGTCATAGAATCCATCAGCAGGAATCATGCATCGTTTACGTAACAAAGGTACGCGAAAGGCAGGCTTGTCCAATAACGTTTCCGCTCTCGCATTGATCATTTGAAATCCAACTTTCTCATCCTTCGCCCAATTCGGAACCAATCCCCACTTCAGAGGTCCTAGACGATTATGTTGTCCATCGTTAATGATCGCTGGTAACAGTTGCCCAGGTGCAATATTGTACCTGGGTTCGTACTGTATACGCCTATCTCCATAAATGGAGAAGCGCAGCATTAATTCCTCTTCCGTTACGGTTATGGTGTAACGTCCGCACATGGATATCCTTCCTTTCACAACACGCTAACCCTTAAATAATATAAATAACCCGATAAGGAAAAAGCAAACTCCCCCAAACCGAGTCGAGAATTTATACAGATCGGAAGGTTCTGTAGCGTCATTTGATTTCCAGCTCTCTGTTATTAACCATACGACTGCCGGAAATAGGAGCATGCATCCTCCAACAATCGTAAAAATAATCCCGAACAAAATCATCGCTACCACACCGTTCCCCATCACGATCATTATAGTCAAATCATACCAATTCCATCCTGTTGCTGAGAAGCCTCTTTTTTCAATTCAGAAATAAATTTCTCCTTATAAAATAAAACCGGACAGCCCCTCGATTAGAGAAGCTGTCCTTCTTATACTGAAACACATGAGTGTGTTCAAAAAGTTAAACGAAAGAGAAAAATGCACTGGAGGAACGGAGTGTTCGCCTTTGAAATCGTGAAAATACCATTAAATCAATTCAGATTCACGATTGAGACAGCGACCGGAAGTGCTTTTTTCTCTGTAGTGACCCGACTTTTTGAACACACTCTACACCGTAATCGACACAAACTTCGTCTCTAAGAAACCGTCCATCCCATAGACGCCGCCTTCCCGACCGATACCGCTTTCCTTCATACCGCCGAATGGCGCTTGGGTTTGTGTAGGTGAACCATCATTTATCCCAACAATACCGTACTCCAATTGCTCTGCCATGCGGAAGCAACGACTCACATTCTCTGAATACGCATAGGCAGCCAGACCATAATTCGAGTTATTCGCCATCGTAACAACCGAAGCTTCATCCTTGAAAGCAATGACTGGAATGACAGGGCCGAAGGTTTCTTCGTACACGATCTTCATCTCTTCATTCGCCTCTACAAGCACCGTTGGTTCGATGAAGAAACCATTGCCATAATCCCCATCTGTCAATCGGCTCCCACCATGAGCAACGCGCGCGCCTTGCGACATCGCATCACGGATATGATCGAGCACTTTATTCAGTCCACGTTCATTCACGAGTGGTCCAATCTCCGTATCTTTCTTCCTGCCATCGCCAACTTTTGCTTTCTTCAATCGTTCAACTAGCTTTTCTGTAAAAGATTCTACAACCGCTTCATGCACATACAGACGGTTCGCACTAATACACATCTGACCGCAGTTACGGAACTTGCTCTCGAATAAGCCTTCCACTGCCGCATCCAAATTTGCATCATCAAATACGATGAACGGCGCATGGCCACCAAGCTCCATGCTAACGCGCTTCACTTGCTTGGCTGCACCTTCCATCAGTAATTTACCAACACGCGTTGAACCTGTGAACGCAATTTTGCGTACTTTCGGATTATCAATGAACGCTTGACCGATTGACTCTGGCTTCCCTACGACCATATTCACGACGCCTTTAGGGAATCCTGCCTGTTCGAACAATTGGAACAATCGAATCGCGCTAAGTGGCGTACCTTCTGCTGGTTTCCATACCACCGTACAACCTGCCGCAAGCGCAGGAGCAAGCTTGCGTGCTGCCATATTCACAGGGAAGTTCCAAGGTGTAATCGCTGCGACAACACCAACTGGCTGACGAAGCACCATGATTCGTTTGTTCGAGACAGAGGAAGGCACGGTGTCTCCATATACCCGCTTCGCTTCTTCTGCATACCACATGAAGTTATCAGCAGCACCGAGAACCTCACCTTTCGCTTCACGCAGCGGTTTACCCATTTCTAAAGAGATTAACTCAGCCAATTCATCGCGATGATTGCGAACGAGTTCATATAAATTGTATAAATACTTCGAACGCTCTCTTGCCGTTAATTGCGACCAGCTAGCGAAAGCAGCATGCGCTGCATCTATCGCCTTATCTGCATCCCGACCATCCCCGAATCCTACAATACCTGCTTGATCGCCCGTAGCAGGATTCACAACCGTAAGTGTCTCTTCGCTTTCTGACTCTAACCACTCACCTTGAATAAAAATTGATTTTGTCGCTTCCATCATCGAATACCTCCAAGATTCAAATTCGTTATACCGGTTTCAACGCTTCAAATGGATTCTTGCACGATTTACAATAAAGAATGCTGCGACAGGCTGCCGGACCGAATAAGTTATCTAAGGTGGTATAAGGGGAATTGCAGTAAGGACATTCGATTTCCCATGGATCTTCTGGATTGTGATTTCGTGGAGGCGGGGCAATGCCGAATTGCTTCAACTTCTCCCTTGCTGGATCGCTGATTCGATTCGATGACCATGCAGGGTCATACCTGAATTGCACCTGAACTTCGAATACATGCTCTATACTAGAAAGCTTCTCAACAATCGCCAGGCGCATAATTTCCAGCGCTGGACAGCCTAGAAACGTAGGCAACACTTCGACTGTAATAACACCATCCTGCTCTTGTACGGCGTAAATCATGCCCATCTCTACCATACTCACTGGTGGAATTTCTGGATCTTTCACTTCATTTAAAAGCTTCCATAACAATTGCTCACGCTCTACATTTGGGCTTGCTTCCATGATCGCTGCACTCCTCTACCAATTCGCTGTAGGGTCCAACTTGTAGACAGCCGAGATGTTAGTGAGCGCACTAGCCAATTCTTCTGTATGCTGACCCAATCGTCCATTCACTTGTGAAACTTGCGGATCACCTAACCATGCGATGTGAAAAGCAGCAAATGCAGCTTGTGTTTTTTCATTGAACCGCTCCCGCATCACTTCTTCCGCCTCGATCAAGCCGTGCTTATTAAACGCATCACCATGTGCACCTAGGCTTAACAAGCCATCCAAGTCCTCCCACACGCTCTGAACTGCCTGAGTCATCCGTGCAGTTGCTTCCTCATTACTCGTAGCCAGCTGTTTCATCCAAGTTTGCCAATGCATCATATGATAGCGATGCTCGGTGATCATTTTGCGAGCGAGATGGGCAAGAGGGGTAAATGACGAATCCAGCAAGGCATCTAGACGAATCTGTTTGTACATGCCATACATATAGAAGCGCACAATCGCATACATCCAGTCATAGTGCGGCTGCTCCATATATCCCCCAGTGCCGTTCACTCGCTCTGCCAATATGCAGTTACGGAATTGTTCGGGTGAACGAAGCTGTGCCAAATCATCACTGCTCCCTGCTCCAAGCTCTTCCAATAAGGTGTACAACATCACCGCATGCCCCATCATATCCTGCGACATGGATGAGAATGCGACATCTTCTTCTATATGCGGTGCAAGCCCAAGCCATTCCGATCCCCGATAGGCAAGAATGAAATCATCATCTGCAAGTTGAAACAACAGTTCTTTCAAAGCTGCTGTATATTCCGGTTGCCCAGTGGCTTCATTCACCGATTCGATTTTTCTGATCTGGTTATTCGTATCCATCGTCAACCATCCTTTAACTGGTTTTGCTCGTATCGTTCTTTGTGCAGACGCCACTTGGTTTGCAGATCACCATATCCCTTCGTCTCTCGATAACTCTTATTATCGAGGCGTTCCAGATATTGACGCTCTTCTGGGGGCATCTCGTGAATATGCTCCCGCTTCACAACCCAGATGTTGTCACAAGCTTCACGCCGCAAAAAGTTTTCACGAGCCATGGCCATCGCAATCTCATGATTCGGTGCAAGCAAGCTGAATTGATGCGTAAAATGAGCAGAAGGTGATTTGCGATTAAACACTTCAAAGACGAAGAATCCATTTGATTCCTTAGACTGTTGATCCACACTCACTCCCCCTTAAACCGCATGATGCTGCTTAGACATGAGGGCATCGCGCACCCACTTGGCATCTTCGTAGGATAATTTTCGTAGCTGCAAGCGCTGATCGGAACAAGGTCCATGACCGCTCACGATTTGCTTGAACTCATCCCAGTCTGGTTGCTGGTACTGCCACATCTTAGTAGTAGGATCGTAGTGAATTGTCTCGTCTGGCAAGGTCAGTCCAAGATGGAATATTCGTGGTACATATTTTGTTAAAAAGATTTGGCGTAACTCTTCGTTCGTCTGTGTACGGATTTTGTATTGGATGTTGAGCTTCTGGTTGCTTGTGATCTTGCCATTATCAGGAGGTCCGAAGAACATAAGAAGTGGTGTCCACCAACGGGTGACGGCGTCTTGGAGCATTTGGAACTGAGCAGGTGTGCCTTCAGCAAGGGTGAGGACAATACTTTCTCCATGTTGGGCATGGAACTTCTCTTCGGCACATATTCGAGTTAGCGCGCGAGCATACGGTGCATAGGAGGATTCTAGCGACATTGTCTGTGTAATAATGGCTGCCCCATCGACTAGCCACCCGATAATCCCTGCATCTGCCCAAGTCGTAGCTGGCATGTGGAATACATTATGAAATTTAAGTCTACCTGTAAATAAATCGTTCATCAGGTCTTCACGAGTTTTGCCAAGCGGAGCAAGCAGGTCTTCCACTACCCGCAAGAGCAATTGACCATGACCCATCTCATCTTGGACTTTCGCCATAATCGCGAGTTTACGACGCAGCGTCGGGGCTTTAGGTACCCATTCTTTTTCCGGTAAAGCACCCATGATCTCACTAATGGCATGCATCGATATCAATTTAATGAGCTGCGCCCGATAATCGTCTGGCATCCAATCGTCAGCCTCGATTTTGTCGCCTCTATCGATTCGATCCAGAAAATGCCCCAGCCGATCTGCTTCAATTACGCTCATTTTCATCACGCTCCAATTATATAACGTTTATTTAACGTAATAATATCATTGTGTTATGGTAAATAAATAGAGGTCTTTGTCTGCTTTTCGAAAAACCTCCATGTGGTTGTTTATATAGCTAATTCGCATCAGGGGCAGTTTCAAATAAATGGAGAAAATATCGCTTTGCACCTGGATCTAGCAACGCATAATAACTGCGGAATAATGCATCCGCCTCATGCCCATTCCATAGCTCGGGTAGCAGCTCCTTCGGTAAGCCTGGATCGATGAACAAGAATTTCCGATACTCGTGAACAAGCTGTGTTTTGACAACAAAACAGTCACTGTCCTCGATTTCATGATTCTGCTCAATCTGATCGTGCAACTTCTCATAAGCTGGACGATACGTTTCAATAAAACCTGCATACGCCTCATTGATCTTATCGAGACTCCAACACTTCGCTACTAAATCCTGCTCAGAACTCATGCCCATGTGCTCGGAGCTAAACAGCTCAATGCAATCTGCAATTTCGTAGGCTTCAGCAATCTCCTTGACCCGATCGGCTAAATTATTCGGACTAATCCAAAGGCTATTCGCCAACATACCATATCCGAGCCAAGCTAACTCCTTGCGAAATTGATCTCGCATCGCCCGATTGTGCTCTGGAATGCTGTAGGTTGCCATATGCCACTTGCCATCCCATGGACGAGGTGCTTGCTTATAAATCCGGTCTGCTGCCTCATCTAAACGCTTCTTGCCCTTACCTGTCATCGAGTAATAAGAACGATTTCCAATTTTTCGCGCTGTTAACCATCCTTGGCTTACAATTCGAGAGATCGCGACGCGAACCGCTTGCTCGGACATACCGAAGTTCGCCATTAAGCGTGTTAGACTGCCGACCCAGATTTCACCTCCGTGATGACGTACATATTCTCCATATATAGTAAAAAGTAAGGATTGTGGCTTCAACTTGATTCAGCTCCATTCGACATTTTCCGCAACTTGGTACAGTTGTCGTTCATTATACCAACAAACATTCGGTTGTTAAAGAATGGAGTGTTCCTTATTCACCACATGAATCGCATGCCCCAAAGCCGCTTCAGCCGCCTCTAACCACACTTCGCTCAGTGTCGGATGAGGGTGTATCGTCAAGCTCAAATCTTCCACACGTGCGGCAAGTTCAAGCGCGAGTATCCCTTCACTAATCAAATTCGATGCATCTGCACCTACCACATGCATACCAAGCAAGATATGGCTTTGCGCATCCACGATCACCTCAGCAAATCCTGCACTGCAATCTGTCGCAAGTGCTCTGCCATTCGCACGATAAGGGAATTGACCGACTTTAATTAGATAGCCTCGCTGCTCCGCTTCTTCTCGTGTTAGTCCTACCCCTGCAATCTGTGGCTCTGTGAATATAACATAAGGGATGAACGCTGAATCCATCGCGCTGGATCGACCACCGATCACTTCTGCCGCAATGACCCCTTGTTTCGCAGCTCGATGCGCGAGAGCGACACCTGGTGTAATATCGCCTATTGCATATAGATGCGGGACATTCGTGCGGCACTGTGCATTCACAGGAACATATCCGCGTCCATCCACATGAACACCAAGCTGATCGAGTCCAAGATGCTCAGTATTCGGTGTGCGTCCAATCGTGACGAGCACTTTATCCGACACCACAGTGTCTGTACGTTGACTGCCGATAGCGTTCACGTGGAGCGTCACCTGATTGTCCTGTACAACGGATTGTTCCACTTTCGTAGAGGTATGAATGACCATTCCCAGCTTCTTCGCCTGTTTCTCGACTTCTTTAACGAGGTGAGCAGACACTTGCGGCAATATCCGCTCTGCCATTTCAATGATCGTAACGTGACAGCCTAATTTGGCATACGCCATTCCAAGCTCCATGCCGATATATCCGCCACCAATAATCGATAGTCGCTTTGGTAGCTCCATCAGCTGTAAGGCTACGCTTGAATCGAGTACATATTTCCCATCGATTTCAATTTCCCTTGGGATAAAAGGTCTTGATCCTGTTGCCACAATCGCTTGCTGAAACTTGAATGTTTGAAAATCTGCCTTCGTCTCTACCCCAATCCGATCTTTGGAAAAGAAAGTCGCATGACCTTTTACAACGGTCACATTATTTCGCTCACACAAATGCGCAATTCCTTTTTGCAAAGTCTGAATCGTATTATCCTTCCAACCTTGCCATCCACTCATGTCAAAATGCGCCTTACCCTCAGGCAAATGAATGCCCATTTTGTCAAGTTGATCAAGCTTATGAAACTGCTCTGCAGCATGAATCAGCGATTTCGAAGGGATACAGCCATGATTGAGGCATACACCGCCTAAGGATTCTTTTTCAATTAAGATGACCGATTTACCAAGTTGCCCAAGACGAATCGCTGCGGCATAACCGCCAGGTCCCCCGCCAATGACGACAACATCGGTTTCAACTGCAATTTCTCCGACTACCATTAGACCATCTCCGCTATTAACATTTCTGGATTTTCCAAGAGTTGCTTGATCCGATTCGTGAATCGTACCGCCATCACACCATCAATAATCCGATGATCAAAGGATAAGGACATATACATCATCGAGCGAATGACACTCTCATCTTGTCGCACGACATGGCGCTTCTCCACTTTATGCAGAGCCAATATGCCGACTTCCGGGTGGTTAATAATCGGTGTTGCATACAAGCCGCCAATAGCCCCCACATTACTCACTGTGAACGTTCCACCTGTAATCTGATTAAGTGTCAGCTTGCCATCTCTTGCTTGTGCAGCTAACGCGCTAATTTCCTCTGCGATTTGGAAAATCGTCTTCTGATCCGCATGCTTCACAACTGGAACGATCAAGCCATCCTGCGTATCTGTTGCAACTCCGATATGATAATACTGCTTGAGAATCATCTCATTAGTAGCATCATCAATGGATGCGTTTAGCTGTGGGAACTCTTTTAACGCGAAACATAACGCTTTGATAAAGAACGGCAAGAATGTCAGTTTAATTGAACGCTGCTCAGCAATCGACTTCAGCTTA
The DNA here is from genome assembly GCF_024721995.1 of Paenibacillus radicibacter. GTDB lineage: Bacteria > Bacillota > Bacilli > Paenibacillales > NBRC-103111 > Paenibacillus_AM > Paenibacillus_AM radicibacter. The sequence goes on from NZ_JANQBC010000001.1 coordinate 780,435, forward strand.
CCCCGCATCGCGAGTAATCCATCCATCTCAATCTCATCAACATGGGTCACATGCGGAATGATCGATACGGACTTCACCATGTGCTCAGCGATCTTCTTACGGATGCCCTTGATCGGTTGGCGCTGTTCCACTTCTCGCGAATGATTCATCACTTCTGACACAATCTCATTCAGATCTTGTTTCGCAAAAATAGGGCTAACTTCCACCTCAACTACTGTCTGCTTCTGGTGCAAACTTGCCGCATAGCGCTGTACATCTTCCTCTGTAATCCGCCCTGATGGCCCTGTTGACGTTACCTGTTCAATATCAACCTTGAGCTCCCTTGCTAATTGGCGAACATAAGGGGTTGCTAGCGCACGCTTTAACTTAGGCTGAAGCGCATGAACAGAAACGACTTGTCGATCTTCTTCCACACCAAGCACAAGCTTCTCTTCTGTCCAGCTAATACCTTCGACTTCAATGGCTGCCGCAACTTCAACCTCACTGTTATCATCTACGACGAACAATGTCTGCCCGACATGAACCGTATCGCCTTCAGCGAACAGAATCTTTTTCACAATACCGGTTACAGGTGAGGACAATTCTGCATTCACTTTATCCGTCTGCACTTCAACAATCGGCTGGTCTTTCTGTACTTGATCGCCTTCCTTCACTAGCCACTTCGAAATCTCCCCTTCATGCATGCCTTCGCCTACATCGGGCAGCTTAAACTCCACCATGAACGCGATCCTCCTTACCGTACTTAGAAAAGAATAGTTTCTGCAATCCCTTGTTTCACCCGTTGTTCAGACGGTAGGTAATCATCTTCAATCGCGAATTGCGGAACAGGAACGTCATAGCCTGTGATACGCTTAACAGGAGCTTTCAAGTAGACTAGGGCTTCATCGTTAATGAGAGAGATAATCTCAGCACCGATTCCCATTGTTTTATGAGCTTCATGAACAATAAGCGCTCGACCCGTCTTTTTCACAGAATCCACAATCGTGTCGCGATCCAGTGGGTATAACGTGCGAAGATCAATGACTTCAGAGCGCCATCCTCGCTCCGCTTCCATCTGCTTTGCCGCATTCATAGCAACTCGCAGCATCGAGCCCCAAGCGAATATGGAGACGTCTTCCCCCTCTTGCACAACCTTTGCCTTCCCAAGCGGTACACGGTACAACTCTTCAGGCACATCTTCTTTAAAAGCACGATAAATCTTCGCTGGCTCTAGGAATATAACCGGGTCTGGATCTTCGATTGCAGCAATTAATAGACCCTTGGCATCGTATGGATTACTCGGCACAACCACTTTAAGTCCAGGAGTATGTGCGAAGAACGTCTCAATACTTTCCGAATGAAGTTCTGGACCCCGAATCCCTGCACCATAAGGCGTACGAATGACCATCCCTGCTGGGAATTGACCTCTTGTACGGAATCGCATTCTCGCTGCATGAGAGATAATCTGTTCTAGACCAGGTTGGATAAAAGCAAGAAACTGAATTTCCACAACCGGAATAAAACCACTTAGTGCAAGCCCAATCGATGACCCCACAATACCTGCTTCGGCAAGTGGCGTATCAACAACGCGCTCAGCGCCATACTTCTCAATTAAACCCTCTGTTGCGCGAAACACACCGCCATTGACGCCAATATCTTGACCTAGCAGCATAACGCGCTGATCTTGCTCCATCTTTTGATCCATTGCTTCTGTTATCGCTTGTATGATGGTAATCTTACGGCTCATGCCAATAATCCTCCCTGTGCGATCATTGACTGCATCTGCTTCTCTTGCTCCTGAATTTGCCATGGTGCTTCTGCATACACATGCTCAAACATGGCGGTTGGCTTGGTTTTTGGATAACTCTCTGCATCGTGCAGCGCCGTTTCGACCTGCTCACTTAACCTTTGCAGCATTTGCTGCTCCTTCAGATCGTTCCAGAGCCCCTTCTTATCTAAAAAGAGTCTTAGGCGATGAATCGGATCACGCTGCGTGCGCCACTGTTCAGACAAGGCTTCCTGATCGCGATATTTCTTCGGATCATCGGCTGTGGTATGCGCACCATAACGGAACGTAATCGCTTCAATTAAAGTCGGACCTTTGCCAGCTAGTCCGTGCTTCATCGCCTGTCTGACCGCCATCCATACAGCGAGGATATCGTTCCCATCCACACGTATACCCGGAACATCATAAGCAGCAGCACGCTGCGAAATTGTTCTAGATGCGGATTGTTTATCGAAAGGCACACTGATCGCATACCCATTATTTTGGCAGAAGAAGATAACTGGCGCCTCAAATACACCTGCAAAATTAAGTGCCTCATGGAAGTCGCCTTCCGAACTTGCTCCATCTCCAAAGTAAGCAATACTTACGTTCGGCTCACCTTTGAGTTTACTGCCCCATGCTGCACCAACGGCATGCACCATTTGCGTTGCAATCGGAACGCACTGTGGTAAAATTCGTTTGTCATCGGGACAAACACTTGCATCCATATGCCCCATCCAGTAGAGGAACACACGCTGCATAGGCTGACCATGTGTTATTGTCGCTGCATGATCACGGTACGTTGGGAACATCCAATCTTTAGGTGAGAGTGCCATTGCACTGCCAACTTGAGAAGCTTCTTGCCCTTCAAACGGCGCATAGGTCCCCATCCGACCTTGTCGCTGTAAATGGACCGACTTGCGATCGAACACGCGAACGAGGTTCATCTGCTCATACATACGAAGTATCAATTCATCACTCAAATCCCCGTCCAGCTGTTGCAATAACTCGCCTTCTTGAGATAAGACTTCAAATAACTCAGGTACTTTGTGCTCGGTTGCCTTTGTCTGATGCGTGATCGGTTCAACTGACGTCGTGGTTAATTTACCATCGGTCACCAAATCGCACGCCTCCTCTCGAGAACGATCCATATTTTTGTATCATAAGAGTCCCTGCTATGAAATCCACTACACTTAAGGACTGTTCAAACTTGCTGTCTTTGACTAAGTTTCTCCCTTAGCTTATCAATACGTTCTTGCAGCTCTTGTTTTTGGAAAACCGCTTGAATAAACGTGCCCTTGCCGACGATATTCTCGTCTGTCTCTGCAATAACTTCGCAGATGAGTCTCTTCGGAGTCAATTCAATACAGGTTGCACGAATGCGTACTTCTTGCCCGACAACAGCAGGTCCAAAGTGCTTCACATCCATTCCAAGTCCTGCTCCTTCTTCACTGTCCTCAAGCAGTGGAAGTAGCACTTCACGACCTGCTAGCTCCATGTAGTACATCATCGATACAGTTGACATCACATCATGGATTACTTGCCCGTAAAAAACAGGCCGCATGTCCTCGGTGACAGTCACTGTAAGCAATGCGGATAAACCGGATTCCGGTGGTTGTTTCATTGTTGTCCCCTATTTATGAGTGGGAAAAGTGAAGCGGAAGGGAAAAATAGCAACTGGAGGAGCGTAGCGTTTGCCTTTGAAATCGTGAAAATACCATAAATCCAATTCAAAATTCACGATTGAGACAGCAACCGGAAGTGCTTTTTTTCACTGTAGCGATCGCTTTTTCCACTCATAACCTTTCTATTATTGTGGCAATCCCCTGACCGACGCCGATGCACATGGTCGCTAGACCGTAGCGGGCTTCGCGGCGCTCCATCTCGTAGAGCAGCGTTGTCATGATCCGTGCACCACTGCATCCTAGTGGATGACCGAGTGCAATCGATCCTCCGTTCACATTGACACGTGTTGTATCAATCTTGAGTTCGCGGATGCATGCAAGTGCTTGTGCGGCGAATGCTTCGTTCAGCTCCACGAGATCAATCTGATCGATCTGAAGTCCCGCTTGATTCAGCGCCTTACGCGTGGCAAGTACAGGACCCATACCCATAATCGATGGGTCAACACCAGCTACTGCAGATGCTACAACCCGTGCTTTTGGCATGAGTCCAAGATGACTTGCCATCTCGTCTGACATCATCAGTAGTGCGGAAGCCCCATCGTTCACACCAGAAGCATTACCTGCTGTAACACTTCCGCCTTGACGGAAGGCTGGCTTTAGCTTCGCAAGCTGTTCCATCGACGTATCAGACCTTGGGTGCTCATCCTCTTGAACAAGCGTCACATCTCCCTTGCGACCGACAATTTCTACGGGCACGATCTCACGAGCAAATTTTCCTTCTGCCTTTGCTTGTGCATACTTTTGCTGACTCTGCCATGCGAAAGAATCTTGATCTTCCCGGCTTACCTGATACTGCTCAGCGACATTCTCCGCTGTCTCTCCCATGCTGTATGGATAGTACATATCTGCAAGCTTCGGGTTCGTGAATCGCCAACCAATCGTCGTATCGACGAGTTGCTGATTTCCACGACCGAATGCACCTTCCGACTTCAGCATGACAAGCGGTGCTCGCGTCATACTCTCCGTACCGCCTGCTATATACACATCTCCATTGCCTGCCGCAATCGCATTCGCGCATTGATTAATCGCTTCGAGTCCTGAGCCACATAAGCGATTCACAGTTACTCCGGGCACTGAAACCGGAAGTCCTGCAAGCAAGAGTGACATTCGGGCTACATCTCGATTATCCTCACCCGCTTGATTCGCACAACCGAACATGACGTCATCGATAAAGGCAGGATCAATCGGGTTACGTTCCATCAATTGACGAATCACAATACTTCCAAGATCATCGGGACGAATATCACTGAGTACACCTCCATACCGACCGATCGGCGTTCTTACAGCATCTACGATTACAGGTGTTCTCACGCTTCATCCCCCTTATATACCGGTTCATATGAATAGAAACCTTGCCCGCTTCCTCTGCCTATGCGCCCTGCTAATACCATCTTACGCAGCAGTGGGGCTGGGCGATAACGTTCCTCTGCTAAATCACGATGCAAGCCTTGAATCACCGCAAGCACCTCGTCTAGACCGATTCGATCTGCCCATTCTAATGGACCATACGGATAATTCGTGCCATTCTTCATCGCGAGATCAATATCTGATATGGTTGCTGTTCCTTCCATCACTGTAAACACGGCTTCATTAATAATGAGCGACAATACTCTTGGAAAGACGAGCCCAACTTCGTCCTGCACGACAGCGACATTTTTACCAATCGTGTGGAAAAAGTTCGCCGCAAGCTCTACCCAACAAGAGTCGGTCTGTAAGGCTGGAGCGATCTCAATTAACTGTCTTTCATGTAAAGGTATAAACGAACCGAATCCACAGATACGACCTGCATGTTTCACCCATGACGCGGCTTCGGTTGCCGATACAGCCATGGATGTTGTAAGAATTGGAATGTCTGGATCAAGGAGGTGGTCTAGATGCTGGAGAGTCGTCTTTTTCAAAGATAAATCTGAATTGGTGACTTCAATCGCGAGTAAGATCGCTTGTGGAGATTGTTCGTAGGTGTGTGGCGTGATGATATCGTAATGCTTACTTTCAAGAAGCTGCTGTAGTTCAACATGGAGTGGTCCTTGCCCTGCAAGCAAGATTACGTTAGGAGTTGTAGCCATAATACCCCTCCCCGCTCTTCCGGCCTAAAGTGCCAGCTTGCACCATGCGTTGTTGGATGCGACTTGGCTTGAATCGCCCTTCTTGGAAAAAGCTGTTGTAGACAGATTCAGTTACTGCAAAGCTTATATCAATCCCAATTAAATCTTGGAGGGCGAATGGTCCCATCTTAAACCCACCTGCTTGAGTCAAAATATCATCAATCTGTTCGACCGTCGCCACATGGTCCCCAAGAATCCGAAGAGATTCGTTATAGAAGGGACGTGCGATGCGATTCACAATAAACCCTGGTGTGTCATTCGCATAAACGGCTATTTTACCAAGCGATTCGGCTAGTTGATATACCCGCTCGGCCTGCTCCGTTCCTGTCTGTTTACCTCGGATTACTTCTACAAGCGGCATTACGGGGGCTGGATTGAAGAAATGCATACCCGCTATCCGCTCAGGATGAGCTAATCCCCCAGCAATAGCTGTAATCGACAAGGAGGATGTATTAGATAAAAGCAGCGCATCTGACCTGCAAATATCCGTTAATGTTGTGAAAATGGACTTCTTCAGCTCGATTCGCTCCGACACCGCTTCAATGACGATATCGCAATTGGCAAGTACCGGCATTTCTTGTGAAAAAATAAAGCGACTCAGCGTTTCCGCTTTGTCCTGCTCTGTGATTCTGCCCTTTGCCAACTGGCTAGCGAGTGTCTTTTCTAAATAAGATTGTGCTGTGTGCAAGACATCTATATTCGTATCAATTAACTTGACCTGATGCCCCTTGCTTGCGCAGACAAATGCAATCCCTGCTCCCATCGTACCAGCACCGATAACGCCAATGATTTGCGGAGTCACAATCGCTCCTCCTTCATTATTTCCCTTTAAACTCAGGGGCTCTTTTTTCAATAAAGGCTGTTGTACCTTCTTTAAAATCTTCCGTATGCCCCGCAATGGCTTGGGAGTAAGCCTCATATTCGAGCGTGTCTTCAAGTGTCATATGAAGTCCCTTATACATAGCACGCTTGATCAACCCAATCGCTTTCGTTGGAAGTGCCGCTAATTTATTGGCATATGCAGTGACCGCTTCGTCAAATTCAGCGTGTGGAATAACCTGATTAACCATTCCAATTCGAAGTGCCTCATCTGCGGATATACGTTCACCAGACATTGCTAGCTCAAGTGCTTTCCCAATCCCCACGATTCGAGGTAAGTAATAGCACCCGCCAGAGTCTGGCACAAGACCAATGTTTACGAATGCATTCGCAAGCACCGCTTTATCCGACACAAGACGAATATCACATGCAAGTGCTAAGCTCATACCCGCTCCTGCTGCAACCCCATTGACTGCCGCAATGATCGGCTTTTCCGTCTGATGCATCTGCATGACCATTGGATTGTAGCTCGTGCGAATCACACCACCAAAGTCAATATCATGCCCGCCATATTCGGTTAAATCTTGACCTGCATTGAACGCTTTACCTGAGCCAGTTAGGACGATACAGCGCACAGCCGAATCTTTACCTGCTGCTTTGAACGCTTCGGTAATTTCTAGCAACATCTTTTGTGTAAAAGCATTGAATTTATCTGGGCGATTGAGCGTAATTCGAGCTACTCCACCTGTTACTTCATACAAAATCGTCTCATACATGGTTCGGCTACTCCTATCGTCCCGTAAAATTAGGCTTACGCTTGTTCATGAATGCCTGCATGCCTTCGGTCTGGTCTTCACTTGCAAACAATAAGTAGAAACAATTGCGCTCGTAAGCAATCCCTTCATCGAGGCCATGGCCAACTGCTTTGTGAACAGCTTTCTTGATCATCTGTACGGCAATCGGAGGCTGACTCGCAATCTGCCTTGCAAGCTTCAACGCTTCGTCCAAATATACTTCAATTGGCACTACGCGATTGATCAAGCCATAACGTAGCGCTTCACTTGCTGTAATCGGCTCACCTGTGAGCAGCATCTCCATCGCTTTGACTTTCCCAACGGCATGCGCCAGTCGCTGCGTTCCTCCAGCACCAGGCATCACACCAAGCTTAATCTCAGGTTGACCGATCTTCGTCGACTCTGACGCAATGACCATATCACAGCTCATCATCAGTTCACATCCACCGCCGAGGACGAATCCACTGACCGCAGCAATGATCGGTTTCGATACATGAGCAATTCGATCCCATACAGCGAACTGATCTTTAAGCAACATCTGGATCGCCGTTTCATTTGCCATCTCCCCAATATCTGCCCCTGCTGCGAATGCCCGCTCATTACCTGTAATGACGAAGACCCGAACGGATTCATCTCGATCCATCTTCTCTAAAGCATTCACAAGTTCCTCAATCAGCTCTGTATTCAGTGCGTTTAGCACCTTCGGTCGATTGAGTGTGATAAGTCCGACACCTTGATCGATTGTCACCAAAATATGCGTATACGTCATCACTTCACCCCGCTTACTTTGTTCGAACGTCTTCCAATTGATTCACTTATCGTAGACAAGCTACTCGCCTCGGAATATCGGCTTTCGCTTCTCACGGAATGCTTCTAACGCTTCAATACGGTCTTGAGTTGGAATGATAACTTCATAAGCTTTCGCTTCCAAATCCAGCCCTGTCTGCATATCCACACTATATCCGCGATCTACCGCATATTTTGCCTGATACACCGCCAGTGGCGCATTTGCCAAGATTTCTGATGCCAATTGCTGATACAGCTCCATCAGATGCTCCTGATCCTCCGCTACACCTTGCAGCAGTCCACATCCGAGTGCTTCTTCCACATCAACTCTGCGAGCAGTCAGAATCCATTCCTTCGCCTTAGCAATCCCGATCAACCTCGGAAGACGCTGCGTGCCACCTGCACCCGGAATAATGCCTAGACTAACTTCAGTGAGTCCAAGCTTCGCCCCTCGCACTGCATAACGAAAATCACAGGAAAGTGTAAGCTCAAGCCCCCCGCCAAACGCATGACCGTTCATCGCAGCTATCGTCGGTTGTGGCAATCGTTCGAGAAGCGTACACACCTCACGAATCTTGTTCACATTCCGCCGAACTTGCTGTTCGTTTAGCGTACGACGTTCTTTCAAATCTGCCCCTGCGCTGAAAGCCTTGCCCGATGCTGTCAGAATCACAACGCGCGTTTCTTTGACATCTAGACGCAGCTCCTCGATCTTTTCGCCCAATTGAACCAAAGTCTCGTAATTAAGTGCATTCAGATCATCAGGACGATTTAATCGCAGGATCGCGATATAACCTTGCTTCTCTAAACCAACAGATTCACTCAACATCGAATAGCTCCTCTGCAATTTGTGAATGATCGAACGTTAGATCTCTTATTTTTTCTGAAAATGTTCGGGATTAACCCGTGCATACGTGCCTAACGCAATCGCAACGAGCTTCCCGTCACTTGTCGTTACACGCGCTTCCATGACGATGATTCGACCTCTTTTTAACACTTTGGACTGCGCAATCAACATATCACCATTTGCAGGTGCGAGATAATTCATTTTGCATTCCACGGTCACACACTGCTGTACCCCGTTAATAGGAGGCGCTGCACCATGTCCCATGGCTACATCCGCAAGTGAAGACGTCACACCTCCATGTACCACAGTACCGAGGGAGTTGAAGTGCTCAGGGCGTATTTTCAGAATGGCTGTACAGCCTTCTTCATCTATATGCTGAATTTCAATACCTAAATAACGATTAAAATGATTGATGCTCTTCTGTTCCTGCTCCATGAAACTTGTGTCACCTCTCTACTGAAGAAAGCGCTTACTATAATGCGATTAGACAACCTCAACAAAGTACATGCTCACAAGCTTGCCTGCGAATCCACGCAAATCTTTTCCTGCAGCACGACCTTCTGGAGATGATAAGGCATTAGTCAACGCTTCTTGATTGTCAAAATACATCTCTGCGATCAAGTGCAAGTCACTTTCACCCATTGGCGTTCCATACACACGACCTACTTCAAGCTTAATGAGTCCCGGCATACTCGCTGCAAGCGGGCTGTGCACCTCTTCATAATGATTATCGAATGCTTCAACATCCTCCGGCATCTTATAAATCGCGACCAATTTGACCATTCTTGCACCCCTTTTTCAAGTTAAAATTCATAAATATTCATTAAATCGTATAACAAAATATCAATATAACGTGAAAATAACGTATGAAGTAATTTTAGTATAAAATGATTTCCAGTATCAGTCAATACAGGGGTGATATTAAAAAAGCGTCATATCCTAGAAAGGACAGACGCTATTTCTTCAAATCTCTTACATCTTAGAACCAACGGGAGGTAACCATTTTTTTGCGGGTATAGAACATAACACCATCCGTCCCGTTCACACCTAAATCACCGTAAAAAGAATCCTTGTGCCCCGCAAACGTAAACATCGCCATCGGAGCTGGTACGTTAACATTAATGCCGATCATTCCTGCATCAATATTTTCACGGAAGTGCCTCATATGTTCACCAGAGGAGGTATAGATGATTGCTCCGTTCGCGAACTTGGATTGATTGGTGAGCGTAATACCTTCATCCAAATCTTTAATTCGCACAATGCTTAGGACTGGTGCAAAAATTTCTTCCTGCCATATTTTCATATCCATCGTCACATGGTCGAATATCGTTGCTCCAAGATAATACCCGTTCGGATCGTCTGTCTCCGCATTCCTGCCATCTAGCAGCAAATCTGCTTGTTCTACGACCCCACTTTCAATCAAGCGAATGACACGCTGTCTATGCGTATCCCGAATCAGAGGGGCTACGAATGCGGTTGGATCAAGCCCGCTGCCAACTTTCAATTGCTGTGATTCCGACACGAGAAGTTCAATGAAGCGATCCGCAATTTCATCGACGACTGCCACAACTGATGTTGCCATACAGCGCTCTCCAGCACTCGCGAAAGCAGCTAGAATAATCCCCTGAACGGTCTTCTCTAAGTTGCAATCCGGCATTACAATAGCATGATTCTTCGCTCCAGCGAGCGCTTGCACTCTCTTCCCATTTCCCGTACCTGTTCGATATACATATTCCGCAACGGGCTGCGAACCGACGAACGATACCGCTTTGATGGTCGGATGTTCCAGAATCCCATTCACCACATCATGCGCTCCATGCACCATATTCAGTACACCCGACGGCAATCCCGCTTCCACCATCAGCTGCACCAAGCGTTCAGCAAGTAACGGCGTGCGTTCCGAAGGTTTGAGCACGAACGTATTGCCGCAAGCAATCGCCATCGGGAACAGCCATAACGGTACCATCATGGGAAAATTAAACGGGGTAATCCCTGCAACAACCCCAAGCGGATACCGATACACCGAACCTTCAATACCCGTCGCAATCTCAGGTAATGTCTGCCCCATCATGAGTGCCGGAGTTGCAGTCGCTGCTTCAACCGTCTCAATCCCACGCTGCACTTCACCTAGCGAATCCTTGAGATTTTTCCCATGTTCCATGACGATTAAGTGTGCAAGCTCTTCTGTATGTTGATTGAGCAGATGGATGAATGAATACAAGATCCGTGTTCGATTCGGAACAGGTGTCTTGCTCCACGAGACAAATGCCCTCTCAGCTGCTTCGACCGCCAAGTTCAACTCATCCTTAGTCGATAACGGTACTTCTGCGATCACTTCACCTGTCGCCGGGTTGTACACCGGATCACACTTACCTGAATTAGATATAACCCATTGCCCATCGATAAAATTGTTAAGCCTCTCCCTCGTCCCAACTGTCATCGGATTAATCCCTCCTGACTTCATTCTAGCGATCTATACTTCGTCTTGATTCGATTTCTCTACACGATCTCTTTGGAATTGCTTTATAAGCAAATTCGATAAGTAAGTACGTGCTTCTGCCGTTAAAATTTGCAGTTTGATCAAGTTATCCGATTCATCTGGAGGCATCAATTCAAGTAGCATACCGCTTAAATCCTCCTGCACACCCGTGATTCGATATTTATCAGCGAGATAATGATCAATCTGCCGTTTCTCTTCTAATACTTCATGAAAGAATGACACTGCTCATCCCTCCTATTTCACGTTATACGGTTTTCTTTTGACAAAACGACCCGAACCAACTGTACCGACAAACTGTTTATTCCGCACAATAAATTCACCACGCGACAGCACCGAGACAGGTTCTCCCGTCACTTTCATACCTTCAAACGCACTATAATCCACATTCATATGATGTGTCTCAGCGGATAAGACGCGCTCTACATTCGGATCGAAGATGACGAGATCAGCGTCACTACCTACAGCAATCGTTCCTTTTTGCGGGAAGAGACCGAACAACTTGCTACTTCGAGTGGACACCAGATCGACGAATTGATGAATCGAGATCCGATCTTTCAACACCCCTTCGGAAAATAACAAACTAAAACGATCCTCAATAATCGGACCACCGTTCGGAATTTTACTAAAGTCACCACGACCGAGCTCTTTTTGCCCATTAAAATTAAATGAACATTGATCTGAACCAACTGTTTGCAACTGTCCGTTCTTCAGGGCATTCCACAATACTTCTTGATGCCAAGCTTCGCGAAGTGGTGGTGACCATACATATTTCGCTCCTTCAAATTCCGGACGCTCCAAGTAGGATTGATCGAGTACCAAGTACTGCGGGCATGTTTCGCCCCATATCTCAAGTCCTTGATTGCGGGCTTCTGCAATTTGCTGTACTGCTTCTGCACAAGTGACATGCACAACGTATAGACGCGAATTTGCAAGTCCAGTCAGCCTTGCAGCCCGACCTGTGGCTTCGCCTTCCAATTCAGAAGGTCTTGTTAGCGCATGATAGATTGGGTCTGTCTGACCGTTCTTTAGCGCCTCTTGAACGAGATAATCGATCACATCACCATTCTCGGCATGCACCATAACGAGTGCACCGAGTTCTTTGGCTTGCAGCAAAGTGCGGTACAACGTCCCATCATCGGCTTGCAGCACGTTTTTGTAAGCCATGAACACTTTGAAGGATGTTACACCTTCCTCTTTAATCACCTGTGGAAGTTCACTTAACACTTGGTCGTTGATCTCTGAGATCATCAGGTGAAAGCCAAAGTCAATAACTGCTTTGCCCTCTGCCTTTGCATGCCAAGTTTGAAGGGCATTGCGAAGTGGTTCACCTTTATTCGTCAAGCAAAAGTCGACGATCGTCGTCGTTCCACCAAATGCAGCTGCAATCGTGCCTGTTTCAAAATCGTCTGCCGTAATCGTCCCGCCAAATGGCATATCCAGATGCGTATGCGGATCTACACCGCCAGGGAACACATAACAACCGGATGCATCGACGATTTCAGCATCTGTATCCTCTAGATGAACACCAATCGCTTCTATTTTGCCATCGCGAATGCGAATGTCAGCTTGGTACTTATCTCTTGCTGTTACTATCGTTCCACCTCGAATAATTTTGATGGTCATTGGTATCGCCTCCTACAACTTAATCGTGTGTTCGATAAGTTTGGCCACTACGAAGAAAAAAGAACTTCCGATCACTCTCGAAATCATGAATTTTGAATTTATTATGTGGTATTTTCATGATTTCAAAGGCGAACGCTTCGCCTCTCCAGTTTCTTTCTTCTTCTACGTTAAACTTATCGATCACACCCTCACCCTTAATTGACTATCCGCTGCGCTAACTCCGCCAAGGCCTGCTGACGCTGGTTCCAAGACATAGGTGCATCGGCAGATGGAACTTCCACCATGTTAATGGCGCCTTCTACTGGACAGACGATCGAGCACAAGTTACAGCCGACACAATCTTCTTCATGCACTTGAAGATATGCTCTTCCGTTGCTATCAACTAATCGCTCAATACATTGATGTGCCGTATCTTCGCATGCAATGTGGCATTTGTTGCAGTTGATGCAAGTATCAGTGTTGATATTGGCGACAATCTTGTAGTTCAAATCCAGATCGCCCCAATTCGAGTATCGCTCTACAGAGCGACCCACGATATCCATGACTCTGGCGATGCCTTTATCATCCAGATAATCGTTCAATCCTTCGGTCATTTCCTCGACGATACGGAAGCCATGATGCATCGCTGCGGTACAAACCTGAACGCCCGATGCTCCCATTAGCATGAACTCCACTGCATCACGCCAAGTAGAGATACCACCAATTCCAGAGATCGGTACGCCAACCCTTGGATCACGAGCACACTCTGACAGCATATTGAGTGCAATCGGCTTCACGGCAGGGCCGCAATAACCACCATGTGCCCCTTTGCCACCAACATGTGGAATCGTGTTCCACGTATCAAGATCGACACCTGCTAATGAGTTGATCGTATTAATGAGGGAGATCGCATCCGCCCCACCTTGTACAGCAGCCCTTGCCGTAGTCGTAATATCCGTTATATTCGGCGTCAGCTTCACAATAACTGGCGTCGTCGCCACTTCCTTCACCCACATCGTCTGTGCTTCAACGAGATCAGGCTGCTGCCCTGAAGCAGCTCCCATCCCACGTTCAGCCATTCCATGCGGACAACCGAAGTTCAATTCAAGTCCATCAACACCAACAGCTTCCACCCTTTTCACAATCTCATGCCACTTACGCTGCTTCGGTTCCACCATTAAGGACACAACCACCGCATGATCGGGAAATCGCTTCTTCGTCTCGTATATTTCCTTTAAGTTCACTTCCAGTGGACGATCGGTTATGAGTTCAATATTGTTGAACCCTGCAACCCGTTGTCCGTTGAAGTGAACCGCTGCAAATCGTGAAGAAGTGTTAATAATCGGATCGCCTAACGTCTTCCAGACGGCGCCGCCCCAACCCGATTCAAATGCACGCTGCACTTGATAACCCGTATTTGTCGGAGGTGCTGAAGCAAGCCAGAATGGGTTAGGAGCTGTAATTCCTGCAAGATTAATACGTAGATCAGCCATGCCTATTCCTCCCCTATGAGCTGTTTGTAGATCGCACGAGCTGCCAACTTCCCTTGCTGGGATGCGGCCACTACCATCGCTTCACCTTGTCCATCGCCGAACACCACATCCCCTGCGGCATAGATGCGTGGATTCGATGTCTGATACGATCCCGCATCAATACGGACAACTCCACCTCGATGTTCAATTCCCATGGATTCGATAAGTGGCAAGTGACGCGTCTGCCCAATCGCTTTAACGACTGCATCTACTTCTATCACAAATTCAGAACCTTCAATGGCAACCGGACGTGGACGACCACCGCCCTCTACCTCCACTAAGCGCATACGCACGCATTCGAGCCCTACTACACGGTCCTCATCATTGCCAATGATCCGTTTCGGTGCTGTCAGCCAGCGGAACTCGACTCCATCTTGCTTCGCAAATTCATATTCGAAATCATAAGCCGTCATTTCCTCGCGAGTCCGACGGTATACCATTTTCACTTGCTTCGCTCCAAGTCGGACCGAACAAGTAGCCGCATCCACGGCCGTATTGCCTGCCCCAATGACCGCTACCCTCGCTCCATGTAAATCAACCGCTTCTCCCTGCTTGGTTGATTCTACAAACTCTATCGCATCATACACATCCGCCAGATCTTCACCCTCAATTCCAAGCATCGGCACACTGGACATCCCTACTGCAAGCATAATGGTATCGAACTTCGCTAACAGCTCATCCACCGAAATATCCACACCAACCTTTACGCCTGTACGAATTTCCACTCCTAGCTGCCGAACTTGATCCACTTCCCAGAGCGACACTTCCTGCGGCAATCGGAACGACACGATTCCATACGTATTTAATCCGCCAGCCATTGGCTTTGCCTCATAGATTGTAACTTTGAAACCGTATCTAGCAAGTTCACGTGCTGCCGCAAGTCCAGCTGGACCACCGCCGATGACCGCAACCTTCTTTCCATTGCGAGGTCCGGCAGTGAACAATTGCTGCTTATTGTGAATAGCCCAATCTGTGGCATAGCGCTGCAAGTCACCGATTCGAATCGGATTCGATGTGTCATTAAGTACACAGGCACCTTCACACAATTCGATAGTCGGACATACACGCGAGCAGCTAGCACCAAGTGCATTTGCATCCATAATGGCGCGTGCAGCTCCTTTGATGTTGTCAGTTGCAATTCGCTTGATGAAAGATGGAATGTTAATCCCTGTCGGGCAAGCATTAATACATGGTGCATCATAGCAATATAGACAGCGATTCGATTCCTCCTGTGCTTCTTTGGGCCGCATGCCAGGCTTGATCTCTGCAAAATTCCGTTTTAACTCATCCACTGAAATAAATACACGACTCATCACAAGCATCACCTTCTTTCGCGTTATCGCTAATCTCAGCGTGCTCATAAAGTTGGACCACTTCAGAGAAAAAAGCACTTCCGGTCGCTGTTGAAATCGTGAAAATTTTGATTAGATGAGGTGGTTATTTCACGATTTCAAAGGCGAACACTTCGTTCCTCCAGTGCTTCTTTCTCTTACGTTTTACTTTATGAGCACCCTTTCACAAATCCGTCATCGCACCATACGTCTCAGGACGTCGGTCTCGGTAAAACTGCCAGACATCCCGTACCTCATGAATCAGTTCCTTATCCATCACACCGATTACAACCTCCTTCTGGTCCCGACTGCCCATCGCCACCATATTGCCCCTTGGGTCAACGAGATAAGATTGACCATAGAACTCGCCCATATTCCAAGGTGCTTCGTAACCAACGCGATTAATTGCTGCCACATAGTATCCATTTGCCACGGCATGTGCAGGCTGTTCAAGCTTCCACAAGTACTCCGATGTCCCCGCCACCGTTGCCGAAGGATTGAACACGATCTCAGCCCCATTAAGTCCGAGCAATCTCGCCCCTTCTGGGAAATGCCGATCATAGCAAATGTAAACACCAACCCTCGCGAATGCTGTCTGGAACACAGGATAACCAACATTTCCTGGTCTAAAATAGTACTTCTCCCAAAACCCACATCCATTATTTCCTGCCGCCACTTGTGGGATATGGTGCTTCCGATATTTCCCTAAGTAACTCCCATCGGCATCAATCACCGCTGCTGTATTATAGTAAGAAGCAATTCCTTCTCTTTCATAGATTGGTAAAATAATGACGACACCCAGTTCACGCGCTAAATCTTGAAACAGCTTCGTCGTCGGGCCATTCGGAATTTCTTCGGCAGCGTCATACCACTTCGTCTTCTGCTCTGCACAGAAGTAGGGTCCATAGAACACTTCCTGCAAGCAAATGATTTGTGCCCCTTTACTTGCCGCCTCTTGCACAAGCTTCAGATGCTTCTCCACCGCTGCTCGCTTGTGCACCTCGACTGGTTCATCTCCATGCACCTCATGCGAAGCTTGAATAAGTCCAATCTTCACTTTATTCACTGGAATTCCCCCTTTGCAGCTTCGATGCCAGTTCTCGCACGGTGCGGTAGAGCAGCTCGGTTCCTAAACTAATATCTTCTGGCGCCGAATACTCCTGAGGATTGTGACTAATGCCTGCCCGAGAGTTCACGAAGATCATTCCATAGTCGCAATAATAGGACAGCACGAGCGCATCGTGGAATGGCCCACTCATCAGCTCAGGAGGTGTTACACCGAGTTCAGCAGCCTGCTCACGCATGATGTCTTGAATCCATCCCGCACAATAACGAGATTCACTGTTCGTATCTTCCCGTACGGTGTACGTCAGTCCATGCTCAGCAGCCGTATCCTCTAATAGATTCGCCAGCTTCACTTCCAGCCCATGACGACGATCCAAATCGATGTCTCGCAAATCAACAGTGAAGCTCACCTTCTCTGGAATAATGTTACGAGAATCAGGAAATACCGATAGAGAGCCAACCGTTCCCACCGTCGGTGCCCCCGGCTCACTTCGTGCAATTTCATTTAAGCCAATAATGACTTTCGCAGCGCCCATAAGCGCATCTTGACGTAAATTCATCGGAACTGAACCTGTATGCCCTGCAACACCTATCATCTCAACCGTCAACCATAGCGGGCCTGCTATCCCCGTCACAATGCCAATCTGTGCCCCTTTGGATTCAAGTACAGGTCCTTGCTCAATATGCAGCTCAAGGAACGTTCCAATACTTCCCTCTGGATATCTGGACTCCTCAAATCGCTCTGGATCACATCCGAAACTGATAAGCGCCTCTCTGCGCGAAACTCCCTGCTTATCTGTCCGCTCCAGCTCCCCCTCTTCCAAGCGCCCCATCATGCCCCTTGAACCGAACAATCCCTTATTAAACCGACATCCTTCTTCATCGCAAAAGGCGACCACTTCAATCGGCATCTCCGGTACGAACTTCGCTTCGATTAAAGTCTGGACAACTTCAAGCGCACCCAGAACACCAATCGACCCGTCGAATCTACCCCCATAAGGCTGCGAATCAATATGAGAACCAAGCATGAGAATAGGTAGAGTAGGATCTCGACCCTCCAGACGACCGATTAAATTTCCATAATCATCGACTCGTGCCGTAAGTCCGATCTCTTCCATCCAAGACTTCACAAGCTGAACACCTTCATAATCTTCCTTGGACAAAGCAAGCCTGCAGACGCCAGTCTCACCAATCCGCCCGATTTGTGATAAATCATGAATGCGTTTATGTAATCGCTCGCTTTGTATCGTTAAAGTTGAGGATTGTATCATCGTCATTAGCTCCTTTCCCTACAAGTTCGCAAACGCATTCTCAAGCGTACTAGCAATAAAATCAAGCTCTTCCTCTGACGTAACAAATGGAGGTGCAATCGTTAAGATGTTCGCATATCCCGGTACCGTATCCCCATTCTTACCGACAATGAGTCCTTGTTGCTTACAGCTTTGGAGTACTCGAAGCACTTTATCTGCCGATGCAGGCGTCTTAGATACCCGGTCTTCCACCATCTCTATTCCGCACATGAATCCGAAATAGCGGATCTCACCTACATTGGGGTGGGCTGCAACAATAGACAGTTTTTCACGAAGCTTCTCACCAAGCTCTGCTGCACGCGCAACGAGTCCCTCCCGCTCCAAGATGTTCATATTTTCAAGCGCAACGGCGCATGAAACAGGATTACCCCCGAATGTATTCACGTGCCTAAGGTGCGATGTAGCACCAGGTGCTTTGAAACTCTCATAAAAATCTGCACGGACAGCCGTCGCAGATAATGGCGCGTAAGCGCTGGTTAATCCTTTTGCCATCGTAACGATCTCTGGTTTCACATTATAATTCTGATGTCCGAATCGCTTGCCAGAGCGCCCTACCCCACAGATTACTTCATCCACGATCATTAGAACGCCGTACTTATCACAGATCGATCGAACCTTAGCAAGATACTCGTCCTGTGGGACAATGACACCGCCACCTGTAATAACAGGCTCTAGTATGACGGCTGCAACCGTCTCTGGACCTTCCGCAATAATCGTATCCTCATACGCTTTGGCACATTGCATGGCACAGGTATCATGTTTTTGCCCGAAAGGACAGCGATAGCAATACGGAGGTGGCACATGCACGAATCCTGTTCCAAGCGGTTCATATTTGATTTTTCTTGAAGACTGCCCTGTCGCACCTAACGCCCCCATGGAATTACCATGATAAGCACGATAGCGCGAAATAAATTTATAGCGTGTTCCTTCACCTTTTTGATGAAAATATTGCCTGACGATCTTAAATGCCACCTCATTTGCATCAGAACCTGAATTCGAAAAGAAAATCCGATACTCACCATCCAACCAATCACTAATCTTCTCAGCAAGCTGAATTCCGGGTTCGTGGGACTGAGACATCGGAGAATATGCAAGCGTTTTCATTTGCTGATAAGCCGCTTGCGCAATTTCTTCACGACCATGACCTACATTGACACACCACAAACCTGACATACCATCTAAGTAGCGATTTCCATCTACATCTGTGATCCAGCTGCCTTCACCTGAGGCGAATATCATCGGATTATCATTATGTGGAGACATGTGATGCCACACATATTTACGATCTTTTGCTAATAAGTCTTCCTTACTTCCTGCATCCTCAATCTGACTCAAGCTACATTACCCCTTCCCACACATGCCCATATTACGCTGACATTACTATTCTATTAATGAAGGGTTTTCATATAGTACATGAATATTCAAGAAAGCACCCGAGTACAATCGTTGTTAGAGGGCATTGTCTTCTATGCATCGGCAACCACTCGTAGAGGAGGGATCGTATGCAATCTCAACATGAGGAGAACGGAATTGTAACGCTAAGTGTCGAAGGTGAGAATTTGGTCAAAGATAGTCCTTTGTACAACGAGGGATTACGTCCAACCCGCAAGAGTGAGCACAATTGGACATCGTACAACTTTGCGAGTTTATGGATCGGCATGTGCATCTGCCTGCCTTCTTACTCCCTTGCTGCAGGTCTCATCTCACTTGGCATGAATTGGTGGCAGGCTGTCAGCACAATTATTCTAGGCAATCTCATCGTCCTCATCCCGATCTTGCTCAACTCTCATGCCGGCACCAAGTATGGAATTCCGTATCCTGTCTTTGCAAGGTTGTGGTTCGGCTCTAAGGGCACGCACATCCCTTCTCTCGCCCGAGGTCTTATTGGTGCAGGCTGGTTTGGCATCAATTGCTGGTTCGCTGGCGCTGCGATGGATACATTACTCGTTGCCATGAGTGGTTGGGAGAATGTACCCGGACATCTTGGGATCAGCTTTATTGTCATGTGGGCATTTAATGTCTATTTAGCATATCGAGGTCCTGAAGCGATTCGCCGAATGGAATTTTGGGCAGCTCCTACTCTAATTGTCATGAGCCTTGCCCTACTTGGGTGGGCTTTAACAGCTGCAGGCGGTTGGGGTCCGATGCTATCCGCTCCTTCGAAGTTCACAACAACAAGCGAGTTTTTAACCGTATTCTTCCCAGCCCTAACAGGGGCCATTGCTTTCTGGGCAACCCTTGCACTGAATATTCCTGACTTCTGTCGATACTCTAAGAGTCAGAAAGCGCAAATTGTGGGTCAATCCACTTCCCTGCCTACAACAATGGGCGCATTCTCCTTCATTGGCGTAGCCGTGGCTTCTGCAACTGTCGTTATTTATGGCGAAGCCATTTGGGATCCTGCAGCTTTGCTTGCGAAATTCCCACCGTTTGTCATTTTCCTAGGAACACTAGGGATTATTCTTGCAACCGTTACCACGAATGTCGCAGCGAATATGATTGCACCCGCAAGAGCGATTGAGAATCTTGTTCCTCGAAAAATAACGTATGGCATGGGGGTACTCATTACAGGTGTCGTCTCCCTTCTCATGCAACCGTGGTACATCTTAGACAACTTCGGCAACTATATTTTCCTCTGGCTTGGGACGTATGGAGCCCTGCTTGGACCGATTGACGGGATTGCCATCGCCGACTATTGGTTCGTTCGTAAGCGGAGAATTCATTTGGCAGAATTGTACCAAGTGGATGGAAGATACAATTATCGAGGTGGTTTTAACTTAAAAGCAATATGGGCGCTCGTCTTCGGACTTGCGATCACCTTTGCCTGCAAATTCATTCCTTCCCTTACTTTTGTGTGGGATAATGCGTGGATATTCGGCTTAGTCATCTCCATGCTCGCGTATACGTGGCTTATGAATAAAGATCAGACGCTGGTGAGTGAAACCGAGTATAAATCAATTACGAATAAAGCTATAGAAGCAGCGAAATAGTACAACGTTTCCTTTTTGATGAAAAAAATAGGCATTTGCTCACCATCCTAGGCATTCGCACATATTGTGAATTATTTCGATAAAAGGAGCTAATTCACAATGTTTGCTTATCCAATGCGGTATATGCCACCCTGCTGTATAACGATGTCAGCCCTCCAACTATCTAATAGCATGCGATCCGTCTGGGAACAACATGTAGCATGGACTCGCATGACCATCATTAGCATTGCTGCAGGACTCCCAGATGAAAAGCTTGTAACTGAGCGCTTGCTGCGCAATGCAACAGACATGGCAGCTCTCTTAAAGCCATACTACGGCAATGAGATTGCTGCTCAGTTCGAAGCATTAATTCGCGATCATCTTGTCATTGCAGATCGACTCGTCAAAGCCGCTAAAGCCGGCAATACAGCGAAAGTGAATGAGGAAGAGAAGAATTGGTATAAGAATGCGGATGACATTGTCGCTTTCATGAACAGCATCAATCCATTCTGGCCTATCTATGAGATGAAGCCGATGTTCTATGAGCACTTAGCCTTAACGAAGAAAGAAGCAGTCGCTAGACTGCAAGGCAATTTTGCTGCTGACATCGCAGCCTACGATCAGATTGAAGCAGAAGCTCTAATGATGGCAGACCTTTTTACAAAAGGGATCATTCAGCAATTCCCGTATGCATTCTGTATGTAAATACCAACTTCTAAACAGGCAAAACATCGATAACCCAAGAGCACACTCACTTGCATAAAGTGATGGCTTTTGGGTTATTTTTGACTATAATGTAACAAAATAATGAAACACCATGAAACAACCTGATTAATCATGAAAAATCAATTGACAACCACAAGCCTTAATAAGTAAAATCAAACAGGAACATGAACTATTTTCCAAAATAAAAGGAGCCTTTCACTTATGTTAGCTGAACAACGTAGACAATTAATCTTGGACATTCTCGAACAAGAATCACGCATCGTTGCTAAAGATCTAGCAGAGAAGTTCCAATTATCGATCGATTCCATTAGGCGGGATCTCTCTATTATGGAAGACCAAGGCTTACTGAAAAAAACGTACGGAGGCGCCATTCCGCCAACAAAAGTACGTACATTTCCCCTGCCTGAATC
Organism: Paenibacillus radicibacter; assembly: GCF_024721995.1. GTDB lineage: Bacteria > Bacillota > Bacilli > Paenibacillales > NBRC-103111 > Paenibacillus_AM > Paenibacillus_AM radicibacter. The sequence continues at coordinate 802,660 of NZ_JANQBC010000001.1, forward strand.
CATGAGATATAGAGAGGGTTCACCGAGTCAAGACGAGATTGCGAAGCTGGCGGTTTCTTATATCAAAGAAAATGAAACGGTGTTCATTGGCGGTGCTGGTATTCACTACGGCATGCTGAAACATCTATCTCGATCCATGTTCTTCACCGTTGTAACGAACTCGCTCAAAGTAGCTCAGACCATTCGAGAGTGGGACAATATCGATTCCTACATCATTGGTGGCAAGCTGCATGCCCAATCTGGAAACCTGAATGATTCACTTGCCATTGAGCAAATTCAGAGCTTCTCATTTGATGTATGTTTTCTAACGGGCGCGGGTCTAACAGAGAAAGGGCTCAGCACAGCTACACCCGATGGTGCAAGCTTTGCACGAGCAGTAAGTAAGGTTTCACGTAAAAAAATCGGTTTGGCTCCATTTGATAAAATAGGTATTCAAAAATTTGCTAGTTCTGTCCGATTACAAGATATAGATATTGTCATAACAGATGAGGAAGCTGATCAATCATTCATTCAGCACATGGAGGCGCAAGGTGTACAAGTCCTTCTCGCTCCCCCTCATAATGAAAGGAATTTAACTGATGAAGTGCCTTCAGATCGAACAATCCCTGAACTTGCAGGGCAATGTTAAAATACCAGGTTCCAAGAATAGCGCGTTAGCTTTACTCGCGGCTTCTTTTTTAACGGATGAACAAGTTGTCTTAACAGGCATTCCAAATATTGCTGACTTTGATGTGATTACGAGCATTGCAAGTGATCTTGGCGCGCAGATGACGCGTCTAGACAATGAAGATGTGCTTATCGATCCTCGATCCATATATCAAACTTATATTGCTCCTGAAAAATCATTGAAAGTGCGTACAGCCTATTATTTTGCAGGGGCATTACTTGCGAAACATGGAAAAGTCGAGATTGGCTATCCAGGTGGGGATGATTTCGTTAGTCGTCCAATCGATCAGCACTATAAAGTGTTCGAAGCGATGGGTGCTACGTTCACCCTTCACAAACATACATATGTCGTTGAAGCACGTGAGCTTCACGGCGCTGACATTTACTTTGACATGATCACATCTGGCGCTACGATTAATGCGATGCTTGCTGCTGTTCGTGCCAAAGGACGCACAACCCTTCGCAATGCGGCTAGAGACCCTGAAGTTGTAGATACCGCGAATCTGCTCAATCAGATGGGAGCCAAGGTGAAAGGTGCTGGAACAGATCTAATCCATATTGAAGGCGTAAGCTCCTTACATGGATGCTCTTACACGGTCATACCCGATCGCTTGATCGCAGGTGCACTTCTCATTTCAGCTGGTGCAACAGGTGGTAGCATTACGGTAGAAGATATCATTCCCGAGCATTTAAGTTCATGCCTAGCCAAGTTAATTGAGATCGGTGTGGATATCCAGACGAATGATAATTCCATTACTGCCTCCTCCACAGGTAAACTACGGGCAACACGGATTCGCACCGGCATGTACCCTAGCTTTGCAACGGATTTGCAGCAGCCAATGACTGCCCTACTCACTCAAGCGCAAGGCAAGAGTATCGTTACCGATCCGATTTATCCGAAGCGCTTTAGTCATGTTCCACAATTAATGCAGCTAGGTGCTGACATGAAGGTGCGTTCAGGTACTGCTTTTATCAAAGGCGGGATCCCTCTGCGAGGCAGTCATGTACATGCTACCGATATCCGTGCAGGCTTCTGTTTACTTATTGCGGGACTTACGGCAGAAGGTACGACAACGATCTCCGGTGTTCATCACTTTGAGCGCGGCTATGACAGCTTCGTGGAGACGTTTCAATCCCTTGGTGCAAACTTAAGCATGCAGCCACTTGCTGAAGAGAAACAATCACTAATAAGACAATACGTGTAGACTAACAATCATATAACTTGTACACAAAAGAAGCTGCCGCATCACGCGACAGCTTCTTCTTATGGATTGGCTTAAGCCAAGTGCTTCACTATATCTTCAATCATGCGGAATGAATTCCTTGAAGCTTGTACCGTAAATTCACCGAAGTTCACATGTGCAGAGCCGTCTGCCTTGTCCGACATCGAACGAATGATCACAAATGGTATCTCATTCATGGAGCACACCTGAGCAACAGAAGCCCCTTCCATCTCTGTACAAGTTCCTTCAAGTTCTGTATGCAGCTGACTCACCACTTCACGACTAGCCACGAACTGATCACCTGATAGAACGCGTCCATGCTTAGAGCGTCCTGGGAATAGTCGGGAGCTAGATGCTAATGCTAATTCAACTAATTGTGGATCAGCTTGGAATATTGAAATTTCTTCGTATGGAATGATGCCGCGAGCGAATCCAAGTGGGGTTACGTCCATATCATGCTGCATGCACTCTTTGGATACCACAATGTCGCCAATGTTAAGTTCCGGATCAAGCGCACCCGCTACACCTGTAAAGATGATAGATTTCACCTCAAATGTATCAATTAAGATTTGTGTACATACCGCAGCATTCACTTTACCTACGCCTGTACGACAAACCACTACATTTTTCCCATGAAAAATACCAGTATGGAACACAATGCCCGCTCTCTTCGTCTGAGTCACATTGTCCATAGCTTGAAGCAAAAGCTCAATCTCTTCATTCATTGCGCCAATTAGCGCGATTTGATCCATTTTCATTCCATTTCCCCCTCAGTTCGCAAGAAAAAATGGCTCATTAGAGATGAGCCACTGAATTTCTTTTCATAATTGAATGCGGTAGAACAACTTGTGGTTGTTCAATTTGTTCTTTGTTCATCAGCTTCGTCAGTAGACGCATTGCAACTGCACCAATGTCATACATCGGTTGTGCAACTGTCGTTAGAAGCGGTCGAACCATCGATGCCATATTGATGTTATCAATTGACATCACCGAGATGTCGCCAGGAACCGTTAAGCCCTGATCTTGGATCGCGTGAATCGCGCCAATTGCCATCTCATCCGTTGCGGAGAACACAGCCGTCGGGCGGTCTTCCAACTCAAGAAAATAATTCATCGCTTCGATACCGGAATCATATCGATAATTTCCTACACGCACATATTCCTCAGGGAGCGGAATGTTGGCATTATCTAGTGCGCGCTTAAAGCCTTGGTAACGAGCATATCCATTCGCTGGATCTTGCAGACTTCCTGAAATCATCGCGATTTTCCGGTGACCGTTGTCGATTAATAATTGCGTTGCATCGAAAGCCGCTTGTTCGTGGTCAATGTTTACGGATGGAATCTTGCGCTCATCGTCCACTGTTCCACAAAGTACAATCGGAATGGAAGCCGTCTGGAATGCTGCCAAGTGATCCTCAGTAACAACACCACCCATGAAGAGCAGCCCGTCCACTTGCTTCTCAAGCAATGTATTAATGACACGAATTTCTTTATCTTTCTTCTTATCCGCATTACTCAAAATAATATTGTAGTGGTACATATTCGCAATATCTTCAATCCCGCGTGCGACTTCAGCGAAGATCGAGTTCGAAATATCCGGAATCACTACACCAACAGTTGTCGTCTTCTTCGATGCAAGGCCTCTTGCTACTGCATTCGGACGATAGCCTAGACGCTCGATTGCCTCATATACTTTCTTACGAGTTTGTGGCTTCACATTCGGGTTGTTATTCACAACACGCGATACGGTTGCCATCGATACGCCAGCTTCTCTTGCTACGTCATAAATCGTTACGGTCACGGCACACTCTCCATTTCAAAAATGTTTACGCTCCCAAAATGTTATACAGGTTATCATACGATAAATGAAAGCTTAATGCAACGAACCGTGCTGTTAAATCGCAAATCGATCCGGTTTGAGTCGAATTTCGCTGATTTGTGCCAGTCGCCTATGAATGTCTTGAGTCCAACACGGATCTTGCAGCGTCTGCGCGAGCAGTAGCATATCAAGCAGCTCATTCATTCGTTCATCCAGGGACTTGCGAAAGACAGCCATAGAGATCGGATATTCCAAATGTTTCATAAGTAGTGCCACAATCTCGGACTTCTCCTCGAACATCACCGTTAGACGCTCTTCTTGCTTCTCGTACTGACTAATTGTACTCTTCAGGTCTTCTTTAATGATCGGATACACTTCATTACTGCCACATTGTTCGCAACTATATACGGGCACATTCTCAATTTCTAGCTTGCTTTGAAAAATAATCGTTCGAAGTGTAATATGTATCGAATTTCCGCATGAACAGTTTTTTTCCATGAATGACACCTCAATTGTTCCAATTGACACTCTCTATTTCTACTTTCACTCCCTGTTCTCCTTCTATTCTGACTCCTACATTTTAACGATTCGTGAAAATATGCTAGACTAGGAGAACAAAGTACTTACTCGATACAGGAGGCATATCTTATGCGTTTAGCTAATAAAAAAGTAATCTGTTTAGTAGATGAAGAATTTGAAGATTTAGAACTTTGGTATCCGATTTATCGCGTTCGTGAGGAAGGCGCTGAAGTCCATTTAGTTGGCGCAGAGAAAGGCCATACTTACATGGGCAAATATGGCGTTCCTGCGAAAAGCGACTATTCATTCGATGAAATCGACAGTAACGATTATGATGCGATTCTTGTTCCTGGTGGTTGGGCACCAGATAAGCTTCGCCGCTACAGTAAAGTGCTACAAATGGTGCAGGAAATGGATGCTGCGGGTAAACCAATCGGGCAAATTTGCCATGCAGGCTGGGTACTCATCTCTGCCAAAATCTTAAATGGACGCAAAGTCACTTCAACACCAGGTATTAAAGACGATATGGAGAATGCAGGAAGTGAGTGGTTTGACGAAGCTGTCGTTGTAGATAGCAACATCGTATCCGCGCGCAGACCGCCAGATTTGCCACCTTATGCAAAAGCATTCTGCGATGCGATCGCAGCTCGTGCTTAGGAATCCATGTAAAAAGCTCCCAGCCATTAGGCTTGGGAGCTTTCCTATTCATACATCAACTACTTAGATGGATTCACACGCATTTTTCTCATTCACTTCACTTAGCATTGTATGAATCTCCTCACTTGAGCCACAAGCAAGCAGCGGTTCGAGCATCGCTTCACATTCTGACGCATTTAAGCGCATCACTTGCTGCTTCACTTGGAGCAGTGAAGGTACAGACATACTCAGTTCCTGAATGCCAAGTCCGAGCCATAGCGGCAATGCCCTCACATCACCCGCCATCTCTCCGCATACCGCAATCGAGATACCTGCCCGCTTCGCAGCATCTGCAATTAGCTTGAGCAATCGAATAACAGCAGGATGGAACGGCTCGTACAGATAAGCCACCTTCTCATTCATTCGGTCAACCGCAAGCGTATATTGAACAAGATCGTTCGTACCAATGGAGAAGAAACTCACTTCCTTCGCAAGTACGTCCGCTATTAATGCAGCCCCAGGAACTTCGATCATAATGCCAACTTCAATATCCTGTGCATAGGCAATACCTTCTGCCATCAATTCTGCTTTCGCTGTTTCAAGCATCGCATTCGCTTCTCTGACCTCAGCTAGCGAGCTAATCATCGGGTACATCACTTTCACATTCCCTACTGCTGCCGCTCGTAGTATTGCCCTTAATTGCGCCTTGAATCGATCTTTGCGATCTAGTGAAATACGAATTGCACGATAGCCAAGGAATGGATTATCTTCACTCACAAGCGGCCAGCAATCTGGTTTCTTATCGCCACCAATATCGAGTGTTCGAATGACAAGCGGTTTATCACCTAGAGTTTCTGCAGCCCGCACATATACTTCATATTGTTCTTGCTCGGTCGGGAGCGTCGCGCGATCCATATACAACATCTCTGAACGGAATAATCCAACTCCAGATGCCCCATACGAAAGTGCTTTCTCTAACTCCTTATCTGAACTCATATTCGCAGCCAAGTGAACTTCACGTCCATCTTGTGTAACAGACTCAAGACCTACAATATCCTTTAAGTTTTCACGGGAACGCAGCCATTTCATCTTACGTTCTTGATATTTAAAAATAATTGCATCATCCGGGTTCACATAAATAACACCCTCATCCCCATCTAGAATGAGGAAATCCCCTGTATGAATCGGACGGAGTAACTTACCTTCAAGTCCAAGTACATACGGAATAGACATCGCCCGCATCATAATTGACGTATGCGAGTTCATCCCGCCAAGCATCATTGCGACCCCAAGCACTTGATTCGGGTCTAGATGGGCAAGCTGTGAAGGTGTTAATTCTTTGCCGACTAAGAGATACGGTTCATCAGATGGCAGAAGGGTTTCTTCATGATCACCTAATAGATGTTTGAGCAGTCGATTGCCGACATCCTTGATATCTAGCGCACGCTCTTTCATATACTCATCATCGATGCCATTAAACATATCGACAAATTTATCAATTACTTCTTTAACTGCCACTTCGGCTGCTTTGGATTGACGCTCGATAATATCTTCAATCTCATTCATGAAGACAGGATCTTCTAAGATCGCCATATGCGCATCAAAAATGTGTGATGGTTCTGGACCGATGACTTCCACAATATCTTGCTTAATGTGTTCGAGCTCATCTTTGGATGAACGGATACCATTGTATAGCTTCTCAAACTCTCCCGCCAGATCGGATACATCGATGATTTTCTCCGGCAAATCCCACTCCCACGTCGGAACGACGAATGCCCGTCCCATTGCTATTCCCGACGATGCGCCGATGCCTTTGATCATTCGGTATTCCCCCCGGTATTTTCTTTAGTTTTCAGCACGACCGACATGACCGATCTTTGCCCCTTCTTAACCGCTTTATACGGAGCGAAACTCCAAGACTTCACACGATCCGAATTGGTAATCACCATCGGAGTTGCCAATGATGGACAATGTTTCTTAACCTGCTCCAAATTAAATTTAATGAGTAGTTGCCCCGTCTCCACGATATCATTTTCTTTAACGAGCGCTTGGAACCATTCCCCAGGTAAATTAGATGTATCAATACCGATGTGAAGCAGTACTTCTAATCCCTCTTCTGTCTCAATTCCTAGCGCGTGCATCGAAGGATACACTTGAATAATCCGCCCGTCCACAGGAGCTAATAACTCCCCTTTTTCAGGGATAAAGGCAACACCATTTCCAACCATTTTACTAGCAAAAATTCGATCTGGTACTTCAGCTAGTTCAATCATCTTCCCTTGCATCGGTGCACTGAACATGACTAAACTTTGTTCTTTACGAAGTACCTTGGCAATCTCTTCTCGAATCAGTTCGGAATATGTACCGAATACCACTTGCACATTACCCCCACCTAATCGAATGACGCCTGCTGCACCTAAGTGCTTCAGCGCCCCTGTATCCATCAAACGATCGTTAGCAAGCGTCAGTCTTAACCTTGTAATACATGCTTCTATCTTCTTAATATTATCTTTTCCACCTAATGCTTGTACGATTAGCGGCGCGCGATAAGGAATATCGCCTGCCCACTCTTCGAGTGATGACCCTTCTTCTCGACCTGGTGTCGGAATGTCGAACCTACGAATCGCCCAGCGGAACAACCGATAATAGAGTACGCCGTATCCGAGTCCTATTGGAATAAGAAGCCACGCATTCGTTGATAGATGCAAGTTTAATAGAAAGTCAATTGCACCTGGTGAAAAAGAGAATCCATGATGAATGTCCAGCTGATAAGCCAGCCACATCGCAGTCCCTGAAAGAAATGCATGAATGAAGAACAAATACGGAGCTACAAAAAGAAATGCAAATTCAATCGGCTCAGTCACACCCGTTAGGAACGATGTTAACGCAGCCGTCAAGAATATCACTTTGACTTTCCCTTGTAAATCCTCACGTGCTTCCCGAATGATCGCCAGTGCAATAGCAGGCAGTGCGAACATCATGATCGGGAACATCCCTGCCATATAAATACCAGCTGTCGGGTCTCCAGCAAAGAATCGCGGTAAATCACCGTGTACGATAGCTCCGCTTGCAGTTGTAAATGTCCCGACTTCGAATGAGAAGAAGTTGCTTAATATATGATGCAATCCGGTTGGAATCAATAACCGCAGTAGCACACCATACATGAATGAACCGATTCCACCCATTCCAATGAGCGTATTTCCAATTTGAGTCAGTCCACCTGTAACGATTGGCTCAATCAGCAAGGACACATAAGCAAGTCCAATTGCTGCGATCCCCGCCACGAGCGGCACAATCCTCGGACCTCCGAATGATTGCAAATACTCAGGTAAACGAACATTTTTAAATCGATGATAAATAATAGCTGCCATAATTCCAACAAGAATGCCGCTAAGCACACCGAACTGCATACCTGGGTTTACACCTTTAATGAGCTCTGTGTACAACAAGTAGGATAGAAGTGCTGACATTCCTGAGATTGCCGAGCTTTCTGTCAAACCTAGAGCGACGCCAACGGCAAATATATATGGCAAATAAGCAAAAATCGTATTACCCGCTAAGCGCAATGTGTCTGCAAATGGCCCTGCATGCACAGCGTCCCACGGTAAATTACCTAGAAACAGCAATATTGCTGCTAATGGAAGCGCAATTGTAGGAAGCATTAAAGATCGTCCTAATTGCTGCAAATTCCCCATCCAATTCAACTGCCGCGACCTCCTCTCTTGCTTAATGGTAAGGGCATATTGTTTTTTTGTCAAAATGATCGCATAACGACAAAGAAGCTGTCTACAAAGAGACAACTTCTTCTAAATTACACACAATCATTCGTTCACCAACTACTATCCATTAGGAAACTGTGTCTTATATCCACTAAACTGCTGGTATGCTTGTTGTTTATCTTGATCACAGGCTGCTTTCATCTTGTACCAACCCTTTTGGAACATGAGATCGAACAGTTCGACTTGGGATTTGTGTACGTTATTCAAGATCGTCTGGATCGAGTCATGTAACCGCGGCATCTGCATTTCATTAAGTCCTGTATTGTACCCATTCGTCAAATATTTTTCATAAGCGAGAATGTCATTGATCAAGTCACGATCATTAATCTCTGGACCTTTCACTTGTGGTAATTGTCCAGTTTGCGGCATTGCAATTTCAACTTTTGTCATCGTTTACACCTCCTGATTACTGTAAGAATCCAAGTATTGTTTCATAATTTTGTTGATGCTTCTTTCCTGTAGACCGAATCAAATTCCCGATTTCTTGATCCTGACAACGATTCGCTGCATCATTGCATTTTTTAATCATGAGTAGTTCCCATGACAAGTAATCCTTCACATAACTTAGTTCTTTATCTGTGAGCTGATTACGATCCGATGTTGTTGTCGTATTGCTGCTGTTAGCGTTACTGTTGCTGTTTGGCATCTTAGTGAGCACCTACCTATTCATTTCTTTTTTTAAAAAGAATACTGATTCGCGTAATTCGCCTCCGAGTGGAAGTCGATCTCATCTTCATACGCATCGAACTCTTCGTTATACAACGCTTCTACAGTCTGACTCGTTGCAAATTCAACATCCGCGTAAGCATGCATGCCTTCATCATTGGCATAATTAGCGTTATCCCGATCGAAATATAGACTGTTGTCCATCGCATTACCCCCTCCTTTTTCAAAAAGTTGCAAGAACTAGGTAAACACATCTTTCGTAGTCTACCTGTTTCAATTCCAATTTATTTATGGAGGCGTCTTAAAAAAGAAAAAGCACTTGAAATTCATTTTTCAATGAATCTCAAATGCTTCTTATTTAAGGGCGTTCAGGTTTAAGAATGGAGTCTTCCACCTTGATACAGCGATCCATAATAACGGTTAGTCCCGCTTCGCGTGCGATACGCTCGGCTTCCTCATTCACAATGCCAAGCTGCAACCAGAATATACGAGCCTTTATCTGTGCGGCCTGCTCTGCAACAGGAATGACTTCCTCTGGACGACGATATACATTCACAATATCCACGGGCTCTGGAATATCAAGCAAGGATGGATAGCATTTCTCCCCAAGTATGTAATCTGACTTTGAATTCGGATTAACAGGGATAATGCGGTATCCGCGGGCTTGCATCGCTTCTGTTACCATATAGGAAGTGCGGTTAGGTCGATCCGACAAACCCACAACAGCAATAGTACCTGCTGAAGCTAGAATTTGTTTGATCTGTTCACGTGATGGATTTTCAAAAGTCATTTGGAATCCCTCCTAAATATGAACCTCTTATTGCGTATATGACAGTCCTTGCTTGCCAAGCGCTTCCCAAGACCCTAAGAATTGCTCCTTGTTAATCTTATATGCCGCCTTCCCGCCATACGGATCATTCACGTACACATTTTCTTCATCATAACCGACTAATAGTACAGCATGCTCGGAAAAGGTCGTCTTGATAGGGCCAATTGATGTATCCCACACAACCCAATTCGTCGGCTCCATGAAATTAATCGTCGTCCATATTAAGACTGGCTTGCCTTGCGCAATTTGTGCTTCATAATCTGCGAAAGGACGCTCTGTCAAATCAAATGAGCTAGGCACATACTTCTGCATCAGCGGCAATAGTGCCTTATGATAAATGGCAAATCCCTTTGCTTTAGGTGTTGCATCCCCAACATAACCTATATTCGGATTCCCCCAAGACTTAATCGTACCGTCCTTGTTCCACTCGATCGGCGTTTCGTCTTTTGGGACTTCTTCATTAAGCTCCATCTTCGATTTATTCACTCCAGCATATTGAAGCAACATCGCAAGCGACGTAATTTCACATCCAGCGGGAAGCTCTGGATTTTGCCGAATTAATGGTGCTGTGATCATAGCTGAACTAGGATGTGCCACAGGTGTCAGTTCAGGTGCTGGGGTTGCCTCCACAATAGCTGGCGGCGTTGTTAACGCTAGCGGCATCTGTTTCGAATGCTGATAGCGATCATAGAATATTGCTACGATGACACCGCTAGTTGCAAGTAAGGCTAGTATAAGAACAAAAGCTGTCCATACTTTTATTCCTCTCCAGAGTACGGTCATTTACTCATCACCAATTCATCATTCTCGCTATAAGCGGCTAGTCTTCGATTCGTTCGATCTGAGCACCTAGTGCCTCCAAGTGGTCAAAGTATTGTGGATACGACTTTGCTACATGGTGAGCATCATTGATCGTAAGCCCTTGTTTGGAACGAAGTCCTACAACCGTTAGTGCCATAATAACACGATGATCATAATGCGCATTAATCTCTACGCCGCCTTCAACCCCTTCAGGGCGACCGTGCACGATAATTTCACTTTGACGTTCTTCAACATTCGCGCCCGCTTTGCGCAGTTCATTTAAGTAATCGGTAATACGATCACATTCCTTGTAACGTAAATTTTCTACATTGTAGAAACGTGAAGTTCCTTCTGCGAAAACGCTAGCTGCAACCATTGCCAGTACGCCATCTGTGAAATGATCCCCGTCAAACTCGCCAGCCTTAAGCTTCGAGTTCCCTAATACATGCACAACACCATTCTCATGCGTTAAATTCACACCCATAGCTTGTAGCACATCGACACACGCTCGTTCACCTTGCTTGGAGTGCTCCGAAAGTCTATTTAACGTAACATCAGAATTTGTTACCGCTGCTGCTGCTAGAACTGCTGCAGATCCAGGGTAATCGCCTTGTACGACGTATTTCTGCGCTTTAAATGCTTGACGACCCGGAATTTTGTAATGCATTAGATCTTCCGACGCATGCACCACAATACCCGCTTCTGCCAATACTTCGAGCGTCTGCCCCACGATAATTTTCGATTTCAAATCATGCAAAACTTCAATCTCTGAATCTTCTTCTAATAGAGGGGCCATGAATAGAAGCGCACTCAAATATTGAGAAGAAACATTTCCTGATACGGTAATTTTACCACCGCGTGGCTTACCACCTTGGATACGGATTGGGAGTCTGCCTTCATTATGCGTAACTTTAATACCCATCTGCTCTAAAGAATCTATTAAATCCTGATGCGGTCGTTTACCGAGCGATTCAGGATATGTATTAACGAATGTAACATCCTCACAGAATGCCGCTGTACCCATAAGAAAACGAAGTACTGCACCTGCGTTGCCTACATTAAGTTCACTCACATGTTTCGGATGACGACCAAAGCCTTGAATGGTCATTTTCTCATCGTCTTCTTCAACAATTGCACCCAGATCGCGAATACATCTGCGCATCGCATCACTATCTTCACTATGAGCCGGATAGTAGATCGTACTTGTCCCTTCTGCTAATGCACCTAGCAGCAAGTAGCGAGTGGTATAATTTTTTGAAGATAATGCATTAATACTTCCTTGAAGCTTGGATGTTGGTTTTACAATCGCTTTCATACGTCTCTCTCCTTGAATAAAAATTGGCTATTTTTATTTAAATTGTTTTGCCACCATATAACCGATAAAGGCAAACCCAATACCTATAACATAAGTAAATAATGTATACAATATAAAATTACGTTTACCTCGACCTCGGAGCAGCTTCACACTATCAAGTTGAATCGTCGAAAATGTCGTGAATGCGCCAAGAAACCCTGTTCCAAAACCGAGTTTAACTGGCTCGATCGCGGCAACTCCCCACATACACCCGAGTGCAAATGAGCCAAGTATATTAACTGACAGTGTACCATATGGCAACTTACTTGGGAATCGTTTGCTGATAAAGGAAGCCAGCTTATACCTCGCAATAGCGCCGCAAAATCCACCTACACATATCAAGGCGAGCCACCATAATTCAAAACTCAATCGGTGCTCACCTCCTTGTTACGACCACGCTCAGCAAGCTGTACCCCTAGATAACACAGTCCAAGCCCTCCAATTACACTGATCATGACATAGAGCAAAGCAGCACCATACTGTCCCAGCTCCATAAACTGAACCGTCTCCCAGCTGAATGTTGAAAAAGTTGTGAACGAGCCAATAAATCCTGTCGTTATCACGACTCGAAGCTGATCGGTTAACCGCTTCAATAGCACATAAGACAAAAATCCAAGGATAAAGCTGCCGATCCAATTGCAGGCTAAAGTTCCCCATGGAAAGCTACCCGCTTGAGAGGGATTTGCAAGGCTCGAAAGTCCATATCGGCATAGTGCACCTATGACCCCTGCAAATCCGACATAGAAGGTCGTCAAGTTCACTCACTCCTTAATGTTTGACAAATGATGGCGGGCTTCCTTAAGATGAAGATGACATTCATCACAATTATCTTATAGGAGGCGATCCAGATGGACCCTATTATATACCCTTCGGAAGTTAAATCCCGTCTTGAGAATGGCGAGAAATTAACGATTATTGATGTTCGTGAAGATGAAGAAGTAGCACAAGGCATGATTCCAACTGCTGTACATATTCGTCTACATGATTTGCCACACCGTCACAATGAAATTCCAGAATCCGAAGAAATCATTCTTGTATGCCGTAGTGGCGGCCGCAGTGGAACTGCACAAGATTACTTAGATTCACTTGGCTATACAGGTCTTCGTAACATGGTTGGTGGTATGTTAGAGTGGGTTACACTCGACTAATCTTGCCAAATTGTTCTTGGATGAGCGCGACAAGTTCATCCGCACTACCCATGGTAGTGTCAATGTTAAAGTCAGAAAAGTCATACAAGCCTTGACGCTGCTCCATCATGGTTGCGACGCGCTCACGCACATCACCTTGTAACAAAGGACGGTTCGTATCCCCTTGCACCCTCTCGACAATTGTGTCCAGAGGAGCTGTAAGAGTGATCACGCAGCCGTTCTTTTGCATATTCGTACAGTTAACTGGGTTTAGAACAGCTCCACCGCCGAATGACACGACTTGATTCGTTCCACTTAGCACCTGACAAATGACTTCACTTTCTAATTCACGAAAATAACCTTCCCCATCTTCTGCGAAGATTTGTGGAATCGTTCTTCCTGCCTGCTTCACAATTTCTTGATCTGTATCGACAAATGTCCATCCTAATTGTTCAGCAAGCTTCAAACCAACTGTAGATTTCCCCGTCCCCATAAAGCCAATTAGCAATATGTTATGTATTGGTACCGTTCTCTCCATTACGTAATCTCCCCTATATCATCGACATTTCTATCGCTTAATTTCAATTTATAATGATACGACCACAGACATGTAAATATCAGTGGAGTCCTCACGATCTACCTTGAAACCGAATCGTTCATACAATCGCTTAGCAGAACTTCCTTGCAAAGCATTTAAAGTCACCTTTTTTCCACGAACAACATCTTGATTAAGTAGGTGTTCTAATACCTGGCCACCAATACCCTTGCCTTGGTAATCCGGATGAATGTAGAAATGCTCTAACAGATAGCCATCTATTATCGGTTTAAACGCAATACAACCCATAAAGGATGAATCCATCTTTATTATCCAAGTATGCTCAGGATCGAATGCACCACGAAAACGCTCGCGAACCCTCACTTCATCAAAGACTCCTAATCTTGTTAAATCATCGCGTAATACAATTGCCCGCAAATCAGCTAGGATCTCAACATCCGAAATGTCGGATTGATGAAGAGTAAATTGCCCCATCTATGATGACAACTCCTTTTTACCCCAATCATAGAACGAGTCTTCTTATTTATCAAATATTTTACCTAAAAAAAGGTTGGAGTGACTCTGACTAATCAGAATCAACCCCAACCTTTTATTTATTTTAGTTTATTGCTGAAAAAAATTAATTTCCCAACCAGTTGTAGTGGAACACGCCTTCTTTGTCCACACGGTTGAATGTGTGTGCGCCGAAGTAGTCACGTTGAGCTTGTAGCAAGTTTGCTGGCAGACGCTCAGAGCGGTAGGAATCGAAGTATGCAAGTGCAGAAGCGAACGCTGGTACTGGAATACCACGTTTTACTGCGATTGCAACTACGTTTCTCCATGCGTCTTGGTAGTTCTCAACGATCGTTTTGAAGTACTCATCAAGCAACAAGTTTTTAAGACCTGGATCTTTATCGTATGCGTCCATGATGTTTTGCAAGAAACGAGCGCGAATAATGCAGCCGCCACGGAAAATTTTCGCGATGGAGCTGTATTGCAAGTCCCAATTGTACTCTTCAGATGCTGCACGCATTTGCGCGAATCCTTGTGCATAAGAGCAAATTTTACTTGCATAAAGCGCTTTACGTACCGCTTCTACAAACTCATTCTTGTCGCCATCAAATGCTGGAACCGTTGGTCCAGACAATACTTTAGAAGCTGCTACACGCTCTTCTTTCATCGCGGAGATGAAACGGGAGAATACAGATTCCGTGATAATGGAAAGAGGTACACCAAGATCTAGAGAGCTTTGGCTTGTCCACTTGCCAGTACCTTTTTGACCCGCTGTGTCCAAGATTACGTCAACCATTGGCTTGCCTGTTTCTTCATCGTATTTTGTGAAAATATCTCTTGTAATTTCAATGAGGTAGGAATCAAGTTCACCGTTGTTCCACTCCGAGAAGATCTCGTGAAGTGCTGGTGCATCCAAACCTACAACGTCTTTAAGTAATTGGTAAGCTTCGCAAATTAATTGCATGTCGCCATACTCGATGCCGTTGTGAACCATTTTTACATAGTGTCCAGCACCGTCTGGTCCGATATATGTGCAGCAAGCATCTTCGCCAACTTTAGCTGAGATTGCTGTAAGAATCGGTTCAACAAGCTCGTAAGCATCTTTTTGACCACCTGGCATAATTGCAGGACCAAGAAGAGCGCCTTCCTCACCACCGGATACACCAGTACCGATGAAGCGGA
This sequence comes from Paenibacillus radicibacter, assembly GCF_024721995.1. Lineage (GTDB taxonomy): Bacteria > Bacillota > Bacilli > Paenibacillales > NBRC-103111 > Paenibacillus_AM > Paenibacillus_AM radicibacter. The sequence goes on from NZ_JANQBC010000001.1 coordinate 818,308, forward strand.
AACCTTTTGCTTGCAAGTCTTTATTACGACGAACGGTATCAGGGAAATATGCGTTACCGCCATCAATTAGAATATCCCCTTCATCAAGAAGTGGAACTAAACCTTCTATTGTTGCATCAGTTGGGCCGCCAGCTTTAACCATAATTAAGATTTTGCGGGGCTTTTCCAAGGATTGTACGAACTCTTCTAATGTGAAAGTGCCGATTAGCTTCTTATCAGATGCTTCCTCAAGCAATTCTCTCGTTTTCTCAGCAGAACGATTGAATACGGATACCGTATAGCCTCTGCTTTCAATGTTTAGCGCAAGGTTTTTACCCATTACTGCAAGTCCAATAACACCGATTTGTCCTTTTGACATATGGTTCTGACACCTATCCTTCCCTCTATACAGCTTCTAGCAATATTGAAGTATACCGCGAGCCATTATTGTCTCTAATTTAACGTTCCCGTAAAAGGATAACTCATCCATCTACTGATTACCTTCACTTGCTATCTTTAGATGATAAACTTGCGGCAAGGGGATGTCAATTTCTTCGTTCACACAAAACATAAATAAACCCAGATGCCAAATATTTCCGGCTTCCGGGTTATTTCTCATCATATTCGATTCGACTTCTTTCACATCTCAAGTAAAAGCATCTCCTGTCTCAGCTCTGCGAGCCGCCCTTTACATGCTTGAATTTCTTTTGTATCTCCACCATTTATTGCATCGAATAAACTTGCGAGCTCATAATCCAGCTCCATACGGAGTATAGGAATGCGTTCATCCGTCCGCTTCGAACGAAATGCTTTTATCATGTCTTCAATTGATACAATTGGCTCCTTCTGAAAAAGCACCTTATGCTCAACACCTGTAATTTCAACCATGCGGATCGTTTCACCAAACATAATATTCTCAATAACCACCTGCCGATCACGGAACCGCTTTACAATCGCATGACCTCGTGTATCCCCGATCAGCTTCTCCATCATCTCTACAAGCTTCTCATCGCGAAAAGAGTAGTTACCCACTATTTTGTAACGATCGCCAATTCGTTCAAACTTCAATTTGACGAGCTTACGTCCAGAGCGAATGGACACGATAAATTGTCCTTCATTCTCACTCCAGTACAAGGAGTACCCTTCTTGAATCAATGCTTTAATGAAAATACGGATTCGCCGGCGGTCAAAACGTAGTTCCAAATTGCAGTATTCAACTTCATTGTTTTTACTCACGGCAATTCCTCCTTTGGCGCATGACATTCTTGAAACCCTTTTCATTTCGTATTTCTGTTAGGAAGACAAACTTATGAGATAAGATATCTTATTAAGATTCATATGTATCTGCAACTTGGTCCTTGACATATTTTTCGTAAAAATGAGGCTATATTTCAGCAATGGGTCAAGCACACGACTATACGTTCGTACTTGTGCTATAATTTAGTGGATACTTGTACAATTCAGGAGGAACTGCAATGACGACATTCCCAACATTTACGAACGAAGATTTCGATGTTTTTCATATTCCCGGTCTTGAACCTCGAATGGAAGCACTAATTGCAACTGTTCGCCCTAAATTATTCGCCCTAGGCGATGCGTTAAGCCCTTATTTGTCTACCATTTGTGGAGAAGAGATGTTCCCTCATGTTGCGAAGCATGCTCGCCGTAAAGTGCATCCGCCGAATGACACTTGGGTTGCTTGGGCACCGAACAAGCGCGGCTATAAAGCTCACCCGCATTTCCAAGTTGGTTTATGGTCAACTCACGTATTTGTGCAATTTGCCATCATTTATGAATGTGAGAACAAGAATACATTTGCCCGTCACTTGAATCAGCACTTATCCGAAATGAAATCATCCATCCCAGGCCATTTCTTCTGGTCCATTGATCATATGCAGCCAGAAACGACTCCACATGCTGATATGACAAGTGAGAACTTCGACAACTTGATCCATCGCCTTGAGAATGTGAAGAAGTCCGAAGTATTATGTGGTCTCGAAATCCGTAAGGATGATCCGATCCTGCAAAATCCAGAGAAGCTGCAAGCGCTGATCGAAGATACATTCCATAAAGTAGTGCCTTTGTACCGTTTGTCGTTTTAATAGGAACTAAAAAGTCCGGTCACTCCAGAGAAAAGAAGAACTTCCGGTCTCCGTGAAATCGTGAAATTTAAATTGATTTTAAGGTGTTTTCACTCTTTCAAAGTCGATCGCTTCGCTCCTTCAGTTTCTTCTTTTCTCTTACGTTTGACTTTTGAGTTCATTTTTTAAAATATTTATTTCAAATTAAGCTTCCTTTAATGTAAAAATTTGTTATTTGTCAACACTAGAAAATGTGCAAGCAAATATTACATTAAAGGAGCGTTTTTCGATGTACAAAAGCTTCAAGTCAGGCAAAATCGTTCGCACCTTCGCATTAACACTAGCTATGGGTGCAATATCGATGGGAGGCATGCAGCAGCTTGTATTCGCAGCAAGTGAGGCACCTTCGCAGTCCCATACGGACAACCATGACGGTCACAAAATGATGCGTAACCCACTCGAGGATGCCGCACAAGCACTAGGTATGCAGAAGGATGCGGTTCGTCAGCAACTTGAATCTGGTAAGAGTCTAAGTGATATTGCAAGCAGCAAGGGCATCTCTACAGAGAAGTTGAAATCTGCGCTAATCAGCCAGAAGTCATCTCGCATTGATGAAGCTGTGAAGTCTGGTGCAATGACCGAAGATAAAGCCAAAGAGATCAAGAATAAGCTAAATGCGAATATCGATAAGATGATTCAGCACAAAGGAATGTGGCATGCACGTCGTCACGCAACTCGTCTGCTCCCTTCCCAAGAAAAACTCGCGAAGAAGCTAGGAATCACACAAGATGAGCTGCGCCAAAAGATGAAAAGTGGTCAATCCTTAGCTGAAATCGCACAGGAACGTGGTTTAACTAAAGCTCAGCTCATCCAATCGATCCAAGAAGATTTATCACCAAAAATTGAGAAAATGGTCGATCGTAAGAAAGAAAAACAAGCGAATTAATCGTCAAAAAAAGCTGCTCAGATGTTGAGCAGCTTTTTCTGTCATGTATTAGATTAAAGCAATCGCAAGCAGTGTAAATAAGGATAACGGAATAATCGCATTATTCCATCCCCAGAAACCGCTAATTTGGGCTTTTTCCCCTTTAACGTGAGCACGCCCGCCGCAACCATTTTCTCCAAATGTTCTAACAAATACATGGTTTTGATCAACTCTTACAATTGTTCCAACATGAATAAGTCCATCGTTGGTATGAATACGGACATTATGACCGTGAAATTGATTGCATAGTGTAAAAGCTTGTGAGACATGCATACATCCCATATCTGACACCCCCCTAAACATTTAAGACAGTATATGTCTCTTCGTCTAAGAGGGCATGGACACTAGCAGGAGGACATACGCCAATTTAAGTATGCGATATTGCTTGTGAGTCTTTACGATCGATCTGGACAAACCGTGCAAGCAGTAGTAACGCTCCCATACAAAGAACAGCCCCAATGATATATGGCATAGATACATGTAGTGTATATACCAATCCACCTAATAATGGCCCAACAATTCGACCTAAGGAATCCATCGATGAACTTAGACCTGTCGTAACCCCTTGTGCAACTTTCGTCTTCTGTGTAAGAAGTGAAGTGACACACGGACGAATAAGCGCATTACCCGCACCAAACACCGATAAATAAATTGCAGCTGTCCATACGCTAGATGAGAATAGTAATAGAATAAATCCAAGTGCTGACAAAATTAAGCCAATAGCAATGACACGCTGTTCAGCCCCATTTTTCACCAATCTGCGAATGACTCCACCTTGAATAATAGCCCCCACAATACCGCTTACTAGGAACATTAGCCCAATATCAGTTGGTGTTGCCCCAATTTTTTGCATTTGAAAATATTGCAGAGTTGCTTCCAATCCCGCTAAAGTGAATGTCACAAAGAAAGATAATACATATAAATATTTTAATGACCCGGCAAAAGCTTTCCAACGTGATTCGCGAGGCTCACTACTGGATCTACGTGCCTCAGGCGGAAGTGATTCCTTCAGAACAATAAATGCAAAGAAGAACGATGCAAGTGCAAGACCTGACGATACGAAGAACGGCACTTGATATCCGTATTGACTGAGTAAGCCACCGATAGCAGGCCCGAAGATAAAGCCTAAGCCGATGGACATTCCGACTAAACCCATGCCCTTCGTCCGATTCTCTGCCGTCGTAATATCTGCCACATAAGCAACCGCACAAGCTGTTGCAGCACCTGAGAACAATCCACCTAGAATACGTGACACATACATGAGCCACAGATGGTCTTGTCCAATTGCAAAAACAAAGAAAGAGACTGCAAAACCGATCAAGCCAGTCAGAATAATGGGACGACGACCGATACGATCCGATAGCGCTCCCCAGAATGGCGACATTAAGAATGAAGAAAGTGAGTAAACAGACAGCAACATGAAATTGTGAAACTTGTCTGCCCCACTGTGTATGATGACCTCTGGCATAATCGGAATAATAACCCCAAAGCCAATGAAGATCGTCATGAGAAGCAGCATGATAACTCCCATTTGCTTATTCATTTGGTTGTAGCTCCTAACCTTATCTAAATGATTTCTGTTCATCGTACCACAATCTATTTTTAAATAACATGAACAACTCTAGAACATCTAAGGTAAACTATTTTTTGGAAAATAACTTGCATGTCGCCCCCTTTCTGCTATACTCAATTTGTTTGTTAAAAAATCACCAAGAATAAAGTAGAGAAGGGAAGATTTATTGATGGACCATAACCGTACTCCGCTTTTCTCCGCACTTCAAGATCATGCGAAGAAAAACCCATTGCAATTCCATATCCCAGGTCATAAAAAAGGGGTCGGCATGGACCCTGAATTCCGCGAATTTATTGGAAATAACGCCTTATCAATTGACTTGATTAATATAGCCCCACTGGATGATTTACATCAACCTACGGGTGTAATTGCAGAGGCGCAGCAGCTTGCTGCTGATGCGTTTGGCGCTGACCACACTTATTTTAATATTCAAGGAACAAGTGGTGCAATTATTACCATGATTATGTCGGTTTGTTCGGAAGGTGATAAGATCATCGTCCCGCGCAACGTGCATAAATCGATTATGGCTGCCATCATTTTTGCAGGTGCTAAACCTGTATTTATCTCCCCAGTTCGTGATAAGAACCTCGGGATTGACCATGGAATTACAACACGTGCTGTTCGCAAAGCATTAGAGAAGCATCACGATGCAAAAGCTGTACTTGTTATTAACCCAACTTATTATGGTGTCGTTACTCACCTTAAAGAGATCGTTGAACTCGTTCATTCTTATGACATTCCCGTACTTGTAGACGAAGCGCATGGTGTACTCACGCACTTCCACGACAAGTTGCCGATGTCTGCGATGCAAGCAGGTGCGGATATGGCGGCAACGAGTGTGCATAAGCTAGGCGGCTCATTAACCCAAAGTTCCGTACTAAATGTACAAGGACCACGTGTGAATACGAAGAGAATTCAGACAATTATGAGTATGCTTACAACAACATCAACATCTTACATTTTACTTGCTTCGCTCGATGCAGCTCGTCGTCAACTCGCAACTCGCGGATATGAAATCGCCGACAACGCGATTAAGCTTGCTGGATACGCAAGAGATGCCATTAACGAAATTCCAGGATTGTATTGCTTTGGTGAGGAGTTGCTGGGGCAAGAAGCTACTTATGCGTATGATCCAACTAAAGTGACCGTTCATGTGCGCCACCTTGGATTAACCGGATATGATGTGGAGAATTGGCTGCGTGATCGCTACAACATTGAAGTTGAAATGAGTGACATGTACAACATCCTGTGTTTAGTTACTTCAGGTGATCACAAAGAAAATATCGATACACTGCTTCAAGCACTGAAACAACTGTCTGACGAGCATATTGAGGACGCAAAGGCACATGAGCTTGTCGTAATCATTCCAGAAATTCCACAACTGTCCCTATCTCCGCGCGATGCATTTTACGGGGAAACAGAAGTTGTACCATTCAAAGAATCTGCTGGACGAATCATTGCAGAATTTATCTATGTGTATCCACCGGGGATTCCAATCTTGCTGCCAGGTGAAGTTATCTCCCAAAGCAATATCAACTATATTGTGGAGCATGTGGAAGTTGGACTTCCGGTTAAAGGTCCAGAAGATCGCTCTTGTGAATATGTGAAAGTCATCGTGGAGACGAAGGCAATCGACTAATCAATATTGTCAAAGCACAGCCTAGAATGCTATGATGTTACTATCTTTTTGGATCAAATTACCAAGTATGTAGGCAGGAGTGTTACCATGAGTCAGAGTGCTTATATTCGGTTTGTCAATGGTTCTACGGCTCCATCCATGACACTGGACGAGCTCAAAGAGCAGCTGAACGATTACCGTGAACAACTGTCCAAAACAGGTAAACAACTAGATTGGGAATACGAAGAAGCTGGATTTCCATACACCATCGAACAAAAACCTGAAGCAGAGGGCAAATGGTTTTATCTCAAAGGAACCGATAGACGATACAACTATATCGTTCTTGGTGTAGGCAGTCGTTTGGAGAACGATGCCGAAGTTCACTTTATTCAGATGGTGTTACCAGAAGATGCAACCCATGGAGACAAATCCAAAGGGAATGAATTCGGTAAACACTTAGCGAAAAAGTTCAAAGCGGAATTGCAATTATTTAATGGTCGTACCATGTACTTTAATCCACGTAAGTAAACCCAAAAAAGCCCCGATCTTCCTGTAAAGGAAATTCGGGGCTTATTGTTTAGTTCGTTTCGCCGTCGTTAGCAACGATTTCTTCGTAAATCGCTACAACACGAGTCCACTCTTCTTCATCTTCGATATTCACAAGGAAAGCATCGTCATCTTCTTCTTCAACGCGGAAAATAACACCATCAGCTTCAGGGTTATTGCGATCAAGCAGAACAGCATAAGCTTGGTCCTGTGACTCGAACGTATAAACCATCACCATTTCATGTTCCTTGCCTTCTTCATCCGTAACTATAAAGATATCTTCATCGTGCTCATGGTCGTGTTCACAGTCAGGGCCGTGTACGTGATCGTGTTTATCGCTCATGTCAGAACCTCATTTCTATCATCATATTAGGTATTCCAAGTAATCGTATCACTTTCCCATAAACAGGTCAAACGTAAACATAGCGGGAGAAATGACGATAGAATCCCACCTTATTGAGAAACAATGTTTTTCTCTGACACAACTGTAAAGTCATTCGATCCTGCTAATTTCATGGATAACGTTAACTTATATGTCCCAGCTTCCGCAAAAGAGATGTTCGTCAATTTCATTGGATACCAGAATGATTCCCCTTGACTATTCACATCATCTTCAAATGACTTCACATTATCTCCACTTGGAGTCAAGATCGATACCCGAATCGCAGAAACTTTTGTCTTGAGATTATCCACTTCGGCAAAAGCAACGAAATCGATGATCTCCCCTTTTTTCACGACACCGAATGGTGACTTCAGTGTGTATTCCCCTGTTTTAGATTGAGTAACATCCTTCACGAGTGAAATATGTACATTGGGTTTATATATATCGACAGTCTGATTCTCGCTGTCCCACTTCACCAACGCATGAAGCGAATCGGCAAGTGGACGTAGCGGCATCATAACAGCACCCTTCATCGATAACGCAGGTGCTTCGGAGTTGTTGAAATCCGTCTCCTTGTCGTTCACATTCACCTTAATTTTGTTATAGCCTTCAAATGTGCCCCACAGCGTCTGTGCTGCAACATCGACAGTACCCATCACAAGAGTGCCAAATAATATGAGGGCAAGTAAACGTCGAGCTTTCATATGATGAATTCCTCCTCTAAATAATCTATTTCGTCGATAATCCGATAATTTTTATACTCCGAAATAGACTTAGAGTTGCGCATCAATCTATAGATTACGTAAAAATTTCAACATCTTATTCGTATATTCAACTGGCTGCAATCGATATGTTCCCACATGCGGTGCATCTTGCGTACGCCAAAACTCGAATGTATTTGGGTGTGTTTGCCAGAGTTTTTCACTCTCTGATGAGGGAATCGCTTCATCTCCATCACTATGTACGAACAAAATCGGTCTTGGGAATATTCGATTTACAGCCTTGATTCCATCAACTTGCTTCTCTTTAATTCCTGTTATTAACGGTAATATGACCATAATGAGCCATGTAAACGGAAATTTAGGCAGCCCCGACCAGTAAGACAAATTAGCACTCAGATAGCTTCTCAATTGGCTAAACGGGCTATCTGCGATAACACCTGCTACACGCTTATCTTCAGCCGCTGCAAGTAATGAGGTCATAGCCCCCATAGAATATCCAACTAATACAATGCGATGATGAGGAGCTTTACGACTCGCCCACTGAATTGCACCTAATAAATCTTGTTTTTCCATGTAACCAACTGTCGTCATCTTCCCGCCTGACTCTCCTGAATTTCGAAAATCAAACATCAGTACATCATAACCTTGCGAAATAATGGATTGTGCCAGAGATAGAATAGGAAGACCTTCTTCCAAGCGATTACCTGAATATCCATGTGCAAATACGACCGTTAACTCTTGCCGATTCTCGGACGCTTCCATATGCCAACCACTTAGTAAGACATCCCCTTCCTGCGAAGGGAACGTAACTTCACTATACGCCAGGCCATAATCTGAAGGCAGATTTGTTACCACTTTACGAATAGGGTGCGTGAGTTTTAAGCCTACCCATATGGCAGGCACGATACATGCAACAACGACTAGCCCTATGACCCCAATTATCCAATACATACGTTTACTCCACCTTATAATTACCATTTATTCACTGCAAAATAAGACCTATTAATGATACAATTTGTACATAATTCCATAAATAAGTGAGGGACAACTGTGAACTATCAATTGCAAATGATTGGAACGGGCAGCGCCTTTTCCCGAAATTATTATAATAACAATGCCTTAATTCGAACACCGAATTTCAAATTATTAATCGATTGTGGGGCAACGGCTGGTCGCGCACTACATCAACTTGGCTTATGCGTCTCCGATATTGACGGCATCTTCATCACCCATATCCATGCCGATCATGTTGGGGGTTTGGAAGAATTCGCCTTTCAAAGTTACTATACTTTTAAGCGGCGAATCAAGTTATTTATACCAAAGACCCTTGCGGATACACTTTGGAATCATACATTAAAAGGTGGGCTTGAAGTCGAAGCTGAACAGTTGACCGAGCTAGGCAGTTATTTTGATGTGATTCCTGTTGATGTGGGTACACCTGCGACAATTTGCGAAGGCCTTACCATCGAACCAATTCGCACCCAGCATATTACGGGTAAAGAGAGCTACTCGCTTATAATCAATCAACATTTATTTTACAGTGCAGACACCATTTTTCTACCCGAATTCTTGATCGAAGAAATAGTTAACAATCGTAAATGTACGACGATTCTGCATGAATGTCAGCTTGAAGGTGAGGGCCATGTCCATACGACATTGGAACAACTGATATCATTACCCGCTTCCCTACAATCAAGCATATATTTAATGCATTACAGTGACGAAATGCCACAATATGTGGGTCGAACAGGTCGAATGACGTTTATCGAACAACAGCATATTTACACATTTTCTGACGGTAAATTGGTAAAATAATAAAGTTTTTAACAAATTTCTTCCTTTTAGCAGGAATTATCTAACAATTGGAGAATCATTACGTGTTGCGATGAACGTCTGCTAATAGGGGGGGAAAATTTGTTATTATACCTCGCTTTTTACGTGAATGTGGCTTTCCTTGTCATTACTTCGGTAGTCATGAAACTGACAAATGCGCCCATCCTTATGCTTCTAAGTGCATTATTGTTAGCATGGATTTTCCAGTTGAAGAACAAGAAAAGTTACATGGTACTGCTAAGATTGCTAGCTGTATGTTTGCTGCATTATCTGACATTGTCTAACTGGTCCATTGTGCTGTACTTCTTGCTAATCTGGCGAGACATTGATTTTCTATCGACCCGAGCAAGACTGATCCTATCGTTTCTTGTTTACTGTTTTTCTTATGAACTAATTTCTTTCCTGGTTGCCAGCGTACGTGTTCAACTAGCTTCACCTGCATTTCACATGGTATACAATGTTATATTTTTCGCGACAACGATTATTCTGTTCCGATTCGTCCTACAATCTACGACACTCACACAAAAGCTGCATCTTGAAAAAAACCAATTGATTACCCAAGATCCACTCACAGGATTGTTTAACTACGAGGAGTACCATCGAAAGCTGGATAATCTTCTTAGTGCTGAGGCTTCGAATACCCTCTTAATCCTAATCGATTGTACAGATTTGAAGTCTATGAATACGACACAAGGCTTTCAAGCCGGTAACTTATTCTTACAGCAAGCTGCAGATATACTGAAAGAACTGTTCAAAGATGCACGCATTATTGCCCGCTACGGCGGAGATGAATTCGCCATCACCCTTCATTATGAAGATGAAATCGCCACGATCCGTAACGTTGAACAAAGCTTGAATGTGGAACTACCAAGTCGAATTGGCATGAACGTTACGTATGGGTTTGCGATGTCCCCTAAGAATGGTACGACGAAGGACGAATTGATCTCAGTTGCAGAAGGTAATCTTTTTAATATGAAAAGAGAGATTTGGTTAAAGCGAGAAGAGAATATGCTTCGTTCTGAGAAGCTCAAAGTGGTTGGGGAATTAGCATCGGGAATGGCACATGAAATTCGAAATCCACTAACAACCATTAAGGGATTTCTGCAAATCTCTCAAGCCAATAATTATAATATTGAAAAATGGTTCCCACTCATCATGGCAGAAATTTCACGTATGAATACGCTTACAGCTGAATTCCTTCAATTCTCCAAACCGCATGCAACTCAATTACAGCTGCTAAGTGTGCAAGATTGTATTCAACGTGTGATCTCATTAACGGAATCAGAAATTGTAAGGCTTGGGTATCAAATGAACTATATTTTACCGGACGAACCGCTTGAAATTATGATGGATGCAGATAAGATCCTTCAATTAATGCTCAATCTCGTTAAAAACTGCTATGAAGCACTCACAGCCGATGGATTCGTTCTACTTCGTCTCTATGAATCGCAGCAAATGGCTGTCATTGAAGTGATCGACAATGGAAAAGGCATTCCACATGATGCACTGGATAAAATTTTCCATCCATTCTACACGTCCAAAGCCAATGGTACTGGACTAGGTCTGTCCATCTGCCATAAAATTGTCCAAGAGCATGACGGCACCATAGAAGTCGAAAGTGTACAAGAAAAAGGAACCAAATTCACGATTCGGTTCCCTCTAGCCACTCCAACTTCTACTGCTCTTCCAATGCGAACGGCTAATTAAGTTTCTTCGTCATCCGAACATGTGGAATTCCTGCATCATCGAACGGCTCATCCGAAATCGTGGAGTAGCCGAGCTTATTGTAGAATACTTCAGCATGACATTGTGCATCTAATAGAGATTCCTCATAGCCTAACCCCTGCGCTTCATTCTCCATACCGAGTATCAGGCTGTTTCCTACCTTTAACCCTCGGTATTCCTTTAATACAGCTACGCGTTGCAGCTTAGCTGTATTTTCTTTGTAAGGAATCCATCTAGCAGCGCCCGCTGGTTTACCATCTACAAGGACAAGAGCATGATGAGCCGCGTCAGGTGTTACGTCATATTCATCATACTCTAGATCTTGTGGTACGCCTTGTTCAATGACAAACACTTCTTTGCGAATATAAAAGCATTGCTGCAAATCTTCATCTGTCTTTACTTGTCTAAACTCAAGATTCATAGGTATGGCAACCTCCCTTTTTCTAGTGAACGTAGAGAACATTGTATCGCAATCACCAGAAGGCTGTCTATTGATCTTCTTTACGAATTAATGAATCACACCGCATGCAATCCTTGCTCCTGAATTACCTGCCGGATCTGTAATCATATCATCTGCCTTCTCATGAATAACTAGTGATGTTCCATCCGTTTTCATAAGTGAGTTGTTCGCATCTGGATTTAATGTTACCATCTTCGTCACAAACTCAACAGCAGCATTTCCATTAGAATCTACAACTAAGTTAGGTAAATCACCGACATGCGGCCCCTTTGGATTCTTAAGCCCGTGATGCTTACCATACGGATTGAAGTGTGAACCCGCAGAAGCAAAATCAGGTCCTTCGCACTTGCCTTTTTCATGGAAATGGATGCCATGTTCTCCTTGTGTTAGACCACTAACTGTTACTTTAACATGCACCCCGTCTTTTTCTTGTGAAAAATGGGCATCACCGATCTTCTCACCTTTACCATTCTTAACTTCCACATGGACTGGAGCAATAACGCCGGGTTCATTCTTCACAGCTGCAAGAGCGGAAGTTGTACCCAAAGAGCTTACTCCTAATAAGATCACAGCTAGCGCTGCCTTCTTCTTGAACCAAACGTGCATCATATTCGCCTCCACCAATAGTTTCCAAGTTGTATTATGTACCCAAAAGATGCTAATTATTCGTATGAAAACGGTTGACAATCCCTAGCATTTTTTGCTATCATTCTCTTTGTAACTTCATAAGATCTGATAGCTCAGCCGGGAGAGCGCTATCTTGACAGGGTAGAGGTCGTGGGTTCGATCCCCGCTCAGATCATACGTTATCAAAAACCGCGTAGTATCAACGTTTTCCCCACGTAGGACTAAACGTTGGACTATCGTAAACTGTACGCAGGGTACAGCTCGAGCGCTATACAGGTATCCGCTTCGTAAATGAAACCTCTCATTCGTTATTATGACGATTGGGAGGTTTTTTAATTGACGGAAGGTATGGATAAACGCGCTGGAAAAAGAACGAAGGTTGAACGTGTGAAATCGGAGAAGATGCGGTCGGCTTTATCGTACCAACTTGAGTCGTTGTTCGAACGGTTTCTAAATTCGAAAGTTGCCGAGGGCCGGACGAAAAAAACGAGGGCCGTTCCTAGGTAAACAACGAAAGTGTTATGCGCTAACGGTTTTCCTACACGGATCATTTGACCGCCTCCTTCCGCTTAAAATACCGTTGATTTACCTGTCTTAATCTGCAATCGATCATTCGACCTCCGCATAAACTGTCGCCGCTAATTCCCCGTGTTCTCCCCGTAAAAATGCCGCATTAATCGCGGATTGAATACCTTTAGACGTCTCCGTAATTTTCGCAATAAACTCCGTCAATGTAGTGGCTCCGGAAATGGCTGCGGTTCTTTCCGATACCGTTTCGATCGCTCATAGCAATCCGGTCATACTTAACGTGTAGTAGCCAGAGTCGCGCCAAGTCTCACGTAGAGTAGGATCGGCACCTTCCGCCTCTCGCTGCGTCCAGTTCGGCGCTTTCGTGGGATCGACGATGCGGCGTTCCTCAACGATAAACTGCGTTTAAGGCGATAATTTTCCGTTAGATTTACGTTCATTTACGTATACCTCCGTATTAGTTAATGTAGTGCATTTGAAACGCATATTATCGGTAATTAGCGTCTATAGAAATCCAATTTCAATGTGATATTGATATTTTCATTACAGTGGTAGTAGGTTCTGAAAATGTGTGGATAAGTGTATAAAGTCGTTGAAATACTCGATCTACTCTTGTCTAAATTAACTGGGTATAAAGAGAAAGTAGACCGCGAAGTTTCAATTGTTATGAATAGTAGGTTATTAAAACCTTTTCGCGATGAACGTAGTAAGTTGCGATATCTTTTCTTCATCGACTTCATCGTCTCAGTCACTTCGTTTCCTCGAAATATTCATTTATAACTGATTGTCCCTGCCAGCGATAGTCAACCAATCGATCAACGTATTTATTCGCTGTTTGCCGATTAACGCCGAGCAGTTTTGCAATCTGAGCTTGTGTAGGATAACAATTGCCCTGCACATCCATAAACGAGGCTATTGCGCGTAGCATTGTCCAATTTTGCGGCCCAATGTCTGCGATTAAGCCGCATTTCGCAGCGTCGACGTACATCTTTACAAAGATGCGTCTTTCCGATTCACCAGTAGTTAACGAGTACTCCGTTTGCGACTCAACCGATACGAGATTACTTACCGTCAATACACGCGTCCTCCTCTCTGTTGTTGCCGTTATACTAATTCGTTGCCGACCGAATCGATTTCGCACAAGATACGTGAAAATTATTTGCCGTGAATTTACCGTGTCATTCACGTGGAATTAACGTTTCGCTATTCATTGACGAAGATTAAGTCGTCGGATACATGTAGCGATAATTTGTACGGTAAATCTGCGTAAAAAAGAAGAACGCCACCCTCCGTTACGGTTACGGAAGATGGCGCTATGTACAGAACTAACGTTTTACTGACGAGATTATCAACATAACATGATCACCGTATAGAGCGATCACTTACTAATGCGTTTCCAAGCCTGTTCGGATCCGATTTCTTCCGACCCTGTTAGATTCCGCATCTTTAAGGATTCTCCATTCTCACTCAACATCATATGCATATCGTATTTTGCACCTACACCTAAATCTACAAAATCAAAACCATTTTCTTTAATTTTCTTAATGTCTTTCCATTTAGTATCATTTTCTTTGAAATCTTTTTGTGCACCGAGTTTAATAATTATACCTCTGTATTCCCCACTGTCCAACTTCTCAACTTGTACTTGCATGCCATTAAAAACGCTACCATCATTTCGTTCCCAAAGCCCGACTATACTCTTTGAGTTCCCGCAACCCACGATCATTAATAAACATAAAAATAAAAAAAATGTTGAACCTGTCCTCTTCATATGTCACCTCCCTACTAATAGGTTATATTTACCTATTATATTATAATTGCGCACAATAAAAAGACTTGTAATTTAAGAACTGTACCGCAATAGCAGTCTACGGAAATATTAAAGTGTGTATTTGTTATGACGTTATAACTTTTGTATAGGGTATCGCTCCCAAAATTTGCAAGTTAGCGGTCCTATACGATATAATATTAATTAATCGAATGAGTACGTTACATATACGAAATTACGGAAAACCTTATATAGCGCCATTTCCCCACGTATTTTATACCTCCGATGGACTATTGTTGGACAAACGTTGTCAAAACGAGACTTGACAGGGTAGAGGTCGTGGGTTCGATTCCCGCTCAGATCATACTTAAAAGCCTTGATGTATCATGGCTTTTTTCTTTGTTTAATATGTTTTATTCGAGTCAATATGTAAACGAAAGCTGGAAATATAAAGGGGATATTGAGCCAATCGATACTTCTTTATTCATAACGCGCCCCACAGGAGTTATTGGTTTTATTTTTAGTCTCTTAGTTTTGTTTCGTTTAATTTTCTAATCCAATTACATAGAGTAAATCAAAATCAATATCCCACGACCCTATACTGGTTCGTGGGATTCTACATTATATAAGCCCTTTGCGATGCAGTACCGTCAGTACGCGATAGAAATCATAGCTGCCTCCATTAGGCTCAGAAAGAATCGGCTTGCCATTTGCACCGAGCGTATTGACAGCAGATTTCACTGCTTCCTGTGCCCAATCTGGCGGTGAGGACAACGTTTGTTTAGCTTCCATATCCGACAATCGCTTTTCTAATTCTGCGATCTTTGTTTCCAATTGTGTTATTTTCTCACTCACCTCCACGACCTCCTCATCATATTTATGCAAATCATACATATCCATAAGTGCTATCAATTTAGCAGCATACTTCGGATCTGTTGCGTACCCGCATGCTTGTAACATCTGCGCTTGCTCGTTTGCTGTTTTCGCTTTGCGAACGCGATCATAGCGTGAATTCTCGAATAACAAGTCTTGATCTCGGTAAAAGTCCTCAATGCTGTCATATGCGCGGAATGCAGCTTGAATATTAACTTTCCTCCCATCGTAAACTTCCCAAGTACCTTTGTTCACGACCGTTCCTCTCCAATACGAGTTCGGCTTGCCACTACCAACTTTATAGCCACCCAAATTACGCCACGACGGGATTTGCCAACCTGTCTCATGTGCAGATTGGGCAATTCGTAGTGAGGCAAAGATTGTAGAGCCTTCCAGAAGAATCTCCTTCGCGATCGGAGCAATTTGTGCAAAAAAATCAGATGGTGTCAATGTCTTATCACCTCTCTTTCTACTACAGCATATCTAGAAGAAAGAAGACTTGTCACAACGCTCTCAAATAATGTTTACTTGTACGGGATAACACCACTTTCACGAGGCCTCTACCCAGTCACAATAGCGCTCATACGTACAAATCATCCAAATAATTTTCCCGTAACTACACGAATGTCTCATACCGAATAGGTATTCGATCAATATACTGAACTGTGGTCATGGAGTGGTCTACACCTAAATCGATATCGTAGTTCGCTCATAATATCCCACGTTCTATACCTTCTCACGGCTACGTGAATGATGAAAGGAGTTGGGTGAAATGGGAGAAGTCGGACATGGTTGCGGAGGATTTTCATCGACAGGATCTATCTTAGTGCTCTTCATACTTTTAGTAATTATTAGCTGCACAATGATGTGCCGTTAATTTTACCCTCTTTTGGGTAGGTAGAATACAACTGTGGATTGCCGTAGGTCAATTTGACTTGCGGCTTTTTCTATAATGCTGCACCTATGAAAAATTTGTGACTTTTATAACTGTAAGCGCATACATTTTGACCTATACTTAAGTCATCCCACAAGATGAGGTGATTGACATGATGTTATGTGAATCTTGTTCCAGTCGTATGAACGTGAATCAAAGTATCAAATGCCGATTTAGTGGAAGTATCATCTGTCTATCCTGTAATAAAGCAACTATTGTTCCAAGTGTACTCAACACATTACGTTCGTTAGAGACCAACAGCACAGACCATCACTACCCAATGTTATCTCCGTACTAAATTGAACATATTGGTTTTCACATTATGATAAATGCTACAATAGGCATGACTTGAATAATTCAAGTCATGCCTATTTCGTTTTCCAAAAAAGGAGTGATTAGATGGAAAATTTCGGTCTATTCGTCATGCTTTCTCTTATCGTGCCTATATTAGCCCTGCTTCTCATTATTTCAATCAAAATTGTGAAGGGCAAGAAGCTTCCCGAAAGTAACTATACACCTTTTGACTATATTACCGGTCAGACGACAGTTGAATTTCATGAACAAAAAGAAGCAAAAGAAGAAAATGACGATCAAGGTGATGACAAAGATCGCTATTAAAACTTAAAGCTGTGCCTCCATATTTCGAACTTGTCCCTGCTTAGACTTGCGATAGTCCTGATAACAGGATAAACCTATTGCGAATAACGGTAGACTCCATAAGAACACCGCATATATCGCATACGACTCTAACGGAACACCAATGAGTGTCATACATAGAATCGCAAGTAAATTCCAAGGTACCAAGGCTGGGAATACCAATGAAGTATCCGCAATCACACGTGATAGATGCTGTGTTGGAAATTTACTGCTCCATAGCGGCAATATATTGCGCCCACTCATCATAATTGGCAATGTCTGTGTACAAGACAATAGCCCAAGTCCAAGTCCGAATAACCCCGTTCGCCAAGTCGCAGACACCATAGACGTAGATGATCCCAATAATTTCTGCATATACGGTTCTATCATACGCGTGTCTTCTAATATACCGTTAAACGCCCCTGCTAGTGCAATGAGTATAACAAGATCAATCATATCCACCAATCCTTTGGCATGTAAGAACGGAACAAGTGTATTGTCATACCCAACCCATAACGTATGTACCCACTGCCAAGCATCCACTCCTTGCAGAATCGATCCCATCATCATGGCTGCTACAGTCGATAGTAAGAATGCGTATTTCGTTGGAAATCGCAACAATATTGCCCCTAATAACAAGACAAGCGGTATCCACAAATACGGACTATATTTGAAAAAAGATGCATACGTGCTCACATTCGCTAGAGCAGCTTGCGAACCCCATTTTCCAAACCAATCAAAAAGTCCGTACACAATTGTGCATGTGATGACCGCAAGTATTGTCGATGGCAACAGTGCTCTAAATTGCATTCGAATTGTGCTGCCAGTAGATGAAGCAACTAGACGATGTGCCGAGGAAAACGGAGAAGTACGGTCCCCAACAAATGCTCCCGATATCAAGGCTCCCGCAACAATTGGAAGTGGAATTTGAAGGGATGCCGCTACCCCCATCAAAGGAATCCCCACCGCGCTCAGCGTTCCAGTCGAGGTCCCGAGAATCATCGAAATTACACTCGAGAATAAGAATGCAAAGGTTAAGAAGTACCCAGGGTTGAGTAAAGAAAGCCCCGCATCAATAAGAAAAGGTATCGTACCTGAGGCTGTCCAAGCCGGGATAAGAATACCGACTAATGATAGTATCCAGACGACCTCTTTCGTATGTTTAACCCCCTTCATCATCGCTTCGCGCATAACAATGGCTGATGTTCCACTCTTAAGTGTGACGACAATCAACACGATTAATCCGGCGATAAATCCAACAGATAGCGGTAGATCCAGGGTATATGCCAGCAGCAGACCGAATACAGTAACACTTACAATTCCGATTAATCGGCGAGTTGTCAGCATCGTATGATCACGTCCTTTATAAACAATCTGTAATCATTGTACCAAGTTTTCTAAATAATTTGTGGATTTATGACAAAAACTAGTGTGCATATGGAAAATGATGAAGGGCGTGCAAAGCGATGCGATATATCCAATCTCCATGGTTCCGAAAATTAGGCAGTATCGTGCTGCTATCCATGTTATGTACAACTTTCCTACCCGTAGTGGTTGCAGCTAATGACTCCGATACAGCCAATCTAACCGTCCAATCTTCACCTACAGCAACATATCGAACGACTCAAGAAATTCATATTCGTCATCTGCAAAAAGATTTGGAGCTAGCCGCTCAAAAACCAATTCCATTCCCCGCTCCTTATGCTGACATGTATCTTTCTTTTACAAATAATCTGATTCAACCTTCCTATGCAGTGACGCAACAAGGCGAGGTCATGGATCTTGATAAAGGAACGATGCTTCAGCTCGATCACACGATCATGAGCAAACTGCGCACCGAAGCAGCAGCTCTACATGCTAAGCACTATGGCAAGCTGCTTAAATGGGAGGAAATTCACGTTCTATTGCCCAAATACGCCAAATTTACGATAAAAGACTTAGAGACCGGGCAAGAGTTTCAGGGACAGCGGCGAGCTGGCAGCTCACATGCAGACGTCCAGCCCTTAACGAAAGCAGACTCCGCCATCATGAAAAAAATATACGGTGGTAAGTGGAGCTGGCTACGACGTGCTGTGCTAATCAAACACGAGGGAAGCCTCTATGCAGGTTCCATGCATGGCATGCCTCATGGCGGTGATGGCATACCGGATAATGACTTCAAGGGTCACTTCTGCATCCATTTTGCGGGTAGTGTAACTCATGGTAATCTCACGCTGGACACCGCACATCAAGCCATGACCTATATGGCAGCAGGACAGCTACCTGATTATCTTGCCACTTTAACTCCGGTACAGCTTATGGAGCTGTGGACAATTGCGATTAACAGACAGGACGCCGCGATTTATGCAGCGGTAACAGGTCAACCGAGTGCGAAAGTGACGACAATTCCTTTTGCTTCAGCTATTCGAACTTCTAAACCAACTAAGAAGAAAGTAGATGCCATCCAGTCGATAGCCGAACCATTTCAAACAACAATCTCTTCGCAGATCCGCTATTCATTAACCAATGCCAAGAACGGCAATAAAAAGTATGGTTCACTCGAATTTCTCATGGTGCATCCTTCTCTTCCAGGCCATTGGGTCATTCAGGACATTCATGTGCCGAGTAAGAAGAAATAAGTGGGTCAATATAAATATCCCTCCAGCAACTAATGCTAGAGGGATATTATTCATTTGATTATTTTAGCCTCACCAATAATCCAGTTCGCAAGAATTCCTGTTCTAATCAATTTACCCCGAATGGTAACTTTCTGATTTCGATTTAATTCAATTAGATCTTGCGTATCTGATTCAGAAAATTGTGCATAGAATGATATATTCTTGTTCACTACAACACGAACTTCCCCTTTCTCCACATTATCCACTTTCCCTG
Organism: Paenibacillus radicibacter; assembly: GCF_024721995.1. GTDB lineage: Bacteria > Bacillota > Bacilli > Paenibacillales > NBRC-103111 > Paenibacillus_AM > Paenibacillus_AM radicibacter. The sequence continues at coordinate 838,449 of NZ_JANQBC010000001.1, forward strand.
TCCACTCTACAGACTTACCTTTTAAGGAGTCCACTAGCATGTCGCGCTGTGCAGTAGTCTTACTTAAATAATAATTATGGAATTCATTTAGATCCATACTTACTAGATCATTTTCGCGTTTATACGCCTCAAAGGCTGCTGCTGCCCGAATCTCCTCTGCTTTGTCTTTTTCTGCATCATTTTTTAATTGATAGGCAAAAAAAACGATTAATGCAATTGGAATAAGCCATAATATTTTTTTCGACAATCCGATCTCACCCCACATCATCCAATCTATACCATATGTGTCTATTATATAGACCCGCATATACAATGACTAGGTAAAAATATACAAGTTCGAAAAGTTTGTCGAATCCACAATATAAAAAAATAACGTACTACAACGCTCCATTAGAACGAAGTAATACGTTATTTTTAAAAAATCAGTATGCCGAGGACCGGAATCGAACCGGTACGGTAGTCACCTACCGCAGGATTTTAAGTCCTGTGCGTCTGCCAGTTCCGCCACCCCGGCTTGAGTTGAATCTAGTTAGTAAAGATCAACGAACTATATTATAGCACAAAGTCTTTATTAATTCAAGCATTATTTCTAATTGCAATTGCTAGATTCAGAGAGTTACCTATGTAATAGATAAAAATGGGCCCAGAGGGACTCGAACCCCCGACCAATCGGTTATGAGCCGACCGCTCTAACCAACTGAGCTATGGGCCCACAATAATAGGCTTGGATCAAGCGTATGAAATTTGGTTGCGGGGGCAGGATTTGAACCTGCGGCCTTCGGGTTATGAGCCCGACGAGCTACCGAGCTGCTCCACCCCGCGACGTTACCGCCAACTTAGCGACAAGTAATAATATAACAGATATTACACTACACAGTCAAGTTATTTTTTCAGGAAATATTAATTACTGTAACGAACACCGAATCTACCCTTCCTCGATCTAAACACTTGCACATCACGCGGACACTCATAACCATAGATCCACCAGTCTTCTTCCATTCGTTTTGCCAAACAGCCTGCTTGAAATTTACTATCATATAATTTAGCCCAGTAAACCCAGTTCATGCATATCACTCCATAACTTGATGTTCGTTAATGAGTAGTTTAACCCAAACTGCATCAAATTAATGAAACATATGCCATAATAAATGCACATGACAAATTGTTGAATATAACAAAATTCGGTATAATGGCGATGATAGGAATTAACCGTTAGATTTGAAGTTTAAAGGAGATCATTAGAATGGACGCAATTTTATCTTATTTTAAAGAGCATGAATCACGCTTTCTTGAAGAACTTAAACAATATTTGCGCATTCCAAGCGTAAGTGCGCTTTCTGCGCATCAATCGGATATGCACGCTTGTGCGAAATGGACGGCTGATTCTTTGCGTGCTGCAGGTATGGAGAATGTTGAAGTCATCGAAACAGCAGGTCACCCGATTGTGTACGCAGACTGGCTTCATGCCGAAGGCAAACCAACTATTCTCGTATATGGTCATTATGATGTGCAACCTGCTGAACCACTAGATTTATGGAAATCCGAACCATTCGAGCCGGAAATCCGTGACGGTAAAATCTATGCTCGTGGGGCAACTGACGATAAAGGGCAGCTCTTCATTCACGCTAAAGTTGTTGAGGCTTGGTTACATACTTACGGTAAATTACCGGTAAATGTGAAGTTCTGTATCGAGGGTGAAGAGGAGATTACTTCCCCTAACCTACCTGCATTCCTCGAAGCAAATAAAGAGAAGCTTAGCTGTGACATCGTGCTGATCTCAGACGGTCCTATGATTGCTGATGGTCAGCCATCCATTGAGTATGGACTTCGCGGTGTAGCTGGACTTGAAATTCATGTTCAAGCCGCTAACGGTGATCTTCATTCTGGACTTTTTGGCGGTGGTGTTCCGAATGCCATTCATGCATTAACCGATCTACTCAGTTCCTTACATTCTGCTGATGGCAGTATCGCTGTAGAAGGTTTCTATGAAGGTATTGAACCCTTAAGTGATGAAGAACGTCACAATTTCAGTATGCAGCCTGTTGATGAGAATCAAGTGAAAGAAAGTCTTGGACTAAAAGCACTCTATGGAGAAGAAGGCTACTCTTTTGTTGAACGCACGACAGCTCGCCCTACACTAGAAATTACTTCTGTAACTGGTGGCTTCCAAGGGGAGGGAATTAAACCAATCGTACCTTGTCAGGCATCCGCTAAAATCGCTTGCCGCCTTGTGCCACCTCAGAAGCCAGACGATATTCTAGATAAGGTAGAACGTCATATTCATGAGCACTGCCCAACAGGCGTTACAGTAAGCGTTAAGAAAGTATTACGAGGCAATCCATATATGACACCAATTGATCACCCTGCTGTTCGTGCGGCATCAGATGCTTACGAGAAAGCATACGGCAAGCCTGCTATCTATGTACGTGGCGGTGGGTCCATTCCAATTGTTGAATCATTCTCTCGCTTGCTTGAAGCTTCTGTTGTCCTCATGGGCTTCGGCTTACCAGGTGAGAATCTACATGCACCCAACGAGAACTTTGATCTAGGCAACTTTGCAAAAGGTCTTGAGACAACAAGCTATTACTTGCAAAATGTCGCAGAGCTAGAGTTAAAATAAATTTGAGGAGGAGTCACACATGGTTATGCAGATTATTACCGCGTTAATATTCGTGATCATGGTTATTGGTGTACCGCATCTAATTGGAAAATTGCCAGTAGCTCCGATTCAAAAAATTGCCCTTGTTGCCTGCTTCTTCGTCATTCTTGTCATCTTGGGCTATCAATTATTACAGATTGAATGGTTGTTCTTCTCGATGGTTATTTCATCCGTCATCGAAGCCTCCATTCGCTATTGGAAACAGCAAGGTCGCATTCAAACACCACAACCAGATGAACTTCCATCTGAATAATTGCACGAGAAAAGGCTTCCTATATGGGAATGTCATTAAGTTAAGGCACAGAGTCTAAAGTCAAGAACAAGAGCAGGTTATCGAAAAGATAGCTCGCTCTTTTTTTGCGTGCGAAAAAGAAAAACAGAACTTGAAAAGCTGTTAGAAATGTGTGGCGAAGCCCCTTGATAAAACGCTGCCCTTTGAAACGGTTATGCAGCTCCTGATCTCCATGGGTGGTAACATCCTATATAAGGAACTCTTGGAATCGCAAGGCTATGACGTAAATTTGTTCAGCAGAGGAATAAAATCTTGCCGTCGGCTATTGGAATACAAATCCCATTTTTATTCTGCGTATATCTGAAAGCTCATTCTCCCCGACCGCCGATAAATCCCTGTATTCATAAGCGCTCGGCTTAACGGATGGCGTTAATGACGGAAAGGTCGTTTTTGACGGCAATGTCGCGCTTTTCAAGCTTCCGCTCAACGCAAACATCACTTAACCGCAACGAACTCGCCCTCGTTTATGTAGGTGGACACTCCGCGTCGATTCCCGCACGCTGAAGCTGACCTCCCTATAAAGTCCGAGTGTGACCACCTTAAAGTGTCCATCGCTCGAGTTTTATTTACTTGGATATACATTAGATGGTGTTACTGATTTCATAATTGGGCAGACTGTTTAAACGATCGATCAGTTGCCTCAGGCTTGTTTCGTCTGCGGCATAATGCCGGACATCCTCTCCAAGCACTTTGTCGACCTGTTCTCTTGTGAACGTAAACCTATAAGCTACCCCATCATTTGGACCCGTGTTGTCAACAATCGAAGTGGTAATACTATCGACGTTATCAATCAGGCTTAAGAGCAGAATGGAATTATGATAAAAAGATTCGACGCTCATTGCCCCCTCTTTTAACACATCAGTAGAGTCATTCATTATATAATTGATGATCAATCCATAAGGCTGAGCCTTCGTTTGAAGTTCAATCCCTTTACCTTCAAAACCTATTGGCTTGGGCATTCCACTGATGAGACCGCCTACCTTTGCATGGTTACCCACATAAAGTGTTTTGTTCTCCATAATTTTATCCATATTAAATCCGGAATAGGATGGCTGCGATGATTGCTGTAAAGGCTTAGGATTGGCTGTACATCCTATAACCAAGGCTGCAATAATGAACATAGAGCATGCAACCATCCAAGAAGAGGGCTGACGATAAGTGAGAATATTTTTTATTCTTGCCTTAACATTACTCTCACCAAAGGCAAGCGGACTACCGGTTGGTAACCCGCTTTTGCTTACTGAAAGAGATAGCAAGGTTGTTGAGTAGCTTGCTTTAATCTGGTCCCCCATTTTGCCCACGACACGCTCATCGCAAGACATTTCCATATCTTTACTCATGAGCGCATAAGACAGCCACATAAGCGGATTAAACCAATGGACGATAAGCATCATAAATGCAAAAGGTTTTATCAGATAATCTCGTCTTATGATATGAGTTTGCTCATGCAGTAAAATGTAAGATAGCTCATGCTCACTCAGGCCGGTCGGAATGTATATTTTCGGCTTCAGAAAACCACAGACAAAAGGTGTGGCAATCTGGTCAGTCTCAAAAATATTATCCTTAACGAGGGTCGCCGTTCGGATTCTGGCCAACAATTTCAAGTACGAAGTAACGCTGTAAAGAAGGAGAATGGCTGCGCCCGTGATCCAGACTATACATCCGATCCACATGATGAGTTGCATAGGATTTGTGCTTGCCATCGGGGCAGCAGCTGGAAGAGATGAATTTACAAAGCTGCTTATCCCTCTAATACCAGCGTCTACAACAGGATTTTTCAGCATCCCCATATCCTGCGGCACAAACTCCATGATGCCTGTGCCAGATTTGGCCTGGGGCTGTACCAGTCGTAATAGACTGAGACTTGAAGTGAAACTACCGGGTATTACGAGTCTGATGGCTACGACCGACCATAAGATATAGGAGAATATTTTAGGAGCGCGCCTCAAAAGTAATCTCGCGATGATAACCGCAAGTGCAACATAGCTTGCCGTAATGCTCATATTTAAAATAATAAGAAACAGTTTCGTCATCTAGTTGCCTCCTCAATAATACGCTTCAACTCCTCAGCTTCCTCCTCAGACAGTTTCTTTTCACCTAGAAAAGCGGTTAAAAACTGCGGCAAAGACCCATTGAATGCTTTTTCAATAACCGTCTGACTTTCGTATTTCTGCGCATCTGTTTTTTTAACAATGGCAGTGACTGTTGCCTCCTCGTTCCTAAGGATTCCCCGCTCACACAGCTTTCTTAAAACTGTATAGGTCGTGGACTTCTTCCAGCCAAGCTTTGTCTGGCTTAGCTTTACAAGTTCTGTAGAATTAATGGGTTCATTATCCCAAATCAAACATGCAAATTTGTATTCGGCATCGAACAATTTGTACGGTTCCATTCTGATCGCCCCCTTGATCTTGATGAGTTTATTGCAGTAAACCCTTTCAACAATTAGTTTATTGTAGTAAACCTCACTTGTCAAGAGTCGGATACATAGTTATTGAATACTAATAGAAAGCAAAAATCCACAACCTCATACGGTTGTGGATTTACATGGTGGAGGCGAGCCGTGGCTGTGCAAAACCACAATTCGCCGACACGCGATGCTAAGAAAGCATGGGAATATGACTTAAAAAACCTAACGTCAATAACGTCCATCAACGCTACTGACTGACATTTCGATCACTTATGACTACGAAACATCCTTTATTCATGGTCTATCCTCTGTTACTCGGATAGAAAATTCAATAACCGATACAGGAACACAGCTGTTTCAGCACGGGTAGTATTGTTTTGTGGATGTATCATTCCCCCATCACCTTGAATCAGACCCTGCTCGATCATGGCCGCAATACTGCCTGCTGCATAATCGGATACTTTGTCTGCATCCTTAAAGCCTTCAAACGCTGTGAGATCTCCTGTGATCTCCTTCGCTTTCGTTGCCTTCAACGCCCGCGCTACCATCACCATCATGTCTTGTCGTGTAATATTGTCTTTCGGTGCGAATTTATCACCATCCACGCCAATAACGATACCTAACTGCTTCGCGATTAATACAGCCTCATAATAATAATCTTGCGCTTGAACATCTGTGAATGCAGCACTCGCTTCCGACTTCAAATCAAGTGCTCTCACCAGCATGAGGATAAAGTCTGCCCGGCTCACCTGTTCAGCTGGACTGAATGTTGTCGCCGATGTTCCTTTCACGACACCTAAGGCAGCTAATTTCTCCACTGCTTCCTGTGCCCATGCGGTCTTATCGAGATCTGCGAACTGCGCTGCAGATTGATCGTAGAATACCGCATACATGCCTGCGTGATCGGTTTGGATTCGAATTCCCTTGCTAGCATCGGAATAAGCTGCTCCCGCAATCACAGCAGCCGCACCTTGATTGTTAATCGACAACATTCCGATTCTCGAAACTGTTTCTTGGTTAGGGCGTACGTATGGAATGATGATGGTCACAGGCGCCTTCTCATTCTTCCACGCGACTGACTTACCATCCATCTTTGCCTCTAGCACGACGAACGGTCTGTTGCCGACTTGAGCTTGCGCCGCTTTGTTTAGTAATTTGCGATCTCCTTCACCAAGGATAAAGCGCACCTGCTTACCAAGCTCTGCCGATTTCGTGAACATCTGACCCGAAAGGACAATGATTGCTTTCGGCGTACTGACCTCAATCAACAGGTTCGGATAGCTAGAAAAGAACGATGCTGGAAGATCCAGCGCATAATTCGCTGCATTACCGTTGTTCTTCAGCTCAATCTTAACTTTCAGCTTGCCATCTTGATTGGCTTTCGCTTGCGACATCGCTTTCCGCATTTCATACTCACCTATCGCACCGACTGCCGTTTTTCCATCGGATTCGAGCTTAGAGCTCATTATGACTTTCACTGAACCATCCGCTTGCGGCTGGATTCCATCAGGATTTGGAGCTCCAACGATCTGAACTCCGTCACCTTCGCTGCTTCCAGGGCCACTGTGGCCTTCGTCAGTGCTTGCTTTCTTGTAATCAAAGGTCACTTTCTCATGCTCATTCATACCATCCGTGGATAGATACGCTACGTAGGTTCCTTCTACATCACCCATAAGTGTGAATGTAAATTGGAAACTTCCCGTTTCTGTACTTTTCGTCTGAGCTTCGTAATGAACCGCGCCTTTCGGATCCAATACTTTCAAATTCACTTTTGCAAGGTCGCCATTCATCACTAATCCGGCTAGCGTTACTTTTTTCACTGCCGCGTCAACCGTTGCTTGCAGACCATCAATGGCTTTCACGTCCACGGCTCCGGAGAGGTTATAGATACCAAATTCGTAGATAGAATACCCATAATCGGTAGCTCTGCTAATTCCTTGGAGTTTGATGTATCTCGCTTTGACCGGGTTGAACTGAACGGTTTCTTTACCATCATGCGCCGTAATGGTTTCGTCATTTGGTATGACATTGGTCCACTTCTGCTTGTCGTCAGATACAAGAAGTTTGTATTTATCGGCACGAGCATATTCCCAATCGATTCGAACCGTATCCATCGATGTTGGCTCACCGAGATCAACCTGGAACCAGGTATTATCCACAATCTCACTCGACCATCTCGAAGCAGGGAATCCATCGATGGCTTTTGCTGGTGTGTAATCGGGATTGTTGCCTTCGGTTGACGAAGCTTCTACCGCTTTATTCTGCGCCAAATTGCCTGTGAGATAATAGACGCTTTCCTTAAGCGTGTTGAACGCCTCATCTTTCATCGTGCCCGCTTCCTTGAATTCATCCAACTTTGCGTTAAAGCCTCTTAGATATTTAGCTACTTGCACCGGATCTTTTCCTTCGAAGCGCTTCATCATTTCCAGATAGTTGCTTAAGGAAGGCGCTACAGCAGCATTCGTAAACTGTTTATCTTGATCAAAACGATCGACTAACGCTTTGATTCCGGATGCATTGGTTGTTGCTTCAATTACATAGGATGTTTTCTTCAATTTGCCCCCTGTTGCAGTAATAACCAGCTCATGTTTGCCGAGCTTGCCCGCTAGAGAAACGACATCGCCTGCAGTATACACCTTTCCATCAAACTTTGCCGTTACTTTCGTCAGTCCATCATCCTGTTTTAATTTCCATGTAAACGAAACGGATTGGCTGTCCGGCAGGGTTTCACCGCTTTGGAACGGCTTTCCGTTCATTTGAACTTCCAACTCTGAAGGCAATGCATTGTTGATTTTGTAGTCACCTTTCACGAACTGATACAGCCAATCATATAGAACTCGTGTGGCAGGGTCCTTACTCACCGCACTATCATAGACGGCATTATTCCCTTGGTAGTAGGATTTGAAGCCCTCTTTCATCAGCCCCGTTGCAGCACCGCTGTTCAGATAATCAATGTACCGCTCACGGAACACGCCATCCTTCAGCATCCGATCATCGAACTCGAGTTCATTGGACATTCCATACTGCTTCGCGAGGTTCGCTGCATCTTCCAAGCGCTCATAGTCTGTCGGCTCGAAGAAGTAATTAGGTTGGATCGTGACCGCATCAAACCCAACATCTTTCCACATGTAGCTCTTGTATGCGAAGAAGTGCGGAATCCAGAAAAACTTTAAGTTCATATTAGCAATCTTCATGTCATGCACACTCTGACTCACGGAACGAAGCAAATCCGGTCCTGTCGAGCTTGTGCTGATTTGTTCTTCCAGCCAGTACATGCCCACAAGCTCAAGATTAGAATATTGCTTGGCTTCCCACTCATCTTTTACTTGCTGCAACCACCACTGAACTGCCTTTTCTCGATTCGTAAGCGCTTTCTCTTCGCCAACATCAGAAGCATTGAAGTTTAAAGATTCGCCATTGACATCGATAGCACCAAAGTTCTCGATCGACTCACCTGGGTCTGGGATCATAAGGATAACCTTTTCCTTATTTCCTGGCTGTTTCAACGCTGTTGCAACTTCCATTGTCGCTGCATTCAACTGGTCCATATCGCCGTTATTCGCGAAGGTTTTCTCTAGATACCATTTCCAGTCTTCCAGGTACGCCCTTCCGCCAAAATCACGATTCGGCGTTGGTGGGTTAATCCCGAGATAAAGGACACCGTCAAACAGCCAGTCTACAGGTTTCCCTGTATTATCCACATAACTGATATTCGGAATGATTCGTTCCTTCGTCCATGTTCCCAAATTATCCGAATATTGCCCGTTATACAGCAATCCAAGATTTTTAATTCCCGCCGTGGCTTCACCCGGCGCTAAAAATTTAGGCTGCTGCGTTGGAACCGTTTCCGCTCCAGCAATTTTACCGTCTTCACCGAGAATTTCGATCTCATCCACGAAAGTCATTGCTCGCGTATGCATGGTGAATGTGACTTTCACATATTGAGCATAAGCTAACTTTGCATTCGGATTGGAGCTTAAGCTCTTAATACCATCCTTGTGTCCATCCCATTGGTAGGTCTCATCGTGCAGTCCATCGATCCATAGCACTTGGGTCGCGTTATCTTTGAGTAATCCCCAATTCATCTTGTCATCAGAGACGTACATCGAGACCGTCAAAGGTAATAGTACATTGTTGGTTGGCCAATCCTGTAGAAAATGCGCTTTAATGTTCGAGATCGACTTCTTCTCCCCTAAATCAAACACCACTTCGCGCGTTTTCTTCTTGAGATGTCCAACCCATGCTGGATCTGAAATATTCAATGCCCCATATTTGCCATCCGTAAGTTTGTTGCTGTCATCCAGATAGGATGCTTCCGGGTCTTCCGACCACATATAAGAGAGCCCTGCTGCGAGATTACGCGTTGCTGCCATTAACCCATCCTCGGCCGACACCACACCTTCCGCACCCCCATCCGGAACGGACTCTCCCGGTTGGTCGATTGGATCAGGGACCTCTACCGGGTTCATCGGATCAACTCCGCTTGACGGATCCAATGGCGTCTGTTCTTCTGTTTGTGTAGGCGGCAGCGACTCTGCCGCTTGCGCGACTGGTATCATTGTGACTAAAAGGGTTACAACCATGACGATAGCTGCCCATCTTTTACTCCTTCTCATAAATGCTAACTCCCTTCCGATTCTTGAGTCAAGAAACATCAAACTTTCAATGGTACGTCTTTTCCATTCAAGCTTATCTTGATGCTCTTTCCTCCTTTCCGTGATTCCGACACGTCGTAGAAGCTTGTAGCACTGTCCTTACTGTAACATTATGAAACTTTACCCTTGTTTCAAAGAGATAAATTATTACCTTTCGTATACATTTGTTTACCTGTCCCTTGGAAATACCGTTTGAGCTTGACATATCCTCCGAACCTACTAAGTCTATAAGACTAGACTATATTTCTACTGGAGTCGTCTACATTTAAAAAAGGTATCCGAGACAATCATACTACATAGATCCAACGTTGCTTATAAAGCCAGTGTTATTAAGGATTTCTAACCGCAATGAGCCCTATTCTTTACCTTGAAACATAGAAAAAGAGCACCCTTTAGGGCAATGTTATTAAGTTAAGGCACAGAGTCTAAAGTCAAGAACAAGAGCAGGTTATGACGTAAACACCGCAACCACGTCTATTTTTGTTCAACAGAGGAATAAAATCTTGCCGTCTCAAGCACTATCGTGGGTATCAACTACTTGCCGTTGACGGTTCGGATTTGCACATCGTAACGGACTCTGCGGATACAGACAGCTATTTTATTTTCAAAATCAACCGGACACGAAAGGTTATAATCTCCTACATTTGAACGCAGCCTATGACTTGTGCAACAGGCTTTACGTAGATGCCATTGTTAAGCCACGAAGGTTATGCAGTGAGAGAAGGGCGCTAGCTGCGATGGTTGGTCGTTCCCCCATCAAGGGAAAAACCATCGTTATAGCTGATCGAGGTTATGAAGTTACAACAATTTCGCGCATATAGAGCGTAAAGGGTGGAATTACGACATACGGGTAAAGGATTTGGATTCGAGTGGTATTCTTTCGGGCTTGAGGTTGCCCGCATGCGGAGCGTTTGATCGTGACATTCATCTGATACTCACCAAAAAACAAACCAAAGAGGTCAAGGCTATTCCCGAGATTTACAGTAGTCATTTCCCAAATGGATAAAACCCCTGCTCGATGTTGAAGCTCTGATTCGCAATAACATTTTGCCGATTCGACCCATTCGACCAGGTAGAAGAACACGCGAAAAATCCGATAAAAATCAGCTGTTAGCTTCGTCTACAGATTAGCATAATTCGTTTCATATGAACATTTTTTAAGCGGATATTGTATCCGCTTTGTTTGCTGTACGCATTTTTCCATGTTTGCACAAAAAAAAAACGGCGTAGGACTTTGTCCCACGCCGTTTCAGATTTATTCTTATTCCCGTTTTTTCTTTGAGCTTAACTTATGACATTGCCCATATGGGAAGCCTTTTTATTTTCAACGATTACACACCATACGAAGTTGGATCTTGTCTCCAAGACTGCAAGGATGCTAGATCGTCTGCACTAATTTTGCCAAGTTCAACAGCTTCTTCAAGTAAGATCGAATAGTTAGACAATGTATCAAGTGCAATTCCTGCATCTGCAAAGCCTTGAACGGCCTTATCTAATTGATAAGTGAAGATTGCTGCAACACCTAGTGCTTGTCCGCCAGCTTCGTTAACCGCTTGAGCTGCTTTAATGGAAGAGCCGCCAGTGGAGATCAAATCTTCGATCACGATCACTTTTTGACCTGGCTTAAGTGCGCCTTCGATCTGGTTTTGCTTGCCGTGACCTTTCGCTTTATCACGGATGTAGATCATCGGTAAACCAAGCTTTTGTGCAACCCAAGCTGCGTGTGGAATACCTGCAGTTGCTGTACCTGCAACAACTTCAGCATCTGGATACTTCTGTTCGATTAACGTTGCGAAACCAGAAGCGATCAAATCACGAATCTCTGGGTAGGACATCGTTAGACGGTTGTCACAGTAGATCGGAGATTTTATACCTGAAGTCCATGTGAAAGGCTCTTGTGGACGAAGAGCAACTGCTTCAATTTCTAATAATGCCGCTGCAATTCCTCTTGCGATTTGATCTAGTTCATTCATCTCGTTAACCTGTGTCATCGTAAATGACCTCCTCAAAAGTCGTAGTATTATAAATTATGCTTTTACAAGTACGGAATCAATTATAGACTCAATTGCTTCTCTTGGGCTTGGCGCTGCTGTAATTGGTCTACCAATTACCACATAATCTGTTCCTTGTGCAAATGCTTCTGCAGGCGTCATGACACGTGATTGATCACCCATTGCTGCTCCTGCTGGGCGAATGCCAGGGGTTACGGATATAAACGACTCACCACAAGCGGCTTTAATTGCCGTTACCTCAAGAGGAGACGCAACTACGCCGTGTAGTCCAGCAGCTTTCGTTAGTTCTGCATAGCGGATCACACAATCCTCAACAGATCCTGCAATACCGATCTCTTGATTTAGCACTTCCGCACTTGTAGATGTTAACTGTGTCACGCCAATTACGATTGGACTTTTCGCACCATTGATTCCTGTTAGTGCTTTATCAACACCTTCAAGTGCGCCTTCCATCATCGCCCTACCACCAGCTGCATGCACATTGAACATATCTACGCCAAGACATGTGATGCTCTCTGCACCACCTTTTACCGTATTCGGAATGTCGTGCATTTTCAAATCAAGAAACACATGATAGCCTTGTTCTTTAAGCTTCGCTACAAAGCTTGGACCTGCTGTATAGAACAGCTGCATACCGACTTTCATATAACATGGAATACCTTTCAGTTCAGCAATTAATTTCTCAGCTGCATCCACGCTCGCAAAATCCAGTGCGACCATGATCCGTCCTGCAACATCTTTTGTAGTTAACATCTTATTTGCTCCCCCTTCGATATCCATAAGTGAGCGGGGTACCTGATTGCGTCAATCGACACAATCCTGCCCCCGCTCCTATCATTTAATTATGAGTGTGCTGGCATTGGGCGTGAAGCGAAGTTAATTGCTTCAAGCATGTTTTGCAGCGCACGTACTGTATCTAGTGATGTCATACATACTACACCGTTCTCTGCTGCTTCACGACGAATTCGGAATCCATCGCGCTCAGGTGTCTTGCCTTTAGTTAGTGTATTGACAACAAACTGTGCTTGCCCACCGCGAATCATATCTAAGATATTTGGTGTACCATCGCTTAATTTGTTCACTACGGTTACGTTCAGACCAGCTTCTTGCAGCGCAATTGCCGTTCCGCCTGTTGCCATGATTTTGTAACCGATTCTAGCGAAACCTCTCAAAATTTCAACTGCTTCTTCTTTGTCTTTGTCTGCAACCGTTGCAATGATCGTACCTGCAGATGGAATCTTCATCCCTGCGCCAATCAAGCCTTTGTACAGCGCTTTTGCAAAGTTAACATCACGACCCATTACTTCTCCTGTTGATTTCATCTCAGGACCAAGCGTTGTATCTACACGGCGCAATTTAGCGAAGGAGAATACCGGTACTTTAACGGATACCATCGTGTCTTCTTTCCATAGACCTGTTTCATAACCCATGTCCGTAAGCTTCTCACCCATGATCGCACGTGTTGCTACGTTCGCCATTGGAATATTGGTTACTTTGGACAAGAATGGAACCGTTCTGGATGAACGAGGGTTAACCTCGATCACGTACACTTCATTCTTAAAGATTACGAATTGGATATTAACCAGTCCGACTACGCGAAGCTCGCGAGCAATCTTGATCGTAATGTCGATAACTTTCTGTTTCAGCTCATCCGACAAGTTTTGTGGTGGGTATACTGCGATAGAGTCACCAGAGTGAACTCCCGCACGCTCTACGTGTTCCATAATACCTGGGATTAGGACTGTTTCCTTATCGCAAATTGCATCTACTTCAACTTCTTTACCCAACATGTAGCGGTCAATTAGAACCGGATGCTCAGGATTAATCTTCACCGCATACTCCATGTAGCTTAGAAGATCTTCATCGGAGTATACGATCTCCATTGCACGTCCGCCTAGTACATAGGAAGGGCGAACAAGTACAGGGTATCCAAGTCTTGATGCAACACCAACTGCTTGGTCAACAGAAGTTACTGTCTCACCTGCTGGTTGTGCAATAGAAAGGCGAGTTAGCAGTGCTTCGAATTTCTTACGATCTTCAGCTTCATCGATGCTCTCTAGGTCAGATCCTAGAATTTTGACGCCAGCTTTTGCAAGCGGAGCAGCAAGGTTAATCGCTGTTTGTCCACCGAATTGTACGATTACACCGATTGGATTTTCACGTTCGATCACGTTCATTACGTCCTCGAAGAACAATGGCTCAAAGTACAGACGATCGGATGTACTGAAGTCTGTAGATACCGTTTCAGGGTTATTATTGATGATAACTGCTTCGTAACCAGCAGCTTGAATGGCCCATACCGCGTGAACTGTCGAGTAGTCAAACTCGATACCTTGACCGATACGAATTGGACCGGAACCAAGCACGATTACTTTCTTCTTCTCTGTCTCAAGCACTTCGTCTTCTTGCTCATATGTCGAGTAGTAGTAAGGTGTTGTTGCTTCGAATTCTGCTGCGCAAGTATCAACCATTTTGTATACTGGCTTGATACTCAGGCTTAGACGATATACACGTACCTCTGCTTCTTTCGTTAATGTTGTGCATCCTGCTTGTGTACGAATTTCTGCGATTGCACGGTCTGTGAAGCCCATACGCTTCGTCTCAAGCATAAGTTCTGCGTTAAGCTCGCCTACTATTTGCTCTTCGAAGCGAATCATGCGATCAAGCTTATGCAAGAACCACCAATCAATTTTCGTAAGCTCTTGAAGTTGTTCAATTGTATATCCTCGGCGATAAGCTTCTGCAAGTAAGAACAAGCGCTCATCGTCTGGTTTCATAAGACGCATTTCAAGTGTTTCTTGGTCAAGTAGATTCGTTTCCTTAAGCCATAGACGGTGAACACCGATCTCAAGGGAGCGGATTGCTTTATGCATCGACTCTTCAAACGTACGGCCAATTGCCATGACTTCGCCAGTCGCTTTCATTTGTGTACCGAGCTTACGGTTTGCAGCCGTAAATTTATCGAACGGCCAGCGAGGAATTTTCGATACGATGTAATCAAGCGCAGGCTCGAAGCAAGCATATGTTTGTCCTGTTACTGGGTTTACAAGCTCATCAAGTGTGTAGCCCATCGCAATTTTCGCTGCCATCTTCGCAATCGGATAACCTGTTGCTTTAGATGCTAGTGCAGACGAACGACTTACACGTGGGTTTACTTCAATAACATAGTATTGGAATGAGTGCGGATCAAGTGCGTATTGTACGTTACATCCACCTTCAATGTTAAGCGCACGAATGATTTTAAGTGATGCAGAACGCAGCATTTGATATTCACGATCAGATAAGGTTTGGCTCGGTGCTACTACGATGGAATCACCTGTGTGTACGCCAACCGGGTCAAAGTTCTCCATATTACATACGACGATACAGTTGTCGTTCGCATCGCGCATTACTTCGTACTCGACTTCTTTCATACCCGCAATGCTCTTCTCAACTAGACACTGCCCAATTGGCGAGTAACGAATACCGGATGCTACAGTCTCGATCAACTCTTCTTCTGTTGCACAGATACCACCGCCCGTACCACCCAGTGTGTATGCAGGGCGGATGATGATTGGGTAGCCGATTTCTCTGCCGAATTCAACCGCTTCTTGAACAGTTGTTACGATCACACTCTCAGGTACCGGCTGCTCAAGTTCACGCATCAAGTCACGGAAAAGGTCGCGATCTTCTGCTTTTTCAATTGCAGAAAGCTGTGTTCCCAGCAATTTTACATTCTCTTGTTCAAGAACGCCTGCACGAGCAAGTTCAACAGCCATGTTCAAACCTGTTTGACCGCCTAGTGTTGGAAGAAGTCCATCTGGACGCTCTTGACGAATGATTTGTGTAACGAATTCAAGTGTAATTGGCTCGATGTATACTTTATCTGCCATGTTCGTGTCTGTCATAATTGTTGCCGGGTTGGAGTTAATTAGAACAACTTCCATTCCCTCTTCTTTAAGCGCTTGACACGCTTGTGTACCTGCATAGTCAAATTCTGCTGCTTGACCAATTACGATTGGGCCGGAGCCAATCACTAGAATCTTCTTAAGTTCATTATTTTTGGGCATAGTGAAGTTCTCCTTTCGCTGCAGGCGCGCTCTGTACGTTCAATTGCTGCCAAGACGCTAACATTTGGGCTTGTCGTGGTGCTTCTGGGTGTTCTTCTTTAAATTTACGGATCATCTCGATAAAGTCATCGAACAAGTAGGATGAATCGAATGGTCCTGGAGCTGCTTCTGGGTGATATTGAACCGAAAATGCAGGGTGAATGCGGTGGTGCAATCCTTCAATTGTACGATCATTATTATTAATGTGAGTCACTTCTAGGCTAGTGCCTGCCACGGACTCTTCATTTACTGTGTAGCCATGGTTTTGTGATGTAATGAAGCAACGACCAGAGCGAAGATCCTTAACAGGGTGGTTTCCACCACGGTGTCCGAACTTCAGTTTCTCTGTGTCTGCACCACAAGCTAGTGCGAATAGCTGGTGACCTAAGCAAATTCCGAAGAGTGGAATTTCACCAAGAAGTTCCTGAATCATTGTCACTGCATGAGGAACGTCTTTCGGGTCCCCAGGGCCGTTCGATAGAAGAACGCCATCTGGATTTAATTTACGAATTTGCTCTGCTGTTGCATCTTGTGGAACGACTACTACGTCACATCCACGCTTGGATAGGTCGCGAACAATTCCGCTTTTTGCTCCAAAGTCAACGAGTACAACACGCTCATTGTTGCCTGGTGCGCTGAACACGTTGCTTGTTGATACGCGAGCCACTTGGTCGCGCATAAGCGGTTCTTTGTTCATCATCTCAAGCAATTCTGCTACCGATTTATCTGAAGTTGTGATTAGACCTTTCATTACACCGTGCTGACGGATTATGCGAGTTAACATACGCGTGTCAATCTCAGAGATACCTGGAATGTCATACTCTTTAAGCAAGTGGTCAAGCGTTAATTGTGCTCTCCAGTTACTTGGTGCTTCTTCGTGACGACGAGTTACAAAGCCGTGAATGAATGGGCGTACTGATTCAAAGTCATCGCGTGTAATCCCATAGTTTCCGATCAAAGGATATGTCATCGTTACGATTTGTCCACAATAAGATGGATCAGATAATACCTCTTGATAACCTGTCATTCCTGTGTTAAATACAACCTCACCAACGGAATCTGTTTCCGCACCGAACGCTTTACCTACGAACAACGTTCCATCTTCAAGCAATAATTTTGCCTGCATGCTGCTCAACCCCTTCTCCATCTATATCAAAGCTTGTTCTACTCGGACCAAACTACTTTGCCGCTCACGATTGTTGCTACCGGCCAGCCTTTAAGCTTCCAACCACCGAATGGTGTATTCTGACTCTTGCTTAGGAACTGCGTCGGATCCACTTCTTTTTCTGTATCCAAATCTACGATTGTTAAATCTGCTGGGCGACCCACTTCAAGCACACCCCACGGTAAGCCGAACACTTCAGCTGGCTTTGTAGACATTTTGTCGATCAAGAATTCAAGTGTCCAGCGTCCTGTTGCTACAAACTTTGTGTACAAAAGTGGGAATGCTGTCTCAAGTCCGACAATTCCGAATGGTGCTGCCATCATGCCTTTAGCCTTCTCTTCTGCGCTATGTGGTGCATGGTCGGTTACGATCATATCAATCGTGCCGTCTTCTAATGCTTCGATCATTTTATCCACATCATGCGGAGTACGAAGCGGAGGGTTCATTTTCCAATTCGCATCTAGAGATGGAATGTCTTCATCTGATAGTAACAAGTGGTGCGGACAAACCTCTGCAGTCACTTTAACTCCGATTGACTTCCCGTGGCGAATCAAGCGAACGGATTGTTCAGTAGATACATGGCACACGTGATAGTGAACGCCTGTTGCTTCAGATAATAAGATGTCGCGTCCAACGTGGATCGCTTCGGATTCGTTCGGAATACCTTTGAGTCCATGTTTCTTAGCAAAAGCACCTTCGGTAACCGGAGCACCTTCAACTAAGGAATCATCTTCACAGTGTGCAATGACTGGCATCCCAATCGACTTTGCCTTATACATCGCGTTCTTCATCATCTGGGCGTTCTGTACGCCTACACCGTCATCTGTAAACCCAACCACACCCGCTTCTTTCAAAGCGTCGAAGTCAGTTAGGTCACGCCCTAATTCATTCTTCGTAATCGCTCCGTAAGGAAGTACGTGTACGCCACAACCTTCATTTGCTGCTTTATCCAGAACAAGCTTTACTGTCTCAGGTGTATCGATAACAGGTCGTGTATTTGGCATACAAGCGATTGCTGTGTATCCGCCGCGAGCTGCGGAGCGCGTTCCTGTTGCGATTGTTTCTTTATGTTCAAAACCTGGTTCGCGTAAGTGTACATGCATATCAATGAATCCCGGGGACACCAGCTTATCCGTTGCATCGATCACTTCGTGACCTGCTGTATTTGGTGCTTCATCACCCGGTAGGATTGTCTCAATGATTCCGTTATTTACTAGAATGTGTTTCTTCTGCTGCGTATTCTGTCCATCAACCACATTTCCGTTTAAAATCCAAATTCCCATTGTTGACCTCCGATATGTTTGTATAAATATGCAAGTTTATTGATAATTATTAATAATAAGATACCTTTTTATTGACCGATTGTCTAGCCCAAAGCGCGTTCGATTACAGCCATGCGGATTGGAACGCCATTACTCATTTGTGTGAATATCTTTGACTTCGGATGTTCAACTAGCTCGTCATCGATCTCTACATTACGATTCACAGGTGCGGGATGCATAATGATTGCATGTGGTGCCATTCTTCCAGCGCGCTCTACTGTTAGTCCAAAGTTCGCTCTGTATTCATCAGCGGAGCGTAATTCTCCGTTCACATGACGCTCTAGTTGGACACGCAGCATCATGACCACATCTGCCTTCAGCGCTTCTTCCATCGTTACGTATGTTGCAAACTCATTAAGTTCCGGAGCTTGCATGTTTTGTGGTCCGCAGAATACGACTTTCGCTCCTAATGTGCGCAGTGCCCATAAGTTTGAGCGTGCAACACGACTGTGCAGAATATCGCCAATTATCGCAACAGTCAGACCTTTTATGCTGCCAAAATGGTTACGCATTGTATATATATCAAGCAATGCTTGTGTTGGATGTTCGTTATTGCCATCACCCGCGTTAACTAGCGGAGCTTTAATTCGTCTTGCAAGCTCAGGTAGTAAGCCGATTGGTTTCAGTCGAATGACGCCAACTTCCATGCCCATGGATTCAATCGTGCGCACCGTATCGTAGATGGACTCTCCTTTTTGCACAGAAGATTCAGCAGCTGAGAAGTTGATCACTTCCGCACCTAATCTCTTCTGCGCAATTTCGAATGAAACCCTCGTTCTTGTTGAGTTCTCGAAGAATAGATTCGCAACGAATCTGCCGTTCATGACATTAGAAATCTTGTTCGGGTGGTTTTCCCAATAAGCAGCACGATCCAATATACTCACTAGCTCACTTGCACTCATGTCCTTAAGCCCTAAAAGGCTCTTCCCTATCATTGTGTGTACCGTGCTCATCTTATTTCCCCCTTAGTTTTGAATCACTACAGCGTCCTGACCATCGACTTCGTGAAGTAAGACTTCAATTGACTCAAGTTTAGATGAAGGAACATTCTTACCTACGTAGTCAGGTCGAATCGGAAGTTCTCGGTGTCCTCTATCAATAAGTACTGCAAGTTGAATCATTCCAGGTCTGCCTAGATCAATTAGCGCATCCATGGCTGCACGCACGGTTCGTCCTGTAAAGAGCACATCATCGAACAGGATGACTTTCTTGTCTTTAATCGGAAGGTTAAGTCCGTTTGAGATTTCTTCTACGGATTGAACTTGCACACGATCATCTCGGTAAGAAGTGATGTCGATCTCTCCTACTGGGAGTGTTACTCCTTCGATCTCTTCGATTAATCCAGCTACTCGCTGAGCCAAATAAATACCTCGCGTTCGAATTCCGATTAGGATACAATCATCTACCCCTTTGTTCTTTTCCAAAATCTCATGCGCAATACGTGTCAGCGCTCGACGAATCCCCATTTGATCCATTAAAGAATGCGTTTTTTCAGCCATTGATAGGCACCTCCTAGATAATTACACAACAGTTATTGACTGCAAAACAAAAAGCTCCTTACCATAATGGCAAGGAGCTCTACTTTAGACAGGTCAAATCCATCTGTTCACAATCTAGACACGCGTCTAGACAGACTCAGATGCTCGATTCACATTCGTGAACCGACCCTAAATACTGTAGCGTTTACCTTGCCAGCCTCTCTGGACTGTTTTTAAAGGTACTTTTCGATTACTGAGATTATCGCACTTTCGACAAGAAAAGTCAACAAGCCAATATCATTTCACCTCATGAAATCTATTCTTACATTGATTGAACATTTCTTTTATGCTATAAAGATGTAATCAATGCATAATCAAGTTAGTCCCAAGTTTCTAATAATATTGAATGGAGATGACATTCGTGAGTGAAATGAACACAATGGAAATCATTAATTTTATCCGTGACAGCAAAAAGAAAACACCAGTAAAAGTATACATTAAAGGTGCTCTAACTAGCCTTAACTACGGCGACAATGTAAAAGCATTCATCTCAGGAGACAGCGGTGTAATTTTCGGTGAGTGGGCAGACATTCAGCCTGTATTCGAAGCAAACCAAGCAAACGAAGCAGATTATGAGATCGAATCCGATCGTCGTAACTCCGCTATTCCATTACTAGATATGAAAGGCATCAACGCTCGTATCGAGCCAGGTGCAGTTATTCGTGACAAAGTATCCATCGGCGACAACGCGGTTATCATGATGGGTGCAGCAATTAACATCGGTGCAAGCATAGGTGCTGGCACAATGATCGATATGAACGTAACAATCGGTGGTCGTGTACAAGTTGGTAACATGTGCCACATCGGCGCAGGTTCCGTCCTTGCTGGCGTAATTGAGCCACCTTCCGCACAACCTGTAGTTATTGAAGACAACGTACTAATCGGTGCTAACGCAGTCGTTCTTGAAGGCGTACGCATTGGACAAGGTGCTGTAGTAGCTGCTGGTGCAATCGTTGTTGCTGACGTTCCTGAGAACGCAGTAGTTGCTGGCGCTCCTGCTAAGATCATTAAAAATGTAGACGCTAAAACAAAATCCAAGACAGAAATCATGCAAGAACTTCGTCAGCTGTAATTGCGAAGGAGGTTACTCTAGTGGAAACCGCAACAAGCCGTTATACGGCGATTCGTAGAGAGCTGCATCAAATTCCAGAACCTGGATTCCAAGAATTCAAGACACAGCGCTTTCTTCTCGACTATATCACTAAGCTTCCACAAGATCGCTTAGAAGTACAGACTTGGGAGACAGGCATTCTCGTCAAAGTTCTTGGAACAAACCCGAAGATGACGTATGGCTATCGCGCAGACATGGACGGGCTTCCAATCAAGGAAGACACGTCTTATGAGTTCCAATCCTTGCATGAAGGGTTTATGCACGCTTGCGGACATGACCTGCACATGACGATTGGACTCGGGGTTCTCACTCATTTTGTGGAAAATGCGATTAAAGACAATTTAGTTGTCCTTTTCCAACCTGCTGAAGAAGGTCCTGGTGGTGCCCTGCCGATGCTAGCAAGTGAACAGTTCAAAGCTTGGAAACCTGATCAAATATTCGCGCTGCATGTTGCGCCGGAATATCCAGTCGGTACCATTGCGACGAGACCTGGCATTCTATTTGCCAATACGTCAGAGCTGTTTATCGATCTCAAAGGTAAAGGTGGACATGCTGCCTATCCGCATCAAGCCAACGATATGGTCGTAGCCGCTGCTCAATTGCTGACTCAGTTCCAGACGATAATTTCGCGTAATATCGACCCTCTAAACTCCGCTGTTATTACAGTAGGTAAAATTGAAGGCGGTACGAAGCAGAACATTATCGCGGAAAAAGCAAGACTGGAAGGCACGATTCGTACACTTTCTGCAGATACGATGGTACTTGTAAAGTCTAGAATCGAAGCTCTTGTCAAAGGAATTGAAGTGGGTTTCGCCTGTGAAGCTATGATCGATTACGGTGCGAATTATCGCCAAGTGTACAACAATGGAGAATTGACTAGTGAATTTATGAATTTTGTAGAAGAACAAGACTTGATGAAGGTCGTTCATTGCCGCGAAGCGATGACTGGTGAGGATTATGGTTATTTCCTTGATGAAATCCCTGGATTCATGTTCTGGCTAGGTGTAGATACACCCTATGGATTGCATCACGCCAAGCTTGAACCTGATGAGGGTGCGATTGAACAAGCGATTCGCCTCATGAGCGAATATATCAGTTGGAAATCTATGCAGAATCATGCATAAATTTGCATGCCTATTTATGATTAGCGTAAAATCCTTTGTATTGAAGGTTTTTGCGCTTTTCTTTTAAGAGTAAAAAAGACCACCCAATTACACGCACTGGTTGGTCTTCTTTATTGCTTCTGTTACATCTACGCCTCTAAAGACCTCACAAAGCGCTCTAGGCGCTCCATCGCCTCTACTAGAACTTCCATCGAGTATGCATACGAAAGTCTAACATAGCCCTCTCCATAAGCGGAGAACGCATCTCCAGGTACAATGCCGACTCTCTCCTGCTCAAGCAGTTTCATCGTAAAGTCTAACGAGCTTAATCCGAACTTCGTAATCGATGGGAAAATGTAAAATGCCCCTTCAGGTTTCACCACTTCAAAGCCCATAGATACCATGCGATCATACACAAAATCCAATCTCGCTTTGTACTCGATCTTCATCGGCTCTGCATCGTCAACACCATTCGTCAGTGCTTCCAAAGCTGCATATTGGCTGATCGAACTTGCACAAGTGACATTGTACTGGTGCACCTTCACCATATGCTGCGTCAGCTCTATAGGAGCGAATGTGAATCCGATACGCCATCCTGTCATCGAATGAGATTTGGACAATCCGTTAATAACAATCGTCTTCTCACGCATACCCGGAATCGTTGCAATCGAATGATGCTTCGGCCCATAGATCAGTTCACTGTAAATTTCATCGGAGATGACAAATACATTTTTGTCGCGTAGAAGATTAGCAATCGCCTGCAAATCGTCCGCATTCAGTAGTTGACCTGTCGGATTCGAAGGATAACACAATATGATTGCTCTTGTACGCTCCGACAAATTCGCTGCAATCAGCTCTGCTGTTAACTTAAACTCATGTGCTGTCGTATCGACAAGTACAGGCACGCCACCTGCTAGACGAATTAATGGCTCATAACCCGGATAAATCGGTGCAGGAAGAATCACTTCACTACCTTCTTCAAGAATGGTGCGAAGTGTAATATCAAGCGCCTCGCTCGCACCTGTCGTCACGATTATCTCATCTTCTGCTTTGTACATAAGACCGTATTTTTGCTCCATGAAACGGCTTGCCGCCTTGCGGAGCTCTAACAACCCATGGTTCGGTGTGTAGACCGTCTTGTGATTGTTAATCGCTTCAATACCCGCTTCCAGAATATGTTCCGGCGTTGGAAAGTCAGGTTGACCAATTGTTAAAGAAAGAACATTATCATATTGACTAATGAGATTCGCAATTTTACGGATACCGGAAATTTGAATCTCTTTTACCCTTGGATTAATAAGATGTTCCATGTTCTCTCCCCCATGTTTCATCATCTCTAGCGACTACGTAAGTTTTGCAGCAGTTGTTCCATATCCTCTGGCAGCTGAGCTTCAAACTCGTGATACGCCCCTGTACGCGGATGAACAAATCCTAATAATGCAGCATGCAGTGCTTGCCCACCTGCCATTGTAATATGCTTATTGCGACCACCATAAGCGGGATCTCCCACGAGTGGATGACCGATAAACTTCATATGCACACGAATTTGATGCGTTCTGCCCGTCTCCAACTTCAGTTCAACAAGCGTGCTGTCCCCAAAACGCTCAATGACGGAGAAATGTGTAACCGCATGCTTCGCATTCTTCTCTGTTACCGTAAATAGCTTACGATCATGAGGATCGCGTCCAATCGGAGCATCAATCGTGCCCTGCTCATGTGCCACATCCCCATGAACAATTGCCAAATATTTGCGATTCACACTATGTTCCTTAAGTTGTGCCGCTAAGCTATTATGAGAAAGATCATTCTTCGCGGCCATTAGAAGCCCAGAAGTATCCTTATCAATACGATGCACAATACCTGGGCGCATAACGCCATTAATCCCAGATAAATCTTTACAGTGGTGAAGCAGTGCATTTACAAGCGTTCCATTCGGATGACCTGCCGCTGGATGCACAACCATGCCACGAGGTTTATTGACTACAATGACATCACTATCTTCAAATACGACTTCAATTGGAATATCTTCAGGACCGATTTCAGTCTCGACAGACTCCGGAATGACGAGTGTTACAACATCGCCTGCATTCAGCTTATAATTCGGCTTCACAACAGACTGTTTCACACGAGCATGTCCATCCTTCACCCAGTTCTGCACTTGTGTACGTGACACATCATCCAAGCATTCAGTTAGAAACTTATCGATGCGATCTCCACATTGCGTCTGGTCAACGATCCATTCTTGTTCTTCCTGTCCATTCCATACCGTTTCATCATTTAATTCTAGGCGTTCGCCCGTATTACTCATTCGCTTTCCCTCTACTTTCTTGTCTCCACACGATTAATGTATCTAGCAGTGCTAATCCAACACCGATCACAATCGCACAATCCGCAACATTAAAAATCGCAAAGTCATAATCCACATGCTTACCAAAGAAATCAAAAACAAAATTAAAATGGAAGAAGTCCGTCACTTCACCTGACACCAGACGATCAATAAAGTTGCCAATTGCGCCTCCCAGAATCAAACACAATGCCCATGAGAATAGTCCGCGTCCTGATTCTTTCATTGTTTTACGTATCATAATAACAATTCCAATGACAACTGCTGTTGTAATGACGATGAAAAACCAACGCTGACCCATCAAGATGCCGAATGCTGCACCGCGATTTCGATGGGATGTAAGTTGGAAAAATTCACCGATAACGGAGATGGACTGTCCCACATCCATTTGACTACGAATAAGCCATTTCGTAATTTGATCCACAATCACGACAATTAGTGCGTAAATATAGTATCGCATGTCCATTTCCCCTTTGTATCCAAACATATACCCTACTATTGTAGCAAGGATTTACCTCTATTCAAAATATCCCGCTCTGCTCACAATACTGAGTAAGAAGACCCACTCAGAAGGGAGCTGTGTACATTTCGTGTATCACTTAACTAATGCAGAGTTACTGGAATTAAAAAAACAACTGCAAAATGAACAGCAATTTCTTAAAACACACGCAGGTAGTGACGGCACATTCGGTCTATCACAATCACTACGCGAAGGCAGCGGTGAATTGTCAGCCTATGACAACCATCCTGGTGATACAGCAACCGAGTTATACGAACGCGAGAAAGATATTGGTTTACAAGAACATTATGAAGCTCATCTCCAAGAAATTGAAGTTGCCTTAACCGCGATGTTAAACGGTAATTACGGTATTTGTCGCACTTGTAATGCTCCCATTGATTACGAGCGACTTCAAGCTGTACCTACGACCCTTTATTGCAAAACTCATTCACCTAGTCAGCATTCATCGGATCGACGCCCTGTTGAGGAAGATGTGTTGTCACCAGCATTTGGACGCACAAGCCGAGATGAAGATTCCGAGTGGACAGGCTTCGACGGTGAAGACGCTTGGCAAATTGTTGCAAGCTGGGGCAACTCCAACTCTCCTGCCATGTCTGAGAATCGAGAAGTGTCTGGTTACGATGAAATGACAATCGAGAATGATGAATCAGACGGCTATGTTGAACCATTCGAAAGCTTCCTTGCAACCGACATGTATGGTAAGCAGTTGTCTGTAGTCCGCAACAAAACATATCAACACTATATGCAAAATGGCGAAGGTGAAGATCTGCTCGAACTTGATGATAACCCAGAATCGTATTCCTAATGCGAAAAGAATTATTTACGCAGTTCGAGCCCATTCTGCACATAGTTCACAAGTGATGTAATGTAATCACCAATAATCGGCAGTTCCAACGCGCCAAGCTTCTCTAACAGATAAAGAACCGTTCCTGTAAAAATTGTAATCCCAACCGCAATTCCAAACCCTTTGGATATTCCACCTAAGAAGTTAAGCCAAATAAATCTACCCGGTCGATATAGTCGTTGCATGAATATTGTGAGTTCAGAGACTTTATTATTGATTTGGGCTAGAAGTGGATCATGATCTTTCTCTTGATTGTGTTCGTCTTGTGTAGGATCATTACTCTGATTCATTCTTCTGACCTCCAGTTATTGACTCATTATCGTATAAAAACGATGGAAACGAGCTCTCCGCATAAAGCGAAGGCTCGTTTATTTTGTATGGTTACTCCATCATTTCTTTATAATGAGTATCGACAACTTCGGAACATCTTACGCATAAAGTTGGATATTGCTCGATTGTTCCTACTTCCTCTTTCACCATCCAGCAGCGCTCACATTTCTCACCGTCAGCCACTGTAACCGCAACAGCCAGTTTCTCGGATTGAAGTGCACCTTCAGGCGCTTGCTCCCCAGCTACATGAATATGAACGTGGGATACAACGAACAACTGCTCTAACTCTTGCATTTGTGCAAATAGAGCATGTGCTTCTGCATTTGGATACAGATGAACGGCAGCTCCAAGTGGATCACCGATCACTTTTGCTTTACGTGCATCTTCTAGTGCTTTTAACACTTCATCACGAAGCTCTAAGAATTTATCCCATTTATTTTCCAATTCTGCATTAAAAATAGTTGTGTCTACAGCTGGCATTTCACTTAGTTGAACACTGATCTCTTCTACACCCGGAATGAACTTCCACACTTCGTCAGAAGTATGAGGTAAGATTGGAGAGATCAACTTCGTGATGCTTACTAGAACATCATAAAGCACTGTTTGTGCTGCTTTACGATCCGCACTATCCGCTGCATCAACATACAAGCAATCTTTACGTACGTTCATGAACAAGGAACTCATCTCAACTGCACAGAAGTGGTGAATTTCTTGGTAAACCACGTGGAACTCGTAGTTCTCATAAGCGTTCATTACTTTATCCATCATGCGATTCAAGCTAATAAGCGTGTAACGCTCTAATTCCTTCATCTCTGCAAAATCTACACGATCTGTCTTCGGATCAAAGTTACCTAGGTTACCAAGCAAGAAACGAAGCGTGTTACGAATCTTACGGTAGCCTTCACTTGTTTGGTTCAGTATGTTATCAGAGATACGTACATCGGATTGATAATCAACGGAAGATACCCATAGACGAAGGATATCTGCACCAAGTTTATCTGCAACTTTAATCGGATCAACTGTGTTTCCAAGTGACTTGGACATCTTGCGACCTTCACCATCTAGCGTAAAACCGTGGGATAGAATCGCTTTATATGGAGATTGACCATGCATCGCTACGCCTGTAATAAGCGAGGAGTTAAACCATCCACGGTATTGGTCAGAACCTTCCATGTACAAGTCTGCTGGCCATTGCAAGTCTTCACGGGCTGCAAGTACACCATGGTGAGAGGAACCGGAATCGAACCATACGTCCATGATGTCTTTTTCTTTTGCAAAATCATTATGACCACATGATCCACAAGTTGAACCTTCTGGCATCAATTCTTTTTCCGAACGAATAAACCAAGCATTTGATCCTTCTTGTGCGAATAGGTTCGCCACGTGCTCGATTGTTTGCTCATTCACTAGTGGCTCACTACATTTACGGCAGTAGAAGATTGGAATTGGCACGCCCCATACACGTTGACGGGAAATACACCAATCTCCACGGTCTGCGATCATGTTGTGAAGACGCGTCTCACCCCAGCGCGGTGTCCATTTCACTTTCTTAATTTCATCCAACATTTCTGTACGGAATTTATCGATTGAAGCGAACCATTGCTCCGTAGCGCGGTAGATAACTGGCTTCTTCGTTCTCCAGTCATGCGCATATTGGTGCTTGATCGTGGATTGGTTTAACAAGTGACCATTCTCCACCAAGTTCTCAACAACAACTTTGCTTGCCTTTTCATAAAATAACCCTTCATAACCAGGTGCTTCAACTGTCATATGACCTTGATCGTCAACTGGGCAAAGCACACCAATCTTATAACGTTGACCGATTGCAAAGTCTTCTTCCCCGTGTCCTGGAGCTGTATGAACACAGCCTGTACCCGCATCAAGCGTTACGTGCTCGCCAACCATTACAAGAGATTCACGGTCATAGAATGGATGTTGGCAAGTTACGAATTCAAGTTCGCTGCCTTTAACTTTGGAAAGTACTTCAACTTCGCCCCAACCAATTGCTTGGGTCACAGCTGGCAGTAATCCTTCAGCAACTACATACTTCTTGCCTTCTACATTCACGACCACATATTCAAAGTCAGGGTGAACGGAAATACCTAAGTTTGCTGGCAATGTCCAAGGCGTTGTTGTCCAGATGATGATCGCAGCATCTTGTGGAAGCTTGCCTTTGCCATCTTTCACATCGAACGCCACATAGATGGAAGTAGATACTTTCTCACGATACTCGATCTCAGCTTCTGCAAGCGCACTTTCAGAAGATGGAGACCAGTAAACCGGTTTAAGACCTTTATAGATATATCCTTTATTCACCATTTCACCGAATACACGGATTTGTTGCGCTTCGAACTCTGGCTGCAACGTGATATAAGGATTGTCCCAATCACCGCGAACACCTAGACGACGGAATTGTGTTTTCTGTTTCTCCACCCATTGCAACGCATATTCCTTGCAATACTCACGGAACTCGGAGATTCCCATTTGTTTGCGATCTACTTTACCGGAGTTTGTGATTGCTTGCTCAATTGGCAAACCGTGCGTATCCCAACCCGGTACGAAAGGCGCATCATAGCCTTGTAACGATTTGAAACGAACGATGATGTCTTTAATAACTTTATTCATCGCGTGTCCGATATGGATGTCTCCATTCGCATATGGAGGACCGTCGTGAAGAATAAACTTCTGCTTGCCTTGACGGCTCTCTTTCACCTTGGAGAAAATGTCAATCTCATCCCACCATGCTTGCATGTTAGGTTCTGCTTGAGGCAGATTTCCTCTCATCGGAAAGTCAGTTTTAAGTAAGTTTAATGTTTTGCCATAATCCATACCTGTCCACTCCTTCATATATCCTTCAATACAAAAACAAAAAAACTCCTCATCCCCAAAAGGGACGAGAAGTTATGCTCGCGGTACCACCCTAGTTCAGAACGACAATCAAACAAGCCTGCTTAGAAGCTGACAAGTCCGGACGATAACATAGCCCGATCGTTCTCACTCGTTAATTGATAACGGAATTACCCGATACTCTCTACTTCCATTTCAAGAG
The DNA here is from genome assembly GCF_024721995.1 of Paenibacillus radicibacter. Taxonomy (GTDB): domain Bacteria; phylum Bacillota; class Bacilli; order Paenibacillales; family NBRC-103111; genus Paenibacillus_AM; species Paenibacillus_AM radicibacter. The sequence continues at coordinate 867,888 of NZ_JANQBC010000001.1, forward strand.
ATACTCCTGGGGGATTTTCATCCGGCGCTAGTGGTTAGGCTCACACCATCTCCTAACTCGCTGACACTGCATACAACGGAATACTCGGGCCCAGTCCTCGATTTCAGAACATGTTCAGTTAACAGGAGTATATCGAATTCACCCTTTATAGTCAATGTTTCCTACAATATTGACTATAATTCGTTACGATGCTCCGCAGGAGCTGCTTCTAAGGAAGCCCAGTCTTCATTACTCAGCAATTCAAGCTGCGCTTCAAGTAGTGTGCGGAATCTTGTTCTGTAGATAGATGCTTGCTTCTTCAGCTCTTCCACTTCCAGTGCAACCTTACGGGATTTAACTAACGACTCATTAATAATACGATCTGCATTCTTCTCTGCTTCTTTAAGTATAAGTTGCGCTTCTTTCTTCGCGTTGTTCTTCACTTCGTCTGCCGCTTCTTGTGCGACAATGATCGTCTTGCTTAACGTTTCTTCTATGTTTACAAAATGGCCTAAGCGCTCTTCCATCGCTAGCACCTTATTTTGAATTTCTTTATTTTCGCGAATTAATGCTTCATAATCCTTAATAATCTGATCCAAGAATTCATTAACCTGATCTTCGTCATATCCACGAAAAGATCTTGAAAACTCTTTGTTGTGAATATCTAATGGCATGATCGGCATTGCTGCACCCCCTGATAAATAAAAAGAAACAAAACGATTAACACTAATTTCGACAAAAAGAAGAAAAATCCTTCATGAATTGACTAGTTCTTCAGGCATATTTTCCTATTTTCACACGCAATCTACCTTTTTTTGTAAGACCCTCTACTTCAAGCACTTTAAAGCGTCCGAACCCTTGTAGCGAGACAACATCGCCTTCTCTGAGCTCTTTGCTTGGACTTAGTTCCGGCTTCCAATTAACACGACACTTACCTGCTTGTATCGGTTGTACGATCTTAGCACGAGATAGTCGCCATGCATCACTTAGAATGCCATCAAGGCGCATCGATGCGACTGAGAAACTCATTTCCTCAAAGTTCTGCTTCGCTACCTCTAGCTTGTCTATCGACAAAATCTCCGTCTGGACATGCACCCGATGGACTTGGGACAACTGCATATGCATGAATGCAATAGCTTCCGAAGCAATTACGATATGCGCTTCATTCACATGTACATGGATATCGCCAACTTTATCTCGTTTCATTCCAACGTTCAAGACTGCTCCCATAAAGTCGCCATGCTCAAGGGAAATAAATTTGCTATCATCCGATCGAATGTGCAGCACTTCCAGTCCGAAATCTTCATCGGATAAATCACGGTAAGTAGGACCAATAATTGCACGCTTCCGCTCTGCACTTAAGTTACCTCCGTCAAATATACAGTGTGCATCCAGTTCGCGATTCACGAGTGAAGTCACAATAAAAGCTTGACGAGGATCCAGAAAATCGGTCCTCGTCACCGCATGATTGTGTGCTGCACGTTCTACCCATTCCATCGCACGATCCACAAAGTGGCGCTCATCGGGGTGAAAATGTGCATAAAAGTCTTTATTCATAATCATTCACCAACTAAAAGAAGAATAACTGAATGACGTATTTAACACCTTGCTGCAAGAAAATGAGTGCAAACAAAGCTACGATTGGCGAGAAGTCAATCGGACCTAGTGGCGGTACAAACCGACGGAATGGCGTCAAATATGGCTCAACTATCCTAGCAAGAAAAGCACCAAAAGAACTCTCACGAGCATTCGGGAACCAACTAAGTAAGATGTAACCGATAATCATATAGCGATACACTAAAAATAGATTGTCGATAATGTTAAAAATGTTAGTAGACACGAACTCACCTGCCTTATTTCTTATATTGTCTAGTTCTCATACATGATGTCCGAAATAGAGCCTTGAATCTCCATGGAGTCAGGCGTACATAAGTAAATGCCCGGACCTAGCTTAGAGATCGAACCGTTTAAAGCATACACAGTACCACTCAAAAAATCAACTATACGCAGTGCAACTTCCGAACGAATACGCTGTAAATTCACAACAACCGCGCGGCGATTGCGAAGATGGTCTGCCAATTCCTGTGCATCTTCAAAGGAACGAGGTTCATAGAGCATCACACGCGAATTTTTCTGAGAATGGATTGGAACGATATTATTTTTGGGACGTGGACGCGGCTCAGTAGCTACAAATTCCATTTCCTCTTCTTCATGCTGCTGATTCGGTTGTTGGAACTTGTCCATCTCACGTTCTCTCGTTTTGTCATACTCCACATCTTGCTCTTCTTCTTGCAGTCCGATGTAGTTCATGAACTTCTTAATGACTCCCATCTTCTACTCCTCCTCCGCTGGTTTCACAATTATGGAGCCCAGTCTTACAAAGGTTGCACCTTCCTCAACTGCCACTTCATAGTCATTAGACATTCCCATTGATAGATGACGAACTTCATAAGGAAAGATTTGACGTTTATTGAGCTCATCGCGTAATTCGCGCAAACCTCCAAAGACAGGTCTTGTATCCTCTGCTTCTCCTTCAAACGGAGCCATCGTCATCAAACCCTCAATTTGAAGGTGTGGGAGTGACTTGATCTGTTCAGCAAAATCATACAATTGTTCAGGTGGTAAGCCATACTTAGACTGCTCGCCAGATACATTCACTTGAATCAAACAGCGCTGTACAATTCCAAGCTTCTCGGCAGCTTTGTTCAATTCTGTTGCTAAAGATATTCGATCTAAAGAATGAATATAAGCAAATTTGCCAATAACATCCTTTACTTTATTAGTCTGCAAGTGACCGATAAAATGCCACTGCCCTTGATTCCCTAATTGTTCCCACTTCGCTTTCGCATCTTGCCAGCGATTTTCACCGATATGTTTAAATCCGTGCTCAAGCACTTCTGCGGTCTCTGGGATACCAACATATTTAGTAACGGCGATTACTTCCACAGACTTGGGATCACGCCCAACTTGCTGACAAGCTTTCGCAATCGAAGCTTCCACATATTGTTTACGCTGCTGCATCGTCATTGCTGTCTTCACCTCACTTCTCATTCCTTACGACTCTTTCATCGCCATCCAAGCAACCATTCTTCCCGTTTGCCCGTGTTCTTTACGATGAGAGAAAAATAAATCTGTATGGCAGCTCGTGCATAATCCTGATACTTCGATATGACTCGACACGATTCCTGCTTTTAGCAACATCGCTTGATTGAAAAGTTTCAAGTTTAGCATATATTTACCAATGTGTTCACTAGGTAGCAAAATATCATTTGTAGAAATACCTTGGATTTGTAAAGATTCATAATGTTGTGTCACCTGATTTGCTATTCGCTCATCAACTTCATAACAGCAACCTCCAATGGAAGGACCAATTGCCGCTTGAATATGCTGCGGCTCAGAGCCGTAAACAGCATTCATCTTAGCTACCGTAGCTCCCGCAATATCAAGGACACTCCCTTTCCAGCCTGCATGTGACACACCGATAACGCGCTTAGACGGGTCCCAGAAAAATAACGGCACACAATCCGCATACATCATGCAAAGTGCAATTCCAGATTCGTTCGTAATCATACCATCCGTATCTTGGATGGCTTCTTCGCGAATCGCATGACCTTTGCCTTGATTATCACTCGTTACAACAACCACATCATTGCCATGTACTTGTTCGGCATATGTACAACGATCCAACGGAATCGATATGGCACTCGCTAACCGCTGCCGATTACACACAACATCCTCTGGTCGATCCAATACATGCAATCCACAATTCAGTGAATCAAACGGCTTTTCACTCACACCACCAATACGAGACGTAAATCCCGCTGTTAACCTGCTGCCTTGCTTCATCCATGTGGATATCTCCAATAATGTCGGGTGCTTCTCTTGATCTACTCTTGTAAACGGTTCTCTGCTCTCCATGATGATCCCCCGTTCCTTTAACATGCTCCTTAATAGTGTAACACACCCGAAACATAAAAACACACGCGGTTCAGGCTATCCGAGTTAGCCCCTCACGTGTGTTTCATGTGCGTTAACGATACTGCTTATTATACTCATAAGCCGTATCACCTTCTTCAACTGCTCGAAAAGAGCGACTTTCGTCAAGCTTTACGAGTACAACATCTGCCCCGATCTTCACAATATTTTTCCACGGGATAATAACGTCTGTACTGCTCCCGAACATTCCAAAAAACTTGCCTTGCGTCGGGACAATAATAGCATCAATACGACCTTGCTTGAGATCCAGCTCTAAATCACTAACTACTCCAAGCTTTTTCCCGTCGACAATGTTAATAACATCCTTCGTTTGAAAATCCGATATTTTCACGGGAATTCACCACATATCCTTGTTTTTTTCTAGTATATGTGGGCAGTAGCCAAACATTGACTACGATTTTACATGCTTTTGCATTTGTGAGATCGCAGACTTCTCCAGCCTTGAAACCTGTGCTTGGGAAATACCAATCTCATCTGCTACTTCCATCTGCGTCTTTCCGTCAAAGAAGCGCATCGATAGAATCAACTTCTCACGATCACCTAAGCGTCGCATTGCTTCTCGTAGTGCAATTCCTTCGATCCATGTCATATCTTTGTTCCGCTCGTCCGAAATTTGATCCATCACATAGATTGGATCGCCACCATCATGATAAATCGGTTCAAACAATGAAACCGGATCTTGGATGGCATCCAGTGCGAATACGACGTCTTCTTTGGGAACATTGATTGCTTCTGATATTTCAAAAATTGTAGGTTCACGCGAATTCATATTCGTAAGAGAATCACGTACTTGAAGTGCTTTGTATGCTATATCACGCAAAGATCGGGATACACGAATTGGATTGTTATCACGTAAATAACGGCGAATTTCACCAATAATCATCGGTACGGCATACGTTGAAAACTTCACATTTTGCCCTAAATCGAAATTGTCTATTGCTTTCATAAGGCCTATACATCCAACTTGAAATAGATCATCAACATATTCTCCGCGATTGTTAAATCGCTGAATGACACTCAACACTAATCGAAGGTTGCCATTTACTAACTTCTCTCTTGCACCACGCTCATTCTGGGTCTGCAAGCGGGTAAATAAATCACGCATCTCAACGTTGGTTAGTACAGGTAGTTTGGCAGTATCAACGCCACAGATCTCAACTTTATTACGGGTCATCGTGAATACCTCCCAAGGAGAAACATTAATGTCAATTATGTCCTTGAGAGTGAATTTTATGCGCAAAAAATGGTGGTCATTTTAACATGATCCACCATCTGTAAACGCTTTACATGGTAACTGCGCAGAATTGATGTCGCTTACACCATCTTATTAAATTCTTTTCGAAGACGCTTGATGATTCGTTTTTCCAATCTGGATATGTAGGATTGTGAGATACCGAGTAAATCGGCAACATCCTTCTGGGTCTTCTCTTCCCCATCCTGGAGGCCAAAGCGCAATTCCATAATAATTCGCTCACGCTCTGTCAGCTTGTCTAGCGCCTTCTGTAGTAGCTTTCGATCCACTTGCTCTTCAATATTGCGATAAATCGTATCATTCTCTGTACCGAGAACGTCGCTGAGTAGTAGTTCATTCCCATCCCAATCAATATTTAGCGGTTCGTCAAATGAAACTTCAGTACGAATCTTGGAATTTCGACGCAGATACATTAAAATCTCATTTTCAATACAACGGGAAGCATAGGTGGCAAGCTTAATCTTCTTCTCCGGATCAAACGTGTTCACTGCCTTGATGAGACCTATAGCACCAATCGATATTAAATCTTCGATATTGATTCCTGTATTCTCAAACTTACGTGCAATGTACACAACAAGTCGTAAATTACGTTCAATTAACATGGCTCGAATGGCACCATCACCAGTAGATAACTTATCTAGCAAGTACTCCTCTTCTTCTTTCGTAAGGGGTGGTGGTAGCGCTTCGCTGCCTCCGATGTAATAAATTTCTTCGCCTTTAATTTTCAGTACCAACAAAAGACGATAATATTGAATTTGCAGCCATAGCTTCCATTTCACGAGCATGTAACTTCCTCCCAATTAGACGAATATTAGTTTTACAGAGCACCTCCTGCAACTAATGCAGGATGAATAATGGCTTGATAGGAACCATCTCGGCACAAGTGTCCGCTATCGAGTCCAATCAGGACTTTCGCAGACTCTGTTTGTCCATTTTCTTGTGAAATAATAACGCGATCCGGTTTAATAGCTAACATGAATTGGCTCGATCGGTTCACCCCTCGATAGGGTACAAGTCGAAGCCGATCCTGCCACTTCCACTCTTCATCACCTATCGTTGCAAGCAACTGCTCAGTCTTTGATTGTCGGATAAGCGTTACCCACTTCTCTGGCAGAATTGCCTCCCACTGCCCCACTTCCATCACCATAACTGGAAGCCTTGAAAGTGGATCATACAGCTGATTTCCCGTATCAATTAGTCCAGTACAACTCCACGTGTTACCATCGACCTCTACCGTCACTTTTGCCAAGTATGTCGTAAGCTGCTCTCTTCGCCTTTGAATTGCAAACATTTTGCGGATCAATACAAGCATCAAGATAGCCACGAGCACAATGAATAAAACTGTCATTTGAGGCGTATACATGAATCCGGTATGAGTAAACCAAATGCCATTCATGATCTCTCCAGATGATTGCAGTGCATACTTAATACCGAAAATCCCGCCGCCAGCGACGAAATTAACGACATAGAAAAGTCCATAATGCCGCAAATAATTTGCAAGACTCTTAAATGGGAATGCAACCCAAATCATAAGAAGAGAAAATATGATTTTCACAAAAAAAGTCATCGAAAAAGAGAGTGCAGGAAAGAACATCATCACGACATATGAGGCTCCAATCGCTGACGACAGTAGTAACCTCCACCATATGACTGGCTCTTTACGAATTTTTATTGTGGTATAAAGAATGGCTCCATCCATGAAAAAGTTGAATAAAAAAATGAGATCCAAGTAAACCGTCACTCTCTCACCTCCTGAGAGATAAGAACAGTATAATGAATACCCCCATCAAAGTCTGTCTAAAATTGGGGGCAGGCGTCCACTATTTTTGTCGCAAAATGACATCACAAAAAAAGAAGCCCTCGATACTTAATCGAGAGCTTCTTCGTCTTATTATGAATTGACTATTCTTCTGTTCTACGTGGTTGTTTACGTAAGAATGCAGGAATATCAAAATCTGTTGTTTGATGGTTATTGGAACCATGGAAAGATTGCATATTCGGTCTTTGAGTTACAGGAGGCTCATGACTTTGAACACCTGGACCTGGATTTACAGGTCTTCTCTGTCCAGGTATTGGAGCTGGCTTATGCTCAAATCCAGTCGCGATCACCGTTACGAGAATCTCATCCTTCAAGTTGTCATTAATCACAGCACCGAAAATCATGTTTACATCCTGGTCTGAAGCAGAATGCACAATGTCTGCCGCTTCGTTAACTTCATACAAAGACAAGTTCACGCCGCCTGTGATATTCATCAATACGCCGCGAGCACCTTCAATCGAAGTTTCCAAGAGTGGAGACATGATTGCTTTCTTCGCTGCTTCTGCAGCACGGTTCTCACCTGTCGCTATACCGATACCCATTAACGCAGAGCCACGCTCTGTCATAATCGTCTTCACATCGGCAAAGTCAAGGTTAATGAGACCTGGAGTTGCAATAAGATCAGAAATCCCTTGAACACCTTGACGAAGAACATTATCCGCTTCACGGAATGCTTCTAGCATAGGTGTTTTCTTATCAATGATTTCAAGTAGACGATCATTCGGAATTACGATGAGCGTATCTACTTTCTCTTTGAGTGCAGCAATACCTTGCTCTGCTTGTAGAGAACGTTTACGTCCTTCAAATGTAAATGGTCTTGTAACAACACCAACTGTTAGCGCACCGCATTCTTTTGCAATTTCTGCAATAACGGGAGCTGCACCAGTTCCTGTTCCGCCACCCATACCCGCAGTTACGAACACCATGTCCGCACCACGAAGTGTGTTCATAATTAATTCGCGTGACTCTTCAGCAGCTTTTTTACCTACATCCGGATTAGCGCCTGCTCCCAAACCACGAGTCAGCTTATCACCAATCTGAAGTCTATGAACAGATTTTGCTAGGTGTAGCGCTTGAGCATCCGTATTAACAGTGATAAATTCTACACCTTGAACGCCATTCTCGATCATACGGTTTACAGCATTACTACCGCCGCCGCCAACGCCGATGACTTTAATTTGCGCGAGTTGGTCCAAATCCAGTTCAATATCAAACATTAATAGTCATCCCCTTATTTCACATTCGCTTATCCATCGGTTGCGGATTATCAAATGAAATCTTTAACCAAGTTTTTCATGCGTTCAAACCAGCCTTCTTTTTTAACAGAGGTGGTTTTCGAGACTGTTTTTGCCACAGTCTTTTTGTTTTGAGATGTGTGACGATTGCGGATATTCTTATGTACGAATTGAATGATACCAACGCCACTAGTAAAACTCGGATCACGAACACCAATATACTCAGGTGTTGCAATACGAACCGATGTCGCAAGCTCAACTTGAGCTATTGTTAGCATACCTGGCATGGATACGGCTCCACCTGTGAGTACAAACCCACCTGATGCATCCCCATGTCCTAAACGATGTGCTTCTGCGCGAATCAATTGGAAAATCTCTTGCGCGCGAGGCTCAATTATGTTAGCTAAATCAATTTGTGAAAATTCCTTTTCGACATTGCTGCCCATACGCGTTACTTTGAATACCTGATCCGCTGCAGCATCTTCCACAATTGCACACCCATACTTGAGTTTAATGCGATCAGCGATATCCATTTGTGTATGAAGACCATATGCAATATCACTCGTAATGTATTCCCCACCAATGGGTAGAGTTGAGGTCGCAACTAGATTGCCAGATTCAAAGACGGCAAGTGTTGTGGAACCTGCTCCTACTTCTACAAGCACTGTTCCTATATTCTTCTCGTCTTTCGTTAAAGCGAGTTGCCCAGATGCAAGCGACATAAGTATGAGTCCGCCGACGTTTAAATCTGCTTTTTCAACTACTCGTTTTAAATTATGTATGCTTGTCTTCGCTCCGGTTACTATCGTCGCTTCAACTTCAAGTCTGACTCCAATCATTCCTCGGGGGTCCTGTATTCCTTCTTGACCATCCACTAAATACTGCTTCGGCACCACGCCAATAATTTCACGCTCAGGAGGCAATGCGATTACTCTAGCTGCTTGGATAACACGTTCGATGTCATCTTCGCCGATCTCTCTATCCTCATTCTGTACAGCGACTACGCCATGAGATGATTGTAAAGAGATATGATTGCCTGTAATTCCAACATAAACTTCGGATATTGTTATGCCAACCATTCGTTCGGCATGATCAATCGCATTGCGAATGGCTTGTACAGATTGATCAATGTCAACTATAGCCCCTTTTCGAATACCCTCAGACTCAGCTGATCCTACTCCAATTATATTAATGGAGCCGTTAATAACCTCTCCAATAATAGCGCGAACTTTGGATGTACCGATGTCTAAACTCACAATGATGTCATTGCCGCTCAAGCTTTGGCACCTCCTGCACTTAATGTGTTAAAAGAATTCACATCGTAATTCTTGTTGTAATTCAACAAAAGTATCGTATTCCCTCTTTTTTCACAGTTTCTCTTCGTAGTTTTAAAGGACAGCAAATACTTTTTCTGGAATGAATTCCTAGTAAAAGTATTATATCATTACCATTTTATCATTCTTTTCATAGATTGAGTAGTGCTAGTCCTTTTTTTTGCTATTTTTTTAAGACTACGTTAAGACCCTGACATAAATTACATTCACACTCCATCCATCCTGATTAACGGTTAGGTGTGCTTGTTGGAGTTGGTGTTGGTTTTACTGAAGTATGATTCGGTTTCGGGGTAGCATTAGGCGTCTGAGAGGGCGTATTCTGCTTCGCATTCTTATCCTCTTTCACCTGTTCTTTCCCCTGATCTTTGACTGAATCATCCGCTTTAGTTGGTGCTTGAGCCTCTTTATTAGGAGTACCATCTAAATCAGCATGGCTATCGACTTCGAGCAGTGTCAATCTCCTAGAACTCAAGTTATTTTCTTTCAAATTCTGAATGTAAGCATTTAAATACTCCATTTTATCCGGAAAATAGCCGACTGTTGTGATGACTTCATAACCCGATCGTGTGTAAAGCTTGATTTTATCTGGGTAAGCTTCTGTCTGTTCAAATGGCTTAATCTCCGAAATTTCGTAGAGCGCATTCGATGACAAAGTCGCTAACGTCTTGCAAAGCAAGGCTTTATTCGGATCTTCAGCTTTCCAACCTGTTAGGATAGGCTTGTCCACAACAGACAACAAGCCTTGCGTGGAAACGGCTGTACCGTCTGCCAACACAAATTGGGTACTTCCATCTTCACCAAATTGGAAAGCGACTTTCGGATACTCCGTAATCTGGATTTGAATCGTACCTGGGAATTGCTTACTCACATTCACACTAGAAACCATTTTCATATGCTTTAATTTCTCTTCCACAGCACTTGATGAAACACCGAAGAATTGATCGCTTACCTGCACCTCAGAAGCTTTCATGATGTCTTCACTAAGGACAAGTTGATTACCTGTAATCTCAATCTTCGAAACTTTACTAAGTGGTGAACGGAAAAATAGCAACAAAAGTAAAGCCATAAAAAAAAGAACCAAAAAAACAAGCAGCTTGCGCCCTTTTTTTCTAGGCGGCTTAGGGGGTGAAAGGTTCGGCACCGTAGGCATTCGCATTGTTTCTCGCAAAAAAAGACACCTCCGAGGAAGTTTTCACCAAATAACACCTGACTCTATCAGTCTAATCACGCTATTATCGGCAAAAGCTACTCTATTATTTAGTTTTAACGACGAAAAAATCCTTGCATCCCCTTCTGCTGCCAGAAAGGGACTTGGGGATGTTTATCATCTAGTATGAACCCTGTTGATTGACTTCATCATGAATACGGGGTGAGTAGCGACTCATCTTCGCGCCTAATTCAGTAAACATTCGCTCAATACGATCGTATCCCCGGTCAATGTGATGAATTTGCTCCACGATTGTCGTTCCTTGCGCTGCTAAGCCGGCAATGACCAGTGCAGCACCTGCTCGTAAATCGGTAGCTTCTACCGTGGCACCATATAACCTTGGGACGCCTCGGACGAATGCCGAACTTAAGTCCACACGGATGTCAGCTCCCATTCGAGTTAATTCATCAACATGTTTAAATCGACCTTCGAATATCGTTTCTTTCATTACACTAAGACCATCCGCTAAGGATAGTAGTACCATAACTTGCGATTGTAAATCTGTAGGAAACGCCGGATGTGGCGCTGTAACGACTCTTTCAATGGACTTCGGTCGAGTCAATGCGCTTACCTGTATTATATCATCCGAGCAATGGATTTGCACACCAACGCGCCGAAGCACATGGATAAGCGAAGTTAAGTGTTGAGGGCAAACATCTTGCAAGGTAATGCTTCCTCTTGTTGCAGCAGCTGCAACCATGCAAGTGCCTGTTACGATACGATCAGGGATAATCCGGTATGAACAGGGCTGCAGCACGCTAACCCCACGAATGGTAATCGTGTCGGTTCCCGCTCCGATGATGTCAGCTCCCATTTGATTCAGGAAATTTTGCAAATCTTGAATTTCCGGTTCTCTTGCCGCATTCGTAATGACGGTAATGCCTTCTGCCATCACAGCCGCCATCATAATGTTTTCTGTTGCTCCTACGCTTGGGAAGTCAAGGAATATCTCCGCACCTTTGAGACCATCTGTTTGACATTCGATGGTATCGCCTTTCTCATGAATGCGCACACCGAGTGCTTCCAAGCCTTTTAAATGTAAATCAATCTTACGTTCGCCGATGGCACAGCCCCCGGGTTGATACAAACGAACTAAACCGAATCTGGTCAGCAGTGGTCCCATTAGAAAGATGGAAGATCTCATTTGTCTCATGAGTTGTTCGGGAATGTGCGAGGAATGAATAGTAGATGTATGAACTGTAACGACACTGCCCTCCTGCTCGGTTCGACAACCGAGATCACGGAGAATTTGCAGCATGACCCCTATATCTAGCAGCTCCGGAACGTTATGCAAAACATGTGTTCCTTCCGCCATAATACTAGCTGCTAGAATAGGCAGCGCAGCGTTCTTTGCGCCATGGATTCGGATGGTTCCCGATAGAGGTCTCCCGCCTTCGATCACCAACTTCTCCAATGTTTCACCTCCGATTTACTGCTCACCGACCATCAATACTTCAGGTACAAGCTTGATTCCTTTTTGTGTCAAAATCATATCCTGAATTCGAGCGATCAAAGTAAGCACATCTTCGGCTGTCGCATCCCCTGTGTTCACGATGAAATTCGCATGTAAGGACGAAACTTCAGCCCCACCTACTCGCAAACCTTTCAGACCTGCCTCTTCAATCAACTTGGCAGCAAATGTGCCTACTGGATTACGGAATACCGAACCTGCACAAGCAGCAGATAACGGCTGTGTCCGTAAGCGACGGTCTTTATTAGCAGCTAGAGCAGCTGCAATTTCTTTGCGGTCACCAGGTTCAAGCTGGAACACTGCTTCGAGGACGATGCCAGGTTCACGCTGCAATCTGGAATGACGGTAAGCGAATTCGAGGTCACTTCCTTGCAAGATCTTCACCTCACCGGTGGACATGAGCACTTCAGCCTGCTTAAGTATGCGTGACACATCGGAGCTATGTGCTCCTGCGTTCATGTAGACAGCGCCTCCCACTGAACCAGGTATCCCACCTGCAAATTCAAGACCCGTTAAGCCTTCTTTACCTGTCATGACGGATAACTTAATTAAAGAATAAGCCCCACCGGCATACACGAGTGTGTCTTCGAAGTGTAACGTATCTAGCATTTTTCCAAGTTTAATGACAACACCACGAACACCTTTATCCGATACTAACATGTTCGAGCCTTTGCCAATGACCATCCACGGAACCTGATGTTGGTGGAGAATACGCAGCGTTTCGACGAGCTTCTCTTTATTTTCCGGTATTAAGAAGACGTCTGCTGGACCACCAATCTTCCATGTTGTGTAAGGTGCAAGTTTTTCTTGGAAACGAATCTCACAAGCATTCGCTGCTTGCAAGTCAGATATATAGGCGTGCATGGGAACCTCCTTCACAGAACATAAGAACGATATGCCACCAAAACTTAAAGTGTTGCGCTAAGATTTGACTAGCATAAGCTTCGATGTCTGTCACGGTTATAGTGTAGTTTATGTAATATCGAGTAGAGTGTGACAAATGCCCATATGGGCGAGAGGCTAAAGCTTGCGAACAAGCTTATGCATCTCACTTACGACTAGCTTTGCGGAATCGGATTGGCCCATTTTGCGAGAGGCATTCGCCATCTCTTCAATGCGAAACGGTGATCCAGTAATGCGCTGAATGCTTGCTAGAAGCGTATCTGCGTTAAGATCTTTCTCCAAGATCATCTGAGCAGCACCACCATCCACAAGCATGCGAGCGTTGTGCTCTTGATGATTATTCGTCACGTAAGGCGATGGAATGAGAATCGCCGGAATGCCGAGCGATGTAATCTCCGCGAGGAAGGACGCCCCAGCGCGCGACACGATTAGCTTCGTCGCGGCAAGCACTTCCGGCATGTTGTGAATATAAGGCACAACATGTACATTACGCGGCGCAGCGCCATCAGCGCCGCGGATAGCGGCTACGGCAGCCTCATAATGCGGCTGCCCGGTAATAAACAGAAACTGCAGCTGCGGCAGTTTCGTGGCCTGCGAGGCGACGGTAATCATCGCCTCGTTGATCGCTTTCGCTCCCCGCGAGCCGCCTACGACGACGACCAGTTGGTCGTCATCGGCGAGGCCGAGGGAGCGTAGGCCTTGGCGTCGGTCGGCAAGAGCGACCGACGTTGCACGCGGATTGCCGGTGTATACGGCATTCCGCGCTTTAGGGAACCGCGACTCGGTTCCCTTGAAGGACACCGCTACGGTTGAGACGTAGCGACTAAGGAAAGCATTCGTCATCCCCGGGATGACGTTCTGCTCATGCACCATACTCGGGATGCCCAGCTTCGCTGCCGCATAGAGCACGGGTCCGCATACGTAGCCCCCTGTGCCGATCACGACATCCGGTTTAAACTCACGCAGCATTTTCTTCGCATCGCTCACACCACGAAAGAAGCGAGCAATCGTCTTTACATTGTCTAGAGAAAACAGCTTCCGACGGAAGCCAGAAATTTCAACTGCCTCAAAAGGCATAGTAAGCTTGGAGTTCGCGACAATGTCGCGCTCCAAGCCCGAGTTTGTGCCAATATATAAAAATTCGGACTGGGCGTCTTCCTTAACGACTTGTTCTGCAATCGCAAGCGCAGGATAGACGTGACCACCAGTACCTCCTCCACTAAGTACGACGCGCACAGCATTCACCTCGAATAACGGGATATGTTAAGTAAAATGCCTAGAGCGGTTAACATCAAGGTTAAGGACGATCCACCCGCAGAAACAAGCGGTAGTGTAATCCCCGTAACTGGGAACATCCCAATCACAACACCAATGTTAATAATGACCTGCACAGCAATCATCCCAACGATTCCAACTGCAAGCAGCGAACCGAATGTATCTGGCGCAGTAATCGCAACACGCATGCCTCTCCAGACGAGAATTGTAAATAATAATAAGACGAAAGATCCTCCAATAAAACCTAGCTCTTCTGAAATAATAGCAAATATGAAATCCGTCTGCGGTTCAGGCAAGTAGCTGTACTTCTGCCGACTCATACCTAGCCCAAGACCGACAAGTCCACCCGGACCAATGGCAAGCAGAGATTGAATAATCTGGTACCCTTCATCTTTTGGATACTTCCAAGGGTCCATAAATGCCATGATTCGATCCATTCGATACGGAGCAGCAATGATGAGGCCAATAAAGCCGACTACACCTGCCATAGCAAAGTAGGATAAATGGCGAAGTCGTGCCCCCACGATAAAGATCATCAGTACAGCAGTTCCGACGAGTACAGTACCTGTCCCTAAATCGGGCTGCAGCATAATGAGTCCAAAAGCGAGTCCGACAAGCCCAAGAGGCGGTAATAAACCCTTCGTAAACTCCGTAATTTTCGCTTGTTCTTCCGACAACCATTTGGCAAGGAACATAATAATGCCCATCTTGGCAAATTCAGAAGGTTGAATCCCGAATGAGCCTATCCCGATCCATGATCTTGCTCCCCCACGTACTACCCCAACTCCTGGAATTAACACGATAACAAGGAAGACAAAACAGATCAACAAGATAATTTTGGCATATTTTTTCCAAATCCAATAATCCATGTTCATCGTCACGAACATCGCAACCACCCCAAGCACAGCAAAGATAAGCTGACGCTTCAAGTAGTAGTACCAATCTCCAAATTCGTGAAACGCGAGTACAGCTGATGCACTGTACACCATAATAACGCCGATTGTTAATATCAACAAGGTTGTGATCAAGATCCATAAATCTGGAGCAGAGCGAGCTTTACCCATACAACACCTCGTACAATAAGGGTTAAGGCTCTTCTCAGCTAATGGATGCTTCGGTCAGCTTGTCCGGTGCATGTGCTGCCACTTGATAGCTTGGCTGAAAAGAGCCTTTCTACAGGTTATGCACGGACTCCTTAAACATGCTTCCTCTTTGCTCAAAAGACGGAAACATATCCCAAGATGCGCAAGCAGGTGACAATAATACGATGTCGCCTTCTTCAGCAAGCGTCCAAGCTTCCTGTACTGCAAGGTGAATCGCTTCCCTCGCGTCATCCTCATTATCGACTGTTTTGACTGCTGTTAGCCCTGCGAGCTCAGCAACTTTATTGATTTTATTGCGAGTTTGTCCCAATGTGACTAGCCCTTTCACTTGCTTACCCAGTACAGGCAGTAGCTCCATATAATCGGAACCACGATCAAGCCCACCTGCAATAAGTATGATATTGCCTTTGAATGCTTCTACGGATTTAATCGTTGCGACCGCATTCGTTGCCTTTGAGTTGTTGTAGAATTTCACACCTTCAATTTCTTTCACAAACTCAAGACGGTGTTCCACCCCATGGAACTCACGCAGCACCTTTGCAATACTTGCAAAATCTGCACCTGCACGAATCGTGATCGCTGCTGCTGCTAGTGCATTTGCTACATTAAACGAACCGGCAATACCTAATTCATCTTGATGCAAAATAACATGTGTTTCGCCAGCCTCGTCCTTATAGATCAACATACCTGTATCCGCATCAACATACATTCCGTAAGAAAGCTCTACTTCTATCGAAAACGGCAGTATATGCGCGTTTAATGTCGGAATGATTGCTTGACATGCCGCATCATCCCAATTGATGACAGCTGTATCTTCTGCCGTCTGATTCGCAAACAGCTTTACTTTTGAAGCTGTGTAATCTTCCATATCTCCATGGTAGTCCAGATGGGTCTCATACACATTTAATAAACATGCAATACGTGGCTTGAATGTACTAGTCCCTTTCAATTGGAACGAACTCAGTTCAACGACCATCCAATTGTCGGAGTTCGCTTCTTCTGCCACTTCGCATAGTGCACGACCGATATTACCTGCAACAATCGGTTTAAGTCTACTTTCTTCTAATATTTGGCCGACTAGAGTCGTCGTTGTTGTCTTACCATTAGAGCCTGTAATCCCGATCATTGGCGCTGCACATATCGGATACGCCACTTCCACTTCTGTCACAACTTCAATGCCTAATTGCTGAGCTTGCACAATAGGTGGAGCTATGTAAGGGATACCTGGATTTTTAACAAGTAATTTAACATTCTCGTCGATCAAATCATCTGGATGCCCACCACAAATGACCGCAATGCCTAAATCTTCAAGTTCTGCCGCCTCAGGGCTTTGATCCCGATCTTTACGATCGTTTACAACAATACTTGCCCCCATGCGATGAAAAAGCTTAGCCGCAGCAACACCGCTTTTGGCCAAGCCTAGAACAACCACTTTTTCTCCTGCATAATCATGCGGATGCTTCATCTATTACAACACCTCATTAATGTATAATCCACACGCTGCCGCGATAAGTCCAATGGTCCAGAACGTAATGACCACACGCCACTCTGACCATCCTACCAATTCAAAGTGATGATGGATAGGACTCATTTTGAACACACGCTTACCCGTCGTTTTAAAAGAAATGACCTGAATCACTACAGACATTACTTCCATCAAGAATACAAATCCAATAATAGCGAGCAACACTTCTGCTTTCGTTAAAATCGCTGCAGCTACGAGTCCGCCACCAATACCAAGTGATCCTGTATCACCCATGAATACTTTAGCTGGATGCGCATTAAAGACCAAGAATCCAAGAACTGCACCAACCATTGCACTTGCAAAAATCGCAACTTCCGGTTGCGTGTTATTCATCGCAATAATCGTATATGCACCAAATGCAATTGCACTCGTTCCTGCTAACAAGCCATCAAGTCCATCTGTTAAGTTAACAGCATTCGTAGCTCCTAACATGACGAACACCATAATCGGGAAGTAGAACCAACCTAGATTAAACTTAACATCGATAAGTGGAATACTAATCTCTGTGGAATGCCCCATCGATACGAGCAGCACACAGACGATTGCCGATACAAGCAGTTGTCCAATCAGCTTCTGTCTAGCTGTTAAACCGAGTGAACGCTTAAACACGATCTTGATATAATCATCTAAAAATCCGACTAAACCATAACCCAGTGTAGCAATAATCAACACGAAGAATGACATCGTTTTATCAGAGAATTGCAGTGCAGCAATAGATAAAGCAAGCATAATAATAATGCCGCCCATCGTTGGCGTCCCTTGTTTCTTGAGATGCCCTTGCGGACCGTCCTCACGAATGGTCTGACCGAATTTCAACCTGCGCAAAAGCGGGATGAATAAAGGTCCCATAATAATCGATAAGATAAATGCAGTTCCCAAGGTAAATAAAACGACTTTCAATTCCACGATGTGCTCCTCCTAAAAAACCAATGAAAAATAATAAGATTTATAGTAATGATTGTACAACTTGCTCTAGCTTCATTCCTCGTGAACCTTTGACTAACACAACATCGTTTGGCTCTACGATTCCTCTCAAATTTGCAATCAACTCTTCTTTATTCGTAAATTCATGAACAAGCTGATCGGCAAAATTTGCTCTTGCTCCTTCGGCAATATGATGACTTAGAGCACCATATGTGAATACTCCTGCAAGACGTTCAGGCTGTAAGAGTGTACCGATTTGATGATGATATTCTTCTTCATCCGGTCCAAGTTCCAACATATCACCAAGAACAATAAACTTACGATTATATCCATTAAGCTCATGAAGCAGTGTAATCGCCGCTTTCATAGATGCAGGACTCGCATTGTATGCGTCATTAAGTACCGTAAGTCCACTTTGAGCTTGTAGCTTCTCAATACGCATACTCGTCATTTGTACTGAAGATAAACCTTCAGTAATCTTCTCATCAGACACACCAAGGGCTTTGGCAACTGCGATTGCAGCCAAAGCATTCGTTACATTATGCGCTCCAAGTAGTGGAATATATAAAGTTGCATTCGCAAGCGTACCTACTTTAAACGAAGTACCGCTTTCTTGCATTTGAATGTGCTGTGGATAATACTCATTATCTTCTTGAACACCAAAGCGAATATTATTCATGTTACGAGACTTAGCATTTAGCTCCTCTAGCACTTCTTCAATAAGAGGTTCATCTCCATAATAAATAAATGTACCACCAAGGCGCAATCCTTCAATAATCTCTACTTTTGCTCTTGCAATCTCTTTGCGAGAACCAAGCTGTAGCATATGAGAATCGCCAATCATCGTAATAATTGCAATGTCTGGTTCAGCAAGCTTAGACAGCAATTCAATCTCACCACGATCACTCATCCCCATCTCAAGAACCGCTACTTCTGTATCTTCTTTAAGGGATAATAAGGTCATCGGTACACCAAAGTGATTGTTTAAATTGCCAATTGTCTTATGTACGTTAAACGACGTACTCAGAACAGATGCCACTAGATCCTTTGTCGTCGTCTTGCCATTACTGCCAGTAATACCAACAATCTTGACATTCAGCTGATTGCGATAGCTGTTAGCAAGCTGCTGCATCGCCTGTAACGTATCCTCAACAAAGATCAAATTACAATCTGCTGGTGGATTCGCATGATCGTTCTGCCAAAATGAAGCAACTGCTCCTTTGGCTATAGCATCTTTGACGTAATAATGACCGTCAAAGTTCGCACCAATGAGCGGAATGTATAAGACACCCGGCTCAATCGTGCGTGTATCTGTTGAGAAACCATTTATACGCAAGTCAGGCTCAACATTTGTTGCTGACCCGCCTGACATGTTCACGATTTCACTTAATGTACGATTTATCATTAGACTTTGCTCCTTATCGCTTCTCTTGCAATCACGCGATCGTCAAAATCATGTTTGACTCCGTTGATATCCTGATAAGTCTCATGTCCTTTACCCGCTATCAATACTACATCTTTGGGGCCTGCCTCGGCAATAGCCTTCTGTATCGCCGCTTTGCGATCCACAATTAACTCATACTGATCGGAGGATAAGTTCGCATCCATTAGCCCTGGAACGATATCAGCCAATATCTGATTGGGGTCCTCAGTCCGAGGATTATCCGATGTTACATACAAATAATCGCTTAATTCAGCTGTTACTTTCCCCATAATCGGACGCTTCTTCCGATCACGATCGCCGCCACAACCGAACACCGTGATGACTTTGCCTTCCGCAAATTCTTGAATCGTAGATAATGCATTTCGCAAGCCGTCAGGTGTATGCGCATAGTCAACGAGTACGGCGAAATCCTGTCCTTGATCAACAACTTCCATCCGACCGTCCACAACACTCACATTCTCTAAGCTATGCTTAATCTCAAGAAGGGGCACACCTTCCACTAAAGTTGAGGCAATCGCACAAAGTGCATTATATACGTTGAATTTACCGACGAGTTTCATGCTGATTTGCGCTTGACCTGCAAACGTATGTACCGTAAATGCAGTACCGCTTGATGTAATGCGAATGTCAGTTGCACGAACATCACAATCGTTATCAATCCCGTACGTAATGACTTGTGCAGCAGTCGCATTGCCCATTTTCTCAGAAGCTGGATCATCTCCATTTAGAATGGCAAATTGGCGTTTCGCCGGATCTGCGCAGAATACGTTATTCATTCGACCAAATAATAACGTCTTCGCAGCAAGGTAATTGTCCATCGTTTTATGATAATCCAGATGATCTTGGGTTAAATTAGTAAACAAGCCTGAGCGGAATTGAATGCCTTTCACACGACCTAATTCTAGTGCGTGGGAAGACACTTCCATAATGCAATAATCCGTATTCACGTCACGCATCAATCGCATGGACTTTTGAATCTCAAGCGCTTCTTTCGTTGTACGTTCCATCTCTGTATACTGGTCACCAATTTTCATCTGAATGGTACCCATGAGACCTGTCTGGTAACCAGCATCACTTAATATTTTTTCAACTAAAAAGCTAGTCGTCGTTTTTCCATTCGTGCCCGTAATTCCAATGACTTTCATCTCTATACTTGGATAGTTATAGTAATGACTTGAAAGAACGGCCATTGCATGGCGCGCATCCTTCACAATCAATTGTGGGACTGAAACATTGAGTAAACGCTCTGTTACAAGTGCTACTGCACCAGCATCGATAACCTTATCGGCATAATCATGTCCATCATGGACAAAGCCTGGAATACAAATAAATAAATCCCCTTGTTTCACTTGACGTGAATCGGTTTGGATGCCATTGATGCATGTTGATGAGTCTCCTATAAGTTGACTAATCACAAGTGTTTGAGCTAATTCCGAGAGTTGCATACCATTCCTCCAAGTTCTAGTGCATGTTATTAAGAATGATTTTTCTTAAAAATATATAGTATATGCACTAGTATGTACATTTTTCCAGCAAAATTAACTTGAATCATTAATTGCTGTTTTGATTAGATAAGTATACACGAATCGTTGACCCACGGTCTACTCTAGTACCAGCTTCTGGCACTTGAGAAATAACGGTATTTCCCTCTCCGGATTTCGCCAAGTTGAAATTTTGATTCAAATTTTCGTAGATGTCTGTAACCGTCATACCTACAAGATTCGGTACTTCGACGATCGGCACCTCATCGAATTTGTAATCTTTCGTCAGCTGATTTTTGCTTGGCTCAATCCCCATATATTTAAGAGAATCTTCCATGATGCTCTTAACAAGAGGAGCGGCAATCAAACCCCCGAATTGCAATCCTTGCGGATTATCTACCGCGGCGTAGACGACAAGTTTCGGATTATCTGCAGGTGCAAATCCAATAAAGGATACAATGTGCTCTGTTGGTGAGTAGCGACCATTCACAACCTTCTGCGCAGTACCTGTCTTGCCACCTACTCGATAGCCATCAATAAACGCATTGCGCCCCGTGCCTTTCGCAACCACACTCTCCAGTGTTTCACGAACTTCCTTCGACGTTTCCTCGCTAATGACGTTACGAACTAGCTCTGGCTCCATCTCTTTAAAGGCTTTTCCCGTTTTTGGATCAATCCATGCTTTACCGATATGTGGTTTAAACAATTTACCACCATTAATTGCAGCCGATACTGCTGCGATCTGTTGAATCGGAGTGACTGAGACCCCTTGTCCGAAAGCAGTTGTTGCAAGTTCAACAGGACCCACTTGAGAAGGCTTGAACAAGATTCCGCTAGCTTCCCCGCCGAGATCAATTCCTGTCTTCTTACCAAAACCGAAACGATTGATGTAATCGAACAATGTATCCTTACCTAATCGCTCACCCATAACGACAAATCCTGGATTACAAGAATTTTCCACAACTTGCAAGAAGGTTTCACTACCATGTCCACCCTTTTTCCAGCAATGTAGCTTCGAACCTGCCACATCGATCACACCAGAGTCATAGAAACGTTCATTCTTCAGATCCACTTTCTTCTCCTGAAGGGCTGCTGCAAGCGTAATAATCTTGAATGTCGACCCTGGTTCATAAGTCATCCAGATCGGTAAATTACGATTAAATAGCTCTGTCGGTGATTCCCGATAATTAGCAGGATCATAAGTTGGACGTGATCCCATTGCCAATATTTCACCATTATTAGGATCCATCACTAGTGCAATCACATTTTGTGCTTGATATTGAACCATTGTCTGATCCATCGCTCGCTCCACAATGGCTTGCAGATGACTGTCCATTGTTAGTTGTAGAGTCATGCCGTCTTTGGGCGGTGTATATTTCTCACTTGAACCTGGCATGGATCTGCCAACAGCATCTGCAAGATAAGAGATGGAACCTTTAATTCCAGTTAGACCATCTTGGTATTTTTTCTCAACACCCGTTAACCCTCCGTCAATCCCCGTTACGCCTAGAATATGCGAAGCTAGGTTCCCTAGTGGGTAGAATCGCTTGCTATCCTCTGCTACGAATATACCAGGTAACTTTAAGTTACGAATCTCCTGCGCTTTCTCTTGCGTAATCTTCCGTCCAGTGGGCGTTACCATGTTGGAAATAGCCCTCTTCGTGATTTGTTTATAAATCGTCTCTTCTGATCCACCGAGAACTGCTGCTAGCTTTGCTGCCGTATCTTTCGCATCTCCTAGCTGTGCAGGGACGGCGAGAATGGAAGGTGTTGTAATGTCATAAGTGAGTTGCGTCCCATTACGATCTACAATATCTCCACGTTTCGCCGCAAATTTAATGTCCCTCCGCCAAGTGTCCTCTGCCATCTTCGAAAGCTCAGACCCTTTCCAGAGCTGCACATAACCTAATCTAAAGAGCAATGCAGCGAATATAACCGTACCAACGATAAGTGAAATGAATAATCGGCGTCTAACTGTCACCCCAGATGCTTTCATGAGTGAAGCCCCTTCCTACATAAGACATGATCGTTTTCTTCATGCCTATTCGGGACAAACAGGGGTTATGACAAGCTTGGACGACAAGCGTCTATTTTTTCGATTTTGGTTTATTTTCTTTGTTCGTTGGAGGCGGTGATGGTGATGGCGAAGGTCTATTCTTAAGTTCCTCTTGTGTCATTAGTTCAAGTACTAATGTTTGTACAGAACCTTCTCCATCTAATCGCTGTGAAGCAACATACCCCTCTCCTGTCACTTTAATATTAATACCGAGGAATGAGGTGATCTCCATCGCCTCACGCAGTGATTTCCCTGCTAGATCAGGTACACTAATCGTATTCGTCGATTGCATCGCCACATACATATGTTCAGATTCCCTAATATCCATACCTGGTCTTGGAAATTGGGTTACTATCTTGTCCCCTTGACCAAATTGTTCGAGTACAATTCCGCTATTCTTTACTGCTTCCTTCGCTTCTGCAAAGGTCATGTTGCTTAAATCTGGTGCCTTGAATTGAAGTGGTTCACTCTTATCCATCTTAATTACAGTTTTCGAAGAGTTCACCCCTAAATATTTCATTGTCTGTGTCATGATTTCTTTAAATGCAACTGGTGCAACTTCCTTCGCTTGATGGTAGTCCTTTACGGCTTCATCGGCAATGACACACATTACGACTTGCGGATCTTCAATTGGAACATAACCACAGAATGATGTGATCCATACATTTTCCGCATATCCCCTTTTACCTTCAATAACCTTATTGGCTGTACCTGTCTTACCTGCAACTCGGAAGCCTTCCATCGCTGCAGTTTTACCCGTACCGTGCTTACCTGTCACGACATTCTCCAAGTAACCGCTCGTTTTCTTAGCTGTCGCTTCAGATACCACTCGACGAATAACTTCTGGTTGGAAGCTTTGCAAAACCTCACCTGTCTTGCTATCTAAGATGTCCTTGACGACATGGGGCTTCATCAAATTACCGCCATTGGCAATAGCCGCAAAAGCCGCAACTTGTTGAACAGTGTTTACCGATACCCCTTGTCCGAAAGTAGAACGTGCAAAGTCAGACGGGTATTTCATCGGTAAAGACCCGCTAACTTCGGAAGGCAAGTCGATATTGGTCTTCACACCGAAACCAAATTTTAACATGTAGTCTTTCAATTTATCATGTGTCATCTTCTCCGTACCTAATTTAACGAAGGCAACGTTAGAAGAATATTCGAGTCCATCTAAGTACGTGATGCGTCCCCAGCCTACACGATTCCAATCAAATACAGGCTTACCTTGTACTTGAATCGATCCGGATTGAAACTTATCTTCCGGATTAAATACGCCTTCTTCAATTGCACCGGCTAATGTCACAATTTTGTATGTAGAACCGGGTTCGTATTGATCGGAAACCGTTATGTTGTTTAAATCCCCAATATTTTTCACTTTTGAGTATTCATTCGGATTGAAATTCGGGTAAGAAGCCATACCTAAAATTTCCATCGTCTTCGGATCAGCAGCGACCGCGGATATACTTTTTGGCTGCCACTTGTCGTACATTTTGCTTAATGCATTTTCCATATAAAATTGGATGTTCTGATCAATGGTTGTACGAACGGTTTTCCCATTCACCGCTGGCTTAAGATCGACCTTGGCATTCATAAATTCAACACCTTTGCCATCGGTTTGCGTCTTTAAGTGACCAGGCACGCCTATTAGCGTATCTTTCATTAGCTTTTCTAAGCCTTGAACGGGCTGATCCTCTTTATTCGTGTAACCAATTACATGAGCGGCAAGCGTTCCACCTGGATAATACCGCTTCTTCTCTTCGGTAATGTCAATTCCTGTATTATCAAGCTTGCGTTTTTGTTTTTTCTGTAATTCCGTAATTAAATTCTGAACTTCATCTCGCTTTTCTCGACTAAGGCGAGAACCTTCTTTGATAGGTACATTTTGTAAGAAAGTTCCATCTTCTTTTTTCTTCGACACAGCTGTGCGTATTCTACTTTCTAATTCCGCACCGCTATCATTCGGATCCTTCAATATGCTCGTTAAACCCTTAACGATGGCATCTCCATGCCCATTCTGATCAATTAACTTTGGATTCACCGAAATGGTGTAAGCTGGAACATCTTCCGCCAGTACTTTTCCATTGCGATCTACAATTGCACCGCGATCTGGTTTTAGTATCTGATTCTCATTCCACTTTTCTTCCGCTTTTTGCTGCCAATCAGACGCCTGAACGACTTGAATCCAATACATTCGTCCTGCTAAACAAAGAAAAAGGAGGGTAAATAGCCCCCCAATTAATAGCGTCCGAATTCGTGTTTTTTTAATCATTACCCCTCACCTCACCTATGGCTTTGTTGTGCCTTGTTTGGCGGGTTTCCCCGTTTTATTCTGGTTAGTCTCAGTTGTTGTCTTAGTTACGTTTGAATGAGATTGACTAAAACCAAGCTCCTCTGCCTTTTGCTGTAGTCTCTCTGGGCTTTGTAATGTTTCTACTTGTTGTTTCAGCGTACTCACTTCAGAATGCAAAGCTTTGATTTGTTGCTGCGTCTTCTTTATGCTCAAGCTTGTTTGATACAATTGTGTGTATCGCCACATAACTAGAACAGAAACAATAGCGATCAAGGCTACACAAGCGAGTCGAGTCAATTTCACCTTTGTTGGGATCGAAGAAACTCTAGGCTGTGTTTTACGTGATGGATAAGTTTGTTGTTGTTTCGTTGTTTTGGTCCGAGTTTTTGGCACTTCTTTGCGCCTTTGCGGGCGTTTTTTCTCATCAAGTGCTAAATTCCCCTGATAATACGCCATTTATCATCTCTCCCCTTTCACAATTCAATATTTAAAGCTTTTCAGCTATTCTTAGTTTCGCCGAACGTGCTCTTTGGTTGTGTTCCAACTCTTCTTCGCTTGGAACAATTGGTTTACGATTAACTAGTTTTAGTACCCCCTCATTCTGACAGACGCATATAGGAAAATCTGGCGGGCATGTACATTTCGCGACATGACTAGCAAAAGCCAATTTGCAAATTCGATCTTCTAGGGAATGGAATGTAATAACAGAAGCTCTGCCCTCTGGTTTTAAGCAACGTATCGTCTGCTCTAATGCATCTTCAAAAGCACCTAATTCGTCATTTACAGCAATACGTAGCGCTTGGAAACTACGCTTAGCTGGATGACCGCCTGTACGGCGTGCCGCTGCCGGTATGCCCTCTTTAATAAGTTCAACAAGTTGACCCGTAGTCTCGATCGGTCCCTTCGCCCGTGCATCCATAATCGCTGACGTAATACGCTTCGCGAACTTTTCTTCTCCATAGGCAAAAAGAATTCGAACAAGCTCACCAGCCGGCCACTCGTTCACAATTTGTTTCGCTGTTAAGTCACTTGTCTGATCCATGCGCATATCAAGCTCAGCATCTTGGTGATAGGAGAAACCACGATCTCCTTCGTCAAGCTGAGGGGAAGATACACCAAGATCGAACAAGACCCCGTCCACTTGCGGTTTGCCTGTTTCCATTGCACGCGGAATCGTCATAAGAATCGACTCTAGCATACGGAAATTAGATTTCACCAATTGTACGCGATCCTCATAGGGAGTCAGTACTTTCTTCGCATTTGCTAATGCCACATCATCTTGATCGATCGAAATAAGAAGTCCATTAGGTCCCAATTTCGATGCAATGAGAGAGCTGTGTCCCGCACCGCCAAGTGTACAATCGACATAAACCCCATTAGGGTTAATATTTAATCCTTCTACTGCTTCTTCTTTAAGAACTGTTATATGATGAAACAAAGTAATGCCTCCTAAAAGCTTTTGTAAAAAGCGTGATGTTATAAGTCAAAATTGAAGTCAACAAGCTTTTCGGCAATTTCATTAAATTCGTTTTGTGATTGCTGAAAATAGTTTTCCCAGATTGCTTTATTCCAAATCTCCACTCGATTGGAAACTCCAATGATAGCACAATCCTTTTCCAATTGCCCGTGTCCAATCAAATTGTTAGGTAAGTTAATACGTCCTTGTTTATCCAATTCACACTCTGTTGCCCCTGAAAAAAAGTAACGTGTGAAAGCCCTGGCGTCAGATTTCATTAAAGATAGAGCTTTAAGCTTTCCTTCGAGTACAGTCCATTCTGTCTGTGGATATACGAATAAACATTGGTCTAAACCTCTAGTGACAATAAAGGATTCGCCGAGAGCTTCACGAAACTTGGCAGGAATAATAATGCGTCCCTTTTCATCAATGGAATGAAGATATTCCCCCATGAACATTTCGCTTGCCCCCCTTTCTCCCACTTTTCACCACTTTAAACCACATTTAAAGTCTTTCGTCATTAAAACAAAAAATCCTGCTTCTGGGAAGCAGGATTGCAAAAAAACATTCTTTAGTCTTATTTGGATAATTTTTAATTATCTTTTTTCGGGTTATTTGGTGCTACTTCAGAGCTATTCGTTTCTCTCTCATCTAATTCTTTGTCATCATTATCTTGTAGACCCTCTATTGGTTCTTCTTGTATTTCTTCTGCTCGGTTTAGAGATACTTCGGATCGATTCTGGTAACGAAGATCCCATTCTTTTCCCTTACGCTTTTGCCGCTTACGAACAAGTATCCAGATTGGAACAAGGATAATAGCAAGGGGAATAAGGGCTGGAATTATAGCCGTCAGGAATACAACTAAGCTTTTAAAGAAAGCTAGAACAGATTTAACAGATGATCCAAAAGCACTCGCAATCTCACCACCAAACGTCTCTTTATTTGGATTCACCGGTGCAGGATTGTTATTCTGATACATCTGAAGCTGAATCGTCGAGTAAGCGACATTCTGATCCAAGTAGTTCTTTCTACCTTTAATGCGTTCTATTTCTTCTTGCACTTTACCCAACTCTGTCGAGTAAGCAAGCAATTCATCGCTTTTCGTAGCTTTTTCCATAAAACTAAGCAAACGTGATTCCACAGTCTGTTTCGCTTTTAATCTAGCTGTCAGATCCACATACTCTTCACTGACGTCTTCCCCTTTGACACTCCGCTGCATGGATGGACTAATCGTCTCCAATTGATCGAGTAGTGGAGCGAATTGCCCTGCTTCAATTTTGATAATAAAACTGCCACTGATCTGGTTGTTTGTTGTGTTCTCTGTAAAATCAAGAATGTAGCCCCCGCTTGCGCTAATCAACTGGCGAAGCTTCTCTTGTGCGCTGCGATAGTCTTTTACAGGCATTTCTAGATTAGCCTTGTAGATAATTTTACGTGATGGATCTTCCTTTGCCTGTGTCGCAAGTGATGTTTTTCCAGCTTCTACAACATTTGCAGTTGCACTGTTGGAATCCGCCATTGCCCCTGAATTCGATTGCACTTGCTTACTTGAAGTGTTGTCCATTGCTCCTTTTGGCGATGAACAGGCAGTAAGAACTAGAAACGCCATCAACACAATTAATCCTTTACTCCATGACACTTTCAACCACCTTTGCATGAATATCGACCCTCTTCTCTATTTATTGGAATACACTTTCCTAGACGCACAGTTTTGGAAAATGTTTCCTAGCTATGAGGATTCGATTAAAAAAATAAAAAACCTGCATTCGCCACACTACGTGGTCAAATACAGGTTATCATGAAAGGATAAGTTCAATTATTGAAAGTGAATTATTCGTGTTCTACCCAAGATTCTAGATATAATTTTTGTTCAGCAGTTAGTGTATCAATTGCGATTCCCAAAGACTCAAGCTTAAAGCGTGCAACCTGCTCATCTAGCTCATAAGGTACATTCACAACTTTCTTTCCTACTTGTTCATATTGCTCATTGATATATTTAAGTCCCATCGCTTGAAGCGCGAACGTCATATCCATAATTTCAGCTGGATGCCCGTCACCTGCCGCCAAATTCACTAAGCGACCTTCTGCAAGTAAATACACTTTACGTCCATCAACAAGCACGAACTCTTCAATATTGCGACGAACAGTGCGTTTGGATGTAGATAATGCTTCAAGCTCAGGCTTGTTGATCTCGACATCAAAGTGACCTGCGTTGGACAAGATCGCTCCGTCCTTCATCACTTTGTAATGCTGACCGCGAATAATGTCACGATTACCCGTAACTGTTACGAAGTAGTCACCCACTTTAGCCGCGTCATCCATGGACATCACTTCAAAACCATCCATATACGCTTCCACTGCGCGGATGGAATCGATCTCCGTAACTACGACTTTTGCACCAAGACCTTTGGCACGCATCGCAACACCTTTACCGCACCAGCCGTAACCAGCAACAACAACCGTTTTTCCTGCTACAACAAGGTTTGTCGTACGATTAATTCCATCGAATACGGATTGACCTGTACCATAACGGTTATCGAATAAATATTTGCAGTACGCATCATTTACCGCAACCATCGGGAATTTCAGGCTGCCCTCTTTTTCCAATGACTTCAAACGTAGAATACCTGTTGTTGTCTCTTCTGCACCACCACGAACGCCTTCTAGAAGGTCCGTACGCTCTGCATGCAGAATCGACACCAAATCTCCACCATCATCAATGATAAGATCAGGCCGTGTTTCTAGTGATTTAATGAGCAATTCTTTGTATTCTTGTGGGTCTGGGTTGTATTTTGCAAAGACTGTAATTCCATCTTCTACGAGTGCTGCGCATACATCATCTTGTGTAGACAGCGGGTTAGAGCCCGTAATCGTAACTTCTGCTCCCCCTGCTTGGATGACTTTTGCCAAATATGCCGTTTTCGCTTCTAAATGAAGAGAAATCGTCACTTTTAAACCTTTGAACGGCAGTTCCTTCTCGAAACTTTCGCGAATCCGATTTAATACTGGCATGTGCGCTTGAACCCAATCAATTTTAAGATGTCCCTCTGGTGCTAGAGCTAAATCTGTGATGATACTGTTTGCTGCACTTGTCATCCCTACATTCCCCCTATACGTATAAAATACGGTGTTCCCCATCAAGTGGAAGGGCAGATGTTACTAAATAATCAATCCATCCGCGTCCAAATTGATTTAAATAGGCAAACACATTATGAACTCGCTCTTGCGGCTTGGCAAAAGGAATCACACTATTTTCAATGCGAGCAAGCTGCCGAAGTGCGACATCATGCTTCATTCGAAAAGCTTCTTCGGTCTTACGTTCATAATAATCGACTTGTGCTGTAATTTTATCCAGGTTGTTATCCCCTAGATCACGCAGCCCATTATTAATCTCAGTCGTTATACCAATCAGTTCTTGATATTCCTCTTCGATGCGTTTACGCACTGCGGCAAACCTCTCGTGGAAACGAACCGTATCTTGGCGATCCAACCATGCAGACTTACGATCAGCGAAACGATAAACCACATCTTCAAATGTTAGTTCATGCTTCTGCATATATTTATCGACTGTTCCGTCCACAATTGTAAATTCGAGGCGAGGCAGCAAGATTGGCATATCCATATCCATGAGTGCAAACGCAGATTTCGTTAACGACCAGTAGGCGATTTCTGCTGAGCCCAATACGGTTGTAAGTACAGGCATTAAGTAATCTTGCATAAGCGGTCGCGTAAATACATTATTACTTAAGCGTTCAGGTGATTTGCGGGCGATCTCCACTAGCTGATCCATCGTGTAAGTACGGGCTTTCTTCTTATCTGTAAAAATGTTCCCATCACGGCGCAGCAGCACCCGCTCTTCTCCTTCAAAAATAAACAGATTCGCTGCATCATCAGCGACTTCTGCTTGCGGGGTATAACCAACTTGACGCACGGTCTGATCGTCCTGCTGAATCGCAGCATTTAGCTCCACATTCTGCTTCACGATTCGCTCAAACATCGGTGCTTCCAGCCTCCGTATTGCGGGATCATCCGCATCAAGAAGGACGAGTCCATGGTGACCAAACAACCATGTCATAATCCGTGCAAAAGCGTCTGGCAGCGTTAGGGACTCGCCTGTACAAAGTAAATCACCTAACTTTGTGTTCAACTCACCTTTGAACTTGCTATCAGGCAATGTGCTTAGCAGTCGCTGCAAAGCGTCCTGCCACTTCTCCGCTTCCAGCGGGAGGCGCGAGACTGCTGTCCGCGGCAGCGGCACGCTGCTGGCTACCCGAATACGATCAACGCGAGGTTCTCGCGCCGCATCGGTGAGGTAATACATATGATTGACTTCGTCCCAATCATGATCCTCCCCAGCAATCCAGAATACAGGGATTGCTGGACGTTCCAGGCGGCGCTCCGCCTCACGCGCCGCTTGCAAGACCGTGACCGCTTTATGGATCACATACAGCGGTCCAGTGAACAGTCCGGCCTGTTGGCCGCCGGACACAACAACGCTATCGAGCTGGCGCAGCCGCTCGATGTTGCTCTGCACCGCCGCGGGGGCACCCGCACGGCGGTTGTAAGCGCCTAGCGCGTCTGCGAGCGCGCTACGATCCACGCGAGCGCCTTCGCGGCGATCTAGCTCCGCCGCGCGCCTCTCCCATGACCCGATGTCTTGCGGGTCATATGTATACAACTCACGTACCTTTTCATAATCATCTATATAATTGCCAGCCAAAGGCTGCACTTTTTTCCATTTCCAATGCTCCAGCCGCATTGCCACTCCTCCTCTATCTAAACAACAGGACTACTTCAAACAATAAAGTCACCTATCGAAAATAAGTAACTAATGTTTCGATAATACATAATCTACTCTAAATTGTACACTCCTACTGGAAGATCGTCAAAAGAAAAAAGCCAATTTCGAATCAACTCGAAACGGCTTTCTTCTGAACATGAATTCACCTAATTTAGTACAAATGACAGGATACGAAATGCCCTGGCTCAACTTCTTTCATTGGAGGCATAGTCGCTGCACATTGATCCATCGCCTTCGGACAACGTGTACGGAACGGACAACCGCTTGGTGGGTTAAGTGGTGATGGAACCTCACCTTGCAGAATAACACGCTCACGAGTGCGCTCTACCTCTGGATCAGGAATCGGAATCGCAGATAACAAAGACTGCGTATACGGGTGCAACGGATTTGCATACAGTGCATCCGAAGTTGTCACCTCAACCATGTTCCCCAAGTACATTACACCAATACGATCGGAAATATGCTTCACCATCGCCAAATCGTGTGCAATGAACAAGTACGTTAATCCGTGATCTTTTTGCAATTTCTTCAACAAATTAACAACTTGAGCTTGTACCGATACGTCCAGTGCGGAGATCGGCTCATCGGCAATAATGAACTGTGGTTCGATTGCAAGTGCACGCGCAATCCCGATACGTTGACGTTGACCACCAGAGAACTCATGCGGGAAGCGTCCAGCATGCTCTTCATTTAAACCAACGGCACGAAGAAGCTCCGAAATGCGCTCTTTACGCTTTTTACCCGTTGACAAGCCATGAATATCAATACCTTCAGCAATGATATTACCAACGGTCATACGTGGATTTAACGATGCATACGGATCTTGGAAAATCATTTGCATGTTGCGGTTAAATTCCTTCAACTCGCCGCCACGCATTTTATGAACATTTTTCCCGTTAAAAAGAACTTCCCCTGATGTCGCTTCATAGAGCCGAATAATGGTACGACCCGCAGTTGATTTACCGCAGCCCGATTCCCCTACAAGTCCGAACGTCTCGCCACGCTCGATTTCGATTGAAAAGTTATCAACTGCTTTAAGCACTCTACCACCACCAATGTGGAAGTGCTTCTTCATATTTGTAATTTGCAAAATTTTATCTGACATGCTGACGACCTCCTGCTTCCACCGGACGTTCCACTTGCGGCGCTTCAGGGTCCAACAACCAACATGCAGCGCTATGAGTTGCACTTAACTTCGTCTGTTCTGGATCTACTTCTAAACATACTTCCATCGCATACGGACATCTTGCAGCAAAGGCACATCCTTTAGGTGGTGCGAATAAATCTGGCGGCGTACCTGGGATAGGCACAAGCTCATCACCGACACTATCAAGACGAGGCATCGAACGAAGCAAGCCCCATGTATATGGATGACGAGATTCATAGAAAATCTCATCTACTGTCCCTTTTTCAATAACTTTACCTGCATACATTACGATTACGCGCTGTGCAATATCAGCAACTACACCCAAATCATGCGTGATCAGAATAATAGATGCTTCTGTTTTTTGAGCGAGCTCTTTCATTAATTGAATGATTTGAGCTTGAATGGTTACGTCAAGTGCAGTTGTTGGCTCATCCGCAATTAGTAAGCGTGGTGAACACGCAAGTGCAATGGCAATCATTACACGTTGTCTCATACCGCCGGAAAGCTCATGCGGATATTGATTCACGCGCTCCTCTGGATTCGCAATTCCAACTAGTTTTAGCATTTCTACTGCACGTTTTTTTGCATCTGCTTGAGATAAACCTTGATGTTTAATTAATCCTTCTGTAATTTGTTTACCTGCTGTCATTGTTGGGTTCAAAGAGGTCATTGGATCTTGGAAAATCATTCCCATTTCTGATCCACGGACCTTTTCCATTTGCTTATTGCTTAATTTCGCTATATCAACGTTTCCTTTCTTACCTTTAAACATAATGGAACCGTTCTTAATCACACTTGGAGGGGAAGGAACTAGACGCATGAGCGTCTGCGCTGTTACAGATTTTCCACAACCAGACTCTCCTACAATCGCAAGCACTTCACCTTTTTTCAAATCAAAAGAAACACCACGAACAGCTTGAATCTCACCTACATACGTATTAAACGATACCTTTAAATCTTGAACATCAAGAACAAGTTCATCCTTTAAACTCGATTTATTCTCCATTGGTTCCCCTCCTAACTACTTCCGCATTTTTGGATCAAGCGCATCACGTAAACCATCGCCAAGCAAGTTAAAGCTAAGTAAAATCAAACTAAACACACCAGTTGCGAACCACAATCGATGTGGATGGTTACGAAGCACGCTCGCACCATCATTCATGAGACTACCAAGTGATGCCATCGGCACGCGAATCCCGAGTCCAATAAAGGACAAGAACGCTTCAACAAATATCGCCGACGGAACAACGAATGTAATTTGAACGATAATAATACCAAGTGCATTCGGTACAAGATGACGTAAGATAATCCGTGCTGAGCTACCGCCTAATGTACGAGATGCAAGTACATATTCACTTTCTTTTAAAGTCAAAATTTGACCTCTCACAAGTCTTGCCATCGGCACCCAGCCCACTATCGCATAAGCAAGAATAATAGAAGAAACACCTGGGCCAATGAACATAACAAGAAGAATCGTTACGAGCAAGAATGGAATAGAGTAAATAATCTCAATTATACGCTGCATAATTGTATCCACTCTTCCTCCGTAATAACCCGATATCCCGCCATAAATAACACCAAGAATTAAATCCATGAGTGCTGCCAATATACCTACTAGCAAAGAAATACGCGTTCCTATCCATACGCGCGTCCATATATCACGACCGAAGTCATCTGTTCCAAACCAATGTACAGAATTTGGACGAACATTCTTCATCGTCGTGTTCATCGCTTCATAACTAAACTTGGAAAACATCGGTGCAAAAATCGCCAAAATGCTTAAGAGGATTAGAACAATAAGCCCTGCCATTGCAAGTGGATTTTTCTTCAACCGCCTCCATGCGTCTTGCCAATAGTTCACAGAAGGTCGGAGGATGACTTCCCGATTAATTTCCTTACTTAGTACCGAAGTAAATTTCGAAGAGATCGTCGGTGGTTGTTTGGGAGGTTGTGTTTCCATGGCTTATTTACCACCTTTCGCAATACGAATTCGAGGATCAACTAATCCATAAATAATGTCTGTAATGAATAAAACTGCGATCAATATCGCCGCATAGAAAATAGTAATACCTGTAATCATCGTGTAATCATTGGATTGAATCGATGTTACAAAATGCTTCCCGAGCCCAGGAATAGAAAAAATTTGTTCAATAACGAATGTGCCTGTAATAACGTTTACAAATATAGGTCCCATTACAGTAATAACAGGTAATATCGCATTACGAATCATATGACTTCTGACAATCGTAGTATAAGATAAACCTTTGGACTTAGCTGTTTTAATATAGTCATTCTGCATCACATCTAACATCGATGTCCGCATGAGACGTGCAAGTGTAGCAATCGTTCCGAACGATAACGCAATCGCTGGAAGCACGCGATGTTCTGGACCTTTCCAAAGACCAGCAGGCAACCATCCAAGCTTATTTCCGATATAGTAAGAGAACAGTGGAGCTAATACGAAAGAAGGAACTGCAATTCCAATAATAGCCAGTAAACTCAGCGTATAGTCAGCACCCTTCTGATGCTTCAGTGCCGCAACGGTTCCGAATACTAGACCCACAATAACCGCACCAATTAATGCGATAATCCCAAGTTCAAGTGAGGCAGGAAAACCTTGTTTAATAATTTTAGTTACACTTTGTGCAGGGAACTGATAGGAAGCCCCTAGGTCACCATGTAACAGATTGTTCATATAGACGAGATATTGCTCCCAGATCGGCTTATCCAATCCGTATTGACGCATAAGCATCTCTTTCGTTGCAGCACTCAGTTTTTCAGAGTTTGCAAACGGATCACCCGGTAAAAAGTGCATGAGGACAAAAACGATAGTTACAATGACCCACAGTGTCACGATAGAATAAAATAAACGATTCAAGATGTACTTCCACATTGAGCTGTTCCTCCCGATCTGGCTTATTGGTGAATTAAAAAAGGGACGCTCTCAAGTAGCAACGTCCCTTTGAGCCTAAGCAATAATTAGGTTGACTAACTTATTTAACTTTAACCCATTTCAATTCCCACTCATTGCCATATAAAGGAAGAATCAAGTTTTCAATATTTTCTCTAACTAAGAAAGGACGTGTGCGGAAGTAAATTGGATACACACCACTTTCTTGAACTAAAATTTTCTCTGCTTCCACTAGCAACTTCGAACGTGCAGCACCATCTTTTTCAGTGCCTGCAGCTTTAATTTTCTCGTCAAATGTTTTGTTGGACCATTTACCTTCGTTGAATGGACCATCTGTTACAAACAGATCCAAGAATGTCATAGGGTCATTGTAGTCGCCGCCCCATAGGGAGAATACGATATCAAAGTCACCCTTAGCAGAACGCTCAAGACGCAATTTGTGAACAACTGGCTCTGGTGCAATATCAACACCTAGATTAGCTTTCCACTGGGATACGAAGAACTCTAATGTTTTCTTCGCATTTTCAGTGTCATCACCTAATAATTTCAGAGCAGGGAGCTTATCCAAGCCTGCTTCTTTCAGACCTTCAGCAAGTAATGCTTTTGCCTTTGCAGGATCAAACTTACCTTGAACATCACCAGCTACTTTACGGAACTCGCTACCATTACCGTCTTTCGTAATAACAGGAACAAGACCAGTTGCTGGAACGGAGCCATCTTGAGAAACCGTATCGATGTATGCTTGAAGGTCAACTGCTAAACCAAGCGCTGTACGGATTTTTGCATTCGCAAGAGCTGGGTTTTTCTTCGATTGGAATTGCAAGTAAGCGTTTGTAAGCTCTGGCTTCAACTTCAAATCTTTCTTTCCTTCGTACGGCTTCATAAGATCGCCACGTACGCCTGTAACATCTGCTGCTTTTGTTTCATACAAGTTCACACCAGTAGCTTGATCCTTCACGATGTTCACTGTAAATTTCTCTAGGTTTACGTTCTTAGCATCCCAGTACTTATCGTTCTTCACGAACTCAAGGGATTGATCATGATCCCATTTTGCAAGTTTGAATGGACCAGCGCCGATAACTTTATCTGCATCTGCACCGTTCTTATCTGTATTCTTCTTCACGATATCTTCGCGTTGCGGGAAGAACAGACCGAATGCCAACAACTCATCGAAGAATGCCAATGGACGCTCAAGTTTAATTTCTAAAGTTTTTTCGTTGATTGCTTTCACACCGAAATCTGCCAGTTTTGCTGTAACTTCCGCAGGATCTTTCGCTCTTTGTACAGCAGCTCCACCTTTAAGGAATTCCATGAAGAATCCGTATTGCGATTTATTCGCTGGATCAGCAGTACGTTTGAAGGAATATTCGAAGTCTTGTGCTTTAACAGGAACGCCATCAGCCCAAGTTGCATCACGTAGTTCGACCGTGTAAGTCAACTTATCTTCGGATACTTTAGGCTTATCCTTTGCAAGACCAAGTGTTAACTTGCCATCTTTATCAAGACGATATAAACCTTCGTTGATTGCATTTAGCATGTTGTGCGCTGCTGACGCAGTCGCCATTGTTGTATCAAGTGCAGGTGGCTCAGCACTAAAGTTAATTGTAATCTCTTGTTTCGCATTGCTCTTCGTCTCTCCGCCAGTTGTTGCAGCTGGAGTTGTTGCAGGTGCTGCTGTGCCTTCAGCAGCTGGTTTGGAGTCACCGCAACCAGCAAGTAGACCGCCAACAAGCGTTACTGTTGCAGCTGTTGCTACAAACTTTTTAGCTTTTTTCATAGTAATCCCCCCGTAAAATGATTATTTAAAAGATTCTGAAACTTTACTCGATCAAGCTGTCAGTTTGGGTCGAATCTCGTCCCAACCCTTAGGCATCCACCAAGTGAAAACGCATCCATAAAATACTGGATAACGTAAATTTAATACACGAATGGATTATTGTCCACCATAATTTTTGAATTTTGCTTATTATCAGTCAATTTTTTTGAAAAAGAACATTTTTACAGGTTTATCAATTCCTTCAACGCCTATACAACGGTCAATTTTTCCCAAAAAAAGAACCGGCAGACAAATTCCACCAGTTCTTGATCATTTTTTATTTATGCAAATGGCAGGACACAAAGTGTCCAGGTGCAGCCTCTTTCATCGGAGGCATCGAAAGTGCACATTCCGGCATTACATTCGGACAACGCGTACGGAATGGACAACCACTCGGCGGGTCAAGCGGAGATGGTACATCACCTTCCAGAATAATACGTTCACGAGTACGCTCAACTTCTGGATCCGGAATCGGAATTGCGGATAACAACGATTTTGTATAGGGATGAAGTGGATTTGCATAAAGTTCTTCTGCAGTTGTAACTTCCACCAGGTTACCCAGATACATAACCCCGATTCGATCGGAAATATGCTTCACCATCGCAAGATCGTGGGCAATAAACAAGTAAGTTAAACCACGTTCTTTTTGCAACTTCTTAAACAAGTTCACAACTTGTGCTTGAACAGACACATCAAGTGCAGAGATCGGCTCATCGGCAATAATGAACTCTGGTTCAATAGCAAGTGCACGTGCGATACCGATACGTTGTCGCTGACCGCCTGAGAATTCATGCGGGAAACGACTTGCGTGCTCCTCGTTAAGACCTACCGCCTTTAACAGATCATTCACGCGCTTTTTTCGTTCTTCACCCTTGCACAAACCATGAATGTCAATACCTTCAGCAATAATATTTCCAACAGTCATTCTTGGATTTAAGGATGCGTATGGATCTTGAAAAACCATCTGCATTTTACGATTAAACTCTTTCAATTTCTTTCCTTGAAGCTTGGAAACATCTTCGCCATTAAAAATAACTTGTCCTGAAGTCGGCTCATAAAGACGAATAATCGTACGTCCTGTTGTCGATTTACCACAACCTGATTCCCCTACTAGACCGAATGTCTCTCCACGGTAAATATCAATGGAAAAGTTATCAACGGCTTTCAGAACTTGACCGCCACCTAGATTAAAGTGCTTCTTCATATCTTTAATTTCTAAAATTTTATCAGCCATGACGGTGTCCTCCTGCCTCAATCGGACGCTGCACTTTCGGTGCATCCGGGTGTAATAACCAACAAGCTGCGCTGTGAGTATCCGTTATACTTGTCGTCTCAGGATCTGCTTCTAGACATGCTTGCATCGCATATGGACATCTAGCAGCGAACGCGCAGCCTTTAGGCGGTGCAAACAAGTCTGGAGGTGTTCCAGGGATCGGAACAAGTTCTTCACCTTTATGATCAAGACGAGGTACAGAGCGAAGCAATCCCCATGTGTAAGGATGTACGGAGTCATAGAAAATCTCATCTACTGTACCTTGCTCCACCACTTTACCCGCATACATAACGACAACTCGTTCTGCCATATCCGCAACTACTCCTAGATCATGTGTAATCACAATGATGGATGAGTCCGTTTTCTTGGATAGCTTCTTCATCAGTTCAATAATTTGGGCTTGAATCGTTACGTCAAGTGCCGTTGTCGGCTCATCCGCAATAAGCAGCTTAGGTGTACATGCTAGAGCGATCGCAATCATAACGCGCTGACGCATACCGCCTGAGAATTCATGTGGATATTGATTCAAACGTCCTTCTGGGTTTGAAATACCAACAAGCTTCAACATCTCAATTGCTTTATCTTTAGCCTGAGCTTTGGTCATGTTGTGATGCTTGATCAGTCCCTCACCGATTTGATTACCAACTGTCATCGTTGGATTAAGGGATGTCATTGGATCTTGGAAAATCATCCCGATCTCAGACCCACGGATTTTCTCCATCTGTTTATCACTAAGTTTCGTAATCTCTGTATCTCCATCAAACAAGATAGAGCCGCTTTTAATTACACTAGGTGGAGTCGGAATCAAACGCATTAATGTCTGCGCCGTTACGGACTTCCCGCAGCCTGACTCACCCACGATCGCGAGCACTTCACCTTTTTTCAAATCAAACGTTACGCCACGAACGGCTTGTACTTCACCTACATACGTATTGAAAGACACCTTCAGGTCCTTCACTTCTAGTAAGTTATCTTTTTTCATCCGGTATCCCCCCTTACTTCCGCATCTTAGGGTCAAGCGCATCACGCAGACCATCGCCTAACAGGTTGAAACTTAACAAAATTAAACTAAATACCATCGTTGGGAACAACAGAAGGTATGGGAACAATCGCATTACACTAGCACCGTCATTGAGCAAAGCTCCAAGTGATGCCATTGGTACTGGAATTCCAAGTCCGATAAAGGATAGGAAAGCCTCGAAGAAGATCGCTGATGGAACAGCGAATGTAATTTGTACGATAATGATACCCAGTGCATTCGGAATCAAGTGACGCATAATAATGCGCCATGGTCCAGCACCTAGAGTACGGGAAGCAAGTACGTATTCATTCTCTTTCAGTGACAGAACGGCACCACGTACGAGACGCGCCATTGGAACCCAACCTACGAGCGCATAAGCGATCACGATGGAGGAGAAACCAGGCCCAATGAACATAACGAGCAAGATCGCAATGATCAAGAATGGAATTGCATAAATCACTTCGATAAAGCGCTGCATAACCTCATCGACTTTACCACCGTAGTAACCGGAAATACCGCCATAGATTACCCCGATAATAAGGTCAACTGTTGCTGCAAGAATACCTACAAGCAAGGAAATGCGAGTACCGAGCCATACCCTTGTCCATAAGTCACGGCCAAAGCCGTCTGTACCGAACCAGTGAGTCCCATTGGGTTTCGCATTCTTCGAAGTAATATCGACTGCATCATATCCGTATTGCGAGAAGAACGGTGCAAAAATAGCAAGTAAACTTAAAGTGATCAATATTATCAAGCCTGTCATCGCCAGGCGATTCTTCCGAAGTCGGCGCCATGCATCCTGCCAGTAGTTCATGGAAGGACGAACAATAGTTTCCCCACTGAACGTGTCTTTGGATACGGGAACAAATTTTGATTTATCCATTGCTGTCTTATTTTCTGTTGTCATTGTTTATTTCCCGCCTTTCCCAAGACGTATTCTCGGATCAATCAATCCATAAATAACATCCGTAATAAATATAACTACAATCAAGAGTACGGAATAGAAAATCGTGAGCCCTGAGATCATCGTATAGTCGTTAGATGTTACAGCTTTCACAAAGTGCTTTCCAAGACCAGGAACCGCGAAGATTTGCTCCACGACTAGCGTACCCGTGATCACACTTACAAAAATCGGACCAAGTACCGTAATGACAGGTAAAATCGCATTACGAATCATATGACGGCCAACAATCGAAGTTTTCGATAAACCTTTGGATTTGGCTGTCTTAATATAATCTTGACTAGATACATCCAGCATCGAAGTACGCATCATACGCGTTAGGATTGCAATTGTACCAAAAGACAATGCAATCGATGGTAGAACGCGATATTCAGGTCCTAACCATAGACCTACAGGCAACCACTTCAGTTCTACACCAAAATAGTAGGCAAGTAAGGGTCCGAGAACGAAGGACGGGATAGATATACCAATTACCGCGATAAAGCTTGCAGAATAATCAAGCCCCTTATTATGATTTAACGCTGCAATCGTTCCGAGCGTAAGCCCGACGATAATAGCTAAAGTAAGTGCAATGAGTCCAAGTTCCATAGAAACAGGGAATGATTGTTTAATAATGTCGGTAACTTTCTGTGCAGGGAATTGATAGGAGAAACCTAGGTCCCCTTTTGCGACTTTGCCAATATAAGTTACATATTGCTCCCACATTGGTTTATCTAAACCATACTGTTTAAGGAGCATTTCTTTCGTTGCTTGCGGCAATTTTTCTGAACCTTCACCTAATGGGTCACCAGGCAAGATATGCATGAGTGAAAAAGTAATCGTAATAATAAGCCATAACGTCACAAGTGAGTATCCGAGACGGCGCAAAATATACTTTAACATAGCTGCCCCTCCTTATTCTAAGATGTCTAATGTAAACCAAAGGGGACGTTCTCGTGGTGTTGGGAACGTCCCCTTCCAATTCACGTATTCAAGATGTGTGTTACTTCACTTCTGTCCATTTCAAATCCCACTCCATACCGAAAGAAGGTAGAAGGAGATTCTCGATACCCGGTCTAACTAGGTATACACGGCTGCGGAAGTAAATCGGAGCTACAGCCATTTCGTCCATCAAGATTTTCTCAGCTTCGATCAAATCTTTAGAACGTTTAGCAGTATCAACTTCTTGAGCAGCATTCTTCATAAGCTCGTCATAACGTTTGTTGGACCAGTCAACTTCATTGAAGTCGCCGCCTGTGATCCACATGTCAAGGAAAGATACTGAATCGTTATAATCAGCGCCCCATAGGGATAGAATCATATCAAAGTCATGCTTGGAACCTTTATCTACACGCAATTTGTGTGGAAGCGGTTCTGCAATCGCTTCATAGCCTAAGTTTGATTTCCATTGCGAGATGATAAACTCAAGTGATTTCTTAGCATTCTCTGTATCATCAGCAGTTAACTTCATTTTCGGCAAGGCTGTTAAACCAAGTTCCTTCAAGCCTTCCTCGAGCAATTGCTTCGCTTTAGCTGCATCGTATTTAGGTTGTGTTTCGCCAGCTTCTTTACGGAATTCGTTACCATTACCGTCCTTTGTACCATTTGGCACAAGACCTGTTGAAGGAACGGAACCGTTCATCATAACCGTATCTACATAGGCTTGACGATCAATCGCCATTCCAAGTGCTTGACGGATTTTAGCGTTAGCTAGTGCAGGCTGTTTCTTTTGTTGGAACATAATGTAGCTGTTTGTCAATTCATTCTTCGTACGAATATCGGGTTTACCTTCATATAACTTCAATTGCTCACCTTTAAGGTCAGTCACATCAGCCGCGCCTGTTTCATACAGGTTAAGACCTGTATTCTGGTTATCTATGATATTCAAAGTAACTTTTTCAAGCTTTACGTTTGCAGCATCCCAATACTTCTCGTTCTTCACGAACTCAAGTGTTTGACCATGATCCCATTTCGTGAGTGTATAAGGACCAGCGCCAATAATTTTATCCGCGTCAGCACCATATTTCTCACCTTGCGCTTGTACGAAATCTTCGCGTTGCGGGAAGAATACTGGGAATCCAAGCAATTCTGTAAAGAATGCAACAGGCTTCTCTAGTTTAATTTCAATTGTTTTATCGTTAATTGCTTTAACAGCAACTGCATCTTGCTTCGCTTTTACTTCTTCTGGTGTCTTCGCGGTCATTACTGCGTTTCCACCTTTAATCCATGCCACCATGAAGCTGTATTGCGCTTGTGTAGCTGGGTCAAGTGTACGCTTATAGGAGTATACAAAATCATTCGCTGTTACTGGTTTCCCATCAGACCAAGTTGCATTGTCACGAAGTTCAATCGTGTATGTTAGACCGTCTTCGGAAATTTTAGGCATATCCTTCGCAAGACCTGGTACAGGTTGTCCAGACTTGTCATTACGGTACAATCCTTCGTGAAGTGCGTTAATTACTGTAAATGCAGAGTTGGAAGTACCTTTAGAGCTATCCAAAACCGGCGGTTCAGCTGTAATGTTAATCTTAATTGCTTGTTCTTTACTAGATCCTTCACTTGCATTGCCGCCTCCGCAGCCTGCAGTTACTGAGCCTACCATCGTTACAGCTACAGCAGTAGTTAACCATTTTTTCGCTTTCATTGTAGAGTCCCCCTCGTGTAGTTAAGTTTTGTATGTTTAGGTGAAGAACACCACAAACCCGTTATAAAACCATGAGTTAATATTCCGAATATTTACAAGTGTTTGATTTTACACCCGGTGAGAAAGCAACAGAGTCGATACGTAATTAATTGACCACTGTAATGTAGTGATGTGAGTTATTATAACATATCGAGTAAGCTTGTCTAGTGTAATTTTTTTGCTTTCAAATTTTTATGTAAAAATCCAATTTTAATAATATATTATAATATAACCAATGGTCAATTAAAAATCTAAAAAAAAGCTAACCGAGGATTGCCCCGATTAGCTGGACCAGTAAAAGAACTATATATAGTGCTGCCAAAATTATAAAAGCAGTTCTCCACACGGTACGCCCAACACGAATTAAATTGGGTTTCTTTTCTTTTTCGTATCGATGTCCACCGATCAATCCAAACGCGATTAAAAGGAGTAAAATGATAAACCAGAGCATAAAACTGAAACCAAACACGGTTTTAACAACCCCCGCGACCGAGCCTACTAGAAAAAAAGTTGTAATATCTGTCGCAACGCGAATCGCTGCTTTTCTCTCTTTTATAAACAAATACGCAATTCCCCATATAACAAGAAATGTTAGGTATGGCACAGTCGCTAATACAACATATGTATTTTTCAAAAACTCAAGCAATAGGACTCACCCCCCACTACGAATCATCCATTCTTTGGCTTTCACTATATTGTACATCGTTGCATGGACGGGTAATTCGATCCCATGCTTCTCCCCAACTTGCAGTAAGGCACCATTAATGTAATCGATTTCAGTTAACCGCCTCGCGAGTAAATCTTGTCGCATGGATGATATATTCCCTGCTGTTCGTCTACAAACTTCCATCACCTGTTCCCATAGCACCTCATCAAGTTGTACACCTTCTGCACCTGCAACGAGCAGTGCCTCTTCGAACAATTGACGCATCGTATTACGGCTTGAATGATGCTCGATTAACATTCCATTATTCACATCAAGAATGGCAGTCAAGGGATTAATAATGGAATTGATAACCACTTTCCCCCA
This sequence comes from Paenibacillus radicibacter, assembly GCF_024721995.1. GTDB lineage: Bacteria > Bacillota > Bacilli > Paenibacillales > NBRC-103111 > Paenibacillus_AM > Paenibacillus_AM radicibacter. The sequence continues at coordinate 912,260 of NZ_JANQBC010000001.1, forward strand.
TACATTGTCCATAATTGTTTCAGTTGTTTCCGCGTTAAAGCCAGCCAATTGTAACATATGTGCGAAATCTACCAAGCTTTGTTCATATAGTTTAGACTGCTCGTGCAAATTAGACGATGCATATCCGATAAATGTTACTCCGTGCCCTGTATGTTTCACGGCTGTTTGCGAGGAGCGTAAAGCCCCTTCTGTTGTGACTGCCACGACAATGCGCATAGGGTCTACGTAGTCACTTATACGCTCAATATGTCCCATGCCATTTTGATAACAGACAATCTTAGTAGATACACCAATCAGACTAGCAATTCTTATTAATAATTCTTCCTCTAGCGCGCCTTGCTTGACCGTAAGAACAATATAATCCCATTCTACATGATCCTGTTCTACCCCTAAGCTATCAATAGCTTGAAAGTGAACCTTTGAACCTGCTTGTACGATCTGATCACCTAGCTGTAATCCTTGCTTGCATAATTGCGCTGCTTGCTCCTCAGTTCTAGTCACAAGCGTCAATTGCTCGCAATAAGGTGCGATCTTAGCTGTCAATAACATCCCAATAGAGCCTGCACCAATAATTAGTAATTTCATCTATGTATTCATTCCTTTCTTCCTTATCTTACAAAAAATCCCCTGGAGAAGGAAGACATTCCATCGCCAGAGGACTGATTTTCTTGTAAATTATTCAATTCGTTCTAAATTTCCATTGGCATCCATCTTAAAACGAGCTTTTGACTCTTCTTCTACATCCCCTAGAAGCGTCATCTTACGTGCGCGATCCATGATTTGAATGAGCGCTTTATAGTCATCATTAACGACGCGATAATCCATCTCCACATCATTAACTTGTCGATTTAGCTTGTCATTCTCTTTGCGAATCCGAATCATTTCATCTTGTTTTTCGTGAAGCTCACGCTCTAACATACGAATTTGTCTCGTCATGTCCGCATAAGTTGTTTTCCATTGACGCAAGAAACGAATAACCGAATCAATAGATAGAGTCTCTTCCGAAATGGAATCACTTTTCATTGATGTCAGTTCAGAAGTATCTAGGGTATCAACACTGAACGTGCTTGATACAGCTGCCACAGAGGCATGTTTCTTGAGCTGACTGCGCTTTTGGCGCTGCGCTTTGGCAATATGAATCGCGGCATCATACTTTTTACGAACGAATGAATTCCAACGAAACCCACAAGCTGCAGCTGTTCTTCCAATTCTTTCACCTACTTCTTCAAAGGCAGAAAGCTGTGTTCCACCCTCACGAATATGCCGAAGTGTAACCTCAGCTAATATTAAATCGTCATCCTCGCTCCAAGCATCTTGCCTGATTGCTGTCATATAAACAATCCTCCTAACTTCAAAATCACATTTAACTATTGTTCTATTTAAGTTTCATAAAAGGGTGTAAGCATCCCATTATTAAATTTCTATGCCCATACTAGAGTTCATAGAATCTATTTGATACTATTCGTTATTTCCATTTTTTTTAGGGCTCATACCTTGTCCCTTTTTATATATTCCGATTTCTCAAAATGTTTTCATTTTTGACATGTTTTCAAGTTTACAGTGATATTTGTTACGGTTATAATAAAATTTAGAAAAATGGCTTCAATTGCAAGGGAGGCGGAAACGTAATGGGTCGCATGTTCCGTGTACTTGGTTTTTGGACACTAGTTATTGGTCTAATGAGCTTAGCTGGCGATATGATTCCAATGGCATTGATTTTCTTCTTTCAAACAGCCTTGTTTGTAATCCTAGGTTATTTGAAACTACAAGAAAAAACATACATCCTCATGTTCTGGGGATACATGGTAATCGCTTTCATGGGCTTTACGTACTGGTCAGTCTTTAAACTTACGATTTAAACAAGAAAGGTGCTTCACGGTTGACGTGAGGCACCTTTTTTTAATTTGATTCTATTTGGATATGATCATGACTTTAAATAACTCACTCATCCCATCACTAAGCAACAATTGCCGAATACTTCGATTACGCTTAGCCTCTATTGAAAAAGGATCCCTATTCATCGTCTGTTGCAATCGTGTAAATACACCCTGCTCTACAAGAAACTCACGCTGCGTTTGCAATTGAATGCTAATTGCTCCACTCTCAGCTGCCTCTCGCATGCAACTGCTAAAATCCACATGCGCAGTCATATCTTGCTCCCCTAAATCTACATAAGGGTTATCATGGGCTTGATGCTTACGATAACATAGGAGTGTCCCATTCAATCGATGTGCACTATAAATCTCGCTTGCCACATCCCCGTAATCAATCACTACTACATGTCCTTGATGTAGAGAGTTTAAGATAGTTGTAGTCCATATCGGCGCAGCTAAATTAATTTCAGCGACTTGGTTGTCGATGAGCTGAATCTCCCCTTTTTCCAAATAAGTAACAATATCATTATTCTGAAGCGGCAACCAACTTTCAATCACTTGATTCTTCTCCTCGTCCCATCCCACCCAATTCTCAAGCAAGATCCCTTGATCACAACGAATTCGATGTACGGGAAAAGCATCCAGCAATTCATTGGCAATCACAATTGTATAATCATCTTTACGAGCGAATAGCCACTCTTGATCGTCCACCCAAATTACCTTATCAGCATGTTTATGTAGGGTTTGCTGCTGCAATTCACGATGGAATGAGCTTGTCTCAATCATTGTCCACTGTAAATTCGCATACCGCTCAGGAGCGTTCTTTAGAATTTCATCCAGCGCGTGCAGCGCGAGATTCCCATTCCCACCTCCCCATTCCGCCACATGCAAGGGATCACTAGCATTTATTCGCTCCCGCGCACTTGTTAAGATAAATTGACCAATCATCTCTCCCATAATCGTACCGACGGACGAGCTGGTATAAAAATCTCCTTCTCTCCCAATCTTAAGCTGCCTGCTCCTGTAGTACCCTGCTGTTTCATGATAAAGACATAGATCCATGTAATCTCGAAATGAAATCATATCAATCGGACTATTCGCGATAAGCTGTTTCAATGCATCAATAATTACTAATTTTCCAGTCCTATGTACCACACTTGTTCCCCCGTTACGTTATTTCATGACAAAAAGTTCATTAACTATTATAATAATAGAGTTGGTCAAAATAGAGAGGAGAGCATGACAACATCATGTTGAAAAAATGGTTATCTTTAGTCCTCGTTACGGTCCTCATGAGCTCACTTTTAATTGCTTGTACCGATAACAAGGCCACCCAAACTGCAGTATTACAAGGAATTGCGAAGCAATCCGAAATGAAATCCTATGCCTTTGAAGGATCCGCCGACATAAAGCTAGGTGATGGACTTGTTCCGTCGACGGATCTCGTCACACAAACATTTTTCAATGTATTCAAAGAAAGCACAATAAAGTGGAACGGCGTTACCAATTATGATCCTGTGGCGTTTGAAGCTGATATCAATGTTACCCCTAAAGGTGGAACAGAAGGTTTTAATATTCCTGTCCTCATTAAAGATAACAAATTGTATTTTCACATGCCAGCTATTAATAAAGAGAATCAATTCTATTCCATTGATTTAGCAGCAGCTGGGAGCCAAGCAAGTGGAACTGTCAAACCTGAAGGACTAAAGAATGCAACTTCCGTATTCTCCTCCTTCGTTAAATCCATAACAAGCGCAGTAGATCCGAAGTACTTCCAAGAAGAGAAGGAAGCTGCGAAATTGAAAGATGGTTCATCTGCAAAAGCGTATACGATTGAAATAAATGATAAGAATGAGAAAGCAATTAACGACATGCTTAATTCCAAAAGCGGCGAGTTGTATGATTCATTGAAAACGAGCGGCATCTTATCAAACGAACAAGCGGATAAGTTAAAATCTCAAAATCAACTGAAATTTACCGTTCAAGCCCCTAGTAAATTACGCTTTGTGATCGATGATAAAGGTTTCATTCGTGAGCAAACGACGGAATTAAACCTCGCATTTACAGGTGCAGATGGTGCGGTGAACAAACATAGCTTAACTATGAACCAACAATTCAATGATATCAATGCAGCTCCTGCGTTTAAAAAAGAAATTCCGAAAGACGTTAAGAGCTTTGAAGACGTACTGAAACTGTTAAATCCAGCGAAAAAATAATAACAATCTCGAAATACTTGTTCTCCTTTCATGGAATTCAAGTATTTTTTTATTATCTAATTAATAAAATTATGGTAATCTGTCATGGGGGGACAAGTGATGAAACGAATTTTTCCAATCCTACTGACCTTAATCCTAATCTTAATGTGTGTATCCCCTATGGTATACGTTCACGCCGAAGAGGAAACCGTGATCAAGTCCAAACAAGACGAGCTACAGTCTTTCTTACAAAAAGGATTAACGATTCAAGAAATTGACCGAGAGCTCCTGAATTTATCGAAGCAAGACGAAGTACTTGTCGTCAAATTACATGAGAACGAAGCACAGACAGAAAAGCAAAAGCTAGAAGTAGAGAAAACGAAGAAGAAGGCAGGCAAGACGCTGCGTGCCTATTATACCGGTGAACGTCCGTCGATCTGGGTATATTTATTTTCCCCAACCTCATTAACTGACCTGCTCCAGACGCTCGAATATATGAACCAAATTGTAGAGAATGACGAGCGTGCACTCAAATCGCACAAACAATCCACGAACAAGCTTAAAGAAATTGAGGCCGAGTACACAAGTGAGCGAGCGGCTTTGCAGCAAACAAGAGATCAGTTCATTCTTCAGAAGGACCGTATTCTCACCTTGCAAAAAGATCTCGATGAAGCTCTAGCTGTTAGCGGCAAGAAAGAAGAATTACAAACGCAAATCGATGCCCTCAATCAAGAATGGAAGCTGAGGGGGCTGCCGCTATTTGAACAATTCACCTCTGCACTAAATCGAGCTTTTAATGATTTTGGTGAATTAATGGATGCCAAGGGCGATAACTTTAAATTCACAGGTTTACAATCCGCTATATTCCAAATTACTGAAAAGCAACTGAATGATTTTTTACGTAAAAAAGACTCCATCTTTAACGACCTCGCCTTTACATTCGTTGATAAACAACTTATTGCAAGCGGTCAGAAAGAAGGCATGGCCTTTGAGATGAAGGGCAACTATTCCTTAGAAAACAACTACATCAAGTTTAATATTACAGGCATGAAATTTAACGGTCTGCTATTACCGGAATCGACAAGTAAATTGCTTGAAGAACAACACGATTTCGGCATTAATACCCAGAAAGTATCTGCTTTCGTCAAACCTACTGATGTTACGATTGAACCAGGGAAACTTGTAATTTCACTCAAAATAACGTTCTAAATCATTCATCATCTATTAACAATAGAGCCTGCTACCCATCCGATTATTGGATAAGAGTAGCAGGCTCTTCTTTCTTTTACAATAGATCCGCAGCAAGCTGTGCGAGGTGTGAACGTTCCCCGCGTTCAAGTGTAATGTGTCCACTGACTTGTTCATTCTTAAAGCGTTCAATGACGTACGTGAGCCCATTGCTTGCCGCATCTAGGTAAGGATGATCAATCTGCCCAGGATCGCCAACAAGTACGATCTTACTGCCTTCACCAACGCGAGAGATGATCGTCTTCACTTCATGCTTGGATAAGTTCTGTGCTTCATCAATAATAATAAATTGCCCCGGGATCGAGCGTCCGCGGATGTAGGTCAACGCCTCCACCTGAATAGAACCAAGCCCTGCTAGGATTTTATCAATATCGCCTGACTTCTTCGTATCGAATAAATACTCCAGATTATCATAGATCGGTTGCATCCATGGGCGCAGCTTCTCATCCTTCTCCCCTGGTAAATAACCGATATCCTTACCCATTGGCACGACTGGCCTTGCAATTAACAATTTCTTATATTTATGCTCATCTTCAACTTTCATCAGTCCAGATGCAAGTGTGAGTAGCGTTTTCCCTGTTCCCGCTTTACCACTCAAGGTGACTAACGGAATATCATCATTTAATAATAGCTCCAGTGCCATTCTTTGTTGTGCATTTCGCGCTGCAATTCCCCAGACAGGCTCATTGCTTAAATACAGCGGCTCGAGTTTCTTACCATCAGCATTCACTTTTAACAGTGCTGATTTAGAAGTGCCTAGCTCATCACGCAGAATGACAAACTCATGCGGGTTAAGCGTATAGCCCAAGTTAAGAGTTGAAACAGATAATTGCCGGAATGAATAGAATTCATCAATCACAGAAGGGTGGACATGAATACTCAAATAACCCATATACATTTCGGAACCATCAACGACCCGGTCTGTTAAATAATCTTCGGCTGTAATGCCCAGAACATCCGCTTTAATACGGACGAGCACATCTTTACTAACGAGAATAACAGGTCTTGGCGCAGGTTTGCTCTGCTCTTCTACATGATAGTTCAGCGCAACCGCTAATATTCGATTATCATTCGTTAGCTCCACGAACAGCTCTTGCATCTTAGCGAATGATTTATGATTGAGTTCCACCTTCACCATTCCACCATTATCGAGCGCTATACCGTCAAATAACCTGCCTTTCGTTCGTAGTCCATCTAGCAGTCGTGATACCGTACGGGCATTACGACCAATTTCGTCCGCCAATCTTTTCTTCGAGTCGATTTCCTCCAACACCACAGCCGGAATTACCACTTCATTATCTTCAAATGCATAAATCGCATTTGGATCTTGAAGTAAGACATTCGTATCGAGCACGTAAATTTTCTCCATGTGAGAGACCTCCCGGAATTAGGCGTTTGGAACTCCATTACCATTACCATGCGATTCGTTGGTAACTTCTATACTCAAGAAAAAAGCCCAGGCAGGAGCGCCTAGGCTTTTTTCATCGCATCAAAAAATACGTTGCATAATTGGTATGGTTGAACTGCGATCATTTCTGTCATATTGCAATACCCTCCTACAAGCAGGAATGAGTTTTACTTATTATATGAACGTTAAGCGATCGTTGCTATGTATGACACCCCACTCGCCAAACATAAACTTTGATCTGCTCCTATACCTATTGTATCGGAAAAGGGTTCAAGTTATGTCGGCAAATAGGGACCTGATTTAACCATCATCAATTATGAATTATATTTAGGATTGGAGTTTATATCGTGCAATAATGCTTCCACGGAAATCCGATCAAACATTTGCTTCTTACTAACGCCTTCATGGACATAGTCCAGCACATACATCGAGTCATCTGTCTGAACAATAGCAAAGTGACTCAAGTTGTGGTCTTCACGTAAGATCGTCTCGAAGAAATCCATCGTCTCACGAGCCGCATTGTCATCTTCGCGCGCCTCAGAGACAACGCGAATTTGCAACCAATTAAAGAGTGCATCTTGAAGCTTCAAGTGGCTTTCCCCCATCCACGTTCATTACTATTTAAGAATGATTCTGTGTTTTGGACGCTTGCTTTTTCTGTCTACCCTCGACAAAGTAGCGAATACGAACAAGAAGCATGAGGAAAATCGCAACAGATAAACAAAGTACAATCGGTAATTTCGCATCGACTTGGAAAATCAACAGCATAAATGCGCCGACCCCCATGAGTACGTACACAATCAGAGCTTTAAGAAGCGGTAGCTTTTTAACACGGAACACTTTGTTATACACGTACGTCATGAATAGATAAATGATGATGAACGTGATATAAAGATGATCCGTAAACCACTCATTTAGCGTATCCATACTTCTACTCCCCTTTTACCCACTGATGGTTAAGACTGCTATGCAATTATGCGTTAGCTTGAGCCATTTTGCGGTGTTTCTCCGCACGCTCACGCTCACTCTTATTAAGGATTTTCTTACGAAGACGAACGGATTTAGGTGTAATTTCACAATACTCATCATCGTTCAAGTACTCAAGAGCTTGCTCCAAAGAATACGCGCGTGGGACTTTCATCTTCACTGTTTCTTCTTTGTTCGCAGAACGAATGTTGTTTACTGCTTTTTCTTTACAAATGTTAACGATAATATCGTTATCACGTGTATGTTCACCTACGATCATACCTTCATAAACTTCAGTTGATGGGTGTACGAACAACACACCACGATCCTCAACAGACAAGATGCCGTATAGAGTGGACATACCTGTATCAGAAGATACAAGAACCCCTTGGTGTCTGCCACCTACGCCAGCGCCTGCATATGGACCATAAGAATCAAATGCATGGTTCATTACACCATAACCGCGAGTAAGTGTTAGCAATTGTGTACGGTAACCGATCAAGCCGCGAGCAGGAATCAAGAATTCAAGACGGATATTACCAGTGCCGTTATTGATCATGTTTACCATTTCAGCTTTACGAGTTCCTAGACTTTCCATAACAGCGCCAACGCTTTCTTCTGGAACGTCAATGATCAGACCCTCGATAGGCTCCATTTTCTTGCCATCAACTTCACGAATGATTACTTCTGGTTTCGACACTTGAAGCTCGAATCCTTCACGACGCATGTTCTCGATCAAGATACCAAGGTGAAGTTCACCACGGCCGGATACGATGAACGCATCTGGAGAATCTGTTTCGTCAACGCGTAAGGATACGTCAGTTTCAAGCTCTTTGAATAGACGCTCACGAATTTTACGGGAAGTAACCCATTTACCTTCGCGGCCAGCGAATGGTGAGTTATTCACTAGGAACGTCATTTGTAGTGTTGGCTCATCGATCTTAAGAACAGGAAGAGCCTCAGGCTTAGTTGGATCTGCAACTGTTTCACCGATATTAATATCTTTAATACCGGAAATCGCAACGATATCCCCTGCTCCAGCTTCTGCAATTTCAAGACGCTTAAGACCTTGGAATCCGAACAATTTCTCAATACGACCTTGCTTCACAGAACCATCACGCTGCATAACAGCAACAGTCTGACCCGCACGGATAATACCACGGTTTACACGACCTACACCAATACGGCCTAGGTATTCGTTGTAATCCATTAGTGTAATAAGCAATTGAAGAGGTTGTTCTGTATCTTCAGTTGGGGATGGGATATGCTCAATAATCGTCTCATATAGAGATTGCATGTTCTCATCTTGTTTGTCTACGTTCATGGAAGAAGTACCTTGAAGCGCAGATGCATACACAACTGGGAAGTCCAATTGATCATCAGTCGCACCAAGCTCGATGAATAGATCTAATACTTCATCTACCACTTTTTCTGGGCTTGCGTTCGGACGGTCAATTTTGTTCACAACTACGATTGGTGTTAGCTTTTGCTCAAGTGCTTTACGAAGTACGAACTTCGTTTGAGGCATTGTACCTTCGAATGCATCGACAACAAGAAGTACGCCGTCAACCATCTTCATAATACGTTCAACTTCACCACCGAAGTCAGCGTGACCAGGTGTATCCACGATATTAATGAGATGATCCTTATAATTAATAGCTGTATTTTTCGCTAAAATGGTAATACCGCGTTCTCTCTCAAGATCGTTGGAATCCATTGCGCGTTCTTGCACGTGCTCATGATCACGGTAAGTTCCTGATTGTTGTAGCAGCTTATCCACTAGCGTCGTTTTTCCGTGGTCAACGTGCGCAATAATGGCAATATTTTTGATCTTATCTCTTGCGTGCATGCTTTCATTCCTCTCTTTTTTCCCACAAAATAAGCGCCGGATTATCCTCCCGACGCTTTCACACTAAACATCATTATACTTCCGGTAACTGCAAAAGGCAAGCTAAACCGGTTATCAATGGAAAGCAATTCTCTTATATTACCATAACCGCGGTTTACGAAAGATCATGTAAACACCTGCAAGTATTAGCAAAATAATAATCATGTAAACGCCGCCCTGAACAAGTAGCGTTAGAACAAACAACCCGACCGACACAAGACCAAGTACAATGGAAGCTGTTAAGAATGAGCGCCCCGTCTGTCGTTCAAACATACTAACCTCATATAAACCCACAGCTATACCAAGTATAAATACCGGCCATAACGAGCTCATCAAACCCCATCCGAACAGTGTACAGATGAAGAATAGAACACCGTACGTCACAAGTGCACCGCCTGGAATTAATACGGTGGGAGGCATGTGCCGACTAAAATATAGCCAGTGAAGCAAAAGCCCAAGTCCGATAACTAAAAGCGGCCACAGATGCACTCCAATAAATGAAAATACGCCTAATTTACCCAGTAGCAAAATAAACGCAACGACTAGGAGTACTACACCTAGTGAATAATTCTTTCTCGCCATCTTAGCTTCCCCCTTCATATTTCAGCCATGCATCTGACGTACAAGCCAAATTAAACAAGCCAAGTTCGACATCATTCTACACATAGTTTAGCCTAATTATCTGTGAATTGCTAGTAAAAACCACCTAAACAAATTGTTTAGGTGGTCGTGCTTGCATCATCATGCTTATGTGACATTTTCTTAATTAAACCGGCCACAATTACGATAAGCGTTGCTCCAATCGGTATAATCCATTCCGGTAAATCATGCAGTACATACATCTGCATCTTCTCATCACTTGCAAACATATCCCCCGCCGTGTAACCAAGAATCGCCGCTCCAAGATACACAAGAATCGGAAAGCGATTGAGCAGCTTCATCACAACGGTACTGCCCCAAATAATGAGTGGGATACTCAGTGTAATACCTAATATAACCATCCCTACATTATTCTGTGCCGTAGCAGCAATCGCCAGTACGTTATCCAAACTCATAACCAAGTCCGCCACAATAATCGTCCAGATCGCTTTCCCCAGAGTTGAGGCGCCGCGAATGTCTGAGTGATCCCCATCATCGATGAGCAGCTTTACAGCAATCCATAGCAAGAACACGGATCCAAGCGCTTGTATGTAGGGGATGCTTAGCACAGTCACCGCTACGAGCGTTAATAATAACCGTAGCGCAATGGCGCCAAATGTCCCCCACCATATTGCTTGTTTGCGCTGTGATACAGGTAAGTTCTTGCAAGCCATTGCGATTACAACAGCATTGTCACCGCTGAGTATGATGTTTATAAGCATGATTTTGAGAAAAAGTATCAGGCTGTCCCATATCATGTGTAACGCCCCCTCACATTTTCATCCTATCCGTCAAATGAATGAATCCGCGATTGCAACTTTTTATAACCATTTAGAATAAATGCGCATGTTCAAGCTCAACAGCTTGTTTTTCACCAGGACGAAGCACAATCGTTTCTGTCTTCTCGATCGCCTCTTCAATCATCGGATTCATAAACTCAAACGTATTCTCGATTCCTTCAAGAACGCGTAAGTTCGGATTCGTTGTTGGCGATTTCGGTAAGAATAGCGTACAGCAATCATCATAAGGCAGAATGGATGTCTCATAAGTGCCAATCTTCTCAGCAATCTTAACAATATCCTTCTTATCCATCATCACAAGTGGCTGCAAGATCGGAATATCGACCACATGTCCAATCGCATGCATACTTGGCAATGTCTGTGATGCCACCTGACCCAGACTTTCACCTGTAACAAGTGCAAGTGCACCATTCTTCTCCGCTAAACGCTGTGCAATACGGTACATCGCACGACGCATGAACGTTACCATAAAGTTTCCTTTATGCGCACTGTTCAGGCTCGTCTGTATATCCGTAAATGGTACAAGATGAAGCTTTACTTCACCTGCATATTCCGAAAGGATCTGTGCCAAGTCGATTACCTTCTGCTTCGCACGATCACTCGTGTATGGATAGCTATGGAAATGAACAGCTTCAATCGTAAGTCCTTTACGAAGCGCCATATACCCAGCAACTGGTGAATCAATACCGCCGGATAATAGCAACATTCCCTTGCCATTCGTACCCAGCGGGAAACCACCTGGACCTTCCTCAACTTGGGAGAAAATAAGTGCTTTCTCTCGTACTTCAATACGTACTTCCAGCTCAGGGTTATGCACGTCCACTTTCAGACCTGGGCAATGATCCAGGATGTATCCACCGATCAGATTGTTCGTTTCATACGTATCATGTGGAAAACGTTTATTCGCTCTGCGTGTAGACACCTTAAATGTCTTCGGCATTTCAGGTAAAGATTGCACCATCGCTAGCGCTTGCTTCTGCATCGCTTCTACATCTAGTTCCGTGGAGTAAGCAGGTGAGAATGAAGTCAAACCGAACACCTTGCTTAGATGCCCCTTCACCTGTTCATACGAAGAACCTAATCCATCAATAAATATACGTCCATAATCAAACGTAATTTCAACTTCACCATAAGGTGATAATACCCGCTTAATATGTTGATAAATACTCGTTTCAAACCGTCTGCGATTACGTCCCTTTAGCATCATCTCGCCGAAACGGACTACAATTGTGTCAGGATAATTCACTACAGTTTTCTCTCCCCTCTAATTCTTGCTGCTCCCTGCAGCCCCTGTACCGTTTGTTGCAACTTCTGCACAAACCCTTTCATTTCATCTATTGAACATGTCTCGGCAAAGGATACCCGTAAACCGCTGCTTGCACGATCCCGGTCATATCCGAGCGCCGTTAAGACGTCACTTGGTTTCAATTCTTCCGAAGAACAAGCGGATTTCGATGAAATGTAATACTGATGTTTCTCCAAGGCGTGAACAACCACTTCCGACTTCATTCCTGGGAAACAGAAATGAACGATGTGAGGCGCCATCTCTGCTTCCTGCTCAGCTCCGGTAAGTATGAGTGCCGGAATATCTCTAATTCCTTCTTTTAATATTTGACGAAGTTCGTATTTATGCTTAATTGCTGCATCCAAATGTTCTGTCGTCATACGAAGCGCTTTCGCCATTCCGACGATTAAAGGTACGTTCTCCGTACCTGAGCGCAACCCTTGTTCCTGACCGCCACCAATAAGTTGCGGCTTAATTAATAAACCTTCACGGCGGAATAGGAAACCTACTCCTTTAGGACCACGGAACTTATGGGCAGATGCTGACATTAAATCGACACCTAGCTCATGGGGCTTTACTTGAAGCTTACCTATACTTTGCACCGCATCGACATGAAAAATAACTTTCGGATACCCCGCCAATATTTTGCCTATCGTATGAATCGGTTGAATGCGTCCCATCTCATTATTCACATGCATAATGCTGACAAGGATCGTCTGATCACATAACGCTTCTTGCAAAGCCTGTACAATAACTTGCCCTGTGTCATCGACAGGTAAGTATGTGACGCGGAAGCCTTCTTTTTCAAGTTCACGAAACACTTCCAGTACTGAGGGGTGCTCAATTTGTGAAGTAATCAAATGGTTACCTCTACCGCGGTGCTGATAGGCAACACCTTTAACAGCCAAATTGTTACTCTCTGTACCCCCTGATGTCAAGACGATCTCAGATGGTTTTACAGCAAGTGTAGATGCAATGAGCTCTTTAGCCTTTATTAATAAGCGCTCTGCTTCTACACCTAATTGATGGAGAGACGAAGGATTCCCATAAAACTTGCGCATAACCTCCGTGATGGAATCAATAACTTCATCATAAGGAGGGGTCGTAGCGGCATGGTCTAGATATAACATAAAAAGACTCGTCCCTTCTATCTATATGTGACAAAAATAAAAATAGCCGCTCCCAATGCAACGGGCTCAGCTTTTTTTCTGACCTACATACGGTAACCTTGTTTATAACCAAGTACTTTGCTAACATAGCCTTGAGTTTCCTTCGGCAAAAATTGCAATTTCTCTTGCAAGTCTTGATTCGTTCGAATACCTAGACGATCCACTCGTCCGGGTCCAGCATTATAGGCAGCGAGCGCCACACCTTCATGGCCATTATACTTATCAAGTAAACCTGATAAATACTTCGTACCACCATGTACATTTTGCACAGGATCAAATGAATCTCTTACACCTAAGCCTTTAGCTGTCTCGTCCATGAGCTGCATAAGTCCCTTAGCACCAGCATGTGATTCACTGTTAGGATTAAACGACGACTCCTGTTTGATAACTGCTCTTACAAGTGCTGAATCAACACCATACTGCTGACTCGCTTGTTCGATCAATGCATCATACGAAGAATCTCCGGAGAATGTTTGTGTATGGTTCGAGCTTGGAATAATGGATGTTGATGAATTCAGACGATCTAATGGGTTATTAAAAGCTTCAGCTTGTACGGATGTATCTTCCGCAGATAGTCCACCCTGTTGTGACATCACAAGCGAAAGCACATTACCAAAAGCATCACTATCACTTGTCGAATTCGTACCTTTATTTGAAGAGAGTAAAGGTGTGCGATCAAGCATTTGCATTTGCAGCAGTTGTTTCATCTTTTGCGGTTCAATTTGGTTCATCTGCCGTCCTCCAAAGCCTAATAATATGTATTATACATGATATTAACGGCATTTGGGAGTCAAAAGATTAGACAAGTGCCATAAACAGGGTCTCAAGAACTAAAAAACGAGCCTGCTCCGTAAGAAAAGCCTGCTCGTTTCTTAAAGTTTCCTGAGGTCTTGCTTTCATTACTTTGCTTTAGCTTTAAAGGTGTGGCAGCAGGTCTTGGCAGCTGAACTCGCATGATCTTGGTGCTCCTCAAATTCAGAAGCAAACTCCGAATCATACTGATTGTTTGCATGTGCATCAATCTCAATCATGATCGACTCTGCATTACAATTATTGCCCTGTCCCCAATAGTGACAGTTCGCAACTGAACATTTAACGATTGGCTTATCCATATTCATCACCTCATTAACAATTTTCCCGTGATGATATGGAGTTATTCTTGAGAATGATTCTTGGTAAAAACTAATTGGCGTATGATTTATGGCGCTTGTTTTACTTCAACTACGACGCTGTCGAACAAGTTGTTGTTAGCGTATACCATCAAACGCCAGATACCGGGTTTGGGTATGTTTAAGCTAGTAATTATAGAATTGTCATGGTCAATTTCAAAAGCGCTACCATAACTAAATCCAGACTTTTCTATTAGAATCAACTCATTCGTCCCCTTACGCACTGCATATACCGGAGATTCACCTCTCAGAATAGATTTATCTCCCCAAAAGAACCACATATACTTATTCGGTTTCCCAGCTATGATTTCATGATCCATAACTCCCATCCGATTTTCTATCCCTCTTAATTGATAAATATTATACTTAAATGTCGGACTAACTTCCCATGAATGTTCTGGAATATCAATGACAACATCTCCAAAATAACGAATTACTCCCTGCTCGTTCTCATCTCCGTACAGCTCTAATTTCCAATGACCACTAAGTGGTAAACCAAAGCTCGTCGTAACCCAAGTTAAATTATCCTCATAACGCTTCACATTAAAACTTGTTTTTATTTCTTGCGTATTACCCGAGCCTTGATGGATAGCTTTTATGAAAAATTGCATATTCTTTAGTGATTCCATCGGTTGGTCCACTATGATCTTATATCCATTAATTTTACCCGCAGGAACATCTCCTCCAGGAAATAAACTAAATACCCGCCCCCCATCCTGCCAATATTCCTGCCTTACATCCCATTCTTTCTTTACCGCTGCGCGATGCTCGATTTCTTTCACTACAAATGGAATAGCAACCGCCATGAGAAAGAATAGGCAACTGATCATCATAGCAGGAATAAACCATCTGTTCACCTTACCTACCTTCACCTTCTCTCCCCTTTTATCCATTTGAATCCGATTGAAGACTGCTTGTTCATGTTCTCTTGTAAAATAATTTTGAGTAAAAGGAGATTGTTTCAGCGATTGTTGCCATTCATTATTACGCTTCGTCATGTTACTCCCCCTCCTTTTCGCTCAATATCATCTGTAACTTCTTCCGTGCACGATGTAATCTTGATTTTACTGTTCCTTCTGAAATACCAAGTACATATGCGATATCTTTCATCGACATCTCATAATGACTTTCTAATAACAATGGCTCGCGAAACTTTATAGGCAGCTGCATGACACATGTCCAAATATGTTTAGTCTCCAATCGGTCAAACAGTTCATGTTCGGCAGAACGTACGGTCTGTGTAGAGAAAATCCAGCCTACAAGCGAGACTTTTCGTAAAAAGAACGATTTCATTACATTCAGACACCGATTACGCGTAATCGTAAGCAACCAGCTCTTGATCGAACATTGTCCCCTATATGTATACAACTTTTCATATACGTTGAGAAACACATCCTGTGAGATGTCATCTGCAAGGTCTTTGCTTTTTGTCATAAAATAAGCGAATCTCCATACATCATCCCCATATTCTCGCATAAGCTCACCAAGTACGGTCGTCGCATCATCTGTATAAGAAAGAGAAGCTAAATAATGGCCCTCCAAATCGATCACCTCAATAATTAGACAATCCAGATCCCCTAAAGTTCCAGAATCTTACGAAAATAAAAAAGAGACGGCATTTGCCATCTCTTCATTCATTATGGATGAGGTTAAATTTTCTCGCCTTGTAAACGGCGCTGTGTCACGTAATCCGTCTCGTAGTAAGCTAACTCCTCGCGGAGCTCTTCGAATATTTTTGATAAATCTATTATTAGATCGCGTGCTTCACGGCAAGGCTTCTTCCGAAACCGAATGGCGTCTTGACCTGTATAGGCATAACGACCATCTTCGGAATAACATTCATTCTTCGGATAGAAAAAGCTGCTTACACATGAGTGGAATACATCATATAGTGCTTTTTCAGCATAATCGGTATTAAATGTTGGACGACGTAGTGCAACCCCCAACTTCTCATATGATACTTCACAGAATACTAGTAAATGACGAGTATCTTGCAAGTAATTGCGATAGAATTCATCCATTGCTGGATCATTTTCAACATTTAGCTGCGAAAGCGAGTGATGGTTAAGGAACTGTTCCATCTTATCAATGGAATCCTTCAATCTAGCACGACTTGATTCGCAAATGTTCTTAACGTTAAACATTGCCACTGCAGCAAGACCTCCTCCGTCTCATTCCAACACGAAAAATTTACGATAAAATTTCACTTCTATCCTACCACAATTTCTCAATAAAAGTAATATCCAAACATAAGGCAAGTGAATAGAAAACCGCATAAAATCGACCTCTTCTTCGAACTCTAACGAGAGGATGAATTACGTACAACTAGAGGAGGCACTACTACCTTGATGCGCCGCAAATTATTGACTTACAGTGTCACGTTACTCCTAAGCTCCCTACTTATTTCGTGTATCAACAATAACCCTCGTTCCAATTTACACGAATCGCAAGTTGTTCCTTCCGCTGAACAAGAGGTCGCCATGAAACATGCCCTTGTTGCACAAGATATTAAAGTAACAGAGGAACTGTGTCGAAGCAGCTGTCAACTTGACCTACAAGCGCTTCTTACTGAAAGCAAGCCAACTCTAACGGATTGGCAACAGAAGCATCCGCATATTCAATATATGATCTGGGAGCAGCTTTCAAACCCACAGAATAAACCGCAGACGATTGGACAGCTAAAAGGAGATGCTGTTACGGCCTCCAAACCATTCATTGATGAAGCGAAAAAACAACTCAGTGCGAGTACTTCCAAATCTTATATGTCAAAAGAGTTCAAAGTAGGCGACTCATCTTACTTTGTCCTTGGTGAGCGATCTCAAGAAACACAATTACAAGTCATTGCGGTTGTGAATCAGCGTATCCTTACGAAAGTGGCTGACCATCAACATAAGAATATGCGGTTAGAACCTTTTCCAAATACGAATCGCGTGCATATGAAGACTGTTGAGTCAGGAACACATCTACCTAAACGCGTCGTAACCCCTGAAGATAATGAAGGGACAAGCCACTACGAAACCCACGAAGTTGTCGTTAAGTTCCATCGTCGTCCCACAAAGTCTGAACTGAACCAGATTCTTAAAGAGACTGATGGTAAGATCACCCAACATGTGAATGGAACTTATGTATTCAAGTCGCGCCGTATTGTGGCAAAAGATCTGGTGAAATACTTCCATAAATGGAATGTTGCTTATGCAGAGCCGCATTTCTTCTATGTAACGAATACGCTGCACTATAATCGCCCGCAAATTCGTCAGACGGATGAAAGTGTATACTTTGGCCCTCCATATCCCTACCGCCCAGTACAAGGGCAAGGTAGTTCCATGCCAGCAGCGAATACACCTGCATTAATTGAACCTAATGACGTCCTGTATGATCGTTACCAGTGGAACTTGAAACAAATTGGATCAGAAGCAGGCTGGCAAGCCGAGCGGGGCGGTAATAACACTACGATTGTTGCAGTCATCGATACAGGGGTTGATCTTACACACCCTGACTTACAAGCTCATCTGATAAACGGATACAACCTCGTTGACCCTACGACGACGCCAAATGATGATGTAGGTCATGGCACTCATGTATCAGGGGTTGTCGGAGCTGTTGTAAACAATCGTCTTGGTGTTGCAGGGATGGTGTGGAATAATTCACTAATGCCGATCAAAGCCCTCGATCAAACAGGAGCAGGCAGTACGTATACGGTTGCACAAGGTATTATCTGGGCGGTGGATCATGGTGCGAAAGTGATTAACATGAGTCTGGGCAACTATGCGCCATCCGAATTTTTGCACGATGCCATCAAGTACGCGTATGAGCGCGATGTTGTACTTGTAGCAGCTAGCGGGAATGACAATACGGGTCGCCCTTCCTACCCTGCTTATTACCCCGAGGTGTTCGCAGTTGCTGCGACGGACATCAATCGTAATCGAGCACCATTCTCTAATTACGGGGATTATGTTGATGTAGCTGCTCCTGGGGTTAGTATTGCTTCAACGTATCCTCCACACCAGTATGCGGCATTGTCAGGTACATCAATGGCAAGCCCACATGTGGCAGCATTAGCAGCTATGATACGCTCCATTAATCCTGCCCTTCACAATATTGAAGTCATGGATATGATACGAAGCACCGCACAAGACTTAGGTGTAGCAGGTCGAGATCCGCTTTACGGGCATGGAATAATTGATGTCGCCAAAGCAGTAAGAGCCGCTCAAATGTCGGTTAAATAATTTTCAATTCACATATAAAATAAAAACAACCTCATCCATCACATATTGTGAAGATGGGGTTGTTTGTTGTTGAACATGATTGACAGGAACACCGTTCTCATTTAACAGCCTTAGCGTATTCCGTCGACTTCGTACCTGCTTGACGACCGAAAATAATGATTTCAGCCACCGAGTTACCGCCAATCCGATTTTGACCGTGTAAGCCTCCTGTTACTTCACCAGCTGCATAAAGACCAGGGATCGGTTTCCCGCTCTTATCCAATACTTCTGTATTCGTATTGATTCTTACACCACCCATCGTATAGTGGATACCTGGTCCGATTTTAATTGCATAGTATGGAGCTGTTGCTAGATCATGTTCCATTCCTGTCGCTCTTCCGAATTCTGCATCTTTTTTGTTATTAACAGCACTGTTCCAGCCATCTAACGTCTTCTTGAGTTCATCAGCAGGAACACCTATTTCTTTTGCCAACGCTTCTGCCGAATCCGCTGTTTTCACAAAACCCATCTTGTTATATTGCTCAACTGCTTTGGCCCGAGAACGAACACCAGAATCGAATACAAGCCAAGCGGATTTATCTTTAACTTTATTAATGGCTGCCGTTACGGTATCACGTGTTGCCATCTCATTCGTGAACCGTTTGCCATCACTCGTTACAAGAATGGACCCTTCCCCACGAAGCGCTTCCCCAATGAGGTAAGACTGTTCTTGTTGTACCGTCGGATGAACTTGGATTTGATCAAGATCGACTGTTGTACCACCCATCTTTTCAATCATGTTAATACCATCGCCTGTACTGCCCTTCTGGTTTGTCGTCACCAAGCCCTTTAAGTCTGGGCGGACTTTCGCAATCATGTCCATATTCGCGCCGAATCCTCCGGATGTAATGATGACAGACTTGGCTGAAATGGTTTTATCCGTATTTTCACTAAAGCTAACTTTAACACCAGTGGCTTTGCCGTCTTTACTCGTAATTTCTTTTACATTCGCATTCACGAAAAGCGGGATTCCCTTTTCTTGCACATTTTTTACTAAGCCATTTACAAGATACTGCCCAACAGCTGAACCGTCTGCAGGACGATGCGTACGCTTCTCCTTCATACCGCCTGTGATCGTAATATTACTTAGGGTAATACCAATGGAGTCTAACCAATCAATTGCTGCCGCGGAGTTATCGACAAAATAACGTAGCATTTCCTTGTCATTCGTATCATGCCCGCCCTTTAACGTCTCTTCATAGAATAAATCGTTCTTATCTTGTATGCCTTGCTGTTTTTGAAACTTCGTCTCTGAAGCATTCATACCTGAGGACGACTTATTCGTATTTCCGCCTGCTGCCGGCATTTTCTCAAAAATCACGGGATTCATTCCAGCCGCTTTAGCGACAAGCGCAGCTGACATTCCCGCACCGCCTGAACCTACAATGACAATGTCATAGCTGTCCTTTAGCTCACCAATCGGGGTATAAGTCGCCTTCGATGCGCCTGATGTACCTTCACTCTCTTCCTTTTTCGGTGCGGGAGTAGCCTCTTCACCCTTCTTAGCCTGATTGCCGCCGCACCCTGCAACTATAAGCATAATGGATAGTAAGACCATCAGCACAATATTCGTTTTCCTCTTCATATGCAAACCCCTCCATACATCTACATTCGTTTATTTTCTTTGTTATTCACCACCTATAGCATCCCATTTTTCCATTATTTTATTATTTAGGCTGATTCTTCTTCATAAACGCAAAAAAACTACCCAAAATTGGGTAGTTCTTCGCGTGCATTGCGGAAAGCTTTCCGTAAGCCGGGTTCTGTACTTCCAGTGGTACGACGGATGCAACTCCTCCCACTATTGAAGTGACAATCATCTATCTAGGCCATACATTGCTATATGGCTCAAGCGACCAACCCGGACGCGCTTCGGGCTAAAGCTGCTAGTCAAGCTAGCTGCGTCCCTCTTAGGTCTTGCTCCAAGTGGGGTTTACCAGGAACGTAGTCACCCACGCTCCTCGTGGTCTCTTACACCACGGTTCCACCCTTGCCTGTTCGCTATAAGCGTCATCGGCGGTCCATTTCTGTGGCACTATCCTTCAACTTGCGCTGACTGGACGTTATCCAGCACCCTGCCCTATGGAGCCCGGACTTTCCTCTCGTTACAGTCTCCTGCAACCAGCGATTGTCTGTCAAACTTTCCGTCTCTAACGATTGATTATACTAGGAATTGACCGATGTTACAACTGAGAATGACTTACAAATGACTTCCCATGCTTCCATTTAAAATAAGTGGGAGCTATTTCACGCATTCTAGACGAACTGGAACACTTCCGTGTTAATGGTTGATGCCGTTACCGTCGTTGTATAACGCTTCTCTGTAAAGCGTTCGCGCATGTACTTCGCAACGGCTTCTTTCATAACCTTCTCGACGTTATGGCCCACGTCGATTATCGTCATTCCATCCGCGAGCGCATCGTGCGCGGAATGGTAGTCAATGTCGCCGGTGACGAGCACATCGGCGCCTGCAAACTTGGCGCTGCGCCAGTACCTCGCGCCAGATCCACCCAGCACCGCCGCCTTGCGCACGGTGCGGGTTAAGTCGCCGACGACGCGAACCGTCGGCACGTCGAACGCTTGCTTCGCAGTACCTGCGAGCTCAGCAAGCGTCACAGGAGCCGGGAGCTTACCTACCCGGCCAAGCCCAAACACTCTCCCCTTGAGATCAAGGGGATATAGATCATAGGCCACCTCTTCATAAGGGTGAGCCTTGAGCATGGCCTGAACCACGCGGCGAGCCGCTGCCTCAGGCACAATCGTCTCCACGCGTACTTCGTCTACGCGTTCGAACTTGCCTTGCGCACCGATGAATGGCTGCGTGCTATCTCCGGGCATAAATGTCCCCTGTCCTTCCGTGTTGAAGGAACAATGGCTATACTGCCCGATATGACCTGCTCCCGCGTTAAATAGCGCACGCTGTACTTCTTCATGGTGTGTCTTCGGCACGAAGACCACCAATTTGTTCAACTTCTCTGTGTGTACATCTTCCAGATGTCCAAGATCTGTTAAACCCAGCTGTCCAGCAAGCAAATCGTTCACACCGCCAGTTGCAACATCCAGATTCGTATGTGCAATATAAACCGCAATATCATGTTTGATGAGCTTCTCATATAAACGCCCCGCCGTCGTATCTGTCCGAAGATGTGCGAGTGCTCGGAAAATAATCGCATGATGCGCAATAATGAGATCCGCTCCTTGGCTGATCGCTTCTTCCACAACTGCTTCTGTTACATCAAGCGCCACGAGAATATGACGGATTTCCTTATTTAGCGTTCCTAACTGCAAGCCGATCTTGTCATCCGGCATGGCATAATGCTTCGGTGCTAGTTCCTCAAATAACTGAATTACAGCTGCACCTTTTGCAAACATGTCAGCACCTCCTGAATTTGATTCATCTCTTGTGTCAGGCTTTCTTTCTTGAGCTTCGCAGATTCTTGCTCAGACTGTCCCATACTTGAACGCACACGATCCATTTTCAACAATTCAGATTGCCATTTATTAACCCATACAGGAGAAGCTTCTGCAACAAGCCACGGCCCTAAGCGCATAAGCATTTCTTTATCAAGACTCACTTCCCCATTCTGCCCGATCACACGCTGTGCATAGAGCTGTCCACGCATACTTTCAAACGCTTCACGATTCTCATCAGACTCATTACGTGTTGCAGTTAAGATCTCATAGATCTTGCCATCCTCTTCAAGAATAGTTTCACCTGTAAGTAACCAACCATTCTCATCTAACCAGCGGCGAACAAAGTCTTCTCCGACATTTGGTTGTAAGATTAACGTACGCACACCTGTAAGCTTATGCTTACCTTCCTCAAGAATGGTGGAAATAAGGCTGCCGCCCATCCCTGCAATTGTGATTGTCTCCACTTCACCAGGCTCAATAACAGCTAAACCATTGCCTAATCGCACGGAAATCTTCTCAGCAAGTCCCGCCATACGCACTTGATTTTGCGCAGCATCACGAGGCCCCTCATTTACTTCCCCCGCCACAGCAAAAGAAATCATGCCCTGCTGAACCAAATATGTTGGCAGCAAAGCATGATCCGAACCAATATCAGCAACTCGAGAGCCTTGTGGCACTCTTTGTGCAATCATTTCTAATCGTTTAGATAATTTAATCATGTAATTATACAACCCACTCTGTCCATTTTTTTCGTAAAACAAATAATAATAACGCACCCACTGCCAGCTTGCCAAATAACAGCATCTGTACAAATTCAAGCGTTCCGCCATGGCCTGTTACCAAATTCATGACTTCAGGGACGAACCAACAAACAGCCCCAACGATGAATAGTACTTTTGCATGCTCTTTGCTTCGGTGATGTGTCAGCCATCCTAACCAAGTAAACAAACCAACTAATCCTACCCAACCTAGCTGTAAATACGCTATATTCACATGATCTAGCTTGGCATTTATAAACCACGCATATACGAAGATAAGTGCCAACCATCCAAACAAATGCAAGATATACTGCTTGCTCGTAAGTCCAATAATTAACCAGATCATCGCACAACATGCAATGAATTCAACGTAATAAGTCGGTTCATTATATGTAGTCTTCGAAATCACATACATCCCCGACACCAGTAAAATTAATGACGCAGCTAAGCATAACATCGTGGACACGAATGGCGAGTTCTTCTTGCGTCCTAAGCCCATCATATAACAGCCTAACACAAAAACACAAGAAATCCCCATTTGAAGTATCAAACTCATACTCGCAAAATGAAATAATGAGAACCCTAACAAGCCAAGTCCAAGCACCGCATACAACCAATAACGCCAATGACTATTCGAAATCACAGCTGCTTTCCCACTTGGCTTCGGATAGGCTTGCCCTGTATGTTCATCGCGATATAGGTTCATTAGAAAATCACAATATTGCTCCGGGAGAAGTTTACTTCTACGCCAATGGGTAATTTCATTCATGATCGTCTTTCGTTTATCTGCATCCATTTGATCACCTTCCCCTAACATTATCGGCGAATTCTCCTCGATTAATTAGTAAAAAAGATCACGCTTCTTCCCTAAGAAAGGAAAAAAACGTGATCTCTGTTTGATCATTTACTATTCTAAGAAATCTTTCAAACGTTTGGAACGGCTTGGATGGCGAAGCTTGCGAAGTGCTTTCGCTTCGATTTGACGAATACGCTCACGCGTAACACCGAACACTTTACCTACTTCTTCAAGGGTACGTGTTCTGCCATCATCTAGACCAAAACGTAAACGAAGTACGTTCTCTTCACGTTCTGTGAGTGTATCTAGCACATCTTCAAGCTGCTCTTTAAGCAATTCGTAAGCCGCTGCATCCGCAGGTGCTAATGCTTCTTGGTCTTCAATAAAGTCGCCTAAGTGTGAATCATCTTCTTCACCAATCGGTGTTTCAAGTGATACGGGTTCTTGAGCGATCTTCATGATCTCACGAACTTTATCTGTGCTAAGTTCCATCTCTTTAGCAATTTCTTCTGGAGTAGGTTCGCGTCCTAGTTCTTGCAATAGTTGTCTGGAAACACGAATCAACTTATTGATCGTCTCCACCATATGAACAGGAATACGAATCGTTCTTGCTTGGTCCGCGATTGCACGAGTAATCGCTTGACGAATCCACCAAGTAGCATATGTCGAGAACTTAAACCCTTTAGTAAAGTCAAACTTCTCAACGGCTTTGATTAGACCCATGTTACCTTCTTGAATCAGATCCAGGAATAGCATCCCACGACCTACATAGCGCTTCGCGATCGATACAACAAGGCGCAAGTTCGCTTCAGCTAGGCGACGCTTCGCTTCCTCATCTCCAAGTTCAATTCGCTTCGCTAAATCCACTTCATCATCAGCAGATAATAGAGGTACACGACCAATTTCTTTCAAATACATACGTACTGGGTCATTAATCTTTATACCCGGGGGCAATGACAGATCATCATCAAAATGGAAATCGTCTGATTCCCGCTCCTCACGTCTGTTTGGCATGTTATCGTTGTCGTCATCGTCATCATCATCTGACTCATTACCGACATCAATACCAAGTTCGGATAGATGTTCATAGAACTCATCGATCTGATCCTGATCTTGCTCAAAGGGAGCGAGTTTCTCCATAATTTGTTTGTAAGTCAGCGAGTGACGTTTTTTTCCAATTTCAATCAGCTGTTCTTTTACTTGCTCCAAAGTTAGATCCGTCTCAAGTTCAGTACGTTGATCGTTGGCCATAAATTTTAACTCCCTCCTCCCTAGAAGGTCACGATCTACTTTCGCAGGTGAAGCTCTTTTTCTAGGGAAATGATTTCTGTAAGAATTTGTGCTGCACGCTGTGGATTTCCTTCCCGTTCAACACGCGTCATTTCTTCTCTTTTACGTATAATGGCTTGTTGCTTCGGATATTTGCGAATTTCGCGAATATAATCGTCAATAACTTGATGACTGACAGCATGCGCATCCCCGATTAATGCAATCGAGACTGCAAGTCGTTTAAGCCCATCATCTTCAAGCATCGTCATATAACGACTCGGGCTAGGCTCCTGGTGTTGCGTATAATAAGCGTATAAATAAGCAGCTAACACTGCGTGAGCTTCAATGTTAAATCCGTCTCCCAAATGTTCCTGTACATACATGCAGATTTCTCCGTCATGCATCATTAGAGCTAGTAATTGCCGTTCGGCGTTATGATAAGCAGGATAGAGGGCATTTCTCTCCTCACTCCTCCCATTATTCATAACATTATTCCACGGATTTTGTTTCTTATCCCCTAACGATTTGTTTTTTTCCTCTTTAAGCCGCGTCTCATTCACCTGATGCTTTAAATCTTCATAGGATACATGAAATTCGGATGACAAATCGCGCAGATAATGTCCACGTTCCAGTGGAGAAGGAAGCTCTGCGATCATTTCCATCGCTTTGTGTAAATAACGTAATCGATCTCGCTCTTCACCTAGCTTGAAATTTTTGCGGATATGCAGCAATTGGAATCGAACCGTAGGGACAGCAGCTTCAATAATTTCCTTCACAAAACGTTCGGAACCGAAACTGCTAATATAGTCATCTGGGTCTTTATTATCTGGTATCATCGCAATCGAAACATCGCAGCCTGCTTTTTCAAGAATAGGTATGTTCTTGTAAGCAGCAGCCTGACCCGCAGAATCCCCATCGTAACATAGGATCACTTGTTTTGCCATGCGAGATATCATATCCGCTTGTTCTGGCGTCAGTGCAGTTCCCATCGTCGCAATTCCGGTAAGAACCTCAGCTTCCCAAGCTTTAATTACATCCATATAACCTTCAAAAAGTACAATTGTCCCCGTCTTGCGTATATGAGGACGAGCTCCATGCAAATGAAAAAGAGAACGACTTTTATTAAAGAGCATCGTCTCCGGAGAGTTTAAATATTTGGGTTGCACATCTCCAAGTGCTCGACCTGCAAATGCAATGACATTACCCAATGCATCATGAATTGGAAACATAATGCGATCCCGAAACCGATCAATATAACCGCCACCTTCGTGACGAGCAGATAGCAAACCGCCTTTCTCCATCAGAGAAAGATCAAATTCATGCTTCTCTAGCTGCTTGGCAAGAGCTTCCCACATCGGAGGTGCATACCCAATACCGAAAGTTTCGATATGCTTATCAGTAAGTCCTCTTGAGCGAAGATATTCAAGTGCCCCTCTACCTTGATCTGTGTTTCGCAAAATATATTGATAAAGCTTCGTGGCAAGCTCATGTGCTTTCATGACAGCAGAACGATCTCTTTGTGCACCCGTTTCTTGCGGAGAACTCGTCTCCCAAGTAATCGGTATTTCTGCATCTTCTGCTAATTGTCGCACGGCTTCCCCGAAGGAATATCCTTCTTTATCCATTATGAATTGAATGGAATTACCGCCTGCTCCACACCCAAAACAGTGATAAATCTGTTTCTCTGGTGTAACTGTAAAAGAAGGCGATTTCTCAGAATGAAAAGGACACAGCCCTTTCATATAATGGCCTTGCTTCGATAAACTTACGTACCTTCCAACGACGTCAACGATATCATGGTGCTTCAATACCGCATCAATTATGGCGTCAGGAATGCGTCCATTGCCCATTCAATTCACCTTCGTTTCAAATGCACGTATTACTATTCGCGCTTGGTTTGCTGTTCTCCTGCAATATTTGCAAAAGTCGTGTCAAACTTTGTAGAAAATTTTTTCGATCCTCATCCGTAAACGGCTTCGGCCCTTTAGAGTGCTTGCCGCTGCGTCGCATTTTCATTTGCGCATGACGCCGATCGAGTAAATAGTCAATATTTTCATTCGTATACTGTTGACCTCGTACAGACATTGCATAAGCCCCTTTGCCAAGGGCCATCGCTGCCAAACCAAAATCTCCTGAGACGAGTATGTCGCCCCGCTTGATATGATTGGCAATATACAAATCTGCGGATTGATCGGAGCGATCCACTTGCACGATCGACACATGATCACCTGCTTCTTTAAGTACATGATCAAAAGAAGCAACAAGTACAACAGGTACGGAATTAGCCTGTCCCGCAGCAATTATTTCATGCTTGACGGGACAAGAATCCGCATCGACGATAACGCGATGTGCAGTAGGCATACTTCAAGTATCCTCAATTCATTCATGAGATGAGATTTGTTTTTGATACGATTCGTATTATTCTTTGAAACTAGACAAAAGTCCTGCCTAAATATCATACGAATTTTAACACATTAAGTTGCACGATTTAGCTGGTAACAGATGGTAAGCAAATTTATTGCCAAACAAGCTTCGAGAAATCAGCAAATTGACGTAAATCAGCAGCGATACCATGAAGCAATGCAAGGCGATTACGACGAACGTTCTCATCTTCTGCCATGACCATGACGCTGTCGAAGAATGTCGTGATTACATCTTTCATATCTGTTAGCACGACAAGCGCTTTCGCTTCTTGTTCATCTGCCAAATAGCCCGTAAATGCTGGACGAGCAGATTGCCAAGCTGCGAATAAATCCTGTTCTGCTTGTTCTTGCAACAAGTCTGCTTGAACAGTAGCAGCTGAATCAGCTTTCGAAGCTAAGTTCCCAACACGGTTGAAAGATTCAACCGTTGTCTTGAATGCTGCTTCTTGAACAGCTGTTCCAAGAACGTCTGCTTTACGTACTGCAGCGCTTAAGTTATCAATACCTGCGCCCATAATCGCATCAATCACGTCATAACGGATACCTTTTTCCGTCAATACATTTTTCACACGAAGACCGAAGAAGTCCTGCATATCGGATTTAATTTCTAGTGCATCACGTTTCACCAAATTCGAATCTTGAAGCACATCAATCGCTGCTCCGAAAATTTGAGTAAGTGATACAGGTAATTTATGATCAAGTGTCATTTGCACGATACCAGCTGCTTGACGGCGAAGTCCGTATGGATCTTGTGATCCAGTCGGAATAATTCCGATTGAGAAGCAGCCAGAGATCGTATCGATCTTATCTGCGATAGACACGAGAGTACCTACGATTGAAGCTGGTGAAGAATCACCTGAGAAGCGTGGCTTGTAGTGTTCATTAATTGCAACAGCTACTTCTTCTTTTTCACCTGCAATACGGGCATAGTCTTCACCCATAATTCCTTGTAATTCAGGGAACTCATACACCATTTGGGATACAAGGTCGAACTTACAAATTTCAGCCGCACGACGAATGTTGCTGCGCACTGATTCATCAACTTGAATTAGAGTTGCAAGGCTATCCGCAATTTTAACAATACGACGTACTTTATCACCGATTGTACCAAGCTCCTCTTGGAAGACAATGTTCTCCAAGCGTTCTAGACGGCTCGCAATCGTCACTTTCTGATCTTCTGCGTAGAAGAATTTCGCATCAGATAGACGAGCACGAAGTACTTTCTCATTACCTTTAGCAACAGTCTCTAAGGAGCGGCTGTCACCATTACGAACTGTTATGAAGTTCGGCTTTAAGTTACCCGCTTCATCCAGTACTGGGAAATAACGCTGATGCTCACGCATCGAAGTAATTAATACTTCTTGCGGAATTTCCAAGAAATCAGGGCTAAATGTACCAACAAGCGGTGTTGGGTACTCAACTAGGTAGACAACTTCTTCAAGAAGATCTTCTTGCATCGGAACAACCCAGCCGTTTTCTTTTGAAATAGCTTGAATACCTTTAATGATAATCTCCCGACGTTCTTCACTGTTAACAAGAACATACTGAGAGCGAAGTGTCTCTACATAGGACGATGCATCTGCAATTTCTACTTCAGTTCCTAAGAAACGGTGACCACGAGTTGTTCTGCCTGCTTCCACACCTGTGATCGCAAAAGGAATCACTTCTGTGCCAAAGAGGGCCACTAACCAGCGAATTGGACGTACGAATTTCAATTCATTCGCACCCCAACGCATGTTTTTCGGGAACGTCATGGACGTAATCATACCTTCAAGCGCTTCACTAAGTGACTGAGCAGTATCTATCCCAAGGGTATTCTTCGTGGCATACACATATTCCACACCTTGTAGCTCTTGAAAATATAAATCTTCCGGCTCCACGCCTTGAGAACGTGCAAACCCTAGAGCAGCCTTGCTCCAGTTGTCGCTATCATCCTTCGCAATTTTGCGGGAAGGGCCTTTCATTTGCTCACTCATGTCGGAACCTTTGTCCGCTACTTCATGAATATGAACAGTCAGACGACGAGGTGTACCATAAACGTTCACATCACCAAATTCAACACGGGATTGCTGCAACCATTTCGTTAATTTATCAGCAAGCTGATTCACTGCATCGGATACGAAACGTGCTGGCACCTCTTCAAGACCAATTTCAATTAATAGATCCTTTGTCATCTTACGCATCCCCTTTCTTCAGCAATGGGAATCCTAGACGTTCCCGCTCTTCCAAGAATGTTGAAGCACAAGCACGTGCCAAGTTACGAACACGCATAATGTAACCTGTACGCTCGGTTACAGAGATCGCACCACGAGCATCAAGCAAGTTAAACGTATGGGAACATTTCAGTACATAATCATAGGCAGGGAATACTAAGTTTTGTTCTAATGCGCGCTTTGCTTCTGCTTCATAAGTTGTAAATAAGCCGAAGAGCATTTTCGCATCAGACACTTCGAAAGTGTATTTGGAGTGCTCATATTCAGGTTGGAAGAATACGTCACCGTATTTCACGCCTTCCACCCATTCCAAATCATATACGTTCTCTTTATCTTGAATATATGAAGCTAGTCGCTCCAAACCATACGTAATTTCTACAGATACTGGGCTCGCATCAATACCACCCACTTGTTGGAAGTATGTGAATTGTGTTACTTCCATGCCGTCAAGCCATACTTCCCAGCCCAATCCCCAAGCACCTAGTGTTGGTGATTCCCAGTTGTCTTCAACGAAGCGAATATCATGATCCAGCGGTTCTACACCAAGTCTACGCAAGCTCTCCAAGTATAGTTCTTGGATGTTGTCTGGTGATGGCTTCATGATGACTTGGAATTGATGATGCTGGTAGAGACGGTTCGGGTTTTCCCCGTAACGACCATCTGTCGGACGACGAGAAGGCTCGATGTAAGCAACGTTCCACGGCTCTGGACCGATTGAACGCAGGAATGTCATTGGGTTGAATGTACCTGCGCCTTTCTCATTGTCGTACGGTTGCATGATGATACAATTCTGTTCTGCCCAGAACTGCTGCAACGTAAGGATCATGGATTGAAAATTCATAGCACTTGCCCCTTCCAAAATTGTGAGTATGATCGATATGGCGTCTACACCACTGCGAAGAAAAAGCACTTCGGTCTCCGTGAAAACCATGAAATTTGATTAGAATTTATGGTGATTTCACTTATTTCAAAGTCGAACGCTTCGCTCCTACAGTGCTTTTTCTTCTCCGCTTGATGTATCGCAATGACGACCACCTAAACATTTTTCAGACATATAAACGCAAAAAAATCTCGCGCCTACGTCTGGTACACAGACATAGGGACGAGATACGTATGTACCCGCGGTTCCACCCTATTTGACCTTGGCAATCGGATGCCTTGGCCCACCTTCATCAAAACGCACTCGGGAAACGCCCTTCATCGATTCGTTAGACCGGACTTCCACTATCTCCGGCTCGCTAGACTTCGGTTATCGACTACTCTTTATCCTTCATTGCACGCTATATAAGTATTAGTAATACAAAATAATAGCAAACTGAAATGCCATTGTCAACGAAACGTATCACGAAGTTACGTATATTATAATTCGTACTTTTCCAGTTGCTCGATGAACGATCTCGCCTTCCACTGAATACCAACATGAGTATCCATATATGCTCGCATGCATGCTTTCAACTGTGCAATGGTTTGTTCCTTCAGCCCAATATTACCGAGCCTGCGCATATCCATATCACGGAATAATCGGAGCAGTTTCCAAGTTCCCTCAGTAATGGGTATAGCCCTCGTGTCTTTATTGCGACATCTTGCACACAGCACACCACCGAGTGTTGCACTAAAGAACATATTCGGCGCTACCTCACCACAACTCACGCAAGCATCAAGCTCAGGTGAATAACCAGTCAGCATTAACATTTTCATTTCAAAAAGATGGCTTACAACCACCATCTCTTTGCCTTCATCCAGTGCTTGCAGCCCTGCCTTTAACTGCTCGAACAAGTAACCGCTTGCATCTTCAGCCGACGTCATTCGATCTACAAGCTCTGTCATATACGATGCATAAGCAGATAGATACAGATCTTCTCTCAGCTTTCGATACGAGTTAATAATCTCACCATGATTGAGTGTACCCATTTCACCTTGCTTGTAAAAGACAAAATCACCATAAATAAAAAGCTGCGTCACCGCACCGAGGCGACTTTTCACTTTCTTCGCCCCGCGTGCCATGACGCTAACCTTACCCATTTCTTTCGTATATAAAGTAATAATCTTATTGCCTTCTCCGTAATCAATTCCCCGCAGAATGATACCTTCAACCCGATGAATCATACTTGCTCTTCCCCCATGCCGCTTTAGCTCTTCGCAAGAGTATAAGCTAACTTAAATGTTCACTTATCATATCTTCATTCACACTGACCTCTTCAACATCTTGATCCAGATTATCCGATATGCCATTACTAATTTCCTTGTAGAGCAAATACGCATCCACATCTCCAGTTGCACAGAACATGTTCCATGAAAAATCTCTCATGACGCTCATCCTCTCCGTTCAACATCGGTTGGTGAAGCAGTTGATACGTATAGGATGTTGCGAAGAGCCTTAGCCTATGCGTTGCAATAAATGGCAGGAATAAACAAGTAATTACTCGTCACGGAATCCGAGATCCTTGAGTACGCGCTCTTGATTACGCCAATCTTTCTTCACTTTCACCCATAGCTCCAAGTATACCTTGGAGCCGAGCAGCACTTCAATGTCCTTGCGTGCTTCTTGACCTACTTGTTTTAACAATGCACCACGCTTGCCGATAATAATTCCTTTTTGCGAATCACGCTCTACAAAGATCACAGCATGAATGCGAACCATTCCACTAGGTTCTACCTTCATATCTTCAATCCCTACAGCAATAGAATGTGGTATTTCTTCCCGCGTCTTATGCAGAATTTTTTCACGAATAAGCTCTGCACAGACGAACTGCTCTGGATGATCCGTTACTTGGTCAGCTGGATAGTATTGCGGACCTTCTGGCAAATATTTGATAATTTGATCCAGCATTGTCGTTACGTTATTTCCTTTAAGTGCGGATACCGGAATAATTTCGGCAAAAGGATACATGTCCTTATACTTCGTAATAATCGGCAAAAGCTCTTCAGGCTGTACCATGTCAATTTTGTTAAGTAGAAGCAAGACTGGCGTCTTCACATTCTTCAATTGCTCAATAATGTAACGATCACCGCCGCCATAACCTTCTACAACATCGACGAGGAACAATACCGCATCTACTTCGTTTAATGTGCTGTGCGCTGTCTTCATCATGTAATCGCCAAGCTTGGAAGTCGGCTTATGGATACCAGGTGTATCGAGGAATACGATTTGTGATTCGTCTGTTGTATATACGCCATGAATTTTATTCCGCGTTGTCTGTGGCTTATCAGACATGATTGCAATCTTCTGTCCAATTGCTTGGTTCATTAACGTTGATTTCCCAACATTCGGGCGTCCAATAATGGATACAAACCCGGACTTGAATTTTTGTTTCTGACTCATGAATGTCCCCCAGCTGATCTTAATTTATGGAACTTATTTATTTCAAATCTTGCGGTCCAAAAGCACCTGGCAACAGCTCACTTACAGTCATCTTGAGCACGTCACCCTTTAAGTTAGTCATATATACCGGCATATCCGGATCGCACAATTCAACTAGTACTTGGCGGCATACGCCACATGGTGAGATTGGACCATCTGTATCTCCAATTACAGCAATAGCTTCGAACGACCTTGGTGCATAACCATCCGCAATTGCGCGGTGAAGTGCAGTACGCTCCGCACAGTTTGTTGGACTGTAAGCTGCATTCTCCACGTTACAACCCATGTGTACAACTCCATCTTTTCCAAGCAAAGCTGCCCCTACTTGAAACCCCGAATAAGGTGTATATGCTTTCGTTCTAGCCTGAGCGGCTAGCTCCATTAATTGTTTAACTTCCATCATTCATTACCCCTTTACTTGATCTATCGTGATCCTGTTTTATGTATAGTATACCGCTACGAGTAGCGTAACTACACAACCAACAATTACGCCTAGAAAGGCAGATCGAAGTGTACGTCTATTCCATATCACAATAGTTGATATCAGAATAGCAAGTACATATCCCATTCCAACAAGCACACCACTTGAGGTGATAAACCCGGTCATTGTCGCACCTGCAAATAGCAATGCCACAAACGCATGGATCGTAACCGGCTTATTTAAAGTGCCCCAAATTAAGTGTGGAAGTCCAGTAATGAGGATAATCAGTATAAATGTAAAAGCAACCGTTTGTACAGTCAGCTTCTTATCCACATATGGAAGCTCACCCTGCAAAAGCAGTATCGCAGGTTCCCAAAAAACGATTACACCTACTAGTATAGCAAATACACCGCAAATGAGCACTGCACCCGCTGCACAATCCTTCGCTATCTTCGCAATTGGATGGATTTGATCCGTTGTAAGATCAACTGCTTCCTCAACTGCTGTGTTCATCACTTCTGCCGCAAAAATAAGAAAAATAGATAAGAGGACAAATAGCGCAGATAAAAGAGGCAGCCGCACAAGGAGTGCAGCCGCCATCACAATAATCGCCGCACACCAATGAAATTTCATCATGCGCTGCGTTTGAAGCGTATAAATAATGCCTTCATAAGCATATACAAAGCTTTTATGAAAAGCAGGTCGATTTATCAACGAGTAAGCCCCGCTTTCGCTAAAACGGTCTCTTGCTTACCGAACATCTCTTTCTCCGCTTCTTCATTCTCATGATCATACCCGATCAAATGAAAGAAGCCGTGTACGAACAAGAAGCCAATTTCACGTTCAACTGAATGTCCGTATTCTTCTGCTTGCGCCAGAGCCGTTGGAATCGAGATGATAATATCGCCTAGAGCCAGCAAATCGGAGCCGTCATCGTCTGCATCATCGCTGTCACCGTCTTCTTCATCTTCAGCGTCAATCTCAACTTCTTCTTCCTCATAATCGCCATCATAATTGATCTCAAGTTCACCATCGAACATCTCTTGCATCGCAAAAGACAGAACATCCGTCGGTTTATCAAGACCGCGATATTGCTTGTTTAGCTCCTGAATCGTCTCATCATCAACGAAAGAAAGTGATACTTCACCTTCGCTTATTCCTTCTTGTTCAGCTGCCATCTCTAGCAACTCTTTAAGTTGTCCAATCATAGCCGCAGAAATATCTAATCCTTCTTGTTCATTTACCCAATCTAATCTTAATTTAGCCATTTACTTTCCCTCCGCTTTGGGGTCACTTGGATATTCGATTCTTGAATGGAAAATGCCGAGTAGCGTTTCATTCAGTGTCTTCGCAATCGTATCCAATTCTTTGAGTGTTAGATCACATTCGTTAAATTGCCCATCATCCAGACGGGACTTCATAATTTTGCGTACCATCGAATCAATTTGCTCCATCGTCGGGTTACGCATCGAGCGAACCGCCGCTTCTACACAATCCGCAATACCAACAACAGCTGCTTCCTTAGACTGCGCTTTAGGCCCAGGGTAACGGAAATCTTCCTCCAATACCTCTTCGCCCTCTGCCGCTTGCTGCTTCGCCTTATGGTAGAAATATTGCAAGAGGGTTGTCCCATGATGCTGCTCTGCAATATCACGAATCGCCTTCGGCATCTTGTATTCTTTAAGCATCTCAACGCCATCGCGCGGATGTGCGGTAATGATTGAAGTGCTCAGCTCTGGATCAATACGATCATGCGGGTTCTCGATACTCGTCTGATTCTCGATAAAATAGCTTGGACGCTTTGTTTTACCAATATCATGATAATAAGAGCCTACACGACATAACAATCCATCTGCGCCAATTGATTCAGCAGCCGCTTCTGCTAGGTTGCCCACCATAATCGAATGATGATACGTACCTGGCGTTTCCGTCAACAACTTACGAAGTAACGGATGATTCGGGTTCGACAGCTCTACCATCTTAAGCGGTGACAAGATACCAAACGCCGTCTCGAAGAATGGAAGTAAACCAATCACAAGAACCGATGTTAGTAATCCGCCTCCAACGCCATAACCGAGCGAAAGCAAGGACTCATTGCGATTCAGTCCTCCATCTAGCATTAATAAACAACCAATAGCTACAACCCCTGCAAGGGAGATCACAAGACCTGCCTTCAAGATCGAAGAGCGCTGACTTGCACGTTGAATCGAGAATACCGATACAAAGCTGACCACAAGGGTCACAAACCCATATCGATAATCAAACGGCTGCAGGTGATCCATATTAAAAATAATCGAAGCCAATATCGATAATAAGATAGCTGCAATGTACGCAATCGGCGCTTCAAGTAGAATTGCGATGAGCATGGCTCCAACAGCAGTTGGTGCTAAATAAGCTAGATTCTGATACTCCAAGTTTTGCGCGATCGCAAATATTTTCATAATGATAATACTAATTGCTATGATGACGAACAACATGAGCAGCTGCGCATTATTATGTCGAATTGGTTGCCGGCTCTGTCTAACCAACATAAAGATCAGGAAGCAGAACAGAAGTACCAGAATGAATAAACCAGCGTGCGGCCAATAGTTCGCTTTGTCTTTCAATAATCCGAATTCTTTGAGCTGCTCGTACAAGTCATCCGTAATGAGTTCACCTGAAGTTACAAGCAGATCACCTTTATTAATTAAAACGGGCTTAACTGTTTCTTTCACTTTCGCTTTCGCTTCGTCTGTGCCCTTATCATCATAGAAACGATTCGGGGTAATAACAGAGCGACAAATTTCCGTTACAAGCTCACGCGCTGTATTCTTCGACAAATTCGATGTATTCACAAGCTCTACGACCTTAGAGCGCGTTACTTGTGCATCTGTAATCTGATCCGACATTAGCTTGTATACAATTTCCCTTGCAACCGGCAGCATTTCTGCTACTTCTTCTTTCGTTAGTCGAGGAAATTTGTAGAAACGCTCATCCGAGATTCGATAGGTTTGATCGTCTATTTTTTGCCGAATTTCCTTAATGAGTTCAGGGCCATACAGACCACTTGCCACAAAGCCCTTAATCATCTGCTCTTCTGCCTCTTGAATGATTGACGGAATCACAGTCCGATACATATTTACTTTTTCTTCGTATTTCGCTTCGGTATCACTGTTTATTGAATTAATTTTGAAAAAGATTGCGTCGACTATGTCTTCATTTTTAAAATTAACCGTCTTGTAAACAGGCATTACCTTTTTTGCTGCATCTTCTTTCGCTTGATCCGTTGCCTCTTTATTTTCCAACTGCTTAGGTGCATAAATCGTCTTGTCGCTACGCTGACCTTTCACAATGTTGTACGTCTGCGGAACGAGCGGGTTGATCAGGGAAAAATAAAACATGATGCCAAGAACGACAAACATTGTAAATCGTACCCATTTGCTGTATCTCCAGCCTTGAAGACGACCATCTTGATTGTCTGACGCATGTACGGGTGTTGGGGTCAATGGAATCATTCCTTATCTTCGTTATACGCTACGATAATTTTCTGAACGAGTGAGTGACGGACGACATCTCCTTCTGAAAAATACATAAAACCGATATCTTCGATTCGATTCAAAATACGTTCCGCTTCCTTTAAGCCAGACGATTTCCCTCTAGGCAAATCAATCTGCGTAACATCCCCTGTAATAACCATCTTAGAATTAAATCCAAGGCGTGTGAGGAACATTTTCATCTGCTCAGGTGTCGTATTCTGGGCTTCATCCAAGATAATAAATGAATCATCGAGTGTACGACCTCTCATATAGGCTAGAGGCGCGATTTCGATCATTCCGCGTTCTAACATCTTCGCAACGGGTTCCGTCCCTAGAACGTCATACAGCGCGTCATAGAGTGGACGTAAGTACGGATCTACCTTCTCTTGCAAATCGCCTGGTAAGAATCCTAGACTTTCTCCAGCTTCAACAGCTGGACGTGTAAGTACAATACGCTTCACATGTCCTTCTTTTAGTGCTAGAACCGCTAGCACAACAGCAAGATAGGTTTTACCCGTACCAGCTGGCCCGATTCCAAATACGATGTCCAGCTTCTTGATCAGGTTAACATACTTGCGCTGACCAATCGTCTTAACACGAATCGGCTTACCTTTACTTGTATTCGTAATCACTGCTTTAAATAAATCGAGAAGTTGATCCGCACGCATTTCTCTTGCAAGCTCCCATGCGTACTGAATATCTCTCTGTGTCACTACGTAATTTGCACGAATAAGTTCCAATAGCACATTAAACATCTGCTCAAGTGAAGCAGTTTCGGCAGCTGATCCTTGAATCGCTATTTCAGCGTCTCTTGTAAGGATTTGAGCTTCGGTCTGTTCTTCAATCCATTTAAGGAAGGTATCCTGAGGACCTAATAAAGCAAGTGCTTCTGACGGGTTACGAAGTGTAATTTTTGCATGTGAACTGTAATCTGCCAATAGATTCATTCTCCTTGTGTAACAATAGGTTGTTCCTGCGCAATATTTTCTTCTACTTCAAAATGAACTTCCATATAAACTTTACCACTCTCTGTTTTCTCATGCAAAATTTTTTGGGAAATTATGCGTGAATCTGCACCAGTCTGGGAAAGTAATTCTTGGCGTGCTTGGGCTATTGCCATCTCTCTAGCTTGATCTACATCAATGGATTGTTCAATTACACGCATATCCATGAGCTTCTCCGACATCCAGCCAATCGGCAGCGAAAAGTTACGCCATTGCAGCGTACTGCGCTTCACATTTGTTTCATATTGGTTAAATGGTGGATCGCCAAAACCCGAAAGTTTAAGCGCACGAGAGCCAATCACCAAATAATTGCGACTCTTGCTTTCACCCGTTAACACTTTGTACTGACGTGTGAGTGGTGACTCAATATTCGACGTGTACCATACAATCCCTCTAACTTTACCTTCAGCTACGACAATCTGGCTATGATTCTCATCCCCAATATAGCCCGATATTAACACATCCCCTTGTCTCACATACATCTGTGGTTTGACAAGCGGCTTACCCTTGGTCGTTAGTATCTCCGTAACGAGTGCATTCTTCGATGCCACAAGATTACGTGGCGATCGAAGCGGCTTCTTCTCCGGAATACGTGCTTCTACGACTTGAATATGTAAATGAGTGCCTTTCATCTCAATACCTACCCATGACGTTTCTGGAAGGCTTGCTTGCAACTGCTTGGCTAGTTCAGCGGTATCCTTGAGCCTAAATTTCCATTGAAACCGATATACCCCTTGTTTTGCAGCAGCTTCCAATATGGTCGTATCCGATATTTTATCATTACCTGTGATCGATACTTGCCACACGAGTGAGGTCAGCATGTAAAGAGCGATTACAAAAGCAGCAATTCCACCTAAGAACACTTTTCGCCTACTCATTTTCTCAAGGACAAATGGCGCACCTCGGCGTGCAGTCACATGCACTCTACAGCCTGTCCGACGTAAAATCGGGCGTAATTTAAAAAAGTCACTTACGTTTATCTCCAATTGAATCTTATTAGCACCTTGATAACGAATATCCCAAACATGCAAGGAACGCGATAATACCGCATTTAGAAAACCATCTGTGTCTTTACCCTTTATTTCTACACAAACAGAACCACGCAACCAAGTGATTATCGGCGACTGCATGTCCAATCCCCCCGCTCCATTATTATCAAGGAATATACCTCACACTATCGATTATGCCTTCAATAAACACTTCTTCTGTTAAAATCGCTCGAATGACAAGCTTCTTGCCTGTCACTTCCACCTGTCCTTTACTGAGCTGCAATTTAAGAAGTTCATCGGAGAAGTGGAGCACCCCTTGATGATTTTCCAAATACAATTGAACGTTGCCAATCAGCGTAATACGCGGCAAGTCCTGAACAACATCTTGTGGTAAATCCAACATTTTTGCAGCTAATTGATTCAATTTACGTGTTATACGGCCCATGCTCCCATCCTCCCCCTATCTACAGCATCATGCAGACATAGGCATAGCTTTTAACATCCTTATGCGACAGCCATGAATTTTATGAAGATTCCAATTCAGGATTGTAATTTCACACGGTTTGGAATATAGTTAAATATTAAGAATATTCAGGAGGTGGAAGTATGAAACGGAAGTTAATGCGGAGCACTTCGATTATTTCCATTTCATATTTTCCCATTGATGACACTAAGGCTATTTAAGCTTTAGTGTTTTTTTATGCTGATGGAGGTGGGGAACATGTACAAAAGAGTTCTGATTAAGCTCAGCGGCGGTGCTGTTGCCGGCAGTAATGACTTTGGATTTGATCCGATGCAGCTGGAGCACATTGCAAGTGAAGTATTGTCGGTGGTAACGATGGGGATTGAAGTATCCATTGTGATCGGCGGGGGCAATATTTTTCGAGGGAATATGGGTGAGACTTGGGGCATTGAACGTGCAGAAGCAGATAACATCGGCACACTCGCAACCGTCATTAACAGCCTAATGTTAAGAGGTGTACTCAAAGCTAGAACGAATGCCGAAGTTCGGGTCATGACTGCTATCCCGGTCAGCTCTGTCGCAGAGCCTTACATCCGTTTAAAGGCCATTCATCATTTGGAAAAAGGATACATCGTCATTTTCGCAGGCGGAAATGGTCAACCCTACGTCACGACCGATTATCCATCCGTTCAACGTGCCATTGAAGTCGAGTGTGACGCCATTCTCGTTGCGAAGCAAGGTGTAGACGGTGTCTACAATAAAGATCCAAAGTATCATGTCGACGCCAAAAAATATGACTCCTTGCACTATAATGATGTGCTGCTCCATGACCTGAAGGTGATGGACCAATCTGCCTTTATTCTGGCAAGAGACTACAAAATGCCGATTCATGTATTCGATTTCGACAAACCAGGCTCCATGAAACAAATCTTAACCGGTCATCATATTGGGACGCTCATCAGTGCAGAGTCCAAGATGCAATACAGTGAAGAAACAGTTAGTAGTTAAACCGTTACATGTAAATGGCTAGAGCAGACATTATATGTCTTCCCTAGCCATTGTTGTTTGTATTAACGGATATTCGGTTTCTTCGAACGCGGCGGTCCTAATATTTCAGACCAAATAATGGCTTGCGTCATGTCTTTACGTGACAATACCGATCCCGTATTCTTCTTCTCACCAGCTAACTTAGCAGGCTTTGCTACCCGCATAGGTGCGGCTGGCTTTAATAGCTCATACGAATCGAGTGGACCTTCCACATGACCGCGCGTGACCATGCGAGTCCGAATCACGGTATCGCTGTCCATTGCAGCTGTTGCAGGGGCAAATTGCCCTCTCTTGTCGATCTGTAATTCATCATCGTCCTCGTGCTCATTAACCTCAGGATAGAGATCTCGCTCCTTGCGAGGTAAACCTGATCCGCCTCCGAACGAAGGCATCTCTTTCACAGGCTTGCTCTTCTCGCCAGTTTC
The DNA here is from genome assembly GCF_024721995.1 of Paenibacillus radicibacter. Taxonomy (GTDB): domain Bacteria; phylum Bacillota; class Bacilli; order Paenibacillales; family NBRC-103111; genus Paenibacillus_AM; species Paenibacillus_AM radicibacter. The sequence goes on from NZ_JANQBC010000001.1 coordinate 953,264, forward strand.
TTGAGATTTCGATAGTTTACCCCAGAGCGAAGATACTGCACTAATAATGATGAGCACAAAAATCCAATTACTAAAAATAAAATCTAGGATTTTCTCCATATGATTTATTCCTTATCCGATTTGCCGTCGTTCATTTCGCTGATCGATTGACGCATTTGCGTATCCGCGCTTACGTTCTTATAGTTCATGTAATCCATAATTCCTAAGTTCCCAGAGCGGAATGCTTCTGCCATAGCAAGTGGAACTTCAGACTCGGACTCCACAACTTTCGCACGCATCTCAACAACTTTCGCAACCATCTCTTGCTCTTGTGCAACTGCCATTGCACGACGCTCTTCTGCTTTTGCTTGTGCAATACGCTTATCAGCTTCTGCTTGCTCAGTCTGCAAGTGTGCACCAATGTTCTTACCTACGTCTACGTCTGCAATATCAATGGACAAGATTTCGAATGCTGTACCTGCATCAAGACCTTTATCAAGTACCGTACGAGAAATAAGATCTGGATTCTCAAGTACATTCTTATGGGAAACGGAGGAACCTACTGTTGTTACAATACCCTCACCTACACGCGCAATAATCGTCTCTTCACCCGCACCACCGACTAGACGGTCGATGTTCGCACGAACCGTTACACGAGCAATTACACGTACTTCAATACCATCTTTAGCTACTGCAGATACAACCGGTGTTTCAATTACACGCGGGTTAACACTCATCTGTACCGCTAGAAGGACATCACGACCAGCTAAGTCAATCGCTGCTGCACGTTCAAATTCTAGCGTGATGTTGGCACGGTGTGCAGCTACTAATGCGTTTACAACACGGTCAACATTACCACCAGCTAAGTAGTGACTTTCTAATTGATTAAGATTAAGATCAATACCTGCTTTTGTCGCTTTAATTAGAGGGTTAATAATACGACTTGGTGTTACACGACGAATACGCATCGCAACTAGTGTTAACAAGGAAACTTTCACACCTGATGCCAATGCGGAAATCCACAACATCACTGGCACAAAGCTAAAGAAAATAATAAGGGCAATCACAACAAGTCCAATAATGATAAAACTAAAAATCTGTTGATCCATTCTTTTTCCTCCTTCAAATTAACCGACGAACTACTTGTTTTCTTTTACCAATTGCACAACAACACGTACACCTTCAACTTGAATGACTTCAATCTGACTTCCACTTGCAATAAATTCTCCTTGTGTCACAACATCCACACGAGTTCCATCGATAGAAGCTGTGCCTGCAGGACGAAGCGGCGTAAGCGCTACACCTCGCTGAGCAAGGCGAAACCTTTGGTCTGGTGCAGAAATGTAACCTTCTTCAGTCGTTAATTGTTCCTTGAGGATGAAACGCTGCCATGAACTACTCCGAGCAAATTTCTTCAGGACAATTAAGACGATTCCAACTGCGAGCACAACCGCTACGATCGCAGCATACAATGCTTCAGTTGGGTTCGGAGCCGCTTGGATAACGCCAGTAAATACGCACAAACCGCCGACTATCCCTAGGATGCCAAAGCTCACAACGATTAATTCCAAAAGTAAGAATATAACCCCAACTCCGAACAAGATCAAATCGGTATATTCCGCTGACCCGCCTGTGAATTGTAGCACGAAGTAAAGACCAAATGCGACCACACCAGCAAGTAAGAATAATCCTTTTTTAAGAAACAGAATTTCGAGTAAGACTCCAACTGAACCAATAAGGAGCAAGATTACATAAAGATAAGGTGATGATGCAAGTGCACCAACCATCGGAAGCGCCCCCTTTCTCAATCATTTTGTCATATCAGATACTAAGTAATACGTAATTCGACAAATTTGGTTTCAAAACAAAGAAAAGACCGGAAGAAGTCACCTTCTCCCGGTCTTATGTTTAAGTCTTAAGATAATAATTGTTGAACGCACTGATTAACAATTTTGCCATCAGCAAGTCCTTTTACTTTCGGCATAAGAGCACTCATCACTTTTCCCATATCCGCTTTAGAGGAAGCTCCCACTTCTTGGATGGTCTGCTGTACAATTGCTTTAACTTCTTCCTCAGACAACTGTTGCGGTAGGTATTCCATGAGAATGTCAATTTCTGCTTTAAGTGGTTCAGCCAGATCATTACGACCTGCCTTTTCAAATTCTTGGAGGGAATCTTTACGCTGTTTGATCTCGCGACTAAGAACGTCAAGCACTTCATTGTCATCTAAAGCCTTACGCTGGTCGATTTCAATGTTTTTTACCGCGCTACGAACCATACGGATTACGGAGAGTTTAAACTTGTCCTGACTCTTCATCGCTTGTTTCATATCTTCGTTCAATCGTTCGCTTAAATTCATGTAACGTGTTGCCTCCTAGAACTTTCTCTTACGAGCAGCCTCAGACTTCAATTTGCGCTTCACACTTGGCTTCTCATAGTGTTTGCGTTTTTTTACTTCTGCTAAAACGCCATCTTTCGCAATGGAACGCTTAAAACGACGAAGAGCAGCATCTATAGTTTCATTCTTTCGAACGCGAGTTTCCGACACCAGTTTTCCCTCCCTCCGAATAGACCGTCCAAGACAACAAAGCGGTTCATCAAACTACATTATACGTGAAAGATGGGCCACCTGTCAATAAAAAACGGGCTACTTTTGCAACACCATCTTATGCCACGCAAGTCAATCCTGGGTATTAAACAGAAGCAAGCGGTTTAAGCTTTGCTCCACCAAGCAGGTGATTATGTAAATGGAACACCTCTTGGCCCCCATTTTTCCCACAATTATTCGCGGTTCGGTATCCAGACTCCGCAATACCTAATTCACGAGCAACAACTTGTGCTGCGCGGTTCATCTCCGCAATAATTGGCCAATCTTCATCTTCCACATCATTCATGGAAGCGATGTGCTTTTTAGGAATAATGACTACGTGAACGGGTGCAGCAGGGTTAATATCATGAAAAGCTACCACAACATCGTTCTCAAACAGCTTCTTCGAAGGAAGCTCGCCATTAACAATTTTGCAAAAGATACAATCCATTGAACTCCAACCCTTCTATTACACTTTATCACTATAATACCGAATTATAAAGTAAATCGCAAAAACTAAGTTTTTTAAATATTTTAGACTATCAGTCTAATTTCCTATGGACGATTCATTCCACCTCGCGATATACTGAAGAAAAGCATTTGAAATGGGGGATGTCCGAATGAATCCATTCATGCGAGCCAGTACTCGAAAAAAGCGGGAAACTGTGGTCGAAACGGCACTCCAGCTGTTTACAGAACATGGTTTTGAGAGCGTTTCCGTTGATGATATAATCGCCAAAAGCGGCATTTCCAAAGGAACTTTTTACCACTACTTCCAAGCCAAAGATGAAATCATATGCGAGATCGCACTTAAACAAATCCAGATCGTGAACGCTTGGATGCTGCATAAACCATCCCAAGTCTTATCGGTTGAGGGTCATATTAATCGCCTATTTGTAGACTTAGCGTCTAATGCAGTTGCTTATCCACGTCTCATGCGCTCTATGACTGCTCTTGCGCTTCATAATGAAACCGCGGGTGCCGTACAGGAACAATTCATGACAACGCTTCGTGAAGCTATTGGTCATTGGTTGCCAGATACCAGAAAGGCAGAATTATTGATCACAACGTACATGGGGACTTTACTACGCTGGTGTGCAGAAGATGAATCTGATGATGTTCTCACTCATTTGCTTCGCAGTAACTTGTCTTGGGTATGGGCAGGACTTCGAGTCGAAGGTACATCCATTCCTTTTCAACTAGAACCGGAAATCAAGGAGGAGTCTGTAATGAAGGTCGCAGTTATTGGAGGCGGGCTTGCGGGACTTACAGCAGCAGCTTATTTATCAGAGAATCGTTTAATTGAAGGTGTTCTATTCGAAAGAAGTCCTCAGCTTGGCGGACGTGCGTTTACGTATGAAAAAGCTGGTTTCACATTAAACTATGGTGCACATGCCATCTACGGCATTGATCGTCATAATATTTCTGCCCTTGAAAAGGAATTAGGTCTATCATTCTCCTCGAAGCAAGTTGATAAGCGTAAAGTGATGTATGCCAAACATGGTCAATTGACTCCAGCACCACTGGATTTTGTTAACTTAATGCGTACAGACCTGCTTAACCCGCTCGAGAAGGTTCGATTTGTCGGCGAAATTGCCGCAATTATCGGTCATATTCATAACGTGAAAAATTACGCAACACTAGGTGATTACCTCGCAGAATCCGATGCAAGTGAAGACATTAAAGAATTGTGGGAGCATCTTGTATGCTCGAACTTCTTTATCACACCAGAAGAAGCCCGTAAAGTACCTGGCTCAGTAATTTCAGAATATTACCACAATCTATTCCTATCCACGCGCCCTGTGAACTATGTGCTAGGCTCATGGGCAGTCATCACAAACGGACTACGCACCAAGATTACAGACTCGAGCCGCTTTGAGATTGCACTGCAAGAAGGCGTGGATGGCATTAAGTATCAAGACAAGAAATTCGTATTAACAACGAAAAATCGCGAGATGGCTTTTGATAAAGTAATCTTCGCAATGCCTGTTCAACAAGTCGTGAAATTGCTTCGCAATACGCCTTGGGAGCCATTCTTATCCGACTATGAGAACAATACTTCTACAGAAGTAATGGTGTACGACATCGGTCTTAGTAAAGTTGTGGCGCGTCCGTTCAGCTACATCTCGGATATGGATAATAAACTCTTTATTACAGATGTATCTGCAACTGATCACACTTTAGTCCCGCCAGGCGGACAATTGCTACAGGCGATCGCATACCTCAGCGATAACTTCGACAGCGAAGAAGAGCGCAAGGCTTACTTGGAAAAGAAAACAATCCAAATGGAAGCTTTGTTCGATACTTATTACCCAGGCTGGAGAGATCACGTTGCTGTGAAGCGTGTGTCTAAGAAGGCAATGGTTGCGTCCGTTAAGAACATCTCCACGAACTCCTTGTTACCAAATCGCGTAGAGAATGTTCCATTCTACTTCTGCGGCGATGGTTGCCAAGGCAAGGGAGAGCTTGCTGAACGCTCCTTCTCTAGCGCACGTAGCGCGGCGAAGATGGTTCTGAAAGACGTAGAGGCAAGTGCGACGCTTGTGTAAGTGGATATTATTATTGGATTGTTGAAAATGAAAAAGGATGGCGTAGTAGCCATCCACTGGCTGTCGAGAGGTTCTCGGCAGCCTTTTTTTCATGAAAAACTTTACTCTATTTAGCAGTGACGATCGGCATCATCGCTATCGTCCAAACGATAAGAGCAAATATAATACTACATACGACCGACACGATACTCTAGGGTGTAACATTAGGAAATATACTTCGTCTATTTGCTTGATTTTGTCCTCAAATAAGCTTCGATAACTTCTTCATTCGGACCTCTTGTAGTTTGAAAGGAATAATACAACATCCCTGTATTGTACTGATACACTTTATTCTGGTTATTTGAAAATAACGTGTACGTCGTATTGCCTATTGTCGTTAGTGTTTGATCCATTTCTTTAAATTGCATTGGGCTCCTCGATAGTAATAATTGAAGACCATTTGTAAAATGGATCGTGCAGGTTGGTAAGGTAAAATGATCATTGTATTCTACAATTTTATCAATTTCCCAATCCGGTATAACCGGCATAACTTTAACAAGCAAAATATTCGGTATATCGGATGATTGGATTTCTCTTCTAGATATATTTTCATTGAAATATCCATTACGATACAAGAATAGTCCAATGAGGGCTGCTAGTATGATTGCAATAACAATAGTTCCGACAATTAATCTCTTCATCATTTTGCTATCAACAATCACTCATTTACATTCGTTTAGAATCTCGTTAATTTGCTTCATATGTCTTTGTTCGTGTACATATAAGGATTCCACCCAATCGATTAATAACATTTCTTTAAAAACCGGATGAACAAAGGATCTTCTGCTCAGAATGCTTGGATCTTCAACTGCATTTAGGATGGCATGCAACTTTTCTCTTGAATTACGAAGTCTAGCGATGATTTCATTGTGATCTAGCGTTTCATCAACTGGTATAACCATATCAGGAGCTTCTAACTTGTTACTTCGATCAATCAATACATCCATTGACTTATGTTCCATAATAGAATCTTCATCGGTCTTTAATCCTCTTTTGATCGCGATGGAATAAAGCTCTTCGGTCTTACTTAAATGCTGAAAGATTTGAGCAATGCTCCAGCTGTCGGAATCTTTACGTTTAATTAATTGTTCTTCGTTCAACCGAGCAAGGAGTACTAACAAGTCATCTCTCGTTTCCTTTAACTTGTGATTGATTTCTTGAAGTTCCATCGTAATCACGCTCCCCTTAATATAAGTTACAATTTATGCAAAAATACGTTGTTACATGATACCTAAATGTTTCTTCATTAAGTCTTCTATGTTAATTCCGTTGATTGTTAATCCAGTGATATTACAGTCTGTAATCTCCATATTCGTTAGGTCACAGTTCGTGAATTTAATGGATTTGTAGTCGCCATCGGGTTGATAGTTGTAGTCTCCTTCTTGAGGGAGTGCAATATTGGCGAACTCTGTTCCGAATAAATGAACATGATCAATTTGCATATGACTCATGTTCGCGTTTTGAATAGATGAATGAGATAAATTAATATCGGATAAATTCCAACTCGCTGCATTAATATCACTTAGCGTTGCCTCACTCATATTCGCGTTCGTTACTTTCATTTTTGACAAATTTACATTATGAAAATCTAACTCTTGTGCATTCACATTCTTAAAAGTAGAGCTCGAGATATCCTTCATTTCCAAATTAAATTTACCTGCTTCTAATTGCATACACTTACTCCTCTTTTCACATGGAATTTTTATTGGTTTATATATAAATAAAACGCCACAACCTTAGAACTTTCTTCTCTTAGGCTGCGGCGTACGTAAACTCAGTTTATGATATTGGAGATGCATTATGGAGTGTTGTTCCTTATCTTTACTGCAATGACTGAATTAATAATAGCAAGAATAACAATTGCCAGGTACTTGAAAGTGTTATGTCTTACTAATTCTAATTTGGGTAATTCATCAGCGGCATAGCCTAAGAAATAGAGTAGAGCACTTGAGACGATTACACTAATAAGAGAAATACTTGCAAGTGAGAAACCATTGATATTTTGCAAATACCTTTTAAAGAAAATACTCTTAACAAACAGCAGTGATAGGATGATAATAAAGAACACAAAGATAAAGTCAATGAATTGGAAAGCTTCCTGTGACATTAAATATCCTCCTTCTATAATTACAAGTTCTTCTCCATCACATCTACAATGATAGCACCAAAAAACTTGCCGCCCAAGTAAGTATTTAACTGCCACTGCCCACTTGAAGGTAATTGAAGACTAGATGGAATATGAGCGTCTGCACCATTGTTAGGGCCACCTAGCCCGCTGTATTCCCAAACATGTTCCTCTCGAGGTGTTCCGCTATTTGTTACAAGTGCCATAACTTTCTCATTCATACGCATGTTTATTGCTTCTACTCGAAATGGCTTTAATGCCAATTCTTCTTTCGTTCCCCAAAAATGCCACATGTATTTATTCACTTGATTCGCTATAAAATCTGGTCCAAGAATGCCTAATCTTCCTTTAACTTCAACCATCGGGCTATCATTTGAATAAAAGATTGGACTTGGTTTCATTGCCGTTTCTTTATCTGTATTGCATCCAATTAAGCCCACTAAGGCTATACATATCAGCATAAATAGGAGGGTTCGCTTACTCATTAGTAGTGTCACATCTTATGTTTCATAATCGTTGAAATTAAGGCGCCAATCCGTCACATAAGCGGGATAATACCCTACACGGTTAGCCACTCGTTGGGAGGCAATATTACTTGCGATAACGTCATAAAGTGGCACAGAGCCACGCTCCAGCACTTCAAACGTCAATCTATTCACGAGATACGCGGCCAAGCCATGATTACGATAATCTGGAAGTACATCCACACCAATCTGCCAGTTCTTCGCACTTACATTGTCCGCACCGGCCATACCAACAACTTTCCCATCTTTCTTAGCAAGAACAACCAATACTGTCTGATAAGGATGATTCACGTTCTTTATAAGTGCATTATTAAATCCATCAAGCCCGAATAACTGATAGACTTCATCCTTATCAACTATTTCATAGGTAAAATGAGCTGGTGGCAACATCGGCTTTATTTTCTCAATATCCGGCAGGAAATGTAAGTACAAACCTCTGATGAACGGTAAGGAAAAGATATAATCTCGAGTCTTACCTTGCATCTGTTCTCTAGCAATAGCTAGTCTTTCCGGTGTTGCTGACACAACAATGGATTTCCCCATGGACAATATATCAAAGTGACACTCTTTTCTTGGAAAAGGCTTGCGTCCGGGATTATCTTTGGTCTCAACAAAAATGACCGTGTCGGTTTCACTATTCAAGTCATCAATCGTGCAATTGAGATCAATCGCCAGTTGTGATTGAACGATATGGATCATTTCTTTGTGAGTCATCATGTAAGAACACCTTCTCTCAGAAACAACATTAAATCTTCTCGATAACCTCATCAATCTTACCAGCGATCATGCCCGCACCCTTGTTGATATTACCGATAATATGCGCGTGGATCTTGCTTTCGGGATATACAGAGGATTGCATGATGACACCTGGGTCACTGCCCATTACAAAGTATTTGAAAATCTTGTTATCGCGCTTCAAAATCCAGACTCCGTAACCATAGTAAGTCTGCTCACCTTCTTGTTCATGTGGAATTAGCATTCGATTCGTGATTTCTGGCGATAGTAATTGATGATTAAACAGCGCATCCCAGAACTTAATTAGATCACACACAGTCGTGAAAGCTCCTCCATCTGGTCCGCCTTTGATCGGTAATGAGTAAATATTCGTCCTCCAAGTTCGATCATCTTGATCGATATATCCATTCGCTGTTCGCTCAGGGAGCTGATCCATTCTATAGTAACCTGAATCTAGCATCCCACATTTTTGGAAAATACGGCTCTCCACATAATCTGTAAATGCCATCCCGCTTCGCTGTTCCACGATTAAACCTAGCAAGATAAAACCTGCATTGTTATATGAAAATCTTTCTCCTGGAGCAAATTGCATAGGTTTACTCTGAAATAAGGGTAGAAAATCTGTTGGGGACTGAAGGGAGTACATAGGGGTGTCTTTCCACAACTCTTCGAAAGAACCCATCACATCCTCATCAAAATAATCCGGCACACCCGAGCTATGGGTTAATAAATGATGGATCGTAATACCCGGATCGAACTCAGGAAAAGAATGATCAAGGCAGTCTTTTAAGTAGGTATCAAAAGAAAGTAAACCCTCTTGCACAAGCTGACAAATTGCCACAGCGGTGAATATTTTGCAACCTGAAGCGATCCCGAATCTTGTATCAGTACGATTGAGAATATGCTCGGATCGATTGGCGTAGCCGTAACCTTTTTCAAAAACACTAGACTTGTCACGAACTAGAACAGCCCCGGAGAATGGGAGGGTTTCATTGTGTTTATGGATAATATCTTCTATAAAGTGAGTAAGATTCATTGCATGATTGTTCCTTTCTTTACATGTCCTGAAGCGTTTATTCGATGTCACGATACGGTATTCCTTCTATCTCGTTCCATGTGTTTCACGCAAATAACGGTACAGGAGAGAAATCCCTGCACCGTTAGATTACAACACCATACGCTTACTTCGGTTCACTGAGCACTCCACTTAGCATTGCGATGATGCTTGCGCCGTACCCAGCCCCTGGATAAGCCCAGCCGGTTCCATTCGGGTTGTCTGCAGCACCGAGCCATTCCACATAAGGAGCGGTTCCCCGGGTCACATAGCCAAATCGAGGATCAACAACTGCCTGATTAAGAGCTACTGTACTCGCATATGCCTTCAAGTGCTGAATTTGTGCTCTGACGCCTATCCTTGGACTTGAGAAAGTAGCAGGACTAGTAGCACCCGAATTCACTGCACCAATCCCAGCGTAATTGTTCTGAGAAGGAAGGACCGCACCGCCATAACGGAAATATCCGGTCTCTTGAAGCGATTGCGCCCAGGCTATATCTCCCCTAACACCTTCCGCTTGCCCTTCCTCAATGAACATCTGGGCAAGCTGCTGAATTGTGCAGTTCGGCAGCTTCGGCGAGGAGTAAGCTTTCAAAGAATAAGAAACCATCTGTTCTGCCGTCGCCTTCGCCGTACCCATAATTGCCATCATCGTGTTGTTCGAATCATCGTCAGCGTATGGGGGGATACACCTTGTTACCGATATCGTCGAACACCGAGAAGCCTGGATGCTTGTCACACTCCACCTTCGCATTGTCTAGGATGCTATATGCTCCAACCTGTGAAGCCGCATCTGTCCATGATTTACGCACTCTCCATAGCGCAGCATTCAGCGGATACACCTTAATCCCATGTTCATCAAATACAGAGTAACCTGAATGCTTATCACACTCGATCTTTGCATTTTCCAAAATGCTGTATGCACCGACCTGTGAAGTTTCATCATCCCATGTCTTACGAACGCGGTACAATCCATCCGATGGCTGAGATGTGTTCGGGTAAACCTTCACCCCATTCTCATCAAATACGGAATAGCCCGGGTTCAGATCACATAAGGCAATCGCATTCTCCAATACGTTGTAGGCTCCGATTTGCGAAGCAGCATCTGCCCATGTTTTACGAACACGGTATAGCTTGGCTGGAGGAGTCGTGCCACCACCATTCCAAGTACGTCCGAGGAACGCGACCACCCCTTTGGCAATGCCTGTTGCTGCTTTCGTCAAGAAGGCATCTGTCTTAAGCAGTGACTCTTCGCTTGGATTCGAGATAAAGCACACCTCGGTTAGAACAGCTGCCATATTCGTTTCTCTTAGTACCGCAAAGTTCGCGAACTTCACACCACGATTCGGAAGGCCTATTGCAGACACTAAATTACTCTGGACAAAAGATGCCAATCGCTCATCCGAACCACCTGGGTCAAATGCGTATGTTTCCGTACCAGTAGCCGTTGCACCTGCACTGTTCAAGTGGATACTTAGGAAGTAATTAGCCCCTGTATTATTCGCGTAGTTTGCCCGCTCCGAAAGTCCGACGAAAGTGTCTGTTGTTCTTGTGTAATTGACAGACACACCGTTAGCCGTAAGTAAACTTCCTACTTTAAGTGCAAGTTTTAATGTAGTCGCACTTTCTGTTAAACCTGTTGGTCCATTCGCACCTGGGTCATATCCACCGTGTCCAGCATCAATTGTGAAATCTACCATTTGTCATTTCCCCTTTAACTTTAGATTGGTTATCCGCTGGCCAGCTTAATCTATAAAGAGTGTTTACGAGTGAGATTCACAACCTTTTGCGAAGGATTATTTTTCAAAAAATGATAAGTGTTAGAGAAGACAACAAAAAATCCTCTACGCGAGTGCGAGAGGATCGTATCATGTTATACAAGGACGGATTTAATAAGTGAGGAATTATCCGCTTTTCTGAGAGTCTGTCGAATTGTCACTTCGCGATTTCATAGCGCTAATAATCTTCTTGAACTGTTCTGGCATCGGCAGCCCGATTCTCGCATAATTTTCCGCAATGGAGATCAATTCATTCGCAAGGTAGAAGTATATGGCTCCGATCATGACATAATCCACTTCAAATAATAGATCAATCCGATGTGCAAGGAGGATCACGACAAGCATTAAACCTTTTTTCGTGATGCCCCAAAATCCAATGGAGCTGCTTAACCCTTGTCCCGTCTTTAGCGCCGCAAGAATACCTGTAACATAATCGATGATAATCGTTAATGTAAAAAATCCGAGTAATTCGCTCCATCCGCCGAAGAAGTAATTGATGATACAACCGGCGGTTGCTGAGATCATTTTGAAAGATAACTCATACATCAATCTCCTCTCCCTTCTATTTACCTTTGATCCCATTATCCAACTCCGTCTCTTTGAGATATTCGAAAAATCCAGGTACTGCCTCTAGATCGTAACGATGAACCACCTCCATAATTTTGAGGCATACATCTTGCTTCAAGTCGTCACGCTGCTGCTGTGTAGTCTGATACAGGGACTTTTTTAATTTGGGTGCGAACATGCTGATGATACCTTCCATTGCCTGCGGATTGTGATTCTTCGCTTCATGGACTAAAGATGTCAGCATTCCCATATCGATTCTCCTTTCGTATCATTCATGAACCCTATTCATCCTTCACGGCTTTACGCAATTTTTTGAGTGCTTGATTCTTCATCTTACTGACGGCTTGCTGGGATAGCTCAAGCTGCTTAGCAACTTCGGTATCTGTAAGCTGTTCGATATAGATACGTGTGAGGATTAACTTTTCTTTGGCAGTGAGTTCTAGTATCGCCGTATGCAGCTTGATATCGATATCCAATTGCTCTAATCGGTCACCCACTTGATCTGAATCCATTGCTCTTACCTGCTCCCGCTTACTCGAACCACCTGTATCCTCGTTAGTCAACGGTTCATCCAAGGTCAGAGGGAATCGCTGCGCATATCTGCGATATCTCTTGTCGTAGTCGATGGATGTATAGTGAATTAATGAGGAAATGTATCTTATCAATCTCATCTCGGTGTAGAAGGTTCGAAACGCTTGATTGAGTGCCTGCATGTTCTCTTCCGTACCATCTTGTAAAAAAGAGAGGAGTGTATCAAATTGCGTCTGCTCTTGCATAAACAACCGAATTACAGGATATTGAGAAAATGCCTGAACTACATCCTCAGGTGAAGCATTCTTCAGTGTATTAGTGCTTTTGGTCACTCGCATCTGTGCATCCTCCAATCTATTTTTACATATAAAAGTGAAGCAACCTGCCAAATTCACAACCTATTAAATCTTGAATCTCCTCTTTACAAAAGAAACCCTGATCAGCAAGTCGCCGATCAAGGTTTCCAAACATCTGCGCATTTGCAGGTTCGAATTATGTGATTCTGTATATTTCATCGTAAGGGATGGAAGTTCCTTTCAGGAAAAATATGTAAAAATTATTTTTTTGTTATTCGTTTTGCATAGATCACAGAAAAAGAATTAAACACGACCAGATATTGATTTCTATAATTTCGCTTCATCATTCCAGTTGCTTTTATCATGCCTTTGTTCATATAGTAGTCTTGCAGCTTGATATCACACAATAAATCGATCATGTAGTATTCATTTAGCTGCTCTAGCATCTTTTCCACTAATTGAGTTCCAATTCTTTGATTCTTGTAGTCTGGAATAACTTCTAGTAGTGGAATATATGCACTGAGTACCTTGTCTGATATGGCATTAATAAATCCGACTACTTTACTTCTATCTTGATCATAGGCAAGCACAATATAGGTCGAGTTCTTGAGCATCGTATAAAAAGTTTAAAGAGAATCCAAATATACGATCATGATCGACTATCTCCTTACTTATCCTTGAATTTCCTTGATACTTCTTCCACTAAGAAAAGCATGTCCCGTCTTTAATTTATTAACTGTTTGGAATCCGTATCTTTGATACACTTTTTCAACGGATTCATTAATCGGGATTACCCAAAGGTCCTGTAAACCTCTATTAACTACTTCTCTTTGAATGTGTCTAATTATTTCGCCAACCAATCCTTTTCCCCTGAACTGTTCTATTGTTGCTACACTTTCCATGCGTGCTAGCTTCCCATCATCAAAAATACAAGCAGTTGAACAAGCTACTCCATCATATCGAAGGAGGTAATGGGTGAATGCATGGTGATTGAATTGTGCTTTAAATACTTTCTCAATTGTTTCTTTACCACCAAATTCCTTAATACTTCCCTCTATCTCTAATGCTTCGTCGTAATTAATATTAGTAACCAATTCAATAGAAATTTTGTTATTATGTGTTGTCTCAATCACTTTACGATCCCATAATTGAACTGGGGTGATAAACTCTTCATACCCGAAACCTCTTGAGGTTAGTTCGGTAAGTAGCCGCTCTTGGTAATCCACGTTATAGATATAAAATCTTGGAATGATATTTATAGATTGATAGTAATGGATCACTTCATCTATAACTGATTCTGGATCCGTACACACATCACTGATATGGGCATGATTAGCATCATAATAATTGGGTTGTTCAGCATTAAAAAATATCGAGCCCCACTCGGTATCCGTTCGTGAAGTGAAGGTGTCCAGATAGGCAAAGTCGAGTGCAAGAACTTGCTGTAAATTGATCATCGGTTTACTCCTTTATGTGTGGATTAATCCACTTTATCTTCCAAATGTTATAATTTCATCTGTTTATTTAGACCACGAAATACAAATCCACGAAACTGATCCATATCCAATTCATGATAAGAAGCTGCAAAACCATCCTTAACGATAATTTCGACAAACACAGTTGAATTTTCCTTAATAAGAATGCTTTTTCATCGCCTCTTCTATTTTCCCTATTACATCCTTCTGTAGCACCACATTATGACCGGATATCCATGTTTCCATATCCATTTCACTATATCTCTTTATGGTTTCTTCAAATAATTGCTTATCACAATAAAGGTTCGGAATAATCTCATCCATCGAATCTCCAATATTATCCGCAACATTAATCACTTTCTCTTCTTCATCAATTACGCTTATGGAATCAATGGTATGACCTGGTGTGTAGATCAATCTGACCTTATCTTCTGGAAAATATAATTCATTCTCAAAGACCAAATTAGGGAGGTGCTGTTCCACCGTACCCATACCAAATTTAGAATATTTATCAAGCATTTCGTCCCAATTCTTAATAATTAACTCCCTACACAACTGATGAGATACGATTAAGTGATCTTTAAATACATGATTTCCAAAAACATGATCCCAATGATGATGCGTATTAATAATAACTAATGACTTCTCACTGTGTTCTAAGTACTCCAGAACTGGTTGCACAAACTCAGAACCCAGTCCTGTATCAATTAAATAATTGTTCTTCGTTCCCATTATCAAATGAATGTTTAAGTCAAAGAAACGATCCGCTCGATCATCCGAAAATACGATATTTCTGCTATTAATCTGTTGAATTTTCATGTTCAATCTTCCCTCCGGAAATAGTCTCTTTTCAAAACACTAAATATATTTATTTCCCCTTAAATTTCTCTGGTTTCTTTACATAGCTCTCAATGATAAAGCCGCAACTTGCACAGAGTACATGTACAATTTCAGAACCCATCTTGAAAATACCCGCTTCAGGAAAAACATTGGCATAGCCGCTTTGAATTCCTTTTACAATATCCTGACCACCACATTTGGGACAAGTCATCATGAAACCATCTCCATTCGATTAGTTTTGTCGCTTTTTACGATTGATAAGATAAGCACAAACATAATAAACAATCCAGAAAACAAGTGGGATGAATGGACTTAAACATACTTCTCCTCCTAATTAAATGGATCTTGTCATTCTAGCGAATCGAGGACCTGCTTGAAAACCTACTTTGTTATAAAGTAATTCTGCGGGATTACCGACAGTAATGCACAGCTTTACAACCTCTGTATAAGTATTCGCTTCCTCTTTTATATAATTAAGCATGAAGTTAGCAATTCCCTTATTCCTATGCTCAGGAACTACACTAATTTCTCCTATTTCCGCGAATCCTAAAGGCATCTTTTCATAGGTACCAGCAATACAAACTCCAACTACTTCTTTATTTGATTCATTTACCATATATATCGATAAATTCTTATGTTTGTAAGCTTGTAACAGATACGTTATATCTTCCATCATCTTCTCATCGCTGGGAACACCAAACATCTCATAGTCGATTCCACCATCGTAACCTGATCTCATTGCCTCTCTAATTTTTATTAGGTCTTACCACATCTCAACATCGGTGTTAGAATATACAACTTGAAATACCGCAAATTCATTCTTGTCAGCTTGTTCTAATTTATAGTTATTCATAATATTTCCCCCACAGATTCAATGTCGTATATGTAAACACTCATAGTCCCCTAACTTTGGGAACTATACTGAGCTTATCTGGATAACCGAATCCATTTCAATAGAGAGAAATATTTATAAATGTTTTTAACCAAACACTGAGAGATGCTTTGTGCAATTGTAAAGAACACACTCCCATACTTCATCTCTCAGCTGTAAGATTGTTATTGAGGTGTTATCTATATAAGTTTTAATGAAAACGTCAGGAAGGAGATGTTGGAGTGTTAAACCAATTAATGCACCGTGGCTAACGATAAGAATTCGTTTACCTGCATGTTTGACACTAACTTCTTTGATGAAGTCTATTCCGCGTCTACCAACATCCTCATAAGATTCCATCCCTAAGCTCCGGGAACGCCAATTCGCTCCCCATTTCTCAATTCGCTCTTCTTCCGTTGTGCCTTCAACTAGCCCACAGTTAATTTCTCTTAGACGGTCATCTATAAGTATGGGCTGAATCCTTAATGACGTACTAACAACTTCCGCTGTCTGGAATGCTCTGTTCAGTTTACTTGAATATACAAGATCCCAGTGTTCACCTGAAACTCTTGTAGCAAGTTCTCTAGCCTGTTTAAATCCAGTTTCGTTTAGAGAAATGTCCGAAATTCCCTGTGCCTTACCAAGTTCATTCCACTGCGTTATTCCATGTCTAATTAGTCCAATGGTTGTAGTCATATTTACACCTACTCGATATTGAGAACTGTTTTATACGTTATAAAAGATGCTTTCACTTCTAAGGAACGGAACACAATATTCAGCGCATAACTTCGGCATTCTCTCACGCATCCATGATTGGACATTTTCATTTTCCATCTGGAAGACGTAATATCCGATAATCGCGACCAACATGAAACCTTCAAGCTGTAAGAGTTCATTTGCTGTGTAGTTACGATTCCTAAAATATCCTTCTAGGAAAATGTCCCTTCGATCGGAAGGCAGCATTAAAGCCCCCATCGCCACATCTAACAAGGCATATCCTGTTCCAAAGAAGCCAAAATCGATAAAACGGATCGCTCCCCCAGATGTAATAATCATATTTCCCAAACTCAAATCCCCATGAATAAAATCAGGTCCTACCTCATCACTCTGGACATCTAATCTTGAATTAATCAACTGCAGCGTTTGCTCAATTGAGGTAGCGTCAGATGGCGTAAACAAATTCTTTTGCACACCTGAATGAATAACTCGTATCATCCGCTCATTATATGCCTTACCTTGACTCGGACGTTTCTCCATGCCTGAGCGTTCGTATTGTTGAAAGAAGGTGTGTAGTTCTGCTATTTGTGATCCCAGCATTTTTACAAGTTCAAGATTATTAAAATCGTCCTTATTCAAGTCCCTCCCATCCAGCCAAGTAAGGACAGAGCAATTTAGCAACTCTCCTTCAATATCGATAATCGTTATTAATTCCCCATCTTTATTTCTAACTGGGGTTTGTACTTCGCTAGTACTCCAACTCCCCAATTTCTCAAGCATTTGCAATTCTCCAAGAATGCCATTGTATGTATGTTGAAGACCTCTCATGTCAGGTACAATGGGATCATGAATACGAAGTAAATATGATCTACCTACTTGATCCTGTATTCGATAGGTTCTGTTCTCATTATGTCGTAAGAAAATAATCTCAGGCTGCTGGATCTCGTACTTGCTTAAGATGTTTAAAAGCTCCGCATTCGTCATTATGTGCTCCTTTATAGTAGCTGGCTTGATGAAATCTCCGATCACAATCTCTTCTGCAGTAATTGTTCATCTTCTTTGATATAATTCGATCTTTCATAGGTATTAATAGCAACTTCATTATCTTGACCTGTTAATACTTTTACTGATTTAACCCCCCGTAAACGGAGCTCCTCTTCAATAAAACTGATTAACAATGTTGCTATTCCTTTTCTTCGAGCTTCTGCCACAATGTACAACTCAGTAATTTCAGCATTTGGCCTCGAATAGCAGATTGATCTGTAACATTGTGCACAGGCAAACCCTACTGAAACCTCATTCATTACGGCTAACGCAACAAGCTCATTGGGGTTCGCCAAGTTTTCGATAATTTGTTTCTCTGTAACGCCTGATCAGTTAAAAGCATCATTAAGTTTAGCAAGATCACTTGCGTCATTCGCCGTTGCCAATAGCACTTGAATATTTGAGTCAATCACCATGTTCACCTACTCCCATTTATTCGAGCTACGTTTTACCTCTAGAAAATTATCGGATCAATCATTTTTGCCCATTGAATAATCGGCTCTTCTTCATCATTCAAGGCTATCGTCCCTATCATTACATCCTCTGAATCGTGATTTGCAAAATAGTGTTCCAGCATGAAATTTACAATCTTAGATGTTCGGATTTGCAATATCTCTTTCTCTTCAATCCAGAATAACTCCCCTTCTTCTGAAGAATTATATTCCCATCTGTTGTTTTACCGAAGTATACAAATTGCTGCCAAATTTCATTTTCCTTCACTCGAAACAGGATGTATCTTAGTTTTAAATCCTCAATTCTATTTTCTGTAATTCCGGATTCTTCTTTAATTTCACGTATACAAGCTTGCTTCGGATCATTTAATTCTGCTGGTTCGACGTGTCCGCCTAATCCCATCCAGAACTCATTTTGAAAATTACGACTACTCTCTTTGCGCATCATTAGCACATGATGATCATGAAACAAGAATGCCGATGCCATCTGCCTTAACTCCATTTTTCATACCTCATTCCAAAGAATCATGTTTAATTCCTATTAGCCTCTTATTCGCGCGGATGTTTAACTGAAACAGATCCTCAAGACCAATAATTTCGATTAGCTGATATTCATAGATCCGTGAGTTTATAGGCATGAATGTGGCTCCTGTTTGATGTAGGGAAAATCCTTCAAAATGTTACCTACACTTGTGTCATCCCATACAATCACATAGCACTTTTCCCTCTTCATTTTTTGTAAAGCGCCTAATCTGTGATTACCATCTCTTACACTTAATAACCCATTTCTGTTTTCAGCAATTAAGGGTGGCATATCCCAACCCTCTTCTAATCGTGAGTAGATTTGATCGATCCTGTAGTTCCATCTCTCTTCATTCTCCACATACTCCATATGTAATTCAGGTCCGACAATTCTATCCAAGCTGCTGATATCAACTTCTATGGGTCCTAACCAGTATCTTTTATTTAGTTTTAGCCCATTCGATAACCCAACATTACCACCTTCTCCATTTAGAAAAAGATGAATCCAAGTTTCAATATCATCATTAGCGGCGTACTCCATTGCTGTTTTTAATGTGAAAATAGACATTCTATTCCTCTCCCTTTAGTTGTTTGATGAGACTTACTCTTACAATTTCATCCCATATTGGACCTCTTCGAATTATCTTATATCCAAGCTTCTCATTAAGCTCAATTACGTGTGAATTCTTCTCCTCGGTATGTGTGTATATTAAATTGACATCAATTGTCTTTGCCAATTCCTCGAGTTTTTGTTTAAGCTTAGTTGCAATTCCACCTCTTCTATGTTCGCGATCCACCCATAATTGAAAGACTGTTATGAATCGTCCGTCTTATTGAAACAAACTTCGATCCAGCTCTTCGTACACGGTTTTCACAGGTAATTTCCGATCTCTGTTACTGATAGAGTACATGAGTACGCCAACTTTCTTGTTACTCTTTTCCTCTTCAAAAATAAATGCACCACGATCTTCTTCGGTGACAAATTTCAATATCTTGTCTGAGTGATCCTTCAGTTCTTGTTCCGTCATATTCGAATCAGAAGTCGTAACACCTTCATCATCTAGGTCAATTTGAATCATAAGATCGAGATCTACGATTTCTGCTTTTCTGATCATGTCTACACCACCAGTTAAAACGAGTTTTTCCCTCTATTTGATATTTTTTCAGAGAGCCGCTTCGTATTTCAATTAATTAATGTAATACTTGAACTAACTCTTTCTACTTTTCATCCTCTTTATTACAAACTTTGCACCTTGCTCTATGACATGACGATACGCTGCATCTAATTCTACTGGACTTACCATCATTCCATTCCTACCAAATTTTTATAGCGTCGAAAATGTGCAAATTAAAAAGTGGACAAAAGTTACTCTTCCATCCACTCGTCAATCTCTATTATATCATCAAACCCCAATTGAACTTCCATTATTTTCTACTCAAATGTTATACAATAGTTCATATTTGTACTATTTAAGAATTCCAGGTCTGATAATTGCATTTCGGATAGTTGTATATTCAACTTATCGATATGTTGTTGACCATCCCCGAACCATATTGACCATATCTCAAGTCCGTCATGATTTTTGTGTAAGGTTTCTGAATATACTCTTCTAAGCCATAGGGTGGATTAGTACAGAGCATAATACGGAGATAGTCCATTTTCAACGGATCCAATATGAGTATATCTAAATCATCTTTCTTATCATTGATAAGATTTAATATGGAGTTTTCAGCTTGTGGTATGTTCAACTTCTTATACTCACCATACTTTATCGTTACAGTATCAGTTAAGTTAATCTCGGGTAATGGTTGATTAGATACGACAAAAGAGAACAAACTCATTAATTGACCCACTTTCTTATACTTATCCTTATTTGCCTTCACTCATACAGAAGTGGATTTATAGTTTTCCTTTAAACATTGTTTGGCTATATATAATATTTGTCCCATGTGCTCCGAGTAGTGCGCTGCGCACTGATGCAGCATATCAATGTGTAATCGCTCTTTGCCTCTCACAATTTGAGTTTCCTCGAACTTTTCCTGAGGTAAATGTTTGATCACATCTATTACATAGTCCATATTGATATGAACTAACGCTTCTGCTTCAGACTTTGTCATAAACGTCTTAGATAACTCCTGATCCCGATCTCGAATAACTTCCTCTTTGCAGATGCTTTTTCTAATTCTCTCGTTGATATTTCCTTCAATATGTCTTAATAAAGTAGGAATGTTATGACTGATAGAATCCGATGAATCGTTCAACTCTGCATCATCTAGCTGATCGATCACCATTAAAGTCCGTCTTTTAATTTCACCAAACTTTTTGATGAGCCATTCACGATTGAATTCGTAATTCATAGACATACCTCCTAGTACTAATTCTTAAACAAGTTCTTTAATAAAATAAAGATTCAAATCATCGTCAACGCGCACCATTTCACCTGGTTTAACTTCCTTATTGTTATACATAACACCATTCCCATCGAGTATGTAGCCTCTTCTGCAATAAATCCGTTGTGCTGCACCATAATCTTTAAATAATCCTACACCGATTCCTATACGTTTATAGTTGCACTGTGTAATACCTTCAAACTCTTCGATCAACTTATTTGCAACTCCAAGCCTCCTGTATTCAGGGAAAACATTCAGATCATTGATCTCAGGTATATTCTGTGCTTTAAAATACGGATAGTCCGACACATACTTCAAATGCGAACAACCCGCCAATCTCTGATCAATAAAAGCAAACAGTGTCACGCGGGTTCCTGTCCTATTTTCAAATTCACATCGATCATAATATTCATCTGACCTATAAATATTCTGTCGTGTAAATGCTTCTTTCCAAATACTCTTCATCTCTGGAGTATCGAATTGCTTTATTTCAATTTTCATGGATTGGCACCTCTATATCGTTTATTAGGGTGCATCTCCCATGACTTCGCCTGCATTTTTCAAAAATCACGCTTGTTCTTCAATGATTCTTTTTAAATTATGATTGCGATGCTCCAGAAACCTCTTCATGTAACTTTTCAATACTATTCTTTCTACAATCCAACCGAGCAGACCTAATGGAGCTTCGAAATATAAGGTATCTTTCATAAGAGTTCCATTCTCAGTTTCAATAAAATCATGTTCATGCCGCATACTCTTAAATGTGCCACTCACCATTTCATCAACAAATTTATACGGTCTCGTAAAGTCCTTAATTATAGAAGTATGCTTCTGTCTTATTAGAAAATGTCTCGCTTGAAACGTAACCGTTTCTCTGTCATTAATCATTCCTGTACTCCGACCCGCAACCGCTCTTTCTTTGGTATGACTCCAAACGGTTTGAGTATGAACATCAATATTCCTAGCCATGTCAAAACAAGTTTCAATTGGTGCCTTAATTTCAATGTCTGTATATACTCTAATCATTATTTCCTCCAAAAAGTCGTACAGTCTGCCTTATCCATAATATTAAACTCGATCATTCGCTCAAGTAATGCGTAATCCACCGGGCTCTTCCACTTGATACGAAGTAACTGATTCGTGTGATCATAACCTGCTTGTACAATCTCAGTTGCAAAATGAATGATTCCCGACCTTTCAGGAGCAACAGCCAAATGCTGTTTGGAAACACTGAAGCCGATGATAAACGTGTCGTGATCCGTAAACATAGGTTGATTCCACGCAACCTTTGGTACTAAATCTGGGAACTTCTTACTTACCCAAGCCAACACTTCCTCTGTGCGGGCACGATGATCTGGATTAGCAATTTGTGCTAAGTACTCTTCAAATACTTCCATGGGGATTCCTCCTAAATCAAACTATTTATTTAACTTTAGTTTATATACAATCTCGCCATCTTGATTCTCTCTATCCTGATTGATAAATCCTAATTTCTCGTAAAGCTTTCGAGCATGATCATTACCTTTTTCAATTGTAAGAGATATGACTTCGCATTGTCTGTGCTTTTCCTGAATAAATTCTAGTATTTTTTTCAGAGACTCTTTTCCTAGCCCATTACCTTGATATCCCTTATCGATTTGAAAACCACCGATCCAATAATTATCCGTACTATTAGGCGTGTAGGAGAGATAGAAAAATCCGTATGCTTTATCGTCTTTTCTCAAAACATATGGATCAAACGCCTCATCCCACGGTTTTATATAAGCCCATGCTAATGATTCGATCACAGTCGGTACAAGTTTCTCTTGTGATTTATGTAGAGATATTGCGAGTGCTTCTTCCCAGTTGTTCTTATTAATTGGTTCTATACGAATTGGATTCATTCTTGTATTCCTTTCGACTCTCGATAGTTGAATTTAAAAACATCATAATGATTTTCTTAAAAAATATCGCTTGAATCCCTCAGGAAATCCTTCTAATGTTCCAAAGACTTCAAATCCATGCTTCTTATAAAAATCCAGAGCTTGAAAGTCCCAAGTATCTAGATGAACTAATTTACAACCTCTAGCTCTGGAGATCGACTCCATCTCTTCCAACAACTTAGAACCATAACCTTGACCTCTTAACTGCTCACTAATCCATAACACATTGATATATAGAGCATATCTATAACATCTCCCAAGCACTCCTCCAAGGATGTGTCCATCTTCATCTTTTAAAATTAAATTAAGTGGTCCCGATTCTTGAGCTGTTGGGGCTGTAGAATGATTAAACGCCTCGATTTGATTAATAATAAACTGAATTTCAGAATCCTGATATCCTTCCGTAAGAACCAATTGTGTATTGCTTTTCATATGTAACGCTCCTCATGGTTTTTATTTTGTATTTTCTAAAACTACTAAATTACCTCATTTGAACACTGGCGCTAATCTTGATGAAGACAGCTGCTCACTAAGGCCGAAGTACTCGCAGAAGTTCATGATCATCGGATTCCATTTTGACGGATCGATATAGTTAGAGTTTGTATCCATAAGCAGATCTTCTTCAATATGAACTTTTTCAATACGTACTTCAATGACAACAAGTGAACTTGGTTCTTCGAATGGATGAAGCTTTACGAACTTTGCTTCGAGATGAACGGGGCATTCTTTAACACGTGGAGCTTTAACTAGATGTGAAGGAAGTTCGGTTAAACCCGATACTCCAAACTTATCTGATTCATATTGATAACCTAGCACAGCCTTATATTCGGGCACTGGGTTACGACCTGTTAACAGCGTTAGACGATCAATTGCGGGTATCAAGTCGATGGAGGGAAGGTTTAGCACACATTCTTGTTCTCGTATCAAATTCTGCACGGTCTGAGATCTACTGCTCATACCTAGCATACACGATTGATTAAGCCACCAAGCAGATGACATTGGAGCTAAATTTGGCGTACCATCTTCATTAACCGTACTGATAAGAACAACAGAGGTGCCAAAGTAAAGAATTTTGGGTTCAATAACTGTATGCATAGCAGATCACGACTCCTTAAAAATCATTTTCCACTATATTACCACCAGCTTTCTACGGGTTAAAGGGTTTACGAATTAGACAGCAAGATACCAAAATCAGAACTTACGTTTCTGATAAGGCAACCCTACACCATCTTCACAATACGACTTTAAGCTGTATAGGAACATCGCCAAGTTGTAGTTACAGAACCTAAAGAACGAAGTAACTTCTCTCCAATCCGAGTGCTTTAAGGTGACATGGGATTTGTTATTTTTCTCTTCAATTTCAAAAGAAATGAACGTATCCACCCACTCCGGATCAGAATCTATGCACTTCCATACGATTTTACGGTTCTTCTCTAGTTCTACCACTTGCATCTTCGTGATGTCATTACTGCCAAAGAAGAACTCATTAACAAATCCGATCTGGTCTTGAACCATAAGTTCATTCGTCCAGACTTCTGACAAGCCCTCAGCAGTTGTTAAAGCTTCATAAACTTTCGATGCAGGAACCTTCACGATTTGAAGATGTTCAATATTGGGCATAGATAACAACCTCCATACAATAGTTTGACGTTCAAGTCAGTTCATCTTTCAGCTCTAAACCATCTTTTAGAAACTCAATTAATAGATTCTCATTCTCTTGACCGTCTTCAGAAGTATGGCTAACTATCCATGAAAAGGAAGCTGCAATTAAACAGAACAAGATCGGAAGGAGTAGCTTCCACATCATATTTAATGCACCTGTAGCTACATCCGCTAGAATCGTGGATATAAAAGAAATCATAAACATCGTAACAATAGACAATACATCCGTATAACCTCTATATGTACGAAAAGAAACATGTGTTTTATCATTTTTCACAGTGATTCTGCCCATCACTTTATTTCGAACGAGATCGCTTTTTAACATTCCTCTACTTATTGAAATACTAAAGAATCCTTTTCTCATCCACCCTACGAATTCTCCACCATCTAGATTAATCGAAATCAGGTCAACACTATGCTTAATGACGGATTCACAATGCGCTTTTGAAAGTTCGGTTGAACACTTAAATTTCACTTCATGCACCAACTTTACTTTTTAAAATTCAAGCAAAACCATTTTCCATAATTAAACAATATCTAATTTAAGTTAAAAAAGCCACTCAGATTTTGAGCGGCTCCGTTAGATTGTTAT
The DNA here is from genome assembly GCF_024721995.1 of Paenibacillus radicibacter. GTDB lineage: Bacteria > Bacillota > Bacilli > Paenibacillales > NBRC-103111 > Paenibacillus_AM > Paenibacillus_AM radicibacter. Next base: position 978,516 of record NZ_JANQBC010000001.1, read on the forward strand.
TATCGCACTACTTCTCGCATAGCACCCAACACAATACTGTATTTATCTGGATCTTGGATGTAGTAGTTCTTAAATTCCCATCTGCCATGAGATTCAGCAACTGGATCAAGCGTCACTATTCCGCCCCTGCTTCGAATGTCTTCAACTATTGCGTCAATGTCATTCCAACTTACATGTACAAATGTATCCCAACCATAGTCCGGCCCATTCCAATCTGTTGGATAATCGGATCGTTTCTTCGAGGGGCTATTCGGTCTTACATCTTCAGGAGACATTGCTTGCTGCAGAATAACTAACATTCCATCTCGCTCTGCATGACCCCAATTATCAACCGTACAGCCTAATATATCTCGATAGTATTCTTGCGATTTTTTTAAATCTGAGACTAAACGTACTTGAAAAGTAGTTCCTAATTTCAATTGATTGTCCAAGCCTATTTTCCCCTTTCAGAAATAAAGCGATTAGACTAGCTTTTCGACATTAAACCAAATATTTCCTTTTAAAAAAGGAAAATGATTCCAATGATTAAACATTATCCCTTAGGAATGGGATGAAGTTATCTGTATTCAAAATGTAAATGAATGCTGACAGGAGAAGAACTAAATATGTTGTATTAACGATTAGAAAGTATCTTTTAAGCTTGAAAAACATAATTAAAAAAATTAACGTAACTATCAGAGATGAAATTAGACTTAAAAGTATACTTAACTTAAACATTTGAATCATCCATTCAGCTGATGCGTACTTAATATCTGTTGTTGATAAGTAAAAAATGTAATTGTCAGCTAATATATAAAAGAAAACCCACAATATTACGACTGATAAAATTCCAATCACACTACCACTTAAAATCTTAATCCAGTTCTTCATGTTTTCTTTTCATACCCTTCTTTACGGTGTCTAGAAAATCGTCTTTGGAACAATAATCTTCAGTAGTTAACCCAGTCTAACTTATTCTTATAAAAATGTATTTATTCAGCGTATCATCTAATGTTCCAAATCTCTCTTCTAATCCAGTTAAAATGACCATCTTTGCTTCTTCTTGAAAATTAAAATTCACTGTTTAGATTTTTATATTAGTCATTAAAAAATTTTGTTACATTCACCCACTTAACTCTTTTAATCTAGCAATACGTTCAGGCTCATTATTCATTAGCCACTGATTACGAGAAAGTATATCATAAGCTTTTCTGAAATATGGAGTAGCCTCTGCTTGTTTATTTAATGCATACAGGCATTCACCTATCTCTTCATACACATATCCATCGGGGTTAAAGCCTTGCTCAATTTCCATCAATAATTCCTGATGCACATCTAAGGCTTTCGGTATCTGATTCATAAGACGAAGCACCTTAGCTACACTCCATTTGGCGATAAAAATTAGATCTGCTCTGTCTTGGTTCTGTCTGAACTGTAAGGCACGTTCAAACATATCTAGTCCTACTGCTAAATTACCTACCTCCACCTGAACCCAGCCGATATTATTGTAGAGCGAACCAAGCCAGCGACTGGCATCTGGATGCTGCTCAGCATACGTAAGTGCGTGCATATTCCAATCCATCCGCTGCTCTGGTGTGGATTCAGCAATGCCTAACATATGAGCTGCATCAACTGCTAAATCATCTTCTCCACATCTGCACCCGAGTTCCCAAGCCTCTGTAAATAAAGGTACAGCTTCTTCCTTTCTCCCTGAAGAATTCAACACCCGACCACGCTCTAATAAATATCTAACTCGTGTCCTAGGTGCAGTATTGGCTAAACTATTTTCAACTTGATCCAAGACTTCATGAGCCTCATCAAATTTCCTTTGCAAGCCTAATGCACGTCCGATTTGAGTTAACAGTTCTGATGTGTAATCGAGATCGGCTGTATGTTGAACTTCCTCTAGCAAGTTCCTAAATTTTAGTTCCGTTTCTTCTGCGTGATTATAATCCCATAGCTTGTCGAAATCTCTCATGACTTAGACTCCTTTTCACTTGCCTTTTTCGAATTAGCAAACAAAATTCTTGCTTTATAAAACAACCATGTCTTCAACAAGGATTCTTTATCTCTGTGAGTAGCAACTTTATTCTTATAATAAAAATCACTTAAGTTTACAGCTAACTTACCCACGGGTGTAACTGGTTCATCACAAATCCATTCATCAAAATGCACTTTTCCTTGACTGGATTTATTAAATTTATACCTTGGAAAGATGTATACTACCCCTTCTGTCCAAGGCTTATTGTTCATAGTAGAATCATTCAAAGAAAAATAATGATACCTATTTTTCCCCGCAATAATAGAGCCATTACGAAAACTTCCTATTAAGCGACTTCGATTAAATACAGCAAAGAATATTGCCCAGATCGGATCTGTAGATGCAAATACAGCTTTCGTTAATTGACCGTTATATAACGTTTGTTCGTGAGGCTCAAACTGATCAATATTACGATTGTTAGACCCATGAAACACATATTGTCCCTGCACAGATAAGTATTGCAGAAAACGGTACTTTGGATATGGAAAATCATATTTAATTAACAGTTCTTCTTTATTCGTCAATAGAACACCTTTGTAGAGTTCAATCTCGTCTTGGCTAAAAATTATCTTTGGAGATGGGTTTAAAAGTATAGACAATAATAATGAAATCATCTAACTTGAGCCTCCTCTCCCTTCAAAGCTTGTAAGTAATTGTGCATATTATGTACGTGATTACTTTCTATAATTATCAATGCTCCTCCGATTATCTCGCCCTTTAAGAGAACCTTAAAATATTCACAAGTTCCCATCATCTCTTCTTGCCAGCTTATGGAATTATATCCTGGTGGACCACCAAATTCGTAATTATATCGATTGATTCTTCATCAAAGCTAGCTTTTTTGTTTTTCAGAAAGTATTGCTGCATCCTCTTTTACCGCTCGTTCTAATACTAGCATTGATAACCCTCCATTAAATCCGTTCTGTATTGAGTTTCATGATTTTAATTGTCTATTGATTTGTATCATCAGGTTTCGCATGACGCTGTTATGTTCTTCTCGTCCCTACGCCTTCGTTTTGAAAATTAATAGTCAGAGGTTTCTTTCCACATGCAATTATAAAATTCATCATTGCATATGCTTCAGAACAATTATTAATAGCCTCAGATGCTTCTTTTAATTGTTCAAACTCATTTAAATCAATCACACCATTTTTATAGAACGGTAAAAAACGATTTAAATCGAATTGTCGTTTAAATCCATCGCTTCCGTGCACATCACTATGTTGAATTACTGAATCAATATCAATATCTAAATACCCGCTATTCATTAAAAGGCGAGGTAAACTTCTACCTATATAGCGATTTCCACCTTTTTGTGCAACATAATCCCCAATCTTCTTCAAAATATTGTTTAGTAACGGAATTTCTGGGTTCACCGTACCAAAAACCCCATCATCAATATCAATGATTGCTAATCTACCACCAGGCTTTAATACACGATAAAGCTCTAATGCCGCTTCAAGTGGATTATTTAAATGGAGAAAAATTAATCTTGCTACTACAAAATCAAATGAATGATCTGGTAGACCCGTATGATAAACCGATGATTCTACAAATTTTATCCGCTCTGATGGTATGTCTTTTAATAATCTTTTAGCTTGATTTTGTAGGGTTGGGTCGATTTCGAGAGAGGTAATATGACTCTCTGGTAAACTATTCAGTAATTGCTCAGTGATATACCCTGGTCCGCTACCAACCTCTAATATACGCATACCATCTTGCAATCCATACCACTTTAAGGTTCGAAGCTCTTTATGCCAACTCATAGTTGCTTGTACCCTTAATCGTTCTATTTCTTCTTGAAAACCTAAAGTAGTATTTTTAATATTGTAAGTTGAACGTCTATCTGTCATAGTTTTTCCTCACAATCTTGTTTTTTTGTACCTTACTGTTTATTTCCAACAGCAATCCATCTTCTATCTATATCTTCAAAAAAGTTCTATTGTTATTGGGTCTGTTGTTAACAAAGGTCGTACAATCTTAACTCCTAATTTTCTAAAATCCTTTTCCATTTCCACTTGATTATCTGTAATAATATACGCATCATAGCCATATTCATGAATCTCTTGATTTGGTACTACATAATCTCTATTCGATTTTATTAAAACTATTTCAATTCGATCCTTATAAAGACAAATATGTGGCTCCACTGAATCCAGATAACTAACTGCTCTAAACCTATTCGTTTCTTAATTAAAAACTAAAAAAATATATCATTAGAATTACATGTAATAATAAAATAATGAACCTAATACTTGCTCTCTTTTTTCTTATAAAATACCAAGTTAGAAATTGGAGTAACACGACATAAATAGGACTTGAAAATGTTAATAACATGTATGTAGCAATTCCTGGTTCCATTCCATGTTCTTTAACATATAAATCAACATCAATTGTATAGTGGTAATAAAAATCAGTAATATAAAACGGTAAATAGAAATAGTTAAAAGTTCCGATTACTAAACAAAAAAATACATAAACTCTGCTGAATGTAAATCTAGTAAGAATAACTTTCAATCTAATCACCTTTGACTATTCAACTATTATTCTTCTTTATATAACTGAGCCAATACCTTATAACGTTCTGTATCTACGAACCCGAGAGGCTTGAAGGAGCACTGCGACTGGTTCCGTAGGACTTAGTCTTGTAGGATTGTCTGCTGGGTCTACTTTCCCAAATACCATCGAACAGACCAAAGTGGCTTGTCCCCCGCAGCGTAGATACGGTGTTAGCAGGAGTAACCAGCTTCCCTGAAATACATATAATCAATCACTAAATATCAGTTCTATTTCATCTTTAATCATTGATGTAATTTCTTCATTCCATTCATCTGGATTAATTACTACTATAGGAAATTTGGCCTTTGATTTAATATAATTTTTTAACTGAAGATAACTGCTCAAGGGAAAATCCTGTGCATTCCATTGTTTTCGATATTCTACAATTCCATGTTTTTTCAACAGGTTTTCCATTTGTAGAACAAGTACTTTGATAAATTCATCTAGATTACAAACTTCATTAAAAACAGCCTCACCTTTGCCATCTGTTAGTCCGTCAACGAATAATATTATCTTAATAATGATGTTAGTTTCATCTTTCTTAATAAGAGTCCATCTATGTACAGCTGGCTCCGAGTTAAAATCAAACTGTACTGTATCTTTTAGTTCATCATCTTCAACACACTCTAGTTTTAACAGTTCAACTGCTCGAACTAAATCAATCAGAGGTTCAGAGAGATAACTCGCATCAATATATATCTCCGAGTTATTTATTTTCAAAGAAACATCTGCCCATCCGATACTTCTAAGGATATATTTGAATATCATGTTTTTTTATATCCCTTCGGTTATTTCTGCTAACGTTTCTGTTCTACGAACCCGAAAGGCTTAAAGGAGCGCAGCGACTGGGTCCGCAGGACTTAGACTCGCAGGGTTGTGAGCTGAATCTGCTTCATTGCCTACCTCTACTTGCGAACCGAGGGAGTAGCCCGAAGCGTAGATACCCTCTTACTTTTTTATGTATCGAGGTTAGCTTCATTGAACTCTCCTTCTCTGGCAATTTCACCTAACGTTCTTCGTATTCACGAGCCCGAGAACCTTAAACCCCAACAGGGCGGCCGCGACGCGGTTAGGTTCGCAGGGTAGTCCGCCTGATCAGCTCCTCGAAATGCCTCGGGCGGATCGATGCTTGAATACGATGTTATGTGAAGTATCAACCCCACTTCCTCGAATAAAGACAGGACGTCGACCCTCAATATCACTCTTTATTAAAGCTGCTTATTCATATACTAAAACCCAATACTTCTCCCCAGGATTACCTTCTTCAACAACTTTCTTCCAACCATTTTTTTCATAGAAAATTAATGCACTATGATTTTCAGACACACACTTTAATCTTACGGGCTTACTCATTTTTTCTATAGAATAATTAACCAACTGAGTACCAACACCTTTACCGTTAAAATCAGGGTGCACAAATAAATTATGAATAAAGTTATCTGGCAAATATAAAGAGGCAAATCCAAGAATGTGGGAATTATCTTCTACTAAAATGATGTATTCTTCAATTGTATCCCTATCAAAATCTTCAAAAGTCATTTCATTTACATTCGCCCAATGAAAGCTCTTACGACGAGATTCTAGATATATCTTCCTTAACTCAGGATAGTCCAATTCATTTGCTTCTCTGATATTCATGAAATCCCCCATCAATATTATTTTTAAATATGCAATTCAGGATCTGATAAACTCTACTGTACTTATGGATCCTTTTTGACCTAGAAGGGAATAAACCATTCAAGGTTTTACTCTTTCTTGTTGTTATTATTGATGCGCGACGCGGTTAGGTGGTGCGGATATGTCCGATGAGTATGCTTCCCTGCTACTGAAATGCCTCTTCGAAACTCTCGGACCGAGGGGCGTACGCTACAGTGTTTTTTCAATGAAAATCTCCATTTCACATCACCTTTCTATTATAGCAGCCGTTCTAAATATTGGAAATAAAGAGGGAGATTGCAAAGTCGTTCACGACTTTGCAATCTCCCGTCATGAGAACATGATCTTATCCCTCAAACATGCTTTCCCGATGATTCGAAAAAGCGGTTTTTTTTATTTCTAAGGCTTATCTTAGCTCTCTTAGTCTTTTGGCCCAGACCCGGACCAGGCTTGAATTAAGGCCTTTGCATCGGCCACTAAGGCTGATTTTGCCTTTTCGGAAACAAAATCCTTCTTGTTCGTTTTGTCAATTCTCTTTAGGAAATCCTCCATCGCGTCGACGGCATTTTTCAACTTGTCTTTATTTTCATGCTTCTCTGCAATCTTCAAGCTCTGTGAAAGCTTATCCTTGAGCGATCCGCTTAAATCGCCGGAGGCATAATAAGATTCCATCAGTCGCTCCATTGAAGCGATACTTGTTTTTACTACGATATGAATTACCAACTGTGATACGTTGCCAGCCTGATCCGTCACTTCGATTTGGATCACGTGGGTTCCCAATTGGCCTGCCAAAAGCAACGCCGTACCGGTTACATACGGCTTACCGTCCACGGTGACCGTTTTTTCAGTAACGCCCGATATGCTATCGGTGGTCTGCACATTCAGCACAAGTGAATCGCTATCCAGGAATTCGGTCCCTTCTTTCAAGGGAGCACCATTTACCGTTACAGCTAGTGTTGGGGCCGTTGCATCGATTTTTACATTGATTGTCTTGGCTGCTTCCACGTTGCCGGCTTTATCTACAGATCGATACCGCAACTCATACGTTCCGTCTGTGCTCAAGCTAATCGGGTCCGTGTATGGTTGCCAACTTCCCCCTCCATCTAGACTATATTCTGTCCTCGCGATGCCAGACTGTTCGTCATGGGCGGTCAAGGTTATAGTCACCGGATGGATATACCATCCGTGCTGCCCATCCGGCTGGGAAGGCGTAACAATTGCCGTTGTCACCGGAGGCGTTTTATCGTTTTCCGAATCAATCGATTCTTGCAACTGGGCAATCAACTGCTGAAGCGGGTTTATCGAACTCTCGTAGGCATACGGGAAATTATTTAACAGATCTTGCAGCTGGATTCTCAAACTGCGATTTCCTTTTCCCGATTCGAGCAAGCTTTCCGCCTGTTTGACCAATCCCAGGTAGTTGCCCAAAACCCCCGGTCCGTACACTTCAAATTCATAAATAGAGTAGCCGAATATCGTAGCTCTCTCTATTCCTTGAAACTTGACGTATCTGGCTTTTACGGTGTCAAAATTAATCGTCTCAACTCCGCCGTGCCCGTCTATCGTCCCATCGTTGGCTTTTACATTCATCCAGTTTTGGCCATCACTAGAAACGAATAGTTTGTACGTCTTGGCATAAGCAGTCTCCCATTTGATCACGATGCTGTTGATGTCTTGTTGTTCGCCCAGATCCACGGAGAGCCAAGTATCGTCTGAAACAAGACTTGCCCACCTTGTACCCATATTCCCATCTACAGCCTGATCCGCAGACAAATGAGGAGCCTCTGCTTCGGATGATTCCGCATGCTTGTTCAATGCCATGTTCACACCGTCAAAACTGGTAACCTGATTCTTAATCATCAAATTATCAATGACACCTTTAAAAGAATTCGTGGAGCTTCCGATTTTCTCGAGCGGCAGCACTAGGGTATCAATATGAGGTGACGAACCGTTCGTTACCCATAATTTCTCTACGTACTCGTTTCCATTTACATAGAGGGATACGCCTTTGTTGTCACCGGTCAGCAGCAAGTGCGTCCATTTTTCCTCCGGAACCTTGTATTGGAACGTACTATTGTAATGTTCTTTGGAAAAACCTAATAGTCCGGTCTTACCTTGCTTTAGTTTCAATTGACCGACAGGTGATTCCATCAGTACTGCATCATCCAGGTTATCGGCATCCGGTTTGACCCACATGGAAACGGTCCATCCGAACCCTAAGGCTTGTAATGGTGTTTCGATATAGCTTTCTCCCCCGGCGAACCACACGCCCTTTCCGTATTTCCCGTCTGTTAGCGATACATTTTTACCGGTTCCATCGTAACCGTTCCCGGAAGAGTCGGAAAATCCGTTTTCAAACTGGTACTTGATCACATTGCCAACCTGATTTTTCACTTGCATCTTATGGGAAATATTAGCATTTGGCGCTTCTCCAATCCGAGATGCCGCGTCTGTATAAGTTTTGTAGTCTTTGTCTTCTCTTGTTCCCATCCACATCTTTTCGGATAGCACTTGCACAGCCGGAAACATTCTGTCATGGGAATCGTCCATGGATAATCCGCTGGCATCGGAGATGTCGTTCCATAACGCAATCATGGCGCCTTTTAGTTTTGGATGACCACTTGGCACAACCGTATCAGAAAATACATTTGGTTCCCACGTGTTGTACATATATTTTTGGTCCATATATTCTTTATACAATCTAGGTACAAGATACATATAACTGTTCTCGGTGTTGATGATATCGAAGCCATAATCCATCGCTTGCCGGGCGTCTCCGTAAGGGACGTGCCAAATATTCATCGTTGCCTGAGTACTTATAGGAGTTACCCCGTTGTATTCCATCAGGCCGCCCCATAAATGTGGATGCTTGCCTTTGCTATTGATATGCTTGACTAGCTTATCCATGTATCCACGAAAAACCTCTTTGTCACTGCCCCAATATTCGTCTGTGCCGATATGGACATCCGGACCGATAAATGTAGGGTTGTCGCCATCCATATATTCGTCAAACAGACTCTCGACAAAATCCACCGTTTCCGGCTTCGTAATGTCTAGATGAGGACCGCTTCCCAAAGACGGATCGAAATTAGTAAAAGCTCTCGAGTGTCCTGGTGTATCAATCTCCGGAATGACGTTAATGCCATAATCCATACCAAGCCTTTGAAGATTGCGGAACTCCTCTTTGGTGTAAGAACCGCTTTTGCTCGTAAGCCCCGGGTACTTCGTGCTCTCCAAACGGAATGCCGTATTCGTCCCGTCTAGAAACGGAGTCCCCACATCATCGTTCAAATGAATTTGAAATTGGTTCATCTTGTACCAGGACATGAGCTTGATATAATCACGTAAGAAATCAATCGTATAATACTTTCTGGCGACGTCGATCATAAGTCCGCGAACTTCATATTTGGGATAATCCCGTGCTGTTCCTTTAGGGATACGGACATGATTATTATCCTGTTTCAAGATTTGCAGAGCTGATCTCGTCCCGAAGAAAACTCCAGTCACTTCACCCGATGTAATCGATACATAATCATTTACATCAAAAAGGTAGCCTTCTTTTCCGAGCCAAGTTAAGGAATCGTCCAAGGACAAATAGATGTCTCCAGCTTGTGGATCACCGTAAACAATGTCCACGTTGACGTTGCTAACATCCCTCAGATCATCCTTTGTCTGCTCCGCCGCCTTTTCCAGAGCTGCTCTATTCGCTGGATTTACAACAATTCGCGAATTTGGAATAAGGGTAAAATCTCCGGTCCGACCAATCCATTCTCGCAACGACGGTATGACCTTCGGTTCCTTGTTCAAATCAGCCGTTTGCGTAGATTGCCCTGGAACCGTAACCAGCACGTTTCCGGTAATGGCCTTCTCATCCGGATTACTCACTTTTTCAACTTGGAATAAGAGGTTCACTTTGGTGTCAACGAGGGGAGTGTGGATGTTCCCCCCTTTGTCAATGATGGGCAGTCTGTCACTGCCATATACGGAAACCTTGTAACCTTCAGGTACATCCGGTAGAACAATTTCCGTTTGCCCATTTGCAATAGGCGGTATTTGGGTGATGCCCTTCACGATTTTTGGCAAATCGCCGGCATCGTACACCTCGAACTCGAAGAAGGAATAACCGTAAAGGATTCCATCTACAGGAGCCCTTTGTACACCTTGAAACTTAACGTACCTGGCTTTTGCATCAGCAATATCGGTGATTTCCGTGCCACCTTTGCACACGATTTCACTGTCTTTCCTTAGTACATTGGTCCAATGCTCCCCATCGCTCGAAAACAGTAGCTTATACTTGCTGGCGGCGGTTTGCCAATTAATGACTATCCGGTTGATAACGAATTCTTCGCCAAGGTCAACATAGAACCATTGATCGTCTTCTTTGGAGGATGACCATCTTGTATTTCCATTGCCATCTACAGCATTTTCCGGTCCAAGCCAGTCCACTTCGTTCCCTGATGCATATGCTGCTTTATGTAACGCCAAATTAACGCCGACTTGCACATTGCCTTCAGCGAGCGAGACACTGCCACCGGAAGCCGTTTCATTAACGGACTCGGTAATTTGCAGATTTGGAGAAACGACATCTTCTTGCCCTTCTGCAGCAATAACTTGCGACATCGTCGCGGGGAAACACGTTAATAGAAGCAACAGCGACAACAAAATAGAAAGCGCTTTCTTTTTCATTTTTCCCTCCTTAAGAATTTTTAGATTTAAGAAACATACCTCCTTGATGCGTGCAACTCCACTTTTAATACTAAGAGACTTGTTACTCCATTCAAAGCAACAACTAATTACTTTTGATATACATTTATTTACTTTTTACTGACGATTCCCACTGTAAATAAAAAAAATGCTTCTAACGAAGACAATACGTCAAAGCAGAAGGTCATTAAGTCATAAAAATCCATACAATAAGCCCAGCCATCATATGTAAAGCTTGTGATATTGGCACCAATATCTATTAACTTTGCTTTCAATGCATTAATATCCTTTGTCTTCTTTCGTTTGCCATAATAAAAACAATGGCCTTGTATCAGCATTATGATCCTTCTCAAGACAAAGAAAAGCCATTTCACTGTGATTAGGTCGACCATGTAAATAAAAATCTAAGTTTGTTGTGTACCAATCAATAGACTGTAATTTAATTATGATTTTTGGAAACCTCTTTGCACTGATTTCACCTAGTGTTTCGTTATTCACAAAACGACCCAACCTTAGATAGTTCTTATCTTGGGCTGGGTCGTTTGTTGACTGGGCTTCTTCCATGATTATTCATCTGTCAACCAAGCGGTTTATCATTTACTTAACTATCTTTAACCAATGCCATGGATATTTTAATCTCGTTCTATTTTCTTCCGACGAAAAAGTGAAAATCCTCCGAAACCACTTCTTACGGCCTACTCATTTTTTCTATAGAATAATTAACCAACTGAGTACCAACACCTTTGCCGTTAAAATCAGGGTGCACAAATAAATTATGAATAAAATTATCTGGCAAATATTAAGAGGCAAATCCAGGAATGTGTGAATTATCTTCTACGTAAAATAATGTATTCATCAATTGTATCCCTATCAAAATCTTCAAAAGACATTTCTTTTATATTCGCCCAGTGAAAGCACTTACGACGAGATTCTAGATATATCTTTCTTAACTCAGGGTAGTCCAATTCATTTGCTTCTCTGATATTCATGAAACCCCCATCTATATTATTTAAAAGTATGTAATTAAGGATCTGATAAACTCTACTGTGCTTATCCTAATGTTCATCCTTCAAGCAACAGGACATTGCGAATGAGTTACCCACGAAAATAGTCTTTGGGGTCGATATTTCACATAACGTTAAGATGTTCCTGAACCCGAGAACCTTAAGGCACATAGTGCCGGCCGCAATGCGGTTAGGTTCGCAGGGTTGTCTGTCTGAATTTACTTCTCCGAAATGCCTCGGACAGACCAAGGGACGACGTAGGAGGACCGCAGCAGGAACATCATGTTAGGTGATGTAATGGCGGTCGGAGCTTAACCCCCATTGCCTTCATCTTCTTTTGTCTATCTCCGAAAACCTAAGCCTTCCCATCCAACTTTCTTCCTGTTCATTTGAATTATTACTTCTATTTTAAAATAATTAGGAAACGTACGTTCTCCTTTGATTATGGAGAATTATGTTACTTTGATAGTCTTTTAAATAAAATATAGCCTTTTCCAGCCTTTGACAATCTTTTGAATTGCTCTTTATACTTTTCTTAAGGAAGGTGCGCTATTGAAGCAAGCTTCCCTATCACTACCTTCCATAAGAAAAGTCCTTAACTCTTTGCTTTGAAAAGGTTGTATTTTATTTAATCTTCTAATTATTACATGATTATCCATTAATCATAGTTTCCTAATTATATACGAGTAAAAATTCAAATTCGCCCACTTTAAGTTGGATGGCCCAGCATTTTCGGAATCTCCAAGTGAGATTCCGGAAGTGCTGGGTTGTGGCTTAGGTTTAGCCATTATTTTACCTAACGTTTCCGTGTTCACGACTTCCCACCACCCTAAAGGAACGAAGTGACTGGCCGCTATGCGGTTGGGTGGTGCGGATGTGTCCCGGCATCAGCAACTTTGACTTTACTCCCGGGACCAAGGGGCGTATGCCCCGATGCGTGAACATAATGTTATATGAAGTCTTTGCCATCACCGAGTCGGATTACTAGGAAGCTTTATATCTAATTGTTTATTTTCTTCTTTCTCTTTCCACTCAATTATTATATTAGTTTTATTTATAAATTCTTCAACGTCTTCCCGACTCTTAAATGTATAGTATCGATAGACTTCGTAATCTTCATCTTTATCTAAGTATCCATGGCTTATTCCTTCGTGTCCTGATCCATGGGTATACTTTAATGGAATAGATTCAACAAAGTTAACTTTTAATGTTTCAGCTCTTAATTCACCCTTGTTTGCTAGCTTAACTAATATGTTTATTAAAAATGCATCATTTGAAGATGGCTCAACTTCTCTTATTAATTGTTGATCTGTAATTATTTGATAATTTATTGAGTTCCAAATATCTACGCCATTTTTGATGTTATTTAAATGATTGTATAATGGTTTATCAACTTCTTTAGAACTACATCCAAAAACAAATGCAGTTATCAGTATAATGTAACCGAATTTAAATATTGTTTTCATACTCATCTCCTTTGTTGCAATGATTTCATATAACGTTGTTGTGTTCACGACGTCCCACCGACTTAAGGCAGCGAAGCTGCCGGGCGCGATGCGCTTAGTCGGTGCGGATGTGTCCGGCCAATGCTCCCCCGAATTCCTCCGCCGGACCGAGGGGGCT
>NZ_JANQBC010000021.1 GCF_024721995.1 Paenibacillus radicibacter
AGTAAAGCACTTCTCCGCTGAAGCCAGCACCTTCGAATAGCTCCTCCTCCGCATAACCACCAGTGAGCAACTCCGTGATTTGCCCTTGCAGTTCACGCTGTGTCAGCAGCAATGGAGCATGGCTATCGCGCAGCAGATAAGCGATTCGGCTCAATGGATAGGCAGGATCGATCGGAAGATAAGCCCCGCCGGCCTTCATGACAGCCAGTACGCCAATGGCCGTATCCACGGAGCGGCGCGCCATAATGCCTACGATCGTCTCACGCTCTACGCCTTTGGATCGCAACAAACGAGCCAGTCGATTGGCCTGTGCATTCAAAGCCGCGTACGTCCATTCTGCTTCCCCGACGACAAGAGCTACTTGATCGGGCGTCTTCCTCACCTGATCTTCAAATATTTCGTGAAACGTCTTGCTCCCCGTTTCATAGGCTGTGGAGGTATCGTTAAATTGGGCGAGGATTTGTTCCCGCTCTGTTTCGGACAGCAGCTCGATGTCTCCTAATGCAGTTTCTGGTTGATGAGTAAGTCTCCGTAACATTTGTACATAGTACCGGATCCACCGTTCAATCGTTTCTTTATTAAATAAGGCTGTACAATAATTAACACTTAATTTAATACTGCTTTTTTCTTCAATTATGCTAAAAGTCAAATCAAATTTAGATGCACAATAGCCAAATCTATACGGTGTTGCCTGAACATCAGCTAATTCCAACGTACTATCCAAATTCAGCAACTCAAACATCGTATCGAAGATCGGATTACGACTTAAATCTCTGTGGATGTTAAGCTTCTCGATTAATTCTTCAAAAGGATATTGTTGATGCTCATACGCAGATAATGCCGTATGCTTAACCTCTTTCAAGAAGTCCGAAAAACGTTTGTTCCCTGAAGGAAACATGCGCAGCGCTAACGTATTAACGAACATCCCCATGATGTTCTTAAGTTCATCTTGAGGTCTTCCGGTAATGGGAGAACCCACGATGAATTCTTCTTTACCGGTTAATTTGTGCAAGAAACCAGCATACGCCCCGAGAAGCACCATAAACAATGTAGTTCCTGTCGTGCTTGCTAATTGATAGAGTTGTTCAGATAAATCCTTATCTAACGCAACTTGAATGTGATCACCATTGAAGTTTTGCAGCGCCGGTCTGGCTCCGTCCATAGGCAGTTCTAGTACAGGGAGTTCCCCTGCCATCGTTTCTGACCAGTAGGTTTCATCTTTTTTATATGCTTCCGTTTGGATAAAATCCTGTTGCCATAGGCTGTAATCCTTATACTGAAGATGAAGCGGCTGCAACGTTTTCCCTGCATAGAGCTCACTTAATTCTCGCAAAAGTATGCTTATCGTCATTCCGTCCGAAATGATATGGTGCATATCGAATAACAGCAGATGCGTATCTTCACCGATGTTGATCAAGTCCACACGCATTAGCGGCGCTTGGCTCAGATCAAACGCACGAATAAAACCTTCAATACTTGCCTTCGCTGCCGCTTCCGATGCTTCCCGATAACCCATACGGAAATCGCTGGATGGATGAATTCGCTGAGCCGGAACGCCCCCCACCAGTTCAAACGAAGATCGCAATGCATCATGCCTTTCAATGAGACGGGCAAAGGCCAGCTCCAGCCTTCCGAGATCTAACTTCCCTTCAAGTACTAACACTTCCGGCATGTTATATGCTTTCTCAGCGCCTTCCAACTGATGAAGAATAAAAAGCCGTTTCTGCGAAGACGATAGGGGATAATATTCCCTTTCTTCCGCTTTGACAATGGAGTTGAATTCATTATTGTCCTGTTCTTGAATGACTTTTGCCAATAGCTCAATTGTTGGATGCTCGAAAATATCTCTTAGGGTGATCTTAACGCTCATTTGCTTATGAACACGTGACATCAGGGACATCGCTTTTAAAGAATGACCTCCAAGTTCAAAGAAGTTGTCCCTAATTCCCAATTTATCAACGCCAAGGACATCATGCCAAATTCGGCATAGCAGTTCTTCCGTCAGATTGTTAGGTGGTATATATAAGGTTTCATTAAGAACCAATTCTGGTTGTAACAATGCATTCTTGTTTACCTTCCCGTTTAACGTAATTGGAAGTTTCTCCATCCTGACGAAATAAGAAGGGATCATGTGTTCTGGTAAGGAATGCGCTAAATCATGTCGCAGCTGTCTAAAGCTAATCTCCTCTTCCAGCACAATGTAAGCTGTTAAAAAGGGAGTGTCGTTTGCCTCTACCCATGTTTTCACAGAAGCTTCGTTAACGAGTGGATGCCGCAACAGTTGAGATTCGATCTCACCGAGCTCAACCCGATGTCCCCTGATTTTTACTTGATCATCTTTTCTGCCTAAATATTCAATGTTGCCGTCAGGCATCCAGCGTGCCAAATCTCCCGTGTTATACATCGTTTCCCCTGAATGATACGGGTCAGGAAAGAATTTCTGTGCTGTTAGCGTTGGATTCTTGACATATCCCCTACCCACATTATCCCCAGCGATATATAATTCCCCTGCTACTCCTTGGGGTACCAATTGACGACTTGCACCCAGAATGTAGATGTAAGTGTTGGATATCGGTTTGCCGATCGATGGCAAATTTGCTATCCGCTTCGACGGGTCAATCGTATAGGTTGTTACGACGTGAGTTTCTGAAGGACCGTAATGATTATGCAGGAATATGCCTTGCGTTCGGAGCACCTTTTTTAACTCGTCGCTTACAACTAGTTGCTCTCCAGCTGTAATGATATGTCTAATGCATGTTGGGACACGAGAAGCAAATTCCTTGTCCAGAAAAACGAATTTCAGGAAGGATACAGGTAAATACAGCACCTCGATTTGATTACTAGCAATGACCGTAAGTAATCGGTTGACATCTGTTTGCGTATCATTATCAATGAGATGCAGCTTCCCGCCGGACAACAAGGTTGAGAATACCTCTTGATAGCACACATCGAAGCTCAAGGTCGTGTATTGTAAGACGCCGCGGCTACAGTCGATGTTCGTTTGGGTAAATTGGAAATAGAGTAGGTTAACTAGGTTGCGATGCTCAAGCATCACGCCCTTTGGCTTGCCAGTCGTACCCGATGTGTATATGATATAGAGCAAATCATTTGATGTATTTACATAGTCTAAGGGGGCTGTGCTTTCTTCCCAAATCGATTCCGAATCCACGTCTAGAATGGATGTCCCCTCTAAGAACAAATCCATCAGATGGGTTTGGGTGATCAGGACCGTAGCCTGAGTTTCCTCCAGGATAAGCTTTGCCCTTTCATCTGGATACTTAGGATCGATCGGTACAAAAGCAGCCCCAGCCTTCAGCACGCCCAGGAAACTTATAATCATCGCTAACGAACGTTCGAGCTTAATGGCTACGACACTTTCGGCGCTAACCCCACGTTTACGCAATTTCCTAGCCATCTGATTAGACTTCTCATTTAATTCACGGTAGGTTAACTGTTGATGATCATGGGAGACCGCTACGCGTTCAGGCGTTTGATCTGCTTGCTCCTCAAAAAGTTGGTGGATCGTCTTATCCCGCGGATAGTCGACTTTCCTATCATTGAATGCAATCAGCTGCTGCTTCTCAGCTTTCGTTAATATCGTTAGATCGGTCACGAGACCATCGGGATTCTGGACGATTTCATGCAAGAGTACATTGAAATGCTCAGCAATCTTCTCCACTTCCGAGCGACCAAACAAATCTTGATTATATTCAAAGTGCAGAGAAAGCCCATCATACAGGAACATTTTCAAACAAATGTCGTAATTCGTCTTTCCGCTTCCAGTGAAGGAGTGAATTTGAAGTTTGCTGCCTTCGGTATGAAAGACGTGCTCGAAAGGGATATTTTCAAGAACTACAATCGAATCAAACAATTCATTATTTTTTAATCCACATTCTGCTTTTATATCAGCAAGAGACGTATACCGATAGTTTTCTCGGATCTTAATGACTTCAGAAATCTGATTGATAAGAGAAATTACACTCGTGCTCTCCGATGAGCTCACTCTTGTTGGAATCGTATTAATGAACAAACCTGCGACTTGTTCCATCTCTCTCAGTTGATGGGGCCTCACCGATTCTACCGAACCAAAAACCACATCGTGGGTAC
The DNA here is from genome assembly GCF_024721995.1 of Paenibacillus radicibacter. Classification (GTDB taxonomy): domain Bacteria; phylum Bacillota; class Bacilli; order Paenibacillales; family NBRC-103111; genus Paenibacillus_AM; species Paenibacillus_AM radicibacter. The sequence continues at coordinate 4,108 of NZ_JANQBC010000021.1, forward strand.
CTGTATATCGTTGTAACAGCACACCCCATACCGTATAAAGAAGCGGAGCTAGCGTAAGATTAGAAGTTTTCGCCAATGCTTGAGCAGCGCGATACACCGTTTCCGGAACGTTGAAAGTAAAGCGATCCACTGTATAATCGTCTGATTCATTGATCTGATTTGTTTTCAATCGAGTAGGCTCAAACCCTGCTAAATAATGATTCCAGTAGTTTAACGGTTCACTTTTGTCTTGGAGTTGCAACCATTTGACGAACTCCTTATATTTTCCTTTTTTGGGTTTCAGAAACTCTTTACCTTCGACTAAACCATTATAGGCGTCCTGAAACTCTTTGAGCAGAATACCCATACTCCATCCGTCAAACAAAATATGATGATTGGACAGAATCATTTCTATTTCATGATCGGATAATAAGCAAAGCAGAATACGATAAGGTCCAAGCTCCAAATCCAATTTTTGTGTACGATCTGTTTCTTTAATGATTTGTAACTGTGTAAGCTGATCTTCAGTAGAATAATTGGATAAGTCTATTGTAAAAATAGGGGGACAGAATTGTTTCAGGACCATCTGAATCGGTCGATCGATGTTATCCCACTTGAAAATCGTTCGAAGCATTTCATTGTCAGCAACAACCTTGCCCCAGGCTTGCTTTATTTTATCTACATCGATATCACCCGTAATACGAAAACCAAATTGTTCAAAATACATATGTGATTCTGGGTTTTTGATATAGTGAAACAGCATTCCAGCTTGCATAAGACTCAAGTTAATAATATCTTCTACGTTCTCTTTCGTAATCACTTGATTGCTGCTCATCGTCTCTCTCCCGTGATTAGGCATGAACACTGTGTCTCTCTTCACTGATGTCTTGCGCACAATGTTTTTGCATGATTTCTTTAATGATGGTCATGCCTTGCATCAATAGTTCTATCTCAATATTTAAAGGCGGCATTATTTTGATTACCGTATCTCCTCTTCCTGCCCTTTCGATAATAAGTCCTTTATCATAACAATCCGTTACAACTTTCTTCGATAACTCTTTATCCGCAAGACGAGAGACATCAATCCCCCAGATCATCCCAATGCCGCGGATTTTTATACTAGAATCAAGAGAAGCAATTTCGTTGTTCAAAAATTTTTCGATGAAGCTAGATTTCGTTGTTACCTCTTGCTCCAAATTCACTTCTTTGCGATATTCTAATGCAGCCGTGCCTCCAATGAATGCCAGCTGATTACCACGGAATGTGCCATTGTGTTCCCCAGGATTCCAAATATCGAGCTCAGGTTTCATCAGAACGAGCGACATCGGTACCCCATAACCGCTAATCGATTTGGAAAGAATGACAAGATCAGGGACAATTCCTGCACGTTCAAATGAAAAAAAGGTTCCAGTTCGCCCGCATCCTGCTTGAATGTCGTCACATATCAATAAAATGTCGTGCCGTTTGCACAAATCGCTCAGTTGGCGCATCCATTCAATCGGAGCGACGATAACGCCGCCTTCTGCCTGAACCGTCTCAAATATGACGGCTGCCGGTTTATCTACTCCACTGTTTTCGTCCGACAGAACAGCTTCCATATATTGAATGGTATCGAACGTATTCATAAATCCATAAGGGTAAGGCATGAATGTAACATGAGAAAGGGGAATTCCCGCTCCCGCCCTGTTGTATTGGTTGCCAGTCAAAGCTAAGCTTCCAAGCGACATGCCGTGAAATCCGCCCATAAACGAAAATATCCCCGTACGCCCCTTTACCTTCCTAGCTAGCTTTATACTTGCCTCAACCGCATTTGTACCCGTCGGGCCACAAAATTGCATTTTGTATGGATAATGGTTAGGAGCAAGTACTTCTCGCTGGAAGGTTTCTATAAAGGTCCGTTTGGCCGCTGTGAACATATCCAATCCGTGAATAACGCCGTCATTTTCCAGATAGTCTATTATTCTTCTCTTAATATACGTGTTGTTATGCCCATAATTCAGAGCGCCAGCACCTGCAAAAAAATCAATATAACGTTTCCCATTTTCCGCTACCATGACACAATCTTTAGCGCTAATATAAATATCTGAAAAGGTTCTGCAATAAGATCGCACATTAGATTCCCATTGTTCGAATACATTCATGAAATTCACCCTCACCCGTTGAGATTATTGGAGAAATTTAATTCTTTAGTCCGTGCTATCCGAACCTTACGATGTTCAACTTTCTTCAGCTTCCCGAATTCCATTTTGACAAGTTGATCCGCTAAATCGTAATATGCATCATCATGGGTAATTGCAATAATGCATTTACCTTCCCTCTTTAATTCGGGCAACAAAACCTCATAGAAATATTGGCGGAACTCCGGATCCTGATCGGCTGCCCATTCATCGTATAGACAAAGCGGTTTATCCTCTAAATAATTGACGAGAAAAGCAAGTCGTTTTCTTTGTCCAGTAGACAGTTTAACCGTATTGAAGGCACCTTCTTTAACGTCAACCTTATCTTCGATTCGGAGCAATTTTAAGTAATGCGCAACTAGTGAACCTTTCTTCTCCAAGTCAACTCCATATAATCTCTTAAACAAATAGAAGTCACTAAATATGGTGGAGAAATATTCTCCCAATTGAATCGATTCAACGAGGTTCCCATTGATCCGAATCTCACCTTGGGTTGGCGAATACAAGCCTGTGATGAGCTTGGCCAACGTAGACTTACCACTTCCGTTCCCTCCCGTGATGAATGTCGTTTCACTTGAATGAAAGCGAAGGTTAATGGGGCCTACCATGAACGATTCGCCGTTATCGCCCGTATAATTGAAATGAACATCGATTAATTCTAAGCTCATAGGATTAGGCTGGACGGCTGTAGTCGAATCCGAAGAATCCGTCTGAGCAATTTGCAAAGATCCGAGATCACTCATAAATTGGTTAATCCGCTGCCAACTAATTTTCATTTGCATCATATTGGGTACGGCACCTGACAACACGGTAATAGGCCCAATCATGAATAGGAATAGATACACAAAGCTTTGCAATGTGGTTATATCCAAGCTCTCAAACAGATGTGGGAAAAGAAAGACAACCGCACCGATAATGATAATGAAACTGATCTCACTCATGATGGTGACATAAGCAAATTTGACTTCTCCAACGATTCTCTGCTCCATGTAATCGTTGCAGCTTGCTTCGATATCTCCCCGGAACTGATTGCTTTTCTTTTTATTAATAGAAAGCTCCTTAGAGCCCCCGACCATATCTTGAATATAATCGAGAAACGTATTTTGAAGATCTCTTACATTCTCCCAGATGGCGTCCAGCTTTCCGGACTGTTTTTGATATACCAACACAATAAGAGCAAGCACACAAATGAGAAGCAACAGCGCATAAAGGTTTAACACCCCTAGATACACAAAACAACTGATAAGCGTTATAGAACTCGTCAATACGGTAATTAGTGTATTAGCAAATTCACTAATGACCTCCATTTCACTGTTTAAACTCGAATAGATCCGCCCGCTTTCAATCTTTTCCAATTTGTTATAAGGAGAACGAAGAAAGATATCTATCATCGTCATGCGTTTAGCGTATATGAGTTCATTCGCAATCGATATTAATTTCTTTCTGACTAGCACTTGTGAAATGATGTAAAAGGTTAGCGCTAGCGTGAAATACAGAAGCATGTTGCTTAACTCTGAACGACTACCCGATATCGCGATGTTAATACAGAATATGATTAACGCATTGCTTACACCGCCTAAAATACTTAGAGTCCCTAAGTAAAACCACGGTTTTTCGTTTTTCTGAGGAAAATAAGCGATCAATAACGCGTACAAATAGAAGATCACAATCGTTGCATATAAGATAATAGCTGCCGGTAGTAGACTTGGTGGGCCCCATTCCGTCAGTTGCGACCATGATGGATTATGCCCAAGCAGAAAAGGGATTCTATAAATACCGAATCCCAAACCCATTATAAAAATGACAGACAACAGGAAGCTTGCCATAACTCGTCGTCCTATACTCCGATAGGATCTCTTTTTATTGATGATCTGAGCAAGAACCTTTGAAATATAGGCTAAAGTTGCAAGACCGAAGCTACCAGTAAGACTCATTACTATAATTGCAATATGATCCAAGCTCATCCGCTACTACTCCTTCATATCTATTATGAAAATAAATGCTCGATATCTTCCTGTGAAATATCTGCGGAATCAAAATCCGAAGGGGTATATTCAATATTGTTCAAATTCATGCAATGCTCCATGATCAAGATGAGGTAGTGAGCAAACAATTCTGCAAGCTTTGTCACCGTATCTTTCGCATAGAGACTAGGATTGGAGGTGAAGGAAACCCGAAGTGTTCGCTCTTCGACATTTGGTGCTATATCGATCAAGTCTGTCATCGGAGTAAGCGGGCTTACTTCCAGAGTTGAGAGCTTATGATCCCAGTTTCTTATACGTTGGAGGCAAATATCATGTCGCTTGGAGAGAATCAGAGTAGGCGATGCGAACGCACAACGCAATTGCTCCTTGCCTGCTTTCATTCGATGGGACATAGACTCCGAAGGATCATGAATCAGTTCGGGGTAGCAGTAACTTGTAAAGTGGCCTACCGTTCTGGAAACGTCCAACGACCCAGCCTGTTCTTGTCGGCCATCGATCTCCAGCGCTATGCTCATTTTGTTTACACCAGCCAAGTCTTTCACAGCAAAAGCCACGGCCATAGCCAGCAATTCTCCCGGTTCCGTGTTGTAACCCTCATTCGCCTTGGACAACAACCACTCTGTATGTTGGGTAGAAAATTCTTTGACTATGTGGTAACCCGTTATAGATTGCGAATACTCCTGCTCTTGGTTAGTTGCTCCGTCCTTCATAGAGAGCTCATTGCGCTTTAATGCCCATTCTTGATAAGAATGCGTTTTCGGCATCAAGGTAATGGGCATTCCCCGATTGATGCTTTCTATCATACTAGTCAAATCTTCGATGATGATTTTCCAAGACGTTTTATCGATAATGAGACCATGCGCGGCTAACAGCAACCGTTTCCCTTGCGCGCCCAAATCGAACACACACCCTGTAAACAAGGGAGATCCGTTCAATTGAATCATGGAACGAATACGTTTGGTATGTATTGCGATTTGCTCACCCAAATCGTCGACATGCACATTCGAGAGATCTACGAATTCTGGTTCCAGCTCTTCTTTTGTGTAGCGTTCGTCATACCTGAGAGTGTTTCGTTCAAAGTCCATGACTAGTCGTAAGGAATCGTGGTGACGTACCAATTCCGTCATGTATGGACCAATTTCATGCGTAACCACATTGCTTTTCAGGTCTAAGCAGATAGATTCCACACCCTGATCTGGATTTGCTAAGACATGAGATAGAAAATGCGATGTAGAAGACGTTAAAGAAACAACACCTTGCAAATAACCTTGATGATTGCTGGTTTGGGTTACCTTCATCACGTCTGACATATCCATAAATATAGGATTAGATAGCATCTCTGCTATTTTGATTGAGAAGCCGCAATCTTGGATCATATACGCGATTTGAATCGCTTTAATGGAATCACCACCTAAAGCATAGAAGTTATCGTAACGTCCGACTGTTTCCACGCCCAGGATTTCGCTCCAAACACCTGCTAATTGAATTTCCTTTTCAGTTTCTGGTGGAGCGAAAGCTGAAGATGATTCGCTATTGAGCATAGGTTCGGGTAATTCATTCCGGTTTATTTTTCCGTTATGTGATAGAGGAATACGATCTAGTTGTACAAAGTAAGAAGGGACCATATAGTTAGGTAATATACGAGACAGATGCACTCGCATTTCGTTCGAGTCGATCCTATCGTTGGCCACATAATAACCGCATAAATACCTATCGCTGTCCTTCCCCGCTCTTGCAAGCACCACCGCTTCCTTGACGCTAGGGAACCTGCGAATTTGGGCTTCAATCTCTCCCATCTCGATCCGATAACCGCGGATTTTCACTTGATCGTCATCACGTCCCAAGACTTCCACGATACCGTTTTTCTTGCGTCGACCAAGATCTCCAGTCTTGTACATACGTTGACTCGGAATAAACGGATTTGGGATGAAGGAAGCTTCAGTTAACGCAGGCTGATTGAGGTATCCCCTTCCTACATTGGCCCCGCTAATACAGATTTCCCCAACCTCACCTATTCCCATAAGCTGCATTTTCTTGTTCATGATATACAGACTAGAGTTCTGTAGAGGCGTTCCAATTGGCAGGATCGTATACTGATTAAGCGATTCTCTGGATACCGAGTAAGAGGAGACATCGACGCAACACTCCGTGGGACCATATATATTCGTGATTTGTGTTTGTTCCATCTGAAAATGCACATAGAGCGCTCGTATCACGTCTGATGAGAGTTGTTCCCCTCCAATAATGAAATGTTTAACATGGATTTCCTGTCCAAGTGTACATTCATCACGAATCAACAATTTCATATGCGCAGGCGTCCCATCAGAAACATCGATTTGATAATGGTTATAGAATGCTAACAATTTCCTACCATCTACACGGACTTCCTCTGGTACGATATGTAGATGGTACCCCCCAAGCAAGGCTGCAAACATTTGTTGTACCGAAGCATCAAATACAAATGGAGCGACAAGTGCAACATGTAAAGGTTGATCGTCACTTTGGTAAATCGTTTCATGTAAAGAACAAACCAGATTGATTACATTCCGGTTTTCAATCATAACTCCTTTGGGATAGCCCGTTGTACCTGATGTGTAAATAACATAGGCCAGATGTTCCGGACATACAATGATAGCTGGATTGTCAACGAACTCTATTTTTTTTAAGACGTCTTCCACAGCTAACCATTTACCTGAATATCCTTCGATTTCAATCTTCTCTTTTGTTGAAATGATCATTTCTAGCGCACTATCTTTCACGATGTATTTGATGCGCTCCTCTGGATACGTAGTGGATATGGGCACATAAGCACAGCCTGCTTTGAGCACGCCAAGAATGGCTATCATCATTTCTAGCGAGGGATCTGACAAGATACCAATACATTGTTCAGGCTTCATTCCTCGATGAACAAGTCCCCACGCCACTTGATTCGCTTTTTCGTTCAGCTCTTCGTAGCTTAGCGCTTGTTGACCGAACGATACTGCCGTACGTCCAGGAGTCTTGTTCACTTGTTCTTCAAACAATTGACTGATAGATTTATAGATGGGATAATCTGAGTCCGTTTGATTCATTTCAAAGATTAACGCGCGTTTCTCGTCCTCATCCACCAGACTAAGATCAGCGATCGTTAGTGAATCGTTCAACATCATCATATCCATTAGAAACAGCAACCGATTATGCATGAAATCGATGTCTTCATCTGTAAATAGTTCTGTCTTATAGTCGTACTCTAATAAAAAGCTTCCGTCTAGGGACCATTCTTTGATAATAAACTGAAGCGACTCCGATTGTTTTTCACTGGTATATTCTACGAGTTCTATTGGAACTCCATTTAGCTCCAATGGAGGATGCGTTCCAATATAGTTGACAATAATCTCAAACAACGAATCGATTCCTTTTTTCTTCAGTTGTAAATCCTGATGAAGGAAGTTATATGGATATTTTTGATGAACATAGCAGCCCATCAAGTCTTTCTGAACACTTTGCAGTAATGATAAATTGGATTGTTGCTCGTCGATGTAGATTCTAAGGGGCATGGTGCTTGTAAACATACCGAACATATTCTTTTCTTTATACCCGGCACGGTTTAGAACGGGGGTGTTAATGACTAGATCGTTTTGCTGAAGTAATTTATTCAAGTAAAGCAACATAGCACTCACAAAAAAGGTGTTTATTGAAACCTTTTTCTCGTTTGTAAATTGTTTAATGCGTGCTGTTTGTTCAAGACTGAGTTTGAAATTTTTCCGCTTGCTAATTATGAAATCCGAACGAATTGGAAATATATCTGGTAATTGTTTGAATTTATCGAGCCAGAATTGCTTACTCTTCTCAAATCGCTTCGAATGAAGATACTCCTGCTCTTGTTCAATGTAATCTAAAAAGGAAAATTCTACTTCCTCATTTACTTGTTCCCCGGCAGCAAGCTTCGTATATATATCAACGATTTGATCCACTACAATTTGGGTCAGAGATTTCCCATCCGCAATGATATGGTGAAATCGATAGAAAAATCCCGTTTTAACATCTGAAATTCGAAACATAGTCATGTTATACAGAGGTGAATGTTCCAGGCGAAACGGCGTCGCCATTTCTTTCTTAACCCATGCATCGAAAGACTCTTCAGGCTGATCCTGCTTACTGAAATCAATGAAGTCGACAGGCATTTGTTGCTGGGTTACGTATTGGTAAGCTTCATTGTTGCTTTGCCCAATTTGAGTGCGAATACCTGGATGCTTTTTAATCATAATTTGAATGCTTTGCTTCAAAGTTATAAAATCAATACAATCTTTGAAATGCATCCCAATAGAAATATTATGAATATTCGAATTCGGATGGATGTTTTCCATATACCAAATTCTCTTCTGTGAATTGGTTAACGGCCATTTCGTCATGGTTACCTACCCTTTATGAAGACATCGTGTAATTCAAGCAAAAATGTTTGATCCCTTCCGCAAGAAGCTCCAATGCTGCTTCAGACGTCTCCATCGGGTAAACGGTTGGAATTCTTATATAAGAGCCTTTTCCGCCTTGATAATTACTTATGGTTGTAATCGCGAGACTGTAGTTGACCAACATATAATCAGCAAATAAATCGATATCGTCCACAGGCATTTCCACATAAAACTGCGTTCCGCCTCGAGGCATAGCATAACTAATATCTTTAAAAGACGAGAGCTTTGCTTCTACATATTTTTTTCGTTTGGCTATCGTTCCCACTAAATCCTGATTACCATGTTCGAGTAAAAGCTGGGCTTGTTTTTGCGCTATTCCGCAGATGGATACACATTCTTGCTCAAAAAAACCAGCCATACTTCGTATATTTTCTCGATCCGACATAACCCAACCTATCCGCAAGCCAGGAGATCCATAATTTTTGGACATCGAATTTACCGTATACACATTTTTCCAGTTGGTGGTTGCGGACAACGGTGTGAACGACTGCGCTCCGTCAAAGGTAAGACTGTCGTAAATCATGTCGGCAACCAGGTTAATTCCCTTACGTTGAACCATTTCAACGAGTTGAGCCAAAGTATTTTGTGAAAGAATGTCTCCCGTTGGGTTATGGGGCGTATTGATATAAAGCAAGCTAACGTCTGGGTTTGTACATTCTAATTTGAGCTTCTCGATATCAAGCTCGCCTTGACGAGAGGTAAAATACTTAATTTGATATCCATAACTTTTCAATATCGTAGCAATGCTTCCTAGAATAGGCGCCTGACAAAGGGCAATTGCGTGAGGTCGGTACAAAGAACGGAAAATCAACGAAAGTCCGTGAAGGGCTCCATTGGTGACAAGGATCTGGTCTTGCTGCAGTTGAAGCCCATACATCCCATTTTCCCGGTTACGAATGGCATCTAATAAAAAAGGATAACCTTCACATGGCGCATATTCACTCACAAGTGGGAGCTCAAATTGTGTTATAGGCGGTTGGACCTCCCATTGGGGTACATTTTCCACCCATACATTCCATGGCCGTTCCGGCTGAAGACTGACGTATTTCAATCGCTGTTGGAGCAGAGTAAAGGGGCTGTTAGAAGTCGTAATACGTTGCATCAAGTTACTTCCCCCTTTGTAACAAATAGCCGATCGTCAAATCCGTAGAGTCGACCTGATGGTTAACTCTTTCTTTAGCTTTCACGGTAAGATTAAGACTTGCAAAAAGCTTATCCCAATACTTCTCCGTTTCCAGACGTTGACGCGTAAAATAATGAAGAAGATAGTAAGGGTTATAATAGGATTTGGCTAATCCGTGATTCATCATTTCCATGTCGTCGATTTGGTTATCAACCTCAATAATAATCATATTGATATCCGGGAAGCGATCTGTTATTTGTGTCAAAAATCGAATGACACCCTCTTCGCCATCCTGTCCCAGAATTTCATGTAGAACAAAGCCCAATACAATAAAGTCAGGCTGATAGTCAAAATCACTCTCAAAAAATTCGATTGCCGGACTGCAGGTCAATTGAATTCGATTCTGAAGGCCATGGGCCTCCACCAGCTTTACTGCCTCCGCATATCCCCCTTCACTCGGTTCTACTCCCCAAGCTTGGATGTCAGGATAAAGCCTGCAAAATTCAACCAAATAAAGACCGTTCCCGCAACCCAGATCCAAGAGTCGATTACATGCACCTGGAATGTGGGACATCAGGCTTTGAGTCAAAGGTATCGCATCATAATGGCTGATAGCGCAGCTCCCCACCCCTACCTTCATTGAATCACGAGTGGCCCACCCGGAGTTTTTCTTCAACTTAGAACCAATCTGGAGGAACGTTTCCGCATACCCGCCGATCATCATGATATACCAGCCCCGAAAATCTCCAAGTTCAATCCCTTTCGGGCTTAATTGAAATTCGTCGTTATCCTCGATCACAATCTCTTCGTTCTCTAAATATTTTAGAAATCCTTGTAATTTCTCTTCATCTAATTCCAACCTTTTGGCTAGATTGCAGACAGAAGCAGGGTCAGTTTCGATGAAAACATCAAATAACCCCGTATCAAAGAGATGATAAATACAAACAGCTAGCGTAAAATAGCGGATTGGTTGCGTTGATTCGATCAATTGTACTTCCATGTTAGGCAATACCATTACCAATCATCTCCCATTAATATTTATTTCTATGTATTGTAGAGTCAATTTTTACTATTGTAGTTATTAATTGTTCTCGCAGTGTTATCCAAGCATGAAGATAACATTAAGATAAAATTACTCAGCTTATTTTTGATAAAAACAAATAAGGGAAGCCCTATTTAATAGGCTTCCCTTCATTTCATTATAATGTTTCTCCATTCGGAAGACTGGGAGGTGACTGCATTAGATTCCCAATTTAGCTATATTTTTCCTTATCTATGTCATCGCTTTAGCGACTTGTTTCATCATTTTAAAGAAAAGGCAAACACAGAGCAATAATGCTTGAAATGATACTTTGGAATAAGAAAAAACCAAGCGAAAATCAGAGAAAAACCTGACATTTGCTTGGTTTAATTCCTTACTTAAAAATTACCATGAAAGGAAAGTTGTTAACCTCCGCATTTATTCTGGTAGCTTTTATGTATTCACGAACTCAAGGGACTTAAAATCCAATGATACCAAAGGTGGCTCCGGATAATTGTCAAAAGCAATATGCCATTCTCTAGCCCTGTAGTTCCGCCAGCTCGTTTCATATGCTTTCTCCAGCTTGCTATGACTTCTGCTGTAGGTCCAATCCGAAAAAAGGGATCCCGGCTTCTTTGCTTTTTTATGTTCATATCTTCGTCATCGGTCCGTAATATGGACAACAAATGCATACGAAGTGTAGCCTGTGTAGCCTTCTTTCCATTCTGATATAATTAAAACATTGTAAACTCCGGGCTGTTCAGGCAAATGTAAGCGATCGTTAATCAGCTCCAGCTCAATAGTCTGTTCTCCTCCCTGGCTGGTATCATGTACGGTGTATACTTTCAGATTGCTTGGCTCCAAGCCGGGCGGATATTTTATAACCACAGATGACCCGGGGGTTACACTTACCGGCGGATATTCGGTTTGTTGAACCCTTTGCTGTACCGAACCGGATACTTCAATGCATTGTTTCCAACAGGAGCCTCCCAGGAGCAGCGGAATTTCCTGCATCCATCTAGTTCCGTCTTTATATCTCCGCTCATAAGCAACGTAAGGCACAGGCGCCGATATTTGCTCATCGAACTTTACGTTTTGCTGATTAATTATGATTAATTCCTTGTTGTCGTCGTAATGTACCTCGGAATACATTTCTTCCCCTACAAAAGCCAGCGGGACATAGATATTGCCGTTGTAGTTTATAATCGGAAATTGGCTTGCTTTTCCGTTAATAGCAAACTTCTGGGATGTCAGGAAATCGAGCGACGAACTTGCGCCATAAGCAGCCAAGCCGATAACCCCCAGCAATCCGAACCATAGCCATACTAAGCTATATGCTCTCAAAAAGCCGTTGATACCGCCCTTCCATCCTCTATTCATTCAAATAAGTGGTCACCCGGTTCTGAATCAACTTCGCCGCTTCCTCAGCTGTTTTTTGACCGCTGAAATAAGACTTGGCTTCCTCCTCGATGATCGACGTCATCTTGTCTTCTTTTTTCACATGACGATTCGCTGTTTGAATTAATTGTTTCAGCTCGTCAAAAGATTGTTCCGTTACTTTGACATTCCCGTTCTGGGTCTTAAATCCTGAAGCTTGTATTTCGTTCTTAAATGAATCAACCATCTTTTCATTGACTGATTTCAGGATCGAGTACCCTTCTTCACTTTGCTGCACTAATGATTGCGCTTCTTCCGACATAAGGAATGCAATGAATTTCCATGCTTCGTCTTTGACCGGCGAATTGGCCTGAATACTAAGCAGTGATGAAGCCCTGAATGTGCCTCCGTCCTTATGTCCTTGCGGATGAGGAGATTGCATTAGGCGCGGATTCGGGAAATACAAGTATGCCTTATGGAAAAAGTCGAATGGAGAGAGTGAGTACGCCGACATGGAGAACAATTGATCGCCTCTTTTCGCCTCGCTTGCCGTCATAATGCGATCATCGTACATTTTTTTAATCCGCTTTATCGTGTCCACAAACTCCGGAGAATCGAATTTTGCCTTACGAGCTACCAGATCTATAAATTCCGACGCACTATCGCCTATAAGCTCCGAAAGAAATTGTTGCGGCTGCAAGTTTGCTACGGCGTAGCGACTCCCTTGCTTGTTTGAGGATTGAATAAATTGCCTAGATACTTCCTCCAGTTGCTTCCATGTCCATGTTTTATCGTCCACCTTCACCGTCTTCGAAAGGGCGTCCCCGTCTCCGTAAAAGCCGCCTAAGTAAAACGAACGGGCGATCCCGTACAAGCCGCCATTGATCTTCAAGCCATCCAATATGTTCATCTGCAAATCGTTCTTCTTGACCGTTGGATCTTGATCCAGCATTTCGCTCATGTTCAACAACAGCTTTTTCTCGATATATTTGTCGATCGGCAGATGGAGGGTATTGATAATATCGGCTCCTTTGCCCGATAAAATGGCCGTATTCATCGTTTTCACGTGTTTCTCCATCGTTTCTTCATTCGGCTGAATCTGCAAATCGATATCCGGATATTTCTTCTCGAAAAGCTGCTCTACAGCTTCCAAAGGCTCGCGAAATGCAGATATGGTAACAATCGTCTTTCCGTCAGGAGATTTCGGTTTCGCTTTTCCTGATGAGGAGTTGTTCGTGCCGCCAGCCGCAGTCTCGCCGCCCCCATTACTACATCCGAATACCGTAGCTAGCAAGATAAACGAAATTCCAAATAATAGCGGTTTTTTCATCGTTTTCATCATATTTATCGTATTCCTCTCCTATCGATTTTTCCTCTTTGTATGTACAACCATCCTGCTTTCCCAACTCTACTCTAGTCCAAACGAACGCGATTTCCGTCCTGCACTGGCTGACTACTCTCCTTCATAATGAGATCGTCAGAGCCAATACCGCCCGACGCTATGACCAACGTTTCTTTGCCGTTCGTTTCACTGGACTGAATGAGTATCTTCCTCACAACAAAAACATTGCCCAGAACGCCTTTTTTCTCTTCAATTTTGTAGAAAAACTTTTTGCCACCCTCCTGCCGAATCGCCTCATTGGCAACAATCCAGCCTTCCTGCTGTAGTGGCATGACATGCTTGACGGACGCCTGCTCACCTCCTTTCAGTCCGGGATCCGCCACATGAACGGTCAAGATTTTCTGCTCATTCACACCTGCTGTCGTATTAATTGACGTCCCATCAGATGGTTCGCGCGTAGTATCATCCGCTATTTCATGAATAGTCCCTTCCAGCAGGTTCGTCTGCCGACTCGACGGTGAACGCACATCGATTTGCATCTTGCTCCCGACTGTCATTTCTAAAGGGATCAACAGCGTTGCATTTACTCGCATATCTAACCGATAACCTTCGCTGCTGTTTGCGATCACAACATCCGGCTCTCCCTTTGACGCTTGTCCCTTAATGGCGTTTACTTTCGTTACGACTCCGTCGAACGGCGCTGTAATTTGCTTTTGTTTGGCAAGACGCTCTCTTAAACTCTTAGCTTTCCGCTCCAGTGTACTAAGGTCGAGCTTGTGCGTTGAAATCTCACGACCGACGCTCCGAAGCTTCGTTTCATCGTCTTCCATTGCTAACACTAAGTACTGGTCTTGCAAATTTTGCAGCTCCAGCTTCTGCTTTTCCAATTGCACGAGTTGGTCTTGCAGCTCATCCTCGGTGGCTTTACTGTCGTACGTGACAAGCGTTTGCCCATCTTTCACGAAGTCTCCTTTTTTCACGGCAACCGCAGTCGCCTTCAGGTTTTCCGAATTCGTTAGCCCAACTTCCTTCAAGGGCCGCAATGTACCGCTCCCTTCAAACGTATACTCCAATCTGCCGAATTCAGGTTTGATGGTAATCGCTTTCGGTAATGACAAAGATTGCAATGTATTGCTGAATAAAGTGAAGAATATTAATATTCCAATAAAAATAACGGATACAATCTGTAGGTTTCGTTTATAGCCTCGTTTTCCATGCTCCGCATATTGTCCTGTATGCACATCTTCGACCTCCCTAGCAGTTGAAGCTATCCCTTGATGCCGGACAGTTGAATTCCTTCGATAAAATAAGATTCGGCATATAAAAACAACAGCACCATCGGAGTCATATAGAGCATTGATGCAGCAAAAGCAACTCCTTGCTCGCCCTCGTTAATTCTTGATAAGTACACCGATAAAGGCTGCTTGAACGAATCGTCCAGAAAAATAAGCGGCTGTTCCACCATATTCCAATAATCGACGAACAATAAAACGACCAGCGCAGCCACACCCGGTTTGATCATCGGAACAATGATCGTGCCAAAAATCCGTAAATGCCCGGCTCCGTCAATTTTGGCCGCTTCGATGTACGAGTACGGAATATGGAGCATGAACTGTCTGAGCATAAATACGCCGAATGCGGCAAAAATACCAGGCCATACAATCGCGCCGGGACTGTTCAACAGCTGCAATTGTTCCGCAACAATATAATTGGGTACTAGCGTCACCTGAAACGGCATCAGCATGGTCAGCACATAAACCAGAAATAAACTGTCCCGGCCGCGAAATTTCAGCTTCGAAAATGCGTACGCCGCTAACGCTGCTATGAACGTTTGCCCGGCAATGATCGGCGCTACCATAATTACCGAGTTCCAGAACATATTTAGAAATACCGGGTTGTCCACGAGAATTTTGCTGTATTGCTTCAGCGATACGAAATCCGGCAGCAGCTTCAAATTGACGAATTGATCGACAACCCCTCCGCCCGTTGGCATTTCACTCATTTGCCTGATCAGCCCGTAATTGATGCCTATTTCCCGTTCGGTCATGAGTGAATTTGTGAATGTAATCACTAAAGGGAACAGCAGCATCGCTGCCATAATGGACATGACTGCCGTCAGCGCACATTTTTGTAACGTCCTCTGCACTTGATTTTCTCCTCCCGCTACTCCATATAGCTCCTGAAACGGCGTTCAAGAGCAAATAGGGCAAGAACGATAACTAAAATAGCTCCCGCCATCATCGTCGCCGCCGCTGTCAATTTCTGAATATCCAGCGACATAAACGTATTGTTCATATAATGCTGGAGCATATAGATACTGTCGTGCGGATAATCGCCTGCGATCAAATACGTCTCGCGAAACACTTTGAACGAATTGATGATAGACATCACGACGACAAAAAACATCGTCGAGGTTAAATAAATAAGCGTAATGCTGCGGAATTGCCGCAGCCGGCCTGCCCCTTCCACTTTGGCCGTTTCGTAATAATCTCGCGGAATTTGCTGTAGTCCCGCCACGAATAACACGATGTTATAGCCGATGTTTTTCCACAAATAGACGATGATAACGACATAACGCGCTGTATCACGCTTCATCCAATCTACACGTTCGTAGCCGAAATAGCTCAGCCAGGCGTTAAGCGAACCGTTCCAATCGAACAGGATTTGCCAGATCATCACGATCGAAGCGACGGGAACCACGAGCGGCAGCACATAAGCGGTTCTGAGCGCATTGCGTATGTATAGTTTTTGGTTTAGCAGCATCGCCAACCCCAACGATAAACCAACGATGAGCGGAACAGACACTATAGTAAAATAAAACGTGTTCGACGCCGCTTTCCGAAACGAGTCGCTCGCAAGCAATTCGCGGTAATTGTCCAGTCCGACGAAATTGCTGGCAATCATGTTATCCATGAAAGAGTAGCCGATACCTTTAGCGAACGGAACGATATAAAACAGTGCAAAACCGATCAAGCTCGGCGCAAGAAACACCCATGCCACTGCGGAATCTTTGCGAATCCACTTCACCAGTCTCGTTTGTCCGAATAAAGACAAGCCAAAAACCCCCTTTCTTCCTATTCGCCTCTCCTGCCTTACACTTGTAAGATTAGAAAAAACTTCTTAAAAAGAAAGTGGGAAATATTAAAATTTTTCTTAAGTTCTTAATGTTCAATTTGCGGGCAGTCTTATTTCAAACTTCGTTCGAATCAAGCTGCTTTCTACTGTAATCGTACCATTGTGCTGTGTCACGATATTTTTCGAAATGAACAAGCCTAGACCTGTGCTACCCTCTTTATTAACGCGCGATTTGTCGCCAGTGTAGAACATATCGAATAGATGCGGCAGGTCATCTGGATGGATGCGGTCGCCATAGTTGATCACCTGAATTACAGCCTCGTCTCCCTCAGCAGAAACATGAATATCGACAAACTGGCCGTCGCCACCGTAGCGGATCGCGTTGGTCAGCAAATTTTCAAACACGCGTGCCAGCAAGTCGCCATCGCCCGAAATGACCAACTGCGAAGCGACGTTCAGTCGGACTTCCAGATGATTTTTCTCAAACACCGGATACAATTCTTCGCTCAGCTGAGTTAGCAACTCGCTTAAGTCGATCGGCTGCTTGTCGATAGGCAGATTACCATAATTCATTCTCGTGATTTCGAACAGCTCGTCAATCAGCTTCTCCAGACGCTGCGACTTAGCGTAAGCGATGCCCATATAATGCCGAACCTGATCTTTGCTCCGTTGTTCGTCCTTCATAATAAAAACCAAATACCCGATAACGGAAGTGAGTGGCGTCCGCAAATCATGAGCTAGGTTCAATACAAGCTGGTCTTTGCTGCTCTCGGCAAAATCTCCCCTATCTACGGCTTGCTTCAGCTGCTGGCCAGCCAAATTAATATCTGCGGCTATACCCCCGAACTCGTCGTGGGATGCAACCGTCACCTTTTTATCGAAATCGCCGTTAGCAAGATGCCGAATCCCCGTCGAAATCTCATTGAAATACACGGCGTAGCGCTTCGTAAATAAGAAGAAAAACAAGATCGCCAGCGGGATGAATAAAATCAGGAAGAAATTGATATCCCCAACCGCACTTATAAATAACCGGACATAAGCGATCAGATCTTCGAATTTGACCTGCGTGCGGTAATAATACTGAAGAATTTTGTACAGCCCATAAGTAATGAGGCCGGAGATGAGCATGCTTATGCTGAATAACGTAATCATCTGGGAGCGGAAGCTTCGGACCATGTTAGCCATTGAATGTATAGCCTACCCCCCAAACCGTTTTGATCAGCTTGTTTTTGTTCACGTCTTCGTTCAGCTTTTTCCGCAATGTCCGAATGTGAACCATGACCGTATTGCTGGATTCGAAGTAGGTGTCGTCCCAGACGTGTTGGAAAATATTTTCCGCGCTGAACACTTTTTTTGGATAACTGGCCAGTAAGTATAAAATATCGAACTCTTTGGGCGTCAGCTCGATCGTTTCACCGTACAAGGTGACAGTGCGCTGATCGGGATAAATGGCCAATCCCCCCGCTTCCAGAACTGACTTGTCCGCAGGTGCTGGTTGGCTCATATGCATGTAACGCCGCAGGTGAGCGTTCACCCGAGCGATCAGCTCCATCGGATTGAACGGCTTAGTCATATAATCGTCCGCTCCCCGCACCAGACCGGCAATTTTGTCCAGATCGGATGCTTTGGCGCTCAAAAAAATAATCGGCATATGATCATGCTCCCGAATTCGCCGGGTAACTTCATACCCGTCCAGCTTAGGCATCATAATATCCAGTATCGCCAGATCGATAGGATTCGTCTGAACAGCATGAACGGCTTCCTGCCCGTCCGATGCTTTTATGACATCGTAATCTTCTTTTTTCAAGTGCAGCTCGATCAAATCCGCGATTTCCGCCTCATCGTCCGCAATCAGTACCGTAATCCGTTTCATCTTCTCGTATCCATCCTCTGTAAAAGAAGTTTCTAATATTAATGCTTCCATACCTCGAATTTAATAGATGAATGAGCAGATCTGACTATCATATACAACCACTCACTTTCAATATAATCTATTAATATAGTATAATATGAAATTTTATGAATCAAATACGGGTACAGTAATTACTATACAATCCTGCCCGTTAGTTGACCGTCACCCAGGAGTTTAACACACTATTTCCCAGTATAATATCTTATTCTCACAGAGGTTGTTTTTCTATCGAACTATACTTATGCGACCTGTAACGAATCTAAGCAATCCAATGAACTTCATAGCTTGGAGCAACTGCAGCTTGAACTTGAATATTACTTTAATTGGTTCAACCACCACCATGTACATGGGACTTTAGGTTATTTAAGCCCCATCGAGTTCAAGAAACAACCCCTTAAAAAAAGAGGGCAACCAGTAATCCTCATCTGGTTGCCCTCTTTGTCACTTATAACGAATCTATTTTGTGAAAATAATCCTTCAGAACCTAACTTAACTGTAATCAACAAATACAGAGTTCATGTTAATCGGTAGTTAGTTCCCGACTTAAATACCCACTAGCTCTAACATCAATCCATGATACCAACTATATTGGCAAAGTACTTATTATAATGAATGAATGTAGCTTTTGAACATAGTTTGATTAAATTAACTTAATAAACCTTGATAAAAGAGAAAATAAAAAGAGCGTATTTTGAAAAAAGATTGATTAAAACACGCTTTTTC
Organism: Paenibacillus radicibacter; assembly: GCF_024721995.1. GTDB lineage: Bacteria > Bacillota > Bacilli > Paenibacillales > NBRC-103111 > Paenibacillus_AM > Paenibacillus_AM radicibacter. The sequence continues at coordinate 23,273 of NZ_JANQBC010000021.1, forward strand.
TATATTCAATTGAATCATCCTTTTATAAAAAAAGTTTGCTTATTTTTAAGCTCCTTATTCCACTAAAGCATCTGTTAGTTGAAGAGTATCGTCTTCAAATTGTTAGCATATACTCTAGTATGGTAAAATTAATTCTATAAAAACTATTACCAATTATCTAATATATACTTTTACTTACATTATAAAGAAAGGGAGTGTCCATACCATGAAAAAGAGAATACTTGTGCTTTTATCTATGGGTTATGGGTACTCTAC
>NZ_JANQBC010000022.1 GCF_024721995.1 Paenibacillus radicibacter
TGCAAAGTTTGGTTGAAGAAGTACCTGGCAAGTCGTGATGACTTATGTAAAGCATTGTTTGTGACGGATACGAATCCTACCCGAAGAATGGCGATGCCGACGATTAGGTGGGCATTAAAGCGACTAGATGATCGAGGAGAAATTGAGGCTAATGTGTACCCACACCGTTTTCGACATACCTATGCATGTCAGTTACTGGATAACGGAGCACCGTTGGAGTTTATACAAGGCATGCTGGGCCAGGAGAAAGCATCGACCACTCTAATATAAGTCCAGTTGCGTGGGGAGCGCAGACGAGAGCTATATCGCCGGTTCTTTTAGTACCAGACCCCCAAAAATCGATAAATACACCAAATCAGTCAGTTATCGGAACTGAAGTAACGGGCAGTATTGTGCAGGCAAGAACTCAGTCTTTTGGTTTTGGATATGGGTTGACAATTTATTCCTCTACGTTTATTATATTTAATATATATTAAACACAATAAGCGTGGAGGGCGTATATAATGGATAAACGTTCTTTAAGTAATGAACAAATGAATCTTATAGAGGACTTCGGCACATATATCGAATCTTCTGGTAGTGCGCGTTCGCTCGGGAAGATCTGGGGATATCTGCTGATTGCAGGTGAAGCCAAATCATTAGATGATATGGTCCAAGATTTACATATTAGCAAAGGCACTGCCTCGCTGTCTGTTCGCCAAGGGGTCCAGATATCCTTGTTCCGCAAGGTTGGGATGCCGGGAAGTAACCGGGATTATTATGAGCTTCATCCGGATGCATGGGCGATGACGCTGCATACCAGTATTGCTCAAGGTGTCATGATGGGGGATTACTTACGTCGGGCAAAAGAGCTTGTAATTTCGGATCAAACCGCTGGTACGATCAGCGAGAGTATTGAGTTTTTCGAATTCGTTGTCCAACAGACGAAGCAGATTTTAGCAGCTTGGCAGGAACAGAAAGAGAATCGTGCGAAATAGGAGGGACGCAACATGCCTAAGGTAACTGTGAACGGTATGACCATGAATTATGAAGTTAAAGGGCAGGGGACACCGATTCTGTTTCTTCATGGGAGCGGCTCTTCCTGGCGTATGTGGGAGCCGCAATTCGATGCATTCTCTACCAACTATCAAATGATTATGCCAGATTATAGAGGACATGGAGACTCTTCCAAGGAGTTTCCTAACCATCAGTATGACCACCATGTGATCGTAGAGGATGTAAAGGCGTTCCTTGAAGCGCTTCATATAGAACGAATTCATGTTATTGGCGTCTCCCAAGGCGGGCAGCTCGCTACCTTGCTAGCGATTAAGTATCCAACTTATATTGATAAGCTTGTAATCTCAAACAGTTATAGTGAAATGCCTACGTTGGCAGCAGGCTGGGTATTGTCGATTTCAAATTTTATTTTTAGCTTACTGCCTTATAACACGATCATAAATATCATGATGAAATTCTATAAGGGCGATCTCTACACACAGGAAGTCTTACGAAAATCCTTCTCGATCGATAAGAAAATGCTGTTGGCCATGAAAAAAGCTCCATTTCCTACGCATATGCATCTATTACATAATATTCAAGCTTCAACATTAGTGATGGGCGGTGAAGGTAAAGTGGTGACTGGCGTGGATGAAGGGAAGGGATCTAGAATTATTTTTGAGTATATTCGGAATGCAAAGCTAGCTCTATTTAAGAACGCATTTGACCCACTTAGTACGATGCGAAAAGATATTTTTAATGAAATAATCCTCGATTTTTTAGAAGAGAGACCATTGAAGAAATATGAAGGTGTTACTATTTTTGATAAGTAGATTGTAATAAGAGGGAAAATACACTCTTTTTTGCTACTATAGAAATAATACTGGTATATGTAAGAATGAAACAGAACAGAGAGGATTATGCACCTGTCGGGTGACAAAAACATAGTAACATTAGAAGCCGCTAAATTTGGTAATATCCCCTCATGGTAGACAACGTAAAAGAGACATCTGTTAAGATGAACTTATAAACGTTATCACCAGAGGGGATTTTTTCATGTGTGAACGAAGCCGCACGAATAATAGGTATCCTGAAGAGCTAAAGATGCAAGCAGTAAGGCTGGTAACCGAGGGGAATATGTCATATCGTGAGGTTGCTAAACAACTTGGAATTCGAAATAAAACACAGGTAAAGTATGGATGAGGCGTTACCGAGAAGGGCAGCCATTTGAACAAGAAGCCTTTCGTAAGGACGACCAAAGTCCAAGTTTGCAAGTCTAGAAGAAGAGATGGCGTATTTAAAGGCGGAGATCGAGTACTTAAAAAAGCGGTATCCAAATCTACACAGGGAGTGACTAGTTATGGGGTTTTCAAGCCATGAATCGTTTACGCGCTCCTTTAAACAAATGACCGGGATCACACCGGAACAATACCGGATCGGTGAGGTTTTCACAACCATAATGCTCCGCTTGTATATGTTATTTTCCATAATAATGGGTTTTCTAAATGATATTTGTTAGTGCTAATTGCAAGGTCTTCTTTATTTTTCCTGTTCATTAGCATAATTAACAGCTTCGCATCATCCTCTGAGAGTTCGCCTACAAATTTATCGTTCCGGAATAATGCAATCCCACTGATCTGCAGACCTTGTTTCTCATGCTTGTGAATGATTGGAGCAGTCGGATCTATCATTTTATCGAGATTGTTTCGAATAAAATGGAAGGTGGAAGAGAGGGAGATAGGCTGCCACTCCTCTATTTTTTCAATTAATTGATAAATTTCTTCATTTTTACTGGGGTCATTGGATTCAATCAGATCAAATGCTTTGTCATCCATGAAGAGGCTCTCGCAAAAACGCTAGACTAAACTGTAAATCAAGTTTAGTCTAGCGTTTTATATTTACTAAAACTTATTATTTTCATCTAAATTGGATATTAGGAGAGTGAACGGGAGATGTGCTATGGCTGTAAATAACGACAATATTCATGGTGGATGATGAATCGGAAAGGTATGAAAGTATGATTCTTCTTGTAGCATGTGTATTATTTAACATTGACAAATTATGACTTGGTAAAGATAATAATACTAATTATGGCAAAAGGAGGTAAATTAGGGGTCTGATTCAAGTTTAATAGACTTGGTAAACGCAATAATTTAGATTTCATACTTATCATCTTAATCTATTAAAGGAGTGTAACAATGTACAATGCTATCGTAGATATTTTGTGTGCTATCAAAGAAGACCAACCGGAACTCCGTCAATCCTTATCCCCCGAAATGAACTTGAACAACGATATCGGCCTCGATTCTCTACAAATGATTCAATTCATGCTCAAAGTCGAAGAACAATTAAACGTCGTCATTGACTATGATCAATTCGATTACGAACATCTCCAGTCGATCAGCACTTTTATCGCATTCCTGAACAGCTGCCAACCGCAAGAGCAGCCGTTGTACGAAGATGTCAAGCGTTGAAGCTGTTGTGATTCCACATATCGTGATGGGTTCCTTCGATCCTGAAACGCGCTGGAGGGATCCGAATCTAGCACGGCTGCCTGCTATGCCCGATCCGGACAGAGAATCAATTGTCCTGTGCATGGACGAGCTGCTTTTTCCATTTTGCGGACCTCTCGATATTCTCTACAGCCGATGCAAAATCGATCCGACACTTCAAGCGTACTTGAACGGCTTGGGATTTTCATTTCGTGCCCACTATCGCTTTGATCTGAGTGATGAGAAAATTCCCCTGCCAGAGCAGGACATTTTCAAGCAATGCATGTTCAAGCTAGCAAACGATCAAGACGAGCACCTTAGACCAGCAGAAAGGGGGCTGCAAGCTGCAATCTTATCTCCGTATGCCATAACGGCAGATACGGAAGCTTACCTTCAAACCGCTGGACCGTACGGTCCTTTGCCAGATCTAGCGACAGTCGTTCGAGTGAATTCCAAGATCTATTCGAATCAACTCTTGGCGAGAATCGGTGAGAAGTGTTACGGCACGGAGACGAACATTGCAGCGGAGATAGAGGCCGTCGGGACGAGGCTTCTGATGGAGGGGTCGTATCTACTAAAAGATCCTTTCGGCGTATCCGGGAAGGGCAACCTGCTCATCGACAATGCGGCGATGCAGCGAAGGATCGCGGATCACCTGCGTAAACAGGAGATCAACGGATTGCGATCGCACTTCTTGCTGGAGCCCCTGTTACTCAAAGAAACCGACTTTAGCTCGCATTGGTTCATCCGTGAGAGCGGAGAGATCGAATTCATCTCCGTTCAACGGATGATTAATCATCAGCAAAATTATGGCGGGTCGATCCGGGCAGATGAAGCTTTTATTCGCCTGTTGGAAGACGCCGATTATTTCCTCGTGATGGAGAAAGCGCTCAGAATGTTATCGGAGGATGGCTATCACGGCTTCGTCTGCTTCGATTCCATGCTCCTGAAGAATGGTGAACTCGTATCGATTGTTGAGATTAATGCCAGGAAATCTATGGGCCTGATTAACGCTTACCTAGATAAAGTCTGGGAACAGTATGGTGTTACAGGATGGCTGACGTTCTTATCCCTCGGTCTTCCGGAAGGCTTCGCGTTCGAGAGATTGCTGCAAGCGCTGAGCGAGTCTGGTCTTCTATTGACAACTCCCGGCGGGTACGGGATCGTTCCGCTCTCGTCCAATACCGTTATGGTGAATGAGCTGCTGGGTCGACGCCGCATGGCTGAGTCAGGGCAGAACAAACGGGGCATGCCGAAGGGAAGGTTGTACGTCTCGGTAGTGGGACGTGACGACGAACACCGCAGCGAACTGATGCGAGGCTTGCGGCAGCTGCTCACCGACTTGTCCGTTAGGGTGTATAACTAAATCTGGAATGTGGAGGCTGCGTATGAACTCATCTTCAATTCACTTGCTGGCGTCGGGCAATTCGCTTGGCGCATACATCCCCGCGATGCATTTGAACACGTACTTGCATGCTAGATGCGTCACCACAGACATACATGTTCTGGAGAACTTGTATCACGTAGAGGTCCGGAACAAAATCAGGTCCACCAAACAAGCATTCCATGCCAATTTTGCCGTGGCTCTTATGGGGCATCGGCTGGCCAAGCCCGTGGATGCTTCACTGGATGAGGCAGCGGTTCAAGGCATGTTGAATGTTTGGCAGCGGGACGGTGCATCACGGTTCGCCGTATTTACTGGCTTCTGGCTGCCGATCCTTGAGCGTTATCAGTCCATAGCCGACACCCCTCTGGATATTCAGCTGATTCGGCTGGATGCGTGGGACACGCCATCGTTCAAGGTACATCAAGCGTTGTATCCCCGTTATGACAATATCTGGTTCTACGAACCTTCAAAGATGTCGCCAGCGTGCTACCTAGCTTCGGACGAAGCGGAGCCACTGCCTTATGCGCAGCGCGTCGGACGCGTTCTGATTCACGGTGGCGGTTGGGGAATCGGTACTTACGCCGGGACGATCCTCGAACTTCGCGAAGCAGGCTTCCTGCTTGACATGATCGTCTATGATCCCGCCGAGGTGGAGGAGGATGACGGGCTTACACGGTACTATGGAACGGAAGCCTCTTGGGATCCCTGGGGCATGGACGGGCATGGACGGCATACGTTCCCGCCGATGGTTCAATATGTACGCAAGGATGGCCTTCTCCAGGCTTTTTCGATGGGGAGTTACATCGCTTATACGGATCTGCTGCGCAATTGCGCAGCGGTCATTAGCAAGCCGGGGGGAGCAACCCTCAATGACTCGTTGTCGTTCGGCGTTCCATTTGTCATGTTAGAACCGTTCGGCGACCATGAGTTTCATAATGCAACTTATTGGGAAGCTTCCGGCTTAGGTATCCGCTATGTGGATTGGAAGGACCGGAACTTCTCGGAACGATTACTCGAGGAAATATGCCACCGTCTACTGGAGACACGATCTAGAATCAGCCATTTTGGGAGGAAAACCTATGCAGCCGAAAACAGCAGTTACGTTTGATCAACAGACATTCCGCAATATGAAAAGAACCTTGATTCCGCTAGCGGAAACTGGAAGGAAACGCCGAGAGGATCCGGCTTACGCGGCCCCTGTGCCATACGAGATCGGGATCAAGCTCAACAATGGCTGCAATCTGCGCTGCAAACATTGCTTTGAGTGGAATCCAGATGGCTTCCATCACGGATTCGCGAAGGAAGTTAAGAATGATGAGATTGAAATTCCGATCGTGGAGAAACTGCTGGCCGAGACGCGAGAACGCAAATCGCGTGTGTTCCTGTGGGGCGGGGAGCCTTTGTTCTACTCCAAGTTCGATGAACTTGCCGAACTGTTAGCCCGAGAAGAACGTTATACGACGATTTGTACGAACGCGATCCTCATTGAACAGAAGCTGGATGCCATTCTGAAAATGTCGGAGAATCTGGTCATGTTGATCAGTCTGGAAGGATTCGAGCAAGAGAACGATGCGATCCGGGGCAAAGGAACGTTCAAGAAAGTCATTCATGCTATTCAACTGCTGATTGATCTGCAGAAGCAGGGTTTGTATAAAGGCAAAGTATCCGTCGCGCTGACGGTAAATGATCAGATGGTTGGCAAGCTCTACAGCTTCATGGAATTTTTCGAAGATATAGGCGTCGATTCTGTGTATTTCTGTTTCCCTTGGTATATCCCAACGGATACAGCGACGAAAATGGACACATACTTCGATGCGCATTTCCCGCACCTTGCTTCCCGTTTCTCGGAGCATCACAAGAACAGTTGGCACTCCTTCACGTTCCACATCTCGCCGGGTCATTTTGACACGCTGATCGAAGAGCTGAATCACGTCAATTCCCGCGTGTGGAACGTCCGCGTCCGCTATCAGCCCGCACTGGAGCCCGAAGAAGTGGAAGGATTCATCCGGGGCAGCGAGAAGCCAGCAATGAATCGGACAAAGTGTTTATCGATCTCGAACCGGATGGACGTCATGCCGGACGGGGCAGTGAATCCGTGCAAGTTTTTCCCGGAATTCAGCGTCGGCAATTTGAATGAAGACAGTGTAGCGGATATTTTCCACGGTGAAGAACTTCGCAAGCAACGCGAGGTGCTGGCCTGCGGCCTAATGCCAATTTGCTCGAAATGTGTGCTGCTGTACAACAATGGAATTTAAGCGATTAAACTTTTTGGAGTCTAAACAAGCAAAAGGGGCATTCGTATAGGAGGAGCAGGGGTGGACTATATCCATGTGCGAGAGCTGCACAAATCGTTTGTGTATTACCGGAAACAAGCGGGTCTTAAAAATTCGCTGAAAAATTTATTTGCCCGTAAGTCGTTGTTGAAGGAAGCGGTCAAATCCGTCTCCTTCGACATTGGTCCTGGCGAGTGCGTCGGATTTCTCGGACCCAATGGGGCGGGGAAGACCACGACGCTCAAAATGCTATCGGGCATCCTGTATCCTACTAGCGGGCAGGCGCAAGTGCTCGGTTATGTGCCGTGGGAGCGGAAGAACGAGTTCAAACGGCTGTTCTCTATCGTGATGGGCCAGAAAAACCAACTATGGTGGGATCTTCCTGCGAGCGAATCAATTTATTTGAATAAATGCATTTATGACATTGACGATGATCTCTATCGCCGGAATCTTGCAGAACTATCGGAACTTCTCGACGTGCAGGATCTACTGGATGTGCAGGTGCGCCGGCTGTCACTAGGCGAACGAATGAAAATGGAGTTGATCGCGGCGCTGATCCATCGGCCTCGGCTGCTGTATCTCGATGAGCCTACAATCGGCCTCGACTTTCCCTCTCAGAAGAAGGTCAGAGCATTTCTGAAATACTACAATGAGCAATACGGCGCAACGATGCTGCTGACAAGCCACTATATGAAGGATGTGGAGGATTTGTGCAAGCGGACGATCATCATTAATGAAGGAAGTCTTCTGTACGATGGGGATCTTCACAGCATCAACGATCTTTTTGGTGAGATGAAAATTATTCGACTGAAATTCTCCGAACCCGTCACCGAAAACCGATTGGCTAAATTCGGGAAAATCGTCTCCTTAGACGAATACAATGCCGTACTTGAGCTGCCGAAATACCGCTTGAAGGAAGTGTCGCGAGCCGTGCTCGATTCATTTCCGATACTGGACTGGACGATTGAGGACGTGCCAATCGAGGAGAGCATCTCGATGCTCTACAACAGGGTAGCTGTCGGATGAATAGACGAAGATTGTACACGGCCGTATTTTCGATGGGGATCCAGCATTCGATGGAATATCGGTTCCACTTCTTCCTTGGACTGCTAGGTGCCTCGTTTCCGATCCTTGTTCAATATTTCATCTGGACGGCAGTCTATCGGCATTCCGGTCCGTCGGCGCTGTTCTCCTATTCTTACAGCCAAATCATCTTGTATACGATTCTGGCAGGCTTGGTCTCCAAGCTGGTTGCCACCCAGTTCGAGCATCAAATTGCTGACGATATCAAGAACGGGGGCCTTAACAAGTATCTGATCAAACCAGTCAGCTACTTCGGGTATCGGCTGATCACCTTCCTTGGTCAGAAAGCGATCTATTACGCAATGACGACCGTGCTGCTCGCCTTAATCATCTGGATCGCATCGATCAGAGGTGTGCTCGATCCTCAGATCATGCGGATCATTTTGTTCGCGATCACACTATGGGGGGCGCTCATCCTTAATTTCTTAATCGCGTATTGCATCTGCGCGAGCGCGTTCTATCTTCATGAAATCTCGTATTTTTTCGTCATTACGAGTCTGCTCGTCAATATTTTGAGCGGGGGCATGTTTCCGCTGGAGATTTTCGGGGAGTCGGTCGTGAAGGCACTTCAGTTCACACCGTTTCCGTATACGATCTACTTTCCCGTTAATGCTCTCAGCGGCAAAATGGAAGCGGCAGCGATGTATCAAGGGCTTCTCTGGCAGTTCGGGTGGATTGGGTTTTTCTTCTGGCTATCCCGGCTGACGTGGCGCGTTGCCATGAAGAAATATTCGGCGGTTGGGGGGTAGCGGAAACGGCATATGTTGAAGACTATCAGGAAATACACGCGTCTGTACGGCATATTCATCAAAAATTGCCTCATCGCCCAGATGGAATTTCGCGGTAATTTTATCATGAGCATCCTAGTGGAATCCGTCTACCTCATCGCTAAGCTGTTATACGTTCTCGTCGTGTTCCGTACCGACCTTCATGTAGAGGGAATTCCTCCGGAGGGATTGCTTCTCTTTATCGGCATGCATACTGTGGCGACCGGTATCTATGTCGGCATGTTTTTTACGAATTTCATGAAAATTCCTGAATATATCAAAGATGGTTCATTGGATATTCTGTTGACGAAGCCGGTGTCACTCCAGTTTATGGCTTCCTTGCGGTACGTCGATCTGGCGCTGCCCATTCCTGATATGCTGGTCGGATTCGTGATGATCGGGATTGGCTGGCATGCCATGGACATTCCATTGTCATTCCTACAACTGACAGGTTTTGCCCTGATGCTGCTCGTCTCCGTCGTGATCACCTATTGCGTGATGATCATACCGGCATTGCTGTCGTTCAGGTTCGTCCAGACGGGTTCCGTGTCAGAGATCGCCCATTCTGTCTGGGACGCCAATAATTTTCCGATGGCGATTTACCCGACTTGGGTTCGCCGAATCGGGACTTTTATCATCCCTCTATTCTTGATTACGAATTTCGGGCCGATGTTTCTGCTCGGGCAGATCAACTGGCTTCATGCAGGTTATGCGGTGGCCGGTTCGCTGCTTCTATTCATAGCCGTTCGGCTGCTCTGGAAGCATGCTGTAAAGGGGTATACCAGCGCGAGCAGCTAGTACGAGTCTATTGCAATTTCATGGATCAAAATGTCTAATTTACATTTGGAAAAGGAAGTGATCACGCATGCCAGATATTGCGACAACGCAAAGCCGCAGTTCGTTTAATTGCGTATTTCAGGAGCCGAATCGGATTGAAATGATCGAGGAGCCGGTAGAGGAACCAGGGCCCGGACAAATTTTGTGTGCAGCAAACCAATCGCTCATAAGCACGGGGACGGAATTGGCTTGCCTGAAGGGTCGTTTCGACGAGGGAACAGTCTGGTCCACTTGGGTTCGGTATCCGTTCTATCCGGGGTACTCGATGGTGGCGCAAGTGCTCAAGATCGGAGACGGTGTGGAAGGGATTCAGCCGGGCGATCGGATCATGTGCCCGGCCGGACACCGGCAGTTCTTCCTCGCGGATGCGATGGAAACAGCACTTATCCCCGATTGGATCCGAGACGAAGAGGCGGTATTCACGCAGATCGCGAAGATAGCCCTGCTGGGGGTCCTGCGTGCTGAGCACGCATTCGGAGAACGGGTGGGCGTCGTCGGTCTTGGGCTGATCGGCCAACTGGTCATTCAGTATCTGAATCGGAGTGGCGCACGGCAGATTATCGCGATTGCACCGGAGAGCTATCGGTTGGAACTCGCCCGGAGGCATGGGGCGACAGATCTGATAAGCCTCCCGGTGGATGAAGCGTTCGGACCGATACAAGAACTAACGGAAGGCCGAATGCTGGATACGATATACGACGTGACTGGATCTTACGCTGTATTGTCTTCCTGCACGCAGTTCACCCGGGATCTCGGCAAAGTCATCTTGCTCGGAGATTCAACGGAGACTTCGAAGCAGAGCATCGGACCGAAAGTCGTCTTCAATTCGGTCAGCATTCTGGGGATTCATGGCCGAATGATGGAGGGGTATAAAGGGTGGGCGGAAGCGGATATGAACTCGTACATCTTCGAGTCGATCCGTGACGGCAGACTGGATGTCGCAAGTCTCATCACCGAGACTGCGAGCCCGCTCGATGCGGTCTCGGTTTATTCCCGGCTTGCCGAGCGTAAGTCCGATGCCATGGGCATCCTGTTTGACTGGACACAATTGTAATGTCTGAGGAGGAGCACGAATGAAAGCAACGCACGAGCTTACGCTGAAGGAGAAAATAGGCCAGATGCTCATGACAGGTTTCGAAGGCCTGGAACCGGATATGAATATATACGACCTTTTACAAAACCATTACATCGGTGGAATCGTGTTATTCTCGCGTAATCTGGATCACCCGGAGCAGGCATTCGCCTTAACGCAGCGGCTTCAGCGGATTGCAAAGGCTGCGACGGGCATCCCACTGTGGATCGGAACGGATCAAGAGGGGGGCATGGTCGTGCGACTCAGGCAAGGCATTGCGCAGCTGCCTGCAGCGATGGCTATGGGAGCGGCACGCAATCCCGAGCTGCTCTACGAAGCTGCCAGAGGAACAGCCGAAGAGCTGAAGTTGCTTGGGATTAACATGAATTTCGCGCCGGTGGTTGACATTAATGTCAACCCTCGAAATCCGATCATTGATGTCCGCGCGTTCGGCGACGATACAGAGCTCGTCTCTGACCTCGGTATCGCTGCGATGCGGGGCTTCCGGGATGGAGGGATCGTCTCCGCCATCAAGCACTTTCCCGGTCATGGCGACACGGAGACGGACTCCCATGCGGAGCTACCGGTTGTGAGGCACTCGCTAGAGCGGCTTCACACGGTGGAGCTCGTGCCGTTTCATCGGGCTACTTCGGCCGGAGCGGAAGCGATCATGACGGCTCATGTCGGAATCCCGCTGCTCACCGGTGGCGTGCCGATTCCGGCTACGCTCTCCCGGGACATTCTGTCGGGCCTGCTGCGTGAAGAGCTCGGTTTTGACGGGCTGATCATCACCGATTGTATGGAGATGAATGCCGTAACGCAGGGAATCGGCGTTGGTGAGGCTGTTGTCCAGGCCGTATTAGCCGGAGCGGATCTGCTGCTCGTAAGCCATACATACGAAAGCCAGCTTGAGGCTGTAGCTTCCTTGGAACGTGCAGTGTTGGAAGGGCGACTGACCGAAGCTCGGATCGATGTTTCCGTGACGCGGCTGCTTCGCCTTAAGGAGCGTCGCCTTGGATTACTTCGAGCGCATAGTTGGGAAGAGACATGGAACCTGCTTGAGCACCCGCGGACCCTGCGGAGGATCGAGCAGCTCCGCGAGGCCAGCATTACCGCTATCAGCCGTGAACCGGACGATTACCGATTGTCTCCCGAAGTCGACACACTCGTGCTCTGGCCGCAGATCACCGCCGCATGCAAATCTGAGGACGAGCCGCTATATGATACCACGCTCGGAAGCAGCCTACGGACTTTCATTTCTGCCAAGCTGGATGAGATCGTATATGGGACTAATCCTAGCTCAGAAGAGATCGATGCACTTGCCGCCGAAGCTGAGGGGTACGGGCAGATCATCGCGGGAATATTCCATACCGCTTCTCATCCTGGGCAGACAGCCTTGGTTCGCCGGCTCTTGGGAGGAGGGGGAAAAGTTATACCGGTCTCTCTGCGCAATCCCGTTGATCTCGCGGCTTTTCCAGAAGCACGGAGCTGTCTCGCTTGTTACGAACACCATCCAGATACGCTGCTGGCTTTATCCCGTGTTCTGATGGGGATCGTGGAGCCTACTGGCACATTGCCGGTGACGCTTCTGAAGTACGATTTAGAAAGGGGAGTAGCCGATGAACGCCGTTCAGCTTCCACTACTGGATCCGCCACTTAAAGGTTTTTTGCGATGGGCCTATACGCTATCGATCACCAGTGCGCACGAAGAGACGATTCCTTGGTACTACAGTAATTTTATTCAGTTATCCTGTACCAAGCGGTTTCTGGAGGACGGAAGACAGTTCTTTCTTGATTTTTTCCGAGGTAAGCCCAATGAACTGAATTTCAATAACCCGTTTCTTCTCACCTGCTCCGTCAATTATACGATTATGGAGAATTTGGCTTTAGGCGACTGGCCGCAATTCATCGCAAATCAGATTCAGAGTGGATATTATTGCGTCGTGTTTGTAGACGAAGCGAGACTTTCGCCGTCGGCTGCCTATCAGCAAGAGCCGTTTCCACATCATCTTTTTATCTACGGGTTCGATTTGGACGATCGCGTATTCCATGTTTCCATGTTCGACCGTACGGGTGTATATCGCAATTTACGGGTCTCTTTCGAAGAGTTCCAGGATGCTGTCCAGTCCATGCGTCATCTACTAAGGGAGAAGCTTACGGCCGATCATCATACGTATTTTTATAAATATGAACCGCATTCTCCCTATCCATTCGATAAGACGGCCGCGATCGATCAGCTGCGTGATTACTTAAATGGAGAGACCCATTTAAACCGAATCAACTACAATCCTGACGAGGGAGAAGCTTTCGGTATCAAAGTGTACGATTATTTGCAAATGTACTATAATGCTGTACAGCAAGGCGACTCCCGGCTCGGCTACCGAGTCGATGTCAGACATTTACATGTGCTCTGGGAGCACAAAAAAATGATGAGTGAGCGGATCGATTATTTAATTAAGCAAGGGATGATCCCATACGATGAAGAGCTTGTGGAAGGTTACAATGATATTACCAAAAGGGCGCTAAAACTAAGGGATCAATATATTCGCCATGAAATGCGAGAAGATCAGGAGATCTATGAGCGACTGAGGCTGCGATTCGATCAATTTCGAGAAGAAGAGCCCGTCCTCCTGCAAAAGTTGATCACAATGCTCGAACGCTGATTAATGTCCTGTCCCGCAAACCAGCTAAGAATGAGGATCAAGTCCGATACAATCAATTATCCCTCTACAGAAATGAAATAAAGGTATAAGCCCAAAGAGATGCTCTTTAAGCTTATACCTTTTTGCGTTTTCTAACGTTCACTTGTTAGAAGAAAATGTGCCATTAGGATAGTCACTTATCAAGTTGCTGAATCTGGCTCAGTAAATCTGTAATCCGGTTCATTGTCTGTACTATCTCTGATTGCTGGATCGTATCCAAGTTAAACGAGCCACTAGAGAGCGGAGAGATGTACGTATTGATCTCTTTGAGGAATGTTTCATTGGTGCTGGTTAGCTAGTGATGACCGTCTTGTGCGAAAGCAGGAGCATTCAGTTGATTAAATTGCGAAATGTCTTGTTTCATCTGGGTAAATGAAGATATCGTGTTGGGGAGGTGCAGAAGATAAACATCGAAGATCTTAACTGGGAAAATTGCTCTGCAATTGTAAACGGAAAGGGTTCCAAACAGAGGGAGATTTACTTCACCACAGAATGCAAAGTTTGGTTGAAGAAGTACCTGGCAAGTCGTGATGACTTATGTAAAGCATTGTTTGTGACGGATACGAATCCTACCCGAAGAATGGCGATGCCGACGATTAGGTGGGCATTAAAGCGACTAGCAGATCGAGGAGAAATTGAGGCTAATGTGTACCCACACCGTTTTCGACATACCTATGCATGTCAGTTACTGGATAACGGAGCACTATGGATATTAATCGAAATGTTATTTTATTCTTTTTTATACGATTCAGAAACCGAAAGGAGAAACGAAATGAGCGAACTAGGCGTTAAAGATAACACGTGTAGAGTGGTCAAAAGAGGATTCTCAGCAGTTGGAACAAGGCATGAAGCGAAGTATTCAGAATACCCAACCGTAATTCCGCAATCATTTGACTCTTTAATGAGTCGTATGGAGGAAATTCAAAATCGAACTGGTGAAAAATTGGCTCAATACGAACCAGGTAATTATGCACCCGATAACCTTGGAACCTACTATACAACCGCTCAAGTCACAGAGATTGGTTCTATTCCACAAGGAATGGTAAGCCAGAACACTCCTTTGTGCACTTATGCTGTCTATACGCACAAAGGTGAGATTTGGAAAATAGGTGATGCTTATGGTTTTCTTAACCGTTGGATTGATGAGAATGGTTACAAACATAGTAAAGGTTGGGTAGTGGAGTTGATGGACGAAAGATTTAATCCGACTTCACCTGAAAGTGAGTTAGAGATTTATACGCCAATCGAAGAGAAATAGTCCACGAAAGAGGAATGACCCTGCAAACCATCGTTTATGGGTCTTTCTACGTTCTGGCATGAATCAATATATTTATTTATTCAGCTAACGGGTACATGAGGTGATAAAATGCTTAGAAAAGAAGCTTTGTTTTACGTTCTTATTCTGATCGGTCTGCTGCTCATATCTAACACACACCTCGGTTATTCTTTCGGAGACAGCATATTTAGAACAGTAGGAATTCCGCCGTGGACCAATACCGAGGACGATTCGGGGTTGCATATCTCGGTTATTATCGGTCTGCTTGTCATTATTGCCGGTTACATCGGTACGGTGAAGTTTTATCAAGTACGGTTTCCTAAAATACGGAGCCGGATCGTACTAAGCTGTATCGCTTTCGTCTATCTGTCTCCAATCGTGACCGAGAACGCCATGATTCTTCTGAAATATAATTCCGTTTCCGTTACTTCCGTCGATTTCTCCAAAAATAACAGCCAGTGCAGCTATCGATCCGAAGAAGCGAATGTGGAAGCGAACTGTACCATTACGCTGATCAACTATGGGAAGGAGAAAAATGTAATGATTAGACCTTATCTGATAAGGAGTACAACCAAGGTCAAGTTCGAGCCGATGACGGTCACGCTTCCACCTCATCAGAAGGTCGGTGTCAGTATGGCATTTAACGGCAAGCAGTTGGATGGAACAGGCTTATCCGGTTGGTCGAAAGATATCGGCATTGAAGTCGAAGTCGATGGTTTGAAGAAAAAGTACGGCAAAGAGTAATTTGGGCGTATGGGGAACATTACTAAATAATTCATTAACCTCTGAGATGCGAATGAAGCGATCTGATACAACGACTAGTTGAATAATACACATTGATGAGCAGGTGCTATGGTAGCCTGCTCTTTTTATTAAGCAAACTGGCAGGGTAGTTGAACAGTGTTGTTTAATTTGTGTTCAACAATCGGTATATAATGTGGAATAAGAAAATTTGTCATTATTTTAATGTGTAGTAGAGTTAGTAACTACAGTTTTTTCTTCCTATTTAGTTGGAATGAATTTTTTGGTTTTTAAACGAAGAGGAGAGTCAATATGGAAGTAGTATATTTTGCAGGTGGATGTTTATGGGGAGTACAAGCTTTTATAAAAACTTTACCTGGAGTTAAGT
>NZ_JANQBC010000023.1 GCF_024721995.1 Paenibacillus radicibacter
GACTGCAGGCATGGAATAAGGGAGCGAAGCATATGTTACTTAAAATTTCTCTCTCAAGCATGAGAAAAATGATGAAGGACTACATTGTCCTTCTTGTCGGCCTAGTCATCTCGATCTCGATCTTCTATATGTTCCAGACACTTGCGATGAACGAAGAGTTTGTCAAAGCGAACTCTATGATTAAATCGATTATGCTTGTCTTTAACGTTGGGGCTGTATTACTTGCCATCATCACATTCTTTTATATTTTCTATGCAAATTCGTTCCTCTTGTCATTAAGACGCAAGGAATACGGCATGTACATGATGCTGGGAGCTAAGAAAAGTAAAATTACAAAACTAATGTTCATCGAAACGATCGTCATTGGACTTCTTGCACTTGCCATTGGAATCATTGTAGGTGTTGGTATTTCATCCATTGTAGGTACGTCATTGATGGCTCAAATTGATTTTCCGTCAGATGGTTATAAGATATTTTATATACCTGCTGTCTTAGTCACACTAGGATTTTTCATCGTGCTGTTTGTATTAACAGGTATCATGAATGCTGTTAAATTATCTCGAACTACGATATTGGATCTGCTTCGTGCTGAACAAAATAAAGAAAAAATAAGAAAGAGCGGATTCGTTACATTTGTACTCGCATTCTTTTCAATTGTTTTACTTGCAGTGGGTTATTACTGCATGTATTACATGGAGACACTTCGTGAAGTCGGATTAATTGGAGGTGCGATTACAACAACCATTGGGACATATTTGTTCTTTATGACCTTTATGCCTGCATGGGTTAATAGCTTAAAGCGTAATGAGAAATTGAATTCAAAAGGGATTAATGCCTTTACATTTGCTCAATTGCAATTTCGTGCGAATTCCTTGTCAAAGCTTCTTGGAACGATCGCGATGTTAATTGCGCTTGGTGTAGGTGCGATTGCGGGGGGATTAGCATTCCAGAACAATGCCGCCCTAATTGCAAATAGTATGGTAATTGCCGATATGGCCATCCACGATGCGACTGCGCAGGATAAAGCACTAATCGGGAACATGAATGTCAAAGAGCAGCATGAGTATCGTTATAAATTAACCGATAAAGGTGTTTATTTATTGAAGGAAGATTTACTAAATGAACCACCGCTGTATCGTAAAATTGATCGCGATAATAATGGTTTAATGAAAAAAGACGTAGAGCCAGAGCGATTAGTAGTGGATTTACCAGCGCCGCTTTATATAAATTACATCCCAAGAGAAGATGCTGCTTCAAACAAAGAAAAGTTGGAAGAGCTACCAAAAAGCTGGGATAACGTAATTTCTAATGAATTGAATATTGGTTATTCAGTGTTTGGTAAACGTTCAATTTATGTCGCAGATCATAAGCATTATGCACAAGTTAAAGGTGAAGATCATAAAGTATTTATTGCTTATGTCGATGACTTCGTAAAATATAAAGATGAGTTAAAACAAATTGAGGAACGTCAAAAGGAAGTTACAAAAAACTTTGGGAATCAGCCAGACGAAGAAGAAATGAGTATGAATAGTAAATACGGAATTTATACAGGTTTCTATTCACTTGCAAGTGGGACGATGTTCATGGGCTTCTTCTTAGGGATAGCATTCCTTGCTATGATGGCAAGCTGTTTGATGTTTAAGATTTTGTCGGGTGCAAACAGCGATATTCAGCGTTATCAGATGCTGCGCAAGATCGGGGTTCGCAAACAACTGCTAACCAAATCGATCTACAAAGAACTTCTTGCAATCTTTGCACTTCCAGGTTTGATTGGAATCGCACATGTACTCATCGGTATGAATATTTTCAGCTTCATTCTGGCTAATCCTTACTATAAAATATGGATACCGGTTGTGATCTTCATCTTGATATACAGTGTGTATTACCTGATTACCGTTCAGCTCTACAAAGGGATTGTACTTCCTAAAGAGCGTAGATAATACAAAACGACCTTCAGCTCCATTATGGGACTAAGGGTCGTTTTTTTACTAGAAAGTGACTATTTATTCTTCACCGTATTCATACCAATTAATAGCTGCCATTTGACAACGGCTGTGCGGCAACCGCCAGCGCTACGATTCGTATCTATTAATTAGAAAAGGCACTACTCCTATTCATTAGGGGTGGTGTCTTTCTTGTCCTATCTTACGGAACTGTCATTCGCCTATCACTAACTTCGATGGGAACATCTTGGGTCAGCAGGTATGATAAGTCCATAGAGAAAACGCGATTACATACGCGACCTAGGAGGATCATATGAACAAAGTAGTTGAGGTTAGTAACGTACAGAAAATATATGGCAAGAAAGGTGACAACCTATCTTACGCATTGAATGGGATTTCATTTAGCATCGTAGATGGAGAGTTCGTTGGAATCATGGGACCGTCAGGTTCGGGTAAGACGACTTTACTGAATGTGATTTCTACATTAGATCGTTCTACTGGTGGTGTGATTCAAGTAGCAGGTCGGAACATTACAGCTATGAATCAGACACAATTAGCAGATTTCCGTGCGAAGACATTAGGATTCATCTTCCAAGATTTTAACTTACTAGAGAACCTATCTATTTATGAAAATATTGCGCTGCCGCTTTCCCTTCAAGGCGTGCCAGCTAAGCAAATTCGCTCGAAAGTAATGAAGGTAGCGAAGACTTTAGACATTGAAGCGATCATTAAGAAGAGTCCAAGTGAAGTATCAGGTGGTCAGAAACAACGTGCAGCAGCAGCTCGCGCACTTGTACATGAGCCAGCAATTATTCTTGCGGATGAGCCTACAGGAGCTCTTGATTCGAAGAACGCGACAAGCATGCTTGAAGCTATGCAAGAATTAAATGAACAACAGGATGTATCGATTCTGATGGTAACGCATGATGCGTTCAGCGCAAGTTATTGCAAACGAATCTTATTTATCCGAGACGGTAAATTATTTACCGAACTACACCGCTCTGGAAGTCGCGAGCAATTTTATAAGCAAATTCTTGATATCCTTGCTGATCTTGGCGCGACTCCGGGCATGGAATAAGGGAGTGAATCATATGTTACTCAAAATCTCTCTCTCTAGTATGAGAAAAATGATGAAGGATTATATTGTCCTTCTTGTCGGCCTTGTCATCTCCATCTCGATCTTCTATATGTTCCAGACACTTGCGATGAATGAAGAGTTTGTTAGAGCGAACTCTGTCATCCGTTCGATTATGTTAGTGTTCAATGTTGGTTCTGTATTGCTGGCCATCATTACATTCTTCTATATTTTCTATGCAAATTCGTTCTTGTTATCATTAAGACGTAAAGAATACGGCATGTATATGATGCTTGGTGCAAAGAAAAGCAAGATTGTAAAATTGATGTTTATTGAGACAATGCTCATTGGGATTGCTGCACTCATCATTGGTATTCTTGTAGGAACAGGGCTTGCTAGTGTTGTCGGTCAGTTGTTAATGGATACGATTAATTTTACCTCAGATAGTTACAAATCGTTCTTACTCAAAGCTGTGTTTATGACGACTGCATTCTTCATCGTTATATTCTTATTAACAGGTATTGTTAATGCGCTTAAGCTTTCACGTACGACGATCCTAGAGTTAATTCGAGCTGAGTCGAGTAAAGAAAGCGTGAAGAAGAATAATTTCTTAACTGTGATCTTGGCGATTCTTGCAGTTGTGTGTCTTGCAGTAGGTTATTACGCAATCTTGAACATGACGGTACTTAGAGAGACCGGACTTTTCATGGGTGCTTCTGCAACAACAGTTGGTACGTATTTATTCTTCATGACTTTCTTGCCGGTATGGGTAAATCGCTTGAAGAAGAATGAAAATCGCAATATGAAGGGCATTAATTCCTTTACATTTGCTCAGCTTCAATTCCGCGCAAGTTCCTTGTCTAGACTCCTTGGTACGATTGCAATGCTGATTGCTCTTGGCGTAGGTGCGATTGCAGGGGGATTAGCGTTCCAGAACAATGCGGTTCTTACAGCGAATGTCAGTCAAGTTTCGGATATTGTCATTCATGATCCGAGTAAACAAGATCAAGACTTACTTGCCAATAAGAAAATAAATGAACAGCGTGAATACCGTTATAAAGTAACGGACAAGAGTGTATATTTCCTTAAAGAAGACTTAATCACATCTCCACCGCTATATCGCATTCGTGATAAGAGTGACAATGGGTTCTATGAAGCTAGGAAAGAGGCAGAAGTTTTAACGATTCCGCTACCGGATCCACTTTATAGTGATTTTATAAGTGATAAAGATAAATCAACAACGAAGGCAACCCCTTTAGAAAGAAACTGGAGTGATGCGATACTTACAGAGCTAAATACGGGTTTCTTTATGTTCGGTAAACGTGATACGTATGTCGCTGATCAGAACAATTATGACAAAGTCAAAGTAGATGAGCATAAAGTATATGTTGGGTATGTCGATGATTTCTTGGTGTACAAAAACGAACTCAAAGAAATTAACGATAGACAGGCAGTTCTTGCGAATCATTACGGTAGTAATGGGGATGAAATACGTAGCAAATATAATACTTATAAAACGATGCACACCGTCTCTAGCGGTACGATGTTCATGGGCTTCTTCCTTGGTATTGCGTTCCTAGCCATGATGGCAAGCTGTCTAATGTTCAAAATATTATCTGGTGCAACTCGTGACATTCAACGTTATCAAATGCTGCGCAAAATCGGGGTGCGTAAGCAGTTACTAACGAAATCGATCTATAAGGAATTACTTGCAATCTTCGTACTTCCAGCATTAATTGGTGTGATGCACGTATTATTCGGGATGGAAATGTTTAGATTCATTTTGGAAGAGCCATATTTCAAAATTTGGTTGCCAATCGTAATCTTTACCGTGATTTACGCGGTGTACTATTTTATTACCGTACAGTTGTACAAAAGTATCGTTCTTCCGAAAGAACGTCTGTAACGATAAACGCCCTTCAGTTCAAATATTTGAACTGAAGGGCGCCTTTGTTTAAATGAGATTATTTATTCTTCTCCGTAACCGTACCATAGGATAGCTGCCTTAATGGAATTCAGTTGATACATGATCGTCATAGACAAGTAAATCATTGCCGTCGGACTGTTACCTTGCGTAATAATATAGATTTGCAGAGCCAAGTTAATAAAGTTAGCAACAATCCAGCCAATCCAAGAAATCGCTTTCCCTTCAACCATTAGATATTGAGAGATCACTTGAACAAGAAATACGAGAATGTTAAATACGATTACCCACATAGGTGCGTCGCCAGGAAGAATCGTACTGCCATAGAAGTAGAGAACAACAGAACCTACCACCGCTATGATTGCAGAAATATATAAATTGGATCTCGTTACTTTCGTGACTTCAATTTCTTTTCCCAATGTAAAGAAACCTTTTAAGTATAGAGCAGCACAATAGATTCCTACGAAAACATTACCAAGTAAACCAAATCTAAAGTTATTAAACGTATCGAACATAGCCCCAATTACACCCAAACCGCTGGCTGATTTGCCATGTTGATTGGCGAAGAGGAGCACGACTATCATGCCTAGAATTCCGCCGATAAAGGAGGTGACGAGAAGAAGATCTAGCGTGCCGCTATCGTTATAACTGTAAAAAGTACTAGCAATCACGAGTGAGATCCCGACTATGAGCCATAAAGTATCCCATGTTTTACTCTTTAAAACTTTATAAATCCCTTGTTTCATATACTTATTCCTCCTCGGTTAGCACGGCTAACGCTAATTTGATAGATTGTAATTCTCCAACTTTCATTTGGGATTCGCCCGAAACCAATTCATTGACCCCATCTGCTAGTGATTCCTTATATGGCACAACGTTATTGAGGATCGATAAGGTTTGCAGACCTCTTAGCCCGCCAATCACGTAAAGAGCACTAGTTTCCATATCTGCACCTAGAACTTGTTTATGCGACCAGAAATCTTCAATTTCCATGTTGTTATCCATATAGAAACCGTCATGACTTCTTGCGATTCCAGCCTTCACTGGAATCGCAGTCTGCTGTAAAGCTCGCATTAGAAGCGTACTGGATGGAACAGCTGGGAATGCTTTGGGAACATATTTCTCCGTTAAGCCTTCATCACGAACAGCGCCGGTTACAACCATAATCTCGCCAACCTTAAAGGTTGTGTCCATCGCGCCGCAGCTTCCAGCGCGGATCACGGACTCGATTCCAATCGCCTTTAACTCCTCTATAGCAATGGCCATGGAAGGTGCGCCAATACCAGTCGACAAGACAAGAATCTTGTGTCCATTAAAGGTACCAATCGCAGATTTAAATTCACGATTATAAGTAATATCTTGTGGGTTGTCCAGAAGTGATTTCACAACTTCTACGCGGGCTGGATCTCCTACAACGATGGCTTTGTTAACAGCTAGCGCTTCATCTAACTGAATATGGGGCTGTTTCTCCATTACTTTCACTCCTTAGAACCTAATTCTATTAATAAGTTTGGGTTCGTTAATTTGATAACACCATTATCCATTTCAATGATTTCTAGATCTTTCAACTCTTTGAGAATGCGGTCGACACTGCGCGGAGTTGAGCTAATTCTTTTCAATAAAGCTTGTCTATCTAGATAATCGCTCTTACTTAAAGAACTTAGAACCTCAATAACTTGGCGTTTCGTAGAAAATAAACTATAGGACTCGATTCTTTTGCTTAAATGGTAGATCTGTTTGCATAAGGACTCTGTTAAATTTTTGGAAAAGCTTCGATCTAGTTCCAGCCATTCTTTGAAAGCTTCTCGAGATAACTTTAGTAATACGACATCACTAAGAGACTGTACAGAAGAGCTAAAGGGAATTTCTTGAAGAAGCTCATGCTCACCAATGAAGTTGCCTGGTCCATAGATGTCTAGTGTAATCTTACGACCGGAATCACTCAATATAAAGATGTCTAAATTTCCTTGAACAACAATGTATATCTCCGAATAGATGGTTCCTTGCTCCAGATTAAATCGTCCCTTTGCGTGTGACTCAACTTGAAAACGCTTAAGAACAGAATAGGGGCAGTGCTTGAGTATTTCAGACATTTCAGGAGAGCCTTCTATAATTTCAATTAGCCTGTTCACACATCTCTTCCTTTCCCTCAGGTGGTGACAATTATATTGTATCAAGGTCGTCTTGTGAAATAAATGACAATTATCTTTATTATGTATAAAAATGAAAACGTTTACACATTATTTAGTAGACAAATGTCTACATGATCGTAATGGACTGCATATTTGACGATAGAAGGGGCTAACGGGTAAGATTAGTGTACATTTTTTATAAGGAGACAGATATGGAATACATTAATAATTTACTTATGAATCTTGGGGTACATGCAAGTCTTGCCGTCTACTTGACGAATATCATTATGGTAATTGGGATCGTGCTGCTCAGTATCCTCGCAAATATGATTACCAAAAGGCTTGTCTTAAGAGTTCTCACGCATTACATACACAACAATCAATTCAAGTGGGACAATTACTTACTGGAATGGAAAGTGATTCACAAACTTTCTCATGTGGTTCCTGCTATTATTATCTATTATTTCTCGTTTATGTTTCCTATTTACCAATCGTTAATTGAAAAAGGTGTCGTTATCTACATGATTGTTGTCGCGATCCTCGTCTTGGATGCCTTTCTTAGTGCCGTTAATGCTATTTATATGACTTATGAAGTATCCAAGGTAAAACCGATTAGAGGCTATTTACAAGTTGTTAAGATCTTTATATATATCGTTGGCGGAATCTTAATTATTTCAAGCTTAATTGGGGAAAGTCCTATTATCTTGCTCAGCGGGATTGGGGCATTATCAGCTGTCATCATGTTAATTTTCAAGGATTCGATTCTAGGTCTGGTGGCGGGAGTGCAGTTATCCTCGAATGATATGGTACGTGTAGGTGATTGGATCGAGATGCCGAAGTATGGGGCAGATGGGGATATTATCGATATTTCCCTGAACACGGTTAAAGTGCAGAATTGGGATAAGACGATCACAACCATTCCTACCTATGCTTTAATTTCAGATTCCTTCAAGAACTGGAGAGGGATGCAAAAGTCCGGTGGGCGACGGATTAAGCGTTCGATCAACGTCGATATTAGCAGCATTACTTTCTGTACATCGGAGATGATTGAGAGCTTTAAGAAAATACAATACCTGCGTGATTACATCACCCAAAGAGAGCAAGAGATCGAACAATATAATAGGGAGAAGACCATTGATCGATCCAGTAAAGTGAATGGTCGGACCATGACGAACATCGGCGTCTTTCGGACTTATATTCAGCAGTATTTGAACCAGCATCCACAAATTCATAAAGACATGACCTGCATGGTCAGACAGCTGGCATCCAGTGAGACGGGCTTGCCAATTGAAATCTACGCATTTACGAATGATACGAACTGGTCGGTCTATGAGGGAATACAGTCGGATATATTTGATCATATTCTAGCTGTGGCACCAGATTTCGGACTTCGGGTCTTCCAGAATCCAACTGGACACGATATGAAAAGCTTGCTTGAGAATAGCGAGTCTAATCTCCATTCAGTTGAACATTAAGTAATTGATCCAGCATAAAGCAGCCGCTCTTTGACGAGGAGTGAGCTGTTTTTTTGCTTTTGACAGTCAGAACATGTTAGTCTTTTCACAACTCAACCATTTAGGAGGTACAGCCAGATGCAGGTGCTCATTGCAGATGATGAACCTTATATGCTCAAGATTTTACAAGCTTATTTTGAAAAAGAGGGCTTTAATGTGCTAACCGCACAAGATGGAGAAGAGGCACTTGAACTCTTTTACAATCATCCGATTGATCTTGCTGTACTGGATTGGATGATGCCGCGGCTTAGTGGGATTGAAGCATGTAAGGAAATGAAGGATCAGGGAACAGCGAAAGTACTGCTCCTTACCGCAAAGACAGAAGATGATGATGAATTTATGGCGCTACAAGCGGGTGCAGATGAATACATTCGTAAACCGTTCGATACTCGGATTCTGATCATGCGAGTGAAGAAGCTGTTACAGATGGATAATAAGCTTGTGGCTTATGATCTTGTTGTTGATCTGGACGGGCAGAAGATTCATAAGAATGGACAGGACTTGCATGCCACACAAAAAGAATTTCAATTACTTCGTCAATTAATTACGAATAAAGGACAAATCTTATCTCGGAAGACATTGCTTGATCGCGTATGGGGTTTTGATTATTTCGGGGATGAGCGAACCGTGGATACACACATTCGCAGGTTGCGTGAGAAAGTAGGCGAACATGTCATTAAGACACATCGCGGGATGGGGTATAGCCTGACAGATGAGCATGAATAAGATCGGGAAGAAGCTGATCGTTCGAATTCTACTAGCCTTATGTATTGTATTTGTGCTGTCATTCGTCGTGAATACATTCTTCCTGCCGAAATATTTTTTATATGAGAAAAAGAACAGTCTCGCCCAGCTCACAACGCAGCTCGAGCAGATGGATACCACGAACCTTGTGTTTCAAGCGGAGAAGCTGGAGAAGAGACACGGGGTCACAATCGTGATGACCGAACTTTGGGGATCCAATGAGCAGATCAATTATGTCTTGAAGGAACAATTGAATCGTAAAGCCATTACACTCAGTAAGTTCTGGGTAACCGATGAGAATTTGGCGCAGGTACGTGATGGTCGCTTGGTGAAGAAGATATTTAGTCAAGATAAGCTCAAATCCAGTTTTCTAGTTACTTTTATGAAGAAAGACCATTATATTATCGCTGTAGGTGAATCGATCTCACACTCCGCAGACACCATCCAAATCGTAAATAAATTTAATTTATATATCGCTATAGGTGCAGTTGTGATGATGGTTGTGCTGTCATGGTTATTTACACAGCAAATCGTTAAACCACTTGCGAAATTGAAGCAAACGGCTGAAGATATATCGAATTTGAAATTTAACAAAGTGCAAATTGAAACAGGAGATGAGATCGAAGCGCTTGCTCGCAGTGTGAACAAGATGAGCGATAAATTGGAGCTTGCTCAACATGCGTTAGAAGAGCGAAATGAAAATCTACGCACATTTATTGCGGATATTTCCCATGAACTGAAGACGCCGCTGTCCTTGATTAAAGCATACGGAGCGGGTATTCGTGATGGATTAGATGATGGGACATATGTCAATGTTATTGAAGAGCAAGCTGACAATATGTCGATTTTAGTGGATAAGTTACTGGAGTTATCGAGAATACAGACGGAACAATATGTCATGCAAGCATTTGATTTTGGAGAGTTGCTAGACAAGACGCTCTCGAAGTATCAGCTTGCTTTGCAGCAGCAAGGTCTTGAGATCACTGTGGATCGTACAGATTTAAAAGCCCCTCAAGTATGGGCATGTAAACCGAAGATTGAGATGGTGCTGAACAATTTTATTACGAATGCGATTAAGTATACGAACGACTCACATATTCGAATCCTCGTTAAGAATGAAGCAGATCATCTCCTGTTTACGATTCGTAATGGGATTAAACCGCAGAACGGGGATTCGAAGCAGTGGGAAAACATTTGGGAGCCGTTCTATGTGATGGAGGGATCACGTAACAAGAAACTGAGTGGGACGGGGCTTGGGCTCTCTATTGTGCGTAGTATTCTGGATAAACATCAGTCTCGCTATGGCGTGAATGTAGAAGATGATCAGATCCAGTTCTATTTTACTTTGAAAAATGTTAAATAAATTCGGAGCGCGACATTTCGTCACATTGGCGTAACATACATGCGTTATCATTGTCCTAACTTACAGAATAAAGGACAGATGGATATGCGAATTAAGGCGGCTAGTGTGTTAGTAATTGTGTTTAGTATCGGAGTAATTGGACTTATGATGTTTGGGTGGCCGGGCATTAATTGAACAAACCGAACCCATCCAAACGTCCTTGGGGAACTCGAATTATTCTTCTAATTGGCTCGTTGCTGATCTTGTTCTGTGGTGCCTTTACATATGCGCGGTTCATTGAGCCGAATATGCTGTCTATAACGAACCATGTGATCAAGTCATCAAATTTACCAGAAAGCTTTCATCATAAAAAAATTGTACAGATTAGCGATATTCATTTGGGGGATCACTACTCCACATCGCAACTGAATAAATTAGTGCAGCAAATTAATGCACAAAAGCCGGACATCGTCGTTTTTACCGGTGATTTAATTGATAATTATCATGAGTATAGTGGGAACAATGACGCTATTTCTTCTGCTTTAAAAAATATAAATGCACCGCTTGGCAAGTTTGCGATTTATGGTAACCATGATCGAGGTGGTGGTGCAAGTCGGCATTATGGCAAGATTATGGAAAATGGTGGTTTTACCGTACTCGTGAATGAATCGCAAGAGATTCGACTTCCAAGCAAAGAGAAAATTACGATCTCAGGCTTAGATGATTTCTTGCTCGGTAACCCGAAGATCAAGGGGACATTAGGTAACTTAGATGAGAAGTTGTTTAATCTATTGATCGTTCATGAACCAGATGTCGTGGATCGATTGCAAGGTTATCCGATTGATCTGCAGCTATCAGGACATAGTCATGGTGGACAAGTGAAGTTGCCTGGTGATATTGCGCTTGTGACCGTGCCGCTAGCTAGGAAATACTTAGAAGGTATGTATTCCGTCCCTGGGAAGGGCAGAATGATCCAGCTTTATGTGAACCGTGGAATCGGGACGACTCGTGAGCCACTGCGGATGTTCAGCACACCTGAAATTTCGGTGTTTACATTAGAGAAAATATCATAAGGAAATTGTGCAGGGTCTAATGTCTGCTTGCTTTCATAAGATAATTTCGTTATAGTATAGCTATCCTAAACAATAAAGGGGAAATTTTGATGTCGGTGAACGTTCTTAACTAGAAAAATTCCATATGAGGTTCCATGTAACGAACAGGTGCGAATTGCTATTATAGCAACGCCTATTTCGTTGTACCCATTGGTGCCTTGCGAATTAGTTAAGAACAGCGGATATCAGACAATGCCTAGGCGTTTTCTTTCCTTGCATACAATCCGTGCTGCTTTTTAGCACGGTTTTTTTTGATGCCATAAAACTTATTTTTGTATATCCAAAATAGGTTTTAGGCGATGCGATTAGGATTGGGATGTTAATACGAGGCGGAGAATGAGTATGCTCATTCTCCGTCTTTTTTTACCCATTTTACGAAAAACAAAGGAGATGTACACATTGAATCAAACAGCACTTAATCGACTAGAGTATGACAAAATCAAGACAATCGTAAGAGACTATGCCGTATCTTATCGGGGGAAGCAGCATGTGGATGCGATGATTCCGCTAACTTATATGAAAGCGATCCGCGCGAAGCTAGATGAAGCTTCCGAGGCGAAAGCCTTATTACAAAAAGGGGCGAGCGTGCCGATTCCATCGCTTGAAGGAATTGAACAAATTGCAAATCTGATGCACACCGGGTACGTGTTCAGCGAGCAGGAGTTTATGCACATTGTGCAATTTATTCGAAGCTGTAATCAGCTCAAAGGCTACATGGCGTCGAAAGAGATTATTGCGCCTCACGTTAGTAGTTACGCGAGTTCCATGCATGATCTGCGTTCCGTTGTATCTGAGATCGAAGCAAGTATTCGTAGTGGAGTCATTGTGGATGCAGCAAGTAAAGATCTGATGCGCATTCGCAAGAAAATTAACGTATGTGAAGAACGAATCAAAGGGAAACTCGATTCCCTTCTTAGTAAACATCGCTCTATCATGCAAGAAAATATGGTGAGTACGCGTGGTGGACGCTATGTACTGCCAATCAAGAAAGAACATCGCAAACTTGTGAAAGGCGCCGTACTTGATGAATCGGCAAGTGGTCAGACGGTCTATATCGAGCCTGCTGACCTTGCAGACTTACAGTATCAACGCGGTATGTTGAAATCGGAAGAAGGCGTTGAGGAGACGAAGATCTTGAGTGATCTTACGATGGTTGTGGAACGATATGCGGCTGAATTCTTGATCAATGTAGATACGGTTGGTGCGTATGACTTCTTATTTGCGAAAGCTAAATTCGCATTGTCCATCGGAGGTGCGAATGTCGATCTTAATGAGGAAGGAATCATTGAACTTCATGAAGCCAGACATCCATTAATGGGTGGGAAAATGGTTCCGCTTAACTTCCAGATCGGGTCGAAATACAACTCACTCGTTATTACAGGACCGAATACAGGTGGTAAGACATTAGCGCTGAAGACAGTAGGTACACTGACGATTATGATTCAATCGGGGCTACTTGTTCCTGTTCAGGCTGGCAGTAAACTTGCTGTGTTCGAGCATGTTGCTGTTGATATTGGAGACGGTCAGAGCATTGAACATGCGCTTAGTACGTTCTCTGCGCACATTCGCAACGTGATTGACATCTTGAAGATAGCGAACCATTCAACACTTGTGCTAATTGATGAAATGGCATCAGGTACAGACCCAGGCGAAGGGGTGGGGCTATCCATTGCCATTCTAGAGGAACTTCAGAAGCGTAAAGCAACCGTCGTTGCGACAACCCATTTTTCAGAGATTAAGAACTTTGCCTCAGTGACACCAGGGTTTGAGAATGCCCGTATGGAGTTCAATACAGAGACACTCGAGCCCTTGTATAAATTGAAAATTGGTGAGGCTGGCCAGAGTTATGCGTTCTTGATCGCGAAGAAGCTAGGGCTTCCAATGCCGATCATCAATCGCTCAAGTGAAATTGCGGCGAAGGGTGTTGGGACGAGTGGGAGTGAGTTTGGTGTTACTTTTGGAGCAACTAGTAAGCCATCTGAAGTTCAATCCAAGCCAGTGATATCAAGTCAAGAAGAACTGAGTCTACGAGGTGTTCCAGATATTCAAGTGAATAAGGAGCAAATGCAAGTAGCAAAAGAAGTACCTGTAACAAACGAAGTGAGGGTGTCAAAGCATTCGAGCTCTAAGCACAAACCTAAAGTTGTTAAAGCTCAGGATGATGAAGCGATTCCCGTTCCAGTTAAAAAGTTCGAGCTTGGCGATAGTGTCTATGTGTCCTATCTAGGTCGGGCGGGAATCGTCTGTACATTAGAGGATGCGATGGGCAACGTCGGAGTGATGATCCAGAAACAGAAGTTCAAGATCAATAAGAAGCGCTTGAAACTTCATATCGCGGGGAAAGAGTTGTATCCAGAAGATTACGATTTAGACATCGTTCTTGAAACGAAGGAGAATCGGAAGATTCGTAAGCTCATGAACCGGAAGTATGTACCGGGATTATCTATTGAGAAGAAGGTTGATGAATAGTTAGACAAAAGTAAACCCCTTTCAAGGAATGAACTGCACCCCAATTGTTAGACACAATCTAACAACTGGAGGTGCAGTTTTTCTATGGCGAAATTTACTGCTAAAGAAAAAATAGTAGCTGTTCAATGTTATTTAAATGGAACGGAAGGATATAAATGTTTAGCTTCCCAATTTGGAATTGAACAAAAAACATTTCA
>NZ_JANQBC010000024.1 GCF_024721995.1 Paenibacillus radicibacter
CTATACTTAAAGGAATTTGAAAGTGTGGAGCATTTTAAAACTGAACTAGAAAAATATATAGATTACTACAATACGAAACGGATGAAGGCAAAATTAAAAATGAGTCCGGTACAGTACCGAACTCATTTCACCCAAGCTGCCTGATGAAATAACCGTGTCTAACTTTTAGGGGTCACTTCAATTGAAGTCTGCGCTGCGGGGTGTTTTTGCTTGATAAAGGAATCCATCGTTAACGTAGAGAAGACAGATTGGAAGAGGTGAATTTGAATTTTTCTCCTCCTGCGAACATAAATTTTGTGATTTTCTAAAAATAATAGTTGCAATAGCATTGTATACAGCGTATATTGCAATTAGTTGCAATAGCATTGTATACAGCGTATATTGCAATTAGTTGCAATAGCATTGTATACAGCGTATATTGCAATTAGTTGCAATAGCATTCTATTTGTACAGAGTGAAGTTTAAGTGAAAAGGGAAACCAATCCCAAGAAGGAGGAGTAGGAAGTATGACAGGAAGTGGAGGGGTGACGCTCACGGAAGAGTTGATGTCGTGGGACGGTGTATCGAAGCATCCGCATCGGTTCGGGGGAATTGAATTTCAGTTAAACGGGAAGGAAATCGGCCATCTTCACGGCAACAGCTTGTTTGACCTTCTATCGACGAAATCCGAACGAGATCGGTGGATCGAAGAAGGAAAGGCACAGTCGCATCATATGTTCCCCGATTCGAATTGGGTTTCCGTGTATTTGAACTCTGAGCAGGATGTTGCACATGCGATTGAGATCACTCGTTATAAATTTGAACGTATGCAAGAACAACAAAATAACAAATTGGAAGGTGAGATGTAAAATGATTAATGAACTTTTCCCGTATGAGAAAAAGCGCATGCAAGTAAATGGTGTGGAGATGGCTTATGTAGAGGAAGGAAACGGCAATCCGATCGTCTTCTTGCATGGCAATCCAGCATCCTCCTATCTATGGCGCAATATCATTCCTTATGCACAGAAGTTTGGCCGTTGTATCGCGCCTGATCTCGTCGGCATGGGTGATTCAGACAAACTTCTAAGCAGCGGACCTAACGTGTACACCTTCGATCAGCACCGCGGATATCTCGACAAGCTGCTCGAACAGCTAGGTGTTAGCGAGCGAGTTACGTTTGTTGTGCATGACTGGGGTTCGGCGTTGGGGTTTGATTGGGCGAAGCGTCATCCAGGCGCAGTTAAGGGCATTGCATATATGGAGGCGATAATTAAGCCAACAAGCTGGAGTGAAATGCCAGAGGAAGGACGCAAGGTGTTTCAAGCGCTTCGATCATCAGAAGGGGAACTAATGGTGCTGGAACAAAATTCGTTCATCGAGTATAACTTGCCGGTTAACATTATACGCCAGTTGACGGAAGAAGAGTTTGCCCAATACCGTCGTCCATTCCTGGAGCCGGGTGAAAGCCGTCGTCCTATGCTGAGTTGGGCGCGTCAGCTTCCGGTTGGCGGTGATCCAGCTGAAATCATAGCAATTGTCAACGAATACGGTGAATTTCTAGCGCAAAGCACCATTCCTAAACTTTTTGTACATTGTGAACCCGGTAGATTGTCGAAAGCAAACACCGATTTCTGCCGAACTTGGCCGTCTCAGACTGAAGTTACGGTACCTGGCCGCCACTACCCGCAAGAAGATGCACCCGACCAAGTAGGCGAAGCACTTACTGCATGGTTGGAAAAACTGGTATAACGATGAAATTTAAAGTATTCTGAAAATTGTAAAATTAAGTTGAAATGTAGGTACTTTTTAGTACCTAGGACACTTTAAAGTGCTTATAGCACTTTAAAGTGCTTTCTTCCATTAATTGTTCCTATCCAACATAATACTCTCATAGCAGTTATCCAAAGGGGGAAAACAATATGAGTTTACGCGTACTAATTGCAGGTGGATATGGAATGATTGGAAGCCATGCAGCACGACATCTTAGACGGATCAATAAAGAAGTAGAGATCATAATTGCAGGTCGTAATCCGGAAAAGGGAAAAGCACTTGCAGAAGAACTAGGCAATGCAAGTGTCGCACTTCTCGATATTATTAACGTTGATTCTTCACTAGATGCAGTAGGTGATATCGATCTGATTGTCGCTGCGCTGCAAGATCCTGCTGATAAATTGATTCATGCGGCTATTGCAAGAGATATTGCACACATTGGGATAACCAAATTAATTGGAGATATCAGTCCGATCACTTTCGCAGCTATACAAACACCCTTAAGCAAGCCAGTCTTATTACTCGGTCACACAGACGCTGGAATTAACATGTATGTCGCACAAAAAGCATCCGAAGATTTTTCATCTATACAATCGATTCAATTAGCTTCACTCTATGATCCCAATGATCCTATTGGTCCAATGAACGCAAGTGAATTTGACGATAATGGTGGAATGTCGGAACAAGCACTTATTCGCAAGGATGGGAACTGGGAATGGGTGAAGGTTAGCGATAACATCCGTCAAATTCATATTGATGGAGTGTCTTTAGACGGTGTACCTTACCAATTACTAGATGTACCGAGTTTAGCAGGAACTACTCGCGCACCTAATATTCGGGTGGATATTTTGCAAGGCGAATCCATAGGAACTAAAGCTGGGCAAACACCCTCACATGATGTATATATCGAGATCGAGGGCATTTTGAAAACTGGAGAAGAAGTCGTTCGCAAAGTTGTTGTGTCTAATCCCAATGGTCAGGCGCATGAAACAGGTCTTGGGATCGCAATTGCAATTGATGGTGTACTGAACTTGGTCGGTAAACCGAATAGCGGTGGGATCTACTTGCCAGAAACACTTGTGAATACAGACGATGCCATTCATCGGATAGAGGAGTCAGGCGTTCGTATAGAGAAGAATGATTTCATTAAACTTAAGACAGAATTCATTTAATTGATGGAGGATTGGAGGATATAGATGAAGCCACGGATTGCTGTTCTTACGATTGGTGTAGATGATTTAGAACGATCATTAGGTTTTTATAGGGATGGGCTCGGTCTTCTTACACAAGGGATTATCGGTACGGAGTTCGAGCATGGTGCCGTTGCTTTCTTCGATTTACAAGCTGGACTAAAGCTTGCGATCTGGGAGCGTAAGAATCTTGCTCATGATTCTAGAATGCCTCTATCCACACCGAGTCCAACTGAGTTTTCGATTGGTCATAATGTGGAGAACAGGGATGAAGTAGATCAGATTATGGAAGCAGCTCGTAAGGCTGGCGCAACAATCACAGTTGAAGCACAAGACACGTTCTGGGGTGGGTATTCGGGGTATTTTCAAGATCCAGATGGACACTTATGGGAAGTTGTGTGGAATCCGGACTGGGTGTTTGAGGCGTAAAACTTTACTGCTCAATATTGTTTAGAATTTTATATTATAAGAGCCCAAATCTTTGCGGATGCAAGAGATTTAGGCTCTTTTTAACATTAGGATAGAGGCGCAATGACTTAACCCCAACCTTTTTTCTTACCTGTTTCATACTGTTCTTGCAAGGCGCTTCTTATACTTTCCGATAGTTCCTTAACTTGCAGGACTTTCTCAACTTTATTCGGATTAAAGCAATCATGGAATTTAACATCATTCACCAAAGCAACCGAAACGTCATCGGAAACTCGCTCAATTAAAGTTAATTGATCATGAACAGAAACCATACCTTCTTTTAACACTCTCATTAAAAATCCTGTATATCCCGTATTTCGGACTTGTACGATTAAACTTGGTATTTCATACTTAGCAGCAAGCTTATAACAAGGGTTTCGCGGCTCAGATATTTGAACAATGGCATCCCCAAAGGAAAAAGTATCGCCAATATGTGCCTTATCTTCCGTCAAACCAGCGACTGTTAGATTTTCTCCAAAAAGAGCAGACTCAACCATGTTCTTAAATGTCGGTCTCCAATAATCATAGTGGTCGTACGGATACACGCATACTGCTTTGTTCTCACCACCATGATGTTCATAAGCCTGTTCATCCTCAATAAATCCTAGCTTACTTAAAAATAAGGGGGTTTCGACAGGCTGTTTCTTAATTGCAGATTGATATACTTTTTTTCCATATGTATACGTTTCAATCTTACCGGTATTTAAAGATTTAACTAGATATACTTGTCCATTCATTGCATGCGCCTCCCTTATTAACTTTCCATATGTTTAACATGTCATTAGAGAATACTTCTTAACCTACGAATTCCTTCTTCAATTTCAGCACTAGATAAATGACCGAAACCAAGGATAATACGATGCACATGATTTCCTTTACGATTAGCATGCATTTCAACAGGTTGTAGAAGCACGTCAGCGTGATGAATACGATCCAGAACTTCCTCAGTGAAACGAATATGTTTAAACTCCGCTATCAAATGTAATCCCGTTGTATCTCCAGTGACACGTACTTCTTCTCCAAAATGGGACTTAAGAGTTTGTTTCACTATATCTCTTCGCTGTTTGTACACTTTTTTCATACGATGAATATGTCTTTCAAGATGCCTCTCCTCAATAAACCGTGCGAGAGTTAGCTGCTCCATGGAAGGTGTATGTAAGTCGCTAAACCATTTCAGACTTCTACACTGCTCAATAAGTGGACGAGGCAGTACCATGTAACCTATGCGTAGTGCAGGGGAGAGTATTTTACTAAAAGTACCCAGATAAATAACGACGTTCGGATCGAGACCTTGCAAAGAACGGATAGGTGAGCCTTCATAGCGGAATTCACTGTCATAATCGTCCTCAATAATGTAATTACCTGTTTGGCGGGCATTTTCAATTAATTGAACTTTTCGCTGGATCGGAAGAACTGCTCCGAGTGGATATTGATGGGAAGGTGTTACATAGACGCTGCCATGATGATGACCTTGTGTCATAAGGGAAGTATCTATACCGTGCTCATCAACAGGAAGTGGTACTAGATTAGCGCCGTGGGATCTGAAGATCGTCTGAATATCATTGGTGATAGGGTCTTCGATCATAAAATCTTCTCCTGGTTTAACAAGGAGTTTGGCAACTAAGGTTATGCCCTGAGTAGCACCGGATGTTATTACTAATTGATTAGGTTCACAACGTACACCGCGTGTTCGCAGCACATATTGTGCGATTGCGCTTCTGAGTTCATACCTACCTTCTGGAGAACCATATCCGAAGCTGTCACTAGGTGCTTCTACTAACACTTGCTGGGTGAGTTGACTCCATATTTTACGTGGAAAAAGATCCAGAGCAGGAATGCCAGAGCGAAAGCTAATCTGATTCTCATTTGAAGATTTCGAGATACTTTCTTCAGTTAGGATTGATTGTTCAGGAATAGAAGATTGTTCAAGTAATAAACCTTCGGCAACATAGGTGCCAGAGCCTTGTTTGCTTTCTAGATAACCCTCAGCCATTAGCTGATCATAGGCTTCTAGAATCACATTACGTGAAACATGAAGATGACCTGCCAATTGACGAGTTGAGGGAAGAGGGGATCCAGCAACAAGTTCACCACTAAATATTTTCGTTTGAAGCTGATTGAATACTTGTCTGGTAAGCGTAGTAGGTAATGTACGATCTAATGTCATCCAAACCACGGGTGCATCCGCCCTCCTTAACTGGTACCCATCCAAATCCGTATGAAGTGGTTCTCATCATAACCAGTTTAACATGTTAGTCTTATTTCGAATAGAAAAGGAGGGGCTTACATGTTGGAAAATGAGAAGCTAATTGCAGATACACTAAGGAAGATTGCAAGGAATCTTGAGGTGAAACGTTTCGTGATGGAAACACCGGAAATCTACAATACATTACTCAAACCGGCTAAGCGCTATATTGCAGGTGACAAGAGAGAAGAGGGAATTCGGTTAGCTAAATCTCTTCGTGCAAAAGGTTATGGAGTATCGATGGAGTATATAGGTGAAAATACAGATACTGCGGAAGCATGTCAAGTCGCCAGAGATGAATTCTTGGCACTGATTCTTGATCTTGCGGATGAAGATCTGAATGCACCAGTATGTCTTGACTTATCACATATTGGTTTAAGTGTAAGCAAAGAATTAGCCATCACAAATATGGAAATAATAGCTAATGAAGCTTTCGTGAAAGGAATCACAATCATGATAAGCATGGAGGAAGCATCCAAAACCGAGGATATTCTTCAGATTTATCAACAAATCGCATCGCAGTACCCGAATGTAGGAATTACGATTCAAGCGCATTTACACCGATCTATGGATGATCTGAAGTCGATTTTACATATTCCAGGTAAGATTCGAATTGTTAAAGGGGCTTTTCAGGAAGCAGCTGATGTTGCAATGAATCGATCTGCAGAACTGAATGAGCGATACTTGGAATTGGTTGAATTATGTATTCAAGAAAAGCATGCTGTGTCAATTGCAACGCATGACGAATATCTTTTGCAAAGAATACAGTCTAGAGGATATTTGAATTTGCCATTCGTAGAGATTGAAATGTTATTCGGGGTTAAACCAGATCTGATCAAACATTTTAACCACAATAAATATTCCACTCGTGTATATGTCACATACGGATCCGAATGGTATTTGTATTTGTGTCATAGGCTTGCAGAGCATGTGCCGAATGTTGCAATAGCAATCGCAGATATAAATCAAATAGATGAGATTAAATACGAAGTGAATTATTGAGATATCAGTAAAATTTGATAATTGTGAATTGGATGTGTGGATATGCGCATATCCAATTACTTCTTAACACTACTTCACAAAATCCGTATTTCTTTAAAAGTCAATGAAATTATTTATTTATCGTAAAAAATAAACACGTTAAATAATGTGACACATTATATGAATGTAAATTTTGTTTAGATTATTAGGGAGTTTATAGCTAAGATAAAACTAGATGTTACATATTAGACGATTTTGAATACGATCTCTGGTGAATATGTTAAAAGTAAATAAACCATTAGACTGAGAAAATATAGTATTAGACTGGACGGCATTAAGCTAACGGGCAGATTAACGCAACAATTCAATCGCTCCTGTCGTCTTTACCTAGTAATAAATCGATAAAAGGAAGATCATGGAGGCGATTGGGACGTGCGGTTGCGCACATCGTTTTTTCGAGGATAAAGAGAGGATGAGCGGAAAATGAATGTGGAAGTGTATACGTTAAATGCGTTTGCGAAAGGGGAGCGTGGCGGTAATCCAGCAGGCGTTGTCTTGGAGGATGGCCTTTCTCTGGATGCTGCCGAAATGCAGCTCATAGCGAAGGAATTGGGCCTTTCGGAGACGGCCTTTATGGAAAAATCCCTGCTTGCGGATTACAAAATCCGCTATTCACTCCCGCCAGCGAAGTTGATCTGTGCGGACACGCCACGATTGCTGCGTTTGGACTAATGCATTCGCTGGGTTTGTCAAAGGAAGGGACCTCCTATTCGATAGAAACCAAGGCAGGGATTCTGGATGTCGATATTAGCTCCGAGGGTCTTGTTTATTTGTCACAGGCTTTACCACAATTTCTTGAAAGGATATCCTGTGAGGAAATCGCCCCATCTTTGGGGATGGATGCCGAGGATCTGGAAACCGGGTTGCCCATCCAGATTGTTTCGACGGGCCTGCGGGACATTATGATCCCGATCCGCAGCAGGAAGCTCTTGAATGAGGTTCAGCCAAATTTTGATGCCATAACCGCCATCAGCGAAAAATATGATGTGGTTGGATATCATCTGTTCACGATGGATACTCCAGACGATGCTGCTGCGGAATGCCGGAATTTTGCGCCGCTGTACGATATTCCCGAGGAGAGCGCGACAGGAACATCCAACGGTGCCCTGCTCAGCTATTTGTACCAACATGGCCAACGATCTTTGCGGGAAGTAGAGAATGTCATGTTCAGGCAAGGGTATTCGATGGATTGTCCTTCTGAAATCAAGGCAGGATTGCGCCTGAGCGAGAGCGGCGAAATCAATCAGGTTCGGGTCGGCGGTGCAGTGGCTGGCATTGAACGAAGACATATCATGATATAAGCGGAATCAAAAAGCCTGTTTGCAGCCACCGTACCATAGGGGGCAAACAGGCTTATTCTGCTACTGCGAGGCTAGATAGCAGAGGATGCTTGCGTAAGCAGACGGGTTAACAGTTCTTCATCCAACCTGTCGTTTTCCTTGATTTTGATCGTTTTGCGTTCCTCGAGGCCATCGAACAAGCCCCTCCCGCAATGCTAGGCTGTTTGCGTTGAAGATCGTGAACGACACGTAGTTGCATTGAACTAACGGGACACTAAAGCTTAATAGATAACTAAGACACGGCTGCTGACATGGATTGGCAGCCGTGTTAC
Source organism: Paenibacillus radicibacter (assembly GCF_024721995.1). GTDB lineage: Bacteria > Bacillota > Bacilli > Paenibacillales > NBRC-103111 > Paenibacillus_AM > Paenibacillus_AM radicibacter. Next base: position 8,306 of record NZ_JANQBC010000024.1, read on the forward strand.
TCTAACGGGCAGGTTAGTTGAGCAGGAGTTAGAGAGCCATACCACATGTATTGGTACGTTTTTTTGTTGAAACCAGTCACTCTAGCAAGCATGTTGACTATACACTCTAGCAAGCATGTTGACTATACAGGTATTTCTTTCTATATGACGAATTTATACTCTGGATCATACCAAATAAAATAGTTTTAATCCGGCCGTATGATTTTCAAAATGCTACACGTCTTACATAAGGAAAAACAGGAAGGGATGGATGGCATGTCCGAATCTTACGATCCGATTGTTGAAGAGACTCGAGCATTACATAAGAAATTCGAAGATTTGATCGAACCGCATCGCCAATCTCTCTGGAGATACTGCCGCTATTTAACAGGCTCTCCATGGGATGGAGAAGACTTGTTTCAAGAAACGTTATTAAAATCTTTTGCAACGATGGCCCAAATTTGGCATCCGCTTGCATTAAAATCATACTTGTTCCGAATTGCCACAAATGCGAGAATTGATGGGTTACGGAAAAAGAAGGTTCCAATGGATACGTATGCAGAACTGGATTTATACAACTTTCCCGAAGAAACGGTTGATCCATTGGAAATGATTGAGGCACTTGAAGTATTGGTCCAGTATCTGCCGCAAAGGCAGATTGCTGTGTTCCTACTTATGGAAGTATACGGATTTACCGCTTCCGACGTAGCCGGGATGGTACGGATGACCGAAGGTTCAGTTTATGCAGCCCTTCACCGTGCGAGAGCCAATATCCGCAAGCATCGCAACAAAATTCCGGATCAAATTCAGCCAGATAATATAGAATCCAACGCTCAGCTGCTGGATACCTTGCTTCAGGCAATGAGAAGCGGCGATATGGACAGTATTCTTGGAATGTTTGAGGAAAGTATTCAAAATGATGCCAAACCCGGATTTCAGGAATATTCGAAGAAAGAAATGCTTAATGGTTCCTTCAAACATAGAGGGCCGGTTTTGCATGTTTCGTTGGAGCTTTTGTGGGGTCGGAAAGTATTCGTGGTATTGGCTGAAACCGAGCTAGGGCTTGCTCTTCACGATATTGGCGAATATGATTTCGAGAACAACCGGATTGTGTATCATCGAGGTTATTATTTTTGTAAAGAATTGTTGCTCGAAGCAGGAAAAACGCTTAACGTACCCGTTCAGTTGCAGAAAGCTCCAAATCTGGATTGGCGTGAGAAAAGATAGTCTTAAAAGATTAAAAACAAGGAGGAAGTTCACAATGATTAATCCTGTAGAAAGTAAGAATCCCATTCAGAGTAAGATCAGTTCCGTAATTCTTTGGTCAAGAAATCTTGATAAGTCGGCAGAGCAGTATAGCAGTCTATTTAATCTTTCGAGCGAGCAACAGGAGCGTTTCGGTCACTTGCACATCCTGCATTTGTCGAACGGAACGGACATTTTGATTGATTCCAATGGAATGGATAATGCTCCAATTCCAGATAAAGCTCCGCCGCTTTGCTTCGTACCCGCTGATGATATAGATGAAGCGGCTGTTTTAATAGAAAGTCTAGGATTCCAAATCATTTATGGTGGGATCATCCGGAATGAGTTTGTATCCTTCTTCAACATGCGTGATGATGATTTCAATGTGATTACGGTATGTCAAAACCATAAATGATAAGTAAATTAGTTTGACATAAGGAGGTTGCTGAAAAAGTCATCCAAGATGACGTTTGAGGCAGCCTTTTTTTATTCTCTATCGTTACAGGTTAAACAGTATGGGAATCGTATCCAGTAAAATTTGGGACATTGCACTAACGAGCAGGATAGTTTAATAACATACATTATTGAGCAGGCTGCCGTAGTCTGCACGTTAACATCAGCATGGAAGTTACATCCCATATACTGTAAAATACACCTAATAACTAATGAAACATAGCTTTTAGGGAGGGTTGCTTATTATGAAGAATAGTTCCAAGCCTGTACATTTCTTAATGACCAAGGGTCTGATTGGTCGATCTGCGGTGGTGCTGCTATCGATTTATTTCTTGGTAGGCAGACTAGAATTCATAAAAACTTGATGTAATATGACTGGTTTCATACAGAAATTACGTCTTAATTCTAGAGACTCGATCAAGGAGGTAGTTTGGGGTTGTGCTAAACGATGATGAATATGTCTTAAGGGCTAAACGTGGAGACATGGATGCTTTTTCGACGTTATTGAAAAAGTATTCAAATGCTGTGTATGCCGCCACAT
>NZ_JANQBC010000025.1 GCF_024721995.1 Paenibacillus radicibacter
ATTTAAAACCTAATGTTTTTAAACGAACTGCATTCGTTATCGTGATCGTGGGATTGCTCTGCGGATTCACCTACGCGACAACAAAATGGATCGAGTTAAAAGACAAAAATGGAAACGTTGTTATAGAGGTAAGATCAACAGATAGTAAAGTCTTACCTGAGTATCAACAAGCACTCGAAGAAATCAGGAATAAGATTTCTCCTGGAGAATCAGCTACAGTCTATTTTGGTAGTAAAGATGATATTCTGAACAAAAAAACAGATCAGGTCATGCATGTCACTTCGCCATATAAATACACTGATATAAGTCAATTTATAAAGGCGCTTGCGGCTCCATTCAAATCGAATCAAATTCAGCCTAATCTCTCAGAAGGATACCAATTTAAAGAAGCATCAATTTATATGAACCCTGCGATTGGATCCGGTAAAAAAGGGGAGATGATTTTTGGTACAGCTTCAAATGGACAAGAGCTTGGTTACTATACTCAGAAAATTGGAAATCAACCAAGCTCCATTATAATTACTTATTCGAATCGTAAGCATGAAGTAAACTATACAAGTTACTTCACATCAGGAAAGGAAGAAACGAAATTTTTCCTTAGTTCTCCATCATCGGATGCTAAAACGGTTATCAATGATGTGGACACTTATTATTATGTTGACGAGAATACGCAGGAGAAATCACTGCTGTGGGCTAAACAAGAGAATGAGAGAACAGCTCATTTTGTCTTGAGTAGTACGACTGCAAGCAAAAGTGAACTGTTGAAAATTACAAAAAGCATTCTCTCAGATTGAGTATTTTTAGCGTCTTATCTTTATGGCTGCCACTATTCAACTAACGAGAACTATAGCTTAATTAATACGCGGCTGCCGGCATAGATCGTCAGCCGCGTTGCGCTAACTGGCAGTTTAATCAAATAATTTTATTGAAATCAAATGTGCTTCAGCAGGTAAAATATGGATAGTAATCGAAATGTTATTTTATACCTTTTTAAACGATTCAGAAACCGAAAGGAGAAACGAAATGAGCGAACTAGGCGTCAAAGATAACACGTGTAGAGTGGTCAAAAGAGGATTCTCAGCAGTTGGAACAAGGCATGAAGCGAAGTATTCAGAATACCCAACCGTAATTCCACAATCATTTGAATCTTTAATAAGTCGTATGGAGGAAATCCAAAATCGAACTGGTGAAAAATTGGCTCTATACGAACCAGGTAATTATGCACCCGACAACCTTGGAACCTACTATACAACCGCTCAAGTCACAGAGATTGGTTCTATTCCACAAGGAATGGTAAGCCAGACCACTCCTGTGTGCACATATGCTGTCTATACGCACAAAGGTGAGATTTGGAAAATAGGTAAAGCTTATGGTTCTCTTAACCGTTGGATTGATGAGAATGGTTACAAACATACTAAAGGTTGGGTAGTGGAGTTGATGGACGAAAGATTTAATCCGACTTCACCTGAAAGTGAGTTAGAGATTTATACGCCAATTGAAGGGCAATAGTCGATGAAAGAGGAATGACCATGCAAACCACCATTTGTGGGTCTTTCTACGTTTTGGCATGAATGTCTATATTTATTCCGCTAACGGGACACGATAGTTCAAATGTTTTAGGCTGCCATTTGGCAGCCTTTTCTCAACTAACGGGCAGGATAGTTGAAAAGTTTCGCGAATACACTACATATGGAACTAATTACGAAGTTCGTGAATAAGACGTTAGATGAAATCGAACGAATAAATAATTAAAAACTTTTAGATATATCTTAACAATTTTATTTTTTGATATGTTGCCAATGTTGGGGGAAGTTCTTCATCTTTAATAGTAATGTAGGTAAAATTATGTCATTAATGTAGGAACATTTATGTCGCTAGACAACAACAGACGTAGAGATGAGAATAGCAGTTAATTGATTTATAGACATATGTACAAAATACGGATTTTGTGCGGATGTCTGAAAAGAACCGCGTAGCAACGCGGGATTTCAGCTATTATTTTTTTCATTTGTACGTTGAACCAAATCTAGTTGCATATAGGAACCAAATGTTGTTGCATAACGTACATTTTCATGATTCTGATACTCTTGCGTCAAAACGTATTGAATTTAATGAATCAAACCTAGTTGCATAACATACAGTTTTTTGAACCAAATGTTGTTGCATAACGTGCATATTTAAGGGTTTTGTTACTCTTGCATCAACATGGATTGCATTTATTGAATCAAATATGGTTGCTTAACGTACAGTATTATTGAACCAAATGTTGTTGCATAACGTACAGTCTGTGTTGTTTCGCTAACTTCAAGATCTTTTTCTAGTGCTTTATTGTCATTTATCCATATTATTCACTGCTACTCTCATCTCTTCGTCTGTTAAATGCGTGTATATCATTGTTGTTTGAATCGATGAATGCCCTAATTGATTTTTTAATCTTGGGACATCATTGTTTTCTAAATGATACCGTGTAGCAAATGAATGTCTCAAGGAATGCACTGTGAGAGTTGGTTTTCCGAATGCTGTAGCGTATTTCTCAAGTAACTTCTCAATGGATCTTTGTGTCAATCGCCTGTTAGAACCTTTACGACCAACTCGTGCAGCAATAAATAAAAAAGCATCAGATTTATCTGGATTATATCTAGAACTTCTTATTTGCAAATATATTTCAAGATCTATCTTGGCTTGATTACTGAAGTATACGTATTGTTCTTTACTACCCTTTCGTATTACACGAACCAATCCTTTATTTAAGTCAAGATCGTCCATGTTAATACCTGCTACTTCAGAAAGTCTTAACCCAGAACCAAGAATTAACGATATAATAGCAGCGTCTCGCTCTCGATTTAATGTATGATATTTGCAAATCCTTGTGTTATCTTTGTACTTTTCGCCAAAATCATAAGCTATAAATTGTCTGAATAATTCAAACTCATCTTCTCTAAGTATTTTACCCTCTATACGATTGGCTAATGTTTCTTGACTTTTTTTTACAGTATTCAATTCCATTTTTGCCAATACATTTCGATGGATGTAGGGGGTTAATTCAGATGTTTCTGCTTTGTTCTGCAAATAATCAAAGAGTGATTTTAATGAGGACAATTTACGATTAATAGTTATTTTTGTATTTCCAAGTCTATATTCTAAGTATGACAAAAAGCTCTCAACTTCACGAATAGTTAGCTTTTCTAAGGCCAGCAGATCAATTTCTTTACGATTAGTTCCTGAAAAATTCTCTATAACCAACCAATCAAAGAAGATAATGTAATCATGACAATAATTAAGAAGTGTTGTGGGTGATAGCTTCCTTTTTCGGGTATCAATAAACTCGGTTATGTACCAGGGGAGATTTTCTAACTTTTCATCTATACGGATCATGATTTACCACTTCAGCCTCTTAATTCTTCAAGCAATTTTCATAATCCTGCACGTTAGCATAATAAAAACAAGAAACAGCTGCCGCGGCAAACTATTCCTTTTTTCGTTGAGCTATCGTTCCCAGTTAGCGTAATGCTTCCAGCCTTTTTGCTCGTTCAAACGCTTTATGTAAAAACTCTTTAGCCGATAAATTCTCATAATCCCAATTCATGGCCTCTATTGCAGTCGCGCCTGAATAATTCGTTTCCGCAATTTTTTTCATGGTTGTAGACCAATCAATCGTGCCGTCAAAGGGTATCCCGTGTTGGGCATAACTTCCGTTATTATCATGTAAATGTAGCGCCATTAACCGGGAACCGTACATGGATAATAAATCATCGTTTGGATAGTGGCTGTAGTGATGTCCGCTGTCATAACAGAATCCGATACGCAGGGAATCGACTTGCTCCAGCACATATGACAAATTAGTAAAGTTCCGTAAATTCTCCATCGCAACATTGACACCAAGCTGTTCAGCTTTTTCTGCAATTCTCTTGACTCTATTCAGTCCTAAGGCGTTATATGGATGGTTTTCGTTAGGTAGGTGCACCACCATTGTCGGAATCTCAAATTCAGCGCAATCCGCAACACATTGCAAATAGCTATCGGTTAAGGATTCACCGTCCAAATTGTCAAGCCAGAGGTTGTTTTCGTTTTGGATTGGCGTGTGGATATTTTCAATAAATAGACCCGCGTACCGCGCAATTTGCGGTCCGCTACGGTAATCGCCTCGGCCAAAGCCATCACTCCACCACATTAAAACACCGTCAAATCCGGCTTCTTTTATTAACTGATAACGATCTTTAATCGGTAATTCATAGCCAAACCAATCATAAATGGTAAACATAAGCCGATTCCCTGATAAACTCATAGTAAATAATCCTCCTCGTTTCCCGATAATTAGTTCTTGTGAAGCAATGCTATTATACTATTGATTAATTGGCAAACCTTAAAAACGCACGTTCGCTTTCTGAATAGAAACGTACATTCGTCCTATGATGCCTGATTATGGGATTTTCAGAAAATGAGATCTTTGTTTATCTTTATATATCTCATTTTTTTGAAGTAGAGTCTATCAACTAGATACTCCTTAGAAGGGTTGACCTCAACTGCCCCTTAACGGAGTTTGCATCATTCGCACTAACCTGCCCGTTAGCTTAACAACATTGGGAATCTTTTTAACTTGCCTACTGCCGATCATATCGGGAATGTAACAAAGTTCTTGTCATCAGTCGGACTTGATATCAAGATCTTGTCATTATGTTTTGATAAGGCCCGATTCCGAAACCCCGCCACTATCGACTTTGTAAAAATGCTGGTGAAGGGAATTGAACCTCCGGCCCCGCAAGTATCTACTAGGGACCAAAGTCTAACATGCTACGGATACCGGTATTTACATAATTTATCGTATAAATATTTTAATAACCCAGCTGACACAAGCCGAGCAGGAATTTTTAGTATCATCTGTTATTGATACTTAATTAAGCAATATCATTAAAATCTATTCCTGGGTTTAGGCTTGAGCAGTAGACTGAACAATGCTCCGAATAAAGCAATGCAAGCCGTAAGTATGAAGGTATCAGAATAACCCGCCATCTCAGCCATAGATGTATTACCGCCTACTTGTATTGTTCGCGCGGTAGCTCGGATCGCCAGGAAGTTGCTTAAGCCAGCAATCGCAATAGGTATAATTAAATTGGAACTTGCTGAGGTTAAGGGTGTAACTCGGCTGATCAGCTCCGCGGGAACCGATTGAAGAATATAGGTATTTAAAGACATCATACAAAGTCCCATTCCAATTCCTAGCAACCCTACTATTCCCCCAATCAGTACTCCCCCTGTGTTCGGGCCAATTTGCGAGAGGAGCATTAAACCCAAGGCAATCGTTCCAAGACCCGAGCCTGCAAGAGGTCGTATACCCACCCTATCAAAAATCTTCCCGCCGATCGGCATAAGTAATCCGGAAGTAATTGCAAGCATGCTCATAATCAGACCGGCGTGAGATGGGCTATACCCTCTGAAATTTTGCAGATACTGTGGGATAAATACGAGTGATCCATTCAGTGCGATGTATTGTATCCAACTCACAAACATGCCTCTTCTAAAGCTGATTGCTCGGAAAGCTTGAAGCGCTAAGATTGGATGTGGATGTTTTATTTCATGTAGCCATAACCAAATCAGTAATATGATACCGGCTGCTCCCATTAGCCAAACAAGCCAGGAGACAGCATCAATATTAATGCTAAGAGCGAGTAAAACAAAAGCCATAGGAGCTAAAAATAATCCAATTATATCCAAGGGGTGCCTTTTATCCAAGGAAGACGTAATTTTTAGAGAATTTTCATCAAATAAATGTCGTATTCCTAAATAAACAGTAATAATTCCCAAGGGAAGATTTATGAGAAAAATCCAATGCCAACCACTAGATTCTAACAACCAACCAGACAATACGGGTCCCGAAGCCGGCGCTAGCAGCATAGGAATGCCAAGCATGCCCATCACCTGACCTTTCTTATTCTCCGGTGCAAGGCGAAACACCATAGCCATGCCAATAGGTTGGACCATCCCCCCTCCAAGCCCCTGAATAATCCTAAAAATAGTCAACTGCATAGCGTTTTGAGCCAATGCACATAGAAGCGATCCAATTACAAATAAAATAACTGTTATGATATAAGCTTTCGCTGCTCCGAGTCTGTCCGAGAACCAACCTGCAAGTGGTATAGTAACGGACATAGCTAGCATATAACCAGTAATCACCCACTGTAACGCGTCAAAAGAAACTCCAAAATCTCTGGTCAAACTGGGAATGGCTACATTCATTGCAGTGCTATCGATCATCACCATCATCATGCCAGGGATAATAGCCATCAGCGCAAGTATGAATGTTCTTCGTGTAGGGACCTCATTAAGTTGTTTAGACGATTCTGGGACTTCTTGGTGTGTAATCATAACGACTCTCCTTTTTACTGAACATTGTGTTGATTAACTTTTACTTATTGATTATAATGAGAACACTCAAAAATCGATGGACATAATTTATATTTCTGTTCATTAATCAACAGCTGAGCACAAAATGATCAGTAAAGTTACATTTTTATTAGGGAGAATTGTAATGATTGAAAAAATTGACCGACGCATTCTGAGAACCCGCACTCTATTAAGAGAAGTTTTGCTTGATTTGGCATCAGAAAAACCATTAAAGAACATTACTGTAAAAGAACTGACTGATACAGCTGGACTTAATAGAGGCACCTTCTATTTGCACTATCAAGGCATTCAAGATTTTTATGAACAATTCAAAAATGAAATATTGGAACAGTTTCATCGGATCATAAAAAAACTTGGCCACAAGCTAGGTAATCGTGAGCCTTTTAAAGATCCACCAGCAGGTTACGTGCGTCCATTCGAATTTGTATTTGAGCAAAAACGCTTTTTCAAAGTATTCTTGGGCCCTGGAGGTGACACAGATCTTTCACGCCAGTTGACCGAATTAATAAATCAACAGTTCATTAACGCCTATCGAGCAGAATATCGGCAGACTAATGCAGCCGATATACCTGCAAAACAACAGTATTTGTTTGCTTATCTGGCCTCAGCCTACGTGGGGACCATTCAATTCTGGATTCAGCGGGAATTTGATCTATCACCAATAGATATGGCTATTTTATTCTCCCAAATCTCAAGGCTCGGATCGGCGCATGTACATTTCCCTTTCAACTAATTCAAACCCGTAAGGCTTACGCCAGACGGTTTTTTTCATGTACACTTTGAACTCAAATATCTGCCGGAGGAACCGGTTGCCAGCGATCCTGGCTCCAGATAAATACCTTAGATTTTGCTAGGGATGCCGTCAGAAAATCTGTATCCTTGCTTTGTCTGTAATGTTCACACACCATCACTCCCTTGAAATAAAATACCGCTCCAGTGCTGACAGTGTACGGTGCTTCCGTCGCCCTTATATTTACCGGATGGTTATTTAAGTAGTACACGACAAAAAGCCCTCCAGCCGAAGCCAGTGGACAATTATTAGTGCTTGGAATACAGTAGCTTTAAACGTAAGATATACTGTCTCGATGGCAGCCCGGATACGTGAAGTCGGTCTATTGAAGTGTATCTACACCATATCATTGAACTAACCTGCCCGCTAGCGTAATAGTCATCTGGCTACTCAGTCATTCTTCGTTTATTTTTCTATGGATCAGCCAATCTATCAAAAAACCCGTAAACAACCAGGTACATATATGTATTCCATAGAGTACGAATTGCCACAAGAGTTTATTTTCCAAAGAGTAATGTAAAGTAGTCAGCCAAGAATTTAACGATAATAAAACAGGACTAGTTAAAAAAGAAGCATATTTTTATCATCGTTCCCAGATAAATTAAAGAGGCAAATGATCAAAGATAATATCAGTAACCAAAAACTGAATTTCTTGATGAATTTCATATTTAGACCTCCATTTTGATTGGTAACCAACGCTATAATTCCATATAAAGAATATTCGCGAAGCGATTAACCTATCCAGCCCTATAGCGCAACGCGGCTGCCGATCCATGCCGGTAGCCGCGTTTTAGTTATTTATTAAGCTATAGTGTCCCGTTAACTTAATGAAAATCAGAACGAATCGAGGGGCGAATGTTCTATATTAAATAACCTTTTTCAAATGATATTTCTTTATTCCGTCTGGAAATCCTTCCAGAATACCATATATCTCATATCCACATTTAACATAAAATTCAGGAGCTTGATAACTATATGTACATGTATCAACCAAAATACATCCCTTTTCCTTTGCTATTTCCTCAACTCCTGCAATAAGTTTTGAACCATAATCCTGACCTCTGTACTTTTCATCAACCCATAATACATCGATGTACAAAGAATACATGAACATATTGCACATAATTCCACCTACAACCTTATCATCCTTAGTCTCTTTCTCAGTCCAATCTTTTGAAATCACCAAATCTTCTTGTAAGTTATCATTCATAATTGTTCTACCTTTCAGAGATGATATATTTGTAGTAGATATTCGTGAATCGAATAAACAATCCTGCCCGTTAGAGTAACACGGCTGCCAATCCATGTCGATTGCCGTGTCTTAGTTATCTATTAAGCTATAGTATCCCGTTAGCTTTAACCTTGTGCCGCATCCATATTCATGTAGTTAATTGCCCACAGATGGCCGTCCAAGTCCACGAAGCCCCAATGATACATGAACCCATGATCCTCAGGTTCTGCGTGCAATTTACCGCCCAAGGAGACCGCGGTATTCACTATTTCATCGACCTTTTCCCGGCTCCCGAAGGCCAATGCGATCGTCATCTGCGCATACTTGCTCGTATCGACGGATTCCTTCTCCGTGAGCGTATTAAAGAATGCTTGATGAATCAGCATGACCTGCAGGTTGTCGCCGATTACGATGGCTACTGAATTCTCATTATCAGGGAATTGCGGGTTGAGCTCGAATCCGAGTCCGATGAAGAACGCCTTCGATTGTTCTACGTTATTTACAGGCAGATTGAAGCTCGTGAATGTGGACATTAATGCCATTTTAAACACCTCATCGTCAAATTGGTTTGTTGTCATTATGCCTTCGTTTATTTAGACAAAAGTCGATCCGGGTATTCATCGATATGCTTGATTCGGAAGTGTGAATCATGAAAATAAGTCTCAAAACCCATCTCATAGTTCAGGAAATTATCTAACTCAGAAAATATTCGAGAAACGATTGAAGTATCCTGCCCGTTAGCGCAACACGGCTGCCGACATGGATCGGCAGCCGTGTTTAGGTTATATATTAAGCTATAGTTCTCCATTAGTTGAATAAAATTATAAGGTAAGAAGATAAGTATGAAGAAAACAACAGAAAATATATTGATTTACAATTGAATAACACTGATCATATTTCCGTTATCATCAGTGAGATCAAAACGTTTAGGCTCACCATTCCTTAATTCTGAAACTGCTACTCCGTTTTTCTCGAGTTTAGCCCTTACTTCTTCTACATCTCTTACAACAAAATTGAACGGGGTGTATTTATTAATTGGTTCAAAATCTGAGATTTGGACTAAATGAAATCCGCAGTTAGGGGCTATTGCCAAACCAGCCATTCTTTCGTTGCTCCAACGCAAACCGAACCCAAACATAGATTGGTACCACACTAACGAATCCTGAAGATTCTTCACTGGTAGAAAGACTGCATCAATACGATCAACAAACTGTTCAATAACTTGTCCACTCATTGAAAAACCACCTTTAAATGGTAATATTTGCTTCTTTCCCACAATACAGCA
>NZ_JANQBC010000026.1 GCF_024721995.1 Paenibacillus radicibacter
TATTCTCGTCAACATAATAATAAGTGTCCACATCATTGATAACCGTTTTAGCATCCGATGATGGAGAACTAAGGAAAAATTTCGTTTCTTCCTTTCCTGATGTGAAGTAACTTGTATAGTTTACTTCATGCTTACGATTCGAATAAGTAATTATAATGGAGCTTGGTTGATTTCCAATTTTCTGAGTATAGTAACCAAGCTCTTGTCCATTTGAAGCTGTACCAAAAATCATCTCCCCTTTTTTACCGGATCCAATCGCAGGGTTCATATAAATTGATGCTTCTTTAAATTGGTATCCTTCTGAGAGATTAGGCTGAATTTGATTCGATTTGAATGGAGCCGCAAGCGCCTTTATAAATTGACTTATATCAGTGTATTTATATGGCGAAGTGACATGCATGACCTGATCTGTTTTTTTGTTCAGAATATCATCTTTACTACCAAAATAGACTGTAGCTGATTCTCCAGGAGAAATCTTATTCCTGATTTCTTCGAGTGCTTGTTGATACTCAGGTAAGACTTTACTATCTGTTGATCTTACCTCTATAACAACGTTTCCATTTTTGTCTTTTAACTCGATCCATTTTGTTGTCGCGTAGGTGAATCCGCAGAGCAATCCCACGATCACGATAACGAATGCAGTTCGTTTAAAAACATTAGGTTTTAAATTCGTCTTGCATTCCCGTTCATCAATACGATTTATTATTCTTGTAGAAAAATCCTGTATAGGCAAATCCGATCTATTAAAAAGAATTTTTAACTCTTCCATATCATCTTCGAAATGCTGTTTTTGGGACATTTGAACACTCCTCCAATTGAATAATTTTCATCTTCAATTTTTTGCGAATACGCTCAAACCTTTTACGTACTGTTGTCGGTTTACAGTTCATAATCCTGCTAATTTCATCAAAGCTTTGGTCCTCCCATACTCTAAGCACAAGCAAGTTTCTGTCCTCCGCAGATAGTAAGTCTAATACGTCATGAACAGATAATGATGCATAATCTACTTCCTGCTTTGCTTGAGCTAATTGCGTACGATAAAGTGCTATCAACTTATGGCGTAGACTTCGCTTCTTTAGTAAATTAATGCAGTGATTATATGCAACTGTATACAACCATCCAGAAAAGGACGTTCCTTGGGCATATTGGTGTATATTTTGGTAACACTTTAAAAAGATTTCCTGAACCGCATCCTCGGCCTCTTCTTTATTCCTGAGCATATGGTAACTATATACGTGAATTTTACGTTGGTATTCACAAACCAGCGTTCGAAACGCTTCCTTGTTTCCGTTTTTTACTTGAGCCACAATTATATCTATTTCTAACTCTTCGCTTTTCTGATTCATAAATTCTCCTTTCATACCAGGGCCCTGTTTATATGAGTAATAACAATCAATATAGATGATTTGTGACATCTTTATTATTATTTTGAAGAAATCAATAAAACATATCAAAAAGACAGTTCCTACGGGCCATGTCAAAGACATTAATTAAGCTATTACAATGTTAGCTTCCCTACGTTAAACTGCCCTTTAGTTGAGAAACAGTTTTTTGACTCAATATTTCAGAAATGCTAAAAAAACCGGCGGTAGAGTTCTCGTCGGCGTTCCCCGCGCAGCTGGGCATAAATTTGAGTAGTTGATGCTTTTTCATGCCCCAACATGCCTTGAATGAAATCTAATGGTGCTCCGTTATCAAGAAGCTGACACGCATAGGTATGACGAAAGCGATGCGGATATACATTCGCTTCGAGCTCTCCCCTATCTGCAAGCCGTTTTAATATCCACCTGATCGTTGGAATAGCCATACGTCTTGTTGGATGTGTATCGGTTACAAATAAGGCCTTACAGGAATCCTCACGGCTAGCGAGATACTTCTTCAACCAAACTTTACACTCTGTTGTAAAGTAAACCTCTCTCTGTTTTGAACCCTTACCGTTTACAATAGCGGAGCAGTTCTCCCAGTTCAGGTCTTCAATGTTTAACTTCTCCACCTCTCCAACTCGGCAGCCGGTACTGTAGAGAAACTCCAGAATTGCCCTTCCCCTCAGGGACTGGCAAGAGATTTTCAAGTGAATGACATCTTCCTCAATCAAAAACTTAGGAATACGCTTGTCCATTTTGGGCTCGCGTAACTTCAAAGCTGGATTTAAGGCTAAGTATGTTTCTTCATAGGCAAAGCGAAATAGGGAACGAACAAAACGGATACGATGTCCTAAACTGCTAGGTTTCAATCGACTGGACTGCTTTGCTAAGTATTCCTTCAACAAGTTAAGTGTAACCTTAGAAATATCTAGGTCTCCTAGTTCTCTTAGTAGCATCTTGAGCTGCAGAGCGTAGGCTTTCAATGTATTCGGACTAAATCCTTGGATACTTTTATCAGCTTCGTAGAGTCGCCATAACTCACTTAATATCATAAAAAACCTCCCATAAGAGCTATTAAATCTAGTTTTGCTTCTTATGGAAGGTTTTAATCTATATAACTAGCGTGTTCCGTTAGCGGAATCAAAAAAAACTTATGGGGCTTTCACGTGTTCATAGATGGGCAGTCGATGACATGAAATTTCATACTCGACTTATCCTAAAATGGCTTCTGCCCGTAAAATCTGATTATACATCTGCTCTAGAATGGCCACGCCTAACGTTTCGTTCTCTTTCGCGCACTCCAACAAAGTAATCGCATGTTCAGCATTCTTTAAGTCGTTCGGATCACCGCCATGCGGGTGAGGGAACAAGCATTGAAACACACGGAATACTTCCGCAACTTTTTCGTAATGCATCGCCGCTTCCATAGCCAGTTCACAAATTTCCTTCTCCATATTTGTCTTCGCAGACCATTTGGAGGGTAAAGACTGCAGAAACTGTACGGCAAATTCCCGAGCATCACCGACAACTTCGGCATTATAGGCGTTACCGAAAGGATTTACCGTACGATTTCGGAATGCCTGAATCCAAGCGTCATAACCAGCTAGTCCGTGTCTATAATCTTTGGACAAGGTCGGAGCTTCTTCACGGGCAAATTTCACAATTCTCTCAAGAGCTATTTTCCAGGCTTGCAACTGGTCGACAAGAACTGATTCCCGAGCACGTAGCATGAAGACGAAATTCAAGGGCAGCTCGTTTAATTTCGAATAAGGTAGAGGTCCCTCTTGCGACGGGTCTTTGCAGTAGAGTTCCTGCTTTTCATCATCGTACCCGTAAATAACTCCGAACTCCGGAATAAACAGACTCCAACCGATAGCTGGTACGCCACGGTCGATAGTCTCTTGTGCGAACCTGACGGCTTCCTCGAGCTTTTCCGGAGGGGCGGGCGTCGGAAACCCATATAGCTGTTCGCAAGTGAAGCCGAGAATGTTGAGCCCTTTCTCTAGTAGCTCTGTCGGTGAGAACATCGTTGGTCCCGCAGGACTTACATCGTTCGGATGGATGTTGATGCGGAATGCATGGCCCGTTAATCCCATTATATCAACTAGTGTGTATGAATCTTTTTTGTCCGTGTATTGCAGGATTGCAAAAATCGATTGTGCTGCGGCAGTAAACGTTTTTTCCCAAGAACGTTCGGTCATGACAGACCATCTCCTCACATTGGTATCGGCGGCACAAGAATGCGGCGAGTGCATCCACCGGTTTCTTTTTTCTCTTGCGCATACCCTTGAAAATAGACACGAATCCGTTCCCTTTGCACTTTTGTACGTGAGCGAGAGATTGACGTATATACGGAGCCTAATGACACTCCAAGCGCTTCCGCAATTTCTCCCGGAGCCAACTGACGAAACACGTGTGCCTCAAAAATCGCGCGTTCTTTGGGCGTCAGGCATTGGAGTAGCTGAAAGAGGTCAACATACAGTTCCTTGCGCATCCATAGAACCTGTGGGTCCTGATTAGTGTGTCGCTCTTCGTTCAACTTGGCCGTCATCCGAAACAGCAGACGATCCAAATCGGAGCCTTCACCTTGATGGAGACTCTTGGTATGTAGAGATTCCAAGACGGAAAAGGAGCTCTCTTTCCCATTCGGGCCTCCCCGGCGAAGTTTCATCATTGCTTGATTTTTGACGATCCGTTGTAGCCAATATTTGAATTTCCCAGGCTCTATCAACGTTTCGATTCGTAAAAAAGCTGAGATTAGTGCTTCCTGCACAATATCCTCCGCCAACTGACCATCATGTGTGATGGAGGACGCCCAACCCAAAGCTCGTTCACGGTGACGGCGCACCAATTCACCGAACGCTTCCCGATTACCATAGCGTGCGTTTTCGACAAGTTGGTCGTCTTTCATCATCACGACCGTCTCAGAATTTTTTGCGGACGAATTAGAAAGTTGGAACAGCTCTTGTGTATACACAGATTCACTCCTGAGTGCAATTTATACTTGGTATCAATTCGTGTCTCATAGTTAGATGCCTAACGCAGCAGAAAACTTACATCTCAGTATAGTTTTTTTAAAATATTTTCAGGATTTCGCCTTTGAACTCCTTGTAGTTAATCTGCCGGTTAGCTTAGAAGGCTACCGATCCATTGCTGGCGGTAGGCTTCTCCTGATGATTATTGAGCTAAAGTACCCGTTAGCTTAACGATGTGTATGAGTATGATTACTTATGACGAAGACTCTTGAACAAGGAAATTAATATTAATTTGAGATAAACGGTGCTTTTTGTAAATACTTTAGATTTTCAATTTGGTTAATGATAAAAGTCGCTATATCTCGATTAGTTATTTTTGTTCCTGGCATATCTGTAAGATTTTCTTTTATGAATCCTATTTCTGTGCCATCAACTATAAACGGTAGCCTAATTAGAGTCCATTTAATTAGTTTATTCTGATTAAGAATATGCCATTCTTTTTTCTTATCTATCATCATATTTGAGTAGATGATTTCAAACAACTTTGCCCCAACTCTATTTATAATGCTCTTTTTATCCCCATTAATAGTTAGAGATCCACCCGTAACACCAATATAACGATCGATTTGTAAATCAGTCATTACTTCAATTATATTCTCAGTTACACTGCTATATATCGGTTTCTCTTTGATTGGCTGACCAAAAGTATTTATAACTATTTGACAATCTTTTAATAGTTTTCGAATATCCTCCAAATTTCGTACATTTCCTTCTACAATCTCAATCCTAGCGTCTCTATAAGATAACTTTTCTGGATTTCTAACCAACATACGAACTTGATACCCATTCTCTAGCGCTTTAGAAGCAATATAACGTCCTACCTTTCCTGTCCCTCCGATTATAGCTATTTTATAAGGATTAACCATAATATACCTCCAAAATCAACATAATAATGTGTATACGGTCAAACTCAGTTTTAGATTCAAATTTACAGTCATTCAACTAACCTGCTAGTTAGCTTAACGCCCCTGCCAGTCCATAACTATTCAAGACACATCCAATCAAAAGAACCGGCATTCACCGGTTCTCTTCACCTTCCTGGTCTACTAACTAATTGCCCCTACTCCCTGCTAAGCCCGTTAATATCCCAATTGAACCCAGCGCTTTCCTGAGGTCAATTGGAATTCAGGGACGGTGAACGTTTTCTAATTATGTATGGCTTCATTCTCCTTGGCGTTTCTCTACTTCCAGAATAAATCCTTATTAAGCAGTTCATAAAAATAATCGTCCATCTGCTCCGGCGGAACCTGCCGTCCGCCTTGCAGCCACCAAATACTGAGCGAGGAACTGACTTCTGAATAAACTTCTGCAATGATCTCAATTGGCAACGAAAATTTTTTCCCTTTCTGATTCAGTTCAAGCATAAGCTGCTTTAGCACTTCTTTTTGTTTACTTTTAATATAGCTAGTGAATACTTCATCGTTTTTTTGCGTTTGCATGATTTTAGTGTATAACTCGAGATTAGGGTTTTTGGACGTATTTTGAAACGGTGTTTGAAGCAGCTCATCTACACTGAATTTCATATATTCATCTTTATCTTGTGATAACCATAGAACCAGCAAGTCAAATTTATCTTCAAAATGCTTATAAAAAGTAGTCCGGTGGACCATAGCCTTTTCACAAATCTGATTTACAGTAATAGAGCTGAAATGCTGGCCAGGTTCCGACAGCAATTCTTCTAACGCTTTCCTCAATAGCTTGTGTGTTCTCCTTACCCGCAGATCATTTCCCGATCCAGCAGTTTTCATCTACACTTCACCTCAATCTGTAGTGTATCTTTACTTTCTTCCACAATTGATTCTTACAGTAATTATTCTACACCTGTATATTATATATCATAAAGTAGATTTACCACAGATGTGAGAGATGTAGGAGAGAGGGAATGTCTATGAACGTAACAGAGTCGGTATCAACGAATAAAAAAATCGACTTAACCAAAGTTAAACGAGGGCCAATTATCATTTCGTTACTCCTCGGTGCCTTTGTCGCGATTCTCAACGAAACGTTGTTGGGTAATGCATTGCCGGATTTAATGAAGGAATTTGGTGTCACGGCATCGACCATTCAATGGTTAAGCACCGCATACATGCTTGTCGTTGGCGTTCTAATACCGGTTACGGCTGTTTTACAACAGTGGTTTACGACTAAGCAGCTATTTTTAACAGCTATGATTTTGTTTTTAGCAGGTACACTTCTTGCGGCATTTGCACCTTCATTTGGCTTCTTACTTGCGGGTCGTATTGTTCAAGCATTTGGCACAGGGTTGCTGCTCCCGATTATGATGAATACGATTCTCATCATCTATCCGCCAGAACAACGTGGCGGGGCAATGGGATTAATGGGATTGGTCATGATGTTCGCACCAGCCCTTGGGCCTACAATCTCTGGCTTTATTATTGATTCGCTGGATTGGCACTGGTTATTTTATATGGTCATTCCTTTTGCGGTGATCTCGATTATCATCGGAGCTGTATACTTGACGAACGTAATGGAAATCAAGAAACCAAAGGTCGATATATTGTCAATCATTCTATCCACGCTAGGTTTTGGAGGAATCGTCTACAGTTTTAGTAAATCCGGCGATCTTGGTTGGTTCGATCCAGAAGTGTATTTGACGCTGATTATTGGCGCAATTTCATTAGTCTGGTTTGTCATCAGACAATTGAGCATTGCTAATCCGATCCTTGACCTGCGAACCTTTAGGTATCCGGTATTTTCATTAATGGTCGTTCTGACTGTTATCATCATGATGACAATGTTCTCCACAATGGTTGTATTGCCGATGTTCTTACAGGGTGTACTATTAATCACCGCTTTTAAATCCGGTTTAATTATGCTGCCGGGGAGTGTATTGAACGGATTGCTGGCTCCGGTATCAGGTAAACTGTTCGACAAATTCGGTCCGCGCGTCGTCATTATTCCGGGTGTTATTTTAATCGCAGTGGCGATATGGTTGTTCACGGGCATTGATGCTTCAGTTACGATGGGGCAAATTATTGCCATCCATTGCTTATTGCTCATTGCGATTGCACTTGTCATAATGCCAACCCAAACCCATGGGCTTAACCAACTGCCTATGGATTTGTATCCGCACGGTACGGCAATTTTCAGCACGCTTCAGCAAGTCTCAGGTTCGATCGGTACGGCATTATTTATTAGCCGAATATCTGCCGGACAATCCAGTTACTTGGCAAAGTCAACCAACCCGAATGATCCGACGGAGATCGGTGCAGCTACATTAGCAGGCTTTGATGCTGCGTTCACTTTAGGACTTATTCTCTCCGTAATTGCTATAGTTGTTTCTCTCTTCATCAAACGTTCCAAACATATACAGATGGACAAACTACAATAACAAATCGAGGGATAACTTCTCCATAGCTCAACAGACTGCCGAGATTATTGGCAGCCTGAATAGTATATCGTATCATGCAAGTATGGAGGTGATTGTATGAGCAAGAACAAAATCACATCCGACCGGCTGCACGGACATTCTGATACAATGATTTTACGGCTCTTGTCCGAATCTGACCGCTACGGCTATGAGATTGTCAAGCTGATTGCCGAGCGCTCAGGTGGTGAGTATGAATTAAAGGAACCCACGATGTACTCCAGCGTCTAATTTCAAGGAATTTTGATACGTAAATAAAGATAGTTATTCCACTGTCTCAAAAAGCATGCTTTTCGAGACAATCTAAATAAATCAAGGAAGGCCGTCGCAAATGACGGCCTTCCTTGATTGTACTATCGTTCCTTGTTAGCTTAATATTCTCCCTTACTTATACCTGCTTAATATTTCTTCTGGAATATGACAATAATCATTTGGACATTTAGCTAATATATCTTGATGTTCTTCTGCACTTCTCACATAGTTTATGAGAGGTAATACTTCAACAACTATAAGTTCATAATCATTTCTCTCACTAAGAAACGCCTTCGCCTCTTTTAAGTGTTCAGGCTTTTCACTGTATACTCCCGTTCTGTATTTCTCGCCAACGTCCTGTCCTTG
>NZ_JANQBC010000027.1 GCF_024721995.1 Paenibacillus radicibacter
CAGCTCATTTTGTCTTGAGTAGTACGACTGCAAGCAAAAGTGAACTGTTGAAAATTACAAAAAGCATTCTCTCAGATTGAGTATTTTTAGCGTCTTATCTTTATGGCTGCCACTATTCAACTAACGAAAACTATAGCTTAATTAAAACGCGGCTGCCGGCATAGATCGTCAGCCGCGTTGCGCTAACGGGCAGTTATGCGTAACTTCCAGAGAATGTAAACATCTAAATAACGTAAGGAACAAGGAGGCAGACAATTCATGGGAGGAACGAATGTATGCGATGCGGAGTGGGAGGTTAACGAAGAGCAGGCGCGGACGCTGATCGGCAGACAATTCCCTCAGCTGTCATCGAAGCAAGTGAAGCGATTGGGCTGGGGCTGGGACAATACGGTTTTTCTCATCGGTGACGAGTACGTGTTCCGGTTTCCAAGAAGAACGATTGCAGTTGGCTCGATTCGTATGGAAGGGAAGCTGCTGCCGAAGCTGGAGGCATATATGACCATCCCCTATCCGAAACCGTTGTTTTATGGCGAAGCAAGTGACGAATACCCGGCACCATTTCTTGGCTATGCCTACGTGCCAGGAGATTTCCCCATCGGTTTGACGGAAGAACGCCGGGCTTTATCGGCAGAGACGCTGGCGAAATTTTTACGGAGATTGCATGAGTTTCCGGTGCAGGCGGCGCTGAAGTGCGGAGTTCAGCAAGATCATCGAAACTTGACGGACATAGCATCGCGCAAAGTGAAATTGGAGGGCTTTCTATCGAAGGTGGTTGAACACTTGTCGCCGGAGGAGTCCAGTGTGATCGAAGCGTATATTAGCAGGCTGCAAAAGGACCGTGTCGAGGCGGTGAATGCACTGCTACATGGCGATCTTCATTTCAAAAATATGCTTGTGAATGAGAACGGGATCGTTTCCGGCATCATTGATTGGGGCGATCTGAGCGTAGGACATCCGGCTTGCGATTTGAGCGTTGCTTATAGCTTTTTACCACCTTACGCTCGCGGCGTGTTTTTCGAAACGTACGGAGGAGCGGACGAGGAAACGAAGCTGCTGGTACGGCTGATTGCGGTATACATCCCCATACTGATCTTAATGCAAGCGGTCGATGACGGGAATGAAGCGATTGCGGCAGAGGCGAAATCCAACATCATGCGGGCACTGTCGGATTAGGCTCATTATTTCGTTGCGGCTATGGGGCTATGGCTATCGGCACCTAAAGGACGCGATAAGGTACGATCCGCCTTCTCTGATGCCGCTTTATGTTGAGGAACATGAAATTCAACAGATTAAGTCGTTGCGCTAACGGGACACGTTTGTTGAATAGCCAGGGAGCAAACTACTGCGGTAGTTGCTCCCTGTTTTCATTGAAGTAACGGGCAGTAGAGTTCATATTAAAGGGGTTTGTGATAATATAATATATGGAATCATTAACCAAATAGGTGTTGGAGGATCGATGGATTTCATGCCTTAAATTTATTGAATTAATATAAAATAATATGTATAATGATGCAATCGTGCAGGGAGGGAATTCCATGAATTTATATGATGTAAGAAAGTCAACTGAAGCCGATCTTGAGGCGCTTACAAGCTTAATGCAGCAGTACATTGTCGGATTTTACGGCAACGCCTGGCCATCAGACATTTCAATTCATTCCTTGATCCGCACTTTGCTTCACGAGCAAAGCGGCGTCCAATTCATTGCCGAATTCAAAGGGCAGCCGGTTGGTTTTGCAACCTTGTATTTCACGTTCAGTACGATGAAAGCCCAAAAGATCACCGTCATGAATGATTTATTCGTCCTTGAGACTTACAGGAACAGCGATCTGGAGATTCAATTGTTTACCGCTTGCTCGAGGTATACGGAGGAGTATGGATTTGCGAATATGACCTGGCTCACCGGCCCAGGCAATACAAGAGCGCAGCAATTTTTCGAGGAGCGAGGAGCGAGGCGGATCGAATGGGTCAACTACTCTCTGAAGTAATTCACCCCTACGTTGGCGTATGACAATTGTTGAGGAGCTGATCTAATAGCTCCTTTTTCGTTTATTGAAGTAACGGATAACGCTAGTTAAATAGATTAAAACCTTCCATAAAAAGAAAAACTAGATTTATTAGAACTTATGGGAGGTTTTTTTATGATTTTAAGTGAGTTATGGCGACTGTATGAAGCTGATAAACGTATCCAGGGATTTAGTTCGAGTACATTGAAAGCCTACGCTCTGCAGCTCAAGATGTTACTAAGAGAACTAGGAGACCTGGATATTACTGAAGTTACACTTAACTTATTGAAGGAATACTTAGCAAAGCAGTCAAGTCGGTTGAAACCTAGTAGTTTAGGACATCGTATCCGTTTTGTTCGTTCTCTATTTCGATTTGCCTATGAAGAAATATACTTAACCTCAAATCCAGCTTTGAAGTTACGCGAACCCAAAATGGACAAGCGTATTCCTAAGTTTTTGATCGAGGAAGATGTCATTCACTTGAAAATCTGTTGCCAGTCCCTGAGGGAAAGGGCACTTCTGGAGTTTCTCTACAGTACCGGCTGCCGGGTTGGAGAAGTGGAGAAGTTAAACATTGAAGACCTGAACTGGGAGAACTGCTCCGCTATTGTAAATGGCAAGGGTTCAAAACAGAGAGAGGTATACTTTACAACCGAGTGTAAAGTGTGGATGAAGAAGTATCTCGCGAGCCGTGAGGATTCCTGTAAGGCCTTATTTGCAACCGATACACATCCGACAAGACGAATGGCTATTCCGACGATTAGGTGGACATTAAAACGGCTTGCTAATCGGGGAGAGATCGAAGCAAATGTATACCCGCATCGCTTTCGTCATACTTATGCGTGTCAGCTTCTTGATAACGGAGCACCATTAGATTTCATTCAAGGTATGTTGGGGCATGAAAAAGCATCAACCACTCAAATTTATGCCCAGCTGCGTGGGGAACGCCGACGAGAACTCTACCGTCGGTTTTTTTAGCTTTTCCGTAATATTACGAGATGAAATGCTCCTAAGTAAAATGTTACTAAACTAAAGGGCAGATTAGTAGAATGAGATTCCAGCATTCGAGGAAGCATGCGTTTATTAGCAATACCATTGTTATCGTTCCCCACCCTACACTCGCAACCATTTTTCAGTGTACTAGGAACCAAGGTTTACGGAATTCTAATTCTTAGATCGGCGTGGATTAACACATCCAGTCCTCTTTATGGCAGACCCTCGTAATACAAAGCAGGATAATTAAGGAGTGAAATCGAATTAATTACTCTCGCGCGTAAGTTAGAAAGGATTATATCTATATATCAGGGAGTGCCCCATGGAAAAAGAAACCCCACAAAAACTATCTTATTCGATAGTAAAGAGAAACTTAAACGAGCCGTTACGTATTACTGAAAAACAAAGATGTGCTTTTAAGCCGTCCCCAATGGCAAAGGCAATAGAAAACAATGATGCCTTAAGAGGCGTTCTAGAGCCTTCTCCCATGTTAAAAGCAATACAATGGGAGCAATCTTATAGAAGTGTAACAGAGTCTTCACCAGCTGTTAATGCAAAAATAGATCTCGAGACTAAAGAAAGACTTAGTCCCGCTCAATATGCAATCAGAAGAGATATGCTTCCGTATGAAAGCCTTAACCCTACTCAACGGGCAATCGCGGGAATGACAAACCCTTTTTTAGAATTTCAAAGTACAATAACACAGCTCGGGCATACACTAACCAGGCTTCATGAAGTTGTACCAGATGAGCGTAAACGACATCAGATTATACAATCAGCCATAGGTTATCCTGGTGTAAGTTCTCCAGTTATGAAAGCTATGATGGATTTTCGTATTCGCTTTAATAATCTCCCTGATCAATATAAAATTGTCCAAACAGAACCAGAAGAACGCTCTGGGGACGAGCCTACTATCGAATTAGTTTCCGATGAAGAAGGCTCTGCACCCCGAATTCCGTTCGGGGAACTTCCTAGTGCGCTTAGTATCATGGACATTCTAAAACAAATAACTGAAGAGGAAGTAATAAGCTTTCTTAGTCATCTTATGCGTTTCTCAATGTTAGCATTAGAGCATAAAGTTGGACAGACTATTCGTGATGCGATTAAAGATATGTCTAGAAAAATGCATGTAGCATCAGATTTATATCGATGCCGAATGCACGATGCTAAAGCGATGATTCGGACAGAAGCTGAAATGTGGGAAGCACCAATTGGAGTTAGTTCACAAGGTCGATTCAATATGACAGGTCATGGGGTTTTATATACATCGGAGGATCAAACTGCAGCTTTACTTGAAATGAAACAGAGCCCTGGTACTCTACTAGATGTTATGAAAGTTGCTATTGATACTGAAATCGAAGTAATAGATCTCTCAGAAAATGATAATGAACTATTTCGATACTGTTTGTTTCCCGCATTAAGTGATGGAAAGCTCAGAAGAGAGTATTTAATACCAAACTTTATTGCGCAATGCTGTCAGATCACGGGGATTCATGCAATAAAATATAAGAGCGTTCACAAAGATGCGAATAATTATGTTTTTTTTGATTATATGGACAGCTGGTTTAAATATCAGTCAAGTGAAATTCTTGAAGTACCATCTAGTGAGCAAAATTAATAGCCTACTTTGATTACTATATCTGGTTTCTCTAGTAATTCACTACAAGAACGGTATACCTCCGGCTGGCTCCGATAGGCAAGCGCTAAACTAACGGGGAACGATAGCTCAAATGTTTTAGGCTGCCAAATGGCAGCCTTTTCTCAACTAACGAGCAGGATAGTTTAATAACACACATTATTGAGCAGGCTGTCGTAGTCTGCTTTTACCATGACAAGGCTGCCAGCTTGATTGGCAGCCTTGTTGCGCTAACGAGCAGATCACGTTAACATCAGCATGGAAGTTACATCCCACATACTGTAAAATCTACCTAATAACTAATGAAACATAGCTTTTAGGGAGGGTTGCTTATTATGAAGAATAATTCGCAAGCCTGTACATTTCTTAATGACCAAGGGTCTGATTGGTCGATCTGCTGTGGTGCTGCTATCGATTTATTTCTTGGTAGGCAGACTAGAATTCATAAAAACTTGATGTAATATGACTGGTTTCATACAGAAATTACGTCTTAATTCTAGAGACACGATCAAGGAGGTAGTTTGGGGTTGTGCTAAACGATGATGAATATGTCTTAAGGGCTAAACGTGGAGACATGGATGCTTTTTCGACGTTATTGAAAAAGTATTCAAATGCTGTGTATGCCGCCACAT
>NZ_JANQBC010000028.1 GCF_024721995.1 Paenibacillus radicibacter
TAAGCGCTGAAAGCATCTAAGCGCGAAGCCCCCCTCAAGATGAGATTTCCCAATTAGTAAGACCCCTTGTAGACGACGAGGTTGATAGGTTGGGGGTGGAAGCGCGGTAACGTGTGGAGCTGACCAATACTAATAGGTCGAGGGCTTATCTAAAATAACGAATTTAATTCGTAAAACCGCTTTATTCTTCAATTCGCATCTAGTTTTCAAGGCATAAGCCTTGCACAATTAACTTGTTTGGTGACGATGGCGAAAGGGAACCACACGTACCCATCTCGAACACGACCGTTAAGCCTTTC
>NZ_JANQBC010000029.1 GCF_024721995.1 Paenibacillus radicibacter
GGAGAGTAGGACGTTGCCGAGCAAAAGAGAAAAAGCTGTTACTCTTAGGAGTAGCAGTTTTTTTGTGTTTTCGAACGGGGCTGCTCAATAGAAAACCCTCGAGTCATTCCACTAAAGTAGTGAAGAGCTCGAGGGTATTTTTCTATTGCCCACATCATAAGCCTACTGCAAATAACAAGAACTATCTCGTGCACTAATCTTAATTAGTCCTTCTACTTTGTAAGGTTTACTACGCCATAACACCCATAGTCGTGGAAGCATGATCCATAAATGAATATATAATAAGTTCAACGCATGTACCCCTCCAAGCCATGGGACCGTTATTGCGATCATGAACAGTCCGATTGCGAGTAAATGAAGTTGGATTTTAATAATTTTTTGCAAAGGCGTATAGCCATCAGGTAGTAATCCACACCAGTAAATACCGAACTTGAAGCTCCAAATGCCTTTGGTTGGACTCCAGATGAATGTTCGGTAACATTGTGTTATCACAATATGAAGCACAAAGACCGCAGGATAGCATATGATGTAAGGAAGCGCCCGGTTTTGGGTGAGGTTCCATAAGAATAAAAGTAAAAATAATAAGGCGAATAGTAATTCGAATATCAGATGATGGGGTATTTTTTTGACTAAACGGTAACTGTATATGGTTGATTCCATGTTGAGCCTCCATGACAAACTATATTTCTATATCGGTATATAGGGATCAAAATATAAGTTTAAAAGCTTCTAAATCGGAAATACTGATAGTTAAAAGAGTAGGGGGGATATTGGAATGGAAGAGTTCGAAGAAATGAAAGAGCTGAAAGAAAGCGAACAAGTGCTAGTGGAGATGCCAATGTGTATCATATGTTCGCAAGCGAAACCTGACGGAATTTTTATTTTATCTGAATTTATATGTGATGATTGTGAATCTGAAATGGTCAGAACCGATGTGATGGATGAACGGTATCCTTTTTTTATCGGACAATTGAAGCAGAATTTAATTCTGAAAAATGCATAAATGAAGCGATGGAATCGCATCTGAAGGCTTCTGAGCAGGAAGCTTTTTTGTTTGCTTATTATCACTTATAATAATGGAACTAGATGATAAAGTAGGTGGACGCGCAAGTGAAAAGTCGAGCGCCTCTGTTTGATAGATTAGTAGAACATGCTCAAAGTAATCTGATATCGCTTCATGTACCGGGACATAAGTTTGGTCAGGGACTAGAAAGTGAAGCAGCTGCCTATTACAGTGATGTGATGGCAATTGATGCAACAGAAATTACTGGAATGGATGACCTGCATCACCCTGAAGAGTCGATTCTTGAAGCACAGCAGCTCGCGGCAGCATGTTTTGGTGCGGGAGAGACTCATTTTCTAGTTGGTGGCAGCACAGTTGGTAACTTGGCAATGGTTATGTCTCTTTGCAGACCGGGAGATATTCTCATTGTTCAGCGCAATGTGCATAAGTCAGTCATTCATGGATTAATGTTAGCAAGTGCGCAAGCTGTATTTGTAGATCCTGGGTATGAAGAGGAAAGTGGACGAACTTTAGGTGTGGATATCCAAGATATAAGAGAAGCACTAGAACGTTATCCACAAGCAAAGGGTGTACTCCTTACGAATCCGAATTATTATGGAATGGGCATTGACCTACGGGCTATGGCTGATATGGTGCATGATTATGACATACCATTGCTTATTGATGAAGCACATGGTGCACATTATGGATTTCATGCTGACTTACCTGAGTCGGCACTAACTGCTGGCGCTGATATTGTTGTGCAATCAACCCATAAGATGTTATCAGCGATGACAATGGGGGCTATGCTCCATATTCAAGGTACCCGCATCGATCGGAGAATCATCAAGCAGAGATTAGCGATGCTGCAAAGCTCTAGTCCCTCTTATCCTTTAATGGCATCAATTGATTTAGCTCGCCTAGAGATAGACACAAGAGGTGAACAATTAATTGGGCAGGGTCTTGAGGTAATCCATTATTTTTGCAAGCAGATGAGTAAGTACCCAAGGTTTCGGATTTATCAGGGGGATGGGTCGTATACTCAGGATCCTTTTAAAATAACGGTGACAGATACAAGTCGGATCTTAAGCGGTCCAGCACTTGCGCAAGCATTAGAGCAAAGAGGCTGCTATCCAGAGATGTCAGACCTTAACCATGTGTTGCTGCTGTTCACACTCCATTCAACGATGGAGGACGCAGAGCGAGTGGTACGAGCATTCGAAGATATGGAAAGTGAGATGAATGAAGCTATCCATGCTATAGATGAAACAACATGTCAATTAGAGGCGAAGAGAGTAGAGTCCCTACGTATTAACAAGGAAAATTCGATTCGTCTATCTCAGCCTGTCCAATTTGATTCTTTCCCTATATTCGAAGAGCAATATGAGATAGTTGAATTATCTCAAGCGATTGGTAGGAAATCTGCAGAGATGATCATTCCATATCCACCGGGTATCCCGATTGTGTATACAGGAGAGATTATCACCAGTGATATTGCTGCCTATATCCAGCTGTTAATAGAAGCGAATGTTCGAATTCAAGGATCTGAAGTCGGTAATACAAGAATGGTTAATGTAATTAAATAATAGCTAGAGTGTATTCAAAAAGTTAAACGAAGAAGAATGAGGGTGTTGGAGGAGCGTAGCGTTCGCCTTTGAAATCATGAAAATACCATTAAATAAATTCAAAATTCATGATTGAGACAGTGACCGGAAGCACCCTCATTTTTCGCAGTGATCCACCTTTTTGAACACACTCGAACGTCAGCAAGATTCGGAAGGGGTTAACGATTGTGAACAAAGGGTTGTTTATTACATTTGAAGGCGGAGAAGGGGCAGGAAAGACGACAGTTATTAAAGAGGTCGCTGCTCATTTGGAAGCGCTAGGGATAGAAGTGGTATTAACAAGAGAGCCTGGGGGTATTCAAATCTCGGAGAAGATTCGTACCATTATTCTTGATCCGGTGCATACGATGATGGACGGACGTACAGAAGCTTTGTTGTATGCAGCAGCGCGTCGTCAACATTTAGTCGAGAAAGTCATACCTGCACTGGCTAACGATCAAGTTGTGCTGTGTGATCGATTTATTGATAGCAGTCTTGCTTATCAAGGTCATGCTCGTGGGCTAGGTATGGATGAAGTTTATAGCATGAATCAATTCGCGATTGATGGCTGTATGCCAGATATGACCATCTTTATGGATGTAACGCCAGCGGTTGGACTCGCGAGAATTCATGCGAATGCAAGTCGTGATGTGGATCGACTGGATATGGAGACGAATCATTTTCACGATAAAGTGTATGAAGGCTATCAGATCTTACTGGATAAATACCCGAATCGGATTGTAAAAGTAAATGCAGAGCGTACACCGGATAAAATCTGTGCAGAGGTCAATCAGCTGATCATGAACAAATTGAACGAAGTAAACACATTAAATTAAATGTAAAACACCTCAATATGAGGTGTTTTTTAATAGGATTAATTTTATTGTAAGATTCTTTAATATTTAGGTACGAGCAGGTTGGAGCAAATGGGCTGGAGTGGAGTATAATATATAAAACAGGATAAATGCAGGATTATTCCTGTTTGATGTCTAATTTATATAGATGTAGGCACAATTATTGGTAACAGGGATTATACGTAAGCCAAAACGGCTATTATCTATTATAATGAAAGGACGGGATATCCGTGAAACTTCTTGTCGCTGTGGTTCAAGATAAAGACAGCAATCGCTTATCCAATGCATTAATAAAAGCAGGCATTCGTGCAACTAAATTAGCATCTACTGGCGGTTTTCTAAGAGCAGGTAATACCACTTTTATGGTAGGTGTTGAAGATGAACGTGTACAGGAAGTATTCAAGATTATTCAGACCAACTGCAAAGTTCGCGATCAGCTTGTAACGCCCGTTTCACCAATGGGAGGA
>NZ_JANQBC010000030.1 GCF_024721995.1 Paenibacillus radicibacter
GCTAACGGGCAGGATTGTTCAAGATCAATCGGGATGAGCCCTACTATAAGTAGGGCGGATTATCTTATTGGACTAACCAGTGTGGAGGTTAGGTGATAAGACCGATGATTGTTGTAGAATTGGCTAAATCCAACCTTGAATATGGAAATTGAGGATTCAAGATGATATCTTTTTTTCTTGATTCCTCCTCATAGCTTTAAATACCCACAATGATAAAATGGCATAAAATAGGATAACTACAATGCTGGTGTCGCCTGAGATGTATTCGGTTATAGAGGACTTCGATTGACTGAGTGCAGCGAATACCGCCCAAAAGACATTATGGCTGGTATGGAGAATGGAAGAGGGCCATACACTTTCACTTTTGACTCTGACATAGCCAATGACCGGCGCAAGGGACATAGTAGATATCAGCATTAGGAACAAATTAATCCATACATTTCCTTCATCATGATAGCTAGTAGTAAAGATAATCATAGGAAAATGCCAGATGCCATGGATAAACCCCGTCATAAGCGAACCACGTATAAACCCGAAGGAAGTATGTAGTTGCGGAAATAAATATCCTCGCCATCCCAATTCCTCTCCTAGGGAGTTCGTCAGCACATTAGAGATAAATATAGCAATAATAGCGATCGGAAAAGCTGCCCATCTAAAACCGAGAATAGTATCGGGCATTACTAGAACAGAAAGCCCGCTAATCCATACAATTCCATAACCTAAAGCAAGGGGTATAATAGGTACAAATATAGCAAAAAGCCATTTGTGCATGCCTAGTTTATTTAAGCCGAGTTTTTGCCATCCTGTTTTGTTATAGCCATCTCTAGTTACGATGAACATCATAAGTAAAGTTGCAAGGGTCGGGATTAACATATACACAAAGGTACTTATATTTGAGATAAGACTGAATCCTAACCCTAAGAGTAGTACCAGTCCAATAAATACGAATGATTGTTGTTTTGAAGTTAGTTGTTTAATCATGTTCGATCTCCTTATTTGTTCAAATTTTTGTGATAAAATGGAGTGAAAGTTATTAAGAGGCTCATAACTTAATTGTAGAATAGTAGAGAAATGACGGTAGTGACATTCATCTTGTTTTAGATCATATGATTGTCATAAAGAATGTCATAAGAAGTGGGGACTATATGGGGGCTAGGCGTTGGAAGTGGATTGATTGGTCATTGTTTTCTTTACATTTATTTTGGTATTTATCTATTTCAGTTTATTTGTTAGCGAATTCAAATCGTATCATTGAAGGATTTAATGGAATACATTTCTTAATATTCACCCTATCCTATGTGGTACCTCAATTTTTTTGGAGACCTAATTATAAAAATGTGGTTGGTTTTACATTGGCAGTGTTACTATTTGGTGGTTTTGTTACGGGGCTTCTCTATTACTGGACCGATCATTATATAGATAATATGTCCGTTCCCATGATTCTATTAGGCTATCTGGCCACGAGGAAAGTTGCTTATTGGTCGGCCCCAATTGCTATCCTTGGATTTCCGCTTCTTGGGGTTATGTTTGGACATCAGACATGGGAATCGACGATGGACACCGTAATGAATCATCTTCTTTTGTATGGAATTGGAGTTGGGTATAACGTATTTATTATGAATAATCGAACAATGAAGGCTCTTCTCGATAAGAATAAGAAACAATATCAACTCATACAGCAGTACGCGACTCAGGTTGAGGCCCTTACTTTGAAAGAGGAAAGAAATCGGTTAGCAGGTGAACTTCATGATACAGTAGGATACGCTTTTACTTCATTAATCATGGGTCTTGAAGCTTCTAAAGCACTGATGGAGATGGATCCTAATAAAGCTGGGGAGAAGATGGAGGGAATACTACAGCAGGCGAGAGTAAGTGTAGATCATATCCGACAACAGATTCATCAGATAAAGCCGACTGAAGAGAATACAATGCTATCTATGCATTTTATCGATGAAATCAGGGGCTTTAGTGATTATTCGGACATTCAAATCTCCTTCAAGCTTATTGGACAGGAAATTCAGGTTCCTTTAGCTATTCAGCATGTTTTGACTAGATGCCTGCAAGAGACCTTAACCAATGCAGTCAGACACGGACAAGCTAGGGTGATTATAGTCACGTTAACATATGAAGCAGACCAGTTGATTCTCATTGTAAGAGATGATGGATGCGGGAATCATGATCTGACATTTGGCTTTGGACTTAGTACGATGCAGCAAAGGTTAACCACCGTAATGGGGGGGCTGCAAATCAACTCGGGTATGAATGCGGGTACAGAGATTATTTGTACAGTTCCTATAAAAGACCAACTTGGAAACAATGAAATTCGTCTTGTGATCATTGATGATCAGGATTTGATAAGGGAAAGCTTACAAATTGTGTTTATGAGAGAGTCGGATCTTGAAGTAGTTGGTTTGGGACAGAACGGGCGGGAAGCCGTAGAACTATGCCAACAGCTGAATCCTAATATCATCCTACTAGATGTACAAATGCTAGAAATGAACGGTGTTGAAGCCACGAGGATTATCAAACAACAGTGGCCACACATCAAAATCATCATTTTAACGACATTTGAAGAAATGGGCTCTGCAAAGGAAGCGATTTCCTTAGGTGCTGAGGGTTATTTGTTAAAAACGATTCATCCCCGTGATTTATTATCCGCTATTCGTCTCGTGTATCGGGGTGGCACGCTTATGTCCACAGAGGTTGCTAGGCAATTAATTAATTTGATCAACCATTCCAATGATGTTCCGAGTGAGAATACAAGATTAACAAAAACACATGAATATGATTTAACGGAAAGGGAGCTGCAAGTTCTGAAATATTTGTCAGATGGGGATAAGTATCGAGATATTGCTCAGAAATTGTTTCTTTCGGAAGGAACAGTCCGAAATTACGTTTCTAGTCTCTACTCGAAATTAGAGGTTAATAATCGTACCCAGGCCATGAAAAAAGCTCAGATGCATGGACTTGTAAGAGAATAGATGATGCCCTGGGCCCTAGGGCAAAACAATAGACCAGAGAAGCCTTTTGCTTCATCTGGTCATTTTTTTTTTTTAATATATGAGGTAACGGCAATAAGATTACGCTAACGGGACACGATAGCTCAATAATAAACTAAAACGCGGCTGCCGACATGGATTAGCAGCCGTTTTGCGCTAACGGGCAGGGTAGTTGAACAGTGTTGTTTAATTTGTGTTCAACAATCGGTATATAATGTGGAATAAGAAAATTTGTCATTATTTTAATGTGTAGTAGGCTTAGTAACTACAGTTTTTTCTTCTATTTAGTTGGAATGAATTTTTTGGTTTTTAAACGAAGAGGAGAGTCAATATGGAAGTAGTATATTTTGCAGGTGGATGTTTATGGGGAGTACAAGCTTTTATAAAAACTTTACCTGGAGTTAAGTTTACAGAAGCAGGAAGAGCTAATGGAACAAGTCATACACTTGAGGGTGATTATAATGGGTACGCCGAATCTGTAAAAACAGGATTTGATCCGACAGTTGTAACGATCAGTGAATTAATGGGGTATTTATTTGAAATCATTGATCCATACAGTTTGAATAAACAAGGACAGGACGTTGGCGAGAAATACAGAACAGGAGTATATAGTGAAAAGCCTGAACACTTAAAAGAGGCGAAGGCGTTTCTTAGTAAGAGAAATGATTATGACCTTATAGTTGTTGAAGTATTACCTCTCATAAACTATGTGAGAAGTGCAGAAGAACATCAAGATAGATTAGCTAAATGTCCAAATGATTATTGTCATATTCCAGAAGAAATATTAAGCAGGTATAAGTAAGGGAGAATATTAAACTCCCTCGATATGAATTATTTTTCTCACTCAAACTCATGAATTCGCAGGATTTCACCTTTAGCTAGGTGTCAGATAAGAAGGTGACAGAGGAGCCGGTAGTCCAAAGCGACTTAAAGGGCATGCAG
>NZ_JANQBC010000031.1 GCF_024721995.1 Paenibacillus radicibacter
TTTGTTCCTTGAAAACTAGATAGCGAAACGAAGAAGTAAAGCATAGAACATTCTTAAAACGTTTTTATGTTTCATAAAGACGGTCTAAGTTAGTTGATCCGTAAGAGGACTTCGGTCTAATTACAATAAGATAAGCTAATAAGGGCGCACGGAGGATGCCTAGGCGCTAGGAGCCGATGAAGGACGTGGCGAACGACGAAATGCCTCGGGGAGCTGTAAGCAAGCTTTGATCCGGGGATGTCCGAATGGGGGAACCCAGCTGTGGTAATGCGCAGTTACCCTGTAGTGAATACATAGCTGCAGTGGAGGTATACCGAGGGAACTGAAACATCTAAGTACCTCGAGGAGAAGAAAACAAAAGTGATTCCGTCAGTAGCGGCGAGCGAACGCGGATTAGCCCAAACCAAGGAGCTTGCTCTTTGGGGTTGTAGGACGTCAACATGGAATGAGTTTGGTAGGCGAAGAGATCTGGAAAGGTCCGCGATAAGAGGTAACAGCCCTGTAGCCAAAATTAAACGAAATTCCTAGACGGATCCTGAGTACGGCGGGACACGTGAAACCCCGTCGGAATCTGGCAGGACCATCTGCCAAGGCTAAATACTCCCTAGCGACCGATAGTGAAGCAGTACCGTGAGGGAAAGGTGAAAAGCACCCCGGAAGGGGAGTGAAATAGAACCTGAAACCGTGCGCTTACAAAAAGTCAGAGCCCGTTAAGGGGTGATGGCGTGCCTTTTGTAGAATGAACCGGCGAGTTACGTTTGCATGCGAGGTTAAGGTGATGAGCCGGAGCCGCAGCGAAAGCGAGTCTGAATAGGGCGAATTTTAGTATGTAGACGTAGACCCGAAACCGTGTGATCTACCCCTGTCCAGGGTGAAGGTGCGGTAACACGCACTGGAGGCCCGAACCCACGCATGTTGAAAAATGCGGGGATGAGGTGGGGGTAGCGGAGAAATTCCAATCGAACTCGGAGATAGCTGGTTCTCCCCGAAATAGCTTTAGGGCTAGCCTTGGAAAGAGAGTAGTGGAGGTAAAGCACTGATTGGATGCGGGGCCCCCCAAGGGTTACCAAGTTCAGTCAAACTCTGAATGCCACATACTTATATCCAGGAGTCAGACAGTGAGTGCTAAGATCCATTGTCAAGAGGGAAACAGCCCAGATCATCAGCTAAGGTCCCCAAGTGTGTGTTAAGTGGGAAAGGATGTGGAGTTGCAAAGACAACCAGGATGTTGGCTTAGAAGCAGCCATCATTTAAAGAGTGCGTAATAGCTCACTGGTCGAGTGACTCTGCGCCGAAAATGTAACGGGGCTAAACACACCACCGAAGCTATGACATGTAGAAACTAGATTTCTACTTGGGTAGGGGAGCGTTGTGTACAGCGGTGAAGGTCGATCGTAAGGACGGCTGGAGCGTACACAAGTGAGAATGCCGGTATGAGTAACGAAAAGACAAGTGAGAATCTTGTCCGCCGAAAACCTAAGGGTTCCTGAGGAAGGTTCGTCCGCTCAGGGTAAGTCGGGACCTAAGGCGAGGCCGAAAGGCGTAGTCGAATGGACAACAGGTTCAAATTCCTGTACCACCAACAATCGTTATGAACGATGGAGTGACGCAGTAGGATAGTGACGCGAGCCGATGGATATGCTCGTCCAAGCAGTGAGGCTGATGTGTAGGCAAATCCGCACATCATTAAGGCTGGGCTGTGATGGGGAGGGAAAATTAAAGTACCGAAGGTCATGATTTCACACTGCCAAGAAAAGCTTCTAGTCAGATCAAGGTGCCCGTACCGTAAACCGACACAGGTGGGTGAGAAGAGAATTCTAAGGCGCGCGGAAGAACTCTCGTTAAGGAACTCGGCAAAATGACCCCGTAACTTCGGGAGAAGGGGTACCCCGGTAGAGTGAATAGCTCGAGGGGGTCGCAGTGAAAAGGCCCAAGCGACTGTTTAGCAAAAACACAGGTCTATGCGAAGCCGTAAGGCGAAGTATATGGGCTGACGCCTGCCCGGTGCTGGAAGGTTAAGGGGAGTGGTTAGGAGCAATCCGAAGCTGTGAACCGAAGCCCCAGTAAACGGCGGCCGTAACTATAACGGTCCTAAGGTAGCGAAATTCCTTGTCAGGTAAATTCTGACCCGCACGAATGGCGTAACGACTTGGGCGCTGTCTCAACGAGAGATCCGGTGAAATTTTAATACCTGTGAAGATGCAGGTTACCCGCGACAAGACGGAAAGACCCCATGGAGCTTTACTGCAGCTTGATATTGAACTTTGGTACGATCTGTACAGGATAGGTGGGAGCCTTTGAAGCCTGAGCGCCAGCTTAGGTGGAGGCACCGTTGGGATACCACCCTGATCGTATTGGAGTTCTAACCTACTACCGTTGAACCGGTAGAGGGACCGTGTCAGGTGGGCAGTTTGACTGGGGCGGTCGCCTCCTAAAGAGTAACGGAGGCGTCCCAAGGTTCCCTCAGAATGGTTGGAAATCATTCGAAGAGTGCAAAGGCATAAGGGAGCTTGACTGCGAGACCTACAAGTCGAGCAGGGACGAAAGTCGGGCTTAGTGATCCGGTGGTACCGCATGGAAGGGCCATCGCTCAACGGATAAAAGCTACCCTGGGGATAACAGGCTTATCTCCCCCAAGAGTCCACATCGACGGGGAGGTTTGGCACCTCGATGTCGGCTCATCGCATCCTGGGGCTGAAGTAGGTCCCAAGGGTTGGGCTGTTCGCCCATTAAAGCGGTACGCGAGCTGGGTTCAGAACGTCGTGAGACAGTTCGGTCCCTATCTGTCGTGGGCGTAGGAAATTTGAGAGGAGCTGTCCTTAGTACGAGAGGACCGGGATGGACGTACCGCTGGTGTACCAGTTGTTCCGCCAGGAGCACCGCTGGGTAGCTATGTACGGAGGGGATAAGCGCTGAAAGCATCTAAGCGCGAAGCCCCCCTCAAGATGAGATTTCCCAATTAGTAAGACCCCTTGTAGACGACGAGGTTGATAGGTTGG
>NZ_JANQBC010000002.1 GCF_024721995.1 Paenibacillus radicibacter
TAGAAGATCGAGATCGAGATGACTAGGCCGACAAGAAGGACAATGTAGTCCTTCATCATTTTTCTCATGCTTGAGAGAGAAATTTTAAGTAACATATGCTTCGCTCCCTTATTCCATGCCTGCAGTCGCGCCAAGATCAGCAAGAATATCTAGAATCTGCTTATAAAATTGCTCGCGGCTACCAGAACGATGTAGTTCGGTAAATAATTTACCATCACGAATGAATAAGATTCGTTTGCAATAGCTTGCACTGAAAGCATCATGCGTTACCATCAGAATCGATACATCCTGTTGTTCATTTAGTTCTTGCATCGCTTCAAGCATGCTTGTCGCATTCTTCGAATCCAGTGCTCCTGTCGGCTCATCCGCAAGAATAATTGCTGGCTCATGCACAAGTGCACGGGCTGCAGCTGCACGTTGCTTCTGACCACCAGAAACTTCACTAGGACTTTTCTTAATAATCTCTTCAATGTCTAGTGTCTTCGCTACTTTCATTACTTTCGCGCGAATTTGCTTGGCTGGTACTCCTTGAAGGGAAAGTGGCAAGGCAATATTTTCATAGATCGATAAATTCTCAAGCAAGTTAAAATCTTGGAAAATAAACCCTAACGTCTTCGCACGGAAGTCCGCTAGCTGTGTCTGATTCATAGCCGTGATATTCTGACCCGCTACTTGAATCACACCACCTGTAGAACGATCTAATGTGGAAATCACGTTCAGCAAAGTCGTCTTACCCGAGCCTGATGGCCCCATGATACCGACGAACTCCCCATCCACAATACCAAATGAAATCCCGTTCAATGCATAAGATAAATTATCACCTTTCTTACCATATATTTTCTGGACGTTGCTAACTTCTACTACCTTGTTCATATGATCCTCCTTAGGTCGCGTATGTAATCGCTTGTTCTCTATGGACCAATCATACTCGCTTGCCCAGGATGTTCCTATCGAAGTTAGTGATACGCGAATGACAGTTCTGTAAGATAAGTCAAGGTGACGCACCGATGTGGGTCATCGTATTTAATGTTCTCGTGTTTATTGTCCATGACGATCATGTATCAACTGAATTCCATTAAGGCAGCTACCCTATGGTATGGATATAGTGAAGAATAAGTAGATGATATAAACAAAAGACGACCTTCGATCCCATATCTGGAACCGAAGGTCGTTTGTCCTTATAGTCGTTCTTTCGGAAGAACGATGCTTTTGTATAGCTGAACAGTGATCATGTAATATACCGTGTAAATCACAGAGAAGATCACGATTGGCACCCAAATTTTGAAATATGGATCAGCCAAAATAAAGCTAAACATTTCCATCCCCGCAACAACGTGCATAACACCAATGATTGCTGGAAGCGCGAAGATTGCAAGTAATTCCTTGTAGATTGACTTCGTTAATAATTGCTTGCGTACCCCAATCTTACGTAGCATCTGATAACGCTGTATATCACGGGCAGCACCAGATAAAATTTTGAACATCAGACAACTTGCCATCATCGCAAGGAATGCAATACCTAGGAAGAATCCCATGAACATCGTACCGCTGGACATCGTGTGCATTGCTTCGTACGTTGCATACTTGGTACGCATATCTTCCATTTTGCTACCATGCTGTTTAGCAAGAACCATTTGTCTCTCGTTTATTTCTTTCAATTCTTTTTTGTAAACGAGGAAATCGTCGACATACCCAACGTATACTTTATGCTCTTCTGCCTTGACATTATTATAATTGTTCTGATCGGCTACATACGTACTTCGTCCACCGAACATGGAGTAACCGCTATTAAACTCTGTGCTTAGAGTTTCACTCCAATTCGATTCCAGAACTTTAGCTTTCGGAGCAGAACTATCTTTATCTCGTTCAAAATCAATATAAAGAGGTTCAGGTAGCGGAATTGTTAATCGTTCCGGCTTTTTCTTGGGATCGAAAATCCCCTTATCACTCTGCTCTAACTTACGATAAAGTGGCGGAGATGCGAGCAAGTCTTCTTTTAAGAAGTATATATTCTTATCCGTTATCTTATAACGATACTCATGCTGTTCATTGAATTTCATATTTGCAAGCAAATCTTTATCATGCTTACTCGGATCATGAACGACAACATCAGCTACTTGACTATTCGCTGCATTATTATAGGCATTGTTCTGGAACGCAAGCCCTCCAGAAATTGCGCCTACACCAAGTGCAATTAGCATAGCAATTGTACCTAATAATCGGGATAAGGAATTCGCACGAAATTGAAGCTGAGAGAATGTAAAGGCATTAATGCCTTTCAAATTACGCTTCTCGTTCTTCTTTAACCCATTTACCCATACCGGCAAGAAAGTCATAAAGAATAAGTACGTACCAATTGTTGTAGCAAACGCACCAAGGTAAAAACCCATCTCTTTAAGCTTCATTAAGTTCCAAATACCATAGTAACCTGCTGCAATACATGCCACTGCAATGACTGCGAAGATTACTGTGATGATTCCACCTTTTCTAATACGATCTTTACTCGACTCTGCGCGAAGTAAATCTAGAATCGATGTACGTGAAAGCTTAAGTGCATTCACAATACCTGTTAAGATGAAAATTGCAATGAAAAATCCAATTGTCATAATGACAGCCTTCATTAAGAAAGCATCGTACCCGCTCGAAGTAAAATCAATTTGCTTCATGAGCATCTGACCCACAACTTTAGCAAGCCCTGTTCCTACAAGAATACCGATAATGAGCGCAGCAATCCCAACGAGCATTGTTTCAATAAACATCAATTTTACAATCTTACTTTTCTTGGCACCTAGCATCATATACATGCCATATTCTTTACGTCTTAGTGATAACAAGAACGAATTTGCATAGAAAATATAGAAGAATGTAATGATGGCCAGCAATACAGAACCCACATTGAACACTAACATAATCGATCGGATGACCGCATTTGCCTTTACAAATTCTTCGTTCATCGCAAGTGTTTGGAACATGTAGAAGATCGAGATCGAGATGACTAGGCCGACAAGAAGGACAATGTAGTCCTTCATCATTTTTCTCATGCTTGAGAGAGAAATTTTAAGTAACATATGCTTCGCTCCCTTATTCCATGCCTGCAGTCGCGCCAAGATCAGCAAGAATATCTAGAATCTGCTTATAAAATTGCTCGCGGCTACCAGAACGATGTAGTTCGGTAAATAATTTACCATCACGAATGAATAAGATTCGTTTGCAATAGCTTGCACTGAAAGCATCATGCGTTACCATCAGAATCGATACATCCTGTTGTTCATTTAGTTCTTGCATCGCTTCAAGCATGCTTGTCGCATTCTTCGAATCCAGTGCTCCTGTCGGCTCATCCGCAAGAATAATTGCTGGCTCATGCACAAGTGCACGGGCTGCAGCTGCACGTTGCTTCTGACCACCAGAAACTTCACTAGGACTTTTCTTAATAATCTCTTCAATGTCTAGTGTCTTCGCTACTTTCATTACTTTCGCGCGAATTTGCTTGGCTGGTACTCCTTGAAGGGAAAGTGGCAAGGCAATATTTTCATAGATCGATAAATTCTCAAGCAAGTTAAAATCTTGGAAAATAAACCCTAACGTCTTCGCACGGAAGTCCGCTAGCTGTGTCTGATTCATAGCCGTGATATTCTGACCCGCTACTTGAATCACACCACCTGTAGAACGATCTAATGTGGAAATCACGTTCAGCAAAGTCGTCTTACCCGAGCCTGATGGCCCCATGATACCGACGAACTCCCCATCCACAATACCAAATGAAATCCCGTTCAATGCATAAGATAAATTATCACCTTTCTTACCATATATTTTCTGGACGTTGCTAACTTCTACTACCTTGTTCATATGATCCTCCTTAGGTCGCGTATGTAATCGCTTGTTCTCTATGAACCAATCATACTCGCTTGCCCAGGATGTTCCTATCGAAGTTAGTGATACGCGAATGACAGTTCTGTAAGATAAGCCAAAAAGGCACTACCCCTAATAAATAGGAGTAGTGCCTCTTCTAACATTGAATTCGCGTTTATTACAGCTTCGTGTCGTCTACACTGTTGAGCCACTCTTCAATCGTACCGATAACAGATGCCACGCAGCCATCTTCGAATGGTGAGATCAAGTTTGCTTGCTCTACGAGTTTAGTGAAGGACTTGCTTCCGCCAGCCTTACATAGTTCAACGTAATCTGCCCAAGCCTTCTCTTTGTTGTCATGCATGCCTTTCCAGAATTGGAACGCACAGATTTGAGCTAATGTGTAATCGATATAATAGAACGGTGAATTGAAGATGTGCTGTTGTTGCACCCAGAATCCGCCGCGCTCTAAGTAATCATTCTCATCATAATTGCGGTGAGGCAAGTATTTGCGCTCGATATCACGCCATGCTTGCTTACGCTCAGCTGGTGTAGCAGTAGGATTCGCATAGATGAAATGCTGGAACTCATCTACCGATACGCCATAAGGAATGAAGTTGAGACCTTCACCTAAGTGATTGAACTTGTATTTCTCTGTGTCTTCCTTGAAGAACAATTCCATCCAAGGCCATGCGAAGAATTCCATACTCATTGAATGAATTTCGCAAGCCTCATGTGTTGGCCAGTGATACTCTGGGATTTCATGTCCACAGCTGGAATACACTTGGAACGCATGACCTGCTTCATGTGTCAACACGTCGATGTCGCCTGCAGTACCATTAAAGTTGGAGAAAATGAACGGCTTCGAGTAGTCGCTGAAGTATGTGCAATAACCGCCACTTTGCTTGCCTTTCTTACTCACCAAATCCATAAGCTCTTCATTCACCATCATCTGGAAGAACGCATCTGTCTCTGGAGATAGTTCTTTGTACATTTGAGAACCGCTATTTACGATGTATTCCGGGTCGCCCTTCGGCTTCGCGTTACCTGTTAAGAAACTGAATTTATCATCGTAATAAGACAATTTCTCAACACCAATGCGCTTCGCTTGGCGCTCTTTCAAGTTTTGTGTAACAGGAACGATGTACTCCAAAACTTGCTTTCTAAAGTTCGCAACCATATCTGCATCGTAATCGATACGTTGCATACGTGCATAACCTACTTCAGTGAAGCTGTTAAAGCCTAGCTTTTGTGAAATCGTGTGTCTTACTTTAACAAGATCATCATAGATACGATCTAATTGTTCTTCGTTTTCTACGAAGAAGCCATAGCGTGCCTCACTTGCACGACGGCGCATATCGCGATCTGTCGATAACGTAAACGGCTGCATTTGCGCAAGTGTACGCTCTTCACCTTCAAACGGAATTTTTGCAGAAGCAATCAACTTCTGGTATTCCGAACTCAGCTTATTTTCCAATTGCAAGTCTTCGATGATCGAAGGACTAAATACTTTGATTGAAAGCTCTGCTAATTGAAACAGCTGTGAGCCCCACTTTTCTTCCAACTCAGATCTAAACTTGGATTCTACAAGTGCTTTGTAGTAATCTGCTTGATGCTTCTGAATGTGCGGAATCGTATCATCCCAGAATTCTTGCTCAGCTTTATAGAACTCATCATTCGTATCTATGGAGTTGCGTACATAAGCGATGTTAATCAACGTTTCTACGCTGCTGCGATGTTGATTGTAAGCTCTCATAGCTTCATTTTGCGCTTCGAATGTTTCTGCTGCTTGGAAAGCAGCGAGCAGCTCAGTAAATTGACTTTCCACCTGCTCCATATCTGGTCTTTCATAAGGCATTTGACTAAATTTCACTCGGTAATCATCCTTTCTAGTTACAAGAAAATAAGTTACCTTAAATTACTTCCCTACTTTTTACTGAAACCCTTCTTATGTTTCTGATTTTTAGTAAAATTTTAAATGACAAACTGATCGACAAATGCCGAAACAGGCATCGACTCGAATTTCTCCTGATCCTTACTTGCATCAAAAATGCTCGTAGCCTGATGCTGTGGAAACCTCGTAGCAAGGCTTGCTATGAACTTACTTTCTAAATGTGGGATACCTTCTACACGACGGCGGCGATGTCCGATTGGATACTGCACTTCAATATTAGCTGTACATGTTCCATCTTTGAAAAAGACTTGAACCGCATTGGCAATGGATCGTTTCTCAGGGTCTAAATAATCGGCAGAGTATGTGATGCTCTCTTGTGTACGCATGAATTGACGTAAAGTATCAATCTGAGGATCAGAGGCGAACGAATCTTCATAGTGATCCGCGTTCAGTTCCCCGTACATGAGTCCAATTGCCACCATATATTGCAAGCAGTGATCGCGGTCAGCAGGATTGTGAAGCGGTCCTGTCTTGTCGATGATTCGAATCGCTGATTCGTGGGTTGTGAGTACAATTGCATCAATATCGTCTAAGCGATGTTTGACTTCAGGATGTAATTGAATGGCACATTCGACTGCCGTCTGGGCGTGAAATTCGGCTGGGAATGAGATTTTGAATAGAACATTTTCCATGACATAGGAGCTATAAGGTCGGCTAAACTTAAAACTATTCCCCTTGAACAACACATCATAGAAACCCCACGTCTTCGCCGTTAAGGCCGACTCATATCCCATCTCACCCTTCATTGTCATCAAGGCAAGTCTAACCGCACGGCTTGTGGCATCTCCTGCAGCCCAAGATTTACGAGAGCCGGTATTCGGTGCATGACGATACGTACGAAGCGACTGTCCGTCAATCCAGCTTTGAGAAAGCGCACTTGCAATCTGCTCTTCACTTCCTCCGAGAAGATGAGTCACCACTGCTGTTGAAGCGACTTTCACGAGTACGACATGATCCAGTCCAACTCTGTTAAAACTATTTTCCAAAGCAAGAATGCCTTGTATCTCATGGGCTTTGATCAGCGCGGTCAGGACATCACGCATGGAAAGTGATAATTTGCCCTCCGCAATGTTCTTCCGACTCATGTAGTCTGCTATCGCAAGGATGCCCCCTAAATTATCCGATGGATGACCCCATTCAGCAGCAAGCCATGTATCGTTGTAATCCAACCAGCGAATCATCGTTCCAATATTAAACGCAGCTTGGACGGGATCAAGTTGATGTTGAGTCCCCGGCACTTTCGCTCCATGTGGGACTACTGTTCCTTGTACAATTGGGCCGAGCAGCTTCGTGCATTCCGGGTAACGCAGTGCTAGTAGTCCACAACCAAGTGCATCCATTAGGCACAAGCGCGCAATATTGTAAGCTTCTTCACTTTCAATGGAGTCATTCGCCACGTACCTCGCTATTTCTTGGAGTACTTGGTCGTATTCTCCTCGGGATTTGGAAATAGATGATGACATAAGTTCGCACCTCCTTTTTCAACGTATAGAAAATGGAGTCCAGACATGTTGTTAACCTCGATCTGCCATAGGCAGCCATGGCATCGGATCATGACCAATATAATCGGCACTAGGACGGATCAGCTTATTATTCGCTCGCTGCTCCATGATGTGGGCTGACCACCCACTTGTGCGGGAAATAACGAAGATTGGAGTAAACATCGCCGTAGGAATACCAAGCAAGTGATAAGCCGATGCGCTATAGAAATCCAGATTCGGAAACAGCTTCTTCTCCTGCCACATCAAGCTTTCAATTCGCTCAGAGATGTCAAACAACTTCATGTCCCCTGTTTCTTCCGACAGTTTACGCGACCATTCTTTAATAATGTCAGATCGCGGATCAGAGATCGAATAGACCCGGTGACCGAAGCCCATCACGAGCTGTTTACCCGCCAGCATCGATAAGAGACCCGCTTCGGCATCATCGGGATCGTTAAATTTAGCGATCAACTCCATCGCCGCTTCATTCGCTCCGCCATGTAAGGATCCGCGCAGTGTTCCAATTCCTGACGTGATCGCAGAGTACATATCCGATAAGGTGGATGCCGTCGTACGCGCAGCGAAGGTGGATGCATTAAATTCATGTTCGGCATACAGCGTGAGCGAGATGTCCATAACACGTTCATGCAGCTCACTTGGCGGATGACCATGTAGCAATTCTAAGAAAAGACCGGCAATGCTATCTGAACTTGCATGTAGTTCGATTCTTGTACCCGATTGTGAATAATGGTACCAATACA
Source organism: Paenibacillus radicibacter (assembly GCF_024721995.1). Lineage (GTDB taxonomy): Bacteria > Bacillota > Bacilli > Paenibacillales > NBRC-103111 > Paenibacillus_AM > Paenibacillus_AM radicibacter. The sequence continues at coordinate 8,046 of NZ_JANQBC010000002.1, forward strand.
GCAGCATCGATCCGAAGCTTGCCATCAATCGATCAGCAATATCTGCTTGGGTATAGGACTCACCCTCTATCTCCATCGTACCAAGCGCCGAACATCCGGTACGCAGAACGTCCATCGGATGCGCTGAGCGTGGCAGTCGCTCCAGAATATTTTTCAGATCAGCAGGTAAATCTCGTAGTCCTTGAAGTTTCTGCTTGTATGCAACGAGCTCATTAGAGCTTGGTAATTGACCATAGATGAGCAAATAAGCGGTTTCTTCAAACGTAGCATGTGCAGCAAGATCAAAGATTGAATATCCGCGGTAATTCAGACCTTTACCTTCTTTTCCAACCGTAGCAATTGATGTCTGACCTGCTGTTATTCCCGCTAAACCACCTTGTTTCTGGGGTGCAGCCATGTTTATGATCCCCCTTTCACTTTAGCAAAGAGCTCATCCAACTTTTTCTCGTAATCGTAATAGCCAAGTACATCATATAGTTCAGTGCGAGTTTGCATTTGGTCCGTAATGTTACGCTGAGTTCCCTCCGTTCGAAGGGTCTGATACACTAAATTCGCTGCTGCATTCATCGCACGAAATGCCGCGAGCGGATAGAGTGCTAAGCTCACTTGGGCCTGTTTCAATTCATCAATTGTAAAAAGCGGGGTCTGTCCGAACTCCGTCATATTCGCTAAGATCGGTACTTGAACCGCTTGGGCAAAACGCTCATACTGCTCTAGTGTCTGAACAGCCTCCGGGAAGATCATATCCGCCCCAGCCTCCACACACGCTTGTGCACGATCAATCGCAGCATCCAGCCCTTCATTTGCAAGTGCATCGGTCCGTGCCATGATGACAAAGTTCGGATCGATCCTAGCATCCACCGCTGACTTAATGCGATCTACCATCTCATCTTTGCTCACAATGCCTTTATTCGGACGGTGTCCGCAGCGCTTCTCCATAACTTGATCTTCAATATGAACGCCTGCTGCACCCGCACGGATCATCTCGCGAATTGTTCGCCCCACACTATGCGTACCGCCGAAGCCGGTATCCACATCAACTAGTAACGGTAAATCGACTGCGGCAGTAATGCGCCGAACATCGTCTAGAACGTCGGTCAATGTCGTCATTCCCAGATCCGGCATCCCGAATGAAGCATTCGCAACACCTGCTCCTGACAAATAGATCGCACGAAAGCCGACCCGCTTCGCCATCAGCGCCGTATACGCATTAATTGTTCCTGCCACTTGGAGTGGACACTCATCGATCAGCGCTTGTCGTAGCCGCAATCCTGCTGATTCCATCGGCATCACCCCTTTCTACCTCACTTGATACATCGCGTCTTTCAAAATGTGCTTCGCAATGACGATCCGCTGAATCTGGTTCGTCCCTTCGTAAATTTGCGTGACTTTCGCATCGCGCATATAACGCTCGACAAGATTGTCTTGAGAATAGCCATAATCACCTAACATCTGTACCACATCTCTCGTGATGGACATCGCCGTATCTGTGGTAAACATCTTTGCCATCGAGGCTTCCTTGCCACAGGGCAATCCCTGATCGCGAAGCATAGCCGCTCTGTAGATAAGCAGCTTAGCGGCTTCAAGCTGAGTCGCCATGCTGGCGAGTTTATTTTTCATGAAGAGTAAATGTGCGTCGTTCAGGTCGGCACTCTGCTGCTTCGTATATTGAAGGGCTTGATCATACGCCGCCCTTGCGATTCCAAGAGCTTGTGCCGCGATGCTGATACGTCCACTATCCAGATGCCGAAGTGAGATATGAAACCCTTCACCTTCTACTCCAAGCAGTTGCGAAGCAGGTACTTTGGCTTGATCGAAGATGAGCGTCGTCGTCGCAGAGCCGTTCATCCCCATCTTCTTCTCTTTTTTTCCAATAATAAGACCTGGGGTCTCCTTCTCAACGATAAACGCAGAAATTTGGCGTGCACCGGAATTTGTTTCCGTAACAACTGATGTTATGTAAACATCTGCTTCGCCGCCGTTTGTAATGAACATTTTGGTACCATTCAGGATATAGTTCTCACCCTCTCGGTACGCCTTGGTCGCAATTTGTGAGGCATCTGATCCTGCTTGGGGTTCAGTGAGCGCGAATGCGCCGATCATCTGTCCCGTTGCTAATTTACGTAGGTACTTTTCCTTCTGCACCTGTGTCCCATTGTTCACAATCGGCATCGTACCGACTGAAGTATGCACAGCGAGAATGACGCCAAGTGTAGCGCTCGCATAAGAAATTTCTTCAATCGTGAGGTTGTACGAGAGAAAATCGACTTCTGACCCTCCCCATTGTTTCGGAACAGGCAGTCCGAGTAGCCCTTTCTCACTCATTTTGTCTACAATGTCACGTGGAAACTGATCACTTCGATCAATCTGTATGGCATAGGGGATGATCTCCTTCTGTGCAAATGTACGCACCTGATCACGATGCGCCTCTTGCTCGGATGTCAGAGTAAAGTCCATGAGCAGCCCCTCCCCCATAAATATGTTTCAAATGAGACAAATAGGTCAGTACTTATAAAAACCACGACCTGTTTTTTTACCGAGCCATCCTGCCTTCACATATTTGCGCAGCAGTGGACATGGACGATACTTGGTATCTCCTAAGCCCTCATGCAGCACTTCCATAATGGATAAACACGTATCTAGCCCGATAAAATCAGCTAGCGAAAGAGGTCCCATCGGGTGGTTCATCCCAAGCTTCATCACTTCGTCAATGGCTTCCGGTTTCGCAATTCCTTCATACACACAATAAATCGCTTCGTTGATCATCGGCATGAGAATACGATTGGACACAAAACCTGGGAAGTCATTGACTTCCACAGGAACTTTGTTCATTTTCCGAGCAAGATCTGTAATGGTCTGAGTTGTTTCATCTGATGTGGCAAGCCCACGAATGACCTCAACAAGCTTCATCACAGGCACAGGATTCATGAAATGCATGCCAATCACAAGCTCAGGACGGGTCGTGACAGCAGCAATCTCAGTAATCGGAAGGGACGATGTATTCGTTGCAAAAATAGCTTCTTTCGGCGCGATCGCTTCCAACCTTCGGAACAATTCACATTTGACAGACATGTTCTCAACAATCGCCTCTATAATGAGTTGAACCGAATGGGCGTCATCAAGTTGAGTAGATGGCTCGATATGCGCGAGGATCGCTTGCTTAGCAGCCTCGGTCTTACGACCTTTGGCTACATCACGAGTTAAATTGATCGTAATTTGATCGATTCCACGCTGGACAATCGCATCGGTTTGGTCATGTAAAATGACATACAGCCCTGCTTCGGCTGCTACCTGCGCAATACCACTGCCCATCTGACCTGCGCCAATAACCATCACAGTCTGAATCTCGATACTCACTCGATCACCTCTAATGATTCGGATGGCTCACCACTTGATGGTGGATGGACTTCAAGCATGATCGCATCGCCTTGTGCTGCACCTGAACAGATTGCCGCTACACCTAAACCGCCGCCGCGACGCCTTAATTCATGAATTAAGGTACAGATAATACGGGCACCGCTTGCTCCAATCGGATGGCCTATCGCAACAGCACCACCGTTTACATTGACTTTGTTCTCATCCCAACCGAGCAAGTATCCTGTCGTTATGGGAACCGCTGCAAACGCTTCGTTCACTTCAAATAGATCCACTTCCCAGGTTTCACGACGAGTTTTTGTTAACAAATTCTTAATTGCGAAAGCTGGTGTCACCGCAAGATAGGGTGCGACTACTGCATAATCAGCATGACCGATAATAGTTGCCAGTGGAGTTAGACCTTCCTGCTTCGCACGTTCTTCGGACATCAGAACAAGAGCAGCAGCCCCATCATTCACTCCCGGTGCATTGCCAGCTGTAATCGTGGAGGTTGACTCACCCAGTGGCTTTAGCTTCGCTAATTTCTCAAGTGATGTATCTCGGCGAGGCGCCTCATCTTGATCGACAATCGTCTTGCTTCCATTCTTATTCGTAATTTCCACAGGTATGATCTCATCCTTAAAGTAGCCGGACTCTTGCGCATAAATCGCACGCTCATGTGAACGAAGTGCCCAAGCATCTTGCGCTTCTCGTGATATTCCATACTCAGCCGCTACCTTAGCTCCATGTACAGACATGGGCACTTGATGGAATGCACAGCGGAGTCCATCATGATTAAGTAAATCTACGACCTCAGTGTTACCAAGGCGCATACCCCAACGAGCACTCGGAAGCGCATATGGCGCATTCGACATCGACTCCATGCCGCCAGAAACGATAACTTCCCCATCACCTGCTCGAATGATTTGATCACCAAGGGTGACGGCACGCATACCAGATGCACATACTTTGTTAATTGTCTCGGAAGTTGTCGTCCAAGGAAGTCCTGCTTGCCTTGCTGCTTGCCGAGAAGGAATCTGACCCGCTCCTGCTTGCAGGACCATTCCCATGACAACCTTATCTATGTGATCTGGCGCTACACCTGCTCGTTCTACGGCAGCTCGAATCACAGTTGCACCAAGATCTACTGCAGAAAGTGAAGATAACGCTCCCCCTAATTTTCCAATTGGTGTACGTACAGCACTTACGATTACCGTTCTTCGAGATGCTGTGCTCATCGCTCAACCTCCTCTAGTAAAGGACTGTATCCGTGATATGATTTTCCAAATACTGTTTCATACTTTGCAGAAAATGCCCGCTTGTCAGTGGATCAATTGCGTTAGAATCAACTGTTAAACATAAGTTCACAATGGAGCGAATGGCGAACATACTGTCAACAACGACTGGACGTTTCGTGATCATCTCAATGCTAAGGACAGCTGTTTGTGGATAATGAAGTGTGGGCTGAGATTCAATCGAACCGATTGCCCCTGTATTGTTAAGCGTAAACGTACCGCCTGAAGATTCATTCACATTAAGTCGGTGATGTTTAACTTTATTCACAACATCATGAAGAGATTGCGTGAGTCCTAAGAAGCTTTGATGATCGACATTGCGAATAACTGGTGCGTACAGTTTGTGATGAGCTGCGACTGCAAGGGATAGATGAATGGGCTTACCCGTAGTGAGTTGCTCGCCTTCCCAAGTGGAATTAAGCAAAGGATATTTCTTCAAGCCCTCGACGACTGCTCGGATAAAGAAAGGTAAGTACGAAAGTTTAAGCCCTTCTCGGCTTGCAAAATAATCCTTTTTCTCTTCTCGAAACTTAACGAGATTCGTGACATCGACTTCGACCATCATCCAAGAGGGATGTGCGTAATATTGAAGTGGAGTCGTTTTCTGTGAAGCTTGAATGTTAGAAATGGCAGCGATAGGGGTGTGATTATTAGAGGATATAGGGTGGGTAGATGGGTGGATGGGATCGCTGAATGGGTTGTTTGTTGATATTAATGCATGTGATGGCGACATGGATTGTGATGATAACTCTGAGGATCTTGATGCAAGTGGTTGTTGTACTTGTGACAACGGCGCTGACTTTGATAATGATTGTTGCTCCAAATATCCCAGTACATCCTTCCTCGTCACCCGTCCGCCTTTACCCGTACCCTGAATTTGGGACAAAGTAAGATTATGCTCTCTTGCTAATTCAAGTACAACTGGGGAGTAGATGTGGGCTTGGGAAATGCCGACAGAAGATTGCGCCAGCGTAGGTTGCTCAGAAGTACCTTCATTGAACGGATGTACCTTACTTGTTTCACCCTGTCTCACTCCGTACTGTTTTCCCCCATCCTGCCCCGAATCACCGAACCTTTCAGCTTCCGTCTTTTGCTCCAAATTAGTTACACTTTGCTCCGTAATCTCACACATCACTCCACCTACTGGAATCGTTGCTCCAACAGCAGCAATAAGTTGGTGAACAACTCCACTTACAGTCGAGGGGACTTCTGCAGTGACTTTATCGGTCATAATCTCGCAGATCGGCTCATACTTATTGACCCAATCACCTGGAGCGACTAACCATTTAAGTACTGTCCCTTCGGTTACTGTTTCTCCAAGCTGTGGCATACGAACAATCGAAGTCATCTCATCTCCCCCCTTAAAACTCAGCTAGATCGCGCATGGCATGCATTACAGCATCTGCATCTAGCATGAAAAATTTCTCTAGTGGTGGACTATATGGCATTGCAGGCGTATCTGGCCCACATAGTCTACGAATAGGTGCATCTAACTGAAACAAGCATTCTTCGGCAATAATCGCTGATATTTCCCCACCGATCCCGCCTTCTTTGTTATCCTCATGGATAATAAGAACTTTGCCCGTCTTAATTGCTGCATCAATAATGGCTTGCTTATCAATCGGATATAACGTGCGCAAATCGAGTATATGTGCACTTATCCCCTCTTCGGCGAGCGTATCTGCTGCTTGAAGCGCATAATGTAGCATAAGTCCAAACGCAATAACCGTTATATCATCGCCTTCGCGTTTCACTTCGGCTTTTCCAATTGGCAAGGTGTAATCCGTATCAGGAACTTCCCCTTTAATTAATCGATAGCACTTCTTATGTTCAAGAAACAACACAGGATCTTCGTCGCGAATGGCAGATTTAAGCAAGCCTTTTACGTCATATGGCGTAGATGGGGCTACCACTTTAAGTCCAGGTACATTCGCGAACATAGCCTCAATACTTTGCGAATGGTACAGCGCACCATGCACACCGCCTCCATATGGAGCACGAACGACAAGTGGACAATGCCAATCATTATTTGAGCGATAGCGCATCTTCGCTGCCTCACTTACGATCTGATTCACGGCTGGCATTATAAAATCGGCAAACTGCATCTCTGCTACGGGGCGCATCCCATAGGCAGCAGCACCAATAGCCACACCGACAATCGCAGATTCTGCAAGTGGCGCATCAATAACTCGCTCTTCCCCAAATTGTTCTAGCAACCCCTTAGTTGCCCTGAACACGCCTTCACGAATACCGACATCTTCCCCAATAACGAATACCTTACGGTCTCGCTGCATCTCTTCACGTAGTGCCAACGCAACTGCATCAATATAGCTAATGACGGGCATTGGTATGACCTCCTAATTTCCATACACATACTTAAGCGTGCTTTCTGGCTCGGGAAAAGGCGCCTTTTCCGCATAATCTGTTGCATCGTTTACTTCGTGAGTAAGTTCACTTAATAAGGCTTGTTCTTTATGCTCATTCCATAGCCCGACTTCTTCCAAATATAGACGAAACATTCGAACAGGATCTTTACTTCGAGCTGCTGCCACTTCATCTTGAGAACGATATTGACGGTCATCATCATCACTAGAATGCGGATTAATCCGATACATCAACGCCTCGATCAAGGTCGCACCTTCACCCCTGCGCCCCCGATCTACCGCTTCTTTCACAACCTGATACACCGCAATAGGATCGTTCCCATCTACCTTCACACCAGGGAATCCATACCCTTGCGCTCGCATCGCTACACTTTCACAACCAAGCTGCTTATGCAGTGGTACGGAAATCGCGTACTGATTATTTTCACAAAAGAATATAACCGGCAGCTTGTGCACCCCTGCGAAATTCGCACCTTCATGAAAATCACCTTGATTGCTCGTGCCTTCACCAAAGCTGACATATACAACCATGTCTTTTCCTTCTAGCTTTCCACCAAGAGCAATACCTACTGCATGTGGAATCTGCGTTCCAACAGGACTTGATGCACTCATAATGTTATGTTTACGACATCCGAAATGCCCAGGCATCTGCCTGCCGCCACTATTGGGATCTTCTGCTTTAGCAAACACGTTCAACATTGAATCGCGGCTTGTCATCCCGAATACATGGACGAACGCCAAATCACGGTAATAGGGACAGGCATAATCTTTTCCAATTTCAAAAGCGAACGCCGCCCCCACTTGCGCCGCTTCCTGTCCTTGACAGGATAAGAAGAATGGGATTTTGCCCGCTCTATTTAATAAAGACATTCGTTCATCGAGCTTACGAGTTAACAGCATATATCGATACATTTCGATGACTTGATCGTCAGGCAATCCCGCCTGCTGATGGCGACTTGGAATCGTCATATCAGCTGCTCCTTCCTTCAGCTTCTTTCATTAGATGGCTACTTATGACGAGCCGCTGAATCTCGTTCGTACCTTCATAAATTTGTGTAATCTTGGCATCCCGCATAAACCGTTCCACCGCATATTCACGAATGTAGCCATAACCCCCGAAGATTTGCACAGCCTCTGTCGTCACTTCCATTGCGGCATCACTTGCAAACAACTTCGCCATGGACGATTCACAGCCATAGCTTAAACCTTGATCCTCCCGCCATGCGGCTTGGTAAGTTAATAAGCGAGCTGCTTCAATCTTCGTCGCCATGTCCGCAAGCTTGAATTGGATTGCCTGCATCTTCGCTATTGGCTTGCCAAACTGCACCCGCGTAAGCGCATACTGAATCGCTAAATCGAACGCCCCTTGTGCAATCCCTACTGCTTGAGCTGCAATACCGCTTCGCCCTCCGTCTAACGTCTTCATCGCAATCTTGAAACCTTCACCCACTTGCCCGAGCATATTTGCCTTCGGCACTTTGCAATCTTCAAAAATGACCTGTGTCGTTGAGGACGAGCGAATGCCCATCTTCTTTTCTTTTTTACCAATGGTTAGTCCAGGCGTGTCTTTCTCCACAATAAAAGCAGTTATGCCTTTATGCTGCATTGCAGGATCGGTCTGAGCAAACACGATAAATACGTCTGCATAACTTCCGTTCGTAATAAATATCTTCGTCCCATTTAACAGCCATTCTTCATCTTGTAAAATCGCCGTCGTCTTCATATTGCTCGAATCTGAACCCGAACCCGGCTCTGTCAAACAATACGCGCCCATCCTCTTTCCTTCCGCCATTGGTTTCAAAAATTTAAGTTTCTGTTCTTCCGTTCCATAGCTGTATACCGGCCAGCTTGCCAATGAAACATGAGCAGATAACGTCACACCTACTGATGCGTCGATCTTCGATAATTCCTCCACAGCAAGAACATAGCTCAAGTAATCTGCGCCAGCGCCGCCATATTGTTCAGGCCAAGGAATACCCGTCAACCCGAGACTCGCCATCTTCCTCCAAATTTCCATATCCCAGCTTTCGTTCTCATCCCGCTCAATTGCTGTCGGTTCAACTTCACTTTTAGCAAAATCACGAATCATCGTACAAAGCATGACTTGCTCTTCCGTTAATTGAAAATTCATCGCTGCCACGCTCCTTGTTCACATATTCCGTCTGTACTGCCCTCCAACTTCATAGAGCGCACTTGTAATCTGTCCCAGCGAACAATATTTCACGGTCTCCATTAACTCTTCGAAAATATTTCCCCCGCGCTGCGCAACGTGCTGTAATTGTTTCAACATGCTTTCGCTTACATGCTGATTTCTTTCTTGAAAATGCTTCAAATTTTCAATTTGTAATTCTTTCATTTCAGTCGATGCCCGTGCCAGTTCAATCATCGGTGCTACGTAATCTTCAGCAAGTGTGAGCGGATTCTGATACGTATTGACCCCAATGATCGGCAGCTCGCCGCTATGCTTCAATTGTTCGTAGTACATCGACTCTTCTTGAATTTTACCCCGTTGGTACTGTGTCTCCATCGCACCAAGTACACCGCCGCGATCATTAATTCGCTGAAATTCAGCAAGAACCGCTTCTTCTACCAGATCAGTCAACTCTTCGATGATGTAGGCACCTTGTAAGGGATTTTCATTCTTCGCCAGACCATATTCCTTCGTAATAATGAGTTGAATCGCCATCGCGCGTCGAACGGATTCTTCGGTAGGCGTTGTAATCGCTTCATCATACGCATTCGTATGCAGACTATTGCAATTATCTTGAATCGCGAGCAGGGCTTGAAGCGTTGTTCGAATGTCATTAAAATCTATCTCTTGCGCGTGGAGCGAGCGACCGGAAGTCTGGATATGATACTTGAGCTTCTGTGACCGATCATTGCCGCCATATTGATGCTTGATTACCGTTGCCCATATTCGTCTTGCGACACGCCCCATGACCGTATACTCAGGGTCCATACCATTAGAGAAGAAGAACGATAAATTCGGAGCAAAGTCATCAATATGCATCCCCCGACTGAGATAATATTCCACGTACGTAAACGCATTGGATAAGGTAAAAGCAAGCTGAGAGACCGGATTGGCACCCGCTTCCGCAATGTGATAACCCGAGATCGACACCGAATAGTAATTACGTACATGATGATCGATAAAGTATTGCTGAATATCTCCCATCATCCGCAGCGCGAAATCAGTCGAGAAAATACACGTATTCTGACCTTGATCTTCTTTCAGAATGTCTGCCTGAACCGTACCTCTCACATTCGCCAAAGTAAATTTCTTGATCTGATTGTGCTCTTCAAGAATAGGTTCTCGCTGATGTTTCTCCACAAACTTCTGGACTTGCTGCTCAATCGCTGTATTCATATACATCGCAAGGATAAACGGTGCAGGTCCATTGATCGTCATCGATACCGAAGTCGATGGGTGACATAGATCGAAGCCTGCGAACAGCCTTTTCATATCATCGAGCGAACAGACGGATACGCCGGACTGACCGATTTTGCCATAAATATCTGGACGATAGTCAGGATCATTGCCATATAAAGTCACCGAATCGAATGCAGTGGAGAGGCGCTTGGCATCATCATTTTTCGATAAATAGTGAAATCGATGGTTCGTGCGTTCTGGGGTTCCTTCTCCAGCGAATTGACGCTTCGGTTCTTCTCCCTCTCTTTTAAAAGGAAACACGCCTGCCGTATACGGAAACTGACCCGGCACGTTCTCCTTGAGGCCCCACTTGATGCGGTCACCCCAATCCGAATAGGTCGGCAGCGCAATCTTCGGAATAGCTAAGCCTGACAAAGATGTTGTGAAAAGCTGTGTACGAATCGCTTTATCTCGAACATAGGTGACGTATTCTTGCTGACGATAAGCAGATTGCATCGCATCCCACTGATCTAATGCTTGCCGACTTTCGGGATGTAATTGCGATTCGAGGAGCGCAATACGATCATTAATGGCATGAATGAGTTCAGATTCCGACGTAAAATTCGAATGATTTCCCTCATGTGTACGACCCGCTTGCTCATTATTCTCTTCAAGCACCTGCTTCGTCCCATTCAGTTGATACAGCTTACGTGCAATAGAAGACTGTTCCTCCGTAAGTCGCTTATACTGACGAACCGTGCTCACAATTTCGGCCAAATACATCGTCCGATCTGGTGGTACTATGAAATTCTTACGACTGCGTGTTTCTTTAATCTCCAGACTCGACACCCAATCCATCTTGCATTTATTGTTAATAGTGTTAATTAAAGCGCGATACAAGACATTCGTCCCAGGATCATTGAATTGACTTGCGATTGTCCCATAGACAGGAAGTGTGTCATCACGTGCATGGAATAGCTGATGATTGCGCTGATACTGCTTTTTCACATCACGGAGTGCATCTTCTGAACCTTGTCTTTCGAACTTATTGATCGCGATCAGGTCTGCATAATCGAGCATTTCGATCTTCTCCAATTGAGAAGGTGAGCCGAATTCTGACGTCATGACATAAATCCCAACATCGGAGATCGTATGAATGCCTGAATCGCCTTGTCCAATGCCCGCTGTCTCGACAATAATCAGATCAAATCCTGCTGCCTTGGTTACCTCGATTGCATCTGTAATGGCTACGGATAGCTCAGACTTCGACTTACGAGTTGCCAACGAACGCATATACACACGTGGACTGTGAATGGCATTCATTCGAATACGATCACCAAGTAAAGCACCGCCAGACTTCTGTTTGGAGGGATCAACGGACAGAATTGCCACTGTTTTACTTGGAAAATCGTTCAGGAATCGCCTCACCAGTTCATCGGTGAGCGACGATTTACCCGCACCACCTGTGCCTGTTATGCCGATAACAGGTGGAAGATTGGTGATTCCAGGGTTCGAGTCCGAACCGGCAATCCGGTCTCCTTTTGCAAATAGAACAGATCTAGTGATGCTCGGAGTTCCCTCTAGCAATGCTTCTGAACGGGAAATATACTTCGCGATCGCGAGTGCATTACGCTCTTGCACCTGCTCGAATTCAACATTCGACTCCAACTCTTCGCCATGCTGCTGATCCTCTGCCAAATTCCTTACGGTCGGATAGTCTGACTCTCGCAGCATATGATTGATAATGCCTTGCAACCCAAGTCGCATGCCATCATCCGGTGAGTAAATCTTCACAATCCCGTACGCTTCAAGTTCCTTGATCTCCTCAGCAACTATGACGCCGCCACCGCCACCGAAAATCTTAATGCCATAAGCCCCTTTTTCACGTAGCAAATCGTACAAGTACTTGAAGTATTCAACATGCCCTCCTTGATACGAACTAATTGCAATACCTTGCACATCTTCTTGGATCGCTGCATTCACAACCTCATCCACAGAGCGATTGTGACCTAAGTGAATCACTTCCGCCCCTGATGCTTGCATAATTCGACGCATAATATTGATCGATGCATCATGCCCATCAAATAGACTGGATGCTGTAATGAACCGCAGCTTATGCTTTGGACGATACACTTCTGTTTCCATTTAAAGTTCGCCTCCATTTAAGCGCTGCCAAGCCAAGGAGTATCCCCAAACACCCCCTATTCTAGTGTAAGAATGAACAGCACGGGTTATGACTTTACGACAAAAAAACACGACAGGAATAACTCCTATCGTGTACCTAAATCGATTCATATGTAAGTTTATATAATTAGTAAGGATTAACCCTCAATCGCATGTGATACTTGCTTATGCTTGCTCCCAAACATGATATAGAATAACGTTGCTGCTGTGACATAGAGAGCACCTGTAATGCTGAACGTAATCGCATAACCCCAGTAATAACCGTATGTGGTAACTAAGTACGATTGTACCGTGCCCATGCTTGCCCAACCTATCATAAACGCTGTCTGTGTCATGGAGTTCACAATCCCTCTACGAGAATCGGAGACTCGTTCGATCATAATGGATGATGTAATCGGATTCGCTGCATTCATGAGCGCTTGTCGGAACAAGAAGCCAATTGAAGCCACAATCAATATATTCGTGAAACCCGTTAGGATCAAGAACGGTAGCGATAACAATTGAAAACACACGATTGCACGTACAGGTCCTATCCGTTTAACGAGCATCGGCCCGATCATCATCGAGAAGATCGTCATAATTTGCCCAAGTGAGATGAGTAATCCAACCATCGTCATATTCACACTAAATCGATTGACGAAGTACAAGTTCAGATACGGGATCACAAGCCCTGAGCCTATCCCGATCATCAGATTAATCAATGTAAACTGCGCAATGACTTTCCACTCCGTCTTCGCATCTCGCGCAGTTGAAGGTGTTACCTCTTCCTCTACTTTTAACTGTTTATCCTTGGCTGACTGCTTCTCCTTCGATTCCGTTACGAACAAGAGCGGTAAGAAGGCAACGACACTCACAACACCAGCAAACATGAGTACAGCCTGCAAGCTCATTTTCTGCGACCACCCGATAGATTCGAGCATGTCCGCAACAAATCCCCCACCAAGACTGCCGAGTACTTGTGCAGCGAGCACGACAGAGAAGTGATAACTGAAAAACTTCAGACGATACTCCTTACTCACATTTTCCGCGAGAAAAGGTACAGCAAGCACTTGAAAAACAGCTACGAATAATCCCGATCCAATCGCAAGCAACTGCATGCTGGATTCAGTCTCGGCATATGCGCGCCCTAGATACGTTAATCCTGTTAATAACGCACCAATTATAAGCAGACGCTTACGACTGGATCGATCCCCCAGAAACCCTATTGGAATAAACATAAGTGCTGTTGCTAAAGATTGTATACTGACAATGGAACCATTCATCGTCTCGCCGTAACCAATCGATTGAATATACAGGTTATACAAGACTGAGAAGATTCCACTGCCTACTTGGTAAAATATATTTGCTAGAAAAAAGAGCTTCACATTGCGGTTCCATTTGTTCATTTCGGTCTTGATCTGATGTAAGACGTTCATGTGTTCTCCCCCGTTATTCAATAAAATGCACAATTGCACAATCACCATTGTAGCACTTTGGAATACATAATGGGATTAAATTATCTCACAATTAACATTCTTACACTTCAGCTTCCCTTACCTTACATTTGTTCCCATAAATTTCAATCGTCTCATACGTTGCGTACACACCATTCTCAGTAACAAACGTCGCGTCATAGCGCTTCATCACTTCATGCAGCAATACTTTCGTTGTCCGAACCGGATACGAACCTTCACTGTAACTCGCACCTACGGCCTTAATCGATTGCAGGAATGCACGACAGTTCGGGTAAATCAAGCGTTCGAACTTCTGCATTACAGACACATTACGTAACCCGCTTTTTTGAAAATAGTCCAGCCAAGCTATCGCAGCCTCCATCGGCAAGCCATGACTTGCTTGCGCTAAGCCCATCTCTAATTTCACTTCGTTAAATATTTCATGCATTTCTTGAAAAGTTTGCGGTCCGAACGTTGATGCAACAAGAATGCCGTCATCTGTCAGCATATTATTAAGCTTAGTAAGTGTTGTAAGTGGAGCTCGCAGCCATTGAAAGACAGCACTTGAGATAATCAAATCATAAGGCGCATGGTCATGCTCGTTAATCTGCTCAATATCACCAACGATAAATTGAACCGATTCATTGTCTCCTAATCTCGCTCGCGTAGCAGTCACCATATCCGCTGCAATATCTATCGCTGTAAGCTGTGCATGTGGATAACGTTCGATCAATAGCTGCGTTAGAATTCCAGTTCCACACCCGATCTCAAGTACGCGAACATCCTCCTGTAGTGGACCGATTCCTTCAAGTAATTGATGTGCCATTTTCGTCTGAATAACTGCATGTGCATCATACGTGCTAACAGCACGATTAAATTGTCTCGATACTTGCTGTTTATGTGCATCCATGTTGTAATCGCTCCTGCATCCAATTGTTAAATCGAGTTGGGTTGGTCTGGAATGGAACATGTCCGACCCCTTCCCATATTGAACAGTTACCCTGGGAAAGTACCCCTGCCAGCTGCATCGCTCCTGAACTTGAACATATCGTGTCTTCACTGCCATTTAGAATGTGAATAGGCATCGTGATGCGACTTACTTGCTCATAAATGTTGAACTGTCCTAAGTAATCGAGTCCACTCACAAGCGATGGTAACGATGGAAGTGGCTGATCTTCTCGCTGCTTCAACCACTTGAGTTCTTGACCCTGATCAAGTTCCGACTTTGCAAACATGCTAATATCAAAAGCACGAAGTAGCGCTACCCGATCTACCACAAGTTGGTCTCTCATCCGACGGAGCATCCGTTCATGAACACCATTCGGAGTATGCATCGAGCGAATAAATTGTCCTGAAGCACCTACAAGGAACATGGATTGGATGAAATTCGGATACATTACTGCAAGTTCTAGTGCTAACATTGCCCCCATCGACCAGCCCACGATAACAACGGTTGTTGAAGCTGAGGCTATGGACTTTAGCGCTGCTTCTGCCATCTCAAGTAATGCTTCCTTACTATCACAATGTGTAAAATCAACTTTGTCGTGTTTATATTGCGGCCATTTGGCAATCTGTTCATCCCAAACGTCAGCCTGCATCGACCAACCTGTCAACCACAGAAAGGATAAAGGCTCTATTTCCGATTGGGACGACACTCCTGATTTCGACTGTGATCTCAAGTCCGATTTCATTTCAAAGTCCATTTCAGATCCTGACCTTAAGTCTAACTCCATATCCTGCTCAAGCGGACCCTTCCCTTGTTTATGTGTCATCCACTCATCCATGCCCAATAACTCCCAACTCTTTTCCGATAGACACGATCTTCTCTGCAGCTTGTTCCAGCGCTGCTTGATCATGATTCGCCATGATTGTAAAACGAATGCGCGACGTATTCGACGGGACAGTCGGCGGTCGAATCGCGACTGCTCTAATATGTTGCTCCGCCAGCTTCTTGCTGAATGCGAGCGCAGTACCTTCATCACCAATCAAGATGGGAATAATCGGTGTTGTTGAACCGCATGTATCGAAACCATTAACTTGCAACGCAGAGCGAAAATAGTCGCTTTTGGCATGTAAATTGGAGCGTAAAGTATTCGCTTCCTGTACTAAAGTAAGTGAGCCTTGAATACCGCCAATTACTGCTGGCGGCAATGCCGTCGTATAGATCAGACTTCGACACGTATTAACGAGGTAGTCGATCCATACTCTTTTTCCAGCAATATAAGCCCCATAACTACCGAATGCTTTACTGAACGTACCCATATGAATATCCACATGCTCAGCTACACCAACCTCTTCGCACATTCCTTCCCCACATGGACCGAATACCCCACCTGCATGAGCCTCATCTACCATCAAGGCTGCATCGTACTTTTCTTTCAACTTCACGATCTCATGCAGATTGGCTACATCGCCATCCATGCTGAACACGGTATCCGTCACGATTAGTTTCTTCCGAATCCCTTGTTCATCTGCCTTACGCAGCAATGTTTCCAAGTGATTCATGTCATTATGTCGATACCGATAATGCTTCGCTCCACTTAGTCGAATCCCATCCACAATGCTGGCATGATTCAATCGATCACTAAATACGGCATCCGAAGAACCAAGCATGCTAGATAATACCCCAAGATTCGCCATGTACCCACTTGCCATCACGAGTGCTGCTTCCGTATGCTTAAACGTTGCAATTGCATCTTCCAACTCTTGTACTCGTAGATCATGCCCGACGACCAGACGCGAAGCTCCTGAACCAGCACCAACTCTCGCTGCTGCGATCTGCGCCTCGATGATCATCGGATGATCAGCTAATCCCAGGTAATTGTTCGATGACAGATTAAGCATCCGCTGACCCTGCCAATTGAGATAAGGGCTTGCACCCTGACCCACGGCTGTGAGTTTTCGATGCAAGCCCGCCTTATGGAATCCTTCAAGCTCCTCTTGAAGCGATTGTTCCCATACTCGACTCATACACAAACTTCCTCAATCTCAAATCCTAAATCCGCAATCATTTGATGATCTGTACTTACTTGCTGTCCTTCTGTTGTCAAATAATCCCCTACGAACAAGGAGTTAGCAGCGTAAAGGGACAACGCTTGAAGATGACCCAAGTTGATCTCGCGTCCACCGGAGACACGAATTTCTTTTTCAGGACAAATAAAGCGGAACAGCGCTAATACCTTCAAGCAGTATCTAGGAGTTAGTTCTTTCAAGTTCTCAAGTGGTGTTCCTTTAATGGAGTTCAAGAAATTAACCGGAATCGAATCTGCATCCAATTCACGCAGCGAATACGCAAGCTCCACTAACTGCTCGTGTGTCTCACCCATTCCAACAATACAACCAGAGCATGGGGAAATACCTGCTACTTTTACTTCTTCAACTGTGTTCACACGATCATCATACGTATGTGTCGTCGTAATTTTGTTAAAATGATCCGCACTTGTGTTCAAGTTATGATTATAGCGATCTACACCCGCTTCTTTTAACTTATCTGCCTGTCCGTCCTTCAAGATGCCAAGACACGTACAAATTTTCAATTGATACTGGTCTTTGATTTCCTTCACCGCATCATACACTTCACCTAATTCACGCTCAGTCGGACCACGTCCACTCGCTACAATGCAATAAGTTCCAGCCTTGCGGTTTACCGCTTCCTTCGCACCTTCTACAATGGCTTCTTTATTTAACATCGTGTACTTTTCAATAGGTGCATCCGATACAATCGACTGAGAACAGTAACCACAATCCTCTGGGCAAAAGCCACTTTTGACATTCAAGATCATATTCAGCTTCACTTTATTGCCGTAGTAATGATGACGCACACGATAAGCCGCATGCAGAATCGGCAGTAGTTCCCTATCACTTGCGCGTAGAACAGCTAAACCTTCCTCCATCGTAAGCTTCTCACCATTTAGCGCTTTAGTCGCAAAATCATTCCAATTTATAACCGCTTGATCATTAATTAATGTCATGAATTATCATTCCCTTTCGTTATGTATTCGATGAGCGGACTTATATCCACTTGTTTATGGATTACGTCAAATAATTGCTCAGGTGTGGCTTTACTCTCAGTTCCTATATAAGGCAACCATCCCATAACCGTTAAATCGCCATAGGTTTCAATCATTCGAATATTACAAACAACATCATCACCACTAACCGTGATGCTTGAAATACTATTGAGAACAACCCCAAGCGGCTCAAGTCCATTCTGACGAATCGCCATCGCTGTCAACACGGTATGATTCACGGTACCAAGCGTAGGTCTAGCTACGATCAGAACTGGAAAGTTCAACTGCTTCGCAAGATCTGCAATTGTCCAATCCGCTCCCATCGGCACCATAAAGCCGCCTGCCCCTTCAACAAGCACAACATCGCGATCTACTGAAGCCCGATTAACCATGTCCAGTAAGCTTGCAGGATCAATCACAACACCAGATCGCTCAGCAGCAAGTACTGGGGCAAGTGGCTGTTCGAAGCTATACCCGACGATATTTTCAATCAGCTCTTCCGACAGTGACATCGTCTTTAATCGCATTGCGTCGCCACTTGGATCATTAGCCAGATGTCCACTTTGAACAGGTTTAATGACCGCAACTTTGTAGCCACGCGCTTTAAGCAGCAAGGCTAGACCTGCAGTTACAACGGTTTTACCCACTTCGGTATCCGTCCCCGTTATAAAAATCCCCTTACCCTTTCCCTTGCTCATGGTTCCGTCACCTCTTGAATCGCTTGGCGAAGAATCCGAAGCATATCTGTTAATTCTTCTTGTGTTGAAACAAGTGGAGGCATGAATGTAACGACATCATCGAGTGGTCTTGTTAACAATCCAAGGTCCACTGCCCTACGGCATACGCTCGCTCCCCTTGCTTCCATCCAGTCATACATTCTACGCGATGCTTTGTCTGCTACGAGTTCAATTCCAATCATCAGACCTAGCTGTCTCACTTCACCAACATGATCTAACGTTTCAATTTCTTGCAATAGAGGCTTTATCGCTTCGCTCATACGCTGTACATGAGCAACCGTCTGATCTTTTTCGTAAATATCCAAGCTCGCAAGTGCAACCGCACATCCAAGCTGATTACCTGTATAAGAATGACCATGGTAGAAAGTTTTACGTTCCCTGTGTTCACCATAGAAAGCATCATAAACCTCATCAGAAGTAAGTGTCACTGCAACTGGCAAGTAGCCACCAGTCAACTTTTTGCCGACCATCATAATGTCAGGCTGCACACCGTCATGTTCACATGCAAACATCTTCCCTGTGCGTCCGAATCCTGTTGCCACTTCATCTACAAGCATCAATACATCATACTTGCGGCATAGTGCTTCCACTTGTTTAAGAAATCCAGCAGGCATCATGATCATCCCGCCAGCACCTTGTACCATCGGTTCAATGATCATCCCAGCAATCTGATCTGCTTTCTCGATAAGCTTCTGCTCAAGTTCCGTCAGACATGCTTGCACACACTCTTCAGCCGTTCCATTAAAGCGATATGGATAGGGGTATGATACTTTCTCAGTATGGAATAACAATTTCTCGAACGTCTTGTGAAACCCATCAATTCCACCCACACTAACTGCACCAACCGTATCACCGTGATACGCATTTTTCATCGTAAGTAGTGTGCATTTCTCTGGCCGCCCTTTATTGTTCCAGTATTGATAAGCCATCTTGAGTCCGATCTCAACAGATGCCGCACCGCTGTCGGAGTAGAACACCTTCTGCAATCGCTCCGGTGTGATTTGAACCAATCTTTCTGCAAGCAGTAATGCTGGTATATTTGCGCTGCCAAGCAGCGTAGAGTGTGCAATTTGTCCAAGCTGTTCAATAATCGCGTCATTTAGCTCTTGCCGATTATGCCCATGCGGATTGAGCCATACTGAGGCGTTCGCATCGTAGTACTCTTTTCCACGAGCATCTGTCACCTTCACACCTTGACCCGAAGCAATAATAAGCGGTTCATCCGCTAGATAAGTTTTCATTTGGGTAAAAGGATTCCATAAGTATTTGCGGTTCTTCTCTAGTAGTTCTTCATAAGTATGGGTCATCACTCGTCCTCCTCTTAATTGTTAACCAAATTTCAACAACATAGGTTAACAATAGGGCGAGTATATCACAAACAATTACGATCGGTCTATACCTCAAAGCGGAACAACAACCTCACTACCTATCGATATCCATACGCCAAAAAAGCCGTAATCCTCTTCATAAATCTAGAGAATCCGGCTTTTTCTTAACCCTTATTTAGATGTTCTGATCAGCACGAATATGTGCAAGTAAATTCTCACTGCTTGTGTTAATCATCTCATACACTTCTTCAAAGTTACCTGTAAAATAAGGATCTGGAACATTACCCGCTTGACCTTCTGGAAGAAAGTCTAACATCTTGAACACTTGGGATCGAGGCTCTTCTGTGCCTACGAAACCTTTTAAATTCTCGACATTCGAATCGTCCATTGCAACGATGTATTCAAATTTACTAAAGTCTGTCGACACGACCTGTCTGGCGAACATATTGCTATCATCAATTTTGTATTTTTGTAAAATATCACGTGTGCCTTGGTGCGGTTTTTCGCCGAGATGCCAATCTCCAGTACCTGCAGAATCAATCGTAATCGAATCTAATAGTCCCGCTTCCCACACTTTATGACGGAATACCGCCTCTGCCATTGGCGAACGACAAATGTTACCTAAACATACGAACAATACATGAACCATCTAAAGCACCACCCTTTCATAAGCATCTTTAGCAAATTTTCCTAAACAAGCTTATGTTAACTGTAGTATCAAGATTCCGCAATGTCAAATGAGGTTGTGCTTGTGCCGTGTCCATCTAGCTTGCTTCCTACATATATTGTTTGAGAACCTATAGAGAGGATGGATGACAAATGTTTGACCCCTCACGGACGGTATACTTGAATCGATTAATAAGATCGACGACAGCAACTCCACACGCTCCTAATGAGTTGCCATCCCTATCTATATCGAGTCACAAAGCTCCAGCTAAACCTAAATTTCTTGCCTGCAAGAAACCAACAAAGAAATGCCACAAGAAAAAGAAAAAATGCTGCCCCAAACTTACATTTACGGAGCGCAGCTACAATGACATTCCTGTCTTAGATACATGGACGCGCCTGCCCTACCAAGATACCTCCCTACAAACCACGTATTCCTATGCCGTCACGAATCAAGGCCTTGCTCAAATTATTGCACAAATTCAAGTGAGTGCAGATTGTAAGCATGCAGCAGAAGACGTTACTGTACAGGTTCATCCAGGTGAAACGGTCGTTCTCGTCCCCCTGCGATTCCTCAAATATACCCGTTGTTGCTTAAAAACAACTCAAACCTCCACCCAATCGCTCTGCAACGTGTATTACCAAGCACAGAGTAATAGCAGATAAGTTTCTTTACAGCACTTCGCCAACCGTAAGATCGTCCACGTACGTAATCAGTTTCGTACTGATTTCCCCCCATACATGCTGATACTTCATATTCGGAGGTGCCGTAAGCAGCAAGTGATGAACTCGAACATGCAGCGCTTTTACAAGCATGTGTTGACCTTGAAGGAAACTAATCGGGTCCGAGATTTGTCTGAGCACCTCTCTCCAGTAACCCTTAATTCTCGAACGTAATTCATGTAGACCTGCACTCTCAGCTAGACCGTATAAGAAGGACAATTCATTCCATACCTGATCTTGGATATGAGCCGTCAATTCAGGTGATATGGAGAATGCGCCTTGATCCCATAATACATATTCATACACATTCCCTATGAGCGCATCTATCTCCTGATCCTTCATCATTTGGGCGAATCGACTCGCCGCATGAGCATCATTACTCTTTATTGCCGCATAAAAATAATACTTGCTGCTTGCCGCATCCAGTGGAAGATGTTCTTCTAGCCAATGGATAAGATGATCCGGTTGTTCTAATAACAATTTGCAACGAATGCGTAAAGACTCCCCATCCGCGAGCTTCTCTATTGGAATCTCATACTCTTCTATGATTTGAACGACTTGTTCATACATCCCTAGACTATAGAACAACACGGCGATACTCCACCAGGTTCGTGAAGATTTGACATGAAACATCTGATGCAGCAGCGGAATAATCTCACCGATCTGTGAAGTTCGGACAAGCAATTGAATCAATCGAATGAACGGAGGCAGCGAATCTGCTTTAAAATTAAGTGCCATTAAGTAGTGCTGGATAGCCATATCTATTTTCCCTTGGCTTTCATACAACTTCCCCAAGAAGAACGCTGGAAAATAAGTACCCATCCCGTGAATTGTATTGTATTGAGATGGCGCTTCACCATTTGCTAATGCTTGGTTATAAGAATCTATTGCATTATGGTCCTGCTGCAATCTCTGATACATCGTCGCTTGTGATACATACAAATCAGGGAAATCTGGATGTATTTCAATAGCTTCTCTACTAAGTTCAAGTGCCTCCTTATATCTTCCCATCGCTTCAAGTGCATCGAGTTCCCGTTTATATACCATATGACTATAGCTGCATGGTCTGCGATCAATAAGTGTCCGACTTCGTCTTAGTTCAACTAGCGCTTCTTCTAACTGCCCCAATCGAATATATTCTACAGCTAAGTTGTATCGGTGGAAGGGTTCGTCTGCTGTAACCTCAAGCTCCTTCAAGAGCAGAGCAATATTACGAGCTGACTTGTCCTTCTCCGTCACCACTTCATTCACATAACCATAATGATCCACTTTGTATGAAGTAAAAATAAGCTTTGCCTGCGGATTCGTCGTTATGATCGGAGCCACAATCTGCTCATGGATTCGTCCCTTATACCGATAACTGGGGATATTGCGGAATATCCGAATCGAAGGCATGACCATCGAACCTAATAGCTTATTCTCATTCCCATAATGACTGACCACTTGTAGAAATAAGCCATCTGCATCTGCGTTCTCTTCCAAATATCGGCGTAAATCTGCCCCTTGATTTTCGATCAATGCTTCATCAGCATCCAGAATCAGAATCCATTTCCCATTCGCCTTCTCAATCGCTTGATTTCGTGCCCATGCAAAGTCATCCCGCCATTTTTTATGATAAACACGTGCTCCTAATAGCTTCGCATACTCCACCGTACGATCTGTCGAGCCTGTATCGACTACAATACATTCGTCTGCGGCATCTTGAACACTGGACAAGCAGCGCTTAATTAATTTTTCTTCATTCTTCGTAATGACACATAGGGATAACAGCGGTTTATGCTTCGATTTGGACATGGAATCGCTTCCTCTCTTTCGCCGACCATTTCGTCATGGCATCCGTCTGCTCCAGGCGTTTAATTGCACTGCGCACTTTCACCAATTCTTCTTGCAAGAATAAGGAGGTGGCAAATAGCTGAGACGAATCAGCAAGCAGCTTTTCACTTTGTCTCATATTGGCCAAAATAAGTGCCGTATGCACCTGTGCATCCTCTTGATAAGGTGGTTGCAGATGCAAATAACCGAAGAAAGATGCTGCTTCCTCATATACGCCTCGTTTGTATAGGATCTCACCGAGATAGCGATAGCATTGCAGATCTAACGATTGATTTTGCAAGCCAGCAATGAGCAGATCTGCGCTTAGAAGTAGATAACCCCGTTGAAATAATATTTTTGCATAAACATTCGGATCTTCGACTTGGCCCTGCAACCGCTCTGCAAGCTTCATATATCCTTCACTTACCGCATATTCCATCATAATGATCACTTGAAGCTCAGACATCGAAGTTCCACCCGCAAGTGTGAATGGAGCATTCTGTTCAATTAAAGTAAGCAGATGCTGCAAGTTTGATTGCATAGAAGTTGTTAAGAGAATGGAGTTATCGAATAGATAGGGTTCACCCGCATATTCTCGCAGCTCCATATACATTTGATGACCAGATGGCATGATTGCGAGCACATATTGTTCGATTTCAGTCCACATCTGTGTTTGAAACTCAAGATCTGTACTTGTTAATTCTTCAACCCAAGTTTGCAAGACTTGAAGAAAGTTCAACCGTAAACCTTGTATTCCCGCTTCCTCTTCTTTCAATCTAGCTTGCAATGCCTGTTGAAAAGCAGCCGATGCTTCTTCTATTTTCCCCTCGCGGGCTAACCATACCCCATGCAACTCCCAGATCCGATAAGTCGGTAGTCTCGTGAAGGATAGACGCAATACTTCCGATTGTAATATCTGCCTCGTACAGTTAAGCGCCTCTGCATACCGATACTGTCTGCCATATAAAGTAGATAGCATCAACATTGACATATCATCTTGCTTTATTGTCATTGCGTTATGCAGGGTAGACTCCACATCTTCTAGTCGCTCCTGCATAAACGCACAGACAATTGCCAGTTCAGAGAATTCCAAAGCTTGCTCTATTTCTCGTTCACCACTCTGAATGAGGTTTGCAAATGAAATGGATTTCCCCAAATACGTATGCTTTATCCGCTCATTTACTTGCATCCACTCCAGAGCAGATTGTAATTGCATAAATTCGTCAAGCGGCCACAATCGTTCTGTACGGCATCCAATCTGTATGAGTTCGTGAATTTGAGATGAATTACAAGCTTCATTATCAAATAAGACGACTACCCAATCTGAAGATCGTCCTAGAAGTTGCTGCTGCATCATGAGCCAAGAATCTGGATCATTAGTAACTAGAATTGAATCCTGAAATGTAGGCATATCTTGAGCTTGCGAAGGATGATCCCTTTGTAGAATAACAGGTACAAACCAATCCATTCGTGCATCCTCCTTTATCTATGGCCACAAAAAAACAAGAAGAGAAACTTCCATCTTCTTGTTTAAAATATGGCTATTAGCTTGCCAAGGTTACACTTGGGTATCTAGATATACGTCGATTGTCGCAGCTCCGCCCGTTGAAACTTGGTAGGCAAGTTGTGTATATCTTGCGAATCGAGCTGGCACAAGTACAGCAGTAGTTCCTGGAGTGAGCCCTGTTTGAGTCTGATCCGTAAACCAGTTCACACCATCGGAACTGATCTGAATCGCCAAGTCAACAGAAGTGCCGCCTGCACGGTTATTAATGAAATACGAGTAGACTCGATAAACGTTCGTCGTTTGCGTAATAGAAGCCGAAGAAACTGGCGTAAATGATACATTCGCAACCGCAATATTCGTCGCAGCAAACTGTGTATAACTTGCAAATTGTATCGTTGTTAATGTACCTGCTGTAATCGTTGCTCCTTGCACAGCAGTTACCGTACCCGCAAGGATTGTTGCTGATAATGTACCATTTAATAAAGCTCCAACAGTCTGCACCAAGTTCAGTGTTCCACCTGTGATCGTTGCAGATACCGTACCATTTAATAATGCCCCAACGGTCTGCACCAAGTTTAACGTGCCGCCTGCTATTGTTGCCGATTGCACAGCGGCGAGTGTTCCTGTGGTGATTGTCGCTCCTTGTACCGCTGTAATCGTTCCTGCTAGGATCGTAGCCGATACCGTTCCTCCCGTAATCGTTGCCGACACTGTTCCTCCGGTAATCGTTGCTGATACCGTACCATTAAGCAGTGCTCCGACGGTCTGCACCAAGTTTAGCGTTCCACCTGCGATTGTCGCCGATTGCACGGCGGCGAGTGTTCCTGTGGTGATTGTCGCTCCTTGTACCGCTGTGATTGTTCCTGCTAGAATCGTAGCTGATACCGTTCCTCCCGTAATCGTGGCTGAGACTGTTCCTCCTGTAATGGTTGCCGATACAGTACCATTTAGCAGTGCTCCGACGGTCTGCACCAAGTTTAATGTTCCACCTGCGATTGTTGCCGATTGCACAGCGGCGAGTGTTCCTGTGGTGATTGTTGCACCCTGTACGGCAGTTAACGTTCCTGCTAGGATCGTTGCTGATACCGTACCACCTGTAATCGTGGCTGAGACTGTTCCACCTGTAATCGTTGCCGATACGGTACCGTTTAGGAGTGCACCAACGGTCTGCACCAAGTTCAGCGTTCCACCTGCGATTGTTGCCGATTGAACAGCGGCGAGTGTACCTGTAGTGATCGTCGCTCCTTGTACCGCTGTTAACGTTCCTGCTAGGATCGTAGCGGAGACCGTTCCACCCGTAATCGTTGCAGATACGGTACCATTAAGCAGTGCACCTACGGTCTGTACTAAGTTCAATGTACCACCTGCGATTGTTGCCGATTGTACAGCAGCGAGTGTTCCTGTTGTAATTGTCGCTCCTTGCACGGCCGTAATTGTCCCTGCAGTGATCGTTGCACCTTGCACAGCTGAAAGTGTACCCGTGGTAATTGTCGTACCTAGAACAGCATTTAATGTTCCTCCTAGTACATTTACATCTAAAGTGCTGCCAGAGAAGGATACCGCAACTGTACCGCCAATAATATTGGCGTTAACAGTACCCGCAAGCAGGGCGCCTACGGTTTGCACCAAATTAATTGTACCGCCCGCAATCGTAGCTGACTGCACAGCTGCAAGTGTACCTGTAGTAATTGTTGCACCTTGTACGGCAGTTATTGTTCCTGCCGTGATTGTAGCACCTTGCACAGCATTGAGCGTTCCTCCAACAATTGTAGCAGACACCGTACCGCCAGTGATTGTAGCCGATACCGTTCCTCCAGTAATTGTTGCGGAAACTGTACCATTTAACAGCGCACCTACGGTTTGTACCAAATTAATGGTTCCACCCGAAATCGTTGCTGCTGTAATTATTGTGTTGGTATTTAATCGGCCAGCACTGTCTGTACTAAGCACAGTCGCATTTGTTCCATTGCTACCGTAAATTAATGTTTTCAATTGATTGGGATCGGGGCTGAATACATTGTAATTGGGCATACGCTACCTCCTTATCTATTTCGCTTTCTATACTGTATGGAGGAATGCGTTATCTCGTATGGGTACTAGAACCGGATCACTGTAAAATCAGACAAACATTCCTATTTAATTTTGAATGACAGATTGAATCCGATAGGCAAGTTCCATTGCTTGCATACCTTCCATCACGCCAATTTTTGGCTTCTGATTTTGCCCGATACATAGAACGAAATGCTCCAACTCCGCACGTAGCGGTTCTTGGCTTGGTACCCACATTTTTTCTACTACACTCTCTTGACGATAGGCGCTTTTTGCATGTAAGGAGGTGCTAATCTTCTTATAGACGGATAACTCTCGTGCAAGATAATTGGCATGAATATATCGATTAAACTCTGTTATTGATAGAGTTCTCACTTTCTCTTGAGCGATGCGATTCGCGGCAAGCACAGCAAACACACCACTTTCAAAAGTCAGTAGCGCCGCTGCCGCCTCTAACCTTCCTCGATGATCCATTCCCGTTCCCGTAGCCTGTATCGATTTCAGCGGACTTCTAACTAGATGCAGTACGATATCAATGTCATGAATCATTAAATCCAAGATAACATCTGTATCCGAATTCACTTGTGGTGTTCCAAGACGACGAGTTTCTATATACACGATTTGACCACTTGTAACGACCTCGCGCATCGCTTCGATCACAGGATTAAATTGCTCGATATGACCAACTTGTACCCTCACATTCGGATAATCTTCGGATAACTGCACCAACTGATGTGCTTGTTCAAGCGTTAGTGTCATTGGTTTTTCGATTAATACATGTTTACCCATTTCTATCGCATGACGAGCATACTCATAATGATAAGAAGTAGGAACAGCAATCACCACTGCATCCGTGTGCTTCAACATTTCCTCATAACTACCGAATGACTGTACGTGATACTGATCTACAATTTGTTCCAATCGAACTGCATCTGTATCAAACACCCCTACAAAATGCACTTGATTCATTAATGCCAGCACTCGACAATGATTCATTCCCATATTCCCTATCCCTGCAACACCTATCCGTATCCGTTCCATCGCCATACCACCAACCTTGCGCACGATAATCTGCTTCACAGCATTATATGGAGACAGACATCAGCTGGCTCCCAATCTGGGCATCAAAATCACATTACTCCTTAGTTTTCAAGTAAGAAGTTACATAGGAACCAGCTTGTATTTTTTGCACCAAGCCATCATCTTGTTCATATGATGAAGAACACTGGTTAATAACCGTTCGTGACTGACATCTGCTGCTGGAGAGGATGATCATCGAGTGACTAAATTGAAAGTGAAGATAACGGTTCAACAAACCAGCACGGTTAGCGAAACCACGGTGGCGATAGGCTCGCAAGTGATAAGTAAGTTGAAATTACCATCACGTGGTTCCATCATTTTGCAATATGGGAATACCCAGACAACTGTTCACATCCTAAGTATTCCGAAGTGGAACGGTTTACGCTTGCAACCTAATTTAGCATCCAATCTTGGTTTGTTGTCCGGATCCCAATTATCGTGTGTATATCGACCAAGCTCCAATACACTTACAATTGGTCCGTTAATTGGTGTCATTATTAGGCGTATCAAAGCGTCTGATCCTGAGAATTTATTAGGGAATAACAGCTCATTTGGGCGTGAATTTGCTGAAGCATGCAACTTGTATGGTGCCTCCATGTTCTTCTTTACGCATGACGATATTCACTTGGATCAACCTTATGTAAGTGGATGGACATATCATGAAGATCAATGGCGGAAAAGTCATTTTCCAATCCCAAACATTATCTACAATCGTCTAACATCTAGAAGTATTGAGAGCAGTACGACCGTGCAGCAATTCATGCGTGATTCCAAATTGAACTACGATACACAGACTTTTAACGAGAAGTATCTCAATAAGAATGAAGTGTTTGACGCACTCAAGCATGAAGGCATACTGACCCATTCCTTACCTGAATCGCACTTGCTCCTCAATTCCAATATGCTTAAGACGATGCTTGCCAAGTATCCTTCTGTGTTTCTTAAACCGATTAAGGGCTCTCTTGGAAAAGGAATTATTCGCGTTCGTCGCGAAGGCGCTAACACTTATCATTGCCATACCGTAAGTATGGGCGGACTGCGAAGACAAACCTATCCTACCTTCGCTAAGCTGATCACTGCCATGTCAGGTAAATTCAAGTCTGCGTCATACCAAATTCAACAAGGCGTAGATCTAATCGCGGTCAATGGACGTCCAGTAGATTTTCGAGCACTCGTGCAGCGTAATTCCAAAGGGATCTGGGCTATTACCTCTATCGTTGCGAGAATCGCTGGCAACCAAACTTTCGTCTCCAACCTCGCTAGAGGAGGTACTCTGCACAACGTAGAGAGTGCCCTGTCGATGTCCAATCTGAACCCGCAACAACGATCTCTAGTTAAAGTACGACTTCGTAAATGTGCACTTGATGTTGCCAAAGGGATTGAGAATCAAATCCAGAGTCATTTTGCCGAATTGGGTGTAGATCTTGCCGCTGATACGAACGGTCGTGTATGGCTACTCGAAGTCAACTCCAAACCATCCAAAGAAGATAATTCACCACTGAATGATCACAAAATTCGACCATCGGTCAGACGAATCATTCAATACTCTAAATATTTAGCTAAATTTTGAGATCGTTGCCCGTACGTGCATGTCACTCTCCCTCTCATAATAGAGTTGGGAGTTTTTTTATTGAGAGAAAAAAAAAGACATACACACCGTTATATAGGTTGTATGTCTATTAATTGTTCATCTGATGGTGACAGTTCAGATTGCAACTGTTCAGATTGCAACTGTTCAGGTTCTAAGGCTTCAGTTAGTATTATTCCATGATCTTCAGGTTCCACAGGAATTTCCTCAGTTCGGAAGTCGTTAAGATGCAGATCATTTGATGATTCCTCTAGAACAGCAGGAGTAGGTTCACCGATCGTTATGACCTCATTGCCTCGTTTCGCTAGAAAAATCGCATATTCCAGCGGACGTCTACATGACTCACGATACAAATTCATTTTCCCTAGCCCTTTAAAAATATCTCTCCCCGGCTTCGGATTAACTTCAATAAGCCATACCCGACCAGTTACATCCACTCCAATATCAAGTCCGAACTCCATCATGTTGCCAAAATGTTCTTCAATCGTTCGCACCACTTGAAATGCTAGCTCAAAGCATTCATCACGAATCGCTTGGACTTTCTCTGCACCAAATTTCTCTGTGATTAAAGCTTCGAACGAAACCGCCTTACCTCCACCATGTAGATTCGATGTGGAAGAGTTTCTAGGACCAACACGTATGCCCATCCCTGTAACTGTCCACTGTCCCTGATCATCCTTCTGAATCAATAGTCGCGTATCGGCAACGTGCTTTGGAATAATTTGCAGATCGAGCCCTTGTTGGATCATAAAGATCCCTTTTCGAATTCGCTGCTGATCTACCCATGTATTCAGCCAATGACATAGGGTAACCACGCGACGTGCTTCAATTGTTTTTTTCGATAAATTACGTGATCGCGCTTGAATGAGAAACCCTTTGTCTGTCCGGCTAATTTTCACAATGCTGCGACCGCCTGTGCCATTGCCTGGTTTCACATATAATATACGGTATTTGCCTATCATTTCCCGTAAATTACTAACATTGTACTTCATCGTTTCTGGCATCCACTTCTGCAGTGCGTCGGTCTGCATGAATAATTTCGTTGCTCGCCATTTGTTCGTATACCGATTATTTGCATAAATAAAAAGCTTAGAATTTCGTACCTTTCGATAAGCGGGATCACCTCTGCGACAACGGTCGATCACCACATCCGGCCATGGAAATAAGTGGCGTTCAAGCTTTTTACTTCGCCCTTGTACGTATCCATAAATAGATTTCCTGTCCCGATTCACATCATCCGCTGAAAATAAGTACACGAGAGCGCCTAGGTCTTGCCCTTCCTTCAATAGCTGCTTCAAATAATTCGACTCTTTGAACTTAAGTCCAACTCTCCAAGCCAAAATACCAATTACAGGTCTGCTCATGTAGGGAAACGTCCTCTCTATCATCACATTTTCATAGGCAGAAGATAGTATCAGTTTATTCCTATATCTAGAGAACGTGCGTAGACCCACGCCTAGCTTTTACTAGACATATAAAAAACCAGACTACCTCTAACGGCTGTCTGGCTCATATTGAAATTACTTATTCTTTTTTACAAGTGGATAGAACACAATTCCGAATAGAACCATGCCTACACCCGCGACGAATGTAAACCAATCGGTCATTCCTGAGCGAATCACCCATAGCGAGTAAATCGTTGCTAATGAAGCAATTGTCCCATCAATAATACGCTGCGTCTTCTGCCCTTCATACGTTTCACCAAGCCATACCAATTTCAATTGATACAAGGCTGCAATCGTATAAGGAACAAGAACAGCTAGAATCGCGATTGTTGTTACAAGCTCAAAAGCATCTGCAATTGAACTGGATACGGTTGAGAAAATAAGGATCTGCGTCATAAAGTTTGTTATTGTCAGCGCCTTTGCAGGAGCCCCATGACGATTCTCCACTTGGAAAATAGGCAAGAACAATCCTTGTTTTGCAGCCTGATAAGGCACTTCTGCACTCAGCAGAATCCAGCCAATCGTTGTACCGATCAGTGAAATAAGTCCAAGACCCGCCATTAAGTAACTGCCTGATGGTCCGATAACAATCGACAAGGCATCTACGAGAGGCTTATGTGAATTCATCAATTGTTCTTGTGTCATAACGCCCATTGCTAGAATCGAAATACTCATATACAAGAGTAATGCAATTCCTAGACCTAGAATCGTTGCGATTTGAACGTATGATTTCTTACGTGCACGTTTAGAGAATACAACCGCGGACTCTACACCAAGAAATGCCCACATCGTTGCCATTGCCGCCATACTAATTTGTTGCAAATAGCTTACTGGTTCACCAGCGGTATTTAATTTCTCTTGCATCAAGGGCATAATATTGCTGCTCTGGAAAGCAGTTAAAGCAATAATAATAAAGAGTGCAAAACCGAGAACTTTCGCTGCAGTAGCAATTAAATTTAGCTTACCTGCACCTTCAATACCACGAAGAATAATAGCGTGATTAACCCACAAGAATGCGGAACAAATAATAAACGTAATAAGATTTCCCAGTTTCAACGTGAATCCAAGTACAGTAAATAGTTCCGCTTGATTCATCATGATTGGAAAGAATGTAGATAAGTAACTAGCGAATGTAGTCACAATAGCTACATTACCTGAGATATTCGCTACCCAATAGCCCCAAGAGACAAAATATCCGGACATATGGGATGCACGAGATCCTTTACGGAAAAGTGCAGTCGCATAAAGCTGTGGTCCACCAGACAAATCTGGTTTACGAATCGACAAATTACCGAATACAAGCGCAATCATTAGTACGCCAGCACCTGTTAGCGCCCATGCAGTAATGACACCTGCTGGATTTGCCACTTTAGCCAGTGTGTTCGGTAACATAAAGATACCCGAGCCCACCATGTTACCTACGACTAATGCGACGAGTAGCCATAAGCCTAATTTGTTGTCTTTCATGTTGTTAATCCCTCCAATGATAGCCT
The DNA here is from genome assembly GCF_024721995.1 of Paenibacillus radicibacter. Lineage (GTDB taxonomy): Bacteria > Bacillota > Bacilli > Paenibacillales > NBRC-103111 > Paenibacillus_AM > Paenibacillus_AM radicibacter. The sequence goes on from NZ_JANQBC010000002.1 coordinate 40,504, forward strand.
TTAATAATATACAACATATAGGGACAAGTCTCAATGGAAATTAACCGTTGTTCAAAAATTTTTCTTGACTTCCAGACGTAAGTGCGAATATACTCATACTTACAAATCAGCAAATCAAACGAAATGCTCAATCGAATATGTAATTTCTTATCGAGAGAGGCGGAGGGACAAGGCCCGATGAAGCCCAGCAACCGGTTAATAGATGCAAATTCTATTAATGTCATGGTGCCAATTCCTTCAGAATTCATTTGTTGTATGAATTCTGGCAGATGAGAAAAGGTCGGAGTCGTCTCTATTCAGCCCTTTTTGCATTCTGCAAAAAGGGCTTTTTTGTATATTTTTACAAATGAATTCCAATTAACTTGCACACAATACATGCTAGGACGGTGATAACCCATGATCGAATTACGAAATATTACAAAACATTATACAAGCGGCAACAAACAAACAACTGCCCTAAATGGCATTAACCTTCATATTGCTAAAGGTGAAATTTATGGGATTATCGGCCACTCAGGTGCTGGTAAAAGTACGCTGCTACGGACAATCAACTTATTAGAGCGCCCATCCAGTGGTCAGGTGATCATCCAAGATCGAGATATTACACAGCTGTCTCACAACTCACTTCAGCAGCGTCGTCGCAAGATTGGCATGATTTTTCAACATTTTAATCTGCTGTCTTCTGCAACAGTCGAAAGCAATATTGCTTTCCCACTTACACTTGCAGGTGTACCCAAGAGTCAAATTCAAACTCGGGTTAATGAATTGCTTGATTTAGTCGGGCTACAAGAACACCGCAGTAAGTATCCATCCCAGTTATCCGGTGGACAAAAGCAGCGTGTCGGCATTGCAAGAGCCCTATCCGCTGACCCAGACATCTTACTCTGTGATGAAGCTACATCAGCGTTAGATCCACTAACGACGAAGTCGATCCTTGATTTGCTTGCAGAGATTAATAAGAAGTTCGGCATTACAATCGTGCTCATTACACATGAAATGCATGTCATTCGAACCATTTGTGATAAAGTCGCTGTCATTCACGACGGACAAATTGTCGAACAAGGGCTTGTTACAGAAGTATTCTTAAAACCGAAACATCAGGTAACGCAAGAGTTCATTGATGAATTAACAGACCCTGTTGAGTGGAATAATTTGAAGTTTGAACAGTCGACATCACAACAACTTGTCAAGATTACATTCCTTGGTGAGCAAACGTACCTACCACTATTGTCAGAGATCATTAGCAAGACTGGAGTAACTTTCTCCATTATGCAAGGAACGATCTCGCGATTAAAGGATACACCGTATGGCGTACTGCATGTCATTTTCCATGGGGAACAGGCCGCTATTGCTGAAACTATACAACAACTAAAAACTAAAGACTTAGATGTGGAGGTCATTTAAATGGATTTATCAAAAATCATCTGGTCCGACGTTAGCGATGCAACGATTGATACACTAAATATGTTGGGCTTCTCCACCCTGTTTACAATTATTCTGGGTTTACCTATCGGCATACTTCTATTTTGGACTTCCGGTAAAGAAGGTACTCCCAAAGTTGTTTATACAATCTCATCGTTTATCATTAACATCTTACGCTCAGTTCCATTTGTTATCTTGATGATTGCCGTCATTCCACTAACACGATCTATTGTGGGAACATCGATTGGCGTTCAAGCAGCCATCCCGCCGCTCGTTATCGCAGCTGCTCCTTTCTTCGCAAGGTTAGTGGAGACTTCGCTTCGTGAAGTTGACCGCGGGGTGATCGAAGCTGCACAAGCGATGGGTGCATCAAATAGGCAAATTATTTGGAAAGTTCTGCTACCTGAGTCATTACCAGGGTTACTTGCTGGGATGACCATTACAGCTGTAACCTTAGTTTCTTATACGGCTATGTCCGGTCTAATCGGCGGTGGTGGTCTAGGTGACTTGGCTTACCGTTACGGGTACCAAAGATTTGAGACCGAGATGATGATCGTAAGTATTCTCGTCATGCTTGTCCTCGTTCAAATCTTGCAAACGATTGGCGACAAATTGGTTTCACGGTTTTCACGTAAATAGATATTATATAAAAATTTTAGGAGGAACCACACATGAAAAAATTGTTTACGTTCGTACTATCCATCTCTTTAATCGCTGTACTTGCTGCTTGCGGCGATAAGAACGCTGCACCAGCAACACCTGCTGCTGAAGGCGCATCTAAGGAAGTTACACTTAAAATTGGCGCATCTGCTGTTCCACACGCTGAGATCTTGAATTTCATCAAACCGAAACTAAAAGAACAAGGCGTCATTCTTGAGGTCAAAGAATTCTCTGATTACGTACAACCGAACATTCAAGTATTCGAGAAACAATTAGATGCGAACTTCTTCCAGCACCTTCCTTATTTAGAAGCTCAAAATGCAGATCGCAAAATGAATCTGGAATCCATTGTTGGTGTTCACCTTGAACCATTTGGTGCATACTCCAAAAAAATTACGAACATCAAAGACCTTGCAGATGGTGCAACAGTAGCCGTTCCGAACGATCCATCAAACGCAGGACGTGCACTTGCACTTCTTGAGAAAAATGGCTTGATCAAATTAAAAGATGGCGTTGGAATCAAAGCCACTCTTAAAGATATTGTAGACAATCCAAAGAAACTAAAAATCAATGAATTAGATGCTGCTATGCTTCCGCGTACACTTGCAGATGTAGACTTGTCCTTGATCAACACGAACTATGCACTGCAAGCGAATCTTGTACCTACGAAAGATGCTCTATTTATTGAAGATAAAAATTCACCTTACACGAACATTATCGTAGCTCGTCCTGATAACAAAGACTCTGCTGCAATCAAGAAGCTAATCGCTGCTTTGACTACACCAGAAGTAAAGACGTTTATTGAAGACAAGTACAAAGGCTCTATTATCCCAAGTTTCTAAGTGCTAATTCGGATTCCAAATAACAAAAACCATGCCCCTACTAATTCTAGTAGAACGCATGGTTTTTTTCTATGAAAAATAATTCAAATATTTACCATAATAACCTTCACATAAGAACAAACGTTTGATATAATATAAACAAACACTTGTTCTCATTAGAGGAGGATTGACTTATGAAATCATGCTATCATTTCCGTTTTATTGCTGAAGATGCCAAGTCTTTATGGAAAGACCTCACATTCCGGTTTTACCGCGACGGCTCCGTGACGATTACGAACAATGATACAGACGTACGCATTCACCCAAAACAGCTTTCTGGTGCAGCACTTGATTTCTACATCCGCAAACGTATTTATTTAATCAAGACCGATTTACAAGAGAAGATCGTCAAATACGCTTGATCTCCCCTTCTACTTCATGGACTTTGAGCAAGATGCGACTCCTCTTGTGTAACAGGCAATCTAGGCAAACCTCTTACATAGCTGTCTGACATCGCCAATAACTGTGATGCCGCTTCAAAATCTGACGTAAGATGATCATCTGACATCGTCGGATCCGCATGTTTCAAAGCATACTTATCTCCATCTGCTATCGTCCTACCGGGTACGAATATCTCATTCGCATTAATAAATGAGCCTGTTGGCAAATAATAGCGCATTGGCAAGAGTGTATCCGTATTGTTTAGCAGATCTTTCCCGAAGTACACCTTATCGTCCAATGAGAACCCTGCTAGGTTAGCAATCGTTGGCATCAGATCAATCTGACCGCCTACATGCTTAAACTCCTGACCTTGCGTAACACCTGGGACTGAGATAAAGAGTGGAATGTTGAACATATCGGTGTATCCATACTCCCTGCCGACAATTGATTCCATTAGTCCACGTTCTTTAGCTGACATTGAATTAACAGGCAATCCAAAATGATCGCCATACATGACAATCATACTATCTTCCCAAATACCCGCTTCTTTCAGTTCATCGAAAAATTGACCCAATGCTTCATCCGTGTAATGAGCAGATTGAATGTACTTGCCAACCAACGTATCATTATATTCATCTGGCAATTGCATCGGATTCTTAGATGCTGGCAAATCAAATGGATGATGATTCGTCATCGAAATTAAATTCGCATAAAACTTTTGACCTGCATCATGTTTCCTCTTCAATTCTTCCGTCGTCTTCTTAAACAAAACTTCATCTGAAGAACCAAAATGTATAAAGTCCTCTTCACCGAAAAATGATTTATCATAGAAATGATCAAAACCAAGTGCGTGATACAGTTTATCTCTATTCCAGAACTCAACACTGTTCGTGTGGAAAGTAAGAGACTCATATCCGTAATCTTTGACCATACGCGGCATACCAGGTAATTCCTTATCGCTGTATACTTGAGAGGATGCACCATTCTGAGGAACGTACAGTGATGTGTTTAGCAGATATTCCGCATCCGACGTATTCCCTTGACCAATCTGTTGATAGAAATTAGAGAAGTAATAAGATTCTTTCAAGAACTTATTAAGATTCGGTGTAATTTCTTCCCCATCAATCTGCAAGCCAATTAGGAAGTCTTGAAACGATTCCAGTTGAACGACAATGATGTTCTTATCCTTCGCTTCCCCTGCATGATTCTGAGTTGCTTCGGTAGATGCTACCGCTTGCTTTGCCTCTGCTACTGTATCCGGTGTTACAGCTGCGATCGCAACCGAATCCGTTAGCATTCCGTTCATGATCGTATGCACTTCATAATTAAGCAGACCCATCTTCTCTGCCTTTACATGTTCATTTACAATATCTTGATTCGACGAAACCAATAACAAGCAGATTACTAATGCTGCGGAGAATACGCCGAGCTCCAGTGTTTTAGGATATGTAATCTGAACATTACTCCCCCAAGAACGTACTTTTTTACTACAAAGACAAAGTACAGTTATGACGACAAGATCAAGGAAAATAAGCAAATATTGAGGATGCATGATGGTGAGTACACTACTCTTTACCTCAGTAACCTGTTTAACTTGCATCAACGCATGATAATCCACAATAACACCGTAATACTTGTAGTACATCAATACGGCAAAATAAATGATTGTCACGATTAAATTTACAATCATATAGGCGAGCAGTTTGCGTTTCTTGATGAATAACTCAATACATCCAAACAGAACCAATATCGTAGGTAAATCTGTTAATAACGGACTGAACCATGGAACCGATCCTTGAATCACGCTCCAGGTTAAATACATTTTGAGCATCATCAGGATTGAAAACACAGCTGCAAGCGAAACTCGGCTCACATTACTTTTTTTCAAGTTAACGACCTCCTTCTTAACACCCACAACAGTAGCACATGAACCTTAATTTAGAATGAAATAGCATTAATATCCAATTAATTCAATGAATGAACAACAAAAAAATCAGCCTTCCTGCGTAACAATTACGCGAAAGACTGATTTTATTGAATCGTATGTTTAACCCGACAGCAACAGGTTTGAATATGATCGTTGATCATCCCAATAGCTTGCATAAAGGAATAAATAATCGTAGTCCCTACGAAAGAAAAGCCCCTGCGCTTCAAGTCCTTACTGATCTGATCCGAGAGCGGTGTGGATACAGGTACATCCGTCATCTTCTCAGGGCGATTATCAATTGGAACCCCATTAATAAATCCCCATATATACTGATCAAACGTGCCAAACTCTTCTTGTATGCGTATAAAGGCTTGTGCATTGGTCACCGTTGACCGTACTTTCAACTTGTTGCGCACGATACCTGGATTGGCTAACAACTCCATGATTCGTTCTTCATCATACTGCGCCACAACATTCACATTAAATTGATCAAATGCTGCTCGGTACGCCTCTCTTTTCTTCAGAACCGTATACCAGCTTAGACCTGCTTGCGCACCTTCGAGTGTAATCATCTCGAACAAATGCCGATCATCATGTACGGGTACGCCCCACTCTAAGTCATGATAATCCATGTATAGTGGATCTTCGTTCACCCAGCTACATCGTATAACCGTCAACTTGTAACCCCCTCTACAACCCATAATCCCATCATGTACAATAATCCTATTGTATCGATCAGGATACAACCTGTCCACGCTGCATCGAAGAATAAATGGCCTGTTTCATCTCTTGAAACGCAGGTGACAAGGTGACCGCAGAATCACGTGGTCTAGCCCACGGAACTTGGAACTCTTGCAAAATAAGCGTCGGCTTCTCAGACAACACATAAATGCGGTCAGATAAATATAGCGCTTCTTCAATACTGTGAGTCACAAACAACACTGAGCGCTGATCCTGTTCCCAAATACTAAGTAACCACTTCTGCATATCTAGTCTTGTCAGTGCATCTAACGCACCGAAGGGTTCATCCAGACACATCAACTCTTGTTCAGATAGCAGTGCTCGTAGGAACGATACTCGCTGACGCATACCACCCGATAGCACTTGCGGCAGCTTCTTCTCATATCCGCCTAAACCGATACGCGGTAACCATTCACGCGCTTGCTTAAGTGCCTGATCTCGGTTTACACCTGCGACTTCAAGTGCAGTTATCACATTCTCCTCAATCGTTCGCCACGGAAATAAACAGTCCGCTTGCGGCATGTAAGAGATCAAACCACGCTTACCTGTGACGTCTTGATCGTCCAAGCGAACACTGCCGGCAGATGGCTCAACTAACCCGCCAATGATTTGTAGAATTGTTGACTTTCCGCTTCCCGAAGGGCCAATAAGTGATACGAATTCCCCTTGCGCAACATGTAGGCTAATATCTTGAAGGACCAGCTCTGTCTGCCTTTTATCAACAAACGACTTTTGGATATGTTCAAGTACTAATTTATTGTGTAGTGTCATACCTTCGCCCTCACATTCCAACGAACAAGCCAATTCTCGATCCAACCGATTGCCTTATAGAACAATAAACTAAATAGTACGATAAGCAGCATCACGCAAAATACACGATCCGCACGATACGATGATTTTGCCATCATCATATAGAATCCAAGTCCTTTTTCCGCGCCTAGCCACTCTGCAATAACAGCTGACATGACACTATAAGTCGCTGAAATCTTTAGACCTGAGAACATATGCGGTAGTGCCGAAGGAAGTTCAACCATTCGAAATGTCTTCCACTTGTTAGCACCAATCATTTGCATGTAGTTGTACATCGATCGATCCGCTCTTGCAAACCCATCCATCGCTGCAACCGCAACTGGGAAGAAACAGATCAAGCTAATCGTAATTAATTTAGGTAGAATCCCATAACCGAACCAGATCATAAGTAGTGGAGCAAGAATAATGACAGGAATGTTCTGTGATAAGATAAGCAGCGGTGACAGCCCTGCACGCACACGCGGCATTAAATGAAGAATAATTGAAAGTACAAGTCCAATTGCACTTCCTATTACAAATCCAAGTAAAGTAAGCTTCACCGTAGCCCCAATATGAACACCTAGCTTGGGTAATTCACGCCAGCCTTCTTGAATAACCTGGATCGGGCTTGGCAATATCCATTTTTCCACTGCAAACACGATCGTCGACAATTGCCATACAGCCAAGAAAAGGCTGACCGTCACAATCGGCGGCCAGCTCTTGATAAACCAAGCTTTCATCCTCTATACTTCTCCGTTAATTGATCCATTGTGTATCCTTTTTCAGGATTATAGGCGATCTTTACTTGTGAAAGGACACCTGGACAACCCACTTCTATCATAACCTCATTCATGCGCTTCACGATATCAAGGAGCTCTGACAAGTCACCCTCCATCGTCGTCTCAAGCGGACTCACCATGTATTTGACACCCGATTGCTGTATTACTTCAATAGCGCGATCCACATAAGGAATCACATCTTCACCACTGCGTGTCTTTGGAATAATTTGAATGGATACTAGTGCGTTAGCCATGTAAAGACCCCTCTTTTCAAGTTGAGATTAGTTCGCTTTCGGTAAGAAATCGTTCGTGAATGCCGTGTCGACATCCAATTTCTTCTCTAGTAATTTGTGATCAAACATCCAATTGGAATAATTCTCCCATACCGAACGCTTTTGCTCGCCCCATCTTGTTGCTTCTGCTTTGTAACGAGGACTTAACCATTTTTGCGATGCAATGACTAATTCTTTATTAAGTTCAGGAACTGCCTTAATCAAGATGTTCGCTGCATCTTCAGGACTTGCAATCGCATACTCATACCCTTTGGATACAGCCGCCATGAATGCTTTCGCAAGTTCTGGCTTTTCTTTGAGCAGTTTTTCACTGGCAATGACAACAGGTGTGTAGTAATCCAGTTTATCCGAATAATCGGTTAGATAAATCATATTAACTGGCTCTTTGCGAAGCTCTGCTTCAATTCCTGTCCATGCATAGTAAATCCACGAAAAGTCCACATCCCGTTTCACTGCTGTAAAGTAGTCTGCTTCACCAATATTAATAGAAGTAACTTTCTTATAGTCCGCATTTTGTGTTTGCATGAGTGACTCGATAACAGCCGCTTCAGCAGGTGAACCGTACCCACCATACTTCTTTCCTTCGAAATCTTTCGGCGACTTAATATTCTTCGCTACAGGTGACGCAAATCCAGATGTATTATGTTGAATGATTGCTCCGATCGATACAACAGGAACGCCTTGTAAGCGACCTTGAGTAATTGATTCTTGCACACCAATTCCAAATTCAGCATTACCTGCTCCAACCATCGCCATGGATGTGTTAGAACCTGGCAGAACGATGTCAACATTAAGCCCTTGTTCGGTAAAATATCCTTTTTCCTTAGCTACGTAAATGCCTGTATGATTCGTATTTGGTGTCCAGTCTAAGGCAATCTTCACGTCCGTTAATTTCTTGTCTCCTGCATCTTTTGCTGGTTCAGCTGCCTTCTCCTTGCCTCCACATGCTGTTAATGTGAGTAGCATAAGTACGAGTACAGCTGCAAGTGTCACTTTCATTTGCTTCATGTTGCTCTCTCCTTCTTCTCTTGCAGAGAATCTTTCAATTCCAACAAAAAAACTCCCTTACGGGAGCCAGCATTTTTGTGCATGCACAAACAAAATTCATGGTTCCTACGCTGGCATTATCCAGATCAGGTCAAGGGTCAGTATCTTAAGGAATACAATCTCAGCCGGCCAAAAATCCCAGCACCCCGCTTGTTTTTTTGAAGTTCTATACCACTATATAGCAGAAACAATTATTTGTCCAATTATTCCATTAAAAAAATCACAGACCAGCTCAGGGCTGTCCGTGATTTCAATTGACTTGACTATTGAATTACGCGTTTTGCGCCAACATAGTACTTCGAACTCCAGCTGGAGGAAAGACTTGTTACCATTACGCTACGTCCACGTCCAGATACTGCATTAATATATTTGTCGTCTCCAACATAAATCCCTACGTGAGAAATGCGCTTGCCTTCAGCAAAGAACACAAGATCGCCAGCTTGCAAATCACTTACTTTCGTTCCAGCGCTGTACATATCAGCAGATGAACGAGGAAGATCGTAACCATATTTCTTGTACACATAGCTCACGAAACCAGAGCAATCAAATCCACTTGGTGTAGTTCCTCCATATACATATGGAACACCTAGATAATCATAAGCGGTATCAATGAGTTGTGTAGCAACTGCAGGCTTTTCTGGCCCAGCATACCATGCAGGTGCATGGAATTTACCATCGACGCCAAGAATCGCGATACCATTCTTATCGTCCCATTGCATAATAAAACCTAGATGTTCAGCCATCAAGCGAACTGGAACGAAAGTCTCACCATTACGAATAACGGGCTTTGTAGTTAGTTCAACTTGTCTTTCATCAACCGTCATTTTCGAGCTGCCTGTTGTAAATGTAAAGCTGTGTTGATCGTTATGTACAGTTAGGCTAACTTCGCTATCCACTTCTTTCCAAGTCATCTTATAACCGATGTTCTCGAACAATTGACGTGCAGGTACCATAAGCGCACCGTCTTTATCAACAAATGGATTCGTATTGAGGTCAACTAATCGATCATTGACTTGAATTTTAACATCTTCAGCTGTTTGCGCGTTTGCTGTGTTTCCGATTACGAAACCACTACCAAGAACTGCGCAAGATAATACTACAGTTTTGAATAAAGTTTTCAAAAGGTAATACCTCCCTGTGTCTCCGAGGTTAGTTGACGGGTTCGGGAAGAAGGTTGCTCCCTAGTTCGCATGCTGCGCGAACATTCACCCCAAGTAAATTGGTCCCCCGTACCGGCCCTGTTGTTTGAGCCAGATTCGACAAATTATCAATTTGACTTTATCAGATTATCATAATTTGCTAGTTTTGATCAATGAATCGCAGATTAGAAAATTTTCATTTAAGGAAAAAGATTCTAATGTTTCTCTTAAAATATACCAAAAACCCGTGAAGCATCACACTTCACGGGTCCCTATTTTTCTAATTAAACTGCCTCATTTGCAGTAGTTGAAAGACTTGGATTCTTCTTCATGTGTACTTTTAGTGTCATCCAAGTAAGTCCGCCCATCGCAACAATCCATCCAATTAGGACAAACATATTACTCCAGAAATCGCCATATTGGCCACTTGAAATGACTGCCTTAAATCCACTTACCGAGTACGTCATCGGTACTAATTTACCTAAAGGCTGTAATGCATCAGGAATCAGCTCAATTGGGAATGTACCTGCAGAAGTTGTAAGTTGAATGATTAGAAGCAAGATCGCAATAAATCGACCCACATCATTAAAGGCTGTAACTAAGAATTGCAAGATCGCCATGAATGTCCAGCTTGTTACCAAGCTGAGTAGAATGAACAATCCAACGTTCTGAACTTCTAATTTCAAACCACCAAGTAAAATCAAATCTGCGAATAGCGCTTGAAGTGCACCCACTACAAGCATCACGCCGAATTTACCAATAAACCAACTAAATGAACTAGACGGTGCAATTGCTGGCTGTTTCATCGCATATACGATCGTTAGCATTAGTGCGCCTACGAACAAGCCAAGCGATAAGAAGTAAGGTGCAAAACCTGTACCATAGTTCGGAACAGCGCCATTCTTCTCAACTGCTACCCCAACAGGATCTGCGAACATATCAAAGTTCGAATCATTCGCTTTGATGCTGCTTGTTTTGTCTGCTGCCTCAGCTAGCTTGCCAGATAGCTCATCTTGACCACTTACAACCGTACCCATACCTTCAGATAGCTTCGATGAACCTTCTTTTAGTTGAGTCGAACCATCACTAAGTGCACTTACACCACCGGACAATTTCGCCAAACCATCTTTCAATTGACCGCTACCTGCTTGTAAGCCCTGAACTCCCGCATCAACTGTCTTTGCACCAACTGATGCTTCAGCAAGCTTGCCGCTAAGTGTATCAGCACCAGCTACGAGTCCATTACTTGCACCTGCAAGTTGATTCGCGCCTGCTGCTAATTTTTGTTGACCTGTAAGAAGATTATCGACACCACCACTTACCATACCTGCTGCTCCAAGCAATTGCTTGAACTCAGGTGAAGACGCAAGCTGTGGATTCGCTTTTGCCATCGCTTCGAGACCTTCTTTTAACCCCTTAGCACCGGTATTGAGTTTATTGATTCCATCAACTGATCCATTAAGGCCTGTTTGCAGCGAACCAATACCGTCTTTCATTTGTCCAGCACCAGTAGATAATTGTTTACCACCTTGTGCTAACTGATCCAAACCACCTGCAAGTTGACCTGTTCCTTGTTTCAGTTGATTCGTACCACCATTTAATTTGTTCGCTCCTGCTAGAAGATCACTTACCCCACTCTTAAGTGGTTGTGTACCTTCTGTTAGCTTCAGCAAGTTCGAATCAATTTGCATGATCCCATCTTCCACTTTCTTCGAACCATCAGATAACTTCTTCGCTCCATCTGCTGCTTTCACTAAACCATCAGATAACGTCGTCACTTGACCGAACAACGATTCTGTATAAGCACGAGTAAGCTCCTTACCGACTTTTCCTTTTAGCTTATCCATCGCGCTAGAACCAATCTGTGAGGATAAGAAGTTCAAGCTCTCATTAGGAATATACTTAATCTCAGATTGGACCGGTTTATCATCCAATACTTTCGTAGCATTCTCCGAGAAGTTTTTTGGAATTTCTATGGACATGTAATACTGTTGATCGATCATCCCTTGGTGGGCTTCTTCACCGCTCACGAATTCCCACTTGAAATCTTTCGATTCTTTGAGCTTATCCGTCAAATCTTGACCGACATTCAGCTTCTTCTCATTGAAAGTAGCACCTTCATCCAAATTAACGACAGCGACTGGAAGCTCATTTAGCTTCGCATAGGGATCCCAGAATGCCCATAGGAACATGGAACTGTAAAGCAGCGGAATCAGTATCACACCGATTACCGAGAACAGCACTTTCTTGTTTTTGACGATGGATGCCCATTCGTAAGCAATAAAACGTTTTTTCTTATTCATCTTTATTTTCTCCTCTCAATACTAGCTGACCGTTTTAACCATTTGGTCACAAATGGGCTAAAAAAATGGACGCCTACCTGGCGGCCAATCCCTCGACAAAGTATAAATCGAATAGATTTGCGATTTCTTCCTTTTCAAGCGGTGGATGCGTCACTTCCCATTCAAGTACAAACGCAAGATACATTCTAAACATTGCAAAAGCAGTCCGCTCCGGGTCACATGGTCTTAAATCACCGCGTTCAATGGCTTCTTTAATTTTCATGCTGAGTAGTGCGAGTACGGCACTTTCAACTTTACGTATCCCTTCTTTCGCAGCAGGTGTCCCCATCTCTGTAATTTCGTTCGTCATACGAATCATTAAGTCATGCTCTCTTCGAAATTCCAAAACGGTATACAGAAATCGATGCATGTTGTCATGAAAAGAATCCCTAGCTAGAATCGTCTCTTGTGCAATTCGCTGCACATGTTTGATTAGCTCCTGTAAGATCTCTTCAAACAACTCCTCCTTATTCGTGAAAAAGGTGTAAATCGTACCCTTCCCTACATTTGCAAGTTTAGCAACCTGTTCCATGGTGGTCGCCTTATAACCGAATAACGAGAATGACTTACTGGCTGCTTCGATAATAAGCTTACGACGATCCACAGACATGATTGATAACCCCTTTCGTTATGTATTGACCGAATGACTAATTTGTACACTCGGTCAATATCTGAAATTGATCTTAGCATAAACATTTTTCAATTACAATACTTTCTCTCAAAAAAGTTATACTTTATTGCCGCTAATCAACTTTTCAAGGGCTTGATACTCCTTATTGAACTGATCGGTCAGTTCATTGAATTCAACCATTAATTCCGTTACTTTATTAAAACTATTATTGCGTTCATACACCAAATTATCAATATCGACTAATTTACGGCTAGATTCCGCTAACATATCATACAAACCTTGCTCTTGTGCAAGTGCCTGTTCGTACGAGGTACGCATATTCTGATACACAGCGTATCTTCGTTCATATAAGCTAAGTACGCTGCTCGCTTGATTCTTAATTTCTGTTTTCCTTAGCTTTTTAATACTCGAATTCATATTTTTCACGGTATCCGCTGCTTGGGTAAGCACTTGTTTCTCTTCAGTGAGAAGCGATTTTCGCTGATCAATATTTTGCAAACACTTTTGAATTAAATTCTTTACATCATGGTTGGATTTCTTACCTTCTTCCACGATTTTTAGAAAATCATGCTGATCCGCCTGCTCCAGATCAGATATTTGATCCGACCAAGTTGTGCGACTTACTTCTGTCTGCAGCACTTCTTCAACCTTTTTCATGAGATTACTCTGTGCTTGTTGCTGATTATCACAACCTGTCAGTAGGACTGCTACGGTCATCCCTAAGGCGAGTATGGTACTTTTGTTCACAAGATGCTCCTCCTAGATGTTATAAACTTCTATCCTTATAAAAATTCATCATGATATGTGCATTCGGATTATAAACTTCAAACTCATAGCCCTGCTGTTTCAAATATTGAATGATCTTCGGAAGGGCATCTAACGTCTGCTTCTTCTCGTGGAACAAAATGACTTCCAAATTCTGTTTCACATGTTGTTGTACTTGTTTATACACTTCATCCGGTTTATTCGGGAACTTCCAGTCTAGAGAATCAATGGACCAATCCCACATTTTAAATCCTGCGCCCGCCACTTCTTGTCTAAACTGTGCACCAATTTGCGGCATACTTCCATACGGAGCGCGGATAAGCGTAGGTTTCTGTCCCGTAATATTCTTAATTAAAGATTGCACTTGATTGAATTCTTTCAGGAAATTTTCTGAGCCGCCGCTGCGATATAAGCTTTTATAGTCGTGGGTCATACTATGTAATCCTGGATAGTGACCTTCATCTGCTAAACGCTTAATCGCCTTCTCATATCCTTTGACATTGCTACCTTGCATAAAGAACGTTGCCTTAATATCGTGCTGCTTCAGAATATCTAATAACTGTTCCGTGTATTTACTTGGACCGTCATCAAAAGTTAAGTAAGCAATCTTGCGTATTTGCCCATTGTACTCACGCGGTGCGGTTTTACCTAATGGAACCATCTTCAGCTTTGTCAGTTCGCTGACAGCCGCTTGCTCAGAACCTGCCGCAGACGTCGATCCGTGCGAAATTTGCGGTGAGGTCCATGACTGAATTCCGATAACAACAGCTGTGATAAGCAATATGATAACTCCTATGAGGAGAATCCTTCTGCGTTTACGGCGATTGTTTCGTTGAACTCGTTGATTGCGTTCCGTGTAGTATTTCATGTTGCATACCCTCTTTACTGTTGTTCTGTGTTGGTATCTACTAGATTAATATAGTTTGAGTTACATAGATTTACAGAGAGGTTACAAATAAGGAAATATCACGTAGAAACGCAAAAACCACCTTTTTCATTAGAAAAAGATGGTTATAAATGAACGATTATACATCGATTTACACGCTATCCAAGGGTTCAATATGAACATGCGTGTACGCAATCTTATATTTTTTATGAAGACGATTCTCGATCTGTTCACTAATCTCATGACTTTCTACAACGTTAAGATCATTATTCACCGCGACAATAACATCCACCCAGACATGATTACCATGAATTCTTGCTTTAATATCTTTCACAAGCTGCACACCTGGCGTATTGCCGATCGTTTCTTTGTACGCTTCTAGTTTCGATTGATCAAATCCATCAGACAAGGAATGCGTCGTATTACGGAAAATATCCCATGCTGTCTTACAGATTATTATTCCAACAACAAACGCCGCAATTGGATCCAGCCACGGCAACCCAAATTGCGAACCCATAATTCCAACAAACGCGCCAATACTCACTAGTGCGTCTGAGCGGTTATCCTGTGCAGCTGCTTCCATCGCCATACTGCCAGTCGCCTTCGCAAGTCTCCGATTCATCCGATATACCCCATACATAATGACGGCACAGACCAAGCTGACCCAAGCTGACATCAAATGTGGAACTGCGACCTCATCACTCATCGTCGAAAGGACTGCTTGATAGAGCACTTGCAATCCGACAGCTGCCATGATGAGTGAAGCAATAAGAGCTGCGATTGTCTCCGCTCTTGAATGACCATATGCATGATCTTCATCAGGCGGTTTCCTTGAGATTTTGATTCCAATTAGTACAGCAATCGAAGCAATAATATCTGTTGAGTTATTGAGTCCGTCTGCGAAAAGCGCCTCAGACTGATAGTAACTACCTAGCGATATTTTTAAAAGTGAGAGACAACAGTAGACGATAATACTCGTCCATATCCCTTTCTCTCCTTGTTTAAGGTGCGCATTATCCATCATTCATTCCCCCAGTATGTAATTCCTTAATCATTGTACACGGCGGTTATCGAGTGGGTCTAGAGAAACAGAGTTGTCGTAAACCTGCTTAATTGCAGTTGGTTATAGATGTTGCTTCAAGCTAACTTCCATGCCCATGCCCAAATTTGAAAATGAAAAAAGAGCTTTCGAGCTGAGCCATTCCTGCCCAGTCGAAAACTCTATTGTATTCACGATTTCTAATTACACAGAACGAACTAGCCAGATTACACGGAGCTTTGCTCCGTCTGCACAGCTTCTCCGCTCATCTCTCGATCACGCTTGATCTTGCCGTTACCAACAGTAAACGCAATTACAATACCAAGTGCGATGAAGACCAGACCTGTTAAGAACACAACAGACAAGGACTGCGACCATGCAATTTTAATCGGATTCAGAACCAAATTTGTCAGGTCAGCTGGCATTTGCAAGGCATCTGGTTTAATAAGAACGCCGAACATCTTGTCATAGTCACTACCAATAGTTTCAAGTGTCTTACTCACAACAGGGTTAGAAGTCACTTCTTCCGTCTTCATCATATCTGTCATCTTCGCTGGCAACGTTTGGTTCATCACAGTACTTAGTACCGTTGCCCCAATCGTACCCCCAATGGAGCGGAAGAATGTCGAAGAGGATGTAACAGTTCCCAGCATGTTCTTCGGATACTCCGATTGAACAATAATCGTTAAGGATGGCATTACAAGACCCATACCTACACCTAGAATAACCATGTACGAGTAAATGGTCCAAGTTGTCGTATGAATGCCCATTGTACTCATGAGCATGAAGCCTACTGTTGAGATCAACATACCGGCCGCAAGTACATACCGATAACGCATACGCAGCAAGAGCTGTCCGCCAAGAATACTTGAAATAATGAGTGCGATCATCATCGGAGTCATCGCAGACCCTGCCTTCGTAGGCGACACACCCATGACACCTTGCATAAACATTGGAATAAACATAATCGCACCGAACATTCCAAGTCCGAGTAAGAATCCAAGCATATTCGTCGTTGCGAATACACGATTTTTAAATAAGGATAAATCTAGAATCGGCTCTGCCGCTTGGCGTTCCACCATAATAAAGATTAAAAAGAAGATCAAGGAGCCGCCAAATACAAGTAAACTTGTGGAGGACAACCACTCAAATTTATCTCCTGCAAATGTTAAACCGAGTAACAAGGAAACAACTGCTGGAATAAGCGTAATGATCCCTAAATAGTCAATCTTCGGTTTTACTTCAAGTGCAATCTTCTCATTCTTAAGTCCCATGAAAATTAAAACTGCGGATAAAAGTCCGAATGGAATGTTCACTAAGAAGATCCACTTCCAATCAATTGCATCCACAAGGAATCCACCAATGAAAGGTCCAATAACGGAGCTTAGTCCGAAGATACCACCGAATACGCCTTGCCATTTCGCACGCTGTTCCGCTGAGAATATTAGTCCAACAATCGTCTGTGAAAGCGGCATAATCATACCACCACCAATACCTTGTACGGCACGGTAGGATACGAGCTGCTCCATCGTCGTCGCTGTCGCACAGAGGAACGATGCTCCAACGAAGATGACCATACCTAGTAAGTACATCCCGCGGCTGCCGAACATGTCGGCAAGCTTACCAACTATCGGCACGACGGTTGTGGATGTTAACATATACGCTGTTGTCACCCACGCAAACAAAGTTAATCCATTCAAATCTTCGATAATGGTCGGCATTGCCGTACCCACAATCGTTTGTTCCAAAGCACTAAAGAACATCCCAATAATAAGTCCGATTAGTACAATATTTCGGTTAATGCCTTTCTTTTCTGTCTTCATACGATCAGCTCTCTTCTCTATACATTATGAATTTGATTCTTGTTCACGCTGGTGTTCAGGGGCAACGATCCCATAACAGAGCAAATTCATCATTTGATCTGCAGCGTTCTGCGCCTGATGGATACCTTCACTTGACATCATCTTCGTAATAAACTCATTGATGCAAGCCATAAACATCATTATCATCTGTGGGGCAATATCCTTACGGATCGTCCCTTTTTGTTGCGCTCGAAAAATAAACAGTTCAAAATCAGGCATCATATGATCCCGTTGATAATCCATCGTTTTCTTTAATAGAAGCGGATATTCCGTCATCAACCCTTGGAAAAAAGCCTCATATTTCGTACGCAACTGCTTTTCACAGGAAAGCTTTGATATGATCTCAATCATATCGTCTGAGCTTTCAAATATCGCACGCATATGCATATGGTGTTCGCGAGCAACCTTCTCGCAAACCTCCTCAATCAAGCCTTCTTTGTTTTGAAAATATTTATAAATCGTCATTTTCGATACGGGAACTGCTTCAGCCACATCATCCATGCTCGTCTCACGGATACCTTTTTCGAAAAATAACTGACAGCCCTTTTCAAGCACTTGCTGTTTCTTACGACTCATCACACTCAACACCCTTGTAATATTTAATGGCGCAAAGTCCATTATAGCGGGATATGAATAATAATCAAGCTTTTTTTGTACTCAAAATGATTTTCAAGTACATTAATGACAAATTAAAAAGCTTTCAAGAATGCCGCGTTTCCCAAAAGCTTACGTAACTCACATTACTCATATGGATCTTTTTTAAAACAACGAAAGCCCTGCCTCTCTTTCATCCTTACGGTTCCTAGACCGTGCCAGTGAGAATTAAATCGATCTTACTTTGATTTCAGGGTGCTTTTTGTTCCTGCAGAATTGAAGTCATTGTGGAAGGGTCAAGCTTCTTATATCTTGCTTATTATTTGCGTGGTCGCAATATGGAGGAATAAAAAGTTACCTGTTACGAGTAGTAAAGGGGTTATTGAGTTCACTTGATATTCAATCATACAGGACAAAGCCTATATTGTCAACAACAAAAAAGGAGATCGCAATTTGCGTCTCCTTTGCTTCCTATCGCATCGTGTCGCCGCCTCTGGTAATTAGCCTTAGTACCAAGAAAATCGTCCATGGTAAGAAGCGATTACGACGGTATGCTAAATATCGACTGCCCCACTTGGGATCATACTTTTCTTTCTGCTCACGAATTTCACTGAAACTAATCGTAACTGACATATTATTGAAAAAGGCTGCCGCGATCCGTTCGGAAATGAAGGAATGATCTCGCTGCCCAACATTCGCAAGCGGTGCTAACCCTAGATTAAATCGGTGATAACCGACCTCCTTCGCCCATTCAAAGAGGTTCATGTACAAGACATCCGTGATCTCCTTGAGCTCATCTGGTGTATGCCTCATTAAGTCAACTGACACTTCATAAGACTGATACACAGGCATAATCGAAGCGAAAGCAACCATCTCCCCATCGGGTCTGCGCAAAGTCGCAATCGGCGCACGCTCTAGATAATCACGATCGAAGAATCCCATCGAGAATCCTTTTTCCTTTTTTTTATCCAAAAAGGCATCGGATACCCGTTTCATCTCCTCAAAGACAGCATCTTGGAATGGAGGCTGCACGACTTCAAATACGTAGCCTTCTTTCTCGTATTGCTCCCGAAGCAACTTCTGCTGCTTATACTGGCGTCCGCATTCACTAAATTTCTGTAAATCAACAAGCGCTTCCTCACCTAGCTTGAAGAAACGGAAACCAAGATCATGGTACATCGGCATTAAGCTGCTATGTGCTTGATAGAAAATCACATGATACCCATACCGATCCACTTTGTCTAAGAACAGTTCTAATAGACGCGGGAATGAGTCAGGATGACCTGAAGGATCACCTAGTACGATGAGACGGTTTCCTTTTCTTACAAATTGAAGCATCGCTTTCCCATCATGAGAGAGGAAAAACCGCTTATCTCCTAAGTAACCAAGATGACTAAGTACATTCCCGCCATTCTCCTTCAAGAACAGTTCTAGTCGTTCGAAGGAAGCCGGAACGCCTGGTACCATTTTGCGTCTTGTACGGTCAAACCAGTAGGAACCCACAACGATAAATACGACTGTGAACGTCATCGTCACACAAGTGATCATATTTAGACCCCAGAGTGGGATATAGACCAATGAATCGAAATCTGGATCTCCGGAGAGAACAAGCTCTGCAGTCGCCAGTGTAATGAGATAGAAAAAATACAACAAGAAACCGGCAAACGCCGCGTATATAACACTACCAATTATCGATACTTCAATTCGTACTCGATTAAACTGCTTACGAAGAAGGAACAGTAATAACCCTAATAATAACAAGCCAATTGACGTCTCTATGTACAAACCACGTAGAATACTAGTGATCGTAGCTCCAACTATTGCAACCATCGTCAAGAGATAAGCGCGCTGTGTTCGCTTATAGATCCCTTTTGTCATTGCAAGTATGATTAAAGCAAATGCAAGTGTCAGCCCCGAGGACATGTGAATGAACCAACTCGGAAATAAGAAATGAATACTTTCATCACGTTCAAGTGAGTTAGGTATTAACACGGTAAAGTATAGTGCAATACCACCAACAAAAGTTAGCACGGCGAGTGATCCGTCACCCAATTTTTGCATGAGAACACGCTGAATGGTCCAGAATACCCCCCACGCTTCCCTTGTTTGCTGCACGATCCCCTGTTCTTCCACATGCTTGACGACAACACCTGACATCTCGAATGCCGCAAAGATGAGGCCAAGTCCGAACGGGATAAAGTAATAAACCAGTCGATACAAGAGTAGCGCGGACAACACGACACCCTTATCAACGCCAAGCGACTCCATCCCGATGATGAAGATAAGATCAAATGACCCAAGACCGCCAGGTACTAAGCTGATCGTTCCAGCAACCGCTGCGACAACGAAAGCTCCTATTGCTTCTGCATAGCCAATGTTTACACCTAACAAACGAAGCATGACGTACGCAGTACTACCGGCTGTTAACCATTCAACAAACGACACTACGGTGTACATCAAAGTCGTCTTAGCAGATGCAGTAGCTTTTCCTTTCCATCTGGAGAGCAAGATATACACAGGTAAGAACAAGAAAATCCCGCTAAGTGCAATCCATAACCATGGACTAGAGTTAAGTACGGGACGAACAGGAAGTACATCAATTAGAACAAAGAAAGAAAGAATGGATAAACCACTAAGCAAGGATGGCGCCATCCAAGCGATCCCTTTAACCAATTGCCCGTTCTTCTGCTTTACATTGTCTCGATATAGCAGCGCCCGTAAACTTGCACCAGCAAGTCCACCAAAACCGAATATGCCGTTAAACGAGTTGGCGATCCACGACACTCTAAATATTTTGCCAAAAGATGCTTTCCCTTTGAGCGATCGAATCAGTATGTAATCATAAAAAAACATCGTAAATACAGCAATAGCACCGATCACTATTGCGAAGATGAACCCACCGCTCGGGATACTCTTGATTGCCCGAATTGCTTCACCAAGTGATAGACCTTCGAGTTCTTTTTTCAGATGGAAAAATACAAATACAATAATCGCAATCGGAAATAGAAACTTAAATAGACGCAACAAAGTACGTTTGGATAACATCTGCTGGCCTTCTTTCTGTGTGACTCGCACTTTGTAGTATACCCCATTGCCATTATGAATTAAACAAATAAGTTAGGCAAGCACCAACGATTAAACAATTGGTACCTGCCTATAGGGGTTTAAGTGATTGATTGTTACTTACGCCTCGTAACAGAACCTGAGCCAGAACTTGTCTTAGGTGGACTTGGTTTCTTCTCTGTTACCTTGAAACCACCACCACTTGAACTAGAACCACTTGATTTGGAACTACTTGAACTCGAGCTGCCTGAATTTGAGCTTTTTGAGGAAGAACTTGACGAATTGGATGTGCTTGATGAACCTGTAGAGCTTGATGAGTTGGTAGAACTCTTGTCATCTCTGCGGATAACCTTGCCCGTCGAATCTTTTGACGTATTCGGCGCAGGTGTTGATTTACTTTGTTCATCTGACTTCTTGAAGATGTTCGTCGTTGATTTATTCGAATCGCTGGAACTACTCGATCCTGTACTGTTGTTTGTTCCCCGCTTCGTAACGGAACCTTTACGATCCACTGTCATAGGAGGAGCTTGTTTCTTCTCTTCTTTTGTTGGAGTTTTATAAATGGTTTGCGGTTTATAGATATCCCTGCTCGTATATCCGCGATACTTACGTGCATGACTATCCCCGACAAAGTCGAACACTTCATCTAATATTTTTAAAGTAATATACGCTTGTAAGAAATCAGATGCGTAGTTGTTCTCAACATACGCTTTGTTATCTACTTCAATTAATGTATCTGTCGGTTTAGCAGGATCTTTCTGGATATTATATAACTTATCCGAGTAGACAAGGAACATTCGCTCCGGATCTTCTTTAGATATTTGCTGTGGTTTGTTCTGATCCGCAATTTCTTTAGCCACTCCAGGTACCGTCTTGTCTGGTGCCCGATATACATAAGATTGTTGGGATCCTTGCTTATTTACTGATTCCAGAGGGTAATTATCCTTTACCGGATCGCCGCCACAGGCGACAAGAAGCGGAAGCAGCAAACTAAAGACGAGCGTTAATTTCAAGGCATGTAACAGCCGTCTTGCCATTACGTTCACTCCCTATTTAATTACCACGGATCACTTTCACATCTCCTGGCAAAATCCATTCTCCTTCATACAGCATGAATCTGCCGTCCTGCCATTCCACGCGGAACAGTCTAGAGTTGTCAGATTGATACTGCCACACATACTGATCTCCACCTTGTTTGAACGGAGTTCTGCCATTGGTAACGACGAGTCCGGAGTACTGCTCTTCTAAGTAATAATTCGTTCCATCGAGTTCCATCGTTGTAGGCACTTCATCTGGCGAGTCCAGACGACCATCAATAGGAAGATACAAGGAATAGGTTAATTTCTCGCGTTCTTCAATATGCAAATAGTTAATCGTATTCCCATCTTGCAAAGTCAATACTACCGCATTACGCTGGCGATTCTGAACGCGTCCAACTACTTCATAAGTAACGAGTGACACTTCACAAATATCTCCGGGTACAAGGGACAGCATACTTTTTTCTTTTTTCGGCGGCTCTGGCTTTGCAACAAGGTTTTTGATGCGTTGAAATATACTCATGATAGGTCGCCCTTTCTACATGTTAATTGTTAGCTTACTAATAAATACGATGCGATAACCAGTGCACCGACAACGTGTAACGACCCGCCTAATAGAGCATGCGCGATCTTACCTTGTTTAGTACCTTCATCTAAGTTCAAGGCTACTGTCCACTTTAGTACGTTACGAATGATGAGTTCAAGTATAAGTAGGATGACAAATGAGACAACAGATGCGAGTACAGCATCCCATAAATCATTGGAACTGCGAATGGATTGACTCAATATATAACCCTGAGCAAACAACTTCATCACGAAACGAATTGCCACCGCAACATTCCCATTCTTAATTTCTTCCATGTCCTTATAACGAGTAAATAATGAATCAATCCCCATTAAGACAACCAAGAGAACAGCTCCAACTCCTGTCCACACAAGTGTTGCCAATATCGTCATCCAAGTCATGCGTTAAATTTCCTCCTTGAGCAAACTTCTTACTTAAAAGAAAAACGTCTTGCGACGTTTTCCCTGAATTTCATATTGTGTAGATTACTTTTGCTCGTATTGCTTCATAAGAGCTGCAAGCTCGTCATCTACTGCTTTGCCTGAACCAAGCTTTTCGAATTCATCATCAAGGGATGCGCCCTTAGCAGTCATCTCGTTACTTGCTTCTGCTTGTGCTTCCATTTGAAGCATTTTCTCTTCCATACGTTTAAGTCCAGAAGATGCAGTATCGGAACCAAGTCCTGACATCGCTTTATTGATTTCTGTTTGTGCTTTAGCAGCATTGTAACGAGCTACTAATGTTTCACGTTTATTTTTCATCTCAACAAGATCTTTGCGCATTTCATCAAGCTTCTTGCGAAGGTTATCTGCAGCAAGTTTGTTTTGATCGTAAGTCGCTTTGTACTCATTCATTTTTTGCTCGCAAGATTTCTTCTCTTCTAGAGCACGACGAGCAAGATCAAGATTTTGCGCTTGAGCAGCCATATGTGCTTGCTCTTCACGTTTTTTCACTAGAGCTTCTTGTTCTTCATAAAGAACTTTGAACTTCTTCTCAATAGCGATTTGAGCAGCTACTGCTTTCTCTGCATCTTCAAGATCCTCTTGCATATCACGAAGGTATTGATCTGTCATCTTGATTGGATCTTCAGCTTTCTCAATAAGTGAATATACATTAGATAGTGTTAAATCACGTAATCTTTTAAAAATAGACATGGTTTCATTTCCTCCTCGAGATGGTGTACTCCCTAATTTTGTTCTCCCTAATTGATACGTGCTCAGAAAAAATACGTTTCATTTTCACGCTAAAAAAATCTTCTATTATCATATCATATGGTGAATTTCGAGGATACAGTTTCTGTAAAATATTCTTTAGTGCTTAATTAATACAGGAAAACCGGCTTGCATAAACTGCAAGCCGGTTTCTATGAATGAAATCATTATGGCATATAAACTTTCGCGCCAGGTCCTAGATCTATACCTAAGAACATCCATAGGATCAACATTAATACCCATGCAATTGTGAACGCCACAGAGTATGGAAGCATCGTCGATACAAGTGTACCAATACCAATCTTCTTATCATACTTTTGTGCATATGCAATCACGACTGCGAAGTACGCCATTAATGGCGAGATAATATTTGTTGTGGAATCCGCGATACGGTAAATCAATTGTGTAAACTCAGGCGTGTATCCAATCTGCATCATAATAGGCACGAATACCGGAGCAAGCAAAGCCCATTTAGCAGATGCGGAACCGATAAAGATATTAATAATACCACAGATTACGATAAACACGAGGATAAGCGGAATGCCCGTTAGTCCCGTTTGAGTCAAGATCTCTGCACCCTTAATCGCAAGAACCATGCCCATGTTCGTTTCATTAAAGTAAGCGATGAATTGACCTGCCATGAAAGCAAGAACAATATATCCACCCATCGATGCAATCGTATCCGACATTTGCTTCGCAACATCTCTACCATTTCGTACCGTTTTCGTTACATATCCATATACAAGACCAGGAATCAAGAAGACGATTAAGATGGAAGGCACAAGATTTTTAATGAATAGCGAGTTACTAAATCCATTAGGGCTATGAAGCGGACCCCAGCTCGGTACAACAAGTAGGGACAAACCGAAACAAGTTACGATAAACGCTACAAGAGATAACCATAGTCCCTTTTTCTCAAGCGAAGTAATTGCTGTTACTTCTTCACGCTTAATCTCACCGTTATAGACACCTAATCTTGGTTCTACAATTTTATCTGTTACAAATGTTCCAACAATTGTGATTAGAAAAACAGATGCGCACATGAAGTAATAGTTCATCGCGACCGTAATATTTTCTGCATAAACCGGATCAAATGTAGCAGCCGCTGCTTTTGTTAGATCCCCAAGCAATGGATCGAGTGATGTTAATAGTAAGTTCGCACTGAAACCACCGGAAACCCCTGCAAACGCAGCCGATAAACCTGCAATCGGATGTCGTCCAAGACCTAAGAATAGAATCGCACCCAGTGATGTTAATACCACATAACCTGCATCAGCAGCCATGGATGACATAACCCCACCAAATACAAGAGATGCTGTCATCAATTGTTTCGGTACACTCGTTACGAGTGCTTTAAGTGCAGCTGCAATTAATCCTGAACGTTCTGCAACACCAATACCTAGCATACATACAAGCACGGTACCAAGTGGCGCAAATCCTGTAAAGTTCTTAATTGCGCTTTCAAATAAGTATTGAATTCCTTCTGTACTAAGTAGATTTTTGATCGCTAATGTTTCACCCGGTTTAACGGGATGCTCAACACTAATTCCCATTCCTGCAAAGATGGCCGATAGCACAATGATCGCTACAGATAGGAAGAAGAATAGCATGATAGGATCAGGTAACTTATTACCAATTCGCTCGACCATATCTAGGCTGCGCAAGACTAACCCCTTTTTGCGGGTAGTTGGTTGATTCTTAGTTGACATATTGCCCCACTCCTCCTCTAGTTGTTTTATCGTTGTTGTTCAGGGTTTATGATGTTATGGTTTTCACAATCGATTATTAGTATAGGGCAATTCATTTATAAAATAAAGTTATAATTGATTTGATATTTTTACCAGAATACCGATTTGTTATGAAAATAAAAAAGACGAAGCTCTCTTTTGTAAGAGAATTTCGTCAAATATAACATAATAACAACCAATTTTAGCGTTTACTCACAAACTCATCATAAGATCGAATGATAGGATAAGGAAGTGCATTCGTCCAGTCCAAATATTTCATAGCATGTGAGGTATTGAACATAACAACCGATTCATGAGACGAAATGCTTCCCGCTTCAACCAATTTGATTAAGCCAGCAAGTGTGGATGCGCCCTCTGGCGAAGATGAAATGCCAAGTCTCCCCATCATCTGCTGGGCGGCCGTAATTTCTTCCTTCGTAACAGCAACAACCTCCCCATTCACCTTACGTAGTATACGTACGATTAGTGAACCATCTGGAGGCTGAGGTACCCTTAGTCCAGTTGGTGCTGAAGTGACTTCTTTATTCAGACAAGCAGACTCATTCACATTTAGAAAAGCATCCACAATCGGTGTACATCCCTCTTCTTGTACAGATACAATGCGTGGGAACTCCCCGCTAACAAGACCTAATCCCTTCATTTCATGAAACGCTTTCCAAAGTCCAATAACCCCTGATCCGCCGCCTGTCGGATATATAATCACATCTGGCAGTTGCCAGTTTAATTGTTCAGCAATTTCATACCCCATCGTCTTCTTACCTTCAACACGACCGGGTTCTTTAAGTGTACCCACATTAAACCAACCCTCAGCTTCTCTTCCCTCTTCAATGATTCGCCCTGCATCATGAATGAAGCCATCTACTAAATACACGTGCGCACCATAATTACCCGATTCCTCGACAATTAGACCTGGACAATCCTTCGGAACGAAAAGGTAAGACTCCATATTTGCGCGTGCCGCATAAGCTGCTAGAGCAGACGCAGCATTACCATTAGAAGGTACTGTTACTTTCTTGATTCCTCGCTCATGAAGGAGAGATACCGCTACTGAGAAACCTCGTGCTTTAAAGCTGCCAGAAGGGTTCTGTTCTTCTCTCTTGACTGAAATCGAATGTATATTAAGAAACTGCTCCAGATTAGGCATTCGAAGCAGCGGTGTCCACCCTTCACCCAATGAAACAATTTTATCCTCATCTTGAATAGGTAGCATATCACTATAACGCCATAGAGAAGTAACTCTTTGTGACAAGGGAACGCTATTAAGCCTATGCTTGGCTCTTTCCAGATCGTATTCGACAAGCAATGTGCCACCACAATCACAACGCCCGATAAGCGCCAGTGGAATTTGTTTCCTGCATTCAGCGCAAACAAGCCAGCATTTGTTCATTTTATCCCTCCTGCATTTCTACGAAAAGTATACGATTTTTTTCCACCTCATTTAACGTATACAACAGCGGAAAATCGGAAACGGCTTAAACCTAAACCCTATAATTATTCCCCTCTTTGCCTAGAACAAGGGATACTTCCTCTTCATATATTGTTGCGAATAAGCCGTTTTCGTTAACAATATATAAGGGAGGCATTACCTTCGAATGCACCGTTTAATGTGTAAAGGGAAAATTCATAGAGCGACCGTCACACAAGCGGATTTAAATTATGTAGGATCCATTACAATTGATCGCGCTTTAATGCAAGAAGCCAATATTCTCCCATATGAAATGGTTCAGGTTACTTCACTACGCAATGCGACACGGTGGAAAACATATGCGATTCCAGCGCCACTTGGTTCAGGTAGAATATGTTTGAATGGCCCACCTGCACATCTATTTGATCCTGGTGATATTGTAATCATCCTCAGCTTAGGACTTTTCTCTGATGAAGAAGCAGTGCAATTAAGACCTCGTGTTGTTTTTGTCGATGAGCAGAATCAGATTACACGTGTGGAAGAGCATGATCTTGTCATCATTGAGCAGGAGGGGACTTCACCATGAGTAATGGAACTTGGAGTAAGTGGAGTAAACATCAAGTCCTACTTCGATCACCGTATGTTTCCAATCATTTACCTGATACGTGTCAATTCTCACAAGAAAATTTCCATGAAATGCTCAGTAAGCACCCGCAAATTATCTTAAAACCTTCAGCCAAAAGTGGTGGTATAGGGGTTATTCTAGTATCCAATTTGCATAATGGTAGTTTTCGAATTCATCGTGGTAGAAACATTCAATTCGTAAAAGGGGCAGATCATGTATTCAACATGTTGAAACCTGGTATTCAGATTCCTTATCTGATTCAATCTAGAATCAACCTTGCGGAAATTGGTAAGCGCCCTTATGATCTTCGTGTCATGGTCCAAAGACATACGCACAGCTCCGAATGGGTCGTAACCGGTAAGCTTGCTAAGATTGCAGGACCTGGTTTCATTATTACAAATACTGCCCGAAGCAGAGGTCGTGTCGCTTCCTTCTCCGAAGCAACACGTTTATCCAAAGTGCTCAATGGTCGTGCAATGCCTGTCATGCATGCGAGCGTCAATGAACTTTCCATCAAGATAGCAAAACAGCTGAGCACGGGTTACCCGAATCAGCGTATCATGGGGATCGATATTGGAATCGATAAAAATGGTACAATTTGGATTATTGAAGTGAACTTCACCCCAAGTACAGGCTTGTTCTTAAAGCTCAAGGATAAATCAGCTTATCAACGTATCATGCAGTACAAAAAGGGATAACGCATCAATCGCGTTATCCCTTTCTTTTGTCAAAATTAAAGTCGTGTACCTTTATTCTCAGCAACTGCACGCTGCCAATAGTAATGACCCACTGCAATATCAAATACTGCCATGCCCATAGGACTGAACAGTACCGTATCTTCCGGCTTCAAATCTTTAAACCCATCATGACAAACAATATCGATTAAGTTTGACGTGTCCGACTTTTGCAATCCTTTTTCAAGAGAGAGCCGCTCAATATCGGTATTCTCCCGACATACTTCCTCCCAATCATCTACAACAATTCGATCAACCTGCATAATGGCATCTGCTTCATAATCACGTAAAGACACGTGCAGAAGCAGCATGCCTGCTCTTGGTTTCTGATTGATATATCGCTTAGGTGCTGCTGTACATGTGATAACTACATCCGATTCTGCATAGACTTCCTCCCACGACTTTGCTACACTTACTTGAACGTTATAAACAGATTGTTCCTGGGTGACATCCACACCCCGAAGATCATGTATCATTACATGCGATACCGCCTCACCATAAGCCTCTAAACACATCTGAAGATGACTGCGTCCTATCGGTCCCCAACCTATAATTCCTATTCGTACAGACTGTGTTGGACGATTCGCTAGGCCATAATGTTTCAAGAACATACCACTTACAGCAGCTGTCCGAAGCACACTTAGGAGTGGTGTATTAATAATGGCTTGAGGCACACCTGTATCTGCTTCGTTCAATACAACAATACTATGTGCGCGTGGAAGACCATTGTGGATATTATCAGGAAAGCTAGCCACCCATTTCAACCCAGCCTGATGCACAGTTCCACCTACATACGCTGGCATTGCGATAATTCGATTAGTTGGATTCCCGTAGCGTAAGAACGGCTTTATCGGTTGAGCATACTTGCCTTGATCCATAGAATGCAGCGTATCCTCCATCACTTGGAACAAAGCTTGCCAGTCCACACCTAGCAGTTCCAAGTCTTTTTCCCCTAAATAATGCACATCGCTCCCCCTCCCATTGTTGAACTAAAAACTTGCACCCTCTATTTGACCAAAATGTGTTTTTATCCAAGATTCATCATAGATCGTATCCATATAACGCTCTCCACGATCAGGCAGAATCGCTGCACAAACAGCTCCATTCTCAATGTGTCGAGCATACTGCGAAATAGCTGCAATAACAGTGCCTGAAGAACCCCCAGCAAGTATCGATTCCTTACGTAACAATTGATAACAACCCTGAACACTATCACGATCATACACATGGACATAATCATGAACTGCCAGTTGTTCACTCAATGCAGGTTTGATTCCTGCACCAATACCTGGCAAAAGCCGTTTGCATTTTTCCTGATCAAAAATAACACTCCCAACTGCATCCACAGCAATCACTTTAGTTGTTAAGTGATGCGCATTCACATAATCCAGACAACCCCTAATCGTTCCGCACGTAGATACTGCACAGAACAAATAGTCGACCCGCCCCAATGTCTGCACAATTTCATGCATCGTATATTGGCTATGTGCAAGTGGATTCGATTTATTCGCATATTGATTCGGCCAGTAGGCATCAGGGATGCTATTTCGAATTTCCTGTACACGTGCAATACGAGCAGGTAGAAATTCACCTGTTACGGAATCTGGCTCAGACACAAGATCCACTTCTGCCCCATACGTACGTAGAATTCGAATGTTCTGTTCAGTGGTACGGGGATCAATGACACATATAAAGCGCAAACCTAGAAAAGCACAGATTTGCGCAAGAGAGATTCCTAAATTTCCAGAAGAAGACTCGACGATTGTTGCCCCAGGCTTAATTAAGCCTTCTTCATAAGCTGTTCTTAACATTTGTCGTGCAGAACGATCCTTAGAACTCCCCCCAGGATTCAACCCCTCAAGCTTGGCATATAACTCGTAATGCTTACCGTCGAACAATTTATTCAGTTTAACAAGTGGCGTATTTCCAATCGTTCCTAGTATGCCGTTTTCCCAGTCCATCTAGATCATCCTTCTTTTTCAAAAGAATTCATACTGGGATATTGTATTAATGCATTTGACTAGTTGTGTGTTCATTCATCTTGGGTGTAATAAAGCTTTTTACTTTTTACTGTACCTGAGAGCATCGTCCCATCATGTTCTACTGGGATGACCTGAATACCACCGATTAATCCGCCTCGAATCATCGATCCAATCTCAGGGATAACTTGTGCAAGTTCTTGCTCAATGACAGCAATCTGCTCGTCGAACATCGTGGATGATTGAATATACACGACCAAGACATTATTCTGAACCTGAACTCGCAATCTACCGTCCCCGATATGTCGATAGACGACTTCCTCAATATCATACAGACTGATTTTTTCACCATGCTTCAATTCCTTACCCACCCGCTTCACAATTGCTGAGAACGTCATTTGCGGTACGCCATCAATGACTCTTTCACGTAGGTCACGAACAACATCGTATGTCACATAGCGTATGGCTGGAAAATAGTCTCGGCACAGCGAAGTCACGACGAGTATGGACTCATCCGGTTGTAGTTGTTCTTCCATGTCTATATCCTTGGGTTGGATACCTTCCACCCTAATGTTTTCTGCTAATCTGTAACAGCCATCTGCATGGGAATAATAAGCCATCGTCCCGACCTCTATACAACCATACGTATCCATAATCGAATCCGGTGTAATTCCCAGTTCGCTTGCTGCGCGGATTTGCCATGCACGAGACGCAATTTCACCGACAAGAATAACTTTTTTAATGCCAAATTTCTTCGGATCAGGTGCATGTAAAAGAATCGCCTCTAATAGCGAAGGCATTGTATATAACAGTTCCGGACGGAACGACTCAAGCTGTGTGATGTGCTCCCCAACAGGGAGCTCGAATGAAATCGACATACACTCAAACCCTAGATGTGTAAACACATCGATTGCTGTACGAGCTGCATGTCCTGTTCCCATATCTGCTAAAGCCCGCTTTAAATTATCCCCCTGCACAAAGTCCGCATAAACCTTCGATTTCACTTGAAGATAATGTAGTTCATCTTGCTCGGAATATACAATACGTTTACGAGCTTTCCCGCTTGTGCCAGATGTTTGATACAAGTGGAGCCCTTCTAGAACCTCTGCCTGATAATAATGTTGATCCAAGATATCTGCTGTCATAAGTGGCAGCTCATTTATCTCCTGAATTTCACGGTTACTTATCATATTATTATACCAAGAAAAGCGCTGCTTCGTTCCCTTAATTTTTTGCTTCAAAATATCACCTGATAACATCGTGCTCCCTCCAATACTCACCGATTCGATATACTATATTATGTTCATGGTCAATAGGTAGTCACATAGTCACCTCCTCATTTGTCTACATACCTTAAAAGAAAGGCACATGTACAGAAAGTGAGGTCGATTTCTATAACATGAAGCGGAATTTTCGAAGTCATATTCCAAGCAAATGGAAGAAAACAAAAGCGCTTATTAAAGACGAATCCATTGCCGTCTACTCACCTCTTACACGTCTATATTCTCTACCTAATCTCAAGCAAATGCTAAATCAATTTGGCATGCTCTATATTAAGCCAGACACAGGTTCCAAGGGTATGAATGTAATGAGAATACAACGGATTAAACGCAATCGACATGTGCAATTGCATCATGATGACCAAAGCTTCACTTTCAAATCGATTAAAGATGCTGATAATTATTTAAAGCGATTCACGAGTAAGCGTACTTACTTGATTCAACAAGGTATCCGCATGCTGCGCAATCAGAATCGCCCCTTCGACTTTCGAGTCATGGTCCAGAAGAATAGCGATCATGATTGGGAACTAAGTGGAATATGCGGGCGGCTAGCCATGCCTAATCGTGTAGTGACAAATGGGAGTCAAGGTGCAACAATCCATACATTTAGAGAACTGATGCTGCCCCATCTCAAGAGAAGACAAGTGAAGGTATATCGACGTGAACTCGTTGATCTAGGAATGGCTATTGCCTATCAAATGGAAGACAATTTCCCTGATGTATGGGAAGTCGGGATCGACATTGGTATCGATCAGCAACTTGCCCCTTGGATATTCGAAGTGAACACACGTCCCGAGTACATCCCGTTCACTAAACTAAAAAACTTATCCATGTATCGTCGCATGAAGAGGAATGCTCGTTATGCCATGTCACTCGGATACAAGCGATATAATGTTCCATAAATAGATCTATAAAGAAAACACCTTCCACCAGCATTTTTGCTGCCATGGAAGGTGTTTAACATTTAAGCGTCTACTTTTACTTTATTATTAAGTTTAAACCATTTTTTCACATAAGGCATGATGTAGTAATCCACACCATATCGACCTGCATTAGCACTTCCGAGTAGTATGATGATGCCAAACAAGATCATCCATGGATTCGTCGATACGGTTCCGGCAAAGAGGAACATGAAGTTCATCATGAGTCCGAAGAATGTAGCAATTGCTGTTAAACCACCTACAATTAATCCAAGACCTACTAATAACTCCCCAACTGGGATAAGAATATTAATGACTTTCACATTCGGTAATGCAAAGTGTTCCAAGAACGCGGTAAAGTTGGGATAGACGAGCTCACTTGTCGCTTTATCCATAATAGGGTTTGTGATCGCATTCTTCAAGAATCCAGCTGCGTTAAACGCCTTATCACCGAACAGTTTACCAACACCACCCATGAACCATAAGTACCCCACGTATAAGCGGATAATCGTCAGTAATCCTGCAGCAACCCGATTTGTTCTTAACCATCTCGTCATTGTAACCACTCCTATGTGTATGATCTTTATCACACCTTTATTGTAATAAATTTCACATAGGTCAGATGTGAGAAATGTCACTCAATTATGAAATTTAGAGCAATAAAAATGGCAATCTTGTGAATAAAATCACAGGACTGCCGAATTAATAAATGCATAAATTAATTGCTACAACTTAGCTGTCGATACCCCGCCTTAGCAGCTGCTTGTCCACTACCGAAAGTCTCCATATAATCGTATTCCAATTGTGTAAACTTTCCTTGGCAATCTTTTCTGAAAAAGAACTTCACGCCGTTTGAACGCTTAATAGCAGCTTGATAGGCGGGTTTCTTAAGCACCCGACTTCCGCCAAGCGCATAATTGTTATACGTACTCTTTCCTATCGGAATCCCCTGGACGAAAGCCATAATACCGACATCATCAATCGTATTGTTCCATTCTTCTTGACTAATCGTTGGCAAAGTAAAGGTGTAAGCAGCACCATTTCTTTTTGCGACAACATTGGCATGATTCATATACTGCGATAGTTCAGCTTGAATACTATTCACGATCGTAATACGTCGTACTTGTTCGAACGTACTTGCATTTTGCAGTAATGCAATAGCGGGCATTAAGGACTTTATATCCCTTACATATCCTTCTCTCCATTCATTTTTACCTTTGTCATAGGCGGTTACATAATCATCGAGTGTAAATGAGAGCGAATTGCCCTGCTCATCTTGATACGCATACAACTTCTTCTCCGACCATACTTCTTTCACTTCAGGTTCACCCTTGGCATTACGATATTCTTCCTTCGACAGAATGTAGTAACCATCATAACCAATGACAACAACAACTGGAATAAAGCTGCGCAATACACCTTGACTGGCAGGATCATCTGCTACATCGAAGTTTGTATATAACGTATGGTAAAAAGCTTGCATACCCTGCTGCAAGTTCGTTCGTACTCGTTTTCCTGATTCATAACCCGACTCCAACGATTGTTTCTCATTCATGATTAACGCAAATGCACCATCATCAACCGCAGCATTTATCGCCGCATCATATCTTACTTTCAGATGCGTAATCTTACGCTGATCCTTCACGTTTATCTGATTGACCACCATGAACGGGAAAATGATAAACACGAAGAAGAGAACAAACTTAATAATCTTCATTGCGTACCATACCCCCATATGGGATCATGATCTTCGCACGTGCAGTATTGTCATTGTTAATAAAATCCCACATGACGGATGCTTGTGTCCGATTCGTGTTCAATAAGTTCACTTTGAAGTAATCACCAGTCGAGAGCTTGTACATTCGCCGTTTGTCATCTAGGGGGTAATTCTCATTAGGGAAAAGTTTAACCATGATCTGATCCGTAAAAAATTGATCATAGTCCACATTCGTATCATTCTGAAACGTACCCGGAAGCAAAGGATCCGTGTAGACCGGATTATACCGCTTATGATCATGCTGCATTTGAATATTGAACGTATTTCCCGTTGCATGAACCGCTTTCGAGAAGTCGTTGTACATGGTTGGAGTAATATACCCCTTATCCCTAACAGCGTCAACAAACTCTCGAACAGCAGTTATCGCCACTAAGCTAGAGATATCATCTTGTTTCTCAAACGTGTCTGCAAGTGGATATACGAAGAGCAGCAACAGCGCAATTAATAATGCAAAAACTTTAGATAAAGCATTCAATCCTCTTCACCTCGGGGTAGATTCATAATCGATGCGGATGAGTTCTCCCTTGGGACCACGCACTCTTTTGCTTACGTATTGCTTGCTACGATTAATCTTAGATAGATCAGCATGTTCGATCTTGATCGTCTTCGGATACAAGTGTCCGTCAACTTGAATATCCACTTGTAACTCTTCGATATGATAAATGCTCTGTAAGACCACACTGCTGTTAACTGTATACACATCCGACGGATTGAGCGTAGCTGCTACGTTGTGATCTAGTGTCTTTCCAGTAATGTAAGTTGTCTGAATCGACTTCTGAACAAACTGTACTTGATAAAGTGCAACCGTTAATGCTCCAATGAACACAACGGTTGCGAAGGCTTGCCATAGCATGGGTTTTAGGTTGGTATTCATGTTGATTAATCCTATTTTTTATGAAGTTTGCTGCTCAAAAATAATACCACGAATCACATTGCTCTTATCGCGTATAATCTTCGATTTAAACTTACCGCTAGGATTTACATATTGAGCAGATTTCTCATCATTGACGACATTTATATCTTTTATTACCGTAACTTTTTCGCCAACAATATTTCCATAATCATCACCTACTAAGGTCACTTCATTTTTATACCAACTACCATCAGTATTCTTACCTGTTTTTATTTGAATACCAAACTGTTCTTTGCTATTATACTTCCTCAGAGCATTCGTCACTTGATTACCCGAAATCACCGTATTGTCATACACCGTATAAGCTGTCTGCGATAGTTCCGTCTGAATATCCGAAAAGTTATTCTGTGCTGTCTTCGTTGCTTCTTGAGCGGAAATAAACAATACAACCCCAATTGTAATTAATGCGATTGCAAGGAATATCCCCGCCGCCATTACTAGTGCTTTCTGAGCATTACCCATCTTTCATCAATCTCCTTATTCTCATGAAATTTTATTAACCTGATCGTAATACACTGACATTTGATTAAAGCTCATTGCGACAAGCGGAATAACCAAGTACAAGAACACCAAGGCGTAAAGTGGCATGAATCCGATCATCTTGCCCCAGCTTGCCTTCGTATCAATCATCCGTTCATACTCTTGCTTGCGCTGCTCTTGGTAGAAGTTCCTTTCACTTTCCAAGTCATCGAATGCCTGGCGGATTGGAATTTTCTCTACGGCAAGCTGGAATTTCTCCACTGTTCTTGCAAAAGGAATGAATGGTGCATCTTCCTTCAGCTGCTGTAAAGCTGCATCTGCACCTGCTTCGTAATGAAGCAAACAATTGTGCAGGGGTTCTTTGAATACAGAAGCGAATCGTTCCATCGACTCCAGAATCGTTTCTACCGAAACCCGTTCCATCTCGCAAAATATCGCAATGACCGTATGGAATTGATCCACTTCATTTTTCATTTCCATAGCTAGCATTTTCTTTTGGAAGTAGAGCAGCCACATCGGGGCATAATACCCGATCCAGCCCATGAATAAAGCAATCAACACTTCCCACCATTTGAGGTATTCCGCATTTAACGCATTCATCTTGGTTACGATTCGATTAATCGCCTGATTGATCTGCACTTCATTATTTATCGGACCCGTAACATTAGTCTTCGATTCCTTCACAAGCTGCGATACTTGAGTGCGAGGATCACCGACTTGACCCTTTACTTCCTCCATAATTCGCTGGTCATACTGAGCGACTGACTTCGCCTCTTCATCTTCTTTCTCATTTAACTTGCCGAATATAACACCAGACTGAGAACCCGCTTGTACAATATTCGATTTAGCAAGTACATGCATCGAACCAAACAAAATAAGGACCATCACAAAGCTTGCGATGCCTAATGTAATTCGTCTAATAACCAGATACTCTAGCGTCAGTGGAGAGTTCGCTTCCTTCAGGAGCTGTTTGCATTTCTCATACTCTCTGGAGCTTCGCTGTGGCGTAAACCGCTCGGCAATCCATTTCATCGGTCGAATACGCTCTACGTACTGCTCCCAGATCTTCTTTTTCGTGGCTCGGACAAAGTTCTTTTCCGTGTTTTCCTGCATTTTGCGAAGCAAGATATAAGCGATTGCGATAATAACGAATATCAATATCTTAGTCATTAATCCAAATTTCCCGTTATAAAACTCCTCCATAGCCGGGAAATTGTTGCGCGCCCATATTTCAATAGGCGTTGTGAATAACACAGGGGCAATCGCAATTGCAGTTAATCCTTTTAACAAATAATTGAGCTTTTCGCGTTTCAGAATCTCAATCTTCAGTTCGTTCGTAAGCCGTGTAAGACCGTTTAAGAATAAGGAACCACTTGCAATCTTTTTATCTCCATACTCCGAAATCAGATAAGCAATGCTTGCAAACATTTTGAGAAATCGATTCGGTGCAACCTCATAATAGCCTTCAAGCTTCTGTTCCGGATTGTGAGCAGTTAATATTTCATAAATCTCTTTGCCATGAATCGCAGCTTCATAAGATGCTGTCTCTGACGCCTCATAAATGGATTCATCCACCATCCCATGATGTTGATAGTGATGTCTCACATCACCAATCAAATGCACCAACTGCTGTAGCAAGCGATCATCAATGCGATTGATAAAGGCATCGATAAGTATGCTGTTGAGGATAACCGTTCCGAGCAAGACCATCGCGATGAATGAAATACTCTGATTGAATAACAGCAATATCCCCACAATAGCAACCATTATACTTATACATATAATAGAGATCTTCATCGTCTGCCTGCGCAGCATGTACTCATCATAAGTGTGAATATGCGCTATGCGTCTACGAATTTTAAGTACATACCGATTGAGCAAGGGAATTTTTAATACAGTCACATAGCTGCGTTGCAACCACGTATTGAGCCATTGCTTCGTACTACTTCCTTGTGTCGGAGCAATTAGAGTTTGTGCGCGTCGCCATGAATCATAGGAACCTTGCTTGATTTGCCTTCGTTCGATCACCTTGAGGATAATAAGAATAAGGAAGAACAAGAAGATACACACACCGATGAGCAGCAGCAATATGTCTTTAACTGGCATCGTGCTCCCCCCAATGCTCTCCTACGAAGGCTTGGAATGCTTCTGCATCCGCCAATGACATCAACTCACGCATTTCGCGCTTGCTTCGCTCCGAGATCGGATGCTTCGTCACATACTTCCCATCCTCAAATTCAATAATGTTACGCGATTGGAACTGCTGGCGATCTGTGGAGCGTTTGAAATATTCCGTCATCGTCACCATAAAATGATCCAACTTCTCAGGCAACGCTGCTTCTTGTTTAAACTCCATTGGATACGGTGCGTCTTGATCAATCGGCACACATTCTGTGATTCGTTCAACATATCGTTTACCGTCAAAATCTCTTTTTAAATGAATATCGAAGTTAATAACACTGATGACTTGCTGTTCTGCTAATGTCTCGTTGTTAAACATTCCCGTCTTTAGTAGAGAGTTCCTTAGCGAGAACACCAAATCCTTAAACGTCTTCGCATGATGCGTGAATAACGTAAACAAGCTGGCAACCTGCGCCATCTGGACCATCCAAGCTGCAACAGGATCTGTCGCAACCTCACCGAGAATATTCACAGTTCCATCTGTCTTCTTCTGCACATCCAGTCCGTCCTGACCCGAAATCGTATCTGTCTCACGGAAACTTAAGATATTGCGTTCTTTGTATATTTTTCGCAAATGAAGTTCGAACGCAACTTCCTGCACCCGAATGTTGTACTTCGCACTAATATACGTAATCATCGCCATAAGGAAGGTCGTCTTTCCACTTCCTTGCGCCCCTGTAATGGCAGTAATTCGGCAGCCCTTCACCAAATATTTCACCAAGGAAATAATTAATTCCGCACCCTCATCTTTCACCAACTGTTCCAGAGTTGCATTCGGAATATCAAACTTCCGGACGAAGAACGCCCATGATTCTGCAAATCGAGGACGGACAACAACGACACGTGAACCGTCCTTCATTTCGTTAATCTTAAATCCATTCGACTCTGACAACTGCCCAGGTGCATTGTACTTATAGATGTTCTGACACACACGCTTGAGCTCCATCTCCGAGCCGAATGATAAGAACGCCAGATGGACCGATTTTCCTTTATAAAATAACCATACGCTGTCATGCGTCTGTGGAATCTTATGATTCATCTGTTTCGTATACATCTCAAATTCGGTTGTCTGCGTACTAAACGAACTTGGAATACCAGATACACCACCTGACACCCCGTCAATATTCATATCTCGAATATCATCAATAACCGAGAATCCCTTATAGTTCTGATAAATCCGCTGTACAATGATGTTCATTTTGTCTTCAAACGTTAAGTGCCTATGTACAGACCTATAGATCTTCTCAATCTCCTGACTCGTCACAACGTAGGATTCCGTCTCCCCATTCTCAATGAGCCATTTCGGTTTCACCAGATCATGCTTTTCTAGAAATACACTGAGTGCATCGAACTGATGTTTTTTCTTGTAAATATGTAACATGATCTCGAACTGGTCTTGAATCGTTAATTGTTCACGATTGTCAAACGGCATCACTTGCTCGATGTTCGTCTCATTCAGACCATAGGAATGCTGAAGTAAATCATAAATAAACGCCTTCACATACGTCTTTGCATTCAGATCACCATAACTGCATGTTTTGAGTGCTGTTTTCAATTCAAAGCGTTTATTCTTCCGGCGTATAAATTCCTCTTCAGACAATCCTAAGTCATATAAATTACTGCTCGTGATCTCACTTAACATCAATTTCACATTATTTGTCATGACATCGATCTTAAATTTATTCACATCTACCCTTGACTTTGGTGGTGTTCGATGATTTCCACTTAACTTTAGCCAGATCAATAATGCAGCCATACCGATCATGATCGCTATACCCATGAAGTTAATCCAATACGATGACACGTTTATCCCTGCCCTTCACTTAAGAGATCAGTATCTACTCCTAGACGGGATAACGTACCTCTCGCGAATCGTTGTACTTCATTAATAAAAAAGTAGTTCGGATGCCCTTTTTTCACATGCCGGTTCCGAACGAAGAAATCAAGCACTTGCTGATCATTCCACGCATCTAAGAATTCTGCACAATGCGGCACCGTATAGATTGGCTGCTTGTATTTAAAGCGTCTAGCGATATTGTTTACTGTATATTTCGAATGACGATCGTATTGCCCTAAGACAAGAACAAAGGGAACCTTCTCTAAGATTGGATGTCCCTCTCTCATGGCAAAGAATCGTTCCAACACATGAATGTTCTGATTCAGATTCACAACAATGAGATCCGATTCGAGCATCACTTGCTCGGTTAATGGATTCGTCAAGTCACTGTTTACATCGATCCAGATGTGATCATATTGCAGCTTGGCACTTCCCGTAATCTTCGGCATGATGTCCAGCATCATCTCATCGAATGCTTGTTGCTTCTTATGTGGTCCGACTAATAGATCCAATCGATCCTTCAATATTGGCAAAGTGTAATCTTTCATATTGTCAGCGGTTAATAGATTGCTTCGAGCGAGTCTCACCAAAGCTTCTATTCCCGTATTCGTAACATCCAGCAGATGTACATGCTCTTCAGCTTGCTGGTTCACGAATGCTGCTTCGAGCGTAGACCACCTGCCGCTTGTATGTGCGATCAAATTTGTCGTCATGTACTCAAGACCCGCGATTGTAGACAGCGCTATCAGATTTCCGGTTGTCGCTGCTTGTCCAGGGGCCATTCCCCAGCATGCAATTTGACCCATTAATGTCTCCCCTTCTTTATCCGTTTGAACGCAGACTTCATCTCTGCATAGGTCATTCCACTAATTTCCGTTGTCACATCAATTAATGTTCTCTGGTACGCTTTGGACAGTCGATTCAATCGCAAGCGATTGTGGTTCTGATTGTCGATACGCGATGCATAGTCCAATTCGTCGAATTCAATTTCGTAAAATTCACCTGACCAAGCAATAGGGTGGTGCCCTAACATTTTTTCAAAATATTCCGTATTTATCTGACAATCCACTGTATCTTTAATGATCGGAATAAATGGGGTATAACCCGACTGTTTGGGTAACACCGATTGTAAAATTTCCTCATTCACATGAATACAGCTCTTTTCATAATTCGTCACGTAGACACGCTCTGTATAATCTTGAATCGATATTCCTTCAAAAAATTCACGATGATTCGTATCGATCAAGATCGTATCAAATCCCGCTTCCGCAAGCAGAAGACCATCGAAGCGAACATGTTCCAAATAAGTTCTAACTTCAGCCCCGGTCTTCAACCCATACGAAACGTAAAAACCTTCATACTCGGTCATATCTCCATCCCCATCTATTCGAGGAACACTATACTTTAATTTCTGCTCAGTCGTGGCATCAATGAGTAATACCTTCTTACCCGCAGCAGCCAGTAGCGCTGAACTGTATAGGAGCAAGTCTGACTTCTCACATGCCCCTACAAACAAAATTTGCCTCATCACTTTCTCCTGCCTCACTTACGGATTCAATCGACTAGTATCCGATTCATTCATAATGGTTTCTTGCCTTTCTTGGCTATCTTGCACACCAACTGGACCTGGACTAAGCGGTAATCCTTCTCTCGCATTTCCACCTTGATTGGAAGGCGCTGTTTCTAAGCGAGATTGATTGGGCTTCGGGTTCTGATTTTGACTTGGATCTGAGCCTTGATTTGGATTTTGAGTTTGAGACTGTGATTGGGTTTGCACTTGATTCTGTGCCTGGGTCTCATGCTGCGCACGTCCTGACAATACGCGTGATTTTTGCGCTTCATCCATTTCACTCAAATCTTTCTCTAACTTCTGTCTCATGCGCTTCACAAGTTCATCCTTCGCACGCTCAAGCACATTCGGATCCGTTCTTAATAACTCAAGTACTTTCAAATTAGCCGGGTAATTCGTTATTGCAGCTTCCTGCATATATGGATCTACGTAACTTAACGCATAAATCTTTCCCCCTTGCAGATAAGCATCCACAATAGCACTGGAGAAGTTCAATATCTCAACTTCATTCATGTCATACCAGACGGTGTTAAGCGCAAGATCTTTCACTTTTTTCTTGGAAAGTACGATATAATCCTGACCTGTTGGAAAATTGATCCGAACATCCACGAAATCGTCTTTTTTGAGCTTACTTGGTAGGGTAATTACATTGAACTCTTGCGATCTAATATCTCGTTTAACGGGTCCTTCTTCAAAGAGCATCGGGGCTATAATTGGAGTTCGATCACTTACACTAATCTTAAGTACTTTACCTACTGCCAAATCGTTACTTGCAATTGCATTCACAGGTGCATGCTGCTCATCGACTTCAAGAATCGTTACATCTTCACTTGTCAGCGTCGTCCCAGCAGGTAGCTCTTTATTTGCAATAACAACACTTTGTTTCACGGCAGCCTTTTGCTGCTGCGCCAACTCTGCTGCCTTGATCTTCTTCTCATACTCATCTTGCAGTCGCTTTGTTTCCTTCGCATTGTCCAACCAGTTATAGGTGACAACTCCTGCCCCTACTAGCCCCATTGAAAGCGCACCTATCATCCCCGCTACAATTAAATTCTTCGTTCTTTGCCGTATGACTGACACAAACTTGATTCCCCTCTCTGCTTATAAAAAAAGAAACAAAAAAGCACGCATAAACCCCTGTTAGGTAGGTTTAAGCGTGCTTCGCTTTAATGGTAAATTATGTTTGATTTTCATTTACGTACTTAATCATACTGGAATCCCCACAAACTGTCAAACGATTATTCACCGCAATTAGTTGGTGGTGTTGCTTCACCAGATTCAACATCAATCTTATCGGAAATCGAATCACGAATCACATTAATAACAAGCTGTAGTAAGAAATTAATATCTTGTTGGGACTGTTGGAATTCACTTACAAGTGGAATACTATCCAATTCATCTTGAAGGCTATCAATTTCGCCTTCAATTTTCTCAACCATCGATACGTTTTGGAACGTCTCGAATGCTACGATTTCTTTTTGCTTTTTCTTAATTGCCGAGATTAGCGTTTGGATTCCTTCATTCGTAGAAATTTGTTTTTCCGCTTGTTGGAAGAACTTCACTTCTTGTGAAGTTGTAATCAGATCAGCAAGCTCTCTTGCTTTTACCAGAATATCCTCACGAACAATACTCTCTGTAACCGTGAACGTTTCAATTGTTTTACACGAAGACATCTCAATTTTTCTAGCCATTACTAAACACTCTCCCTGTTCATCCATCAATTATACCGTTTTTTGAAGCGGTGCTTCGACTAATTCTCCTCTTAAGAACCAAGTCTTCGCATCCGTAACTTGTAAATATACAATCTTACCAACTAACTCTCTACTGCCTGTAAAATGGATAAGCTTGTTCGTTCGTGTCCGCGCAGACAGTACGTTAACATCATTCTTGCTCTCACCTTCAACAAGAACTTCCATAACTTGCCCAATTAATGCTTCATTACTATCTCTACTAAATGCTGCAATCACTTCGTTCAAACGCTGTAATCGAGCCTTCTTCACTTCAACTGAAACATTATCTTCCATAGCTGCTGCAGGTGTTCCTTCACGCGGTGAATAGATGAATGTAAAAGCGAAGTCGAATCCAACTTCTTGTACAAGACTCATCGTCTCTTCGAACTGTTCGTCCGTCTCACCTGGGAATCCTACAATAATGTCCGTGCTTAACACCACATCCGGGATAACTGCCTTAATCTTGGACACAAGCTCTAAGTAACGCTCGCGTGTATATTTACGGCTCATCTTCTTTAAGATCTCCGTGCTGCCGGATTGGACGGGTAGATGAATATGCTCCATCAAGTTGCCCCTCTTGCCCAACACTTCAATCAGATGATCGTCAAAATCACGTGGGTGCGACGTCATGAAACGTACGCGCGGCACATCAATTTTGCGAATATCATCCATCAGATCTCCGAACAAATATTCAATATCTTCAAAGTCTTTACCATATGCGTTCACATTCTGACCAAGCAAAGTGATCTCTTTAAACCCAAGACGCGCCAGGTCACGTACCTCTGCAAGTACATCTTCAGGTCTACGACTGCGTTCTTTACCACGTGTATATGGCACGATGCAGTATGTACAGAACTTATCACATCCATACATGATATTCACCCATGCACGCATGCCTTCACGCTTCTTCGGCATATTCTCCAC
Organism: Paenibacillus radicibacter; assembly: GCF_024721995.1. Classification (GTDB taxonomy): domain Bacteria; phylum Bacillota; class Bacilli; order Paenibacillales; family NBRC-103111; genus Paenibacillus_AM; species Paenibacillus_AM radicibacter. The sequence continues at coordinate 84,661 of NZ_JANQBC010000002.1, forward strand.
AATGTCGCCTTCTTTGGACCATACTTCAACGACCATTTCCTTGGAGAAATACGCTTCTTTCAGTAAAGACGGCAAGCGATGAATATTATGTGTACCAAAAATAATGTCTACAAACGAATGCTTCTGCAATATACGATTAACAACGGATTCTTCTTGAGACATGCAACCACATACACCTAGAATTAATCCTGGCTTCTGCAATTTAAGTGTCTTCAAATGTCCAAGCTCACCGAACACTTTGTCTTCCGCATTCTCACGAATTGCGCACGTATTAAGCAAGATCACATCCGCTTCTTTACGATCTTCCGTGCTTCGGTAGCCCATTGCTTCGAGCATACCTTTCATCGTTTCCGTATCATGCTCATTCATTTGACATCCATACGTTTGAATTAAGTAATGCTTGCCTATGCCTATCTCTTTATCCACATCTGGAATCTCAAAGTCATAATGAACCTTAATATCTTCTTTCCCACGTTTCTTCGCATCCGTTAGAGAAGGTGGTTGAAAATATTTAGAAAAATCCTTATCGGACTTTGGCTTTTGAGACACGCACCATTCCTCCTTTGTCACTTCAGAACGTACTCATAACTATCATTATACCATCTGATTAGGCTCGTTTTCAAAAGAAATCAGATAATATTGTGGCATAAAAAAGAACGGATCAGCATGGACATGTCAGTAGTAACTACTAACACGATCCAGCCAACCCGTCTTATTCATTTATCCACTTATTAACCGATAATTTCAGCCATATCGCCAGTTCTTACTCCAGCAGCATTGCCTTCATCTGTATCGATATGCATATCAAGTGCGAATTGATCAGATACACGTGCGATCACATCTTCAAATACGAGTGGACGAAGACCGTTCAAACGTACTTTCAAGATTTGTTGGTCTTTAATGCCCCATTTTTCAGCATCGCTTGTGTGGAAGTGAATGTGACGAGCTGCCACGATTACACCTTTGTCCATTTCAACTTCACCAGCTGGACCTACTAGTTTAATTCCAGGTGTGCCTTCGATTTTACCAGATTCACGAACAGGCGCTTGAACGCCTACTTTCATCGTGTCTGTCATCGCAATTTCAAGCTGAGACTCTTTACGAGCTGGTCCTAGAATTCTTACTTTATCAAAAGAACCTTTTGGTCCAACAACAGCTACAGTTTCTTGTGCCGCGTATTGACCCGGTTGAGAAAGATCTTTCATTGGAGTTAGTTGATAGCCTTGTCCAAACAATTGATCAATGTGTGCTTGGGAAAGGTGAAGGTGTCGTGCAGAGATACCAACAGGTACTTGTTTAGTTGTAGTCATAGTTGTCCCATCCTTATCTTTGTATAATCGAATAATTCAAGTATGGAGTCTTACCTCCTTTTCTATTCTAAACAAATTTACATCTAAAGTAAACCAAAGCTCATTAAACACAAAAAGCGTGTGGAATGATCCACACACTTCTGTGCCATACTTTATACGAACTCAGCAACGAGTTTTTGGAAGTCAGCTTCGGAAATTTTAAGGTCTTGCTTCGCAAGTCCTTCTTCCTTGAAGTTCGGAACGGAAGCATCATAGCTAGCACGCTCTTTGTTTTGATAGATAATACCTGTAAGCATACCGTTAGTTTCCATCAACTTGGACATCGCCATTGCACGGTTGCTAGAATCATAATCAGGAATACTTTCTAGATCAACAACGTTCTCTTTGAACCAGTCGTAAGTGTTCACTTTGTTGAACGTTACGCATGGGCTGAATACGTTGATCATAGAGAACCCTTTATGTTTCATACCTTCTTCAATTACAGCTGTAAGCTGCTTGAGGTTGGATGAGAACGATTGTGCTACGAACGTTGCACCTGCAGCAAGTGCCATTTCAAGCGGAGCTAATGCTTGCTCGATCGTACCTGCTGGAGCACCTTTCGTCTTGAACCCTTCCGCACTACGCGGAGAAGGTTGACCTTTTGTCAAACCGTAAATTTGGTTATCCATTACGATGTACGTCATATCGATGTTACGACGAATCGCATGAACCGTATGACCCATACCGATTGCAAAACCATCACCATCTCCACCAGAAGCAATTACAGTAAGCTCGCGGTTAGCCATTTTCAGACCTTGTGCGATTGGCAATGAACGACCGTGCACACCGTGAAGACCATATGCATTAATATAACCAGAGATACGACCAGAGCAACCAATACCAGATACAACTGCAAGACCTTCAGGCTCTAAACCTACGTTTGCTGCTGCTCTTTGAATTGCCGCTTGAACGGAGAAATCTCCACAACCTGGGCACCAGTTCGGTTTTACATTATTACGGAAGTCTTTTAAAGTTGCCATAATTACTTCAACTCCTTACAAGCTTGGTGAATATCGGATGGTAAGAATGGATTACCATTATATTTCAAAACATTCTTAATTTTATCTGCATAACCTGCGTTTAACTTGATTAAGTTAGCAAGTTGACCTGTCGCGTTATTTTCGACAACAACAACGGTTTGTGCTGCGTCTAGATAAGGTTTCAATTCTTCTGCAGGGAACGGGTGAAGCAAACGTACTGTTGCATGGTTAGTTGTAATACCATCAGCTGTTAGACGACCTCTTGCTTCGTCAATTGTACCACCTGTGGAACCCATACCAATGATAAGAAGTTCTGGCTTCTCGTGTGGAGCGTCCACAAGGATCGGGTTATTTACCTTCACATGCTTCATCTTCTCCATACGCTTATCCATCATCTTCTGACGGTTAACAGTGCTCTCAGAAGGACGACCCTCTTGATCATGCTCAACGCCTGTCACGTGGTGGATACCGTTCTTCATGCCTGGAATTACACGTGGAGAGATACCATCTTCTGTGAACTCATAACGTTTGAACAGCTTGTTCTCTTCATTCGCGGGTGCTTCAGTAATAAGTGCTCCACGATCAATTACAATTTTGTTGTAATCAAGCAATTCTGAAGATTGTTTACCCAAAGAAAGCTGCAAGTCTGTTACGACGATAACTGGGCATTGGAACTTCTCAGCCAAGTTAAATGCTTCGATCATATCATAGAAACATTCTTCAATCGTACTAGGCGCAAGAACGATCTTTGGAATCTCACCATGTGTACCATTGATCATAGCGTTGATATCGGATTGCTCTTGTTTTGTTGGAAGACCTGTACTTGGACCACCACGCTGCGTATCTACAATTACTAGCGGAGTTTCCGTCATACCTGCAAGACCGATAGCTTCCATCATTAGAGATAGACCAGGACCTGCTGAAGCTGTCATTGCACGTACACCACCGTAGTTAGCGCCGATTGCCATTGTTACAGCTGCGATCTCATCTTCTGTTTGAATCACTGTACCATTAAATTTAGGTAGAGCTTTGATCAAATATTCCATAATTTCAGACGCTGGTGTAATTGGGTATGCTGGCATGAAGCGACATCCCGCTGCTACAGCACCAAGTCCGATAGCATCATTACCGATAATGAATAGCTTTTGCTCACCATCAGCAGGCTCCAAACGGAACTCTTCTAGTGGACCACCAGCTAATTCTAGTACGAATTCTGCACCTTTGCGAACAGCTTCGATATTTTTCTCGATTACAGCTGCACCTTTACGGCCGTACTCTTCTTCAACCGCTTTGTTGAATACTTCAAGAGGCAATCCAAGAAGTGCCCATGATGCACCAGAAGCAGCCATGTTTTTAAATAGGGAAGTTCCTAGCTCTTCAGCAATTGCTGTAATTGGCACTGGGAACAATCTAGCATTAACGCCTTCCGGCAATGTTGGATTAAATTTCGCATCTGCAATTACAACGCCGCCTGCACAAAGCTCATGTGCATTCAAATCGATTGTTTCTTGGTCAAACGCTACTAGAATATTTAAGTCATCAGAAATCGAACGAATCGGTTTAGTGGAAATCCGAATCTTGTTGTTTGTATGGCCCCCCTTAATACGCGATGAGAAATGACGGTATCCATACAAGTAATACCCCAGTCTATTAAGTGACGTTGAAAAAATACGATCTGTACTTTCTACACCCTCACCTTGCTGACCACCGATCTTCCAAGACAACTGACTAATCACCTTACGTCCTCTCCTTTTAAAAAAGCAGCTATGTTTGATTGACATGACAGAAAACTTCAAAAACTAGATTTAATTTAGTTATTAAAATATTAAGAACATGTTTCAACTGAATTTTAGTGCTTCCACATGGAAAATGCAAGCATTTTCAACCATCTTATTAGATAGAGTTTTTAGATTGAAATGATCTAATTTCGAGATCGTTTCAATTCCTATCCTTTGGTAGATTTTTATGTAAATAACGCATCCAGTTTTTATGTAAAAAGCCTTCTACTTCCTCTTTTTGATACCTTTTGTAGAGTTCTTCCGCCAAATTCTGGTAATCACCTGCATTCAATAGCCCCGGAATAAATTGAGTGATCCCATCGAAGTCTGCACCGAAACCGATATGATTCACACCACCTAGAGCGCAAACATGATCAATATGTTTCAAAATATCTTTAATAGAGACCGTCTTCTCATTCGTCACAAAATACGGTACAAAATTAAGTCCCATGATACCATCTATACGGATAAGCTCCTGAATTTGATCATTCGTTAAATTCCGCTGGTGCTGACAAATTTGAATCGCATTTGAATGCGAAGCAAAGAACGGTTTCGTCGACGCCTCTGCAACATCCCAGAATGCCTTCTCCGATAAATGTGATACATCAATCATCATGCCCAGTTGGTTGCATTCCTTTACAAACTGTCTACCTAAAAGTGTAAGTCCACCCTTACGTGGTTCATTCGCTCCATCTGCCGCCCAGTTGGCATAATTCCAAGTTAGACCGATTGCTCGTACACCTAATCGATATACCGTGCGTAACAGCATAGGATCACCCATTAACGTGTCCGCGCCTTCAATTGTAAGTAGTGCCCCTCTCTTACTACTCGCCATCACAGCAGCTAAATCCTGCCCGCTACGTACAACATGAAATTCAGGGTGACTTGCCACCTGTTCGTAGAAGAGATCGATATATTGCAACATGTGGTGGAACTTGTGATTCGGCATCTCATCATCAATAAATATCGCAAATAGCTGCAGCTTCACATCCCCTTCTGCCAATAAAGGTGCGCTTGCTTGCATCTTGACTCTATCACTATCAAATCGTGTTTTGGGATCTAAGAAAAGTTTAAGTATTGCATCACAATGACCATCAATAATCATATGTATCCATCCTCTCATGAGTAAAATACAAAAAGAAAAGCCCTATTCTGGGCTTATTAACATCATACACCAAATTACGGTTTATTAGACATGCTCTTTATCATAAAGACTTGTTTGTTTAACGTGGTTCCACAATCAGTTTAATAGCCGTCCGATCTTCCCCATCGATCACAATATCTGTAAAAGCCGGTACACAGATTAAATCAACACCACTAGGCGCCACGAATCCTCTAGCAATCGCTACAGCTTTAATTGCTTGGTTAAGTGCCCCAGCGCCAATCGCTTGTAATTCAGCTGCTCCTCGCTCTCGCAACACGCCAGCTAATGCACCTGCAACAGAGTTTGGATTGGATTTTGCTGAAACTTTTAATACCTCCATGGAAAAGGACCTCCCCGAATAGGAATAAACTCCATTATCAAAACTTATTCCTCGGAAGGCACAATCATTCCATCTTCTACGCGAAAATAAATTCATCCTCATCATAACGAATCAATTGGGAGGACTCACACGCACCCGTCACATCATTAAAGTCAAATACAACAGCATGGAAATGCCATTTGCCTTCATCAACAACAAAGCGAACAGGTAGCTGTGTCTCGAATTTATACAACACTGCATTACGCTCCATTCCTAGAATACCATCACGCGGTCCAACCATCCCAACATCTGTTACATAACCTGTTCCTTGCGGCAAAATACGGTTATCGTTCGTCTGCACGTGCGTATGTGTCCCTACAACCGCTGAAGCACGACCATCTAAGTGCCAACCCATTGCAATTTTCTCAGAAGTTGCTTCTGCATGGAAATCAACAAATGCAAATTTGTATTGGCCTTTTTCATCTTCCAGAATTTCATCCACCTTACGGAACGGACAATCAATTGGAGGCAAGAACGTTCTACCTTGTAAATTGATTAGCAGAATGTCGCCTACTCTTGTCTTGATCTTCGTATATCCACGTCCTGGCGTCCCTGGAGGGAAATTCGCAGGACGAATCATTCGCTCTTCATCATCAATAAACTCAAAAATTTCTTTCTGATCCCAAGTATGATTTCCCATCGTTATTGCTTGAATGCCCATCGAATAGAAATCACGTGCAATAGCAGCCGTTATCCCACGACCTGCAGCTGCATTCTCACCATTGGCAATAAACACCGCATTCGGGTAACGATCTTTCAAACTCGGAACGACAGCTTTGAGTGCCTTACGTCCCACTGAACCTACTATATCTCCAATAAATACAACTTTAATAACCATTCACCCCTACATGTTCGCTCAAAAAAAATGAAAAGTGGCATTTAGCCACTTTTCTAGTTTAAATCATTTATTTTGCGTATTCAACCGCACGCGTTTCGCGAATAACCGTCACTTTAATGTGACCCGGATAATCGAGTTCTTCCTCGATCTTCTTCGTTATATCACGAGCTAAGCGGAAAGCTTCCGTATCATCAATCTTCTCTGGGTGAACCATGACACGCACTTCACGACCTGCTTGAATTGCGTATGATTTCTCAACTCCATCGAATGATTCAGAGATATCTTCGAGCTTCTCCAGACGCTTGATGTACGTTTCAAGCGTTTCACGGCGAGCGCCTGGTCTTGCTGCAGACAATGCATCTGCCGCTCCAACCAACATTGCGATAACCGATGTTGCCTCCACATCACCATGGTGGGATGCGATTGCGTTAACAACGACAGGATGTTCCTTGTATTTCTTACCAATCTCAACGCCGATTTCAACGTGTGAACCTTCCACTTCGTGATCAAGCGCTTTTCCGATATCATGCAGAAGCCCAGCACGTTTCGCCAAAGTTACGTCCTCTCCGAGCTCCCCAGCCATCAAGCCAGATAAGTAAGCTACTTCCATGGAGTGCTTCAGCACGTTTTGTCCATAACTTGTTCTGAACTTTAGACGACCTAAAATTTTGATGAGGTCCGGATGTAAACCATGTACGCCAACTTCAAATGTTGCTTGCTCTCCGTATTCACGGATACGCTCATCAACTTCTTTGCGTGATTTCTCCACCATCTCTTCAATGCGAGCAGGATGAATACGACCATCCGCAACCAATTTCTCGAGTGCATTTCTTGCAATTTCACGTCTGATTGGGTCAAAGCCAGATAGGATTACTGCTTCTGGCGTATCGTCAATAATCAGATCGATCCCTGTTAATGTTTCAAGTGCACGGATATTACGGCCTTCACGACCAATAATACGACCCTTCATTTCTTCATTCGGCAATGTCACAACAGACACTGTCGTCTCGGCAACATGATCTGCAGCACAGCGCTGGATCGCCATCGTAATGACTTCTCTAGCTTTCTTATCGCCTTCTTCTTTCGCCTGCGTTTCAATTTCTTTAATCAATTGAGCGGCTTCATGACGAACTTCTTGCTCTACTTTTGTCAAAATAATATGTTTAGCATCGTCCATCGTTAAACTGGAAATACGTTCCAATTCAGTCACTTGTGTCCGGTAAAGCTCATCAATTTGCGACTGCGTTTCTTCGATTCGCTTTTCTTTGTTGGCAACTTGTTCTTCTTTACGCTCAAGAGATTCTAATTTTTTATCCAAAGATTCTTCTTTTTGCAACATTCGTCTTTCTTGACGTTGAATTTCATTTCGACGCTCACGAATGTCCTTTTCAGCTTCGGTACGGAGCTTATGAACTTCATCTTTAGCTTCTACAACCGTTTCTTTCTTAAGTGCTTCTGCTTCTCTTAGAGCAACTTCTTTAATTTGTACAGCAGCATGCTCAGCACTAGAAATTTTCGCTTCTGCAATAGACTTACGGATAAAATAACCAATCCCACAGCCAATTACGCCAACAACGGGAATCGCGATCCACAAGATTACAGTAATGTCCATCATGTACACCTCCTCGTTGGTTTCTCCAAGGTATTCGCTTGGGACCTTAGGTCTTTAAATACGGTTTTCAATTGTTTTTGTTAAAAATCATTAAAATGCACCCAATATGATTGCTGTGCACTTTTGCTTGTTCTCTCCTAAAGGTAAAAATTGGCGTTTCTTACCTTTAGATCACCAAAATCATAAACAGCTATGAATTTGATTAATAAAATATACACTTTCATTTTAGCTTTTGTCGAAGAAGCTTGTCAAGGGAAGTTGACAGAGTCATTAATCATCGAATCCAGATTCCTCAAGGGTTTGCTGTGAGACCTCTCTGATGACTCGATTCACAACGCCCTGCACATAGCCTCGTCGCAGCAAATAACCCATTGTCTTGCGCTTTTTATCGATATATTCACCGCTTGCACTGCGCCATTTCTTAGCTCCTAGTGCTAGTGCACCTTCGTATTCATCATCCTCGTCAATACTCTCCATCGCCCCAGCAATCTCATTTTTCCCTAGCCCTTTCGCTGCTAGTTCTTGTCGAACGAAGTTTCTTCCTTTTCGACCAAAATTGACACGATGGTCTGCCCATTGCTTTGCGAACGCATTGTCATCAATATAGCGATGCTCTTTCAGCCTATCAATCGCTTTATCTGAACATTCACCTTCATAACCCTTTTCTTTCAGCTTGCGCCTTACTTCCTTCTCTGAACGCGGCCCCCGGCCTAGGTACAAGACTCCAGCTAAATACGCACTGTGCTGCTCTTCTTCCTGCATAATATCTATCATTCTTGCTGCATCAATAATGGTTCCTTTGAAAAGATGATGCTTGATCATGATATCTTCATGTATAGCGAAGGCAAACTCTTCGTTCAAATAAATATTGAATCGATGTTTATTTTTCTTCTGCAGTTCCACCTTCGTAATGGTTGATTGTTGATCAGTACTTGTCCATTCCATCCATCGTACTCCATTTCCATATGATTCAAATTTAATGCTATATCTAATAACGAAAGCACCTTTTCATAAAGAAAAGGTGCTTGTCGATGCTACAATTTATTCTTCAAACTCCAAATCAAGATCTTCGTCCTCATCTTGATCCAACTTTGAATTTGTTGGAGCAGCGTTTAAGCTGCTGTTCTCACGAATTCTCTTCTCTATCACATCAGCAATATCCTTATGATCTTTCAAGTATTGCTTCGCGTTCTCACGACCTTGACCAAGTCGCTCATTGTTGTATGAGTACCACGCACCACTCTTATTCACGATATCCATCTCAGTTGCAATATCGATCAAGCTACCTTCTTTGGAAATCCCTTCACCGTACATGATGTCCACATCAGCCTGCTTAAATGGAGGCGCAACCTTATTCTTCACAACTTTAATACGTGTGCGGTTACCTACCAAGTCATTACCTTGCTTAATCGCTTCTACACGACGAATATCGATACGAATCGTAGAATAGAACTTGAGTGCACGACCACCAGGAGTCGTCTCTGGGTTACCGAACATCACACCAATCTTCTCACGAAGTTGATTAATGAAGATTGCAATAACATTGGATTTATTAATCGCACCCGAAAGCTTACGAAGCGCTTGAGACATCAAACGAGCTTGCAAACCTACGTGGGAATCCCCCATGTCGCCTTCAATCTCTGCCTTCGGAACGAGTGCAGCTACAGAGTCCACAACGATGATATCGACTGCACCACTGCGTACGAGTGCTTCAGCGATCTCAAGTGCTTGTTCCCCTGTATCCGGTTGGGAAAGTAGTAGGTCATCAATATTGATACCTAGCTTGCTTGCATACACAGGATCAAGCGCGTGCTCCGCATCGATGAATGCTGCTTGTCCACCACGACGTTGCACTTCTGCAATCGCGTGTAAAGCTACTGTTGTTTTACCTGATGATTCAGGTCCATATATTTCAATAATTCTTCCGCGTGGGAATCCACCAACACCTAATGCGATATCAAGTGCAAGAGAACCACTTGGAATAGTTTCGATTTGTGAATGTGCAGATTCTCCAAGTCTCATGATGGAGCCCTTACCGAATTGCTTCTCAATCTGGCGCAATGCCGATTCTAATGCAGCGCTACGATCTGCCAAAATAGTCACTTCCTTCGTTTCGTTTATATATACATGATAACTTCTTTTTAACGTCTTGCCAAGTGTTTTTTCGAACATACATTCGTTTTTTATTCTAGAATAAAAAAACCGTAACAAAGTTAAACTTTGCTACGGTTCCTCCGTTAACGGTAATGTTATTATAGCTTGTTTTCCAAATAAATACAATCCATTACTTATTAGCAAGCCGTTTCCACAATTGATACATCGCACTTTTCACAGCACGTAAACGAATCCCGTCTCGATTGCCAATAAGCTTAAGCTTTACAGACTGTACACCGCCTTGATCATCTGCAATCCCTACATAAACCAGTCCGACAGGCTTTCCTTCGGATTCCGATGGACCCGCAACACCTGTGATTGAAATAGCAAAGTCACTACCAGTCACAGCTTTCATACCTGCCGCTAAACTTTCAGCTACTTCAGCAGACACCGCACCTGGAGCATCTGATCCTTCGAGTAAATTCATCGGAACACCAACTAGCTTATGCTTCAGTTCATTCGTATAACAGATGACACCGCCCTTAAACGTCTTAGAGCTCCCAGGGATGGCTGTAACCATTTCCCCAAGCAAACCTCCGGAACAACTCTCAGCGGCTGTAAACGTCTTATTCTGCTGCTCTAGCAGGGCAAGCACAGCTTCTTCTAATGTAATATTTTGATCCGCATACAGATGATCACTTAGGCGGTTACGTATTTCAGCTTCAACAGAATGAAACTTGACATTTGCATCTTCTTGTGTCCATGCTCGCGTCGTCAAGCGAATTGCAACCTCCCCTTCTTTTGCATAGGGCGCAATCGTGGGATCAGTCTGTTGTTCAATTAGGTCAATTAATCGATCTTCCAGCGCCGACTCCCCAATGCCTGTAAACTTCAGCATTCGAGATTGTAAGGGCACCACATCACCCATCACACCGCGCAGCCAAGGAACTGCATGATTCGCGAACATCGGCTTCATCTCACGTGGAGGTCCCGGAAGCACGACATAATGTGTATCGCCATTAGTCAAACAATTGCCTACTGCCAAGCCATTCTCATTGAGCAAAGGATCACTCCCTGCTAACATCAGCGCTTGGCGTTTATTGCTTTCAACCATATGTATGCCGCGTGAAGCGAACATCTCTGTAATTTTAGTCATCGAAGCTTCGTGCATTTCCAGCTCACGACCTACAAATTTGCCTAGAACATCTTTGGTAAGATCATCTTGTGTCGGCCCAATTCCGCCCGTACAAATGACGAGGTCAGCACGGGTGGAAGCAAGCCTAAATGCCTCCATCACCCGCGCCTCATTATCACCGACAACCGTTTGAAAATATACGTCGATTCCGAGTTCTGCCAATCCTTGAGACAAATACTGGGCATTCGTATTTACAATCTGCCCGAGTAATAGCTCCGTTCCTACAGCAATAATCTCTGCTTTCATCGCGGCTCTCACTCCACTTCACACATTTCAATTATCCATTAAGCGTTGGAAAAATCGAGAACATGTTTATTTTTTACAAAATAATCAATACCCGAGTAAACCGTTACAACCGCAGCAAGCCATGTCAAAATCATATCGACTGGAATTCCGATAAAAGTGAACGGAAAATTGTTAATCAATACAGCGATAATCGCTGCAATTTGAATAATCGTCTTCAGCTTGCCCCACTTACTCGCCGCAATAACACTGCCTTCAAGAAGCGCAATTTGGCGCAAACCATTCACTGCAAATTCGCGTGAAATGATAATGATGACAATCCAAGCATCGATTTTATCCATTTGCACAAGCGAAACAAGCACAGCAGTTACTAGCAATTTGTCAGCAAGCGGATCAAGCAACTTACCTAAGTTCGTCACCATCTTCTTCTTGCGAGCAATATAGCCATCAAGCGAATCTGTGCTCGCTGCAATGATAAATATAAGCGCTGCAATAATTTGATTGTACGTAATCGTGAAATCTTCACCGATATGAATGTCCGGGAACGTCACTTGAACTAATAAGAAAAACATAATGATCGGTACAAGAAAAATTCTTGCGATCGTAATTTTGTTCGCTAAATTCACGTCAATACCACCCTGACTAGTTTTACTTTACAACAGTATAATACATGCCAAATAGAAGTGTCAAAAAAGTGAAAACCCCTTGAATCAAGGGGTTTTTCGACTATTCATAACTATCGGAAGTTTGTAAATTGTAAATCTAGCGATAGATTCGCTCCGCGAAGTAAAGCCATGACTTGTTGCAGATCATCCTTACTTTTTCCAGTTACACGAAGTTGATCGCCTTGGATTTGGCTTTTTACCTTAAGCTTGGAATCACGAATAAGAATATTCATTTTCTTTGCGTTATCTTGGTCAATCCCTTGCTTTAGCTTCACACGTTGACGTACTGTAGCAGCTGAACCAGACTCCACTTTACTGTAGTCTAAGTTTTTAAGCGGAATTCCACGCTTCGCCATTTTGCTGTGCAAAATATCAATTACATTCTGTAATTTAAAGTCATCATCAGAGACAATGACGAGCTCTTCTTTTTCAATCGTAATCGAACTCTTGCTGTTCTTAAAATCGAATCGTGTCTCAATCTCACGAGTCGCTTGGTTCACAGCATTCGTTAACTCCTGCATATCAACCTTGGAGACAATATCAAATGAACTCTCTGAACTCATTCTCCATACACCCTTTCTAATAACAATAAATCAATTAGCTGCTCGGAAGTAAATTAAAGCGGAAGTTCTTCACAAGGTTATCTTTTTTGATTTCAACAGGTACTCCATTTACAGAAATCTCCACGTCATTCGAGTTACCAAGTGTAATCAGTGCTGCATTGTCAACATCCCAAGTCTGTGACTGTCCAGTTTGCAATGTGTCGCTGAAGATCGTCTTAGTCTTGCCCTCTACATCCGCAGATTTCACTTGCATCCAAACCGGATTTCCAGCGACTTTGATCGTAACTGAAATTTTGTCCACATTCTTAACATTGAACGTGTCATACTTCCCTTGTTTCTCCGCTGGAATTAATTCTACTTTAGGAGGAGTCGGGGTCGGCGTAGGTGTTGGCTGAGGCGTTGCCGAAGCATTTGGACTTGGCGTTGGCGTTGAAGCATCTGCCTTATCCGTAATTTTGTTTTGTTGATTAATATCAGTCGTGCCTCCACCGCTGCTTACTTTATAATAATAAATAATAGCAAGTATAAGCACGATAAAAGAAATAACTAACACGGTAGATGCCAGTCGGCTCCACTTCTCTGTATTTCTCATCACCGAACGGCGTCGCGGTTGAATGGTCGGTTCACTTGATTCCTCAGCAGCCGACTCTGGAGAGCTTAAACGAAACAAATTAAGCGCCTCTTGCGGATCGATCCCTACTGCCTCTGCATAACTCTTAATAAATGCTTTTACATAGAAACTGCCCGGTAATAACTTGTAATTACCTTCCTCAATCGCCTCTAAGTAACCTTTACGAATCTTCGTAATTTCTTGTAATTCTTCCAAAGACATTTTACGTTGTAATCTGGCTTCGCGTAACAGTTGACCTAATTCAGACACAAACTCACCTCCTTATTTAATTAACATATGGCTCATTTTAGAAAGGATCTACGCTATACGTGATATTTTCGTAGTTGATTTCTTCATCTGGTGTATTGCGTAATTCAATAAAATAATCAAAATCATCATACGTATAGCTGGATTCTCTTATAAAAATGTCAGGATGCTCAATGACTTTCGTCGACGGCATCGCCATAATAGTTTGCAATAAATCATGATGTTTCTCATTGGAACGAATTGTGGAAACAATTCCATCAATAATGAAGATGTTATTAGGTGACATCTCATCTTCTGACATTTGACTGCGCACAGTTTGGCGAAGCAATGTTGAGGATACGAATGTCCAACGCTTATTGGAACACACACTGCCGGCGATAATGGATTCAGTCTTCCCTACACGTGGCATTCCGCGCAAACCAACAACGTGATTGCCGTCTCTTTTGAAAATTTCACCAAGGAAATCAACAAGTAGACCGAGCTCATCACGCACAAAGCGAAATGTCTTATGATCGTCAGAGTCACGTTCGATATATCGGCCATGTCTAACTGCCAAGCGATCTACCAATTTTGGTGTACGAAAGGCATTTATGGTTATATTATCAACCTTATTTAACATTTTACCCATAAGTTCAATTTTTTCTTCATCGCTTGTCTGCAAGATCATACCACGAGTACGGTCTTCCACGCCATTAATCGCGACGATATTAATATCAAGCATCCCCATAAGCGAAGCAATATCACCTAGCAAACCAGGGCGATTCTTGTGAATTTTGTATTCCATATACCATTCTTTTACTTCTTTAACTGGTTTCATACCCTTCAAATCCAACATGATCACCCATTTCTCGACAGTCATATCCTAAATTCAACACATCTACCCATTATTCTACAATATTCCTGCGTGAACTGCATTATTTTCATAGAGGAAGAATTTAACTCAGTTTCAGTTCTTTCAATTCATTTGCATTATATGACTTTTTACCAGATTTCCATGCTTGATCACTTAATGTCTGCACACTATTTTTCAAAATTTCATCCCAATTCAGATTCGCTGTAGAAGCATTCACGTTCATTACAGGTGTACCGATTGCTTTTAATTTCTGAATAACACTTGCATCAGCTGGTGCATAAAGTACTACCCATTCGGAACGATGGCTGGAAATTTGGAATTTCAGTTGTTTAAGCCACTCTGGATTGTTATCAAGCAATACAATATGATCTGCCTCTTCAGATGGCGCCCATGCAGATGGAATCGGTTTCGATGCGGTTGTAACCCATTCGATGGATGTACGCGCAGCAATCTTACTTTCCACCCAAGCCTCCACTTGTGTTTGTAATACAGAAGTATCTACATACTGTACAACTAGATTCGGATGATCTTGAATCGCATTGTTATCCGCATTTGCCTGATCTTGAAGCAAGGTCCACTTGTTCTGAGTCAGCTCCGTTGATGCTTGAACTGCTGATGGTACGAGATCATTCCCGATGACATAAATATAATCATACGTCTTTTCCTTCATTTTCTTCTTCACGTCTTCATTAATATCAGGCATATCCTGCATCCAATCATATGTAATTTGATGCGCTTCACGCCAATTAGGAAGAGCTGTTTCAACAGACGTTTTAATAGCAGGATTAATATTCGGACTTGTAACAAATAGAACAGATTTTTTACTCGCTAAGAGCTCCGGACTAATGGATGGAAGCCCTCGTCCTTCACACGCAGTTAATAGACTTATACATAATAGAATCATACCTATTAGAACGATTCTCGATTTTCGCATTTGCATTTTCATGATCCTTTCCATACAAACATACAAAGCCCCCAAGAAGGGGGCTTTGAGCCCAGAACTTATATTAACCTTTATCAACCATTCTCACCATTAGCTTAGCGATTGATTTCTTCTCATCATCATCCCCAGCATCCCACAGTTGTTTAAGTACGCGTTCTTCTGCATTCTGTGGATCCACTTTATCAGCGAGAAAATCACCAATGTGATAAGCGACTTTAGAAATCATCTCTTCGCTCATCCCAACTCGTTCAGCTTGTTCTACTCTGTCACCAAGAAATTGTTTCCATTTATCAAACACAGTTAATACGGTTTCTGCCATGTAGACTACCTCCAGTTTGGATTCAATATGAACCATCTTAATATTTACATCCAACTGAAGATCTATTCCGAACAATACCCCTACTATAACATACTCAGAACCGATTCGAAACTTTTACGTCAGCCATCCACCATTAGGCGAAATGACTTGTCCCGTTATGTAACTTGACTCAGGTAATGATAGGAAATATACGAGTGAAGCAATCTCATCAGGTAGTGCAAAACGGCCAAGCGGAATATCACTTTCTATGGCTGCTTGCTCGGATTCATCGAACGTGGACATCATGTCCGTCTGAACTGCACCAGGAGCTACCGCGTTTACGGTAACCCCAGATGGTGCTAATTCTTTCGCTAAAGCTTTTGTAAATGCATTTATGCCGCCTTTGGCAGTGGAATACACCACTTCACAGGATGCCCCCGATATGCCCCAGATCGATGATACATTGATGATTCTGCCATACTTTTGTGCAATCATCGCAGGCATGAATGCTTGTGTACACAGGAATGGAGCTTTCATATTCACATCAATGACGTGGTCCCACTCTTCTTCCGTCACATCTGCGAGCATGCCATAATGCGAAATACCTGCATTGTTCACCAGAATATCTGGCATCATACCATGGCTTTCAATCTTATCTTTCATTCGCAGAATTTGCTCTTTGCTTTGTAAATCTGCGGATACCGTTAATACTTTAACCCCGTGTTTCATACAAGCTCGGGCAACTTCGTTCGCTGCCTCATGAGATTGCAAATAATGAATAATGACGTTCAGCCGTGCAGAAGCAAAGCGCTCCGCAATTGCAGCTCCTATCCCTCGAGAAGCTCCCGTAATCAGAACAGTCTGCTCTGTAAATGGCTTACCATCATAATTTAATGCTGTCATTCTTAATCACTCCGAACAATAGAAATTGCGAGTCTCTCCCACTCAAAATGCTCATTAAATCGCTTCATCACGTCTTCAAGCTTCATGTTCTCGTAGACGCTTAAGATTTCAAACATATCGATTCCATTAAATAAATACTTTGTAAACTCACCAGCAATCGCTTCAGGTGAATTCATCATTCGTAGGAATGACCCAATTTTTTTCTTACGGCTTCTTTCAAAAGATTGCTCACTGATCCCTTGTTTCTGCACCGCAGTCACCGCATCCTTGATTTTGGAAATCAACAAATCTGGATCTCGCGTTTCCCCGCCAAACACAGAGAATGAATAGTCCGCGGTAATGTTGTATTCATGTCCAAAGCTATCTGAGATCAAATTCTCATCATACAAGCTCTGATAAATCGGCGATGAGCCTGAGAATAACACATCAAGCAGCAGCTTTGTCGTCAATTCCCTTTTTAGAAGTGGCGTACCTTCTTGATTGAGTGGTACTTCTTTAAAGCCGATTAGGCATTTTGGCAATGAAACAGGTAATTTAATTACTTTTTTCGGAGTATGAACTTGATCTGGCTCTGGATCGAAGAAATGTTTAATCTCGCCTTGCGGTTTGAATGTTTTCTTCGCTTGATTCTGTTCAACGAACTCCATCACTTCATTCACATCAATACCGCCAACAACAAACAAGACCATGTTGCTAGGATGGTAGAACGTATAGTAACAATTGAACAATGTGTCTTTCGTAATTTTAGAAATGGATTCAATCGTTCCTGCAATATCAATATGAATCGGATGCACTTTGTACATCGCCTCAATTAATCCGAAATACGAACGCCAATCCGGATTATCTTGATACATCTTGATCTCTTGCCCGATGATTCCCTTCTCCTTCTCCACGCTCTCCTCCGTCCAGTACGGTGACTGTACAAAGTCAAGTAAGGTTCCTAAATTGTCCAGCACATTGTCCGTTGCAGTAAATAAGTACGATGTACGGTCAAAGCTTGTGAAAGCATTGGCTGATGCACCTAGTGATGCAAATTTATTAAAAACGTCGCCCTCTGGCTCCTCAAACATTTTGTGCTCAAGGAAATGAGCAATGCCATCAGGTACTTGAATTGGCGTATCTTCGCCAACTGCAAAGTGATTATCGACTGACCCATACTGCGTAGTGAAAGTCGCATATGTTTTTTGAAAACCTGCTTTTGGCAAAATATAGACACGAAGCCCATTATCCAGCTGCTTCGTATATAGCGTCTCATCCAAGTGTGGATATGGAATGCTGCGCATGTTAGGCATCCCCCTTTTGATCGCGAAGGAAATATATCGTATCTAGCTCTACTTTAGTGGCAATATTGCGAATGGCATCCGCATTTACTCGCTTAATTGATTCCAGCAAAGAAGCTACTGTACGCTCTTTACCTGATAATACCGCATTGAAGTCAAATGAAATCATCTCAAACGCAGAATCCTGTACTTCGCGCAAATGATTACAAAGCATCGCTGCCGTCTGCTCAATTTCAGATGGTGTTATCTCGCCTCTCTTCATTACTTCTAGCTGGTTCTTAATAATCTCAACTGCCTTATCGTATTTATCGATTTCAATTCCGGATTGAATAGACAAGATCCCTTTATGGCCATCTACACGAGAAGAAACGTAATACGCAAGCGAATTTTTTTCACGAACGTTAATAAACAATTTGGAATGTGGATATCCACCAAGAACACCGTTATACATCAAAAGTGCCGGATAATCCTCATCGCTATATGACGTATGTACGCGCAGCCCCATGTTCAGCTTGCCTTGGCCCACATCTAATTTTTCAACGACTGTTCGCTCTTGAACTTTACGTTTAGCTGGCACTTGCATCTGATACGATACAGGTTCGCCTGCTTCGATATGGAAAGCTTGCTTCACATAATTCTCAACTTCTGACAACGTTGTATTCCCTACTACATAAATATCGATAGGCGCTTGTCTTAGCCACTCTTTGTAGTAGGTAAACAAGGAGTCTGGTGTAATGGATTCCAAGTCCTTAATGCTGCCAAGTGGATGCAGTCGATACGGCTCATCTTTGCACATTTCCTCTAAGCAGCGTTCAGCCGCATAGCGTATCTTATCGTTCACGATAGCTTCAATACGCTTTTGCAATGAAGATTTCTCAGCTTCTACATACTTATCTCGAAAATTCCCATTTTCCGTTGCAGGCTTCGTAACCGCATTCCCGATAAAGTTAAGTCCTTGCTGCAACAACGATTCATTAGACGAGACAAATCGATCGTTAATAATGTCCATCCGGAACTGAACGATTTGATAATCCCCGCGCTTATAAATATCAAAGCCAAATCCCGCTCCATACATATCATCTAGACGTTCACGGAATTTTTGAGTTTCAGGCAGTTCTTCTGTCCCTCTACGTAATACAAAAGGAGTGAGCGCAGTCGGCGTTACCGTTTCCTCATCTAAAGGTCGCCCCACATATACAGATATTGCGAATGTTTTAAAACGATTTGTTGGCAGCACATGAACTCGAATTTTCCCAACAGTACTTCGTTCAAAAGTTAAAGGTTTCACACTCATTCTCCCTTCTTAACTCGTTATAGAAACATCTATCCTTAGTATATTCATACAGAAACAGAAGAAGCAACCATTAGGTTACTTCTTCGCTGTAATTACTCCGATATTCCTTATTTTTAGCGACAGAAAATGTGTTGTCCGATTGTTTTGAACTGAGGTCGGCTCCAGATCCATTTCGAAGTAGCTGTTTTCGGATTGAAGTAGTACAAGCAACCGTCTGATGGATCCATACCGTTAATAGCATCGAGTACAGCCCGCTTCGCTGTATCATTGGGTGTAAGCCAGATCTGACCATCTGCTACTGCAGTAAATGCAAGGGGTTGGAATATCACACCATGAACTGTATTCGGAAAGCTTGGTGAATCAACACGGTTCAGAATAACTGCTGCTACCGCTACTTGACCTTCATAGGGCTCACCACGAGATTCCCCATATACCGCATTTGCAATTAGTTTAATATCTTCGTCTGAAAAACCACGATGACCTGTTTTCTTCACATCACCTTTAGGTTCTTCATTCTTCGATCCTCCACCATTGTTTGCTGACTGCCCCTTCGTGCTTGTATCCCCGCTTGGCTTCCATGCTTTGGTAGCTTCCCAAAGTTTCACCTTCGTCTTACCACCTACAATCCCGTCAACCGACAATCCAAACTCGCTTTGGAACCACTTCACAGAATTCAATGTAGTACTGCCAAAATCACCATCGATTTTCCCATAGAAAAACCCTAAATGCTTCAATCTTCCTTGCAACTCGTAAACATCAGATCCCTTAGTTCCATACTTCACAATTTCTTTAGAAAATGTCTCTTTGGAACTAAACAATGATGTCATTTGTACCCCTGCAAATAAAGCAAAAACGATACAAATGGTAACAATTATTATCCGTTTGTTCATGACTTAATCAACCTCTCATTCGTGATTGCTACCTGATATGGCTTATTATGAGAAAGGCTGACTCGTCTTATGCAAAAAAAACACTCCCGAGGGAGTGTTTTTCTATGAAGAGATTCGATTATGGTTAAATTGTTCCAATGACATCAATACTTCCCGCGGCTTGCTACCTTCACTAGGGCCTACAATTCCTTTTGCTTCCATGTAATCCATTAGCCTTGCTGCTCGTGTATAACCGATACGCATTCGACGCTGCAAAAGGGAAGATGATGCTTGTTTGGCTTCGACCACAATCTGAACCGCTTGCTCAAACAATTCATCTACCACATCATGTATCTGATCTGAAGTCTCTTCAACCTCTGGAACCAGTTCTTCCCTATAGTTCGCCTTTTCTTGCGTACTGACGAAACTCACAACGGATTCAACTTCCTGATCAGATAGGAATGCCCCCTGCACACGAACAGGTTTAGAAGCGCCCACTGGAAGATACAACATGTCCCCTCGACCAAGCAGCTTCTCAGCCCCAACCATATCAAGAATCGTTCTGGAGTCCACCTGTGAGGACACACCGAATGCGATACGGGAAGGAATATTCGCTTTGATTACCCCTGTAATAACATCAACTGACGGTCGTTGTGTCGCGATGATTAAGTGAATTCCCGCTGCACGAGCCATTTGCGCTAATCGACAAATTGCATCTTCCACATCGTTAGCTGCAACCATCATAAGGTCGGCAAGCTCGTCCACGATTACAACGATATAGGGCAGCGGAGCTTCTGTACCGCTCTCTGTAAGCATCGCATTGTATCCTTCAATATTACGCGTTCCGCTTTTGGAAAACTGCTCGTATCTCTTTTCCATCTCGGATACGATTTTCTTCAGAGCAAGCGACGCTCGTCTAGGATCGGTAACAACCGGTGCGAGCAAATGAGGAATACCATTATATACATTCAATTCGACCATTTTAGGGTCAATCATCATGAACTTTACTTCATTGGGCTTCGCCTTGTATAAGATGCTTGTAATAATCCCATTGATACATACTGACTTCCCTGAACCTGTAGCACCTGCAACGAGCAAATGCGGCATCTTCGCTAAGTTGCCGACGATCGGTTGACCGGAAATATCCCGTCCTAGTGTAATCGACAAGCGAGAGGCAGCATCTTGAAATGCGGATGTCTCCATCACTTCTCTCATCGTCACAATGGAAACCTCCGTATTCGGCACTTCAATTCCAATTGCCGACTTTCCAGGAATCGGTGCTTCCATCCGAATGTCTTTAGCTGCTAAAGCTAGCGCAATATCGTCTGTGAGCGATACGATCCGACTAACTTTCACACCAACATCAGGCTGAATTTCATAACGTGTCACAGCTGGTCCGCGAACAACTTGAAGCACTTTCGCACGAACACCGAAACTTTCAAGTGTTGCCTCTAGTTTCTTCGCATTAGCCATGAAATCCGTATCTGAACCTTTCGTGGATTGCGGTTTTGCTAAGATGTTAAGGGAAGGCATTTCGTAAGGTGCGAGAACTGGAACAATCGGAGCTCCTCCATCTACACCATCAGTTGAGACTTGTGTTTGCTGCAACGGTTGTACTTCCCGCTTCACCACAGTCTCTTCCATGTCAAAGTGATCTTCATGATCCGTAAAGTCATGAATCAGAGGACCTTGTGCCTCATCATTTGCTTGAACTCGCTCTTCTGTTTTGGTTACAGCTGGAGCCTGATACATAACCTTTTCTTCGACAACTGGACTAGATGGCATATAAGCCGCCATGAATTCGTCATCTTCTTCGTCTTCATCACTAAACGCTGTACGCTTTGTTGTGCTCGAACGATCAGGTTGCAGCGCTTGCAGCCAGCTGTTCTTCTTCTTGACAACCGGCTTTAAGAACTCTTCATCAAACTCATCATCAATCGGTATGTATGGAGTGGGGGCAGTCTTCGTGTTCGTTGCCGCAGCTGATTTATTCTTCGCTTTAGCATTCACCTTACGTTCACGCAGCCATAACTGAAACTTTTGCCTAAAAGTGCCTCCAACACCCTTAAAACTAACTCTCATCTTCGAACCTAAATCGACGACAGACCAACCTGTTGCAAGTATGACCCCGATAATGTATAACACTATCTGAATCACTTTGGCTCCTGCATTATCGAACAGGAAGTAGAATAACGCATATAGCGCTGCTCCAAATAAACCGCCGCCAATATCATGACGCAAAATATCTTCGCCGGTAAGCGTTGGCTGCAATCCATCCATTACAGCATTCCAAGTGCTTGTCCAAATCATAGAAGCTGTGAAGTCCCCATTTGGATACAACTGACTAAATAGGTGGATGTGATAACTCACAAGTAAACCGAATATAAAGAGTACAATCCCGGCTTTACGTGATGTTCGATATTTAGGCCAAGTTCGCCGAATCATTGCATACAAAGCGATGTAAATAAAAATGAGCGGTATGATAAAATCCCATTGACCAATCAGAACTCTGCATAAATATTTCAGTGTGTGACCAACATGTCCTTGATCTGCCAACGAAATAACAGAAAATGTCAGAATTAGAATGCCATATAATTCAAAAAGCAAATCTCGTGTTAATTTCTTATTGCCCCTTTTTTTTCCTTTTCTGGCCATTTTCTCACCTCCATTTATTAATTATACCATAGTTTGGATAATGAGAATACGGGTAAGGGGAACGAGTTTTCGTATTTATTGTCGAAGTGACACGAGTGCTCCTGGCGAAAAATCGGGATTTAGATACATCTGAGGGTCAGGACTGTATATCCGAATAATTCGTCCCATTCCAAGTTCAACCGGTTCTACCTGCATCTGAATGCCACTGACTTGAGTAACATAATACGTTGGTACATAATCTTCAAATCCATCCCAGATCTGATCTTGAGGAACTACCGAATAATGAATCATAACACCCTCCTATTCTCTTCCTTGTTTCCGCCATTCTTTGATTTGTTCTTGCAGTTTACTTATGGCATCCCCTATGCCTCCGACAGCATCAATCAAGCCATGTTTCACGGCATCTGCACCAATAACGGTTGTTCCAATATCCCTCGTTAGCTCTCCTGTTTTAAACATGAGATCTTTAAACGTACTTTCCGATATATTCGAATGCTTGGTCACGAATCGAGTAACACGGTCTTGCATTTTATCCAAGTAATCAAAAGTTTGCGGAACACCAATTACGAGTCCATTCATCCGAATTGGATGGATCGTCATTGTCGCCGTCTCAGCAATATAGGTATGCTTGGCACTTACTGCAATCGGAACACCGATGGAATGACCGCCCCCTAATACCAACGTGACAGAGGGCTTCGATAACGTAGCAATCATCTCTGCAATTGCAAGTCCTGCTTCCACATCTCCGCCTACTGTATTTAGGATAATAAGTACGCCCTCAATCTTCGGATTCTGTTCAATCGCGACTAGCTGCGGAATAATGTGTTCATACTTCGTTGTCTTATTCTGTGGCGGTAATACCATATGGCCCTCCACTTGACCAATCACGGTCAAACAATAAATATTGCTTTCTGCTGGTAAGGAACCGATATTGGCTTGACCCAATTGATTAATTCCATCGACTGCAATCTTTTTCTGATCCTCAGGACTTTTCTGCTCATTCTTCATTGGTGCTGTTCGTGCACCACCTGTTTCTTTCTTTGCCACCATATTCCCTCCCTATGTTTAAATCTTCCATAGTATGAGGTGGAGCTACTCGATTCATGCATATCTATACAAAAAGCTCCCGAGACTTTTCGTCTCAGGAGCTAACTTGTTCTTGGTTCAGTTATGGGTTTCGTTCAAGTGACTTTCGTAGCTAGACTTCCATAATAATTGGAAGAATCATCGGTCTTCTACGGGTTTGCTCATATAAGAATCGTCCGAGTGCATCTTTCACATGTGTTTTGAGAGATGCCCACTCATTTACGTTATCGTTCATTAATTTGTTCAATGTATTCGTTACGATGCGATTTGCTTCATCCAAAAGTCCCTCTGATTCACGAACATATACGAAGCCGCGGGAAATGATATCTGGACCAGACAAGATCGTGCCGTCTTGTTTACTTAGAGTTACAACCACAACAAGAATACCGTCTTGAGATAGAAGCTTACGATCACGTAGTACAATGTTACCAACATCGCCTACACCAAGACCATCAATCAAGATGTTACCCGCTTGTACTTTACCTACTTTACGAGCGACTCCACCTTGGATTTCTACCGTGTCACCGTTATCTACAATGAAGATGTCTTCTTTCGGGATACCAACAGACTCTGCAAGTTTCCCATGCACACGTAGCATCCGGTACTCACCGTGAATCGGAATGAAGTACTTCGGACGAATCAAGTTTAGCATTAATTTAAGCTCTTCTTGAGAACCGTGTCCAGAAACGTGTAGACCTGTCTTGGAACCTGGACCGTAAATTACGTCTGCACCGATACGGAACAACTCATCTACTGTACGTCCAACATAACGCTCATTACCCGGAATTGTTGTTGCTGAGATAATAACTGTATCTCCTGGCAAAATATCAATCTTACGGTGCGTATTGCGCGCCATACGAGTTAACGCTGACATTGGCTCACCTTGTGATCCTGTGGATAGGATTACAACGCGATCCCCTGCAAGACGATTCACTTCCTCTGGCTCGATTAACATACCGTCTGGAATGTGTAAGTAACCCAATTCCGATGCGATTGACACGACATTCACCATGGAACGTCCAATGACAGTCACTTTACGCTTCGTCGCTTCAGCAGCATTGAATACTTGCTGAATACGATGAATATTGGATGCGAATGTAGCAAGAATTACACGCTGCTTCGCTTTACGGAAAACATCCTCAATTTCGACCCCAACACTTTTCTCAGAACCCGTATATCCAGGTCTTTCTGCATTTGTAGAGTCAGATAGTAAACAAAGTACGCCTTTGCTACCGATCTCAGCCATACGATGCATATCCGCAAATTGGTCATTAACTGGCGTCTGATCAAATTTAAAGTCACCAGTATGAACAACTACGCCTTCTGGAGTATCCAAAGCAACCCCAACGGAATCAGGGATACTGTGGTTCGTTCTGAAGAACGATGCTGTGATTGTTCCCATATTAAGTACGGAATCTGCGTCAATCAAAACACGTTTTGTTTCGCCAAGCAGATTTGCTTCTTTAAGCTTCATTTCAACGAGTCCAAGGGTCAGCCTAGTTCCGTACACGGGTACGTTAAGATGCTTCAACACATAAGGCAAACCACCAATATGATCCTCGTGTCCATGCGTTAAGATGATACCGCGAACCTTATCTTTGTGTTCTAGTAGGTATGAAATATCAGGAATAACCACGTCAATACCGAGCATGTCCTCTTCCGGGAACTTCAATCCACTATCCACCACAACAATATCATTCGCGTATTGTACAACATACATATTTTTACCAATTTCGCCTACGCCGCCCAGAGCGAAAATGGAAACTTTCTCATTATTCTTCTTAGACAAAATAATACCTCCTCTTATATTTATTGCGACGATCTTAATATGATGAAACCGAACCCAGTCACTTGCCACCATTATACAGGAAAGGAAGAAGCAAATACAAGTTAATGTCACTAACTCATATTTTCCCCCAAAAAACAAAACCGATGCCATAGGCATCGATTGTGCTTCAAGCCAATGTATACGAAACCATTCCTGTTCTTACTATGACAACAAAGACGCTATGTAATCGCCTTCTTGCTCATTTAATGCGATAAGTGGCAATCGAACTCCACCTACAGGAATACCTTTTAAGTTCAATAAATGTTTGACAGGACCTGGACTTGGGTACTTGAAGATCCCAGTAAATACAGGCTGGCATTGTCCATGCAACTTAGCTGCTTCAATTATGTTACCGCCAAGGTATGCTGTGATCATCTCTTTCATTTGTTTTCCGATTACATGTGAGGCAACAGATACAACCCCATGACAACCTATGCTAAGTGCAGGTAATGTCATTGTATCATCTCCTGTGTATACGCGGAATCCTTCCGCAGACCCACTTACAATGTTCGTTAATTGTTCAACACCAGCGCAGTCTTTCGTTGCTACGATGTTTGGAATTTGCGACAACCGGATCGTCGTGTCTACATCAATGTTAACTACAGAGCGGCTTGGAACGTTGTACAAAACAACGGGAATATTCACAGACTCCGCGACAGCTTTGAAATGCTGATACAAACCCTCTTGTGACGGACGGTTGTAATATGGAGCTACAAGTAGTAATGCATCTACTCCACGCTTTTGCGCTTCTTGAGATAAATGAATTGTATGAGCAGTTGAATTGGAACCCGTTCCTGCAATGATTTTGCAGCGACCATTCGCAAGCTCAACTGTTTTTTCCCATTGCTTTAGTTTCTCATCATCAGTTAGAGTAGGTGACTCACCTGTTGTTCCACAAATAACGAGAGAATCACTTTTTTGTTCCTCGATTAAATAGTCCATTAGTGGACCTACTTGTTCCCAATCAATTTGACCATTATCGTTAAACGGGGTTACCATCGCTGTAATTAATCGACCGAATTCCACAATATTCTCCTCCTAAAATTGTGTTAGTCAAGTATATTTAATGCCTTGCCTTTATTTATGCAAATCAAACTTTCGATGCAAAGCACGCACGGCTTTACCCATGTCATCGTGACGAACGAGCACCCAAATCGTTGTATTCGAATCTGCAGATTGAAGTATTTGAATATCTTCTAACGTGAGCGCTTCGACAATATGTGCCATAATACCGGGCACACCATTGATACCTCCACCGATCACAGCTACTTTTGCACATGCTGACATACATTTAGGCGAATATCCTAAATTCTGAAGTAAAGCAGTAGCCCGCTCCGCTTCATGATCAAATACCGTATATACAACTCCAGATGGATTCACGTTAATGAAATCAACTGAAATATCATTCTGCGCCATCGTCTTAAACACTTGCAGTTGTAAATCATATTGCCCCTCAGTTGAGGAAACTTGAATTTGTGTTACACCAGCTGTATGAGCAATACCTGTTACGAAGCGATCTGGAACCCAGCTCGGATCTTTAATCGACAACATATCCATTGAAGTAACAAGTGTACCCTCATCTTTGGAAAATGTGGAACGTACACGTACCGGTACATTCGCTTGCATCGCCATCTCAACTGCGCGTGGATGAATAACCTTGGCACCGTTGTAAGCCATATTGCAAATTTCGGTATAGCTCACTCGAGTTAGCGGCTTCGCATCCTCAACAATACGCGGATCTGCTGTTAAGATTCCATTCACATCTGTAAAAATATCGACAATTTCAGCACCAATTGCCCCTCCGATTGCCGTTGCAGAAGTATCACTTCCGCCTCGACCAAGCGTCGTCAATTGACCTGTTTCTGTCATGCCTTGGAAGCCTGTAACAATAACAACTTTATCTTGCTTTAGATATTGATGAATTGTGGTAGGATCAATTGACTCAATCTGTGCATTCCCAAACACACTGTTCGTTTGAACTCCCGCTTGCCCACCTGTTAGTACAACAGAAGAGATGCCTTCAGCATGAAGAATGGAGCATAAATTCGTCGCTGATATCATTTCACCACAACACAATAGCATATCTTTCTCTCTTGCTGGCAATGCGTTACCGCTTTGCGCAACTAAACCCAAAAGCGTATCAGTCGCATAGGGATCGCCCTTTCTTCCCATTGCCGATACAACCACGACAAGCTTGTATTCTTCTGCTAATGCGTCTTTGATATGTTCTAATACGTGTTGTCTAGCATCGGCTGTAGAAAGGGAAGTGCCTCCAAATTTTTGCACAAGAATGCGCATGGATCTCCCTCCAAACTTTGTATAATTTATGATTAATAAATAATTATTCTTGCTCTAATGCAATATATTCCGCGATTTGCACAGCGTTCCACGCTGCACCTTTAAGTAAATTGTCCGATACAATCCACATGTTTAAGCCACGAGGATTGTTTAAATCACGTCGTACTCGACCCACGAACGTTTCCAGCTTACCAGCAGCTTCCGTTGCAAGTGGATACAGTTGCTCCGCAGGATTATCTTGTAATACGATTCCTGGTGCATTCGCTAACAATTCACGTACTTCATCAAGCTCAAAGTCGCTTTTCAATTCAACATAAACCGACTCCGAATGACCATAAACGACAGGAATGCGAACGCAAGTCGTTGTTACCTCTAAGGATTCATCATCCATAATTTTCTTCGTTTCATTGATCATCTTCATCTCTTCAAATGTGAACCCATTATCCGTGAATTTATCGATTTGTGGGATCGCATTAAAAGCAATTTGATGTTTCACAGGTAAAGAGGATACTGGCAATATCGCCGGTGTCACATCATCTCCTGCTATAACGTCCTTCGATTGTTTAAGCATTTCATTAATCGCATTTTGACCTGCACCAGAGACTGCTTGGTAGGTTGATACGATAATTCGTGACATGCCAAAACGGTCGTAAAGCGGCTTCAGCGCTGCGACCAATTGAATCGTAGAACAGTTCGGATTCGCAATAATTCCTCGATGTTCGTTAATTTTATCCACATTTACTTCAGGTACAACAAGCGGTGTATCAGGATCCATACGGAATGCACTTGTATTATCAATACAAATCACACCACGATCGATAGCATGAGGAATTAGTTCTCTTGAAACATCCCCACCAGCTGAGAAAAGGGCTATTTCAACACCGTCAAAACTTTCAGGCTTTGCTTCTTCTAGTACGATATCCTGGCCGCCAAATGAAATCACTTGACCCGCAGAACGTGCAGAAGATAACAATTTGAGTTCATTAATGGGGAATTTACGTTCACTTAGCAGTCGAATGATTTGCCCACCAACTGCTCCTGTTGCGCCAACTACTGCTACATTGAATAATTTGTTGTTTGACATGCATCTCTCTCCCCTAACCATCAAGTAGGAATGATAATATGAAATCTATTCCACTCTTCCTATTGCTGTAGAAGAATGAAATAGATTTATGAGTGAATATCTCT
Organism: Paenibacillus radicibacter; assembly: GCF_024721995.1. GTDB lineage: Bacteria > Bacillota > Bacilli > Paenibacillales > NBRC-103111 > Paenibacillus_AM > Paenibacillus_AM radicibacter. Next base: position 113,873 of record NZ_JANQBC010000002.1, read on the forward strand.
TTAATAATTATAACGTTCGATTAGCATGGGCTGTAGTTGTTTACCTTCAAGTGCTGCTTCACACGTTTCCATAACCAGATCCATTCGAGCTACGAGTGAATTGGCTTTGACATGAGGTGCATCTTGCCCAAAAGGAACAAAGTAAATGTTTTTCGTAATTAATAATTTTGCGATATTCGTCGAATTAAGTCCAAGACCATCATTCGTTGAGATAGCCAGAACGAGTGGACGACCATTACGCATTTGCGCTTTAGCAGCCATCAGTACAGGACTCTCTGTCATCGCATTAGCAAGTTTGCTCGTTGTATTCCCTGTGCATGGTGCAATAACCATAACATCAAGCAGCTTGGATGGACCAAGTGGTTCTGCTTCAGGAATGCTAGAGATCAGTTCATTGCCTGTAATCGTCTTAATTTGTGCAACCCAATCCACTGCGTTACCAAAACGTGTATCGGTTGTCATAATAGAGTACGACACGATTGGTATGACATTTGCTCCACTATCAACAAAACGTTGAATTTGCGGCATGATTTCTTCCAAAGTACAATGCGACCCCGTCAGTGCAAAGCCGACTGTTTTTCCTGCCCAATTCATTGCGCACCATCCCTTTTGATCAAGTCTTCTTCAATGAGCTGACAAAGCGTATTCGCTATGATACGTCCAGCTGATTTAGGAGCGACAATACCGGGAAGTCCTGGAGCCAGAATAGCCTTAATTCCTCGCTTTTCAGCAAAGCGAAAATCAGTGCCACCGGGTCTAGAAGCGAGGTCAATAATGACGACGCGATGCGGAATATTGGTAATAACTTGTGCTGTGACTATCATAGTCGGAATTGTATTAAAAAGCAAGTCAATATTGGCTACTCGCTCATATAAATCCTTGATGTAGAAGGGTGTAAAGCCCATCTCGGCTGCCCGTGCATAATGCTCTGGACGCCTTACTCCTACAAGTACATGTGCACCTAATCCTTGAAGTGATCTCGCCATTGTAATTCCAGTTCTACCAAATCCTAGAACCATTGACTCTGAACCATGGATCGTAAAATCCGTGTTCTGAATTGCCATCATAATGGCTCCTTCAGCTGTTGGAATCGAATTGTAAATGGCAACATCATCACGTTCAAACAGTTCAATTACGTCAATACCATACTGACTACACAGTTTCTTTAAATAAGGCTTCGCCATTCCTGTATATACTTTCGCATGTGATGGAAGTTTCGCAATGTGCTGTTCTTCGAGTATCATCTCACTTTTCGAAAAAATGGACTCCACCTTACCTTGATCATCTGTGCCGACCGCAGGCAGAATGACAATATCTTTACCTGCAAGCACATCCTCCTTCATGTCCACTTTGGTCATTCCGTTATAGTTTTGTTGCAAATTATCAAAGCCAATTAGCGTAATCGTTGCATCAAGTTCGCTTAATTTTTGAATTACCTCAAGCTGCCTGGCATCGCCGCCAATAAAGGCTACCTCTATTCCGGTTAGCATGAGCTTACGCCCCTTTCGCGGTCGTTTCAATATCTCATTGTATGCCCATGCCTAAAATTGGTGCCTGTGTATAAAAGTGTTCATGATACAAAAAGACGATCCCAAGTAAGATTACTTACTTGAAAGATCGTCTTCGTTAAAATTTCGTGTATTATTTACCGGTATGGCCAAAACCACCTGCACCACGAACCGTCTCTGAGAGTTCATTTACTTCTTGTAGAGCAATTTGTGGAACAACTTGGAACACCATTTGAGCAATACGCTCACCACGAGCAACAGTAAATGGTTCTTGTCCATGGTTGATTAGTAGCACCTTTACTTCACCGCGGTAATCAGCATCAATTGTCCCAGGTGAATTCAGTGTTGTAATTCCATTCTTATAAGCTAAACCGCTGCGAGGGCGAATCTGTGCTTCTAGTTCATTTGGCATCGCAAGAGCAAAACCTGTTGGTACAAGTGCTCGTTCACCTGGTTGCAATACTAGTGCCTCTTCAACAGCTGCGTGCAAGTCATATCCGCTTGCTGCTTCAGACATTTTCTGTGGCAATGGAACATCTTCGTTTCCAGGCATTTTCTTGATTTCTACGTTATAAGACAAGCTGATTCCTCCTGAAGCCTTGTAGGGCATTATCGTCTGCTCCAACCATCGCAACAGCAAATGGAGTGGCAAATAGCTGCTTGGTTAAGCTTTCAATTTGATCCATTTGTACGCTGTCGATACGAGCGATTATTTCATCTAATGTTAAATGTTTACCCGTCATCAATTCATTCTTACCAAGACGGTTCATTCTTGAACTTGTGCTCTCTAAGCTAAGAATAAGCGAGCCTTTAAGTTGCTCTTTGCCTTTCTTCAGCTCAGCAGGTGTCATTCCTTTTTCAATCAATTCACGAAGCATCTCAATTGTAACATCAAGTACTTCTTTCGTTTGTTTAGGTGCAGTACCTGCATACACTGTAAAGTTCCCGCTGTCTGCATGTGCAGAGTGATAGGAATATACGGAGTAGGCAAGGCCTCTTTTCTCTCGAATTTCCTGGAACAATCTAGAGCTCATTCCACCGCCAATGACATTATTGAGCAGTGCCATCGGATACAAGTTGTTATCATGTAGCGATAGACCCGGGATGGATAGACAGATATGATTCTGCTCTGTTTTTTTCTCATGGAAAATAAAATCACTTAAGAATGCTGGCTCTTCATACGTCGTAGACTCTCCTGAGTTCGTGAATGAACCGAAGTGCTTTTCAAGTAATTCCTTACTACTATCATCAATATTTCCTGCAATCGCAAGAACGGTATTTTCGATGTTATAGTGCTGTTTCATGTAAGAACGAAGATCTTCTGCTGTCATCGTCTTTAAGTTGTCTTCAGTTCCTAGAATCGTTGCACCCAGCGGATGTGAACCATACGATGCACGTGCAATTAGATCATGGACTAGATCATCCGGTGTATCTTCATACATCGCGATTTCTTCAAAAATGACGTTCTTCTCTTTCTCCATTTCTTGTTCATTGAACTCGGAGCGGAAGAACATATCAGCTAGCACTTCAACCGCTTGCGGCAAGTGCTCATCTAACATTTTGGCATAATAGCACGTATATTCTTTGGAAGTAAAGGCATTGACGTTCCCGCCAATTCCATCAAAAATCTCTGCAATCTCTCTCGCCGAATAATTTGGAGTTCCTTTAAACAACATGTGCTCAATAAAATGCGAGATTCCGTTATTTATCGAACCCTCATTACGCGAACCTGTCTTTATCCATATGCCGAAAGATACCGAACGACATGTAGGAATCGGCTCCATCACTACACGAAGCCCATTACTTAACGTATATTTATTCAATCGTGTACCCCCTAGATACTGATAAACTAATTCATTCTTATAAAATAAAGACCATAATCTCTAATTCTACCAAAAACAAAGTGTGGACTCAACAACAGTTCATTCCGCTATCCCCTTTATTTAACTTTCGTTAAATCAGGAACACGTTTAGGTGAAATGAGTTCAGACACCGTTCCAATTGCCAAACCGCGTTCCTTAATGATACGAATCATACCAGGCAACGCTTGAGATGAAGATATTGTCGGATGCATGAGAATCAAGCTTCCTGCTTCAATTCGTGCAGAAATTTTGCTTAGAATCGCATCTCTACCTGGATTTTTCCAATCAATCGTATCAAGTGTCCACAGAATAGTTCGCATCTTCATACTCATGGCAATATCGACTGTCTCTTGATCAAAGTCACCAGAAGGTGGAGCAAACAAGCGATTCGTCACCCCAAGCTTACTCGTTAAAAGTTCTTGTGTTCTTACAATTTCTTGTGTCGCACGATCGCGGCTAAGTGTACTCATATTCTTATGCGTGTAAGCATGATTGGATAACTCATGACCTTCTTCGCGAATACGCGCAGCGACATCAAGATTCTTGTTAAGCCAAGTTCCATCGAAGAAGAATGTCGCTTTGACGTTCTCCTGCCTGAGTGTATTTAACATACTATTTAGAAATTCATTCCCCCACGCCACGTTAATCATGAGCGATACCATTGGCTTCTGCGGGTTTCCTCGATAAATCGGATGTGAACCTAGGTCATCCATATTGATCTTTGGCGATAATTCACGATAAACAAAAGTCGATTCATCTAATGTGCCTTTATTTTTCGCCAATCGGTAGGTCTGAACTTCATCGACTTCCACGCCATTATAACTGGGCACAAGTTTCCACACTCTATCTACACGCGCATTCGTTGGCGCTACGTAACGTTTCTTTGCCTCTTCCTGAATACGCTGCATCAATTGTGAATCATCCATCGAAAGGTTCTCCGAGGGTTCGATCACTTGCCCACTGCTTACTGGCTCAAACAATCGCTGAAAAGCAAGTTGAACATGACTTCGCTTCACTTCACTTATGTAGGTCCTAACCGGTTGCAGCTGATTAATGAGGACCATCATTATTGCAAAAAAAAGAAACACACCAATCCACCTATTTCTGTTCATTCAACCCACCCTAACCATTAATGATGTTGAAATGAGCATATGCGTAATGGGACAGGTTTAGACCACAACAAAAAAAGAGACAGATCGCTCTGACTCTTTTTATATTCAAGACAATTACTCTTTGGATTCAACTGGAGCTGTAAGTGTCGCCTTGCGAGAAAGATTCACACGACCTTGTCCATCGATTTCCGTTACTTTAACTGTAATGGAATCGCCAATTGCTACAACGTCTTCCACTTTCGCTACACGCTCTGTGGAAAGCTGCGAAATGTGTACAAGACCTTCTTTGCCTGGCAAGATTTCAACGAATGCGCCGAACTTCTCTACACGCTTAACTGTACCTAGGTAAACTTCACCTACAACAACTTCACGTACGATTCCTTCGATAATGCCGCGTGCTTTTTCAATCATCGCTTCATCCGAGGAAGCTATAAATACGCGACCGTCTTGCTCGATATCAATTTTTACGCCAGTTTCTTCAATGATCTTGTTGATGATTTTACCACCAGCACCAATAACATCACGAATTTTGTCTGGGTTGATTTGCATAACTGTAATTTTCGGTGCATATGGGGACAAGCTTGCTTTAGGCTTCTCGATACGAGCTAACATTTTATCAAGAATGAACATACGTCCTGCTTTTGCTTGTTCCAAAGCTTGGTTTAAGATATCACGGTTAATACCGTCAATCTTAATATCCATTTGAAGCGCTGTTACCCCAGCTGCAGTACCTGCAACTTTAAAGTCCATATCGCCTAGGTGATCTTCTAAGCCTTGAATATCTGTAAGAATAGAGAAGTGATCTCCATCTTTAATTAGACCCATTGCGATACCTGCTACTGGTGCTTTAATTGGCACACCCGCGTCCATCATCGCCATTGTGGATGCACAGATACTTGCTTGAGAAGAGGAACCATTGGATTCCAATACTTCAGATACAAGGCGGATTGTATAAGGGAACTCAGTTTCAGACGGGATCACATACTCAAGTGCTCGCTCGCCTAGTGCACCGTGTCCGATTTCACGACGACCTGGAGGACGAAGTGGTCTAGCTTCACCTACGGAGAACGGAGGGAAGTTATAGTGGTGCATGAAACGCTTCGTTTCAGTAAGATCAATACCATCAAGAATTTGAACGTCACCAAGCGCACCTAGTGTACATACGGACAATACTTGTGTTTGACCACGAGTGAACAAACCAGATCCGTGTGTACGCGGTAGTGCCGAGATGTCACATTCAATCGGACGAATCTCGTCCAATTTACGGCCATCTGGACGTACTTTATCATGCGTGATTAAGCGACGCACTTCATCTTTTACGATGTCATGCAATACTTCTTTCACATCACGCATACGCTCAGGTGTTGCTTCATATAAAGCTGTGAAATGCTCAAGTGATTCTGCATCAATCGCATCAATTGCCTCTTGACGAGCATGCTTCTCAACGATCTTAATCGCATCAACAACACGTGCTTCTGCATAAGCGCGAACTTCTGCATTCACATCGGAGTTAACTGTCTTCAGCTTCACATCCATCTTCGGCTTACCAGCTTCCAAGACCAATTGCTCTTGTACCGCTACGATTTTGCGAATTTCATCATGACCGAACATGATTGCTTCAAGCATCACTTCTTCTGGAACTTCAGCAGCGCCAGCTTCAACCATCATAATTGCATCTTTCGTACCCGATACAACGAGGTGGATATCACTCTTCGCTGATTGTTCGATTGTTGGGTTCACGACGAATTCGCCGTCTACACGACCCACAATAACACCGCCAATTGGACCGTTAAACGGTACATCGGAGATGCTTAGTGCTGCGGATACACCGATCATTGCTGCGATTTCAGGTGCACACTCTTGGTCCACACTCATGACTACAGCAACAACTTGTACATCATTACGGAAGCCTTCAGGGAATAAAGGACGAATCGGACGGTCTGTTAAACGACTCGCCAAGATTGCCTTCTCACTTGGTCTACCTTCTCTCTTAATGAAACCACCCGGAATTTTACCTACGGAATATAAACGTTCCTCATAATTCACTGTAAGTGGGAAGAAATCTAGATCTTTCGGTTCTTTTGATGCTGTTACTGTACACAAAACGACAGTATCACCATAGCGCGCAACAACAGCGCCATTTGCTTGCTTGGCAAGACGACCAGTCTCTAGAATTAAGGGACGGCCTCCTAAGTCCATTTGCACTCTTTTCTCCATTAATAAACCTCCTAAAAGTAAAAACCAGTTAAGGTTGGGATTGTAAAACTTATCATATAATAAAGTTCATTCTATCGAAGTGTAATAATGAATAGAATGAATTTTTATGTATTCTTCATTGTAATTAGTATTTCCTTCTTTTCCGACATTTAAAATCGGCACTCTGCCTTATTTTTAGGGAAGAAAGAAGAAAAAGCAACCTGCCGACATCCATGTGCTAGACTCGACTAAGAGACAGGCGCAAGGGCAAGGTTGCTTTTGTTGTAAGCAGTTACTATCTACGTAGACCAAGTTTAGCGATCAATGCGCTGTAACGAGCTACGTCATTTTTCTTCACATAAGCCAACAACTTACGGCGTTGACCAACCATTTTCAACAATCCACGACGGGAATGATGATCCTTTTTGTGAGTACGCAAGTGATCAGTCAAGTTGATGATGTTTTGCGTAAGGATAGCCACTTGAACCTCTGGAGAACCAGTGTCAGTGTCATGGTTTTTGTGCTCTTGAATCAATTCTTGTTTGCGTTCTTGAGTTAAAGCCATCCTTGTTCACCTCCTAATTTCTTATTTCGATATAATCGCCTATAGCCTAGAAGACCGTCGGTGAAAACGATAATCCACGCTAAGGTTCTCGCTACTAGAAGCAAGCTTCATAAGCAACGAATAACAGTATAACATAGACGCCTACTGAAAGTAAACACAAGCTTATTAGACTTGGAATAATTTCGCACGGCATGACTCAACGTCAAGCTTAATCTGTGCAATTAGATCTTGAATCGAACTGAATTTCTGCTCAGAACGAATGAAGTCGATGAATTCAACAATAACTTGTTTCCCATAAATATCTTGATCAAAATCAAGAATATGCGCTTCTAAAGTTTGAACAAGTCCAGCTCCTTCAAACGTAGGGCGAATTCCGATGTTCATCACACTGTCATGTTGCTCTCCATTCACCGTTACACGAGCTGCATATACACCATTACGTGGAACAACATAAGGCTCTGTTAGTTTAATATTCGCAGTTGGAAAGCCAAGTTGGCGTCCGCGAGCATCACCGTGCACAACTTCACCTGAGATGGAGTAACGTCTGCCAAGTAATAATTCAATAGCTGTCATCTCACCGTTTAACAATTTATCGCGAACAGCAGAGGAACTCACCTTCGCATTCTGCAATTGATAAGGACGAACAACTTCCACTGCAAATCTACCTTTGCTAAGCTCGCAAAGTAGATCCACATTCCCCTCAGCTTGGTAACCAAAGCGGAAATCAAAGCCTACGATGACTGTTTCCACGCCAAGGCGAATCAAGATTTCCTCTACGAATTGAGCTGGGCTCATGCGCATTAGTGTTTCATTAAACGTCACTAAATACGCATACTCTACACCTACTTTAGATAGCAAGTCCATCTTCACAGATATGGGTGTTAAGAGCTGCGTATACTTGTATTGTTCTTGTCCCAGCACTTCTCTCGGATGCGGATTAAATGACATCACAGATAATGGTACACGACCTGCTTTAGCCGAATTCATCGCGCGTGAGATAACTTCTTGATGTCCCAAATGTACGCCGTCAAACTCTCCGATTGCGAGCACTTGTTTCTCAGGAAGATCTGAAAGTGCGGAAGTTAATGGATATGTCAATGAAATTATTTTCACAAATATTCACCTACCATAAGTTAACCCTAAGAAACGGGATTGTCTACCCAAATATTTTATGAGGAGAAAGCAAACGAGCTTCCTTCTTCCATACAAACAAACCAACAAATGATCCGTTATCACTATATACACGAACAATGGCTTCGTTAGCTACATGATCAGGCACAAGCTCTAGATCAATCTTCAGCCTCTGACCTAATCTCGCTTTCTCAGCCAGTAAATCTGTAAGTATCACAGCGGGCAAATGCGCTACACCTTGATCAGCAGCTATAATATGCTGGCCAATAGTACCGGCTTGCTTCATCTCTGCAATCTGTTCTAATGTTAAACACTGGTCCAGTGTAATGCTTCCTGTCTGCGTACGCATCAGTTCTTTCATTGTAGCTGGAAACCCAAGTTTCTTACCAATATCAACGCAAAGTGTACGAATATAAGTACCTTTGGAACATGTTACACGGAATTTCACTTCCGGATGAGGTTGGTCCAAATGCATATCGATAATATCAATCTCATGAATCGTAACTTGACGCGGCTTGCGCTCCACTTCTTTCCCTTCACGAGCCAGATCATACAATCGCTTGCCATTGATCTTGACCGCAGAGAACATTGGTGGAATTTGCTGAATATCACCCATAAAACTCATGATTGCGTCAGTAACAGCTTCCTTCGTAAGCGACACTTGCTCAGCTTCTTCGATTACTGTTCCTGTTGCATCTTCCGTATCAGTTGCGATACCAATAAGAAGTGTTGCTTCATACTGCTTCGGTAATTCTTGAATATATTCGACCATACGTGTTGCGCGGCCAATACATAGTGGAAGAACACCCACTACTTGAGGATCGAGCGTACCCGTATGACCGATACGCCGAATTCCAAGCAATCCTCTTGCTTTTGCAACCACATCATGAGATGTCCAGCCCGCAGGCTTACGCACAGCTAATATACCATCTATAGTTGTGTCCGTCATGCGAGTTTTTTCCCAACTTCCTCTAACAATTTAGCCATAATCGTGTCGATATCGCCTTCCATTGTAAGTCCAGAAGCGCGTACATGACCGCCACCCCCGAAATGCTTTGCAATTTGAGCAACATCTACTTTACCTGCTGAACGCAAGGATACTTTATACACATCAGGTCCTCTTTGTTTAAAAAGAATGCCCACTTCCACACCTTCAATGTTACGTGGATAGTTCACTAAACCGTCCAAGTCTTCATTTGTCGCATGAGAAGCTTCGATCAATTCCGTTGTAGCAATAAGCCAAGCGATTTGACGATCAGCGGAGAAAGAAAGTGTAGGCAGTGCCATTTGTAGCACAACCATCTGTTCCACCGTCATCCGCTCAAGCAATCGTTCTGCAAGTTCAGGTCCTTGTGCACCTAAATCGAGCAGTTCCGATGCCATGCGCATCACTTTGGATGATGTTGATGCATAGCGGAAACCACCTGTATCGGTTAAAAGCCCCGCATATATCAGATTAGCAAAGTCACGATCCAGCGTAAGATTTAACTCAGCAGCTAAATCATACAAAATTTCTACTGTTGCCGCGGCTTCTGGCTGAATCAAATGAACATTCCCAAAACAATCGTTCGTTGGATGGTGGTCAATGTTCAATAATTCATAGGATTCGCCAAAAAGAGCGCTGATTTCACCTATTCTGGAAAAATCAGCGCAATCCACTGAAATAATAGTAGGAAAAGTGCAGGATGCGTCACCTGTTAAACCTTCTTGAATCTTTGTTACCCCCGGTAAAAAATGAAACTTAGAAGGGATGTCGCAGCTATTAGCCATCGTAAACGATTTACCTAGCTGCTGTAACATCCACCCCATTGCTGCTGTTGAAGCAGCCGCATCTCCGTCCGGTTGAACGTGAGCCACGACAACATAATTGTCGTGACTGCGAAGAAAGTCGGCTGCTTGCTGCAGCTGGGAATGATACTCCTGCACGGTACCTTTTATCATTCTGGTGAATTCTCCTCATTGATCTGATGTAGAAGATTTTCAATTCGTGAACTGTAATCAATCGATGTATCGATTTTGAACACAAGATCAGGAACGATCCGAAGACGAATACGTTTGCCTAGCTCAGAGCGGATAAAGCCCTTTGCTTTGTTCAAAACTTGCAATGCAGCGGTCTTCGTTTCCTCTGATCCGAGCACACTCAAATACACTTTTGCTTGAGAAAGATCATTCGTCACATCTACACCAGTTACGGTGATGAAACCGACACGAGGGTCTTTAATATTCGTTTGAATGATTTGAGACAGCTCTTTCTTAATCTGTTCTCCCACTCTACCTACACGAACTCGTGCCATGTAATCACCTCTCTACTGTCTCCATAATGAAGGCTTCAATGATGTCGCCTTCTTTAAGATCACTATACTTCTCGATGGAAATACCGCACTCGTAACCTTGAGCAACGTCCTTCACATCATCTTTAAAGCGTTTCAAGGAATCCACTTTACCTTCCGTAATAACGATACCGTTACGGATTAAACGCAATTCTGCATTACGTGAAATTTTACCAGACGTAACCATACAACCTGCGATTGTACCGGAACCTGTAATTTTGAACACGTTACGAACTTCAGCATGACCAAGGATATTCTCTTTGAAGATAGGGTCCAAGATCCCCTTCATAGCTTGCTCAATTTCTTCGATCACATTATAAATAATGCGGTGCAAGCGAACGTCAACTTTTTCTTGTTCTGCTGCATTTTTCGCAAGAGGCTCAGGACGTACGTTAAAGCCGATTACGATTGCATTGGATGCGGAAGCAAGAAGAATATCGGATTCTGTAATTGCCCCTGCGCCTGTATGAATAATTTTCACACGCGCGCCCTCTACTTCAATCTTCTCTAATGAACCGCGAAGTGCCTCAACGGAACCTTGAACGTCACCTTTGATAATTACGTTCAAATCTTTCACATCGCCAGCGGCCATGTTACTGTACAATTCTTCAAGCGTAATTCTTGAATTTGCACCCATTTCGGATTGACGAAGAGTAATCGCACGCTTCTCAGCGATATCACGCGCTTTACGTTCATCTTCGAATACGATAAACGGATCGCCTGCAAGTGGAACCTCAGTTAAACCAGTGATTTCAACTGGAGTTGAAGGACCTGCTTCTTTTAATCGTCTACCTTTGTCATTCACCATTGCACGAACTCTACCGAAGCATACGCCTGCTACGAAGGAATCCCCAACTTTAAGGGTACCATTCTGGATAAGAAGACGAACAACAGGTCCGCGACCTTTATCAAGTTCTGCCTCAATAATCGTACCACGAGCACGCTTATTCGGGTTCGCTTTGTATTCTTGTACTTCTGCTACGAGAAGGATCATCTCAAGTAAGTTTTCAAGACCAATGCGCTGTTTCGCTGAGATCTCGCAGAAAATTGTGTCGCCGCCCCACTCTTCTGGAACGAGTTCATATTCTGTAAGGGCTTGTTTGATACGATCAATATCAGCACCTGGCTTATCAATCTTGTTCACTGCGATAATGATCGGTACATTCGCTGCTTTCGCATGCGAAATTGCTTCAACTGTCTGAGGCATTACACCGTCATCTGCAGCAACAACGATAATTGTAATATCAGTAACTTGAGCACCACGAGCACGCATTGTTGTAAATGCCGCGTGACCAGGTGTATCAAGGAAGGAAATTTTCTTCCCGCTTATTTCGACTTGGTAAGCACCAATATGTTGTGTGATACCGCCAGCTTCGCCTTCTGTTACATTCGTCTGACGAATCGCATCTAGAAGCGTTGTTTTACCGTGGTCAACGTGACCCATGATTGTAACAACTGGTGGACGTTCAATTAGATTTGCTTCATCATCCACTTCTTCGAAGTTCTCAAACTTATCTTCTTCAACAGCGATTTTCACTTCAACTTCAGCAACACCAAGCTCTGTTGCAATAAGCTGAACCGTTTCTAAGTCTAACTCTTGGTTAATTGTTGCCATAATGCCCATCATAAGAAGCTTTTTAATTACTTCAGATGCATCTTTATGAAGCAATTTAGCAGTTTCACCCACTGTCATTGCACCACGAACGATAATTTTCTTCGGTGTGTTATCGATTTTTTCTCTCTTAACTTGATCCGCACCTCTGCCGCCTTTACCAAAACGTTGGTTACCTCTACCGTTACGGTTGCCACCTTTGTTGCCAAAGGAACCAGATCTGTTGTCATCATAACGACGTGGACCAGCATTTGTACCTGGCTTCTTAGCACCTGTTTTGGAATCGAAATCATTGCCTTCACGTTTGTTTGCTTGATTGCGATCATCAAACTTGCGATTAGCTGGTGCATTCGAACGACCTTGGTTTGCCACAGGAGCTGGGCTCGCACTGCGAGTTGCGGAAGACTGTCCAGAACCGGAGTTCTGCGAACGATTACCTTGGTAACCGCCAGAATTGCCTTGTGATTGACCGGACGGACGATTGTTATATCCACCTTGACCAGAGCCTTGGCTTGGACGAGACTGTCCGCCTTGAGCAGAACCTTGGTTTGGACGAGATTGCCCGCCTTGACCTTGATTATATCCTCCTGGACGGCGATCGTTCGGACGATTGTTATTATAAGGGCGGTTGCCGCCTTGTTGAGTGGAATTATTATATGGACGATTGTTCTGTGATTGGTTAGACGCAGAAGAACCCCCTGTTGTTTGACTGGAGCTTGCTTGTGGTCTTGCTTCAGAAGTCGCTTGTGGAGCAGCAGGAGTAGCCGCTGTCTGCGTTGCAGGAGCTGTTGCAGTCTTAGCTGGCTCTACACGTTTTGCTGCAGCATTTGATTTTACATCATTGAAGAACTTCTCTACAGCACCTACAGTTCCATTTTCCATGACACTCATATGATTCGTAACAGGAATGTCCAATCTCTTAAGAATTGTAATGATCTCTTTGGAGCTCATGTTTAAACTTTTTGCGTATTCATAAACTCTAAGTTTATCTTTATTATCGCCTTTATTAGTCAATACCTTTCACCTCCGCGGTTATTACCGGCTGCTTCAACATCTTCGCAAATCCTGTATCCAGGACTGCAATGAGAACGCGTGCCTCTTTCCCGATGCTCGCACCTAGTTCGCCTCTTGTACTTGTAATTAGAAGCGGAACATTGTAAGTAGAGCATTTATCTTGAAACTTTTTCTTCGTATTATCTGAAGCATCTTCTGCCATGATGACTAGCTTTGCTTCACCGGAACGTACTGCTTTTAGAACAATCTCGTCCCCAGTTGCAAGTTTGCGAGCACGCATCGCTAATCCTAAATTGTTGTAAAATTTATGATTCATCGGATTCATCCGTCATTTCATATTTACTTTGGTTAAACTCATCTTCAACTGAAATAAAATCACGTTCAAGTTGATCGTAAATTTCAGCTGAAACCGATTGTTTCAGAGCACGGTCTAGAGCATGGCTTTTCTTCGCGAGTTTAAAACAAGTTGCTTTCCCGCATAAGTAAGCACCACGCCCTGACTTCTTACCCTTGAGATCAATCTGGATTTCTTCTTCAGGTGTACGAACGACACGGATTAACTCCCGCTTCGCCTTCATTTCCTGACAAGCAACACATTTACGCAGTGGCGTTTTTCTTTGTTTCATCTGCTGCACCTCGTTTCGAGACGATCTGAAACTCATTAATCAATAGATACTGAGTCCTGATGCATTTCGCCAGTTGATGTTCTAGGACGGCCAAACTCTTGCTCTGCTTGGGTTTCGCTCTTAATGTCGATCTTCCAACCTGTAAGCTTCGCAGCAAGACGTGCATTCTGTCCTTTAATTCCGATTGCAAGTGACAATTGATAGTCAGGAACAATAACACGAGCCATTTTTTCTTTTTCGAAAACAGTTACTTCAAGAACTTTAGATGGAGATAGTGCGTTAGCAACATACTCTTCAACGCTTTCCATCCAACGAACGATGTCGATCTTCTCACCGCGAAGTTCGTTCACGATCGTCTGTACACGAAGACCTTTAGGTCCTACACAAGAACCGACTGGATCAACTTCAGGGTTGCGTGAGTGAACCGCGATCTTGGAACGGAAACCTGCTTCACGTGCAACGGAGCGAATTTCAACAACACCATCAAAAATCTCAGGTACTTCAAGCTCGAATAGACGCTTTAGTAGACCTGGATGCGTACGGGACAATATGATTTGAGGTCCCTTCGTCGTGTTCTCCACTTTCGTGATATACGCTTTAACGCGCTCAAGGTGTTTGAACTTTTCATTAGGCATCATCTCAGTAAGAGGCAAGACCGCTTCCACTTTACCTAGGTCGATGTACACATTGCGCTGATCTTGGCGCTGTACAATACCTGTTACGATATCTTCTTCTTTTTCGATAAATGCATTGTAAATAAGGCCGCGCTCAGCTTCACGAATGCGTTGTGTTACAACTTGTTTCGCGGTTTGTGCTGCGATACGACCGAAATCACGAGGTGTTACCTCGATCTCTACAATATCATTCAATTGGTAGTTACGGTTAATCTCACGTGCAGCATGCAGTGAAATTTCTAATCGTACATCCAGAACGTCCTCCATAACTGTCTTACGTGCATATACTCGAATAACGCCAGTTTGGCGATTAATGTCCACACGAACGTTAGATGCTGTATTGAAATTGCGCTTGTAACTGGAGATCATTGCTGCTTCAATTGCATCAATAAGCAGTTCCTTCGCAATTCCTTTCTCGCGTTCAATTTCGGACAAGGCTTCGATAAAATCCATGTTCATTTGAAAATTGTTCCCCCTTTCAACATTGAAAACCAAATCTGTTAAAGAAACGCCTTACCGTCTGTTCCAACAAAGTTAGGCGTCTCCAAGACAATAAAGTATTAAAATGGTTGTTAACAAAAATTAAAATACGATCGCAAGGCGCGCACTGGCAACCTTGTTATACGGAATGGAGTATTGTTTCTTCACTTTACCAACTGTTTTCACAACTAGCTCTTCCCCATCGAAAGATAAAAGCTCACCTTCAAACTCCTTAACACCGTTAATAGGCTCGTATGTAGTTACAAATACGTTTTTACCTACTGCCTTACGTACATCATCTGCCTTCTTAAGCGGACGTTCTGCACCTGGTGATGACACTTCTAAGAAATAAGCTGTGGTTATGGGGTCGTTTTCATCGAGACGTGCGGAAGCATATTCGGAAATGTTCGAACAATCATCGATATCGATGCCGCCTTCTTTGTCTACATAAATACGCAGGAACCAGTTACTGCCCTCTTTGACGTATTCAATATCTACAATTTCATAGCCATGCTCATCCATATACTCTTTCAACAAGTCCTCAACGTGTGCTTTAATTCCTGTGCTCAATTGGTTCTACCCTCCTAAAAAGCTTGCGTAATACGAAATTCTGCTTATTTGTCATTGTAAAGACTCCAAAAAAGTCCTATAGCAAAATGTAAAGAGTGGGTTGCCCCACTCTCTAATCGTTAATCGCGCTATCTTCATTATTGCCAAGATCAAGTATACCATAACCGTCAAGAGGGTGACAATAACAAAAAAGTTACTCCGCCCGCCTGAGACTAGAACAAGGACAGTTGATTGGACTCAGGTAGACCGCGGAAACAGCCCATATTATTGAGTAGCTCAACGACTGTTTTCGACGCTTTCGAGCGTTGTTGGAAGTCTTCAATTGATAGGTAATCCCCATCTGCACGAGAAGCAGCAATGTTGCGTGCAGCGTTCTCCCCAATACCTGGCATAGCTGAGAATGGCGGAATCAAGGAATCTCCTTCAATAATAAACTTCGTTGCATCTGAACGGTACAGATCAATCGGTTTAAATGATAATCCTCTTGCTGTCATTTCGATCGCCATCTCTAGAATCGAGATCATCGATTTTTCTTTGGTTGTAGCACCAAAGCCTTTATCCTCAATCTCGATCAATCGCTTCACAATTGCGGAGTGACCTTGGCACAACAAGTCTAGCTCAAAGTCCTCTGCACGTACTGTAAAGTAAGTCGCATAATACTGAATCGGATGATACACTTTGAAAAATGCGGTTCGGACCGCTGAAATTACATAAGCAGCAGCATGGGCTTTCGGGAACATATATTCAATGCGTTCGCAGGATTCAATGTACCATGCAGGAACATTATGTTTCTTCATGTCATCCTTCCACTCATCTGTTAAACCTTTACCTTTACGAACACTCTCCGTAATTTTAAAGGCAAGGGAAGCATCCATCCCCGCTTTGTAGATCAAGAACAACATGATGTCATCCCGACACCCAATAACGGTCTTAATGTTACAGATGCCTTTGCGAATGAGTTCCTGTGCATTGCCGAGCCACACACCTGTTCCGTGTGATAGTCCTGAAATTTGAAGTAAATCGGCAAACGAACTAGGCTGTGTTTCTTGAAGCATCTGACGAACGAACTTCGTTCCCATCTCTGGAACCCCATAAGTTGCAACAGGCGTTCGGATTTGCTCAGGAGTTACACCTAGTGCATTCGTCGAATTAAAAATACTCATGACTTTCAAGTCATTCATCGGAATGGATGTTGGATCAATATCCGTTAGATCCTGCAACATCCGCATCATGGTCGGGTCATCGTGACCCAGAATATCAAGTTTCAACAAGTTCGCATCAAAAGCGTGATAATCAAAGTGGGTGGTTTTCCATTCGGCATTCACATCATCCGCTGGAAATTGAACCGGTGTAATATCATCCACTTCGATATAGTCAGGAACAACGACAATACCACCGGGATGCTGCCCTGTTGATCGCTTTACGCCTGTACAACCTGACGCGAGGCGATTTACTTCAGCATTTCTCCATTTGTTGTTTGTCAGCTCTTCATATTTTTTCACGAAACCAAATGCAGTTTTCTCAGCAACAGTACCAATCGTACCTGCACGAAATACGTTTTTCTCACCAAACATCTCTTTTGTAAAGTTATGCGCTACGGGTTGATACTCCCCTGAGAAGTTCAAGTCGATATCGGGAACTTTATCCCCTTTAAAGCCAAGGAAAGTTTCGAACGGGATGTCCTGCCCTTCACCTTTGAGTTTACCGCCGCATTCTGGACAAGCTTTATCAGGTAAGTCAAATCCACTCGGCATACTGCCGTCAAGAATCCATTCACTATATTTACACGAGCCGCATTGATAATGAGGAGGCAATGGATTAACCTCAGAGATTCCCAAGAATGTTGCTACTACTGATGAACCTACGGAACCCCGTGAACCTACGAGATAACCATCTTGATTCGATTTCTTAACCAAGCGCTCGGAGATCAAGTAGTTGGCCGAGAATCCATACTTAATAATAGGAACGAGTTCTTTCTCAAGACGAGCAACGACAACTTCTGGCAGTTCATCTCCATAAATTTGCTTTGCAGTATCGTAGCAAGTGTTGCGAATCTCGTCATCCGCGCCATCAATAATAGGTGTGAACAACTTATCCGGGAACAACTCAATGTCTTCAAATTCGTCCGCTAGATCACTCGTATTCTGTACAACGACTTCATATGCTTTTTCTTTGCCTAAGAATTCAAACTCTGCCAACATTTCATCTGTTGTACGTAAGTGAGCATCAGGCTTTTGCATATCTTTTAACGGAGAAAAGCCAGTAATCCCATTAATCGTAATATCGCGATTCATCTTGTCTCTTGGGTTTAAGTAATGCACATTACCTGTTGCAATGACTTTCTTACCTGACTTTTGACCAATCTCAATAATTTTCTCAATGGCTGCTTCCAGTTCCCGGCGAGATGCCACGAATCCTTTGTCAATCAAGTGTTGATTATAGCTAACTGGCTGAATTTCAAGTACATCGTAGAACTGGGCAACTTCCTCAGCCTCATCTTGCGATTTGTTCAGAACAGCCTCGAAAAATTCACCGCGTTCACAACCCGAGATGATCAGCAAACCATCGCGTAGTTCTGCAAGCTTACTCTTTGGTATGCAGGCAACTTTATTGAAATATTGCGTGTGCGATAGGGAAACCAACTTGAACAAATTCTTCTTCCCAACCGGATTTAGTGCGTAAATACAGCAATGAAACGGTCTTGTATTCTTTAGTATATTACCAACCTGATCATTCAAACGTTGAAGCTCAGTAATACCTCGATCTACTGCTTCATTAATTAGCCCATACAATATAAATCCGAGTGCAATGGAGTCATCGATCGCACGGTGATGATTTTCCAAAGATACTTTAAATTTATCTGCTAATGTATTCAATCGATGGTTCTTCATCGTTGGGAACATCAGTCGTGCAAACTCTAGAGTATCGAGCACGGGATTCGTAAGCTCAGGTAAGCGGAACTTTTTTAGATAAGCGTTGATAAAGCCCATATCGAAACGTGCGTTGTGGGCAACAATTATAGAATCGCCAACAAACTCTACAAATTTAGGAAGCATTTCTTCCAATTCAGGCGCGTCCTGCACCATTTCATTCGTGATGTTCGTCAGCTGCTGGATGTGATAGGGAATGTTCTGGTGCGGGTTAATGAACGTACTAAACCGATCAATTTCTTTACCTTCATGCATCTTGATGCCTGCAAGCTCCGTAATCCGGTTGTTCGTAATGGACAAACCCGTAGTCTCAATATCGAATACGACATACGTCCCCGTCTTTAAATCCTGATCAATTGGCTTCGCTACAACTGGAATGTCATCATTCACAACGTTCGCTTCCACACCATACATCATCTTAATTCCGTTCTTCTTCGCTGCTTTACTCGCATCTGGGAATGATTGAACCCCACTGTGATCCGTTACAGCAATTGCTTTATGTCCCCACTTGGCAGCAAGTTTCACATATTGATCAATCGGTGCAATACCGTCCATCGCACTCATCGTAGTGTGTAAGTGGAATTCCACCCGCTTCTCTTGCGCATGATCCTTACGCTCGGCAATAGCCGCAACAATTTCACATAGATCAGATGGCAACATGACAAGCTCAGGTTCTTGCATGAATCGATCATACTCAACCTTACCACGAGCTTTCACCCACATACCATTGGATAACAGACTCATGATCTTGACGTCTTCTTTGTTCTTCGCGAACACTTTCATCATGATCGAATCCGTAAAGTCAGTTACGTTAAATGTATATAAAGTCGATCCTGTACGCAGTTCTTTGGACTCGAGACCAAATACCATACCGTGTACAGTAGCTTTTTTCTCTTCATCCTGAATATTCGAAAGCGGTACAGGCATGTCCTTAATGTCATAACCAATTACTAATTTCACTTCAGCTTGCGGAGTTGATGAGGCTTCTTCCTCTTGGAAAGCCGCACTTAACATTTCTTGCGTGAAAGTTTGTTCTTCTTGCTCAATTTTCTTAGCGAAACGCTCGAACTCTTCCTCTGCTTCTGCATGTACATCATATTTCACTTGCAGATTGGTCTGGAAGTAATCTTTGAAAAAGGAACTAATCCAGTTATCAATGCTTTTCTTCTTCGCAAGCTCAAGTCCAATTCCATCTAGGAAGAAGATGGTTAGACGGCTTCCTTGCACTTCAACCTTCGCTCTGCTCATCCAACCATTGACGCTCGTCTCTTCCCGGTGCACCCATTCCATGAACATACTCCAATATTCGCTAACGAGCTGGGTCGGTTCTGTATTTTGATAATGAACAATGAAGCGGGCTTTCGCTAGATGGGCATAATGGTCACTAATCTTTTTACAAAAAGCACGATAGACGTCTTGAGGAACGATTCGAGGTACTTCTAGATAAAAGGTCCATTCGCGCTGATTGCGCATCACTTCAACACGCTCTAAATACGCATCTAGAAAATGAGTTTGAATGACATCATATGGAATCCCTGCCGACTGTACCAACAATTCAAATCGTTGTTTCTTCTCCCCCGTTTGGCTCATGCAAGTTCTACCTCCTCAAAAAACACAAAGGGCAAAGGATAATACATCGCTTTGCCCTCAGTTTTATTATCAAAACTAATGATTAATATGCGCGTCCGAATACAACTGTATCTTTCGCAGTTTCCCCACAAACCAAACATTTGTCTTTCTTCTCTGCCGGTTCAAATGGGATATTACGTGAAGTTGCACCCGTTACTTCTTTAACATGAGATTCACAAGCATCTGATCCACACCAGCCAGCAAGTGCAAAGCCACGCTTCTCCTCTAAGAATGCTGTAAACTCCTCCAAGGAATCAACTGAGATAAAGTTTTCATCACGGAATGATTTCGCACGTTCGAACATGTCATTGTGAATTTCTTCAAGCATCGTTTGAATTTCAGCAACAAGATTCTCTTGTTGCACAATACGCTTCTCGCCGCTAATGCGGGATACAAGCACAACAACACCATTATCCATATCACGAGGTCCAAGTTCCACACGAATTGGCACGCCGCGCATTTCGTATTCGTTGAATTTCCAACCTGGGCTTTGATCAATACGATCGTCCACTTTCACTCGAATACCTGCTGATTTTAGCTCAGCAAACAATTCATCTGTACGTGCGACTACCATATCACGAGTCTTCGCAGGCCCGATTGGAATCATTACAACTTGCGTAGGCGCGACTTTAGGTGGCATTGCTAGTCCCTTGTCATCACCATGAACCATAATCAGAGCACCAATAAGTCGAGTTGATACCCCCCATGAAGTTGTGTATGCATACGTATGTTTATTTTCACGATCCAAATATTTAATATCAAAAGCAACTGCAAAATTCGTACCTAAGTAATGCGAAGTACCTGCTTGTACAGCTCGTCCGTCTTTCATCATCGCCTCGATGGAGAATGTATCCACAGCACCTGCAAACTTCTCAGATGGCGTCTTCTGGCCTACGATTACTGGAATCGCTAAGAAGTTCTCAGCAAAGTCACGGTAAACTTCAAGCATTTGCATCGTTTCACGGCGTGCGTCTGCTTCATCTTCATGCGCTGTATGACCTTCTTGCCATAAGAATTCACTTGTACGCAAGAATGGCATTGTACGCTTCTCCCAACGAACTACGTTCGCCCATTGGTTAATTAGCAGCGGCAAATCACGATAGGAGTTAATCCATTCGGAATACATATGACCGATCATTGTCTCGGATGTTGGACGGATTGCTAGACGTTCTTCTAACTTCTCGCCACCTGCTTCTGTAACGAATGGAAGCTCCGGGTTAAATCCTTCCACGTGCTCTTTCTCTTTTTGGAAAAAGCTCTCTGGAATAAATAACGGGAAGTATGCGTTACGGTGACCAGTTTCCTTGAAACGACGATCCAACTCACGCTGGATGTTCTCCCAAATTTCATAACTGTCTGGTTTAAATACGATACATCCACGAACAGGTGAATAGCTCATTAAATCTGCTTTCTTAATCGTATCCAGATACCATCTGGAGAAATCTTCACTCTGAGGTGTAATTTCTTTACTCACTTGCTGCTTATCTTTCGACATACCGTTCCTCCTACGAAACTCCGGTGGCAACTGCCAACCGGAGTTATGTGCTTCATTCTATAATTCTATTTTAAAGAAAATGAGCTCGAAAATCACCTGTTAAATTGTGAAATCTTATTAGCTCTTAATTAATCGTACAATATCGTTATAGGTTACGACAACCATTAACAGCATAAGGAGTGCAAATCCAACAAAATGCACTATGCTTTCACGGCTTGGGTCAACAGGTTTGCCTCTTACCGCTTCAATTCCAAGGAACACAAGGCGTGAACCATCAAGTGCTGGGAATGGCAGTAAATTAAACAATCCCAAATACAGACTGAAGATTGCTGCCCAATAGATGTAGGATGTCATGCCATTCTGCACGAATTGACCTGTCACTTCTACGATTCGAACTGGTCCACCAAGGTCGTCCATTTTCACTTGACCAAACACTAGTTTCTTAAATCCGTCCAAAATACCCACTGTTGTCTTCGAAACATAATCCCAAGTACCGGTAAGTACTTCATTAAAGTTTGCAGAGCGTTTATCAAATCCGATCACAACGCCAATCTTACCTTCACCACTTGGTGTAACTTGAAGAGGTACTTCTTGTCCGTTACGAACAACAATCCAATTCATCACTTTCGATGGTGAACCTTGAATGAGTGTTGTAAGTACGGTAGCATCTTTTCCGATCTCTTTACCGTTAACCGATTTTACGATATCGCCTTTAAGTAGACCAGAATGCTGAGCAGGTTGATCCGCAACAATTGATTCGAGCTTCGTATTCGTCGGTACACCAGCCATAATGACAACGATACAGAATAATACAACCGCTAACAAGAAGTTCATAACAGGTCCCATTACAATAGAAAGCGCACGCTGACCTACCGTCTTGGAACCGAATTGACGATCATAAGGAGCGATTTGTGTCTCTGTTCCTTTGGTAACCATCATCGCTTGTGGATGGATGTCATATTTAGCATCATCTTCACCTACAAGGAGTGCAACTTCAAGCTTGCGTTCCATATCAATTTGTGCGACTTCACCTTGAATAACACCTGAGCGCCCTGTCAATTGATCTAAGTATAAATGTGTAACTTGATTCGATTTATTTAATTTAACAGCGATGGTTTGTCCTTTTTGAATGTCGATCATCTCTGGGTCTTCACCAGCCATACGTACAAATCCACCTATTGGCAGCAAGCGAAGTGTAAAGCGAGTCTCATCTTTTTTGAAAGTAAACAGTTTCGGACCAAAACCAATGGCAAATTCCCTCACGAGGATACCTGCTCGTTTGGCAAAGTAGAAATGTCCCCATTCATGTATAGTGACAAGCACAAAAAACAATAAGATTACTTTTAAAGTAATTTCCAAACTTGACAAAGTGTTCCTTCCTCCTTCATATCAGCGATGTCTCATTCCTTTAGCTTACATGATTGCCAAAAGCAATACAAGCTACCCTTCCCTTGCACAAGTATACGGCGATTTTCGTTTTTTTAGACCATGGAGAAAAAGAGCCGATTCCTAGGCTACAGCAGGCTTCGACTCTTCGCTATTTATTATGTGAGGAGACTCTGATAGATCAATATCTCCTTATAGTTGTAAATTCGTCGCAAACTGACGTGCCCATGCATCTACTTGGAGGATCTGTTCAAGCTGCGGGCTTACCGCTGCTTCATGTTGATCCATAGTTCGTGCAATAATGGTCTCGATGTCCAAAAATTCAATTTCACCATTACGGAAACGTGCTACCGCAATTTCATTGGCAGCATTAAATACAGTTGGCATCGTGCCGCCGATTTTACCGCTGTCATATGCCATTCGTAAGCACGGGAAGCGCTCAAAGTCCATTTTTCTAAAATTCAGTTGACCAAGTTCAGCCAAATTGAGTGGACGTGTATCAAGTGGCAATCTGGTTGGGTATGTGAGTGCATATTGAATGGGTACACGCATGTCTGGATTTCCGAGTTGAGCAATTACACTATGATCGACAAACTCGACATAAGAATGAATAATGCTCTCTGGATGGATCACAACATCAATGGATTCATAAGGAAGGTTAAACAACCAGTGTGCTTCAATCACTTCAAGCCCTTTGTTCGCCATTGTTGCGGAATCAATCGTTAGCTTCGCGCCCATCGACCAGTTCGGATGTTTCAATGCATCTTGAACGGATACACCATGAAGTTCATCACGTGTACGATCACGGAATGCACCACCAGAAGCAGTAAGGGTAATACGATGAATATCAGCCATTCGCTCACCATTTAGGCATTGAAAAATTGCGGAATGTTCGCTATCCACCGGTAAGATCGATACGCCTTTCTTCCGAGCAGCTTCCATGACAATATGTCCAGCACTAACTAACGTTTCTTTGTTCGCGAGTCCTATCTGTTTGCCTGCTTCTATAGCTGCAAGTGTTGGTTCTAGACCTTGAGAACCCACAATTGCTGTAATGACAACATCTGCATCATTTGCTGCTGCAACTTCTGTAATTCCTTCAGCACCATATAAAACTTTGGTGTCTGATTTAACTTGAGATCGTAATTGATCTGCAAGCTCCTTCGTCGCTACACTAACTAACTTTGGACGGAAAGTATGTACTTGTTCCGTTAACAAATCGATATTGTATCCACCAGACAATGCTTCAACTTGAAACTGCTGCGGATGTTGTCTGACAACATCAAGCGTTTGTGTCCCAACTGAACCAGTTGAACCTAGAATGGCAATTCTTTTTGTCATGTTTCACCTCAATCGAATACATTTATTGCATTAGAATGCCGATCCAATGTATAAAAGGAAATACGATCAGCCATGAATCTACGCGATCTAGCACACCACCATGACCAGGAAGAATTGTTCCTGTGTCTTTGATTCCTTTTACACGCTTATAAGCGGATTGAATCAAGTCACCTAATTGACCAATGATACCGATAATAACGCCAATTCCCACAGCTTTTCCATAACTTAATAGTTCTGGATTAAACCATGCAAAACAAAGTGCTGCGATTACCGAGATAATAATACCACCAACTGCACCTTCAATCGATTTCTTTGGTGAAATCGTAGGCCAGAGCGGTGTCTTACCAAATTTAGATCCAACAAAGTATGCTCCAGCGTCTGTACTCCAGATACAAATAAAGAGCAAGAAAGTATAGAAGAGACCGCCTGTTTCAAGCAATCTTGTTGAAATCATATAATGAAAACCAAAACCTATATATACAGCCCCTAAGAAGACAGCCGCTGCTTGATCAATGACAAATTTATTTTTCGAAGTCACTGTAATCGTAAGCAGTATAAACATTGCCATCCATAGGACTGCATCCATCTTGAGCTCGATGCCAAGTGAAAAAGCATCCATCTCCCAAGGGATAGCTAACCACAATAATAACAGCAAGCCGATAATGGATGTGATTCGAAAGTTTTGTAAACCAAACATTCGAATATATTCATAGTAACCGATTATTGCCATGATAAGAATTAACGCAGCATAATAGTAGCCTCCAGCAATAAGCATTCCAAGAAATGCTCCGCCAGCGATTACACCTGTAATGATTCGCTGTTTCACGTGTCTAAGCCTCCAACTGGTGTCTACAGACCACCATAACGTCGATGACGACGCTGATATTCTGCAATCGCTTGATAAAAATGTTCTTCTGTAAATTCTGGCCAGCATGCCTCTGTAAACCATAGTTCAGAATAGGCAAGTTGCCATAACAGGAAGTTACTAAGACGGAGCTCGCCGCTCGTACGAATGAATAGATCTGGATCAGGCAGCCCATCTGTAAGCATATACTCCGCAAATACAACCTCGTCCAGATCATCGGGATCTAACTTCCCTAGCTTCGCATCCTTCATCATCTGCTGTACACCATGAAGCAGCTCTTTACGCCCACCATAGTTCAAGGCAAAGTTTAAGATAAGCCCTGTATTATGTTTGGTTCGCTCAATCGCTTGATCAACTGCCTCTAGTGTATCTACAGGAAGTCCTTCACGCCATCCAGTCATTCGAACCTGAACATTATTCTCCATTAGCTCGTCGATTTCGAGTGGGAAGAACTCTTGAGGAAGTTTCATCAAAAAATCCACTTCTTCTTTAGGACGCGTCCAATTTTCCGTCGAAAAAGCATACATCGTTAGCACTTTTACACCGATGGAGTTTGCTGCTAACGTAATTTTTTTCACATTTTTCATACCAGAATAATGACCAGCAACCCGTGGTAAACCACGTTT
Source organism: Paenibacillus radicibacter (assembly GCF_024721995.1). Taxonomy (GTDB): domain Bacteria; phylum Bacillota; class Bacilli; order Paenibacillales; family NBRC-103111; genus Paenibacillus_AM; species Paenibacillus_AM radicibacter. Next base: position 139,825 of record NZ_JANQBC010000002.1, read on the forward strand.
TTTGGCCCAACGACCATTCCCATCCATCACGATGGCAACATGTGCAGGGATGTTGTCTGTGGTAAGGTCCGCAGCATCTTCAATTGTAGTTGTCGATTTGGAGCCAAACCATTGTCTTATGTGCTTCCACATCATTAATATCCCCCAACTAAGGAAAGACTAAAACCCCCGATGAACTGGGGGTAAGGCTTTGTTCTATACTTCCATGATTTCTTTCTCTTTAGCAGCTAAAGTTTTTTCAACTTCAGCAATGTATTTATCTGTGAACTTCTGCACATCGTCTTGGTGACGACGAGACTCATCTTCAGAGATACCTGCTTTTTCAAGCTTTTTAATATCATCGTTCGCATCACGACGAATGTTACGAACTGCAACTTTTGCTTCTTCTCCGCTCTTACGCGTCAATTTCACAAGCTCTCCACGACGCTCTTCAGTAAGCGCTGGAATCACAAGGCGAATTACGTTACCATCATTAGCTGGAGTCAGACCTAAATCAGACTTCATGATTGCTTTTTCAATTGCACCAATCGAAGTTTTATCCCAAGGCTGCAATTGCAACGTACGAGAATCTGGTGTAGAGATGTTTGCCATTTGGTTAAGTGGCGTCATTGCTCCATAATATTCTACTTGAATGCGATCAAGTAGAGCAGGAGTTGCACGACCTGCACGAAGTGCTGCGAGCTCTCTCTTAAGAGATCCGATTGCTTTCTCCATACGATCTTCTGCATTTTTCTTAATGGATTGTGGCACTATGATACACTCCCTTTAACGATTGTTCCGATCTTTTCACCTTGAACGACACGCTTAATGTTTCCTCTTTCTGTGATCGAGAAGACGATAAGCGGAATATTGTTGTCCATACATAGGGATGAAGCAGTTGCATCCATGACACCAAGATTTTTGTTCAATACATCAAGATATGTTAGAGTGTCGAACTTGACAGCTGTCTCATCTTTAAATGGATCTGCTGAGTATACGCCATCCACCTTGTTTTTAGCCATTAGAATGACTTCAGCTTCGATTTCAGCTGCACGCAAAGCTGCAGTTGTATCCGTTGAGAAGTAAGGGTTACCTGTACCTGCCGCGAAAATAACGACACGGCCTTTTTCCAAGTGACGCATTGCTCTACGACGAATATAAGGCTCAGCTACTTGTTGCATCGTAATCGAAGATTGTACACGAGTCGGTACGCCGATATTCTCAAGTGCATCTTGCATCGCAAGTGAATTCATCACTGTCGCAAGCATACCCATATAATCTGCTGTTGCACGATCGATTCCTTTTTCGGAACCTGCAATACCGCGCCAGATGTTACCGCCACCAACTACAATGGCCACTTCCACGCCAAGGTCAACCACTTCTTTTACTTGATCTGCAATAGATGAAATCACTTCAGATTCGATTCCAAAGCCTTGGTTTCCTGCTAATGCTTCCCCGCTTAATTTCAATATGATACGCTTAAACACCGGTTGCTCCAAGCAGAGTACCTCCATTTCGGGCTACATTCTAATAAAACGCAGTCCATCTTTATTTAAAAAGAAAGGAACACAATGTGTTCCCGTCTTTGTATGTTCAAACTTTAAATTACTGTTTCACTTGGGACATTACTTCTTCTACGAAGTTGTCAACTTTCTTCTCAAGACCTTCACCTAGTTCGAAGCGAACGAAGCGACGGATGGAGATGTTCTCACCGATTGTAGCAATTTTTTCATTAACAAGATCAGAGATCTTCTTGTCTGGATCTTTAATGAAGGATTGCTCCATCAAGCAGTTTTCTTCGTAGTATTTGTTGATACGGCCTTCAACCATTTTATCAACGATTTTCTCTGGTTTACCTTCATTAAGAGCTTGGTTGCGAAGGATTTCTTTTTCTTTCTCAAGATCTTCAGTTGCAACTTCTTCACGACGAACGCAAGTTGGGTTGGAAGCCGCGATGTGCATTGCAACGTCTCTTACGAAAGAACGGAATTGATCCGTTTTAGCAACGAAGTCAGTCTCACAGTTAATTTCAACTAGTACGCCTACGCGGCCACCAGCGTGGATATAGGACTCGCAAAGACCTTCAGTAGCGATACGGCCAGCTTTGCTAGCAGCAGCAGATAGACCTTTTTCACGAAGAAGTTCTGCAGCTTTTGTTACATCACCGTTTGCTTCGTCAAGAGCTTTTTTGCAATCAAGCATTCCTGCTCCTGTTTTCTCACGTAATTCTTTTACCATTGCAGCTGTAATTGTAGCCATTATGGACCCTCCCAAATATTCTCATGTTATAGTTAGACCTGTTACTTCACTTTAAAAAAAGGGCGGTGAGAGGTTATTACACCTTCACCCACCCTTCTCATTAAACTTCTATTGTGTGATACTCTTAAACTGTTGCTTCTTCACCTTGGTGAGCTTCTACAACAGCGTCAGCGATCTTAGCAGTTAACAATTTAACCGCACGGATTGCATCATCATTACCAGGAATCACATAATCGATTTCGTCTGGATCACAGTTAGTATCTACGATACCTACGATTGGGATACCCAATTTGCGAGCTTCTGCAACAGCAATACGCTCTTTACGAGGATCGATTACGAATAGGGCGCTAGGCAACCCTTTCATATGTTTGATACCGCCCAAGAATTTCTCTAGACGAGTTTTTTCTTTGTTTAAGATGATAACTTCTTTCTTCGGTAGAAGATCGAAAGTACCGTCAGCTTCCATACGCTCCAAAGTTTTCAAGCGATCAATACGCTTTTGGATTGTAGAGAAGTTAGTAAGCGTACCACCCAACCAACGTTGGTTGATGTAGTACATGCCGCAACGCTCTGCTTCTTCCTTAACGGAATCTTGAGCTTGCTTCTTAGTACCTACGAACAACATTGTTCCATTGTTTTCTGCAACGGACTTAACGAAGTTGTAAGCCTCATCAACCTTCTTAACTGTTTTTTGAAGATCGATAATGTAAATACCGTTTCTTTCTGTGAAGATGTAACGATCCATCTTCGGGTTCCAACGACGTGTTTGGTGACCGAAATGTACCCCTGCTTCCAAGAGTTGTTTCATGGAGATTACTGCCATCCTCACACACCTCCTCTAATTTGGTTTTTGTAGTGACTTCCGCTGATCGCATCTTCACATAAAACTTATCACCGATAAGCACCATTATGTGAATTGATACAGCGTGCATTTTAACACCGCTGATAACTATACCATAACATGATACTAGATTGCAACACTTTGTCGAATTAAGGTTGGCGAATGATAGCTTCAATAAGTTCTTCCATGCTTGGTTCGCCCTCAAACACGTGCGCACCTGTGCGGATGCTCGCTGTTAATTTGCGCTTTTTGATCTCGGCGCTCATCGCTGCTGCATCACTAATTAAACCACTTCGCTGAAACATCTCGACAACTCTGTCAGAATTTAGACCTGCAGATATATATACAGTCGTCTTCTTGATCTGTTCTGGCTTCGGCGCTTCTGGCAATGGACGCTTATCAATCTCTTCCTTTAACCTCACTTGAAGCTTCTGATCATATTCATCTTGCGAATATTTCTTATCGCTCTCTACTATTTCAGCTGGTGGTGGAGACTGCTGCACGACTGGAGCTGAAGTAGCCGTATTTTGCGCCATAAGCATGAGTTGCAAAAGAACAGCCCCCCCAATGAGTCCAAAACCAAGGCCGTTCCAGAACACTTTTCTGCTCATCGGGCTGCCTCCTCTTGCCTAGACAGCATCAAAATCAAATTCACTTCACCTTTGTTCTTTCCTAATTTCTTTGCGATGTATTCAACGGACTTCCCTTGCTCGTACAACTCAAAAATATCCGGATAACGCGCTTTGATCAAAGGATCAGCTTCAGGTTCTGGGATTGATTCGGGAACAACCTCAACTGATGCTACAACTTGTCTCTGAGACTCCATCACGATAGTTGGTGCAATTGACGCTTCAAATCTTCGCTCATTAAGTACAAGCTTAAGATGAGAAAGTTCCTGCGCTAACTCATGATTATGTTTCTCCATAAGTTCTAGCTTACCCGCTAAATGGGCAAGTTTGAGATCACTTTCTCGTTTACTATCTGCAAAAAGCTTTACAAGTGCTTCATTCTGTTCTTCGAGCTCCGCGGCGAACATGCCAACTGATTTTTCAAACTCATCCATGCTGCCAGAAGCTTTGCTCTTCTTGGAATCTTTTCGCATAAAAAATTGTGTAAAAACAACAATAACTAAGCCGAGCAAAATGACATAATACATCGGGTGATCCATAATAATACCCTCTACCCTCATTTCATAAAGATAAATCTATATGATGACCTTTAAAAGGATGCTTTGCTTTTTCATCATGCAGCAAATTATCAGCTTTGGCTTGTCGATCTGAGCCTTTTTTCTGCTGTTGATCTCGCTTGCGGCGATCTTCTCCATGATGTTTGAGTCGCTCAGATTCTACGGCTGCATGCACAGGATCTGTGTGTGTTCTTGCTTTTTGAAGCGCTAGACTTGCTTCTTGTGCCAAAATAGCTTGTTCATTCATCGGTTTTTGGACGTGCTGTGCTTGCCTAAATCCTGCATCATCATTCTTATGAATGGCAAATTGAAGATCGATCCCTTTTAAACTCACGAGCAGCACCCCATTTTCGAAAAACTATACGTATGGAATTAATGAAATATCTCCATCTGACAGCGTAAATGTTACCCTAGCGATTGGATCTTTCAAATATTTGATGTATCGGCCGATCACGATTTTGACTCCCCCGTAAATGTTACCAATGACATGCACTTTGGCATTCTCGGAGTCTTCCAAAACCTTCTCTAGTTCTAGTATACGATCTTTCATCTCATGCTGTTCTGTAAACACTTGTTTCTTCGTATTGCTTAATTTAATGCGCAGCGCCATTTTGTCAGCACTCAATTGACCTACCATTGCCATCTGATCGAGCATCGCTAAAGCTTTATTCGTTTTGTCCAGATTATCCATCGCTACTTTAAGCTGTGCCTTCAATCGAACGAGTTCATTACGCTGCTCTGGCAATACCCCTACTTCAACGACTGTCGTCGTAGACATCATATTACCCATTGTGCGACAAGTAACTATCTCTCCAGCTTGAATGGTTCCACCTACAATTAGGCCTTTTGCTCCTGAGCAGAGAACACTATTACCAGCTAGGATCGTCGAATGCATGATACTTTGTGAGGCAGTAATATTCCCACCAGCTTCAATATAGGCATCTTGGATGAAAGAACTCTTTACATTACCAAGCGCCTTCACTCTTGCTTTACTCTGCCCCAAGACACCGCCTGATATATCAATGGACCCCTCCGCATCTAACTCAGCTGCTTCAACACTTCCTGTAATTCGAATATCACCTGAAGCTTTAATCTTAAATCCAGGTAGTACATTGCCTCGAATAACGACAGTACCTATAAAATCAATATTACCTACATTATAATCTACATCACCATTGACTTCATATACGGGAAACACATTAATTCGATCACGATCTGAGCGTGTAACCATTCCACTAATACTCGCGTATAAAGTCATTTCTTCATTATCAAGAACGACGTTCTTCCCGAGCTTAAATCGGACATTCTTCCCTGCTTTAGACTTAATGATTTCTCCAGTGACAGATCTTCCTGGTGTTCCTTCTGTTGGTAAATATCGTTGTCCAATAATCTGACCTGAACGAACGTTACTAATCGTAATCAACTCTTTATAATCAACCGTTCCATCTTCTAGTTCTTGCGGTTTCTTATTTGAGTTGCCTAGATCATGAAGTAATTTGATACTTCCATTGCGTCCATCAATTGACTTTGACCCCCGGGCAACTATCGTCTTCGCATATAGGAAGGGCTTAGGATCACTCGCGATTACACCCAATTGGTTCATATCAATTCCATGCGTAACTTGGTTAGAGCGTAAACACTCTTGAAGCTGGTCGACTGTTACATGAAACGTATCCGGAACATTGGAAAACTGTAAATAAGCAGTTAATTTATCCTCTGACATCGAAATTTGTACATAAAAATCCAATGACAAATTTTGACTCATCCTGCATGACCACCCTTCATCCTAGAAATCGTCCTCAAAAAGTTGAACCTTATATCTAGCAAGCGAACCCCTCATTCGTAGTATTGCTTTGGAATGAAGTTGTGAAATTCGTGAAGGTGACAAGCTCATCACTTCAGCAATTTCACTAAGAGATAGTTCTTCAAAGTAGAACAACGATACAACCGTACGCTCTTTTTCTGTCAAACGATCAATAGCCCGTGCCAAAGTTTCTTTTAAATAAAACTCATTTACTTTGTACTCTGGATTCTTGGCCTTTTCATCCACAATTAATGAAATTCGTGTCTCTGAATCTTCTTCTCGAATTGGATCATCAATCGAACATACCGTTGTTACTGCAATGTCTTGGAGCATATGCTGAAATTCATGCTCAGTTACTCCAAGATAACTAGACATCTCTTCATCTGTTACCGAACGCAGATGCTGCTGCTCTAACTTCTGATAAGCATCTTCAAGCTTCTTCGCTTTCTCACGAACAGAGCGAGGTACCCAGTCCCCTTGACGAAGTCCGTCAATAATGGCACCACGAATGCGCCAAGACGCATAAGTTTCAAATTGCAGACCGCGTTCGTAATCAAATTTATCAACAGCATCGATTAATCCCATCGCGCCAAAACTTTGTAGATCTTCCAGAGCCACATTCTTGGGCAGCCCGATTGATAATCGGCTAGCTACATAATCCACAAGCGGTAAATACGTTTCAATAAGCTCTTGCTTCGCTTCGAGAATCTGATGTTCTTTCCACTGTTTCCAAATTTCAATATTGGCGAGATGAGATTGCTTATATTCGATCATGGATTATTCACCATCCTTAATCTGCTGTCCAATGGCGAACCACATCAGCCACTCGTTCAGGTTCAGTTTCTTCTTTCGTTGCTAGTTTCGGTGGGTTAAGCGGAGTAAAGACAGGATGTTCAGACGGCTTATTCTCCGCTGAATCATCTGGTGTTTGCATGTCAAAATGTTGTCCTACATGCTGTGACTCCGCTTCTTTATGTGAGGAATCCATCACTTCCGCATCCACTTGATGTTCGATTTTCGGCTCTAAAAAAGCACCGATAACAAAACGAATCAAATATGTACCCACGAATAACAAAATAAAACTGTATAATCCATTCAACATTGAAGTGAGAATGAAGTTATTTTGTATCGATAAAAAGAAAGTAAAAACAAATGCAAGTATTCCGCTTACAAAATTCCATTTCATAGATCCAATCATGGCATCACAATTCCTTTACTCCATGTTGTACACTGCGAATGTATAAAATCCCTGTTTCGCAATCCAGCTCAATTGTTCTTCCAAAATTACCACCTGTGTCTTCACTTAGGATTGGAATTTTGTATTGGTGAAGCATCTCTTTACATGATTCTACGTTCCGTGGGCCAATCCGCATCGTTTCTTGCTGGGAAGAGAACGCAAACATTTGCGCCCCTCCAGCGAGCTTTGCTTGTATGCGTGCCACGTTCGCTCCAAGCTGCAGCATACGATTCACCAAGTCAGGAACAGCTGTATCTGCATATTTAGCTCGATTAAAGTTAGGCTCTCTTGCAATATCTGAGCTTGGCAGCATCACATGGGCCATTCCTGCAATTTTCGTACGTGCATCGTATAGCGTTACTCCTACACAAGAGCCTAGACCTGTCGTTTTGAGCACCCCGGTCATGTGCGCAACATTCAAATCTGCCATACCTACTTTGATCCAATTGCTTTGAATCATGTCATATCGATTCCTAGCGCTGTAAAGATGGATTGGAAAGATTCTGGATCAGGAATCAAAAAGAAATGACCATTGATCACTTGCGAACCTTCTAAAAACTTCGTGTCAATTAATAATGCTTGATCTCCCATTTCACCGGATTGGATAAGACCATAACTTAATATCGCACCAGCCATATCAATAGATAGGGCTGGGACAGAAGGTGACATACTTAATTTTGTGAAATCAGCAAGAGAAGTTAAATATGATCCTGCTAGAATATTACCAATTTCATTCAGTGCGGAAAGCTCCATCTCGGATAATGTGTCATCCTTTGATGTATCCATACCAATCAACGCTTTAAGCATGCTCTTCGCTGTATTTACATTTAAGATGAAAAACATATTCCCAGGCGCTTCACCAACGACCCGAAGATATATAGCAAGTACAACTTCTTCTGGTCCACCTACAACAGAGGCGATTTCTTCAAAAGGAAGGAAGCGTACTTCTGGGACAAGCATGTCAACTTGCTTATCTAATAGCATGGATAAAGCTGTTGCCGCATGACCTGCTCCGATATTGCCAACTTCTTTAAGCACATCCATGTGAAAGTCAGCTAATTCACTCACGTTTACACCTCAAGGCTTTCAAGTTCGATAAGCTCTTGTTTATTTAACACTTGCTCTAAATTTAGCAGCACAAGAAGTCTCTCATCGCTAATTTTGGCAATACCATTCAAATACTTCGCACGAATACCACCTACAATTTCAGGAGGGCTTTCGATCAAGTCTGAATCTAGATCGATTACATCATTCGCAGAATCAACAATCATTCCAACTTCGATTTCACCGGAATTAACGATGATAATTCGGGATTGATCCGTATACTCGATTTCAGGTTGTCCGAAACGTGAACGTAGATCAAGAACCGGAACAACTACACCACGAAGGTTAATAACTCCTTTAATAAAAACAGGTGTTTTCGGAACACGAGTTAATGGCTGCATACGCTCAATTGTTTTTACGCTCTCAACCTCAACACCATACTCTTCATTTCCTAATGCAAATACGATAATTTTCTTTTCTTCACCCATTAGAAACCCTCCCTCTTTATTTAAGAAGTGCATTCGTATCAATGATCAAAGCAACATGACCATCACCTAGAATCGTTGCACCTGAAACTGCGAACATTTTGGTTAAATATTTGCCTAAAGATTTGAGCACAATCTCTTGCTGTCCAATCAACTCATCGACTAGAATCGCTGACAACTTGTCCCCTTTGCGAATAATAACAACGTCACTTTCAACCTTGGAATCAATCTCGTATCCCGGCACTTCAAAAATTTTACCTAAAGTGATAACCGGAATAACGGTGGAACGATAATCCATCATCACATTGCCATGTACATGACGTAATTGATCAAGTTTCACTGTTGCAGTCTCTACGATCGATGACAATGGAATTGCGTATTTCTCATGACCCAATCGAATTAACATCGCAGCAATAATTGAAAGCGTAAGTGGTAATTGTACGGAGAACTTCGTACCTTGACCTGGCTCTGATTCCACTAGAACAGTTCCACCAAGCGATTGAATCTTTGTTTTTACCACATCGAGTCCAACGCCACGTCCAGAAATATCCGAGATGACACTTGCCGTCGAGAATCCTGAAGCAAATAGCAATTGATACACTTCCAAATCACTCATACGAGCGCCTTGCTCAGGTGTAACGAGTCCATTCTTAATTGCTTTGCCAAGTACGACTTCACGATTCACACCATCGCCATCGTCCTGAACTTCGATATACACATGGTTCCCACTATGGTATGCACTTAGATGTACTTTACCTGTATCGCTCTTACCTGATTCAATACGTTTACTAACAGTCTCAACACCATGATCCACCGCATTCCGTAGCAAGTGAACAAGTGGGTCACCAATTTCATCAATAACGGTACGATCTAGTTCCGTATCTGCCCCTGTAACGATCAAGTCAACTTTCTTATCGAGTGACTTGGCAAGGTCGCGAATCATTCTTGGGAAACGATTAAAGACGGATTCTACAGGCACCATGCGCAGCTTCAGTACAATATTTTGCAAATCACTGCTTACACGCGCCATATGTTCAACAGTTTCTGTTAACTCATTCTTGTCAATCTCCGATGCAAGCTGCTCTAAGCGAACACGATCAATTAACAGCTCGGAGAATAAATTCATCAATGTATCTAATCTTTCAATGTCTACACGAATCGTCCGACTCGCCACAGCACCACCAGATGGTGCGCTACTCGCTACAGGCTTGGAATCGCTTGATTTCACTGATGCTGCTTTAACTGGAGCCTCTGCTACTAATGTTGCAGCTACTTCTAATTGTGCAGCCTTAAGCGTTGCTTCCGCTGTCATTGCAATTAAATCATCCAAGGATGCGCGATCTAGCTCCATCACAGATGCAGATGCAATTTCGGATACGCTCAGAATAGTCTTTTCAAGCGTCTCGCTATCCATCTCTGATACGTAATAAAGTGAGAAGGAATGTTCGAACTTGCCTTGCTCTAAATCTTCAACGGCCGGATGCGCTTTGACGACTTCCCCACTATTTTCAAGAAGATTAAATACCATGTAAGCGCGAGCTGCTTTGAGCACACAATCCTCGTTAACCGTTACATCAATATGATACACATTAAAGCTAGAATCAAAGGATTGCAGAAGCACCGAGTACTGGTACTCGTCAAGCACCTTCGTTAGATCTGCCTGGTCAGCAAACGTTCCTCCGCTTGATACAGGTACAGAATCAGATGCAACTCCTACTGACTGCTCCACTTGATAATCACCCGTCACAATGGACTGTAAGCTTGTCACAATATCACTGACATTTGCTTTACCCGTTCCACCTTGCACGATATCATCCACCATTGCTTCGAGTGCATCTAAACTTTTGAAAATACAATCAAAGATAAAAGGATCCATATCCAGCTTCGAATTACGTACAAGATCGAGCACATTCTCCATCTCATGTGTTAAGGAAGCGATATCTTCAAATCCCATCGTTGCTGACATCCCTTTTAACGTATGGGCAGATCGGAAAATATTGTGAACGATAGAAATGTCCTTCGGATCATTTTCTAAGACGAGTAAGTTTTCATTTAACGACTGTAGATGATCTTTCGATTCATCAATAAACATAGATAAATATTGATTGAGTTCCAAAACCTATACACCTCCAAAAGTATCTGTTCGCTGCTGCTGACTCTCGTTTTTCTAAGATGTAATGGGATCTGACTGTACGATTTCAATAAGTTTCTGAGCTATTTGGTACTGTGGGAGTACACAGCTTGCTGCATGAAGCATAACGGCTGTTCGTGGCATTCCATAAACAACACATGTATCTTCGGCTTCCGCAATCGTCGTCTGTGCTCCACTTTTCAATAGGGCAAGCATACCTTTAGCCCCATCACTGCCCATCCCTGTCATCAAAACCGCATGTCGCTTTAATTCCTTAACGGTTACGAGGGATTCAAACAACACATCCACAGATGGGCGATGCCCCGTGCGTGGGTCTTCTTTCGATAATTCGATACGATATGTATGGGCAGCATGCTTACGTAAACGCATATGCCAGCCACCAGGTGCAATATAGGCAGTACCAGCTTCGACGATCTCACCGTGTGTCGCCTCAACGACCCGAATAGGACACACATTATCTAAGCGTTGCGCCAGTGATTTGGTGAAATTCGGCGGCATATGTTGAACAATGAGAATGGGTGCAGGATAAAATGCTGGAATATGTGTCAGCACTTCATGTAACGCACGTGGTCCACCAGTCGAAGTTCCAATTGCTACAACATGTTCAAAGACAGTTGATGCAGAATTGCTCTGGATAGCAGGTACTTTAGGAACACGCATGATTGCCGCTTTCTCTGGTAGATCAGGCATTCTTGCAAGACTAGATTTAAACTTCGTTCTAACAGCAATCTGAAGCTTCTCATGCAACTGCGACTTCACCTTATATAAATCCAATGAGATAGAGCCAGACGGCTTGCAAATAAAATCAACTGCGCCGTATTCCAAAGCACGAATCGTCTCTGCCGCCCCTTCTCCCGTTAATGAGCTTAACATGAGAATCGGTGTTGGCTGTTCGGCCATGATCTTCTGAAGCGCCTCGAGCCCATTCATAATCGGCATCTCAACATCCATCGTGACCACATCAGGACGTAGTAGTTTAATTTTTTCAATTGCTTCTTGCCCATTTTTCGCAGTATCAATAACGGCGAAGCGTTCATCTTCAACAATGAGGTCACTAACAATTTTTCGCATGAAGACAGAGTCGTCGACGACAAGTACACGAAATGGTGCCATTTGAATTCACCCTTAATCTGCAAAGTTTTGAAAGATGCGGCGAGGTGATTATTTTTGCATGAAACGAAAAATCTTCCCGATAATTCCTTTCACGCCGTTCGTATCACTATCCACTAGCACATTCGATTGACCCGAAATAAATCCACTGGCAATGTTATGAATGCTGCGAGTCGCTCCACAATTCGGATAGGCAATCGTAAAAGGGATCTGCTGCTTCACTGCCTTCGATACATGCGTATCGTCATCAATATAGCCCAAGGATGAAATGTTCAAATTTAAAAATTGTTCCGCAACGAGTCGAATCTTGTCAGCGGTTTGTTTGCCTTCTTTATAGTCAGTGACTCGGTTGATAACAAGTTTAAATGACACTTTATGTCCCATCGTATGAACCATTTTGATCAGTGCATAGGCATCCGTAATGGCAGGTGGTTCAGGCGTCGTTACGATAATCGTTTGCTCAGCCGCTAAGATAAATTTCAACGTTTCTTTCGATAACCCTGCTCCAGTGTCGAAAATAATATAATCTGCATATCCATTTAACTGATCCACTTGATTTGTAAAATAGTCTAATTCTTCCTCTGAAAGCGAGAGTAGATCGTTAAAACCGGAACCTCCTGAAATAAATTCAATGCCCCGAGTTCCTTTTTGGATAATATCCCATATCGTTTTTTGTCGTTTTAACAGATGGTACAAGTTGTATTGCGGCGTCAATCCCATTAATACATCAATATTCGACATTCCTAAATCAGCATCAAAAATTAACACCTTAAGCCCTTTTGCTTGCAAGGCTAATGCTAGATTCAATGTGAAATTAGATTTACCGACACCACCTTTACCACTTGTCACTGTCAAAACACGAGTACGTTTCATCTCACTTGACCCTTGTATCTGTACAAGGTTTCGCAAGGTCTGTGCCTGATCATTCACCAGAATACTCCCCCAATATGAGATCAATTAACTTGTCTTCGTTAAAAAGAATGATATCGTCAGGTACATTTTGACCATCTGTCATGTATGAAATGGTTAAACCAAACTCATGCACAATGTTCACTATGCAGCCGTATGAGTCCGTCTCGTCCATTTTGGTTAAGAGCACTTTATCTAGTTTAAATTTAGAAAAATGATCGATGATCACTTTCATATCGCGATATTTCGTCGTCAAGCTTAGAACCAGATACGTCTCGCTTTGTCCTTCTGATTGAAGCAAGGCATGTAGCTCCGAAACATACATTTCATTGCGATAATTCCGCCCTGCTGTATCCATAAAGATCACATCAACATCATGTAGGCTCGTGAACGCTTTATTTAAATCTTGGGGTGAGAAAACCACTTCAATTGGTACATTTAAGATGTTGGCGTACGTCTTGAGTTGTTCAATCGCTGCAATTCGGTACGTATCCGAAGTAATAAATCCGACTTTACGTCGATCTTTAAGCACTTGTTCAGCCGCAAGCTTTGCAATTGTCGTTGTCTTACCAACACCAGTTGGTCCTACAAAGTGTACGATGCGAGTTTGCGGATGTAAGGTCGATTGATTGCCTTTTTGGAAAATAGCTTTTAACTGCTTAGTGAGCGACTCTCGAATAAAATCGTTACTTAATTCCACTTCCGCTGTACGGCTTTCCTCAATTGCATGTTGCAACAAATCCTGAACGATCTCGGAACTAATCTCTTGATCCGTCAGACGATTCTCATACCACTTCACAATTTCAGGTTGGATAGCTTGCCCACCACTCTGATTGGATAGTGCAAGCTTACTCATCATTTCCTTCATCAACTTAATTTCTGTCAACAATTGATCTTCTGCACGTTTGCGACTGGAATCAACTTGTTCGACTGCTGGAGCAGCAACTGGTGTAGCAATTGGGAAAGTTGCTCGGTCATTAGTTTGTACAGAGATGGACGGCGCTCTTACAAGTGGAGGTACAATTGGTGCTTCCGCCGCCAGTCTGCTTTCAGGGATGATAACGGGTGGGACAATAGGTTGTGTCTTAATCTGAGGTACCATTGCCATAAAAGCATTTGCAGCTGCTTGTTCGGCTGCATTAGTTTTACTTGCTGATTCATCAATTGCGGCTACAACTTCAATTTTCTTTTTAGCGAAAAAACCAAGAAACCCGCCTAGACGGACTTCCTTGGTATTTAATATCACTGCATCGTTACCTAATTCGCTTCGGATTTTGTGTAGGGCATCTGGCATCGAATCGACGACATAACGCTTTACCCTCATAAATTAACAACTCCCACGCTTTGAATTTCAACACTCGGCTCAAGTTCACTATAAGACAGTACAGGAATTTCCTGCATCGAACGCTCTAACAATTGTCTTAAGTACATCCGGATTGTCGGAGAAGTTAATATAAGTGGTTGATGACCGGATTGCATCATCTTCACGACTTGTTCATTGACTTTGTGGAATACAAGTTGTGAAGAAGACGGGTCCAGTGCTAAATATGAGCCTTGATCCGATTGCTGGACGGACTCCGAAATTTTCTTCTCAAGTGAAGGACCTACCGTAATTACTTTTAACGTATCGCCTGTCGCTGTGAATTGTTGTGTGATTTGTCTGGATAAGGCTTGACGTACATATTCGGCAAGTACTTCAGGGTCTTTGGTATACGTACCGTAATCTGCTAACGACTCTAAGATCGTCACAAGGTCACGAACGGAAACTTTTTCACGAAGCAGCTTGTTAAGTACTTTCTGTACTTCACCAATGGACAATACATTCGGAATAAGATCATCCACAAGTGCAGGATACGTTTCTCTAACATTATCAATAAGGGTCTTCGTTTCCTGACGTCCAAGCAATTCATGTGCATGCTTTTTAATAACTTCAGTCAGATGAGTGGCAACAACAGAAGGTGGGTCTACAACCGTATAACCCGATAGTTCTGCACGTTCTTTCGTCGCTTCATCAATCCAAAGTGCAGGGAAACCAAATGCAGGCTCCCTCGTCTCAATACCCGAAATCGACTCATCTTCAATACCTGGGCTCATTGCTAAGTAGTGATTAAGCAACAGCTCATCTCTTGCAACGGTATTACCCTTGATCTTAATGATGTACTCATTCGGTCTCAATTGAATATTGTCACGAATTCGAATGACTGGAACAACAATACCTAATTCAAGCGCACATTGTCTGCGGATTAGAATAATGCGATCCAACAAATCGCCGCCCTGCTGCGCATCAGCAAGTGGAATTAAGCCATACCCAAACTCAAACTCGATTGGATCAACTTGCAGCAAGGAAATGACACTCTCTGGTGAGCGAACTTCCTCGATTTGCTGCTCTTCCACTGCATGTTCTTCTTCAACTTGTTTCCGATCAAGATTCTGCTGCATGCGGTAAGCGCTAAAGGCGAGAATAACTCCAATTGGAATTGTGACATACCAATGAATCGGCGTAAAAATTCCTAAGAAAGCCAAAGTTGCTGCTACGATATACAATAACTTTGGATGAGCTGTAATTTGCGACGTAATGTCGTGACCTAAGTTACCGTCAGAGGCAGCACGCGTCACGATAATACCTGCCGATGTTGAGATCAGCAAGGCTGGAATTTGGGATACCAATCCGTCACCAATTGTCAAAATACCGTATACTTCTAACGCCTCTCCAATGGAGAAGCCTTTCATCGTCATGCCGATAATCAATCCGCCGAGAATATTGATAATCAGCATGATGATTCCCGCGATTGCGTCCCCTTTTACGAACTTAGACGCACCATCCATCGCTCCATAGAAATCTGCTTCACGTTCAATATTTCTTCTACGCTCACGCGCTTGTACTTCATTAATCATACCTGCGTTGAGGTCCGCATCAATACTCATCTGCTTACCTGGCATCGCATCGAGTGTAAAGCGAGCTGCAACTTCCGCTACCCGCTCAGAACCTTTGGTAATAACGATAAACTGTACAAGTACAAGAATGAAGAAGACAACGAAACCAACAACTAAGCTTCCGCCTGCTACGAACGAGCCGAACGCTTCAACAACAGAACCTGCTTTGGCTTCAGACAAAATGTTTCTTGTCGTCGAGATGTTTAGTGCCAATCGAAACAACGTTGTAATCAATAATAGGGATGGAAAAATCGAAAATTCAAGAGCGTTTTGCGTATTCATCCCGACAAGCAATATAAGTAATGCAGCAGAAATGTTAATAATCAAAAGAAAGTCGAGTAGATGGATATTAACAGGCACTACCATCATTAAAACAATACCGATGATTCCTATAAGTACGACCAGATCTCTTGTTTTCATGCTTTACGCCCTCCTCTCCCGGCTAGCTCCTTTGCCTTTGGCTTTATACACGTATGCTAGCACTTCAGCTACTGCTTGGAACAAGTCTGCCGGAATCGATGAACCAATATCAACTTGCGCGTATAAAGCACGAGCTAGAGGTTTATTTTCCATCGTCACAATGCCATGTTCTCTTGCTTTTTCTTTTATTTTTTGCGCGACATAATCCGTACCCTTAGCAATTACAGTTGGCGCATCCATTTTGCCGGATTCATACTTAATCGCTACTGCAAAGTGCGTCGGGTTTGTAATAATAACATCCGCTTTCGGAATTTCCTGCATCATCCGCATTAGCGCCATGCGCCGCTGCTTTTCCTTAATCTTCGATTTGATGAGCGGGTCCCCTTCGGACTTCTTATATTCATCCTTAATGTCTTGCTTCGACATCCGCAAACTTTTCTCATATTCATACTTCTGGTACATGTAGTCGAATACAGCTAAAGCAATTAGGATTGCCCCAATCTTAATACCCAACATGAGTGTGATATGGGATACATAAGACAGGGACTGCTCAACAGGCATGTGACCAATCGTTAGCAGCTTTTCTTTCTCATTCCAGAATGTAAGGAAAACGACAATCCCGATTATGAATGTTTTTAAAATCGACTTCACAAATTCAATTGCCGATCGCATAGAGAAAATACGCTTGAAGCCTTCGATCGGATTAAGCTTATTAAGCTCGACCATAAGTGGCTTAGTTGTAAATAAAATACCGACTTGTGCATAATTCGCGACCAAGGCGAACACTAAAGTTAAAAGCAAAATCGGTGCTAATATCAAAAAGCTGTCATACAGCAAGGTCGTAAAATACGCTTGGAGATTCTCCATCGTCATTTCCATCAACAAACGATTATTTAATGTGTCATTCATCAGATCTGTCAGCTTAGTTTTCATGCTGCCGCCGTACAAGAAAAAAAACAGGAAGGTGAAAAATAAGATTAACGCAGCTGGCAGCTCCATGCTTTTTGCTACTTGACCTTTTTCACGTGCTTCCTGCCTTTTCTTGGGTGTTGCACGTTCTGTTTTCTCTTGGGAAAACAACTGCAAATCAAGCTGCAAAGCATATGGCTTCATGGACTTTCTCACCCCCACTTGGACAATCAATGAATGGTTACTTCGTATTACCGCCGATGACATTCATCAAATTTTCCATTGTGCGGAACATGTTTACGAATACATCTTGGAAGATCGTTAACATCTCAGGCATTAGAATAACGACTAGTGCAACACCTACAATAATTTTCAAAGGAATACCAATAACGAAAATATTAAATTGTGGCGCTACTCGGGTCAGTAATCCAAGCCCGACATCTGTTAAGAACAATACAGCAACAACGGGTGCTGCAATCTGAAATGCCAATTCAAACACCTTCGCAAAAGTCTGAACGAGGAACGTAGAAATTTGACCATCATACATTTTTGCAAATGTGTCATTCATAAGTGGAACCCACTCATAACTGTCCATAATTGCTTGTAAAAGCGTGTGATGTGCATTAAAAGCGAAGAATAGCATCACAGCCAGCATAAACTTGTAGTTACCAATTAACGGTGCAGATACACCTGTCATCGGATCAATAATATTCGACATCCCGAATCCAATTTGTAGATCCATGAACGAACCTGCGATCTGAACAACAGTAAAGAACATATAAGCAACGAAGCCGAGCAACAAACCTACTAATATCTCGCGTATAATGGCAAACACAAATTGAAAGTCCAGCGGGACTGGTGTCTGTGTTCCAATTGCTGCAAACACAATGTAGGACACCATAACAGCGAGTCCAATCTTAAATTGCATCGGCACATTTCGCGAAGAAAAGATAGGCGTTACGACAAAGAAAGCGCTAATTCGACACAAAATAAGCAAAAATGTAGGGAGAAGTTGTTGAACAATTTCCATCTCATTCACAACCTACCCGATGTATTTGTAAAGATTATTCAAAATGCCATACGTATAATCAACAAGTATCGTCATGATCCATGGACCAAATAAGAGTAAAGCAATGAGCACAGCTACAATTTTCGGAACAAATGCAAGCGTCTGTTCTTGAATTTGAGTTGTTGCTTGGAAAATACTAATAATTAGTCCAACGCCTAAAGCGATGAGAAGCATGGGTGCACTTGCTTTTAGAACAACGAATACAGCTTCACTAGCTACACGAATAACAAATTCTGGACTCATGTACTCCCCCCACTCACGTATAGCTCAGCAGTAGCGACTTCACAACCAAATACCAACCATCTACAAGAATAAACAGTAGGATCTTAAACGGAAGTGAGATCATAACTGGCGGCAACATCATCATCCCCATAGCCATCAGGGTTGACGCGATGATCATATCAATGACGAGGAATGGAATAAAGATCATAAATCCCATTGTGAATGCTGACTTCAATTCCGATATCGCAAAAGCTGGGACAAGCGTAGTTAATGAGACATCTTCGGGTCCTGTTGGCTCTTCTGCTTTCGCATAGTCCACAAATAACTTCAGATCTTTCGTACGCGTATGATCCCACATGAACTTTTTAAGTGGCAACGCTGCTTTTTCCAAAGCAATCGTCTGGTTAATCTCACCCTTGATATAAGGCTGAATGGCCGTTTGATTCACTTCCCCGATTGTCGGCGCCATAATAAAAAACGTAAGGAATAACGCTAACCCAATCAACACTTGGTTGGGTGGCATTTGCTGCGTACCAAGTGATGTACGTACAAATCCGAGGACGATTACAATTCGGGTAAAGCTTGTCATTAAGATCAGAATCGATGGAGCTAGGCTTAGCACCGTTAGTAGCAACAATAACGATATGGTACTCGATGCACCCTCTGCACCCGTAGATGAGCCTATATTCAGGTTGATGCCTGGAATGGGATCAGCTGCTAGAGCAGTATTCGCTCCAAACGAAAACATCATGATACTCGCAATTATCGTTAAGAAAAGCAGTCTCTTTTTTGTCATTCGTCATTCAACCGATCTGCATCTGATTGCTTGTTCTGTAATAACTGTTCGACTCTTTTGTTGCGATTCTGCGTATGCTTCATTTTCTGGGCTAACACTTGTTGAAAAGATGCAGTCACATCATCATCGCTTGGAGTTTCTACATTTTTATTACGCAAATTTTGAATCCACTGCATTACAGAAGGAAACTGCGGGGAGGCAGTTCGTTCTGCAAGTACGTCAGTTATGTAAGCAATTTCTTCTGGATCATCAATTTTGTCCAGCACGCGAATGTCATTACCAACACCGACAATGTATAAGAAATGGCCTATTTCAACAATCTGAATGGATTTGTTTGGACCGAGTGGGACGCCTCCCATTGATCGGACTGATCGACCAAACTTCGTCATGCGGTTCTTTCTCGTGATTAGTCTCATTAAGCCATAAAAGAGGGCAAGCATAAGCAGCAATACCCCAATCACTTTCATTAGCAACATGAAATTATCATAACTACCACTGCTGCCTACACCCTTTACATCACTTGGTAGTTCATCACTTGCATAGGCAACAGTTGAAAAAGAAACGAAGAAAGCCGCAATGCTAGGCGTCAGCAGATGTAGTTTAGTGGGTCTACGTCTCAATGGTTACATTCCCTTCGGCAGTGTTAAGCCAGGGCTTAACCTAAAGTTTTCTTGATAGCTTCGATTACACGATCTGCTTGGAAAGGCTTCACGATAAAGTCTTTAGCACCTGCTTGAATGGCATCGATAACCATCGCTTGTTGACCCATTGCGGAACACATGATTACTTTAGCATTCGGATCAATCTTCTTAATTTCTTTCAATGCTTGAATACCGTCCATCTCAGGCATTGTAATGTCCATCGTAATTAGATCAGGGTGCAGTTCTTTATATTTTTCAATCGCCTGCGCTCCGTCATTTGCTTCACCGCAAACTTCGTAACCATTCTTCGTCAAAATATCACGGATCATCATTCTCATAAATGCAGCATCATCAACAATTAAAATTCGGTTTGCCATTGTAAATACAGTCCTCCTAAAAATGAGTTATCTAATCTTTTGCATGCGGTCCCATTGACTCACAATATCAGTGACACGTACCCCGAAATTCTCATCGATAACGACTACTTCACCTTTAGCAATCATTTTATTGTTAACAAGAATATCAACTGGCTCTCCCGCCAATTTGTCGAGTTCGATAATTGATCCTTGTGACAACTCCAAGATTTCTTTAATCACTTTATGTGTTCGACCGAGTTCTACAGTTACTTTCAGTGGAATATCAAGTAAAAGTCCCAAGTTGGTTGCATCTACTTGTCCATATCCCTCTGCTGCTAAATCACCGAACTGTGCAGGTTGAACATTCACGTTGCGATTAGGCATTCCACCATATGCTGCTGGTTGATGTGTAGGCATTGGTTGTTGCTGATACATCGGATTTTGGTAACCAGGATCATATTGTGGCTGCTGTGGTGCATAATTCGGTATGATTGGTTGCTCGTAGTGCGCTACCATAGGTGTTGTCTGAGCTGTATGCGGTGGTGTTTCTTGAACACGATTCGTTGGTGGTGCTGACTGAACAACCGGCTGAGCTTGAATTGGTTCAGGTTCTATTGGCATACTCGCATCTCCTATTAAACTAGTCACCATCTCACGAGCAAATGGAATCGGAAGCAATTGCATAATATTGGAATCAATTAAATCGCCAATCGTTAAACGAAAGGACACCTTTATTAATACGTCTTCCTGAGGCAATTTCCCTTCTCCCTCAGGCAAATTTAATATGTCAATTCCTGGAGGGGAAATATTGACAAATCGATTAAAGATCGTTGACATCGACGTTGCCGAAGATCCCATCATCTGATTCATCGCTTCTTGCACAGCGCTAATATGAATCTCAGATAGATCATCAGCAGCTGGATGACCATCGCCACCCATCATTAAATCGGCGATAACTTGTGCATCTCTCGTCTGAATAACAAGTAGATTAATGCCATGAAAACCTTCCACATAGTTCACATGAACAGCAACGTGCGGTCTTGGGAATTCGCGAATCAGTTGATCTTTAGCGATAACGGAAACTTGCGGCGTTGTGATTTCTACCTTTTTCCCAAGGAGTGTTGATAATGCTGTCGCAGCAGAGCCAAATGTAATATTACCAATCTCACCTAGAGCATCTTGTTCCAACATGGACAAGTAATCTTCTACCTGTGGATTTGGATCTACAACACTACTTGCAGCTGTTTCACTTGTTTGTCTTAACAAAGCATCAATTTCTTCTTGTGATAAATAATCTTTACCCGTCATTCTTCTCAACCCCTTCGCTTCTAACGATTTCTGTAATTTGAACGGCCATCTTCCCTTTAACCGTACCAGGGCTGCCTACGTATTTCAAAAGCTCTCCGACCTTCAGATCAAGAGGTTGATCAACCGATTTATCTAATTTGATTACATCGCCTGGACCTAAATTTAAAAATTCATTGATCGTAATTTGCGATGAACCAAGTTCAGCAATAATTGGCAGTTCTGCTTTCGTTAAGCGAGTCTGAAGTGCATCAATTTCTTCTTGTGCTCTTGTTTTCTTTTGTGAAACAAACCAGTGATGTACAGAAAGCTTATGCATGATCGGCTCAATCACAACGTGCGGAATACATAAATTAATCATCCCTGTTGTATCGCCAATCTTCGTGCTGAGCGAGATCAATGCAATCGTCTCATTCGGAGATACAATCTGCATGAACTGCGGATTCGTTTCTAATGCTTCTAGTCGTGGCTTAAGATCAATGATCGTTTTCCAAGCTTCTTGAAGACTTTCAAAAGCTCTCGAGAAAATGCGCTCGATTACTATCGTTTCAATTTCAGTTAAAGCTGTTATTTTTGTAGGAGATACACCAACCCCGCCGAGTAGGCGATCCAGCATAGCAAAAGCTACGTTGGGGTGAACCTCCAGAACCATTCTTCCTTCCAAAGGTTCCGCTTCGAAAATGTTTAAAATGGTCATTTTGGGAATGGAACGAATAAATTCGTCATATGGCAACTGCTCGACTTGAACAACGTTAATTTGTACAAATGTACGAAGTTGAGCGGAGAAATACGTCGTTAAATATCGAGCAAAATTTTCATGAATTCGAGTTAAGCTGCGAATGTGATCTTTCGAAAAGCGAACTGCCCTTTTAAAATCGTAAGCTCGTACTTTTTTCTCGGACTCTTCCTTCTTTAATTCCTCTGCATCCATTTCACCGGAAGATAAGGCTGCCAGTAAGGAATCTATCTCATTTTGCGATAACACATCAACCATCGAAGTCACCCCCTTCATGCATGAATTCATATACCATGAAAAGCTACTGAATCACTTTGTCAGTGATTGAGATTTGCTTGATTGTTCCTCGTTTAAGTAGCGGATTCAAGCGATTCATCAAGGCAGAGACAAGGTTGTCATTTCCTTTGCTACCTTGCAATTGATCCACTGTCATGTCATTTAATGTTCGGATGATCGTGCCTTTAACTTGCGAATCAAGTAAGTTTTCGAAGTCTTCCTTCGTTTTTGAATTTTCGAGTTCAAATGCAAGTGAGATACGCACTACGCTTGTAATTGGCATTAAGTTTGTCGCTATTTCTTTTACAATTACGGTATTTGCTTTAACTTCTTTGGGTGTAGGTGCTTTCGTTGCTTTTGTTTCTGTCGTTACTCCTGTTTCTGTAGCCGAACTTTTGTCCATGTAATTCCAAATAAAGAAAGAGGCAACCAAGATTAGCGTAATCGATATTAAAATAATGATAACCATAGATAATAAACGATTTTTCATGTTAAGAATCCTCCTTTGTTTCTTGTGACAATACGGCCGCCCGAACAGCCCCAATGTTCTGCATATATTGCTGTACAAGCTCGACTAGCACAGTCGATTTCTCAAGAACTGTGATCTTTTTGCCAGTCGTCAGCGTAATCATCGTATCCGGAGTCTCCTCGATTACTTCGATTAAAATCGCATTGACTATGATCTTTTTACCGTTAAGACGCGTAAGAGAAATCATTATTCTCCTCCAATATTTGGTTTAGGGGAGATTGACTCTCCCCCTTTAACCTTAATCTAATTACTTACGAATTATCGTTTCAGATTCACCACTTCTTGAAGTACTTCATCTGAAGTTGTAATGATTCTGGAGTTCGCTTGGAATCCACGCTGAGCAACGATCATTTCTGTAAATTCAGCCGTCAAATCCACGTTGGACATTTCAAGTGCGCCAGAGATAATTGCACCAAGTCCATCTGTCATTGGATTTACAATCTCAACACCTTCTACATCTTCTACTGAGTTTTGGTTCATGCGGTATAAGTTGCCGCCTACCTTCTCAAGACCAGCAGGGTTAATCACATTGACAAGTCCGATTACTTTATCATTTACAGTTGATCCATCTGTTTTCTTTTCGATAATTTGACCTGTCTTGGAAATTGCAAATGCTTCTGTATCATCATCCAAAGTGATTGTTTCTCCACCTGGTCCAAGAACGAACAAACCATCTGCATTCACCAATTGACGAGCTGCATCTAGAGTAAAGTTACCTGCACGGCTAAGCAGCGTAGGACCGTCCTCTGTTTCTTTCAATGCGAAGAATCCATCTCCATCAATACGAACATCCGTTGGAACGTTCGTCGTCATTGCACTACCTGGTGTATGAATGGTGTCCATTGCAGCAATACCTACGCCTAGACCAATCTGCTTCGCATTCACACCGCCGACTGCTCCTGCCTCAGGAGCAGTAATACCGGATACTGTCTGACTTAGAATATCTTTAAACATCACGCGGCCGCCTTTAAAACCTACCGTATTTACGTTCGCGATGTTGTTACCAATTACGTCTAACTTCGTTTGAAAACCTCTCATACCTGAAACACCAGAATACATAGACCTTAACATGGAACATCCTCCATTTCGTATCACACGTATTAGATTTACTTTCGCTTCGATCGATCCACGAAAGTATGGGCTTCCCGTTAGGGTCCGGCCCTATGAAATAACAACTGCACTATCAATTTGAGTGAACACATTATCCTTCATGGATAACCCATCCATAGCAGTTACGACTGTCCGATTCGGTACATTCACAATTAGTGCGGTTCCACCTAGTACCATAAGTGTGTCTTTTGCGCCTTTTGCAGCAGCCTTGTCAATCGCTGTTTCAAGCTTCATGAGTTGTTCAGGCTTAAGTTCAATTCCTCGTTGTTGTAAGCGCATTTCAGCATGGTGACTAAACCGAACAAATTGTTTGTCCAATATGTGCTGAAACGGAGTTGCTTGAGCCCCTGTGCTAATCGATTTGTCAGTAGCAGGTGCTTTGCGTAATGCGGAGGGATGAATACCATTTGGATACATATGCCCAATGGTTATTTTATCCGCCATTTGCGTCCTCCGGATTCGTTTTCGGATTGTCATTCTCAATCTTAACGACTTTATCTAGAGGAATTTCTTCACCCTTCACGCTCGCATATTGAACGCCGCCCCGTATAAGAATGGAATCGACAACGCCAGACTTGGGAGCTAGCTCTCCTGTTTCACTTTGTGTCATCCAAGTTACGGATTTTCCAATTAAGGAAGATGCAGAACCTAGTGATTGACGAAGTAATTTCAATTCACTTGTCATGTTGCCCAACTGTTCAACTGACGTAAATTGTGCCATCTGAGCGATAAACTCTTTATCCTGCATGGGCTGCATAGCATCTTGGTTTCGTAGCTGTGTAATAAGCAGCTTAAGGAAGTCATCCTTCCCGAGAACCGAACCTGGTTCTTTCTTCGTTGGTTGACCGGATGCTGGTTTACCAATCACATCCTTCGGATTTACAAAAAGAGAATCTGCCATATATTAGCCTCTCCTTTCTCGTTATTCAATTTGCTAAACTAAACAGAAGCTTGGAAGAGACCACCTGTGCTGCGCTCTCTGATTCGTTCTTTCGCTTCAGCAATTTCCTGTAACAATTCGTTGTCGCTAGTTGTATATGTAATATTGTTGACCGAATCGCCTGTGTTTCCAGAACGACGTTCTTGTTGGAATGCTTGACCACGCTGCTGTTGTTGGAACATCGATGAGCCAAACTGGCTGCTTAGAGCAACTTCAAGCTTTTCGACTTGTAAACCTTGATTTTGAAGCATTTGTCTTAGCTGTGGAAGTTGGCTTTCAAGCAATTCTTTGGCAGCTGCTGTTTGTGCAGCAAACTGAGCCATCATATGTCCGTTTTGCATCGTAATTTTGACATCAATATGTCCTAAATGCTGTGGATACAAGCTTAACTTCGCTTCAGATACGCCTTCCCCAACTTTAACTTGAAGAGATTTAAAGACGAAACGACTCATTTCTTCTGCAAAGTTTGCTGCGTTCATCGTAGGCGTAGCTGCTTTCGCCACATCACTTGCTGTTCCCGTTAATTCTTTCAGTACGTTTCCAGCTTGCACGACATTAATGTTGGTTGCATCATCAACCGCAATCGATGCATCTTGGTGAACAGATTCACTTGAATCAGGATTCACTAGCTGAGCAGCACTCAAAGCTCCTTTTGACGTCAATAACTCAAGGGATGCGCTCGCCTTCGCTACATTTTTCACCCGATCCGTAGATTCAACTGTCACCATTCTCTTGCCATCAGTAGTGTCGCTTTTTGTAGAAGCAGTAATCGCTTGTTTGTTATCTAGCTTCTCAACAGGTTGACTATTATCACCAGAAACCAGAGTGCTAGATTCAATGGCTGCACTTAGCTGACTATTCGGGTTTAGACTTGCTGCTATCGCCTCGTTGTAAGGTGCTAATACGTTCTGAAGCTGAGCTTGTAGATGCTGAACAAATGGTTGATCCGGTTGTTTGTCCATAAGCTGTGTAAATTGAAGCAGTACTTGCTGCAATTCACTCGTTTGTAATGACCCACCATCTACCGACAGGTTTAATAACGTCTGATTCGATTGAAGCAACTGTGATGAGTTGGAACCACTTGTAGTATTCATAGCTTGTAAGAGCGCCATTGCATCTTGTAACCACTGCTGTATATTCGGATCATTCGTTATCTCTTGAGCGAGTGCAGGATCGTTCTGAATCGCTTGTACGAGCTGCTCAGCAACATTCGCATCAATTGGACTGTCTTGCATCGACTCAATCGTCGGAGGCAGGATAGATAGTGCCATCATGACGCTCATATTAGCATCCATTTGCTCACTAGTTGGTTCTGTGCCAACTTGAGATACAAGTAGTCCTGCAAATACATCCTTACCCGTTGAACCGGAGGATTGACCTAGTTGCTTACTACCACTTGAAGTCGCGTTTACGGAAGTCGTAGGTGCTGAGATTGATAAGGCTGGCATTTGTGCGTTCATTTTCTTTTTCACCTCCTTTCAAAGCACATAACGGTACTACTTTGTTAACAACTCAGCAATGTTCGCTGCTGCATCTTTATTCAAGTCTGTCATTGCGGACATTACCCGTGCACGAGATCCTGCATCCATCGAGGTTAGGATCGTCTTCACCTTAGCAGGTGTAACATCATGCATAGCGATTAACAAGCTTGCTGCACTCTTCGGAATCATATTAGCAAAGGTTTGTCCAAGATCATCTGAAGTCATCGTCTTTCCTTTACCTGCAGCTTCTTGAGCAAGTTTCTGACGCTCTTCCTGAGCTGCTGCTTCAAGATCACGCAGTGATGCTCCATCTTTTAGTGCAACAGAAACTTCTGCTGCTTTTTTCGGGTCCATCTTTTCTAAAACCTTTACACGATCATCGGATTTCATCATTGTTAGAACGAGTACGGATTCCTTGAGCGTCATATTTTCCAATATAGGCGCTGCTTTACTAGGATTCATTTTTGCAAATAAACTTGATAAATCTTGAACTTGCTTTGTAAAATCAACATCACTCTGAATTTTGGCTTTTAACTTATCTTCCAAAGCCGAATTCTTAAATTGTAAATCTTTTACTTCATCATCTTTTTGCGTTACATTTCCATTTGATTGTTCGATCTTGCTCTCTAACTCAGCAATTTTTCCATTTAACTGATCAATTGTATCGTCTTTTGCTTTCACTTCTTGTTCAGGAGATGTCGCTGATGATTTCGGATCCGTTGATTTCTCTTTTGGTGCAGGTACAAGTTTACTCACTCCTGGAATGTTATGAAGTGCATTTTGCACCCCACGCATCACATCGAAATCCAAAATCGTAAGCAACACGCCTAACAATACCGCTGTAAAAACGATAGGTATCAGAAACCAGATTAGAAATCGCTCCAATGCTCCATAAGAAGAGGAACTCTCTGTCTCCGTATTGGTGTTCGCCATCCCTATCCATTCCCCCTACCCTCATGCATTTTGTTCACTTATCCTGTGGACATTCTCAAAAATCGACTAGCAGCCATTTCATCAAGAAGATTTTGCTCTTTTTTCAGTTGCGTAGATGTGTATAGCTGTAAGGCTTTCTCACGAGCTTTGATCCAAACTTTCTCATCAACCATGCAATGTGTAAGCTGCTCTTGGTCTTGAGACACACGTCTTTGTGCTACACGGACATCTTGATTCTTCAGCTTGATCCGGTTGTCCAAATGATCTACATATTGCTGCATCTGTACCATCTGGCCAATTGGAATACTTTTGGAAGAAGCTTGATTCATTTGAGCAATGATCTGAAGTCGATTATCCAGCAACTCTTTTAAAGAGGACTCTTCTAGCTGTAATTGGCCAATTGATTGAGATAACTCTCTTTCCGCTTGATTTCGCTCTGACTCTTTTAAATCGAGAATCCCTTGAAACGTATAGCGAAAGCCCATTGATCATCACTCATCCTTTTGAGAATTCAGCGAGTAAGCGTTCTTTCGCTTCTTCACCTAATAATTTTTCAGTCACACTTTGCGCCGTATAGTCAGTTATCGCTTTGATATTATCAATCGAAAGATCAATGTCAGGATTAGAACCCTTCTGATAGGCCCCTAGATTGATTAGATCTTCGGACTCCCGATAGGTAGCTAACATTCTTTTGAGCTGAATAGCAGCGTCTTGATGCTCCTTGGAGGTGATCTCCGTCATAACACGCGACACACTCGACAGCACATCAATAGCAGGATAATGTCCTTTGCTTGCAATATTCCGGTCGAGAACAATATGTCCGTCCAAAATACCACGCACGGCATCCGCAATCGGTTCGTTCATATCATCACCATCAACTAAAACCGTGTAAAACGCGGTTATCGAGCCTTTAGCCGCTGTTCCCGAACGTTCTAATAGTCTAGGCAACATCGCAAACACCGAAGGTGTATAACCCCTTGTAGCAGGTGGCTCACCGACAGCTAGTCCAACTTCACGCTGTGCCATTGCAAACCGTGTTACGGAATCCATCATCAGCATGACATTGAGACCGCGATCTCGGAAGTATTCAGCAATAGAAGTCGCAATGAGTGCTCCTTTAATCCGAATAAGTGCCGGTTGATCAGATGTTGCTACAATGACGACTGACCGAGCTAGTCCTTCAGGACCTAAATCTCGTTCAATAAAATCGAGTACCTCGCGACCACGTTCCCCAACTAACGCAATGACGTTAACATCCGCTTCGGTATTGCGTGCGATCATACCCATCAAGGTACTTTTACCTACCCCTGATCCTGCAAAAATACCCACACGCTGTCCCTTACCTATCGTTAGCAATCCATCAATACAACGCACCCCTACACTTAGTGGTTCGAGTACACGAGGTCTTGTTAATGGATTACTTGGTGCATTGTTCGTCGAGTAATTCGCCATTCGCATCGGTAGGAACGAACCGTCCAGCGGTTGTCCCAGACCATCTAATACTTTACCAAGCAGTTCGTGCCCAACTTGAACAGAAAGTGGCTTGCCTGTGGCTACGACGTCACATCCAGGACCGATAGAATCGAGTTCACCTAGAGGCATCAAGATAACCTTGTTACTCTTAAAACCAACGACCTCCGCCTTCAGCGGCTCTTTGGACTTTAAGGGGTAAATGTAACAAACCTCACCAATACTAACGACTGGACCTTCCGACTCGACTGTAAGACCAATAACCTGAGTCACTTTTCCATTTACACGTACGGTGTCGATATTATTTAGTGCCTCGGTGTATTTACTTGCTTGTGGGATAGGTCTATTCACGACAAATCACCTTCATCCCGAACTGCCATTTGCAAGAGCACACTCTTAATCTCTTTCATTTGCGTATCGATTCTTGCATCAACTGATCCATAGGATGAACGGATTACACAACCCTCATCATTCACTGTAGAATCGGGTAAGATTTGCAACTCAGCCTGAGAATCAATCGACATCAATAATTCCTCACGAGCATTGTTAATGTAAGCAAAATGTTTAGGCGACACACAGAGGGTAATGACACCTTTCTCCTGTCTGCGCGCCAGTACATTTCGAATCATTTCTAATGTCCACTCTGGTTCGATACTTAATTGACGACTAATGACTTTCTCTGCAATAGAGGAACTGAGTTCGATTAAGAATGGTTCTGACTCACCAATGATTTGCTCCTTAATCTTGTGCGCATCATCTAAGATGGCTCGTGCTTCCATAAGCATCGTTTCATAACGAGATAAGATCTCATCCTCCGCTTTGGTAATCCCCTCAGCGTAACCTTGCTCATATCCATCTGCTTTTGCAGTGTTAACGAGCTCTTCATCATCCGCACGACGTTCTGCCCACCAAGTGTCGATATCCTCTCGAACTTGATCTTTCACGAGGTTCGCTTCTTCAACCGCTTGCGCAATTTGAGCTTCAGCGAACGCCTCTGCATCACCGATGATTTGACTCTTGAGTTGTTCTGCTTCTTCTAATTTCTTGCGTTGTCTAGCCGACCACTCTTTTTCTTCTTCATCATCTGCTAGATCTATTGAACTACGTAAATAATCAAGTGAGACAGCTTCGATAATTTTCTTATCATCCAACGATCGATAGGAGATTGGCTTGATCACGTTAGACAATAATATCATCTCCTCCACCACGAGCTATGATGATTTCCCCTGCTTCTTCTAAGCGACGAATCGTCGCCACAATGCGAGTTTGTGCTTCTTCAACGTCACGCAAACGAACAGGTCCCATGAATTCCATATCTTCTTTGAACGTTTCCACCATACGCTTGGACATGTTGCGGAAGATCGCATCGCGAACTTCTTCACTCGCCACTTTAAGCGCAAGCTGCAAATCTGCATTTTCCACATCACGAATAATACGTTGAATCGAGCGATTATCGATGTTAACGATATCTTCGAATACAAACATCCGTTTCTTAATTTCTTCAGCAAGCTCTGGATCTTGAATTTCAAGAGAATCCAGAATCGTTCTTTCCGTACCGCGGTCAACTCCATTGAGGATTTGTACGATCGCTGAAATTCCGCCTGCAGATGTATAGTCTTGAGTAACCGTCGATGATAACTTCTGTTCGAGCACACGCTCAACTTGAGAGATAACTTCAGGTGAAGTCGAATCCATCAATGCAATCTTCTTCGCAACCTCTGCCTGCTTTTCTTGCGGCAAGGAAGATAAGATAATGGAAGATTGATCAGGTTGTAGATAAGCAAGAACGAGAGCAATCGTCTGTGAGTTCTCATTTTGAATGAAGTTTAAAATTTGTGTTGGATCAGCTTTACGTGCAAAGTCAAACGGTCTAACTTGGAGTGTCATCGTTAGCTTATTGATAATATCAATAGCTTTCTGAGAGCCCAGTGCCTTCTCAAGAATGTCCTTCGCATACGCAATACCGCCTTGCGAGATGTATTCTTGGGCAAGACAAATCTGATAGAACTCAGAGATGATCATATCTTTGTCTGCTGCGTCTACCTTTCTTACGTTAGCGATCTCCATCGTCAACTGTTCAATTTCTTCTTCATTTAGGTGTTTGAATACTTGTGCTGACACTTCTGGTCCTAAGCTAATGAGGAGAATTGCTGCCTTCTGACGACCAGTTAACCCTTGTTGTGAAGATCTAGCCAAATAAGTTCACCTCTATTCCTCTACTAACCATGTACGAAGTAAACTTACGAATTCCTCAGGTTTCTTCTTCGCAAGAGTTTCGAGCTGTTTACGTACTTGATTGTCATTTGAAACATTTTCAATACTAATACTTGGGTGTTCAACCGTAACTGGTGCATCATAATCATACTCTTCAGCAGCTCTCTTACGTCTGCTTCTGACCACTGCAAACACACCAAGTCCAATTAATAATGCCGCTAAACCACCAATACCCGCATAAATCCAATTTACATTCGAATTTGTTGGTACTGTTCCAGGTGTTTGTGCAAATGAGTGCGGAATTACATTCACTTTCTTTGCAAGTTCATCATCTGTTATTGCTGGATTCACATTACCAAGAGCAGCACGGACAATAGAGACTAAAGCTCTTTCAATCGGCTCACGTACTTCTGGTGTCAGCGAAGCTGGATCATTCTTATTCGGCGGCTCTACCCCAACCGTAATACTTAAATCTTTTAGTTCATAAGGAGTACGCACAATATTGTTCGTGATATGATTCACTTCCGAATTTACAGTGCGTGTTGTTTTTTCTGAATTTGTCTTGCCTGCATTAGCGCCAGTTGGATATGTAGGTACATCAGTTTGGCCTGTTCCTGGTACACCGCCTGCAGCAGCCCCACCATCACTTGTATAAGATTCAGAAGCTTCCTGCAAGGAGATTTCTAACCCTTTTTGGTCCAATTGATTCGGTGCTGTAACTAATTTTTCAACCGTATTCTTCTGATCGAAGTTCATATTCGATGTGACATTGACGATAATCTTATCAGGTCCAAAGAAAGTACCTAAAAGTGTGCTTACACTGTTTTTGATATCTTTTTCAAACTTTGACTTGATATCCATATGACTTTCAATACTACCTAGGCTAGTTAGACTGTTATTTGCCCCCTCACCATTTGAAGGTTTGTACGTCTTGCCATATTGATCCGAAACTGTAATACGATCCGTCGGTAAATTCATTACACTATGGGACACGAGATTATACACGGTATCCACTTTGTTCTGATCAAGCTGGTATCCATCTTTTACTTGTAGTACGACAGAAGCACTTGCTTGATCCTTTTGTTTTGATAAAAATGCAGATTCCTCAGGTTTGTTAATCACAACATTCGCATCCGAGATTGCTTGAATACTGCGGATCATCTTGCGTAGCTCACCTTGCAAGGCATCTACATATTTTACGTTAAATTCTTTATCCGTTGTTGTAAGTGAACCTGAATCTCGGAAGATTTCATAGCCGCCTGATCCACCTGTCATCCAATTCTGTGAAGCAGAATCGATCATAACCGATGCCGATTTATTCTCGGGCACAGAGATGGACTTGCCATCTGGACTAAGCTTGTACTGTATTCCTGCAGATTCTAAATTTTTCTTAATGGATGCCGCTGCATCCGGTTGTAAGTTTGTAAATACAGGGGTGTATACTGTTCTCGACATACTCAAGGAAACGATTATCCCCGCTAGAATCAATAGTGCGACTGATGCGATCAAGATTCCTTTTTGCTTCTTACTTAATCGAGTCCAATACTGTTGGATTTTATTCCGATATTGGAGCAGTGTTTCGTTCACTATGCCACCTCATCCTTGTCAAATGTTTGAAAGCCCATTTGGATCAAATCTGCATGCGCATAATGTCCTGATACGCCTCGATTACTTTGTTCCGAATTTGAACGGTAGTTTCTAAAGCAAGTGCAGAGGTCTGTGCCGCTATCGTCAACTGGTGCACATCTGATAATTCACCTTTAGCGAATGACTCATTAAGCGTTTCTACTTTTTGCTGCCCCTCATTTAACTGATTCAAAGCATCATTTAACATATCGCCAAACTTTTGACTTAAGTCTGCAGCGCCAGCTTTGTTCGAATTTGTTACCGACATTCCGCTTGAAACCAATGGGTTAATTTTGTCGATCATTCTAGCCCTTCATCCTCTCTAGTCTATCTGCCAATTTCTAATGCTTTCGTGATCATTGCTTTAGAAGCATTTAAAGCAGTTACGTTTGCTTCATAAGAACGTGTTGCAGAGATCATATCTACCATTTCTTTCATCACATCTACATTCGACATCATCACGTAGCCATTCGCATCAGCATCTGGATGAGTAGGGTTGTACACGGGTTTGAACGGTGTCGTATCATCTACAATCTTGGTTACTTTTACCCCTTGTCCTGTTCCATCTGCCATCGCGCCTTGCAGCGTTTGAGCGAATGTTGGTTGATTGTTGGGTTCGAAGTTCACCATTTTTCTAGCGTAAGGCTGCCACTTTCCATTAACAAATTGTGCTCTTGTTGTATTCGCATTGGCGATGTTAGAACTGATAACATCCATGCGAAGCCGCTGTGCCGTTAAGGCAGAAGAACTAATATCAAACGAATTCGTAATTCTCATTTATTATCTTCTCCCTTCAATCACAGTGCGTACGCTTTGGAATTCATGATTCAATTGTTGAACCAATGTGTTATACCGAAGTTGGTTCTTAGCCATCAATGACATTTCATAATCGATGTCCACATTATTTTTATTATTATTCATAGCCGTTGTGTTGTCAGTTCGTAGTTCAGGAGTTATTGCGGACAACGGCTTGGCTCCTATATAAAAATGCCTTGGATCGGTACGAACACCTGTTAATTGCTTTCCACTTGTGTTCAATTGCTGCTCGAGGAGTTCCTCAAAGGCAACTTCAGATCTTTTAAAATTAGGCGTGTCCACATTCGCAATATTGTTTGCGACTACTTTTTGTCGAGTGGCAGAGGCATCTATCGATCTCTCTAACAACAATACACCTGGTTTATTAAGTGGAAACATGTTTTACCCCCAATTTGTTATAAAAAAAGACTATTTTACTCATTTTTTTCTTCGTTAATTCGACAATTATTTTTCCGACGTGTAGTATTCTCTATCAAAAAGCACATTTCCTTCTTTAAATCGACATTTTAGATGAATCTTTTGTTACAAACATATACATAAAATTTACTTTTTGTTGACTACGTTAATCATCTATAAAATTCCACCAACTTACAATAAGAAAAAAGCCCTATCTTTTAATAAGACAGGGCTCTTACTGGACTGTTTCGTTAATGAGTAAACAGTCTTAGCTTTTTAGTTTGTTCTGCTCGATTGCAGCAAGTAGGTTCTGATTCAGGATACGAATATACGTACCCTTCATCCCTAGGGAACGAGTCTCAATTACTCCAGCACTTTCCAATTTACGCAGAGCATTTACAATTACAGAGCGTGTGATACCCGCGCGATCTGCAATTTTGGATGCAACAAGAAGACCTTCTTTACCATCAAGCTCTTCAAAGATACGTTCAACTGCTTCTAACTCACTAAAGGAAAGAGAGCCAATTGCAACGGAAACCACTGCACGATTACGTGCTTCATGTTCTACTTCTTCAGTACGAACACGTAAAAGTTCCATAGCAACGACAGTTGCACCATATTCTGCCAATACGAAGTCGTCATCACCGAATGATTTATCTAGTCTAGATAAGACTAAAGTCCCAAGTCTTTCTCTTCCACCAATGATTGGAACGATGGACAAATACTCATAATCCGTATGTTCTTGAACCTCACGTGGGAAAGGATTCTCATCACTTTCGCGCAAGATGTTGGAGGAAGTTTCATTGTATTTCAATAATGCATTATTGTAATTATCAGGGAAACGACCTTCTTCTGTCACCAAGCGGCTAAATTCAAAAGAGAAAAGCGGGTTTTTAATCGCATAGCCAAGAATTTTACCATCACGGTTAACTACATAGCAATTAGCGTTTACAACATCACGTAGTACTTCTGCCATATCCACGAAGGATACGAAGTTTCCTGCTTCCTGCTGTAACAGTTTATTTAATCTGCGAGTTTTTTCTAATAATGTCATTTGTTATGCCTCCATTTTCAATACGTTCATTCTAGTTGTGAGTCGTGTTGTTACAGAATGTACTGACTTAGGTCACGATTTTGTGCGATCTCAGCTAATTTTTCTTTTACATATTCAGGTGTGATCACGATTTTCTCTAGGTTGATTTCGGACGCTTCAAAAGATAAATCCTCAAGTAGCTTTTCCAATATCGTATGCAATCTGCGGGCACCAATATTCTCCGTATTCTGATTCACTTCAACGGCAATTCGAGCCATTTCATGAACAGCATCAGGTGCAAATTCAACTTCGATCCCTTCCGTCTCTAAGAGCGCTGTATATTGCTTGGTCAGTGCATTCTTAGGCTCCGTTAGGATACGCACAAATTCGTCTAAAGTCAAATTACTTAACTCAACACGAATCGGGAATCGACCCTGCAGTTCCGGAATCAAATCAGATGGTTTGGCGATATGAAATGCGCCTGCAGCGATAAACAAGATGTAATCTGTCTTGATTGGACCATACTTGGTCATAATTGTTGATCCTTCTACAATAGGTAGTATGTCCCGTTGCACGCCTTCTCTTGAAACATCAGGACCTCCGCCTCTTCCAGAAGAAGCAACTTTATCGATCTCATCAATAAAAATGATTCCTGATTGCTCAGCAAGGCGTAGCCCCTCTTGAGTAACATCATCCATATCTAGCAATTTTTGAGCTTCTTCATGCGTCAGAACTTTACGCGCTTCTTTAATAGGAAGCTTGCGCTTCTTCGTCTTCTTCGGCATAAGTGAACCAAGCATCTCCTGCAAGTTAGCTCCCATACCCTCATTGCCTTGGGCGCCGAGTAAATCTAACATGTTTGGAGCGGACTCTTCAATCTCGACTTCAACTAGATCATTCTCCAATTCACCGCGAGATAGCTTTTCGGCCATGGCTGATCGTTTCTCCAAGATATCGTTATCCTTCACATCAGCTTCTTCATCTGTTTCTGCTTGATTGCCTCCACCAAATAACATTTCAAATGGATTTCTTTGCGTTTTTGCAGCTTTCGGGTTCGGAACCAGAATCGCAACAAGTCTATCATTAGCAAGCTTTTCCGCTTTTTCCTTAACTAATTCCATACGTTCGCTTTTAACCATCCGAATAGACGTTTCGAGCAAATCACGAACCATTGATTCCACATCACGACCAACGTAACCAACTTCCGTAAACTTCGTTGCTTCCACCTTAACGAATGGAGCACCGACTAACTTCGCAAGCCTGCGGGCAATTTCGGTTTTACCCACACCTGTTGGACCAATCATAAGAATATTTTTCGGTACGATCTCATCTCGCAGCGTCTCATCTAAGAGCGAACGACGATATCGATTACGTAACGCAACAGCGACTGATTTTTTCGCTTTCTTTTGACCAATAATATACCGATCAAGTTCCTCTACAATTTGTCTTGGCGTTAAAGCGGTCTTTTGCATGAAATCCCTCCTTATTCAAAGTGGGCTTACCATTAAATTTCTTCAACAATGATATTATGATTCGTAAAAACGCAAATATCTGCTGCCGTCTCCAGTGATGCTTTTGCAATCTCAGCTGCTGTCATGTTTGAAGCGTATCGATGCATCGCCCGACCTGCTGCGAGTGCAAAAGAACCCCCAGAACCAATCGCGGCAATCCCGTCATCCGGTTCAATAATGTCTCCATTACCAGAAATAAGTAGTAAACCTGAATCATCCATAACGAGCATCATTGCTTCAAGTTTGCGAAGTACGCGATCTTGACGCCAATCTTTCGCCAGCTCAACAGCTGCACGATGTAAATTTCCATGATGCTCTTCCAGTTTTCCTTCAAATTTCTCGAATAAGGTTATTGCGTCAGCAACCGACCCCGCGAATCCAGCAATCACTCTGCCTCTGTAAAGACGCCTTACTTTTTTAGCTGTTTGTTTCATCACCATCGAGTTACCGAACGTGATTTGACCATCACCTGCAATTGCACCCTTACCTTGATGACGTATCGCAAAAATAGTCGTAGCATGAAAAGTCGCACTCACCTGAATCACCTCTTGTCTCAAAATATTAATGGCTGAGAAAATGGTTTATGAAAGAAGAAGAGCAGCCAAAGCGTATACTCCTGCTGCTAATCTTATGGTTTCATTTGAAAGAAAAGCACAACTAATTGTGAAACAACAAAGAAAAGCCTTTAACATCTTAACACATCTAACATGCAAAGTCATTTTTGAATTGCAAGTTTTTGTGTTAATTCTCCAATTGTTTCCAAAGCGCGATTTGCAAGCTCTTCATTCTTTTGTTTTTTATTGCGAATTTTCTGAGCTGTAGGTGGTAACAATCCAAAATTGGCATTCATTGGTTGGAAGTACTTACCTTCCGCTGTCGTGATATATTGTGCCATGGACCCGATTGTAGTCTCTTTCGGGAATACAACAAGCTCCTCACCAAGCGCAAGTTTCGCTGCATTAATGCCGGCAACGAGTCCCGCTGCTGCTGATTCTACATACCCTTCAACACCTGTCATTTGACCTGCGAAGAACAATCGCTCTTGACCGCGGAACTGATAAGTTGGCTCAAGCAATTCTGGTGAGTTGATAAATGTATTACGGTGCATCACACCATAACGTACAAACTCCGCATTCTCAAGACCTGGGATCAAGCCGAATACACGTTTTTGCTCGCCCCACTTCAGGTGTGTCTGGAAACCTACTAAGTTATATAAAGTTCCTGCCGCGTTGTCTTGACGAAGCTGTACAACGGCATATGGCAATTCACCTGTATGCGGGTTCACAAGACCTACTGGCTTCATTGGGCCGAATAGTGCCGTTTGCTTACCACGTTTCATCATCACTTCAATCGGCATACAGCCTTCAAAGTAAATTTCTTTCTCAAACTCTTTAATCGGCGCAGTTTCCGCAGAAATAATAGCCTCATAGAAAGTATTAAACTCTTCTTCATTCATTGGGCAGTTCAGATAAGCTGCCTCACCTTTATCATAGCGGGATGCCAAGTATACCTTGTTCATATCAATGGAGTCTTTCTCCACAATTGGAGCAGCTGCATCATAGAAGTACAAATATTCCTTACCCATTAGCTCCTGCAAATGAGAAGACAACGCTGGAGAAGTAAGTGGTCCTGTAGCCACAACCACAATTCCTTCTGGTAGGGCTTCAAGCTCCTCATTCTTCACTTCAATCAATGGGTGATTGCGTAAGGTCGATGTAATTTTTCCTGAGAAACCATCACGGTCAACCGCTAATGCACCACCAGCAGGTACAGCATGCTGATCTGCACAGCGCATAATGAGGGAATCTAGTCTGCGCATTTCTTCCTTCATGACCCCTACTGCGTTACCGAGTCCATTGGAACGAAGAGAGTTGGAGCATACAAGCTCCGCAAATTGATCGGTAATGTGAGCAGGCGTCTTTTTGACAGGACGCATTTCGTATAATGTAACCGGTACGCCGCGTGAAGCAATTTGATAAGCTGCTTCACTGCCGGCAAGACCTGCTCCGATGACTGTT
Source organism: Paenibacillus radicibacter (assembly GCF_024721995.1). Lineage (GTDB taxonomy): Bacteria > Bacillota > Bacilli > Paenibacillales > NBRC-103111 > Paenibacillus_AM > Paenibacillus_AM radicibacter. Next base: position 178,572 of record NZ_JANQBC010000002.1, read on the forward strand.
ACTCTTGTGTTTTCTTTCATTTCATGATTCAAAACTTGACACCTCTAGTCTGTAGCTTCTTCTTGTACAACTTCTTCTTTGTGTGTGCATTCTGAACAATGCAGGAATACGCCTGCTTTCGTACGTTTTTCGGTCATTGGTGAACCGCAGTCTGGACATGGTTTAGAAGATGGCTTATCCCAGGAGATATAATCACATTCTGGGTAGCGATCACATCCATAGAAAATACGACCTTTCTTGGATCTGCGCTCAACAACTGCCCCTTCCTTACATTTCGGGCAAGTCACATCTATATTTTTCACGATTGGCTTCGTATTACGACATTCAGGGAAACCTGAGCATGCTAAGAACTTACCAAAGCGACCCATCTTGTAGACAAGATGTTTACCACACTTCTCACAAATTTCATCCGAAACTTCGTCTTGGATTTCAACTTCCTTCATTTCCTCTTCGGCAAAATCCAGACGTTTTTTGAAACCTGTATAGAAATCATCCAGTACACGAACCCAATCTTCTGTACCCTCTTCTACATGGTCAAGTTCACCTTCCATATGTGCAGTGAACTCTGCATCCAGAATTTCCGGGAAAAATTCAACCATAAGTTGAATCACAAGCTCTCCAAGTTCTGTAGGTACGAACTTCTTCTCATCGATTGCTACATAGCCACGTTTTTGAATCGTCTCAAGTGTTGGTGCATACGTACTTGGACGACCAATACCTAACTCTTCTAACGTACGAACAAGTCTTGCTTCGGTATAACGTGGAGGCGGTTGTGTGAAGTGCTGCTTCGGTTCAATATTTTGCTGTTCAATTGTGTCTCCTTTAGTCAATGGAGGTAACAACTTATCTTCTTCTGTTGTACCGTCATCATTGCCTTCCACATAAACCTTCATGAAACCAGCAAATTTAAGTTTGGACCCAACTGCGCGGAACATCGCGCTGCCAACAGCAATATCAATTGTCATCGTATCTAGAATCGCAGATGACATTTGCGAAGCGACGAAACGCTCCCAAATTAATTTGTACAGACGGAATTGATCACGGCTTAAGTACTCCTTGATCACATCAGGTTCACGCATTACGGAAGATGGACGAATACCTTCGTGCGCATCTTGTGCGTTACTATTCTTTTTCGTATATACACGAGGAGTTTCTGGAACATAGGCTTCCCCGTACTTGGACGTGATAAGTTCCTTCGCTTCCTCTTGTGCAACCGGTGAAATACGTGTGGAATCCGTACGCATGTAGGTGATCAAACCGACAGTTCCTTCTTTGCCGAGATCGATCCCTTCATAAAGTTGCTGCGCAACTGACATCGTCTTAGATGCTCTGAAGTTCAGTTTACGTGCAGCCTCTTGTTGCAGGGATGAAGTAATGAATGGAGCAGCAGGATTACGCAAGCGTTCCTTCTCTTTCACTTCATTCACTGTAAAGTTCTGCGCTTCAATTGCCGCTAAAACTTTCTTCACATCATCCTCTGAATGTAGCTCCTGCTTCTGTCCATTCATGCCATAAAACTTCGCTTCAAACTTCGCCTTGCCAGCAAGCAGATGAGCCGTAATCGACCAGTACTCTTCCGGTACGAATGCTTTAATCTCATTCTCACGGTCAATAACGAGTTTCACTGAAACCGATTGCACACGTCCAGCCGACAAGCCTTTTTTCACTTTCTTCCATAGTAATGGCGAAATTTTGTAACCAACGAGTCGATCAAGAATACGTCTAGCTTGCTGAGCATTGACAAGATCCTGGTTAATGACACGTGGAGTTTTAAATGCATCCTTGACTGCTTGCATCGTAATCTCATTAAATACAACACGACAAGGTTCATTCGCATTCAGTTCCAAATAGTGAGCCAAGTGCCACGCAATTGCTTCCCCTTCGCGATCCGGATCGGCTGCGAGATATACTTTTTTCACTTTTTTAGCAGCATCTTTTAGCTCTTTGAGTATCGAACCTTTTCCACGAATCGTTATGTACTTCGGTTCGAAATTATGCTCGACATCAACACCCGTTTGGCTTTTTGGAAGGTCACGAATATGACCCATAGACGCTTTCACAATAAACTTTTTACCTAAATATTTGCCGATGGTTTTGGCTTTGGCTGGTGATTCTACAATAACTAATGCATCTGCCATAGGTCGCCTTCCCCCTCTCGATTTTGAAAAATCCAAAAATATATTATAAAGCCATGTAAGTTGATCCCGGCAGTAGTACAATCTTTTTTTTCATGAGTAAGGATAACAGAACTGAATGTAAAAGTCCAAATTTATATGAAGTTAATTGAAGAAGTGCGTCCAGCGACCTAGGTTCTTCTATTATAATTCGATATACAATCGCTTCCTCACTCGTCAATTGCACTTCCCTTTCTTCTCCACCATGTTTCAATTGTTCTGCCTGTTTGGATAATGAAATCACATCTCTGTAATCCTCCAAAATATCATCAACACTGATTACCAGTTTAGCGCCTTGTTGAATCAATCGCAAACAGCCTCGACTATTGGGTGATGTAATTGGCCCTGGAACCGCGAATACATCTCTTGATGATTCTAGCGCAGAGTCAGCTGTGATAAGAGATCCACTGCGTTCTGCGGCTTCAACAACTACGACCCCTACGGACAATCCTGCAATGATCCGATTGCGCATAGGAAAAAGTCCCGGCAATGACTTTGTACCAATGGGATACTCGGAGAGGATGAGACCTCGCTCCTCAATTTCTTTATAAAGAGATGCGTTCTCTGGTGGATACACCACATTAATAGCTGAACCAAGCACAGCTATAGTGGAACCTTCTGCACGGAGTGTGCCACGATGTGCTGTTGTATCAATCCCTCTTGCCAGTCCACTCACAATTCCAAACCCTGATGATGCGAGTGAAAATGCAAGATCATCACAAACTTTCTTCCCGTAAACGGTAGGCATTCTTGTTCCAACCATTGCAAGAAGTGGCTTCTCGAGCAATTGAAGGTTCCCTTTATAATATAGTACCCATGGTGGCTGTGCAATTTCTTGAAGTTGTTTCGGATATGCAGCATCGTATGGAGTCAAATATCCAATATTCAACCGCCTATATTGTTCGGTCTTCTCTTCAAGCCACTTCACACTGTATGTGTTCACAATACTAGTTGCTTGTTTGGAACCAACGCCAATTTCAAGAAGTTGTTCATAAGATAAAGTTGGTAGGTTTTCTAACGTAATTTCACAAGCAATTAGATGCTTAATCGTCTTATAGCCAACACCTGATATTTGATCTAAGGCAAACAACAATTCCCGATTCTTCATTAATTATTCCTCCTTAAAATAAGAAAAGCTCCAAATTGGAGCCTAACTCCATATGTAATAAAAAAAACCTTCCATATCCTCGAAAGGAGATGGAAGGTTGCTTACCTTCTGTTTCAATTATTTCTTTGTGATGCACTGCTCAAGAAGGCCTTTTTCTTCAAGAACTGCTACAAGTGTAGAGCCCATTTCAGATGGAGTTGGAGCTACGCGAATTCCGCACTTCTCCATAACAGCTACTTTCTCAGCAGCTGTACCTTTACCACCAGAGATGATTGCGCCAGCATGACCCATACGTTTTCCTGGAGGAGCAGTTTGTCCACCAATAAAACCAACAACTGGCTTCGTCATGTTAGCTGCGATCCACTCAGCTGCTTCTTCTTCAGCTGTACCGCCGATTTCACCAATCATAATTACTGCGTAAGTTTCTGGATCTTCATTGAACATTCTGAGAATATCGATGAACTCAGAGCCTTTAACAGGGTCTCCACCGATACCTACTGCAGAAGATTGACCGATTCCACGAGCTGACAATTGATGAACCGCTTCATATGTTAATGTACCAGAACGAGAGATAACCCCTACGTGTCCTGGAGTATGAATGTATCCTGGCATAATACCGATTTTACACTCGCCTGGTGTAATAACACCTGGGCAATTCGGTCCGATTAGAACGGTCTTCTTACCTTCCATGTAGCGCTTAACGCGAACCATGTCTAGTACTGGAATACCTTCTGTAATACAGATTACAAGATCAAGCTCAGCATCTACTGCTTCCATGATCGCATCAGCTGCGAACGGAGGAGCTACGTAAATTACAGATGCTGTTGCACCTGTTGCTGCTTTAGCTTGGTTCACTGTATTGTAGATTGGAACTTGTTTCGTTTCGCCGTTAGCGAGTTCAATATCAAGCAATTGCCCGCCCTTACCAGGAGTAACACCAGCAACCATTTGTGTACCGTATTCAAGGCCGCCTTTTGTATGGAACAAACCTGTAGCACCAGTAATCCCTTGCGTGATGACTTTTGTATCTTTATTGACCAAAATACTCATGATTTTTGTTCACATCCCTTTCATTATTCGTTATGTCGTGCCTAATCGCTAGTTCTGAATGCGTTTACTTAACCAGATTAACGATCTTCTGAGCACCGTCTGCCATGGAATCAGCTGCAACAATGTTTAGGCCGGATTCGTTCAAGATTTGTTTACCAATCTCAACGTTCGTACCTTCCAAACGTACAACAAGCGGTTTATCCAAACCAAGTTGTCTCGCTGCTTCAACAACACCATTCGCAATGACGTCACAACGCATAATGCCACCGAAAATGTTTACAAAAATACCTTTTACCTTAACATCAGATAAAATGATCTTGAATGCTTCCGTAACTTTCTCTGTTGTAGCACCGCCCCCAACATCTAGGAAGTTAGCAGGGTCTCCACCGTAATATTTGATAATATCCATTGTTGCCATTGCAAGACCAGCGCCGTTAACCATACAACCGATGTTGCCATCAAGTGCGATGTAGCTAAGGTCAAATTTGGAAGCTTCGATTTCTTTCTCATCTTCTTCTTCCAAGTCGCGAAGTGCAACGATATCTTTGTGACGGAATAATGCATTAGAATCAAAGTTTAGTTTCGCATCAAGTGCCATTACATCGCCATCGCCTGTTACTACAAGCGGATTGATTTCTGCAATGGAGCAATCCTTCTCAACGAAAGCTGTGTATAAAGCAAGCATGAATTTCGCTGCTTTATTTACAAGCGCATCTGGAATATTGATTGCATATGCCAAGCGACGAGCTTGGAACATTTGCAAGCCTACAGCAGGATCTACCACTTCTTTGATGATTTTCTCAGGAGAATGTTCAGCAACTTCTTCAATCTCTGTGCCGCCTTCTTCAGAAGCCATCATCACAACACTGTTTGTTGCACGGTCGATAACTACACCAACATAGTATTCTTTCTTAATGTCGCAACCTTGTTCAATAAGTAAACGCTTAACTTCTTTGCCTTCTGGACCTGTTTGGTGCGTTACAAGCACTTTCCCAAGGATTTCAGATGCATAAGTACGTACTTCATCCAAGCTCTTCGCAACTTTCACACCGCCCGCTTTACCTCGGCCCCCAGCATGAATTTGCGCTTTGACGACAACTACGGAAGTGCCCAACTCCTGAGCAGCTTGTACAGCTTCTTCAACTGTAAACGCCACTTTTCCTTGCGGTACCGCAACGCCGTATTGTTTCAATACTTCTTTGCCTTGATACTCATGGATATTCATGTGCAAAATTCCTCCTATCGAAATGGTTCTATGTCTACTTCATAAAATCAGGTCTTGTGATTACTTATGAAATTGATCACTAAGCCTTTGATATTGTAACACTTTTTTTCGACAGTTGCCTTACTTTTTCAAAAAAATTCACACTTTTTATAATTACTTGTTAAATTAAATATGAACGAAGAAATGAGCAGGAAATGAGAGTAAAACGACGAATGAGGAATATAGCAATGAAGTCGATAAGGAAGCACCTTTCGTCTATGAAGCAATGATTCATGAGAGGATAGGTGTTTTTTTGATATGTATGGCAAAGTCATAAGTGCATGTTTACATGGTGTGGAGGGCAAGGGAATCGAGGTAGAAATTGATCTATCCAATGGATTACCACAAGTTAACTTAGTCGGGTTGCCTGATACGGCTGTGAAAGAATCAATCGAGCGTGTTCGTTCAGCGATTAAGAACTGCGGTTTCACGTTCCCAATGGAACGTATTACGATTAACTTAGCACCTGCTGATTTGCGAAAAGAAGGAACTTCCTTCGATCTCGCTATCGCTGCAGGTATATTAATTACAAGCAAACAGCTTGTATGCGATGAAATTGAACAAACCTTATTCTTAGGTGAGCTTGCATTAGATGGCAGCATTCGTCCTGTGCCCGGAGTGCTCTCTATGGTGCATTCTGCCAAACAGAGAGGCATGAAACGGATGATCGTCCCTCATGCAAATGCAGCTGAATCTCTACTAATCTCAGATATAGAAGTGTATGCCGTTCGAACGCTTCGCGATTTAAAGGATCTTGCAACGACTCGCGTTAAGCATGCGGATGAGCTTCAACCTGAGACGTCACTACCATCTCCTGGATTACAAACTCATTCCTCTAGCAAAGACTCTTATTTATTTGAAAAAGATGACTTTGCAGACGTACGTGGTCAACAAACTGCTAAACGCGCGATGGTTATAGCAGCATCTGGCATGCACAACGTGCTTCTAATTGGTCCACCTGGAACAGGTAAAACCATGCTCATCCGCCGTCTTCCGAGCATTATGCCGCTTATGGAGGAAGAGGAATCCCTTGAAGTGACAAAAATTTATTCGGCAGCAGGAAAGCTTACGAATCAATTGGAGACGATCATCAAGCGGCCCTTCCGCTCCCCTCATCACACTGTATCCGCAGCAGGTCTTGTTGGCGGTGGCTCCAATCCAAAACCCGGTGAAGTCAGTCTTGCCCATCGAGGTGTGTTGTTCCTGGACGAGCTTCCCGAATTTTCCCGAAATGTACTGGAAGTACTACGTCAACCTCTTGAAGATCGTATGGTAACGATCGGTCGTGCTCGTGCGGTATATACGTTCCCCGCACAATTGTTGCTCGCGTCATCAATGAATCCTTGTCCATGCGGATTTTACGGTTCTGGAGACTCGATTACACAGCCTTGTACATGTTCGCAACTCAAAATTCAACAGTATCGCTCAAGATTGTCGGGTCCATTACTTGATCGTATCGATATGCATGTGGAAGTGCCGAAACCGGATTTTGCCGTGCTCACTAGCGAGCAGGAATCGCTCTCCTCAGCAGAGATGGGTGAAATGGTGAATAGAGCCTTGAAAAAGCAGAGAGAACGCTATAAAGGGGCTTCCATACGTTTTAACAGTGAATTAAGCGGGAAACTGCTGCGGAAGGTTTGTAAATTAGATGAGCCGACTCAAAAAATGCTTGAACAGTCGTTTGAGATGTTAGGACTTAGCGTACGAGCACACGACCGTATTCTTAGGATTGCACGGACGATTGCGGACATTGAGAATAGCCCGAATATCGAATTGCCCCATTTGGCTGAAGCACTGCAATATCGGGCACTTGATAAGAAACAGCAAGATCATTACTGAAATTAGAGCGTTAAAACCAAGCAATGAAAAGATGATGGTATTCTAGGAAAGATTTATGTGTTAGACCTGAGGAGTTATGAGTTAGCAAGTAGATGAGCATTACGCTACATGATGTAGACGGATGCTCTTTTTTTATGAGGTTGGAAACTTCTTTCTAGAGTTAGAATGCACCGCAAATATGTTCCACCATGGAGAGCTCACCCTCCAGCGAGAGTTCCACCGTGATTACATCCATGCGGATCGGTTGATCGAACGCTGCACGTTGATACAAATATACTTGTGCGGTTTGACGTACTTGCATCTGTTTGCGGAAGCCAACCGACTCTTTGGCCGACCCAAAGTGACCTGTCATTCGTCTTGTACGCACCTCAACAAACGCAAGCACACCGTCTTTCGACGTAATAATATCGATTTCACCAGAGCGACAGCGCCAGTTACGATCGACAATACGATATCCCTGCTCGATCAAATAATCAGCAGCAATCTGTTCACCGTATCTGCCTGTCTGTTTACGTAAATCAGGATACTTTACTTTATGTTCGATTATTAATTCCTCCTCTCACTCAATCTTGAATCCGATCGATAAATGAAACTAAGTACTTCTGCAACCAGTTGATAGAGCTCAGTTGGAATTTCTTGATCCAAGTCAAGCTTGGACAACACTTCAACTAACGATTTATCTTCTTGCACTGGGATCCCATTCTCTCTTGCCTTCTGCAAAATCACTTCAGCTAAATGTCCTTTTCCCTTGGCAACAACTGTTGGCGCAGATTGTCCTGTACCTGGATTATAACGAAGAGCAACTGCCTTTTTCGCTGTAAAGGCAGTTTGCTCTTCTTGTCCATTTTCTTGTAATCGTCGATCCGAAATGGAATCTACTGGCGATGTATAAGTATGTGAGTTATGGTTAGAGCTTGTCATGCCCGATAGTCCACTCCTTTATATGGTTTGGGCATAAATAAAGGGCTAATTTCGCGATCACCTGTAACAGGGGATTGTTGCCCACTTGATAGCGCAGCCACTGTCTCTTGCGGGAAAGGCGAGCACTTCAGCGACAAGAATTGAAACCCGAGGTCATTCACTCCCTTGGCAATTTCATCTCGGAATCCTTCAATCAGATAACCGACTTCTTCATGATCATTATGTACATGCAAGGAGACGATTGAGTTCACGACATTCACATCTACAAGTGTATCGCCCATTGCACTCATCTGTAAATCAAATAGCAAACGACAATTGCTAGAGTCAAGTGTTCCCTTATCCCCTCTTCGTGATTGGATATGGACAGCAGCCGTCTGCTGGCCTTCCCCATTCGTGAAAGGAATAAACATCGTGACATGGGCAAAAGGGTTCGTTCGATCATTACTGAGCAACAGCTGTTGACCTGTAATATGCTGAACGGCGTTATGCATCGCTTCTTTCAAAGCTGGTGGAAGTTCATTCGATGCACTTAACGTAAGTAGTACGCTCTTGAGTGATTCTCGCGCTGCCTGTTGTATGGCTTGATCCCCTTGCGAAGTTGATGGCAGGATTGACCCTGCTTCTAGCGGGTTGATCGTCTTGGCAAGATAATTAATACCTTCGGTTGCATGGCGAACTGCAGTAGACCCTTGTGCACCCGTATTTGTATGTGAAAGTAACGAAGCAGGCTGCTCTGCGTCTGCTTGGTTGCCAGCAACTGTAGGAGTTGACCCCGTTTGCACCATTGTTGATGCAATCGCATGACCTGTTGCTGTAGCTTGCTGTGATGGTTGATTCGATTGATTGGTCTGTGATGATGCATGAGCTCCAGCGTTCGTTCCTACTGCTTGAGCTGCCCCAGAATTTACGGACGGTGAAGGACTTTGTGTGCCTGTTGGACTAACAAGCGTCTGGATTGGGTTAGCTAATTGACCAGCGGTCTTTGCAGTTAATGTCGAAGATTGCAGCACCTGCCCAGTGTGCGGCGCATCGGGTTTGACTTGTCCAGCAGAAGTCGCTTGCTGACCAGTGGGTGCATCAGGCGCCCCATCCACGGCGCCTGCAGATGTTCCGTTAGCCAGCACAGCCTTGGCTAACAGATTCTCGTGCTCAACGCCTAGCAGCTTGAGCACGCCGCCAATCCAGCCCCCAGCGGGGCTCGGGGCTGGAGCCGCTGCCCCCGGCGTATTCGCACCGCCGGGGCTAGCCCCCTGCCCATGTGCCTGCTGCGCATGGGCGATCACACCCGTCCCACCACCAGCGCTAGACGCGGTGGCGGGACGGGTGTCCCCGCGCGACCCTGCCGCATGCATAGCGGCTGGGTCGCGCGCCATGCTGCCAGCGGCGGGCGCTTGCGCCGCTGAACTACCCGCAGCGGTCGTACCGCGCTGCGCAGATCCTACAGCCTGCTCAACTTCGTGGAGCAGGCCAATCGCCTTCGCGAGCGCTGTGCGCACGTCGCTAGACAGCGTTTGTCCCATATCTTTTAACACCGACTGAATACCCGCTTCAAGCTTCCCTAAGTGTTCTGTCAGCGTGGGTCCAGTCATCGCCTCTAACATCGCATTGACAGTCGATGGACTAAGCGGAATGCCTCTCGCCTGTGCCACCGCAGCTGCGCCTACCCATGCTTTTACATCCACATGGACAGGCTTCTCCGCAAGCAGCGTAGCAAACTTTTGTACATTCTCTTTCGTTAAAGGAACGCCTGCTTCCTGCATATGACTTAGCATTTCTCGATTTGCTTCTGTATTGGTTACACCGAACGATTTTAACAGTTCACCACGAGTTGCTGCATTACTAATCATCTCTGAATTAGGAATCGGTTTAAGAATAATTTCGCCGCTCTCGGTCTCACCTTGCACCTCGAGCATCGTTGTATCCCCTTGATTAATCGGCGTTTCGAGCTTCGCACGAACTTGCACACCGTTAATGGCAACCATCGCCTCTTGATTACCCAGATCACGAACCACAACACCGCGCACCACGCTGCCTTGTTTCATATCCAGCACTTTTGCCTGCGAACCTTGCGGCTCACCCATAACCGTGCGAATCAAACTCCCAATATTCATCCTGCCTGCCTCCATTTCCGATCGATACTTCTATTTCTCTTATATCGGCAATCGCATAGCAGTCTATTAAAACAATTCGCCCTGTTGATTTAAAATATTGCGCAAAAAACTAGGCCGATGCAGTGGCGTCGGTCCATGTTCCAATATTTTTTCGCGATGCAATTTCGTTCCATAGCCCTTATGAAGTGCAAGACCGTACTCTGGATAAGCAAAATCCCATTGCAAACACATCCGATCCCGTGTCACCTTAGCCACAATAGAAGCTGCAGCAATCGATTGACTGATCGCATCCCCATGAATGAGCGCCATCTGATCTATTGAGGTATCAATCGTCTCCGCATCCACTAGAATATACTCAGGCTGACGCTCCAGTTCCTCAACAGCCTTTTTCATCGCTAGTCGAGAAGCAGCCTTTATATTAATTCGTTCAATCGTCTCCACATCAACAATCCCAAGTCCAATCGCAATCGCCTCTTCTAGGATTCGTTCATAGGCAATTTCTCTCTTCTTCGGGCTTAATTTCTTCGAATCATCGATGCCTTCAATCACCAGACCTTGAGGCAGAATAACTGCCGCTGCCACTACATCACCAAACAAGCAGCCTCTGCCTACCTCATCAACTCCTGCGATATAAGTGACACCCTGATCCCATAACATTTTTTCGTGTTCAAGCATTAACTTCTCTCCTTGTCTATGTATGTATAGACGTATATCTCTAACACTCCCAATTATATCTTAAATTGCTCCATTTGTTTCTGTAATGTTTTGGAGGAAGACTCTAGCATTTCAGAAGATCTCGTCATCTCTTCAATCATAACAAGCTGTTGGTTCGATGCTGCTGCCACGACTTGTGTCTGCTGAGAAGCTTCTCTGGATATGGACCCTAATTCTTCGAATGACGCAATAATTTCTTCACTGCTTGCTGACATTTCCTCGGATGCTGCCGTCACTTCTTGAATATGATCCGATACTTCTTGAATGGAACTGCGAATATGTCCGAATGCTTGCCCAGCTTGATGCGCGATCTGCATCCCTGTCTCCGTGTCTTGAACACCAATCTCAAGTTTATCTACCGTCAGCATCATATTACGATTCACTTCTTCTAATAAAGCATCGATTTGAGCTGCCGAGTGTTTACTTCGATCTGCTAGCATACGAACTTCAGCCGCTACAACTGCGAAACCCTTACCATGCTCCCCAGCGCGGGATGCTTCAATTGCTGCATTAAGTGCTAACATGTTCGTCTGATTGGCGATTTCACGGATCATTTTGAGAATAAGACTAATATCTCTTGCATTCACGCGTAAATGTTGCATATTCGCAACCGTATCCGTAACGGAGTGATGGATCTTTTCCATTTGAAGAACGGTATGCTGGATAATTTCATTTCCTTCAGTTGTATACTTGGTTGCTTCAATCGCGAGTTCTGCAACTTGAGCGGATGACTCTGCAATTGTACCCATACCACTTCCCATATCATCCATCGCTTTCTTACTTTCATCCATACTACTTAACTGCGTCATTGAACCGCTTGCGATTCGCTCGATTGATACGGTCATCTCTTGTGTAGTCGTTGCTGCTTGGTGCGCATTCTCACGCATTACACTCGCAGATTGAACAACTTGCTCCGAATTTTTCTTGATATGTATGATAAGTTCTTTCAAACTTGCAACCATCTGATTGAAGTTAACTGTTAATCTTCCGATTTCATCCATATTCTTCACGGATATTTCAGCTGATAGATCTCCTTGAGCTGCTTGCTTGGATAACTTCGTTAGTTGAATTAGTGGTCGCAACGCATACCTTATGTAAGAAACAATCAGTGTAATGGCTATTCCTACAACTAATAGTCCAATCAGAATGTTATACCATAGTGAACTAGATAAATCTGAATAAATACCCCGATAATCATAATCCACACCCTTAATTGCTACAACTTCTCCAATCGAATTCCGAATAGGGCTTAAGATCGTAATCCATTCCCCTGTATCATCTCGATATACCTCTGTAAATCCAGTTCCATCTTTTTGCATCGCACTAAAAGCTGCTTTAAACGTAGGAGTCATTTCATAATCAGATTGTGCAGCCCGATCCGCTCCTAAGAAGGTCAAATATTCCTTCCCGTCTTTCATTACTACATCTGGATAATACAAATAGCTGTTCTTGACTCCACTACTTACGCTTGTTTTCTCAAGCCCTGCTGAAATATTCGTATAGAAAGCTCCTTCAACAAATTCGTTTTCTCGAATCTCTTGTTCGATTACAGCGTTCATAGATTGATTGTTCGATTTCAATTGATTATAGTATAGATTTTGTTCTCTCCAATAGGCACTTACTATGAACTCAGTAGCAAGAAGAAGAAGTACGACTACAAGGATCACACTCGTCTTCACCACAACGCTTAAGTTTCTGAATTTTTGTATCAATTAAATTTCCCCCTTGTTGTCAAAAATAGAAACCACAACGCCATTATCCCTAGAAAACGAATCAATTGCAATCCATTGTTCAATTAATTAAAAAAAGGAACTTACCATAATATTCATGATAAGTTCCTAGCCCAAATCTATTTATCTTTTAATAAAAATGTAATAATGCCGTCTGTAATCGACTTTGCTGCATGTGTCTGAAAAAGATGGGATTGTATGCGATTCTCATCTTCTACATTGGAGATGTACCCTAGCTCCAGCAATACAGATGGCGCCTCATTGTCTCTTAATACTTGAAAATCTCCATACAACACACCACGATCACGGGTTTGCAAAAAATCTTGATATAGCAGACTATGAATGGTCTGAGCGACTTCATAATCTTCATGTCGATAATAATAGGATGTAATGCCGCCTACACTTCCCTCTTCAAAAGCGTCGCAGTGAAGACTAATAAATAAATCTGCTTTCTGCTCATTCGATAGATCAGCACGTTCAGCAAGTGATAAGAAATCATCTTCCTTTCGCGTTAGAATCACTTTAGCTCCCGTCCGCGTCTCAAGTTCTTGCTTAATATTAAGTGCAGTTTGCAGCGTAAGATCTTTCTCGTTGATCCCACTCTGTCCAATAGCACCCGCATCTTTCCCACCATGTCCTGCATCAATCACAATCGTCTTCCCAACTAGAATTGGGCTTGGTGCTGCCATCATCGGCTGTGGGCTCACATCTACTTGCTCAACTCTATTATAAACCGCAACGTATTCTCGTAATTGATAAAGTATTGCGATTGAAACGATCACACCAACAATCCCCATAACCATGAACTTCCTTTTATTCACCCAAACGTTTCTCCTCTCTGGACTAGTTGTATTTATACGCATAAAGATATATTAAATAACCCATATGCAGATGATGTCAAGTTGAGATGGAAATGATATAAAGATTAGAATATTGAAACGATAGATTCATTAGCAATCCATTGTTCAATTAAATAAGTAAAGAAACTTACCCATAAACCCATGATAAGTTTCCTGCACAAATCAATTATACTTTTGATAAAAATGAAATGATACCGTCTGTAATCGACTTTGCTGCATGTGTCTGAAAGAGATTGGATTTAATGCGTTTCTCATCATCTACATTTGAGATAAATCCAAGTTCCAGCAGTACAGATGGCGCTTTATTATCTCGCAACACTTTGTAATCCCCATAACCTACACCACGATCACGTGTCTGCAAAAAATTTTGATATAACTGACTATGAATCATCTGCCCTACTTTATAATCTTCATCTCGATAATAATAAGTTGTAATTCCGCCTACATTATTCTGTTCGAAAGCGTCGCAATGGATACTGACAAACAAATCTGCATTCTGCTGATTCGAAATATTCACTCGTTCTGCAAGTTCTACGAATTCATCTCCCGCTCGCGTCAGGACTACTTTGGCTCCCGTCCGCCTCTCAAGCTCCTGCTTCAGATTAAGCGCCGTTGTTAGTGTTAGTTCTTTCTCATAGGTACCACTCTGTCCCGTAGCCCCCACATCCTTCCCACCATGTCCCGCATCAATCACGATCGTCTTCCCAATTAAAATTGAGCTTGAAGCCATCATTGAAGCATGATTCTCTTCGCCTTTGTTATGAACCGCAACATATTCTCGTATTTGAAAAAGTATCGCGATTGAAACGACCACACCAACTATTGCCATCGCGTTGAATTTCCTTTTTTTCACACAAATTTAATCTCCCCTCAACCTAGTTGTCTTTTTTGCATAAAGGTATACTAATTAACCCAAATGCAGAGGAAGTCAAATTGAGATCAAGATTAGATCGAGATTTAAAGATTGAAACAATAGAATCACTATGCTACATTTAATATAGAATATATTGATTTAAGTAACCTAAATCATAAGTAAATGTAATATTCAATTCACAATCAATTTCAGAAAGCGTGGAATGAGAATGGCTCATAAATCAATTAAGGTAGGCGTACCAACGGAGGAAGGACAAATATCCATCCTATTTTCGCGGGGAGGGCCACGTGAAGGCGCTGGAAGAAAACCAATCGGGGTGACGAAGAAAGTTTCTCTCACGTTGTCCCAAGAAATGTGGGATGAACTTGATAAACGGCGTAAAGAACTGTCCTGTTCACAATCCGAATTATTACGGCAATTAATCGAATCAACATTACAATCCTAACGAATTTTGAGAGAAAAGGTGAAGTTATTGTGCAACTCGCAGCTCCTAAATCCATCCTTCTTCAAGCCATACGCCGCATTATAGCAGCAGTACCTACTAAATCTCTGATCCCCATTCTAAGTGGCATCCATATGGAGGCTCATTTACATGGCATCACGCTTACAGCTTCTCAAATTAGCATGACTTTACAAACTACAATTCCAATTCAGGAGGAACATATCGATATAAAGCAATATGGAAGCTGTGTCATTCCAGCTAAATATGCACTTGACATTATCCGCCATTTACCAGATGGGATCGTGATGCTCAGTGTAGATTCAGATAACAAAATTTGTATCCAATCCGAACAATCCATTTATCATTTATGCGGCATGAACCCTGAGGAATACCCCGCTTTAGCACAAGTTAATTATGAACATACGTTTCAAGTACCCAGCGATCTTTTTAAAAAGATGATAAAACAAGTAGCTTTCTCCATCTCAACTTCCGAAGTTCGTCCAATTCTAACTGGTATATCTTGCACCATTAACGATACATCTCTAAGACTAACGGCAACAGATGGCGTCCGTCTCGCATCCGCACTTACGACTATTCAATCTCACAATGATATTCCGCTATCCATCGTCTTTCCAGGCAAGTTTTTAACTGAATATTGCAAAATAGTAGACAATCACGAAACACTTCAAATCGATATTGGGAAACAAATCATTCGAATTCATAGCAATCAAGTTCTGTTACAAACGACTAGACTCGAAGGTGTATTTCCTGGACTTGAACAACTTGTTCCTCCATCTTGCATAACGGAACTCACAGTGTGTACAGCTAAGCTTTTGCAAGCATTGGAGCGGGTTTCTCTGCTTGCAGATCGTGTGCCAATTATTCGATTACATACACATGCATCACAGTTAATTGAACTTTCATCACAGACGATCGCAGTGGGTGACGTTTGCGAACAATTAGCTTACGAGACATTCCGTGGTGAGCCTATCCGCATCCATTTTAACGGAAACTATCTGATCGACATCTTGCGTCATATGGACGACACCCATGTAACATTACAATTTATAAGCGAATCCAGAGCTATCGTCGTTAAACCAGCTAATTTTGCAACTAGCCTCTATATCTTAGCTCCATCACGTACACATTCCTGATCATTTGTTATTTGTGTTCGCACCCTTTCCCACTTGTTGTAATAGGATGATGTATGATCGTGATATTCGCCTAGGAAGGTGTGAATGTAATGGCTGGTTTAATTACGAATTTTTATGTAAGCGGCAATACCGCTCATGGGTTTGCGAATTTGTTTGATTCTACTTTGCAAAATTTAGAACGGCTTATTATTGTAAAAGGCAATTCATCTACGACAAAATCTGCAATCTTACGTACGATTGGTGATCGGTTCGTAAATAGTGGATTTCATATATGGTATTTACACAGTCCATCAGATAATCAGGGCTTGGATGGTGTCATTATCCCTGAACTTGCAGTTGGTATCGTCGATGGTACACCACCGCGTGTCCTTACATCCTCAAATTCCCATGATGATACCTTATGTATCGATCTGGATGAGTGTCTGGATACAGCGCAATTACAACAATCCGAGTTAAACAGCTTGAGTCAGCAGATTGCCGAGCACTATGAACAAGCGTATGCCGGATTCGCCAAAGCACTTCGTATTCATGATGAGTGGGAAGCCCCTTATATTGCGAATATGGATTTTGAAGCGGCTAATGAAGTTACACAAGATTTCATCGCATCGCTGTTTGCTGAGAAACGACAAGAGAAAGCTGGCCGCGCGGATCATCGATTCCTTGGTGCCGCAACACCACAAGGCTCCGTTGATTATGTCCCTAATTTAACAGATGGATTAAAAAGATACTTAATTAAAGGTCGACCTGGTTCCGGTAAATCGACAATGCTGAAGAAGCTTGCAGCAGCTGGCTTAGAGCGTGGATTCGATGTTGAGATTTATCACTGTGGGTTCGATCCGAATTCCTTGGATATGGTTATTTGCCGAGAGTTAGGCTTCGCGTTATTTGACAGCACAGCTCCACATGAATATTTCCCAGATCGTGACACCGATGAAATTGTAGATATGTATGAGCGCTGTATAACAGCAGGTACCGACGAGAAATTCGCCGATACACTTACTGAAATCAAAGGACGGTATGCTGCAACGATGAAAGATTCGATTGGGCACCTCACACAGGCCAAAGCACTCCAAGATATACTTGAGCAACTCTACTTACAAGCTACGAATCTTCAACAAGTGGAAACTTTTAAAGCGGCCATTGATGAAGAAATCTCCAATTATGTAGTGAAAACCTGCTAACCTTTTATCAACTTTTCAATCATTCCAGAACACACCAAAAAAAAGCATCTCCTCTTCATTCAGTTGAAGGGAGATGCTTTTCATGTTCCGTGTGAATCAACTATAGGCAGCTATAGAATCGGTACCGCAAATACTATCTGCACCCCATCATTGATTTGTTCTTGTTTCGTCAAATATCCATTTGCCTCGAACCAACCTAATAGAGAAGGCAAATTCGCATAGTACTCCTTATATCTCTCTATAGCACGAACCCGCTCCTGCTCGTCTTCAAACATTACATCGACGATACAAATTCGACCATGAGGTTTCAGCACCCGTCGCATTTCTGCTAATGCAAGCGGCTTCTGTTCCTCGGTTAGATGGTGAAAGGCAAAGCTTGTAACGACATAATCAAACTGCCCATCCAAACAAGGAAGTGCAAGAAAATTCCCTATCTTCGTCTCGACCTCAGGGAGCTTGAGTCTACACTGCTTTAGCATCTCTTTGGACTGATCGATTGCTACAATTCGAACCCCTAGATCTACAATCCGCTTCGTTAAATTCCCTGTACCCACGCCAATTTCAAGTCCAAGCTCTCCACTTTTGGGCGATAGTCGTTTCACTGTACGATCTAAAGCGCGATCATAGTCTTGATGAATCCAACGTGGTTGGAAGTGCTCAACATTCTCATCATAAAGGGACGCTTGTTGATCAAAGTCCCAATGATCCTGCCAATTCGTACGTGCTTCACGCAGCCGCTTGGATCCTTCTGCAATTTGAAAGAAGTCATCTAAAGCTAATGCATTCTTCTGTTTTAACGATGCGATCATTCGATCTGTTGTCTCAATATTATGCTTGAGCTGCGTCCACGCCGTATAAGAGATCGCACGCTGCATTTCTAAGTAATATAGCACTTCGTCATCTTCACCCTGCTCAACACGATTTAGCACTTGTTTGATCGCATCAATGGACATACCCACTTCGCGTAAGGCGATAATCGTCTGAAGTCGCCACAACTCATTTTCCGAAAAAGAGCGGTATTGGTTCCCATCTTGCTTGGATGGTGTAATCAATCCACTTTCTTCATAGAATCGAATCGCTCGCGGTGAAATGCCTAGCTTCTCTGCAATTTGTTTAATTCGCATGATCGTTAACCGTGATTAATCTTGATACAGATGCGGTTTGCGATCACCGAACACCGGAATTTTACTGCGTACTTGCTCCACTAGATCGAGATCAATCTGAGCTTGAATAAGTGCTGGCTCTTCTCCACCTTCAGCAAGAACTTCACCCCAAGGGTCAATAATCATGGAGTGTCCGAAAAAGTCGGTAGAACCGCTCGTGCCCACACGATTACAAGATACAACATACATCTGATTCTCAATTGCTCGTGCCATTAGAAGTGTGCGCCAGTGGTGAAGACGCGGGTGTGGCCACTGCGCAGGTACGAACAAGATCTTAGCGCCATTTAAGGCAAGCTTACGGGATAACTCTGGGAAACGAATATCATAGCAGATCATCATACCTGCTGGCACGCCTTCTATCTCGAATGAACCGACTTCCTCACCCGCTACGAGGTATTCATGCTCATCCATCAAACGGAACAGATGAATCTTCGAATAGTCAGCAGTTAGCTGCCCTTCACGATCAAAGACATAAATCGTATTGTATACATCCTGACCGCGCTTATCCGCTACTGAGCCACCAATAATATGAACTTGATGATCACGTGCAAATGTAGACAAGAGTGACTTCGTACGCTCCCCGTTACTGTCCGCAAGTATATGAACACGATCAAGTGCATAGCCTGTATTCCACATCTCTGGGATCACGATAACATCTGGCTTTATGGGTACAGACACAGCTTCCTCAAGAAGATTAGCTAGTGTTGTATAGTTGATTTCAGGTTCCCCGATCTTAATATCCATTTGCAATAAAGTAATGGTTAATTGATTCGACATGACAGACTCTCCTCCGGTAAATAACGACCATTTTTAAGCTAATCATAGTTGAAGACATACGGAAGTTCAATCCTTAATTCAGAATATTGTAATTGAAAAATTGGGTATTCTACTGTTGACAAAATGGATTGTTCATCAGATAATGCATATATGAGTAGATGTTCATATACTAATACTATCTTTGGACATTAACATTGCATCTGAACATACAAACCACATTTTATATACAAAAATCATTCATTACTTATGATGTAGGGGGAAATTATATGGCAGAGAAGCATAAACATGATCACTCGCACGATCATAATCACGATCACAACCACAGTGGACATAACCACAATCATGGACATAGCCATGGGCATGATCACGGCCATGGTCACCATCACCACAATCACGGAGCAGACTTGCTGCGCCAAGGCAATAAAAAAGGACTCATCTTTGCGTTATGTATTACTTTTGGGATCATGTTGCTCGAATTTTTCGGTGGACTTATCACGAATAGTCTTGCCCTGCTATCAGACAGCGGACACATGTTAAGTGACACCGCGTCTTTATTCTTAAGCTTAGTTGCATTTACAGTAGCAGCACGAGCAGCTTCCTCGAAGAAAAGTTACGGTTATCATCGATTCGAGATATTAGCAGCACTGTTTAATGGAGTCACTTTATTCGTTATTGCTGGATTTATTATGTGGGAAGCTTACAATCGTTTCTGGGAACCACCAACTGTACAAAGCGGATCCATGATGTTAATTGCGTTAATCGGGCTTGCAGCCAACTTGCTGAGCGCATGGGCATTAATGCGTAAGGGAGATGTGCACAACAACGTCAACATGCGTAGTGCTTACCTCCACGTTCTCGGTGATGCACTTGGTTCTGTCGGTGCAATTATAGCAGGCCTTGTCATGTACTTCTTCGGGTGGTACATTGCTGATCCGATCATAAGTGTTCTTGTTTCCTTGCTTATTCTCAAAAGTGCGTGGGGAATCATCACGCATACGTTCCATATCCTTATGGAAGGCACACCATCGTCTATTAATCCAACTGCAGTGAAACAAGCGCTCTTGAATATAACAGGTACACAAGATGTGCATGACTTGCATATCTGGACCATTACTTCAGGACTAGATGCGCTAAGCTGTCATATTCGAATTGCAGATCCCGCTCAGCAACAACTCATATTGCAGCAAGCGATCCATGTAATCAAGGAGAAGTTCGACATCGATCACGCAACAATCCAAATTGAAACATCGGATATTGAACATGGTGTTTTGACCGTATAATAAGTTGCAAAGAAAACACGGATACCTAGAATCAGCAGGGTATCCGTGTTTATGATTATTGGGATGGTTTATTATTGAGATTTCAATTCCGGTGAAAAGCGACTCTTCGTCGCTTGCTCAAAACCATATGCGATTCGAATCAAAGTTCCCTCACTATACGCAGTTCCAGCAAACACAACGCCGAATGGTCCTTTGGTAATCCAACCTTCAGAAGTTGTACTGCCTTGCTCCGCATATCCAGCAGGAACTGTGATCAGCGGATATCCCGCTCTAGCTGCAAGATCGCAACCATTAATATCCCCAGGTAACAAGAGTACATCCAATTGATGCTCGTGCAGTACATGGTCTATTCCATGTGTTCGTGCAAACTCTATATTCTGTGCCTTCGCATCAAGGTAAGATTGTTCTTCTAGAGTTCCGCTTGTTTCATCTGCCCATTGCAATATATTTTGCCCATATTTAAGCGCTATATCTGCATGGGTCTCGTTATAAGCGATAACCTCTTCCAGTGAGTGCACAGGAACTGCTTCACCTAGTTTCGATAAATAGTCATTCACATCTTTCTTGAACTCGCAGCGCATCACATCCCTACGCCACTCGACTTGTTCACAGGGTAGTGATACAGAATCAATAATTGTTGCACCTTCTGCACGTAGTGTCACGATAGCACGTTCCATAATGGCAAGACGCTCAGCATCTAAATATCGATAATAATGCCGTGGAACACCGATTCTTGCTTGCTTCAAGAAATGTTTATCTAAGAAAGACGTGTAATCTCGATATGATTTACCTTGACTCTCATGTGAGTAATTATCCTGCTCGTCTACACCTGTTAGAGCACCAAGCAATATGGCGGCATCCGCTACAGTTCGTGCCATCGGTCCCGCTGTATCTTGACTATGGGATAATGGAATAATGCCACTACGACTAATCAATCCTACTGTCGGTTTGATGCCGACGATGAAGTTTTGACTAGAAGGACAAATAATGGAACCCGAAGTTTCCGTTCCAATCGCTGCCGCTGCGAAGCTTGCTGCCGTTGCAGCAGCAGACCCTGAACTTGATCCTCCAATGAAAAGTTCACCTGGTCCGTATGGATTCAAAGTAAGTCCGCCTTTGGAACTGTACCCCGCCCAGATTGTACTCGACATATAACCTGCCCATTCTGTCATATTCGTCTTCCCCAGTAAGATCGCACCTGCCTCGCGAAGCTTTCTTGCCACCCAAGAATCTTCAGTCGCTATGGAGGAAGCAAGCGCAACCGATCCTGCACTTGTATGCATCTGATCTGCAGTATCGATATTATCTTTCAGTAAAATCGGAATCCCATGTAGAATCCCCCGACTACCTTGCTGCACACGTTCTTGATCCAATTGCTCTGCAATTTCTAATGCTTCTGGATTCAGTTCCAGAATAGATCGAATTGTCCCATCATATTGCTGAATTCGTTCTATATAAGCTTGAACAAGCTCTACCGAGCTAATTTCACCTGAATCTAATAACTTTTGTAAATTCTCTATATCTGCTTCAATTAACCATTCATGTTTACTATAACTAAATTCCATTTAAGCACCCTCCCATATATCATTTTCTAAAATAGGGGTCAGCGCTCAAGCCGAATGCTTAACGAGACTGTTTTACAATCCAGCTCTCAAGTGTTCGTGCAACTGTCTCTGGACCTGATCTCAAATCGCTTGCAGAGAAGTACACTTTTCCATGACGCTCATCCATATCAAGTGCTTGCTCGAAAATACCGGATAATCCGCGTGCTTTACGATCAATTTCAACTCGTACATGAATGCCGCCTTGATCCACTGTCATAACGAGCTCCAGCTCTTTAATACGGCTTGAGAACGATGATCCTGGTAAAAATTCGAACTCTTGTTCGAATGGCACACCATGGCCATAACGCGAGTACTCACATGTTGCGGTGCGGAATCTAAATCCGAGCGACTGTACAGCTTGGAATACGACTTCCATATAAGGATGTGGTTTGACTTCAATACCGTCTTTGTCCGATGGATCTACTGCTACTTCAATATCTAGTCCTGTATGAAGCCATACGGGTTGACCACTATATGTAACTGGTGTTTCTAGAGGTAATGAGAATGAGAATGGAATTTCCATCTGCTCCCCGCTTTTAAGATCAATGGCACCTGTTACGTTTACTTTTGCAAGGCAATAGTGCTCTGTATACTTCTTATCGTCGGACTCGCGAATGTAGCGTGTCATCAATTGAATGTAGATTCGATCAACCTTCTGATCGACACTTCCTCCTTTTAACCGTACAACACCAGACACTTCTTCCCCTGGTACATAAGAATCTTTTTCTAGAAGTGTATCGACTTCAGCACTACCAATTCCTACTTTTGCTAACATTTTGTTGAAAAATGACATATCATAAGACCCCTCTCCATATTCAATCACTTCACATACGTACAAACGGGATAGCGGTTTCATGATAATGGATAATTATAAATATTTCGTTTATAACACGCTTTCACTTCCAATACTGGGCCATAAGCTGACTTGACCAAGCAGGTTGAATGACCTCTTTCTTAGGAAGAAATTCCTTCATCACGGGCTTAATGTCAATAATCGGTGTTCCATCAATCGCATCTAAATTCTGAACAATTAGCTTCTTACCCTCGTGTTTAATTAGCTCCACAGTCGTAACACCTAACTTATTTGGTCTATTCTTTCCTCGTTGTGCAAAGATCCCGACTTTCGGGAAATCTGGATTGTTACGTGGATGCCTAGCTTCATACTGAATTTTATCATCTGAGACCTGGTCGAAATAAAATAGGATGTCTAAATGTGAGAATGCCTCTATGCCTAACAACGCTGATTCCTCAAGTTCAGGAGTAAGCACGATCTCCGAAAGAATCGACCCCCAATTGTCGTCTAACATCTCCTTGCGCGTATTATGAACATAAGCAATGGGACGAATCGTATATTCCATAGTTAATACCACCCTTTAACTTATTTATAAAATGTTGATGCATTCTACATTCACTACTTCACAGCCAGCCACATCGTCCAGCGATCTCTTTCTGTAATTGGGGTCTCTAATGGCTCAACTGCTCCGAGCTTCTCTACGATCCACTGCGTTAAGTCACACAATTGTTCGTCTGTTAAAGCATGGAGCAGAGAACGACCTGTACGAGACATTAAATCCGTTTGCAGCTCAGAAACTGTGGCATAAGTTCGCCTTGTCTCCCATAATGAATGTTCTTGGATGGAATGAAATCCGGCAACTTCTGTAGCATCGATCACTCTCGCAGATGAGGGTCTACGTCCTTGCTCCTTTTCCAACAATTGCGGATAACGCTCAAAGAAATAGCCTCGCAAATGCTCCCTGCTGCCCGGTAATACACAATCCTCAGGTGTGCGGTCTTGAATGACCATCATACCTCCCGGAACAAGCAGCCGATGAGCCTCTACAAAACACTTCTCTAAATCCTCAATATGATGGATCACAGCACGTTCCATTACGATATCAAATTGTTCATCCTCGATTCCCGTCTCAAGTAGATTCCCCTGCTGCCAATGTATGTTGGGATATTCGATTGTATTAAGTCGTGCACCTTCCAGCATCACCGCTGAAAAATCCATACCCACAAGCTCCTTAGCACCCAAGTCAGCAAGTGCTTTCGTATAAATCCCGCCCCCGCAACCTAAATCCAGCACACGCTTATCTTCAATCTCCACATGTTCTTTCATCCACTGCACCCAACTCGCATCTGCTAAGCGTGAGGTATAAGTCATCTTTAACTTTTCATCATGAAAAGAGTGTTTGGTCTTCCTGTTTGAATTATTTTCTATAAATGAACTATCACTCTGACTTGATCTTTTACCAATATGGTTAGACAGACTATCGTTTCGTTCGGACATAATCAAACACCCTTTCAGTTTCATTAAATGAAACTAAGTATTGTATAATGAAACTACATACTCGTAATATACACGATACTTATCGTTTTGAAAAGATGTCGCTATACAAGTTTTTTTAATTTTGGTACATTAGATTCAATTTCATAGAATCATTAGAGTTACGTATATAAGTCTTATCTCGGAGTGTGAGGAACATGGATTTTAACATTACACCTGCAGCTCGAATGCAGGGACTACCTACTCAATTTTTTGCAACATTAGTTAAGAAAGCGAATGCACAAATTGCTGCTGGACATGATGTCATTAATTTAGGTCAAGGCAATCCCGATCGACCAACGCCTGAGCACATTGTGGATTCTCTAAAGCAAGCAGCGAGCAATCCGCTTTATCATAAATACCCCCCATTTACGGGCTATGCTTTTCTAAAAGAAGCTGTTGCGAAGCGTTACCAAGAAGATTATGGTGTTAAACTTGATCCCGAAACAGAAGTTGCCGTACTATTCGGCGGTAAAACAGGGCTTGTCGAGCTTGCACAATGTTTGCTTAATCCAGGAGATGTGTGTCTTGTTCCCGATCCCGGATATCCCGATTATTGGTCAGGTGTTGCGCTATCCGGTGCACGAATGAGTGCAATGCCACTGACGGCAGCTAATGCCTTCCTTCCTGACTACAACGCGATTTCACAGGAAGACCTAGACCTTGCGAAGTTGATGTTTATTAATTATCCGAATAATCCAACCGGTGCGACAGCTCCGATGTCTTTTTACGAAGAAACCGTTCAATTTGCGAAAAAGAATCAAGTGGTTGTGGCAAGTGACTTTGCATACGGGGCGATTGGATTTGACGGTGAGCAGCCGATCAGTTTCTTGCAAGTACCTGGCGCTAAGGAAGTCGGAATTGAATTCTATACGATGTCCAAAACGTACAACATGGCTGGCTGGCGCGTTGGTTTCGCTTTAGGTAACCGTGAAATTATTAAACTCATTAACTTGATGCAGGATCACTACTACTGCTCGCTGTTCGGTGGCATTCAAGAAGCTGCTGCTACGGCACTAACGGGACCCCAAGATTGTGTGGAGGAATTAGTGAATGTTTATGAGAGCCGCCGCGAGGCACTGTTTAATGCGCTTGATTCCATCGGCTGGAAAGCAGAGCGCTCCAAAGGCTCTTTCTTCACATGGCTGCCTGTACCTGCACCTTATACTTCAACGGAGTTCGCTGACTTGTTATTAGAAAAAGCGAATGTCGTCGTCGCACCTGGCATTGGCTTTGGTGCACATGGTGAAGGCTATGTACGACTGGCTCTTCTAGCATCTGAAGAACGCTTAACAGAAGCGGTTCATCGTGTCGGAAAATTGGGTATTTTTGCTTAAAATGAAACGGATTTATAGCTTTGACATTCCCCTTTACAACGATTCGGAGTCTGTGATATTCTTGTAAGAATATTAACGTGATGATGGGAATAGTAAGAGGTCTAAGCTACGCTACAGAGAGCAAGCTCCACCGACTGAAAGAGCCTGCCGTAAGCCACCTTCCGAACCTGCCCCAGAACGGTCAGTGATGAGCTGAACAGCCCCTACTGTTATCAGGGTATGAAGTTGGATGCGCATGCATCAATGAAGGTGGTACCGCGGAAGTTCAAGACTTTCGTCCTTACAAGTTAAGGATGGAAGTCTTTTTTGTTGTATACAGAAATAGAGAGAGAGATAGCTATCAATTAAGTTAAAGGAAGTGGAAGAAATGCATACGGATCAAGTACGTGTTGTTATCAAAATCGGGTCTTCCTCCCTCACCTTAGAGAACGAAGGCCTAAACATGGAGCAAATCCGCTACTTCGCATCTGAACTCGCAGCACTACGTGCAGAAGGTTTACAAGTGTTACTCGTGACCTCAGGTGCCGTTGCAGCAGGATTTACCTCGCTTGGCTACAAAGCTCGTCCGAAGCTCCTTCACGAGAAGCAAGCGTCTGCATCTATCGGTCAGACACTCCTCATGCAGGCTTACCACGAGGCACTTGCCAAGTATGGCATCGGTGCAGCGCAAATTCTGCTCACCCGCTCCGACTTTACGAATCGCAAGTGTGTGCACAATGCATCAATGACGATTGATGAACTCCTGCACCGCGGTGTCATCCCAATCATTAACGAGAATGATACGATTTCCGTTGATGAGATAAAGTTTGGCGACAATGACACGTTGTCTGCACTTGTTGCAAATTTGGTGAAGGCGCAGAAACTCATTATTTTGACAGATATCGATGGACTGTATACCGATAACCCTCGAAATAACCCACTTGCGAAACGTATTGATCATGTGGATGAAATTACAGATGAGTTGTACCAAATTGCAGGCGGTGCTGGCTCCGCTGTTGGTACAGGTGGAATGCGTACGAAGATCGAAGCTGCTCGTATTGGTATGCGTGGCGGTGTGTCCGTATTCGTTGGTCGTAGTTATGAGCCTGGTGATCTGATGATTGCATACAAAGGTAATGGCAAAGGAACTTACTTTGATGCGAAACATCATAACTTATCGATGAAAAAGCAATGGGTAGGCTTCCATTCTGTTGCCGCAGGTACAATTATCGTTGACCAAGGGGCTGAGAAAGCACTGCTTAATGGCGGCAAAAGCTTGCTCCCAGCTGGTGTAACACAAGTCGAAGGCGATTTCCATCCCGGAGATGTGGTCGAAGTACGCAATGTGCAAGGTGAATGCATTGGACGCGGGATCGTCAACTACACCCCTTGGCAAATCCAAGCAGTAGCAGGACACTCCTCAGAAGAAGTCACCAAACGGATCGAAGTATCCCGTATTGAAGTCATTCATCGTGACGAATGGGTCACGTTACAATCTTATAAATCTTAAGGGTGTGTTTGAAAAGTGGGGCACTGCGAAAAAGGGAATGCTTCCGGTCGCTGTTGAACTTGTGAATTCTGATTAGGTTAAAGTGGTATTTTCACAAGTTCAAAGGCGATCGCTTCGCTCCTACAGCACACCCTTTTACTTCGTTTAACTTTTCTAACAAACTCAAATCTATTAAAGGATGTGTTCCTTATGACTGAAGTAGTAATAAAAGCAAAGCTCGCCAAATCTGCTGCACCAGCACTAGGGTTGTTATCAACAGCTCAGAAGAATGATGCTTTGATAAGAATCGCAAGTAAATTAATGGAGCGTCAAGCTTCCATTATCGCAGCGAACCAAGAAGATTTGGATCGCGGTCGTCAGAATGGGATGAGCGCTTCCCTGCTCGATCGCTTAGCCTTGAATGAAGCTCGAATTAAAGCAATGGCTGAAGGACTTGAACAAATCGTTCACCTACCTGATCCGATTGGAGATACGTTAGAGAAGTTTGATCGTCCAAACGGACTGCGCATTGAGAAAGTACGTGTACCGCTTGGTGTCATCGGTATCATTTATGAGGCAAGACCAAACGTGACTGTTGATGCAGCTGGATTATGTATCAAGACTGGGAATGCCGTTGTATTAAGAGGCGGTTCATCAGCCATCAGTACCAATACACGTGTTGTCGAAATCATCCATGAAGCACTTCGTGAATCCTCCGTTCCTGAAGCCGCTGTACAACTTATTACGGATCCAAAACGCTCCTCCGTCGATGAAATGCTGAAACTAAATGGACTCATTGATGTCCTTATCCCTCGCGGCGGTCATTCACTTATTCAAAATGTTGTTAAAAATGCAACCGTTCCAGTTATTGAAACTGGGGCTGGAATTTGTCATACTTTTATAGACCAATCGGCAAACTCGGATATGGCAATGTCGATTGCAATGAATGCAAAAGTACAACGCCCTTCCGTATGCAATGCAATGGAGACGTTACTTGTTCATGAATCTTATGCTGCTGAGCATTTAACAGCCATTGTGGATACCTTCACGCAAGCAGGTGTTGAACTTCACGGATGCGCAGCTGCTAGGCAACTTGTGCCAAGCATCAAAGAAGCGACCGATACAGATTGGGATACCGAGTACGGTGACTATACCCTGAACGTTCGTGTTGTAAGTGGTATTGAAGAAGCGATGGCACACATAGCAGCACACGGCACGATGCACTCGGAATGTATCGTAACCGAAGACGCAGCAAATGCTGCTCGTTTCTTACGAGTTGTCGATGCAGCAGCCGTGTACCACAACGCCTCAACACGATTTACGGATGGATTTGAATTCGGATTCGGTGCAGAGATCGGCATCTCGACACAGAAACTACACGCACGTGGACCTATGGGACTACCAGCCCTTACTTCGGCTAAATATCGTATTTATGGAGATGGACAAATTCGGGGATAAAGGAGACAAAATTACGATGACTACTCACTTACAAGACATGAAGATCACCATCGTCGGCGCAGGTTCCATGGCTCAAGCGATTATTCGCGGGCTTATTTCCAAATCATTTACTTCACCTGACAAAATTGCTGTCACCAACAATCAGAATTATGACCGTCTACATGAGCTTCAGACCTTATATGGAATTCACATTCCTACGAATGAAGCAGACAAAGATTCGCTCGTTCGTGAAGCAAATCTAGTCATTATCGCAATGAAACCGAAGGATGCGGCAGGATCTTTTGCACGGATAAAAGACTTGGTAAGTACGGATCAATTACTAATCTCCGTCGTTGCAGGATTAAGTATCAGTACAATTGAGACGATGTTAAACCCGAAAATCATTCCAATTGCTCGCACCATGCCAAACACGTCTGCTACAATCGGCTTAGGTGCAACCGCACTCAGCTTCTCAGAGCACGTGAGCGAAGAGCAACAGGAGCTTGCTGCTAAGCTATTCCGAGCGGTTGGTATGGTTTCAATTGTCGATGAGTCGAAATTAGATATGGTCACAGGAGTATCCGGATGCGGCCCTGCTTATGTATACTACTTAATGGAATCTTTAATTAAAGCAAGCGTAGAAGGCGGACTTACTGTCGAAGAAGCGCAAGCACTTACCATTCAAACCGTCATTGGGGCTGCACATATGGTAAAAGAAACCGGTGAAGAACCAAAAGACTTAAGGAGAAAAGTAACTTCTCCAGGTGGTGCGACTGAGGCTGCTATTGAAGTCTTGGATTCTCATCATTTCTCGGAAGGCATGGTACGCGCCGTGTTTCGCGCAGCTGAGCGCTCGCAAGAGATGGGCGATCAAATTGCCGCACAATGCTTACGAACTACAAATTCAATCAAAATGTAAGGCAGGGATGAACGATGAACAATTACTGCGTTGCGACTTATCGGTGTTACGATCCGAAAGCGGATTTTGCTAAAAAAGCAGAAGGAATCGCTGTCGGACTTACAGTTGGAAGCTGGACTGATCTTCCACAAGCCCGCAAGGCTGAAATGGAGAAACACTTAGGCAAAGTGGTTTCCGTTGAAGTATATGAATCAGAAGGTACGGAGCGTTACGGTGATCTAACGATTGCTTATCCCGACGTGAATTTCTCTCGCGATATTCCAGCACTGCTTGTTACAGTATTCGGCAAGCTGTCGATGGACGGGAAGATCAAGCTGATCGACCTGAAGTTCTCTTCTTCTTTCCTTACGGCATTCCCAGGACCAAAATTCGGAATGCAAGGTGTGCGCGATCTACTAGGCGTGCATGATCGCCCGCTATTAATGAGCATTTTCAAATCGGTGATCGGGCACGATCTAAACACCCTGCGCGAGCAATTTTATTTGCAAGCGCTAGGTGGCGTCGACCTCATCAAGGACGACGAGATCTTATTCGAGAACCCGCTGACGCCAATCGAGAAGCGGGTTGAGGTGTGCCTCGAGGCGGCACGCGAGGCAAGTGAAGTAACGGGTCAGAAGCTGCTGTATGCAGCGAACCTGACGGGACCTACTTCTCGCCTTGCGCAGCAGGCGAAGAAGGCAATTGGCGCGGGTGCTAACGCGCTGCTGTTCAACGTGCTGGCGTACGGCTACGACGCCTTGCACGAACTTGCCACCGACCCCGAAGTGTCGGTGCCGATCATGGCGCACCCTTCCATGGCGGGTGCGATGTACCCCGCGCCGGATTACGGGATCGGCGCGTCGGTATTACTCGGCAAGCTAATGCGCCTTGCCGGAGCGGACATCGTGCTGTTCCCTTCGCCATACGGTTCCGTGGTCATGCCCCGGGAAGATAATATGGCGATCCAGCACGCGCTGCTCACGAACACGCCAAGCGACTACGTGTTCGAAGGCTTTACGCCATCGCAGTCACATGATAGCGCAGCACAAACTAGCTCGCTAGTGCTCGCTTCCTCGTTCCCGGTACCGTCAGCAGGCATCTCGCCAGGGCTCGTACCGCTCATCCTGCGCGACTTCGGTCACGATGTGATCGTGAATGCAGGCGGCGGTATCCACGGACATCCGATGGGTACAGCAGCAGGTGGTCAAGCATTCCGCCAAGCGATCGACGCAACGCTGCAAGGACGCCTACTTCAAGATGCAGCTAAGGATCACCCCGAACTGCAGAAAGCGATTGAACTATGGGGAGTAAGAGAATAACATGACGACACAAACGACAACAACGCATAAACAACCGATTATTTTTTGCGATTTTGACGGTACGATTACTGAGAATGATAATATCGTGGCGATTATGAAGCACTTTAACCCGCCAGGCGTGCAGGACATTATCCAGCAGGTCTTGGATAAAAAAATCTCTGTCCGCCAAGGCGTTGGCGAGATGTTCAATCTACTGCCAACAGCTAATCAAGAAGAGATTGTTCGCTATGCGATATCCAACGCTGTCATTCGCAATGGATTCCAAGAATTCGTAACATTCTGTAAGGATAAACAAATCCCGCTTCTCATTACAAGCGGAGGAATCGACTTCTTCATCTATCCGATTCTGTCTCGATTTGATATTCCATTAGAGAACATTTATTGCAACGCTTCTTCTTTTGAAGGAGAAACCATACAGATCTTGTGGCCGCATGCTTGTGACGAGCATTGTGATAATGATTGCGGCATGTGCAAGACAGCCATTATTCGCTCTTATGATGCAAACAAGTATCATCGCATTCTAATCGGTGATTCGATTACTGATTTTGCAGGTGCAAAGCTTGTGGATACAGTCTATGCCCGCTCGCATCTGATCGATCTCTGTGAAGAATTGCAATTGAACTATGTACCATTTACCAACTTCCATCAAATTATCGAGCAACTGGAGGCGTAACTTTTCGATGATCGAACCTACTTTAGAACAGAAACAACAAGCTTTTCACGAGCTGCGTGAAGTGAAGACTTTATTCGCCAGCCGCGGCTGGTTCCCAGGCACGAGTGGCAACTTGTCCGTTCGTGTTGGTGATTTTACTCCTAGTGAGTTCCGCTTTGCGGTAACAGCAAGCGGTAAAGATAAAGCGGCAAACACACCAGAAGACTACTTAATTGTTAACGAGAAAGGCGTCGCGACAGAGGCTACGAAACTTAAGCCTTCCGCTGAAACGTTGATCCACTGCGAAATCTATCGCGCTACGGGCGCAGGAGCTATTTTCCATGTACATACGATGTTTAACAATCTCGTATCTGAATTGTATGGAGAAGAAGGCTGCATTCCAGTTGAAGGTGTTGAACTAATTAAAGCACTCAATATTTGGGAAGAAGACGCCGCTATTCGGATTCCAGTTCTTCCTAATTATGCTGACATCCCACGCATTGCTGAGCTTGTCGAGGGTGCTATCATACCTCGTATTCCGGGCATCGTTCTGCGCAAGCATGGCATCTATGCATGGGGCGCGAACGCATTCGAAGCGAAAAGACATCTTGAAGCTTTTGAATTTATGTTCGAATATGTGTATCGCTGGCATATGCTGAAGAAGTAACCTCCTCCATGCGTAACTTTATCGAAGCACTTCCTTTCATTTTATTGAAAAGGAAGTGCTTTTTTGTGTTATTGTAAGATTATGGTTTTTGAATGAAATGAGGAGGTTTAATTGACATGCTGCGCAATCCCAAAGTACTATTGCCTTTCCTTACCACGTTACTTCTCGTCGTTGCCCTTTCGATTACAGCAATCTTCTTAACCAAATCCACATCTTTTACAACAAACAAACTCTATGTTGAACCTCAAAAACTGTTTACAGGAGAACTCAGTAAATACGCTGCACTCGTAGATGGCACTTATGGTGCCTTGAAAGTCAAATACAAAGGCTCGAAGCAAGAAATTGGTGTGAAGATGGAAACCTATAAGAACGGCGTACTTACCGATACGAATGCATTAGCTGGCGGTTTGTTTATTCAAGATAGTAGGAATGGTGAATATCAATTCGATGGGGACTATGTGATTTGGATCAGAGAATTGAAGAATTCAGATACTGGAAATGTTAATTTTCAACTAAAGCATTCCTTTACTGAAAATCGCTCCATCTCTTCTGTCCAAATGACACTCGATACGGATTTTAAAACTGCAGGCAGAATGAACATAGAAATGAATACCCCCGCTCAGATTACAGATCATGAGGAAATAGCAGTCTGGGGCTTCCAAGCTACAGATGAAAATCAAATGCGAACCACAGACTTTTCACCCGAATACTTGAAAAATACGAAATATGCTGTCGTATTCAAACTCTACCTCCACTAAATTATTTATACATATCAACGCTTGTGTAGTAACTTTTCGCAAACGGTACACGTTAATAAGACATAATCATTCAAGCATTCATAGAGGGAGCGTGTACCTACGTGCGGTATACTTGGTTTAATCTTAAACTTCTCATCCTGATTAGCATTGTTACCTTATTGACGATTGGATGCGGTGCAAAGAATATCACAACTTCACAGTCTAGCCCTACTCCACTGCCATCTCCTAGTCCATCGATTGACATGCCTTCCACAGGACCTGATCCAAGCCTAAACACCATTCCGACTGACAAACCAAGCAATAACTCTATCCCATCAACAACTTCACCAAGCATCACACCTAAAGTACCGAATCCGAGCGCAACCCCACCAGCTAAGCCAACTACAACACCAAATTCTATTCCTAGTCCTTTTCCATCCACCTCCCCAATTCCACCTACAAACCTAAGAGCACTAAACTTTTTACCAGGTGGAATTGGATGGACGGCTGATGTACAAGAAAAAGGAACCCAAATTTGGCGAACTACCGATAATGGAGCGCATTGGGAATCATCGTTTATTTCAGATGCATTCGTCACGAGTCTATCTTTTGCAGATCCAAGCCAAGGTTATGCTGTTGCCAATCGAGATTGTTCCACAATCAAAGGTCAAGTGATGTGCCAGCAATTCGAAATTTTGCACACAGCAGATGGAGGGAAATCATGGACCGTTCAATTTACAAATACACAAGCTCCCACTGATCCCATCGACTTCAATGCCAACAAAGACACCATCACATTCCTGAACACGAAAGTTGGCTATGCGATTGCCAATCACAATTTATATGCAACAATAGATGGATCACGTTGGAAAAAGGTACAATTCGGTAATAACCCATCGTTTATTCCTGATAAACTAAACTTTATCAACACAGATACCGGTTGGGTATTAGGCAAACAAGGTTCACGTTGCAAAGCAACAGGTCCGATTGAAGTAAACTGCCAAGTCGCCATCGAATTCACAACTGATGGGGGTAAGAGTTGGTCACATCAATTTAACGAGGCAGCACCAACCGATGCCCTTCTCAATAACATCGGAATCTCTTTTATTAGCAAAAATGAAGGCTGGGTGCTGATTCAAAATTTGGATCGGATGGAGTCGATGCTCTACCGTACAACAGATGGTGGTACGACTTGGACACATATTAACACCATGCGGGGAGCAAGACCAACAACAGCTGGTCTTCAATTCCTTACTTCCAAGAAAGGTTCGATTCCACTGAGTATTGGAGCAGGCCCAATCGAAGGTGGCATTAAGCTCACATCAGATGGCGGGGTAAATTGGACGCAAATTACTCCAGAGCAATCACCAAGCTTTGAAGCTATTGACTTTGTCTCCGAACTCGATGGCTGGGCAATTGGAACGACCTATACATCGGATGGTTCACATAAAGTCATCCTTCATTCCATTGATGGCGGACTTACTTGGAAGATAATGTTCACCTAACACTTACTATAAGCTTAATCCGCAACAAGCACATGCCTATATTTATTAGGGATGTGCTTTTCCATCTTCATATCATGCAAATGATCCAAGCAATCTGAACCTATTACTCATAACCTATTAGAATAATGGATCAAAGCATAGAAGGAGTTGGGAAAATTGGCTTGTTCCAATACTGCCACTGGGCAATGTTCAAGTGCTTTTGGATCGGGTACACAAGCTTTGGGAGATGCTTCATTTACAGAAGGTTTTGAAACCATAGCAGTTGGTGTAGCTTCGCATGCAGAAGGTTCTCAAACGATAGCTCAGGGTGATATCTCACATTCAGAAGGTTTTCATACTGCAGCAGTTGGTGCCGCCTCACATGCGGAAGGCTATACGACAGAAAGTAATGCACTTTATTCTCATAGTGAAGGTGCACAAACCCTTGTCGATGCAGCGGGTATTGCCGCTCATGCAGAAGGCTATTTATGTACAGCAAGCGGCAGCGCAGCGCATGTAGAGGGATCGATGTGTACCGCATCTGGTACTGCCGCTCATGCACAAGGATATCAAACGTCAGCAGTTGGGGACGCATCGCATGCAGAAGGATTCTCAACTCTAGCATTTGCTGCTTATTCCCATGCAGAAGGGCAAGGAACAATAGCAACAGGACCTGTCAGCCATTCGGAAGGTTTTAATACACAAGCTGTAGGCAATGCTGCGCATGCAGAAGGATCATCTACACTTTCCTTCGGAACAGCTTCACACGCAGAAGGATATTTAACTCAAGCATTTGATGATGCCGCTCATTCCGAAGGCTATCGAACCAATGCATCCGCATATGCCTCTCATGCAGAAGGCTCGCTAACAAGTGCACTTGGAGTTGCTTCTCACGCGGAAGGTCTTGCGACGATTGCAAGCGGGCTGAATGCCCATGCAGAAGGTCAAAGTGCACGTGCGACAGGTAATACTTCACATGCAGAAGGACTGAGCACTCGTGCCATTGGTGATTTTGCCCATGCAGAAGGATCTTCTTCGATCGCATCAGGCACTGTATCCCATGCAGAAGGGCAACAGTGCCAAGCAACAGCTAATTTTGCCCATGCGGAAGGAGCAAGTACTCTTGCAAGTGGTCCAGCTTCACACGCACAAGGACAACTCACACAAGCAACAGCAAACAATGCATTTGCCAGTGGATTAAATACTATAGCAGGTGGCCCTCAAGCAAGCGCGATTGGAACAAATCTGAACACGGGTAATAATAGTGATACGTTTCTCATCGGCAGAAATGGGCTGCTAAGTGCTGGTGTTTCACCTGGGCTATATGTCGCTAATGGAGCATCATCTTTTGATCCTGCTGGTGTTGTAGCACATATTAATGGAGCGGGCGAAGGCTGCTTTGAAGGGACTGTTACTGCCGCCGCCTTCGTTACTGCAGCAGTAGCGTGTGACTACGCCGAAATGTTCGAAACAGCATCTGGAGAAAAGATTGATGTCGGTTACTTTGTAACATTCGATGGCGCAACTGATAAAGTTCGCATTGCAACAGATACCGACGACTATATCGTTGGAGTCATTAGTTCCAACCCCGGCGTGCTTGCTGATACAGAGGATGTCTCTTGTTCCAAATACATGTATGATGAATGGAATCGTCAGATTTTTGTAGATACGAAAGTCGATGCAGTAATCGATGTGGAGGGCAATATCCTACTTCCTGAGAGGATCGAACGTCGCCCTGCAATTAACCCTTATTGGGATCCAAATTGGACTTGTAAAAAACGCACAGAGCGCGATGAGTGGGTACCCGTTGGACTTATTGGCAAGCTGCTTGTACGAGATGAAGGTGATTGCCAAGTTGGAAGTTACTGCAAATCGAACTCCAATGGGATGGCGCAACCTGCTGCAACCGGATATCGAGTAATGAAGCGGGTTACACCGAACATCATTCAAATCTTAATCAAGTAGTTATGCTCAAATAAAAAAGACGCCTCGGCAGTAACTGCCTAGACGTCATTTTTTCTATCTGGACCCACGGAATCGTTGGGCGTATTCTTTTGCCTGCTCCACTGTGACCACGCGGTTGCGCTGCCATTCCAGCAAGATCCGATCGACATAGCGGAAGTAAAGCTTACCGGTAAACACAGCTTCTTTTAATGCAGATAAAATCAGCTCTTCTTTATAATGATCTTGATCCAGCCATCCTGCAATCGTCTGCAGCTCCATCGGAGTGAGCGGACGACCGAATTCCTGTTCAAATATCGTATAAATATCTCGAGCTCGCGTCTCTCCTGTATTCATAGCCGAAGCTTTTTCGACAGACCCCGCGTGTGAAGTAGGACGTGCTGCCAATGATGATGGGATCGATCTTAGTTGTTGATTCCCGCTCCCATCCTTCGCAAGCTCCTTCGCAATAGCCGCGTAGAAAGGCTGTAAATTAAACACTTCATACCGCATACCACTTGGCTCATCCACACCTTCATCAATCCCAAGAAAGCCCTCATTGTGAAGCTTATGCAAAAGAACTGCAACCGCCTCACTTCGCATAGACATACGTGATCCAATTTCCTCATGGGTAGGAAAATCATTACGTTCAACTTGTATAAAGCCAATCAAATGAACTAGTAGCATAACTTCCGCTTCAGAAAGCTTCAAGCGACTATATACCTTGAGTAAGGAATACGGTATAGCTACTGTCCCTTCCATGAGCCCAATGAGGAATCCTTGCTCCAAATCTACTCGATTCGAATTCATGTGAACACCTCATCTCTGTTCAGGCAATTTCTCACTACGGATACAAACGGTAAAGCGTACGAGGGAATGCAATCGTCTCACGAACGTGATCTAGACCGCAAATCCAAGATACCGTACGCTCAAGACCTAGACCGAATCCAGAGTGAGGAACTGTTCCGTATTTACGAAGATCCATGTACCATTGGTACGCGTCCGTTGCAAGATCATGCTCAGCAAAGCGTTGTTCCATCAGCTGCGGATCATCAATACGCTGACTTCCGCCAATAATTTCGCCGTAACCTTCTGGAGCGATCATATCTGCGCATAGCACAACTTCTGGACGATTCGGATCTGGCTTCATATAGAATGCCTTGAGCTCCGTTGGGTAATGTGTAATGAATACTGGCGTTTCATAGCTTTCAGCGATTGCCGTTTCGTGCGGCGCACCGAAATCTTCACCCCAAGTAAACTCGAAACCTTTATCTTGTAGGAACTTCACTGCATCATCATAAGTAACGCGCGGGAATGGTCCTACGCACTTCTCAAGCTTCGCTACGTCACGACCAAGCGTTTCAAGCTCAGCAGCACAGTTTTTCAAGACAGATTGCACCACATAGGATACAAACTCTTCTTGAACACGAAGATTTTCTTCATGATCTACGAATGCCATCTCTGGCTCAATCATCCAGAACTCGATCAAGTGACGACGTGTCTTGGACTTCTCAGCACGGAATGTTGGGCCGAATGAATACACTTTTCCAAGTGCCATTGCTGCCGCTTCCATGTATAATTGACCACTTTGTGTTAAGAAAGCATCTTCTTCAAAGTACTTCGTGTGGAACAAGTTCGTTGTACCCTCACAAGATGATGGTGTTAGAATCGGAGGATCAACAAGGTTAAAACCGCGCTGATCGAAGAACTGCTGAATCGCACGAATAATTTCCGCACGTACAGATAGGATTGCACGCTGACGCGGTGCACGAATCCATAAGTGACGGTGATCCATCAAGAAGTCAACACCATGTTCTTTCGGTGTAATTGGATAGTCTTGTGTAATTTGAATAATCTCAACACCCGTAACAGTAAGTTCGTATCCGAATTTACTACGTGTATCTTCTCTAACCACACCTGTTACATATAAGGAACTCTCTTGTGTCAGTTTGGATGCATCATTCCATACATCTTCACTTACTTCACTTTTCACAACAACACCCTGGATATAACCAGAGCCATCTCTTAATTGTAAAAATTGAATTTTACCGCTGGAACGCTTGTTGTGTAACCAAGCACCAATGCGGACTGTTTGTCCAACATAATCCTTTACGTCGCGAATCATACATTTCACGCTCATAGTCCTAAATGCCTCCTCAGGCTGTAATGCCATTTATCCCACCTATTGTACAACAAAATCGCGCATACGTCATGCGCACGCGCGATTAGGGTTGTTCTACTTTGTAGTGATACGGTAAGTATCGTTAGCGATAACAAGCTCTTCATTTGTTGGAATAACAAGTACTTCAACTTTAGAAGCGTCTGTAGAGATACGTTTCTCAAAGCCGCGACCAGTCTTGTTACGCTCGGAATCAAGTTCAACACCTAGGAAGTTAAGCTTGGAGCATACTGCTTCACGAACTTCCACAGAGTTTTCACCAACACCTGCTGTAAATACGATTGCATCAACACCATCAAGTGCTGCTGCATAAGCACCAATGTATTTACGAATACGGTATGTGAACATGTCGAATGCAAGTTTGGAATTCGCATCCCCAGCAAGCATAGCTTCTGTTACTTCACGCATATCGCTGGAACCGCCAGAGATCGCTTGAAGACCACTATGTTTGTTCAACATGAAGTTTACTTCAGTAAGCGATAGATCTTCTTTATCCATTGCAAAAGGAACGATCGCTGGGTCTAAGTCGCCAGAGCGTGTACCCATCATCAAACCTTCAAGCGGTGTCATACCCATGGATGTATCCACGGATTTACCATTTAAGATCGCTGTGCAAGACACACCGTTACCTACGTGACAAGTGATGATCTTAAGCTCTTCAATCGGACGACCGATAAACTTAGCAGCACGCTCACTTACGTACTGATGAGATGTACCATGGAAGCCGTAACGACGAATACGGTGTTTACGGTAAAGTACATTTGGAATTGCATAACGGAATGCAACTGGATCCATTGTTTGGTGGAACGCTGTATCGAATACAGCAACGTTTGGAACACCTGGCATATTTAGTTCCACTGCCGCGATTCCTAGCATACTTGCTGGGTTATGAAGCGGTGCGATATCGAACAAGCGCTTAATTTCTTTCTTCACTTCTTCTGTTACAAGTACAGAACCAGAGAAGGAATCCCCACCATGTACAACGCGGTGACCAACAGCATCAATTTCTTCAATGCTCTTGAATACGCCGTGCTCTGCATGCACAAGCATGTCTAGTACTTTACGAATCGCAGTTGTATGCTCAAGAATCGGAGTTACTTCACGTACTTCTGATTTACCTACAGGCTCATGTGTCAAGATCGCAGTATCCATACCGATACGCTCCACACGTCCAGCAGCAAGAACTTCTTCATTATCCATGTTATATACTTGATATTTAAGCGAGGAACTACCCGCATTAATAACTAAAATATTCATTAGACGCGTTCACCATCCTTGTCGTATTGGAAGAATCCTTGTCCCGTTTTCACACCAAGCTGTCCGGAGTATACCATTTGCTTCAATAGGAAGGATGGACGGTATTTCAAGTCGCCAAACTCACGGAACATGCGCTCAAGCGCTGCTAGTACGGAATCTAGTCCAAAGCGATCTGCCATCTCAAGAGGGCCTGAACGGAATTCATAACCAATCTTCATCGCTGTATCGATTTCTTCAGCTGTCGCAACACCCTCTGATAGTGTAACCATTGCCTCATTAATCAATAGACAGATTAGACGGGATGTAACGAAACCTGGGGATTCAAATACTTGAATACCATGCTTTTCAATCGTGTTCTGCACGAAATCATGTGTTGCTTTATAAGTTGCATCCGATGTTTTGATTCCACGAATAATTTCAACAAGATCAATCTTGGAAACCGGGTGAACAAAGTGAACACCAATTACACGATCAGGTGACTTCGTAACCGCTGCAAGCTCTGTTAAGCTAAGTGTTGAAGTGTTACTTGATAAAATCACATTTGATGGACAAATTTGATCCAATCTGCGGAACACTTCTTTCTTCACTTCTAGCTCTTCCGATACCGTTTCAATAATCATGTCGCATGTTGCAACTTCGTTTAAATCTGCAGTTCCATGTATTTTAGCCAAAATGAGCTTCTTCTCAGCTTCTGTAATTGCCCATTTTTCCAATTGCTTATCTAAATTGTTTGCAATATGCTCCAAAGAAGTTTGTGTAAGTTCTTCAGTTTTTTCTACCAGAATGACATCCAAACCTTTTTTCGCAAGCATTTCAGCAATACCTTGACCCATGGTACCGCCGCCGATCACGCCGATCTTTTTAAACTGACTCATGATGTGTCTCCTTTTCGCAAATCTGCAATAAATTTGCATCAATTTGTTCTTTTTCTAGTATACACAATAAATGGTCTTTCCCAATTTATATTATATACCAATACCCTTTGCCCTAATGTGAGCAAAATCACAAGCAAAAAGAGAACCGCCTGTGAAAGGGGTTCTGAGTCCGACCTATGAATGATTCGCGTTTTCTCAGAAAGCTAATCTTACAACAAATCGAATCATCCTGCAAACAATTAGGAAGCAATTTGACGCATCATCATGCGGAATTGCTCCCCCGATAACGTCTCTTCTTTCATTAATACATCCAAGCTCTGTTCGAACACAATCATATAGGTTTCCAATATTTTCTTCGTACTTCCCATTAATTCATCGAGAATCGCATGATTCACATCCATAAATTGCTTCTTCGGTACCATTTGAATATCAACAATCCCTAACTCAGTTAGACCAGAATCTACCATTAATCGGACTAACTCCATCGCCTTTTCAAAATCATTCCTTGATCCTGTACTGCGAGCACCATAATAGATTTCTTCTGCTGCTGCCCCACCAAGTGCAATCATGATCTGACCTTCAATATAGGTTTTCGTATACAAGTAATGATCCGCAGGTGGATTATGACGAACATAGCCAAGTGCCTTCCCTCGTGGACACAGTGAGACTTGGGATACGGAACCAACGCGCACCACTTCTGCTAAGATGGCATGTCCAAGCTCATGGTAAGCAACTCGTACTTTCTCCTCTTCATTTGCTTCGCGGTCAGTTTTCTCCCCCATCATCACTTTATCGATCGCAAGTCCTAAGTGATCCTTCGTCAAGATATCTGCATTCGAACGCATCGCATAAATCGCTGCTTCATTAAGCACACTTTCGAGCTGGGCACCTGAGAAGCCAAATGTCTGCTCTGCTATAAGCTCCATATTTACATTTTCAGAAAGTGGTTTGTTGCGCGCATGAATATCCAATATCGACAATCGGCCTTTCTTATCCGGTAGATCCACTTCAATATGACGATCAAATCTGCCAGGACGTAATAGTGCTGAATCGAGCATTTCCTTCCGGTTCGTAGCAGCAATGATCAGAATACGCGGTTCTTCTTTCGTATGAATACCATCCATCTCCGTAAGCAATTGATTCAGCGTCTGATCGTATTCTCGCTGCTGCCCGCCTTCACGCTTTCCACCAATAACATCGATTTCATCAATAAAAATAATAGCGTTCTGTTTATTTTCTTTTTGTGCTTTCAGTCGAACCTGCTTAAACATGTCTCGAATTCGGCTTGCACCGACCCCTACATACATTTCGACAAACTCACTGCCTGATGCCGCACTAAATACCGCATTTGTATAATGAGCAGATGCTTTTGCAAGCAACGTCTTGCCTGTACCGGGAGGCCCCGTTAGCAAGATCCCTTTGATCGGTCTGATTCCAAGCTTCGCAATCTGTTCTTTCTTTATAAGAAAATCAAGTGCTTCCATCAGTTCCGCTTTCGCTTGATCCTGTCCACCAATCTGATCAAACTTCAGGTAGCTTGGTTTCTGTTCGCTCACTTTATGTGAGGACTTCCCTCCTGTTGCACCAATAGCATCGCCACTGCGCTGCAGTCGAACCACGAAGAAAGCGACAATCAACAAGACAGCAATCAGTATGACAGGTAAATATTCAGTACCTTTATATAAACCAAACAAGAGAAGTGCAGGTATAATTCCAATTAATATTTCATTCTTCCATTTAAGCATGCTGCCACGCTCCTACCTTCGCAGGTGTACGCGGTAACAATATGAACTTATACGCGTCACCTCGAATTAATGTGACATACATAAAGTAATCATCCATTTCCGTCTTGATCTCAAGCCCCTCTAACTGCGCAGCACGTTTCTGCAAAGCTTCTGGAATTAAGTTATACTGTTTCGTCTCCATCGCACCCGCAACATCAAACAAAGCATGAGACCACCATGTTCCTAGTTCAGGTGAGGGTTGACCCTTCGCGTTAATAGTTACTGTTTTATTACCAATAATCGAAGTTCCATCTTTGAAAAGGTTTTGAACAACTTCCCGGATATTTGCATCTTTATTTAACTGAAGATCGACGATCAAATTTGAATTTTGAAGTGTAATATCGGAATCTGTTACAGCTGGTTGCTCAGATACTATCTTCTTCAGAGGCGATTCCATAGCAAGTGACTGATAAGTAAACCACCCTCCGAACAAGACAGCTGCAGCACATACAGTGCTGATAACAATCGGTAGCGGACGTAATTTTCGCAAGGAAACGTCCTCCTTTCTAGAATTGATCATCACCTACTCATATAGAACTCATATAGATGATCTGATAGATAAAAGTATATCACATTTGATATACCATCTTTGAATGTAAAAAAGCCCAGTCTATTGAAGACTGAGCCGATACGTATCTACGAGAGATCCGTCAGTTATATTGTAGTAATCATAGAAATACTTGTCGCTTTCTTTCGGAATCTCTTGTTTATAGAATACTTCCCATACATAGTGACCTTGAAGCTTATTAGGCAGGATTCGTAAGATTTCAATATTTTCCCCGCGCTCTTTCATCTTCGACTTGACTTGCTCTTCTGAGAAAATCTTATCTACAAACTCGGTATGCACACCTTGTGCAGAGACCCATGCAATTAACGGGTGACCCAGCTTATCATCGCCAAATACGATATTATATGCTTCGTCTCCGTACGAAGGCTCTGCCCGTGTGGCTTTTACCATCGTTGTCTTCTCATAAGCAGATTGAACAGCTTGTGACAAGTCGTTAAAATGGTTCTGTTGAACACGCGTATAGAAGAAATAAGCGATTACGATTAGCGTAATAAAGACAATGATGGATATATAGATCGTCTTCCTTGCTCTTGTCATGTTATTGCGTCAGCCTTTCGAAGCTAAGCTCAAATTCACGTTTCACTTTTTCCTCATCCATTGTTAAGCATTCGCGGTTACGAACAAGCCACTTGCCATCCACCATTACATCTACTACGTCATGAGCCGATGCGGAATACACGATATGTGAAATGTAATCTGTACGTGGGAGGAAGTGCGGTTGATCTAGATCAAGTGCAATCACATCCGCTTTCTTCCCAACTTGAAGTTGACCGACATCATTTAGCCAGATGGACTCTGCACCCATATGAGTTCCCATCTGCAAAGCTTCTGTTGCAGGAACCGCAATTGGATCGCCTGACACACCCTTATGAATTAAAGCCGCTAGACGCATCTCTTCAAACATATCCAAGTTATTATTCGATGCCGCGCTATCCGTACCTAATGATACTTTTACCCCAGCAGCGAGTAGTTCAGGAACACGTGCTACACCGGATGCTAATTTCAAGTTGCTTCCTGGGTTATGTGATACACGAACATCATACTTTGCAAGAACGGCAATCTCTTCGTCATTGAGATGAACACCATGTGCAAGTAAAGTTGGACGATTAAACACACCCAGTTTTTCTAAATGTTCAACAGGTCTTACTCCGTAATCAGACACATTCTGTTCCACTTCACGACGTGTTTCAGACATATGCGTATGAATAGGTAAATTAAGCTCGTGTGATAAAGCAACAAGCTTCTCAATATAATCTGGAGGACACGTGTATGGTGCGTGCGGTGCGATCATCGTTGTGATTCGGCCGTTAGCCTTACCGTTCCAGTCTATAGCGAACTTCTTCGAATCAAGCAGCTTCTGGTCTTGTACCTCAGGCGGACACAAGCCGATTACACCACGAGTCAGACAGCCTCTCATACCTGATTGTTCAACAGCCTGTGCAACTTGATCCATGTGATCGTACATATCAACGAATGTCGTTGTACCACCCTTCAACATCTCAACAATGGATAATGACGTTCCCCACAGGACATCCTTAGAAGTAAATTTAGCTTCCATTGGCCACATTTTCTCTTGCAGCCACACTTGA
The DNA here is from genome assembly GCF_024721995.1 of Paenibacillus radicibacter. Classification (GTDB taxonomy): domain Bacteria; phylum Bacillota; class Bacilli; order Paenibacillales; family NBRC-103111; genus Paenibacillus_AM; species Paenibacillus_AM radicibacter. The sequence continues at coordinate 223,336 of NZ_JANQBC010000002.1, forward strand.
AGCGCTAAATCGTCCCCATAACCACGAAGTAGTGACATTGCAGCATGACCATGCGTATTCACTAAACCAGGCATATACAGTTTATTTTTTCCATTTACAACTTCTGTGTAGTTTTCAAGTGGTTCTGGTACATCAGAACCCAGATAAGTAATTCGATTATCTTCAATTACCATACAACCTTTGACAATTGGCTGAATGGGACTCGCTGTCACAAAAATGCCATTAATTATTATGATTTTATCCATATTATTCAGTTCCTTTACTACAAAATGGTTACTTATTTAACTGTACAACTTCAAAATTATAAAATCAAGAAATCAACATTGCTTTCCCTTGGTTTGATGTGATATTTTAAAAGCTGTGAGTCGAAAAGATTTTTCTACATAAAGAGACAAATATTATGACTCGCATTCTTTTTATATGATGAAGGAGGTTCTTGAAACCATGTTGTTTACAAGAAAAGGTGAGGTCGATTTTCTAAATCTACTAATCAAAGCTGCGGAGAATAATCTAGATGCCGCTCATTTGTTCCGCAAAGCGATGATGGGTGATACGCCACCACAAGACTATTTTGCTCAAATTAAAGAGCTAGAGAATAACGGCGACACGATTACTCACGACATTTTCAAAGGTTTGAACAAAGTATTTATTACACCTATTGATCGCGAAGATATTCTTGAACTTGCTTCCAAACTTGACGATGTTGTTGACGGTATTGAAGCTTCGTTAGCTCGTTTCGACTATTTAGGCGTAACGACTACTGATAAATATATGCAAGACTTCTCTGCTGTAATTGTATCCTCATGCCAACATATGCTTGATGCTTTCAAATTGCTTGGTCGCAAGAAATATTTGCAAATAACTGAACATACTGTACAAATCAATGCCCTTGAAAATGAAGGGGACAAGCTCATGCGTGAAGGCATTCGTCAAATTTTCAATAACAAGAAAGATCCTTACGAGGACTTTAAGTTAAAAGAAATTTACGAGCGTTTAGAGCAAACTACAGATGCTTGTGAAGATGTTGCTAACATTCTGGAAAGTGTTGTTCTCCGCTACTCTTAAGAGAAGCGAGTTCGGAGGATAATCATGGACACAAATTTACTGATATTAATTTTAATTGTTGCCTTAGCTCTAATTTTTGACTTTATTAATGGGTTCCACGATACAGCTAATGCAATTGCTACATCGCTGTCGACCAAAGCTTTAACACCGCGTGTTGCGATCCTTTATGCAGCTACTCTCAACTTCATCGGTGCGATTTTGTTCTCCGGTGTTGCTAAGACGATCGGGGGATCAATCGCAGATCCATTTAAAGTCGAGAATGGTACCTTCATCATTATTGCGACGTTGATCTCAGCGATTCTATGGAATTTACTTACATGGTATTTTGGTATTCCATCTTCCTCTTCTCACACTTTGATCGGTTCCCTTGCGGGTGCGGTTATTGCTGGAGCAGGATGGGCTTCAGTAAACTTCGATGGCTTTAAGAAGATTATCTTAATCTTGCTCCTATCGCCGATTGTTGCTTTTGCTGCTGGTTATCTCGTCATGACGATCTTGAAATATATTATCATTTGGACAGGTAACTCGTCCCGCACACGAATGAATCGCGTGTTCCGTACGTTCCAGATTATTTCTGCCGGCCTATTGTCATTCTCACATGGTGGTAATGACGCACAAAAAGCTATGGGTATTATCGTATTCGGTCTCGTATCGGCTGGATATGCAACTGATCTAGAGGTACCGCTATGGGTTAAAATCTCGGCAGGTCTTGCAATCGGTCTAGGTACATCAGTAGGTGGTTGGAGAATTATTAAGACCGTTTCCAACAAGCTGATTAAGATCGAACCCATTAACGGCTTCGCATCTGACTTAACATCATTCGCTGTTATTCAGACTTCAACATTGCTACACATGCCACTTTCTACAACACAAGTTATTACATCCTCCATTATCGGTACAGGAAGTGTTATTCGCTTCCATGAAGTGAAATGGGCAACGGTTATCCGTATGATTATGACTTGGTTAATTACGATCCCAATCTCTATGATCGTTGCGTTTATCATTTACAAACTTCTTTTCGGCTGGATGTAGATAAAAAAGCCCCTCAAGCGTTCCTACAGCGGAACATTTGAGGGGCTTTTTTTATTGGCTAGCATCTAACTTTCTTAATCCAAGAAGTAGGCTAAGCTTTGAAGTTCTGTTGTAAAGTCCGCGTTATGTACACGGATCGTTGAAGGTACTTTAATATTAATCGGCGCAAAATTAAGTATCGCTTCAATTCCAGCAGCAACGAACATATTTGCTACATTCTGTGCTTCATGAGCAGGTACCGTAATGATGCCGATGCGAATCTCGTGTTCTTTAACAGAAGCATCAAGCGCTTCCATTGGCTGTACAGGTAGGTTGTTAATCTCACTACCCACTTTGTCAGGGGAAGCATCAAATACAGCTACAATTTTCATTGTATCTTTTAGGAATGCATTATAATTGCATAGGGCGCGGCCTAAGTTACCTGCCCCAACTAAGCCAACTGCAATATGGCGATCAAGCTTTAGAATTTGGCGAATTTTTTCAATTAAGAAAAGAACATCATAACCAATGCCTTTCTTACCGAATTCCCCGAAATACGCTAAATCTTTACGGATTTGAGCAGGATTTAGATCAAGCTTCTGTCCCAAATCATGAGAGGATACGGTTAATACATTATTTTTCGCAAGTTCGCTTAAAAAACGCAAGTAGATCGGTAGTCTGCGAACGACTGCATCCGAAATTTTCATTACTGATTTCATTAGATATTTTCTCCCATCCATTGTTGAATTCTCGGCACAATCTGGGACGTAGACATCGACTCAATTTTAGGGCCAGGCAAAGAATACAGGAAGTTTCTTCCATACTGTGTATCGATAACTCGTGTATCATAGATGATCACGATTCCTTTATCGCTAGAGGTACGAATCAATCGACCAAAACCTTGTTTGAAACGAATGACCGCCTGCGGCACAGAAAATTTCATAAATGGGTTTTTATTTTGCTTCTTCAAGTTTTCGCATTTTGCCTCTACCACTGGATGACTAGGGGGTTGGAATGGCAGCCTAACGATCGCTAAGCTAGTTAACGCGTCGCCAGGAATGTCAACTCCTTCCCAGAATGAGCTTGTACCGAGTAGAACATTTGCTTTGCCTTCTTGAAACAGACGAGTGAGTTTACTCCGATTACCGCTATCCACACCTTGTCCGAGGACACCGATACCGTGAGTTTTAAGCAACTCTTTTAATTCACCATGTACTTGTTTAAGCATTCGATTCGATGTAAACAAAACAAGCATACGCCCATTTGTCGCTACTGCGACTTCAGCTAATGAGTGAACAAGCTTTTCTGTAAACAAAGCTTCCCCTGCCCGACCTTTAATAGCTGGAAAATCACGCGGTACACATACAAGCGCCTGCTGGCGATATTGAAAGGGTGAAGGAAGTTGAACCGTTTTCAACACATCCTCCCCCACATCAGGAGAAAATCCCAATTGCTCACTTACATACTGGAAAGACTTATCAACCGTTAAAGTTGCAGAAGTCATTACAATACTTTCTTTCTTCTCAAAAAGATTTTCTTGCAGCAGCTTACTCACATCTGTTGGCACACAATTCAGAAGAACGGAACTTTTCTTAGCAAACAAGCCTGCTTCTAACCAGTATACCGAATTTTTGTCTTTTTGGTGCATGAAAAATCGTACATTTTCGCGACAATGTCCAAGATCTTTGATGCAACCATTCATATCGGTTAGAAATCCTTGCAAATCATATTCATCTTCGTGTTCTTTAAAATCATTCATCAGCTTCTCAGCACTTTTAATGAGCTGACCTAGCTCTTGATACACGTTGTCCTCCAGCGGCATGAGCTCTGCCCATTCTTGCGGCAATTCCTCTTGCTTAATCCGAAGTACATATTGCCCTAATTCACTTTGTCCAGGGTCACTGGAACCTGTGGAGACCACTTCATATAGTTTATCACATAGAACGTCCCAATGCTCTCTTACTGCCATCACATGCTCGTACATGCGATCTAATGTCTGACACCACAGCTCTGCACGATCATCACCTTGATGCTTACCAAGCTTGCTTCGTAACGTGGCAAAATGACCACTTCGAGCATCCTTGTACATCCACTGCAGACTGTTCATTAATGTCAAGTAATGAAGTTCTTTACCCAAATGACGACTTGCAACTTCTTCCAAGTGGTGCGATTCATCAACAATCAATTGTTCATAAGTCGGTAAAATCCGATGTTCCGCATTCAAATCGGTAAATAACATCGAATGATTCGTAATTAACAAATCAGCCGTATTCGCTTCATTTCGTGCTCGATGATAGAAACACTTACGGAACCATGGACATTGGCGATTCAAACAAGAATCCGCATCGCTGGATACCGAATGCCAGAAGTAGGTGCCGCGACCTGTTAGATGTAGCTCTTCTTCATCACCTGTCTGTGTATCTCCAAGCCATACGACCATTTGAGCTGCCGTTAGGGAATCTTCCTTTGCTTGCTCCCAGTCGGCTGCATTCACGCGACCTTCAAACTTACGCAAACATAGGTAATGACTGCGACCTTTCAACACACCCGCATCAAAAGGTAAATCAAACAAATTATACAACATCGGAATATCTCGAGCACGCAATTGTTCTTGCAAATTAATGGTATGTGTAGAAACTACAATTTTCTTCTCATTCTTTATCCCATAGTAAAGCGACGGAATCAAGTACCCCATCGATTTCCCAGTTCCTGTACCCGCTTCAATCATAAGATGACGATCTTTATCTAAGGAAGCATACACCTCTTGGATCATCGTTTCTTGCGCTTCGCGAACTTCAAATCCAAGCTTGTCCTTCATCTTTTCCTTTAACTGTTCAAAAAATGCTTCGAATGTATCTGGAAGTGTGCTGACATCTCGCTCAACCTTCTCTTGGTCTGACCAATCCGCAACACTCATCGCAAAGCCGCGGTAGTATTGCTGGCTGTTCGGATCAATCTCTGCCTGCATTTCACGGTTTGCCCGAATATCACTGAAGAACCAGCCTAAATCATTGGAATTGTATCCTTCAAAAAGAGCATGTAATCTTTGAATCGTAATAAGTGGTAATTCATCTAATCGTTCTAAGCAGCGCAGCAGTAGTTCCGCTGTCGCTTCAGCATCGCTATCTGCCTGATGAGGACGATCATGCTTAATTTGAAACGAATTGCTCGCGAGCGACAATTGATAAGAAGTTAAGGACGGAAACAATATTTTGAGCAGCTCAATCGTATCGAGAACACGACCTGAGAATGGGAAATATCCTGCTTTACTTAAGCTGCGTTGTAAAAAGCCGAAATCGAAGGATACATTATGCGCAACGAGCACACAATCATACAGCTTCGGATACATCTCTCCCATAATATCGGAGATATCAGGTGCATCTGCTACCATCTCTTCGGTAATACCAGTTAATTCCGTAATAGAAGAAGGTATACTGCACCCCGGTTTAACGAGGGAAGTATACCTGTCAATAATGCAATCTTTATCTATAATAACGAGTCCAACCTGGATAATTTCATCTTCTGTCGTGCTCCCGGTTGTTTCAAAGTCAATGACTGCGAATTTCATTGTTACGTATTCAATCCCTTCTTCTTGCTTCCTTTAGCATAACAGATTAGCCACCATTTAGGAATGCGAACAGGGAAAGTTACGAATCGAGACTCATGACTTTGGGATCATTGCGATATGCTTTTTTGAAAAACTCATAAGCTTGGTCTTCATTGCATTTTTCATATTGAATACAGCCCATGATATTGTACGAAATAGCCTTCATGGTCGCATTGTCTGTGAGCGGCGCTAACAGTTGAAAATGATGATTCGCCTCCGCTATGTTGCCACTACGAAGCTGTCCCATTGCCAAATAGGCACGACCTAATTGAAAATCTGGTTCTTTCTGCAATAAACGCTCGAAGTGCTTAATTGCTTCATCGTACATACACAATTTGTAGTAACCTTGTGCTTTGCGGAATTGCTCCGTTTGCTTGATGGACATGTCAATATCAGACAAAAGGGGCTTATTCCCCGTAGGTTGAGGCTGCACATACGAAGCTGCTGGTGCTGCATAAGCTGCTGCTGGTGCAGGCTGTTGTGCCATTGTCGGTTCCTTTGTCGGTTCCTTTGGTGTGTTCTCACTTACTTCCGTAGGAACACTCCGCAGCTTTTCTTCAAAAGCAAGCCAGTCCTCAATAAACTCATCACTCATCGTTTTGAGTACGCTGATCTGTTCATCTAAGTGCTTTTTCTGAGAACCAGCGGCATTCGGATATTTCTCCGCGATTTCATCGAGCACTTCGTTCATCGTGGCAAACAAATGTTTGAACATATGCATCCCGCCTTCGAAAGAATACATTCATTGTTTGTTTACATCACGCTTTTCATGCGGCATTTACTTAGGAAAAATCGTGGAATGTGCTTCTTCATCAAGCAAACTATCTACGATGTTTCCCTCACCCATAAACGCTACTTTTGGCTTGTGTTCACGTGCTTGTTCATCCGATAACATACAATATGAAATAATAATGACCTTATCACCCGGTTGAACTAAACGCGCTGCTGCGCCATTCAGACAGATCACACCTGATCCGCGTGGCCCTGGAATGATGTAAGTTTCCAGACGCGCTCCATTATTGTTGTTAACAATTTGCACTTTCTCATTAGGAAGCATGTCCACCAGATCAAGTAAATCTTCATCAATTGTAATCGAGCCAATATAGTTTAAATTTGCCTCTGTCACCGTTGCACGATGAATCTTGGCTTTCATCATTGTTCTAAACATGACATCAATTCCCCTTAATCGAAATAATTACGTTATCAATGAGCCTTGTTGCTCCAAATTTCACAGCAAGAGCGATGATCAGACTTTCTGATTCTTGGTCATCAAGACGTTCAACTGTCTCAAGTGCAGGATAGCTCAGCACTTCAACATAGTCGATCTCAGCAAGCGGTGATGCCGAGATCTGGTTCGTAATCCGCTCACGAATATCGGATACAAGGTTTGGTGCATCTGTTATTAGCCACTGCTTCGTTTCCATCAAAGTACGAGATAATACAAGCGCTTCATTGCGCTGCTCGCTACTCAGGTAGACGTTACGAGAGCTCATAGCAAGCCCGTCTTCTTCACGTAGAATCGGACAAGGTACGATCTCAACTGGCATATTGAGGTCATTCACCATCTGTGTAATGACAGCAACTTGCTGGGCATCTTTCATACCAAAGTAAGCCTTATCCGGTTGTACAATATTGAACAATTTCGATACCACTAATGTTACTCCTGCAAAATGTCCTGGGCGCGACGCACCGCATAATTTCGTTGTAATATCGCTCACGATGACTTCTGTCTTCGAAGGACGCGGATAGATCTCTTCCACTTGCGGGAAAAATACAATGTCAGCCCCAGCTTCCTTCGCAATCGCTAAGTCACGCTCTTCGTTGCGCGGATATTTATCAAAGTCCTCATTCGGACCGAATTGTGTAGGATTTACAAAAATACTTAGTACAACAATTTGGCATTCTTCACGTGCTTTGTGCAAAAGGGATGCATGACCGGCATGTAAAAACCCCATTGTGGGTACAAATCCAACAAGCGCATCAAACGGTCTTTTCTTAAGTTCCGATCGTAATTCGCTTATCGTACGAATAACTTTCATTTCTCATCCGACTCCTATCTATATTAAGCGATTATTCGTTGTCGCTGCCGTACAGCTTTTGCGCTAATTCTTGATCCATTTGGAATCCGTGTGCTTCAGTCGGGAAGCTGCGATCCTTCACTTCTTTCACAAATTCCGCGATTCCATTTTGAATCGTCTCACCGATGTTCGCGTAAGTTTTCACGAAGCGCTTCGGATGACTTGGCGGGCCATATTGCAAAATATCATGGTACACAAGTACTTGACCATCACATGTTGGGCCTGCACCGATACCGATCGTTGGAATCGTTAATTGATCCGTAATCCAAGCCGCTAATTCCTCCGTAACAAGTTCAAGCACGATTGCGAATGCACCTGCTGCTTCAATTGCCTTCGCATCTGCAAGCATTTTCTGTGCTTGATCCGAGTTCTTACCTTGTACCTTGAAGCCACCAATTTGGTGAATGGATTGTGGGGTCAATCCAAGGTGACCCATAACAGGAATCCCTGCACTTGTCAGTGCTTGTACGGCTGGTGCAATCTCAGCTCCACCCTCCATCTTAACCGCTTTCGCTAAGCCCTCTTGCATGATGCGAGCCGCGTTGCGAAGGGTTTGATCAATCGATCCATGATAAGTCAAGAATGGCATATCCGTTACGACGAATGTCGTTTTGACTGCACGTACAACGGAGCGAGTATGGTAGATCATGTCTTCCAAAGTTACAGGGACTGTTGAGTCATAACCAAGTACGACATTCCCTAGAGAATCCCCGACCAGAATAATGTCTGTACCTGCTTGTTCAACGAGGTAAGCGGAAGGAAAATCATATGCGGTTACGACAGTGATCGGCTCACCGTCCTGCTTCATTTTCAAAATTTTAGATGTTGTAATCGGTCTGCGAACTGCTGTTGTCATTACATTACCTACTTTCGATTGAATGTGACAGCATGAAGTAGATGTTGGGGAGCAACAAAAAGTATGGCTACTTACGTAGAAAAGAGTGCTTCCAGTCGCTGTTGAAATCGTGACTCTTGGATTTTATTCTATGGTAATTTCACGATTTCAAAGGCGAACGCTTCGCTCTTCCAACACTCTTTTCTACTCCATTGCACTTTTTGTTGCTCCGTAGGAGAAAATAAAAAAGCCTAATAGCATGAGCTAATAGGCCTTCAACGTCAAAAGAATCATATGATCCTTTCTGTCTCGGTCCTTACGGCTCAGAGCAGAATCCAACATACTACTTATACAATTTCCATTAGGGTTGTTACACAAACATGAAAATAATGCTGTTGTAAGTGCAATTCCGCATGCGGATATCGCCTCACAGCATTATTATATCAAGATTGAGTGAGAGTGTCATCCTTTTTTCCATATAACTCCACGTCTCCGGAAAAAATACACAATTGCTCACCTGTACTAGATACAATACGCAGTCCACCTGACTCATCAATACCTGATGCAATCCCTTCCACGATGCCATCGCGAGGGGTATGTATTTGAATCGGTCGATGCAGAGTCACAGAAAGTGCTTCCCATAGGGCGCGAATTGTCGCAAATCCTTCTTGATGATATAGCTTATACAACTGCTCAAGCTCCTGAAGGAATGAAGCGATCAGCGTTTCACGATAGACTTGCTCACCCGAAGCAATAGCTAGTGACGTTGCAATATCAAGCAGTTCAGGTGGATAGTCCTCCTCGCCCAAGTTCGCAGATATGCCCACTCCGCAGATCACATGCTTGATCCGTTCATCTTCAGCACTCGACTCAAGCAATATTCCGCATACCTTCTTGCCATTAATGAGCAAGTCATTGGGCCATTTGATCCCGATGTCTACTTTGCATTCCCGACGAATGGTCCGACATAGCGCTACTGCGGTGAGCAGTGTTAACTGCGGGGCAAAATGAATCGGGATTTGCGGTTTGAGCACCACACTCATCCAAATTCCCTTCCCTTTAGGGGAATACCACTTTCGCCCCATGCGACCGCGACCAGCCGTTTGCGATTCTGCGATCACAATCGTGCCTTCCGGCGCACCTTCGGCAACTTTTTGCTTCGCAATCGTTTGGGTCGAATCCACTTCATCATAGTAATGAATACTTCTGCCCATCGACTCGGTCTCAAGTTTGCCAAGTAAAGTAGGAATGTCTAATTTCGCAGGCACTTGAACAAGGCGGTATCCCTTGCGTGAAGATGCCTCAAACACATAGCCTTGTGCGCGAAGGGAACGAATCCCCTTCCACACAGCAGTACGAGAGCAGCCAAGCTGCTTGCTGAGGTCTTCACCGGATACGAACGCACCTATATTTTTCTCGAAAATTTGTAAAATCGTATCTAACAACGTTATTCACTCTTTTCCTTAAGCTCAACTAATGCAGCTTCGATAAGCTGAGCTCGGCTATTAGATAACTTGCCCACAGCAACTCGGTTCAATAGTTCGTGTAACAATTGACCAACCCACGGTCCGCCTTTCATTCCCGCGGCTTGCATTAAATCGCTGCCTGTAATTGCAAGCTCAGATACCATCGTGCAAGGCATCTCAGTAAGCCACTGGTTGCCACTAGCGAGTATCAAATCACATGCATCGGTATGCAAAAATGTTAGGAGGCGGGAAGTGGAAAGATCCGCAGCCGTTTCGGGTACCGTGGATGAGCTTACAGCTCCATCCACGGTCGGCACGGGCTGCGCAGGCGCGCTCTCGCGCGGTGGCGCAGCTTGCATGTCCGATGGCGCACTCGGCGCCGCCATCGCCGCCCCCGCGGCGCGGCGAAGCACGGCGATGGCAGCCAGCCATCGCTGCGCAGCCTTCGCGCCGTAGCGAACCGCGGCGAGCTTCACCGTCGCCGCGAGAGCCACCTCGCTTGCCGGCTCTGCCAGGCAAGCGGTAGCAACGAAGTCGTCGTGCAATGCGACGACGGCGACTACCTCTTCGCCGGCTGCGCGGGCGAAGGTGAGCTGCCGCAGCGCATGGCGTGCGGCAGCAGGTCCCTCCTCCGTCAACAGGAGGAGGAGGGACCACCGCGCGCTGACATCGGCCAGCGCGGTGAGGTTCGCTAGCGCACCTGCGGATAGCTTGGTGCGCCACGCGGTGGCTACAGGCAGGCCGAGGTCCTGCCTGAAATACGCCAACAGCTCGCTATCCAGCAAGAGCTGCAAGCCTCTCTCCGGTGACTCCCCCCCGACCAATCGCTCTAGCTCCGCACGCACACGCTCCATCGCAATGTGCTTGAGCAGCGGTGCTTGCGTGCATAACGCCTCCCAAGTCTCATCCTCGATTTGCATCTGATATCCTGCAGCAAATCGTACACATCGCAGTAAACGCAGTGCATCCTCGCCGAATCGCTCCATCGGATTTCCAACACAGCGCAGAATTGCCGCTTCCAAATCCTGTTGCCCACCGAATGGATCAATGATCTGACCCTCTAATCCGAGTGCCATGGCATTCATCGTAAAATCTCGGCGCTGCAAATCCTCTTCTAAGTTCGTTACATACTGAACGTCAGTCGGTCTGCGAAAATCCACATATGCCGTTTCTGTCCGAAATGTCGTCACTTCGAAGGGTTGCTTGTCGATCAGCACCGTTACCGTCCCATGCTGCAAGCCCGTCGGTACCGTCCGTTCAAAGCAAGCAATTACTTCTTCAGGCTTCGCTGAAGTCGCAATATCAATATCCTTGACTGGTTTGCCAAGACATGCATCACGAATACAGCCCCCGACAAAGTAAGCCTCATAGCCACTGGCATGAAGCTGTGCAAGCACCTGCCTGCCCGCTTTTTCCGTAACACCTAGATTCCAAGCTTGCATCCTATTCACAACCTTACTTCGATTCCATCTTCATTATTTGCTATATTCACATGCTCCGGGATCTAACAAACGCAGCTCCGGTGGCATTGTACGTCCTAATGTTCGATAATAAATCTCTTCATATTGCAGCGTAATATAATCATTACAGAACGTGTGACGAGCGCGGTATAGACAAGCCTCACTCACACGTTTATACAGTGCCTCATCTGTAAGTAAACGAATCGCGTACTGCGCCATCGCTTCCGTATCTCCAATAGAAGCTAAGTAGCCTGTGTCTCCATGTGTTATAAGCTCTGGAATACCACCTGCATTCGAACCGATTGTCGGAACACCACATGCCATCGCCTCAAGCGCAACGAGACCAAAACTCTCTTTCTCTGAAGGTAACAACATCACATCAGCTAATGAAATAACCTCTGCAACATCATCTTGTTTACCGCAGAATATAACGCGGTCACCGATCCCCAGTTCCTTAACCCGACTATGAACTCTAGACAAATCGGGACCTTCCCCTACGAACATTAACTTACTCTTCACATGCTGCTGAACTTTTGCAAAAATTTCAACCACATCCATAACCCTTTTCACAGGTCGGAAGTTCGATATATGTATCAGCAGTTTCTCATCAGGCTCTACGAAATTTTTACGCAGCTCACTAACTTCGCGCGGGTAGTACACCCTTTTGTCCACAAAGTTATACGCAAGATCGATATCACGATTAATGGCAAGTGAATCTCTCGTTTCACGGATCAAATCCGCAGATACAGCGGTTACCGCATCACTCTTATTAATCGCAAAACGAATTAAATCCGAGATCGAATGATCCTGTGCAAGTACCGTAATATCGGTACCGTGCAGTGTCGTCACGACTTTAAGCTGATCGCCAACCATCTGCTTTGCTAGAATTGCACATACTGCATGCGGAATTGCATAGTGCACATGTAGTAAATCCAGATTTTGCATCTGTGCAACTTGTGCCAGCTTACTAGCCAATGACAAGTCATACGGCGGGTATTTAAACACATGATAATCCGATACTTCTACTTCATGATAAAAAATGTTTTTATCAAATTTGCCTAAGCGAAACGGCAAGCTATGTGTAATAAAATGCACTTCATGCCCTTTTTCAGCGAGCAGTTTACCAAGTTCAGTTGCTACTACACCTGATCCTCCTAGTGTCGGATAGCACGTAATTCCGATTTTCAAAAATTGACTCATTATTATCCTTCTCTCTTCAATCCGAAGTAATCTAGAAACAGCGGCTGCTTCGTTACAAAACCTTCGGCAAATCGAACTCCACCTTTTTGACCTAGCAAGTAATCTCTTGCTTCTACCCGCTCCATATAACTCTGATTCAGCGGCGTAGCGACATAATCATTGCTTGAGCCAGCAGGATTGAATTGTGTCTGATATGCGCGTAGAGAGTCCAACTTTTGCTCATAAAATGCTGTAACATCTGTCAATACATCTGCTTCGTGCACATCATTAATAAAATAAAAATACACTTGTGAAACAAGGTGTGCGTCCATGTCAGGTAGGTATTTACGAAGTTTCGCATTGAATAATGCTTCTTGTACAATACGGGAGCACATCACATGATCAGGGTGACGATCTTCCCAATACGGCGCAAATAAAATAGATGGACGATGCTTCCGAATTTCTCTTGTCACGGCTTCAATATGATCAGGGATGAGCTGTAAACCTCGATCTGGAAGCCCTAGATTGGACCGCATATGAAGATGTAGCACTTTAGAAGCAGCATTTGCTTCTTGAATGCGCGACTCCACCGTTCCATTGGAAGACATCTCCGCGTAAGTTAAATCACACATACCGACTTTGTAACCAGCGGCTGTGTGCTTGGCTATGGTTCCACCCATACCGATTTCTGCATCGTCTGGGTGAGCACCAAAAATCAATATATCTAAATGATCATCCATTACATCTCACCCGGTTTATACGTATTATCTAACGCTCTCCAACCCATATCTCCGTGCTCAATTGCTTTAATTACAATTTCAGCTGATGCCAAATTGGTTGCAACCGGAATCCCTATCACATCGCAAAGACGCAAAAGTGCAATAATATCGGGTTCATGCGGTTGTGCCATTAGTGGATCACGCAAGAAAATGATCGCATCCATCTTATTTTCCGCAACTAAAGCACCGATTTGTTGATCTCCGCCAAGTGGCCCTGAGTTAAATCGGTGTACGCTTAGTGATGTATTCTCCATAATCCGAGTACCTGTTGTACCTGTACCGTATAACGTATGATTAGCAAGTACGTTCTCATAGGCAATTGTAAAATCAACCATCTCTTCTTTCTTTCGGTCATGAGCAATTAGTGCAATATTCATCAGAATTTCCTCCTGTGATAACGATCTGAATTGTTGAATACGCGTTCAAAAAGCGACTTTTTGAACTCACTCTTGTATTTAAGTAAATAAGGACAGAGCGTAATAATTACGCCTTGTCCCCATTGTAAACCTATTCAACAAAATGCTCAAACCCATAAATCATCCCAGTGTATGTCATCACCTTTTTGCAGGCAACACTTACCCCTGGCATATAAGAGGATCTTTCATAGGAATCATTGCGTATTTTCAGTGATTGACCTGCAGCGCCGAAGATTACTTCTTGTTGTGCAAACACCCCAGGTAAACGCACACTATGTATCCGGAATCCCTCATACAATGCACCGCGAGCTCCATCAATCGTTTCTTCTTCACTCGGATTTCCTTGACGGAATTCATCACGATTCTGTGCAATAATCTCTGCTGTTTTCACTGCTGTACCTGATGGTGCATCTAGCTTCTGATCTCCATGATACTCAATAATTTCAACATGTGGGAAATATTTTGCCGCTTGTGCAGCAAATTTCATCATCAGAATGGCGCCGATCGAGAAGTTTGGTGCGATAAGCCCGCCAATTCCTTTTTCCTGACAAAGCTTGTCCAACTCTTCGATCTGCTCAGGGGTAAACCCTGTCGTTCCAATTACAGGACGTACTCCATGCTTAATCGCGATCTCTGTATGGAGTACGGCGGAATGCGGCAGTGTAAAATCAACCAGCACATCCGCCCCACTCTCAACTAGAGCAAGCTCCAGATCATTCGTAACGGCAATTCCGCAAGGTTTCATACCTACAGCTACGCCAGCATCTTCCCCTTCTGTAGTACGATTAACCGCGGCTACCAATTCGAGTTCTGGATCATTTAATACCATCTTTACAACTTCACGGCCCATTTTTCCATAGGCTCCTGCTACTGCAACTTTAATACGTTCACTCATTCTTATCTGATTCCTTCCTATCTAATCCCAAATATTGAGATAATTGTACTTGGTAATTAAGAAGCAATTCCTGTGCGAGTTCATGTTCAGGTTCAAGCCTCAGCGCTTCCTTAATAACATGAATAGCTGGATAGTAATCTTCAAGCTCGACATACGCCTCAGCTAGCAGTAAATAGGCTTCAATTAATAGGGGGTCCCACTCTAACGCCTGTTTCAAGAGAATAATCGATGCATAAGCAGATTCTGCGGTACCATCTAAGCGATGTTCAGTCTGCCGGGTTAACTCTTGTGCCTGCAGTCTTAATATGTGCTGTCGGTACACTTCGTTATTTGGCTCTAGCTGTGATGCTTGATACGCATATTGCTCTGCTTTTATTAACTTATTACTCCGAAAATAGGTGATAGACAGACGGTAGTACAATGAAGCATTGCCCGGATCACTTTCAATTGCTTTATGAAACCAATCAATAGCTGCTTCAAAGTCACTTAGCAACAAAGATTCATAAGCTTTTTTTATTAAAAAATCGCTATCCATGACCATCCACCTCAACTTGCATGTGATATACTGGCTTGGGGGATGGTACATCATATGTAGCTATTGTTTACTCGGTTCCCTTTTTTGTCCAACGGTTCGCATCACGCGTATTGAACTTATTTAACACTTTATCATGTGCCTCGGTCAAATCAATACCAAGTGAGTTAGCAAAACAGATTGTAATGAACAGGATATCACCAAGTTCCATTTCAATGGAGTTTGCCTCTTCGGTCGATTTTTTAGGCTTTTCCCCAAATTCATGATTGACCTCACGAGCAAGTTCACCCACTTCTTCGGTCATACGAGCAAGCATGGAAAGTGGTGAGAAATAACCTTCCTTGTATTGAGAAATATATTCATGTACTTCATTCTGTAGATCTTGAAGCGAACGTTTCGTCATCATTCACCCTTCCTTTACAACTTTCTACCCCTTATGTTAACTGAAAGCTGAAAAGTTGACAAATCATTTATCAATCGAGGAGGACCACTGTTGTCACAAGCATCCCTATTATCCAAGCTTCGCAATCTCATCCCGATCTCACTAGGTACAGCCATTTTTGCATTCGGCCTTCATTTCTTTGTAATCCCTAACAAATTGATGGAAGGTGGCGTAACGGGTATCGCCATTTTGCTCAATTATATTTTTGATTTGCGGCCTTCCCTCACTTCCCTTTTACTGAATATTCCTTTATTTTTCGTTGGATGGAAGTATCTCGGGCGTAATGCCATGTTCTATACGATTTATGGAACGATCTCTTTATCCTTTTTCCTATGGATTATGGAAATTCTTATTGCTCATGATTTGATCACACCATTTAATGCTGAGCATGACTATATTTTAGCTGCTTTATACGCAGGGGTTACAATCGGAATTGGACTAGGGATTGTATTTCGTTTTGGAGGTACAACAGGCGGGGTAGATATTCTAGCTCGGATTTATAGCAAAAAAGGCGGACGCAGCGTCGGACAGTTTATTTTCTCAACAGATGTTATCATTATCGGTTCCTCACTATTTTTTATCACCTTAGATAAAGTCCTTTATACATTAGTCACTGTCTTTATCGCCTCACGCGTAATCGATTACATTATTGAAGGGGCTTATGAAGCCAAAGCCTTCACCATCGTCTCTTCGAATCCAGATGCCATTGCAGAACAAATCACCTCGCAGATGGAACGTGGGGTCACGCTGTTCCATGCACAAGGTGCTTATTCCAAAGAAGACAAGAGAGTCGTCTATTGTGTCGTATCTCGCTCCGAAATACGCCAGCTAAATCAAATTGTTCGAGCAATCGATCCACGAGCTTTTATCGTTATAAGCAATGTACATGATGTACTTGGAGAAGGATTTAAGGACGAATAACACTACTCCCAACCACTCTCTCCGCTTTTCTTGCGTGATTTGATGGTCGTCTGCTGCGATTGATACATACGGATAGCGGAATAAGTTAATGTAAGCAATATAATCGATCCTAAGAGTATCGTCCATAGGATTGGCTCCTCTGGTACATATACAGGCCCAAGTGTTTCTTTGTCATCACGACCAAATAAGATATTCGTCTCTTTACGCAAATTGTCTAAACTCATCGTAAGCTCCGTCATGGCATAAGGATTATGGCGGAGCTGCGCTTTGGTCAATGTGAGCAAGTTCTGGACAGGTTTAATCTCCTCTGGATTCTTCGTTATTTGGACCGCAGGCTGTATTCTCGTATAGTGCTTCATCAGATTCGCAAAGGCAGCATCTGCTTCGATCCGCTTCTCCTGCTTCACACCTGTGTATATTCTTCTTAAATCATCCATGATAACGCTGTAAGCTTCATTCCACAGTGGATGTAATTTATGGCTAAGCGCATCTGTCATATAGCGAACTTGCGCAGCAGCTTCTATGCCATTTTCTGGTTGAAATCGAAACACACTAAACACATTAATTGCATGATCCAATGTTGCGAGTATCGTATCAATTCCGGTTGCAGTCGTCATCTCTTGTAATGGCAATTGCGCAAGCATACGCTGCATTGCTCTTAAATCCTCTAATGTGGCCAGTGGATCGCATTGTTCTGCTTTCCTATACATCTGGTCACTTCTTTTGTTTAGCGTCTCTAAGTCCATCTGTTGCTTCTTATTTCCTTCTGCCTGGTTCACTTCCCCTTTATCCTTAGAAGGTGCTGCTAGGGCTTGCACATCCCCACACACACCCGATAATCCAATTAGTAGGATCAGATAACAGCTGAATATACGCCATTTGCGCTGCAAAAAAAACATGGACATTCCCTCCTCACAACAGTGTATGGAGGGCTGTCCTGTTTTAGACCTTCGCTTGCTCGCCGATTTGAACCGTTCGATTACGAAGCTGCATATAAATGATGGCGGTTACAATACACATGAAACTTAAACTAATTGTAAAAGTTTTAACAATGTCCAGATCATTTAACAGCGTGTGTGATAAATAAGGGAAAATGCCTTTGTTGTAATCCATAAAGTCATTCCATAATGTCCAAGCCGCTGCACATAGAACAGCGCCCATGCCATATCGATAGAACGCACCAAATAATAACACTTCAAACGCCATACCTAAATGAGAAAAAATAAGCATGAAATGCTGCCAAGAAAGCGGATCCCCCAGATAAGCACCAGCTACGATCATAGTGACTGCCCATATTCCATATTTAATAGAAGTAATAACTGCAAATGCTTCAATAAATCCTCTCACTGCACGAGAAAATTTCGTACTTGGTTCTGCCTTCGGAAACATCAGATATACCAAACTTAATGTGAAAAATAAGCTTGCTGTCGGTGAATCCGGTACGAACGGTAAATACCAAAGAGGTTCTGTATCCGCTATATCAACAAGCTGTCCCCAGTACCAATAATACCCATACACCGTCCCTAATAAATTAATTAGGAACACCATCCATAGAATCGGACGGCTTAATAAGAATGACTTACTCCAAAAAAAAGACATTTGCAACGATTCTCGCCCCATTCTATGTACAATTACTTCTAAACATTTAAAAAGAACCTGACCGTATTTGTTGTACAGTCAGGTTCTTCATCATCGTGCATTTATTTTTTCTGTAGCGCGAGCCATGATACCATCTTATCGATATCTGCATCTGACAAACCTAGATTTTTGTTAGCATCGTACTGAGCGCCCATTCCGCCAATACCTTCTTTAACAATCTTCATCAGCTCATCTTTCGGATGCTTATCACCGATTCCAATTAAGGTAGGTCCAATTTTACCTTTTAAGTCTCCACCATGACATTGGATACAAGAAGATTTCTGGAAGACTTCATAACCAGGGTCATCTTTAGCAACAATTGCTGATGCTGCTTTCTTAGGTGCTTCACCTTTATTGCCACCGCCAGCAGCTGCTTTCTGCGCATGTAACTCTTCTTCACGCTTGATATGCTCAGGAACCATACCTTTTTCCTTGAGTTCAAGCTGGTAATGGTGCCAAGAGAATACTGTCAAATATGTAACAGCTGCAAGTGTCACAAGCATAATGGATGATGCGATTGGTCTTTTGTAGAAGCGACGCTCTTTACCTGTATCAAGAAATGGCGCAAGGATAAGTGCACCAAACATAATACCTGGAACTAGCATCGTACCTACGATTACGAAATCACCAGCTGCGTAAGGGTACTTCAATAGTTGATACATGAACAAGAAGTACCAATCTGGCATTGGAATTACCGTTGCCATTGGGTTAGCTGGATAGCCTAGTGGTGCTGGATCGGACATTACCAAGCACAGTACGCCAACAAGAGCTACTACTGCAACCATCCACTCTTTTAAAAGAAAATTCGGAATAAACGCTTCCGACTTACCCGGATAGGATGTATAATCGGGCGGCGTTATGAAACCTTTACTTTTACGAACACGGGAATCCCCGACATATACGATTTTTTCATTAGATTTAGGGCCATGTGCCATCTTAAGTCACTCCTTTCTCTTATAGAGGTCCAGAAATACCTTGCTTACGAATCATGAAGAAGTGTCCTGCAAGCAAAGCAAGTAGAACTGCCGGTAAGAAGAATACATGTAGTGCGAAGAAACGAGTTAACGTTTGAGCGCCAAGAATCTCTCCACCTTGCAGGAATGTCTGGATGTAAGGTCCTAAGATAGGTACGGAAGCGGCGATTTTAACACCTACTTGTGTTGCAAAGTAAGCTTTGTTATCCCATGGTAACAAGTAACCTGTGAAACCAAGTCCAAGCATTACCATGAAGATAAGCATACCAACTACCCAGTTCATCTCACGAGGAGCTTTATATGAACCTGTGAAGAATACACGTAAAGTATGTAAGAACATCATAACGATTACTAAGCTCGCACCCCAGTGGTGCATACCACGTACGATTACACCGAATGCCACTTCGTGTTGAATGTAGTCAACACTCGCGTAAGCATTAATAATATCTGGTGTGTAGTACATCGCAAGGAACATACCCGACAAAATTTGAATCGCTGTAATAAAGAACGTCAAACCGCCGAAGCAGTAAACGAACGCTGAGAAGTGATGGGCTGGATTCACGTGCTCAGGAACTTCATGATCCGCAACATCTCTCCACATTGGCGTGATGTCAAGACGTTCATCAATCCAGTTGTACATATTCTTAAACATTGATTAAACGCCTCCCTATTTCACTCTTGTGTTGGCATGAAGCTCGCCAACGTATACAAAACCATTCTCGATTTTGACCGTATACTGATCAAGTGGTGCCGAGGCAACAGCAAGCTGTTTCCCATCAATTGTGTAATGGGCACCATGGCATGGACAAGCATACTGATCTTTAAGTGTAGGGTTACCATTCCAAGTAACCATACAACCTAAGTGCTTACAAGTTGGATTTAGTGCGAAGATCTCACCTTTACTATCCTTGGCAACCCATGCTTCGAATTCAGGATCACTTTCGTACCATCCATCCACTTGATGCATCGCGAATTTAAACGCTTTCGGTTCTGTTCCTACTTTTGCTTCTTCAACGACTTTTACCCAATTTGCTTTAGCTTTCGGCTTGAGTACTGGATCTACCGCAAAGCGAAGCATTGGTACGACTACACCTGCAGCCATAAAAGCGGTTGCGCCACCTAGCGTATAGGTAAGAAACTGCCGACGGGACACTTCGCGTCTCACGGGTTTCTTATCCTGTTGCTCATCATTGTGATTGTTGTGATCAACCATTGTGTCGTTTTTCCCCCCTAAACATTTGCTCGTGTAAGGTGACTAACCTTGTCATATTCAACGTCTCGTTCGACCTCATATTACCATCATAAACTAGGACATAATAATAATAATCCACGACTTTTGGGGCGTCAATAATGTCAAGCTTTGATATTGACGCGGTTTCGGGACTATTCTGTAAATTTAACCGAATTGTCACAACTGTGATTTAGTTCATTGCACTCCACATTGCTTGGACCGCTTTTGCAATATTCTCATGAATCAATTCTGGATTTTCCTGTAATTCTCCTGCATTTACATATAAAAATATATCTGCATCCTGCAGCTTCAATTGCTCATATGCAGCTTGTGTCGTTAATACGATGACATATTTGAAAGAATCTTCCTTCAATTTATGGCACAACTCGTCCAATGCTTGTTCAATCTGGCCTGTTTCCTGATGCAAGACATAATGTAAAGCTGGATATGTAATCACTCTGCCTCGAAATGGAATCTCAATACAATCCATCGCATCACGCAGTAATTCGAGCTTATCAGTTGCTTGCCAAGGTGACTCTGATCCACTTAGACCCGTAATAGGCAGTAAACACGTATCGAGATAAGGCTTGAGTTCTTCCCACTTACTTGATTCTACATCGCTAAACTTCATCACTTTTCACTCCTCGTCTTAATCGCTACTTTAAGATGCATCGAAGGAGAAGTCAATAACAAAAAAAAGCATATGAAACGCTTCATATGCCTCCCCTTACTATGTGTATTGTATGGAACGAATGCTGCATAAACCTAGTATTGCAAAGATTTAAGTTCAGTGGTGAGAACTAGGAAGGAAGCTTCGTCTCCGTCAGCTAACGCGCTATCTATAGCTTTGTAGAGATGTTCTTGTCTATGTTTACGAATAGATTCATCCCACACCATTTCCGCAAACAGACTTAGTAAAACCTCATTGGAAACATTCATTTTTCCCATCATACCTACCTCCAAGCATTGTTCACGCTTTTCGTTAGCAGCAATTGTATCTGTTCTGTTCGTTTCGTTTGTTCCTGCTCCTACTAAAGCATATTCACTTCTTTGCACACCGCTAAGTACAATAGCCCCCATCCCGATTAATGTGTCTTTACCTAACGGGGATCCGAGATGTGATTAGGCCATTTAATCACTTCATCGTCTTTCACTTGTATACCTCGAATAATGAAACTGCCAACACGCGAAAGACGAACCACTTGTTTGCCTTGTTCCGTTTCACCAATCGACAACAAACCTAGATGCAACATCATCTGTGTTAGTCTGAAATCAAAGATAGACTCCGCTTGATCATAGTAGAATGGACTGATGAGTGGGCATAACACTTCCTTTAGTGAGGATACGTCAACCCAATCCTTAGTAAGTCGCTCCATCCACTGAACCAAAGCTTCTAAATTCGGTATCGGTCCTTTGTATAACCGTAACCAGAACTTGTACACATCTTGGATCAATTCCTTTTGATTCAGCAAAATACGTTCGGTGCCTATGTCTGTAAGCTGGAGTCTCCCATCTGTTTCTCGAATAAGAGCGTGGAAGTAACAGTAGTCATAGATGAGTGAGAATCGATTGGGATAGTCTTTAAACATCCTGCCGTACCCGAAACGCCATCCCCCTTTTGAAACGTTTGCCTCTCGTACAGATAACTCTTCCAAGGCAGCAGCTAATGTGCGCTTATAGATTGTTCCATCTGCAGCTAGAATGACATCATTGGATCCTACGAATTTCAGGAATTTATGAATATCTTCCACAATAAGCCGATGTTCCTCCCGATATACAACTGGATCTTTCGTCCATTGCAATCGTTCGAGCATCCTACGACCTAGCACATCACAAAATCGTTTCTTCAAATCATTGGGCACTTGAAACAAATATTTAGTCTGCGGGGAATGCCCGTGAAATAACCACCCAAGCTTTTTGAACCTTACGATAAGATCTCTTGGGTTGAAGTTGTCTGAATCTTCTTTTTCAAACTTAGCCTGCCTGGCACGTGCCGTTAATTCTTCTAGTGAGAATAGCGCTTTCGTATCAAAAAGAAGGGAGTTAAGGAATCGAACTTCTTCCAAGCTTAAATCTGCGATTTGCTGTTCAAATACATCCTTACGATTCACAGTACTGAGAATGGATTGAATCAAGTCATTCTTCGAGTGCGAGTTACACTCACAATCGTAGGTAGATGCGATTCGATTCAAATCTTGTATGTCTGCATAAGTCAGCATATCCGCTAGATTCATCTTGGCTACCTCCACTTTTAGTAACCATTATTGGATTATTTTAGAAAAATATTCCTACCCTCTCAAAATCTCTTTTTTGGACAAATAAAAAAAGCACTTAATCTAAGTGCTTTGTACAAGAATATAACGAGCAGGACCAAGCATTCGCGTCCCTATGAATAATCGTTAATGACGTATTCGTAATCCATCCATTCTCTTCTTCTAAACCAAGAGAACGAACAGCTTGACCAATATAAGAACCATGAGAGACGACAAGAATACGAGCATCTGGCTTGTTTGCGATCCATTCATCAGCAAAAGCAGTCCAACGTGCGAACAAAACATCATCTTGCTCCATACCAAGATCTTGCGTGCGCCACTGTTCTCCCCAACGCTCCAATCGCTCACTTAGCGTCGTTCCTTCACATTCACCGAAACTTCTTTCCCGAAGCAGTGGATCTGTTCCATGCAGAGGAATACCCGAATATTGCGAGATGATCTCAGCTGTCTCATGCGCACGTAGCAAATTGCTGCTCACTATGAAATCCCAGTCACTTGATTTAAGCTTCTTCCCCAATAATGTAGCTTGCTCTCTACCTTCTTCAGTTAAATGCGTGTCAATCTGTCCTTGCAATTTACCAAGTTTGTTCCACTCTGTACTCCCATGTCTCACAAGTCCAAATGTCGTCATAATTTCCTCCTATAACAAGGCACGCTTGTTACGATTTCATTCGCGTAAACCAGTTCATAATTAATATCATACTAATAAACCCTAGGAGAGACAACACTAGCAAGTAATCCGGATAGGAGTCAATCGGTCCCACTTGAAACCGAACAGGTTCTACAAACGATGAAGATACATTCGCCACTGCCGTTGTCATCGTCTTCTTACTTATTCCTTTATAACCGCCCTGAGCATCAAGTGCTTGCGGTGCTTGAATGGAGTAGATCGAGCTGTCGTCTACTGCCGATCTACTTCCCATATCGTATATCATCGTAAAAAGAATGGAGCCTAAGGATAAAATTAAGCAGAACGAAATCGCAACAAGGAGATTTCTTCTCATTTTGCGAGAGAAAGCATACATCCTCTCAGGTACAGGCAAGCGCCATGAATCATCTTCATAGATACGCTTCATTACCTTGGAAGATATGGAATTCTCTTCACGATGCGAAGAATAGGAAGATAACTGCTGTGCAGATTCATCCATCGCAGATCGAATCAACTGTGTACTTTCCTGCCAAATTTGAAACTCTTCCGCGCACTCCGCACAAGTCAGCACATGCTGATCAATGGCTATACGCTGTGGAGCATCTTCTGGCATATCCCAGTAGTCACCTAACTGCTCTCTTACCTCGTTACATCTCATCTTGTATTCATCCCTTCATAGTCCTCATACGCTGATTCCACAAAGTACGGTTCAAGCTGTACTTTTACACTCGCCCGAGCACGAAAGAGTAAGGACTTGACTGAACTAACCGTTTGACCCAGTATATTCGCAATTTCTTGATAATCCTTACCATCATATTCTCTTAAAATAAGCGCTGAACGCTGTTTTTCCGGCAAAGCATTAATCGCTTCCCTTACCTTGATCACACGCTCACTGCGAATCAAAGCATGTTCCGGGTGCGTATCAAGTGGTGCATGTGGTAGAACTACATTATCTTCAAGCGAGCAACTGATTGCCTTATTCTTACGGATTTCACTTAATACGGTATTACGTGCAATTGTATATAACCAAGTTGAAAAGGAAGCTTCAACTTCACGGAATGAATGGATACTGCGATACGCTTTATAGAAAGTTTCATTGCATAGATCCTCAGCCATGGTCTCTAGACCTGCTGTACGGACCATGTGATAGATAAAGGACAATAACTTACGTTCATAACGACGCATTAATTCACCATATGCTTCGCTATTACCATCTTTAATTTCACGAATCAACTGGGAGTCAATCATGACGCAGGTCCTCCTACTCTTTCATCATGCCCCAGCCTCTCAACATGTTTTACTACAACATGCCAAGAAAGTTGCGCACGGATTCAAATTAAAAAAATTATTATTTCTGACAATTAATGTGACTATTCTACACATATTCGGCTGATACAGCCTAATCCCTGCTTTTTTCGACAATAAACCGATATAAATATACATTCCAAGAAATTTTTATTTCATTTATGTAACATTTTCCAATCCGAATCAGTATATGGCTCAACCTTTCAAAAGATGACGCAAAAAAAAACCGCCTGAGCAATTCAGGCGGCTGCACATTGTGCAATTAATCGGATAGGAGTGGAGAGAAACCATACTGTACTTTTATTATATGTATACGTTTACATTCTGTCAATGGTTTTTTTGAAAACGCTGTCTTTTTTATTTGAACTAAAAAATCCAGCTTCTATCCCTCACTCTTCATCCGATCCATCACTTCTAAATACAGCACCTGAAGAAACTTCTTAATATTCACTTTTCCCTTCTCGGGTTTATCTTGATCATCGATTTCTTTCATCTTGAGTCTTACGTCTTGGAATTCAAAATACAGTGGGGCATAATGCTCAAACTTTGGATTGCTATAATCCGTCAGTCCAATGCTAGCAATGTTCGTTAGTGCGGCATTGACTGTACGCCGAATACGCTGCTCAATCGCTTTACATTCTTTATCAACGTCCAATTGTCCAACTTTATGTGAACGAACGGTTATTTCATATAACTCTTTAAGCGGCGGAATGCCTGCTGCCTTATGATGTAAGGTTAGGTGCTCGATAATATCCATCACATCTCGGCCACCACTTTCGCCTACGATGCCTAAATCCATAAGAATTTGATGCATGATCTCTCTAGCAGTCCGTTTCTTGCGTGGTTGATCCAGTCCTGTATGTAGTAAGTTCAGCTTCGTTAACGACTCTCTAATTTCTTGCAAAGAACGGCTAATCTTCCACTGCTCATTCACTTTAGAGAGTACCGCTTCGACTTCAATCTTATTGATTGGTTTTTGGATATAATATTCGACGCCGGCTTGATACGCTTTGCCGATCATCTCTTTATTTTCAATCTGCGAAATCATAACATATTTCCCTTGGAATCCTTGTTCCTTCAGGCGAATAATCGTCTCAATCCCATCTTGATCAGGCATTAATAAGTCAATGACGACAACATCGGGTGTTGTCTCAAGCAGCACTTTCTCACCTTCAATTCCGCTTCCTGCTGTTCCAACGACTTCGCCAAGTCCGCCTTTTTCGATAATCGTCTGCAGCATTAATCGACTCACTGCATCGTCGTCCACAATTCCGAATGACAGCATGATCTCTACACTCCTTTTCTCAACGTATCCGTCAATAAGGTGATAACGAAAGTTGTCTGCGCAGCCTGTTCACCACTTTGTAGATGAATGTCTCCACCTAATGCATGCACAATATCACGAACATGGGAAAGACCGATTCCTGTAGCAGCAAAGCCCTCTTGGTTAAACTTAGTTGTGAAACCCGGTTCGAAGATCATATCTCGATCCTGTTCCGTAATACCAGTACCTGTATCCGCAACAATAAGTATCGTCTCACCCTGTTTTTCATCTGCATAAATATGAATCATGCCTTGTGATTCTATCGCTTCTACGGAATTAGATACTAGGTTGTTCAATATCGTGAGCAGCGGCGTAAAGTGATCCGTCCAGTAATCAATGCGTATATCACTCTGAAAATCAATGGATTTACCCAACATATTGCTGTAACCACGGTTGGATTTAATGGAGAAATCGACAACCTCAGCAAGCCGCATTTCCGATGCGATATCATGATCGAACAGCTTAAAGAGACCCGCAAGGATTCGTTGAGAATCCTTCTTCACCTCATGAATTTGTTGTGTAATTTCGAGTATGCTTCGCGAATATCTTTTGAGACCTGCATGATTAACTTCCTGATATAGATTGTGGCTTTTGGCTGTAATCTGCTCGATTGTATCCATCGACTTTTGCAAATAAAATACTTCGCCATACAATCCACTGTTCGTATTTAGCATCTGCTCAATGCGCTTCTGCTGCTCACTTTGTATGCCTCGCATTTGCGTAATGGAGAAACTGCTGTAGATTCCGATGACAAAGTAACTACGCACAAGTGCCGTCACCGTAATGAACATCCACTGGTCCGGAAACATAAACGGCTTATTGAATATCAAGCTTCTTGCTAACAGTTCGATCTCATTGGATACCAAATCAACAATCGATATATAGATCCCTAGCAAGAATGGATGATAGTCCTGCAGCTTGGCTTGAATTCGGCTCATAATGATACCAAAAGCAACATAATACAACGTAGCTGGCAGATGAACCTGCATACTGTCTAGCACATTGCTAAGTTCGTATGAGGCCACCATATCCCGTATCGTACGAAACAACAGAACGGTAATCCCCGTTACAATCCCCGTATACACGTAAGGAAGGTGCCTCATGAGCAGCAGACACAGCAGAAAAGCGCTGCTGCCAAGTCCAATTCGGAACACCTCTCCGCTAAACGGAATAATTTTGAATTCTCCGGCAATTGCAGTCACAATCGCAACGAGAATCATTTGTATACCTTCATTCTTCAAGCGTCCTAGCATGACATCCCCCCTTAACATCTATTGTAAATCTTGAGGGGGATTTGTCTATACAACTTTGGCCTCTAGACGGCGTGCAAAGATAGATAGTGCGTAGTTGACTGTGAAGTACAGAACCGCAACCATAAACAAGACTGGGAATATATGTTCATCGTTATGCGCCATAACAATTTTTGCATGATTCATAAGCTCTGGCAAAGCAATCGCAACAGCAAGCGAAGTATCTTTAAGAAGTGAAATAAACTGGCTCACAAGCGGGGGTACCATTCGACGAATCCCTTGTGGCATGATAATAAAACGTAATGTCTGCGTATAACTAAGTCCTGAAGCTCTTGCAGCTTCAATCTGACCTTTATCTATGGACTTTAGCCCGCTCCTCACGATTTCCGCTATCATCGCACCTTCGAAGATCGTTAAGGCAATAATTGTCGCACTAGCAGGACTTAACTTCAAGCCGAATTGCGGCATCGCTAAATAGGTAAAAATGATAACAAAGAGAAGTGGTAAATTCCGTACTAACTCCACCACTACGGCGAAAATCTGTGACAAGACTGGCAGCTTCGTGTATCTAATTGTACCGAGCACACAACCTACAATGAAACTTAATACAATCGAGATAAAAGCTACCTTCAGTGTTAAATAAAACCCTTCTAATATAAAACGTACATTATCTATCGAAAATGCACCTATAAAATCCATATGCTCACCTCCTCATTGTGTTAATCAACTAGTTCTAGCCAGTCTTCGCTCCAAATATAGGGATAAGTAACTAAGTGGTAGAGTTAGAATTAAATACAGAACAGCAACGAAAAAGTAAGTATCAACAGTAGCATAAGTTTCACTTGCGATATGGTCACCAAAGTACATTAAATCTAGTCCTGCGAACATCCCTAGAACGGATGAGTTTTTCACCAAGTTAATAAATTGATTACTAAGAGGCGGAATTACGATCTTAATCGCTTGCGGCAAGATAACATGCCACATCGTCTGAACATAGGTCATACCTGTTGCACGAGCAGCTTCGGATTGCCCCTTTGGCACCGCCATAATGCCTGCACGAATGGCTTCAGCAATAAAAGCAGCTGTATAGAATGTTAACCCCGCAGTTCCACAAATAAAGCCACTTAGAGTGATTCCCATATAAGGAAGTCCAATATAGAAAGCGAAAACAACTAAAAGCAGAGGAATGTTTCGCATGACCTCGACATACGCCGTCCCAAACCATTGCAAAGGCTTGATGTTTGTTATACGAAATATCGCTATAATCGTACCAATAATGAAACTGCCTATCAGTGCAATCACACTCGACAATATCGTGTATCCGAAGCCCTGCATATAGGTATCAAAGTATCTTGTGAAAATTGTAAAGTCCATCTTAATCCTCCCCCTATACAGAAGATGGGTGGCAGCAGCCACCCATCACTTGCTCCATCATACGCTTATTTGGATGGTGCCTTACCAATCCATTTTTCATAGATTTTGTTATACTCACCATTGGATTGAAGTTTTTTCAACGCATCATTTACTGCTGTTACAAGTGCAGTCTCACCTTTTTTAATGGCAATACCATAAGGCTCATCTGTGAATGGAGGCTCGTTCACAACTTCAAATTTATTATCTTGTGCCACCATGCCGTACAAGATTGCATTATCTGTTGTTAAAGTATCCCCTTGACCTGCTTTAAGTGCACTGAATGCATCTTGGTAGTTATCGAACTCTAGAACTGTTGCTTCTGGAGCTTTTGCTTTGATATTAGCAACGGAAGTTGCCCCTTTAACAGCAAGTACTTTTGTACCCTTCTTCACATCAGCAATACCTTTAATCGCACTGCCTTTTTTCACAAGTAAAGATTGACCTGCTTTAAAATAGACATCGGAAAAATCAACCTGCTTCTTACGCTCTTCGTTAATCGTCATCGTAGCAACAATCATGTCAATTTCTTTGTTGTCCAACATCGGAATACGTGTCTTGGACGTTACTTCCTTCAGCTCAATCTTCTTCTCATCACCTAGAAGCTCTTTCGCTAACGCTTTCGCAATATCAACGTCAAAGCCTTCAACTTCATTGTTCGTCGGATTTTTGAGACCGAACAGCTTTGTATCATACTTCACGCCAACAACAAGCTTCCCCTTACTCTTAAGCGATTCTGGGCCAGTTCCGCTTGCTGCTGCAGCCGCAGGGCTTCCAGCAGGACTTGCTGCCGCACCTTCTGTTGAACTTTTACCGCAACCTGTTAATACGAAAGCAAGTGCTAGTGTGGAAACGATACCGCTTGTTAACCATTTTTTTGTCTTCATGAATCTTCATCCCCTTTTATTTGTTAATGATGTAATACCCGATTTAGGAACAGCCTTGCTCTCTCCTCACGAGGACTCGTGAAAAACTGCTCAGGAGGCGATACCTCCAATATTTGTCCTTTATCCATGAACACAACGCGATCAGCAACTTCTTTGGCAAATCCCATTTCATGTGTCACTACAACCATCGTCATCCCTTCACGTGCAAGCGTTTTCATAACATCAAGCACTTCGCCTACCATCTCCGGATCAAGTGCAGACGTTGGTTCATCAAACAGCATAATCTTAGGTTTCATCGCGAGGCCTCTGGCAATCGCCACACGCTGCTGCTGCCCACCAGACAACTGAGAAGGGAAACTCTGTGCCTTATCAGCGATTCCTACCTTCTCGAGATAATTCATGGCTAGTTCTTCCGCTTCTTTCTTCGCCATTCCTCGTACATTAATCGGGGCAAGCGTGACATTATCAATCACTTTCATATGCGGGTATAAGTTAAAATGTTGAAACACCATTCCAATGTCCCGACGCAGCATATTCACATCGGTCTTTTTATCATGAACTCTAAATCCATTCACATTAAGATATCCTTTTGTAATCGCTTCCAATTGATTGATACAACGAAGAAGTGTACTTTTACCAGAACCTGATGGCCCTACAACAACGACAACTTCCCCTTGATTAATTGTAAGATTAATACTTTGTAGAACATGAAAATCACCATAATACTTCTCAACTTGCTCAAAAATAATCAATTGAACCACTCCTTTCTGCTAAACTATGATCGTATGTATCTTGCTTATTGTTGTTACATCTAACTATCACGACATACCTATACAAACATATACAATCCGACATCGATTATTCAAAAAAAGTTCAAATTATTTTAAAGGAATAACAAAAAAGACCTTGCTCTACTTGGAATAGTAGGCAAAGTCTTCTGAATTTGGTTGTTATACATGAATAGCAAACTGCTCATGTAATAGCTGTGCGGCACGATCTGCGTCGTCTTGCTTTCGGAAAGATAAGCGAAGAATACCAGGCACATAATCACGACTTTCAAAAATATGAAGATTGCTCAGGTTGATCTGCTGCTGACCTAGTTGTGTAGCAATCGCTCCAATGATACCCGGTTGATCGGGGATATCCACATATATATCGTACTGGGAAGGCAGCATCCCCTTACGACGATCTGGAACCGAACGACGGAAGTCATTCGCTTTCTGGAACTGCGATGCAATACCTTCGGCATCCTCATTCTCAAGCAATTGAATGAACTCATCAACTTTCGTGTTCCAATCCCCTAACAATTTAAGCAGAATGTCACGATTGTTAATGAGAATATCACGCCAGATCGTTGGTTCAGATGATGCAATCCGTGTAATATCGCGGAAACCACCCGCCGCAAGCAGCTTATATAACGAGTTTGAATCGTTATAATCACAAACTTGATTCACGAGCGCTACAGCAATAATGTGCGGCAAATGCGAGATCGCACCTACAATCTCGTCATGCTCTTGCGGATTAACCTGAATGATCTGTGCTTTCGTCCAATATAACAAGTCCGTTAATCGATCAATGGCAGGCTGTGGTGTGCCTTCACTTGGGCACAGCACGTAGAAAGCATTTTCAAAAAGATGAGAAGATGCTGCTTCGATCCCTGATCGTTCAGAACCTGCCATCGGATGACCGCCGATAAAGTGAACGTGCTTTAGGTTCAAGCGACTTGCGCAAGCTGCGATCGAGCCCTTGGTCGATCCAACATCTGTAAGAATGCAGCCCTCTTTAAGCGGCAGTGTAGCAAGTTCCTCTAGATATGTATCTAACAAAGATACAGGCACACATAGCACAATTACATCGGCATCTACAACTGCTTCAACCATCGAAGTCGTCGCCTCATCTACAACTTGCATTTGGAGCATTTTATCTACAGATTTCTGACTTGGTGAATGCCCGACAATCGTATAACCTGGCTTCCCCTTCAAACAAAGCGCAAGTGATCCACCAATCAAGCCTACGCCAAATATAGCTATTCTTGTCTTCGTCATGGCATTCAACCTTCTATTATGTGTATTTACTCTTAAGTCCGCAGCTTAGCTTACGTTAGGCTTGCACAGTAACTTCTGCTAGTACTTCCTCTAGAGCATGAGCGAGTTTCGTATTCTGTTCTTGAGAACCAATTGTCACACGAAGGTGATTCGGCATCCCCCATTGTGGGTCAAAGCGAACGATGAATCCTTTACGTAGCAGCCCTTGGAACACTTCGCTGCCTGGGCGCTTTACATCAACCATAATAAAGTTTCCGTGTGCGGGGAACGCATCTAAGCCAAGACGTATAAATTCTCCTTGCAAATATGCACAACCAACAGCATTATCTTCACGACATTTCGCAACGAAATCTTGATCTTTAATCGCTGCTATTGCAGCTGCTTGCGCAATACGAGTCGTATTGAACGGCTCACGTACTTGGTTAATCGTATGAATCACATCAGCGTGACCGATACCATATCCAATACGTAGTGCGGCTAAGCCATATACTTTGGAGAATGTACGAAGTAAGATCAAGTTCTTGTAAGATGCGAGCAATTCAAAGCTGCGTGGGTATACGCCGCTTGTATCATATTCACAATAAGCTTCATCCAAAACAACGAGCACATGATTGGGTACAGCTTTCATGAATGTTTCTACTTCATCATGTGTGACCATCGTTCCAGTCGGGTTATTCGGGTTACAAATCCATACAATCTTCGTCTTATCGTTCACACGTGCAAGCATACCCGGTAGATCGTGCTTCCCATTAATATGAGGCACTTCTACACAAACCGCATTCTCGATTTCTACATTGTGCTTGTACTGAGGGAATGTTGTTGTAGCCATGATCGTCTCATCGCCAGGTACTAAGAATGCACGAGCAAGCATCAGAATGATTTCATCGGAACCTGCACCAAAAATAATCTGATCCGTGTTCACACCGTAGTGTTCAGAGACAGCTTGAGTAAGTAGCACAGCTGCTCCATCTGGATATAGGTAAAGTTGGTTCAATTCCTCAGCGATCGCTTCTTTTACTTTTGGTGAGAAACCAAATGGATTCTCGTTGGAAGCGAGTTTCGTAATTTCGCTAAGTCCTAGTTCGCGTCTTACTTCATCTGTTGATTTCCCTGGTTTATACACAGGAAGATGTACAATGTTTGATTTTGGTTGCACAATAATCACCTCGTCTGGTTTTGTGGTTGGAAAGGCGTGATCAAAAAAGTTTAAACGTAGTGAAAAAGCAATAACTGGAGAAGCGTAGCGGTCGACTTTGAAAGAGTGAATATACCATAACATCAATTCAAAAGTTCACGATTTCAGGAGGATCGGAAGTTATTCTTTTTCACGCAGTGACAAATTTTTTTGACCAAGCGCTTGAAAATTATTGTTTTAATTGTGCCACAAAATCGCGAATTTGCAAGAGATTGTAAGATTTAGTCTGTGGGTTATCGGATTGTAAGCCCTCACCTAGCTCTCCGATCTTACGAACGAGTGCACTGCCAACAACGACACCTTCACACACTTTTTCAAATTGGGCAACATGCTCACGTGAACTGATCCCGAAACCTATTGCAATCGGCAACTTTGTTGCACGACGGACACTTTCTATAAACTCATGAATCCCACTGTGGAATTCAGACCGCACACCTGTGACGCCTAATGATGATACACAATATATAAATCCTGATGCGTTACCCACAATCTTAGCAACACGATCATTGGAAGTTGGTGCCACAAGTGGTATTAGATGAACACCATATTGCTTAGCGATCTCTCGTACTTCTCCCGCTTCTTCATACGGTAGATCTGGAATGATAATACCTTCAATGTCGCTTTCCTTTATTTTTTGGAAAATAGAAGAAAGTCCAAGTTGTAGAACAGGGTTAAAGTAAGTAAAGAGAATAAACGGCAACTGTGATCCTTCGCGTCTTGCTTGTTTCGCTACTTCCAGACAATCTAACAGCGTAATGCCATTCTTAAGTGCACGTTCAGATGATGCTTGAATTACAGGCCCATCTGCGAGTGGATCTGAATAAGGAACCCCTAACTCGATGAGATCCGCGCCTGCTTGTTCAAGTTCATGTATGATGGCAACGGAATGATTAGCAGATGGGTCACCCACTGTTAAAAAAGGAATGAGTGCACTACGACCTTGCTCCTTTAAGCTTGCGAAAATGGCATCAATACGATTATTACTCATAGCGCATCCCCTCCTTCTGCAAGATAACCCATTATCGCTGCTACATCTTTGTCACCACGACCGGACAGATTCACAATTACGAGTTGATCTGGAGACATCGTTGGTGCGACTTTTAGTAAATGCGCAATGGCATGGGCGCTTTCTAGCGCAGGAATAATACCTTCTGTACGAGAGAGTAATTGCAGCGCATCAAGGGCTTCTGCATCTGTAATCGGTACATATTCAGCACGTGCAGTATCGTTAAGATAAGCATGCTCAGGTCCAATACCTGGATAGTCTAAACCTGCTGAAATCGAATGAGCAATTTTCACCTGACCATATTCATCTTGGAGCAAATAACTCATTGACCCTTGGAACACACCATGCGTCCCTTTGGTAATCGTGGCAGCATGTTCTTCCGTATGAATCCCTCTACCAGCAGCCTCCACACCGATTAATCGAACGTCTTGATCTTCGATAAACGGATAGAACATACCAATCGCATTCGATCCACCGCCTACACACGCAATAACCGTATCAGGAAGACGACCTTCTTTATGCAAAATTTGTGCTCTTGTCTCATCTCCGATCACGCGCTGAAAGTCACGAACCATCATTGGATACGGATGAGGACCCACCGCGGAACCTAGAATATAGAACGTATCATGTACATGCGATACCCAGTAACGAAGAGTTTCATTACCCGCATCTTTAAGTGTGCGTGACCCGCTTGTCACAGGAATTACTTCTGCACCCAGAAGTTTCATGCGGAAGACGTTCAATTCTTGCCTTTGCATGTCTTCTTCACCCATAAATACCTTGCATTCGAGCCCCAACAAAGCCGCTACTGTTGCGGTTGCAACACCATGTTGTCCTGCTCCCGTCTCAGCGATCACTTTCTTCTTGCCCATTCTTTTGGCAAGTACGGCTTGACCGATTGTGTTGTTAATCTTGTGTGCACCGGTATGGTTTAAATCTTCACGCTTTAAGTAAATTTTGGCTCCACCTAGTTGCTCCGTCAGACGCTTCGCATAATAAAGTGACGTCGGTCTACCGGAATATTCCTTCAACAACTGATTCACTTCTGCGATAAAATCAGGCTCAACCGCATACTTGCGATACGCTTCTTCGAGCTCATGTAAGGCATTCATTAATGTTTCAGGTACATATTTCCCACCGAATTTCCCAAATCGACCATGTTCATCAGGTACTTTAGTCATTAGTCTTCAACCTCTCCACGAATTTCTTTATTTTCTCTATATCTTTCCGTCCATCGGTTTCTACTCCACTTGATACATCGACACCATCTATTTCGTACGCATCCACTAGTATCCGCACATTATCGGGATGCAGTCCACCAGCTACGATTAACTTCACACCTGCATGCTTCGCCCACTCCGTAAACCTCGGAATCAGCTCCCAGCGAAATACTTGCCCAGAACCTCCACCATATACCGGATCATGCGTGTCAAGCAGCAAGGCGTCAATAACACCAACATAGCTAACTAATCTTGCAAGAAATGATTTTGACAAAGGAGCATCTACACTTAACTCTGCATGCTCCCCTTTGATCGAAATCACTTTATACACTTGTACACCGAACTTCTGTTTAACCCATTTGCACAAATCTGGCGATTCCTCACCATGAAGTTGAATGACATCAAGCGAAGCATGCTCCATAACTTGTGTCAATTCCTCTTGCGTTGGATTCATGAATACACCGACTGTTAGAGGCGTTCGACGATCTTCTTGCTCTCTCATTTGATTTAAGAATGCGATCATCTCGCCAGCAATTTCCTTCGTCACTCGCCGTTTACTCGGTGCAAATACAAATCCAATTTGATCAATGGGTAATGATTGAATAGATTTTAGCACTTCAACGCCCTGAAGTCCACATATTTTTATTGTAGGTTTCATCGGCTATAACCGTCCCACCAATTGATAAACAGCCTCTTCGACAGATTGCTGACGCATGAGATGTTCGCCAACGAGCACCCCGTGAGCACCTACTTGCTGTAAATACCCGATGTCTGCTGCCCCTGTAATCCCACTCTCGCTAATAACTGTGCGGTCACTTGGAATGTGTGCGATCAACTCTTCTGTCGTTTTCAAATCGGTAACGAAAGTCCGTAAATCTCGATTATTGATCCCAATTAACGTTGCATCTAATTCCAGTGCCCGCTCTAGCTCTGAACGATCATGAACTTCAACTAGCACATCCATACCCAGATCACGACTCAAACTCAAATACGATTTCAATTGTTCATCACTTAGAATGGCTGCAATGAGCAGTACTGCATCTGCCCCGAGCATACGAGCTTCATAAATTTGCAAGGGATCAATTGTAAAATCTTTGCGCAGCAGCGGTATGTTTACCGTCTTGCGAATGACCTCTAAATACGCATTACTTCCTTGAAAATAATCCACATCTGTGAGTACCGATATACAATCTGCGCCTGCACGCTCATAAGATTCAGCAAGTTCAATGGGATGAAATTGTTCACGAATGAGTCCTTTGGATGGCGATGCCTTTTTCACTTCGGCAATAAGTCCCATCGGACGATTTACTCGCGAAGTTAACTTTGCTTCAAATCCTAGACATGACTTCATCTCTGCAATTTGCTGCTCTGCCTTTGCTGGCGACAGTTTCAAGCGTAATTGTTCAACTTCTGCTAATTTTGTTGTTACGATTCGATCAAGAAACATGGCTGTATTCTCCTGTAAATGAGATTAGTTGTTGCAGTTTACGTGCCGCTTTTCCCTCGTCAATAATATCAGCTGCAAGCTTAATCCCTTCTTGGATTGAACTTGCAAGCCCTGTGACGAAGAAACAAGCTCCACTATTGGCGAGCACGATGTCGCGATATGCGCCGTGTTCCCCTGCAAACACATTATGGATAATGGCAGCGTTGTAAGCCGCATCCCCACCTTTTACATCCGCAAGCGAATATGTTCGAAGCCCTAATTCATCTGGTGAAATCTCATACGTGTGAATATCCCCATGACGTAACTCCGTTACCTTCGTAGGTGCTGAGATTGAGATTTCATCTAATCCATCTAGTGAGGACACGACGAGAGCCCGACGTAATCCCAACTCTCTTAGTGAATGAGCTAGCAGTTCTGTCTTATTACGATCAAACACACCGAGCAGCTGGCGATCTGCTCCTGCAGGATTCGTCAGAGGTCCCAGTAAGTTGAACACCGTCCTAACACCAAGCTCACGACGCGGTCCTGCCGCATGCTTCATCGACTCGTGATACTGCTGCGCGAACATGAAGCAGATACCCAATTGATCCAGACAAGCAGCAGACTCATGACCGGACAAGGAAATGTTCACACCTAGAGCTTCCAAGACATCCGCAGAGCCACTTCGAGAGGACATGCCTCTATTCCCATGTTTTGCCACCCGAATGCCACCAGCAGCCGCTACAAGCGCTGAAGCTGTCGAAATATTGAATGTACCTGCTCCATCTCCACCTGTTCCACACGTATCAAGCAAATTGCGCTGTTCAGTGGGAAGATTCATCCCCTTCAATCGCATCACTTCTGCAAAGCCAGTCACTTCATCGATTGACTCACCCTTCATTCGAAGTACAGTAAGCAATCCGCCAATCTGAGCAGAAGTTGCCTCCCCATCCATGATGTTTGCCATCACAGCACGCGCCTCTTCCCGACTTAAATGACTGCCGCCAATCACCTTCGCAATCGCTTCTCCAATTGTGAATTGTTTCTCCATCGCCTTAACCTCCATTTCCCACTAATTGCTCGTCTCGATCACCGATGAACATCGCTTCTGCAATTCGAATCGAAGTCAGTAGCGCCTTTGCTTTATTGATCGTTTCCTCATATTCCATCTCAGGTACAGAGTCACTTACGATGCCTGCACCTGCTTGCACATACGCTTTTCCATTTTTAAAAATAATCGTTCGAATCGTTATACAAGTGTCTAGGTTACCCGAGAATCCTAAGTACCCAATCGCTCCTGCATACGGACCGCGGCCTTCATTCTCCATCTCTGCGATAATTTCCATCGCCCGCAGCTTCGGCGCTCCAGATACAGTCCCTGCTGGCATACAGGATAGAAAAGCATCGAAGAACTCTTTGTCCTTGCGAAGCTTGCCGGATACGTTCGAGACGATGTGCATCACGTGAGAGTAGCGCTGAATATCCATGAATGTATCGCATCGAACTGAACCAAAATCAGAAACCCTTCCCAGATCATTACGACCCAAGTCAACGAGCATCAAATGCTCAGCACGTTCCTTCGCATCATTGAGTAGCTCTTCCTCATAAGCTTGATCTTCTTCTTGCGTTTTCCCCCTTGGTCTAGTACCCGCAATCGGCATCGTCTCAACACGCTCATTTTCCACGCGAACAAGAAGTTCTGGTGAAGTGCCTACAATAATTTCATCATCCATCTTGAGATAATACATATAAGGTGATGGATTCATTGTGCGCAGTACACGATACACTTGAAGTGGCGATACATCTGTTGTGATTTCAAACCGCTGTGACAACACCACTTGAAAAATGTCCCCTGCACGAATATACTCCTTCGCTCGCTCCACATTGCTGATATACTGCTCTTTCGTGACATTGGAACGAACCTCTCCTAGCTCTACATCCTCAGCAATTGGGACATGTGTCATAGCAGATGGCGGTGTCGTTTTCTTCAAATCTGCCACTGTAGCTTCCATCTTGGCGCAAGTTTGATGATATGCAGCGGTTATGGTCTCAACTGTCGTATTCTCTGGGATATGAACATTCGCAATGACTTTAATTTGCTGTTTAAAATGATCGAACACAATAACTTGATCGCAGAACATAAATTGCATATCGTTCATGTTCAAATCGTCAATACGGTGTTTCGGAAGTTTTTCATAATACTGAAGCAGGTCATATCCGAAAAATCCAACTGCACCTCCAGTAAACCTTGGCAACTCAGGTAATGCAGGTGAACGATACGCATTCAAGTAATTTTTCATGACATCAACTGGCTTTTCCGAAGTCATTCTCGTCTCTGATTTGAAATTGATTTGTGTAGTGCCGTTCTTTGCCTTAATCATCAGAAACGGGTCTCGACCGATAAAGGAATACCGCGCCCATTTCACACCGCCCTCCACACTTTCAAGTAAAAAGGCTCGATCCTCTTCATAAAAATGTTGAAATAACCGAATCGGCGTTTCCGTATCTGCAAGCACAGACCGCACAATCGGAATTAGATTGTATGCCTCTGACAATTCCAATACTTTCGCTAGCTCTGCTCTACTCATCCCTAACCCTCTCCTCATCTAAAAGTTGAACTTAAAGCTCCACTTGTTTCAAACATGTATACGCAAAAAAACCTCTACGACTCGTAGAGGTTGATGTTGATGGTTATAGTAAGAAGCACTGCGGGTAGCACGAACTAAGCATACATGTATACGAAATACACATAAAGTCCCACACCTCACGAATGAAATGTGTTCCTATGCTTAAATTCCCGTCTATACCGCATGGTATAACCGCCACTAACGATAAAGGCTCTCCCCTCACGTCTGGCCGCACACTCTGCTCATCTCATCTAAACTCATCTTCACTAAACTCTACTAGATCTTACTTAACTAACCTGCTCTTGCACTCTGCTAAACTTAGACTCACTATATACTGGTTACCACGGACTGTCAATTACTTATTTTAACAAATCAGGGCGTAATACAGTTGCTCCGTTCAGGTAAGCATGATGGATTTCATGCTGTTCTTTGGTCGTATTCACCATCACCATTAATCGGATGCATTGCGCTAATGCATGATCTACCTCGATCTCAACGGAGCACATCAGCGGCACAAGCTCCCAACCTTCCATTGAACGAATCGCTCTTGCCGGGAAAGTTGCATTCAAATCGCTAGTTACTGTAATAAAGACAGATGCAATATCTTTCGGATCCGTATTGTTGTTCTTCACAATTTCATTCAATAGTTCATTAGTCGCAGTTAACATTTCATCTGCATCGTTATACTCAACTGTCGTCGCACCACGTATGCCTCTGACTACCATCATGCTTGTTCCTCCTTCAATTGTTCGATTACTTCACGTACCCACTCCGAGGACACATTACGATTAACTTCAACCTTACCGATTTCTGTTGGAATGACAAATACCATCTTGCCTTCCTTGAACTTCTTATCATGCGCCATCGCTTCCATGAGCAGATCCGAATTAAAGTGATCCGGCAATTGTGTAGGCAATTCGAATTTCGCAAGCAATGCTCTTGTTACTTGCTCGATTTCTTTCGAAAATCCTAGTCGCTGCGCAAGCTTCGCTGCTCCAACCATGCCGATAGATATGGCTTCCCCATGCAATAGCTCACCATAACCTGCAACCGCTTCAAGTGCATGACCGATCGTATGACCCAAGTTCAAGATCGCACGCAAATCATTCTCACGCTCATCTTGAGAAACCACATAAGACTTCACCTGGCAACCCTTGTGCAAGCCATATTGCAGCGACTCTGTATCTAGCGCTAACAACTTATCTGCGTGCTCATCTAACCAAGTGACGAACTGTGCATCCCAGATAAGCCCATGCTTTACCATTTCAGCGTAGCCTGAACGAATCTCGCGCGGCGATAAAGTACGCAGCGTTGCAACATCGTACAAGACTAACTCGGGCTGATGGAATGCACCAATAATATTTTTCGCTATTCGATGATTTACGGCTACTTTCCCACCGACAGAAGAGTCATGGGCAAGAATCGTTGTGGGCATCTGAATAAATTTCACACCGCGCATAAATGTTGCTGCGACGAAACCTGCCAAATCCCCTACAACACCACCACCTAATGCGATCACAGAGGAATTTCGATCCAATCCACCTTCCAAAGCCGTTGTAATGATCTCTTCGAAAATAGACAATGACTTTGACTTCTCACCAGATGGAACGATATGGGATACCAAGCGATATCCCGCTTCGCGCAAACTATTCTCAACTAGTCCCAAATGGCCGCTTGCTGCGACTTGCTCATCAGTAACAATAAGAAGAGATGATTTTTTGCTAATATTACGCCCTTCTAAGTAGGAAGCAGCGTCTGACAACAAACCTTCTCCGATATAAATCGGATACGACCTTTGTCCCAAATCAACTTGTAACTCTAACATATTAATAGCTCTCCACTTGAGCTAGGTATTGGCTTAAGTTGTTACGGATTTCCTCTACAGAATCCCCACCGAATTTTTCCATGAACGCTTGTGCCACTTCCCATGCAATCACATTCTCCATAATGACTGCTGCTGCTGGCACCGCACATGTATCGGAGCGTTCCACTTGTGCAGTGAACGGTTCTTTCGTATCAATATCGACACTTGGAAGCGGCTTGTAGAGCGTAGAGATTGGTTTCATTACACCGCGAACAATAATCGGTTCACCTGTTGTCATACCACCTTCAAACCCGCCCGCGTTATTGGATGATCTTCTGAATCCACCATCTTCGGAGTATACAATCGGATCGTGCACATTCGAACCACGACGCTCTGCTGCTTCGAAACCAATTCCGAACTCCACGCCTTTGAACGCTTGAATAGATACAACCGCTTGTGCAATTCTTCCATCAAGTTTGCGATCCCACTGTACATGGCTGCCAAGTCCAACAGGTACGCCTTCCACGATCACTTCCACGATACCACCAAGTGTATCGCCATCCTTCTTCGCTTCATCAATTGCAGTAATCATCGCAGCTTCTGCTTCTTTATCTGTTACACGAAGTGGAGATTCCTCTGTAATGCGAATTAGATCATCAATTGGCATCTCTTCACGCTTCGCTACAACTTCACCTAAACGAATCACTTGGCAAGCAAGCTTAATGCCGAACAATTCCAAAAGTTGCCTAGCTACTCCTCCGCAAGCTACACGCATAGTTGTTTCACGTGCCGAAGAACGCTCTAGAATGTTGCGCATATCTTTCTGGTTGTATTTCAAGCCGCCATTTAGGTCAGCATGACCTGGACGGGGACGATTCACACGGCGCTTCGCATCCCCATCTTCTATGGGTTCGACACTCATGATCTTCGTCCAACTCTTCCAGTCATTATTCTCAACTACAAGTGCAACTGGAGCACCTGTCGTCTTCCCATGACGAACACCGCCAACAATGTTCACTGTATCTTTCTCGATCAGCATACGACGTCCGCGGCCATAACCCTTCTGCCTTCTATGTAACTGATGATTAATTTGTTCGAAGTCGATTTCTACATTGCTCGGCATTCCTTCAATAATTGCAGTCAGTTGTGGTCCGTGCGTTTCTCCAGCTGTTAAGTATCTCATGGTTTTCTCCCCTTTTCCCTTATACCCGATCTTCAATTCTCACCCTACGCTTTAGCGCTTTGGTGTGCTAATTACATGTGCATATTATAGTATAGGACATATCGTTTGACAACAAGCATTAGATAAACTTCTATTCGATCAGCTCTGCTGATAACTTATAACTTATAAATCTACAACAAAAAACACGCCTTCGTCAATAGACCTGAGCGTGTCGATGTTTTATTATTTAGCCGTGCACAATTTCAATCGAACTTCCCCGAAGTGGCTCAGCCAGTGTAGGATCATTCATAATTTTCATAATCTGCATCGAATCAATACCCATAATTTGAGCGCATTCTTGTATCGTTATAAAACCACGACGATAAGCTAAGATGACCTTGCGTTTATCCATTCTGACACTCCCTAATTTATGCATTTATCATTAGTATGGGAATGAATGGATTAGCTTATACGTTTACTTTACTTTTTTACTTTTTTCGGTAAAAGAAAGTTTCAGCGGGTTCAAATCCATATACACCAGGTGAGAATATCTGCTCTGTCGATCCAACGAACAAGATTCCGCCTGGGCGAAGTGCGCGGGCAAATTTGTGGAACAATTCCGTCTTCGCTTCATCTGTAAAATAAATAATGACATTCCGGCAAACGATCAAGTCAAATCCTGTTTCAAATGTATCTAACAGCAAATTCTGTTTCTTAAACGTCACGCCCCGCTTCAGTTCCTCACTAGCGGTATAGTGTACGCCCTGCTCAATCATATATTTTTTCAAATACGCAGGAGGTACATCACGAACAGCTCGATCAATATACTGACCAACACGTGCTTTTTCCAACACATTATCATCGATATCTGTTGCGATAAGCTTCGAATCCTTCAGCGCACCCTGCTCCGCCAGAATCATGGCAAGCGTATATGGCTCTTCACCTGTCGAACATGCTGCACTCCATACTTTCAATCGTCGATTGTTAGCCAACATCTCGGGTAAGAAACGCTTCTCTAATATTTCCCATCGATTCGGATTCCGCCAAAATTCCGAGACATTGATCGTCATACGATCTAGAAATTCATTCAGAAGTAGCTTATCTTTCTTCAATGCTTCTAGGTATAACGCAAAGCTGGCATACCCTTTTTTTGTCCGCAGTGTCGTGAGTCTTCGCTTCATTTGGGCTTCTTTATATTGAGCTAGATCAATACCCGTAAACGATTTAACCCCTTCAATAAACAACGTATAATCTTTGTCGTCCATTCGCTATCCACCTCTACTAAAAAAGAAAAAGGCACAAGGCTTCTGACCTTGTACCTTGTATCTTTGGTTCTTACACCCAAGCTTGAATTGCACGGTTGTAATCAAGAATTTCTTCTGGTTTGAAGAAGTTGTTGATTTCTTTTTCTGCATTTTCCGGTGAATCAGATCCGTGGATCAAGTTCATGCCAGTATGTAATGCAAAGTCGCCGCGAATTGTTCCTGGTGCAGCATCAAGTACGTTTGTTTTACCCATCAAAGTACGGGATAGGGCAATAACTTGATCGCCTTCCCATACCATTCCGAATACAGGACCAGATGTAATAAAGTCAATAAGTTCACCGAAGAATGGTTTCTCAGAAAGGTCAGAGTAGTGATACTCCGCTTGCTCTCTGGATACGTTCATTAATTTAGCACCAACTAGTTGAAAACCTTTACCCTCTAAACGCTTCACGATTTCTCCAACCAATCC
Organism: Paenibacillus radicibacter; assembly: GCF_024721995.1. Taxonomy (GTDB): domain Bacteria; phylum Bacillota; class Bacilli; order Paenibacillales; family NBRC-103111; genus Paenibacillus_AM; species Paenibacillus_AM radicibacter. The sequence goes on from NZ_JANQBC010000002.1 coordinate 267,182, forward strand.
ACGTTGCACGCCATCTGGCTTTACCATCAAATATGTTCTTTCCATGATCTTTGAATTGCCCCCATTGTCAGTAAATTAAAATATCTTAATTACTATACTATGAAAACGCTTAAGAGACAATAAAGTTCACAGAAAATTAATACGATCGATTGCCGATAAAATGAGCAATTTGTTCGAACTCTTTACGTGCTTTAATATCCGGTAAATCTTGCAATACACGAATTGCTTTTTCAATATAAAATTGAGCTAATTTGTCTGTACGTTTAACTGCATCAGAAGTACGAATCATTTCCAAAATGTACGACACATCCGTCTGACCGTCTGCCGCTTGAATTCGTTCTAACTCCGAGCGAATTGCGCGATTAAGTACAGGGCTTTCCATCATCGCATAGAGCACAGGAATCGTAACATTCCCTTGCTTGATATCACTACCAGGTGCTTTCCCGATCTGCTTCTCCGTTCCACAGAGATCTAAGATATCATCACGGATTTGGAATGCCATACCAACATAATAGCCAAAGTCATAGAGCTTACGTGCAACTTGTTCAGATGCACCTGCCGCAAGAGCTCCTAGTTGACACGCGACTGCGATTAGCAGCGCTGTCTTTCTTTTGATACGCAGCAAATAGTCTCTAACACGCTGATTCGGTTCGAAGAAGAAACGGATCTGTTCCATCTCACCGATACACATCTCAATAATCGCATTAGACATCACTTGGTGCATAACTGGACTCGAGAAATGAGTCAGCTCATGAAGAGCTTTCCCTATGATGTAATCACCTGTAAACATGGCAATCCGATTGTCCCATTTGGATCGTACGGTTTGTTGTCCACGACGCGTCGGTGAATCATCAATGACATCATCATGAACAAGGGATGCCATATGAAGCAGCTCCAAGGATACGGCAACATGATGAATGCGCTTAATATCATAGGTGCCAAATTCACCTGCTAACAGTACGAACACCGGTCTGATCCGTTTGCCCCCTGCCCGCAGTAAGTGTAGGGAAGCTTCACGCAGAATCGCTTGATCCGTATGAATCGCATGTTCAAGTCTTTTCTCAATGAAGTCAATATCTTGTTTTTTTCGCGAATAAATGTCCGTCAGTTTCATTCTTTCACCCATGTCACTCGTTTTTAAGACCACAATTTCATTTCGACTTGCTCAGGTAAAAACCCAAGTTCCCACGCATACTGATAATAAAGCTGTAATCCGTCCCACTGCTCTGGTCCGAAATCATAGCATAAATTTCCAAAGTAATGCAGCCAGTAAGCTTCTGTTCCCCCTACCAGTGCCATTGCATCATGTACCATTGCAAGCGGATGTGCAAGTGATTCTTGCTTACTATGTACGAAAGCTTGGAATAACTGTTCAACCATCTGCGGATACTTCTCAATCGTGTCCTCACGAATTGCCCACACAGCAAAGGTCATCCCCTTGCCCGTCCATTTTCTCCATTCTTGCCCAAGGTCTGTGACGGTATACCCGCTGTCAACCCAGCTCGATCTGATCGCTTCATCTCCAATAAGGAGTGCTGCATCGTGATCCACCATCATTTCTTCAAGCACAGGAGGACTTGTTGTATAAGTCGGTGTTCCTCCATAAAACTTTTGAAGAATAATCTTGAGTAGGTTAACTGAAGTCGCAGAGGCGTTCGTTAGTGCAATACGTCCGTTCTTAATTTCTTCAAGCGGTTTGCGGTGAAACAGTAGAATCGAATTCACTCGATCACGTGCACTTACTGAAAGGTCAGGGTATAACACGTAATTCTTGAAGTTCTCCCCATAAGCAAAGGAGGAGATCGGCCCCATATCAACCTCTCCAGCCTTCATCGCACGATTAAGTGAACTCGGCACCTGCTCTATAAATTGAACAGAGTCTCGAAGTTCACCTTGCGGAAAGCTATGAAAGATTGGCCATACGTTCGTGTAATTAATGCGTCCGATGTGGATTTGTTTCTCTCTCTTGTTCATTGGCTTGTTCTCCCCATCTATTAAACAATTGATGATCAATTCCCATGTTGTCCATTACTTTACCTACTAGAAAACCAACAATATCATCCAAGCTCTTCGGTCCATGATAAAAGGCTGGCATTGCTGGAATGATACTCACGCCCATTTTGGCAAGAGACAGCATATTTTCCAAGTGAATCGCATGAAGCGGCGTCTCGCGTGGAACTAAGATCAGTCTGCGACGCTCCTTGAGCATCACATCCGCCGTTCGTTCAAGCAAATTGTCAGATGCACCGCGCGATATACCAGATAGTGTCCCCATTGAACAAGGCATTACCACTAGCCCTTCCGTTCGAAAAGAACCTGATGCAATACTTGCACCAATGTCTGCAATTGGGTGGTATTGATACGTACCGCCAAATGGTGCAAAATGCGCCTCCAACGCTTCTTTACGCTGCGAAGTTTGCCAACCTAATTCCTCACGTAATACACGCCAACCTGCTTCAGTCACCACAATATGAAGTGGAATCTCTCGCTTTAATAACTCTTCACAAAGCCGGATTCCATAAATCGCTCCACTTGCACCTGTAATTCCTACTACCCAACCTCGCATATTAACCCACCCACAAAATATCGATAAAAGTAAACACAAACACCACACAACTTAGAACACCATTCATTGTAAAAAATGCAGTGTTTAACTTAGACAAATCGTTCGGTTTAACAAGACGGTGCTCGTAGAACAAGATTAAATAAGAAATGATAAGACCTACTAAATACCAAATGCTAAGGGATGTCATAAAGAATAAGCACAACAAACCAACTGCTGTTAATACGTGAAACACGCGTGCAATCTTCAGTGCAGCTGCAACGCCAAAGCGGCTAGGAATCGAATGCAGCCCTTCCTGACGATCATAGTCCGTATCTTGGCACGCATAAATAATATCGAAACCTGCTGTCCACAGCGCGATTGTAAAATAAAAAATAAGTGACGTACCGGTAATATGACCGGTAATGGCAATCCATCCGCCCATTGGAGCGAGTGCAATCGTTAGACCAAGCACGACATGGCAAAGCCATGTAAATCGCTTCGTATAGGAATAGAACACTAAACAGAAAACTGCGATTGGCAATAGCTTCATCGATAACGCATTCAAATTCGAAGTTGCCCAGAAAAGCAGGGCAAAAGAAACGACAATAAAAAACAGAGCTTCCTTCGAGGAAATGAGTCCTGCTGGAATCGCTCTGCCCGCAGTACGCGGATTTTTCTTATCAATTACACGGTCAACAACACGGTTAACTCCCATTGCCGCTGTGCGTGCGCCAACCATTGCAAGTGTAACCCAACCGATTTGTGCCCAACTAGGTAAGTGTCCATCTAGAATAACGGAACCTAGAATTGCGCCCATAAACGCAAAAGGAAGAGCAAAAACGGTGTGTTCGAATTTAATCATCTCTAAAAACACTTTAACTTTGTTCCACATGAGGACATTACACTCCTGAATCTATTTTCGTTTCATCCCGATATGCAGTGCTGCAATACCGCTCATTAGCGGGTAAGCTTGTACCTCTTGTAAACCAATCTCACGGTATATTGTAGCTAACTGCTTATGATCTGGAAAGCTAACTAAGGACTCTGGCAACCAGCTATATTGTTCATATCGCTTCGCAATTAACTTACCTAACAAAGGCAATATTTTGCGGAAATAGAAATAATAAATGCTCTTAAACGGCTGCCAAGTTGGCTTAGACAATTCCAAACACACAACATGTCCACCTGGCTTAACTACACGCTTCATCTCACGTAACACTTGTTCCAAATCAGGAACGTTACGAAGACCAAATCCAATCGTTGCATAGTCGAACGAGTTGTCTTCAAACGGTAGCGCCATGGCATTGCCCTGTACGAGTTCGACTTGTCTGTCTAAACCTGAAGTAAATACTTTTTGTTTCCCGACCTCCAGCATTTTCTCTGAAAAATCAAGTCCGACAATCTTACCCGTACCACTTGCCTGTGCAAGAGAAACCGTCCAATCACAAGTTCCGCAGCATAGATCAATCGCAGTTTGCCCAGGTTGTACATCCATCTTCTTCATTGTAAATTTGCGCCATGCCTTGTGCCTTCTAAAGCTCAGAATGTCATTCATCATATCGTACTTCGGTGCAATAGACTCAAAAACCGAATGTACAAACTTCTCTTTCTTCGTTTCCATCTTCTTCTCCTTAAAGCTCTTCACAAGCTAGCGGTTTCGTTCCTATGTGCCGAAATGGCTCACAGATGTGAATTAATTCACTTTTCAAACTCTCTGATTCAAATTCATTGACTTTCGATATTAACGCTTGTGAGGATGTTTCCAGCATCTCACGAATCCGAGAAATCAAATTGTATTTGTGTACAATCGCACGCAGCTTCGTATAATCCATCTGCTCCATCTGCACGCATTTGCGCTCATCTCTAGAGCCATGCTGCATAATGTACCAGAAGCCCCAACTATCGCGATAATCATGGATAGACTCTTGCTTATACAGCTCTTGCTGCAACACTTCGCAACGAGTAACCATTAATAAAATTTCTGACCAATCCTTGCGATACTTCTCATCAATCATGGATTCAAAACGGATGAAAAGGTGCATTTTGAGCTGGATCAGCAATTCTATGTATTCTTCAGACTTTAGTTTTAGGTTTTTCATCTTCATGTAAAGGCTAACTTTCAAACGATTAATTTCACAAATAGCAGCAGACAATTTCGCAATCATATCAATCTGTCCAGCATCCGATAATAACTGATAAAATCTCGCTGAATACAGATCACCTGCAAGCACTTTGAGCTGTCTGTTTCGTGCTACCTTCTTCTCTTTATTATCATTGGATACAGAAACAAGATCATGCGTATCCATTCCCATTTGCAAAAGGGTCGCAACTAACGTGTAGAGTTCTCCACTCGCATGCGATGCTTCGTCTTTCGGGAGAAACGCATATAACAAACGAGTCCGAAATTCTGGGAAATCGGGCAGGTCCATATACTGCTGAATCATATCGTGTTCTGTATATTGTTTTGCTATCTCGGGAATCCGATAACCACTCATGGAAAGCCTCCGTACCTTTTGCCTATTGTGCCAGTTCAAGCATCCTCACGATTATATCACAACATAACTAACCTCGCACAATTATTGTGCAGGATTTCTGAGGAACCATTTATCTGTGTATTTTATTTGAAATTTTTTGTCCATTATTTTCCTTATATCATTTCCGCTCGCTCGTTGCAACTGATCCGGCATGCTTTTCCCACCTTCTCGATCCATTTGAACCGCAAGGAGTAACCCACCTTCTCGGGTAGGATCAAGCACACGGATAAACAGCTCATTCAAGTTGGAGGAGTGCTGAATCGCACTTTGGTTAATACGTGCCAAGTCACGAAATACGAGCGACGAATCGATCGTCTTCGGTAAAACCAGATCAAGCGATAAGCTTGAATGATGAAGCTCGACTGAAGATACACGAGTCTGCAGCGGCAGCGATGCGACTAAATCAACCACGTTCGTATCATCTACCATACGAATGACTTCTTTGCCCTCGTCATGCTTACTCATCTGTAATAGCCATGCCAATCCGAATACCAAAATATGCGAAACAAGAACAATCATTAACACCGAATATAACTTATTCCTATTCTTCATTGCGATGGCTCCCTCCTACTACTCAACAAGAGCATGTTTAAAAAGTCGGGTCACTGCGAAGAATGAGGGTGCTTAATGCTTACGAAGTGGTTTTCCACGGAAAGCCTTTGAGTCTCAATCGTGAATTCTGAATTTATTAAATGGTATTTTCACGATTTCAAAGGCGAACGCTACGCTCCTACAACACCCTCATTCTTCTTCGTTTAACTTTTTGAACACACTCAAAAGGCTTATACACCATCTTACAAAAAGAAAAAGCAGGCTATGCCTGCTTTATCGTAATAATTAATCAGTCTCGATCATGCCGAATTTCGTGTAAAGGGTTGCTTTACCGCGTACCTTGACTGCAGAAGTATGCTCTGTAAATTGAGCGATCATGACTTCTCCCTTATCAAGCTTCTCCGTATGATGAAAACGTGTATCATGCCCACGAGTTAGACCAATGACATGCACGCCGCCCTCTTTAGCTTTGATTACAAAATAATCGCTTTGATTGTTCTCCATTCCAAAAGCCTCCTAGATCTTATGTATCGTTGGATTGACTGTATGATCTAATGATGCTGGAAAGTAAATCGAAAGTCAACTACACTACCTTACGGTTCATCTACCTTAGCTGCTGCAATTGCTGGAATCGCAATATCCGGATATACTTTCGGCTCAGCAGGCTTGTTGCGACCTTGAGTTAAGTTCTGAATCAGCGCCTCAACATCTAAGCCAGATACACTCTTCAACATATCAGGAGCAGTCGCCATAAGTTCAGTTACATACTTGCTTACTTTGGTTGCCCCACCACCAGTACCGCCTGTATCTACAACAGTCAACTTCTCAATATTTGCCATCGGTTCTGCAATACGTCCTGCAAGTTCAGGTAACATCTTAACAACAATGTCCAAGATCGCAGCTTCACCGAACTTCGTGAATGCCTCTGCAAGCTTCTCCTTCGCTTCTGCCTCTGCCAAACCACGCAATCGAATAATATCTGCTTCTGCTGTACCTTTGGCACGCTCTGCGTCTGCTATCGCTAATCCTTCTAAACGTTTCTGTGCAGCAAGTGCCTTGGCTTCTGCTTCAATACGATATTGATCCGCATCAGCTGCTGCCATCTGCTTCGCTTTATCAGCTTCTGCAGCTTGCACAACTGAATAGCGATCCGCGTCTGCCTTCTTCTTCACTTCTGAGTCATACTGCTTCTCGCGTCTTAAAATTTCTTTACCTTCAAGATCAATCTCTCGCTCTTTACGTACAATCTCAACTTTCATTTGCTCTTCCACTACAGTCTGCTTCGCACGAGCTTCTTGAATGAAATAAGCCTGATCTGCTTCCGCTTTCGCGGTATCTTGATCCTTCTTAAAGGCAGCAACTTTCAATTCCTTCTCCATCTCTGCCTCTGCAATGTTCGTATCCCGTAGTAACTCTGCTTTCTGTCCTTGTTCCTCTGCACTTGCTTTCTGGATACGAGCATCACGCATCGCTTCAGCTTCAGCAATTTCGGCATCCCTCTTCACCGCTGCAATCCGTGGTTTACCAAGTGCATCTAAGTAACCATTCTTGTCACGTAAATCTTTGATAGTAAAGGATACGATCTGCAGCCCCATCTTCCTCAAGTCAATCGCAGACACCTCTTGAACCTTTTGAGCAAATACATCACGGTTTTTATAAATCTCCTCTACGGTCATACTACCCAATATCGCTCTAAGGTGTCCCTCAAGCACTTCTTGTGCCTCACTGCGTAGTTCATCGTCTGTCTTTCCTAAGAATTGCTCTGTCGCTGTTGCCACGTCTTCAATCGAACCGCCGACTTTAATGATCGCAACCCCATTGGCTTGTACTGGCACCCCTTGTTCCGTATACACTTCAGGTGTCGCAATGTCTAACTTGTGCGACAGCAATGATATGCGCTGCGCTTGTTGAAATATTGGCAACAGAAATGCGCCACCACCACGAACAATTTTTAATCTACGTCCCGTTTCATCTGTCATTACATTCTTCCTGCCAAGTAGCGATCCTGTAATGATCATTGCTTGATCGGGTCCAACTGTCTTATAACGTGCCCAGAACGCCAAACTTAAGATTACTAATACAGCAACTACTACAAGCGGAATAGTCAAATAATTATCCAACACTTCTGTCATTGACACTGTATTACCTCCCTATGTATTTATAGATTGAGCTCACTGACTGCAAAGTCTCTGCCTCGCAATTCAACAATCACAACCTTGTTACCTTGTTTAATCAGCTGTCCCTCAAAGCTAATCGCAGGATAATTGGAATACCCCGACACGGTTTTCACGATGATCTCCCCATAACCCCTTGATGGAATCGGAACCGATACTTCCGCAATCTTCCCAACCAATTCAGCAGTAGAATGACCGATTGAGTTTTCTGCCTTGGCCATCTTCTTGACGTAGCCAAAGTACACCGACATGGATATAAGAACAGCAAAGAGAAGTGAGAGAACACCAATGAATGGCTCTGACCAAGACGTATACTTTGTGAGTAGAACACCGATAGCACCTAGACACGTCAGTCCCCCAATTACAACAACCGGTTGTAAATAATCAAGATGATCAACATGAAACGCATTGGATAAGCTATCCAGCCAATGTCCGATTATCTCCCCCAAGATTAAGGTCACAACCGCAAACACAACACCGAGCAGAAGTAAATTCCAATAAACAAGTAGCACGAGCAGCGCCTCCTTTCTACCCCTTTCTATTCTAATCCATAATGTGCCAATAAAGATAGGAAAAACCTAACAATATACAAAAGAAAAAACCGCACGGGGCAAGCCCGATACGGTTTTTGTGTGCTTACGTATGTAAGAGCGGATTATTGAATACCGTCTTTAAGTGCTTTCCCTGGTTTGAAAGCTGGGATTTTGCTAGCTGGAATTTCAATTTCCTTACCTGTTTGAGGATTACGGCCCTTACGTGCAGAGCGCTCACGAACCTCAAAGTTTCCAAAACCAACAAGTTGAACCTTGTCACCGTTTTGTAGTGCTTCGGAAATTGCTTCAAACACAGCGTCAACCGCTTTCGTCACGTCTTTCTTGGAGAGCTCAGAAATTTCGGCTACTTTTGTAATCAATTCGGATTTATTCATGCAATTCACCTCCCCCCAAAGAGTCGTTATAGCTTTTACTCCCTGTTTTCACCGATTCCATGAAAAATATACATCAGGATAAAAAGAATAAATTCATAGTAATACACCCATTCATCAATTTCAAGGGCTTGTGTTCGTATTTTATGAAAAAAAGGCAAGAAATAGTAAGAAAGTCATGCACCTTTTGACGACTTGACGAATAGAAACTAAGCATCTACGCATAGAAAAGAGCTGTTCTTTAGGTCTTTGTGAACCCAAAGGAACAGCTCTTGATCTTTATAAAATGATTGCGATTAAACCGCCAGAACCTTCGTTAATAATGCGTCCAAGCGTCTCTTGGAGCTTATAACGGGCGTTATCCGGCATCATCGCAAGTTTACCCTGAATACCCTCACGAACGATGGAGTGAAGCGAACGACCGAAAATATCCGATTCCCAAATCTTAAGTGGGTTATCTTCAAAGTCCTGCATCAAGTAGCGGACTAGCTCTTCACTTTGCTTCTCAGTTCCAATAATTGGAGAGAATTCTGACTCTACATCAACCCGAATCATATGAATAGAAGGTGCTGTAGCCTTGAGTCTCACACCGAATCTTGCACCTTGACGTATGAGTTCTGGCTCATCTAATGCCATCTCAGCGAGTGTCGGAGGTGCAATACCGTATCCGGTCGTCTTCACCATCTCCAGCGCCTCGGCAAATTGATCATACTCACGCTTCGCATGTGTAAACTCCTGCATAAGCTGCAGCAGGTGATCTTTACCTCGGATTTCAACTCCAACGACTTCTACGAGAATCTTATCATATAGCTCATCTGGCGCATACAAGTCAATCTCAGCTACACCTTGCCCCATATTCATGCCTGCTAGAGCAGCACGATCAATAAACTCATATTGATTGAACTGAGATACAACGCGATCGACATCACGCAGACGGCGAATATCTTGAACCGTTTCACGTACAGAGTCTTCAAAGTGCGTGCGCAACCAGTGTCTTTCGTTAAGTACCATCACCCAGCTTGGTAAGTTCACATTCACTTCATGAACTGGGAATTCATACAACACCTCACGCAGTACACCGATCATTTCGTCCTCAGTTGCAGTCGCTACACTCATTGTCACAACTGGAATATCGTACTTGGATTGTAGCTCCGAACGCAGTTCTAACGCGTGATCATTGTGCGGTTTCAATGAGTTTACAATCACGATGAATGGCTTGCCAACTTCTTTCAACTCCGCAATTACTCTTTCTTCGGCAAGCACATAAGAAGAGCGAGGAATGTCCGAAATCGTACCATCCGTTGTGACAACAACACCTAGTGTTGAGTGCTCTTGTATGACCTTTCGTGTACCAATTTCTGCAGCTTCTTGGAACGGAATCGGCTCCTCGAACCAAGGTGTAGAGATCATACGAGGACCATTCTCATCCTCATAGCCTTTCGCTCCTTCAACTGCATAACCGACGCAATCCACGAGTCTAACATTTACATTCAAACCTTCTGCAACAGCGAGCTGCACCGCATTATTGGGTACAAATTTAGGTTCTGTTGTCATAATCGTTCGACCGGCTGCACTTTGCGGCAGTTCATCTGTCGCTCTTACACGTTCTGTTTCTGTCTGGATGTTAGGCAGCACGACCGACTCCATGAAGCGCTTAATAAAGGTTGATTTCCCCGTCCGGACCGCTCCAACGACCCCCAGGTAAATATCCCCTCCCGTTCGCTCTGCAATGTCCTTAAAGATATCCACTTTTTCCAATTGAGATCCCCTCCTACAGGTTGTTAAATGAAGCAAGTGCCACATGACGTTTCAATCAAGCTTATCCTGCGATCCGTATGCGACAACCTCGTACATTCTTTGGACTAGTAGAATTATATGTATGATTACTAGGAATATGATGAACTTTTCAAAACTATTTTTCGGGAATTTTGTAATCAGAACCCCTTTAGCAATATATGTGGGTTCAATCAAGTTATTCCAGTACACAAAAAACCTTTCGGGTACCGAACAGGTAACACAAAAGGTTTCGTTTTTACAGTTAAATAACTATGATTTCGCTCTCAAACTTGGAGTAGGCTCATTATTTTCCCAGTAGTAGTGCAGAGATTGATTCGGTACAAATGGCGAATTTTTTACAAGCAGCTCTCTTAAATCCACATTCGGTTCAAGACCGCTTTGCAAGCTTTGCATTTCGATCATCTTCATCAATTCAACCCCGTAATAAATCGAGGCCACACCTGACTCTTCGAGCATAAAGCTCACTTCAAGCTGACGATTAAAGGGCGATTTGAGATCAGGCTTCTTAACACCCATTTTATCCCAATTAACATGATAGATTCCCGGTGCAATCGCCTCACCTAGTGGCAATGTACCATTGTTTTTCTTCTGATAGGCTTGTACTTGCCGCTGAAGCTCAATCACACTCTGATAAGAAGCCAGATCAAGCAATTTGACTTCCGGCTTCGTCTCTACATTGATTAGCACGTATATAAAGCTTCCACCGCCCTCATAGGAGTTCGGAGGAGGATTCGAGATTAAGCCTCTTTCTTGCAGTCTTTTAAAATCAATTTTGTACTTCTCGTACAAAGGCGTGTCCATCTCACTATTTTTGATAGGAAGCATGCCACCCGTCTTCTCGCGGAAATGGTCAATTGCGCCTTGCACCATACTTATATATTCCGACGGGTTGCCTTGCCTCTCCTTACGCTTCTCTTGTGGATATAAGCAGCCCGTTAACATCGATACAATTACAACCATGAGAACGAGCGTAAATCCGATTCGCATCTGTTTCAATACATACACCTTCTATCTTTGTTCAAAATAATTCATCTTCTTCGCGTGCACGCTCAAGCTGTCTGCGTACAGCCGCTTTAAGGGGGTCTTCAAGCACTGTAACCGTTACAGCTGAGTTTACTTTAGCTTGGCAAGAAAGTCGGTATCCCTCTTGAATGGAGCTTCCAAGCTTCAGACGCTCATTCTGATTAGGCACCATAAGACCACTTGTACACGTCTCTTGAACTTGTACTTTGCACATGAGACAAGCTGCTTTACCGTCACAACGTGTACGGATATGCACCTTAGCCCTGCGAGCAGCATCAAGTAGCGTCGTTCCCGGACGCACTTGAACCTTTTTGTGATCAGGTAAAAATGTAACTTCTACGGTTGCCATAATTTCATACCTTCTATCCTCGCATTTGATAATACAATTCAATTCCTAACAAACGTTCGATCTGAGTCAAGACCTCGTCGCTCCATGTCCCCTGTGCTAACAACTGCTGCAAGATAGCTTGATGGTCCTCTAGACGGGGTAACATCGCCTCTGCAATAGGCTCATAACGATCATGACGCTTTCGCAGCACATTAAAGAGCAATTCATGCGATAGCGGCATTAAACGAATCGTTCGACCTTCAAGTTCATAGTGAATAGCCCCATTTTCCGATAAAAAGGATACGTCCACTTGGTACACAGAGTCTCGAGCTGTCACACGGAAACCACCTACAAGCTCAACACTAACCCCACCCATGTCATAATGGCTGAGCATGGAATAGTAAATATCGGTCTGACTCTCACACAAAGCGTCAACCGCATAAGCTTGTAGCCCTCTACTTAGCGTCTGTGTATAAGCAATATCGGTATAGTAATCCAAGTCTCGAGGCGCAGCTTGTAGCAGCACACCTTGTAGTAGCAATCCCGCACTGCCTCCTAATAACAAGGGTGAAGATACTGCGCGTGCTGTCAGTTGATCTACCGTAATGATTGCCTCTCGCATGCTGTTACTTAGCATTGAGAGCGATGATCCTACTTGGTTTCGATTATTCATTAGAAGTAGGGCTTGTATTGTACAGACGCAGGACCTGATCCTTGCACAACCGCTTGGCAAGCCAAGCGATAACCCGCCTCCAATTCTTCAGGTTCAAGACGATCATATTCAGCAATGGTTACAGGCTGCAATTGATCCATACCTTCTATCACTTGGCAGCGGCACTTTGCGCATGTCCCTTTACGGCAATTAAATTTCCAGTCCAAATCATGTTTCTGAGCAAGTGCAAGTAAAGTGCTTCCGACTTCAGGCTCGACTTCTTTTTTAACGGATCTCGTAATTAAAGTAATCATGTAAACGTCCTCCAGTTGTTAAAAAGCTATCCTAAATTATATCATTCACTTCTTCCCTAGGGAATGTGCAGGCAAAACAAAAAGCATAAGCGAAATGCTTATGCCCAGCAGTCGTCATACAATATTCACTTCTTCTTCATAAGTAAACCCATGAGGGTGCTCATGCTTGAACCATCCAAGTTGCTGGACTTCACTGCTTTTATTATATCTTTCACTGTTGATTCCTCAACCTTCACATTCACAAGTGCTGCAACTTTTTTAATGAGTTCTCGCAATTGCGCTTCATTCTGTGTGGTCGAAGGCGTAACTGTACTTGCCAGTTTGTTAATGTCTTTTTCGGTAATATTCTTACCCGTCGTTTGATTAACTGCGCCGAGTACGTCTTTATTCGCGTCTTTCTTAGGCATATCGCCGCCTCCTCTACCCAGTCCATAGTTGGACCTTTATACAGGTATTGTATGACGGAAAATGGTGACAAGTGTGGGCTAAGAGAGCAAGCCAAGACCTTCTGTGGCAACTTCCTCAATCTCATGCGTGCGAACACGTCCCATAAGAGCTTCTACAGCGAGTTTCGGCTCCTTGCCTTCAAAGAGAACGCTATATAGTTCAGCTGTGATCGGCATATTCACTTCATATCGCTCTGCCAGATCTTTCGTAATGCGAGTCGTACGTACACCTTCTACAACCATACCTACTTTAGCAAGCATTTCATCCATGGTGAGTCCTTGTGCAAGTAGAGATCCTGCACGCCAGTTTCGGCTGTGCTGACTCGTACAAGTCGCAATTAAATCACCTACACCTGCAAGTCCCGCAAAAGTAAGCGGGTTCGCCCCCATCGCTACGCCAAGGCGTGCAATTTCAGCAATACCACGAGTCATTAGCGCTGCCTTCGCATTATCGCCAAAACCAAGACCATCTGAAAGACCTGCACCTAACGCAATAATATTCTTGAGCGCTCCGCCAAGTTCAACCCCCAGAACATCTGGATTCGTATAAACGCGGAACGACGATTTATTGATAAACAAATCTTGCGCACATTCGGCTGCCGTTATATCTTTTGCCGCAACTACGACAGTAGTTGGGCTATAGCGTATTACTTCTTCAGCATGACTTGGACCTGACAAACAGACGATTCTATCTGGATCATAATCTGGAAGCTCTGCTGCAATCACCTGTGTCATTGTATGTAAGGTGCCCGCTTCAAAACCTTTAGTCGCATGGATAATAAGAGCATCCGATCTCAAAAAAGGACGAATTGCTCCAGCCACTCCGCGCATTCCACTCGAAGGAACTACCATCACGACCGCATCCGCATCCGTTACCGCTTCTTCAAGCGAATTCGTCGCTACAATGCGATCAGATAACGTAATACCAGGCAAGAACTTGGAATTCTGATGCGTTTCATTGATTTCCTTTACTTGGGCTGCATTTCTAGACCAAAGAATAACAGTATGATCATTCTCCGCTAGTACTGAAGCTAGAGCAGTTCCCCACGAGCCTGCTACAAGTACGCATACTTTCCTAGACATCTGTGATATTCCTCCTCTACATGCTACTGTTTAGCGCCGATCTTGTTCTCTTTGCCTTTAACAAGCTTCACAATGTTGCTGCGATGACGAACAAAGGCAAATACTCCAATGATGATGCTGCCCCAGAAAATTTCAGGCGGCTTGCCCATTAGCCAAATAACAAGAGGTAAAAGTGCAGTAAACACGAGCGAGCCAAGCGAAACAAAACGGGTGAGCACAATGGACAAAATCGCAAAAACACCTGCAATTAGTCCCGGAACGAAACAGAGAGTCATCATCACACCGATTGTAGTCGCAATCCCTTTCCCACCACGAAAACCGAAGAAAATCGGCCAATTGTGACCAATAATGGATGCTAGACCACATAGTACGGCTACCCAAAGAACATCTGGTGAAACCCATTTACCAATCCATACTGCAATCACGGCTTTCAATACATCCAGTACAAGCACAAGAATTGCAGGTCCTTTTCCAAGAACCCGCAATGTATTCGTTGCTCCAGCGTTTCCGGAACCATGCTTGCGAATGTCGATGCCTTTGAACAACCTTGCAATAATAAAACTAAAGCTAATTGAACCTAGTAAATAACTGACGACAATCGCGATCACACTCTGCAAAGAAATTCTCTCCTATTCATCAGAGGATTTTCTGCGCGTAAAGATACGCAGCGGTGTACCTTCGAAACCGAAAGCTGCACGGATCTTGTTTTCCAAATAACGCTCATATGAGAAGTGCATGAGTTCCGGATCATTCACGAACAAGACGAATGCCGGAGGCTTCACAGCTACTTGTGTCACATAGTTAATGCGCATTCTTCTACCCTTGTCAGTCGGAGGTGAGTTCAGCGCAACTGCATCCGAGATCACATCGTTCAAGATGTGAGTCTGAATACGAATCGTGTGTTGCTCTGCCACTTGATTGACGAGTGGTAGAATGCGATTAAGTCGCTGCGTTGTTTTCGCAGATACGAACAAGATTGGCGCATACGTCATGAACAAGAAGTGATCACGAATTTTTTGTGTAAACTGTTGGAGCGTCTTATCGTCTTTCTCTACCGCATCCCATTTATTTACGACAAATATAGCCGCTTTTCCTGCTTCATGTGCATAACCTGCAATATGCTTGTCCTGCTCAATAATGCCTTCTTCACCATTAATGACAACAAGGATAACATCAGCACGTTCAATTGCTTTCATTGCACGCATCACCGAGTATTTTTCCATGTTCTCATAAACTTTACCGCGTTTACGCATACCTGCTGTGTCGATAATTACATACTTCTGACCATCTTTTTCAAAAGGAGTATCAATCGCATCACGCGTTGTTCCTGCTACATTCGATACAATCACTCGATCTTCACCAAGAATAGAGTTCACAAGTGAGGATTTCCCTACGTTCGGACGACCAATCAAAGCGACTTTAATCACTTCATCGCCATATTCATCATCCACATCTTCAGGGAAATGTTTCGCACATGCTTCTAATAGATCACCAATTCCGATTCCATGGGAACCCGAGATGGCAATTGGATCACCAAAACCAAGCGCATAGAATTCAAAGATCTCATCTTGACGCTTCAAGTTATCTACTTTGTTTACCGCTAGTACGACAGGCTTACCCGAGCGATACAAAAGTTGAGCAATCTCTTCATCGGATGCTGTTAATCCTGCTTTAGCATCTGCCATAAATACGATAACATCTGCCTCTTCAATCGCAAGTTCAGCTTGCATACGTACGGATCTTAATATTTCATTCTCGCCTTCAATTTCAATTCCACCTGTATCGATAACGCTGTATCCACGGTCAAGCCATTCTCCGAGTCCATACAAACGATCCCGAGTAACCCCGGGCATATCTTCAACAATGGCTAACCGATCGCCGATCATCCGGTTGAAAACTGTGGATTTACCAACATTCGGACGCCCTACGATTGCGATAATAGGTCTGGCCATTCTATTCAACTCCTTTGCTGTGTCGATCCCCATATGTAAATTTCATTAAAAAATTCACAACTACCATCATATCAAAAAAGTAGACGATTGGCTAATTATTTACCTGATTCGTGTGTAAAAAGGGGGAAATTACTAATGTTTAACCAAGATCATAGAACCATTCTTAAGGTCATGTGCCATCGCATCCATGATCTTCTCTAAGTTAAAAGCAGTTTGTTGCATCTCTTCTTCACTCTCTACATGAAAAATAGGTGCGCCACCTGCCACTTTGTCAGGGTGCATGGTTACGATAGCTAGAACGACCCCACTCATTAGGACTTCCTCCTTGCAGAAGATTCAGTTGGCATGCGTACAGCACTCTCAAGCATAGGTACACGTACAGCAGCAGCGAGTGCTTTATCCTTATCATAGTCTTGCGGCAAAATGAGTACACCGAGTGTACCATCATCTTTATCGAGTTTTGCAATCGGTATAAGTGACGGGTCACCCGAATCCCGATACACCCCTAAGATCGTCGAAATATCAAAGAGAATGGCTTGTCGCTGTCCTAAGTTTGCAAGTGTGGCACGACAATTAATATTTTTCGGCTTAAATAATAAACCAATGCCATGCTTGCGAATGATTTCTTGTGAATCCTTAAGACCAACATTCATCATGTAGATCGAGCCTACATATATATCTGGCCCTTCTACGCGCACTTCACCAATAGAGATTTCCGCAACTTCCGATAAACTCTTGCCTTTCTTAAGCCAATTCGCAAGTAACAAGGACAGCAGCCCCGCAGCGATACCAATGTACCAATGATAAAGAATAGCAAAGAATGTGGTCACGAATGCCGTAAGAATAACAAGATAATTACGACCCTCAAATACCATGGCAATCCCTTCAATGTAGGTCGTACCGCGTGTAACAAGCTCCATCTTGTCCATTTGCAATAAACTTTGACGTTCCATATTACGTACATCACGAAACTGTTGTGCTGCGAGGGACAAGAACGTAATCGCCGTATAATCTTTATTGAGTAGAGATGGGACCGCAACCGCACCTAACCCTGCTGCAATAACACCAAGCGCAATATGAATGATTTTGCCATGTGGATAGGTAGGGTATTGCCTGTAATCCGTACGCAACATCGTAAGCCTCGCAATAATACCGAATGCAACTCCAAGCGTTATGCCCAGCGTATACTCCTCTAAAAATGACCAGTTCATTCTTTCGTCCCCCGACTTCTGAGTGCTGATACACGATTTGTTATGAATTTAACGCCTACTAGGATCGATTGTAGCAATTGAGAAGCTATACTCACAGTGATCAAAACCAACCACCATGTATCTTGAAAAATAGCAGACCCGAGGGAAATCGGTGCTTCGCTTCGGTGTAATAAATGATGTCCGAAGTCCCCAACCAACACGCCGATCGCGACACTCACCATTTGGATTGTATTTCCCCTGCGCATGAGAACAGCAAGAAGGGACATTCCAAGCGCGGCGTCCCAGCCAGCATTCCAGATGATAAACACAGGATCAGTCGCAAACAGCTCAAGCAGTAGCATATACACCATACCAAGAAGAACACCGGACACAACCATATACATCTGCATGAGAGGAGAATTGACTTTGATACAAGCATATACGCATAGTGCAAGCCCTACGATAAAGCTGCCGTTCACTTCTAGTAACCCTTGCCCGAATTTCAATTGTGAGCCAATGAGCCATAACATAAAAAAAAGAAGTATTTCTTTGTGCGAGACATGACGCAGAAATACTTCTTTCCATCCGCTTGCTAACATAATTAGCGTAATACAGATAAGAATGAGCGACAGGTATCCTGGATTCATATGTTTATCACCTTATAAGACCGTATTTCTGCCGTGGCAGAGTTTGATCTTAGTATGGCAATAACACCAAATTTTACTCCTTAATCCCTTCGCTTCGCATATTCAGTTATCGATATTCCACGAGCTGTACACCACTGCGCTGTTTCGCCGCTGATTACAACGGGTACACCACCCAGCTGTTTCACCGTTGGAGTTCCAAGTGCCGTCATTAATAGAATGATTCCTTCGTGAAGCTCATCTACATACGTATGTAATGCATCTAACCCTTCTGTTTGCAGCACACGAAGGAATGCACCGGCCATACCAATCGCAGAAGCACCAGCACCTAGCGCTTTGACAATATCATGGGCGCCTGTAATTCCGCCTGAAGCCATAACAGCCCCTCGCGGAAACACGGATAGTCCTTCTAATAGCGCAATACTGGTCTTGCTGCCCCAGCTATTGAGCCAATCTAGTGGAACATCTCTTCTAGCATTCTCGATCTCCGCAAAATTCGTTCCGCCTGTACCACCAACATCAATCGCTTTGACACCGACATCTTTAAGTTTTTGCGCACCCTCACGCATAATGCCAAATCCAACTTCCTTGACGATAACAGGGACGCCTACTTGATCCACAATGCGCGCAATTCGGTCTAACATCCCACAGAAATCACGATCTCCTTCTGGCATGATCAGCTCTTGCATCACGTTCAAATGAATTTGCAAGGCATTAGCCTCAATCATCTCCACGGCATCAAGCGCCTGCTGTAGCGTTGCTTCACTACCAAGATTGCCGAAGACAATACCATCTGGATTCACCTTCCGCACAACTTCATAGGAAGCACGAACGGATTTATCCTTAATAGCTGCCATCTGAGAACCTACTGCCATTGCCAGCTTCTTCTCATGAGCCACTATTGCCAATTGCCTGTTAATTTGCTCCGTTTCTTGTGATCCACCTGTCATCGCATTAATAACAATAGGCGAGCTCAGATTGAGTTCGCCTATTGTTGTGTGAAGCTGTATCTGCTTCATAGATGTATCAGGTAGACAGTTATGCACAAGACGGAAGTCCGCTAACCCCTGTTGTCCTGTTTGACCCAGGCGCAGCGCATGAAGCACATGCTCCATTTTCCTAGAAGTGCGCATTGCTGTGACTCCTTTAACTTTTCTATTATTGTTTGTTCAATTATTGTTTGAATTTGGATAGCAAATCACCAAAACGATCGCCAAGTGTCGTTGTCATTGATTGCTTGTTCATTGTAACATTCTCATTGTTCTCGATGTCTTTCAAGTGTGCATTGTTGTTTCCGCGGTCGCCGCGAGGTGCACGTTCTGTACGCTCTGGCTTCGCTTCAACTTCTGGAGCCTCTTCTGTTTCTTTGATGGACAAGGAAACGCGCTTCTCAGCAGCATTTAGATCCAAGATTTTCGCTTGAACTTCTTGACCTTCTTTCAAAATTTCATGAGGCGTACCGATATGACGGTGAGCGATTTGAGAAATGTGTACAAGACCTTCAACGCCTGGTGCGATTTCTACGAATGCACCGAAAGTAGCAAGACGCTTAACTGTACCTGTTACGATATCGCCAACATTAAATTGGGACTCAGCTGTATCCCAAGGACCCGCTTGAGTTGCTTTGATGGATAGAGAAACTTTGTCTTTCTCTGGCTCCACTTTCAATACTTGTACTTTCACTTTGTCGCCTTCTTTAACAACTTCAGAAGGGTGTGCAATGTGATTCCAAGCCATCTCGGAAATATGAACAAGGCCATCGATTCCACCGATATCAATGAACGCACCGAACTGAGTCAAGCGTTGAACCGTACCTTCGAATAATTGACCAACTTGAATGCTTTCGATGATTTCTTTTTTCTTCACTTCGTATTCTTCATCCAAAATGTCTTTTTGAGAAAGAATCACTTTGTTCTTCTCACGATCGATTTCTTTCACTCTTAGGCGAAGGGAACGACCTTTGTAGTCGGAGAAATCTTCTACGAAATGACGTTCAACCATGGAAGCTGGTACGAAACCACGAACGCCGATATCAACCACTAAACCGCCCTTAACAACTTCAGCAACTTTAGCTTCGATAATGGATTTATCTTCTAATTGTGTATTTAGTGTTTCCCATGCTTTTTCGCTGTCAATCGCACGCTTAGAAAGTGTTAGTTCTTCTTTCGCATCGTTGATGCCGATTACTTTTACTTGTACTTCTTGACCGACTTCAACTGCGTTAGTAGCAGTGTCGATTCCTACGGAAGATAGCTCTTTTAGTGGAATAATTCCATCGTATTTGTAACCAACGTCCACTAATGCTTGGTTGTCCTCAACCTTTACGATTTTACCTGTAACGATATCACCCTTTTTGAGTACGGATGCTTGGGACATAGCTAGTTCTGCCTCTGTTTGTTGTACATTCATTTCTTCTGACATTGATTAACCCTCCTAAGAGTTTCGCGGATTTGTTTCCAATTAATATTTATATCGTAAAACACGAGTTGAAGCTGGTAGTTTTTATAGGATTGTCATGATAAGTATCATTCCCAATTCATTGCTATTTAGCCGCCAACTCGCGAATCGAAACCATAATTTTCTCTGTTGCAAGTTCCAGATCATCGGAACAATCACTGAGATCAACTGGCTTACCATATCTCACCATCATTGGACGGAATAGTTTATAATTTCCAACAATCGCTGCTGGAATAACTACTGCACCCGACTTGATAGCAAACATCGCTGCGCCCTTTTTACCCATACCCTCTGTATTATTACGCGTTCCTGCTGGGAAAATCCCCATCACATTGCCTTCTTTAAGAAGGTTAATGGAGTGACGGATGGATTCTTTACTTACACCACCACGTTTAACAGGAAATGCGCCTAAATTACGAATAATAATTCCAAGTACAGGGATATCGAACAATTCCGCTTTCGCCATAAAGTGAACTTTGCGGTTTAGCGGGACACCAACAACAGGTGGATCTAGCAAGGAAATATGATTCGAGCATAGCAGCACCGGACCATCTTTGGGAATATTATGTAATCCCTCGGTTTTCATACGGAAAATCACTGCAAACACCATAATCAGCAATCTTCGAACAACGCGGTAGAACATCTAGCTAATCCCTCCCAGCACACGACTACGACACAAATCTAAGATTTGTTCAACCACTTGCGCGATTGTCATGCTCGTACTATCTAGCAAAATGGCATCTTCAGCACGAACAAGTGGCGAAATTTCACGATTCTCATCAATGTGATCTCGTCTAGCAATATCTTGTTCTAGTTCTGCTAGTGTTAGTTCTGGTCGTTCAACTTGAAGTTCAGCAAATCGTCGTTCTGCTCGTTTGGTAACAGAAGCTGTTAAGAAAATTTTCATTTCAGCATCAGGAAGTACATGTGTACCAATATCCCGACCATCCATGACGATCCCCTTCTCAGCAGCCATTTGTTTCTGCTTCTCGACAAGTAACTTTCTAACTTCACCGATACTTGCGATATAAGAAACAAAGTTCGTAACCTCGCTACTACGGATATCACTTGTTACATCCTGTCCATCAACAAAGACAAGCTGTCCGTTTGCACCTGGCATGAGAGAAATATCCATCCCTTGTGCAACCTCAGTGATTTCCTTGATTTGTTCAATTAATAGGCCTTCCTGAAGTACCTTCCATGTGACAGCTCGATACATCGCTCCAGTGTCCACATAAATAAATCCTAGCTGATTGGCGACAAGTCTGGCTATCGTACTCTTACCAGCACCTGCAGGTCCGTCAATAGCGATATTAAAGCGTCTCAATTCTCGGCAACCTCCTACAACAACCTTACCCTGCTGAAACCGCATTACAATGGTACAAATGCGCTTTAAGTAGCTTTCGAACAAAAAAGCAGGCTCAGCCTGCTACCGAACAAGATTATACCATACTTGCCGCATCCATGCAAAAAGAGTCCTTACTATTTTCCCTTATTTTACAAAATCTCGCACCCTATTTTGCTCACGAACATAGGGGACTCCTTCTAGTTGATCTACAGAAGTTATTAAAGAGCGTAGCCCCTGCATTTGTAATAAACATTGAAAGACAAATAGTGCAATTCCAAGTACAATTGCAACTCGAAGTAACATTCGATCGATATTGTAATTCATCATATGCCGCCACATCCCTAATCGCTTCCTCTCCAATCTAGATGAAAGAGATCGCTCTCACTTGAGAACGATCTCACGGATCTCTTATTACTTGCCTGCGTCCTTATCTTTATCCTCAAGGGATTCCACTTTCTCTTCATTCCCACTGCTGGAATTAATGAACACACGATATTGTGTCTTATTCATCGTTCCTGCAAATTCGTAACAGAGCACTTCATCACGAACATCATTCTGGATGACAGCTAGACGTTCACGGCTAATCTTCAACTTCGGACTCAAACTTTTACGAGCTTGTTCCACCGTGATTGCCGGTTTCTTTATCTCACGCTTCTTATTCATGTTATATACATAATCAGAAGCTTGAAGACCTGTAATATCGCCGTTATCCAGTGCTATACGAATGACCAGCTTCTCTGGATAAATGATGACATCGTCCTGCAAGGTAGCAAACGTTAAGTTCGCAACATTCTGGTAGTCATCATAAGAAACAGCTTGCATGTTCTTATAGTCATGCTTATCCAAGAATCCCTTGGCGATCTCGATTGCTTCATCT
The DNA here is from genome assembly GCF_024721995.1 of Paenibacillus radicibacter. GTDB lineage: Bacteria > Bacillota > Bacilli > Paenibacillales > NBRC-103111 > Paenibacillus_AM > Paenibacillus_AM radicibacter. The sequence continues at coordinate 290,023 of NZ_JANQBC010000002.1, forward strand.
ACACTCTTCGTCGCAGCCCCAACCTCACGAGGGTTCATATAGAAAATAGGGTGACCGCCTTTTCTCGTATAATCCATCTGATTGGTACTTTTGCCGTCTGAGCTTGTAATGTTCGCGGAATAAGATTGGTATTTCGAATCTTTGGTACCATTCTCAACGACTTTCACATTCCCTGGATCAACTGCCCAGAACTCAGCTGCTTTTTTCTTAATATCTTCAACAGTAGCATCTGTACCTGTCAACTTGGATTTGTCATGCGTCTGATGAATGTTTACAATCGACGGATCGAATTCAACATCCTTGTATTCACTCACTTGTTTCTCCATCGTCTGGAAGCCATCGAGGATCAAGTTATCTTGTGGCCCTTTATTCTGGGATAACTTCATTTCGACATCCGCCCAACTCACACCCTTAGCAAGCACTTTATCCTGCATGCCGCGCAGCATATCCGAAATTTCCGTAGAATGACCATACAAGGACTGTAACATTTCTGATTCTTTGTCCGTTAGCGGTTTTTCAGAGAAGTTACGAATACCTGCTCGATAAGAGAAGTTCGATAAGTTCGCAAGAAACTCATCTGTTTTGTTAAATTCCATTCCCATGAGCGGCATTTGAGTCATTTCGTTACGCGCTTCGCTTGTGATACGCCAGATGTTAACTAGCCCTTTGCGATACGTGTCAGTGGAAGTGGAGTTCATCGCAAGCGTATTTCCCAGTTCCGTATGTAGCCTGTCCACATGATAAGACAAGTTATGGAAGGATCGCTGATATTGATTCTCCGCTTTGACCATAATTTTATTTCTTTTTTGTACTTCGTTGAATCCCCATGCTGCAGTAATGATGAGCGCTATTGTAACAATGGGAAACATAATTGAACTTATTCTTCTGTACATAATGTAATAATCTCCTTTCGCTTGACCCTCATTTAACGGTAGTCTCTGCCAAGGAATTAACATTTATGCACAAATCCCCCTACAAAAAGCGCAAAAAAAGAGGACTGCTACTTTGCAATCCTCTTCAGTCTATTTTCTCAATATCCAAGTCATGAACATTTTCACAAATACATTGTTTAAATCCTGTTTCAATGCGTCCTCGATCCTGTTTACCGCGAAGAATAAATCTCTCTCCGCACCGCTTGCAGTGAATCGCTATTTTGACACGACCTCTTATCAACCGAATCTCCCCCTACGCGCATACTCTTATTGACAGTATGGACGGAGTTAACCCGTTTTAACCTCTTCATCTCTTTTCAGTACACGAAGTGGTGAACGATCATTCGCTCGTTCTACTTTCCACATCGTCCGCATCCATAAGAAAATCATAAGTGGAATGATAAACCAGAGCCAATATGTTTTCGACATCATCATGATGTAATCGAACAATCCGTGCCAGAAAGCAGGAAGTGCAAGTGCCATAAACATATATCTACGCTGTTTGTCTGGATTGAATTTGGCTTTACCAATATAGTATCCCATGAATACTCCGAACAAGGCATGACCCGAGACCGGAAGTAAAGCACGAATAAGTAAGGCTGAGAAAGTAAACGTATTGAGCAGCGCATACATAATATTTTCCAAAGTAGCGAAGCCAAGACTTACCGCCGTTGCGTATACAATCCCATCATAAGGCTCGTCAAATTGATCGTTTCGATAAATGACGTGATAGAGCAGGAACCATTTCAGAAACTCCTCAATACCGCCAGAATACCCGAATGCAAAGACAAGTTCACTACCCGTTCCGAACTCTTCCATGAACACATGCTGCAGCATCATCGACGGAATAACGAGCAGTGCGCCCAGAATAAATACTTTCATCACGACGCGTATAGGCTCTGTTTCGTACCGATCTTTTAAGTAAAAATAGGCTAGCAAAGACAAACCAGGGGCTATCGCAGCCATTAATATAGCCAAAATATTCAATTCGCGTTTGCCCCTTTCTTAATAAAACCTGTATGCAAAAATAGAAACAAGCATATTCCAACGATTGGGATGCTTGTTTGTGATTGTCAGTATTCACTTATTCATTGTTTCGCTTACGTTTACTATTTAAAGTGCTGAATCAACACTTCTATAGCCTGATCGCTAATGACCGTAGTGCCATATTCTTGAACGACCGCCTGAGTCACTGAAGTCGCCTCGCCATACTCCGATAAAATTGCAATTAGTGTGCTATATTTGTCTTCTTCTAAATTCACTTCTTCAAACTGAAGCATCCACTTCTCCCTATACTTATACAGCGACCCGCCACTGCTTAGTATCGGTTCAATTAATTGGATAGCTCCAAGCACATCCTCGAAGTCGCGGAAAGCATACGATATGAGATCGCTCTGCTCCAACATAACTTCCATTTCATAGACTTCATCAGCTTCTGCTTCATCATACCCCTCTTCGTGGCGATTATGATGAAAGCTTAACTTACCAGACGTAACGATAACGACCATTCCTTGTGCAGGTAGTGAGAATACTTCTACAGCCAGTGGACCCGAGGGATCGAAACCAAGCTCAGCATATGCTTGATCCATCATTTCCATGAACAGGGCTCGAAGTTTCATCGATTCTTGCAGCATATCATCCTTAGGAATGCCTCGTTCCGATAAATCGTCAAACGTAAGGAAAATCCGAATCTTGTCCTGACTTAAACGCTCCATCTTCATGACAGGATTCCCCCCTTTGTAATGACACCTTCTTCTTTAATTATAAAATATGAGAATCGAATTCAAAAGGTGTGTACGTAGGAACATGCTTGTACTCGCGTTTTCCTTATTCCATTATGTTACCATGATTTTAGGCCTATTGCATCAAAAAGTAGTCAAAGACCCAGTCCAAGGATCAATTTTGCTCGTCCTTAGGCTGGGTCTAATCGTTTACTTACTTCTTAGCTTGCTCAATCACTTGTTTAACTGCATCGAGAACCGCTTGGCTGGATTTCGTTGCACCTGCTAACGCATCAATACCATCCGTCGTTTGTTTCTTGATGATGTCAGGAATCGTATTATCTTTGACGCCAACCATCATACTTTCTGTCTCACCATGGTTTACAATATCAATTTTGTCAATTTTACCTTTACTAACATTAACGGAAACAACAACTTCACTCTCGTTGCCATCCCCTTTACCTTCATAAGTTCCATCTTTATACTGCCCTGAACAACCTACCAACATAAGGAATACAAGCATGATTGCTGCTATCTGTACGTTCTTCTTTTTCATTTCTAAAATCCACCCTTCATACTCTCATTCATACGATTTTACTTTTTCAATTCCTTCACAGCTTCGGCTGCACCTATACGGCCAAAAGTAGTAATATCCGCAAGTGCGTTACCACCTAAACGGTTTGCGCCATGTACGCCACCAGTTACCTCTCCCGCTGCGAACAAGTTCGGAATTACATTACCTTCTTTATCAAGCACTTGCGCTTTCGTATTCGTAACAATTCCACCCATTGTATGGTGAATACCAGGCGTAATTTCAATTGCATAGTATTTGCCCTTCTCGAGAGACAACTTTAAGCTGTCACGTCCGAAAGCATCATCTTTCTTATTTGCGATGAATCCATTATAAGATTTGATTGTTTGTTCAAGCGAAGCTGCATCCACTTTAATTTGGCTAGCCAAGTCAGCGATTGTGTCAGCTTCCTTAACTAACTTTTGTTTGAAATAGGCTTCTGTTGCATGGTTTTTCTTCACGAGTTCATCATTGAAGATCAAGTAAGCATGTTTCCCTGGCTGTGCAAGAATGTTCTGCGATACAACATCACGAGTCAGAAGCTCATTTGTGAAACGCTTACCTTCTTCATTAACAAGAATCGCACCATCTCCTCGTACACCTTCTGTAATTAAAATTCCTTGACCAGGAATTGTTGTCGGGTGAATTTGGATGTGTTCCATATCAACAAGATTAGCGCCGATTTTCTCTGACATCTGAATGCCTTCACCAAGTGCACCCGGTGCATTCGTCGTCTTGAAGTCAGCTAGTTTAGCATCAAACTCTTTAATCATATCGAAATTGGAACCAAAACCGCCTGTTGCGATCATCACTTTCTTTGCATCAATTGTGTATTCTTTGCCTTCTTTATTCTTCGCTTTAACACCTGTTACTTCACCTTTGTCATTCTTCAAAATTTCAGTTGCTGACGTGTTCATGCGTAGATCAATTTTCAACTCATCAATACGTTTCTTAAGAGCAACAACCATGAAGTTTCCTGCCGCTTCGCCACCTTCAGGACGGTGAATACGATCCACACTTGCACCGCCAGCACGGCCTACTTCAGATAGTGGAGCGCCATTTTCTTTTAAGAAAACAATGGAATCTTTCGCTTGTTCCGTCAATGTTTTAACCATTTCCGGATTGTTCAGATTCTTACCACCTTTCATCGTATCTTCAAAGAACAGCGTTGCGTTGTCTTCAATGTTAGCAGCTTTCTGATATTCTGTTCCTGCTGCATTCAATCCGCCTTCAGCACGAGCTGTGTTACCACCTACAAAAGGCATCTTCTCTAGCAATACGACTTTTGCTCCTTGATTATGGGCTTCGATTGCAGCGGTCATACCTGCACCACCTGCACCGATAATAACAAGATCAGTTGATTCTTTCTTGTCACCGCACGCAGTTAGACCAAGTGCCAGTGCCAAAGTCAAACACACGGATACTACTTTTTTCATTATGTACTGCCCCCTATATCTTCTCTAAAATATTATGTTTGTTCTTTTTTTCACAAGAACTCATACATCATATAAGCAACCTGATAGCGTTGTATGTGAAAGTAATCACAACGTATGATGAGTACTTAGCAATAACTTCTAAGTTCTAACAACAAAAAAACATAGCCTGCCTATTAAAGGCAAGCTATGTTTTCTCCTTCAGTCCGAGGGACTTTAGGTCAATGCGAAGTGGAATGAGAACTGGAATTCGTCTTCATAATTTCGCTCACAACTTTTTTAAGTTGTGGGTCTTTGGAGATCATATCCTTGACCTTGCGAAATCCTTCCATCTCCGATTGTGTCTGTCCACCTTGCGAATGCTCTTGTGTCTGGGAATGCTCATCTGAATGTGAGCTTGACTGGGACTTTTGACCACCACAATGTTGGCTATGGCTCTCATGCGACGTATTTGTGGTTTTGCATGCACCTTGACTACTACCCATTTCCTTGAGCGTGTCACTTACACCGCCCATAATCGATTTCAGGCGATTTCGATTATCGGACTTACAACAACACATAACAACGGCAGCACCTACCATCGCACCGGCGATAAATGATCCTAATCGCATGTTTGTTCCCTCCATATGCAAGATGTTGAGACGTGTTTATTGTGCTACAACTTGCGAAGTCGCATCCTACTGAACAATAGGCAAAACAGAGGATTTTTGGCATGTATATGTGCTACAATATGTAACGACCAAATAATCAAACTATTCGATAAAGACAGGAGATTTATACTAATGAACAAGAGCTTAATCACGATCTTAACCTTAACGTTACTGCTAACCGCTTGTGGGAACGAAAAAGCTCAAACTGCAGCATCTCCAAGTGCAGCTCCCACCGCAAGTCCTGTAGTTTCAACACCCGCACCAACTGCGAGTGCCTCTCCTGCTCCAACGCCAGAAGCAACTACTGTACCCAAAACGTATCACATGAACAAAAATTATGACATCGTCCCGAATGACCCTTCTGGAAATAAGAAGGTCGTTCTTCTAACGATAGATGATGGTCCAAAAGAGCAAGCTATGATTGATTCCTTAATCGATACACTCGATAAACATAAAGCCAAAGCGATCTTCTTCATGAATGGCTATCGGATTAAACAACACCCTGAGCTGCTGAAACGCATCTATGACCGCGGCCAAATCATCGGCAACCATTCATGGGATCATATCGAACTAAACAAACAAACCAATGCCAAGATCGATCAACAAATTGGCGATGTACAGCAAATCATGAAAGATACGGTCGGCGTAACACCACAATTTTTCCGTGCTCCACATGGTGCAGGTAATGCCTATGTTAAAGAAGTAACGAAGAAACACGGCATGCTCTATATGACTTGGTCCAATGGCTCGAAGGATTGGGAGATGACTAACAAGAAAAATAACCCAGAAGAAGTGATCACGAACGTCGTGAATCAACTTCATTCCGGGTCGAATATTTTAATGCATGAACTGCCGTGGACCGTAGAAGCCTTTGATAAATTGCTCACTACCCTTACGGAAAAAGGATACAGCTTCGTCGATCCGCGTGTGATCGAGCTAGAGATGAGGTAGCGCAAAGTCACTCTTTAAGTAAACTTATACCCCAGATCGTTAAGCCGATTACTAAAAGTACGAACAACGCCACCAATATACGATAAAAGATGACAGCCACTTTCACTTTCTCTGAAGGGTGTACTTGCTTTCTTGGAGGTAAGAAATGACTGTCATCTTCTATTTCATGCTCATGTTCATGCTCAATTTCATTTTCCATAAGTTTCGGTTGTTCCATTATTTGTCCTCCTTGCTGTAGCGGATAATGCAGCCTGAAATAAAATCTATGAAGAAGTGCGCTAAGATTGGAGTCCAGAGTGTGCCGGTGTACGCATACATCCAGCCAAGTCCATACGATATACAAAATACCATTCCTGTCATCAGCCAGTGCTTCAAATATCTAACATGAATAAGTGCAAATAGAATACTCGTCCAATAAGGACCTATTAATCCGCCAATCGCTCCACGAAATAAAACTTCCTCGCAAAAAGCAACGATTATCGAGATTACAGCGATGTGCCAGAGTGATCTGTTACCGAATAGTCGTTTATTCATCCCACCGTCATCAAGCACATCTTTAGGTGCAAATCGTGACACGACAAAATCCATGACTAGTACAGCCACTGCGCAACCAATTCCCCACAGTACTATTTTCCAACCTAGTTGAAGAGAAAACATCGCATTTAAGTTTGGTTTCATAAACAGCAGCATGATTGCTCCGATAATGAGTACAACAAGCTGTGTCGCATATAAATTTATTAATAAGAGTCGGTCATTAATATCGCTTAATGAAGGAGTTGTTAGTTTCCATTTTTTAAAATCTATCTTTTTCAAAGCTACTCCACCTGCCTATTGTTCTCTTCCCATTTCCAACATTTTCACCTATACTTATGGCAATTACATAATTAAGGAGAGTTATGATGGAAAAACGACTAACTCGTACAGATTATTTAATCGCCACGCTCACAATATTTATGCTAGTCTGTGTGCTTGGTGCATTCTTCATTGGCTTCAAAATAGGCAAAGACCGTACAGACAAGCAGTGGCAACAAGTTGCAACACAAGAAGCAAAGGCTAATTCGCAGATCCAATCGTATGATCAACAACAATTAGCGCTATTCTATCACTCTATTTATATACCTTATAAAAACTTTCAAAGCAAATGGTTTCAAACCGAAGACGAATTAGGTAGAAATTCACAGACCGTTAATAGTGCGAACGCCGTTAAAGATCTCGTTAAACTTGCCGATTCCATTCAAAAAGAATTACAAGATAAATCAATGCCTGAGAACTCACCGCTCTTGCAACAAGCGAGTAGTCACTATCAGACAAGCCTTCAATCGTTTAATAAAGGACTTCAGTCTTTTGTAGCTAAAGCGAATTCAATGCCAGGCACAGATTTAATTCACGCCATGAGCGTTGATGCACAGCTCCAGGAAGCCAAGAAATCTGCGCTAACCGCACAAAAAGAATATTACACCTCAATTGTCAAATGGCAGCAATCTAATAATCCGAAAGCAGCAAGTAAATCATTAGATTCTACGAAAAAGATTAGCTTTGAGGAATGGAACACTAGCAACATACATATGAAAAATGAGTATATTGCTACACTCATGCTTCAATCCGGTAGCTACAGTGAATACTTGCCACACGATATGACAGCTCGAATCGATGAATTGTTAGCCAAAGGTGAAATGCAAAATTTAGGCATCTCTGATGTTCCTGCGGCTGTGCAATTGTTGAATGGGACGAACGCAGTTCGGACAGACTATTTTACGAAACTAAAAGCGAAATATGCACAAGAAACTCTGCCTAATGTGCCTTTTTTTCAATGAGACTAGCATACCTTTAATATTTAAAGCGAGTCAAGGTTATGGCTTAGAGGCAATTTTGTCATAATTGTGTCTACACTTTTTGACTATTGACAACATTTTAACCCCCGTGATACATTGTTAAAAATTATTTATATCAAAGCGTTGATGGAGCCAAGCAAAAGATACGTTGTCAGAGAGCCGATGGATGGTGTGAATCGGTAACATTCTTAGGCGGAGCACTCCGGAGCATTTTATTGAACGCAAACTCTTTTGCAAGTAGATGAAATCGATTAGAACTCGTTATCGTTCTCTAAGGCTGTAAGCAGCAATGCACAGCGAATTAGGGTGGCACCACGAAAGATAACTCTCGTCCCTTTATACGGTATTCGTATGAAGGTCGGGAGTTTTTTTATTTCTACTAGACAGACAAAAAAAACAATTTTTTTGAGGGGGAAACCATATGTTCAAGGTATTAGTATCCGATCCAATCAGTGATTTAGGTATTCAAAAGCTTTATGATGCAGAAGATGTAGAAGTCGTTAAGCAAACAGGCTTATCAGAAGATGAACTTGTCGAAATCATCGGCTCGTTCGATGCCCTTCTCGTACGTTCGCAAACAAGAGTTACCGAGAAGATTATGCAAGCAGGTACGAACCTAAAAGTGATTGGTCGCGCTGGTGTTGGGGTAGACAATATCGATCTAGAAGCAGCAACAAGACGCGGTATCGTAGTAATCAATGCGCCAGACGGCAATACAATTGCAACTTGTGAACATACATTTGCGATGTTAATGGCAGTTGCCCGCTCCATACCACAAGCCTACAAGAAAACAGTTGGTGGTCAGTGGGATCGCAAAACATTTGTCGGCGTTGAACTTCGCAACAAAGTCCTTGGTGTTGTTGGGATGGGACGTATCGGTTCTGAGGTGGCTAAACGCGCGAAAGTATTCGGTATGGATGTTCTTGGCTATGACCCCTTCTTAACAGAAGAACGTGCTGACAAACTTGGCGTGAAGCTGTGTACGGTTGATGAAATTGCAAGCCAAGCTGATTTCATTACGGTTCACACTCCACTTACGAAAGAAACGCGCCACATTATCAGTACTCCACAATTTGCGCTCATGAAACAAGGCGTACGTGTAATCAACTGTGCACGCGGCGGTATTATCGATGAGAAGGCACTAGTTGAAGCGATTGATAAAGGAATTGTAGCAGGAGCTGCATTCGACGTATTTGAAGAAGAGCCGCCAGCTGCTGATCATCCATTTCTGAACAATCCAAAAATTATCGTTACCCCACATCTTGGTGCTTCTACAATTGAAGCGCAAGAAAACGTAGCTATTGATGTATCTGAAGAAGTGCTACACATCTTACGTGAACAACCATTCAAGAACGCGGTAAATATGCCGCAAGTTCCTAGTAATGTATTCAATAAATTACAACCTTACTTTAGCTTAGGTGAGAAAATCGGCCGAATTTTGGGTCAAATTACAATTGGTGCTGTGAGCGAGATTGTCGTGAACTACTCCGGTGATCTTGTCGATGTGGATACATCTCCACTAACTCGTCACATTGTAATGGGTGTATTCGCGAACAAGCTTGAAGGGGTTAATATCGTTAATGCGATGCACTTAGCTAAAACGCGTGAAGTCAACATTATTGTGAACAAGTCTTATTCCAATTCCACATTCACAAACTTGGTTACGGCAACAGTACGCACGAAAAATGAACAAAAAACATTGGCTGGTACACTACTTAGCAGTTTCGGTGAGCGTATCGTCCAAATTGATCAATATCCAGTGGATTTCTCACCTGAAGGCAATCTCATGCTGATCTCCCATAAAGATAAGCCAGGTATGATTGGACGTGTAGGAACACTGCTTGGTGACAACCAGATCAACATTGCGACGATGCAAGTAGGACGTCAAGAGATTGGTGGTTCCGCGATCATGCTTCTTACGATTGATAAGGCAGCAGGAACTGACGTGATTCGCATTCTCGAAGAATTGCCGGAAATTGTCAATGTACGCGAAATGACATTATAAGTGTTTCACGAACAACAAGATTAATAGGTTCCATTCTACAAAAAAAGGCGTTTCCCGATAAATTATCACGGGAGACGCCTTTTCCTTGATGTCGAATTACTCCATATTGATGGGTTTCATGAAAGGGAAGAAGATGGCGAATGTAGTTCCTTGCCCTACTACACTCGTTACAAGAACGTCCCCTTTGTGCGCATCAATAATATTTTTGACAATAGCAAGACCGAGGCCAGTACCACCTACAGATGCCCTTGTACGCGCTTTATCTGCCTTGTAGAACCTCTCGAAGATAAACGGCAGATCCGATGCAGGGATACCTTGTCCTTGGTCGATAATATGAACCATTAGTCCATCTCGTCCTTCATGATTCATTTCCTGACCTTGAATAATAATTTCCGCACCCTTAGGTGTATAGCGAATCGCATTATCCAATAAATTCGTTAGCACTTGGTCTAGGCGATCGTCATCTGCATAATCGAGCACAAGCGGCGATTCGGCTAATTCATAACGAAGAGTAACACCTTTCTCTTTTGCAAGTCCCGAGAACTTGCGGTAAATCCTTTTGACAAGCATATGCAGATCAACTTCACGGAAGTTCATCTTTAGATGTCCTGACTCCATACCTGCTAAATCAAGCAAGTCATGTACAAGTCTGCCCATACGTAAGGATTCATCATGAATGACTTGTGCGATCTCTCGACGCTCTTCAGGCGTGCCTGCAATGTCATCGAGTAATGCCTCACTGTAGCCTTGCAGCATGGACAGCGGCGTACGCAGCTCGTGTGATACATTCGCTACAAAGTCCTTACGGAAGCGATCCAAGCGGAATTCTTCGGTCACATCACGAAGTACCGCAACTGCACCGCGAACTCCATCTTGTGCATAAAGTGGTGTCATAACAATTGACCATACACCGTTCTGCACATGAATTTTGCTTGTTGTTTCCTTCCCATTTGCAACCACGTAATCAAATAAAGGTTGAAGTGGTTCTGGAATGTATTCGACTTGATCTTCCACCAAGCTGTCTTGTTCTTTCTGAGATTGCAACTGTGCGTCCCAGTGAATGCTTCCCCATTCACGAACAATCTTAAATCCTTGAGGATTTGTTAGAATAATATTGCCATCGGCATTAAATGTGATCACCGAGTCTGTCATGGATCGCAGAACGGATGCGAGATGTTCTTTCTCATGACTATGTGCTTTAATCGTTTCTTCTAGCTCTTCACCCATATGATTAAACGTTTGTGCAAGCTCCCCAATCTCATCTGTCGATACGATCGGTACGCGGGTTGCATATTGACCCATCGTAATCTGATTAGCTGCCTTCTTTAATTGAAGGAGTGGACGAGTAATCCTATAGAACAAGAAGAACGCGAATATAGTTGTTAGCAAGAAGCCAACAATGGATACGATTACAAACATTCGTATCACATAAGTTTGCGTTGCATCGAGCCCCTGTATGGATTGATACAACACAGTCGCACCAACGATTGTTGCACCATCTTTGGAAAGAAGCGGTACCGCTACTGCCAAATATTGATTATGCGGACTTATCGGTGTGTGACTTTTCACGAGCTTACTATTGTCCACGTGCTGTCCCTCAAATACGGAAGCAAAGTCTTGATTGGAGAAAAAGTCGCTTGCGCGATATTGGGTCTCTGTATCATTCCTACGATCGATCCAAAGACTGCCTAACTCTTTGGATACGATGAATAAATGTGCTTCGTGAAAACCCAATACTTCATTCGCCATTTGATAATAGGTTGTGTCACCTAAATGTTCAGAAGTCTCTGTAGAGACATGCGTAGCTAGCTTTTTCAAAGACTCGGTCTGATTCTTCATCTGTGAGAAGTAATTCTCAATATATGGGATGAGAAATGAGCCTAGAAGAATAAGTATAATGGCAACGAGTCCAATGATCGTAAGCCAGAGCTTACCTACAACACTTCGTAGTAAGAACACGTTACTTTGGAACCTCTAACTTGTAGCCAACGCCCCATACCGTTGTAATCATAGATGCTGCTTCTGGCGACACTTTGTTCAACTTCTCACGTAAACGCTTCACATGCGTATCGACTGTACGCAGATCCCCGAAAAATTCATAGTTCCATACATCTTTAAGCAATTCTTCACGAGAGAACACTTTATCCGGAGAAATAGCCAAGTAGTGAAGCAATTCGTATTCTTTAGGTGTAAGTGCCACTTCTTGTCCACCAGCTGTCACACGATGCGCATCGTGTTCAATCACAAGTTGAGAGAATACAATATTGTTACTCGAATACGTTTCTTTCGCCAAGAAAGCAGTTGCTGAAGAGCGACGTAATATTGCTTTCACACGATAAATGACTTCACGAGGTGAGAATGGTTTGACGACATAATCGTCCGCACCTACCTCAAAGCCTTGTACACGATTCGTTTCTTCCCCTTTAGCTGTCAACATAATTACCGGTGTTGATTTCACTTGACGCAGACGGGAACATACTTCAATTCCGTCAATCCCAGGCATCATCACATCTAACATGATGAGATCGTAGTCCGTTTGCGTTGCCATCTCAAGCGCACTTTCTCCGTCTTCTGCCTCAGCAATTGTGTAGCCCTCTTTCTCTAAGTACATGCGAAGCAAACGGCGGATTCTTTCTTCATCATCAACAACAAGGATACTTAATTTCATGTCCATGTGAGATCACATTCCTTTCCTTCCGTACGATTAAACCCCCGCATAGGAGTGCAAGCCAGCAATTACAAGATTAACTCCCACTAAAGTAAACATCACAACGATAAATCCTATAACCGCAAGCCAAGAGGAACGTTTACCGATCCAGCCTTTCGATAAGCGGAAATGTAATACAACCGCATAAAATAGCCATGTAATAAGCGCCCATACTTCTTTCGGATCCCAGCTCCAGAACCTGCCCCATGCTTCTTGCGCCCAAATCATCGCAAATACTAAGGCACCTAGTGTAAAGATTGGATAGCCAATTGCAATGGCACGATACGATATCTCATCCAAATCTTCGGGATCCATCCCATTTAACAATGGCGCTAAGGAAGCGCTTAATGGCTTACGTACGAGCAAGCGAAGCACACCATAGAGTAGCAATCCGACCACAGCCGACCATGCTACTGTGTTGAGCTTACGTCCTGCATTCGCACCCTTCATCCAACTTGGAGCTTCAATAAGCGGTTTCTCCATACCTAAGAATGGCTGCATTTCAAGCATTTTACCGCCATGTGGTCCAATTACAGGAGGAAGTACATAAATAGATTCTACTGTCTGTACTTGATCTTGAATCGTTTCTTCTGCAGAAAATTTAGCTTTATAACCTGATGCATTGAAAGTAAATGTCAGCGCAATAAACGCTGTCAGCATAATTATAACAAACAAAGTAAACTCAACGCCACGTTGCTCGCGTTTTTCACCCTTAGAAGTTCCCTTGAAATTTATGGTACGTAGCAAATGCATAAGTCCTGCGGCGAAGGCAACTGCGAAGAATGCGTCTCCACCTGCTGCAAATGTAACGTGAATACTAAGCCAGTAACTTTTCAAGGACGGTACTAATGGCTGAATTTCGCTTGGGAAGACAGATGCATAGGCAATGATGATAAATCCGATCGGTAATGCGAATACGCCAAGTACCGGCGATTTGTAAATCAAATAAACAATAAGGAAGGCAAGTACAATCATCATACCTAGGAACGTCATAAACTCGAATAAATTACTTGTTGGAATATGTCCTGCCTCTACCCATCTGGCGAAGAAAAAGACGAGATGTGCAATAAAACCTATTACAGAAATAATATAACCAGCCCAGCCCCAACGCTTAACATGTGCAGTTGCTTCCTCTTCCGTACGATTACGCGTCCATTTCTTACCTAGAATCGCAAGTACGAACACAATAAAGCCTGTTAAATATACAAAGAATGCGATCAATAATGCCATCGAGCTAAGTGATTCTGTATTCAAGACTCTACCCCTCCTTGATTAAGTGACTTTGGATCCACTTCTATGCCTGTTGTATGAAGAATGGTTGCAATTTCTTTTCTAAAACCGAACCAATTCTTATTCGTATGTGCACCTAGTGCGAGTATTCTGTCATCGATGCGAATCCATACCCGGCGATGCTGCCAGTAGAAGCCCATAATAAGTCCAATCATTCCGATAATTGAACCTACCCAGATAAATGGAAGTCCACGATCTTCACGAACATTCAAGAATGAATTGTATTGTGCGATCTGTACATCTTCCATTGTCCCAACAGCAAGCTCAACTTTATTTGCCAAAGCACCGTTAATATCGTTCTGCCTAAATACAGTTTTATCAATTTGACGCGGGAAATACAGATACGGCTCACCACCAGCTGCAAGCCCTGGACCTTCGATCTGATAAATAAAAGCAGGTACTTTCGGTTCATTCGAAGCCGTTGTCGGCATCCCTGTCTTCGGATCAAGAATAAACTCCGGATAATAGTTACGAAGGGTTAATGTGTAATCACCTAGCTTCACTTTCTCCTGTGGCTTTTTCATAGATAGCTCGAATGCACCGATCTCTTGCCCCGTTTGCTTATTGATCAACTTCGGTTTGACCGCAATTAATTGCGGTACTGGCAAATCTCGATATCCATTCTGATAAATCATAAGGCCATCATACATAAGCGGCTTATTCACTTCGATATTGTACTTCATGATTTCCTCTAGAACGGGTTCTTTACCTGATGTATCGCAATCTGCTGTACATCGATACAGAACAGATTGTGTTTCGAATTTTTTTGGAACAAGTCTATTACGCGCTTTGAACTCTTCTGTCATCTCATGATCTTCATAGACTTCCATCGTGAACTTCTCATTTTTGATAAAATAAGGCGTTCCTTCGATTCTCTTCGTCTCGCCCTCTAGCAAATTCATATAGGCATCCATATGCCAGCCTGGCAATAGTCGCATTAGTGCTGCTAGTAAGAAAATAATAAGTCCAATGTGCAGCACATAAGGACCCCAACGGGAAAAGCGGTATTTCTCCGCTAGAAGCGCTGTGCCATCACGATGGATGCGATAATTTTTTTTGCGAAGTAGGGTAGCTGCTTGTTCGATCCAAGCTTCTTCACTAAGTCCTGCAGGTATTTCCCCTTGATAAACTACCTTTTGCCTTAAAACAAACCGTAAGTGCTTGCGAATTTGTTGTTTGGACAAAGCGCGATATAGCGGAAGCACTCGATCCAGCGAGCAAATAATTAACGATAGTCCAATCATAAAGAGCAAAGTGATAAACCACCAAGTCTCGTATGTATGTGAAAGCCCAAGCAAATAGTAGATTTCTCCAACTAGCCCGTAAGTCTCTTTATAGTAAACAGATGGGTCGATACCAAAAAAGGTATTTTCCTGTGGCAAAATCGTACCGAGAATAGAAGATAATAAAGTCGCCAGAATGAGATAAATCGCTACTTTAACGGAGGAAAAGAAGTTCCAAACCCGATCCAGAATGGTCGGATTCTCTTTCTGAGAACGACGGGCTACACCGTCATAACGCATCTCTAAACTCTCTAAACTTTCCGCATGCTCATCTTCAAATAGTGGTTTTCCACAGTATTCACACAATACGGTCCCCAGATGATTCTGGTGACCGCATTCACATTTCGTATTCGTAATCATAGTCTATCCTCCCTGCACAATTTGAGAGATCATCCGATCAATATAAGGCTCATCCATTTCGCCGACTCGAATCTCTTTAATCTTTCCATCTCTTCCAATGAAGAATGTTGTCGGATAATCTTTAACCCCATATTGCTTGCGAACTACATCTTTTTCGTCATGCAAAGAAAATAAGTTTAAATTCAGCTCATCTAGAAACTGTTGCGCTGTCACACGGCTATTATCCATGTTCATGCCTAGAATCAAGACATCTTTATCTTTCCATTTGTCTTGCTGACGCTGCAGTGCAGGCATTTCTGCCTTACATGGAGGACAGAACGTCCCCCAGTAATTCATCACGATCACTTTACCTTTTTGTATATCGGAGAACTGATAGGTTTGACCATCAAGTCCTTGCAGCGTAAAATCAATTGCCTTATCCCCAACTTTCGGAGGTTTAACTGTTTCTGACTTTAAATTCGAGAAAACAGTGAACGCTCCAATAACAAGAACAAACCCAAAAATGAGTAATTGAATCCACTTTTTATTTTTTTTCATCGTCAAATCTCCTACGTCTATAACTTTAACTTTATTATAACGAAGAGCTTTGTGACTTAAATCATTCATTTTTGAATATTATGTGTCCTTACTTGGAGCGTAAAGCCTCATCCAATAGCTCTTTCACTTCATCAGGTTTCAAGTGACGGTACCTGCCTCGCGGAAGCCCAGACAGCGTCATCGAACCAAATTGAACACGTCTTAATCGAACAACTGGGAATGATACAGCCTCGAACATACGACGTACTTGGCGGTTACGCCCTTCGAAGATCGTAATCGAGATTACACTCTCCTTACTGTCAGTATCTACGTCTGCATACTCAACGATTGCTGGTGCAGTCATGCCATCTTCAAGTTCAATTCCAGAACGAAGCTTGTCCAAAATCGAACCGTGCGGCACACCCTTCACCGTTGCGTGATACGTCTTCGGCACGTGATGCTTCGGATGCGTTAACAGATGTGCGAATTCACCGTCATTCGTAAGTAAAAGTAAACCTTCCGTGTCATAGTCCAATCGACCGACTGGATACACGCGCTCGTCAATCCCTTTTAAATAATCCGTTACCACTCGACGACCACCAGGGTCATTCGCAGATGTAATAACACCTTTGGGTTTATTCAGTACCACATATATTTTGTTCTCACCAGCTATTCGTTTACCATCAACTGTGATCTCATCTACAGCTGGGTCCACTTTAACGCCAAGTGTCGTGATGGTTTCTTCATTAACCTGAACACGACCTGCCAAAATAATTTCTTCACATTTTCTACGGGATGCGATACCTGCTGCTGCAAGTACCTTCTGTAATCTTTCTTCCATGATAGAAATTCACCTCAAGCTAATGATAACCATCCTTCGAGGAAATCACAAGTTGACTCCACGGAAAATAACCCCCTGGACATGTTGAACAGTGGGAAAAAACGCGTTCTTCTGTAATTTGGAAAATGGAAAGCAGCCTTAACAGCAGCTTATGTGCCATAAAAACCTGCTCACGCTGCTCGGTTGTACGTTCTTGTTTGGTTGAAAAATCTCCTTCTATGCAGAGATGAACATACTGCGAATCGGCAGGTTCTGGCAGTGACACAATGACCCCGTTAGTGAGCACCATATAATCATAGCCTTTGCCATTAATGGAGGGACACGCGGAGTGATGAATAATTATACCTAAACATTGCAAGGAGAATCACCTCGAGCTGTATTGGCCTAACTAATGCCTCATGCAGTATATGATGCATCCTCCTAATCGGTTAAAATCTATAGGCTACTAAATGCAAGTAAACAAATAATAACGGATGCAATAAAGCCAACAAGATCAGACATGAGTCCGACTTTAAGCGCGTAACTTGCTCTCTTCACACCGATCGCACCAAAATACACCGTAATCACATAAAGGGTGGTATCCGTACTTCCTTGAACCGTGGCCGCGATACGACCAATCATGGAGTCAGGTCCGAACTGTGCAATGAGATCCGTTGTAAATGCAAGAGAACCCGCTCCGGTAATCGGACGCAAGAAAGCGAGCGGCAGCACTTCACTTGGAACTCCCAGGGCGTCAAATAACGGCTTGATAAACCCTAGTATGAGGTCCATCGCTCCTGAAGCACGAAAGACAGAGATGGCGACCATCATCCCAACTAAATGAGGAATAATCTTGATCGCGGTATCGAATCCATCTTTCGCACCTTCCACAAAGGACTCATACACAGGAACTTTTCGATAAGCTGCAAATAGTGGAATAAACACGACCATGACGGGAATCGCCCATGAAGAAATCAAAGAAATAAATGCAAACATTTGCGTATCACCCTTTCTTGATCGGGTTTAATTCGTGTCTCTTCCGATACCAACGATCAATCATAATTGCAGCTGCAGTTGAGACGAGCGTCGCGAGCAGCGTCGTGCCAACAATTTCGGCAGGGTTGAGCGAATTGTAATTCATTCGAATCGCAATGAGTGTTGTTGGAATAAGCGTCACTGAAGACGTATTTAATGCCAGTAACGTGCACATTGCAGGTGAAGCGATCTCCTTGTTACCATTGAGCCGCTGCAATTCCTGCATCGCCTTAATTCCCATCGGAGTTGCTGCATTGCCGAGTCCAAGTATGTTTGCGCTCATATTCGACATGATATAGCCAATAGCAGGGTGATTACTCGGCACAGACGGAAATAGAAATTGTACAACCGGTCTTAGCCATGCTGACAACTTCCGTAGTATCCCTGCATCTTCCGCAATACGCATAATCCCAAGCCAGAATACCAAGATCGAAATGAGACCGAAACAAACGGTCACACCGCTTTTCGCTCCTTCAAACACAGCTTGAGTCGCCACTTCTACATTCCCTTGTATTGCAGCAACAGCAAACCCCGCAACGATAAAGAATAACCAGATCCAGTTGACCACTTGTCTCACCACCCCATCGCTTTGTTCGTTTAGAGTAAAGTCACTAATCTATGGAACACATTCTTCCACATCAGAACGAATCGTTTCAGCTTCGTAATGTGAACTTCCGTTGCCTTGAACCCCATTGTAGCTTGCGCGTCCATCGTCAAATAAGGAGAATTAGGCTCATAAAGTATATTTCTACCGATTTCTTTTCCATTTAGTTGGTAATTAAGCAATCCTTTACGTCCTAACTGTTCATCGGTTGACCCTACTTGATACGGAGTAATTGTATGGGTTAAGCCTGATTGCTCATTCGTGCGCAGCGGATACAAGAATGATCGACCTGCAACCCAACCGGTTTGATCAATTTGATCGCCTTTATGCGTCAATTCCACAAGCGGGAAATTTTTGAATCCATAATTCAATAATTGCGCATGATCCGCCCAATCATCTGAATCATTCAACGTTACGACTGCTAACTGCTGTCCTCCTCTTGTTGCCGAGGAAATCAAACAACGTCTAGCAAGCTTCGTAAATCCGGTTTTCACACCATCAGCACCTTCATACATGCGGAGCATCTTATTCTTGTTCTGCCACAAGTAATTACCGCCATCATTCGGATTCGGCACCCGCGCTTCTTTGGTCTTCACGATCTCTTGAAACACCGGATTATGAAGCGCATATGCAGTCAGCTTCGCCATATCGGCAGCTGATGATTTGTTTACACCGTTATCTTCGAGTCCTGTTGGATTCGCGAATGTAGATTGCGTCATACCAAGCATCTGCGCTTTTTCATTCATCATATAGACGAATCCTTCTACACTGCCGCCTATATGTTCAGCTACCGCAGTTGCCGCATCATTACCAGAGCGCAGCATCATCCCTTGTAATAATTGATTCAGACTAATAACTTGTCCGAGTTTTAAATACAAAGATGAACCTTCTTTGCCTGCCGCACGCATGCTAATGGTCACTGCACTGCTTAGA
Organism: Paenibacillus radicibacter; assembly: GCF_024721995.1. Classification (GTDB taxonomy): domain Bacteria; phylum Bacillota; class Bacilli; order Paenibacillales; family NBRC-103111; genus Paenibacillus_AM; species Paenibacillus_AM radicibacter. Next base: position 309,666 of record NZ_JANQBC010000002.1, read on the forward strand.
TTTCCATTTTCAATCGCAACAATAGCGGTCATAACCTTAGTTAGAGATGCAATTAGCATCGGCTTGTCCGCATTATGTCCATATAAAATACGACCGGAAGTCACATCGATCAACGCTGCCCCTTTGGCGTTATCCATAACGAATGATTCGTCAGCAAACGCACCTCTGGATGGGACGATAACTGTTAAACATAAACTGATGATGAGCGTTAACATCAACCACTTTTTTGCGTACGGGCGCATGCATTTTCCTCCTACAAATTGATTCCTATAGCATATATATGCTTATCCCACAATGAAATATGATATTTCCTGTATTTACATCCATAGCAAATGTCGTTATAATTTTTAATTAAATGAATATGGGGAACATAATGGAGGAGCCAGTCACCAAGGCTCCTCTTTTCTTTTTTTTAGCATGTCCCTATAAAAAGGAGAGTGGTACATATGGACCAAACATGGATAGCGCTCATCATTTTTCTGATCACGTATGCCATCGTGATTTCAGAAAAAATAAACCGCGCCATCATCGCACTAGTAGGTGCGGGACTCATGATTATTCTTGGTATTCTCGATATCCACAAAGTCTTTACCCAATATATCGAGTGGAACACAATCATACTTTTGATCGGTATGATGATCTTGGTTGGCATTACGAATAAAACAGGGGTATTTCAGTATGTAGCGGTTAAAGCTGCCAAAGCCCGCAAAGGTAACCCGATTCAAATCTTAGTCATGATGTCGATCCTTACGGCAATCGGCTCGGCTTTCCTCGATAATGTGACAACGGTTCTTCTAGTTGTTCCTGTTACGTTATCGATCACGCGTATTCTTGGTGTGAATCCTGTACCGTATCTCATCTCTGAAATTATTGCATCCAACATTGGGGGAACTGCTACATTAATCGGGGATCCACCTAACATTATGATTGGATCTTCGAATCCCCATTTAACGTTTAATATGTTCCTTTTGCATCTTGGACCGATTGCTGTAATTATTATGGCTGTAACGACCACTCTCTTGTACTTTATCTATCGCAAGCAATTGCAGCCAAATCCTGAAAAACAAGCCGATCTAATGAAGCTCGATGAGAAGGACTATCTCCGTAATCGTCCGCTGATGATGAAATCTTTGATTATTCTCGGCATTACGATGTTAGGATTTGTCTTACATTCCGTCATTCATGTAGAAGCGTCCGTTATCGCTTTATTCGGTGCATCATTATTGATGCTCATAGGTCTTAAAACCGAGCATGAAGTGGAAGAAGCACTTGATTCGGTAGAATGGGTTACGATCTTCTTCTTCGGTGGATTGTTCGTACTCGTCGGTGGTTTGCAAGAAGTAGGTATTATTAGCAGCTTGGCAGAGAAAATCTTAAGTATTACGAATGGTGATATCGGATCTGCGTCCTTGCTCATCCTATGGGTATCAGGCATTGCTTCCGCAACGATTGATAACATTCCATTCGTAGCAACGATGATTCCACTCATCAAAGATATGGCGGCTAGTTTAGGCTTAGACGCGGCTTCAAGTCAAATCAATGTGTTATGGTGGTCTTTAGCGCTTGGCGCGTGTCTAGGCGGCAATGGAACGATTATTGGAGCATCTGCGAACGTTATCGTAGCGGGTATGGCTGCTAAAGAAGGCAAAGGCTTCTCTTACTTTGAATTTCTGAAAATAGGAGCGCCAATCACCCTCGTCTCCATCATTATCGCCAATGTGTATATTTACTTCCGATACATTATTTTCTTACCTTAAACAGACGAAGGGGGTGTCCAGTGACACCCCCTTTTACTTGTGAAACGACTATTAATGATGCTTGTTGTTAGAATTAGAGGAACTGGATGCATCGGAACTGGATGAGTTAGACGATGAACCACCGCTAGACATCATTTGCTGCACTTTATCAATGATTGTCGGTGTCGTATCAATGATACGCTCCAAGATGTGCGTATGACGTTCTAAGGAAAGAACATTAACGCCACATTTACTTACAACAAGAAAAGCAATTGGCGTAATGGAGATACCACCACCGCTACCACCACCAAACGGATATTGGCCACTACTACTGCCACCTTGTTGCTGATTGGAGTTGGAGTTACCTCCTTGATTGTCGTCCTCTGAATATGGAACAAACTCAGATCCCCCGGCAGCAAAACCAAATCCAATCTTAGAAATCGGCATGATGACCGAGCCATCTGGTGTTTCAACAGGGTCGCCCACAATGGTATTCACGTCCACCATGGCCTTGATGTTCTCCATTGCCGTCTTCATTAAACCTTGAATCGGGTGTTCAGACATCCCTAATACCTCCTAATTACGTATAGATTAACGCCTTCGCTTCTGTATTAGCATGTCCTAACTTAACTTGACTATGTGCCTTCCAAGTTAATTAAGCTATGCTGCCGCTTTCCTGTTTTTCCTGAAAATTCTTTTCCATGTCCGCATACCGCCTTTACTCTGCATTAAGCGAAGAATGAGGCGCCAGCGCGATAACAATATGTAGAAGATTCGGATTCGAAGCGTAATGAGAAGTTCGGTGGAATATGTAAGTTGGTTATATTGAGGACTTACAGATAGCTTCGGTGGTTTTTCCAATTGAATATAACGAAATAACCACCCAAGAAGTGTCGTCTTCACCGCCCAGATTGCACCAACAAGCATCGCTGTATCAGGAGCATCGCCAATCCCAATGCGTGTGTCCCAATAAAAATTACGACATTCCACATTCGATAATGTTTGTTTCAACCAGCGATTAAGCCCCCGTGTTTGGTGATATAATTTTTGAAAATTATATAGGCTCTTCTGAATGGTTCTAAAGTTATAGAACCTTTTCTTCTTGCCAACTGTTTGTTTCTTGTTCGTATTCTCCTCCTTACTCTTCACTTCGACCCCTTGATTCATGTTGATTAATTCTACAACCGGGATATCAAACTCATGACGAATAAGCCCAAATAGCGCCTTAAATTCGAACGTAAGAGAATCATTCTTCTTCTCTCGCCTGATATGAACTTTGCCTTCAACATAAGTCCAAGACAAGGCAAATAGAAGTAGGATAAGCCCTACAATAATTCCGATGATCCACCAAAGCCATCCCATTGCGACGAAATCCCCCTATACAAAAAAACTCCGACCATGAAGTTTCAACTTCACGATTCGGAGTTAGTATAGCTTGCAGGAACGATTTACATTCCTTTTCTTTCATCTTCCAATTGTTCAAATGTAATTTGATCCGTGTCGAGCTTATCGAAGAGCATTCTCGATTCTGCTTTCAAGTCAAGTTCACCCTGAATGGCCGACGAATCTGGTAGTTCTTTAAGGGAGTTGATTCCAAAGTGCTCCAAAAACTGCTTCGATGTTCCATACAGAATCGGCCTACCAATGGCATCGGCACGACCGACTTCACAAATTAAACCTTTACCCACAAGCCTATGTAAAGGCCGCTCTGATTTTACCCCACGAATTTCTTCAACATCAATCCGCGTAATAGGCTGCTTATACGCCACAATAGCGAGTGTTTCAAGCGCAGCTTGGGATAGAGAAGATCGGGATGGACTTTGAGCCATTCGTTCAAAATACGGAGCATGATCCGGTAGCGTCGTCAGTTGATATGAACCTGCCACCTCCGCAATTCGAATCCCTCTTCGCTCTCGCGTTAAATCGCGCTGTAAATCTTTCAGTAACTGTCCGGATAAATGTGTATCGATCTCTAGTACTTCAGCGACCGATTTCACATCCAAACCCTCATCACCTGCTGCGAACAGCAAGCCCTCAATAATTGATTTCATCTCCCGTGAGTTCAACCTTTATAGCCTCCTCTCGTGCTTCAATCACAATTTCCTCAAATAAGTTGTGCTGATAACAAGAGATTACTTTACGCTTCATCAGTTCCAGCATCGCTAGAAATGTGACAATGATCTCCTCACGCGTAAGCTCATAATCAAATAACTTGGAGAAAAGCACTTTCCCTCGCTTAATCTGAAGCATCTGTATAATTTCCCCCATACGGTCTTTAACAGATACTTCATCGCGGCGGATTTTGGCTACAGTCGTTCGCGAAACTAATTTACGGAGGGAACGGCGAAAGGCCAGGAGTAAATCACTAATATCTAATCCTTCAACTGGGTTTTCTTCAACTTGAGTCAGGAAGGCTGTTAAATCTTCCGGCTCCCTTGTGAACACCAAGCTGCGATCCAATTCTTTTTCACGTAATAAATCCGCAATCGCTTTATACTTCCGATATTCCAATAGCTTCTGAATAAGTTCCGCCCGCGGATCAAGTTCTTCCCCATCATAGGCTTCTAAATCGAGCTCCACAACAGGTGGTTTAGGGAGCAACATCTTACTCTTGATTGATAATAACGTCGCTGCCATCACCAAAAACTCACTCGTCACTTCAATCTCGAACTCTTCCATCGCTTTTACATATTCCAAATATTGATCTGTAATCTCTTTGATTGGGATGTTGTACACATCCACTTCAGCCTTATCAATTAAATGCAGCAATAAATCAAGGGGACCTTCAAAAACGTCCAGCTTGTACAGTACCTTCAATCGGGCTCCCCCTTCTTGTCATCATCCATTTAAATAGATGCTAGAATAGCATGGAAATAAACCTATCAACAGCCAAGTATACACTGCTCCAGAGATGTTGTCCAAAAGGAAGTGCCATAAGCGCAATTGTAAGGAACATACCACCTAGCATCCATATGTTCTTACTCGGTTGTTCTTGCATATTCAATTTTCCAAAAATTGCTCGGATAATGTTCCATCCATCAAGTGGATACAGTGGGAGGAGATGAATAATAGCATATAAGAGATTCACGATCACCATATATTGCAGGAATCCGAGTAGAAAAGCGGATATAGCAGAGTCACTCATGTAGCCAGCTAAGACAACGAAGTATAACCACCAAGAAATTAAGCCTACGATTAAATTGGCAAGTGGTCCCGATAGACTAGTAAGAATTGTGCTTAGACGTGGACTCCCCTTAAACTTCTCAGCATCCACAGGTACTGGCTTCGTCCAGCCATATGGCCCGAATAATACCATTAAAAGTCCAAACGGCGCTATATGCGCAGTAGGGTTCAGCGTCAATCTGCCTTGCTCCCGTGCAGTGGGATCACCAAGTTTGCTTGCTGTAAGCGCGTGCACATAATCATGAAGAGAGGCTGCCGCCAAAAAGGCGAGCAGCCGAAACAGTAGAGAATCTACTGCCAAATAAGAAATGATCCCACTCATTAAACGGAGAACTGTTTGCTGAGGTTCGCCATTTCGATTGCAGCAGATGCCGCATCCCAGCCCTTGTTGCCCGCTTTCGTGCCTGCACGCTCGATTGCTTGCTCAATAGAATCCGTTGTTAACACACCGAAGATAGTCGGTACGCCTGTTTGCATGTTAATGCTTGCGACACCTTTAGCTACTTCACTGCACACATAGTCAAAGTGTGGAGTTGAGCCACGAATTACAGTACCTAATGTAATGACAGCATCGTACTTGCCGCTTTGTGCCATTTTTTGAGCGATAAGAGGAATCTCGAATGCACCTGGAACCCATGCAACTGAAATTTCATCTTCTTGTACGCCGTGACGCTTAAGTGCATCTAATGCGCCGCCAAGCAATTTGGAAGTAATGAACTCGTTGAAACGACCTACAACAATACCGTATTTTAACCCTTGGGATACTAAGTGACCTTCATAATTTTTCACCATTTGATATCTCTCCTTATTGTTCATATACATGATGTGAGGTTGCGAGTGTGTACAAAAAGTTAGTCATTAAAAGTGAGCATATGACCTAACTTTTGCTTCTTCGTGCGTAAATACTTGCGGTTATCTTCGTTCTCATCCATTTGGATCGCCACACGCTCTGTTACTTCTAGACCGTGTCCTTCCAAACCTTTAATCTTGCGTGGATTGTTCGTCATTAGACGCATCTTCTGTACACCAAGGTCTTTCAAGATTTGCGCGCCGATACCATAGTTGCGAAGATCTGCAGCAAATCCCAGCTTATTATTCGCTTCAACCGTGTCAAATCCCTGCTCCTGAAGTGCATAAGCTTTCATTTTGTTAATTAGACCAATACCACGACCTTCTTGACGCATATAAAGCAGTACACCTGAGCCCGCATCATCAATCTGCTTTAGTGCCGCTGCAAGCTGAGGACCGCAGTCACAACGGTGAGAATGGAATACATCACCTGTCAGACACTCAGAATGCACGCGAACGAGCGTCGGAACGTTACTGTCGATGTCGCCTTTAACGAGGGCAACATGTTCCTTATCGTCCACTTCATTCGTGTAAGCGATGGCGCGGAATGTACCAAAGTCAGTTGGCAGTTGAATGTCGATCTCACGGTGAATCAAGTTCTCTTGATGCTTGCGGTATTCAATCATCGCTTGAATCGTAATGATCTTGAGGTCATGTTTCTGGCTAATTTCCATCAACTGTGGAACACGAGCCATCGTACCATCTTCATTGATGATTTCACAAATGACTGCTGATGGATAGGAACCGCACATACGACCCAAATCTACGGCTGCTTCTGTATGACCTGCACGCTGCAACACGCCGCCTTTTTTCGCAACCAATGGGAAAATATGTCCCGGTCTACGGAAGTCACTGCTCTTTGCATCAGCAGAGATTAACGCTTTGATCGTCTCCGAACGTTCATGAGCAGAAATTCCCGTCGTCGTATTCACATGGTCAATCGAAACCGTGAATGCTGTACCATGATTGTCCGTGTTCTGAGCAACCATAGGAGGCAAATCAAGTTCTTGTGCACGCTCTTCTGTGATCGGAACACACACAAGGCCGCGACCTTCTGTAATCATGAAATTGATAACTTCAGGTGTCGCTTTATCGGAAAGGGCGATGAAATCTCCTTCATTCTCCCGATCTTCATCATCTACAACGATAATGACTTTGCCTAATTTCAAATCTTCGAGTGCATCTTCTACGGTACTAAATTGGTGATTCGTCATTACGTACCCACCCTTCGTTATTTAAACCCATGTTCCGCTAAAAAGCTGTCGGTTAAGCTGCCTTGCGAACGTGATTGTTTAGTAGCGGTTGAATTGGGATTGTTGTCCTTGAAAAAGAGCAATCGCTCGATATATTTCCCAAGAATATCGCATTCCATATTGATCGTGTCGCCTGCCTGCTTCGACTGCAAAGCAGTCTCCGCAAGCGTATGCGGAATGATCGATACAGAGAATGTGTTCTCGGTTACATCTACAAGCGTAAGGGAAATGCCATCTACTGTAATCGAGCCGCCGCGAAGCATGTACCTCATCACATCTAAGCGCTCGGGCTCGAATCGGAATACAACCGCATTCTCTTCCGGTGTGCGGGTTACGAGCTTCGCTGTGCAATCGACATGTCCTTGAACGATATGTCCGCCGAAGCGCCCTGTCGCTGCCATCGCACGCTCCATATTCACTTTCATTCCTGGTCGCAATAAGGATAAATTCGTCTTGCGGTATGTCTCTGGCATGACATCGACCATGAATGAAGATTGATCATAAGCAATTACGGTTAAACAGACACCGTTAACCGCAATGGAATCGCCAAGCTTCACATCGCCAAGTACACCTTGCATCGACGAGCGAAGTGTTAGTACCATCGCTTGTCCGCTGCGTTCCACACGCAGCATCGTACCTACTTCTTCTACTATTCCCGTAAACATTGGCTATTTCACCTCCCCATTCTGACAAAGTGGAACATGAGGATTGTCCTCATAGTGTGGATAGCCGGTTAGGCATACATCTTCACCGAATTGTTCCACTTTAAGCTTTTTGAGGCGGATTGCTTCGCTCATCCGCTCAAACCCGCGGAACGTAAAGTTCGCGGGTGCGGCTTCGCCGCCAATGATGATGGGTGCGTAGAACAGCACCATCTTATCGATCAGGCGCGCCTCTAGCATCGCGCCGTTGAGCCCCCCGCCTCCTTCTAACAGGATGGAGGCGATATCTCGCTTGCCCAGCTCGCGCAGGGCAAGGGGCAAATCCACATGCGCGCTGTCGCCGCATGTGACGACTTCTACGCCGAGCGCTTCCAGCTCGGCGCGGCGCTCTGCTGACGCACCCGCGGTCGTCAGCACGATTGTGCGCTGCAGCCCTTGGCCTTGCAGCGCCTTCGAGTGCGACGGCGTGCTGAGCGCGCCGTCGACGAGCACACGTACCGGCTGCAGCGCAGGTACGGATAACCGCGTGCTGAGCGACGGGTCGTCAGCACGGACCGTCCCCGCGCCAACCATGATGGCGCCATGTTGATGGCGCAGCATGTGAACGTAAGCGCGTGAGGCTTCTCCGGTGATCCACTTGGAATCACCGGTCTTGGAGGCGATCCGGCCGTCTAGTGTGGCGGCCGTCTTCAGCGTCACCCACGGCATGCCGGTGACGATAAACTTGTTGAACACCTCATTAAGCTGCGCAGCCTCATCGGCCAATACACCCGTCGTCACTTCAATCCCTGCATCCCGCATACGCTGAAGTCCTGTTCCCGCTACACACGGATTCGGATCGACACTCGCCACGACGACACGCTTGATCCCGCGCTCCATGAGTGCATTGCTGCATGGAGGCGTTTTCCCATAGTGTGAACAAGGCTCAAGCGTCACATACGCAGTGCTTCCAGCAGCTTCAGATCCTGCCATTTGCAAGGCATTTATCTCCGCATGCGCCTGACCACGCTTCAAGTGTGCGCCCATTCCGACGATACGCCCATCTTTGACAAGCACACAGCCTACTACTGGATTAATACCCGTCTGTCCTTGCGCACTACCTGCTAGCTGCAGCGCGAGACGCATATAATACGCATCATTTAGAATGTCCATGTTAACACCTCCCAATCTCGCAAGCTTCGATTTCGGAGGGGCTTTCATATATACTTATGCATACAAAAAGCCCCGTTTTAAGCGAACGGGGCGGATTCACTGTACATGTTATTGCAGACGGCAAACAAAAGGGGGACCTCCTAACGGAAAGCTCCTCTTCTTGTGAAAAAAAGCACAACAATTGCGTACGCTTCTTTAACACCAAATTACCGTATGATTCCCCTTCTCCCATCCAGACTTTACTGTCGGTTCCGGAATTGCACCGGATCAACCGCTTGATCGAAGCATCCCTGCTTCTTACATGATCAGCGGGTCACGGACTTTGCTGGCAAGACTACTTGCCATACATCACCGCCGGTTAGGAATTGCACCTCACCCCGAAGGTTCATCACATTTGATCTACCCCTGCATTCTAACAAACCAATATTCAAATTGCAAGGAAGCTTGTCACAATCTTGACACAGGCTTTATCTGATCGACGCAAAAAAGCTCCGAGCCCGCATTCCTGCGCACTCAGAGCAAAATTTGCTATAAAATTTAAACTTCTTCGATTACAACGGACTCGATTACTTCGCGACCTTTGAATGTATCAACAAGATCCATACCTTGAGTCACTTTACCGAATACCGTGTGTCCGCCATCAAGATGCGGTTGTGCTTCATAGCAGATGTAGAATTGGGAACCGCCAGTGTTGCGTCCAGCATGCGCCATAGCAAGTGTACCGCGCTCATGTTTGTTCGGGTTGATTTCACAGTTGATTGTGTAACCAGGGCCGCCCATACCGGAACCTTGCGGGCATCCGCCTTGTGCTACGAAACCTGGGATTACACGGTGGAAGTTCAAACCGTTGTAGAAACCATCGTTTACTAGTTTTTCAAAGTTAGCAACTGTATTGGGAGCATCCTTTTCGAAAAGCTCGATAAGGATTTCGCCGCCGTCTTTCATTGTCAATTTAGCTTGTTTTGTCATTATGCAATTCACTCCTATGTATTAATAAGATGAGTCTATTTTACACCATTAGATGTCACTGCACAAATCGCGTAATAATCGATACTTCTCATATGGACAAACCCGCAAGATTCATACAGTCCAAGCGCCCCGCTATTCGTAACAGCAACCTCAAGTGCGGCATTCGGTTTGCCCAATTGCTGCTGACCATAAGCAATCGTCTGATTCAGAATGTTGCGTCCATGTCCTTGCCCACGCATCGATTTACTTACTCCAAATCCGAAGATAAAGATTGAATCTTTACGAACCATCACACCAATTTTACTGATAGGCACACCGTCTAGATCAGCGATAAACGTTAAGTCATCCTTACTCTTTGCACATTGATCTACATATTCTGCTGCATCATCATGCGTCATTTCGAATGCTTCCATGTTCGATTGAATGAGCACATCGCGATCTTCAGGATAACGTGCTAATCTTATGCTTGTTTCTACCGTGCTTGGCACCACAACTTCCCCAGCGTCATTACTATTACGCTCCATGTAGTGTTCTGAGAATTCATACTTCCCAGTTGTGGACCCGATAAACGCCTTCGCCGACTCGGAATTTCCCGGACATATGAGCAGCACTTTACTATATTTACGCTTTATAGACTCCTCCATCGCCATCTTTAACAATTTGGTGAAAATACCTTGACGACGGTAATCCGGATGCACCATTCCGCTCACTTCTATTTCAACGGTTCCGAAGCTGTATAACCCTAGGAATCCAATGATCTGCCCATTGTCCACATAGACAAAATCATTTACTACATCGCCCGATCGTTCTCTGAGCATACTCCAATTCAGCTTCATCGTGACCTTATCATGCGTTTGACAAATCTTCATCAACGCTTCAACTTGATTCAATTCTTCCGTCGTTAATTGCGTACGACCATGCCCTTCATACTGATTGACCAAATACCCAACCCCTTATTTTAGAAAATTCTATTAAATTATACCACAAAAAAAAGATATCGAGTGCCCCTTAATGGGAGAGGAGAGACTCGACATCTTCTACTTATTTTATCCAATTCAAATTAACGCAAGAACATCAAATCAATAAAGTCATCAAGTGTAATTGCGCCAAAATAACTGGAAATCGCCACATCCGCAAGCGCTTCGCGAATTTCTGATTCTTCATAACGCACGCCTCGAAGCTTGTCCTCAATCTCAGCAACGTCACTTACGCCGAAGAAGTCACCGAAGATTTTCATCTCCTCCATTCGACCATCCACAACGTCCATACGCACATCAATGATACCTACAGGGAAACGCTTCATGTTCTGGATATTGCTCTTCGGCGATCTGCCATAGTTCCAATCCCAGTTCTGATAACGCTCTGTGGAAATCTCATGAATCTTCGCCCAATCCGCTTCTGTTAACTCATACTGTGGGACTTGATCGGGCTCCATACCGAAAATTTGACGCAATAACTCTTCTTTAAATTGCTGAATGGTAATCTTCTCTTCCAAGAACTCCGAAATATTCGCAACGCGCGAACGAATGGACTTCGTGCCTTTGGATTGAATCTTTGCCGCATTCACTTTAAGAGCAGACACCACATGCTCAATTTCCGAGTCAAACAATAGCGTCCCGTGGCTGAACATACGACCTTTTGTTATAAACTGTGCATTGCCTGAAATTTTGCGCTCTCCGACTTGAATGTCGTTGCGACCTGTTAGCTCACATTCGACACCTAGCTCATTTAACGCTTGAACAACAGGCTCCGTAAACTTCTTGAAGTTGTGAAACGACTGTCCATCATCTTTGGTCAAGAAACTAAAGTTCAAGTTGCCAAGGTCGTGATAAACCGCACCACCGCCAGAAAGTCTACGAACAACTTTAATACCCTGCTCTTTGACATATTCCGCATTGATTTCTTCAATGGTGTTCTGGTTCTTCCCAATAATGATCGATGGCTCGTTTATATAAAATAGCAAGTAACTGTCGTCCATTTGCAAATGCTTGAGTACAAACTCTTCAATCGCAAGATTAATTCGAGGATCGGTAATCCCTTTATTGTCAATAAAACGCATGTACATCCCTCCATACCCCATTTTATAACATAAAAAAGGACCTTTTACAAAGGTCCAATCTGATCTTATTGCATGACTTTAACTATTCCTATACGGTTGCACTTAGCCCTTTCATTCGCTGTGGAACGAGGTCATTACCGACAATGTCGTTAAATGTTTCACGCTGTACCACAACGTCCACTTGACCGTCTTTAACAAAGACGACTGCCGGACGACGAATTCGGTTATAGTTGCTTGCCATCGAGTAGTTATAAGCACCCGTGGAAGCAACAGCTAAGATATCACCACTTTCGACTTTTGGCAAATTGATATCCCAAATTAACATATCGCCGCTCTCGCAACATTTTCCAGCAATAGATACGAGTTCAACATTTGCTTCTCCTGCTCGATTCGCGAGACACGCTTCATATACTGCATCATAAAGCGCTGTACGAGGGTTATCAGTCATCCCGCCATCAACAGCTACATACTTGCGAACACCTGGAATGTCTTTGAATGTACCCACTGTGTAAAGTGTCGTACCCGAATCTCCGACGATCGAGCGACCTGGCTCAATCCAAATCTCAGGAACCGGATAGCTGTAGTTTGAAAAGTTAGTTTTTACCGAGTCAACAATCGCGCTAACATAATGGCTAGCTGGTAGTGGGGTGTCGCCCTCTACATAACGAATACCGAAGCCCCCGCCAAGATTGATGACTTTAAACGTCACATTGTACTGATCACGCATTTCGGCAGCGAATGTTGTTACTTTATCAACTGCGACTTGGAAACCGTCAATCTCAAATATTTGCGACCCAATATGCGAATGAACGCCAAGCAGCTCGACATGGGATAAACCAGATGCTTCAACAACAGCTTGTGCCGCCGCACCATTACCCAAGTCAAATCCAAATTTGGAATCAATCTGACCTGTCGTGATATATTCATGCGTATGGGCTTCAACACCCGGTGTAATCCGCAGAAGAGCATTCACGACTTGACCTTTTTCCGCAGCAATCGCATTAAGCACGTGCAATTCCACGAAATTATCAACGACGAAGCAGCCAATCTTCGCATCAATTGCCATTGCAATTTCTTGTGGAGTCTTGTTATTCCCATGGAAATGAATGCGATCAACAGGAAATCCTGCTTGCAGTGCCGTGTAAAGCTCTCCATCGGATACAACATCCAATGATAATCCCTCTTCATGTACTAGCCTGCACATTGCCATCGTACAGAACGCTTTACTCGCATAAGCCACTTGGAATTTAAGACCCGTTCCCCGGAATGCTTGAATAAACTCTTGGCAGCGCTGACGAATGAGCGCTTCATCCATAATATACAGAGGTGTTCCATATTTTGCAGCTAATTCAGTTGTGTCTACCGCACCGATTTCTAGATGTCCTTGATTATTAATTTTGCTTGTCCCATGCAAGTACATATTCGATTCCTCTCTCTCCCCAGACAACAGCCCATATTCCCATCCACATACACTGTTTAAATTAATACTAAAATTATCACAGTTGCGTGTGGGTTACAATAACCAATCGCCAAATCCTAATTCGGATTTTTCTGCGGTTGACGGGTATTGTCGATGGATCGTGTAAGTGAGGGACGTTTCTTATCGCTTGTCACTGGCAAGCGGAGTAAGATTGCCAACATGCCTTTTGCATTGAAAGGAATAAACGGCCACATATAAGGTGAGTTATAGGAGCGCTGCAAACACAATACAATTAGCCACAGCGTCCAACCGATCACAAAGCCAGGAGCACCGAATATAGCCGCTGTTATGAGCGATATCAGCCTCTGAATCCGATTCGCTAAACTAAGCTCATAACTAGGTGTCGCGAACAAACCGATGGAGGCAACTGCCAGGTACAAGATGACCTCATTAATGAATAATCCAGCCTTTATCGCAATATCCCCGACTAGAATTGCAGCAACTAAGCCCATCGCAATGGCAAGCGGAGACGGCGTATGTACAGATGCCATCCGCATGAGATCAAGTCCTAGCTCCGCAATGATAAATTGCGTTAGAATAGACAATTCACCCATCTTATTCGGACCTAAAAACTCTAAACCCGGTGGCTTCATCTCTGGATGAACCACGACGATTAAATACCATAATGGTAATAAGAAAAGCGACATCCATATCCCGATAAAACGAACCCACCTTAGGTAGGTTCCGACAATTGGGGTTTCACGATATTCTTCTGCATGTTGCACATGATGGAAGAATGTAGTCGGCATGATCATCACACTCGGTGAAGTATCCACGAATATGATGACATGGCCTTCTAGTAAGTGGGATGAGATGACGTCAGGTCGCTCTGAATAACGTACTAATGGATACGTACTCCAACCGCTTTTTTCAATGATCGCCTCTTCCAACTGCTTCTCAGCAAGCGGCAAGCCATCCAACTCAACACTATTGATCTTGTTCTTAATTTCCTGAATCAGATTCGGATCTGCAATGTCTTTAATGTAACCAACGCATATGTCCGTACTCGTTCGCTTCCCCACTTGCATCATTTCCGTCATGAAGCCCGGGTCACGAATACGTCTGCGTACAAGTGTCACGTTCGTAATTAGCGTCTCTACAAATCCATCTCGTGACCCACGAACAACGCGTTCCAAATCAGGTTCTTCTGTCGAGCGAACAGGGAATTGCTTCGCATCGATGACTAATGCTTCTGTCGCTTGATCGAAGAACAGTGCTGTACCTCCAGCCATTACCTTACCAATAACCTCAGTCATTGATTTATACGGCTGAACTTGAATATGAGCAACCAAATTATCCGCATAGTGGTGGACGACATCTTCCGGTTGTTCATCTAATGGCACATATGTTAAACGTTTAATAACCTCAGTTAGAACGTCGTCCTTCGCAAAACCATTAATATAGAAAAGGGCTGTCTTCTGCCCACCAAATGTCATCTCACGAAAGCAGACATCGAAGCTTTTGTTCAAACCCGCTTCATTTTCCAACATTTTCTCAATTTGTTCTAGCGTGTCCGGTATTTTCTCTTGCTTCTCTTCCCCGCCTTTTGGCTTTTGTTTACTCGCAAATACCATCGTAAGCAGCCTCCTCATCCAAATATTCATGCTTCAATCCTCCTTAGAACCTCCGTGCCTCTCTGTTAGAACACGAGCCATTCCAATAATGAACCGCACACTTTGCCAAGTATCATCGCGAGCAGAAACCAGATCATATACGAATCGAGCCCAACTCTTTTTGCCAAGATAGGCAGAACGTTAATGACTTCGGTCAGCGCTGCCGCTAACATGCCGACAAAACAGCCTGCGAACAAGCCAAATATACCTGTCATGATTCGTGGAAAAGCAAAGATCACACCTTCAAAATCCAGAATCGTAAATAAAAGTGATCCGATAACAACAGCTTCTTCATACCGCCGAATGGATGTAAACGACTTGCTCACCTGCATCAATCGCGGAATAATGTCGAGTACCACGAGAAATGCGACCATCCCACTTCCGACCGCAATCCCCCCTGCCAAGCCAATAAAACCAGACAGAAGCATCCCCCCGAAAGCAATCATTCCGATTCCCTGCTCTCATGAATTTTGTGATACTCCTCGGTGATGACATACTGATTAATATTTTCTTGATAGTTGTACATCTCGAGTTCCAGTGGGCTTGGCTCTTCATTGAATCGTTTCTTGAAAATATGATTGAAGAAAATCATCATCCCAACACCAATCCCAATCGAGTATGGAATTTGAAGAATAAGAGGATGATCATTCTTCTGACCTGTTAGCATCTCATAAATTCGCTGGTGTACAGTTAACATACTCACATCCGCATGGAAGTTCATAATCGTAAGTCCCGCTCCAATAAAAAGCAGCAACCATACTAAGATAATGAGCGGCAAGCGTGCTTTTATCGGTCCTGTTGCAATTTCGAGTAGCGTATGTGGCTCGCCAAAGTGCTCAATCTGTATTCTTGGAATCTCTTCTTTAATACTCTGAATGACCCTCATCATGTCAACCAGCACTCGATTGCCGTCACTACGGGAAGGCTTGTAAATAACAAGCTCTTTAAGTTGCTGTTCATGTTCAGGTCTTGTAATCATCTGAGCGATGTCACCTAGTTGAACACTCTTACCTCGCGGAACTTGAACTCTACGTCTTAAGCGAATATACAGAATAGGAATCGATTCCGATCTCATTCTCGATTTTCCCTCCCTGCCTTTATTCTTGCGATTAGTGTTATCTAAACAATTCCTCCTCATACACAAAAAACCAAATCGCTATTGCGCGATCTGGTTTTTGATGAGTTGTAATATTTTCTTTTCCAATCGAGAGACTTGTACTTGGGATATCCCAAGCCTTGCCGCGACCTCAGACTGAGTCTGATCTCGATAATACCGTAAGTAAACAATGAGCTGCTCACGCTCAGACAATCCTTCGATTGCTTCATTTAGCGCTAAACGCTCGAACCATTTTTCCTGCGTATCATCCGCTATTTGATCCATGAGTGTGATCGGATCGCCATCATTCTCAAATACGGTTTCATGAATGGAAGACAGTGGTTTGTTCGCCTCTTGAGCGAATACCACTTCTTCAGGCGTAATTCCTAAGTGATCACCGACTTCCTTAATCGTAGGCAACCGGCCAAGTTCGCGTAGTAGTTCATCCTTGGTTTTACGAACTTTATTCGCCAGTTCCTTTAGGGAGCGACTCACTTTAAGTGTTCCATCATCACGCAAGAACCGCTGTATCTCTCCAATGATCATCGGTACGGCATAAGTTGAAAATTTCACGTCATAGGAAAGATCGAATTTATCCACCGATTTTAGTAAACCGATACAACCGATTTGGAATAAATCTTCTGCTTCGTATCCCCGGTTTAGAAAACGCTGTACGACAGACCAGACGAGTCTAATGTTACAGCTTACCAGCGTCTCTCTCGCCACTTGATCTCCTGATTGGCTGAGCGCAATCAGTCTTTTGACTTCACCATCATCCAGATAACGATGAGAACCTTTCTTCAAATCGACTTCCATAGACCAATCTCCTAATTGTACAAAGCTTTATTGGAGGCGATCCGCTTCATCATCGTAATCTTGGTGCCACTGCCGATCTTGCTTTCAACATCCACTTTGTCCATGAAATTTTCCATAATGGTAAAGCCCATCCCCGAACGCTCAAGTTCAGGTTTCGATGTGTATAACGGCTGTCTTGCTTCATCCAAGTCACCAATGCCCATACCGAAATCTTCGATTGTTAGGGTCACCATATCACCCTCAATTTCAGTTGTGATAGCGATGACTCCATCAATGCGATTGTCGTATCCGTGAATAATACAGTTGGTTACAGCTTCCGAGACGACGGTTTTCAAATCTGTTAACTCATTCATATTCGGATCTAGCTGGGCAACGAATGCACCCACTGCTACCCTTGCGAACGATTCATTCTCGGACTTAGAAGCAAATTGTACGGTCATGAAGTTACGAGATTCACTCATAGAGCAACCTCCAAGCTTGAGAGCGCTGCTCGCTCGTTATCTTGAATAGCTACAATCTTGAATAAACCGGAAAGCTCGAACAATCGATAGACAGCAGCATTCGTATCGCAGACAACCATTTTCCCGCCGCTAGCCGTAATTTGCTTGTAACGACCTAGAATGACACCGAGCCCTGAGCTGTCCATGAAAGATAAATCTTTCAAACTAAGGACAAGATGCTTGACATCGCCTTTTGTGATCGCTTCTTCCATCCGCGATTTCACAGCGCTCGCTGTATGATGATCAAGCTCACCTTTGAGCCGAACGATTAATGCCCTGCGGTTTTGTTCAAATTCGATTTGCAAACTCATTGTGTTCACTCCTTCCAAGGATGAACAATGAATTCTACGAAAGTTGAGACAATTCCTGCCCTCTTACAAAACTAGAAGAAAAGCGCTAAAAACTGTCAAAGCTCACTGTTTTTCGCTCCGTCAATCGGGCGATTATCCCACATGAAAGACGGAAGCGACTGTCCGCTTGAACAGTGTCCACCAATTGGCTTTAGCCACATCAACCGGGGAGTGAAGCGGGTACTCAGAGACGATATTTTCACCATTACGTACAACGATTTTTCCGATTGTATGACCTGCAGCTATTGGTGCCTTGATTTTTGAATCGATCTGCAACTCATGATGAATACCGTCTTTGGATTCCCCTTTTCTCATGAGAACCGAGTAAGGACGTTCCGCGACAAGTGGTACAGATCTTACTTGACCTTTGGAAACCGAGAACTCTCCTAGTGCATCGCCTTTTTGGAAAATAGGGTGGTTCATATATTGAGCAAATGCGTAGTCGAACATCTTCGTTACTTCGCTATTGCGTGTTTTCGTATTCGGCTCACCCATCACTACAGCAATAATCCGCATGTTGTCACGCTTCGCTGTACCGGATAGACAGAATTTAGCTTCAGCTGTAAAACCTGTTTTTAAGCCGTCTGCACCGGAATAGAAGCGAACAAGCTTATTCGTGTTGACAAGCCAGAATGGTTTCTTCGAATCTTTACGCAAGTAATCTTGATAAGCGCTCGTAAACTGTGTAATCTCCGGATGTTTAAGCAGCTCGCGCGACATGATCGCAATATCTTGTGCAGACGTAAAGTGCTTGTCTGCTGGCAAGCCATTACAATTCATGAAATGTGTATTCTTCATCCCCAACTGCTGAGCACGCTCATTCATCAATTGCACGAAATGTTCTTCAGAACCCGCGAGTTTCTCAGCCATTGCAACAGAGGCATCATTACCTGAAGCCATCGCAATGCCTTTGAGCATGTCATGAACAATCATTTCTTCACCAGGCTGCAAGAAGATTTGAGAACCACCCATCGAAGCCGCATATTCACTTGTGCGAACTTTATCGTTCATCGAGATTTTGCCAGAATCGATTGATTCCATCACAAGCAACATTGTCATAATTTTAGTAACGGACGCTGGTGCAAGTTGTTCATCTTTATTTTTTTCAAACATAATTGTGCCTGTATCGGCATCCATAAGTACAGCAGATCGCGCATTCGGCGCTAAATCTAGCGTCTGATTATGCTTCTCTTCGGCAGCAAATGCACCACTTGTTAATACAAGCATCAAGAAAAGCTGAAGACTAGCTAGGCAACATAACCATTTTTTTATCATGCTCACAACTCCTTCACAAATGTTGACCGGTATGTAGACCTCTTTTATTTTTTAATACTGATTTATAGTGTTCACCATTCGATGGGGAATTATACTAAATTTTGTATGAGATTGCAGGTATCGATTCCATGAAAAAAAGCTTGAACAAGCTCAATTGGTTCGCCCAATTTCACTTGTTCAAGCTTTAATCTATCTTTCAATTATAAACGTTCTACGCCGCTTTTTGTCACAATAGCATAGATCAACTGCGGCTTCTGTTGCGGTGCTTCCGATAGCCCATAAGCTTCTAATACACGCTTATGCACTTCTGCGACTGCGGCTTCATCGCTTCCCTCGCCTACGTGAAGCTCGGCAAGCACATCGCCAACCTCTACACGGTCAGCTACTTTCTTACGCAGGAGCACGCCAACACCAAGGTCAATGCTGGATTCTTTGGTAGCACGCCCTGCGCCTAGCATCATTGCAGCCACACCTATAGCCTCGGCAGCAATTGATCCTACGTAGCCAGCACTAGGTGCTTCTACAAGCACAACCCGCGATGCTTGTGGTAAATTCGACGGTTCATCAACAACTGTAGCGTCACCGCCCTGCGCTCCTAAGAAGTCCTTGAACTTCACGAGTGCGTCACCGCTTGCCATTAGCTCTGCGAGCTTCGCACGTGCCGCATCAACTGTATCTGCTGCTCCACCTAGTCGCAGCATATGTGAGCCGAGCACCATGCATAACTCAGCTAGATCCTCAGGCCCTTTACCATTTAGTGTATCAATCGCTTCAATGATCTCAAGCGAGTTACCGACTGCAAGACCTAGCGGCTCTTCCATTCCTGTGATAACAGCGACTGTCTCGCGTCCCACATGTTCACCGATCTCTACCATTGCTTGTGCAAGCTCGATAGAATCCTCTAAGTCCTTCATGAACGCGCCATCGCCTGTTTTTACGTCAAGCACGATTGCATCTGCTCCCGAAGCAATTTTCTTACTCATAATGGATGATGCAATCAGTGGAATTGAATCCACAGTCGCCGTTACATCACGTAGTGCATACAACTTCTTATCTGCTGGCGTAATGTTACCCGTCTGGGAAATAACTGCGATTCCTACATCATTCACTTGGCTTAAGAATTGCTCTTTCGTTAGCTCCACAGAGAATCCTGGAACCGCTTCAAGCTTATCAATCGTTCCGCCAGTATGACCTAGGCCACGACCTGACATCTTCGCCACAGGTACGCCAGCAGCCGCTACAAGCGGTGCAAGAACGAGCGTCGTCGTATCGCCAACACCACCTGTGGAATGTTTATCAACTTTAACCCCTTTGATCGAGCTTAGATCCACCTGTTCACCAGAGTTCACCATCGCCATCGTCAAATCGGCTGTCTCACGTGCTGTCATACCTTTAAAGTAGATTGCCATTGCGAATGCTGACATTTGATAGTCAGGCAGCTGGCCGCGCGAATACGCATCCACCATATAATTAATTTCTTCCGTTAAAAGTTCAGCGCCATCACGCTTTTTTTGAATCACATCAACGGCTCTCATATTCTACACTTCCTTTACGAGTATGTACTAGTTCCATTTCATCCTTATAAAAAATGAAAAAGGGAGCATATCGCTCCCCTTCAGTATAAACCAATTATTCCGTAACCACTAATTTTGAAATCATTTTGTCGTGACCTGTTCCACACAACAATGCACAGTGGATCTCAAACTCGCCAACTTTGTCAAAAGTAACTTCTTGAGATGCAGTTGCTTTGTCGAGCTTTACGTTCAAGTCTTTGATTTCCATTGCATGTACGCCTTCTTTATTGCTAAATACAATTTTCAGCTTGTCGCCTTTTTTCACTTTATACTCTGCTTGGTCGAATTGGAAGTTCGAAGCAACGATTTTCAGTGTGCTACCAGCATCTTTCTTCTCTGCCTCTGCCGCAGTTACGCGCTCCGAAATAGTCGAATATAAAACGCTTCCGCCCATGACGATTGCCACGACAAGTAAAATAGACATCAACCATTTGTACATTGCTAATCCCCCCGAAATGTTGTCATCCTCTATTGTACATAAGATTGCACGAAACCCCATATGTTTCCTTGCCGAAAAAACGAAAAGTTTGTGACAATATTCATTGTATTTGTAATATTCACATTGTGGGGTAAGCAAAAGAAATCAGAGCGAATTCAAAAAGTTGGGGCACTACGAATAAAAGAGTCACTTCCGGTCGCTGTCTCAATCGTGAATTCTGAATTTATTTTATGGTTGTTTCACGATTTCAAAGGCGAACGCTTCGCTCCTACAGTGACTCTTTTCTTCTCCGTTAACTTTTTGATCACATTCTTGGAGCTCGTTCGATGCAGTGACTTATCGAATATTATTTTGAGGTTCATTCGCACTGTATAGCAACCCTTCGAACATAATCTTGAGACTCATTCGCGCAACAAAGCTCGTTTCAATCCTTTACTATATAATCCTGAACGAGCCTGTCCCCATCGCGCCTAGTTTACCCTGCTCATCGGTCACGGTACCGGAAGTTGTAATCGATCTGCGGGATTGATGTACGATCTCAGCGGTTACGAGCAGCTTGCCTGCTGACATTGGAGCAACAAAGTGCATATTCAGATTCGCTGTGACTGATTTTTCATCAGGTCTAGCTAGAATGACCGCTAGTCCCATTGCGTTATCTAGGAGGGAGGACAAGACACCTCCGTGCACGATTCCGATAATGTTCAGATGATGGGGCTGCGCTTCTAAGCTTATTTTGACAATGCCTGATTCAATACTTTCCACTTTGCAGCCAAGGAACCCCCAAAAAGTACGTTCGGCGATTTCATAAATGTGCTTCATATTCGCTTCTAATTCTTGTTCAAATGGATGCATATGCGCCTCTCCTTCCTGATTATACCTCTCTATAACCTTTCATAAACAACACCCCACAAGAACGAGTCATTGTGGGGTGTAACTGCATGTTTACCTTGCTTCTTACACCGCTTTTTCCTCTTCTTCAAGCAGCTTACGTCGCAACACTTTACCTACCATTGTCATCGGTAACGCTTCACGGAACTCGAACTTCCGAGGCACTTTAAATGCAGCTAATCGCTCTCTGCACCAAATATTCAACTCTTCCTGTGTGACCGTCTCGCCTTCTTTTAGTACAATAAAGGCTTTAACAGTCTCGCCTCGGTATTCATCTGGCACACCAACAGCAACAGCTTCTTTAATCTTCGGATGTTCATACAGCACTTCTTCCACTTCTCTTGGGTAAATATTGAATCCACCCGCGATAATGAGATCCTTCTTCCGATCCACGATGGAGAAGAAACCTTCTTCATCCATTTTGGCCATATCGCCTGTATATAACCAACCATCACGTAACGTATTACGCGTTTCTTCTTCCCTGTTCCAGTAACCCTTCATGATTTGTGGACCCGTAATGATAAGCTCACCAATCTCACCAATTGGAAGTTCATCACCTGTCTGCGGGTCAACTACCTTTGCAATCGTATCAGGCATCGGAATGCCGATTGTACCACTTTTGCGATAGTCCCATACTGGGTTTGCATGTGTAACTGGGGAAGCTTCTGTCAGGCCATACCCTTCGATCAAGCACCCACCACTAATTTGTTCAAACCTCTCTTGAACTTCATTCGGAAGCCCCGCAGCACCGCTAACACAAATTTGCACGGACGAGAGATCATATTCCTTCACTTTCGGATGATTAATTAGAGCAATATACATAGTCGGAGCACCAGGGAAGATCGTAACCTTCTGCTTCGTAATCGCTTTCAGAACTGATTCTGGATCGAACTTTGGAAGCAGAACCATCATTCCACCTAAGAAAATCGCCTGATTCATCATGACCGTCATGCCGAATACATGGAAAATCGGTAATGCGCCTAGGAACACTTCTTTCCCTTCTCGAACGCGATACACCCATTTCATTAATTGCATCGTATTAGAGACGATATTGTAATGTGTTAATTGGACCCCTTTAGATAACCCTGTAGTGCCTCCCGTATATTGCAATAACGCAAGATCGTTCTCTGCATCAAGCTCAACATGTACAGGCGAATTCGAAGCACTCGCAATATGCTTCTTGAAGGAACTCACAACATCACTATATTGAACCGTTAAATCTAAGCCGTCTTTCTTCGCCTTAATGGGATACAACAAATTAAGTGGAAATGGAAGGTAATCTTTGATTGACGTAACAATGACACGCTCAATATCGGTCGTATGACGAATTTTCATCACCTTTCGATACAGTAGATCGAGTGTCACGATAACCTTAGCCCCTGCATCGACCATCTGATGCTCCAGTTCACGCTCCGTATACATCGGATTCGTCTGAACAACAATCGCACCGATGAGAAGTGAGCCATAGAAAGCAATGACAGCTTGCGGGCAGTTCGGGAGCATGATGGCTACCCGATCTCCCTTCTTAATTCCAAGCTCTAATAATCCATTTGCAAATCGATAACACTTGTCTAATAGCTGATTGTATTTCATTTTCTTGCCCATAAAATAGATTGCATCTAGCTGTGGGGATTTTTCTGCTGTCTGGATGAGAAATTGTGCGACATTTCGCTTCGGATAGTCGTAGGTGGGGGAGACTTCGGCAGGATAGTGCCGAAGCCAAGGTTTTTCCACATTCATCCAAGATCATCCCTTTCAATCGAGTCGGGCTGCCATATCTTACACTACATATGCCTCAGATTGAATCACACGAGCCGCAATTTGACGTTTGATCGCAATCGCATCAATTGGGCTGGTGCGCGTAAGCTTTTTGAGGATGGATAACTGCGTGCGAAGAACATCACCAGACTCCATCGTTGCCAGCGTTTCTTTGGCAGAATGCTCGATTTTGGCAAAAGCCTCATGGGTAAACACTTGCGTCATCTGAATCGCAGCTTCCGATTTCGCTTCACCTTGCTTGCCAATCATCTTAACCGTACGTAAATATGCACTTTCTACTGCGAAGATTTGAATCATAATATCTGCCAAGTTGCTAAGCACTTCTTGTTGTTTATCTAAGCTCATTCCATACTTTTGAACAGCGAAGCCACCAACCATTAAGAAGATCTTCTTCGCCATTGCAAGCATATGCACCTCTTGCTCAAGCACGCCATCTCCTGTTACTTGTGGAATCGGCTGCATGAGTTCACCTTGCAGTGCTTGTGCTTTTTGAAGCAAAGGCAGTTCACCCTTCATTGCTTTCTTTAGGAGTGTGCCTGGAATGAGCAAACGATTAATTTCATTCGTCCCTTCAAAAATACGATTAATCCGCGAATCTCTGTAATTGCGTTCAACCTTATACTCTTGAATAAAGCCGTATCCACCATGAATCTGTACCGCTTCGTCTACAACATAATCCAACACTTCCGAACCGAACACTTTGTTAATGGAGCACTCTAACGCGTACTCTGCAATACTCTTCACTGCTTTCTGACTCGCATCTGGACCTGAGTAATCCAAGTCTTTAAGACTATCTTCCATCAGTCCTGCCGTACGGTAAACCACACTTTCTGTAACATACGTTTGTACATTCATGCTTGCGAGTTTATTCCCGATGAGTGGGAACTTGGTAAGTGTCTGGCCGAACTGTGTACGTGTATTCGCATACTTCGCAGCAAGCCCGATCGTTTCTTTCGCAGCACCTAAGCAACCTACTGCGAGCTTAAATCTTCCGATGTTCAAGATATTAAAGGCGATATGATGACCTTTACCTTGACCGAACAGCAGATTTTCTGCTGGCACTTTCATATCTTCGAAATATAAAGGGCGTGTTGAGGAGCCCTTGATGCCCATCTTATTCTCTTCAGGACCGATGACAAGTCCTGCTGTATCCTTTTCCACGATAAAGGCGCTAAAGTCAGTTCCATTGATCTTCGCATACACGATAAAAATATCTGCGAATCCTGCGTTTGTAATAAACTGCTTCGAACCATTCAACACATAATGTGTACCATCTTCCGATAACATAGCCGTTGTCTTCGCACTCAGCGCATCAGATCCAGAGGTTGGCTCGGTTAAGCAATAGGCAGCAAGCTTAGCACCGGAAGCTAGATCAGGGAGGTACTTCGCTTTTTGTTCCGGGTTACCAAAATAAACGATAGGCAAGGTTCCAATTCCAATATGTGCACCAAGTGACAGCGCAAAGGATGATGCTTTGGAGAGCGATTCGCTAATAATCGTCGAACTCACTTTATCTAAACCAAGTCCACCATATTGTTCAGGAACATCTGCGCTCAGCAGTCCAAGATCACCGGCTTGACGCAGCAATTTTACAGTCAGATCATAATCAAGGTGTTCAAGCTGCTCATCATTAGGCATTACCTCATTGTCCACAAAATCAACTGTCGTCTGTGCAATCATACGATGCTCTTCTGTAAAATCCTCAGGTGTAAGTACAGCCTCTGGACCTACATCTGTAATGACAAAGCTTCCGCCTACAATTTTGGTTTCAACTGACATTGTATTTCCTCCCTAATATACGAATATGATTGCTAAAGCCTGAATACGCCTGTAAACATCGAAATTCCTTATGCGCTATACACTTCAAACACTCCAGCTGCTCCCATACCGCCACCGATACACATCGAGACAACCCCAATGCCACCGCCACGACGTCTTAACTCATGAACCAGCGTTGCTGTAAGCTTCGTCCCTGTACAGCCAAGTGGATGCCCTAGCGCGATTGCTCCGCCATTCACATTCACTTTCTCTTCATCGATTCCAAGCTGCTTAACGATTTGCAAACATTGAGAAGCAAACGCCTCATTAATTTCAAAAATATCCACTTGATCCAGCGCCACACCTGCCCGCTCTAATGCTCTTGGAATCGCTTCAATCGGACCGACACCCATAATATCTGGATCAACTCCAGCTACTGCGAACGAACGGAATACAGCAAGTGGCTTGAGCCCTAGGGACTCTGCTTTCTCACGACTCATGATGACAGCAGCTGCTGCACCATCACTCATCTGCGATGCATTCCCTGCAGTGACCGAACCACCTAGTGTGAAGGCAGGCTTTAGTCCTGCTAACACATCTTGTGTCGTATCGCTACGTACCCCTTCATCCGTGTCATACACGACTTTCTTCTCCCACAGCTTGCCGTTTGCATCCACACCCTTGGTTTGCGTATGAACAGGTACGATCTCTTCTTTAAATTTACCTTCTGCGATAGCTGCTGCTGCTTTACGATGACTGGAAGCTGCGAAGCGATCTTGCTCTTCACGACTAATGCCGAAGCGATTCGCCACATTCTCAGCCGTATGACCCATACCGATATACACTTCCGGCATGTCTTCTACGATCTTTGGATGCGGTGACAGCTTGAATCCGATCATCGGCACATGACTCATACTTTCTACCCCGCCAGCAATGACGACATCTGCCGCACCGACCATAATACGCTCTGCTGCGAATGCAATGGATTGCAGACCAGAGGAACAGAATCGATTGATCGTGAGTGCTGGAACTGTACTAGGGAATCCGGCATACAAAGCCATGATTCTTGCAAAGTTAAGTCCTTGCTCCCCTTCTGGCATCGCACAGCCGATAATGATATCCTCAACATCTTCTTTATTTAAACCAGGTGTACGTGCCATAACTTCCTCTAGCACTGTTTTACCCAAATCTTCTGCACGTGTCTGAGCTAAGCTGCCCTTCTTACTCTTACCAACTGCTGTTCGTGCTATCGATACAATGACGGCTTCCCGCATCGTTCATCCACCTTCCTTATAAAAAATGATTTACGTATCATCTTAGTTACGAAGTGGTTTACCCGTCGTCAACGTGTGTTGTATCCGCTGCTGGGTCTTGAGTTCTCCGCACAAACTTAGGAATGCTTCGCGCTCTAAATCAAGTAAATATTGTTCCGTAACGTAAGAACCTGCTGGCACATTGCCTCCTGCTAGTACATGCGCCAATTTATTCGCGATCTTCTGATCATGATCGCTGATATATCCGCCCTGACGCATCGAGTAAGCCCCTAACTGCATAACCGCTTTCCCTGAATCACCAACAACGCGAATTTTTTCCGTCTTCGGATGCACATAGCCCGCTTTATCCATCCGCAGCACCGCTTGTTTAGCTTCATAAATCCGATAATCTTGATTCATAATGACGGTATCTGCTGCACGCATAAAGCCAAGACGCTTCGCATCGAAGC
Organism: Paenibacillus radicibacter; assembly: GCF_024721995.1. Taxonomy (GTDB): domain Bacteria; phylum Bacillota; class Bacilli; order Paenibacillales; family NBRC-103111; genus Paenibacillus_AM; species Paenibacillus_AM radicibacter. The sequence continues at coordinate 336,820 of NZ_JANQBC010000002.1, forward strand.
CACTTGTCGATACTTTCGCCATACCAATCGTCTCAAATGCTTGATTAATGAGTGGTTGTAGGTCAGCCTCTGGATTCGTCAATTGCTCACTTGCCATTCTAGCTAGTTCCTTGCAACCTCCGCCTCCTGGAATGAGTCCAACCCCTGCCTCCACTAATCCGAAATACGTCTCTGCGGAGAATACAATCTGATCCGCTGGTAAGCAAGCTTCCACGCCTCCACCAAGTGCCATCCGATGTGGAGCTGCAACGACTGGCTTATCTAGACCCTTTAGTTTCATCATGGAGCTCTGGAACATCGCGATAATGTTATCGACTTCATCCCATTCTTCATCTTGAATTTCCATGAGTAGCAACATCAGATTCGCACCTACACAGAAGTTCTTTCCTTCATTGGCAATGACGAGTCCGCGATAATTACTCCGCACTTCATCAACGCTCTTCTGAATCATCGTTAAGATGTCGCCGCCAATTGCATTGTTAGGTGATTGGAATTGCAGACATACCACATCATCGCCGATATCAATTAAGTTCGCTCCACTATTGGAGAGAACTACTTTATTATGCTGTCTGAGTTGATCCAGCGAGATAATCTCAGGCTGAGACTCAATTCCTTTGTACTCACCGCGAGATACATAGAACGCTCTGCCTTCTTCCTGCTTATAGAAACCAGAATGGCCGACTTCAATCCAAGCTTTGACCCAATCTGGTACAATTGCACCTTCTTGTTCCATTCGCTTCACCGAGCGAGCAAGACCAATTGCATCCCAAATTTCGAATGGACCTAAATCCCAGTTAAAGCCCCATTTCATCGCATTGTCGATCTCGACGATCGAATCTGAGATTTCACCGACTTTTTCAGCTGCATAGAGCAGTACTGGTTTAAGCAAATTCCAAGCAAGTTCAGAGTATCGATCTGGTGTGCTAATAAGTGCTTTGATCTTACCAGCTGCACCCTTCGCTTGTTTGGATGCTTCAAGTGATGCCGAACTTACCTTCTTGCTTAAGCTGTACTCCATCGTTTGCAGGTTCAGCGCATGAATCTCTTTGCCAGCAGCGCTTTTGATTTTCTTATAAAAACCTTGCCCATTCTTCTCTCCCGTCCATCCACGTGCCACCATATCCCGAACGACAGGAGGAATTTCAAATATTCCACGCTCTACATCATCGTCTACGTTATCGCACACGTTCTGCGCCACATGAATGAAAGTATCGATCCCGACCAAATCAAATGTCCGGAAAGTCGCACTCTTCGGTCTGCCAAGTGCTGGCCCTGTTACCGCATCCACCTCTTCGACTGTATAGCCTTTATCGAGCATCTCGCGCAGTGTTACCATCATGCCGTATGTTCCGATGCGATTTGCAATAAAGTTCGGAGTATCCTTGGCAATAACGACACCCTTACCAAGCTGCTTTTCGCAGAATCGTGTCATATACGATACGATTTGAGGGTCCGTGAACTCACCCGGAATAATTTCAAGCAATTTCATATAACGTGGTGGATTAAAGAAATGAGTACCTAAGAAATGACTTTTGAATGCTTCACTACGGTCTGCTACCATCTCATTAATCGAGATGCCTGAAGTATTGGAGCTCACAATCGTACCTGGCTTCCACACGGTCTCGATTCGCTCCAAGAGACTCTTCTTCACGTCAAGACGCTCTACTACAACTTCGATAATCCAATCCACGTTAGACAATCCTGACAGATGATCTTCAATATTTCCCGGTGTGATACGATCTGCAAACTCGGGACTAACTAACGGCGCAGGATTCATTTTCTTCAATTTAGCAATCGCTTGTGTAGCTAAGCGGTTACGTACTTTCGGATGATTGAGGGATAAGCCTGTCTTCTCTTCTTCTGGTAAAAGGGTTGTCGGTACAATGTCCAAGAGCAGCGTCGGAATCCCACTACCAACTAAATGTGCAGCAATTGTTGCTCCCATTACCCCAGATCCAATTACAGCTGCACTGCGAATCGTTGTAGTCATTCGTGTTACCTCCTTCAATTGAATACACATATCCTTCAAGATTAAGCTTAATTAAGAACCAAATACGGATGCTTCGAGCAGTTCTGCTATGTCTTTAGCCTTAACCGTATCTTCTACTTCTTTCAGCTTTGTTCCGTCCTCTAACATCGTTAAACAGTACGGACATGCAGAGCTAATTACTGTTGGATTGACTTCAAGCGCTTGCTCTGTACGAGCTAGATTAATCCGCTTGCCCGAAGTTTCCTCCATCCACATCATCCCTCCACCTGCACCACAACACATCCCATTGGAACGTGAGCGCTCCATCTCAAGAAGTTCTACCCCTGGAATCGCTCGTAGTACATTGCGTGGAGTTTCATACATATTGTTGTATCGCCCTAAATAGCAAGAATCGTGGTACGTAATTCGCTCTTGCAGAGCATGTTGTGGACGTAATTTTCCTTGGCCCAGCAGTGATTCAAGAAGTTGAGTATGATGCAGCACTTCCGCTTCAAGACCGAATTCTGGATATTCATTCTTGAACGTATTGAACGTATGCGGACAAGTCGTCACGATCTTCTTGATGTTATATTTTTGAAAAGAACTAATGTTCTCCATACATAATTGTTGGAACAGCATTTCGTTACCCATTCGGCGTGGTGTATCGCCAGAGTTCTTCTCCTCATTGCCAAGGATGGCAAAATTCACACCTGCTTCAATCATAAGTCGAACAAAAGATTTTGTAATTTTCTGACTTCTATTGTCATAAGAACCCATAGAACCAACGAAATACACATATTCAAAGTTCGGATTCTCTTTTACCGTTGGAATGTGCAGCTCGCCACTTGGATCAATTTCCTGTACCCACTTGGCACGATCATTGCGACTTATCCCCCATGGATTACTTTGACGCTCAATATTGGTAAGAGCACGCTGCCCATCATGCGGCATACTGCCCTGCATCAACACCAAATGTCTACGCAAATCAACGATTTTGTCGACATGCTCATTGCTAACTGGACATTGATCTTCACAGTTGCGACAAGTCGTGCATGACCAAATCTCATCTTCCGTCATCACATCGCCGATTAATTCCATCTCGCGAGGCTCTTTACTGCCAAGTGCCCAAGATTGTTTCTGGGCATGTAGAGTCGGTTCAATGTTCGTAACTGCAACTTCGTTCCATGCATGAAGTTGATCGGATGAGTAGTCCATCTGGTGTGCACTCGTGCCACCGCCAAATACATACGCAGGCGCCCATGGCGACTTGGATGTGATGGCTGCCCCTTTTTCCGTGAGATGATCCCTTAGCTTCACTATAAGATGCATCGGAGACAAAATCTTACCCGTGCTAGCAGCTGGACATACACTCGTACATCTGCCGCATTCCACACATGCATATAGATCAAGCAATTGTTTCTGTGTAAAATCTTCAATCTGACCGACGCCGAATGATTCGGCTGTTTCATCCTCTAGATCAAGCTTAGATAGCCGACCTACAGGCTCTGTACGACGTAATAGGATGTTAAGTGGAGCTGTAATGAGATGAAAGTGCTTAGATTGCGGCACGTAGACTAGGAAGGAGAGTAGAATCAATAGATGTGCCCACCATGCGACGTAGAAGCCTATGTTTGCACCAGTTGGAGTTAAACCTGAGAAGGCGATTGCCAGAAGAGATGAGATGGGAGCAAGTGACGACGTAGGTAATCCCTGCTGAACACGTTCAAAACCCATACTTAGTAAGACAGATATCATGAGGCCAAATATAAAGAAGATAACAATACTTGGTTTCCAGCCACGCTTGAGCCGCGCAAGCTTTTCACCATAACGCCTGTATGCCGCATAACCCATTGCAATTAAGATAAGAGCAACCGTTATTTCCTGCACCAAGCCGAAAATTTCATAACCGGGAACGGGCAACCCATGTCCGCCTAATCCTTTAATAATGAGATCTAACGCTCCGAGTTGTAAAATGATAAACCCATAAAACACGATAATGTGCATAATTCCACTCTTGCGATCTTTCATGAGCTTCGTCTGACCGAACACTTGAACTAGAAAAGTCCGAAGCCGCTCCGGAATGTCCTTCGATAACCCACTTGGTTTACCAAGCTTGATATACAAGTAGCGATGATACACAACCCTTACAAACAAATACACACCATAGCCCGTCACCGCAAGAAACAGGGCGAATTGAACAATGGGCCACACCATCTTGCATCCCCTCTTTCTAGTGTCTGAAAATACAGAAAATTTCGTTGACATCACTGAGTAGTCTACTTTATGATGGAGACAAGAAAATGAATGAGTATTCATTCACCAATAATTGTATTTTAACATCGGGGTGATTCCATGACAAGTAGCAAAAAGAAAGAAAAATATGACCTCATCCTCGACGCAGCACTTAAAGTATTTGCCGAGCATGGTTTTCATCGGTCTCAAGTTGCCAAGATTGCACGAGAAGCAGGAGTTGCAGACGGAACAATCTATTTATATTTCAAACGTAAAGAAGACATTCTGATCTGTTTATTTCGCGAACAATTGGGCAGGCTCCTTCAGCTTGCACATGATGCAATTCAAGACATTACCGATGTCAAACAGGCGCTGAGAACCATTTGCGAAATTCATTACACGCACTTGGAAAACAACGTTGATCTCGCATTTGTCACGCAAATTGAGCTGAGACAAAGCTCGCTTGAACTTCGCAAAGAAATAGGAATTGCATTTAAGCCATACATTGAATTAGTGGAAAATGTTCTGCATAAGGGAATCGAGCAGAATGTCTTCCGACCTGATCTGAATGTTAAGCTTGTGCGCCTTCTGATTCTAGGTGCGATCGATGAGGTTGTAACATCTTGGTTAATCTCAGGTCAAAAGTATTCGCTAGCCGCTCAAGTCGATGGCACAGTCAACTTCTTTCTGCAAGGCATTGATCAATGATTCGTTCATGTACAATTTGAAGGGAGAGATAACGATGAACATCATCGTATTGCTGAAACAGACATTTGACACCGAAGAGAAAATTGTGATTCATAATGGAGTAATTTCGGAGGACGGTATTAAATTTATTATTAATCCTTATGACGAATATGCAGTGGAACAAGCCATCCAAATTCGTGATGAGCATGGTGGCAAAGTAACCGTTGTCTCTGTTGGACCAGATCGTTCGGCAGAAGCACTTCGCACCGCACTTGCGATGGGAGCTGATGAGGCTGTCTTAATTAGTGATGATCGTATTTCCTCTGACGGCTATGTCATCTCACAAGTACTGGCTGCATTTGCTGCCAAGGAATCATTCGATCTCATCCTAGGTGGCAACTTCTCTGTTGACCAGGGTGCAGGACAAGTGGCAATTCGCTTAGCCCAATTATTGAACATCCCACACACAGCCTCAATTACGAAGCTTGAGCTCCAAGGTCAGACTGCCCATGTCCATCGAGATGCTGAAGGTGATCTGGAGGTGCTCGATCTCCCGCTTCCTGCCCTATTCACAGCACAGCAAGGTCTCAATGAACCTCGTTATCCTTCCCTACCTGGCATCATGAAAGCGAAGAAAAAGCCTTTCCGTCAATTAACCTTAGATGATCTAGGACTGACAACCATTCCTTCTGCAACAACAAGATTAGATTTAAGCCTTCCTCCTGCGCGTAAAGCCGGTACAATCCTCAAAGGTGAAATGAAAGATCAAGTAACTGAACTTGTTCACTTATTACGTACAGAATCCAAAGTGATTTAATATATCGGAGGTGCTCATCAGATGGCTAAACAAATTCTCGTCGTTGCAGAAGCTCGCTCAGGCAAGTTGCGTCAAGTTTCCCTTGAAGCTCTAAGTGCAGCTTCTTTATGTAGCGAAACAGGTGATACGATTGTTGCTTTACTAGTTGGTTCTGGGGTTAGCGAATTAGCTGGTGAACTTTCTGCTCATGGTGCGAACCAAGTTATCATTATCGATCATACAGATTTAGAACAATATCGACCTGATGCTTACGCTGCTGCTGTAGAGCAAGCCATTAACCAAGTGCAGCCGGAGCTAACCATCTTCGGACATACGGCAATCGGACGCGATGTCGCTCCAATGGTCGCAGCATCTTCTTCCGCAGGGCAGCTTTCCGATGTCATTGCAATTGAACAATCAGGTAGTGAACTCGTGTTCACGCGTCCTTTATATGCAGGAAAGGCTTATGAACGCGTGTCATTCGTCAGCAGTCCAAGTGTGCTTACCATTCGCCCGAATAATATTCCAGCTGGAGTGCCAGACACAAGCCGCCAAGCTGATATCGTTCCATTACCTTACGCATTACCAACACTTCAGACGATCATTCGTGATGTGGTCAAGAAAACATCGGGTGCAATCGATTTGTCAGAAGCTAAGATCGTGATCTCCGGTGGTCGCGGTGTCAAAAGTACAGACGGCTTTAAGCCACTCGAAGAGTTAGCTAGTGTGCTAGGTGGTGCTGTTGGCGCATCCCGAGGCGCTTGCGACGCAGGTTATTGCGATTATGGCATGCAGATCGGTCAAACAGGTAAAGTTGTGACCCCCGAAATCTACATCGCTTGTGGCATTAGCGGAGCAATCCAGCATCTCGCAGGCATGAGTGGTTCCCGCGTTATTATTGCGATCAACAAAGACCCTGAAGCGCCTATCTTCAAAGTCGCAGACTATGGCATTGTAGGAGATTTGTTCGAGGTTGTGCCATTGTTAACAGCAGAGTTTAAACAAGTATTGCAAGGTGCGTAACAGACCATACAAAAAGGTCGATTCAGGGCTTCATACTAGCCCGAAATCGACCTTTATTATTTTCCTGCCCTCTCAACCTTTCGATTGAAAAGAAGCAGTTATGCACGTAATGATTCGTAGATTAAAGCTCTTCTACAATTCCAAGCACCAAGTTCAAGAACTTCGCTTTTACTTTCTCAGTCGTCTCCATTACCTCATCATGAGATAGCGGCTGATCCAAGATGCCTGCTGCCATGTTGGATACGCAAGAGAAGCCAAGTACTTCGATGCCAGCATGACGAGCTACGATAACTTCAGGCACTGTGGACATACCGACAACGTCGGAACCCAATGTGCGAAGCATGCGAATTTCAGCTGGTGTCTCGTAAGTTGGTCCAAGCATCGCTGCATAGACACCTTCACGAAGGGAGAAGTTTTGTTTCGCAGCTACACCGTGTGCAAGTGCACGAAGACGCTTGGAGTATGCTTCAGACATGTCAGGGAAGCGCACGCCTAGATCCTTATCGTTAGGTCCGATTAGCGGATTGCGGAACATCATGTTGAGGTGATCGGAGATCACCATCAAGTCGCCCACTTCGAAGTCTGTATTCACGCCACCAGCAGCGTTCGTTACGATTAGTGTCTCAACACCAAGCTCTTTCATTACACGAACTGGGAAGGATACTACATCTGCTCCATAACCTTCATAAGGGTGGAAGCGACCTTTCATGATAATCACTTGTTTACCCTTGATCTCACCGATTACAAGTTCACCCGCGTGACCTTCTACTGTGGATACTGGGAAGTGAGGGATCTTATCGTAGCTAACTGTTGTAGGGTTTTCTACTAGCTCAGCAAGTACACCAAGACCTGAACCCAAGATCATACCGATTGTCGGCTTCACGCCTGCTTGTGTGTTGATGTAAGCTGCTGCTTCACGAATTTCTACTAAACCTTTTTGAGCTGTTTGATCTGCCATGTTTAATCTCTCCCTTTTCTAACTTCAAATCATATAAAGTGCCTTGAAACACCATGTCGCTGCAGATAAAAGATACACTTCCGTTCTCCGTGAAATCGTGAATTTTGAATTGATTATTAGGTATATTCACTCTTTCAAAGTCGCCCTCCAGTGTATCTTTTCTCTTTCGCTAGATGATTCAAGTCACTTTAATTACTTCATCTCGCTTAAGAAGCTCGTTCCAAGACCAGTCGAAGACACCTTAAAGTTGTCTGCAATCGTTGTACCAAGATCCGCGAATGTAGCGCGAATACCGATGGAACCTGTGGATTTGAATGCTGGGCTCCAAGCAAGTACAGGTACATACTCTCTTGTATGGTCTGTTCCTGCGTGGACAGGGTCATTCCCGTGGTCAGCTGTAAGAATAAGAAGATCATTCTCCCCGATGCGCTCCATAAGTTCTGGCAAGCGTGCATCAAACTCCTCCAATGCTTTACCATATCCAATTGGATCACGACGGTGACCGAATAGGGCATCGAAATCAACTAAGTTTGTGAAGGACATACCTTTGAAGTCGCGTCTCATCACATCAATTGTTTTCTGAATGCCATCGGCATTGCTTGTCGTGTGAATTGCTTCTGTAATCCCTTGACCAGAATAGATGTCGTTGATCTTCCCGATCGCAATGACTTCATTGCCGCCATCATGAACATGATTCATTACAGTTGCACCTGGAGGGCTCACTGCGTAGTCATGACGGTTCGGTGTACGTTTGAATGCACCTGGCTCTCCGATGTACGGTCTTGCAATGACACGACCACAAGCGAACTCTTCACCAAGTGTAAGTTCACGTGCAATCTCACAAGCGCGGTATAATTCATCAAGCGGAATGATTCCCTCATGCGCTGCAATTTGGAATACGCTATCTGCAGATGTGTATACGATCCATGCGCCAGTCTTCATTTGCTCTTCACCAAGTTCATCTAGAATTTCAGTACCAGATGCTGGTTTATTTCCAATGACTTTACGTCCTGTTTTTTCTTCAAAAAGATCAATTAATTTTTTCGGGAAGCCTTCTGGGTACACATCGAATGGAATCTTCACTTCAAGTCCCATCAATTCCCAGTGGCCTGTCATAGTATCTTTACCTACGGAAATTTCAGTCATTTTACCGTAGTAACCTTCTGTTTGTTCCACAGGTCCTACACCACGAAGAGGTGCAATATTACCAAGACCTAGCTTCGCCATGTTTGGTAATTTCAGATCCATTTTCTCCGCAATATGTCCCAATGTGTGAGAACCTACATCACCAAATTTAGGAGCATCTGGTTGTTCACCAATTCCAACACTATCAAGTACAACTAAACAAACACGATTAAAGTTCATAAGTACCTCCAGCAAAAAAATCTTGTTTTACATGACTATTATCTCACTTACATCAACGGTTTGCAAAACAACCACCTACCGCATTTTACAATATATTCTTCATAAAATGAAAGGCTTATTCCGAATTGGAATAAGCCCTCTATGTATGTGCCCGCGGATGCGTGCGATCGTATACTTCTCTCATCTTTGACTTCGTCACATTCATATAAATTTGTGTAGATGAAATATCTAAATGCCCTAACATTTCCTGAACGGATCTTAGATCAGCACCATTCTCCAGCAAATGATAGGCAAATGAATGCCGTAGTGTATGTGGTGTAATTTCACTCTGTATGTATGTTGATTTTGCGTAACCTTTAATAATTTTCCAAAAACCTTGACGAGTCAATCTTGTCCCCAGATGTCCAAAGAATAATGCCTTATCTGGTTTGTCTGATTTCATTAACAGGGGTCTAATTTCTTGTATGTACGTATGTAATCGTTCTTGAGCAAGTCTAGTAAGCGGAATAATTCGCTCTCGATCTCCTCTGCCAACACAGCGTATAGCACCCATGGATAGATGAAGATTGTCCGTATTTAGTGCAATTAGTTCTGAAACACGCATGCCTGCCGCATATAGAAGCTCTAGCATGGTGCTGTCTCGATAACCGCTTGATGAACTAATATCCGGTGCATTTAACAACAGTTCCACTTCTTCAACGGTAAGTACTTGCGGAGCCTTCTTAACGGGTTTAGGCATTTCGATCTGAAAAGTAGGGTCCCGCTCCACATCATGATGCTCAATCAGATATTGATACAACGCTCGCACTGAAACCATCATTCGAAGCAGAGTGGCTGGGGCTTTCTTCTGTTTACGAAGTTCCCGCATGAAACCTGCAATATGTGAACGCGACACGGCCGCGAACGATTCTACAAATTGCAGCTCCAAATACTCTTTAAACTTTCGAAGATCTCGCTCATAAGACTGTAAAGTATTCGTCGCCAGCGTACGACGTGTCCCCATATGGTGTAAAAAAGAAGTAATATGCTCCTGCACAATTCAGCCTCCTATCCTAACCCCCATACCAATAGAAAAGTCGCAATGTCTCGGACATCGAATCCCCTTCTTGCACTACGCCACGATGCTGAAACACCTTCACTGCATTACCGTTTGGATGACGATACTTGTCCAATGGTTCAATCCAGCCTGATATGATCGTCATCACATGATACAGTAAATAGGTAAGAAAAACAAACATCATAATAAACTTCGCACGACCGATCCATTTCCGAATTGAGAATATCATAGGCACGTCCCTCCCTACGACTGTTGTATGACAGATTAGACAGGATTATGACCTTAATTCCATAACACACAAAAAAGAACAGCGCTTTCGCACTGTTCTTAAATAAACATGTATATACACATTAATTTACCCTTGTAATGCTTCAGCCAAGCGAATATAAGGCATATTCATAGCTTCGGCCACTGCATTGTATGTCACATGACCATTGTACGTATTTACACCAAGTCCTAGAGGACCATTCACTTGAATCGCACGAACCGCACCTTTAGCTGCTATTTCAAGTGCATACGGAAGTGTCGCATTCGTTAAGGCGAGTGTTGAAGTACGAGGTACAGCACCTGGCATATTTGCAACCGCATAATGCAAGACATCATGAACAACATAGGTTGGGTTATTATGTGTTGTCACCCGATCCACCGTTTCAATCGTTCCACCTTGATCTACCGCAACGTCTACGATAACCGATCCCGGTTTCATCGTCTTCACCATCGCTTCGGTAACAAGCTTCGGCGCTCTGGCACCTGGAATTAAGACTGCACCAATAAGTAAATCTGCCTTTTGCACAGCTGCTGCGATGTTGTAGGGATTAGACATCACTGTCTGTACTCTTCCACCAAAAATATCATCGATGTAGCGCATCCGATCCACACTTCGCTCAAGCATCGTCACATTCGCCCCAAGACCAACTGCCATCTTCGCGGCATTCGTTCCGACGATACCACCACCTAAGATAACAACATCAGCTGGCGATACACCAGGCACACCACCTAGAAGCACACCGCTGCCACCGTAATATTTTTCTAAAAATTGAGCGCCAACTTGCACACTCATACGGCCAGCGACTTCACTCATCGGCGTAAGTAGGGGTAATCCGCCATTAGGTAATTGAATGGTCTCATAAGCGATACCCGTTACCTTTTGGCGTACCAAATGATCAGCCAAGTCTCCAGCTGCAGCAAGGTGTAGATATGTAAACATGATCAAGTCCGGACGAAAATATCCGTACTCCTCTGGCAAGGGCTCTTTAACCTTCATCACCATCTCAGCTCCGCCCCACACTTCACCAGCGGTTGCTAGAAGCTCTGCACCTTCTGCTACATAGTCTGCATCTGTAAATCCACTGCCAGCTCCAGCACCTTGTTCAACAATTACACGATGACCAGCTGCTCGCATCATCCCTGCGCCACCAGGTGTTAATGCTACACGATTCTCGTTGTTTTTGATTTCTTTAGGTATTCCAATGATCATATTCAAGCCTCCTAGAATTTATCAGACTTATCTACTATACTCTTGGTTACCATTTTTTCACAATCGTAATCATAAAAATAATAAAAAAACCTTCCCTGGGATTAACTCACCGTGGAAGGCTTTTCGGAATCATGGTTGGAAGGAGCTTCTTGCTGAGCCTTTGTCGAACATCGCTTACAAATACCTTGAAAATCTAAACGATGATCAAGTACTTGGAATTGAAATTCATGCAATAAACGCTCTTCAAGCGGAGTCAGCCAATCATCTTTAATTTCATCTACAGATCCGCATTGGACACAGATCAAGTGATGGTGATGATGATGACTGCTATCGCCACGTAGGTCGTAACGAGCTACGCCATCGCCAAAATTCATTTTTTCTAAAACATGCAATTCACTAAGTAATTCTAAAGTCCGGTAGACCGTTGCAAGCCCGATTTCAGGTGCTTTATCTCGTACAAGCATGAATACATCTTCAGCACTCAGATGATCATCTTCATTCTCTAGCAGCACTCGAACCGTTGCCTCGCGCTGCGGAGTCAGCTTATATCCTTGAGATTGTAGCTGCTGCTTGATCTGCTCAATTCTTGCTTCCATACTCCGCCTCCTTAAGTAGCGGCTAATGCTATAACATCGCTAATTTCATTATAGAAGGTGCATCCTGCGAAAGTCAAACATTTGCTTCACAATAAGCCCTACGAACCATTATTTACAATGTATTCAGCATCGGTGTCACCCAGCGCATCAGATAAGGAGATACAAAGCCTTCATATAAGGAAACTAAGGTGACGATTAGGCAACTCGTAACAGCAATTGATGTAAACTTCATGAGTGGCTGCATCACATTGCCTCGACTAGTAAGCAGCCTATTTTTCACCATATAGATAGCAAATGAAATAGCAGAGACCGAACACACGATTAACATGGGTACTACGATCATATTTTGCGGTGCAACGGAGACAAGAGCGAACAAGATGCCTTTCCAAGACAACTGCCCTGCTAAATAACCGACTGTGAAGCCGATCATGACTCCTTTTAGAAAATCCAGAATAAGCAGTAGTGGTATACCTACAATGGACAGCCCTAATACCCAGATCAACACGATCCATTTGAGGTGCATCGTCAGCACGGATATGAACACGTTCTGACCTTCTAAATTCAGACTACCATCATTAATCGAATTAAAGAAGGACGATAAATAATTCATCATCTCTTGCTTCTGCTCCAAAGACAGCGCATTAACCGTCACCGTACCAAAAACTATCCCCATGACAAACAGCACACCGACAAAAATATAAAGGGACAAATGTTCTTTCAAATACGATTTCCAAGTCGGACTCTTCATTCTACCACCCCCAAGGGACATGCCTTTATAGACAAGCTTATGAAGAGGAAGAACAATCTATGACTTTAGAATCTTGCCGTACGTCCCGCCACCGCCTGCATCTACTTCAAGTTTGCCAAGTCTCGCCAGGGTAATATAGCTTGCAATTTCATCCCCTACAACTTGGGCTAAAGCTTCACCTGGAGCCTTATGCAGAACGTTCATCTCTGTGCCAAAATGATCTAACAACTGCTCCAACTTCTTCGGGCCAAGCCCCGGTAAAAACTCCAGAGGTACTTGATAGTGATATTTAGGACGATGAACTGGTAAATACGATTCCTTACGATCCGCGATCTCCATCACTCGATCCATTACACCTCGAATGACTTTACGACTACCGCATGACGCACAATTGTCTACTAGCCACTGCGGATCATCTAGAATTGTCTGGCAGTTCCCACAATAAGTACGATGATATTTACCCAGACGCGGATTGAGTCCGTAGTTGCCAATTACACCACGACCCTCTTCTCGCATCAGTGCACGGCGCAATTCTTCGAAAGATGGCTCTTTCATCGTAATCTGATTGTATTCACGACCGATTTTGGCCAAGGAATGAGCATCTGAGTTCGTTAAGAACGTGTATTCATCTAGTTCACTGATCATACCTGCCATGGCAGAGTCCGCGCTTAAACCAAGTTCGACAGCAGCGATCCCTGATGGATTGAGTAATGCAGACATATGATCGGTACATGCTCCATACAACCCCTTATGCGGTGTGAAAATGTGAGCAGGAACCATGATGCCACCTCGACTCAGTACTTCTTCTTGCAACTCAGCGGCTGTTACATAAATACGCTGTGAACTTAGCTCGATGTTCTTCAAGTGCTTCCTCATCCATGCTGTAAAATCTTGAATCGTCGTGAGATTTGGAAAATAGGCTAACAAATGTGCTGCCTTCATCCCCAGATCTCGCACCTCGATCTCGCTGCCAAGAATGATCGTCGTATCCTGATAACGAATACCGCCGCCCGCTACCTCTTCCATCTCACCTTTATCTAAATAGGCAATAATGTCCTGCTGAACGGATGGGGAATGACAATCAATAATCCCAACCATCTCAATTCCTTTGCGTGCAGATGCTTCATGGGCAATATTGTGGAACGTTAAGTTGTTGGAGCCGCTAATCTTAACCGCTTGTCCAGATTCAGATCTGCCAATATGAATGTGTAAATCTGCGAAAATAGACTTCATCTACTCGAACGATCCTGTAAGTTTATATACCTGCCACGCATAGACAGCTGTAATCGTCTTCGCATCCGAAATGCGTCCTTCACGAATGTATTGCTTCGCTTCTTCTAGTGTAATAGCTTCACAATCTACGAACTCATCCTCATCCAAGTTGACGCTGCCTACTGTGAGTTGATCCGCAACATAGAGATGCAAGATTTCATCAGCAAAGCCTGGTGACGTGTAGAAGGAGCTTAAGTGGCTGACAGATTCCGTTACATAGCCCGTTTCTTCTTGTAATTCACGAATCGCTGCGATATGCGGCTCTTCACCTGGATCAAGTTTACCCGCAGGAATTTCAACCTGACTCTTCTCCAGCGGTTTACGGAATTGTTCCACCACGATCATCTTATTATTATGAATCGCAAGGACTGCAACAGCACCTGGATGCTTCACGATCTCTCGCTTAGCTGTCTCCCCATTTGGTAAGCGTACGTCATCAACTTGCAAGGAGATAATTCTTCCTTTAAAAATGTGCTCCGTATGTAACGTCACTTCTTCGTATTTATGGATGTTTTTCGTCATATACTAAACCTCTTTTCACAAAATAAGGATAACTTACGAAAGTTCTGCATACATCTTTATTATAACAAAGTTATCGATAGAGATGAGGGAACCTTGATGAAAACGTACGTAAGTGAGACAAGCCTTCGAATTGTCGGCAAGAGCTGGCAAGTTCGTCATCGGCTGCGTAGTATGTTAGATCCTAACCGGCCGAATCTGACTGTTGCTGAATACTTAATGAAACGGACGAAAGCGACAGGTCGTGTACAAAAGTTGGATCGCTCCTGAGAACAAACACTTCGTTTCTCGAATCACAATCGGTAAACAAAACGCACCTGCGATAATTTGAACGTTGACGTTCATTTTACCAACAGATGCGTTTTTTGCTAGGACAAGCCTCGCTTATTTTTTAAGAAGAGTTGCTTCCTTCACGATTTCCACAACCACTTCTGTTACTTTTACAAGATCAGAAATTGCGATTCTTTCTTCCGTTGTATGAATATCCAAGTAACCAACAGATAAATTGATTGTCGGGATGCCCATACCGTTGAAGATGTTCGCGTCGCTTCCTCCACCAGAGTGGAATGTGCTTGGCTCACAACCAACGTTACGAAGTGCACGGCTTGTTAATTCAACAACTGGTGCTGAATCTTCATGCATGAACGCCGGGTAAGCAATGAATGAATTAAATTCACAACGCGCACCATTCTCTTCAGCAGCCGTCTCACATGCAGTACGCATTGCTTCCACTTGTGCAGTCAATTTGTGTTGAACGATCGAGCGAGCTTCTGCCTTAATGGATACGAAGTCACATACAACGTTCAAAGGACCTTTACCTGAGAATGAACCGATGTTCGCAGTAGTCTCGCTATCAAGACGACCAAGCGGCATACGAGCTACAGCTTTAGCTGCAACTTGAATCGCGGAGATCCCCTTCTCAGGGCTAACACCTGCGTGAGCTGTCTTGCCATAGAAATTGATGTCAATCTCTGCACGGGAAGGTGCTGCTGTTGCAATGCCGCCGATGTCGCCATTGGAGTCTAGTGCAAATCCATACTCTGCATCAATGGATTTCGCATCCATCGCACGTGCACCGATAAGACCTAGCTCCTCCCCCACTGTGATCACGAATTGAAGCTGACCGTGTGGGATGTTGTTTTCTTTAAGTACGCGAATCGCTTCGAACATAGCAACAATACCTGCTTTGTCGTCCGCACCTAAGATTGTTGTACCATCAGAGCGGATCACACCGTCTTCACCGATTTGTGGCTTGATGCCTTGACCTGGTGCTACTGTATCCATATGGGAAGTAAAGAAAATTGCTGGAACACCTTCCGTATTAGCAGGTAATGTGCATACTAAGTTACCGGAACCATGTCCTGTTTGTGCAGCTGTATCATCTTCAACCACTGTTAGACCAAGTGCTGTAAACTTTTCAGTTAGCACCTTGCTAATCGTGCTTTCATTCTGTGATTCACTATCTACTTGTACCAATTCAACAAATTCTTGTACTAAACGATCCTGATTTATCATAAAAACTTTCCTCCAATGCTCGATATGTCTTACAATAGTATACATGACCCAAGCCTAACATTTCTAATTTTCGTTAAGGAGTTGTTATACATGAAACCAAAACGCCAGAAAATGTGGTTCAAAATCGTCGTTTATATCATGCTAATCAGCATGCTGCTTTCCACCGTTGTAATGTCTCTAAACTTTGTGTTTTAGTAAAGCGACGTTTCGGTATTGAAGCTTTCCAAGTTCTCTTTGACACGCTGTAAGAAGCGTCCACAGATGACGCCGTCAAGGATACGATGATCCAAGGACAAGCATAGATTAACCATGGAACGCACCGCGATCATATCGTTAATCACAACCGGCTTCTTCACAATCGATTCGAAAGTAATAATCGCAGCTTGCGGATAGTTAATGATCGGCTGCGATAGAATCGAACCGAAGGAGCCTGTGTTGTTGATTGTGAAAGTTCCACCTTGCATGTCGCTGAGTGAAAGCTTGCCAGCACGTGCTTTTTTCGTTAATTCGTCAATCTCGCGAGCAAGACCTGCGATATTCTTCTGGTCAGCCTTCTTAATGACTGGCGTAGACACAGAGTCCTCCGTACCAACCGCAAGCGATAAGTTAATATCGCGCTTCACGATAATTTTATCTGCACCCCACATCGAGTTCATAATCGGATAATCCTTAATCGCACCTACAACTGCTTTCAGTAAGAATGCCAAGTAAGTCAAATTCACGCCTTCTTTACGCATGAACTCATCCTTCACCTTGTTACGAAGCACGACTAGATTCGTCACGTCGACTTCAATCATCGTCCAAGCATGCGGAATTTCAGATACGGATTGTCTCATACGAGAAGCAATCGTATTACGAATTGGTGTTACATCAATGACGTACTCACCACGTCCTTCAATCGCATGACCTTCCACTTCAATGTTCGGAAGCGGTGGATATTGCGACAAGTGAATGCCTGTTGAACGCACATCCATTTGAGTTGTAGTCGGTTGTTGCATTGGTGCAACTTGTGGACTCACAGCAGGTGTCGGAGTTACAACAGGTGCAGGTGTTGCAGCTTTACCCGCTCCACCGCTTGCAACGAATTGCTCCACATCTTTGCGTGTAATTCTTCCGCCGATACCAGTTCCCACGATCATATTCAGATCAACACGATGCTCAGCCGCTAACTTCTGAACCGCAGGAGAATAGCGATGACGCATGCTTTGATCACCTGTTAGCTCAATTGGTGCAGCTGTAGATGGTGTCGATGTAGAAGATTGAACAGAGCTTCCTGCACTTGGAGTAGAAACAGTTTCAAATGCACCATCTCCCACCTCTTCCGTCTCGATCATACAAATCGCTTGCCCAACAGCAGCTGTCTCACCGTCTGGAACAAGAATTTGAACAAGTTTACCCGTTACAGGAGAGGGCATCTCCGTATTCACTTTATCTGTAAACAATTCGCAAATGACATCGTATTGCTCGACCTGATCTCCTGGTTGCTTGAGCCACTTTCCGATCTGAGCAGAGACCAATGTTTCTGCCAAGTGGGGAACAGTGACTTCGATCAATTTTTTACTCATTTTCGAACCTCCAAACGTATGCCAGTCGTCCCTGTCCCTCAAGGCGAGGCGGAGGCATATCGATTTATCACATTTATTAGAATAAGGCCAACTTGCGCATAGCTTCTTTCAACTTATCTACGTTTAACATGAAGAACTTCTCCATCGGTGGGTTCATCCCAACTGCTGGTACATCCGGTCCACATACACGCATAATCGGTGCATCCAGATCAAACATGAGCTCTTCACTAATAATCGCAGCTACTTCAGCGCCAACGCCGCCAGTCTTGTTATCTTCATGCGTAATTAGTACCTTCCCTGTCTTCGCAGCTGCTTCAATAATCGCTTCACGATCTAGCGGCTGAATTGTCCGCAAATCAAGAATATGCGTCGAGATCCCTTCTTTCGCAAGATCTTCAGCAGCTTGCAGGGCATAATGAATCGGAAGACCATAACCAATCACCGTTACATCTGTTCCTTCACGCTTCACATCCGCTTTACCAATCGGCACGATGTAATCTTCTTCAGGCACATCAGCCGTTAGAGACAAGTACGCTTTCTTATGTTCAAAATAAAGCACTGGATCTTCGTCGCGAATCGCAGCTTTCATAAGTCCCTTCGCATCATATGGATTGGAAGGTGCAACAATCTTAATTCCCGGTGTACCAAAGAATACGGATTCTGGACATTGGGAGTGGTAAAGTCCACCGCCGCCAGTCGCACCATAAGGTGCACGAATAACGACTGGACAATTCCAATCATTATTGGAACGATAGCGAATACGAGCTGCTTCACTAAGAATCTGATTCGTCGCTGGGAAAATAAAGTCCGCGAACTGGATCTCAGCTACTGGACGCATGCCATGCATGGCCGCTCCAATTGCTACCCCAACAATCGCAGATTCAGCCAGTGGTGTGTCCAAGATGCGATCTTCACCGAATTGGTCACGCAAGTCTTTGGTTGCGTTGTTCACGCCGCCCTTACCTACGTCTTCGCCAAGCAGGAATACATTGTCATCACGCATCATTTCTTCTTTCATTGCAGAACGGATCGCTTCCAAATAAGTAATCACTGCCATGACTAGACCTCCTCCCGATCACCGTAAACATATTTCAACGTATCTTCTGGGGATGGGTAAGGTGCCTTGTCCGCATAATTCGTCGCGTCATTCAGAAGTTGCTTACATTCTTCAGCAAAGCTTGCTTCCTGCTCCTCACTCCATAAACCACAGTCGATTAGATAAGCTTTATATTTAGGCAAACCATCCTTAGCACGGTTCTCCTCAACCTCTTCCTTCGTCCGATAAAGCAGATCATTATCTGAAGTGGAGTGTGGAGAAATTCGATACATGACAGCCTCAACAAGTGTTGGACCTTCACCGCGAAGTGCGCGTTCGTGAGCTTCTTTTACCACACGGTACACTTCAAGCGGGTCATTGCCATCTACACTAACGCCAGGGAAACCGTAACCTAGAGCACGGTCTGCAATTTTACCACCGACTTGCTTATGGTAAGGAATGGAGATCGCGTACTGATTATTTTCACACATGAAAATGACTGGCAGCTTGTGTACACCTGCGAAGTTACATCCTTCATGGAAATCCCCTTGGTTACTGGAACCTTCTCCGAATGTTACGAAAGATACTGTACCTTCATTTTTCATTTTGGAAGCTAAGGCAAATCCAACGGCATGCGGCACCTGAGTCGTAACCGGTGAAGAACCTGTTACGATGCGCAGCTTACGATGGCCGAAGTGACCCGGCATCTGACGACCGCCAGAGTTCGGATCTTCTGCCTTGGCAAATACGGACAACATCAATTCTTTCATTGTCATCCCTACGGACAACACGAAAGCATAGTCGCGGTAATACGGTAAGAAATAATCTTTATCGCGATTCATCGCAAATGCAGCACCTACTTGTGCTGCCTCTTGACCGATACCAGATACGTGGAACGCAATCTTACCTGCACGCTGCAGGAGCAATGAGCGCTCATCAAACTTTCGAGCTAATAACATGTATTTGTACATTTCAACGGCTTGATCATCGGATAATCCAAGCGAACGATGTTTGGTCAATTGACCGATAGACATGGGCAATCCCTCCACATTCTTATTACCTGGTACTAAGACTTGACTCTATTAGTATATTATAATCCAGAAACTTCATGAATACAATTCAAGTGCTTTTAGATTCCGATTGCTTGTCCATCCACCGCCATCATCGCTTCACCTAGTGCTTCAGAGAGGGTTGGATGCGGGTGAATCATGGCTCCAACTTCCCACGGAGTAGCATTAAGCCAATCTGCAAGCGCCGCTTCACCAATAAGCTCTGTCGCATGTGGTCCAATCATATGCACACCTAAGATGTCATTCGTATCTTTATCCGCGATTACTTTAACAAAACCATCCAGCTCCCCATATACATGCGCTTTACCTGCACCCATGAACGGGAATTTACCGATCTTAACACTTCGACCTTGCTCTCTTGCTTGGCTTTCGTTCCACCCGATAGATGCAATCTCTGGACGTGTATACGTACACTTCGCTACACGGTGCGGCTGAATTGGATGTACTTCTTTTCCACAAATATGATCAACAGCAGCGATACCTTCGTGTCCAGCAACATGTGCCAGCTGCAATCCACCAATAACATCACCTACAGCATAAATATGCGGCTCTGCCGTCTGCATAAATTCATTTACAACAATGGCTCCGCGTTCCACCTTCACACCTGTATTATCGAGTCCAAATCCTTCAACATTCGGTTTACGTCCAACAGATACGAGTACTTTCTCTGCTTGTAAAATAACCTTCTCTGCACCTTGCTCAGCTTGCAGCGATATGGCACCATTGTCTTTAAGCAGCGATTCCGGCAATACCTTCGCACCTGTAACCACCTTTACACCACGTTTCACAAGTAGACGCTGCAATTCACGAGAAATATCTTCGTCTTCAGCTGCAACAAGACGATTCTCATACTCCACAATCGTCACTTCCACACCAAAGTCATTGAGCAAAGAAGCCCATTCAACCCCAATGACACCTCCACCCACGATCAACATGGATGTAGGCAATTCATTTAGCCCCATCGCCTCATCACTTGTGAGTACGAATTCGCCATCTGCTTCAAGCCCTGGTAATGTACGCGGCGTTGAACCAGTCGCAATAATAAGCTGCTGCGGCACAAGCACTTCAATCTCGCCATCTGGCAATTCCACCGATACATCTCCTGCACGTGGTGAGAAGATTGAAGCCCCCATAATGCGCCCATTTCCATGGTACACGTCAATTTTATTTTTACGCATCAACATTTGAACCCCTTGATGTAGCTGGTTCACGATACTGTTCTTGCGATCTTGTACTTTATCAAAATGCAGTTCCGCGCGTTCTAGCATGATCCCATAACGCTCACTGTCTTTAATCGTTGCGTAAATTTCCGCTGAACGTAAAAAAGCCTTGCTCGGAATACACCCTGCATGAAGGCACGTCCCGCCAAGCTTGTCCTTTTCAACAATTGCCACCTTCTTGCCCTGCTGTGCTGCACGAATCGCAGCTGTATAACCGCCGATTCCTCCACCAAGTACGACAATATCATAAGGTTTATTACCACTCATACAAACTACCTCCCGTAAATTCGATTGGTTCTATTTCGACCATCCTATTTACTTATTATGTAAGATTTCAATTTTCTAGCTCTATTGTACTCCTTTTCACCTATAGAAATATAGTCATAACTTCATCCAAATAGACAGCTATGCGAATAGACGGTATGATAGAGACATAGCTAATTACACTGAAATTTAAGTCAAATCTGACGTTATTTAAGGAGAAATATGAAACTAACTTTTACACGAATTATAGCCATTATCTTGCTTGTTGTTCCCGGCATTGGTGCAGCTTACGGCTTTCTTGCCATGAAGGATGCTTTCTTTGCCCAGTTTGAACCGACTATTGGTCATATATTATGGGGGAAACTCTTCATTGGTTTCGTGTTATTTCTTGCAGGTGTTGCCTTTATTGGAGGCTGGACATTCTTCCGTGATCGCAAACGCAACTATGTTGCTCCAAGGTTTAAAGCTAAGCGTAAACAACCCTAATACCCCTATTCTGCCCATAAGAACCGCTTGAAATCCAAGACTTTTCCTCTATGAAAAAGGATAAAAGCTCACTTCCAGTTGAATCAGTACGCCTTCATCTATATAATATACACATGTGCGCTTTTCGAAGTGAGTAATAATGACGGGCCACCGCCCGAGGAGGATAATGAAATCTATGGCATACCAACCAATCGTTGTTGAAGCGACTAAAGTAAGTGACAATCCGAAGAATGGATTATTCGAAATCACGGTTGTTCTTAAAGACCGTAACCACTGCCGCGTATTCTTTGAGCGTGATGCAGTAACTGGTGCTCCAAGACCTACTGACATCAACCGTCTATACAAAGAGCCTTGCTACGTATGTAAGAAAGACTTCCAATGCGACTGCATGGATAGCTTCCTACAAACAATTGGTGCTCAAGCATTAACAATGGTGGGCATGTAAGTACTCGATGTTCAAGTAAAAAACCGTCAGGATCACATTACGTGAGCTTGACGGTTTCTTTATTTTCGAGATATGGAATGATTTTATAGAGATGAAGATGAATTCACTTTCAGCCAAGCACGATCATATCTCCATTCCACTTCAACAGGTGATCGGAAAAAATCAGTTAAAGCGCCGCTTGTCAGCACGTCCCTCGTTAAGCCTGACTGATATACTTCGCCTTCTCTAATCAATAATGTTTTTGTAAAATCCGGTGTGATCTCCTCAATATGGTGCGTCACATAGATCAAGTTCGGTGCATCTTTCTCATTAAGTAAATCATGAATACTAGAGAGCAACTGCTCACGTGAGAATACATCCAGCCCGTTACATGGCTCGTCTAAGATAAGGAGTCTTGGTGACGCCATAAGTGCTCTTGCAATTAATAGCTTCTGCTTCTCCCCTTGCGAACAAGTCTGATACTGTCGATCCACGAGATGATCCACACGCAATTGTTTCATTAGCGACAACGCTTGCTCCATATCTGCCTCAGTCGGATTTTCATAAAGCCCAATTGTCGCAAACTTTCCACTAAGTACGATTTGCTGCGTTTTATCTGACATGTAAAGTCGTTCTTGCAGGGAAGAGCTTACCCATCCTATACTTTTGCGAAGCTCACGTAAATCAATCGTACCGAAGCGATCCCCGAATACACTGACATGCCCTTCCGTTGGCCACATATAGCCATTGATCATATTGAGCAGCGTCGTCTTACCCGACCCATTCAGCCCGAGAATCGCCCAGTGCTCACCTTCTTCTACCTGCCAATTAACATGCTTCAACAACAACTTCTGATCCCGTCTCCAAGACACATTCTGAACATCGACGACGAGTCCCATCTCCATCTCCTCCAATCCTAAAAGTTGCACAATCTTCAGACATTCTGCTATGCTTTGTTTTCCTACCACCATGACTTGCAGGAGTCTTAACCACAATGATAAATATTTTCAGACAATTGAGCAATAAGGATATTGATGAACGAGACATACGTCTTTTTACACGAAAAATAAAACAAACCATTCAAAGTGGCAACGAGCAATATCGCAAAGAAAACGGCTGTATGCACCCAGTGACGAAACCGAAGTGGAAATAGTTCCTTGCAAAAAAGGGAATATGTTAGATGTATGGAATAGATTTATGGAATATGATAAATTCCAACTCTTCTGATGCCAGGAGGTACTTATGAACTTAGCTAACAAAATTACATTAATTCGCATTGGCTTCATTCCGCTGTTCATGTACTGTTTCAACCCTTTTCCAAAAATCGCAATTCTGCTGTTCTTACTTGCTTCTGCTACAGACCGATTGGATGGATATATCGCACGTAAATATAATCAAGTTACGAACCTAGGAAAATTGCTTGATCCACTTGCAGACAAGCTGCTAATCTCCGTTGCCCTCATTCTTATGGTGGGCAATCATCAAGTTACAGCATGGGCTGCCTTTGTAATTATTGGACGTGAAATTCTAATTACTGCTATCCGAATGCTGGCTTCAGCCAAAGGTGTCGCCCTTCAAGCCGATAATTGGGGCAAAATCAAGCTTGTCCTGCAGGTCGCTGCAATCGCTGCAGTTATGATTGGAGAGCATATGTTACCAATTATTCAAACTTATTATATCGACGACATCCTTATGCTGCTTGCTGTCGGGCTTACGATCTATTCAGGCTATAATTATATTCGTAATAATTACAAAATGTTGGGGTTGTATTATGAGTAAAAAAGAAATGCTCGATACGTTTACGAAGCAACTGGAATTTATCGATGTACGCAGCCGCGATGAAGTTCATCGCCTTGGTTTATGGCATCAGACGTTTCACTGCTGGTTGTTACAGCAAGAAATGGGAAAGAACTATATCCTTTTTCAAAAAAGATATGCGTATAAGAAAGATTACCCTGGATTCCTTGACATCACGGCTGCCGGACACTTGGAAGCAGGTGAGAAACCACTAGATGGCATTCGTGAACTGCATGAAGAATTAGGTATTGAATTAGAAGTTGAAGAATTAATATCCGTAGGTATCATCCCTTGTCTACTAAGCACTGAAACGATCATCGACAATGAATTTGGTCATGTCTATCTCGTCGATTACTCGAAACGTACAGAGCCTTTCCAACTTCAATCAGATGAGGTCGAGTCCATCATTCGCGTGGAATTCGAAAAGTTTCGCTCGCTTCGTCAAGGCTATTCCGAGGTGATAGTCGGCAGCGATCTGACAACAGGTATTGCCGGGCAAGAAGTTAGGCTAACGTGGGCTGACTTTCTCCCTCATTCAGAATCCTATTACGAGAGTGTCGAGCGAGAATTCGAGCAATTTTTCAATGCCAAGCAAAAGTTGACACACGAAAAATAATGGAGCATGATTAGGGACATACCCTTATAAAGAGAGAGGTTTTCTTTTGCAAATCGAGCATACGCAGCATAATCAACTAGCATGGAATCAAGGTGTTTACCAAGCATGGCTGAATCGCTTTGGTTCTCCACAAGAAATTGCAGTTAAAATCAAACAAAATCCATCCGCACGACTTGGATCACTCGCAAAGCATTTTGGCGATGTGCAAGGTGCGAAAATTATAAATCTAATGGGCTCACACGGTATGAAAGCCGTTGCGCTTGCTCATCTTGGTGCTGATGTGACAGTCGCCGACTTCTCGGAAGGCAATGCACAGTATGCCAATGAATTAGCAGAGGCAGCCGGAGTCCCGCTTCGTTATCTTGTTACTGATGTGCTGAACATGGCAGAAGAAGAGCTCACAGGTGCTTATGATTTTGTATTCCTAGAGCTTGGCATTCTTCACTACTTTACGGATCTCACACCGTTATTCGAGGTCATTGCAAAGCTACTAAAAGCTGGTGGGCGCTTGATTCTTCAGGACTTCCATCCGGTATCTACGAAATTGATCAACTCCAGAGGTACAACAGCGAATATTCGCAAACACAAAGTAAGTGGCAATTACTTCGATATTTCCATCGAAGAAACGGACATTTCTTTCTACAAATTCCTCCCGGAGGAATATCGGGAACAAGCGCAGAAAGTGCGCTTACGCAAATGGACTTTAGGTGAAATTGTGACTTCTGTTGCGAGCAGCGGATTGTTCATTCAGGTGTTGGAAGAAGAAGCGAACAGTTCGTCAGAAGTGTTCGACAAGGAGATTCCGAAGACATTCGTAATTGTTGCAAAGAAAATATAAGATGATGGGATGACCCTCTTCAATGTGAAGGGGGTTATCTTTTCTTTTACAAGGAGGTAAATGATCATGAGTGTAGCTGTAATAGAAACAGAGCGATTAATCTTACGATCGTATACAACGCAAGACGCAGAAATGGCCTATACCTTCCTATCTGACCCCATTACAATGAGCTTCTGGTCGAATCCACTAAACCGTGAGCAAGCTCTTAATTGGGTGAATCGCAGTATGGAGCAAGAACGAGAATATGGATATGGACGTTGGTTAGTCTTATTAAAGGAAACGGGTACTGTAATTGGAGACTGTGGGCTGCTGCGATCTGAGATCAACGGTCAATTGGAAAATGATCTTGGCTACATCCTCCACCATTCGTACTGGAAACAAGGCTATGCTGTAGAAGCGGCTCAAGCTTGTCTCAATTATGGACTGAGTCCACTCAAACTGGATTCCATTTGCACGAACATGCCCTTTGATCACACCGCATCTAGACGCGTTTCTGAGAAGATTGGTATGGAGTTCGAACTAGCGTTCATCAACAAGAAGAATCGGGATATACGCACGTTGTTATATCGCAAAATAAACCAAGCCTAGTGAATCACTACGATTTACTGGGTTTTTCTTTTTTTCATCGATATGTGCGAATGAACCCTTTCTTTCACACAATCTCATAATCTACTCCTTACATATTCTATAACAATCAAGAATTAAAGGAGGAATACGAGATTGAAAAACAAACCAGATCATAAATTGCTAAGCTCGTTAGTAGCTAAAAAAGGGTTGCTTGGCAAAGGGAAAAAAATGAAGCTGATTCGCACAAGCTCCTCGACATCAGAATGTCTAGGCGGTGGATTCCGTCGTGTCACATTCGATCCTATCCCCATAGATCCTCACAGCATCATCTTCATTCCGCTTGTCGCTGCTGCTAACCGCGCTGTTGTAAGCGCTGGATGGTCGATCACAGGCGCTACATCCGCATGGGCAACAGACAGCTTTCCTCTAAGTGCAGATACTTGGATTATAAATCTGGAGAATCCAACAGGCGCAGCTCGCTTGGTAACGCCATATCTCATTACGAAGCGATTTGTTCGTAAAGCTTCAAAGTAATAATAATTACGCAACTAGCTAGTTTCAAAAACAAATAAACCCGACTAATGATATGGATGTTAGTCGGGTTTAGCTTTTTTTCGAAGGGAGGAACATTGCTAGATAATAGATACCTACTACGAATATAAACACAACTGATATGAGCTGCAAGAGAGTTATTGCTAAAGTAATGATGTAATTGAATAAGAAGAACATCCAGTATTCCTTACGTCTTGCTCTTCCAGTAAATCCTATGTAGTTCTTCAATACTGCCAGATACCAATCCAATCTAATCTCTCCTCAAAAAAATAATATTAATTTCTAGTAAATCTACCAATCTTAGTTAAAAAACTCTATATCTCTTCTCACTCCCTCCATATACAAACTAAAAAAGCACCACCCAACATCGCTAAATAAGCCATGTTAAGTGGTGCTTCCACATTAATCATTTCTGTACAGGATTTATTTTACAGGGAGTGTTGCTATTACGCATCAATAAATATCTGTTTTAAAAATTTGACGTTTTACTTATGGTATATATTTACACTCATATCTCGATAGTTTATGATACTCATATTGTTTAGAGTTACTATATGTATAATAAGGAGCTTAGAGACATGAGAAAAAAGCACTTTTTACTTATCCTCCTATGTATTTGCGCAAGCATTCTATTGTCTGCCTGCACGAACAAAGAAGAAAAAATTCAAGTACTAAAAAGCGAAATTGATGAGTTGGTAAGAGCAGAGAAGTACGAAGAAGCTATTCAAAAGTATAGTGATGTGTTAGTAATTTCTGATGAAGATACATACAAAAAAGAACGTGACGTTATTATTAAGAAAAACGAAGATTTGAAAATTGAAAAAGCGAAAAAAGAAGAAGAAAGAAAAAAAGCAGAAGAAGCAGCCAAAAAAGCTGCAGAAATTCCTGAACCTTATAAAAAAGGAATTGACAGTTTCACAAAAGGAGATATGGAAATCGCTTTAAAATATCTTGATATGACCATTTCAGACTTTGGAGACACACCATTTAAACTAAAAGCCTACATATTAAAAAGTCATATTCTATCTGTTCAATACCTAACTAAAGTAGCCACATATGGCAAAGTTGCTACGGGTGCTATCAAATTATTTAATAGTGGTTTAGGCGAAAGTTCAGATCGAAGTAAGGTTAAAACCATGTTGGCAAATTTGGAAACCCAGTATAAAGAGACAGAGGCTAAGCTTACAGAGAGCGTAACATATGTATTAGAGAATTATCACAATTTAAAAGAAAATGAAATGATTAATCCACCTATCACATATCACTCTAGCTTTTCTAACCCTAGTCAGTTAGATTTCTTCACAAAAATTGGATATCCAATTCCTGATGACGATAAAGTATTAGCGCATGAAAAAGACCTTTTTGAGTTAATACTCAACGAAGAAACTAAGAATAATTTTCAAGAAAATAAAATCAATTTTGTTAACTTCTTTTACAATATGTCATTTAAGTCTTCTTCAAAACTATATAAATCCACACGTGAAGTAGTATTAAAACTCACAGAGAATGATAAATACAATGAGATTCGACTTAAAGCTGAAGAAGATTTGAAAAAAATAAAACAATAAACAATCCTAAGTCTCACAGAAAACAACTAATCCCACTTATCCATTGGTTACACCAATAAGTAAGTGGGATTAGTTGTATATCATAAAGTAGCTAACTCACCTTATGCTCAATTCTCAGCTTATCCGCAACCATCGCGATGAATTCCGAATTCGTCGGTTTCGACTTGCTGATATTGATCGTATAGCCAAAAATAAA
The DNA here is from genome assembly GCF_024721995.1 of Paenibacillus radicibacter. Lineage (GTDB taxonomy): Bacteria > Bacillota > Bacilli > Paenibacillales > NBRC-103111 > Paenibacillus_AM > Paenibacillus_AM radicibacter. The sequence continues at coordinate 365,233 of NZ_JANQBC010000002.1, forward strand.
GCTAATGCTGTCGATGTTGCCGCGGGTCCATGCGACTTCAATGGCATGACGGATTGCTCGTTCGACACGGGACGGTGTTGTTTTGTATTTTTCAGCAATTGCTGGGTAAAGCGTCTTCGTAATGGCACCTAGAATTTCAATATTGTTATAAACCATGGTGATCGCCTCACGCAAATATTGGTAACCCTTAATGTGCGCAGGCACTCCGATCTCATGGATGATAGATGTAATGTTCGCATCTAAGTTCTTCGTCTTCGGCATCGGCACGACATTCGCCTTCGAGAATGGAATCATCGAGGATGTTATTACATTAGAAGGAGTAACAAGTTGACGAATACGGCTAGTAAGTACGTCCATGTCGAACGGTTTAAGTATGTAATAGGAAGCACCGAGTTGAACGGCTTTCTGTGTAATGTTCTCCTGCCCGAATGCTGTAAGCATAATAATCTGAGGTTGCGCTGGAAGATTCATTTCACGTAGCTTTTCCAGTACGCCAAGTCCGTCGAGATGCGGCATGATGATATCTAATATGAGAACGTCAGGTACTTCGCGGTGGTTCTCAATAAACCGAAGAACCTCATTCCCATTATAAGCAACACCAACTACTTCCATATCCTCTTGATGTGAGATGTACTCCGATAATAAGTGCGTGAATTCACGATTATCATCGGCTAGCATAACTGATATTTTTCTCAACGTCATGTCCTCCTCTTTCTTCTACAGCAAAAATGTAATTTTTTACCTCTTTATTAAGTTATTCGACAATGCAAAGCAAACTCCTTCTGTCGAATTATTTTTCTTTTCTTTTTTTGGAAAATATTTTATAATTTAATATTTCTCTTGTAAATCTCTCATCCTTCGACACCAACAAACAAAAAACGAACTGAAGGGCTAGCTAGCCTTCAGTCCGCCTACTCCTGATTTGTTCATAATCCCACTATCTTGAAGCATCCATTCAATGAAACATCCGTACCCTGATGTTGGATCATTCACGAATACATGCGTAACTGCCCCAATAACTTTACCATTCTGGATGATCGGAGAACCACTCATCCCTTGCACGATGCCACCTGTTTTTTCAAGCAGCTTCGGATCGGTCACTTTGATGACTAGACCTTTCGTAGCCGGATAATCTTGACGGGTTACGTGAACAATTTGAATATCAAACTTCTCAACGGTTTGTCCATTAAGAACCGTATAAATCTGAGCTGGACCTTCTTTAACCTCTTCTGCAAAAGCTACTGGCAATGGATCATTGCGCAAGTAATGTCCAGGTGCTTCATTCATTTTCCCAAAAATACCGAACGGCGTATTCTTTTCAATCGTCCCTAAAATGCGGCTGTCTTTCAAAATTTGTGAATGTTTCTCTCCCGGTTCACCGTTACGACTCTTCGCGATGGAAGTCACATTAGAATCCACGATTTGGCCGTCTCCGACCACGATAGGGGTCTGGGTGTCCATATCAGTGATGACATGTCCCAAAGCACCGTATACCCCATACTGAGGCGAATAGAACGTGAGTGTGCCAATCCCCGCCGCTGAATCACGAATATACAGACCTAAGCGATAGGACTTGTCTACCGCATCGTAGGCTGGCGTCAAGGAAACATGGAAATTCTGCTCTCCTCGACGAATGGTCAGATCAAGTGGCTTCTTACCTACCCCAGCTTGATTAACAATGTCTGATACTTTGGAAACATCATTCGATTTCACACCATCAATGTGGGTGATAATATCACCGGTCTGAATTTTGGAATCTTCACCAGGTGATACTTTACGATCATGATCAAGTGCAACAAGATGATGACCGACAACAAGAATACCTACAGATTTGATTTTAACGCCTATGGTCTGACCGCCCGGGATCACTTTAATGTCTGGAACGACATTGACCTTCACCGTCTTCAGTGGAATGGTGCCAAATAGCTTAAGCTTCATCTCGGTTTGACCTTGCTGAGTCGGCGTTAACGATAACGGTTCTTTCAAATCGACTTGAAATGAGTGCTGGGCAATTCCATTTACGGTAAGGACATCAGGATTTGATACAGTGATCTTTGCTGTGACAGGCATCGTCAATTGTAGCTGCTTACCTTGCCCACTAAATAGCCGCAGTTCATTCGGAAATGTTGCAAAGCATTGGAATGGGGCTGAACTTGCGACGATGCAAACGAAGCAAACGAGCAGTAGACCGATCAGTCTTTTTTTCAGGCTGGCTCTCAACGTAAATCACGCTCCTAGGGCTTCCTTTGCAGACAACCATTTTCACTTAAGGAAAGGGTGTCAATTGCGTACCTATAAGTTAACCCCGCACGGCCTGTTTTATAACTGAAAAAGATGCCCTAAGGCATCTTTAAATTCTAGTTTTCTTTTCATTTGCCAACACAAGCATTTCTTGAGAATGATGGAGTGTTGTTTCCGTCACCGCAGCACCGCCAAGCATCCGAGCAAGCTCTTCGATTCGACCTTGTTGATCGAGATCGGCTACCTGTGTATAGGTTCGTTCATTATCGATCACTTTACGGATGAATAAATGCACATCCGCCATGGAAGCAACCTGTGGCAAGTGCGTAATCGAGAACACCTGGCAAGAGCCAGATAACTGCGACATTTTCTCAGCAATCGCTTGTGCTGCACGACCGCTAACACCTGTATCCACTTCATCGAAGACAAGTACAGGAATACGGTCAATTCGCGCGAAGATCGTCTTCATCGCAAGCATAATTCGAGACAACTCACCACCAGAGGCGATCTTCGCAAGACCACGCAGTGGTTCACCTGGATTTGGGGCCATCATGAACTCGACTTGATCAATTCCTTCGCGGTTGAACTTCACGAAGCTACCCGCGCATTCAATTCCATCCGAATCATCAGCAAGATCAATCTGTACGGCGAATTGTGTTCTTTCCATATGAAGATCCCGAAGTTCGCACTCAATATCGCGTGCGAGGGATTCAGATGCTTCTTTACGTCTTGCAGACAACTCCATACCTGCCTCAGCCAGTATAATTCCTTGGGCATCCAGTTGCTGTTGCAACTCTTCATTACGTGCATCTTTATGCTCAAGTGCATCGAGTTCCTGCTTAATCGTCTGATAATGCGCCAAAATTTCCGATACGTCACTACCGTACTTTTTGCGAAGAGAAGAGATCAGATCTAGTCGAAGTTCGATTTCATCCAGTCTGCTTGGATTGAATTCGATATTCTCCCGATAATCCCTTAGCTGATAAGCGGCATCCTCCAGTTGATAATATGCACTTTGCAATTGTTCAAGGAGTGGCTGCAGCTTCGCATCATACGAGACAATATCCTGAATCCGATTCATCGCTTTGTTTACCGCATCCAGCCCACTGCCAGAACTGTAAATCAAATCGTAGGACTCGGATACATTCGTCATTAATTTCTCCGCATAAGCAAGTTTACGACGTTCCTCGAGGAGCGATACATCCTCACCAACTTTGAGCTTTGCAGCTGCAATTTCATCGATTTGAAAACGATACAGATCAATTCGTTGCAATGTTTGCATCGAATCGTCTTGAAGCGCTTTCATTTCTTTCTTTAACGCCATATAGACATCGTAAGCAGCTCGATATGCCGCTTTAACAGGTGCTAATTGTTCGCCGCCATAAGCATCAAGAGAGTGAATATGCTCTTCCACTTTAAGCAACGACTGATGCTCATGCTGACCATGGATATTCACAAGACACTCGCCAACTTCACGAAGCATCGTTAAATTAACCAATTGTCCATTAATACGCGCGGTACTTTTGCCTGTAGATGTAATCTCTCGACGAATAAGCAAGCCCTCATCCATTGATGCTTCAATCCCTAAACGCTCAAGCACTTCCCATACCGGGTGATCAGATTCAACTTCGAACAATCCTTCAATCTCTGCTTTGGAGCTGCCGTACCGAATCCATTCTGCCGAACCTCTGCCTCCGACAATGAGACTCAAGGCATCGATAATAATTGATTTACCTGCTCCCGTTTCCCCAGTTAGTACATGAAAGCCTGATTTGCAGATCACATGTACATGTTCAATAACCGCTAAATTGCGAATCGATAACTCTGTCAACATTTAAGCACGATGCCTCCCCTTTATGTCTCCCATGAAAGTATTACGATAGTAAAGCTAGAATTTGATTCACCATTGTTTCACTTTGCTGCTCTGTACGGCACACCAATAAGAGCGTGTCGTCTCCACCGATCGTTCCCATAACCTCGCTCCATTCCATGCTGTCAATCAGCGCACAGATCGTATTGCCTGTACCTGGCAAGCACTTGAGCACAACGAGATTTCCCGTGTAGTCAATCGATATAAAATGGTCGCTAAGTGCACGTTTTAGCCGCTGAAGCGGATTATAACGCTGGTCAGCAGGCATCGAATATTTGTAACGACCATCATCCATAGGCACTTTTATTAGATGCAGTTCTTTAATATCACGCGAAACCGTTGCTTGCGTAACATGAAATCCGCTGCTGCGTAATGATTCCACTAGATCATCCTGCGTTTCAATTTCCCCATTTGTTATGATCTCTCTAATTTTCACATGTCGTTGACCTTTCAAAGCTGCACCTCAATTTGAAACTTTATTTTTTTAATTTTTTGTTGATACATATCTACATATAAGATCCCTGCTGCTTCTGGATAGAGCAATTGATAAGGAAGCAAGGCATCTCTTAGCGCACTGCCTGTCCAATCAATCGGCTTGCGATCCCGAGCAAGCTTAACCAAATAATATTGATCTTCCTTTTTTACGAAATAATCGACAAAAAGCCGACTCTGCATTGGTTCATCCATATCACTTAATTCAATCATAATCGGAATTCTTGTCTTTGCCGCGACGACATCAAAGCCTGCCCCTTCCAAAAGCTCAACCGCTTCATCTTGGGGTATTTCATCGCTGATTGGGATCATAAGCTTTCCTTTCGGGGTTTCGAGCCAACTGCGCATTCGCAGTGTTATCCATGCAACACAGATTGTAACAAGAAGTATCACAATAATCATGTCACTTTTTTGCATGCTCATCACCTCGTCTTCCTTATTCGAGAATTTCCAGTAAAACCCTCTTTTTTAAGGAAGAAAAGTTACTTACTAACCCTGCAATTTACGTGATGCATCCACTGTATCATGAATCAGTTTCTCCAGGTCCCCTTGGAAAATATCAGGATGCTCTGGGTTACATGTCCAATAAGCTAAGAACTCTACATTGCCTTCTCCACCAGTAATCGGGGAATAGGTCAGTCCAATTAAATGGAAGTCACTGTCTTTAGCATAGCCAAGCACATTCGTAAGCACTTCCCGATGAACAACTGGTTCGCGAACGATCCCAGACTTACCTACTTTCTCACGCCCCGCTTCAAATTGCGGCTTAATGAGTGCTGCAACATGTCCCTCTGTTGGTAATAGAGCACGAAGTGGAGGCAGAATAATGCGCAGCGAGATGAACGATACATCGATACTTGCAAAAGTCGGCTGTGGACCAACCAAATCTGCTGGCTGAGTATAACGGAAATTCGTTCTTTCCATTACATGGACGCGCGGATCATTGCGAAGAGACCAATCCAGCTGATTATATCCAACATCAATCGCATATACGTGCGCCGCACCATTCTGAAGTGCACAATCCGTGAATCCACCAGTCGAAGCCCCTATATCGAGCATAACGGCATCTTGCAGATCAATTTGGAACTCCTTAATTGCCTTCTCCAGCTTCAGTCCACCTCGTGAAACGTAAGGATGGATCGCACCTTTTACACGAATAGTGGCTTTACGTGGAATTTTCGTTCCTGCCTTATCGACAGGTTCCTCATCGACGAAAACAAGGCCAGCCATAATGGCGGCCTTGGCTTTTTCTCTGCTTTCATAATAACCCTGTTCAATCAGGAGGATGTCTAAACGTTCTTTTAGTACTGTCATGCTTGTTGTACGCTCCTAAACTCGCTTTTGTTATGACGGCTTGCGATCATCTTATGAACAGCGGCCACAAGTTCTTCTGTTGTTAAACCAACTTCAAGGCGCTGTTCTGCGACTGATCCATGCTCAATAAAGTAATCGGGAACGCCCATATGATGCATGTGTACATCGAATACTTGCTGCTCCGCATAGTACTCACTAACAGCAGAACCGAACCCACCTAATGTCGCGCCTTCTTCCATTGTAATGACCGGAATGTGTTCCTTCGCAATGGAATTCAACATTAATTTATCTAATGGCTTAATAAAGCGTGCATTCACAACTCGAAGACCAATTCCCTCTTCATTTAAAAATGCAGCTGCCTTCTCCGCTATTTCAACCATCGGACCAACTGCAAGAACGACTGCATCTTTGCCAGCTGTCGTTACTTCCCATGAACCGATTGGAATCGTATGAAGATCATCAGTCATCTCAACGCCTCTACCTGCAATACGCGGATAACGAATACCGATAGGACCTTCATTGTATTCAACAGCTGTCTTCATCATATGACGCAGCTCGTTCTCATCTTTAGGCATCATAAGCACCATATTCGGCAACTGACGCAAGAATCCGATATCGAATATTCCTTGATGCGTCTCACCGTCTGGACCAACAAAGCCCGCACGATCAATCGCGAAAATTACGTTCAATTTCGGACGACAAATGTCATGAACGACTTGGTCATAGGCACGCTGCAAGAAGGTCGAGTAAACCGCATAAATCGGCTTCATACCCTCAGCTGCAAGCCCTGCACAGAGTGTCGCGGCATGCTGCTCTGCAATCCCGACATCGATCATTCGAGTTGGGAACTCCTTTGCGAACTTTAATAAGCCTGATCCTGAAGGCATAGCAGGGGTAACCGCTAAAATTCGATCATCTTGCTTCGCAAGTTCAATTAATGTATTCCCGAACACTTCTGTATAAAATGGAGGCCCTGCGGACTTCAATACTTCACCAGACTCAATTTTGTATGGAGAGATTCCATGCCAAGTTAGGGAGTCTGCTTCAGCAGGAGAGTAGCCGCGACCTTTCTTCGTTACGACATGAACAAGAACAGGTCCATCTACTTTATCTGCACCACGGAGCGTTTCCATTAAGAGCGGCAAATTATGACCGTCAATTGGTCCAATATAATTAAAACCAAGCTCTTCAAACCACACACCAGAGACAACTAAATACTTCAAGCTATCTTTGACTTTCTCCATGCCTTTTGCAATTGAACCGCCGATAGCGGGAATTTTCTTAAGCAAATGTTCAACTTCGTCCTTCGCCTTCTGGTAGTGGCGATCCGAACGAATTTTATTTAAATAGTTATGAATCGCTCCGACGTTCGGAGCAATCGACATTTCATTATCGTTAAGGATCACGATCATCTTTTTCTTTTCATGACCGATATGATTCATGGCTTCTAGCGCCATACCACCTGTCATCGCACCGTCACCAATTATGGCAACAACCCGATTATCTTCACCCTTCAAATCGCGAGCCATAACCATTCCCATAGCTGCGGAAAGTGAAGTCGAAGAGTGGCCGGCTTCCCATACGTCATGTTCACTTTCTGCGCGCTTAATAAAGCCGCACATCCCTTTATACTTACGCAAGGTATCAAATTGATCCATACGTCCTGTCAAAATTTTGTGTACATAAGATTGGTGCCCAACATCAAAGATAAACTTATCTCTGGGTGAATCAAAGACAGTATGTAAGGCCATCGTTAGTTCTACAACACCTAGATTTGGTGCGAGGTGTCCACCTGTAATGGAAAGCTTCTCTATGAGAAATTGCCTAATTTCTTTAGCCAGTTGTTCCATCTCTTCAATCGAGAGTGTTCGCAAATCCTCAGGCTTATTGATCCGTTCAAGTAGCACGGTTTTTCCTCGCTTTCACGATTGCATAATATATTTTCTAAATATTGCCCCGGCAATAATGCTAATTATACCATACATTTGTTCGGGTTCATATGAAAGAACTCTGTTAATGATCGCGTTTCATCAAATAATCTGCAAGTTGAAGCAGTCGGTTTGTGTAAGGAATATCAGAGTTTGTAAGTGCAGATTTCCCTTGCTGCGTCAGCTCATCTACCCGCTGCATGGATGCTTCAATCCCGATAAAGTACGGGTATGTAACCTTTGCTAGTTTCTCATCACTGCGTACAGGTTTACCGAGTTTTGTCTCATCACCTGTCAAATCGAGAATGTCATCTTGAATTTGAAAAGCAAGACCGATACATGTACCGAACTCCGTCAGCGCTTCCAATTGCTCGTCTGTCGCCCCTGCAATTCTCGCACCTGATCGTAAGGAGAATACGATCAAATCACTTGTTTTGCGCAAATGAATGAACTCAAGTTCTTCGAGTTTCGTTAGACCTTGCTCACCTAAGATATCCGCTGCCTGGCCGCCTACCATACCTGGTGCTCCCGCATATTGCGCTAGTTCCTCCACGATGGATAGAACTTGCACCGGGTCAACCTCTGCCGTACGTGCTGCCTGCACCACCGCATAGAATGCATGTGTAATGAGCGCATCTCCAGCTAAGATCGCCATACCTTCGCCAAACACCTTATGATTAGTTAATCTTCCCCGACGATAGTCATCATTATCCATCGCTGGTAAATCATCGTGGATTAAGGAATAGGTGTGAATCATCTCGATAGCACTAGCAACAGGTAAAGCCGCGCTAGTCTCAGCCCCTAATGCTTCGGCAGCCGCAAGTACGAGAATCGGACGAAGACGTTTGCCGCCTGCCATTAAGGAATATTGGATGGACTCACGCAGCACTCCAGGAATGTTCCACTGCTCTGGCATGCCAGCGCGAAGTGAATTTTCGACGACTTTCGCGTGATCCGCAATGTATTGTTCAATACTGCTTGAATGTGTATTCACCAAGAACACCCCTTACTCTACGTTACTTGGTTGAAAAGGTTTCCGAGTGAGTCCCGCTTCTTCTTCAACAAGCATCTCAATTTTACGTTCGACCTGCTCTAGCTTCTGACCGCACAAGCGCGAGAGGAGCATTCCTTCTTGATACAATTCGATGGCTTGCTCAAGTGGCACATCACCAGACTCTAGTCTAGATACGATGATCTCCAATTTCTCCATCGCCGCTTCAAAGCTAACCTCAAGTTTCGCTGCTTCGTTACTCATTGTTCTTCTCCTCCATGGACCAGACGTGACATTGCAATTGTCCGTCGGTCAGTCTCACGTTCACGACATCGCCGATCTGCACTTGCTCGATCGAGTTCACAAGCTTTTGCTCCCTTTCGTCATACACGAGCGAGTACCCTCGCTGCATGACTTTCAGCGGGGAGAGCGCGTCGAGGCTGCGCAGCCTCGACCCGAATTCCTGCCGCTTGCCCTGCATCAAGCGGCTCATCGCCTGACGAAGCGCGCGCCCCGCCGCTTCGGATTGTTGCCGCGCCGCGAGCATGTTTGCACGCGGCGACCTTGCCTCCATGCGGCGGTCTAGCCGCATGTGGGCGTCAGCAGCTCGCGATAGCCGCTGACGCATCCGCATGGCAAGCTCCGCTTCCATGCGGTCGAGCTGCTGTGCCGCCGGCATCAGCAGTTGGCGCTGCGGGCTCACCAGATACGGTGAGCGCCGCAGCCTCTCCAGCGCCTCGCTTCGGCGCTGAAGCGTTCTTTGCAGCGCTTGGTGCAGGCGCTGCTGTCCATCTGCCAGCTGACGCTTTAGCTCCAGCTGGTGAGGTACTGCCAGCTCCGCCGCCGCAGTAGGCGTCGCCGCCCTTAGATCCGCAACAAAATCCGCAATCGTAAAATCTGTCTCGTGACCGACGGCGGATATGATAGGAATATGTGAAGCTGCGATCCCGCGAGCAACTGCCTCTTCGTTGAACGCCCATAACTCTTCCAAGGAACCGCCGCCACGACCGACAATCATCACGTCAACTTCGCGAAGCTCATTCATCTTCGCAATCGCACGCACAATGGAAGGCGCAGCTTGCGTACCTTGTACAAGTACGGGATATAGAATAACAGGAACCATCGGGTATCTACGCTGCAACGTAATCAATACGTCGCGTACCGCAGCACCTGTTGGTGATGTAATGACACCTACAGCACGAGGAAACGTCGGAATCGCCTTTTTACGTTCAGGTGCGAATAGCCCTTCGGCTTCCAGCTTCTTCTTGAGTTGTTCATAAGCTAAATAAAGTCCACCCACACCATCTGGCTGCATTTCACGCGCGTAGAATTGATACTGACCATCACGTTCATAGACTGAAATCGAGCCGCGAGCCAACACACGCATACCTTCTCGCGGCAAGAATGAGAGCTTCTGATTAAACGAAGCAAACATAATACTTTTCAGACGAGAATCTGCATCTTTCAGTGTAAAATACATATGACCGGATGAATGCCGTGTAAAGTTCGAGATTTCCCCTTGCAGCCATACATCCTGCAAGCGGTTATCTCCTTCTAACTTCATCTTGATATATCGATTTAAGTCTTTAATCGAAAGAACTGTTCGTTCACTCATACATTCAACCGCCTTAATGGGCTTTTGACTTGAGGCGCGCCGCGTTCACTGTATTTTGGAGCAGCATCGTGATCGTCATGGGTCCTACACAGCCCGGAACCGGTGTAATCGCGCTACTTACTTCTTTTACAGCTTCAAAATCAACATCGCCGCACAATTTACCATCTACACGATTCATCCCAACGTCCACAACAATAGCACCTGGTTTCACATGGTTAGAACCGATCAGATTCGCTTTTCCTACAGCCACAACCAAGATATCAGCTTGACGAGTAATCGCCGTCATATCCGGTGTGCGAGAATGGACGATTGAGACCGTTGCATTTTCTTGCAGTAATAACATCGCCATCGGTTTACCCACGATGTTAGAACGACCTACAACAACCGCATGTTTACCCGAAATCTCAGTGCCAATACGCTTGAGTACTTCAATGACACCTGCTGGTGTACATGGTTTCATGCCGACCTTCTTACCGATCATTAAGTTACCTACATTAACGGGATGGAAGCAATCTACATCCTTCTCAGGCGTAATACGGTCAACTACTTCTTCCTCGTTTATATGTGCAGGTAAGGGGGACTGAACGAGAATGCCATGGATACGCGTATCCTGGTTTAAAGAGTGAATTAATTGAACTAATTCTTCTTGCGTTGTATCTGCTGGTAAACGATGTACTTCGGAATGAACACCGACTTGCTCACAAGCTTTCTCTTTTGCATTGACATAAACGTGCGATGCAGGGTCATCACCAACGATAACGACAACAAGACCCGGCTGACAACCTGCTGCTGTCAGTTCAGATACCTCTGCCTTAATTTCTTCACGAATGCTTGCCACAATCTCTTTACCGTTAATGACTTGACCTGCCATCAGTACTTCCCCCTCTTATCCCGATAAATGTGCCTTACACCTCTACTTTGGCTCTAAGTGCATCAATATCCTTAATCATTTGACCAAGTACCCCATTCACAAACTTCCCTGATTCTTCCGTTCCAAAATGTTTCGCAAGCTCAATTGCCTCATTGACAACAACCTTCGCCGGAATATCCAGTGTATACAGCATTTCATACGCAGCTAAGCGCAGCACTTCACGATCAATGCGTGACAGTCTGTCCATTTTCCAACCTTTTAAATAGCCGGAAAGCATTGTATCAATGTTTGAACGGTGACGAACAGAGCCCTCCACTAGTTCATACACATACTGTGGGCTTACATTAGAATCTTGAAGCTCAATACCAGCCTCATTGTCATTTCCTGCCTCTTCTAAAGCAATCTCAATTGCTTCTTTCGGCGTTACTTCTGTCATACCCATTTGATAAAGACTTTGCAACGCGATTTCCCTTGCTACTCTGCGCCTCATAGTGATGGTTAGGCCTCCTCATGTTTATAAACCATTGCCTTGCATATGTTACCCTTGCACAATGATAATTCATTTTGTTTCGTCAATACATATCTAATCAGCAAAAAAATCCAAGGAAATACCGAGGATTTTAGCGGAACATTCTCCATTTTTGCGATAAATAATCCATGATCTGAGATATCGGTATGATCTCTTTCTTTTGATCTGCTTTTTTGCCAAAATAATACCCTACCAGGACAATAAAAGCAAATATGAGCGCATCCCAAAACCCACATATGAGATAAATAATACCGACGATAAAGCCTCCGATTAGACCAATCGTTGTTCCTCTGTGCTGCTCCCATAACTCTTTCATATGCCGTCAGTCCTCCTATTCCACCCTACGCGGTGCATTGTTGGACGACGACTGAACAGTGTTCGCTACATAGACGGATACGGACACAACAGGATAACCGGTAATTTCTTCAATATGACCTTTAATCGCTTGTTGAAGTTCTTGTGTAATTTCTGGAATCGTTCGTTCCCCATCTACATAAGTACGAACGGTAATTTCAAGTCCTGGCGGTGTTACATTGACACGAACACGCAAGTCTTTAACACCACGAACTTTACTTGCTGCTTTTAAAGATAAATTCTCAATTGTCTCAACCGAGATACGGAATTCACCAAATTCAGTACGCTCTGAAATCGAAGGTGCATCAGCTTGTCCTCTGCGAAGCGAAATGAATAGAAAACGTAGGGAAATAAGTAGTACAACTGCACATACAGCTAAGACCCAATAACTCACGTATGAATTCGTGTAGATTTCAACCATAAATCGTCCAGCTTGTTCCTTAGGGACCCATGCAAGAACGACACAAATTCCAATAATCGATACGGTAAGAATAAAAAGACTGTATATAAACAACAGTAATTTATCAATAATCTTGCCCACGAATGTCGATCCCCTTCCTATATTTACGCTAAACCCCCTGACATTAGCAGGGGGTTTCAATGGAATAACGCCTACTGCTTCAATTATTTCACGCGAACAGCTACTGGCGCTTCAAGTTCTGATTTCTCGATCTCTTTAAACTGAACATCATGAATGTTCACATTCACTTCAACGACATGAAGTCCTGTCATCGTCTGGATGGCATTCTTCACATTGAATTGAATATTCTCTGATACTTCAGGAATTCGAAAGCCGTATTCAATAATAATCGAAACATCAACTGCTGTTTCTTTCTGACCTACTTCAACTCTAACACCCTTAGAGAGGTTCTTACGACCGAGCATTTCGGAAAATCCGTTAGCAAAGCCACCACTCATTCCCGCAACTCCAGGAGTTTCAATTGTAGCTAGACCCGCAATTACTTCAATCACTTCAGGAGCGATTTGAATCGACCCAAGATCCGTTTTCACATAATCCGGTGTAATCGAGTTCATGTACACACCTCACATCTATTTTAGGATAGGCTGTATTAATTAAATACTATACCATTTCCCTATATTTATGACAAACGACAGTAGCTGCAACAACTCTAACTTAAGAGTTAGGATCATTAATATCGTGTTCTTCTAAGAACTTGATATCAAATTCCCCTTCAATAAATTTCTTGTGTTCTAACAATTTCAAGTGGAATGGAATTGTTGTATGAACACCCTCAATTGTAAATTCATTGAGTGCACGCTTCATACGAGCAATCGCTTCTTCACGTGTTGCTCCCCATACGATTAGCTTCGCAATCATCGAATCGTAGTACGGAGGAATTGTATACCCTGGATATGCAGCAGAATCCACACGTACACCATAACCACCTGGTGGCAAGTAAAATTCAATTTTACCTGCTGATGGCATGAAATTACGCTCAGAATCTTCCGCATTCACGCGGCATTCGATAGACCAACCTTCAATCTGAATCTCATCTTGAGACATAGAAAGAGGGTTACCTTCTGCAACACGAATCATCTCTTTAATAATATCCACTTTCGTGATCATCTCTGTTACAGGATGTTCAACTTGGATACGTGTATTCATTTCCATGAAGTAAAACTGATTATCTGGAGCTAGCAAGAACTCAAGTGTTCCTGCTCCTGAATAATCAACTGCTTTTGCCGCACGCACCGCTGCCTCACCCATCAACCTGCGAGTTTCAGGAGATAGCGTGGAACATGGAGCTTCTTCAACTAGCTTTTGACGTCGGCGCTGTACGGAACAATCACGCTCACCTAAGTGAACAACATTGCCGTGCTTATCCGCTAAGATTTGAATCTCAACGTGCTTCATGCCTGTCAAATATTTTTCCAAATAGACGCCTGCATTACCGAAAGCATTCTGTGCTTCTTGTTGTGCAGTCGTAATTCCTTGAACGAGTGAATCTTCATCGTCAGCAATACGAATACCGCGTCCACCACCACCAGCAGTTGCTTTGATGATTACGGGATAGCCGATTTCACGTGCAAGATCAATTGCTTCTTCCAAGCTTTCGATCAAGCCGTCTGATCCTGGAATAATCGGAACGCTCGCTTCTTTCATCGTCTGTTTGGCCATGGACTTGTCACCCATGCGATTGATCGCTTCTGGAGAAGGTCCAATAAACGTAATGTTGCACCGTTCACAGATTTCTGCGAAATCTGCATTCTCTGCTAAGAAGCCATAGCCAGGGTGAATGGCATCTACCCCAGTGAGCGTTGCGATACTCATAATATTCGTAAAGTTTAAGTAGCTATCTTTGGATGGCGTTGGTCCAATACAATAAGACTCGTCAGCCAAGCGCACGTGCAAAGCATCCCGATCAGCTTCAGAATAAACCGCTACCGTAGAAATACCAAGTTCACGGCATGCACGGATAATTCGAACTGCAATTTCCCCTCGGTTTGCAATAAGTACTTTTTGAAAGCTCATTTTACACCCTCCAACTTACTCTGGTTTAACGAGGAACAAAGGTTGGCCGTATTCAACCAATTGACCATTCTCCACGAGAATATCTACGATTTCACCTTTTATTTCAGCTTCGATTGGATTCATAAGCTTCATCGCTTCCAGAATACAAACAATGGTCTTGTCACTTACTTTGGAACCTACAGACACATATTGTGCTGCTCCTGGTGATGCAGCTGAATAGAACGTACCAACCATTGGTGCCACGATTGTGTGATAGCCAAGATCAGCAGGTTCTTGCGCTTTAGCAGGAGTTGTGTCCACAGTTGCAGATGCAACAGGTTCGATAACTGCTGGTTGTTGTGTATACACCGGCGTAGCTGTGCCTGATACGATAATGGATTCTGTTTTATTGCTTTTACGGATAAATAGGCGTGTGCCTTCATTTGCAATTTCAAGCTCTTGCAGGGAAGTTTGATCCATTAATTTCATAAGCTCTTTAATTTCGCTTAATTTGAACATTTACTTAGGGTCACTCCTTCAAAATGTTGGTTACCGCTGTGTCCGATTCATGAACAGTGATAGTATGTATGTCATAAACAGCTTGTTCACTGTGACGATAGTTATTATAGCATAAACCAAAGAAATGGAAAGAGTCCACTTCAAGGACTCTTCCCACTTCCATATTTGCTATTCTTATTGTGTGTATTGTACGCCAGAAATTTTCTCTGGACCTACATTTAGTTCTTTCATCACGATGTCCATGATGTTGATCGCTTGTGCTTTGTCCAATTTAGCTGCTTGAACAGTCACTTTCCACTTCCCATTAATTTGCTCAAGAATCGCATTATTGAAGCTATTCGCAAGCTGATCTTCGATATTTTCAACCATCACGTTCGTTGCTTCAATTTTTCTGATCTCATTTTGTGCATTTCCTACTGCTTCAGGTGTTTGCGTTTTATCAGCTGCAATGTTCATCCATTTTTCTGTCTCTTTACTTTGAGTTTGAACGCGGTCGATTAATTTCTTTTGAAAGAAATCGTTACCGGACAACGCTTGGTTTTGCATTTTTTGTAAAATTTCGCTGTCAGTTTGAGCCGTTGTTTGCTTCGCTTCTGGTGCTTTTGAAGAAGTAGTTCCTTTGTTCATGTTGCTATTGTTATTCATGTTGCTGTTGTTGTTCATGTTGCCATTGTTCGTTCCACCGTTGTTCATACCACCATTATTCGATCCACCGCTACCTGTGCCAGTACCAGTGCCACCACCTGTACCGCCGCCAGTGCCACCGCCTGTACCGCCACCAGTGCCACCACCTGTACCGCCACCAGTGCCACCGCCTGTACCGCCGCCAGTGCCACCGCCTGTACCGCCGCCAGTGCCACCGCCTGTACCGCCGCCAGTGCCACCGCCTGTACCGCCGCCAGTGCCACCGCCTGTACCGCCACCAGTGCCACCGCCTGTACCGCCGCCAGTGCCACCGCCTGTACCGCCACCAGTGCCACCGCCTGTACCGCCACCATTTCCACCACCTGTACCGCCACCATTTCCACCTTTTTCAGATGGCTTAGGAGTAGAAGACTTTGGACCTTCCGCTGCTAATCCACCATTAACTGTAGGGTCTTGGTTCAGATCAATTTTCATTTCACCTGCAACCGGCTTATCTGTTCCTGCTAGCGTATCAAGCTTGCTCGTATCCTCTGAAACTAAGTAGTAAGCGGACAAAATAACGAGTAAACTGAGCATCGAAACTAACCAGATCGTTTGTCTTTTTGAATTCATTGCTAAAATTCCTCCTCTAAAATTGTTCTTTTATTTATTGCTTGCGGGGCAGTACCGATATGCGATGTGCAGGTACGTCCAAACCGCGTTCAACCGCTTCAAGAATCATCCGTTTGACCGTCAAATCCTCAGCACCGCGTGCAACGACGATAACCCCTCGTGCTTTTGGCTTTATCGTTTTGATCACGAGTGGATTCTGGTTACCTTCTACTTGATAAATGACAACCTCGCCTTTACGTGTTACGGATGAAATATTTCGAGTGGCTCCGCCAGTATCTCGTTCAACCGTATTATCCTGCGAATCCTGATAGTTTTTGTCGACGACTATTTCTTCTGTAGATTCAATTTCAACTTGTACATCTACATCGCCAACACCGACTATTTTCTGTAAAATTTCTTTTAGTTTTCTTCCACTTATTTCCTCATACTCTCCGAATTTTGATAATTCTTTCCCTCCTGATGCCATTGTTGTTGTATGATCACTTGCTGGTGAAGCCCGTGGTCCAATAGAAGCTGGCGGGACTGGGGTGACGCTTAGAAATGAATTCATAATCATTAATGCAGCACCCAGAAGTCCAGCCAATATTAACCATAAAAACGTACGAAATCGTTTAGGTCCAGAAGGACCACCACCGAACATTTTTTCCAATTTGTTCATCCATTTCGCCAAGGGCTCACCTCCCTCCTAGAATGTTTTACCCATTATTCCATTGGCTTATGATTTTTCAGCTTGATTTAAGAAAATAATTTCAATTTGTTTGTTATTTACTCCCCAATTACGCTGCAAAAGCTGCTGTACAACTCTTTCTGCTTCCAGCATTGCTGGAGTACGTTCCTTCGCTCCAACAGCTTGGACCCCATTTGATGATTTTCCAATGTTCACTTTAATTTCCACCGGCTTTACAGATGGAATTGGCTTCTTAGTTGCAACCCCTGGAGTAGGTGACGGTGTAATCGTTAAAGGTTTGAGAATAATTGCTATCGTTTGAAGGTTTGGTTTATCATTCGTATCGAGCGTAGCTGTAACTTGTACGTTATCCACATCAAAAGCAATCTCCCGTGACACTTCTTGCTTAATGGCTACTGCCATTTCTTGTTCAGCGAGCTGTTTTGCTTTAGCTGAATTCATCGCCCGCAATTTGTCTGATTGCTGCAATATCGCTTCGAGCGAGTCTACATTCCCTCCCGCTCCATTACCTTGTTTCATTCGCATTGCAGCAGTTGCTTGCTGCTTTTCAGCTGCATTTAGAAGATTCTCTACATTCCAATTTTTCGTTAATAGTTGAAGAACAGGAGTTAGTAAGGTCAAGAGAATGAATAAACTAACGACTGTCTTCACGTATCGGTGCATCTTAGCACTAGGGAGCAGTAAATCAATGAATGAGGCGAACAGAATAATGATAATGACAGTTTTAAGCCAATTATTCAGCCATTCCATCACTCACCTCCCACTACCGAATCATGACGGATAAATTCCCCGCTGTTATCATCATGGTTATGGCAAAAAAGAACATCATTCCCACTACGGCTAAAGCGGCGAACACATAAATCATGCTCTTACCTATTGTTGCTAAGCAGCTGATCATCGGATTATCTCCAATAGGCTGCATGATCGCGGCAGACAAGTTGTATATGATGGCGAGAGTCAAAATTTTAAGCGCTGGAAACAAACACAGCATGATGATGATGACAACGCCGGATAACCCGATAGCATTTTTCACTAATAAAGAAGCTCCAATAACGGTCTCTGTAGCATCTGAGAACATTCTTCCTACGACAGGGACGAAATTTCCCGTGATGTATTTCGCTGTGCGAATGGTGATCCCATCCGATACGGCACCAACAGACCCTTGTACTGAGATGACGCCGAGGAAGATGGTCACGAACACCCCTAATGCCCCGACACCGATATTACGTAGCAATTTCGCAAGCTGAGTTACTTTGTACTTGTCTGTGATCGAAGAGACGATATAGAGAACAGCCGAGAAGAAGAGTAGTGGAAACACGAAGAAGTAAATCATTGTCCCAACTGCGTGAATCATAAATACAATTAACGGATGAAGTACGGCAACTGTAGTTAAATTCCCCATCGAAGCAAGTAAGGTGAGTAGCAGCGGTACGACTGCAATCATGAAATCAATCATGGAGGTAATTGCATCTTTCGCATAACCAATGGCAGAAGAGAAAGAATTGACTGCAATAATAATTAGCACCATATAGGAGATAACGAAGGCAACTTTACTCACATTGTTTTTTTCAAAAGAGCTTTGCAGCGTCTCTAAAATCATTGCGAATACAGCTAGTACAACAATCGTCGCAAGCAGCTTCCCATTAGCTAACACTTCATGAAAGAAGTAACGCAGCAAACCTTTAAATATGCCTGAGATCGAGAAACTTTTACCGCTTACTAACAGTTCTTGAAAAGTGGGCGATTGTAATTCTGGAAAATAATTACCATTCTGTTGCATTAATTTATTCCAAAATTGTTCCACACCATCAGTTTGCAGCAGTTTTACTTGTTCGGTCACGACTTGATCAGCAGGTGTCTGACTTGCCTGTGCTTCTACCGATCCAAACCCTAGAGACATCATCATAACGAGAATTCCACAGCAGATCAGCTTCGATAAGTATTTCCATGTATGTTGCAGCATCAAAGGTTCAACTCCAAGCGCTCTAGTCATTTCTGCTGAAGACAATACTTAAGCTGGAAGCAGCTTAATGACCGTCTCGATGATGACTGTAATGATAGGAATTGCCATGACCATAATGAGAATTTTTCCTGTAAGTTCTATCTTGGAAGCGATTGACTCAAGTCCAGCATCTCGTACGATCTGAGCACCAAATTCTGCAATGTACGCAATGCCGATGATCTTGAGAATCGTTTTGAGAAACACCATATTGACGCCCGATTTCAGTGCTAGATCCTGCAACACCTGAATGACTGACGATATTTTATCAATGAGAAATAAGAAGATGATAATACCGGTAAAAGTAGCAAGCAGGAAAGCAAATATCGGTTTTTGTTCTTTGATGATTAGTATGAGGATCGTCACAAGTAGACCGAGCCCTACAACTTGAATAATTTCCACCGGTTTCACCTGCTTATTGGAAGAGGAAGATCGTTTTGATTTCTTTGAACAACGTATTGAGCAAGGATACAACCATGAACAGAACGACGACAAATCCGATCAACGTGACCCAATGAGCCATATCTTCTTTCCCCATCTGCTTGAGCACCGTATGCATCATTGCGATAATTATCCCGATGCCGGCGATTTGGAAAATGGTGTTAACATCAACGTTCATTAACGGCACCTCACTAATACATTAGAATGACGATGAGTGCTCCCATTAGAACACCGAGACTGCGCCACATTTTCTCATATCGTCCTTGTTCATCTCTAGCAATGTCTTCTTCGACTTGAAGTTGACTTATTGCAAGGCGCATATGCTTGACTTGATCGATACGATCTGTCGCACCGAGTGTGCTTCCTAGTTGCAATAGAATGTCCAGTTCGTTACGCTTCATTGAAGAACGTCCCCATGCTCGCTTAACGGCTTGTCCCCAGATCTCTTGCGTAGATTTGCCGTCAGGTGCATGAAGCCCGTCCGCCGCTTCTGCAAGCATACTCGCATAAGGTTCAGCAAATGAGCTGGAAGCATGCGCAAATGCATCTGGAAGAGGTGTAAACCCATACGATATTTCAGTTTCAAGGCGCTGAATCATGCCAATGGCTTGACGGATCTGCCTTGGTCTTCGCGCATATTGCAGTGCTTGATAAAATCCGAATATCGTGCCGGCAGATAATATGACGACCGATCCAAGCATCTTCGCAATCATCCGTCATCCGCCTTTCCAAGACGATAGAAACGACCTGTTGTCGCTCGATTTCCATGCTCGTCGAGCACTTGAATCGTCTGTTCATCTCCACGCCTTATTCCAAGAATGACATATCGTTTAAACAACTTTTCCTCAATTAGCTCTCGAAGTACAGGACGTTTACTCACGTCAGATAAACTGCTTCCGTGTGCAGTAGCAATAACACGTATCCCTGCATGCAGAGCCTCGTACATCGCTGTTGCATCTTCGGGTCTGCCAAGTTCATCAACGACAAGCACATCTGGTGACAAGGAGCGAATCATCATCATCATGCCCTCTGCCTTCGGACATCCATCCATCAGATCCGTACGCGGACCTAAATCAAAGCGAGGCACACCATGCACACTTGCTCCAATTTCAGAACGCTCATCTACAATTCCAACTTTGAGTCCATTTAAGGGTTGAGATACATGAGGAGAGATCATCCACTCCCCATACGAGAGGCTTCTCGCTAAATCTCGAAGTAATGTCGTCTTTCCTTGCTGAGGCGGTGAAATTATTAAGGTATGATAGGGTCTGCCCTCATCCGTATCAAGCAGATAAGGAATCAGCTTAATGCCTGTGCCACGTATTTCTCTTGCAATCCGGATATTAAATGAGCTAACATCTCGAATTGATTTCACTGTACTTCCTTCTAGAACCGTACGCCCTGCTAGTCCGACACGATGACCGCCGCTGCATGTTATGTATCCTCGGCGTAATTCCTCTTCGAAGGAGTATACCGAGTGATTCGTTAACAGTTCCAAGAGCATTCGGCAATCTTCTCGAGTTGGCCGGTAGGCTTGCTGTGAATCTCGTAGCAGTGAGGAATCAGGTGCTACGAATGCATAATTCCCGCTACTTAACACCTCAAGTGGTCGATCCTCCCGAATTCGTATCTCTTCGAGTTGTTCTTTAAGCTTCGTCGGTAGATTCGATATGATGATTCTAAGAGAGTTCGGCAGATAAGCTAGAATTGAAGTCAACATGCGGTTATACCCCCAGGTTGTCCAGTCTCTTACCTTATTTGTATGCGGACTTGTACCAAATATGACTTGAATTATTTTTTTAATATCCCTATAAAAAGACAGCTAACACCAGCGAGCAACCACAACATTTTCGAAATTGATAGTTTCTCTGCAATGCCTACTAGACCGATTGTTGTCGTAGTTAATAGAACGAGCGGCCCGACGATGGCTAATGTTGAGTTAACAAGAAGTGCTTTCTCGACCTGTGCCAGTCTTATCATGATCAAGGCTGCAACAATTTCAATACAACCCGATAACACTCGTAGTGATGCCATACTTAGGACAATTTTGTTCACCACAACACACCTTCCCCCTTCCTGCCTAACTTGTACAATCCATCCTATGCACCTTCTTATCGTTTTAGGATACAAGCCTTCTCATCTATCTAGGATTTCATGATAGCTGGGCACCACCCCAGTTCCACCTGCATATGATGACTCAGGCTTATCACTATTTAAGAGAATAGCGGGGAGATTCGTATGACTTTACCAACCTCAGAACCCTTATGGAACGAACGACTTTGTGACCCATCCGGGAACAGGGAAAATAAACCGAGACAACTCGGCAAAACCATGGTGATCGATAAGGGTCTTGGGATACAGGCATTTGAAGATTTCGTTATTTCGGCGGGCGCTCATATCGATATGATCAAAATTGGATTTGGAACATCACCACTTTATCCCACGTCCATTCTAATGCGTAAGATTGAGCTTGCGAAAGAACACGACATACTCATCTATCCAGGTGGTACCTTCCTAGAGATTGCCGTCTTGCAAGATGCGGTGGACTCCTACTTTGATTCCGTCTGTCAATTCGGGTTCAATGCCATTGAAGTATCGGATGGAACCATCGAATTGCCTCGTAACTTGCGGAGTGAATTAATTACACGGGGGCTGGATCGGGGACTACGTGTTAACACGGAATATGGGAAGAAGACATGGGGTTCTTCTATTGAAATCGAAGAACTCATCGAAACCGTTCACATTGATAGTGGACTCGGGGCAGACTACATTACGATTGAAGCTCGTGAATCCGGTGTTGGTGTTGGTATTTTTGATGGTGAAGGCAAGTGCATGGATGCAGAACTAGATAAAATTATGAGCAGTATTCCCAGCCACAATCTCTTACTCTGGGAAGCACCCCTGAAAGATCAGCAAGTAAGGCTCATTCAAGAGCTTGGAACAGGCGTCCATCTCGGTAATATCCCGCCTCACGAAGTCATTACACTGGAAGCCATGCGCAGAGGATTACGCTCAGATACGTTAGTACTTGCGCAAACGATGCGCGAGCGAAAGGAAATAATATGCAAATCGATATCATCTCTAGCGTAAATGAAGCTAGAACGGAAGATTTTATCCGAAAAACAGTAATCGTCATTGATGTCTTGCGAGCGACAAGTACGATTGTTACTGCATTCGAACATGGGTGTAAGGAAATATTGCCCGCTGAAACGATCGGTGAGGCGAAATCCATGTATCAAGAAGGTGACATGCTCGGCGGGGAACGATTCTGTCGAAAAATAATTGGTTTTCAGCTTGGCAATTCGCCGTTTGAGTACATGACATCAACCATTAATGACTCACGCATCGTGATGACCACGACAAATGGAACGAAAGCCGTGAGAAGGGCGCAGAAAGCCGAGCATATCTTAATAGGTTCTTTCCTCAATGCACGTGCTTGCGCAGAGATGGCTGCTGAATTACAGCGAGATATTGCCATTCTCTGTGCTGGAACGAATACGCAGTTCGCACTCGAGGATGGGCTTGCAGCCGGTTGTATTGCCGACCACCTTATGCAGATGAAAGCAGATGCTGAAATCAATGATTTCGGAAGATCGATGATCGCTGCATTTAAGCACGAAGCCTCTAATCTTACAGAAGTGATGGCTCAAAGCGTAAATGGACGTAAACTCGCTCGCAATGGCTTTGGAACGGACATTGCTTACTGTGCCAAAAAGGATGTTTCCGCAATCGTTCCGATATGGAATGGGCTCTGCCTACATGTGAGTATCCCGACAGCTCGTTCTAAAACGATAGCCCTCTCATAAAATAACAATATATCTAATGAGACAAGGGGTTCTCTTATGAACGGTGAATTATTGCTCGTGATCTTAATCATTATCGGACTTATTGGTCGTTCGCCGATTATTACGACGGCGGCGTGTGTCCTGCTCATTCTCAAATTAATATCCTTGGATCGCTTTCTGCCGACGGTTGAGCGTCGAGGGTTAGAGTTGGGGCTATTGTTCTTAACGATGGGAGTACTCGTACCATTTGCTAGCGAGCGTATATCAACGAAAGATATAGTAACCGTGTTTACGAGTTGGCCGGGGATTATCGCCTTGACTGGCGGGGCGGTAGCTACCTATTTGAACGGAAAAGGTTTGGAGTTATTAAAAATAGACCCACAACTTATTGTGGGTCTAGTTATTGGTTCGATTATCGGAATTGTGTTTATGCGTGGCATTCCTGTTGGTCCATTAATGGCCGCTGGCGTCACCGCATTCCTGCTCAAGCTGTTCACCTTCATATTCGATAAACTTAGGTGAAACAATTGGACAAGCTTCTTGTTTATAGCTTAACGACGATCAGCAGGTCCACCAACGAACACTTGCTCATGTGTATCAAGTCCATATGCGGTATGCAAGCCTTTTACAACATCCTGCAAGTATTCTAGATCAATGACGCAAGACATCTTAATCTCAGATGTACTTACCATGTTAATGGAAGCACCTAGTCCTGAGATGACTTCGAACATTTTCGCTGCAACACCTGGTGTACTTACCATACCCGCTCCAACAATGGATACTTTCACAAGGTTGTCTTCGGAAGTCACTTCGCGGAAACCAATCTCATCCTGGATTCCCTCAATCACTTGAACAGCTCGCTCACGCTCTGTCAGTGTTGTGGAGAAGGAGAAGTCTGCAACTCCGTTTAATACGCCAGATTGTACGATAATATCAACATCAATTTGTGCTTGTGCAAGCGAAGTAAATACTTTCGCTAGTTGACCTGGACGTTCAGGCACTCCTAGAATACTTACTCTTACTACATTTTTATCAAACGCTATTCCACGGACTACTAAGCCTTGCTCCATGACCGCTTCCTCCTTCACGTAAGTACCTTCATTGTGTGTAAAGCTTGAACGCACGACAAGTGCAACGTTGTAATTCTTCGCATATTCTACTGCGCGTGGGTGAAGGACAGCTGCACCCAAGTTCGCAAGTTCTAACATCTCATCGTAAGAAATTTCGTTTAATTTACGAGCGCAATTTACGATACGCGGATCTGTCGAATAAATACCATCAACGTCCGTGTAGATTTCACATAGATCTGCTTCAATAGCTGCAGCTAAGGCAACAGCAGTTGTATCTGAACCACCGCGTCCAAGTGTTGTGATCTCACCATCTTCGGACATCCCTTGGAATCCTGCAACGATAACCACTTTGTTGGCTTCTGCAGCTTTCAAAACACGATGCGGCTGAATATCCGTAATTCGCGCTTTACCATGTGTTGTATCCGTTAGCATACCTGCTTGCCATCCTGTATAGGAAACCGCTTCTTGACCTAGAGATTGAATAGCCATCGACAGTAGCGCCACTGACATTTGCTCACCCGTTGTAAGCAGCATATCCATCTCCCTCGGCGGAGGGGTATCATCACAAATTTGTTTACTTAGATCAATCAGCTCATCTGTTGTATCTCCCATAGCCGATACGACAACAACACATTGATGTCCTTCCACTTGGCGATCAACCACACGTCTTGCAACTCTTTTCATGCGCTCTGCATCACCGACAGAGCTGCCTCCAAATTTCATAACGATAAGAGACAAAGCTGTTCACTCCCCACCCATGCATATTCTATTCTTTCATTCCATATGGCATAATAATAGTCGATTATATCACATGTTTTTTGAATTGTGCTACAAAAAAGAGCAGCTCCGAAAGTCTTCCAGACTTTGGAACTGCTCTTTTACCTGCACATTTACGCGCGGGAGATGTATTTACCTTCACGTGTATCGATTAGAAGCACGTCTTCATCGCTAATGAACATTGGTACTTGAACGTTAAGACCCGTTTCAACCTTAGCATTCTTCGTAGCGCCTTGAGCTGTATTTCCTTTAACACTTGGCTCTGTTTCGATAACTTTAAGCTCAACAGAGTTCGGTAAGTTAATTCCTAGGATTTCACCTTGGTAGCTCATGATTTGAATCATCATGTTTTCTTTTAAGAAGTTAAGTTCCCACTCCAATTGACTTGCTGGAAGCTCAATTTGGTCATAAGTTTCTGTATCCATGAATGTATATTCAGAACCGCTTGCATACAAGTATTGCATTTCACGGTTTTCGATATGAGCACGACCAACGTTCTCACCTGCACGGAACGTCTTTTCTACTGTGTTACCATTACGCAAGTTTTTAAGCTTGGAGCGAACGAAAGCCGCACCTTTACCTGGCTTAACGTGTTGGAAATCAAGAACTGTGAATAGATCATGTTCCACTACAATTGTAAGACCTGTCTTAAATTCGTTTACTGAAATCACTAAAAATTACCTCCTGAAAATTAATCGATTATGAGTAGTTCTTTGGTTGAATTCGTTAGAATATGAATGCCTGATTCTTGAATCACTACATCATCTTCGATACGTACTCCACCGAAACCTGGCAAGTAAATACCTGGTTCAACTGTCACGACCATTCCTGGTACGAGTACAGTGCTATTACGTTTAGCAAGACCTGGAGCTTCGTGTACTTCCATACCTAGTCCATGTCCTGTTGAATGTCCAAACTGATCACCATAACCATATTTAGTAATGATATCACGAGTAAGAGCATCCCCTTGCTCACCAGTCATACCTGCAGTCAAATTGTTTACACAGTTCAGCTGTGCTTCAAGCACGATGTTATAAATCTCTTTGTGCTTGTCTGTTGGTTGACCGAGAACAACCGTACGCGTAATATCGGAACAATATCCTTTATAATACGCTCCAAAGTCCATTTTTACAAATTCATTATTACCCAACAAGCGCTCACTCGCTCTACCATGTGGCAGTGCGGAACGTTCACCAGAAGCAACGATTGTATCGAATGATGTAGAAGTTCCTCCGTTTTCACGAATGAAAATTTCGATGTCTAGTGCAATTCTTTGCTCAGAAACACCTGGCTTTAATTTTGTCAAAATGTAAGAGAACGTGCGATCAGCTAGATCTGCTGCCTCTTGTATAATTTGAAGTTCACCCGCGTCTTTAATCATCCGCAAGTTCTCTACATATCCAGAGCAAGGAACAAGCTCGATGCCTTCCAAGTCTCCATCATACGTCTTAAATGTAGCAAATGTCATATGGCTTTGCTCAAATCCGAGCTGCTTAATACCATGTTGATCCAAAATTTCTTTGATTGTAGCCGTAACACCTTTTACATGCTCAATCACTTCAAAGTGAGGAGCCTCACTACCAGCTTGAATCATATAACGGAAATCCGTTAATAAAATAGCACGATCCTGTGTTACAAGAACATACCCAGCAGATCCGGTAAATCCTGACATATAAGAACGGTTATACGCATTCGTGATTAATAGAGCAGGTAATTCTGCTTGCTTCATCGCTAGTCTCAAACGCTCAATACGTTTTTCTTGCATCACATTTCCCCATTTCCTATGAATTCAAATGTTGATTTAAAGCAAGTAAGCCGAGTTCGTAGCCGTATGGTCCAAATCCTGCAATTTGTCCAATCACAACAGGTGCAGTTACAGAAGTGTGACGGAATTCCTCACGCTTATGTATGTTGGATAAATGAACTTCAACTACCGGTACATCAACTGAACTTAGTGCATCGCGAATCGCATAACTATAATGAGTAAAAGCACCTGGGTTAATCACAATTCCATCCATCGCTGCATGTGCAGCATGAATCGTATCAATGATTACGCCTTCATGATTCGACTGCATGAAAGTAAGATCAATTCCAAGCTCCGCAGCTTTTACTTGTAAGTTCTGCTTGATCATCTGCAAAGTTACCGTACCGTATACACCCGGTTCGCGAATACCAAGCATGTTCAAATTCGGTCCATTCATAATAAGTACTTTTTTCATTAAGGACCTCCAAGGCAAATCAATCTGCCCACAAAATGGAATTGCACACTTTACCGTAGACATTTTACCATAAGTCTATCACTTGTGTACAACGTCTTTTTTGTTAGCAGAATCTTGGGCAGGAGTACCTTTCTTAGGTTCTCGCTCACTCTCATTGTTGTATTCGAAGGAGATCGAATAGCCGATAAAGAGCCCCCATAATAAGAACAAACAAATCTCTGTAATAATCGTCGTAAGTCCATATTTCCAAATACTATGTTCAATCATCTTCGACATCGGTGCAATCATTAAGTATACAAGACACCATACGAGTGCTCCAAATACAAGACCTGGCCATGGACCGATTAATTTAGAGGCGATCAGCATATATACAAAGGAAGCGATAATCGAGAATATAATAAAGCTGCCCAGACCAACTAGAAAACCTTTCCACTGCATGAGAAATTTATGTGGAAGGAAAGGGTCTACCATATAGCCAGGTACGATGTCCGTAAATTTAAAGTAATACTCTACTATCTTGACGAGTCCCCAAATTAACCCTGCAAAAAAACCAATATACAAGGCGTACAGCCACCGATTCGTATTCGTATGTTTGTCGGATTGTTTTGTTTTGTTTGCTTTTGAATTGTGATTCAAGTTTTGTTGCATGATTGTTCCTCTTCTCTGCACGAATTTCTTCATAGTATGTGCAAACTTTCCTGCCATTATCGGTAGCTTTCCAAAGCTAATTCCGCTACAATAAAGGGAAAAACCTCGAAATATACGAGAGCTTAGAGAAGGTGATACGTTTGTCGCAAAACAATGCCGTATATGGCGGTCAAGCTGTAATTGAAGGTGTCATGTTCGCTGGGCAAA
The DNA here is from genome assembly GCF_024721995.1 of Paenibacillus radicibacter. Taxonomy (GTDB): domain Bacteria; phylum Bacillota; class Bacilli; order Paenibacillales; family NBRC-103111; genus Paenibacillus_AM; species Paenibacillus_AM radicibacter. Next base: position 393,521 of record NZ_JANQBC010000002.1, read on the forward strand.
AGGTGAATGTAACTGCAGTACGTGCTAAGGACGGGTCCATTCAATATTTAGAAGTGCCCAAGAAAGAAATTCAGTGGGTCAACACCCTCAAGAAAATCCCCTTCCTGCGTGGTATCGTTGCTATCGTCGAATCCAGTGCAAAGGGCGCAACGCATATGAATTTCGCAATGGAATCTTTTGCTGATGAAGAACCTAAAGATGAAAAAGAAGAGAAAAAAGGGATCATGTCCTCTTTATCCATGATTCTAGGAGTTGCCGTAGTCGGTGTTCTTTCCTTCTTGTTCGGTAAGTTTGTTATGACGCTCGTGCCTGCAGCAATTGAAGGTTTTATTTTTGGAAAAATGTTCGAAAACCAAATCGGTCATAACTTAATAGAAGGTGTTATCAAAATTGCACTTTTAATCGGTTATATTTATGCCATCTCGTTAACCCCAATGGTGAAGCGCTTGTTCCAATACCATGGGGCTGAACACAAAGTGATCTCCGCCTATGAAGCTGGTCTTGAGCTTACTGTGCAAAATGTACAGAAATTCTCGACACTGCATTATCGCTGCGGTTCATCCTTTATCGTGTTTACTGTTATTATCGGTGTCATTATTTACTCGTTCTTCTCGTACGATGGTTTGGTAGAGCGTTTAATACAACGGATTGTCTTAATCCCAGTCGTACTTGGTGTCTCCTATGAAGTTCTTCGCGTTACGAATTCGATGCGTGAAATTCCTGTACTTCGACTTCTTGGTTACCCAGGGCTATGGATGCAGAAACTGACAACAAAAGAACCAACCGATGATCAAGTGGAAGTCTCCATTGCTTCATTTAACCGGATGCGTGAAATTGATAAACAAACTGTCTTGTAGGAGGAAATACAAATGAAGCGAATGCCCAGAAATGTATCTTGGATCGGACTTATTCTCGCCGTATTCATTCTAATTGGAGTCATCTCGATGTTAGCTTTCTTAGCGATTCCGCTGATTTTGATTGCACTTATTGCCTACATCGTTTATCGTAACCCACGGATTTCTTGGTGGTTGAAAAGTAAGATGCAGTCCAGAGCAAAATCTACTTATACGCAGTCAAAATCTACGAAACATCGCAAGAGTCATCTTCGTGTTATTACAATGGACAAAGAAGATTCGAACGACGATATTCCGAAATATCATTAATTCAAAAAAGTACCCTATCGAGATGATACTTAAAAAGTCTCTCGATAGGGTACTTTTATTTATCGCATAGGATTGTTACATTTTCTTAAACTTTAAAACGCATCACAGCTCCGTTAAGCTGGGTAGCCAATATGTTCAATTGTTGGGAAGCGCCTGCTACTCCCTCGACGGAAGCAAGTTGTTCTTCGGAAGCGGCAGCTACTTCTTGCGCATTGGCTGCCGATAATTGGGCTGTACTTTCCAAACCTTCAAGCGACGCCGCGATTTCTTCGCTGCCTGCAGACATCTGTTCAGCAGCAGCCGAAACTTCCTGCACCTGACTGGATACTTGCTTGACCGATTCAAGAATCGAGCGGAACGATTCACCGGAAGCATTCGCAAGTTTCGTTCCTTCACGTGCCTCCTCCACTGAGACGGTTAAAGATCTTGCTACTGTCTGAGAGCGTTCTCCAATCTCGCTCAGGATGGTAGAAATCTCCCCGGACGATGTCTTCGACCGCTCGGCTAGTTTACGAATCTCTTGCGCGACAACCGCGAATCCTTTCCCGTGTTCGCCCGCTCTTGCTGCCTCGATAGACGCATTGAGGGCAAGCAAATTTGTCTGATTGGCAATATCTGCAATGTGCGCAAGAATATCGACAATCCGCTTGCTGGACTCGTTCAACTCACGCATCGCATCCGTTGCACTCCCCACATGCTCTTCAATTGTCCCCATCTGCTTCACTGTATGCTCCATCACACCTTCACCATTGACGGCAAGATCAGCCGTATCCATTGCAAGTTCCGAAACAACCGATGACGATTCGGCAATTCGCTGAATACCTATCGCCATCTCCGTCATCGCTCGTTGGCATTCATTCGAGCTGATAAGCTGGGACTCCGCTCCAACAGCGACCAGGGAGATCGAATGGGCAATCTCATTGGTTGCAGCCTCTGCTTGACTTGCTGTTTCTTTCAAATGAAGAGACGAACTCGCCACTTCACTTGACGTTTCTCCGATTTGAATGGCCAACTCGCGCAAATTCGTTATCATTTCGTTAAACGCGATTCCAGCCTGTCCAATCTCGTTCTCGGTCGTGATCGGAACATGAACAGTCAGATCACCCATCGCTGCTTCTTTCGCGCGAGCAGCCATCAATTGAAGCGGCTTCAGTGCTGTGAGCAAGAGCACCACGACAACTAAAATGCTAATGAGAATGGCGCCAGCGCTAAGCCCAATCGTTTTCCATATCAACTCCGTCATCCGCTGCTGAACTAGATGATAATTAAAGTCGATACCATATACACCAACGACTTTGTCATTCGCATCCTTGATGGGACCCAGATAAGTGAGCCACTCTCCATATTCATCTGCAAAAACATCCGTTAGTCCGGCTTCCCCTCCCAGTGCTTTCGCATACGCCTGACTAAAGCTGCCATGGTCCTCGTATTCGCTTCCTGCCTCGATATCCAGCTTTTTCAGCGACTCGCTGGCTTGCAAATAGCGATAATAATGTTTATCGCCTTCTTGTCTATACTCCGCAAGCAAGTAATAAGCATTCTCTACGAGATAATCGTCTGTTGTACCGCTCAACAGCATTTTCATTAAGCTCATTTGCTCCTCGGGTGGCTTTTGCCCCGCGATCATGGCCGGAGCCGTTTTTTCGATCAGATTGACGTTGGCTTGAGCAACATCTCTGAGCTTATTTCCAACATCATTAAATTTACGATAAACTTCATTTACCGTCGAGTTGTATGTCACTAAGGAAATGACACTCACAACTGCAATTAACAAGATAGACAAAACAATGGAACAACTGAGTACAAGGCTTTGTCTTTTTATCCATCTGCTCAACGCAATTTCCCCCCTTGTTTAAAGAATGGCAGAACAAATCGTAAGTGATCCGCCAGACTATAATACATCGACAGCCTGCTTGCAAAAATGAAGCCCTAGGACTTGCAATTATTTAGAATTGATAATTTACTCTATCATCTGTAAAATGGTAGAAACACTACATAAGGAGACTTCCCCATGATTCAACGTACCGTACTACTTAAATTTGCCGATACAACGACGAAAGAGCAAATGCTAGAGGTTGCTAGCCGCTATAAAGCCTTGAAAGACAAGCTTATCGGTATTGTCGAAATTCAGGCAGGACTCAACCTCGCTGAGAAAAGTAAAGAATACCAGGTAATCCTAATGATCCGCTTCGAGAATCAGCAAGCGCTTGACGCGTATGCTGTCAACGAAGATCATCAAGCTATTATAACGTTTATTCGCGAGTCAGGCCGACTCGACAGCATTGGCGTGGATATTGAAATTTAAAAGCAAGAAGACCTTCCAGCGTTGTTCTGGAAGGTCTTCTTTTACTACTATATGCACACCTACTTAAGTTTTTCGAAGTACAAACCTTTCGTAATCGACTAGGTATGCAGCCTTAGACCAACTATTAAAAAAGTAGTCTGCCGCTGCATGACCAGCAAGAAACAGCTCCTCACTTTTCGCTGGCGCAATATCAAAGTCAGTTGTTTGTACGCCTAACGTCGGAATTTTTACAGTACGAAATAAATTATGTTTCTCAATATACCTTTCATCATGTGCACTCATCATGGTTGAGAAGAGCGCTTGGAGCATTGAGATCGGCCCTTTAATCGGGTTAACTGAGATTTCATTCTTTCCGACAAGCTGAAAACCAATTGTGGGTGAAAAATTCAACTTCGTATTTTCCTGATCAAACAGCCACAAGGGAAAATTACTTAACAACCCCCCATCTACAATATAAACACTTTGGTTTTGCAGTGTTTTAGATGCATGCGTACTGCCAAGTGATTTACGAATCATCACAGGATCAAAGAAAAATGGGATTGAGCAACTCATACGTACTGCTTTTGCAACTGAAAATTTCATTGGATCAATGCCATAATCACGAATATCTTCCGGTAGAACGAGCAGCTTTCCTTGCGTTATATCCGATGCAATAATACGCAATTGTCCTTGCGCTAAATCACCAAAAGTCCGAACACCTTTGGCTGCAAGAACGTCTCGAACCCATTGTTCGAGCGCTTCCCCAGGGTACATCCCTTTCTTAAATAGCAGTCTTATGATAGGACCGATATACTTGGTTTCAAAAAACCAATTTCTTTTTAGGAACGTATGAAAAGGAGTTGCCAGAATTAGTTGTTTCAATTCTGCTCCTGTATAACCAGCAGCTAGGCATGCTGCAACAATCGAACCCGAAGAGGTCCCGGCTACATGGTGAAATTCATAACCGCGCTCCTGTGCAGCGTTCACAGCTCCAGCAAGTGCGATCCCCTTCATTCCACCTCCTTCAAATACAGCATTAATGCGCATCCAAGTATCCTCCTTCCCCAAAACTGCCATCAGTTATATGTATACGGGAGAGGATTGTACATATGTGAAATTGGTCGAAATAAATAAAGATTAAATTAAAAAAACATGCAACTAGGCTTTACCTAATCACATGCTTGCTTGTTTACTTATTATGCTTCTAGTTCTGCGCGTAAACTGCGTAGTTGTTCCAGTCGCTCGGGATCCTGCTTGAAATATTCAACCAATGTTTCGATACAAGTAATCGAGTCCCAACTCAAATGGTGCTCAATACCTTCCACATCTTTATAAATATTCTCATCTTGAACGCCAATCACTTCAAGAAAGTCTTCCAACAATGCATGACGATCAACGAGCCTTTTCCCCATTTTCTTACCCTTAGGCGTTAAGATCAATCCGCGATATTTTTCATAAACTAGATACTCGTCTTTATCTAATTTTTGAATCATTTTGGTAACCGAGGAGGGATGCACTTCCAGTCCTTCGGCAATGTCAGATACGCGGGCATAGCCTTTCTCATCGATCAGCTTATAAATCCGCTCTAAATAATCCTCCATGCTCGGTGTTGCCATTTGCCGTTTCCTCCTCCGAAATTCATTACTGTTAAATTATATTAACTTTTCTACCTCTATAAAGCAAGTTTACGGCTTCCAATTTACTTTAGAACTTCAGCCAATCTGGTGTCTGAGAGTTCAGCCAATTTGTGATCTGTGACATCTTATCTGTATACAATAATACCGAAATGATGATCATGACGGCACCACCAATTTTCATCAGGATACTCGAGTAACGCATAATCCAGCGAGTGGACCCGATAAAGAATGATAGAATAAAGAATGGAATCGCAAATCCAAGCGTATAAGCCGTAATTAGCCCAAACCATGAGCCTGGCTCAGTCGTTGATAGAAGTAAGATGGAAGATAGAATTGGCCCAACACACGGGGACCATCCAGCTGCAAAACCCATACCAATTACGATCGAACCTAAGTACCCAGCAGGCTTAAGCTTGATGTTGAATTTACGCTCTTTCATTAACCATTGTGGTTGAAAAATACCGAGTAAGAACAAACCCATTAAGAAAATTAATAACGCCGCAATTTGTCTAAGCAATGCACCGTTGGAGATGAAGAAGTCGGACACAAAGCCCGCCGTCCATCCCAAGCTGTAGAAAATAATTGAAAATCCGGCGATAAAACTTAATGTATGCAGCATCGTCGTACGCCGTGCTTGCTTCGAGCTGTTCCCCGCCTTTAATTCGTTAACCGATATCCCCGTTATGTACGATAAGAATGAAGGGTAAAGAGGCAAGCAGCATGGTGATATAAACGATGCAAATCCTGCCCATAGTGCAATCCATAAATTAAGTGACGACAACGAAATCCTCTCCCTGTACCCCTAGAACTTTAAGCTCTTTTTGACCGATAAAATCACAATTAAGATCAGCAGTAAGCTCATCACAATCGATGCCCCTGGAGCAGCATCCCATACACCGGCAACGAACAGCCCGAGAATAACAGCAAGCTCAGACACGATAACAGCGATGATGACAGATTGCTTGAAACTACGAGAGATCATGAGTGAACATGCTACCGGAATCGTGAGTAGTGCCGATACGAGTAGCGCGCCTACAATCTTAATTGCCACAACAATGACAAGCGAAGTTAGAATCGTGATCATAATATTGTACGTTCGAACTGGAAGTCCACTTACGCTCGCCGCTTCTTCGTCAAAAATCATCAAGAAGAACTCTTTGAAGTGCGTAAATATCACAACGAGAACAAGCAAACAGACAATAAGCACAACCCACAAGTCCGTACGATCAAGTGTGTAGACATTCCCGAAGAAGTAGCTGTTCACATCCATATTAAAGCCGCGGCCTAATGTAAACAAGAAGGTTGCAAGTGCTACCCCGCCTGACATGATGATCGCAATCGAAAGCTCCGCATATGACTTATATGCTTTACGTAAATGCTCAATGGCGAACGAGGCTACAATTGCAAACACCAAGCCAACTGCAAGTGGATATACGTTGATTAGAAAACCAAGTGCTACCCCTGCAATAGACACGTGAGCCAGTGTATCCCCAATCATTGACAACCTACGCAAAACAAGAAAAACGCCCATGAGTGGGGCGGTTATTCCAATGAGTACCCCGCCAATCAACGCACGTTGAAAGAACGGTTCTAAAAAGATATCGAACATTTCCATATAAAAATTTACCTCTCTTATCTAACTTCAATCATTTCGGAAATTGCTTTCGTCGAGTGAAGCAAATTCGTCTCTCGGCAATCCTCAGGATCATGTGTATGTTTCACATGAAATTTAAGTCCACCCGATTGATGCATCGGTTCTGTTCCAAGGAAGGAGTCCACCATATCAATATCATGGGAAACCATAATGAACGTCATGTGATGATGATCGTGCATATGACGAATCATACGGAAGAAATCTTCTTGGGTCTGCGCATCAATTCCGACTGTAGGCTCGTCCAGAATGAGTAATTCAGGGTTGTTCACAAGTGCTCGCGCTAGGAATACACGCTGCTGCTGTCCCCCTGATAACTCACCAATCTTACGATCCCCCAAATCGGTAATACGCATGACTTCCATGGCGTCTAGACATTTCTGATGATCCTCTGCACTTAATTTACGGTACAAGCGTTTACGTCCGTACATGCCAGATGTGACCACTTCGCGAACGGTTGCTGGGAACAGCGGGTTCAGTGAATTTTTCTGTGGAACATATCCGATACGGTCCCAATCCTTGAATGTATTCAGAGGTTCATCGAACAAGCGAATCTCCCCTTGTTTTACTTTAAGTAATCCGACTAACATCTTGAGTAGCGTGGTCTTTCCTGCACCATTGGAGCCGATTAAACCGACGAAGTCTCTCTCGAGTACGTTAAAGCTCAGATTATCAATTACTTTCTTGTTGTCATATGAAAAAGAAACCCCGTCGATCGATACAATCGAACGATGACATCCAGCTTGAAGCCTGCTTGACATCTCGCACCTCCTGATATTTCTGAGTAACTGTAGTCGTAATAAAGCGGGACACTACGTAGGAAAGAAACACTTACGGTCTCCGTGAAATCGTGAACTCTGAATTGATTATAAGGTATGTTCACTCTTTCAAAGTCGAACGCTCCGCTCCTCCAGTGCATCTTTCCTACTTCGTTCCGCTCTATGATCAACTTTTCTTAAAAGATACTCGTCACTGTTACTCTCTATTGTAATGCTTTGAGAAGATTATTCAAATTTAATTCCATAACAGAGAAGTAATCCTGCCCTGCGTTTAATTGTTCCTCCGTAAGACCCTCTAAAGGGTTCAATACCAAGGTTTGGATGCCTGCGTCATTGGCTAAAGTCTTCGCTAATTTATCAGAAACCAATTCCTCGAAGAAGATATAAGTCACATTATTGTCACGGATGAACTTGTTGATGTCCTTCATTTGCTGTGCAGTTGGCTCTGCATCTGCTGTTAGTCCCATGATGGATTTCTGAGTTAAACCGTAATCGTGCGCAAGGTAACCGAACGCTTGGTGAGAGACAACGATGTCTTTACGAGCAGTCTTTGCAATCTCAGCCTTGAATTTCGCATCTAGATCATCAAATTGCTTCGCAAGCTTTGCATAGTTTGCTTCATAATCTGCTTTATTTGCACCATCAATCGCAACTAGCTGATTCTTGATATTCTCAGCCATTTTCTTGGAGTTCTTTACAGATAACCATGCATGTGGATCATATTGTCCAACTCCATGATCATGACCATCATTGGCATGAGCCTTCTCTTCTTCTTTACCGTGGTCGTGACCTTCGTGGGGATGATCATGTGCCTCTTCCTTGCCATGGTCATGACCATCGTCATGGGAGTGACCGTCAGCATCGATAAGTGAGATGCCTTCACTTGCCATTAGCGGCTTCACTTTCGCATCTTTGCTAAGTGATTTCAAGAATTCATCCACCCAGCCCTCGAATCCAGCACCTTGATAAACAAACAGGTCAGAGTCCGTAACATTCTTAATGTCACGACTCTTCGGAGACCAGTGGTGCGGCTCTACACCTGCAGGTACTAAGTTGATGACATTCACATGTTCGCCGCCAATCTTTTTCGTAAAATCGTATAAAGGGTAGAACGATGTGACGACGTTGATTTTATCTTCGGCAAGTTTTGCTCTATTGGACGTACCACATCCTGTCACGAAGACAAGCATCATGATTGTAAGAAGTGTAAAAATAAAATAATTGCGTTTCATGAGTAGTTCCTTTCTTATTCACGTTATTATTTAATCGTAATGATTCCTATTTGATTATAAGTGGGCATAATCTTACTGTCAATACTAATCGTTAATATTACGATTAAGAATACTAAAGCAATAAAAAGAACGAATCTATCTCTAGATTCGCTCGTCTCATTTATAAATATTCAGTTATACCGTGTTCATGCCGACTACTAAATCAAACCAAATTCTTTTCCAACTTTAAGAATCTTCTCAAGCGCGAACGCTAAATCTTCTTCGGTATGGCTAGCCGTTACGATTAAGCGCACTCTGCCTTTATCCATGGCAACTGTCGGATAGACAATTCCTTGTGCGAAGACGCCTTCCTCAAGCAGACGATCCGAGAACTGATTCGCTCTCGCAGGCTCACCTACGATAATCGGAATGATCGGTGTCTCACTTGCGCCAGTATCAAATCCTGCATCCTGAAGCGCTTTACGGAAGTAATTCGCATGGCTCCACAACTTCTCAATTAGCTCATCGCTTTGTTTCAACATGTTGACCGCTTCAAGGCAGGAAGCTGCAACAGCTGGCGTCTGCGAAGTGGAGAACAAGAATGGACGTGCTTTGTGGATCAGGTAGTCCTTCAACACTTGCGAACAAGCGACATAACCGCCAACAACACCGATTGCTTTAGACAATGTACCCACTTGAATATGAACACGTCCGTGCAAGTTGAAGTGATCTGTTGAACCCTTACCATGTTTACCAAGCACACCGCTTGCGTGCGCATCATCTACGTAGACAATCGCATCGTACTTTTCACATAGCTCAACAATTTCAGTTAGCGGCGCAATGTCGCCATCCATACTGAACACACCGTCTGTTACAACTACGCGCTTCTTGAAGTTCCCTGATTCTTTAAGAATCGCCTCTAATTGATTCATATCTTTATGAGCAAAAATACGACGTGCTGCTTTCGTCAGACGAATACCATCAATAATACTTGCATGGTTTAGTTCATCGCTGATGACAACATCATCTTCATTCAAAATGGAAGACAATACGCCGGAGTTCGTCGTGAAACCCGATTGGAACGTCAGTACCGCTTCTGTTCCTTTGAACGCCGCAAGCTCTTTTTCAAGTTGATCATGGATTGCAAGTGTTCCTGTAATTGTACGAACGGAACCACTGCCTACGCCATACTCTTCAATTGCCGCGATTGCTGCTTTTTTCAAATCCGGATGTCCTGCAAGTCCTAAATAGTTGTTGGAAGACATTTGCAGTACTTTGCGACCATTCAGTTCCATCCATGTGCTAGAACCGCTGCCCCATACCTTTAGATCACGGTATCTGCCTTGCTCTTTAAGTAGCTCTAGTTCTTCATTTAAGTAATCAAAGCTTGCCATGTGAGTTCCCCCTTATAAATCCTGTTCAATCTTTAATGTTCAAATACAATCTTACCGCATTCTCCTGATGACATGAGTGCAAATCCTTCCTCATACTGATCAAGCTTAAGGCGATGTGTAATAAGTGGTTTAAGATCAATTCGCTTCTGATCAATCAAGCCCTTCATTTGGTACCAAGTATCATACATTCTACGACCTGTAATACCTTCAATACGTAATCCTTTAAAAATAATATGACGAGATAAGTCCAGTGAAACCTCTTGTGTTGGAATACCAAGCATAGATACACGCCCTGCGTTCGCAGCAGCTTCAAAACCATCACGAATCGCAACTGGATGTCCTGACATCTCAAGTACGACTTCCGCACCCTCACCATCCGTATAGTCACGAATCGCATCGACCATGGATACTTCGCGACTGTTGATAATCACATCAGCACCCATTTGCTTTGCAAGTTCCAAGCGATAAGGATTAATATCAATTGCCATCACAAGTCCCGCTCCACATGCCTTTGCAACAGCAACCGCCATTAGACCAATCGGACCAACACCGATCACAGCTACGCTTTTACCAACAATATCACCGGATAGAACCGTCTGAACCGCGTTGCCAAGAGGATCTTGCAAACATGCGATCTCGAATGGCAGTTCTTTGCGATTATGAATGACATTACTTTCACGCAAGACGGCATATTCTCCGAAACAACCCGGAACTGTAATTCCAAAGCTCTTCGTATTCGGACATACATGCGCTTTACCTGTACGACAAGCTTTACAGTTCCCACATACAATATGACCTTCACCTGATACGTGGTCGCCAATCTTCACTGTTGTGACCTGACTGCCCACCTCTTCAACAATACCCGCAAACTCATGCCCGAATACATTCGGTGTAACAACCGTATTCTCCGCCCAAGCATCCCACTTATATATATGTACGTCCGTTCCGCAAATTGAAGACGCTTTCACTCGAACCAGAACTTCATTCGGTCCACAGGTTGGGACAGGCACTTCCATAAGAGTTGCTCCAGGACCGCGTACATCCTTAACCAAACCCATCATCATCCGACTCATCATAGTCACTCCTACTCAAAATCTCATTTATACACTATATTATACATATGTATGTTATAATGTACATAGTTATTTATCACGCACAAAAAACACTTACTAACATAAAATATCTGTTAAAATATTTGATAGAGAATTCTATAGATCATAAACGGAGGATAAGATGGAGACAGAACAAATTCACAAAAAAATCGGTCGTAACTTACTTGCCGTTCGTAAATCCCGCTCTTTAAGCCTCGATCAAGTTGCCGAACTAACCGGTGTAAGTAAAGCGATGCTGGGTCAAATCGAACGTGGCGATTCCAACCCGACGATCTCGGTACTTTGGAAAATCGTAAACGGACTACATATTTCATTTACTTCTTTAATTGAAAATGAAGAGCCTACCGTATCGGTCGTACACATCGAAGATTTAACACCTTTTGGAGAGGAAGACGGCGAATATCGCGCGTATCCTGTGTTTCCTTTTAACCAACAGAAGAAATTCGAGATTTATAAAGTGGAGATTGATCCATACTGCAAGCATGAATCTGAGGCACATAACGAAGGTGTTGAAGAGTATTTATTACTTGTAAAAGGGAAGCTGAAACTTACAATCGATCAAGAGTCCTATATCATTAATGAAGGTAGTGCCATTCACTTCTCAGCAGATCGACCGCATATTTACGAGAATTTATCCGATGAAATGACATCGTTCCACACGACAATCTTCTACAGTTCATAGTACTAAAAAGGGACGCACCATGCTCAAAAGGCGGGTGCGTCCTTTTTTTGTCTAGCAAATATTGTATGTTACATCCATTCGGATCAATGTTACAGCTCGTTTACAAAAGTTTACGTTTTTCGCATATCCATTGACTTGTAAGCGCTATCAAACTAACATTAGGAATACACTTAAGATCAGAAATGAGGTGGAATCCTATGTCAACAACATCCTTGTCACCCTATACGATCCCGCAAACATTGCCCGGTCGAATTCATACTGAGATTCCAACACCTCAACCACGTAAACGGAAAGTGTTACGCAACATTCTCATTACCCTTTCACTCTTAATCTTTAGCGCGGTTATCGCGTTCCATGCCTATGTGGCACTATTCTTAGCTAGACCTGACATCGTACCATTGCCTTCAAACCCCATGCAGAAACTCGGTTTATCGTATGAAGATGTCTCATTTGCTAGTTCCAACGGGATGACACATCTAGATGGATGGTTGATCCCAGCAGTAAAATCCAAGAAAAGCATCGTCTTCTCTCATGGTTATGGGGAAAATCGTGCAGCCCCTTGGGTGCCAACCTACACGATTGCCAAGGAAATGCATAACCGCGGTTACAACGTGCTCATGTTCGATTACAGCTACGCAACTGCAGGCAGCACGAGACTTATGACAGGTGGTCTACAAGAGTCCAAAGAGCTTGCAGGAGCGATTGAATTCCTGAAAGAACGCGGCATGGAGCAAGTGTACGTATGGGGCTACTCTATGGGTGCAGGCACTGCGCTACAGACGGCGCTTAGCCAGCCGAATATTGACGGGATGATTCTAGACAGTACCTTCATCCTTAGTTCTGATACGTTATCTAGCAACATCAAGCGACTAGCGAATTTACCCAAATATCCATCTGTACCCCTCATTCAATTGTTCTCCTCCCTCATTGATGGAATCAATATGCGGGATATTCCTTATAAACAAGTGATGGCACATTCGTATAACATGCCGATCTACTTCATTCACGGCGACAAGGATCAATTAGCACCTTATGGTGTCATCGAAAAGCTTGCAGCAAACCAGAAGTCCCCTCTTTCTGACAAATGGATTGTTCAAGGTGGCGAGCATGAGATGATTCACCAATCACAGTCCAAAGCGTATTTCAAGAACACATTCGCTTTCCTCGACAAAGTGTCGAGTGAACGAACCAAGTTTTTAGCGTCGAGTACGCCACTTTAAGAGCGTGTTCAAAAAGTGGGTCACTGCAGAGAAAAGAACAACTAATGCTTACGATGTGGCTTTCCACAAAAATCCTGTGAGTCTCAATCATGAATTTTGAATTTATTTTATGGTATTTTCATGATTTCAAAGGCGGACGCTACGCTCCTACAGTTGCTCTTTTCTCTTTCGTTAACTTTTTGAACACGCTCTTTAATACACACATTCTTACATGCAAGAAAAAGGGCGCCCCTCACGTAAGTTACTTACGGATGGAGCTGCCCTATTTATTTTCAAACAAATGATTACTTCACAACCGCGCCGTTCGGCATAGCGTCCGGCACTGTAGCAAGTGTAAGCTGGTCGCCTTCTGATGCTGCAAGGATCATACCTTGTGACATCTCACCACGAAGCTTCACTGGCTTCAAATTCGTTACACAGATCACTTTGCGTCCTACTAGTTCTTCTGGCTTGTAGAACTTCGCAATACCAGACACGACTTGACGTTGCTCAAAGCCAAGATCCAATTGCAGCTTAAGCAGCTTGTCAGCACCTTTTACAGGCTCAGCAGCTAGTACTTGAGCTACACGCAGATCAACCTTCATGAAGTCGTCAATCCCGATCTCCTCTTTAAGAGGTACAGATGGTTCAGATACTTCCTTAGCTGGTGCAGCTGCTTCTTCCGTCACAGCAGGTGCTGTTCCACCTGTCATTGCACCAGCAATATAAGCCACTTCCGCAGCTACATCAAGACGTGGGAACATCGGATCAGCCTTACGAGTTTGCGTGCCTACTGGGAATGCTCCGAATGCTTGAACACTATCCCAAGCTGTTAGTTCAGCTTGTCCATCAACCCCTAGGGATTGCCACATTAATTGTGGCGTGCGCGTCAAGAACGGCTGAAGCAACACGGAGGAGATACGTTGGCATTCTGCCAGCACGTACATCACAGAACCAAGAATATCTTTCTTGGACTCATCCTTCGCAAGCACCCATGGCTGCGTCTCATCGATGTATTTATTCGTACGACCGATGAATGACCATACAGCAGATAGTGCTACGGAGAATTCCATGTTCTCCATGGCCTCTTCATACTTCGCAACGGTTTCGTTAGCTAAAGCGATCAAGCTTGCATCAAACTCTGTCGCGTTTTCTACTAGTGGCTGTACTTTACCTTCGAAATACTTGTCCATCATCACCATTGTACGGTTAAGCAGGTTGCCTAGATCGTTCGCAAGATCATGATTCACACGCTCTACGAAGTTCTCAGGAGTGAAGGTACCATCAGAACCAAATGGAACTTCACGAAGCAAGTAGTAACGAAGTGCATCAAGTCCATAGCGGTCGATCAATGTTACAGGGTCAACAACGTTACCTTTAGACTTGGACATTTTGCCGTCTTTCATGAGTAACCAACCATGAGCGAACACTTGATTCGGAAGCGGCAGATCAAGCGCCATCAGCATAATCGGCCAGTAAATCGTGTGGAAACGTACAATTTCCTTACTCATCAAATGAACGTTAGCCGGCCAGAACTTGCGGAATTTCTCGTCGTTGTCTGTACCGTATCCTAGTGCTGTAATATAGTTCGATAATGCATCGATCCATACATAAATAACAGCCTTCGCATCACCTGGAACTTTAACGCCCCAATCGAACGTGCTGCGGGATACTGCTAAATCTTCAAGACCCGGCTTAATGAAGTTGTTGATCATCTCATTCTTACGAGATTCCGGTTGGATAAAGTTCGGGTTTGCTTCATAATACGCTAGAAGACGATCTGCGTATTTGCTCATTCTGAAGAAATAGCATTCCTCTTCGACAATCTCTACAGGTCCGCCGCAATCTGGGCATTTGCCATCTACAAGCTTCGCTTCTGTAAAGAAAGACTCGCATGATGTACAGTACCAGTCTTTATACGTACCCAGATAAATGTCACCTTGGTCCATGAACTGCTTGAAAATTTTCTGAACAACCGTCTTATGACGCTCATCCGTAGTACGAATGAAATCATCATACGAGATGTCGAGCTTGGACCACAATTCCTTAATCCCTGCTACGATTTCATCTACGAATTGCTGCGGCGTAACGCCTTTCTCTTGCGCTTTGCGCTCAATCTTCTGACCATGCTCATCCGTACCTGTCAGGTACATCACTTCATAGCCACGAAGACGCTTATATCGAGCCATAGCATCACCTGCTACGGTTGTATACGCATGACCAATATGCAGCTTCGCGCTTGGGTAATAAATTGGTGTTGTAAGGTAGAACGATTTGCTATTCGTTGACATGTTAAGACCCTCCTTGAATAGATGTACCCATGTTGCAATGAGAGAACACAAAAAGCCCCCGCCCATATTGGGGCGAGAGCTGTTACTCACGCGTTACCACCCAGTTTCCCCTACCTCTTGCGAGAGTAAGGCTCAGTAAGTCCTACGACTTTTCCGTTAACGCTGGAAAGGCGATACTCCCTCACTCGATTCATCAGCTCGAAAGTATGTTCTCCGGGACCATTTTCCAAGTATCTTCCTATACCAGCTTTCAGCATCCACCGGCTCTCTGTAATAGGCGTCCACAAGTACTTATCCGTTCATTGAACATGAAATATCCATATACTCAAAAATATAACGAAATCGCAC
This sequence comes from Paenibacillus radicibacter, assembly GCF_024721995.1. Lineage (GTDB taxonomy): Bacteria > Bacillota > Bacilli > Paenibacillales > NBRC-103111 > Paenibacillus_AM > Paenibacillus_AM radicibacter. The sequence goes on from NZ_JANQBC010000002.1 coordinate 409,272, forward strand.
CTCGATTGTCAAGTCGATAACAGGCCAAGAATAGCAAGTTCTTCCTCTTTAAAAGGTCGCGATCTTGTCAGAAATCGAAAGCCTTCAGGACTTTCTAATGAAAAACCCGCTCCTCGTCCGGGAACGATATCAATAGTAAGCTGGGTATGTTTCCAGAGCTCATATTGTGCAGCCCCGATATAGAACGGTGTTGTCGCAATATGTCCCAAATACACATCCTGATCCCCTACTCGAAACTCACCTGCTGGAAAGCACATTGGTGCACTACCATCACAGCAACCGCCTGATTGATGAAACATAAGCGCACCATGCTGTGCTTTGAGCTTCAGAATAAGTGCTGCAGCTTCATCGGTTACGAGCACCTTCGCAACTATAGCCTGCTCTTTCTCCTTCTCCATCGGCTCGCCTCGCCTTAGAAGAAACCGAGTGCACTTGGACTGTAGCTCACAAGTAAGTTCTTCGTCTGCTGATAGTGATCCAGCATCATCTTGTGATTCTCACGTCCAATACCCGAGTGCTTGTAGCCGCCGAATGCTGCATGAGCTGGATAATCATGATAGCAGTTTACCCATACGCGACCCGCTTCAATACCTCGTCCGAGTCTATATGCACGGTTCATATCCCGCGTCCATACCCCTGCACCAAGTCCATAGAGCGTATCATTAGCAATTCCAAGCGCTTCTTCTTGGTCTTGGAACGACGTCACTGAGACGACAGGACCGAATATTTCTTCTTGGAAAATGCGCATTTTATTATTTCCTGTAAAAATTGTCGGCGTCACATAATACCCATCAGCTAAATCGCCAGTTAATATGTTACGCTCGCCACCAGTCAGCAGCTCAGCACCTTCTTGCTTACCAAGCTCGATGTAGGACATGATTTTCTCCAATTGATCCTTCGAAGCTTGGGCACCGATCATCGTATCCGTATCAAGCGGATTACCTTGCTTCACTAAGCGTGTCCGTTTCACAGCTGCATCCAAGAAATCGGAGTAGAAGCTTTGCTGAATGAGCGCACGCGATGGACACGTACACACTTCCCCTTGGTTGAGCGCGAACATCGTAAAGCCCTCTAGCGCTTTATCCGCAAAAGCATCATCGTGTGCAAACACATCTTCGAAGAAGATATTCGGCGACTTACCGCCAAGCTCAAGCGTTACAGGAATAATGTTATCGGAAGCATACTGCATAATGAGTCGGCCAGTGGTGGTTTCACCTGTGAAAGCCACTTTGGCAACTCGTTTACTTGATGCAAGCGGCTTACCTGCTTCAATCCCGAAACCGTTTACAATATTGACCGCACCTGGTGGCAATAAGTCCGCAACAAGTTCTGCCCAGACCAAGATACTTGCTGGTGTCTGTTCGGCTGGCTTAATCACCACACAATTGCCCGCAGCAAGTGCAGGTGCAAGCTTCCATGTTGCCATGAGCAAAGGGAAGTTCCACGGAATAATCTGTCCGACTACGCCGAGCGGTTCATGGAAATGATAGGCTACTGTGTTCGGATTTAGCTCTCCAATTGAACCTTCCTGTGCACGAATAACTCCGGCGAAGTAACGGAAATGGTCAATGGCAAGCGGCAAATCCGCAGCAAGTGATTCCCGAATCGGCTTTCCATTGTCCCATGTTTCTGCAACAGCAAGCATCTCAAGATTCGCTTCCATCCGATCTGCGATCTTATTCAGTAAGATCGAGCGTTCAGCAGGTGTCGTCCGTCCCCATGACGCTTTCGCAGCATGTGCGGCATCGAGTGCTTTCTCAATATCTTCAGCTGTCGAGCGTGGTACTTCACAGAAATTTTTGCCGTTTACCGGCGACGGATTCGAGAAATACTGTTCTTTAACAGGAGGAACCCACTCTCCACCAATGTAGTTGTGATAACGACTACGAAATGTCACCTTACTATCTGGACTTCCAGGTTGTGCATAAATCATACGAATCATCTCCTTTCTATCATCACTAGCATTATATTCTCGCAAGTAACGCGTTATGTCCGAGCCAATCCATCATTTACCCTGGATGGAACCTGCATGGAATAACAGTCAATTGCAAAATATATAAAATCCATATATTAACTACAAAGTAATATTTTAATCATCATACATGTGGTGATTGTCCTTGACGTAAGAACGACAAAACAACTAAGCTTTTATATACAACTGTTTTGATTTTAGTGCGCTAATGAACTAATATCCTAAAGAGACACTTCGACACCAAGAGGAGGAAACAACATGACGACCGTCAACTTAGATGCATCAACTCCATCAAATAAGAAAAAACACCCGCCGGGTCTATACGTACTATTCTTTACTGAAATGTGGGAACGGTTCAGCTACTACGGCCTTCGTGCCATGCTGGTTCTTTACTTAACAACAACATTTATCAGTGGAGGACTCGGTTTCTCTGATAGCTCAGCTACTCTGATATACGGGTTTTTCACTGGTGCCTGTTATTTCACCCCGTTACTCGGCGGATACTTAACAGACAGGTTTCTAGGGCGTCGCAAAGCGATTACGATCGGTGGTATCGCAATTGCAATCGGTAACCTTGCCCTATTTCTCTCTCAGAGTACAACAGCCCTCTACATCGGACTTGGACTCATCATTATCGGTAACGGCTTCTTCAAACCGAACATTTCAACACTAGTTGGTGAGCTTTATCCAAAAGGAGACAAGCGTATCGACTCCGCCTATACGATCTTCTATATGGGAATTAACGTCGGTGGCCTTATTTCACCACTCGTGGTTGGATTCTTAGCCGAATCCCTGTTCAAGACAAGCTTCATGGATACGATTACCTACGGTTATAAATATGGATTCTTAGCTTCTTGTATCGGGATGATTGTCGGTCAAATCATCTTTAACCTGTTAGCCCCGCGTTACTTAGGTGACATCGGAACAGTACCGACAAGTCAGATGAATGTGTCGAAGACTTCCGATAAGAGTACTTCTGAAAAGGCAGCTAACGCTCCGCTAACGAAAAAGGAGAAACAACGCACGACTGTTATCCTTATCATTACCGGCTTTGTCGTCTTCTTCTGGGCTGGTTTCGAACAAGCGGGAAGTTCACTTACGTTATATACCAAACATTTTATCGACAAAACCATCTTCGGTTGGGAAGTACCTACAACTTGGTTCCAATCGATTAACCCGATGTTAATTATTCTTCTCGCACCGCTCGTATCGATGTTATGGATTAAATTATCTAATCGTAAGCGTGGCGACATCAGTATTCCAACTAAGATGGGTATTGGTATGATTCTACTCGGTGTAGGTTACATGGTTATACTTATTGCCATTATGAAAACAGGTAGCGACACGAACAACATTGTGCAAAAAGCGAACATTATGTTCATCGTCGGCACTTATTTCTTCCATACAGTCGGAGAACTGTTCTTATCACCTGTAGGATTATCCCTGGTGAATAAGATTGCACCACTCAAGCTAACATCTCTTCTTATGGGAGTATGGCTATCGAGTACGGGTATCGCGAACATTGTGGGTGGACTATTCGCTTCCCGCATCAAGGAATTAGGTTTCTTCAGTGTATTCTCTGTCATTGGCCTCTTGGCAATTGTTCTCGGTTTCGTATTGCTTGCAGTTTCGAAGAAATTAGTCCGCATGGCTGATTTATAGTCACAATACATTTATTAAAAATAATAATAAGAGGCATCACTCAAGAGCTGCTAACAGCTTTCGGGTGATGCCTCTTCTTGTCACATTCAACTATCCATTACTGTCGCTCATCTGTTCAAGAGATTTACTCTTCTTCCCCGGCGGTACATGATCAATACCTCCAGGATGGAACGGATGGCACTTACATAGCCGTACGACCGTCAGCCAGCTCCCCTTAAGCGCCCCATGCTCTTCTAAGGCTACTAGGGCATATTCCGAACAGCTCGGGTAGAATCGGCATGTAGGCGGTTTTAAAGGTGAGATGAACCTTCGGTAGAAATGTACCGGTCCTTGCAGAACCTTTTTCATGACTGACAATCCTTACAGTAGCCATAGACCTCAAATTTATGTTTCACGACGGCAAAATCGTCTGGAATCCCAGATGCCCCATCCATCGGACAATACACAAACGGAATCGTACGCGCGCAATGCAAACAGATCAGATGATGGTGGTGGTGATGTTCTTGGCAGTGGGCACGGAATTTAATGCCATCTTCAAACACGAACTGCTCCAGCACATTCATATCGTTCATAATGCGTAAATTGCGGTATACCGTATCAAAGCTAAGCCCTGTATATTTCTGGGCCATATGTTCATAAACATCTTTCGGAGTTAAGTAGTTATCTGTTCCAGCAAATAAATCAGCAAGTGTTCGTCTTTGCTCTGTAATCCGCAGCCCTTGCTGGGACATCAGCGAAATGATTTGTTCCGTCGTCACGGGCAAGTACCTCCAAGAAAATCAGTCTCTTCTAATCATGCAAAAAAAACGAGAGCGAGTCAACTCATTGACAAGTCCGTTATAATAAGACTATAAGTAGTTTTTAACTTGAAAGGAGCATGTTATAAGATGAAAGTAGTCGAAGTATTCCACGATACGATTTGTCCTTGGTGCCGAATCGGTATTAAAAATCTTAATGATGCCGTAGATCAACTCGGTGAGCCTGTTGAAATCCGTTTACATGCTTTTTTCTTAGATCCACTTACCCCAGCAGAAGGCGTGCCTTTTAAACCGATGTTGACTGAAAAAATGGGTGGCGAGGAAAATTACAACGCAGCCATTGAACAAGTTACACGTGTTGGTGAAATGTGCGGCCTTGAATTTAACTTTGATAAGGTAGAGCTTTCCCCACACACTCTTATGTCTCACCAAATGATTACTCTTGCACCACCACATATGAAAGTTCAAGTCGTTGAAGCGATTGATCGTGCTTACTTTGCAGAAGGCAAAGATATTGGCAACAAAGAAGTGTTGCTCGAGATCGGTAAGCAAGCGGGACTTGATCCCGAATACATTGCTGACTTTATCGGACCGGATGTTCGTCTGAAGGAAATTGACCTCGATATTCAGAAGACATTCGAGCTAGGTATCTCACAAGCTCCATTCTTCGTTATTGATGGTAAATATGCAGTCAGCGGCGCGCAACCTGTCGAAGCGTTCTTACAAGCACTTCGTATGAAATAAATGCATACAAAATAGCAAACACCTCCATATTAACGTAATGGAGGTGTTTTTTTGTTATGAAAATAAATGGATCTATCCGATTGGCTGCATTAGTGGCAAGCGTGCTCATCAGTACCCTGAGCTCAGGAATGAATACATATGCTCATGCTGCCCCTACCCAGAAAGCCGTGAAATCTGCCGCCATTATTATTGATGATTTTGGCAATAACATGAAAGGTACACCTGAGATTATTGGTCTTCCCTATAACATCACAATCGCCGTCATGCCTTTTCTTCCTACTACAAAGCAAGATGCCGAAGCTGCATACGCTGCCGGCAAGGAAGTCATTGTGCATATGCCAATGGAGGCCAAGAGCGGAAAGAGCAGTTGGCTTGGACCTGGTGCCATTACTGTAAATTTATCAGATGACGAAGTTCGCAAGCGGATTAATCTCGCTATTGATGAAGTTCCTCATGCCGTTGGAATTAACAATCACATGGGTTCTAAAATTACGGGAGACGCTCGCATTATGCGAATTATCCTGGAAGAATGTAAGAAGCGCAATTTATTCTTCATCGACAGTCATACGAATTACCGTAGTATCGTCTGTCAGACTGCCAAAGAAGTCGGTGTCCGATGCTTGGAAAATCAAGTGTTCCTCGACGATGTCCATACGACAGGTCATGTACTGAAGCAAATGAATGAGATTGCCAAACGCCTGGAGACGAGTTCGACTTGCATTGCAATTGGGCATGTCGGTGTAGGCGGTAATATTACAGCAAACGTATTAAAAACAAAGCTGCCGGAACTCGCCCAGCAGCATCATTTTGCAAAAATATCGGAATTGTTAGCGCCAGCTGAAACTGCGCCAAGTGAGCAGCATCAACATTAAATTATGCACTTCTCAAACGTTGTACTAACCGGTAACAGCAGCTTTCTCGCCTGCCGGCTTACGTGCAGCGTTTGTTTCATTCTGCCGAACATCCAGCTTATGCCGCTTCGTCTCGAAGGTTGTAAATACGCCAATGATAAGCGATAGAATCATCATGATGTACAAGTACCATGGCGTTCCGAACAAATCGAGAATTGCACCCGTCGCAAGTAAGGCCAACTGCATCAATACTCGATCAATCATTTCCTTAAAGGAGAAGAATCGACCTTGCATGTGACTTGGAATTTGGCGTTGGAATATCGTTGTCACCATCGGGAAGAAGAACGCAACAGCAAAGCCGAATATGACAAATCCTCCTAATACGCTAACTGCAGAGTGTGCGAAGGACATGAAGAACTGGGATACCGCAAATACGAGTAATAATAGGGATGAGCCTAATACTAAGTTCGTCTTGCCGATCACTTTCTTAACGAAGAAACCTGCGATTAGAATACTAACTCCCTCAACCGTGTAAACCAACCCCATTATAAGATCGGACTGCTGCACTTCACTAAACGAGAGAATGAGTAGGTTAAATCCACCAAAGAAGAAGTTCAGCATCCCTGCTGAAACCAAGCCGACAAGGACGGCACGTTCGGTTTTAATTAAAGTAAACACTTCTGAGAAGCGCATTTTTTCCTTCGGACCCGATGCTTTAACAACAGGATCTTCTGTCTGCTTCGGAATCTGAATCAAGCAGTTCAAACCGAACAAAATGACAAAAACAATGAAAGCACTTACATAGTTCGTCATTAAGCTGAGCTGGGCTACCATCACACCTGCGACTGCCGTCCCTGCAATGCGAGAGATGGTCGTAATATTCATATGGATCGTATTCGCCGACAACAATTGATCCTTCTGTATAAGTAAAGGGATCGTCGTTCTAACTGATGGAAAATAAGCTGCACCCGACACTTGCATCAATACAAGTGACGCAATCATCCATGGGATTGAATCAAGCATTAGAGCCGGAAACATACACAGCGGCGATAAGACACGCACGAAATTAGCTGTCAATAACACCGTCTTCTTATTCGTACTGTCAATCCATCTTCCTATTAATGGTAATAGTACAACGGAAGCTAGTAAACCTACCATCAATATCAGAGATTTCAGAAAGTCAGATGAAACAAGATGCTTCATGAATTGCAAGTTGCCGATAATGCTAAGCCACAGCCCAATACCACCGACAAGCTCCCCAATCATAAGCACAAGAAAAGATTTATTTCGAAAGAGCATACTTCCCCTCCTATTCTGTCTCACAAACTCATTATTGGATTATACCGCAAAAGGCACAAAAAAGGCAGACATGTACATCCTTTTCGAGAAGATTCGAAAAGTAATGTACACATCTGACCTTCACTACCTCAAGATAGCCGGTGTCTGATCAGCGATTATGGCTTGAATACCATGTTCGTTCATGTAAGCAGTTGTCGGTTCATCAAATGGCTTATCGCAGATACATCCATAAAGCGAAGTAAGCGGTGCAATGGAGAATAGCGATGCTTTTCCAACCTTCGTATGATCGAGTACAGCGATTGTCTGAAGCGCTCGATTCATGAGCATTCGTGCGGTCTGCGCTTCAAGCTCCGAGTAAGTACTAATTCCTTGCTGGATGTTGAACCCATCGATGCCAAGGAACATTTTGCCGATATTAATATGTTCAATCGTTTTCTCTGCAAGCGGCCCACACAGTTCAAAGTTCTTCGCACGCATCACACCACCGATGACAACAACTTGAATACCTTCACTATCTGCAAGTTCCATCGCGATGTTAACAGCATTCGTGACAACGGTAATCCCTTGACGTGATTTAAGCTGCTTCGCAATTAAATAAGTAGTCGTCCCACCCGAAAGGCAAATGCTGTCCCCTTCTTCAATGAGCTCACTTGCTTTGCGAGCAACCGCTTCTTTCTCAAGCCATAACTTTTGGCTCTTCTCAGAAAAAGCGACTTCACGAACTGTAGACATTCCTTCGTAAAGGGCTCCACCAATCGTTCGAATCAGCTCACCCTTACGATCTAATAGATCCAAATCACGACGCGCAGTCGCTTCCGATACGTCGAATCGTTCAATAATCTCAGTAATTGTTATCTTTCCCTGCTGCTTAAGCAGGTTCATCATCTGTGTACGTCTAATATCCCCTTTAGAGGAAGGAGTATCGTTCATTGTTCAGTCACTCCAACTTGATTTAATTGATTAAATTTGCACGACTTGAGTTAAGTTGCGCGGTTCATCCGGGTTTAAGCCTAATCCATACGCTGTATAGTAACCCAGGTATTGAGCAGCTGGCAAGTAAAGTACACTGCGTGCTTCATCGCTCACTTGCGCAAGACCTACCTCAATAACTAGATCAGCGAATGCTGTATCTTCGCCTGCAATAGCTGCAATTAAGATAACTTCCGCACCGTAATCCTTCATCTCTTGCGCTACTTTAAGCTCATATGCACGCGCTGTTTGCGACAAGAGCAGGCAGACAATCGTGCCTGGTTCAACGATCGACTTCGGTCCATGACGGAACTCCATCGTACCATAGCTTTCTGTCCAGACATAGGACATTTCTTTCAGCTTGAGACAAGCCTCCATCGCCAGCCCACCATATGCCCCCATACCCAGGTATACGAACTTTTTAAAATCTTTTCCTTCTATAAATGGCTTCACGAGTGCATCCGCTTCACGCACTACCGCCTCGTCTTGCTCAAGCACCGCTTCCATCTCATCGACCCATTGCTGCTCACCTGACACTTTCGCAATCGCAGCTTGCATCAAGAACGTCATCGATGCGAGAGATTTCGTCATGACTGTACTTTTCTCTTTGCCAAGTGGAGAGATCAAGCATTCAGAGATTTGCGCCATCGTACAGTCTTCATAACAAGTAATGCCACATGTATCCCAATTTGATAAGTGAGCTACGGATTTCAAAGCTAATATGACTTCTGTTGATTCCCCCGAGCGCGATACACCTACTAACAATATTTTGCGATTTGCTGCAACTGTCTGATCACGGAATAAGAAAATTTCTGAAGAAGGATACGCGGTTGCGACGCGTCCTGTCCATTTGCGGAAAGTCACTGCCATTGTCAACGCTTGATAGTACGAAGAGCCCGAGCCAATGAACACAACTTCATCATAAGAAGGATTTCCAATATATTTATTCAGCCAATCGACTTGCACATCTAGCTGTTTCCATGCTGCAGCAAGTGCTTCCGCTTGCGAACTAATCTCTGGATACGTAAGTTGACCTCTCATTGACATCTCCAACATTCCCCCATATAATTCAGATATTAATAGTATAAATCATTATTATGATCGTTTCAATCAAATTAATGATGATTCGGTCACAATCATTCATTTTGATAGGAAAAAAGGAGCGAATCAATCATGGGTCACTTAATTTCCTCTACAACCATGCTGCAAGAAGCACGCAGAAATGGATATGGAATTACTGCTTTTAACGTACATACATTGGAGATGCTGCAAGCGGTTGTAGAAGCAGCAACGGAACTTGATGCTCCACTCATTCTCCAAACCACTGTTGGTACAGTGAAACACTTGGGACCTGAATATATTGTCGCTGCCGCGCAAACAGCCGCTAAGTTATCCAATGTTCCGATTGCCTTGCACTTAGATCACTGCACAGACTATGATCTTCTGGTAAAATGTATTCGTGCAGGTTATACATCGGTTATGATAGATGCCTCGATGTTCCCATTTGACGAGAATGTCGCATGTTCACTTGAGGTTGTCAAAGTAGCCAAAGCCGCAGGGGTTAACGTTGAAGCTGAGCTTGGTAAAGTAGGCGGGGTTGAGGACGACATCGTGGTTGAAGAAGCAGATGCAAGGCTCGCGATTCCTGAGGAGTGTTTACGTTTCGTCGAGCTTACAGGGGTTCCGACACTCGCACCTGCCATTGGAACTGCTCATGGTATCTATAAGGGAGAACCGAACATCGCATTCGATCGGATCGCAGAAATTGCAAGCTTAGTGGATCTTCCACTCGTCTTGCACGGTGGTTCCGGCATTCCTGCTGAACAAGTGAGACGCTGTGTAGCACTTGGAATGGCGAAGATGAATGTTGCAACAGAACTACGAATTGCTTTCTCCGATGCCATTAAAAATGTATTTAACGCAAATCCAGATGAGAACGATCCACGTAAGTATATGGTTCCTGCCAAACAAGCAGTTAAATCCCTTGCGATGGAGAAAATGCACCTTGTCGGCTGTGTCGGCCGCGCACAAGAATTGAAATTATAATTAAAGAGAGTGGTCAAAAAGTGAAGCCAAAGAGAAAAAAGCAACTGGAGGAACGAAGTGTTTTTTCTCTGCAGCTGATCGACATTTTGAACACGCTCTAACAAACAGCAGGAGGGGGAATTAGCATGATTACGACGCTAACCTTGAATGCAGCTGTGGATAAAACTTATGTCGTGCCCGGATTTTATAAATCCGGGTTATTCCGTGTCAATGAGATGGTCGCCGATCCTGGCGGCAAAGGGATTAACGTGGCAAGAGTTGTCACACTGCTTGGAGGAAAGGCAATTGCGACCGGATTTATTGCCGGTTCACAAGGAGCTTTCATACAAAAAGGTTTAACCAGACAAGGCGTAAGCCATGATTTCATCGAGGCTCACGAAGGTGAATCTCGCTTATGTACGACCATCCTTGATCCTGAAAGTGACGAGCACCAGACGGAACTCTTGGAGATGGGACCCACAATTACAGAAGATGACATCATAAAACTCAAGCATAAAGTTGCTGAACTTGCCAAACAATCATCAATCGTCGCGATGTCAGGTTCTTTACCCGTTGGTTGTCCGCCAACCATCTATGCCGATCTTATACAGATTGTTAAAGAGCATGGTGCCAAAGCGATCCTCGATGCTTCCGGTGATGCACTAGCAGCAGGAGTCGAGGCTAAACCCTATTTAATTAAACCAAATGAACATGAAATTGCACGGTTAACAGGGAAGAAGCACGCTTCGGATGATGAACTTGCTCACGCGATTCAGACGTTAATGGATCAAGGCATCCCATGCGTAATCGTCTCCCTTGGGAAACGAGGTGCACTTGCTGGTTGGGAAGGTGTCATTTACCGGGCCCAGGCTCCTGTTATCGATGCTGTAAATCCTGTGGGCAGCGGTGACTCCATGGTCGCAGGTATGATTACGGCCATTGAGTGCGGGGCTACTGCTGAGGAAGCCTTACGTCTCGGTGTTGCCTCTGGTGCTGCGAATGCATTAAATTTACGAGCTGGATTCGTAGACTCGCAAGTCGTGGAACAACTCAAGGATGAGGTTCTAATTGAGCTATACGTAAAGCATTAAACATAGTCCTTTATAGAAAATGCAAAAATGCCTTCCTAATCTGCGATTTGCAGTTAGGAGGGCGTTTCTGTTGTGATCTGATCTATAGGTGTACGGGCATCGTAGCTGATCGCTTGCGATCCCATCTGATGCCATGCGCGAACAAACGCATCCTTCTCCGTCTGATCCGCAATCCCTAGCGGATCATTGATATATATGAAGTCCTCGTCATATCCAATCACTAACACCGAGTGTTCTTTCATCGTTGCTCGTATAGAACCTGTTGCTGTATCCCACGTTTCGAAATCGTCATCCGCTAATTCATCAAAAGTGCTATTCGCAATGACCCAGACGGGAGACCCCATATTTAAATAATCTTCAACACGCTGCCACTGCGACCCTGTCAGATCGACAATTCGATCAGGCAAATACTGCTCAGCAAGTTCGACAATGGGTTCATGATACACACCGTATCCGTAATGATCTCCAGTGATCGAGCCTACGAATCCGATGTCTGGATTCCCCCATGATAACACTTGGTCATCATCGCCCTCTACACGAGGAGCAGGGTCTTTCTTAATCGCTTGAGCTAGCGTCAATTTATCAACGTCTACGCCTGCTGATTGCAGCAACATGGCAAGTGATGTCACTTCACAACCATTATACAGTTCGGGATTTTGCAGTATTAACGGGACATGAAGCTTAACGGAAGTTGGGATAGGTGGTGTAGATGTAGGTATAGAGGTGGGTGTTGGTGATTGACTAGATGTTGCTTCGGTTGAAGCTTGAGGAGCGGAAGAAGGAGCCGCGCTAGCATCTAGAGATGGCTCCTGCACTTCCGATAAGACTTTATCTTGTAAATCAGGGTACTCCAATGATGTTGGCATCGCAAGTTTATCTTCTGCCTGATTAAACGAGCATGCCGATGCAATACCTCCGACCACTACGATAATAAGAACAGCTTGCCTCCATCTATTGTCCATCTTACACGACCTCTATTACTCCGCACAGCACACGACAACGTCCAGGTGATTCCACACGGAACTTCTCTACATTGCCTTGGTCAGCTAGCGTTACATAGACCGTACAGCCATCAACACCACCGAACGTTAAATTCGTACAATTGGTACCATGCAGCTTAATTTCTTGTACGATTTCACCTTGTGGGGACAGCTTCACAATCGTACCTTTACCAAAACGTGTCGAATAGAGATAACCTTCTGCATCACAACGCATGCCATCTAATCCGAAATCTTCAAATTGGATGAGCAATCGTTTATTACTAATCTCACCAGTTTCACTTAAGTCATATGCCCAAATGTTACGCTGCACGGATTCATTCACATAGAGCGTCTTCTCGTCCGGACTCACTTCAATTCCGTTCGTTGTCCCCATATTCGCTTCAAGTAGATCAACTTTGCCATCTGGAGTAATACGCCAGATTTGACCGGTCTCCTCTGCCCAATTCGGATCAGAGGCAAAGACGATTCCACTCGCCGCAATCGCGATGTCATTCGGCTGATTCATGCTTGGCTCATGGGCATGAACGGTAATCTCGCGAGTTTTCGGATCTATTTTCAAAATATTATGATTCGTATAATCGGCCAGTAACATCTCACCTGCTTGATTGAATCGAATACCGTTCGCGATACTACCACTTGGAAGTTCTACGTAAACGGAGCATTCACCATCAGGTGTTACCATACCGATTGTGCCCTCATGATCATAATTAACTGCATATAAGTTACCAGCCGCATCACATGCCGGCCCTTCAATCCCACCCGTAAATCCATGTGCCGTTGTAAACACTTCACTTTGGTAATAGGACTTAACCATTTCACTCGCTCCTTATGTACGAAATTATCCTTCTACATTTCGCCATAATCCCTTATAAATCCTGCATTAGGATATGGAAAAAAGGACTAGATGCTAAGCATCTAGTCCTTCGGAAAACCAAGTTGTTCGCGGGTAAACTTACCTTCCCACAGCATGTCCAGATCGAGATTGATGGAGTCTCTCTTCACAAATCGGAACAGACCATACATGACTGTCCCCATCAATCCACCGAAAATAAGCAATGAGACCGTTAAATAAACTGCCGATGCCAAGCTCGATCACCTCCTTAGAACCACTTAATGTGATTATATGAAGGCAATTGTGACATATGCTTTAGGATTTATTACTTACTGTTAGCCGCAGATAGCGCTCTTGCATCTTCAATAATCGCGTAAGCACGTTTTACCTCTTCTTCAGTCGGTGATTCTACACCTTCAAGTGGATACTCTTTGCCAAGCGCCTCCCACTTGTATATACCCATTTGGTGATAAGGAAGAATCTCGAACTTCTCCACGGTCTTCAGTGTGCCTAAGAATTCACCTGTTGCACGTAGATTCTCTTCGCTATCTGTAATACCTGGGATTAACACGTGGCGAATCCACATCTTCGTCCCATTATCCGATAACCACTTCGCTGTACGCAAAATTTGATCATTCGGTTGTGAAGTTAGTTCAATGTGCTCATTACGATCCATCATCTTCAAATCAAGCAAAACCAAATCTGTTACTTCATATAAAGATCGATTCTTCTCCGCATCGCTAAATCCTGAAGAATCAATTGTCGTATGCAAGTTAAAGCGCTTCTTCACTTCTGTGAAAAGTTCCGTTACGAACGGAGCCTGCAAAGTAGGCTCGCCGCCAGATACCGTCAAGCCGCCGCCTGAGCTGCGATAGTAAGGTAGGTAAGGCTCAATTTCCTTCACCATCTCTTCCACTGTTACCTTACGTCCTTCATCTGTTGCCCAAGTATCAGGGTTATGACAGAACTTACATCTAAGCGCACATCCCTGTAAGAAAATAATGAAGCGAATCCCCGGACCATCAACGGTACCGAATGTTTCGACAGAATGAATACGTCCTTCCATGATGTGTTTCTCTCCTTTAAAGGCAAATACAGACGAGGGGGTCTGGCCCGCCTCGCCTGCATGAACCTATATATAGTTATCGTAACTTAGGATTAGATCGTGCCGTGGAACGTACGGTTGATAACATCTAGTTGTTGTTCTTTTGTCAACTTGATGAAGTTAACCGCATAACCGGATACACGGATTGTAAGTTGTGGATAGTTCTCTGGGTGTTCCATCGCATCCATCAATTGCTCACGGTCAAATACGTTAACGTTCAAGTGGTGACCACCTGTTGTCATATAACCATCAAGCATGGATACCATGTTCACTTTACGAGCTTCAAGATCTTTACCAAGTGCTTTAGGTACGATCGAGAATGTGTTGGAGATTCCATCTAGGGAATGCTCGTACGGAAGCTTCGCAACAGAGTTCAAGGATGCAAGAGCACCTTTCTTATCACGTCCGTGCATTGGGTTTGCACCTGGTGCAAACGGCTCGCCAGCTTTACGTCCATCAGGTGTGTTACCTGTTTTCTTACCGTAAACGACGTTAGAAGTAATCGTTAGTACGGACATTGTAGGGATTGCGCCACGGTATGTTTCGTGCTTACGAAGCATGTTCATGAACTTCTCTACAAGCTCAACTGCGATTTCATCGACACGGGAATCATTGTTACCGTATTGTGGGTAGTCGCCTTCGATTTCGAAGTCTACAACGATACCAGCTTCGTTACGGATTGTTTTTACAGTCGTATGCTTAATTGCACTCAAGGAGTCAGCTGCTACAGACAAGCCCGCGATACCGCAAGCCATTGTACGGATGATCTCACGATCGTGAAGTGCGAATTCAATACGCTCATAGCTGTATTTATCGTGCATATAATGAATCACATTCAAGGTGTTCATGTATAGCTGAGCTAACCACTCAAGCATGTTGTCGAATTTCGCTGTAACTTCTTTGTAATCAAGTACATCAGAAGTGATTGGCGCATATTTCGGTCCTACTTGAGCACCGGACTTCTCATCTACACCGCCGTTGATTGCGTATAGCAATGCTTTAGGCAAGTTCGCACGAGCACCGAAGAATTGCATTTGCTTACCGATCTTCATCGCGGATACACAGCAAGCAATACCGTAGTCATCGCCATAGATCGGAAGCATCAAGTCATCACTCTCATATTGAATGGAGCTTGTTTCGATGGAAACCATCGCACAATACTTCTTGAATCCTTCAGGAAGCTTTTCAGACCATAGTACAGTCAAGTTCGGCTCTGGAGCTGGTCCCAAGTTGTAAAGTGTGTGCAAGAAACGGAAGGAGTTGCGAGTTACGCGAGTCTTACCGTCTACTGCCATACCACCGATGGATTCTGTTACCCAAGTTGGGTCACCAGAGAACAATTCATTGTAGTCAGGTGTACGCAAGAACTTAACGATACGCAATTTCATTACGAAATGGTCAACTAGTTCTTGTGCTTCAACTTCAGTCATTGTTCCTTCTGCAAGATCACGTTGTACGTAAGCATCTAGGAAGGAGGATACACGACCCAAGCTCATCGCTGCACCATTCTGCTCCTTAATTGCTGCAAGGTAACCGAAGTATACCCATTGGAACGCTTCTTTAGCATTTTGTGCTGGGTTTGAAATATCGAAACCATGCTCATTTGCCATTGCTTTCAATTCTTGAAGGGAACGGATTTGCTCAGAAAGTTCTTCACGAGCACGAATCACGGATTCTGTCATGGAATTAACTTCTAATTGTTTAAGGTCATTCTTCTTCTCAGCGATTAGACGATCCACACCGTAAAGTGCTACGCGGCGATAGTCACCGATAATACGTCCACGACCATAAGCATCTGGAAGACCTGTAATTACACCAGACTTACGAGCTGCTCTCATCTCGCCTGTATAAGCATCAAATACACCTTGATTATGAGTTTTACGGATATTGGTAAAGATATCGATAACGGATTGCGGCATTTCAAAGCCATAAGCTTTACATGCATCAATCATCATTTTAATACCACCGTAAGGTTGCATGGAACGTTTGAAAGGCTCATCTGTTTGCAAACCAACAACTGTTTCCTTGCTTTGATCTAGATATCCTGGTTTATGAGAAACGATTGAAGAAGGAGTATTTACATCAACATCTAGTACTCCACCATTTTCGCGTTCTTTAACGGAAAGCTTTGATACAATGTCCCACAAATCATTCGTGTTTTGAGTTGGACCTACTAGGAAGCTCTCATCACCATGATATGGAGTAATATTCAGTTCAATAAAGTCGCGGACATCGATTGCTTTTGCCCATTTTCCTAATTGAAATCCACGCCAGCCATTAATTTCAGTTCCACCAAGTATGTTTTTCTCTGTTGCAGCCATTATAGCTACACCTCCTGATCGTGATTGGTTTTCCTTTATAACCACATTGTAATCCATTTGTGAAATATATCACTATGAAGTTTGTCACAGACAAAAATATTGTTTATAATGACAATGTTCCCGAAACGTCTTTACGCCTACTTACACTTTTTTTGATAAGGGAGTTATGATGTTGACTACTAATCGTAAGAAATACCCAAACGCCAACACATCCACTTTTTCCGAAGCGAATTTGAAGTGTTTGATGGATCATATGCAAGAACTTAAAGTACCTGCTGGAAGCCATCTGTTCTGGGAAGGTGAAGCTGCTGACAAATTGTATTTTGTGCAATCCGGCAGTGTTCGAATCACCAAATCCTCGGACGAAGGCAAGGAGCTTATTCTTTATATGTACCAACCTGGTGATTTGCTCGGACAAATCCATCTTTTTCAAACTTCGACGCATGGTTTTAGCGGTAAAGTGGTAGAAGATACCGTTGTGGGATTTATGAATCAGAAAGATCTCGAAGTACTAATTGAACAAAACAATGAACTTTCTGTTGAGTTTATGAAATGGATGTCCCTGAACCATCGTATTACAGAAACAAAGCTCCGCGACTTGATCATGTACGGCAAACCTGGTGCACTTTGCTCCACGTTAATCCGACTTTCCAATACGTTCGGTAAGCCCGACGGTGATTATGTTGAGATTGCAAAAAAGCTTACACATACTGAGTTATCCAACATGATTGGTGCAACGAGGGAAAGTGTAAATCGGTTGTTAAACGATCTGCGAAAGCAAGATATTATCGATTACAGCAATGACTACATTCTTATTAAAAATATGGAGCGGTTGAAGGAATTTTGTAAATGCGAAAACTGTCCGATTGAAATTTGTCGCATTTAATTCATTCATCCATATCAAGCAAATCCCCACTCATTACTGGGGATTTTTTGTTTTTCTGGGATCATTTTTAATAACTGCTAAGAGTATGAAATGAAAGAGTCTCTGCCAATAAAAAAAGTTTGTGATGTTTATAACCCATGTTATAATTATTGAGGTTTGCGTGTTTACAATGTTCTTACAAATAGATGCAGTAAATTTAATAGAAAGGGGAGCAGACATCAGATGAGCGATCGAAATTTCTCAGCTAAGTCCATTGGGAAGTACATTCTATCCAAAATTCATATTTTACTATGGCCGATTCCACTCGTACTCATGATGGAATTCCTAAACCGCGACAGTGTCTATAAAGCACTGGGCTACGGTTACAAGCATATGAATGAAATGTTCTTAAATTACTTGATCATCTTGGCGCTCTTCTTCTTATTCATCGCCATTCTTGGTCGAACACAGCTCGCTTTCTGGGTCGTGTCCACACCGATCATGATCCTCTCTCTAATCTCTGGGGTAAAGAGACAAATTCTTGGAGTACCGCTACTCCCGTGGGATGTGTTCTTGACCAATGAGACTGAGGACATCACGAAAGAATTAGGGGATCTTATCCCTTGGAAAATGATCATTGGAATCATTATCTTTGTTGTAATTGCTATTATTCTACTTAATAAAGTGAAACTATTAAGAGGTAAATTCAATTGGACAGAGAAGATCGTCCTGCTCGTGTTATCCGTGTTTATGTTATTTACGATCTATACGGACAAGCCGATTAAGATCAAAGACGCACTTAGCATCAGTACGATCCCTTGGGATCAAGCGGATAACTATCTGCGCAACGGTTTCGCGCTGACAACGATGATGAATATGGATTTAATTTTCGTTAAAAAGCCAGACGGCTATAACGAAGCGAACATTGCTGCGATGGTGAAAGATACAGAGCGTCGCACGAACACAGGCAGTAAAGAAAAGCCGAACGTTATTGTCGTTCTCAGTGAATCCTTATTCGATGCAACGAAGCTTCCGAACGTGAAATTCTCTGAAGAACCAATGCCTCACCTACGTTCCTTGCAGCAAAAGTACCCGCATGGTGAAATGCTATCCCCGCAATTTGGCGGCGGTACGGCTAACGTAGAGTTTGAAGTATTATCGGGTAACTCGATGCGCTTCTTACCGCAAGGCTCCCTTGCGTACATTCAATATGTGAACCATCCGACCGATTCCATCGCTGGAATCTTGAGTCGTAAAGGCTACAATACAGCAGCCATTAACCCTTACCACAACTGGTTCTTTAACTCGAAGAACGTGTATCATAACTTTGGATTCTCCAAGTTTATATCGACCGAATTCTTTGAACCAGAGTATAAGGGTAACTACTTGTCTGACCATGCTGTAGCGAAGAAAATTATTGAAGAAGCCGACAAATCAGACGGCCCAGACATGATTTTTGCAAACACGATGGAAAACCATGCTCCTTACGAATCGAATAAATTTGCATCTAATCCGATTTCCGTATCCGGCAACATGTCTCCTGAATCCAAAGCGATGCTAGAGACGTATGCGACAGGTATGCGTGATGCCGATCTGATGCTTAAAGAGATCACGGACCATTTTGAGAAAAAAGGCGAACCAACGATTGTTCTATTCTTCGGTGATCACTTGCCGTCTCTAGGCAATGACTACCAAGTGTACCGCGATGTTGGTTACTTGCTTCCCAATGACCCGGATGTTACGAAGAAGTTATTCTCGACTCCATTCGTGATTTGGGATAACTACTTGCCTGAACACCGCGAAGAATTATACATGTCTCCTTCGTTCTTATCGCCTTACATCTTGAATATGGCGAACTTGGAAGGAACTTTCTATACGGATTACTTGTACAATCTGATGAAGAAGCATCCGGTAATCCCGCCTAAGAACATGTATGAAGCGATGAACATTAAGGAAGAAGATTTAAAAGGCTACGAAATGCTGCAATATGACGGTATGTTCGGCAACCAATTCAATTACGGTGATTATCGCGATAAGATCTTAGCGAAGAACTTCATGCTCGGTCTTGGTGAGATGAAGATTGAAGATGCTAGTGTGCAGCAAGTTGGTGGTACTCAGACACTTGTTATTTCTGGTAAGAACTTGTCTCCAACTGGCGTTATTTACGCGAATGACACAGCACTAGAGACCACTTATTCGAATGGCAAGCTGATGGCTCCGTATAGCAGCTTAGCGGGTAAAGATAATATCAAGATTCAAATCCGTGTCATCGATACGAAGAACATTACGATTGCAGCGTCCAACAATATGGATCTAGGCCAGCAAGCGGTACCTGCATCGAATTAGGTTCATAAATCAACTTAAATAAAACCTGAAGAAACAGCTTGATTATGCTGATCTTCGGGTTTTTTTGTTATTTTCAAATAATTATCTTGTTATTTATTACCAACTGCAATATAATAATGACACGTATGTCATTTATATTTTCTTGAGGAGGATATATATTGTGGAGAGTACAGAAAAGGTGCAACGAGGGTTATGGCATAACAAATCTTATCGCTACTTGATCAGTTCGCAGCTAGTCTCCAATCTAGGGGATTGGCTGGATTTGCTCGCCCTGTTCGCACTTCTATCTTTAAAGTGGCAAGTCACTTCCATGGAAATGGCGTATGTGATGATCTGTTTCGGCTTGCCGATGGTCTTATTCGGTCCAATCTCAGGTGTGCTCGCAGATCGATTCGAACGACGTACTCTCATGATCATATCCGATGTACTGCGAATCCCACTCGTTCTTGCCTTTATTTTTGCAACAAACATATGGCAAATCTACATCATTCTGCTTCTAAAAGGATCACTTGCTGCACTATTTAATCCAGCGAAGAATGGGAAACTGAAAGAAATCGTAGCTCCCGAACATATGGATAAAGCCGTTGCATACAGTACGATGATTGAACAAGTCTCTAAGATCGCAGGCCCAATCGTAAGTGGTGTGCTGCTTAGCAGTGTTGGTATCGCAGCAGCCTTCTATATTGACGCTGCCAGCTTCCTCGTCTCCGCGCTGCTTCTCATTGGAATTCCTGTTCGAAAGCACTTTGATGCGACTGCATCTGCTGATCAAGAACATAAATCCATTTTGCAAGACTTGAAATTGGGATTCACCTTTATGTCGAAAGTACCATTCATCTTATTCGGCACTGGCTTATTCTGTATGACCTTCCTCGTCTTGCAAATCGCCGACACCCAAGTCATGATCTTACTTCGAGAAATTCCAGGTATGTCTGCGGAGTTCATCGGGATCGCACTAGCTAGTAGTGGAATTGGACTGTTGGGAGTGGCTGC
Source organism: Paenibacillus radicibacter (assembly GCF_024721995.1). GTDB lineage: Bacteria > Bacillota > Bacilli > Paenibacillales > NBRC-103111 > Paenibacillus_AM > Paenibacillus_AM radicibacter. Next base: position 430,106 of record NZ_JANQBC010000002.1, read on the forward strand.
ACTCCTTAATCGTAAGCCGGTTCAATCCATTGTTCTTGCGATGTGTATCGGTATTATTGGACTCGGGATCGTCTTTGTTCTCGCTGCATGGTTTGCCTCCTTACAAGGCGGGTTCGAGTGGCTCATTCCGGTTTCATTTATGTTCGGTGGTGCAAGCGCAGGACTTGTTATTATTCCATTTAATGTGACCGTTCAAAAACGTACACCTGTGGAATACAGCGGACGCGTATTCGGAACAATCGGGAGCTTATCGACACTCATGAGTATTATTGGACCTATGATCGGCGGGATTATTGCCACTGTTTATGGGGTGATGGCGGCATTCGTCTGGTCAGGCAGTTTACTTGCTATTCTTGGCATTATCGCTTTATTATTAGGTAAATCCTTTGATCGGAGATCAACACATGTCACCGAAAGTGCCTGATATTTATAAACAACATAAGAAGATCGAAATCTTACAAGCAGCAGAACAAGTTTTCATTCGCAAAGGGTTTGGCCGCGTCACGATGAAAGATATTGTGGAGCAGTGTCAGATTAGTCGTGGTGGTGTGTACTTATACTTCTCCTCTACAGATGAGATTTTTCAAGCCATATTAGATTGGAAGAATGGGCAACCTCAACAAGAACTACTCCTGATATATGAATCGGCTAACAACGGTGAAGAAGCACTCACACAATTTATCATCCTTATATCCACTTATATGAAAGAAACTGCTAATAGCTTATATCGAGCGCATGTTGAATTTTTTAGTGCACTTGCTCAAGATGATAATCGATGGCAGTTTGTTCAGCAGCGTCATGAATTATTGGTCAATAATTACGCATTTTTCTTTCAGGAAGGGACACGACTTGGTTATTTTTCACCTCAGACAGATTTACGGATTCTTACGAAGTTCGTTCTTACTTGGTGCGAAGGATTTTCGTTAAATACAATGATCCTTCCTATGGACGATCTTCAAGCTGATACTCAAATCGAGTTACTACATCAATATTTACGACAAATGCTGCGAATTCCTTCCTTCTAAGCCCGTAAACATTGACATTTTAGCTTCAAAAAAGTATACTTCTCAATAATTTGATAACTAAAATGATCGTTGGTACAGGCTTATAAATAAAGGAGGTGCGGTATGGCACGTAAAGATCTTGTACAACTTGAAACAGCGTTTCGCAAAATTTTAAAATCCATCACTATCGCATGGAGTAAGCAAGTGGACAGTACAATTAATCGTTCCCAGTTCTATGTCCTAGAACGACTTGCTAAGTGCCCGCACAACATCTCAACGCTTGCGGAAGCACTTCACATTACTTCTGGTGCTGTCACAGGCATTTCCGATAAGCTCGTTGATGAAGGTTACGCTAGTCGACGTCGTGCAGAAAATGACCGCCGCGTCGTGTTCCTTGAGATTACAGACAAGGGACATGAAATTCTTGCTCAGCTTAGCAATCAAAGAAAAGAATTGTATGAAAACTTCTTTGGCGGTTTAACGGATACAGATGTGAAGGCATTAACACGCATCTTCGAACAAATTCTCGATAGCCAGGACGCAGCTAACAACGAAGTCGAGCCTAAAGTTAAGGCTTAATATTACAAAACGAGCAGCCCATACACGGGTTGCTCGTTTTTCATTAGAATTTATTACTTATAACCTTGAATAAATTTCACTGCGAGTGCGATGTCTGCCTCTGCATTCTCGCCTACTTCACGCTCGATCGTTAAGTAACCTTTGTAGCCGATCTCTTGCAGCGCTGCAAAATATGCTGGGAAGTCTACTTTACCCTGACCAAGTGGTACTTCCTTGAAGAACTCTCCAGATGCAACCATCTTCGCAATTTTCTCATGATCCATACCTTCATATCCCAAGCTGCCATACACATGTTTTGGATCAACTGGCTGCACTTGATAGCCATCCTTCACGTGTGTATGCACGATATAATCTTTAAGCAGCTTCACGCCTGCTACAGGATCATCTCCTGTTACCATAACCATGTTCGCAGGGTCGAAGTTCACAGATACACCCTTTGTACTTAAGGAGTCCAGGAAGCTTTTCAAATGAACAGCACGTTCGGGCCCTGTTTCTACGGCAAAATAGGCATTCATACTATTCGCATACACGCTTAGCTCTTCACAAGCTTGCTGCATATTCGCATAAACCGCACTATTATGATCGTCTGGCACGATACCGATATGAGTCGTCACCACATTCGTACCTAGCTCAACAGCAAGATCTAAGATTCGCTTGGACTTCTCCACCTTGGATGGATTTACTTCTCCATCTTGGAAGCCATGACCGCCGAGATCTCCACATAGCGCAGCAATGTCCAGTCCCAGATCAGCAATATATTTCTTCAATTCAGAGCGATCATAAGCTGTTAAATTTGCTGGGTCCATCTCACCGGATACCGCATAAATTTGTACACCATCTGCTCCAACTGCCTTCGCACGTTTCAAACCTTCACGTACTGGGAGTCTAAAACTATCAACAATCACACCGATTTTATTCGTTAATTGCATTGTCGTTTACACCTCATTATTTATATTGAAAAATAATCTATTCAAACGTCACTTCGCGACCTTGCTCTGCCGCTTCGTAAATACCGCACAACATTTTCATAAGTTCCACGCCGTCCTCAACAGGAGAGATTGTCTCTTGCTCGCCCAAGCAGCAGGATACGAATGCTGAAATCTCACTGCGGAATGCATGCACGAAGTCGAATGACAGATGATCAATCTGCGGCTGAATGTTTAAGATTGTGTCGTATTTTTCAGAAACTAAAGATAGTTCAGGCTCTAGCTCTGCGCCACCTTTCGTACCGAACAACTTCACAGACAACTCATCTTTCTTCAAATGAAGCGTAAAGGACACGTCCACCATTAAGGATGCGCCGTTCTCAAAGCGAAGCAACGCATTCGCGCAATCTTCAACTGAGTTTTTGTCAGCTGCATAATCAGCTGCTTGATAGAAGGATAAGTTCTTCACGTTCGAACGATTGCCTAGACGGTTATATACGTTACCAGTGATGGACTTGATCTTCGGCTTGCCCATCAAATACCAGCACACATCAATAATGTGAACACCAATATCGATAAGCGGGCCGCCACCAGAACGTTCGTGATCTGCGAACCAACCGCCAGGGTTACCTAGGCGACGAAGGAAGGAAGCTTTCGCATAATAAATCTCACCTAGATCACCGGAATCAATGAATTGCTTGAGCAGCGTTGTGTTCGTTGCAAAGCGTCTTACAAAGCCAACTTGAAGAACCTTGCCACTACGGCGAACCGCTTCTTCAACTTGCAATGCTTGTTCTACTGTCTTACAAAGCGGCTTCTCACATAGAACATGCTTACCTGCATCAAGTGCTGCAATCGCAATCTCTGCATGTGTGTTGTTCCATGTACAGATGCTTACCGCTTCAATATCAGGGTCAGCAAGCAATTCCTTATAACTTGTATATACTTTCTCAGCTCCGAACTGCTTCGCTTTCGCAGCAGCGCGCTCTTCATTCAAATCACAAACCGCATAAATCGTTGCGCGCGGGTCATGCTCATACGCTTGGAAATGAACTTCTGAGATCGAACCGCAACCGATAACACCAATTTTAATCATAGACATTGGGATAACTCCTTTTTCTTTAAAATATCGTTCATAGAGAGCGTGTTCAAAAAGCCTAAATCACTGCAGAGAAAAATACACTTCCGGTCGCTGTCTCAATCATGAATTTGAATTTGTTTAATGGTATTTTCATGATTTCAAAGGCGAACACTTCGTTCCTCCAGTGCATCTTTCTCTTCCGTTTACCTATTTCAATACACTCTTAAACTTCGTTCCAAATGCGTAAAGCGTTCTCAATTCCTGTCTTAGAACCCCATAGACAATCTTCCTTGCCTTCAAACTCGACGGAGAAATAGCCGTCATATCCCGACGCTTTAATCGTCTTCAGAATTCCGCGCATATCAAGATCCCCTTGGCCAACTACTGCACCGCGCAAGTATTGACCACCTGCCGAGCGGAACCATCCATCACCTGGATCTTGCGCTGCAGGGCGAATATAGAAGTCTTTTAAATGAACGATGGAAGCATATGGTAAGTTATTGGAAACGGATACAAGTGGATTCTCATCAACGCATACAAAGTTACCAACATCCAGTGTTGTACGGAAGTTTGGACGATTTACACGATCCACTAGTGCACGAACACGGTCACTTGCTTGCACGTAGAAACCATGATTTTCAATCGAAGTCGTAATGCCGTATTGCGCTGCATAATCCGCAATTTGCCCACATGCATCGGTCATACGGTCGAGATCCTTTATGTAATTCGTAAGTGTTGTCTCTGGAATTGGACGACTAGCAATGTCATGACGCATAAGCTTCGCACCAAGACGATTCGCGATATCGACATGAGACTTCACACGCTCAATTTCCTGTTGATACTGCTCTTCATCTAATCCTACAAAATTAGCAGAAATCGCATAGTTGGATACCGCAATTCCTGCTTTTCGCGCTTCAGCTTGAATCGTTTCTGCCAGACCTTCGTCTTGTACCAAATCAAATCCTAGTGGCACAATCTCAATATGGCTTCCACCAATTTCTGCTACCCACTTGATGCAGTCTACGATGTTCATTGTTCCAGCATTCAGTTCTCTGTATAAACTGTACGAGCTAAGGCCAATCTTCATTACACGTTCCTCCTGTAAATCCGAATTTTGTAGTTTATATCTCGTTATATCTTTTCTACTACACCCTCCAAATTACCTGCTTTTTGCTAGATATGCAATGAGAAAAAGGGATAGAATAGGGATAAATTACTCTAATATAACAAGATCGAATATTCAAATTTTTGCATGGTTATTCGTGCAAAAAAAAGCACCCCTTAGATTTTATCGGATGAACCAAGGAGGTTAATCCAATGTCTATTCTAAGGGGTGCGCGTCATTTGTGAATGATGCTTATGATTGCACTGAATTTTGTACGGCTGATCTGCTAGCTTGCTTCTGCTTTCCATCTCGATTCACGATGACAATGCCTGTTACAACGAGCGCAAGTGCGATAAAGGCTGTGTATCGAACCTGTTCTTGAAGAAGTAACGCCGACAAGATGACGCCGAATACAGGCATTAAGAATAAGTACATCGACACCTTGCCCACCTTGTTGTACTTCATCACACTATTCCATAATACAAACCCCACAGCCGATAAGAAGGACAGATAAGCTAACATCCCAATTGCTTTAGGTGTAAACGTAAATGGAGCAAAACCTGCTTGTAATCCCCCTACGACAAGAAGTCCTATACCCCCAAGCAACATCTGGTACGAAGTCATGTACATGAGTTCCATCTTCTGTGCGACGCCCTTCGATAACACATTACCAAGTCCTCCACAGAACATCGATACCAGGAGCAATACCGCCCCCCAGCCGAATTCCGCTAAGAAATCGCCTTTGCCTAAATTCACAGCTAAGACGGCACTAAAACCGAGAATAATGCCGATCACTTTACGTGTAGTCAAGCTATCATTCTTAAACATAAAGTGCGCGACAATAATTTGAAAAAAGGACGTCGTCCCTGTAATAATCGAACCTTGTATTCCGCTAGAAATCGATATACCCACATATAGGAATAAATATTGTAAGAACGTTTGAATGAGTCCGAGCTTCGTAACACCACCAAGTGTACCTTTTTGCGGCATAATGCTCTTGCCGAGTACTTTCATGATAACCATAATGATCAGCGCTGCTGCAATAAATCGATACCCCGCAAACACGAACTGTTCGAATATATCCGATGAGCTGATTTGCAGCTCGACATAAGACTTTTTAATAAACGGGAATGAACTCCCCCACAGGAATGTCGCCGTAACTGCTGAGGCTAATATCCCGAGTGGATGGGTAAAAAATTGTTTGGCATTCATCTAAGCTAGCAACTCCATTCGCAAATAATAACAACCGATTATAGCACGTTTGCTAGACGGAAGAAATAAATACTTTATTAGTATACATTTTATCATTGCAGGAATTACTTAAACAATTTATAATGTTTTTGCATGATAATGATTATCAATATCGAGGTGTAATTTTATAATGAAGTTAGCTGACATTCCAGTAGGAAAATCTGTACGTATTACCGATGTTACAACCTTGAATGAACTCGTTCGAAGACGCTTAATGGATCTTGGCATTATGGAAGGTGCTGTTATCTCTCTTCGAAAAACATTGCCTTTCGGTGGCCCATTTACGATAGAATCAAGCGGGCAATGGATCGCCATTCGCCGCTCGGAAGCATGCCAGATCGCAGTTGAGGGTGTATGTTAACAGTCGCATTGGTCGGAAATCCAAATACAGGGAAGACCTCCCTATTCAATACACTTACAGGTTCTTATGAGTATGTTGGCAATTGGCCAGGCGTCACAGTCGAGAAGAAAGTCGGCGTCCTGAAAGGTAAGCGCGGTTCCTTAATTGACTTGCCGGGTGTATATTCGCTTAATCCTTTATCCAAGGACGAAGGAATTACCTCCCAGTTCTTAATGGATGAGCCATTCTCTACGATTCTAAATGTGGTAGATGCCTCACAGCTCGCACGAAACTTACAATTAACGATTCAACTCTTAGAACTTGGCAAGCCTATGATTATTGCAATGAACATGGTCGATGTTGCGGCGAATCGCGGTCTTGAAAACGATCCGAATGCTTTGAGTAAAGCCCTTCATATACCTGTTCTTCCTGTCGTAGCTCGCCTAGGCAAAGGAACCACAGAAATTTTCGAATACTTATCTTTGGAAAATACTTCTGTACAATCTCATGCGTTCCAGCTCGATTATGGGATTCTTGAGAACGATATTACAGCCTTGAGCAAGCAATTGCCCGAGCATGTAAGCAATAAGCGCTGGATGGCGCTTCAGTTTTTCGAAGGGAACAGTGTCGTGCGTCATGCACTTGAGGCGCATATCGATACTGCTGTATTGCAACACGCCTATGAGCAAGCACAATCACAAGTGAAGACAAGTCATCAAGTCAATAACTTACCACAGTTCATTCGCCAAGTACGTAGTCGCTATATTGACTCGCTCTTGAAACAATGCACGACTGAGTCAAAGCCAAAGCGTTCTTTACGCTCAGAGCAGATTGATACGATTGTCACGAATAAATGGTTAGGAATACCGATCTTCATCCTATTCATGTTCCTTACGTTCAAGCTTACGTTCGAGTGGATTGGGCAGCCCTTATCAGACTTACTCGATACTTTCTTTAATGGTCCACTCAAAGATGGCTTTGGCACTGCACTCACTGCGATAAATGCCTCTCCCTTCATTGAGTCACTTGTACTCGATGGGATACTAGCAGGTGTCGGCGGCGTACTTGTGTTTGTACCGCAAATTTTCATGCTGTTCCTGATTATCTCCTTTATTGAAGACTCAGGATACATGGCTCGTATTGCAACCGTAATGGATAAGCTGATGGAAGTGATCGGACTTAACGGCAAAGCCTTCATCCCGATGATTATCGGCTTTGGTTGCAATGTACCAGGAATTATGGCGGCAAGAACGATTGAACAACCGAAAGAGCGATTACTTACCGTTATTCTCACACCGCTTATGTCCTGTTCAGCACGATTGTCTGTATACAGCTTGTTTGTCGGTATCTTTTTTAAAGAGCATCAAGCATTAATCGTCCTGTCCTTATACTTACTAGGAATCGTCATTGCACTTGTCTTAGCCAAAATATTCTCGATGACCATTCTCAAGCAAGAACAATCGATGTTCGTTGTTGAGTTGCCACCTTATCGTATCCCGCAATTACGTACACTACTGCGCAGTACGTGGGAGAAGGGCAAAGGCTTCGTGAAGAAGGCAGGTACTTTCATCTTCGGAGGTTCTGTTGCGATCTGGCTGCTTAGTTATGCAGGACCAGGCGGTCTTGGCGTAGATATGAACGAAAGTTTCATGGCGATGATCGGTGGATTCATTGCTCCACTGTTTAGTCCACTTGGATTCGGCACTTGGCAGGCAGGCGCAGCGCTTATCACTGGGTTCTTAGCCAAGGAAGTCGTCGTCTCGACCATGAACATCATTTATATTGCTCCTGACACGCAGGCGCTCCAAACCGCTCTAGCAGGGCAATTCACACCACTTGGTGCTTATAGCTTTATCGCATTTATTCTGCTGTATATCCCATGTCTAGCTACGGTCGGAGTTATTCGTAAAGAAACAGGCTCTATCAAATGGACTTGGTTCTCGATTATATATGCACTTATCGTCGCTTATCTCATCTCACTTATCATTGTCGGTATTGGACATTTACTTGGAATGTGAAGGGAAGTGATTGAATCTTGGCTGCAAGTATTATTCTAGGTACAGTCATATTCGGCTATGCGGCTTGGACGCTAGTCCGATTCTATAAGAAAAGTAAACAAGGTAAATGCGCGGGATGCTCCATCGCAAAGACATGCCAATCCTCGTGCAGCTCTACTATCCAACCGAATCAACCAAACGGTCCTGCTTAAATGCAGGGTCTTTTTTTTATAGCAATGGAATTATCCTTAACTGGGTATATTATGTTTGTTTCACCGATCATTCCAGATACGAAAAAATGAGGTGCTCCAAGTCGTATGATCCGATTCGAAAAGGTAAGCAAACGATATGACAATGGTTATGTTGCGATAGAGTCACTTGATCTTGAGTTTGCCAAAGGACTGATCCATGTCTTGATTGGACCGAGCGGCTGTGGGAAAACTACGACCATGCGTATGATCAACCGGCTTAACGTCCCATCTTCCGGCAAAATATATATCAACAACAAAGATATTTCCCAGATTGATCCTGTTGAGCTGCGCCGCAGCATTGGATATGTCATTCAGAGCATCGGACTTTTCCCCCATATGACGATTGCGAGAAATGTAGCCGTCGTTCCTCGCCTGTTGAAATGGGATCAAGCACGCATCGATAAGCGAGTCGATGAGCTGCTTGAACTGGTTAACTTAAGTCCAGATACATATCGCTCTCGCTATCCATCTGAGCTAAGTGGGGGGCAGCAGCAGCGTGTCGGGGTTATTCGCGCATTTGCTGCTGAGCCTGACATTATCGTCATGGACGAGCCATTCAGTGCCCTTGATCCGATCTCACGCGAGAACTTGCAGGATGAACTTATTCGCCTGCAGCAAGAGCTAAATACAACGATTATTTTCGTGACACACGATATGGATGAAGCGATTAAGCTTGCCGATAACATGATTCTGATGAAAGACGGATTTGTCGTGCAGCAAGGTCGTCCTGAGCATATTTTGCGGCATCCAGCCAATGATTTCGTCAAAAGCTTTGTCGGTAAACAACGCTTGATGGAAGACTCGCTCTCCGAGAAAATCACTGTCGATGAAGTCATGGCTGAGTATCCAGTTACGGCTTACCCTTCCCGTGGTTTAGCGGAAGCGATTAAGATCATGGAAAGACGCCGCGTCGATTCCCTTATTATTGTAGATCGCAAGCATGTGCTCCTTGGTCATGTGTCTATTTTCCAAGTGATCGAACGATTTAAAGAAGAGAACATCACGATAGGCGATTTGGCGACGCCATTCGAGCATGTTGTGGAACAAGGGTCTGATTTACAATCGGCACTTCAATTACTCACGAATCAGCGATTGCCGTTCATTCCTGTCGTAGCTGATCACAACCGATTTGTTGGCTTAATTACGAAAGGAAGCGTTGTACGTTATATTGCGGATGTATATGGAGCAGAGTCTGAACCCTCTCCAGTAGAAGGAGGAGCTTCCGAATGAACACCATTTGGACAACACTGCAGGAACGATCAGCCGATATCCTAAAGGCAGTTGGTGAACATCTATATATATCAGGAGTATCCGTATTCTTCGGCATTCTAGTTGCGATTCCAATCGGGATCATGCTAGCAGGCAACAAGGTCAAATGGATCAACAGTGCGGTATTCACCATCGCGAACATCCTACAAACCATCCCCAGCCTTGCCCTGCTCGCGATTCTCATCCCACTGCTTGGCATCGGGACCTGGCCGGCGATCTTTGCCTTATTCCTCTACTCCCTCATGCCACTCATGCGCAATACATTCGCTGGCTTTGAGGCAGTTGACCCTGGGATCATCGAAGCAGCTAGAGGGATGGGCTATAACGCACAGCAACGATTGTTTCAAATCCAGCTTCCGCTCGCATTTCCATACATCATGGCTGGAATTCGCACGACGACGGTGTATATCATCAGTTGGACAACACTGGCTACGTTAATTGGAGCTGGTGGGCTAGGACAGTTAATTTTCTCAGGTATGGGTGTGAATAAGAAGGAGTTAATTATTATAGGTGCTCTGCTCGCTGTTATATTGGCACTCATGATGGACTTTCTACTTGGTCTTGTTGAAAAATGGGTCTCGCGTAAAGTCAGAGTAAGCCCTGCATCCAGTTCTGTTTAATCCGTCTAGGAGGAAGCATATGCACAACTTAAAGCTCAACTACCGTTGGGGCATGATCATCGTCATTCTTACCTTGATAAGTACGCTTACCGCTTGCGGAAACAAGGATCTCATTCGTATTGGTACCCAAACGTACTCCGAACCGAAGATCATTGCCCAGATGTACAAGCTGCTGATTGAGGATCGTACCAATCTGAAAGTGGACGTCTTGCCCGATCTTGCTTCAAGTGCCGTCATTGTAGGTGCACTGAATCAAGGCGATATTCAATTAGCCACATTGTATAGCGGCGAAATCTTTAATAATTATTTTCCAGTACAAGCAACGAATGATCGTGCAGAAGTGTTAAGACAAGCGCAAGAAGGCTTCCTCACGCACTATAATTTCAACTGGTTTAATCCTTACGGATTCGAGAATACATACGCATTCACAATGCGTGAAGAAGTGACAAAGCAGGATCACATCGAGCAAATCTCTGACCTCACAGACACAGCGAAGAACTATAAGCTTGGCGTGGATACGACGTGGCTAGAGCGCGAGCAAGATGGTTATAAGGCTTTTACGAAAAAATATAACCTAGCCTTTGGCAAGACAATTCCGATGGAAATTGCTCTTGTCTATCAAGCCGTAGCGACTGGCAATGTGGATATTGTGCTCGCCTATACGACCGATGCAAGACTCAAAGCCTACAAGCTCAAGTCGCTGAAGGACGACAAACACTTCTTCCCACCATACGATGCTTCCCCAGTTATGCGGAAGGATTTACTCGATAAGCACCCGGAACTCGCAGAAATTATTGGTCTATTGATTGGTAAACTTAGCACCGAGACGATGATCGATCTGAACTACGAGGTGGACGTAAATAAACGTAATGAGAAGAAAGTCGCCGAAGATTATTTGAAGAAACTCGGACTGCTGAAATGATGGGAGGGTAACATGCGATGCAATTATTTGTGAACTATGTAAGTGAAAATTGGCTCGATCTGCTCAGTCTAACCTATGACCACATCGTGATGGTTCTGTGTGGACTATTGCTTGCACTCGTATTTGGCATCCCGCTTGGCATGATTGCTGCTCGAAATAAAGTGCTGGCTGCAATCATCCTTACGCTTGCGAATGTGGTTCAAGTGTTCCCAAGTCTTGCGCTGCTTGTGCTGCTAATGGTTATCTTCGGTCTTGGCTTCAAGACTGTAGTCATTGGGCTATTCCTCTACTCCCTCATGCCTGTCATTCGCAGTACGTATATCGGACTGACCCAAGTAAACCCTAGCATCTCTGAAGCTGGAAAAGGGGTCGGCATGACTCGGCTGCAACTCCTGTTTCAAGTGCAGCTTCCGCTTGCCGTCCCCTATATTCTAACTGGTGTACGTGTGTCTGCTGTTATTGCCATTGGCGTTGCCACGATTGCCCCGCTAATTGGTGGTAGCGGGCTTGGTCGAGAAATTTATTCAGGGATTAACATGGACAACAGCGCGCGGCTGTATGCCGGTGCGATCCCTGCCTGCCTTCTTGCGATTGTGACCGACTTCTTGTTCGGTAAGTTGCAGCAAAAGTCTCAGATTGTGAAGTAACGCTTAGGCGTACAGCATTTTCTTCACAGGCTGTGCCTGAATACGATGAATGATTTCTTCGAAATCAGGCTCTTTGAGATGCACATCGTCCATCTCGCCCCAGTCACTAACGATTCGTAGTACATCCATCGGCTTGATCTCCTGTCGATTGCAATGAATCATTAAGTAGTCACTACCATATTCCTTTATTTCAAAAGGAAACTCCGAAGCTGTCCACTTCGGAACATGTACCTGCCCCACAAAGCTAACGCGCATAATCGTCGGCAAGCCGATCTGATCGCGCAAAGAATCAATTGAACCATCGTAGCTAATACGTCCCGATTCAATTACAATCACTCGCTTACATAGCTGCTCAATATCGTCCATATCATGTGTCGTCAGTAGGATTGTCTTACCAAGATCTTGATTGAGTGTGTGAAGAAAGCCGCGTATATTTTTCTTCGCTGTTACATCTAGTCCGATTGTCGGTTCATCGAGGAACAGAATGTCAGGGTCATGGAGTAGTGCCGCTGCCAAGTCCGCACGCATCCGCTGTCCGAGTGACAACTTACGTGCTGGAGTCGTTAGGAACTCATCAAGCCCTAGTAGCTCACTTAATTCCCCTAATCGCTTCTTCTTTACATCTTCACCAATCCCATACATCGCGGCGAGAATGTCATACGTATCTTTGGTCGGCAGATCCCACCATAACTGACTACGCTGCCCGAATACGACACCAAGGCGCTGCACCACCTGACGTCGGTCTCGCTGTGGACTAAGTCCATGAATCGTAATCTCGCCAGCACTTGGATGAAGAATACCGGTCAACATCTTTATTGTCGTCGACTTCCCCGCTCCATTGGGTCCGATGTAGCCAACAAAATCTCCTTGTTCAATTGTGAAGTTTACGTTCTGCACCGCTATTTTCTCTGTATATCCCCTTGTAAAGAGACTTCGTATCCCTGCAAATCGCCCTTCTTTGACAATGGGGAGTTTAAATGTCTTCTGCACATTGTTTACGATAATCATTTATCCGTTCACCTCTACCTTTTTCATGGAACGCTTTGCGAGTTCAAAAAGTAGTGTCACTACAGAGAAAAAAGTATTTCCGGTCGCTGTCTCAATCGTGAATTTTGAATTTATTTTATTGTATTTTCACGATTTCAAAGGCGAACACTTCGTTCCTACAATACATTTTTTCTCTTACGTTTTGCTTTTTGAACTCGCTCTTGCTAATCACGCACTCTTCAAGTCCCTGTGCTCTGGTACTTCGTAATCCCAAACCGCCAGAAGGCGAAAGAAATGGCGAAGAACGCGATAGCCGCAATTGGGATGACTCCGATTACCCATAGCCCATATTCATTCCGTAAAATGGCAAGGGCAGGCACATAGTTCGTCAGACCAACTGGAATTAACATTAGCAGGATTCCCTTGAACCACTTCGGATACAGTTCAAGCGGATACTGAGCCGCCGTTCTTGCTGCATCTTCGGTCATCGTCTGCAATTCATCCACACGCGTCGTCCAGAAACCTACGGTTGCTGTGGCAAGTCCAATTGCAAACAAGATGATCGAGCCAGATAGCACCGTGATAATTGTCAGAGGAATCGCCGTCCAGTCAATCTGTCCACTGTGCATCATCGTTCGCATCGCGAAGTAGAGGACAAGTAAGCTTTGTCCAAATTCAGCAAACAAGATTTTGAAATTTTGCGACATGAGTGCAAGTAAGACAGGAATCGGACGCAGTAGAAGCGAGTCAAAGTTGCCTGTAACTAAATATTTTTCAAGATGATGCACATCACTTGCAAGCGAACGATAGATCGCTTTGGACATCATAATGACGCCATACAAATAGGCAACCTCTGCAATTGACCACCCTTTAATGCTGCCGAATTTCATCAGCACAAGCGCAATCATCAAGAATTCAGATGCCGATACGAACGCTGCTAGTACAGTTGAGATGAAGAAGTTCATTTTATATTGCATCTGACTTCTGAGGCTTGCTCGAATGAGCAGCCCATACATTTTAAGCATTTTCATCCACCCTGCACCTCCAACTTACGCTGCAAGAAGCGAGTCATGAGTAGACAGAAAAAAGTAAATCCGATGCACCATAGCAGTGAAATAAACAGCACAGAGGGTGCGATTCTGCCTAAATACAAATTTGTTGGATAGTACAGCATACTTGGATACGGTGATGCTAAGCTGATCGTACGCAGCCAAGCTGGCAGCCATTCAATGGGAATGAAGAATCCGGATATAAGCATGCTGAGCGCATAATTGACCCAGTATAGCCATCTAGATTCGGTTGTCCACATGCTAATGAGCCCGATCATGTATTGGATACAGATCGAGATGTATGCTGCCATAACGAGCGCCAGAGTCGTCCAGAGATAAGTTGAGACTTGATTTGGAAGAGATAGCGAGAACATGAAGTAATAGAGGATGTAAATCGGAAGAAACTTGTACACGAATTGATAAGCAACCTGTCCCCACGCTTGACTTAACTTTTGCGTAAACAGATGTGTCGGTCGCATCACATCAAGTGCGATTTGACCTGTTCGGACGGATTGTTCGATCCCAAGACCTGCTGGCAAGAAGCCAGTTATCCATAGAACCGCTTGGTTGAAGGCAATGTATGCCGTCATCCCTACTGCTGCCTTAGCCCCCAGTTCACTGCTGCTGCCGATCCCAGCCCAGATCGCAACATACATAAACCCGAAGATTAGACTTGCTGCATTCTTGATCATATGTGCACCCCGATATTGCAGGTTGCTGACATACGTCTTTCTTGCGAGCACATAAAATAACATCTTTTGCACCTCCAGTTCGTTTCATCCTTTGACAATAAAACTTACATGTGTGCGTGAAATGCGCGTATAGAGCGAAGGTTTACATCATACCAAATCCACCAATAAATTGGCAATCATTATTTTTCACTTTTCAAAAAAATAATAAATAGCAAAAAGACACTGACTGCTAACAGTCCGTGCCCTTCCCTATACTAACTCTCTTTCTAACTTTCTATTTATCTAACCTTTCTAACCTTTTAGCCTTTCACTGAACCAGCTAACATACCCTTCATAATTTTCTCTTGAAAAATCACATATATCACGAGCGTTGGAATGACGGATAAGGACAACGCTGCCAGCGTTAACTTGTAATCAGAACCGAAGCCGTCGGAGAAGACGGATAAGCTAAGCGGAAGCGTTTTTAAAGAAGGCTTACTAATAAACACGAGTGCAAAGGCATAATCATTCCAGAATCTTAAGAACGCTAGAATCGCAACCGTTGATAAAGCAGGCATCGAAAGTGGCAGCATGATCCGACCGAATATCCCCCAATACCCTGCACCGTCAATTAAAGCAGCTTCTTCAATTTCCTTGGGAAAAGCCGACATAAACGCCGTTATAATGAAAAGCGCTATCGGCAGCTCGAACGCGATATACGGTAATATCAGTGCTAATCTGCTATCTAGTAAACCCATTTGTTTCAGCAAAATAAACAGTGGAACGAGCGTACTATGAACAGGTATGAGCATCCCTAGTACAAATAAACCAAGCACCCAGGTCTTAAACCGAAAGTTAAATCTTGCGAGTATAAACGATGCTAATGCACCAATCAGTAGAGTAAGCACTAACGAAATTGCCGTCACGACTATCGAATTAACAAAAGCGGTTCCCATTCCAGCTACTTTCCAAGCCCGGGTAAAATTCTCGAAATGCAGTGTAGTCGGCAGCCCAAATGGGCGGGAGAAAAACTCTTCATTCGTTTTAAATGCACTAATAAACAGCCAGATGAGCGGATACAACGTGAGCAAGGCATAAATCGTAATGATGACCCAAATCACCGTGTTTCGAACCTTTTTTAAAGCATGAACTCCGCTCAAGATCGAGGAGGCTTTCGATGTGTGAATGGCAGGCTGCATCTGTGTACCTCCTCCTTTACAATTGATTTCGTTTGTTATTCATCAACAATTGACTACCTGCGATCAGTGCCAAGCTCAATATCACAATCAAGGTAGAAACTGCACTGCCGTACCCATAGCGATAAATCGTAAACGTGTTGTTGTACATGTACGTCGCGAGTAATTCGGTCGAATGTGCCGGCCCTCCGCCTGTCATAATGAATATGAGATCGAATGCTTTGAGTGAACCTGATATACAGAGCACGACTGCGACTTTAATCGTATTCCAGATCATCGGTAATGTAATGGCAAATAGCTTGCGAGAACCTGTCGCTCCGTCAATGCGAGCTGCATCATGAATTTCACTTGATATGTTCTGAAGGGCTGCAATAAATAAGATCAAGTAAGGACCAATATTCGCCCAGATGATCGGCACGCCTAGCGAGAACATGTTAATTTTCGGATCAGATAACCACTGCATTTCCCAAGAACTAAGCCCTAAGAAGTCCAGTAAGAAGTTAATAATTCCGATCTGTGGGTGGTACATATATCCCCATATAATCCCGATGACAACAGAGGATAGCACCATGGGAACGAAGATCGAAGCTCGGATAAATCGCTGGAAGAACGAGTTCTTGAATAGAACTAATGCAAGCAGTAACGCTATCGGAAGCTGCCCAAATATCGAGAAACCGACAATATACAAGTTATTGACGAATGACTTCCAGAACATCGGGTCTTGAAGCGCCTCTGTAAAATTTCCAAACCCGATATACTTCGCAGCGCCAATCCCTTTCCAGTCAAAGAATCCATAATACGCCGACCAGACAATCGGTACGAGTACGAAAATTACATACAGTATAACGGCAGGTAGAAGACCAATGATGATAAAGCGCTTCGCCCTTGTCATCTTATTTACCAAGCGCCTTCGCTTGTGCGTCTTGGATTTTCTTCGCTACATCCTCTGGTTTCGCACCAAGTAGAAGCTCCTGCAAGCCATTATTAACCGCATCTGTTCCAGCAGAAGTTAAATAGCCATCATAAACCGGTGTACGCTTCACTCTGCTCATTAGCTCATACACTTCTGCAAATAGTGAGGATACCTTGCTCTTATCCAGATCCACTTTATAGCTGACAAGGTTGTTACTCTCTAGCGTCTTCTTCTGCGCTTCTGGACCTGACATCGCATAGATCAGATCGTGAGCTGCTTTCTTCTGATCACCAGCTGCCACTTTCTTGCTTAGACCAAGACCTGATCCCACTGCACTGGACGTCGATTGTGGATCGCCTTTACCACCTGGAATCGAAGGAAGAATCGTTGCCCCAACCGAATCCAAGAATTCCTTGGACGAGTTGCCCGCTAAATTCGTTACTCCCCAACCGCCTTCAATCATCATCGCCGCTTTCCCTTGAATGAATAGCTGCTCCATCTGTGTACCATCTATCGAGTTAAAGCCTTCTTGGAAAGCCCCTGCTTTACCTAAGTCCTGCAAGTACGTTAGTGCCTTAACAAATTCAGGGTCCGTGAACTTCGCTCCGTCTTGCTTCACCGCTTTCCGGAACCAATCCGAACCTGTTACACGGTCTCCTAGTGAGCTAATGATACAAGACTGTGCCACCCAGTTTGCTTTGTTACCAAGGGCAATTGGAATCAAATTCTTTTTCTTGAGTGTATCTACCGCTTGCAGCAATTCGTCCCAAGTTGTAGGCGGTTTCAATCCATTTTGCTCGAAAATTTTCTTATTATAATAAAGAATCGAAGTTGGGGATAAGCCCATCGGTGCGCTGTATGTCTTACCATCAACCGTAAAATCGTCAAACGCATTCGGCATGAATCCGTTCTTCCACTCCGACTTACTGTCCAGCAGATCATTCACCGGTTGGATAAGCTCCCCCGATACGAACTCTCTAGTAATCGTACCCGGCTGCATAATGAAAACATCTGGCATCTCATTACCTGCAGCAACTGTCTTAAGTCTTGCCTTATATCCATCTGGAGGAATGGCTTGAATTTCTAAGTCCACATTCGGATGATCCTTCTGATACTGCTCAATGATGCCTCGCATCGCCTTCGCACGAAGATCTTCACCTGTAAAGTTATGCCACAAAGAAAGTTTTACTTTCGCCCCTGCTGGTGCTTTCGTTTCACTTGGCGCTCCGCTTGCAGCTGGCGTATTCGTACTTGCTGCTTCCTGACTACCACAACCTGCAATTACACCCGTTCCGAGTACAACAGCTAAACTCGACATCATCAATTTACGTTTCACGAGATAACCTCCCCTTTGTAACCTGCATTTCTATCTTTACGTATTCAGTATAGAAGCTGATAGGGTCGCCACATAGGGGATATAATTCAGCTTACGGGTAGACAAAGTTCAGTATTTATGACGATATTCCGAAGGGGTTTTACCCATATACTTTTTAAATTGTTGGCTAAAGTATTTGATGTCCTCATAACCGACTTCCTTCGCAACCTGACTAATTTTAATTGAAGACTCATTTAAGATTTCGACAGCTCGGTGCATTCGCTCCCTTGTTACGAACTCCAAGTACGTTAACCCTGTCTCACGCTTGAACACCTCAGAAAAATGATTCGGGTTCAAGTGTACATAACGTGCTACCTGTTTCAACGTTAAGCTCTGATCGAGATTGCTGCGAATGTAATTCATACTGCGCTGCACATAGGAGAATCGGTCGTTTACCACTTCTACACGATGTGTTTCCATAATGACCGACATTGATTTGAATAGCGACTCCTCCATCATCTCGCTGAGCTCTGTGAATGTCTCGGGAGGTTTGCACAACTGAACCTGATCCAATCTACTCGCATGCAGCATTCTCTCTAACCACCGATGACCCGAGATAATGATTGAATTTAAAAATGCAGTAAGCGATATCGGTGTTACGTGTTCATCAGATAACTGAGCTTGAACCATCTGGTGAATCCATTGCCGCAACTCAATCTGACCTCCACTATTTAGTATCGCTGCAAGCTCACCCTCTTCTTCTCTGGAACAGACTGTGCGTCCACCAACCCTTCCTTTTATCTGATCATAATCAACAAACTGATCGGGCTCGAATATAGGCTGGAAATCAAGAACATACGCAGCCTCCTTATACGAGGTATGTAATTGTTCCAATTGCGATACACTTGATCCCACTGCTGCATAGAGCGAGCATTTCAATTTACGCATGAGCCTTGTCAGCGCCAATTGAAAGGCATCCAAGCTGCTGATAATGACGACCAAATGCCCATCAGAGAGCCAAATTTCACATTCTAAGAGCTCATATAGCATGTTGCTAACAGCAAACAGCAGTAGTCCATATTCCTCCCAACCTGAGGGTCTGATACAAGCGACATTCAGCCTTGTACAACACTTAAGCTTCTTAAATATAGTTGCAGCTTGCTGAATGACTAACGCATCCGACTCGCCTTCAACGACCAATTGTTCAAACAATCGGCTGCGAAACGCACTTTGCTGCATATGATCCTGTTTCAACAACTCCCATTTACTCAAAATACGCTGCTTCGCTTTCACAGCTGTTCGCATAATTTCATCTGGGCGACTTGACTTTAGCAAATAATCGCTCACTCCCGCACGTAACGCTTGCTGCGCATATGTAAATTCATCATATCCAGTTAGAATGATCACTTCCGTATACGACCAGGCTTCCTGAATGGCTGCTGCAAGCTCAAGTCCGTTCATCGCGCCCATTCGGATATCGGTAAACACAATCTGTGGACGTTCTATAGGAATACGATTCAGCGCTTCTTCGGCAGAGGCAGCAGGCGTCAGCACCTCAATTCCAATCTCACTCCAGTTCAATACCGTGCTAAGCCCTTTACGAATAATGATTTCATCATCAACAATGAGTAATTTCATCACTTAACCACCTTTCATGGCAGGAATCGAGAACGTAACTCGTGTACCTTTTCCAAGAACACTATCAATTTGAAGACCCGCAACATTACCATAATGAAGAACTAATCGGCGATGGACGTTACGCAGCCCGTAATTCGCATGAAGCATCACTTCGTGATCAATAGGGGCATTCAATTGTGCTGTTATTTCACTCAACTTTTGTGGTTCAATACCAACTCCCGTATCCTCAACGATACAACGAATATCTGACCCCAGTTGATCGATATGCACATATATTTGACCAACAGTGCCCCCTTGTTTCTGAATACCATGAATCATCGCATTCTCAATTAATGGTTGCAGCAATAATTTCAGAATGGACTTACTACGCAGCTCTGGATCAACGTAGAAGGTAACCTCGAATTGATTGGGAAAGCGGATCATTTGAATTTGGACATAGTTATGCGCATGAGCCACTTCTTGATGGATCGCGCAATATTCCTCTCCTTTATTCAAGCTAAACCGAAGAAAATCACTTAAAGCCCCTACCATTTCCGCGATTTGTCCATCTTTACTCATGAGCGCCATCCAATGGATGGACGATAATGTGTTATATAGAAAGTGTGGATTGATCTGCGCTTGAAGGGCTTGCATATCCGCTTCCTTCTTACGCGTCTCATTGCGAGTGACTTCCTCCTTCAACCATTCCATACGATCTCCGAGCTTGTTGTAGCTGTGTATAAGCATCCCAACTTCATCGGATGTTGTCACGGGATAAGTTGGAATCGACTCATCTGGATTCACATTGCGAAGGTATTTACTCAAGTTCAATAGCGGCTTCGTTACCTGTTGGACGAAACTTAGGACAAGAATCATAATGAGTACAATCGCGACTCCAACCGCAACTGCCGTTAATTTAAGAACATACGTATTCTGAGCTTGATACTCACGAAATGGTATCATCCCAACAGTCGTCCAGTTCACATAAGGTACTTTGTCATAGAGCACTGTTCGCTTTTCCTGACTTGAAGTATCATTCATCGTTCCTGACTTTTCCGTAAATCCACCTACACCGGGAAACAACTCACCAAAGTCATGATTGAGCCAGCTCCTATTACTGCCTGCAATCACTCGGTTGTTACTGTCTAATAATGCAATAAAGCTACCCTCATCCATCTCCGACTTCATCAAATACTTCGTTAGTTCTTGTTGGTCAATGGAAATAATGAGCATCCCCATTTCATGGAATGTGTTCATGTTGCGAATAGGGCGAACGAGTGAAATTACCTTTTTGACGCCCATTGGGGTATTATTTTCATAGAGGGAAGACCACCACTTGGAATGAGCTTGGAAGTAATCCGGCTGCGTGTCTGTAATTAATTTGAGGTTTGATTGTAAAATAGCCGTATTCGTAAACGGTTCCCCTTGCAAGGGGCGAATTGTAATATTGGATATATACGTCTTGGAAAAAGCTAAATTCGTTAGAAAACCGTTGATTTCATTCTGTTTCTTCGCTGTCACTTCAGCGCCGCTTAAATATTGCTGAATGTTATCTTGACCAATCAAGAATAGCGACATATTCTCTACATCCTGTACAATAAACTCAAAGTTCGTATTGATCTGCCGCAGCATATTCATCCCTGACTGCTTAGCTTTATCCTCAGTTACTGCCGCTGCAATCAAATAGGATACAAAACCTAGAGACAATAACGGAATCAAGATGATAACAAGCAACATGAACGAGAGCTTACGTTTGAGCGATTTACCGAGCCACCGCTTCATCCAGTCACCTCCAACGTAAATTTAATTTTCAGATAATTTAGCAATTACTATGAATTACGATCATAAAGAAAAAGAAACTTTCATTCCTTTTTCACGTACACATAAAGTAGATCGGCAGTTCGCCGTATGGCATAGGAGGCAATCATGCAAGTTATTCAGGACTTATTCCATCAACATGGCTATTACGTATTGTTTTTCGGTCTTCTATTAGAATTCATTGCCCTTCCTTTTCCAGGGGAGACCACGATGGCATTTGCAGGGTATTTATCTTATGAAGGCATATTTCAATGGGAATGGCTTGTCCTACTCGCTTTCTTAGGTACGACAATTGGCATGACCATCACCTATTTCATTGGTTATTTTGTTGGAATGCCTTTCGTCAAAAAATATGGCAAGTGGGTTTTCCTCAGCCCTGAGAAAATTGATAAAACGAAGTTTTGGTTTGATAAATATGGTTATGCACTCATCTTTATTGGCTATTTCATACCAGGGGTGCGTCACTTCACCGGCTATTTCTCTGGTATTGTTCGACTACCGTTTCGGAAATTCGCTTTCTTCTGCTATACCGGAGCACTGTTTTGGGTCCTACTATTCATCTGGATCGGCAAGCTGTTCGGTCCTCAATGGGAAGCTATGTTCCATCTATTCGAACGCTATGCCAAGATTGGTGTCGTTGTACTTGCTGTACTTGTACTCCTCTATGTATGCGTGCGATACCGCAAGCCAATTATCAAGTGGGTACGCCAACTCGCGCGTAGCAAAAACTCCAAATCCATTAAATAATTTAAACTTTGATACTAAAAAAGACCATCTCTCGATGGTCTTTTTCATATGCCTAGGAACCCCCAGTACGTCTACGTTGGTTATTCGGCTTCTTTTTGTTTTGTGTTTTCATTGCATGCGGTTGGTTACCGCCACCAAACCCACTTGGGTTATTCGCTGCTTGCTGTTTCTTCTCAGCTAGCTTCTGTTTAATTGCGTCAGCTAGGCTAATTTTTTTTGGTTCATTAGTTTCAGTCATGGATACACCACCCTTGTACGCGATACGGCATTAACCTCATTGTAAACTTTTTTGCCAATCACGACAAGTGCGTACCTATAACTCGCTTAATCATTATCTACAAGGAAATACACAAGAAATAATCACTAATAATATAAACAAAACAAGAATTGTACCTGTGTTGGAACGACGACCAACAGGTTCTACTACTTCATCACATCCACAACCGCATCCACCTAATACGCCCATTTTCAAATCCCCCTTCCCAGTGCATGAATCCAACATCCTTTGCACATTTTTATTCTATGAATTCGCACAGGGAATGATTGGACGTTTAACAGGTAAATAAAACAGGCTACCGCATATATACGATAGCCTGCAAATTCTTACTCTTTTTTAGAACAAAAATTGATCCGGATCTGGACCAAATCTACGGTTTTCATTCAAAGCATTCAAGTGAACCATGTCTTCAGATGAAAGTTCAAAATCGAACACATTCCCGTTCTCTTGAATACGCTCTGTACGAATCGACTTCGGAATCGTCACAACACCTTGTTGAATATCCCAACGAATGATAATCTGTGCAGGTGATTTCTTGTATTTATCAGCAAGCTCCGTAAGAAGCGGTAAGTCTAAGTTACCTTGCATCAGTGGGCTCCATGCCTCAAGCTGAATACCTTCTTGCTTACAAAATGCGTGTAGCTCAGGTTGATTCAAGAGTGGATGATATTCCACTTGGTTCACCATTGGCTTAATTTCACAGTTTGCGATTAAATCTTGTAAGTGATGAACATGGAAGTTACTTACGCCAATCGCTCTTACCTTACCGTCTTTATATAGCTTCTCAAGCGCACGGTATGTATCGATGAATCGAGCGGTTCCCGTACCTGGCCAGTGAACCAAATACAAGTCTACATAGTCTAGGTCCAGCTTCTGCAAGCTAGTCTCAAATGCTTGAAGCGTAGTCTCATAACCTTGATCATCATTCCATACTTTAGTCGTGATAAATAGTTCTTCGCGAGTCACACCGCTTGCCTTAATACCGCGACCCACACCTTCCTCATTCTTATATATGGCTGCTGTATCGATACTGCGATAACCTGCTTCGATTGCGGAGCATACAGCATGTTCGACTTCCTGTCCTTCTTGCGTTTTCCATACGCCTAGTCCAAGCCAAGGCATACGAACCCCATTATGAAGTGTCGTTGAATCTTGAATATGAGTTACCATAAATTGAAACCTCCCCCAAAGGAATGTCCCTACATCGGGCACTCCTCTCATCATACCATAATTATGAATAAGATTTTATATCGATCAGCATCCTAAGTTGTGATTAAGAAATAGGTTGGAGGAATCAAGCTTATGGACGATTGTCAATTTAAAGTCAGCCGCGTCGCGCTTGTCGGCTCGGGTGCAGTAGGGGCCAGCTATGCCTTTGCCCTGCTTAATCAAGGGATTACAAGCGAACTGGTCATTATAGATCGTAATTTTCAAAAAGCAGAAGGCGATGCCATGGATTTAAATCACGGACTCCCTTTTAGCCCGTTATCCAAAATTTGGGCTGGTGACTATGAGGATTGCGGAGAGGCGGATATCGTCGTCATTACTGCGGGTGCTGGTCAAGCACCTGGGGAAACGCGTATGGACCTGATTAATAAAAACTCTCGCATCTTTAAAGATATCATCGCAAGCGTTATGAATAGTGGATTTAAAGGGATCTTCGTAATCGCAACGAACCCTGTAGACGTCCTCACTTATGTCACATGGAAGTACTCGGGACTTCCTGCATCACGCGTCATTGGATCTGGCACGATCCTAGACACAGCTCGTTTACGCTTCCTACTCGGACAAGAATTTGACGTCGATTCACGTAACGTACACGCGTACATAATGGGTGAACATGGTGATACAGAGCTCCCCGTATGGAGTAATGCGAACATTGCTGGACTTTCTCTCATGGAGTACAAAGCACAGCATAACAATCCAACAGATGAGCGCTTAGAAGAAATTTTTGTCCAAGTGCGTGATGCAGCCTATCATATTATTGAACGTAAAGGTGCGACTTACTACGGAATCGCTATGGGGCTAGCGCGTCTCACCAAAGCGATTCTCAATAACGAGAATTCGGTATTCTCCGTCTCTGCCTTGTTAGATTCCGAGTACGGACTTGATGATGTATATATCGGAGTCCCCGCTATCATTAACCGTGATGGTATTCGAGAAGTTCTGAAATTGAACTTATCCGATACAGAACAAGAGAAACTACACCATTCTGCAACTGTACTCAAGAAAGCAATTGCATCTCTAGATCTATAAGTTAAAGCAAAACGACCGTTGATCTACTCGAGCCTCTAGCTCCAATAATCAACGGTCGTTTACATGACTACATGCTCTTTTTAAATAATCAAACTGCTAATTGAAATACTAATGCCTACATAAACCATGCTCAGCAGCACACCAACTGCTAGATTTCCATTCTTCAAGTGCTCCGAGATTTTAAGCCCTGGTGTAATCAATTCAAAGATCCAATACGCAATAAGTAAACAGACATACCCGACTGCAAACCATAATGCAAGATGAAGGATCGAAGAATTCGTGTAAGCGGCAATACCTAGAATAATGCCTGTTGCAATGAATTTACCACCCATCGCAAGACCAACTGCCGTATTCCCCTTCTTCAATTCCTCTAAATCGTTAAACGGCGTTATCCAACTAAAGACTAACATCCCGATCATTTGTAAAATAATAATAACTGCAATGCTTATCGCAATATCAAGCACGACGATTCCCGTCACTCAGCCCACCCCCGAAATTTGGCCATCGATAAATCATAGTTAGCAAAGTCATGCACTTCTTCAAGCACAACTTTAACTTGTTTCTTATCTTTCAACTTCCCATAACGCGCATCGTCGATCGGCTGCTTAACGACATGACCTGAAGGCATCTTCACAACAGCGAATTGTCTGAACTTTCCGTCCATCTCCGTCTTATACACGCCGACTAAATCAACGTCTGTCGTTAAATTTACTTTCAATTCTTTCAGATCAGTCTCTGCTTCAGCCTTTGACTTGTAAGTCTTAATAGACTGCCATTTGGACAACTTAATATCATTGCGCTTATCATCGCGAGTTGTCATCTCAGCTGACATGAACTGCACGATCCATAATTTATCGCCTGTTGCATAGTTGTTGTCATTGGTCAGCATTTCATTATCCGGCAAAATCGTCATATCTGCCCCAATGAGATCGCCGACTGTGCCTTCCACAATCTTATAATCCCAAGGCAGCGTTTCATTTCCTGTAGACGATTCTGCTCCTGCGCTTGTCGTATTTGTATTACCTGAGCCAGACTTATTGGGATTAATGAATAGCCCAATTGCAAGCAATACCACAAATGCGATACCCAGCCCAATGAATATTTTCTTATATCGTGGATCCATCTTCTGCCTCATGTTCATTCACCCCAATCGCTACAAAATGGCTGCTGTTACCCGTGATAAGTCCACCTGCACGACCCAGCAAGCCACATGGTTTGCCATGGATAACGAAAACTCCTGTTAATAAATGAAACGATCCGCTTGCAAGTTCAATATGTGGCAAATCTGCTCTTTTTTGATACACACGGCTAAAGAATTGACTCGTGTCAACGCCCGCTGTATCTTGAACATCCAATTGTCCTTCTGTATCGAACATTTGCACAGAACCGCCTTCTCTTCCAAACATCGACTTGGACACATAACTGTGATCGAATATTGGCTTATTGTAGGTAGGCAGCATGAATCGCTCAATATAATCATGTTCTTTCTCATCAAAAAGATCGACTTCAAGTTCATGCAGACCCCAGATTAATGCCTGTAGACCTTTAGATTGCAGAATAATAGCGTGAAGCGAATTAAACAGCTCCACATGACGATTCTCAATGGAATAGGCGAATGCTTCGCCACCATCGTCAATTGCCATCCATTCCTTCGGATACAAGGCAAATAACCGCTTAATGGCAATACCATTCGCGTCTTTTAGCACGCCTTCATCGACCCATAAATCTAAGCAATCGATCATTTTAATATCTAGACCGCTATGTTTAGCGAGCATATCTACAGTTCCCGTGTCTTCAAGGTGTTGACCATAACTGACACATGCCACATACTCTGGCTGTTCAACTGCCCATGCATCACGAACAAGGCTTGCCATCTCGTTATTCGTTGTGTACTTCTCGTATTGCTTACACATCCAAGGTGTCACAACCGATGATTCCACATACCCTGTTGGTGTATCCGCATTAAGCTCCAATAATTTGATGTTTCCATCATGTCCTATTGCAAAATCAAACCGCGCATAGCGGCTCATCTGCCCGAATTCATTCGGATCTAACCAATCGAGCCCATCCCACAGCACTTCAGGAATAGATAACACTTGATATAAATCTTCTTTACCAATGACAAAGCGTGCTGCTTTATCAAAAATGTTCCAAAGGATCTGAGAAGCATCCATCAGTTCATCATGTGTCTTGCGATCCATCGTTACTAATTGATCGATCCAATACTTCTCCTCTTCAATATCTGCCCACGTAAATCCCATTGCGGCAAGTTCTGCAACGCGAGCATCACGATCTTCATGCGGTGAACCGACTACATGCCATACCATTAGCCGCCGAAGCTCCCGCTTGACGAGCTGCCAGAGGATTTTCCCGATGAGGATGATCCAATGCTGCCTGAGGAACTTGAACTACCAGATGAACCGGATGAAGATGACCCGATGCCGCTCGATTTCCCACCGATACCACCTGAAGTTGAAGAAGTAGATTTATTGCCCGCTGATGCCCCACGTCTAACAATCGATCCCGTTGAATTCGAAGTTTTAGGTGCAACTTGCGAGTTCGGTTTTGTCTTATTCTGGAACGAGCTGTTATCGTAGCTCTTCGGTTTGTATGACGACCCGCTTCCGAAGACGTAAGCTGGACGATTCGCATAATATTGACTAGAAGAATACACACCACCACGGTTAAAGATTAAATGATACAAGAGCAGATCATCCCAGCCGAATCCACCCGTATGCACGATCGTTGAACCACTGCCGCTTGATCCACCATTATTCGTTGGTGTTGGAGTCGGAGCGACATTCTCACCCTTACTTAAAACTGGAAGAGGCATGTTCCAATCTGAGCTTGGATCGAAGAACGCTTTCACTTCATCCGAAGACCATTCCACTAATTTTGCACTTGGAGCTGCTGTTTCACCGATCACCAGTGGCGTAAATGCCAAGTTCGCAAGTAATACAAGACCCATCGATGTGGATAACACTTTTAGGGGCTTTCCTTTGTAATGCCAATAAGATCGTTCTTGTTTCTTCTCACTCATTCCAGTCATTCCTTTCACGGTCTTTGTGCGGATACGACGAGCAGTTCCATCACTTCCTTGTCTACATTAATCCGACCTTCAATCATTTCATACTCTTGCTCATTGATCGTGATGTAATTCGTGTGATTAAGTAAGCCTAACAATTCTGAACTCCACTTCCGCTGATCAATACACGAAAGTTCTCCACTTTTTAACTTTTCATACACTATGACTTCAGTTCCCATCGCTAAAAGCCTCCATTTCGACAAGCATTTCTATAGGATTGTAATACGTACTATTTTATCATATGTTTCAACACTTACAGATTAATATCCTTGTTTTCCTTCATTTCACAATCATTTACATCGATTTTACTTACTTTCGTAAAGGGGTTTTTTCATCAGGATTACCCGTCCAATCCAATGCGGTCGCCAATCATATGATGTGGATATAACAAAGAAAAGAGGTGACTCAATAATGGGTGGTAAATTTTTAGATTCACAAATCTCACAAAATGGTAGCTTTACTGGCTCAGTTGGTATTGGTGTTACTAGTACTCCAGCGTTGTTCGGTACTTTAGGACTTATTACTTCTGGAGCAGGTGCTCACCTTCGTGTGCAATTTACAGCTACTGTAACTGTATCCTCCTTAGTTTCCGTTTTAACACCAGTAACAATCCAGATCTTCAGAGGTACTGGCGTAGGTGCAACTCTCGTATATTCCGCTACTGAAAGCTTGCCTCTTGGTTTGCTTGTTCTTAGTGAAACGGTATTTACAGCAACCGGTTGTGACTATCAACCTCCTAACCCAGATGGTTTCTTAATTTATCAGGCATTTGTTAGCATTCCTGCTGGTCTTGCTATTCTTCCTGTTCGTACAGGTCCAGAAAGCTTTAACGCTGCTGCTTACTCTGACTAATTCTATGAAAATGAAAATGATCGCATCTCCCTTGCTTCTTAAGGGAAGTGCGATCATCTTTTTTTATTTTATGAAGAAGGGACAAGCGGTGTTGGCTTACCTTCATACAACACCCATAGCTCATGAAGCGCACGGGTACAACCTACATATAGTAATTTGGCATCCATCATATTCGCTTCATAATGACGGTCATCCGCATCCATTACAAGTACCGCGTCAAACTCTAAGCCTTTGGACAAATAGATAGGCAGTACAGATATACCACCTTCATATTTGCTCTGGCTGCCATCGATCAAGTGAATGTCCAGTCCTTTTTCCTTGAGCTCTGTATAAAGAGCAACAGCCTCTTCAAGTGTACGTGTAAGCAGTGCAGTCGTATTGAATGCTCGTTCTTTGAATTCATTCAGTGCATCCGAAATTAGCCCGAATTGCTCCGCTTTCGTGTAAGGAGTCACTCGTACAGGCTGTCCACTGCGGAACACAGGTACGGCAAGTAGATCTGTCTTAACGCCGCGAACTAATATTTCATTTGCAAACTCAATAATTTCCGTCGTGGAACGATAGCTGCGCGTAAGCGCGAAGTAAGCCGTCTCTTCAGGGGTAAATAATGCCTGCATCTCATTCCAATCTTGAATACCTTGGTACGCATGAATTCCTTGCGATAAATCACCTAAGATCGTGAAGGAGTGATTGCGTACGAACCGATCCAGAACTGCAATTTGCAGCGGCGAGAAATCTTGGGCTTCATCAATAACGATATGATCGAATTGATCTTCACCTGCAATCTCGTGCAACTGCACGTGAATATACAGGAGAGCTGCCAAATCTTCGGTAAGCACTTGATTCTTCTTCAAATATTTGCGTGTATCGGTTGCAACTTGAGGCGGAATTTCACTCACAATTTCATTCGGGAGTTCCATCTTTGGTTCCGCTTGGAACATGGCCTTATACATAGTTAACGCATCGAAATTCGGCCATTTATTCGCATAAGTCTTCATGCGCTGTGATGCTTTTTTCTTATTTTCCTTGAGCTTCACTGCTGAATAAATCTTCTTGAGTTCCATCTCTACCCAGCGGTTAATTCTCGCCATCACACGATCCTTACGTTTAGCAAGTGCATAATGCTTGTATTCCTCATCAAACCAGACTCGAATCGTCTTGTACGGAAGCACCGCGCCATCCCATGGAGAGAAGTCTGTATCCGGCACTGAATTTATTTCTAACAACTTCACACTTTGATCAACGAGATGCTGAAGTCGAATGGATCCTTTAAATCTTCCCGACACATCATCATTAAGCTCTGGGCGATTGTCTATTGTGCCGAACCATTTGGATAACAATGCGGTCGATGGTGCTAACTTCGCCTTCAGATCAAGCAAGTTCATTGCCCAATCTGGGAATGTGCCCTGCTGAATATTGCCCACACCAAGTTCGGGCAGTACATCCGAGATGTAATTTAAGAACATATGGTTCGGTGCGAAGATGATCATCTTCTCTGCGCGAATCTGCTCTTGATATTGATATAACAAGAACGCAAGTCGGTGAAGTGCGACCGTCGTCTTCCCACTACCGGCAACCCCTTGAATAATAAGGGCTGTATTCTTCGCCGCGCGAATGATTGAATCTTGTTCCGCTTGGATCGTCGATACGATATCGCGCAAGCGATTGTCTTTATTTTCACCTAATCGATATAACAAAAACTCGTCATTTACCGAAGGTTGGTCACTTTCTCGGTTATACGTGTCTACAACACGCTGTAAGATTTGTTTGCGAACGACCAAATTTCGTTTTAGATAGACGAGTCCTTCAATAGTTCCTTCTGGTGCTTCATACTGAGCGGGACCTTCTCCTCCTGTAAAGGAGTAGAACAGGCTGGATATAGGTGCACGCCAGTCAATAACAAGTGGTGTCTCCTTGCCTTTACCTTCTTCACCTTGATTCACACCTACTTTACCAATGTAAAGCTCTGCGGTGTTCGAATCGTTGGTAGCTTGGAAATCCATACGTCCAAAGTACGGTTCCTCTGCTGCCTTAGCTAGCCGCTGCCTGCGAACTTCACGGCTGTCTTCCAATACTTGCTCGGTAAAGTCATCACCGGTATACTCCGGAATACTTCTTAGCCATTTGAGCTGGCTTTCGATCTCAAGCTTTGTTGCATCTAACCGCTTGAGCTCTTCTTGATAGGCACTATGAAACGTGTCAGTCACTTTCAGTTACCTCCTAAGAATGAATTTTCTGAATATCTTTAAGTGCAAAGAATAATCAATATACCCTATCCAGTTGTGAAAAGCAAGAAAAAAAAGCCATCCTTATGGATAAGCTTTTTCTTCCAACGTCTATTTAATTGCCGTATGTGCAATCTCTTCCACAATGTATTTCTGTGCAAAGAAAAATACAGCCAGTGGAGGTAAACAGATAATAGCTGTAATCGCCATAATCGAATCCATCTCAACACCACGTACGCCTTTAAACTGTGCCAAACCAAGTGTCAATGTATACTGGCTTGCATCGTTCAAGAAAATGAGGGGTCCAAGATAGTCATTCCATGTCCCCAGCATGTTGAACACGCTGACGAGAATAAGTCCTGGCATTAATAATGGCACAATGACTCTAACGAAAATTTTCAAATCACCTGCACCATCCATCCGCGCTGCCTCATCCAGTTCACGTGGAATCGTTAGAATGAATTGACGAAGCAAGAAGATGTAGAACGCTGATCCGAACCAAGCCGGTACGATTAGTGGTTTTAATGTATTAATCCAGCCTAAGAAATTAAATTCCATATAGAGCGGAATCATCGTTACATCCCAAGGAATCATCATCGTAGCCAGTACGACTAGGAATAAAATTTCTCTACCCTTGAATTGAAAACGTGCGAATCCGTACGCCACAATAGAAGAGGAAATGAGTGAACCGATATTACATAGGATCGTCACTAGGAGTGAATTTTTCAAGTACACGTTAAACGGCTGCACCGTCCATGCACTCACGAAGTTCTCAAAGTGAAACTCCGATGGAAACCACTTCGGTGGAAACATATAGAGCTCTTCTGGTGACTTCAGTGCTGTCGTTAAGAGCCAATAGAATGGCATTAGAAACAAGATTGAGAAGAAAATCAATAAGCCATATGAGATCGTTTTCTGCACTGCCTACACCCCGCTAATCCAACAAATTTTATTCGCTCTTCAGCCTTTAGCGGATTTATTTTTCTTGACTTCGCCTTCATAATAAACCCACATGCTGGTCGATTTAAACACAGCCAGCGTCAAGACTAATATGATCAAGAACATGAACCAAGCATTCGCTGCTGAGTAACCCAAGTGGAAGTATTTGAAAGCATTCTCATAGACATACATCGCGTAGAAATGCGTTTCATTCATCGGTCCCCCACCAGTCAGTGTCAGCGCCAATGTCAACTGCTGGAAGGCACTAATAATCGATGTAATGACATTGAACAGAATTGTAGGACTTAACATCGGCAGTGTAATACTGAAGAATTGTCTAGCCTTACTTGCCCCATCTAATGAAGAAGATTCATACAAATCTTTCGGAATCGCTTTAAGTCCAGCCAAGAATATCAACATCATGGACCCTTGACCCCATAGACTTGCCCCAATCATGGCTACCATCGACCAACCCGGTTCGCGAAGCCAATCTGGACCTACAATGCCGAAGAAGGATAACACATAGTTCAAGATCCCGAAATCACCGCTATATACCCATGCCCAGATCATCGCAAGCGCAACCCCTGAGATTACGGAAGGCAAATAGAATATCGTACGGAAAATTCCGCTGCCTCTAACCTTCAAATTGAGCAGTACCGCAAGTAGTAAAGAGATCATTAAGTTGAGCGGTACAAAATAAATCGCAAACTTCACAGTGACCCAAAGTGACTTCCAGAATAGTGGGTCATCCGTAAACATGTTGATGTAATTATCGAGTCCAATAAATGTTCTTTCCCCGACAATCGGGTAATCAAACAAGCTAATAATTAAGGAGAAGAACATCGGCCCTAATGTGAAAAATACGAAGCCTAATACCCAAGGAAGAATGAAGAGGTAGGGCTTATGCCTACCTCTATTCAATTTTTTAGCTAATGGAAGTTGTTTCTTAATCTGAGGTGTTGCTACCTGCATACTCATCATTCCCACTTCATTTCGAATTTTATTTCAAAAACTTCATGGAATCCTTCACAGCCGTATCGAACGAGCTCTGTGCGTTCTGACCTTGCATTACGGCATCGATCGCTGAAGTTAAACCACGGTTGATCTCATTCCATTTTGGCTGGAGCAAGAATGCTGGTGTGTTGTCACTTTTCTCGATCATTTTGAAGAATGGTTGGTAAATTGGATCTTGGTCATACTTAAGCTCTGCTACTACGCTCTTGCGAACAGGTAAGTCCGACTTGCGCAATTTGATCGCGTCGCTTGATGCATAATACTTGATAAATTCCCAAGCTTCTTTCTTATGCTTACTGTTCTTGTACATCGATACGGCGGACTGTGCGACAACGCCCTTAACCGGCTTACTACCGAATGCTGGCATCACGACTGTTCCCACATCGATCTTCGCTTCTTTATATCCATTAAGCGGCCAAATTCCGCTTTCCCACATTGCCATACGGTTCGCTTTGAAGATGTCGTCACCGGACTGTTGGTTCTTACCGCCAACGATTGTTGCGGTTTTCTCTTTCACTAGATCACCGAACATCTGGATCACTTCAACCGTCTCTTTACCATTCATAAAGCCCTCGATCTGCTTACCATCTGGACTTACGAAGCTGCCTCCGTTACTCCATACAAACCCTTGCAAGTCATACGGATCGTTCTCTGCACGAACACCGAAGCCGTACACTTTCTTCGATGGGTTCGATAATTTCTTTGCTGTTTCCCTGAACTCATCCCATGTCCAGCCTTCCTTCGGATAAGGAATATTAGCAGCATCGAATAGTTTCTTATTGTAGTACATGACACGTGTCGTAAATCCAGCAGGCATCCCGTACGCTTTGCCATCAATTTTCACGTAATTGAATAGTCCAGGATAGAAATCGTCAACTTTGAGTGACTCATCCGATTTCATCAATTCATCAAGCGGCTCTAAATTTTTGTAGTAAGTTGGGAAATCCCACATGTACATCACGTCTGGTGCATCATTGGCACCAATGGATGCTGCAAGCTTCTGATCGAAGCCGTCGGAATAAGCTTCCACTTGCACTTTAATATTGGGATGAAGGGCTTCAAAGTTCTTTGCAATTGTTTGTTGAATCGCAAGTAAATCACCAGAGTCCCATGTTGCAAATCGAAGCGTAACTTTGTCGCCTTTCTTACCTGTATCTGGAGAGGTAGCCGCAGTTTTATTATCTGCCGGTGCTTTTGTTGCATCTGTATTGCTACCTGTTCCACTACTGCCGCAGCCTGCACCTACTACTGCGATCATGCTAAGCAAAGAAACCGCCATGATCAAACGTTTTTTCATATTCATCCCCCTATAATAAAGCGTTTTCATAATGTTCGCCTTCATTGTATTAAATCTAAAGTTCGATCAAAACCGAATATTGTTTGTACTTATGTGTGAAATCAGACGAATTTACAAATCGACTTCAAATAGGTGTTTGAATGTTTGATTCAACATGTCTTTTTAGCTGATTCGATGTTTGCTTCTGTATTGACTTGGTGTCTCGAACGTACAACGTTTGAACCATTTGCTAAAATATTTCACGTCAGGCATCCCGACTTTGTCTGATATATCTTGAATGTTGAGTTTGCTGCTCGTCAGCAGTTCACACACGATGTTTAATTTAATTTGGTACATGAACGATACGAAACTTTCTCCGACAACCTTTTTGAATAGAGTGCTAAAATGACTGCGGCTAAGCCCTACCTGCTGCGCCACATCCGATACGGACAATTGCGTATCTACATGACGAATCATGATCTGTACCGCCTGTACGATCGGCTCCGGCCAATCACAGCGATTAATATTGTATTTCTTCTCCAGATCATACTGGCCATGCAATCTCTTCACCGCTTCTATCCATTGCTGCTTGCCCGTGATGCTGCTTGATTTCGTCCATTGTAAGTCCGGGTATGTCCCTTTCCACTTCGATAAACGATAGTTCCAATCCCGACAACTTGCACTACTGCACATCAAGAGAAGAACATCGCCTTGAATCGGCATCATATCCGCTTCACTCGTTGTGCGAAGTAAATCCTGTATGTCCGAGCGAATCTGCTGCAAGTCGGTATTGCTACCACCAGTTATGAGGTATGCATAGTTCGCCTCATTCATCCAAGCCCAACTTGCCCCAAGCAGCACATCCATTTTTCCCAGGAAATATTGATTCACACCATAGAGCCATTCCACGAACAATCCATGGGTTTCTGACATGGGCATATAAGGCTCGATTGCAGGTGCATCCCGTCGCAGATCCTTTTTGAACAACTCTAAATACTGCTCCAATTCATTATCATCAAAGGAGGTTTTGAGTAAATAGCCAGAAGCACCAAGCCTAATTCCTTGCTGTGCATATTCAAAGTCCCGATGACAGCTCAGAAGCAATATCTTCGTGTTAGGTGTATGTTCCTTTACTTTCTGCGCAAGCTCAATTCCATTCATCTCTGGCATGACAATATCGGTAATGATGACATCTGGACGGTGCTCCAAGAACGCATCCCACCCTTTTTTCCCATTGGGGACATCCGCAACGACCTGCATGTTGTATTTGTTCCACTGCACAGTACTAATCAAACCTCTACGAATGATCACTTCATCATCAGCAAGTAATACTTTAATTGGGCTTGTATTCATCTTTTATCCTCCTCCAGGTAATCGAATGGTAATGGTTGTGCCAACCCCAACTGTTGAAGTCACGAACAATCCGTATTCAGCGCCAAAATGCAATTTAATTCGTTGATCCACATTGAACATACCAATGCGACGTTTGGATTTGAGCGAATCCGATGGGTCAAGCAAAGTACGAAGCTTG
Organism: Paenibacillus radicibacter; assembly: GCF_024721995.1. Lineage (GTDB taxonomy): Bacteria > Bacillota > Bacilli > Paenibacillales > NBRC-103111 > Paenibacillus_AM > Paenibacillus_AM radicibacter. The sequence goes on from NZ_JANQBC010000002.1 coordinate 465,866, forward strand.
TGCTCATTCATGCCTTTGCCGTTATCGATCAGCAATATCCGAACACTCGCCCCGTCCTTCTCCATTCGCAGTTCAATATTGCCTTGCCCATCTTCAAATCCATGGAAAAATATGTTCTCGAGTAACGGTTGAAGCGTCATTCTCGGTATATCCACTTGAGCAATATTGACTTCTTGTGCGTCGATACTGTACGTAAATACATGCCCATAACGGAATTCTTGAATTTTTAGAAAATGATCAATCACACCTAGCTCTTGTTCCAAAGTGACAATCTCTCTCGTAAAATTCAAGTTCTCGTCAAGCACCATCGTCAGGTGATGAATCATTCGATTCACATCTTGTGCGCCTTGAAGTCTTGCTTTCCATTGAATAGAAGCTAGTGTATTTATCAGTAAATGCGGATTAATCTGATAATGGTAAGCGCGTAGCTCTGCTTCTTTCTTCTTCTGCTCGACCCGCTTCACCTCATCGATAAGCTCCTGCAATTGATACACCATACTATTGAAACTTTGCGCAAGTCTGCCGATCTCATCATCTGAATCCACTTGGATTCTCGTGTCCAACTTACCAATACTAACCATGTGTATCGATTCTTTCATTCGTTTAAATCGACGTATGAAGCTCGATGAGATGAAGTACGCCAGAATAATGGCGAACAAGAATGAGATCACGACAGCCATCATCGTAAAAGTACGAATACCGTTTAATGATTTGTAAAAATGTTCATGTGGGATACGAACCTCAATGGTCCAATTGGTTTCATCCGAATGGTTCTGCCAAACCACATCATCTGGATGCGGAACGTAACTGGCTGTCGTCCCCTCCAGTTTCATCCCAACCTTATCCGTTTCATAACGAACTCGCCCTTGATCTGTAATGCGTAAGTAAGCGCCCGTATCCATCTCAAATTCACGGAACAGATCAAGTAGCTTATCTGCATTGATCTCGATTAGAATTCGAGCATCCTCTAGGATTCCGGTCTGATTATGTATCTTAAACAACAGCCCAATAACTTTCTCACCAGGTATCGTTGAGTTTTTCGTATAATGTTGCGGTTCGTAAATACGCAGCGGATAACGATCCGACTTCTCACTTGGGTCGGTATACCAAGGCTCTTCGAGCAATTTGTCTGTCATGATGTTGCGATCCCCGTAGTAATACCCCGATTTCGTTATGATATAGATCCCTTTCGTCTCAAGGGTCTTATGTGCTTTAATGAACTGCTCAAGCTTTTGTTCGTCTTGAAAACCTTTGTACGTCTTCGGTATTTCTTCATAAAGTACAGTGAAATTCGGGTCAAGCAAGTAAGAGAGCAGATCATCTACCGTGTATTTCATGCGCCCAACTATCGAATCAATCTGAAATTGCAGCTGATAGACCGAATTCTCGCCATATTTACCGAACTGTTCATTAATCGTACGCGAAGATTGATTAAACAGAAAGTAACCAAGTCCCATTAATGGAATCGTTACGACGAGTAAGATAAGCAACATCAGCTTAGACTGTAGACTTTTACTAACTACAGCTGGAAATGTAAAAAATCGTTGTAAGCGCATGAATCATCAACTCTCTCTTTCGCACTCTAAATTACACCCATTCGCTTGTTAGGATGAGGAACACACTCGACGTCCACGTAAATGCAGGGTCGCGCAATCCTTCGCCTGTTATGGCGTTATAGTTCTCTGCCATGCCGTTTCTTGCAGCCATATTACAGAATTTTCTTGCAAGTTCTTGTGCAAATTCCCTCTCGCCTGAACGTGTTAACCCATCAATAAGCAGCATTGTCGATGGCGCCCAGATCGGCCCTCTCCAGTAGCCATCACTGGAATAGAACGAACTTTTGACACTCTCTGTCGCAAGTCCATTTTCCGTTAAAAAGCGTCCTGTTTCTTTCAATCCCGCAATCAATCGAACACGAATTTCATGTGGCAATCGATCCCCTAGAATAATCGGCATGAATAGCAGTAAGCTATCCCCAGTTGATCCCTCATGTGTTCCAGATTGCATCGCGACAAACTTCTCTCCATCCCAGAAATGGGCAAGCATACGATCTAACAGATCATTTGCTTGCGTTCGCCACTGATTTGCTTCCGTTTCGTCGCCTAGTATATCGGCAATCTGTGCAAGAATGTCCATTTGTAAAATAAGGAAGGCGCACAAATCCGGACTTTCTACAGGAATTGAGGTTAGGAATACCGTGCTATTGTCCCATCCGCAATCATTGCCGTGGTTATATTGTGGAATACCGTCTTGATCATCATCTCGATGCTTAAGCCACCAATTCGTCCATGCTGCAAGAGGTGCGTAAATTTCTCTGTAATGATCTTCGGTTAGGAATGTTGTCCGATCCATCATCCACTTCAGTGTCCAACCATGAATGGGTGGCTTGCAGCAGTTCCACAGTGCAGTCCGGTCATTCATAAAGTCAGGCAGCATCCCACTCTCATCCTGTCGATCAAAGAAAATCATAAGCTGATCCCACGCAAGCTGCGGATTTGTCTTGATAAGCGCCATCGCGTTGAAGCAGTGATCCCAGCTCCAAATATTTGTCATCCAATTCTTGGACATGTACATCGCATCTCGTGGTAAGTAACCGTCTGCTTTCACTATACATGACCATGTGATATATGCTGCAAGCTCTCTTGCTTCTTCATAAGGTGCAGGCGAAGGTAATGTGCGTACTACCCACGCTTCATAGTCCATTTTTACACGTGCTAAACTTTGTTCATAGCTTGGGTATCCATCCCGCTTCTTCGGAACGGCTCGATATTCTTCAATTGTAAATTCAAGCTTACCTGTCGTCTTATCTGTTAGACAATCAAGCGTAATATGTTTGGAATGCAGTCCTTCCCACTGAGAATCGACCATAATATCACCAACAAGTGGTGTAAGCTTGAATCTTGTCTCACGCTTGAAACTGTTCACTTCCCAGCATCGCTTGTGGCCTTCGTGCAGCTTAATCGCATAATCATAAGCACCTGGTTCATAATGAAGTCTAAGACCTACCCCACTTGCTTGTACATGGACGAAATCATTTTCTGCTATGCACCATTTGACATAACCATGTTCAGTATCGAGCATAAGTTCAGTTGGAGTAGCTTCATACGTATACGAAATCTCCTGTCCATCCTTCATTATTGCAATCCGAAATACCGCTCCAATATCGTTATCGCCGCCACGTACAATACGTAAGTAGCAACCTTCCATACGTTTATCTGTTGTTTTTAAGTGAGATATTACAAAATAGGATCCGTATCTGCTGAAAGGTACTCTTTTTAAATCAAAATGCATAAGATTATCCTCCATCTTCGCCTTTATTGAAGGCGTTTACATTGTATTGTAAAGAGAATACCTCCATAAAAACACGCCAAATTGTTAGGCGAAGTGTGCCATAACTATCTAAATCATTATACAACTGTATCCTTCACTAGAAAGTCACCCTATTGTTCGATACATTTCGTATTATTGTTCGAAATCATTACCCCTCCGTTCTAATAGATGTAAATTGCAAAGTATCCTATATTCTAAATAAGCAAGAATCATGCCAATTAAATTGATTATTGAAAACAAAGAACATATGTTCTATACTGAGTAATATTCAAGTGTACATACCTAGGAGGCAAGCATGAAACAAATGATCAACATCCCTGAACGCATGGCGCATTATCAAGTATCTGCCTTAAGTATCGCACAAGTGTCACAGGGTGCTATTCATCTAGTTACAAGCTACGGGGAGCTTGAGGCTGGAGAGAAGCAGCAAGTGAATGCAGAATCCATATTTAATGCCTGCTCCATTAGTAAATTTGTTACTTCTGTATTGGTAATGAAATTAATCGAACTTGGCAAATTGGACTTAGATGAAGATGTGAATGAACGACTTGTTTCGTGGAAAGTACAAGATAATGCCTATACGACGAATTATAAAGTGACTTTACGGACACTGCTCAGCCATCAAGGAGGTTTCATCGATCCAGAAGGCAGCTTCGATATCCTACAATTAAGTCATGGCATTCCTAAAATAACGGATTTATTAAATGGGAAATCCTCTTACTGTCACGAAATGATACAAGTACGATATGAACCCGGAAGTGAATTCCACTATTCCGATGCTGGCTATTGTATCATTCAACAGCTTATTGAAGATGTGTGTGGTAAACCTTTTGAGACGGTGATGCAACAATTTGTATTTGAACCTTTACATATGACAAGCAGCGCCTACTTACTGTCCGTCCCTGACTTCATTCGTGAGCATGTTGCTTGCGGACACGATAAATACGGACATATTGTTAGCAACAAATATCCGATCTATCCTTATCCAGCAACGGCTGGTCTGTGGACCACACCGACTGATCTCGCACAATTAATTATCGCTGTGATGAAGTCATGCAATTGCAATGGAAATCGCGAGTCCTTCCTCTATCCCAGATTGGCGCAAGAGATGATGACTCCTCAAGGCTGTAAGGAATGGGCAGGGCTTGGACTATTCTTAGATCACACGGAAGAGGAAAGTGAGATTTCATCACTCGGTTGGGGTGTCGGGTTTCAGTGTATGTTAGTTGCGTACCCAAAGCGTGAATCAGCCGTCATCCTCATGACGAATACAGACCTAGGTGTCCATCAGACTAAGGGACTGATTGGAGAAGTCTTTAGCTCCCTGACTCTAAATTAATGGAGACAAAACAAAAGCGAGTAGGATTATCTCCTACTCGCTCTAATCTATAAATTAGAAGATAAATGGATCTTCTTCCCCTTGCTCTAGTCGTGCTAAGACGCAGGATTCCTCCATGCAGTCGCTATAAAAAGTTTGTACGCGATTGGTGTTGACAGTATCAATTATCGTTCCGCAGTGTTTACATATGATGACACCTAATTCTAGCGAACGAGCGTTGGATCCCATCTATTCATCACAATCCTCTCTTCAACTAATTGAGCGAGTTCCACTACCCTACATGCATAAGCCCATTCATTGTCATACCAAGCGAGCACCTTAATTTGATTACCCGCTGCCATAAGCGACAAACCATCTACAACTGCCGATTTCGTGCAACCTACAAAGTCCATCGATACGAGCGGTTCATTGGAATACTCCACATAAGGGAAGAGATCTCCATTTGCAGCATCGATGAAAGCAGCACGTACTTCTTCTACCGTCACATCTTGTGATACTTGAACGGTTAAATCGACAAGCGATACGTCTTGCGTCGGTACACGAACCGATATCCCTTCAATAACAGGTGCAAGATGCGGAATAACGTCTAGTAGTGCTTTACCCACACCTGTGCTCGTCGGCACGATAGATTGGGTACAAGCTCTTGCTCTACGCAAATCCTTGTGTGGATTGTCAAGGTGATTCTGGTCAGATGTGAACGAGTGAACCGTCGTCATCCAGCCTCTTTGTACTTGGAACTTTTGATCCAGAATGTGAAGCAGTGGAGCCACACAGTTCGTCGTGCAGGATGCTGCGGATAGGAATGTATGTTTCTCAGGATCATAGAGATGATCATTCACACCCATGACAACAGTAAGATCCATTTGCTTACCTGGCGCTGTAATTAGGACCGTCGTTGCACCCGCATCAATATGCTTCTGTGCACCTTCGCGCTCATTGAATTTACCTGTTGCATCAATTACCGTCTGAACACCTAACTGTTCCCATGGTATACGCTCAGGATCACGTTCATAAGTAATAATAATGGAATGACCATTCACGATTAGCTTGCCGTCATCGATCGAAACATCCGCATTCCATCTTCCGTGCACGGTATCATACTTGAGCAAGTGTGCAACTGTCTCTACTGGATATATGCAATTAATCACCTTTAAATTAACACTTGGCACTTTAGTAGAAAAAATGTTTCTAATCAGCAGTCGTCCAATTCTCCCCATACCGCTGACACCGATTCCCCTTGACATACACTGCCTCCTCACCTGAATCAATCGTTGACGTCAATTTTCGTTTCCTTTATTGTATACTATTGATTCGATTAATGTATAATAATTAATATTTATTGTACACTATTTAATATATATGATTATTTAATACATCACAATAGGCAAAATGAGTTCTATTCAAATTTTTTGTGAAATTAAAAAAGAGCAATTGACATTAAGGTCAATTACTCTTCGTCGCTTGTAGACTATTCTCTTTTTCCGATTCAAAATATTGTCGAAGCTCTTCAAGTTTCTTCGTCTCTTCGGAAGTAATCTTCGTCTTAATAATCTTCTCATACATCTGATCCCAGTCGAGTGGAATTTTCTGCATGCGGAACGTCTTCATGGCATTCTTGACCATGCGTCGTTCTTTGGCATTCGTATAGGTATCTACATACTGCGACACAGCCGATAGATCTAACTCTGCAAATACCGCCTTGAAAATTTGAGCTGTACTTCTCGCATCCTCAAATGCACGATGTGTCACACCATCTGTCTCGATACCGAGTTCGTGCAACGCGGACTCTACACTAATATCATTCGTATGCTTCTTCACCTTGATGTAGCCTTTAAGCAAATCCAGCGATTGCATCGCCATCCAATACGAATCATCCATCTCATGCATGCGTGTATCGAATACGATTCGCTTCACATCTTCTTTCCCCCAAGTCAGGAGTAAGTAGTCGCTTCTTTTTTGTAGCCAAGCTAGAAACTCTGTAACGACTGGCTTAAATCCTTCTGCCTGATCAATTTCCTCTTGGACAATTCCTGTCTTATCTCTAATAAATTTATTTAACTTTGCAAAATAAACCGGTTTAATTAGTGCCGAGAACGTATCGATCTCCTCTAACTGGTCATTCAGTCGAACGGCACCAATTTCAATGACTTCCATCGGTTTATCGCTAGCAAATTTGCGTCCATTAAATTCGATATCGAGTACTATATAGTCCATTACTTTCCTCCGTCATCTCTCACTCTAATTTACTTATTAGATCATAATTGATCGCACGGAGCAAGACAAACCCTAACTTTTGCTAGTAATGGCATTGAACTGGTCTATGGCTGATCAAGTAACTGATGTTCCGGTACATCACGTAATCGTCTCGCTGGTGAGCCTAGATATACTTCGCGTGCAGGAATATTATGCGTCACAACACTGCCCGCTCCTGCCACACCTTCTTCTTCGATCACTTTTCCTGGCAAAATGGTCGCATTCGCGCCAATTCGCCCCCCATGACGAACGGTAACGCCTATAAACTTAGCTGCCGGGTCCATGCCTCGTGCAAGATTATTATCATTAGTCGTTACCACACATGGCGCAATAAATACCTGATTGCCAAGCTCCGAGTATGCCGTTATGTAACTATTGGTTTCTAGTTTACACGCTCTGCCAATGACGCAATCGTTCTCTATCGCCACACCTCTGCCGACAATCGTCTGTTCCCCAATCACGGTTCGTTCACGAATGGTTGCTAAATCGGCGACATACACATCAGATCCAAGAACAGCCCCTGCATAGATGATGGATGATGTACCGATCGTACAGCCACTGCCAATTACAACGGGATCAAGCGGTTTGACAGTTGTAGGGAGTGCTGAATTTCTCGCTCTGGTAGGCTGTTTACCAATAACCGCATGATCTTGAATAACCGTATGATCCCCGATGATTGAACCCGCATAAATGATGACATGATTGCCAATTCGTACATCTATTCCTAAACGCACATCATCTTCAATAATGACATACTTCCCCATATTGCCTGTTTCTTGCATATACGTTTCTCCTTCATACCTTAAAGGATTGTTAATCGTTCTTATTGTATGTGTATGAAGTTTACAAAGTGCCTAGAGAACCATTTAATCTGCCAGCGTTTCTTTCACTGCCAAATCACCCAGCATCCGAATTGTGCTATCATCCATCGGTGGATTATGTAGGCCAAAGCGAACATCACGATACATGCGTTGCAGCGGATGATTCATCGACAGGCTATGTGCACCAACGATCCGCATGGCTTGATCAACAACAGAGATTGCTGTATTCGTAGCAGTATGCTTAACTGCCGCAAGCTCAGATGGTATGAGACATTTCTCTGTATCCCACCTCTGTGCCACGCTATACATAAAGGCTCTTGCTGAAGATAATGCCAGATCGATCCTTCCGATCTGCTCTCGAATATGGGGCAAATGAATAATCGGTTCCGTCAAGCTGTTCGGCTGGTAGTTCGCCGCGAATACTAACGCTTCTCTTCGAGCGGCAAGTGCAATTCCAAGATAAGTGGCAGGAATGAACAGATGATAAGGGGATGCCTTTCCATCGCCAGGCGTCAACCTTCTGACTAATGCTTCTAAAGGCAAATCCACATTCTCCAAGATGAGATCATGACTTCCCGTGCCACGCATCCCCATCATGTTCCATGTCTCATCAATTCGAATGCCTGTCGTCTCTCGCGGTATGAGGAATTCGGCAACTTCCTGCGAATCCGTAATGGTCGCCGATACGATAATATGATCAAGTACAGGCGATAGGGTTGTGAACGTCTTACGTCCGTGAATTCGCCAGCCATTGTTAGTCCGTATTGCTGTCGTCTCCGGCTTACCTCCACGGGTTGGACTTCCGTTTGCAGGTTCCGAGGATGCACGATTGAGTAGTGTTCCATTCGCAGCAATATCACGAGCCACACGGGCGAACACCGCTTCGTCCCATTTGCCAGAATGTGCAAGATCGTACACACAACCAATATGCCAGCCCATACCAAGTGCCGTCGCTGCATCCCCTTGTGCCAAACGCTCTTGCATAAGCGCAACTTCATACAAGCTAATTCCAGCACCACCATACTGATCAGGTACGGTTAATGCATGATAGCCAATCGCCTTCAGATCCGTAATATTTTCAAATGAGAAACCATTCTGTTCATCCACTTCACTTGCTCGCCCCGCAAAGCACTCTACTAAAGGTGTAAGTAGATCATATCGGTCACGCTGCTCCTGCGTACGCACAAATCGATCATTCCACGTACTCATCTTCCATCCCGCTCCCTTATCCCAAACCGAAGCTTGGCTTTATCTATTATTTAATCCCTTCCCACTCCGCATAAAACTGATCTAAGTATTGCTCCATAAACGTATGGCGTTCTTCTGCCATCTGTCTGCCATAGTTCGTATTCATTAGATCTTTAAGCTTTAGCAATTTCTCATAAAAATGATTAATCGCCGTATCCTCGCCGCTACGATATTCGGCCGTTGTCATCTGCTCACGCGGACGAATCGCTGGATCATGGATCAAGCGGTTCTTCGCACCGGAATACGCAAACACACGAGAAATGCCCATTGCACCAATCGCATCCAAGCGATCTGCGTCTTGAACGACTTTTCCTTCTAATGTACGAATCGGTGGACGGTTGCCACCCTTGAACGACATCGTCGTAATGATCTCAATCACTTCAGCAATGGTGCTTGTATCCACTTGATTGTGCGTCAACCAAGCTTGAATGTTCGTAAGTCCTTCCGCTTCAGAGGCGACTACCTTGTCATCCGCCAAATCATGCATAAGTGCCGCTAACTCACAGACGAATGCATTCGCTCGTTCTTGCTTGGCAATCGTCTTCGTCGTCTGTACAACCCGATAAATATGCCACCAATCATGTCCACTTGCATCCGATTCAAGCTCCTGCCTAACATATTCATGCGCACGGCTCAGAATCGCTGCCTTCTCTTCACTTACCGTCCAACCTGCATCCATACGAGCTTCGATTATATGCTTTAATTCCACATCATCAGCATGAACAAGCTCTAATAATCGATTGTAAGGATTACCAGATAAATGGAAGTAGTGAGCGAATGCTGGCTCCGTCTTAAGTCCATTTAATTTGAGCTGTCGAATCGATTCTTTCGCACCCTCACCTGCAAGCTTTAACATTCGCTCTTCGATGACCATATGTAGATAGCCATTCTGCTCTTTCACAGGGCGATTCTGTGCAAAAATTTCAATCGGCAGATCTTCACATGTAAAATTTACAATAAGAGTTGGCAATTGTTTCACATCTTGTTCCACGATTTGAAAATCGGGATATGACCCATATTGTTCTTCTACTACCTTACGAAACTGCTGTATATCTTGTGCTTCACACAAAATGTCTGCATCGCTTGCTGGGATATCAATTTCAATTGGGAAAGTACCTGCGAGATGTGGATCGTAATCACGCAGCACTTCATTTATACGTAATTTCGCTAATATTTCTGCGACATGTTGCCGTTTGGACATGAGTAAAGCCACCTTTTTACGAAAATTATAGAATAAACCCAATATATCACAAAAATATATGCGGAACGCAAAAAAAGCCGCCATAATGGCGACTCTTTCGTCTAATAGTATGTCCGAAGCAAACGGATTTTGGAAGTAGAAGTTACATGGTACGCATGTACCGTACTTGGAATTAAGACTGTGTCTCCACGTTTAAGGGAGATCGGTTCAAAGCCTTCACCTGTAAGTTCCCCTTCACCTTCTGCAACGACTAGCACATCAGGGTTACCTGCTTTACCTAATTGCAGCGTATGCGATCCTTGCTTCACGATCATTTTTTCAATTGTAAAATACGGGCAAGTGACCATATGCTCTACGCTTACTTGGTTATTCTCCACTATCATGTATCTACGGTCGTCTGTTCCTGGCATCATCGCAAGTTGATCATCACCATAACGCATTGCGTCAGCCGCTTTCTCGATATGAAGCTCGCGTGGCTTGCCATCTGCTTCTACACGATCCCAGTCATATACACGGTAAGTGACATCAGAGGTTTGTTGAATTTCGATCAATGTCGTACCAGACATTAAGGCGTGCATCGACTTCGCAGGTACGAAGATAATCTGATCTTCTTGCACAGGCAAGTAGTTCAAGTGCTCCTTGACCTTGCCTTCACGCACGGATTCACAATAATGCTCGCGATCTTGGAAAGAGTGGCCGTAGTTCACTTTAGCGCCTTCTTCTGCACCTAGAATGTACCAAGCTTCCGTCTTCCCGTAATCGCCTTCATGTTCTTGTGCATAAGCATCATCTGGATGAATTTGAACGGATAGATCATCGGATGCTTCTAAGAATTTAATGAGTAGCGGAAAACGCTTCTGCTGCGAGTTGCCCAAATACGCTTCTGGGTAAGTCTCTGTCAGTTCAACGAGCGATTTCCCACCTAATTCACCATTTATAACGACGCTAGTACTGCTTGGATGACCGGAAAGCACCCAATACTCGCCGATTTTCTCTTCTGTGGTTTCGCCGAACCATTCTTTAAGCTGACTGCCACCCCAAATTCGTTTATGTGAAAGAGGAGCAAATTTTACTGGATAAACCATCATTACACATCCTTTGTTAGTTCTTGCTCATGACTTCGTTACGCCTCTAGGTGTAGATAGAATAAGTGCTGCCGCACCAATCAGGCCGGCATCTTGGTTCAAGGAAGCAGGTACGATCTCTGTCTTTCTCCCTGCTGTATTCAGCGCAAATTGCTGTACATACTGCTGCACGCCTTGGAATAAGGACTCACCAACTTGCGAGACCCCGCCCCCAATAACTATCTTCTCTGGATCGAATAAATTGATAAGGCTTACACAACCCATTCCGATATACGTGTATATATCATGAATAAACGGTTCAATTACCGGATGTTTATCTTCATATAATTGGAAAATTTGCTTGGTCGTCAAATCTTCGCCCATCAGTTCAGACCCTTTGCGTGCAATACCTGTACCTGAGGCGATATATTCGAAGCAGCCCTTCTGACCACATACGCATGTACCATAGCTTGGATCTATAATCATATGTCCAACATCGCCAGCATTGCCTCTTGCACCAGTTGCGAGTTTACCGTCGACATAGATACCAGCACCAATGCCCGTACTGATTGTTAAATAAATGAAGTTCTCATTCGCCTGCGCTGCGCCCTTCCACTTCTCGGCTAATGCTCCTGCTGTTGCATCGTTTTCCATCCGAATCGGCATATCAAACTTTGCTTGGAACATCTCGACAACCGGAATATCTACCCACTCCGGTAAATTTGGTGGGCACGCAATCATACCTTTACTCGTATCAAGTGGGCCAGGTGCACCAATGCCAATTCCGCTGAAAGATTCTGGAGCAAGTCCAGAATCCTTCATCATTTGCTGTACGGTATCGCAGATGCGGTCTATCATCATCGCTGGTGAAATCGTCAAATCAGTAGGTAGTACTTGTTTCGTTACGACCTGCCCTTCAACACTTACAATTCCGATCGCTGTCTTCGTACCACCAATATCAATTCCTACTGCATATTCCATGCTTGAATCCCCCTTATTTCCACGGTTTCATGCTGATTTCAACTTCTTCTGGACGGTAAACAGCAATTAATTTACCTTGTAGATCCACAGCAAACATCACTGTTCGCTCACTCTCTACTCTGAAATCATACTGTTGATTAGTCGTTGGGTCTGCGACCTTAATCTCAGCATCCACACCGTATTCAGATACGAATATATACAGGGAGCCTTGCTTAAAGCTTAGCTTTCTACCATAAATTCCAGCTAGATCGCCACCTTGCTCCCATACAAGCTCAGGTTCAATCTCACATTGTTCAATCGCATACTGATACAATTGTTCAATCGATTCCGTTCGATCATTCATCTCAATAGGCAATCCACACCAAAGCATGCGACCTTTGCCAATTGCGATTTCTTGTAAGGATGCTGCTTCCCTCGATGCGGTTCCTGTTTCTGAATCTAGCATAAGCTCCTTGCTTAGCTTCGCAATCTTGCGAGCACTATACGATAATGGAACCCGCTTGCCACCCAGATCAAACGCTTCTTCACGTAGAACATTTCCGATAACAGATGCTCCAACCTGCTCCGTTAATCGCTCGACTTGCTTCCAATAAGCATCCATACGCAGTGGTCCTGTGACTAATAACGTCGCACCAAAATCCGCAACATGAGTAATTAACTGATCGAACGCTTCTGAACTAAAGTTATGTGCACTTGGAACCACAATAAGCTTCGCTGGCTGGTCCTTCAGTGCATCTAATTGATACTCACTGAGCGCACGGAAATGGACATTCATCTCATACGTCAGCACCCGCGTTAATCGACTTGTTGCTTCAACCGCGAGTCTACGATTGGATAAATCATTCGAATATGGGAAAATAACCACAATGTCTTCTAACTTACGATCTTGGAATAATGGGCTAATCTCCCCCATGAATGCACCGAAATCATACGATACATTCGCCTCTGGCTTCTCCGTTCCATCCGCTCGAATTGCACCAATATTGGACTCATTGATGTTATCCATATAGAAATTCGTATTCCACAGCCATTGCACAGCACCCGCTCCACCAGTTGAGAATGAGTACGCATATTTCCGCTCTAGGATGTTGCGCAATTCTTCTTCTGTACGTTTCGCTTTACCATCTGGTGTTTCCACATACATAATGCCTGTTTCTTGAATCAAGTTCGGCTTATATGGTGTCTTCGCAAAAATACCATCCCACACGAGCTGATCCATCAGCCACCAGGAATGATTCGTCGTATAATCAACCGTTTCTTCATAGAAAAATGGGGATGGGCGTTGGAAGTACAAGGCTTCATCTTGTCCAATCGTCACTAATTGGTTCGGATTGAATGCTTGGATCGTCTCACGCATCGTAAGTGTCCACTGGTTAAGCATCGCCATCGTAAATAGTGAATAGTCGAGCCACTGCGTACCCTTTTTACCAAAAATCATATCTTGGATGTCAAAGTTAATGTCTTTATGTTCTGGAAGCTGGATCGCTTCGAAACTTGGCAGTTGTGCGGGTGTAAAGCCCCAACGTACTTGCAGTTCATCAATCGATGCATGGCGCTCTTTGAGCCAATCAATATATGCATGACGCTCAAAAGCATCTTGTGCGCTGCGCGGCCCCTCAAAGATCCGCTTCGGATCAAACATCGAAGGTTCATTAATGAAATCCCAATGTACATTCTTCGTATGTTGATGTCTGGACACAACCGCAGCAATGAATCGCTTCTGCGCCTCAATCGACCTTGGATCTAAGTACGGATTAACCCCTTCCCATGTCTCCGGTGTAAAGGCGAAGAACGTGAAGGTCACTTCAAGATCATATTGTTTCGCTGTCATGATAAACGCATCAATCGCGCACAGTACATCTTCTGATGGATGACCATCCACATACATCGCATGACGGTAACTTGTCCAAATTCCTGTACGGATGAGGTTAATGCCCGCATTCTTCATTGTCGCCATATCTTTGTTCCACACGGACACATTCGGCATGAAAATAAACTTCCGCGCCACATCCGAACTCATGTAAGTCATCCCAACGATAGGCATTGGCTTTCCGTCTTTGTGAAAATAATCTCGATCACACGAGAGCATCTCGCCTGACTGTAATAATTCCACATCTTTACACCAGAACCCTTGGTGAATGATGCGTTTTTCTCCAAGATTCGACATTGCAATAACCGTAAGCTCATACCGACCCGCTTCCAAATCAATTGGAATTTGCAAATGGTGCATCTGCAGTTCATGGGAATTAGATACAGACTCACAATCCGTCCAGATTAAGTCCTCGGACTGTCCAACCTTCGTAAGTGCAAAGTCGAATGTCCACTCTGCATTATGAAGCTCAGAATGAACACAGGATTTGCGCTGTACATGCTGGAACTGGAAACGCAATTTCGCTTTATCTCCCGGATCATAGCAAGCAAGCGATGGACGAGCCCACATCTCCGTTACACCACGGGCACAGAACTTAGCCCATTCAAGAATGGCTTCAACACCTTTATTCGACCAGAACTTCTCCGTTAGTTGTTGATTGATGAACATCCAGCGACTGCCGCGGAAGTCTCCCTTTGTCTGTTCCATCAGTACAATTGGTGCTGCAACTTCACGCTTTGCCTTCGAAACCCCTTTTACAAGCGGATAAATGTGCGTATCCATTGGGCCAGATGTACCGCCTTCATGCGGCTGATCACTCTGGTGCGTTACATGTAAGATCAAGCTGTACGTTGGCTCCACCGTAAGTAGGTCCATGTATTCACTGCATACTGGAATATCGAGATTCGCAATGAAATGATCAATCGGTGCAGCTTGCACCGGCATCGTCTCATGGATGTTGATTTGTTGATGATAGCTGGTTTGTTCAGGTTCCTTCACCCACTCGTTATTTTCCAAACGAACAGGAACTTTAAATGGTGCACCACCGCTACTGACAAGTCCGCCACCTTTTTGCAAATAGCCAAGAATTGCTGGCCAAGCCTGCTTTGGAAAATAAGGAGCGTGAAGGTTAACGAAACATCCTCCATCTAACCCAGATAATGCGGATTCCAAGTTTTGAGCATCTACAATTTGAACTTCATTTTGTAATTGAGCGAATGCTGCCAATGGCAACCGTTCACCTGAATATGGAAAAGATGGATCATAGAATACGATAATAGGCTTCATCTTGTATTTCTCCTCCTTTATAAAAGAAACAGGCAGCTAAGCTGCCTGTCCCTGATCCGCATGATGGTCTTCTATGCAGATTATTATTTTTTCGAAGCTTTCCAATCATCAAATTGCTTTTGTACTTCTGCAATTACTTTATCAAGTCCTGCTTCTTTGAATTTCTTCTGTGCTTTAGGCAAGTATTCCTTCGGATCTACAGAACCTGTAAATAGCGCAGGAATGAACTCTTTGGATACGTTGTTAATTGCTGCTACTTCTGTCTTCACTGGTGCTGGATCAAATGCGAAACCGAATGTTGGAGCTTCCTTGGAGCTTTCATTGAACTTCTTGAATGCATCCCACTTGTCAGCAGGCTCATCTGCATGCAAGTAAGTCAAGAACATGTTACCAAGGGAGAAACCAGGCATTGCATAGTTGTCTTTCATTGCAGGCAATTCTTCGATTACGTTATCAGAAATTTTCTTATAGTGCGTGCCTTCAATACCATAGTTAATCAAGTTACGAAGGTATTTATCTGAGTTTAGCAAGTTCAAGAACATCATAGCGCGCTCTGGGTTACCAGAAGTTACGGAAATCGCATGCATGGAACCTGCAGCTGATTGTGTGTATACATACGGATCGTGCATTGGAGAAGTTACGATCTCATAACCAGCAGAACGGGACCAGCCTTTTTCCGCATATGGTTGTGTAATTTCACGGTCAGCGAACCATTTACCCGTCTTCATGTTATCGATACCATCAAGTGTCGCTACGTCTGGACGCAAGTATCCATTCGTGTAGAATCTGCGCATTGTATCAAGCGCGCTTGTAAGTTCTGGTGTGTCAAGAACGTTTACAACTTTGCCGTCTTTGGAATCCATGTAAACCCCGATTGGCAACTCATCACCAAGTACATAGTCAAATGGCATGTATGGCTTGTAGTTTTTCGGAACCGCTAGAGGTGTAATGTCGTTTGGCTCGTTCTCTTTGATTTTCTTAAGTAACGGCTCAAGCTCTTCAAGTGTGTGTACTTTGCTGATGTCCATGTTGTACTTATCTACATATTTCTTGTTGAAGCGCCATACCCATTGTTGACCTAACTCTTTGTTTACAGGTACACCGTAAATTTCGCCTTTAATTTTCGTACCTTCTAAGAAACGTGGGTCAAGTGCAGCTTTCGTTTCTTTTCCATACTTATCAAGTAAGTCATTCAATCCCATGAATGTACCGTTCGCTGCGTTACGACGGAAGTCATTTGTCCAAGAAGCTGTAAATGCGATATCGTACGGCTCACCGGAAGCTGTGATTACTTGCATACGCTTGTCGTAATCGCCCCAATCGAACATTTTGATATCAACTGTTGCATTGATCTTCTCTTTTGTATATTTGTTAATTTCTTTAACGACCATGTCTAAATCTTTTTGTGGGCCACCTACTAGGTACATCTTAAGTTCGTAAGGTTTCAGCTCAGATGCGACTGCATCAGGCTTATCAGTTTCTTTCACTGCGCCAGCATCGTTCTTACCGCCGCCACAACCTGTTAGTAAGCTCGTGAATAGCATTGTGCCTACTAATGCAAGTGATAATGATTTTTTCATTTTCATTTCTGTTATCCCCCTTAATGTTAAATGAAAACTTTTATTTAAGCGTCTTATTGTAGCCAACATTTTCAAAAAGTCTGTTCGCTACGGATAAAAGAATAACTTCCAGTCTCCGTGAAATCGTGAACTTTGAATTGACTGTAAGGTATGTTCACTCTTTCAAAGTCGAACGCTACGCTCCTTCAGTTAATTCTTTTCTCCTTCGCATGACTTTTTGAAAATGTAACTATAAGAACGAGTAAATACATCCTAAAAAACTTAAAACCTCTAACTTCAAAACCTATCAACCAACACTACTCTTTCAAAGAACCTACAGTCAGGCCTTGCACGAAGTACTTCTGGAAGAACGGGTACGCTAGTGCAATTGGTAACGTCGCAAGTACGACCATCGCCATACGAACCGTTTCCTTCGGCATTGTTGCTGCGATCTCGAAGTTCGAACCACCCATCTTCATGCTGTTCTGAATGACGAATTCCATGTTGTTCTGAATACGCATCAGCAAGGCTTGAAGTGGTACGAGGTTTGCTTTGTCGATATAAAGCAAGGCGTTGAACCAGTCATTCCAATAACCAAGTGTAGAGAATAATCCAATTGTCGCAATACCTGGCAATGAGATTGGAAGTACAATCTGAGCGAATGTACGCATCTCGCCTGCACCGTCGATCTTGGCAGCCTCAACAAGTGCATCTGGCACTGTCGTCTGGAAGAATGTCCGCATGACGAGAATGAAGAATGCATTCATCGCTTGCGGTAGGATTAGCGCTAGAATTGTATTTTGCACATGTAAGAATTGGGTTACGACGATATAACCTGGCACCATTCCGCCTGAGAACAACATCGTGAAGAATGCAAAGAAACTGAAGAAGTTGCGGTAGCGGAACGATCTGCGTGAAATCACATACGCATACGTCGTAATAAGGAATAAACTAATGAGCGTACCGAGTACGGTTACCATTACAGTGACTCCGAACGAGCGGAATAGTTGATCACCGGTCTGGAATACGAACTTATATGCCTCTAAACTGAATTTTTCAGGAAATAAGCTAAAACCATTCATGGTTAGCGCCATCTCATCGGTAAATGAAATTGCGATAACGAAAAGAAACGGGAAAACACAAGAGAATGCGAACAAGCCGATAATAATATTTAGTACCACATTCCAAAAGGGCGTAATGGCGTTGTTGTTGACTTCTTTTCGCTTCCGCTTCAACGATAGCTTTGGCGATTTGATCGGTTGATTCTGTACTTCCATAACGTCACTTCCTCCCTTTCTAGAATATAGCGTTTTCTTTGTTGATCTTCTTGACGATATAGTTCGTCACCATAACGAGAACGAAACCAACTACGGATTGATATAAACCTGCTGCTGTACTCATACCCAAGTTACCTGTCTGACTCATACTGCGGTAAATGTACGTATCAATTACGTTCGTCACGGAGTAGATAACACCGGAATCACGTGGAATTTGATAGAACAAACCGAAGTCAGATCGGAAGATACCGCCGATTGCAAGAATCGTAAGAATAACCATTAGCGGTTTAAGGAGCGGTAGCGTTACAAACTTAATTTGCTGCCACTTGCTCGCGCCATCAATCATGGCCGCTTCATAATAAGACTTATCAATGCCTGCAATTGCTGCTAAATACACAACGCTGGAATAACCAATGGATTTCCAGATTCCCATAAAGATCAAGATGTACGGCCAAAATCTCTTATCTGCATACCAAGCAACTGGATCACCACCGAAGCTTGTGATGAGCTGATTGAGCACCCCTTTATCAACACTCAGGAAACTGAATGTGAAGAAGCTGATAATAACCCAAGACAAGAAGTATGGCATGAACATTGCCGTTTGGTATACTTTTGCCATCCGTTTATTGACAAGCTCATTGAGTGTAATCGCAATTGCTACTGCCAATACCAGACCTAAGAAAATTAATGCCATGTTGTACAAAATCGTGTTTCGCGTAATGATGAACGCATCTTCCGTTGAGAATAAGAACTTGAAGTTCTCGAACCCAACCCACTTACTATTTAGAACGCTTGCAAAAAATCCATCCCGATGAATCTTAAAATCCTTAAATGCGATAACCGTACCGAACATCGGTAAGTAACTAAAAATGAGAAACCATAACGTACCCGGTAGAGCCATTAATAGTAAAACTTTATCCCTGTTTAAGCTTTTGAAAAATGAAGACATGAACCTTCATCCCCCCTTCTCTATCCCCCAACAACCCTTACAACCACTTGAACTTGATTTCCTCGCCCCCTTGTTTAACTATCTTTATTGTGCACGATAATAGCGCTTTCATGTAGTTGAAAAACTCTAGAAAGAGGTGTAAATATTAAAGGTTCATGCTGGATAAATAAAAAAACCTCCGCATCGAGCTCAAGCAAACACGCTTGCAGAGCTACGATTTAGAGGATAGAGGATCATACTATCGACCGGACACCTTGGTAGTTTGGTACATTTTACGCAGCTCTGTCGGTGAGACGCCGGTTGATTTTTTAAATTGTCGATAGAAATAAGTTGGATCGAGATACCCTACTTCTGCTGCTACTTCATTGGCAAGTAACGTCGTTTGCAGCAGCAGCTGTCTTGCTTTCTCGATACGGTATTGCGTGACATAATCAGAGAAGCTGCGTCCCACTTCCTTGTGGAACATTTGTCCTAAGTAATTCGGATGCATCTCCATACGCTGACTAATCGTCTTCAAGGATAATTCATCTTTATAATGTTTGCTGACTTGCTCAATCATGTAACGAATATTAGGGCTAAGATCTTGATGCTCTTCTTGCAGATCACGTAGTGTTGAAGAGACAGACTCCTGTACATGGCTCATAAGCTGCTCAATCGTCTGCATATGCAGAAGTGGATTGAATAATGGACTGAAGTCCGCATTCTTCTCCATATTCTTCGCCATTAACATGAGCTTAATCGCCACGTTATAGAAGTCAATTCGAGTATAGCCGCCAAGTGCTAACAACTTGTTGAATGCCGATTCAATATACGCGTGTGCTTCTTCACGTTCCCCTGCTAATAACAGCTTGGAGAATGCCTCGTAATCCAGCTCAATCTTCTCTTCATCAACGTTTAACTTCGGCAATTGATCGATGTCGATAATCGGATATCCCGTTAACATGAGGTGATCGACGTATAAGCTCTTTGCATGTTCATAACTCAGCGATACATCTTGATAACGGGACTGTTTACTACCAATCGTAATCCAAACAGGCTGTTCAAGCTTCTGCTTCATCACGTACTGAAGCTGTTGATGGACAGTATGAATCCGTTCTTTCAATTCATCTCCGAGCGCTTCGCCAAAGATTAGAATCAGATCGCCTTCCGTATCAATAAATGCGTACACCGTATTCAAGTGCCCAATCAAACGCTGTGCATAACCATAGCACGCTCCCATACGCTCACTTCGAAGCTGCCGAAGCTGTAACTCATCACAGTCTGGATCAGGCTCCATGATGAGCCGAAGTGCAGTCACGGTATAGGAATCACACGTTAGTGATATGTCCAATAAATCCGAGCGATGACGAAGCTCCTGCGCATCAATTGTTCCTGTCACCCAGCGATTCATTATGTTACTGCGCAAGATTTGCCAGTCTTCCAATGCGCGATAATGCTCCTCTGCCTCTTGATCCAGATCATCCACAATCTGACGAACTGTCGATTCGAGTTCCTTTATATTAATCGGCTTTAAGATGTAATTCTCTATACCAAGCCGCATGCCGGCTTTTACATACTCGAACTGCTCATATCCACTTAGGATTACATAACGCATTTTGCTATCAAAAGTCTTTACTTGCTCAATAAGCTGTAGTCCATTCATTTTGGGCATCGTAATATCCGTAATTAATAGATCGACTTGACCTTCATATTGTTTTAGAAAAGCGACAGCCTCTTCTCCATTACTTGCTTGTCCAATAATCGTCAGACCATATTCTTCCCATTCAATAATCGATCGCAAACCCTCAAGAATAAGCGGTTCATCATCCACAATCAGTACATTTCTCATGCTGCTATTGCCCCCTTATAGCTGGTATAGTAATCTGAACGGTCGTTCCTATCCCCACCTCACTATCAATTGTCATTCCATATGTTGTTCCATAATATTTTTTGATACGCGCATTCACGTTATATATCCCAATTGAAGAAGGCATTTCCTCGATACTCTCGTTTACATGTAGCATTTGCCGCAGCTCTTCAAGCTTCTCTGGCGCAATACCTACTCCATTATCACGTATTGTGATGTAGATTTGCCCATCGGATTCAGATACTTCAATTCGAATGAGATTATCACTTCGATCAGGCTCAAATCCATGTACGATGTAATTTTCAATTACAGGTTGAATAAGCAGCTTGACGATCATGCAGTTCATACTCGGTTTGCTTAACACAGTCTCTACTTGAAGTTTATCATCATGCCGGATTTGGAACAGTTCCAAATACAATTGACAATACTCGATCTCATCCTCCAGTGTTACAATCATTTTCTTCTTCACAATATTACGAAATAGTGTCGATAAGATATAGGTCATCTGTCCTACATCTCTTGCGCCTTGTGAAATTGCCCGCATTCGAATCACTTCAAGCGTGTTATATAAGAAATGAGGATTGATCTGTGCTTGGAATGCCACGAGATCTGCTTTCTTTTGCATAATTTCCGATATATATACTTTCTCAATATATTGCTCTAATCGCTCACACATGTAATTGAAATTGTTCGCAATGAGTTGCAGTTCATCTTCCCGATGCAGCACAATACGAGTCGTCAAATCCCCTTCTTGCAGACGTTTCATTGCGTGTAGAATGACTTTAATTTCTTTGGAAAATCGTAGAATAAAGCCGTACGTAATTAGGGTCGCTGCAATAATTAGTGTAAGTGTAATGACAAAAATCCAATCTCGTACAAGGCTCAGCTCTTTATCAATTTCCGATTTCGGTGTGATGCCGACTAGAATCAACCCTGAGCTATTTGCTGCATTCAAGTTCACGCGAGAAGGCTCATCAAGCATCGTCCAATTATCGGAGTTTAATTTGCTAATATGGGGATAATATTGTCCCGTATATTGACCCAGTGAATCATACAAAACTTCTCCATTTGGTTTAAGTGCCAAGTGTTGTCCGCTGCGAGAATCTCTTCTGGAAGCAATCCAATTCGTAATCCCTTCCGTGTCAAAATCAACCATCAGCATTCCAATCCCTTTAAGCGAGATCGGATCCCTTAATTCCCGGGAAATCGTAAAGATATCTTTATCCTCCCGTCGTTCATCCCATAGAAAGGCATTATTATCTCTCGATAACCACTGGTTTCTGGAAGCGTTGTCAAAAATACCATGAGGATCGTATGGACTCGTCACATTCGTATAGAACATCCGTGTACGACTCTTTATTAAGATAAAGTTTTGTTCAAAACTGGATAAAAGTATGTTTTTTACACCAGCGTGCTGATCCATATAACTTTTAAAGAACGTCTCGAAAGTTCGTGGAACGAAACTTCCACTTTCCGCATAATGATCCAAGCGGTATTTCAAGTACGTCTCATAATCTCGACTTAAGAATGTAGCGACATCCTGACTTAACGATGCATCACTGTAAATTTGTTGGACAGCCAGCTGCATACCTTCATACTGCTGATTCATATACATGCTCATGTAATCGAGCACCTCTTTGTTCGCATTAATATGATCACGCGTTGCAGCTTGTTCATAATATTTGTATACGGCAAATGCAGCTGCAATGAGGGTCACAACCGTAATAGATAAGTAAATAACTAGAATTTTATTAAACAACTTACGCTTTAGATGGTTGCTATAAAATTGACCGATACTCAAGCGGATGTTCCTCCTCTCGTTATCCGATGTTTCGGTAAGAAGTGTAACACCACCTGTTACATTTACGCAATGCAAGCGTATTCATTCGAAATTATGCGACTATTATTGTCCCCTTTACATCTCAACTCAAATCGACTATATTAAGGATCTAAACCCCAACAACCCTTTATGAAACCAATTGAATTTGATGATACATTCCTCGCCTCCCATTTAAATATTATGGGGGGCTATTACTCATGTTTTTGACATCACACAAACTAAATTCCCGATTACACGAAATTAACGGATTAAGATATCGCGATCGTATACACATTCCTTTCTTCCATTCCATGGTGGATGAGTCTAACGAAATTGCAGCTATGCCACCAACAGAAGGTAATTGGTCCGAGATGCGTGTTGGTGATACTTGGACAGGACGCGATTTATATTTGTGGCTAAATGCTGAGATTGAAGTTCCATCTGCTTGGAGCGGACGCCGCGTACTTGGACGTTTCGACTTTGGTGAGACTGGTGCGGGCAATAACTCCGGCTTCGAATCTTTATTCTTCTATAAAGGAAAGCCTTATCAAGGCGTTGACTCCAATCATACGGAAGTGTTCTTCCCTGAAGAAGTGGTTGGTTCGAACCTTGACCTTACATTCCGCTTATGGTCTGGTCTTGAAGGCGGCGGTGTTAAGAAAGATCAGACACACGGCGTTCGAATGGCTGAAATTTGCTGGTTAGATGAACCTACAGATGATTACTACTACACGGCACTTGCTGTAACAGAAACTTTGAAAGTGCTAGATTCCAAAACACCTGAGCATACGATGATGCTGAGCGCAGTAGACCGCTCCTTACTATATATTGACTGGACACACCCAGGATCAGAGCGTTTCTACGCATCTGTTGCTGAAGCGCGCGATTACTTGCGTAATGAAATCGACAAGATGGAGAAATCTTCACCAGTAACCGTTACATGTGTCGGTCATACGCACATTGACGTTGCATGGTTATGGCGTTTGAAGCATACGCGTGAGAAATGTGCTCGCTCCTTCTCCACAGTACTTCGTTTGATGGAAATGTTCCCGGATTACGCATTCCTGCAAACACAACCACAACTATATGAGTACATCAAGAATGACTATCCGGAAATTTACGAGAAGATCAAAGAGCGTGTAGCTGAAGGTCGCTGGGAAGCTGGCGGCGGTATGTGGCTAGAGGCAGATTGCAACTTAACTTCTGGTGAATCCCTAGTTCGTCAATTGCTGTATGGCACAAGATTCCTTCGCAATGAATTTGGCGTGGAATGTGACTACTTATGGCTACCAGACGTATTCGGATACAGCTGGTCCCTGCCGCAGATTTTGAAAAAATCCGGTATCAACACGTTCATGACGACAAAAATCAGTTGGAACCAATACAACCGCATGCCGCATGATACGTTTAACTGGCGCGGTATTGATGGTACAGAAGTATTGACTCACTTCATTACAACACCTGAACCTTGGTCCGAAGAAGGCTCTTGGTTCTACACATACAACGGACGCATCATTCCGAAGACAGTTAAAGGCATCTGGGACACGTATCGTGATAAAGAAGTTAACCGCAACTTGCTTCTCTCCTACGGTTATGGCGATGGTGGTGGTGGAGTAAACCGTGAAATGCTTGAAATGCGCCGTAGATTGAACGACTTGCCTGGACTTCCGAAAGTAGAGACTGGCACAGCTGGTGACTACTTCCGTAAGTTGCAAGAAACTGTGAACGAATCGGATCGCTACGTCCATACATGGGACGGCGAACTTTACTTGGAATACCACCGTGGAACATATACGAGCCAAGCGTACAACAAGCTAATGAATCGTAAGCTTGAACTCTTGTACCGTGAAGCAGAATGGTTGAATGCATTGCAAAGCATGACAGCAGGTGACTGGTCAAACTATCGTCAAGCGGATCTGGACGAAGGTTGGAGAATTATTCTACGTAACCAATTCCATGACATCATTCCTGGGTCCTCCATCCGTGAAGTTTATGAGGACAGTACAATTGAGTACGCAGAAGCGGAAGCAATCGGTAACTCCGTCTGGGAACAATCTACACAAGCACTTGTTCAAGAAGTTACTTCTGGTTCATACACAATCTGGAACAACTCTTCTTGGAGCGTAACAGAACTTGTGACTATTCCTGTAGAAGCAGGCATGGAGCAAGGTAACTGGATCGCTGCTAACGGTGAAGCATTGCAAGCACAGCGTGAAGGTGAGAACTGGATTGTGGAAGTTATTGACATCCCGTCACTTGGATACACGACGATATCATTCGTGAGCGAGACAGTTGCGCTAGTAACTGAGGTTCCTTTTGCTAAACAAGATCAAGGCATGACAACGCCTTTCTATGACATTACATGGAATGAGCAAGGTCAGTTAACTCGTATTTACGACCGTGAAGAAGCTCGTGAAGTGCTTGCAGCTGGCAGCCGCGGTAACGTGTTCCAAATTTTCGAAGATAAGCCACTTGCGCATGAAGCGTGGGACATTGATATTTTCTATCAGGAAAAAATGCGTGAAATTAGCGACTGCCGCAGCGTTGAAGTTATTGAGATCGGCGAGCTTCGCGCAGTAGTTGAGATGACTTGGGTTTACATGGATTCAACGATTAAGCAGCACATGATCTTACATGCGAAGCACCGTCGTATTGACTTCGAAACGAAAGTTGACTGGCATGAGCGTCAACAATTGCTGAAAGTCGCATTCCCAGTAGCAATTCGTGCAACAGAGGCTACTTATGAGATTCAATATGGTAACGTAACACGTCCAACACACTGGAATACAAGCTGGGATTATGCAAGATTCGAGTCCGTTGGTCACCAATGGGCAGACTTGTCCGATCGCGGTTACGGCGTGAGCTTAATGAACGATTGCAAGTATGGCTATGACATCAAGGACAACGTAATGCGTCTATCTCTTGTAAAATCTGCTGTACATCCTGACCCTGAGGCAGACCAAGGCGTGCACAACTTCACGTACTCCATCTTGCCGCATACAGGCGACTGGCTACAGGGCGACACAGTTCGCCAAGCATGGGCGCTTAACAACCCGCTTCGCAGTACAAAAGGTACAGCGATGGCGAAAGAGAAATCCGTGTTGACACTATCCACAGACACAGTGATGGTATCTGCTGTGAAGAAAACAGAAGACGGCAGCCAATTGCTTGTTCGTGTTCACGACTACTCCGGTAGCCGCAAGCCAGTAACGATGACTAGTGATCTGAACATCGTATCCTGGCAGGAATGCAACCTCATGGAGCTTCCTGAGGGCGCAGTTCATGCAGAGTCTGCGATTGAATTTGTACTAGAACCGTACGAGATCAAGACGTTTATGATTGATATGAAGGCTTAGTTATTCGTTCGTTAGGACTTGTTATGAATGCTTAGTTGTAATTTTATTAGGATTTGTTATCTATGCTTGATGAAGTTGCTTGTTGCAACTATGCAACAAGAGCTTCTCTAATGTTTAATGCACAACCCTAACGAGAACGTGTGCCAAAAGTATAACGAAGGAGAAAAGATACACTGGAGGACGAATTAGAAAGAGTGAAAACACCTTAAAATCAATTCAAATTTCACGATTTCTCTCACAGGCTTTCCGAAGGAAAGCCACTTCGTAAGCATGAAGTGTATCTTTTCACCGCAGTGGCCCTACTTTTGGAACACGTTCACCCACACTCCACCTGAAAGAAGGTTCACCAACCATGAAACTACCTACTTCCATCATCGAGATGCTAGCTACGGCTGAAACAAAGCTCGCCGATCAACCCAAGCTACTCGACATGTACAAGAAGTGTTTTCCAAATACATTAGAAACAACTACCAAACTATGCGACGACGGCACAGCATTTGTATTCACTGGTGATATTCCTGCCATGTGGCTGCGTGACTCCAGCGCACAAGTCAAGCAATACTTGCCTTTTGCCAAAGAAAATAAAGACCTTCAGCGCATCATCGGTGGACTCATCAAGCGTCAGATGATGTACATTACCATGGATCCTTATGCGAATGCATTCAACGAGTCTGCAAACGGAAAAAGTTGGGAAGTCGATCATACGGAAAACAACCCTTGGGTATGGGAGCGCAAGTACGAACTAGACTCCCTCTGCTACCCGATCCAACTGAGCTACCAATACTGGAAACAAACAGGTCAGACCGATATTTTCGACGTGACTTTCCTAAGTGCAGCAAGAGCGATTCTGCGCTTAATGCAAACCGAGCAGCGTCACGATGAGCAATCCAACTACCGCTTCATGCGCGACAACTGTCCACCAACTGACACTTTGCGCAATGAAGGCAAAGGGATGCCAACAAGCTACACTGGCATGGTGTGGTCTGGCTTCCGTCCAAGTGATGACGCGTGCCAATTCGGTTACTTAATTCCGGCTAACATGTTCGCTGTCGTCATTCTGGATTATTTACAAGAAATCGCTGTTGAAGTGTATGGCGACGAGTATTTGGCACAAATGGCTGCTAAATTGCGTGATGAAATTGATTACGGCATTCAAACATACGGGACTATCAATCATCCTGTATACGGCAAAATGTACGCGTATGAAACAGATGGCTACGGACATTACAACTTGATGGACGATGCAAACGTTCCAAGCTTGCTTTCCATCCCTTATCTGGGCTATGCACCAGCGGATGATCCGATTTACTTGAACACGAGAAAATTCATTCTAAGCAGCGATAATCCTTACTATTACAGCGGTACATTTGCCAAAGGTATCGGTTCACCACATACGCCAGAACGCTACATCTGGCCAATTAGCTTAAGCATGCAGGCTTTAACATCGACTAGCGAAGAAGAAATTGCAGCACTTATTACATGCTTACAACAGACAGATGCAGATACTGGCTTTATGCATGAAGGTTTCCATGTTGATGATCCAACTCAATTCACACGTACATGGTTCGCTTGGGCAAACAGCCTATTCGCTGACCTTATTACACAACGTTTACTAGCAGACAAGTAACCTCCTAACTAGAAAGGAATGTGACCTCATGGCTAAGAAGACCGCTCATATCATCTCGCATACACACTGGGATCGCGAATGGTATTTACCATACGAACACCACCATCTCCTCTTGATTGAGACGATGGACACTTTACTCGATACACTTGAGAAAGATCCTAATTATCGCTACTTCCACCTCGATGGACAGACGATCATGATCGATGACTACCTACAAGTTCGTCCTGAGAAAAAAGAACAACTCACAAAGTTCATTAAGGAAGGTCGTATCCTAATCGGGCCTTGGTATATTTTACAAGATGAATTCCTAACAAGCAGTGAAGCGAACATTCGTAACATGCAGATCGGACATCGCGATGCGAAAGAATACGGTGTTATATCCAAGCTCGGTTACTTCCCTGATTCATTCGGTAACATGGGGCAAGCACCGCAAATTCTGAAACAAGCTGATATTGATGCGGCTGTCTTCGGTCGTGGAGTTAAACCAACTGGCTTCAACAATACGGTCGGTGAGTCAGATACCTACGAGTCCCCATATTCTGAGATGATCTGGGAATCTCCAGATGGTTCATCCGTCATCGGTATCTTGTTCGCGAACTGGTACTGTAACGGCATGGAAATCCCGACGGATCCTGAGAAAGCAACAGAATACTGGAACAATAAACTTGCTGATGCGCTCAAGTTCGCCTCCACAGATCACTTGCTCTTCATGAACGGATGTGATCATCAGCCTATCCAGACCGACTTATCTGAGGCGATCCAGACCGCACAAGCACTTCACCCCGAGATCGAGTTCATTCATTCGAACTTTGATGATTACGTAGATGTGCTGAAGAACAACTTGTCCGATGATATGGTTACAATTCAAGGTGAACTGCGCAGTCAGCATACAGACGGCTGGGGAACGCTTGTGAATACAGCATCTTCCCGTGTTTATTTGAAACAAATGAACCAACGCTGTCAGACTTTATTGGAAAAGGTAGCTGAGCCGCTTGCAGCTTTTGCCCATATTAGTGGTGACAAGCCTTACCCGCATCACTTGTTCAACTATTCTTGGAAAACATTGATGCAGAACCATCCACACGACAGCATCTGTGGTTGCAGTGTAGATGAAGTGCATCGTGAGATGGTCACTCGCTTCGAGAAATCCAGACATATGACTGAACAGATTGTGGAACAAAGTTTGGAAGCGATCGTGAAACAAATTCATACCGATGTTCCTACTTGGGGGCAAGAAGCGCTGCCATTTACCGTGTTTAACTCCACAGGCTGGGATCGTTCAGGCGTCGTTTCCGTTGAGTTAATCGTTGCGCAGCAATACTTCCAAGTAGGTATAACACCAGCTGAGCAATCCGAGCAATTAAGCAAGCAGTCCATCGATCACTATGTATTGCACAATGAACATGGTGAGGTTATTCCAACGCAAGTGGACGATCTTGGCGTAATTTTCGGTTATGATCTGCCAAAAGATAAATTCCGTCAGCCTTACATGGCAAGACGTGTCCGTCTGACGTTCTTAAGTAAGAAGGTTCCAGCACTTGGCTATCAGACCTATGCGTGGGTACCGAATCAGCAAGCGGGTATTGCATCTAAGCAGTTACAAACAGAGAAACCAGCTTCTCTTGAAGGCATTGTCTACTCCAACGAACGTTCCATGGAAAACGAACTTGTATCTGTAAGCATCAATAACGACGGTACACTTCAATTGACAGATAAACGTACAGGACGTACTTTCGATAACTTATGTTCCTATGAGAATACAGGCGACATCGGTAATGAATATGTGTTCAGACAACCTGAAGGCGAGCAAACCCTAACAACTCAAGGTCTTCCAGCTTCGCACATTCGACTCATTGAAAACACACCGCACCGTGCAACGATTGAAGTTGTCCATGAATGGGCGATTCCAGCATCTGCGGATGAGTTATTTGAAGAAGAGAAGCGCAAGTTTGTGTTGTTCACAGAGCGCAAAGCGAAGCGTGTAGAAGAAACCGTTCCATTTGTCATTACGACACAATATACACTTGAAGCGATGGCACCTAACGTTCAGGTACGCACAACATTTAACAATGTGGCGAAAGATCACCGCTTGCGTGCACTATTCCCAACTGGAATCAATACGACAACCGCTGAAGTGGATTCAATCTTCGAAGTAGCAAGTCGAGATATAGTACCTGCTAAGGAATGGGTTAATCCAAGCAACTGTCAGCACCAACATGCATTTGTAAGTGTGCATGATGCAGAAGTTGGACTTACAGTTGCAAACCGAGGCCTCAACGAATATGAAGTGCTTCGTGACGGACAGAACACGATTGCCATTACGCTACTTCGCGCTGTATCTGAACTTGGTGATTGGGGTGTCTTTCCTACTCCTGAGGCACAATGCTTAGGCGAACAAGTCGTGGAATTCTCCATCTTCCCACACGCAGGAGATGGCATTCAATCTGGGGCTTACTCAGCTGCTTATCAGTACCAAATTCCTTGGACTGTAAAACAGACAAAGGTTCAACAAGGCTCACTTCCACTCACGCACCAATGGTTGAAATGGAAAGGTACTTCCCTTGCCTTCTCCAGTGTCAAAATCAGTGAAGAAACTGGCGATTTAGCTAGCCGCTGGTACAATCTAGCTGACAACCAAGAATCACTCGATGTTCAGACCGGATTTGATTGCACACACATTCATGCTAGCGATATTCTAGAGCGCCGCAATCAAATGCTCGGCTCCAAAGACTTGAACTACTACCCAGTTTCCAAGAAACAAATCGTTACATTATCCTTTGATATTAATAAGTAAAAGATATATCGCTTCTACTTGTTCTAACATGATAAACTGCACCCCAAGTCCTGATCACAGTGACTTCCGGTGCAGTTTTTCTTTTTCCAATCGACTCGAATTAATTTCGTTATTCTACTATCTTTAAATTTGAAACTATTAATTGTTACATCTGTGAAATTTTCATCAAATTAATTCACTCACCTTTAGTTTTTACACCTAACCTGTCATTTCTCAACTTTAGATCGCCTCCTCAATCACCGACAATAGTATTAGGTATTATGAATACGCTTACATATTGATTGGAGGACGATTCACAAATGAAAATTCCAACAAAGTTTAAAGTATTAGCAGCTACAGGTGTGCTTGCCGCATCCATCGTAGGTTTCGCAGCTACAGCAGATGCAAAGCAACCTCATTCCTCATACTGGTACCCACAAGATTTACTCAACTGGAGTCCAACTCAAGATAAAGACGCGAAATTCAACAAAGGCAGCATTCCTCTCGCAGATCGTTTTGCAGGACAAAAGGTAAACCCAAATGCTTCCACAGATCCAAAAGTAATGGCAATCTCGATTATGAATCCCCATACAAGTAGTACGCCCTCTCAAGGTTCAAATGATTTCAAAGCATTCACATTCGGTTATTGGCAATATGTTGATAAATTGATAAGTTGGGGCGGTTCTGCAGGTGAAGGGATCATCGTGACACCAAGTGCAGACGTTATCGACTCCGGTCATAAGAATGGCGTCCCAGTCCTTGGTACAGTCTTCTTCCCTCCTGCGGTATACGGCGGGCAATACGATTGGGTGAAGGAATTCATGCATCAGAAGGAAGACGGATCATTCCCTGTTATCGATAAATTACTAGAGGTTGCTGACTACTACGGCTTTGACGGTTGGTTTATTAACCAAGAAACCGAAGGTGGCACACCAGCGGACTCCGTTCAGATGCAGAAAGCTATCGAATACATGAAGCAGAAACAGGCCAACAAGCAAGTGATCTGGTATGACTCTATGACAGACGAAGGCAAGATCAAGTGGCAGAATGCGCTAACTGACAGAAATCAGATGTTCATGAAAAATAATTCGAAGCAAGTTGCAGACAACATGTTCCTCAACTTCTGGTGGAAGACCATGCAGCCTTCTGCTGACAAAGCGAAAGAGATTGGCATTAATCCTTTTGACCTGTATGCAGGCATTGATGTTCAGGCGAAAGGCTATCATACGAAAGCCGCTTGGGATGGTCTATTCCCTGATGGTACAGGCAATAGCGCTCGTGTTTCACTTGGGTTGTACGCACCAGATTGGACGTTCAGCAGCTCCAGTACACATGAAGAATATTTAGCTAAAGAAAACACATTCTGGGTTGGGCCAAACGGCACGCCTGCAAATACGAAAACTGACGGCGAGTGGAAAGGTATTTCTAACTACGTAGTCGCGAATTCAGCGATTAACGATCTTCCTTTTACAACCCATTTCAATACAGGTAACGGTAACTTCTTCTCTGTTCAAGGAAAATCAATGACCGATAAGCCGTGGAACAATCGCAGCTTGCAGGACATTTTGCCAACATGGAGATGGTTAACGGAAAGTAAAGGAACTGCACTTAAGGCACAGCTTGATTTCACAACTGCTTATTACGGTGGCAGCTCTTTAAAATTGGCGGGTAATCTGAATGCAGACAACGCCACTGAGATCAAATTGTACAAAACAGATCTACTTGCAGCGTCTGATACGGAGCTTGCCCTTACTTATTCAACTCCAGCTCAAGGATCTAACATCCAAGTCGGTCTAACATTCGCAGATGCACCAAATAAAACTGTATTCGTTGATGCTGGTACGGCTCAATCAGGTGATTGGACGACTAAGAATGTTTCACTTGCAGAATATGCGGGTAAGAGAATCACTTCCCTATCCCTTCATTTCTCAAGTACGAGTGAGGTTCGTGACTACTCCATTAACATTGGTGAATTGTCGGTCTATAACAAGGCAGCGAAGCAAGAACTTGCTGCTGTGAACAAACTCGTTGTAGAGGAGACAGCTTTCGTAGAAGGCATTTACACAGACGCACGTCTGACATGGGATAAAGAGAATGGCGATATCCAGCATTATGAAGTGTATCGCGTTCTTCCTTCTGGTAAAAAGCAATTCTTAGGCGCTACGCCGAACAATGCTTACTATGTACAACAGATGAAGCGTGACAGCAAAGAAAACAAGACAACAATTGAAGTCATTGCCGTGAACAAGCGTTATGAACAAGGGCAGACTGCCAAAGTCAGCTTCGACTGGCCCGAATATCCGAAGCCTGAAGCGAAATTCACATCCGATACGAAAGTAATTGCTCCTGGTGGAACTGTGACGTTCACAGACCTATCTTCTGAAGTTGCTGAAGAGCGGATCTGGTCATTCCCAGGTGGTACGCCATCCTCTTCTACTGATAAGAATCCGACTGTTGTCTATAAAGAAGAAGGATTCTATGAAGTGTCCTTGACTGTGAAGAATAGTGCTGGTGAGCATGTAAACACACAAGGGACCTACATTCAAGTGACTTCTGATGAAATTGCTTTAGCGAAGAACATCGCAGTTGGCAAAGAAACTTCGGCAAGCAGCTTCGTTGGTGAAGGTGAAGCACCTAAATTTGCAGTTGATGGAAAAGTTACGGATAACAGCAAATGGTGTGCAGTAGGTGAAGGTCCGCATTGGTTAATGGTTGATCTCGGCACGATGTCCAGAATCAAAGAATTCGTCATTAAACATGCAGAAACTGGCGGAGAAGGTGCATCGCTTAACACAAGCGACTTCAAGATCGAGGTAAGCAAAGACGGTAAATCGTGGTCTCCAGCAGTAAATATCACTGGCAACTCAAAGGGTGAAACGAGACATGGTATTTCCGTTACCGATGCTCGTTATGTGAAGTTGACTGTCCTAAAGGCTACACAAGGCGGAGATACAGCAGCACGTATTTATGATTTTGAAATTCATGGTGTTCAGAAATAGATTTATTCTCATATAAAAGAAACAAAGAGGGAGCTTTAATTGATCTTGTGTCAATAAAGCTTCCTTTTTATTTCATGATTGAATGCGTTTTCATTAAATAATTCAGAAAATTGTAAAAATTGTTTGACGCCAATCTATTAGCCCCCTTAAACTAGTAGTAATACCATGTTCTACTCGCAAAAATAATAGATTTTGAGAGGGGTTATGAATTTGAAAAAGAAATTAGCACTTACGATTTTGTTAGCATCTGCATTAGTTGCAGTTGCAGGCTGCGGCAAAGAAACAAGCGGTGGAGACACGAAGACCTACAAGATTGCGATTTCGCAATATGTAGAACACCCATCATTAGATGCAACAAGGCAAGGTTTCTTAGCAGCACTTAAAGATGCTGGGATCGAAGATGGTAAGAATTTAAAAGTCGACTATAATAATGCGCAAGCTGATTCACCCAATAATTTATCCATTGCGCAAAAAATTGGAAACGCTGACAATGATTTAGTTCTTGGAATCGCCACTCCATCCGCTCTTGCTGTAGCAGAGAAAGTGAAGAAAACTCCTGTCTTATTCGCAGCTGTTACAGACCCACTTGCAGCTAAATTGGTTTCGAATATGGACAAACCAGGTGGTAACATCTCTGGTGCTGCGGATACAAACCCAGATGCAACAACACAACTTGTTGGCTTTATCGCTAGCAACTTCCCTAATGTGAAAACGGTTGGTCTCGTTATTAACGAAGGTGAACCTAACGCTGTAATCATGGCAAAGAAAGCCGAAGTAGAGCTGACGAAAAAAGGTATCAAACTTATCAAAGCACCTGTTACGAATACTTCCGAAGTAAAACAAGCTGCACAATCCTTAATCGGACGCGCAGATGCGTTCTACATTACACTTGATAACACAGTTGTAGAGGCTGTAGATACAATTCTTCAAGTTGCGAAAGACAAGAAGATTCCTTTCTTCTCCAGTGACCGCGATACGGTTGAGAAGGGTGCATTTGCAACCGTTGGATTCAAATACTTTGATCACGGCTATCAAGTGGGTCAAATGGCAGTCGAAGTTTTGAAAAATGGCAAAAAGCCTGCTGACATGAAAGTAACTATACCGGATAAGCTTGACCTTATTCTAAATGAAAAAGCAGCTAAAGACCTCGGCATCACCGTAACAGATGCGATGAGAAATGCTGTCAAAGATAAAGAGAAGAACATCATCAAGTAAGATCTACATCAATAGGAGTGAACGCACAAGTTCGTTCACTCCTTTCTATTATCTTAGGAGGAATACATAATGGTCGATTCAATACTTGGAGCAGTTGAACTTGGACTCCTATATGCCATCATGGCACTTGGTGTGTATATCACGTTCCGCATACTGGACTTCCCCGACTTAACTGTTGATGGTAGCTTCGCAACCGGCGGCGCCATCGCAGCTGTCATGATTACACATGGCTACTCCCCATGGCTTGCTACACTTACTGCTATTGTTGGTGGACTCATTGCAGGTGCAATTACCGGTTTGCTTCATACCAAAGGCAAAATTAATGGATTGCTCTCTGGTATTCTCATGATGATCGCGCTTTACTCGATTAATTTACGCATCCTGGGAAAACCTAGCGTTTCAATGCGAGGATCGGATACTGTATTTTCACCCTTATCCGATCAAGGAATCTGGGTCATACTTCCACTTATCGCACTCGGAGTTGTGATCATTAAACTTCTACTTGATACATTCCTTCGTACAGACCTAGGACTTGCTCTTCGTGCAACAGGTGATAATTCGCGTATGATCCGTAGCTTTGGCGCTAATACCGATAGCACGACGATTATCGGCGTTAGCTTGTCCAATGGACTAGTCGCATGTTCTGGTGCACTTATTGCACAACAGTCCTCTTTTGCCGATATCACAATGGGTGTAGGGATGATTGTTGTCGGTCTTGCGTCAGTTATTATTGGAGAAGCCATATTCGGTGCTCGAACAGTGTTCATGGCAACACTTGCTGCTATTCTTGGTTCTATCGTCTATCGGATCGTTGTAGCAATTGCCCTCCGATTAGAATGGTTCGAAGCTTCTGATCTTAAATTGCTTACAGCAGTGATCGTTATCATCGCGCTCGTCTTCCCTACTTTACAACGTACGTTGAAACAGCGAAGCTTGGCAAAGCGGCGCTCAGCTGAACTTGCAGCTGCTTCAACAAACAAAGGCAAGGAGGTTAACCGCTAATGTTACAGATCATGAATACCTCCAAGCTCTTTAACCCAGGAACACCTGATGAAAAAACAGCGCTCATGCACATTAACTTGAAGCTGAATCCGGGTGATTTTGTAACCGTTATCGGTAGTAATGGTGCTGGAAAGTCAACTTTAATGAATATTATTTCCGGGGTAATTACGCCTGACGTTGGACAAGTCCATATCGATGGAAGCCCCGTTCAACATCTACCCGAACATAGACGGAGTATGTGGATTGGGCGTGTGTTCCAAGACCCTATGGCTGGAACCGCACCACGCATGACAATCGAAGAGAATCTTGCAATGGCTTATGCACGTGGGAAGCAGCGCGGACTCAGCTTCGGCATTACTTCGAAGAAGCGTGCCTTTTTCCATGATGAAGTAAAACGCCTTGGTCTTGGCCTTGAAAATCGCCTTCGTGCGAAAGTGGGACTGCTCTCTGGCGGGGAACGACAAGCACTAAGCTTGCTTATGGCAACGTTCACGAAGCCGCAAATCCTGCTGCTTGATGAACACACAGCTGCACTTGATCCTGCCCGTGCAGAGCTTATTACGAAGCTCACTGACAACATTGTCCGTGAACTGAAGCTTACAACGCTTATGGTCACCCACAATATGGAGCAAGCGATTCGCCTCGGTAACCGTCTTATTATGATGGATAAAGGCCGCATCATTCTAGATGTGCCACCAGAACGAAAGAAAGATTTGACCGTCCCGCAATTGCTCGGTGAATTTGAACAAATCAGCGGTCACAAGATGTCCGATGATCGCGTGATACTTGGTTAATACCAAAGAAGCCTTCTACGTTGAATCATCGTAGAAGGCTTTTTATATGATACGCGTTAACGATATTATTGAGCCGTATATCCACCATCAACAAGCAGCGTTGTACCTGTAATATAGGATGCATCCTCACTTGCCAGGAATAGTACAGCCTTCGCAACTTCCTCAGGTTTACCCAATCTGCCCATCGGATGTAGATCTACAAGATGATTCATGATCGTTTCATCAGCACCAGATAGTAAAGGCGTGTTAATGTAACCTGGACATACAGCATTTACACGAATACCTTGCTTCGCATAATCGATACCTAGAGTCTGAGTTAGCAACTTCACACCACCTTTGGCAGATGCATATGCGGTTACCCCATTCTTACCCGCAACACTATGAATAGACCCTGTATTAACGATAGCTCCACCTGTTCCTTGAGCAAGCATTTGCTCGATTGCGTATTTATTACTCAAGAACACTCCTGTTAAATTAATATCAATCGTTCTTTGCCATGCTTCCAAGCTCAGCTTGTCCGCTGGTGCATCCTTGGCAATACCAGCATTTGCGAACATGACATCTAATCTACCGTATTTAGCGACGGTTGTTTCTATCATATGCTTAATATCAGCCTCTTTGGACACATCTGCCTTTACAAACATCGTATCATAACCTTGCGCATTCAATGCATTGGATACTTCAAGGCCATGATCTGCATAATCAGCAATGACAGTCTGAGCGCCTTCTTTTGCAAATAGTCGTACCGTTTCCAAACCAATACCACTTGCTCCACCTGTTACAATGACAACTTTATTATTGAATCTCATATGTAGTCCCCCTTATGTAATTATCACGTTCAAAGCTTGTCATTATTGTAGCATTCAACTATATTAAGATAAATTTAATTATTATTATGTTATATTAAATTCAACTTAACATAAGGAGGGTTTATTTCATGAATATGAATCACTTGGAGAACATTATTGAAGTCGCCAAAACTGGTTCATTCTCAGCAGCTTCGCAAAATTTACATATCACCTTGTCTGCCATCAGCCAATCCATCTCCACATTGGAAGAAGAGCTAGGCATTACCATATTCACACGTTCTCGATCCGGAGCTGTTCCTACTGCAGAAGGTAAAATCATCATTCAAAAGTCATATGAAATCATTGAGAAGCTTCAAGATTTGAGAAGCACTTCCCATCAATTCTCAAGTACACTTTGCGGTGAATTAAGACTGGCTACCATTCCTGGTCCCATGTCCATGTTAGTTGATACGGTTCTTGGTTTTAAGAAAGATTATCCGAATATACAAATGACCATTACCGAACAAGGCTCTCAGGAAATATTAGATGATATTCGTCATGACAGGCTGGACGTGGGATTAATAATAATGAATGATCAGTTGGAGGAAGAGGCTTCGGGACTCGTGTGTGAGCGTCTAATAAGTGGAAGAATGGTAGTGGCAGTGAGCAGTCAGTCACCCCTTGCACTTCAGAAATCTATTACGCCAGAACAGATGCTGCGCCAATCCTTCGTCTTATATAATGATGATTCTGTCAAATGGTTTATGGACCAATTCGCTGCTGACTACGACCCTGCTCACATCTTATTTACAAGCAATAATAAAACGGCCATTCAAAAAGCGATCAAAGACCACCAAGCAGTTACTGTTGGTCTAGACTATTCTTTCTCAGAAGAACAATTGTATCAGAGCGGTGAAATGGTTGTTTTACAGATCGACATGCCGATACATAAACATTTTTACTTAGGACTTGTTCGTACAGAAGGCAAGCATTTCTCTCAAGCTACAAGAAGTTTTATTGAACGGTTAAAACACGAGTTATAATAGGCTCCTTAAGTTAACAAAAGCAGCTCTATCCCTCATCACAGGGTGAGCTGCTTATCCTTAAATCCATTTCGGATACTGCAAAACGATCGAGTCACGAGCTACAACATTACGCTGCATACTCGGAATTGGTACTAATGTATTATATTTGCGGATACGGATATTAATTTCGATAATTCCTTTATCAATGAGCTCATCGGATTCCCCTGATTCCATCTGATTCATCACAACTTGAATCTGATCACGAATTTCATGCTGGATCGTAAGCCATGCTGGTAAGACATTCGCATTAGCGAGTACACTGCCCAGTGGATCATGCGATTTAATATCTAGTGGTCTACCTTTAGCGCTTAGGCTTTCATAACCACCATTTTTCTCAAAATCAGCAAAGATCTGACTCATCACATCACCTGTACGTCTCTCATGCAGAATTGTCTGGGCTGCATCTTCACGAACTTCCGATTTCATTCCACTTTTCTTTTCCTCACTTTTGAAAAACATGTTCATCTCCCCTTTTGCGAAGTTCGATTACACCATAGAAGATCGCTATGGAAGCGCGTTCTCTTTACTTCTATCGTATCCAAACTAACCACTAGAATCATCTACTCTTTGAGTATTTTCGTGACTGTTTTCTGACAATTCTAATATGGGTAGACAAAAAAACACGATCCCTCGAAAGAGACCGTGACATTTAATACAATCTACTGAAGTGCCTGTGCGAGTCGGATCAGCAGGTCCGCTTGTTTCGCTTCGATCTTCTTCCCTTTTTGAGCGGAAACTTCGTTTATATAAGCTTTGTAATTTCCTTTTTCCAGCTTCTTGAGAAGTGAATTGATAATGCCCTGCTTACCCGGCCCAGTTACAGAACGCTCTGTTAAATTTACAAGACTCTTGTTCGTCACCTGAATGGTGTACGATGCATTCTGCGATGTAGTATTACCTGCTACATCCGTTGCAGTTGCTGTAACCTCGTGTGTACCAAGCTCTAATTCATAGCCAAATCCTTGTACTAAAGGTGTTGAGCAATTACTGTTAGCAACTCCAGATAATACATCCTGCGCTTGGCACGTAATTATGATCATCTGATCTACTTCATACGTACCCGCTCCTGTCACTTGAATATGAGGCGCAGTCTTATCTATAGAGATATCGAGCAACTTAATAGCTTCAATATTCCCTGCTAGATCGATGGAGCGATAAGCAAACGTGTGCTTACCCTCAACTGTTAAGGTTATAGGTGTTGTGTATGCTAGCCAAGTCTCTCCACCGTCCTGACTAACTTCTGTACGATCTACACCCATTCCATCATCTGATGCTTGAAGTGTGAGCACAACATCTGAGCTGAACCAACCGTTTACCTGTTTCCCTTCAAGGCTAGGGGTTGTTACAGGTGGCGTACTATCTACGATGTTACTTAAGGTCACGCTATTGCTTGCCACACTTTCATTATGAATCCGATCCACAGCCGTTATTACGTACGTATAGGCTTGACCTGCGACTGCAGCATGATCCACAAACGATTGTGCAGTACCTGCTTGCTTACGTACTTTGGCGAGGATATTTGCCGGATCATCCGTACTTCCTGCTGCATTCCCCTCATAACGATAAACCACGTAGTAAGCCGCATCTTCCGATGGTTCAACTGACCAGCGCAATTGCACACCATTTGCAGTCGCTGCAGCTTGATTAAGTACTGGCTGTAACGGAGCAGTATTGTCTAGCCATGGCATAACAGGCACAAGTGCTTGATTCTTATAGATTTGACCCTTTAGACGATCGGAGAATCCAAGCAAATTCGCTTGCAAGCTCTTCGCACTGAAATATATACTACCCTTAATTTCGCTAAAATTACGGTTGTAAGCGATCTGATTTGGCATCTCATCTGGATTCATCCAAGCAGGATCACCAGCGCCAATCCGATAAGCCGCATGACCGATGTATAATTGCGTTTTGCGCCCTTGTACTTGCGCTCTCCACCAGTCGGTTACCTTCTCGTAAGCAGCTGGCGAATAGCCAAAGTACCAATATACTTGAGGAGTAATATAATCAATCCATTCCTCTGTCACCCACTTGCGTGTATCTGCGAAAAGGGCGTTGTAGCTTTCTAAACCATTCGTATCCGAACCATTCGGATCACTGGATTTATTTTTCCAAATACCGAATGGACTAATACCGAACTTCACGTAAGGCTTTGCTTGCTTGATTTGTACTGATAAGTTCTGAATGAATGTATCTACGTTGTAATGTCTCCAGTCTGCTTTGTTAGCAAATCCAGTCCCATAAGCAGTAAAAGCCTCACTATCTGGGAAATCTACACCTGATACTGGATATGGGTAAAAATAATCGTCAAAATGAACCGCATCAATATCGTAGCCATTCACAACTTCCATCACACTGTCCGTAATGAACTGACGAGCTGCTGGTACACCCGGATTGTAATACAGCTTGCCACCATAGCTAATTAGCCAATCTGGATGCTGCTTTGCAGGGTGATTATCTACAAGCTTACCTACTTGATCCTGCATACTTACGCGATACGGATTAAACCATGCGTGGAACTCCATGTTGCGCTTGTGTACTTCCTCAATCATGAATGCCAGTGGGTTATATCCTGGATCTTGACCTTGAACACCTGTTAACCACTCTGACCAAGGACCATATTGAGATGGGTAAAAGGCATCTGCTGTCGGTTTGATCTGCATAATAACCGCATTGATCCCTTGTGACTCAAGATCATCCAGCATCTTAATGTAATCGCGCTTCTGCTGCTCTGCATTTGTCACGCCTTTGGCTGGCCAATCCACATTATCTACTGTTGCGATCCACGCTGCTCGCATCTCATGCTTAGGCGCCGCAACTTGATTATTCACAACGACTAGGAAATCACTTGTCTTCCCACCATACGATGCCATAATTCGCGTCGTCCCCACTTTCTTAGCTGTTAACAACCCACTACTCGTAATCGCTGCTACATCGGAATTGCTACTTGTAAATGTAACCCCGCTTGTGATCTCAACTGGAGCATCCATTAATGTGTAAGTTCCCATCACTTTCCCCTGGCGAGATTCCCCAACGTACATTGCACTTAATCCCGTAAGTTCAATCTTTTGCAAAATTGGAACGGGATTTGTAACAGTAAGCATGTAGGTCTTCGATACACCACCATAAGACACCGTAATCGTACTTATACCTGCTTTAAGTGCACGAACGTTCCCTCCACCATCAATGGAAGCGACAGCCAAATCACTGCTAAGGAAATTCACGCCACTTGTCAATTCCACAGGTTCATTCGTACCTACGTACGACGCGAACGTACTAATTTTACTTATCTGCCCCACTTCTAGCTTACTCGTAGCTGCTAGTTCCAAACGCTGCGGTATTGGCGGCTCTGTACTTACTATTAATTGAACCGATGCTTGTGGCGCACTGCCATAATCTGCTGTAATCGTAACCGTTCCTGCTGAAAGTGCAGTTACATTCCCTGATCCATCCACTGTCGCCACACTCGGATCACTACTGGCATATACCACACCACCATTTAATAGAGTCGGCGCACTTGCACCTTCATAAGTTGCATATGTCTGTACTGCCTTGGACTCCCCTACTTGAAGCGGTGTTAATCCAACAAGATCAAGTCCATATACATTCGTATCATTGTAAAATGCACGTAATCGGTCAAAATAGATCGTGCCTGCATTCTTGTTATTATCCTTCGTCTCCACCACATAAATTTGATTTAGTTTAATCGGTGTCTTCATCGTGCTCGGCACTCCTGCCGTCACATACTTCCACCCCGACCAACTAAGCCCGATGCTTGATGTAAAATCGACCGTCAACTTCGTTCCTGTCGCATCTTGCAATTGACTGCGCAGCCAATGATTATTGCCATCCCCATACACCCACATGCCGATTTTGCGTGGTAATCCTTCAATGGATCGTCCTGCTGATCCGTTGCTATCCTTGAGGTTGATGTATGCAGCTGAAGTTCCTAATTGTCCTGTAAAATCGTATGTAAGCCCCACAGCATGATAACCATCCTGAACTGGATCTGGACGATTCGTGAGTACCAAGTTAACCGAATTCGCCTTCGCTGAAGATGGTACCATCACAGATGTCGATGTGGATTCGAACTCTTCCACAATAGTACTTGGGATTGCAGCCATAAGCGCATTCATCGTAAATGCTGATCCCTCATCTTCCACAATCGCTGCAGGTACAGCTGGATCATCCATCTCCATCATGACTGAACCATCATCTGCAGTCTCTGCCAGTGCCTGTTTTGAAGCGCTTACATAAATCGGTGATAAAGTCCCTAACATTAGAATGAAAGCCACAAACAACATGATACATTTACGCTTTACTTTGGATAAAGCCAACACTAATTTCCCCTCCCTATCATAATGGTTGTCATCCTGCCCCGAGGAATATCATCCTCTTAACCATGAGTTTAGGCTAAACCCTAGAAAATGTAAATAATAATTTCACAATTTTATGTATTATTTGAAATTTAATTTCAACCTTTGATACCCACCTCCTATTACCAATTTTATAAAGGTAAAAGTGTCATCATTTTGGGACGAGCGGAGGTGGATTCTAAGTAAAGCAGTGCGACACGCAAGTTTGGAAACGGTCCTTATTGTAGAATAATAATCATTTAAAATCAAAGAGCCCACAGCACTCAAGGACTTGTCCTCCGGCTGTGAGCTCTTACTCTTTTCCCTTAAACGTTATCGAAATAATTTCTTACACCGCATGCACAGACTTTGCTCTCTGCTTCTTCTGTAGCATTCTACCTGCCACAATAACCCCAACTGCTAACATAACCGGAATCACATAATGGAATGCCGCAGGCAGTGTCGCCATACTTGCTTCGATCATATGATCGCTCATAATCATCTCCCCAGATGTGTAACCAAGCAGTGCCACTCCTAATATCACAATGAATTTAAAGCGTTCCATCAGCATCATTAGCAGCTTACTACCCCAGATAATAAGCGGGATACTCACTGCAAGTCCAAGACCAATCAATAAGTAATTTCCATCCGCCGCACCTGCAACAGCAAGCACGTTATCCAAGCTCATAATCAGATCCGCGAATAGAATCGTCTTAATCGCCGAACCTAGGTTACTACTCGACTTAATATTCTCGTCTTGCTCCTCATTTAACATAAGCTTAATCGCGATCCATACGAGCAATACACCGCCTAATACTTGAACGAACGGGATATCTAGCAGCCATACCGCTGCGAACGTTAAGATAATCCGTAGAGCAATCGCTCCGAAACTTCCTAAGAAAATTGCCTTCTTCTGATGTTCCGCTGGTAAATTGCGACAAGCAAGTGCTATCACGACCGCATTATCACCGCTTAGTACGATGTTAATTAACACAATTTTAAGTAATCCAAGTAACAATAATTCATATTCCATATCTACGATGACCTTCCCCTCAAACATCTCTTATGTTGTGATTTGTTTTTGTCAAAATAATATTTTGGCTGCGTAGACGACACCTGTCACCGTTATGCTGCTTAATAGTGTCGAGAGCAGAACCGCTTGCGCCGCCGTCTCGGGGTGATTCCCATACTCGAGTGCAAATACGGCGCTGTTGCGAGAAGTTGGGAATGAGCTTGCGATTAGCAGTGCTTGCGCCGTCGTCCCTTCAATTTGGAACAACAGAATTAGCAAGAATGCAATAATCGGTGAAATGATTAAACGTCCTAACAAACTAAAAATTAACACTACACTCAATCGTTTGAATTGTAAATATGCAGATTGCGCACCGAGTGTAACTAGAGCAATCGCAAGGAACGCATTCGCAATATTTTGCAAGGGATTCCAAATAAATGACGGGATTGGGATCATGAGCCCATGCATGAGCATACCGAGTAGAAAAGCGTAAATCATCGGATTCTTCGCTAGTTCTTTCACTATTTTGAGCCCTTGGCTTTGAGCAGACACAGCGTTCATCAGTCCGTATGTATTCGTCAGTAGGTTTTGGTAGATGGACACGACCACTTGCACCGAAAGCCCGAGCGGATTGTTGTGAAAAACAAGCTGACTGACCGGCAGCCCAAAGTTACCTGAGTTACTTAGGACAACGCTGTTCGAGAATATCGAAGACAAACCCCTATCGAAATGAAACAGTATAGATACAATCTTACAACCAACAATCAGGACAAACGTTTGCAACACTAGAAAACCAACAATCTGAATCAGTAACTCTGCGTCGAACTGACTTTCATAAATATTTGTAAAACTAACAGCTGGCAGCAGAAAAAAAGCATTCAACTTCGACAACGTGTTCATGTCAAAATTAAACTTTCGATGCATCACTACACCTGCTGCAATGAGCAGAAAAACAGAGACAATCACATTCAGGACGATCATAAACAGAACATTCATAGTCAATCACTCATTCTTCTATGATATCAACAATCAATAGTAAAGCGTTTTCATAATACCACT
Organism: Paenibacillus radicibacter; assembly: GCF_024721995.1. Classification (GTDB taxonomy): domain Bacteria; phylum Bacillota; class Bacilli; order Paenibacillales; family NBRC-103111; genus Paenibacillus_AM; species Paenibacillus_AM radicibacter. The sequence goes on from NZ_JANQBC010000002.1 coordinate 510,772, forward strand.
CGATAAGTATAGCGAAAAGTTTATGAAGATTAATTGTAATAAGGTTATAAAGTGTATTTTGTTCATATTGTTTACGAGTGCGAAATTTCAAACATAAGAAGCTCGGCAAGTATTAATATCCTTCGGCACAAGCTACTGCTTCACAGAATAATACTGTAGAAAGTTATTTCGTAAAAGGAGGATCTTACATGCTTACCCAATTGCAATCCCGATTTTTCAAACAGTCCGATCCCAAAGTGAAAGAGTTTATATACCGATTACCTCAGTCTTGGTGGAGCAGATTTTATGAATATGCCTGGTGTGCTTCCTTTATTGAATCGAGCGATACGGCATTAGATGCGGCTTGTGGAATCCTTCATCCTTTTAAATTCGTTCTCGGTCGGAGTTGCCAGCATGCATATGCTTGCGATTTGGACCCTCGCATCCTTTCATCAGACAGCATCATCGATGATATTCGAATGGAAATTAGTGAAGAGGCCGCCGTACAGGTGCAAGATGGTGCATACATGGAAACTCATCTCAGTCATGCCAACCTTTCGAATCTTCCTTACGCAAATGATTTTTTTGATAAAATATTTTGTATTTCCGTGTTTGAGCATTTGAGCCTTGTGGACATGCAGCTTGTATTACAAGAATTTCACAGAACACTTAAGGACGATGGAATCGTTATCCTCACACTCGACTACCCAACTATTGACCTCAAGATCTTTCAATCATTTGTTCAAAATGCTGGTCTAGAATTTTTCCCTGAAGCTGACTTTGAACTACCGCTTGATGCGTTACATACGGACTTATGGGGTGGATTGTATTGTTTTCGAGCAGTACTTAAAAAAAGCGGTTTTTAGAAAGCAAAAGGAGCTAAGCGATAATCTCGCCTAACTCCTTTATTTATTATTGAATCTTAATTTTATCAAACACTTCTTCCTGCAACTTCTTCGCGTGGAACTCCATCCGCTCTTTCAAGTTAATATCTTTTACAGTGAAGATTTCTTGTACAAGCTCTGCCATCTCAGCGTAATACTTTTGTGTTTCGAATTGAGATTCTGGCTTACCTTCGAGCAGCGTCAACAATTGTGGATCATACTTATACACATTGTCATGCTTCGCAATCATGTCATTATACTTCTTGCCATACTCTGAATCTTCTTTCCAATAATTCGTTAATTGCGGCACGAAGATTTGCTTCTTCTCCTTACGGGAAGTGATCTCGGCATCACGAGCATTAATTGCTTCTTCAGTAAATGCTTCGTCTGAGATCCACTTGAATGCTGCAGGTTGATCCTCTTTATCCACTAGACCACTAATAATTTGGTACGTACCGCCAAACACTCCAGTATGCTTGCCACCCTTCTTCATCGATGGGATCGGGTAAATCGCCAGATCATCCTTATTCATGCCACCTTGGTTAATCGCTGTATCCACGGCATTCCCGCTACCACACAGAACCATTGCACCGCGCCCTTGATAGAATGCGGTTAAGGCATCCATGTAGCCCAAAGCCCAATTTTCAGGGATTACATTGGCATCCTTTAGCTTTTTATAAAATTCAAGCGCTTGTAAACCCGCTTCTGAGTTAAATGTAGTCACAACTTTTCCATTCTCAACTTTCTGAATATCCCCTCCTGCTGCGAACAAGAAGTTCGTCCAGTTCCAACCAGACTCCGTTCCCTTACCCATTGGAATAAATCCGGCGATCCCTTTGGCTGGATCATTTACTTTTTGCGCAATATCGAAGAAATCGTCCCAAGTCCAATCCAGCGGAGGCATCGCAACGCCTTTATCAGCAAGCAGCTTCTTGTTAATTGTCACAGTCATCACATAGCCGTCTAGAGGCAGTCCATAGATTTTATCATTCACTGTAAAACTCTTTGTCATAAGTGGATTCAAATCATTCTTGAATTTCCATTCATTTAGAAAAGGTGTCAGATCAAGCGCCCAGTTATGGTCCGCTAGCATCTTGCCTTCTGAAGCATAAACCTTAATTACGTCAGGCACGCTATGGGACGCCATTTTGACTCCAATTTGGGTAGGATCATATTTCCAGTCATCCTTCGAAATCTGAACGCCCGGGTACTTTGCCTTATAACGTTCAATCGATTTTTCAATCTGCTCATTCTCTGTCTTCTTATCTGGTGTCTCCATCTGAACCGTCAGTTTACCTTTAATTGCTGCATTAGTAGCCTGCCCAGTAGTAGTCGCACTAGGTGAGGTCGTGCTTGGAACCGTACTAGAAGCAGTGCCTTTATCAGGCTCTTTGCTACCGCATCCTGCCATTACCGATACCATGGCAACTACGGCTACGACACTTATTAATGTTTTTTTCACTCGTGATCCCCCTCAAAGTTTGATCATTTGTAATCCTATAAAGCGTTTTTCGTAAGTGCTTACAATTTGAATTATAGATGGCGTGAAGACATCCTTGCGAGGTCAAATATTAAGTTCTAAGAGTCAAATATTATAAAGTAAAGCGGTATTACCCTTTAATGCCCGAGACATTTAACCCCCGCATGATATACTTCTGCATGAATAAGAAGAACACGACTGGAGGCAGCATGGCAGATGCTAATAAGGCAAAGCGGACATTCCAAGGAATTTGAGTACCTCCGACTCCACCTGCTATTACATATCGGTAAATAACTGTCGCTAGCGGATACTTTTCTTTGGAAGTAATCACAAGTGATGGCCAATACCATTCGTTCCACGTTGCTGAGAAACCTAATATGACGAGTGTTGCAATGATAGGTAACGATAAGGGGATTGCGAGCTGCAGATAGCATCTTATTTCGGAAGCTCCATCGACCCTCGCTGCTTCGAACAATTCTTTATGAATACCGTCGAAGAAGGTTTTAAGTAACAACAAGTTGAAGGCATTAGCACCCGCAGGCAACCAGAATGCCCAATAGCTATTCAGCAGACCTAAGCTTTGTAAGTTGAGAAAATTAGGGATCAAATAGCTGTTGGTCGGAATGAGTAAGGTCGATAAGAAAAATAGTATAAACCATTTTCGATAAGGCACTTTTAGATGAGATAAGCTGTATGCAGCTAAACCCATAAAGAATATGGAGAACACCATATTTCCTACAAAGATGATAATCGTATTACGCATATACGGCAGAAGATTCATCGTATCCCAAGCTTCCACATAATTGTGCCAAATCCATTCTTTTGGGAAAAAAGGAACTGGAAATGTAAACATCTCTTGTTTGGTTTTGAGTGAAGAGAATAACGTATTCAGAAAAGGATACAGCATCGTAACACCTAACAAGACGATAAAGAGACACATGATTACATAGCCAATTTTGACTCGAGGCTTCTTCAGATCATAATTCGAGATAATTCCACGTTCCCAGCTACTCATGCCCTACACCTCTCCGTTGCAATTTTTGATATAGGAAGGACAATCCCAGCAAAGCAATGAACATCATAACCCCCATCGCTGACGCTTTACCGAAATCCATATTGACAAAAGCTTGACGAGTCGCCATCAGCATATACGTTAGCGTCGCATTATTCGGACCTCCATCTGTCATCGCCATCTGTGCTTGGAAACCTTGTGAAGTATTGATTAATTGTAAAATGAGCATGAGTGCGAGCAGTTTCTTAATCCCAGGCAATGTAATATGTCGGATTCGCTGCAATACGGACGCACCATCAATCTCCGCTGCTTCATACAAATCCTTCGGTATGCTCATAATGCCAGCCAGATAGATGAGAACCGCAGCCCCGAACTGCTGCCAAGTCTCCATAATTACAATAGATATCATCGCCATATGATTGGAGAAAAAGCTGATCTTGTCCAGATGCAAGGACATTAGCGCACTGTTGATCGGACCGATTGGATCATAGAACCATGTCCACATCCCGTATAGAACAATAGATGGGATAATGCTTGGCAAATATCCGATCACTCTAGCGATACCTTGAAACTTTCTTAGCTCCGAGACGCAAATTGCCGTTAAGGCTGGCACCCAGAAGCCAATTACTAGACATAGAGCCATATAGGATAGCGTATTGATGATCGCTGTTTTGAACTGACTGAGTGCAAGAATTTCCCGGTAGTTATCGAGTCCGACGAATGTATTCGGATTTACGAAATCAATTTGTTGGAAGCTAAAAATAATTCCTTTGATAATAGGCATCCACAAAAATAACGAGAAAATAATGACCTCTGGCAATAAGAAGGCTAATCCCCAGAAATACCAACGGGACTTTTTCTTCCAAGTCGATTTTCTCACAACCTTTACATCCGTCTTAACCGCAACTTCCGTCGCCATGCCGTTACACATCCTTCCTCTACTGTATTTACAAGTATAATTTAGCGATTGTTCGATCACGACGACACATATTAAGAACTTCAGGACATATTTTACTTAATCACGCAAAATAGACCCTCATCTATGACATGGAGCCATAAATGAAGGTCCTAAACGGAGTTAGAATAAATTAGTGTTTCACTTCCGAAGTGCTTATGCCAAAATATTTTTTAAACACCTTTCCAAAATGCTCGGGTGACTCATATCCAACTAGCTCTGCGATTTCATAGCGCTTCTTATCGGTATGCAAGATGAGGCGCTTGCCCTCTTCCATCCGCAATTGAGTGACGTAATCCCATACATTCAACCCAACATGCTTCTTGAATAAATAGCTCAAATAATTGGAACTGAGATGCACGGAGTTCGCTATATCTTGAAGCTTTAATCCTCTACGCATATAGAACTGTTCGATGAATGCCATTGTTTCTTTAATGAATGTGTTATGTTCCTCGTGAGCGACCGTTTTTCCAACGTTTGACCCACCCACATCAACCTGAAGTACCTTTTCATGAGTCTCGAGATCACCGAAATACAGCACCGTGTAGTCTTGCGAGTTCTCCCCCCACTTTAATGCAGCCTCAGCCTCGCCGTACATGGTATAGGCGTTTTCAATCCCACTGTGAATTCGACTCATGCCAACTTTACATTTTACATTGATAAAGGTTTGCAGATTCATGAGCAGCGTATTGGAAAGAATAAATAATTGCTGTTGCGCTGGAAAATGAGCTGAGTTAATCTCTTCGCTGTCAAACGGCAGCAGTACGATGATTTGATTATTCATTCGGTAAAATGTTAGTTTCTCGCGCTTGTCGAGGGATTCTTCAATAATATTCAAACATGCATACTTGAGTAAATTCTTATCTCGGTATGACTTGATCTTATCATTATTGAACCCAGCACTATTCAGATCCAATTGGAAAGCTAGCAAGCAATAATAAGAACCTTCAATTCTTTTACCTAGATGAGTCAGAATATCTGTAATCTCTTCTTGATCTATTTGCTCGTTCAAAATTTCGTTCAGTACATAGTTTTCGTTCGTCAGAACTTCTTTTAATGAAAATTTATCGATCAAATCTGTGTCTAGCGAATATTTCGCACGTTCTTGCTTACCTGCCAGAGCTCTAGAAACGGTCTGGAGTAACTGTTCTTCTGCAATGGGCTTTAATAAATAATCCTTAACTCCAAAATGTAAGGCTTTCTGTGCGTATTCAAACTCCCCGTGTGCGGAGAAAACAATGATTGGAATCGCTGGATTATCCATGCTTATCGCTTGGATCAGCTCGATTCCGTCCATTCCACTCATCTGAATATCGGTAATGACGAGATCAACCTGTTCAATGCGCATCAAGTCCAGTGCTTCAAACCCATTACCCGCAGTCATCACTTCCCTAATCGCTAGTCCTGATTGGAGTAAAATGGCGGAAACTCCCTTACAAATTCTAGGCTCGTCATCAACAACCAGTATGTTGTACATCTATGCAACCTCACTTTGTATCTTGATTGGATTCATCTATTACAGCCGGTAGAACAATCGTAGCTGTCGTGCCACCTTCTGTATTAATTGAATAGAACAATCCATATTCCGGTCCAAAATGGAGCGCTATCCTTTTATGAACATTCTTAATACCATAACCTTCACCAGATGTTTTCCCATCGAGTATTTGTTGTATTTTCTCCAAACTTACTGGCTTGTAACCGTTGTCATGAATGGAGATGAATAGAATGTCAACACCTGATTCGTCGCTTTTCTTCATACGTATCTCTATTGTCAACTTGCCTTCATTCTCCATGTTCTTGATTCCATGCAGAATCGCATTTTCAACTAAAGGCTGCAAGGAAATCTTCGGAATGAGATAAGAACCTGTCTCTTCCTCCACTTCCCAAAGCACCTGAAAAGAATAATAATAACGATTCAATTGAAGTCTTAGATATGCTTTACAGTGATTTAATTCCTCTTCTAACGTGATAACGTTCTTACCTCGACTTAATCCAATTCGCATCAGCAGCGACATGTCACGTATCATCTCAGAAGACTCAGTAGCTCCCTCCATCTTGCTGGTCCAATAAATGGACTCGAGTGTGTTGTATAGCAGATGGGGATTAATCTGACCATGGAGGATTGTCAATTCCGCTTCCTTTTGTTTCAGTTCAAGCAAATACTTTTCACTAATGGTCTGATTGAGTCTTCGTGTCATCTCATAGAAGTGCGTACCCAGTTCTCCGATCTCATCTTGCCTTTTGGCTTTAGATAATTTAGAAGATACTGGCGCACCCGGTTCATATGAACGAAAAAGTTGAGCAAGCAAGCCTAATGGCTTTAGAACCGTATTGAAGAAATAGACGAAGATGATCATGATGATCACAAAGTAAGCAATAATAAGTACATCCACAATCCGCTTGACCACGATATGATCCTCGAGAATTGAAGTCACTGGTGTTTTGACAAAAAGTTTCGTATTAAACTCCATGCTATGATGAATGGCGAATAACCATCGTACCCCATCCATGTTCTCTATATGTACGCCTTCTGCTAGTAGAGATACATCTTCTGGGAGATGAACGTCTTCCCCTATGATATTGGACTGTTCACTGGAAAGAAGCTCATTGGATGCGTTAACGAGCGCCATCATCCCATTTTGGGGCAACTCAATAGGTGCCAAATCTTCGATCATCATATTTTCAAGACCGGTTACGACCAAGACACCCATGCATTCCTCGTTGTTCTCTTTACTCGTTACACTGCGTATATAGGCAACCGTATTCTTATCGCTATTGTGATTCTTAATAATACGAAGTAAGCCTTTACCCTTTGCAATCACAGCTTCGTCGAACCAATCGGCTCGATTAGGAGACTTGATATAGAATACACCTTTGGATTGTATAGTCGTACCTGCAGCAAATTTATATTCCCGTTTATCATCGATTATAAAGATAGAGAAGTTCAAAGACATATTCGAGTACTTGAGCATTTGTGTATCAAATACGAGGAATTTCTTGAGTCTGTCTAATTCTGAAATTTCAGACATTGAAGGGATCTGCTGGATCGTCTCAGAGGCAATTAAACGTTCTGTTGCTTCATCCACGTTCTTTATGACTCGATCTAATGTAAGATGGCTGGTCTTAACTAATTGAAGCAAGGTATGCCCCACCTGGGTTTCTGTCGTCTTTTCCAACCGAATCGTAATCTGCCAGCTTATGAGTAAGATCGGTAGGACAACAAGAAATAGCAACATGATAACAAATTTTCTCTTGAGATTGAGTCGTATCATGTCTATTTTCCTTTCAAGAATCGAGAATGATATTAACTTGATTATAGCGAAAAGGATTGCATTATACACTTCAATTCTAATGGATTCAATTAAGCTGTATACAAGTCAAATAATAAGATAATGAGGTCATATATTATGCATTATTTACTCTTTAACACAGAAAAGGCATTCGATCCATCTGACCGACTGCCTTCTGCCAATGCCCTACTTTACGTGTCCCTTCAAGTAGTCTAGGAGTAACGGATAGAAATCCGGCTTAAAATGAATGCCGTTGTTCGCGTGATGGATTTTGTTAGCGGTGAAGAGTGGTGACAGGTCCACATAATCGACTTTGACTTCATCGGCCAACTGTTCAAGCGCTTGATTGAAGTCCGTAATGTTCGCATATCGCGGCTCTTGCTTCAGGGCTTCCTCAGCGACTGGCGGGATCGACAGGATGTGAAGCCTGACCTTCGGCAGCTTATTCTGGATGCTGCCGATCAACTCGCGATAGCGCTTGAAGAATTTCTGCTTGTCCGATAATCGGATGTCATTGCTGCCCAGCAGAATGAATACATGCTCCGGCGCCCGGCTGACGAGTGTCTCGATGTTTAGGAGGGCTAGATCAAGCGTCGCACCGCTCGGGGCGATGACATTCGTCGAATCAAGTTTGTTCAGATAGGACAACTTCCCCAAGATGGAATCTCCTAGAAAAATACTGTGCCTAAACGCTGCTTTATAGGCTTCGTTCGGGTCGGTGAGCGCCGGACCGCGCGGTTGATTGACTAGATCCGTCTGCTCCTTCAAATAGCCCAGCAGGATTGGGTAGAATGCGTTCGTGAAATGAGAGCCATCTCCATCGTATTGAATCTTGTACTGCGTGAAAATGGGGGCAAGGTCAATGAAGTCTATTCCCTTTTCCTTTGCCAACTTCTGCAGGGCTGCGTTGAATGTTCCAATCTGTTGGTTTATGTTCTCACTGCCCGGCGATGTGGTATCTAGCGGCGTAATCGACAGCACGTAGACGCGCGCCACCGGCACTAGTTCCCTTATACGATCGACCAGCTGGGTGTATTGCTGAATTAACCTTCCCTTCGCATCCTCTGTCGGCTTCAAGAGATCGTTCTGCCCCATTGACAGGAACACGCGCGACGGCTTACGGCTTGCGATCTCTTCGACGTAGTCCAGTGTAGATTGGATCGTTGCACCGAGTGCCCCCATAACGTTCGCTTCAGGCAACAGATCATCGTTCACCAGTCCTCCGATAATGGAGTCACCTACGAATAAGCTGCTGCCGAACAATTCCTGAACGCTACCCGCAGGCGCTTGCGTCGCAGCGGGTTCAGTCTGACCCTTGTCATCGGCCGCGCCGCAGGCAACAAGAGTCGATAGTATTGCCGCTGACAGAAAAATGCTTACCCATCTTTGTACTATTTTCATTCCCAATAACTCCCTTCTTTAATTTGTGTTTCGATTCGTTCCTCAAAATTCACTTTGACGCTTTCTACTTGACTCTCTTTAATTTAATTTCAGAGCTTCTTTAATTCCATCCAGAATGGAGCTTGCCATCCGGTGCTGGAAATCTTCCGTCAGCATTTCATTCTCTTCTTTCGGATTAGTTAAATAACCCATTTCAAGTAGAACCACTGGCATGTTCGAATCCTTCAAGACGAAGAAATCCTCTTTCTTTACTCCTCGGTCTCGAAATCCGCTGGTTTGAACCATATGCTTTTGCATAATTTTCGCTAAGAATAGGGAATCTTCATCATAATAGTAGGTTTCAGTACCTGAAACACTAGGATCTTCGTATGTATTCCCGTGAATGGAAATGTGCAAATTTGCACCTAGTTGATTTGCGATTTCCGGTCGTTCCCTGTCAACCGAAGAAATAAAACGATCCTCTGATCGCGTGAGATACACCTCAATCTGCGGCTCTTGTTTCGCCAATTCTTCCACCTTACGCGCTAGCTGCAGCGTAAAATCCTTCTCAAAATTTCCACTAGCGCCTGTTGCACCCTTATCCTTACCGCCATGTCCTGGATCAATTACGACCTTATATGGCTTTTTGGCTAGCGTTCTTATCTCATCCGAGCCACCATTCAGGCTGGCTTTACGGTCGCTTGCTGTCCCCTCCCCGGAAACAAGGTGATACAGCACAACGATCACCATCACAGACAAAAGGATGATTTTAATCGAGCTGCCTTTCTTCATGCATTCTCTCCTCCTCCTGAAAAAAAATATAATCAGCGGAGATAAAGATAAGGTGCAAATTATATCAAATTATGGTGTAGAAATAGGCTTAGCTGCGGCAAACAAAAAAAGAGCTGTTCCTCGCAGATCCGAAAAAGACCTACAAGGATAGCTCCCTATTTCAAAGATTGTTGCAGTGTTTATGATGGATCACGAATATTGCAAATTTCAGTAGTGAAAACCCCTTTTTTACAAGCTGCGTGGCTTACGAAAGATGAAAATCTTTTATTTCCTAATGGAAAGCGGCTATGAAGAATCACAGAAATTGAGAAATCCTCTCACAGGAATATGAAACTATTATGCAGGTATTCATATTATTCATTCGATCAATTAGCAAGATGAATATTATGTATAAACATAACAAATTTCTTCTGAGTAAATTGGTAATTGCGTTGAACTGTGACCCGAAAGGTGGCCCCTTTGAAAAAAATTGCCCACCTTTCGGGTCATTTGCATTTCAAAGGCTATGCTTTTCCGATAATTCCATAGAGATACAGATGATGAATATGCTTAATCGCTGTAGATATATCATCATTAAATTCTAATCTACTCCCCAACATATTAAGCGCGTCGATAAAGGCTAAATATGTTTCGGTTGGTATTGTACCGTCAATCATGTTTTCTCGTTTTCCTGCTTCTATATATTCACAATAAATTTTCCTTTTCTTCTCGTTTATGCTTTTACTGAGTAAGTCAACTAGTACAGGGTCGCCAAGCGCCTTTTGGGAAAAATATTCGGAAATAGATAGGTTGATGTGTTCTGTGCAAAGCAAAAGGGCAGATTCGAGTTTTTCAACGAAGCTAATGTTTTTCGTCAAAATTTCTCCTGCCTTTTGCAAAGTGTCACTCATTATAATATCGGCGCACTCCACGATTAGAGCTTCTTTGCTTCCGAAATAGTTGTAAATGGATACCTGCGATACATGGGCAAGTGCCGCAATCTCTTTAATGCTGACGCTTGTAAAGCCATTTTCTTTGAAAAGGGTCATGGCCGCTTGGATAATCGCCTTTTTCTTTTTCTCGGTGGTCATTTCATATTTGTTCATATCCTCACCTCTCATAAATGCAAGTATATCACAGAAAAAACAAACTTTGAAACATAAATGACCATATTTCAAAGTTGTTGACAAGGATAAAGTTAACATCTACAATAAGTTTGAAATATTCCTTATAAAATTTCAAACTTAAGCAGTTATGGAGGAAACAATGAAAAAAAATAGAAAACTGGCAGGGTTTTTGGCCGGAATACTAATTATTGGAGTGTGTTGCGGAATGTATTATCAACCTTTTATGAATTACTTATCTTCACAAGCGGCGAAACCAACGGGATTTGTTGGAAATGTTATCACAAAAATATGGTCAAATTATTTCCGTGATTTAAGCAAATGGAGATTTAAACGAACAGCATACAATTCTCGATGTTGGTTTTGGCGGCGGCGCAAACATTACATATATTAAAGAGCATAACAACGATAGTATTGTCTACGGAATTGATATATCTGATGAAGCTGTCAGTACTGCAACTGATTTGAACCGTAAGTATGTGGATTCAGGAGAAGTCGTATTAAGAACTGATGACGTTGCCTATATGCAATTTGAAGATGGATTATTTGACCTCATTGTTGCAACTCAAACACATATATACTGGGGGCAATTAGAAAAGGGGCTTTCGGAGTGCTTTCGGGTATTAAAACACAATGGAACGCTCTTAATCACAAGTGAAATAGACAAAGTTGAATATCATCTTCCAGAATATAAAAATCCAAACGATTTTGTATCGCTTCTGGGCGCGACTGGTTTCACGGATGTCAATGTAAAAACTAACAATAACTATATAGCGTTTATATGTAAAAAATGAGATGGAACTTATTCACAAACTATTAGTATGGTCACAAACAATTCATTCACCGCATATAAATATTCAATATTGAATATTTATATGTGGTGAATGTTAGCATATTTTTCTCGTTTTCTTTGATACAATATTATCATCATTTATTTACAAATTATCAACTTTTGTGTGGTGTCATATTTAGTGAGAAAACAGCAGCGAAAAAGCTAAATTTATTAAGAGGTGTTTTCATAATTATTGAGAGAATTGATTAGGGCAATGAAGGTAATGGAAGTAATTATCATATTTACTGAGAATATCTGCAAAAGACTCTTTGTATGTTTATGCATTTAAATGTATAGAAAATAATTAGGCTTAAACATACAAAAAATAACCCGATCTGCTGATCGGGTATCTTCTAACACATAACAATATCACAAGTGATTAGCTGGAATTTTATAATTGTTGTTTAAACTGCGTTTTGAATATAACTACGTATTTTAATTGTCTCTCGAAGTCCAGGAATTTCAGTGCCAGCACAAACTAACTTTTTTGGTAGTGAGATAATAGTAAAATAAATTTCTCAAAACTTTTGTCACAAAATATGTGAGAGTTTTGTATATCGTCAACTACCAAATTAGAAATATTTTAGTTCTCATCATAACCGTAAGTCACTTAATTAATTCTGAAGTTGTCCTATTAATTGAGATAGTACTATCTATTAACTCAATCATACCTTGTATTAGTGATCCAGAAATTTAAAGGTAATTATTAGTATATTAATATAATGAGTGCATCGCGATTATCTCGACAATATTTCTTCAACATAAAAGTCTTCCCGTTTCGAGATTTAGCTCTAATAAAATAAAACATCTGACCGATTTCATTCAGATACTTCTTAATTTACTAATGCGTCGTCTCTTCATAGCTTAATTGTGAACTCATTTTAGCCCCATTCCAAAATATCATTTAATATTTAGAAGTATCGTCACAAAAGTTGACTTTTATACATATAGGTATTTATAGTAAACGATAATTCAGTGTTGTCAACTGGAGTTAGCGACATTAATGTTCCTACATTAATGTCATAATTTTATCTACATAACTACTACAGCTATATTGTTTGCCTACTGGCTGCTCTAACCTATGCAACTCACCATTTTTACACCATTTCATCCAAGTTTCTATTTTTGTCTTTTCGTATATGGATTTGCGCCATAACTTCTTTAACGGGAACACCAGCCAATCTCATTCCAATAGCTTTCATCTTTATTTCTTTTGGATAACTTATTCTTGACATGACAAAAACACCTCCAAGTTTGTCCCTATATCTTACAACATAATGGGTATCACTTGAAGGTGTTTTGATTTGTCTCACGCTAAGGGTTCAATCCCCTTATATTACATTCTATTATGGTTTATCTTTTCAACCATATTGTGCAACTAATAATTACCAAAAGAATAAAAAGAAGTAGTATTACCATCTACATATTGAGCAACTAATAATTACCAAAAGAATAAAAAGAACTAGTATTGAACTTGTGGAATTTCCAAATCCAAATCCTCCAAATCCTCCAACTTCACCCATATAAGACCCCTCCTTCCATCTTTCGAGATATAATATGTCCCATAAAATATTGTGATTGGATGAAAGCACTTGGTTATTCGTTTATTTTGTTTAGGTGGAAAAAAGCACTGGTTAGGTGCTTGTCCAACCTTACCGTGAGATTATCTTGATGTACTCCTAAGCTAGCTTGCTCCACCCTTTAGACTTTGCCTTATTATTGATTTACCTCCAAGACCCGTCTACATGTTGTTCCATCTTAAGGCGGTTGATGCACCGTTCAATTTCTAATTGTACTCTCTCCTGTAATTCCATATTTCACCCCCGAAATAGGCGGTCCACACTGTATTTGGCTCATACTATGTAAGGTGTGATACATCGGTAGAGGTTTTCACCCAAACAGACTGAATTTCAATCATTTGCCTAAATGAGCAGTGCTGTTGAGGAAAGTCTATATGCGTAAGCGTAAGGAAGATTAGTTTGAAGTTTGTAGGTGGGAAAGTTTGACGCCGTACTGCCGATATGTTCTATTCTTAGCGCTATTTTAGAACTGAGAATCTTGGTTAAGGTTTGTTTTTCATTTTTAAACTGTGAAGTCCAATTTGCAACGTAAGGAACAACCGTGATTGGATATAATTTACCAAACTCTCATCTATACATCTTACCAAGGAGTCTTTTTAGTTCTCAAACCCGATATTTCACCCTAATAGGAATGCTGCCCGTTGAGCAAACAAGAACAGGATCGTAGACATCTTTATGATGTTCTCGATTCCCGTTAGTTCAAACATGAAAGAAAATCATGAATTGATTTTTGACTATAAAAAAAGGAACACTGTAAATTATGCTACAGTGTTCCTACGAGGTAGAGGATTAACCTTGTCTTTGCTTGTGTTTTGTATTCTCGCAGATGACCATGACGGTTCTATTTCTTCTAATGGTTTTACATTTTTCACAAATAGGTTTTACAGATGGTCTAACTTTCATTAGAAACCCCTCCTTGCCAGATTACTTTTAATCTGCAATCTGCCCTTTTTCAGTATAGAAATGAGTAAAGACATAAGTATATAAAATTATTATATATAGTATATTAATCTATAATGCAAATCCATTGATAATCACTGGAAATGAAGATGTTTTAGTAGGCAACGTCAAGAATTATGTGTAAATGAAGATATCCTTGTCGGTTTGGCCAAGAGCAGTGAAACTTACAACTCAGCTAAAGTATTTCTGCAAGCAGCATAAAAGAGTTATTTCACCAGCTGATGCATTCGCAGGATGGACATGAAGCACGGAGTATCGGAAGACATTACGCAAAAGGGCTCGGGCTCGTTCCGTTAGAAAAACCGACCTCCCCCCTCTTTATGATGCTGGAAATTCGTTTGTTCCCTCAGACGAGAAGATGTCGTTTATCCAATTTTCACGGTTGCTACTGCTCAATAATCTTCCAAGCGCATGGCTCATTAAACTATCTTTTCTGAGGAATGGATTCGCAGTTTTTATCGAAAGTAGAGTTACAGTTTCTGGTTAATCAACAGGCGTGATAAAAAAGACCACAAGATAAGAAGCTCTCGCGGTCCTGCTCTTATTCATTCCAGCCCAATAAATAAGAAGCCGTGGTGTTGGTGGGAATTAGAATCTAAACATCGTACAGCTAATAATTACCAAAAGAATAAAAAGAACTAAGATAGAACCTGTGGATGTAAAGCCACCGCGGAATCCCCCAAATTCGCCAATTTCCCCCATGTTAATTCCTCCTCTCCTTAACTCAAAATATAATATGTCTAAGATACTATTTTGATTGGATGTATTTACATGATATCATTGCTTCAAATTTTTAAGCGCCAGTAAGAATGCTCCGTCTCTACATAACCTTACCCACCCAAAATCATCCAAGCTAATGTAAGTTCATTAGCCTGTTTATTAACCAATAAAATACAAAAACGAATAGCAAAAAGGACGCCTTTTCTGTAGAATCGTTTGTACCACCAAAAGATTCAATAATGAAAGAGGTGACCTCATGAAAAAGTCTACCACATCGTATACTTTTCCAATTAGATTTCCTTGTTAAAGCTCAGACAATTCTTCATACCAGTAATTTCTATAATCATGTTCATGCTTGGATTTAATTATTTCTCTACGTTGCATTACGTATTATCATGTTGTACTGATTTCCCTCCTTACGTTTCCCTTTTCCTATTATACGATCAAGCAACTCGCCCTTGCATGGTCGAAATATATTGATCGAATTGATAATAATAGGCCTGAGGCAATTAGATTTGACTATAATACTAGTGCAACTTTTACTAGTTATCATTTTGTTGCTGGAGTTGGATATGATACTTCTGACAAGACAGTCGCCGTTAAAAATCCGGATTCAGGACAAAATAATACTGGTGTCCAATGGTTTTCTTGGGATGCAAATAAAGATTACATCGAATTAATCCTATCTAAGTACAATGGTTATTAAAATCCCCCTTCCCCTCCCACCAATTAAGTAGCTTAAAGGAGACAAATGAATAGACCCAAAAAGCATTTAATATTGATATTGCTCGCATTTTTGACAGGTTGTATTCCTGTAAGCCATGAAAACGATCATACTATTCATAAATATATAGGCGAGAATAACCACTGGAACATTATGTTGTCTTTAATAGCATATAATCCCAAAAGCATAACAATCCCACACCTATTGGAAATACAACCGACGGATACAATGGATGATAGTGTCACTTTCGAAATACCACGTTACCACATTAAAGGTAATGTAAGTGAAGAACAAACGCTTACTTTCGATTATCAAACCGTGGACCGACAGTTCAATAGAACCAATCGTTATCATCATCCATTCTAAATATGGAACTGATGAGATTCCTTTGAAATACTGGACTGCCATGATTAGACCCACCGGATATGGAAATAGGTTAAATAATAACTAATATGGATACAGTGCATTGATACATGTGCTGTATTTTTGTTTATGTAATCCCGTAGAAAGATAAAGGATGTTTTTCAAAGAGATCTTATGGGTCACTTTTTGATAATCTAATCCTTGGAGTTCACTTCAGGTCAAGTAGCACCATTAAAACTTCATCTTGTCTGCTTGATCTTCACTATGTATTTAGAACGTATTGGAAATTAGCATATAGTACGAGTTATCTTGAATAAACTTGGGTGTTTTTCATATAAACCACCAACCTATACAATGTTAGTAAAATAATGATAATGTAGGAACATTTATGCACTCTTGTGTGACATAAATGTTCCTACATAAAAAAAGAAAAGCCTGATTTATCAGGCTTTTAATCACTAAGTTATGTTGGCACTTTTATGTCATTGGACATTGTCCGATATTAATTATTAGATCATCGATCATGCCCCCATCATAAAACTTCTCCTTTAAATAATTTCTCACACCCGAACTTCCCAATTGGAAATCGGCGACACCCTCTATAAAAAGTAACTAACTAATCAGAGTGTATGGGAATTTAATTTGTCCCAATTGCATAATCAGTGGTTATTACCGCTCCATAATGGTATTTTGTTCCTGAGTTTACATTTCCACACGTTTTGGGGTGAACAGCCACTGTAGAATACCATGTGGGTACAGTTCCGTGATATGTTAGGGATTATGAGGCTCGTTGGTTAGACAGTAAATAATGATTTGTTAAACTATCCTGCCAGTTAGTTGAGCGAAGCGCATAGAAACGAAAACAAGCGATGATCGGTTCCATCGCCGCTCTATTGTACCCTTTAGCTGAATCACTTCACTGGTTAGCGACCAAATTGGATATCTTCAAATGGTATGTACTTGTTTTTTTCAATTTCTTTATATACCCGTACGAAATTGACGTGAAAGGTTGGAAAAGGAGCTAGGGTGTAAATTGCTGACAGCTTCATTTCTTCAATCTCAGTTTCTTTCATACCCCAATAGGTTTGCCCCAAGGTCAAATGAGGATGAAAGTTATCCAATTCAAAGTAACGATCGATCAGCTCTGGTGACGGAGATACTGTATCCACCAGTCGCTTGTGCAAATCATATACTTCTTCCGATTCAACACTAAGGAATGTTACGGCATTCCCAAACGTTGCCGGCGCTGACATAGATAAGACAAAGCTTTTGATTGATGAGCAAGTTTCCCTAACATTATCCAGCCAACGCATATCTTCAGTAAGTCCGCCCTGAGCCTTTACAGTAATGTGGGGTTCCACAACATCGTTTAAACGATTACTAACCCAGCGATTACGAAATACCGCAATTTGCTCTTTATATTCGTCGGGAGGGACAATACCAATGAAATATTGCATATCACACCTCACAATATTTTGAAATGATGTAATTTACCACTTCAGCCTCTTAATTCTTCAAGCAATTTTCATAATCCTGCACGTTAGCATAATAAAAACAAGAAACAGCTGCCGCGGCAAACTATTCCTTTTTTCGTTGAGCTATCGTTCTCCATTAGTTGAATAAAATTATAAGGTAAGAAGATAAGTATGAAGAAAACAACAGAAAATATATTGATTTACAATTGAATAACACTGATCATATTTCCGTTATTATCAGTGAGATCAAAACGTTTAGGCTCACCATTCCTTAATTCTGAAACTGCTACTCCGTTTTTCTCGAGTTTAGCCCTTACTTCTTCTACATCTCTTACAACAAAATTGAACGGGGTGTATTTATTAATTGGTTCAAAATCTGAGATTTGGACTAAATGAAATCCGCAGTTAGGGGCTATTGCCAAACCAGCCATTCTTTCGTTGCTCCAACGCAAACCGAACCCAAACATAGATTGGTACCACACTAACGAATCCTGAAGATTCTTCACTGGTAGAAAGACTGCATCAATACGATCAACAAACTGTTCAATAACTTGTCCACTCATTGAAAAACCACCTTTAAATGGTAATATTTGCTTCTTTCCCACAATACAGCACATTCGTTCATGTGTAAATATGTGTTTTGCTATCCTGCCGACTAGCGTGGAAAAGGCTACATATTTGTTGCGCAAAACTGCCATTTAGCTTAATGAATGTCAATCATCGCTTGTTAAACTTGACCATGATGGATGATGTTGCATGCCGAAAACATATTCCCGTCAGGGTCGCTAAAACCAAAGCCCCCTAAACCCTCTCCAATTTTATAGTTAAGATCTCCAACATTGACTCCTTGATCTGATAAGAACTTGTGAAACCGAACTAAGTCAGGCACATAAAAATCAATCACACTGTGTCTGATGTTAGTGTTTGTGTTATGGAATCCTAATTTGTTGCTTACATCATCCGTTTGACACAAAAACAACGTTGGAACTCCAATCTTGTTGCTTCCTTGTAAATGCAGCATTGCATCTGCCGTTGTTTCATGTACGACTCTTGTGCCAAGATTCCTGCAGTACCAATCAATCGATCTCTTCAGATTTGAAACGGGAATTTCTATCGTAGCAATTCGAGGAATAATTCTCCACATGACATCATCATGAAAATCTTGCCCTACTTTCTTTTCTTCGAACATTTCTTTCATCACAGCAACCAACTCCTTCTTTAATTTGTTTTTCGAACGTTTGATTCTGCTCTCGACTGCGCTCACGGAAATATTAAGTAAAGCACTTATTTCAGTAGAGGAAAACCCGCTTATAAAATACATAATCGTGACTAGCCGTTTCGGTTCGTCTAACTGGTCGATGGCTTCCCATACCGATACCTTTGTCAGATTACGTTCAACCATTTTTTCCACGTTGGTTTGGCTATCCGTAACGTTGTGATACATCTCAAATGAATTCATAGGAAAATCTTTCGACTTGCGTAGCCAGTCTAGACATAACCTTCTGGCAATTGAACAAACCCATGCGCCAAACTTATTTCCGTCCTCAAGCTTGTTAAGATGAAACCAGGCTTTTACAAACGCTTCTTGAGCCAAATCCTCTGCATTGTGAAAGTCGCGTACTATACTTAATGTGGCGGCATACACAGCATTTGAATACTTTTTCAATAACGTCGAAAAAGCATCCATGTCTCCACGTTTAGCCCTTAAGACATATTCATCATCGTTTAGCACAACCCCAAACTACCTCCTTGATCGTGTCTCTAGAATTAAGACGTAATTTCTGTATGAAACCAGTCATATTACATCAAGTTTTTATGAATTCTAGTCTGCCTACCAAGAAATAAATCGATAGCAGCACCAC
>NZ_JANQBC010000032.1 GCF_024721995.1 Paenibacillus radicibacter
AAAGAGCTGATTGCTCAAAATTTACTTACTAGCTTGTCTCAATCAATCGCTCGAAAGCGACGATCTCGACTGTTTGAGATTCGTTAGAATCTCATCTATTCATTCACTCGTTGTTCAGTTTTCAAAGGACAATACTTTATTTTATTGTCTTCCGTGTTACCGGCGACAACTTTTATATCATATCATGTATCAAGTGTTTCTGTCAACATGTTTTTGATATTCTTTTTTTCGTTTCCAGCCCGTTTAGCGGGTGGATTAATAATATAACACGCATGACTAGATAATGCAATCTCACAAAAATATCCAATTAAATATGTTTAACTCACTATAGAATAATGCACTCATTCATTTCAATTGTAGTATGGTGCTATACATCGTACTATTTGCATTTAGTCAATACGTAAGACACCCATTGTGAAGGTCTTCCCCAATATGAATTCTCTACTATCTTCAAATCCACATTAAATCCCGCACGACTAATTACTTCATCTAAAAATGATTCCTCAAAGAGCTGAATAAACCGTACAGCGCCTTCTTCCGTTCCATCGTATTGATCCCACTTGTAGCCCTCACCTAATCGAACCGTAAAGAACATAATACCATCCACATTTAATAACTTATATAAGCTTACTAGTACTTCTTCAAACTCATCAATTGGAATATGAAGCATAGAAGCTGCACACCATAAACCGCCAATCGGTACTTCGATAGATGCCGTATCAACGGTGATCGTTTGAAAAGAACCATCTCTCACATCTAAATGCTGTTCCAGACAATGTGCTCTCATCTGAGAGCTCGGTTCTATTCCATAGCAAAACTTAAGTCTAGATTGAAAAAACTTCAGATGTTCCCCTGTTCCACAACCAATATCGATCAATCCCTGACTCGGAGGGAATAGTGTTAAGAACCTTTCTAATAGATAGGAATAATCCCTTGATTCCGTTCGCTGCTTCACATCCATAAAGAAACGGTCATAATAGGCGTTGTTACTCGTAAGCATTGAATCTATCTTTTTCATAGAAACTCATCTCCTAGTTATATGTAAAGGAAAATTACAGCCATTTCGATCAAACGCTCAAACTCTATTCTTTACAATTGTATATGATTACTTATTATCTTTCATTTAACTGCATAATAATAGTAGCTCATATACAAGAATCATATCATGACTCCCTCTCACATAGTCTACTGGACTAGTTTAGGCCGTGGTAGTGCAATACTAATTTTTATTTCCTCTGAAAATGCAAAAAGAGCTTCAACCTAAGTTGAAACTCTACTAATTTAAAAAATGGAGCGGAAGACGGGAATCGAACCCGCGACCCTCGCCTTGGCAAGGCGATGCTCTACCGCTGAGCCACTTCCGCATAAATAATGGGTCCCCATAAAGTAAGGACTTTGCTAGAAAGCATGTCGTTACTTTATGGGGACGTGATGCGCGTAGAGGGACTTGAACCCCCACGGTCGCCCGCTAGATCCTAAGTCTAGTGCGTCTGCCAATTCCGCCATACGCGCGCATCCGGGTAAAAAATGGTGAGCCATGAAGGACTCGAACCTTCGACACCCTGATTAAAAGTCAGGTGCTCTACCAACTGAGCTAATGGCTCATGCAGTTCATGCATGATGAACAATATAAAGTTGTAAAAATGGCGGAGCTGACGAGATTCGAACTCGCGGTCTCCTGCGTGACAGGCAGGCATGTTAGGCCTCTACACCACAGCTCCACATAGGTTTCTCTTGAAAGAGAATTGGTTGCGGGAGCAGGATTTGAACCTGCGGCCTTCGGGTTATGAGCCCGACGAGCTACCGAGCTGCTCCATCCCGCGATAATTACTATTAAATAAGTGGTGACCCGTAGGGGATTCGAACCCCTGTTACCTCCGTGAAAGGGAGGTGTCTTAACCCCTTGACCAACGGGCCTTAATCAAAAATTGTATAAAATGGCGGAGCTGACGAGATTCGAACTCGCGGTCTCCTGCGTGACAGGCAGGCATGTTAGGCCTCTACACCACAGCTCCGTATAAGTTTCTCATAAGAAAATTGGTTGCGGGAGCAGGATTTGAACCTGCGGCCTTCGGGTTATGAGCCCGACGAGCTACCGAGCTGCTCCATCCCGCGATAATCTTATGAAATAAATGGTGGAGGCTAACGGGATCGAACCGCTGACCCTCTGCTTGTAAGGCAGATGCTCTCCCAGCTGAGCTAAGCCTCCATGAATTGATTCTGTTAAAAATATAGTGGCGGAGAGAGAGGGATTCGAACCCTCGAGACGCTTGTGACGCCTACACGATTTCCAATCGTGCTCCTTCGGCCAGCTCGGACACCTCTCCATATGGCTCCCCGAACAGGGCTCGAACCTGTGACAACACGATTAACAGTCGTGTGCTCTACCAACTGAGCTATCAGGGAATACAATTATTTAAATTGTGGGAATAAAAACCACCACTACTAATAGTGAATGGTGGTTTTGCTCGCTCGGCAACGTCCTACTCTCCCAGGACCCTGCGGTCCAAGTACCATCGGCGCTGAAAGGCTTAACGGTCGTGTTCGAGATGGGTACGTGTGGTTCCCTTTCGCCATCGTCACCAAACAAGTTAATTGTGCAAGGCTTATGCCTTGAAAACTAGATGCGAATTGAAGTGTAAAGCAGTTTTACGAATTAAATTCGTTATTTTAGATAAGCCCTCGACCTATTAGTATTGGTCAGCTCCACACGTTACCGCGCTTCCACCTCCAACCTATCAACCTCGTCGTCTACAAGGGGTCTTACTAATTGGGAAATCTCATCTTGAGGGGGGCTTCGCGCTTAGATGCTTTCAGCGCTTATCCCCTCCGTACATAGCTACCCAGCGGTGCTCCT
>NZ_JANQBC010000033.1 GCF_024721995.1 Paenibacillus radicibacter
AGGAGCACCGCTGGGTAGCTATGTACGGAGGGGATAAGCGCTGAAAGCATCTAAGCGCGAAGCCCCCCTCAAGATGAGATTTCCCAATTAGTAAGACCCCTTGTAGACGACGAGGTTGATAGGTTGGAGGTGGAAGCGCGGTAACGTGTGGAGCTGACCAATACTAATAGGTCGAGGGCTTATCTAAAATAACGAATTTAATTCGTAAAACTGCTTTACACTTCAATTCGCATCTAGTTTTCAAGGCATAAGCCTTGTACAATTAACTTGTTTGGTGACGATGGCGAAAGGGAACCACACGTACCCATCTCGAACACGACCGTTAAGCCTTTCAGCGCCGATGGTACTTGGACCGCAGGGTCCTGGGAGAGTAGGACGTTGCCGAGCAAAAGAGAAAAAGCTGTTACTCCTTGTGAGTAGCAGCTTTTTTGTGTGTTTTGCAGAGAAATATGTTGTTACTTCTTATAAGTAGCAACTCTTTTTTGTTATTAGGTCATGTTATAGAAGATAATTATGAATCTCTGAGTGGTTCTAATAATTTGGGTTAATAGGTCTAGCTATTATTTTTATATAATTACAGAAAAAAATCTTTAGTTGTCCATTTGTTAAAGGGTTGGACTAGTCACTAATGCCAGTGTTATATCGAAAGTTTAATATCTTTTGATATTTATTGAGTAGCTGCTGTCTGTATTTATACTTTTAGGACGCTATATCTGAACCTTAGTTTTGTATATTTATGAATATATCGGAAGTGAGTCTTAATATGATAGATTCAACAAGGAAGGTATCATTATTAATTGGCTACACTTTTACTCAGGATAGACTTAATAAGATTTTCTATACAGAAACCCACACATGTGATTGAGAAGGTAATCCTATGTCACTGATGGTCTATTGTTAATATATATGAATATATAACGATAAATACTTCAGAAAAGGAGTAATCGGTTAATGTGAATAACAATAGGGGGTCAGAGTAGCGGAGTATATTATTGTATTGTTACAAGCAATAGTGATGGCGTTATAAGCAGATGTGTTGTGTGTTCATGTCATCAATAGTGTGACGAGTTTGCAGTTGGGGTAAAAGTACATAGTTTGAAAGTAGGCTAACAAGAAGTTATGGGGCTAATTAATAATAATTAGAAAATCAAATGAATGCTTACTTCTCGTGTACGTTGTTTGTCGCTTACAGTTATCTGTATCAAATTGATGTTGTGGGTTTTATTGAAATCAGCTAGTAGAGCATGTATAGATAAAGTAATATCGTGTAATGAGTAAATTGCGGGATTAATAAGCACTACGTACCTAAATCAATATCTAATCGTAACGGCTTAATGCTTGCCAAATAATTAAAAGCAATATAATGAGATGTGGCTAGTGTGGAAATCAATTATTAGAAGGGTGTATTGCTGTCGCAGGTGATATCTATAAGTACTTACCTTCTACTGATATGTGTTAAGCAACCAGTTGCCTAATGGGATGTAGTATTCATTATTAATGAGATCTATGTATGCGTAAAGCGTAAATGTAAGTGTAATGGTTGTTTGGACTATATAGTGATTGAACTTATAATTTGATTTTCTTAGATAAATGGTGTGTTTAAGTGTAACTGTGTAGAGGGGATTGTGAGTAATAGTGTAGGAGTAATAAATTTAACACCCAAGAAGCTAAACAAACGATGCGTGTATTTGATTAACAGTAATTTTGATGTTGTTTGTTAATAAAAGCGTGATGACCAGTAGTCATTACATTCGCGTTATAATAGGCTGCCTATATTTATTGGTGGGTAGTATATAAAGACAATAGGTGTCTGAGTGTCGCATTTAAATAGTTCTAGAATGTATGTAGTAAAAGATTATCGGTCTGTCCAGTTATAGTGCTGTTATGCCGAATAACATTCGAAAAACACGTAGCTTTCAACTGGATAATTTTATGATATTGCTTTATTGCGTCATGCGTGTTATATTATTAATCCACCCGCTAAACGGGCTGAAAACGAAAAAAGAATATCAAAAACATGTTGACAGAAACATTGAAGACATGATATGATATAAAAGTTGTCGCCGGTAACACGGAAGACGACGAAATAAAGAATTGTCCTTTGAAAACTGAACAACGAGTGAATGAATAGATGAGATTCTAACGAATCTCAAACAGTCGAGATCGTCGCTTTCGAGCGATTGATTGAGACAAGCTAGTAAGTAAATTTTGAGCAATCAGCTCTTTAATGGAGAGTTTGATCCTGGCTCAGGACGAACGCTGGCGGCGTGCCTAATACATGCAAGTCGAGCGGAGATATTCCTTCGGGGATAGCTTAGCGGCGGACGGGTGAGTAACACGTAGGCAACCTGCCTGTAAGACTGGGATAACTCACGGAAACGTGTGCTAATACCGGATAAATAACATTCTCGCATGAGAGAGTTAGGAAAGATGGAGCAATCTATCACTTACAGATGGGCCTGCGGCGCATTAGCTAGTTGGTGAGGTAATGGCTCACC
>NZ_JANQBC010000034.1 GCF_024721995.1 Paenibacillus radicibacter
AGGAGCACCGCTGGGTAGCTATGTACGGAGGGGATAAGCGCTGAAAGCATCTAAGCGCGAAGCCCCCCTCAAGATGAGATTTCCCAATTAGTAAGACCCCTTGTAGACGACGAGGTTGATAGGTTGGAGGTGGAAGCGCGGTAACGTGTGGAGCTGACCAATACTAATAGGTCGAGGGCTTATCTAAAATAACGAATTTAATTCGTAAAACTGCTTTACACTTCAATTCGCATCTAGTTTTCAAGGCATAAGCCTTGTACAATTAACTTGTTTGGTGACGATGGCGAAAGGGAAGCACACGTACCCATCTCGAACACGACCGTTAAGCCTTTCAGCGCCGATGGTACTTGGACCGCAGGGTCCTGGGAGAGTAGGACGTTGCCGAGCAAAAGAAACCATCATTCACATTATGTAGTGATGGTTTCATCTTTCACAACTAAGTATATTCCCTGATAGCTCAGTTGGTAGAGCACACGACTGTTAATCGTGTTGTCACAGGTTCGAGCCCTGTTCGGGGAGCCATATTAAGGCCCGTTGGTCAAGGGGTTAAGACACCTCCCTTTCACGGAGGTAACAGGGGTTCGAATCCCCTACGGGTCACTTTTATTACGGAGGCTTAGCTCAGCTGGGAGAGCATCTGCCTTACAAGCAGAGGGTCAGCGGTTCGATCCCGTTAGCCTCCACCATTTATTAAATGAATAGTAATTATGGAGCTGTGGTGTAGAGGCCTAACATGCCTGCCTGTCACGCAGGAGACCGCGAGTTCGAATCTCGTCAGCTCCGCCATTTATGGCTCGGTAGCTCAGTCGGTAGAGCAGAGGACTGAAAATCCTCGTGTCGGCGGTTCGATTCCGTCCCGAGCCACCATTTTTACAACTATATAATAAGCCGTTGTAGCTCAACTGGTAGAGCAACTGACTTGTAATCAGTAGGTTGGGGGTTCAAGTCCTCTCGACGGCACCATTGATAATTTACTGCGGAGGCTTAGTGAAGTGGCTAAACACGGCAGACTGTAAATCTGCTCTCTTCGAGTTCGGTGGTTCGAATCCATCAGCCTCCACCATTTTATCAATAATTTAAAGACTTGGTATGAAACACATGAATTGTGTTCATGCTAATCATGACTGTGGCGGTCGTGGCGAAGTGGTTAACGCATCGGTTTGTGGATCCGACACTCGGGGGTTCAATTCCCCTCGTCCGCCCCATTAGAATAGTAAGAGCCATTAGCTCAGTTGGTAGAGCACCTGACTTTTAATCAGGGTGTCGAAGGTTCGAGTCCTTCATGGCTCACCATAATTTTACCCGGTGTGCGCGTATGGCGGAATTGGCAGACGCACTAGACTTAGGATCTAGCGGGCGACCGTGGGGGTTCAAGTCCCTCTACGCGCACCAATATGCGGAAGTGGCTCAGCGGTAGAGCATCGCCTTGCCAAGGCGAGGGTCGCGGGTTCGATTCCCGTCTTCCGCTCCATTTTTTCTTAAAGTATAGCAAGATGCGCCCTTAGCTCAGCTGGATAGAGCGTTTGACTACGAATCAAAAGGTCAGGAGTTCGAATCTCTTAGGGCGCGCCATTTTTACAACTTAAATAATTAACGGGACGTAGCTCAGCTTGGTAGAGCACCTGGTTTGGGTCCAGGGGGTCGCATGTTCAAATCGTGTCGTCCCGACCATTACACTTTCTTTTTAAAAAATATCAAAAACATGTTGACATAAGTATTGTAAACATGATATGATATAAAAGTTGTCGCCGGTAACACGGAAGACGACGAAATAAAGAATTGTCCTTTGAAAACTGAACAACGAGTGAATGAATAGATGAGATTCTAACGAATCTCAAACAGTCGAGATCGTCGCTTTCGAGCGATTGATTGAGACAAGCTAGTAAGTAAATTTTGAGCAATCAGCTCTTTAATGGAGAGTTTGATCCTGGCTCAGGACGAACGCTGGCGGCGTGCCTAATACATGCAAGTCGAGCGGAGATATTCCTTCGGGGATAGCTTAGCGGCGGACGGGTGAGTAACACGTAGGCAACCTGCCTGTAAGACTGGGATAACTCACGGAAACGTGTGCTAATACCGGATAAATAACATTCTCGCATGAGAGAGTTAGGAAAGATGGAGCAATCTATCACTTACAGATGGGCCTGCGGCGCATTAGCTAGTTGGTGAGGTAATGGCTCACC
>NZ_JANQBC010000035.1 GCF_024721995.1 Paenibacillus radicibacter
CCGTTAGATTCCTGTAATACGATTAATTCTGAGCTTTGAAAAAAAACGAGCGCCTCGGTACGATGGGGTTATGCACGGGATCATTGTCCCAAAAACCCATCATCCAGGAGGTCGCTCTACTATGAAGTTTAAATCGCAGGACAAACAAAATCAACTCATCGAAAATATTTCTTCTTTGCATCTAGTTGTTGGTGTAGATATTGCCCAAGAGGCTCACGTCGCTCGTGCGGTCAGCTTTCGGGGCATTGCTTTGGGATCACCGCTAGAGTTTGGTAGTCACCATGAGGGCTTTCAACTGTTCGGTCGTTGGATTCAGGATCTGCTCAAGTCTTTCAAGCTGAGCAAAGTCATCGTGGGTATGGAACCTACCGGCCACTACTGGCTGAGCTTGGCTCACTGGCTTTCAGGCCAAGGCATTGAGGCTGTTCTAGTGAATCCTCACCTCGTTAAAAAGAACAAGGAAAACCGCGACAATACCCCATCCAAAAGCGACCGTAAAGATGCGCTCGTAATCGCCGACATGGTCAAAAACGGCTACTATTCCCTTGTTCGATTCAACCCTGAAGCCTACGAGGAACTGCGGATTCTCATGGCCAATCGGGACACGGTTACCAAACGGCTTAACAGCGCCGTTAACCAGATTCATCGCTGGGTAGATATTGTTTTCCCGGAGCTTCGCCAAGTCTTTAAGATTCTTACCTGCACTAGCGCCATTGCCACATTAAGGCTGTTTCCTCTCCCAAAGGAAATTAGCCAATTAACGACGGAGCAAGTCATTGCAGGCTGGAAGCAATATGTGAAGCGTCATGCGGGATTGTGGCGGGCCGAGGAGCTCATTGCACTAGCTAAACGCAGTGTGGATACAACGAAGGCATTGTTCGCCTACAAGCTGCACTTGAGTCAATTACTCGAAGAATATGACTTAGCGCATCGCCAACTTGAGCAGATTGAACACGAGCTGCATCACATCCTTGAGCGTATTCCATATGCTCAGAAGTTGCTTGCCATTCGCGGTGTAAATGCAACGAGCTTAGCTGGTGTGCTAGGAGAAGCCGGTGATTTAAGTGGTTATACACACGGAAATGCCTTGCTTCGTCATGCGGGTCTAAACCTATCTGAAGCTAGTTCCGGGAAATGGCGCGGAAAAATGGTGATTAGTAAGCGAGGCCGCCCTCGTCTCCGACGTTTCCTCTATCTCATGACGATGTGTATGGTCATGACTAATCCAGATGTAAAAGCCCTGCATCACCAAAATGTCGACGTTAAAAAGCTGAAGAAAATGAAATCCATAATGAAACTATGCGGAAAGGTGGCTCGAATGCTTGTCGGGCTTGCAAAGAGCCATGAAGCTTACAATCCAGCCAAAGTATTTCCACAAGCAGCTTAAGAGCGTTATTTCACCAGCTGATGTATTCGCAGGATGGACAAGAAGCACGGAGTATCGGGATCTATTAAACAAAAGGGCTCGGACCCGTTCCGTTAGAAAAACCGACCTCCACCCCTTGGATAGATGTGACGAAGGAATGAAAGGGCTTAGACCCGCCCCGACATGGGAGTGAAAATCACTAGGGCGACGTGGAGACGTGCAGGATATGGAACAAACTAGGTGATAGACTTCTCACCTTTATTCCTGCATGCCCTTTAAGTCGCTTTGGACTACCGGCTCCTCTGTCACCTTCTTATCTGACACCTAGCTAAAGGTGAAATCCTGCGAATTCATGAGTTTGAGTGAGAAAAATAATTCATATCGAGGGAGTTTAATATTCTCCCTTACTTATACCTGCTTAATATTTCTTCTGGAATATGACAATAATCATTTGGACATTTAGCTAATCTATCTTGATGTTCTTCTGCACTTCTCACATAGTTTATGAGAGGTAATACTTCAACAACTATAAGTTCATAATCATTTCTCTCACTAAGAAACGCCTTCGCCTCTTTTAAGTGTTCAGGCTTTTCACTATATACTCCTGTTCTGTATTTCTCGCCAACGTCCTGTCCTTGTTTATTCAAACTGTATGGAT
>NZ_JANQBC010000037.1 GCF_024721995.1 Paenibacillus radicibacter
GGTGCAGTTTTTCTATGGCGAAATTTACTGCTAAAGAAAAAATAGTAGCTGTTCAATGTTATTTAAATGGAACGGAAGGATATAAATGTTTAGCTTCCCAATTTGGAATTGAACAAAAAACATTTCATTATTGGATTAGAAAATATAAATACCATGAAGAAAAAGCTTTTGAAGATGACTATACAAGTTATACAACCGAGTTTAAACTAGGTGTACTTAATTATATAAACGATCAAGGTACATCCATTAGAGAAACTGCAGCGATTTTTAACTTATCTACGCCTACTGTCTTACTTTCCTGGATAAAGAAAATGAATCTAGGTGGATTGGATGCCCTTGAATCGAAGAAGAAGGGGCGTCCATCCATGAAGAAAGATATAAAAACACAACCAAAACAAGTACCAGTAGCAGGCTCTACTGAAGCGCTCCAAGCAGAAATTCAACGTTTGCGTATGGAAAACGAGTATTTAAAAAAGTTGAACGCCTTAGTTCAAAACAAGGAAAAATCACCAAAGAAGACAAAGTAAAGGTCATCTATGAATTAAGGCATAAATACGCGGTGAATGCACTTGTGACACTCGCAAAAATTCCACGAAGCACCTATTATGATTTGGTAAAAAGAATGAATCGTCCAGATCCAAATGCCGATTTAAAGAGCGAAATCCAAGCTATTTATACAGAGCATGAGGGTCGTTATGGCTATCGGCGTATTCGTGATGAACTAGCGAATCGCGGGCAAAAAGTGAATCATAAGAAAGTACAACGTATCATGAGAGCATTAGGCCTAAAGTGCATTGTTCGCATGAAAAAGTATAAGTCGTATAAAGGTACGGTTGGTAAAATCGCACCGAATATTTTAGACCGTAACTTCACGGCTAAAGAACCAAATGAGAAGTGGGTAACTGACATTTCGGAGTTTAAATTATTTGGAGAGAAGCTTTATTTGTCACCTGTACTGGACTTATTTAACGGAGAAATTATTACGTATACAATTGGTTCTAGACCAACGTACTCACTTGTCTCAGAGATGTTAGAAAAGGCCGTAGAATGTTTATCAGATGAACACCAACTATTAATGCATTCCGATCAGGGCTGGCACTATCAAATGAAACAGTATCGACAAGTACTTAAATCTAAGGGTATTGAACAAAGTATGTCTCGTAAGGGAAACTGTTACGACAACTCTGTCATGGAGAATTTCTTTGGAATTATGAAGTCTGAATTCCTATACTTAAAGGAATTTGAAAGTGTGGAGCATTTTAAAACTGAACTAGAAAAATATATAGATTACTACAATACGAAACGGATGAAGGCAAAATTAAAAATGAGTCCGGTACAGTACCGAACTCATT
>NZ_JANQBC010000038.1 GCF_024721995.1 Paenibacillus radicibacter
CTCCACCTCCTGTACTCAGATATTATTTCATTTAATCCTTTATTCCGCAATCCTGTCCGTTAACTGAGAAGGTAGCCGATCCATTGCTGTCGGCTACCTTCTCCTGATGATTTTTGAGCTAAAGTGTCCCGTTAGTGGAACGGGGAAACTTTAAAATAAAACCTAACTTAGTCCCGGTTTACTCCGAATGCAAATGTTTGTTTATATTTTCTTCCTTGAATTTTTACACCGTTTTTAGTAGTTGATGAATCCTCCCAAGAAATAACAATATCTACTTGATCAGATTTGACCGATACTGGAAAATTTTTGTGTTGAAATGCAACCTTTCCGTGTTCAACAATTCCAAGGGGCTTCGAAAATAAACCATATTTCGTAGGCGAATTTGGCTCATTCCTGTACGCCTCAACTATAACGTTATTTAGTGTTTCACCGGTATTTCTTATTACTAAGCTATACATTTTAGCAATATCAAGATTAGGTTTTGCCATTCCTTCTTCGTCCAATATGGGATTGCCAACCTGAACGAACCATTGTTCTGTATTTTTTATATACGGGTCTAGCATTTTGAATGTTTGAGCTCCTACATTGTTTACTAAATTAAACGATAAGCAAAAAATCACAAACATAAAACAAGTTATTCTTCGATACATATTTATCCCCCATTTACTTTTATTTTTAATTATCTTTAGTATGATGAATGGGTTAAAAAATAATTCCTAAAAAAGTAAACTTCAGGGAGTATGATTCATCTATTGTACATTACTGCCCGTTACTTCAATGAAAAAAGGCAGCGGATCATCTGTCCGTCTGCCGTGTTTCCGTATTTCACTAACGTTCTCCGTTAGATTCCTGTAATACGATTAATTCTGAGCTTTGAAAAAAAACGAGCGCCTCGGTACGATGGGGTTATGCACGGGATCATTGTCCCAAAAACCCATCATCCAGGAGGTCGCTCTACTATGAAG
>NZ_JANQBC010000039.1 GCF_024721995.1 Paenibacillus radicibacter
GAGCCAGCCGCCGAAGGTGGGGTAGATGATTGGGGTGAAGTCGTAACAAGGTAGCCGTATCGGAAGGTGCGGCTGGATCACCTCCTTTCTATGGAGAATCGTTTCCTGCAACGGAAACATTCAAATAAGATCTTCGGATCACAAACATTCATTCACTCGTTTTCAGTTTTGAAAGGTCAAGCATCTTTCAATCGTTTGGTGACGATGGCGAAAGGGAACCACGCGTACCCATCCCGAACACGACCGTTAAGCCTTTCAGCGCCGATGGTACTTGGACCGCAGGGTCCTGGGAGAGTAGGACGTTGCCAAGCGAACCCACTTATGGGTTTTTATTTTCCCAAAAATGACAGATTTGAGGGCCCTTAGCTCAGCTGGTTAGAGCGCACCCCTGATAAGGGTGAGGTCGGTGGTTCGAGTCCACTAGGGCCCACCAATAGAATATTCCCATGGGGCCATAGCTCAGCTGGGAGAGCGCCTGCCTTGCACGCAGGAGGTCAACGGTTCGATCCCGTTTGGCTCCACCAAAAACATCTCTTCTATAGTGAAATAGATGGTAAAAATAAATCTTGATTACGAAGAAGATGATGTGATAAGATACTTGTTGCCGCTAAAAACGGCATGCGAGATTTGTTCCTTGAAAACTAGATAGCGAAACGAAGAAGTAAAGCATAGAACATTCTTAAAACGTTTTTATGTTTCATAAAGACGGTCTAAGTTAGTTGATCCGTAAGAAGACTTTGGTCTAATTACAATAAGATAAGCTAATAAGGGCGCACGGAGGATGCCTAGGCGCTAGGAGCCGATGAAGGACGTGGCGAACGACGAAATGCCTCGGGGAGCTGTAAGCAAGCTTTGATCCGGGGATG
>NZ_JANQBC010000040.1 GCF_024721995.1 Paenibacillus radicibacter
TAACGTTGTTGTGTTCACGACGTCCCACCGACTTAAGGCAGCGAAGCTGCCGGGCGCGATGCGCTTAGTCGGTGCGGATGTGTCCGGCCAATGCTCCCCCGAATTCCTCCGCCGGACCGAGGGGGCTCGTCCCCCGATGCGTGAACATGGTGTTATCGGATGCATCCGCCTCCTTGTATTACTATCAAATGTTTATCTATCTTCATCTGATTAATTTAGAATTTATTTAAACTCTTGTTCTAAATTGTCTTGTTTCATCCGGTACTGTACTAATCAACTCTTCATTCTTAACTTCTAAAAGATACTCCTCGTACACACGTTCTCTGCCTCCATGTCGTTCATACCATTCAACTATCTTCTTATGATGTTCCTTATCACTTCTAACATTTCGTTCTATTTCTTCATATTTCTCGAAGCTATCATATTCCCAGATCGCAAATATCTCAGTTGTATTCTCAGAATGTGGCGCCATCCATCTACCAACAAGACGAGCTCCGTTCTTTAGTTGGTTTGGTAAATTTGTTTCATTAAAGTGCTTGTTAAATATGTCTATAAAGTCATTATTGACGATATAAAACTTTCTTCGAAAAAACATAACGTAACCTCCTAGAGTACTTATTTATTTGATCTGTTCTTTCACGCACTTTCGGATATTTCCGATAACGTT
>NZ_JANQBC010000003.1 GCF_024721995.1 Paenibacillus radicibacter
GGTGAGCCATTACCTCACCAACTAGCTAATGCGCCGCAGGCCCATCTGTAAGTGATAGATTGCTCCATCTTTCCTAACTCTCTCATGCGAGAATGTTATTTATCCGGTATTAGCACACGTTTCCGTGAGTTATCCCAGTCTTACAGGCAGGTTGCCTACGTGTTACTCACCCGTCCGCCGCTAAGCTATCCCCGAAGGAATAACTCCGCTCGACTTGCATGTATTAGGCACGCCGCCAGCGTTCGTCCTGAGCCAGGATCAAACTCTCCATTAAAGAGCTGATTGCTCAAAATTTACTTACTAGCTTGTCTCAATCAATCGCTCGAAAGCAATGATTTTGACTGTTTGAGATTCGTTAGAATCTCATCTATTCATTCACTCGTTGTTCAGTTTTCAAAGGACAATTCTTCATTTCGCTGTCTTCCGTGTTACCGGCGATAACTTTTATATCATATCATATTGGAATACTTAATGTCAATAACTTTTTTTCAACTTTTTTTTTCGAAAGTCGTTTTTGTTATTCTCATTTTTTGTCGTGTTCCGTAGTGACAAGGAGTATCTTATCAAAATTAGCAACACAATGCAACAGGTTTGTAACAGGAAAAATCATACATATGGAAGTTTAAAGCACAATCCAGTCTAAACCCACCAACAAAGCAACCCCCGGAAGTCCTAGAACCCCCACTGTACCAAGGGTTACAAGATTAATAGGTAGTGTAAAGCCCGTATAACCGCTCGTCACATTAAGCATGTACAGAAGGAACGCACCAAATACGAGCTGCAAGCCGAATCTCGCTGCTACTTGTCCAAATTTACGATTGGCTGCTAGCTGATAAAGCAGACCAAAAGCGGAAAGGGCTAGAACGCCCCACGCCAACCATTTCATGATTGATTCCCCTCCTGCAATTGAGTAATCGATATTTGCATCTTTTTCGCCAGCTTGTACAGCATATCGAATCGCTTCTCGGCTGCATTGAGCATAAAGATTGCGTGATCGATCTGATCATGATCTAGAGCAAAGTTGAAGTATTCATGTGCTTGCTTCAGCTGTTCACGTGATTTTTTAAATTCTAGCATCAATAAATCTTGATCCATCTCTAGTTCTTCTAACTTCTCAAGTTCTTGATGCTTAGGCTCTATACGCCCCATCAAATCCACCTACCATCTACACAGTCTAGGAACAAAATGCACTCTGTTTTCATGTATATGAGGGTTTCGATGGGTTTAAGAACTATTTTACAAAAAAGAAAAAGAGCCCGAAGGCTCCAAGAGATATTACTAATATGCAGTTCATTTAGGCTATAGCTCGCGTCTACCTTCCATCGCTTTGGACAAGGTAACTTCATCGGCATATTCCAAATCGCCGCCAACTGGCAAGCCGTGAGCAATTCGCGTAACTTTGATCCCGAAACCTTTGACAAGTCGAGACAAATACATCGCCGTTGCTTCACCCTCAATGTTCGGATTGGTCGCTAGGATAAGTTCCTGCACCACTTCATCAGAAAGACGCTTGAGCAGCTCCGCAATATGAATCTGGTCAGGGCCGATGCCCTCCATTGGAGAAATAGCACCATGCAGAACGTGGTAATAACCGTGATATTCCTTGGTACGCTCCATCGCAACTAAGTCCTTGGATTCCTGCACCACACAGATGATTGACTGGTCGCGCGATTTGTCCTGACAGACACGGCACGGGTCAATATCGGTAATGTTGCAGCAGATGGAGCAGTAGTGTAGATTGCGTTTCACATTCACAAGAGCTTTGGCAAATTCCATGACATCCTCTTCCTTCATCCGAAGAACATGAAAGGCAAGGCGCCCTGCGGTCTTCGGACCGATGCCAGGCAATCTTGAGAACGAATCAATTAATTTGGATATCGGTTCCGGATAGTACAAGGGAGTAACTCCTTTATACGGTATTAGAACAATCCTGGGATGTTCATGCCGCCTGTGTATTTACCCATTTCTTTTGCGCCAATCTCTTCTGCTTTTGTTAGAGCATCATTAACCGCAGAAAGAACAAGGTCTTGTAGCATTTCAACATCATCTGGATCTACTGCTTCTGGCTTAATTGTTACGCCTAGAACTTTCTTGTGACCGTTAACTGTTACAGTTACAACGCCGCCACCAGCTGTACCTTCGATTTCTTGTGTGCCCAATTGCTCTTGAGCCTTCATCATTTGCTCTTGCATTTTCTTCACTTGTTTCATCATTTGGTTCATATTGTTCATGGGTTCATATCTCCTTTAGTTGTATTTCATTTAGTTTGTGCTTACTCGTCTTTGATCGTGACTAGATCTTCACCAAAAAGTTTGAGCGCTTCACTCACATGATCAGGTTCACCCTTGTTTACGCCTGGTTCATCCTGTTGTTCAAGCTTCATTTCCTCGGCAGGAGGTGCGGCTGAAGATTTGGCGTCTGTCCAATCCTTCGTCATCGCGGTTACGAGTGTAACTTTCTCGCCAAGTACTTCGCTCATTGCCTGTTCGATCATCAACTTATTATCTGGCTTCTCCGTCGTATCCCGGTGCATGACGCTTCGGAATACAACGAGCAGCGCATCTCCATGATACGCTACCGGCTCACCATCTACAAGCCATGCGTGAACGGTAATTTTACGTTCTTTGACGACGCTGAGAATTTGCCCCCATTTGGAGGCTGCAGCGCGTAGCGCAGCTTCATCGCCGCCGCTAACGAAGCGTTCGATCTGTGCTCTCGAACGCGCGCTCGATGCCGCCCCGCCCGACCCGGATGGGGCGCGACGTCCTGGCGCCCGCGATGCAGGGGCGCCGGAACTAGTGCCGGCGCCAAGCGCGGCACCGCCGTTCTGGAGGAGCTGCTGCAGCTGCTCCTCCAGACGCTGGACGCGGCCGGCCAGCGCGCCCGCATCTTCACCGCCGGTGGGCGGGGAAGATGCGGGTTGCGACCCGCTAGGTGAAGCCACGGGTTGAGCTGTGCCTTCCGCTGCGCACATGCGGAGCACAGCGATTTCTAGCAGTGTCTGCGGTTGAACGGAATATTTCATCTCACCATGATAATGATTGAGTGTTTCAACCATTTGCATCAAGTGATCTGGAGCAAATTGAGTCGCAATTCCGCGCAAGCGCTCGCCATCAAATACCCGCTCCGTGAGCGCTGATGAATCTGGAATCATTCGTAAGAGCAGTAAATCACGGATAAAGTTCATTAAACCTTCCGTACACTTATCTGCACTCTTGCCTGCTTGCATAAATCCATCAATCAGTTGCAGCGCCTCTCCGATATTCTGAGTATGCACTGCTTTTAGTACGCGCTCAAAACCTTCAGTCGGCAAGCCACCCGTCATCGCTAGTACATCATCTAGTGTAATAGAGCCTAGACTAAACGACGAAGCTTGATCAAGCAAGCTTAGTGCATCCCGCATTCCACCATCAGAAAGTCTCGCAATATAATGTAAAGCGTCCTCTTCAACCTCTAGTTGCTCTTGCTCACAAACGTATCGCAAGCGACCGATCTGCTCAGCAAGCGGAACTCTGCGGAAATCAAATCGCTGACAACGAGATAAAATCGTTGCAGGTATACGGTGTGGTTCGGTTGTTGCCAATATAAATATCACATGCGCTGGTGGTTCTTCTAATGTCTTGAGCAGCGCATTAAAAGCTTCCGTGGTCAACATGTGAACTTCATCGATGATATAGACTTTGTAGCGAACTTCAGTCGGTGCATACTTCACCTTATCCCGAAGATCACGAATTTCATCAACACCACGATTGGAAGCTGCATCGATTTCTACAACATCGATCAGTGCTCCTTCAGTCATTCGCCGACATGCCGAGCATTCATTACACGGCTCTTCTGCTGGACCTTTTTCACAATTAAGTGCCTTAGCCAAAATCTTAGCCGTACTCGTCTTCCCTGTACCACGCGGCCCACTTAGTAAATAAGCATGTGTAAAACGATTATCACGAAGTGAGTTTTGCAGCGTTTGGGTAATATGCTTTTGTCCGACCACCTCGGCAAATGTTTGCGAACGCCATGTTCGGTATAAAGCGATATGCGTCATAGTGTCCCTCGCAATTCATTGTCAATAAAGCTTATTATACTATATCAATGGCCTATAAGAAACCGCGTCACGGGTAAGGGATGCAAATGGTAAACGTTGTACCAAAGCCCTTGGATGACACTCGAATCTGACCACCAAGATCATGAATAATACGCTGGCATACAGATAATCCTAGCCCCGTTCCCTCTTCTTTTGTCGTGAAAAAGGGATCGAAGATCTTATCAATCACATACAGCGGAATACCTGGACCTGTATCGTGAATTT
This sequence comes from Paenibacillus radicibacter, assembly GCF_024721995.1. Taxonomy (GTDB): domain Bacteria; phylum Bacillota; class Bacilli; order Paenibacillales; family NBRC-103111; genus Paenibacillus_AM; species Paenibacillus_AM radicibacter. The sequence continues at coordinate 4,307 of NZ_JANQBC010000003.1, forward strand.
CTACCCGTACATTGCGTTCTTGTACATCGACACGCTCTGTGATACTTAATGTTCCCCCTTCAACCATGGCTTCAATGCCATTTTTACAAATATTCAGGAACACTTGCTTAAGCATCTCCTGATCAGCAATCACATCTGGCAAACGATTCTCTGTTTCATAGGATAATTGCACATTATGCAGCAGAGCTTCACTTTGAATAATCGGCATAAGTCCCCGAAGCACGCCTGTAATGTTCGTTTTCTGAAATTTAGCATCTCTGGACTTTGATAACTTTAGAAACTCATTCACTAGCTCATTCACACGATTGATCTCATCTAGCATGATATCCACATATTCTTGTTCGCGGTGCAGTCCCAATTGATCGAAGGATTTACGGAACACTTGTAAGAAGCCCTTAATTGAAGTCAGAGGGTTACGAATTTCATGTGCAGCACCTGCTGCAATCTGTCCAATCATTGCAAGTCGATCACTGCGTTCAACCTGTTGCTCGAGTGACCTTAAATTCGATACATCTTTAAAAATAACGTATGCACCGACAATCGCTCCACGCTTATCACGTAGTACATTCGAATCGAGTAATAACTCATAACGCTTCTGATCGTTCATCCAAGACATTGCGTGATTGCGAACGACAACACCATCTAATATGGTGGACTGAACCAGTCGATACTCAATAGGCACTGACATGAACACTTCATTCATCGGTTTACCCAGAACAGCATCTTTGTTAAATCCAAGAATTTGACACGCCATATTGCTAATATCCACAAGGGTAAACTCCGTATCCACGAGTAGGACCCCTAAATTCACATCTTCTAAAAATGCACCAGAGAAGCGCTCAAATAAATTCTTCACATTCTCTTCTACATCTTCAAGAAAGAGAATATATCCACCCCGGTCCCCTTCTAGCTTAATTACTTTACACTCTTTAACAACAGTCGTTCCCTTCGATGTCCGAATGCGTAAGTAGTAAGGAATCGCTCGACTGCCAAATTCGGATGCTTGTGCGCCATAACTGCAGAGTTCTTGTAAAGGCAACTCTAAGACAACGATGTCACTAATCGGCATCCCAAGAAGCTTGATCGACTCATATCCCGTTAACGATTCAAAATTAATATCACAACGTACAAAGAGATAATTCGCATCCACTTGAATGACGCCTGCACTTGCAACCAGACTCCAACATTGACTTAAATCCCCAAACGTAATGAAACCGGGTGAGTTATTAGTATTCACTTCAGATCACCTCATCCTTATAAGCGGGGCCGAATGGTCACGATTTACATATACTGTTCGTTCTAGAGCGACTTTTCTCCTTCCTAACATTCCCAAACGTACAAAAAAACGTCTATCCCAACCCTAAGCTTTCACTTAGTTCTCGAATAGACGTTTTATTTAGTAAGTAAACCGTGCACCTATTATTGAATACGCGACCGAAGCGTTCTCTTACAGTTAGCTCAAGTCAGGCACCCCTCCGGCACATGAGAGATCCTGCTTACGGCTGCTTCCTTCCAGACCTGACCGGATTCACAGGTTCCCATTGCGGAGGACCCAACTCTCAACACCACTTATAAAAGGCGGACCAACCACCGACATACCCTCTAATAGGAATTCAACCCCGCTACAGCGGACTGCGGGTTACAGGGCACCGCTACCTCCCCATCTAGCACGGCAAAAATAAGTATAGCCGATTGTCCAGCAAATATCAACCTTAGGACAAAAGAAAAAACCTCCCAATTGGAAGGTTTGATTGTAAAATTAGATGCCGTATTTCTTTTTAAATTTATCAACGCGGCCACCCACATCGATAAACTTCTGCTTACCAGTGTAGAATGGATGACAAGCGGAACAAATCTCAACACGAAGGTTTTCCTTAACGGAACCTGTTTCGAATACGCTACCACATGCGCAAGTCATAGTAGTTACGTGGTATTTCGGATGAATTGCTTCTTTCATTACGTTCACCTCTTTCCGCCCTGGTATCTTTGCGACCCAGAATAATGGAATTAACTTTGAAAGTATATCATAGTTTAATGAGCTTAACAAGCTTATTTGCCGGTCACTTTATGGAAGAAATCCGGTGTATGCGTGTAAGATCCCATGATCACATCAGGTAATTCTTCAGCATAAATCTCCATCATCTGCTTCATACCGATCATCTCCCCACGAGCCTTCGGAATCAAGTTCAGATAGCTCTCTGGGTCGATATTCAAATTACGCATTTGAATGAGTTTAATACCCGAACGACGAACAAACTCGATCATCGCTTCCACTTCTTCCTCGCGGTCTGTAACACCTGGGAATATCAAATAGTTGATGGACGTAATAACACCTTGATCCGTAGCATAACGAATAGACTTTTCAACATTCTTCAAGTTATAAGCCCGAGGTTTATAGTACGCATTGTAATGATCATCAAGCGCTGAAATCGTACTTACACGCATGAGATCAAGTCCTGCATCTACAATACCGCGAATGTGATCCGTTAAACCAGCATTCGTATTGATGTTAATGAATCCTTGACTTGTACGTTGACGCACTTCTTTAATCGCCTTAATGATTAGCGGAGCTTGTGTGGAAGGTTCCCCTTCACAGCCTTGTCCAAATGAAATGATGCTTTGCGGTGTACGCAAATGTTCCATCATCACTTGTACCACATCTTCTTGAGACGGCTTAAAGTTCATGCGTGTCTGTGGAGCTGGGAAACCACTATCGTCTGGCTGTTCGGAAATACATCCGAAACAACCGGCATTACAAGAATAAGAGACAGGCACTGCGCCTTCCCAACGATTCAAGAATGTATTGGATGCCGTTAAGCATTCATACTCTAAGGCACAATTCGATAAGTGCTCGTACAATTTATTCTCAGGATACTCTTCGCGAATTCGCTTCACACTTAGCTCTAGTTCATTCACGTCACAGTTACGCGGGTTCCAAGGTTCTGGATCATCTGTGCAGCGAGCTGCAACGTAGAACCCATCTTCTTTCCACACGACAGCCGTATAGCCAAAGAGCGGGAACAATTGAGTCTTATCCGTCTTCACATAGCTTGGAATGAGTAACCGAGTAAAGCCTTGCGGTAACAGTGCACCTACAGCTTGCGTACCTTCAAGTCGCTCCATCTGTCCAGTCTCTGGATTTAAACCGACTGCATTCGTATGAGGAAGCGACACAAGTGTCGCACCTTCAGGTAGTGGAATCAGTTCGTCTTCCATAATTTCAACAACCATGTCTGCACTACGCGCAAGACCTATATAATCCGGATCATCAAATACTTGTCCGTTTTCATCTGCATAAACCAAATTCATCCGTTTTACTCCTCTTACTCTTAAGATGCCGAATTCTTCACTTTACCTTCACGCGGTTCTCTACTGCTTCGTGGCGTTGTCCCACTAGAAGAAGTTCCGCCACTTGGTTTAGGGCTGCTCGGTTTGGGAGCACTTGATCCTTTAGTTGGCATCTGAATATTGTCTAAGAATTCTTGATTCGTCTTCGTTTCACCAAGCTTCTTAATGAAGTTTTCCGTATATTCATGGGAATCATTCATCGCTTTACGAAGCGCCCACACTTTATCCAGCTCTTCTTTGCCAAGCAAAATCTCTTCACGTCTAGTACCCGAACGACGAATATCAATTGCTGGGAACACACGGCGTTCTGCAAGTTTACGATCCAAGTGCAGTTCTAAGTTACCTGTACCTTTAAACTCTTCATAAATAACATCGTCCATACGGGAACCTGTCTCAACAAGCGCTGTCGCGAGTATCGTAATAGAGCCACCCTCTTCGATATTACGCGCTGCACCAAAGAAACGCTTCGGGCGATGGAATGCTGCTGGGTCCACACCACCAGATAATGTACGACCAGATGGAGGTACAACAAGGTTGTATGCTCGAGCAAGTCTTGTAATACTATCAAGTAAAATGACAACATCTTTCTTATGTTCCACTAGACGCTGAGCACGCTCCATCACAAGCTCTGCCACTTTAATGTGATTTTCCGGCAACTCATCAAAAGTAGACGCAACAACTTCCCCTTTAACCGAACGCTGCATATCTGTTACTTCCTCTGGACGCTCATCAATGAGCAGGACGAACAATTCAATTTCAGGATAATTAGTAGAAATGGAATTCGCAATTTCTTTAAGTAGTAGTGTTTTACCTGCTTTAGGAGGGGCGACGATCAAACCACGTTGACCAAGACCAACTGGGGCAAGCATATCCATAATACGTGTTGAAAGTGCGGAAGGGGTCGTTTCTAAAGTAACTCTTGTCTGTGGGTAAAGTGGGGTTAATGCTGGGAAATGGAGTCGTTCTGCCGCTGTCTCTGGCTTTTCACCATTAACAGCTTGCACATTCAGGAGTCCAAAATAGCGTTCATTCTCCTTAGGTGGACGACATTTTCCTGAAACTAAATCGCCTGATCGAAGATCAAACTTCCGAATCTGCGATGCGGAAATATAAATATCTTCTGCACTAGGCAAGTAGTTGATTGGTCTTAGGAAGCCGAAGCCCTCTGGTAAAATGTCTAGAATACCTTCCATAAACATTAAACCGCCACGTTCTGCTTGTGCACGCAAAATCGCGAATATTAGTTCTTTTTTCTTCATTTGACCGTAATACGGGATTTGAAATTTTTTCGCTAACGCATACAGTTCCGTCAGCTTCAGCGCCTCTAACTCAGCTAGATGCATGTCCATACTGGATTCAACCACCAAACTATTATATTTTCTATTCTAATACTCTCAGGAAATACTATTCATTGTTACCGGACAAAACGAGCTTTATTCCGCTTCATCCGGCTTATGGATTATTCTTCGACTTTCTCGCGCCAAATTTCAGCACCTAATAGAGTCAAATTCTCAACCAAATAATCATAACCACGATCAATATATTCCACACCTGTTACTTCTGTTATTCCACTGCCACTCGGTACAGTAAGCCCTGCAATAACTAGCGCTGCACCCGCACGTAAATCGGTAGCATGAACGCGAGCCGGGCTAAGTGTTGTTCCTTCTATAACGGCGGATCGTCCTTCGAGCTTCGCTTTAGCACCCATTCTTAATAATTCAGGAATATGCTTAAATCGGCTTCCATATACATGATCCGTTAATACACTCACACCAGTCGCTTGCGTAAGCAAGGAACACATTGGAGATTGCAAATCCGTCGCAAAGCCTGGATACACAAGCGCTTTTACATCAACATGTGTATATTCAGGTTGTCCAACGATTCGGATGGACTCATCCATTTCGTACACCTGAACGCCCATTTCTTGCAGCTTAGCCGTAATAGCTTCCATATGCTTCGGGATAATTTGATCAATCGTCACATCCCCGCGTGTTGCTGCTGCTGCAATCATGTACGTTCCTGCTTGAATCCGGTCAGGAATAATCGAATGACGACATCCATGCATCGTATCTACGCCTTCGATACGAATGGTTTCTGTACCTGCCCCTTTAATATTCGCACCCATGGAATTCAGCAAAGTAGCTACATCGATAATCTCAGGCTCTTTAGCTGCATTCTCAATAATGGTGGAACCTTTAGCACGGGAAGCAGCAAGCATAATATTAATCGTTGCTCCTACACTAGCCATATCTAAATATATTTTCGCGCCGCGAAGTTCCTTCGCTTTAATATGTAGCGCGCCATTTTCATTCGTTACAACTGCACCTAAAGCTTCGAAGCCTTTAATATGCAGATCAATTGGACGTGGCTCGAAGTTACAACCCCCAGGAAGACCAATTACTGCTTCTCCGAATCGCCCTAATAATGCTCCCATTAAATAATAGGAGGCTCTAATTTTTTTTACATTTCCATTTGGCAACGGAACCGATTTCATCGCAGATGGATCAATCACCATTTCATCCTTCTGCCAAGTTACCGTCGCTCCAAGTTCACTTAGAATTTCAGTATAAATGGAAACGTCGCTTAATTGCGGCAGGTTATCCAGCGTTACCGTCGTCTCCGCTAATACTGCAGCTGGAATAAGTGCAATCGCACTATTCTTCGCACCGCTAATACGGACGGTTCCGCGGAGTGGACGTCCCCCAGCAATCATCAATTTGTCCATTAAATCTATTTCCCCCTAAAGCGCTGCATCACACAAACAACTTTTCATTTTATACAATCTATAAAAATATCACTTAATCTACTAGGGAAATGCATGCCTAATAAAAGGGAAACGCATCGAATCGATGTGTTTCCCAATATTTTGTAGGTGCTAAACGAGCTATTCAAACAAGCAGAATCGAAAATCGATTAAGCTTGATTTTCACTACCGAAGATCTTGATTTTGGATTTAACGACTTCAACCATTGCTTTGCGCGCAGGTACGAGGTATTTACGAGGATCATACACTTTAGCGTCTGCATTCAATACATCACGAATTGTTTGCGTCAATGCAACTTGGTTCTCTGTGTTTACGTTGATTTTACCAACGCCAGCTGCAATAGAGTTACGAAGCATTTCGTCTGGAACGCCTGAACCACCGTGAAGTACGATTGGAACTGGAATCGCGCTCGCAACTTTCTCGATGATGTCAAAGTGAATGTTCGGCTCACCTGCATACATACCGTGTGCAGTACCAACAGCGATTGCTAGGCAGTCAACACCTGTTTCTTCGTAGAAACGGATTGCTTCTTCTGGCTTAGCAAGGCTTGCGTGTTCAGCATCAACGGAGATATCATCTTCAACGCCACCGATTGTTCCAAGCTCACCCTCAACGGAAACGCCCATTGCGTGTGCAGCTTTAACAACTTCTTTCGTCAAACGGATGTTATCCTCAAAGGAATGGTGGGAACCGTCAAACATAACGGAACTGAAACCAGCACGGATACATTTCATTGCAACTTCGAAAGTTGAACCATGATCTAGGTGCAACGCGATTGGCAAACCAGATTGCTTAGCTGCCGCTTCTGCAATTGCAACTGTGTATTCGATACCCATGTACTTAAGCGCACCCTCAGATACACCAAAGATGAATGGAGAATTCAATTCTTTCGCTGCTTCTGTAATTGCTTGAGCGAACTCCAAATTGTTCATGTTGAATTGACCTACTGCAAATTTGTTCGCTTTTGCTTGTGGCAAAAACTCGTTCATAGAAACTAATGGCATGTTTTCTACTCCTCCTAGTTAAGTGATTGAAATTAAGATTGTTTACCCTCTTCCATCACACTGTGATATTATAACACATGTGGATATAAAAGATAACCGAGCCCTTGAAAAACCAGATATTGGTTCTCAGTGCCGATGATATGAATAAAAAAAGATCCTAATTCTTTATTGGAATTAGGATCTTTTTATTATCCAAACCTACGTTCATTAGGTGCTAAAAACTGATTGTTAACGGCTATACGTAATTCATCAATATCGAACGGTTTCGTAAAATGCTCGAGCACGCCAAGTTCTGTCGTCTCTTTAATCATATCAAGCTCACCATAAGCCGTCATCATAATGACTTTAATCGACTCATCCATCTGCTTAATATGCCGCAAAATATCGAGTCCATCCATACCTGGGATTTTCATGTCAAGCAAAACAAGATCAGGCGCTTCTTTCTTTACAATCTCAAGCGCAAGTCTGCCATTGGAGGCTTGAAATGTCGTATATCCTTCTGCGTTAAATACTTCCGTTAGCAAGATTCTGATACCAGTCTGATCATCCACGATCAATAGCTTCTTATTCAATCCAATACCCCCTCGGAACAAATAACGAACAAAACCGTTTTCTATAACAACTTTATTCGCCATTTACTTCCACATTCCTGCTAAAAATGTAAAAAGGTTTGGATCAATTGTAAAAAATGACTATTGTTTGCGAGCAAGTGCCGCTTTCACGAATTCACGGAACAATGGTTGCGGACGGTTCGGACGAGAAATAAATTCTGGGTGGAATTGTACCGCTAAGAACCAAGGGTGATCCTTAAGCTCAACGATTTCAACCAAGCGTCCGTCTGGAGAAGTACCGGAAATCGTAAGACCGGCTGCTTCAATCGCATCACGGTATTCATTGTTGAATTCGTACCGGTGACGGTGTCTTTCGTACACAAGCTCATCATTATAGCATTGCTCTGCAATTGTACCTGGGATCAATTTGCAAGGATATAGTCCTAAGCGCATTGTTCCTCCCAGATTCTCGATATCTTTCTGCTCTGGAAGCAAATCGATAACCGGATATGCTGTCGTCGGATTGATTTCCGAAGAATTCGCTCCTTCTAAACGAGCTATATTACGTGCGTATTCAATCACCGCAACTTGCATACCTAAGCAAATACCGAAGAATGGAATCTTCTTCTCACGTGCATAACGAATTGCAGAAACTTTACCTTCGATACCACGGTCACCGAATCCACCAGGAACAAGGATACCATCAACACCAGCAAGCAATTCATCTACATTGTGATCATACACTTCTTCTGCATTCACCCAGCGAATGTTTACTGAAGTATTCGCATCAAATCCTGCATGGCTTAAAGATTCTACGATACTGAGATAAGCATCGTGAAGCGCTACGTATTTACCTACGATTGCGATTTCTGTCGTGTGCTTCAAGTTCTTCACTACATCGATCAACTTCATCCAGTCTGTCATATCAGGAGCTGGAGCTGTCATTTTTAAATGATTCAGTACGATGTCGTCCATCCCTTGCTCACGAAGCATCATTGGGATCTCATACAACGTCTCAGCATCACGTGCTTCAATAACTGCATTCGCATCAATATCACAGAACAAAGCAAGCTTGCTCTTCGTATCTTCAGACAATGTTTTCTCTGTACGACATACGATAATGTTCGGCTGAATACCGATTGAACGAAGTTCTTTCACACTATGTTGGGTTGGCTTCGTCTTGATCTCACCAGCAGCTTTCAAATAAGGAATCAATGTCACGTGAATATACATGACATTCTCACGACCGATATCACTCTTAATTTGACGAATCGCCTCAAGGTAAGGCAAGCTCTCGATGTCACCTACTGTACCACCAATTTCTGTGATAACAACATCAGAATGTGCTTCACGACCAGCGCGGAACACACGATCTTTAATTTCATTCGTAATATGTGGAACAACCTGTACAGTTCCGCCCAAGTAGTCTCCGCGACGTTCTTTGGTAATGACGGAAGAGTAAACTTTACCCGTTGTAACATTGGAATTTTTAGACAAGTTAATATCAATAAAACGCTCATAATGACCTAGATCCAGATCCGTTTCCGCGCCATCATCTGTTACGAATACTTCACCGTGTTGGTAAGGACTCATTGTTCCCGGGTCCACGTTAATGTATGGATCGAACTTTTGGATGGTAACTTTAAGTCCACGATTCTTAAGCAATCTACCTAGCGATGCAGCTGTAATCCCTTTGCCCAGTGAGGAAACAACGCCTCCTGTGACGAAAATATATTTAGTCATTATATGGCCTCCTTAGATGTTTTGAACTTTCGTTCCAAAATGGGTGATTCACTTGTCTTAGTTTCCAGTAAAACGGGGTTACTTAACCAAAAAAACGATAAAAAACCATAAAAAAACAAAAAAAAGTGACACCCGTAGCGAGACGGGGCACTTTTTTAATCATAAAGTCCGTTATTCTTTTTGAAGCCCGAAATATAGTCTACTCAAAACCTGGCTGACTGTCAAGAAAACTTACAGGTCAAATTTAGACATAAGAATGAACAATTATTTATCGTCTGCTTCCTCTTCATCCAATTCCTCTTCATCTTCTGAATCTTCGTCATCCGTACCTTCACCAGCAACAGCTTCATCGATTTCTTCTTCTTCTTCGATCTCTTCGTCACCAAAGAATCCGGATTCCTCTTCTTCCTCTTCCTCTTCCGTCTCGGATTCGCTTTCAAACTCATCACGAGGGGAGTCGAAGGAATCGAAACCTTCAGCATCATAACTTTCCTCTTCTTCAGCGAATAGATCCTCATCGTCGTCATCTTCATCATTAATGATGCGCGGACGTTTAGCAGCTCCTGCTACTGTATCTTCGCCTTTCTCAACTGGGTACCAACGCTTAAGTCCCCAAAGGTTAGCTCCAACACATGCAAAGCGTCCATCAATATTAATTTCCGTATATAGTTGTGCTATTACATCCATCGTTTGTTCAGAGGACATGCCTTTGATCTTCGCAATCTCTTGCATCAGATCACGATAATAAAACGGAGTGTTCGCAGATTTCAATAATTCAAACGCAAGGTCAACCATCGGCATTTCGCGGGCTTGATCCTCGCTAAATTTAAGTGTATATGGGTTACTCACAGCAAAACACACTTCCCTTCAACTACATTTATTCATACAGCGCTCTAACTACTAACTTATCCAATATATTCATTAAGTAAAACCTATTTTATGTAAAAATGCAACTTCACGCAAGTCATCCCCAGAAAATAGCAAAGCGAAGGTTTCCCTTCGCTTCAGACTGTACCCTGCAGAGACTTCATTTACGATGCCTCTCACTTTCAGAGTATGTCGATTTCCTCTCCTTGACACGGCTGTAACCTTATTTATTTCATACGGGGCAAATCAATCAGTCAGTTATTGCGCATGTACATACAATGAGGAGAGATTCGACATCCGGTGTTAGGTGGGAGGTGGCTGCATTGGATCCCAATCCTCATATTGAAACGTCACATGATGAATTACATCTCTCAAACAACGAGAAAAAAAGACACATTATTCACTTTAAGCATGCGAAGGACTTCCACGAATGCATCGAGAGTATCAAAGCTTGGCAGGCTACTGCTCATGAGAAATCATCGTTTCAAGTTATGAATATCATACAAGCGATCTCATGTCCGGCACATGCTGTGCCTGCACTAATACCATTTTCCAATAACATGTCGATTGAAGAAGACATTCCCTTACACCTTCATGCGCAAATGGAACCTGGATATGAGTATTCCGAATCAAGAGATGTTCCGTTTCCTGTAAATGGACAATTAATCCCATGGGGAGTTAAGCAAGTCAAAGCGCCACTGACTTGGAACAAAACACGCGGTCATGAAATCAAGATCGGTATCATTGATACAGGTGTTGATGCCACACACCCTGATTTGAAAACTTCAATCTCCCGAGGCGTCAATCTGCTCTTCCCCGGTATGTTGCCTAACGATGATAATGGACATGGTACTCACATTGCTGGTATTATCGCTGGTGCTTCAACTCGAAAAGGTATTCTAGGTGTCGCTCCACAAGCTTCTATTCATGCGGTAAAAGCGTTCGATCGACTAGGTAGTGCGTATGTTTCCGACATTATCGCCGGTATCAACTGGTGTGTTGAAAATAATATGGACATTATCAATATGAGCTTTGGAATGAAAACATATTCAAAGGCACTTCAGAATGCCGTTGAGCAAGCCTATAAGGCGGGTAAGATTATTATCGCTTCCTGTGGAAATGAAGGTAAAAAAGCAACTGTCGATTACCCCGCTCGCTTCCCGCAAGTTGTCTCCGTTGGTGCTATTACGCAACTAAACCGGATTGCACCGTTCAGCAATAAAGGTAAGCGCATCGACATATACGCCCCTGGAGAGAAGATTTACTCCTGCTGGTTATATAGCAATTATAACGAACTAAGCGGCACTTCAATGGCAACTGCCCATGTAAGCGGCGTTGTCGCCTTAATGCTAAGCACCAAGCCAACACTTAAGCCACTGCAGATTAAGCGAGTTCTGAAACAATATGCCGTCTCGTTAAAAAAGGAACTTACTGCTTCTGCAGGACAAATTAATGCACGGCGGATCATTAATGCCATTACAAAACCTCGAGTACAACCAACAAAAAATAAAGTGACGCGACGCAAAATCAATAAATCTTAGATATAAATAGAAGGCACTGTTGACGGTAATCCCGCCTACAGTGCCTTTTGTCTTTATTGTCTTACATACGATCTGGTGAAGAAACGCCAACTGCTTTGAGCACATTGCGAATTACGATTTGAAGTGCACCAAGCAATGCGAAACGTGCTTGTGTCTGCTCTTCATCTTCGGTAATAACACGCTCTGCTTTGTAGTATGAGTGGAACATACTTGCAAGTTCGTATACGTAACGGATTAAACGATGCGGTGCGTATAGACGTGCAGCTTCCGAAATCTCTTGAGGAAGCTCGCCCATTTTGCGAAGAAGATCAAATTCTCCTTCTGCTGTTAGGGAGCTTAGTTTCACTTCAGACAAGTCCTTAAGTGTAATACCTTGCTCCTCCGCTTGACGGAAAATCGAACAAATACGCGCATGTGCATATTGAACGTAGAACACAGGGTTCTCATTGGATTTGGATACTGCTAGATCCATATCGAAATCAAGGTGAGAATCCATGGAGCGCATTGTGAAGAAGTAACGAATTGCGTCAATGCCAACTTCATCCATCAAGTCTTCCATCGTTACAGCTTTACCTGTACGCTTGGACATCTTCACTTTCTCCCCGTCTTGGAACAAGGAAACCATCTGTGCAATAAGTACAGTTAACTTCGATGCGTCATAGCCTAGTGCAGTCATAGCTGCCTTCACACGCGGGATATAACCATGGTGGTCTGCACCCCAAATGTTGATTAATTCATCATAGCCGCGCTCATACTTGTTACGGTGGTATGCGATGTCTGGGGTGAGGTATGTGAATGAACCGTCGTTCTTGATAAGTACGCGATCCTTGTCATCCCCAAGGTCTGTTGTACGTAACCATGTAGCGCCATCTTGCTCATACACGTAGCCGCTGTTACGAAGTGCAGTTAGGGCTTGTTCCAATTGTCCACTCGTATAAATGGATGTCTCAGAGAACCACTCATCGAATTGTACACCGAATCTACCAAGGTCACGCTTTAATTTATCTAATTCACGAGTTAAACCATATTCACGGAAGAACGCAAGACGCTCAGCTTCCTCTAATTGAAGCAAGCTGTTACCCTTCTCTGTCGCAAGCTCATCTGCAAAGCCTTTGATATCTTCGCCGTGGTAGCCGTCTTCTGGCATCGGTACATCTTGACCTAATGCTTGCATGTATCGAGCTTCAATGGAAAGAGCCAAGTTATTCACTTGGTTACCTGCATCATTGATGTAATATTCACGTGTTACTTTATAACCTGCTAGATCAAGTAAGTTACATAGTGCATCACCAACAGCTGCACCACGCGCATGTCCCAAGTGCAGAGAACCTGTCGGATTCGCGGATACGAACTCCACTTGTACTTTGCGGCCTTGTCCATCGTTTACTTGACCAAAGCGGTCACCAGCTTGTAGAACTTCACCTACAACGTTATACAAATAGCTTTTGTCCATATGAAAATTAATGAAACCTGGTCCTGCGATTTCAACTTTGGAAATGTGAGCCTTCTCTTGATCCAACTTCGCAATCAGTTGTTCTGCAATTGCGCGTGGGTTTTGCTTCGCAATTTTTGTCAGCTGCATCGCAATATTCGTCGAAAGATCGCCATGCGTCTTCTCTCTTGGCACCTCAAGCGTGATCTCTGGCAACTGATCTGCCCCTACTAGACCTGCCTCTACTACAGCTTGCCCTACTGCTTCGCGTACCGCAGCGTTTACTTGTTCTAACACGTTCATTCCTTTAACCCTCCTGGTTGTCGCTTAATGGCTTAACAGATAACTTTATTTTGAATCGCCCAGCATGTTCGCCTGCGACATACAAATCATAATTCCATTTGGCATCTCCGATGCCACGCTCATCTAAGCGCAATTGGAGTGAGTGTGTGCGAGTTCGCATCTCAAGGGCCCCCTGTGCCGTACGATACCAACCCTCTGTCCATTCACCCGGCAGAAAAGTTTGCTCATACCCTGTATCACCTTGTCGAATAATCTTGAACTGATTATCGCTAAATTTCAGCAAAACTGATGTACGCCCCAGCTCTTCTTGCACTTCCTCATACTTGATATAAATATGTCCATTCTTCAAATACAAATCGCCATCTGCCTGCTGCAAAAGCTGCTGATCGCCAATTGTACTATCAATGGTAATTCGCACTTGCTGTTTCATTGGACATGTAACTCCCTCATGTCAAGTTTAGCTTCTAGTGTATAGTATCACGATCATAAATTCAATTACTGCGGCGGATTCCTTCTATCATGAAAAAACGAGGGTGCCCCCAAAGTCAATATGGATTGACTCAGGAACACCCTCGATATATATCTATTATTTCGTCGGTACAAGCCCTAGCAAAATTTCACGAATGATCTTGGAAGCGACGATTTGTGTCTGCTCCGTAGGATCATACGCAGGAGCAACTTCCACTACGTCAGCGCCGATCACGTTAAGTCCAGCGCCTGCCATCGCATGAATTGCACCAAGTAATTCCTTGGATGTAATGCCGCCAGCTTCAGCTGTTCCAGTACCTGGAGCTGCTGAAGGATCAAGCACATCAATGTCGATCGTGAGGTAAATAGGACGTCCTGCAAGCTCAGGAAGAACTTTCTTAAGCGGTTCAAGAACTTCAAACGGATAGAAGTTGATGTTCTCACGCGCAAATTGGAACTCTTCACGAGAGCCAGAACGGATACCGAATTGGTAAATGTTACGACCACCAATTAAGTTCGCAGCTTTACGAAGCGGTGTGGAGTGTGAAAGCGGTTCGCCTTCATAACTCTCACGCAAATCTGCGTGTGCATCAAAATGCACGATCGCAAGATCCGGGTATTTTTCATAAAGCGCTTGGAAAATCGGCCATGAACACAAGTGCTCACCACCAAGACCAAGTGGGAACTTATCATCTTTCAGTAGACCTGTTACATATTCCCGAATTACATCAAGGGAGCGCGCAGGGTTACCGAAAGGAAGAAGTAAGTCACCTGCATCAAAGTAATCAATATCAACTAAAGATTTATCCAAATAAGGACTGTACTCCTCAAGTCCAATGGACACCTCACGAATACGTGGGGGACCAAATCTAGAACCTGGACGGAAGGATACCGTGAAATCCATCGGCATTCCATAAATGACAGCCTTGGAAGCTGCATAATCATCGGAAGAACAAATAAATACATTACCGGAATAAGCTTGATCTAAACGCATTGCTTGCCCGCACATCCTCTCTATCATCACTAGAAACTAAGAAAGATTACTTCACCAAGTCTTCTACGAATTTCGGTAGAACAAACGCTGCTTTGTGCAGGCGTGGTGTGTAATACTTCGTATCTAGTTCTGGAATTGCCGTCTCATCCACTTGAAGTGGATCATACGACTTGGAACCCATTGTGAATGTCCATAGACCACTTGGGTAAGTTGGGATATTCGCGCCATACACACGTACGATTGGGAAAATTTCTTTTACGTCGCGATTAACTGTTTGGATCAAATCTGCTTTGAACCAAGGGTTGTCCGTCTGTGCTACGAAAATTCCGTCTTCTTTCAGCGCATCAAAAATGCCTTGGTAGAAACCTTTGGAGAACAACTCCACAGCTGGGCCTACAGGTTCAGTGGAATCAACCATGATCACGTCATACTCATTCTTGTGTTCGTGAATGTGCATGTATCCGTCACCTACGATTACTTCAACGCGTGGGTTGTCTAACTCCCCAGCAATTGTCGGCAAGTATTTCTTGGAGTACTCGATTACTTTCCCATCGATATCAACAAGAACTGCCTTTTCCACTTTTGGGTGCTTCATAACTTCACGGATTACTCCGCCATCGCCTCCGCCAACAACAAGTACGTGTTTCGGATTTGGATGCGTAAATAGTGCTGGATGTGCAACCATCTCATGGTATACAAACTCATCACGAACAGTCGTCATCACCATACCATCTAGTGTAAGCATTGTGCCCCACTCTTCGGTTTCGATCATGGCTAGATCTTGAAAGTCCGTTTGTTCTCGAACGTAAGACTCTTTAATCTTAGCCGTAATCCCATAACTATCTGTTTGTTTTTCTGTGTACCATAAATCCATTGTGCAGCCCCTCTTTCCATTTATATGAATGACCAATATATGCCTGATCTCAGTGTTCAACCTCAGCGTCTTTCCATGCGCAAACGGGTATTTGCAAGCACTCTCCTTCATGCACAAATTGTATTATAGTAGATTGTACCCCAAATGAAAACAATTGAAGGGGTTCAGGTAAATATTTTCGGTAAATTTGAACTTATTATGTACACATTTGAATATCGGATGTAAGTAATTTCCATAATGAGAATAGGGAAGTTTTTACGACCGATGTTGGGTTTGTACGTATATAAAGGGATAGAGTGTGCGTTAACGATAGGCGCTGTGGAGAGAGGATACAATTCCGGTCGCTGTCTCAATCATGAATTTTGAATTTGTTTAATTGTATTTTCATGATTTCAAAGGCGAACGTATTCACTCCTACAGTGCATCCTCTCTCCGCCGCTCGTGCTTTGACAAACATTTTATAAACACACAAGAAAAAAACAGATCGGAAAGGGGTTCATCGTATGTCTGATTCAACGTCTGATCAAAGCAAACAACAAGAATTGAATAAAGGGTACGCTGAGGCCGATGTCGAGCTTCAACATGAACCTGCTCGGGAAGAAACGATAGCCGAGCCAAATAATAAAGAAGAGGTTGTTGCCACAGACGAGGGTAAGGTGGAAGAGCAACTGCCAGAGGACAAGCCTACTGCCGAAGTAGACACAAAGACCAAATGGAAGCGGCGCATGAAGAAGTTCGGTGGGATTGCGCTGAAGTTGTCGATTGTGTTCGTTATTCTAATGGGCGGCTTGTTAACTTATCTTCGATTCAAGACTTTACCTGTGATTACTGTCGAGCAAACATCTCAAATGTATGATGTGAATGGTGAAGTCATAGACACGATCTATCAAGGAGAGAATCGTCAAGTCATACCACTGAGCCAAATTTCGCCTCATCTGATACAAGCTACTCTTTCAATAGAAGATCAACGGTTCTATGAGCATTCGGGACTCGACTTTCGTAGTATCGCTCGTGCGATGGTCGTGAATCTGGAGCATATGAGTATGGTCCAAGGGGCAGGTACGATTACGCAGCAGCTTGCACGTAATTTGTATCTCACTCATGAACGTACGTGGACACGGAAAATAAAAGAATCGCTCTATGCGCTGCAAATGGAATTGCAGCTGAGTAAAGACGAGATTTTGGAGCAATATCTAAATCAAATCTACTATGGGCATTCCACGTATGGAGCGGAGAAAGCATCCCAATTATTTTTCGGAAAACATGCCAAAGATTTAACACTTGCGGAGAGTGCACTACTCGCCGGCGTTCCTAAAGGGCCACGCTACTATTCGCCATACTATGATGCGGTAAAAGCGAAGGAACGCCAAATAACTGTCCTCAGTACGATGGTACATACGGGATCGATTACACAGGAACAAGCAGATGCAGCTGCCAAAGAGCCACTAAACTATAAACCACTTGAGGGAAAAAAACCTGCCCGGGCACCCTATTTCCGTGATTATGTACGAGCACAGGCGGTAGAGAAGCTGGCTATTTCTGAAGATGTATTAGAGCAAGTCGGGATTCGAATTTATACGACTCTTGATCTAAAGGCTCAGACGGTAGCTGAAGAGACGATTCGTAAGACGCTTAAATCTTCAGGAGAACTGCAAGCCGCACTCGTTGCAATCGATCCACGAACCGGGCAGATAAAAGCGATGGTCGGTGGCAAAGAGTACAAGGACAATCAATTCAACCGAGCAGTGTCAGGAATGAGACAACCTGGATCTTCATTTAAACCGATCTTGTATTTAGCTGCTCTGCAAAATGGATATACGCCACTTACTAAGTTTAAAAGTGAACCAACGGTATTCACGTATGATGAAGGTCGACAAACGTACATGCCGGGCAACTACAATAATGTGTACGAAAATGACATGATCGACATGCGCAAAGCGATTGCAAAGTCGGACAATATCTATGCGGTGCACACGATTATGGGAATTGGACCAGAGAAAGTGATCGATACCGCTCATAAGCTTGGACTTAATTCGCAAATGAAACCTCTACCCTCACTAGCACTTGGCACATTCCCCGTATCGCCGATGGAACTCGCTGGCGCTTTCGCTACAATTGCGAATGGCGGAATGCGAGAAGAAGCAACTGCGATTCTACGTATTGAGGATTCAGCGGGAAATATTCTATATCAAGCACAGCCGAAGGCAGAGAAAGTTGTAGACCCACCGGCAACGTACGTACTCACTCATCTGATGGAAAGTGTATTCGAAGATGGAGGTACAGGATCGCGTGTAGCAGCAACGATTAAGCGACCGATTGCAGGAAAAACGGGTACAACTGATGCCGATTCGTGGATGGTTGGATATACCCCGGAGCTAGCGACGGCGGTATGGGTGGGCTATGACAAAGGCCGCAATATCACTACGGCCGAAGCACACCTGTCGGCGCCAATCTTCGCCGACTTTACCGAGGGCGCGCTCGCAGCCGTGCCGCCGAAGCTGTTCCCAGCACCGGACGGTGTCGTGACGGTGCCGATTGACTCCGTCAGCGGCAAGCTGGCGAATGATGACTGCCGCGGGACTGCGCGGCTGGAGTCTTTCGTCGTCGGAACGGAGCCGACGACGTACTGCTCGGAGCGAGGGGCTACCGGCTCCGATAAGGATAAGGACAAGAGCAAGCCGAATGGCTCTTGGTGGGAGAAGTTCAAGAACTGGCTGAAGTAACTTAGTCAGACAGGCTCTAAGTAGATAAAGGCAGGATCGGGTATGTCCGAGCCTGCCTTTTTTTGTGACTACCTATATATGAAGCAATACTTATTTGAAGGAAATTAGTGTTACCATATTTTTAATAATGAAAAGCTTATATACTCCATTTACAATTATTTAGTCTTATTAACTAGTTATGTAAATAAATAAAATAGGAAGACTATTGTACATATGGAGGTACTTGATGGTTGCATTTTCTATTTATACAGTATTGATCTTTCTCGTTTTTCAAACGTTTAACTGCATGATCAATAAGAAAGAACACTTTTATTTCTACGCTATTGCCACAGCAGCTGGGATCTCATATTTATTAGCATATCAACAGCTACAGTTAAGCTTCTAAACACAAAAAGGCAGGACCGGGCGTCCCCGATTCTGCCTTTTTGTTGTCCTAGTATATGAGGTAACACATACTAGACATTAGTATACTCAGATCATGCATCATCGACAATGGGTGACACATAAAAGACATAATATTTAGGGTATTGACAATTATGCCAAAGCTTCCTTGAGCGTATCGTCAGCCCGCTCCCACCACTCGGCATTATGCGTGATGAGTTGCTGGCGAAGTTGCGCCTTTTCCTTATCGTTTAACTTATCAACAACGACCTTACGTTTCATTGCCGCATCCATCAAGTTTACGTGCTCGGCTAGAATCTTCCAACCTCTGCGCGCCTCCGTATCAATCAACATCGGACAAGCGGTTATACCACCGTAAAATGCGCCTTCTTCATTACGATCTACCGCAACCCAGATGAGCCAGCATGGACGACCATTGGGTACATCCTCTTTGTTCATCGAGAATTTAATGCCCTTCTCTACTTTACTTTTCGCATGCAATGCACCCATATCAAGGTAACACTCATCACCATCCATAATAATAGAAGAAACATTGTTCAAATCGATGGAACCTGCGCCAAATCCTTTGTGATTCACTTTAGAACTCACAATATTGAGCGCGATCTTCTTCTTGCCTGTATTTTCATCCACGAGGGGACACCTTCTTTCTGTCAGTATCACTATGTCCCGATTATACAATGATTCGCGGTTGACTTCCAAGTCATCCGAATCTAAATCCGGCGTGGCGTCTTTAGACCTAATAAATGTAGACATTTCGCCATCGTGCGGCTTGCCGCTTCTACAAGTGTAAGCTTTGCTTGCTTCTCCTCTGCATCATCTACAAGCAAACGCTCTTGATGGTAAAAACGGTTGAACAGCTGTGCGAGTTCGATCGCATAACGAGCAACAATCGAAGGTTCATTCAATTTCGCACTTTGGATTAGTGCGTTCGGATACTCCGTAACGTGCTTGAGTAACTGCCAAGCGGATGCGGCGGTTAGGTGGTCTCCTTTTATAGAAGCAACATGTTCAAAACTACCCTTCTCTAGGATACTTTGCGCCCGCGCGTAGGTGTACTGCATATAAGGTCCTGTTTCACCGTCAAAACTAAGTGCCTCTTCCATGGAGAAGTTGATCTCATTCATCCGATTGTTCTTCAAGTCACCAAACACGATAGCTCCGATCCCGATCGCTTCTGATGCACCCGCTTGATCGTTAAGATTGTTGCTTTTCTCTGCAATAATACTGTGCGCTTGTTGAACTGCCTCATCTAATACGTCGTCCAGCATGACGATCCGTCCTTTACGAGTGGACATCTTCTTGCCTTCAAACTTCATAAGTCCAAATGGAACATGCACGCATTCATCTGCCCAATCATAGCCCATTTTCTTCAGAACGTGAAACACTTGGCGGAAGTGCAGAATCTGATCCCCACCGACCACATACAAGAGCTTTTCCCCTTGCATCGTCTCATGCCGGTAAATCGCTGTTGCCAAATCACGTGTCGCATAGATGGATGCACCGTCCGATTTCACAATAATACATGGCGGCAATCCTTCTTCATCCAATCGTACTACCAATGCGCCATCACTTTCGACGAGCAAACCCTTCTCTTGCAATTCATCAATAACCGCCTGCATCTTATCATTGTAAAAGCTCTCGCCCATCACATAGTCGAACTTCACATCTAAACGTTCATACATCCGGTTAAATTCGTTCAAGCTTTCCTTCACAAATTCCTCCCATAGACGGTACGCTTCCGGGTCCTTCTGCTCCAGCTTGTGGAACCATTCCCGTGCTTGCGTCTCAAGCTCAGGATGTGCTTCCACTTCTTCATGGAATTGGACATACAGCCGTAAATACTCTTGAATTGGACTTTCCTTAATTGCATCGTGACTCGCCCATTTAAAATAAGCAACAAGCAACTTGCCGTACTGCGTACCCCAATCGCCTAGGTGATTCACGTTCACTACGTTGTAACCAACCACCTTATAAATATTGTATAGGGCGTTACCGATCATCGTCGAACGTAAATGCCCAATACCTAGCGGCTTCGCAATGTTGGGACCGGACATGTCAATGATGACACGTTTCCCCTTGCCGACATTTGACCGACCGAACGTTGGCTCAAGAACAGCTGAAAGCCATTGCTCTACTACTGCCTTGCGATCAAAAGTAACATTTAAGTACGGACCTGCTGCGCTGCAAGTCATGCCTTGGGTGGTAATCGTCTTAGCGAGTTCCTCTGCAATCACCGTAGGACTCTTCTTCATCTGCTTCGCCAATTGAAAACAAGGAAGCGCCACATCGCCCATCTCTAGATTCGGCGGTACTTCAAGCAATCCCTTAATCTCATCCACGGAAAGTGGAATGTGCGCAGCAAGTGCTTGTGCGGTTTGTGAAAATATCATGGATAACTCCTCCTACTGCATCAAATTTTGTGGTTTAGAAAATGGAACGAAGATAAAGAGAAGTAACTGGAAGAGTGTAAACGTTCGCCTTTGAAATCGTAAAAAACTATTAAATAAATTCAAAGTTTACGATTGAGACAGCGACTGGAAGTGCTTTTTTCTCTGCAGTGTTACTACTTTTTGAACACAATAAAAACACAAAAACCCCCGTCTCAATGAAGAGACGGGGATAGCCCGTGGTGCCACTCTTATGACATGGACATGCGCGTAAACGCCATTTTCCAAGCCACTCGTAAACAGATAACGGTGTAAACCGGACAAACCTTACACGATGCTCGGCATGTCATCTCACGGGTCCTCTTCGCCACAAGCGCTCCTACCGGCTCTCACCCTCCCGGCTCGCTGATATCTGCTGCTATGTGCTACTTTCCCGATCATGGATTGTTGGTTGATTGTTAATTGATGTTGATTTCTAAGCATTATACATAAAATCCCACTTATAATCAAACCCAATATTTTTTATAGAAATATTATAGGACTTGCCAACATATACATGCTTTAGATGCTTGTAAGGCGGGTGAAATAATGAAAAATCGAATGTCCAATTGTTGGTTTGGATGGATACTAATCATTCTTGTTGCAAGTACAACTGTATATGTGGCTTCTAAATTGCTGCTCCCTATCAATGAGCCTACTTTATCTCGCATGGAACCTCGGGTCGATTCACTTGCGAACATGCCTACGCCTACTTCTGCACCTAAGACCGAACAAGCCCTTAGCAATCGTATCGTTGAATATCATATGAATGTCGAATTGCTGCCTGATACGAAAGAGCTTCGTGGACAACAAACGATTACGTGGAAAAATCCGGGGATGAAGTCTGTCGATCATTTGTACATGCACTTGTATCCGAATGCGTTTGCTTCTAAAAAAACGACCTTTATGCGTGAATCTGGTGGTAAGCTTCGCAATGATAAAGCAACTGAAGACAGCATAGGTTCCATGAAGTTAAACATGCTTCAAACGCAAAATGGACAGGACTTGACAGGCCGTATGTGGTTCGTTCAACCGGATGACGGAAATACAGATGACCACACTTTACTCAAAATTTCTTTACCACAAGCAGTGAATCCTGGTGAAAGTATCACTCTTAAAACAGATTTTACGGTCAAAATGCCATTTACTTTCGCTCGCATGGGCTATGTCGATAATTTCTACATGGGTGGTCAATGGTTCCCGAAACTTGCTGTCTATGAGACGGAAGGAACACGTGATCGTGCGGAAGAAGGTTGGAACCTCCACCAGTACCATGGCAACTCGGAGTTTTATGCCGACTTTGGCATCTTTGACGTCAAGATCAAAGTACCTTCTAATTTTGTTGTAGCTGGTACAGGCTTCCCACTCAAATCATCACCTGAAGATCCAATCACCAAGACCAAGACGTATAATTTCTACTCCGATGATGTACACGACTTTGCTTGGGCTGCTTCGCCCCGATTTCGTTATTATGAAGAGACTTTGGCAACTAAGAACATTCCTGGATTAAAAATAAAACTGTATCTCGATCCCGCTCATGAAGCGCTTAAAAGCCGCTATTTTGCAGCAGCCAAAAAAGCTCTTACTCGCTATAGCGAATGGTATGGATCATATCCCTATGATACGCTCTCGATCGTCATCCCTCCGGCAGGTGGTAATGGAGCAGGTGGAATGGAATATCCGACACTTGTAACAGGTTGGGGAGCTGAAGATCCATCACCAGGTTTCGAGCTTGAACGTGTCATTGTGCATGAGATTGGACACCAATTCTTCTATGGCATGGTCGCCTCGAATGAATTTGAAGAAGCTTGGCTTGATGAAGGCTTCACTTCCTATGCAGAAGATGCACTGATGCAAAGTGAATACGGGGTTTCTCCGAATCTTCCTGTGGAAGCAAGTTATGTCACATCCCCTGCTGCCCTTAAGCAGAATGCATGGGATTATCAAGGTCATGGTCATTATGCAGATAATGTGTACATTCGAGGGAAACTCGTGCTTCGCGAGATTGAAAGTCGAGTCGGAACTGACACAATGAATTCGATAATGAAGACTTATTTTGAAAGATGGAAATTCAAACACCCTACTACCCATGACTTCCAAAATGTTGTCGAAGAGGTAACGAAGCAATCTTGGGAAACGTTCTTCAATCAGTTTGTCTATGGTTCACTGATGGTCGATTACTCTGTGGACAACATTCAGACGAAGAAAATCAATCAAGATGGTAAAACCCTCTACGACAACTCAGTCCTCATTCGTAAACTTGGCGGAACTGCTGCGGGTGTACCGATTCGCTTCCATTTTGCAGATGGTAAAATGGTTGAACGTGTATGGGACGGCAATGATGCACAAGCGCAATTCAAGCTGCAGCACACTTCACCACTGGATTGGGTGTCCATTGATCCGAAATTCACGATGGTGCTGGAAAATAAACATATTAACAACTACTTGCAGACAAGTGTAGATACCAAATGGAAAACACGTTGGAATCTCGGTGTTACTCAACTGTTAGAAACGCTATTCTCTTGGATCGCTTGGTAATACGCATCTAATAATCGCGCCGTCCCAATGTGGATGGCTTGCGGCTCATCCGAATAACTTGGAGGGAAACCTATGCTACGGTATATGAAGGATGGACTGGTTTCGACGTGGAAGCAGCCTTTTATCGTCATTACCCTGTTCGTGTATCAACTCATCTGGGGAGTCATTCTCTATAAACTAGTGTACTCCATCATCGTCCCAATGCTGCATCGATTCCCCGACACGGATCAGGGAATGACGGCACGAAGTTTATTTTTCGCGGAAGGGCAATTCCAGATATTCAAAACCGATCTGCCGCAAGCCTACTTATGGTCACTTGGTACCCTGCTTGCAGCCCGCATGGTCATTCATCCGATCATCAATGCAGGAGTCTACTACTCCCTTGCGAATAAACAACTGAACTCTGGCTATCGATTCGTGGCTGGAATTAAGGAGCTTACTGGCCCATTCCTGCTTTACTACATCATCCAAGTCGTGTTCACTCTATCTCCACTCTTCTGGTTATATAGCAAGGCGACTTACTTCTATAGTCACGCATCCAGCTACAATGGACTCATTCAAGGCATGCTCCCTTGGATTGGCGGTTATCTGCTGTACTGCTATCTGATTAATCTGGTCTTCATGTATATTCAATTCGGTCGCATCCACAATATAAAAGCATTCTCGTCGATTCTTTCCTGGCTCAAACACAGTCCGAAGGTTATCGGTTTATCGCTTGTTCTTCTCATCATCACCTGCATCATGGCAGCTGCGGCAATGACGACATCGTATATCTGGGCGGGACTTATCGCGCTCATCTTGTACCAAGCGTACCCCATCATCGAGATGTTCCTCAAAGTGTGGTCGATTGCAGCGCAGTATGAGTTGTGGTCTTCTAAAAATATTACCTATTAATATTTATATGGTCATAAAAAAGCCCCGAGCATCTGCTAGGGGCTAAAATCTTTATACTGCATATTCTGGATAGATTGCTTCAAAAGTTTAACGGAAGAGAAATAAAGCACTGGAAGGAGCGGAGCGTTCGACTTTGAAAGAATAAATACACCTTAAAAACCTAATCAATATTTATGATTTCACGGAGACCGGAAGTGCTTTATTTATCTGCAGTGACCCCACTTTTAAAACACTCTAGTCCCACGCAACAAATTCGCTGGGTCTCATCCCCACGTCGCGCTTGAACAGCTTGATGAAATAACTCTTGTTCGAATAACCCAGATAGTCCGAGATTTGATCTACAGTCATATTGGACTGTTGCATAAGTTCCTTCGCCTTCTGCAGCTTCACCTGATTCACATATTCAATGAAGTTATGATTCGTCTCTCGCTTGAATAGACGGCTGAAGTAGCTCGCGTTCAAGTTAAGATGCTGTGCCATCTCCTCTAATGTAATCCGCTCCGTCAGACGAGAGATTACATATTGCTGTGCCTTGATCACTTCCGTACGCTTGGATGAGATGGTTAAGCTGCTTAATTTACCAGAGAGATCACACAAATACTGAGCAAGCCACTGCGCCAGATGCTTCATCGTCTGAATCGCATGAATGATGCGGTGCAGCTTCTCTTCCGATAACGGCGTCTGCTGGAATTGCAGCGTCACTTTCAATTTCATTTGCAAATCAAGTAGCAGCTGCAAGGACCACTCTTTTACTTCGTCTGGATGAAACTTGCTTCGGGTCACCCAATTCTCCCAATCGGCGATTACCTTACGCAGTTGCTCTTCCTTATGAAGCGCAATACACTCATTAATCGCTGTGAAATATGGGGCATACTGTGCATACATATCACCCAGTGCAAACTTCACCCTCTCCCAACACCATACTCGACCTTCCTCCATATAAAAACAATGCTCCGATTCCTTCATCATCGGCACGATGGAGCTGCGAATTTCTTCTGGATTACGAGCTGCTCTTCCGATCAAGCAGGACACGGATATTTTGAGATAATTATGAATGGTGATGAGGCAGCTTTGCATCTGATGCTGGATTTGCTGCAACTGTTTATTCGGATCATCCGTCGTGTGTAAAATGACCAACTCTCTGCTGCTGTACTGGAAAATATGATACGTCTTCTCCTCTTCGAGCATGTCTTGCAGCACATTTTCAATAGCAAATATAATCGTGTGGTCATTCATACGTCGCACACGCATCGCCTCAGATAATCGATCCACCGTTATGACCATTGGGATATAATACTTCGCTTGCAACTTCATCCCATATTGCTCCGCTTTCTGAATCCAATCTTCCTTCTTCCACTGCTGTTGCAGGGTATCCTTGAGCAGCTTCGCTCTAAGCGCAGACTCATTCATGACCCGCATCTCTTGATACTGCTGCATCTCCTTATTGCGGGTCTTCTCACCGCTTAACTGATCACATATTTTCCGTAATATTTGTTGAAGCTGCTCGACATCCAAGCTTTCCTTGAGCATGTAATCACTCGCATTTAACTGCATCGCTTTCTTCGCATAATGAAAATCGTCATGGCACGATAAGATAACGGCTCGGTATTTCGTACCTGTTTCATTAAATTTCTGCAGCATCTCCAGACCATCCATCTTCGGCATGCCAATATCCGTCACAATAATATCAGGAGCATGCCCTCCCGTGTTCTCCCATGCCTCAAGTCCATTGGAATAGCAGCCGATCAGCTGAATATTAAGCTTTTCCCACTTTACTGCTTGTGATAAATATTGTAAGACGGGATAGTCATCATCGACTACAATTGCTGTTAACATGGGACTCCCCCCACTTCATCAGACTTGAGCGGTAATTGCAAAAGAATAGTAGTGCCAATATCAAGTTCACTTTGAATATCCATTGTAAACTGTTCCCCATGAATGAGCTTCAATCGTTTAAACACGTTAATAATACCAATACCTGAAAAGCCCGTCTTATGCGGTGTATTCAAGCTACCTTCTAATGCGAATTTCTTCTTCAACTGATGAAGCACCTCTTCCGACATGCCGACACCACGATCTCGAATCTTAATCTTCACAAAAGAACGCCCTGTCTCGAACAATATTTGTGACTCAATGTCGATCTGCCCATCATATTGATGGAATCCGTGAATAATTGCATTTTCGATAAAAGGTTGAATCATAAATCGAGGAACCAGACATTTGGCACTCTCGCCTATCAAATTAACATTCATCTGCACTTGATTTGCATGTCGAAAATTCATCAAACGCATGTAATGCTGCGATGTCTCCACCTCTTCTTGCAGTGGAATGAACTCATTATCTCGATTAATCGTCATTCGAAGTAGCGAGGAAAGCGAGCTAATTAAATCAGCGTTCTCCTTATCCCCTCGAATTAGGATACTGAGCCGTATCGAATTCAGTAAGTTAAACATAAAGTGGGGATTAATCTGCGCTTGCAGCATTTCCAGCTCCGCTTTACGCTGCTTCACTTGCTCCACCGTAATCTGATCGACCATGGATTCAATCCGGTCTAACATCTCATCAATAGCTCTGCCTAGCCGCCCAACCTCACCATAACCTCGAATACCAGATCGAATATCTAGCTGACCACGATCCACACGTGTAATAAATTTGTTCAACTTCACGATAGGACTCGTAATCGCCGTAATTAATACCGCTAACAAAATACAAAACAACGTAAAGAACAAGATTTGCAGAACAAAGCTCATGAATAATATTTGCTTGTTCTTCTCAACCGCAGATGTTTGTGGAATTAAGCTAAGCAATTTCCACTCTGTATTCGCAAGTGGTTGTTCAACATAGATATAGGAGTTTCCACCATATTCCAAAGTGTGCTGCATCTTGGCATATTTTTTATATGGAAAAGATTGTCCAACCTGATCTGCATTCGGATGGGAGAGGATGGTCTGATTCTCATCTAACAGCATCATCTCTTGCCCTTGAAATGCATTAAGCTCCGAACGAATCGTACTTTCATTGATACTAAAAAGAATCGTCCCTATCGCTTCCCCAACTTCCGTCTTGATGGAACGACCTATAGTCAGCATAGAAGGTGACTTGAGACGTGTTTCATAAGCGCCCATTACATTAGGCTGTAGTCCAATATACTTAGCAGAAAAAGCAGGTAGTGCATCTAACTCTAGAAACCATGACTGTTCTTGAAGTAAGTGAGGGTCATACGTACTGTAGGGGTAGTTCGTATAAATAAATCCATTCTTGCCGATCACCGTAATATATAGATTACTGTTCTGGGCAAATAAATCGTCTAAGTGTCTGATCATCTGTACCGAGCTTAATAAGAAATCATCATTCTTCTCCGCTGACGTTTGATATAAAGGGGACGTCAGATGTTTGCGGACCTCCGTATTCATTAGCAGCATGTTGGATAGTTGCAACATCTGATTCACTTCTCCTGAAATACGAATCTGCATCGCTTTTAATGAATCATCGGCACTTGTAACCGCTCTTTGCAAAATCATATCTTTGGTCGCATAATTCGTAACAAAATAATTCGCAACTAGCGGAATGATAAAACATAGCAACATGGACAACATCAATTTGTTCCGCAAAGACATTCTTCTCATCATAGGAAGCCTCGTCAATTGTAATGAAGCAGAGAAAGTGAACCGATGTTCACCCTCTCTGCTTTGTGTTATCCAAGCGATTAACCCATTACTTCTTTAATATCGCTTCGATCTTCTTATTCATTGAATCCATGGTCTTCGTAATATCTTGTTTATTCAGTAAATAAAGTTCAACTTCGCCGACTACTGCTTTCTCCATTTCACTCGTAAACTTTGTTGGAGCAGGAGCTGTACTTGGCTTCGTATTCTTCATTGTATATTTAAGTGATTCCATATCGATCTTCGATGGATCTTTGGATGTACTAGTAATCTTGTCGATTAACGTATCCATATTTGATTTCGCCCAGCCAGAGAATACACGACCACCAATCTCTAAGCCCTCAGACGAATACCATCTAATAAACTTATAAGCCGCTTCTTTGTTCTTCGACTTTGCCGCTATTCCCATATAGGTCGGTGCTGTTGGCGAGTAGTGTGTAGTTGCACCTGCAAGCTTAGGAATAGGTGCGAATGCTGTCTTAAATGTAGCAGGAATTGCATCCGTTCCACCAGACTCCACCACCATCCAATCGCCGATTGGTACCATGGCTGCTGCGCCATTGAAGAATTGTGTACGATAGTGCAATTTTTGCGAAATAATGTCCTCGTATGGTGCTACCGTCTTATCGGTATACATCATCTGCTTCATCATCTCTAAGTTCGATTTTAACACAGGATCAAGCGCATTGGACGTACCATCTACTTTTAGAAAATGATTATCTGTCTCCTTGCTCATTAGCTGCAATTTATAAAGATCCGGCCAGTTATGCAAATAAGCACCATAGCGCTTCTTCGCTCCTTCACCAGTCGTTAATTTCTTCGCATAATCCGTGAATTGATCCCAAGTCCAATCCTTCGGAACAGGAAGCCCTGCTTTGTCTAGCGCATCTTTATTAAGTAGTACGAACCAGCGCTGCATCGAAGATGGAAGGGCAAAGATCTTGCCATTCACACTCGAATTAACGATATATTCTTTCTCGTATTCATAACCATCCTTCTTCATGTAACTCTCTAGTGGATCAAGTAAACCAATTGTTGCACGCTGTGCATAGGTCATGTAGGATGGCATTTCAATAATGTCGAGTTGGTCATTCGATGCTGCCATCAGGTCAAGCTTCTGCATCGCAGCAACGGAATCCCCTTTTTCATTGAGCAGATCCACTTCGACTTTAATACCCGGGTTTTTCTTCTCAAACTCAGGGATGATCTTACTCCATTGTGCCTTCGCATCCGTCTGCCATGTACTAAGCTTTAAAGTGACTTGTTTAGCAGGGTCTGCCTTGGCAGGTGCAGGTGTATCTTTCACAGCAGCATCTTTACTAGATGATCCACAAGCGGTTACCGTTAATACCAATGATGCACACAACATCGAAGTGATTATTTTTTTCATATAAACCCTCCTCTAATCTGCTCTCTACAGTTCCAATCGTATCATGTCTTTTTTCTAAGCGAAGTTCACTTTTTTGACCTGGAATAGACTATTTTTACTTCTTTCATGTTTTTATCCTTTAACGCCCCCGAGTGAAATCCCTTCAATGACTTGCTTTTGTCCAATTGCAAAAATAATGAGCAGCGGTAAAATCGCCGATACTGTACCTGCCATCATCAGCGAATAGGTGTCTCCATATTGATCGCCGAATAGGCGAATCCCCAGCTGAATCGTAAATAATTGCTTCGATTTTAAGAAAATAAGCGGGTTTAGGTAATCGTTCCACGTCCAAATAAATTTCAGAATCCCGTATGTCGCAAGTGCTGGGCGGATTAGAGGCACTGCAATTTGGAAAAAGATGCGTAAGTGACTCGCCCCGTCTATTTTGGCAGATTCAATGTATTCATTGTTCACACTCATAAAAAACTGACGAAGCATGAACGCGCCGATGATACCGAAACTATTCAGTAAGATGAGTCCAAAATGAGTATCAAACAAATTCAACCAGCGAAACAACAGGAATTGTGGGACTAATGAAGCTTGTGGCGGCACCATATACAAGGCAAGAACGAACAAGAACATGACATCTCTGCCTTTAAAATGAACTTTGGAAAATCCGTACGCCGCCAGCGCACACACCAATACGTTAATGATCGTCGTACTGATCGTGATGTAAATCGAATTCCAATAGTAAAGTGCGAAATTGCCGCTCCATACCGCCTTATAATTGTCGACCGCCTGCCAAGTGCTCGGAATCCATTCAATAGGAAACTTGAAGACATCTATTTCTGGTTTAAAAGAAGTCGATAGCATCCATATAAAAGGAAGCAGGAACACGATACCCAGTAACGTCGTGATTACGGTCCAAATCGTCTTTGAAATCGATAACTGATTCATCTTCTGTTCTCCTTTATCTAATCACCTAGTAGTTAACCCACTTTTTCTGTGCCATCCATTGACCTACCGTAATTAATAAACAGATCAAGAACAAGATCAGCGCCATAGCGGAAGCATATCCCGTCTGTAATTGGTTAAATGCAGTGTCATAGAGTTGGTATACGATCACGGTTGTCGAATTAGCCGGCCCACCTTGCGTGAGAACTTGAATCAAGTCGAACACTTTGAAGGAACCGATAATACCTGTGACCAGCAGGAAAAATGTTGTCGGAGAGATCGAAGGAATCGTAATGTGACGAAACTTCACCCAGTAATTCGCACCATCGATATCTGCTGCTTCATACAAGTCCTTCGGAATCGATTGAAGCGCAGCGATATAAATAATGATGTTGTAACCAAGCAAAATCCACACTTGAATCATCATAAGAGAAGGAAGTGCAAAATCAGGATCAGCCAGCCACTTCGGCGGATTATCAATCCCAATTGCCATCAAGAATTGATTCACAGGACCATGCGAAGGATGGAACAACACCTGCCATACCATTGCAACAGCCACGATACTTGAGAGGTACGGCAAAAAGTAAATGACTTTAAATCCGTCTTTGAAATAAACATGCTTATCAATCAGAATAGCTAGCAACAAGGCCAAGATCATCGTAACGGGAACAGTCACAATGAAGATTAGGTTGTTAATTAAGCTGTCCAAGAACACCTCATCTTGAAACAAACGCACAAAGTTGTCGATCCCTGCAAACTGTATCGCATCAAGCCCGGTAATAAAGTTCCAGTCCGTAAAGCTGAGCAGCATCGAACCTAGAACAGGCAGCAAAGTAAGTATAATCAGCCCAATCATAAGCGGCGCTACGAATAAATAGCCTGCAAGCTGCTCCCTCGCACCCACACTTAGATGTACAAAGCTCCTTCTGTTCTTCATCTCTCATCCTCCCCCTAACGAAATCACGAGTAATTTCTTCTATTGTCCTCATTGTAAAAAAAGACAAGCCTCCCCCATAAGCACCAAAGACGATCAATTTGGAACAGATTTTACTTTTTGAAAAACTAATCGAACAATAATTTTAAATAATCTGTTATTTCGGCAGGAAAAACACAAATGGTGGCGAATTGAATAAAGTCGAAAAAAATCAGAACGGCCGAGTTCTCTTTAATCAAGAGGAACGGGGGAACCATTCTTTGGGTGAATTGATCTCGCATTAGAGTGATCATAGGGAACCTTCAACCGAACCCTTAGCTAACCTCGTAGGCAGAGGAAGGGGCAATACGTAAGTGAAGAAGTTCGTAACTCTAGTATTAAGCCTGGTTTTTGTTTTGAGCTTCTCAGGTGGAACGGCTTTTGCAGCGACATCCCTTGAGAAAGCCGTCGGTGCATTGGAAGGAACACCTTACAAATGGGCTGGAACGACGACAAAAGGTTTTGACTGTTCCGGTTTCACAAGTTATGTGTTCAACCAATTCGACATCAGTTTGTCGCACAGCTCAGGAGCTCAAAGCGACGAGGGTGAGAAGGTAAGTAAAGCTGATCTTCGTCCGGGGGATCTTGTATTCTTCGCGACAGGTGGCGGCCGTACGATCTCTCACGTCGGTATTTATTTAGGTGGCGGCGAGTTTATTCATTCTGCTACGAATGAAGGCGTCGTCAAGAACAACCTTAGCGAAGCTTACTATGCAAAGCGCTACATCACTGCAACTCGTGTGCTTGATGACAGTGCATTCAAGAAGATCGCTGCTGCTGAGTAGTTGCCTGAAGAGGGCAACTGCAAGCTAAATAACAAAACCCCGCTATCCACTTGGTTAAGAGGATGCGGGGTTTTTGTTCGTTTCACTACTAGTAACAGCAACAGGCGCGCATAACTTCACAAGTGGTATCAAACACTAACCTGTAGCTTAAACAATCCTAATAGAGGGAGGATTCTACAATGGCTAAACAACAAGGACATGCAAATAAGAACACCACAACCCGATCTTCAGATAAAAAAGATCATAAATCCAAGAGCAATTAAGCCACATCCATTAAAAGAGAGAATCCCCCGCCATCTCAAGATCGATGACGGGGGATTCTCGTTATGAATGAATACTAAGCAAATGCTTCAAATTATGTGTGTATACCATCCCTGCATCCCAGTTCGTGTATGGTTCAGGTACTTCCACGTTTCCAAGTTGATCCGGTGTTACACCTTGTTCTTTCAGTACATTCGCAGCTTCATCTAAATCACGTAAGTATTGAGCAGCTTTCGCAATCCAATCTTTCCCTCCTGGCTTACCATGACCCGCAATGACATACTCGATGTCCCAGTCCTGTAATTGCTCTAGAATTGCAATCCAATTCGAAACATTTCCATCCATAATTGACATATGATTATGAACTGCCACTAAGTCACCAATGAAAATCACTTTCGCATCCGGAATGTACAGAAATGAATCAGATGCAGTGTGACCACCACCGAGCGTCTGAAACACTGCCCGATGTTTAGAACCTTCTATTTCCCAAGTTGAATCAAATGTTTCGGTCGGCAGTGTTAGCTGAAGTTTTGGAAGGGAGATCTCTAGCTGCTTTAGAGCTGAGATTTGATTCGACATTTGCAGTTTTTGCTGCTTATCCTCTAGTACTTGGATTTGTATTTCTAAAGACTGTATGTAACTACGTAAACCTTCAAGATCAGATTGCTGTCTTTCTATTCTTGCAGGATGTATCTCCTGCATCAATTGTGCGGTCTGTTTAGAGGATACGATCGTTACATCGTGGAACACTTGATTCCCTCGAATATGATCGCCATGCCAGTGACTATTAAGCAGATGCGTAATTGGCTTGCCTGTAAGCTTCATGATCTCATCTCTTAATTCTTGTGCAGCTTGTTGAGTATTGAAAGAATCGAATACAAGAATCGACTCCCCAAGGTCGATAAATCCTACGTTCGCTATAGCACCAGAGCTTTCTTTTACAATCGCAACATAAATTCCCTCTAACACTTGCTCGATGTGAAAATGCTGACATTCTGTAATGACATTTGGCATCACGGGTGGTCGTTCCCTTCATCATATAATTTGGGTCTTCATGACTATAAATACGTCGACAAATTAACCAACGTTTCGTTCTAAATAAATATAGATCGACAATATCTTACATTTATCATATAATTATTACAAAATTGTGAATCATTAAATATTGGAGGTTAGTTGGTTCATGAAAATTAGTTTGCGCAATGCTTCAGGTGGTTTAAAAACCGTGAAAGTAGGATTTAGCTGGACTACATTCTTCTTTGGATTTTTCCCAGCTCTGTTCAGAGGGGACTTGAAATGGGCATTTATTATGTTCATTACATCTGCTCTCTTCGGTTTCTTTACATTCGGAATCGGTGCTTGGATTCCTGGCATTATCTTCTCATTCATTTATAACAAAATGTACACCAAAGAATTACTAGAAAAAGGTTACTATCCTGCAGATGATACAGCACAATCCGCCCTACAAACACAAGGTATTGTAGCTGCGCAATAAACGACATAACTTAGAACAAGAAATGGCCGTAAGGGTCTGCCATAAGCAGCCTTTACGGCCTTATTAATTCTAGGCAACGTCTATTTTTCGTTATCAAAACCAAACACCATTTTAACCCCATCAAATGTATTCCTACACACCTCATCAAAATTACCTTGAGTATAACCCGCTATCGTCCTCCGCCAGAAACGCTGCCCAACCACATTCTTCTCTGCCGAATTCGTAAATAGCTCCCACTGCCCCTTAAACTGGTCAAACACTTGGATTGCTGCTTGCTCGGCAACACCTTGCCCTCGATACGGACTTAGTACGAAGAAGTCATTCATGAAATAATCAACACCCTGTGCACAATGCGGAGGCGTGGCAACAAGCGCAAACCCAGCAGGGTTCTGATCCACACGTATGAGATGCGGATACAAACACCCTGGCTTCGTCCACCAGATGCTCTGTACTTCATATTGATCTGCAAGCGTCTTGTAGGAGTCCTCTTCTTCAAAAATTCCGTGTGCATTCGGAATGTGTCCTTGCACGAGTCCATAGTGACCCGCTAAGTCGTGGAGATATAGGGGATACATATTCTTAATGATATAGGCTTCATCTTGAGTGGTTAATGTAATCTCAACTTTCACAAGCGATCACGTCCTGTATACAATTTGATTGGATCATCTAAATCTAGTGTATACGGGACTTGAACCACCTAAAAGAGTGAGTTTATTTATAACAATTTAAGCCATAACCTTATTATTTATATGTCAAAATAGTTCAACCCCATCGCTTCGCGAACTTCCTGCATCGTATCTTGCGCTATAGCTCGTGCACGCCTAGTACCACGAATTAATATCTCATCGACTAGCTTCGGATTCGTCTCATAAGAAGACCTGCGTTCCCGCATGGGCGCAATAAGCTCTTCTAATGCTATTGTGAGCTGTCCCTTACATGCCGCACATCCCATCGTTCCCTTCGTACATCCATCACGAATTTCGTCAGCACCATCTGCCCGAAACGCCTGATGATACGCATAGATCGGGCACACATCTGGATGACCCGGATCATTCTTGTGTACACGGGCAGGATCTGTGGTTGCCCTGCGGATTTTGAAGGCAATCTCTTCTGTTGAAGAGTTGAGCGCGATGGCGTTGCCGACACTTTTGCTCATTTTGACATGACCATCTGTTCCGACTAGCCTTGGCACCTCACTTAATCGTACTCTTGGCTCTAAGAGTATCGGCTTATACAATTCGTTAAACTTCCGAACAATTTTACGTGTTAGTTCTAAGTGTGGAAGCTGATCATCGCCTGCCGGTACAATTGTCGCTTTGCAGAACGTAATGTCTGCCGCTTGGCTAACTGGATAACCGAGAAAGCCATAGTACATCTCATCTAGACTGCCACTCTTCGACTCTGCCTTCACAGTTGGATTGTGCCTTAGTAAATTCACCGTAACGAACATCGAATACAACACTGTCAGTTCCGCAATTTCCGGGATCATGCTCTGGACGAATATCGTCGATTTCTCAGGATCGATCCCCACTGCCATATAATCGAGCGCTACTTCACGCAGATGAGTTCGAATGAGTTCCGGTTGATCATAATGGGTCGTAAGTGCCTGCACATCGGCCAAGAGTACAAATGTCTCATATTGTTCCTGTAACATGACCCGATTGCGTAAACTTCCGATGTAATGACCAATGTGAAGCTTGCCTGTTGTACGATCGCCTGTTAATATACGTTCTTTCATTATTAAACACACTCCTTAGATAGGTTTCATTCCAAAAGATTTGCATGCACATCCATCGCCACCACCAACCATCTTCCATGGCCATCACCCCCTTTCATAAACAACAAAAAAACTCCATCCAATAAGGACGAAGTTATCGCGGTACCACCTTAATTAATCACCTTAAACCCGTTCATGACGGATCAAGTTGATTATCTCCTACCAGTACGGAAACCTCTTTACCTAATTTAAAAAGAAGACTTCGATACTGTTCCCTTGATAACGGCGGGACACCCGGCATTTCCCTACTCCATCCTTACGATGTCTCAGAAAAGCAACTCCGAAGGCCATTCACCTTACGCTGGACACCGGTTCACAGCAACCACCGGCTCTCTGCAAGTCCATCCACGCACGACTACTTACCCTTCATCTTGGTTATTTGAAATATTTGGATAATATTAACATGCAGTCTTATGGAAAAGCAAGCCTAATTTATAGAGGCTGTATTGCCTGTCAAAGGCTGGGATTGCTCACATCATGTGAACGAATCTCAGCCTTTATGGCTTCGCATTAAATACGGATATAGCAAGATGAGTGCGACAATATAGAGGGCACATCCAAGGTAAGCTGGCGATAGATGAATAAAGTCCGTATAACCAATATCAAAATGAACGCTTAAACCCGCTATAAAGCCCGGCGCACCGCCGAGTAGCAATGTCCACCACTGCCACTTCGCACCCTGCTGAATCCCCCATAAGGACATAATGAGAACCATAACCCCATCTGCTAGTAACGCACCGCCAAAGCCTGCTCGATCATGCGCAATTAAGGGAATAAGTCGAGGGTTAATACGATCAATACTGTCACGGGTCATACCGAGAAAGCTTAAATCTTGCGGAACAAACACTTCGGTAATACCGACAATTGCAATTGTGATTCCCCCAATACATAACCCAACACCAAGGAACACAAAGATAAGCTGCCCCCATAATGCTTTCCGCCACACGGCATTGTTATGCAAATTCACAGGCTTACGATTTAAGCGATCTGGGTTGTTGCGTAGCGATAGCAAGAACATCGGGAGCAGAATTGCCACAGCTCCTGCATGCAGTGGATCGAAGAACCCATAACCCAAATATAGAAGGAAGCTCGGAAATCCAATCGCACCTGATGCGTTCACCGCAGTCTTCGCCCAATGCTGACCCATTTTCACACCATACCTAGCCAGTTGATAATAAATAATGCCTATCGACAGCATCGTACCCGCAAGCGTGATTCTGTCATGCGACATGAAATGAAGCAAATGCCCGTTGATCACATGAAGTTCTTCGCGTGTCATCCCAAGAAACGCCTCATCATAAGGTAACAGCACGGTACTAACCGCAATCCACCATGCAATGAAGCCTCCGATCATCATCCCAATGCCAAGCAGACACATCCAGCCCCAATTTTTCAAAAAAGATTGCTCAGGTGGTGGATATGCACTCTTCAGCTTTTGATAAATAATCGCTTCATTCACACGCTTGGGTAAACCCGGCCCTGCATAGATCAGACCGCTGTGGAGCATCACGTAATCTGCACCTGCATTCACCAGTTCCAAAGCATCTGCGGGTTCATGCACACCTGCACTTGCAAAAAGTAGAGGTTTTCCTTTGGCATGCGAACGAATGAATGGAAGCTTGGATTTACAAGGTAACTTGCCATCTTTGCCCACTGTTACACCATGAATGTTCGCAATACGATCACCAATAACAAACCCACTCCATGCCTCTGGATCTACCCCTTGTAGGATTGGCTCTAGTAACGACTCTGGATAATTCAAGGGAATGTATAAGAGTATGGGCTTCATCTGATTTGCTTTTGCATATTTGGTAAGAAGAGCGATGACTTGTTCATTCTCAGCCGTACTTCGATCTTGAGAGATTGCTTCAATAACTATTGCCGTAATCCCCTTCTCATCTGCCAATATATCCATCATGGTCTGCATTTCGCTAATCGCTTGAACTGTGTCTACTTCTGGCATCGATGCAATACGAATGAGCTGCGGGAGTCGGTGATTCGGCTTTCGAATACGATGAAGTGCCTCGTCTAGACCACAATTTTCAAATTCAGAAGGATATGTAATCGACTCTTCTTGTCTTTTCATCTGGATCGCAGTTGCACTCCGGATCGGATGTAGTGTAACAGGTCCGATCTCCACAAAACCGAATCCGAACTGTGAGATCGCCTGTACAGCTGTACCATCCGGATCAACTGCTCCAGATAAGCCGACAGGTGTAGGAAATGTTGTACCCAGAATATCCGTTTCAAGAATCGGTGCAGGTTCCATATGACCTAAAGTCTTAATGACAAATGTACCTCCAGGAATTTGGCTTACCGTTCGCATCGCCCGAAGCGTCACTCCCCTAGCCACTCTTGCTGGCAATCGAAAGAGCAGTGGACGAAATATGGTCTGATACGACCAATCTGGCATAGGTTCTGCACCTCCCATCTTTAAATATCAATCTTATTAAATAAGAACGGCATGCCATTCAAGTAATGGCTGAGGATTGCTAACGCGTAAGGTTGTTGTTCCTTCATATTCTCTGTTTCTCTAGGATCAGTAGAATGATGACTAAAGCTCTCAATCATCACCATGACCATAAAAGTCTCAAGCTCTGTGAGCCAATTATCCCTTAGCACCTTGACGCTTTGGTAACCCTTAATCACAAACTCCCGATTAACAGGATATAGCCCCAAGATTGTATGCGCTAAGTCATAAAGAAAGTATCCCGATCCGCATCTTCCGAAATCAATCGGGCGAGGCTCTCCATTATAGAATACGATGTTCCCTTGGTGTAGATCACCATGAATGAATCCGTAATTTTCATGATCTTTATGAATGCTCACAAGTCTCGTAAGAACACGAGCAGCCGCTAGTTGATATATTCGTAAATCTGCATCTGATAAAAAACTGTGGTGATACTGTGTCAGACGCTCCATCGCTCGAACAAAGCTCTGCTCGCCCCATATAGGAAGTTTAAAATTAGATGGCATTTCAAATTGTTGTGAGGCTAGATGTAAATGAGCAAGAAGAATCCCTTCTTGATATGCCTGTTCTTCCGAATATCCGCTTTCCTCATGTTTTCCCTCCACCCACTGCATCAGCGAAGCATATACACAAGAACCTTCCTCAAGTTCAACTCTTACGATACTTTCCCCACTCTTATTCAAAATTCCTTTTGGGAGGCGAATATTCATCTTTTCATTCAAAAAATCCAGCCAAACGATCTCCGAAGTGATCTCTTCATGACTCCTTTCGAAGTGAAGACGAAGTAGTAAATCTTCCTCCCCACTTGTTTGAATGACAAATGTACAAGCATCTGATAACTGATTAAACCGAATACACTTCCAATCCAAGTCATAATGCTGCAGGGCAATTAATGCTGCATTCTTTAATCGCTTTATTGTTGTTTCAATACCAGCTTGCGAATCCAGTTTATAAGAACTCATTGTCCAAATGCCTCCCTCTATTCATGTAACGTTATATGGCAACATATTAGCCCGATTATCTGTGACATAGAAAGGGAGACATTTATTAAAAACAAACTCGGTCTTATTCATTAAAAAAATAATTAAAACTTTTTTTCAAATCATGTCGATTCGGTCGTTTCTCGTTCGTTGTCTTAATAAAGGCAAGGTTAAACAAACCAAAACTAAACCCGAGAGGATGTTATTAAAATGGCTAAACACTCTACTTATATCTTATCTGAGGATGCAAAATCACAAGCAGAGTTCTACGTACAATCACTTGGAGGCGAGATCTTGTCGGTCATGACACACGGTCAGCTTCCTGGAGCACAAGAAGAACTGAAAGACAAAGTTGTTAACTTAACTCTAGTTGCCGCTGGTACACAATTCATGATGTCTGACTCCGTATTCGAACCACTCGCTCAAGGCAATGCAATTAACTTATGTCTGGAGTACACAGCAGATGATGAAGCTCGCGCAGCTTTCGATAAGCTTGCTGAAGGTGGTAGTGTGAAGTGCCCGCTGGAGCCTGCTTTCTGGGGTACATTGTATGGTCAAGTCGAAGACAAATTCGGCATTAGATGGATGATTACAACAGCTGCAAGCGCTTCTTAATCAATCGGAATTAACTGTAAAAGGGGAGTGGCGATTATACCATTCCCCTTTATCATTCTTATTTTGCTTAGGCATACTCCATTACTCTGCTCTATACAAAACTCGATATTCATCCTCTAGGATCGACATCTTAATCATGTCCTGATACTCCCCATCTAGGTAAAGAACATCTCGCTCTACCCCTTCACGCTTAAAGCCTAGTTTTTCATAAACATGAATCGCACGAGGGTTAAACACAAAGACACCTAGATGTATACGATGAAGCCCTAATTTCTCAAAACCATAACCAATCATAAGGCGCATCGCTTCTGTTCCATAGCCCTTCCCACGATGAGCTGTCCCTTGAATCCCTATTCGAATGTTTGCACTGCGATTAATTGTATCCATTTCATTAAGTACGACTTCGCCAATTAGCTCCCCTGTTTCTGTAGACACAATCATAAAATCGGCACGTTCATCACTTGGTATACTGATCTTACGCAGCCATGCTTCAATTCGCTCGCGTGAAAACTCCTGCTGCGAACCTGTTAATCGAGTTGATTCTGGATCGTTCAGCATAACTAGGTATTCATCTATATCGGATTCCATCGCATAACGTAATACAATTCCTTGACCTTCCAAAATTGTCTTCATCTCATGCTCGACCATATTCTTTCCCCCGACTATTACTCAATTTTTTCAATATTAAACTCTTTCACAATTGAACTATGTACCTGTTAGCGCGTGGTATCGAGGTACATCCGTGGCACCGACCCACCCTGTGTGTTGACGACACCTCTGGCGACAAATCCTACGGATTCGTAAAATCCTATTGCCTGCAGGTTCGCGGTTACCTCTACACGTACACCTCGCCGTGCAATGTCCTCGATCAGGACTCGTGCTATGCCTTGACGCATCCAGTCAGGATCAGTGAATAGATCCTCAAGTTCGAGGAAGTCATCGACTGGATGTACCGACGCAAAGCCGACGACTCGTCCAGCAACAACAGCAACACGCACGAACGGTAACATCGCGTCATCCCACACGAGCCACTCAGGATGAGTGGCAATAAGATCTCGGTCACCCTCGATTGTCAACGACGCACGGCGAAAGACATCACGCAGCGTGTCGACGTCATCGGCGACTGCGCTTCTTATGATGAAGTTAGACGAAGATAAAGTTGTCTGTTCATTCACAGTCGATTCTCCTTTACGGAAAAACATTAAATCGATTACATAGTTACCGAATCCAAATAAAGGCTGTGGCAGGTAGTATCCTCGCTTACCTCCCACAGCCCCCTAGCCACTCATAACGCGAAGTTCCGTCCTTACTCCACACCCGTCGCAATCAGATTATCTTCATAACTAATCCAATCACTCCAAGAACCTGCATACAACTTCACTTGCTCATATCCCGCTTCATGTAGTGCAAGTACATTCGGACAAGCCGTTACACCCGATCCGCAATAGACGATGATATCCTTGTCTCTTGGTAATACTTCCAAACGTTCACGCTGCTGACCCGGTGACAGCCAATTGCCATCTGGATCAAGTGCATCTTTCCAGAAGAAATTCTTGGCACCTGGGATGTGCCCTGCCTTCGAATCGATCGGCTCCATTTCCCCTGCATAACGTCCCGCTTCACGAGAGTCAATGAGCACACGGTCTGCACTGCCCAGATTGTCACGAACTTCTTCCATGGAAGCGAGCATTTGACGCTGTACTCTTGGAGAGAATACACGCTTCTCCGCAACTGGGATTTCGCTTGTCACTGGATTCCCTGCTGCTTTCCATGTGGAATATCCGCTATCTAGCACATACACCTCTTGATGATTCAAGAACTTCAGCATCCACCATAAACGTGAAGCCATAGCCCCACCTTGATCATCATAAGCAACAACCGTACGCGTGGAATCTACACCTAGATCACCTACGCATAGGGAGAACTCGCCTAAATCCGGTAATGGATGTCTTCCCCCATGCTCTCGTATTGTCCCGGACATATTTTTCTCCAAATCAACATGAAAAGCACCTGGTATATGGTCTTGCTCATATGCTTTGCGACCTGCTTCCGTGTTACCCTGACCCAGCTGAAATCTACAATCGATAATCATATATTTGTCGTCACCTAAACGTTCCTTTAACCACTCTTGGCTCACAATTGCTGTCATCTGCTTCTCATCCCTTCTATAACTAATCTGCAACTAATTCCACGGATCTATCGAATAGACGAGCCAATCGCCCTTCTTACCACCCATTTTCTCATAAAAACGCTGTGCACGCTCGTTATCGGATGCCGTTTCCCATGAAATTGAAGCGAATCCATTATGCGTCGCATATTCCTTGCAAGTCTGAAACAATCGCTGTGCTACCCCTGCTCCTCGATAGGCCTCATCTACATACAAATCATTCAAGACGAGAACTTTCGATGCTCGGAGGGTACTGTAGGTGAAGTAGAGAGTCGTGAATCCTACGAGCTTACCTTCGCTCTCCGCCACAAATTGAATCCCTGCCTGATGTTTCAGTAGCGTCTCAATAAGTCCATCAAGCTTCCCTGCTGAAGGCTGAGGACTCTTATAGAAATCAACAATGTACGAAATCATGAGTTCTTTTAATTGCGGAATATCCTTTTTATGAACCGAACGTATGGCAAC
This sequence comes from Paenibacillus radicibacter, assembly GCF_024721995.1. Classification (GTDB taxonomy): domain Bacteria; phylum Bacillota; class Bacilli; order Paenibacillales; family NBRC-103111; genus Paenibacillus_AM; species Paenibacillus_AM radicibacter. The sequence continues at coordinate 47,155 of NZ_JANQBC010000003.1, forward strand.
TGTACCCACGCCTATCCCTCCCACAGTCTGTATCTATAAATTGTTTGAAAACTAAATTAATTTACATTATAGCATCACGCCCACTCCTGCATAACCCTCTTTTTTTACAAAAATAATCGGATTTGTCCAACTATTCCTAGTCCAAAGTCCAGTACCCTCCCTATCCCCAAAGTCTAGGTTACTACCCACCTCTAGTACGTATGAAGCTTAGCACCTGCTCCTATATACTAATCCAAGCAAGTCATACATGACCGTGTTTCGATGAATAGGAGGAGCGCTATGAGCGACCAAACGATCTTACAACTACGCAATGTTACGAAAAAAATAGGCAGCCGTACCCTTGTCGATCAACTGACAATTGATGTCCCTAGAGGGGAAGTATTCGGCTTTCTTGGACCCAATGGTGCAGGTAAAACGACCACAATTCGCATGATCGTAGGCTTAATGGGCATGACGCAAGGCGAGGTGATTATTAACGGTATATCCGTTACGAAAAACTTTGAGCAGGCGATGACCCAAGTCGGTGCTATTGTTGAGAATCCAGAGATGTATAAATTCCTAAGCGGTTACCAGAACTTAATTCACTATGCACGTATGAACAAAGGCATTACCAAGGAACGAATTGAAGAAGTGATCAAGCTCGTGGGACTTCAGAATCGGATTCATGAAAAAGTAAAACGTTACTCGCTTGGCATGCGCCAACGCCTTGGTGTTGCGCAAGCCATCCTTCATAAACCGAAGCTGCTCATTCTCGATGAACCGACAAATGGACTTGATCCTGCGGGCATTCGTGAGTTGCGCGATTACTTACGTAATCTTGCTCAAGTTGAAGGCATCTCGGTAGTCGTCTCCTCTCACTTGTTATCTGAAATGGAGCTGATGTGTGACCGTGTTGCCATTATTCAAGCAGGTAAGCTGATCGACATTCGCTCGTTACATACGGATAGTGAAGGAGCCGCGCTCACTCACCAAGTCTTATTCGAACTTGATGATCCAGTCACAGCCATTCAAGCCCTACTCGGGCAGGTTCATACTAGTCAAATTACAGTAACGGAACATAAAGGCATTCTTTTACCTCTTGAACGTGAACAAATTCCGGGGATTGTAGCTACTCTTCTACAAGCTGGGATTAATATCTATGGCATTACATATAAGACCAAGTCATTAGAGGAACAATTCCTTGAAATTACTGGAGGTGAACAGGTTGTCTAGTTATGCAGCACTTACACAAAATGAAAATATGAAAATTTATCGCCGGCCACGTACATGGGTCATGACAGGTCTTGTCGTATTCATGCTTATACTCGTCACGGTACTTATGCAGATCAATAGACCGACCGATGCAGTGAGTTCAGACTGGAGAGCACAAGTCACTCAATCGATAGCTAATGATCAATCTGATTTGCAAAACCCAGAGAAACTAACTCCATTCATGATTGAACGTTTGCAGAAAGATATTAAAATGAGTCAGTATCAACTTGAGCATAACATCAAACCCGATCGGCACACATTATGGGGAACAATCAAAAGTTTAACTCCGCTCCTTAACCTAACGATTATCTTTACTATTGTTGTGGCTGCGGATATGATTGCGGCTGAATTTACAGCAGGTACGATTAAATTGCTGCTTATTCGCCCTGCTTCTCGATTCCGTATTCTGATGAGTAAGTACATGGCTTCTCTGCAATTCGCTCTTTTCTTAACCGTTATCACATTCGTCGTCTCTTTCCTTATCGGTGGAGTGGTTAATGGATTTGCCGACTTTAACACGCCTGAACTTTATGTAGGAGCAGACGGACTCGTACACGAGCAGTCCATGATGATGAATGTCATGAAACAATACGGATTCCTTCTTGTAACCTTATTAATTTACGTGACCTTTGCCTTCATGATCTCCTCTGCCTTCCGTAGCTCGTCCATGGCAATTTCCTTATCGCTTGTTGGTCTGCTCGCTGGCCCGACAATTGTTGCGGTGTTGAGCAAATACACATGGTCCAAGTACATCTTGTTCGCAAACACAGACTTAAGTGTCTTCTTCGGTGGTACGCCAATGCGACCAGAGATGACCTTAACATTCTCGGTACTCGTACTTGCCGTTTACTTTGTTCTGTTCCATCTCATTTCTTGGTTCATGTTCACCAAAAGGGATGTCGCGGCATAATTTCATATTCATCTATACTGGTGTCCAGGGTCATAATAGCCTGATGGGCACCTTTTTTTCTCCATTTTATAGGTAAAATAATCCGAAATACGCCTACCCCGACCAAAGTCTAGTAACCAACCCACCGTAAGTACGTATAAAGTAGACAGATCTGTGCTATATACTAGACCAAGTGAATCAACGCAGAAATAATTATTTTCTAAGATAAATAGGAGGTTAGCTATGAGCGACCAAACGATATTGCAGCTTCGTAATGTAACGAAAAAGATCGGCAAACGCACCCTTGTTGATCATCTGACATTTGATGTGCCCAAAGGAGAAGTATTCGGTTTCCTCGGACCCAACGGTGCAGGTAAAACAACTACGATTCGGATGATCGTCGGCCTAATGGCAATGACGGAAGGTGAAGTGCTTGTGAACGGCGTTTCCGTTACGAAAAACTTCGAGGAAGCGATGACGCAAATCGGAGCGATTGTTGAAAATCCAGAAATGTATAAGTTCCTATCCGGTTACCAGAACCTTGTGCACTATGCACGTATGAATAAAGGTGTGACCAAAGAACGCATCGACGAAGTTGTCGCACTAGTTGGACTTCAGAATCGGATTCATGAAAAAGTAAAACGCTACTCACTTGGTATGCGTCAACGTCTAGGTGTTGCACAGGCCATTCTTCATCGACCTAAACTTCTTATTCTCGACGAACCGACTAACGGTCTAGATCCAGCAGGTATTCGTGAGCTACGGGATTACTTGCGCAAATTAACACAGGAAGAGGGCATCTCTGTCGTCGTATCCTCTCACCTACTATCCGAGATGGAGCTCATGTGTGACCGTGTAGCGATCATTCAAACAGGTAAACTCATTGATGTGCGCCCTCTGCATGCAGAAGGTTCAGATGCAACCGCAAATAAGAAAGTGTTGTTCGAACTCGATAACCCTCAAGCTGCAATTGTAGCTTTAGCAGGTCATGCGGATAGCAGCCAAATCCATGTTATGGATGGAAAAGGAATCTTACTTCCACTCGAACGTGAGCAAATTCCTACTATTCTAAATGTGCTTGTTCAAAACGGTATTAACATCTATGGTATCTCTTCGAAAGCGAAATCGCTTGAAGATCAATTCCTTGAAATTACAGGAGGTGAGCAGATTGTCTAACTTTTTCCCACTTGTTCAGAACGAGAATATGAAAATCTACCGCCGTCCGCGCAACTGGATTATGGCTGGATTTATTGTGCTTGCGCTCATCTTATTTACTGTGCTCATGCATATTAGCTCACCGGTAGAATCCGGTTCGACTGCAGATTGGAAGCCACAACTGACCCACCAGATGGAAGAAAACAAGAAGCTGTTAGCTGACCCTGAAGTGGCGGAATTTGTTAAAAAGAGATTTGAAGATGAAATTAAGGTTGGACAATATCAGCTCGAGCATAATATTAACCCTTATGAGCAAACAGCTTGGTCTACAGTAAAAGAATTATCACTGGTCATCAGTCTTGTATCGATCTTCACCATTGTGGTTGCAGCCGATATGATCGCAGCTGAGTTCACTTGGGGAACAGTCAAATTACTACTGATTCGTCCCGCTTCCAGGCTTCGAATCTTAATAAGTAAGTACACAGCCACATTGATATTCGCTCTATTCTTAACTTTGATCACATTCATCGTATCCTTCATTATTGGGGCGGCTACGAATGGATTTACAGGATTCTCAACACCTGAAATCTATGTAGGAGCTGACGGTGCTGTTCATGAGCGATTGATGATTCTAAGTGTGCTTAAGACATATGGCTTCTCCCTTGTGTCCACACTGATGTATGTTACTTTCGCATTCATGGTCTCCTCTGCATTCCGCAGTTCTTCCATGGCGATTGCCCTATCTCTTGTCGGGATGTTGGTTGGTAACACTGTCGTTAGCATTTTCCAAAAATACGAGTGGTCCAAATATATCTTGTTTGCAAACACAGATTTAAAGTCATACTTCGACGGTACACCATTTAGACCGGAGATGACGCTGTCGTTCTCCATCACGATTCTTGCCATTTACTTCGTGGTGTTCCACATCGTAGCATGGCTCATGTTCACTAAACGTGATGTCGCAGCATAATTGGTGCGCGATAAGCTTCGATCTTCATCCCATGCTCGAGGCACACGGAAAGCAAATCTGTACGTGGCGTTATCCAGCACCCTATGACTGCTACAACTGGTCGTCATGGGAGCAGATGATGCGTGACGAGGCTGAATTTGCGGATCCTGCAATTAGACAATTACAGTATGCAGTAACTTTAGATGAAGACGGGCAAGTGAGTGGATATGTGCAATATTTCCCGATCACTGGGGTGACGCGGCTCGGTCTTGGGCTGCGACCTGATCTCTGTGATCAAGGACATAGCCATGCATTTCTAACTGCGATCATTAACGAAGCGAGGCATCGTAATCCAGACCATGAAATTGATCTTGAAGTGCTGACTTGGAACAAACGTGCTATTCAGGCCTATGAGAAAGTGGGCTTTGTGATCACGGATACGTACGAGCGCGGCAGCCGAGCAGGACTTATTGAAGTGCATTGTATGGTATGGATAGGAAAATAATAAAAAACATCTGTTCATTCCTCTGGAATTGCAGATGTTTTTCTTTTTTTAAGGCATCCTATTATAGGGGTGAACGCATGCAGAAAATTGTATTCTATATGATGTGTATGACTTTGTTTGTATGTCACATTCACCATGCACACGCTGAACCAGTTAGCCAAAACCAGACTCCTGCTGCATATGTTGAAGTGTTTGATACAACGAAAGAAGAAGTGATTAGTCAGACGCAGTGGAGTCCCTCCATACATGCGGAAGTACAGCTAATATTGAAGCACTTAACGATATGTGACCAATTCGCTTTAAAGTTTGATGGCATTCTAGCCAAGATCCCTGTTATTCCAGCCGTCTCGGTTGATTCCAACATTACTCGTGAAAAAATAATGGAAATCATTTTGTATCGAAGTAACAATTGGAATGAACGGAACCTTCTTCTTCTGATTACGCAGTCGGGTAAGACGGTTATTTGCTACTCCGAACATTCTTTTGATCCACTTATCGATCAATTGATTATTAGCGGTATGATTGAATAAAAGCCAAACATGAATTCGTTTGGCTTTTTGTCTTTATTTAATAATATTAATAATCGAAATCGTCTGCACTGGCACCTTGTGCATGTTCGCGCAGCAGTGCTAAGAATGGCTGACCATAGCTGCGGAACTTCGCTTCTCCAACCCCTTTGATCGCAAGTAAACCTGCCGCTGTTGTCGGACCTACTTCACTCATCTCACGCAAGGTCGCATCATTGAAAATGATATACGGCGGCACTTTCTCACGCTGTGAAATTTCACGGCGTAATAGGCGAAGCTGTTCGAACAGCATGTTGCCCGCAGCCGAATTTTCAGTGCGTTTCTCAATACGGCGTACTTTCTGGTGAACTCGTGCTGCACCCTTAAGCACATCTACAGCTGGCCAGTCCAACTTCACCGTCGGATACTGCCCTTCTGATAATGCCAGGTAGCCATCGGCTACCAATACATTAATGAGATCGGAAATTTCTTTCTCCGACATGCCGTTAAGTACCCCGAATGTCGGCAGTTTGTCAAAGCGGTATTCGATAATCCGCTTTACACGCGATCCTTTTAACACACCAGCAACTAGAGAAATACCGAAGCGCTCCCCCATACGTCGTATGCAGGAGAAAATCTTCTGCGCTTCAACTGTAATATCGATGCTCTCCCGATCATCCGTACAGGAAGAACAACGTCCGCACTTCACAAGCTCCCCTTCATCACCAAAATAGTCCAAGATATACGTATGCAAACACTGCGGCGTATAGCAGTAATCGACCATCGTCTGCAGCTTGTGATAATCGTTCGCCTTGCGATCTTCGGCTTGCGTCCCCTGCTCAATCAAGAACTTCTGCGTCATGATGTCCTGCGCAGAGAACAGCAGCATACAGTCACTCGGCTCACCATCTCGGCCTGCACGACCTGCCTCCTGATAGTAGCTCTCCATGTTCTTCGGCATGTTGTAGTGGATCACGTATCGTACATTCGATTTGTCGATCCCCATTCCGAAGGCATTGGTTGCAACAATCACGCGAATGTCATCATAAATAAACGCATCTTGTGCATGAATCCGCTCATCGTCTGATAGTCCTGCATGATACTTGCCTGCGGAAATGCCATTCTTGGCAAGGAAAGCTTGAACTTCTTCCACTTCTCGACGTGTTGCAGCATAAATAATACCGGGCTGATGCGTATGCTCCTTCGCATAACGAAGCACGTAATCGCGTTTGTTCTCACCACGCAGTACGTTTAGTGCGAGGTTTTCACGTCCAAAGCCCGATACATGAATCTCAGCCTCCCGAAGACGAAGCAGCTTTGCAATATCTACCGTCACTTCACTTGTCGCTGTTGCGGTAAATGCCGCTACGAGTGGACGGTTAGGCAATTCTTCAATAAATGGTGCGATATTCACGTAACTCGGACGGAAGTCATGCCCCCAATGGGACACACAGTGTGCTTCGTCTACCGCTACGAACGGAATGCGCATGGTTGCCATTCGCTCACGGAACCACACCGATTCAAGACGCTCGGGTGCGATGTAGAGAAGTTTAAGCTCGCCCCGCGCTGCCGCGCGCAACCGCTGCTCAACTTCACTGCCTGATAAGCTAGAATTGATGAATGCAGCTGGAATGCCAACTTGATTAAGCGCATCAACCTGATCTTTCATCAAGGAGATGAGCGGTGAAATAACGAGTGTGACTCCCTCCATTAGCATGGCAGGAACCTGATAACAGATGGACTTACCACCACCAGTTGGCATAATGCCGAGGGTGTCATGTCCATTTAGCAGCGATTGAATGATCGGCTTCTGACCCGCGCGAAAGTCGGGGTAGCCGTAATATTTTTGCAAAACTTCTTTTGCATGATTAAATATGGCCATAGGCGATTAGTTGTTCCTTTCGGAGTAGGCGGGGTAATAAGTCAAACGGAGAATAAAAGAAGCAACTGGAGGAGCGTTAGCGTTCGACTTTGAAAGAGTGAACATACCTAATAATAAATTCAAAGTTCACGATTTCACGGAGACCGGAAGTACTTCTTTTATTCGCAGTGACCAGACTTATTAACACGCCACATTTTTATATTAATGAAATGACGGTCGCAAGCCCACCGGACGAACGCACAATGATGACATGACGCTCGTGATCGTAGCGCACACTTCCAGATCCAACATGGCAAACTGGCTCTGTGCCTAGAGCATAGAAGAGATCATCTGTTAGGGTGCCGATGCACTCCAACTGCTCATCTTCTGCAAGTAGATCCCAATCTGCTGCTTCCATTTCCAAAAAGACATGCACATCTGTGATTTTCGAAATGGCTGCTGTTAGTTCCTTCTGAATGTCGCTGTACTCTCTACCGAATTTAACTCCCATTTGTACACGATCCTTTCGATCCTTTTCTTCGAGTGTAACATATGTGCCCATGTAAATGAATTAGAGCCCGGAATGAGGTAAAACTAAAAAAGAATAGGGGCAATTCTTCACAAAATTTGGTACTATAAGGAGATAGCTTTCTAACATTCCTTTACTGTCGGAGGGGCGCTTCATGCTGAAACTGCACATTCCGAAAAATCGCATAGAGTATTTATTGAAGCAGTTAAAGCACTATCACGAATGGGACGATGTCGAGCAGGGCTGGACTCTTTTTCATAAGGGCAAAGTCTTAAGTCTTGATCTCCTAGACGAAAACCTAGTGTCTGCTTCCGTGCGCGAAAAAAAGCCCCTGAATGTACGTGTTCATCTCGATGAATTCACGCGCAGCAAGTGTGCCTGCACCGATCCAAAACCTTGTGTACATATGGCTGCTGTGATCTTTGCCATTTATGCAACGCAAGGTCGTCCAGAGATGATTTTGCAAGAATTAAAAAAATACTTAGCCAAAAAATCAGCGCAGCGTGCAGCAAAGTTACGATTAGATGAGAAAAAGGACGCAAACATACTCCCCGAGATGGATGATTGCCCAACGAAGTGGCAGCGATATTTCGAAGGGCGATTTAATGGGTTTGTGATCTCTCATCAATATACGTTCGAGATGTTCGCATCCGCAGTGTGGGACTTACTCTTGCCACTTGCAAGCAGCTGGAACAAGCCAGAGCGCAAAAGACTGTTTTGTGTCAATATTGCACTGTTTGCCTTGCGCCGAATCGAAAACTTCTATGAGGCTACCAAGTCTGCCTACCTTTCTTCGTATCACGAAACGAGTAGTACAGCCGCCGTTACAACTTGTGAACAGCGACTTCTCGATATGATGCAAGCTGAAGAGATGGGAACTATCCAACGAAAAGATGCGAGTGCTTGGCAAGAAACCTTACTATTACTCAGCGAATATGCCTTGTCTGGTCGAACCATACCTGTGGATTGGCTGCAAATTTATCGACTAATCTGGTGGAATCTCACCTCGGAGACAACACTCATTGAGAATGAGAAAAAGCGACTTGATGCGTTTCTAACTTCACTCGATAAGAAGAAACTAACCGAACGGCAGCATGATGTACTTATTATTGCTCGAGCACATTTTGACGTGATGGAGCATCAAATTAAAGTTGCATTTGATCGATTAGAACAGCTCCACACTTGTACGCCGAGCGATTATTATATGTACTTAAAACATAATCGGGAGCAAGGGAACTGGACAGCACTTCAAGAATGGCTGCAGTGGCTGCTACCTGTTATGCATACGGTGGCACAAGAAGATTTCCGTGCGTTATGCCAATTCTGGAGCGATGCGGCGAAACAGCTGCAATCTGATCACGAATGGGTACAAGCGATGGAGACACTTCTGCCTCGCTCTTACTATTACTACACAGCCTATCTATTACAAACCAAGCGGTACCGCAAGTGGGTTGATTTACAGTTAGCAACGCGGGTATCCCCGCTCAATTTATACAACGTAGAATTACGAACTGTCGAGGAAGCAGACTGCAAGTTACTGCTCCCGCTTTACCATCAAGCGATTGAACGACTCATTCTGGAGAAGAATCGTTCATCTTACAAAACAGCACTTGCTATGCTAAAGAAACTAAATGAGTATTATGCCAAACTCGGTAAGCTCGGTGCTTGGCACTTCTATCTGGAAGGATTGCAAAACAAATTTGCGCGTCTTCGCGCGTTCCAAGACGAACTGATGAAAGGACCGTGGAAGCTATGATCGATACATCTGCGCTGACGGTTCATACGGCTTCGATGCCTAACGGCTCTCTATTCTTATGGGGAATGCGGGATCGCGGCGGGGCTTGGGAAGCCTTGGACCTGAAGCATATGCTATTTGCTTGGCACGAACCTTCTTTCTATGGGACGCTAATTGAGGAAAAAGAAATGGGGCAAATCGAAGGGGTCGAACTCGAACCTATCGAGGCCCTTGATTATTTCACAGCTCCTAGCTGTGTGGAACATGTTCGATTCAAATGGAGCGAGAGCGCAGAAGCCATCCGACGATTAGCACCTGCTGTCCACTCTGCACTTGCTGGCGAACGTTTCTTACCCAGCTATGAGCATTGGCGCAAAGGTGAAGTCGGTTGGAAACTAGATCTACCCGAAGATGCACAATCATTCGTGAGCGAAGATGCCCAGCGCTGGATGGATGCTGTCGTTCCCGCGTGGATCGCGGTCCACGGCGGGGCTGAGCGCCTGCACCAGCTGGAGCAGGCGTTCCCTCGCATGCGGCAGGGCGAAGTGCCGCATGATCTATGGCTCGACGAGGACGACTGGCTCGTCGCAATCGGTTGGCAGCACGATGCTGCCGCTTTCCGCACCTGCATTCAGCTCGTAGAGCCTGAAGGCAGGCGCGATTGGCAGCTCCGCGTGCTGCTGCAAGATCGCGCGGATGGCAGCATCATCCGCGCAGTAGACGGCAGCGGGGCCCTCCTACCGGAGGAAGCGCCGCTGCCCGAACACTGGACCCCGGATATTGATCGGGTCCAAAAAGACACCGGCAAGTGGCTGCGCCTCTTGCCATGGCTGACAACCGCCGACCATGATGGGTCGGCGAAACTGCCCATCGTGCTCGGGCACGATGGGGCTTGGCGCTTCCTATCGGAAGGCAGCGCCAAGTTGATCGCGGCAGGTTACACCGTGTTCCTGCCGGCTTGGTGGGACCGTGTAAGGCGGCTGCGGCCACGGCTGCGAGCGAAGCTTCGCTCGGAGTTGAATCCAGCAGGAGTGCGCCAGCGGGAGTCGCTGTTCGGCATTACGCAGCTCATGCAGTTCGACTGGAAGCTTGCCATCGGTGACTTAGAGTTAACCGAAGATGAATTTACTCAGTTGCTTAATGAAAAACGCAGCTTGGTACAAATCCGCGGTCAATGGATCCAACTTGATCCCAAAGCACTCAGCGAAATTAGTGCTGCGATCCGTAAACTTCAGCAGAGCAAAGGGCTATCCCTGCGCGATGCGCTTGCCCTACATTTGCTCGGAACAGGCGGCAACAACCGCTCCGATGCTTTTGTCGATGAAGATGCTGAACTTGAAGCAGACCGTGCTCGCTTCGATATGGAAGTTGAACTCACTGAACATCTGGAACAGATGATTGATAAATTAGTACACACCAAGCATATTCCTGAAGTCGTAACCCCTGCTGCATTCCAAGGGGATCTGCGGCACTATCAGCGTCAAGGTGCTTCGTGGCTACTATTCTTACGACAGTTCGGACTTGGTGGTTGCTTAGCAGATGATATGGGTCTAGGTAAGACGATTCAATGGATCACTTACTTACTATCCGTCAAAGACCGCGCAGCAGCAGACCAAGCCCTTCATCCAGATTCACCTAAATCAACACCTTCGCTGCTCATTTGTCCAACCTCCGTACTCGGTAACTGGCAAATGGAACTGAAGCGCTTTGCCCCTACACTACGTGTTCATCTGCATTACGGACCTCAGCGCTTGAAAGGGCAAACTTTCGCGGATGTCATGCAAGACGAAGTCGATCTTGTACTAACTTCGTACAACTTGTCTCATATCGACGAAGAAGAACTGAATATGATTCATTGGGACTCAATCTGTCTAGATGAAGCCCAGAACATTAAGAATGCTTATACGAAACAATCTGCTGCAATCCGTAAGCTTTCAGGCTTCCATCGGATTGCGATGACAGGAACTCCTGTTGAGAATCGGCTCGCCGAGTTATGGTCGATCTTCGAGTTCATTAATCCTGGATACTTGGGGACATTACGGGACTTCACGCATCGTTACGTATCACCGATCGAATCGGTACGTGATCCTGAAGCCCTTGCTTCTGTACAAAAGCTCGTGCGTCCTTTCCTGCTGCGCCGTGTGAAGAATGATCCTGCGATTCAGCTTGATCTGCCTGAGAAGAACGAGACGAAAGTGTTCGTCTCTCTTACTGCCGAGCAGAGTTCTCTTTACGAGAACTACATCCAAGATATGTTCTCTCGCATTGACAAAATGTCCACGATGGAGCGTCGCGGCCATATTCTAACCGCATTAACAAAGTTAAAACAGCTCTGCAATCACCCTGCTCTTCTGCTCAAAGAAGGTCCACAAGCCGTTTGGGAGCATCGTTCCAATAAAGTGGAGCGTCTAACGGAGATGGTACAGGAGCTTCGGCAAGAAGGCGATAAGTGTCTGATTTTCACACAATTCGTGGAGACAGGTTTCTTATTACAGCGCATTTTGCAGGAAGAGATTGGTGAGAATGTTATTTTCCTAAATGGATCTACACCTAAGACGCAGCGCGATGCGATGATTGCTCACTTCCAAGATCGAACACTGCCTGAAGAAAATCAGAACAATATCTTCATCCTCTCGCTCAAAGCCGGTGGAATCGGGCTTAACTTAACTGCTGCCAACCATGTGTTTCACTTTGACCGTTGGTGGAACCCTGCTGTCGAGAATCAAGCAACCGACCGGGCTTATCGCATTGGACAGACGCGCAACGTTCAAGTACACAAATTCATCACCATTGGTACGCTTGAAGAACGCGTCAATGAGCTGATGGAAGGCAAGCTCGGTCTTGCTGAAGGGATAGTAGGTAAAGGCGAGAGCTGGATCACCGAGATGTCGGAGAGTGATTTGCGTGAGCTATTCACCTTGCGTACGGAATGGAGCTAGTTGGTTTCTAAGATAGAGTCAATAACGAAAGAACGCACAAACCAGAAATTCCACATAGCGCCACTTTGCGCAGCTGGAACTTGGCTTGTGCGTTTTTTATTTATAAAGGCTATAACACCCACTCATCCAACTCTTCTAACCACTTCCCATGCTGCAAATCACGTCCTCTTACTCGCACATGATCACCTTGCACCTCAATGACTAAGCCTTCGCTCGCATCGCCAGTTAACGACTTTGCTTTGCCTTCAACGTTTCGTGGTTCCCATACGGAGGATGAATTAACTATGGTAAAGCCTTTGCGTACAACGGTTTTGGGCAGTGCCAACTCCCAGTGTGAATGTCCAGAGAACAAGATCACGTTCGGATATTTGTCCAAAATCGCCATTAATCGCTCATGCTGCACGATACCTCGATTGTAAGTAGCAGAACCGCTCCCTGATACGGAGTTTGGCAGAGGTTGATGGATGAAGACGAAGATGGGCTTTACTGCTCGTGACTGATTTTTAACAGATGCCCCGGAATCTGCGCGAACCTCCTCCTTCAATTTCTCCCCTCTCGTCCCGATAAAATCTTTTGCCACCAGCCCTTTTACCTCGTCATCCTTTAATGTTTGCTCTAACCACTTGAGCTGATCCTCCGACAAATAAGCATCCTCCAGAATGGATTCATCCGAGGAGCGATAGCGTTCTGATCCTAACAGGATAAAATGATAACCTTGAATCCAGCGATCTTGATATACATTCTTCGCTCCAGTAAATTGCACAAAACGCGCAACGGACATCTGCTCGGTCTCTCCATTTGGATACGTCCACCTGCTCCATTCTCCCCTGCGGTTATGCCACGCTTGATAAAACTCATGATTGCCAATCGTATATAGCACCTGCGATGGATGAGGAGCCGCTTGCATCACTTGTCCCACCCTAGCATAATCTTGCGGATGTCCATCACCCAAGTCGCCATTTACAATAAGTGCTGACGAATCAGGTGCAGCTTGCCCAAGATCTTGCAGGGCATGCACGCATTTGTCTACGGCATTTGGTCGATTTAGATGAATGTCACTAATGAGCCAGAACGTCAGGTGCTTAGACTCCGGGTTCAATTCCCCAACTTGATTCAAAATCCGTGCTCTACTCATAGTTTCCAGTGGCTTCATAACCGAGTAAGCCGAAGTTCCGCCCCCAACCCCTAAACCGATCATCATAAGTAAAGCTGCGCTCCAATAACGCCTTTTTTGCAGCATGTGAAATTACCCCTTTGTCCTTTGTCCGTTATATGCATAACTTTCATATGTTTCGTTGAGAGTAGTTTGCACGAACACAGGCATATTTAGGCATTCCTCCGCACAAGCTATACCATCACAGACAGAAAGGAATTTCACCTATGAAAAATAAAGATCTTGAAGACGACTATGTAGGTACAACAAATATGCATGCAAAAAATCAAGACATGGCATTCGTGAACGACACGCTCGATCTTGCAGAGGACAAGCATATGATCGTAAACTCTTCTGAAGACGCAGAAAAAACTCCACAATCTGACGAAGAGTAATCCTTAAAATCAGGTCATATTAACAGTGGCCAAGCTTGCGATTAATTATTTTACAAAAATGGGCTGATGGGTAATCCTATCCGCCTTTTTGCATGAACTTTGATATACTTAAATTTGAGCCATGCCTATTCTGATATACATAAAGGAGAATGCAAGAATGACGACGACAATCGGACTAATTCGACACGGCCTTACAGATTGGAATGCGCAGCAAAGGATGCAAGGACAAACCGATATCCCTCTTAATAAGCTTGGACGCGAGCAAGCGGAAGCTATTGCAGCAAGACTTGCCGAAGAAGAGTGGGATGTCATAGTGGCTAGTGATCTGTCCCGTGCATACGATACAGCAGAGGCAATCGCCAAAGCAAAAGGTAAAAAAGTGGACATTGTTGATCCAAGGCTCCGTGAATTGAATTTAGGTCAGCTTGAAGGCATGACCAAAGACGAGCGTACGGCAAAGTGGGGCGATACCTACAACGAGCAAGAACTTGGAGTTGAAGATCGTACACACGTTGCTGATCGCGGTGAACAAGCAATTGATGACGTGGCGGCACGCTATCCCGGTCAGAAAATCCTCATGGTTTCACACGGTGGATTAATTCGCACAACGCTCACACGACTCGTTCCCGAGTCTGTGCAAGATGGCCCTATGGGCAATACATCCCTGACGATTCTTCACAAAAAAGAAGCCGGATGGGACTGCAAGTTGTACAACTGCACCTCGCATTTAAGTTCGCTTCGTTAATCATTTTCCCATAGGGAGGTGGAGGTTAATTGTATGAAAATCAAGCTTGAAGCCACCCTTGAAATCGATATAGAAGAAATTTTATCTGATTGCTACATGCTCGCTCCGCGTGACGAAATCACAAGAGAGATTAAGCAGCTTGTACTTTTTTGGGGAGAGCAGCGACTTGTCGAAGAAGGGTGGCCTGTTCCTTGTTCGATTAAAGACATTCGCGATTATCTCATGGAAAATGAACTGATTTCTAGATAAATAGGAAGCAAACCCTAGTCCACTCTACAATTTTGACAAAAGGTAATCTTTTTATTTTTAAATCGACTCGATTTTTGTTAAAATACGTAGTAGAGCTTAGGACAGGAGAGAATACAGGTTTATGTTAATTATAGGTATTGCAGGCGGAACAGGGTCGGGGAAAACATCAGTTGCACGCTCTATCATCGACAAACTCGGCGAGGACCGAGCGGTTATTATTTCTCAAGATAATTATTATGCGAATCACGCTAATCTTCCGTTTGAAGAACGTGAAGCACTTAATTATGATCACCCGAATGCCCATGATAATAAATTGTTGATTACGCACTTGAACGAATTGAAGCAAGGACGCGGGGTTGAAGTACCTGTCTATGACTTTGTGAATCATGAGCGTTCAACTAGTACGCTTCCGATTGAACCAAAATCCATTGTGATCGTCGAAGGCTTACATGTGCTGACTGATGAAGATGTACGCAGCGCACTTGATGTCAAAGTATTCGTCGATACAGATGCGGATATTCGTATTTTGCGACGCGTGGTACGTGATATGAATGAGCGCGGGCGTTCCCTACAATCAATTTGCAATCAGTACATGTCTTCTGTGAAGCCGATGCATGATGCATTTATCGAACCTTCGAAAAAATACGCAGATGTCATTATCCCTGAAGGGGTTAAGAATGAGGTCGGCGTTAATTTGCTTATGATTCTAACGGAACGTTACATGAGTAAAAGCGAAGTAAACATGTAATATTTTCTATTTATTTTTAAAAAAAGAGTGCAAACCACTAACCCATTCGTAAATGGTGTTCATGGTATTGCACTCTTTTTGCATATCGTGATTGCACGATTATAGGGCAGTATAACCTGATGCTTGCAAAAATCGTTCAAAGGCTTGTTGTCCTGCTTCATTACGCTTATACACACCTGCGTCATGCAGCACTTGCATGAACTTCTCGCCGACGGATTGCTTCAGAATCGCATCAGCTTGCTCAATTGTCGCTATCGTTCCATGAATTTCGCGTAATTCTTCCATCCATGTTGAATGCGGCATAATAGCACTTGGGAGTTGATCTACGGCTACAGCCGGCTGCGTTAGCAGCTCACTAATAGCCGCAAGCTCCGTATGCAGACGTGGCGGTAGCACCGCAAGACCCATCACTTCGATTAAGCCAATGTTCTCCTTCTTAATGTGGTGCAAGTTGCGATGCGGATGGTAGATGCCTTCGGGATGTTTCTCACTTATACGATTATTGCGAAGTACGAGGTCCATCTCGTACTCCCCAGCTTCATTTTTACGTGAAATGGGTGTAATCGTATTGTGTGGTACATCGCCGCTATAGGCGGATACACCTGCTGTTTCATCACTATATCCACGCCAAGCACTCAGCAGATGCTCAGCCGCTTGGATGAGCTGCGATTTATCCACACTTGCGAGTCGAACGACTGACATCGGCCAACGTGCAATTCCCCCATGTACATCTGGGAAATTTGGATGCGCGTAAGCACGTTCGATCGGTGACTTCTGTAACGGAAACTTATGGTTGCCACATTGGTAATGATCATGTGTCAGAATCGATCCGCCAACAATCGGAAGATCCGCATTAGAACCGATGAAGTAGTGCGGAATCTCATCTGTGAAATCAAGTAAGCGCTCAAATGTCTGTGGTGTGATGCGCATTGGGACATGTAGTCCGTTCAGAACGATACTGTGTTCGTTGTAATACATATACGGTGAGT
Source organism: Paenibacillus radicibacter (assembly GCF_024721995.1). Taxonomy (GTDB): domain Bacteria; phylum Bacillota; class Bacilli; order Paenibacillales; family NBRC-103111; genus Paenibacillus_AM; species Paenibacillus_AM radicibacter. The sequence continues at coordinate 63,753 of NZ_JANQBC010000003.1, forward strand.
ATTGGAAGAACCATTCTTCACCTGATAACGTTAGCGGCAGAATTCGCAAGTTCTGTCTAGCTGGATGATCCAGTCTACCGGCATAACCGACATTTTCGACACATAATAGGCAGTTTGGATAGGTGTGCTGAGCAGCCTTCGCAAGTGCCGCAATTTCTTTTGGATCTTTCTCAGGTTTGGATAAGTTAATCGTAATCTCCAGCTCACCATATTCCGTCTCGGCTGGCCAAATAATATTCTTCTCAATGCGATCCATACGAATATAGCAGGAATCAATGGATAGACGGTACCAGTAATCTGTAGCGGCTTTAATGCCTTGTGTCGCACGTATATGCTGGAACTTCGCTGCTGCTTCAGATGGACGCGGCATGAGCGGCCCCATCAGCTTTGCATCGAGCAAATCCCGATATGTTGTCGTATTGTCTGGCAGAATACCAACTTGATACGCGTAGTCCATGAGTGTAGCGAGTAGTGCGTTAGGTGATGCTGTGGATGGAGCGGATTGTGATCCAGTTGTTCCAACTTTAGATCCCGCCTCCCCCTCAACCGATGCCCAATGATTCTCGGATAGCGGTTGATACATCGTCCAACCGGCATTTCCTGCGTGATCCTGCGCATCGAGCGCTGGATCATAGGGTGCTGCGAGCTGGAGCTCCGCGAGCAGACTGTTACGAGCCGCGCATACATCCAGCGGCTCAATCATTCCCGCGCCTAAGGCGTACTGCAAAAGCCCCTCCAGGGCTCTTGCAGCCGTATTCGGCGCGATGTGCGTTCCAGCGATGACGTCGTTCATCGCATAACCCCCCTTCATCCTCGGTATCCACGAGGATGAGATTTGTGCCAGCGCCACGCGCTGGACACGATGTCCCGCAGCTCCGGCTTTTGCGGGACCCAGCCGAGCTCCGCTTGCGCTCGGCTGCTTGATGCGACCAGCACCGCTGGGTCGCCAGCTCGGCGGCCTTGCACCGCCGCCGGAATTGGGTGGCCCGTGACATCGCGGGCCACATCGATCACTTCACGGACGGAGAATCCGCGTCCGTTGCCAAGATTGTAGACGGCGCTGTCCCCGCCGTCACGAAGCTTATACAGCGCGCGAACATGCGCGTCTGCCAAATCGCTCACATGAATGTAATCGCGGACACAAGTTCCATCTGGTGCCGCGTAGTCCTCACCGAATACCGCAATCTGCTCACGCTGTCCAAGCGCAACTTGCAAGATCAGTGGGATAAGATGAGACTCTGGTGAGTGATCTTCCCCGATCTTGCCGCTCTCATGTGCACCTGCTGCATTGAAGTAACGAAGCGCCACATACTTAATCCCATGTGCCACGTCGAACCAGCGCATCATGCGCTCCATAACGAGCTTCGTTTCCCCGTATACACTTGTCGGATCCGTGCGATCGCCCTCTTCAATCGGTACGCGCTCAGGTTCTCCATATGTTGCTGCTGTCGAGGAGAAGACGATATGCTTTACGCCGTGCTTATCCATCTGCTCCAGCAAGCAATTCATGCCTGTTACATTGTTATCGTAGTACTTGCCTGGTACCTGCATGCTCTCCCCAACCAAGGAATTCGCCGCAAAATGAATGACCGCTTCAATCTTATTTTCCGAGAAAACACGATCCATAAAGCTGTGATCCCGAATATCCCCTACTTCAAGCTTGCCGCCGAATAGCAGTGATTCACGATGTCCCTGCTGCAAGTTATCTACAATCACGACTTCCTCACCACGAGCAATCAGCTCTGCCACCGTATGGGAACCGATATAACCCGCACCACCTGTAACCATAATCGCCATCTTATTCTCCTCCTCTTTAGTTCACACTTTCATCTCTTCAAACCGATCAAGCCACACGTTTTCCTACTATTCCACGCGACGTACACCGTCACCAATTTTACTCACATAGAACTCACCTGTTAGACCTGTTTCTCGGTTATACGTATCGCCAACAATACGAATAAATTCTTCCACATGATCTTCATGTACAAGGGACACCGTGCATCCACCGAAACCTGCGCCCGTCATTCTCGCACCAAGTACTCCTGGCACTTGTAGAGCTGTATCGACCATCACATCTAACTCCCGACAAGATACTTCATACAGGTCACGTAAGGATTCATGCGACAACGTCATCATCTTACCGAACTCCTCAAGATTACCTTGACGAAGCAATTCCACAGAGCGCAGTACGCGTGCATTCTCTTCCACGACATGACGTGCGCGGCGCTGCATAACCTCATCTTCTAAGACGTGAGAAACTTCGCTATATTGTGCTTCGCTTAAATCCGCCAGCCACTTCAGGTTTTCAAGACCAGAAGCTTCCGTCCGCAGTATTTCCACGGCAGCTTCACACTGTCCTCTACGTTCGTTGTAAGCGGAATGAGCAAGCTCTCTACGCTTATTCGTATTACCGATTACCAATTGATAAGATCCACTTTCAAAAGGAACTTGATCATAATTCAAATCATTGCAGCGTAGTAGTACCGCATGATCTTTCTTCCCTTGCGCGATTGCGAATTGATCCATAATCCCGCATTTCACTCCGATATATTCATTCTCTGCCTGCTGAGCAAGCAGTGCAATTTGAGTACGATCAATTTCTCGATTTTCTTGATCCAATATTGCGTAAGCTGTCAACACTTCAATTGAAGCTGAGGAAGATAATCCCGACCCATTGGGTATATTGCCGTAGAACAACATATCAAATCCGGATGAAATTGCCTGCTCGTCATTTAGAAGTGAGATGACTCCCTTCGGGAAGTTGCTCCAGTCATCTGCCGCTTGGTAGTTCAGATCCGATAAGGATTTTTGTACAGTTAATGCAAATCCTTCCGATGCCATATTCAGCACATCATCTGTTCGACGTCGAAACAGTAGTGCTGTCCCGATTGTAAGAGCAGCCGGAAATACATATCCTCCATTGTAATCGATATGCTCCCCGATCAAATTCACACGCCCTGGTGCATGATACACAGCTATATCTGCGGCATTCCCTCCGTACAACTCGACAAATCGTCCCTTTAACTGCTCGATTAACTTCACTTCCATCTGACTCACGCCTCCCTATTCTCCAAACCTTCGATTCGATATTAAGTAATCTCAGTATACGGCAACATCAATCAACTCCCAATGGAATCTTGTTAGGTACACATGGAAAAATGTGACCTTGAGCGATATACTTAGATGAGGAGGTGCTTCATGTCCATGTCACAATCTATCCCTACATATAGCTATGTGGTTGCATCGAATCCAAATCCAGAACTTTCGCTTGATCCTGTCATTTTGTTTGCTGGAGAAAGCCAAACCAAGCCTGGGCATACGCTCGGTCCCAAAATGTTGGACTATTATTTACTACATACCGTACTTACAGGCAAAGGAACTTACACCTGCGCGGGGCAGACGTATACCCTTCAAGAAGGCGACAGTTTCCTAATCGAACCTGAACAACTCGTCACTTATGCAGCTGACCCATTCGAACCTTGGCACTACCGGTGGATCGCCTTCCGAGGCTCTAATCTCACTCCAATATTTCAAGCGATTGGACTCACTCCTGATCACCCTATTGCAAGGAAAGGTAGCAACCATAATCGGCTTACCGTGTTATTCGGGCGTGTTTTTACTGCATTTCGGCAGCGAACTCCTTTTGCTTCTCTAGAAGCATCAGGTAGTTTACAACTCATTCTCGCTTCCTATGGCAAAATCCTTTCCCATACGCAGCAAGTCGAGCAAACAACACCAACCCCTAGTACAGACATCGTCCGCCAAGCCCTGCGATATTTGTCCACCCAATACGCAGAGGAGATAACAATTGAGACGATGGCAGAAGGATTGGGCTACAATCGCGCTTACTTATCTCGCATCTTTAAAGAACAAACTGGTGTTACACCTGTCACATTCCTGCTCCATCTGCGCCTTGATCATGCACGGAGACTGCTGCGTGAGCGAATCCAACTAACAGTCGAACAAATCGCGTTCTCCGTCGGATTTCGCGATCCGCTCTATTTTTCCAAACAGTTCAAACGTATGTATAATCAATCTCCAACCGAATACCGCCAGCAGCAAGTAAATCCGCAAGTCTAATCCAAGACAAATCAATTAATATATTAAAAAGAACCTTTCCCCATTGAGTCGGAAAAGGTTCTTTCTGTTCTAGCATGAATACTTACATGAATAATTTCATTAACAAACTAAACACAATGCCATACACAGCTATCGTTGATCCAATAAACGCAATTCTTCGCTCTTCCTGTACCTCCATTAATTGATTTGCACCCATTACCGTCCAAATCAATGCAGATATCAACAAGATCATAAGCAAAGAGAAACCAACACTCATATTGATCAAAGAAACAATTCCAACAAGCACAAATCCAGCACCGGATGTAAGGTGCATGCCTCCGATTTTCACGGCTATTTCAATAAAACTAAGCTTTCTAGTTCCTAACCAATTACCAATTATGTATACCGTTCCAAGAAGAGCAGCAAGCGATAAAATACCCAGCAAGAACATTTTCCAAGCGATACCACTGCCAAAGGATATGCGTCCACCTGCCATCATCATTAAACTGCCAAATGAATTTCCCAGCATGTCTTCAATCTTATTCTGAATGATAATAGCCCAAATTAAAAATCCAACTATGGATGCAGCTATTCCTAATACTCCATATGTGAGATCTTTAGCTGGATCAAGTCGTAAACTCATTTGTGGATTTTTCAAAATCGTAAGCACCTTATTACCATCAATCTGCCCCACAGCTCGCTTTAAATCTTGCAACATCGGATTATCTTGAATTGCTTTCCCTTGTGAATCAGGAGCTACTGTTGCTGCAGCTTCATTACATAAATGTACCTCCCCTTCTTGAATCTTGTGACCACATTTTTCGCAAAACGCCAAATGAAACAACCCCCTATAAATTTTAACTTCCACAATTCCCCTAATAAGTGAAGTTTTTATTATTATGTACGAGTCTGTTATACGCGTCAATTCATTTATTTTATTATTATAATTATTAATCTCGATAATAAAAAAAACCTCTGCATTCGCCGCGAAAGCGAATTACAGAGGTTTGGTTGGTGTATAAGTTTGTTACACGCTTAACGTTTACCTGGATCGTACGGTTCACCGAGAGCGGAAGGTGCATTTGCACGACCTACTGCTCCAGCAAGTACTAGGATTGTTAAGATGTACGGCAACATGTAGATGAACTCAGCAGGAATGCTTCCAGACAAGCCATAGTTTTGCACAAGGTCTTTGATCGCTTGTGAGAAACCGAAGAAACACGCCGCGCCTAGTGCACCGACTGGATGCCATTTACCGAAGATTAATGCGGCTAGCGCGATAAAACCTTGGCCTGAGATCGTATTGTGGGAGAACGCACTTGTAGTCGTTAGTGTAATCGTCGCTCCACCTAGGCCCGCTAGAGCACCAGATAGCAATACACCGATATAACGCATACGAAGTACTTTAACCCCTACTGTATCCGCAGCACTTGGGTGTTCCCCAACTGCACGAAGACGCAAGCCGAATGGCGTTTTGTATAACACATAGTATGTTACAGCCACAAGAATGATCGCCAAGTACGTTGTCGGATAAGCATTGAAGAATACTTGACCGATGAACGGAATATCCGATAAGCCTGGAATGTACAGTTTACTAAACACGAATTCAATTGTATCTGTTTGTCCAGCTCCATCAAATAGTAGTTTTACCAAATAAAGCGTTACCCCAACTGCGAGGAAGTTAATCACGACACCGCTGACGACTTGGTTTGCTTTAAATCGAATCGACGCGACTGCGTGAATCCAAGAGAACGCCACACCAAGCACAATTGCAGCAATTAATCCGATATATGGGGAAACATTGCCTAAACCACTGTTTTCAGCATATAAAGTTGCAACAGCTGCACCAAACGCCCCTGCTACCATTAAACCTTCAAGTCCAATATTTACGACACCAGATCGCTCTGAAAAAATACCACCTAACGCAGCAAGAATCAAAGCAGTGGAGAACACGAGTGTCGTATTGATCGTCTGACCTAAGAGATCAAGCACTTGCATCTATACCACCCTCTCATCTTTTTTGCGCTTCAAGTAAATTGGAGCAATAACCCACTTCACAATACCTTGTGCAGCTACGAAGAAGATAACCGCACCAATAACGACACGAATAATCTCAGGCGGTACATCAGCAGCAAAGTGCATACCCGCCGAGCCATAGCTTAATGCGCCGAATAGTATAGCTGCAAAAATAACACCAATTGGGTTATTCGCACCAAGTAGAGCTACCGCAATACCGTCTAAACCATAACCAGGCAATGCTGCGGTAATGGACTGGGATTGGAACACCCCAAGTGTCTCGAACGTTCCTGCTAGACCTGCGAAGATACCTGCAATAAACATCGCTTTAATGACATTACGGTTAACATTCATCCCTGCATATTCTGCCGCATTACGATTGAGTCCAACCGCACGAAGTTCGTAACCTTGTTTTGTTTTCCATAAAATCAGATAGAACACGAGCGCCGCTAGAAGGGCGATGAAAATCCCCCAGTGCACACGTGCATTTCCCAACATCTCGGATAACCATTCGATCCGAATGCTAGCAGTCGGTGCAATGTCATAAGAACGCTGTTGACCTGGCTCTAGTAGGTAACGACCTACAATAAAGTTCGCAAGATACAGCGCAATCCAGTTAAGCATGATGGAAGTAATAACTTCGTTCACACCGCGTTTCGCTTTTAACCAGCCAACAAGTGCTCCCCATAGTCCCCCAAGAATCGCTCCGACAATAATCGCAAGCGGTGCATGAACATACCATGGCAGACCAAATTTAATCCCGATAAACGTAGCACCCGTCATACCGATAATGAATTGACCTTCTGCACCAATGTTAAACAGACCTGTCCGAAACGCAAATGCAACCGATAAACCTGTTAAGATAAGCGGTGCAATTTGACGTAACGTTTCACCAAAGTCATATACGTTCCCGAATACACGGGAGAACAATGCTCCATAAGCATCAATTGGATTGTATCCTCCAATTAACATAACAATTGCACCAGTTAAAAGACCCATAACGATGGCAACCAAAGGAACAACCAGTGAATCTTTTGCGATATATCTAATGACCCGATCCAACCGTTTCCCCTCCTTCGCTGCGGCGACTGCCCGCCATCATTAAGCCTAGTTCCTGATCCGTTGTTTCTTGCGGCAGCACTTCACCAACGATTTTACCTTCGTAAATAACGGCAATTCGGTCGGATACGTTCAGAATTTCATCCAGTTCGAATGAAATGAGTAGTACAGCTTTACCCTTATCACGCTGTTCAATAAGCTGCTTATGCACAAACTCAATTGCCCCTACGTCAAGACCACGAGTAGGCTGCGCTGCAATGATAAAGTCTGGGTTACGCTCGATCTCGCGGGCAATAATCGCCTTCTGCTGGTTACCACCAGATAGAGAGCGCGCTTCATTGTAAATGCTCGGTGTACGTACATCGTACTGCTTCACCAGCTTCTCTGCATGTACATCGATCGCTTTGTAATCCATGAATCCATTTTTGGAGAATCCCTCATAGAAGTACGTATCAAGAACCATGTTCTCACTCACAGTAAAATCAAGCACAAGACCATGCTTGTGACGATCTTCCGGAATATGGGACATGCCCTTCTCCGAAATTTGACGCGGTGTACAGTTCGTGATGTTCTGACCGTTAAGCGTAACTGCGCCGCCATCAACTTTACGAAGACCTGTTAACGCCTCGATTAATTGGGTTTGTCCATTGCCGTCTACCCCTGCAATACCCAGAATCTCTCCAGCTTTCACTTCGAATGAAAGACCGTTTAGGATGTTAACGCCTTGTTTGTTTTTATAGGATAGATCATTGACCTGCAGCACCGCTTGTTTAGGTGATGGAGGCTTCTTCTCCGTACGGAACGATACATTGCGGCCAACCATTTTTTCGGCAAGATCCTGCGGGTTTGTCTCTGTTTTCTTAACGGAATCAATTACTTTACCACGACGAATAATCGTTACTGTATCAGCAATTGCCATAATTTCTTTCAACTTATGCGTAATCAAGATAATCGACTTACCTTCACTCACAAGCTGCTTCATAATTTCCATTAATTTTGTAATTTCTTGAGGTGTCAGAACCGCTGTCGGTTCATCAAAAATGAGAACATCTGCTCCACGATATAGCGTTTTGACAATCTCAACACGCTGCTGCATACCTACTGAAATATCTTGAATTTTGGCATGTGGATCAATATCTAATCCATACTGCTCGGAAAGTTTACGAACTTTCTCAGCAGCTGTACGATAATCGATCTGCATCCCTTTCTTTGGTTCCATACCGAGTACGATGTTTTCTGTAACTGTAAACGGTTCCACAAGCTTAAAATGCTGATGGACCATCCCGATGCCAAGCTCGATGGCCTTGTTTGGGGAATCGATAAGAACTTTCTTACCGTCCATTTCGATGTGTCCTTCATCAGGCTGATACAACCCGAACACGATATTCATGAGCGTCGATTTTCCTGCTCCATTTTCTCCGAGTAGGGCATGAATCTCTCCCTTTTGTAACTTTAGAGAAATGGAATCATTTGCTACAATCCCTGGAAAACGCTTTGTAATGCCTACTAACTCAACTACTGGGTTTTCAACACTCATTATCTCACCTGCCATACTTGATCTTGATATTAACCAAAGAAAAGGCTAGTTCATGTTAAACTAGCCTTTTCTTCATGTACTATATTATATCGAATCTAACGCCTGGGTCAATTACTGAACGTCAGCAGGCACTTTGATTTCGCCGCTAACAATCTTAGCAGCTGCATCGTCTACTGCTTTAACAACATCAGCAGGAAGTGTCTTTCTAGAAGTATCAGAGATACCTACGCCTTGATCTTTAAGTCCAAGAACTGTAGTTGTACCACCAGCAAATTTACCATCAATTACTTCTTTAGTTACTTTGTGAACCGCTTGGTCAACACGCTTGATCATGGAAGTAAGAGTTACATCAGCACCGAATTCGATGGATTGGTCTTTATCTACACCGATAACCCAAACTTTCTTACCAGCTTTCAAACGATCTTTTGCTTCGTTAAATACGCCGTTACCAGTACCACCAGCTGCGTGGAAGATGATGTCTGCGCCAGAGTTGTAAAGACTTGCTGCTGCTGCTTTACCTACGTCTGGCTTACCGAAGTCACCCGCATAGTTGATCAATACTTCTGCTTTCGGGTTAGCTGCTTTAACACCAGCTACGAAACCAGCGTGGAAACGGGAGATAACTGGAATTTTCATACCGCCAACGAAACCAACTTTGTTAGTCTTTGTTGTCATACCCGCAACGATACCTACTAGGTAGGAACCTTCTTGCTCAGCAAATGTTACGGATTGTACGTTAGGCAATTCTACTACGTTATCGATCATTGCAAGTTTAGCATTAGGGTTTTGAGTAGCTGCATCTTTAACTGCTTTGTCAAGAAGCATACCAATACCCCAAGTTAAGTTGTAGTTACCTTTAACGAATTGATTTGTGTTAGAAGCAAAATCTGCTTCGGATTTACTCTCTAAGTATTTAACTTCAGCGCCAGTCTCTTTTTTAATTTGTTGAAGAGCTTCCCAAGCGCTTTGGTTAAAGGACTTATCGTTAACCCCGCCAACGTCAGTAACCATTCCGAATTTGAAATCTTTACCTGAGTTGTCACTCTTAGGCGCTTCAGATGCCGCAGGCTTGTCTGTGCTTGGAGCAGCAGTTTTGCCACCGCAACCTACTAGTGCTAAAGAGAATGCAAGCACCAATAAAAAAGACACGTTAAAAAACTTTTTCATGAACTTTTCGACCTCCAATTAATAATATGGATGTTCTGTGCTACAACTATTTTGTGTAAATAGTACCAAAATTATGTAGCACACAAAACATTTTCTCTATACAAACACATTATAGTATAACCAAGGGTCAGTAGGAAGCGTCTAAAACGATAATCTTCAAAAAAACTTAAGATTTGTGACAATGAAAAGGGAGTGAAAGCCATGATATGACTCCACTCCCTGCATTTAGTCGAAACGACGTAAATTTTATGAACTTAATTCACCATACCATCTTGCAAAATGGAACGAATCTGCAAGAATCGATAGAATGCACTTGCTGCTTGCGCACGAGAAACTTCCTGATGGGGTTCAAATTTACTATCGGATAGCGTCATAATCCCAAGCCCTACGATAATCGCTGCTTCACCTGGTGCCTTTACTTCAGTACGATCGCTGAAAGTCTGGTTGAACATCGCCTCGTACTGGGACAATTTCTTAAGTCCTAGTCCTCGTGTAATTAGCTGAGCCATCTCTTCGCGTGTCATCTTCTGATCCGGATTAAACTTCTCTCCTTTATCAATCAAGCGACGATCGAGTGCTGTCTCAATATAGGCGAAGTATTTGCTGCCATTGGCTACGTCTTTGAAAGTAGCCTGACGAGCTAGCATCTCAGAACCGAAATACATGTTACCACCATTCATCGCTGTAACGAGCATCTTCACCATCTCGCCCTTCGTAATCGGCGAATCTGGACTTACTTTACCATCTTTCACATCAAGAGCTTGATAGTCGAGCATGAGCTGAATGGCATCTTTAGCCCAGTGTGCATCAATATCGGTCACTTTTACTTTCTCAAGTGTAATAATCTCGCCTGTTGAACTGCTCTTCCATGAACCTGTTGTCGCATCTAGGTAATACGAATCACGCTGATATTTGTTCGTAAGCTGGTAGATAAGCTTCGCTTCTTTCGCTTCTGCTTTACCACTTGGTACTCGCATATCACCAGCAGCCATCATCACTTTATATCTTTCAATTGGGATATTGCCAGGCACATCCCAAGGCTGTACATACACAAGCTCTACATCATATTGAGATAATAGTATTTCTTGCGCTTTATCTGCTGCGATCACGGCAGGTTTCTTCGTTGGATAATTCGTCATGTTCATGTTGCTATAGTAATTAATGATGTCACCTGTCTCTTTATCAAGTGCCAGATGAATCGAATTATAGCCCACTCGAACACCATCACTCACATGATTAAAGTTCATCTCATACAAGCGCGAAGTTGGTAATGGTTTCGGCATATTCTCGGATTGAATCGTAACGATCTCTTCCTGCAGAGCTGAAAGAATCAACTCATTCGTATAGTGAGGGGCATTCTTCTTCACGAATTCAATTGCTTTACTTTTGGCTTGTTCAACAGATACCTTAGTCGCAAACTGTACAGGCTTTCCTGTTACAGGATCGTTATTCTGAACGTTGAGATTATATGACATGATCTCGCCCGTCTTCGCATTTACCTGTGCCCATGCACTGTTTCCACTTGGATAGCCCATCTTCTCTTCTTTATCCTCTACCACATTCCAGTTCAAGTTCCAACTGCTCATCATCTCGCCTGTTTGCTCATTCTTATTCTCGCTGTAATTGGCATTCTGCAGTGTCATATTCGCTGGTAATTTAAAGGAAGAAGTGATTCTAGCAACGGCTTCTTCTTTGGACAAATTCAAATTTGCCTTAGGTTTGTCCGCAAGTGGCTGGTCGGTTAGCGGTTTAAGATTCAACTCTGGTAATTTAACAGATCCACCATCCCAAATCTGACCTGTCTTCGCATCAAGCATCACATTGTTCATGTTGTATCCAACATACGGCGTTTTCACAGCAGCTTGGTATGGAATTTCATAAAACAATTCTGGCTTCATCTTATCCCGGAACGCTTTTTTGGCTGCTTCGAGTGTGATCACATCCGTTTTATTCTCAAACTTTGCTTTATCACTCCAGTTGAACGTGTAGCCGACAATACGACCATCACCATCAACGTTTACTCCAATAGAGTCTTGAGGGAACTTCACGCCATTTACCGTACGAACGTAAGTATAGTTATAACGCACATCTCCATTTAACGGGGGACGTTGGTCTTCGTCAGCTATACCGCTATATTGCAGTTGGCTTTGTTCGCCTGGATTCATTTTCTCAATCCACTTCGCTGCTAGCTCTTTGCCTGCTTTAAAGTCCACTTTAGGAGGGAAGGCAGGCTTGCGATCCGGATCATTCTCATACATATTCATACCGAGAACACGACCTGAATTGGCATCTACCATGTAGTTGATACTGCCATAATATCGGTTTCCTTCACGCTTATTAAAACTCACATGCCATACGCTGCGATCATAACTGTCATTCCAACCTTCATTGAGATTCACAGATTCCAGTGCATACCCTTCCGGTAACCCCAGCACTTTCTTCGCAGTCGCAATTGCTTCGTCCTTGGAAATCTTCGTCTTTATCTTGGACTCGTCAACAGGAGTGAGTTTCGGTTGTGAAGTGTTTGATGTTACATTGCTGTTTGCTGGTGCAGAAGCTGCTGTCTGTGCGAGCGCACCTGATACTGAACCAAACATTAATGTTGATGCAATTGCTGTTGTACCTACCATTCGAAGCAATTTCAACCCAATCGGCCCCCTTTTATCCTCATACATAATTGAACTTCAGTCATATAGACGGAGGTCTCTTGGAAAAAGTTACTACGTTTGAAGGTAATTTCAGAAAATATTTTTTAATTGGAAGGTTGCTTGTAATTCAGACTATGAAATAGATCGTCCAGCTCGCCTTTTGTTAAATCCCGCCACTGTCCAACACGTAAGTTTCCTAGCTTCACATTCATAATCCGTACCCGACGTAATTTACGAACCGAAAATCCAAATGCGCTGCACATCCGTCTGATCTGGCGATTGAGACCCTGTGTCAGAATGATACGGAACGTATAGTCATCCACTGGAATGACTTCACATGGCTTTGTCATCTGCCCAAGTACACGAACACCTGACGACATCCCTTTAATGAAATTAGGCGAATACGGACGATCTAATGTCACAACGTATTCTTTCTCGTGATTATTTTCCGAGCGTAACAATTCATTCACAATATCCCCATCGTTCGTAAGCAGGATCAATCCATCTGAATCTTTATCCAATCTTCCAATTGGGAAAATGCGCTCTGAATGGTTCACAAAGTCAATAATATTCCCACGAATATGCCGCTCTGTTGTTGATGTAATCCCTGTCGGTTTATTCAGTGCAATGTACACGAAGTCCGGACGCTCGCCGATTCGTTTACCACTCACTTTCACTACATCCCCTGGTTCAACAACTGAACCAAGCGCAGCTATCTCTCCATTAATAGTGACGCTGCGAGATTCGATTAGTCGATCCGCCTCACGCCGTGAACATATACCTGTCTCTGCAATATATTTGTTAATTCGCATAGTAGCTCCTTTACGTCTGACCAAAATATATATGACTTTTTTTCGATTATGCTTGATTTGCCAAATGACTTCAAGTTTTGACCGAATAGAAATCGCTTTCAAGCTTATATTCAATGTGATGTCAAGTATTGTTTCCTTTTTAATTTATAGTTAATATACATTTATTCTCATTACTTTTTTAACCAACATCATTCAACAAAGACATCCCATAAATTGACCATTGTAAAGGGGGACAATAGCAATTCACTTCTTTATCATCTTAGTTGACTAATAAGAACTATTGTCAGAATTTACAGAGGAGCTTGCATAATGAAAATCATGAATCTACTTACGAATTTAAAGGTGTCAGCAAAGATTTACGTACTATTCGGTATATCCCTTTTCTTCATGGCAGCGATTAGTTTGGCTAGCTACTTTTCGATTCAAAGTGTAGGTCAACACTCCATTAGAATGTATGATGATAAGTTAGTACCGAATAATCTCATCTCAACAATCTTAGTGAACGATGCGAAGATTAATTTCTATGAACTTGAACTTATTGCTCTAACCGAACAAACGAAGAAGCAAGAAAACATGAAGAAGATTAATCAACACATTGCCGAGAGCCAAGAAGCAATGAAAAGCTTTGAATCTCACGCGATGTCAGATCGCGAGAAAGAACAGCTTGATATTTACAAAGCCAAACTGCAAGCAAGTGAGTCTCATCTCAAGCGCTATAACGATTTAGCCTTGCAAAATAAAAGTGATATTGCATATGCCATTTTTACGACGAATGTACAGCCACTGCGTAATGAGATGGTAGAAGCTTTAACACAAATTACGAAATTTAACCAAGAGGATGCAGATGCTCTAAATACAAGAAACCACTCCGATCTAAAGCTTTCAACAATCTGGAGTATTATAGTATGGGTATTCTGTTATGCAGTCTGTGGTACTGTTGGTTATCTCATCATCAAAGTCATTAGAAGGCCAATCCATGAAATTGGAGGCTTAATGAAAAAAGCACAGCAAGGGGACTTAACAGTACAAGGGACTTATGAATCCAAGGATGAATTAGGCCAGCTTACGACCGATTTTAACTTGATGATACAATCTCAAAGAAAAATTGTAATCAGTATCAGCCAAAATGCAGAAACATTATCAGCTAGTACCCAAGAAATGCTCGCAGGTGCGCAGCAATCGACCGAAGTTAATACCAAAATCGCTGCGGATATGAACCAAGTAGCAGAAGGCGCAAACATTCAATTAGTCAATGCGCAAGAAAGCGTCCGTTCAATGGAAGAAGTCGCTGTCGGTATTCAGCGTATTGCCGAATTTTCTTCCAATGTATTGGAATCGTCGGTTGATGCAGCTCAGAAAGCGAATGAAGGTAACATTTCGATTCAACGCGCAATTGGGCAAATGGCGGCGATTCGTGAAACGGTCTATGAATCATCCGTCGTTACGCAACAATTAGGCGCACGCACAAATGAAATCGGAAAAATTACGCAAGTTATTTCTAACATTGCAACGCAAACCAACCTACTCGCACTTAATGCAGCTATTGAAGCCGCACGTGCTGGTGAGCATGGGAAAGGGTTTGCCGTAGTAGCCAATGAAGTAAGGCAGCTTGCAGAGCAATCCAATCAATCCGCTAAAGATATTATTACATTAATTCGCTCCATTCAAAAAGAAAGCGAACAAGCTGCTGCCATGATGACCAAAGGTAATCAAGTCGTAAATGAAGGTACCTTGATCATGGGTGAAGTCGGACAAGCCTTCGACAACATCTTAAAGCGCGTCGAGCATGTGGCTGATCAAATGCAAGAAGTATCTGCTGCATCGGAGCAAATGTCCGCAAGTAGCGAAGAGATTACAGCATCTCTGAATCAAATGGAAGATATATCTGTTCAATCTAATACCAATGTTCAACATGCTGCATCCGCTTCACAAAGCCAGCTCATTGCGCTTGGGGAAGTGAATCATGCACTTACGGAAATGGCAAGCATGGCACAAGACTTACAAGAGATGACGACTCGATTCAAAACTCATTAAGAAGAGAAACGCTGATATGAATTCAATATCTAAAAAAAGCAACGAACTTCGGCATATTGCCTTAGCTTCGTTGCTTTTTGTTTATCCTCTATTCCGCTGCACGTAGGCTCACTTTATCGGGTTCAACTGCCGCTGCACTTGCTGGTGCAAGTGTTGGTGCAGGAGCAGCTCCTCCACCTTGCTGCAATTGATACATGTTAAAGTAACGACCCTTCTGTGCCATAAGTTCCTCGTGATTACCACGCTCTACAATTTCCCCACGGTGCAAGACCAGAATTTGATCGGCACTTCGAATCGTGGACAAACGGTGTGCGATAATAAACGTCGTTCTTCCCTTTTTCAATACTTCTAGCGCGTCTTGAATGACGGCTTCTGTCTCTGTGTCAATGCTCGCTGTCGCTTCGTCCAAGATTAGAATCGCAGGATCGAAGGCGAGTGCGCGAGCAAAGGATATAATCTGACGCTGACCTGCGGATAAGGTGCTTCCTTTTTCAATAACCGGCTCATCAAATCCGTTCGGCAAGTTATTGAGTACACGCTTGGCACCTACTGCGTTTAGTGCAGCATCTACTTTCTCACGCGTAATCGCAGGATCGTTCAAGCTTACGTTGTTCGCAATTGTACCTGTAAACAAGAACGGGTCTTGCAATACAATCCCCATATGTTGTCGAAGCATCTGCTTCGGAATGTCTTTCACATCTTTACCGTCAATTGTGACCTTTCCTTGGTTCACATCATAGAAACGGAACAGTAAGTTCATAATCGAGCTCTTACCCGAACCTGTATGACCCACAAGTGCCACGGTCTGACCTTGCTTCGCTTCAAAGGAGATATTCTTCAAGACATTCTCATTCTCAATATAGGCAAAAGTGACTTGATCGAACTTCACATTCCCTTTGTAACGCGGAAGTGTACCCTCTGCAACATCTGTTCCTTCTTGATCCATAAGCTCGAATACGCGCTCCGCGGAAACAAGTGAGGACTCTAGCGTTGCAAGCTGGTTCACCATACCAACAATCGGTTGGAATAGACGGTTCATGTAGTCGATAAACGCATAGAGCACACCGACTGAAATGACCGTACCTACACCTAATGATGCCCCACCGAAGTACCAGATTAGCAGCACGAACGCAGCGTTACGCAGCACACCGACCAAGTTATGCGACGTTAAGGAATTCAGGCGCTGCATCTTGCGTTGGTGCTGGTAATAATCTTCATTGAGCTCTTCAAACTCTTGCTTCGTTTCTTTGCCACGACGGAAAGCACGAATAATCGGCATACCCTGAATCGATTCATTTAACATCCCATTCATATCACTTAGACGGGAGCGAATAACACGGTTATACTTGCTCGCAAACTTGCGGTACACGACAATCCATACAAACAAGATTGGAATGACAACCATACACGCAAGACCTAGCTTGTAGTCGAGCAAGAATAGTGCGCCGAGAATCCCGATCATGTAAATGGAACCGGAGAAGAATTGCGCGAGTACGGTTACGAACAAGTCTTTCACCGCTTCAGTATCGTTCGTAACACGGGATACAACCTTACCTGCTGGCAAGTTATCGAAGTAATTGATCGGCATCCGATGAATTTGCTTATACACATCGCCGCGCATCCGCTGAATAACTCGGTTCGCAGACGTCTGCATCACATATTTTTCACCAAATTGGAACACCGATGCCACGATCAAGAGTCCCAAGTAAATCAAAATTAACTTCACTAACCCTTGAATTTCGGGCTTATAAAATTGATACAACTCCGTACCACTTAGCACATATGCAGGGTACGTGGTCGATTGACCCGCTTTCGTCACAACGAGTGTATCCCCGTTAATCTTACGCTCACCATCACTTACAAGCGGGCTCTCAATTAATGCAAACTGTCTACCGGCTTGAAGAACACGTACTTCTTGACCGAGCGGTTGCCCCTCTGGAATGCGATCCCCACGTATATATACCTTTCCTCTAAAATCTATTTCATAGGAAGGATTGCTACCCGGATTTGTTACGACATACCACTTCTTCTCGATCCCGAGAATGTGCGTATCAATCATTGTCTTCGCAATGAACGGACCTGTTAACTCCGCTGCAACTGTAATCGCTAGCATGACTAGCGAAAGAATAAAGCTCTTCTTATACAATAAGGCATAATGCCATAATCGACGTCCTACTCCCTTACTCACGTACGTTCACCTTCTCTCTTAGCCCAAATCGGCTTCTGCCTGTTGGCGTTCATATTGTTCTTTGTACCAACCGCCTATTGCGATTAGTTCTTCATGTGTACCCTCTTCTACGATTCGCCCTTCATCCAGTACAACAATGCGACTTGCATGCTGGACAGCAGATAGACGGTGTGTAACGATCATGGTCGTCTTCCCTGCACGTTCACGGCGAATGTTCGAGATAATCTTCGCTTCTGTACGTGCATCCACAGCCGACATCGCGTCATCTAATAGTAATATTTCCGGATCTGCGATAAATGCCCGTGCGAGCGACACACGCTGTTTCTGACCGCCTGAGAGGGCAACACCCTTCTCCCCAACAAGCGTCTCCATACCTTGCGGCAACACCGTAATATCTTCTGAGAAGGAAGCTAGATCAAGCGCATGCATCACGTCAGCGTTTGTTGCATCCTTTTTACCGAAAAGAATATTCTCGCGCATCGTCTTTGAGAACAACGTACTGTCTTGCGGCACATAGCCGACAAAACCAAGCAATTGATCCATCGCAAGTGTATCAATCGATTTACCGGACAAGGTAATTTGTCCGCTCGGCACCGGATATTCACGCAGAAGTTGCTTGATTAGCGTTGTTTTACCAGAACCCGTACGTCCGACAATTCCAAGCGTTTCACCGCGCTCGATCTTGAAGTTAATCTGCTCTAGATTGTTAACTTCAGAGGATGGGTAACGGAACGTGACATTGTGGAATGCCAGCTGACCCGGTTTATCCATATGGACAACCTGATCACGATCCGCCACATCCGGTTTATAAGCGAGTGTCTCATTCACCCGATCTAGTGACGCTCCACCACGCTGCATGACGTTCATGAGCTCACCCATCGCGAACATCGGCCAGATGAGCATCCCGAGATAGACGTTGAAGGATACAAGTTCGCCGAGCGTGATTTCATTGTGAAACACCAAGTACGCACCGTAACCCAAACCAATTAAGTAAGAGCATCCAACCAGAATCTTAATCGTAGGATCAAATAAAGAATCGATCTTCGCTACCGCTGTATTTTTCCGATACACATCTTGTGTAAGATCTTCAAATCTGCCTTCATCTGCTTTCTCTTGCACATAAGCACGTACAACGCGCACACCAGCAACAGACTCTAGAACCGCATCATTCATCGTTCCGAAAGAGTCTTGTGCAACGGTAAATCTGTTGTGCAAGATCGAGCCAAACTTCTGCATTGCAATTGCCATAAGCGGCAGCGGCAGTAGAGCTGCCAGCGTTAATTTCCATGAGATAAAGTAAGCCATCGTCACGAGAATGACGAGCAAGAATGCGGATGAGTCGACTAAAGTCAGAATTCCGAAACCTGCTGTAATCGACACTGCGCGCAAATCATTCGTCGCTCTCGCCATTAAATCGCCTGTACGATTACGCTCATAGAATGTCGGTGTCATCTTGAGTAAATGAGTCATAAATCGTGAGCGAAGCGTACGCTCTACCAAGAACGCACCGCCGAATAGCTTCGAAAACCAGACAAAGGTCACCGCATATATCGAAATAATGAGTAGCGCGCCCACACCTATGTAAATCCATAACTTATCACTTGTCATCGTGCCAAACTGAATATCATCAATCGCCATACCGACAAGCTTAGGAGGAATAACCTCCAGTACACCTGCCAAGATTAGAAACGTAATCGCGATCGTATAGCGCTTCCACTCTTGCTTAAAGTACCAACCTAATTTCCCTAAAACATCAAACAATCTGTTCACTCCCCCATCTCGAGCGTGTTCAATAAGTCGGGTTGCTACGAAGAATGAAGGTGCTTCCGGTCGCTGTCTCAATCGTGAATTTTGAATTTATTTAATGGTATTTTCACGATTTCAAAGGCGAGCGCTACGCTCCTTCAACACCCTCATTCTTCTTCGCTTAACTTTTTGAACACGCGCATCTAGTCCTATCATTTGCAAATCCGCCATCACGGCAGCCAATATCGCCAAACCTTATCCTTACATAGCTACAAAAAAAGACGCATCGCGATAGTTACGATACGTCTTCATCCATATGTATCCGCCAAGTAATTGAGAAATACCCGTTAAATGGAATTTCATCAAACACCTAGAGAGACCCATATCAATATAAAAACGCAGCGCTCCTGATCAATCAAGCAACACTGCGTCCGATATGTGAGTTCAGTTAAAAGCCAATTGGCTGTACCGAAGGACGGGTTGCTATTTCGATATTCAATTTTCTACCTACAATCTTGATGATGTTGTACATCGAAATCCCACCTTTCGTTATTATTTGTTACAGCTCATGAACCGAATTCTAGCATCGGTCGAAATATTTTGTCAATGAATTTTTTTGATAATTTTACCTTTATTCGCAAAAAGGCACATGCAGGATAGTTACTCCCACACGCGCCTTCGATGGTTGATTATGATAGCTGATCTAGGTCTTCATGCTCGCTACTCAGCGCTTCTTCTAACCGATCAAGTGCCTCTGTATTCGGATCTCCATGGGCTTGTTCTACTGCATGTTCCGCCTTGGATAGTGAATTACGGGCTTGCTCAATTGTCTGCGACGTCGGATGACTCATCGCTTGAGAAATCGCATTATACGCATGATCAATCGCATTCTGAGCATCGGAAATCGGATTCTGCGCTTGTAAGCTTGTATCGTTATCTGGCATATACTTCCCTCCTATCAGCTAGTAGGATGCGGCAAATAAGCGATAGCTATGCACGGATCAACTTCAAATTCGTTAAACGATAATCCAATCAAGAAGTCCTGTCGATGACAAGAACACAAGTACGATCAGAATCGGTGTAATCACGCAGAGTAGGAATCTCCAAATCTTATACCAGATACCTTGTAGTCCTGCTTCCTCGCCTGCTTTCTTCCACACATAACCGGCAAAAATTGTCCCCGCAAGTCCACCAAGCGGTAGAAGAATATTCGATGCGATATAGTCGATAATATCAAAAATATTTTTCCCAAAAATATGGATATCACTTAATACTCCTCCGACAGATAATGCAGCAGGCACACCAAGGGCGAATACAACAATCGTTGTATACACAGCTGCCTTCTTACGGCTCAAGTTCCACCTACTCATGACATAAGCCGTTGGTACTTCAAGTAAGGACACCGCCGATGTCAGTGCCGCCATCGCCAGTAAGACGAAGAATAGTCCGCCGAACAACGAACCGAACGGCATAGCGGAGAACGCCGCAGGCAGTACGACAAATACGAGTCCCGGCCCTTGTGCCGGTTCAATGCCAAACGCGAATGTTGTTGGAAAAATAATAAGTCCTGCGATGAGCGCATACGACAAATTTCCGAGTCCTACGGCAATAGACGCAGTTCCTAGCGATTGCTCTTTTTGCACATAAGAACCGAATGTAATCATCGCACCCATCCCCAGTGACATGGAGAAGAACGCAAGTCCCATCGCTTCAAGAACGGAGTGTCCTGTTAGTTTAGAAAAGTCAGGCTTTAGGAAAAATTCCACTCCTGCCCCTGCACCCGGCAAGCGAAGTGCTTGTACCATTAAGAACAATAATACGATCACAAGTCCTGGAATCAGTACTTTATTGAACTTCTCAATCCCACTGGAAACTCCCTTAAGGATGACGAACAAACAGATCGCTAGAACAATAAATTGCCAGAAGACCGGTGACCAGCTGCCTGTGAACGCTTCGAATTGACCATTGTAATCTGGATTCGAAAATAAAGAGCCACTGAACGATTTCACTGCATAATACACCGTCCAGCCCGCTACTACGCTATAGAAAGATAGGATCATGAACGCGGCAACAACCCCGATTAATCCCGAACCTGCCCAGAACTTTGATCCTGATAATTTGTAAAAGGATGATGATGCGTTCCCTCTTCCTCCGCGGCCAATCGCAAGCTCCGCAATGAGTACGGGTAAAGCAATGATGATGAGGCACAGAATGAACAACATGAAAAAGGCGCCACCGCCGAATTTTCCTGTAATATAAGGGAATTTCCACAAGTTCCCAAGTCCCACAGCGCTGCCGATTGCAGCAAAAATAAATCCAGCCTTACTAAACTGGTCCCCCGGATTGGAAGGACCTGCATCCGATGGATGCGCTTGTTGCTTGTTCATAATAACTCCCCAGTCTCTCATATGATGTAGGCACTAATCGTACAACTTTTCAGTTATTGATTCAAGTTTCGGAAATATTGGGATATTATGGGCATTTAACCAACGCCATTCACCCACCTACCTCATATATTGCCTAAAAGATAAACTCTTTATTGAAAAAGGAGCGATTCTCATATGCAGACGTATGTCGTACAATCAGGCGATTCTCTTTATTCCATCGCCACAGGGTTTGGTGTAACGGTTGATGATATTTTGCAAGGTAATGAATTAGATGGGTCTCATATCTATGTGGGGCAGCGACTCACCATTCCACAGCCAAGTATATTCCCACCACCTCCCCTTCCACTCCCTCCTTTTCCTCCAGGATCTAATCTGGAGCAGCGGGTAAACAGGCTTGAACGCGAGCAGTTTCGGATGTCGCAGGAGATTAATCAATTGCAGCAGAGGGTGAACAGACTCGATGTGAGGGTGCGGAGATTAGAGGGGCATGGGGGAATCATATTCGGGGCTGAGGGGTAAAGTCAGAGGAGAGATGTGAGAGTTGATTCGAAGGTGACTTGAATGATGCTATTGGGCTGAGACGACGAGTGACCCATCCCATTCCATCGCTAGAACGCCGTGTCCCTTGATTAGGTTACAGGGGTGGGGACACTATGTTCAAAAGGCGACCGCTTCGCTTTCCATGGGAAGGGTCGCTCTCTGTCTCTGCTTCGAAGCAGGGATTGCCCCTCATTTTGGGGCAGGAGGGGCGCAAAAAACCAGAGCGCAATGTATTGCGGCTCTGGTTTTTTGTGTACTTCGTGGGTAAGCACTGCTCCGAAGTCAAAGAGCATCACCTGTTCTACGAGCAAGTGATAGCAGCTAACCGCCCCATTACTCAAACAACAACCCTCTCCATGAAAGCGATGCTGTACAAATATCTATCTCCTACAAGCCAGCGCAACTACTAAGCGACATCTTTTCCCCCCTCACCTCGCGCAGAAGGTGTACAAGTCACCGAGCGTGTCGATGCGCTTGGTGTAGAGCTCTTGGAGGAGGGACGACCAGAGCTTAGCGGTCATGCGTGAGTCGGCGAGGGCGTTGTGGCGCTCGCTGATCGGGATACCGTAATAGGTAAGCCAGTCGTCGAGTGTGAAGTGATGACGGGAGGGATGTAGCTTGCAGGCGATCCACATGGTGTCGAGCAAGCGGTGATTAAATGCCGCGCGGGATGTTTTCCACAGTGCCATCTTGAGGAACTGTTTGTCATGGCTGCTGCCATGGGCGATGAGTGTACGCTGTTTGACGAATTCGAAGAATTGGGCTAGTGCTTCGATGAGTGTGGGGGCATTTTGCACCATTGGCGTGGTGATGTGAGTGAGTTCTTCAATATGGGATGGGATTACACGATTCGGATTAACTAACGTATGGAACGAATCTACTTCTTGAGCTGATCGTCCAAAAATTCCCACAGCCCCCATCGAGATGATCTCATCGCCTTGCCGAGGATAGAAGCCTGTCGTTTCCAGATCAAAGACAACGGTTTGTAAATCCGTTAGTAACACCCCCATCTCACTCTGCTGTTTCTCCTTGACCAAGGAGCGAACGAACGCCATCTGCTGCGCGCCTGTCGCATTGACGAACGACAGCAGCGCAGGAGATAGACCGCCCATTTTGTACAAATGCCAGAATTGAACTTGTGACTTCTCCGGTTTCATCGCACTCGCATCCTTAAATTCCATGATCGACATTCTTGGTGAACCAAGCGCTGCATGCGTTTGACGACGCGAATACTATTCTTAATCCGCAAGCGAATTTCCTTCGTAATTAATTCCTTCTCAATAATGCCTCCTGATTGAACCATACCTTCGATTTGACCTGCTTCCGAACAGGATCGTAGCGACAATGTATCTGCCAGTCCCCGATAGAACATCTGCATCCCGATCACCGCAAGCACCTGCCGATCCGCAAGCTGCTTCATCCGCTCGATAGTCGAGACTGCCTGCACCCCATGGATCAAGCTCAATAAGCGAATCGCGTTCACGAAGGGAATATATAGTCCGTACTTAATCTCAATACCACCCGCATATTCCCCATATGGAATCGGCACTAAGTTACCAAACACTCCCGTAATAGGACGATGAAACAGTGTATTGGCTAACATCTCCTGAACCAACTCAGGTCGGGTATGCATCAGCTGGCGAAAACTCTCTGCCACATGCTCCACCACATCCGCAGAGCCATATACCATTCTCATATCTGCCATCACGAGTAGGTAACGAATATGCTCCCAAGTCGGCTCTGTCCCCCACTTATAGAGTTGTTCATTCCAGTCACGCACACTCCCACGCCATGCCGTATTGCCACATACAACTCGCCCTGCACACGGAGGGTAGCCAATCTCTTCTAATGCATGCTGCACCGCCTCACCTAGCATTCGAAAGTAATGATGCGCTTGGAATATTTTCTCGATCGGCTGATCTGCATAAATAATGCCATTATCCTGATCACTGACATACGTCTGCTCTCTGCGTCCACCACTACCGAATAGTACGAATGCATACGCGCATGGAGCTACTCTCCCACCACTACTGAGGTCTGACTCCACTAGCTGCACAACCCTTGCAATGAGACAATCCTGTAGGACATTAAAACGCGCATATCGCTCCAAGATGTCTCCTTGACCACTAACCTCTTCCAACATAAAAAGTGATGTAATCGAATCCCGAATCTCTCTTAGCTTCCTCATCGTTACCGCATCTGCAATCTTCTTCTGCAACTTCTCTATGAACGCCGCTTCCATTACTCCACCTTGAGTGCTTCTGTCTTCGGCTCAATAGATGCTGCTTTCATATGTTCGGGATATCCATAACTGCCGTGTTCACTTAAATCCAATCCTACAATCTCTTCTTCTTCTGTAACACGCAGTCCCATTACACGCTTCATCACATAAAGAATCGCGAACGATACGACGAACGCATAACCACCTGCTGTCAGCACGCCATATGCTTGCACCCACAGTTGTTCAAAGCTTCCTGTGTAAAATAATCCACCTTGCCCCACGCCGACTTTTGCAGCAAGCTCCGGAGTTGCGAACAATCCACTGGAGAGTGTTCCCCACACCCCCGCTACCCCATGAGCAGAGATCGCATAGATGGGATCGTCTAGACGCCATTTCTCAAATAACTTCGCCCCGAAGAATACTAACAAGCCCGCTATAAATCCAATCACTACCGCTGCCCATGTTTCTACAAACGCACAAGATGCAGTAATGGCTACTAAGCTGCCTAACGCCCCGTTCAAAATACTCGTAATGTCTGCCTTTCCATTCACGACCCAAGAAATTAAGAGTGCCGACAAAGCTCCTGCACCCGCTGCTAGATGTGTGTTGAGAGCGACAAAGCCGAAGAAACCATCCCCTACCGCAAGCGTACTGCCTGCATTAAATCCGAACCAGCCGATCCATAATATAAAAATTCCGAGTGACGAGAACACTTGGTTATGCCCGTGGATTTCATTCGGCGTCCCATTCTTGTTGTATTTGCCAATCCGAGGCTTAAGCAGAATTGTCGCTGCAAGAGCTGCCATCGCACCTGTTAAATGCACCACCGTTGATCCTGCAAAATCTTGCTTGCCATGCGTACTGAGCCAGCCACCTCCCCAGATCCAGTGGGCAATAACCGGATATACGAGTGCCGTGAACAGAATCGAGAATACCAGATAAGTCGAGAGTTTCGCACGTTCGGCAAACCCACCGAAAGCAACAGATAAGGAAATGGTGGCGAACGCCATTTGAAACATGAAGAAGATAAACGGAGAAAGTGCATTCGGATCACTGCTAACAGGTGAATAGAAGAAGTCTCCCCAACCAACAAATCCATTACCTGATTTACCGAAAATAAGTCCATAACTCACAAGCCAGAATACGATGGAACTTAAACCTACTGTAAAAATCGTCTTCCCTGCGACATGACCTGCATTCTTCATCCGAGTGGAGCCTGTTTCGAGTAATATAAACCCTGCCTGCATGAGCAGCACCAGCACAGCCGAGATCATAACCCATACCCCATCAATTCCTGCGCTTAGCGATGCCACTGTCTTCTCCTCAGCCGCGAGTGCCATGATTGGAAACAATCCGAATAACGAAACAACTGCAAACAGTACTTTTTTACTAAGCCTACCCTTGACTCCCATTTGCTCCACTCCTCTTTTATGTTAGATATTCTAACATGAAATTCTTTATTTTTAGTAATTATATGGAAAACGATATGTAATTTCAAGAACTTTCTGATTTTTTTACAGAAAATATTGCTTAAATGTTAGATAATCTAACACATGTAATCCGATGAATCCAATTGGAATAAAAAGGATTGACTTTCCCATCCTTACATATCATAATTTATATATATAAACGTATATTAAGTGTGAAATCGAACATATGGGAGGTACGATTTATGTATAAATCAATTATTATCGGAACTGGCCCTGCTGGGCTCACAGCTGCCATATACTTGGCTCGCGCGAACATGAACCCTCTCGTTATTGAAGGCCCTGAGCCTGGTGGTCAATTAACGACAACTACAGATGTCGAGAACTTCCCTGGATTTCCTGATGGCATTACGGGTCCTGAACTGATGGCCAATATGCGCAAACAAGCCGAGCGTTTCGGTGCTGAGTTTCGCACAGGTTGGGTTAACCATGTTGATACCTCAAAGCGTCCGTTTACATTGCAAGTAGAGGGACTCGGTGAATTACAAGCTGAGACCTTAATTATTTCAACGGGGGCTTCTGCTAAATATCTGGGTATTCCTAATGAACGGGAGAATGTCGGTATGGGTGTAAGTACATGTGCAACATGCGATGGGTTCTTTTTCCGTAATAAGAAAATTATTGTGGTGGGTGGCGGAGATTCCGCGATGGAAGAAGCTCACTTCTTAACTAAATTTGCTTCCGAAGTTGTGATTGTGAACCGCAGAACAGAGCTTCGCGCTTCGAAAATCATGCAGGATCGCGCACGTTCCAATCCTAAAGTTTCTTGGAGTCTTGGTAAAACTCCACTAGCTGTTGAAGCAAGTGGCATGGGCGTAACTGGACTTAAAGTCCTCAACAACGCTACCGGCGAAGAAGAAGTAATCGATACAAACGGTATATTCGTTGCAATCGGTCATACCCCTAACACCAAGTTCCTCGGCGGTCAGATTGAGACAGATGAGCTCGGCTATATTATCGTGAAACCAGACACGACCGAGACGAACATCCCTGGCATCTTCGCTTGTGGTGACGTTATGGATCATAAATACCGTCAAGCCATCACAGCCGCAGGCAGCGGATGTAAAGCAGCGCTTGAGTGCGAGCGTTTCGTGGAGAGCTATCCGCTAGTTGCAGTGCACGCATAAATAGCGTGAGCAGCATAAGCAGTAAAAAACAAACAGCCGCCATATCCGTATGGCGGCTTTCCTTTTATAAAATTAACAACGGAGTGTGTTCAAAAAGTTGAACGCAGGAGAAACTCTTTTTGAACACACTCCTACAGCATCGGCGACAACAATCTAGCCGCAGACTCCAAGAATCGCTTCGGATAGGATTTCTTCTTCACCCACTCCATCTCAATAATCGAAGACTCGGTAAGATCTTCCTCATAATCGCGAATTAGCGTCTGCACGCTGTCTGTCCCATATAAGAAAGCATTCACTTCAAAGTTCAGATGGTAACTACGCATATCCATATTGGCCGTACCTATCGTTGCCATGTTGTCATCGACAATTAGGATCTTGGAATGCATGAAGCCTTTCTTGTACTCATAAATTTCGACCCCTGCATCCATTAAGGCTGGAAAATAGGAATGTGATGCCCAGAACGGTATCCATCGGTCTGGCTTAGCAGGGAACAACACTTTCACATCGACACCAGAGAGTGCCGCGACTTTCAGAGCTGTCAGCAAATCTTCGTCGGGAATGAAGTACGGAGAAGCAATCCAAATCTTCTTCTTCGCAGATGTAATCATCGCGAACGTTAAGTTCTTGATCGTACGCCACTCATTATCCGGACCACTCGCAATAATTTGCACAGCGCCATCATGAGTCACTCTTTCAAATTCAGGAGCCCAATATTCTGGATTTGGTAATCGCTCTTTCGTCGTATGGAACCAGTCTTGTAGAAAAATAAACTGCAGCATACGCACGGCTTCGCCTTTAAGCAGCATATGCGTATCCCGCCAGAATCCCATCGCTTTGCTGCGGCTCAAGTACTCATCGCCAACATTCAGTCCGCCTGTAAATCCGACTTTACCGTCGATCACGATAATTTTACGGTGATTGCGATAATTGACGGTGCTGGAGAAGAACGGAATTTTCACATCATTAAACGCATAGGTCTCGATTCCAACCTCTCGCATTTGTTGTAGAAAAGCGTCGGGCAACTGATACGAACCAACGGCATCATAGAGGAATCTTACTTCCACGCCAGCCTTTGATTTTTCAATTAAAATTTGCTGAATTTGTTTACCGATGCAATCATCGCGGTAGATGTAATACTCGATGTGAATGTGGTGCTCTGCTTTATGTAACTCTTGAATAATCGAATCGAATGTTTCGTCACCATTGGATAAAATGCGTGTGCACGTATGCTGAGAGATCGGGCTTTTCGCGACATTCTGAGCTAATCGGAAAATAAGCTGTTGATCTTCATTGAAGTCTTTCCATACGTGATCACTACGATGAGCATGGAGATCTAAGAATGCTTTCGCATCCCGCTCTGCTTTACGCCCATATACACGGTTCTTGTAATAATTCTGACCAAACAATACGTAAAAAATAAAGCCAGTAATCGGAAATAAGGCCAAAATCATAATCCAAGCCATCGTGCTCGACGGATGCCGGTTGTCCATAAAGATGACCAGACCAACGAAAATCACCATCAAAGTTGTCACGATACTCGTGTAAAATGCAATTTTATCCGACCAAACACGGTTCAAAATAAACAATAAACCCGTCATGATGATCAACACGATAATCGTTTGAATCGAACGTTTCATGCGATGCTCCTTGATATTTATTCTTTTGTTCAGAAATTTGAAATTTACCTACTCTTCGTATTATATAGCGAAATTGAAGATAATAGCCATTGACGAATTGGATGATGTTTGATATATTTTACCTAACGAACGATAGGTAGGTGATGAAAGTGACTGCAACTCGCATTAAAGAGATCGCACTTAAGCATTTTGCCAAAGATGGATATGAAGGGGCTTCCCTTGCAAATATTGCAGACGAGGTTGGCATTAAGAAACCTTCTATTTATGCACACTTTAAGGGTAAAGAAGATTTATTCTTACACATCATTCGCGACGTGTTCACGGCTGAGTTACAGATCGTGGATCAATATATGACTACTCATCAAGCATCAACGCTACACGATGTTCTCTATGGGTTGCTCGCTTCCGCGAAAGATCGCTATGAGCAAGATGAACAGATGAAGTTCATGCTCCGTATGTCCTTCTTCCCACCACAATCGGTGGCGGAACAAGTCAATACGCAGACTTATATGTATTTAGATGGCATTGAGGAGCGCCTCATCCATCGTATTAGGCTTGCCCTAACACAAGGTGATATTCCACCTATTGATGCGGGTAAAGCAGCTGCAGCTTATTTGTGTATCATCGATGGCACATGGGTTGAGCTTCTATTCGGAGGACCTGAACGATTCACCAAACGACTGGATGCTGCATGGCATATTTATTGGCTTGGTCTCACACACAAACAAGGCTGATCACAGGCACAAGAAAGAAAGGAATGATTCATGATGAATAAGAGCTGGACGCTCGTTTTTCTAGCAGGCACACTCGAAGTTGCATGGGTAACGGGACTTAAACACTCCACCCTATGGTGGCAATGGGGTTTAACTGCAATTGCAATCGCGATCTCATTTGATACGATCATTCGCGCTTCACGCGTACTTCCGCTTGGAACGGTATACGCCGTATTCGCAGGTCTTGGAACCGCTGGAACGGTTCTAGCCGAAATGTTATTGTTCGGTGAACCCGTAAATGGGATTAAAATTACGCTGATTCTCGTCTTACTTGCTGGAGTTATCGGACTGAAGATGATTACAAAAGAAAAAACTTCAACGGAACCCGCTACTGCACAGAAGGGAGGGGATGAATAATGGCATGGCTTGCACTACTCATTGCAGGTTGTTGTGAAGTACTAGGCGTAATCGCCATTAATCGCGTCAACGAAAAGAGGACACTCTCTTCCTATCTCCTGCTTATTGTTGCATTTGGCGTGAGCTTTAGCTTACTCTCCTATGCAATGGATAGCATTTCGATGGGGACTGCTTACGCGGTATGGACGGGAATTGGTACAGTTGGTGGTGCGTTAGTGGGCATGTTCCTATGGGGCGAATCTCGCCAGTGGCAGCGATTCCTCTTCATTGCAATGATTCTATTCTCCGCTGTTGGTCTGAAGCTTATCGCTTAATGAACTTATCTTAACTTTAGCTTTTATACAAAATGAGAGCCGTTCATCCTGTTTATTGGGATGACGGCTTTTTTGACTTCTATGAGTTATTGAAGTTGCACCGGTTTTATCTGGGCAATCATGTCTTCAAGCTGCTGTGAACATTGACCCAGCATGGCTTGGGCTTCAGGCGACTTCGTGGTAAGCCCAAATAGCAGCATCTCGGCTTCGCATTTCTTTAAGGCAGCAAGCAGTGCTGCTTTTTGCGGAGGATCACTGGGTTTCACTAGTGGTGTAGCTTCTGCTGACTTCGTGGACTGTGAAGAACTTCCTTGTGCTTGAATGAGTGGCTTCGCTAATTTGGCCGCTTCAATATTATCGTTATAAGCATCGATATACATCTTGCCATTCGAATGTACTTGTCCAACCAGAATTTCTTCAATTTTCATATCTAATTGTTGTAAATGCTGATTCAGCCATTCCCGCGTAAAACCACTAGCAATCAGTCCCTTGTCCTGTAATTTGCCATCCATAATGATGATTTGCGGCACTTCTTCTGGTTCCACGTATAGACCGATGTCCTTCGGTGTCAAAGGCTGATTCTCTCGCGTTAATAGCACGTTCAGATCACCACTGGGCTCGATTATTGCAAATTCCACATCCGCTAAATGAAATGCGCGCTTCTTGCGCAATTGTGCCATTAACTCATCGACCGTTAGCTTCTCTTTGCGCAAGTTATTTTCAAGTATTTTCCCAGAGCGTATAAGCACAGTACCCGTACTATCTATAAAATCGCGTATTTTTTTACTTTTCATCTGTATAAATTCAATACCGAGGGACACCACAGCCCATAGCAATAAAGCTACCACACCTAAGTACCAATCCGTATCCACATCCAGTGAGATGGACCCTGCCAAGTTACCAATTGTAATCCCTGTTATGTATTCAAAGAGTGACAACTGCGTCACCTGTCTCTTACCTAGTAATTTTGTTAACAAGAACAAGACGACGACTGCTAGAACCGTACGTATACATATCTCTAATACATCTGGCATACACATACCTCCCTCATTTGAGATTATTTGCCCAAATGCCCACAATTATGTGCAGACCTATATATCCATGAAGAAAAGCCTGTTCACGACCAACAATCGTAAACAGGCTTCGTATTTATTTCAACTTGCTATTCTTACTTCCCTGCTGGAATAAACGCGCTAATATCAACACCTAATCCTTGTGCTAAACGCATGCCGTATTCCCGATCAGCACGGAAGAAGTTACAGATCGCAAGCAGCTTTGTCTGTTCATTCACGCTTTGCAGATCGCCTACCAAGTTCGCAATAAGATTGTCACGTTCTTGCTCAGAGAATGTACGGTAACGCTCTCCTGCTTGAGCGAAATCGTTCGTCTTTTCAATCTTCTGGCGTGTAACCGGTCCATTCACGGCAACTTCGGAATCCCTGTATGCAGGAGCTTCTTTCAAGCTGTGTTCATGACGGCTTGGTTCATAGTTAATGGATGATGGATTCTGCTTCGTCTGCATCGCTCCGTCACGTTGGTTGTTGCGTACTGTCGCATACGGGCAGTTAATGGGCAGCTGCATGTAGTTCGTACCTAAGCGGTGACGCTGTGTATCTGGATAAGAGAATAAGCGACCTTGCAAAAGCTTATCTTCCGAAGGCTCAATACCAGGTACAAGTACACTTGGTGAGAATGCAGCCTGCTCGACTTCAGCGAAGAAGTTGATTGGATTGCGATTTAAAGTCATCGTACCCACAAGTTGGTACGGGATCTGAGCTTCCGGCCATTGCTTCGTCGGATCAAGCGGATCGAAGTCGAACTTGTCAAAGTCTTCAGGTGCTAACATCTGCACTTCCAAGTCCCACTCAGGGGAGTTGCCAACCTCAATGTTACGGTATAAATCTTTCGTTGCATGGTTGAAATCTTGTCCCTGTACTTCACGTACTTCGCTCGCAGACAAGTTGCGAACGCCTTGCTTCGGATTCCAGCGGTATTTCACATAAGTCAATTTACCTTCTGCATTAATCCATTTGAATGCATGAACACTGAATCCTTCCATCTGGCGGTAGTTCGCAGGTGTTCCATAGTCCGAGAATACCCATGTGAGCATATGCGTAGATTCCGGTGTCAGCGACATGAAATCCCAGTAGCGATCCGGCGTCTGGATGTTCGTATCTGGCGCTGGTTTAAGGGAGTGTACCATGTCTGGGAATTTCATCGCGTCGCGAATGAAGAACACGGGCAAGTGATTGCCGACAATATCATAGTTCCCCTCTTCCGTATACAACTTCACCGCAAATCCACGCGGATCACGTGCTGTCTCTGGAGATCCTGCTGAATGAATAACCGTTGAGAAGCGAACGAACACTTGTGTTTCCTTCCCTGCCTCTTGTAAAAATGCCGCCTTCGTATGCTCCTGCATACTGCTGTGCGTCACGAACACGCCATGTGCACCTGCACCACGCGCATGTACAACTCGCTCTGGAATACGTTCTCTATCAAAATGTGCGAGCTTCTCGATCAAGTGATAATCTTCTAATAAAGTCGGTCCATTCGGACCTGCTGTACGGGAATTCTGATTGTCGCCAACAGGCGTTCCTTGGTTCGTCGTTAATGTATTAAAATGAATCATTGCGCTGCCACCTTTCGTTCTCTATATTTAGACTTAATCTAAATCTTTTGTATAGAAAAATCATACCATTCGAACGAATGACATTCATGAAGAGTTCATGAAGTCATGATGAAGGTTTCATGAAGGTTTGGCAGCACGCCATTAATCAGCAAGACGATATCCAATTCCTCGAACTGTCGTTATATATTTGGACGCCTTCGGGCTATCGCCAAGCTTCTGGCGCAAGCTTTTCACATGAACATCTACAATATTACTCCCGCCAAAATATTGGCTGCCCCATACAGCATCCATCATGGCTTGACGTGAAAGTGCAGCCCCATCTGCTTCAAGCAATACTTTAAGCAGATCGAATTCAATACGCGTTAGATCGATACGCACTTCTCCGCGACTTACGATCATTTTACGAGAATCAAGCATGAGATCTTTAAACACCACTTGTCCTAAGCTCGCGCTTACTTGGACGTTCGACTGTGCTGGTGATGCAAGACGGTTTTCTACGATGAGTAATTCAACGGCTTCACGCACAGCCTTACGATCAGCTGGCCACTGGATATACCGATGTTGATCAGAATGTTCCACTGGATCAGGTACACGCGATACGAGGTGGATCGTAGGAATATTCCACTCACTACTGTCCATCTCAATTCCTGCATGACTCTGATCCAATACAAGTACATCTATCTTTAACATCGCTAACAAATCATCCTTTATATGGTGAAAGACCATCACGTCGAAGCAGTGCTCCGAAAGAATGCCTACAAGCTCCTGCAAACCCGCTGGATATGGACTAATTAAGACAATCCGGTTTGTCGACTTGCACACTGCTCCTTCTGGGAAGGAAGAAGGAATCCGATTACTTGATGTCATTAATTTTTCATTTGTTGACATGCCAAGCACACTCCTTTAAATACGATATGCTCCTCCTCGATCTTATAGCCTGTATCTGCTGCAACTTGCCTCACCCAGTCTTCTGGTACATGCGCAAACACCTCATCTACCTTACCGCATACCCGACAAATGATATGCTGGTGATCGTCCATATGTCCGTCGTACCTACTTGCATCTCCTTCAAGCTTGAGCTCACGCACCATACCCGCCTCTGTTAAATAGCGTAAGGAATTGTAAACCGTCGCATAAGCAAAATTGTGCCCTCCCACACGCAGACGCTCAATAATATCTGCTGCAGTCGGATGGTCGTCGGCTTTGGTTACAATTTCATAGATCGCTTTACGCTGCGGTGTGAGTATTCCTTTTCGAGTCATGTTATGGCCTCCATCATATTGATTTAGACTTAGTATAAATCTAAATGTGTGAACGCGCAACAGCCTCTTTGCAAACCCGCAAAAGGAATGCTCAGAGGCTGTTGATTAGGCGTTGACAACACATATCTTCGATCATCATTTATGTGATTTTTGGCGTTCGATTTCTGCCTTCACTTCAATAGCTTGCACTTTATTAGCGCCATTCTCATACCGATTACGCTGTGTACGCTCAATTTGTACGATTCGTCCATCGTGAACAATAATTTGTACCGCTCCATACTCGAGACCATTTAAGCTTTCCACAATACGTGATTTCCATACCTCATCAATTTCAAGCGCTCTTCCCATTACATTCCCTCCAATTCACGTAATTGAGTCTTGCCAGTTAGATCGCCCAGTCCTGCCAATCATTCTTGCGCTTATCAATATATTTCAGCCATTCTGCCGTCTTCTTGATGACCTGCTCATAGCTTTCTTTGGATGAAAATGTATGATTTCCTTGTAAAATAACTTCTTTATCGCACTGCCCATCTCCGCGCAGCCAGAACACACGCTGATACAAAAAGCAGTAATCCACGGGTATAACATCATCGGCTGTGCCGTGCAGTAACAGAACATCGCCTTTGAACTGCCCAATCTGCTGTAAGAATGGCTGGTATTTCCCTAGCGATTCGAAAAAGCTCGTGTGCAGATCATAACCCAGATAATCGGCTTTCCCTTTACGAATCGCTTCTTCATATACGGGTTTACCAACAATATTCACGATGTTATTCAGCGGATGGGCAACAGCAGCCCACATCACAACGGTCTTTACGCGCGTATCTTCCACCGCCGTTAGGATCGCTGTCGCACCGCCAAGGCTGTGCCCAATCAGGATGACACGCTCAGGATCGACACCCTCAAGAGACAGACCATAATCGAGCACCTTCCTCGTCTGTTCAATAAAGGCATCTAGTCCTCCCTTGCCATATTCCCCGGTACTCTCTCCGCAGCCGCCATAGTCAAAGCGAATGACCATGAACCCTTGCGAACTTAACTCCCTTGCTGTTTTGACAAATAATCGATCTGTACCCATTTTGTTACCAACAAATCCATGGCAAATAATAATGAGCGGGAAAAGTTCCGTATTTTCATCTGAGTCGCTCTCCCTATTTGCCTCTTTCCCTGTCCACTGAGGTTCATGTACAACGGCAGCGAGCTCAGCCTGATCGGATTGAATAGATAATGTATACTCCACAACCGCTTCCTCCTTTAATGTTCTTCTGTCTTTTATCTAGATATAAACAGGCAATGGGTCCGTCTTCTGCTTGTTGACGAGTAACGTGGTCTTCTCATGATCAAACACGTACAAGCGATCGATGCATACATGCACTTGATCCCCTGGAAATAGAGGAACTTGATCAAGCCCACGGTACGCATACAACTGATACTGCCCTACCTGTACTTCCACCTGCCAATTCGAGCCTCGGAAATACACATGTTTCACGATACCCAACTCAGCTGCTGATGGGACTGACAGCTCATTCTTCCCACCTATTTCAACGAATTCCGGACGAATAATCGCCTTAGCATCATGCCACTCAGGATAATCGAATCCCCGGAGTCCTGTGAATCTATCAAGTGGGCTCGACTCTCCAACGAATCCTGCGACGAATGGAGTCTGTGGATGCTGGTAGATCGCAATCGGGGAACCCTTCTGTTCCAATCGGCCTTCATGAATAATCATGATCTCATCGGCAACTTCCACCGCTTCTTCCTGATCATGCGTAACGAAAATCGTCGTGATCTTCACACGATCGATCATCTCTCGAAGCCATGACCGAAGCTCTCTCCTTACTTTCGCATCAATCGCTGCGAACGGTTCATCGAGCAGCAGCAGCTGTGGCTGTGGAGCCAATGCTCGAGCGAAAGCGACCCGCTGCCGTTGACCGCCAGACAACTGATGCGGCAGTCGATTCTCTAAACCTGACAACCCTGTCAGTTCGATTAGTTCTCTAACGCGATTGTGAATATCCGCTTTTCGTTGCTTCTGGATCGTTAGACCAAAGGCGATGTTATCGAACACGGTCATGTGCTTGAACAGTGCATAGTTTTGAAAAACAAAACCGATCTCACGCTTCTGTGGCGGCAGTCCATTAACATGCACTCCGTTAAACAGAATATCGCCTGAATCAGGTTCCTCCAGCCCTGCGAGCATTCGAAGGATGGTCGTCTTGCCTCCGCCACTCGGCCCTAGTAAACCGATGAGCTTTCCTTTTTCAATATCAAAACTAATCTGCCTTGCAGCTTCATAATCACCGAATGACTTCTGCAGCTGATTGACCGTAATGTGCATTACACCCCACCGCCTTTCTTGTGATCTTGTGCAAATTTCCACTCTAGAATGGCTTTGACAACCAATGTAACAATGGCAAGCAATACGAGTAAGGAAGCAACCGCGAACGACGCCGAGAATTTGTATTCGTTATACAAAATCTGTACATGCAGCGGAATCGTGTTCGTCTCCCCGCGAATATGACCAGATACTACAGATACTGCACCGAACTCACCCATTGCTCTTGCATTACAGAGGATCATCCCGTAGATGAGCCCCCACTTCATATTCGGAAGCGTGATGCGCCAGAAGATCGTCCATCCTTTGGCACCGAGTGTCGTTGCTGCCTCTTCTTCCCCTGTACCTTGAGCCTGCATCAGTGGGATAAGTTCCCTCGCAACGAATGGGAAGGTGACGAACAACGTCGCAAGGACAATTCCTGGTATGGCGAAAATAATCTTGATATCATGCTCCGCTAAGAAACTTCCGAAGAAGCCTTGCGCACCGAATAAGAGAACGAACACTAACCCCGCTATAACAGGTGATACAGCAAAAGGCAGATCAATCAGCGTTAACAAAAGCTGCTTGCCTCTAAACCGGAATTTCGTAACTGCCCACGCGGCTGCAAGCCCGAAGATCACATTCAAGGGTACGACAATCGCTGCTGTAATAAGTGTTAATCGAATCGCTGCTAGTGCATCTGAATCGAGCAAGGATGCGAAGTACACTTCAGCTCCTTTTTTGAAAGCTTGGGTGAAGATGGTTACGAGCGGAAGAATCAGCAATAAGACTAGGAAAAATAATGCTACTGCAATAAGCAGCCACTTGATCCCCTTCGATTCTGATAAATGTGCCGGTCGCTGCTGCGTCGGAGCACCCAGGTTCGCTGTAGGTAATTGAGCCATGGAATCCTCCTATTCCGCGAGCAGACGACGACTACTCCGCCACTGCAGCATGTTGATAATAAGCAATAAAATGAACGACAGTAGCAGCATCACAAGTGCAATCGCAGTTGCGCCTGCATAATCGAATTGCTCAAGTTTCGTCATAATGAGAAGCGGCGTAATCTCGGTCTTCATCGGCATGTTGCCAGATATAAAGACGACGGAACCATACTCCCCAACCCCGCGGGCAAACGCAATGGCAAACCCGGTAAGAAGCGCAGGAAATACTTCAGGAAATATGACTCTTCGGAAAATCAACCACCGTCTCGCCCCAAGGCTTACAGCAGCCTCTTCAATATCTTTATCCAGCTCCTGTAGAACAGGCTGAACCGTACGTACAACGAAAGGAATCCCAATAAACACAAGTGCAATCACGATCCCAAGCGGGGAATAGGCGGTCTTGATGCCGAGTGGTTCGAGCATCGAGCCAATCCATCCATTCGGCGCATAAATCGCTGTTAATGCGATACCCGCCACTGCGGTTGGTAGTGCGAAGGGCAAATCTACTAAGGCATCAATGATGCGCTTGCCCGGAAAATCATAGCGGACAAGCACCCATGCGACGATAAAGCCGAATACGGCATTCACAATCGCTGCTAGAAATGAAGCTCCAAAGCTAAGGTTGTAAGACGCGATGACGCGTGGATCAAGCACGGTATCCCAGAATTGCCCCCAGCTAAGCTGGGTGCTTTTCAGCAAGATAGCGGTTAAAGGTATAAGCACAATCAGTCCCAAATACACAATCGTGTAGCCCATCGATAAACCGAAACCAGGTAGGATGCTGCGCTGTTTCAAACGTTTGGTCACAAACACACACTCCTTTTTTTGTGGCGTCGCCAAGAGTTGCACCACTACAGAGAAAAATAGTACTTCCGGTCGCTGTCTCAATCGTGAATTTGAATTTATTTAATGGTATTTTCACGATTTCAAAGGCGAACTCACAACTTTTCCATAGGAAAAGTACTTCGTAAGCATTATCTTCGCTCCTCCAGTACTACTTTTCTCTTTCGTTCACGCTTGGAGACTTCAATCATCACTTACCTGGTTTGTAGATTTGGTCGAAGACACCGCCATCGCTGAAATGGGTCTTCTGAGTCTTAGCCCAGCCGCCAAATTCGGGGTCATCGATTTTGAACAGTGGAATCGATGGGAATTGGCTTTCGAATTTCTTCGCTACTGAATCTAATCGTGGACGATAGTAATTCTTAGCTGCAATCGTCTGTCCTTCTTCGGTGTAAAGGTATTCGAGATAAGCTTGCGCAACTTCACGCGTGCCCTTCTTATCCACAACTTTATCGACAATCGCAACTGGAGGCTCTGCAAGTACGCTTACGGACGGTACGACAATCTCGAATTTATCCTTACCGAACTCGTTGATGGAGAGGAACGCTTCGTTCTCCCAAGCAAGGAGTACATCGCCAATGCCACGTTCTACGAATGTCGTAGTGGAATCACGTGCACCGGAGTCGAGCACAGGAACGTTCTTAAATAGTTGGGTGACGAATTGTTTCGCTTTCTCTGGGTCATTGTTATTCTTCTTGAGTGCGTAACCCCAAGCGGCAACGTAGTTCCAACGCGCTCCGCCTGATGTCTTCGGGTTCGGTGTAATGACAGAAGTGCCTGGCTTAATCAGATCGTCCCAGTCCTTGATCCCTTTGGGATTGCCTTTGCGAACCAGGAACACAATCGTAGATGTGTATGGTGTGCTATTATCTTTAAACTCCTTCTGCCAACCTTCTTGAATAAGCCCTGCCGCCTGCACTTGATCCACATCATAACCAAGAGCGAGCGTCACAACATCTGCTTGTAAACCATCTACAACCGAACGTGCTTGCTTACCCGATCCACCATGGGATTGCTTGACCGTTAAGGTCTGACCTGTTTTATCTTTCCAATATTTAATGAACGCTTTATTAAAATTGTCGTATAGTTCGCGAGTCGGATCATACGATACGTTGAGCAGTTCAATAGCAGCTTTCGCTTGCGGTTTATCTGTTGGCTGCGCCCCTTTTGAAGGATCTGGCGTGCTCGTTGATTGTCCTGAACTTTGTGTAGACCCTCCGCAAGCTGCTAAGCCAAGTACAAGTGCTGACGTAACTGTAAAGATGGACATCTTCCTAAATAAACTTCCTACACCACCGAATTTCGCCACAATAACCTACCCCTTTTCATAACTTAAATAAATGAAATAACTTCTCTATGGGGCTCGCCTACTGCAAGCGCGAATCCACATCACAATCCGACTGTGACGGGTCTCCGGTGGTCCGGTGGACAATCAATTTAACTATTCCGATAAGATTACTATGATTAATGACAGTATAGTACCATTAATAGGTAAAAAGTGTCAATTGCTATTTTATAGAAAAACAAAAAAAGCTGGAAATCGCCTACGATAGGCATTCCAACTTCAGGCTACATGATTATGGAACAAGCTTCTTAATCCGCAATATCTTCGACGTTACGGATACCGCGTAAGTTACCGATATGACCCGAACGATTCCTTGTACTCGCAAGCTGTGGACGAGCCTTTCTCTCCAACATCAGAACGACCAAATAAACAACGATGAATACAACCATCATAAAGGCAGAGATTCGGTACATCATCGCATAGCTTGTACTAGTCGCAATTGTACCTAAACATAAGGAACCCATCGCAATCCCCAAATCCAATGAATTATAGAAAGCACCATTCGCCGTACCTCGAAGTTCCGGCTCTACACGCTGAATCATCCACGCTTGTAAAGACGGCTGCAGCAGTCCAGAACCCATTCCATAGATAAGTGCAGCAACGATTAGTCCACTAGTTGAAGATATGAAAGATAACAGGATCATAGCGGTGAAAATCAATGCCGCACCAAGTGGCAGTACCGCAATATGTCCCTTACGATCAAATAACTTTCCCGAGAACGGACGAACCAAGATGATGGTTACCGCATTAAACAAGAAGAACCAACCCACATTGGCAATACTCACTTCTTTACCGAACAACGTAATAAACGTAATTAATCCACCGTATGTCACGGTGAAGAACATATTAAGTACGAATGGCAATAGCAAACGCTTGTCCATCATCTTCGGCTTAGGCACGTTATGAGGCATTGATGCAGGCTCACCTTCTGCTTGAAGCGGACCTGATGGGAATCGAATCACCGCGAACAATGGGAAAATAAGCAGAATGAGCAGTGTAGCTACTTCAATAACCGTATGGAATCCGAATTGTCCGAGCAACCACAAACCGATCATGGGTGCAATAGACATGGAGAAGCTTGTCGATAAGCCAAAATAACCGATGCCTTCACCCATACGCTTATTCGGCACAATATCCGATACAACCGTTCCATAAGCTGTACTGACAATACCAAAGCTGATCCCATACAGAACTCGAATAACGAGAATCATCGCAACCGATCCTGCAAAGTAGTAGAAGATCGTCGATAGCAGATAAACAATAAGTCCAATAATCAGAACACGCTTCGGCGACATTATGCTAAGCGCTTTGCCGACGAACAATCGCGTCAAAATCGCAGCAAACGCAAACACACTAATGATCAAGCTGATCCAGACACTACTGACGTCAAAGGCTGAAGCCACATAAGCAGGCAGCGACGGCGTAATCATTTGTAAATTCAGATAAAGAAGCATATTGGAAATGGTGAACAAAATAAATTCGCGCGTCCACAATCGGGACGCGCTTCCAGTAGGTGACTGATCCATATGTCTAACACTCCTATTAGTTGGTTTCTTTTTCTATATTCCCATTAATAAGGGCTAACCACTGCCCGAATTGCTTAACCTCATCTTCTTTCATTCCTTGAAATGCGGAGTCCATCACGCGATGTTCCACATCATGCAGACTTGCTTCAACAGCTCGTCCCTCATCTGTAATTCCAATCAGATACGATCTGCGATCAGCCTTATTCGGCTTACGAACGATAAATCCCTTGCGATCCAAACAGTCTAAGATCCGAGTAACCGTAGGTTGATCTTTGTGCAGACGACTCGATAAATCTTTCTGCGTAATGTCTTCCTCTTCAATTAAGCAGCAGAGCACACTCCATTGTTCGGGTGTTACATCACTTGACTTAAACTTACCTGAGAGTAGATTGTACAGCTTTCGATGGGTTCGCCCCAACTGAAATCCAAGAGAATGATCCACTGGATTCATGTAACATAACACGCCCCTTAATTAGTTGCTATGACAATTATATACCTATCAATTAATTGTGTAAAGATAGATGTACTACTATCTTACAACTAACAGAAATTTTCCGCTAAAATTTATGATTCAGTACCTTGCATTGTTCAGTACATAGTGATATAGTAATCTTCATCAGGTACCTAACATTAATTAGTACTGAATAAAACATACTAACTTACAACATAGGAATATACACACTCGACTAAGGGAGGTTATGCACGTGGAAATTAATGTTCAGTTCAAGAAGGGCGTCTTGGAGTTATGTGTTCTTGTCCTTATTAATAAAAAAGACCAGTACGGATTCGAATTAGCACAGCAAATGTCTCACCACATTCAAGTGGCTGAAGGCGCACTTTACCCCCTGCTACGTCGACTTGTGAATGACGGATTATGCACGACCTACTTACAGGAATCGTCAGAGGGTCCACCTCGGAAGTATTACCGTCTAACCGATCAAGGCGTCATCTACATGAACACGATGATCGCTGAGTGGAAATTTTTCGCAAACAATGTGTCTAACTTATTGAGAGA
This sequence comes from Paenibacillus radicibacter, assembly GCF_024721995.1. Lineage (GTDB taxonomy): Bacteria > Bacillota > Bacilli > Paenibacillales > NBRC-103111 > Paenibacillus_AM > Paenibacillus_AM radicibacter. Next base: position 105,743 of record NZ_JANQBC010000003.1, read on the forward strand.
AGGTGGATTCGATGAATAAATCCATGTTTATGGCAATCCTACAACATCATTTATACGCGCTACCCGCTTACGAACGTCATGAGCTGTTAGCTGAATACGATATGCACTTCCAACATGGAATGAGAAATGGCCAGACAGAAGATGAAATTGCTTATGAACTCGGCGATCCAATTGAACTGGCGCGTGAAGCACTTGGTGAGAAATATATCAATCCCGATCTGCTCCCACGTGAAACTGCTAGCACCAGTCGTACCATCTTTGCCTTAATTGGGCAGTTCTTTCTCAACATCTCCCTTACACCTGTGCTTCTTTCACTTTGGGCAGCCTGTCTATCCCTAGTTGTTGCCGCTGCATCACTAACGCTCGCACCAGTACTCGTCACATTCGAGTTCATGTTCAATGACTATTTCTCAGTCGGTAAGATCTTCTTATCCATAGCATGTTTAGGGCTTGGTCTTATTGCGATCCTATACGCAGTTAAGCTTTTACGTGCGTGGACACTCGTGCTAGCTCGTTATTTCAAATGGATTGGTCGAACACTTAAGGGGGAGAGAAATAGATATGAATAAGAAAATTATTGGATTTGGTCTAATCTTAATCGCCATCGGCTTAATCGGGGCAATCGCATTTCGTGGTGATCTACTGAACGGTGGCGGCAACCCGGAGAATAGCAAGATCGCTTTTGATAAAAAGTGGGATTTCTCAGCTAATCAGTTAAAAGACATCAAGCTTCAAGGTAATTCTGAAGACTTCGACGTTACATTTGTTGTGAGTAAGAACGGTTCCAACTCCATTGAAATGGACGGCGATACCTACCAAGAAAATATTGATCTGATTCAATCAACTGGTATTCGTGATGGAGAATTCAACATTAATCTCACGAACAAAAAACCGAATATTCAATTCTTCACCATTGGTAATTTTAAAAATAATAAAATCAACGTAACCGTTACTATGGCAGATCTTAATCAGCTTGAAGAAATCGATATTGAAACTTCTTCTGGATCGATTAAAGGTAAGAATCTAATTGCACGCGACATTGATGTAAAGAGTTCATCTGGCGATATTCGTCTAGATGGTGTTCGCGGTCAAGAGATTGAATTTAAAGCAACTTCAGGAAACATCATTGCTTCTAAAGTCGAAGGTGTCCTCTCTGCGGAAGGTTCATCTGGTAATATCGAAATCGATGGCGTAACACATGATGCGAAAATCAAGAATTCTTCAGGTAATGTGACACTGGAGCAGAAGAAGTCAGCGAATGCGGATATCAAATTATCTTCAGGCGATGCCAAAGTAATCATTCCGAAAGATTTCGCAGGTTCATTTGACCTCAAAACCTCTTCAGGTGACACGAGCTATCCGAACACGAGCAACTCTTCCCCTGAAGTCATCAAAGTACAGGCATCTTCAGGTAATATTACGATCAAACAATAAGGGTTCTTGTATACAAATAAAGCAGTCGTATATGCCTTCTTCTAACGAGGCATTACGGCTGCTTTTTGTGTAGCGGACACTACGATAACGTCAACACCTCATACTCACTTGCTAATTGGATAAAATCCGCCATACTGCCGATCTGACCGACTGTTAGCGATTCACTCAGTTCATAATAATCCACGCAAGTTTTACATGCAATGACGCGAACACCTTGCTGCTCAAGCTCCTTCAGATGAACCGAAGCGAACGATGCATCCGTTAATGCCTTCACCCCACTATTCATGCAAAATACCGCATATGGCAGTGATTCGCGCTGCTTAAGTAATGTGAAGAACGTTTCAAGAATCGTCTCGCCAAGCTCCTCGGAACCTTTTCCAAGTGTATGAGATGCAAGTAAAATTACTTTCTGTTTCATCGTCTATCTCTCCTTAACTTCTAATAATAGTCGGCTCAACTCGCATCTGCACATTGCCATGCAAGGCCTGTGAAATCATACAGCTTCGCTCTGCTCGCTCGACTAATGTTGTGATGTATGTAATCTGCTCATCCGTTGTATCGCTTGGTAATTTAATAGACGGACGATGAATGATCGCCTTAAACTTCGGCACGCCCCGCTCCACTTCAACAATACCTTCTGAAGCAAGTGTGAACGATGCAATGTCTAACTTTCGTGTTTGAAAAAGCGCCGCTAGTGTAATCATATAACAGGTACTAGCTGCACCAAGCAGCATCTCATCGGGGTTCGTACCTATGCCGGGTCCTTGCATCTCTGATGGAATCGAGACTTGTTTCACCAGCTCACCTGTCGCAATATGCCCTTGCCCGAATCGGTCACCCTGCCAACTGCCTTGTAAGTGAAAATGAATCGTCTCCATACATGCATCCCCCATTCTCTATTAATTAAGTATACCAAAGTCACGATGGTCCACCAATGTATATGCAAGAAATACGCCAGATTATGCGGTTTGTACTTGCTACAAAATAAATGTTCGAATGTGTTGACAAGCGCTGGCATTTGGTAGATTCTGAGTTCATATGAAAAAAAGGAGTGGTCAAGAATGAACAGTCGTATTCAAAATTTGTACAGCTTCATGGAACGTCAATCCTTAGACGTCTTGCTCGTAACCATGCCCAAGCATGTGTATTATTTAACGGGCTTCTATACCGATCCACATGAGCGTTTCTTAGGTTTAGTCCTCGTGAAAGGTCAAGATCCATTCTTGCTTGTTCCGTCTCTTGATCTAGAGAAAGCACAACAAACATCTTCGGTAAGCACGATTCATGCACATACGGATACACAAAACCCTTATGCTGTACTGAAGAGCTACTTACCAAGCAGCATCACTAGCTTCGGCGTAGAGAAATCCCACCTAACCGTAGCAGGATTTGAAGCACTTAGCTCCCATGTAGAAGCTAAAGTATGGGCAGATATCGAACAGCCTTTGCGTGAAATGCGCGTGATCAAGACTCCAGAAGAAATTGTAATTATGAAAAAAGCAATTCGCATCGTTGAAGATGTACTTCGTGCAGGTGTAGAGAAGGTACGTGTAGGCGTTACCGAAATGGATATCGTCGCTGAACTTGAATACCAGATGCGTAGATTAGGCTCTCAAGGTCCTTCCTTCGGTACTTTGGTACTTGCAGGTGAGAAATCCGGACAACCACATGGTGAACCGAGTAACAGCGTTATTAAAGAAGGCGAATTGCTGCTTCTTGATCTAGGCGTATTCGCTGATGGTTACGCTTCAGATATTACACGTACATTCGCTGTTGGTGAGCTCAATGCGAAGAACAAAGAAATGTACGATGTCGTGCTTCAAGCGAACCTTCGTGGTATCGAAGCCGTACGTCCTGACGTGACGTTCGCAAGCATCGACTATGCAGCACGCAAATCGATCGTTGACCGCGGTTATGGTGACTACTTCATCACGCGTCTTGGTCATGGGCTTGGCCTTGAAATTCACGAATACCCTTCCGTACATGGTGAGAACCAAGACAAGACGCGTGAAGGTATGTTATTCACAATCGAGCCTGGCGTATATGTTCCTGGTCATGGCGGCGTACGTATCGAAGATGATGTGATCGTAACGGCAGACGGTGTCGAAGTATTAACTTCCTTCCCGAAAGAATTAACGATTATTGGCGTGTAACCGTGCAAAAGGGGCTAAGTAGAATTCATCTACTTAGCCCTTTACTTGTCCATCCAAATCGGTTTATGTAAGAATATCTCTACAATATTAACGGAATCTTACAGATCGAACGTTAGTACAACTTTCCCTGTACTTTGTCTGCTTTCCACGAATTGATGCGCTTGTGCTGCGTCTTGGAATGGGAACTTTGCACCGATCTGGATGTTCAGCTTGCCCTTTGATAGTAATTCGAACACTTGAACTGCTATTTCTTGTAAAATGTCGGGTCGCTCTTTGCGCGTCGTACCTAAACTAAACCCAAGTACCGAGCGGCAGCTTGCATGCAAGTCCTTCGTATTCACGTTGCCATACTTCCCGCTGGAGTTGCCGAATACAACGAGCCTACCGTACTTCGCAAGGCAATTCATACTACTCTCCGTAATCACTCCTCCGACTGAGTCGAGGATAATATCTACACCTCTGCCCGCGGTTAATTCGTTCACTTTAGCAGCAAAATCATCTTGTTCATACACAATTACTTTATCCGCCCCTGCGTCTAATGCAGTCTGGATTTTATTTGGGTGACCCACTGTTCCGATAATAAGTCCAGCGCCAAGTGCTCTGGCAATTTGAATTGCAGTCGTACCTACACCACCAGCGGCAGCATGGATGAGGACAGAATCCCCTTTTTGCAAATGAGATAGACCTGCTAACAACTTATAGCTTAAGAACGAAACAATTCCACACGCACCCGCGGTATCCCAATCGATCTGATCTGGAAGCACATACGTTAAGTTGGCATCTGCTACGATATATTCGGCATACGATCCATCATGAGGAAAAGCAATCACACGATCACCTACCGCCAAATTCACCACGTTACGGCCGACTTGCTCAATGACACCTGCCGCTTCTAATCCAGGTAGGAAAGGCAGCTTCCCTCCCCCTTTATTCCCATGTCTCGCTTTAATATCTGCAAAATTAACACTCGTCGTCTTCACACGAATCAGCACTTGATCTGGATTAGGTGTAGGAATCTCTTGATCCACCACTTTCATGTTGTCCGCTGAACCGAATTGTTCCACGATAACGGCTTTCATCTCATGCACCCCTCATAGTTTCATTTAATGAAATACAGTTTCAACATTCTGAATATATTGTAAAATGTTCAAACCTATTTATCAATCCATTTGAAGGACTCTTCTTTTACTTTTCTTCTAAATGGTAAAAAACTACGAAATCAACAAAGATGGAGACTACGTGCTCATCGTCTTAGGGTAAAAGCTTAAGGATAACTTCAAAGTCGAGTGGGACATTAAATAGATCCGTGAATCTTATCCGTATACAAGGTTATCACCCGATCGTAATCGGGATATGAATAGCCTAGTTTTTCTGCCACAGCTCCAGAGTATTTGCGGAATAACGTATAACAAGTCCGTAACGATTCCCACATCACAAGATCGCTATGCTGCTGATAAGTCGATTGCAAGGCTTCCCAATCTTCTTTAGGCAGGTAGCGATCTATAAATTTATAGTTCTTCCCTACGCTAAAATCATAACCTCGCTCAGCCCCCATGTACCATGCCATCATGCGCAGCAAGTTCGGACGAGCAACCTCGTGTAAGTGATCGATCGCGAACAGCATTTCTTTCCTAGCAAGACCCTTCACGACATAGGTCGAACCCATCCAGAACTCATTACAACAGTCATCGAACTCCCTCGCAGTCGGCTTCTTGATCCAGTATTGACGGTCATCCGCGATCACTTCATTTTTCACAAGACAGTCCTTATCCAGTAAGACCTCTACCAATCCATCACTATTGGCAAAATAATCGTCCGACTCATCCACAGGAATCAGTGTTAAATCTAGCTTATTCCCATCTTCAAACAAGATCAGATACGAGAACCAATTGCCAAGCTCCGCTGGAAACAGCTCCATATCCTCCGGCTTCTGCATCATCAGCCGCTCTCCGAACTGATCCAGCCACGTATCATTCTCCTTAAACGATGCCATATCCGTTACAAAGTAAGAGACATCATAGTCCTGATAAATATCTGGTGTGATATTCGGATTCGTTCGTGATCCTTCTAGTGTGACTAGGCGAATTCGCGAATCGTGCTTGGCATAATCGATGAACAACGTCATCATCTCTTGTTTACTTCTCAATGTTAGAAGCCTCCAATCGCAAGAGCTATACGCTTGTCTAGTTTATTTTTATTACAAAGACTTACACCGATACAAAGGAAAATCAAATTCCAGTCTTGCTCCACCTTCAGGTTGATTATGCGCCGTAATCCCACCTCCACATCTTTCAACAATTGCCCTTGCTATGGCGAGTCCGAGACCGGATTCGCCGTCTTTTCCTTTGACAAAACGATGAAAAAGGGTTGGAAGCAACTGCTCGGAAATCCCCATTCCATCATCTTGTACGGAGATTTGAACCCGAACCCCTTGCTGGTACACATGGATATCAATCTGCTCCTTCGCATAGCGAGCCGCATTGTTTACAACATTAAGCAGTGCTTGCAGCAACTTATCACGATCAGCACGGATGGTTATCGAGTCTGGCGATTCTATATGGTAATGGACATTCAGCTCCAATTGCTTCTTCATTATCGTAGGATTCACTCGCTCTTGTGTCTCTAAGATCATATCCGTTAAGGCAACTTCTTCGAACTGAAAAATATTCTCTTCGCTATCCAGCTTGGCCAGCAACGTCATCTCCGTAACAAGCTTCTTGACGCGCTTTCCCTCGCTCATAATAATATCCAATCCTCGTGAAACACCCTCACCAGCTATGTATCCGTCTTTGATCGCTTCTGCATAACCGGTAATTGACATCATAGGTGACTTCAATTCATGCGATGCATTTTGGAAAAATTGCTTCTGCACTTGATGATAACGCTCCAATTCTTTCGCTAGATCATAGACAGTCTCCGCCACTACGCCGATCTCGCCACCTGCCTGAATGCGCTGAACACCCGAGAATTGACGACACTTCACTTTCTTCAATTCCTCTCTTAGCAACATTAAGGGATGAATGAGCCTTTTTGTAATCAACAAACTAAGTAGATATACCAATGCAAAACCGACGCAAAGCACGATCAACAATTGACCAAACAGCTTCTGCTCGATCTCCTTGATTTTACTGACCGATGATACCAAAGTGAGGTGCCCGTAGTCCGTCACTGCCGAACTTGTTAGATAACGAATATCTTGTCCCGCTATAATTCTCTTCATGTCCTCATTTATTGGCATAGCTGTGCTGATTCCTTGAACAACATCTGTAACTCCTGTCACTCCATCTATTGTTTTTATAGTCGTGGAGATCACCTGGTTATTGGCATCGAGCAGAATCGCCTCAACGTTATTGGTCACCGTAAGCGTGCTGATTTCTTCCGGCATTCTCACAGCTCGCTGACTCATTGTAATCGATAGATTATTGCTAAGTTCCTGAAGTTCATCTTGCTGTTTTCCCATAAAATGATCAAGTAGCACCGTATGTATAATAACAGCCGTAACCGAGAATACGAGCACCAGCAGCACACCAAAAGCAAGATTAATCTGATGGATCAGCTTCATATCAGCAATCCCCTCCATTTAAGCGGTAACCATGTCCCCAGACGGCTTCAATCGGAATATGCTCGGCTTTTTTGCGTAATCGCTTGACCAGATGATCAACCGCCCGATCACTGCCGTAGTAATCTTCACCCCATACGAGCTGCAATAGCTCTTCTCTTGCGAAAGCTCGATTGGGATTTACAACAAGCAGCTTTAACAGATCAAACTCCTTGGAGGTCAGATCAATTTCCACATCCCGCCAGATCGTACAACGATTATTCAACATCAAGCGCAATTGTCCGAGCTGTATATATGTATGTATTGCTGTACTTTCTTCCTCAATCCCCTGAAGCTTCTGCATCCGCTTAAGCTGTCGCTTCACACGAGCTACAAGTTCCCTTGGACTAAATGGCTTAACTAAGTAATCATCACTTCCCAGTTCAATTCCCAGAATTTTATCTACTTCATCATCTCGAGCAGAGATCATAATAATCGGAACCTCGGCGCTACCCCGAATCCTCCTGCACAATTCATAGCCGTCCATCCCAGGCAACATAATATCAAGTACCCACATATCTGGTGGATTCTGCTCCCATAGCTCCCACGCTTCTTCAGCAGTTCCCAAACCGATCGTCTCTAGGTTTTCTTGGCGCAAGTACGTTTCAACGAGCTCTCTAATATATGGATCATCATCCACAATCGCGATGCGATAATTGTTCATTTAGCCTGCCCCCTCTAACAATGAAGCTAGTATACCAAATGCACCTTAAGTTCAGATAAATTGCCATTCTTTTTCCACAATTATAGACTTCTTGTGCCACACTTTGTCCGTAGAATGAGTCTTGTCAACAACAAATAACCCAATTCAAGGAGCGTGCCTATTTATGAAAAAGAAAACGATTTTAAGTTCCGTACTATCCGCAATGTTATTAACCGCAGTAGCTGTTCCAGCCTATGCAAGTACAACAAATGACAAAGGATTAAGCTTCACTGCAGTTGGAAAAAATCTATCCGTCACAATGGCAAGTAAACCCGCATTAAATCCCATAGAAATTGCAAAAGAATACGCTCCAGAAACATTGCAAGACTGGGAGAAAGTAATGAAACAGCTTCAAGTAACTTCCTCCGCTCATGCTGTAACTAGACTCGCAGTTAAATCAAGTGATTCCCTGGGGGAAACAGTTACTTTTAAAGATGCCGTTTTCGCAACAGAGTTGCTTCCAACCAACACAGGAACAGCAACAGCAACAGCAACAACATCCGCTGTATCAGAGAACATGCTGAATACAATAGATATGAAGAAGGTAGCTGGTGAAGTTGTATTCGGAATGGCTACGCTAGATGAGAAGGAAATGGCTGTAAACGATGCCCATAACCAAGCACATACCGAACTAGAAAAAGCCTTGGAATCGAAGGATTCCAAAGCCATTAAGACCAGCCTTGCCAAGTTGCTTGTGCTGTTCCAAGAACAAGCTGCAAAACTTGCTGATTCAAAGTAAACCTCAATTGTAAAACAAATAAAATCCCGACCTCTCACAGGTCGGGATTCTTGTTATTTAAATGAACTCTTAAGCGAAACGATCAAGTTAAACACGGGCTTCTCAGGTGTGGAAAGCTTGGAATCCACGTTGAAGTAGCCGTGACGGAACATCTGGAACTTGTCCTGTGGCTGTACATCTTTCATGTTCGGCTCGATGAAACCTTGAAGCACTTCAAGTGACGCAGCGTTGATGCGGTCTAGGAATGTTGTACCTTCCTCAGATTCTGCCTCATCCAAGATCAGTGGCTCGTACAGACGGAACTCGGATGCAACAGCTTGAGTCGCCTCCACCCAGTGAAGCGTACCTTTGACTTTACGTCCTGTAAAGCCGCTGCCACTCTTCGTCTCCACATCATACGTACAACGCAGTTCAACCACGTTACCCGATTCATCCTTAATCACTTCTTCACACTTAATGAAGTAAGCATGCTTCAGACGCACTTCGTTGCCAGGGAACAAGCGGAAGTACTTGCTCGGTGGATCTTCCATGAAGTCGTCTTGCTCGATGTAGATTTCACGAGAGAACGGAATTTGACGAACGCCCATCTCTTCATTCTCTGCATTCACTTCTGCCTCTAACATCTCGACTTGACCTTCTGGATAGTTCGTAATGACAACTTTAAGTGGACGCAGTACGGACATCGTACGTGGTGCCTTGAGCTTCAAGTCTTCACGAATGAAGTGGTCAAGCTGTCTGGAATCGACAATACTATTGCTGCGGGAAACCCCGATCTCACGTGCGAATGCACGAATCGACTCCGGTGTAAATCCACGACGACGTAAGCCCGAGATAGTCGGCATACGCGGATCGTCCCAACCATCAACAACACCTTGGTCCACAAGTTGCTTAAGGTTACGCTTGCTCATTACCGTATTCGTCATGTTAAGGCGCGCGAACTCGTACTGATGCGGCACATGCTCCATCTCGCACTCAGCGACTACCCAATCATAGAGCGGTCTTTGATCTTCAAATTCTAATGTACAGATCGAGTGAGTAATGCCTTCGATCGCATCTTCAAGCGGGTGCGCGAATGCATACATCGGATAGATGCACCATTTGTCCCCAGTATTGTGATGTTCAGCATGGGAGATACGGTAGATGGCAGGGTCGCGGAAGTTAATGTTCGGTGAGCTCATGTCGATCTTCGCACGAAGCGTCTTCGATCCGTCTGGGAACTCCCCTTTACGCATACGATCGAATAAGTCCAAGTTCTCTACTACAGAACGATTTCGATAAGGGCTGTCTTGACCCGGCGCAGTTAATGTTCCACGCATTTCGCGCATTTCTTCTGCGTTCAAGTCACACACGTATGCTTTGCCTTTTTTGATCAAGAGCACAGCACGGTTGTACATTTCTTCAAAATAATCGGATGCGAAGAACAGATTATCCCATTCGAATCCAAGCCATTTCACATCTTCTTTAATCGATTCTACATATTCCACGTCTTCTTTAAGCGGGTTCGTATCGTCGAAACGAAGGTTCGTCTTACCGCCATACTCATCAGCCAGTTCAAAGTTCAAGCAAATTGACTTGGCATGTCCAATATGCAAATAACCATTCGGCTCAGGTGGGAAACGTGTCATAATCGTGTTCACTTTTCCTTCACGAAGGTCCTCAGTTACGATTGTTTTGATAAAATTGTTAGCAGTCGGTTTATTGTCCATCATTCTCAACCTTTCATACTGGATACTACTCCACGTAAAACTCATTGTTACCATAATACGATTTACAAAATCAGTTGTCCAATGAAAAAGGACCTAGCATCAAAGGAAAAAGCCGATAAACAACACGATTCACGTGTGTCTAACGGCTTTTCGAAACTGTATTTAAGCTATATTTACTTAAGCCGACTCTTGCACTACGCTCTCATTGCCTGTTACGCCTTCTTGATAGCCACGCTTAAGCAGCGGAAGCATTACCAAGACACCGACAAGGAACAAGGCACCAGCGAGTCCATACATGAATACGAGTGAAGATAAGCTTAAGAGCCATCCCGATAGACTCATCGTCACAACCATAGAACCCATAAACATTGGATTTAGAATGCCGTTCACTCGGCCGAGGAACTCTTCTTCCGAGTTTTTCAAGATCATCGTCGTGATTCCAATCTGGATACACGGCATAATGAGACCACTGAAGAACTGGATCACTAGCGTTAACCATAACTGCGTAGACATACCGAATCCGATCATTGTAATTGCACTCACCGACATTCCGATCGCAAGTAGATGTTGGGGCTTCATGTTCTTCGCAAAGCCCATTACGATTACACCGCCAATGATCATCGCTACACCGTTCACCGTAAGCATCCATTGCAAGTATTCCTTCGGCAATCCTAATTGCTCTGTTATCAAGAAGATACCAAGTGGTTGGATAAGTCCGATTCCGAGGCCTGCCGCAATAAAGCAACCACCTAACAATTTAAGGATCTTCTTACCCATCACATAACGTACACCTTCAGCGAGTTCACTCGTAATCTTAGTTGGTTTTTTATCTTCTTCCAGCACACGATCTGCCGGCAGCCAAAGAAGAGCAATTGCAGATAGAATAAATGCTGTACCTGTCACAGCGATCGATACCATAATACCGAACTGCACAAAGATGAATGTTCCAATAATCGGTCCTAAAATCATGAAGAGTGCCGCCATCGTCTGATTAATGGACATCCCCATTTGAATCTGATTTTCAGGAACGTGAAGCTTAAATAGCTTCATACCCGAAGGCTGCGAGAACTGTGAAAGAATTGCCGAGACTAACGTTGCGAAGAATACGGCCTTCCACGTTCCAAATTCCATAGACAATAAGACGATTAGAATGGATGCCGCACTTAGCAGCTCACACGAAATCATTGTCCGCTTCGGACGCCAACGATCTGCGAAAGCTCCTCCAATAAAGGAGAAAATAAAGATCGGTGCAAACTCTGCAACCGAGATCATCGAAATTGCTAATTTATCTCCGTTCGTCTGATCCATGACGTACATCAATATTGCTAAATTTCTGACCCAAATTCCGATATGCATGAACAATCCCGACAATAGAATTGCCTGCACAAATCGATTCCTAAAAAATGTTCCCACACTTGGGGCATTACTCATTTATTCCCAATCCTCTCCCTAGATGCGGTACACATGAGATGCGCCAGCCACCTTTTATCAATAAACTAAGTCTACATAATTGTGTGAATCACCGGATCAGTCTCTAGTTGGATATACGCTGGTCCAATAGGATGAAATCCTCGACTACTTAGTATACGCATTTCCTTTTAAAAAATCACGCATATGTTCGATTGTTAGCTCCGCATTTACAATCGGATTACGGTAGGAAGACGTGAACGCATCTCCTAGGTGATAGTCGCGTAGCGCATCGGTATCCTTAAGCACATTCCCCGTCAGAATACAGACTGCTGTCTCATCTTTATGAATCGTTCCTTGGGTGATGAGTTTACGCAGCCCCGCCACAGTTGCAGCTGACGCCGGTTCACAGCCAATACCACTTTGATCCACCTTCGCTTTTGCATCCATAATCTCATCATCCGTGACTGAGCATGTAACGCCAGTAGTCTGTTCCAAAGTACGAAGTGCCTTCTGCCAGCTCGGCGGGTTACCAATATTGAGCGCAGACGCTCTTGTATACGGATTCGGCTGTGGAGTAAGCGTATCTTCTCCTTTCGCCACCATCTGATGGAACGGACTTGCACCCTCAGCCTGCACAAGTGCTACACGAGGTACTTTGTTAATCAAGCCGAGTCGCTTCAGATCCTCAAGCCCCTTACCGAGCGCCGTCACATTACTTAATGCCCCACCTGGAATCACAACCCAATCGGGCATTTCCCAATTTAAATACTGAGCAATTTCAAAGATAATACTCTTCTGCCCCTCGATCCGCCATGGATTAATGGAGTTACAGATGTATAAACCTAGCTCTTCAGAATACTTTTCATAGAAATGGATACCATCATCATAAGTGCCATCAAAGCTGATTACGTTTGCCCCATAGGACAAGGTTTGTAGTACTTTATTGAGGGAAATATTCTTGTTCGGAACAAATACGTAAGAGGTGCATTGTGCCAGGGATGCGTACATCGCAAGTGATGAGGAGGTGTTGCCAGTGGACGTGCAAGTGAAGCGCTCATAGCCGAGAGATCGTCCATGGGATACCGCAACTGTCATGCCGTTGTCTTTGAAGGAGCCGCTCGGATTCTCGCTCTGTGCTTTAAGTAAGATGCGGCGAATGCCCGTGTATTGCTGCAGCAATTCTGAGCTATACAATCCTGTATTGCCTTCATATTTGGTTACGATACATGATTCCGGAATTTCAGGAGCAATGAGTTCTTTATAACGCCACACACCGCTTGCGTATGGAGTCATACGCTCTGACAATCGGTCGCGGAACACTCTTTTTAAATAATCAGCATCTAGGTTTGCATTGTCATGGATGATGTCATAAAGCCCTCCACACGTACATTGGTACTCAAACTTTCCAGTTGGTAGTTCTCTTTCGCAATCCACACATTGTAATCTCATCCGATTGACTCTCCCTTTATTTAATATAATTAAATTTTCTGATAAATAATGACTTAACGCCTAATATATCGGATACACACCCGTATGTAAACGAAAAAAACAGGCTTTGGCACAATAATTGTACCGCTGCCTGTAGGATATAACGGATGAATTCCTATCTGCTTATCCGAATTTATACGTAATACCGTGACCGCCCTTCGGATATACCCAATGAATGTTATCCGATGGACATGCAATTCGGCACGTGCCGCATTCAATACAGTTCTCGTATGCAACCGTTGTGATCTTCAGTTTCTTCTCCCATTCATACACATCAGATGGGCAAAAATAGTTGCAATCCTTCGTCGTACACTTCACACACGTATCCGACTCTTTGATCACCAAGTGGGACTTGTCATCACATTTGTAACGAATCGTAAATAACTTTTCCGAAACGTCGCAGCTGCTCATCCGTTCATCGCCCTCCATCCCTTATACCCTAGTTTCATCAAATTCACAGTACCACCGGCTGCATTCTTAATGAGTTTCACTGCCATCTTCTGCTTCTCAGCCTTACTAATGCCATCAATTAAGAACATGTTATAGGCAGCTTCATTCACAGCGCGTGGTAGCTTATCGAATAGCAACTCAGGGTCTTGCTCTCTGAGGAATTGGTGCATGCCTTTATACTTCTTGAGGTCTTTATGGACAAAAGAGTTCCTGATCTTCTCGTCGTACGTCTTGAGCGTCGCCGCTGAGAAACTGCCTTGCGCTTTCGCCTCAACAATCGCTTCACCCGCAAGACGACCGGATGTCATCGCCAGATTCGTTCCTTCCCGATGGACGAAGTTCACGAGTTGTGCAGCATCCCCACACACGACCCAACCATTACCGGACAGTGGCGGAATCGAGGTGAATCCTCCCTCAGGAATGAGATGACCGGAGTACTCCTTCGTCTCTCCACCTTGAATCAGCTTACGAATCATAGGATGCTGCTTCACCGAATCAAGGATGGCGTACGGCTTCACTTTCTTATCGCGCAGATGATTCACCATAACCCCTACGCCTAGCGAGATCGTATCCTTATTCGTATAAAGGAAACCCATGCCCGCCATACCGAGCGAAGTCTCACCCATGAACTCAATCGTAACGCCTTCATCACCTTCCACCCCGAAGCGATCTTCGATCTTCTCCCGAGGCAGTTGAATGACTTCCTTCACCGCAAGTGACACTTCGTCAGGCTTCCACTCTTTGTGGATGCCCATGGCTTTACCAAGCAAGGAGTTCACCCCATCAGCGATGACAACGACGTCTGCGTACAGGTCGCCATCCTCCCGATCGGTCTTCACACCAACGACACGATCCCCTTCACGGATCACATCGACAGCGACGGTTTCGTAGACGGGCAGCGCTCCTGCGCTGACAGCCTTCTCCGCAAACCATTGGTCGAACTTCACACGAAGTCCGGTGAAACAGTTGAACGGTTCTTTGTACGCCTCATTACGATGACCGAATGTCACCATCGATTCCTTGCCCATCATCCAGATGCGCTGCTCGACGATGTAGCGCTCCATTGGGAAGTTCTTTTCCGTCCAGAACTCAGGTACGAGTTCTTCGATCTGCTTGCGGTATAGGACGCCACCGAATATATTTTTCGCGCCAGGGAATTCGCCTCGCTCAAGTAACACAACTGACAATCCTGCCCTAGCCATCGTTAAAGCTGCCGCTGCTCCAGCAGGTCCTCCACCTACGACGATTGCATCGAATTTTTCATTCACAGAGGTTCGCTCCTTCACGGATTGGTGAGTGGGCTCAAGAATGCGTCGCTGCGTCGAGAAGAGCTTCATCGTGCGTATGCCTTTAATAAGTTCGAACACTGCAGAAAAAAAAAGTACTTTCGGTCGCTGTCTCAATCGTGAATTTTGAATTTATTTTATTGTATTTTCACGATTTCAAAGGCGATCACTTCGTTCCTACAGTACATTTTTTTCTCTTCCGTTAAACTTATTAAACGCATCTTCGTGAAGTAGTTCTTTTCAACTCCGTGTCATTCTTGACCCCGCTCCCTTGTTAACATTATTGAACCGTTCCTGCTGCGGTTTCCTGGTGGGATTGATCCACATCATCGAGGATAGATGGCTTAGGTGGTTGTTCGGGCTTGGCGTCGATGCCGAATATGCCGCGGCGCTTCTTTACTTCGGCGGTGATGGCTGGCACGATACGGAATAAATCGCCGACGACGCCATAATGCGCGAATTGGAAGATCGGTGCTTTGTCGTCCTTGTTGATAGCGACGACGATATCTGAGCCGCTCATGCCGACGGTATGCTGTACGGCTCCTGAGATACCAATTGCAAAGTACAACTTCGGTCGCACAGTGAATCCGGTCTGACCGACCTGATGCTCATGCTTAATCCAGCCTGCATCAACGGCTGCACGGGATGCTCCAACTACCCCGCCCAGCGCATCAGCCAGCTCCTTCAGCATCGCAAAAGGCTCTGCCCCACCAAGTCCACGGCCACCAGCAACGATCACTTCCGCTTCTTCCAAGTGAATGCTGCCGGTCTCCTGTATGAAATCAATGACTTGCGCGGCAATTTCGTCCTCGTGCATGGTGTTCTCAATTCGAATAATCTCTGCTGTTCGTGTCACATCACGAGGTAACGCTTGAAACACGCCTGCTCGTGCTGTCGCCATCTGTGGGCGGTACTGTTTGCACAGAATGGTCGCCATCATTTTCTCAGAAAATGCCGGTCGGCTTGCAAGAAGCAGCCTTGACGGTGGCAGCTCTACATCCAGCTCTGTCGTATCTGCTGTCAGTCCCGTTGGCAAGTGCGTTGCAATTGCCCCCGCGAGATCGCGCCCCGTTGCCGTCGCGCCGAACAGTACAATTTCCGGCTTTGCATCGTGAATTAATTTCAGACATACACGGCTGTACGGTCGTGTGCGGTAATCCCGCAGCTCTTCTGCCTCACACAAATACACTTGATCGGCTCCATAGTAAATTGCCTCTTGGGCAAGATGCTCCACTTTGTCGCCCATCACAAGCGCCATCAGCGGCACTTCCAGTTTCGCAGCGAGCTTCTTACCTTCTCCAAGCAGCTGCCACGACACTTTCTTCGCCTCTCCTGCGCGCTGTTCCACGACAATCATAACCCCGCGGTAAGCCGACCAATCCGGCATATCATCAAGCTGTTCCTGTCTTGCCATAAGTTACGCCCTCCCTTGACTCTCTCATGACTTTCGTGCGTTTTCAAAAAGTTAGGTTACTCCAGAGAAAAAAGCACTTCCGGTCGCTCTCTCAATCGTGAATTTTGAATTTATTTTATGGTATTTTCACGATTTCAAAGGCGAACGCTATCGCTCCTACAGTGTATTTTTTCTCTTCCGTTAAACTTTTTGAACACGCAGCTCCATTAAACAACCCCACCCTTACGACGTCCAGCCCAATCGCTTCGGTAGCTCCGCATCCCACAGCTTGCCGCCAAGTGCCTCAGCTATCGCCTCAGGTGAATCTCCTTCCACACGTTCAGACTTCACAGATTTAATCTCTGGTACCCATGTCTTCGATACGATTGTTGGTGACCCTTTGAGCCCAATCTTCGCTTTCTCGAGGCCCGGGAAGTCGGCTGTTGTCCACACTGTCGGCTTATACCGCGCGGCACGAATCATGCCTGGCAAGGAGGCACGTCTTACTTTATTCAATTCCTTAAGCGCCGTAATGAGTAGCGGCATCTGGGTCTCAACGACCTCGATTCCATCTTCGAGCAAGCGCTGTACCGTTACTTTGCGATTCACTTCGTCTACCTTCACGACCTTACTTACATATGTAAGTTGTTCCAAATCCAGACGACAAGCAATGCCAGGCCCAACTTGTCCTGTATCACCATCAAGTGTCTGTTTGCCGCAGAACACCATATCTACCGGTCCCCAGGTCTCTGCGACCTTTGCGATTGTACTTGCCACCACATAGGAAGTTGCTAGCGTATCCGCCCCTGCAAATCCACGATCCGTCACAAGTACCGCTTCATCTGCCCCTAGCGAAATGCACTCCTTGAGGCTCTTTTCCGCAGGCGGCGGACCCATCGTTACCACCGTTACTTTCGCACCCTGTTCATCCTTGATTCGCAGCGCTTCTTCCAACCCGTGCAAATCATAAAAATTCACAATACTCGGTACCCCTTGGCGGATGAGCGTGTTGTTCTTCGGATCAATGCGAATTTCCCTGCTGTCAGGTACCTGCTTGATACATACAACAATATGCAGCATGATGATTATCCCTCCAATTTTGTGAAAAAAGGTACATATGAGGTTACTAGAAAAGTACTTCGCATGGTGTAGACAAGTTGTCCTATGGACGAATCAGCATTTATCTCTACTATATGCAGCAAAACGTCTGGAATGACACAACCTTTCGGCTTAAGCCCCCTTTTCCATATGAAAGTAAAATACCTATGTGTAATTGATTCGTTTCATTCCTGTAAAATCCTTTGATAAATACACAAAATTTTCATATTTTTACTAAAATATTTTTTCTCAATATACATACAATTCCGTCTAATTGCGCTCATGCATTTTTATAAAGGAAAATGAATTTCAAGTGAGGAATACTAATTGTGACGACTTCACAAACATTCAGTCAGAAGGGATATGAAACATGCAACAGCTGTGGCACAAATTGTTAAATTTTAATATTGGGTTCAAAATGCTAGGAATTTTCTTGGGGATTCTTATCATCCCTGCTCTAATAACAGGTTCTTTCAGCTATAACGAAGCACGTCAGGAAACGGAGAAGTTGATCCATGCCAATTTAAGAAACAATGTCAAAATGGCGATTAACACGATCGCACAGCTTGATCAGTCCGTCAAACAAGGCGTAATGAAACTTGAAGATGCCGAGAATCAGATCAAGATTCTATTGCTCGGTGAAAAACAAGCGGATGGCACACGACCGAATCAATCCGGTCTTGATATGGGCGAGCACGGTTATTTCTACATATTGGATCAGAAGGCGAATGTAATCGCACATCCAACCTCAGAGGGTGCAGACTTATGGAACGACAAGAACGAAGATGGTATCTATTATGGTCAGGTAATTGTTGAGAAAGCGCGTAATGGAGGTGGATTTACGAACTTCTCTTGGCCGTTTCCTGGTACAGATCGATTAGAACCGAAAGTGACGTATTCCGAGAAAGATCCAAATTGGGGATGGATTATTAATGCGGGCTCATTCGAGAGTGATTACAACCATGGTCAAAAGACTATCTTGTACACCATCATTATCTCTTCACTTCTATGCAGTGTACTTGGCGGAGTGATTGCTTTCTTCTTCTCCAGGCATCTAGTCAAACCACTTCAGCGCATTAATGACAGCTTCAAACTCGTTGCTAGTGGCGACCTTACAGCTCCTATTGATCTACAGCCTTGGCGTAAAGATGAAATCGGTCATGTCATGGCAGGCTTTACCGAGATGAATGGGCAGATCAAGAAACTTGTCACCCATATTCAGTCTAGCAGTTCACATGTTTCAACGGCATCCGACCATTTGAATTTATCGGTTACGGACACTTCTGCTGCTTCCAAACATATTGCAGCAGCCATTCAAGAAATTGCTACAAGCGGTGAGAATCAGGCTAACCAATCGGTTGAAAGTGCGATTGCAGCTGAAGAGATGGCAGAAGGCATCAAACGTATTGCATCCTCTTCCACAATAGCCTTTGACACATCCGCTCAATCAGCAGAACAAGTCGAAGTCGGTCAAAGTTCACTACAGCGTTCAATGAATCAAATGCACACCATCCAAAATCGCGTAGGTGGTATTTCGCAGCTAGTCGAGCATCTGCATGAACGCTCTGGTCAGATTGAACAGATGGTTAGCACAATTACACGGATTTCAACGCAGACAAATTTATTAGCCCTTAATGCCTCCATCGAAGCCGCACACGCAGGTGAACATGGTAAAGGCTTTGCTGTTGTCGCACTTGAAGTACGTAAACTTGCTGAACAATCCAATTCCACTTCCAAGCATGTGAATGAGATTGTATTGGCGATTCAAAGTGACATTCAATCCATCGTTGCAGCCATGAACAGCACACAGCAAGAAACTCAGAGCGGTATCGTACTCATCCAAGAGACGCAAGCAGCTTTCCAAGAAATCGTTCATGCTACCAAACAAGTTGTCATGCAGATTGAAGAGGCATCGGCTGCAGCTGAGCAAATGTCTGCAAGCACATCACAAATTTCTTCATCCATCGACCATATTGCGAACTTATCTGGAGAGACACTCGCTTCTACCCAGAACATTCTAGCTGCCGCTCAAGAACAGCTCACAAGTCTAGAAAATATGTCCTCAGACAGTCAATCGATGAAACAGCTAGCACACGAATTACAAGAAATAATTAGTCGTTTTAAGGTATAAATATACATTTCTCAAAGCACTTGGCACGATTTTTGCCAGGTGCTTATTTCAAACAAACCCTTACCCCGCTTCATTTGTAACCGTTTTCTGAATTTTATGATAAATATTGCTTATGTTTATGAAAACAATAATTAATTTCCCTAATGGAGGATTGCTAACATATAATGTGAATCAATCGAATCCGTTAAAGCACTAAAGAATAATTTTATTTCAATATACAATCCTAATGAACGAGAAGAAAGGTTGGTAATCCCTATGCAAACAACTGTTAACAACACAGAATCCTTGAACCCTTTTGAAATCGCACAGAAACAAATCGACACAGCAAGCGCACTTCTTAACTTACCGCAATCCGCTATCGACATTCTCAAAAGACCCAAGCGTGTACTTACGGTAAACTTCCCTGTGAAAATGGACGATGGCAGCGTTCGCGTATTCGAAGGCTACCGTTCCCAACACAACAATGCAATCGGCCCGACTAAAGGCGGCATTCGCTTCCACCCGGACGTAACACTTGATGAAGTAAAAGCACTATCCATGTGGATGTCCTTCAAGTGCGGTGTGGTTGGTCTTCCTTACGGTGGTGGTAAAGGCGGCGTTATCTGTGATCCTCACGATTTCAGCAAAGGTGAGCTAGAGCGTGTAAGCCGTGGCTTCATGGAAGCAATCGCAGATATCGTAGGACCGGAAACGGATATTCCTGCACCAGACGTGTATACAACACCTCAAATCATGGGTTGGATGATGGACACTTATAGCCGTCTTAAAGGCGTACATTCCCCAGGTGTCATTACAGGCAAACCGCTTATTCTTGGTGGTTCCAAAGGTCGTAACGAAGCAACAGCTCGCGGTTGTGTCTACACAATTATTGAGGCATTAAAAGAAGTTGGACGTGAACCTGCTGGTGCTACGGTTGCTGTCCAAGGATTCGGTAACGCAGGTCGTATTGCAGCGAACTTGCTTGCTGAACTAGGTTGCAAAGTCGTTGCAGTTAGTGACTCCAAAGGCGGTATCTATAACCCTGCTGGTCTTGATGTTGAAGCAATCGGTCAATTGAAAGACACAGCTTCCATCCTTGATTACGGCAAAGAATACCACATCACGAATCACGATTTACTTGAGCTTGAAGTGGATATCTTGATTCCAGCTGCACTTGAGAACGTAATTACACTTTCGAATGCAGACAACATCAAGGCGAAGATCGTAGCCGAAGCCGCGAATGGTCCAACGACTCCAGATGCTGACAAAATTTTGTTCGGCAAAGGCATTGTTGTTATCCCTGATATCTTGGCGAATGCAGGCGGCGTATCCGTATCCTACTTCGAGTGGGTACAGAACCTCATGAACTTCTACTGGTCCGAAGAAGAAGTGAACGAGAAGCTAGGTGTGAAGATGGTTTCTTCTTACCAAGCCGTTAGCAAACTTGCTAACGAATACAGCACAGATCTTCGTACAGCAGCTTACATGATCTCGCTTAAGCGTATTACGGAAGCGATGCAAGCTCGCGGTTGGGTGTAAGATAATAATTCAATAGACATGATAGAAGCAGCTTCCAGTACGATTTAGGGAGCTGCTTTATTGTGTGAGGAGGAGTCAGTATTTTTGATCCACGTAATCAACCTTCCATGCGTGTTGCCGAGAAGATTGGATTTACCGTAGAGAAAGAGACATTCATTTTCGGTAAAGATCACCTAATCTACTCTAGCCAATCTTCTTAAAAATAGGAAATAAAAAAAGGGCGGCTTCCGCCTACCCCACCCGCTTGCCTACAATGACCAAATCCCGCTCCACGCTATCAAGTACAGCGACACGTGGGAAATGACCCCAGCGCTCGAAGCCGTATTTTTCAAACAACTTTAAGCTTGGCTCGTTATGTCCAAAAATAAATCCGAGAATCGTATGTACATCAAGCGTCGCACACGCACTTATTGTAAACTCTAGGAACCGTCTACCTAAACCTTGTCCACGAAACTGCTCTGACACATAGATACTAATCTCTACCGTTCCGAGATAAGCAGGTCTGCCGTAGAAGGATTGAAAGCTAATCCAGCCACAAATTTGACCCTCGATCTCACCCACCCAAAGCGGACGAAGATCATTCGTATGCGCATGGAACCACGGCAGGCGACTTTCCACCGTTACAGGCTGCGTATCTGCCGTCACCATCCGCCCGGCAATCGTCGAGTTGTAAATCTCAACAATCGCAGGGAGGTCCTCAATCTGTGCATACCTCATTGTTAAATCACTCATTATGTCCATAGCCTCCCATCAAGCAATCTCGCTGCTCCTATACATAATGACTTCGCAGTTCCTTCGTCGGTCGATTCGCTGGATAGCCATACTTCGCTCGATAGGCTTTACGCTGCGCAGTAAAATCCCACCACTGCTTCTTGCTATCCGGATGGTTCGCATAGTGGACAATGAGTCGGAACTGATCCTCCAAGCAAGGGTCCATCCAACCACCGCGCATGAGCTCGAATCGATTCACCAGATCTGCTCCGTCCTCATCTTTTAGCTCTGCCAGCTCATAGTAACCGAGATCAACTAAATCCTGCGCAAACATTGGCCCCACTGATGGAACCCGCTGAAAAGTAGCCAATGCCACGAGATCCCGCGCCCGCTTATAAGGAACTTCCAACATACTACTAAGTACATCAGGATTCAAAGAACCGATATCACTTAATAACAATTTGTTCTTCCGCAGCCGACTACGCTCATCAGCACTCAAATTTAACTTAGGCGATTTACTCTTCATCGGCATCACACCACTTCCACCTCATACTTCACCTCTGAGAAGTTCGCAATGAGCATCTCTTCTTTGATCGTGTTTCCCGTTCTCTTATCAATCACATCGCGCCAAATCTCGTTCTCTCGATAGGTCTTCTCCCCAACGCGAGAGAAACGATGCTTCTTCTCCTTAATGTGATACGAATAACACAGCTGTTGATCGCTAAACACGACTCCCCTTAGATGTTCATCCGTCAGCCATACGCGAAATTGAAAGGTTTGGTCAGTCGGATTGTGCATCCGCAAATCGATATAGTTATAGAATACACTAGCCCCACTGCCAAAAGGAAGCACGCGATGATCATCTGGAAACGGGTCAAAATGATGATGGTGACGCTCCACAATTTGAAGGGGTGTATGCAGTCCCATCCAATAGAGCAGATTGGCAAGTTGGCAGATGCCCCCACCTACTCCCGTTATCACTTTCCCTTGTGAGAGGAGCAAGCCCTTGATATAGCCACGTTTGGCTGTCGTCTTGCCGACTAGCTTCCAGAATGAGAAAGTCTCACCTGGACGAATACATACCCCATTCAACTGTTTCACAGCCAATTGTAAATTGATGATCTTGTTCTCCTGCAACATCGGGTCGGATTGTCCAAGCTTCCTACGAAGTAGGGATTGATGCTTTTTACACGAGTATGGTAAATCTTTATGGACTAAATCACGAGCAAATTTGTTCCTTGAGATTAAATCTCGCAAACTACGCGTCAGTTGGAACTGTTTAATCCGCGCATGATAAAAGACAGGGTGCAATTCAGACAGTTTCACACCAGATCCCTCCTACTTTTCTTGCTTTACGCAAGTTTCTCTATACAAAATGTTGGTGAAGCGATCCTCCGCCATCCATTGTCATGCAGGCACCATTGATATAATCCGCTTCCTTGGAAAATAAAAAGGCTGCCAGTCCCGCAATTTCTTCTGGAGTACCTAATCTACCAAGTGGCACACCTCTAAGCATACGCTCGCCAGCTTCAGCAGATGCCACTAATTTCTCCGCTCCACCTGTGCGTTCAATCATTCCCGGTGCAATCGCATTAACGCGAATCCCATACTTATGTCCCCACTCCACAGCAAGCGTGCGTGTCATCGCCAGAACTCCAGCTTTTGCACTCGCCGAATGAATCACACCTGGTCCTGCATCCCATGCGTAGGTTGCAACCATGTTAAGGATACTGCCGCGAATCCCTTCCGCAATCCAATACTTGCCGACTGCCGAACTGCAATAGAACGTGCCATTGAGCACAATATTAATGACCGAATTCCATCCGTTTATCGATAGATCCTCTGCTGCAACTAGGAAATTACCTGCTGCATTGTTGACTAAGTAATCAATTGTTCCATAAGCATTAACCGTCTCTTGTACCATGCGCTGTACATCTTCAGGGTTTCTAACATCCATCACTACACCTAATACTTGACCCGGATAAGTCTCTATCTCTACCTTCGCAGCTTCCAATTTCTCTTGCGTTCTTCCCGTAATCACAACTTTAGCTCCATCTGTCGCGAAGCGCTGCGCCATCGCCTTGCCCATTCCACTAGAACCGCCTGTCACAATCACAACTTTATCTTTCATTCATACCCCTCCGCTTGGATAAAATGGAATACATCACCATTTTAGTACAGAACAATCTATTTTTACAGATAAATGTTTACGCACTTTCTCAGAATAGGTTCTAGCACCCTAGTATTCGTCCAACCCTTTTTCCATTTTGTCCAATAGAATGGAGTAGGAATATAAATGGAGGAGATTTATATGGGTTGTCATAAAGGACGCATCAAGAAAGGATGTAAAAATGTCGTTGATATAAAAGTTGCTGGTGTACGCGGTAAAATCGGTCCACGTGGTCCGGTTGGTCCGACAGGTCCAACCGGACCTACTGGCGCAACCGGGGCGACAGGTCCATCTGGCGGTCCAATAGGGCCAACCGGTCCAACAGGGCCAGCAGGAGGTCCCGTCGGGGCTAGAGGTGCAGTAGGTGCTACTGGACCAACAGGTCCTACTGGTGCTACTGGCACAAGTGGCTTATCCAACTTCCTCAGTGCTTCCAATGTGAACAACGGTGTTCTACTCTTGATGGCACATCCTGTTCCATTTAATACACCCGGTGTCCAATTCGGTAACGTTATTCGGCAGATCGGGCCAACTACATTTAGCATCTCGCAGCCTGGTTATTACAAGGTTGATTTCACCTTATATACTGCAGTTCTAAGCTTACTGGGTACAGTCACTGTTGAATTTACAGGCATGGCGACCCCGCACCCCGCAGGAAATCCATTCTCCCTAGCAGTTGCTGGTGTGGGACTTACTGGACAATTAATGTTCCAAGCTACCACGTCAGGCACCATTCAACTGATTATCACCGGGATCGGATTAACACTTGCTGCAACGAACACGAATGCTATCATTATCATTGAGAAACTGGCTTGATTCAGCCCGAACAAACAGCCCCAACTGCCGAGCGCGCAGTTGGGGCTGTTTCGATAAACAAGTTAGAGAGGAAGATTACTCTGCATCACATCTTGCTTCTTTTCTTTTATGCCAATCGTAAGCAGAAGACTCGCAAGAACGAGAGCTAGCATGAGATAAACCGCATTTATCCATGTACTGCTACTACCTGTCACCATCTGCATTGCAGGAATGACAATCACACCGCCAAGATTACCTGCAAGCATCATCAGACCTGTCGCTTCACCTGCCTGCTTCTCTCCTGCGATTCGCTCTGTCATCGATAACAACATGGCATATCCCGGTAAGAAGAAAAATCCGAGCAGACTGCTCAGTACGAGGAGTATCGTCACATCCCCTTGCGTACACAGCGGATAGATGAGTACCAATGCGGTTAAGCAACACAACTGCAAGAACGGTCGCTGCTTGCCGATTTTATCTGAGATTGCTGGAATAACACCCGCTCCTAGAATTCCTCCGATAATGAACGCCCCGCCTATCCAGCCCGCTTCCTCTGACGTAACTTGATAAGGTGCTAATATTTGTTCCAACCACGACGTCAATCCATTAAAGAAACCAAGTGCTGCAAATGCAATTACGCATATAAGCAATAATTGACGATCCCGTAATAATGGCAGCATACTACGCCAGCCACTTGCCTGCCCTCTCTTATCGATTTGTTCTTGAGATCCCTGTGGATTCGGATGTACGAATATCCAGAACAAGACTGTAAAGAATACCGTTATTGCTGCAAAAATAAGCAAAGTCATCTGCAAATTCGTCGCTTCTACCAGAATAGGAGTGCCTGCAAGCGCAAGAGCCATACCAATGAACATCCCCATCGTTCCGATCCCCGTTGCCATGGCTTGCTTGCTTCGTGGAAACCAATCCGTGACCAATTTCGTGATGCCATTGACTACATACGGCTGACCGATGGCGATACCGATCTGCCCAACGAGCAGCCAGTAAAAGTTAAAGTCCATGATGCGTACACAGGCAAATACCGCCATGAATATCCCGCCAATTCCAACAGCAAAGCGATACCCGCGTCGATCAATAACCATACCTGCATGTACAGACAGCAGCACATAAATAAGAGGAAACACGCTTAATAGCCAATTGATGTCCGCAGCCGAAGCCTGATAACGGGTTTCCAATTGACTAATAATAGGTGCAAAGTTTAGCCACAGCATCTGGCTAATTCCTGCAAGTGCGGTATAACACAGTAAGACGACCCAGCGATTCGATCTCATAGCGTTCCCCCTTATTCTTTTTTGGTAGATGCATACAAAAAGACTGCACTAATAACCAAATTATACCAATGCAGTCCAAGATTGTAATCTATAATTTTACCAGTAGGTATGAAGTCCTTTTTCCATACGAATAAGTGCCTCCATATAATAATAGTCGCCCCAAATCATATAATCGTCTGGCCCACGATTGCCACGCACATGATAGGAACCATGCTGCAATAGCCCTTCGGCATCTGGCATCTTCATAGTTGAATAGTCCCGAACGAGCGATTCCATCGTCTTCTGAAGAGCGTCCTTAAAGTAGCTATAATCTGCGTCTTCCTCCCCAATGATCGCTAGCAATTCAATTAAACCACACGCTGTAATGGCTGATGCAGAGCTATCTCTTGGTGTATCTACTGTAATCGGTGCATCGAAATCCCAATAAGCGATATGATCCTCTGGCAAATGGTCGATGAAGTAACGAGCAAGCTGCTTCGACGTTTCCAAGAAGCGTTCGTCCTTCGTGTAACGATAGCTAAGGGCAAATCCGTATACCCCCCAGCTTTGCCCACGCGTCCATGTCGAGCCATCTTGGTACCCTTGATGCGTACCGCCACGAAGCGCATTGCCGCTTTGCTGATCAAAGTAAAAGGTATGGTACGAAGAACCATCTCCACGAACAAGGTAACGACGACTCATCAGGGCATGTGCATGCGCAACTTCATAATAATGTGGGTCGCCTGTTTGCTCGTATGCCCAATACAGAAGCGGCAGATTCAGCAGACAGTCGATAATGATTCGTCCACCGTTCTCCGGGTCGCCTTCAACGCCCCATGCTTGAATGACACCGATCTGTGGACGCCAGCGTTCTACCAGACGTTTAGCAGCTTGTAGCCCAAGCTCACGCGCTTCCCTACTACCCGTTACACGCCACTGTGCAATCGCAGACAACGAATATAAGAAGCCAATATCATGATGATCTAGGCTGATATGTTGATCCATTCGGTTCTTGTAATTCGCAAGCTGACTTTCTGCATACGCCTTAAAGTATGTGTCGCCCCCGTATTCATAAGAGAGCCACATCATCCCGGTATAGAAGCCCTCGATCCAATCTTCATTCACTCCCCACTCATAGCGCTGATTCTCGGTAATGTGGGGGAATAGACCTTCATACTTCATCATATTCGTTTTAACCTTTAACATCGCATCCTCAATTGCAGCGCTCCACATTGTGCCCATTTTCATTTAGCTCCTTTGGACTGTGTTTAAAAAGTTTGGACACTACAGAGAAAAAAGCACTTCCGGTCGCTGTCGAAATCGTGAATTTTGATTTGGTCTAATGGTATTTTCACGATTTCAAAGGCGATACAACTTTTCCATAGGAAAAGTACATCGAAAGCATCCTACAGTACATTTTTTCTCTTCCGTTTAACTTTTTGCACACACTCTTTCTAGTAAGTAGTGGTATCAATAAGAGATAATTGCTTCGTATAAACTCGATCGTCTATTACATATTCCAAATGAAGTGTATCGCTTTCCCTACTTACTTCAGGAACTTGGCTACACTTCACATCATTCACTTCACTTGTCGTTGAACCGAATACGGCACAGATTAGTAAGTGTTCACCCGGCTCTAAGCTCCCAGTTAGGGTTGGCAGCGCCGTACGAGGATAAAGTACATTCGTATTCGGATACGGGTAGATCATCTGTCCGTTACGTTCCCCAAGCAAATTCACTAACCCACTTGTTCCTTGCTTAAATCTCGCGATAGCGTAATCACCTGCCACATTCACACACGCTTCCTCATCAACTGTAAAATCTGTCGGTCGACTGACAGCGAAGCCGCCTTCTGCTGTATCCAGTGGTCGCTTTGTCTGAATCTGATGGACACGTACATGCCACATACCTGCGGGAATAAGCCACGTATGCACATCAACATCATGCCAAGGCTTCCAGTAGGTATAGGCATAATCTTCAGTGACCTCAAACGCTTCAACCTTGCGCCTTACACGATACATCTCATCACGCTCAGCAAGTGCGAGCATCGAGTCATAAGCACCTTCGTACAGGCCATAGCTGCCTTTCGGACAACTAAATCCGAATAGGGTTGAATAGGCGAATTTCGCATACTTTGCAGCATTATGCGCCATATCGAAATTCGCAAGTTGACCGGCTGTTAAGGCGACAGCATGTGTATTCCCCTCTGGACGATGCAAGAGCATTCGTGCATGTGGCTGCACCGACAAAGCGTCTAACTCTGGCATCTCTTCTTCCTCCACTACCCAGAATGGGTGATCATCTGGAAGTGCCAAGAGCAAGAACGCTTTATAAGCCCAGTACGGTGAACCGGGTGCATTGTAATTCTCAGCCATGATGAGATTCGGATATGTATAACCAATAGATAATAATCCTGCTTTATCAAAAATATGCTGACTAAACCACCAGCGTAAATGTCGCATAATCATGCCCTTCATGACGCCAAGCGAGTATACTTCCACGCCTGCATACACCAGTGCACACCAGAACGATCCTTGCGCAAACCGATACGTTAGGCTGCGTCCGAACGGAATGGAGCTACCGTCTTCAGCGAACCAGTACATATACTGCTGCGCATACTGCTTTGCACGTTCCCGATATTTATGCGCACGTACGGGATCATCCTGTTCATTCAATTGCGCATAGATCAGCGTGTAGAACTGCATTGCAAAAGCAATATAGTAATCTCGTTGATCAGTCTTTCCATCTGAATACCAACCGTCGGACAAGTAGTAGGTATCCAACTGATTCAGATACTCTTCCATCTTTTCTTGATTGTGCGGCATTCCAACCCGCTTGAAACCGAGATTCACAAGAATCGTGAACATGAGCCAGTTATTCGGATTTTGCGGCGCAACATTCACTTGATCGAGCCAGCGATGGACATTCCATTTCTGCTCATCTGTCAGCGGATGCCAGATTTGATCTGGCGCAAGTGCTAACGCGAGTCCGATTGCTGCCATCTCCACCATACGCTGATCTTTTTTGTCAAAACTGCCCCAATATTCTTCATGGTTCGGATCAGTTCCATGAACCAACCCTTCCACGTAGTACGCCCACAGGTCACTCTCTCCACCCCCATGTGCAAGTGGTGCGAGCCCCCATAAAGGTCTTGCGAATGCTTCCATTCTTTCAATTGATTTATTGTAAACCGCTCCCGTGGCACCTAGATCCAGCCCACTTTTACCCGGTGTAAAATAAGAGGCTAGCGGTGCTAACGACTCGTTCACGAGTTGCTGTAAGTCCTTCTTCGTTCGAATCGATCCCATATGAACTTTCGAGTACGTATCATTCATGTTGATCATCTCCCTGACAGCTTCATAAACGGCAAGTTCTTATCTAGAAAATTACCGCTTACCAAGGGGAAAAACAATCAACTATTTTGACTGATCCGAGACATAATGGTTCTCGTAAAAAATCATTTTTTGCTATAAAAAAATAAATCGGTGCAACATATTGGACACATTTACCGTTTGTAAGGGTGCAAATCAAAAAAAATGAGTGAACTAACAGGGGGAATCATCATGAAGAAGAAATCCAAAGTATTATTAGCAGCATCTCTAGCTGCAGCAGTAAGCATCGTACCGGTAGCAGCAAGTGCATCCTCTATAGCTGATAAGGTTGAGGCGTTCTTGAACTCTAAACTTGAAATCTCTCTAAACGGAGCTAAACAATCTCTTGCACCACTTACATATGACGGAAAAACATACTTACCACTTCGCGACCTTGCTGACAAAATGGGCTTTGGTGTCGAGTGGAATGAGGAAAAGCAATCCATCAACTTAACGAAAGCACAAGCTGACCTTTCCCTATCCACTAGTGGAATCATGACATCTCTTACGAAGAACGAAGGCCACTACACAGCTGAAATCACAGGCCAAGGTCTTGGTGAGAAAGGTCTTAACAACGTAAAACTTACAGTAGATGCTTCCACGGAAATCATCGACCTTGTAAACGGTAAAGCTCTTAAACTTGAAGATCTTCACGAAGGATATAAAGTTACAGCATTCTATGGTGAGCGCCTAACGAAGAGCTTGCCGCCGGTGGGTCACGCTAGCAAATTGTTCGTAACAAAACAAACCGTTCCTGTTCACGGAACGATTGATAAAACAGCTCATCCAATGGATACTTTCATTTTCCAAGTATATGTTAACGGTCTAGGTGACAAAGAAGTTGGCAACGACATGATCCTAACTGTAGACAGCTACACGCGCATCATGACAGCTGACGGTACACCGGTTGATGCTAACGATCTTAAAGACGGCATGAAAATCAGCGGTTACTATGGCCCTGCTGTTATGCTAAGTCTTCCTGGCATGAGCACAGCTGACACATTGATCGTTGAATTGCCTGCTAAGTAATTCTGCGAATTGATATGATATAACAAGAGGGGCGATCCTGAGGTTAGAATATAACCTTCAGAGATCGCCCCTTAACTTTTTAAACTAAGACTATACATTAAGTAATCTGTAACGGAAGAACGTAGTTAAACATCATGAAGAAGTGTGCAATTGCCCCTGCCAGTACGAACAGATGCCATACCGCATGATGAAACGGGAAGCCGCGCCATACATAGAACACCGTACCTAATGTGTACAAGACACCACCAACAACAAGCAGGATGATACCACCTTGCGGCAATTTCGCAACAAGCGGATTCCACGCTGCGATCATGAGCCAACCCATGATGATATAGAATAACGTTGACATGAACAGGAATCTCTTCGTGAAGAAGAGCTTAAACACGATCCCGCCAATCGCAATCCCCCAGATAATCCCGAACAACGTCCATCCGAGCGTTCCTTTTAGAACGACGAACATGAAAGGTGTGTATGTGCCTGCGATAAACAAGTAGATCGAAGAATGGTCACAGAACTCGAACCAATCTTTCACCTTACCTTCTGGAAAACTGTGAACCAGCGTGGAAGAGACGAACAGTAGAATCATTGTCGTTCCATAAATTGAGAAACTCACAACATGCCAAGCCGTACCGTTAATACTGGAAAATACAACGAGCAAGACGAGCGCTGCTATGCTTAGTAATGCGCCAATTCCGTGTGTAATGGCATTCGCAATTTCTTCTTTTGGACTATACGTATGGGTGTTAGCCATGTGTAACCACCCCTTTCCATGATCATGCTCTCTATTATATCATATCTGTTTGAACACTTTTTCACAATCATTCTCGTTGTTCAGTCGGATACCCTATTTGCATATCTTAAAGTAGATGTAATCGCTCATTTTACACCTGTTTTTAATCCATACGTTTCGCAATAGCTTGGCATATCCTATTATATGCATAACGAGAGAAGGGTGAATGATGCCGAATAATTTCATTTTTAACGTCACGGGTAATCCGCTATATACCCAATTAACGAATACGTACACGACCCCGGGTATCGAGTCGTTTGCACAGAGTGATGCTGCCAAATCCGGTGCACTATATACCCTTACCTCAGGCAGTGTTAGTGTAACTGCCTCCAACAGCTTACTTCTCCAAGTTGCCAATCCGAGCGGAAGCGGTGTTACGATGTATGTATGGCGCGTAACAGGAGGCGTATCAGCAGCTAATACGATTTCACTTTATTCAGGGGGAACGGTTACAGGCGGCACGACACCAGCTCCTTTTAATATGAATCTAGGTAGTACCAATATAAGTGCAATGACAACAAGAAATGCAATCGGAACCATCGGTGGCTCTCCTGTACAGTTCACATCTGTGTTACTTGCTGCGGGATATTACGAAATTGGTTTTAATGGAGCACTCATTGTTCCCCCGAACCGAACGCTAACCGTAACCATTGGCACAGGTGCACTTACAGCTTCCGCCAATATCTCTTGGTATGAATTCTAATCCACGAAAAAGCAGGTGACCCGCGATGACAAATAAATTCGTATTTGATATTCAGACACATCCCGTCTATTCCCGATTAGTCAATACGTACAAAACTCCAGGAATCATCGCTCCACCTGAAACAAGTGCGAGCAAGGCTGGTAATTTGTATATCACAACGGCAACAACCTCCGCATCACTTGGTTTGCTAGGCGGATCGGTTTCTATCGCTATTCAAATAACGAATTCCACAGCCAAGAGTGTATATATTTCCGCGATTACAGGTGGTCTTGGTGTATCCCTCAACTTACTATCTTCTTTAACAGGCACTACAAACATCATTTCCGGTGGAACCCTAACCACTCCCACAACTTTAATACCAACTAATGCGAACTTCAGCAGCACGAATACAAGCGCGATGACCGTTCGGTCCTCCACTGCGGCAGTTACGGGAGGAACTACTTTCTGGGCTATGCCATTAAATGGGGGAATATTTGAAACCAACTATACCGGCAGCATCATCGTACCGAATACTAAATCCATTACCGTTACACTATCGGGTTCCTTGACTGTTGCAGGCATACTTAGCACAACACTTAACGTCAGCTGGTGGGAAATCTAACAAGAGGGCTGCCCGTCATCTCTTATCGATGAATGGACAACCCTCTTATTAATTTCATTAAATTATTGCATTGGAATATCGAGTACCATCACGGTCTCACCGCAATCTTCCTCACCGTTAACTTCGAAACCAAACTTCTCATACAGCTTCTGCGCCGCACAATTATCATGATGAATGCTGAGATAAATCCGCGTACATCCGTATAACTGAATCATGCGATCGATCAACATCGGAATAAAGGCTTTAGCATACCCTTTTCCTTGAAAATGTGCGTCAATCATCAATCGATCCAGCCAAATGTTGCCCGTTGTAAGATCTGTTCCATGCATGGCATACCCAACGAGGGTTTCTTCATCATACATAGCAACAGATATCCACTGCGGTTCATACATCGACTCCGCCAAAGAGAACGCATTGCTTTCAATATAAGTCAGTTGTGCTTCATCAACACTTAGCCCAGCTACTTCCCGCCAATTATGAGCGGTCACTTCAAGAAGCTGTAATTTCCCCTTACCTAGCAGCATCTTATCGTACTCCTTGCCACTTCGGCAGCTTCCATTTCAGTACCGCTGAAAGAATCGCAACTACGATCAGAATCGCCGTACTTACTGCAATCACTGCTGTTGGAACTTCCATGAAGTCAGTCAGCACACCACCAATGAGCGGACCTAGAATGATCCCCACTGCGTGGAACATATTAAACAGCGCATAGGCAGCTCCATAACCACCCTGCTCATCTTGATCGACCAAGATTCCGAGCGTTGCAAGCGTTGGTGATAATGTGAAACCAATTAATGCACCTACAACCGCTGCACTTGCTAACACTTGCCATAATGTTGAGGAGAATACGAGTAAGGGTAACGATAGTGCTAAGCACCCAATTCCGATAAGCATTATGATGAAAGGATTGCGTTTACCTGCTAGCGTTCCGGCAATTGGTGCACTAAGTCCGTAAGTAAGTGTCATCGCTCCGAACACAAAGCCGATCATTGCAGGGCTAAATTCAAATTTAGCATCTAAGAACACCGGTAAGACAGGCTCTAACAACGTCATCGATATTTCCGCAAGCAATATCACACAAGCAATAAAGACGACCGATTTATTACGTAGTAGATGGAAGGTCCCCATGCTTTCTTCCTTCTCCCGCAGCGGTTCCTTCATAAAGAATACGACGAGTAAAGCTGTAAGCAGCGTAAGTCCTCCCGTAAAGAAGAATGGCAGCTTCGTTCCGCCGTATTCGAACAACCATCCACCTAGCGGCGCACCCATTAGTGATCCCGTCGAAATCCCTGTGAGCGCCATCCCCATCGCTGTTCCTCGCATTGTTCCTGGAAAAATATCTGCCAAGAACGCGAGTGCCGCCGTCCATGTTGCAGCTGCTGCAATCCCTTGGACAAACCGTGCCACGATTAGCATAAGCATCGTTTCGGCATAAGCGAACATAATTGTCGAGATCGCCATCCCAATCAATCCAATAATAATCGGCGTACGTCTGCCGATTTTATCGCATAAAGGTCCGAAGAAAGGTGTTGCAAGAAACAAGGCAACTGCATAGCTGGCAAAGAGCACACCTAACATCGTTGCTGAAGGACTTAACATTTTTTCAAAGTGAGGAATAATTGGTATGACAATGCTGTAAAGCAGCATGTCGATAAATAAAATCGCAATTACAAGGCATAACCCGAGCAGCTGTGTGCGACTCATTTTAAAGCCTGTTTTTTCTTTGTTCTGACTGACTGACATGTTTTCACCTCTAGAATCGTTCCTGTAAACTATTTAAACAAAAATAGTTTTATCAGTTAAAGGCTCATTTTACCCTATGATTGCTAAATAAATCAATACATGATTCGCCAAAAGTAACAGATTTCACGAATCAGTCACGATTGTTCCCCCACCACTCTGCGATGCTGTTTGTTACGCGATCGAGCAAGGGAATCTCAACATTATCCTCCGCTATTGACTCAGGTGTATCCATGCGAGGATATAATGCATTTTCTTGGGCTACGATTACATCCAATACTTGCTGGGGTGTTACAGCATCCGCGAGATTGGCACGAAATGCGGGTTCCCCTAAACAAGCAGCCAAGCGTGATAATACGTCCATCTGATCTTCACTTCGCTTCGGAGGTGCAACAATTAGGAAGAAGAAGTGTGCAAGCTGATCATCCATCGATTCATAGTCTAGCCCAGCCTCACTGTACCCATAGACTAAATTCACATCATAAACCGCTGCTGTCGTCGCTTGTGGAATCGCTACCCCTTGCCCAATTCCCGTTGATTCATACACTTCGCGTGTAATGATCGCATCTCGCAATTGCGCAGCATCTCGCACCTGATCTTCATCCGACAGCACCGCAATAAGCTCATCAATGACTTCTTCCTTCGTCCTCGCCCCTAGAGATAGAATGACGCTGCTCTCCGTCATCAAATTAGCTATCCGCATCGCAACCATGCTCCTTACTTCATATAGACTGATCAAAAGTCGAACGAAGAAGAAAGGAAGCAACTTCATACTTCCGAAGTACTTTTCCTATGGAAAAGTTTAAGTTTTCGCCTTTGAAATCGTGAAAATACCATTAATTCAATTCAAAATTCACGATTGAGACTCACAGGCTTTCGAAGAAAGCCACATCGTAAGCATCTAAGTGCTTCTTTTCTTCGTAGTGAAGTAGACTTTTGAACAAGTCCCCCTCCACTTAACCTGCTTTAGCATGTGCAGATGACAACAAAAAAACAGTGACAACAGAAATTACTGTCGTCACTGTTTGACTAAAATCTAATACTCGTTTGTTGGCGGCATTTGCTCTTGGCGTCTGCGCACCCGTCGCTTGATTGATAGCACAATCAGAGCAAGTGAACCGAAACCACCGATGAAACCGCCAAGGTGTGCATATATGTCGACACGAGGTGTAATGACAGAGGATACAAAGCCCGCTACGATAATTATCAAAATCGTTTGTCTCGTCGCCTGATCCATGATGTCTTTACGGAATACAGCTAAGAACAAGAAAGCGGCGTACAGCCCGTATATCGCGCCTGAAGCCCCTACGCCGATATAGTATTCGCTTTGCAACTTGTGCATCCATGCACTGACCAAGTTACCCGCCACACCACTGATCAGATACAACAATAAATAACGTACCTTGCCGAGCATGATCTCAAGCGGCGGTGCAAAAATAACGATCGTAAACATATTAAAGAACAAATGCCCAAAACCAGCATGCAAGAACATCGCGGTGAAATTACGCCACCATTCCGGCTGCATGCCGGGTAGATCGAACATCGCACCAAAATCATAGAGCGTTTCATTGCTGAATGAAGTTCCGGTCAACAACATCACGAGGAATACAGCTACATTGATCGCGATAAGTATTGATGTGATCGGATAAAATTGAATATATTGCTTGAAACTTTCCCTGCGTGAAAACATGCGTAATGCTCACATCCTTTCCTTGCAACATCCTTCGATTCAACTGCATCAAGCGTCTAAATCTATGTTGTCCATTTTCCTGCTCGCACCAAACTTCGTCTGGAAAAAAGAAACCGTCAGTAAGCAAGTTATCGTCAACATCGCTAAGAAGATAAACATCATACTACTGAAATCTTTAATTCCCAGTGCTAGAATCAGCATAATAATCCGTGTAATGCAGAGGAACCATTCTCTCCATACTAACACACGAGACTGCTGAACAACACCCAAGCTGCTAACCGCCTTGATCTGATCACCCGACCAAACCGTGACGAAATAGAACATCCCCATCGTCGTAATCACGTTCGCACAAATCCTTGTAACGGGATACGGAACAAGCATGAGCAGCATTCCGCTAGTCAGCAGAAGGACCGCTGCGGTAAGCCACCTATTTTCCATAAACTTCAGTTTTTTGAAAAGGAATAATGCCACAAGTGCAAAGAACGTGTACATCATATTTAAGAGGGCAATTTCCGTCTTGTCTTCCGTCACACTAAAAGTGAAGAGAAGAGCGAATAACCCTTGGAATTGTAAGATAAACCCCGCTGCTAAACACGATAAGATGAACCATCTCGCACCCGGAATATTAAACACCTTACCGATCCGCATCTCTTGCCAGAACGAACCTTTGCTTGCTGCATACGAGATAAGCGAAACTTGCGGTAATTTCGTTGAGAACAGCAGCATCAGCCCAACAAACACGAACATGCAGATGAAGGAACCCGAGTACCCCATCCATTTGATCACAAGTGCAGATAGAAGCGGAACTGTCATGTTGAGGATATTACCTGTAATCGCACTAATCGCCATATAGTTGGCAAAGTCCGTCCCTTTACCAAGCGTGGATAAACTAATATTCTGCCCAGCAGAGAAGAAGCCTTGCATCAGTCCCACAGGCACTGCAATACATACAATCCAGAGCATCTGAT
The DNA here is from genome assembly GCF_024721995.1 of Paenibacillus radicibacter. GTDB lineage: Bacteria > Bacillota > Bacilli > Paenibacillales > NBRC-103111 > Paenibacillus_AM > Paenibacillus_AM radicibacter. The sequence continues at coordinate 142,689 of NZ_JANQBC010000003.1, forward strand.
TATCGAGCTTAAGTAGTGACAGCACAAGGAACGCGATCGCCCCCATAGTTGCTGACAACCCATACAGTGTGCGGATCGTTCGACCGAAGAGTAGCTGAGAACCTAAAGCATATGCAACTCCCCATGCCACAAAGAGAATCAGATTGAACCATGTCACATCAAAGATGCTGTTTCCTTGTTCCCAAATGTACAAATTCACGAAAATTCCGATGTAGATAATCACAATATTAGACACTACACCCATCAGCAATAAACTTCGTAATTCCTTCGGTAAGCTCATCATCGCGTCCGCCTCTAACCTGACATAGGTTCTTCATCATTAAATTGTTTGTATGTAAGACAACACTAGCTGTACGTGGTCATTATAACCTCATATGAAGACAGTTGGAATACGTTTTTCATAATAAAATGAATCTTGTAAATGTTAAATTTTATAGGGTTGTAATCCCAAATATTACCTCGTACAATGAGAGCATCTTACAGGGGAAAGAAGGGTTATTTCATGACATACAACTTTGATGAAGTCATTGATCGTACAAATTCATTTGCTGTAAAAACCGATTTTAAAGCACGCAATCACATTCCGGAAGATGCTCTTGCCATGTGGGTTGCGGATATGGATTTCGCCACACCACCTGCTGTAACAGAAGCAATTAGTAAACGCCTTAGCCATCCCATCTATGGATACACACATTTAGGTGATAATAAGTATGAAGCTGCTATCGCTTGGATGAAGGAGCGTCACAATTGGAATGTCCAAGCAGATTGGATCGTACATGCTCCTGGCGTCGTACCTGCACTGGGCTGTATCGCGCGTGCGTTTTTGAATACGAATGAAAAACTAATTATCCAACAGCCTGTATATCCACCATTTATGAGCGTGCCAACGAATAATCAGTTCGAATATCTCAATAATGAACTTGTTCGGGTAAACGGTACATATGAGATGGACCTTGAAGATTTCGAACAAAAAGCATCTGACCCTGCAGCCAAATTGTTCATTCTATGTAATCCTCACAATCCAGTTGGACGAGTTTGGAGTAAAGAAACTTTGCTGCAAATTGCCGACATCTGCTTGCGCCATGACATTCTGATCGTATCCGATGAAATTCATCATGATCTCGTATTTAAGGGCAATACCCATATTCCAATGGCTTCCCTGTCCCCAGAAATTTCTCAGATCACGATCACATGTACAGCGCCGAGCAAGACGTTCAATATGGCAGGACTGCAAGCCGCTAATATTATTATTGAAAATCCAGATCTTCGCGCGCGGTTTGTTAAAGAACTAAATCGAGTAGGCATGGAGACGCCTAACGTGTTCGCGGGGATTGCATCTGAAGCTGCCTATCGCGAGGGTGCTGCTTGGCTAGAACAAGCCATTGATTATATAGAAGGTAACAAGCAATATGTCATCCAATTTGCAAAAGAAAAGCTACCGATGCTTCATGTGTTGGATTCGGAAGCAACTTACTTGCTCTGGATTGACTTTAATCAGCTTGGGCTACAGCCGAAGCGTCTGCAACATTTCCTCAATAACGAAGCACTTGTATGGATGAATGCAGGCTCGATGTTTGGCGAAAGCGGCAATGGGTTCGCTCGAATGAATATTGCATGTCCACGGTCTGTTGTGATCGAAGCAATGGATCGTATCGAGCGCGCGATTCGCTTGTCACATGTGCCTGTTGGGGATACAATATAGATCACTTTATGATTTCGGAGGCACCTTAGATGACATATGATTTCGACAAAATTGTAGATCGCAGTTGTTCCCATTCTGTTAAATTTGAATCCAAATTGTGCAATCAAATCTCTGAAGAAGCAATTCCGATGTGGATTGCCGATATGGACTTTGAAGTTGCTCCTCCAATTGCAGAAGCTATACGTAAGAGAGCTGACCATGCTGTATTCGGGTATTCCAAATGCTCAGCAGAGTACTTCGAGTCTGTCGTCAATTGGATGCGTGACCGCCATAACTGGACGATCACCTCAGAATGGATCGCAACAGCACCTGGCGTAGTTCCTGCACTTAACTTTGCTGTGCGAGCATTTCTTAATTCCGGTGACAAAGTCATCATTCAACAACCTGTGTACTATCCATTCATGCGAGTTGTCGAATCCAATGGCTTTGAATATGTAAACAATGAACTGGAATTTAAGCATGATCGCTATGAAATAAACTTTGAAGATTTCGAGCATAAAGCTCGTGATCCGCGTACCAAGATGTTCATTCTGTGTAATCCGCACAATCCAATCGGTCGGGTATGGAGTAAAGAAGAGCTTTCTCGACTAGCTAACATTTGCTTAGCTAACGATGTGCTCATCATTTCAGATGAAATTCATCATGATCTTGTGTTCCCAAGCAGAGGGATCAAGCATATTCCGATGGCTTCACTCTCATCAGCCATCTCGAAGCGTACCATCACCTGCACCGCACCGAATAAATCATTTAACATCGCAGGATTACAATCAGCCAACATCATTATTGAAGATCCGATCTTGCGCCAAGGGTTCGTTGATGAAATAAATAAAACAGGTGTAGGGTCATTTAACCCCTTCGCACTCGTTGCAGCGGAAGCTGGTTATCGTGAAGGTGGCGATTGGCTGGATGCTGCCATTGATTATATTGAAGGTAATAAACAGTATGTGATGAAATTTGTAGAGGAGAAGCTACCGAACATCCGCGTATTAGACTCCGAAGCAACATTCTTGCTGTGGATTGACTTCCGTGATCTGGGATTAGATCAATGGGAATTGCAGCAATTCTTGCGTCACAAAGCACTCGTATGGCTGGATTCAGGATTCGTATTCGGGGAATCAGGTTCTGGATTTGAACGCATGAATATCGCATGCTCACGCCATATTGTTGAAGAAGCAATGAATCGCATTGAACGTGCAGTGAAATCGAGAATGGTGATCAGCTAACATGGATACTTACTTTCTTCCGATTCGGCAAGCGATTATCACATTTCCAATCCTTGCTTTTATCATCACTTTACCGTTCTTGATCTACCAATACCATAAGTACAGCTACATCAACTGGTTTCGCGCCGTAGTCCTCTACTCGATGATGCTGTTCTTGTTGACGGCTCTTTATCTCGTCATTCTGCCATTGCCTGACGTACGAGATACGTGTTCACTACAAAAACCAGGAACCAAACATATGTCGCTAATTCCATTCCAGTTCGTTCACGATTTTTTGAAAGAAACGAAAGTGAATTGGGGGCAGCCTTCCACATACTTGCAGATCATGAAAGAACGCGGCTTCCTGCAAGTTATATTTAACTTTGTATTGCTTCTGCCGCTTGGTATTTACTTGCGCTATTACTTCCGTCAGACATGGGTGAAGACGTTATTCTTCGCTTTAGGTGTATCGTTATTCTTCGAAGTTACGCAACTGACAGGACTTTATGGCATCTATACTTGCCCCTATCGTTTGTTCGATATTGATGACCTAATGCTGAATACGGCTGGCGCGATGCTTGGCTTTGCAATTACACCACTATTTACTTTCTTTCTGCCGAAATCTCACCAGTTGGATGAGAATGTCGATTTTACAGCGCGTCCTGTTGCATTCATTCGTCGCTTGATCGCCATGCAGATTGATTGGATCATGATGTGTATCTTGACACCAATGCTCGCCCTCTCGACATCTTGGTTCTTACCGGCATATTTATTTAACGCGTCTCATACGATGACAGCGCTGCTTAGTCTTGCGATTGTGTTCTTCCTTTACTTCGTCGTGCTCCCGCTGCGAACTGGCGGGTTTACACTAGGGAAATGGATCTTGCGCATTCGATTAGTTGGAAACCATGATCGCATTACCTTCAAGGAATTATTCACACGATATGCAATCCTCTTCGGATTTATCGGCATTGGTCCTGCAATCATGTCTATATTTGGAGGCGAGAATTCCAGCGGCGAAGTGGCAATTATACTCGTGCTCCTGACCTTTGTTATTGCTCTATTCATAGTATTCGATTTCATCCGAAGCATGTTCAAACGCAACCGGATATTATTCTATGAGAGATGGAGTGGAACGCGGAACGTCATCGTTCCACCGAAGCACAAACCATCTTCAGCAGATCCTGCTGAATAAACAAACAGCAAGCCCCTTCGGACTTCAAGTCTGAAGGGGCTTGTTTTACAAGATAAATCCTTAAATAACTTACAATTTATCTGCTTGAACTTCTAATTGCGAAGTACAGTATTTACAGCGAGTTGCCTTGATTGGCACTTCCGACAAACATGCAGGACATTCCTTCGTCGTAGCTGGTTTCGCTTCTTCTTTTTTACGGAAGCGCACGATTTGTTCTAGGACTAAGAAAATCACGAATGCAATGATAAGGAAGTCGAGCAAGTTCGAAAGTAAACTTCCGTAGTTTAATGTTGGAGCTTTTGCAGCTTGTGCTTTAGCCAAGTTATCGTAATGCTTACCATCTAATGCAATATACAAACTTCTAAAGTCCACTTTACCTAAGATGAGTCCAATCACCGGCATCACAAGATCGTTCACAATAGATGTAACAACTTTACCGAAAGCTCCCCCAATAATTACCCCGATCGCTAGATCAATCATGTTGCCTTTAAACGCAAAATCCTTAAATTTCTTAAACATGTATAAATCCCCTTTCCCTCTATCTTCCTAGCAGTATTTCCGATTTTTCAAGACTTCCTACATCAGTTCAACAAAAATACAGTATATCCCTGCTCATGCGCATAGGCTATTGGTAGTGTTAACCATTTTATCAAAAAGGGATGTGTTCCCATGCCCACCTTTGAGCCACCTGTCATGACTCATACCCATGTCATCCGCGCTCGCAATACGACGGTTTATTACCCCGTTGTTACTGAACTGTCTAATACAGCAGCGCAGAAGCAGATCAACCAGAGAATCCTCCAAGCTGTTCATAACCTCATGCAGGAACAAACGATTAAACAAGATTCGAATGACATTCAAGAGATGCTCGGCGAATATGAGATCAAGTCCAATGAACGCGGATTGTTAAGCCTTACATTAAGCAATTATACCTTCATGACAAAGCATGCCCACGGACTCACTCTGCTGCAATCACTTACCTTCAATATTCATAACGGACATAGCTACACTCTTCAAGAACTATTCAAGCCCGGAAGCAACTATGTCACGGTGTTATCCGAACTCGTAGCCGAGCAGATTAAGGAACGTCAAATCCCACTCCTTACTCCATGGAAAGGCATCCGCCCTGACCAAGATTACTACATTGCCGACAAAGCACTTGTCATTTATTTTCAACAATATGAAATTACACCTTCCTACTTCGGTACACCGATGTTTCCAATCTCGGTATACAGCCTCTCCTCCATCCTTGATGAGAATGGTCCGCTTGGCATTATGAGTGCCGAATAACAAACACAAAAGCGCCGTTGCTAGGAGTACGAACAACCTCCTGCAACTGCGCTTTTCAATTGTATATGCGTGTTCACCCGCGAGGGTTTAACCCATTAGGTATTAACCGATCGCGTTAAACACTAAGTTTAATAAGAACAATACTGCAATGATTAGAAGCGGAATACCAACTTGCTTCCACTTACCTGTCGCAATTTTTAAGATGGGATACACAATAAAACCAATTGCCATACCATCCACAATGCTTGAAGTTAGTGGAATTGTTGCAAGTACCAAGAATGCTGGCAGACCCTCAGATAGATCTTCGAACGGAATGTTCTTCACACTTTGAATCATGAGCCCGCCTACAAGAATCAAGACCGGCGCAATCGCCGTATCCGGAATCATCTTAATGAACGGGATAAAGAACAGAGCAATTAAGAATAAGAAACCTGTAGTAACTGCCGTTAATCCTGTTTTACCACCTGCTGAGATGCCTGCTGTGCTTTCTACAGACGATACCGTTGGACTGCTTCCGAGCACACCCGATGCTGTAATTGCCATTGCACTTGCCTGTAAAGAGCGATCAAACTTCTCAGGTTGCTTGAGCATGCCCAGTTGTCCGTGGATCAAACCCACATTTTCAAAGACAAGGACAAGCATCAGTGAGAAAGTCGCGATCCAGAAAGCAATGGTTCCAATACTGCCAAATGACATTGCACCCAGTGCAGATAGTGAATCTGCAAAGGTTACACTGGACTGTCCAGCATCATCTATCTGGATCGTTCCGCTAAGCGCCGCAAGAACAGTACCGACCGCAATACCGATAAGCAAGTTCCCTGGTACATTACGAACGAACAAGATGAACATCACAATCAAGGTCGCTAGGGTAAGCAGTACATGAACACTACTCAGATCACCAAGCGCAACTAAAGTTGATGGATGCGCAACGACAATGCCGCCTTTTTGCAAACCAATGAACGTAATGAACAAGCCGATTCCCGCTGTAATGGCATCTTTAAGCGAACGCGGAATGGCTTTTTGGATAACCCCTGAAAGTGTCGTAAACGAAATCGCTGTAAACAACACCCCTGAGACGAACACAACCGCTAGCGCTTCTTGCCATGACAAGTGCAGCCCATGTACAATCGTGTACGTGAACAAGGCGTTAATTCCCATCCCCGGTACAATCGCAAGTGGACTATTACCCCAGAATCCCATGATCAAACAGCCGACAAATGACGTTAAACCCGTTGCCACAATACCCGCTTCGAATGGAATCCCTGCATCCGCCAAGATCGATGCGTTTACCACGACGATATAAATCGCCGTAATGAAGGAAACAAACCCTGCCAAAAATTCCGTCTTCACATTGGTATTATACTTACTTAAACCAAATATTCGATTCATCATCCTTTACTTTTCCTTTAACAATAAAGCCCCTCAACCCACCCAAACAGCAGCAAGCTGCCATCATAGCCGTTATTATAACAGATGACTACTACTTCTGTATCGAATTCATAAGAAGACTTTTTTTAAGAATTATTATTTCTTAGTTGTCTCATTCTAACTCTATGCATATGTTCAAAATAGTTGACTAATAAAGGAAACTCAGTTATCTTACCAAGAGATAATTAGGGCAATATACATATAGCCCATCTACATAAAGGAGTGATAACGAGCGTGAGTGCAGTACAACCACAAACAAACCGAACGATGGTCATGATCGCCATTATGGTTGCCACGTTCTTAACCGCGATTGAAGGTACGGTCGTGAGTACCGCCATGCCGAAGATCGTAAGTGACCTACAGGGTCTTGATTTAATGAACTGGGTTTTTTCTATTTATTTATTAGTTTCATCTGTAGCCGTACCCATCTTCGGGAAATTATCTGATCTATTCGGCCGTAAACGCATCCTTGTGATCGGAACACTCATCTTCCTTGCCGGATCTACGTTATGTGGATTTGCAGCGAATATGGAGCAACTCATTATTTACCGTTTCATTCAAGGCATTGGCTCGGGTGCGATCTTACCTATCTCAACGGCAATTATTGCTGACTTATATCCATTTGAAAAACGTGCGAAGATGATGGGACTTGTCGGATTCGTATGGGGCGCAGCAGGTATTCTTGGCCCACTATTCGGTGGATTCCTTGTTGATTATGTGACTTGGCACTGGATTTTCTTCATTAACATTCCGTTTGGAATCGCAACCATCGTACTTATTGTCGTTTATCTGAAAGAGAAGATCGAAAAAACAAAAAAATCAATCGACTATTGGGGCGCACTTACATTTTCCCTCGGTTTATTGGCACTACTCTATGCGGTACAAAAGGGTAGTGAAACGAATGAGTGGCTATCTCCATTCGTGCTGCTGTTATTTGCCGCTTTCGTTATATGTATGGCGCTATTCGTCATTATCGAATCCAAAGTCGAAGAACCGATGATTCCACTTACGATCTTCCGCTCATTGCCAATCTCCATGTCCAATGCGATTACGTTCATCGTACATGCGATCATGATTGGACTGGTCGTCTATGTTCCGATGTGGGTACAGGGGATTCTCGGACTTGGTGCTACTCAGTCTGGCTTTATCCTCATGCCGATGTCCATTACATGGGCAATTGGCGCATTCTGGAGCGGTCGGATCATCAATCGTGGTTTCCGTATGGCTTCAATTATTGGTACATCCATTCTGCTATTAAGTACACTATGGTTCCTCACGATTCAAATGGCGAGCAGTACAATCAATTTTGTCTTGATCTCGACTATGATCGGATTTGGATTCGGGATTACCGTTACACTCTATACCCTTGTTGCGCAATCATCTGTTGAACCGAATATGCGTGGCGTAGCAACTTCTGCGAACATGTTGTTCCGTACACTCGGACAGACGATCGGTATCTCCATCTTCGGTAGTTACTTCAACATTACGATTGCGAATCAACTGGCAAGTAGCGCATCTAGCAGTGTCGATCCATCACTAATGAATCAACTCATTAACCCAGCTAAGGCAAGTGAGCTTACTGCAGATACGCAATCTGTATTACGCGATGCACTCGCAACAGGTATTCATGAGCTATTCATTATCCTAATCAGTTTGGCAGCTTTAACGCTGGTACTATCCGTATTCTTACCTGGTAAGGACAAGGAAACTAAACCCGTTAATAGTAACGCATAAACGAACCACATTATATTTTCCAGATAAAAATAAAGCGGCATACTTCACCACCATCAACAGGTGGGAAGTATGCCGCTTTTATCATTTAGACAGTCAATAATTGCTTCGCATACGTATTCAGCTCAATCGGCTTACCACCGTTTAAGCGGGATTCTTCAGCAGCGAATGCCATCAAGTGGCTGCGAACAGAAGCGGATGCGGAAGTCAGACCTTCCTGCCCGTTATAGCCACGTACTTCTTGCAAGAAACTGCGAACAATTCCGCTATCTCCACCGCCGTGACCACTTGCTTGCACAGGAATCGTAATCTCCGTCTTCTGATGCGTGAGGAAGTCATAGACTGTAATGACATCACCCTCTGCTCGAAGCTCCCCGCGTGTCCCCATAATCTGAATGCGTCGCTCCTGCTCGAACGTAAATCCGCACATGCTGAACATGGCTGTCGCTCCGCTCGCGAATTCCATATTCACGACTTGATGATCCACTACATTGTTGTCACTACGATACACGCAGCGTCCATAATCAGTTTCACGTAAACCCTTAATGATGTTCTCGCGTGCTAAGTCAGGCGTAAAGTGACGTGCCCAACCTCTGAATTCTGGGTCAAAATAAAACTTCTGCGCCGAATACGCGCATGTCGTCTCGACCGGACAATCCAGGCAGCGAGCCGTTGACCCCTCAGGTGCATTTCTTTCATTAAAATGCATCAAAGATCCGAATGAGCTAACACGCATACAAGGTTCATCCATTAGCCACGACAACATATCCATGTCATGACACGACTTTGCCAGAATCATCGGACTGGATGTGTCCGAGTTGTTCCAATTTCCACGTACGAAGCTATGTGCGATATGCCAATAGCCTACATTCTCATTCAATTGAATCGAGACAACATCTCCAATTCTATTCTCAGTGATCAAGGATTTAATTCGGCTCCAGAACGGTGTGTATCGCATTACGTGACAGATCGTTAGCAGACGATTATTCGCTTTAGCTGCAAGCTCCATCTCCACGCATTCTCTTGGACTTGGCGACATCGGTTTCTCTAGCAGAACGTGATACTTCTTGTTCAACGCCCCAATCGTCGGCTCATAATGCATTCGATCTTGTGTACAGATAATAGCGATGTCAGCCAGCTGATCTTCCGCAAGCAATTGATCCCAAGATGCATAACAACGATCGTCTGATATACCGTGTGCTTCCGCCGCCTTCGCAAGCCGCACTGGATCCGCTTCTGCAATCGCCACAATTTCTAGTTCATGCGGATAATGCAGGGCATACGGTGCATAACCTCCAAATCCTCTCGCACCTGCTCCAATGAGAACAGCAGTTAATGGACTACCCATAGTTTCTCTCTCCTTTATGTCGATGGAATTGTGTTATTTAACAGATGAATAACGATCTAGCGCAGTTTGGTAAGTCTTCACGTATTTCTCAAGGCCCATCTTATTTAATGTAGCTACGTACTCATCCCATTTATCAAATCCAACTTGACCGATAATGAACTTATCCTGCATTTCCGTTACATACGTGTTGATATCATTCTGAACCGTGCCTGTTGCAGCTTGCTCTTCTGCTGTGAAGTTAAGAGATGGCCACACTTTATCTTGAGTGAGCGAGAATGCTTCTGACTTCTTCGCATTATCGACTGATGATTGCAAGCCTTCTGCTCCTTTAAAATATTTCTGTGTTACGAATCCAGGGTACAAACCACCCGGCCAGATCAGGTAACGACCCACCGCTTGGTCAAGGTTAAGTCCATTCGGATTCTTCTTGATGTCATCTACGTAATCCACGTTTCCGCTTGCGTCCTCGTTATAAGTTTCACCCTTCCAACCCATGAAGAACATCTTCGTACCTTCTGGACTGAAGAAGTAATCGACCCAACGAGCAGATTGTTCTGGATGCTTGTTCTTATCTGTTAGGACGTAGTTACCAAAGCCCCATACCGGTGAATACACCGCCGTGTTCATTTGGTCACCATGTGGCCCTTTGAGTACCGGTAAACCTACATAGTCGTTCTGATTATAGATCGCTTCTGGTGCGACGTTATCGACGATGCCTAGCTTGCCTTCCATCCCTTTGGCATCAATCTCTGAACTTTTAACTGTTACAATATCTTTCTCAATCAAACCATCGTTGTACAGCTTATTCACATATTGCAGCAATTCTTTGTATTTCGGATCGGCAGGTACGAATCGAATCTTACCTGTCGCTGGATCACTATCAACGTTAGCATTCGATAGTCCGCGATTGTTAAGTCCGTATGCGCCCTTGAGGTACGACAAGATACCATTCGTGCCTGTTCCGCCCCATGCAATCTCATCCTTCTGTCCGTTTCCGTTCGCATCATTTTCCTTGAATGCTTTGAGCATTGCGTAGAATTCATCTAGATTCGTTGGCTCTTTGACCTGCAATTTATCAAGCCACGGCTTCTTCACCCAAGGTGTACCGTATAGAACAGACTTGAACTCTGGATCGAACAACGTCGGGATACTATAAATATTTCCATCTGGCATTGTGATTGCCTTCTTGATCGATGGGTATTTCTCTAATATTTTCTTAAAATTAGGCATTTGCTTATCAATGAGGTCATTAAGCGGTAAGAATGCGCCTTGCTTGCCGTATTTGATTAAGTCCGCTTTTGGAAAAGAAGAAGCATAGAAGATTTCAGGGTAGTTGCCGCCAGCGAGCATCAGATTGCGTTTTTCCTTCAAATTATCCTTCTGAACTGTTTCCCAGTTGATATGTACATTCGTCATTTTCTCGTATTCCTGCCAGATCCGAATCGTATTCCAATCTGCGTCAGAAATGAATTTTCCGGCAAACGCATTGATCGTAATCTTATCTTTGGAAATCGGGAATCCAGAACCACTTGCATCACCGCTTGGCGAACCTGCTGGTGCCGGGTTAGGCGAACTTGAAGTATCTTTCGTCGTTCCTCCACTACATGCTGCTAGCATGGTCACAGATAACACGCTGGTCAGCACCATACTTCCCCACTTTTTCACCTTCATTTGTATTCCTCCCTTTTATTTGTGGACGAACTGTATCCCTATCAAAGGAATTACCCTTTAATGGCGCCAATCATAATGCCTTTTACAAAATATCGCTGCAAGAACGGATACATCAGCATCATCGGTATGTTCGATACGACAAGCACCGCATACTTGATCCCTTCCACCTCACGCTGCTGCTTGATCGCAGATTCTGTGGACATTTTGACCATGTCGCCTGCTTGACCTTGAATTAAGATTTCACGAAGAATGAGTTGAAGTGGAAACTTACTCTTATCTGATAAATACAAGAGTGCATTGAAGAACGAATTCCAGTGACCAACCGCATAGAATAGAATCGTCACCGCAATGATCGGCATGGACAATGGAAGCACTACTTTACGCAGAAGTTGAAAATTAGAGCAGCCGTCAATCGTCGCCGCCTCTTGCATCTCTAATGGAATCGTCTGCTGGAAGTACGTACGCATGATGATGATATTCCAGATCGACACGGCATTAGGCAGAATCATCACCCACAGCTTATTGAGCAGATCCAAATCCTTAATGAGCATGTAAGTTGGGATAAGACCCCCACTGAAGAACATCGTGAAGACGAAGAGCAGCATGAAGATGTTACGACCGACAAAGTCTTTACGAGAAAGCGGGTAAGCTGCACAGATTGTCATGAACAAGTTAAGTGCTGTCCCGAGCGCTGTGTAGGTAAGTGTGTTTACGAAGCCACTGACAATGTCCTTGTTCTGAAAAATTTTGGCGTAGGAGTTAAACGTCACATCCTTCGGCCAGAGCAGCATCTCCCCTCGCATGATAATCTCTGGATTCGTGAACGATGCGCTGAGAACGAACACAAGCGGATACAGAACGATAATGACGACAAGCGTTAGAATAATATAGTTAATAATTTCAAATAGCCGATCTCCACGCGTTTGTGCAAACATGTGCTGTTCCCCCTACCATAAGCTAGTCTGGCCGACACGTTTGGCAATAAAGTTCACCGTGATCAGCAGAACGAAATTAATGACTGAGTTAAAGAGTCCAATGGCTGCGGAGAAACTGTAATCCGCTTCCTGTATTCCGCTTCGGTACACATAGGTGTCGATAATGTCCGAAGCTTCCATGTTAATTGGCAATTGCATCAAGAACACTTTCTCGAAACCAATCGCCATTACCGTACCTAAGTTCAAGATCAGCAAGATGACAATCGTCGGCATAATGCCCGGAATGTTAATGTGCCAGATGCGCTGCAATCGATTGGCTCCATCTACCCTTGCGGCTTCATGCTGCTGCGGATCAATACCTGCTAATGCTGCCAAGTAGATAATAGAGCTCCAGCCCATCGTCTGCCATACATCGGAGAGTACATAAATCGTCTTAAAATAACCCGGTTCTGCCAAGAAGTTGATCGGATCACCGCCGAACATCTGGATGAATGTATTGAGAATGCCGTACCTTGGATTGAGGAATAAGAAGAGCATCCCGACTACAACGACTGTCGATAGAAAGTGTGGTGCATAGGTGACCACTTGTACGAACTTCTTGAATTTCTCTCTTCGAACTTCGTTGAGTAAGAGCGCAAGAATAATCGGGATTGGGAAGCCGAGCGCCAAGCTGTAGAGTCCAAGCCCTATTGTGTTCTTAATTAAGCGCCATAAGAAGTAACTGTCAAAGAACCGTTCGAAGTTTGCGAAGCCTACCCAAGTGCTGCCCCAGATCCCTTTCGTTGCGTAAAAATCCTTGAACGCAATTTGGATCCCGTACATCGGTGTGTAGTGAAACAGGAGGTAATAAGCAACAACAGGTAAGATGAGTAGATAGAGCTGCCAATTGCGTGCGATGGAGTGAAGTTTCTTGTTCTTGCGTTTCGGCTTAGGTGGGATCGTTACTGCAGATGATACGGCAGCATCGGAAACATTCGTAAGATCAGCCATGATTCATTCCTCCTGCTTTTATGTTTGAATATTTGGATAATTATTTGGATAGCGATTTAGTTGGAGTAAAAAATGCGAAATGGGTTAACATTTTCAAGTTAAAGCTAGAAATTTCCGGTTAATTCACGCCACATCTAAAATGGAAGCGCATACAATTAAGTGTTGCAACTTCATCCATTTACTCACTTATTGGATGTTTTTATTTTTTTGGACAAATTTTTATCCAAATTATTCTTTGTTTTTCATCCTAAACTACGTTTTTGGTATTGTCAATCATAATTTTCAGAATATTTGGATCCAAAAAAAATATCCTTAATCTAAAAAAAGACAAACAAAAAACCCGCTACTATCATGCGGGCTTTGTTACACTATCCTGTTGTCACGAGCCGAGAATAAAGGGATGATTCACGAACAATGATCGAGCAAGGAAGTAGAATCTTAGGTGGTGCAGGGTAATGCCCTTCCAAGTAATCCACGATCGACTTCGCTGCCATCATACCAATCTCAAATCGAGGAACTTGCACAGACGTGAGTGGAGGGGTCGTATATTGCGCCATCTCAATGTTGTCCATGCCCATGAATGCAAGATCATCCGGTATACGACATTCCTGCTCAAGTGCTGCGCGCATTGCAGGAATAGCGAGCATATCACTTGCACAGAACATTGCAGTTGGCCACTCGTTACGCGGCAAATTCTTGAGCATATCGCCCATTTTGCGATAACTACGATTCACATTCCACTGCGAATTAATCATCCACGAAGGATTGATCCGTAAATCTGCATCCAGCATCGCAAATTTATATCCGACAAACCGTTCTTCACTATCCATCGTCTTCGAAAAAGACGGTCCTCCAATAAATCCAATTCGCGTATGCCCTTGATCAATTAAATGGCGAACCCCAGCTCGTGAAGCATACACCCGATCACAATCTACCACTGGGACATTCAGTTTATCATCGTTAATACTAACTCCAAGCACATGAACATTTTCCTTACGCAGCACCTGATAAAGCGATTCATCATACCAGCTGACTGCAAGCACCCCTTGTATATCATGTTCTTGGACCAATGCCTTCATCTTCGCTGCATCATCCACTTCTTCCGATGTACGAATAATCGGGGCAGGCAGACCCATCTCTTTCATCTTGTGATGAATCCCGTCAAATACACGGGTGAAATACGGATGGTTGTAGATTAAATGCTGCGGGCCAATACAAGCAATCTGTAGGAGATTCGCGTTCTTCTTCGGGATAGACTTACTTGACTTAACCGGTGATTCAGTTATTTCATAACCGAGTTCCAACGCGATCTGACGTACTTTCTGCTTGGTGTCCTCACTAACGGGTCTACTCGTATCCCCACTAATGGCACGAGAAGCCGTTGAGATGGATACCCCAGCACGCTCTGCAATATCTTTAAGTCGAGTCAATTGTGCACCTCCTTGCTCCTTTATTCATGAATCCATTCCTTACAACCTATGGAATTTCCTTATATCATAATCTTGAGATAATTCGGCGTCAATTGGCTACTTTTTAATCTGATGACTTATTGGATCTAATCATCCCTTGCATGATAAAAAGGAGCTGCACCCGCAGTCACACGACCACATGGCACAGCTCCTTCTATATCTCAACCTATATCCGACTTAGTAACGACGGTTCAGGTTCATTAAATTTTGCAGTAAATTGTCGCGCATGCGATCTGGACCTTCTTCAATCGGTTCACCTAAATCTAGCTTCTTCACGCGAATTTTGTAATTGCGATCTGGCGCAACAGGATTGAAATTCGTCGTACCGCCAAACGGCTCTACTTTATATCCAAGCTCCGAGAACATCGTAACCAACTGCTCTGCTGTTGGTTTCTTCGACTCGGGTTGTTCGATAAGTCCACGGAACATCTTCGTTTCCCCATCACGAATCACTTCAAAATGCACAATACATTCCATATGTGTCCTCTCCTTTGTGTCTAGTCATGGTGTAATGGACATAGTATTCCCATACAAAATTTCTATTCCCGTCCATATTATAGTACTATTACTACATAGCATAAGCAAATTGGAAAGGGTTGACCTACACATGCCACAACTCATCGTAAGAGGCGTTACACCTGAGCAAATGTGCACAATTAGTACTCCACTTGTCAAAGAACTTGCAGAACTATGCGAGTGCGACAACGATAACTTTATGATCGAATGCATCCATACAACATCGGTATTCGGCGGTAATGTTGTTGAAACTTATCCCTTCATCGAAGTTGCATGGTTCGAACGTGGTAAAGAAGTCCGCGACAAATTCGCCGACATCGTTACGAAACATGTAAGATCCCTTGACATTCCGGAGGTAGAAGTCGCATTTACGGTCTTCCAAGAAAACAGCTATTATATCAATGGTGAAAGCTGTTCGGACGAAGAATAATCGGGTTTAATAACGATCAAAAGCAAGCTAAAAGGCGTATAGATAATTTACGCCTGGTTTGCTTTTTTTATTTATTTTAAAGGAATATATACCACGATTTCATCTAGCTTATCGGGCTTGAACACCTCTAGTGAATAAGCATCTGCATCATGATCAAGACCTTGCGCACGAATCTTCTCCAACATGAAAAAATACGTATCATCGATCTCCGTCCGGCTCGTCTCACCTACATGGTTATAAACCGCATACTCACGGGTAGGTAAAGTGATCGTCACCATATGTTCCGGTATCATTATTGGATTAATAACTTCAATTCCAGCGATGTAACGATAAATTCGACTCCTACTCAAAGACACGCCGATTCGATTCACTTGGCTCATGGGATTTGGAATCTCATTCTCTCTACGACTTAGTTCGTCCCATAATGTCGGAGCATGCACTTTCGCCATATATACCGCGGTAAAAGGAGCTTGAAACTCAAGTCCCACAACATGAGTAACCGGCTTGATCACCCTGCTGAAAGGAAGTTGCTTGTTGCTGGCAGCCGATGACTTTAGGATGCTGTATTCCCCATGCTTACCCGTCTCCGAATATAGCGGCACACCCATTCCACTTAACTCTTGCAAGTAGCGAAGCATCGTGCGGTAAGATACTGCGAATTCTACCGCTAACTCATCCACCGTAAACTTCTGTTTTTCATAGACTCGAATCATCACTTCGTGTAATCGCTGTGTCTTGGTCACAAATTTCACACCTATCATTTTTTACTGACAGATTTTGTCACCCTTCTATTGTAAAATGAAAATAGTTAATCGTATATCACTTTTTAGGAGGCAAAAGCAATGACACAAGCAAATAGAACCATGCTCGTCACCAAAGAAGCATTCCAAGCAATCGGGTTAAAATGGGAAGGAACCTTCGCGGAAGCTAGCGCAGGTGGGATTCGCGCGGTACAAACGGAGTTTAAGAAGCGGTTAGGAGAGATCAAGCATGTGCTGCACCCGGAGTCTTTATTAGGGCTCTCCTATCACATTACCGAAGGCGGATTCACCCATTATGTATCCGTTGAAGTTGATAGAATCGAAGACGTTCCCGAAGACATGCACAGCATTTCCGTACCAACGATGACCTACGCCAAGTGTGAGCATAAGAAAGGTCAGCAGATCGACATGTCCTACAACAATATCTATGCATGGATTGAGAATCAGGGTTATCAAGTGCTTCAAGGCGATACTTTCCACTTTGAAATCTACCCCATGGCTAATGACCCTTACTCGAATGACCCTGAATTTGTGATTATGATTGCAGTTGATGACAGGATATCTCAAATAACAAAAGAGAATCTACATGCTGAAGTTTCATCTGGGAGCCCTCAGGGTCGCGAAGCATGATAATAGCTTAAAATAATAATTTGTAAATAAAAATTCTTAAACTGAATATATAAATTTCAAAAACATTCCGAATGATAGATAATATGCTCTCATGTTAGACAATGAAAGGGTGACATCTAATAGTCGAGTTATCTCTTCTTTATTCCGTAGTTTATCTGACATTAGACATATTCAATAACACGGAGCTAAACTATTTTTAGTTCTTCCCATAAATAGATTTATGTAAAAAAATAATAGTTTTTAAATAATATTGTTTTTTTTAGGAAAATATTGTATTTTAATAGAGTGTCGACACAAACAATTCAAACAATTTGGAGGGTAACATGAAAAAAGTATTCACATTAGTACTAACAATGTTATTAATTATTTCAAGTTTATCTAGCATTGTGAGCGCAAAAACTGCTAACCCAACAGTAGAAGAAGTAGATTCTTATATGACAAATGCAGGTTATCCAGCTGAAGTTATTAATTACCTAGAATTCGATCAAAAGAAAACTATCTTTTCTAACTCATTAACTTATGTTTCTCATAAAGCAGTGGATGGTAATTTAAAAGAACAGAATGACCAAATTACACCCTATGCATTTAGTAACTTTGTAAATTATATTACTACAAGTGCTTATGGCACAGTTAACAGTCTAAAAAAATATCATATAAGTTATAATTGGAATTGGAATTATAATCCAACATTTGTGTTAACAGATAAATTTGGCATGGCTTGGAGCGATGACTGGAGTATTGTCAACGGTACGGCAAAGAGCACTTACATAACTGAGGGACGATTTAATAATGCTACTGAAACTCATTATGTCTACTCTAATGGACAAGATACTTTTGCTCCAGGAACAGGAATCGGTTGGAAAGTAGATCTTCTCAATAAGTTTGATAAGTATTATGCACCTGCAAATCAAGTTGTATCTTACTCTACCTATAAACATAGAGGATATGGAGAGTTAGATATTCATAAGGCAATTGACAATTCAGGCAACCGAGAAGTAACTGATGTAGCAGGAGCATACTTCCACAAAGAAGGAACAGTTAATGGTACTCTCACTTTAAGTAAAACACCGGAAGTTGGAATTACTTGGGGAACTCAATATGATGAAGCCCCACATGCCGCGTATAGTTTTGAGTGGTATCATAATTAATAACTAATTAGACGATCCCTCAAGGATCGTCTCTATTCTTATAAAGAATATATAAGTAATGTATTTTCAAGGAGTTGATGCTTCCATGCTAGGTATTGTCCCGTTAATAGGTATGTATTTATCACCATTTATTTCTTTTATTTTTATGTTTCTCCTACTTGAAGGAAAACCAAAAAGGGTTATAATCTCACTTCTCTTCTCATTGCTATTTTGGACATTAATCTGTACTATTCTTGCTACTGGTGGATAATATTATTTTAACAATTACAAAATTTAAAAGATCTTAGCTCATGTACATATTGGTATTATCCATTTTGAAATCTATCCGATTACCAATGATCCTTACTCGAATGATCCTGAGTTCGTGATTATGATTCCTATTAAATAAACCAAAAAGCAAGCCAATTGCGTATAACCGCGAAATGGCTTGCTTCTATTTTTGTAGAGTTGCTAAATTCGTAAATTAATTCAATTTGATTATTAATTCAAAATAACGACGAGCCGCTTCCTCGATTTGGGGGTTCTCTAATTTCTCTTTGAACTTATCGTTTCCTTTGACCGTAATTAACGTGTTGCCTAGTAAAGTAATTCGTCCGTCTTCCGTTACTCTGGAAAGGAAATACCCCTTGGTAAACGATGTTTCAGGAGCCGTTTCCGTCGCGACACAATACGGATGTATTTGTTCCAAATCCCACGCAGTTAGTGCTGTTGAGAAGCGATAGAGTATCTCCCAACCTTCACCACTATCTTTTTGCAAATAGTAATACGTTTCGGTCTCGTCCTTGGTGACACGGTAATTGCCATCACGATCAACAACCGCCTCCCCGTTGATCGGAACAGGTACTCGCGGACAACTCCCTCCAAATCCAAAATCGACCAAGTAATCTTGGGTTTTCAACGATACCTTCATGAGTAGATGTGCATTCTCAAGCGCCCAAGTCTGATTTGCTGCTACAAATACAGTCCCCGCCATAAGATGAGCTTCATATCCCAGCTCTTGTAACAGATGATGGAACAATCCATTTAATTCATAACAAACACCACCACGATTGTTAAGCACAACTTGTTATATAGATCCTCGACCTTTAAAGATAGTGGCTTTTTGTTCATTATATCTAGATTTTCAAAATGCACTTGCATGACATGCTGTTTCTGTAAATGCGCTAAATACGCTAAGTTCAAATCATCTTGTTTATTGGCTTAAATACGGTTCAAATAGTCTTGTTTATCCATAGTATCACCTACGATATTAGTTTTAAGTGCATACTTAATATATATTTTTATATATAATATATAATTATAAGTGATTTAAATCAAATTGTCGCTCCTTATTTTATAAAAAAAGGCACTCCCATCTGTAGCTAAACCACTACTTCTGGAAATGCCTCTTTGCTTTATAAATAAATTAACTATTTACCTCGTCTTCACCAGCAAATTCACCGCTTGCTGAATCACATCGTCCGCATTATTGCCCTTCTCAAGTTCTTCCTTGATGCAGTGGGATAGATTGTCTCCTACCACGAGACCAATTGAGCGGTCTACTGCTGTGCGAATGGCAGATAGCTGGGTGACGATCTCACGACAATCTTTCTCATTCTCCATCATGCTGAGCACACCGCGGATTTGACCTTCAATGCGGCGCAGCCGATTTTTCAAAGAATCGCTATATTCCACCACGTTCACTTCCTCTTAGATAAATAAGTTCAATCCAGCGTCTTCCGCATCCCCTAAGTAGCTTGCTACGCCGCCGTATTCAATACCGTCCAACAACTCTTCCTGCTTCATACCCATTATATCCATACTCATCGTACAAGCAACAAATTTCACGCCGGACTCTTGCGCTTTGTGCATCAATGTTGCGAGGGAATCCACATTCTTACGCTGCATCGCGTGCTCGATCATCTTCGGTCCCATACCCGCCATATTCATCTTGGACATCGGCAAGTTGCCTACGCCTTTCGGCATCATTATGCCGAACATTTTCTCAACGATATCTTTATCTACTTTCGGCGCATCTGCCTTACGCAGAATGTTTAAGCCCCAGAACGTGAAGAACATCGTCACTTTCTTGCCCATCGACACCGAGCCTAATGCAATGATGAATGACGCGATTGCCTTATCTAAATCTCCGCTGAACACAACCAATGTCGCGCCATTCTTCGTATTTGCAGGTGCAGCAGCAACTGCGTTCACTCCATTAACCTCTGCTCCTCCACCCTTACGGATGCGCGCATGAACGGTATTATTTTGCACAGAGGAATCGAGTAATTGATGTCCCCGCTTCTCGCACCATTTCTTAATATCTGCGGCAAATCCAGGGTCGGTCGCCTTCACTTCCAACACTTCGCCAGCCTTCATTTTCTCCACCGTATTATATACTTGCAAAATCGGCCCTGGACACTGCAATCCACATGCGTCGATCGTGACACTTGCTTCGACAGATGTCGCTTGCGTTTCGATCTGATCTGGCTTCTGATCTACTTGCTTCACTTCGCTCGCCACCGTAGTTCCCCCTTGCGACTGTCCATTCCCAGTGGACACTTTACTCTGTGCTTCTTGCTCCCGATATACACTCGCATACGTGCGATAACCGCCGTCTAAGTTCTTCACTTGATAACCATGCTCCATCAGAACACGCGCAGCCAAGTAACCTCTAAGTCCAACCTGACAAGACACATACACAATCTGATCCTTCGGCACTTCTGCCATGCGCTCACGCAGATCATTGAGCGGAATGTTGATCGAACCAGCAATATAGCCCATCTCGCGCTCAATCGCATCACGAACATCAATTAACAACCCGCCTTCGCGAACGATCTCATCAATCTCATGCCACTGCACCGTATCTACCAAGCCTTCGACGATATTCGTTGCCACATAACCCGCCATGTTCACTGGATCTTTCGCCGAAGAATACGGAGGTGCGTATGCAAGCTCTAGCTCTGGAAGCTCCGTTACCGTGAGTCCGCCTCGCATTGCGGTTGCGATCACATCGATGCGCTTATCTGCTCCGTCGAAGGAAACCGCTTGAGCACCGAGAATACGCCCGGATTCTTTTTCAAAAATAAGCTTGAGTGAAATCGCCGCCGCACCCGGATAGTAAGATGCATGTGAACTCGGATGTACGTGGATCACTTCATAAGAAGCCCCTACACGCTGAAGCGTCTTCTCATTGTTGCCTGTTGCCGCAACGGTTAGATCGAACACCTTCGCAATCGAAGTACCGAGTACGCCATTGTATTTCACATCACGACCATTAATCCGATCTGCCACAATATGACCTTGGCGGTTCGCACCCCATGCAAGCGGCACAACAGTTGGTTGTCCGTTCACAAGATCCATCACTTCAATCGCATCACCAATCGCATAGATCGAAGGATCATTCGTCAGCAGCGAGCTGTTCACTTTAATCGCACCACGTAGGCCAAGTTCTAGACCTGCATCCTTCGCAAGCTTATTCTCTGGCTGCACACCAATTGCAAGAATGATCATATCTGCCGCAAGCTCTCGACCACTGCTAAGCTTCACAAGCTTTCCATTATTCTCAAAAGATTGCACGCCATCCTCAAGAAGGATGTCTACACCCTTCGCACGCATGTGCTCCTGCACGATACAAGCCATCTCGTAGTCGATTGGTGCCATCACTTGCTTGCCCATCTCCACTAATGTCACGTGAATGCCTTGCTCCACAAGGTTCTCAACCATCTCAACACCGATGAATCCGCCGCCTATCACGACTGCGCGCTTCGGCTTATTGTTATCGATATGAGACTTGATGCGATCCGTATCTGGAATGTTACGCAGCGTGAACAAGTCCTTCGCATCCGCAATACCTGGCAAATCTGGAACGATCGGCTTCGCGCCAGGCGATAATACCAGCACATCGTAAGACTCTTCGTACTCTTCATTCGTACTTAAATTCGTGACTGTAACCGTCTTGCGATCCCGATTAATACGAGTGACTTCGCTCAAATTACGAATATCCAGCCCAAAGCGCTTGGACATCCCGCCTACCGTCTGTACCAGTAACTTTTTGCGATCCGTAATCGATCCGCCAATGTAATATGGAAGTCCGCAGTTCGCGAACGAAATGTATTCCCCACGCTCGAACATAATAATCTGATTCTGCTCATTTAGACGACGAAGTCGTGCCGCAGTCGTTGCACCGCCTGCTACTCCGCCAACAATTACGATTTTGTTCATATTATTTATGCCTCCCATTCAATATACCCTACGGGGTATTAAATACCTATGGGGGTATTATGACATATTCAACAATCCCTTGTCTAGCGCTATTTCAGCAATTTTTCGCTCGCAATTATTGCTATTTCGTGAAAACAATAATTAATGTTTCCTATTACGTACTTTAAAATGTTCTATTAACCAAAACTCTAATATCCAAAAAACCTATGCTATGATAGGGAAGTATTTACCGGCATGTACTTTTTTTCAATTATTAGGGGGAAATTATGGGAAACAAAATGCTAGGTGCTAAGAGTATTATTCTTCGTCTTGAAATCAGCACAGGAGAAATCAAATTCGGACAAATTGCGCAATGCATTTCCGAAGCAGGTGGCGACATCGTTGCGATAGACGTAATTCATACTGCACCAAACATGACCATTCGTGACATTACAATCGACACTGTTGACACTTCTCATATTCAGAAAATTACAGAATCTATCAAAGAACTTCACGGCGTTAAACTTGTGAACGTATCGGACCGCACCTTCTTGCTTCACCTTGGCGGTAAGATCGAGATGAAACCGAAAACTCCAATCCACAACCGTGAAGATCTATCTCGCGTATACACACCAGACGTAGCTCGCGTATGTATGGCGATTCATGACGAGCCTAAGAAAGCTTATTCCCTTACAATGAAACGTAACTCTGTTGCTGTTATTTCAGATGGAAGCGCTGTCCTAGGCCTTGGAAATATTGGTCCTTACGCAGCAATGCCAGTTATGGAAGGTAAAGCGATGCTATTCAAGCAATTTGCTGATGTTGATGCATACCCAATCTGCTTGGACACACAAAATGTTGAAGAAATTATTAAAACAATCAAAGCTATCGCGCCAGCATACGGCGGTATTAACTTAGAGGATATCTGCTCCCCAGGCTGCTTCGAGATCGAACAACGCCTTCGTGAAGAGCTAGACATTCCAGTGTTCCACGATGATCAACATGGTACAGCAGTTGTTATCTATGCAGGTCTAATCAACGCGCTTAAAGTTGTAAACAAGCCAATTGATGAAATTAAGGTTATCGTGTGCGGTATTGGTGCAGCAGGCGTAGCTTGCAGTAACATTCTACTTGCAGCAGGTGTTAAGAACTTGATCGGTGTTGACCGTGCAGGTGCAATTAATGCAGATAACGTATACGAAAACTCCGTGTGGAATGATTATGCACAGCGTACGAATCCACACCGTCAATCCGGTTCATTAAGCGAAGTAATCGAAGGTGCTGACGTGTTCATCGGTCTATCCGCTGGTGGCATTCTAAAGCGTTCTGATGTTGAGAAAATGGCTAAAGATCCTGTCATCTTCGCGATGGCGAACCCGACACCTGAAATTATGCCTCACGAGGTGGAAGATATCGTAGGTGTGATCGCGACTGGTCGCTCCGACTTCCCGAACCAAATCAATAACGTACTTTGCTTCCCAGGTATGTTCCGCGGGGCACTTGATTGCCGTGCAACAACAATTAACGAAGAGATGAAGCTTGCAGCTGCTGAAGCGATCGCATCCATCGTAACTGACGGTGAGCGCGATAACTTCTACATCATTCCTTCTGTATTTAATACGAAAGTTGTTCCTGCAATCCGCGAAGGCGTTATCCGTGCAGCGATCAAGACTGGCGTTGCAACACGTATTCCAAGTCAATTTAGAAAATAATAGACTCACTACGAGTTGAATATTCTGCTAATTGTGTGTTACATTAATAATAATTAACGATAAAGGAGGTGAGGTAGGATGGAACGCAATTTTGTAAACGATCGTATTAGCCAATTGCCTATGGCATTATTTGGCATTACTCATGTGAAAACTGGGAACGGGATCAGTCTGCCCTTCTACAGCCAAACGAATACGATTAAACAAAATTGCGAGATGACACTCCTACCTTAACCTCAAACGTGGATATACGTGTGATGATCAAAGGCTGTAGGGACATTTCCCTGCAGCCTTTTTTCTGTTGTTCAAGAGGCTTACGGAGTCGTCATCCATAAGGAGAAATTTACTCATGATGATGATAACTTTTCAACATATTCAAAAATATTACGGTGCAGCGCTTGCGATTAGCGACATTTCTTTTGAAATTAAGCAAGGAGAGAAAGTTGCTTTAATTGGGCGTAACGGCGCTGGAAAGACGACCATTTTCCACTTAATCAAAGGCACGTTTAAACCTGATCAAGGTCAGATTGCGATTCGCAAAGATTCGAAGATCGGCTTCCTAGCCCAAATTCCGAATTACGAAGACACAACGAATGTCTATGAAGTGCTAGGCGAAAGCTTCCGCGAGTTAAGAGGATGGCAGGAGCAGATGAAGCAGCTCGAAGCGAGAATGGCTGACCCTGAGCAGAGCGCGGATGCGGATGCTTTTGACAAAATGCTAACGCAGTATGGGCAGTTACAAGAGAAGTTTGAACGTGAAGGCGGGTACGAAATGGATGCTCGCATTGAACGTATTGCTAGTGGACTTGGCATTCCATCATCCCAATATACAAGACCATTCGCTTCCCTCTCTGGTGGCGAGAAGACGAAGGTTGGTCTAGGTGCACTCCTCCTTACACAACCCGATATTCTATTGCTCGATGAGCCGACGAACCATCTCGACATGAATGCAATTGAGTGGTTGGAGCAATACTTGGTCGCATATAGCGGCACCGTGATGGTCATCTCGCATGACCGTTATTTCCTAGATAAAGTCGTGACGAAAGTCGTCGATATTGAAGACGGCGAAGCGATTACTTACCATACCAATTACAGTGAATATCAGAAGGAAAAGGAAGCACGTCTTCTCGCTCAGTTCGCCGATTATCAAGAACAGCAGAAGAAGATCAAGAAGATGAAAGAGTCGATCAAACAGCTCATTGAATGGGGCAATCGCGGAAATCCGCCCAACCCATCGTTCCACACTCGCGCGGCTTCCATGCAGAAAGCACTCGATCGTATGGAGAAAGTGAAGAAGCCGATCTTAGAGCGTAAAGCAATCGACCTCCAGCTTACCCAAAGCGATCGTTCAGGCAAGCAGGTACTCACACTGGATGGCATTAGTAAATCATTCAGCAATCGTGCGTTGTTCGATAACGTCAGTGAGCAGCTACAATACGGTGAGCGCGTTATGCTGATTGGCAACAACGGGACAGGTAAAAGTACAATACTTAAGATGGTTCTCGGGCAGGAGCAGCCAGACGTTGGTGAGATTCGTGTTGGATCACGTGTAGATATCGGCTACTTGGCACAAGAGAATGCTCCACTCGATAATAAGAAGACCGTCTTGCAGTACTTCCGCGAGGAACTTGGTATGGAGGAAGGCGAAGCGCGCGGTCAATTAGCTCGATTCCTATTCTACGGTGCCGATGTGTTCAAGCAAGTGCGGGGACTATCCGGCGGCGAATGGAGCCGTCTACGTCTAGCTCTACTCATGTACCGCAAGCCGAATCTGCTCATGCTCGATGAACCGACGAACCATCTGGACATCGACTCCCGCGAAGCGCTGGAAGAGACGTTAGAAGATTTTCCAGGGACGATACTTGCGGTTTCTCATGATCGGTACTTCATTAATCGTCTTGCCAGTAAGATCTGGGAGCTGAATCGCGGCGCGATCACCAACTATTTGGGCAACTTTGATCACTATATGGAGAAGAGATCGCCGCTATCGGCAGGACTTACGTTCGATGAAGGAAAAGCGGAGGTACGTGCGGTAAGAACAGAACAACCGATTAGCACCCATATTGTTGATCCATCCTCCCAAGGTAGCAATAGCTCAAGTCACTCTAACAAGTCTGGCATGAAGCCTTTTACATTCGCTCGATTAGAGAAGGATATTGCGGAGCTAGAAACTCAGTTGCAAGAAATTGATACACAGATGCTTGCTCCTGAAGTTTGTTCGGATACGCAGAAGCTTATGTCACTCCAGACTGAACGTGACATACACCAAGCTTCACTTGATGAGCTGTATGAGCGCTGGATGGCTGCGACTGAAAGTTAGCAGATCAGTTCCAAATTTATTAACGATTACCACTTCACTCTTTCTTACAGAATTGTCATTCTGCCGTAAGCTGGTTGAATTCAAACAATTACTTTCATCCCTTATAATGTAAGAAAAACATCATGATTCAAACAACATAAGAGATGAGGTTCGATGCGAGTGAGGCTGCATAATAGAAAAACAGTAACCATGGCCATTACGATCATTGCAGCGACGATGATTGTTACGGGTTGTACAGGTACCAAGAAACCTCCAGCACCTTTTGCGAAACCTACTGCCGCTGAGAATACGACTTTACCCTATCAAGATTTGAAAAAAGAATGGTCCACGATGACAATGGATCGTTATGTTGAACGTATTGCACAGCAAGCTAAAACCACTTGGTCTCAGCTCGATAAAATATGGCCAGGAGTAGACTTTGGCAGTTATCAGGTCGCAATTCGATCAGGCAGTGACGCATGGCTAATTAAAGCGAAGAGCGGTGAATTAAGCAAAATCGACATAAAGGATCTACCTGAGGATTATCAACTTTACCCAGGACTCTATTTACCACCCGACGCTGGGAAAATGAATGATGTACCGACGATGTTGCTTACGATTGACCCTGATCTTTTCAAAAAGCCTTATGATGAAGGTGAATTCGAATCTATACCTACTTCCAATGTTTCATTCATGGCTCTAACTCACGAGACATTCCATCACAGTCAAGAACGTTGGAGTTATGACCGAGAAGAAGCGAGTACAGAGCGAAGCACGATCTACCCCATCAATGTGGAAGCCCGTCAAATGCGCTTAGAAATTATCCATCATCTACGTGAAGCGGTGCTACAACCTGAGATGGAACTTAGTCACATTCAAGCGGCTCGCTGGACGTATGATCAGATGATAGAGAAGCAGAAGGATGAATATGATCGTATTCGGATGTATGATTTGCTTGAAGGGACAGCGAGATTTTTCGATATGAGTGCGAATGCAAGAGCTGCACTTGGCTGGAAAGCGTCTCCTGCGGAGATGGATGATATTTTCCGTAAAATGATGAAGATCGACTATCACTTAGGGCGCTACGATGGGCAAAGCGATAGCGAATCTTATGAGATCGGTGGACCTGCTGGTATTCTACTTGAGCGTCAAGGGAATATGACTTGGAAAAAAGATGCCGAGAAGGGAATCCCTCCACTCGAATCGCTGCTTAAGAGCGCGAAACCTGTTGAGATGAAGACCCCACAATCTGTTAAAGATATCTTGGATAAGAAAGTAGCACAACCTTCAGAAGTCATAAAGCCAGGCATGGAATCTTTGAAAAAAGTCATCGAGTCGAAGAATGTAAGTTTCATTATCCCTGGTAATGCGACGGATTATGAAGTACCTGAGTCTTCAGGAGGCTTTTCATACCCTTCGATAAAATTAGATTCGAAGTTCAGTAATCTAACGTTCTTCCCTCGAATTAGCAGCGTAACTACCTTGCAGAATGGAAAAATCACTTTAAAGAATAGCGGATTTATTTCAGGAGAATTGAAATTGCCAGAGTTCAAAGAGCAACCGTATGTATCGATGATCCCACTACCAAAAGAAGCTAAGATCTCGGACAAGAGGATCGAGGTCAACACGGATTCGATGCAAGTATCGGTGAATATTACGAAAGTAGTCAAAAAGGCTGGTCACACGTTCTACGTTGTCGACTAGCAGAATTGCGAAGAACCTAGCTATACAGTAAAAATAAAGGCTAGAGCAGTCGGTTCATTTCTGATGCTCTAGCCTTTATTCATTTCTTCTAATCAATTAATCCGTGCAATCCGTACTAGGATTGCCCGTAATACCAATCTAACACCCGCAAAGCGCGCAGTGTATTCCAGCGACTATCCTCGCCCACCTCGGTCTCCATATCGAAGCTCACGCGATCTGGATGCGGGTTCTCAAGCGGCCAACGTCCGTGTTCATTCTGTTTAGCTGCTACGAACTGCACAGCCTCTTCGAGTCTTTCATCCGGCTTTACACCTGCGCTTCGCAAATAGTCCAAACCTCGAAGCAAATCATAATGCCAAGTAGGCGGGAAGGAGAAGTCCAACCATTCACGATCAAGGATTTCACCAGATGAAAGCGAACGAAGCATTCCTCGATTCAACATGTACGCATGGGCACGTTCGCGAGCTTCTGTCACTGCGGGCACAGGTCCCATTAACTTCTCATATTCGAGCAGTCCCTCCAGGACGCAAATTGTCGAGTGGAAGGAAGTTCGTAGGCTTTTTTTCGGTGCATCACAATTCCAACCCCCATCTGCAAGCTGCTCGCTTAGAAGGCGATTGACCAGGAGTTCACTACCTTCACCAAAGTAAGCGCCTGCTGTTAAGATCGCTCCATTGATACAAGGCTCCGTCTCCCCGTCGAAGAACTTATTTCCATCGAACTGCCACCATACAATTTCACGCACGAGACGAATCGCTTTGCGAGTTTCTTCCGAGGAAGGGTCCAAACCAATATCCTTCAAGACCATAAGCGTATAGACCGTGATCAGCCAGTTCCGTTCATCTGCTTCACCGCCCCAGTTCCCCTTAGCCCCTTGCTGCTGGAGAACCTGCGCCCCCCAGCCACTCGTTGCGGTTCGTGCACATTCTGCCGAGACATTTTCATCCGATTCCTTCATCAGATCACGCATGACTTGATAACGGATAGATGGGTCTGAGTCTAGAAGCCACTCCATAACGGATTCTCTCGGCTTCGTGTATTGCCACTTGGTAGGATTCACTTCCATAAACTATACCCCATTTTATTGGTAAAATATGTACATGTTATATTTTAGAATATTCACACTTGTTCGTACACTATTTTTATATATACGAGATGGATGGCAGTTCAGAGAGCAGTTGAGACAAAACCCGGTTCTTCTGTTCACCATTGTTTGCAGGCGTGTTCTCTCTTTATTCAATAAACACACTGCTCCATAATCCTTGTTCTATAGTTTCGGTCGAACCCGATTCGTTGGCATAGCAACTAACGGATCATCTGGCCAATAGTGCTTCGGATAACGTCCCTTCAAGTCTTTACGCACTTCAAAGTACGTCCCTCGCCAGAAGCTCGCTAGGTCTTGTGTCACTTGAACAGGTCGCTGAGCAGGCGATAAGAGATGTAGAGTTAACGGTACGCTGCCATTGGCAATACGAGGCGTATCGGTTAGACCGAACATCTCTTGCAAGCGAACAGCAAGGACAGGTACTTGCATATCGGTGTAATCAATCGGAATTCTTGATCCACTCGGAACGGTATAGTGCGTTGGCACTTCTTGATCGAGCAGGCGCTGCTGATCCCATGGAATTAACGTTTGCAGCACATCCATCATGTTTAGTCGCTGAAGATCACTGCGACTTTTCATACCAAATAGATGCGGCGCAAGCCACTCGTCAAGGGAAGCGAGTAGCGCTTCTTCTGATACATCCTGCCACGACGAATCATGCAACTGCATAAAACGAAGTCGATCCAAGTACTGACGTGAAGTACGATTCCACGGTAATATGCCTAATCCTTCTTCTGCGACTCCTTGCAACAATGCCTGAAGAATCTCATCCGCATCTGGATTTTGCAATTGTCCTTCCTGGAAGATGATCGCACCTAAACGTACTCTTTTGCGAGCACGAACAGCTTGTACCTCACGATCCCACAAGACGAGATTTTCGTGCTTAATCTGATCGGCAAAATGCTCCTCGAACAATTGCTGATCAATAGGCGCTGCTAGATGGATTCGACTCTGTGCACCTTGTTGATCCTCGATTTGAGCAACAGCAAGGTATGGCTCATTTGAGATCGTCTGCACTTGCGTCAGCACCGCTCCACGACCATTGCGAAGCAGATACCCTCCTCCACTTACTCTGCGTTGTGCAATTCGATCTGGATATGCGAACGCAACGAGCAGACCACATGGGTCTGAAATGACTGGAGTGCTGGTATTATCCGTAACACTAGATTGCAGCGCTGGCAGCATCCTTTTCCAATGATCCGCTTCGGTTCGTATTCTTTTACATGTGGCAGCATCAACTTCATATCCATGAACCAGATCTCCGCGTTCCGCCCGATCAAGAGCTTGTCGATCACGCAGGATATCGAGACGTACACGAAGATCACAAGAATCTGTATGACCATGTCCACCATGACTACGTCCACGCACAATATCCCGCTCCCCTAGCAGTGCAGCTAGTTCACAAGCGATTTCACCAAGGTTGAGCGGAATCGCACGCAGCATCATATGAGCAAGACGTGGATGAGTGCCCAAGCTTGCCATCTGTCTGCCATGTGCTGTCACACTTCCTTGCTCATCGAGTGCTCCAAGTTCCTGAAGCAATTCCTGTGCTTGCACATAAGCTGCTTCAGGAATCGGATCGAGCCACTGTAATTCGCTGGGATTCGATACCCCCCATAACGCCAATTCCAACGCTATTGGGGCAAGATCAGCTTCTAGTATTTCCGGAGTACGTCGCGAGGCTAGGTGACGATCTTCCTGCTCCGTCCATAATCGGTAACACACGCCTGATGCCCGACGACCTGCCCGACCTTGGCGCTGATCCGCAGATGCTCGCGCTACCTGTACCGTCTCCAGTCGCATCATACCTGTGCGTACCGAGAAGCGTGGTACACGCATCAAACCGCTATCGATGACGACTCGCACACCATCTACCGTTAGACTCGTCTCTGCAATGGAAGTTGCCAGCACTACTTTCCGCTCACCAGCAGGGCATCGTGCAATCGCTTGATCCTGCGCCTCTTGTGTCATATTTCCGTATAAAGGTGCAACTCGAATTCCTGAATCTAATCCGAGCTTATGCAAGCTTTGTTCTACACGCCGAATTTCACCCGCTCCTGGCAAGAACACAAGAACATCACCTTCATTTTCTCGCAAGGCAGACTGAACCGTACGTGCAACAAGTGAAACGAATGACTCCATCGCATCTCGTCTTGTTCCACCCTGTGCGAATTCTGCTCGCAACAAGCTAGTTGCACTAGAATAGCTACCAACTGATACGCTACTCCCAACACTCCCCGGCAATTGTTCCAAATACTTCGTTTCCACCGGATAAGCGCGTCCCTCGCTTGTTATAATCGGAGAACCACCCATGAGCGCAGCCACTGGCTCCGCTTCAATTGTTGCCGACATGACCAGCAGTCGCAGATCATCCCGCAGGACAGCCTGTGACTGTAAGCATAATGCCAATCCCAAGTCCGCATGTAAGTTGCGCTCATGATATTCATCGAATATAACAATGCCTACATCCTCAAGTGCAGGATCGTCTTGAATCATTCTTGTTAATACACCTTCTGTTATAACTTCAATTCGCGTGCGCGCACCTACTCTTGTATCCTGCTTCACGCGATAACCGATTGTCTCTCCAACTTGCTCACCTAGCGAAGTTGCCATAAACTTCGCAACTGAACGCGCTGCTAAGCGACGTGGTTCAAGCATAATAATCCGTTTGTTATCTAGCCACGGCTCCCCTAACAGTGCAATCGGCACTTGTGTCGACTTCCCCGCTCCTGGAGGTGCGACAAGCACTGCATGATTGTTTGTTCGCAAAGCATCTTGCAGCTGCGGCATAACAGCTTGAATGGGTAACTGCTCCACTTTCAATTTCCATTCCTCCACCATTGCTATATGTATTTATCGATCACTTTCCATATCTCTTATTGTAATCTCCCCCACGCATGAAAAAAAGACCAACCAAGCTTGATCCTGGTCGGTCCTTACGATTATATTAGAACAGGTCGAAAAGATCGAAACCGCTCTTTTTCTTTTTGTATCCATGTTTATCCTTATCGTAGTCATGGTCATGATCATGATCGTGGGATTTGTAATTCGGATTCGGTTTGTGAGTATCCCATTGATCGTGGCTTTCACTTCTCGCACGTAGCTTCTCAAGCTCTCCGCGATCCAGCCATATTCCTTTACACTCTGGGCATGTATCGATGCTTACTCCATCTTTCATCACTTCTCTCATGCGTACCCCATCACAAACTGGACAATTCATTAAATGACCTCCTTTATCCTACAAAGTTTGTTACGAGCATGTACGATTTACGTTTCACTTTAACTGCACATATTCATTATCATTTTGGGCAAAATTACCTATTATATTCCATTTACAGCAAAGGACTCTATCATTTTATGAAAAGTTACATTATGGATCGTATGTTTAAAGCTTCATCCGGAATTGCTTATGGCATTCTCGTCACACTAGGCATCGGATTACTCATTGAAAATTTAGGCGTGATTCTAGGATTACCCGCTCTTATTGCTATTGGTGCGACGACTAAATTACTGATGGCACCCGGCATCGGGGTGGGGATTGCATATATGCTAGGGGCAAATTCACTGACGATCTTCTCCGCAATGGCTGCATCCACGGTCGGTGCTGGCGCAATTAAGATGTCTCTGGACTTTGGTGGTTATCTCATCAAAACGGGTGAGCCGATCGGCGCACTACTAGCAGCCACACTTGCTACTTACATTGGGCGAAGGATCTCTGGACGGACACAGCTTGATATGATGATCGTGCCGCTGTTCTCGATATTGATCGCCGGGTTATTCGGACTATGGCTGTCTGCGCGAATTGCACCCCTGCTTGCTACTATCGGCAGCTGGATTACAGAAATTACGGCAGTGAGTCCCTTCTTATCTTCCATCGTCATTGCTGTTGTTTGGGGCATACTCATTCTATCACCTGCTTCTTCCACGGCCCTTGCAATTGCACTGCAACTATCGGGTGTAACAGCAGGCGCGGCGCTTGCAGGATGTGCGGCGCATTTCGTCGGACTTGCAGTCATCTCAGCTCGCGAGAACAATATGGGCGTTATTCTCGCTCAAGCGATCTGTACGCCAAAGATTCAACTCCCGAACATTACACGTAATATAATGATTGTTGTGCCTACACTAACCGCAAGTGCAGTGGCAGGTCCCGTCTCAACCTTCATTTTCGGTATCGAAATTGGCAAAGAGTATGCAGGACTTGGCATCAGCTCACTCGTTGCACCGATTCATCTCTTAACGAAATACAATCCGTCTCAGATCATTCCGGCGATGCTCGTCACTTATGTACTCATTCCAGCAGTTGTATCGTATGCAGTTTATTGGGTGCTTAGCAGAAGAGGTTTAATTCGTCCTGGTGACCTGAAAATCACGACCTAATCCCAATTATCTTTACATTCTGCTGTGAAGCTGAGATAATCAACTTTTTGGCAAGCATTGGTTAGTTATGAAGTAAAGATCATCATAGAATCAAATTCAAATGAAGTGGTATTTTTGATATGGAAAGGTGTTGGCTGCCCAACAGGAGCACGATATAGCGCATGGCCAACAAGGTGAATTTGCAAGATGTTTAAGAATAAGTATTTATCACAATCTCCACCTCGCATATTAGCAGTCGGGATTGCACTCATTATTATGCTCGGTACCGTCTTACTCAAGCTACCTTTTGCCACAAATAGCGGAGTGACGATTAATTGGGTGGATGCTTTCTTTACCGCAACATCGGCTACGTGTGTCACGGGTCTTGTAGTGATGGATACGGGAACGACGTTCTCGATATTCGGACAAGTCGTGATCATCAGTCTCGTGCAGATTGGCGGTCTCGGGTTCATGACGTTCTCGATGTTCTTCGCGCTCGTATTAAAGAGACGGATCTCCCTGCGCGAAAGACTCATTCTGCAAGCGGCGATGAATACTGACAGCTTAGAGGGCATCGTCCGACTCATTCGACGTGTATTGATCTACTCCCTCGTTATGGAAGGGGTAGCGGCTATTATATTCACGATTCGCTGGTCGATGGATATGCCGCTACATCGTGCGATTTACCAAAGTATTTTTCATGCGATATCGCTGTTCAATAATGGGGGCTTCGATCTATTCGGTGAGTTCACCAGCTTCCAGAAGTTCGCTAGCGACCCGCTCATTAATATTGTCTCGATGATTCTGGTTCTCTCAGGCGGACTTGGATTTATCGTATTGTCGGAAATTCTGGATTACAGGAAAACACGCCGATTATCCCTGCACTCCAAAGTCGTCATCTCGATGACGATCATTCTAACGCTGCTAGGGGCAATCGTGATCTTTATATTTGAATTTACGAATATACGCACGCTCGGATCGATGGATTTCATTACAAAGCTGTACTCGTCGTTCTTCCAATCGATCTCCGCGCGTTCCTCTGGAACGAGTACGGTCGGTGTTGAGGATTTGAGGCAAGCAACTCAATTCTTCCTCATTCTGCTGATGTTCATTGGTGCTTCACCAGGTTCAGCCGGCGGGGGAATTAAGACGACAACTTTCGCGATTATGCTTGGTGCCATTATTGCCATGTTACGGGGTAAAGAAGACGTTGTCCTATTCCGTCACCGCATTGCGAAAGATCTGATTCTTAAGGCACTTACAATCATCTTCATGGCATTGTTCATGGTCGTTGGCGTGTCGATGATTCTGTCACTAACCGAGGACAAGCAATTCATCATGGTGCTGTTCGAGACAACATCTGCAGTTGCAACTGTTGGTATGTCGATGGGGCTTACCCCTGAACTGAGTGATTTCGCCAAAATCGTCCTCTGTATGGTCATGTTCATCGGTCGACTCGGCCCGTTAACGCTCGCTTATGCGCTCGGTTCAAGAAAGAAGAAAGAACTGTACCGCTATCCAGAGGGAAAGATTATTATTGGATAAAATGTTCAAAGCCCTTGCTCTCCAATTGGAGGGTTCAAGGGCTTTTTCTAGTATAGGCAATATGCCAATTCGTCCTTTATAATGAAATGGTAATTACTTGAAAATATAGAATAGAGGGATTTGAAATGAAAAAAGGTTGGAAAGTCCTAATTACCACAGGTGCAGCATTCTTGATCGTTACGAGTACAGTTGCAGCTTCTTCACCGTTACCTCGTATTTTCTTCAACAACAATGAGTATGCAAGCAATTACTTTAATCTGGATATCGTGAATGATCGAGCGACGGTTTCTCTACGTACGCTCGTTGAGCATTTACAGGGAAAGGTTACGTATAAGGATGACTCGATTTATGTGGATATGCCTGAGGCATCCAAAGTGGCGATGCAATTGAAACGATTAGAAAGTGGTCTAGTAGCGGAAAAACCAGAGGTAGCAGTAGAAACTTGGATTCGTGGGGTTCAACGACGTAACGGTGCCATGCAGTATGCCGTTCTATCCCCGGCACTACGCGAGCAAACGAAAAAAGAATTCGAAGATTTTTTCTGGGTAACAGGCGGATCCAGTCCGCATATGGGTAAGGTGGAAAAGCTAAACTCGAAGGAGCTGTCTTCAGATCAAGTGCAAATTACGTTCGATTACCCTCTGATCGCAAGCGGGCAAACGTATGCTACAGGCAGCGCTTCAATCATCGTAGATCTTGTAAACAAGGATTACGATACTTGGGCAATCTCCAAGATTGAACTGAAGGACCCGGATGATACTGGAATAATGATTGGCGCAACGAAGATGGGATCGAAGTAAAAGAAATAGCCTCCACTCCGCAACAATTGCGGAATGGAGGCTATTTTTTATTTTACAATTAACATCGATAAGGGCTTATACCAAAGCTTTCACTTTGCTCACAACGTTCTCAACCGTAAATCCATATTGCTTAAGCAATACGCCTGCTGGAGCGGAAGCACCGAATGTGTCGATACCAAGCACGTCGCCATCTAGGCCAACGTATTTGTGCCAGCCAAGTGTTGCACCCATCTCAATTGCAAGACGTGCACGACAAGCGCGTGGAAGAACGGATTCTTTGTACTCAGCTGTTTGAGCTTCGAACAACTCTTGAGATGGCATACTGATGACACGAGCATCAATGCCTTCTACAAGAAGTGCTTCTTGTGCTTTCATTGCTAGGTTCACTTCGGAACCTGTTGCGATGAGGATCGCGTCTAGGCGTTCTTTTTCAGCACCAATGATGTAAGCACCTTTCTCTACAAGCTCTAGAGAGGATGTTGCCATCACATCAAGCGGTTGACGCGTAAGCACGATAGAAGTTGGAGTCTTGCTGGAAGATACCGCAAGTTTCCAAGCACCTTGTGTCTCACGAGCATCCGCAGGACGGATTACGTTCATGTTCGGAAGCGCACGAAGAGCTACCAATTGCTCAACCGGCTCATGCGTTGGACCATCTTCACCAACTGCGATACTATCGTGCGTTAACACGTAAGTAACAGGAACGTTCATCAAGGAAGATAGACGCATTGCTGCTTTCAAGTAATCGCTGAATACGAAGAATGTACTGCCGAATACGCGAAGACCTTTGTGTACAGCCATACCGTTCATGATTGCAGCCATTGCAAACTCACGCACACCGTATTGGATGTTGCGGTTAGCAGACTCAGCAGGCGTAAGTAAGCCTTCGCCTTTGATCATTGTCATGTTGGAGTGCGCAAGGTCAGCAGAACCGCCTAAGAAGTAGCTCAGGTTCTTCGCAATTGCATTAATCGCATCTTGACTGGAATTACGAGTTGCTTGCTGGTAGCCAGCTTCATGTGTTGGAAGTGCATCAAATGTATCAGCAGGAAGCTCGGAGTTAATTGCCATCATAAGCTCTTTGTACAGCTCCGGATGTGCAGCTTCGTATTGACCAATTAATCTGTCCCAAGCTTCCATTGCCGCTTGTCCACGATCAGCAACTGTTTCTTTGTAGTGTGTGTAAACTTCTTGTGGAACTTCGAATGGTGCATGTGTCCAGTTGTATGCCGCTTTCGTAAGTTCTGCTTCTGCTGCGCCAAGTGGTGCACCGTGAACAGAATTCGTACCTGCTTTACCTGGTGAACCATGACCGATGATTGTCTTCACTTCGATAAGTGTTGGACGATCTGTATCAAGCTTCGCCTCTGCAATCGCTGCGTTTAATGCTGCAACGTCTGTTCCATCCTCAACGAGGATCGTTTGCCAGCCGTATGCATCAAAGCGTTGACGTGTATTTTCCGAATATGCTTCAGAAAGGTCGCCATCTAGGCAAATGTCATTTGAATCATACATCACGATTAGCTTGCCTAACTTTTGGTGTCCTGCAAATGAACAAGCCTCAGCAGATACGCCTTCCATTAGATCGCCATCGCCACAAATTGCATATGTGTAATGATCCACAACAGCTAAGCTGTTACGGTTATATTTAGCAGCCAAGTGCTTTTCAGCAAGCGCCATACCAACTGCCATTGCTACCCCTTGTCCAAGCGGACCTGTTGTCGCATCTACACCAGCTGTGTGACCGAACTCTGGGTGACCTGGCGTCTTGGAGCCGTCTTGACGGAAGTTCTTAATATCATCAATGGAAAGATCAAACCCAGACAGGTGAAGCAGTCCGTATAGAAGCATGGAACCATGTCCTGCAGATAGTACAAAACGGTCGCGGTTAAACCACTGTGGTGCTTGTGGGTTCACTTGAAGATGCTTCGTCCATAGCGTATACGCCATTGGTGCAGCTCCCATTACGATACCCGGGTGACCGGATTTAGACTTTTCAATTGCATCGATACCAAGTGTACGAATGCTATTAATGGATTGTGTAATAACTGAATTCATATTA
This sequence comes from Paenibacillus radicibacter, assembly GCF_024721995.1. Lineage (GTDB taxonomy): Bacteria > Bacillota > Bacilli > Paenibacillales > NBRC-103111 > Paenibacillus_AM > Paenibacillus_AM radicibacter. The sequence goes on from NZ_JANQBC010000003.1 coordinate 180,897, forward strand.
TTCCCTGCCTTTCGAATAATGAATAATAAAAGTATATCTCACCATATTAGCACTGCCAGGTTCAATTATCGAGGGCTTGATGTGCTATTACGGATGATGAGTTCAACATCAAGTACTTCTGTGCTTGGCATGTACAATTTATTTTGCAAAATATAGATTAGGTTTGCTGCTGCACGCCTACCAATCTCATAGATCGGTTGTCTGACTGTGGTCAACTTCGGAGTTAGGTAATGAGCAAACGAAATATCGTCAAATCCAACGACAGATATATCCTCCGGGATACGTTTACCTAATTGGATCGCCGCCTCATAAACCCCAATTGCCATGAGATCATTCGTTGCAAAAATAGCGGTTACAATTTGCTCTTCAATAAGCTTTATCGCCGCCTGACAACCGCCTTCAATCGTTAACTCTCCAGAGACAACAAACTTCTCCTCATAGGGAACACCATACTGCGCAAGAGCATCCTTATAGCCATGCAAACGCTCATCAATATTACACAGTCCTGTACTTTCTACCAAGCAGCCAATCTTACGATGACCTAACTCTAGCAAGTGTTGCGCTGCCAAGAAACCGCCCTTACGATCATCTACGATAATGCCGTTATTAAGAGGTTCTGACGCATGACGGTCGAGCAATACGAAAGCAACACCCTGTTCTTTCAAATACGAGTAATAATCCTGCGTAACCGTATTCGTTGAGGATAAGATGACCCCTTCTACACGCTGTTCTTTTAGAACGCGAATATATTGCTTTTCCTTGTCGATGTCATTGTAGGAGTTGCACAGGAAAACGTTATAACCATGCTCACTCAAACCATCTTCGACACCTTTGGTAATCTCAGCAAAAAATTGATTCGTGATATTAGGCACAAGGAGTCCTATCGTTCGCGTCTTACTCGTAATAAGTCCCCTAGCAAGTGCATTCGGACGATAATTATGCTCCTCAATAATGGATCGCACACGCTTAATCGTCTCTTCGCCAATGTTGTGGCACTTGTTATTCAGAATCAAAGATACTGTCGTAATCGATACATTAGCTATCTTCGCAATATCTTTAATGGTAATGCTCAACGAACTCACTTCCTCATTATTTGAGCATGTAGTAAAACGTTTTACTATAATAGTATAAATGTTTTTTGGATGTAAAATCAACACCCGTGTCATTCACTCTTAGTTGGGATTAGTAGAAACTACTGGATTAATAGGAGCTACTGGAATAGGCATTACGGGGTATAGGTGAAAAAGCCCGATGACCAGTACACCTACAGATATCGTAGATTCCATGATCATCGAGCCATTAGACGGTTAAATTCTTCTTACTTATCCTAAATAGTGTGTAAACTGCTCCCGTATCTGCTGTGGTACGAGGGCTTTTTGTTTTGTATGTTTATCGAGCAGGACGATTGTACCCGCACCTGTAGCTACGATCCGATTATCTCGGGTCGAGCTTATGTAATATTCCAAGTCGAACGAAGAGGTTCCGATTCTCGCAATCCGTACACCGACTTTTAGTGTTTCTGGATAAAAAGCCTCCGCATGATAGTGACACCAAATATCTGCCGTAACAGCTAACAAGTCATCACCCATCACCTCAAGGAACTGCCAGTACTCGGTTCTTGCTTGCTCAAAATACACGAGATAGCTCGTGTTATTTACATGACCTGACATGTCCGTTTCACTATAACGAATTTTAATCTCTGTATGAAAAGAAAACTTCCCCAGCCACTCTTCCATATTCGGCTGAATATACGTTGGTTTTGCCATGCGATCCTCTCCCTAGGGGAGCATGCCCAAAAAGTTAGATCATTTCATAGAAAAAAACACTTCCGGTCGCTGTTGAAATCGTGAAAGTTTTGATTAGATAAGGTGGTAATTTCACGATTTCAAAGGCGAACACTTCGTTCCTACAGTTGCTTTTTTCTCTTGCATGTAACTTTTTGAACAAGCTCTTTGAATAGCTTATCTCTTGTTCCATCCCTGCTCTTCCAAGTGCGATTTCATATACATACGCGACTGCTTGGATAGCATATTCGCCATCTGGCTCGTCCAAGTATCACTGCGTTTACCGCCAGCACGCTCTGTGTAGTAGTCTTGAATCGTCTTGTTGTATTCGGCAAGTTGCTCTTTTGTACGCCATTCATCTTGCTCATATTCTTCTTCATGGTATACATGTGCTAGCGGCAGACGAGGCTTCTGACTCGATTCTTGCAGCGGATAACCCATCGTTATCGCAAATAGTGGAATGACACGTGCAGGGGTCTTAAGCACCTGTGACACCTCATCCAGCTTGTTGCGCAAGCCCCCAATATAACAAATTCCAAGTCCCATCGATTCTGCCGCAATAACCGCATTCTGTGCAGCAAGTGTCGCATCAATGAGCGCTACCATAAATTTCTCGGTACTCTCAAGTGATGGGAGCACATCAACCTCTTCCATCTGACCAATTAGCTCATGACGGTGCAAATCTGCACAGAAAACAAACAAATGCCCATTACGTGCGACATAAGACTGATCACCACAAAGTTCTGCTAGCCGTTTCTTCTTCTCTTTATCTTTAATCCCAATAATCGAATAAGCTTGAATAAAGCTCGATGTAGAAGCAGCCTGCGCCGCTTGTACGATTGTGTGTATTTGCTCATCTGTTAAGAGGCGATCTTCAAACTGGCGAATGGAGCGATGATTCATAATCGTTTCAATAACTGGATTCATCTATTCGTCCTCCTTATGTGTATGCATTCATGAAGTAACATCGACTTCTTCAGTCGGTTGATAGACTAATTGTAACACTTCACCTTGTAAGCTTACGCGAATCGCACTGAGTCCATTCGGCTTATACACTCCTGTATCAATGTTCCACGTATGCGAGCTCTCATCGTACTCGGGTTTCCCCGACTTGCAAGGCGTATGCCCAATAATCTGCAGCTTACCAATATCCTTAAGTGGCGTGCGATTCCACAGTACGCCAACTTCACTGTCTTCTAGGAGTGGATTGTGAGCAGCAAGCGACACTCCCGCATGGCTGATGAACACATGATCATTTTCCCAAACTAAAGACAGTGCTTCAACCCAACTCGTAACAGTCTCATATTCCATATTCACCTGTGCAAGCTGATCCAAAGTGTCTTGACCACACTGCCTTAGCCAATTATCGTTGGGTCCACGCAAGACATGTTCGATCCATTCAAACTCATGATTCCCTTTAAGGAATACAACTTGCTCACCGTACTGCTCCTTTAGCTCTCTTGCATATTGCAGCGTTCGGGGCACAAAGTTGCCCCGATCAATCAAGTCACCTAGTTGAACCAATACCTCCTGCTCAGGATTCCAATTGGCTTCAACAAGTTCCCGGAATGTATGATAGCAACCGTGTACATCACCCACGACAAGGACATTCATGATGGTTTACCTCATCACTTCTCTATTGTCTCTAACATCATCTTAATTCTCCGCTTGCGATACAGCATCCTACCCACTTCAGCTACGTCTTCGATTGTTGATTTATTGATGAAAGCACCGAACACCATACCTGCGATCGGCACCATCTGGAATATCTTCTTCCAACCGAAATTATCCATGTACAGAAGGACGGTCTCCTTCCAGCCTTGGAGCTGCGAAGCGACTTGTCTACGATGTTCTTCATCTCCGAACGAAGCCAGGTCGTCCAAGATCGCCTTCTTGCCAACAATATCGGATGAGGAGAATTGCATGCATTTAACAATGAATATACGCTCAGCCGGGTCATTTGGGTCGAATCCATAACAGATCGCCATCTCCTGCAGCACTTTAAGAGAGAGACCAAGTACAGCAGGAATATCGATCGCTAGGGTAAAGATTCCACCAAACCCTGTAGTCGCACCCTGCATAAAAGCAAACTTCGAACGTGACTTACTCAAATCATCTGCAACGGTATCTCGCACGGCGAGCGGCAATTCCACATCCGCGTCCACCTCTTCTTGAGATACATCTGCTTGCTTCGCTAGTTTCTTGCGAATGTCTTTCGGTTGAATCAAGTATTGTCCACCTGTCTGTATATAGCTGCCTACTTCATCAATCACTTGTCCAATCTTATCCTGCATAAACTTCGGTGTGAGTTTATCTAATATTGCAAAAGGCAGTCGCCCTAACTTCTCCCAGAACCACAGTGAGCGTTGATCCTTCTCCCAAGCATCAATCTCAGCTAATGCCACTAATAATTGTTCTTTTTCTTCAAACTTCATCTACAATTCCCCATCCTTATTATCTAATAAATCTAAAGATAACAATTACTCCCTCACTACTATGTACGAGATAATTATGAATCGGTAACAATAACCTCCCCGCTATACATACAAATAGCCCCGAACCTCGTCACTTGCGAAGTCGGGGCATACCCTTTCACTATGCCATATGGTAACCGTTCTTACCACTTTTTTTCACTTGATACATGGCCGAATCCGCTTGAATCATCAATTGATCTACCGTATCCGCACTATCCGGATATAGACTGATCCCGATGGATGCACCCACTTGGCAGGTGTGTTCCCCAATTTGAATTGGTCTTATCATTTCATCGAGAAAATTTCTTGCAACATGTTGAATATGATGTTCACTGGTCACTTGAATGATCACGGTAAACTCATCCCCACCAATTCGCGCAACAATATCAGAATCTGTCACACACCGCTGCAGTCGCTTACCTACCCGCTGTAATAACATGTCACCAATATCATGACCATACATGTCATTCACCTGCTTAAATCCATCCAAATCTAAGAACATCACACCTAGCGTCTGCTTCGTCTTCTTCGCCACATCCAGCATCTCGTGTAGTCGCGTCTGGAACAACATCCGATTCGGCAAGCCAGTTAAATAATCATACTGCGCCATCTGCATGAGTTCTAATTTACGTTCTTTCTTGCGGATCACATTCATACTTGCTAGCCAGGATATCACAAGAATGAGTACAAAGACGACTGCAAACATCCAGATATACTTCTCAATCTCTTTCACTTTGTAACTTTGAATCACCGACTGTGGAATATGCGAGATCACTTTCCACGAATAATCGGTCGTCACGAACTGTACATGCACACCATCCATCTCATAAGGTTCTAGAAAAGGAATAATGGTGTCGTAAGTAAACAAGCCACTCTCCGTAACGAACTGCCCTTTCGTTAGAGTCGAAATTCGACCCCATTCATCCGGATACATTTTGGCATAAGTCAGATGAAGACGATCCGGATACATAAATCCCCAATCCAGATCAGCATCGTTACTCGCCATCCAATACCCATCGTTATTCACAAGTTCTGCAGTACCGTATTCGTCAATAGTGGCCATTTTGAAATACTCAAGCAATTTATTGCCCAAATAATTAACGACCAAGATCCCTCGCTTAGTCCCATCTTGATCGTAAATCGGAGTTCCCATCCGTATCGTTGGCTTAATCGGCGTTTCAATCACGTTATTCTCTTTGTTCAGATCAAATGGAGCAATATATAACTCACCTTTATTCAAAGCTAATGTATGTAAAAAATAGTACGTATCCGCTTGATCCTGAAGCCGATCCGGCGCGACAATGACCGGATTTCCTCCATTATTGTTCACTCGGGTGTGCTCAAAACCCTGCATGTCCAAAATATGGATCTGATCATAGAAAGCCTTCCGTCTAGAGAAATCCTTATACTCCTGCGCAAGTTGCTCGGATTCACTCTTGCCATGATGTGTCGCTAGATCAGAGAGAAACAAGACATCTGTCTTCCTTGCACTCAAATTCCGATACAGCGAACCGACCCCATTCATCACTTTATTTAACTCTTTCTTCCCAATCGCCTCCATAAACCGCGCTGATTCCCAGTTATACGCAGAGAATAAGATGATACCGCCTATTAAGAGCAAAGGGAAGAAAAACAAGCCAAAATATTTGAACCCTCCTCCGCGAAAATACTCGGTTGTTGGACTAGCTCGCATCGACTAACACTCACTTTCTTAGTATTCATAGACACACATCCCCTATCATACTACAAATATTCATGCCCTTCATCGAGTTCAAAATAAACCATAACCCCATGATCTGTATTACGTACTCCATAGGTCGAATGATGCAGATCCAGAATATTTTTTACAATCGCAAGTCCAAGTCCTGTCCCCCCGCTATTACGAGCAGCATCAATACGATAAAAGCGATCCCAGATCCGTTCTAAATCCTCATCCGTTATTGGACTACCCTCATTCTCTACCTCAACTCGAATCCGTTTACCCTCTTGTTTAAATGACACACTAATCGTTCCGCCAGGAGGGGTATACGTAATCGCATTACTTAATAGATTAACAAGCACCTGCTCAATTCGATCACTATTCCCAAGTACAAGGGGACTTACCTCCTCCACATGGAAATGCAATTGCTTATCCTCCAATTGAAATATGAACTTCTCACTGGTCTTCATCACTAAAGGTCTTATCGCGAAGTTCGTCATACTTAACTTATACGTACCGGATTCAAATTTCGCCAGCTCCAGCATATCCGTGACAATCCGATTCATATACGTCACTTCACCCGCTAGTGCGCCCAGATAGTAATCGCTCTTATGCTTGGCTACCCCCTCTTGCAGCATGGAGATACAGCTTTTCATCACGCTAAGTGGCGTCTTGAGTTCATGAGAGACACCCGCAACGAATTCCTTACGTACCTTCTCCAACTTGCGCTCTTTATCGATATCCTGCTGCAGCTTGCTGTTGGCCACTTCTAATTGGTCAATATGACTTTTTAAGTTGTCCGATAGTTGATTAATACTCCCAGATAAACTGCCAATCTCATCTTTAGAGGTAACAGGTAATTTTTCATTAAAATGAAATTCCACCATCTGCTGCGTGACCCGCTTCATTCGAATTAACGGTGCAGCTATCATTCTTGAAAAATGAAACGAAAGCAAGATCACAAATACAACTGCGATTAAGCAGCCAAATAAATAATATTTCCGCATCATCCCTACTGCTTCTGTAACGGGCTGTAAATAGGTCATGCCGAATATATAGCCCGTTGTTTCACCATTTTTTACAATTGGCTTAACAAATAATTTGTTGGTTACTCCGTTTTCCACATAATCTAACGTATTCAATTGATCCGTTGCCTTATATTTGCCCATGACTAGTATCGCTTGAAAATACCGGATGCTCTTTATCTGTTCCAAACTTGTAAGTGGCGGCAATTCTTCTTGATTCTTAGGTAAATGAATGCTCCGAATATGCCCTTCAATGGGCGAGGTTGTATTCTTAGGATTAGCTGCGAACTGTTCATCCTGCAAAAGCTTCATGAGCTCCGAATTCATCCAATCAAATTGGGTGAGAATGGAATGCGCCAAGATTTGATAGGGATAGAGGGAGTCTTGATCCAGAATACCTGCTGCGACGATATAATCTCCAGCTATAAGTCGGTACAATTGGCGATTATTCACTTCTTTAAGCGATATGTAATTATTAAGCGGAATTCGAAGTGTTGAGTCTTTAGGAAGAACTTTCACTTCCCCGTTGTTTAATAAGGCATACTTATATTCCATCTCAATATAATAATCCTCGCCTAACTTTATGTTACCTTGCGAATCCAGAATAGAGATGTAAGTATGATTGCGTTCATAAAACTTCTCAATTAGTAAATTTACGGCATCGTCATCCTGCTGACTTCCCTCATACGCTTGGGCGAAATTTTCCATCTGATGATTAATCTGAATCACTTTATTTTTCACATAATAATATTTAAAAAAATAAGTTTGACCAACAAAAAAACCGATAAACGCGAATATAAACAATCCCATCGTCCACATAAACAACTTGTATGTGATGCTCCGATTTCTCATGGCTGAACCTCGAACTTATATCCAGAGCCAAATACCGTCACAATATGGTTTGCCTTAATGCCTAATTTGCTTCGTAAATTGCGAATATGGGTACTAATCGTACGATCATCGCCTTCATAATCATAACCCCAAATATGAATTACAAGTGATTCTCGCGTCATCACATGCCCCTGATTTTCCATCAAATAATCCAGTATCTCAAACTCTGTATGTGTTAAGTTAATCTCTTGGTCATCCACGGTTACGATTCGTGTGGAGCGATTTATCCCAATATCGGCAAGCTCAATTCGATCCTTCGTATGTTTCGTTCCTTGAATGCGCCTCAGCAGCGTATTTGCTTTTGCTACAAGAACAGAGGGGCTAAACGGCTTGGTGACATAATCGTCAGCCCCTAGCTCGTAGCCATGTAGTGCATCTTCTTCATCTGAACGCGCTGTTAGCATAATAATGGGTACTGATGAGTGCTGGCGAATATGTCTACATACTTCCCAGCCATCGAGCTTCGGCATCATAATATCCAGAATGACCAAATCGACCGTTGACTGATCGAAGAGCGTAATGCCCTGCAACCCGTCAGCAGCCTCAATGACCTGATAATCATTGCTATGAAAATAATCGACAATCATTTCACGCAGTATCGCTTTATCTTCGATAACGAGTACCTTTCTTTCCACCACTGATCACCTAAATGCTCATGTATTTTAAGATAGGAATTACAATCCGGCTATAAGTTCCGGTCCAATGCTAATCGCTTGACGTCCCATTTGAATCCATGCTTGTTCGAAATCCTGTTTTCTTACTTTTCTTACACGATCGAGTGGATCATTAATATAAACAAAGTTATTATCATAGCCGTTTACGACAACACTATGCTCCCGATACGTGACTTTCATTGAGCCTTCATCTGTGTGCCAAGTCAGGAAACTATCTTGTGGCAATTTCGCATGTGCCGCATTCGTAATGACCCAAACCGGTGAACCCTTGTCGATCGCAGCATAGATATCATCCATGCTCCCGCCTGTTAAATTCACTAATTGCGTCGGCAAATACTTGGAACCAAGCTTAAATACTGCATCCGCATACACACCCATACCCGGATTGTCGAATGAATACATGTCACCAACGAAACCCTTATTCATGTTGCCATGCAAACCGCTTGCGTCTTTAAACGGAAGCTTCGGTATGTTCCTTGCCAACTCCATCTTACCCACATCTACACCTGCATATTGCAGCAGCATCGCAAGGCTAGTCACTTCACAGCCGCGCGGCAATTCCGGCATCTGATGAATAAGCGGCACATCAAGGCGTCTGCTCTCTTGTTGATTATTAGTTTGCTTCTGATCTGCCGTCTTATCCACTTGTTGCGTCTGCTCATTATGTACAGGCGCATATAATTTATTTTCATTGTTTAACGCTTGTACGGAAGGATCAGCACTTGCTAATGATTGATAGAATCCATCTTTACCTGTAAAGTCGGAACTGTCGAATATAAGGACAAGGCATATCACCATAATAGGCAGTACATATAGCCATCTTTTCGTCTTCATCGTATATAGTCACTCTCCAAATCTCGTAATCTATTGCTGTTGATTACGAGTCTACGGGAGAGTTATGAAGATCTTATCAAGATCGATTCACATAGAGTTTGGTAATAAAACCCTGATATACACGAGCCTTATGAACATTGGACTTTTGAAAGCGTGATTTGTATCATTAAAAGTAAGACATAAGACATTCATAACAGACAGGAGTCGATTCAAATGTCATCCACAACATCCATTTCAAACTCACGTCATATTCCAGTCACAGGTGCTTACAATGTCCGTGATCTTGGTGGATATGAGACGAAAACAGGGCAAACGACGCGCTGGGGCGTCTTCTATCGTGCAGATGGCCTTCATCAGTTATCCGAAGACAGCACACAAGCGCTAATTGATCGTAACATCCATACCGTCATTGACTTGCGCAGCAGCTTCGAAGTGGACAAGCAGAAAGACGTATTCGATGGCATGGACGGCGTGCATTACATCAATATCGCACTCATCAATCCTGCTAAACCTAAAGATATAAAGATCACAAGCTTGTACGATATGTATGTAGAATTAGTGGACTACTCTCAAGAGTTGATCTTACAAGTATTCAAACAGTTTCTTGAAGTTAAAGACGGAGCTATCTTGTTCCACTGCACAGCGGGTAAAGATCGTACTGGGGTCATTGCAGCGCTATTACTTGAACTATTAGGCGTGCCAGAGAAGACTATTGTGGAGGATTATGCTCTAACGGCGTCTTGCATTGCACCGATATTGCCAGCGATGCGTGAAGCTCGCCCATCCTTCGTACCCGAAGAAATGTATGAGCGCTTCCTGGGCTGTGAACCGGAATATATGGAACAATTGCTGCATTACATGCATGAGAAGTACGGCAGCAGCGAAGCGTATTTGCGTCATATTGGATTAAGTGAGGATGAACTAGCCGAGCTTAAATCGAAGTTTACTGCAGAGTAATTACGAAAGAAGCCCAACCACTGAGTGGTCGAGCTTCTTTTTTTGTAATCACGGATTAAACATAATTGTTCGTGCTGTTGTTGCGTCCAAACTTGTAGATCGAGACGAGGAAGAATGCAACCGCAAAGGTACAGATGATCAAGATATTCATCGATAAGCTGCTTAGACTAACACCTTTTTGTAACTGTGTAATGGTGTCGAGCACCCAACGCTGCGGCATGAAATCTCCGATTTGCTGTAGCACCTTCGGCATAAATTCTGCTGGCCAGAAGCAGCCTGCAAGCATACTTGTCGGCACGAAAAGTAGCGTCTGCATGGAGCTTGAACTTGCCGATGTCTTCGCGAAAGCAACCGTGATAAAGGAGAAGCCGATAGCAACCAGTGCATACAACACGAGAACGAACATCATCGCCCCAAATGGGATTCCAAAATCAATGTTGAACACAAACTTCATCATTAGCAGTGTAAATGTAAGCTGTACGATGAGCACGCACAAATTCACCATAACATTAGCAATCACATAACTTCTAGCGGTAATTGGTGTAGATAGTAGACGGTAGTAAGTTCTACCCTCTTTTTCTTTGAGCAAAATTTCCGTTAAGCTGCCTGCTGACATAAGCAAGATCATAAGCAAGTAACCCACTGCTCCATAAGTCATTTGCTTGCCTCTGGAAGTATCTTCGAGCGTTGAACTTGTTAACTTAAAATTCGCTTGGTGGTAGTTCTCATACATCGTCTTAAACTTCGCTGCATCGCCGCCCGCCGCCTTACTCATCGCTGTAATAGTATCGATATAGCGGTATAAATCATTTTTTACAAAAGTCGTAATTTGCGCGCCCTGGATAGAAGTGACCTCAATATGAGATGGACTTCCTTCCTGTACAGATTGAGCAAATCCTGCTTCGAATTTCACGACTACATCTTGTTTATTATCCGTCAGTGCATCATCAACCTCTGTCGATTCGATCGGGGTCACCTTAACAGACTTAAGATTTGAGAGAAAGTGAATGGTATCTGTTGTGATCGCTTGATCATCTTGATTAACGACTGCTATACGGACAACATTCTGACCTGAATTACCGTAAGCAAGAAAGGCGATGAAGATACCCACTAGCGGCGTAATTAAGTAGAACATAACGGTCTTCTTATTGCTGAAAGTCACTTTAAACGTGTGTCGAATTAACCATAGTATATCTCGCATGTTAGATTCCCTCCCTCTTTCTCATCGAGAAAATGGCAATGAGCAGTAGAATAGCCGCGATACCGATATTAAATCCTATTGCAGGAAGTGCTGCTAATACATCACCGGTATAAATAATCTTTGTAGCAGCTAACCGAACCCAAGTGATCGGTGATAGATGGGCCACAATATTCACGATCTGATCTTTTGTCGGATCAATCGCGAAATAAGCACCACCAATAAATGAAAGAACTTGAACAACGATCATAACGATTGATCTTGCACCTTCATCAGATTTCGTCATGTAACTTAAACCAATCCCAAAGCTAATTGCAAGCAGCACTTGTGAGAGATAGATTGCGATAATGACACCTATGTGGTCGCCCCAATTGGCATTGTACGCATACTTAGTTACTAAGATTACGATAAGAACGAACAACGATTGAATGACGAATGCACCTAATATTTTGCCGATAACAATTTGCGTTATGCTAATGGGTGCAGCAAGGAGTCGATCTGCTGTATGATTGTTTCGTTCACCACGTAAGAGGTACAAAGCCGAGATTGCACCATATAAGGCTGTACTCGCTGTCGTTGCAAGCGCATAGTAATCCATCGCTCCAGGTTTATTAGGCGAATGAAGTGAAGTTTCCTTGATGTAAGTCGAATTGTTATTACCTGCGAGCAATTGGATGGCCGCTGGATTCACTTTAGTGATCTCCGTTCCCGCATTATATTTATCTACAACTGTACTCATCACACCCTGCACAATCGTACTCTGAATACTCGTTAAATTACTGCCGTATACTTGCACACCGTTTGGCGATAGTTCAACGAAGGCATCATAGCGATTCTGCTTCACTTCTTCTTGCCCGTCTAGGTTTGAAGAGTTTTTCGTAAAGATGATATCAGACTTCGCCACTTCTTCAGTTACCTTTTCAAAATAGGTGGAGAACCCTCCCCCGTTATTGTCTTGATACAAAACTTTTATCTCGCCAATCTTGATATTTGAATCAAACATGCCTGAAAGTGCGGTACCTAGAATGAGTATGAGTACGATTGGAAATGCCAACATGAATAAGAATGATCTGCGATCTCGTAAGTTACTCTTGATTTCTTTTAACGCTATATTCCAAATCACCACCACGTGATTCACCCTCCTATTCGTCTTCTATCTCTTAGTCCCGAAGTTTTCTACCAGTTAGTGTTAAGAAGACGGTCTCCAGATTTGGCGCTTGTTCTTGAACGGAGCGAATCTCTACCTCTTGATTCATGAAAACTTGAATGATCTTATTCAGATTGTTAACCCCTGTATCGGAGTTGATTTTCACAACATTCTCTTCCACTTGAATTGCCTTCACACCGCTGACCTCCTTGATGGAATCGATATGTAGACCCTCAGCGGATTTAACCTCGATCCACAAATCTTTCGTATCGGTAATGATTGCTTTCAGTTGTTCTTTCGTACCCTCAGCGATGATCTTACCGTGATCAATAATTGCGATTCGTGAGCAGATCTCCTCGACTTCCTCCATGTAATGGCTGGTGTAAATGATTGTGCAACCCATCTCATTGAGCTTTCGAACAGAGTTCAGAATATAGTTACGTGACTGAGGATCGATACCAACAGTAGGTTCATCCATAATGATGAGTTTTGGTCGATGCGCAATCGCGCAAGCAATATTAAGTCTACGCTTCATCCCACCAGAGAAGTTACCAGGAATACTCTTGGCTTTATCGGTAAGTCCAACAAATTCTAATGCTTCCATCACTCGGTCATGAAGTTCACTGCCGCGTAAACCGTACAATCCTGCGAAGAAAGCAACATTCTCATATGCAGTTAGGTTCGAATAAATCGCAATGTCTTGTGGCACGATGCCGATGTTGGATTTAACGAACTTGCCATGTTTGGTGATGTCTTTGCCGAGGATGAACACTTCACCTTCTGTGCTGCGGATGAGGCTGGATACGATTGAGATTGTTGTACTTTTACCCGCGCCGTTCGCTCCTAGGAAACCGAATATTTCTCCTTCTGCGACGGATAAAGACATATGATCTACTGCGATAAAATCGCCAAATTTCTTCGTTAGGTTTTTTACTTCTAGAATGTTCACCGTTCATTTCCCCTTTGTTTTCAACTTGTAAACCAAGTATAGCGAAAAAAGATGAACCTCCATAAGTGCAGAAGTTCATCCTTTTGGTATGAGAAATATCATGTTGAGGGGGAGGGTTTTCATGAGGGGGCGGTTTGTGAGGAGGAGTCACTGCGGCGAAAAGAGTCACTTCCAGGCTCCCGTGAAATTCGTGAGCTTTGATTAGGTTTCTAAGGTGCGCTCACTCTTTCAATTCGCCATTCCAGTGACTCTTTTCACCTCCGTTCCTTGGCTCATGAAAACCCTCCCGTTGGGTAGGTACGGAAGGCTCGGATTGTTCCCTCGCCCTTGCTTGCGGTAGTTGATTCGCCATTGTTCCTCGGCTCATTAACACTCTCTTAGGTTTTGATGGGTAGGAGTGTCGTGACAGAGAAGCCACTTGAGCCGTCTATGATGACGGTGCCATTTAAGGCCGCTGCGCGCTCTTCCATGCCAACGATGCCGAGGCCTTTTTTGATACGAGAAGAGCCTTTGCCATTGTCCTTGACCATGGCTTTAATGAATTTGTTTAGCACTTGAATGTCGATCGCGATGCTGGTTGCATCGGCGTATTTCATTGAATTGGTTAATGCTTCGGTGATGTTCTCTTGAATGATTTTCCACTGGATGGCGGTAATACTGTCTAGATTACCTTGATGGGTAAAATGAGCCTGAATGGCATGCATGTTCGAGAATTCATCAATGGCTAACTTCAAGCGATGAATCCCCATCTGCTCGGTCGGGGGCTTCTTATTTTTCAATGTTAGACGAATGTTCTCGATGCCTTCTTTAGATATTTGAATCGCATTCTGGAGAAGTTCGACGGCTTTATTTTTGTCCAAATCGATAAGACGCTTGGACGCTTCCATCTGAATGAGTGCGGACGTCATGGAATGACCGATCTGATCATGAATTTCTTGCGATATACGGTTCCGCTCTTCCAACTTGTACGTATACTCGGATTGACGAATGAACTCTGTGTTCCCGTGCAATTTCTTCGTCAAACGTTGAATATCTATACGAAGTACATCCGATTGAGCCTCAAGTCTATTAAATCTATCAATTAGTACTTGTACCGTCACGAGGAGCAATAAACTTAAAAGTGCAGATAGCCCATAGAGTGGGCGATGCACCATATCGATCATAAACAATCCCGGGACAACTGAAACAACACTGATCAACCACTTATCCGTTGTTAAGGTAATGCCTAATTCATAGATGAGTATAGGTAGAAGAAGAATAAACAGCCAGTCAACCTGAATATAAGCCACACACACGATGCCGATTGCACACAGCATGAACAATTGTTTCGGCCACTTATGCTTACCGCTGAACATATTGACCACATAAATCGCCATGTTCGCACACAGCAGTAGAAGCATCGTAATGACGAGGGTTGTCACATTCATCTGATCTGATTGTGAAGTGGTCACAATAATATAAATCAAAATAATTAATTTATTAAAAATGAGGACTAATTCCATCTCGGTACCTCGTTTAGTTGATTTTTCCTGTCAAATAGTAAATCGCAATTTGGGTGCGGTGTTCTAGATTTGTTTTGCTAAGAATGGAAGTAATGTAATTCGCGATCGTGCCTTCGGAAATGAATAATTGCTTGGAGATTTCTTTGTTAGATAATCCCTTGGCGATGTGCCTCATAATGTCCAATTCACGCTCTGTAAATAGACTCGTGTCGATGAGCGGCTTCGACTCCTGCGGTTCCTTCCTTTCGGCTGGACTTGTTAAGTTCGACTTCAGTTTCTCTAGTACAACGTCTTGCATCACGTTATTGCCATTGTAAACGCTAATAATCGCGTCGCGGATACGTTCAGGATCGTTATTCTTGAGCA
Organism: Paenibacillus radicibacter; assembly: GCF_024721995.1. Taxonomy (GTDB): domain Bacteria; phylum Bacillota; class Bacilli; order Paenibacillales; family NBRC-103111; genus Paenibacillus_AM; species Paenibacillus_AM radicibacter. The sequence continues at coordinate 196,397 of NZ_JANQBC010000003.1, forward strand.
GATAACCCTTCGCCCCATAACGAATCGCATCGAGAATATATTCATCATCATCAAATGTCGTAATAATAAGCGGCTTGGTTGTGGTCTGCTCACAAATCAGCTTTGTCGCTTCCACCCCATTCATATTCGGCATTCGGACATCGAGCAGTGCCACATCCACCTGATGCTTCAGGCAATAATCGAGCGCTTCCTTCCCATCTGACACCGTATCTAATACTTCAAAATCTGGATATGTACTTAAAATCAATTTCATGCCTTCTCTTATAAAAGAATTATCATCTGCCAATATGATCTTGATCGTCATATTATCATCCTCTCGCACCGCTACTTTCTATTTCCAGTTATACAGGAAAAAAGCAATGCGAACAATGACTTCGCACTGCTTTTATGACTTTGTAAACCAAAGCTAATTTTTCAATCGTGGATCAAGAACATCGCGCAGCCCATCTCCTAACAAGTTAAATCCGAGTACGACCAGCATAATCGATACCCCTGGGAAAATAACCGTCCACGGTTCCTGCTCGAAGAATTGACGGGAATCGGAGATCATCTTCCCCCATTCTGCTGCTGGCGGCTGCGCACCAAGCCCAAGGAATCCGAGCGCCGCGGCTTCAATAATCGCAGTCCCGATACTAAGCGTCCCTTGCACCATAATGGGCGCTAAGCTATTCGGGAGCAAATGGATGAACAAGATACGACGATCTTTCATCCCTTGAGCTCTGGCTGCCATAATGAACTCTTCTTCCTTCAAACTGAGCACCTTCGAGCGGACAAGCCTACCGAATGTTGGTATGTTGACGATTGCAATTGCGAGCAAGGCATTTTCTAAGGAAGGTCCTAACGCCGATACGACTGCAATTGCAAGTAGAATACCCGGAAAAGCAAGTAAGATATCAAAGAAACGCGAGATCAGCATGTCCACCCATCTGCCGTAGTAGCCTGCGAGTATCCCTAAGAAGGAACCCGCTATCATCGAGACGATCACAGAGACGAAACCGACGGTTAGTGATGTCCTCGCACCATATACAATCCGTGCAAACAAATCACGCCCCAGATCATCCGTCCCAAACCAATGCGTACTGGAAGGTGGAAGAAGCCGATCCTCCAGCACCGGTGTCGTATGGTCATAGTTTGTCAGCAGAGGTGCAAGCAAAGCGATCAAGACGAAGAATACAATGATGACCGCACCAATCATGGCAAGCTTATTCCTCCGCAATCCGCGCCACGCATCGCGCCAAGGAGACTCTATGTCATTGGTGAGGGGGGTATTGGCAGGGGGTACTTTAGGCCCGTAAGAGAGTTGTTGTGGCATGGTTTCACCTCCTTCGTGAAATGTAAAAGATGAAGTGTTATGTAGGAATGAATGTGCTGACTGTTCTGTGTTGCTCGGAAGGCTAAGTTCCTTGATAGTCCGACTGCGAGATGTCTATACCCTTCCGTGCTCTGTTGAAATCGTGTCCTCACCTACTAACCTAATCAAAGGGACACGATTTCAACAGAGCACGTAAAGACATAAACAAACCCGCAATCGACCGACCCGACCCGAAGAATGCACCTAAGCACTAGCACTAGCACTAGCACTCTCGCTCCCCCGACCTCTTCTACTTGTAGCTAATCCTCGGATCAATATACGCATAGAGCAAGTCTACGACTAAATTCACCAGCACGAAGATCAGCGCAATAACCAAGATCCCCGACTGAATCACCGGGTAGTCCCGGAAGCTAATCGCATCGTAGATATAACGCCCAACACCTGGCCAAGCGAAGATCGTCTCTGTCAGCACCGCTCCACCTAGGAGCAAGCCGGATTGAATCCCGATGACCGTAACAACAGGAATGAGCGCATTCTTCAGTCCATGCTTGTACACCACGAAAAATTGCGACAATCCCTTCGCTCTTGCGGTACGAATATAGTCAGAGCGCATGACTTCTAACATACTCGAACGTGTCATCCGTGCGATGACCGCCATTGGAATCGTAGCGAGTGCGATACCTGGTAAGATCAAGTGCTTCAGCGCGACCCAGAATTGATCGACCCGTCCCGCAAGCAGCGAATCTAGCACATACAGTCCCGTTATACTCTCAATAGGATCTCGAATATTCATCCGTCCAATAGATGGCAGCCATTTCAGCTCAACGGCGAATGCCCATTGTTCCATCAGACCGAGCCAGAAGATCGGCATCGACACCCCAATGAGCGCAATGACCATACTCATGTAGTCGAACCACGAATTCTGTTTCCAAGCACTCAAGATACCGGCATTTACCCCGACGAAGACGGCAATTAACATACTCACAATCGTCAGCTCTAGCGTTGCCGCTAAGTAAGGTACAATTTCTTTAACGATCGGTGTCTTGGTTCGAATCGAATTGCCCATATCGCCTGTCAGCAATTTGCCCATGTACGTCGAATATTGCTCATACCACGGCTTGTCCAAGCCAAGCTGTAGACGAAGCTCTTTTTTCGTAGCTTCAGACGCTTTCTCACCCAAAATTACATCCGCCGGATCACCCGGAATTGCATGAATAATTGAGAATACAATTAACGTCATCCCAAACAACACGGGAATGAGCATAAGCAGACGCCGTAATGTAAAAGCCATCATAGTCCTTCACCTCCTCCGTTCCCAACTATCTTCCATCCACTTTAAAAGATAAAGAACCCGAGCAGTCGGCCAGAGGAAGCATCTCGCAAGCGTCTCTATGTAGACTGTGCATTTCCAATGTATATCGCCTTCTGCTCAGGTTCTATAACGTTCAACTTAATTATTCGATCACAATATTCATATAGGTTTCCGATCCTGTTGGAGATGGAGCGTAACCTTTCAATCCTTTCTTAGCAGCTAGAAGCGGTGTGGAGTGTACGAGTGGTACCCACGGTGCATCTGCTTTAATAATTTCTTGTGCTTTCATATACAGGTCAGCACGTTGCTTCTGATCTGGATTGGATTGCGCTTTTTGCAACACTTCATGCAATGGATCGCTTGAATAGAATGCATAGTTGTTGCTTCCGATTGCATCTTTATCTAAGAGTGGGTACAAGAAGTTATCTGGGTCACCATTATCTCCAGTCCAGCCGATGATAAAGATGTCATCCTTCTCACCCTTCTTCAAATCTTGCAAGTACGTTGCCCAATCCGGCGACTCGATCTTCGTCTTAATGCCCAGCTTCGCAAATTCTGCTTGCAGCGTTTCCGCTACTTTCTTCGCATTCGGCATATATGGACGTGGAACTGGCATTGCATAGAACACAAGCTCACGATCGAATCCATTCGGATAACCGGCTTCAGCAAGTAACTGCTTTGCTTTTTCAATATCATACGGATAATCTTTAATATCTTTGTTATAACCTAATAAGGACGGCGGCATCGTGTTCACCGCAGGAATTGCCATACCACCGAAGAACGCTTTGATCAGCGCGTTTTTATCCACTGCATAGTTCAGCGCTACACGTACTTTCGGATTGTCGAAAGGCTTCTTCTTCTGGTTAAAGCCCAAGTAACCAATGTTAAAGGATGGACGCAGAATCTTCTGCAAGGTCGCATCGCCTTCTACCGTCTTCGCATCATCTGGGTTTACATCTTCCATCAGATCCAGCTCACCTGAGCGTAGCGCCGATAAACGTGCAGAGTTATCTGGAATTGAACGAATGATCAGCTTATCTGCTTTCGGCAACCCTTTTCTCCAGTAGTTAGCGTTTTTCTCAAGCGTAATCGAATCATTACGTTTCCACTCTTTGAAAATAAACGGTCCAGTACCAACCGGATTTTCCTTGTACTTCTCTTTCTTCTCTTTAATTGCCGTTGGACTCGCAATACCGAAGAACGTCATCGCAATATTTTGCAAGAATGGCGCTTGTGGCTTATTCAGTATGAATTGAACCGTTAAGCTATCTACGGCTTTTATCTCTTTAATAACGCGATTATCTTTTGAACCAAACATGTCATTGTAGTAGTCAAAAGAATCCTCTGCGAACTTGTACGGGCTATTCGGATCATGCCAACGCATAAAGTTAAACGCAACCGCTTCTGCGTTGAAATCCGTGCCATCAGAGAACTTAATTCCTGGGTGAAGCTTGAACGTGTAGGACAAACCATCTGCTGCAACCTCATAGCTGTCTGCCAAGTTCGGTTCTACTTCCGTCGTCCCTTCCTTGTAACGAAGCAAAGTTTCTGTAATTTGCTGAGCTACTTTCGCAGACTCGCCATCTGTTGTGATCGATACGTCAAGTGACGAAGTATCACCGCCACGACCGACAATAATCGTGCTTTGCTTCGTGCTGCCGCCACCTGTACTTCCCGTACTTGGGCTACTGCTTCCTCCGGCGTTCGGGCTTGCACTTGCACCTGTTCCACTTGAACCTGAGCAAGCTGTCAGTACCATCGACATGACCAGTACAGAAGATAATGCTGCTGATTTCCAATTTTTCATCCTACAAACCCCCTTAACTTTTGTGAAAAATAACAATCTATACATCTAGCATCATCCTCATCCTACTTGAGGTGCTAGTTATATAAATGACAAGCTACATAATGCTCGGTACTTGAATCCTGCAGAACAGGACGAACCGATTTGCAAATATCCATCGACTGCGCACACCTCGTATGAAACGCACAACCCGCCGGTGCATTCGCTGGGCTGGGTACATCCCCTTGCAGAATGATGCGCTCTCGTACTTGATCCGGATCAATTCCCGGAACTGCAGATAACAGCGCTTGTGTGTATGGATGCTTCGGGTTGTTATAGAGTTCATCCTTCTCCGCAAGCTCCACAAGTCTGCCCAAGTACATCACGCCTACTCGATCACTTATATGCTTTACAACGCACAAATCATGCGCGATAAACACGTACGTAAGGTCAAATTCTCGCTGCAAATCCTGCATCAAATTGAGCACTTGCGACTGTACCGACACATCAAGCGCCGATACCGGCTCATCTGCAATAATAAGCTGCGGATGTACGGCAAGCGCCCTCGCAATTCCAATACGCTGCCGCTGCCCCCCTGAGAACTGATGCGGATATCGCCTAGCATGGGAAGCATCAAGTCCAACGACTTCAAGCAAATGCATCACACGTTCCTTACGCTCCTTGCTGTTACCAATCTTATGTACAATCATCGGCTCTTCCAGAATGCGTCCAACCGAATGTCTCGGATTCAGCGAGGCGAATGGATCTTGAAACACCATCTGCATATTGCGCCTTGTACGACGCAGCTCTTCATCCGTCATCTGTGTGACATCCTTACCTTGGAACATCACTTGCCCAGCCGTCGGTTCAATTAGACGTAAGATGGAGCGACCTGTAGTCGATTTACCACAACCACTTTCTCCAACAAGACCGAGGGTTTCGCCTTTCTTCACAGCGAAGGAAACATCATCAACAGCCTTTACCTGCCCGACTTCCCTGCCGAGGATCCCGCCTCTAATCGGAAAATATTTCTTCAGATTGTTCACCGTCAATAATTGCTGATCCATCAGGCTTCCTCCTCTGGCATGTGCAGCCAGCAGCGGCTGCGATGATCCGCGTCAATTGCCATCAGACTTGGCATCTCTTGGTGGCACTTCTCCATCACATATTCACAGCGTGGTGCGAAGCGGCATCCTTGCGGGAGTGCTCTCGGACTTGGCACGGTACCTGGAATCGAGTACAACCGCTCCTGCTTGCTGCTCATATCGGGAACGGATTGGATTAAACCTTTTGTATAAGGATGCTGCGGATTTTTCAGAATCGATCGCTTATCGCCCTCTTCGACCACTTTACCTGCATACATGACGACAATCCGATCACATATCTCCGAGACCACGCCCAGATCGTGAGTAATCATCATAATGGCGGTGCCCGAATCGCGATTCAATTGTTTCATCAAATCCAGAATTTGCGCTTGGATGGTCACATCAAGAGCTGTTGTCGGTTCATCCGCGATCAATAGCTCGGGATCACAAGACATCGCCATAGCGATCATCACACGCTGACGCATACCACCTGAGAGTTGATGCGGATACTGATCAACAACCGCCTCTGGTCTTGGAATACCCACTTTGCGAAGCATCTCAATCGTGTGCGCACGCGCTTCTTTCTTTCCTATTTTCCGATGCAGACGCACCGTCTCTACAATCTGATTCCCACTCGTAAACACAGGATTAAGTGATGTCATCGGCTCTTGAAAGATCATAGCGATCTCATTACCACGAATTTGCTGCATCCGATTCTCGGAAAGGGAAGCTAAATTTTGGTTCTTAAATTCAATGGAACCGCTTACAATTTTACCGGGCGGCTGAGGAATAAGGCCCATTACCGATAACGACATAACGCTCTTCCCACAACCAGACTCCCCTACAATGCCCAGAACTTCTCCTTTGCGGATCTGTATATCCACACCATCAACGGCTGGAACCCGGCCACGATCTGTAAAAAAATGCGTCTCTAAACCTTTAATCTCAAGAAGCGGTTCGGCCATGAGTCCACCTTCCTTCAATCCGTAGTTTCATTTACGCGCCATTACCCTGTTATATGTATCGATTGATTATTCTCCTAATATATCATATCAATCTATAATTTCAATTATTTTCAAATAATTTAATTAAATGGATTTACAGAACAAAAGCGGCAAACACAGATTGGATCCGCTTTGCCGCTTTATTTCACCTACTCATTACCCATTGAGAATAACCCCGCCATTTACGTGAATCACTTGCCCAGTCACATAAGATGCATCATTCGACGCTAAATATACGTACGCTGGCGCAAGCTCTCTTGGCTGACCCGCCCGCTGCATCGGTGTATCTGAACCATGTTCGGACACCTGTTTCTCATCCATCGAAGCTGGAATAAGCGGCGTCCAGATTGGACCTGGTGCAACCGCGTTCACCCGAATTCCCTGACCAGCAAGATTCGCTGACAGCGAACGAGTGAATGCGGTAATTGCCCCTTTTGTCGCTGAATAATCCAGTAAATCTGCACTTCCCTTATAAGCCGTAATCGACGTTGTGTTGACTATAGAGGCACCTTGCTTCAAGTGAGGAAGTGCTGCCTTCGTCAGATAGAACATCGAGAAGATGTTCGTGCGGAACGTGCGCTCAAGCTGCTGTTGCGTAATCCCTGTTAATTCCTTCTGAATATGCTGCTCCGCTGCATTGTTCACCAATACATCCAGCTTCCCAAACGTATTAATCGTCTGCTGCACAACCTGCTGGCAGAATGCCTCCTCCCCCAGATCACCTGCAAGAAGCAGACACTTTCTCCCCTCAGCCTCCACCATTTTCTGCGTATCTTCCGCATCACCTGACTCATTCAAATAAACAATGACAACATCCGCGCCTTCTTTTGCAAAATAAACAGACACCGCACGACCAATTCCGCTATCTCCACCCGTCACAATCGCAACTCGATCATGCAGCTTTTGCGAGCCTTTATAAGAAGGATCTACGGCTTCCGGTTTGGGGTGCATTTCACTTTCAATTCCTGGCTGTTTACTCTGATGCTGCGCAGGATTCACAGATTTTTTACTATTGGATGACGAACTCAAGATCACACTTCCTTTACGCTTATACTCCTTGTTAGATTACCCAAAAGTATAAAAAAAGACTTCCACATCTTATCAGTAAAAGTACATATTCCCTCTTCTAGAAAAAGTACATAATTTTACTGAAGAAAACTAGCGCTAGCACATCATTTATTATTATTCAACATGTAAATAATGGTCTATAATAGGTAGCTAGTGCTCTAATGTATATTTCATCATCTACCGATTATATAGAGAGATAGGAGGGAGATTGCACACGAATATACCAATCGGCAGAAACTTTTTACTAGATTTAGAAATAGGAGTTGGAAATCTTGCAGAAGTATAGAAATCTATCGTTTTTCACGAAAAATGTCATCTTCTCGTCGATTAATATCGTATTAGTCGGAGCCATGCTTATTTTTGCTAGTTACATCATTCAACAACACGTTCTCGTAACGCAATTGCACAAACAAATCCAAGTCATTACCGACAATTGGGCAAAAGGAATCGATAGCGCAAAAATCAAAGAAGCGATTACAGAGAAGAACTATGAGGGTCCTGTTCAGACAGCCCTTCGCGATTATTTAAGTTCCGTTAATAAGTTTAATCCGAATATCGCGCAAGCTTATATTTTTGGAACCGAATTACAAGACGGCAATAAAACATCATTAGTAGCCATGCCGACAAGCTTAATGAATGATTTTAAGAAAGAAAATGTGATGATTGGTGACATGTACGAGCAGCCTCAAACCGTAGCTACTGCGCTACAAGAGATGCTTAAAACCGGACAACCGACATTCACAAGCTTCTACTCTGATATGTTCGGTACATGGGCAACAATTGCTTATCCAATTAAGGATGCAAATGGACAAATCTTCGCTTACTTTGCAGCTGATGCCGATGCGAGCGCAGTTCCTAATGGGTTGAAGACCTTGCTTACATATGAAATATTAATCCTGCTCGTCTTCTTATTGATCCTGATCTTGCTACAATATTTCATCTCTCGCAAAACACTAGCGCCAATCAGGCACTTAATCGATGGAATTGATGAAGTAAGCAAAGGCAACTTTGAAGTTCAGGTGCCTACAGGTAAAGATGACCTAGGACTTATTAATGAAAAGTTCAATGACATGGTAGGTAAAATTCGCGGTATGCTCATCAAGGTAAGTAGAGCAAGTGATGAAGTGACAAGTTCCGCTCGTCATCTACTCACCATCTCTGAACAGAACAGTGAACATACCCAGAAGATTACCCATAACATTCAAGAAATCGCTGGCAACATTCAAAAGCAAGAACAGGCTACAATCGACAGCTCGAAGGCGATGGCTGAAATGGCTGTTGTTATTTCCAATATTGCGGGCAGCTCTTCTGCTGTATCGGATGAAGCACATGCGATGGAAACCATCTCAACACAAGGGAACGCGATTATTGATCAAGTATCCAGCCAGATGGGTCTTATCTCTCAATCCGTAACGACAACATCGCAATCGATTCATGCTCTAGGCAATCGCTCTAGAGAAATCGGTGACATTCTAAGCATCATTACGGGCATCTCCAGTCAAACAAACCTACTTGCACTTAATGCCGCTATTGAAGCAGCTCGTGTTGGGGAACAAGGTAGAGGCTTTGCTGTTGTAGCCGGTGAAGTTCGTAAGCTTGCTGAGCAATCCGAGCACTCGGCACAGCAAATTACTGTGCTAATCAAGGAGATTCAAGCCGATATTGCCAATGCCGTTGAATCCATGGAAAAAGGGATGCAAGAAGTTCAAACCGGTATCGAAGTAACTGAACAAACAGGTACTTTATTCACTGAAATTATTACAGCGACACAAAAAGTATCCTCTCAAATTCAGGAGGTTTCCAGCGCAACGCAAGAGATTTCAGCAGGAACAGAAGAAATGACAGCAACGGCTGAAGAACTCAACTCGACTGCACGCAAGACGGCACTTACAAGCAACTCAATTCGTACAGCCGTTCATGCACAAACCGCCTCTATGCAATCCGTTGTAGATGCATCGAACAAGTTAACGAGCCTATCTGTAGATCTACAAGATCTAATTACACAATTTCATGTACAGAAAAAACAATAACTGACCTAGACAAATGAAATGTAGAATGCAGATACCTTCCATCCTTGCATGGAGGGTATTTGCTTAGAGAGGGAGTAACCATGTTACAACAACAATTAAATTCATCCATACTAAACGAAAATTTACCCGTTCTTCAGATTCCACTCGACTTCTCCAGACACACTAGAACGTATACATATACACGCTTGGAAGCACCTTTACACCCGGAATTAAACAAGCAAATGATTACGGCTTACAATAAATCCGAGCAACACCTTCTATTCTTAACAACCTATATGGCTTGGACGTATCGCCTATCCAATGAGAATGAGCTATGTGTAGTTGCTGCAAATGCCAACGGAACACTCGCACCAATCGTCATCTCTATTGAAGGAAATCAATCTTATCAGCAATTAGCAGCTACGCTGCAAGATGCATGGAACCATACTCCACAGTCAACTCTGCCTATTCAACATCTGGAGTCGATACTGAGTGTGAATGCACATGCTGAGTTATTCACGAACCCCAAATTTATGCTGCATTGGCAGCTAATTGAGGATAATGGGTCATATCGCATCTGCGTTGAGTATGATCAATCCTTGTTTACTGAAAACACAATGACACGATATATCGAGTACTACACGTTATTACTAACAGCAGCCATGCACCACCCAACCACAGCAATCAACAGTACGCCTTTACTGACGCAAATAGATAAAGATTTATACGAACAATTAAATGACACACAAGTCGATTATCCGACCGACAAGACCATTCATCAGATGTTCGAACATGCAGCTGCAACGTTCCCGTCACACTGTGCGATTGCATCCAGTCATGGTGAGCTTAGTTACGTCGAGCTAAATGCGCGTGCGAATCAATTTGCCCGTCTTCTTGTTGATAAAGGGCTACGCAAAGGTGATTTTGTCACGATTCTAATGGAAAGAAGCTTAGAGACAATCATCAGTATCCTCGGCATTATGAAAGCTGGCGGTGCTTATGTACCTGTTGACCCTGAGCATCCAGAAGAGCGCAACAGCTACATTATTGAAGATACGAAGTCTGCTTTTGTCGTAACGAAGGAAAGCTATGTGGATCAAGCGAAGCACTTATGCGCCAGCATCAATACCGTTCGAGAGGTCTTGTTGTTAGATGAACGACTAGATACTTATGAGACAAGCAACTTAGATCTGGATATACGTCCTGACGATTTGGCTTACATCATCTACACTTCTGGATCAACAGGTCGTCCGAAAGGCGCACTCATCGCACATGAAGGCGTTGTAAACTTAGGTGCTGTCGTTAAGCGGGATTGCAGCATTAACGAGCATGAAGTGTTAACGCAGTTCGCAACCTATAGCTTTGACGCATCAGTATGGGATACGGTTGGCGCTTTATTCTACGGTGCGAAGTTATATCTACTATCTCCTGAAGAGCGTATTTCCGTTGAAGAGTTTGCAGATGCGATCGCGCGTACGAAGACGACGATTATTACGATTCTGCCAACTGTATTCTTCAATCAATTAGCGACTTATTTATCCGATGAAGGGTTCAAAAAGCTTGCGAAAGTGAAATTAATTACAGTTGCAGGAGAAGCCCTGTATGGTGAGATGGTACGTGCCTTCCAGCGTAAATTCGGTGAGCAGATCGATATAGTGAACGTGTATGGACCGACAGAGTGTACGGTTGCTACGACAACGCATCGCATCAGCGGATTCATCCCGGATGACTTAGCGAACGTGCCGATCGGCAGACCTATTCATAACTACAAAGTATATATCGTAAACGAAGCGGATCAGTTATGCCCCGCAAACGTACCTGGGGAGCTATATGTATCCACTGTTGCGCTAGCGAAAGGTTATTTGAATCAACCGGATCGCACGGAGCAATCGTTCGTGCCGAATCCTTTTGCAGAGAATGATCGCATCTATAAATCTGGAGACATTGTTCGCCTCTTAGAGAATGGCACAATCGAATATGTCGGACGTCGCGATTCGCAGATTAAGATTCGTGGACACCGCATTGAGATTGGGGAGATTGAAGATTGCCTCTCCAAGTATCCGAACGTACAAGACGTTGCTATTATTCCGAAAAAAGATCAAGAGAATCAGAACATGCTCGCTGCGTTCTTCACCTCTCAAGATCAGTCTGAACTCGCTGTGCCTGAGATCAGAAAGTTCCTAGTTGAGCACTTACCCTCTTACTTCGTTCCTAAGTTTATTAATCAGATCGAGCAGATGCCAATTGCGCCGACAGGTAAGCTTGATCGCAAGAAACTCGCACTAATTGAGCTGGCTGAAGATCATGCGCCATCCGAAGATTATGTAGCACCAGAAAATGAAGTGCAGCGAATCATTGTTGAAGCATGGGAAGAGGTACTAAGTACCAAACCAATCGGTATTAACGATGATTACTTCCAAGTTGGCGGCGATTCTTTAAAGATTATGCGATTGCTTGTGCTGCTCAAACCGCATTTTGCAGGGCTTCGAATCAACGACTTTTTCCAATACAAGACGGTTGCCGAGCTTGCACTTCGAGTTGAAACGCTTGCCGAAGAAGATCAGTTAGAGGAAGTTTCGAGTGGTGTGTGGGAAGTCAGCGATTTGGACGAACACCCTGTCAGAGTGGAAGGATCTGTTCAGATCGAAGATTATGCGCTGCCTAAGCATGTACTAATAACAGGCACAACCGGTTACTTAGGCTCTCACTTACTCTATGAGCTATTGCAGAGCTCCGAAGCGCATATGTATTGCTTAGTTCGCAAATCGGCGACAGGCGCAAGTCTAGAGCGTCTTGAACAGATTATGACCCTATACTTTGGGGACAAGATTATACAAGCCATGCACGGTCGTGTCACGATAGTCGAAGGCGATCTTGAAGTGGAACAACTGGGTCTCTCTGAGGCAGATCGCGTGTTGCTACATGAGAAAGTCGATACAATCCTACACAGCGCTGCAGATGTCAGACACTTTGGAGATGTGGCAAGCTTCGCGAAGACGAATATTCATGGTACACAGTACCTACTCGATATTGCACAAGCGAAGAAAGGCGTTCGCTTCCACCATGTATCGACAATTGGAGTTCCCGAAGACTTAGCTATGAGTGGCCAATGGGAATCCGTGTGCGAGAAGCCGGAATTTGCCGATGATCTAGCCGTTGAGAATGTATATACGAATAGTAAGCTAGAAGCAGAGAAGTTGTTACTGGACGCTGGGAAGAATGGAACTGCCGTAACGATCTACCGTGCCGGTAACCTTACTTGCCACTCCGAAACGGGGCGCTTCCAGAAAAATATCGACAGCAACGCCTTCTATCGTATGATCAAAGCGATGATACTCTTAGGCAAAGCGCCTGAAGCGAATTGGTATGTCGACTTTACGCCAATTGATTATGCAAGCAAATCCATCGTTCACTTCGTAATGCGCAAAGACACGATTGGACGTCTGCTGCACATTGTGAATCCGAAACCAATCTTGTACAGCTCATTCGTCAATATGATCCGTGAATATGGTTATGAGGTTGAGACGATGAAGTTCAAGCAGTATGAGAACTGGGTGCTAGATCCTAGTAATAACCAAAGTTCCGAAGCATTACAGCTAGCAATGGCACAGCTAGAAGGGGACGGTGCGAAGGATTCGAACTACCGTTATGGCTGTGCAGAAGCATCTAAGATGCTTGAAGGAACGAAAGTAGCTTGTCCTGAAGCCAATTCAACTTTTATTCGCAAAATGATCGATCACGCCGTGGAAATCGGCTACTTCCCAGCAGCACGCGTGCTGCAAGAGCAGAAGTAGAAGTTGCCCCGATTGTAGTGTTTCAACCCGAATGCGATAAACAAAGACCTTAGCTCTCTATACAGAGCTAAGGTCTTTTCTATCTATCCGCTACACAAATCTTCGAACCAAACGATTGCTCAGCGAGATGAGCGGCCATGTTAATAGGACAAGGACCATCGCAGGAATCACGCTTGGCAAAGTTGTCAGCATGAATATATCCTTAACCACAGGCACCAAGAACGCTCCAATAAAGAGTAGCAGCATACCAATGACTAGTTGCAGCTTCAAGCCGCTAAGCGGTCTTGCTACTCGGGCTAATACGACAACGCTAGACCCCCCTAGAACGAGGACGGCAAGCGTACGCGCTTCGGCGATTCCAAGTCCACTTTTGAAAGCATAGAGGAACATCGTGATCGTTACACCCGCAAGAATAATCGCATTCGGAATCGACGCTCGGAGTACACGTCGTAAGAATCCACGCTGCACGCGCTCCTGATTAGGCCACATCGCCAAGAAGAAGGCTGGAATTCCAATCATGAGTCCGCCAATAAGCGTCACATGTATCGGCATAATCGGATAAGGCATCATGATCAAGGAGAAGATAAGCGACAGTATTATCGAATATACGGTCTTGGATAAGAAGAGTACAGATACTTTCTCCAAGTTGTTAATGATCTTGCGCCCTTCCGCTACGACTTTAGGTAATACACTGAAGTCTGAATTAAGCAGGACAAGCTGGGACACAGCTTTCGCAGCATCCGATCCATTCGCCATCGCGATCCCACAATCGGCCTCTTTAAGTGCAAGTACATCATTCACACCATCGCCAGTCATCGCTACTGTATGTCCTCTGGACTGCAGCGCCTGAACGAGTAGCTTCTTCTGGTGTGGAGATACGCGTCCGAAGACCGTGTATTTCTGAACGATTTCTGCTAGTTTCTCTGGTTCTTCAGGTAGCGTCCTTGCATCGATATAAGACTCCGCTCCCTCTACACCTGCACGCTTTGCAACAGCAGATACGGTAACAGGGTTATCACCTGAGATGATCTTAATCGACACCCCTTCTTCGGCAAAATAACGAAGTGCTTGCGGTGCTTCTTCACGAATTCTATCTTCAATTAGTAGCATTGCTGCTTTGCGGGGCAGATAAATTTCGCCCTCTTTCAGTGCAGCTTCATCCACTTGCGCAAGCAATAGCACACGTCTACCCTTCTGCGCTTCAAGTTCCACAATTCCTTGCACGAGATCATAAGCTTCTCGCAGAATCATCTCTGGCGCACCTAACACCCATGCACCTTCGTTTGCAAAAGCAGCCCCACTCCATTTTTTATCGGATGAAAAAGGAACTGTATGTGTCACTTCCACATTCGGCATTTCCGTATAGCGATCACGAATGGCCTGCTGAGTCGGATTCATACTTGGCAAGGCGTGAGCCACACCTGCAAGCATCGTCTCCACATGTTCTTTAGACGCACTCCCAATTACACGAACATCAACAAGCTCCAAGTCTCCCTCTGTAATCGTACCCGTCTTGTCCAGACAAAGAACGTCTACACGTGCTAATACTTCGGTTGCAGGAAGCTCTTGCACCAAGGTCTTATGCTTCGCTAGTTGCGCAATTGCCACAACGAACGTTGCACTGGTCAGTAGAATCAAACCTTCCGGCACCATACTCACAATACCTGACACTGCTGCAATTACAGCATCTTGCCATGTACTATTAGCAAACATAAATTGCGTCATCACAAGCAGCGCACCAATCGGACACACAAGCCACATAATCACTTTGAACAACTTATTCACGGCATTTTGCAGCTCGGAATTAATTCGCTTGAACTTCCTTGCTTCATTCGCAAGCTTCGCCGCGTACGTGTCAGCTCCAACTTTCGTAACTCTCGCATAACCACTGCCTGCCACGACAAAACTTCCGGAGAGTATGCTTGCTTCTTCTCGTTTCCCGACTGGATCTGCCTCTCCTGTCAACATCGACTCATCCACTTCAATCAGGCAGTCAGCTAATACTTCTCCATCAGCGGCAATACGATCCCCTGGTTTTAAGATCATAATATCGTCTATAACTAGTTCTTCTGCATCAATTTCCTTCTCTTTCCCCTCACGCATGACATGCACTTGGGACACATTTAAAACAGACAATCTTTCGAGTGTCGCCTTCGCTCGAAGTTCCTGAAACAATCCTACTACGGTATTTAATATGATAACGCCAACAAACAGCGCATTTTTCGGTGATCCTGCAATTAATACAGCGATCGCTAAGATCGCATTCAAAAAGTTAAAGGTCGTAAACAAGTGCGTACGCAAAATTTGCCCCACTGTGCGTGATGGTGCTTGCGGCGTCTTGTTGATCTGTCCTTTTTCAATTCGCGTACGTACTTGTTCTTCTGTTAGTCCCATTCTCATGCTGCAAGCTCCTCCTCTAGAAGCATTTCTATTTATGTATCCCTATTCTAAAACAAACGTAGGGCATGAACCCATCGAACTCGCTTACACCAATCTTACAAAAATGACATATTCAGCAATTCGATGTCTCCACTCTTTCATTGTATCTACCGATCTTTTCTTTTCCCTTAACAGAACCTTACTAATTTCTTAAGCATGCCAAACACAAAAAAACTTAGCCTCTATTATAGAAGCTAAGTCTTTTGTGTTTTGATTTTTGTTGTTTCCTTGTAGCTGACAAAAGGTGAGCGGAAGTAGAAAGTATGTGTTGTAGGAGCGTAGCGTTCGCCTTTGAAATCGTGAAAATACCTTTATATCAATTCAAAATTCACGATTGAGACAGCGACCGGAAACACATACTTTCTACGCAGCACCCACCCTTTTTCACGCCTACATCAGTGGATATTGTTCTTCTGGAAGTTACCACCTAATACATCCGATACTGATTCAATCGCAATAAACGCACGATCGTCGATCTCATGCACAATCGTTTTGAGCTTCGCAAGCTCCAGACGCGTAACGACGCAATAGATCATCTGAATTTCTTCTTTCTTGTAACCGCCTTTAGCATATATGAAGGTCGTGCTGCGCCCGAGTCGATCCATGATCGCTTGAGCCACTTCCTCGTATTCATTGGAAATAATCGTTACCGATTTGGATTCGTTCAAACCTTCGACCACAATGTCGATGACTTTAAACGCTATATAATAAGCAAATATGGAATACATCGCAGAATCCCAAGTAAACACAAATCCTGCCCCGATAAACACAAACACGTTAATGATCATAATGATCTGTCCAACTGGGAAACGGAACTTTTTGGACAATAGAATAGCTACAATCTCAATTCCATCTAAGGAACCACCAAAACGAATAACTAGACCGACACCGACACCAAGTATTAATCCGCCGAACAACACAGCAAGCAGCTTCTCATCCGTAAAAGCCGGCACATGATGCAACCACGCGGTCGTCACGGACATCACTGAGATTCCGTACAAAGTGGAAATTGTAAATGTCCGACCAATTTGTTTATAGCCTAGAATAAGGAAGGGTATGTTAAGTACGAACAGGAATATACCTAGTGGAAGCGAGGTAATCTTGGATAACATAATGGATATACCTGCAACGCCACCATCGACAATTGCATTAGGTACTAAGAAAATCTCTAGAGCGACCGCCATTAATATGGCACCTATTGTAATAAAAACGAACTTTTTCAAATAATCTAACCATGTCATCTTCTTATGCGTTCTTGCCATTGAATCTCCTCCTGATATGAAATTAGGTCAATCAAGCATCGTTAAATCCCATTAAAAACATTTGTCTACCCTCCTTTAACACAATAATCTCCCTACTTGTTGACGCTTTTCTATATATAATCGTATAGAAATTCGGGTGATTTGGCAAGGTTTTCAACCGTTAAGAAATTATTATTGTGAAAAATAATACTGCAATTATGAAACTGGTCATTTTCATAAAAAATCCCCTTGGCATATCACCAAAGGGATCTGATTTATTCGGATTGCATCGTTCTTGCCAGCTTCATATATTCAAGTGCCATGGCAATCCGCCAAGGCAAGATCATCCCAAAAGCAAGAATAAAGAAGAGTGCACCTGTCTGCGCAATACTGACATATTGTTCGATGTAATCATGAAGCAGAAGCCGAATGGCGAGTAATCCAACAATAATAAATATGAATGATTTCGAACGCGTAAGCAGAATATCTAGGCCTACCACATGGAGCTTGGATGTGCGAATCAATGGGTAAGCAAAGAATACGGCACCTACTAGAAAAGCGACAATTCCCCACGTCCATGGAATACGCATCATTGGGACAACAAACATCAAGAATCCCGTAGACATCCCAAGTGGTGGGATAATAATTTTACGCATATTAGTCGGCTTATCCGAACTTCGCATCCGTAGAAAGATAACAAGCAACCCTCCAACAAGCGATGCCAAGATCGATAAATAATGGGGAGGAATCACAATCCCTCTCATGTTTCATCACATCCTCCAATTCCAAGTTGTGGTTGTTAAGCCTTTAATCCTTATGTTCACTGAACGCCTTCGCAATTAAGCGATAGGACTGCAGCTTATGCTCGATATCATGCGTGATCGTCACAATCATAACTTCACGCGACTGATAAGCATCGCTTAATTCCAGTATACGCGCTTTGACTTGTTCAGGGTTCCCGACAATCATTCTTTTGCGATTCTCATACATCCGCATCCGATCAATCGTCGTGTACGGATAAGATTGCGCCGTTTGAATCGAAGGAACACCACCAGAGCTGAAGTCGCCCTTCGACATCAAGAGCAGCGTTAGATCCAAACTCGAAGCAATCTCATTTGCCAGCTCTTCCGTCTCCGCACATATCGCGAAGACCGCGACCATACCTTGCGGCTTATTGCCTACAATCGTTGGCTGGAATGTTTCCAGATAGCGCTGCATGACTTCTTCTCCACCCTGCCCATTAATAAAATGTGCAAAGGCAAACGATGCTCCCCGCTTCGCAGCAAGAGCTGCGCTGTCACCACTTGAACCAAGCAGCCACATTTCAGGGCGAGTATGAATGACCGGTGCAGCACGTAATCCACGAAAACGATGCGTTTCTGTCCGATCATGCAAATAATCGATCAGATCATCAAGCTGCTGCGGATACTGGTCCACACCACTTACCTTGCCTTCTTGCAGCGCTTGTGTAGACAGCGGCATACCGCCCGGCGCACGCCCAAGTCCTAGATCAATTCGCCGCGGGTACAATGCTTCTAAGAGGCGGAAATTCTCCGCCACCTTGTAGCTGCTGTAATGAGGCAGCATGACACCACCTGAACCGATGCGAATACGAGAGGTCTTCGCTCCCAAGTGCGAGATAAGCACTTCTGGACTCGATCCCGCTAAACTCTGCGAGAAGTGATGCTCCGATACCCAAAAGCGCTTGTATCCCATCATCTCTACTTCTTGTGCAAGGCGCGCTGTATTCTCCAGCGCCTCGCCTGCGCTGCTGCCCGCTGAGATGGGGGACTGATCAAGCACACTTAATTCGATCATTACAGAATAGCCCAGTTTCCGTTACGCATAATCGGTTCGCGCTTACCGTCTTTCGTAATACCATCTACATTAAGTTCAGCAGAACCGATCATGAAGTCCACATGTGTTAAGCTTTGGTTCACGCCGCTCGCTGCTTTCTCTTCGTCTGTCATCTTCGTACCACCTTGAACGTTCGTTGGATATGCATTACCAATTGCAAGGTGACAAGAAGCATTCTCGTCAAATAGTGTATTGAAGAAAATTAGGTTCGTATCGGAAATCGGTGATTTGTGAGGCACTAATGCAACTTCACCAAGACGGCTTGAACCCTCATCCGTTTCAACCAAGTGTTTCAATGTTTCATAGCCTTGCTCCGCACTGTAATCCACAACTTTACCATTCTCAAAAGTTATCGAGAAGTTGTCGATCACCGTTCCACCGTAGTTAAGTGGCTTCGTGCTGCGAACTGTACCATTCATACCGTCTTTGTGCGGCATTGTGAATACTTCTTCTGTTGGCATGTTCGGTCTAAATGGCGTACCGCTCTCACTTACAGCGCCGCCGCCAGCCCAGATGTGATTCTCCACAAGATCAAGCGTGAAGTTCGTACCTGGTGCTTCATATGCAAGCGTCTTGTATTGCTTTTCATTCAAAATTGTTGCTACTTTATGCAATTGATCGCAGTGTTCTTGCCACGCAGCAACTGGATCTTCTGCAGGAATACGTGTCGTTTCGAAAATAACATCCCATAGCTTCGCAACTGCATCGTCATTGCTCTCCGCGTTCGGGAACACTTTACGTGCCCACTCCACTGTTGGGTGACCCACCAATGACCATACCGCACGGTCAGACATCAAGTATGCACGGTATTTGCTCATTGCTGTAGAAGCGGTCTTCGTGTTTGTTGCGATACGCTTTGGATCAATACCCGTAAGTAGATCTGGATTCGGTGCGTAAATGGACAAGAATGCAGCATTACTTGCTGCTAATTCTTCAAATCCTTGCGCTCTCCACATTGGGAACTCTGTGAAAGCTTCATCTGGTGCAAGCTCATACTTCGTACGCGTTACTGTATCGTCACTCCACTCCACCATAACGTTCTTCGCGCCTGCTTCATATGCTTTCTTTACAACTAAGCGAACTAGTGGTGCGCATTCAATGGATGCATTAACAACAAGGGTTTGGCCCTCTTGTAAGTTGATACCTGTACGGATCGCTAAATTTGCGTATTTCTCAAGGTTTTGCTGGAATAGACTCATCGATAATTCCTCCAAAGATATTAAAATTTTTAGTAAACGTATACCTAGCTTTAACTATACCTCTGAGTCACTATTTTTCCAACTTTTTTTGGTCAATTAACCCACTTCTTGCATGGTGGAATTTCCTGCAAATTGACTATTGTACAAATCTGCGTAGAATCCACCTTTGGCAAGCAATTCTTCATGATTCCCCTGCTCAATTACACTACCTTTATCCATCACCAAGATAAGGTCAGCATCACGAATCGTAGATAAGCGGTGAGCAATGACGAAGCTCGTTCTGCCTGTCATCAGTGCATTCATCGCCTTCTGAATATGAACCTCTGTCCGTGTATCGACGCTGCTTGTTGCCTCATCTAAGATGAGAATCGAAGGGTCCGCGAGAATGGCACGTGCAATTGTAAGCAATTGCTTCTGACCTTGAGAGATATTCGAAGCTTCTTCATTTAAGACCGTATCATAACCGTCAGGCAATGTGCGTATAAAATGATGTGCAAATGCAGCCTTCGCAGCACCCACAATCTCTTCCTCCGTCGCACCTGCACGTCCATAAGCGATATTATCTCGGATCGTTCCGTTAAACAGCCATGTATCCTGTAGTACCATCCCGAACAAGCTGCGCAAATCACCGCGCTTCATATCCGTAATGTTCACACCATCAATCGTAATTCGACCTTCATTCAGCTCATAGAAACGCATGAGGAGGTTAATAAGCGTCGTCTTACCAGCACCCGTCGGCCCTACAATTGCCACCATCTGTCCTTGCTTTACATCGATATTCATATCGCTTATAAGCGTCGCATCTTCTTTGTAGCCGAAGCTCACGTGCTCGAACTTCACATTGCCTTGCGGTGCCTCCAAGCTTTTCAACTGGCTGCCTCTTGCTTCTGGCACTTCTTCCTTTTCATCTAATAGTTCAAATACACGCTCCGCCGATGCAATCGTCGATTGAATGATATTCGCGATGTTAGCCGTTTGTACGATTGGTTGTGAGAACTGTCTTGCATATTGAATGAACGCTTGAATGTCCCCGATTCTAATAGAACCGCGTGTCACGAGCACCCCGCCGACCACACAGATCAGCACGTACCCAATATTATTAATGAAGCTCATCAGCGGCATGATGATACCCGAGATGAACTGTGCTTTTTGCCCAGAATTGTACAAGCGGTCGTTAATTTCTTCGAACTTTGCAACCGACTTATCCTCATGTCCGAACGCCTTCACAATATTGTGTCCGGTATACATCTCTTCGACATGTCCGCTGAGCTTACCAAGTTCCTCTTGTTGCCCTTTAAAATAGCCCTTGGAACGCGACGTAATCGCCTTAATGACAACCGCACTAAGCGGCAATGTCAGTATCAGGATCAGCGTCATCAGCGGGGAGATTGTGAGCATCATGATGATAACCCCAATTAGGGTGACAACTGAAGTAATGAGCTGCGTTAAGCTTTGTTGCAGCGTACTGCTAATATTATCTACGTCATTGACGACACGGCTTAATATTTCCCCATGGGTCTTCGAATCATAGAACTTCAGCGGCAAGCGTGCCAACTTGTCGTTCACTTCCTGACGTAAATCATAGACCGTCTTCTGTGCAACACCTGCCATCAAATACTGCTGAATGTACATAAACGCAGCACTGATGAGATATAACGCGGCAAGAATCCCAAGGATTTGCAAGATCGCATCAAAATCAATATGCGCACCCGGTACTTTGTTGAATTTACCCATTACACCTTCAAACAACTTGGTCGTAGCATTCCCGAGAATCTTGGGGCTGAGAATCGCAAAGACCGTACTAATAATCGCAGTGATAAATACGCCGATCAATTGAATTCTACGTGGTTTTAAGTAACCCATCAGACGCTTTAAGCTGCCTTTAAAATTCTTCGCTTTCTGCGTCGGCATTCCCATGCCCATTCCCATTCCACCACCTGGACCTGGGTGCTTCGGCCCTGCTCCACCACGACCTTGCGACTTGTTCGATTCACTCATGCGATTCCCTCCCTTTCCTGCTCAGATAACTGCGACGACACAATTTCACGGTATACCTCACTTGTTTCCATCAACTCTTTATGTTTGCCGATGCCTGCAATCTTGCCTTCATCGAGTACAATAATTTGATCTGCGTCCATTACGGTTGATACACGCTGTGCCACAATAATGACTGTAGACTCGGTTGTTTCGCCCTTGAGTGCACCGCGCAGCTTCGCATCTGTTTTAAGATCAAGCGCGGAGAAGCTGTCATCGAACACATATACTTCTGGACGACGAACGAGTGCGCGTGCAATGGATAAACGCTGCTTCTGACCACCAGATACGTTCGTACCCCCTTGTGCCATAACCGATTGATATCCATCTGGCATCTCTGCAATAAAACCACTCGCTTGAGCAATTGTTGACGCATGTTCAATCTCTACATCTGTTGCATCCTCTTTGCCATAACGAATATTGTCCGCAACCGTTCCTGTAAACAGCACAGCCTTCTGAGGTACATAGCCAATCTTCGCCCGCAAACTCTCTTGCGACATCTGGCGTACATCCAGCCCATCGACCTCTACACTGCCGCCGCTAATATCATAGAAGCGAGAGATTAGATTCACGAGCGTTGACTTACCTGAACCTGTACCCCCGATAATCGCTGTCGTTTCACCTGGCCTTGCTTCGAATGTAATGTTAGTGAGTGCAGGCTCCTCAGCACCTGGGTAACTGAACACAACATCCTTGAACGATACGACACCCTTAACTGCAGTTGGTTTCGCAGGATTAGTTGGATCTTTAATCTCAGGTTGCATATTCAGCACTTCATTAATACGTGCCGCAGACACCGATGCACGCGGAATCATCACGAACATCATCGACAACATAATGAGTGAGAACATAATTTGCATTGCATATTGAATGAACGCCATTAAATCCCCGACCTGCATGTTACCTTGATCAATTCGGATACCGCCGAACCATATAATGGCGATCGTCGAGAAGTTCAGCACAAGCATCATCGTCGGCATAAGTGCCGCCATAATTTTGTTCACTTTAATAGATGTTTCCGTTAAATCCCGATTCGCCACTTCAAACCGCTTCTCCTCATGATCGTTACGGTTAAAGGAGCGTACCACACGAATTCCTGTTAAGCCTTCGCGTAACACTAAATTCAGCTTATCCAGCTTCTCTTGTACGACTTTAAAGAGCGGAATTCCTTTTCTACTAATCGCAAGAATGGCAAGTACAATAATCGGAACAACTGCAACAAAGATCAAGGAAAGCTCTGCATCCTTGGACACCGCCATAATGATCCCACCGATACACATCATCGGCCCCATGACCATCATCTTGAGCATCATCGTAAGTACCTGTTGCACTTGGTTAATATCATTGGTCGTACGTGTGATAAGCGATGCCGTCCCAATCTTATCGAACTCTTGCAGCGAGAAGTTCTCCACATGGGAGAATACTTTCCCGCGAACGATTCGTCCGAATCCAGCCGCCACCTTCGAGGTCACATAGCTTGCCACGATTGAGAATATTACTCCGACTGCTGCGATCAGCAGCATGAATCCGCCGATTTTTATAATGTAAGGCGTGTCTTGTTGCACAATCCCGATGTTTACGATATCCGCCATTAACGTTGGTAAGTACAATTCCGATAAGCTTTGCAAGAAGATCAATACCAGAATGCATCCGATGAGTAGACGGTACGGTTTAAGAAATCGAAATAATTGAATCAAGCTTAGTCCCCCTCCTTCGCATCAAATGCTTTATTTTCTTCAAAATAGACAAACACATCTGTGAGCAAATCCGCCAGTAAATGACTCCGCTCTTCACCTAAATGCTCAATCAATCCATTAAATATGGCATTCACCCGATCCATTGCGATTTGCGTCACTTCTTCACCCTTAGGCGTCAACTTTAACCGTACCGAGCGACGATCTTCGGGATCTTCATAACGTTCTACCACTGCGGTTTCAACTAAACCATTAATCAATTGTGTTGCAGTTGGCGCCATAATATGCAGCGCTTTGCTTAGCTCCGATACCTTCAAGTTCATTCCGTTGCGCCTTGGACCATGCTTAATCGCAAATAGCATTCGAACTTCACTTGGCTTATATCCCTGTACAGATCGCTGATGCCACTCCGTTCGGCGAAACTGCATAAATGCACGGATCATTTTTTTCCGAATCTCATCCTCCACCCAAGTCATCTCCTTCTTATATGTTAGGTTTACAAATATTTTAGTTCTAATTAAATTAGCTTAACTAAGTATATGACCAAATAATTTAGCTGTCAACTAAATCTGTCTTATTTAAAATACACCATTATTATGAACTGAATATGAACAGATCTTTCTTTTTTTATCAAATAGTCGTTTGTACTTAGTAAAAGCAATCAATAAGCATTCCCATTACCATCAAAAAAAAACAAAAAGCCACGATTCTCAGCGATTCACTAAGAGATGTGGCTTTTTTCATAGACAAATTCATGAAAGCGGTTTATTTCGACCGAATAATCGATTATATCCAAATTGTTTAACTATTAAATCATTTGTATAATGAAACCATTAAATAATATATATATTTGAATGTTTTAATTAAATGAAGAAATGAGGTGATTGTACTGGATCAGGAGCAGAAGAAAGATCGTCTCTCCACATTAGTCTCAAACCATATGAATCAGATTGTCGCCAGTTACACACGCAATTTGGAAAATGAGCTAACCGCTCCACAGTACTTCATCATCATGACACTCGCAAACGAAGGTCGTAAGAATAGTTCTGAACTTGCAGCACTCTTAAGTATCTCCCTCTCCTCTGTAACCAACTTAACGAATAAATTGGTGAACAAAGGATATATCCAGCGTATGGAATCCGAAGAAGATCGTCGCCAAATTTACTTGCATCTAACTAATGCCGGTAGAGAGCTTGAAACCAAGATTCAAGAGAAATATCGAGAGATCAATGATCGTCTATGGACAAATTTTTCCGATCAAGAACTCGATCAATTGATAGCTTCATATGAGAAAATGCTCATTAACTTCAACAGTAAAGGATGATCAAATATGGCACGTTTACAAGGTAAAGTCGCAATCATTACGGGGGCTGCAATGGGACAAGGCGCAGCAGAAGCCAAGCTATTCGCGCAAGAAGGCGCGAAGGTCGTCGCTACTGACTTACAAGAGGACAAGCTGCAGGCAGTCGTAGCTGAAATTCAAGCGGCTGGCGGTGAAGCCATTGCAGTGAAACATAACGTCACATCTGAAGAAGATTGGATACAAGTCGTAGAATCGGCGGTTCAAGCATTCGGTAAAGTGGATATTCTCGTGAATAATGCAGGTATTCTCGTGTTCCATGACATGGAATCCATGCCTGTATCTGACCTAGATAAAATCTTGAACATCAACGTGAAAGGTACACTTCTTGGGATGAAGCATGTGATTCCGCAAATGAAACAAGTCGGCGGTGGTTCCATCGTCAATATCGCATCTGCAGCGGCAATCGTATCGACAGGAACAAGCCCATCCTACTCCGCTTCTAAAGGCGCAGTTCGTGCAGCTTCTAAGGAAGTAGCCGTTTCCTACGGTAAAGACAATATTCGTGTGAACTCCGTATATCCAGGAACAATCGTAACACCGATGATCGAAGGGGTTATGGCTGATCCGAGCATCAAAGGCATGGTAGAAGCAAGCACACCGATGCGCCGCGTCGGTCGTCCAGAAGAAATCGCGTATGGCGTTCTATTCTTGGCTTCGGATGAAGCTTCGTTCGTAACAGGTGCTGAGCTTGTGATCGACGGCGGCTGGACATCTCAATAATGTATTCCTTCTATAATATATATGCGAAATCATAGATGCATAAAGAAAGCCGCTAGTTCTCCATTCGGAGCACTAGCGGCCTTTTTGCATATAGGCAATTGCACATTATGATTCTACCTCGGAGCAACTCTCACGCACGATCAGTTCAGTTGGAACGATCACTTTCTTCGCAATGCTGCGATTGCCTTGAATTCGCTCCAATAGTAAATCTAACGCCGTCTCTCCCATAAACTCACTATGCAGCTTTACCGTTGTCAGTGAAGGCGTCATGAACTGTGCGACTTTGATATCATTAAATCCAACAATACTAATGTCCTCTGGCACTTTAAGCCCCCGCTCCTGAATCGCACGTACAGCGCCAATTGCCATAGAATCATTCGCCGCTACCACTGCGGTAAACTTCGCTTTGGATGTAAATAATTCATGCATCAAGCGATAACCATCTTCAGCAGAGAACTCGCCAATTTGCTTAAGGTTTGCCTGATACGTCCCTGCTTTACGCATCCACGCTTCATAAGCAATCTCACGTCGGTCTATTTTGCAAGAAGAATCGTCGCCATCTGTACCTCCGATAAATGCAATCTGTTTATGACCCAAGCTCTGAAGATAATTCATCGATTGCTTAACCGCTTCTTCAAGATCCACCATCACTACATCGTACTTCGAATTCACTGACAGCGAGTCGATGAACACCATATTCGGATTAGATTCGCTAAGACGCTCCACTTCGTCCACATCCATTGGACCTACAACGATCAGCCCCTCGACCTGTTGGACATTGAACTTCAGGTCATCTTTATGACTCTCAATAAGCTGAATCGACTTCTCTTGCGCAGCCCCCTCGATTCCAAGTCGCATAGCTAAATAGTAAGGATCATTCAGTTCCTCACTCTTGGCAAACGCCAGAATTAGCCCAACTTCTGTCCGCTTCGTTGCAGACTTCTGCGGCTTCTCACTTTTACTCGATTTCTTATATTCCAGTTCTTCGGTTATTTCAAAAATACGTCTTCTCGTCTCATCCGACACCGACAACGTCTGATCAAAGTTCAGCACTCGTGACACCGTCGAGATCGACACATTCGCTTTCTCTGCAATATCCTTCAGCGTAGCCATCTATTTTTCAACTCCATCATTTTTACCTAGTATCATTAAATTGTACTTTCTTTTTTAGTAAAAAGGAAGTAAAAAAACCTACATCTCATTAAGAGGTAGGTTTTCAACCTTTAAATCTATACTCCATATTACCCTATATTATCATTGCATTAATTGAATTTCGGTAACCAATCGCCATGTGCTTCGATCAGAGCATCACACATTGCTACGATGTCGTCCATCGAAAGTTCAGCAGAAGTATGTGGATCAAGGAGTGCAGCATGGTAGATGTGATCTTTCTTGCGAGTCATTGCCGCTTCAATCGTCAACAACTGCGTGTTAATGTTCGTACGATTTAAAGCTGCCAATTGTGGCGGCAGATCTCCAACGTAAGTTGGTGTAACTCCGCTGCTGTCTACCAAACATGGAACTTCAACACATGCCTCACGTGGCAAGTTTGTGATAAGACCTGTGTTCATGACATTGCCCCCGATTTTGAAAGGAACATTCGTCTCCATCGCTTCCATAATATATGACGCATACTCGTGTGTACGCTTGTGCGAAAGATCTTTGTTGTTAACAAGCGACTCACGCATTTGCTTCCAACGATCAATCTGATCGATACAACGGCGTGGGTACTCATCAAGCGGAATATTGAAGCGCTCGATTAGTTCTGGGTAGTTGCGCTTAATGAAGTACGGGTGGTACTCGGCATTGTGCTCAGACGACTCTGTAATGTAGTAACCGAACTTCAACATCATCTCATAGCGCACCATGTCATCGTGCTTCTCAAGCTGTCTACGCGCTGCGCGCTGCTTAATTTCAGGATACAAGTCCTTGCCATCCTTCGTTACTTCAAGCAGCCAAGCCATGTGGTTAATCCCTGCAATTTTATACTGGACACCTGTTGTATCGATCTCCAAATCTCTGAACATATGCGGTACACATACCTGTACACTATGGCACAACCCAACCGTCTTAATGCCCCCATATGTATTCATCACATTCGTGAGTACCGCCATTGGGTTCGTATAGTTCAAGAACTGTGCATCCGGGCACACTTCTTGCATGTCTTCAGCAAAGCCTAACATCACCGGAATCGTACGCAAGTTACGGAAAATACCGCCAATCCCAATCGTATCTGCAATCGTCTGGCGAAGACCAAATTTCTTCGGGATCTCAAAATCTGTAATCGTACAAGGATCATATCCGCCCACTTGGATCGCATTGACCACGTATTTCGCACCACGAAGAGCTTCCTTACGGTCTGTATAAGACTTAACCACACATGTACTGCCTGTCGTGGTACGAATGTTCTGAAGCATGTTCTCCGAATCTTTGAGGCGCTCAAGGTCAATATCGAATAATGCAATTTCAAAACCTTGCAAAGCCGGTGTCATCATAACATCGCCAAGTACATTTTTTGCAAAAATGGTACTTCCCGCACCGATAAATGTAATTTTACTCAAGTTTTATTCCTCCTCATGGTTCAATCCCGCTGCTACTCTAAGCTCGTATCTTCTATATTTAATATACATGGGATCGGAAATAGCGACGATGGAGTGAAACAATATGGATATGGAGAAATGCAATATGATCTGTTAATCTGGATTTAATAAATAGAAAGAAGGGACCACTGATGATCACCGCTTTTGAACTGTTTGCTGTTAATCCAAATCCGATTCAGGGTGAGCTGATGCCGTTATTTGCAGGCGAATCACAGACCGTACCGTATCATCGGATGGGCCCAGCTTTTATCGACTTTTATTTGATTCATCATGTCATCAAGGGTAAGGGATATTTTCAACAAATGGGACGTGAATATCACTTACAGGCTGGGGATAGCTTTGTCATTTTTCCGAAAGAGATGTATCTCTATGAAGCAGATGCCGATGAGCCGTGGCACTACATGTGGGTTGGATTCCAAGGGCGTGATGCCGACCAAATCTTAAGCAATCTGAACATTTCCGCTTATCAGCCGATCATCCACTGCCCCAAATATCGCAAAATTAACGTGCTCTATCGCCAGTTCTACCGCACATTAAAGCGAAGTGATGAGCTCTGCAACATGGAGATGACAGGCTATTTGCGATTGTTGTTTGCGGAGTACGGCAAAAACCAAATGCTCACTGAACCCTCACACAAACAAGTACCAATGACCGACATTGAGCGTCAAGTTGATCAAGCCGTGCGCTGGCTTCAGTTCAAATATGCAGAACAAATCTCCATTGCGCAGATGGCGCACTCACTTGGCTATCATCGCATTTACCTATCCAAAATGTTCAAAGAACACACCGGCATGTCGCCGATGCAATACGTCACCAAAATTCGGATGGAACGTGCTAAAAATCTAATGACCAGCAAACTGTCCATGCAACAAATCGCCGCCTCCGTCGGCTTCAAAGATCCACTCTACTTCTCGAAACAATACAAGAAATGGCACGGCGTCACCCCTACTGACCACCGCACTGCGCTCAGCAGTAAATCGGGTTATGATTGTTCGATGTAGTTGCCTGATCTGCTAAAGGTTAGCTCTGTTTCAATCTTGATTCATTTATCAAATATGGTAGAATATCCATAACAAAGACCAAGTGCTACTAACACTTGGTCCGACAATTGGCTTGGATGGCAGATCCCTTCTGAGTCTTTATTTCGGGATACCCCCACCTAAGGCGTTCAATCTATGGGTGGGGGTTTTACTTTCTCTTGTTGTTATGATTAATGTAAGTTAAGAGTGCAAGAATAAATGTTTCAGATACGTACAAGCGTTCCATATCAATATATCAAAAATGCCCGGCGCTAAGCACGGGCATTTTTTTCCCCTCACCACCTGATGAGCGGAAGTCGCTATTCTTGCTCCCTCGAGTAGAGCCGAAGGGCAGTCTATGTCCTGAAGAGCGTCAGCGGTGATCCTTTGAAATCGTGTCCTCACCTACTAACCTAATCAAGGGACACGATTTCAACAGAGCACGTAAGGATATAGACTGCCCACAGGCGGACTCTCAGAGTTGCTCTCAGTTCAAACTCTCAAGTACTTTCAGTCATACCTTCAAGCACTTTCGCTCAAAACTACCCCTCAATCGTCTCCTTCGCCTTGCGCACATCCGAAACTTCCTTATTCGAATACACCCCAAGCTTCACCTTCAAGCTAAACGGCTCGAACTTGCAGCGGTACTTATCCAATTGGTTCTGTCCACATGAGTTCGATCCAAGACCATTCTGCTTCACATCCAGGTTCAGCACAATATATTCCCGCTTCTTCAGTTCAATTGTATGCTTCGCTGCATCCAGATCATCTGCCTCATAGTACATCGCGCTGAAGTCCATCGACGGATACGCCACTGCCATCACACCTACTCCATAACGGTCCGTTAGACGCGCCCAACGAGTATCGGTATGGTTGCCATTCTCTTGTGGCACGACATAGTTCGTGAACATGCCATCCACTGTCTGCTCATATACCCCGAACAACCCAGCTTCCTTGGAATCAATATAAGTTTCGCCTGGGCCGCGACCGTACCACTTCGCATGCTCACAGTTCTTATTGACTTGAAGCTTCACGCCGATACGCGGCAACATCTCAGGTGCTGTTTCGACAAGCCCACCTGGCTGACCACTCACTTCGAACAGCACATCGCCATTCGGATAAATCTTGTAGTCATAAGCCGAGCAATAGTGCCAAGCTGCATTCGTCGCTGCATTCATCGTCTTAACATGTACATGTACATGGTCCGCTAGCTGCTCATAATGAACAGACTCCACAACTTCATGCATCAGATGCATAAACGTCTTCTTCTTGTAATCCTCAACAATGTACATATCATTATCAATAGGGCCGCGCCAGAACTGCAAAGCAGGACCTCTCTCTATCACAACTTGACCATTGCGCGTCCACGATTTCATCGAACCTTTTACCGTATCGAAAATAATCTCGAACTCTCCACCGCGTACAACTAGCTCACAGTGTTTCTCGATCATCGCAAGCGTTCCTTGCGGTTGGATGAAGTAAGGTGCAGTCTCAACTGGAAGCTGCAATTGACCTGTCGCAAGCTCATGTCCACGTGGTGCCCACTTGTACGAGCGATTCAGGACATATGAGATATTCAAATAGTAGTCCGTGCCAAGCTCTGGCTGCCAATCGAATGTATAATCAAGCTGAATTTCCTTGCTCGAACGCGCTGCAATACCGCTAATATCCGCTCTACCTGTGTGCAGAATCTCGTCATCCTTCACAATGGAATAGATCAGATCCAAGTGATCCAGCGTACTGAAATCATACTTGCTCTCTACTCGAATGATCCCCTTCATGACATCTACTGCATGCGTATGAATAGGCTCGATTACTTTCTTATACTCGAGCAAACTTGGTGACGGCGTACGATCTGGCATCAATAGACCATCGATACAGAAATTGCCGTTCGTTGGGTCATCACCGAAGTCACCACCATAACGGTAGTACACGCTGCCATCCTCATGGATCGTCTGAATCCCGTGATCGAACCACTCCCAGATGAATCCACCTTGCAATTTATCGTGGGCATAGAACAGATCTTGATAGTCCTTCATGTTACCTGGACCGTTACCCATTGCATGTGCATATTCGCATAGAATGTGCGGCTTAGCTGATGTATCTGCAATCGTCTGCATAATGCGCTTCTGTGTAGATCCATTCAGGTTCTCTAACCACGAATACATCGTAGACAGTACATCTGTTACTTCTGCTTCACGATCTCCTTCATAATGCACCAAACGTGTAGGATCTAGCTCTCTTGAACGCTTCGCCATCGCTTTAAAGTTACAGCCGAATCCAGATTCATTACCAAGTGACCACATAATGATTGAAGGGTGGTTCTTATCACGATGCAGCATTCGCTCTAAACGCTCTACATAAGCGTTCTCCCAAGCTGGATCATCGGAAATCCAGTTGTATTTGCCTGTCAATTCAAATCCGTGACACTCTAAATCCGCCTCATCAATGACGTACATCCCGTACTCATCACACAGGTCATATAGCCAAGTGGAGTTCGGATAATGCGCTGTACGAATTGCGTTAATGTTGTGCTGTTTCATGAGATGAATGTCTGCAATCATATCTTCGCGTGACACAACACGACCTGTGATCGGATGGTAATCATGACGGTTTACGCCTTTGAACTTGATAGCGACGCCGTTTACCGTGAACGTATCGCCTTTCAGTTCTATTTTGCGGAAACCAACTGGCTGTGGAATCACTTGAATAACCTGATCCCCCTGCTTATAAGTAAGGAGTAGCTTGTACAAGTTCGGTGTCTCTGCTGTCCATAGCTTCGGTGCTTCAATAACTTCTTCAATAGCTACACCAGGCTCCCCGCCAGCGTTAACAGCCACTTCGCCACTTACAACTGTGCGTCCGCGCTCATCGATTAATTCATAAGCAATTGCGCCGCCCGTATGCGCTCCACGTACAACCGCAGTAACTTGGAGCTTCGCTGTTGTGTAGTCCGCATTCAGGTCTGTCACTACCGCAAAGTCCTCAATACCTGCAACTGGCTGTGTATACAATTCCACATCGCGGAATATACCGCTAAGCCACCACATGTCCTGATCTTCCAAGTACGTACCATCTGACCATTGCACCACACGCACGGTGATATTGTTCTCGCCTGCTTGCACGAAAGCGGTTACGTCAAACTCCGCAAGCATGCGCGCACCTTTGCTGAATCCAACTTCCTGTCCATTGACCCAGACTTGGTAAGCCGAATCCACGCCGTTAAAGCGCAGGATCACCTGCTGATCTGCAAGCCAGTCCTGACCAATCGTAAACGTGCGTTTATAAATTCCAGTCGGATTATCCGTCGGCACATAAGGCGGATTAATCGGGAAGTTGTACCATAGATCGGAATAGTGCATCTTTCCGTATCCTTCTAGCTGCCAGTTGCTCGGAACTGTAATCGAGTCCCATGCTTTAGCCTCATATGTTGACTGCTCAAACCCAATCGGACTGTACTCCGGTGCTGATAAGAACAAGAATTTCCACGAACCATTTAAATTTTTATAGTGATGGGTGTACCCCGGTTCATTCATCAATGCCTTCTCTTTACTTGCAAAAGAATGGAAAAAAGCACGCGGCTTCATCCGATTCTGATGACTCACTTCGATATTTTCCCACAACTTCATAGTACGCATAGATAAATCCCCCTCAGTATTCAATAAAGTAGATTTAGATTAAGTAAAACATATCATATTTTTACCCTTTACTCAATTAGTTTTACTATGTATTTTACTAAGTTTTTTACCATGTTTTTAACTTTACATAGTAAAACTCTTATAACCATGTTTCCTAAAAATATAACGTGTGAGCTTTTTGACTGAATCTCGAAGGGAATTTTCATTAAGATGGTGGCTTGTGACACTAAAAAAAGAGGGAGAAGTCAATTCATGAATTCAGAAAAAACATCAACAATCAAGTCACCTAGAATGCCACATGTCCTTGTCATTTTGTTCAGCATGCTCGCCCTGGCAACTCTAGCAACTTATATCCTTCCCGCTGGTTACTTTCAGCGCGCAACCGACGCCGCGGGCATTGAATCTGTCGTAGCTGGTACGTACGAACAATTGGCACAACGCCCTTCCGTCTCGATCATGGGCATGCTGCAATCTGTCCTTAACGGCATGGTCGCGGTTAGCGACATTATCTTCTACATGCTCATCGTTGGCGGAACTTTTGAAGTTCTTCGTGCAACAGAAGCTGTTGAGCGTGCTATCGGCAAGCTCGCCCTTCGTCTCTCTGGCAAAGAACATTACTTAATACCCGCTCTCATGATCGTCTTTGCGATCGGCGGTTCGTTCATTGCACTCGCTGAAGAAGCGATTCCTTATATCACCTTGCTTCTACCGATCATGATTCGCTTAGGCTTTGACAATATGACCGCAGCCGCGGTCGTCCTGCTCGGTACATCGGCGGGGTTTACGACGGCGGTGATGAATCCTTTTACAACAGGAGTCGCGCAAACCTTGGCACAAGTTCCTCTGTTCTCAGGAGCAGAGGTGCGCATCGCAATGGGCGCAGCATTCGCGTTACTTAACATCATCTTCGTCTTGCGTTATGCACGCAAAATACGCCGCAATCCGTCCTTACGCTTCTTATCTAGCGATATGCAGACAGAAGCTCATTCTGAGGTACATGCGAAGCCTATGGAGCGCCGTCATGCCCTTGTGCTAATCGTTGTAGGTGTTTTCCTTGTCCTGCTCATGGTCGGTATTATCCGCTGGGGCTGGTCGCTTGCGCAAATTTCCGGGTTATTCATCGGCATGGGGATTGCTGTCGGGGTTACAGTTCGAATGTCGGCGAGCACGATTGCGGAACATTTTGTACGGGGATGCAGTGCCATTGCAATGGGAGCACTTGTCGTTGGGGTGGCGCGCGCCATTCTAATCGTCCTAAGCGACGGTGCGGTCATGGATACGATTCTTCATGCACTTGCGTCTGTCCTCGTGACGATTCCAAGCTCGCTGACTGCGCTCGGTATGTTCGGTGTACAGTCCATTCTGAACTTTATTGTGCCGTCAGGTAGTGGACAAGCCGCTCTCACGATGCCCATTATGGTACCGCTCAGTGATTTTGTTGGAGTAACGAGACAGACAGCTGTACTTGCGTTCCAGCTTGGAGATGGCATCTCAAACGTCATTGCGCCTACTTCTGGCTACTTTATGGCCGGTCTTGCTCTAGCAGGCATTCCTTGGACACGTTGGGCACGCTGGATGCTGCCGCTTCTCCTGATGCAGTATGTACTCGGTGCAATCTGCATTACGATTGCTCATTTAATCGGATACCAATAAAAGACCCACGCCAACTCTAGTAGTCTCTCATACCATATAACATCACATTATGGGAGGTAGATTTAGAGTATGGCTTATGGACATAAAGTAATACGGTATTCCACATCACCTGTAGAAAATGCAAAAGGGATATCTGGCCTACCAGGTACGTCCGTACAATTTTTTGCAAAAGCATTAAACAACAGCAAGAAGAAAGCGACGATAACTTTTCAGTTGTTTCGCTTAAACGGTCAGAAGGTGCTGCTCGACACCCAAACCTTCACTCTAGCACCAGGCTCATCGGGTTTCCGTACATTCGACGTCTCGCAATTGTTCCAATTTGAAGTCGTATTTACAGTGAGCAACTGCAATGTACTTGTATCAGGTTGGGGCAAGAACAAGGCGGGTCAGCTCGTCGCGGCACACCGCTTTGCGCAAGCGGAACTCACTCGTTTCTAATTCTCTTATCGGCTGCCCAAATAACGAAACTAAAGATGATTCCTGAACAGCACGCTAATCAGGAGTCATTTTTTTATTAATTAGAAACAGTAAAACA
This sequence comes from Paenibacillus radicibacter, assembly GCF_024721995.1. Taxonomy (GTDB): domain Bacteria; phylum Bacillota; class Bacilli; order Paenibacillales; family NBRC-103111; genus Paenibacillus_AM; species Paenibacillus_AM radicibacter. The sequence continues at coordinate 231,756 of NZ_JANQBC010000003.1, forward strand.
GGCGATCCTATTGGATGCGCCCGTTTCTCTATTGGAGCATGATTATTTGTAATAAGAAGTGGTTACTGGGACAAATACCCCCTCATAACCATAGAAGACATTAACTTCCTCCAGTCCGGCAACATCAACTTCAATAGTCTTCATACCATCTTCGATGGAAACGGTAACTTCTTTTAACAAATGCCCTTGCGTATCTTTGAATTCGAGCTTGACTGAAGCTTCAATTGCAGCCACTTGCAAGTATAACTTTTGGAATTTCTTGTTTGGTGTTAGTTGGATATTACCTCCACTAGTTTCTTTCGCAATCAGTACTTCTTTATAATCTGTGCCCTTATATTTGGTAAGATCAGGGTCTTTTGTTGAAGTATAGAAGATTTGATTCGCGTTAATAGGCGTGCCATTAACTTTTTCTCCTAACAGAACGCTATCTGTCTCAGCATCATAATCAACGGCTACATTTAATAAACCTGAGATGGCACGTATTGGTACATAAGTCGTGTCATCATAGGAAATAGGAGTTAGAACATTTCCCTTGGCATCTAACAGTTGTGTCGTTTTACCGTTCACTTTGACCTTAATACCGTTATTCAAGTAAGCCTTTATTTCCTGCATATTAGTACCTGCATAAACTCCAGCCCCTGCACTTAACAACATGGACGCTCCGATGATCGATACTACGATTGCTTTTTTCATTGGTTATTCCCACTCCTCAATTTTATGTATTTGTGAAAATGATTACTTATCTATTATATCAGAAAATTCTGAGTATGGATTATTCCAATCACAAGCGGATTAAAAAACTAAAAGGCATGAGCCCGGTACAATACCGAGCTCATGCCTAACAGTTTACCTACATATAATATGTTTTTTCCGTCTCTATTTATCTCTCTATATCTAACCTTTTTCATCTCTTTAATAGCTTGTCTCTATTTATAACACGCGAGAACCTGAAATAAATCTCTTCGTCCAGTTACCCTTCGACAGATCGCTAATCACAACGCCGTCTTTTGGGCTCAAGTTATGAATGAACTTGCCATCACCCATGTAAACCCCAACGTGGTTAACCTGTCCTGGTGTGCTCACACTAAAGTATACGAGGTCGCCTTTTTTCAATTGAGAAATCTGCTTAATGGAAGTACCTTGCTTACTTTGAGCGCTAGATCCCCATTTCAGATCCACACCTTGCTTTGCGAACAAGAACTTCGTGAAGGAAGAACAGTCGAATGTCAGTTTCGCCGGATCATTCTTGCCAAATACATATTTAACTTTACCCATTAGCGATTGTGCATCTTTAATGATCGCATCCGCCTTCTGGGAAGCTGTTTTATTCGATGTTGTTACTGCCGCTTGTACGGGCGTTGCGACTGTCATGCTAGATACACCTAACATAGCAACTGTCAGACTGACTCCCACCATGACTTTCTTCCATTTGGATGTATGTGTATGATTCATATCGATAACGCCTCCTGTTAGTCTAGTTTGTCTTGATGAAACTAGCATAACAGATAAAAAACTGGATGAAATTTCTAGAATCGGTGCTAGACCCTAGTACACAAGCGATCTCCAGTGATTCTTAATTTTCCATGAGAAACAGGTAAGCTTTTTCTTCTTGTATAAATAGGCTCGTTGAAGTTCGACTTTTTTAAAAAATATAAAAAAACAGACCTACCATAATTGGCAGGCCTGCTATCGTCTCTATAACTTGTCCACTATTTAAGCACACGTGTACCTGTAATGAATTTATTCTTCCAATATCCCTTGGACATATCGCTTATCACAACATCGCTTTTCTCATTCAAATTATGAATGAACTTACCGTCACCGATGTAAATACCAACATGTGCAATCTTACCTGGTGTACCTACGCTAAAGTGAACCAAATCACCCTTCTTCAGGTTCTTCGCATTCTTAATGGGTGTACCTTGCTTACTTTGCAGTGCAGAACCCCATTTCAAGTTTACACCTTGTTTTTGATACAAGTACTTTGTGAAAGATGAGCAATCGAAGATGAATCGCTTCGGATCATTCTTTCCATATTTGTACTGAACTTTACTCGCCAATGCTTTCGCATCTTTAATAATGGCATCTGCCTTTTGGGAAGCTGTCTTCTTACTGGACGCAGCCGCTGCTTGTACAGGCGCAGTCGTTATCATTGTTGTCGCACTAAGAAGTGCAACTGTAAGACTTACCCCCATGAATAGTTTTTTCCATTTCGGTGTTGCTGTTGCTGTGTTTGCCATAACGGTAAAACCTCCTGAGTTGTTGTATTCTGCCTTGGCTGCTATCAGCTTAACAGAATAAAATCAGGGAGGAATTACCAGAGTTGGGACAAAACTACGTATGCCAGCGGGTTGAGTGTCTTTATTAAGATTCCATTAGAAACGTGTAAAGAAAATCTTCTTGTAAAACGTAAACTATCCATTTTTACCAAAATAGACCCGCGTTTCGTTATGGCTTCGTTGATCGAATCAGCCACTCAATGAGCTCAAGAGACTTTTCTTTATTCTTCGTATCAAAGCGGATTAGAGCATATTTCTCATTACCCCGAATCGGTATGGTTTTGAATAAGCTGCTGCTCGTAATATCCACACCATATACATGCTCTTCTGCGACCTTGTCTGTCTTCGTCTTGTATACCTTACCCTCAGTCAAGTCACTTGGCAAGCTGCTCGTTAATTGCTCAATGGCAATGAATCCATCTTGTCGTACGTATGCCTCCATACTTGGACGATCCATAATATACACATCAAATTTATCGTTCATCATCGAGATGACACTCTTCTGTTGAAGTGCCATATCGTATGGATCTTTGGGCTCTCGCGGTACAATTGTAAGCTGAGTCTGAACGCGCTTCCAATCTGGAAACGCTTGAAGAATTGCATCTGAGATTTGCTCTGGTTTTTCAAGGAAATAATCGCCGAATAACATCACATTCACATCAATTGGTGGCTTAGCCGCTTCTGCTGCTTTCTCCGCTTGGCGATCCATGTAGCTTTTGACACCGAATATCGCGCAAATGACGAGGATAATTCCAATCAACACATGCCATTTGTAATAGTAAAAGAAATGTTCATACTTCCCTGTTGGTTTCATTGCACTTGGATCTTCATACTTCGTAAGACCCATGAGCACCTGATACGCCTCATTAATTTCCTCTACCGTTACTTGTGAGTCCAAATTACTTTCAGGTTCAGCCGCTTTGCTGCGGGAACGTGCTTTTTTCAGTAAAAGTCCATAACGATGTTCAATCTGCTCTTTCGTTGCATTCTCGGAAACACCGAGAATCGTACAAGCTTCCTTCAGCTTCTCATTCATCCCATTCACCTCAAGCACTAGTATGCATTCAATTTATTATAGCAAAGCAGAGCAGCGCTTGTCCTTATTAGGGAAGCGTTTCATTACTTGATCAGAATAATTGTGTATAAACCCAATTTTTTCATCTCTTTAAAGTTAACGTTGACGTTAACGTTAACTAGGGATATAATCTCAATTACATTTAACAATTTGGAGTGATTACATGACTTGGTTAAAAATCGATGAAGTTGCGCAGAGAAGTGGTTTGACGAAAAGAACGATTCGCTATTATGAGGAAATCGGCCTTCTATCTCCACCTGAAAGAAGTGAAAAAGGGATTCGCTTGTACACCGAAGCCCACATTGATCATCTTCTAAAAATCACAAATGCCCGGGAAGTGCTCGGATTCTCACTGCAGGAGATCCAAGAGTTCATCTCTATTAGTGATGCGCTGGAGACTCATCGCAAAGGTTACTGGAGCATCGAGGATCAGAAGGAAAAACTTGCGAAGCTTCAGGAAATCGATCATGTCATCAGTGATCAACTGGTGTTAATTGAGCAAAAAATCGAGAAGATTCACGCTGTTCAATCCGAATTGCAAGCCTTACGCACACGAGCCCGAACGGCGATTGCTCGTTATGAGCAAGAATAATAATACATTTTTTTAAAAAGTGGAGGTTTGATGGGTTCATGGGATCTCAAACACAAATTTCATCCTCACATTTACAGCAGCGCGCAGGCATGATGAATCAGCCGCGCGCTGTATGGGCAGTTGCGTTCGCATGTGTGATCGCGTTCATGGGACTCGGTTTAGTTGACCCGATCTTACCTGCGATTGCGCAGCAATTAGATGCAACGCCCAGTCAGGTGTCCTTATTATTCTCCAGTTATAACTTAGTAACAGGTCTTGCGATGATCATTACAGGGGTTGTATCCAGTCGCATTGGTGTGAAGTGGACGCTGCTTGTGGGGATACTATTAATTGTCATCTTCTCCGCACTTGGCGGTATGTCAGGAAGTATCGATCAGATCGTCGCGATGCGCGGTGGTTGGGGACTCGGTAACGCATTATTCATTGCAACTGCACTATCTGCCATTGTTGGCTTGTCTACAGGCGGAACGGCAAGAGCTATTATTCTATATGAGGCTGCGATTGGACTTGGTATTTCTGTAGGTCCACTACTTGGCGGAGAGCTTGGATCAATCTCTTGGCGCGGTCCATTCTTCGGAGTGAGTGTACTGATGGCGATTGCATTCATTGCGATCTCGATCATGCTGCCGAAAATTCCGAAGCCGCAGAAGCGTGTCTCAATTGCAGACCCGTTCAAGGCACTCCGTCATGGCGGACTATTCACATTCGCTGTTGTTGCTTTCCTTTATAATTTTGGATTTTTCACACTAATGGCTTATACACCGTTCATAATGATGCATCACTTAGATGCTCATGGTCTTGGTTATGTGTTCTTAGGGTGGGGACTTATGCTCGCGATCACTTCTGTATTCGTAGCACCCTTCTTCCAAAAGAAATTCGGAACGATCCGTTCCATGTGCATCATGTTGTTCTTGTTCGCGATAAACTTAGTTGTGATTGGTGTGAACACGGATTCGATTACCGTTGTTGTGACTTCTGTTGTCATTTCCGGCGCGTTCCTTGGGGTGAACAATACGTTAATTACGACCGCGGTCATGCATGCCGCTCCAGTTGAGCGCTCTGTTGCATCTGCGGCTTACAGCTTCGTTCGCTTTATTGGTGGAGCGATTGCACCCTTCCTAGCAGGTAAGCTTGCGGAGTGGTTCAACCCGCACATTCCGTTCTATGTCGGAGCGATATTCGTCGTGTTCGCGGTTGTGGCTGCGGGTATAGGACGTAAATTCATGAAAAATATTGATGCGGAAATTGCTCATTAAGAAGAACTATAGACATCATGAAACACACATACCAAGAGCCCAGGCATGAGGATGTACCTCGTGCTTGGGGCTCTTTTTAATATTTTCATATCTAATGAACCTTCCTATAAAGCACTCTTCACGTGCTCCATCTCATGGAGAAGCATTTCTCTTAATTGCACAGGATGATCCGAACGAATGGCAACATATGTGTAGGATTTCTCGATCCCCATAAACATGATGACGCGCAGTGGTTCTTTCATTCTCAAAATCAGATGAGGATGTACCTCATCAAAGTCCCTCGCGACAAAGCTGATCGTATCTTTCGTCGGTTTACTTTGCAGGGTAGCTGAGTCTTCGATGATGCTCTCGATCTGATCCATTCGAATCTCAGCACGCTTTAGCAAGCCAAGCGAGAGGTACATCGTACCTCTGTCGAAGCGAACAGGATTCAGGCGAGTCGCTTGAATATCCGCAAGAATAAATACGATCGTATAGATATTGAGGAGCAGTAGAACGATCGAGATTACAGCCGATTTTTCATGCAGCCAAAAGTGGATGACTAATGTCTCGATGACGATGGAGTGAATCAACATGATCTGCAAAGCGATATAGCTTGATTTGTGATGCAGGGTAATGCCAGACTCGGACTTCTTCTTCCATGTGAAAAAAGCGTAATAAAACACGAGCACTTCGGAACATAGCGCTTGAATGATCGGTTTTTTCTTCCGATAAGACTCTACTGCATGAGGAAAAGCGAACAGAAACGAGAGATTACTGGACTTTACTTTTGTTCTAATCCTTGGCAAGTATCGAACTAGTGCAACAATAAGGAACAACTCCATGCCGATGATGAGTGCTTCTATGCCAAGTCCAATCCAAGTAACCGCTGCATAGGGTGCAAGCATCGAACTTGGGATGAGAAATCTCGCTAATATAGCACCCATCGCCGTCAGAATGATCGCTTGTTTCATTACGAATTTTCCCTTGTACAGCATCCACAAGATTGGAAGCATGATCATAAGATCGATGAGCGATCCAATGACCACCCCTTGGGTCTCGGGTGTAAGCATTTGTTTGCCGAACGCAGTCTGATACAGCATGACATTACTGCTCAAGATGAGTCCAAGAAATAGCAGCCAGATCGGTCTTCCTCTACGTATCGCTTGCATGTTGATTCCCCCTCCTCGATGGCACAGCTTTCTTCTTATTACAGAGTTAATTTAACTATAAATTGAAGAGGAAGATTGCGACACAACATTTTCCAAATAATAGGTTAAAAATAAACAAAGTTGTCTAAGTCTTGAACAGACTCGGACAACTCGGGAGTTGCAGGTTATGTGACAACAATGCCTTCTTCTATAAGCACGCGCTCTATATGCAGATTTCGAACCACATTTAAATCTAGAAACTCTCCCTGATCCAATTGGACAAACGGATGCAGCTTCGCATAAGGATTTAATGTAAGAACTTTCGCATGGCGACCGTCTGAGAGCTGAACACGGCTTTGGGTGAGGGCTTGCATCATTTTATCCAATACGAGATGAATGATTCTGGGCTCTAACTTGCCGAAGGCTTGATCATGCAAGTGTGCAATCGTGGCATATAGCGGCGATGCCCCTTTGTGAGGACGGTCAGCAATCAGATGATGTAGGGTATCCGCGACGGCGACGACTTGACTATGATAATCGAATTTTCCTGCGCGAATGCCGAATGGGTAACCGCTACCGTCTTGCCGTTCATGATGAAGTAACGCCACAAGCGCTTGGCGGTGACTCGTACCAACCGTATCGCGAATCAGTTGATAACCGAAGTGAGTGTGCTTTTTGCGAAAGGCATATTCCATCGGGTGTAGTGGTTCGTCACTATCCATTAGGTCTGGAGGCAGCTTTACTTTACCTATATCGTGAAGCAGCGCGCCAATCGCCAGTTGTGTGAGCTGCGGTTCTTTCATACCGAGCCACTTTCCAATTATCACAGCAAGAATACTGACAGCTATCGGATGGCGGTAAGTATAATCATTCTTCGTCTGTAATTGCGCAAATAATGCGTAGATGTCATCTACTTGATCCGTTGTTTTCATAATAAAGGGGAGAATGTGCTGACGGATATCAAATAATGGAATTTTCTTCGTATATCGGACTTCATCATAAATCACTTTCATATGTGCCGCGCATCCATCGATATTCGGATGATAACCTAAGTCAGCAAATGTAACGGAACGTTCTAAGCTGATTAGATCCTCATCATCAAGTTCAACGCCATGCATTTCTAATAGACGAATTCGAACATGATTCAGTACAGTCTTGGCGGGGGCAAGCAATACACCTCGATAATTATGGGTATCTCGCTTTAGCTTTCTGCCGATATAGGGGTGCCTGGGGTACGGTCGATATTGGATAATCATGTGCATCCTCCTCACCACACTCATAATCTATAACTCTCGTTACATTCTATGAACAGGCTTGAAGAATATACCGACTCTCTGAATAGCCATGTGACAGGTGTGAAACAATGACGTATAATGGAACACTTCTGCTTGTGAAAAATAGCACCTTAGAATAGCTGAAAGTGATGTGAAAGATTGATGTTCTGGATTCAACTCCTGATTGTGTTACTTGCCATCTTCGTTGGCGCAAGACTCGGCGGGATCGGACTTGGCGTGATGGGAGGACTCGGACTTGCCATTCTGACATTCGGATTCGGCCTGCAACCAACTGCACCTCCAATTGATGTGATGCTTATGATCGCGGCGGTCATTACAGCTGCTGGCGCACTGCAAACGGCGGGTGGTATGGATTACCTCGTCTCGCTTGCTGAACGTGCACTGCGCAAACATCCAAGTCGCATTACCTTCATGGGGCCAATCGTGACGTATTTATTTACATTTTGTGCGGGAACAGGTCATGTGTCTTACTCGGTACTCCCTGTAATCGCTGAAGTATCTAGACAATCCGGTGTTCGCCCTGAGCGACCTTTATCCATATCTGTCATTGCTTCCCAACAAGCGATTACGGCAAGTCCCATTTCCGCAGCAACGGTAGCGCTCGTCTCCTTGCTTGCTGGTTACCATATTAGCCTAATCGACATCCTCATGATCAGCGTTCCGGCCACTTTCATTAGTTGTATGGTCGCTGCATGGGTGATGTCCAAGTTCGGCAAAGAGCTAGAAGATGATCCGATCTACCAAGAACGCTTGAAGGAAGGATTAATTCAAGATACGGTTGATGCCAATACCGATCAGAGAAGTGCTTCAACAAGTCCGAAAGCGAAGCTATCTGTTGTTCTATTCTTGACGGGTGTCGTGCTTGTCGTCTTGCTTGGTTCACTGCCCCAGCTTCGTCCCGCTTGGGAAAATGGCGGTAAGCTCGTCCCGCTGAGCATGGCTTATGCAATTGAACTTGTAATGCTGTCTATAGCTGCATTAATTCTCCTTGTGTGCAAAGTGAACGCTTCGCATCTGATCAAAAGCAATGTGTTCCTTGCAGGGATGCAGGCAGTCATTAGCATCTTCGGGATTGCATGGCTTGGTGATACATTCTTCGCAGGTCATATGGATCAGATCAGCTTATGGATCAAAGACAGTGTAACCGCAGCTCCGTGGTTGTTCGCAATCGCCCTATTCATAATGTCGATTCTACTCTACAGCCAAGCTGCAACGGTCCGCGCACTCATGCCGCTCGGTATTGCACTAGGCTTGCCACCCGCAGCTCTAATCGCGATGTTCCCTGCCGTGAACGGTTATTTCTTCATTCCGAACTACCCGACTGTGATCGCGGCGATTAACTTTGACCGCACGGGTACGACGCGAATCGGAAAGTATGTGCTGAACCACTCATTCATGCTTCCCGGACTTATTGCCACAACCCTCGCGATTGCGATTGGGTTTGGGCTTGCATCGATTATTTTGTAAAAAAAGCCCCTCCTATAACTCGGCTATCGAGTGATTAGGAAGGGCTATTTTTTGCCTACGTAACTATGGTTTTTTCACTTTTTAAATAATTCAAATCAACCTTGCTTCTTCTGGTCGATTTCCTGGTCCTGTGCCGGTTGCTCTGATTGCTCCGGTTCCGTCGGCTCCTCCGACTGCTTTTTCTTCAATCCTAGTCTTTTGCGAATGAATCCCCAAATCGCTGCGCCAGCCACCACAATCAAGATCCCAAACTTTTTCAATAGAGGGAGAAGCAAAGCAAGAAAGCCTGCTTTTTTGGCAACTGCCAGACCCACGCCTCCAAGAATTAATCCAGACAAGCCGAATTCAGCTACCTTATCGGTTTTGCTGTCAAAATCCTCATATCGCTGGCCCTGCTTCGGGTGAAGCTGCGCCAGGATCTTGTCGTTGAATACCTTACGGTCTTCCTTCAAATGCGCCGGATCTGAGACGAGTATCGCCGAGATATAGCCTTTACGCGTTAGAATCCGTACATTGTAGTTAATAACACCGTTGTTCTGAGAATCATGTGCCAATAAAGACCACGACAAACTGTGCAAGGTGTTGTCATAGAACGGGGCAACATCCCATTTGTCAATGAGTAGCTGATTTTCAGGACTTACTTCCTTATTCATTTCTTCCGTGCCTTTTTTGTAGCTTTCCAGCAAGGCTTTGGCATCGATTTTCGCTTTCTCGTCATCTTTTACATGTCCCGACTCGTCATATTCGAAATAAACGACCCAACCCTGTTCTTCGTCATCTGGTAAAACCGCGCCGACTTCTACCCCGCTCGGTTTCCCTCCGCTCTGTGTTATGTACTTTTTCGTATTCTCGGCATTCAGAAAAATAAATTCTTTGTCCAACTGCAGTTCCGCTAAATCGGTTCCCACGTCGACTTTCTGCCCGCCTTCTACCCACTTGATCTTCTCTGCGGCAAATACAGGAGCTGCACACACCATCATTATCAAAGTCATAACACTTACTGATTTAACTAGTTTTACAAGCCACGATTTCAAAAATAACTTCCTCCTAAACCATCTGTTCTTCTTACGCTGCGGATGAATTGTTCTTCTTTGCAAAATGAATGACTACTAGGATGGCACCAAGAACTGCAACACCAATCTCGACAAGGGTTTGACTTTCGCCAAAAAGGTCTTCCAAAACGTTAAATAATTTGAATTGCAGACCGAACTGCGGAAGTATGAATGCCCCTACCCCCAAAATTAAAAAAATAATACCAGCACGTAACATAAATAATTAACCCCCTTAATAATGGAAAAATACAAATTGTAGGTTATCATACAATCCAAAATGTGACAACCCATATGCTTCCAAGATTGAAAGCGATCTGGAACAATTCTTGCGTGGTCACGGTCGTTTGCTACACTTCGGGATATTGGTATTTTCCGAACAATATTCCATTAAAAACAGACAAATAACGATAAAAACACGAACATTATATGTAATTATTAACGAATCGTACATATTTTTTAATCAAAAAGTAATCCCTTTCCGCAAATTTAAGTATAATGGAACTTGTGTCAATTATTCGACAAATTATACAAATTTGATTATTTAAATTAGATTGATGAATCCCTATTCCGTGAACGGTTATTTCTTCATTCCGAACTACCCTACTGTGATCGCGGCGATTAACTTTGACCGCACGGGTACGACGCGGATCGGAAAGTATGTGCTGAACCACTCATTCATGCTGCCTGGACTTATTGCCACGACACTTGCGATTGCAATTGGCTTCGGGCTTGCAGCTTTGATTTTGTAATTACTTAGCAAAAAGACCCTGAACCATAACGTTCACAGGGTCTTTTTCACATTCAATTTTTGAGTATATTAGCATCCCAAATGATACTGATTACCGTCCCCTTACCGAGTTTCGTTTCAATCTTAATCCGACCACCCATTACGTGAACGAGCTCTTTGGTAACAGCCATACCAAGACCGCTACCTTCCATCACAGTCTCCGTACTCGTTCCCCGATAATAACGCTCGAATAATCGATCGATCGTCTGTTGATCCATCCCTTGACCGTCATCCTTGAAATCGATTCGCCACCCCTTATTCTTGAGCTGAATCAATTCAATATCTATCCTCGTATCTACAGGGTTATGCATAAGTCCATTTGCTAAGATGTTCTGAACAATTCGCTCAAACCAAGGCGGATAAACCGCAGCCATTATTGGGTTTTCAGGTATGAAGCAATAAACCTGTCTACCCTCATATGTAGGGTGTGCGATGACGCGGTTGACGGATTCCGTTAGCAAGGTGCCAATGTTTTCTTGTGAGAATTGTACGGGTATTTCCCCACTTCGAAGTCGATAGGTCAGTGCAAGATCATTGATCAATTTGTCCATATAGTTTGTCTTCTCCACCATTTTGGAAGCGAAATGCCGCACTTCTTCACGAGTCCAGCTATACTTCTCCGCCTCCAGCATGTGGGCATACCCCTGTATGGAAGCAATAGGTGTCTTCATATCATGCGTCACACCCGCAATCCACTCTTCTCGATTGCGCTGCGTTAGCTCTACCGTGTTCTTCCCCTCTTGTAGGGTTACAGATAGCGACTGTATCGACTCCATTACTTCTCCAAAGTCACGATACTTCCGCTTCCATCCTCCCTTACGCCTAATTGCTCTATTCTTCACCTGATCATAATCCGTGTAGTTGCCTTGTCCAAGCCTCTGTATCCAGCCGATGATGAGTAAGATCGGTGTCCCGAACTGCGATGCATACCAGATGGACAATAGAATAAACACGATCATAGACGATAACAGAAATGCTGCGATTCCAACAACCATGACCTGTATTTCCGAATGAATGAATGGCTTTAAGGCCGCCTGCTCTTCGCTGCGCATCATAGGATACTGAACCATCCATGTCAGCCCTGAACTCGCGATATACTTTGTCTCCATCCCCAAGCCGTAACGCTCCTGATGGATTGCCCTTAATGCCAGCTCATGAAGTGGATACGCAGATAGAGCCTCCTTGGGCTTACCCCAAGACGCCACTTCCACCCCTTCTTGATCGAGCACTTGAACAAAGCCCCCTAGCTTGTTCAACTCGTCTTTCACATGATCCGATAATGAAAGCTTATCATCCACAATCTTACCGTTATCAACGACGATCTGTAACAATTGTTGTGTATCTACTTTTTTGCCATATAGGAAGGTAAATACATGCCCCTTCTTTACTTCGATCCACATGAGTAGTTGATAGGGGAACGGCTCACCTCGAAGCCAATAGTCAATGAGTTGTCCCGGTTTATAGTGGGTTGGCAAATCCTGTGGAGCGTTGAAGGATTGTAGCACATTTCCTTGTGGATCGAGACTCTGTAACCATCCTCCATCTTCCTTGAGTCGCGCCAATAGGATCGGATCGACGATCAAGCCTTGATCGTTAATCGTTGAGTTCGAAATTAAACGTGATATCCCAAGTGGTGCGAACTGTCGGCTGATCTCGATATCCGTTAATTTCGTGAGCATCCAGGAGACAATACCTACAGCAATGACTGTAAGTAGCGCGCCTGCCGCCACCAATTGCCATGCAAATCTTGTCGCAAGCCGCCTACGAATCACTTCTATCCACTCCTTTAGGGCTAGTCAGCTTGTACCCCATCCCTCTTACATTCACAAGATATTCTGGCCTTGAGGGGTCACGCTCAATTCTCTCCCTCACACGGTGGATATGGACCATCACCGTATTATCATCGTTGTACATCTCCTCCCCCCATATGCGTTCGTACAACTCTCGCTTGTTAAAAATCCGATTCGGATGCTTGCAAAAGAACAATAGCAACTGGAACACAAGTGCTGGACAATGGGATATCGATCCATCTACGGTCAGTGTCCCTTCTGATGCATCCACTTGAAAACGTCCAAAGTCATAGCGATCTGCCGTTCTCTGATCCTCCGATTGCGATTGAGGCTGTAGCTGTGGCATCACCTGCAAATATCTCTTCAATTGAGCCTGCATCCTCGCAACGACCTCAAGTGGATTAAATGGCTTCGTAATGTAATCATCTCCACCCACAGCAAAACCTGATAATTTATCAAAATCCGACATTCTTGCAGTTAAGAATAAAATGGGCGCATTCGTCGTCTGCCGAATGAAAGGGCAAATCTCTAAGCCGCTCTTACCCGGCATCATCACGTCCAACAGGACGATATCGTATCTTTTATGAGCACATGCCGTGAGTGCTGCTTCTCCATCGTAAACCGTATCAATATCCGTAAATCCTTCTTTACGCAACACCGTTTCCATGATCTCAACAATCGAACGTTCATCATCTACAATTAGAATCTTGGCACCCTTCATTATCATCACTCCATTATGCGAATGTTCTCATTGTAGCATGTCAAATTTACTTGACTCACAATGGAATCTTACGAGAACCTTACTTTTTACAGCGATTTGTCTAAATTGTTTATACAAAGTTAAACCTGTCTTACAGATGGTGTAAGATTCATTCGGTATACTCATCTCATACAAGCAGAGGAGAGGATGAACCAAATGAATAACAAGAGAACAAGGAATCGATTTCGCCTACAGGCAGTTATCCTATCATTACTATTAATTGTTACGGCGGTGGCGGGGTGCGGTTACATGCCTCCAAGTAAAGGAGCCGATACCATGAATCAACCAGGTAAAGAAAGCACACAAAAACTCGCAGCAATCGCAGCGAAGGATATCCCAACCGCTCTACTAGATGGGAAATACGATCAACTCTATGCACAATTCGGAGACTCTCTGAAGGGTGCGGTTACGTTAAACAATTTCAAATCGATGGCAAAAGATTTCTTATCCGATATTAAAGGTTTTCAACTCACATCCACATTCAAACTCAATGGCTATGAGTCCTATGTGTGGGATGATTCTTCCGGGCAGAAGGGATTAACGGCAATTGTGGACAAGAACGGCATAATCGAAGGTATACAAATTATGCCGCATTCTCCGCATCCTGTAACGGATCAAGCTTACTCCAAAACAATTGTAGACTTCCCTTTTCGCGATCAGTGGTTTGTTTTCTGGGGAGGCAAGAACATCATGGTTAACTATCATTACGAGTATGAGTCCTATCGGTATGCCTATGATTTTGTAAAAGAAAAGAATGGCTATTCCTATGAAGGTGATCCTACGAAAAACGAAAGCTACTTCGCCTTTGGTCAAGAGATTGTAGCTCCAGCAGCAGGGGTAGTCGTTGAAGCCGTAGACGGCATTGCAGATAATACACCCGGCGGTGAAATGAATACGAAGCAGCCTTCAGGAAATGTCGTTACCATTAAGCATCCAAACGGAGAGTTCAGCTCGATTGCCCATCTGATGAAGGGTTCCGTCCAAGTTAAAGTAGGAGATTCTGTCACTGCGGGTCAACTTCTTGGTAAATGCGGTAACTCAGGGAATTCGAGCGAACCCCATGTTCACTATCAGATGTCTCCCCCATCAGACAACGGCAAGCACTCCACCACTATTCCGATTACATTTAAAGATGGATCTAAACCGATTCGCGGCGAATTGGCCGGAAAGAAGGACAATTAATAGAAAAATCACACTTCCGACAGCTCCCTATGGAGCTGTTTTTTGCTCATTTTCGGAAAATACATAAAATATACTGAAAAAACAGTTAAATATATGTAGTTTTTGCCAAAATATTATTTTTGCATACAATTCAAGTCGTTAAAACGCCAATTCATCGGTAAAACACGAACATTAACTTATAAATGTTAACCAATCGTACATATTTTTATACAAAAACGATATTCCCTTTCTATTAATTTTAAGTATAATAGGATTTATGTTTATTGTTCGACAAAATTCTACAAGTTTAATTTCGCAAAGTAGATTGACAAATTCCGATTAAACCGATAGGATTTTAAAAAATAAAAATATTTACATAAAGGGGTCGAGACTATTGAAAAAGATGTTGATGCTCGTCTGCACACTCGTGCTATTCATTACTGCAGGTTGTGGAAACAAAGCGGCGACTACAGAAAATCATGAAGGCCATACAGATCAAGCTGCAGGCAAAGATGCGAAGAAGATTGCACTTGTTCTTCCTGAAAAAATTGGTGTGAATCCATTCTTCCAGATCATGGACGAAGGTGCAAAAAAAGCAGGTAAAGAGTTCAACGTTCAAATTAAAACGATTGAATCGACTGACCCTAACGCATTTGAACAAAACATGAGAGCAGCTGTTGCTGATAAATATGATCTGATTATCACGGCGACTTTCCAAGCAGAAGACGCTTTGAAGAAGCTTTCTGCTGAAAATCCAGACCAAAAATTCGCAATTATCGACACCGTTATTGAAGGACCTAACGTTCGCTCGGTTGTATTCCGTGAATACGAATCCTCCTACTTGCTAGGTGCAGCTGCTGGCTTGTCCACGAAGACAAACACAGTCGGTATCGTAGCTGCAATGGACATTCCAATGATCAAGAAATGGACGGTTCCTTTTGAAGAAGGCTTGAAAGCAACGAACCCGAACGCGAAATATCTTGTTAACTACGTAGGTGGCTTTACTGACCCTGCAAAAGCGAAAGAACTTGCGATCTTGCAACAATCCAAAGGTGCTGACTTCATTCTAGGCGCTGCTGCTGTTGGTGACCTTGGCGTATTCGAAGCTGCGAAAGAGAAAAACTTCTTCACAGCTGGACAAGATATTGACCACACAAGCAAAGACCCTGAACACATCGTATTGTCCCAGTTAAAAGGTGCGGATACAGCAGCTTATGAGACAATCAAAGACTTCACAAGCGGTGCATTCAAAGGTGGCGTTGTGGATTACGGTTTGAAAGAAAAAGGCGTTGGTGTTCCATTTGTAACACATGATTCTCAAACAAAAATGAATCCTTTCCTTACAGCTGAAACGATTACTAAATTGAAGCAAATCAATGATGACATCGTATCCGGTAAGCTTGTACTGAAAGATCCATTGAAACAATAGACTTCTGATTCCACCACCGGCAATTGCCGCCATTCGGACCGACTGCATCTACACCCGCAGTCGGTTTTCGATTTAATCAAACTAGATAAGGGGTGCTAACATGCTGCTGCAAATGGAGCAGATTACAAAAAAGTATGGGGACTTTACAGCGAATGAGGCAATCAATTTCTCACTTCGCGAAGGTGAAGTTCATGCCATCGTCGGTGAGAATGGCGCTGGCAAAACAACACTGATGCGAATGCTCTATGGCATGGAAATCCCGACATCGGGCTCCATTGCAGTACGTGGGAAAGAAGTCTCTTTCGACTCCCCTCGAGACGCAATTGCAAACGGTATTGGCATGGTGCATCAGCATTTCATGCTATTCCCTTCTTTTACAGTAGCCGAGAATATTGTCATTGGTACTGAACCATCTAGCGCCATTGGCTTCAATCGCAAGCAGGCTGTGCAACAAGTCAAAGCACTTAGCGAAAAGTACGGCATGCCAGTACCACCGGAGAAGAAAGTTTCGGAGTGTGCACTTGGTACGCAGCAGCGAATGGAGATATTGAAAGTACTCTATCGTGGTGCCGACATCATCGTTCTGGATGAACCCACTGCGGTACTTACACCCATTGAGGTAAAGGAATTACTCACCGCCATTAAGAGCCTTGCTAGCCAAGGCAAAAGCATCATTCTTATTACCCACAAACTACATGAGGTTATGGAAGTTGCTGATCGCATCACGGTATTACGCAATGGTAAGGTGACTGGCACATTAAATAAAACAGATACGAATATCGAGGAACTCTCCCGTCTCATGGTTGGCAGAGAACTCGCTCCTGTTATCAAGCAAGAACCGCTGCAAGGTAAGCCTGTCTTGAAAGTAAGGAACTTGAGCTTGCAAGGTGAAGGCGGTAAACCAGTAGTCGATCAAGTCAACTTTACCGTTCATGCTGGTGAAATTGTAGGTATTGCAGGCGTCTCTGGTAATGGACAGACGGAACTGATTCAAAGCATCTGCGGACTACTACCCACTCACACTGGAAATATATCGCTACTCGGAACAAGTCTTATAAACAAACAACCGCATCAAATCAGACAAGCTGGTCTTGCTCACGTACCCGAAGATCGTTATCAATGGGGTTCTGCTAAAGACCGTACCGTACTCGATAATGGCATCATGGGATTCCAACGCAGCAAGCAAAAGCTTGGCATTCTACATCATAAAGCACTTCGTGATATGGTTGCCGGTTGGGTAAAGAAATTCGATATTAAGACATCATCTATTCATAATACAGCGCAAAATTTATCTGGTGGAAATTTGCAAAAACTCATTGTAGCGCGTGAACTTGCACAAGAAACACCATTTCTAATTACAGCCGAACCGACTCGTGGAGTAGATATCGGCGCAATGGAATTCATCCATGATCAGTTACTTGCTAAACGTAAAGAAGGCGGAGCGATCCTACTCGTATCCTCAGAATTATCTGAAGTGCTGAAGCTATCAGATCGGATTCTCGTTATATATGAAGGTAAAATCGTTGGTGAAGTCAACGGTCATGAAGCAACAGAGGAAGCAATCAGCTTGCTTATGGCAGGAGGAGGAAACAACCATGAATAATTTCAAACAACAAGCGAAAGCACTCATTCATCCTCTTACTGCACTTGCTATCGGTCTAATCATCGGGGCGATTGCGATCTTGCTCATTGGCGGTTCTGTGCTTGATACTTACGGGCAAATGTGGAAAGGTGCATTTGGTAGCACGTACTTTTTAACGAATACGCTCACTCGCGCCGTTCCGATCATCTTCATTGGACTTGGATTAGCACTCGCATTTAGAGCTGGATTCTTTAACTTAGGGGCAGAGGGACAACTTGTGCTGGGCGGAGTTGCTGCAGCTTTAACAGCCCTTTACCTACCAGGTCCAGGCTGGGTGAAGTTAATTGGTGCCCTTCTAGCTGGTATCGTCAGCGGTGGATTATGGTCGGCTTTTGCCGGTTGGCTTGATGCAAAGTTTAAAGTGAATTTGCTTATCACAACGCTGCTATTAAACTATGTCGCTACACTATTAGCGGGATATTTAGTTGCGAATCCTTTTAAAGATACGAAAGGCTCTGCGGCACTTGCCCAATCAGCCATGATTGATAAAAGCACTTGGCTACCCAAACTAATGGCGGGTTCAAGCTTACATGTCGGATTTATTATCGCTGTCATTGCAACCATTGTCCTGTTCTGGATGATGCGCAGTACGGTGTTCGGCTATGAAATGAACATGACGGGCAGCAATCCATTCTTCGCGATGTACGGCGGGGTTAAATCTGTCTCGATGGTTGTGACTACGATGTTTATTAGTGGCGGACTTGCTGGGCTCGCAGGCGCTGTTGAAGTGCTCGGCATGCAATATCGCTATCTGGATGGCGCATTAACGTCCCCGAACTATGCTTGGTCAGGACTCATGGCTGCCCTACTTGCAGGCTCTAATCCAATCGGAACAGCCCTTGCAGCAGTCTTGCTCGCAGCACTGCAAACTGGTGCCATGGGTGTCGAACGTAATACCGAAGTACCACTAGAGATTGCAAGTGTCATCCAAGCGGTGATCGTCGTGTTCGTTTCAGCCAAAATCAGCTATGCCTTTATTAAACGGAAGAAAGGGAGGAATTCAAATGGAACAGCTGCTTGATCTCTCACTGATCAATTCTACCATTCGGATGGTCGTCCCGATTCTACTCGCTGCACTCGGCGGTCTACTTTGTGCGCGCGCAGGTGTATTTAACGTAGGTTTAGAAGGTTTCGTACTTGTCGGTGCTTTCTCAGCGATCCTTGGCAATTACCTGCTTGGCAACGTGTTTCTCGCCGTTATTTTTGCAGTCGTCTGTGTCATGATCTACTCCCTACTGTTCGCCTATGTTGGCATACACTTACAAGCAAATGTCATTGTAGTAGGGATTTCAATGAACTTCCTTGCGCTTGGACTCACGACGTTCTGTCTCAGAGCCATTTTCCATGTGAAGGGCGCTTATTATGATAAAAATATGATCGGTCTGCCGAAATGGGACATTCCCGGTCTAGGCGGCGTGCTAACAGGCTTATCGCCACTTGTGTTCTTGACTGTTATCTTGGTCATCGGACTTCATTTCTTCTTGTATCGCACGGTAACTGGATTCCGTCTGCTTGCGGTTGGAGAGAACAGTATAGCAGCCAAAAGCATCGGCATTAAGATTCATCGTTATCAATATGGTGCGATTATCGCATGTGGTGCATTCTGCGGACTGGCAGGCGCGCAGCTATCGCTTGGTAATCTAACGATGTTCTCCGAAGGAATGACCGCTGGACGCGGATTTATCTCCCTCGTTGCCATGATGCTAGGACAATTTAGCCCGATCGGCGTAACGCTATCCAGTCTGTTCTTCGCACTAATGGAAGCGATCAGTATTCGATTGCAAGGCTTTGCCCTACCTACTCAATTTACGATGATGATACCTTATGTCGTGACACTTATTGCACTATTCTTCTTTAGAAAAAGCAGCTATTTATCTGATGCACAAAAATCGAGCGGAAGCTCGAGGTAAAAATGTGAGGACAAAAAATTAACGAAAGGAAAAAGAAGCAACTGTAGGAACGTAGTGTTCGCCTTTGAAATCGTGAAACTACCATTAAGTCAATTCAAAATTCACGATTGAGACAGCGACCGGAAGTGCTTCTTTTGCCTGTAGTGATCATTTTTTTGTTCTCTCTAATAAAAACAACGTGAGGAGCTCGATCCACCATGTACTTACCAATCTTAGAAATTCACTCCAAAGATATGCCTGCTTACGCGATTGTGTGCGGAGATCCGCGCCGGGCGAAAGCGATTTCGGATAAATTAGATAACGCTAGAGAATTATCCTATGCAAGAGAATACCGTACATTCGTCGGTGAGTTTCAAGGTGTGAAACTTGCTGTTGTCAGTCACGGAGTAGGTTGCCCAGGTGCAGCCGTATGCTTCGAGGAGCTTATTCGTGCAGGTGTTACGACGATTATTCGTGTCGGCACTGCCGGTTCATACTCCGCTGACATTCCTTCGGGGAGCTTAGTCATCAGTACGGCTGCAGCTCGTGAAGATGGACTGTCCCGTCAGCTTGTACCAAGCGGCTTCCCTGCGGTTGCCGATAGCGCTGTAGTCGAAGCACTCGCACAAGCTTCAGTAGACGCTCCAGGTGTCGTGCGCAAAGGCATCACTCTTTGCGTAGATGCATTCTTCACTGGCGTAGAAGAAATTCCACATAAGAAGTACAAGCAAGCAGGTGTGCTCGCAACGGAGATGGAAATCTCCGCCCTTTACGTGGTTGCAACACTTCGCGGCATACGCGCAGGCGCAATTGTAGCCATCGATGGCTTCGCTGACAGTGATCTTGCAGGTGAATACGACCCGCATACGAACGCCGTTGGTGAAGCAGTTGAACGCGAGATCAACATCGCTTTACATGCAATTGTGAGCTTAGCGAAAGCAGACAACGCATAGTCAATTCCGCCAAACTAACGAAAGAGCGAAGCCCCGAGTGGAAGCTTCGCTCTTTTTTTCATAACAAATTATATAAGTTCATGACGTTTCTTCAAATAACGATACAATAGAAAACTATACACTGCGCAGATCGCCGCGCATAAACCGATAAATCCATAACCCGCCTGAAGCCCGCGAACAAGACCCGCCTGCGTATCTGCTCCGACCCAAGATTTAACCCCTTCAATCACGCCGCCAATGAGATAATTCCCGATGACACTGCCCAGCCCCATCATGGTCACGGTAAACGTAATCGCCGTATCACTTGCACCTGAATAACGTCTCGCAATAAACGCCATTACCGTTGGGTAAATCATCGCAATGCCGATTCCACCTGCAGCGAACAAGAACGAGGCTGACTCCCCTAACCCAATCGCGGCAAATGTACATAACGCAGACAAAGCAGAGAACACGATGAGCGATAAGGTGAAGCCCATTTTATCCGTAAGTGGTCCGAGAATCAGCCTTGCTAGTGCAAAGCACAGGAAGAACGCAGATAACATTCCCGATGCGGTCACGGCGCTCCATCCGTACGCTTTCTCCAAGAAATTAACGAGCCAACCGCCCACTGCAAGCTCAGACACGACGCCAAATGTAAGAATAAGCACCATGTACCATAATACTGGATCTCGCATAAGAACTTTCAGTGAAGCTCGCTCCCCTGCCTCCTCATTCACTGAAGGGAAAGAAGCGCATAGCGTGATCACGATTGGAATGAACGACAAGGCAAGTACGACGAGATACATCCCGCGCCAGTCAAGTGTATAATCGCCGATCTGCACGGCCATAAGTCCTGTTGCCATTAGTGGAGCGACAGTCGAACTAAGTCCATAGAAACCATGAGTTAAGTTCATCATCATTCCGGTATTTCTCACAAAAATTCGTGCACCCAAGATCGCAAGTGCAATCTCTAGCATCCCGTTACCGATGTACATTAAGAAATAGGATGACGAGAACATCGGATAACTATGGGAGAAGAAGATAAGCACACCCGATAAAATCATCGTCCCAAATGCAGCAACGGTTACCGCCTTAATCCCCCATATTCGAGTTAAATACGCGGTAAAGGAACATGCAATTAAATAACCTAATGCATTTAATGATAGGAGCGTACCCAGTTGTGATTCGTTCAACATAAACTCGAACTGAATACGCGGGATGGCTGGTCCTTTAATATTTTCCGAGAAACCAAATACGACAAAACCGACAAAAATTAATGCAAGCTGTATCCAATAAATCTTCCTACTCTGTTTCTGAATTTGTTTCTGCTCCAATTGCGGTATCACATAAACCTCCAATAGTAAATAATTTGCTAGCAGTGGAATACAATTGCTATTCCCTATTTAACTGAGCAAGAAGTTCCTCAAGTTCGTCACGAGTTAACTCTCGCCATGCACCCCGCTCTAAACCATCTAGCGTTATATTCATAATACGAATTCGTTCAAGCTTTAGCACCCGGTAGCTAAGCTCCTTGCACATTCGACGAATTTGAAGATTCAGACCTTGAGTTAGAATAATGCGGAACTCGCACTCGCTCATCTGGAACACTTCACAAGGTTTGGTAGTCGTGCCAAGAATGTCTACACCACTAGACATCTCTTGAATAAACTGCTTCGTGACAGGCTTGTCCACGGTCACGTAATACTCTTTTTCATGACCATGTTCGGCGCGCATCATTCGATTCACAATATCCCCGTCATTTGTAAGTAGAATTAGCCCCTCAGACGCCTTATCCAAGCGCCCCACTGCAAAAATCCGTGAAGGATAATTAACAAAATCAATGATATTGCTGGGCACCTGCTTCTGAGCTGTACACGTAATTCCGATTGGCTTATTCAGTGCAAGATAAACCGCTTCTGCGCGACTCGGCAGCTCCCCACCATCAATCCGCACAATATCACCTGCACTGACCGTAGCTCCTGGTTCGCACACTACGTCATTAATCGTAATCCGACCTGCTAGAATTAAACGATTCGTTTCTCTTCTCGAACAGTATCCCGTTTCACTGATATACTTGTTGATTCTCATGTCGTGCCTGCTTTCGTCGTATGATAATCCTAGTATACAAATAAGCCACTATAAGCTTCAATGAAGAGTGCTTGTAATGGCTTTTTTTATTCTTAAACCCATCTTCATGGCAAGTTCCGCAGCATCCATCCAATCTCGTCGTTCGCCATTTGGGCTGTATCGTAACCAGCACGTGCATATGCATCGGGATCATCCACAATTATGCCTGTTTCGAGGTAAAGACGTGCGAATGCAGCCATCACTTCAAGTGGATTCTGATGCTGTGTTCGCGCCACAAGGCTATCTTGCAGCAGGAGCGTATTCGGTGCATTAACCAGACGCTTATTATTAAGCCGTAATCGAATCGACGCAAGACCCCCATCGTAGGTATATGCATCCCCATCCAGCTCAGAGAACCATCCTTTGTATAACACCGCCCAACTTGGATTCCAATCGGTATCTTGGCGCTCCAATGTCTCCATATTCGCCAGCGAATCCCCATAATGCATGGGAGCAAAGCGCGTACGGCCTTCCGTAACTTCCGCTACTCCCCCTACGGATCGAACACGCCCATCCCTCGCTACTACACGACAAGAAACAGAAGCGATATCTACACCCTCTGCTGCACGCACGAGCAGTTCTTCAATCCACCCTGGCATGACCTCAATATCTACATCAAGCAGGATAAAGTACGTATTCGTCCCGATGTATCTCATCCATGCTTTGCGCTCGTCATCACGCTGGAATATGCATACCTTATGAGGGATTGCGACTGTATGCTGGATCAATTCCATACATTTCGCTGCCAGATGCTCTTTACCCGCTTCGACTAACAGCATGATGATCACATATCGATCATAGATCCCACTACGAATCGCTTTGCGAAGCTTGGATTCATTGGAGATCTTGATCGCCCGTTCCATCGCGACCTCTTGCGTGATCTTGGACATCTGCCGCCGATGAATCCGATGCTTATACACAAATTCAGGCACATGGGCGAATATTATTCTTGGAAAATGAAATGCAATACGCAGCAGCATATCGTAGTCCTGCGCACCATCATGGTCGGGGTTAAATAAGCCGACAAGTAAGAAGACGTCACGTCTAATGATTTTCAAATGAGAAGCATACATGTAGACGTTCAAATGCTCCCCAAAAATATCGATCTGCGCTTCCTCATCACTGCTAAATCGTTCAAATTCCTTATTCGACTCGTCGATATGAATCCGATTGCTAAATGAATAACGTGTTTCTTCCGTCCAATATTCAAGCGACTTCTCAATCGCATCTGGCAATAACAGATCGTCACAATCCAAGAAAGCAATTAATTCTCCTGTTGATTCTTGAATGCAGCGATTTTGCGTGCGGGAAATGCCCATATTCTTGTCATTACGAAATATTTTTACAAAATCATACTTCTTAAATTCATCTAATATCGTTGTGACTTCTGGCTGCGATGAGCAATCATCAATAATTACAATCTCGATGTTGTTGTACGTTTGTTTAATTGCAGATTCAATACATGCCTCTAGATACTGTTTATGGTTGAATACCGGAATAATAATCGATACTTTGTCCTTACGCATAGCAGAGCCCTCCCTATCCCCACACCCATAGCAAACTACCTTTGTTCTCAACATATGTTTATCCATTTAAGAGAGATACGGACAGCGGTCGATTATTCGCTTTATTATCGGGAATCTCTTCTGCCTGACTGTGGCATTGTACCTATCCACCCTGCTAAGCCATGCATACATATACAAATGAGAACTTTTACGTGAACTAGGATGGAATCATGTTTGCTCATGCCGGAGTGTTGAAAGGATGATCCATGGTGGCAACAGGATATAGGACAAGTGGAGAAAGCTCAGGAACGAATGATAAGAATACAACAACCGGAAATAGCGCTCACGCCGAGGGCTACAATACGAAAGCGTTAGGAGATACTTCGCATGCCGAAGGCTCCGGCTGTGAAGCTTCCGGTCATATGGCACATGCAGAAGGTTACAAGGCACTTGCCAGTGGGGCTGCCAGTCATGCCGAAGGGTTCACAACGATTGCAGCCGAAGAGGCCGCACATGCGGAAGGATTATACGCTCGCGCTAACGGTCTTGCTGCTCATGCAGAGGGACAATCGACTCAAGCAACCGAAACAGCCAGCCATGCGGAAGGCAGTAATACTCTAGCATCCGGTATATCGGCACATGCAGAAGGAAGCAACACGATTGCCAATTCAAGCGCTGCGCATGCCGAAGGCACCTCCACCAAGGCTACTGCACTTGCTGCACATGCAGAAGGATATGCTTCCGAAGCAACTGCACTCGCCGCTCACGCAGAAGGATCTACCACTCAAGCATCAGGTTATGCCTCGCATACCGAAGGAGAAAGCTCCATTGCAAATGGGACAGCTGCACATGCAGAAGGAAATTTCACACGTGCAAGCGGTACAGCCGCTCATGCAGAAGGAAATACGACTCATGCCAACGGAAATTATTCACATGCTGAGGGGAGCTATACTGAAGCAGCTGGTTACGGCGCACATGTCGAAGGTGTTCGCTGCAAGTCAGGTGGATTTTCTACGCACGCAGAAGGTTATTTTACCGATACAGGTGGTCTCGATGGTGTTCACATTATGGGCAAGTTCGGAAATCCAGACACTGGACTCGAAGGACAGTATGCTTGGTACTTAGCCAATGGAATAGACACAAAGCACCCGGGTCTGGCAGCCAAATTGCTTGGAACAGATAGCAGCTTGTATCTAGACGGTCATATGTCCGTTGCAGGCTCAGGAATTGCAGAAATGTACGAAACGATAGATGGACTTGAGATTAAGCCGGGATACTTCGTTACGACGGAGGAGGATCAAATTCGAACGGCAACCGAAGACGATGATTTCATTCTTGGCGTCACACAAGGGACTGCTGCTCTTATCATGAATAGCGGTGAGTTCAGATGGAAATCCAAATTTGTAACCGATCCATGGGGACAAATGGTCTTCCAAAAAGTCCCGCACCTTCCTCTCAAAGACGGCTATGGGAAAGTCATTAGTCCAGAACGTCACGAACTCCAACCCCTTCTTGATCCTGACTATGATTTTAGACAAACTTACATCCCGCGTTCCAAGCGTACAGAGTGGATCACTGTCGGACTTCTCGGTAGACTTCTTGTAAGAGATGACGGTACGTGCAAGCCTAATGGCTACTGCCGACCGAGCAAGGAAGGAATAGCTACAACTGTCCAGCATGGCTACCGTGTACTTAAACGTATATCCCCCTCCCAGATTCTTATTCTGTTTCGTGATGTTTCACATTTATCGTGAATGGAGGTGCTACTCCCATGAATCCTTATAAAATCGCATTCATCGCTTGTGTGAATGACGACAAAATGTTCGAGAAATGTAGGCTTTACTTAAACAGACTCTATGTCCCACCTGGGTATTCGATTGAAATCATCCCCATCTATGGCGCAGGCAGCATGACTTCAGGTTACAATCGAGGCATGCGTGCAAGTGATGCCAAGTATAAGTTTTATATTCATCAAGATTCATTTATTCAATACATCCATACCATTACAGAATGCTTAAGCTTATTCATAAACAATCCGCAAATCGGTCTAATTGGTGTGATCGGTACAACGAAACTGGCTCAAACCGGTTCCTGGTGGGAAGCCGGCGTTCATTATGGCACAGTTGATGCCTTTTTCCAGAGTGAAACGACGCTCTGCATCGGTAAAGTGTATCAGCCTTATATTGGATTAGAATCCATTGATGGTGTATTTATGGCCACACAAGTCGATATTGATTGGGATGAGAATGTAACAGGGTTCCACTTCTACGACGCATCCCAATGCATCCGGTTCCGGCAACGTTATTACGAAATTGCAGTACCTAGACAAGATACTTCTTGGGTCTATCATTATTGCCTGGACGATGTGGACTATGATGAATATTATCGTCTCCGCACACACTTCATCCCCCTATACGCCCCATATTTATTTGGAAAATAACATTAAAATGCCTCTTCCCCTTCCTGCATTTAGATTGCAGTTAGGAAAAGAGGCTTTTCGCACGTTCTAAGTACTCTTAGTAATCAATATAAGCTTTGCTCTTCCAATATTGTAGCTTATGCTGCAGTACTGCCATTATTGAAGGGTGCACACTCCCTTTAATCCCTACTCCAATTACCGTATGTGGATGTAATTCTTGACCAGCTGAATCAACCAAGATCGTCTCAAATGGACTTAGCAACGAGCGAAATCCCTCTGGTGTAAAGCGCCAGTAGTCAGAAGGATAATCATGAATCGGGAAGTTCATAACGGAGCTAATGATACATACGCCTCCGCCTTGCAAAATACGATGACACTCACGAAGCGCAAGATGCGGATATTCCACATGCTCCATGGTATCGAGGCTAATTACCGTCCCTGCTGCATAGGTCGGCAGATCAATGGCATGCAAATTCTGAATCATATCCACCCCTGGACCTGGACGCATGTCACAACCTACATACGGTACATTCGAAAACAAGGGGCGCAAGTTGGCGAAGCCCTCTTGTCCTGCACATTGGTAAGCACCAAATTCATATACAGGCGATTTCCACGGCAACGTTTCCGCACAAATCTGGACGAAATCTTTTATGCTTTGTCGCATCTGATCAGCTCCTATTTTATTAGAATGCTTCAAGACCCGCTGCTGTACAATTGCCTAACCCTTGCGGCGTATGGGTGCTTGTCGCTAGTAACTATGTATTAAACTATGTTGCCAGTTAACTTGCAGCCACGGCATCTGTACAGCAAATCCTCTTATTTCTAGTGTTCATGTCCAATCCAAACGCGCACACGCAACATATTGTATGACAACGAACGAGCGAAACGCCTGCTTGATTAGATCCATTAGAACTTTAAAGGAGTGTTTAGCGTATGGACATAATGGAACAGCCTGCTCTTAAATTCATGCAGCATTTTTTCTATTCAGAGGTTTGGAAACAAACGCAATGGATGGGCATCAACACCTTAAAATGTCCATCCGATTTATTCCTCTATCAAGAAATTTTAACGAAAGTACGACCAGATATTATTATTGAATGCGGAACATTCCAAGGAGGAAGTGCGTTATACTTCGCTCATATTTGTGATCTATTGCAAAATGGCAGAATCATCACCATCGATAGCATTGTTCAACCGAATCGACCTGTTCACCCACGTATTACGTACATCCAAGCTGACTCTGGTTCCATTCATACACTCATGCAAGTCAAAGTATTTATAGAACCAACCGACAAAGTCCTCGTTATTCTAGATTCCGATCATTTCAGTGAACATGTCCAGAAGGAGCTGGCGCTGTACCATCCTCTTGTCTCTGTTGGCAGTTATATTGTTGTTGAGGATACGATCTGTGACGAAGTATCTTTCGAATTCAACAATCCGGGTCCTAAAGAAGCGGTTACCAAGTTTCTCGAACAACATGATGACTTCGAAATCGATACGAGTCAGCATAAATTCCATTGGTCCTTCAACTGGAATGGTTATTTGCGCAGAATAAGATGAGACGGAGGATGAATTCATGTATATCAATGAAAATGCGATAGCATTTATCCTCTGTGTCAATAATGAAAACTTGTACCAAACTTGCAAATATCATATTTCCCGACTAGCCGTACCACATGGTTTTACCGTTGAAATTATTCCTATTTATGGATCATATAGCATGACATCGGGATACAACCAAGGTATGCGCCGTTCCAATGCCAAGTACAAGGTCTACATCCATCAAGATACGTACATCATTCATCCCTTCTTTATCTATGAGTGCGTTGCAACCTTTCAGCTTTCTTCTAAAATCGGCATGATCGGTATTATGGGCTGCAAACGTCAAGCCCCAACTGGCTCTTGGTGGGAAGGTAAACCACTCGTGCGCAAATACATGGCAATGATTGATCAAGTCCCTTCCCTGCAAATCTCTAATGAAGTTCACACTTCTTATGAAGTCGTCGAATCGATTGATGGTGCATTTATGGCTACACAAGTAGATGTGGATTGGGATGAAGCAATTGGTGATTATCACTTCTACGATGCTTCTCAATCGATTCGTTTCCTTCACGCTGGACATCAGATCATTATTCCAAGGCAGACTAATCCTTGGGTTCTACACTTACACCCACACGAAGTAGATTGGGCGCATTATTACAGATGCCGTGAAGCATTCCTCACTCGTTATCGCGCCTTGCTTCCTCTCCACGCGCCAATCGAGTAAAGGAATTGTCGATCGCTCATCGCAAAAAAAACACACCACGGAAATTATCCGATGGTGTGTTTCGCTTCTATACGTACTTGATTGTTATGCATGCCATAATAGAATCCTTGCTGCTCAAGTAAAGATTGATGTGTACCTTGTTCAATAATGCGGCCATCTTCAAGAACAAGAATAAGATCTGCCTGTCGAATCGTATTCAGGCGATGTGCAATCACGATGTTTGTTCTGCCCTGCATCAAGCGATACAGCGCTTCTTGAATCTTAATCTCGGTAATCGTATCGATACTGCTCGTTGCTTCATCCAAGATGAGAATGGATGGATCCGCAAGCATCGCTCTTGCAATGGATAGCAATTGTTTCTGGCCCTGGCTAATGCCGCTCCCATCTTGATCGAGCACCGTCTCATACTGATTCGGCAGCTTCATAATGAAGGAATGGGCATTGGCCATCTGCGCAGCTGCTTCTACCTCTGAATCCGTAGCATCTAACCTGCCATAACGAATGTTGTCCCGAATCGTCCCTTGGAACAAGAAAGAATCCTGAAGTACGAATCCCATATGCTGACGCAAACTCTGCCGTGTAATCTCCTGAATCGACGTTCCATCCAGGTAAATCTGACCTTCATTCAAGTTATAGAACCGCGATAGCAGATTAATAATCGTCGTCTTCCCAGCTCCTGTAGGGCCGACAAGCGCTACCGTCTGTCCTGCTTCTGCGCGGAAACTAATATCACGTAATGTGTTTCCACCTTGCTCATAAGTAAACGAAACATGCTCAAACTCGATATCTCCACGAACTTGAGTAAGCGCTACTGCTTGTCGCTCATCCTTCTCTTCCCTTGCCTCATCCAGCACTTCAAACACCCGCTCCGCTCCTGCTATCGCGGATAGAAACGTATTGAACTGGTTCGCCAGGTCGTTCAAAGGACGAGTAAATTGACGCGCATATTCGCAAAAGGTAACGATTACACCAATCGAGACTAAATCCCTCACCGCAAGTAATGCTCCTGCCCCTGCTATGAAAGCAAAACTCAAGTTATTCAGTACGTTCATCAGCTTTGGAATAAATCCCGAATACGTCTGCGCCCAATAACCCGAAGTACGCAGACGCTCATTCTTCAGACGAAACGTCTCGATCACCTTCTGCTCTTGGGAAAACGCCTTTACAATCTTCTGACCGGAGAACGTCTCTTCAATAAATCCATTCAATTCGCCTATGTTACGCTGTTGCTCCTTGAACAACTTACCTGTGCGATTCGTAATCCATTTCATCCCCAGAAACATGATCGGAACGATCATAAGCGTAATAAGCGTAAGCAGTGGACTTAGCCACAGCATGAGTGAAATCATCCCGATAAACGTCAGAACACTGGAAGAAATCTGGATAAACGAGCTGTTAAGCGTCTGACTGACATTATCAATATCATTCGTAATGCGACTCATGAGCTCACCATGCTGTCGCTTTGTATAGTACGATACGGGCAATCGATGCAGCTGCTTAAATAAATCCGTACGCATGGAGTAAATCGCTTGCTGTGCTGCCCCGATCATCCAGTAGTTCTGAAGCCAGGTCGATAACGAGTATAGAATGTATACCCCTATAAGAAGTCCAATGACCGACCATAATCCCTCAAGCTCTTTATTTACGATAAAGATATCGACTGCTTGACCGATTAAATACGGACCAAGTAGGGCTAGCAGTGAGCTTGCCACAACCATAATTAGAATAAGAGCAAGCATCCCTTTGTAAGCAGATAAATAAGTGCCAATACGAGACAAGGTGCGATACCAATTCTTCGGCTTTGGCGACGGTTTACCTGTCTGTTGACCCGCTTTAGCCATGTGCTACCGCCTCCTTCCCATATTGCGATTCTACGATGCGTTGATAGAGCTCGCATTCTACTAGCAGCTCATCATGAGTCCCCTGTGCTAGCAGGATGCCATCCTCCAATACGATGACATGATCCGCTTGCTGTGCGGTACTAACCTTTTGCGTAATAATCAAGGTCGTACATGGATATGATTGCAGGGCATCCATCAGCTTCGCTTCCGTATTCGCATCAAGTGCCGAGGTACTATCATCGAGCAGTAATATCTTCGGATTACGGATGAGCGCTCTAGCAATGGATAGACGCTGCTTCTGACCACCGGACAGATTCACGCCTTTTTGACCGAGAATCGTTTCATATTGATTAGGTAATTTCATGATCGTCTCATGAATTTGCGCATGTTTACTCGCTTCTATGACTTCTTCCACTGTCGCCGATTCTTTTCCCCACACAATGTTCTCCATCACGGTTCCTGTAAACAACAGTGCCTCCTGCGGTACATAACCGATCTGATTGCGCAGCTGCTCCATCTTCATCTCACGAATATCGTATCCATCAATGCGTACAGTACCTTCGTTCACATCGTATAGCCGAGGAATGAGCTGGAATAACGACGATTTCCCTGATCCTGTCGCACCTAAGATGGCTACAGTCTGTCCGCTTGAAATCGTAAAGGAAATCGACTTTAAGACAGATGATTCATATCCAGGATATTGGAAAGATACACCGTCGAATGTAATCGATCCATTCCTAATCTGATCTTCATCCTTCGCCTTATTGCTATCCGTTAGATCAACTTCCGTCTCCATCACTTCACTGATGCGTTGCAAAGACGCCTTTGAGCGTGAAAGATTCATAAGAATAAACGATAAAACGGAAAATGCACCCGTAATGCGCATCGAGTAGTTAATAACCGCTACGACTTCCCCCGTATTAGCCCCGCCTATAAGCACTTCGCGATTACCTAACCAAAGAATTGTAAGTATACTTAAGTTCAAGATTAGCAATACAATCGGAAACGTCAGTTCCATCAACCGAAGCGCGGATTTCGTCGTCTCTCTGAGCTCTTCATTCGCATCTGCGAAGCGCTTATTCTCATGGTCTTGTCTCACAAATGCCCTAATCAGACGCATCCCGAGCAAATTCTCACGCAGCACGCCATTCGCACGATCCAATCGCTGCTGTACAGCGCGGAATAGCTTAAAGCCTCGCTTCATGCTCCACACCAAAAAGGCGAACACGATCGGCATGACAATAACGAGGATAAGAGC
The DNA here is from genome assembly GCF_024721995.1 of Paenibacillus radicibacter. GTDB lineage: Bacteria > Bacillota > Bacilli > Paenibacillales > NBRC-103111 > Paenibacillus_AM > Paenibacillus_AM radicibacter. The sequence goes on from NZ_JANQBC010000003.1 coordinate 263,708, forward strand.
TAGCTTGTAATCAACTACCAACGCCATCACTATGCTTCCTATGATCAGAAGTGGCGCTCGCATCATAATTCGAAGCCCCATAAACACAAGGTTCTGGATGATCGATACGTCACTTGTGACCCGTGTAATCAGACTTGCTGATTGAAAGCGGTTAAAATTTGCAAAAGAAAAACGCTGAATCTTCTCCATTAATCGTTCTCTTATATCAAATCCGACATGCTGACTCACATAAGAAGCAACGTATGAATTAATAATTCCACCCACAAAACCGATTAAGGACATCCCGATCATAACCGCTCCCCACCAATAAATCAGGGGTAGATTCGTCTGCATAATGCCTTCATTTATGATCTTCGCCATAATCATCGGATGCACGAGCTCGACCGCAAGTTCAGTCAGGATAAGTAAGAGCGCAAGAATCATTCGCAAGCGGTATGGTTTCAGGAATCGGAATAGCATCTGCAATTGCATTCCTCCATTCATTTTGATAAAGATAAAAAGTCATTCCTATAATTATAACATTTTTCTATTAATTTCGTTAGAATCGACTGGCTGTCTTAGACGAAGATCAGCCCCTTTTTCCCATAAAAAAATCTCCCCTAAAACGCAATACAACACGGTTTTAAGGGAGAATGATTTAGCTGTAAAATATTTTATTTCTTCGTTTCTTCCCAAGCCTTTACATAGTCATTAAGTGTCAATCGAAGCACTTCACCAATGCGGGCATAAGCTTCATCACGCAAGTTCGCAAGGGAGACACGAACCGACCATTCCGGTCCACTGAAACCGCCGCCGTTAAGTAGAACGATAGACGACTCTTCCGCTAGACGGAACAAAATGTCGATGGGTTCGTACGTTTTTTCCAAGTATTCAACAAAGCCTTTATCATAATGATTCGCAGCCCATACGAGAATATCAATCTGCGTGTAGTAAGAAGCATCATATGGATCTTCCTCAAGCTCAAGACCCAAGCCGTCAAACAACAATTTCTTTCTGCGACGGCAAATTTCCATCGTCTGATGCTTGTACTTATCCTCTTTATCCATCAACGCAAATAGACAGAACATCGCCATTTGCACTTGCTGTGGTGTAGATAATCCTGCGGTATGATTCAGCGCAACTTGACGGCTGTCCGCGACGATTCGGTCAATGAACTTCACATCTTCTGGATGCAGCGTGAGTTCACCGTAACGCTTATCTAGGCGCTCTTTGTTCTCATCAGACAGCCTACTTATCAACTTATCGAATACGTTGTCCTCACAAACCGAGATAATACCTAGGCGCCAGCCCGTTACCCCATAATACTTGGAGAAAGAATATACCCCAATCGTATTATAAGGAATGTCCGTCATCATGGAGCGGAAGTTGTGTACAAACGTACCGTATACATCATCGGAGATAACCATGAGGTTCGGGTTATCATTCTTCACAATGTCCACGATTTGTTGCACCGACTCTGGCTTCATCGCGATCGATGGCGGGTTGCTCGGGTTAACAGCGAATAGAGCCTTGATACTCTTATCCTTGAGCTTATCGATCTCGGATGTTGGGAACTGCCAAGCGTGCATATTGCTTTCTGTCATTTCTGTCGCTTCAATGTACACCACATCAAAGTTATAGCGCGGCAGACGCGGAATTTCTAAGTAAGGCGTGAATACGGGAACAAGAATGGCAATGCGATCACCCGGATCTAACAAGCTGTTCGCGACCATCGTGTCAAAAATGTAACACATCGCCGCAGTTGCACCTTCGGTCGCATAAATCTGGAATTTCCCAATGTCTTCACCTTGGAACATCTCTTTGATCACATAGTCTTTCACCACTTGCTCGATATGGATCAGCATACGGTCTGGTACAGGGTAGTTATCCCCAATGATTCCATCGACAATTTCATGTACCCATGCATCCGGTTCAAAGCCTTTATTATCAATTGCATAGTGTACCATGCTGCGCAGCATCTCGGCCCCTGGCATCTTACCACCTTCGCCTCTTAGAAAGGCATCCAGACGACCCGCAATTCCTTCTTTCTCTGGCATGCCTGCCAAATGGTCATCTTCCCATACACGGCGGCACTCGCCTACTGCGAAATGGCCTAGTGTAAAGAATGCATCACGCGGCGTTGAAGCCGTCCAGTTCGGGTTCCCCCGTCCTGCGTTTAACATGATGCGAGCGCTTTTCTTACTGCTACCTTTTGCAAAATCAATCAGTTTATTTTTCAATTCAAATGGACTGATCTCTCCGTAAATTTTCTCAAACTCACGGCGTTGCAAGTTGTCGATCCCTTCCAAACTCTCAATGTTCTCCAAATCCATATCTGAACTCATCTCTTGGTGTCATCTCCTTGTTCGTTAAACAGTAATTTAGATCTAGATACTTTGTGTAAGTTTCGATTAAGTCAGCAAGGCGACGATAATCGCGCCCCATACCGTAATTAGAATGTTACCGACCGCGTAGGTGACCGTGTAACCAAGAACCGGAACCTGACTCTTGGCCGCCTCGGTTAATGCCCCAATCGCAGCCGTCGTCGTCTGTGACCCTGCAATTGCGCCAAGTGTAATGGCGGGATGGAACTTAAAAACATACTTGCCGAGCAGTGTCCCCACGAATAAGGGGAGCAAGGTCACGACAATGCCGGCGATCAGTGTACTGACCCCTGAATGCTTGAGTCCATCTACAAACCCAGGACCTGCGTTAATACCGACTACCGCGACGAATGTCGTTAATCCTACGTTGTTGAATACCCAGATCGCACCCTCGGGAATTCGACCGAACGTCGGTTTAAGTGAGCGAATCCAACCGAACAGCAGCCCCATAATCAGCGCACCACCGCTTGTCGTTAAGCTAATCGGAATACCTGCAATCTTAAGTGCTGGAATACCGATCAGACCGCCAAGTAGAACACCAAGCCCGACGTACACCATGTCTGTCTCGAATGATTTATGTGCGGCATAGCCAATTTTCTTCGCAGCAGCCTCCACATTGGCGAATGTACCTGTTAAGAGCACCACATCTCCACGATGAAGTGGTGTCGAAACTTTAAACGGCAGCTCCTCACCCTGCCTTGTGATCCCTTTAACGAATACAGCGCGAGTGAGTGTCTGAAACGCAAGGTCACGAATCGTTTTGTCCACGAGATCGCTATTGGTCACTACAACTTCCAGTGTTTCTACATCGAACTCAAATAGATCGGCGTCGAATACTTCCTCACCAATCGCATGCTCGAGCAGATCCGGGATATTCTGACTTAAAATACTGACGACAACTACATCACCCTTGTGAATAACCGTCTCTGGCGTTGCATCCACAATCTTGCCTTGATGCTTCACACGTACAATGAAATTCCGACGTTTATCCGCTAGAAAGTCTTTCTCTATGTCTTTTACTGTCTTTTCGATATATAATGGATTGTCCACCCTATAGGCGCGATACACATTGTATTCATATCCAGAAGTAATTTCTGTATTCGTTTGTGTTGCACCCACCTCAGCTTCTAATTTCTTACATTCTTCCACGAGGTTAACACCCAGGATCTTCGGACCCAAGTTCGAACAATAATAAGCAGCTCCTACTGTACCGAAAATGTACGTAATCGCATAACCGACGACGACATAGCTGATCATCATCTTCTCTTGATCGGCTGGCATTCCTATTCGCATGAGGGCATCAGATGCAACCCCGATTACAGAAGACTGTGTGAGTGCTCCTGAGAGCAGCCCCGCACCTTGTCCAGCATTGAAACCAAGAATGAGCGATGCGCCATAGGCTGACAGCAACCCCGTTACGCAGACGATTACTGCAAATAACACTTGTGGTAAACCGTCCTTCTTCAGACCGTGTACGAATTGCGGACCTACCTTATATCCCATAGCGAATAGGAATAACAGGAAGAATACCGCTTTGACTGTTGGTGACACCGAGATATGTAGCTGGCCCACAAGTACCCCAACAAGCAATACGCCTGTAACAGAACCGAGTGAGAAGGAGCCGATCTTAAGTTTTCCAATAAAATATCCAACAGATAATGTTAGAAAAACGGCAAGCTCCGGATACTTAGTAAATACATCAACAATCCAGTTCATAGTAACCTCCTATCTGTGAGTTACGGTTACTGTTCCCAAAAAATAGACTAATCCTTCTGCTTTTTAAAAATTAATAATAATGTTCCAAAATCGTCTAAAGTTATATATAATTTAAGCCACTTCATTACACACTACACCTAGAGGAGGTTGCACAAGATGGCATTAGATTTGGTTACCAATCTTAATGATGTCCTCTGGACATACTTAATTACTGCCTTTCTGATAGCAGTAGGCATTTATTTTACGATTCGAACGAACTTTGTACAGGTTCGTTACATTGGTCAGATGTTCAAGTTGCTACGTGAGGGCACGAAGCGAACATCGAGCGTTTCGTCCTTTCAAGCGTTCTGTATCAGCACAGCAGCACGAGTAGGAACGGGGAATATTGCCGGTGTTGCCCTTGCGATTACAATGGGCGGACCTGGAGCGGTTTTCTGGATGTGGATTATCGCACTGATGGGGGCAGCTTCTGCCTTTATTGAAGCAACGCTTGCCCAAATATTTAAGAAGAAGGATGCATACGGGTTCCGTGGTGGTCCTGCTTATTACATGGAACAAGGCTTAGGCAAACGCTGGCCAGGCGTCGTATTCTCGATCCTCATAACCATTAGCTTCGGACTTGTCTTTAACTCGGTACAGGCGAATACGATTACAGCTGCATTCGAGTCTTCCTTTGGCTGGAACAAACTAACGATGGGGATTATTATTGCCATTACGCTGGGGTTCATTATTTTTGGAGGGGTAAAGCGAATTGCCCGTATCTCTGAAATCATGGTACCGATTATGGCAGGCGGCTATGTCCTCTTAGCACTTTATGTCGTCCTAACGAATATTACACTGCTTCCTGACGTATTCGAGACGATTGTGAGTAGTGCATTCGGCTGGCATGAAGCATCTGGTGGGATGATGGGAGCTGCTGTCATGTGGGGGATTAAGCGCGGTCTATTCTCCAATGAGGCGGGTATGGGTAGTGCCCCGAATGCGGCAGCAACTGCCGATGTGACCCACCCTGTTAAGCAAGGTTTGATCCAATCGCTCGGCGTATTCGTGGACACGCTGCTGATCTGTAGCTCGACAGCGTTTATCGTCTTAATCGCAGGCAATTACACGAATAGCGAACAGACGGGAATTGTACTTGCGCAAGAATCATTCAACGCTCTTCTCGGTCCATGGGCAGGTATGTTCTTGACGCTTGCGATCTTGCTGTTTGCATACAGCTCCTTGATCGGCAATTACTATTATGGCGAGACGAACATTGAATTCCTCAAAGGAAATAAGAATTGGCTCTTGGTGTACCGACTTGCTGTGCTCGGCATGGTTCTATTCGGTTCCCTGAAGGAAGTGGCATTGATCTGGAATTTAGCCGATTTGTTCATGGGATTCATGGCACTCGTAAACCTCATTGCGATCTCGATCTTAGGCAAATACGCCTTCGCCGCGCTCAAGGATTACTCCAAACAGTCACGTGCAGGCGTCAACCCTGTATTTCGTGCTCGTAACATGCATGGTCTTGAGAACGTGGAATGTTGGCAAGATGATGATGAAGAAAAAAGCCCCGCTTAAGGGGCTTTTTTGCTGTCTTGTAACCAATGAAACGGCGTTGTCTTGAAAAATAAATTCGGATTCACCGGCGTATTGTTCGCCCAGAATGTGAAATGAAGATGGGGTCCAGTGGAAAATCCGGTCGTTCCAACAAGCCCGATCACATCGCCTTTCTTTACACGATCACCCGTTTTAACGAGAACCTTGGACATATGCGCATATTGGGAAAATAAGTTCATCCCGTGATCGAGATAGATTGCATTCCCGGTTAAATACAAGCTATCTGCCAACGCCACAACCCCATCATTCGTTGCATGAATCGGTGTGCCTTCAGGTGCAGCTAGATCAAGCGCTGTATGACGGTTATCTAATTTATTGTTCACATACCTGGTGTATCCATAGGGCGTCGTCAGAGTACCTTCGATCGGCTGCATAAAGTCATTCGTGAAAAGAAAAGTTGGCTCTGACTTGCTCCGCGCAGCATTAATTTTCTTCTGATCAGCTTCTATTCGTGCTGTATCTTGACGCATGCTCTCCATCTGCTTCGTTACTTTCAAATATTGAGTCTCAAATTTCTTATCGATAATCGAAAGCGTCTGATTACCAATCGGATAAGTACCCGGCTTTAGCGAAATGGGTATGGAGACATAGGCATAGTACCCCGATCCAAACTGCTGCAGCTTTACCTTCTTCCCTTGCCAAGTCAGATCTGCTGGTGATTGATGCCGAACAAGAATCATGTCTCCTGGCGAAGCAACAGCCGGAATAAGCGTCCACTTTGCTTCGATTGCTTTCTTCGCTAATTGTGGAGTTGCGTAATATCCTTCTTCATCTATATGACTCCTTAATTGAGATCGGGCTCGTGCCTCTTCCATATACGCTTGATGATCCTGCTGGAATTGTTCCTCTGCCTCAAATACACTCACAGTTGTTTGCGCCGCTACTGTCACCTCTGTACGAGGATGATTTACAGTTTCCACAGAAAGAGTTGTATTCGTATTTGCCGGCGGCTTACTCGCTGAGTATTGGAAATAACCCCATCCCCCTATTGCTCCGACTAAGACAGATCCCATAAGCACATATCCAAAGTTTGTATAACGTTTCGATGAGGACGAATGTCGTGTTTTGCGAGAAAGCAAGACCATAACCTCCTTACTTTTATGGGAGAAATACCCTTTAATTGTAACATACCCTAGCTGCGCAAAGTACTGATAGCATACGTTTTTTTGCCTATTAATATAAATTTGTCAACATTGACTACGACGAGAATGCGTTTTCATTTTATTGAATAACAACTAGCAACGGGCTTAGAATAAGGGCATAGCAAGAACAACATCACATACTACGCACAATATGATGGCGTTTACAATTATGATTCCTAGGAGGAAATGACATGAGTCAGACAGCAAATAAAAGCGGCATTCAAGTCCAAGTTCAACGCTTCGGTCGCTTCTTATCGGGAATGGTCATGCCGAACATCGGCGCATTCATCGCTTGGGGTTTAATTACAGCATTATTCATTCCAACAGGTTGGTTTCCAAATGAAAATTTAGCAGAGCTTGTGGGTCCAATGATCACTTACTTGCTTCCGCTTCTAATTGGTTACACAGGCGGTAAGATGATTCACGGTTCGCGAGGCGGGGTGCTCGGTGCACTTGCAACGATGGGAATAATCGTGGGCTCTACGATTCCAATGTTCCTTGGTGCGATGGTGATGGGTCCACTTGCAGGATACTTGATGAAAAAAGTGGATAAACTGTTCGAAGGCAAGATCAAGGCTGGTTTTGAGATGTTGGTTAACAACTTCTCCGCTGGTATTCTAGGTGCTATTCTTGCAATTATCGCATTTAAAGGTGTCAGCCCAATCATCGCTGGTGTGACACACATTCTTGAAGTTGGTGTTAAAGCAACCGTAGAAGCAGGCTTGCTTCCACTTGTAAGTATTTTCGTAGAACCGGCTAAAGTGTTGTTCCTAAACAATGCGATTAACCACGGTGTATTCGGTCCAATCGGTCTTAAAGAAGCAGCGGAAGCTGGCAAATCCATCTTCTTCTTGCTAGAGTCCAACCCAGGTCCAGGTCTAGGTATTCTTCTTGCCTACATGTTTGTGGGTAAAGGCGGCGCTAAACAATCGGCTCCAGGTGCAGCAATCATTCACTTCTTCGGTGGTATTCACGAGATTTACTTCCCGTACATCTTGATGAACCCGCGTCTAATCCTAGCGGTTATCGCTGGTGGCGCGAGTGGCGTTCTAACATTCAGCCTTCTTGGCGCAGGTCTTGTTGCAACACCGTCTCCAGGTAGTATTTTTGCACTAGCAGCTATGGCACCTAAGGGTGGCCTACTTCCAGTCTTAGCAGGTGTTGTAGTAAGTACCGTTGTAACATTCTTGGTCGCTTCCATCTTCGTACGTTCTGCAAACAATGAAGGCGACTTGCAAGATGCAACTGACAAAATGAAATCAATGAAGAATAAGCCAGCTAATCAAGCTGCAAACCAAACGGAGCAACCAGTAGTTCCTGCACAAGCTAGCACAGATTTCCCTGCTACTGTAAATAAAGTGATCTTCGCTTGTGACGCAGGCATGGGTTCCAGTGCAATGGGTGCATCGATCTTGAAGAAGAAATTCAAAGAGGCTGGTCTGCAAATTGAAGTTACGAATAAAGCAATTAACGACTTGCCGCACGATGTCGATGTTGTCATTACCCAAAAAACATTAACAGACCGTGCCAAATCAGTTGTTCCTAGCGCTCACCACATCTCGGTAGACAACTTCTTGTCCAGCCCAAGATATGAAGAGCTCGTAAATAAATTGAAAAACGTATAACACGATTTTGGATGGAAGAGGCGCCTAGCATACACGGCAACGCCTTCTTCCATCTTTTCTAATCAAAGGGGGTGATGTTCGCCTTGAAAGGCTTAAATATACCTTCCCGGCAGCGGGGAATCTTGTTCCTCTTGCTGCATCGAGATCATATGACAGTCGCGCAAATTGCGCAGGAGATCGGTATTAGCTCTCGCACGGTTCATCGAGAGCTAAAAGAAATTGAAGAAATTATTGAACCTTATCAGTTAAAACTTTTGAAAAAAACGAGTGTGGGCTTAGGACTTGTTGGTGATCCTGCCCATAAAGATGAGCTTGCACACGCACTACTCTTCACGTCGGTACAAGTCTACACCGTACCTGAACGGAAGTCGTTCCTAGCAAGCACGCTGCTCGAATCAAGTGAGCCTGTAAAGCTATTCAGCTTATCGAATCCACTTAAAGTCACACCGGCAACGGTGACGAGTGACCTCGATCATTTGGAGCCTTGGCTTAAGACGTATCAACTCTCACTCATTCGTCGCCGCGGCTATGGAATTGAGCTGAAAGGCACGGAGACGGATAAACGCAAAGCGATGCTGGCGCTTATCTATGAACATTTTACAGAAGCAGAATTATTCATGCTCATTCGTGAACCTTCTACTAGTGTAGAAGAGGTTGGGCAATTGTCTGCCTCCGCTGCCAAGTTACTAGATCTCATCGCGCAAGAAAAACTGCCTGAGATCGTTCGATTATTAAACGAGATGGACTCCCAGTGGTTAGAACCGTTCGCTGATACATCATTCGTTCATATTGTCATTTACTTGGCACTTGTGATGAAGCGAATTGAACAAGCAGGCGTCCTTAAGCTGGAACCCAAGCAAATTCAAGAAGAGATGGGCATTCAAGAATTAGAGACAGCCCGCATCATCTTCGAGCAGTTACGCTCACTGCTACCGTCGATACCTTCAGAGTCTGAGTTATATATGCTTGCCCTGTACATTAAAGGTGCAAGACCGCGTGTAACGGATCATGCCAGAATTGACGCGGACCATATTGAGCTATCGACTGTCGCCTATGAGATTATCAGCTATTGTGAAAAGCGGATGCACATCGAGCTTACTGCCGATCGCATTCTGATGCAGGGATTTATCGCCCATCTCATTCCAGCCATTCACCGAGTGAAACAGCGAATCCCGACGATCAACCCGTATATGGATCAAATCCGTCAAGATTACAATGAACTGTTTACGTTGATGCAGGAAGCTGTCACTCACGTGTTACCGAATATCCCGATGCCAGAAGGCGAAATTGGCTATCTCGCCATCCATGTCGCCGCTAGTCTAGAACGCAGGGATACGATCCGAGAGAAATTCCGTGCCTTAGTGTTCTGTTCCAGTGGAATTGGCACATCCAAGATGCTAGCAAGTCGTATTCGCAACAAGATACAAGAGTTTGAGACGATCGAGAATGTGTCGATATTCGACCTCGATAAAATCAGCCGCAGCAGCTATGACCTAGTCATTTCAACTGTTAAATTACCGCTGCCAGCAAGTGAGTACGTGCTCGTCAGTCCCCTGCTTACGCAGGGTGAAGTCGATAAGATTCGCACCTTGCTGCAAGCGCGTGCGACGCAGCTTATGAAACCAGATAGCATGGAGCTAGAGCAGCAAGAACCATTAGCCCCTGGTCCAGAATCAACGCTCAAATCATCTGCGACTTTAAATCTGGAACAAGTAAAAATTTATATGGATGAATCCATTGAACTAATCCGCGGATTTGAAGTGTTTACACTCCAAGACGCCAAATTGTCTATGGATGAGCGAATGAACACGATTTGCCGACAGATGGAGCAGCATCACGTAATCGAACAAGGACAACATCGTGATGTTGCCAGGCAACTGCTAGAGCGCGAAAAGCTTGGCGGTCTAGGAATTCCAGGCTCTGAGCTTGCTTTATTCCACTGTCGTCATCAGGCGGTTATAAAGCCCTCTTTTACCATCCATATACTTGAAACACCTCAGCACCTGCTATCCATGGAGAATCGCACGATTCCGATCACTCGGATCATGCTGTTATTAAGCCCTGTTGATGTGCAGTCTGAACAACTAGAACTACTCAGTTACCTCAGTTCGCTATTCGTAGAGAGAGACAACATTGAAGTGTTTAACACAAGAGAAGCGGAAGCGATGAGGAAGCTGCTGTCAGAGCGTTTACACCATTTTTGCCATACTAAATTCTAGAAACCAAACATCATGAAGGAGTGGAGAATTATGTCCAACAACATCCTAACTACAGAGAAAATTATGCTGAATGCTGCACCTACGTCGCGTAATGATGCAATTGCCCTTGCGGGTGAACTACTTGTGAAGGCAGGTCATGTGACTGAAGGTTATATTGCCAAAATGATCGAGCGCGAGGAGCTTGCGACAACATACATGGGCAACGCAGTGGCTATTCCTCATGGTACTGCTGAAGCGAAAAATACGATTCAATCGACAGGAATTTCTGTGGTTCAAGTGCCTGGTGGCGTAGACTTTGGCGATGGTAATATCGCGAAGCTATTATTCGGTATTGCGGCAGTTAACGACGAGCATCTAGACATCATTCAGAACCTTGCAATCATCATCTCCGAAGAAGAAAATGTAGAGAAACTGGTACAAGCGAAATCCGCCGCTGACATTCTTGCGATTATTGAAGAAGGGGGCGAGTAACATGCGCGCAGTCCATTTTGGAGCAGGCAACATTGGTCGTGGATTCATCGGATTATTGCTTCGGGATGCAGGCTATGACGTGTGTTTCGTCGACGTAAATCAAGAGATTATTGATGAGATCAACCGTCGTGGTGAATATGTTGTCGCGATTGCCGATCAGAGTCGTGAAGAGATCGTTGTAACAGGCGTAAAGGGCGTAAACAGCTTGGATGAGGCTGCGGTAATTAGTGCGATTGCCGAGGCGGATCTTGTGACGACTGCTGTTGGTCCGAATATCTTAGCACGTATTGCCCCTACGATTCGCAAAGCGATAATGGAGCGTCTGACACACTCCCAGAAGCCGCTTAATGTGATTGCTTGTGAGAACATGGTTGGCGGAAGTACGATTCTTAAAGGCTATGTGATGGAAACGTTGACGGAAGCGGAGCAATTGCAAGTTGGGCAATTCGTCGGATTCCCTGACTCCGCAGTAGATCGCATCGTACCGAATCAGCAGCATGAAGATAAACTTCGCGTAGAAGTAGAGCCATTCTTCGAATGGATAATTGATCAGAAAGCATTCGTAGGCAGCGTGCCAACGATTGATAAAGCTCATTTCGTCGATGATCTTACACCATTTATTGAGCGTAAGCTGTTTACCGTTAACACAGGACACGCAATTGCAGCTTATCTAGGTTATCACTTCGGTGTGCCGATGATCGCCGATTCTATTACGGACGAGCGCATCCGCCGCATGACGATGGAAGCTCTTGAAGAATCAGGGGCTGTTCTTGTGAAAAAATATGGATTCGACCCTGAAGCACACCGTGCTTATATTCATAAAATTCTAGGTCGCTTCGAGAATCCATATCTTGCGGACGAAGTAACTCGCATCGCACGTGGCCCGATTCGCAAGCTAGGTGCGAAAGATCGCCTCGTGAGTCCTGCAACTCAAGCGATTGGTTATGGGATTGAGCCTAAGGGGCTTGCCAATGGTATGGCAGCGGCGCTACTGTTTAACTATGAAGGTGATCCCGAAGCGGTAGAGCTTCAAGGAAGCATTCAGGAGATCGGACTTGGTGCTACCATCACGAAGTATTGTGGGATTGAGGAAGGTTCGGAGATTCATCAATTGGTGATGGAGAAAGTTGAAGAGTTGCGGGGTTTAGTATAGGAATGGATTCATTCTATTAGATGAAATAATAGATTGGCTTTGGATGAAACGGATGTCTCATAGAGATGTCCGTTTTTTTGTTTTAACTATAATTAATTTCCTTCTAAATGAGAAAGGGATTCTGACAGGCATGCAGAATTAGATTTTATATCCTGTTTTTTCCATACATATCCTGTAAATCTTTAAAATGGGATCACTATTTCATAGAAATGAGGGAAAAACTTTTGAGAAAAATGAAGTTGTTTAAAAAAGCAACATCCCTAACACTCGCACTCTCACTCATCGCTTCTAGTGGATTATTGTTGTCTACGAGCAGTGCGAAGGCGGAAACAGTAGTAGACTTATTGCAGCAATCATCCTTATCAATTGCAAAGCCATCTGCTATGCAAAAAGCTTACATCTCACCAGGATTAAACCTAAATGCAAAATCTGCAGGGCCAATTAATGTTATTGTTCAGTTCCGTAATCAGCCAATTGCTGTCGGTAAATACGCAGCTAAGATGGGAGTCAATACTTTCTCAGCTGAATCTACAGTATCCAGTATCAATTCCCAACAAACTTCTTTCTTGCAAGGAGCAGCTGACAAAGGACTCTCGATCACTAAAAACTTCACTTATAATACGGTTATTAATGGTATGGAAATTACAATCCCATCCAACCAGATCCAAGCTCTTGCTGACTTGCCCGAAGTACTCTCTGTCTACGAGAATAGTACCTACTACGCAATTCCAGCACCTAATCCAACTCAGGACCAGCCTTTTATTGACATGGAACCACTAAATCAAATTGGAATCGATTATGCTTGGAATGTTGAGAAACTAACGGGTGCTGGCGTAAAAGTTGGGGTCATTGATACGGGCGTAGACTATAAGCATCCAGACCTTAAAGATGCTTATAAAGGCGGCTATGACTCATTCTACAACAGACCAGATCCGTATGAGGAAAAACCGGACTTATCCAATCCAGACAATCCATTTGAAGGTACCTATCATGGAACACATGTTGCCGGCACTATTGCAGGACGAGCAACCAATCCAACCTCTGAAATTGTTCAAAAAGGGGTCGCATATGAGGCGGACATGTACAATTACAAAGTCCTTGGACGTGATGATAAAACAGGTCGAGCATCTGGTTCATCTGCACAAGTTATTGATGGTATAGAACGTGCTGTAAGAGATGGCGCACAAGTCATTAACTTGTCTCTAGGTGCAGACAGCGTTAAAGACCCTAACAGCCCAGATTCCATAGCGATTAATAATGCGGTATTAGCAGGAGTCGTAGCAGTTGTGGCAAGTGGCAATGCAGCAGATAGTGGCCCTTACTACTACTCAATGGGATCACCAGCCTCAGCATGCTTGGCATTACTGTTGGTGCCGTTACTAGTGCTTCCAAAATTTATACAACTGGTGTTCACAGTTCATTAATAACACCTGCACCGAAGGCTGATGCCGCAGGAAAAACTACGGAACAGAATTCCAATGAAACAAACACGAAAACGGAACAACCTACTGTACCTCCTGTAGAAGCTGCTCAACTTACGGCAGCAGAATCGATTACCCCTTCAGAAGTGGCTGATCCGCCTGCTAAGCCTAAAGAACAAGCTGAAGATAATAAGCAAATTCAATCTACAGAATCTGCTCAGTCTACGGCGACTGACACCGAAACTTCTCTTGATCATCCTTTGCAAACCATGGGTTGGGAAACTGGAAAAGAGAATTTTGCAGAGATTTTAGGTAGTAGTCCATTAGATGCTGTATATGTGGGTCTTGGTGCGGAAGCTGACTATAAAGATAAAGATGTCAAAGATAAGATTGTATTAGCTTCACGCGGAATTCTATCATTTATTGACAAAGCAACAATTGCAAAGAGTCATGGGGCAAAAGCGATCATTATCTTCAATGGTAACGTTATTTCTGGAACGAGTACACCTGACCTTAATGATGACGTTAAAGATCGCAATGGCTCTATTAATGCATTAGTTGGTGATAGCCTCTCTCTTCTTCCTATATTGGATATGAAGGGAACCGAAGGTCGACAATTAGCTAGAAAACTAACTGATGGAAGCGGCTCTACGCTTACATTTACGTTTAATAAAGAATTCAAAGCATCTCCTATCCCTGGAGATGATATGGCATCCTTTAGCTCAAGAGGTCCGGAATCAGATGGTAATTTCAGTATCAAACCCGATATCGCAGCACCGGGCGTGAATATCATGTCCACTTGGCCAGCATACGGTGGGGACTATACAGATGCGTACAATCGAATTAGTGGTACAAGTATGGCAACTCCTCATGTCGCAGGTCTAGCCATACTTTTGAAACAAAAGTATCCAAACTGGTCACCATTCGATGTTCGAGCTGCACTAGCAAACACAGCCGAACAAATTTATTTCGATAAAGATGAGAACATGCTCTACGATGTCTACTCACAAGGTGCTGGAAGAGTAAATATCAAGAATGCTCTTCAAACTCCTGCTTTAGTACAAACTATAGACACCATTCAAATCTTGGATAAAAACTTAAATAGACAACGCGTGACCAACTACAACAGCAGTGCAAGTTTTGGATTAATGAAAGCTGGGGAAGCAGCTAAAGAAGAAAAACTCCAACTTAAAAATATTTCAGACCAAAGCGTAACCTATAAGGCTTCTATTAAAATGCACCCTAGCGTTTCTTCTGACCTTAGCAACAACTATGCGAATTGGATCGACACTCCAGATGTAAAAAATATCTCAACAGCTTTAAATGGCCTTAGTGCAGATAGCCAAATCACTGTAACCCCAGGAGAGACAAAGAAATTCTCCCTAACACTCAGCCCTAATGTAAATGCAGTGGATGGTGTATATGAAGGAGATATTATTCTAACTAGCAATGATCACCCAACGTTGCATTTACCCTTTGTCGTGAATGTCGGTACGAATCCTAATCCTGAAACTGGATTCCCTTTACAAGATATGACACTCACAAGAGACTACATTGTGACCAATGGCTTATCAGAAGAAAAAACAGCTGATGCGTCCGTTACCTTAAATGCAGATTACATGAATTTAATTACGCTTGAGTACTTTGGTTATGATGGTAACTCAATTGGAATTGTTGGTCAGTATGCGAATAAAGTTAATGGTGAACTTCAAGCTATTGATCCTGACAAATTTATATTTAAGAAACTGGACGGCTCTTACTATAATGTCGTCGATAATAAGAAAGTTGTCGGCAAGCTCAATCCCGGTAACTATGTATTATCCATAGAAGCCTCACTTGTTGACAAAAACTTAAATCCGCTTAAATATCCTGATGGTAGTGATATCGCTTATTCCGCCGAAAAAGCATTTGGTGTTAGAACCAATACAAGTCCAGGTACTGGTGGAGACGGCGGTAGTACCGGCGGTGGCGGTGGCGGTGGCTCCAGCTCCGGCGGCGGCTCAACAACACCTGCTCCTACACCATCACCAACGACTAACAACTCCGCGACAAGTGTTGTAAACCAAGGCCAAGTAGCTGTAAACGTGATTGCTTCTGTAAGCAAGAGTGGTAGCGATGTATCAGCGAAGATTTCTGATGCTGACTTGCAATCTGCTCTGAATAAGAACCCAAAATTACCTGCTGCTCTCGTTGTAAATGCACCTGTGAAAGATGGAGAGAAGCTCAACTTCACTCTCACACCTGCGCAAGTTGCCAAGCTACAAAGCGGAAATTCAGAAAATTCTGTCATTATTAGCAGTGGATCTGCATCTCTTGCACTCCCTGTATCTGCACTCAAGAATGTCCCTGCAGGTGCTGAAATAACTGTAATAATCGGCTCCGCAGCTGATCAAAACGCAACTTTCTCAAGCAAACTGCCAGGTACGAAGGTGCTTAGCACACCAATATCTTACGAAGTCAATGTCGTAAACGGCAGCACATCAACTCCGCTTGATGTCCCTGCTCAAACTTTCGTTAAGCGTTCGTTCAACATTGCTGGCAATATCGATACAAACAATGTCGGTGTTCTCTACCTCTCTGGTGGTGAAGTAAATGGTGTTCCAGCTACAATTACGAAGAACACAGACGGTACGAAGACGGTAACTGTAAGCCGTCCTGGTTTCTCTGTATACGCTCTAGCTACTCGCTCCGTTCAATTTACGGACATCGACACATCATGGGCCAAATCTCGCATTGAAGGTCTAGCTAATCGTTTCCTTCTTTTCGGAACATCTGATACGACTTTCTCACCTACAAAAGACGTCACGCGCGCAGAATTTGCAGCAATGCTCACTCGTGCACTTGGTTTGCAAGCAAAAGGGAATACCAAGTTCACTGATATCGCTTCAACAGATTGGTTCTCAGGTGCTGTAGCTGCTGCTTCTAACGCTGGTCTAATTAGCGGCGTTGGTGGTGACAAGTTCGATCCGAATGCTGTAATCAGCCGTCAAGACTTAGCGGTTATGGTTGCTCGCGCATTGAAACTTCTCAATGTTTCAACGAAGAGCCTACCTGGCAACGTGCCTTACGGCGATCAGTCGAGCATCGAATCCTATGCACAAGACAGCATCAAAACACTTACAGACAACGGCCTTATCTCTGGAGTGAAGTCAGACGAAGCAACATTATTCTTACCAACTGCCACCACAACTCGCGAAGCTGCTGCTTCTGTCATCTACTTCTTATTGCAAAAAGGAAACTTGATTAACTAATCGTTACGAGCTTTGCTCGTTCCCTGTTAATCCAAACAAAAAGAGTCCCCTTCGTCATAGACGAAAGGGACTCTTGCTATATAGTGAGCTATATTGAACCGTCAGCTTAAACTCCTACTGGCCGATCCAAATGATACAAGTTCCGATATCGCGGATAACTCGCCATCAATTCCGCGTGTGTTCCACGCATCTCGATCTTACCATCTTCCATGAAAATCACTTCATCCATCTGCTCTGCACCGACGAGATGATGCGTAATCCAGATGAGCGACTTGCCCTCCATCGTCTGGAACATCGTTCGCAACAGCTCTCGCTCTGTGCGTGGATCAAGTCCGACTGTCGGTTCATCAAGAATAACGACCGGTGTCTCCTGGAGGAGGACACGAGCTAGCGCAATACGCTGACGTTCACCACCAGAGAAGCGTTTACCCGCTTCATGCATCGGAGTATCAAACCCATGTGGTAGCGACTCAATAAGCGTATCCAGACGAACCAATTTCGCAACTTCTGCAATGTCCTCGTCCGATGCACTGCGTCTTCCAAGTCGCATGTTATTCGCAAGCGTCGTATCAAATAAATGTGGACTTTGATTCAGTACGGAGATCACACTTGGAATATGTTCACCATAAGCATCAGCTGGCACATTATTAATGCGTACTTCACCGCTAACAGGTGAGATCGCACCTTGAATAAGCTTCAGAAGCGTCGATTTACCCGCACCACTTCGTCCGATAATCGCCACTTTCTTCCCTTGTGGGATGTCGAGCGAGACTCCATCTACGCTCCATATTGGCTGCCTTGTGTCAACACTAGCTGTGCCTTGAGCAGCCTCATCCGACGTAGAAACGTTACCTTCATACGCATAACGAACATCCTGTAAGGAGATATGCGCTTGCTGTCTGACCACACGAAACGCCTCATCAGTAACCCCAGACTTGCTATCCTGTCCTATCGATAGAGCATCATGTACTTCCACTTCATAATCCGACTCCCCAATCGCATTCAACCGACTAAGCGACTGCTTGTAGGATGGGATTTTCTCAATCGCATCCGATACAGGAATGAACGCATCCATAATGGGTAGAGTCACCAGTACGAATGCAGCGATATGCGTAACCATCATCTTCCCATCCGCATACTGCTGTCCAGCCCAGTAAATCATGATCACAACGGCGAAACCAACCATTGCTGCTGCGATCATTCCACGCCATCTGCTCCACGTGCTAAGTGAGCGTTCAACACGCGTTACTTCCGCTTCATCGGCTTCATACATCGCAAGGAATTGTGATGCACGACCGCTTATTTTCCAATCGCTAATGCCAAGCACGGCATCTGTTAGCTTCTGATACAATCGGTTACGGCCAGCCTTCATCTGCTGTTGTTTACGAATCGTAACGGCAAGCGATACCCATGGCAGAACCACTACAAGCACAAGTAGGTACAGTCCCATCACAATGGCGAACGTTAAGTCCCACCAGCCAAGAACACCGACAACAACTCCATACATAAGTGCTGCTACGACAGCTGGGAAAATGGTACGAATATACACGTTTTGCAAATGCTCAATATCGTCTGCTAATACGCTAAGAATATCCCCTGTACGGAATCTGGATCGAATGAATAATGCCTGCGGCTCTAAGATTCGATACAGCCTCACACGCATTTGAGATAAAATCCGCAGTACCGCATCATGCCCAACCAATCGCTCGATATAATGCACAACCGCTCGGCTAATTCCGAATGTCCGTACAAGTACAACCGGCACATAAACCATCAGAATATTTTCCGGACGCAGAGCAGATTTGGAGATGAGGTACCCCGACGTAAATGTCAGCATACTCGCACTCATCACGGTGAGCGCACCAATCGCAATAATGATCACAAACCGCCAGTAGTACGTTTTAACATATGGCATGATCCATTGCTTCATGAAATCCCCTCCAATTGCAAGGCAACCATCTCATAGTAAACGCCCTTGCTCGCCATTAACTCATTATGCGTACCAATCTCAGCTACCTTGCCTTGATCCATCACAATAACAAGATCCATGTCCGGCATCCAGTGCAGTCGATGAGTCGCAAGAAACACGAGTTTATCGGAAAATAGGTCTAACATTGTCGCCTTCAGCTCATACTCCGTCTCGATATCCAGATGTGCCGTCGGCTCATCTAACAATATAACCGAACGTTGACTTAAGAAGGCTCGTGCAAGCGCCACACGCTGTTCCTGACCGCCACTGAGCATACGCCCGCCATTACCAATCACTTCATTCACACCATTCGGCAGACCCGCCACTACGCGCGTTAAGCCAGCTGCTTCAATCGCTTGTTCAACATCTTCTATAGACGCCTCAGGATGATAGAAACGTACATTATCTGCTAGCGTGCCATTAAAAATGTATGGATGCTGCGGGATATACGTCGTTCCTTGCTGCCAAGCTTCACTTGTAAGCGAGGCATACGTATTCTCATTCACATCAATACTCCCTGACGTCGGTCGCAAGAAACCACCCAACACATCAATGAGTGTAGATTTACCTGCACCACTCTCACCAACAATGCCGATCTTGCGCATTCCCGCCAGTTCAATCGAAACATCGTCAATGGAAGGACGTCCACTGCCTTCGTGTTCAACGCCAACTCCGTGTAACTTTATTGAACTATCTTTAGCCCAAGCTAAATTCGTAGCCATCCCATTCGTCTGCTCCGCTACCGGCTCATCTATAATCGCCTGCATCGCTGCCCCAGCTTCTTTCCCATTCAAAGTCGCATGGTAGTCCGCACCCACCATTCGAACAGGTAAGAAGTACTCCGGTGCGAGGATTAGAATTAACAAGCCTGTATATAAGTCTAGGTTACCGTTAATCAGACGAAGTCCAAGACTCACCGCTACGGATGCCACGGACAAACTCGTGAAGAAATCGAGCGCGAACGAAGATAAGAATGCCACTCTTAGCGTCTTCATCGTCGCTGAGCGATATCGGTTACTCACCTTGCCAATCGTCTCACTATGCGCACGACTCTGTCCCAAGAACTTAAGTGTCTCGAGTCCTCGAAGTGCATCAACAAAGTGGTTCGATAACTTCCGATAGGACTCCCACTGCTCGTTCATCTGCTTCTTCGCAGCTAAACCGACAAGAATCAAGAAAGCGATCAAGATCGGCATCGTGAACGTCAGAATTAAGCCTGCCGTTATATCCAAGTAATACACATAAGCTAGTATGAGAACGGGTGTAATTGAAGTGCTAATCATCCTTGGAAGGATAAGCTCTAGATAGGTGCGGAACTTCGATACACCTTCAAGCACAAGTGTGACCAAGTTACCCGTCCCAGCCGTTTGCGCAAAGCGCGGTCCAAGCTGAAACAGCTTTTCCATTAACTTTTTCCTTATAGAGATTCCTGTCACCTCGGCAAAGCGATACGCCACTTTTTGCTGCAACATATTTGTGATTTGGCGTATAAAAAAAGCAAGCAGAAACAGCGCAATAGTGCCCGTCTGCTCGCTTAATGTCTCCCCTGCAAAAAGGGCGGACAAGACGTCCGCCAGCCATTTTGCCTGAAAAATTATAGAAAAGCTTTGCACGAGAATGAGGATTGTGATCATCATTAGGACCGGCTTGATCCCCTTATATCCCAGCAAATTTCTATCCATTAATATTCCATATGCTCCTTCTCGTTAATCCGCTTGTGGAACACGAAGTAACTCCAAATCTGATATCCAAGTACGAATGGAAGCAGTGTAAGTGCCACAATCGTCATGACTTTAAGGGAATATGCCCCAGATGATGCATTCGTCACCGTTAAGTCATACAAAGGATTGATCGAACTAATCATCACACGCGGGAATAGTCCCACGAAGATGGATGCTGTTGAAAGCAAGATGACAGCGCCCGTCATACCGAATGCCCAGCCATCGCGTTTGCTTTCCATGAAGTAACCGCTTAGTAGGAACGCAACAACACCTAGAATTGCGATCCATACGAGATAACCGCTGCGAAGCACGAATAAATCGGTCATCATGTACGTCATCAAGGAGAAAATGCCAAGTACGGCAGCGAGCGGGAATAACATTTTCTTCGCCATCGCACGAGCGCGATCTCTTAGGTCACCCATTGTACGAAGCGTAGTGAACATCAAGCCGTGTACGAAGCAAAGCATCGTAACCGCTAAACCACCCATGACTGTATAGGCATTCACGATATCGAAGAATCCTGCACGCATTTCCATGTCTTGATCGATTGGAAGCCCTTGAATGAGACATGCAAACACAACACCGAACAAGAACGGAGGTAGGGAACTTCCGAAGAAGATCGCCCAATCCCATGCCTTTTTCCAAGTTTCAGAACTACCCTTACCTCTAAACTCAAACGCAACACCGCGCGCAATTAGCGCAAGTAAAACGAACACAAGTGGAATGAAGAACCCACTGAATAGTGTCGCGTACCAGTGTGGGAATGCTGCGAACATCGCGCCACCCGCTGTAATTAACCAAACTTCGTTCGCGTCCCAGAATGGGCCAATGGAGTTAATGAGCGCACGACGCTCCAAATCTGTTTTGGCAAGAAACTTCGTTGCCATCCCGACACCAAAGTCAAAACCTTCTAGGAAGAAGAAGCCTACGAACAACACCGCGACCAGAATGAACCAGATAACCGGTAATGTTAGCATTTTTGTGGTTCCTCCTTATCGAATGGATCGCTGGAATGCTGATCCGCTTTTTGAAGGCCCTCTGGACCTTTCTTAAGTTCACGAATGAATAGATAAACAAGTACGATTCCCAGAATCGTATAAATGACAGTGAAGGAGATTAATGCAAAGAGCATCGAACCTGCACTTACATTCGGTGAGACGGACTCTTCTGTCGTCATGAGACCAAATACGGTCCAAGGCTGACGCCCAATCTCTGTCATGATCCAGCCCGCTGTATTCCCGATAAACGGAAGCGAGATCGCCCATACCATGATACGTAGGAACCATTTGTTCTTGTTCTCATCCATATTTCTGCGATAGGCCAAGTACACACCATACATACTCAGTAGAATCATCGCCACACCTGCCGCGATCATAATACGGAAGCTCCAGAACGTCGTACGTACGGGTGGAATATAGTTACGATCACCGTATTTTTCCGTATACTCGGCTTGCAGGGTCTTCATCCCTTTAACTTGACCTTTGAACTCCCCGTAAGACAAGAAGCTCAAGAGGTAAGGGACTTTGAATGACATCCCATTTTCTTGCTTAACCGGATCAATCGTTGCAAACACCGTCCAAGGTGCTGGGTCTTCACTATCTTCCCATAGCCCTTCACTTGCTGCCATTTTCATCGGTTGTGTATGAATTAAATACTCCGCTTGCTTATGTCCGAATAGCGCAACTGCGATGGAAGATACGAGTGCCACGCAGATTGCAATTTGGAAAGACTTTTTAAAGAACGTAATATTCTGTTTCTTAAGTAACTTCCAAGCAGATAAACCTGCTACCAGGAATGCACCCGTTAAGAATGCAGCAAAGATCGTATGCGGGAATTCCCACCATAACTGACCGTTACCAAGTAACGCGAAGATATCATTCATCTCTGCTCGACCATTGTTGACCTCAAAGCCCACAGGTCTTTGCATAAAGGAGTTCGCGACTAGGATCCAGAATGCGGACAAGACTGTACCGATCGATACGAGCCAAATACACATCAAGTGTAATTTCTTTGATAAACGTTCCCAACCAAATATCCATAAACCTAGGAATGTCGATTCCAGGAAAAATGCTAATAATGCTTCAATCGCAAGTGGCGCACCAAATACGTCACCTACAAATCTTGAATAACTCGACCAGTTCATTCCGAACTGGAACTCTTGCAAGATACCTGTTACAACACCGACTGCAAAGTTAATGAGGAAAAAATGCCCCCAGAACTTCGCCATCTTCTTGTACTTTTCTTCCCCTTTAATGACGTACATCGTCTCCATCATCGCAATTAGTAATGCAAGTCCAATTGAGATCGGTACGAAGATAAAGTGGAAAATGGTCGTCGATGCAAATTGCAAACGCGAGATTAATACCGGATCCAACATTTCCCTTCCCTCTTTCTCTCTTAATTTCAGCACATATTTGTCAAAGTGATCTATCTTAGCTGTCAACCTCAGATTTAGCAGTGATTATTGTTATTGTTGTTTTAAGGTTGTGTGCTGCTTGCTTGTTCATAAAGGAATAACTTTATTGTTAAATAATCCCCTTGTGATATTTGTAACAAATAACACAGAACTTTATTGTGACAAAAGTCACAAAGTAAATCAACTGGAATATTTTTATAATCAATTTTCAACGCTTTGTCACAATATATTTAAATACTGGAAGTTCAACCTTGGAAAGACTGCTTGCTTGACGTCCTCTAACACCTTCTTCTCACAGAAATTGGGCTTGCGATATCCGTCAAATAAAGTTACCATTGCAGTGGTAACCTAACGAAGAGAAGGAGTGTTTTTTAAAAAATGGATCGTCGCGTCTATATATTAGCTGTTGCAGCTTTCGTGGTTGGAACAGTCGAATTAATCATAGGTGGAACGTTAGATTTAATCGCTGCTGATCTGAATGTATCTGTGAGCAGTGCCGGGCAACTCATCACCATGTTCTCCGTCGCATTTGCCATTTCAGCCCCTATATTGTTTGCTATCACGACCCGTATTGAACGTAAAAAACTGCTATTAATTACGCTCGCGTTATTTAGCATGGGCAATGTGCTGGCCTATTTAAGCCCTGATTACAATGTCTTAATGTTGTCTCGAATTGTTTCAGCGGCCAGCGGTTCTCTCCTTGTTGTCTTGTGTGTCACAATCGCCTCCCAAATTGTCCAGACAGCGTACCGTGCACGTGCGATTGGTGTGATTTATATGGGAATTAGCGGCTCGCTTGTCCTTGGTGTTCCACTTGGCCTTGTCCTTAGTAACGCCTATAGCTGGCGTGCGCCATTCCTGTTTATCGCCATCCTTACACTCGTTGTGATGGTATGTATGTACTTCTTGCTGGCTAAGTTCCCAATTAAACCAACAAGCATTCCGCTCTGGCAGCAGCTCGTGACACTGAAAAACCGTAAAATATTTACTGCGCAATTAACTTCTGTGTTATTTTTAACCGGACACCTGACTCTTTATGCGTATTTAACACCTTTTTTTACCACAACTTTGCATTTGGACGCATCTTGGGTAACGATCTTCTACTTCATCTACGGTATCGCGGCTGTATGCGGCGGCGGTTTAGGGGGATGGTTAGTGGATAAATGGGGTTCGAAGAAAAGCATTATGGTGATTATCACCGCTTACTTGATTGCAATGGCCATTCTGCCTCTGGTAACAGGATCGATCTATACTTTCCTCGTTGTTATGATCATCTGGGGCGGTCTAAGTTGGTCGATTACCCCTGCCATTCAGAACTACTTAATCGAATCTTCACCTGGTTCTGGCGAAATTCAGCAAACACTGAACAACTCCGCGCTTCATATTGGAATAGCCGCAGGCTCTTCCATCGGAGGGATTGTCATTAGCCAATATACGGTCGAGACGAATGCTTGGGTTGGTGCTGGGATTATCGTCATTACACTACTCATTGCGTTTTATTCAATTACAAGACCGTTGAAGCAAGCAACTGGACATGCCAATATGCAGAATCATTCTAACGTAGGTACGGAAGCTTAGATTTTACCTATATGAAAAGGAGCCTTTTTCGATCCATTGATCGTTGAGGCTCCTTTTTTGATTTCTCCAACTTTCTTCCACTTCTGCAACTTTTGGGAACTCAGCGCGTCTAGTTCAGTAACCTTGCATGAAGAATAGGAGCCTTTATGTTTAATCGAAAAAGACTACTTAAATGTGTTCTAACGAGTATCAGCAGCTTGCTAATCCTCGCGATGTTCCCAATCTCAGCATTTGCGCAGTCCAAGCAGTTCACAGATGTACCTTCCGATCATTGGGCTAATGAGTCCGTTACATGGGCATACGAACAAGGCATTGTCGCAGGTTATCCCGATGGTACGTTCAAACCCGATCAGATCGTAGGACAGAATGATTTCCTAGCGATGTTGATCCGTGCTTATGTGCCACAAGATCAATTGCCATCTAATGAGGATACAAGCGATTGGATGAAACCTTATGTAAAGTATGCCTATCAGATGCAGTGGAGTACGGTTATGCCTCCTCCTAGCAAACTTGATGATATGCCATGGGCACCTAAAGGCAGCGCCCGATCTAACGTCACGCTTCAACGTCACTTAGCGGCAACAATTTTGACAAATGCAAGCGGCCGAAGTTATGAAATTGACGATTCGATCCAATTCTTGTTGGATAGCGGAATTGTGCATGGTCGTACAGATTCCACTGTTGAAGGCTTCGAAGGCAGTAAATATTTGACGCGAGCTGAAGCTGTTACGATCATTAAACAATTTAAATCCAAGACGCAGCACTTATATCCAAGCCCATACGTACACATGAACTACGATCCTGCGGCTTTGCATCAGAATCCGTTTGAGCTGTACCCATTAGAGATCACAGTTCCAAAGTATGATTTCGATATCTTCAATACAATCACACTAACGAATCCAACTAAGGGATATACAAGCACAACAGACACATCATTTACCCTAAACGGAACCGTCCAATTAGTCGTAAGTGATCACCTTGAACTCCAGATCGAACATTGGGACGGATATAACTTCATTCCGGTAAACAACCAGAAGACACTTATTGATAACAATCAATTTACGGAGATAATAGACCTACCTACAGAAGGTCTTTACCGCGTTACGATTAAGACCCTATCCCAATACGAAGGTAAGCTCAACACGAATACCACGCCAATCACATCTCTTTATATCGTACGTAAATAAAATAAAAGTGATCAATTACCATTTCAATGAATGGTCGTTGATCACTTTTTCTCGTTAATACTTCAATTTCAGCAAAATTGCTCGGATCTCCTCATCGTTCATCAGTAGATCGTAATACTTATCTGTGATCTTCACCAGCGCCACATCATGGTAGAAGAACTCACTGAAGAACTTCACGAACGGCTGCGCCCCCGTCTTCATCGCCTGCCACTTCTGATCCTCATTGCCTGCGAACAAAACCTCGCGATCATCGATCACAAGAAGCCGATAGCGCTCTAGGCCATGCTCGTCCTGCGGGATGAGCGTTTTAATATGCTTAAGGCTCGTCTTCATATGCCCCACCACAAGCGCTTCAACCTCAATCCCCTTACGCTCCTGCTCCTCTAACAAGGGTAGAAACTCCACGAACTCATCATTCCACGCGGAAAATAGGATCGATTCCTTCGCACTTTCGATAAGCTCTACGGTCTGCGCACGGATTGAGGAATCCACTTTCAAACTCCACACCCGGTCATCCGCAAATGTTCGCTTAGCGGTTTGCTGCTTAAGGCGCTTAATATTGTCCTGAAACTCCGCCGTTAACTTCTCAATTACGATCGCCGACGGCAGCGCCGTATACAGTTTCTTCTTCTCGGACACCGAATCCATCAGCATCCCTTTATCAATCATGCGCGTTAGCACTTCATAAATTTTCGATTTCGGCACACCTGAATGTTTCACAATCTGCGTTGCATCCATTGGCTCACCGCTTGTGACGAGCACTTCATAGACCCTGCTTTCATATTGCGAAAAACCAAATTTCTGCAGCATACGTCCTCCTGGCACTTCGGCCCACTTCCTGATCACATTCCATTAAACCTTAGTTTACCACACTTGAAGAATTCGTTTCACTGCGCTCATTTTCAAACAAATAAAAAAAGCACACTCCCTACATGGAAGCATGCTTATCCTTCGATTGATCCGCCTTCGGCAAATCCAATTTATCCGTATGCATCACTTTATCGAATACCGGATGTGTAACCCCATACCATTGATCCGGATCTTTAAAATGATGGAGTAAATGCACCTTCTTCATCCAACGACCCAGCAACGTACGCGGCACGATTGGACGGTGTGAGACAAAGTGTGTCCATTCATACATCAGATGATACGCGCTAAAGCCAACCATCATGCTACTTGCTAAGTAAAAGTTACCCCAGATCAATATTAATGCAATCCAGAGAAAGCCGTGATAAGGCACATTATACGTATTTGGTGTTAACAAAAACTTCATATTCGTCGGATCATCATGATGCTTATCATGTCCCTTAATCGCACTTGGCATGAGCTTAATAGCTGCTGGATGCAGCAAATAGCGATGAATAAAATACTCCGCGCAGAAGAACAGAACCACCCCTGCCACTAATGCAACAGGCGACCACAAGGATAGACTTAGGCATGCAGCAACCGTATAAATCACAAACATTGTTGATATAAATAAAACTCTTCCATCCAGCCAAAATTCTTTTCTCAGACTGGTTTTCTCCATAAGCGCATCACCCAAATCTAGTATACCGAAAATATATATATTTTGTCTAAAATTTCTAAAAAATCATATCCCTCAGCCTTTCATCATATCAGTGATAGTCTGTGATTATTGTCATAAGGATGAAACATTTACCATGCTATGATGACTCTACTTAACGTTCTTAATTTTATCAAAATTAAGGCTATTCGCCTTATTCAGTTCGCAATCGTGGCGAAAATTTGAACTATGATATTAATTTCACAATTATGAACAAAAATCAAAATCGCCGAATTTGGCGTTTAATTCGTGATTTTAAGCACATTTGAGGAAAAACCGCTTTTTCACCAATCCATTTGTTTATAGTTTTTGGAATTATGTAACATTAATGGGTTTCTATGTTGTTTGTTTTTGCATGGAATAGTTACTAAGATAGACGCAAAGATGAGTGAACCCAATTAAGCATCCAACATTATATACGCTCAAAGAAAGGGGTTTCTTATGAAAAAAAGAGGAGCGTTATCGCTGTTTCTTATCGCGCTTGTTGTTTTTCTAACAGGCTGTGAAAAATCATTAACTGTGCTCGATCCAAAAGGACCCGTTGCACAGACACAATCGAACACTATTATTTTCTCCATGTGGATCATGGCAGGGGTACTCTTGGTTGTGTACGTATTATTCGTCTTTATGCTTGTGAAATATCGCGCATCCAAGGCAAAAGCTGGCTATGAACCGCCTCACGATGAGGGAAGTAAATGGCTCGAAATTTTATGGACCGTTATTCCAGTCATTATCGTAATCATTCTATCCGTTGTTACAGTTAAAACAACGAACGAAGTTGAAGGTGTACCGAAAGGCTACGAGAATGAAAAACCACTTGTGGTGTACGCTGCTTCTTCAAACTGGAAATGGCATTTTAGCTATCCAGAAGAAGGTATTGAAACGGTTAATTACTTGAACATTCCTACACACCGAACAATTGAGTTCCGCCTTTATGCATTTGGACCGATCTCCAGTCTATGGATTCCACAACTCGGTGGTCAAAAATATGCCATGAGCGACATGGTAAACAAGCTAAACTTAGTCGCTGAACATCCGGGTTCATTCTTAGGTAAGAATTCGAACTTCACCGGTAAAGGCTTTGCCACAATGGAATTTGAAGTACTGGCTATGCCGCCAGCAGAATTCAGCAAATGGGTTAGCGATGTGAAATCCAAAGAACCGAAGTTATCGGAGACTGAATTCGCACAACTACTTGAAGCTACACAAGTGGGTCGTAAATCTTACTCCTCCACACACCTTGATTTCAGTCCACCACCAGAGGGTGAGAACGGCGGTCACAATCACGGCGGAGATAGCAAGAAAGAAGAAATGAACCACGATACTCATTCTAGCTCGGATCAAAAAACCGAAAATGAACATTCGCATCACTAGCATAAGAACCGTTTAGAAAGGAGTTATACCCAATGAACCCAAGTGGATTTACTGTTTCGACTGAACCGATGATCATTGGCGCGATGATCAGTATGATCGTTGCCGGCCTTGCGATCCTCGTAGGTCTTACTTATTTTAAAAAATGGGGCTACATGTGGAAAGAATGGCTGACTACTGTAGACCATAAACGCATTGGTGTCATGTACATTGTGGCTGCACTTGTGATGCTACTTCGTGGTGGTATCGACGCACTCATGATGCGTACACAACTAGCAGGGCCGGACATGAAATTCTTAGATGCCCAGCATTATAACGAAATTTTCACTACGCATGGTGTAATCATGATTCTATTCATGGCGATGCCATTTATTATGGGTCTAATGAACGTTGTAATCCCTCTCCAAATTGGGGCGCGTGACGTAGCCTTCCCAAGACTTAATGCAGTCAGCTTCTGGCTATTTGCAGCAGGGGCAATGCTCTTCAACATCTCCTTCATTATCGGGGGTTCCCCGGATGCAGGTTGGACGGCTTACTTCCCGCTTGCAAGCTTGGAATTTAGTCCGACAGTAGGTAATAACTATTACAGTATTGCCATCCAGATTGCCGGTCTAGGTACACTTATGACAGGTGTTAACTTTATCGTGACCATCCTTAAGATGCGTGCACCAGGAATGAAACTGATGCGCATGCCGATGTTCACATGGTCTTCCCTGATCACTTGTGTCATCATCTTGTTCGCATTCCCAGTCTTGACTGTGGCACTTGCACTTATGATGTTTGACCGTATCTTCGGCGCACAATTCTTCACCATGGCCAATGGCGGTATGGATATGCTTTGGGCGAACTTGTTCTGGGTATGGGGACATCCTGAAGTTTATATCGTTATCTTGCCGGCATTCGGTATTTATAGTGAAATTATCTCTACTTTCTCGAAAAAGAACCTTTACGGTTATAAATCAATGGTTATCAGTATGGTTGCCATTTCCTTGCTCTCCTTCCTCGTATGGGCGCATCACTTCTATACGATGGGACATGGCGCAATGGTCAATGGATTCTTCTCCATCACAACGATGGCGATTGCCATTCCAACCGGTGTTAAGATCTTTAACTGGCTCTTCACCTTGAAAAATGGGGTTATCAGCTTCACAACTCCGATGCTTTACACACTTGCATTTATTCCAATCTTCACGATTGGTGGGGTAACAGGGGTTATGCTTGCGATGGCAAGTGCGGACTACCAATACCACAATACGATGTTCCTAGTTGCTCACTTCCACTACGTTCTGATTCCAGGTACGGTATTCGCCGTTATTGCGGGTATGTACTACTGGTTCCCGAAAGTATTCGGATTTAGACTTAATGAAAAACAAGGTAAAACAGCATTCTGGTTCATTGCAATCAGCTTTAACGTTACATTCTTGCCGTTGTTCTTCCTTGGTCTTAACGGTATGACACGCCGGATGTACACGTACTCCGAAAGCACAGGCTTTGGTCCACTGAACTTGATTGCAACAATCGGTTCCGTTGGTCTTGCGATTGGTTTTGCTCTCTTGGTATACAACATTTACTGGAGCTGCCGTTATGCACCACGCGACACAACAGGCGATCCATGGGATGGCCGTACGCTGGAGTGGAGCACACCGAGCCCAGTGCCATTCTATAACTTTGCAATTACACCTGAAGTAGATGGTTTGGATTCTTACTGGTTTGCGAAAAAGAACAAGACTTCTCTTTACGCAGGCAAGAAAATCGAAAAGATTCATATGCCAAGCAACAGTGGTCAACCACTAATCTTGGGTATCGTGTTCTTCCTACTCGGCTTCTTCCTTGTATTTAGCTGGTGGGTACCTGCAATCGTAATGGGTGTTGTCATGCTGGTTATGCTTGCTTACCGTTCCTTTGAACGTGATCATGGCTTCTATGTATCCGTCAAAGAAATTACTGAAACAGAAAAGAAATTGCGAGGTGATCAGGCATGAAAATCGATGACACTTTGCCGCTTGAATATTCAACAGAAGAGAACAGTAACAAGATCTTCGGATTCTGGCTCTTCCTAGGCGCTGAAATTGCGCTGTTCTCGACTTTGTTTGCTGTTTACTTTACACTTTGGAACCGTACGGGCACTGGCCCGACGGGTCCTGAAATTTTTGAAATGAACGGTGTGTTAATCGAGACTTTCTTGCTCCTTACAAGTAGTTTCACTTGTGGACTAGCAATTCACGCAATGCGTCTTGGACTGAAGAAGCCAATGATGATCTTCTTCTCCATTACCTTGCTGCTTGGACTCGGATTCCTTACTGTTGAGATTATTGAGTTCTTCACATACGTACATGAAGGTGCGACTCTCACAACAAGTGCATTCTTATCCAGCTTGTTCGTCTTGCTCGGCACACACGGAGCGCACGTAACATTCGGTCTTCTATGGGGTACTGCAATTCTCCTTCAAGTGAAGCGTCAAGGATTTACACCGGAGACGGCTAATAAATCCTTCATCTTCTCCTTGTACTGGCACTTCTTAGACGTTGTCTGGATCTTCATCTTCAGCTTCGTCTATCTGAAAGGAATGATGTAAACGATGATGAAACAACTATTCCCGGTTCGTCATGTGATGGGGTACTTATTCTCTCTCATCCTTTCCATTGTTGCTTTTTGCGTCGTATTCTTTAATATGCCG
Source organism: Paenibacillus radicibacter (assembly GCF_024721995.1). GTDB lineage: Bacteria > Bacillota > Bacilli > Paenibacillales > NBRC-103111 > Paenibacillus_AM > Paenibacillus_AM radicibacter. The sequence continues at coordinate 295,154 of NZ_JANQBC010000003.1, forward strand.
GCTACGGTTGGCCTCGCGATCCTTATCGTCTGTGCGATCATCCAAGCTTCCCTACAGCTATTCGTGTTCATGCACGTCGATGAATCCAAAGATAAAAAGTCACTTTACCTCAACATTCTATATGCACTATTCGTTGGTCTAGTCACGATCTTCGGTACATTGTTTGTAATGATCTGGGGTTACCAGTAAGCGATTGTTGAATATGCCAGCTAAGCTTCAACACATATAACCAAGTAGCCCGTTCCTGAATGACAGGAACGGGCTATTTTTATAGTGAGTTCAAATTGTCGGGTCACTACAGAGAAAAAAGCACTTCCGGCCGCTGTTGAAATCGTGAAAGTTTTGATTAGATTAAGTGGTATTTCCACGATTTCAAAGGCGGACACTACGTTCCTACAGTTGCTTTTTTCTCTTTCGTTTAACAATTTGAACTCACTCTAATAATCTACTTCTTATACTTTAGCATGACGAACTGACCGGATGTTCCTGCATGAGTCAGGGTGTATACATTTTCTTTCATCCCTGCTGGGAAAAGCGGAATCCCTTCACCTAATACGGTTGGTGCAATTGCGATTTCCATCTCGTCGATTAAACCTAGATCCAAACAGTCTTTTACTACCTTCCCACCACCTACGATCCAGACATCGCCTTCTGCCTCTTCTTTCAACTGTGGAATTAATGATGCCAACGATTCCGATGTAAAGGTAACATGAGGTGCTGCTGGCTGCTCCGATCGTGATAAGACATAATTTTTTTTGCCGATATACGGATACTCTTCGGACAATACCAGGATCTCCTCGTATGTTGCACGTCCCATTACAACTGTACCGATTGTTTCATAGAAGGCACAGTATCCATTATCTCCGTCGCCATCTATCGCCATCAGCCAATCCACATCACCATTTGGTCTTGCAATATAACCATCCAGACTCATCGCAATGTACAACACCACTTTATTATTTTTACCCATAATCTTATCGCTCCCTTCTTAGTATCTTTATGATACACTTTAATTACGACAAATCATGACGTAATTAGGTGAGAATATGAATAATCGTAGATTAGCTATTATGCAGATGATGGATTCCCGCAAAAAGTTCACGGCTCGCGAGCTTGCCGAGCGATTCGAAGTATCGATCCGCACCATTCAGCGTGACCTCGACTACTTGCAACAGATGGGTTTTCCACTCTATACCGATCTTGGGAAACTTGGCGGTTACCGTGTTATGCCAAATCGGATTTTACCGCCGCTGCAACTAAATCAGAACGAAGCTTTTGGCTTATTTTTAATGATCCAATATCTAGAGAAGATCCACGACTTTCCATTCGAGTCCATACGTTCACATCTTGCCGAGCAGTATTACGCAGGGCTTCCAACAGATGTACAAGAATCCATTGATCGAATGAAGAAGCATATCGGATTTATGCACAATCAGGTTTCCGAGCCTGCACCACTGACGACACATATCCTGCAAGCCGCGATGGATAAGCGCGAAGTTTCTTACATGTATCGTTCCCAAAGTGGATTAAAGAGAACCCAAGCCTACCCACTCGGCATTTATTATGAGAATGGTTTCTGGTACATGCCCGCACAACGTGGTGAGAAGGTAATCTTGTATCGAGTAGATCGGATGAGTGAGATTGAGGTGTTGGAGCAAGTTGATGCATCTATTCCGACGCTGCAAGAGTGGTTTAAGAAGACTGATGAGCGTGAGAGTGTAGAAGTCGTGTTGCAGTTTACAGATACAGGCGCGCGCATTGCGCAGTCAGATCCGCTTCTGCAAGGGATACGAAGCAAGCAGTGGCATGGAAGCAGCCCTATAGAAGAGCTACCTTTTCTATCACGAAGACTACTGAAGTACGGTGTTGATGTAAAAGTAATAGCACCAATCGAGCTAAGAGAAATGGTTGTTAAATTACTGCGAGAAAGTATACAGCAGTATGAATAATTAGGCGATGGGTATAATATGGTTATTATTGTATATTCCGATATGGAATGTTATAATTTGTACGTACATATAAAGTACAACTTTTGTACGGATATGATATGTATGCAACGTATAGTCACAGCTCTTTCAAATCAAACTAAAAAAGGCCCTGACTGTTCCAGCAGTCAGAGCCTTGAATATAGTATCGGTGGACTTACCTCCGGTGCGCATAAGAGTTACTTACGCAAAAACCCTACCGTAAGGCGTCTACCTTATCGACGGTGGGGTTTTCTCTTGTTGTTTTGTCTTCGTTTGATCCATTTCACTAACTTCCTACCACCAAACCATAGGCTCAGTAACGTAGCTATTAGTTTCAGGACAAAATAAAGCACCTCAAGAGTTGCCATCAGCATCACCTCCCTAACTTGCAAGGCTACACCGTGGCATGTCCACCGCTTCCTATATTCTTCTCATAATACACCATTTAATTTGATATATTTGTAAAATAAATTCAATGGCAACATTCGACTAAACCTCGAATATGGATGATATTGTAAACGCGTGTTTGCGGTGTTATACTGTAGTCAATACTTAGTATCAGGTTAGAGAATAGTCATTCATTTTTTCAACCATATTAAAAAAGCCCCGACTGCGCCAACAGTCAGAGCCTTGAATATAGTATCGGCGGACTTACCTCCGGTGCGCATTAGATTTATGCGTGAAACCTCACCGAAAGGGGCCTACCTTATCGACGGTGGGGTTTTCTCTTGTTGTTTTGTCTTCGTTTGATCCATTTCACTAGCTTCCTGCCACCAAACCATAGGCTTAGTAACGTAGTAATTAGTTTCAGGACAAAATAAAGCACCTCAAGAGTTGCCATCAGCATCACCTCCCAACTTGCAAGGCTACACCGTGGCATGTCCACCGCTTCCTATATTCTAGTTCTAGTATACAATTATTTAGAATATTTTGTAATTTATTTTACTAGGAGGTCATAATGAGCGACCGTATTCTATTTATTCTAACGTATTTCTCAACACTAGGATCAGGCTTAGCTACAGGACTCTTCTTCATATTCTCCGCATGTATCATGACCGCACTCTCTCGTATTCCTGCAGAACATGGCATAGGCGCTATGCAATCAATCAATTCTACGATTCTCAATCCACTATTCATGCTTGTGTTCATGGGAACGACAATCGTCAGTGTTGTAATCGCCATATTCGCATTTATGCGCTGGGGTGAACCTGGTTCGATCTACTTGCTAGCTGGTTGTGTGTTCTACCTCATCGGATTTATCGTAACTGCAGCATTCAATGTCCCTCTTAACGATTCACTAGCATCTCTTGATCCGAAGAACACATCGAGCACTGCATTGTGGACCCAATACCTTAACGTCTGGACATCATGGAATCATGTTCGAACACTTGCATGTATAGCCGCTCTAGCCTCTTTCGTACTCGCCCTTCGTCAAATGAAATAATACTTTATTCAAAATCACATCGTTTCCATCCAAAAAGGACCGCATCTGCGGCCTTTTTTTTATTTTCACAAATTTATTTAAAAATAGCCCATTGACATCTAATTACCCAATCATATATAGTTGGTTACATAAGTAATTAACCGAACAGGAGGTGGCGGAATTGTCTTTCATCCTAGATGACGGTCGACCGATCTTTATGCAGATTGCAGACAAGATTGAAGACGACATCATCGAAGGCAGACTGCCTGAAGAGTCAGTTGTACCTTCTAAGAATCAATTCGCATCATTTTATCAAATTAATCCAGCCACTGCAGCTAAGGGTGTCAATATGTTAGTCGAGCAAGGCATTCTGTACAAAAAAAGGGGGCTGGGCATGTACGTCGCACCCGGTGCGCATGCCATTCTGATGGAGAAACGTAAAGAAAAGTTCTATGAGCAGTATGTGGTAACGATGGTTAAAGAAGCAGAGAAGCTAGGAATAACGGTCGACCAACTAACCGAGATGATTCGGAGAGGAGATTAAACCCTTATGAAACCAGTAGTTAAAGTGAAACAATTAACGAAATCTTATGGAGATTTTACAGCAGTGAATCAAGTCAGCTTCGAACTTGAAGCAAACAAAATTTATGGTCTACTCGGGCGCAATGGTGCAGGGAAGACAACAATCATGCAGTTAATCACTGCTCAAGCATTTGCTACAAGCGGCAAGATCGAAGTATTTGGTGAGGAGCCTTACGAGAATACGAAAGTATTGAATCAGATGTGTTTTATCAAGGAAAGTCAGAAGTACCCAGATACGTTCCGTATTATGGATGTACTCACTGTAGCAAAGTCGCTTTATCCAAATTGGGATGAGGAGTTCGCGCAGCAGTTGGTTGAGGAATTCCGTCTCCCTCTCAAACGCAGTGTGAAGAAACTGTCACGCGGGATGCTCTCCTCGGTCGGCATTATTGTCGGTCTAGCCTGCCGAGCACCGCTTACGATTTTTGATGAACCCTATCTCGGACTAGATGCAGTTGCAAGAACGATATTCTATGACCGTTTGATAGACGATTATACCGAGCATCCTCGCACGATTATTTTATCCACTCACTTAATTGATGAAGTTAGCAAAATTCTTGAGCATGTTATCCTGATCGATCGCGGTCAAATCTTGATCAATGCGGACACAGATACAATTCGCGGAAAAGCATTTACTATCGTTGGTTCCACCGCTAATGTACAGACATTCACCAAAGGTATGCGCATCATCCATCAAGAATCGCTTGGCGGGTTAATGTCAGCAACGGTACTAGGTGGCATTCAAGAGATTGATCGCAAGCATGCAGATTCACTTGGTCTTGAGATTGCACCTGTTAAGCTTCAAGAACTTGTCGTTCATCTAACAAGCAATTCAAACGACAATACGAAAGGAGTTGCCCTCTAATGGATCGTGTACTTCGCGTTGTACAAATGAATATTCGAGACAAAATGGCCTGGTTTTTTATCCCGTTTATTGTGCTTTTCGCCAGCTTTTTCGTCAATATTCTCGTTGCACTACTCATACGAGAACCCGAAGGTTTTGCTTCTGGAGGCGGCTTATCGATCTTCGTCTACATGCTTATAGCCGGTATCCTTTGTCTTTCACAAACATTCTCAATGGCCATAAGCTTTAGTGTTCGCCGCAAAGATTATTTCTGGGGAACGGCTGCTACGGCAGGTATTGTAAGCTTAGTGGTGTCGCTAATCCTGGTTATTCTATCAATCATAGAACAATCGACGAATGGTTGGGGTGTGAAATTACGTTTTTATCTTCTGCCCTTCATGGATCAAACATCACCACTTGAACTAGGTATTGTCTTCTTCTTAATCCTACTCAGCCAGTTTTTCTGCGGATTCATCTTCGCCAGTGTCCATAGACGAATCGGACGCAACGGATTATTGTTATTCTCCATCGGCTTAGGGTTAGTCCTTATGATACTTGGATTTGTCATCACATATTTCAAATGGTGGGGCAATGTTTATGAATACATTCAGTTGCATACGCTACTCGAGAATTCAGTATGGCTACTCCCGTTCATTGTCATCACGATGTTCGCCTCTTATCTACTGCTTCGTAAAGCAACGGTATAAAAGTAATAAAGCCACTCTCCTGTTTGAAGGAAGTGGCTTTTTCTTATAGACGCAATTCACGCGCTTATGCTTTATGTGATTTTTGAGCACGAGTACGCAAGCGAGCAGCGATTCTTTGTCTATTGTGTTTCACATACAAGAAGATTCCAACGCCTATTGCCGCTATTCCAATAGCTAAGATCGAATATCTGGATACCAAGTGAAGGAGTTGTTCGAACTTGGCACCGAATATTAAGCCGATCATCGTATACAGCATTACCCACACAAAACCACCAATACAGTTATAGATGAAGAATGTGCGCGCTGGCACCTTCAGAATACCCGATACATAGCCCGTGAAATGCCGTAAACCTGGGACAAAATAACTGATCAAGATCAGCTTATTCCCATAACGGTCAAACCACTTACTCAATTTCTCAACCCGCTCCTGCTTAAGAAACACGTACTTCCCGTATTTAGCTACAAATGGCGTCCCAAGCTTATATCCGATCATATATGTTACCGCCGTACCGATTATCGCACCGACATACGAATACACAATTACCATTGTAATATTCATTTCAGCAATCGTGCTCATATGACCGGATATCGCCATCGCAAGTTCCCCTGGGAACGGAAGTGCAATCGACTCCGCGAATAATCCTAATATCAAGACAAGATAGCCATATTGTTCAAAAAGGTTGCTCACCCACTCCATCTGTATCTACACTCCTACACGTATCATTTGCAAACAAAAATTGTTCTCTTTATAAGGTTACCAAAAATATACAAATTCTATAACGATCTGAAGTTTAGTTTCCATCTCGACTTTGGTCGAGGTATCTTACCTCTTTAATCAGAGTAACCTCGCGTTGTTGCTTCTTTCGCCTTTGTACGAAGCGGATCAATAACCACCCTGCTACAATTAACGTTCCGAATCCAAGCATAGTTATCATGAGCGTACGATCCACCATTTGCTCAGCTGCGTGACCATAAATATAAAATAAAACACCAACAATATAGAACTTCGCTGCGCGTCCAATTGCGGCATAGCCAAGTAGTTTCCACAAGGAGTAATTCATACAACCGGCCATGATCGTGAACAACTTAAACGGAATTGGCGTGAAGGAACCTATAAGAATTGCGACTTCTCCATGTCGATGGAAAAGCCCCGTTGCCTTATCCATCCATTTCTTTTTCACATACCTTTTAAGGATGAGATCTCCGGACTTTTTGCCAATTAAATAACCAATAGGGGTACCCAATAAACTACCCACAAAACCAAGCGTAGCAAGCCATATCACATTGTCAGGATCAATTGCACTTAAATATATTTGTAGGAAGAAGGCAGGTATAGGAAAAATAATTGCGTCTATCATTCCATGAATAAACATTCCTATCGGTCCAAACCCTCGCAAAAACTCCATGATGATATCCATGATCTCGTTTATCCCCCCAGTCTTACTAAGATTAACAAATTGATTACCACGTCATAACTGCCTGAGGTTTAGTTTCGTTCTCGACTTTGGTCGGGGAAGATATTAGCCTTGCCTCCAAACAGCAAAAAGCCCTGAGCAACTCCTTTGGGTATGCGCTCAGAGCTCTCCACACTAATTCTAGTTCATGATTACATGCTGCATCTTTGGTTAGAAACAAGCCGATCTATTCTTACTCTAACCAGCCTTTATCGCGCGCAATCGTGATCGCTTCAATCCGCGTATTCGCACCCACTCGGCTAATTGCCTCGGACATATAATTGCGAACTGTCCCATGGGAGAGGAATAAGGAACTACTGATATCTTGCAAGGTCATCCCCTGTGCGGCTAAGCATAGCACTTCTTTCTCACGCGGGGACAACGGATTGGGATCATCCCAGACTGCAAGCGATAACTCGGGACTGATGACTCTCTTGCCAGATTCAATTTGTCTGATCGTGTCTGCAAGCTGATCGCTTGAACTATCCTTGAGCAAGTAACCTCGAATCCCACATGCCATCGCTCTTTGAAAATAACCGGGTCTTGCAAATGTCGTTAACATTAATATCTTGCAAGGAAGATCTAATTTATGAACGGCTTCGGCTACGTCCAACCCTGTTTTTAAAGGCATCTCAATATCTAAGATCGCAATATCTGGCTCTTCTTTCATGATCAATTCAAGGGCTTGTTCACCATTCTCCGCTTGTCCAACTACTTCAATATCGTCTTCCAATGATAAAAGAGTCGCGAGCGCCTCCCGCAACAATCGTTGATCTTCTCCTAGTATAACGCGAATCATCCTGCTGCACCTGCCCTTTCGCTGCGTATCGTTCTTGGGATATGTAAAGCTAGTTTCAACCCTTGTCCAGGCTCAGACTCGACGTTTAAGTAGCCATCTACGAGTGCCAATCGCTGTTTCAACCCTGCGATCCCGCTACCGCTTGCTTGTTTGAGCTGTTCCTGATCCAAACCGACTCCATCATCGGCTAGTGTCAATCGAACAAGTCCTTCTTCTATTTCTAATGTTGCCGTACAAGAGGAAGCACGACTATGTCTTACCGCATTCGTTAACGACTCTCGGAAACACATGGCGAGGATCGTTTCTTGAAGTGGAGATAATGGCAGGCGCTCAGGACTACTACCAGACTCACGACTGATTGAACCTGACGTCTTGGTTTTGTCTGGTTTCATCATATAACATGGATCTTCAATCTTGATCTTAATACCTGCGGCTGCACATAGTGCCGTCGCGTGGGTGTACTCTTCTTCTAATCGTACAACGCGCATCGTGGTCACAAGTTCTCGCATTTGTTTCAATGCTGCTCGCGCGGTTTCCGTAATTTCTTGTGCTTCTTTCTGTGCTTTCTCAGGAGCGCGAGTAATCAACTTACTTGTTAACTCGCCTTTAAGTGCAAGCAGTGACATCGTATGTCCAAGTGTATCATGCAGCTCCCTTGCAATTCGCTGACGCTCTTCCTGCTGCGCCATTCGCTCTAGTTGCTCAGTCGCTGCTTTTAAGCGCTCTGCCATGAGCTTGTAATTCTCCTGTCCTCGTACAATAAAGGGCATGCCAGATACACCAAATAGCGGTGGTAACATCACGAAGATGATGACTAAACCTGCTTTTTCAACCAATGGAATACTGAGTAGAACGACGATTAATGCGAACAAAGCGGCTACGATTTGCATGAAACGCAAGTTCTGCTTACTAAGCGACATCGCAACGAGAAAGCCCATATACGCGTAAACCGGATGATAGAAGAACATGAATGCAACAATGACAAGCAATTGCCCCGCAATAAACCAAAGCGCCTGTGCTTTGCGCCAGTACTGCTCCCGATATGCCATGATGAACATAAGCATCAAAACGAGCCCGATCCCAATTTTTAGGGGAGGCTCGCTTAAGAATAAGATCAGTATGGGAATCAATAAGTTTGCTAGGGAGACTAAGGGGACAATACCCTCACTTGCTGGAATGAACTTCTCTCTCAAACTCTTCAATTACACCGCTTCCCGTCTATTTAGGATGTAACTTGATAGTACCATAAACAGGATTCCACAGCCTAGAAGAATGACCCAATCTAGTAGTGCTGGGCTACTACCGCTTAGCATGCTCCAAGCGCCATGTGCATAGCGGTGGGATGGCAACCACTGACCAATTGCTTGAATCCAGCTTGGTAGAGTTTGCATTGGCATCCATAGACCACCTAAGATCGCTAGAGCCATTTGAACCACGTTCGCGATTGCGACTACTGCATCCGCATTCTTCATTGTGCCAAGTAGAGAACCGATTGCTAGGAACGGTACACTTCCAATCCATAACCACAAACCACATAACAACCACTGTGTCATTGTTAAATCCATGTCATAGGCAATGTGTCCCGCTGTGAAGATAACTAGAATAGTAAGAAGATGCACACCCATGTGAGCGATCATTTTGCTGCCAATCCATACTGCCGGTGTAAGTGGTGTTAGCTTAAGGAGGCTTACCCAACCATCACGGCGTTCGTAGGAAATGCGGATTCCGAATTGGCTCATTGCTGTGCTGATTAGGCTAAATGCTGTCATGGACATTAGTGAATATTGCGCATATGTAGTCGATTCAATCGCACGATCTGAACCGCTAAGGCTTGAGAATAAGAAGTAGAAAGCAAGTGGCATAACGATCGAGAAGAGCAAGAAGAATGGGCTGCGTATAATACGTAAACTTTCAGCTTTCGTTTGGCTTATTAACATGTTCATTTTCATGATTAGTTCCTCCTAATAGTGTGTTCCTTATATCTTTATTGTAGGGGATGTCGGTCATCTCCAGTTAGTCGTCGATGTCACTTGTTTCCTATGACAAATGTCAGATGATTAAGCCGTTAAGGTGCGGAATGCATCTTCGAACTTCGCAGCGTGTACCTCGATGTCGGATACGCCCCAGTCCTTTTGTAATACTACCGCAAGTAATTGATCCGTCTGGCTCACATGCAAAGTAATACGGGACTGCTGGACTTCAACTTTCTTCACCCCAGGTAAGCTCAAGAGTTCCTCTTCACTTGGTGCGTTTGCAACCTTGAACGAAACTGTACGAAGAGCTGTCTGTTCCTTCAGCTCCTGGGAAGTCCCTTCTGCAACAACTTTGCCGCCAGCAATAATGCAGATATGGTCCGCAACCGCGTCTGCCTCTTGCAAGTCATGTGTCGTGAGCAGAATCGACTTACCCTTCGCAGCAAGTGCACGAATCGTATCCCAGAAGCGCGCTCTCGCTTCAACGTCCATGCCGACTGTTGGCTCATCCAGTAGGATTAGCTCAGGATTACCAACCAAGCTCTGTGCAAAAGCAAGTCTGCGGCGCTGTCCACCAGACAATGTAGATGCACGGCGCTTGGCTTCTTTATGTAATCCCGATATATCTAAGAGCTGTTCGAGAGACATCGGATTCTTGTAATAGCTGCGGAACAACTTCAATACTTCGATCACTGTTAAGCCGTCAGCCGCTTTTACATCTTGCATCAATGCTCCTACACGCTCGCGTAACTCGCTTGTTCCAGCTGGTTTACCAAGCACCGTAACCTCACCGGAAGTCGGTTTGATCATACCTAGAATCATGGAGATTGTTGTTGTTTTCCCTGCTCCGTTCGGTCCGAGTAATGCTGTGATCTTACCTGTTTCGAACTTAAAGCTGATGTTATCCACTGCACGGTGGCTTCCGAATTGCTTTACTACATTTGTCGCTTCGATCATATATGTCATAGTCATTTGTTATCATCCTCTACTTTGTTATTTGTTTGTGTTTCGCTTATGTCCTTATTGTAGAGGATGTACGCCCATGCTCGTTAGTCGCCGATGTCACCTGTTCACTATGACAAATGTCAGAAAAACAATGCTCAATTTGATTTACATAAAATTTACATAAAATAGTCATTAACAAACCTTCCCAGATCGGTTACTGTTGTTCTAATCCTAATCTTGAGGTGACATCTTTGACATTACATAAGAAATTCAACGTAAGTGTAGTCCTTCTACTCCTTCTGCTCACAGGCTTCGGACTATGGCAACACTTAGAACTGCGTAAAGCGCAGAATGAAATAAACCTACATGGCGCAAAAATGGCCAATCAGGCTGCCTATCATCTAAAAACAATACAAAGATTGTTAGAAAACTCGTCGGGCCCTCGTGATTGGGAAAATCCAGATAAGAATCGAGCCCTCCTGATCCGGTTGACCTACACGTTAGACAGTCTTCATGCATTGGAGAGAACAATGAGCAATCTTCCTGACCACTTCCCCTATGAGTCAAGGAAAACAATCGGTTACATTGTCAACTGGTACAACGAATGGTTCTCGAAAACTTTGAATATCCTTGCCGATCCTGAAACACTACTTGAGAACGATAAGGCTCATTTATACAAGTTCATCACCCCGATGTCCAAAGTGGACTTCTCTTTCTCAGACCCAGGTAAGGATTGGGATGAAGCGTTTGAACTATTCGACAAGTTGCATAAGCAACTCGGTTATCATTAGTGTATATGTAGCGTAATTTGCACATCAAAAAAAGACGACTCTAGCCGCGTACTCACGCGTAAAGTCGTCTTTCTTTTTTTCCCTATTAAAATATGACTTATCCTCTTACCTCGACAGCCCCATCAAAAATGAACTTCTCCACGACTTTCGCCACGCCATCGTTCATGTTCGTGTCTGTCACATACTGCGACACGGCTTTGATGTCATCCGGTGCATTGCCCATTGCAACACCAAGTCCTGCGAAGTGGATCATCGTCAGATCGTTATAACTATCTCCGATTGCGATCACTTCATCCTTCGTGATGCCAAGCGGCTTGATCAAGTGATCCAAGCTTGCTCCCTTATCTACGCCCACTTCTGTCACTTCCAAGTAGAACGGCTTGGAACGCATCACATTCAAGCGGCCTGCAAGCTCAGCTTGCAGCTTCTTCTCTACGATTGCCAGGATTTCCGGATCGGCGATCATCAATCCTTTTACAACAGGCTGCTGGACGTAATCAGTAAAGCTATCTACCTCTACAGCACGCATTCCTGTTAGCTCGGATTCAATCTGAATATATTTATTGTTACGTGCCTGTGTGACAATGTCATCGCCAACGTAGGATAGAATCTCAATGCCTTCACGACGGCTAAGTGCAAACATCTCATGGATCGTCTCCACCGACAGTGTGCTGCTGAACAATTCTTCACCAGTCTGACAGTTCGTAATCTTCGCTCCGTTAAAAGAAAGAATAAAGCTTCCGTACTTCGCAAGCTCAAGTTCCTTAGCAATCGGCAGCATGGCAAACGTTGGTCTGCCTGATGCCAACACCACCTTAACGCCGGCTTCTTGCGCACGCATTAGTGCTTCCTTCGTACGCGGTGAAATCGAGTAATCATCTCGAAGTAGTGTGTCATCTAAGTCTAGCACGATCATTTTGTAAGTCGTCATCGCCCAATATCCCCTCCGCTAGGTTAGTCACTTCTCATGGTACCTTGGGCTGGCACGGACTGTCTAGGACAACTTGCATCCAATATCTGTTCTGATAAGCTAAAAAAAAAGACCCACACCCGCAATCATGCGAAAGTGTGAGTCCATATCTACTTCTATCGAGCTTAGTCCAAATAACCTGCTTCGCCTTTATCCATCAGATACGCCATCTCTGCATCCAGAATCGTTTCGACTGTCATTTCATCCAGCTTCACATTCGGCTTGCTCATGATGTAATCCACAAGATCATCAAGATCGATATCAATCTCTCCCTTAGCATTGGGCTTCGCTTTGTTCATAAAAGCTGTTTCGTGATTAAGTACGATCTCAATCGCCTTCGGATCAGCCTTCGTCTTACTCACGATATATTCCATCAAGTCTTGCTCATTAACTGCTTCACTCATTATGGTCAACTCCTACACTTAAGTTCATCTGCCTATTGTACCATAATGTACCGAGTGAGGCATTTTCATGCGTTAGAAGCAACGGCAACCACTAAACTTGAAATTATTTACGCTTTAACGACACCACCAACTACAGCAGGCTTCTTCTCGCCACCTTTTTGCAGCTGATACATCTTATAGTAACGACCTTCTAGCGCCATTAACTCATCGTGATTACCACGCTCCACAATCTCACCACGGTGCAGCACGAGAATCTGATCCGCTTCACGAATCGTGGACAGGCGGTGGGCGATGATGAATGTTGTTCGTCCTTCACTTACCACTTTAAGTGCCTGCTGAATCAAGCTCTCTGTCTCGCTATCAATGCTCGCTGTCGCTTCATCCAAGATCAAGATCGATGGATCGAATGCTAGTGCTCTGGCAAACGAAATCAACTGTCGTTGTCCCGAGGACAGCGTGCTTCCCCGTTCCACTACCGGCTCATCATAGCCATTCGGTAATTGTTCAATGAATGGGGCTGCTCCAACGTCTTGTAGGGCTTTTTTGACACGATCAATTGTAATGTCGGAGTTGTACAAGCTTACATTGAACTTAATATCACCTGCGAACAGGAACGGATCTTGCAGCACGATCCCCATATGTTTGCGAAGTGCTTGCTTCGAATAAGTGGTTATGTCACGATCATCAATCGAAATCTGACCTTCACCTGGTTCATAGAAACCGAGCAGTAGGTTCATAATCGAACTCTTACCTGACCCTGTATGACCGACAAGAGCAATCGTCTCACCCTTACGCGCTTCAATGTTGATGTTCTTCAGCACGTTCTCGCCTTCTTTATAAGCGAATGACACGTTGTCGAATTTCACAACACCTTCTGGGCGCTTCACTTGATCCGTCTTCTCCACTTCGTTACCTTCGATATCCATAATCGCGAACACTTTCTCCGCAGACACGAACGCACGCTGGGCATTGGTCATCTGATCGAAGATCCCGATAATTGGTTGGAAAATACGTCCCACATAGTCCCCGAACGCATAGAATACACCGAATGAAATGGTTGCTTGCAGTGCATCACGACCGAAATACCAGATCACCATCGCCATGACTAAACTACCAATCGTACCTACAATGTTACGTGAGGATAGCGAGTAGACACGGAATTGCTTGAGTTGATTCACGTAGCGGTCGTCATTCAGTTCTTCAAACTCATCGATCGTCTTCTTTTCCCGACGGAAAGCTTGAATAATTGGCATCACGACGATCGACTCATTAATCTTCGCATTCATGTCACTCAGACGCGCACGCATAATCGTAATGTAGATCTTCGAGTACTTCAGATGAATCTTCATAATGAGCGCAAAGATTGGCAGCAAGATCAAGCACAGCAGCGCCAGGCGCGTATCCAGCAAGAATAATGCTGTGTAAATCCCAATCAAGTGCACGAAGCTAACTACGAAAGTTGCCATGAAACTCATGAACAAATCCCGTACCGCTTCCGTATCGTTCGCAATTCGAGACACGACCTGACCAATCGGTGTACTGTCAAAATAGCGCAGCGAAATGCGCTGAATATGCGACATGAGATCCATCCGCATGTTCTTAATAATTTGCAATGCCGTTGACTGTAACATGTACGACTGTGTAAATGTACTAATACTACCTACGACTAAGAGCAATAAATAAATGCCTAATAACCCGAGGATAGGCGACAATTCCGTCGCGCCTTCTTTTAAATACTCATCAATAATCATCTTCGTAATAAAAGGTCCACACAGTTCCGCTCCTACTGCCACACACAGAATGAGCAAGGCCCCGATGATCCTGAATTTATATACCATTGCATAGGATATTAATCTTCTTGAAGTCGATTTACTTGGCATCCATACACCTCCTTAAGCCTGTTTCTATTCTTCTAAGCTAGCTTCCATCTGCTGACGATCCCATTGTTCCTTGTACCAACCGCCAAACAGCATCAATTCATCATGTGTGCCTTCTTCGATAATGCGTCCTTCATCTAATACCAGAATCCAGTTCGCATGACTAACCGCAGACAATCGGTGCGTCGTAATGAGTGTTGTACGTCCTGCACGTTCCATTCGAACTTGGTGCAGAATACGACTTTCCGTCCGTGCATCCACCGCAGACAAGGAGTCATCGAGCATCAGCATCTCAGCATCAATGAGCAGTGCACGCGCAATCGCAACCCGCTGCTTCTGTCCACCGGAGAGCATCACCCCATTCTCCCCGACAATTGTATCTAACCCTTCTGGCATTTGGGCTATATCTTGAGTAAACGAAGCCATCTCAATGGCCTTCGCAATCTCTTCTTCTGTTGCATCTGGCTTACCGAGCGCAATATTCTCACGAATCGACTTTGATAACAGCATGTGCTCTTGTGGCACATATCCAATAAAGCTCTTCATCTGTTCAATTCGTATTTGCTCAATCGGCACTTCGGAGATGAACAGTTTACTCGGCTCTATCGCATACTGACGCAGCAATTGCTTCATCAATGTACTCTTACCACTACCCGTACGTCCGACAATTCCGAGTGTCTGTCCCCGTTCCAAACGGAAATTGATATCTACGAGACTCGGCTGATTGGCCGTTGGATACGTAAACGTCAAGTTCTTCATCTCAATACTGGATACATGCTGACCCAGCTCAATTGGTGATTCTACATCATGCAAGTCAGCTTGTTGCGTAAGTGCCGTATCCAAGCGATCTGCAGAAGCACTTCCCCGCTGCAGTACGTTAATGAATTCACCGAAAGAAATCATGGGCCAGATGAGCATACCTAGATAAATGTTGAAGGACACCAGTTGTCCGAGTGTAATTTCTTTGGCAAGTACAAGGTAAGAACCATACCCAATTCCAATCGTAAAGCTAATCCCTACAATTAAGGAGATAAGCGGTTGGAACAAGGCGTTAAATACCGATACCTTCTTGTTCTTGTCCCTTACTTCTGTCGTCACTTGATCAAATGCATTCAAATCATGATCTTCCTGTACATAAGAACGAATAACGCGAATACCGGAAATCGATTCAAGTGCATGATCATTCATTTTGCCAAAAGCCGCTTGTGCATCAATAAAGCGAGTTCGAATCTTTTTACCCAAGATATTAATTGCAATTGCTAGGAATGGCAGCGGAATAAGTGCTGCAAGCATAAGGCGATAATCAATTAAAGTCACCATTGTCGCAATAACAACTGTAGCTCCCACGACCGTATTCACAATCGTCATAACCCCATAACCTGCAGTCTGACCGATCGCGAGCACATCATTCGTTGCTAGAGCCATCAACTGTCCGGTACTGTTGCGCTGGAAAAATCCCGGTGTCATCTTCGTGAGATGAGCGAGCAACTTACCGCGCAGCAATCTCTCAATTAATGCGGAGTTGCCGAACAACGTTGTCAGCCATACATACGTCATCCCATAGAGCAGTAGCGACAAACCAACTAGAGTCAGCACTGTCTTCGTTAGTTGCTCCTGCGTTAGACTCCCCGTACGAATGAGGTCAATCGTGCTTCCGATCATCTTAGGCGGGAGCGTTGATAATAGACTCACCCCTGCCATGAAAAGAATCGCAATTGCGTATTGACTCCACCTCTGTTTAAAAAACCATTGTAATCGAATAACAAATGACAAGAACTCCACCGCTTTCTATCTAAATTATTGTAATAATATGATTATATTTTCGGCGAAAAAAGCCATTAGAGGTGTGACACTCTAACGGCCTGCTAATTGTATCAATCTAGCTTATGTCTTATTTAACTGATGTAACTGCAGCAAGCGCCTTAATCGTACCTAAGTGAAGCGCTTCGTGAATAACAGCGAAGTTAATCAATTCAGCAACCGTGTTTAGCTTCATTGGCCCAAGTTCTACAGGCTCTGGGAATGCTGTTTCAAGCACCTCAGCTGAAGCTTCGGAAATTGCGTTTAATTGTGCACTTAATTGTTCAAGAAGTTCATCCTTGGATTGTCCAGCTTCTGTCCACGCCGATGGGCGAGAACCTGTACCATATTGTTCGTTATATGTAGCTGGCAAATTGGAGTTAAGAGGGATAGAAGCCGCGCAAAAACGCTCTAAGCTGTTCACAATGTGTCCTACATTCCATCTGATTGTGTTGTTGAATCCAGCAGGCTGAATATCGAACACTTCCTCTGGGATGGATTGTACCGTTCTTAATACCATGCCTCGTACTTTCTGAGCTGTCATAATAACTACATGTGACATATTGAATTCCTCCTTCTGCGGTCGGAAGACGACTCACATCCTTGATCATAGCATAACCGTACATATTAAACTATTCGATTTTTAGGATTAATTTAGCTATTTCCAGCTAAAATATCGAACAGTTGTTTGCCAATGTAGATCGCAATACCCCAAATTAATAATGCAGAAAGTCGATTAAGGAGCAACAAGAATTTACCTTGACCATCTAATTTACCTACTATTCTGCCAACTATAGCTAGACCGAAGAACCATAGCCACGAAATCAAGATCGTTGCCATCGTAAATACAACTTTACTTGAACCTTCATAACTCAGTGAGCTAGTCCCAATAACCCCAATCGTATCTAGAATCGCGTGGGGATTAAGCAGTGATACGGACATGGCGAACAAGATTTGCTTCTTCGTCGTCATGACAGTCGCTTCACCATTCGTACTAGAGGCCACCTGCGGCTTGCTCTTCCAGATGGAATATCCCATATAAATCAGAAATACGAGTCCAATTGCAAAAATAAGCACCTTCAGCCATGTGATCGTAAATACGATGATGGACACCCCGAGCACTGCAAGGAGTACAAGCACCGTATCGCAGATCGCTGCCGTTAATACCGCAGGTAAAGCCTTCGTAAACCTAGATTGATAGGCTCCCTGGTTAAAAATAAAGATGTTCTGCGCACCAAGCGGCAGAATGAGCCCGAAGGCGAGTACAATGCCGTGAATCCATGCTGCTGTCATTAGATTATCCTCCCCTCAATCTAATAGAGCGTATTTAAAAAGTTGGGGCTCTACAGATAAAAAAGCACTAGGCTTACGAAATGGCCTTCCTGCGGAAAGCCTATGAATCTCAATCGTGAATTTTGAATTGATTTAATGGTATTTTCACGATTTCAAAGGTGAACACTCAAACTTTTCCGAAGGAAAAGTACTTCGAAAGCATAAGTTGCTTTTTTCTCTTTCGTTTAACTTTTTAAATACGCTCCCATAGCTACTCATCTTGTAAATCTAACAATATGTATTGTAATCTACCAAAACTCAGGCTTTGCCACCATAAACCACAGCATGACTAGAAGTAGAATCAAATACGTCCACGTAGCACGCTTCAGCGCATGAACGACCTTGTCTACATCTAAATCTGGCTCATTAAACTTTCGTAATTTCGGTGAGAATGCCCTTGCCATGAACAATAATGAGGCGACTAAGATCGCCAGTGTCATCACAATCCAAGAAGTACTCCAAGACCAGTGACCAATGAGGACAAGCCCGATGCCAGAGGCAACGAGCACATGTCCCATATGTTTCGCCAGACGGTTTGCAGAGCGGAATGTATCCAGATATGCATTCCTCGCTGCAAGCTCGGCTGACTTCAATTTCGCTAACATCGGCAATAGAATGAAGAATGGGCCAATGGAGGTAATCGCACTGATGATGTGTATATATAGAAAGAGCTTATACCACATTGCTTTCTGAACCCTTCGTTTCTTTCATTTGTTTACTGCGTAATTGACCACACGCCGCATCAATGTCCGTACCATGTTCCAGACGGACGCTACAGCTAACTCCTTGCTTCTTCAATACATCATAGAAAGCACGAATCGTCTCTTGATCACTACGTTGGTATTGATCGAGCTCATCAACTGGGTTGTAAGGAATGAGATTCACATTCGTAAGCGAACGCTTATCTGTCAGTAGTTCTGCAAGCTCTAGGGCGTGTTCTTTCTGATCGTTCACATCTTTAAGCAGAATATAGCTGATCGTAAGTCTACGCTTCGTCGTTGCCAAGTAATAATCGACTGCATCCATTAACGTTTCAATCGGATAGGCGCGGTTAATACGCATGATCTTCGTGCGCAGTTCATCATTGGGCGCATGTAAGGATACGGCTAGGTTTACAGGCATCTTGTTATCAGCAAACGCTCGAATTTTATCTGGAATACCGCTAGTCGATACCGTAATATGACGCGCACCAATCGCAAGTCCTTTATGATCAATGATCGTGAGCAAGAAATCCACAAGATTATCGTAGTTGTCGAACGGCTCGCCGATTCCCATCACCACAAGATGGCTAACTTTCTCGCCCTTACCTTGTGAATCAAGATCAAGCTGTACCTTCATTAATTGTTCCACGATTTCCCCGCTTGAGAGGTCGCGGCTTTTCTTCAGCAGTCCACTCGCACAGAAACTGCAGCCAATGTTACAACCCACTTGCGTTGTGACGCAGACAGATAAGCCATATTTTTGACGCATAAGTACGGTCTCGATCAAGTTCCCATCGCTCAAGTTAAATAAGAACTTCACCGTACCATCAGCTGATTCTTGCTTCGTATTCACTTCTAACGTTCGGATTGCATAATGTTCTTCGAGTAGTGCGAGACATGCCGGATTTACATCTAGCATCTCTGCAAAACTCGTAACCCGCTTGCGATATAAGTAATCCCATACTTGGGATGTTCTAAATTTCTTGTGTCCACGTTCCAGCAGCCATGCCGCCAGCTGATCCATGGTCATGCCATAAATGGATGGTTTCATCTTCGAAGTCCTCTTTTCAAAAACTATAAAATTCAGTCTGCTTATTATTGTCCCAGAAAGCATTTGTGAAAACAAGGGGAACTGTTGTCAGTTCCTTATATAACACAAAAACGCAAAAAGAGCCCTGATTACAGGACTCCTCGATAATTGCATGTTAGGTGATTATGCGGTGACCCAACTGCTTGTGATTTTGGCTTTTTGCAACAAATGATGGCGATAATGCATCTCTAAGATGTTGAACCAATCGAGTGCATGTAGTGGACCTAAGCGAGGGTGCGCGACGGTATAACTCAGATCTGCCCCGTCCAGCTTAGCTGCAACTTCTTTCATTCGAACTAGAACTGTATTCAAGCCTTGAACGATCTGCTCCTTGCTCTCTGGCTGTGGCGGCGTATGCATAGGAGATGCTGGAACTTTGATTGCAATAGGTGGGAATCCACCGATCTTCTGCATCGTTTGCCAACCTTCAGACTGCTCACCTGTGAACAAGGCTGCATTACCGCTCTGTTCTAAGCACTCCTCTGCATTACGAAGCTGCATGTTATTTGCCGAGTTAATCAGGTGTAGATACATCTGTCCAAGTGACCACTCTTCCTCGTCTACGACTTTCGTTAACTGTTCCAAGCTATATTTGTCTAGTTCTTGTAGGTAATGATTGAGCGTTTCCTCGAATTGCGCTACGGTTTGTGTGATTGATGTTGTCATTAGTTACAGCTCCTCTTTGTTATTGGATAATGTAAGTATACGAAACCATTGCTGACAAGAGGATGTCAGGAAGGATTCATCAATTTCACAATAATTGCTTTCCCCGTTCATTGTATGTCTAGGAATTCGCCTTTAGACGCTCCATCTCCTCCTCAATCCGATCTACATCAACACGCTCGAATAACAATTGCAGATTAGTAATGGGTTGATTCGCAGCCACTTGGATCACTTCCCATGATGGCTTGCCTATCGCTAAGAACCCTCTAATCTTCTCACAGGCAAAAGGTACAAAGGGTTCCAGTAGATTCGCCAAGTTGGCAATAATCTGTACACACGTATTGAGCGTCTGCCCGCTTGCTTCGTGGCTTTCCTTATACTGCGACCAAGGCTTCTGCTCATCGATAAATTTGTTCGCTGCACGCACGGTCGTGAAGATTCGTTCCAATGCTGCCTTTAGATGCCCTTCTTCTATTAAAGTCCCTGCATCGACATACAGCTGTGTTAACTCCTTCTCCCATTCCTTGTTTCGATCACCTTCAGGTACGCGACCATCGAACGATTTGTTAATAAACGATAGCGTCCGATTCACAAAGTTTCCGAATGCGCCTAGCAGCTCGCCGTTATGACTATAGATGAACTCACGCCATGAGAAGTCTGCATCCCGTTTCTCAGGACCATTGGCTATGAGGAAATAACGAATCGAATCTGGGTCATATTGACTGAGCAAATCCGGTACCCACACTGCCCAATTACGACTAGTCGAGAACTTCTCCCCTTCCAAAGTTAAATATTCACCTGAGATGATTCGATCTGGAAGATGCAACTCTCCTATACCTTTAAGCAAGGCTGGCCAGATTAACGTATGAAACGGGATGTTATCCTTGCCATGTACATAATACGACCGAACTTCCTCCCCATTATCCTGCCAAAAGGATTCCCAGCTGCCGCCTGTTTGCCCAGCCCACTGCTTGCTCGCTGACAAATACCCGCTCACCGCCTCAATCCACACATACACCTTCTTCGCCTCGAACCCTGCGACCGGTACATCAACACCCCAAGATAAATCTCTTGTCGCCGCGCGATCTTGCAGCCCTTCCGATAAGTAACGCCTTGTTAGCTGAATCGCATTATCTCTCCAGCCTTGAGACGCATCTACATACTGTTCCAATTCCTCTTGGAACTTAGATAAGGCAAAATAATAGTGCTCAGTCGGTCGTTCCACAGGCGAATTGCCGCAGATTTTACAGGTTTTATCGATCAGATCGGTGGGATCTAATAAGGTAGAGCAATAATCGCACTGATCTCCCCTTGCTCGCTTGCCGCATACCGGACAAGTGCCTTCCACATAGCGATCCGGTAGGAATCGCTCATCCGTCTCACAATACGTCTGGAGTACCGTTTTGGGGTACAAGTATCCTTTTGCCAATAGTTCGAGGAAGAGATCTCCTGCACCACCTGCTGATGAAACGGCTGATCCGTCCGCGTGTACAAGTCATACGTGAATCCAAGCTTGTTAAAGCAATCGACGAATTCCTGATGGAATCGATCTGCGATGTCACTTGGCGCAACACCTTCTTTATTTGCCTGCACCGCAATCGGTGTCCCATAGCAGTCACTCCCAGAGACGAACAGCACCTGATCGCCTTTCGCCCGATAGTAACGCGCGAGCACATCCCCCGGCAGTAAACTCACCAATCTTCCCAAGTGCAGTGACCCATTCGCATACGGCCATGCGCCGCCAATAAATACGTTTGTCATTGAACATTCCTCCTTGTAGAGCGTGCTCAAATATTTGGACCACTTCAGAGAAAAAAACACTTCATGCTTACGAAGTGGCTTTCTTCAGAAAGCCTGTGAGTCTCAATCGTGAATTTTGAATTTAATTTATTGTATTTTCACGATTTCAAAGGCGAACACTTCGTTCCTACAGTGCATTTTTCACTTACGTTAAAATTTTTGTACACACTCATTAATTTTTAAAAACACAAAAAAGCCCTCATCCCGAAGGGACGAGAGCTATGTAGACTCACGTGGTACCACCCAATTTTAATAAATGCCTCGCGGCACTATCCTCTTCAGGTACGACGCCAAATGAAACATGAGCGTTTATACCCTAGCATGTTAACGGATGCAGGTTCCGGCGCAGCCTACACCCCTAGCGGGTTTCGATGCGCAGCTCCAAGACCATATTCCCTTCGCGTGTTCTTTACTCCTTTTCAGCTACCGGAGCTCTCTGTTTAAAGACGTTACGAAGGTACTCTTTCTCATCATCGCTTTTAAGCAAATGGTTTTCAATTAATGGAAATTATATACATCCTATTGCCAAGTGTCAAGACGACACTTCCATCATCTGCTTAATAATTTCACGATTTCTTGATTTAAACATTTCATTGTGTGACGACACCATTGCGCTGTCATCCGCATCAGGTTGAACGAACTGCTTCGCCTTGTTCACGGCATTGGCCGCATCTTGGAAAGCACCTGCAATCAGTTGCAGCTTGCCTTCATGCTTCAAAATGTCCCCTGCCGCATAGAGTCCCGGAACGGACGACTCACTATTCGTGCTGCCTGCGATGTAGTAGTTGTCTGCAATCTCAATGTTGAGATCGCTGTTCTCAAGCAAATCTTTATCCCGTTCATAGCCATGATTGATAACCACTTCATCTATTGCAAGCTGGAACACTTCACCTGACACTTGATTCGTGAGTTCTACGCTCGATATCGCATCATGATTGTCATTGGCTAAGAGCTTCGTAATATTCGTGCTGAAATAGCACTCGACTGAGCTATTTAATAGTTGAGATACCTGCGCTTCGTGACCTTGAAGCGCTTCTTGACGATAGGTTAAGTATACTTTGCGAGCAATCGGCTCTAGTTCATTCGCCCAATCAATCGCAGCATTACCGCCGCCAGATACCAGTACAACTTTATCTTTAAACTGCTTGAGCGACTTCACGGTATAGTGAAGATTCGAAACTTCGAACTTCTCCGCACCTTCTATGTTCAGCTTCTGGGGCTTCAGGATTCCACTACCGACCGCAACGATAACCGTCTTGGAGTAATGCACCACACCTGAGGCTGCATGCAATTCAAATATTTGATCCACATTACGAGTAATACGTACAATTTTTTCATTCAAAGCGACTTCAGGTTGGAAGGTAAGCCCTTGTTCGATAAGTTGCTCCATTAGCTTAGCGCCTGTTACAGGCGTTAGTCCACCGACATCCCATACCATTTTTTCCGGATAAACATGAACTTTACCCCCGAGATGCGGCTGGAATTCAATAATCTTCGTCTTCATCTCACGCAGACCGCTATAGAAGGCAGAGTATAACCCGGCAGGTCCTCCCCCAATAATCGTCACATCAAACAATTGCTCACGTTCCATATCGTCTCGCTCCCCATAAGCTAATTAATATTGATTATCATTCTCAATTAACTATAACCGCATCTTTTTCAAATAACAAGAGAGTATTGACAAATTTGTCTGAGACCTTTATGTTAAGTATCGTGACTTAAATGATAATGATTATCAATATCGTTATGTGAATATGCTCGTAAGATAGCACTCGCCTGAAGGAGGTTATATGCAATGATAGCTCGCCTATACACAGATGACTTAAGTATTGGCTATGGTGAACAATATATAGTGAAAGATTTAAACGTACGCATTCCTGATAAGAAGATCACGACGATTATTGGGTCTAACGGCTGCGGTAAATCCACTCTACTCAAAGCACTCACACGCATAATTCCGCATCAGTCTGGAACGATTATTCTCGATGGTGCCAACATTGCTAAGGAAAACACGAAGCTGTTAGCTCGAAAAATGGCCATATTGCCACAAACACCCGAGAGTGCAAGTGGACTTACAGTCGGTGAACTCGTCTCTTATGGTCGATTCCCTTATCAATCTGGTCTCGGGCGACTAACGCCACAAGATATTGAAGTGATTGACTGGGCTCTTGAGGTGACGGGAACTGGGGACTTCAAATACCGTCCTGTCGATGCGTTATCTGGTGGACAGCGGCAGCGCGTATGGATTGCGATGGCGCTCGCGCAGCAAACCGAAATTATTTTCCTAGATGAACCGACGACTTATCTGGACATGGCACATCAACTCGAAGTGTTGGAACTGCTCCAGAAGCTCAATCAAGAACAAGAACGCACCATTGTCATGGTATTGCACGACTTGAACCAAGCTGCTCGCTTTGCAGACTACATCATTGCACTTAAGGACGGACAAATTGTTAAAGCAGGCACTTGTGAAGAAGTCATTAATCACGATGTACTAAAAGAAGTGTTCCAGATCGATGCCGAAATCGGTATTGATCCACGAACGCAAAAACCAATGTGTGTCACATATAACCTACTTAAAGGAGTTTAATTTACATGAAAAAGTTCTTATCCCTTATACTTATGGCTTCACTCGTTCTACTGGCTGCATGTGGCAGTCCATCTGCTTCTAAGGAAAGCGCATCTCCTGATGCGAAACAACCTGAGAAGACAACGATCACGTACCAAACGGAATCCGGACCACTCGAAGTACCAGCAAATCCAAAGCGTGTCGTTGTTCTCTCTTCTTATGCGGGTAATGTGATGTCACTAGGTGTGAATCTAGTTGGTGTTGATTCTTGGTCGAAGCTAAACCCTCGTTTTGACAAGTTAAAAGATGTTGCCGAAGTGTCTGCCGAAAACGTAGAAAAGATCATTGAGCTGAATCCCGATCTTATCATCGGATCGTCAACAGATAAGAATCTCGATAAATTGAAATCTATTGCTCCTACTGTGACTTACACATACGGTAAAGTCGATTACCTTACACAACACCTCGAAATCGGTAAGGCGCTAAACAAAGAAAAAGAAGCAAAAGCTTGGGTTGATGATTTCAAGAAACGCGCTGGACAAGCAGGTACTGACATCCGTGCCAAAATCGGTGAGAACGCAACCGTTTCTGTAATCGAAGGTTTCAACAAGCAAATGTACGTATTCGGCGACCATTGGGGTCGTGGTACAGAAATTCTATACCAAGAAATGAAACTAAAAATGCCGGCAAAAGTGAAGGAGAGCGTAGAGAAAGAAGGTTATTTCGCAATCTCGCTTGAAGTGCTCTCTCAGTTCGCAGGGGACTACGTGATTTTCAGTAAGAATAGTCAAGAAGATAACTCCTTCCAACAAACTGACACGTACAAGAACATTCCTGCTGTGAAAAATAACCGAGTGTACGAAGCCGATGCGCAAGCGTTCTACTTCAACGACCCACTGACACTCGACTTCCAACTTGAGTTCTTTAAGAAGCATTTCTTAGGTTAATAAACCGATGGTCAAAGAAAAACCTACAACCATCTCATTCTTCATTAAACTAATAGCAGGGCTTGCCCTGCTTGTTATTATGTTCACTGGCGCGATGATATTCGGCGCTGCCAATACCTCCGTACAAGACGTATGGCAGGCCATAACCGCTCAAGCTGGCGGGGAGAACTATTCGATTATCCGCGAGATTCGATTACCCCGTGAGCTTGCCGCTATACTTGTCGGCAGTGCGCTTGCTGTCTCTGGTGCGATTATCCAAGGCATGACGCGCAATCCGCTGGCGGATCCAGGTTTACTTGGACTTACAGCAGGTTCTAGTGCAGCACTTGCACTCACCATGGCATTCTTACCAAAAGCGAATTACATGATCATTATGATCGCATGTTTTATCGGTGCTGCTGTAGGTGCACTGCTTGTCTTTGGGATTGGCGCTTTAAAAAGAGGCGGTTTTACGCCGATTCGGCTTGTTTTTGCTGGTGCTGCGGTATCGGCTTTCTTAGTTGCTGTATCTGAGGGTGTCAGCCTTGCTTACAAAATATCGCAAAGTGTATCCCTCTGGACTTCAGGGGGACTGATCGGTACAACGTGGGATCAATTGCAGCTCATCTTCTGGTTTATTGCTGCGGGACTCATTATTGCTATGCTGCTCGCAAGGCAACTTACGATCCTCAGCCTCAGTGAAGAAGTCGCAGTTGGACTCGGGCAGAAGACGACGCTTATTAAAGCGATCTTATTCCTTGTCACGATCTTGCTAACTGGCGCATCCGTTGCATTAGTTGGCAATATGACGTTCATTGGACTCATGATTCCCCATATGGTTCGTGCGATTGTTGGTACAGACTATCGCTATGTGGTGCCGATGTCAGCCATCACTGGTGCTTCATTCATGCTGCTTGCGGACACAATTGGACGCACACTTAATATGCCTTACGAGACACCCGTGATCGCGATTGTTGCGATGATCGGCTTGCCCTTCTTCCTCTTCATCGTACACAAAGGGGGGCGCTCATTCCTATGATTCACCAAGCTATTGTTCGTAAACAACGAATTATTGTCACCTTACTCGTACTGCTCATTGTCGGTACGACGATCGTCAGTATGGGCATGGGCTCTGCCAAACTCTCTTATGATCGACTGATCCCGACTTTGTTTGGACAAGGAACATTTAAAGAAACTTTCGTCTTGTATTCCATTCGCATGCCTCGCATCATCATTACGCTGCTCGCGGGAATGGCGCTTGCCCTTTCAGGGGCGATTCTGCAAAGTATTACGCGAAATGAGTTAGCAGACCCGGGAATAATCGGCATTAATGCAGGGGCAGGCGTAGCGATCACGGTTTTCTTCCTATACATGCCAATCGATGTTGCATCATTCGCCTACATGCTGCCTATCGTTGCATTTATCGGGGCATTAGCTACGGCAACGATCATCTATCTATTCTCTTATCAGAAAAATGCCGGTCTACAGCCCGTGAAATTGGTGTTAACCGGCATCGGATTCGCAATGGCATTATCCGGTGTGATGATGGTTCTAATCTCATCGGTTGAACGAACGAAAGTTGATTTTATTGCGAAATGGATCGCCGGTAATATATGGGGAGCAGATTGGCCGTTTATCTGGGCGATCTTGCCTTGGCTTATCGTGCTCATTCCATTCACGTTCTACAAAGCAAATCGACTCAATCTCATCGCCATGAATGAACCGATAGCCATTGGAGTCGGTGTACAACTAGCCAAAGAACGACGTGTACTTTTACTTACCGCAGTTGCACTTGCAGCAGCAGCCGTATCCGTTACAGGAGGAATTGCCTTCATCGGCTTGCTCGCACCGCACATTGCTAAAGCGCTTGTCGGCCCTAGGCATCAACTGTTCTTACCGGTTGCTATTCTCGGCGGCGGCTTCCTACTGCTGCTTGCGGATACAATTGGACGGCAAATCGTTGCACCAGACGGTATTCCAGCTGGGGTTATGGTCGCGCTAATCGGTGCACCGTACTTCGTCTATCTTCTGCTTAAAAAATAACGCAAGAAAGCTCCACCTTGATCACCAAGGTGGAGCTTCTTTATTGTCCGCATATAACGGTCATCAACCTCTTAACCAAACACCCGCTTTATGCCCTTCGCTACTTCATTCATCGCATCTTCCGCTTGCGGGAAATACCCGATCTTATCCATAAACGCATGGTCCATGCCGTTATAGCGAATCATCTGTGTGTTCACGCCCGCACGCTGCAACTTTCTCGCATACGCTTCACCTTCACGTGTTAAGAAGTCATATTCCGCTGTGATGATCAGTGTCTCTGGCATGCCTTTCAAATCTGTAAGCAGCGGCGAAGCGTACATATCCGTTGGAGGTACGACTCCTTGCAGATAGACAGCGTTCAGCATTTGCGTAGAACCAGCCATACCTTGCAGGCCGCCGCTAATCAGCTCGCGATGCGCATCCGCAATCGTGTAATCTTCTAGTTTCCACTCATAGTCATCGGTTGTCGCACCAGCCATATTGACTGTTGGATAAAGCAGCGCTTGGAACTTGATAAGTCCTGTCCCTAATTCGCGATCTTTCAGTGCACATACCGTGGACAGATTGCCGCCTGCGCTGTCTCCGCACACTGCAATTTGGTCTGGATTTACTTGCAAGGATGACGCGTGCTCATGTACCCACTTCACCACATCCCAGCAATCGTTAAAGCCTGCAGGATACGCATGCTCAGGAGCTAGACGGTAATCCACCGAGATGACCACCGCATTCGCCTTCTCTGCGATAGCTTTACATGGATTCTCCACGACGTCTAACGTACCGCCGAAGAATCCACCTCCATGGAAGAACACAACTGCGGGCATAGCGGCATCGCTTTCCGGTGTATAGATGCGCACAGGAATTGAAGCTTCCGAACCTTCAATCGTTCTGGCTTCTGTCCGAATTGGCTTTGTCGTCACATCCGTATTCGGCCAACCCATCCATGCTCGCATACCTACAACCATCGCCATTGGGTCAACCTGACTTGGATCCGACTTCGGCATTGCCGCAAGCTTCTCCATCATCTTCAAGGTTTCACCAAGTACACGTTCGTCCATAACGCCTTCTGCATCGGAATCGGGAAGCAGCTTACAAGTGATATCCATCCCCTTCACATGCTTTACGACTGTGCGATGTTCAAGTGCAGTTACCATCCGTTTATATTCTTCTTTGTTCATCATTAGTCATTTCCTCCCCTGTTCATGATTACGTCAACAAATACTGTTCGATTACAACCTTGTGTCCCACAGATCACAGAATGGATCGACTGGATTGACACCTTTAAACGGTGAACGACCGAGCAGTTTCTCAACAACCGCCTCTTGTACATAAGAACTCGCTGAGTACGCATTTACATAGGTCTTTACTTGAGGTAAATCTTGCAGGTGATACGGACTTGCCACGGAAACACATACCGTCGGAAGTTCGGTTAAGAACCACGGCATATCTGCTCCGAATGGTGCAGCAAAGTTCACACGTACCGCCGTCTGGTTACTCTTCGTCTCCAGATTAATATAGTACAGAACTAGATCATACTTCGACTTTAAGCTCTCAACAGACTGCATAAGGATACTGAAATCAAATTCACCTCGTGGGAACAACTCCACTTCAAAGCCTTCCTTCGTTAATTGATCCATGAACCCTTTATACGTACCCTCTCCGCCAAAGTGTCCCGCTTCATCCCCTAAGACGAACAACAACACGCGCTTGTGACGCTCTACACTCAGTGGCAATAAACTTTGAGTATCCTTCACCAAAGTAACAGATTGATCTGCACATTCTTGCGCCCACTGCTCATGCTCTTCACACTTCAATACAGATAAAGCTTCGGCACTTGGTACAAGCGTTCCTTCCGCTTGCTTACGGTGTAACCCTAATGATGCTTTCAGTGCGAGAATACGCGTTACCGCCTCATCTACACGTTCCATCGTCAAGATACCGTTCTCAATACCTTTACGCATAAATTCGTAATCTTCACGAATATCGCGATTAAACAAGAACATGTCGCAACCTGCTGCAATCGACTTCGGAACCGCAATCTCACGCTTCTCCGCCATCGTAAACCCACCCATTAAGGACGCATCTGTTACGATCATCCCGTTAAAGCCAAGTTTCTCGCGCAACAACCCATTCAATAGTTCAGGAGCAAGTGTTGCTGGCATAATGTCCTTATCTTCCATACCCGGCACAAGCGCTTTGGAATAAGCCGGCATCGTAATATGACCGATCATTACTGTACCTGCTCCTGCTTCGATCATCTCTTTATAGATATGACCATACGTACGATCCCACTCTTCAATCGATAGCGTATTGTGTGTAACGTGTAAATGTTGATCACGCTCATCCACACCATCACCTGGGAAGTGCTTAATGGACACCGCCACATTCTGCTCATGAATCCCTTTCATATACGCCTTGGACATTCGCAGCACACGCTCAGGATCAGAGCCGTACGTACGAATGTTCGTTATCGGGTTACGGAAGTTCATATCGATATCAATTACCGGTGCGAACGCCCAGTTACAGCCAACCGCACTACCTTCACTTCCAGCCACAACACCAAGACGATAACCCATCTCCTCGTTATCTGTCGCTGCAACTTCCATTTGCTTACCGAAAAAGGTTCCATCTGACGCAATTCCGTTACCACCGGCTTCTAGATTCGCAGCAATTAAGAGCGGAATTGCGGAGTTGTCCTGCAAATAGCGATGTGTTTCTTGTACCTCAGCCCCAACACCTGGACGATACATAATTCCACCTGGCTGAAAATGATCGATCAGATTCTGCAAATCTTGCTTATCTTGGCTAAATCCGATTGGGCAGAATAGCTGACCAATCTTCGCTTCCATACTTAGAGATTGAAGTTTCTCTTCTACCCACTGAATATCTGCATCATTCAAATTGAATGGTTTCGCTTTTAAATTAATCATCGTAAATCCCCCTGCTGTCTGATTTTTTTTATAAAAATTATAGTCTTATGCGCCAATATCGATACTACGTTTAGCTCCTAAATCCCCAATCATCTGCTTCTCTACACGATCTAATTTGTAGAATAGGAGCAAGAATGAACAGATCAAGAAACAAATCATTGGTAGCCAAATGAAGTTGAACGAAATCGCATTAAGCGAGGATTCCGTCTGCGTCGCATTCGGTACATATCCTCCATTGGAGAGAATCCATGCCGTAAGCGCACCGCCAATACCCATCCCAAACTTCACGCCGAAGCTGCTCGCTGCAGTTAGCAACCCCTGTGCACGAACACCTGATTTCCATTCGCCATAATCAACCGTATCGATCAACATGGCGAACAATAATCCTGCACCGAGTCCGAGTCCTATATTTCCGATTGCATTGGCTGTAATAAGTAGTCCAACCGATATCGCCTGTTCCGCAAAGAACACAACCACTTGCGTTACCGCACCAATGAGCATACCGAGAAGCAGTGTATTTCGCTTACCTAAGCGCTTGGATACGAGCGGAGTAAAAGCAATTCCGACTAACAATAAGATGTTAAGACCATTGAGCACCGGAATTAAGTCTTCTCTACCAAAGTTATATTTTAAGAAATAAATAAGTGCCGTACCTTTACCGACCATCGCCATCCACATGAACACACCAAGTACGAGCATGAGCCACCATGGTGTATTGCCTTTGATTGCTTTCACACCTTCCTTGAAAGGAACGGGCTTGTTACCGTTAACTTGAACGCGTTCACGCGTATTCTTAAATGTAATAAGGAAAAGTACGACTGCAATCGCTGCGAACATCGTCATCGTCCATTGAAAACCTGCTTGTTGATTGCCTTTTCCGAAGAACGCTACGAATGGCATAACACCTACACTCACGATAAGTGCGCCGATTTGCGCAAGTAACATCCGTACGGTGTTAATAACTGTACGTTCATGTGAATTGCTTGTCATACTCGATAACAAGGAAGTCAGAGGCAAGTTAATTCCTGCATACAGAATTCCGAGCAAGATGTATGTGACATAGGCATAGATTAATTTGCCGTTAGCCGAAAAATCCGGTGTCATGAATGTCAGAATCGCCACTGCAGCGAACGGAATACACAGCCATAAGAACCACGGGCGAGATTTACCCCATTTCGTATTCGTCCGGTCAATCAAGATCCCGAAGATCGGTCCATCTAATGCATCAATAATACGAGCAATTAAGAACAACGTACCGACCGCAGCAACATCCAGTCCGAACACGTCCGTGTAGTAGAACATGAGGTATAGCGTAATCACTTGGAAAATGAGATTCGAAGCTGTATCCCCCAGACCATAACTAATCCGCTCTTTCCATGAAACTTGGTTTTCCATAATAGCCCTCCTAATGAGCATATCAATAATCAATTCAACAATGAAAACCCTTACATGACTGATTATATAGATATCTGAGGGACTCTTCTTTCCTCCTATTCACGTAAAAGATGTCATTTTTAATGATTAATAATCTTTTCAATAAAGCGCTTACATTTAAAAATATGAAGAAACGACCTCTTTTAACGTAAAAAAAGACCCACCTTCTGTGAGTCTTTCAATCTTGCTACCACAATATATACCCAAACTTATGAATATAGTGGCTTTATTTCATATAAACGCACCTCATGCGGGGTTAGCACGCATTTGAAATCAGTAGATTGTTCGATCTTCATTATTTTGCGCTCTTGAAGCGGCACAGATTTACTATTCATATAAGCCACATCATCAGGATATAATGTTGCGGGTGCTCCCATCTCAAGCCATGTGTCGTATGCACTGCCATGACTGCGACTGAGCAGGACCTGGCGAACTTCGTAATCACCGCTCGGCAAGCCATCCACTTTAAAGTTCATCTCAAGCTCATTCATATCGCGAAATACATGATAACGATTCCGCGCATCAATCCCCAGTGACTCATGCATGCTGTATAGACGGTCATAATGGCAATAATGATACACCATCAGCTGATACCGATCCTGCGACTTCGTCAAGCAATACCCCTTGCCTCGAGCCACTAACTGATCACCCATACGACCTAACATCTCATACGCATAATAACCTGGTTTCTTGATCCCGTTATTCGTGATGAGACCCAGACCCCCGTGAAACGTCGTTTCAGCAGGTGCAAGTTCCTCGAGCAAGTCCGTTAACGACCAATATGCGAGACTCTTCACTTCGTCGATGTTCTCGAGCACATTTTTCACGATATAAGCCGCCTTATAAGTCGTATCATTCGTTAAGTCCCGATGAAATGGTGTCGCGTTCCACTCGGTCACATGAATGTCTGGCACATATCCCCATGCCCGCTTCAGCTTGTCCTTCAGCAGATGAACCGTCTCCTTCACATAATCCTCACAGGTGGAATGATGAATGGACTTCGGTGTCAGTCGCTGCCAGTCCAATTGATCAGTAAAATACACGGGATAACTGTGGAACGCGATGAAATCCGGTACACACTTGCGCGCCTCACAAAATTGCAAATACGTATCCAGCCACTCGCCAGCGTGAATCGTCTCCGAGATGATGTCGGGTCCGCCCATTTGAAAGTCTGCACAGCTTGCTTTAACCGCTTCATACGTGATCGTATATAATTCGCCATACTGCTCAAACGAACCTTCCCAGAACAGCGGCATATCTGGCTCATTCCAGCAGGCGAAGTACCAAGTCTTCATCTCTTCAACGCCATAACGCTGCTTGCAATGCAGCATGAACTGTTCGATAAGCAGCTGCCAGTTACGAAGATCCTTCGGCATGCCCAGGTAACTCTTTTTATGGAAAAAGGAGAACTCACTGCTCGCCAAATCCTTCGGCATAAACCCAAGCTCAATATACGGCCGTAGTCCAACGCTTCGAATGAAATCCAGCAGTTGATCCACATAGAAGAAATTTAAGATCGGCTGTCCATCTGGCCCCTCTCGGTACACCATCATCTCGTCATCGAAGATCCCATGAAAGCGAATGTAGCGAAACGGAATATGCTCCTGCACCATTCGAAGCTGCCGCTGCACTTCACTATGCAGAATTTCCTTCGCCTTGCTGATCGTGCACATTTCCTGCCAGTAGGGCTTAAGCGGCTTATGCTTACCGGACACTTGCAGATGAATCTCTTGTGTTACCGTACCCTTATCCGACCAATTATCTAACGTGCGATTGTTCTCGCTCGGCAAATACTTGAACAAGGCTTCATAGGCGTTATCTCGATCAAAGTCCAAGTACATGACATAGTTTTTCTCCGGTACTTTCGCATTTTC
Organism: Paenibacillus radicibacter; assembly: GCF_024721995.1. GTDB lineage: Bacteria > Bacillota > Bacilli > Paenibacillales > NBRC-103111 > Paenibacillus_AM > Paenibacillus_AM radicibacter. The sequence goes on from NZ_JANQBC010000003.1 coordinate 329,049, forward strand.
ATGGATCGTCTCCAGCCCTTTGCGATACTGATTCGGCGAGACTTCATAAGCGTCTTTGAATACCTTATGGAACGACTTGAGACTCGGGAACCCGTGATCCATCGCAATTTGTGTAATCGAATGATCGGAATACGTAATATCTCGCATCGCCTGTTTCAAGCGGAGCTGATTCACGTACTGACTGAAGGACATCCCCATACTTTTTTGAAAAAAGCTAGATAAATACGGAACCGAAAGATGCTCTTTATCCGCAATATCGTTCAGATTAAGGGACTTCATGTAGTTATCATTAATATAATTGACGATGCTGAGCATGCGCTTCAAATACTTCGAGCTGATCCGACTACCGGCTTGTCCCTCACTCTCGCGGAACTTCCACAATAGTAAATATAAGAGCTGGAACAGCAATGATTTAATCTTGAGTTCATAGCCGTAGTTTTCTTTGTTGTAAATCCACATCATCTCAGCAAGCAGCGAGCGAATTTCGTTGAATTTCTCTTGTTCTTCCGGTCCATAGAGAAACGACTTGCAATGAAACGTCAGATGGCCCAAATCTGCAAAATTCGCCTTCATGAAAGACACGGGAATTTGCAAAGCTAGCAGTAAGTTATCCTCATCGGATTGGATGGCATGAATCTCATTGCTGTTAATGACAAGTACATCTTCCTCGCGTAACGTCGATTTCTGCCGCTGCATGTAGACATCTACACTTCCCCGAAGGACGAATAACAGCTCCACACTGTCATGCCAATGGTCTGCGACATACCGTGCTTGATGCAGAAATAGATGAATCGGCAGCTGCTTGTCGATCTGAATACTTTCATAAATATAGTCCATGACGTTCACCCCTTGTACAGCCGTTTATTCCCTCCATTATATCGCTGAATGCGTTTACATCAATTTGTTTTGATTATTTTTCAGAAATTTTTTCTGGTAAGTCACCCAAGTCGGGGCAGGCTGGAAGGGGAAGGATGCTAATATTTTCATCGCAAAAGGATCTGTCGTATCTACTTCGTAAGTTAGCGTTGAAACCCCAATTTGCATGGCATAACGAATTTGCTCCGTTGTTAGCTGAACGATCCATTCGAATGATTCTCCTTCTATCACACCGCGCCAGCCTACTTCTTTCAGCCAAGTAGTCATCCCTACAGACGATTCCCATACTGATATTTGCAGCGGATACTGAAGTTCGCTTACCGCCACAACTGTTTAATTAACTGTTCCAATGATTCAATTGCCATTCTCGTACCCCCAAGAAATTAAATACGTATTTACATTCCGCATGTAATTCGTAGATTCCTTTTAGAACTGAGGTTCAATTCGTACAACTGTAATAGTAGCCACAGATGCATTCGAACCTGTTAATGCAGCAATCGCATCTGCCGGGGCAAAATAATCAACATCATTAATTTGCGGCATAATCTGCAACACACCGCTAGCCCCAGTAATGTCGACAATCAAAGTAGATTTAATATGCAAATGCGATTGATTGGCGTTTCCATTGGCTTGTCGTTCCACTCCATATATAAATCCACCTAATAGAGGATTACCATCCAAAAACAACTGACATGCGAGTACGTTGTCTACTGGATCTGTTGAATCCCCCGTTAGACCAAAAAAAACAAAATAAGTTGCTGGTCCATCAAGCATAACGCCAGTCGTACCTACAAGCGTGATCCCTGTTCCTGTAACGTTTATTGCCTCCAAGGATATAGGGTTTACAGCAAATAAAATTTGACCGGGTACAAATATGTGAGAGAACGTTCCTGCGCTAGTTCCAGGTATCATTCCCTGTGCTCCTGTTGCTCCCGTTAATCCTTGCAAACCTTGAGCACCTGGCAAACCTTGAGGTCCTGTTATACCCGTTATTCCATCGCCTATACCTGGAGAACCTGTGGCACCGGTCAGACCTGCAAGTCCCCTTCGACCTCTAGATCCTTGGTGTCCGATTGGACCTCGTGGACCAGTAGAACCAATTGGACCACGACATATACATTTGCATTTACCAACACACTTGGGTAGGGTAAATGGTCTTCTTTTTCGTTGCATGAGCAATTTCAACTTCACCGTAAGCCCCTCCCTGCTAACCGATTCGAATAACTGTAATTCCAGCTACGACAGCATTATGGCTTGCTAATAAGGCGACAGCATCCGCTGGAAGAATATATACCGCATCATTAATTCTTGGAACAATCCGTAATACACTTCCAGAAGCAGGTACTGAAACTATCAATGATTCATTAATACTCAAGTGCGAGTTGTTAGCCGCACCACCGGCATCACGAGCAACACTATAAATAAAACCGCCGAATAGACCAACATTATCTAACGTTAATTGACAAGCTAATAGATTATCAACCGGATCAGAGGAGTCTCCAGTCAAACCATAATTGACCGTGTAATTAGCAGGGCCAATTAAAGCAATACCATCCGTTCCTACCTGTGTAATTCCTGTTCCGACAATAGTAAAAGGGATAAGTGTAATCGGTACATCAACCGGAAACACCTCACCTGGCACAAGAAAATGCCCAAATGATGCGGCACTAAGTAATCCAATTGGACCTGTTGCTCCAGTCGCTCCGGGAATACCTTGAATTCCTGTAGCCCCTTGCGGGCCAGTTGGACCTGTTGCGCCTGTTTCACCTTGCAGACCCGTTGCCCCCGTCGCTCCTGTGGGTCCCTGATGACCCATAAGCCCTTGTGGTCCTGTCGCGCCACGTGGTCCTTGGGGTCCTGTTGCTCCGCGTGGCCCACGGCATACGCATTTGCACTTGCAAGATCGGATCTTCTTGGGTTTGATATGCTGCTTAAGCTTGCTTGCCTCCACCTTCTTCACATGACGATCCATGTATCCACCCCCACACAGCAGTCCACTTATCGTTTGCAGTGTATGTTTGCCTGCTTGTCAGAGCATGGACGACTACCTATGGGCTGTACAATTTCATAAAAAATGACCGATTCGAGCTCTACGCCCCAACCGGTCATCTATGTGTTACCAGACTGCTATCTGACTAGCAATCTTGCGATCTGCCGATTTCTCTTGCCTCTCATCTGCATATCCGATTGTTAGAATACCCGCAATCCTCTCATTACCTTCGATGCTAGCAAGCTTTAGCAGCTCTGTCCACTCGCTGTAATCCGCAAGATCCCACTTCATCCCAAGGCCACTGGCTTGAGTCATGAGTTGCAAGTTCTGAATCAAACAGCTTACTGCCCCGAAGTCATCGAATTCAATAGCCATATCTTTATTCGTCTTCGCCGTTACGATCAAGCATACGGGTGCTTCCTCTATCGCTAAGGCAAGCTGGTTATCATACTTGCTCACGACATCTACTAAACGCTGTTTACCCGCTCCATCTGCATACACAAACCGCCACGGTTCACGTAACTTGTGGTTTGGCGCCCACACAGCAATATTCAACATATCCATGATCACACTTCGATCTATCGGTTGAATCTTTTCACTTAAAGACATCTGCTGCACCTCCTTATTGCGATCCTTATATAAATGTTACTTTCTTCTCCGCAGCCGTTCGTTTGCCGGTCTTCGGTACTCGATCGTTATAACCCATGAACAACGTGCACACGATGCGTTCGTTGTCTTCAAGTTCAAGTGCATTCATAAAAACCTGTTTCTGCATGAACGCTTCCGTATTCCATACAAGCCCAATTCCACGCTCCCATGCAAGTAGCGAGTAGCTATGAAGCATCGCCGAAATTGCCGCATAGTCACGGTCATTCTTTATCGCATCTTGCCCCGTCTTCTGTACCACAACAAGATAAGTCGGGATACTCAAGATTTTACTAGCGAAAGATTGATTCAACTTCTTCGGCATCAAGCGATACAAGGTCTGCTCTTGCAGTGCTTCCATCATCTTGGAGACTACCTTCTCTTTAGCCTGCTGACTGGATACTAGAATGAATCGCGCGTTCGGGTCTTCCCAGTCACTAGGAATCTTCTCTGATGCAGCCTTCAGCAGCTCCATCACTGTCTCTGTTGTTACAGGGCGATCGATATAACTACGAGTCGTTCTACGCTCTCGGATTACTTGTGTTAACTGCTGTATATTTGTCAGCGCTTGTTCTTCCATCATGTGCGCTCCCTCACTTCTGTATATGATTGTCGAACTATCATTTTTAAAAATCATGCATCTGATCTAATTCATATCCGTACGACCTTACTCTATTGATAATAATTATCATTCGCAATTATGACTACCACTAGACGGATTATTTTGACCACTAGCGGGATTTTGTCCTGATACGGATTCGAAAAAACCCCCATTTGCATGGAGGTTTGAAGTTTATATCGATCTTTATCGTGCCTTATACTAAGCTTCTGTTATCAGACTAAGCGGACGTAGATCTGTCCAATGGGTATCGATGTATGCTAAACAGTGTTCCCTGGAAGCTTGCCCATACACGACTGTCCAACCTTGTGGTACAGGGATAAACGCCGGCCATAGGGAATACTGCTCTTCCTCATTCGTCAATACTTTATAGTCAATGTCAGCCCGTTCAAACGGATTACTCATCGCGGTAACGCCTCCTTCGATTCAGATGTAAGTAGGTGACGCTGTTTCAATGCTTGCAGCTTCTCGGAGAGCTGTTGACCGATAATCGTAAGCGGACCCGGCTGACATAAATCCTTATGACGACAAGCGATGTCATGTCGCTCAATCTGCCCACCGATATACGGAATCCACATGTTCGGATCAATTGGATCGAACCAATCTGGAATGATAGTGGAGTGGAAAAACAGAAGATCACCAACGAATCGCTGCGGAACATACGAAGCTAGCAATCGAACCGAATTCTCGTACGTACGTCGAAGATTCATAATGACATGCTCATCCAAACTTGCTAGAGCACTACTGTCACTTCGCAGAATCTCAATCGCGCTTGCCATCGTAAGAGGAACATCGCCTAGACTATCTGGATCGTATCCCCCAAGAGCCAATAAGGCGGTAAGAGCCTCTTCCTCATCCACTTCATCACGAATCGGCAAATAGTGGCTTGGGAATGCATCGAGCATCGCTAAGAATTCGACTTCTTCTCCGGCTTGCTGCAGCTGAACAGCCATCGCTTGTGCCACATTACCGCCAAGCGACCAACCAAGCAGTCGATAAGGTCCGTGCGGTTGAATGGATTGAATCTGCGCGATATAGTCAGCGGTCATTGCCTCCAATGTGCTAGGCAGCGGCTCCTCCTGCCCAATTCCGCGGGCTTGCAGTCCGTAAATCGGATACTCCATCCCTAGATGCTTCATGAGCCCCGCATAGCACCAGCTAAGTCCTCCAGCCGGATGTACGCAGAAGATCGGCTGTTCTGAACCATGCGCCCGCAGCGGTAGAATAACTTGTAGAGCACCTTGATCGGCATCCACATCAAGCCGTTGTGCGAGTCCCGCTACTGTCGGTGTTTCGAATAGGACACCAATGCCTAGATCTACACCTAACGCATCACGAATACGGCTCATTAATCGCACCGCAAGTAGCGAGTGTCCGCCAAGCTCGAAGAAGCCATGATCAATTCCGACTCTTCGTATCCCTAACACTTCAGCGAACAAATCACAGAGCACTTCTTCCTGCGGCGTACGTGGGCTTCGACCATCAAGAGGCAGTTCCCAATCTGGCGCAGGTAACTGCTTACGATCGAGCTTACCATTGGGTGTGAGTGGTAACGTCTCCATACCCACAAAGGCAGATGGAACCATATAGTCAGGTAGCGACAAGCCTGCATATTGACGAAGCTGAGCAGGATCAACAAGTCCATCTTGCGTAGAGACCACATAGGCTACAAGTCGTTGATCTCCTACTTGATCCTCACGTACCATGACAGCAACTTGCACCACTGATGGATGTCGTACCAATACAGCTTCAATCTCCCCAAGCTCCATACGGAACCCACGAATCTTCACTTGCTGATCAGCTCGACCTAGATAATCAAGTGATCCGTCTGGATGACACTTCGCCAAGTCACCTGTTCGATACATCCGTGAGCCTGATTCTCCATAAGGATCAGCGACAAATCGCTCTGCTGTCAGACCCATTCTACCCCAGTACCCACGTGCTAGACCTGCTCCTGCCACATACATCTCACCTACCACCCCAGGTGGAACAGGCTGTAACGCCTCATCCAGCACATACACCCGCAAGTCAGGGATCGACTCGCCAATCAAGCTGCCACTACTCGACGCGCAGCCGCTGCGAGTCAACTCCTTATAACTGACATGCACGGTTGTTTCCGTAATTCCATACATATTAATCAGCCGCGGTGCATCCTCCGCATGACGTGAATACCATTCTTCCAACCGTCCCAATTCCAAAGCTTCTCCACCGAAGATGATATAACCCAGCGTTAGCGCTTCAGATATTGCGAGATTCTCACTATCTGCTTGCATCAGTTGGTAGAATGCCGATGGTGTCTGATTCAGTACAGTTACTTTCTCCTGTGCTAGTAAGGATAGGAACTCCGATGGCGAGCGACTAATCGTATGCGGTACAACGACTAGACGACCTCCATGTAGCAGCGGTCCCCATATTTCCCATACCGAGAAGTCAAAGGCATACGAATGGAACATCGTCCACACATCATCTGCTCCGAACTGGAACCAATGCTGCGTCGAACTCATCAACCGCACGACATTGCCATGCGGAATGACTACGCCCTTCGGCTTGCCCGTCGACCCTGAGGTGTAGATCATATAAGCAGCGTTTAGCGCGGACAACTTTCCTCTTCGATCACCATCAGTCGGGTTGCCTTTTCGCATCTGCTCGATGCGTAATCCCGTCTCAGGTGAATCCAACAGCAGTCGCTTAACAGCACCTAAATCCGGCATGCTGCTTAATGCCGATGATGAGGCAATCACGTATACCGGACGTGCATCTTCCACCATGTACAGCAATCGATCTGCTGGATAATCAGGGTCAAGTGGAACATACGCTGCGCCTGCTTTAAGTACAGCCAGAATACTTACAACCATATCCACTGAACGCGGAAGTGCTAACGCTACCCGATCATCAACGCTAACCCCTTCTGCAATTAGAAGATGGGCTAATTGGTTAGCTCGTTCATTCAATTGAGCGTAACTGACCTGCTCCTGTTCATAAGTAACCGCAAGTGTGGTTGGATTCATCATCCCTTGTGCTTCGAACAACGCAGGAATCGTTGATGATTGGAATGTAGGTAGCGGCTTACACCAAGCTGCAAGCTGTCTGCTTCGCTCTTCTGGCGTAACAATAGGAACTGTTCGGATGAATTGATCCAGATCGTTCGCCACACATGCCAATACTTGAAGTAGTCGAGCTGCCATGCCCTCTATCGTCTGCCGATCGAACAGATCGGAACTAAATTCAATAAGCCCCTCTAACCCTTCTGGACTGCCGTCTACACCCCGTTTTTCATTAAACTCGAACGTTAAGTCAAACTTCGCCGTATCCGCACTCTCAAGTTGCAGCTCCGTCACGACCCCTGGCAGTGCAAGCGCCGGTTCTGCGTTATTTTGCAGGACAAGCATGATCTGGAATAGAGGGTGACGTGCCCTGGACCGCACAGGATTCAGTACTTCTACCAATCGTTCGAATGGTACATCTTGATGCGCATAAGCCGCTAAAGCCGCTTCTCTTACACGAGCGATTAGCTCACGGAATGTCGGATCTCCTGATGTATCTGTCCGCAGTACAAGGGTGTTAATGAACAGTCCGATCATGCCGCTAAGCGCGTCCTCACTTCGACCGGCAATCGGACTGCCAATCGGAATGTCTGTACCTGCGCCTAACCGAGTAAGAAGAACTGCAAGTGCCGCTTGCAGCACCATAAACAAGCTTGCTTTACTCTCACGAGCCGCATATAGAAGCTGACTATGCATTTCAGTTGGAATGTGCAGACGAACCACACCACCTTGATAACTCGCTGCTTGTGGTCTTGGTCGATCTGTCGGTAGCTCCAATTGCTCAGGTAACCCTTTCAGCGTCTCTGTCCAGAATTCTAGCTGTTTCGTGAGCAAGCTGCCCTCTTCTCCCTCACTGCCTAACCATTGATCCTGCCAGATGGCATAATCTCCATACTGTACAGGTAAAGGCAGCCAAGCTGGCGCATCTCCTTGTAACCTCGCCGTATAAGCCACAGACAATTCCTGCGATAGGGGTCCTAACGACCAACCATCCCCGACAATATGGTGAATGAGAAGTAGCAGCACATACTCATGCGGCCCTAGTACGAATAACTGTGCACGCAGAGAAGGTTCTTGATCCAATTGAAAACGATAACGAACAGCTTCTGTCAGCATGTGCGGCAATTCCGGCTCACTTGTATCCGTAACGATTAGAGATGGGTAAGCCTCCGCTATATCAAGTATCACCTGCTGCGGTGTCCCTTGTCGGTCTGGGAAAATGGTACGAAGTGTTTCATGTCGGTTAACAACATCACCAAGTGCTGCTTCCAGTGCCGCGAAGTTCAATTCTCCAGATAACCGCGCAACAAGCGGGATATTATAAGTCGGACTCGGACCTTCAAGACGATATAAGAACCATAGTCGATTCTGTGCAAAAGATAACGGTACGACTTCGTTACGGTGAACCGAACGAATCGCAGGTCTTGCCACTTGTGCACGATCCAAACGCTTCACCAAGGTAGCAACAGTCGTTGCTTCAAAGAAATCGCCGATCTGAAGTTCCGCGCCAAGCACCTCACGAATGCGGACGACCATCCGCCCTGCGAGCAAGGAATGACCGCCTAACTCGAAGAAGTCATCATCAATCCCTACCTTCGGTAAACCGAGCACTTCTGCAAATAAGCTGCAGAGCAGCTCTTCCTGCGGGGATCTAGGCTGTCTAATTGCACTTAACTGCAGGTCAGGAGCTGGAAGTGCTCTTCGGTCCACTTTCTTATTCGGTGTTAGCGGCATGGCATCAAGCTGAATGAAAGCCGACGGCACCATATACGAAGGCATCTCCTCGGATACATAACGTCGAATCGCATCCAGATCAAGATGGATCGCACTCGTGCTATCTCCTTCACTCTTGTGATCATCTTTAGCAACAAGATAAGCAGCTAATCGTCGTTCTCCAGGTTGATCCTCCCTAGCCATGACAATCACTTGGGCAATTAATGGATGCCTAGATAGCAACGATTCGATCTCACCCAGTTCAACACGGAACCCGCGAATTTTGATCTGATGATCGATACGACCGATATACTCAAGTGTTCCATCGGAAAGCCATCGCACCAAGTCTCCTGTCCGATACATGCGCGAACCAGGTGGTCCATACGGATTAGCAACAAACCGTTCTGCTGTTAAATCCGATCGACCTAAGTAACCACGGGCAAGTCCGATCCCTGTTAAATACAGCTCACCCGCAGTACCTGGTGGTACAGGCTTCAGCCCTGCATCCAGCACATAAGCCTGTGTATTGGCTATGGGTCCGCCAATGGAAGGCGTGCCCGAATGTTCACCTCCCAAACAACCAGCTGTCGAATAAATGGTCGTCTCCGTAGGACCATATTGATTATGTACCTCATATCCAAGCGCCTGCAGTTCCAGCTTCAAACCCGTTGCGAGCGCCTCGCCGCCTGTAATAATTCGAAGACCGTGAAACGGCTTGGGCTTGCTTAACACAAGTGCCTGCCATAACGTTGGCGTGGCTTGCATGATCGTCGTGCCTTTGTCATGCATCATCTGAGCAAGGGCGGGTGGGTCAAGAATCACCGATCTTGGCACGATGTCCAGGCATGCCCCTGTCATTAGCGGTAAGAAAATTTCCATCACCGATATATCAAATGCAATTGTCGTTACCGACAATAACGCATCTTGTTCACCTAATTGAAATTTGTCCTGCATGGCAAGGAGGAGATTCGTCAGACTGCCATGCGTCACCATAACGCCCTTCGGACGTCCCGTTGAGCCCGATGTGTACAAAATGTACGCAGGATGAAGCGGTGACAATCGACTCGTACGCTGTTCATCATCAGGTGATACAACCGATCGGCACTCTAATTGGTTGTTAACCGTGGCATGATCTAGCACGATCGAACGAATCGAAGTTGAGTCCGGTAGTAAATGTGCCGTCTCTTCTACAACAATCATGCACGTAGGCTTGGCATCCTCTAACATATAGGCAATACGATCCAGCGGATAATCAGGGTCAAGCGGCATATATGCTGCACCTGTCTTATGTACAGCCAGAACAGCAACAATCATATCGATAGATCGTGGGAGCAGGATACCAACAATTCGCTCAGGACCCACACCTTGTGCGATGAGCATATGCGCAAGACGATTGGCACGCTCATTCAATTCATCGTAAGTCAGCTGCTGCTGTTCGAACGTAACCGCGACACGCTTTGGTGTACGGCTCACTTGCGCCTCCACCAAAGCGGAAGATGGAATGGTATGTGAACCGACCATTTTGATAAGAGTGGACGTAGATATTTCCCGCTGTGTATCATTCCACTTGTTGAGCACTAGATCACATTCTGCGTCTTGGACAAGCATGAGCTCCGAGATAGGCTGATGTACATCTGCCCTCGCATACTGCCCTAACCAGCTTAGGAATCGCCCATGATGCTTACGCACTTCCTCTGCTTCATATATGGCTGGATTTCCGTCAAAATCAATACGTAGACCACTAGCTGCTCGGTCATACACATTAATGGATAGATCCTCAACAGGACCCGCTGATAAGTTATGAGACACACCTCGATATCCGCCAAAATTCAACTGATAATCAAAAGGCATGATATTAATCATCGGCCCGAATAACCGTCGATTATCACCGAGGAGCTTCAAATCTCTCCGCATGTCTTGCTGCCGATAACGCTGATGTTTGCGCGTATCCCGAACTTCGCGCGCCACATGCAGCATAAGCTCTGACAGTGTCATGTCTGGACGAAGCTCCAAACGCAGTGGCAATAAATTCATTGCCATACTCGGTATGCGAAGAGATGCTGAACCTAAGCGACACATCATCGGCAAGCCAAGAACAATCGTACCTGCCCCTGTCATTCGATGCATATAAGAAGCCATAGCTGCAATCACAGCATCAGCCCAGCTAACCCCTGCATGGTCTGCAATCTGTCGAATCTGCTCCGTTTCCTGAGCTGATAATTGCGCACTTTCACGGATAAAGCTTGCTGACGCACGCTCCATGCGGTTACCTAAGCTAACAACTTCAGGTTCATCGGCAAACCGATCTCGCCAATAGGTACGATCTCGCTCCAACTGATCCGATGTTAGATAAGCCGTATCTCCATCCATCATGGCTTCCAGCTTGCCAAAACCCCCTAAACCTAGCGGCTGTTCACTAGATAATGCCGTGTACACTTGAGCTACACGTTGTGCAAGGAGGGAGAAGCTGTACCCGTCAATGATGAGATGGTGAATACGTTGATACCATACATACCGATCAGGGGCAAGCTTAAACAACACTTCTTTGAACAACGGATCTTTGGTTAGTTCTACTGGCTGCTTCAGATCTTGATGCATCCAATCTTTTGCCGCCGCTAATGGATCCTCTTCCTCACTAACATCCATTCGATGCATTTCCCATGTTCTAGGGGCATCTGAGCTCTGCCATGGTCCATGTTCATCTTCACCAAAGTGCAAATGAAGCGTCTCGGCCTCATCAATTGTTCTTCGCAATGCGGCTTCGAACTTAACGGGATCAATAGGACCCTGTATCTCGATAAATTCACCTGTATTGAAAATAGGACTATGCGGTTCGAGCTGATGCGCAAACCAGATACCGGATTGTGCACCTGTCAGCCGCCAGTAAGTCTGCTGCTTCATGACCATAAGCTATCCCTCCTCACACCGAGTAATAATCAGCATTGGGGATCTTCACAGCCTCACGTGAAGACAGCAGCTGCCACCAGTCTGCGAGTGTTGGACGTTCCGCAATTTCCACGAAAGTAACGAGAAGGTCGCTGCGGCGCCATTTTTCAACTAGACTCATGATACGAATGGAATCCAGACCCCAGACTTCCACCAAATCGTCATGCTCACCAATATCAGAAGGGGACTCATGCAGCAGCCCAGCCACTTGTTGGCACAGCTTTTCCTTTGTCATAACACCACTTCTTACTTCCGATGATTCCAATTCCCGTGCGATACTCGCTCCCCCCATTCGCTCTAGTAATTGCGACGTCGTTAATGTCACTGCACAACGCTCCGCTGCATAGATCAGTGCCTGTTGATGCTTATCCAATGAGAAATCTGCCACTGCATCTGCGACGAAGAATGGCTCTACATCCTGCATAAACGCTTCGCAAGCTGTCATTAAACAGCCGATATGCGCGTATATCCCACACACAATGATCTGATCCCTTCCGGAATTCACTAGCAATTCCCGCAAATTCGTTCGCTGAAAAGCGCTATAACGCCATTTGGTCAACACAATATTAGTTGAGCTTGGCTCAAGCTGCTTAATAATTTGTTTCTGGTAGGGACCATCGTTAATGCCTGATCCCCAGAAATCTTGCAGTAGACCGCGCTGTTTAACCGTCTGACCCCCAGGTTGAGCGGAGTAAATGACGGGAATACCCATCTCCTCGCACACGGCGCGGATCGTCTGGATATTCGCAATCAGCTCTGTCACTGGAGAGGAGCCCGTTGTAAAAGCATCCACAAAATACTGCTGCATGTCATGAATGAGCAGTACCGCACGCTTCGGATCAGGTTTCCAGTTCACTCGGTTATTCGGTAAATCCGCTGCAGTAGGCATCGGATATGGAAGGATTGTAGGAAGTGCCATCGTTTCCCCTCTTTTCTCACTTTATTTTGCATTCAATAATTTCTCGTAATAGTTTCTTACTGACCTTACCCACTTTGGTTAATGGAAACACATCCATGAATTCAATGCGATCTGGTATTTTATAAGCGGCAATCCCTTGTTGTCTGATGTAAGATTTCAGCTCTTGCACACTCGGAGCTTCACCATGTGGAATAATGAATGCGCAGGTGCGCTCCCCCAAATAGCTGTCTGACATGGAGACGAGGGCAGCATCATGAACACTCGGGTGACCGAGCAGTAGATTCTCAATTTCGGCAGCGGCAATCTTGTCCCCACCCCGGTTGATCTGGTCTTTATCTCGACCTTCCACGACGATGTAGCCATCAGTAGTCAATCGCACAATATCACCCGTCCGGTAAAATCCATCTGTCGTGAACGCCTTCGCGTTATGCGCTTCTGCTCGGTAGTAACCTCGAATCGTATAGGGTCCGCGTGTCAGCAGATGTCCTTCTTCCCCGATCTCAATCGCTTCATCTTCATCATTAACAACGAGAACTTCATCAAAAGGAGACATCGGTCTACCCTGCGTATTCACTTTGATCTCTTCGGGATCATCCAATCGGGTATAATTTACAAGACCTTCTGCCATGCCGAATACTTGCTGAAGTATACAGCCGAGTACAGGCTCTACTCTGCGGGCAGCCTCACTATTGAACTTCGCTCCACCAACTTGGAACACTTGAAGCGAAGATAAATCATAAGAACGTGTTGGCGCGGCATCCAGCCATATAAGAGCAAGGGGCGGCACAACAGCCGTAATCGTAATCCGTTCTTGCTCAATCAGCGCAAGTGCAGCATCTGGGCTCGAATCGCGAGACATGACCACAGCTCCACCTGCGTAGAGCGTCCCTAATATACCGGGGGAACTCATCGTAAAGTTATGTGCTGCAGGCAGCACAACGAGATATTTGCTCTCCTTGCTTAAGCCGCATATATCCGCACTAATTCGCAAGCTATACATGTAATCATCATGCGTCCGTGGAATAAGCTTCGGTAAGCCCGTACTGCCCCCTGACAACTGAAGGAACGCCACTTCACTTGCAACAGGCTTTGGTAGGTCTGCCTTTGGCTCTATGTATAGATCATGGATGCTGTGATAATCTCTTGACCCCGGATCACCGACTACGATCACATGAGCAAGCGTTGGTACTTCATCTTGAACTTGCGCTGCCAGCTCGCGATAATCAAATCCTCCTTCGATATCTGCAATAATATAAGCTACCGCATCGGCAAACTTGGTTATATGTGTGATTTCTGTCCTGCGATGGAGAGGAAGGGCGAATACCGGCCACGCTCCAAGTCGAAATAGTGCAAAAATCACTTCCACATATGTTCCAATATTCGGCAATTGAACCACGACTCGATCACCATGTGTAATCCCTAATTGATGGAATCCTGCTGCCAATTGATCCACTCTTCGGTTCAACTCAGCGTATCCCATTCGAATACTTCCGCTAACAACAGCTACATGATCACCATGCTCATCAGCAAGTCTGCGCAGCATGTCACCAAACGTCTCTCCCTGCCAACAGCCTGCTTCACGATATTGTCTTGCCCATTCCTCCGGCCATGTTGGAATATCGACTGACATCATTCACTCCCCCTTGCTTCTGCAAGCTTCGGTTGATTTAATCCAATCGCGTGCAGCATCGTCTGGAATTTAGCAGATGTCTCTGCGAGTTCGGCTTGTGGAGTGGAACCTGCGACAATCCCCGCTCCTGCATACATCCGAAGTTCACGACCTTCCACTTCCGCACATCGGATCGTCAGCACCCATTCCCCTTCACCATCCGCATTGCACCAACCGACCATCCCTGCATAAAATCCCCGATTGAACGGCTCGCTCTCTTGAATCGTCTCCCGAGCTAAGTCGGTTGGTGTACCGCATACCGCAGGAGTCGGGTGTAATGCGAGTGCAAGTTCTAAAGACGATACCGTAGGATCATCCAATTCCCCTTGAATAACGGTTGATAAGTGCCACATCGCATTCGTTTGCAAAAGGGACGGTTGAGCAGGTACATCTAGATTACGGCAATAGGGACGAAGAACAGCTGCAACTGCCTCGATGACGACGGCATGTTCGTGCCGATCTTTCGGTGATACAAGTAAAGCTTCCGATCGTCTGTGGTCTTCTAGAGGATCTAAGCTGCGGGCTGCCGACCCAGCTAATGGATTGACACGAATCTGATTACCCGTGCGTGTAACCAATAGCTCTGGACTGGCACCAATTAAGGTACGAGGCTCCTGGGTGCCTGTTGCTTGCAATAGTTCCGGTGTTTCATTTTCACATCCACTTCCACTTTCACTTGTACTTGCCCAGTAATTTCGTGCTTCCTTCGACGCCAAGTTCACAGCGAATGTATAGCCATGTGGATTACGCTTGGCCAAGTTTCGCAGCAGCTTATGGACATCTATTTTTGTTGGCATAGTCAGATGCAGCGTTCGAGCGAGTACAACTTTATGCAGCTCTCCCTGCCCAAACCGGATTACCGCCTTGCTCACACTATTCTCATATGCTGCCGGCTCCGGTACTGGACGCAGTGTATAGCCCGTTGATTGTAACGGCTGCACGTCATTTTGCCCTGATTGAAAAGATAATTTATTTGACCATTGGATAGTCCGAGGTACAATAAGCTCCACAGGTTGGTCCGTGTGGAAGGGAATTGCACCGACGACAATCGCCTTATGCCCTTGGATAGCAGGCTGATGGGCTAACAAATCTGCAATACGTCTTGGCAAAGTCATGACGTCTAGACTTGGTGCGCCCTCCACCTGTTCTTGCACCGTGAGCCTCGCAACCTCACCTTCAGTAAGCAGCGTGCGCTCAGGAGAAGCTAAGAAGAAGGAGGTTCCTTCCCGATACTGATCCAAAAGTTCTGAAGCACTGGCAGCAGGAATCGTAACCTGATTCACCATGTCCATCACCCTCTTTTCGCTATGAAATTATAATCCTAACGTGGCTCCACCATCGATAATCAGATTGTTCATCGTCATATGACTGGCTTGATCAGACACAAGGTAGACGACAGCTTCCGCAATATCGGTTGGCGAAGCTAACTTCCCTAGTGGAATTCCCAAGCGATATGCTTCGGGCACACCTGCAAGAGTCGCCTGTTCCCCAGATGCATCCGCCCAGAGCAGACGCAGCATTTCGGTGTCTGTTGAACCTGGTGAGACCACATTGCAACGTATGTTGTCCTTCGCATGCTCAAGTGCCAAGCACTTCGTCAGCATGAGAGATGCTGCCTTGGAAGCACAATAAGCTCCCATCTGCATACGTGGCATCCCTGCTGCATTCGATGCAACCGTCACGATCGCACCTGCCTTACGCCTTGCCATACACCTCACCACGGCTCGCGATACATAGAACACGCCATTCACGTTCACAGCGAATGTTGTCTCCCAGTCTGTATCACTGAACGTTGCGATCTCCCCTACTTTTAGCACCCCAGCCACATTGGCTAGGATGCTGATGGGACCTAGCTCTTGCTCAATTCGTTCCACAATCTGTTCCACAGCGAGACTGTCGGATACATCAAGAGGATAAGCTGTCACCTCAAACCCCAGCTCACGCCACTGAGCAACCTGTTCATCCAGTTTATCTGCATGACGGTCGACCGCAGCAACCACAGCCCCCAGCTCGGCAAGCAGCCGTGCAACCGACGATCCAATTCCTTGAGCTGCTCCTGTGACAAGTGCAACTTTCCCTTCAATTCCTGTAAGTTTCACGTATCTGCCCTCTCTCCCCACGCATAATCGATCCTTAAATCCGTCGTCTCTCTATGAACCGGATCGATTCTATTTACAGCTTGAACAAGGATAGTCCCACCTTACGGACGTAAGGCTACCCGCAAACCCTGACTAATCAGGACCGGCAGCACAGAGACATGACCTTCTCCTTCGAACTCCTTGTACTTCACACTTAAACCCTGATCAGCCAGTATCACCAGGCGTTCAGCGAGTGCACTTGCTCGTGCACAGTTCTGAGCAATATGCGTTCTCTCCTGCTCACCGACACCAAGCATCACGTTAATTGGTTGTGAGGGTAACTTCCACTCGTTCACGAATCGCTGCTCCGCTTCCAGCATAAATGCTTCATTCCAGTGAATAGACGGACTACCTGCGATATAACTTTGGAAAGCGTGCGGCTTCGTAAACAGGGTATACACCGCAAACAATCCACCTAGTGAATGGCCGAATATCGTCTGTCTGTCACGATTAATTGGAAACTCGCTCTCAATCTGAGGTTTAAGCTCCTCTTCAATAAACTGGAGAAACTGAGCTGCTCCGCCTTGTTTCGGCACTTCTCCATCTCTGAATCGATGCGCATATTCCGTTGTTGGCATCGGTGTTAAATCATAGAATCGCTCAGATGAGAATGGAGTCTCCACCGGATACCCAATCCCAACAACAATGGCAGGCAGTACACCTGTTATGTCTGGACGATTGCTCTGCAAACGCACCGCTTCCACTACTGTACCGAATACAGAATTGCCATCCAGCACATATAACACCGGATAACCACCCGTAGGCGGTGCCGCGCTTGGTACAGCCACCATCACTTGATACCGCCGATAATGAACACTTGAAGTCATGATCCACTGCTCTGCACGCGGAATTTCAACCTTACTACGTGACAACCCCTCTAAATTCGCAGCACGCCGCTGCTTGGACTGTAACACCATCGTCATAAAGCCCCCTCTCACCTTCTATTTTCAAAAAGAGATCAAACCTTACTTCACGATGTTCTTGAGCACATCATCAATGATTTTCTCGTAAGCAATAAGCCCGCTGCCCAGCCAATACTTGTCGCTCACTTCATACACATGCTTCGCCTTTACAGCAGGTATGCTGTTCCAGATCGGACTGCTCGTCATCTCCTTCAGCTTCTCCGTGCCTTGACCGTATTGATTAATAACGAATATGTAGTCTGCATCTAGCTGTGGTAAGACTTCCATCGAGATTGGCGCACTGTTCTCCTTCTCAACAAGCTTCGACTTGCCTAAACCAAGCTGTTGATGAACCACGTTTCCTGCTAAATAATTGCCACCCATCATACTAATCCCTTTAGCTGCAAAACGAATAACGGCAACCTTCTTCCCGCCAACAGCTTTCGCTAATTTCTCCTTGGCGTCTTTTACTTTCTGCTCATACGCCTTGAGCGCTTGATCCGCTTCGCTTGATTTGCCTAGCAATTTACCAATTGTCGCAAGCGACTTCTCGACTTCCCCGGATGCACTGTTGAACACGTAGGTTGGAGCAATCTTCGCATATTGCTCATAGACCCCTTTGGCGCCATAAGTCGCTGTTTGGAGAATGATCAGATCGGGATTAAAGGACATGATCACTTCAGGCGATGGTGAACCCGCTGAGAAATCCGCCTTCGGGATGCCTTGCAATTGATCCTGCAAATAATCATGACCCAAGCTGCCATTCGCCCATTGTGCAACAGGCTTCACGCCTAATTTCAACAAGGAGTCTTCAAGATACGGCGCAAATACGCGCTTCGGTGAAGCAGGAATTTTCACTTCATGGCCTTGCTCATCTTTCACAACAAGCTCTGTAGCTGGAGCGGACTTTTTATCGGCAACAGGTGAGCTTGCAGGTGTCTGGGCTGCTTTTGGTGACGACTGCGCACCAGATACCTCTTGTGTTTTACCACAAGCTGCAAGCAGACTGCCTGCGAGCAATAGACAAGATATAACCGTTAATGACTGACGGATGGATGATTTTTTGTAACCCAGATAACGATGCATGGGATAAGACCTCTCCTTTATTGATAATGATTCTCATTCACAAGAATTATACCGATCATTCTCCCATGCAACCATGGACTTTATCCTGTAACGCCTTTGGACATTTCCCTGTAAAAAGGAGCAGCATCTCCTCGAGCATCCGCGCCACCGATAAGGCCGAGTACTCGAACCACGGATCGGCATAGATGGGATGCACACACCCACTGCGTACAGCTGCAAGTCCACGCCATCTCAGATCATGCTGCAGTCCGAGCCAATACGCACGACTATCTGCTTTTGCACATACAAGCAACATAATATGAGCAGGATCAAGCTCGATTAGCTCTTCGATCGTAAGCTCACGTCTACGTGGCATATCCCCGCTATTAACAATCTGTAAGCGCAAATCTTGTACGAACAGCTCCTGCATCGCTCGATTGCAATACGCATACATCCGCTCCCCTGAGATGCGAAGCACAAGCACACGCTGCTCCCCCAATACTTCACCGATCTGCTCTCGCGCTAGAACAACACGCTGCTCATAGGCAGAAATCCACGTTTCTGCACACTCCTCTTTATGCAAATGTACGGCAATCTGACGAAGCTGCTGTTTCCAATTCGCTTGTGCCTGCACAATACGCAGCGGAGCAAGCTGCATCAGCTTCACCCGCTCCTCCTCTGGCAACTCATCGGTGCCAATGATCTGATCCGCATGGATCTGTGATAGCTGATCTACGTTGCCATCGATCGATTCATTGATATAGGGTGCGGACAGCTTCAAGACATGTTTAATCTGGTCGTGATACATATTGAAGTAATACGGTGTCCATTTCGCATCAAGCGGTGCTGCCACAGGCATAATTTGCAGGGCAAGTAATTGACCTATCAAGGCAGGCGAGTAGACAACAACGCTTGGCTTCGCTGCTTTCGCATAGTCCGAAGGGGATACCCCAACTTCCTTCTTAAACTTGCGGCTAAAATAAAACTCATCACTATACCCGACCTTCTGCGCGATGTCCCTAAGCCGATCATCCGACTCCGTCAAATAGCGCTTAGCCCGACTTATACGCAAGTTCGTCAAATGATCAATTGCGGTGTGACCGAACAATTTCTTGAATAAATCTCCGAAATACTTCGGATTCATATCTGCCATCAGTGCCAATTGAGCAATACTTAGCGGCTCATTGTAATGCACATTCATATAATCACGGATCTCGACTAGCCGCTCTTTCGGACTACGCCGACTCCCCACTATTTGCACTCGATCTTCATACGCTACGGTTTCTTCCATCTCCAGCATCATAACCTCCTCGGCAATCATGCCATGACTATCTACAATTCGATAATGATAATCATTATCAATTAATAAGTTAGCATATGTATTTATTTCCAGTCAATACTAGATTCTCAAACAAAATAAGCCCATGCTCATCCGCATGCGCGAAGCGACTATTCCACCTTCCCCCCACATATCTTTATTGTAAAAATAGGCTTAGGATGTGGAACTATGAAGCTGGATAAACCGAATTTTCTCGTCTTTGTCGTCGATCAGGAACGCTATCCGCCTGTCTACGAAAGTCCCGATATACTCGCATGGAGCAAAGAGAATCTCCCTACTCAAGAACGATTACGCCAGCATGGCATGGAGTTCCATCGCCACTACATTGGAAGTGCAGCCTGCTGCCCGAGCCGTGCCACCATGTTCACCGGACATTATCCATCCCTGCATGGGGTATCGCAGACCAATGGGATCGCCAAGCAAGCCTTCGACTCGGATATGTTCTGGCTGGATCGTAATACCGTCCCGACAATGGGTGATTACTTCCGCGCGGCAGGTTATCAGACCTACTACAAAGGCAAGTGGCACATCTCCCACGAAGATCTTGTCATCCCAGGGACACATGATTCACTGAACAGCTATAACTCCGTCACAGGTGTACCCGAACCACCTCGTGTGAAGCTGTATGAAGATGCGAACCGTCTCGATGACTTCGGCTTCTCCACTTGGGTTGGTCCAGAACCGCATGGAGCTGATCCCCGTAATTCGGCTTCCTCTGCTGCTATTGGGCTGAGTGGACGAGATGTCGTATACGGTGAAGAAGCGTCGGCCTTAATCGAAGCGTTGGATCATAACCAAGCCCAGAACCCTGATGCACCGCCATGGCTCGTCGTCGCTTCCTTCCTTAATCCACATGACATCGTGCTCTATGGAGCCATCGCTGAACAAGTACCCCTATTCAATTTCGCACTTGAACCGATGCCGGATGTGCCACCACCACCAACCCAGCACGAATCGCTCCATACCAAGCCACGCTGTCAAGCTAGCTACCGAGACCTTTATCCACTCGCCGTGCAACCCATCCCGAACCATGAACATTACCGCAAGCTTTATTTTCAATTGCAAAAAAACGCGGATCAGCAAATGCACCGCGTCTTTGAGGCGTTAACCCATTCTTCCTTCTATGACAATACGATTGTCATCTTCACATCCGATCACGGGGAGCTATTAGGCGCCCACGGCAATCTCCATCAGAAAATGTACTGTGCCTACGAAGAAGTCGTGCACGTTCCGTTCATCATTCACAACCCGCAACTGTTTAAGCAGCCTGAACATGCGACTGCACTGACAAGTCATCTCGACTTACTCCCAACGATGCTAGGACTTGCGAATATCGACATTGAGGGTGCACTGCAACAAATGCAAGACCGGTTTAGCGAAGCACAGCCATTCGTCGGGCGCAATTTATCTCAAGCGGTACTGAACAAGCAGCCGGATGCTATAGCGGAAGAGACGATTTATTTTATGACAGACGATGATATAACCCGCGGTCAGCACCAGATCAATGTTCTCGGCATCCCTTACCCATCCGTGGTGCAGCCGAATCACATCGAGACGATTATCACGCCTATACAGGGCACAGGACCTCGTGAACTGTGGAAACTGTGTCGCTACTTCGATAACCCCCAATTTTGGAGTGATCCAAATGTTCAAGATTGCACCGCAAGCGGGCAAGTGAAGACAACGCCAGAACCGGATGAATATGAGTTGTATAATCTCACCCAAGACCCGCTTGAGACGATCAACCTTGCCAATCCTACTAATGCCACGCCGTACACGACCCAAATGTTCGCCTATTTGAAGCAGCAGCTGGATAATCAGCGAAATCTAAAGCGGCAAGTGCCGCAGACCGTTAATTAAGGGCGTGCAAAGTCTGAAGGGCTGTACTCTCATCTTGTAAAAAGAACACTTGCGTTCCGTTGTTGCACTCATAGATGAAGTCCTTCAGACTCTTGCTCGTATACCCGCTAAAGTCACCGATGATCGCCAGCTTCACTTGGTAGTTCACATATTTTTGCAGAATCTCTCCTGCAAGCTTCGTGCTTAGATCGAAGAAATCTTCTGTAATGCTGGATTTGTGCAGCACAAGCTTGCTGCATTCGTCGGTGTAGTTCACCGTTGCCATTAGATCCAGAGCATCCTGCACACCGTTAATTACAATTTCCGTACTTTCAATTACGGCCACTTTGGACTGACCTTGTTGATCGATTCGAATATTCATCTTGTTTCCACCTTTCCTTTTCCAATATAACAATTACGACCGGCTCCAAGTCCCGCAATTAAGAAGACGATGCTTGCTGCTACGAGAATGAGAAGCGGTATTGTCCAGTTGTGTGTGACATCATGCAAGAATCCGAATAAGGGCGGTCCCACTGCAGCCATCAAGTAACCTGCCGATTGCGCCATGCCGGATAGTTCTGCTGCCTCGTGCATCGAGCGAGTACGTAAGGAGAAGAACATCATCACTAGACTGAACGCAAACCCACAGCCGATCCCTAAGGAAGCCATCCACACCATTAATAGAGCACTTCCACCGAACCAGACACCAAGCAAACCTGCACTAAACAACACAAAGGTGAGCACAACCAGCATTCGCTGATCCTTCATTTTGCCAGCAATAATAGGTACGATGAAAGTAAAGGGCAGCATCAACATTTGCATGATTGACATCATGTAACCCGCGCTACTTGCTTCAATCCCTTTTTCCACAATAATAGAGGGAAACCACGTCAGGATCACATAGAACATCATCGACTGCATACCCATGAATAGCGTGACCTTCCAAGCAAGCGGTGATTTCCATAAGGAAACCTGATGCTCCTGATTCGCATTCACAGCAGCGGTAGCCTGAAGATCCTTGCTTCGCATTTGCGGCAGCCACAATAGAACACAGACGAACGCTAAGATCGCCCAGATGCCAAGCGCACCTTTCCATCCGAAACCAAGCGACTTCGCAAACGGCACACTTACACCCGATGCAATCGCGCCGAATAAGTTCATGGATACGGAATAAATACCGGTCATGAGTCCTGTTTGACGTGAAAAGTTCTGCTTAATCAAGCTTGGCAGAAGTACGTTACAGATCGCGATCGCAAGCCCTAACAGGATCGTTCCGATGAATAGCGTAATCGCATAGTCCGACGATGAGCGCACTCCAATACCTACTACCAATACCAATAAGGCGGCAAGTAAAGTGGTTGCCATCCCGAACTTTCTCGCAATTCGCGCTGCAAACGGCGATAACAAGGCAAATGCGATAAGCGGCATGGTTGTGATCATTCCCGCGAAAGTATTGGATAGATGGAGCTCATCGCGAAGTGTCTGCACGAGCGGCCCGACAGATGTTAAGGGCGCTCGCAAGTTCGCTCCAATTAAGATAATCCCGATGATAAGCATCCAGCTTCCACTTGAGATCGAGCGCGTGATAGCGGAATGATTCGTATGCGTTGATTGATTCAATTGTGTTTGACTTTGCATGATTTATTTCATCTCCATAAAAATATTCCGCAGCGCATCCATATCTTCCTGCACAGCTTCTGCTGCTTGTTCAGGATCCTGCGCTGCAATTGCTTCTACAAGCTTGTGGTGCATCTGAGACAACAGACACTGCCTACTACGTTCAATGGCAGTAAGGACCGATAACTGCACAACATCCATTATGTTGCTGTACATGTCGATCATTAGTGGATTGCCCGTCGATTCAACTAGAGCAAGGTGGAACAGTAAATCTGCTTCTATATACGCCGTGCGGTCTTCGCTTGTCTGTAATTCATCACATTGTTTCATGTAAAATAATATCCGCTCCATATCTGCCTCGGATCTGCGCGTAGCTGATAATCTCGCCACTTCTCTCTCAATGGCAAAACGAACTTCCAAGATATCAAGCATACTTGTCTTCTGTAGACGACGCTTTAACATCGTACCCAGTGCACTACTGGCACACACATACGTGCCATCGCCTTGTTTCGTGCGCAATAAACCTGTATGGGTAAGAGCTTTGACCGCTTCCCGCAAGGAATTGCGGCTAATCTGGAGCATCTCCATCAGCTCGGGTTCACTCGGTATTTTCTTGCCAACCGGCCATTTCCCGGATTCAATTAGGGCTTCCATCTGCTGAACGACTTGTTCAGGCAGGGTAAGTCTTGTCGTTTTGTTCAACAAGATCGCACACCTCCAAACGTAGGATGTTTAACTGTTTGTATCTTAGCACAATTATGAGCGATGCACACAAGTAATATTTTGCAAAAACATAAAAAAAGCAAGCATACGTCTCTATGTATGAAACATATAATGAATGTAGACAAGATGTACAGGCATGATGACCCCAGGAACAAGGAGGGAAACCATGAGCAAATCCAATCAGCAAAATTACAAGAATCACGCTAAATTTGACCCGCTATATCACTTTGTTCTCGCCCCGATCACAACTATCGTGTTCGTATTTTCTACCATTGAGATGATTCAAGAAGATTACGAATTAGACTCGATTATTCTAGTCGGGGTGGCATTATGTATTCTCTTACTTGTGGGGCTCTTGCGTATCTATGCGACGAAACTGCAGGATCGTATCATCGTAAGTGAAGAGCGATTCCGTCACTATAGACTAACAGGCAAGCCGCTTGATTCAAGGCTCAGCGTGTCTCAGATCATCGCACTTCGCTTTGCACCGGACGAGTCGTACCCTACTTTATGTACACGAGCTGCTGATTCTGGCCTGTCATCGAATGCCATTAAGCAGTCGATCACCAAGTGGCGGGCGGATTATTATCGCGTATAACAACGCTTAAGTGAACTTATAATAGCGGCAGCAATGCCGCTTTTTTGTTATTTCATTTTCCAACCTAAATAAACAACTTACTAAACTTGATAAACTTATTAAAAGTAAGTATAATAAACATATCGATCATAAGGAGGTCATTCACATGTCTGAACAAATTGCTCCACTGGAGATTGGAATAAGTACATTCTTAGAAACAATGCCTGACGTAAATACAGGACAAACAATGAGCCATGCCCAGCGTCTTCGCAACGCAGTTGAGGAGATTGTGCTTTCGGATCAAGTTGGACTGGATGTATACGCGATTGGTGAGCACCATCGCCCTGAATATGCAGCAT
Source organism: Paenibacillus radicibacter (assembly GCF_024721995.1). Classification (GTDB taxonomy): domain Bacteria; phylum Bacillota; class Bacilli; order Paenibacillales; family NBRC-103111; genus Paenibacillus_AM; species Paenibacillus_AM radicibacter. The sequence goes on from NZ_JANQBC010000003.1 coordinate 354,029, forward strand.
CTGCACCGGAGATCATTCTAGCAGCCGCAGCACCAATGACGAAGCACATTCGCCTATCCAGCGCGGTTACGGTGTTATCATCCGTTGATCCGGTTCGTGTATTCCAGAACTTCGCAACACTAGACGGCATCTCGAATGGCCGTGCGGAAATTATGGCAGGACGCGGTTCATTCATCGAATCGTTCCCGCTATTCGGATATAGTCTGGATCATTATAATGAATTGTTCGAGGAGAATTTGGAGCTGCTGCTCGCGATTCGTGATTCGGAGAAAGTGACTTGGCGCGGTGGTCACCGTCCAGCGATTGATAACTTAGGCGTCTACCCACGCCCGGTTCAAGATCCGCTTCCGGTATGGATTGCAACAGGCGGCACACCGGAATCTGCCATTCGTGCAGGTGTACTTGGACTGCCAGTTGTATTCGCCATTATCGGCGGTATGCCGGAGCGCTTCGCTCCGCTAGTCAATCTGTATAAACGTGCAGCGAAGGAAGCTGGACATGACGTTAGCAAGCTGCAAATTGGCACGCACTCGCACGGTTATGTTGGCGATACGAATGAACAGGCTGCTACGAAGCTGTTCCCATCCATGATGGCGCAGTTCAACAAAATCGGTCGTGAGCGAGGCTGGGGACCATATACGCGTGATACATTCGATGATGCCATGAGCCTCCGTGGTTCGCTCTATGTCGGAGATCCCGAATATGTCGCTGAGAAAATCGTCCTGCTTCGTCAGAACCTTGGTTTAACACGCTTCTTCATGCATGCCAATGTCGGTACGATGACACACCTTGAAGCGATGCGCTCGATCGAGCTATTCGGTACGAAAGTTGTTCCTATAGTACGTAAGGAACTCGCACGTATCGAAGGTACGAACTAATCTTATATGCATAATAAAAGTGTGCTTAAACGCTTGGGAACACCCACGTTCGAGCACACTTTTTGAGTTTTATGTCTTTCCACATATCCCATAGAAGAACATATGAACCATGCCTCTAAAGAAATCATCCGTATCGCCGCTTCGCTCCGCCATCGCAAGCATCACTTCATACTGATTCATGTACAGTTGTATGAACGCCAGAACCGTCTCCATCGACACTTCTTCCGAAATTTCACCGCTCGCTTTTCCTTCTTCAATAATTCGCATCGTGATTGGAATCGTCTTCTCTTGATACATGTGTTCGATATACGCTGCAAGCTCAGCATCATCCATGAGTAACTGCTGAATTAAGTTTGGCGGGAAATCGCGGTAAGCCGCTCCTTCCTGAAAAATAATATGCTCGATCTTCTCCTTAAACGTATGCTCCTCATCCATATACGCTTCAAAGTCGGCAATTGCTTTCTCGACGAAATTCTTGAACACCTCACGAACTAACGCTTCTTTGCTGCCAAAATAGTTATAGATCGTCACCTGCGATACGCTTGCTTCCTTGGAAATATCGGCAATCCGAATCCGCTTCGGATCTGTTGTACGCATCATCACAAGTGTAGTTTGCATGATCTTCTCTTTAATTAGATTTGCTCTTCTTTCAAAACCATTCATCGAAACCCACCCTATCTGCATACGATTCTTTATATAGTTATGAAATATGAACATAAATATATTTCATAAAATGGTTGACGGAATTATTTTACAGGTATATTATAACATATGAAATATGTGAGTTTAAATATTTCATTTTTCTTACCTACCTGGAGGTGTACCCGATGTTAAAGGTTCAGCATTTAACGAAAACATTTTCAAATGGAAAAGGAATTAAAGATGTGTCGTTCACAGTGGATCAAGGCGAAGTGTTCGGCTTTCTCGGACCGAATGGCGCAGGGAAATCGACGACGATCCGCCACATCATGGGCTTTATGAAGCCCGATTCGGGCAGCGCTCAAATTAATGGACTCGACACTTGGCAGCACCAAGGGAAGGTTCAATCATACATTGGCTATTTGCCAGGTGAGATTGCGTTTATCGAAGGGATGACGGGCAAGGCGTTCCTTGATTTTATGTTAGAGATGCAAGGGGTCAAGGATCGTACGAAGCAAACCCAGCTTATTGAACGTCTACAATTCGACGTAAACACCCCTATTCGCAAAATGTCCAAAGGGATGAAGCAGAAAGTCGGAATCGTCGCCGCACTCATGCATGATCCTGCCGTCATTATTCTGGATGAACCGACTTCAGGACTTGATCCCCTCATGCAGAAGGTGTTTATTGAGATCGTTCTAGAGGAGAAAGCACGCGGCAAGACGTTCTTAATGTCCTCACATAGCTTCCCCGAGATTGAGCGAACCTGTGACCGAGCGGCGATTATTAAGGATGGTGTCATCGTTACAGTTAAGGACATTCACGAATTGCAGTCGATGCAGCGGAAGCTGTTTGAAGTTATCTTTGAAAATGAAGCCGATGCGCGGACGTTTGCCGCAAGCTCTAGTCTCCTTGTGGACTCGCAAGAAGGTACGCATGTCAGGGTAGCGGTACAAGGCAATTATGATCAATTTGTAGCGGAAACCGTTAAGTATAAAGTACGCAACATCGATATTTACACGCAAAATTTAGAGGACATCTTCATGAATTACTATGATCGGAAGGAGATGTAACGACGATGAATATGACCTTATATAAGCAAATGATGAAAGTAAATATGAAGGGCTTCATGAACTTTGCAATTGGTTCGGCATTCTACATTTTACTCATGTTCTGGCTCTATCCGTCCATAGCATCCAATGCGGGTGCGATTGATGAACTGGTCAAGGCGATGCCGGAAGGAATTGCACGAGCGTTCAATCTCAGTGGATTCGGCAGTGCAGAGGCATTCATCTCCGGTGAATACTACGGACTCATTCTTGTGCTGATCCTCGCGATTGTATGCGTGCAAGTATCGACGCAGCTCATGGCGAAGTTAGTGGATCAAGGCTCAATGGCGTATTTACTAGCTACCCCGACTACAAGAGGGAAAGTGGCTTTCTCCCAAGCGATGGTGCTGATTACAGGACTCCTTCTCATCATGGCGGTGACGACACTTGCTGGAATTGGCGGTCGTGCGTGGTTTCTCGGAGATAAATATGCGTTCGACCCTTCCCGCTTTGTTCAGATGAACGTATCGGCATTCTTACTGTTCTTCGCCGTTAGCGGCATCTGCTTCCTCATCTCATCACTCACAAACGATGAGAAGAGAGCACTGAGCATCTCAGGGACTATTACCTTCCTGTTCTTCAGCTTAGACCTGCTAGGCAAGATTAGCGATAGCTTGGATTGGATGCGCAACTTGACCCTCTTCTCGCTCTATCGACCAGGGGATATTGTGAAAGGGGACTACGATATTCTCGTACCCTGCCTCATTCTTGGTTCCATTGGAATTGTGACCTTTGCACTTGCGATTCTAGCGTTCCGCAAGCGTGATTTGCCACTATAACTTAACGTGTAATACACGTTCAGAGACAGAAAAGCCGACCCGGACAGGTCGGCTTGTTTCCTTTTGGTCTAATTGACAAGATCTGTTGCCTTATGCGGCTTGCTGTAATGACTCACTCCGCCTGATCCGACAAGCACCCGACCGCCTTTGTTAAAGGTAAGCAGCTTGCTTGCACCACTAGTGAGCAGCACGACTACACGTGCTTGATTCGCTGTTGCGATATAGCTGACATAGCCACTGATAGTGACTACGACTCTCCAGTTCTTATCGAACTCGGATCTTGCAACCCGATTGGAATACACTTGATTCTCCACTCTCGTCACTGCATCATTCACTTTCTTCTTTGCCATCCTTCTCACCCACCTGTCTCTATGAGTCTTTCAATCTATCGTATGCATCTGAGAGTGTTTCGTGTGGGACAAGATGAATTGATTTTAATATAATGAGGACAGATCTGTTTATTTGTAAAATTTGGATTGGTTGCATGCTTAGGAGGCTATTATGGGAAACTATCATTTTATCGGAATTAAGGGATCCGGCATGAGTGCGCTGGCTCAATACTTGCACGATATGGGTCACAAGGTGCAGGGTGAGGATATTGAAACGTATCTATTTACCCAGTCTGCCTTGGATCGTCGCCATATTCCACTCTATATATTCAGTGAAGCGCCGCTAACTGTCGACATGACGGTTATTGCTTCCAATGCCTACACCGATGAACATCCATCTCTAGTTAGGTGCAAGGAGCTTGGACTCATGGTTACTCGCTATCATCATTTCGTTGGCGATACCCTTCAGAATTATACAAGCATTGCCGTTACAGGTTCACATGGGAAAACAACGACAACAGGCATGATGGTACATACGCTTGCAGGCATCGAACCTGCATGCAGCTTAATCGGGGACGGTACGGGACAAGGGCACACCGATGCCAAATTGTTCGTGTTCGAAAGCTGTGAGTATCGTCGTCATTTTCTAGCATACAAACCCGATATCGCGGTCATAACGAATATCGACTTTGACCACCCGGACTATTTTGCAGATATAGATGATGTGAGGGATGCCTTCAAGCAGATGGCTGCCCAGACAGGGAAGCTCGTCATCGCATGTGGGGATGATCCGCAGGTTCGTATGCTGCAAGGGAATACACCGACATTGTTATATGGATTTGGCTCGGAAAATGATCTTCGTGCATCGGGTCACACAATAGAACAAGAGAGTCAGTCCTTTGATGTGCATTACAAAGAATCCTTCGTGTATCGCTTTACGATTCCATCGTTCGGTAAGCATAACGTGCTCAATAGTCTTGCGGTTATCGGTGTGGCACTACAATTAGATTTAAATATGGGACTTGTGAAGTCGCACATTGCAACGTTTAGCGGCGTGCAGCGACGATTTTCCGAGAAACAATGGGGCTCTAATATTGTGATTGATGACTATGCCCATCACCCCTCTGAAATTAACGCTACTTTAGACGCTGTACGAAGTAAGTACCCACAGAAGAAGGCTGTGGCGATCTTCCAGCCGCATACATTTAGTCGATTAGAGAAGCTACTCGAAGAGTTTGCTGGGTCCTTGGAAGGGTATGATGATGTATTCTTGTGTGAGGTATTCGGTTCTGCTCGAGAGGCGAGTGGACAAGTCTCCACAGAACATCTGATACAGCTACTGCCCAAGGCACGTCTAATATCCGATAATATTGCGACTGATCTAGTCGCATACGAGGATGCCGTGCTTGTATTCATGGGTGCTGGCGACATTCAGAAGGTGCAGGAACAATTATTTTTAAATATTCATTGACAGGAATATTCTCTAAATGGTATATTTAGTTCAACAACAAGAACAGCTTCAAAAAATATGCGAGCAAAGGATATCAAAGCCATGGATATGACAACATTTAGCGCACTTGCAGAGCCGAATCGGTTACGTATTGTTGAACTACTGCTGGATGGTCCTATGAGCGTAGGTGAAATCGCGGAACAACTTCAAATTCGCCAACCACAAGCTTCCAAACATCTTCGTACGCTGCTAGACGCAGGACTCGTTGAAGTAGAAGCCGTCGCCAATCGCCGAAACTACAAGCTTCGACTAGAACCATTCCAACAACTAGATGCTTGGCTCAATACGTACCGAGGAGTATGGAACGAACAACTCGACAAGCTAGAGAGCTACTTGAATAAGCTGAAACACAAATCAAATTAATGGAGGAATAGAAAATGACAAATCAAATGATCACTAAAGTAGAAGGTAACGAAATTACACTTGAGCGCGTATTCAACGCACCACCAGAACTTGTATTCCAAGTCTTCTCTCAAGCAGAGCATTTAAAGCAGTGGTGGGGACCTCGCGGTTGGGAAGTAACTGCATGTACAGTGGACTTCCGTGAAGGTGGCGTATGGCACTATTGCATGAAATGTATGGATAAGAATCAAGGGGATTTCTTCGGTATGGAATCTTGGGGTAAAGCTGTATATAAGGAAATCGTTCAGAATGAGAAAATCGGCTACGTCGATTACTTCTCCGATGCGGACTGCAACGTAGTCGAAGGTATGCCGTCTTCACGTTCAACATTGTCCTTCCAACCATTCGAAGGGAAGACAAAACTAATCAACGTCGGCACGTACGAGTCTGCTGAAGCCCTTCAGCAAGTCATCGCAATGGGCATGGAGCAAGGAATTACAGAAACTTGGGATCGTCTAGCTGAGCACTTGGAATCTGTAAAATAAATGAAAGACAGCTTCGGGCTACCTACGCCTTGAAGCTGTTTTTTGTTTGTATGAGATGACCCTCATTCCGTAATTTGATTACGATTGGCCAGTACTTTAACATAAGGAATAGGTTCACATTCTTTTACAACAAAGGAGGAAGATCCCTATGAAACAAAACAAATACGATGATAACCAATTTTTCAATGCGTATAAAGAAATGGCCCGCTCAGTAAATGGCTTAGAAGCAGCTGGAGAATGGCATGTATTCCAAGCATTACTACCTGATCTAGCTGGCAAGAGCGTGCTCGATCTCGGCTGCGGTTTCGGTTGGCACTGCCTCTATGCGCGTGAACAGCAAGCAAGCTCCGTTGTCGGTATCGATATCTCGGAGAACATGCTGCACAAAGCGCGTGAAATGACGACTGATCCTGCTGTTACATATAAGCAAATGCCTGTGGAGGACATTGACTTCCCAAATGATAGTTTTGATGTGGTGATTAGTTCACTTGCATTCCACTATGTCGATGATTTCGCTGCACTGTGCAAGAAAGTGTTTAACTTACTGAAGCCTGGCGGTTCCTTCATTTTCTCTGCTGAGCACCCGATCTTCACTTCTCGCAATGACCAGAATTGGCATTATGATGAAGAAGGCAATATCATGCACTGGCCAATCGACGATTACCAATCCGAGGGCGTGCGCAATACTTCCTTCTTAACGGACAATGTGATTAAGTATCACCGCACGGTTGCAACTTACATGAACAATGTGATCGATGCCGGATTTATGATTAAAGCCGTTCGTGAGCCTGAACCATCTGAGCTTATGCTGGAGAGTGTTCAAGGCATGAAGGATGAACTACGCAGACCGATGTTCTTGATCATTTCAGCTGTGAAATAACCATTTGAATAACAAAGTGGCAGGGTTGAACATGAATGATGTTCGCACCTGCCACTTTATTTTTACACAGAGATAAGAATTATTCCGTATAGCCCACTGCCGTATTAATCCCAATCGACTTCGCTGCTTCGTCCCAAGCTACACCAAAATCTAGTGCTTTCCCGATGTCTCTTAGCTTGAAGTAGTTGTTATTGTTGATCTGGAACGCTTCAAAAGCAACTTCTTTGCCATTCACATACACTTTAGCAGTCGTATATGTGGCTATTTGCTGAGTTGGGTTAGCGGATACCTTAAGCTCACTGCCATCTGCTGTGTATGATTGTCCACCCGTTAGAGTAATTGCATTCTTCTCGCCATCCCACTTCACTTCGAACTGCTTGCCTGTGCCATTTACGACTTTTGCAAGATCGCGAAGCTTGAAGTAGTTGCTGTCACCGATTTGATAAGCTTCGAATGCCACATCTTTACCATCTACAATTACTTTGGAAGCCGTTGGGTCTGCTGTTGTAGAAGCTGTAGCCTTTGGCTCTTCTTTGCTTGGCTTTGTTTCTCCTTTTGTCGTAGCTGCTGTGCCTTTTTCAACGAACATGATATTTAAACCTTCTGCGTCCAGCACAGTATTGCCTTCCGCATCATATACGCCAAAATTCATCAAGAACACTTTACCTGCTGCAATGTCCTTAAGTTCACCTTTAATTGCGAATTTAGGATTGTATAAGACTTTACCATCTACAAATTTAGCTTCTTCCAGGCTACCTAATTGACCCTCACCGAATATCCCCGGATAGGAACTTACGAAATTTGCTTTTTTATTGGTCGATCTGATTTCAAAAATGGGGTATTCGCCATTCGCATTTTTCTGTGGCAATTCTACAACAAGTGTCGTTACATCAAAGGAGTTCTCTTCAAAATCCACCTGAACAACCTTTGTCTCCAAGTAATTTGGAATGATGACTTTGATTCCTTCGTCAAACGTGATTTCCTTACTTTGAGTTGCTGCCGATGCGGGCACCACTGCTACACTAACTGCTAGCATCGTCATTAGTAAAACCATCATCATGACTTTCAATTTCTTCATCGTTACATATCCCCCATTATGTAGATTTGATATTTTTTTACAAACATTAAAGCCTATAATAACAGAATATTTCACTATATCCCATAAAATTTTACAAAAAAATAACGCGCAAAGGCGTTATTTGACGAATATGTATCTATCCTATGCGACTTGTTTCAACAATTGCTCTAGGAAACTGTAATCGAAATCTACACCTTCACGAATCTTAATTCCCTTGCGCTCAGGCTTGTCCGATTTTTCGAAGAAACCTGCCGGTGCTTCAAGCGATTCTGCGTTAAAGATCGTCACATTGATCCAACCTTTTGCCGGGAAAAAGACGCATAACTGCTTACTATCTACCGTGTAATAAGCCTGCTTGTATTTCACTTGCTCTTCAACAGCTGGAACCGCCGAATAAATCGCATTACGAATTTGATTGCAAATCTCAACTTGCCACGGTACGTCAATTTGTCCGATATACTCCGTTACTTGTGCGTTCATACAAGAGATCCCTCCAATTTATCAATTAATGAGGTACACCTGAATCTGCCTGCGTTCATTAACCCTTATCGTCGTCCTTCTTCGCTTGTTGCAATTGCTGTAAATAGTCATCCAATCGATCGAATCGCTCTTCCCAAAGCCTTCTATATGCGGACATCCATACATCCATCGCTTGGAAAGGTTCTGGACAAAGACTGTAAATACGCTGATTGGCAACAGGCTTCACTTGCACAATACCTGCCTCGCAAAGCACATGCAAATGCTTGGACGTCTGGGGCTGTCTGAGCTCTAATGCCTCAGCAATTTCCCCTACCGAGTAAGGTCTATCACGCAGCAGCTCAACGATACGAAGTCTATTCGGTTCTGCTAAAGCACTCATCATTGAGTTCATAACCATAATGTACCACCTTTATTTCATTCATGTAAATGAATATTCTATATTAAGAATATAATATTTTATTATTTTTGCAACCCTATCTCTATAAAAAAGACCCCTAAGCGATTTGTAGGTTGCTACTTGCTGCATCCTGCTGCTAAGAGGTCTTCTAGCTTATACCTTTTTTACAAATTCGGATTTCAGCTTCATCGCGCCGAAACCGTCAATTTTACAATCAATATCATGATCACCGTCAACAAGACGAATATTCTTCACTTTTGTACCGATCTTCAGTGTGGAAGAGCTTCCCTTTACTTTCAGATCTTTAATAACCGTAACATTATCGCCATCTTGCAAGACATTACCGTTAGAATCGCGAACGACTTTCTCGCCTTCGCCATTGTCAGCAGCTGCACCTGGCATCCATTCGTGACCGCACTCTGGGCAAACTAACACGTTTCCATTCTCATACGTATATTCGGAATTACATTGTGGACAATTTGGTAGCATAATTTCATTCCCTCTATTCGTTGTTGTTCATGGAACAGGAAGTTCCTTACAGGGATGTATCATAACATAGACTGTAGGGGGAGACAAATTACACGAGTCACACAAACCACGCTTTTTTTAGCAAAAGAATCCCTCGCTCCAGCTCCGTATCGCTCAGTTTGCCAAACCCTAAGTGAAGCTGTGGCGCGCCATGTGGCGCCCCATTCATCCAGGATTGTTCAAATCCATACACCCGAACACCAACCTCATCCGCACGCTCAATTAAAGTGGATAACGGAAGATTCGATCGCAAAGTAAGGAGTAAATTAAGCCCCGCACTATAATTTGTGATCTCCACAATCTCGCTTAAATGCGTCGTTACCAATTGAATCAAGTACTCGTGTTTCTTGCGATAGAGATTGCGCATTCGCCGAATATGACGATACCAATGTCCTTGCTCAAAGAAACTCTGCATCGCCCATTGATCAATACGCGAAGGGTTAAATAATAAGTATTGCAGCTGCTTCATGCGCTCCATTAAGACAATAGGCAGAACCATATAGTTCATACGAAGTGCAGGTGTAAACGACTTGGAGAATGTACCGATATAGATCACACGACCGCCACGATCCAGTCCTTGTAACGACGGAATGGGCTTACCCAGATAGCGGAACTCTCCATCATAATCATCCTCGATAATATAAGCATCCCTCGCCTGCGCCCACTGGAGCAATTGCTCACGCTGTGCGTAGGGCATGACTGTTCCTAATGGGTACTGGTGGGATGGCGTGACATAAACACACTCTGCCTCGCTTTGCTCCAGATGAGCTATGGATATGCCCTGCTCTGTCGTAGGAATAGGAAGAACTTTAAATTCATTATGCACAAGCTGCTCACGCACATTCTCATACCCCGGGTCTTCCATGGCAATGTACGGAATATCCTTTAACAGCTTCGACAGAATGTTGATGCTGTAAGACATCCCTGAACCAATGACAATCTGTTCCGGTTCACATACAACCCCACGCGAGCTTCGTAAGTATTCCGCAATCACTTTGCGAAGTCCATACTCGCCTTGCTCATCTCCACAACGATTAAGTCCAACTGAGCGATCCAGCACGTCATTTAGCATCCTTTTCCAAGTTCGATAAGGAAATGCGCTCTCGTCTACACTTGCAGGATAGAAATCGATTAACTCACGCGGTTTCGTATTGTCAGGTGAAGTAACTACTCGAAGGCTAGTGGATTGTGATAAGTCTGTAGCAGTAGCTAATGACTCACAAGTATTCAAGTGCACAACAAATAGTCCCGAACGCGGCTTACTGACCACATACCCCTCTGAAAGCAGCATCTGATACGCTGTCTCAATCGGTGTCTTACTAATATTTAGTTGAAGCTGCAGCGCACGAACTGATGGCAGTCGAATTCCCGCTGCAAGTGCACCGCCACTAATCTGTGAGCGAATTTGCTTGTAAATTTGCAAATAAAGCGGCTGCTCCGTTTGACTAGACAGCACCATTTCGAACATCGCGCATCCCCCATTGATCCCCAATCTGTCTTCTAATTCAATCGTAATCTGACCATTTTAGGCAGGTCAATTATCGTGTAGGATACCTATAAGATTAGTTTACGGAATTTACCATTTCAATGCTAGGGATGTGGACAGAAAATGAAAAAAACGTTAAATCTCCCCCAAATTATTGCCCTGTATATCGGCTCTGTGATCGGATCCGGTATTCTCTTAGTTCCGGGACTTGCAGCTGATTTTGCTGGGCCTGCTTCACTGATCGCTTGGCTGGCAATGTCCATCCTTGTCATCCCAATGGCAATTACGATGGGACTACTTGCCGCAAAGCATCCAAGCTCCGGTGGGGTCTCCCACTTCGTACGCCTTGCATTCGGGGATCACTTCGGCAATATGGTAGGCTGGTTCTTCTTGTTATCTGTGCCCATTGGCGGACCTGTGCTTGCAGTAACTGGTGCCAAGTATGTCACGGCTGTCATGCATTGGGGGCATGATCAAGTATTTCTCATTGCAGCCGCACTTGTATTCTTACCGCTTCTTATGAACGTTGTCGGCATGAAACTCGCGGGCAAAGTGCAAATCGTTGTCATTGTTATCATCCTTACCATTCTACTGCTCGCTATAAGCACTTCTGCTCCGCACTATAATGCGACAAACTTCGAACCTTTTATGCCAAGTGGCTGGATCAGTGTTGCGCAGGCTGCAGGATTATTGTTCTGGTGCTTCATCGGCTGGGAGGCGGTTACACATCTATCAGCAGAGTTTGTGGACCCTCGCAAGAATGCCATTCGCGGAGTAATCTGGAGCGCGGGTATTGTCGGTATTCTATACTTTGGCGTAGCGTTTATGACGGTAGCCACTCATAGTTATGGCGGTTCGTTATCTGTAACCGCACTAAGCACACTCATCCAGCTTTCACTTGGGGAAATCGGTGGATGGTTGGTCGCGCTAGCTGCCTTATTCATTGGCTTTGCAACGCATAATGCTTACTTCGGAGCGGCATCACGCGTGGCAGCAGCTCTTGCCGAGGAAGGTGCAGCTCCTAAACTACTAGGTAAGATGCACCGCAAATATGATACACCCATTGGCGGATTAGCATTGATCGCTATTGGCAGTACACTGGGTCTGCTTGCGCTGTACTTCGACTGGATTTCACTAGCCCAGTTAATCGTACTGCCGAATGCGACTTTTGTAGCGACTTATATGGGAGGATGTTTAGCAGGAATTAAGCTGCTTAAAGACACTCGAATCGGATATGTGTCCGCTTGGATTTCTCTCCTTGTAACACTCGTTCTCTATCCATTCTTAGGCTGGTCTGCGCTATATCCGATCGCTATCGTAGTCATTATGTACGTATGGAAAAGTCGCAAGCAAGTCGGTGTGAATTTAACGCGCTAAGGTTTTCTTTTTCCGTAAAAAGAGTTCAATAAGGATCAAGTTCGGCACCCAGCACAACCACGCTACGATCTGATAAGCCGTCTCGAATTGACCCGTCAGCATAACAAGTGGAACCATGTAAACTCGCAGCGTAACCGCAGCGAACGTCAAGGCATAACTACGCAGTATCCACTTGCGATGTGCGCGAACGTCGTGTTTCATGATCGTATGAACAGCCATATAGGTGGAATACATCCAGAATAAATCAAGGGCAAAAAATCCCGTCCGTGCAATTGGACCTCCAGAAGCATAGAGCGAGAGATAGACGCTAACAATCCCGCTAATCCCAATACACACCACATACAACATACCTAATTGCCTGTGCATCTTCTGAGATGCAGGGCTTTTTTGCTTCCGAAAAATTTGAAAAGGTCCGATCACGATCGCCACAACAGCAGTTATGATGTGTGCGTAGAGTACGTATGCCCAAGGGTACAGGGTAAAGTCAGGGCTTTCTAGCTTAAACTGACCGATCCCAGACATACCCGGACCAAAGAATCCGTATTGAATAATGGCGTAAATAGCAATGAGGACAGCTAAGATAGTGACAGTAATCGCTCTTGCCTTTTGCATCATAAGATCACCTCGATATTATTTTTTCTCACAACTTAAGACGTCTAACAATGTGTTGGCACTTCAACTCAAATAAAAAGGCACCTGAAATTCAGGTGCCCAAGTATCGAGAAAGCGATGTTTATCCTTCATTGAAGTTAAGGCTGAACACTCCATAGCGCAGGCACATTGGAAGGTTCCCAGCCAGCCAGCGATGTATGTGGCTGTACGCATTTATATACTTTGCCGTTATAGGTCACTAGATCGTCTTTGGCGTACGCCTTATTCGCTACCCATGCCGGAGGAGCAGTTGGAGTAGCCGCATCCGTCGTTACCGTAAGCGTATTGCTAGCCGCTGAAACGTTGCCTGCGGTATCCTTCGCTTTTACCGTAAACGTATAAGCGGTATTTGCCGTGAGGTTGTTTATCACTGCCGTTAGCGTCGTACTACTTACAGAAGTGGCAAGGGTGGAACCGTTATACACATCGTAGCCTGTTACGCCTACGTTATCTGTAGATGCACCCCATGCGAGTGTCACGCTTGTTTGTGTTTTGGCTGTGGATGTCAGATTCGCTGGAACTGTAGGTGGAGTCGTATCTGCTGGAGGGGCCGCATCGGTTGTGACGGTCACGGCATTACTCGCAGTCGAGACATTGCCCGCAGCGTCTTTCGATTTTACCGTAAACGTATAAGCTGTATTGGCTGTGAGGTTGTTTATCACTGCTGTTAACGTCGTACCACTTACAGATGCTGCAAGATTGGAACCGTTATACACATCGTAGCCTGTTACGCCTACGTTATCTGTCGATGCACCCCATGCAAGTGTTACGCTTGTTTGTGTTTTGGCTGTGGATGTCAGATTGGCTGGAACTGTTGGTGGAGTCGTATCTGCTGGAGGGGTCGCATCGGTTGTGACGGTCACGGCATTACTCGCAGTCGAGACATTACCTGCGGCATCCTTCGCTTTTACCGTAAACGTATAGGCTGTATTAGCTGTGAGGTTGTTTATCACTGCTGTTAACGTCGTACCACTTACAGATGCTGCAAGATTGGAACCGTTATACACATCGTAGCTCGTTACGCCTACGTTATCTGTAGATGCTCCCCATGCGAGTGTTACGCTTGTTTGCGTCTTGGCTGTGGATGTTAGATTGGCTGGAGCTGTTGGTGGAGACGTATCTGGAACGATCGGTGTTGTTGTCACGGTGTTGCTTGCAGCGGATACATTACCTGCAGCGTCTTTCGCCTTCACGTAGAAGGATGCGCTACCTCCCGCAAGCCCTGTTACGGTATACGTTGTAGTCGTGGAGCTGCCGATCACGTTCGTTCCTTGATAGATGTCATAGCCGGTTACACCGATATTATCCGTTGATGCTGTCCACGTTAGAGTAGCGGAAGTTGCTGTTTGTGCAGAAATGGCGAGATTCGCAGGTGCATTTGGTGGCTGCGTGTCTGTAGGTGGAGCGGCTTGAAGCTGCCATAAGGATTGTGCGGCAGAAGGCTCCCAACCCTGGATCGAAGTGTGCGCGAACGTACATTTGTAGAGGTTACCATTATAAGTGACATAGGCTCCGACTGCATACGTCGCACCTACCTGCCATGCAGGGAAGACCGGATCCGTAGGTGTTGTCACATAAATGGAGTCACTAGATGCAGACGGATTCCCTGACAAATCTCTAGCTACTACATAGAACTTATACGTAGTACCAGGTTGAAGTCCAGTGATCGTGTCTGCTGTGTTTGGTGTTGATTTCACTAGCGTACCATTCTGGTAAATATCATAACCGGCAATATCATCATTATCGGTTGATGCACCCCAGCTTAATTTTGCAGTGGTTTTTGTTTTGGATGAGAGTGTAAGATTGCTCGGCGTTGTTGGTGGTTGATTATCGACAATTGGTGGTGAAGTCGTGACCGAAAGGGCATTGCTAGCACTTGATGCGTTGCCCGCCGCATCCTTCGCTTTTACCGTAAAGATATAAGTCGTGCTGCCTGTTAGTCCTTTAATAAGTGCAGATGTTGTTGCTCCGTTCACCGACAGTACGAGTGTACCATTCTGATAAATGTCATAAGACATAACGCCTACATTATCTGTGGATGGGCTCCAGCTTAAATTGACTTTCTTATCGCCATGACCTGCATCAATTAGATTGGTTGGTGCTGTAGGTGCTACCGTATCGGCTGGTGGAGTGGCTTGACTGAGGTCACCTGCAACCTTATCGAGCAGTTTCGGTCCTGTGCAGCTGAACTTCGGACTCGTGCGGCAATCCGAACTGAATTCCCAGAACATGCCGCCGCCAAGGTTGTTGTTCTTGATGTAGTCGGTTTTATAACCGAGCGATTCCGTATCATCGTAAGAGATAAAAATCTTGGTTGTTGGATTGTAGAGGTAAGGGACCTTGGCGATATTGTTAAAATAACGCGTGTATCCATTCTTATTCACATAATTGGCAGCGATATCCCCGTAATCGAACACCCCTGTATTGCCGGATTTCGAATCATCCCAAGTTCCGTTAGGTGACCATTTGAACACCGAATTGTTATCTGCCGCACAAGTCTGGTATAGACCATCGTTATTCGGCCCTGGAGGACAGTTCTTCCAACTCCGCCCCATGAACTCTAAACCAAGAACGATTTTGTTCAAAGGTACGCCTGCATTCTTATATGCTTTAACTGCACCATCCACATGGAAATTCATGTTGTAGTAAGGATCGCTTGGATCCCCATATAGACCTGAATTGTGGCTAGTCGTTGCTTCCCAAGAACCACCGTGGAAATCATACGTCATAATGTTAATCCAATCGACGATTTGAGCGATTTTGACTAGCTCTGTGTTATCAACGAAGGTTTGGCTAGCGCCAGAAGCAATGGTAAGCAGATAGCGCTTGCCGTCATCCGCTCCTGCTGCATCCAATTGATTGCGAATTTCTTGTAATAGTAAGGTGTAGTTCTGCTTATCCTCTGGACGATAGCTGTTGCCTTTGATTGCCTCGACATTCGGGTACTCCCAATCAAGGTCAACACCATCAAACCCATATGCACGAAGCGCATCAACCGCGGATTTGGCGAAGTTTTTCCTCGTTTGATCGGTTGCCGCGGTATCGGAGAATCGATTCGACCACGTCCATCCCCCAACGGATAGGATTGTTTTCAAATGCGGATTCTTGGCTTTTAAGTTCTTCAATGCCCCAAAGTTACCGCAAGCCGCATCTGCCCAGCAACCGGTTGTTGGACCACCAGGTGTTGGACGAAGCACATCCGCATCTGGATCACCTAACACGATACTACCGTTAGGAACATTGCCCGATTGAAGTGGAACACCGGTTGTCGTACATGCCCACGTTTGTTTATTCGGATTATCGATGGCGGTAGAACCGTTGCCATGTTTACCATCCCAACAAATATCAGCAAACGCGTAGTTGATATGTGTGACTTTAGAGACGTCAATATCCGTAACATTATAGCTGCGACCGTACACCCCCCAGGATGGGAAGTAGCCGACAATTTTGTAGTTTCCATTTGGTGTGGCTGCGCTTACATTTTGAACACCAATGCTGGTTAGAAGTGGCATGAGAAGCAGCAACAAGCAGAACCAGACCATACTCGCCTTTTTAAAGAAATTGCGATGAATCCTGAATTCGCCTCCTTTTTTCTGTACAACGGGTGACCCTTTAAGTAACGCGTTTTTCTAATCGGAGTCTTCATGGAGCCTGCTTCTCACTTTCACCTATCACAAATTACGGTCTCACCTCATTTCGACGACATTTCGATTTAGCCCAGACTATTTATATGGCGCGGTTAATTCAAAATATGACTTAAAAGATGTATTAAGGATATGCCTATTAATGAGGTGATTCGGTGATGTATTACTGTATTTAAACATAAAAAAGCTGCCGATATTCTCTCGACAGCCAACACCCGAAGTTCAGGTGATCTTTATCCATATGCATTTGAAGTGATTACTTTTTCTGTGCCAGCATACTCATAATAATCGTGATTGCTTCGGCTCTCGTTGTGTATCCCGTTGGTTCATACAAGTTTCCTTCATGACCTTGGACAATTCCTGCTAGCTCGATTGCATGAACAGCGCTCTTCGCCCATGATTCTATCATGCTATCATCTGCGAACTTTGTCTGAACAGAC
Source organism: Paenibacillus radicibacter (assembly GCF_024721995.1). Taxonomy (GTDB): domain Bacteria; phylum Bacillota; class Bacilli; order Paenibacillales; family NBRC-103111; genus Paenibacillus_AM; species Paenibacillus_AM radicibacter. The sequence continues at coordinate 371,121 of NZ_JANQBC010000003.1, forward strand.
GCTTGCACATCATATTCGATGCCTGATGATTTAGCGATAATTACTGCAAGTTCCTGGCGGGAAATATTCTGTTTCGGCTCAAACGTACCGTCACTATAGCCCGTTACATACCCAGCTTCAATGGCTTGCGCTACAGCTTTCTTCGCCCAATCTCCAATCTGAGCTTCGTCTGTGAAGGTTAACGCTGCACCATCTTTAGTAGACTTAAGGCCATGCATCAGCATTACGATAAAATCTTCACGCGACACGGTACTGTCAGGTGCAAAAGTTCCATTCTCAAAACCTTTCACAATGCCTTGTTTCACTGCTTGTTTAATCTTCTCTTCTGCCCAATGTCCAGTAATGTCTGAGAGTGTAATACCCTCATCCACCTTGGGTTCTTGATTAACCGCGAGTACTGCGAATTTTGTAAAATGATCCACTTGCCCCGTGATCCGAGTACCTTTCACCTGTGCCCCTGTAACTTCAATCCACTTCTTAGCTGTTTCATCGTAATAGAAAAGCCCTGCGCGCTGTTTTTCCTTGATCAAAGATTGATTGAATTCCATTGTGATTTGGACAAGCTTTTTGAAATTTTCATTGAGATTCTTCAAGAGTTCAAACACAGGGCTGGCAAGTATTTCACCGTGTTTGATCAAGCTTGCTATGTCTTTGAGTTGATCAGCAGTCAATTGCAAAGATTGAGTAGCTGCACCTTCTGGAACGTCTACTTTTAGTAGATCACCAATGACAAGCTGACCCGCTTTGCCAGCAGGAATCGTTATTTTACCGCTAGTCGTTGATGGAGAAGGAGTTGAAGGAGTTGGTGTCGTTGGTGCTGGATTAGGCGTTCCTCCTCCAGACGAACCACTGCCAGTACCGCCACCATTACCTCCATCATTGCCACCGCTTGAAGCTACCGCACGCGTAATAACAATTGAATACGACTTCGTCGTTGTACCGTCTTCTGCTGTCACAATTACTGGAATTGTGTTGCTGCCTTCTTTGAGCGCAATCGCAGCACTGGGCTTGCCCCTTTCAACTGATTTACCATCAATTGTGAGCTCTGCATTGTCGTCTGATGCAGTTGCAGTAACCTGCACACTGGATACAGCATTCGCAACACTTGCTGTGTACTCGGTCTTATTCGCCACAAATTCAGGGCTTAGCGTACCGCTGGAGAGTGCAAGTCCGCTTAGTGTAGCGTCGGTGTTAAGAGCAGCCGCACGCGTAACAACAATTGTATACGACTTGGTCGTTGTACCGTCTTCTGCTGTCACAATTACTGGAATTGTGTTGCTGCCTTCTTTGAGTGCAATCGCAGCACTGGGCTTGCCCCTTTCAACTGATTTACCATCAATTGTGAGCTCTGCATTGTCGTCTGATGCAGTTGCAGTAACCTGCACACTGGATACAGCATTCGCAACACTTGCTGTGTATTCGGTCTTATTCGCCACAAATTCAGGGCTTAGCGTACCACTGGAAAGTATAAGTCCACTTAGTGTTGCATCCTTACTTAATGCCGCTTGACGATTTACTGTTATCGTATAGGGTTTGGCATCTCCAACAAGTGGGATCACATCAACTTGAATTGTGTTTTTCCCTTCATGGAGAGGGACATTGATCGACTTTTTTCCTGACGGATACGCCTGTCCATTCACTTTAACCTGAGATGTCTTGTCTAACGCCTCAGCCGACACAGCAATCTCCGATACAGAGCTCGGTACCGTCGCCGTATATGATGTTGTACTCGGACTAAATGCAGGACTTAAGTCACCAGCTGATATCTCCAATAAGGAGAGAGAATTAGAGAAGACATCACTCTTCGTTGAATCATAGACTTCCGTTGTTCCTGAATAGAGCTTAAGTGGTACTTGGGACAAATCTCCTGGCTTGTCCAACATAAAATCAAATTGAACTTCACCATTTTTTGTGAAATAGGCATATCCTCCAGGTACTTTCCACTGCGCCTCATTCGATAATGATATCTTAGGATCATTATTATAAAGCGTAACGCTGTTAGGTACTTGTATAAATACATCCGTGCCATCTGCAACAGCTTGCCCGTCTTTGTCATGGAGCTTGTATGTAGCACGAACAACCTGCGTCGGTTTTCCAACAAAGCTATTATTTATGGCAAATTCAGCTTTAACAAACTTTGCATAAGCTACTGGTTGGGCTGGCTTTGGACTCGACTGGAGTAAATTTACACTCACATAAGTATTTCCACCAAAACCATAATCAGAAGGAACCCAGCTTACCCGACCATCACTTACATAAGCTCCAACAATAACTCGTGTAGGATCGGTTTTTATATTAATTTCGCCTGTTTTTAGTTCCCCGGAATCATTGGCTTCAATGCCATCCGAATATCGAATAAATATCTTCTCGTCAGGAGCAAGAGTTCCCGTGATATTAAACGTAACTTGACTTACATTTACCCCCACACATGCACTTAATAACAATACAAACATCAACATCAATGTAAGGATGCGCAACCTGTTTGCTGTATGTTTCATCATCTACTTCCCTTCCCTCATTAAAATCCATAAACGAACTATTTCCCATCATATCGATTGCGCACCCCCTCTAATAGTGAGTATTGTCATCACTTTGTCATATGACATATTTCTATTTTTTTCTAGTTTATCCAACAAAAAACCGAGCGCACATAATCATGCCACTCGGTTTCCACTTCTTATGAAGTTGTATCTGTCTCCACCAACTGTTTAAGCACAAGCAAATGTTTGGACCAATATTTCTCGAAAAAGGTTACCCAATCCTTCATCTCGGCAAGCGGTTCTGCAATCAGCCTATACTTCGTCTCCCGCCCAACCTTCTTGCTGCTGACAAGCCCTGCTTCCGCCAGTACAGCAAGATGCTTATTAATAGCTGTTCGGCTCAATGAGAAATGCTGCGTCATCGCCGCAATGGATAGTTCTTGGTCAGCAAGCAACTCTAACAGCTTCCGACGAGTCGGATCTGCTATTGCCTGAAACACATCTTGTTCCAAGACTTATGCTCCAATATAAGCAGGTAATCTCTCTTGCACGATCTTCACCCAACCGCTATCCATCACACAGCGAACGGTCTCATGCGGTTGACCGAACTCCGTCATTTTCTCAGCATCCCAACCGGAATGGATCAACGTAAACTCCGTTTGGTTATCTCCGACTGTCTTAAGTTCAAATGCTAAGTGCCAATCTTTACCCCAATCAAAGCCGATACGGTTCGGCGGGTCTAACTCCGTGATTTTACAAGGAGAATCTCCAAAATGTTCAGCATGCAAGGTAAACTCCTTGCCTAGCACCGCTTCAATCGTACTTGGCATCCACCAGCCTGCTAAACCTTCTGCTGTTGAGACTGCTGCCCATACTTTCTCGATCGGTGCGTTTAGTGTTATCTTCTGGCGAATTGCCGGTAATGTATCTTGATTCATTGTGTAGTGCCTCCAATATAATGATTATTTATAACACGTTATGGTGTTACGAGTTATTATAACACCTTTAGGTGTTACTTTGTCCTTTTTCAAGAAAAATTATGTTGGAAAATATTTATGAGGCTCATTTATTCCTGACATATAGGTGTCAACAACGAAAGTTTATGATGAGATCAAGATAACGAGAAGGGATTGAAACTGTATATGGTAAATAAGAAGCAAAGTAAAGTTGGGGTCGTTCTGGCGGGTCTCCTGCTCGCCATTCTAATGGCATCTATGGACAACACGATTGTCGCAACGGCAATGGGCACAATTGTGGGTGAAATGGGAGGACTCGATAAGTTCGTCTGGGCAACTTCCGCTTATATGGTCATGGAAATGGCAGGTATGCCGATCTTCGGTAAACTGTCGGATATGTACGGACGTAAGCGGTTCTTCGTCTTCGGGATTGTCGTCTTTATGATTGGATCAGCGTTATGCGGTCTAGCGGATTCGATTCTCACACTTAGCATCTATCGCGGTATTCAAGGAATTGGTGCAGGCGCGATGGTATCCATTGCATTTACGATTATGTTCGACATTATTGAACCTAAGAATCGCGGCAAGATTACAGGCATGTTCGGCGCCCTATTCGGTTTCGCTAGTATCGCAGCACCACTTGTTGGTGGATATATTACGGATCACCTGCATTGGGAATGGATTTTCTATATTAACTTACCACTTGGTTTAGTCGCACTTGTGTTTATCCTGTTCTTCTACAAAGAATCAGCGGTACACACAAAGCAAAGCATTGACTATGTAGGTGCCTTCTTACTCGTCAGCGCGGTTATCTGCTTAATGCTAGGACTTGAGCTTGGCGGCAAGCAGTTCGCATGGGATTCAGTGCAGATTGTTGGTTTGTTTTCAGGTTTTGCAGCATGTGCCATTACACTCATTTTTGTCGAAAAGAAAGCGGTCGAGCCGATCATCTCGTTCCGTATGTTCAAAAATCGACTGTATACAACGAGTAACTTGATCGCCATGTTCAGCAGTGGTGCGTACATGTCCGCAACTGTATTCATTCCGATTTATGTGCAAGGCGTACTCGGCGGTTCCGCGTCCAGTGCGGGTTACATTCTACTTCCGATGCTTGTTAGTTCGATCATTACAGCAACAGCAGGTGGCTACTTGATGACGAAGTTGTCCTTCCGTACAATTCTTGCTCCAACACTCGCACTTCTCGTAATTGGACTTGGATTACTCGTCACAATATCCGCGGATACACCGCGTTATCTAATCACGCTCTATATGGTTCTTGCAGGTTTAGGCGTTGGGGCTACGTATTCGGTTCTAGCAAACTCCACGATTCACTCGTTCCCTGCTAATCAACGCGGAGCAGCAAGCTCCACACTTAACTTCAATCGTGCACTAGGGATGACACTCGGTATTACCATCTTCGGTATTATCCAAAGTCATGCACTGAATAGTGAGTTAACAGCTGTATTTGCAGGCGCTGGGGCATCTGGTCTTCCTGCCGGTTTCAACATCAGCGACCCTTATATGCTACTGAATCCTGCGCTCAGTCAATCATTAGATTCAAATGTGTTGTCTGCTATTCAACAAGCACTATCCTCTTCGATTAGTACGACATTCGCTTGGAGTCTCATTCCAGCTGCACTGGCTGTATTTGCGGCCATTCAGATGAGAAAAGAACGTTTCAGCATATCCGAAGTCCATGGCGATGAAGAAGGTTATGTTACTGCGCATTAACAATGCGTTATGATAGGTAGATAAGTTGTTGAAACGGAGGAACTGACATGAAACTTGAGCGGATGATGGCGATCACCATCCTGCTTCTAAACCGTAAACGTGTGCAAGCACAGGAGTTAGCAGACAAGATGGAAGTTTCACTGCGTACCATTTATCGGGATTTGGAATCACTGAACATGGCGGGCATCCCAATTGTTTCGTATACCGGCTCAGAAGGCGGCTATGAGATCATGGACAGCTTCCGACTCGATCGACAGATGTTATCTTTTGATGAATTAATCTCACTCTCCACTGCCCTGCGTGGTCTCAAATCCACGCAGGCAGTGGAGCATACGCATATGGATCGCTTGCTCGATAAAGTAGGTGCACTCGTCACCCAAGCTGAACAAGGGAAAGCAAACACGAGTGAACAAGTGCTCGTGGACTTCACACCTTGGCGGAATAATGAAACCGAGAAGATCAAGTACGAGTCGCTTCAAGCGGCTGTTCAGGGTACAAAGCTCATTAAATTCGGTTATACCGATGGGAAAGGTGAAGAAACCGAGCGCCACGTAGAACCAATTGGACTTGTGCTCAAGGGCTACTCCTGGTATCTCCATGCCTACTGTCTGACCCGCCAAGACTACCGCATCTTCCGACTCTCTCGTGTGCAGAATCTACTGTTGATGCCAGATACGTTTATTCGCAGAGATGTTTCGCTCGCAGAGTTAAACAAGCGCATGGAGCGTCCGCATTGGACGAATAATGGCAGATCAGAACTGACGCTTCAATTCTTAGGTGACGCTAAGGTCGCGGCTGTCGATCATTTTAACGATGACTCGATTGAAAAATTGCCTGACGGATCCCTGCTCGTCCATACCTCGCTTCCAGATGGCAAATGGCTGCTCGGCTTCTTGCTGCAATATGGAACGAATGTCATTGTTCACAAACCAACTAAGCTCGCTGCCGATATTAGACAGACTGCCTTGCAAATTGCATCTTTGTATCAAGATTCAGGTCAATTAACGGAGAGGAAGGATTCCTGATGAGTCTTAAAGGTCAAGTCGCTATTATAACAAGCGGTTCCAGCGGTATAGGACGCGCATCTGCGCTGTTACTTGCTCAGCGCGGCGCTAAAGTTATTGTTCATTATTCAGCGCGTACAGCAAGCCAAGCAGCAGAAGCAGTCGTTGCCGAAATTCAAGCGTTAGGCGGCAAAGCAGTCGCTGTTCAGGCAGATTTACTTCAAGAGAATCAAGTACAGGAACTCGTTCTCACGGCAAAAGAAACCTTCGGTTCCATCGATATCCTCGTGTGTCATACCCCTTCTTATGCAGAGGCGAAGCCTTTTGCGGAGATGTCTTGGGAACTATTTGCCAAACAAATGAATGATGAATTGCAGACGGCGTTTCTAACGACTCAAGCGGTAATTCCTCATCTAATTGAACGACGGTCAGGGAGGATTGTGTATGTATCTAGCACGCTTGGCAAAGATCCTTCACCCCACATGATTGCACAAGGTACAGCTAAGGGCGGATTGAACACCTTCGCGCTGTACATCGCGCAAGAATTCGGTCCACATGGAATTACAGCTAATGTGGTTGCACCCGAGCACGTCCACTTGGATGAAGCATTTGCCTTAACGAAGCAAGAAAAGCAGATGCTTGGCAGCTTCACTCCACTAGGTCGTGTGGCAGAACCAGAGGATGTGGCGAGTGTGATTGCTTTTCTTGCAAGTGAGGATGCGCTGTTCTTGAGCGGAACTTATACACCCGTGACGGGTGGGCTAACGATGGAGGGGTAGTTATCGCTATTTTAAAAGAGAAAAATACAACAACGAATCGATCAATGGAGTTCATAATCCTGAGGCATGACCCAGACCCTGCTGATTAAATCATTGTCGATGATATGGACCTATTTTTTCCGAAGATGCTGTTTCAAGAGGATATTGCTGCTTTTGTAGCTGAACTTGAACAAGAGGTTGCCCTGCAAGAGCAGAAATAATAGCGAGAACCCCGTGTTACCGACTGGTAGCGCGGGGTTCTTTTTTATATGGATTATTCCGTGAATGCCCCGCTTTATTAAATAGTCGATACAGAACAAACCCTATACTTGCACCAAGCGTATTTAGCATAAGATCATCCACATCAAATGAACGTATAAAAGTGAATATCTGCATCACCTCAACTAAAAGTGAAGTGAAAAATCCTAAAAATACGATTGCCCAAAACTTGTTTATATTAAATCTTTGTGGAATTGAAAAACCTAATGGCATAAATAAGAGGATGTTCCCAACGATATTCCTGAATGCAACCATCTCATTAGAATGAGTCAGTTGACTATTTATGGTCGCAAAGGGCGTCAGGTTCACCAGTTGATATGCAGCTCCACTCTCCATATGTGAATACACATTTAACGGGAACGGAAATAGGGTTAAGGAATAAATAAAAACGACGGAAAAATAGAAAAGACCTTTATTCCATTCGTTTTTTAAAGAGAATTGATTGTGAATAGCTAACACTACCACTCTATAAATGATCCAAGGAATTGCTAACAGTATAATTGAGTCTAATCTAATCAAATTATGATCTCCTATCAGCTTAGCTACTTCTGCTTATCTTCTAGAATGCCGTCACAATCACACCATCCACGTTGTTACCAGATACTTCGTACTGACCCTTACTAGGAACCGGGATCTTCGTATCTTTCTTCGACACAGGGTAATAAGCGACATCATAATGCTTCTCACCAATTGTAATCGTGAGCTTCTTCTTCTCTTTAAGATAGTCCAAGTACTCTTCCAGTGTTAAATTCTCTTGTTTCATAATAATGCTGTGCGGTAGTCCCACATAGCGAAAATGCCAAGGCTCGTACTGAATGCCTGTAATCTCCGTCTTATCTTTCGGATAACGCAGAATAAACCCATACGTCCAGGCATGCTCTAGCAGCCACTTTCCTTCTGGTGCTCGATTCATCTCCGCTTGAGAAGAGCCGATATCTAGCGATAACCCGAGGTTATGCTCACTATAACCAGCTGGCAGCGCGTAATCCGCCCCCATTTCCTTATACAGCTGGGTCTGCTCAGCCTCATCCCGATAACCGCTGCTAATGAGAAAACGGTTGACCCCATCTTTCGCAGCCTTCCCAATCATGTCGATAAACTTCTCAGCGACACCTCTAGATAATTGAATCTTGGTGTTCAGTAAGCCATATCCTTGAAGCAATTCTTTACTGCGAGCCAAATTCACCACATCATCAACCACACCACTCGCATGCACAGGATACTTTCGATTAACTAACAGCAAATTGCCTTGGTGAACCTGATCTTGACCCACCTTAATTGTCTGATCATGATTACCAGATGAAGCTTCCTCTACCTTATATCCTTCAATTTCGTTCGGCGCTTGTACAACTTTCATAATATATTTACCAGCCCCATAGCCAATCACCAATAAGGCAATAACTCCAACCAAATACCACTTTTTCATTTTTCGTTCCTCCTATTTATCTTGCATTTAGGATAACGAAAACTTTTTAAATAAGAAGTGGTGTAAAGTTTAAATTTTTCTTAAATCGATAGAGGTAGTCGAATTTCAAACACCGTTCGGATCATGCTGCTTTGTGCGGTAATGGTGCCTTGATGCTGCTCGACGATATTTTTTGCGATGAATAAACCTAGCCCTGAACTTCCACTCTGCTGCGTGCGTGCTTGATCACCCGTGTAGAACATCTCGAATAGGTGGGGCAGCTCGTCCTCCGGAATACAGTCTCCATAATTAACCACTTGAACCACAGCATAATCTTCTTGGCGCGAACAATGCATATCCACGTATTGTCCGTCCTTCCCATATCGGATCGCGTTCGTTAGCAAATTCTCGAATACACGCGCAAGCAGTTCACCATCGGCTTCAATCTGCACATCAGGTGCCACATCCATCCGCGATGTTAAGTTCGCTTGCTCCAGCACCGGATACATCTCTTCGTTTAATTGCGTAAGTAACTCCCCTAGATCAATAGGCTTCTTATCCAGCGTCAGCTTGCCATAATTCATTCGCGTAATCTCGAACAACTCGTCAATGAGCTTCTCCAGCCGTCTAGACTTCGTATAGGCAATCGTCGTGTAATGTTTCACTTGCTCTTTCGATAACTCTGCATCCCGCAGAATAAAATCCAGATAACCGAGCACAGATGTCAGTGGTGTACGCAGGTCATGGGCCAAGTTCAAGATCAACTGATCCTTACTACTCTCTGCAAAATCGCCCCGCTCCACCGCCGCTTGCAGCTTCTGGCTTGCTCTATTGATGTCGTCGGCAATGGATTGAAATTCATCATGTGTTGAAATTTGTACACGATAATTGAAATCACCACTGGCTAGACGTGAAATTCCCCGTGATATCTCGTCAAAATAACTCGCGTACGACCTTGTCAGTAGGTAAAAGAATATAACGGCAATCGGAATAAAAACGAGCAGGAAGAAATTAAAATCGCCTACGTAGTCGATAAAGCGCCGAACTTTCGCAAGCGGATTTTCCATCTTCACCCCTTTATAATAGAACTGCAAAATTTTGTATAGGAGGAACGTAACAGCGCCAGAAAGCAGCATACTGAGTCCGAATAATAGCAACATCTTCGAGCGAAAGCTTCCATGCTTCTTATCCATTGAACGTATACCCCACTCCCCACACCGTCTTAATCCACTTGTTCTTCGTATCTTCGCCTAGCTTCTTCCGCAGCGTACGTATATGCACCATGACAGTATTGCCGCTCTCGTAGTAAGCCTCTTCCCATACTTGTTGAAAAATGTGCTCTGCACGAAACACCTTCTTCGGATGAGACGCAAGTAGATATAGAATATCGAACTCCTTCGGCGTAAGTTCCACCGATTGATTGAGTGCAACCACAGTCCGTTGCTCGGGATCAATGATCAACCCAGCAGTCTCTATGACTAAGCGATTTGATGTAGATGGCTGATTGAGCAGTTTCGAGCGCCTAAGTTGCGCATTCACCCGTGCCACCAGCTCCATTGGATTGAACGGTTTCGTCATATAATCATCTGCACCCATCACAAGTCCCGTAATCTTATCCATATCCGATGATTTGGCACTCACGAATATAATCGGCATCGGATTCGTCTCCCGAATCTGCCGTGTCACTTCATATCCATCTAGCTTTGGCATCATGATGTCCAAGATGGCTAGATCTATCGCATGCGATTGAATCGCTTGGATGGCCTCTTTACCATCAGCTGCTTGGATGATGTGATAGCCCTCTTTTTCAAGATGCAATGCAATTAAATCGGCAATCTCCTTCTCATCATCTGCTATTAGGATCGTCGTTCTTTTCATCTTCTCAAGCCCTCCGTACGAATCAATATGATGTGATCATTGTACTTCAATTGGATTAGAAAATAAAAAAAGCGTACTCGACTCATGTTATCGAATACGCTTCTTGGTTTCTATTTACTCCCAAGTCTCATCTAAATCTTCGGCATAAGCTGTAATTCCTCGTTTAAAATAATGCAGTTTCTCATCCGTTGTCGAATCCATTAGATTCGAAATTAGGATTTCCACGGACTCTTTATACACTTGTGAATTGTACAAGGACATTGCAAGGAACACCTGAATCGCACGATTGTCAGGGAACTCTGCCATACCGCGACGCAACGTCACAACAGCCTGCTCATAGCGACCCAAGTACCTGAGCGTGCTGCCCATGCCCATTAATGCCCGCTCTAGATCTGGACCTGCAAGTCCAAGCTCTAGTGCTCGTTCATATAACGAAATTGCCTCTTTGCCAAGTCCTGAGTTGTCATGTGCAACGGCTGCTTGATAGTAAACTTCTGCCTGATCCGGATAAGTAATCATCATTTCTTGCAAAATCACCCGAACCTCCGCAAGCAAAGCTTGATCTTGCTTCGCTCTTGCCTCTTCGCGCATCTGAATCACTTGATCTAGACGCTCACGCAGCATACCGATCTCCCCCTCAATATAGTCATTCACATTAAATGTTCCACGTTACGTATTCTACTTCTATTGGATCTGACCCTTCCGGTACAACTCACGAGTTTTGTAACCCTCACTCAGAATCGTCTTCATTTCCTCGCGTCTGTTCTCTCTCGTCTCTTCTTGCTTCGCACTATATACATATCGCGCCCAATCTTTCTTATAACCGGGTGTTAGCGACTGATAGAATGCCAGCAGATCCGGTCGACTCGACAAATCTTTCTCCACATCAGGGATCATTGCAATGTAATCATCCACACGCTGACTTGCCGTAGAAGAAGGCTTGTCCAGCTTTGCCTTGCCCTTCGCATCCTCTTTGAACCCGACAACCGTGAACACATCATCAAGCCCGACCATGCGTGCGAACTTAACCGTGCTCGTCCCTACGTAACCATTCTCGTCACTACCTAGACCCTCTAACAGCTCATCGCGATGAATGAACGTTGAGTACACTTTATTACCTTTTTTCGGATAAGCGGTAAATAGGTAACCTCCCGCATTCAGATATCCCTGCTCAATCACATCATTCACAAGAGCCCGCAATGCCTCCATATCCAGCACAAATGCAAATATCATGTCATACGATGTTCCCTGCTGAAGCTGCGTATCATAACCACTTAATTCTGCTAAATAATCGCTTCCTTCTGGTTTATACATTACGGCTACTTGACAAAATTGATGTAATTTCAGCTTTTCTACGATGGTTTTCGTCATGTATGTACAGCCCCTTGTTTACATTCTCTTGTATACGCGCTCTGGCCGTCCGACTGTCCCATAAGAAATATCGGCAACCATTTCACCCTTCGCTACAAAATACTCCAAATACCTTCTTGCCGTTGTGCGACTAAATCCAGCCTGCTTCCCCAGCTCTTCAGCCGTCATGACTTTTGGCCCGTCTTGAATAAAGGCCATGATCTTCTCACTCGTTATTTTGTCTATTCCTTTAGGTAAATAATTATCCTTCTCGCCGCGTTCACCCGAGCGCCACAACAGTTGGTCAATCCCCTCTTGATCGACCTGTTTATTCGCACCGCCAAGACGCTGCATCTGTCCATGATACTTCTGATAAGCCCGCAATTTTTCTTGAAAACGATCAAACACAACCGGCTTGATCATAAAGTCATAAACACCACCGCGAATCGCTTCACGAACCGTATCAAATTCCTTCGCTGCCGTTATGATGATAACATCGGAATGCGGATTGTTCTTCTGAATGTATTGTAATAAATCAAGTCCAAACGTATCAGGAAAATATAAATCAAGCAGTACCAGATCTGGTGTTAAAATATCCAGATGTTCCAGTGCTTGCTGCTTATCTGTCGCAATACCGACTACCTCAAATCCGCCAACTTTTTCGACAAAACGACGGTTAATTTGCGCAATGCGAAGATCATCCTCTATGATGACTACCCGTATCATGGTTTTCCCCCCTAAACTTTGGAATCCTAACAGTAAATACTGCCCCCCCTTGTGGGAGATTGCAAAAGCTAATTGTACCACGTAATTGTTGGATCGATTGCCTTACAATGGATAGTCCAAATCCTCTATTTTCTTTGTCACTTTCTTGTTTCGTTGAGAATCCAACCTCGAACAATTTATCCATTACGTTATCTGATATTCCACCGCCATTATCTTCAATTTCGATAATGAGCTCCTCACCTGTATCCCCGAGTAGCACCTTCACATGTTTATCTTCACTATCTGCTGCAAGTACCGACTCCATCGCATTGTCGATTAAATTACCCATAATCGTCACCAGCTGATTGCGACTCACCGATTCCGGAATATCTCTAAATTTGCTCTGATTATCGATCTCTAGGCTTACTCTTAACTCATTAGCACGATTGAATTTTCCTATGAGGATTCCACCAATAATCGGATCTGGGATCTCTTGCATGAGGAAATGAATCAGATTCTGATGAATATCGGTTTCATGTGTAATAATATCCATCGCTTCCTGATAGGATTCAAGCTGAATTAATCCATATATCGTGTACAGCTTATTGGAATACTCATGTGATTGCGCCCGAAGCGCCTCTGTATAGCGCTTCACTTGAGTCAGTTCCTCTGTTAAACGAAGCAACTCCGATTTGTTACGGAAGCTCGAGACCGCACCAACGACTTGATGTTTATGATCGTAGATAGGTAGACGGTTCACGACAACCATACTCTCATTAATGACCATCTCTTGATCCATCTCGGCCTCGCCTGACTTAATGACCTCAGGCAAGCGGGAATCCGGTATGACATCGCCTACATAGCGCCCAGTAATCTCTAATCTCTCTTCTGGATCGATAAGTTTGAGCGCAGTCTGATTCACAAGCGTAACCGTTCCCTCTGTATTAACCGCAATAATCCCTTCGTGAATCGTCTCTAAGATCGCACGCTTCTCTTGATATAACAAGCCAATCTCCTTAGGCTCTAATCCATGAATCGAACGCTTCACACGATTAGCAATTACAATTGCTCCGCCACACCCAACCAGAAGTGCAATCGTCGCGATCGTGATGACCCAATTGCGATAGGCCTGTGCAGATTGTTCAATATCTTCTACTAGAATCCCGACAGAAACAATGCCAATAATCTGATTACTTTCGTCGATAATCGGTGCTTTACCCCGTAGTGACGGTCCCATCGAACCTACTGCTTTGGAGATGATGGATCTCCCTTCCCACACTGCATCATTATCACCACCGACCATTTCTTTTCCAATTCGATCAGGTAAGGGGTGGGCATAACGAATTCCATCTCGATTACCAATGACAATGTATTCAGCGTCCGTCTCTATCCGAATTTGCTCCACAATCGGTTGAATGACCTCCGATGGGTTTGCGTCATCGAATGCATCCTCAATGACATCCATCAGCGCAACAGTCTTCGCAATTTTTAAAGCAGAAGCACCTATGTTCTTCTCTAACGTATTGACGAGCATGCGCTCAAAGCTAAACGTTAATGCCATAATGATGATGAATAATAGACTGCCTATTAACAAAATAAGCTTTGTTTGTAATCGCATACATAACTCCCCTTGGCAAATAACTTCCTATTAGAAAATTAAAATAGAATTATTCTTAATTGTATTCTAAATGTAAAGTAACTCATAGACTTTTGCTCAAAAAAAACCCGTAAACAATATGAACAAAATTAATAATATGATCGTTTTTCAACTTATAGCGTTATACTGTTCAGCCGAAAATCGAGATGCTAGTATAAATAACAAAATCAGGGTAAGCGCTTTCACATTTGACAATAATACCTGAACCATTTTTAAGGGGGAAATACGTGAATGAAACCATTTACTAAACGATTGTCAATGATCGTTGCTGCTGCACTTGTGACGGCGAGTCTAACTGCTTGTAGCACAAAAACTGGAGGTTCTGCTGCCTCCGATTATCCAACTAAACCCTTTATCGTAACTGCACCATCAGGCGCTGGCGGCGGTTGGGACAAAACAGCTCGATCTTTAACGAAAGTCTTGGGTGAATCCAAGCTAATTAAAGAGACAATGACAGTTGAGAACAAGCCAGGCGGCGGTGGTACGGTATTCTTAGCAAATTATGTAACGAAGGACAGCAATGACCCTTACAAATTATTCGTAAGCTCACCACCCATCCTAATCAACAACTTGAAAAAAGAAGGTAACAGCCCGCAAGGTTATAAAGATGTAACACCACTTGCGCAATTAACGAAAGACTATGGCGCAATCGCTGTACCCGCTGATTCCAAATATAAAGATTTGAAATCTTTAGTTGCTGACATTAAAGCTGACCCATCCAAGATCACGCTTGCTGGCGGTTCTGCACCTGGTTCCATGGACCATTTGATCAGCGTACTTCCTGCATTTAAATCCGGTGTTGATCCGAAGAAAGTGAAGTACTTGTCCTATGATGGCGGCGGCGAGGCAGTTGCTGCGCTACTTGGTAAGAATGCAGATGCAATCGGTACGGACATTTCTTCCCTTGGTAGCTACTTGAAGTCCGGTAAGATTCGTATTCTTGCGGTTACTTCTCCTGAGCGTATGGGTGGTATTTTCAAAGACATCCCAACACTTAAAGAGCAAGGCATGGATTCACAATTCGTGATCTGGCGCGGCGTGTTCGGCCCTAAAGGTATGACAGCTGACCAAGTGAAGTTCTGGGATACGACATTAAAGTCCCTTTCTGAGAATGAAACTTGGAAGAAGGAACTCGTTGCGAACGACTGGGAGAGCGAGTACAGAGGCTCCGCAGATTTCAAGACGTTCCTAGCACAACAAGAAAAAGATGTTCAAGAGCTATTAACAGCACTTAACATGCAAAAATAATGAATTAATCAAGGGAGGATTCATTTCCTCCCTTCCTTATTTACAAGGAGGGTGCGACTTTGAACAAAACTTTCGATCGCTATGCAAGCATCATCTTTTTTCTACTCGGAATTGGTTTCATGTGGAAGAGTACGGAGATAAGCTCGTCTTCTTACGGCAGTACCGTTGGCCCGAACATTCTTCCATTCGGCTTAGGTGCACTACTTGTTATCTTTAGCATTCGCTTGTTCTATGAAGTGTTAAAAGCGAAAAGTGAAAGCAAGAAGGATGAGAAGCTCGACATCAAGAAATTCCTGATCATTTTCGTTGCAGCATTATTCTATGCCTTCTTCTTGGAGTATATCGGTTATATCATCGGTACGTTCGTGTTCCTGCTTATTAGTTTCCAGACGATAGAACGCGGCAATTGGTTGAAATCCATCTTAATTGCTGGTCTATTTTCCGCAGGTGTGTACGTCATCTTTGTTGTCTTATTGGAAGGCTCCATGCCGGGTCTGCCAATCTGGCTATCGTAGTTATCGGGGGTGCTTGAATGAATACTTTACAATTTCTAGCGGATGGCTTTGCTACCGCTTTCCAATGGCATAATCTCCTCTTTGCATTTATCGGGGTATTAATTGGTACAGCAGTCGGTGTATTGCCAGGTATCGGACCGATGAGTGGTGTTGCGTTATTAATTCCGGTTACAGCTTCAATGACGGGCGGACTTCCGCCTGAATCAGCAGCTACTAGCTCGATCATTCTACTTGCTGGGGTTTACTATGGAGCCATGTACGGTGGATCTACAACCTCCATTCTCCTTAATACACCTGGAGAATCGTCATCGGTTGTTACTACTTTAGATGGTTATCAGATGGCTAAACAAGGTCGTGCTGGAGCTGCATTATCCATCTCTGCGATTGGATCATTCGTAGCCGGCGTATTTGCAGTACTTGCACTCATTGTGCTAGCTGAGCCTTTATCAGATGTAGCCATCAAGTTTGGTCCTGCTGATTATTTCTCACTCATGCTGCTTGGACTGTGTGCCGTGAGTGGACTAGCAGGCAAATCAATTACCAAAGCACTCATTATGACTGTATTTGGTTTACTACTTGCAACAATCGGTATGGATACCGTGTCTGGTGTCGCTCGTTTCACATTCGACATTCCGATCCTTTACTCTGGACTTGAATTCTTGACTGTTGCAGTTGGCTTATTCGCACTGGGTGAAGTATTTAAGACCATCCTGGAGAAAGATTACGGCTCTGGTGCAATCTCCAAGATCGGACGCATTCTGCCTACAAAAAAAGATTTAAAAGATAGTGCTGGACCCATCGCGCGTGGCTCGATCCTTGGTTTCTTCATCGGTATCCTGCCTGGTGCTGGTGCGACTCTCGCTTCTTTCTTCAGCTATCTCATGGAGAAGAAAATAAGCAAAAATCCTGGTTCCTTCGGTAAAGGTAACATTGCAGGGGTCGCGGCTCCTGAATCTGCGAACAATGCGGCTTCGGGCGGCGCAATGATTCCGCTTCTTACACTTGGTATCCCAGGTTCGGGTACAACAGCAATCCTAATGGGAGCGCTTATCATGTATAACGTGCAACCAGGTCCTTTGTTATTCGAAGAGCACCCACAAGTGGCGTGGGGACTTATTGCCAGTATGTTGATTGGTAACTTGTTGCTGCTTATTCTCAACATGCCGCTCGTTAAAGTGTTTGCTAAAGTCATCCAAACGCCGCCTAAATACTTAATTCCGATTATTGTCGCCATCTCGATCTTCGGTGTGTATGCCGTTCAAGCTCAAATCTTTGACCTTATGCTGCTACTTGCATGTGGTGTTCTTGGATTCCTATTCGTTCGTAACGACTATCCACTAGCGCCGCTAGTTCTAGGTCTGGTACTTGGACCTATGATCGAGAACAACATGCGCCGTGCACTCACAACATCCAATGGCGACTTCATGATCTTCGTTCAAAAGCCACTTTCCCTTGTATTCCTAATCATTGCTGCTCTATGGCTCATCGTACCGATCCTCATGAAGCGCAAAGGCAAGAGCGTTATCATTAACGAAGAAGGTTAATAGCACTTTAATAGAAATAAGAATAGCTGGCATCGATGTAGAGTCGATGCCAGCTTTTTTGTCCCAGTCCTATTAATTGTCAAATATTGTTTTCATTAATTAATAGACTATTCAATTATTTTGTCGTAAAATACTTAAATTATATCTAAAGTGAGGTTTTCAACATGAATCTAGTTGCAAAAGTTAGCAAGTTTGTTGGTTCGACCTTCTCTCTATGGGTGATTTTATTTGCGGCAATGGGCTTTTTATGGCCAACACTCTTCACTCCGCTCAAAGGGTATATTTCACTATTCTTAGGGATTGTCATGTTCGGTATGGGACTGACATTATCCTCGGCTGACTTCCGAGAAGTGTTCCGTCGTCCTATGGAGGTGCTGATCGGAGTAATCGGACACTTTATCATTATGCCGCTACTCGCGTTCGTATTGGCGCTTGTTCTTGATTTGCCGCCAGACATCGCGGTTGGTGTTATTCTCGTGTGTTGTTGTCCAAGTGGTACGTCTTCCAATGTCATGACGATGCTGTCCAAAGGAGATGTCGCCCTAGGCGTATCCATTGCTTCCGTATCCACCGTTATCGCACCACTCGTTACACCGGCATTAATAAGTCTGCTTGCTGGACGCTGGATGCCGATAGATGGCGGCGCACTGATCAAAGACATTCTGATGGTCGTCATTGTTCCAATTATTCTCGGATTGATTGTAAAAACAATATTTAAAAAGCAAGCGGAAGCAAGCGCACAAGCGCTTCCACTTGTATCTACGATTGCAATTGTGCTGATCGTAGCTATTGTCGTTGGTGGCAGTAAAACGAAAATCGTAGAAAGCGGTCTGCTCATCTTCGCAGTCGTTATCTTGCATAACCTGCTTGGCTTTGCTTTAGGCTACTTGTTTGCCAAGCTATTCCGTATGAATTACAGCAAACGCAAAGCGATTTTGTTCGAGACTGGCATGCAAAACTCTGGGCTTGGCGCAGCACTCGCTGCTGCACATTTTAACCCAGTCGCCGCAGTTCCAAGTGCAATCTTTAGTGTATGGCATAACATTTCGGGTTCTTTGCTCGCGACTTGGTTCGCCAATCGTGATGCAAAAGCCGAAAGTAAAAGGCAAGCTGGACACCATGCATAAAGCCAACTAACGGTAATAAATAAGGGTTGAACAGGATCTAACCTGTTCAACCCTTTTGCTTATACGAAGTTATCCTCTCGCAACTGCCTCGCGCACACGTGGCGCCACTTCTGTTCCTAACAACTCAATGGCGCGCATCACATCTGCATGCGGCATCGTTGCCAGCGGTACATGCAAGAAGAAGCGCGTGATACCAAGCTGTTTATTCAGGTGGATGATTTTCTGAGCAACCACTTCTGGGTCACCCACATACATCGCCCCTTCAAATTGACAGGCTGTATCATAATCCGACCGCGTGTAAGGCGGCTTGCCTGTCTCGATTGCCCGGATGTTTTTACGTGCATATGTAGATGGGTAAAACTTCTCAAGCGCTGTCTTCGTATCATCGGCAATAAATCCATGCGAATGCGCCGCAATCTGTAGCTTCGTAACATCATGCCCTGACTCTTGTGCCGCTTGCTTGTATAGTTGAATATTTTCCGCGAATTGCAGCGGATCACCCTCAATCATCGCAAGGGCAAGCGGAAGCCCTAATCGACCTGCACGAATCGCCGAATCTTTATTCCCCGCACTGCCGATCCATATCGGCAAAGGGTTCTGAATCGGTCTTGGGTACACACCCAAGTTATCAATTGCCGCGCGATGTTTACCGCTCCAAGTTATTTTCTCAGACTCGCGAATTTGTAGTAATAAGTCCAGTCGTTCATTGAATAACTCATCATAATCTTTGAGATCATATCCGAACAGCGGAAACGACTCAATAAACGTCCCCCGTCCTGCCATAATCTCTGCGCGCCCATTCGATAACCCATCTAGAGTCGCAAAATCTTGAAACACCCTTACAGGATCAAGCGCAGATAAAATCGTCACGGCACTTGTCAGTCTAATTTTCGTTGTAAGAGCCGCTGCTGCTGCAAGTACGACTGCTGGCGAAGATGCCGCATAATCAGCCCGATGATGCTCACCAACTCCATATACATCAAGCCCAACCCGCTCCGCGAGTACGATCTCCTCAACCACTTCACGTAATCGCTCTGCGTGACTAATCGTCTTACCCGTTTCCACGTCTGGTGTCGTCTCTACGAAAGAACTTATCCCTATTTCCACATCCAGTCCCTCCTGCTGCTTATCTCGTTTGCCCTATTTTCTGGACTTTAAGGAAGGAATATACCATAGATGACGTGAAGCTGTCACTGGCAGCCAATCATCCCATTTTTTCAGGAAGAAATAAATAGGGATCGCTGCATACACGGCAACTGACAAGTAAGGGGTAATAAAAGCGAAGCCAATGGCAACCAAATACACAACGAGAAAGAGCCATGTACCTTTGAATGAAACTGCGCTGCGATTCGATGTGAAAGGATGATCCACATTTACTTTTAACAAATGATGATACAACCCGTAATAACTCGCACCGCACAATAGACCGATGACGCCGTAAAGGATCGCAGGGAATCGAAGCTCGGGATACTCGCCCATTAGAGCAGTTGGGTAAGGAATGAGGGCAATAAACATGAGGAAAATACCGTTGAGGAATATCGTGGTGCGGTTAATCTGTTTGACGGCGTGCAATAGTTGATGATGTGACATCCACCAGACGATGAGAATTAAGAAACTGATCACATAGCTGAGTACAACAGGTAAACTATGAATAAAACTGCTAAACAGCTCTGCATCCCCTTCACCTGCTTCCAGGTGGGGCACTTTAAACTCGAGAACCAGAATCGTTAGAACAATGGCAATGACACCGTCACTTAAGGCTTCCAGCCGACCTTTGGTCATCATGTCCTTATTATCCGATAATGCTTCATCTCTTGAATGCTGCTAAAGTACGGCTTCACAAGTGCGAAGAAATGCTGAAAATTTTCCTCTTGTCGGAAGCCTTGCATATGACCTTCAACCGAATCCCACTCAATTCTAATGATATAATGATTCGGCTCCTCCACACCCTGCGTGATTTCATAAGCTAGACAGTGCGGGGAACGATCCAAATATACGCCTGCCTCTTGATACGCCCGAACAAACGACTCTGCCAGATCCGCTGCAAGTTGGTACCGGATGATTTCAACGACCATTAGAATTCCACCTCCATCAAGTTGAGCTGCTGCCAAATTCCATCATTATGCAATTATGGAAAGAAGCATTCAATCCTTATTCGTTATGAAAAAAAGCTCATGACACTTGTTAGCATGCCATGAGCTTCACTATGAATTTTACGTCACCTTACGTCCCGCAGAACGTTCGATAAGGTCGATCAGATCGTACAGGTGGTGTTGCATATTCTGCTTGTTCCAAGCGATGCGCATACGGGTCGGCAAGTGCATCTAGTAGCTTCTCCATCACACTATAATCCCCTTGCTTCACAGCCGCGTCCAATGCTTCTTCAACACGATGATTACGTGGAATCACGGCTGGATTACTACTTCGCATCAGCTGCTCCACTTCTTCGCGCGATTGTGATTGCCTATCAAGCCTTGCTTGCCACTGCTCCAACCACTTCGCAAACTCCGATGTACACAGTAGTCCCCCTTGCTCAAGCTTTCCAAATGTAAGAGCCACGAACGTATTCGTATAGTCCGCTTGATGCTTTTGCATCAGACTAAGCAGCTCTTCCGCTAATGCCATATCCTGCTCTTCTTCATTAAAAATACCGAGCTTCGCGCGCATCCCATCTAGCCAACTATCCCGATACAACGCCGAATAATGCCCAAGTGTGTCTTCAACAAGCTTAATGGCTTGCTGCTCATTCTCGTCTATAAGCGGTAGCAACGATTCGGCCAGACGGGTCAAATTCCATGCACCGATATATGGCTGATTGCCGTAGGCATAGCGCCCCTCTCGATCAATCGAGCTGAACACCGTCATAGGATCGTACGTATCCATGAAAGCACATGGCCCGTAATCAATTGTCTCTCCGCTGATTGCCATGTTATCCGTATTCATGACCCCATGAATAAATCCAGCAAGCTGCCACTTCGTGATCAGGCGAATTTGACGCTTCATCACCGCTTCAAGCAATGCCAGATAACGATTCTCCGCATCGATCAACTCCGGATAATGACGGTTTATCGTATAATCCGCAAGCGCTTGTAGCTCTTCTAATGTGCCCCATTGCGCCGCAAATTGGAAAGTTCCTACTCGTAAGTGACTCGCTGCAACGCGCGTTAGAACAGCCCCTGGAAGCTCTGTTTCGCGATAGACAGGCTCACCCGTCGCTACCACCGCTAGGCTGCGTGTCGTCGGAATACCAAGCGCATGCATCGCTTCGCTCATAATATACTCCCTCAGCATCGGTCCAACAGATGCCAGACCATCCCCTCGGCGGGAATACGCCGTTCTACCTGATCCTTTGAGCTGAATATCGACACGCTCCCCTTGCGGCGTCATCTGTTCACCTAACAGTATTGCCCTGCCATCACCGAGCATTGTGAAATGCCCGAATTGATGCCCTGCATATGCCTGTGCGAGCGGTTCTGCCCCTTCTGGCACACGATTGCCACCAAAGACAGCAGCACTCTCGGCTCCTCGTAGCGCCTCTGTATGTAACCCAAGCTCTTCCGCTAATCGCTCATTGAACACAATGAACTCTGGGTTACTAACCGGATTCAGTTCTTGCTTGGTATAAAACTTCTCTGGCAGCTGTGCGTAACTATTGTTGAAATTCCATCCTTCGTTTATCTTCTTTGTATTCTCAGTCATTGTATCTCCCTCAATTAACAGCATCGTTTATTACCTATTATATGGTTCGAGATTTATTTCGAGCAGTCCTTTATTATGTGCATTTCGTACATATATCCCCTCATGCAAAAAGAGAGCAGCGTCTGCTCTCCTCACTCCCATTATTTATCTCTACACCTTATTCAATACAAGCTCAAGCCGTACATCAAGCTCATTTTGTGTTTCCAGTACAATTGTTTGTGGATTCTTCATCCCAAAATCACTGAACAAGACCTTCGTCTTACCTGATAACAGAAGCTGCCCATTCTTATACATCGCCGTTGATTCGAACTTCACATTCTTCTCTTTGCCTTTCACCTTCAGAACTCCCTCTACTATAAAAGGAATCGCTACACCTTCATTCCACTCTTTCGGAATAGCAGAGAACGATTTCGCTTCAAACGTGGCCTCTGGATGATGATTCGTCTCCAGTAGATCCTCACGCTCCTTCACATGGCTATCGCGCTGGTCGTTACCCGAATTTAGACCATTCATATCCACGATTCCATTACCTTTCATAACAGCTGCTTGATTCAGATCAACCTGCCATTGCCCTTTAACCGACTCATTCTGAAAATTAATCGGTTCCTTCGAAGTCGTAACGGTCCAATACACTTTCGAGCCGCTTGCTATATCCCACTTCCCATTCAACTTATCGGCAGCAACAGCTGTTCCCGCTGTGCTTTCTTTGCCTGTTACAGACTGAATCTCGATGTTGTTGCCCAAATAACGATTAAATGCGGTATAACCACCAATCCCCAAGCCTACGATAACGACCGCTGTCACCGTTAGAATTAAACCCTTCTTCATAGATACCCTCCCAAATATGCAATTCGAAATCGCAGTCATTCCTTCTTCACAAGCTGGCAATGGACTCCCTGCACTTCACTCCTCTACTCTTTATGTCTTAAGCTCACCATGCCTCGTTTGTATCTTAGAGTCCGAACCTTTAATGAATCTTAAATTTTTAAATTATTTTCCATTTATTACAAAAATATAGGTGATTTCACGCTTTCATCGTTATAATAATTGAGGGTATAAATTTTTCTATTTATAAAGGAGCGCGGAGGAGCACACATGCGAATATTAATCGTGGAAGACGAACTGGGTCTGGCAGAAGCCCTTACTCAATTGTTAAAAAGAAACCATTATTCAATTGACATCGTGCATGATGGCGCAGCCGCACTTGATCATGTCCGAAGTGGAATATATGACCTCGTACTCCTCGATATAATGCTGCCCGAAATGGACGGCATTACGATTTTGCGGACAATTCGCAAACAAGGGATATCGATGCCTGTTATACTGCTGACAGCTAAGGGAGATGTATCTGATAAGGTACTGGGACTCGATTACGGGGCGGATGACTACATCGCCAAGCCGTTCTCATCCGAGGAGCTGCTGGCGAGAATACGAGCGGCATTACGCCGCAAAGGCGAAGTTGTCCCAGAGGATGCGATAAAGTTCGGGGATATTGAACTGAATACAAACAACCTTAAGCTAATGTGCAATGGGAAAGAACTGAAACTCATACTCAAGGAAAGTAAGCTGCTCGAGCTTCTCATTTCAAGAAAACATACCGTCGCTTCCAAAGAACATATGATTGAAAAGCTCTGGGGTTTCGATTCTGAAGTGGAACACAATAACGTGGAAGTCTACATCTCTTTTTTGCGCAAAAAATTATCCTTTCTACAATCAGCAGTGCGCATTAGCACCATTCGAGGTGTCGGATATGTACTCGAGGTAACGCCCTAATGTTCACTCGACTTCGTAATCGATTCCTGATCCTGAACATGGTTATTATCTCTTGTATGTTGCTCGTAGCTTTCTTTGCGATTTACTCTTTTACGTATCAGAATATATGTCGAGATATCCATAAGGAGATGGATAACGTATCCAAGTTCTACGATAAACCTGATAGTGAACGCAAAGATAAGCAGCATCCCTATCCGATGAGTACCACCTATCTACAGCCTGGCCTCTCGCTTTCATTCGAACTAAAGACAGATTCGTTATGGAACATCACAGCCATTGACTCTATATTTGAAATGAAGGACAACTTTTACGATCGAGCAAAGAATAAAGTCGCTTTTACACCCGAGCATAATGGTCTATTTAACCTGGATGGATACAAATGGTTCTATGCCGTACAGAATCTTGAGCCTGGATACTCGATTATCTATCTCGACGTGACCTCCCAATTCACCATTTTGTCCAATCTGATCATTACTTTCATCGCCGTTGGACTATTTATGCTCATTATTATCTTCTTCATGAGCCGATTCTTCGCCAACCGTTATATCGCACCCGTGAAGGAAGCATTCCATAAGCAGAAGCAATTTATTGCCGATGCCTCCCACGAACTCAAAACACCGCTTACGATTATTCATACCAATACGGATTTACTACTCACGAGCCCCGAAGAGACGATTCAGAGCCAAGCGAAATGGATTCACCACATACAATCGGAGACCGAACGTATGAAGACGCTCACCAATAATTTATTGTACTTAACCGAGATGGAGGATGCTCAAGCCAGCATTAGCATGAGCTTCGCCCCGTTTAACATTAGCGAGGTCGTTGAAAGTGTCATTCTTATAATGGAAGCTGTTATTTATGAGAAGAATATCTCGCTGCGTTATGACATTGAACCGAGCATCACCTTCCAAGGCAATAAGGAGCAAATTAAACAGCTATGCATCATTCTGCTCGATAACGCGATTAAATACACAGCACCTAAAGGCACTATCACTTTACAACTGAACAAGCGGCATACCGATATTCTGCTTACCGTATCCAATACGGGTGAAGGGATCATGTCTGAACATCTCGATCGGATCTTCGATCGCTTCTATCGTGCAGACCCATCCCGCTCACGCGAGAATGGGGGTTATGGCCTTGGACTCGCCATCGCTAAATCCATAGTCGACCAGCACAAAGGTAAGATTTATGCCAAAAGCACGCTCCATGCGCATACGACATTCTATGTGCAGCTTCCTTAGCCTTCTTTATATTGATCTTTCACAATGCTTGAACCAATCGAACCTGACATATAGCTTTTCTGCTAATTCTTCTTGGGACCATCCTTTATTCTTACGTTCACTCTTGATCTTCTCACCAAATATCATCACATCACATCACTCACCCTCCGCAATCTGTATTCCCATATTGTGCAGTTTAGTTATTAAAGTAAAGAAACCATTTGTTGCAGCCGATTATTACGTGGATTCTCTGTATACAATAAAGAACCACTCCTACATTAGGAGTGGTTCCGCTTTGTCGAAAGATGCATAACTTGCACGAACTATCTTAATATGTGAAAATTGAACTAGGAGTCGTTATACTCCGCAACAAATACGTGCATAATAAGTGATGGTACATCAGCATTTATTCAAAAATTATCATTTATTAGTTTTTAGAAAACAGCTTGACAGATTGTACATTTTATTAAATAATAATTATTATAAATAAGGATTCAGATCGCATAATTTTATGCCTCTGATTATGCTTATACACTATTAAACCATAAAGGAGATATTACAAATGTCACTAATCGGTAAAGAAATTCTACCTTTCCAAGCTAATGCATTCCAAGACGGTAAATTCATCGAGGTTTCCAACGAAAACTTCAAAGGCAAGTGGAGCATTGTATGCTTCTACCCTGCTGACTTTACATTTGTTTGCCCAACTGAGCTTGAAGATCTTCAGAATCAATATGAAACTTTGAAGTCACTTGGCGTTGAAGTATACTCCGTTTCCACAGACACTCACTTTACACACAAAGCATGGCACGAAACATCTGCTGCAATCGGTAAAGTAAAATATATCATGATTGGCGATCCATCCCACGTAATCTCCCGTAACTTCGACGTATTAATCGAAGAAGAAGGTCTTGCTGACCGCGGTACATTCATCATCGATCCAGACGGCGTTGTACAAGCTGTTGAAATTACTGCTGGCGGTATCGGCCGTGATGCAAGCGCGCTTATCAACAAAATTAAAGCGGCTCAGCACGTACGTAATCATCCAGGTGAAGTTTGCCCGGCTAAGTGGCAAGAAGGCGGTTCTACACTTAAGCCAAGCCTAGATCTTGTAGGTAAAATTTAAGGTTTAAGGTGGTTTTCAACTATGGCATTAGATAACGAAATCAAATCACAGCTAGAGCAATACCTTCAACTATTAGAAAGCGATATCGTGCTTAAAGTTAGTGCAGGAGAAGATAATGCTTCTGCTGAAATGATGGAACTGATCAATGAGCTTTCCGGCATGTCTTCCCGAATTACTGTCGAGAAAGTCGAATTATCTCGTACACCAAGCTTTAGCGTCAATCGTGTAGGTGAAGACACAGGCGTTATCTTTGCTGGAACTCCGCTTGGTCACGAATTTACTTCCTTAGTGCTTGCACTGCTACAAGTTAGCGGTAGAGCGCCTAAGGTAGATCAAAGTGTACTGGATCAAATCAAGAGCGTACGCGGTCAATTCAACTTCGAGACGTATATCAGCTTAAGCTGCCATAACTGTCCAGATGTTGTACAAGCCCTAAACCTCATGAGTATCTATAATCCAGGCATTACACACACGATGATCGATGGTGCTGTATTTAAGGAAGAAGTCGAAAGTAAAGACATTATGTCCGTACCTAGCGTCTTCTTAAATGGTGAGTTTTTCGAGAGCGGCCGCGTGTCGATCGAAGAATTGCTTGCCAAAATTGGTACAGGCCCCGATGCATCTGAGTTTGAGAATAAAGAACCTTTTGATGTTCTTGTTGTCGGCGGCGGTCCATCCGGTGCAAGTGCAGCAATCTATGCAGCACGCAAAGGAATTCGCACAGGTATCGTAGCAGAGCGCTTCGGCGGTCAAGTAAACGATACACTCGGCATTGAGAACTTCATCAGTGTGAAATATACAGAAGGCCCTAAGCTTGTTGCTAGCATTGAAGAGCAAGTCAAAGAGTATGGCGTTGATATCATGAAGACACAGCGTGCAGTTCGTCTTGAGAAGAAAGATCTGATCGAGGTTGAACTTGAGAACGGTGCTGTT
Source organism: Paenibacillus radicibacter (assembly GCF_024721995.1). GTDB lineage: Bacteria > Bacillota > Bacilli > Paenibacillales > NBRC-103111 > Paenibacillus_AM > Paenibacillus_AM radicibacter. The sequence continues at coordinate 398,515 of NZ_JANQBC010000003.1, forward strand.
CTGAAGAGTAAGACGGTTATTCTATCGACAGGTGCTCGCTGGCGCAACATGGGTGTGCCAGGTGAAGCTGAATTCAAGAACAAAGGTGTTGCATATTGCCCGCACTGTGACGGTCCTCTTTTCATTGGAAAAGATGTTGCAGTTGTTGGCGGCGGTAACTCCGGTGTTGAAGCAGCAATTGACCTTGCAGGGATCGTGAAACATGTAACGGTTCTAGAGTTTGCTCCAGAACTTAAAGCAGACTCCGTCTTGCAAGATCGCCTAAACAGCTTGCCGAACGTAACGGTTCTGAAGAACGTTCAGACGAAGGAATTAACCGGTACGGACAAGCTTGCTGGTATTACCTATATCGAACGTGATACAGGCGCAGAGAAGCACATTGAACTGCAAGGCGTGTTCGTACAGATCGGACTTGTACCGAACACGGACTGGTTAGGAGACACGCTAGAGCGCACTCGTATGGGCGAAATCGTAGTCGATAACCACGGTTCAACGACTTTACCAGGCGTATTCGCAGCAGGCGACTGCACGAATAGTGCTTACAAGCAGATCATCATCTCGATGGGATCTGGTGCAACTGCAGCACTCGGCGCGTTTGATTACCTCATTCGCAATTAATACGATTGTTAATAAGCATAGAACGAAGCCACTCCATTAGGGGTGGCTTCGTTCGTTATAGATATCTAATTGAGTTAGCCCTGCACATATTGATTCTGATACAATTTGGCATAAAACCCTTGTTGCTCTAACAATTGTTCATGCGTTCCCTGTTCCATAATTTCGCCGTCGTTGATGACTAAGATTCGATCTGCCTCTCGAATTGTACTTAGTCTATGAGCGATCACAAAGCTAGTTCTTCCCTTCATCAATGACTTCATCGCTTCTTGAATATGGAGTTCTGTTCTTGTATCCACACTGCTCGTTGCCTCATCTAGAATTAATATAGATGGATTAGCAAGTATGGCGCGTGCAATCGTAAGTAGCTGCCTTTGCCCCTGACTTAAATTATTGCCCTCTGCATTTAAATACGTATTGTATCCATCAGATAGCTTCCTAATGAACGTATCCGCATTCGCTAATCTTGCTGCTTCTTCTACTTCTTGATCCGTAGCGTCTAATCGACCATAACGGATATTATCTCGAATCGTTCCAGAGAACACATAAGCATCCTGCAGGACAAGCCCAATCTGCTCGCGTAATGCCTGTTTGCTTATACTCTTGATGTCTATACCATCCATTCGAATTTGCCCCGACTCGATGTCGTAGAACCGTGTTAATAGATTAATAATCGTCGTCTTCCCTGCTCCTGTAGGTCCTACTAGCGCAATCATTTCACCTGGCATGACATGCAAGGATACATTTTTCAAGATAGTGACATTGGGTTTATAGCCAAAATTGACACGATCAAGCACCACTTCACCTTTAAGAGGAGCAATCGAGTGGGATTTACCCTCTGCCCGATCCTCGGGGTCGATATCCATGATTTCAAACACTCTCTCTGCTCCTGCAACAGCAGATTGGAACATGTTGTATTGGTTTGCTAACTGGTTGATCGGCTGACTGAACTGGTTCGAGTAATTAAGGAAGCTGGCAATTATACCAATCGTAACAATGTCGTGATAGGCGAAGATACCGCCGAATACTGCGATTATGACAAAGTTAAGGTTACGCATCGTATTCATCATCGGTCCCATGGAACCCGAGAGTCGCTGTGCTTTCAGTCCAACTACTCGCAGTTTCTCATTGATCTCACGAAATTGCTCAATGGATTTCGCTTCTCTACCGAATACTTTCGTCACTTTTAACCCCGATATATTTTCTTGAATGAATCCATTCACTTCTCCAAGATGCTTCTGTTGCTGCGAAAAATATTGCCGCGTGTACTTCGTAATTTTCTTCGTGATATAGGCAATAAGCGGAACCGTTAGGATGGTAATGAGCGTCATCCATACACTTAAACTAAGCATCATAATGACACTACCGACTAGCATCAATACACTAGATATGAGTTGTACGACTGTCTGATTCAATGTATTCGAGACATTAGCAATATCATTGGTCGTCCGACTCATTAATTCACCGTGCGTTTTCTGATCGAAGAATGAAACCGGCAACTCGTGATAATGCTCAAACAAGTCTTGTCGCATGTCTCGAACTGTATTCTGAGATAAGCTAGATGCCATGTATTGTTGAACCCAAGTAAACACAGCCCCTGATAAGTAAATGCCAAATAAAATCAGTCCCATTCGAACAAACCCAGCATATTGCTGTGGAACAATATAATCATCGATTATTTTGCCGATCAAATAAGGGGCTAATAGCGTTAAGCATGACGTGATGATCGTACATAACACCACGATGAAGAGTGACTTATATTGCCGCTTTAAATACCCTGCTACTCGCATTAACGTTCCCCGTACATTATTCACACTGACTTTGGCCGGTGTTCTATGCAGCGGACCTTGACCTTGGCGAAAGCCCATTTGTTCGAATGATGTCTTATTAGCCGCCATTAAGACACCTCCTGCTTGCCATATTGAGATCGATAAATATCTCGATAGACTTCGCAATTTTCTAATAATTGATGGTGGGTGCCGCTACCTGCAATCATTCCCTCATCAATTACGACAATCTTCTGCGCATCAACAACCGATGAGATTCGTTGTGCAATTAAGAACGTTATCGTGTCTTCGGTTAAATGTTTCAATGCGATCCGAAGCTGTCTTTCCGTCTCAAGATCGAGCGCGCTCATACTATCATCCATGATCAGAATAGATGGCTTCATCAGTATCGTCCGGGCAATAGATAACCGCTGCTTCTGCCCGCCTGATAAATTAACCCCTTTTTGCCCAAGCTGTGTATCATAGCCTTCTGGCAACTTCGTAATAAAGTCATGCGCTTGAGCGATCTTAGCTGCTGACTCAATCTCATCTTGTGTCGTATCTGGCTTGCCGAACGCAAGATTGTCACGAATCGTACCCGTGAACAAGAACGATTCTTGAAGAATCATTCCGATATGACGTCGAAGTTCAGCAAGAGGTAGATCTCGAATATATTTTCCATCCAACTGAATTGAACCTGACGTAACATCATATAGCCTAGGAATAAGTTGGACTAACGTCGATTTACCTGATCCCGTAGCGCCAATAATAGCGACTGTTTCCCCACGAAATGCTTCTATACTAATATCACGCAGTACTAAATCTCTTAACTCAGTTGATCCTGTATAGGAAAAAGCAACATCTTCGAGCTTAATATGTTGAACGGGCTGGATGAGAAACTCATCTCTTTTCACTTCACTTATATGTGGCTGTGTCGTTAATACTTCTTGAATACGTTTCGCCGATACATTCGCTTGCGATACATTCATCAGCAGCGCACTTACCATTAACAAAGAAGCTAATACTTGAACAACATAGTTGATAAAAGCAACCAAATCGCCTACCAGAACAGATCCTGTCGGCACTCGTTCTCCGCCATATAACAATATAATGACTAAACATGTGTTCATAATGAATGTCATAATCGGCAAGTTGAGTGCAATAAAACGTACCGCTTTAATTGAAATTGTCGTGTAGTCTTGATTCAATTCTTTGAATTGCTTGGTTTCATGATCGGCTCTTACAAAAGCTTTAATGACCCGAATACCAGCTAAATTCTCCTGTATTCTTGTATTTACCGCATCTAATTTCCCCTGAACACGCGAAAATAAAGAAGAAGAGAACTTCATAAGGACAAGTAAAACCGTGACTAAAACAATGAGTGTCCCAAGTAGAATCATTCCTAATCGTAAATTGATTAACAATGCCATAACGATACTGCCAATTAGTAAACTGGGGGCTCGAACAAGACCTTGAAGTGCAATCTGCATCAGATTCTGCACTTGAACAACATCATTCGTCATTCGGGTAATAAGCGAACCAGCCTTAAGTGTATCCATATTCTCAAAAGAGAAGGTCTGAACCTTCGTAAATAGGGCTTCACGAAGATCCGCCCCAAAGTTCTGAGAAGCTTGACTTGCAAAGAGGTTACACAATACACCGGTTATTAACGAGCATAACGCTACAACAGCCATCGTAATCCCCGTATGTTGAATCACACTAAAATCACGTTCAACAATACCCAAGTTCACAATGTGAGCAGCTAATGTAGGTTGTAGTAAGTCGAAGAATACTTCAAATATCATAAACAGGGGTCCAAGCAACATGAACTTCCAATAAGGCTTCATATACCGTCGTAATTCCCACATACTCTATTGTTTCCTTCCTGATATGTGCTCTAGTTATTTGTATCCTCATCGTTTTCTTGAATCTCAAAGTGAGCTGTATATTCGTCAATAACCAGTTCAATCGCTTTGAGCTCTCCAAGTAAAATCATTTTAATTTCTTGCAGCGCTTGTTGTTCAAGCTGTTGTTTCAATGAATCACGTTTAACACGAAGCCGATTTAGAAACTCAAGCGCTCTTCCTCGACGGAAGGTTTTGGCACCATGATGATGTCTCCCCGAATGCCGCTCTCTCCAGTGCTTCTCTCCATGTTCATTCATCTCTCTCATGAATTCGTCCTCCTTTTGTATACATATGTATACGAATATTGATATTGTATGCAAATGTATACAAATTGTCAAAATATTTTTCATAATAATAGCGATTCCACATGATGCGTAGAATCGCTTAATAAAAGTGCGTCTAAAGTTGCTTACTTCGAGCCTTGATTACTGGTTTGGTAACCGTCGGATGGTAGTTGATAATCTTAACTAGCTGTTCTTGCATGTAGGCTGGTGAATGCTTAAATCCACTCTCCACCCAGTGAATAACGAGTCCGAGCAGCGCATGTATCGAATAGATGGCTAGAAGTTCTTCATCCACATCCTCACGTGAATAGATCAGTTCCTCCATCGCAATCGTCTTGAGAGCAGTAAACATTCTCTCTCTCAGCACCATCAGCATGTCACTCTTCATGAGTATGGTGTAGATATTCGAGTGCTCATAAATATGTTCGAATAACATCACAGAGTGAGCTTGCAACTGCCCCACATCAAAGACTTCCACCGCTTCATAAGGTGCACGAAATGAAAGCAATAATTTCTCAATAAGCTCCGAGATCACATCATCAAGGAGTGCCTCTTTACTTTCATAATTGGTATAGAACGTTCCCCGATTGTAATTAGCAAACTCTGCGATTTCTGTAATCGTAATCGTAGAAAATGGCTTATTTTCCATCAGCGTAAGTAAGGCTTGGCGCAAGGCGGAACGGCTGCGTAGGATGCGGCGATCCGTTGTTACTGGTTTATCTATCATTTGAATTATTCCCCCGTCCTGCTAATCCAACAAAATGAAGTAAGTTGTTCAATAGCTAACAAACATGCTGTTTTTACTGATTGTAATGCCTGTCCTTGCTTTATTATACTCAATGTAACAGATGTTCTCTATTGAACATTTGTTGATTATTTGTACTGCAAACTTTGAACAACATCGGAGGGGTTTAGTCATGAGATTATCTGGTAAAGTTGCTGTTGTTACAGGTGCTGCTTCTGGCATGGGGAAAGCTATCGCAGAATTGTATGCATCTGAGGGTGCTAAGGTTGCGGTATCCGATCTTTGCGTTGAAGCCGCACAAATCGTTGTCGATGGAATAATCGCAAGTGGCGGAACTGCCTTCGCAATTAGCGCTAACGTTGCCAAGGAAGAAGATGTACAAGCCCTTATTGATACAACCGTGGCACAATACGGTACGGTGGACATCCTCGTTAATAACGCTGGTATAATGGACAACTTCGTACCCGCAGGTGATTTAACAGACGAGCTTTGGGAGCGTGTCTTCGCGATCAATACGACGGGACCGATGCGAACCATCCGTAAAGTAATTCCAATCTTCCTTGAACAACAAAGCGGCGTTATCGTCAATATCGCATCCGCAGGTGGCTTAATGGGCTCCCGCGCTGGTGCTGCCTATACAGCAGCGAAGCATGCCGTTGTTGGATTAACGAAGAACGTTGGATTCCAATACGCGCCTAAAGGGATTCGCTGTAATGCAATCGCACCAGGTGGTGTTAGCACGAATATCGGGACAACAATCACAAGCCCGAACCCATTCGGTATGGAAAGAGCCATGGCTGGTATTCAACTTAACCCACGTGCTGGTGAGCCCGAAGAAATCGCGAAAGTGGCGTTATTCCTTGCTTCCGACGATGCAAGTTTCGTCAATGCGACGGTTGTAACTGCGGATGCAGGTTGGACGGCTTACTAATAAGAATCCCCTTTGCAGGTTTACTGCAAAGGGGGTTTTGTTTAATAATGGCAGCCAAATATCTTACTGGTTTCACCTTACCAAGTTCTAACACCAACCTTTCATAATCCTTAAAATTTTGTCCGTCTTGATTTAAGTCAATGAAGCCTACTTCCTCCTCCAATTACAATGAACACATCACCGAATCTTCAGGAGGGGAAATCCATGATTAATACCGAGCAACAACAATTCAAACAACGGAAAGCCGCCTTTATTGCAGGCATATCCTTGATCATCATGACAATTGCTTCTTTTGTAGCGTATGGCTATATCCATGCTAGTCTGATCGTAAAAGGAGACGCCAGCACGACCTTCCATAACATCCTTGCTTCAAGCTCACTTTTTAAAGCTGAAATCTTCGGCTGGCTTGTGATTTTCTTATGCGACATTATCGTCGCTTGGGCTTTTTACATTTTTCTAAAACCAATAAATAAAGAGCTATCCCTACTCGGGGCATGGTTTCGTCTCATGTATACCGCTATACTCGGAACGGTTCTATTTCACTTGCTCGAAGTGATGCTGTTGATCGAACGCGCAGACGCATTAACTGAATCTATCCAATTACAAGATCAAGTCCTGCACCAAGTAGAAGCTTTTGAACGCATCTGGTCAATGGGGTTAATTGTATTTGGCTTGCATTTGTTAATCGTGGGTTATATCGCAATCCGAACTAGGACTATACCTAGGATCATTAGCATCCTTCTGCTCCTTGCTGGTGCGGGATATATGATCGTTCACCTGTCCAGCACATTTATCCCGCAATATGAGGGGGTCATTTCGTTGATTAACTATATATTTATGGCACCTATGATTGCTGGAGAATTGGGCTTAGGGTTATGGATGCTGGTTAAGGGCGGGAAAGCCGCTTCTTAATTCGACTTAACGACTCCGGTGTCATACCGAGATAACTTGCCAGTTGATGTTGGGGTACGCGCTCGATGAGTTCAGGACGCCTGTGTAACAGTGACTTGAACCGTTCTTCGGGTGTAGCAGCGATAAATGCCGCGTACTCCTCTTGTACCTGACCGAACATCTCCTCGATCATCTTGCGCGTCATCGCTTCCAATTGACCGTATTTATCGTACATATCCCTTTCGACATCCAGATGTCCAACGACTAATACAGAGTCTTCTAGACAGACTAAGGTATATTCTGACGCCTTATCTGTCCGATGTGAATTAAATATGGAGACGGCTTGCTCTTCCGTAAAGAAATTAGACGTAACCTCTTTACCATTCTCATGAACAGCGTACTGTCTGACACATCCTTCAAGCACAAAATAACATTTGGTAGGTACCTCACCTTGGTGAAGCAGAATTGTTCCTTTGGGGAAGGATTCAACCGGGATTTCACTTGTAATTTTCTGTTGTTCTTCTTCACTTAAGTTAGTAAATTTCGTCATATATTTAAACAATAATTGTTTCATTTTCGGATACTCACCTCACGGATATTGTCAGCTAAATCCTATTTTATCATGATATGCATAATAAACAGCCTTCTTCCTCTTACCGAGGCCGAAGGCTGTTTGAAATTATCTTTAAATTGAAACAATTTATATAGCAGGTTGCAGCTCGCTATCTAAACCTAATGCCTGCGAAGTTGAGGTTTGAATCTCTTGACTCAGCTCAGGGTTTTTCAACAAGGACATTCCGTAAGAAGGAATCATCTCTTTAAGCTTAGGCTCCCACTCTTGGATGTGCTGCGGGAAACAATTCTTAAGCAAGTCCAGCATGGCAGAGACAGCCGTTGAAGCACCTGGAGATGCGCCGAGTAGCGCCGCGATGGAACCGTCTGCTGAATTCACAATTTCCGTACCGAATTGCAGCGTTCCTTTGCCTCCTGATTCCGTATCCTTGATCACTTGTACACGTTGTCCCGCTACGACAAGATCCCAATCTTCACTCTTCGCACTCGGAACGAATTCACGCAGTTCTTCCATACGCTTTTCCTTGGATAACATCACTTGTTGGATCAAGTACTTCGTTAGTGACATCTCTTTGGCACCAGCTGCCAGCATCGTCAGGACGTTACTCGGCTTAACGGAAGTGACTAAGTCGAACATCGAGCCCGTCTTTAAGAACTTAGGCGAGAAGCCTGCGAATGGTCCGAAGAGCAGCGACTTCTTGTTATCAATAAAGCGTGTATCCAAATGTGGAACCGACATCGGCGGTGCTCCAACTGGTGCTTTGCCATATACCTTCGCATAATGTTGCTCCACAACATCCGGATTATTACAGACCATGAATAGTCCGCTTACCGGGAATCCGCCAATACCTTTACCCTCAGGAATACCTGATTTTTGCAGCAAGTGCAGACTTCCTCCACCACCGCCGATAAAGACGAATTTCGCTGTGTGACGTTCAGTAGTGCCGCTCACTAGGTTACGAACTTTCAGTTCCCATAGTCCATCGCTTGTCCGTCTCATATCCATTACTTGATTGTTGTATTGAATCGAGACATCTTTACTCTCTAAGTGGTCAAATAAAATGCGAGTTAGAGAACCAAAGTTAACATCCGTTCCCGTCTCGATTCTTGTTGCCGCAATAGGTTCACTTGAAGTCCGCCCATCCATAATGAGTGGAATCCATTCCTTGAGCTTATCGGGGTCATCGGAAAATTCCATACCTTCAAACAGTGGATTGCTAGTAAGTGCCTCAAAGCGTCTCTTGAGGAACTCCACATTCTCCTCGCCTTGTACCATACTCATATGAGGCAGTTGCATAATAAACTCATGCGGATTACTGATTAGGTTCTGATTCACTAAATAGGACCAGAACTGCTTGGACACTTGGAATTGCTCATTAATTTTGATCGCTTTGGTGATATCAACTGATCCATCAGTTTTCTCGTCGGTGTAGTTAAGCTCACAGAGTGCAGCGTGTCCCGTCCCTGCATTATTCCATTCATTCGAGCTTTCCTCACCAGCACTTGCAAGTTTTTCAAACACAGTAATTTTCCAGTCAGGTACTAATTCCTTCAGCATGGACCCTAAAGTCGCACTCATAATTCCGGCACCAATTAAAATAACGTCTGATTTGGTTTGTCTGTTGCTCATGTTAACCGTCCCTTACATGCTAATATTGGAAAAAAAGATGTAAGCGCTCCTGCTATGCTTATGCTTTCACTATAACTTAAGATTAAGATATTTACTCATATAGGATCGATTATCTTTTTCATAAAAAATAGATCGTGTAAGAGTAAGACGTGAGAAGCGTTCCACTAAACTCTAGGCATACATAAGAACCAAAGCCCATCCCCCACGACATGCAAAGGTTATAACGTTTGGTTTACTTCTATCATTCAGTAGCTGCCATTCGAGTTTCTTCGTTGCGCTGTACTGGTTTACTTTGAAAATCGACTGTACCACCAAAAACAATCTAATAGTAAAATGAATCAACCTGAGCGCATAAAACCTCATATACTCAGGGAAAAGGGAATTGTAGTCGCCCTTGTTAACAGTATATTTGAAAACAAATAAATCTACTTAATTTTCAGATATAACAGGGCTAAGTTATACCTTTAAGTATTATTTACCTATCATATCACAAAAATATCCTATTGTTAGTAGTGATTTTTTTTATCGCGAAAAAATATAATATGAACAAAACTCCTAATTATAATTGACAGACTTTTTTGACTATATTACCACAAAACTATATTCTTACTGTTAGAAACAACAAATTTAGCTGAAATGAAACAGTAGAAGGAGAACGATTCATGGAAACTTCAGTATGGGGTGCGCTCGGACTTTCGTTTGTACTTGTGGCACTGTTAACGCCTGTTCTAATTTGGGGACTACGAAGCTTAAAGCTCACGCAACCGATCCGAGCCGAACTGCCTCCTGATCATCAAGCGAAACGCGGGACACCGCTTATGGCGGGCATTATCTTGCTTGTTGGAATCGTTATCTCCACCTATTTCTACCCTAAACCATGGGTCTTGTTCTTAGGGGCAACATTTATTTTGTTTAGCTTAATTGGATTTATGGACGATTATAAAAAGGCTGCTTTTCAAGATCCATCTGGAATCTCGGGAAGAACGAAATTAATCCTTCAATTCGGATTTACTTTCATCCTGTTATTTGTATTATTGTTTCAGTTCGATTTAAGCACAGACATTGCAATCTTTAATGGATACACACTGCATTTACCAATTGTTATATATATATTGATCATGTCGATTCTGATTGTCGGCTCAGCGAATGCAATTAATTTTACGGACGGGCTTGATGGTCTTCTGATCCATGTTTCGATCCCAACATTCTTTTTCTTTTTTGCTATATCGGACAGAGTTGAAGTTCAGACTTTTTCACTTGTGATGATTGGCTGCTTGTTAGGTTTATTCTTATATAATATTTATCCAGCAAAAGCGTTTATGGGTGACACAGGGTCACTGGCAATCGGGGGATCACTCTCCTTCCTAGCAGTCATTGAAAAGGTTGAAATATTGATACCGCTCCTATTCTTCATCTTCATTGCAGAGCAGTTCTCCGTTATTATACAAGTGTGGTACTACAAGAGAACAAAGCTAAGAATGTTCCGTATGGCACCGATTCACTTTCACTTCAGTCTTAAATATGGCTGGAATGAGAATACGATTGTGGTTGTTTTTGGGATTGTGTCTTGGGTTGCTGCCTTTGCTTCTTGGCTGATATGGAAGTTTATAATGTAGTAAAAATGACCGGGGAGCACCTTCAGCTTCTCCGGTCATTCTATTAGCAAGGGTAGTTTATGAATAAATTGCGTAATCGCTATACCACTTCGGTACAATCAACTCAAAGTTATCGTGATCATCCATCACTCGGTGTATTTTCAACAGGATATCGTCCAATTCGTCTGGTTTAACCTTTAAGATCCATACCACAGAAGAGATTAACGTCATGGCTAGATAGAGGGAGTATAACTGCCAGAACTCTTCACTTGGTTTCGTATGATCGTTGAATCCTTGTATTTGACCTACGGAAAATGGGATACTGACTTCCGAACTAAACATCCCCACTTTTACAAACTCATGAATGGGGTCTCCCCAATCGGATCGATTGAAATCAATTATCCCAGACAAATTACCGTTCCTTACGATCAGATTACTTACATGAAAATCATCGTGTTGAAAAAGATTCGGTCGATTCTGCACCAGATGCAGATTCCGATCAATAAAGGAGAGTAACTTGTCATTGTGGTGGATCGTAACACCGCATTTGGCATACTCTACTCGGTAGCGTTGATGTTTAGCAATCACTCGCTCATCCCAAGGCTTAATCGAATCGGGAGCTATAATTCGGGTGATTTTCTTAAGCTCAAGTCCCGATTGCACGCCGATCTTGAATTGTTGCTCTTCCGTTAATACCGGCAACTCCTCGGATGCCTCATTCCCTTCAACGAATGACACAATCATATACCCCAATTTTTGCTCGGGAAGAACTCCGATTTCAATTGGCTTTGAACAGCGCACATCATATTGTTCCATCAACTGAAGGTTGTTATATTCCAATCTCTTATTCGCATCCTGATCCATGCTATACGTTCGAAATACATACTGCGCAGTCCCCTCACTGTTATAGATGATGTATTTCTCATCGCTGGAGTATCCCTTATGGATACGTTCGATCTTGATGCTAGGACTTAAGAGTGGAATGCTGTTACGGAAGTGCTCATAATCATGAATAGGGCTTGTCACTGTTGTTCCTCCTACATTCAATTCTATTTAACAAATATAACCTATACCTCAACAATAGTGACATCGTAATATTTGAAATAAAAAAGCCACCTCACGGTGACTTTCAATTTATTAGTCCATTGCAAGAACAATGAAATTATCTGATCGTTTTAAGTGCAATGCTCCACTTCACAACTTCATCCAGCATGGCATTTACTTTCGCGATATGCAATTCTGCAGGTTTAAACGTACTAAAGTTTTCAAAGTCTGTAAAAGAGGAGAATGTAGGATGCGCACGAACGTCCGCTACGAGCAACTCTCCTAAGATTCCGCGTAAATGTTCAGCAGCACGCGCTCCGCCTGTAGAACCGTAGCTGACAATACCTGCCGCTTTATGATTCCACTCCACACGGGCTAAATCGAGTGCATTCTTGAGTGCTCCCGTAATACTGTGATTGTATTCCTGCACAATAAAGACGAATCCGTCCAGGGTCGCAAGTCTTGCCGGCCAAGCTGTGAGTCCAGGCTCTTCACCTGTACCTTCCCCTAGAAAAGGTAACTGATACTCCGCGATATCTACGATCTCATAGCTCGCATCGCCACGCTGATCCGCAATTTGCTTCACATAATCCCCAACTTGTGGACTTACGCGCCCTTGACGTGTGCTTCCGAGAATAATACCGATTTTTAATTGTCCCATTCTAATTCCTCCTCAGAATCGTTATTTAATTTATTGAATTTTTCGTCTTATTTATCTTGCCTTTCTAATATCCTATATTTTACACTAATATGTAAAATAATTGATAATATATGTTATGACATAAGATCCATACACTCGGGTGTATGGGAAGGAGAAATGTACATGGAATTACTGCAGTTACAATACTTTCGTACAGTAGCCAGATTAGAACATATGACAAAGGCAGCACAAGAATTACACATCGCACAACCTGCGCTAAGCAAGACGATATCAAGATTAGAAAGTGATGTCGGTGTTCCCTTGTTCGATCGGTATCCCGGCAAGATTCGATTAAATACATTCGGTAAGTTGTTTCTGGACAAAGTTGAGAAGGCATTATCACTACTCGAAGAAGGTAAGAAAGAGGTCTCTGAACTTGCTGGACTTGATCATGGAAGTATTCGGCTTGCAACCTCTACGCTGGATCGACTATCTGATGCACTAGGTGAATTTCTCGCTATGCACCCAGAAGTAAACTTTCAGATCACACAGGCTTCTATGTATGAGATGACCCACTTGTTAGAAGTCGGAGAGGTTGATATGTGCTTTACAGCACTGTCGATCGAGCAACCTGACATTAACTCTGTATCTGTTTTGAGAGATAAAGTGTATCTAGGTGTTCCTATAGGGCATCGATTTGCTGAGAGGAAAAGCATCCGATTGAGCGAGCTCGCGGAAGATTCTTTTATCGGATATAAGGAAGAGTTTCCTATTCAGCAGATGAACGATATCTTGTTTCAACAAGCAGGGATCGCACCTAAATTTGTCTGTCGTGTCGATGAGCCTTCCGCCATTACAAGCCTTGTCCGAGCTGGTCTGGGCGTTGCCATTGTAGGAAACTGCGGTGGCCCTAATTCGCCGATCCGGCTACTCCCTATTGAGTTCCCTGTATGCGAACGTAATTTCCAAATTGTATGGAACGAGAAGCGTTACTTGTCCCTTGCTGCAAGTAAGTTTCGTGACTTTCTCATCGCCTATTTCGCCAAATCAGAGCAAGAAAGTTATGATGAGACTAAGATAGGTTAATACTTATTTCTACTAGTAATGCTAGAGAGGATGGTTATCATGGTCATCGATCAAACTGTACACCCACACACGAGACACGAATGGCGGGAATGGCTGCAAGAAAATCATGATACAGCGAACTACTGCTGGTTAATTACATCCAAGGATAGTCCCGAAAGTTACGTTGATTTTGTTGAAGAAGCTCTGTGTTATGGGTGGATTGATAGCACCAGAAAGCGAATTGATGACACGCAAACTGGGCAGCGATTCTCCCCTCGTAAGAAGAGGAGCAGTTGGACCGAGCTCAACAAAGAACGTGTTCGGCGGCTTGAGAAGCTAGGACTCATGACAGATGCAGGAAGAAAAGTATTGCCCGATATGAGTACGGAATCTTTTCAAATTCAGGATAATATCTTGGAGCAATTGCGCGGGGAAGAAGAACTGTATCGTAATTATCAAGCATTGCCTAATCTCTATGTAAGAATAAGGATAGATAATATCCAGTCCGTGCAGGCTGACATCGAATTGTACCAGAAACGGCTGGACAAATTTATTGAGAACACGCGGATGAATAAGCTATATGGGCAATGGAACGACGATGGACGTTTATTGGATTATTAAAATAAGGGTAGTAGTGGTCCTAAACATCACTTAGATGGTTGTGACTGCTACTGCCCTGTTCTGTTCTATAACTTATTTTTGTATAACCGGTATCCAGATCTGGCTTCTAAATTTCGGCGAAGTCGTATCCTTGCCCTCATTCCATAAAATTTCGGGGCCAGCCGTTAGTTCATAATTAGCGGATGGGAACCATTCCGAATAGATACGCCCCCATATGTTCTGCAATGTTTCGGGAAAAGGACCTACAGCCTCAAACACCGCCCAAGTTGTTGCTGGCACCTCCAATTGTGTCCAGTGTTCCGGACATTCGCTATGCGTCGCTACTCCAATATAGTGATCAAGGTGCCCTTCTTCCTCCATTCTTCCTTCGGAAAAATTATTAGAAGCTTGAATCAACCCTTTTGGCTCAACATTGGACAATGCCTTGAGCTCATTGATGTTATCTAGGGTTAAGCTTTGCCACATTCCCGCAATTTCCTGATTGACCCCATTAAATTGAATCGGCACCCGCTTCATCATTCCTACGATTTTAAAAGACTCTTTCTCCACAATTTGATAATCCATTGCGATTCCTCCCTGAATGGTTAGTTGAAAGGTCATGCGTGGATAAGCTTTTAGCGCGAAGCTTTGAGATTTTACCGAAGAAGGGGAGATGCCATGCAGGTTTTGGAATGCCCTTGAAAATCCATCTGCTGATTGATAGCCGTATTTAACAGCTACATCAATGACTCTGAGGTCACCCGCTTGCAGCTCGAATGCTGCGAGTGTCAAGCGTCTACGACGAACGTACTCGGATAGCGTAATCCCCGCAAGTGTAGAGAACATTCGCGAAAAATGATACTCCGAGCAGCAAGCTCGCTTCGCTACTTCCTTCCAGTCGATTTCCTCTGTAAGATACTCTTCCAGGTAATTCAGCGCTTCATTTAATTTTGCAAAATCCATTCATATGACCTCCCTTTAGAGACATAATATCAAGGATTTGAACTACACATCCAACATCTCTTGCACCATTTTGTAGGATTGAAAATCTTCCTTTTCACACAAACACTCTCTTTCTATTTTTCATGAATTTTCTGCGGTTGTTTTTCCTCGTCTTTTTCTATATAAGGATGAAAAAAACCTTCCCGAAGGAAGGTTAGTTGGATTCACTATATTTCTTGAAATTATTAAGGATGGCTTGCCAGCCCGCTTGTTGCATTTCAACAGGATTGGAAGCTTCCGCGTCAAATACTTCAACGATCTTAGTCGTGTCGCCTTCACTCGTGAATGTAATTTTTACTTTTCGGCCATCACCCATTGTGTAAGCAATAAGCTCGTTTACATTTACTTCATCATAAACCCCACCGAAATCAAATCCAAAACTGCCATCTTTCGCTTCCATTCTAGAAGAGAAATTCCCGCCAACTCTTAGATCGTTCTCGGCTTTAGTTGTATGCCATTCTTCGGAAGCTGTATTCCATTTCGTAATGTGCTGTGGCTCATTCCAGTAGGCCCATACTTTTTCAACTGGTGCTTGTACTGTAGTTTCGATTGTGATGATTGCTTGATCGCTTGCTTCCATTAAACTCGCCACCTTTTTCTAATCAAATTATATTCGTACTTCATCATTATATCGACTTTGAATCACATTTTCCAATAAGTTACTTTTGTGAAATAATTGGATTTTTATTCGAGATATATTCCACGAAAATTTATATAAGTCCTGCTCTACTACACCCTCAATGCTTGAAAATACCGATTTACCTTATCCAGCTTCTTCTCATGTTTTCCCTTCTTACTTTCCATATTACCGAACTCGAAGAACTTCACTTTGCGAATCCCAACATAAGAAAAGAGTGCCTTTCTCATCAGAATCTTATGTGCATTGTTCAACCACAATAACGGATAGAAAGTCGGACCTTTCATCGAAGAGATGCACAACACCGATTTACCTTTCAACAACCCTTCTGGCAAGAGCCCTCCATGATCCTTGTAGGCAAACCCAGAGCTAAACATCTGATCGATGTATCCAAGCAGCATCGCTGGCGGTCGCCCCCACCAGATCGGATACACAAACACGATCTTATCTGCCCACGAGATTTGCTTTCTGTATTTCTCAAGTTTAGGGTCTGTATACATATCTCTTCGTCTCTTGGTTTCATTAAATACAAGAACCGGATCGAATTGTTCCGCGTATAAGTCAAGAACTTCTATTGCGGTAATGTTCCGATTGTCGGTACACCCTTTAATAACCTCCTGTGCAAACGCATAGGTCAGACTTTTGTGATTGGGATGCGTAAAAATCATAAGTACGTTCATCATGCAGCCTCCAATTTACTTGTCATTTGATAACTAAAAATTACCACATTGCAATTTGGTTGTCAAATGATAATTGTTTAATGATAACTTATTTGTTATGTTTGTCAGTAGGAGGTGCATATGACGTGGAAGACCAACTTTTTCAAAAGTTTATCCGATTTACAACAGCAGTCCATGAGATTACAACAGATATGACCAAAGGCATTAATGTAGATTCTGTTACACCCATTCAGTATCGGATTCTTGAATATATATACGTAAGCGAGGATGTGACACTGAGCCAGATCAGTGAATGCATCAACATGTCCATGCCTAATGCGAGCCGTGAGGTTAAGAAATTAACCGGGAAAGAGTTATGCGAGAAGATTACCGACAACCAAGATCGTCGTAAGCAATATATTCGACTTTCAACCAAAGGACAAACCTGCATGGATATCGCTTTTCAGGAAATTGAAGTCCGATTTAAACAGCGCATCGAATCCCTAACCGAGGACGAGCTCTTGCAAGTTGGAAAAGCACTCGATTTACTTCAGACGAAAGTATTTCATTAAACACTTGTTTCGATGTCAAAAATGAAAAAGCCCGCTGTAATAGTGAGCTTTCGTGTTACTTCCCCAAATAATATTGTACACAATGTCAGTCCCTGCCCGCTTCGTATAGCTTTTGAGCCACCATGCCCGGTCTTGTACGCGAATCTGTCATGTGGTCCCCATCGCCGACAATAAGTCGGAATTGACCCAGCCGATTGGACATATGCGGATTCCAGCCATAACCCTCTCCTTGTGGCAGAGCATTATCTTGATAGAAGTAGACATAGCTCTTAGGTGTAGGTAATGCATAGAACATTTTAAGATCCAGCTTATCAAAAAGCGGCTGAGCCGGTTCAGGTGAGACATCAGCATACATAGCTTGAGCTACATCTAAGGTAGCTGTATTGACGAACAAATCACGGAACAATGGGAATGGAAGCATGATCGTATCGTCCTTCGAGCTAGCTCTAAGCTGCTCAAATCCTTGTCTTGTTAAAGGTGGTAGCTCTTCGACAAGTGCTTCCCCATTTTTGAGGACAAAAGCATCCCAGAAAACGAGACGCTTAATCCGGTCCGCCACCTGTTCCGCTACCTTCTGAACAACAGTTCCACCAAAACTATGCCCGACGAGAATGATGTCGTGTAAATTTAGTTGTTTTATAAAATTAACGACAGACTGCGTGACCATAGCATGATTGACCTTTTTATTAGGGTCTTCTCCGTGACCTGCATATTCTGGCGTATAGACGACATGCCCATTCATCCGCAGCGCTGCCGCTATGCCATCCCAGAAGTGCGCATCCGCCCAAGAACCATGTACAAGCACGAATGTTAGTGGTTGCTGTGCATACGGCCAACAATATGGATCGGATTGTATAGCGCCATGCCGCCAAACCCATCCACCTTGGGGATTAGTGGCGTAATACGTGTGGCGATTGTAATACTGATACATATTCAAACATCCTCTCAAACCAATATAAATCAGCTTATGCCCATTTCGTTTGAGAGGTTCTTATGTATAGGATTGATAGCACCCTCTATAGAAACAATCGAAACTCACCTAATGTTAGATTCATTATTTATATAATCATAATGATAAAATCCCCAACTACACATATCCGCCAGGACAGTACTCAATGTCTTTCCGTGATCAGATAAAGAATATTCAACCTTCGGTGGGATCGATTGGTACACGGTGCGAATAATAAGTCCATCCCGCTCCATCTCCCGAAGCTGATTCGTAAGCATGCCTTGCGTCACTAACGGAAGCTTACGTCTTAACTCACCGAAACGATTCGTTCCCTCATTAAGCAAAATAAACAAGATAAGCGGTTTCCATTTACCCCCTATAACTTGCAAAGTCGTCAATATTCCCTCTACTTTATATGATGGGTTGATACCCGCATCCATAGTTCCATCTCCTCATACGTTTCTATGCGAACTTCTTACATCTTATTTCTTACATTACCAAAGTATTTTATTAATAAATAGTACTACGTATTTACGTACATAGTACGATTTACCGTACTTATTCTAACCCTAGTCGGTATCCATTAGTACTATTTTTAAGACTAAGTACGAATAAAGTGCGTACTTTTCAAAAACAGTTTTCCCCTTAATAATGAGGTATCCACATAAACAGCCTTTTTAAAAATAGGAGGAAAATAAAATGAAAACCATGGTAATCGTAGCACATCCAAACTTGGATACATCCCGCGCCAATCGAGCTCTTATGCTCGAAATTAATCATAATCCGAACATTGAAGTTAGAGACCTCTACCAAATATATCCCGATTGGAACATCGACGTGAAGAAAGAACAACAATTGCTCTTGTCCTACGACCGAATTGTCTTCCAATTTCCTTTTTACTGGTACAGCTGCCCTCCATTATTAAAAAAATGGTTCGATGATGTTTTTACTTACGGATGGGCTTTTGGACCCGAAGGGCATCATTTGAAAGAAAAAGAATTCATACTTGCAACTACGACAGGAGGGACGGAAAACTCCTATCAATCAGGCGGGGACAATTCGTTCACAATTAGTGAGTTATTCCGACCTATCCAAAGAACCATAACCAGATGCAATGGAATCTATCTTCCTGCTTTTGTTACCTATAATGCGAATCAGGGTACTGATGCCTATTTCGCTCAAGAAGCTAAGCGATATGCAGATCATATCCAAATTCCTTCAAGCGTGCTCGTGCATTAATAGCAACATAAATAGGCAGTCTTGGACATGATCGTCCATGGCTGCCTTTGTTGTTTTGAGCTTCTCTTATCAAAGTTTACGATGGTTTGGACGCAGTACCCACGATGCCATAGTTAGAGCAGCATAGCAAAGCGGAAGGATCAATTTAAATCCAGAATCCCCATAATCATCAACTAAAGTATGAGATACCGCAGCCCCTGTCAGTAAAAAGAAGAAACCCGCATATGCCCATTCTTTAAGTCGAGGTACACCAGGAACGATGAGCGCGATTGCCCCAAGCACTTTCCATATTCCGAGAATGGTCAAGATGTATAAGGGATACCCTATTTTCGTCACTAACTCAACATTTCCCTCAAGTTGTATCAGTTGTCCGATCCCACTTATCGTCATAGATATTGCAAAATATATCGTGACTGACCAGTAAGCAATCATTTTTCCTCGTGATTGAATCTCCGCTTTTGCAATTGTTTCCGCACCCATTACCTTACTCATTTCAATTCCTCCTCATCATTGTTTCAAGTCAATCCTATTCAAGTTCTTCTTATCTCTGTCTTTTAATTAGACACCATTTAGTGTCGTATTTGTTATTTTGATTATAGGACACCGAATGGTGTCATTTCAATATCGTTTTGAATTATTTTTACCTAAAAATGTTAAACTTCAAGATTGCTCTTATTTTTAATCAAAAAAATGCAAGTTCCGTCCCGATTAAAGGACATGAACTTGCATGCTTTGTGTAAAAACGCTCATTCTATTTTAGTTCGACTCGAACCTTTGTAACAATGCTACAGCTTCCTCATGGTCAGGCTCAAGTGCTACTAACTGTCTCGTGTAATTCAGCGCATCTTCCTCAAGTTCCAACTCGAAACAACAAATCGCTAGACAATAATAGACCGTTGATACGACATCTTGCTCTTCTTCCTGTATCGATATTTCCAAATACCGCTTGGACTCCTCGTACATATCCATCTCAAACAGAACTAATCCAGCCTCAAGTGTAAGACCATATTGCTGCTCCATTTCATAAAATGACGACCACATGAGCTGTATCCCGTGAGAAATATCCTGTTTCTCTTCATCACTAGCATCGATTAACAGACTAGAGATCTGTTTGGAACAATGAAGGAAAAATTCTGCATCATAGCCACCTAAGCGCCAGAAACTCAGTATTTGTTGAAGTCCCATACTCTCTATATTAGGATCGACCCATTCTTTTAAGCTAAAAAATTCATCTGGGCCAAAGCGCTCAATAAATCGACGATAAGCTAATCTGGTTTGTAAATATTCCTTCGGCGTATTCGTGTTAATCATACAACCAATATTAATATTCTTATAATGTTGCTTGGGGAATAACACAAGAGCTCCGCTCTGCTCCAGCACGTGCTGGATTGCATGATAGTTGGCCGTTACAGAGAAACTTCCATGGAAAATCAGCTCCGGTGGTTCTGCGAATATCCAGTTATCAAGTAGATGATCCCCTTTATCTGCAGTTAATAACAGATATCCCTCTTGTGACAATTCGTTTAAACGTTCTAAACAAGTTAGCCCTGAAGATGGGAATAGAATGTGTGAATCCTCTAATTGATCCTGATAAATAGCGATAACATCACGATAAGGATATGATTCTTGCTCATACTCCGCCGCTCTGCGATATTGATACTCCAAAGATATTTGATTCAGTATCTCGGAAGGTTTAAGTGTGTCCCTATCTTTCGGATACTCGACGAGTACATCTGTTTCGTAAATTTGACCTTCACCAATATACAGCAGCTCTTGCGGGATACCGTCAAAGAAGTAGTTGGCCACAATAACTAACGGTTGTTGCGAATCTCCTTTACTAACCGTTTCACCAGATACAACTAAATTCAGCTCCGTGTCATGAACCGCATCAAATCGTGCAAAATCGAGAATTCCTTTTTCTATATAAGACTGCAACGCCGGATGTTTCTTCCACGCCACAACATTGTTCATCGCTAAATCCGTCATGATATATCGAAACGGTGGTAACGTGATGCCCACATCGTCGATCAATCGTGTTAACTCATGCAACACATGGAAAGCAAATCTCCCCGCTCCCGCTCCAAGTTCCACAATCTGAACCTGCTCAGAGCTATATCCCTTATAAGCACGATCTTGAAGAAACCCGAAGATCATCTCGGCATATGCCGTCGCGATCAATGGATTGCACGTTATAAATTGAGGAACTTGGTTGTTATTCCAAGCTTTTAATCCCTCTTCCTCATAATACTTCCGCTGAAGATTCC
Source organism: Paenibacillus radicibacter (assembly GCF_024721995.1). Lineage (GTDB taxonomy): Bacteria > Bacillota > Bacilli > Paenibacillales > NBRC-103111 > Paenibacillus_AM > Paenibacillus_AM radicibacter. The sequence goes on from NZ_JANQBC010000003.1 coordinate 420,123, forward strand.
ATATCGGCGCTTCACTATAGCGGTAAACTTCTTGGTCATTAAATGTCATGTAATCTGTATCCTGCTCTCTCGAAGTTATTCGATTTCTATACCATTATTGTAACTAACTTTTACCTATATGAAAAATAATCACCCGATTGTTTCAATTGTTCGATACATCCTGGTTTGTGACAAGACTTTTATCCTCGAATCTTGTGGAAAGCACGACAAGCGTCGATGAATGACCAAATGTGTTGCACGTTTCAAGGAAAGTCTCGAGCGTATCACCTGTTTCTGTAATAACCTTCAACAAGTAATTATACTCCCCGCTTGTTCTGTAAAAATCAACAATCTCAAGTGATGCCTCTGCAAACACCTCGAATTCCTTACAGTTAATCGATTTAAACAGTACGAACGCCGTTGTGTGCTTGCCAAGCTTAGATGGAGAAAGCACTGCCCGATATCCCATTATGATCCCTTGCTCCTCTAGCTTCCGGAGTCGTTCTGTTGCAGCGGGCTGTGACATCGCGATGAGTCGACTCATTTCTGAAATTGTAATACGAGCATTTTCATGAAGAATGGATATGATTTTATTATCGATGTGATCCATAATCCGCTCACCTCATTTTTTAAGAAATAGGATGGGAAACAACGTTAATATTAAGTTTCTAAGCCTCAAACACCTTAATAATTCCATTTAAATTGTATGATAATTCCAATAAAATTTCACTATAAACCAATAAGGGAGATTGAGATGATGACTACACAATTTTTTACAACACTAGACGGAGTTCAGATTGCTTATCGAATGGATGGATCGGACGATAAACCGGTGCTTATGCTTGCAAATTCCATTGCTACTTCAATGAACATGTGGGATGACCAAATGAATGAACTCACGAAGTATTTTCGCGTACTTCGCTACGACTATCGGGGACATGGCGACTCGGATACGCCCGACGGTCCATATTCATTCGACAGATTAGGGCGGGATGTAATGGAACTGCTTCATACCCTTCACATCGGCCGTGTTCATTTCCTCGGATTATCGTTAGGCGGTGTAGTTGGACAATGGCTTGCGATCTACGCTCCTGAGCTAATTGATCGACTAATCTTAAGCAATACATCCTCTTACCTAGGACCAGCAGAACAATGGCAAGGATTGATTAACGCTGTACTCGAGCCGGGCAACCTTCCTGCATTTGCCGATACGTTTATTAACAACTGGTTCCCTAAACATATGGTGGATTCAAGTAGCGACATAACCAAAGTATTCCACGAAATGGTGCTCGCAACTCGCCCTCAAGGAATTGCTGGAAGCTGGGCTGCCATCCGTGATATGGATATGCGCCGTACGGCTTCCCTAATCAGTAACCCAACACTCGTTATTAGTGGTCAGTATGACACCGTAACTCTTCCTAGCCATGGTGAGTTAATCGCCAAAACAGTATCAGGCGCTAAGTTGGTCTTACTGCCATCCGTTCATTTATCGAATATCGAGTATCAAGATGATTTTTTGAGAATTGTGCTGGAATTTTTGCAGGTGAAGTAAGGAGCTATCCTCCTCATTATCATAAAATAAAAGGCGTCCAATTGGACGCCTTTTATTTTATGTGAGCATTTGATACACCTGTTCGACATCCTTATCCCCGCGTCCAGATAGATTGACGATAATAATTTGATCTTGATCCATCGTCGATGCTAGCTTCTTCGCATATGCAACCGCATGTGCGCTCTCTAGGGCAGGGATGATTCCCTCCGTTCGTGACAACTCCTGGAAGGCTTCCAGCACTTCCTCGTTGGTGACCGTTGCATATTCAGCACGTCCTGTCACCTTCAGATGGCTATGTTCTGGTCCGACACCTGGATAGTCAAGCCCAGCAGCTATTGAATAGGTCTTCTGCGGTTGACCTTCCTCGTCCAGCAGGACTAAGCACTTGAAACCGTGAAGGATGCCGGGAACACCTTCGGTTAGAGTTGGTGCTTTGTCAGGCTCGACACCAATCAAGCGAACGCTTGGCTCGTCAATGTAGTGAGCAAATGCACCAATAGCATTACTGCCACCACCCGCGCATGCTACCACTGCATCCGGCAAACGACCTTCTTTCTCCATAATCTGCAACTTGGATTCTTCACTGATAACTGCCTGAAAGTGTTTGACCATCGTCGGGAACGGATGAGGACCCACCGCAGACCCGAGCAAATAAAATGTATTTTCATAGTTTCGAACTAGATCGTCTAGCGCTTCATCTACCGCATCCTTTAGTCGTCCCTGACCTTTATGAACAGGTACAACGGTCGCGCCGAGCAGCTCCATTCGGAACACGTTAAGTGCTTGCCGACGCGTATCTTCGGCTCCCATGTAGATGATGCATTCCATATTGAACATGGCACAAGCCGTTGCCGTAGCGACACCATGCTGACCTGCACCGGTTTCCGCTATAATCCGCTTGGCTCCCATCCGCTTAGCCAGCAAAATCTGACCAATCGCATTGTTAATCTTATGTGCTCCGGTATGATTCAGATCCTCGCGTTTCAAGTAAATCTTGGGACCTCCCCAAGCTTCGGACAGCCGCTCAGCATATGTAAGCGGGCTCTTACGACCAACATATTCGCGCAGATAATAGCTAAGCTCTTCCTTGAATTCCGGGTCATCTTGAAACTTGTAAAATTGCTCACTCAAATAGTTCAGCACTTCCTGCAATTCCGATGGAACAAAGCTGCCTCCGAATTCTCCAAAGTACCCCTCTTGCTGCAATAATTGGTCCATAAGTATACGCCTCCATTACAATGAATTGGATATGTTCATACACTATATTACCACTAATCCCAATTTTTGGAGAGGGTGTTCTTTACTTCGGATATCTCGTCATAACATAATCTCCTGTAGCTTTAAGCTTATCCCAAGTAAGCGTACGTCCCCAGTGAATAGACGAATTGTAATTCCCTTCAGCAAGCGTAACTGTTGTTTCGTTCATACTAAGAATGACTACAGAGTGGGAATCATTATTGACTCTTACGATATCTCCAACTTGGATATTATCAAAATCTGTATGTTTGCGAGCAGGTAAATTGCCGAATACGGTATCACTTAAAATAAATGCAAACCCCACACAGCCATAACCACCACTATAAACGCCACCTTGCCATCCGTAATAATTATCGTTGGTCCATGTCATTCCCTCCGGATACTGTCCCTTTAGGGCAATCATCTTCCCATACGCTTCATCTGCTGTAGTTACTGGTATTGTTGGTTTAGTCTCTGGTTTAGTCTCTAACTTATTATTGAAATTAAAATCCGGTATAGTGATTGGTTTAAAATCCAAAGTGTTCGAAAAATCTGATATTTTGTTGTCTGGTTTATTGACTTTAAGATCCGGTAAAACGATAGGTTTGAAGCCTAATGTATTTGACGCTTCACCAGGTGTAATCAACACCGTCTGTGTTGCCTCTTCCCATTTGACGGTTTTACCTAATGACTCAGATACATATCGAAGCGGTACAAATGTACGCCCATTTATTAATTCAGGCGGTGTATCAATGGTTACTAACCCTTCATTTTTCCAAGTATTCTTACTTCCGATTGAAAGCTGAAGTACATCACCATTTTTAGTTACGGCTGTAACCGTCTGAGTCTTTTCCTCCCATTTAAGAGTCGCTTCCAATGCTTCGAAAATAACCCTCATCGGCACCATAACATGATTATTCATCATTTTCGGTGACACATCGAATTGCAAGTTGTTACCATCCAGCTTCACTGTAACTTCGTTGTTTGCCGCATTGGCACTCGCACTTGTCACACTTGCAAAACCAATGCACATCATTAAAACAAAAGATAGTTTAATAGTCCATTTTTTAAACATGTTGATCCTCCTACTAAATCTTCTTACAGGAATTGTTCAAATTTACATGCTCATGTTTCTATTTATTACAATTCCCCCTTTCATTTCGTTAATCATGTTAATCTTACTATGATTATCCAATATGTAGAAGATATTTTGACGATATTATGGAATCCTACTATACTTCTATGAAGATATTCCCCCTATAAAAAGATAAGGTTGTCGGTTCACATGTTATCATTTTCACAATTATGCAAGTGCAAGCCCCCCATCCCATAATCTCGTTAAATTAATGATTTCATTGAGATTTTGCAAGTATAGGGGGAAAAAAGCATGTTAAGAAAAAAAATCTCAGTACCATCATTATGGTTATTTATCGTATTGGTTGGATTTCCGCAAATCAGTGAAACGATCTATACACCGTCGCTGCCTGATATTAAGGAGCTGCTGCAAGCAAGCAGCAATTCGATTCAATTAACATTAAGTATATATTTTCTCGGTTTTGCCGTAGGTGTATTTTGTTGGGGTAGATTGTCCGATTTAATTGGTCGCAGACCTTCGCTGCTATGGGGGATTGCTGTCTATGGAGTCGGAAGTCTTGGATGTTATTTGTCGCCATCTGTAGAATGGCTGCTTGTTAGTCGTTTCATTCAAGCGTTCGGTGCAAGTACAGGATCTGTTGTGACACAGACTATTCTGCGAGAGAGCATTCCGGATAATAAGCGACATGTCATCTTTGCCCAAGTTTCAGCCGCACTCGCTTTTACACCCGCTGTCGGACCACTACTTGGCGGATGGATCGATCAATGGTTTGGTTTTCGCGCTGTCTTTATGACCTTAATTGTGATGTGCGTTGCCGTTTTCGCGTATACATGGACTTCTTTACCGGAAACGCGAAATGCAGCATCGATTACAAAGACTAGTTCTTTGGCGGTAGCTCGCATAATGTTTACGGATCGCCGAATCTGGGCATTCGGTTTCTTGATTGGCGCAACGAATGGCATTCTTTTTAGCTATTATGCCGAGGCACCTTTTATTTTCATTGAATTTTTCGGAATGGAACCTGGCTGGTTTGGATTGCTCGGTATTTGCGCAGCGTTGGCATCTATTATTGGTGCTATGCTGTCCAAAAATCTTCTAGGTCGACTTGCTCCTGAGAAAATTATTGTATGGGGCTGCCTGCTAACTGTTGTTGGAGCTTTGATGTTATCCGTTCTTACTTTCATTGGACTACAGGCTAATGCAATTTCGATGGTTTTCATCATTGTCTGCATCTTTATATTACTGTTCGGTATCGGTATGACGATCCCGAATTGCTTAAGTCTTGCTCTTGCTCAGTATAAGGATGTAGTCGGCACTGCAGGAGCCGTATTCGGACTAGGCTACTACTTGCTCGTCAGCCTGATTACGAGTGGCATGAGCTATTTGCATAACGATTTGTTGATTACGATGCCGTTATATTTTCTCGGTCTGGCCCTTCTAATGGTCTCCGTCAGTAAAACTCTAGTTAACAAAGAAACAGTTATATAGCCTTCAGTAGAGGCGTAAATAAAATTAGGAGCTGGCCCAATAGGGTCAGCTCCTTTATAAATTTCCAGTATTTCACACTATCAACGAAAAATGAAATAGGAACATAATGCTTCAATAATTAGATCCAGCACCAACACTTCAACATTCACTTGGCATAACTGCTAATGTATACGAACCTTGTCGCCATCTTGCAACGGGTCGCTACTCTCGACTATGACTTGTTCTCGCTCAAATATACCTTGGGTTACGGCTGATTGCTGTTCATTGGAATTAGCGACAATAATGGATACTTTTCGAATGTGATAAGTGTTGCCAAGCGGCCCGTTTCTTTCTTCGACTTTAAATATATACTTCCCGCTGCCATCTTCGTGGATGGCTTTATTGGATATCAATATCGCATCAGCAGATGTCGGCTTAGTCAGCTCTATTTGAACTCTATCGCCTCCCTTTAAACTCTCGTCTTGTATCGTGACCAGAATACGCTTCATTGGAGTATTCGAGGTCGTGCCTTTACCTACGGAACCTGTGTCGATGGAATTTGCATCTTGGATATCTGCAATTTGGCCTTCAACTTGTTTGACATTATTTCCATTCACTTGAACATCAAGCTTCTCTCCTATCTTCAGCAGATCTGCTATATCAGCAGGGGCTAAAAACTCAAATCCAAGGCTTCCGTTGGAGATATGAGCATCCGCTCCCCCATTTGATGAAATAAGACCATTTATTGCGTTTATTTGCGTGATGATTCCGTCAAATGGAGCAACCAATTCACGATTATTAGTCAAATGATTCTTTAACTTTTGTATTTTTCGTTGCTGAACTTCCAGATCGATTTTACTAATCTCAATTACATGTTTAGCGCTACGTAAGCTCTTCTCATCTTCGCCCTGTGCAGTCTCAATAAAACTGCTCTGCAGTTCTTCCATTGTAAGCGTAAGCTTATGAAGCGTCGCTTGTTCGTCCAGAATCTGTTGTTCCGCCTCTGCACTGTCGTATAGGACAAGCTTCTGCCCTTTCTTCACAACCTCCCCTTCCTTAACATCTACCCTCTTAACTTTCCACCCCGTACTATTCGTTAACGCTACTTCTTTCATCCACTTTAATACACCACTGCCTTGAAACGTATGAAGAAGCTGTCCTCGACTCGATTCTACTACAACAACCTTAGGTAGAGTCAAAGCCATCAGCGTGTTGCTAAGCAACGTAAATACAATCAGGAGGCCAATAAACCAGCCAGCAAACGTTCGAATCATTCGCTTACGTCCAAACTTCGTTTGCTCTGTATGCTGTATTTCCATTATGATCACCCCCCATATGACTAACCTTTAATTCCCGATAGCTGAATTCCTTCAACAAAGTAGGACTCTGCATATAAGAACAACAGCACCATTGGGACCATATACAGCGCAGATGCAGCAAAAGCAATACCGCGATCTCCTTCGTTAATCCGTGACAAATATAGCGATAATGGCTGCTTGAAGGAATCTTCTAGAAAAATAAGCGGCTGCTCGACCATATTCCAATTATCAACAAATAGTAATACAATCAGTGCTGCGATCCCAGGTTGAATAAGAGGAACGATTATTTTATAAAAGATCCTCAAATGTCCAGCTCCATCCATTTTGGCCGCTTCGATATAGGAACTCGGAATATGTAACATGAACTGCCTCAACATAAACACACCAAAAGCACTGAAAATTCCTGGTAAAATAATCGCGTATGTTGTGTTCATAAGTCCAAGCTTCTCCACAATAATGTAATTGGGAACCAACGTAACTTGAAATGGCATAAGCATGGTCATTAAATAAATGACAAACAACTTATCCCGCCCCCAGAATTGGAGTTTAGCAAAAGCATAGGCCGCTAGAGATGCGACAAACACTTGCCCGAAGATAATAGGTGTGACCATAAATACAGAGTTCCAGAACATCTGGAGGAACATAGGTTTATGAACCAATACTCCCGCATATTGACCGAACGACAGCCAATCGGGAATCAACTTCAGATTTACAAATTCGCCCTTCTCTCCTGCTGCGGTATTGATCATCTTGCCAATGAGATTGTAGTTATGGTCAATCTCGCCTCCTGTCATTAACGAGTTTGTGAATGTGACCACAATAGGAAATAGCATCATCGCGGCGATAACCCCCATCACCAACGTTAACGAAAACTTGCGAAATAAAACCAATGTTATCACCGTCCTTATACTTAACCCATGAATTTTCGAAAACGGCTTTCTATTGAAAGCATGACTGTCACACTAATAAGAATACAGCCTACCATCAAGGTGGCTGCGGGCGTCAGTTTCTGAATATCGAGTGATAGAAACATATTGTTCATATAATGCTGCAGCATATAAATTCGGTCATGCGGATAATCGCCAGCGATCAGATACGTTTCACGGAAAACTTTGAAGGAGTTAATAATGGACATTAAAACGATAAAGAATAGGGTTGGAGTCAAGTAGACAAGCGTAATATGAATCAATTTATGAAATCTGCCCGCACCTTCTATCTCCGCAGTTTCATAGTAATCCTTAGGGATACTTTGTAGCCCGGCCAAAAATAAAATGATGTTATAACCGATATTTTTCCATATATATACGATAATTAACACGCCCATGGACCAATTCGACTTCATCCAATCGATCCGATCTATATGCATGCTCTCCATCCATACATTTACCGTACCATTCCAGTCGACTAAAATTTGCCATACCATCACAATGGATGCGACGGGTACGACAAGTGGCAATACAAAAGCAGTCTGCAGCCAATTTCGAATGAATAATTTTTGATTCAGAAAAAGCGCAAATAATAAGGATAGAGCAACGATGAGCGGTACGCTTACACCGGTAAATAGGAAAGTGTTTACTGCTGCTTTACGAAAGGATCCGCTCTCATACAATTGTTTATAGTTATCAAAACCGACAAACGTGCCATCCACCGGACTATCTTGGAAAGAATAGAGGACTCCCATGACAAACGGAATAAGATAAAAAATGGCGAAGCCTATCAAGCTCGGTGCCAAGAAGAGGGAAGCCACTGCCCAATCCTTGCGCAACAGCTTCAGTAGCTTGCCCCAATGACGCTTGCCCTTCATGTTTAACACCTCCTAAATCCACTTCAAATGAGAAAATGAACCCTGAGTTTTCGTTCAAGGTTCATTACACGCAATTGGTTATTCATTCAAGACAGTCTTCACTCTATTTTGAATCAACTTCGCCACTACTTCGGCTGATTTCTGCCCACTGAAATAGGCTTTGGTTTCTTCTGTAATGATCGCTTCGACCTTTGATGGCTTGAATGCAACGGAATGGATTGCTCCAGAAAGAAATTGATCTAATCCTTGAATATCCTTCGCTGTTACCTCGAACAGCTTGCCACTCATAGTTCCCATTTCTTCACTAGCCTTAACCTTCCCTTCTTTTAATAGTTGCTGCGTTTGCTTCTCATAAACGGTTTTATTTAAGGGAAAACCTGCACTACCTGCTTGTGCTTGTACCTCCTCAGACAACATAAATTTAAGGAAGTCCCATGCTTCTTCTTTGACAGAAGACTTCTCATTGATGCCAATGGTTTTGTACGTTCTAAAATAACCTCCAGCTTGCTGACCATTTGCATTTGGTTTGTCGTAAAGCTTGGATTTAAATACAAAGCCCTTCGGAAAAAATTCACTCTCTTTTAAGCTAATAATATAATCAGTGGGTGACACAATAGAGACCGTTCTGAATAGAGGATGTACTTGTTTTTCAGTGATAATGTGTTCATCGGACAAGGACTTTACTTGCTTGAGTAAGTTAGTAAAGGTATCTGAATCGAAATTGACCTTTCCATTGACCCCATCTACAAATGTCGGGTATTGATCTTTGACCATTTCATTTAATAGAGCATCCGGTGAACTAAACACACCATATTTGCCATTCTTCTCTCCAAACTTCATTAGTTGTCTGATTACATCGATATATTGACTCCAATTCCAAGTCTTGTCGTCAAACTTGACCCCGCTTTTCTCAATTAATGTCTCGTCCCCAATCAGGCCATACACAAAGAAATTCAAGGGCATTCCATAAATTCCGCCGTTTATCTTAACATTGTCCATAATGTTGTTGAAATATTGCTCTTTCTTAAAGGTTGAATCCTTCTCTATTATTTCACTCATATTGACTAACAAATGCTTTTCCACATATTTATCGATTGGCAATAAATCCATTTCAATCAGATCAGGACCTTTACCAGATAACATTGCAGTGTTCGTCGATTTGATGAATTTCTCACTGTTCTCTGGTCCATGTGCATCATCACTCTCAATATATTTAAGCTCAATTGTGATATTAGGATATTTGGCTTCATATTTCTTCTTCGCATTTTTAAAGAAATCATCAGGAAAATACGTGGAGAACACAATGGTTTTCTTCCCACCATTGGATATCGTTTCTTTAGTCTTTTTATCGTCGAGTGTTTTTATTGTCTTATCTTCGTTTGATGTTTGCGCTGTATTCCCATTGTCCGCACGACTACAAGCAGAGACAGAGATCATTAGTATAATAGTTACCATGATTAACAATACTTTTTTCATATGTATTCTTCCTTCCCTTTCACATAGGCTTTGGTACTCTATCAGTATAGTAAGCGAATATATGATAAGTTAGATGGACTTGTATTGAAGTTGTAAAGATTGAATTCAAACCAGTAGATCAGCATAAAAATGCCAACTGCGGCTGCAGCTGGCATTTGTACTGTTGGACAACTTATGACCCTGAATAATAACTAAGCATTGCCATTACTTCTTTGTTGAACCCAACCACTTCCTTCGTTTGAGAATTAATCATGATACTGTAACTTAACGATTGGTTATCCTTGCTCATATAATACATTTCCGATATGATGCCCCAACGAATATCTTCCTCATTTAAGATTAGATCGGTCAAGAGATAACTTCCCTTTTCCTGAATAAACTGATTAGCGATCCCGATTACCTCATCCATTATCACTTCCGGTCTTTTATCGTTATAAACGACCTCTGGAATCTGATTGGCTTTGGAAATTTTAATTACGTCGCCATCTTTGGCATTCAAAACAATATCATAGACTTCATTGCGATCAGCCGAAGGGATTAGAGTCATGTAAAACAGACCGTTAGGATACTTATACAGCTCCGTTTTGGTATCAAACTTGAACACCTGATTGTGCTTAGGTCGAGGATCAACGTCGTATTCCACCTTGTCCAGCAAATCTTTAAGCTTCTTCTGATCTATCGCAATCACCTCAAATTGGGCCATGTCCATAGTCAACTTCTTGTTAAAGTACTTATTGACCGCATTCAAGCTGAGCGTCTTCACAGCATCCTGAGAAAGAACGCCTTCGTATTTCACTTCGTTTCTTTTGTGCTCTTTGGTTATTTTTTTTACTATGACGGTATCCTTCTCGATCGCGTTGAACAATTCCCCGCACCCCGTTGTCAGGAACATGAACACCGCACATACGATAACCACGATGAGCTTTTTCATGGATTCATCCCGCCTTTTGGACCAGTCTGATCGAAAATAACTCCAATCGTTGTACCCTGATTTTCTTTACTACTCACTTCGATGACGGCATTGTGTATGCTCGCTACGCTTTGACATATTGACAGACCTAAGCCCGCTCCATTATAACTTCTCGTTCTAGCTTTATCCGCCATGTAGAACGGTTCAAAAATTTTGTCCCTATGTTCTTTGCCAATACCGATGCCTTGATCGATCACTTCAAGAATGTAACGGCTGTCACGCCAGTAAGTACGGAGCATAATGCTCTGTTGTTCCGCAGAAGCTTTAAGCGCATTGTCGACGAGATTGAAGATCAGAATTTTGATCAAATCTACTTCTAGTTGTAACATACCCTCTTCGCAATCCGTAACGATCAAAACCTGCTTCTCCTTGGCCATCATCTCCAATGCGGGCTTGATCTCTGCGATAACGGCTCTTAAATCATACTGCTCCATCTGGAAATGATCTTCCTGAAGCGAAATCAATTCCATTAGCTTCAAGGAGAGCGATTCTAATCGTTTTCCTTCTGAGTAAATGACATTTAGCCCATCCAAAAACCGTTCTTCGTTGTATTTGGTCGTTCTCAGGAAATTTGTATATCCGATAATCGACGTCAGCGGCGTTTTTAATTCATGAGTAAAATTATTGATGAACCTTTGCTTCTCTTGATTGTGCCCTTCAAGCTCATTGATTGTATTCTCGACAACCGAAGCCATATCATTAAAATTACGTGCCAGTATACCTATCTCGTCTTTTGATTTCAGCCTAACGCGTTCCGAAAAATCGCCCTGCGCAATAACTTGAGCCGTTCGGTTGAGTCGATCGATCGGCTTCGTCAGCCCTCTGCTCACGAAAAACATAATTAACATATAGAGGAAACATGCGGCCAAATCCACTCTTACGAAAAACTCGTACTGATCCACGCGATCCTGGTATAAGGGAGTAACGTCTTTCATGTAGGTAAACACATATCTTTTATTATTAATATTCGTAATGTTCGATGTGAATAGTATCATATGCTGATCGATATCCCGCAAGATGTAATTAATCTCGTCCACGGACAGCTTATCCAATTCCTCGCGATGCGTCGGCATCTTGAAATCGGTATTGCTAAATATGATCTGGTTCGTATCGTTTGTAATCTCCAAATACACTTGTTGGTCGCTATTCTTCTCAACAAATTCATTGGCGATATTGGTTAATACCGTTTTCTCGTAATCAATAGAATCGTAAATGCGAAGGATTGGAACAATCGCATCTACGCTGGAATGTATGCTCATATTCTGGCTTAACGTGTTGTTGATTTCCTGCCCCAGCATTTTTTTATGGCTCCGCTCAATGACCATTAGGGAAGCTGCATTAAAGATGATTACAAAGACCAAAAAAGAGAACAAATAAATTTTTTGCCAAAATTTCATCGATCAATCCTCCAGCCGGTAACCGATTTTGTAGATGGTCTTAATATGATCCTGAAGTTGAAGCTTCTTGCGCACCGATTTGATATGCATATCGACCGTTCTCGTCTCGCCGTAATAGTCGCCTCCCCATACTTTATCGATGAACTGCTCTCTGGAAAGGGCGATGTTCTTATTTTTCAGTAACACAACAATCAACTCATATTCCTTTGGGGTCAGTTCAACTGGCTCACCTTGTAGGGTCACTTCTCGTTTGGCCAAGTCTATTAGAATGTTTTGAAAATTCATTGTGAGTTCTTCTTTGCCGTATCTTCGTAATACGGTTTCAATCCTGGCCAGCAGTTCAATTCCTTCAAAGGGCTTGACCATATAGTCGTCGGCCCCCAGCTTCAATCCGTTGACTTTATCATATACCGAGTTTTTTGCCGTCAGGAAAATGACCGGTATGCGGTAGGGTTGAATTTTTTCCATCACAGCAAACCCATCGAGCAGCGGAATCATAACGTCGAGCAGAATGAGATCGAACTTCTCTTGCTTCAACGCCTCAAGTGCCGCCAAGCCGTCGTACACCTCAGTCGTCCCATAGTTCACGATGTTGAGATTCATTTTAATGATTTTGGATATATGGATATCGTCTTCAACGATCAAAATCTTTTTTTTCATATTTAGAAATCTCCTAATATACCGAATATGTATGTAAAGACACAATGTTATTGTAACACTACGTCAACCGCTTTTAATACCAACGGGGATGAATTATCAGGAGTTACGTTTGCTAGGGACAACCAAAGAGCCCCATTAGAATCTTGTTCTTGGAATGCTTCTACAGAACTGACTTGTTCCCAAGAGTCAACTCTCACTTCATACAGCATTGCGATGTGATGCAAATGTTCAACTGTGTTATTTTTTAGTGTCCACAATACAAAAAAATCGCTAACACCAATACTTTTAAGTTCTTTAACCGTATACCCTGTTTCTTCCCGAAACTCTCGTATAATGGCTAACTCTAGGGATTCCAGCATCTCTAATCGCCCACCAGGCAAATCAAATAGAGCGACTCATTAGCCGCATCTTGTTGGATTCACGTCGTCTATACGGGAGTCCGAAGACCACCAAAGCGCTCCAAAAGCAAGGCTTTCAAGTATCGGAGAAGACGCTCGCACGAATCATGAAAGCCTTGGGGTTAAAATCCCGTATAGTGAAGGAATACAAAGCCACAACCAACTCCAAGCACAATCTACCCGTTTATGAGAATGTGCTGAATCGACAGTTTCAGGTACAAGCGCCAAACCAAGCGTGGGTGACGGACATCACCTATATTGCCACCGATGAAGGATGGCATGGAAGGAAGTATGAGTCGCAAAGGCAACTGCTATGATAATGCATGCATTGAATCCTTCCACAGCGTGCTAAAAAAAGAACTCATTTATCTAGGGTCAATCCCTGTTGGATTGGGTTATGAAAACAAATGACCTCCAGGGAAATGCGGAATATATGAGGAGGCTGCATAAGACAATCGTTCAGAACAGAGTTAGCAATGTACCTGATTACAAATAATTTTTAAAATTCAATATTTTAATCGTGCCATCGGCTAATTTAATAGAACAAGAAGGAGTATTGGTAATCTTGGATAGATTGAAAGATGGAGATACACTTTGTCATGGTGATTTTCATCCAGGTAATATATTACTATCAAACGGGCATCCAATGGTTATAGACTTCATGAATGTTTGCCATGGAGATTTATTTTATGATGTTGCAAGAACTGTTTTTTTGGTGGAATATACACCCGTTCCAGCAGATGCAGATGGTAGAAAACATCTCTGCGATATAAGAAAACGCTGGCAGACTTATATCTTATCGAAATGAATGTTACCCGAGAAATGATACAAGATTATCTATCTGTGATTATTAAGACTAGAGTAGGTGAATTCCCGAACGAGTAGGTAGGGTTTGAAATTGTTGAGAGCTTTGGTCATTATCAAAATGATTGCAATGAAGCCATACCGATTTTAAGAACTGTTCGTAAGCGTTCGTTCTTTTTCAGCTTTCATAAAAGGAATGTGTACGATTATTTTTAACACAAGTCCAATCGTTAGAATAACAAGAGAAAGAATAAAAGGACCATGATCTAACAAATATCCATACATCTGTAGTCCAGCAACTTTTCCTATAGCAAAGGATAAAGACATGATGGCAAAAAAACGGCCCATACCTTCATTGGGTACTTCAGTTTGGTAGAAAGAGATGAAATACGATCCGTATGCTCCGCGGACTAAGAACATGGATAATACGATCATGCAAAAGAACCATAATGGACCGTTTGAAAAATGGATCAGCCAGTTGGAGAATGTATCCCACCCCAGTAACAGTAGAGGTAAAGCAGTCAATGTCATTCCGATAACCCCAATTAAAATACCAGTTGGCACGGTCACTCTTTTTTTCAAAAATGCTATAATTAATATACTGCCGATATTGCCTACCGTCACCATACTTTGTACCAAACCAACTTGAACATTAGTTCCCGAAAATATTTGCTTAATTATATAGGGAAACCCAACTAATACAATAGCGGTCAAGAACAAATGGGTTAAAACTCCGTTTACAACCAGAGATAACAACTGTGCGTTGTTATGAAATATTTTGAACCCTGCGGCGATATCTTGTAGCAAACCATTAATTTGCTTACGTTTTTCCATAGCTGGTATTTTCATGAAATAGGAACATGCAGCTGCTGTAATGAAAGTTATAGCGTTAAGGAGAAAAATACCAGATAAACCTATGTAGCAAAAAATTAGTGCGGCTGAAATAGGAGCAGCTACTGAAAGGGTCTCGATGATAGTGGTCTTTAGTGAGTTAGCTTCAACCAATTTATCTTTGCTGACTAAGAATGGAAGCACCGTAACAAATGCAGGTAAGAAAAATAACTCACAGATTCCAAGAAAAAAGACTAATAGTTGAATAATGATCATATCCAAAGGTTGGATTATCACATACAAGAATGCTCCCAACAACACTATTGCTCTTAATATATCTATAATGATGATCCACCTTTTACGATCAATCCGATCTACCCAAGCCCCTGCAAACAAGCCAAATAAAAGCTGTGGAAGTAGTCCTATCACTAATGTTGAGGCAAAAGCCGATGCGGAACCCGTTTTTTCTAAAATATACAAAGAAAGACCCGTTTGTGTAAAAGTGCTTCCAAATACAGCGATTCCTTGACCTAATATAAATAACATAAACTGCCGATTTTTTAGTAAACGCCAATCCATTAATAATTCACACTCCCACTTGGTACATTTTCTAAAGAGTGTATACCGAGTCTCTGTTTTATGCTCTGCATTCATTTCGATACTTTGCAATTTTTGCAGAGTCATTCTCATAAGGGGGATATAAATTGTATTTATCAAAAATATGGTTGCCTAATAGCAAAGTAGGATATTATCACTTGGAAGCTCACCATGCTGATGAATATCACGGCCATGGTGATTGCTACCAGGTGAGTATCCCAATCTTTGGAACCCCAATTCTGAACCTAAATAATCGAAATAATAGATTGATTCCTAAAGACACCTTCATAACCCCACCTTCTGATCAACACCAAAATTTTGCAGGAGATGAGTCAGCCCGATTCTTGCTTATAACTATAGAAGAAAAATTCTTAAGCAAGGTACTAGAAGAAACAGTAAATTTTACTGATCAAGTGCATTTCGCCAACTGGAACACAGGTATTTTCGATAGACTGATAAAATTTGCGGAAAACCTGTATTTAAGAATGGCAGATTCACTTTGTCCCGTAACTCTCACCGAAATGGAGTACCTGGAACTACAGATCGTTCATCAACTATTTAATGATTACCCAGGAAGCCATTCTGACAAATGGATTCGTAAAAAGCCGAAATTAATTTCTCCAGAATTAAAGCAAGTTGTGAAATACATACAAACGGAATACACAAATGAGCTTTGTCTCGACAACTTATGTGAAATTTCAGGGATGGGCAAAACGAAGTTGATCCGTTCATTTACTGGAGTTTTGGGAGTCACTCCCTGGCAATATATTCGTGAAATGAGGCTTCGTCGGGCGGAGCATTTACTTCTCACGAGTACCGATGATATTACGAAGATTGCATTTGAATCGGGTTATGGTAGTTTAAGTAGTTTTGAACGATCATTTAGGAATAGATACAATATGAGTGCTGATACCTATAGAAAAGGGAAGAAAGAAAATTAGTAACACACTTATCATAGGATGAATCCAAATAAAAAGGGGTGTGCCTTAGTGGCTACCCCGTTGTCGTATATGTAACTACTTAATTTTGTTCACCAAAGTAATTCAATCAAAATTAGATTTATTCTGGCATAGCGCAAAAAAACAGAGAGCAGCTACCGCAGCCGTCTACTCCCTGATGTTACGTTATTGTGAAAATACGTTTAACACGTATTAGCTTCTTCTTGCCTGAATTAATGTGAACCAGTTCGAATCCCCATTAAATACACCGGATACTCTGTATATAGGCTGATAGAAGTTCTTCGTGTCATATATAAACGAAAGCTCAATTCCTGTTAGTTCAAGTTGGTCACCTTTTTTAATAACGAGTTGATCAGGCTTTAATATTGCATTTCTTACTAGTTGAGGAAATTGACCATTCTTTATACGCTCATATACCTCTGCAGGAGACAGTATATCCACTTTCTTTACAAATTGACTCTCATGGAGCATATTATTTATCAAATATATACTGCCATCTTGTTTAAGACCGAGGGACAGTTCGCCAGTCCAATAATTTTCGTTGAGCTCTACTTTATTTTGGGGGGACCATTGAAATTCTCCGCCCTCCAATTCTGTAAAATCAACGTTTTGAGGGAGTATGCCTAGATCGGCCATAATGGTTTTGGCCTTAAGCAACATCTGTTCTTTGTCAGCAAATGACGTTCGCTCTGGTGTATAATTGTTCTCGGCTAACAACCAGCCTCCCTCGTTGGATTGAAAGAATGTATACTCCATTCCCGATTTGTCTTTTAATAGAACCTCACCATCACCGCTATCATCTTTCATATTCAACTCAGTTAATCCTAATTTCTGCTGCAGCAAGGCTTTGACTCCATCTCGTTTAATGATTCTCTTATATACAGGAGCGACAGCAGGTGCTGAGCTTAGCTGTAGGGATGATGTCAAATGAACATCTCTCATATTCCATTTGGTAAACGAGTTTATGGCCAGATTACCGAACTCCTGCTGGGCATACACTATATTTATACCAATAAGAGACAGACCCATTACTAGAGGTATCGCTAGGTTGCCCAGTAGACTTTTCATTCTGACTTTTTTGTTATGAACAATGGAAGCTACCAATCTGTATAACTGGTATCCCATAATGCCACCAAGCGTGTTATTAATGATATCATCAAGCTCAAACAGCCCTGCGCCTGTAAGCGTCTGATAGGTTTCAATAAATAGCGTAGAGCTTACAACGACAAGAAGAAGCCATTTGAATACTTCAAACTTCCGGTTGATTAAAGGCAGCATAATTCCCATTGGGATAAACATGATGATATTAAAAATACAGTTCTGAAGATCACGCAAGGAATACTTATTCCATGCTTCCATATAACTGCTGAATGGATCGAGATTCATTTGCAAGAAATAGGAATGACCACGACCGATCATGGTTAGCTCAAGTACAAAGACAACATATCCGATGAACAACGCGCCAAGAAAAAGCTTTTTCATTTGAATCCATGGCTTTCCCTCTGATTGTAGATTTCTATAATAAAGAAAGTAATATAGCCCAATAAGAACAAATTCTATCCCAATAATCACGATGACCGGCAGCAATAATAGACGTAGGTTAATATAGATTTCATCGATCCCCAAGACACGAGCCCCTCCCTATAAATTTATTCTAATGGCAGTAGATACTATCATTGCTTGCATCTACAAGTTGGGGCTGGTTACCGTTATGCATTCTCCTGCTTTAATGCGTCAATTATGTTTTCCTTTTTTACTTTCGCGCCGGAATATAGCATGGCAGACCCGACTATGATAAACACGACGATAATAACAGACAGAATGCTCATCCAAGGGAGGGTGAACCCGTAACTGAACTTGTTCGAAAATGCTCTATAGATCAGATACATCACAATGATACTAATAGGAAGCCCGAACACTAGCGACTTGACCCCATAAAACATACTTTCGTAGTTCATCATTTTCGCAAAGCTCTTAGGTGTCATGCCGACGGATTTCAGCATCGCAAATTCTCGTTTGCGAAGAGCTACGCCCGTCGAGATCGTGTTAAAGATGTTCGCAATGGAAATCGCAGAGATTAATACGATAAATCCATACGAGAAGACGGACATCAATAGAATCAGCTGTTCTTCACTTTTTCTAGATTGATATACATTGTAGACATTCAGATTGTTCTCATTCATCTCTTCGATTTCCTGCTGCGTTCTCATCGGATCCGTGCTTTTCAAATGGAGGAACATCTGAATGTTAACTAGATCCTCGTCACCTGCCAGTCGATTCAAGGCGCGCTCCGACACGATCATATTTAGCCCACCCACGCCTATCAAATTCATTCCCATCGGAATTTGATCCGTGAGCGCAGCAACAGTCACTTCGCTTGCCTTTGTTTCCTTCCCATTTTCTTCATGGAAGTTCGTTAACGCGATATGCTCTCCGACATTCGTATAGATGGCCTTCGTCTGAACGTATTTTTCCGTGTCCATATCTTTGTAGCGAATCGTATCCATCACAATCGCGGCAGGATGATCCGGATCTTTCAGCTGTTCATAATCTGCGCCGACCGCACTGGCATAGGTTCGCAGACTCGAATCATTGAGTGCATGAATTATAATGTCGTAAGGATATTTCCCCGCTTGAAGTAGCTTCTTATCCTCCTTAACCTTCTCTTTCAACTCATCGGCAATGATCGCTTCATCGACCCAAGCATTCTTATATAACGATTGAATCACGTTGAATTCCGTTACGCCGTCCAGTGATGCAATCGATTGAATCAACCGATCGTCGAGTCTCTTACCATTGCCGTACATGACTTCAATATCGAAATTGACGCCTTCCTGGGACAGTTTCAGGGATTGCTGCATACCGGTGGTAAAGAATGATACCGTTAGGAACAGAACGATGCTGATGACAAGTGAAAATACAATGGCATGATATCTCCGCTTGTTCCGTTTTAAGTTCTTCAATCCGATTTCCGCTTCGATGCCGAAGAGCCTACGAATGAACTTCGACGTTTTCACGGCATTGACCGTAAGCTTTACATCGGTTGTTTGGCGAATCGCATCCATAGCGGATACCTTGGATGCCTTGATCGCCGGGAGATACGTCGAAATAAAGATCGTTAGCATCGAGACAATACAGACAATTAAGAGCGATAACGGTGTGACGATAAGCCTCAACGGTTCATTGGTCCATAATGCCCCTTGAATCATGGAGTTCATGAACCAAAAGGTAATTCCCATCCCAGCAAGACCACATAAGATGCCAAGGGGAATGCTGATCAAGCCAATGACGACACCTTCAAAAAGCACTGAATTTCGCTTCTGACTTTTCGTAGCGCCCACACTCGCAAGCATCCCTAAATGGCGGGAACGTTCCGAGACCGATATTGCAAAAGCATTATAGATAAGCGCAACCGAGCCGATCATAATGACCGCCATCACGATTGCTGATAATGAGTACATCATGCTAAACGAAGCTCTGCTTTTGGCCAAACCGTAATAACGAAGCAGTTCATTATTAAATTTAACTGTTTTAATCTGGTTATTCTTAGCCAAATCTTCCGCATGAGCAAACATGGAAGGATTAACACTCTTCAAGGCAACTGACGCATCGACTCGATCGTTAGCCCCGATGATATTTGTATCGACATAGCTAATGGTCGTATAACCCGGCGCCCAAGCAGACTCCCATATGGGACGCTTTATAAAGCCTACCACCGTATAATCCCTTGACTTAATATGCAGCAATGTTTCGGTCAATGTGCCGTTATCCCTACGCAGCATTTCGGTCTGATCCAGGGGACGATCATTCCCATTTTCGAATCGTTCACCGATTTGAAGGGTTAGATGATCACCGATTTCGTATTTCACTTTGCCATTCGTTGCAACGTCTTCGGATATGACGACTTCCTTGTCCGTTTGCGGAAGGCGCCCTTTGCTCAATTCAATCGGAAATTGCTCGAAGCTTTGTGCATCATATGCCTTAACGAACAAGTAAGGCTTATTGGGGTTTTGTCCGCCTTCTAATCGGGCATGGCCAAGATCACTTGTGATCGCAACGGTTCGAGTTTTGTCATCGCCTCGTATGGCCGCAATCTGTTCTTTGGTTACATCTTGATATCGAACATGCCACTCTCCTGACTCGGCAATCGTTTGCCTAATCATTAAATCTGAAAAGGAAAAAACAAGCGTAGCGACAGCGGTCACCATGGCAACTGAAATGATGACGCCGATGATCGTTACAAGCGTTCTTCTTTTATTTTGCTTCAAATGCCGGATCGTTAATGTATTGACAATATTCATCGCCGGATCACCTCGTCTTTGGCAATCCTCCCGTCTTCAATCGAAATAATTCTGTCGGCTTGCAAGGCGATTCGTTCGTCATGTGTAATCACGATTAGCGTCTGATTATAGGTTTTATTTAACATTTTTAGTAAGTCGATAATCTCGCTGCTATTCTTGCTGTCTAGGTTCCCTGTCGGCTCGTCAGCCAGCATAATCGCAGGATTGCCAATAAGTGCCCTTCCAATCGAGACCCGTTGTTGCTGTCCACCGGATAGCTGATTTGGCAAATGATTTAATCGTTGCTGCAAATTTAACGTTTGAACAAGACTACCCAGCTGCTGTGGATCTACCTTTTGCTTATCGAGTAAGAGCGGCAGTGTAATATTCTCCTCCACCGTCAGAACAGGGATCAGATTGAAAAATTGATAAATCAGCCCGATTTGTCTGCGTCTAAAGATAGCTAGCTGCGTTTCGTTCAAGGCATACATGTCCGTTTCCTCCACAAATACCTTGCCGCCAGTCGGCAGATCCACACCGCCTAGCATATGAAGTAGTGTCGATTTTCCCGACCCGGATGGACCAATAATGGCGACAAATTCACCTTTTTGTACTGAAAAAGAAACATCATCCAGCGCCTTTACCGCTGATTCACCTGTGCCGTATATTTTAGATAAATGCTCAATTCTTAAAATTTCCATTGTCATCCTGCCTTTCCTCGTTGCTCAAATTCCAGAAATATAATATGTGAAAATTCAATTTATTTCCTTGCGGAAATAGGTGGAGCTGTAAGAACGACGTCATTATCTTTTAGCTGTACGCGAAAAATGTATACAGGTTGGGAAAAACCCTTTGTATCTGTGGCGTGCGCTACATGACTCTCAATAATGACTAATGTCTCGCCTTCAAATTCTTCACCCGCTCCGAAAGGTCCCATCGGGTAAATATCACCCTGTTGCAGCTTTCCGAATGCTTCTTTTGGAGAAATAATATCGATGTCTCTCACTTTTTGACCTTTGGGATCGTAGATAGGCATTTTACTACCTTCATCACTTAACTCTAGTGATGTTTGGATCGTGACACGAGACATATCTGTCTTTCCATAAGAATCAAATGGCATATTACCAAATTCCTTCATTTGATATGAAATAAATATTCCAACGGCAACGAAGATTACTGTAGTGGGTAAAATTAAATACTTGACGATTTGTGTGTGCGATTCTTTCTTTTTCATGTAAATAAGAACGATATTTAATAAACAGTACCCTAACATCATTCCTATCGTGTTATGAAGTAAATCGTCTAGTTCCACACTTCCACGAAGTGTTATCAATTGAAGAGTTTCAATACATAATGATGTTGTAATTGAACTGATTAACATCCATTTTACTTTCAAAAAAAGTTTACTAAATAAAGGTAATAAAATCCCTAACGGAAACAGCATACCTAAATTAACAAAGATATGAAAAAAAGATTGAAATGAAAATTGATTCCATGCTTGTTGATACGTGCTTAGTACATCGAAATCAATTGTCCTTGCAAAGGTATTCTCAGATGAACGACCAAATGTGGTAGCTATAATTAAAAGGGAATAATACCCGATTATGAATATAAGTAATATAATTTGTCGTTTAGTAAATTTCTTTCCTCGTTCTTTAATAACATCCATTGCCCTACCCCCCATCGCTTAGCTGATGAATATCATTCTACTTGTCTATAATGACTTTCAAGTGACGATGAAGGTGAACAATTAGTCACATACGGAGTGCTATTAAATGACTTGCTTATAAAATTTAATCCGAAACTGTGTCCCCTTCTCGCTGTCGCTCGTCACATCGATCACGCCATTTTGGCTGGTAATAATGCTGTGAGCCATCGCAAGACCTATACCAATGCTCCCTTCGCTTGCGTTCTTTCCCTTGTAAAAACGTTTAAATATATAAGGCAAATCTTCTTTCGGAATGCCTTTTCCATTGTCAGAAATAATCAATTCAGTAAATAGAGCATTTTCGGAAAATGTGATCGTAAGTGCTCCGCCTTCATGCGTGTGTTCCACGCCGTTTTTCAAAATATTGATGACCGCCTCGGCAGTCCAGTTGAAATCGCCAACAAAAGAGACATCGTCATCGCCCGCGATCGTAATCGTTTGCTCCTTAACATCCATCGGTATCATAACCGGCTCTAGTGTTTTTTGGACAAGGCTTTTCATCAATATACGATCTTTCTTGAATGGGATGGTTTTCGCGTCCATTTTCGATAGCTTTAACAAGGAAGAAACAAGCCAATCGATGCGTTCAAGCTGAACGCGAATATGGTGGGTGAACTCCGTTCTTTTTGCCGGAGACAGATCAGGGGTACTTAATAAATCTGCCATCATCGTCATGGAGGTTAGTGGTGTTTTGAGCTGATGTGAAATGTCGGAGATGGCATCCGTCAGTTGGATTTTATCCCGCTCTAATAGTGACCGATGCTCGGATAGCATAAGTGTCACTTTGTAAATCTCATTTTTTAGAATGCTAAGCTCACCTTCTTGATTATCCCGAACGTCAAGGGAGACGTTGCCGCTCATTATTTCCCGCAAATAGACAGACAGCTTCGCAAGCTCGCGGTATCTCCATCTCGTGAAGAACATACTTGTACCTATAAGCAGCGCAGATAGAAACGTAACCACCAATGCCGTGATAGACGAAATGAAAGCAGCGACAATGATTGCCGTTAAGCTTATCAATCCCAAAGTGAGCAATAATAATTGAACTTCTCGATTTCGAAGCATCTAATCACCAACCTTATAGCCTAAACCACGCACCGTTTTGATTAATACTGGATTGCTCGGATCATCCTCCAGCTTTTCCCGCAGCCTTTTGATATAAACCGTTAATGTATTATCGTTCACGAAATCGCCGGCCACATCCCAGATCTGCTCTAACAGCTGATTCCTTGAAAGGATCTGTCCAATGTGATTGCCAAAGATCAGCAATAAGCGATATTCTAAGGCGGTCAGTGCAACCTCTGTGCCGGTTTTATATACTTTACCCTCAAGGGTATTGATTCGAACATTGTCGATGTCGATGATTGCTCGGGCCTGAGGCGACTTCTGGTATCTTCGCAAGACAGTCTTAATTCGAGTGAGAAGCTCACGAACTCGAAATGGCTTCGTAATATAATCGTCAGCACCCATTTCAAGCCCCATCACGACATTAACCTCATCGTCGATCACCGTTAAGAAAATGACCGGAATATCTCGCCGCTCCTTCACCAACTTACACAATTCATAACCACTTCCATCCGGAAGCTGCAAATCGAACAAACATAAAGCGATTTGATCAATGTCGTCGAGAATCACCTTTTTAGCTGAGGCAATATCATGGCAAAGAACGGTTGAATAACCATCTTGCTGCAGCGAATATTCCAGCCCCGTGGCAATCGTCTTATCGTCTTCGACTAATAAAATTTTCATGTGTAATCATCCTTGTGTAACGATTATATTTACTTTTATATAAGTATTTTTCGCCCTACTTATTATTAGCTTCACCTTAACAGTTCTAATAACAAAAAACAAAAAAGGAGCTTCCAAGATAGCTCCTTTTTGTTGTCTTGCTTATATAAACTATTTCTTCTTATACTTGATCAAACAGATTCATACTTACTTTTTAATCACACAATATGTAGAATAATGCATCAAAGTACTTGGTATATCTCTCGACGAAATTCTCTTCATCCCTCATTCATCTTTCAGGACGGTTCCACAATATTGGCATTCCTTTGGTTGGGTCGGATGCAGTTTTACGGCAGCACCACAACCGGAACAGAACACACTTTTGGACGTGCCTTCGATTCTAGCTTCCATAGCCGCAGACGTCTGCGCGGTAGCTGAGTCGTTCATTTGCATTTCCGATTTCATCGTTCTGCCAGGTAGAACAATATCTCCACTGTCCGTTAAGCTCGCATTTGGTAGCTGACCAGTTGCGATCATATATCGAATGTCTTCACGCACTTTTTTGACCGATACACCTGTCGACTGGGACAGCGCAACGATTGTTCCATTCCCCTGCTCGATGATTAGCCAGTAGTATGCCTTGTACAGAGCAATTATCTTCTTCTTACGGGAATAAGCAATGACATAGAAAAAGATAGCTGGTATTCCGAATAAAATAAAAAACGGGATAAAAATACCTACAAATACATCACCGGTCGCACCCGACGCCAGGAACAACAACATACATAATCCCAATAGTGTCATTAATACGTGTCCCGTCAGCCTGTAGTCCTTTTCCCTCAAATGATTATATTTCGCATGAAGGGCATATCGGATAATGAGTAAAGCGACTCCCACTGGAAAAAGCAAGAGACCGATCAATACAAACAATCCATGAATTCTAACGTTTACTGGCTTATGCACAAGCAATCCTCCGCTCTGCTATTTTCGTTGAAGTAACTTCTCGTTGCGATCCGTCAGTATAATCGAAAGATCGCGGATTCGGCGGTCAAATGAGTCAATCTCTTCTTGAATAGGCTGTTTCATATATTCACGAATATCTGCCGCCAACTTCTCCATCTCTCCCAACAGATGGTGTTCGACCTCTAACATCGTCGTATGGGATACTGGATCGCTAAACCGAACTTTCTCTTCTAACTGTTCGAGTTCGCGAAAAAGCTGTTTCCCTTCTTCCTTACCCTGCAATTGCCGTACAGAATCGCGCAACACATGTAGCATGGATTGCACAAATTGCGTCTGAGATGTGGCATTATCATCCTGAACCGACTTGTGAAAGGCGAAAGACGCCATGCCTACAGCAATTCCAGCGATTGCAATCACAATCAAATGAATAAGGGAATAAGACAGAACTGATATGTCGAATAACAACGAAAATAAAATGACTATGACCGCCACCGCAATTAAATAAAGCGTCGAGACCGTTACGAACGCCGATAAACCAATAGAAATGCTCCCGCCACGCTTCTGCGTAGCTATCCCGAAAAGCGCTGTACTATATACTGCCGTTTCAGCCAACACCAGCGCCCCTAAAGAAATCCAAAGATGACCCGGACGAGAGAATGGTAATCCTATCAAGAATAAGAGCGCGATCGTTAGCACAAGCATGCATACGTATATAAAGGTCCATATCCCCGCATTTAATCGAAATTTATTCATGTTGAACCTCCTTATGGGATAAGCTTGTTGCCACATTCCAGACAGAACTTTTGGCCTGGCTTCACTTCATGCTGGCATTGGCTACATTTCAACACCGCGCTCCCTCCGCAATTGGAGCAGAACTTAGCGCCAGCAATCAGAGGGTCACTGCAACTTGGACACAACTTAACTCCAATGTTGTATCCACATTTGATACAAGATTCGGAGTCGGCTGAGTTATCAGATCCGCAATTCGGACATGGGCGATTCTCATCGCCGCAATGCGGGCAAAATTTGGCATTCGCTGGGAAAGACTTTCCGCAAACACTACAATCTGTTGCCTTAGCGGCTGCAACCGGTATCGGTGCCGCCGATACATATGAATATCCGCAATTGTTGCAGAACCGCGAGTCTTCTCGATTGATTGTGTGACATTGCAAGCACGGCTTACCAGCTGATGTGTTCATCTCCTGCGTCAACCCCGCCATCTGACCACCAACAGCACCACCAACACCAAATCCCATCCCGAGTCCGATTCCCGCTCCCATTACGTTAGAACTGCCAGACCCTTCGTTCTTTGCCGCTCCTTCAAGCGTATCGAACGTTCGTTGCTGCTGATACGTATAACCGATAATGTCCATTTCGGCTTTTTTAGCCAATGCTTCTTTAAGCCGGATCGTAGTTGGATCGTCATCAGGCATATTGATCGAATCGATGTAGAAATTGAGCAGCTTGATACCGTACTCTCGAAAAACTGGCCCAATTCTTTCCTCAATATGTTTGGCGATCTCTGCAATATAAGCATTAATTTCTAAGATACTGATTTTCTTTAAGACCAAATAAGACGTTATCAACTCGTTAATGTTCATCATTAGGAGACTGCGGAAGTACTTCACCAACGTATCTTTGTCGAATACTGGCATCGTACCAATCAACTTAAGAAGAAACTTGCGAGAATCCTCGATCTGTACCCCGAATTGCCCGAATGAGCGGATAGAAAGTATAATCTGGTACTTCGGATCCTGCAATTGAAGCGGCGATGCCGTTCCCCACTTCACGTCCAAAGAATTAATCTTGTTGATGTACCATACTTCAGCCGTAAACGGAGAACGTCCACCAAACGGTAAATTAACAAGTGCCTGAACGAAAGGAATGTTCGCTGTATCGAGCGTATGTCGGCCAGGGCCGAATAGATCGAGCGCCTTCCCTCCCTTGAACAGTATCGCTTCCTGCGTCTCATTTACGATCAATTGCGTCCAGGTGCCTAATTCTTGATTTGGATATTTCCAGACGAACAAATCCGATGGACCATCGAACTTGACGACTTCAACTATAGCCACAATTACCTGCCTCCTTCAATGACTAAAGATTCATGCTGTCCCATGTTTATGTACATAATTCGACTCCATTCTCTATTCTACGTTCAAGAAAATATTTCCTCCAAATCCTATACCAGATTTGAATAATTTGAGCACTATAACCATAAAACTACACACCAAAAACCCACCTGCCGGCAATCCTCGACAAGCGGGTCCATCAACGTTCAAGTGCTGTTAATTTTTTTAACCTAATCTGTCACCTGTTACATTTTCCATTTAACCTCTTGATCCGACTAATAAAGGTTGATTTTCTATATAGTCAGCGTACTCGCTGGCATACTGTTCAAGCGGCTCATCGGTAACCTCGCAAATTTGACTCACTACATAAGGCTGACGATAGATCATTCCGGTAAGATTAGCTGTCTGCTGGAACGGTCGTAGCAACTCGCTAAATGAATAATTGTGACGACCTCCGGCTTGTTGCAAGACAGATAGATACTGCGATGTTGTCGATTGGGTCATGTTTAGCTTGGTGGTTATCTGACTAACGCATACGCCAACCTCAACAAGGTCAACTCCCTCTTGCGCGCCAAAATGAGCTTGAGGATCAGGTAACCACTCTAAGATTTGCAGACGAGCTTCGTTAAGATAATGCCTTACAAATTAGCCGATCTTTCTTTATATCCTTACATTAACGCTGTAGAATATAATGTACGCACATTGATATCCTATACGTATCTAAAGGAGAGTGTAACTTGTGCAAGAAACTTGTGTTCCGACTGGCGTGGAATTAAAAAGCACTGGCTTTGGCTATACCTTGTCCTTAATAGGCGGCAAATTTAAAATGATCATTTTGTATTGGCTCTCTGAAAAAAAGGTGATGCGGCACAATGAGCTGAAACGAAGTATCGGCACCATTTCTTTTAAAACACTTAGCATCATGTTAAAAGAACTAGAGGCTGATGGCCTTATCATACGCAAAGAATTTCCTCAAGTCCCCCCAAAAGTTGAGTATTCATTATCTGAACGTGGTCTATCTCTCATTCCTTTGTTAAATATGATGTGCGATTGGGGAGAAAAAAACAGTTCAACAGCGGATTAAGCGTATAAGCCGCTTCTTATAGATTATCAATAAAATTCAAGTAATCTTGATCGCTTTGCTCGAGTATGCTTGTAGGCAGCTCATGTTCTGTACCATATAACGCATAGAACGAACGATAGTCGGCTTTGCAATATAAGAAGGTAGTTTCAAAAGGAGATAGCAAATGCCCAAGTGTATAGCGATATCTTCCCTCTTCACTGTAATCTTCTTTATTAATTCCGACAGATAGCGCTAAACCCACTTTACGGTTCTTTAATTTATCACCTTTTGAGCCATATGCCCAACCATAAGTGAAAACATCGTCTAACCATTTTTTTAGCATAGGTGGTGAACTAAACCAATACATGGGGAATTGCAAAATAAGGTTATCATGAGCTTCAATTAGTTGCTGTTCTTTCTCCATATCAATGTTTCCGTCTGGATAAACCTTATATAGTTCGTGTACGGTATACTTTTCAGGGTATTTTTTAAGTTGTTCTACCCATCGCTTATTAATAGCCGATGTTTCTATGTTTGGGTGCGAGACGATTATAAGAGTTTTCAAAGTGTTGACCTCCCTAGGAATGATTTACTCCTAGAGTATAGAACACCTTCTACAAATAAATAAGTACGCACTTTTATTACAGGTACTTACATAAAGGTTAGTGTCTATTCAAGTATCGAGCTGTACTTCGAACCATCATTTCCCGTCGTAGGAAGCCATACTGTTCATAGAGCCCATGCGCATCACGTGTACCGAGATAAATAGAAGTATGGCAAATGCGAGGATGATCAACCAATACAGCCATCATCCATTTGCTAAGTCCTTTTCCACGATGCTCAGGGTCGACGATCACGTCACATAGCCACGAAAAGGTTGCTCCATCCGTTACAACCCGCATAAAGCCTACTTGAACCCCTTCTGCACTAAACAATCCGATACAAAGCGATTCTTTCCAGCTATTCATGATCGTTTCTTCCGACCGTTCTGCAGCCCAGTACGTACTCTTCAATAATGCAAGTGTCACATCCTGCTGCAGCTCTTCCACATTGTCACTCATTCTGTAAGGCAAATAGTCATGAATCCACTCCATCTGTATACCTCCCATAGTTCACGTTACGTAATATGTTTAGTATAATGGTTACAGTTATATGTGAATATTCAATTAATTATAGACTATACCCATACAGATCGGAGTGGAACGGTCATGAAATTTGAGAATGTAAAAGAGAGTCTGAAACAACAGATTAACAGTGGAGTAATCCGACCAGGGGGTAAATTACCGTCCATTCGAGAACTTAGTCTAGAGTGGAAGTGCAGTAAAAACACAATAATTCGAGCTATTGATGAATTGGAAAAAGAACATCTTATTTATTCCGTACCGAAGAGTGGCCACTACGTCATTGTTCGTTCCTCCAAGTCTGAGAATCAACCGGACGGGCAGATTGATTTTACCGCGGCTGCTCCCGATCCTGGTATCATCCCCTATGAAGAAATCCAACATGGATTGAATCGGGCGGTACAGCTATACGGAGATCATCTTTTTACATACAGCGATCCGCTTGGATTCCTATCTCTACGCCAGTCTATATCCCAGCACCTAACAGCCTCTCAAGTTTTTGCTGGACCTGAACGGATTTGCATTGTCTCTGGCGCTCATCAAGCGCTTCACTTGCTTACCCTTATGCCATTCCCGAATGGGAAATCTGTCATTTTGGTCGAACAACCGTGTTATGCTGGAATGCTCAAATTATTGAGCCTCCTAGGCGTAACTACATTAGGAATTACCCGAACGGAATCAGGTATTGATCTTGAGGAACTAGAACGACATTTCCGGAATAACTCTATCAAGTTTTTTTATACAGTCCCTCGTTACCACAATCCACTCGGAACCAGCTTGTCACGTCGTGAGAAAGAAGCAATCGCGGCACTTGCGGACAAATATGATGTGTATATTGTAGAAGACGACTATCTCGCGGATTTAGAAACAGACAGTAAAGCTGATCCAATCTGCAGCTACGATTATTCGGGTCGCGTTATCTATATCCGAAGTTTTTCCAAAATCATGCTACCCGGCCTGCGAATCGGTGCAGCTGTACTCCCCGCAGCCTTAATCACATTGTTCCGAATGTATAAGTCGTCGAGCGATTTAAGCACAACCGCCCTTTCACAAGCCGCTTTAGAGATTCATCTAAGTAGTGGTTTATTTGGGCGCCATGCCGCCATGGTGAGAGAACGCTATGGAATTCGAATGAAGGTTTTACAAGAAGCATGTGCCCGATATTTGAACGAGGGCTTCCGTCTAAGTAAGTCAGCTGGGGGGATATTTGCCCAACTTGAGCTCCCCCATCATCTGGCTGCAGAGGAGTTAACCGCGACCCTTCGTCAGAAGAACGTGCATGTCTTCCCTACAATGAATTATTACCTTCCTAGTGTGGAAAGCACAAACAGCTTGCGCCTCAGTATTATTCGCACGAATGAACAAGAGATTGAGGATGGCATCCAGATCATCCGTCAGACAGCTGACGAGCTAATGATTCAAAGAAGTTCAAATCAATTTAGCCGATCACCAGCCTTTAGTTGGATTTAAAAAGATACCTACAGCGATTGTTCGTGAGTTTTCGGTCGAAGAGGGCCTTATGGATGTAAGTGAAGTAACATTTCATTGCTAATTAGCTTGATCATGCCAAACAAGAAGAGGTTACTACTCTGCTTCTTTGTTAATAAATCTTTTTCAACAGCTCCATCACTTCATCCATCGTAAGGCCAAACGATTTGTAGTAGGATGTATCGTTTTCCATTTGCTTTAGGATCATTTCGTTGCGTATTTGCAGGATCTTATCTGACGAGAATTCGGCTACAAAACATCCTTTGCCTGTTACCGTATTGATCAATCCGCTTCGTTCGAGCTCTTCCCAAGCTTTCTTGACAGTAATGACACTCACCCCAAGCTCCAGAGCAGCCTGACGAATAGGTGGTAAACAATAGCCGCTTTCCAACTCGCCTTTTAGAATCTGGGCGCTGATTTGTTCGACAAGCTGCTGATAAATTGGTTTTTCAGATGCATTCGAGATTGATACATTCATAATTTCATAATATCTCCACTTTTAAGAATCGTCTCACCGCAATCCGGTAGGCAAGCATGGTGAATGCGATGAATACCACAATGCCTACGATCAGAATGGATAGTTGAAGTGCTGTATTGTTAGCACCAGAACCATTGAAGATATCGTACACCCATGGGCTCTGGATGCCAACCCATTGGGCTACTCCGGCAAAAATCATTGCGCCCACAATCGATGCAGCCGTTGCCCCACCATACTTATACGCTGTCTTGTAATACATGGATATAAATATGATGTTGAAGATCGCGAGCATGACGAAGCACAGTCCCCAAAAACCTAAATGCGGTGAGAAGAAATAGTAAGTTAGATACGGATATAAACGAAGCGTAATCAGCCCATAGATCAGTGCAGTGACAAGATGCAATAATTCCAAAATGACAATCACAGTCACCCTTGCTTTTACGATATCTTTTTTGGTTACAGGCATCATCGTGGTGAACATTAAATCGTTCTGCGTTTTGAATCCACCAAAAATATTCGGTATCGTGATCCAGCAAAAATACAGAGGGACGAGAAAATAAAGCCAACTCGGAACAAGCATTAAGGCGCTTATTACGAACGGAAATAACAAGAACCAAGGGTTTATTCCTAGTCTCAAATCCTTCATTACCAAGTTATACATGCATATCCTCCTTTTTCGCAAAATATATCATAATCTCCTCAAGACTCGGCGTGGTAGCTTTGATATTCGAGAATGAATCAAAATCTTTGCTATGGATCAATCCTGTAAAACCAAATGAATTGATTTTGTAGGAAATCATCTGTTCCTTCACAAGATCTAACTGGCTCTGGCTGCCACTAAGTAATCGATAGGACTCCATAAAATCATGTTTCTCAGAGCTGGCGACGATCTGCCCGTTCTCGATGAAGGTAATATAATCAGCAACTTTCTCCAAGTCCGATGTAATGTGCGTAGAGAAAAGAATGCTGATCTCACCATCAAGGACTAGCTCTTGAAAAATATCTAATAGATCGTCTCTAGCGACCGGATCAAGCCCGCTTGTCGGTTCATCCAGGATAAGCACCTTCGCGCCGTGGGACAGAGCAAGGGCCAAGCTGTACTTTACTTTCATACCTGTAGACATTTCGGCGATTTTTTTGTTTTCATCCAATTTGAAACGTTTAAGATAGTTACGATAGGTCTCGTCATTCCAATTCGCGTAGAACTTCTTAATGACATCGGTCAACGTCTTCATCTTGTTGCGCGTATAAAAGTCGACACCACCGAATGCGTAGCCGATTTCTTGTTTCAATTCGATTTCGTGTTCGGCGATGTTCTTACCCAGAATACATACCTCACCGCTATCGATATGAATCATTCTTAAGATGGATCTGATCGTGGTTGTTTTCCCTGCTCCATTGGCACCAATAAAGCCCATAATATAACCCTTCTCCAGTTGAAATGATACGTCTTTCAACTGAAAATTAGGGTATTTCTTATTTAAGTTTCGGATATCTAATGCCAGCATACCGTACCTCCTCATCAAATTGTGCATGTTGTGCATACACAATTTACCACAAGGGAAATAATGGAGTCAACAGAATTTGCCTAATTTTTAGAAAATTTTATCAAGCACTCAAACGTGCCATTTATCAGCGACTGAATAGTCGATGGAAATGAAGGCTAACTTAACACTATCTGTTAGGCAAGGAGCTTGGCACATGACGTATGGAGAAATTTTATTTCGCACAGCAATTTCCTTCGTGACTCTGCTCATTTTGACGCGTCTGCTCGGCAAAAAACAAGTCGGACATCTAACGTTTTTCAATTATGTAACAGGGATCACCTTCGGTTCCACCACTGCCGAGATTATCGTCAACAATCACATCACGCTACTACAAGGAATATCTAGCTTGGTTCTATGGTCGTTCATGGCGTTCATCATCGCATTGACCGGACTACGCTCCGTTAGAACACGTGAGATTCTTGACGGCCAACCTACGATTCTTATCAAGCAGGGAAAGATACTTGAAAGTGCGCTAGCCAAGCAGCACCTTAACATCGACGATTTAAGCATGCTGCTTCGCAACAAGGATGTTTTCTCACCTGAAGATGTCGAATTTGCAATTCTGGAACCTGACGGTCAGCTCAGTGTACTCAAAAAAGAAGAACTACTACCTGCAACAAAAAAAGATATACACGCATCTGTTACACCTGTTCACAGAATCCCAACTGAGCTTGTCGTTGATGGTAAAATCGTAGAGAAGAATTTAATTAAAATAGATGTCTCCGCTGTCTGGCTCAACCAACAATTAAAGAAAGCCGGTATTCATTCTTTGGATCAAGTATTTTACGCAGAAATTCAATTAGACGGGACCCTATATATCGACAAATACCAAGATTCAATCTCATAATATGATAGTGAAATACCATACGAAGGAAGCGAAAGCTATGTACACAATCAGTAGATTTTCACAGCTATGCAAAATGAGTGCACGCATGCTACGACACTACGATAAGGAAAACCTCTTAAAACCCTTACATGTAGATACAACGAACGGGTATAGATATTATGGGAGGGATCAATTAGAAACCGCCATACAGATCAAGAAATTGAAAGAATATAAATTCTCACTTCAGGAAATTAGCGTGATCCTTCAAACATCGGACAAGGAATCCATATCCCATTTGATTCATTCAAAAATTGCTGAATTATCCAATGAGGTCAATAGTTATAAACAAATTATTTTTGAAATGCAAGAATTGATTGAAGATAAGAATGTTTTCGCATCTGTAGATAGAAGGTCTTATGATATCCTGCTCGGCATGCGAAAAGAGACATGTGTCCTGAGTCAAAGAATGAAGATGAATCTGGATCACATGGACGAACATATTGACTCTATATACGAAAAAGCTGAGAAGAGTAACATTCACTTAACTAGTGTGATGTCCGCTACATTTTTTGATGAAGAATTTAACCCTGATAACAGTGATATTGAATTGATGATCCCAGTTGTATATCGAAAAGATGAAGATGTTTCGACTCACTGGCAAATTAAAATACTCCCCGAACAATTCATAGCTACAACCTTGCACATCGGAAGTTATGACTATATCGGATACGCGCATATGGCGCTTGAAGAATGGATAGATATCAATGGATATGAATGGAGTGGAGCACCTTATGAAACCTACTTGAAAGGATCCGAAAGTGATTGTCCCGAGGATGAGTATGTGACACAAATCTGTTTTCCTATCACTAAAAAAATTTGAGCATAATCGCTTGACCTTAACACGATGTCAAAGCTTATTCTACTTCATGAGAGATCAACTAACACTAAGGAGAATTGGATATGAATAAGGTGATTACATCGTGCACGGCGGCTTTATTATCGGCTGGAATCTTACTGGGGTGCACAGAGGGTAAAGCGTCAGAGGGACAGAACATGATCACACAAAATGCAGGATACACCATGCCTGATGAGAGTAGCAAACATGAAGGGACTTGGCTGCAATGGCCACATAATTACACCTATGGGTATGGTCATAAAGAAAATCTTGAATCCATTTGGACCCAGATGGCAAGTGCCCTAAGTGTTGGAGAGAATGTCCATATTATCGCATACAATAAAGCCGAAAAAGACTATATTTATGATCTTCTATATGACGAGGGTGTAAATATGGACAAAATCGACTTTTATATTGTGCCGACGGATGATGTATGGGCTAGAGATACAGCCCCTATTTTTGTATACGATAAAGATAATAATCTTAAATTAATGGACTGGGGCTTTAATGGATGGGGCAAGAAAACGCCGTATAAAAAAGATGCCGCCATTGCAAGCAAACTAAGCAAACAGTTAGGTATGGAACGAATTAATTTAACGGATGTCGTACTTGAAGGCGGCGCATTTGAATTAGATGGCAATGGTACATTCTTATCGACACGTAGCGCTGTTACGAACAAGAATAGAAATCCTAAACTCTCTGAAGCAGATATTGAGAAAGTAATAGGAAAAAATCTTGGAGCTACGAATTTTATTTGGTTAGATGGTGTGCGAGGTCTGGATATTACCGATTTCCATATTGATGGTTTCGCTAAGTTCCATAATAAATCCACGCTTATTACGATGAATAAAGAGGATTTAGAAGAATGGGGTGTCACAAATAAAGACATTAACACACTGTTAAACGCAAAGGATGCCTCAGGCAAACCTTACCAGATTGTGAATTTACCAATAACCCGTAACAATGTCGTGCTCGATAACGGAAAAAAATTGGGGTATAGAGGTTCATATATCAACTACTACATTGGAAATAACGTGGTTTTGGTTCCGAATTATAACGATCCTAATGACAAAATAGCCAATGATGCCATCCAGAAACTATACCCTGATCGTAAGGTGATTGGAATCGATGTAAGAGAGCTTTATAAGGATGGCGGTATGATTCATTGTGTTACCCAACAACAACCCATAAATTTAAAATAACTAGCAAGACTTATCGCCCGCTTTAGCAATGAAACTTTGCTATGCGGGCTTTTTTTAGCGAGGTATCGCCTTCTAACTCATAAAAATGTATATTTTCTCGGGGTATTTACAGCGGACATCATGTATATGGTAAAATATGGGTTAATAACTTATGGGGATGAGGGTGAGTATGGATAAATATTGTTCGGGGACTCCCTCTCTACTGTTCAAGGTAGGGAAGCCCTCCTTGGGAGGGTCGCTCCGATGAGGAATGCTGCGAAGGGACAGCAAGAACACATCGAGATGCTGCCGCTGTTCTCAACCACGGATAAGAACGGACGGATGACTGGGCTGCCGCCAGGTCGTCGCGTAGGACGCACGGATCCGCTGTTACCATGGCTACTCGCATCCGTTGCACTATGGGCGCTGACAGGTTCTGTGCCGTTCGGTGCTCTACTCGGCCTGGCTCCGACACCGTCTATCAACATGTTCCTCGGCCATCCGGTCACGGTGGTCATTGCCGTGGTGCTGTTGTTTGTCTCTATCAGTGCTACAGGCGGATTATACTCGCGAGCCAATGAGCAGTTCGGACAATCCAGAGTCGCCGGTCTGTTCGCGGCGCTAGCAATCGCAGGCGGACTCACTATAACCGCGGGAGTTCTCCTACTCTGGACGTTAATAAGAAATCCATCGCGCCCCTTCAACCTCGAAGCCCTAGCGACATCACCGACGATCCCACTAGAGCTTGGCGCAGTCGTCGGAGCTATCTTCGCTCTTTGGGGTGCCATCACGCTCCTGCGTTTACCCAGCTCAATCTCCCACGCTAAGCGGCTTCAGGCAGACATTGAGCGTCTACGCTTAGAGGGATTCCCATTCTCCGGAACTCTGACAGTCCTGAACTTATCAAACCAATGGCTCTTCAATCTCCCGATTTTTACAATAGAGGTAAGTTACTTCGTTGATGGTACTCTACGTATCATTTCAGCACATATGCGTACCAGCGCCGACCGCGTCCCCCTCGTCGGCTCGCGCATGCTCGTTCTGACCGATGATCGTGGCAGTACTCACGTAGAGCTAGACTCATCCATTGGAGCAATATTCGATCCGGACGTAAGCAAGTACGCCGCACCGGACGGTTAGTGGCACCAATGACTGCTTCTCTCAATCACTCCCATCTAATCTATTTAACTCTTTATATTTGCTAGTGACTCACCCATATGAAGAGTTTTTAATTAATACTACAAGAGCCCAGACAAATAAGAGCTTCTTCGTTACTACTACGAAGAAGCTCTTTTGTTTAGGTGTTAATGATCGATTATTTTCTATTCCACCAACAGTACGGGCTGACTTTCGTATACTTCTCTTGACTTCAGTACATTGTCGTAATGAACGGAAGCCCATTCCTTCAGCATTTTCATGATGGGAATAAGAGACTCCCCCAATGAGGTTAGTGAATATTCAGTTATTGGTGGAATCGCAGGCGTAAGCTTTCGTCTGACGATGCCATCGCGCTCCAATTGCTTTAAGGTTTGAGTTAGCATTTTCTGCGAGATGCCCTCAATGCGCTTCTTGATCTCTCCGTAGCGAATGGTGCCATCCTCCATCGCATAGATAACAAGCGCGGTCCACTTGTTCGATATCACATCGAGAACATGACTATAGCTGCATGCCTCAAGAGATATATCCGGCTTTTCCCCCATAGCCAGCTGCTCCTCTCTTCGTACGCACCTTTTCGTTCGTATGCTACTTTAAAGTGCCGTCTTACTTCATATTAGTATGCGAACTATACTGTGTCTATATCAAATGAAGGAGCGTGTTATAAATGAAAGCATACGTACTGCAAGGTGGCTTTGGACTCGATTACGTGCACGAGGTTGAACGGGATATCCCATCCCCTGGCCCTGGCCAGGTTCTAATTCGGATGAAGGCCGTCTCTCTGAACGCCCGCGATATCGGAATCATCAATGGATTCTATGAACCAAATCGTACAGCCCCGTTAATACCGGTATCCGATGGAGTTGGAGAAGTTGTTGCCTTAGGGGATCACACCAATAAGTTCAAAATTGGTGAACGCGTCAGCCCCATATTTACGCAGAGTTGAAAGAGCGGCGAACCTACACAAGACAACTGGACAACCACGCTTGGCAGTCCGCTCGACGGTCTGCTCGCCCAATATGTGGTGATTGCCGAAGACGGACTAGTCCGAGTGCCCGAACATTTGACTGACATAGAGGCAGCAACGTTAGCTTGCGCTGCTCTCACGGCTTGGCATGCGATTTCGGAGGAAGGACGGGTAAGGGCTGGAGACACGGTCGTTGTTCAGGGTACTGGCGGCGTGTCCCTGTTCGCACTTCAATTCGCGAAACTTCTAGGCGCTCAGGTCATCGTCACTTCCAGCAGTGACGAAAAGCTGGAACGCGCGAAGGTACTCGGAGCCGACTTCGGTATCAACTATCGAACAAATCCGGATTGGGATAAAGCTGTCCTCGCCTACACCCATGGTCGAGGAGCGGATCACATCGTCGATCTTGGCGGAGGTTCCACGCTTAATCGTTCAATTACAGCCTTGAAGGTCGGCGGCCAGATCAGTATCGTCGGTCTCTTGTCGGGCTCCGAAGTCGAGGGGTTTGCCATCGTCCCCGCGATTCTACGTAAAGCCAAACTCCAAGCCATCAATGTCGGCAGCCGGGAAATGTTCGAACGTATGAATCGTGCCATAGAGCTGCACTCCCTGCGACCGGTCATCGATAGAACGTTCCCCTTCGAGCAATCTCTCGATGCCCTTCGATACTTGGCAAAAGGTAGTACATTCGGGAAGATTGCCATCGTATTTTAAGGAGTAATGCAAATAGAGTTACATCACATCATCCAAGAAAAGCTGCTACCGATCTATATCAGAATAAAGAGCAAGCGAGTGCTTGGCACTACGCATTGCTCTTTTCATGTAACTTGTATCCATCCATACTATTTCCATGGTTAGTTGTCTTCGGTCAGCCAACATAACGTTGGCTTCCAATCTGGGCAACGATTCGTGGTGGAATGATCATCGGCATTCCAGAAAACTGATCTCTTGCTGTCAGACGACGAATATCATTGAAGTCAGGATGGGAAGCCTTCTCGGTCAAGTAAGCCGACACGGTGCTGCCTGGTTTTCTAGTCGCATTTAAAGCAGATATAATTTCTTGCCCCGATTTGATCCCGATACCATGCCCATAATAAAGATCGTCTCCCATCTTGATGACGTTCTCTCCTTGCCATTCAGGTCTTTCCGGGTCGTGATCTGGATTGGAAAAATAGAGGATATCTCCAGGGTAAGACGTATTTCCTTCCTCATAAATGAGCCGAAGGTGTTTATCATGATGCCCGTCGTAAAGCAACAAGTCGGGAAAGTTAGCATTAAACGCTGTGTCTCCAATAGCTTCGATAATAGCCTTGTACATGACAATTACCATCGCAGTGGCGCATTCAAAAGCATACTCTGATCCATTGTCATAGATATCGCGAATAGCACTTGCTGGAGATACTCCAGGATTTAATTGAAATCCGCCCGCATCGTTCCGAGTCCAGAAGCGATTGTTGCAACGGGAATCTTTGAAAGTAGCAAACTCTGCCCCACTCGCGTTTAGCCCCTGCGCAGCCTCCACGATCAAGCTTCTCAGCTTCAACTCAAAGCGTAAATCTGCTTCCGACGCGTATTGGTATTTGGTCGCACTCTGCTGCTTCTGTTGCAATATATCCTGTTCCAGCATGGACATTGTCGTTGTATCAATTGGAGGATTGCTGTGGCCATCAATAACAATCATTTCCTCATCCCCTTTCTAATTTCCTCTTCATCACCTTTCTATAGTCTACGAGCATCACCTGATGAAGGTGCCTATAGGATTTAAATCGTTGTTATAAAGCTAGCGCTACTTATCTGAGTGAGCTTGTCACTTGGTTAATATGAAGATTGTCTCTAACCGAAGTTTGGAGTTCTGCTGACAAACTTATTTAAAAATGCTAGCATATTACCTAATGATGGAAGGTAGATTACTAGATAAAGCATGGGGGAAATAGAACGATGTTTAAGAACCGTCACTTTAAAGTCATAATGGAAGTCCAACAGCAGATGCTGTTATCTAACTTCGATTTGAAATTGTTTATGCAGACGATCTGCGATCGGATGTGCCTATTAACCGATGCCGACGGTTCTACTATCGAGATGCTGGCGGGAGATGAAATGGTTTATGCCGCCGTCAGCGGCACCTTACAACCTCATCTGGGAATTCGTTTAAATAAGAATGGAAGTTTGTCCGGTTTGTGCGTAACGGAGAAGGAAATCTTATATTCCCCAGATACGCAAGCGGATGATCGCGTCAACAAGGAAGCGACTAAGAAAGTCGGCGCGCGGTGCATGGTCTGCGTCCCTCTATTTGAATCTAATAACGCCGTCGGCGTGTTGAAAGTCATCTCCGACCGTCCCGATGCTTTTTCCAGTCGCGATATCGAGACCTTACAGTTGTTATCACTCGCCTTAGGCTCCGAGCTAGGCAAGCAAATCAACTACGATGATAAAATTCGAATTCTGAACGATTATGAGCAACTACTCGTTCAATTAAGAGCCGAAATTGTAAGACGCGAGAAATTAGAGAGCGAGCTTATTCAATTAACAGAGCGAGACATTTTGACGGGACTCCTAAATCGTAGAGGATTTAGTGAGCGAATCCAAGACTGGATTAAACGTGCTAATCGAGAAGAAGGTTTATTCGGGGTGTTCTACCTTGATTTAAATAAATTCAAACACTGCAACGATACTTATGGACATGAAATCGGTGATCTTGTGCTTGTAGAATTCGCGAATCGCATCAGGAATGCGGTTAGCCAATCCGATTTAATTGCACGCGTAGGTGGCGATGAGTTCGTAGTGGCGGCATGGCTTGAGAACGACTACGACAGCTTGATACATGTTGCCACGCGTTTAATCGAGCAACTAGAGTTGCCAATGACCATTAAGGAGCTTCAACTTTTGATGTCTACCAGCGTCGGTTGTACACTATGGGCACAGGGCATGACGGAGCTCGAACTCATACGTGCAGCGGACCAATCGATGTATCTCGCCAAATCCAATGGCACTAACCGGATTGCGGTTAATGGCGAGCTCTTGAACTTATAACTGCACGACTTATCGCCCACATTAGCAATGAAAGAATGCTTATGCGGGCATTTTTCGTTGTGTATGATACTTCAGGTTTAGTTTTAAATGACCTTTTCTACAAATTTTAATATCGATTCTATAATAATATCTGGTCGATCAAGATGTATCGAATGGCTTGCTTCTTGTACAAATAACAACTCACTATGATTGGATAGATTTAGCTGGTCTATAATAAGCTCTTGCCATTTTTCCTCAAGTAATCTTATCTCCCTCTCTGGTAAACCATCTTCAATCCCTAATTGGATGTTAAATTCTTTGTCACGACCAATAACGAATAATGGTGTATTGGGGAATCTCCCTAGCTTTTTAATTATTTCAGCATCTCTTTGCCAATTGTTGATCTCTGAATACATTGCCTTATATATGGACGGTTTTAACTGAAAGTCAATTAAACGTTGTCGTATGTAATTGGGAAAATGCTTACTTTTTTCTGTGAAAATAGGATTTATTACTTTTCTAATTTCTTCTTGAGACAGTAATGAATAATCTTTGCATTTATCCAACCATGCCTTATCATCGGATTCTGCATTTAAGATCGCTAAATCTAACTCATCTAAAACCTTCAGATCTTCTGAAGTGGAGTCAACCAATACTAGTCCTGCAACCATGCTAGGGAATAGTTTAACAAAATGCTGCGCACATATTGATTAATATCGCTCATCCCTTTTTATTATTTTTGAAAATAGACTGATAATACCTATATTTCCTATTATATCCTAAACAACCCAGAGCTTCACACATCAAAATTTCCACTATCATCAATAATAAAAAGCCATCGATATTCATCGATGACCCTTCTGGTGAATTCAACTATCGTTCCCGTCCGTAACAAGCTTCCTTTAATACAATCCATATACTTCTTCACATTCTTTAGCGGTCGGTTCATAAAAACAATGCTTCTTCCATCGTCCTGCGAACGGCTGATTGTACCAAGTTGGCGGACATGGTCCAGGATTTTCGAAACTCCCTGGACGGAAATACCATAGGGAGAATTTGCTTGGCCAATCTCGCTCCCCGTCCACAACCCGCTTTGCCAGACGGCGTTCCCTTTCTC
This sequence comes from Paenibacillus radicibacter, assembly GCF_024721995.1. GTDB lineage: Bacteria > Bacillota > Bacilli > Paenibacillales > NBRC-103111 > Paenibacillus_AM > Paenibacillus_AM radicibacter. Next base: position 462,263 of record NZ_JANQBC010000003.1, read on the forward strand.
TTGCATTTTGATAGTACAAGCCATGGTGCAACGCTTCGAACGCATGCGGCTGGTTGATCATTTGGGGAATCGTTCGGATATCTTTAAAATCAGAGCAATTCGCCCTTATTCGGTTAATGCCAACATTCCCAACAAGGAGCATGCCCTTCTCACCTTCGGTCTCAGCTTCAGCTCGAAGCAACCTTGCCAACATATCAATATCCTTTTTCCTGGATTTCACGACTGCCATTGGCTCACCTCTTTTGACTTTTAAGCTCATCATATTGCAGGTGAAGTGGTTGTGTGTCTTGATAACAAAATGCAGGATATCCTGACTGGACACCCTGCAAAATGGAAGTCACCACAACAAACCATTTATACAGGAGAACCCAACAAGAGCTGCCTTACAGGTAGAATGATCTTGTTATTGTCAAAAATAAAGACGTGTGAGGCATATACACCCACACGCCAACGTCTTTACTATTTATTTTTTAAATAAGAATTTAAGACTTGGGTCTAATTCTAATACATGCATGATCATTGTAAGAGCTTCTCCTCGGGTAGCATTGGATTGTGGTGCAAAGTGATCGGTTGACTGACCATTTACGAGCCCCATAGAAGCAGCAGCCTTAATCTGCTCTTCATTCCAGATCTCATCTATATCTTTGAAAATATCCTGGCTAGGCGCTGTCTTGAGAACTACTAATTTAGAAATAATTGAAATTATTTCAGCTCTAGTGATTGGACTGTCAGGTTTAAATGTCCCATCTTCGTATCCTGAGATAATGCCATTAGAGGACAATGCGGTAACTGCTTCTTCAGACCAATGGCCTTTAACATCCAATAATTCAGTATAAGCAGCGCTACTTAGTCCAAACACTCTATAAATAATAGCAGCAAACTCTCCTCGCGTTATACTGTCATTAGGCCGAAATGTTCCATCCTCGTATCCTTTTACAACTCCAAGTTTAGTAAATAACTTAACCGTATTAGCTGCCCAGTGGGAGTCCGTGTCATTAAAGTGTATAGCCGCCGCCTTGCTGTCTTCTAATTTCTTAGTGATTTCTGAGACAGCCTTTGCCCATTTAACAACTGGGGTGAAGATTAGAGAATTATCCGCTGGGGACTCTAATACAGTAATCACTTTACTACCCCGAACTTGAGTTCCATCTGTCGATGAAGCGACTACGGTTACAGTCCCATTCGCAACACCTGTTAACAAACCAGAAGAACTAATTGTCGCCATGCCCGTACCTGGATTTACAGTCCAAACCACGTGGCTATTAGTCGCCGTATTGGGCAGAACTGATGCAACTAAGCTAAGCGTACTCCCCTTGTAAACCGAATTGGACGATGAATTCACACTCACACTCGTTACTGGGATAGTAGTAATGTTGTCGTTAAAATAATTATTGTCGATGAAGCTGCTCGGATTCGTAATAGTAAGATTAACATAATCAATAATAGCTGGATTACCTGAATACTTAGCTTGTACTTTTACAGTACCTGACTGCAGAGCTGTGATTACCCCATTATGAATGGAAACTTTAGAAGGATCATTAGCCGCCCAAGTAATTTGAGAAGTAATATCTTGTGTAGTCGTATCACTCATAGTAGCAGTAGCTACTACGGTAAAAGTATCCCCAACCCGCATTGTTCCAGTATGTTTGTCTAAAGACATAGAAGTTACTGTTGCAATTGGAGGGATGATTGCAAGCGTCTTAAAGTTTACCTCACTTCCATAGCTTGTGCCTACGCTGTTCGTTGCAAATGCGCGGACGTAATAGGTCGTTCCTGCTGTAAGTCCGGAAAGATTCGTTGTGTAGCTCCCGGTCGTGCCAGCAACACCAATCTTCATATCCGCTATTGTCGGATTACTGCTCGTAGAGTAAACAATCCCACGTTCGGTTACTGCCGCACCACCATCACTGGTTACACTCCCGCCTACCTCTACTGAGGTTGAAGTAACACTTGTTACCGGATTCGTTGTTATCGTTGCTAAGCTGTTTGGCAACCTTGTCGTAAAGCTTACATTATCCCCGTAGCTTGTCCCTACGCTGTTTGTCGCATATGCGCGGACGTAATAGGTAGTTGCTGCTGTAAGTCCAGTCAGATTCACTGTGTAGCTCCCGGTCGTGCCGGTACTAATTTTCTTTGTGCTTGCTGTTGTTGGATTACTGCTCGTTGAATACACAATTCCACGTTCAGTTATCACCGTACCACCATCACTGGTTACACTCCCGCCAACCTCTGCTGAGGTTGAAGTAACACTTGTTACCAGATTCGTTAATACCCTTGCTACGTTATATAGCAACGGTGTCGTAAAGCTTACCTCATTTCCATAGCTTGTGCCTACGCTGTTCGTTGCATATGCGCGGACGTAATAAGTCGTTCCTGGTGTAAGAACAAGCATTGTCGTCGCTGTGTAGCTCCCGGTTGTGCCAGCAAAGATTGTTTTTAAAATAAATGTTGTTTTTGTTGGATTGCTGCTCGTAGATAACACAATTCCGCGTTCGGTTATCACCGTACCGCCATCACTGGTTACATTCCCTCCTACGACTGCTGAGGTTGAGGTAACATTTGTTACCGCATTCGTTGATACCACCGCATAACGAGCATCGATGAGCAGCCCTGTCGTACTGCCTACTCCATTTAATGTTAAATTGGCATCCGTATTTTGGGCATCTCTAATCGTACCTCCATTGAGAACTAATGGCCTGATGGCTATACCGTCCAAGTCAAAATCACCCTGTTGAATCGTGTAACGAAATGTCAGCACGCTGGTTCCTGAGCCAGAGGTGTAAGCGGCTCCAACCTGTTTGCTTCCGATTGTGAGACCAATAGCTGGCGTACCACCCGTAGTATCCACATTAACTGGCTGATCAAAATTAACCGCAAAGACGAGAGCACTCCCTACCCCATAGGTCCCATTCGCTGGCACGCTTACTGAACTAATATACGGAGTGCCTGCAGCCAATGCTGTCGGAACTAACGGATAGCTAAATAAGCTGAATACAATAGAAATACTAAGCATTACCGCTAACATTTTGGCGTACTTATTCTTAATCTGTTTATACAATTCATTCACCTCTACCTTAGATGTTCATTGAAACAAGCCATCTCTCATCTAAATATGAAAATTCTGATATTTTCTTCGATTAAACTATTATAAATAATAAAATTTTTGTGAGATAGTGACTGTTGTCATTTTTTTATCATATGACAAGAGCTGAGAGTTTCACCTGGTTAACCGTATGCGAACCAAATTGGTTGATTGGCGCTACTACGGATGGTTCCTGTACTTAGCTATAACGACAAAGAGCCATCCTTATACGGATGACCCCCCCTTTTAATCTTACTCTATTCAACTATCATTTTTGAGAAAATTGGTCAATAATTTAAAGCAACTTAATCAGCTCTTCTAGCTCATCAACCAAACCTTTTGCAGATTCAAAATCCGTATCTTTTAAAGCCAATTCAATTTTCATCTCAACTGACTTTTTGTTTTGTTCATTTTCTAGATAGTTTTTATCAAAATGACTCGCATAAATCTTCTGTTTAAACTTTTTCATACGCATGGTTCTAATCTTCTTATCGTCAATGATTAGAACATAATCCATCCCATTTACAACCGAATAGAAATCATGCGAAATCATGATGATCGCACCTTTATAGTCTTGAATGGCTTTCTCCAGTGCGATTTGTGTATACGTGTCCAAATGGCTTGTCGGTTCATCTAGAAGTAATACGTCGGCTTTACTGGTAGCAACTTTAGCCAATTGCAGCAGATTCTTTTCCCCGCCAGATAAAGATCCTATCTTCTGATTAACGATTTCACCTTCAAAGCCATAGTTGGAAAGATGCGACCTAGCCTCATCATATGTTTTAACTCCAGCATCCATGAATTCTTCAAGTATGGTATTCGAATCATTCAGCACTTCACCTTGATTCTGAGATAAATAAGCCACTTTAGCATCGGCATTGATTTGAATGGAATCATTATTATTTTTAAAAATATCTCGAAGTAACGTCGTTTTCCCCGTACCGTTCGGACCAATAATCGCTACTTTATCCGTAGATTTAATCTCAAAGTTAACATCGTCTAACAGCAACTCATCAAAGGAAACACTGTAATTACTAACATTCACAACAGTGGTGTCTTCCATTTCTTTTTCCATATCAAAGCTGATAGTCGGTTGCTTAATCTCAACGAATGGCGCTTTAATTCTGCGCGCTTCCAATCTCTCTTGAAACCTAACTCTAGCTTTTAACGCTCTGCCTCTAGAGGCTTCCGAATTATACGTTGCAACCGCTCTAAGATTATCGATAACGCTATCGTATCTCTCAATTTCTTCTTGTTCAGCGACTGCGATTTCTTGCATCTCAATTTTTGTCTGAAGTAATGAGAAATTATAATCAATATATCGCCCATCAAACTCTTGGAGCTCCTTGTTCTCAAGGTGAATAATTTTGTTGAAACAATGGTTTAATAGGTAGCGATTGTGCGTAACAACCAGCAGAATTCCTTTGTGCGAATTAATAAGATTCTTAAGCGCATTTAGATTTTCAAAGTCTAGGAATACGTCCGGTTCGTCCATAATCATGACGTCTGGACTACTCAACATTTCCTTCATCACTTGAATAAGCTTGAATTCCCCGCCGCTCAGAGCCGATACCTTAAGATCTTTAAGCTTTGTTAAATTTGCTAGATTTAGTTTCTTATTGATGTTGCTTTCATAATCAGCCCCGCCGATCGCATCAAATGCATCTAAAGCAACTTGATACTTTTCCAATAGCGACTCAATGTCCGATGATGTTTCCATCTCCGTACAAATTGCTGTTATTTCATTCTCTATCTTAATAAAATGTTCCCCTATATATTCAAAAACAGTTGTTTCACTCGTGTTGTCTAGTTGAGAGAATTGACTGACATACCCAATTTTGCAAGTCGGGTCTATTTCAAGCTTACCCTCGAACAAATATTTTTCAGGATCCATCAATATATCTATTAATGTACTTTTCCCATTACCACTTGTTCCGATAAAAGCACAATGTTGTGCCTCTTCAAGCGTAAATGAAATGTTAGTATATAATTCTTTTTGCGGGAATGAGAAGGATAAGTTATCAACTTTTATCATCGTATTACCTTCCTTTATAACTAAATTAGGGACTATTATTAGGTGTACTGCAGAACATAGATTTTGAGTGTAACACTGTTTACAACCAACATCAATCTATTGGAAACCGGTCCCTTGAGGGTGAAAGTGCATTGCTTCTCCTGGCGAATAGCCTAACTATTCCATTTCATTCAAGTTGTACAATAATAACTTCTCGTTATTTCTGGTGCGGTTTGATTTGTAGTTTTTTTCAAAATGTGCGAATGACCACTCGTTTTGCCTATTCCATACAAAGGGGCTGACATACCCTTTAAATATACCTAATTAGGTAAGAGGAGGGGCTCACTTGCGTCATCCAAAGCAAATAAAAGGCGTCACAAATTTGAACGCTGCCATACAAGACCTGCGAAGAACCAAGACATCTTCACGACATCGCAAGACTAGGCTTGCTGTGAAAAACCTTCGATTATCTCCGTTTGACATACGTAAAACATACCGTATTTTATACAATGCAAATGCTTTTTATCGAAGAAAAGCCATTAAGAAAAATAGCTCAAAAGCCCTCTGCCTGCGGATTGGCCCTAGTACAGATCGCTTGATTGGAGAACATTCGTTAATCAAACTTAAAGGCGGACTGACAAATGTCCCCGGCATTCTTGTTGGCCATGCGGAGGATAAAAACCATCGTACGGGTTGCACCGTGGTATTGTGCCCAAAAGGGGCTGTCCCCGGAGTAGATGTTCGAGGAGGATTTCCTGGAACGGTTCAAACTGATGCGATTCGCCCAGGTACAGCCACAGATGTTGTACAAGGAATTCTCCTCACTGGCGGCAGTAATTTCGGTCTTGCTGCGGCTGCAGGCGTAATGAACTGGCTTGCCGAACATGGTTACGGTGCTCAAACTGAGGCAGGACCACTTCCTAAGGTCCCAGGGGCAGTCATCTTCGATCTGATTTATGCAAAAGGCTCCCGCAGACCGGATGCTGCGATGGGTTATGCCGCCAGCCAAGAGGCAAATTCCGGACCGGTAGCTGAAGGAAATGTGGGGGCAGGTGCGGGGGCAACTGTAGGTAAAATTTACGGTCGGCCAATGAAAGGCGGCGTAGGGACTTCTGCATGGAAAATCCCTGGCGGACCTATTGTTGCGGCGCTAGCAGTAGTTAACGCAGTCGGAGATATTTGGAATCAGGATCATATCATTGCCGGGGCGCTAGAGCCCAATGGCAAATTCGTTAACCAGACTCGTGCCATCTTGGAAGGTATCCCCCCTGGTCCTATCCAGGATCGGAATACGACAATCGTCGTAATCGCTACGACAGCTAAATTAACCAAGGCTGAAGCAGGACGTGTTGCAACTCTAGCTCATGATGGAATGGCTCGTGCCATCTCACCTGTACACATTCAAGCGGACGGCGATACAGTATTCTGCATTGCCACCGGTACCGATACGAGCGGATTAATAGGGGATGCAGCCGTTACCGCAGTTGGCACCACCGCTGCGGTCGTACTGGAAGAAGCCATTGTGAGAGGAGTAAAAGCGGCAGAGAGGGAATTAATGAAACCACGCAATCAATCGCCAGAAGCGCATAGCCGAAAGCGTTAAAGTTATTATTCTAAAAGACAATATTAGCTCAAAGGGTTCAATATCGTCTTCGACGAAACGGTAGAACACACGATATTTAGCCTAGTCCGAAAAACTTACCGAAACTTATGATAATGTTCCCCTTAATGACCATACCAACGAAAAGACAAAGGAGCTTGCCGTAGCAGCTCCCTTTTGATTTTGCTTATTATATTAATATTCACCTTTGATAACAAAAAATGTGCCACGAATTGTTCCCGCTAGTTTAGACTTTTGTCTAGCAAACTTAAACTTCTTCTCTTCTAGTTCCTTCGGTACCTCCATCCCTTCAGAAAGCTTAAAACCTACGGCCCGCTTCTTAGGGTTATCAACCGTATACAAGACGTTGACCCCTAGACCATCCTCATAAAAGACAAAGGTCCAGTCTATATTTTCCACCTGAAGACGCGCCGTTTCCAACGGTTTGGCTGCAAACTCAAGACCGCGTTCCTCTTTCAAAATTCGATTCACATAATCCAAGGTCTCCTTGCTTTCACTAGCGGGTACAACCGTAAATTCATGCTTGTATTTATTCATGAAGTAACGAGCTTCATTCGCACGTAAACCAGCAAGCGCATCTGCTACAGGTGAAGACTCTAAACCACTCAAAGACACATTTTTGAAATCAACGATATAGGACATTTCCATCTCTCCTTAAGAAATATTCTTCTTCATCATAGAATGGCTTTTAATCAAACTTCACTTTTATTGAAAGATAACGCACCTCATTTGTGGTTGTTGTTTTTTTCTAGGTAAGTACTTCGTGTCATTGTTATATGACTATTACCAATTAATTCCCCAAGTTTTATTTTTATCTGCTTTAAAATATTCATCGAGTATATTTTGTGGAATAAATTTTTTTAAATAGGCCATATCAACAAAATTTCCTATATATGCCGGTATGTCATCAGGTTCAATCACCTCAACACCCACTGTATAATCATACATAACGCCTTTATAACTTAAATAATTTACGTAAGTTTTTCCATCATTTAGTATTCTGTAGCCACTTGCCAATTGATAGTTTTTAGAATTACTATCTACTAAATAATTTGATTTCGTTGACATGAAAATTTCAAATTTAAGTAAATTAATCAATTCAATTCCTTTTGCCTTGTAATTATCAATTAGTTTTTGAACTTTGGCATCTTGGTCTTTTTTATATTGTTCTGCTTGTTGTTGTGGTGTCAATTCTTCAGTTGCTTGACCAATTTCTACACGATATAGTTGGTCATTCCACTTCACCGGTTTGCCAAGAGCCTCACCGATAGCCTTAAGTGGTAAGTATGTATTACCTTGATAGTTCAAAGCAGGCAATTCGTTAGATTTAAACTCCTTACCATTTACAAGAATCGGATAATCGATTTTTGTCAAAATATACTCTTTAATTGTATCTGCATAAGCAGAAGTCGTTAAAGTCACTGCACTACCTATTACAACTCCAATCAAAACTTTTTTCATGCTATTCTCCCCTTAAATTAGTGTGAATTATTATTTGTTAAATAATACCACGCTTAACTAATATGGGTCTATACTCCCATTTTCTGTGTCGAAATTTTAGGTAAAACCCGTTTAGTTGACCCTGAGCACAGCTTCATTTCCAAAAAACACTCTACCAAATGGGAAAAACTATCATCCCCTCTTAAGCATCATCCCAGACCTCATCATTGTTATAGTCATTTATAATTGAAATCGTTTTATTTGCCACTTCACTACCGAGTGAGGCGTACAATTTCTTATCGCCAATAACATAAAATTCTTCTTTAGCTCGTGTTGCTGCAACATTCATCATATTTGGATCAGAGACAGCCCATCTTGCCGCCCCACTGCTATCAGAGTCAGCTCCAAGAACAAAGTAGACAATTTTGGCCTCTTTGCCTTGAAAAGTATGGACAGTTCCAATATTCGTTGTTTTCCCATTTTCTCGTTTTGTAAAGTTAATTCCATCTAGGACTTGTGCAAGTTTATAAGCCACATTTCTAAATGGGGTGATAACATAAATCTCATCCGCTAAACTCCGATCTTGTTGCAAACGTTTATCAATAATACTTTTCAGTAAGTCAGCTTGTTCTTTCACAAATTTGTCATTTGCTCTTCCGGTTGAATCATACCACTGTGATTTTCCTTGTGACTCATCTTCTGATTTACCTTGTACCATCCACCCGTCATACGATATTTCGTTTGAAATCGTGAACATCGGATAGTTCGAGCGTCTGTGTACCCAAAGGGGTATGCCAATCCATTCATCCTCATTTTTTTGGAAACCATACTGACTTGTGGCATCCACAATGGTTTGAGTAGACGCATTAGCAGAGACAAATTTTTCATCGACTTTGTAATATCTTCCGATCAAGGTCAAAACATTTGAATTTAGTGTCATCACCGGTTTTATTTGTGATGGATCCCCAACAACCATAACCTTTTTGCTTCTAAAGATCGCACCAACACTAGCTTGTGGTAGTGCTTGACCAGCCTCGTCTATGAATAGATTTCCTATTGAGTTTTCATTAAGATTTTTAAACATTCTACCAAAACTAGCAAAAGTAGTGCTGACAACAGGGATAGTGAAATTCAACCATTGCCATGATTCTGAAATTAACTGATGTCCATTCACTTTTCCAATGTGTTCAGACTGACTACTCCAAATAATCCTCGCGGCTTTCAAACTCCTTCTGTTTTCATACAGGAATTGCTTTCTAACTTTTAAGGCTGAAATAAACAACTCTGATTGTAATTTACGGAATTGCACTGTAAACCATGGATTAGACTTTTGAAGCTCAGTATATGATAATAAAAAATCTAGTTCCTTAATGCCACTTAGAGATTTGTTTTTTTCCAGAAATGAAATTTCTTCTTCCAATTTTTTTAAATGATTTTGTCGATTGGTTATCCATCGATCGAATTCAGCTTTAGTGTCCTGAATTTGTTTTTGAGCTTTCTCACTTTTCTTAGCATTTTCCCTTATGCCATTTTCTAGTTGACTACGGTTATTCAGCAATTTAGTTTTTTGTTCAAATAGATAATTTAAATGATCATTCAATTCATTCAAATTTTTAAAATACAGCTCAACTTTTTGTTTATTAAATAATTTCTGAAACCACAAAAAACTTGGCTTTTGTGAAGCGACTACATCATAATTCCTTTCAACTTGAGCTTGAACATTAATTGAATTTTCTATCTGAGTGGAAAAATTAACTACATCTTTTTGAAGATCCACACGTTCTTGTCTCAGCCTTTCAAATTCACGTTTCACTTCTTCCTCCTGTAAAATTAAACCTGTACGTTTCTTTTTTTCTTCTTGTTCAAATGCAATAGTTTGCTCCTTATGTTCTCTTTTTAATTTTCGAAGAGAATACATTTGCTTGCTATATTCTTGCATTTTTTCTCTTTCTGTTTTTAATCCATCATAGAGACGGGAGAATTCTTGATATAAACTTTCATCTGTATTCGCTTGATAATCAACTTCTAAATTTTTTTCAATTGCTTCAATATTTAAAAGTAACTTGTTAATATTTGTTGAAGCTCCACCTTCTAACGAGAATACACCCCAATTTTCCTCATTTAAAAACTCACTTTTAATCTCACGATTCTTTCCGAAGCCTTTAACGGTTAAATCAGAATTAGATATATCTTTGAAATAATCTACTTCATCTAATTGCTTTTGAAAATCGTCAGCAATCGTTTCTTTCTTTGGCAACTCCCTAACAATGTTTTGGACTGCTCCATTGTTTGAACTTGCAACAACAATATTTTTATCTGAAATGGAAGGCGGTAAAACACCAATTTTAGCACTTTCCCAATAAACTAAACTCCCTTTAATCCTTTTATTAGAAAGCTGCACAATTTCGGCTGCCTGTTGTACCACTAAATCAGCAAAAATATCTTTTAACAGTGTTGTTTTCCCTGTTCCTGGCGGACCATTGACACTACGAATCTCATTTTTGTCGTTTAAAGCTAAATTCACCGCAACCTGTTGCATGAATGAAAGCGCAAAACTGGGGTTACTTGGGAACCGTCCCAACGGATAGTATTTAGGTTGTAAAATTGTTGTCTCAAAAATTTGTGGGTTAAAATGATCGGACTCTTTATTACCATCTAGATTTTGTATAAATCCAGAAAATCCATCAAAATATCGATCCAAGTTTTTATTTGTAATTATCTTTGCTTTGTTCAGGTCATCAATAAAGAACGAATGTAAATTTACATCTCCATTGTCCAAATTTTTTACAAATGCATAGCGGAAATTTTCTACAGATACATGATACTTTTGAAAAAGCTCAGAAATGGTGGAGTTAAATTCCTCATCAAACTTGCTGTTCAAATCTTCTCTAAATGCATTTTCAACTTTTGAAATATCTTCAGGTAAATCACCATGTTGGCGGATGTAACCGCTCATTGTAAAAAACAATTTGTCTGCTATAAAATTTAATTCATTATCAAAATAAATTGAGAAGGTAAATTTGTCAGATGTACTAACTTCATCGTAGGCTTCAGGGATCTTGTATTTTCCCCTCAATAGATCAACAACTTCTTGAAAATCAAAAATATTAAAATATAATACTACTCCAGACTTCTTAAAAGACATATCTGATATATTTTGTTGTTCTTTTTGTTTAGTTAAAAAGTCTAAGAAAAACTTATTCCAGTCTTCTTCCATTGTATGTAGGGGCTTTAGTGATTTGTCTTTTCTTTTAATAGAACCTTCGGATAGCTGCTCAATCGTAATCCAAGCATTTAAAATATCGTTCCTTTTGTTCATAGTCTCCCCCTATTACCCTCTGTATTTATATATTATAGCGCTCTCATACTATTATCTGAATATATAAGGAAAAGCCCTACAACCAGGAAATCTTCATCAGCGTACCAATTATTTATATCCGATTTGACTTCCTCTAATAATGCAATAGGCTTTCCCCTGTCAGCCATTTCGCCCTACTTATGGTAAGGCTCCCCGCGATTTATCCGAAACGCCCGATAAATCTGCTCAACCAGCACCAGCTTCATCAGCTGGTGGGGCAACGTCATGCGGCCGAAGCTTAGCCGCATGTCAGCGCGGCGCAGCACCTCTTGGCTGAGCCCGAGGCTGCCGCCGATGACGAACGCCACCTGGCTGCGCCCATAGGTGGCCAGCTCATCCACTCGCGCAGCTAGCTGCTCGCTCGTCCACATCTCGCCGTCGATCGCAAGCGCGACGACGTAGACACCATCGCGGATCGACGACAAGATCCGCGTACCTTCGCGCTGCTTCACCGCTTCGCCTTCCGCATCGCTCATATTTTCTGGTGCCTTCTCATCAGGCACCTCTACAAATTGCACCTTCGCGTACGCGCCAAGACGCTTTGCATACTCCGCAATCCCGCTAACCAGATATTTTTCCTTCAGCTTCCCTACTGTAATCACCTGTATATTCATTTAAACCCCACTCCATTTCTCTCTAATCTCTAACCCGCTCACACTTAATCCATGCACTTACTTCTGTTTTTCCCCACAGTCGTACAATCACGATCTCACATCCATACCCATAACAAAAAGGAGAAACCTTCGTCTCTCCCCTCATCGCCTATCCAATTATCTTACACAACAAGGAACCTTGCTTCCCCATCCGCGCATCGTTCACAATGCGTAGGTGGCTGCCAATCCTTGAATTGTACCTTTTGCAAATCGATAATATCCGGTGCATCCTCAAATTCATCTACGAAAATGTCAATCGCGATTTCCAAATGGTCTTTACATACAATATGCATCAAGAGTCCCTCACTTACTTCTGTCTTCTCTTTTGTTACTTCGCCTCATTCACGGCAAGCGTCAGCTTTGCCGTCTTTTCCTTACCGCCACGGTAGAACGTAACGTTAATCGTATCGCCGACTTTTTTCTCCAAATATAGATACTTTCTCAGGTCCAGCGTACTGCTCATCGGTTTGCCATCTAGCGCCGTTATGACATCTTGCGACATCATTCCCGCTTCCTTCGCCGGACCACTTGCCTCCAGAACAATAATCCCTTGCTTGACCTGTTCAGGCAGCTTCAGTATCTCTGTCCCCTTAAAAGATTGCAAATTCTGCATCGTCACACCGATCAGAGGACGCTTCACGATCTTATCCTTAATCAAGCTTTCAATAATCGGAATGGCATCCGTAATCGGAATCGCAAACCCAACATTGTCTACATTAAGATTCGCAATTTTCATCGTGTTAATGCCAATCACTTTGCCATCCATATTGACGAGCGCTCCACCACTATTGCCTTGGTTAATCGCCGCATCCGTCTGGATCATCTCCATCTCCCAATCGACCTCATTATCGCCTGAGAGTGATACCGGAATCGTCCTCCTTGGCTCCGAGATAATCCCCTTCGTTACTGAAGGTGCTACCCCAAGTCCCAGTGGATTGCCCAGTGTAATGACCGTCTCCCCCATCTTCAGCTTACTGGAATCTCCGAACTCCGCCACGGCCGTTACACCTGCATCATCCATCTCCAGCACAGCCAAGTCCGTAATTCGATCTTTTCCGATCAAAGTCGCCTTCTTCTTCTCGCCCGTGTGGAGCATCACCTCGTATGATGTTCCGTTCTCCACCACATGATTGTTCGTTACAACAAGTACTTTTCCACCATTCTTTTGAAAAATAACCCCTGAACCCATACCCAGTCCCTGATCGCCGCTGCCCTTTTCGTCAGGTTTTGAAGTAATAACCGAGACAATAGCCGGTTTCACTGCCGCAGTCACTTTAACAACTCGGTCATCCCCCGACCCACTACTCGGCCCAGCGACCGCTGCTACCGTCTTACCCGCACCAGAACCGGTCAAGTTGAGAATAAGCACCACGAGTAACAACATAATCAGAGCGCCGCCAACCGCTGAAGCTATTACCAATCGCCCCTGCGACCCGAGTAACCTTCTAACACTACTCTTGAAGCTGCGCTCTGACCCTTTGCTGAATTTGCTTCTCGCAAATTGTTGTTCTTGCCCACTTCCGCGACGTCTTACATGTCTAGTAGGCTTCGATGAATAGAAATCATCTTTGTCAAAAAAACTCATGGTCCTCGCATCTCCTCTCCTAAGGATTATCTCTCTATCATTTTTTCATAGAATCGTGGAATATTTTCGCCCATCTGAACCTACAATAAGAGTAGAGTCATTCTTCACCCTATCTTTTATATGAAAAAAGGAGACCTGATCACCTATGGACACTAGGCAATCCCCCATGCATGAAATCAACCTCATCGGCAAGCTTGCCGATCTCAAAGAGGACAACTACCACAATGGACTTATGATCTCCGCACTCATTGATCTTCTCATAACAAAACAGGTATTCACGCGGGAAGAATTCCAAGCGAAGATGGACATCCTAGATGCTTCATTTGCGCCAGCTAATCCTCCAACTTCTCCCACGGTGTAGAGCGGTCAAAGTACGTATTCATTAACCGTACATTGCAATCTTCCAAGGATACTCCGCGATCTTTAGCTACGTCCGTAACTGTAAGTCGCGCCAGATCCAGCATGTTGTGATCCCGACTTAAGTGCGCCATATAGACAGCCTTTGTCTTTCCAGACAGCACATCACATAATCCATCTGCCGCTGCTTCATTGGACAAGTGTCCCATATCGCCTAGGATCCGTCGCTTAATATTCCATGGGTAATGTCCCATTCGAAGCAATTCCACATCATGATTCGTCTCCAGTACCATAGCATCGGAATCCAGGAGCTTCTCCTTCACCTTCGAACTCATATAACCTAGATCTGTTGCCAAGCTAAGCTTCTTATCCCCTTGATAGAAGCAGTATCCCACTGGCTCTGCCGCATCATGTGAGATGCCATAAGACTCCACCTTCAGATCACCCACATCCACCATCGAACCGGTATCCATCACTTTGCAATTCTCTTCCGCGATTTCACCGATTTGGCGATTAAGTGCTTCCCATGTCTTCTCATTGGCATAGATCGGCAAATTGTGCTTACGAGCTATTGCTCCTAAGCCCTTAATATGATCAGAATGCTCATGCGTGACATAAATAGCGTCTAATTCGCTACCCTTCACACCCTGTTCATTCATCAATGCTTCTAGTTTTTTTGCGCTTAAACCTGCGTCCACGAGCACCTTCGTCTCCTCGGTAGCAACGACCATTGCATTGCCGGTAGACCCACTCGCGAGCACCGTGAAACGTAATCCCATCGCCCTTAGCTCCTCTGACTGTTCGTGTCTGTTTCTTTGTCATTCCTAATTATATACGAGAACTTCCAATTTTCATATTGCCTATTCCTTGGCTTTTTTTAGCTCTTCATGTGACACTTCGACCCCTCCACCTGTTAGTGCAGGAATGTAGTAGATCGGTGTCTTATTTGTTGCAACCCGCCAGTATGGCGCAACATAACGCGTCTGTGAATCGAATGGTGGTCCATGATAACCTAACCGAATATCAACAATGGTTGTTCCTTCTGTCAGATAGGTATCAATCAAATTACGAATTACCGTGTAAGCAGGGAAAATTTTCTGTGCTTTTTGTTCCGCATTCTCCTCTACTTCAACATGCGTTTGGCGATAGCCTGTTATGTCTCCATTTTCCTCATATAGTTCTAAATTCACATCAAATAACGGCAATTGTCCGTACGTTTGATTCATCACATAAACATTATCTTTTCTCTTGATCGAATCATATTGATATTGTTCAATGCCGGGAATCTCCATTTTCATGGCTTGTTCACGCGTCATTAACTTGTTCATAAATGAACTAACTGGAATCGGCGTTTTTAGCTTCGTTACATCGCCAGTCTTCATATTGTCGTCATTGAATTTAAGTGTCAGCTCTTTGAGCTTTGGCACTTCTTTTGGCATATCAACAGCGAGCGTAATGTTCTTGCTTGCAAGTAATCGATTTACTTCCTCGATCTGCTCTGCTGTGTCTACGACAAGGTCAGTTTGTTTAATTTCCCGCGCCCATAGTTGGTAGCCGAGAATCAAGTTCAGAATCACGAACGAGAAGATCAATATCGTTTTAGCCCGGCCCCAATCCATGTATACCCTCCTTTAATCCACCAATTCAATCGTCCCATCCCGATACTCTAATGCCCATACCGGTTTAAGGGTCACCATCGTTTCGGTTTCCGTTGCCTGATAGGCCGGGTATACCGAGACGATATTGTAGCGGTTCGGTTTTAATTTAATAATATTCTCCAACTGCTCCCCGCTCATAATCTGAGCTTCAGTTCGCACCATGTTTTTCTTCTCTTTATCTTGAATGAGCAGCGAACGCTCATAACTTGTCACAATCCCTTTTTCCGTAATCAGATGCATCAGACCGTACCCTTCACTAGTAGGTTGCACGATTGGATAAGAGTCAAAGTACTGCCGGAACTCGAACTGCCCTGTTCTTGGCGTATTGGTGACACTATTGCTTGGTCGATGTGGCGTTTTCGTTAACCCATATGTCCCGTTCCAACCTAGATGCTGATTAATAAACTTTATACTCGCTTGTAAGTTTTCTAGCACCTCATTCTTACTTTCCAGTGCTGCAATGGGGTCCGTATATTTAAGCCAATGCTTGCCTTGGCTCAGTTGAAGCCCTCGCTTACCATCCGTATAAATTTGCGAGCCATCCCGCTCCTTAAACGGACGCACAGCCCCTGGGTCAACGAATAACACCCGTTTGAGTTGATCATCTGATATGACTGCTGAATTGAAACGATAGGAGCTCATCGTGATCGGCTTTGATGGCAGATAATAGTCACCATTAGGCGTATAATACGAGTCTGCATTGCTTCCCCATGATAAGAACTTCTCAACATCCTTTACTGTAAAATCCGCGCCACTGAGTTCATATGCAATCGACTTTGTATCCGTAAAGAAGAACGTCTTCACGTCCTCACCACTCTCCGTCGTGAAGATCCATATGCTCGTTATCATCTCATCGGTTAGTGACATGTCCCCTTTAATCTTGAACATCGTCTGAAGCACCTGCATCGGTATGCCCCCACGGAAATGCAGCTCAATTCCTTTGCGCTTATTACGAATATCTACCCAATCAATATTGAGCGCAAACGTATTTACTCTTGAAAACCCACCGAATGAACGCTGCTTCACACTTTCTAGAATCGTCCCGAAGTATCCCATGTTCGGATACAAGAGCGTATGGGTGCTACTACCGGAATGAAACACCATATAGTCGGGAAATAAAAGATCCTCGAGTTCCAGTTGATTCTGATCGCCAATCGTCTCTGGTTTAATATAATCATTACCTTGTGCGATTCGCTCATATTGAGGCGAACTATACGTCAGTAAATAGGTTTGGAATAGTGATGCTAGAATCAACAAGGATAGTACAACTGTCTTGATACGATCTAGAGTCAATTGACTTCACCTGCCTTTGATTCAAGTGGAAGCGTAAATGTTACTTTCGTCCCCTGATTCAGTTCCGATTCAAGCGAGATCGCCCCGCCATGTGCTCTCACAATTTCCCGGGCAATGGATAAACCTAGACCTGTCCCTCCCATATTACGGGAACGCGCTTTATCTACCCGATAGAACCGCTCAAATATGCGAGATAAATCTTTTTTCGGAATTCCCATGCCTGTATCTGTAATAGAGATTCCCATCCAATGCTCATCAATAATATAAGCAGAAGCCGTGATGATCCCTTCGTCTCCTGTATACTTAATCGAATTGGACACGAGGTTATCGAGCACTTGGTCAATCTTATCGCGATCAATCTCTACCGCACCTAATTTAGGGTCAACCTTGGAAGTAATCCGAATATGACGCTGTCTGAGTTGAAAAGAAAACCGATCGACCAGCTCATCCAACATTTCGCTGACCTCAACATGCTCCTTTACAATCACCGCTTGCTTCGAATCTAGCCGTGATAAATGCAATAAATCCGTTACAAGCCGAATCATCCGCTCCGTCTCATTACGCGTTACCCCTAGGAATCGCTGCGCAAGAGCAGGATCTTCCATTGCCCCATCAGTTAACGCCTCCAGATAGCTCTTAATCGTCGTTAGTGGCGTCCGCAGTTCATGTGACACGTTCGCAACAAAGTCTTTCCTACCTTGCTCCAGCTTCTCTTGAACGGTGACATCTTGTAGAACAGCAATCATGCCGGTTTCATCGCCGCGTCTTAGAATTGGGGTAAACGTCACACGAACGGTTATCCGCTCTTCTTCCTCATTATCGATTTCAATCATCATCACTTGATTTTTGCCAACGGCATGCTTCTTAATGTCTTCTGACGTAATGCCCAGTGTAGCTGCAATATGCATCACCGAATTCGTTTCTTCCGCTATCCCTAAGATTTGCTGTGCTCTGCGATTCATAACGATCACACGGCCCTGCTCATCGGCAGCAATGACTCCATCGTTCATGTTCGTTAGTACAGAAGACAGCTTCTCCCGCTCCTCTTCATTCATCGCCAGCGCATCCTTCAGCGAGTTCATCATGAAGTTGAACGTATGTCCCAGCTGGGAAATCTCATCTTGTCCATATACCTTTACAGGTTCGGTAAAATCACCTTCGGCAATCGCAGTCGCACCCTTCGTGATCTCCTTGATCGGCTTTGTAATGGTACTAGAGAGTATGATCCCAAGCAGTGCCGTTAGCCCAAGGGCAAGCGCCGTACCTGTCAGCAATATTCGATTGATCGTATTCATCGTGCTGTACATCTCTTGCATGGAAGCTACGATATATACAACGCCAATCGGCCTAATGCCTGTACCAATAGGCTGGGTAATGATCATTTTGCGTTTCCCGTTCTCATCAATGAAGATGCGCTCACTTACCTTAATTCCTTGTAGCGTACGCGTCACCTCAGGTGTCGTATTTTTCCGATTAAGGGGTGATTGTTCGGAGGTTGCCGTTGCGGATATCACGACACCACGTTCATCAATAATCTCAATTTCCGTATTGGAAAGCACGAATAAGCTGCTCACGACTTCGCTCAGGTCGGAATACAGCTTCTTGGGGTCTTGCGGATCAGACACCATCGTACGCTCCACAAACTGCCCCAGCAGAATGGCTTGCTTCTTGTTGGTGTCGATCAATTCACTTTTAAAATAATTTTCGAGCGTATTGTTAAAATACACGCCAATCAGCTGCATCGCTATGAGGATCAGCGTGACGTAAATTATAATAATTTTAGCCTGTATCGAACGGAAAAAGCGTATAATACTTCCCACGCCTAGAACCCTCCGGTCTTCGTCCCGCGCATCATATAGCCAAGACCACGTCTAGTAACGATATACTCAGGCTTACTTGGGTCTGTCTCTAACTTCTCGCGCAGTCTACGAATTGTTACATCCACCGTCCGCACATCACCGAAGTATTCATAACCCCATACGGCTTGCAATAGATGTTCACGAGTCATCACTTTCCCCGCATTGCGCGCCAAATAATGAATCAGCTCAAACTCTCGGTGTGTTAAATCAAGAGGCTGCTCTTCTTTAAACACGACATACGTATCCGTATCGATAAAAATCCCGTGCAGTCTTATCCCTTGGCTTGGCTCTGCTGCTTCATTCACCGATTGATCCAGCTTCGCCTGTCTGCGCAGCTGTGCCTTCACTCTTGCCAATAGTTCGCGCGTCCCGAACGGCTTCGTCACATAATCGTCCGCACCCATTTCGAGTCCTAATACTTTATCAATCTCCGAGTCTTTAGCCGTCAGCATAATGATCGGTGTATTCATCTTCGCACGAATTTCCCTGCATACGTCCATGCCGTCTTTTACAGGAAGCATCCAATCCAGTAGGATCAAGTCAGGCTGCTCCGAGAAGGCAAGTTCAACCGCACTGCCGCCATCATAGGCACAGATCACTTCGTATCCTTCTTTTTCTAAATTAAACTTAATAATCTCTGCAATCGGTTGTTCATCATCTACGACTAGCACTTTACCTTGCACCGATCATCACCGCCTGTTCCTCAACATAATGTACTTATTTTAACATATTTTAATAAGAAAAGAGAGACAAGGCCCATCGTGCAACCTCATCTCTCTTATGTACAATCGCTGCTCTAGCGATTCATATATTTCATTGGATTAACCGGTGTTCCGTTAAGGTGAATTTCAAAATGCAAGTGAACGCCAAATGCTTGACCTGTCGCTCCCATGACTCCGATTTTATCTCCTTTTTGCACGATTGCACCACGTTTAGTCGTTAATTGACTCATGTGCATATACACCGTTTTGTAACCATTTTTATGATTGATAATGACATAATTACCGTAATCATGATGGAATCCAGCTTGTTCAACGACGCCATGATCAGCCGCCATAATCGTGCGGTTACCTGTCATGTCGATACCTTTGTGTAATTTACCCCAGCGTTGTCCAAATGAACTTGAAATCGATGGACCGTAGATTGGCCATGCAAATTTACCTGTTCCCTCACCAACAATTACCTTCGTACCACGCTTAATCACGGTATTTACAGGCTCTTGGGTAACGACTTCATCTAGTAACTTCTCATCAACAACAACACCATTGATCATCGTTACATGATACGTTTGCTTCTTCATGCCAGTCTTGCCTTTTTTGACTGTTTCCGTCTCGCCAGCTCGCATGGAAGCATCTTTTATGTATTCGGTCGCGAATGCGATTTCTTGATTAGATTCAACAGTTTCCTCAACACGTACGGATAAGGTTGGATGTTCTTGACCCTCTTTAAGACGCTTTAACATCTCCTCTGGATCAATAACGTCCTGTGGTTGGACGGGAACCTTCTCTAGATCAATGGATTCGACGAATTCGACACGATCAATAACTACATCCTCATCTATTGGTGAGTTTTTCGTATCGGCTGCTAATGTACGCACTTTTGCAGGCGCTTTTTCTGTATACGATTCTTTCATTTGCGCAAGTACATAGTTCGCTGTCGCTTCATCTTTTACATAACCGACTGCTACGCCATCCACTCTCAACTCCACAGCAATCGCTTGTGGCTTAATCTTCTGATCAAGTAAGGCAAGCACCGCCTGATCATTCAGATCCGGTCTAAACGTAAATTCCGGTACAAGCGCTAGTGCATTTTTCGGAAGTTCCATAACAACCTTCGGATTTTCCACTGCTAACTTTTGTTCTCTTGTCTTCTTATAGTCATCATACACGCGTGGCTGACTGAGAATCCCGACGTTTTCTCCAGCTACCTCTACCCGGTATACTTCTGTTGTATTTGCTGCTACGTAAGAATATCCCGCTACGACAATCAGAGCTGCTGCTGCAACAATGCCGCTACTTTGAAGTAACGTCTTCTTGTTCGTGGAGATCTCTTGTTTAATGGAAGACCACTGCTTACCGATATGGAGTTTGTCAGTCAAGCTATTCCATTGAGCCGCACTCGGCAGCAATGCTTTCGCCTTGCTCCAGGCTTTATTCGCCCAATCTTTTCCCCTGAACTCTGCCATGATTTGCTCCCTTTATATCATCCAATTTAACGCGAATTAACTCACATTTTAGTTAAATTTGGGATTTATTCTATGAACCTACCACTTAATTTACCATACTCTACCGTCTGGTTTCAACAAACAGTGAGGTATTTTAATAAGTTTCTAATGTTCATAGATTAAAAGGAATTGAGAAAATACAGTTATTTCTTCGTAACGATTGTAAGAAGCTCAGCATATTCGTCAGGCTTTAAATATTTTTGTAGAATCGTATCCATCTCTTTGGCTTCATCTTTGGTAATACCGTTCTCGACAATTGTCGACAGACGCTGAACTTCTTTTTCAGGGACTTTAGATGCAATCGTTGAGAAGATCTTCATCTTATCCTCACTGGACATCTGATCTTTCTTTTTGGCAAAATCCTCAATTGACATCACCATACCGCTGCTGGAACTCTCGCTTCCGCTGATCTGAGACCAGACCCCCACTGCATCATCCGGTTTAGCTGGTGACGGCGATGGTGATGTCTGAGACCCGATTTGCTCGGAAGACTGTGATTGTCCCTGGCTTTGCGCACCTTGTTTCTGCTCCTCTTTTGCACTTGGAGCAGGTGAATGTAAAACTGTCTGATTCGGATTCTTAGACGATGTACCATTAATCATACTCGATACAACATCTGACATTTTAATATCTGGAACAAGTCCTTGTAAATTAAATTGCTGCAAAATTTGCTGCACCACCATATTCACCGTAAACGACGTAATCGTCAGGGTCAACACACTCACGATCGCAGTACCTACTACTAGCTTACATAACCAGTTGAGCCATTTTAGCCTTAACATGAATTTCACCTCTGCAGAATAAATCTCTCTCCCTCTCTGCAGTATTGACCGATATTTGCAAGTTTAAGCCCCTAGAACAACACAAAAGGAAGTGCATCTCATAGACACACTTCCTCTTTCAACTGCCTAGCCATTAATTTTCAAAAAATATTATAATCCCATTGCTCCGCAATCTTCTTGAGTAAATTTACATGTAAATCGGACGAATTTGGTTCGTTTGTTCACGGTTACGACCTACAGAGAAGATCGAAATCGGAATACCTGTCAATTGCGATACACGCTCTACATAGTGACGCGCATTCTCAGGAAGATCCTCAAGAGAGCGAGCACCTGTAATGTCTTCGCTCCAACCTGGAAGCTCCTCATATACCGCTTCACACTCTGCTAATTGCTTCAAAGACGCTGGGTAGTGATCAATCACTTGACCTTTGTACAAGTAGCCTGTGCAAATCTTAACCGTCTCAAGACCGCTAAGTACGTCAATGGAGTTCAAGGACAAGCCTGTAATACCACTTACACGACGTGCGTGACGTACAACGACAGAGTCGAACCAGCCCACGCGGCGTGCGCGGCCTGTTGTCGTACCGTACTCATGACCTTTTTCACGGATAAATTCACCGATCTCATTGTTAAGCTCAGTTGGGAACGGGCCATCACCTACACGTGTTGTATAAGCTTTCGCAACCCCAATAATTTGGTGGATCTTCGTCGGACCTACGCCAGAACCGATACATACACCACCAGCTGTTGGGTTGGAAGATGTAACATATGGGTACGTACCTTGGTCGATATCTAACATTACGCCTTGCGCGCCTTCGAACAATACACGCTTGCCGTTATCGATAGCATCATTAAGCACAACCGAAGTATCCGTTACGTATTTACGCAATTGTTCTGCATAGCCAAGGTATTCAGCAAGAATGGAGTCTGCATCCAGACCTTTAGCGCCATAAACGCTCTCGATAATACGGTTTTTCTCAACAAGTACGGTGCGAAGTCTTCTTTCGAACTCTTCTGCATCCATTAGGTCTGCAATACGGATACCGTTACGAGCCGCTTTGTCCATATAACATGGGCCAATACCTTTACGTGTTGTACCGATCTTATTATCGCCCTTGCTGTCTTCTTCAAGTCCGTCCAGCAGCAAGTGGTAAGGCATAATGACGTGTGCACGATCACTGATTCTTAAGTTATCAGTCGAGAAATTATTCGTATGAATGTACGCAATTTCTTCGATAAGAGCAGCCGGATTAATAACCATTCCGTTACCAATTACGCACTCTTTTTTATCATAGAAAATACCGGATGGGATTAAGTGCAATTTATATTTTTTATCACCAATTAGAATTGTATGTCCAGCGTTGTTACCGCCTTGATAACGTGCAACAACCTCAGCAGACTCCGCTAAATAGTCTGTAATTTTCCCTTTTCCTTCGTCACCCCATTGGGTTCCAACAACTACTACTGTTGACATCGTATGACCTCCTCAGGTGGGTTCACTAATTTTAATAAACCGTTCGGTTTCCTTACTATATAATTTTAGCAATCAACAACTTCAAAGTCAATAAAAACGAACAATGAAATAACTCCCGTCTACATCGTTCGGAATTATTGTGTATAATTGGTCACATTCTTCATTCATTCCGTTATTGTTCCCCGAATCTGATCATTACTGCTAATTTCATTTTTACTTTCTATAATACATATTTAAATATATAGCGACACGAAAAAGGAACACCCCTCTTGTAAGGTATGTGTTCCTATTAACGAAGTGAAATATTTTTTTATTTGGTATCGCCTATTTTTTTACGAATCTCCACTTGCCGTTTCATACAGTATCCAATAATGATATCCCGCTGCGATTCTCGCATATCAACGAATGATAGACTGTAACAAGAACGGGCATATTCATTGTAGACTGGACGAATATGAACAATATCCGCTTGGAAAGGAACTTCTTTCGAATCGATCTTCAGCATACCTGAAATTCGGTCACCTACAGCTACTGGCTCGGACGGCAAGCTGAAGAATGCAAGTCCTCCACCACTAATATCGCTTGTGATTCGGTCAAACCTAGCATTTTTTGCTTCGGTTTCATACCAGAATTCAACTGTTGCTGGCACTCGGAAGAAATTACGACGCTGCACTTTAGTCAGAAGACCATCTTCCGGCTGTGAAATGTAGAATCTCGTTCCATCTTGAATCAATTGGGATTGATAATAATACTTATCTTTTCCTTCTGGATAGCAGAATACGATAACTTCCGAACCCGAAGATACTGTAATCGGGATGTTCTCCTTATTCACAGGCTGCCGAATAGATAATGTATCTTGTTCAATCTTTAAGATCATTGTTTCATACAGATTGCCGTCTAAATCTTCAATTTCAAGCAGCTGTTGCGTCCATAATTCTGCTTTTGCTATCATCTCTGCATCCCCCGTCACTTTGAGATTGACTGCTGTTATGTATTTTCAGAAATTAATGTTTTCTATAATCATTCCTATATTGGAATGCGTTGTTATTTTATCAGAAAATATTGGGATTAGCTATCTATTAGCTATAAAAAAAACGACACTCCCTTTCATTGTCCAAGGAGTGTCGCTAATTCCATCCTGCTGTTCTTACACTTAATACGGTAGTCCGCCGCCTGCTGCTGCAGGTGCACCATCCGCATGCGTTCGGTTGAGTGGAACGAATTTATTGTAGTTTTTCAAGAAACACAGCTCAACTGTCCCTACCGGACCATTACGTTGCTTAGCAATAATGATCTCGATAATGTTCTTCTTCTCGGACTCTTTATCGTAGTAATCATCACGATACAAGAACGCAACAATGTCGGCATCTTGCTCAATGGAACCTGATTCACGAAGGTCAGACATCATCGGACGTTTATCTTGACGCTGCTCTACCCCACGGCTTAACTGCGATAGTGCAATAACCGGTACGTTTAGCTCACGTGCAATTTGTTTCAGTGTACGAGAAATTTCGGATACTTCCTGCTGACGATTATCCCCTTTACCACGGCCATGAATGAGCTGCAAGTAATCGATCAGAATCATACCTAAGCCCCGCTCCTGCTTCAACCTACGACACTTCGCGCGAATATCCGCAACGGTTAAAGCTGGTGAATCATCGATATAAATATTCGCCTCGGATAACGATCCAATCGCCATCGTCAGCTTTTCCCAATCTTCATTCTCTAAGTTACCCAAGCGAAGACGAGAGGCATCAACGTTTGCTTCCGCGCAGATCATACGTTGTACAAGCTGAGCGGCCCCCATCTCCAGAGAGAAGATCGCAACAGTTTCTTTTGCACGTACACCAACATTTTGCGCGACATTTAGCGAGAATGCGGTCTTACCTACGGAAGGACGCGCAGCCACAATAATTAAGTCCGAACGTTGGAAACCGGCAGTCATCTTGTCCAAATCCGGGAAACCCGAGGGAATCCCTGTACTGCCACCCTTATTCGAATATAGGGTTTCAACTTTCTCGAACACTTCCATCAGCACATCTCGAATCGATACGAATCCACTCGTCGCACGGCGCTGTGAAATTTCAAAAATGCGGGCTTCCGCTTCACTTAGCATCGCACCAACATCATCTGAACTCGCATACCCATTCGATACAATTTGTGAAGCTGCACGAATGAGACGGCGCAGCATCGATTTCTCTTCGACGATTTGCGCGTAGTAATCTATATTGGCAGAGGTCGGTACAGCCGAAGCCAGATCCGAAAGATACGACACACCGCCGATATCTTCAAGAACACCTTTATCCTGCAACCTAGCTGTCAATGTGATGAGGTCAATTGGCTCTTGCTCATCCGATAATTCCAGCATCGTTTCGTAAATGCGCTGATGCGATGGACGATAAAAGTCTTCAGGCCCTACCCGCTCCATCGCCGTAATGAGCGCTTCGCTATCCAGCAAGACTGCACCTAACACAGCTTGTTCCGCTTCCGTGTTTTGTGGGAGTACGCGGTCCTCGAACATTTCTTCTCTCATCCATCACACCTCGCTTTCTTTAGGAGTAAATCCTCCATTATTTCTTATTCTTCAACAACGTGAACATTTAATGTAGTCGTAACTTCTTGGTGCAATTTCACAGGGACTTTCGTTACACCGAGCGAACGGATTGCATCATCAAGTAACATTTTACGCTTATCAATTTTAAGTTTGAATTGCTTCTCAAGTGCTTCTGCAACTTGCTTCGTAGATACAGCGCCGAATAGACGACCGCCCTCACCAGCCTTTGCAGTCACTTTAACCGTCATTTCTTTCATTTTGTCGCCGAGTGCTTGTGCATCTGCCTTTTCTTGCTCTTTACGCTTAAGCTCTGCTTGCTTTTGCTGTGCTAATGTATTGACAACCCCCGTTGTTGCAGGAGCAGCTAACTTACGTGGAATTAAAAAGTTATTTGCATAACCCTCAGATATTTCCTTAATTTCACCTTTTTTACCTTGACCCTTTACATCTTGTAAAAATACAACTTTCATTCGAATAACCCCTCTTCCTCTTCAATTTCTTGAATGGCTTGTTTCAGACGTAATTCTGCATCTTCCAGTGTTCCTTCTAACTGCGTTGCCGCATTGGTCAAATGCCCGCCACCACCAAGTCGTTCCATCACAACTTGCACATTGAGATCGCCCATTGAACGGGCTGATATCCCAATTAGTCCATCAGGTCGCCTTGCAATGACGAACGAAGCTAGAATGCCTGTCATGCCAAGCAGTGTATCTGCAACTTGAGCAATCATAAGCTGAGAATGCATCCTTCCAGACTTCGCAATGGCAAGTGCAATCGATTGATTGACTATCTCAGTATGTTTAATAATCTCGGCTTTTTCAATATATGAGCCCAAATCTTCTTTCAAAATCGTCTGAATCACAGTTGCATCCGCACCATTACGTCTCAAGAAAGATGCCGCTTCGAACGTTCTTGAACCCGTACGCTGCGTAAAACTTTTCGTATCCACGACAATTCCAGCAAGGAGCACTGTCGCTTCAATCACTTCAAGTGTTAATTTTTCCGTAATATACTGCAATAACTCGGTTACTAACTCACATGTTGATGAGGCATATGGCTCCATATACACGAGTGTGGCATCTTGCAAGAAGTCCTCACTACGTCTGTGATGATCAATAACGACGATTCGATGTGTAAGAGACAAGAGACGCGGCTCCGCAACCATAGAGGCCTTATGCGTATCACACACGACAGCAAGTGTCCGAGGATTCATAATTTGCAGCGCTTCATCTGGCGTAATAAACCGTGCGTGCAGCTTCTCATCATCCGCTATCGTCTCCATTAGCCTTTGAATGGAAGGATTCATGCCTTCCAGCACAATGTAACCTTCTTTACCTACAATTCGCACAGCTTTCAGTACCCCAATTGCCGCACCGATTGCATCCATGTCAGGGAAACGATGTCCCATAATAATGACTTTATCACTTTCTTTAATCAAATCACGAAGAGCATGAGAGATAACGCGAGCACGTACACGTGTACGCTTCTCAATCGCGTTAGAACGTCCTCCATAGAAGCAGAGCTTCTGACCCGTCTTAACAGCCACCTGATCACCGCCGCGTCCCAGAGCCATGTCTAAGCTCGCCTGGGCCATCTGTCCAAGCTCAATGAGTCTTTCCTCACCAGAAGCAATCCCAATAGAGATCGTAAGCGGAATCTTATACTCCATCGTCATATCCCGAACATCATCCAAGATACCGAATCTTGTCTGTTCAAGCGCTTTTAACGACTTCTGATTCATAACGACGAGATAACGATCGGAAGATAATCGACGCAAATAAATGTCGTGCTTAATCGCCCAATTGTTGATTTCACCCATTACTTTTGCAAGTAAGACACTTCGGGTTTGGTCATCCATCCCTTGTGTCAGCTCATCCCAGTTATCCATCATCAATATGCCGACAACCGTCTTATCCGCTTCGTACCTGCGGCTCATCTCCGTATAATCCGTTACATCACGAAAATAGATGACGCGCTCTTTCACCTTCACATTAGCCGCATAGATTCGATTCCCATGCGTCACTTCAAAGGTCTCGTCTTTATCTTTGATGCGCTTAAAATCTGGTATAAGCTCAATTAGGTCTTCCCCTATGGCAGAAGTCCGCTTAAGCATGCCAGCAACCGCACTATTATGCCATTGAATGGTACTTTCCTCATCGTAGATCAAGATACCGATTGGCAGCTCATTAAGAGCAGCACTGCCTGCTTTTCGTACTCGATGTGAGATGGAAGCGATGTAGTAATTTAGATCTTTACGAAACGCCGTCTCTGCAGCAATCGTCACGTACAATAGAATAGCCCCAATGAGCAGGAACAACACACCCAGCACCCATTGGTAGTAACAGAGTACGGCGATCAGGAGCAGCATCGTCCCAAAGATCCATAATATGTGTTGACCATGCCACCGCTTAACAAGAAACTTCGGCATTCTCACAGCTCCTACCTAATTTTTTTTGTTGAAGCGTTCCCGTAGTGGGAGTGCCGTATCCAATAACCCAAGGAAACTATATGGCACCATAACAGGCGGTAGTAATACGAGCAGTATAATCCCTAGTATCGGCAATACACGGCGCCACTTTTTCAGATGATCAATAAAGAACAAGAACGAAATCGCCTGAATCGTAAATGCAATCAAGAGTAGCGGATACAAGTTAATCACAATCATATTGAGCGTTGATTTGGAACTTGGATCCATAAATAAATTCATCAACACTACAATTAGATAAACAAAAATAAAGCTGCGCGGCATTCTCCAATCACGAAGTGGCTTCATACCTGGCAATTTCTCGCCTGTTAAGTTCATGAGCCAGCGTCCTACGCCATGCGTGACTAAGGCAAAGAACGCAGCAAGAACGATAAGCAACATAGGTAGTATGCTAGTCATAAGATCGAGGTACATTTGTAGATCGAAATTCACGACCCCTTGCATCAAGTCTTCCGCAGATTTCAAATAATCTTGCATCATCAAGCGGAATTCACCTACGAAATTATATCCGGCTAACGCACCAATCACTAAGCTTAACAGCATTTCACCCAGCAGCATTAAGAAGCCAAGTGTAACTACTGTTCGTGCCGACGATCTCTTTTTATACAAAATTCCCATCACAACACTGACAGGTAGTAAGAATAAAGAGGTCATGACAATAAATGCGCCATGCGGAGTTGCCAGCACATAAGCGAGCACGACCGCGGCCACGTAATACATAATAAAATTTTTCACATTCTCACGAACAAATAATGCCACGACCGGAATGATCAGAAAACTAATCGTCAGCAATAAAAAGCTCGTTTTAAAAGATAGCAGCATCACCACATAGGCAATTGCCCACAAAATCGAAATCCATGTTCGTTTGGTCAAGGGGTTCACCTCTTAGATATATGTTCTTCCAGTGCAGAAATGTCCCCGTACCAATCTTCTAGTTGGTGGCCATCCGCTCTATGTTTCTTCATTTTTTCCATTATCGCCTCATCTAAACTTCGCAGAGGAATCCCTAGCCGTCTCCCTAAGATGTATCCACTTGAAATCAGACTCGCCAGTGCGTCTACCATCTTACTCTGACTGCCTTCCCAGATCGCTTTAAGCAAATGAGCCACTTGATCCACGACTTCTGTTTTTAGCCATTCAATGACTTTAACTCGTCTAGCCAGGTCAACATCTTTATCCATATGAGACAATTGGACTCTCCCCTTCGTCAAACAAGCTACACCCTAATTATAGCATAAAATGATGTACCATAAAGAGCGGTGCTTTCCTCACGACAGGACAGATTTCCTATAACAAAAACGACAACAAAAAAAGCAGCAGGAACGAGTTCCTACTGCTTCTTCACGTTTGAACGTTAGACTACTCCGTAGTGTACGGAAGAAGTGCTACTGTACGGGAACGCTTGATTGCGATTGTCAACGCACGTTGATATTTCGCGGAAGTACCAGTCACACGACGTGGCAAGATTTTACCACGCTCGGAGATGAACTTCTTAAGTGTATCCGTATCTTTATAGTCAATGTGTTTAATTTTGTTTACAGTGAAGTAGCAAACTTTACGGCGTTTACCGCCTTTACCGCCACGACGTGGAGCAAACTTACGCTCGCCGCGATCTTCGCCACCATTGTCTCTTTTTTGGAAACTCATCGTATTCAGTCCTTTCTACTTTAGAATGGCAAATCATCATCCGATATATCAATCGGTTTTCCATCGTCAAAGAATGGGTCCTTCTGCTTCGTTTCGCGACCTCCACTATAGCGACTTCCGCCGCCATTGTTTCCGCCCATTGAATCGCCGCCAGACGAATAACTTGATTCTTCACGCTGCCCTGAATTAGCCGACTCTAAGAATCGAACATTATCAGCAATAACTTCGGTTACATACACTTTGCGACCCTCATTGTTGTCATAAGAACGTACTTGAATACGCCCTTCGACCGCAGCAAGACGACCTTTGCGAAGATAATTCGCACATGTCTCAGCAAGCTGTCTCCAAGTTACCACAGGAATGAAGTCAGTCTCCCGCTCACGCGTTTGTTGGTTGGAAAATGGACGATCTACAGCCAAAGTGAATTGAGCAACTGCAACACCTGCTGGTGTATAACGAAGCTCAGGATCTTTAGTTAGTCTGCCGATCAGAATCACTCGATTTAGCATCAATAGCGCCCTCCTAACGATGATTACTTTACAAGCCTGTCTTAGCTTACGCTACGTCATTAACGATTAGGTAACGAATAACTTCATCAGAAATTTTCATTACGCGATCCAATTCCGTAACAACTGCAGGTTCTGCATTGAAGTGGACAAGAACATAGTTCCCATCACGGAATTTGTTGATCTCATACGCTAGACGGCGCTTACCCATAAGGTCTTGCTTTGTAACTTCGCCACCGTTGTTCGTAATGATGTTTTGGAACTTTTCTACAGTAGATTGAACAACTTCTTGCTCAATGTCTGTACGAATAATGTACATTACTTCATACTTGCGCATGTATTTCACCTCCTTTTGGACTAAACGGCCCCCTTTCGGGAGCAAGGAGCGAGCATTCATTTTAAATATAAAAAACTCGCACCAAAGTATTATATCAGATTGGCCTATGTATAGCAAGTCTTCCGCGGAACCTGTTGGGTTCTCTATGGAGTGATCTTATAAACTTGTCCACATGGGGATAATGACAATACCGATCTTGTCCACATTTCACCCTGAACTATCCCCAATCTTGTAAAACTTGTTATCCACATCTGCGTATCTAACTTACATAAATTTAAGCGGAAAGCACATTTTATAATAGGTGGAGGTGACAGCAAAGTGGGCGAACGTACCGAATTCCGTCCTGGTGAGAAAGTCACAAACGACGGACAATACATCGAAATTGGCGAGAATGATATTCATATGGGCATCCAGAATCCACAAGTCGTATCCTTACAAGCCGGCGACGAGTTTCCCGAAACATCTAATCACAACCGCAAATGGACGAAGAAAACGATTCATTAGAGCACCAAAAAAACCTCCTACATCTCGTAGGAGGTTTATGTTTATGATCATATGAAAGTTGTGGCGGAAAGAGTGGGATTCGAACCCACGCACGCCTTGCGACGCCTAGCTGATTTCGAGTCAGCCCCCTTGGGCCTCTTGGGTACCTTTCCGCGGTGATAACAAACTAAATATTATCACATAATTCCATCCATGACAAGCTTTTTACACCCATCATAAACATTGTATTTGACTGTAAAATAGTCCGTTTTACTCCTGCACCCCATCGGATGATTCCATTGGCTGAGCAGATCCTTGACGGAGCACTTTCTTCAGCTTGCTCTCGAATTTAGCTCGTGGAACAAGTACCGAATGTTTACATCCTACACACTTGATTCGAATATCCATCCCTAGACGAATAATCTCCATCTCATTCGTTCCACACGGATGAGGTTTCTTCATCTGAACAATATCCCCAAGCTCATAATGTTTACGTTCCATCGATTACTCAGCCGCCTTTTCCGATTTAAGATACGTAATGGTTTTCGGATATGGAATTTCGATCCCATGTTTATCAAATTCTTTCTTAATCTCTGCATGCATCACACGTGTAATTTCCACATGCGTATTTGGTTTACACTCTGCAGTTGTCCGAAGTACAATCTCCGAGTTCCCAAGCATCTGTACACCGAGTACGTTCGGCTCAGCGACGATATTGTCATGGCTTTCATACAAACGCTGAGAGACGCTTTTGAGAACCTCAATTGCTTCATCAACGTTCGCTTCATATGCAATTGCCACATCCACAACCGCAACCGAATTGTGCATCGAAAAGTTCGTTACTTGCTTGATGTTTCCGTTTGGAATAATGTGAACTTCTCCAGTCCAGCTCCGCACACGTGTCACACGGATTCCAATCTGCTCCACTGTTCCTTTGAATTGATCAATCTGTACGATATCTCCTACTGCAAATTGATCTTCGAATATAATGAAGAATCCCGTAATAACATCCTTCACTAAGCTTTGTGCCCCAAAACCGATGGCTAGACCCAGAACCCCAGCCCCCGCAAGGATCGGACCTAAATTTACACCTAACTGCGATAAGATAAGCATGATCGCAATAAAATTAACTGTATATGTGATAATGTTATTTGCTAATTTAAAAATCGTATTCGATCTTCTGACGTCAATTTTAATCGGACCGCGTTGTTTCGCTGTAAGCATTTTATTAATCGCTTTATTGGCAATCTTCACAATTATTTTGGCTGCTACGAATATCGCGATGATCTGAACAATATCTACGACCGTTGCCAGCATCTTATCTGGATCTTCAAAATAGTTTACGACTGCTTTCACAATCGCATTCTCCTGTAACCAAGTCACGAAGGATCCCCCTCCTCCATTATGTTCTCATATGTGCCGTTTATATTTGCATAGATGCCACGAATTTCAACGTGCTCAGTCACAATAATCTGCCTGACGGTCTCCACCTGATCCGCTGGGAACTCGATGGATAGCGCACAGCCTGCCGTAATCGTCTTCGGAGTTGGGCACATATCAATCTCAATTTCCGCGTACTCTAGCAGCATCTCAGCCCTTAGTGCCTGCTGCGTCGAATCAAATGCAATAAGCATCAGCATCTATTCATTCCCCTATTCTTCTATCTCATCCTAGTACGTATAAAATCTCTTTGATATCCGTATACTAGTAAAAATATATGAATCTAGTAGTCCTTACTAGCATTCCTCTTGGAGGGTTACCATGAACCTATCGTCTCCATTAAAACTATTATATTCGGATTCGAATACAACCGCATCCCTTGCGAAGCACTTAATCGATTTATTATCTGAACTTCCATCTCAGAAGCCTATTGTGATTTGTTGCATTGGCACTGATCGCTCTACTGGTGATTGTCTTGGACCACTTGTAGGCAGTCGTTTGCGTAAATACGCGGAATGGGGTGCGAACTTTCATATTTATGGCACGCTTGATGAACCTGTCCATGCGATGAATCTAAGCGAACATATTGAACTCATACATAGAGAGCACCATGATCCGTTTATCATAGCGGTAGATGCTTCACTCGGTCAAATGAACTCTATTGGCTGTATTCAGATCGGCAATGGTCCGCTCAAGCCAGGTGCAGGTGTGAATAAAAATTTACCTGCCATCGGTAACATCTACATGACAGGTATCGTGAATATATCAGGTTTTATGGAGTACTTTGTATTGCAGAATACACGTCTTAGTCTCGTGATGAACATGGCTGATGTGATCGCTCAATCCATTTTCGCATCCATGCAGCGCATGAACGTTCAACCATTTTCCCCTACACGAACTTCAGATATTCAGCTCTAGCTAACGCTCTTACCCTTGCTGCATTGTGCGGTTAATTGCTTCTTTTTCCTCAGGGGACAACGTATATGTGGAGACACCATTCTGGATCGGCTTCGCATAAATGTAAGTTTGTTCCCGACTGTGAATGCCCGTTAACACTACACCATTGGCCATATCATCTAAGATCGAAATCGAGAAACTCAGATCACTACTACCAATATCGCCGAATGCACTGTATCGGTGAATATTGACCTTTGATTTCATGAGCTTCATCGCTTGTTGAATTTGGGTCACATCATTTTTAAGTAGAGACCCTTGTTCAATTTGCGTGCTCAGCTGTTGTTGAATCCCAATTAACAACTCTTCGATATTTTCACCACTTGTTCCATTAAGAAGGGCTTTATACTTTTTGCGCATTCCGCTCATCTTTGCCCATACAATAATAACAAGCAGTAGACTGATTATAGCAATGCCTAGCGCTCCAATCATCAGCCACATTTCCAAACTTACATCCATCATATCTGTCATTGCCTTCTGTCCTTCCTCTTTGTAGACATTCGTCTAATCGTTATAAAAATTTCTCTGACTGTGTCGCAATGTAAGATATTCACTCGAATCACTTCAAATACCCTTCCACAATCTCTTTTATCGCTTCTATAAAATAATCCACATCTTCCGTCGTCGTTGCATAACCGACGGATGCTCGTACAGCTCCGTTAGCTAATGTGCCAATTGCTTCATGTGCAAGTGGCGTGCAATGATAACCAGCTCGTACTGCAATACCGAAAGATTGATCTAGAACAAAAGAAATTTCCGAGGAGTCTGCACCCTCTATATTAAAAGCAACAATTCCTGTCTTAAGTTCCCCTATCTCTGGACCTAGCAATTGAACACCTGGTAGACGAACTAGACCTTCCATAAGTCGCTGCGATAGCGCCCACTCATGTGCATGAATGCTCTCGACTGATTTACTGAGTACATATTTGATCCCTTCGTTAAGTCCTGCAATACCGACCGTATTCGGCGTCCCAGCCTCATAGCGATCCGGTCTTACCTTCGGCTGCTCCAGCGCCTCCGACTGACTTCCCGTGCCGCCATGCATGAGCGGCTCTAGCTCCAGATCAGGGTGGATGTACAATCCACCCGTTCCTTGCGGCCCCAGTAGTCCCTTGTGGCCAGGGAAAGCCAACATGTCGATGCCCATGGCGTCGACATCGATAGGCAGGATGCCTGCGCTCTGCGCTGCATCCACAAGCAACCTCACGCCATGCCTACGGCACATGGCGCCGATCTCCGGCACGGGCTGTACCGTGCCGAGCAGATTGGAGCTGTGGTTAACCACCACCAGCTCCGTGTTTGGACGGATGGCTGCTTCCACATCCGCCACCTTTACCCGTCCGCGTATATCCGCGGACACGTATGTCACCGAAACGTTCCGTGTACGTTTCAAATATTCCAGCGGCCTTCGCACTGAGTTGTGCTCAACCGCTGTAGAGATCACGTGCGCCCCTTCGCGCACGAATCCAAGTATCGCAAGATTGAGTGCTGCCGTCGTATTCAGTGCAAACGAAATATCATTCGGATTACGTACCCCGAACAACTTCGCAGCATTTCGCCTCGTCTCAAACAAGACACGGCTTGCCTTAACTGCCATTGCGTGACTCCCCCGCCCTGGGTTCGCTCCACTCTCACTTAAATTACGTGTCATCGCTTCTATGACTTCAGGTGGCTTCGGCCAAGAAGAAGCCGCATGATCAAAATATTTAATATCCACTCGCGACCATCCTTCGATATGTTCGCTCAAAAAGATAGCATACCTTAGTTTGCTCTTTCTTACGAAAGATAACAATCGGTATGCTACATTTTTCATGCGAAATATTTAAACCGATTTCAACTGCAACAAGTCTAACAATCTTTGCAAATCATCTTTGGAGTAATACTTCAATTCAATCTTACCTTTTTCATTTTGATCGTTAATTGTTACAGTAGTTTGGAATTGTTCACGAAGTTGATCTTCAGCTTGGCGAATATAAGGGTTCTTTTGTTTACTTGCCTTATTAACCTTTGTGCCTGCCGTTTCATTCTCCTTCGACTTTTCCTCTTCCATACGTTTCAGTTCTTCTTCCAACTGACGTACGCTCCACTGTTCTGTCATACATTTTTCAGCAAGTTCTTTCATAAGCTTCTCATCTTTAAGACCAACAATCGCTCTAGCATGTCCCATTGAAATTGTTCCACGTGAAACATATCCTTTAACGACATCTGGCAATTGTAAAAGTCTTAAGAAGTTAGCGATATGAGAGCGACTCTTCCCTACTTTAACAGACAGTTCTTCTTGCGTCAGATTGAATTGATCAATTAATCCTTGATACGCAAGTGCCATTTCCATTGCATTTAAATCTTCACGCTGCACGTTTTCAATTAATGCAATTTCAGTAACTTGTTGATCGGATAACTTCTTTATTACAGCAGGGATCGTCGCAATGCCGCACTCTTGGGAAGCACGAAATCTGCGTTCACCTGCAATAATCTCATATCCTTTTAATACCTTACGCACGATAATCGGCTGAATCACACCGTGTTCCTTAATCGATGCTGCTAATTCATGAAGGCTATCAGCATCAAAAGTTTTACGTGGTTGATACGGGTTAGCTCTTAATTGTGCAAGAGGAATTTGAACAACCTTATCATCTTCATTAATGTGAATTGTATCAATTAGTGCATCAAGCCCCTTACCTAACCGCTTGCTCATGTGAAATCACTTCCTTTGCAAGTTCGAGGTATACTTCTGCCCCTTTTGATTTCGGATCATACGTAATAATGGATTGACCATGAGATGGTGCTTCACTTAAACGTACATTCCTTGGAATAACGGTCTGATACACTTTCTGTTGGAAATACTTCTTAACTTCTTCAATAACTTGAATACCTAGGTTGGTACGTGCGTCGAACATCGTTAACAATACGCCTTCAATCTGCAAGCTCGTATTCAAATGTTTCTGAACAAGACGAACAGTATTGAGTAGCTGAGATAAGCCCTCTAGTGCGTAATATTCACATTGAATTGGAATAATGACTGCATCCGACGCAGTTAATGAATTGATCGTCAGAATGCCTAGAGATGGCGGACAATCAATTAGAATATAATCATACATGTGACGAACCAGATGAAGTGATTTTTTCAATCTGACTTCACGCGAGATCGTCGGTACAAGTTCAATTTCTGCTCCAGCAAGTTGAATCGTGGCCGGAATAATTTTGAGATTAGGTACACCTGTATCTACGGTTGCATCATTGGGATGCACATCATTAATAAGAACATCATAAATACAGTTGGTGACATCAGCCTTATTCACTCCTACACCGCTTGTCGTATTCCCTTGTGGATCAATATCTACAAGCAATACTCGTTTACCTAGCGATGCCAGTGAGGCGCCTAGATTGACCGAGGTAGTTGTTTTCCCAACTCCACCCTTTTGGTTCGTAATCGCTAAAATCTTAGACAACGCCTGTTCACCTCTATTAGTAGTGTATAAGATAGGATTAATTACACGTTCAAAACTACGGAATTATGTATCCGATTCTCTCTTATTCATGTAAGAAAGAATAAATATATTCTATCATATTTACTCTAGCATTACATAATCGAAGATTCATCATTTATAGCCATTATCAGTTAAAAAAAGAAGCAGTGCCGAATCATTCGCCACCGCTCGCATCGTCGTCTAATTATTTTATGATTTCTTCGGAATCTTGATCACAATTTCATAATGATCTTCGAAATCCTGCTCTGCAGTATTAATGTTAAGACCTGAACTTGCAACCATTTCAACCGATTGTCGAATCGTATTTAAAGCGAGTCTCACATCTTTGGAAAAAGAAACTCGACGCTTCGATTTTTTCTCTTCCTGTACCAATTCCTTTAAGAACTTGATACGTGTTTCCGTTTGCTTCACGTTTAAATCTTTTGCAATAATTTCATCAAGTACTTTAAGCTGTATTTCCTCCGTATCCAGAACTAGCAATGCACGTGCATGACGTTCTGTAATATGTCGCTGTAGAAGTGCCGCCTTCACGAGCTCAGGAAGTTGTAACAATCTAATTTTATTCGCAATCGTCGACTGACTTTTACCTAAACGTTGTGCCAGGCTCTCCTGTGTTAGTTCATATATAACCATCAACTGCTGGTAAGCAACTGCTTCTTCAATTGCTGTTAAATTTTCACGCTGTAAATTTTCGATTAGTGCAATAGATGCAGATTGAGAATCATTGAAATCGCGAATAACGGCAGGAATTGTTTCGTAACCTAATTTACGTACAGCGCGAAGTCGGCGTTCCCCTGCAATGAGCTCGTAATGATTGTTACGCACACGAACTACAATGGGTTGAATGACACCGTGTGTACGAATCGTTTGACAAAGTTCATCCAGCTTATCATCGTCAAACACAGTACGTGGCTGATAAGGACTTGGTACAACATCAGCAACCGGAATGTTCTTCAATTCATCTGTTGGACTCTTTTCCGTAAACCCGAATAACTTCGAAATCTGTTCTTTCATACGTAATAAACCACCTTACTTTTCCCAAAAATTTTCACGATTTCACCCAGTTGATGGGAGCTCCTCGGTGTCACTCAGTAACAATACTCTATTATATCAAATTCTCCATTGTTCCCTATTTTCCTGCTGCTAGAAGGGGAACGAATTATGACATTTACAAATCCGTATGTAATTGTTCCACGTGGAACAATTTTATCAACTAACTATGTTAGATAAGCAGCTTCGTACTCCATACTATAACAAGACACTACTTCCCTATCTCGTAAATAAACCCCAGCACACGGCCAGGGTTATTGCGATTACAACAGTGGACTCTTAAGCGGTGTACCCGCTTTACGCGGATATTTTTTCGGAGTTGCAGCAAGCTTACTCACTTGAACAAAGTGACGAACACCACCAACTACCGGAAGTTCCATGCGATCAACTTTTAGGACCTTACCACGAAGCTCCTTCATGCAGTTACCAGACTCTTTTACTTCCTCTTCTACTTCTGAACCTTTCATCGAGACGAACTTCCCGCCTACTTTGACGAAAGGCATACAGAACTCAGCAAGGCTATTAAATCTAGCAACCGCTCGAGCTGTGGATAGATCATATTGATCTCGATGCTCTGGCAATCGACCAATGTCTTCAGCACGACCATGCACACAATTCACATCTTGAACGTTAAGTTTCTCGACTAATTGCTTGAGGAAATTAATACGTTTATTCAATGAATCCACAATCGTTAATTTCAAATGTGGGAAAGCAATTTTAAGCGGGATCCCTGGAAACCCTGCACCTGATCCGATATCAGCCATACTCTTTACTTTATTCATTTCGACATAAAATGATAGAGATAGCGAATCGTAGAAGTGCTTCCAATACACCTCGGAGCGCTCCGTAATCGCTGTTAAGTTAATCTTCTCATTCCATTCGACAAGTTCTTTATAATAAAGTTCGAATTGATCAACTTGCGCTTCAGAGAGTTCAATCCCCTTCTCGCCAAGTTTCGCTACGAACTCTTGTTGCAGTGCATCCATTGTATTCTCCTATCCTCTTGAAGCTGTTACACGGTTATAATGTTCTAGATATACGATAAGAATCGATATGTCTGCAGGAGTTACCCCGGAAATCCGTGTCGCTTGCCCAATCGATATCGGTCTGATTTTAGCAAGTTTTTGCTTCGCTTCCATCGCAATACCGTGAATTTCTTCGTATATAATTTCGTCCGGAATGAGCTTCTTCTCCATCTTTTTCAGACGCTCAACCTGAATCAATTGTTTATCAATATATCCCGAGTATTTTACTTGGATTTCAACTTGCTCTTTCATTTCTTCATTTAGTTCATAAGGTGAAGGTGAAATTTGATCCACAAGTTGATACTGTACTTCTGGACGACGCAGTAACGTGATTAGCTGTGAAGCATGCGCAAGTCGAACCGTACCAGCTTCAAGAAGGATGTCATCGATATCTTCCGGCTTCACCATCGTTTTTTCCAAGCGTGCAATTTCTTGCTCTACTAGTGATCTCTTATTCAAGAAACGCTCATAACGCTCGTCTGAGATCAGTCCAATCTCATGACCAATTGGTGTCAGACGAAGATCTGCATTATCATGACGAAGCAATAGACGATACTCGGCTCTTGATGTCAGAAGACGATAAGGTTCATTCGTACCTTTTGTTACCAAATCATCAATAAGAACACCAATATAACCTTCCGAACGATTCAAGATTACAGCATCTTTGCCCTGCACTTTACGTGCCGCGTTAATACCTGCCATAACCCCTTGACCTGCAGCTTCTTCATAACCGGATGTTCCATTAATTTGACCAGCGGTGAATAATCCACTTACCACCTTCGTTTCAAGCGAAGGCTTCAGTTGTGTAGGTACAACCGCATCATACTCAATTGCATAACCCGTACGCATCATTTCAACTTTTTCTAAACCAGGAACCGATCTTAGAATTTGCAGTTGAACATCTTCTGGCATCGAAGTCGATAACCCTTGAACATAATATTCCGACGTATTACGTCCTTCTGGCTCTAAGAAAATTTGATGCTTCGGCTTATCTGCGAAACGTACAATTTTGTCCTCAATGGAAGGGCAATAACGTGGACCCGTACCTTCTATTACGCCTGAGAACATCGGTGCACGGTGCAAATTATCATTAATGATTTGATGTGTTTCTTCTGACGTATACGTTAACCAACAAGGAAGTTGATCTTGCGTGCCCGAAGTCGTTTCATAAGAAAAGTATTTCGGCACATCATCCCCCGGTTGGATAACCGTCTTATCAAAATCAATCGTATCTCTATGCACACGCGGTGGCGTACCCGTTTTGAAGCGTACAAGCTCTAGCCCGAGCTCTCTTAAGCTCTCGGACAAACGAATCGATGGTTGTTGGTTGTTCGGCCCACTCTCGTAGATCAACTCACCCATAATCACCTTACCGCGCAAGTAAGTACCTGTAGTCACGACAACCGCTTTTGCCATATACTTCGCACCAGTCTTCGTTAGAACCCCTTTGCACTCTCCATCTTCAACGATTAACTCCTCAACCATCCCTTGACGCATCGTCAATTTCGGCGTGTTTTCAATCGTTTCCTTCATTGTTTGTTGGTATAAGAACTTATCAGCTTGTGCACGAAGGGCATGTACAGCAGGACCTTTACCTGTATTTAGCATCCGCATCTGGATATAAGTACGGTCAATATTGCGCCCCATTTCCCCACCTAGTGCATCAATCTCACGCACAACGTGGCCCTTTGCCGGCCCACCAATGGATGGGTTACAAGGCATGAACGCCACCATATCCAGATTGATTGTAATGAGCAGCGTCTCACACCCCATACGAGCTGAAGCAAGTGCCGCTTCTACCCCTGCGTGACCTGCTCCAATCACGATCACATCGAAATCTCCACCATGATAACTCAAAATAATTCACCCCTTACTTTCCTAAGCAAAATTGCGAAAAGATTTGATCAATGAGCGATTCAGCAACCGAATCACCAATAATTTCTCCAAGCTGTTCCCAAGCTGTACGAATATCAATTTGTAGCATATCAATCGGGATATGCATATCATTTGCTTCCTGCGCATCTTCAAGCGATTTCTTTGCCTCTTTTAGCAAATGAATATGACGTACATTACTTACATATGTTAAATCGCTGCCTTCTAATTGACCCTCGAAGAATATCGTTGAGATCGTTTTTTCTAGGTCAGCTAATCCTTTTTCTTCTAATAGGGACAATTCCACAATGCGATCCGTTTGGAATGATTCTGCTACGACCCCACGATCGAGAACAGGAGCCAAATCCACTTTATTTAGAATAACGATAGTCTGACGATCCTTCAGTTGCTCCATCATCGCCATATCTTCTGCCGTGAGCGCCTCTGCCTGATTCAGTACGAATAGCACCAGATCCGCGTCCATAATGGCATTGCGTGAGCGCTCCACCCCAATTTGCTCAACCAGATCCGATGTTTCACGAATGCCAGCTGTATCAAGCAACTTAAGCGGAATACCACCTACATTCACATACTCTTCAATAACATCACGCGTCGTTCCCGGAATATCCGTCACAATCGCACGGTTATCTTGAGCCAGAGCATTAAGCAAAGAAGACTTGCCTACATTCGGTCGACCGATAATCGCTGTCGTAATACCCTCACGAAGGATTTTTCCTTGCTCCGCAGTGTGTAGCAACATCTTAATTTGTTCCATCACCTTCGTACATTTTTCCCGAATAAATGCATTTGTCATTTCTTCCACATCATGCTCAGGGTAATCAATATTTACTTCAATATGTGCTATTAGTTCTACAAGCTCATAACGAAGTTCACCAATTCGCTTCGACAATGCACCATCCACTTGTTTAAGCGCCACTTTAAATGCACGATCTGACTTCGCACGAATCAGGTCAATAACCGCTTCCGCCTGCGTTAAATCAATTCTTCCATTTAGGAATGCACGCTTCGTAAACTCTCCCGGTTCTGCAAGACGAACGCCATGTGCAAGTAGCTCATCGAGCACTTTTTTAACGGATACAATCCCGCCATGACAACTTACCTCTACGACATCTTCCATCGTAAAAGAACGCGGCGCGCGCATCACCGTAACGAGTACTTCCTCAATACGGTCGCTCGTTTTAGCATCTATAATATGGCCGTAGTGTACCGTGTGCGTATCAACATCAGCCAGTTTATTTTTCGATTTAAAAATACGATCTACCAGCGGAACAGCTTCTTCTCCACTTACGCGAATAACAGCTATTCCTCCCTCTCCAAGCGGAGTGGATATTGCTGCAATTGTATCATTTAACATGTGTATTTACCCCTCATGTATATCCTCATTCTAAGAAAAAAGCAATGACGCTTAAAACTTAAGTGTCATTGCATAATTGTACTATCGAAGCGTAATTACGATTCTTCTGTTCGGTTCATCGCCCTTAGAGGCAGTACGTACCGACGGATGACTCTGTAACGCAGTATGAATGATTTTTCGTTCTTGTGCATTCATCGGTTCGAGAATGACATCTTTCTTCGTACGAATAACACGCGTAGCTAACTTATTAGCAAGATCATCAAGCGTTTGACGCCGTCTTTCACGGAAATTCTCTGCATCCAGCATAATCCGAACATGCGAAGACGAATAGCGATTCGCCACAATGTTCACGAGATACTGAAGTGCATCCAAAGTTTGTCCTCTTTTACCGATCAATATGCCCAGTTCAGAACCGGAAAGCTCGAACAGCGTCTGGTCCTTTTCTTTCTTCACTGATACTTCAGTGGAGATATCCATTGCAGATGTTAATTCCTTAATAAATGCAATTGCTTCTTCATAAGGATCTGGAATCAATTCAAGTTCCACTTTCGCTTCTCTTGTTCCGAATAATCCTAAGAAACCTCTCGACGGCTGTTCCAAAACAACCGTATTCACACGATCAGACGGGACATTCCATTTCGAAAGTCCTGCCTTAACCGCATCTTCAATTGTTTTTCCGGTCACGACCAACTTCTTCATTATACGTCACCCTTTTTTCTTGGAACCTTTTTTACTCGGCGTAGCAGCCGGGCTAACTTCTGGTTTCGTCGAATTAAATCCGCCATACATGAAGTAGTACTGAATAATTGTAAAGACATTGCCCACGATCCAGTAAGTCGTTAACGCTGCTGGGAACTGAATCGCCATAATGTAAATCAATACAGGGAACACGAACAATAGCATTTGCATCTGTTGGTTCATCTGTGATTTCATAAACAATTGCTGACCGAACGTTGTAAGTGCCGCAAGAATTGGAAGCACGTACGGTTCTGGTTTATCCAAGTGGTACCACAAGAACTCATGTCCTGCGATGCTTGGATTACGCATAATGGATTGATATAGCGCAAGTAAAATCGGCATTTGAATTAGCACTGGGAAACATCCTGCAAGTGGATTAACCCCATGCTTCTGGAATAACTTCATCGATTCTTCTTGTTGTTTTTTTGGATCATCTTTAAATTGTTCACGAAGCTTTTTCATCTCAGGTTGTAAATCCTGCATCTTCTTCGAAGAACGGAATTGCTTAATTGAAAGCGGTAAAATAACTAAGCGAATAAGGATTGTTATCGCGATAATCGCAAGTCCATATGAACTAAACAGTACATCTGCAAGTATGTCTAGCAAATCTACTAATGGAATAACGAAATATTTCACGAAAAATCCTGCCGCTTCACGGCCACTATCATCAAGCATCGGCAATGCAGTTGTATTGCCGCAACCTGTTAGTAACAGGATCATAAACAAGAATGGTAAAGCCACAAACCATCGGCGATTCACACGAGTCAATTGAAATCCTCCCAAATCTAGCTTAATAAGCATACGCTCTATGACAACTTTCCCATCATATAAACTATACCATAACGTTTCTTTTATTTAAAGAAGCTTTGCGAATCACATGCTTGATGCTTTTCTCCAGCTCCTGATAGGACATTTCGGCTGCAGGCTTACGTACAATTACTATATAATCGTAGCCATTTGTTAGCAGCTCTTTATTGAGTCGAATAACTTCTTTAATGCAGCGTCTCATGCGATTACGTACAACCGCATTTCCAATTTTTTTGGATGCCGAAATCCCTAAGCGGAAATTTTCCTGCCTTGGTCGGGAAAAATAATAAAGGACAAATTGGTGATTAGCCACCGATTTGCCATGCCGATATACTTTGCCGAAATCTTCCCTCTTGGCGAGTCGATATGCTTTCTCCACCACTCTCACCTCTTATCCTTTATTTATCTTTCACACAATTCCATAAATCCAAACAGACAGAAAAAAAAACGTCGCAATGACGTTTTTTAAAATTTACGAATAAAAAAGACCACCAATTCGTGGTCCGTTTATTATGCGCTAAGCACTTTTCTTCCTTTAAGACGACGAGCTGCTAGAACTTTACGACCGTTCTTTGTGCTCATTCTTGTACGGAAACCATGAACCTTTTTACGTTTTCTAGTGTTAGGTCTGAATGTAGGACGCATCTATATTGCACCTCCCTGTTGAGGATCGAAATCCACA
This sequence comes from Paenibacillus radicibacter, assembly GCF_024721995.1. Lineage (GTDB taxonomy): Bacteria > Bacillota > Bacilli > Paenibacillales > NBRC-103111 > Paenibacillus_AM > Paenibacillus_AM radicibacter. Next base: position 507,106 of record NZ_JANQBC010000003.1, read on the forward strand.
AAAATTTCTTTATACATTAAACCACAAATTGAAGCAAAAAGTCAACCTGTGGGCATAATGTGGATTGTCGTCAAAACGCGAAAAAAACTATGCACAGGAAAAAGATGTCGAATCAACATTTTATCAACAATATCTTGTGGTCTGAATAACTTTTACACACAAGGTGTAGAAGTTGTGGATAAAATCAAACAATCCGTTGATTTCAAGGGTTCCATCTGCTAATATAAGAGTGTTTCTGTTGTGGATATTCTCCGTATTTCCTCCGTTTATCAACAACCTGTGGATAACATTGTGAACAAGTCACTGCTCATCTTAATATCTCATTTTTGTTTATCCCAGTTAATGTGGATAAAATATGACAATATGCTTTGTTTTCTGACATAAGGGGTGAATAAAATCTGTGGAATTCCACAATCAAGAGGATTGGCATCATATCTTAACCATCATTCAAACCAAGGTCAGTAAACCTAGTTTCGATACCTGGTTAAAATCGACAAAGTCGAGTTTTGCCGATCATACGGTCACGGTGTACGCACCGAATAATTTTGCACGCGAATGGCTGGAGAGCCGTTACCATAAATTAATCTCATCTGCGATTACGGAATATACGGGAAAAGAATATGCACTGAAGTTTGCGATTGAAAGTGACGAACCGAAGGAAGTATTGCCACAAGCAGGACAACCTATTCAAGAAACTAAAGTAGCGCGGACTCCAGAAGAAACTTTTCCACATATGATGAATTCACGGTACCAATTCGATACATTCGTCATTGGATCCGGCAACCGTTTTGCTCATGCTGCATCTCTTGCAGTCGCAGAAGCACCTGCCAAGGCTTACAATCCGCTGTTTTTGTACGGGGGCGTAGGGCTTGGTAAAACGCATCTTATGCACGCTATTGGACACTATGTACTGGAGCATAATGAAGCTTCTCGCGTCTTGTACATCTCGTCCGAAAAGTTTACAAACGAGTTCATTAATGCCATTCGGGATAATCGCGGGGAAGGTTTCCGGAACAAATATCGCAATATTGATGTACTTCTAATTGACGATATTCAGTTTTTGGCGGGAAAAGAACGAATTCAAGAGGAGTTTTTCCACACCTTTAATGCGCTGCATGAAGAAGGCAAGCAGATCATCATTTCCAGTGACCGACCTCCTAAAGAGATTCCAACGCTTGAAGACCGCCTACGTTCGCGGTTTGAGTGGGGATTAATTACGGATATTCAACCACCGGATTTAGAGACGCGAATCGCGATTTTACGTAAAAAAGCGAAGGCGGAGAACTTAGAAATTCCGAATGAAGCGATGGCTTATATCGCCAACCAGATCGATACGAACATTCGTGAGCTTGAAGGTGCACTTATTCGTGTTGTTGCTTACTCATCCCTAACGAATCAAGATATTACGGTACATCTGGCAGCAGAAGCGCTCAAGGATATTATCCCTTCCGCTCGTCCGAAAGTGATTACAATTCAGGATATTCAGCAGCGTGTTGGTGAATTTTATGGGCTAAAGCTAGAGGATTTCAAAGCACGAAAGCGCACGAAAGCTGTCGCATTCCCACGTCAAGTGGCCATGTACCTCTCAAGAGAGCTGACAGATTTCTCTTTACCTAAAATTGGGGAAGCTTTCGGGGGACGCGACCACACAACGGTCATCCATGCGCATGAGAAAGTTTCGGAGCTGCTCAAAACCGATCAAGAACTGTACAAAATCACCAATTCGCTTATCGAAAAAGTGAAAAATATGTCATCCTAAATACACAAGCCTATACACAATCTATGCACATGTGGATAGGCTTGTTTTATCTCGGTTTTATGCACATATCCACATATCCACTGCCCCTACTACTACTAAGTATATAAAAATCTATATATTATAAGAGTATATGACGGGATTTGAGAATCCAGAACTACAGGAGTGAAAAGATGAAATTAACCATTTTAAAAGACCACTTAACCGAAGCTATTTCACATGTTGCCAAAGCGATATCAAGTCGAACAACTATTCCCATTCTTACGGGTATTAAAATTGATGCGACTTCTGGCGGCGTAACGCTAACAGCAAGTGACACTGACATTTCCATTCAAAGCCATATTCCAATTGAAAAAGAAGGTACTTCGATTATCGATCTTCGTCAGAACGGCAGCGTCGTACTGCCCGCCAAATTCTTTATGGAGATGATTCGTAAGTTACCTTCCCAACAAATTGAAATTGAAGTGAAGGATCATTTTCAGACAACCATTCGTTCGGGTTCTTCTGAAATTCAATTAATGGGACTCGATCCTGAAGAGTTCCCGTTGTTACCGATGCTTGAGGAGAGCCGTACGATTCGAATCCCAAGCGATATTTTGCGTACCATGATTAAACAAACTTCATTCGCTGTTTCAACAAATGAAACTACGGCGATACTAACAGGTGTACTTTGGACAATTGAGAACGGCAAACTAAAATTTGTTGCTTGTGATCGTCACCGTTTAGCTTCTCGTGAAGTAAACATCGATCTTGATCCATCACAAAAATTCTCGAACATTGTCATTTCGGGTCGTACCCTGAATGAATTAAATAAAGTACTTCCGGATCACAACACCTTAATCGACATTGTTATTGCAGATAACCAAGTGCTGTTTAAGATTCACTCCATTTTGTTCTACACACGGATCCTAGATGGAACTTATCCAGATACAAGCAAGCTTATTCAAGAAACGTTTCAGACGGAGCTGAATGTAAACACGAAGCAGCTCACAGAGGCAATTGATCGTGCATACTTGCTATCCCGTGAAGATAAGACGAATATTGTGAAGCTCATTATGCGTGAAGATCAATCCATTGAGATTTCATCCACTTCTACAGAACTCGGTAAAGTGACGGAAGAAATCAACTTGAATTCGATTCGCGGCGATCTTCTTCGTATTTCGTTTAACTCCAAATATATGCTTGAAGCACTTAAAGTCATGGACAGCGAGAATATCCATATCGGTTTTACAGGTGCAATGCAGCCGATCATCATTAAGCCTGAAGACGGCGCAGAAATTTTGCAGTTGATTCTGCCATACCGGACAACAAACTAAGGAGACGAATGTTATGAAATCTATTTCCATCTCAACGGAATACATTACGCTTGGACAATTTTTGAAATTAGCGCAGTGCATCGCAACTGGCGGTCATGCGAAATCTTTTTTACAAGAAACAGAAGTGTTGATTAATGGGGAGCCGGACAATCGCCGCGGACGCAAGCTGCGTGCTGGTGATACAGTTGTTGTGGCTGGCTGTGGTCAATTTACAGTTGTAGGACAGTAAGCTTAGGAGAAGTGGGGAGGAACCCTTATTGTTTCTAAAAACATTGTCCGTGAGAAATTATCGAAATTATGAGGAGCTTACGCTCACCTTGGATCGGAATGTGAATATCTTCTTAGGGCCTAATGCACAAGGGAAAACAAACTTGCTTGAAGCGATTTATGTGCTGGCCCTAACGAAATCACATCGTACATTCCAAGATAAAGAACTCATCGGTTGGCACAAGGACACTGCACAAATCACCGGTGAAATTGATAAAAAATACGGCACCTGCACCCTGGATCTGACCTTTACTGCTAAAGGGAAGAAAGCAAAAATTAACGGCCTGGAGCAAAAAAAACTAAGTCTGTTTGTTGGTGGTTTGAACGTTGTTATGTTTGCACCGGAAGACTTGGAAATTGTGAAGGGCAGTCCAGGGGTAAGGCGCCGTTTTCTCGATATGGAAATTGGACAAGTTTATCCAAGCTATCTCTATGACTTGTCGCAGTATCAGAAGACGCTCCAACAACGTAATAATTTTCTAAAAAGTTCATCCCCAAATGTCGTTAATATATCGATGCTTGAAGTGTGGGATGAACAACTTGCGCTGTATGGTGTTAAAATTATGAAAAAACGTCAAAACTTCATAAATAAGCTCCAAACGTGGGCAGAGCAGATTCATGCTGGCATTACGAAAGGCTCTGAAGTGCTTCGAGTGGAATACACCCCTTCTTTTTCCTTTTCCGAAGATGCACAAGAAACTGTTTTATTGGAGCAATTTATGGTAAAGTTAACTAAGATAAGGGATCAAGAATTACGTAGAGGGGCAACGCTTCTTGGACCACATCGTGATGATATGCGGTTTTATATTAACGATAAAGAAGTGCATACGTACGGCTCACAAGGTCAACAGCGGACGACGGCACTTTCTCTCAAATTAGCGGAGATCGAGCTAATCCATGAGGAAGTGGGCGAATATCCGCTTTTGTTATTGGATGATGTATTATCGGAACTTGATGAGTTTAGACAGACTGAGCTTATCCGTACGTTCCAAAGCAAAGTGCAGACATTCATTACAACAACCAGTCTTGAGAGCGTGCATTTAGACCGCTTGAATGACTCCTCCGTCTTTCATGTGAGAAGCGGAAATGTAACTAGCGGGAGTTGATATCATGTTTATTCATTTAGGGGGCGAGAAAATTATCCGCTGTGCGGAGCTCGTCGCTATATTTGACCTATCGATCGAGAAATCTTCTAAGATATCAAGAACGTTCATTGTCGAAGCGAATAAATCCAAGCAAATCGAAGTGATTAGTGAGGAAGACAGCAAATCGCTCGTCGTGACGACTAATAAAGTGTATTACTCTCCAATCTCTTCTACGACTTTGAAGAAGAGAGCCCATCAACTTTTGACCCATTGACCCGATTTGACTATAGAGAAGCAGGTGAACGGAAATGTCTTTAAATCAGAATTCATACGATGAGAGTTCAATTCAAGTTCTTGAGGGACTTGAAGCTGTTCGTAAACGTCCGGGGATGTATATCGGTTCGACGAGCGGTAAGGGACTTCATCATTTGGTTTGGGAAGTTGTCGACAACTCGATTGACGAGGCACTTGCCGGCCGCTGTACGCGAATCGATGTCATTGTGAATAAGGACAACTCGATAACAGTAATCGATAATGGTAGTGGTATTCCTGTCGGTGAGAATGCGAAGCTTAAGCGCCCAACCGTAGAAGTTGTATTAACGGTCCTGCACGCAGGTGGTAAATTCGGCGGCGAAGGGTATAAAGTATCTGGCGGTCTGCACGGTGTTGGTGTGTCCGTAGTTAACGCATTGTCTGAGAAACTAATCGTGACCGTTAAACGTGAGGGCAAAGTATTCCAACAAGAATATCAACGCGGTGTACCTCAGTACGATCTGAAGACGATCGGCGAAAGCGATGAGACTGGTACTTCGATTACGTTCTTACCAGATAAAGAAATTTTTACAGAAACGACAGAATACGAATATGATATCTTGCAATCACGTATTCGTGAGTTAGCGTTCTTAAATAAGGGACTTGAGATCAATCTCATCGATGAGCGTACAGGTACGTCCAATACGTTTATGGCTGAGGGTGGTATCGTCTCTTTCGTTGAATATTTGAACCGTAATCGTGAGCCGGTCAATCAGGTTCCAATTTACGTAGAGGGTACTAAAGACAACATTCAAGTTGAAGTTGCGATCCAATACAACGATTCGTACGTTGAGAATATATATTCATTTGCGAATAACATTAACACCCATGAGGGCGGTACGCATGAATCCGGATTCAAGAGTGCTATGACACGGATCATGAATGATTATGCCCGCAAGAATAATGTACTTCGTGATTCGGATTCCAATTTAACCGGGGATGATGTTCGTGAAGGTATTGCAGCGATTATCTCTGTAAAAATTCCAGATCCGCAATTTGAAGGACAAACGAAGACTAAGCTTGGTAACTCCGAAGTTCGTGGTATTGTTGAATCTTTGCTTGCTGATAAGCTACAAACATTCCTGGAAGAGAATCCAGCCGTTGCGAAGAAAGTTATTGAAAAAGGACTTATGGCGGCTCGTGCAAGAGAGGCTGCGCGTAAGGCACGCGAGTTAACACGCCGTAAGAGCGCACTTGAAGTTAGCTCCTTGCCAGGTAAGCTTGCGGATTGCTCGTCTAAAGACGCTAGTGTGTCTGAGATTTTCATCGTAGAGGGTGACTCTGCAGGTGGATCAGCAAAAAGTGGACGTGACCGTCACTTCCAAGCAATTTTGCCGCTTAAAGGTAAGATCCTTAACGTAGAGAAAGCGCGTCTGGATCGTATTTTATCCAACTTAGAAATTCGGGCTATTATTACAGCTCTAGGTACGGGGATTTCGGATGAATTCGATTTAGCCAAAGCTCGTTACCACAAAATCGTGATTATGACGGATGCGGACGTAGACGGTGCACACATTCGTACACTACTACTCACGTTCTTCTATCGATATATGCGTAAATTAATCGAAGCAGGCTACGTGTACATTGCACAGCCGCCTTTATACCGCCTCGAGCGCAATAAAGTCATGCGTTATGCTTATAGCGATAAGCAGCGTGATGCTATTATGGCAGAGTACGGTGAAGGGGTTAAAGTCGGGATTCAACGTTATAAGGGTCTAGGCGAGATGGACGCTGTTCAATTATGGGAAACAACTATGGACCCAGACGCACGTATTTTGCTTAAAGTAACAATTGAAGATGCGATAGATGCAGATCAAATCTTTGACACCTTAATGGGTGACAATGTTGAACCGCGTCGTGAATTTATTCAAGAACATGCACAGTATGTGAAAAATTTAGATATCTAAGCTTGAGGTTCGTCAGAAGATCGCTTAGCTATTGCTGAAAAAGCAGGTTTTAGGAGGATACAATGACCGAAGAAAATCGTTCGCAAATTAAAGACATCGATATCGGATCAGAAGTGCGCACTTCGTTTATGGATTATGCGATGAGTATTATCGTATCTCGTGCTCTTCCAGATGTTAGAGATGGACTTAAACCGGTTCATCGTCGGATTCTTTATGCAATGTCTGAGCTAGGAATGTCCTCAGATAAGCCGCATAAGAAATCAGCGAGAATTGTCGGTGAAGTAATTGGTAAGTATCATCCACACGGGGATTCAGCCGTTTATGAAACAATGGTACGGATGGCGCAAGACTTCTCCCTTCGTTATATGCTTATTGACGGGCATGGTAACTTTGGTTCCATTGATGGTGACTTTGCAGCTGCCATGCGTTACACAGAAGCAAGATTGTCTAAGATTGCTATGGAGATGCTCCGTGATCTGAATAAAGATACAGTTAATTTTGTAGGTAACTACGATGGTGAAGAGAAAGAGCCTGTTGTATTACCTTCCCGTTTCCCTAACTTACTCGTTAATGGTGTATCCGGAATTGCAGTTGGTATGGCAACGAATATTCCCCCGCACAATTTAGGGGAAGTAATCGATGGAATCCAGCTGTTGATCGAGAATCCAGATATTCAGCCTTTGGAATTAATGAGTGCCATTAAAGGTCCTGACTTCCCAACAGGCGGGTATATTTTGGGACGAGAAGGAATTAAACAAGCCTACTCAACCGGACGCGGGTCCGTAACGATGCGTGCAAAAGCTGAGATTGAGGAAGTATCAGGTAAAGCTAGAATTATCGTGAGTGAACTTCCTTATCAAGTGAATAAAGCGCGTTTAGTTGAGAAAATCGCAGAACTTGTTCGTGACAAAAAGATCGAGGGTATTAGCGATCTTCGCGACGAGTCCGATCGTAATGGTATGCGTATCGTCATTGAAATGCGCCGTGATGTAAACCCAAGCGTCGTATTAAACAATTTATATAAACAAACCGCAATGCAAAGCAACTTTGGTATTATCATGCTTGCACTTGCGAATGGCCAGCCTAAAGTACTGAATCTTAAAGAGATTTTGAGTCATTATTTACTGCACCAGCGTGAAATTATTCGTCGCCGTACGGAGTTTGATTTACGCAAAGCAGAAGCTCGTGCTCATATCTTAGAAGGTTTACGTATTGCGCTTGATCACTTGGATGAGGTTATTGCACTTATTCGTCGTTCACAGACAGCGGAACAAGCGCGTGAGGGACTCATTCAAACATTTAGCCTAAGCCATGAGCAAGCTCAAGCCATTCTTGATATGCGCTTGCAGCGTTTAACAGGTTTAGAGCGTGAGAAAATTGAGAATGAATACGCAGAGTTAATGAAAATCATTGCCGATCTCAAAGATATTCTTGCTGATGAACAAAGAATTTTGTCTATCATTAGTGAAGAGCTTCATGAAATCAAAGATAAATTTGGCGATGAAAGACGCAGTGAAATAACAATCGGTGAGGAAAGCATTGAAGATGAAGATCTGATTCCTCGAGAAGATGTTGTCATCACGATTTCCCATACGGGTTATATCAAGCGTCTGCCTGTTACAACGTACCGCTCACAAAAACGTGGTGGTCGTGGGGTAGTAGGTATGGATACCAAAGAGCATGACTTCGTCGAACACTTATTCGTTACGAATTCACATCATTATTTGATGTTCTTCACGGATAAAGGTAAAGTGTATCGTCTTAAAGCTTATGAGATTCCTGCACTAGGACGTACAGCTCGTGGTACACCGATCATCAACCTCATTCAAATCGAACAAGGTGAGAAGATCAGTGCTGTGATTCCAGTCGAGGAATTCACGGAAGATCAATACGTATTCTTCGGTACGAAGCAAGGGGTCGTTAAGAAGACGCCACTCATTGACTTCGTGAATATCCGTAAAGTAGGTCTAATCGCTCTTAATCTTCGTGAAGATGATCAATTAATTGGGGTTAAGCTAACCGATGGTAATCAAGAATTGATTATGGCAACGAAGCAAGGGATTTCTATTCGCTTCTCTGAAAATGATGTGCGTCCGATGGGTCGTACAGCAACAGGGGTTAAAGGTATCCAGTTAGGCGAAGACGATTATGTAATTGATACGGATATCGTTAATGTAGACGACACGGTACTCATTGTGACATCGAAGGGCTTTGGTAAACGGACACCGGTGGAGGACTATCGTATCCAATCACGTGGTGGTAAGGGTATCAAGACACTTAATGTGACACCGAAGAACGGTCATGTCGTTGGACTTAAAGTCGTTCGTGATGATGAGGATCTTATGATCATCACTGCACTAGGTACAGTTATCCGTACGGGTATGTCTGAGATCTCGATTATGGGACGTAACACGCAAGGTGTTAAAGTCATCAATATTAGAGAAGATGATGAAGTATCAACTGTAGCTCGTGTGAAGAAGAATGAAGAGACAGATACAGATGGTGAAGAAGAAGACTTTATTGATTAAGAGACTATCTTCTTAATATATAATAGAGAGAGCAGGTACCCTGAGGTATCTGCTCTTTTTATAAGATAGATGTAGAATATACAATTACCATTTTTTATGATTTGACGTGAGTATTACGCCGTGGTATATTAGTTATCCGCCAGTAAGACAGCGGCTTCTGAACGAAACGAAGCGAGTGTTGATCGAAAAAAAGATCAAAAAAACACTTGCAAAGAGTAGTGAAGATGTGGTATATTAATCAAGTCGCCGCTGAAAAGCTGTGACGCAGAAAAGTAAAGAATTGTCCTTTGAAAACTGAACAACGAGTGAATGAATAGATGAGATTCTAACGAATCTCAAACAGTCGAGATCGTCGCTTTCGAGCGATTGATTGAGACAAGCTAGTAAGTAAATTTTGAGCAATCAGCTCTTTAATGGAGAGTTTGATCCTGGCTCAGGACGAACGCTGGCGGCGTGCCTAATACATGCAAGTCGAGCGGAGATATTCCTTCGGGGATAGCTTAGCGGCGGACGGGTGAGTAACACGTAGGCAACCTGCCTGTAAGACTGGGATAACTCACGGAAACGTGTGCTAATACCGGATAAATAACATTCTCGCATGAGAGAGTTAGGAAAGATGGAGCAATCTATCACTTACAGATGGGCCTGCGGCGCATTAGCTAGTTGGTGAGGTAATGGCTCACC
>NZ_JANQBC010000004.1 GCF_024721995.1 Paenibacillus radicibacter
GGTGAGCCATTACCTCACCAACTAGCTAATGCGCCGCAGGCCCATCTGTAAGTGATAGATTGCTCCATCTTTCCTAACTCTCTCATGCGAGAATGTTATTTATCCGGTATTAGCACACGTTTCCGTGGGTTATCCCAGTCTTACAGGCAGGTTGCCTACGTGTTACTCACCCGTCCGCCGCTAAGCTATCCCCGAAGGAATAACTCCGCTCGACTTGCATGTATTAGGCACGCCGCCAGCGTTCGTCCTGAGCCAGGATCAAACTCTCCATTAAAAGAGCTGATTGCTCAAAATTTACTTACTAGCTTGTCTCAATCAATCGCTCGAAAGCGACGATCTCGACTGTTTGAGATTCGTTAGAATCTCATCTATTCATTCACTCGTTGTTCAGTTTTCAAAGGACAATTCTTTATTTCATTGTCTTCCGTGTTACCGGCGACAACTTTTATATCATATCATGTTGGAATACTTAATGTCAATAACTTTTTTTCAACTTTTTTTTCGAAAGTCGTTTTTGTTATTCTCATTTTTTGTCGTGTTCCGAAGTGACAAGGAGTATCTTATCAAAATTAACGACACAATGCAACATTTTATGCACAGGTAAAATCATACAGTTACTATACAATAAAAAAACCACTTGTGAGTTAATATCTAACTCCACAAGCGGTTCTTATCACAAAGCATTTTACAACAAACAAATCATGTATCTATGTTCATCAATTGAACTGGTTCTATGCGCGTCCAACTGAATTATTCCGAGTGCACTTTAAAGTTCCTTGCAATATATAAGAAAGGCGTCGATGCTGCCGATACCACAAACTTCAATATATAAGTTGTAATTACAATCTCAATCCAAATATCAAATGGATACAACTCGGATCCTGCAAAAGCAATGGTACAGAATACGATAGTATCTAGCAATTGACTGATTCCTGTACTTCCGTTATTACGAATCCACAATTGATTTCGATGTGGGAACACTCTCTTTAGGAAAGAGTAAATCTTAACGTCTAAGAACTGACTCAAATAATAGGAAACTAGGCTACCTAGCGCTAAACGAGGCATTAAACCAAAGATCGTCTCTAATGAAGTCTGAGCGATATCACCATCTTGCAAAGGTTTAAAGACAAGTACCATCTGCATAATGATCAGCGCCATAACAAGTGAGAAGAAGCCGAACCATACAGCTTTCTTCGCTTCCTTCTCTCCATACTTCTCATTAAGAAGGTCGGTCGTCATATAAATCGTCGCATACATCGTGTTACCGAGCGTCATCGCAATACCGAACATCTCCATCGTCTTAACGACTTGAATATTCGCGAGCACCGTAGCAACTCCGATCCACATAAAGAGTCCATTCTTACCAAAGAATCGATAACAGAGCAAGAACAAAACAAAGTTCACTAACACAAAACCAATGCCCCAATAAAAATTAAACATGAATAAATAAAACCTCCTAGTTTTGATAACGCGGGAGTTCTCGAACCGCGTCCGTTAATTCCGGAACAGGCGTTATTATATTGCCCACTTCAATTAAAAAAGACTGCGCATAGAAAGCCGCAGTCCATTATAGTACGTTTTGTTATTCAGCGCCAATGAAAATATAACGTGCAAGTACAAGAATTGCCAGAACCCACATTAACCAATGTACTTTGTGCTCACTTTTACCACTTGCGCGACCTACTGTTGCAAGCACGACATACGTTACGATTCCAAAAGAAATACCGTTAGCAATCGATGACGTGAAAGGCATTAATACAATTGTCAAGAAAGCTGGAATTGCGAGTACCATATCCGTAAAGTCAATTTCACGGATTGATTGCATCATGAGAACCCCTACTATAATAAGTGCTGCTGCCGTTGCCTCACCTGGAATCAAGAAGATAACCGGTGCCAAGAACAAGGAGAGCAAGAAACATACGCCAGTTGTTACAGCCGTTAGACCTGTACGACCGCCTTGAGCAATACCCGCTGAACTTTCAACGAATGCTGTTACAGTAGATGTTCCTAGCAAAGCCCCGCCACTAACGCCGATCGCATCAACCAGCATTGCTTTACCGACTTTTTTCGTACCTTTTTCTTTATCCTTCATAATACCTGCACGATTTGCTGTACCTACCATTGTGCCGAATGTATCGAACAATTCAACGAATGTAAAAGTAAGAATGACCGTAACAATACCTGTGTTCATGACACCAGCAAAATCGAAATCAGCAAAACGAATTTGTGTAAAGTCAGGAACCCACTGTGTACCCGAAGCATTTAATGAGTCAAAATTAACAAGACCTACACACATTGCGAAAATAGTAGAACCGATAATACCATATAAAATTGCACCACGTACATGCAATACCATTAATACAGAAATGAGAATAAGACCAAAGATAACGGTTAGAACACCTGGATCTGTCAAACTACCTAATGAAAAGATTGTTTCGAAATACTTAAGTTTCGTGTGCGTGTGCGCTGCTACATCATTACTTGTCTCAACTGCAATGGAGAGTAGACCCGAGTTTTTGATACCAAGTAGTGCAATAAACAATCCGATACCAACTGTAATCGCATGTTTGAGCGCATCCGGCACTGCCACAATCATTAACTGACGCACTTTCGTTACTGTAAGAAGAATGAAGATAATACCGGAAATAAATACAGCTGTTAAAGCCATTTCGAACGTAAACTTACCTTGCGAGCTAAGAATGACTGCTGCAAAATATGCATTGAGTCCCATACCTGGAGCAAGTGCAACCGGGAAGTTAACGAGTAGACCCATAATAATCGTCATTACGCCTGCAGCAATCGCTGTCGCCAAGAACACTTGATTCCAATCGCCGCCTGTTGCCCCAGATCTAAATGCAGTAAGAACGTTCGGATTTACAGCCAAAATATACGCCATTGCCATGAATGTCGTAATACCCGCCATAATCTCGGTACGAATATTCGTACCATTTTCCTTCAACTTAAAAAAACGGTCCATTTGTAGTTTTCCCCCTAGATACAGATCATTACGGTGATCTCGTAGATACTCTCAGGCCAATTCCCGAGATTATAGTATTTGTGCTCATTGTAAGGGACAAACTCGAATTTTGTCAACAGAAAACACGAACATTAATATTAAATTATTAAATAGCGTTCGGTTTTGTGAATTGCATACTAAGTCACCTAAAATAAGTAAAAAACAAAAAAACGGAGTTCGAGTACCTGTTAAGTACTTGAACTCCGATTTAATTAAATCGTTATACGATCCTATTCCCACTCAATGGTGAGGGTAGGGCTTATAAAGCCTGTTGTTATCACATTTCTACGGTGTCTACACTACCTTGGAGACAGTTTTGGCGACATTCGTTTCACCGTTTGATTACCGACAAATGTAAATTGCTTACTCGTTGCAGTTTCAATTTTGATAATGCCCGCCATTGATTCGGCGACAGCATCATCAATCCCACGCCACAAATGTGCATAGTGTTTTAGCGTAATTTCTGGCGAACTGTGCCCGAGACGTTTTGAGACAACCAAGACAGAAGCATTTAATTCATTGATGAGAAAGCTTACATGTGAATGTCGTAGACCTTTTGCCTGTATTACTGGAGCACCTGCAAGCTTCGCATAACGAGCAATAATTCGGGCAATCGTTGATTTAATCATGGGTAAGCCATCATAGGAGAAAATGAAGTCCATATTTCCATGTTGTGCTTGTCGCTCTTTCCATACACGTAACACTTCAAGCGTATCATTATCTAAAGCAAGTACCCGTTTTCCATCAACTGTTTTCGTGTGGTTCTTCCGAATGTAATTCTTGCGACTCTTAGTAACTAGCATATGATGAACACGAAGCTGTTTTTTCTCAAAATCAACATCATTCCACCAGAGAGCTGTTCCTTCGTTCACACGAACACCTGTCATATAGTAGACCCACAACATCACAAAACACATATGCTCATAAAAATCTTCGGTGTAAATCTTTGAGATTACTTTCTCAATTTCGTCTTTCGTCCAGTAAGGAACATCCGTCTTCACTTTAGGAATTGGTTTTACTTGCTGAGCAACATTCTTATCAAGATAATTGAGAGTAACGGCAAATTCAAGAATTTTTTTCAACATTCCAAAGACCAATGAAGAGTATGACTGTGAATATCCTGCCGCATTTTTATCTAGAAGCCACGTTCTGAAAAATTGAATATCGTGCAAAGTAATCTTCCGTAATGCTTTCTTTCCAAAACGTTCGAGCAGAATTTTCAAAGATGGATTCCGTGACTCAAATGTATCTTCTGTCACCTCAGTCTTATAATGTGGAATGTAGACATTATTCATGAATTGTTCAAAGGTCATACCATAATCAGAATATCCTTGAGTTTGCAAAAAGTCATTTTTTACACGGATAGCTTCCGCATAGGCTTCTTTTGCTGACTCAAATTTCTTTCCAGATTGCGACTTGCGACCTTTACGCTTGATACGTTTTCCTGTGATTTTGTCCGTACCTAAGCTTACCTCATAATAGTATTGCCCATTTTCATCTTGATAGATATCTTGGTAGCTAGTTTTTGGCAAAGTTAATCCTCCGTTTCGGACAACTCAACATCACCGATAACGGATTTTACTGCCTGTAAGGGGACAACAGAAATACGCCGCCCCTCGTAAAACTCATACCCTTGTTGTACCATATAGTGTTTTGCTTGTCTAATGATATTGGAAGCCGTGTAAGGTGAGAAGCCAGCACGCTTTAAGTCTTCTGAGTTCACCATTGTTTTACTCATCGCCATCCCCCATTTCTTTATAAATTTTCTTAATAGGTCTTTCTGAACTGTATCGCCTTGAGTCTAGTAACCTTGAGAAGAAATACGTTTTATCTACGATCAACTCAAGTAACAAATAATCATTTTTTCTTGCGTACATTACAAGTTCTTCAAATTCCTTAAAATCTTGTTCTGCAATCACATCAATAATGCTGTTCAAAAATTCACCCGTATTATGCTCAACAATGAATTTTCCAAGTTCAAATCCACACCCCCACTCAATATCTTCTGTTTGGTAGGGTGTCTTATCTGGATTTTCTGCGTGTGTGAAATACTCATACATTCCTTTTGGAGACATAACAACCTCAACATGCTTTGGAGCGTTAAGCTTTTCGCTAATCAGGCATGAAACCTGCGAATAGCTTTTCAAAGAATCAAAGTATAGTGCACCGTGCTTGTGTGGCTTTTTAATTTCCCCAGTCTCTTTATTCACGTCCTTATCGTGCCAAGGGCTCAACACAAAAGGTATGTGCATTTCTTCTATAATTTCTAAATAGTTCTTCGGGGCACTCTCTTGATAGAAAATGAACGCCCATTTATTGCTTCTCTGCTCTTTTTTCTTTTCCATAGTTCATTTCCCTCGATTATTGATTATTGATTCCACGGGGGTCGTAGTAGCCCCGTGGAATATCGTTTTCTGCCATCTTTCAAGAATAGCGGAGCTCCTTTGCTTCTGCCCAAGGCAGGCAAAAGCTCCGCTATTCTTTATCTAATTTTTGTTCCTTCAATCCTCAGCCAGTGTTTGTACCGCTCAAAATTCGAGAATGAGTAGGCTGGAAAGCGACTTGATATTTCTTCACGAAGAATTTCTTTTGATTCAAGGAGTAGTTTTTGTGCCAGTACATCATTTGGCAATTTAACGAGATAGGTGATTTTTTTATTCCTAATATCTATGACAGATTTTCGTATTGATTTGTTATGCTGTTGAATCTTGAAAATCCCTTCACCTTCATGGTCTGCCTGTCTTATTAAGAATTTTCTCAAACGGAGGCTGACCCATATTGAAGAGAACCAATTTGATAATGAATCATTAACAATCCTTGTTACCAGTTCAGGAACTACCAGTAGTAGCAATGTTGCGACAGATAGCACAATCACCCCATCCAATGCATTGAATATTGCCCCCACTGCTTTAGACATAAATTCTGAGTATTCTGTCAGGAATGAACTTGTCTCATTGTGTAAAAAACTTTCTATCATTTTGAACGGAACTCGAACTAAGAGGAGTATCAATGAAATAAATAATAGAAATCCGTTAATATGAAACGTCCGAATGAAGAATGATTTACTTGGGTTTTTCATCTACATGATCCCTTTCAAATTATTAAATGTTGGTGTTAGTAATGGAATAATTTGAAATGGGTGCTCCGAGTCAATAACCTGTATCAGTCCCGTCCCAATTCCTTGCGGTATGACTATCCCCTCAAGTGAGAGGTCGGGAAATAGAAATTGCGTTGTCTTGGAATTAATATTCCCAACCTGAATTAACACATTGAGTTGCTCTCTACAAGAAATAGGAATTGCATTGTTATCAAACCTCTGTGATACCAGTAGCAAATGAACCTTTGAAGCTCTACCTAATAATGAAATCTGCGACAGAAGACTAAAGAATGCTTCCTTAATCGGCTTTGCCACACCATCACTCAATGCTAGAACCTCGTCAATTACCAACGTATAGTGTTCAAAGTCGGCTTGAGGGTTATCGTAAAGCACCTGCTGCCGTTGATGAATTAGCTCCAAGCACTGGCTAAGCTCTGCATTCACACTTGAGACAAAATCATTCTTGTTCCTGTTATCAGTTGGGGCTATGACTTTGACATGGTTTTCCCTTCCCCATCTGCTAGGCATATCAAATTTCGGATCAATAATTACGATCCTTGAACTCTTTTTCAATACACATAAAAAATATGTCAACACATAGGACTTGCCTGAACCTGAATTTCCTGCGATAGCAATACTTGTAACTTTATTTAGATTGATAGTGTAATTCTCCATCACAGGAACTTGGTTAAGTGGCAAGTCATCAACATATTTTTCGATATCCCGTATAATCAATCTTTTTGAAATGCCTTGCCTCCAAGGGAAGAACAATGCCCTTTTTACATGAATATCTTCTGTATCCAGTGGGACAAAATACGATCCCGTTTGCTTTAAAAGCGTGTAATCTGGATATAAAACAGCATTACTGATGAGGTAGATCTTTTGATAAAGCTCATTATCAACGACATAGCTTGCAGGAAGGCGAGGGACGAAGTAAAAACCTTCGTCCGCTACCCTTACATCAAATGAGTTCGTATAAGAAGTCTCACCATTTATCTGTAATGCCATGTTCAGAGCTTGGATCAAGTAGCCTTCAAGTTCTGAGTTTTTCATTATTTAACAACCCGTACCCCTTCTGAACGGAAATACACATTCGAGCGGATTTCGATTGCTTCAAGTTTATCTAGCCTTACTTCAGAAAGGAACGGTGCTAATGATGGTTTATTAACAAATTTAACCATAAAGGGGTTAACTCCTTCCTGTACAAAATAAAGCTTGTACCCTGTTACTTCATCTGTGCGTTTACCATCGATCCAGTTATATTGTGTTTCTACTTCGGGAGAAACACTGATGATTGGTTTCTCGTCTGAAATATACTGCTTTGCTGTATTCTCGTTGTATGCGTTTCGCGAATTTTTTGTTTTCATAAAGGTCTCCTTTTGCAGTATGACTAATGCATATTGCATAGATTTATTTATCCCTGGACTCATGCTTCCTTTGACTTTTTTATTCTCCGCTGCATAGGCTACATACAGGCTGCATTCCATTTACCTGTGAACCGTCATTCACCTTAAAGCCAAGCTCCCTAGCACCTAGTAAAAGCATTTTCTATTATGTGTTCATCACCTTGTAATTAAATTCAACATAGCCATGTCGTAGCTATATTGTAAAAAAACCATATTCAGATAACGAGAACCTAAACGGCTAATTGAGGGCATCATTTTCCGCGATTGTCACTATACGACTTTGTATAGTAAAATAACTTCATGGACTACGAAAGGAGCGGAAAAATGACCGACAAAAAAGGATCGAACAAGCGAAAAAAAGATATTACACTTGGGCGCGTTAAAGAATTAAGAGAAATAAAGAATCTTACACAACTCGAATTTGCAGAAAGTATTGATGTTTCATCCAACACCATTAGCCGCATTGAGCGTGAAGAAATGAGCCTTTCATCTGACCTAGCTTTGAAAATTGCAGATACATACGGAATTAGCCTTGATTGGCTTTTTTATCGTGGCAATGAACAGTTAAGTCCTAAGTTTCGAGCAAATTTGGAAGAAGCCTTTAAATGTATACAGGAAAGCACCTCAATTCCTATACGCTTAAAAATCAACAAAAAAACGCCCTCGGATTAAAATCCAAAGACGATGTGATAATATCAATTTCTAGAATTCAAATTTTTAACCGTTATTATAGATTTATTAAATCTTTCCTCCTACTCCCTTAAACTTATCTACAAAGGCTGAAATTTTCTGAAAAACGCTTTGTTTTTTTGTTAAATACTGAGGATTAAGAGGACTCATTTTAGGAAGAACTTCATTAAGCTCCGTTCCATTTTCACTGGCATATTCTCTTTTTAATGAAGTTAAAATATATCTCTTTGCAGCCTCTTCATTAAGATTTTCAGTATTAATCAATTCTTCTGCTTCACGTTTTTGCTCAGTTTGAGCAAATGAGAAGAAGGCTTCAATAATACTAGTTTTGTCTTGAATACTATCTAGATCAGCTTGATTAATAAAATCAACTACCAAGCTTTCTTTAGCTCGGTTTCCTATGCTAGAACGAATTAAGCGACGAACTTCTTCCACCAAGGATGCTTTATCTTTCACTTTTTTATTATGCTCAAATATTAGTTCAAGAATGTAATCCAAATTGATCTCTTGGGATTTTAGAAGATCCACTTCAAAAACAACATCATCCCAATCCACAGAGGAATTACCTTTTTCTTTGCCAGTCTTCTCACGGCGAATCCAATCACGAATATCATTGTAGGAAGAACGATAATCTTGAACATTTCTTTCTTCTAACACTTGAATCTGTTGCATAACAGCTATATCTTCATCCGTTACATAGTGAGTAGACTTAAAATCTTCTACTGCTTCGGGATTAGTCATATCTATTGTTTGTAAAGCTTTTAAACCTGAAAACTCATCATAGTTCTGTAGTATATTTTCAACTCGCAAATATTCACCAAACAGCTTTACAAAATCTTTCTTATCTTTTTCAGTTTCAATCAAATCCACATCAGGAAAACGTTTCTTTAATTCTTTGACTACGTCAACGTATCCACGACGGGCGTCACCCGTTACCACATCGGTGAATCCTTCCATATACTCTTTATAACTTTTTTCTAGCACCACATTCTTAGTATTTTTATCTCCGAATAGCGTAATTGCGTCTACTGTTGCTTGTTCTAAATCTCTAAAAGTAACAATATTCCCAAAGGTTTTGGTGGAATCATAAATACGATTTGTTCTTGAGAAAGCTTGCATTAATCCATGATATTTAAGATTTTTATCAACAAATAACGTATTTAATGTAGGTGCATCAAACCCAGTTAAGAACATTCCTACAACTATCAATAAATCAATCTCTTTATCTTTAACTCGTTTCGCAAGGTCGCGATAATAATTTTGAAATTCCTTACTTTCTACGCCGTAGTTGGTCTTAAACATAGCATTATAGTCTTTGATGGCTAAACTCAAAAACTCTTTTGCACTACTATCCATTGCTGTAGGTTCAAACGTTTCATCAAGGATTTCACCTATCGCGCTTTGTTCTTCATTCGCAGCGAAGGAGAAGATTGTCGCAATCTTAAGAGGTTTGCTACTCTCATGTTGTATGTTTTTTAATGATTCATAGTAGAGTTTGGCTGCGTCAACACTACTCACAGCAAACATGGCATTAAACCCTTGTCCAGTCGCATTTAAACGATGGGTCTTTATTCGGAAATTATGAACAATATACTGAGATATTTCTTTAATCCGCTCAGGATGTAGTAATGCTTCTTTATTTTCTGCCGCCGAGAGCTTCTTCTCGTCCTGCTCTTTTTCAATAGATTTGAACTTGGGACGTACATCGTTATAATCTACTTTGAACTTTAATACTTTCTCATCTCTAATGGCATCCGTAATGACATAAGAATGTAACTCTCGGCCGAAGACAGAAGCAGTCGTGTCAGAACCTAATGCATTTTGTGGGAAAATAGGCGTACCCGTAAATCCGAATTGATAGAACTTCTTAAACTTCTTTTTAATATTTTTTTGCGCTTCACCAAATTGTGAACGGTGGGCTTCATCAAATATAAATACCACTTGCTTATGATAGATAGGTAAGTCCGCTTCGCTTTTCATTAGGTTGTTCAGTTTTTGAATCGTCGTCACAATAATTTTGTTATCATCTTTATCCATGTTACGCTTTAAGCCTGCGGTACTCTCTGAACCATTAACACTGTCAGGAGAAAACCGCTGATACTCCTTCATTGTCTGGAAATCCAGGTCTTTCCGATCTACAACAAAAAATACTTTATCGATAAAATCCAGTTCAGTAGCCAATCTAGCTGCTTTAAAACTAGTAAGTGTTTTCCCCGAACCTGTTGTATGCCATATAAATCCTCCGCTTTCAATGGCACTCCACTTGCGGGATTGGTATGTACTCTTTATTTTCCACAATATTCTCTCAGCAGCAGCAATTTGATAAGGACGCATGATCAACAGATTATCACTCACATCAAACACGGAATATTTCAGTAGTATATTCAACAAAGTATCTTTCTGAAAAAATGTAGCTGTAAAATCTTTCAAATCTTTAATTAAGATATTGTCCGCTTTAGCCCAATTCATCGTAAAATCAAAACTATTTTTGTCCCGTTTCGTCGTATTCGCAAAATATCGGCTATCTGTCCCATTAGAAATTACGAATATCTGCACATATTTAAAGAAAGAGTTGTCAGAATTAAAACTCTCTTTGCTATAGCGATGAACCTGATTAAAGGCTTCACGAATCGCAATCCCGCGCTTTTTGAGCTCTACTTGCACTAACGGTAAGCCATTGACCAAGATGGTTACATCATAACGATTAGTATGCGTTCCTTTTTGTTCAAATTGCGCAATGACCTGCACTTTATTGTTAGCAACATTGTTTTTGTCTACTAGATATATATTTTGAATATGTCCGTCATCGAATACAAAGTCATAAATATAATCGTCATGGATTTTACGAGTTTTATCAATGTGGTTATCGCTAGGTTTATCTAAGTACTGCTCACAAAATCTAATCCATTCCGCATCGGAAAACTGCATATGATTCAGATTTTGCAACTGCACACGAGCATTAGCAAGCAAAGCTTCAGGAGTTATGATACTTGGTAGGTGTTCGTACCCTTGATTAATTAGATCTTGAATCAATTCTCGCTCTAAGTTAGCTTCTGTTTGATAGCCAACCCCTTGTTCTGCTATCTTCGTATACTTATCTAACACGATATAGTTATTTGCTTCTGCGATGGGTTTGTAATCGTACATCCGACTTCCCTCCTTAAATCTTTTTAAACCTATATAATTCATTAATTTCACTAAACAGATGTCTTAATATATTCTTGTCATCATTTGTGAGCTCAACAATTTCTTCACCCGAATGCTTTGAATGACTGGATAAGTTTAGAATCCTGTTTTCATATCCTACACCGCTTCCTCTGACTGGCACTAATAAATCTTTCCAATGAGAATAGCCTAAGAACGTGGAGGTTTTCTCCAATGCATTTCGAAGGAAGTTAAAATGATATTTATATATTTGCCCCGATTCAATAGCTTTTTCGATTTCATTCATTAGAAAAAGATGATATGAAAACGGTGAATCATTGTTCTGATCTTTTAGTTGGAATGTGCCCACTTCATTCTTTTCTAATCTATGCTTTTTAAAATGTTTCTTATCGTTGTAACCTGTTCGTCTATCAGAATTATTAAACTCACTACACAACACATTATAAAATAGAGGATTATGTGTGGTTATAATAAACTTAAGGTCTGACTCATTAGATTTTATTAATTCTGCTAAATTTACTGCTAATTCAATCAAGTGGTTATCATCTAAAGAACTTACAGGATCATCTATGAATACATACTTCAGCTGGTCGAACTGATTTGTTTCTCTATCACTTGGTTCAGCTACATTTAATATTTCAATAACTTGTTTAAGTAGAGAATAAAAAACACTCCATACAAAGTTACTTTCTTCTCCTTTTGAAATTTTAATGTTATCTGAGCGCTCTTCATTCCCCCTCTGATATGAAAATGTGATTTCTGTAAAAGATTCGACTGTTACGTTATTTCCATTCATATCTTTAAAAGTATATTCTTCATTAAAATGTGGTGTTAATTTTTCGTCGGTATAATTTTGAAAAATAGATATAATGTTTCTATCTTGTCCTTGCTCTTCAAAAATCCATTTTGTAAATGAATTGGGATGGATTTTAAGTTTTGGTTCAGCATCATCTTCTAAATCATTATCCCAATAAAATAGATCTTCTGTAAAAGCATTGTAGTAGAGAATCTTCTTACCGCTCGCCTTTAACTCCTCAATCTCTACATTCTCCTCGACAGATTGTGTAAGTAACGATTTGAACTCCCTTGAAAGTCTTGTTTTACCTGTTCCATTAAATGCATAAATTAATTGGACTTTCTTGTTGTTGCTATCCAAATTCCGTGCAACTTCATTTAAACTTATTCCCATATTAAGCTTCTACCTCACTTTTCGGAAATGAAAGCAACATATTACGGTAATATTCATATTGTGTTTGACGCAACTCTATTTCACGAGGTAATCCCTCGGTAATTGAAGAGGTCAAGGCATCGAATTTGTCTAAAATTGATACAATGCGATTTTGATCTTCAAGTGAAGGTAGCGGTATCTCGAATTTCTCCAATTTCTCTCCATGTACTCGAATAACCTTTGTTCCTGTTCTACTTTTCTTTTTGTAATCAAAAAACATAGGTGTTTGGAGATAATACGCTATATACTTTGGATTTTGGTTATGCTTAAATATATAAGTCTCTCCACTGACACAGACCTCATCTTCACCCAACCAAACTAAAGGCTTACAAACATCTTCGATATTTTCACTTGTAGTCGCGATAATCAAATCGCCTTTCTGAGCTTTTCTCAACTTGGTTGCCAATGTTGGTGAAACGAAAGATTTTGTCTGATATGCAAAATTCCCGTAGTAAGTATAAATTTGACCATAATGGATACAGCCTACACCGCTCTCTGCAAAATCACTTTTTTGCAAGCCGCTCCCTCTAACAAAAACACCTATATCCCCAAGCGCTTTCCACTCAACTTCACCCTCTTCAAAAGTTAACAACTTATCACGGTAATAAGTATATTGACTTTTACGAGCTGTAAGCTCTGCTGTAAGCTCTGCTGTAAGCTCTGCTGTAAGCTTTATGAAAGCGTCCAAAATACGGACGATTTCGGTTTGGATTTCAAGGGATTTTTCTGGATTTTCTGGACATGGGATAGGAATTTTAAATCCAATTAACTCTTTTCTATTTAATGCAGGAACACCTGTCATATTTGCTAGTCCAATTATATCAGCCATGCTATTCGACATCACATAATAAATGAATCGAGTTTTAATATTTTTATCTATGCTGCGTATTCTGTAGCAAAGCGGCCCACACCAAAAATGGTTATTTTGATAGCCAACAAATCCAATACCACCTTGACCACGCGAAGGAGTAGTTATGGTGTCGGGCTCTGTGTTAAAATTAGACAAATAACCTGATGGAGTTGTGCCTGCATTAACAAATGGGTATTCACCTGTTCCAGTGTCATTTGGACTCTGCCCTACACCAATACTACAAACTTCTCCTAACGTTTTCCATTCAACCTCAACCCCATCAAGCAATTTTTCCAAATAACTCAGCTTACTCATGATTCAATCCCCTTAATAATGTCATCAATTTCGGCACGAAGTTGGTCTATCTTTGCCACTGTCGTTTTTATCTCTGCATTCAGCTCATTTATATCTATGACTTCCCTAGTATCTCTTGCTTCCACATAGGAGCTAACAGATAGGTTGTACTCATTCTGAACGATTGCATCATAATCAACGGATCTTGCAAGATGGTCAACATCTTCTTTGCTGTCAAACATACTCATAATTCGCTCAATATGGACATCTGTGAGGATGTTATTATTGGTTTCTTTTTTATAGAAATCCACACCACTTGCGTCAATAAATTGAGTGGCATTATTTTCTTTATGTTTAGATAGAACTAAAATATTAACTGCTATTGATGTCCCAAAAAACAGGTTAGGTGCTAATGAAATAACAGTTTCAACAAAATTATTATCAATTAAATATTTCCTAATTTTCTGCTCAGCCCCAGCTCTGTAAAATATACCAGGGAAGCATACGATAGCTGCACGACCTTTACTTGATAGATAACTAAGCGAGTGAAGCACAAAGGCGAAGTCAGCTTTCGATTTAGGAGCTAATACGCCTGCTGGAGCAAACCTTTCATCATTAATAAGCGTTGGATCATCACTACCAATCCAATTCACGGAATAAGGTGGATTAGATACAATAGCATCAAATGGCTTTTCATCACCAAAGTGAGGGTCTAATAGCGTATTTCCCAAAGCAATATTAAACTTATCGTAGTTGATGTTGTGTAAAAACATATTCATACGCGCAAGATTATACGTTGTATGATTAATCTCCTGCCCGTAGAAACCATCTTCGATGATGTGGTCATCAAACTGTTTTTTGGCTTGTAATAAAAGAGAACCAGAGCCAGCTGCCGGGTCATAAATTTTATTAATGGTTGTTTGATTGTGTATTGCTAATTGAGCAATAAGTTTAGATACACTTTGCGGTGTAAAAAATTCTCCTCCAGATTTCCCTGCATTGGCAGCATAATTAGAAATTAAATACTCATAAGCATCACCAAAAAGGTCAATGTGACTATCTTCAAAATCACCAAAATTAAGCCCTTCAACGCCTTTAATAACAGCAGCTAAACGACTGTTTTTATCTTTCACTGTATTCCCTAATCTATTGCTTGTCGTGTCAAAGTCAGCAAATAATCCTTTAATATCCAATTCAGAAGGATAACCATTTGCTGAACTTTCAATAGCTGAAAATATGGCAGCTAAATCCGTATTTAAGCTTTCATTTGTGTTGGCGGTTTTCGCAATATTAGCAAACAGCTGACTCGGATATATGAAATAACCTTTTGTTTTAATGGCATCCTCTTTGATTTCTTTCGTTATAATACTATCAGGAAGGTCTGTATATTTGATGCTTTCGTCTCCAGCTTCAATATAGCCAGAAAAGTTCTCACTAATGAAACGATAAAAAAGCGTTCCTAAAACATATTGTTTAAAATCCCATCCATCTACTGAGCCACGGACATCATTGGCTATTTTCCAGATTTGAGATTGTAATTCGGCACGTTGTGTTGCACTTGACATTTGTATACCTCCAACTTTCCTTCTTATACATTGATTATAAAAGCAATTCTAGATAGGTTTGTAGTTTACCTTCCACCATTAGTTTCTTTACTAAATTAATGACATGATTGTACCTCCATATTATACACCATGCCGCCGTGGTGAAGCCGCTCGATCAGAAATATCCTAAAGGAAATCCCAAGGCATCCTCTTCATGTTTCGCGCGTTTCACGTACTCAACCGGCTAAAGCCTAAAGAAAAACTCCCACCGACAATCATTCGGCGAGAGTTTTTGGCGACAATCTTGGAGACAATTGAAAGGAATTTTGGTCTCAGAAAGTCATATGAGTTTTACCTAAACGGCGTAAAATCAACGTTTTTCAGTGTATAGAGTGTCGCTTGCCTATTCCCACTCAATCGTTGCTGGTGGTTTGGAAGTTACGTCATAAACGATACGGTTTACGTTCTCCACTTCATTCACGATACGAACGGAGATTTTCTCAAGGATATCCCAAGGGATACGTGCCCAATCCGCTGTCATGCCGTCGATGGAAGTAACTGCGCGAATACCTACTGTGTAGGAATACGTACGCTCATCACCCATTACGCCAACACTCTTCATGTTCGGAAGTGCAGTGAAGTACTGCCAAATTTCGCGGTCAAGACCAGCCTTAGCAATCTCATCACGTAGAATCGCATCGGATTCACGAACGATGTGTAATTTATCTTCTGTCACTTCGCCAAGAACACGAATCGCTAGACCCGGACCTGGGAATGGCTGACGCCAAACGATAGCTTCAGGAAGACCGCATTCTTCGCCGACTTTACGAACTTCGTCTTTGAACAATGTCTTAAGTGGTTCGATCAATTCGAACTTAATATCTTCAGGCAATCCACCTACGTTGTGGTGAGATTTGATTGTTTGTGCTGTTGCAGTACCACTTTCTACGATGTCCGTATACAGTGTACCTTGTGCCAAGAAATCGAATTGACCCATTTTCTCAGACTCTTCTTGGAAGCAGTAAATGAATTCGTTACCGATAATTTTACGCTTCTGTTCTGGATCATCAACGCCTGCAAGTTTACCTAAGAAACGATCGCGAGCATCGATCTTCACAACGTGCATATCGAATTTGCCTACGAATGTTTCCATTACGCTCTCTGCTTCACCTTTACGAAGTAGACCGTGATCAATAAACATACAAGTCAACTGATCGCCGATTGCTTTGTGAATCAGAATCGCAACTACGGAAGAGTCCACACCGCCGCTTAGTGCACATAGCACTTTACGGTCGCCAACTTGCTCACGAATTTCACGAATCGCGTCTTCAACGAATGTTACCATGCTCCAGTCGCCTGTGCATCCACATACGTTATACACGAAGTTACGAATCATCTCATTACCTTGAACAGAGTGACGAACTTCTGGGTGGAATTGTACCGCATAGAATTGTTTATTTGGATTGCTCATTGCCGCGATTGGTGCGCTCTCTGTGCTTGCATCGAGTACGAAGCCTTCTGGAAGCTCAACTACGTGGTCGCCATGGCTCATCCATACAAGTTGGTTATTCTCTAGTCCTTCAACTAGACGAGAACCCGCTACGAATTCAACTTCAGATTTACCGTACTCACGCTTGCTTGCTCTTTCTACTTTACCGTTCATTTGGTGAGCCATTAGCTGCATACCATAGCAAATTCCCATGATCGGAACATTAAGCTCATATACACCTGGATCTACTTGCGGCGCGCCTTCACCGTATACAGAAGAAGGTCCACCGGAGAACACGATACCACGTGGGTTCATTTCCTTGATCTTTTCCGCTGGTGTATTGAAAGGAATTAATTCACTATAAACACCAAGATCACGTATTCTTCTTGCAATAAGTTGGTTATATTGACCGCCAAAGTCGAGTACGACGATCATTTCATTCGGTTTAGACATAATCCGCAATCCTCCAATATTTAATAATGCTCAGGCTTATTTCGGAAAACTAAACGACGTTAGCTGTCCGTATATCTTGTCCATTATATAGAACGACTGGAGGAGGGTCAATGGTAACTGCTAGTGATTCATGCGTCTCCATAATTTTGTCAACTCCTGTGTCGAAATGGTTCTAGTTGCTTGATCATGCTTAATTCCTTCGTACAAAGTGACAAACTCATCGAGTGCTTTTTTTATGGAAGCGCTTGATGTATTTAATGACATTACATATTCACGTGCTGTCTGATTGGGTTGTTTCGAGCCATATTTGTGAAAAATTCGTCTCCACATCCGCTCCATTTGCCTCACAATCGTTCGATTCTGCACAGGAACAGGATAAGAACGATACGAATTGAATATCGGATCTTCTTTAAGTCGTCTATGCTGTCTGACCATTCGACGTCTGAACACGATCACGACTACAATCAAGAACAGCAGGACACTACTTACTACAACCGGTATCCATGACGATAGTAGGTTTGTATCTACCCACTCACGTACATGTTGTGCAGATTTGATCAATATTTGTATCCCATCATGCAGTAGTCCTGTTTGATTCGAGTTATCAGCAGCCTTACTCTCGTTCCATGCAGGGCTCGATTGTTCAGTAACCTTGTCACCAACAGCAGCCTGCAAGCTAGTACCTGAATTCATCGAAAATCCTGGTGTCGGTTCATAGGATATCCAACCTACGTTAGTTTCATAGACCTCAACCCATGAATGTGCATCTCGATTGCGAACATTGACGATGAAATTGCCGTCTTCTGCTTGGTCTACGACTTCACCGGGTGTGAAACCTTTAACAAACCTCGCAGGGATATCAATTGAACGCAACATGACAACCATCGCACTTGAAAAATGATTGCAATAACCACCGCGATCAACGAATAGAAAGTGATCGACAAAGTCTTCACTTTTCCCGGGAAATGTTGGTTTGTCGAGACTGTAGGCATAATTTGTCCGCAGATACTCCGCAATCGCTTTTGCCTTCGCAGAATCTGTCACCGCTCCAGCTGTTACTTGCTTGGCTAATTCGCGAATACGCGTCGGAAATTGCGATGGAAGTTGTACATACTGCTCCATACTCGGGGTCGCTTGATCCTTAACCAATCTAAAACTTGCATCGGAACTTGCATTTGACCACTTGAGTGGCTGAACTCTTACTTTATAGAAACCAATTGAATCCGATGAGGAGACAAGTCTATTTTTCCCAGATACCGAATCTCTATGAATTAAATTCGACTGAATTGCCTTGCCATCTGCGGTTAATAACGTGTCGATTCGCTCGACTGTGCCCCCACTAAACAGAAGATTACTACGTGAGCTGTGCTTCCACATAACTTCTTGATCAATGAAGTTAGAGGAGGATTGGGCATCATTAGATATACGTTCATTCTCATACTCAGTTTGATCATCTACGCTCGCATTTTCTCTCCATCCACTGCCTGTGTATAAACTCTTGGATTCTCCACGCCAATATGTAAGCTGTGGCGTACGAGCTGTAAATACAATCTCGTCATTCATCTTAATTGGACCACCAAGAAGTGAATCATCTTCCCCATAACCAGTCGTTGCGTTCCTATCACTTGCCCCGATTCGATCATTCATCCAAGTTGTTAAATTGACACCCGTAAGCTTCCCAATATTTGCGGCAAACTGCTCAGATGAGAACGGTTGCATGAGAGGTTTAGGCGCTTGCTGCGATGCAAATTGTCCACTTGCATAAACAATCACACCTATTAAGATACTTCCAATAATCCAATGTGTTGGCCAATTTTTCGACTCTGTCGGAATATCGTAAATCCATTTCAATTCCTTTAAGTGCAGTAAAGCCGCCATCATGAGCCCAATGGCAATGACGCGGATCATGGAGCTTATCGTGTCAAACTCTAAGAATATTTGCAGCACAGCTAAATAGAGTAATGTCAAACTAACAAACCAAACAATCGCATTATATTGCAACATGACATGCTGAACCAGATGCAGCATCACGGTTAAACATATCAAGAAACTGAGCATTCTTAATTGTGAACTGATCGATAATAAATCGCCCATAGAAAAGCGAATGATATCCTGCATGAGCGCATGACTGATGTCTGTCACCCATTGACCTGTCCACGCTGGATCGAACATGGATCCGAGAGTAACTAGCAGGATTAAACTTTTGATTAACCATCCTAAATATTTAGGAATTGGCAAGCAATTAAGCAACAGAAAGATGCCGCTCATGATCAAAATGGAAGAGACAAACTGTGGTTCACCGATACCGATCTGACTTTGCATCGGTCTTAACCACTCCCAAATAAGTAGGAATAACCCTACTGACAACAGAAGCCGACTAGCAAACTGGCCGCTTGGCACTATTTTCTTAGGAGAATCAAGAGATTTGATTGGCAGCATCACCTTCACCCCCTCTAATCGAAGTGTGTTCCAGCATGCTGACCTGACATCCCATATCTCTTAAATACGAAGCAAAGGCTACAGACTCAATCGCGACTCTACTTGTAGATTGTGGATCATGCACCATATATAGCTGTACGGATTGATTGCGCTTGTTCCACCGTAATAAAACCTCAGCCAAGTATTCATTTAACGTGGAGGTCACACACACAAGTGACATGGACTGATCCAATTGCGCACTTTCCCGTATTAATAAATCGGCAAACGATATACCCGCTCCAGCATGCAAATATGCCAACCCTTCACTGAAAACTTCAATCCCCATATGTTTAGACTTCATAAAATAAGCACTTGCTGCATCACCTTGCAAAGCATTGGTGGCGAATCGTACTTCCCTACCCGTATATTTAGCTTCTTGTAAGATACCAGCGGTAAGTTCGACCCTGCGTTCAAACAAATGATCCATTGGCTGAACAGGTGCATATTTGACTACAGACTTTCCCTTTCCTTTATTACGAGATCGATTCAATTGAATATGCGCGGCATCAATAGAGCCATCCAGCACTAACAGCATGCGTCTAGACTGCGTGTTCTCCCGATCTTTGGTAAACCATTTACCCGTCTTAGCAGAAGCTTTCCAATGGATCGCATGCATCGGATCACCTTGTACATACTCGCGTATCCCAGAACGAGCAGCATGATATGTCGGCATGGAAAGATTCCGCAGTCGCTGTCCCTCACCATCTACTTGGTTATTATCCACCCACTGTCCTAACCAAGCTTTCGGTGTAACGAGGAATGCCTGCTTCGCATCCACTTTCCGCTTGCGCAATGTAAACCCGAGAAAATCACCTGTGATCAGCTCGGTATGTACTAGACGATACGTGCCGCGATGCAAGTTATTCATCACATATGAACTGTTTAGTCTGCTATAAAACCATGGAAAAACAAGCTGTCGAAATTCGAGTTCCCCACTACCGCCTTCGTGCTGCCACGTTTCTTGAATAATGAGCCAAGGCAGAGGAATAAGTGATCTTTGTTTAATGTCTAATGAGACGAAAAGTTCAGTACCACTTTGAATTCGATTAGTAGATAACGTATGTGACACTTCCACTTGAATGAGTGCTACTAACGGAAATAATATGGAGGTAATGAATAACAATCCAAATACACCCGTAAGAAACCAACTCACCACACCGCCGAATGTGAGACTAATCGTAAGCCAGATCGCGCTCATGACCAGTAAAAACAACCATTTTCCACCGATTCTCATGTCTTCACCTACCTAGATGAAACATGCGACATGAATGGCGTCACAACTTGCTTCAATATTTCATGCAAAATATGCAACACATCATGCCCTGCCATCTCTGCTTGTGGAGTTAGGGCTAGTCGATGTGAGAGCACATCTATACTTAACATCTTCACATCATCGGGAATGACATAGCTGCGACCTTGCATCAAAGCCCTCGCTTGTGCAGCACGCATTAAGGCGTACGATGCCCGTGGACTTGCCCCGCTCCGAAGAAAAGGGTGATTACGTGTACTAGACGTCAGACCAACAATGTACACTTTGATTGATTGATCCACGTGGATAGCAGCTGCCTCCCGCTCGAGTAACAACCATTCTTCAGGTAATACAACGGGTTTCCATTCTTCAATTGCACGCTGTTCTCGCACACGCTCAAGCATGCGCACTTCATCTTGAATGGCAGGATAACCAATACTTAAACGCATCATAAATCGATCAAGCTGCGCTTCTGGCAGCGGATAGGTACCTTCATAATCTAGTGAATTCTGTGTGGCAATGAGATGAAAAGGCTGCGGCAGTGCATACGTTACACCATCTACACTTACTTTGCGTTCTTCCATTGCTTCAAGCAATGCTGCTTGTGTCTTGGGTGTTGTTCGGTTGAGTTCATCTGCGAGGATAAAAGAAGTAAAGAGAGGACCTTGTCGAAATTCAAATTCATGGGTTAACGGATTTAATACAGATACACCTGTAATATCTGATGGCATTAAATCTGGTGTGCACTGAAGTCGTTTCAAATCACAGCCCATTGATTGTGCAAGAGCACGTGCGAGTAAAGTCTTACCTACACCTGGTGCATCTTCTAGCAACAAATGCCCGCCTGTAAGCATCGCTATGAGCGCTTTTTCAATGACGTCTTTCTTACCGATTAATACTTTCTCTAACTGCTGAGCTATTCGCTCTAAAATTTTGGCTGGTTCATCATATAATAGAATCGGAACTCGCATGCAGAAGCCTCCTCTTATTCTCACGTACAGAAGATTATGCTTCTAGCATTTCCTATTCTCTATCAATTTAGACGTACTTAGGTTAGCACATAGTACTAGATTTTAAGAAGCTCTGCATGGATGGCGGGTGTGACCGTTAGCTTCAGCATTTTCTCCCCTGAGGAGAAGACCCCCTTCTGCCTGAGCTGTTCAACAATCACTTGCCAAGGGACGTATATACTACCATCTCGCCATTCTATATCCATCCACGCATACGACTTCAATTGTTTACCCATATAATAAATAGTCGCTTTATGATGCACCGTGTCATAATCAACGTTCAGTGCCCCATAATGAATGACGACTTTCTGCTTCACTTCATCCCACTTGATCGTTCCACCCATACTCTCAACGATGGTTCGAAGAGGTACTTTCAAATTGTTATTACCCGATAACATATATTGGACAGGTGGCATGATTAACTGCTGCTTACCTATATCAAGCTCAAGTGATGGGCGCGTTTCTACTGCAGGTTCCTTCTCTTTGACTGCCACAGGCTTCGGATTAGGATTATGATCAACCGCATATTTCTGCATGACACCTAATTGTTTGGTAAAAGAAGCATCCTTCACACTACGCGTCCACTTTAATTTCTTAACCGCAAATTGCTCAGGGTTCGTTTTGGTCGTAATAGGTGCAAAGGAATAGCCTTTATTTTTAAAATAGTGAATGATCGTTGGCAATGCTTCGACAGAAGTCTTATGACCCGTTCCATCGTGCATCAAGACGGTTAGTTCATGACGCAATGGACTGCCCTCTACCGTAGAAATGATCTCCTTCGTCGGTACATTTAACTTGCGTGAATCTCCGCTATCAATGTTCCAATCATAGATCGTATAACCTGCTTGATCTAAGTAATAGAAGTAAAATGCATCAAAGTTCGTCGCTGTACCACCTGGTGCGCGTAGTAAAGGTGTACGTACTCCTGCTACCTCTTGAATGATTTTCTCCGTCTTCTGAATCTGTCCCCAGAAATGATCGAAATCGGAATACAAGTCCTTATATTCATGATTATACGTATGATTGCCAATGGCATGGCCCTCATCTACAATGCGTTTCAATATATCTTTCCTTATCGCAACTTGGTTGCCGCACACGAAGAATGTTGCGCGAATGCCTTCTCTTTTCAAAATATCAAGAACTTCAGGCGTTAAATCACTAGGACCATCGTCAAAGGTCAAGTAAACGGTAGGTTTCTCTGGCTTGTCATAGGAACGAGATTGCATGATCTTCTTGCCAGACACAAGCTGATCATAAACAGGCGTGGAGGAATCTTTGGCAGACACTGCTCCAACTGGAACGATGACCACGAAGACGATGATAGCTAGAAAAAGAAACATCGAGCGTGTAACGATACGTTTGGCATTCTTGTAATTATTTCGCATAACAAGGGGTCCCTCCATACAATCTACTATTTGGCCTGCTGCTAGATTATATGGTAGTAGGAACTAGAGTATGACTGAAATCAATCGAAAACTCATAGAAACCCTACCCCACTCTAGCAAACTCGCTGCGCTGTGGATTCGACACCTACTTCGCGACTGTTCACATGATTCTGGATTATGAAATTAGATTCTTACATATAAAAAATTACACACAAACGCACCAATTCCCTCCTTTTTCCTAAAAAGTCATTGTTACCGATTGAAGCCCATCCGAATATAAATAACTAACATTTGCCTATGGGATGTTAGAGGTGAGACGAACATGATCAAGATTAGTCTGTGCATGATTGTAAAGAATGAAGAAGAAACGCTCGGACGATGTCTGGCTTCCATTGCTCCATTCATGGATGAAATCATCATTGTAGATACAGGCTCAACGGATCGGACGATTGAGGTGGCTTCTGCTTATACGGACCAGATTCATCACTTTACTTGGATTGAAGACTTTGCAGCAGCTCGCAATTATGCCTTTAGCCTTGCCTCACAAGACTATGTAATGTGGCTGGATGCGGATGATGTGCTAAGAGAGCAGGATCAAGCTAAGCTTCAATTACTCAAGCAAACGTTAGATCCAGCTATAGATTCGGTAACGATGGAGTATCACCTTGCTGTCGATGAATATGGCAATATCACAGCACGCAATCGTCGCAATCGAATCGTCAAACGCGCGAATCAGTATCAATGGATCGGTAAAGTTCATGAGTATCTAGAGGTATGGGGCCAAGTATTAAACAGTGATATCGCTGTCACCCATGTCAGTATTCATCACGAAAGTGACCGTAACTTGCGAATCTATGAGACTGCTCTCGCATCAGGTGAAGCCTTTTCACCACGTGACTTATACTACTACGCTAATGAACTTCGGGATCATCAGAAATTCGATAAAGCAATCATGTACTACAATAAATTTCTTAATACGAATCAAGGTTGGATAGAGGATGTCTTATCTGCATGTGGAAAAATCGCGGATTGCTATCATGAACTTGGGGATCTAGATCTGGAACTGGAAAGTGTACTCCGATCTTTGCGTTATGCATCTCCTCGTGCAGAGACTTGCTGCCGGTTAGGGTTTCATTTTCTACAAAAAAATGATCTACACTCTTCTATTCACTGGTACAAATCAGCCTTACAAGTCGGTTCGCCCACTAGCAATCTCGGCTTCGCAAGTCCTGCCTGCTCAACATGGCTGCCGCACCTTCAGCTCTGCGTCTGTTACGATCGATTAGGGCGATTCAAGCAAGCTTATGAACACAACGAACATGCCTACAAATATCGTCCTCAAGATCAGCGTATCATTTACAACCGTAAATATTTACGCGGTATGATAAAAGCTAGCAAGAGTAAAAAGGAGGAGCATGTACACTGTGAGTAAACATATCGCTATTGGCTCTCCTATTCACCAAGAACCTGAGATCTTAAAGCATTTTCTCACTTCATTAATGCGGTTAAATAGGGGTGATTACCGATTCTCATT
Organism: Paenibacillus radicibacter; assembly: GCF_024721995.1. Classification (GTDB taxonomy): domain Bacteria; phylum Bacillota; class Bacilli; order Paenibacillales; family NBRC-103111; genus Paenibacillus_AM; species Paenibacillus_AM radicibacter. Next base: position 24,889 of record NZ_JANQBC010000004.1, read on the forward strand.
CTTTTTTGTGGATGATAATCAAGATGAAGTCTCACGCGGGCTTCTTGCTCAATTTGCGAGTCTAGTACCCGATGTACACATTCATAAGTCCACTCAACATGATGCTTATATCCGCAATGGACTTACGCATTACTGGAATGAACAGCTTGTGTGGAAAGTTGCTCATTTCAAAGATCTCATGATTGAACACGCTACGCTTATACATGCAGATCATTTACTCCTCGTTGACTCCGATCTCCTCTTCCACCCCGATATGGTAAGTCATTTATTTCATGCTAATAAAGATATTGTGTCGGAAATTTTCTGGACTAGGTGGGAACCTGAAGCTGTGCTGCAACCACAAGTGTGGCTGTGGAACGAGTATCAGCTATGGGATCAAGTACGAGGTGAGCATGTATCCAGTGAAGAAATTAGTCATAGGTATGATCGATTCGTTAGTCAACTAAGAGAACCAGGTGTCTACGAAGTTGGTGGACTCGGCGCTTGTACCTTAATTAGTAAACATGCGATGCAAGCAGGTGTGAATTACAAACCGATCCCAAACTTATTGTTCTGGGGAGAAGATCGACATTTCTGTATTCGCGCGGCAGCATTAGGGCTGACACTACATGTGGACACCCATTGTCCGGCTTATCACATCTATCGAGACTCCGATCTAGATGGAGCGATAGGATTCCTACAAGAGACAGCTTCAGCAAGCACAGAGCCTATATTCAATTGGGAGCCTGTTCACCCTTCCTCTTTAGAATCCTCCATCGATCAATCTCACAACTACCCCAAACCCCTCATCAAACGTAACAAATTATGTTTATCCATGATTGTTCACAATGAGAGTAAGCGTTACCTCGCCTCCATGCTTGAATTACATCGTCCATACATTGATGAAGCTATCATTATTGACGATGCTAGCACGGATCAGTCAGCTTCCATCTGTCTGGACACTTTATCTGGCATACCGGTACGCCTTATTCGCAATCCACATTCCACATTCCACAATGAGGTCAAACTCCGTAAACAGCTATGGAAAGAGACGATTAACTCCGACCCGAACTGGATTCTGCATATGGATGCAGACGAACAATTCGAATCGATTATTCCTGAACAAATTCATGCGCTGCTCGAACAGACCGGCTGTGATTTATTCAGCTTTCGCTTATATGATATGTGGAATAAGACTCACTACCGAGAGGATGAATATTGGCGGGCTCACCTCACCTACCGCCCTATGTTGTTAAGGTATCGCAGCAGCATTCCTTACTTCTGGCGAGAAATCGCGCAGCATTGCGGTCGTTTCCCTGAAAACGTGTTTAAGCTGCCGAATGATATTTCTCCGATTCGTGTGCAGCATTGGGGTTGGGCTGATCAGCTAGATCGATGTCGCAAATTCGATCGGTATATGCGGCTTGATCCCGAAGCCAAGTATGGATGGAAGGGGCAATACGATTCTATACTGGACAGCAATCCGCATTTGGTGAAGTGGGAGGAGGGAATATAGAGTGTGCTCAAAAAGTTTGGGGGCACTGCAGAGAAAATAGCACTTCCGGTCGCTGTCTCAATCGTGAATTTGAATGGATTATATGGTAGTTTCACGATTTCAAAGGCGAACGCTACGCTCCTCCAGAGCTTTTTTCTCTTTCGTTTTCACTTTTTGAACACACTCTGCTTGTATAGCAGTAAAAAAAGGCTCTCCGATCCTGTTGGACGGAGAGCTTTGCTTTCAGTACATAAGTTCAAACAATTAAATTCAAACCAATAAGATCAAAGAAATAAATTATGAAGTAGATGATGCCTGTAAGACTTGATCGACGTGGCCTTTGACACGCACTTTGCGCCAAGCTTGAGTAAGCTTGCCTTCTTCGTCGATGAGGAAGGTAGAACGTTCAATGCCCATATATTCTCGTCCGTACAGCTTTTTCAGCTTCCAAACACCGAAGAGCTCTGCGACTTGATGTTCAGGGTCAGACAGCAGCGGGAATGACAATTCATGCTTCGCTGCAAATCGATCATGCGATTTCATAAGGTCAGGCGAGATGCCTAGCACTACCGCATTATGATCTGCAAAAAGCTTGGTCTGATCACGGAAGTCACATGCTTCTTGCGTACAAGCAGGTGTTGAATCCTTCGGATAAAAATAAATGATGACTTTCTTGCCGCGATAATCACTTAACGTAATATTACTGCCTGTCGAAGCTGGCAAGGTGAAATCCGGCACGACTTGACCGATTTCAAGTTCGGACATGGTGAGTCAGCTCCTTTATATATATTTAATTAAGTAAAGTTGCTAAACGAGCATATTCAAAATGGTTAACGGAAGAGAAAAATGCACTGTAGGAACGAAGTGTTCGCCTTTGAAATCGTAAAAATACCATTAAATAAATTCAAAATTTACGATTGAGACAGCGACCGGAAGTGTAATTTTCTCTGCAGTGATCCACTTTTTGAATAGGTTCGTAGCTTCGCTACGAACCGGCTCCGCGGTAACGATGTACACCGGTATTCCAGATGAATAAACCAAGCGAGAAGAAGACAATTCCCACAACTGGCGTCATTAGCGCGTAGCCCATCCAGTTGGCAGGATCTAAGAAATACGCAGCTGGGTAAAACCCGACAAATGCGAACGGTAAGAGGAATGTAAGGATTCCTTTAAGCAGCTTATTATAAATCGTAATTGGGTAACGTCCATAGTTCTGAATGTTCCAGATCAGCGGCATAATCCCAGTCGGCGCATCTGAATAAAAAGATGTTGCTGTAATGGCGATAAACACACCAAAGTAAATCATGACTGCACCAATAATGAGTACGATAAACACGAACGGGTCATACCAAGACCACGCGATGTCTAGCTGCGCCCATGAATACCCCATTACGATAGCTCCTGCAAGCGAACTAAACAGTGCCGCGGGGTCCAAGTTCTCCAGTATGATCTGATACAAGTTATACGCCGGGCGTGTGAGGATACGGTCCATCTCCCCTTTGACAATATATCGCTCGGAGAAGCCGTACAAGTTAAATAATGCCGAGAACAATCCATAAGGGATCATGAAGAACCCATATATGAACAAGATCTGCTCCCGATTCCAGCCTCCCAGGGAGTCCGTCTGATTAAACACGATCAAAATAAACAATAAGTTAAGACCATTAAATAATAAGTCGGACAATACTTCGATCCAGAAGTCCGCACGATAAGTCAGCTTGGTCTTAATATAATTTTTCAAATAGCCAGTTGCCAGATTAATATAGAACATCGTGCATCACCCTCCCTGAACGAACAGACGCGTGCGTGCTGCTCTCCATAACAGGATCATCGGAATTATGAGCAGGGCAAACCACATGATCTGAAGCCCAATTAATCCCCATACCGCACTGCCTGTCACTCTACCTGTAAACACAGAGCCCGGTAAGTACGTAATGGCTTGGAACGGTAAGTATTCGAGGATCTTTGCTGCCCACCCCGGGAACAATGCAATCGGTACGATGAGTCCGGAAAATAAATCAATGGCTACGCGCTTCATGCGCATTAAGCCTTCGGCATTTTCCAAGAAAAAGGCAGTTAAGCCGGTAATGATGTTGATCTGCGAGTTAATTAAGAATGCAAACACTAACATCAATAAGTATATCCCCCACACCCCGATATCCCGTGGCAGTTCAACTGGGAACAGCAGGGACACGATAATAAGTCCTGGTGTTGTGAACAGTAGCAATCGGAAGATGCCTTCTCCGAAGCCTTGCATCATTTTGACAATGATATAGTTATAAGGACGAATGAATTGCACCGCAACGGAACCATCCCGAATGTCATTGGCAATTTCCCGATCCAAGTTGTTAAAATAAAACGCGCGACTCATCCACGAAACAACGACGTAAGTCGTCATCTGTGTCAGTGTTAGACCACCTAGCTGCTCGGTACTGCCATAGATCGCTTTCCATAAAAAATAATAAGACCCAATATTAATGGCATAAATCAAAATGCCGCTATAATAATTGACGCGGTAAGCAAGCATCATCAAGAACCGCATCCGAATAATTTCTACATACGCGCTAAACATGAATGCTTAACCTCTCTTCTACCTCCGCTCGCGGTACACTGGCTGATCCAGACTTATAAATTTCGCGTACGATGTCATCCGTATTCGTCTCAATGATCTGAATGTCGCGAATCGCAAGGTTACCTACAACACGTGCTAGCATATCGGATACGTTCGCAGTTTTCTGAGGAACAAAAGCGGTCGCGCTTTGATCATCATTCATTTTCCAAGCGACATCTAAGCCTTCGGTTAATGCCACAAGTGTCTCGAGTGTAACGGACTGTTCAAACTTGAGGACGACTTCTTTCCCTTGACCCCAACGCTCCTTCAATTCCTCTAGACCACCATCGTAAATGATACGACCATCATCGAGCATTATAACTCGTGAACATAAAGCTTCAATATCTTGCAGATCGTGCGTTGTCAGCAGGATTGTCGTGCCGTAGCGGCGGTTCAGGTCTTTTAAAAATTCACGAATTTCAGTCTTTACCACGATATCCAGTCCAATTGTCGGCTCATCCAAAAATACAATCGATGGATTATGTAGCAATGATGCTGCGAGTTCACAACGCATCCGCTGACCCAAGCTCAGTTTACGAACAGGTCTGGACAACAATTCACCGAGATCAAGGCGCTGAACGATTTCATCCAACATCGCCTTAAAATCATTCTCTGGAACTCGATAAATTTTGCGTAGCAATTGGAACGACTCAATCACGCCTAAATCCCACCACAATTGAGAACGCTGACCGAAGACGACACCAATCTCGCGCACAAATTTCTCACGCTCTTTATAAGGCACATGCCCATTAACAATGATGTCCCCTGACGTTGGAACAAGAATGCCTGTAAGCATCTTGATCGTCGTCGATTTCCCTGCCCCATTCTCACCGATATAGCCACAAATCTCCCCTTGCGGGATGGAAAAAGAAATGTCTTTCACTGCTGTTACTTGCTTATATTGACGATTAAATAAGTCACGCATGGCACCCTTTAGCCCGCCTCGATTAACTTGTACGTTAAATTCTTTGCGCAAATCATGCACATCGATTGCTAGCATATGTTTCCTCCTTACAGCTACCCTACTGTGCGAAGCTGGGTTGCTATCCCTGTTTTGAAACCTCTATAATTGAGTCATAATATGCGAGACCCTCACTCGCAAAAGACATTATTACATCATACAACAAGACCTTGAGTTTGGAAAAGGAGGGGACAATTTGCGAAAAAAGTGGAAATGGTTTCTACTTTTGCTTCTTATCGTCCTATTAGCTGGGGCTGGCTATTATGGTTATTCGTTATACAATTTCGCCAATAATATCTCCAATAAATCGGAGCAGAATTCCTATTTTTCTAAGGAACAACAACAAGAAAACTTGCCTCCTATATGGGAAAAGAAAGATCGGGTTAACATTCTGCTTTTAGGCGGAGATGCTCGCGTATCCACGATTAAAGAGCGTCCAAGGTCGGATACGATGATCTTGCTGTCCGTCGATCCGGTCACGAAAAAAGCATCGATGATGTCGATCCTCCGTGACTTGTATGTCAAGATTCCGGGCAAAGGACAGAATCGAATTAATGCCGCTCTAGCGTTCGGTGGACCTAACCTTGCGATGCGAACAGTTAGTGAGGCGCTCGACATTCCTGTTCAATATTATGTGTATACGGATTTCAAAGGATTTATTGCACTTGTTGATTCCATTGGCGGCGTTACGATTGATGTTGAGAAGAACATGAAGTATACAGATTCTGCAGATAAGCATCTCTTCGACATCAATTTGAAAAAAGGTGTTCAGCAGATGGATGGTAAGACGGCGCTACAATACGTTCGCTTCCGTCATGACGCTGAGCACAATATTGGTCGCTCCGAGCGGCAAAGAAAGTTTATCTCAGCAGTCGCTCAAAAAATGCAATCCACATCCTCGATCCTAAAGATGCCGACGATTCTAAACAATATTGAGCCTTTTATTGAAACGAATCTTAAGGTCAGTGACTTAACGAAGCTGGCAGGACTTGCATTCGAAGTGAATACGAAGGAAATGAGCTCTGTACAATTACCTCCAATGCACTTGTATAACGACCGAATGATTGAGGGCATGGCCGTTGTAACGACAGACAAGAAAAAGCTACAACAATATGTACAAGGTATCTTTAATGGTACGATCAGTCCAGATGGAAAACCTGTTAATAAATAAGCATAGGATCAAATAAGCATTAGCAGCTTGTCAAGAGCACTTCACATGGGAAGAAGTCGCTCTTGATCCGCTTGCTGTTATTCATGAAAAGAAAAGGGGAATTTTCATTATGGAACGTACAAGATCGGCAGAGTTGTATACGGAAGCACTTGAGCACATTGTAGGCGGTGTTAACTCACCATCACGCTCATTCAAGGCTGTTGGCGGCGGTGCGCCCGTATTTATGAAGCGCGGTGAAGGTGCTTACTTCTGGGATGAGGATGGCAATAAATATATCGATTTCTTAGCAGCCTATGGTCCGATTATTACTGGACATGCGCATTCGCACATTACGGAAGCGATCTGCAATGCGGCAAAAAACGGGACACTATACGGAACACCAACTGAGCTTGAGATCAAATTTGCGAAGATGCTAAAAGACGCGATTCCATCGCTCGATAAAGTTCGCTTTGTGAACTCAGGAACGGAAGCGGTTATGACGACGATTCGCGTTGCACGTGCCTTTACAGGACGGACAAAAATTATTAAATTCGCAGGCTGTTACCACGGACATTCCGATCTTGTGCTTGTTGCGGCAGGATCTGGTCCATCTACACTGGGAACGCCAGACAGTGCAGGGGTCCCTGCTTCGATCGCACAAGAAGTGATCACAGTACCGTTCAACGATCTCGACGCGCTAAACGCAGCACTTGATCGTTGGCAGGGTGAGATCGCTGCCGTTATGGTCGAGCCCATCGTCGGTAACTTCGGCATGGTGATGCCGAAGCCAGGCTTCCTCGAAGGGCTCTGCCAAGCGGCACGCAGCCACGGCGCCCTGGTCATCTACGACGAGGTTATCACAGCGTTCCGGTTCCACTACGGAACGACGCAAACCTACGATGACCTAGGCGCGGACCGCGCAGCCATCGAACCCGATCTGACGGCCCTAGGCAAAGTGATCGGCGGCGGACTGCCGATCGGTGCTTATGGTGGCCGTAAGGAAGTGATGGCGCAGGTCGCTCCGCTTGGACCTGCTTATCAAGCCGGCACGATGGCGGGTAACCCTGCCTCCATCTCCGCAGGCATTGCCTGCCTCGAGGTTATGCAAGAGGCAGGGTTGTACGAGAGGCTGGAGCGCATGGGCGCACGCCTCGCAGATGGTTTGGCAGCAGCGGCAGCGAAGCATAGCGTGCCACTTACGATCAACCGCATCGGCGGTGCAATCTCGACGCACTTCTGCGATCATTCCGTGACGAACTTTGATGAAGCTCAAGATACGGATGGCGAGCAATTCGCTGCATTCTTCCGTCACATGCTTGAAGAAGGAATTCTTCTCGCTCCATCCAAATATGAAGCATGGTTTATCACGATTGCGCATACAGATGAAGATATCGAAACGACAATTGCAGCGGCAGAACGTGCTTTTGCCAAAATGAATAGCTAATCCCTTGTAATAAACGAACCTTATACACTCAAATTCACGAACTATACTCGAATATCGGGTATAGTTCGTTCGTGTTTAATGAAATATTTATCAGCCATATAAAATATTTCATTCATAAATATGCAAAATGCAAACGCTTCCACGTCAGATAACCTGACATAGGATATTGTATGTCGAAATAATTTCATGCTATTCTTAATGTACTAGTTTTTCGTATTTTCTATTTAAAAATAGCGTATTTTCCCACTTTTCTAATCAATTTATTAGATGCAATTCCATTCCACCCTCATTCTCTTGCCAAATTAGGCAGCAAACTCGGGCATACAATCCCTCTTTCGCCACATATAATTATTCAATATGTTGAATTTTTATACAACATTAATGCATAACCTATTATTCCGTTTTTTCGCAAGATCCATTGCTAAAATAGAACTAATTATTGCTCACATTTTGAGGAGGTGAAGGTCAGGTAACTGACCCTGTGCTATGAACGAATCTATGCGTAATGAAGGCCGTTTTGAGAATTTATTGCTTACTGAGCACGATAGCTGCGGCATTGTATGTATCATCGAAAAAGATGGTCATCCGTCCACTAGCAACATCCAAAAAGCGATTGATGCCCTCGTCAAATTGGAGCACCGCTCTGGCTTTATTGCTGGTGAAGGTGATGGATGCGGAATTCTTACCGATATCCCGCGCGCGTTATGGGAGCGTAAACTTGTTGATGCGAGCTTAGATGGTGCTCTTGCTTATACAGATGCTTTCTCTGTCGCTCATATTTTCGTTCCAAGACGGGATGAATTTTCAGTCGAAACGATCCAAGCAGGCATCCGCCAATTGTTCGCGGATCACAAGGTTTCGATTATTTTAGAACAAGAAAACGGTGTTGACCGCTCTGTCCTCGGTGCTAATGGTCTGAATGATGAGCCTTTATTCTGGCAGATCGCAGCTCTAGGCGATGAATCCCATGAGAATCTGGCAAATGCCCTTTATGAACTTCATGTTGCCATTGAACAAGAATACCGCGTGCATGTCGCAACGCTTAGCCATGTAACGTCTGCTTATAAAGTGATGGGTTCTGCAACAATCTTGCAGCAATATTTTGACGACACACGCGATCCACTATTCGCTTCTCAAGTGACAGTTGGTCATAACCGTTATTCCACGAATACATTGTCGTCCTTCTTCCGTGTACAACCATTCTCGCTCCTCGGACACAATGGTGAAATTAACACGGTTAAGAAAATGCGTATTGAAGCGGATATGATCGGTGTTCCGCTTGTCGATGGCGGCTCTGACTCACAGGACATGAACCGTGTTATTGAAACATTCATTCACCGCTTTGGCATGAGCTTATTCGAAGCGATGGAGCTTGTCTTCCCTCCTATTATTAATGAAATGAAAAGCTTCCGACCGGAGCTTCAAGACTTATATGTGTACTTCCGTCAAATCTGGGGTCACTACGCACAAGGCCCTGCAGGGATCGTGTCCCGTTATGGCAATGAGTGCATCTTCTCCGTTGATGCTCTTGGCCTTCGTCCTGTGTGGATGGTTGAAACGGCTGAATCCTTCTACTTCTCTTCAGAGCAAGGGGTTGTGTTCGTCAGCGACATGGTTGCTGAACCGAAACCGATTGCTCCTGGTGAAAAAATAGGGGTTCAGCTCACGCCAGGTCAACCTGTTAACATCGTTCCTTACTATCAAGTACAAAATCTCGTGCTGGAGCGCGCATCCAAACGTGTTGATTTTACAGGATTACGTAAGCATCTTAATCCATCTCTTGAAGGCCTTGCAGTTGAAGCTGCTCCTGCAAATGGTGAAGCTACCGATTCTATATACAGCGCATTTGGCTGGGATCGTGACGGCATCTCGATGATCGAACAAATGGCAGAGACAGGTGCAGAGCCGATTCGCTCCCTTGGGCATGATGCACCGCACGCGGCTCTTCACTGGGAACGACAGAACATCCCTGACTTCATTAAAGAAAGTGTTGCTGTCGTAACGAATCCAGCGATTGACCGTGACCGCGAAATGGAGCACTTCTCTACTCGTATCGTCGTTGGACCTCGTTCGGCTGTGTATGGCAGCTTAGATCATCGCTTGCGTGTTGAACTACTTGCACCACTTGTACTTGAAGGTGCGAATGGTGTAGATTCCGAGCAGCAATTGTCCCAACCAAGCTATGAGGCGTTACTCGCAATGTTCGCTGGGTCTACGACTGTATTATCGACGATATTTGCTCGTGGCACTTCGCTCCGTGATGCTCTCGATCAATTAGCTGAAGCTGCTGCTAATGCAGTTCACAGTGGCTCTACCCTACTCGTTCTTGATGATACAGGTGCACACGAGAATGATCGCCTATGGATCGAACCACACCTAGCTGTATCCAAAGTCGATATTCGCTTACGTTCAGAAAAAATTGCACTCGGTGACAACTTACGCCGGCAAGCATCGATCGTTCTCCGCTCCGCTGGAATTCGGAACTTGCATGATATCGCGGTTGCTTGTGGCTTAGGTGCTGATGTGATCTCACCTTATATCTTGTTCCAGACTGCGTCTGTTAAAGAAGGTGCTGTTGCAGCGCGTAGAGTATATGCGGCTTTGTCCAAAGGCTTGGAGAAAGTGATCTCTACAATCGGTACGCATGAATTACGCGGTTACACGCGCTTCTTCTCCTCTATTGGCTTAAAACCTGAAATTGCAGAAGTACTTGATATCGTCAACTATTTAGGTAATGAAGAAATTGGAACAGGATTTAGCGAGCTAGAAGCAGATGCGGAGAAGCGTTATGCCGATTTCTCAAATCCAAAGGCAAAGGCGGCGAAGAACTTCCGCTTCTTCCAGCGTATGTGGAAAGCGCTTGGTGATGCAGCTTCAGGTGCTGCACCATATAGTGACTACCGGGATAAACTCCGCGAAGAAGAGAAGAAGAATCCGATCTCCATTCGTCACGTTGCTGAATTCAACTATGCAAAGTCATTACAAGAAGGTCGCACAGCTCTTCAGCCGTCTGACGTCAATATTGCGGTAGGTAATCACTCCTTACCTATGTTGATCTCTTCCATGTCATTCGGATCGCAGAACGAAACGGCATTCCGCGCTTATGCAGAAGCTGGCGAGCGTCTGAACATGGTTACGATGAACGGTGAGGGCGGCGAAATTAAAGATATGCTCGGCCGCTATAAGAACACCCGCGGAGCGCAAGTCGCTTCTGGTCGATTCGGCGTCAACATTGAACTTGCGAATGCTGTTGCCTTCTTAGAGATTAAGATCGGTCAAGGCGCAAAGCCCGGTGAAGGCGGACACCTTCCTGGTTCCAAGGTAACACCGAAAGTCGCTGCGGCTCGTAATGCAACGATTGGTTCTGACCTCATCTCGCCTTCGAACAATCACGATATTTATTCAATTGAAGACTTGGCACAAATGATCTCTGAGCTTAAAGAAGCAAGCGGTCGTAAAGCGAAGATCATCGTGAAAATCCCAATTGTCCCTGGTATCGGTACGATTGCTGTCGGTGTTGCCAAAGCAGGCGCTGATGTCATTACCTTATCCGGCTTTGATGGCGGTACAGGTGCAGCTCGTGTACACTCCTTGACTCACGTTGGTTTACCAACAGAAATCGGTACGAAACTGGCACATGTTGCCCTCATTGAAGCAGGTCTACGTAATCAAGTCGAACTGTGGTCTGACGGTGGCTTAAAGTCAGGTTCTGATGTTGTCAAAATGGTGATGTTAGGCGCAAACCGCTGCGGATTCGGCTCCATCTCGATGCAAGCAATCGGTTGTACGACATGCCGTGGTTGTCACCTTGATACATGTCACGTGGGTATTGCTACGCAAATCGACTCGATGGAAGAAGCGGAGGAAAAAGGTCTTCGCCGCTTCGTACCTCGTCAATTCGATCTAGCTGTTGACTCTCTCGTTCGCCTATTCGGTGGCATAGCAGATGAAATTCGTGAGATTGTCGCAGCACTTGGCTTTAAAGACCTGCAAGAACTAGTAGGTCGATCTGATCTACTTGAACAAGTGAGCCACCAAGAGCGTATTGATCTATCCAGCATCCTACGCCCTGCTCCAATGCCGCTTGCTACACTTGAGCTTGCACATGCACATGCTGAAGTTGCAATCGCATCTTCTGATATTAAGATCGCTGAAGGCGAACTTGGTCAAGAGTGCTTCCCAGATGAAGTATCATGGGATGCGCCAGTTGAGCGCAATTGGAGTAAAGTGAATGCGGAGACTCGTATTCTTGGTGCAAGATACGGTTCACATCGCGTAAGAGACCGCTTCGATGGCTCTTATGATGAACTGCCAGCTGTGTCGCTCAACATGCACGATGGCTCCGTTCCGGGTAACGGATTAGGGGCATTTAACGCACGCGGAGTTAACATTACGGTACACGGCGGTGCGGAAGATGGCGTTGGCAAAGTGGCATTCGGTGGTAAGGTTGCTATCTTGAAGTCCCCTGGCCAACATGGCGTGTATATCGACGGTTCTGTAGGTAAATCATTCGGCTACGGTGCACAGAAAGGCTTGTTCTTAATCCAAGGCAGTGCAGATACTCGTGCTTGTATCCGCTTCTCAGGTGCTGATGTTGTATTCGGTGGTGAGATTAAGGAACCGATCCGTGATGAACTTGGTGGTCTTGCAGCTCGTGCAAACCTAAAGGGCTTCGCCTTCGAATACATGACGAACGGTCGTGCTGTTGTACTCGGTGATCCAGGTCCTTGGATGTGTGCAGGGATGACTGGTGGTGTCATTTATCAACGTGTGAACTACGCAATGGGTCTTGATCTCAAAGCAATCGAACGCCGTATTGCCAAAGGCGCTAAAGTGAAGATCGAATCCGTCGGACCGCAAAGTAAACAAGACCTAAATGAACTATTAGGTGCTTATCGCGCAGAACTTGCGAACTCGGGTCAAGCTGAAGCTGCTGCTCGTGTGGATGCCCTTCTTGCTGATCTCGACAACAACTTCGTGCGTATCGCACCAGTTGCTTTACAAGCCGATCAAAGCGTAGCAACCGAATAATCTAGCTTAATCGTAAATAAGCATGCCTCTCTTCATCTGAGAGTGCATGCTTTTTTTCTTCTATATAGAGCACTAGTCATCAGTGAAACGAAATCGGCTTCTTTTACGTATAAATAGTTAACAAATAACGGATTAATATCCTTTATCAAGAAAGGTGATACAAACATGAGTAAATCTAGCTTTAACGTAAACCTATCTCCGAGAGAAGTCTTTCACCTCGTCATGAATGAACAAAACGCTGATCTGATCCATGATGAATTCCAAGAACTCGGCGATGGACGCTCCATGGGAACCCTTGTTTTTGAAAAATACTACATGCGCACCAGCAATCGTGCTGCGCTAGTCGTCCTCATTGATAATGTGCAGGGTGTTACCAATGTCCGAGTGATCTCTACTGGAAGTTCAGAGGGCGTATTTTTCAAATTCGACTGGGGTGCAAGTGCTAACTTTGTGGACAGCGTAGAAAACATTCTTGCACGCTATATCATTTCATAGCCCGTTACACAAAATGTCGTAAAATATTCTGAAAACATTCGCGTTTTCGCATTTTAGTGAGACATTTGTCACAGTGAACCTGTGCGATTTGTTGCATGATGATGATGGATATCATTTTATCATGCGAAGGTGATGCTTTTTGAAATTGGGATTAGTGAAGAAAATTTTGCTCGGTATTATTACAGTATCCATCATAACGTATGGGACGAGTGCAATTTTTATTTTTTACTTAAAAGATATTATTGCACCATCCATGCCTCAGTGGATCTACAACTGTGGGGTTCTTGCCCTCGGGATATTCTGGACAAGCTTACTTGCCTATTTGGCTGCCAAATGGTTTACCCGACCTCTAATTGCACTCTCGCATTCCATGAATGAGGCGGCTGGTGGAAACCTGCGCGTGGATGTACCCAAGCACCCTTTTGACGATGAAATTCAGACCCTTACCTTATCATTTGGTACCATGCTTCATAATCTCAATCAAATGATCAAAGAAATCGCTGATCATGCCGTTGTCACGAATCAAAGTGCTGACACAGTAAGTCAAGCAATCATGCAAGCCGCACTGCAAGTCGAGAGCATTGCCAAAACCATTGATCATGTTTCCAAAGGAGCAGATGTGCAAGCAAATTCCGTCTCTCATGCGCTTCATGCCGTCGGACAAATCTCCGATGCAGCAGCAATTGTAAGCGAGAAGGCGACACATACTTACAAAACGACACAGGATCTATGTCATCTACTCGAGGAAAGCATGCAATCTGTGCAATCCTTGATTCATGGGATGAATACGGTCGCAAAATCTAATGCCCTTACGATGGAAGATGTACATAAGTTAGAACAACATACGATGGAAATTAGTGAAATCACGCAGGTTGTTAGGGAGATTTCCGATCAGACGAATTTACTCGCACTTAACGCTTCTATTGAAGCAGCACGTGCTGGTGATCATGGACAAGGCTTCTCCATCGTTGCCCAAGAAATTCGTAAACTGGCTGTGAAAAGCTCACAAGCCGTGGATCACATCACAGAGCTGATTGTTCAAATTCAAGATCAAGTCACAAGCGTAGTTGCCCAAACGAATGAGCAGCTGCACATTGTTGAGAAAGAAGCTGCGAAAAGTGAAGATATGCAGGAAGCCCTTCACGGTATTAATTCTTCAATTCAAGAGACGTCCGAATCTGTAACGAGCATTGTTGAAGTCGTCTCCAATCAGAATGTCCAGATCAAGCATACGCTTGATCAAACATCTGGGATTGCGGGGATTGCAGAGCAAATTGCAGAAGGTGCTCGCGAGATGGCAGCATCCACACAGGAGCAGACCGCTATCATGGAGGAAATTGCCGCATCATCCGAAATTCTTAGAGAGTACTCGTCGAACTTACAGACGAAGACAAAAGTATTCCGATTCGAACAAGCTTAAAATGTTCCCTTACATAGATGCAAAAAAAGCATGTCATCTGAAGTGGATGGCATGCTTTTTCATTGGATTGTTTATTGAAGCTATTGTCTTGCCTTCGTAAGTTCACTCACCATTTCATCATGAATAAGTCCGTTTGTCGCAAGCATGTTGCGCACAGCAAGTGAATATGGTTTACCGTCTGTATCTGTCACTCGCCCACCCGCTTCTTGAATGAGCAGTGCTCCTGCAGCTACATCCCAAGCATTCAGACCAATTTCCCAGAAACCACTAAGTCTGCCTGAAGCCACATAGGCCATATGCAAGGCTGCAGATCCTGCAACACGTAAGTTACGTACTTGTGGGCTGATCACATTCACACCGGCTAAATTCAGTGGCAATGCATATTGTTGATCGGGTGGGAATCCTGTAGCAACAAGGGCTTGTGCTAACGTCTCTTCACCTGATACTTCAAGCACTTTGCCTCGAAGATAGGCACCTTTACCTTTTTCCGCAACGAATAATTCATCTCGCATCGGGTCGTAAATGGCAGCAACGATCACTTCTCCACGATGTGCCAGGGCAATAGACACACAGAAGAATGGGAATCCATGTACGAAATTCGTCGTTCCATCAATCGGATCTACGATCCATAAGTATTCAGCATCACTCATCTCTCGCAAAGCTTGAGCAGATGCCGCTGGACCTGGCTCTACCCCTTCTTCACCAAGTATCGAGTGATCAGGAAAGTGAGTTAGAATTAAATTACGAATAAGTTTCTCTGCACCTTTGTCAATTTCAGTGACCAAATCTTGTGAGGATTGTTTCAAGTTAACTTCTCGAATGTTGCCTAGTTTGCTTTTAATCCACTCCCCCGCTTTAGAGGCTGTGTTAATTGCGACGGCAGTGAAGCTTTTTGATCCAATCGTATACATCTATAATCAACTCTTTCTACTATATTCAACATCATTATTATAGTCGATAATACGTGAGAAGAGAGTAGGACGTTTCATTAAGATTTGACAAAAAAAAGAAGCGCACACCGATTCGCAAATCAGTGCACGCTTCACTTGTTCGTTATTTGACTGGGGATGTTATTAAACGCCCATAATGTGGAATCCAGCGTCCACGTAGATCACTTCTCCTGTAATACCGCGGGAAAGTGGGCTAAGCAAGAACATTGCTGTGTCGCCAACCTCAGCTACATCTGTTGTACGGCGAAGAGGTGCTCTCTCTTCTACTGTATGAAGGATAGAGTTGAAGTCTTTGATGCCTTTTGCAGCAAGTGTACGGATTGGGCCAGCAGACACACCGTTCACACGGATGTTGTGAGGTCCAAGGTCAGCTGCTAGGTAGCGAATACTTGCTTCAAGTGCAGCTTTCGCAACACCCATTACATTGTAGTTCTTCATTACGCGCTCAGAACCAAGGTATGTCATCGCCATGATCGCGCCGCCTTCTGTCATAAGCGGATAAACACGCTTCGCAACAGCTACTAGGGAGTATGCGGAGATGTCGTTTGCAAGTGCAAATCCATCACGGGATGTGCCTAAGAACATACCATCAAGCTCTTCGCCCTTAGCGAATGCGATAGAGTGTACGAAACCATGTAATACGCCGAACTCTTCCTTCAGCTTGTCCACTAGTGTATCGATCTCAGCATCTACTGTTACGTTACACGGAAGAACGACTGAACCTGGAAGTTGGTCAGCTAGCTTACGAACACGCTGTTCTACACGCTCGCTCTCATATGTAAAAGCAAGTCTTGCACCTTGTGCAGATAAAGATTGTGCAATCGCCCAAGCAATACTGCGGTCATTGGCTACACCCATTACGAGTACGTTCTTACCTGTCATTAATCCATTCATTACGTTTATATTCCCCTCTCAAACTGTATATAAAGTTCGTTACGTGCCTATGTGTGTTACTACATATTCTACAAATTAACCGATTTCCCCTCTTATTTCAAGTTTTGATGGAAATGGAAGCTTCATCTATTTGCTCCACATCCGTCTCATTAATCAAGTCTTGAACCAATTGTATCAAGGCACTGTCCTTCATCTTAGCCTCAATCATTACATCTAAATGGGGTGTAAATGGCGCAATCCCCCTCATAAAAGCAAGCAGTCCCACTGGGTCTACATAATCCGCATGACTGCGCGGGTTTGTTTCATTTTTCGGGGAAGAGACATGAATTTTCGGTGGTAAAGGTGCGTCTTGTTCCCATGTTTTTAATATGCGCGGCCACAGCTCCACACTCGTCTGCTCGCTTAGATTTACTTCATCATGATGAATATCGAGTACCATGGGAACTCCAACCTGTTCACATACTTCCAAAGTCTCAAGCGCTGTAAACGTCTTATCATCATTCTCTAAAGTAAGTCTCGCACGCACTTCCGGACGAAGCAAGGCAAAGTGCTCTACAAAACGTTTACTTGCCGTCACCTTGTCACCATAGGCACCACCGATATGAATATTGCTCTTCGCATCGGTATTTAGCCCCATGGCTTCAAGCATCGCCGTATGCCGCTCTATATCTCCAATTGAAGATTGCAAGACCGACTCTCTTGGCGTTGATAACACGGTAAAATGGTCCGGATGAAAGCTCACCCGCATCTGATGCTGCTTCACATAATCTCCAACCGCTTTGAAATCATCCGCAAGCACAGGCATCGGGTTCCATCCTTCTACGGATTCATGCCCAATTAACGGAATGAGCTTAGAGGAGAAGCGAAATACCACTATGTCGTGTGCGCGATTATGTTTGAGCAGACGTAAGGAATTGTGCAAGTTCTCAGCAGCTAACCGTTCAAGCTTACGAAGTCCCGCTTCTCGATCTTGGAGCTTGTTAAATGAAGTGACGGTCATTGTTCGGGAAGGTGATGCCTTCTCTACAATTGTTGACATGGCAACATAGCCGAATCTTACGATCAAAGGTATACCTCCTACAAAAGATACATACGAGTTCTTTGGTTATTATTTCATTAATTATCGTTATCATGTACAAAAGGCGAACTCCCAACTAAATTGGAAATTCGCCCTCTTATTTAAGCTATTCGTTTAATCTACTCGTTAACTGCTGCTGAGGCTTCAACCGGCAAATGGGTATGAACAATTTCGTGATACGAAATTTTGGAACCGATAATTGGGCTATCAGCTTTCTCACCATGCCCATGACCTTGCCCTTCTTGCTTGTTCTCTTCTTTTTTCTTATGACCATGCGCCGCTTTGAACGAATCGCTCGCTACCCACGCCTCAAAATGCGCTTTGGACTCCCATACCGTGTTCACTTTGATTTCTTCATACTCGGTAAGTCCTTCTGTGCGCAGAAGATCAAGTCTTACAAACCCTTCAAAGCTTTGCACACCTTTAGCCACTTTAAATCTTTCTAGAATCGCGCTACTACATCCCAATTTCACTTGAATCGTATTCGTTACAATAATCATCCTCATACGCCTCCCTTAATCTCCACATGGTTTAATTCATCTTCACAACAACGAACTCTTCTCGGTGTAAAAAATGGCTTATTCCCATCATCGTATATATCGACGTCAATTTCAAATACGTGCTGAAACATCGATTTGCACAGCACACACTGCGGGATGCCGTCGTAGACGACCTCCCCTTTCTTCATGACAATGAGTCGATCGCTATACTGTGCCGCCTGATTAATATCATGAAGTACCATAATAATCGTCATCTTGAACTGTCTGTTCAAATTCTGAACAAGTTCCATGACTTCCAGTTGGTGTGAAATATCCAGATAAGTCGTAGGCTCATCCAAGAGCAACACTTTCGGACGCTGGGCAATCGCCATCGCAATCCACGCTCGTTGCCGCTCCCCTCCTGATAAAGAAGGCAAGGTGCGATGCTCATATGTGGTCAGATTCGTGACCGAAAGCGCCCACTTGATAATCTCCTCATCTTCACCACCAAGACGCTCGAACCAATTCTTGTGTGGATGTCGCCCGAATTCCACCAGCTCTCGTACGGTAAAATCGAGCTGATGATCATGCATTTGCGGTAGCATGGCAAGCTTCTTGGCAATATCTGCACTGCTCATCACCCGCAGTTCTTTCCCATCCAGCCACACTTCACCTCGAACCGGATCGAGCAAGCGAGCCAAGAGCCTAAGCAGCGTAGACTTCCCAGACCCGTTTGGTCCAATCAGGCTAACAATTTCACCCTCTCGAACTTCCAGACTAATCGTATCGAGCCCAAAATGCTCAGAGTACCGATAACTAAGTTCTTTAGTATGCAGAACGTTGTCCTGATTGATCTCCAATTCGCTTTCCTCCCTTTTGCAAAATGAACAAAAAGAACGGGCCACCAATAAACGACAGTAGAATACCAACAGGCAGCTCAATCGGATCAAACCAGCTTCTTGCAATGGCATCTGCTACAACAACGAGAAGTCCACCTCCAAGTGCTGATATCGGAAGTAGGAATCGATAATCATTGCCTACAATCAGGCGAACGATATGTGGAACAACAAGCCCCACAAAACCGATTAAACCTGCAACACTCACAGCAATTCCAGATAATAAAGTACTCAGAACGATCAAGAAGAACCGACTTCGCTCCACCTTATGACCGATGAGCTTCGCAACTTCATCCCCTAACATCAGGATACGTACGTGCTTAACCGCAAATGCAGATAGTCCAAGTGCAAACACCGCATAGTAAATGATCATCTGAAACTGTGACCAGCCTGCGCCAGATATTCCTCCAGCAAGCCATGGCAGCACTGCTTGAACCCGATCACTATATAGCAGCATAATCGCTGACATCGATGCGCCAATAACCGCATTAATCGAAATCCCAACCAAGATAATCCGTCCAGGTGATGCGCCTTTATTCCACGCTAAACCATAAATCACAAACGCTGTGATACAAGCACCTAGAAAGGCTGCTAGAGGGAGAAAAATAATATATTGCGGGAATACGACCATAATCAGTGTTGCCATCAGACCTGCTCCAGACGATACCCCAATAATGCCCGGATCAGCGAGTGGATTACGCATAACCCCTTGCAATAAGGAGCCTGCCGTTGCCAGACACATCCCCACAATTACCCCAACAAGCACTCGAGGTATTCTTAGGTCCCATATGATGGAACGAGCCATGGAAGACTCGGGATTCCATATCCCTTCGATCACCTCTTTATAAGTGAAACTCACAGCGCCGACAACCAGTCCATACAAGCAAGCAAGTATCAGCAGGCCGCCTATTGCGATCATGATGATCCAGCGTACAGAAGTTTTCATCTTATTTCGTTACCTTTTGCAAGCTAGTTGCCATGAAATCAATTGCTTCCGTAATCTTCGTTCCTGGATTCGCACCGAATAAATTTGCTGGTAAGATGACAACTCTTCCCGCTTTCACTGCATCGAGATTTTTCCACGCTGCATTCTTCGCCATCTCTTCTTCAAAAGCTTTCTTCACTGCTTCTGGATCTGCATGTGTAATGAGATAAACGATGTCGGGTTTACTCTCGATAATCCGTTCCACACTAAGTGTTGCATATTGTGGGAAGTCGGTTGCTTTCGGATAATCCGCAGCAACGTTCTCGCCGCCTGCCTTCGCAAGAATGTCACCCGTTAGTGAGTTCGGTAATGCCACCATATAAGTACCTGGGGCACCGTAGACAAGTAATGCTCGCACTTTCTTGCCTGCTGCTTTGTCATAGCTGCTAACTTTATCCGAGATTTGCTTGTTTAATGCTTTGGCTTGATCCGATTTATTCAAAAGCGTTCCATATACATCAATGCTCTTCTGAATATCTTGAATCGAATTGGCACCTGCTACGAAGATCTTAATTCCTTGAGCCTCGATATTCTTACGATCTTTCTCAATGCCCGCACTTGCAATGAGTACATCCGGTTTGATACTCACAATTTTCTCAATGCTCACTTGATGCGCAGTTCCGATTTCCGTAGCTGCTTTCAATTCCTCCGATGGAAGTGGTGCTTTGGATGTCGGGCGACCTACGATCTTGCCACCTAATTTATGTATGATTTCCATATCTCCAGAGCTTAGCGTAGCGAAAGTTTGAGGTGCTTTATCAAACACAAGCTCACGATTTGCAAAATCTTTGACTTTAATACCTGTTTGCCTTGTTGCCGGTACAGGTGTACTCGTAAATGGCTGAGCTGTAGCGGGTGTTTGAGTTGCTGGAGCAGTTGTTGCCGCTTCTTTCCCACAACCAGCTACTGCCATAACAATTAATCCAACAACGATGAAGCGAATGAATAATTTTCTCACTTTCTTAACACCCCTTATTTTAGTCGATAATGATAATCATTATCAGTTATTATGCAATCATCATAATTGATATTGATTCTCATTGTCAATTAGAAGTTTTCAGTTTTATTCATAAAAAAGAAGACGCTAGCATCTTCTGCTACCGTCTTCTCTCATAAGTCCATATTTATCGTTCGTTCCTACTCATCCATCGTATATTGAATTTGCTGCTTCGCCGCATGACGTTCAATCGCAAGACCTATCAAATCATTAAGAAGCTCTGTATAAGGCTTGCCTGTTTCTTTCCATAGCAATGGATACATGGAAAATGGCGTAAAACCAGGCATTGTATTGATCTCGTTGAGCATCACCGCTTGATCTTCCTTACGTACGAAGAAATCGACACGGGACAAACCAGAACAATCGACCGCTTGGAATGCACGAATTGCCATCTCACGCAGCTCTGCAGCTAGTTCAGCAGGAATTTCCGCTGGAATGATCATAGTGGATGTACCGTCTACATACTTCGCTTTATAATCATAATAATCGCTGGAAGACACAATCTCACCCGGTACAGAAGCTTGCGGCTCATCGTTACCAAGCACTGCGACTTCAATCTCACGAGCGTCAATGTTCTCTTCCACGATCACTTTACGGTCAAAACGCAGTGCATAAGCGACTGCTTTAACGAGTTCATCGCGATTGCTTGCCTTGGAAATTCCAACGGAAGAACCTAAGTTAGCCGGCTTTACGAAGCACGGGTAGCCAAGGGAAATTTCCATCTCCATGATTAGATCATGCTGCGACTTCTCCCATTGTGTTCTTGTAAAATGACGATACACACATTGCGGCAAACCTTCTGCTGCGAATGCTTTCTTCATAAATACTTTATCCATACCGACTGCAGATGCCAGCACACCAGCACCAACATAAGGTATATTCGCCATCTCAAGTAAACCTTGAATCGTACCATCTTCTCCGAACGTTCCGTGCAATAATGGAAAAATAACATCTAGTGCGTCACCGCTTGCTTGCTGGGAAGTTACAGTTGGCAAGCCTGAAATTTGCGCTTTCTCTTCGGTTTGAAGTCCGCTGAAGATCGCTGTCATCGCTCTACCGCTTGATGATTGCTCATAAGCCAGTGCAGTTGCAGATTGTGGTGCGCTAAGAAGAGGTGTCCCCTTGTTCCACTCGCCTTGTTTCGTTATATAGAAAGGAATAATTTCATATTTGCTGTAATCCAATGCTTTTGATACAGCGAAAGCTGTCTGCAAGGATACTTCATGTTCACCTGATTTACCACCATAAATAAGTCCAACTCTTGTTTTCGTAGTCATAATATCCCCCTAGAACACTCACTATGTTTCCATCATATCATCGATATGTATTAATGAGTATCTTGTGTTAGCTGTCCAAGCATAAGAATCACGATACGCCCAGAAGCGATGCTTACTGTTCGTCGTATGTGCATTAACAAGTGGCATCCCATAGCTGTCTTTCGCCACAACGATTGTAGAATGGGTATAGCGCCCATCCCCCTCCCAATCGTATGAGATCATGTCGCCAATGTCGAGTTCCTTCGGTGAGGAGACGATCCTGCCTCGCAGTCCCTTTTTACTATTAGGCACATGATGACCCAAAGCGTTAGCGACCGCCCAGGAATAACTCCACAATTCTTGGTTGTAGTTCTTGCCGACATACCACCAGCCGATGTCCCTTTTTCCAGTATAATTCATTGGTGCTCCCCCTGCAAAGATACATTGGGAGACATAATTCGTGCAATCGACATCAAATTTCATATACGATGGATTGTAAGAATCCCACCACTGCTCCGCATATTCCGCAACACGCGCTCGATTATACGTCACACGGCTTGGATAAACGTCGAAGCCTCTTTTTAGTATACTATAGTTGTAAAAAGGAAGCGACGGCGCAGCTAGGTTGTCATCCTCTAAGTCCCCTCTTAATGAGAAGATCTCAGATTCAGGATGCTCAATGCGCGTAATCCACCATTTGTTCTGAAAATAGTGCAACGTAACTCGCTCATGTGTCATTCGCTCTTCCATATATTGACCTCGGGGTGAATCGTGAAGCAAGGACTGCGTTAGTACGATATGGGCAATTACGCTATCTTTCAACACCTCAGCATCTGTAATGCGAAGCTTCACTTCACCCGAATGCGGCCAAACATTGCGTTCGCGCGCGAGTTCATGCAGTCCAAGCTGCATCGACTGCTCTCGCATAATAAACGATTCATCCGAAATGTAATCGGTTAATTGATCTGCCGAAAATTCGATACATATTTGGTTTTTGCATTGTACATATCCATAAATCGTGTTTGTCCAAGACATACTGAATTCCCCCAGCTTAAATTAATAAAATATATGAAAAAATTGCGAAAAAAATGATAGAAATCATCTTTACGCTAAGGGACACACAGAGTATACTGAATATAGAGCAAATTATGAAATCATGTTTCACGCAATGAAACGATACAATGAGTTTGCAGAATGACCTATATCAAGGAGGCAACCCATCATGGCGAAGAACGATCATTTTTCCGTTCGTAAAGAGCTGAACGTCGGAAACAAGCCTTACCACTATTACAGCTTGCAAAGCTTTGAGGAGCAAGGTAACGGTTCGATTACAAACCTTCCATTCTCCATTAAAGTGCTATTAGAAGCTGCTATTCGTCAATACGACGGTAGAGCAATTACACCTGAACATGTTAAGCAAATCGCAGGCTGGGCGGAAGGTCGCGATGATAACAAAGAAATTCCGTTCATTCCAGCACGTATCGTGCTACAAGACTTCACAGGCGTACCGGTAGTTGTAGACTTAGCAGCAATGCGTGATACAACAGCTCGCGCTGGTGGAGATCCGAAGCGTATTAATCCACTTGTTCCAGTTGACCTTGTAATCGACCACTCGGTAATGGTTGACGCATTCGGTTCCAAGGATGCTTTAGAATACAACATGAATGTTGAGTTTGAGCGTAATGAAGAGCGTTACCGTTTCCTTCGTTGGGCACAAACCGCATTCAACAACTTCCGTGCAGTACCACCAGCAACAGGTATCGTTCACCAAGTAAACTTGGAGTACCTAGCGTCTGTTGCAGCTACAAAAGAAGTAGACGGTGACACAGTTGTGTATCCAGATTCTCTAGTAGGTACGGACTCCCACACAACAATGATTAATGGTCTTGGCGTTGTAGGTTGGGGCGTTGGCGGTATCGAAGCTGAAGCAGGTATGCTTGGTCAACCGCTTTACTTCGTAGCTCCTGAAGTTATTGGTTTCAAACTAAATGGACAATTGCCAGAAGGTTCAACAGCAACTGACTTGGCACTTACAGTTACACAAATCCTTCGTAAAAAAGGCGTAGTTGGTAAGTTCGTTGAGTTCTACGGACCAGGACTTAGCAACATCTCCCTTGCTGACCGTGCTACAGTAGCGAACATGGCTCCTGAATACGGCGCAACAATCGGCTTCTTCCCAGTAGACAGCGAAACGCTTAGCTACATGAGAGCTACAGGTCGTGAAGATCAACAAATCGCGCTTGTTGAAGCTTACTACAAAGAGCAAGGCATGTTCCGTACGGATGCGACTCCAGATCCTATTTTCTCAGACAAAATTGAACTGGATCTATCTACTATTGTGCCAAGCTTAGCTGGACCAAAGCGTCCGCAAGACCGTGTTGAATTGACTGCGATGAAAGATGAGTGGAACACCATCATCCGTAATCCAATCGACAAAGGCGGCTACGGCTTAACAGAAGAGAAAATCGCAGAAGAAGTGCCTGTCACACATGCAAATGGCGTAACAGAGCAAATGAAAGCTGGCGCAGTTGTAATCGCAGCGATCACTTCTTGTACGAATACTTCCAATCCAAGCGTAATGCTAGGTGCCGGTATTCTTGCGAAGAAAGCAGTTGCTCGTGGACTTAAGAAGCCTGCTTATGTGAAGAGCTCCTTAACTCCAGGTTCCCTTGTAGTAACTGAATACTTGAACAAATCCGGCCTCATGGATTCCCTAGAAGACCTCGGATTCCACGTAGCAGGTTATGGCTGTGCTACTTGTATCGGTAACTCCGGTCCACTTCCAGAAGAAGTAGGTAAAGCAATCGCAGACAACGATATGACTGTAGCTGCTGTGCTATCCGGTAACCGTAACTTTGAAGGTCGTGTACATGCTCAAGTAAAAGCAAACTACTTGGCTTCCCCACCACTCGTTGTTGCTTACGCAATTGCTGGTACAGTGAATATTGACTTGTCTACAGAGCCACTTGGCTACGATGCAGACAACCAACCTGTATTCTTGAAAGACATTTGGCCAACTAAAGCGGAAATCGATGCTGCAATGGGTAATGCGATGAATGCAGATCTATACCGTGCTAAATATAACGATGTATTCCGTGCGAATGAGCGTTGGAATGCAATCGACGTTCCAGAAGGCGAATTGTATGCTTGGGATAAGAAATCCACATACATCCAAGAACCTCCATTCTTCACTAGCTTAAGTCCAGAACTTACTGATATTGCTGAAATCCGTGGTGCGAAGACACTTGCGCTTCTAGGTGATTCCGTAACGACTGACCATATCTCTCCTGCTGGTAACATCAAGGCTGACAGCCCTGCTGGTGAGTACTTGATCGAGAACGGTGTACAGCGTCAAGACTTCAACTCCTACGGCTCCCGTCGTGGTAACCATGAAGTAATGATGCGTGGTACGTTCGCGAACATTCGTATTCGTAACGCAGTTGCTCCAGGAACAGAAGGCGGCGTAACGACTTACCTTCCAACTGGTGAAGTGATGTCGATCTATGATGCTTCCATGAAGTATCAAGAGAGCGGTACATCCCTAGTTGTAATCGCTGGTAAAGAATACGGTACAGGATCTTCTCGTGACTGGGCAGCGAAAGGTACATTCCTGCTAGGCGTTAAAGCTGTTATCGCTGAGAGCTTCGAGCGTATTCACCGTTCGAACCTTGTGGGTATGGGCGTTCTTCCACTTCAATTCACAAACGGTGACTCCTGGAAGTCCCTAGGCTTAACAGGTCGTGAAACATTCGACATTATCGGCCTAAGCAACGATGTACAACCAGGCGAGAACATGAAAGTGATCGCAACTCGTGAAGATGGTTCAACATTCGAGTTCAACACGGTTAACCGTCTAGATTCCATGGTTGATGTAGACTACTACCACAACAGCGGTATCTTGCAAACTGTACTTCGCCAAATTATGGCTGAGTAAGAGCACTTATAAGCTTATACAAATAGCCCCGATCATCATTCGTGATGATTGGGGCTTTTAATTTGTGAGGAGCTTGTTCAAAAAGTTGGGTCACTGCAGAGAAGAATGCACTTCCGGTCGCTGTCTCAATCGTGAAGTTTAATTAGGTTTTATGGTATTTTCACGATTTCAAAGGCGATCGCTTACGCTCCTCCAGTGCATTCTTCTCTTTCGTTTAGCTTTTTGAACTCTCTTTATGAAACAATCAAGCCTCTGCTTATTCGGAAGAAATTCGTTAAACTTCTCACAGTAATAAATACAAATAAATTAGCTTGGTCAACCCCAAAATTCGTACTGGAACACGCAAAAATAGCGGAGGAGACGATTCGTTCTGGAGGAGCGAAGCGTTCGCCTTTGAAATCATGAAAATACCATAAAATAAATTCAAAATTCATGATTGAGACAGCGACCGGAAGAATGAATCGTCACCGTAGCGGTCTCTATGCGCAGGCAAAAACTAAATATTGATAGCAGTCGACTTCGAATTTGCCATGACTTCCTCTGCCGTAACTTCACGTCCAAGCTCGCTGGACATGTAGATGCCTTCGCTAATGAGCATTGTCCGCAGGGTGATCTCCGCGGTTGGCAGCATCGGTACTCGTCCTTGTAGTGCTGCGATGAGGTGGTGCTGGGAGGAACGGTACGCATCATAATCCAACAACATACGCTCACGTCTTATGAGAAAATGATATTCCCCCAGATGAAGGAACACACGCCAAAGAATTGATCAAAGTAACCCTAAGGTTGTCCGATGCTTATTCTAAGACTTGTATTTTTAATAGTAAACTATTTAGATAAATTTGTTGTTACTTCATCATATTGTTATAACTACTAATTAAACTAGAAACCTTTTTGCTGTATTTATCCAGATATCCTACTGTCTCACTTGACTTTACTTTACCGTCAGCAGGCTTGTTTAAGTTGGTACTCTTTGTTTGTAAGACCTGCATGATATCTGTAGCGCTTGCCTTCACGTCCGGTATGATCTCATCAAATCTCGCTAAAATTTTGATGCCTTCTTTTTCAAGTCTCTTCTTGTCCTTGGCGTATTCCAAGAACTTATCCATATCTGCCGTTAATGAGTCATACTTTGTTTTGTATTTATTGGCGTCATAATCCAGTATGTTACTGTCATTTACCTTAGCTAAGTCAAAATCAGTTTGAATTTCCTGCGCTTTCATTACTATGCTCTTCGCATAATATCTGACCAGATAATCTTCCTTTTTTAACTTTTCCAAGTCCGCCTGTTCCATTTTCTTCGTTACTTCAGAGAAGTCTATGAAAAATTTATCTCCTAAAGCTGTGTATTCATTGTACGTCTTATAAAACTTTTTATGTAATTCTTTTCCTTTTGCGAAATCATCCTGTGCAAAGGCTTTGGAACGATAATAGCCATCTAATTCATTTATTAAATTTAAGTAATCTTTCATTTTAGGCAGTAAATTCTTCATAGAATCATCTGCTGCACCGAAAGAAGGCTTCTTAGACGTGTATGCCAGCGCCGTTTCCACTTGATCAAAAGCGAATTTGGCAATTGGAGATAAGATCTGACCATCGAACTTTTTCGCGTCAAAATTCTTTTTAAATTTAAGCTCTTCTTCAGTTCCAAAATTATCTAAATATTTGCGAATACCTGTCTCCAAAAATCCCGTCATATAATTGCTTATGTCTACATAGGAATTGTATTTCTCTACATCTACTGCTGCTGAATCAATTTTTCCTTCCTTCTCCTGAGAACCACATGAAATCAAAAGAACAGACAATACCATTAATACTGTAAAAACGGATACTAATTTCTTCAAAACAATACACTCCATCTTTATTTTATTATAAAGCTCTATTTTACCAAAATTTACATCGAAAAAAAGGGGGAAATTTGACGTAATGGTTAACAAAGTAGGCTGGAATGGTGGCTTCTATGTGCTATTGACTGTTGTTATTGAAATCCATATATTAGTATAAGTAACGAATGACTACTATCTCTCTTTCAAGAGGTGTCGTATTGGGCACAATGGCATGGATTGATCTAAGTGTTTTTCTCCTGTTATTCACTTTATTCGTATATGTATTTGCTACTGTCACGATAACTAGCCTGCATAAGGTTTATTTGGCATTCCATTTTGCGATGATGCTATGGCCCTTCTGTCAGTTTGCAATCAAAGCGACGGCAAATACCGAGCTTCAATTGTTTTATGTCAAACTAGCATTCGTCGATGCTGTGCTGCTAGCCATTGGATGGCTATTTTTCACATTGTTTCTTACCGGTCAAACGCTAATCCGAAGAATACATATATCGATTATAATTCCGGCATTGCTAATAATACCGATCATTATCATCAATCCAAATGCCATGTTTGTTCTTCCCGTAGAAGGTGGATATGTAGAAAGAGATTATGGTACCCTGTTTTGGTTCACGATGATCATCCTCTTAGGCTATGTTATCGTCTCGCTATTTATCATGCTTCAAGCTTTAATACGCGACAATTCGACACGGATCAAAAATCAAGTGAAGCAAGTCCTTATCGGGATGTTAGTGATGACTGCATTCGTATTATCGGATCTATTGCTTAATGTCGCATTTCCGCAAAATCAAACGGTCATTCAAGGATTAACTTCCTTCGGAATCCTGTTTTCTGCAATCTTTTTTGTCATTGCCATTCATCGCAATAAAGTATTTGACATTGTGACTATCGCTCATCAAGATATAATTGATACGATCGATCTAGGGATTCTAGTAATCGATGACAATGAAATCATTATTGAAATCAATCAATTGTTATCTCCCTATTTGAACTTACATGTAGGCGATCAATTTGATATTGAAGATATCCTTCCGCAAGAAACGCAAGCCGATATGGCCGAACCCTTCATTCAAGCTTACCAAGAACATCCGCTTGAACGAACTGAAATAGAAGTCGTCTATCATGCAATCAAGGATTCCCACGTTCATATTCAAGTTTCTCCTATTCTGGTTGAAGGCTCAATGGTCGGACGGATTATTACGTTCCAAGATATGAGCGAATTGCGTAGTCTGATCGAGGAGACCAAGCTTCAGAACGAAATCCTGCGGAATCGTAATGATTCCTTAATCACGATTCAGCAAGAGCTTTCCAGAACCAATCTAAAGCTGGAGCAAATGGCGGTAACGGACAGCCTGACGGGTTGTTATAACCGTCATTACCTGATGCAGCAATTAGAGCAAGATATCAATCAGAATTTACAGGATCAAATACCATTCTCGATCCTGCTGCTCGATATTGATCATTTTAAGTCAGTCAATGATAATTACGGTCATTTGGTCGGAGATGACGTTCTATGCCGAACTGTCGGAATCATCCAACATTATCTGAGACAAGATGATATTCTGGCTCGATACGGTGGCGAAGAGTTTATCGTCTATTTGCCAGATACGGAGCAATCAGAGGCTGAAATCTTAGCTGAACGAATCAAATCCGCTGTGGAAATGAACACCATAAACATATCGAAAGGCGCCTCATTATCTATTACGATCAGTATCGGTCTGCAATCCAATCGTACATTCGCTTCGGATCCTTCTATGCATTCTGAAACTGCTTTAAATGAAATGTTTCAGGCAGTAGACGAAGCCTTGTATCAAGCCAAAAGAGAAGGCCGAAACCGAATTGTCAGTACGAGACTGACCCACCCCATAACGTGACACAAACAAATCAAAACACCTTCAAGAGATTGCTCTTATATCGTAAGATATAGGAGACAGCCTTGAAGGTGTTTTTGCGTTGGCAACTAGAGTGAGCTACCCAGTAGAAGTCAAGCTCCTCCAGTGCACTCTTCTCTTTCGCTCCTTTTTTAATTAAATAATGATTGCCGTCGACTTTGACTGTGCCACGACTTCTTCAGCGGTGACTTCGCGTCCAAGTTCGCTGGACATGTAAATGCCTTCGCTGATGAGCATCGTCTGAAGGGCGATCTCTGCGGTTGGCAGCATCGGTACGCGTCCTTGAAGCGCTGCGATTAAGTGATGCTGGGAAGAGCGATACGCATCATAGTCGGATGACATCCGCTCACGTCTGGTGTTACTCGCATTCACATCGATGATGCTGTCGAGATCCATGTCGCTTAATGTACTATGGAACGTCATTGGCGATTGTGCCTGACCGCTCTTGTAAGCAGGCAAGCGAATACCGCCGTCTGCTCCGATGACACAACTGCCTTCGAATCCACCTAAGTGAACCGACCAGGCTTCCATGATGTCGAGCGTTGCTCCACCGTCAAACTTAACGAAGCCAAGACCGAGTTCTTCGACGTTAAAGCCGCTAATGGTACGACGTTCTTGATCCATGTCCATTTCTTGATAGGTCTGACCTGTGATCGTACGAACGTTAGGAATACCGAGTAAGTACAAGATTTGTGAAATATGGTACACGCCCATATCGAACAGCGCTCCACCACCTGCTGTTTCTTTGCGCGTAAAGCTTGGCGTGCCGTATCCATCCACATATGGACGACCGCGTCTGCGATATCCGTTCGAACGTGCATGGTACAATTTACCCAGCTTGCCATCTTCGATAAGTTCCTTCGCAAGCTTCGTTTCCTTGTGATACAAAGTCGCAATTTGAATATGCAATTGATTGCCGGTACGCTTCGCCGCATCGACCATCGCTTTTCCATCGTAATAAGAGCCTGCAATCGGCTTCTCACAATACACTTGCTTACCCGCTTCAAGCGCTGCGATTGTAACGGGTGCATGGAAGTTATTATGTAAGCACACGTCTACACAATCTAGATCGTCACGCTCTAGCATTTTTCTAAAATCCGTATATACATGTGGAATGTTGTATTTGGCAGCAACAGCGTTCACTTCAGCCTCATTAATATCGCAGACTGCAACAACTTCTGCTCCTGGTATGTCCGCATACTCATCCAGATGCATTTTTCCAATTAAGCCAACACCAATAAGTCCAATTCGAATCGTTTTCATGGCATTACCTCCCTACCATTCAATATACCATGTGTACTAGGCACTTTGAATTATTTTGTAAAAAAATCGACCTATATGTTGTAATTAATTGTAAAAAGTATAAAATATATACTAGATCTTGTTTATCGATGTCGACACCTATCTCTTACCAAGATGAGGAACTCCTATGCTACAAAATATTCTAATTCAATTCGCAATCATTACGATCTCGCTCTATTTATATGAATATTGTTTCACCCGATTAAAAACTTACTTGCCCCGTACCGCCCCATTAATACTAGGGATTTTCTGTGGAATAACGACCGTACTCTGCATGTTGCTCCCTTTCTATACCGTAGGTACGATTATTTTCGACCTCCGTCACATTCCGATTATTATATGTATGTTCTATGGAGGGGTTAGCCCTGGAATTATAGGTATTACCATTATGATCATTGCTCGGCTTCTCACTGGCGGAGATATTGTGCTATTAGTGCCTACAAGTCTATCCATCCTATGCGTGTTCCTCTTCATCTATAAAGCACATTATCAACGCGCACTGCCTCTTCAACGAAAATTAATTATTCATATTTCATCATGTATCGTCTTCTTGTTAATCGTCTTAAGCTGCTGGCTCTATTCGGATTTTCATCAAATTCGTTATGATCGTTCCGAGTTCTTGATCGCAATCGGTTACTTGTTCATAGGCTCGATTATTACGCTCCATCTCTGTATGCATTACATGGAAAACATGGTAGAACGCATGTTTCTGCGAGTATCCATCGAACATTCCGATAAAATGCACACGATTAGTGAAATTGCAGCTTCTGTCGCCCATGAAGTGCGTAATCCCCTTACCGTTATGAAGGGATTCCTACAATTGATGAAACGTGATGCCAAGGAGCAGCAGCTGAAATATATGGATCTCGTATTATCTGAACTAGATCGTGCCGAGTTTATAATTACCGATTATTTAAGCTTCGCTAAGCGATCTGGTAGCGATAAAATTGAGATTCTAGATATAAGTAAGAACATCATTGAAACTACACAAATTATGACCGCTTATGGTCTCATGCAGCGAGTTGAATTACAAATTAGGAATGAGCCTAACTTATTCTTACTCGGAGATCATGCGAAATTCAAACAAATTCTTATGAATGTGATGAAGAATGCCATTGAGGCTAGTCATTATGGGGATATTATTACGGTTACCTCAAGCTGCGATATGGAACGTATTACAATCAAAGTAGCTGACACCGGCGAAGGAATGACCAAAGAACAACTTTATTCCATCGGTAAGGCATTCTATTCCACGAAGACGAATGGTACAGGACTCGGGGTAATGGTCACCTTCCGACTTGTTGAAGAGATGGGCGGGACCATCCATTTTGACAGCCAGATGGGTCAAGGCACTGTAGTAACTCTGTCTTTCCCGATCGCAAAGCCTCAGCTTGCTACTAACGCTTTAACCAGTTAACTCATTAACCTTAGAAAATGTAAAAAACGAGCAGCAATGATGCAGCTCGTTTTTGTATGTTGAGTCGTACATTATTCCGACTCGACTTGATTATGAGGTTATTCATCCTCTGGGTACCACGGATTTAAGTGAACAAGCACTTCATCTACTTCCGGGTAGGCAGTCATAATATCGTTCTTCATAACACGGATAATATCATGTCCTTCTTGTACAGTCAGCGTACCAAGTACACTTACGCGGGCATCGACCAGCTTGTAATGACCATGTTCACGTGCGCGCAAGCGATCGATTCGCTTAATGCCAGGTACAGCAAGGATGTGCTCAGCAAATGCATGAAGCTCCTCCGGCGGAAGTGACTTCTCCATCAGAATATCGTAGGAGTCCTTCCCCATATCCCAAGCTAATTTCAGCACAAGAAAAGATACAATAAGTCCTGCAATTGGATCCCCATATGCTAGAATCGGAAACCCATACATATTTCCCAACAACCCAATTCCAATACCAGCTGCAGCAGCAATTGAAGCATACACATCTGCCAGATGATCATACGCAGTTGCAATTAACCCCTTCGAATTCGCTTCACGCCCTACACGCATCGTATAGACGTATAAGACTTGCTTCGCAATTAGTGAGACAATCGCTGCACCAAACGCAATGATATGCACACTTGGTGCCGGCTCGAAGAATGCTTCTATCGCATGAAAGCCCATATAGACGGCGGCAAGCCCCAGAATAATAGCTACCATAAGCGCACCGAGCACTTCGGCCTTCCCGTGACCATATGGGTGATCATCATCAGCTGGTTTATTCGAGACTCGCATCGCACTGTAAGCTGTCGCTACAGCAATCACATCACCTGCATTATGTATGCCATCCGCTATTAATACTTGCGAATTAAACAATAGACCGATGACTAGCTTAATACCAGTTAGCACAATATTTGCAACTAGTGAAATCCAAACAGCAATCAAAGAAGAGCGGTTTTGCAAAGACATGAGGATTCCTCCTTCATGCTTAGTATAGCCGCTTACCCGTGATTAATGCCACCTACGTTATTCTTTAACAGCACCTGCAACGATGCCAGCGAATATATATTTTTGGAAAATAAGATAAATAAGCAGGGTCGGCAACATGACCACCACAATCGCCGCGCTTAAGTACTCCCAAGCCCCGAACTTCGAGCTACTGAAGTACATCAGCGTTGTCGTAAGTGTCCGCAGCTTCTCAGATGGCATATACAAGTACGGCACGTACATATCGTTAATGACATCAACGGCCTTAATAATGCCGAGAGTCGCGGTAGCTGGCGCCATGAGCGGGAAGACTATTTTCCAAAAAACAGTGAAGTAGTTCCCCCCATCAATAAGTGCACTCTCATCCAAGGATCGTGGGATCTTCTCCATGAACTGAAAGTAGATGTAGAGCTGCATCAAATTCGCAGCCGCATAAATGACAATCGGAGCCCATATTGAATTGTATAATCCCAAGTTCTTAATGACCGAGAAACGAGAGATCTCTGTTATCATCGCCGGCATGATCATTCCAACAACAAACAGCCCTAGTACAACTTTCTTCAATTTAAAATCGAAGCGATTGAGGCAGTATGCCGTCATTGCACTGAGCAGCGCATTCACGACAACACTCACAAC
This sequence comes from Paenibacillus radicibacter, assembly GCF_024721995.1. GTDB lineage: Bacteria > Bacillota > Bacilli > Paenibacillales > NBRC-103111 > Paenibacillus_AM > Paenibacillus_AM radicibacter. The sequence goes on from NZ_JANQBC010000004.1 coordinate 59,045, forward strand.
AACTAGAATCATCGAGTTCATAAATCCTGTAAAGATTTTACCCTGCGTAAATACGATCTTATAATTATCGAAGTTTAGCTGTGAAGGCGGCTTTAGTGAGAACTCCCCACCAATCTGAATCGTCGTCTTAAAGGAGGAGAAGATCGCAATCAGAAGTGGAACTATGACAATCACACAGATCGCTATAAGCACAATATACCGTGCTGCAAGACTTAACCAAGTGCTGCTATTCAACTTAATCGTGGGAGTACGATGATTAATCTCCATATTGGCTTTCATTCTTCCCCCACCCCCTTCGTCCGCAACGCTCGGTTCTGGATCCAGTTCAATATAATGATGAAGAACAACATCGTAATCCCCATCGTAGACGCCATGCCAAAGCTGTTAAATTTGAATGCTGTCTCCAGTGTATATAGCGTAAACGTACTGCTATCATGTCCCGGTCCACCTTGCGTCATGATATACGGAATATCGAACACTTGCAGCGCACCGTTCACATTGAGGAACAGTAAGATTTGCAGCACACGTTGTACACCAGGGATCATGATGTAACGAAACCGTTGTGTAACTGACGCTCCATCAATCATCGCAGCCTCAATCTGATCACGAGGTATCGACTGTAACCCAGCAAGGAACAAGATAATATGGAAACCGCTGAATCGCCACAAGGATACAACAACCAAGCTATAATTGACGACATGCTCATTCGTTAACCAGCCTGTAATCCACGATTCGAGCCCCAGAAGCTCCAGAATACCGTTCAATCCACCATTCATCGGACTGTAAAAGAAGGCAAAAATATACGAAATCGCAACCCCATTAATAATATAGGGCATAAATACCATCGTCTTGAAAAATTTACTGCCGCGAATTTTACTATCCAGCACAATCGCAATGATTAATTCAATCGGGATAAAGATCAGATGGACGACAAAGTAAATCAGGTTATTTTTAAGAGAAAGCCAAATATCTGCAGAATCCGTGAACACTTTAACAAAATTACTTAACCCTACATAAGTTTGTGTCTTGCTGAGTCCATCCCAATCGGTCAGACTAATGCGCAGCAACTCAAAGGTCGGGTAGATGACGAACAAGATGAGTAAAACAACGGGGATAAATAAGAAAGTAATGAGCAATAACGTTTTTTGCCGAGCTAGTGTAAGCATGGATCGCTGCCGCCTCCTTTATTCATGTGTGCAAGATGACTTACACCTCATAATAGCGCTTACAACAAGTCGATTGAATGATGTTTCTTTCGGTTAGCATGATATATCATTGGATTGCGGATATCGACTCCTGATGCTTGAAGTGCGCAGGGGAATAACCCGTTACTTTCTTGAACACGCGGCTAAAATGCTCCGTATTCGTATAACCGACTTTCTCTGCAATTTCGTACACCTTCATATTCGTCGTCGCAATCAGTTCCTTCGCACGCTCCACTCTTGTTTTCGTGAGAAAATCAGTGAATGTGCCTCCCGTTTCTTTGGAAAATAAATGACTGAAATGACTTTCGCTCAGTTCCACGAAATCACTGACCATCTTGAGCGTTAAGTCCTCACAATAATTCGTACGAATAAATTGCTGGGCACGATTAACAGCACTAATTAACGTCGAATCTTTGTGTGATTTCATATATTGGACGATCTGCTCCGTCATCAGACGCATGGCAGCATGAATTTCTTCGCAGGTCTCTAGCTTCGTCATGGAGTAATAGAGCTGCTTCGCCTCACGATTCAATTCCTCCGCTTCAACACCAAGATCATAAAGAAACCGCATGACAATAAATTGCAGCTCCCGATATTGGCTATACCACTCATCAAGCTGATCCGGCATCCCTTGCATAATAATCGCAAATAATTGATCCAGCTCTTGCATCGCCTTCTCTTTGTTTGAATCTTTGAGCGCTTGAATATAAGCAGCTTCCTTACCCGTTAAACGTGCCCCTGTCGAGCCAACAAACGCCTTCGCATGCTCTGGAAAAATAAGCTTCGATTTCCCCAATATAAAGCGGAAACTCGCATTCTTCTGGGCTTGGGTAAAGAGCGGATGGATCTGATCGAAACCAGATCTCACATCACTTATTCCGATTGAAACGCTGATGTTCATATAATGCTTAAGATTGGAGAAGATCTGGGACAGTAATTCAGTGAGCGTCAGTCGCAGTTGACTATACCCGGAGTTCGGAAGGGACAGCATACACACATACTGCTGCTTGGTGAGGTGATAAGCTTCTCCCATATTCGCTTCATCCAGACATTGATACATGACATTAAGTGCGGTTGTTTCAAATGTCCTCTGCTGCGATTCATCGTATTTGTCCGTGATGAGCTCGTAATCATCAATCCACAAATAACAAACCGCTAGATTACGTGAGGTGATGCGAAGCTCTTGGTCTTCCACCTTCTCATACAATTCTTCGCTCCACTTCGCAGTCGTGATCTTCTTAAGCAATTGGACTTTGGATACTCTCGTTGTAATCACCTGAGGTCCGTTCTTGTCCGTCTCGTGACGCTTCTCCTTACTCACATCAAGCTTCGCCTTAATGTCTTGAAGCAGCGCAATCATATGCTCAGGGTCCATCTCATTCTTGAGCATGTAATCCGATGTTTGCAGTTTGAGTGCTTGTCGAACCAGCGCATAGTCATCGTAAGCACTCAAAATAATAATCTGAGGCGATAGTCCAAGCTGCCTGATTTCCTTAATCATCTGCAAGCCATCCATAATCGGCATGTTAATATCTGTGATAACAACATCAATATCAGGATGCTGCTGCAGAATGTCTAGGCCCTGCTTCCCGTTCGACGCTTCATACGTGTAATCAAAACCGTAATCGTTCCAGTTAATTAATGACTTTAGAGCGACCTTGACGATGTGCTCATCTTCGACAATCAACATCTTATACATCCCGATTCACCTCGTCTTCATTCGTTAGGATCGGTAGAATCATGCGTACATGCGTATACTGATCGACGACACTTTCTACTTCAAGACCGTATTGCTGACCATAATTAAGCTTGATTCGTTGATCGACGTTACGCATGCCAATGCTGTTAAATCCGTACTTCATTCGATTACCCCGTGACAATAACTGCTCAAGTTGTTCTTCTGTCATGCCAACCCCGTTATCTCTCACTTCAAAACACAGTCGATTATCCGCTATATAACCACGAACCGTAATGATTCCTTTGTGCTCAACTTGATTCACTCCATGCAAGATCGCATTCTCAACAATCGGTTGCAACAGCATCTTGAGCATAAGGTTGCTTTGAATCTGATCATCGATATCATACTGAACATCAAATTGCTCGCCATACCGTACTTTCATGATGTAAATGTAGTTGTTCAAACTCTCCATCTCTTGCTGAGCAGACCCTAGCGTCCCGCCTTTGCCAAATGAATTTGAGAGCAGCTTCGTAAAGGCTTCAATCATCTTGCGAATGTTATCCGCCTTCGCAATCATTGCCATCAGTCGAATGGAATTAAGCGTATTTGCGATAAAATGCGGGTTAATCTGCGATTGCAGCGCCTCAATCTCTGCTTGACTGCGCTGCCGCTCTTTGAGATCTCTCTCTGCAATGAGCACCTTAATTTCTGTGGTCATTTTGTTAAACGTATGTCCAAGATGGCGTATTTCTCCGTCGCCTTTCAGGTCAATTTTGGCGTCAAAATTGCCACGCTCTACATCTTTCATTTTCCTAATGAGATCATTAACAGGGTTTAATATCCCTCTAAAGAACAAGATCGAGAAGATGAAGAATAAGATAACGATCGCGACTGATATGTAAATTGAAATCCAGAACACTTTCGAAATATCTTGAGTAATCACTTCATAGTCCATCTCGTTGACGATACTCCAGTGAGTCGAATGAATCGGGAACGTCGTGATCATCTTATCTCTACCGCCAACTTCTACTTTGGCTGATTTCGCTTCACCATCTAGATAAGGCTTAAGTGCATCATAATGATCGAGCTTCGTCCCCATCAAATTCTTGTTCTGACTGACGACAACCGTCCCATTCTCATCAAGAATGATCGTGTCACCAATTCGATTGTACTGAAATCCCGAGTAGAAAGTGTCCAAGTAACTGGTCTGCAGCGCCATGTAGATCATCACCACATCATTACGTGCACCACTTACATCTGGACTGAGCAGGATCGATAGCAAATACTTATCGTTCGTATTCTTCGTAATCGTCTTGAGCGCCCCAGGAAACACCGCACGCCCCTTGTTCTTGACTGCTGCTTGGTAAGAATCCAGCTCCCGCACATCATCTTCAGATAGATTCAGACCGCTTTTGTAAAAGTAATGACCCTCGTCTCGGAAAAAGAAAATGACCGCTTGCAAGTCACTGCGGAAATTAAATAGAAAACCAAGTCTCGCATCAATATTGTCCGAAATCTCGAATTTAGCGGATGAGTCTTCGACTCGATTCCAATTGGTCACAAGCTCCACAATCTCATTCTTATTGCCATTAGCGATACTGGCCGCAGCGAATATAAGTCGCTTCACTTCACTCTCAATCGCGAACGAGATTTGCTCAACAGCTTGCATATTCCTATCGATCGAATTGTTCAATATAATCTGGGAATAAATCGTGTAGATTAAGAAATTAATGAAGAATATGGGGATGACGATGAGCAAGATGAACACTTTCAAATACTTGTAGGTTAAACCTTTACGCTTGATGACAGCCCACCATCCATTCAGATAACAACGAATTCATGAATTAATTATAATAGATTAAGTAGAGGGATTCCTAGACAAATATAGCAGCTGCCAGCGATCAGCAGCTACTATATATAGAAGGGAGTTTTTATTCGAATAATCGATTACTTGATCTTAGACTTCGCATCTTTCCACTGCTTGTTCATATCGGTCATCATCTTCTCGAAGTCTTTGCCTGCCATCATGTCTTGACCCATCTTCTTCACGTCAAACTTCGTCGCAGACTCAATTTTCTTGTACGTTTCGTTCGTACCTGCATACACGACATAATTCACATCTACACCCTCATATGCCGCTTTAAAGGTAGCACCTAGATCGATGTTAATATCCTTCATTGTGGAGGCGATCTTAGATTCCGTCATAAGCTTCGTGTACCAGTCTTTACTGAAGTACCATTCCAAGAACTCCTTCGCTTCTTGCTGGTTCTTCGAAACTTTAGGGATCGTGTAGAACGAATCCACCATCGTGATGGTGTTTAGCTTATCGGTTTCCTTCTCTCTGACAGGTAGTAAGAACGTGCCGATATCGCTCATGTCGCCGTTCATCATTTTCTCAACATCGGATACGAACCATTGTCCGGAAGCGATCATTGCACCTTGTTTCGCGCCGAATGCTGCTTTCGCTTGATCCCAACCGATCCCTAGTGGATCTTTGCCCATGACTTTAGCATCGTACAATTTCTTAATCTTCGTATAGGATTTGTAGAATGGCTGGTCCTTGGAGAATGGCTCATCGACTGCCGCCATCGAGTTCCAGATATGACCGTCGCCGCCTTCAAGAGCTGGCATGAACTCGTTGAACGGATAATCCGGCCAACCGTCTTTTCCACCCATCAGGATCGGTGTGTACTTGCCACTAGCCTTAATTTTCTGAGCGGTTTCGATGAATTGATCCCATGTCTTTGGAACTTGAAGGTTCAGCTCTGTGAACACACTTTTTCTGTACCATACGAACTCGTTAAAGCGATCTTGCGGAATACCGTACACTTTACCGTCAATGGCATATTCTTTGGCAAACAAGTTATTCTGCGTTGCTTTTAGGTCATCAAGTGGAATGATGTTATCCTTGAAATTCAAGAGCCAACCTGGTTTAAGTGGTAGAATGTCTGGCAGTTCACTCGCTGCATTGCGAATTTTCATCGTATTCTCGAACTCGGTGTCTTTCAGAAGCTCAAGCTCAATCGTGACGTTCGGCTTCACTTTCTTGTATTCTTCAACTAACTTTAATTTTGTAAAAATATCTTGTGTGATTGTTGACCAGATAGGGAATTTGAGTGTAACCGGTTTGGCTGTAGGTGCTTGCGAAGGCTGCTGCGATGCTGGTGCTGCGGAAGGTGTTGCCGCTTCTGGACTCGTTGTAGCTGCTGTATCTGTCTTTGAACCGCAAGCAGCAAGTCCTGCACCCATTGTCATTGCTAGTGCTCCGATCAAAAGCTTCTTCGTCACAACTAATTGTTTCATTTCGTAATCCCCCTTACAAGAATCATGCTTTTGTATGATACATCCCAATAATAGCGCTTACATGGATTTCTCTGTAATGATCTATTTTTCGATTCCATGATCATTTATTCGATTTACCTTGTTGCACGGGAAAATCGAAATCAGACCTTGCGCGTGGCAAGGTCTGATCTTAGAAGTTAGTCGTAGGGTGTATAGGGATAAGTGATCATACACGATTTAATTCAAGTAAAAAGAGTATCAGCTTGTCACGGTTAGGACAGCATCGTACCCATGCGGCGAGCTGCTTCGAGCAGAGTCGGCGCGTACGCCTGCATCATCTCAGGTGTCAGGCGGTTCGCCGGGCCTGACACTGCAATTGCCGCAGCGAGCTTACCGCTGCGTCCGAGAACCGGCGCGGCAATCGCCGCAGCGCCGGGCTCGCGCTCTTCAAAGGATGTGGCGAAGCCCATCCTGTGGGTCTCCCGCAGCTGCTGCAGATAGGAGTCTCGGTCGAACCCAGGGGTCGACCGCTCCGCTTCCTGCAGCACCTGCGCCTGCACCGCCTCGTCGGCGTAGGCGGTGAGCACTTTGCTCGATGCCCCAACGAAGAGGGGCATCCGTGCCCCCACCGGTGCAACACGCCGGATGGCGTGGTTACTTTGCACCGCTTGGATGCGAACGCGCTCCATACTGTCGCGTAAGTATAGCGATACCGTTTCGCCGATCACATCGCGCAGACGCTCCATCTCCGGCAGCAAGATGGCGCCAAGATCATCGCCCTGCGATAAATTCGCTGACAGTTCCCATAGACTAAAGCCCAAGCGATATTTATCGCTTGCCGCATCTCGAATTAAGAATCCTTTCCCTTCAAGAGAAGCGAGCAAGCGATGAACCGTACTCTTATGTAAATCCACACGCTGTGAAATTTCCGTTAATGACAGCTCATGAACGTGAGTAAAGCATAACAAAATATCCAAGGCCCGCTCTACAGCACGAACCGTTAATTTACCATCTTCCATTTCATCATCACCCTCGATATTGTTTCACCATATGAAACACAGTTTCTTATAGTATAACTGAAAATGGAAAGGATCGTAAATAGCAGATTGTATCATTTAACCCAATTGAGCATGATTTTGTAGTGTAACAACAGGCGAATTAGCCCCATGCAGTTCGAAGATCACAATCTCATTCTCACCTTCGCGCAAGAGTGGTGCAGGTACGTAAAGTGTCTGCTGCGGTCCAACCTCCCAATAACGTCCCAAGTTAAAGCCATTGACGTAGGCAACGCCTTTCGTCCAGCCTTCAAGCTTTAGGTAAGTGTCCCCAATCTCTCCCACATGGAAAGTACCTTTATAGAAGGTTGGCTGGTAATGTGAGGCAGGACTATTTTCACTATAAGATAAGGCACTTAGATCCGTTAATGGCAGCGAATGAATCGTCCAATCGAACAAGAACTGATAGCCATAACGCACACCCTCGGTAATGCCCTTCGAATCTCTAAGACGCGGTCCATAATTCACTCTACCCATGTTCTCGACGAGCAATTGCAGGGTCGCACCCTCAGGTGGCACTGTAAGCTTCACTTCTCCTTCTGGATTCCAACTCTCTATAACACCTCGATACTGACCATCTAAGAACACAAGCGCACGGTCGCGCACTTCTTGAATATTGAGCTTCAGCTCTTCTCTTGGCCCAGATAATTTGGTTGTATACAAAATAAATCCGTAATCCTGACCGAGTGCCTCCATCGTCTCCGGACAAGTGCGCTGAACAGGCGTAGAAAGTACATCTAACGAATTGAACAAGCCAGCCTGCGCAGTCATCTGAACTTCGCCATAACTACGCTTTGGCATCTGCTCAGGAAGCTGTAACTCAGGTACATCGACATACTTACGAATGACATCACGCACTTTAAAGTATTTATCTGTAGGCTCACCCGATTCATCCAGCAGTACATCATAATCATAACTCGTAATCGTCGGTTCATATTTGGTGGAATAATTCGCACCGTTATAGAAGCCGAAATTCGTTCCACCGTGGAACATATAGAAGTTAACAGAAGCGCCTGCAGCCAGCATCGTCTCGAATATTTGCGCGACGTCATCCGCATCACGTGTATGGTGCTTCTCACCCCAGTGATCAAACCAGCCATTCCAGTATTCCATACACATCAGAGGTTGATCGGGTTGATACGCTTGTAACTTCTCGAATGCCTCTACAGGTCTGGAGCCGAAATTCACCGTTTCCAATACACCTGGCACCATACCACCTTGCAGCATAATATCCTCAGGGCCATCGGATGTGAATAGCAATACATCAATACCACGACTAATCATACTTTCTTTTAAATGGGTTAAATATTTCACGTCGTTCCCATAGCTGCCATACTCATTCTCAATCTGCATCGCAATAATCGGTCCGCCATTTGTGCAGAGCAGCGGAACTAATTTAGGTAGTAGCACATCATAGTAAGCATCTACATGATTGAGGAATGGCTTGTGGTAGCAGCGAAGACGCATTCCTGGATCTTCAAGTAACCATGCTGGCAAACCCCCGAATTCCCACTCTGCACAAATATATGGGCTTGGACGCACGATTACATGTAGACCTAGATCACCTGCAATCTCAACAAACCGAACTAAATTCGCAATCCCTTCAAAGTTAAACTGCCCTTTTTGCGGCTCATGAATGTTCCACGCCACATAGGTCTCTACCGTATTAAATCCGCAAGCTTTAAGCTTTAGCAGTCGATCCGCCCAATACTCAGGCAACACCCGGAAATAATGAATAGCACCTGAAATAAGCTGTACAGGCTTACCGTTACTTACAAAATGTTTCCCTTCGATACCAAATGTGTTCATTCGATTCGCTCCTTTATGATTTAAATGAATGATCTATCTTACCTTAGCCTTCAGCTACTCGAGATAGCTTCGAAGAAGCCTTCACTAACACACAATCTGACCGGAGAGTCGACATGCATAACAATCTTCGGCCTGCTGCAAGTTCTGCTGGAGAGATTAAACACAGATCCGGATCTTCTTGAACGACCGTTCCAGATCCAACGGTATATATACAAGTACGACACGTTCCATTACGGCAGGAAAAAGGAATCTTCACCCCTTGCCGAATCGCAGCATCGAGCACTAATTCATTTGATTCCACGGTAAACACTTCTCCTGTTGCCTCAAGCCTCGCCTTGTAATCAGCCATGATGTCTCGCCTCGATCTCAGCAATTTTCTGCTGAATTCTTGACATAAACGGCTCGTAATCCCACTGCTCTTGACGCTCTTGCCACCAGGCACGCCATCGGTTCAATGTCTCTTCCTTCTTCGCTTCAAGCAGCTCCATATCGCCACCTAATCGGTGTAATGTCCACTTGTACCCATAAGCAAGGTGAATGCTTTCATCCGCCCAGTCATAGTCAAAATCCTGCGAGCTTGCGGTATCGCCTTCTTCTTCAAAATCCTTCTTCAGTCCGCTCTTCCAAGCTGGACCACTTGTTTCAAGGGTATGAAGTAGGGCTAGTAGATTGAGTTCACCGTGAGCTGCTTGTGATGCGTAATGATCCCCATAGACGGGTACATCCACACCAATCTCAAATCCCCATGCTTTCAATCGTCTCTCGCCCATTAACGCATGACGGCATTCGTCATACGCCCATCTCGAACAATCAAGATAAAATTCCCACGGCATGTCATTCCACTTCCAAAGTACAGTCGCTGGCACTTCTGCCGCCCAAATTTCATTCACATGGTTAATCCCTTGCCATACTTGACGCTCGATGAAGTTACGTGGCTCACGTGGTGGCATATGGTATTTTGCAGGTAGAAACCTTGGATCCCGTACGGGCTCAATCGGCAAAGTATATACAGGACGCTGTGGCAGACTTGTAGGGATCGCGGATCCTGTCTTCTCACCAAGTAAGCCACCCATTTCGCTTAAACATGCTGTCAATGCTTGCCCCCAAGTGGTCACTTCTGGACGGTCAAAATGCTCGAGCCTCGAATATATTTTTAATATTTCGTTAATTTGATCTCGAGCTTCCTGTACAAAGCGTGGTAAGAATGCGAATGTCGGTGCATCAACGAGATCATCAATTTCTTTGAGATAATCTTCATAAGCAATCACAAGTTGTACCTTCGTTACAAGAAACACACCTTGTACCAACTCTGCATCATTGGCAGCCAATATTAACGTCTGCAAATAACTTTGAAGCGGTGCATAATGCTTCTGATCTACATCCCGACGTGGATAACGCATCTCAAGCACCCGTGTCCGTAACATATCTGCTCTTTGAGCGTCCTGCCACAATAAACGCGGTATGCTTTTTTTCAACTCCCAATTCGAAGCACTGACCAAATAACCAGCTAACGTGCGCATCGTCTCTCTTTCTACCAAGTACATCTTTTTCAACATATCGGATGCTTCATCAACCGTTCTTCTGCCCGGATTGCCCATTACAATTGTTTGATTTGCCATTAGGTATTCCTCCCTAACATGACTTCACAACCTTCATGTCTTCATCCTAGCATCGAATAAGCAAGCTAACCATTTCAGATCGTCCTGAATTTTTATATAATTGTAGTTAAGATGGATATGACATTAAGATAAAGGGGTCGTTAATGGGGATGGATAACTTATTTATCTTAGACAATTTATATAGCGCGATTCGACTTCCAGGAATTGAATATGCCAAGCAGCTTGCTGGTTGGACGTATCCGAATCATCGACATCCTTTCTTCGAATACATCGTCTGTGTCGAGGGTGTGATCCATCAATGGGTCAGTGGACAACTGTATGTCTTGTATCCAGGCGATGGCATTATCATTGGGTCTGACATGTTTCATCAGATGGAGATGATGGAGGATTGCTCATTCTTCGTCTTTCATTTTGACGTGGAACAAAGTGATATTCATGCCATTTTCCAAATGTCCGCTCACCCTATCATTCGACATGCAGAATATCCAGAGCTGTACGAGCGTGTGCGTCAATTCTTAACCGCGTATGGCGAGCATTTGCGGCTCATTAGTCGAGGTAGTCCCTTAAGCAATAAAGTGCTCTCATCCCAACACGACATTCGTGTTCAGATGGAGCACTCCATTAAGCTGCTTCATATTCATTCTAGCCTGCTCGAATTAGTCGGGATGCTGGCAAGCTGGTTCTTACAAGCCAAAGAAGGGCAATTAACCCTCGCGCAAGTGAAGCCGTCCCAACTCAAGCTTGCTCGCGAAGCCGCCTATTGGATCGAAGAGCATCTCTTGGACGAAGTACGAATGAGTCTGCTTGCCAAACACTTAAACGTTCATCGCACCCATCTGCATCATTGCTTCAAAAGTGTATATGGCACCTCGCCAAGTGACTTTCTACGTCATGTACGAATTCGCGAAGCGAAATTACTGCTCACTACAACCGATTGGAGTATGGAGAAAATTGCCCTAACCTTGCGCTTCTCTTCATCTGCTCATTTCAGTCGAGCGTTCCGCAGCGTCGTCGGTATGCCACCGCTTCAATTCAGGCAACATGCCAAGGAGAAGTAGTCCCTTACTTCCTTTAGACTCGATACTTCTCCCGATACTGCCCTGGTGTAATACCTTCACTCTTCTTAAAGATTCGAACCAGATAAGAGGCTTGATAACTAAGCTGTTCAGCAATTTCACCTACTTTCAGATCAGTCGTTACGAGCATTTCTTTACATCGATTGAGTCGTACGGTGGTGACATAATCAATGAAATTAACCCCCATTACCTGCTTGAACGCTTTACTCAGCTTATACGGACTTATCTGATATTCATCAGCGTAATATTCAAGGGAATAATCGTGCATATAAGCGCTGTGAATACGATCGACCACTTGATCGACGATGTCCTTCGTTGATGTATTGTAATGGGTCGATATTGCTTCGATATACGGCTTAATGATTCTTACCTCGAACCACTTCACCATCTGGTCAGGCTTGCGAATCTGCATGAATTCCTCGTAGACGTGTACACCTTCATAGAGGGAATATGGATTCATGCCTGACTTCAGAATCGTATCGTGTATACTGCCGAGCAACTTCATCATCCCTTGATGGATGTATAGATGCGTACCAATACTTGCTTGCAGGGCAGCAATATAACGCTCGATCTGCTGCATCGCTTCTACTTGTTGTCCCATCCTTAGCGACTGCACAATATCCCTCTCAATTTCAAAAGGAAACTGCACGGCCTGCTCCCCATTTGGAATTAAGTCCTTCACTGCAAGTATTTGATGGGAAACATTCATATCTCGATAGCGCCACGTCTTCTGCGTCTCGTCCACTAAATCTGGAAGCTCTGCAAAAACTTCTGTCATGTTGCTAACAACGATCGTCGTATTGCTGCGAAGCAGCTCACGAATAACACGATTCATTTCCTCCGCGAGTTCCAATAAAAGCTGATCATGTTCCTCCATAGAGCAATCGGCATTCAGCACGATCATCGCACCGATTGTTGAATCCTGATAGTCCGTCACATTTACATATACCGCCCTCTGCAAGCACAACTCTTCCACAATGTTCGATGCCCCGAAGTTAATTAGTTGCTCCGTATGACTTGCGAACTGCTGATCCGCATCTGTCATCCCATGGATCTGAATGAACAAGTACGCAAATCGCTTCGAAGTAATGTCCCATTCCAATTGCTGCATTCGACTAATGAAATCTTCTTCCCGCCAATGCTTGAAATTGCCATGTTTGAATTGGAGTAAGAAACTTGCACGTAAGGCAGGAATCGCATCATGGATTTGATTACGCAGTACTTGTCTCTCATCTAGGCTTAATTTCCACTGCTTTTCGATAAATTGAATTTCATCCTCATCCCATTCCGTGTCAGGTTCGCCTTTGGACGGTTGGAATATCGCAAGTAAGCGACTTAGCGGATTATAGATACGTTTGGAAGCAAACCATGCGAGTAGTAAAGCAACGGTAAGTCCGATTGAGCTAATGATGAGAATCGTGCGGGTGATGTCAGTAACAGGTTGTAGAATTCGATTCACAGGTGTTGCGGATGCATATACCCATTCATTACCGAATCGCTGCAACTTGCCGTAGGATACCGAGTAGTTCATCTTTTGATCTTGATAAATAAAAGAATTTCTATCTAGATTTTGCTGCATAATCTGCTTAAAAATGGGCTCCGTCATGTTCATATCCTGATTTTCGTTGTATCGATTCGTAAGGGAGGTCGCAGCCTGTCCTTTTTGATTCATGAGAAAAGAAATCCCTGTGCCTGTCGTCTTCTTCTGCACAAGTTTATCAAGCGTCGACTGATCGATATAAATAAGAAACATGCCGTAAGGGGATTGTGTAACCGATTGAGATAACTTGATCACAAGCATGTGGGAATTAAAATTCGTGTTTTTCAAGTTCTGCATCGGATACATCCAGAACAATTTGCGAGGCTCTGCAAGCAGAGCATTATAAATATCCAGCTCGCTTTCATTCACAATACTGTTAACTCCGTATTCGTCGCTGATGAGTTTGCGGGGTTCTTTTAAATATAAGGACACATGGTGAATCAGTGGATTGGCATTGCGAAGTAAGGAGAGTGAACGGAATAGTTCATTGGTTTGAACGAATTGCTGCGGGAAATCAAGCTGACTTATTGTCTCGTCAAATCCCGGATTGAACCCTAATTGCGCAGAGAACAGCTCTAATTGGGATAAATAATCGTCAAAATGCTGAATCGTCTCGTTCACCTGAAGTTGATGCGAATGATTAAGCTCACTCACAATCTGCTTGCTCCCTGTGTAGTAAATTCCGATACTGATCAGGGCGATTGGCAGGCAAGTAATGAAGAGGACAAGCATAAGACTGTTCCGGTAAAAAGAACCCCGACGCGACGATTGCTTCATCAGAAATTGCTTCAACGTCATCACCTTTTCTCGTCCAAGTTTGTATTTCATATCGTAATGGATACGCTAAAAACTTACAATAACAAGAAATTACTATCGCCGGAAATGCGTATACAAAAACGGACAATTGAAGGAAATAACAGGCTTCCCTACAATAAAAACATTCATTCCCCCACCATTAAGTATCAGATTGGAGATGAGCCAAGCAGATGGTAACCAAGCGATCAGGCGTAGAACAAATTCGGATGGAACTATGGAAAAACAAATACTTATACTTACTCGCGCTTCCAGGTCTCATCTATTTTTTCATTTTCAAATTCATTCCGATTGGCTGGCTGCCGATGGCTTTTCAGAACTACTCCCCCTATTTAGGTATCTTAAAAAGTGAATGGGTCGGTTTTGAGCACTTCGCACGATTTTTCGGTAATGAAGATTTCATCATCCTACTGCGGAACACGCTTGCAATCAGCTTCTTTAATCTCCTATTCTTCTTCCCGCTTCCGATCATCCTTGCCCTCATGTTAAACGAACTTAAGAATATGGTGTTTAAACGTTTCGTGCAGTCTATTATTTACATCCCTCACTTCCTATCATGGGTCATCATCTATGGTCTAACTTACCTCATGTTATCGAAATCCGAAGGACTCATTAACAAGATCATCGCAGCAGCCGACTTTGCTCGCATCGACTTCCTCACAACGCCGAATTTCTTCTGGGGACTCGTTACTGCACAAGTCATGTGGAAAGAAGCGGGCTGGGGCACGATTATATTCCTTGCCGCGATTTCCGGGGTCGATCAACAGCTATATGAAGCTGCCAAAGTTGATGGTGCAGGGCGCTTCAGACAGATGTGGCACATCACGCTTCCCGCCATTCGCAACGTCATCATCATCTTGTTCATTCTTCAATTGGGGTCTGTGCTCGATACAGGCTTTGAACAAATTTACTTGATGACGAACGGCGCTGTCTCACAAGTTGCCGATGTGTTTGATACGTATGTATTCCGTGTGGGTATTAAACAAGGTCAATTCAGCTACAGCGCAGCAATTGGGCTGTTCAAGTCAATCGTTGGCATCATCCTCATCTTCCTCGTCAATTACGGGGCTAAGCGTTCAGGAGAAGAAGGCGTATTCTAATTCACTTAATGGAGGCTATCGATATGAAATCTAATTGGGGTGATCGCACCTTTCGGGTCGTAAATGCTGGGTTTCTCATCCTATTCACAGTCATCTCGTTTTTTCCGATCTATTTTACAGTTGTCCTATCGTTCACAGACCCCGTCGAATACTATCAGAAGCCTTTAATCCTTTTTCCTGAAAAATGGTCCTTCGATGCTTATCACCACTTGCTCAGCAACAGCAACATTCTCAAAGCGCTTCAGGTTAGCGGATTTCTCGCTTCCGTCGGTACACTGCTGAGCCTACTCGTCACATCCGGCATTGCTTATGCAATCTCACGAAAACGACTCAAATACCGCCGCGTTATTATGTTAATTATCCTGTTTACTATTATATTCACACCGGGACTCATTCCCTCTTATATGGTCGTTCGAGAGATGGGGTTAATTGATAGCATCTGGGCACTCATCGTCCCTACAATTACAAGTGGCTGGTACGTTCTGCTCATGAAGGGATTCTTCGACAGTCTGCCGGAGAGCTTGGAAGAGGCAGCATTCATTGATGGTGCAAATGACATTCGCATCTTCTTCAGCATCGTGCTCCCCCTATCCCTACCTGCACTTGTCGCCTTCGGTCTGTTCTATGCGGTCGGCTACTGGAACACGTTCTTCAACGCACTGATGTACATGAATAGCCCTGAGAAATGGCCGCTACAAGTCCTGTTGCAAAACATGCTGGTCGATCCTTCTGCCTCCATTGACGGTGCGGCCGCGATGCGTGCTACGAAGAAAATGCCCACTGAGACACTCAAGATGGCTGCCGTTGTCATTACGACATTGCCGATTATGTTGGTGTATCCATTCTTACAGAAACATTTTGCCAAGGGAGCGTTAATTGGTTCTGTAAAAGGATGATTACATAAAATCAATTATGATGGAGGGGCTACTATGATCATAAACAAGAAAATGAAGCATTCCCTTGTTTGCCTGACCTTACTTGGAACTATCGTGCTGCCAGCATGTTCTTCCAAGGAGGCGTCGACAACTACTTCACCTGCTGCTACATCTGATTCTACGGCTAAATCTACCGACACCCCGAAGCAAGAAGCTCCAACTGACATCAGCATCGAAGTCATTAACTATGCAGATACGTTCGTCGATGAGAATAACCCCTTATGGAAAGAAATTGAGAAACGGACCAATACCAAGCTCAAGATCAACTGGCTCTCTGCTAACACGTACGACGACAAAATTAACGTCCTCTTGGCATCAGGTGACTTGCCTGATCTGACGTATGTTGATGACTCCAATACGAAACAGCCCAGAGAATTAATCAGCCAAGGTGTGTTCTGGGACTTAACGCCGTTTATTAAAGACTACCCGAACTTAAATCGTCCTGAAATGAAGGATGCTTGGGCGAATACGAAGGTTAATGGCAAGAACTATTCCGTACCACGCTACTTCCCAACTGCCGGTGGAGGCGTATTCCCTCAATTGCGTCAAGACTGGCTCGATCAATTGGGACTTAAAGTACCGGAAAATATGGATGAGTTCTTTAACGTGCTTAAGAAATTTAAAGAAGCCGATCCAGCTGGAGGCGGCAAGACGGTACCTTTCTCCACAAGTGCCGATTATATTGTCTGGGTGAATGGCATTTTCAATGAGACACAAGGCGTATGGAAACTGAAAGAAGACGGGAAGCTTTATGCGACCATGACGCAACCTGGTTCACGCGAAGGATTGCTATGGATCAAGAAGGCCTATGATGCTGGTCTCTTTCCACAGGACTTTGCGATCTTGAAACTGACTCAAATTATGGATCTCGTTAAGAGTGGGAATTCTGGAGGATTCGCCGTATCTATGGCGCAATCTTGGATCAATACCGAGCCGATTCGCAAAACCAACCCGAAAGCCGAGGTATTACCACTGCCCTACCTTGCCAGCCCGAATGGTGTGAAGTTTGCCCCTTCCAACTCTGGATTCTATGGTGAGTTCTTCATTCCTAAAAAAGTGCCAGAAGCCAAAGTAAAGAAAATTCTAGAGTTCTTGAATTGGGGCTATGGTAAAGAAGGCAATGAAATGGCATTCTTCGGTATTCCAGGCGTTCATTACAAAGAAGAAGGTGGTAAGAAAATACCGACTGAGCAAGCAGCTAAAGATTTAGTTGGCGACAGCAACATGAACTCCCTCTTCCTGCTCGTCAATCCAGACATGAACATCCAATCGATTGGGGTTCCAGAAGATTTTTACGCGAAGCAGAAGAAAATTCTCGATGGGCGCTCAGCTGTTAAGACACCGAAGCCAGCCGAGGGCTTGCTCTACTCCGAAGCCTACAATACGTACTACCCTGACTTTAATAAAAAAGTGCTCGATATGCGAACAAAAGTCATTTTGGGGCACCAGAAAATTGAGGATTTTGACGCTCTAATTAAAAAGGTTAAGAATGATCCAAACTTCCTGAAGATGGAGAAAGAAATTAACGAAGACTACGCGAAGAAAATGGCGAAGTAGTAAGTGAGATCGATAATAGGATTTGAAAAAATGAAATAGATATGCAAATAGGTAAGAGACTTTGGAGTAGATCCGAAGTCTCTTACCTACGTATAAAGTACCTTATCCTAGTAACGATGTACGATGTCGAGCAGAGTATTGCTTGTTGTATGTTTTATACCCAGAACCGATTGCGTGCGATCACTTCAACCAGACGCTCCATATCTGCTGGATGTACATCACCGATATTGCCGATGCGGAAAGTATCCGCTGCCGATATTTTACCTGGATAAATAACGAAGCCTTCCTCTTTAAGCCTGTTATATAACTCCTTAAACGTAAAGTTGGAGCTATCTGGATAACGGAATGCGGTAATAATCGGAGATTGAACATCTCTCGTAAGCAGCGTCTGTAATCCGAGCCCCTCCATCACTTCGACGAGAATACGTTGATTAAGCGTATAGCGCTCCTCACGTGCTGCAATGCCGCCTTCTTCTTCGAGCTCTATGAGTGCTTGATGGAATGCCCGTACCACGTGAGTTGGCGATGTGAAGCGCCATTTGCCCCCTTGTTTCTCCATCGTTGCCCATTGATCATACAAATCGAGTGACACCGAGCGCGCCTGCCCTGCGCACACCTCTAAAGAAGTTCTTTTTGCCACTATAAACCCGAATCCCGGTACGCCTTGAATGCATTTGTTCGCCGAAGAGATAAGGAAATCGATCCCGAGCTCCGTCACATCCATCTGCACCCCACCGAACGAACTCATCGCATCAACAATCAAGACTTTATCGTGGCGCTTCACAACTTCAGATAGTGCTGCAAGTGGATTAAGAATGCCTGTTGTCGTCTCACAGTGGACAAATGCGACATGCGTAATACTAGTGTCTGCTTCTAGTGTTGCCTCTAGATCCTCACATGTAGCCGGACTTACCTCGCCAAAATGCACGACTGTCGTCGCAATCCCTAGCACTTCTGCCATTTGCGCAATACGCTGACCGTAAGCACCATTCACCAGTACGAGTAGCTTACCCGTCTTCGGAATAACGGACCCGATCACCGACTCCACACTGAATGATCCACTGCCTTGCATAAGAACGGCTGTATAATCATCAGTTTGCGGTGTGGCAAGACTCACCAGCTTCTGACGAACTTCTTGCACAAGATTGTTGTAATCATCATCCCACGTACACCAGTCCCGCATCATCGCGCCTTTTACAGTAGGGGTCGTGCTAAGTGGCCCTGGAGTCAGCAGTACATACGGATTGTCTTGTCTGATTGCCGTGATCATCACTTACACCTCACCTTGTTTTTGTAAAATAGGCTGCTCGCCTCGTGCCAATCGCTCATTAATCGCTGTTACGACTTGATCTAGCTCACCAATCGACTCGATCACATAATCAGCGCCTTCGCGAAGGAATGACGTACGGATCGCTTCTAATTGCTGTTGCAATTGTGTGCGTCCTTCTTCAGTCGCTTCAAGCGCTGTCACTTCCTCTTCCGTTAAGCCAAGCTCATTGCTGCCCTTCAGAACGCCGACTGTCCATACGCCTGCGTTTACCCCTTCCCCAATGTCCACGATCGTATCGCCGCACTTCACGACTGCAGCAAGCGGGTAAACACCAAGCTCCATCGTATTGCGATAGATCATCCAAGGATACGGTCTGCCTCCTGGCACTTCATTAGGCGTCACGACATAATCAGGTGCATAGCCAAGCTCACGTGCTTTCGGCTCGACTACATCCATCATCTCACGTGTGTAGCCTGTTGAAGAACCGATCTTAATGCCCTGATCACGTAAACGTGCAATCATCTCAAGTGAACCTGGAATCGGTGCTACATAGTTATGCAAAATAGCAAACAAGCTTGGCTCGAACACTTCATACAGCTCGTCCACATCAGTTTCTTCCGGTTTACGATCATATTTATCGACCCACATCTGCTCAATACGAGGCATTTGCAGCATCGTACGCAGGTGGTCTTTCTTAAGCATACCCATCGGTTTGCGTACTTCTTCATTCGTAACTTCTAGTTCACGACTTGCGAACACTTCCTTAAAAGCCGCAACGGGTGCAAAACAACCATAATCGACAACAGTTCCTGCCCAATCCAAAATAACACCTTGTACCTTCACTTGCTGCACACTCCTTCTATGATCTGCATTTGTTGATCTACATTTGACGATCTACATTTTATGGGAAGTATTCTGCCAAGCCTCTGTCCGTTTGCGCAAATTACGCGTTACGACTTCATATAAGATTCGGACGAGAATATTCGTAACGAGAATGAGCAAAGACATCGCTGCTGCAGGGGCAATATCTCCCGCATCATCCATATTCACAATGGCTACAGAAGCTAGCTTAAAATCTGCCGCATACAAGAACACAACTGCTGAGATCGTTACCATCGCATTCACGAAGAAGTACGAAGCAATCTCCAAGATCGCAGGCAACGACATCGGAACCGTTACTCGGAAAAATGTTTTGTAGAATGGCACTCGCATCGATTCAGAGACCAATTCAAATTCTTTGTCAAGCTTCTTCAGAGCGGTTGTGGCTGTGATAAACGGTACCGAGTAAAAATGTACGATATTCGCAAGTACAATGATGATCGCTGTGCCATAAATCGCATGCAGTGGATTGTCTGGGTTATTAAAGAAGAAGATATACGCAAGTCCAATGACCATACCCGGCAACGCCAGTGGAATGATGGACAAGAAATAACCGACCTGACGCAAACCGCGCCAAAACCTTATTTTTTCAATGAGATAAGCAAATCCGAAAGTGAGCATCGTCCCGATAACCGCGGTATAAATGGACACGGTCAGTGAGTTCCAGAACGGGGTTAGCCCCTCACCCGCTGTCTGTGTGAAGTCAAAATGCTTCCATGTGAGTGATAACTGATACGGCCAAACTTTGATAAAGGCTGCTAATATAACGGTTAGATTAAGTATGAGGATCAGAGTGACGATTAGGATGCAATATACGTAACTAAGTGTATCTCGCATGCGACCGTCTTGAATCCGATACGGTGTCGATTTCGCCGTAATACGTGCACTCTGCTTACGCTCTACGAATCGATCCACGATAAAAGCAAGTAGTGCGGGTAACGTAAGGAGAATGCCGACTGTTGCGCCCATTCCCATATTCTGCTGACCCACCACTTGCTTATAAATATCCGTTGCCAGGACATTAAATTGTCCACCTACTACCTTCGGTGCCCCAAAGTCCGTGAATGAGATTGTGAAGCAAACAAATATCGCGCTAACGAGTCCGTATTTCATATTCGGCAGCGTTACTGTCGCAAATTTACGAAGCTGACCTGCGCCTAGTGTCTCTGCCGCTTCATAAAGACGATTATCTGACACCGCAAGTGCAACACTTAAGATCAAGAATGCCTGTGGGAACGCATAGATCACTTCGGAGATAATAATGCCTGTCGCTCCATACAGCCCAATATCCCAAGAGAAAGGCAATGCGCCAAAAAAGCCCGTTGTGATTAGCCCCTGCTTGCCGAATAAATACGTTAGCGCAATCCCGTGCATCATCGTCGGTGCGAATAAAGGCAGAAGTGCGATGTAACGAAACAGCATCTTGCCCCGAATTTGAGATCGGTTAATGGCATAAGCAAAGGCAAATGCCAAGATAACTGTAATAACGGTCGTAACGGACGAGATATATAACGTGTTGTTAAAAGATTGCGCAAGCGCAGGTGTATCAAAGTAATGAATAAAGTTACTTATTCCGATAAATTGACCATTCTCATCTGTAAAAGCTTTGCTAAATAGGCCGTACAGAGGCAATAAGATGCTTACAAACAAGATGACAATCATGATGACCATTAGTAAGGTTTGCAGCCATTGATCGCCGCCTCGCCTTTGACGTACTGATTTTCCACCTATCATTGCTATTCATTCAGCTCCTCATGTCAAATGCCTGCTAGTTCGCCATTGCTTCTGCTTCAAATTCCAATACACGCTCCATCGGCAACTCCAGTGATAGTTGCTGATTTTTCGAGAGCCCAAGCCCTTGTGATACATGAATGGACAGATCAACTGTCATCACATGATCCGTTAACTCTTCTTGTTCATTGAGCATTTGCAACATGACACGATTGAAAGGACCTCTAAATTCGACATGGCGAACAAGGGCATTCACGCTGTTAGGCGTACCTGCTTCGACGACACGTATATGTTCGGGGCGCACTGCATACATCCCTTGATCCTGCGCCTTGCCACGTAGGCGTGTACCCGGAAAGAAGTTAATTGCTCCTATAAAATCAGCTACGAACGGAGTTGCTGGCTTCTCATATACCTCTTGCGGAGAGCCGATTTGCACGATATTGGCATGATTCATCACAACAATCCGATCCGCTAGTGTCAGCGCTTCTTCTTGATCGTGTGTCACCATAATCGTCGTGATGCCTATCTTCTCTTGCAATTGACGTAATTCTTGACGCAGCTTCAGACGTACCTTCGCATCAAGTGCTGACAAGGGCTCATCAAGCAATAAGAAATCTGGCTCTAAGGCAAGGGCGCGTGCAAGGGCAATACGCTGCTGCTGTCCGCCTGATAGTTGAGCAGGATAACGGTCGTGAACATGCGCTAAGCCAACAAGCTCCAGTACTTCGCGTACTTTTGCATCCACGTCTTTTTTGCTCATTTTTCGACCCTTTAGACCATAAGCAATGTTGTCATAAGCCGTTAAGTTCGGGAATAACGCATACGATTGGAACACCATCCCGAAGTTGCGTTTAGCTGGAGGTAAACCTGTGATATCTTGACCTGCAAGATGAATTCGACCTGTATTGGGCATCTCAAGTCCTGCCAGAATTCGAAGTAAAGTCGTCTTGCCGCAGCCACTTGGGCCAAGCAAGCATACAAATTCACTTTGGTTGATATTAAGCTCAATATGATTTAATGCGGTAAAGGAACCGAATGATTTGGAAATGTGTTGGATCGATAAAAAGGGTTGCGTCATCACTTACCTCTCCTTTATAAAAAAATAACAATTCGTTAATTAAAATATAGGGAGGAAGTGTTAAGAGGGGGTAAAGTTGGTATTAAGATATTGTTGAGTGTGGTGGGAAGAGCATCTCACTGCGTGGAAGCCTAGTACTTCGGTCTCCGTGAAATCGTGAACTCTGAATTGATGTTATGGTATGTTCACTCTTTCAAAGTCGAACGCTCCGCTCCTACAGTACTAGGCTTCCCCTCCGTTCGATCTCTCTACATTCCTCCCCAGGTGGAGGCAGGCAGAAAAGAATGAGCGAATGAAGCAGTTTCACGGCATTCGCTAAACCAACTTAATTTAATTAATTTAAGTCAAACCACACAAAAAAAGCCGAGCAGGATGACCTGCTCGGCTTGATAATAACGTTTATAACTATTGAAATTATCACTATTCTTTGATTAAAGATAAGAACTCGGCGCGCAGATTGGAGTCTGTGCGGAATTGGCCGCGTACGCCGGAAGTGATGGTTTTGCTGCCTGGTTTCTTGACGCCACGTGCGCACATGCACAAGTGCTCGCCTTCAACGACAACCATTACACCTTGCGGGTTTAATACTTTCTCCAAGATGTCCGCGATCTCAGAAGTGATACGCTCTTGAACTTGCAGTCTGCGTGTTACGGCTTCAACTAAACGCGCAAATTTACTCAGTCCTGTGATTTTACCGCTTGGCAGGTAGCCGATATGAATTTTACCGAAGAACGGTGCCATATGGTGTTCGCATTGGCTGTAGTACACGATGTCTTTAACAATGACCAGCTCTTCATGCTGTTCGTCGAAAGTTACACCTAGTACGTCTTCCACGTCTGCGCTATACCCTGCAAAAATTTCCTCATACATGCGAGTTACACGTGCTGGTGTATCTAGTAGGCCTTCACGGTCTGGATTTTCCCCGATTAAACGTAAAATTTCACGAATATGTGATTCGATCTGTTCCCGATTATTTCCTACATACTCATTCTTGTATTCTTTAGCTGGCATCTGCCATTCCTCCCCCAACAACCATATAAACATAATGATGTGCAGACAATTGCTTGTTGCCGCATGCCTACACATCATTGTGTTACTTATTTAAACTTTTGTTTTTTCATCATACCTTGCATTTTATTCATTTGCTGCTTATTAAGATTGTATCCCATTTGTTTTGCCATTTTTTGAATCATCTCTGGATCGTTCTGCATTTTTTCCATCTGTTTACGTAAGTAGAATACGCCGATGAAGAATCCGCCTGCTAGTCCTACAATTAGGGCTAGGACGATAAATAACCAAGTCATACCGCAATCCCTCCGAAAGCTACAATAATGTTAAATTTTAAACACATCATACCATGCTATCCTACCATTCTCAAATAGCAATATTTATCGTAGTGGGGTGTGTAAAAAAAGTTTGGGACACTTCAAAGATCAAGAACACTTCGGTCTCCGTGAAATCGTGAACTCTGAATTGATTATATGGTATGTTCACTCCTTCAAAGTCGAACGCTCCGCTCCTACAGTGCTCCTGTTCTTTTTCGTTAAGATTTTTTTACACACCTTATGTGAGGACATCCTCAACGAAGACGGTAGTATGCTTGGAGAGATCGACTTCGGTAACATCCATATCACGACCGCCGTCGCTTTTGACGATACGGATGACAGGACGACCAGGTAAACCACGGTGTTGACCGACGACTACGCCGGTTTCTTTGGTGGATAGACGAACGGATGAACCTGTTGAATAGATCGACACGGTCTTAAGGAAATGAATCAACACATCCCGATCCAGCATCGTATTCGACCAGCCCATCATATGCTCACAAGCCTCATGCGGCAGCATGTTCTTCCCATCTATTTGATTAAACAATAAGTTATCATAAGCATTTGCAACGGCAACAATCTTAGCGTAGAGATGAATGTCCTCACCGATTAAGCGACGTGGCTTACCTGTACCATCGATGGCTTCATGATGCTGGAATGCGCAGTGTGCGATGAGCAGTGAATATTCCCGTTTACTTTTCAACAACTCATAACCACGCCACGTGTGATGAAGCTTTACATCCTGGGCTTCATCATCTGCAGTTCCATCGACTTTGCCGACATCATGCAAGAGTGCACCTGTGGCAAGTTCCTTCAACTGCAAAGAATTCAGTTCCATCGAAATCCCAATTAGTGTAGACATCATACACACATTCAGTGCATGTACGTACATCTCATTATCTTTGGAACGAATGTCAGTTAGCTGGAGCAAAATATCTTTATTCTTCAACAACTCATCTAGCATTCGTTCAATAGACTGCGACAAAGTGCGCGTATTTAACTCCTTACCTGAACGAAGGGATTCGAACGTATCCCCCATCTGTTTCATAACAACTTGCTTCGTTTCATCGGATACAACATCTTCAATCACAACGTCTTGGTAATTCGGATCTTTAATATATACCATCGTTACGCCAATTCGACGCAGCGTCGTAATCATATACACCGTTAGTTGTACGCCTTCAGACAGTAGTACTACGCCATTGCTAGTAAAAATCGTTCTTCCTAAATATTGTCCTGACTCTACAGCGTCAATATGCACATATCTCATAGGACCAACCTCCCAGAGATTATGTCGGCTTTTTTGAAGGTAAATGTTATGGATATGGATTATTTCCCTACAATACTTCCTTTAATATTCAATTTCTCAATCTGTTCAGGTGTGTAATCTTTAATCTTGTTATTAGCAGGTACACCTTTGAGAGTAATGTTATATTTTTGGCTAATATAATCAGTAAGCTTCTCAAAATCCTGTTCTTTCAAATCCACTAGATTCTTCTTGCCCTTAATCTGCCCCAAGATATAACCGATCGTCTCCCCTGCAAGTGAAGTGTTGG
The DNA here is from genome assembly GCF_024721995.1 of Paenibacillus radicibacter. Classification (GTDB taxonomy): domain Bacteria; phylum Bacillota; class Bacilli; order Paenibacillales; family NBRC-103111; genus Paenibacillus_AM; species Paenibacillus_AM radicibacter. The sequence goes on from NZ_JANQBC010000004.1 coordinate 84,553, forward strand.
GCTGAATCCGCGCACTACCGAATGCAATTGCCGATGCACCTACATTCTTGCCTGCTACAATGACGTTGCTGTATCCCTTGGTCATGAATGAGCGTAGCGGCATCCCGTATTTATCAGGTTTAGCAATTGTCTTGCCCCAAACTTGAGATTGGATACCTTGTAAATCGATTGAATAGCCCGCGATACTCACATCATCCCAGTGCATTGTACCTGACATCAGATCAGATGCTTGCAGCACATAGTTCGTCTCATAACGATCCGAATCCCGGATATACAGATAAGGTGTCGCCTCATTTAGCTCCGCCTTCTCCCAGCCTGGCAATGTTTCACGTAGATGTTTCACAACATGTTCGGATTCCGATTGCCCTAATTCAACACTATCCTTAATGCTTGCTGGGTCACTCGGATTTACACCGAAGACAAGTAACGCATTAATCGCTGCTTCACCATTGAGCATATTGATCGTGTTCAATCCTCGTAAGTATACTTTCTCGTTAGTCGGTTTATAACTTCGTCCAATGTTACCGAACCCATAAGTAAAAGTATGACTTACATTCGTGTTACCACCATACTTCTCATCCCGCTTTTCCTTACTCAGTGCATTCACTTGTTTATCAAATTGTTCCCAGTTCACGTTCTTGAACTTCATCATATAAGTGGCCGCCATGTGCTCTTTATTCTTACTTCCAAAGAAGGTTTCAATTCCCGGAATTTGTTCCACGCCTAGCTGACTTGTGAGAGCTGCGAAATCCGTATTTTCAACAAAATATGAAGCCGTTATATGCTTCTTCTCTCCTGATACCGTCTCATATGCGATAGACTTTACTTGCTTAGGAGATTTAATAGAATCGATCTCGATGTCCGTCACACGAATACCCGATTCAACTTGGATGCCTTCGAGTAGAGATTCATAGTATTTCTGAAAATCTGCCGACTTACGAATCGTGCCTTTCTTGTATTCATCAAAAAGATGCTTCACGCGCCCTTGCAGGAGCGACTTCCCTTGATCATCAAATGGCTCGTCTAGATAAAGCATTTGCCCTTGAATGAGCTGACCGCCTAGGTGCTCCCGAGGGTCAAGAATCGTAACAGAGAGCCCCTCATCCTTGGCAGCTCGTGCCAAGTAGACACCTTCAATCTCGGAACCGATAATCACTACATCAGTAGTAGGTAAGTTCGCATGATCTTCCTGCGTCGGTTTGGTTGTATTTTCACATGCCATAAGTACGAACACCAATAGCAACGATACGAATATTACACTTCTCTTACTCCATCTATTCTTCATTCATTAATTCTCCATTCTAAATTCTGATTCAGCCATTTATCTTAACTTATCTTGTGCGATAACCTGTAGTTTGTTCGTTCTTGCTGCAGTTCGTTCTTGATTCAAATTCAATTTCGCTTGAATATGTTTCGGAAAGATCAAATTCATATCGTTTGCATACAAATTGCCGTCACGTGGTGAATCATAGTCTCTCACGATTGTCCGACCATTCTCGTTATGGAGTAAAAAAGCGACAGGTAAGCTCACCGCTGTACCATCCATTACCTTCTTACCGTCTTTATCGATCGTGTACTGACTTTTCAATACCCAAGTATAGAGATAGGTCTGTGCACCTCTACGATCAAAACCAACCTCATCATACGCCGCAACGGTCGGCTTCCCACCAAATGTGCTTACATTAAGTTTCTCTTCAATATAAGCATCCAGATCAGCTTGATTCACATAGCTATATGCCGGAGCAGGCTTATAATCAAGCTGAATTAGTAAAAAGAATGCCGCAACAACGATTAGGAACATGCCGATATCAAACAATTTTCTCATTAAGTATCACCTTCCACACAAAAATACCCCTACCTCGCTCGATAGGGATATGACTGAACATGATGTGCAAAGCTTCGGTTAAATTAATAAGTAGCCTTCAAGCTTAAGTAATGATTCTTTAATCGGTAAACCTCCGCCGAACCCGACCATTGCGCCATTCGCACCGATCACACGGTGGCATGGAACAATGAGTGCAACCGGATTATTGTGATTGGCACCACCCACAGCTCGTACTCCTTTTGGTGATCCAACCGCTATGGCAATGTCTTTGTATGATGCTATACACCCATAAGGAATGCCGCGCAGCGCCTGCCATACACGCATCTGAAAATCCGTGCCACGCAAATCCAGTTCAACATTGAATTCGGTCAAATCTCCTGTAAAATAAGCTTCCAGCTGCTCAAACACATGACGTAAACGCTCAGGTGAGTGCTCCCATTCATAATCGCCCACATAACGAGATGCCCAAGCTTTCACCTTAGGTTCCGCATCCGCTTGATTGGAAAATGAGAGCGAACACAGACCCTCATCTGTAGCGGCTAGGGCAAGTGGTCCAATCGGTGTGTCCAACATCTCGTCCCAGTACAATTTAGTAACTTTCGCCCTATCCATCACGATCAATCTCCCTCATCCACTGTAACTGCCTGCATTAACCTCTCATAAGATCGTTCAAGCTCTGTGCGTACGAGGTTTTCTTGTTCGAACTGGATCGCTTTACGAACCACATCAAGTGCTTCTTCACCGCCGATATTGCCAAGTGCCCATGCGGCTGTTGCCCGAATATCGGGTCTTGGATCGTCCTTAAGCAACTTCCCTAAGACGGGAACTGCAGAACGATCCTTGAAATTACCCAGTCCGAGAATGGCATTACGCTGAATCGGCTTCTTGCCCCGCCAAGCAGCGGCACTCATGCCGTATTTCTCTTTAAACTCACGATTACCCATCGTAAGAAGTGGAATCAATAACGGCTTCACAAGCTCAGGATCCGGTTGTAACTCCTCATTCTGCGTCCAGTTCTTTCCTTTATTAAAAGGACATACGATCTGGCACGTATCACATCCGTACAACCGATTGCCAATCTTCTTCTTCAGTTCATCATCTTCAATAACGCCCTTGGTTTGGGTTAGAAAAGAAACGCATCTTGTTGCATTTAGCTGTCCCGGGCCTACCAATGCACCAGTCGGACAAGCATCGATGCATTTGGTACATTCTCCGCACATTTGCGTAATCGGCGTGTCCTCTGGGAATGGAATGTTCGTTATAACTTCCCCCAAATACACCCATGAACCCCATTCTGGGGAAATAATCATGCAGTTCTTACCTATAAAACCTACGCCAGCACGCTCAGATACCGCGCGATCCACAAAAGCACCTGTATCGACCATACTCAATGTGCGAACACCGCTAACACGTTCTTTGAGCCAATTCTCAAGCTTCGCTAGCCTGTCCCGTAATACGTGATGGTAATCGATCCCCCATGCACTTCGCGCTATCATTCCACGATAGGCACCCGTTTCAGATCGCGGAGGATCTTGCATCTTAGACGGATACGCAACTGCGATTGCAAGAATGGACAAAGGACCTTCAAAGTTCAGGTCTGGCCTTACTCTTTTATCCAAATCCGATTCTTCGAATCCCGACTCGAAACCTTTATCCCGATGATTCTGTAAAATCTCCTTTAAGCCTTCGAACGGCTTGCCAGATGTAAAACCAATTGAATCAATGCCTAGATCCACGGCTGCTTCCTTCAATTCTTGCTTTAATTTACTCCAGTCTCTAGGCGTTGCCTCATCTATATCCCATTGCAAGTCTACTCACCTCTGCCGATCAGGCATACTTCCTTTCCATGCATGATAGTAATTCATTATTTGCTCTTCTCCAAAAGGCACAGTATGCAGCTTAATTCGCTCCAATAGGGCATCTAAGCCTTGCTTTACCTTGGTCTCCACTTCAGGAGTGTACTGATACTGCTGCTTGTGAAGATCATACTCATCTTGATCTACCACTTGGACATAGCCGCTAGGTGAAACCGTAACATCTAAATCATAATCAATATAAGTGACCAAATGGTCGTTAATTTCGGGTGGCGAAGCGATGTTACAATAGTAACGAACGCCTTCATCTACGAGCAGTGCAACAATATTAAACCATTCATTCGGTATAAAAAATGTGACACCTGGTATGCGGCTTGTCCACTCTTTGCCGTCTGCTTCGATAATTTTTGTATATTCATTAATGGTGACTGTCATCGATTGTGCAGCATGATCAGCATGCAACAATTCCTTCGGTACCATCCAATTCTGGGCCCACATCCGGTGCAAGTGACCGTCGTGTTTATAACTTTTAATGATACAAGAAGTAAATGCATGCATGATTCCGACAGCCCCTTTCACCTTCATGATTACTACTTTTATTGTTAGAGGTTTTTCTTATAATTGTACCCGATACAAATAAAAAATCATATCTTTTCCCAAGATACACAAGAGAAACGATATGACTATAAAAGTTAAAATAATCGATCGATGATTACATTACATTCTTCACGATACTAAGACGTTCTGGTGATCTTGCAAAATCAGATTCTTGATAACCTGCTGATAAATAAGTCGGAATTGCAATCTCATTATGACGATCAATGCTGATCATAACCTTCTGCACTTGTCTAAGTTCAAAGCGCTGTTTAAGCGCGTTAACCATCGACATTCCGATGCCCTTACCTTGATGTTCTTTGATCACAGCAATTCGGTAAAAGTATCCCTTATTGTTATCAATCGTTCCAATAATCATACCTACAACCTCACCGTTTAATTCTGCTACCAAAATTAATTCGCTATCCCATGATAATTGTCTTCCTAAAGCTTGCATTGTCTCTACAAAACATTCTTCGCTAAGCGTATCTTCTAGTAGTGCAGAAATCAGACCATAATCAGAGAGTTTAAAATCACGAATCAGCATTGTACTCGCTCCCACTTTTTGGTATTTTTCAATCGGCTACCGTCAAAGCAATGGAAGTCGATCAGTACGACAAACAGTACAGTATAAAAGATTAACAATTACGACAAGATTTTACGAAATCCTGCTATTATTTTAAACGAAAACACGATTATCGTCAAAATTCTCCGTTTTTCTCGTGAAAGCGCTTAATATCAAGCGTTTTCATTAAAATATAAGGCTAAAGTACTAGTATTTGTAAATTTTTATTGGATCAAATGACTGAAATATCAGAAGGGAATTCACAAAACTCTGAACCTCTCTTTTTCAATAGATTAAATGCTTATCTACTAAACTATTTAATTCCATAATATCGTTATAGCTAATCTTCTGTATATTTGATATGATCGAAACATAACTGAAACTTAGGGACCGGGCTAACTCCGTGTTTCTAAGTTTTTCATATTTTTGTAAGTCAGACATAGGAGGAAATCGCATGACCAAATGGGACATTTTTATGAAAGCAACCCGCTTTCAAGTTGCGCCTGTGATGGTGCTTCCTGTTGTTATAGGAGCTGTCGGAGCGGTGACTTGGGAACAAACTTTCTCCATCGGTTGGTTCCTGCTCACACTACTTGGTGCGGTAAGTCTCCATCTGTTCTCCAATATGGTCAATGACCTATGGGATTATCGCAGCGGTGCAGATAAAGTACAAGCCGTAACGCAAGACACGCTACGTACCCATTCGGGTCTATTAACAGGAGAGTTGGTCCCGGAGAAACAATTTGCTAGATGGACATGGGGGATGCTGCTCTTAACTGTCGTCTGTGGGGCGTTACTCGCTGTGATGCGTGGGCCGATGGTATGGGTGTATGGGATTCTCGGTGCGCTGATCGCTTATTTCTATGTTGCTCCTCCGCTACGTCTTGCTTATCGCGGCAAAGGATTTAGTGAAGTTTCAATTCTTGTATCTTTTGGAATTCTACCTGTGCTCGGTAGTTACTATGTGCAGACCGGCACTTATGATATGAAGGCATTGCTAGTCTCCCTACCTATTGGATTATTAACGACATTAATATTGTTCAATCATCATTTCTTACACTGGCAAGCGGATGAGGAAGCTGGTAAACGAACATTAGTCGTTGTACTTGGTGAAGAACGTGCTCTTGCATTCTCTCGTTTCATTCTTATTCTAGCGATTCTATCCTTACTAACAGCAGTATGGATGGAAGCATTCCCAATCTATGTGCTGCTAGCTCTTGTGTTCGTGTATCCGATCTGGGCGATCTATCGTAAATTAGGTGCACAGAACCCAGCACATGCATATGGGCCGCTAATGGGTGCATCACTTAAACTAACGCTTCGCAGTGGACTTGTGATGATTGCGGCGTTGTTGATTCAGCGATTCATAGGTTAGCAAAAATTGTTCAGAAAGTCTGCTCACTACGAAAAAAAGAATCACTTCCGGTCGCTGTCTCAATCGTGAAATTTGATTATATTTTATGGTATTTTCACGATTTCAAAGGCGAACGCTACGCTCCTCCAGTTGATTCTTTTTTTCTTCGTTCGACTTTATGAACAATTTTATTCATGACAAATCAACAACTTGAAGGGAGATTATTCATATGGAAAAGCAATTTACAGTTGGTAACTTTGATACGATTCTAAATGAAGGACAAGTATGGCAAATGGGTGGCTTCCCGCTTCCTGATGGTTCGTTCTGGACGTTCCGTGAACCGAATGCGACGGTTATCGTACGCAATGGCATTCTATACGTGCGCGCGCCACTTAGTCGTTCTAATGATAAGATTCAGTTCTTAGATAATGCGAAGCATATGTATTATTCGGTTGAGAACTTCCCTGTTGAAGACGATCAGGAAATTAGCTTTGAACTGCAAATTCGTGCACGCACGCAAGGTACTGCACCGAACGACTTATACGATGGCTTCGTATCCTTGAACTTGATGGACTTCTCTACGGGTGCAGCGCTTGATTTCTTTGTCAGTAATGACACGTACGCAAGTGTGTACGCGATTCTGCCTTTCCCAGGTGTTACCGTTCCAGAGATTGATACGACGCGTCATTTCTGCATTTTTAAAGAAGATACGAACTTCAAACAGCGAGAATTTAATACGTACCGTATTACGTACAACCGCGGTACGGACGAGATTGTATTCTATGTAAATGGTGAAGAAGTTCGCCGTGAGCAGCGTGTACCGATCAAATTCAACGGCTTCAAGATTGCACTTGGTATTATGACAGAAAAAGACATTTCACCTGAGGGCAGCACTTCCCTGCATGGTCAAACAGTCGCAGCAGAATGGACGCCGATTACGGTGACTTATAAGTAATGGGATTAGATTGTGTTCAAAAGCAGGTCACTGCAAGAAATGAGGGTGCTTCCGGTCGCTGTCTCAATCATGAAATTTGAATTTATTTAATGGTATTTTTTATGATTTCAAAGGCGAACGCTGCGCTCCTACAATACACTCATTTCTTTTCGTTCACTTTTTTAACACACTCTATTTTGTAGAAAAAGGGCTAGCCAATGAATGTTGGCTAGCCCTTTTTTATTTCAACATGATTACTACTTACTCACAAACTCTGCCTCACCCGGCACAAGCCGATCCTTACAAATCTGCGCGTACAATCTACCACTTGGACGAATCGTACGCTGTAGCGTTTCGTAATCGACATGAATGAGTCCGAATCTCCTGCTAAGTCCCTCTGCCCACTCGAAGTTATCGATTAGAGACCAATGGTAATACCGCTCGACGGAAATACCTTCTTCCCTGAGTCGAATCACTTGCTTCAGATGATCAATAAGAAATTGAGATCGCTTCTCATCTGTCGCATCACAGATGCCATTCTCCGTAATAAAGATCGGCATCGGATACTTGGCATACAATCTCGCACATACCAGATACAACCCTTCGGGGTAAATCTCCCACCCCATTTCACTCGTAGGCGCACCTTGCTCGACAGTCAACTTGCCGAACGCGTTAGCTGGATTCCATGTGAAAGCAACACGGTCTCTGGAATAATAATTGATACCTAGAAAATCACAGAATGTCCCTTGTCCATAAGGGTAACCTCCAAGTCCTATAGGAAATAAGAAATTTCCTTTTATCATGCCTTCTAGAAAAATACGATGAAATACATGATCCAATATACCGCTTGCCATCCGATCCCTTATGTCTGTACTTATCGGATCAAACACTCTAATATGGTTCGCTACTCCAACACGCGTGTCGGTGTATCCCATTGATTGACGAATTTGGTGAATAGTCTTATACGCCTCTATATGCGCGGCTATCATATTCCTTGCACCTTTCATATAGGACACGATGTTAGACTTCGCAGGAGGCGCATTGACTTCAATATATCCTTCATATAAATAGACGCTAGGCTCATTAATCGTTACCCAATCTGAGACAAGTCCCCCAAACACTTGAATGACTTTGGCTGTATAACGCACAAAGCTAGCCACTACACGCTGATCAATCCAACCACCGGCATTTTCTAACCATAATGGATGGGAAAAATGATGCAGCGTCACGCATGGTCGTATACCTGCTGCAACTAATTTCGATAACTCGTCGTGATAATGTTCCAAAGCTTCTTCGTTAAACACACCCGCTTCTTGCTCAATTCGACTCCATTCCAGGCTCATCCGATACGTATCTTGATGCATCTCTTTCATGAGCGCAATATCTTCCTCAACCCGATTCCAGTGATCCGCTGCAATTATGCAATGTGTACCATCCTTTATTCGACCTTCCTCACAGAACCGATACCAATTGTTGTTCCGATCCCCACCCTCTATCTGAAGCGAAGCTGTCGCCGTTCCAAGTAATAAATCCTGTGGTAACTGCCAGTACTTATTCATGCCTATCCCCCTTTCCTTGTCCACCTGCTGGCAACGCTTGATGAATACGTGTAAATATTGCAGAGGTCATGTCCCACTTCTAAGGGCTTACAAGATGCATATGTTTCGTGCATAATAAAAATCCCGAAAATCAATTACTCGATCTTCGGGATGGATGGTTATGTTATGAATTTATTAGTGCCTTATTCTGATTAAAAAAATTTCGGTAAGTACGCCTTATTCTGCTCTAGCATTTCGTCTAGCATTTTCTCCGCAACATTCACGGAAGGTACAAGTGGATTGCACGCCATCGCTTGCAATGCAATGCCGCGATCACCCGTTACTGCCGCTTCGATCGCTAGGCTTTCATATGTCTTAACAGCTAGAATCAATCCCGGTGCAGCAGGTGGAATGTTCGTTACCGCAATTGGAATTGGACCTTGCTTCGTTACGATACAGTTCACTTCAATGCTTGCATCCTCTGGTAAGAACGGTAAGATGCTACCATTACTAACGTTCAGTGTGTGAATGTCGCGCTTGTCATTATACAAGGAGCACATGAGGTTAACAGCCGCTTCGGAGTAGAACGCTCCGCCACGCTTCTCTAGTTGTGCTGGCTTCACATTAAGATCTGGGTCTTTGTATAGTTCGAACAACTCGTCTTCTACACGCTTCACCACTTCAGCACGAGAGCCTTCTTTTTGCGCGGACTCTTGTAATTCAGCCAGCATCTCTGGTGTGAAATAGAAGTATTTCAAGTAATACGTAGGAATCGCACCTAGCGCTTGAATGAAGTTCGGATTCCAATCCATACCCGGTACGTTCTTAGCCGAATAGCTTTCTCCACCTTGCAGCAATTCCTCAAGCTTCGATTCGCCATTCACATTCACTTGGGTTACCCAGTGCAAATGGTTCAAACCTACGAATTCTGCGTACACTTGCTCCGTCGGTACCTCATACTGCTTCGATACCCACTTGTACACACCAACCGGCGAATTGCATAGACCGATCGACTTGATCTTACTATGTTTGTTAATGGCTTCAGTCACCATACCTGCAGGATTCGTGAAGTTGAGCATCCATGCATCAGGGCACAGCTCTTCCATGTCACGACACACATCAAGCAGCACAGGAATCGTACGAAGAGCTTTCATCATGCCGCCAGGACCTGTTGTTTCTTGTCCGATCACTCCATATTTAAGAGGAATTGCTTCATCCCAAGCACGTGCTTCCAGCAAGCCAACGCGCATTTGAGTCGATACGAAGTCTGCTCCTGGTAGGGCTTTGCGACGATCTAAAGTCAGCTCAACACGAATTGGTAGTCCCGACTTCTCAACCATTCTTTTTGCCAAGTTACCAACAATGTTTAGCTTGTGCTCACCTTGTGGAATATCGACTAGCCATACCTCTCCGATAGGAAGCTGCTCATGATTCTTAATAAGTCCCTCGATTAGTTCCGGTGTGTAAGAAGAACCCCCGCCAATAACGACTAATTTCAAATGTTTACTCATGTTATCCACCATCCTAGTCCATTAGAAATTGAGAAAGCTTGTCGTACGCTTCACTTGATACTTCCGTTCCTGCACGTTCCATTGCCATATAAATCGCCCCAACAAGTGGCTCCACTTGAAGTTTTCTTATACCATGATTCGGTGCGACCTTCCCAACAACCTCTGTAATGCGATTCTCAATCGTTGGATCTTGACCACGTGTCAGCACAGATCCTGCCAGCACAATATCAAATGTATCCTGCTGCATATTCAAACGCTCGATTGTCGCTGCTGCTGCAAGCCCTAATTCTTCTCCCTGCTCTAGAAGAATCTGCTTCGCTACCTCATCCCCTGCTTGTGATGCTGGCATGAGCAGTTTGGCTAATTGAAGCGGAATCGGCAATTCTCGATCCAAGAAGTCGTTGAACATCGCTTGAACAGAGTTATAACCAAGCTCTTGAAGCGTAAGCTCCGTAAGCATTGTTGCTTGACCACGACCTTCCCAATTACGAATAACAGAGCGGAACACTTCTGTTGCAAGTCCGTATCCTCCACCAAAATCTCCGAACGCGTAACCAAATCCACCACATTGGAATACATCACCGCTGCGGTTCATCCCTACACAGTTCAAGCCGCTGCCGCACAGCAGCACAACACCATCTGCCTGAGTCGTACCCGCACGCATCGCGATCATCGCATCACCGCATATGTACGAATTTTTGAATCCTAATGTATCAATAAATGGCGTTAATATATTGTAATCTGCTTCCCGATCCGCACCTGCTAATCCGAAAACAGCATAAGTAATGTCTTCCTTCGTAAGCTTCGCATCTTCTAGTGCAAGACGCACCGATTCGCGCATGCTATGAAAAGCAGGTTCTTTGCCAAGCTGGTGATTGCCACCGCCGCCTCTTCCTTTTCCAACAATCGTTCCTGTCTCATCTGTAATCACAACGAACGTTTTACTTCCACCTGAATCCATTCCTAAGTAATAAGCCAATTGATTCACCTCTTATGGTGTAAATTTGGATGTTGACTCACGAACTACCAATTGCGGTTTTAGCTCGATAAAAGAATCCTTAATCTCTCGTCCATTAATTCGTGCAAGCAGCCTGTTAACCGCTTCACGCCCCATCTGATCAGCGGGCTGCTTGATCGTTGTCAGTGCCGGATAGATTTGCGATGCAAATTCCTGATCGTCATAACCAATGACTGAGATATCTTCCGGAACTCTACGTCCATGCTTCTGCAAAGCTTGAATCGCACTAAGCGCTAGGAAATCGTCTGCTGCCGCCATTGCTGTAATCTCAACACCTTGCGACATCCACTCATTCACAATGTGGAAACCATCACGAATATTAAAATCACCCTGTGTTTCAATAACGGGTTTAAGGTTCGCTTCTTCCATTGCTTTCATAAATCCCCTGCGACGCTCTCTTGCACTAAGGTACATATCCGGTCCATATAGATGTCCGATACGTGAATGACCCAGTTCGATCAAATGCTTCGCAGCCATGTATCCGCCGGTATAGTTGTCAACACGAACCATCGGTGCCTCAATATGAGATAAATCATTATCGACGAGTACATAAGGTATGCCTTTACTGCTTAAAGCCTCTGCATACAGCTCCTCATGTCTTGGTGACAACAGGATGACCCCATCCACACGATCTTCTTGGAACAAGAAGTTAGCCGGATCTTCACTTCCGCTTTCCCTCTGTTTGTTCACATCGTCGATTGATAAGGCTAGAAAATATCCGTGCGCTTCAAGCTGCACATTCGCTTCTTTTACCACTCCATCAAAGATACTGTCCTGCAAAGTCGTAAGTACTAAGCCCACAACACCTGTCTTCCCCCGAGCAAGTGATCTTGCTGCCGAGTTCGGAATATAATTAAGCTCTTTCATCGCCTGCAGTACTTTCTGACGATTGCCTTCTCGAACAGAAGATGCGTTATTGATGACTCGTGAGACGGTGACGACAGACAGTCCGCATTTGCTTGCTACGTCGTAAATGCTTACTTTCATCCTGCTTCTCCTTTAAAATACTATAAAATTAAACCGCTTTAACTTTTGATCTAAAAAAATAGGAACTACACCACTATTGTGCTCGCGAATGCACAAATTGTCAACTATTTTTACAGGAATCGTTCAATTTAGAATGTTTGCTTTACGATGCAAAATAAGCCATAATTTAGAGTATCGTTACCATCACTCTACATACATTCTAGGAGGTTATTCAATTATGGCATACCAATTACCAGCTCTACCTTACGCAAACAATGCACTTGAGCCGCACATCGACGAAACAACAATGATGATCCACCACGATCGTCACCACAACACATACGTTACGAACGTAAATGCAGCACTTGAAGGTCACGACGAGCTTGCAGCGAAATCCGTTGAAGAATTGATCGCTAACCTAGATGCAGTTCCTGAGAACATCCGTACAGCAGTACGTAACAATGGTGGCGGTCACGCGAACCACTCCCTATTCTGGGAAATCATCGGTCCTAACGGCGGCGGCGAGCCAACTGGCGCAATCGCAGCTGCAATCGATAGCGAGCTTGGCGGTTTCGCGAAGTTCAAAGAAGATTTCGCTAAAACAGCTACAACACGCTTCGGTTCCGGTTGGGCATGGTTGAGTGTTAATGCAGAAGGTAAACTTGTTGTTTCCTCCACACCTAACCAAGACTCCCCAATCATGGAAGGTTTGACACCTGTTCTTGGTCTTGACGTATGGGAGCACGCTTACTACCTGAACTACCAAAACAAGCGTCCTGACTACATCGCAGCGTTCTGGAACGTTGTGAACTGGGAAGCAGTTAACGCTCGTTACGCTGCGGCGAAGTAAGATTTTTCTTCGCAAAACAGCTTACAAAAACTTCTCCAACTCATTTGAGTATGGAGAAGTTTTTTCTTTTATCAGGACTTTCAAGTCTATTATCATTTATGGTAATATATAGTTAATAAAGACCAAGTGCGCTAACACTTGGCCTACAATTGGCTTGGATGGTTGTTTCCTTCTAAGTCTTAGAACGCACAAACCCACCTTCTGCTGCTAATCTTCGGGTGGGTTTACTTCTTCTGGTTGCGATTAATGTATGTTAAAAGTGCAAGAATAAACTTTGGAAACCATGCCCACCCAAGATTCAATTGTAGTTATATTTTACCTTTTTAGGGATATACAAACAAGTGTTCTCTATTACTTTTTTGCGTAATTATACTAAAAAAGCACCCAGTCGGGTGCTTTTACTATTTTCTCATAAAACGAATATCCTTACTTCGGCGCAATCGGAATCAATGCTTCAATCACAATAGTCAGTGTCTCCTGACCACTTACATACCACTCTAGCATTGGTTGATCGACAAGCTGAAATGCACTCGTTGGCAACCAATCTTGTAAAATATGCTTGAACGCATGATCCACCTGCTGAACCGCTTGTCCCATTGCACCGGGAAGTGAGCTATCCACTTCCACACGGCATGAAGCATATTGACCTGTTGGAATCTCTTGAATATCAATCCCATCTGTTCCTGTTAGTACCTCACCTGGAACTGTAACAGCTGCATCATAGCGACGATTACTGCTAGATGTGACTAGATTATCGTCAAAGAACATGCCGAGTACCATCGTCTCAGGTGCATATAATTCTCGTGCTCCAACCCATCCACATACTTTATTGAAAGCCGCATCAATACTAGCACTTAATTCACTAGGTTCATAACCTTCATATACACGGACATAAGCTACACGCAGATCAGGCAACTTCTTTACTATAACATTCATGGACTCGAAACCCCTTTGGATTATACTCTCAGCGGCCGCTGCTGTATAAGTATCATAACGCTCTGCTGGGGAAATCGCTTGCCAATCCTTGCTGTCCGTTTTGCAAATCTTGCTATTTGGACTTGCTATATATTGCTCCCGATACTGTGTTGCACTCATGCCGAATCTCTCTTTGAACGCACGGGAAAAAGTCGATACAGACGAAAATCCAGAGTCCAGTGCAATAGAAGTTAGTTCTGTATTCAGATTGTGCACCAACATCTTAGCAGCACGCTCAATCTTCTCACGTCGTACATAAGCATTCACTGGAATTCCAACGACTTGCTTGAAAATCCGGTGAAAATGATACGGGGAAAACGCCGCCTGCTCCGCTAACACCTGCAAAGACAAATCCTGATCCAAGTTATGCTGAATGTAATTAATGACTTTATTCATGCGAACCACATGCTCATCCTTGTGCATTACAGCAACCTCACTAAGCGATATTTTTACTGGTCAAAATAATGGTCTAACACACGAATGAACACGTTCGGAAACGCGTACTTCTCCATCTCCTCTTGCGCCATCCAGCGATAATGGAAAGGCAAGAAACCCTGAACGCCCGCCTTCTCATCTGCGATACGACCGCGATACACACTCATCTGCCACTGAATATGAGAGAAAGTATGCTCCACATCCATCACCCAATCCGATGCTGTAACCGGAATATGTTCCTCTGTCGCCATGTATCCTTGGATTTGTGCGTGGTAAGCTTCATCCTCCTGCTTGTACACAAGCGGATCAGTCCCTTCTTTACGCTTCACCCACTTGCCCGCTTTCGCTTGCCTTTTCTTATCTGACTTCACGTCAGAATTTGCTTCAAGCTCCATATGCGGCAATTCCCACATACGTGCAAGAAGTCCTTCTTGTGGACGTTGACGAATGAGAACTTTCCCTGCGTGCTCACCGGTTCCTTCGATCAACAGCATCAGTCTGCGCTCAGGGCGCGGCGGCTTCGCCTTCGTCTTGACAGGCAGCTGATCTTCTTTACCCGCAATTCGACCTGCACAATGCTCCATTACTGGACACGTTAAGCAGCTCGGCGACTTCGGTGTACATACCGTTGCCCCGAGTTCCATTAAGCCTTGATTAAAGTCCCCAGCTGCTCCTTCAGGGATTAACTCTTGTGCTAACTTCTCCATCATTACACGCGTGCGCGGTTTAGCAATATCATCATCCAGGTTAAAATATCTCGACAGCACCCGCATCACATTCCCATCAACTGCAGGTTCTGGTTTATTGTAAGCAATACTAAGAACAGCACCTGACGTGTAAGGTCCAACCCCTTTTAACGAGGAAATGGCTTCTTTCTCATCAGGGACAATTCCACCATAGCGCTCATGTACCTCACGAACCGCTAATTGCAAGTTACGTGCACGAGAGTAGTAACCTAGCCCTTCCCAAGCCTTCAGTACTTCCTCTTCCGGTGCATCTGCCAAAGCTTGTACCGTTGGGAACTTGTCTAGAAACCTATGCCAATACGGAATAACCGTGTCCACCCTTGTCTGCTGCAACATCACTTCAGATACCCAGATATAATATGGATCACGACTTCGGCGCCAAGGCAAGTCCCGCTTATGCTCGCGATACCAGTCTAATAAATGCTTTGAAAAATAGTTTTTTTGTAAGTTTTGATTCATCTCAGTCATCGTTTCTTTCTTCTCCATCCGTTAAGCGTTATAATAATTATACTTGAAACCCGTTTAGGAGGCTTGTTATTTTGTACAACCAAAGAAAAAATACAGTTAGCAGCCTATCCGTCCTCATCCCACTTTTCTTCATTTGGGGCTTGGAGTGGATTGTTAGAGCTGGTCTTTTGCTTGCCGAAAAAAAATATAATGTCGAAGGATGGAGTACATACGCGTTCTATGGCGCTGTCGGTTTAAGCGTAATTGCGATCATCGTGAGTCTAATGCGACCAAGTTGGAGTGCGAGCTCACATATTACAGGATTGTTCCTAATCCCCATGCTCTTATTCGTCCTAGCTTGCTGGATCTTGCAATATATCGGTGCAGTTAACCTGTTCTTTATCCCTATCTTCCAATCATTCTTACTCGCAACAGGCCTTGTTGCACTTGGGATTATGTTGGGTCGGACATTAACGTTTATCGGATTGTGGCTATTCGCTATGGCAGCAACACTCAGCATTCTGTACCTTGGCTACTCCCCGCTTATTTTATACGCAAGTGGCGGAATTGCAATGTTCGTAGCTGCTATTCAGCTTAGAATGTGGAATCGATTTTAAAAGCTTAACATCGTGCTCGGCCATAGACCGTGTCCATCCTGTCCCTTTATTCATATGCTAAATGAGTTAGGGAAGGAGTGGGAACCATGCCAAGTAACAGCTCACTCTGTGAGCAATTCTCAAGAATCATCGGAGGGCAAGCCGGCTTCGCTGGTGGTAAGTGCGTCTCAACGATTAATCGCAACGAGATTAAAGCTACGATTCTAGGAAAAAGATTTCAAGTCACGTCTTCCTTTTCCTTTGAATCCCTCGATACACGTACGGGTAGAGCACTTTGCCTAGGACGAGCTGCCTTCTTGGAACAAGAAGTGAATCCGTTTATTACGGCTATACGAAGTCAAGGCATCATCGTCTCGTCCATTCGCTCGGAATGGCTGTTTGATCGCCCCCAACTCATCTATGTGAACATTGAAGCTGTGGCTAAGCCGCTTGTGTTTGCTAGAAAAGTGAGACGGGCATTAGATGCCATTCATGGTAATGGTAAAATAGCTAAATAGCAAAAAAGTCACCTCGTAAAGGTGACTTTTATTTATTATGCCAACTTATTACTAACTACACCGTGAACCGGTACCCCGCTCCCCACACCGTCTCAATATATTGTGGATTCGAAGGATCAGCTTCCATCTTCTCGCGTATGCGACGGATATGGACGGTTACAGTCGCAATGTCGCCTGCGGATTCGAGCCCCCATATTTTCTCAAACAAATGCTCTTTATTAAAAACATGGTTCGGGTTCTGTGCCAAGAATGCGAGCAAATCGAATTCCTTCGTCGTGAAGACGACTTCCTTCTCGTTCACGTACACCCTTCTCGAACTTTTGTCGATCGACAATCCACGAATCCGAACCTCATCCAGCACAGGCTCTTTTTTCCCGATTAACCGTTCATAACGAGCAAGATGCGCCTTCACTCTGGCTACTAACTCACTTGGGCTAAATGGCTTGGTCATGTAGTCATCCGCACCTAAGCCAAGACCTCTAATCTTGTCGATCTCTTCTTTCTTAGCTGAGACAATGAGAATCGGAACATCCTTCACCGCACGAATTTGCTTACAGATGTCAAAGCCATTCACCTTAGGCAGCATTAGATCGAGAATGAACAAGTCATAATCCTCTTCTAATGCACGGCGCAGCCCCTCATCTCCAGAGAAGCACATCTCCACAGCGTAGCCGTTAATTTCTAAGTAATCGCGTTCTAGCTCGGCAATACTGGATTCATCTTCAATGATTAGAATGCGTGTCATCTTGCCTCACCTGCCTTTACTAGCTGCTTTTTTAATGTGAAAATAATCCGTGTGCCTGCATGTAGCTGGCTTGTCACTCGTATATCCCCGCCATGTTCTCGAATGATTTGCTTCGCAATCGCAAGACCAAGACCACTGCCCCTTTTATCCATGTTCCGAGAAGGGTCTGCTCGATAGAATCGGTCAAAGATGTACGGTAAATCCGCTTCCTCAATGCCCGCTCCATTATCTTCGATTACAATTGTCACCTGCTCCAGTTCCTCTGTTACGTCCATCTTGATGCTTTTGTCCAATTTATCCATGTACTTTACACTGTTGTCGACAATGTTCATGATTGTACGCTTGAGTTGTTCCCGATCTGCTGTAACGAAAGTTGGCTTTGCCAAATGAACGTTTAGTTCCATCTGAATGCCTTTCTGATCAAGATCAAATCGGATCTCATCCATGCAGTCTGTCAGGTATTCGCTGATCTCTACCTGTTCAAAAGTAAATGGGAGTCGCTTTAAGTCCAGCTTCGAGAATAAGAACAATTCATCAATTAATCGATCCATGTCGCTTGCCTTGTAATAAATCGTCTTTACGTACTTGTCCATTTTCTCAGGTGTATCCGCAATGCCATCTCGAATGCCCTCCACATAACCTAAGATCGTCGTGATCGGTGTCTTCAGATCATGGGAAATATTCGAGATCAACTCCTTGCGATTCTCCTCATATTGCAGCTGCATATCGACCGAACTCTTGAGTCTTTGGCGCATTTCCTCGAAGGAGAGGAACAGCTCACCGATCTCGTCCTTTTTTGTAGAAGTCATCTTGAAATCGAGTGTACCTTCCGTAATCTGTTCGGCACCTTTCCTCAAAGCATGAAGCGGTTTAATAATACTCTTCGTCACAAAATAATAGAGTACAAGATAAATCCCAACTAATAGGACAAACAAGCCCACGAGCCATAGAGGGAATAAGCTTCTAGACAACTGCGCGAACGGACTGACTTCTTTCATGGTGAAAATCGTTCCGCTCGTCTGATCTTTGAAGAAGAAATCAAATTTGACGTATGTGAAATAGCGATCCCCTGCTCGTACAGTGTCTCGCACATTAATATTCGCTGGTTCATGGGCAGGCAAACTTGCTTCTAAGCCTGCATTCTTCAAGGATTCCGACATGTACACAATATCCGAACCTTTGCGTACAAGCATGCCAGAGTGAATAAGTGCCATTTCGCGATCGGCTTGCTGCTGGACTTGCGGTTCAAGAAGCTGTTCAGGAGTACCTTTCGCGATCAGCTTCACATCGATAAAAGCATTCTCTTCCTGTGGTGTTAGTGGTTTTAATGCGTATTGGTTCGTATAAATGTTCGTGATTGCTTTGAAATCTCCCGTAATGGCAGAGGAGATGAGTAGTCCCGCTGCCACGAACAAGGAGATCGTGAGGATCAGCATGACCGTATACGATAATAGTAATTTATTGCGAATCGACATGCTTAGCCTCCCTAGATTAAAAGTTAGGTCGTTCCAGATAAAAGCAGCACTTCCGGTCGCTGTCTCAATCGTGAATTTTGAATTTATGTATTGGTAGTTTCACGATTTCAAAGGCGAACGCTACGCTCCTCCAGTTGCTCCTTTTACCTTACTCTTAACTTTTAATTATCTTTTTTAAAACTAAAAAAATTCAATAAACTCCAGTCGGTTGCCGAACGGGTCTTCCGTATGGAAACGCAGTCTGCCTTCGATCTGTTCGTCTTCGACGATAGATCGTCCTGCTTCAATAAACTTCGCACGTAATGCTGGTAAGTCATTCACTTCAAATCCTGGATGCGCTTTGCGTGCTGGCTTAAAGTCAGCTTCTACACCA
Organism: Paenibacillus radicibacter; assembly: GCF_024721995.1. GTDB lineage: Bacteria > Bacillota > Bacilli > Paenibacillales > NBRC-103111 > Paenibacillus_AM > Paenibacillus_AM radicibacter. The sequence continues at coordinate 103,832 of NZ_JANQBC010000004.1, forward strand.
ATGTGAATTTCGTGCTTTCCACACTGGAACCATACACCACCACGCTTTTGCAAATTAAGAGGTTTAGGCAGTTCAGGTAATCCAATTAGTTCACCATAAAAAGCTCTTGCCTCTTCTTCACACCCTGCTGGTGCTGCTAGCTGCACATGATCAAGCCCTACAAATGTATAACTCATTTAAACCAACCTCCTCTGATTTAAGTTTCATCAAACGAAACTAAGTTTCATTTATCTGAATATTATAATATTATCGGAGTTTGGAGCCGATGTAAATATATTAGAATCTTGAATCCCTACCTAATTCTCCACTACAGCAAATGCTGCCGCAAGCCCCTCACTATGGGAAATGCTCACATGTACGCGGAAGCCTTCAGTCAGTCCTAAACGTGCTACACAAGCATCAGATAGCATGCAATGTGGTTTTCCTAGCTCGTCTGGTGTAATCTCCATATCTTGAAAACCGACAATTGCACCGATCCCGCAGCCGAGCGCCTTAACGACCGCTTCCTTCACGGCGAACCGACCTGCAACGAATTCGGCTAATCTGGCTTTACGCTCCTCTGCCAGCTTGCGTTCAGCTGGTGTCAGCACACGCTCTATAAATCGCTTTGCACTTGCTGATTCTAGCATGCGGCCAATGCGCTCGATCTGAATAATATCGTTACCAATGCCTTTAATCATGAACGTCTGTTCCCTTCACTTGCATAATTAATCCTTGCATTCATCATTACGTAACGCACATAAAAGGTCAAGCGATGAGCAAAGATAACGGATAGCTATAAGCCAAACTTTTGACAATAATGGTATTTATTATCTGTCTCTGGTACAATGAAAATCATAACGGATTATGCTGGAAAGAGAAAAACAGGGGGCTGAAAAATCCATGGAACTCATCATCCTTACAGGTTCATCGCGTGGGCTTGGCGAAGCCTTTGCCCAGCAATTACTCGCACCAAACCGCCATATTATCTGTATCTCACGTCATAAGAATATGAAGCTCATTGCCCTCGCCTCAGAAGCTGGCATTAAGCTGGACAACCTCGAATTTGATCTTACTGCAACCGAACATATCGATGCGCTGACAGCTCGAATTTTTGCCAAAGTAAAGTTATCAGAACTTACAGCTGCCTATCTGATTAACAATGCAGGCACTTTGCATCCAATGGCACCACTTAGCAAATGCGACTGTGAAGCAATCGACCAGAACATCAAGATCAACCTCACAGCGCCAATGCTGCTTACCACTAATTTCATGAAATGGGCAGCAAAAGCAGCAATCGATAAGCGTGTACTCAACATCTCCTCGGGCGCAGGCAAGAAACCGTATCACGGATGGAGTGCCTATTGCACGGCTAAAGCCGGCCTCGACCATTTCACTAGATGCGTAGCTCTCGAGCAGGTTGATGCTGAATTCCCCGTTAAGATCGCTTCGGTCTCCCCTGGGGTTATTGATACAGACATGCAAGAGCAGATTCGCAAGACAAGTGCAGAGGATTTCAAGCAAGTTGGGCGCTTCATTGATCTGAAACAATCTGGCGATCTCCTAACTGCTGAAGCTGCTGCTACACGTTTAATTGAGCTATTAATGTCGGATGAATTCGGACAAGAACCGGTTATTGTATAGGTTTGTTAAATGAATATAACGCTCGTGGACATCAGTCTACGAGCGTTTTTTGCGTGATCAGAAGCAGGTTCATATCTGGATTACAATCTAATCTTGCACAAAACCTTCGCTTGTTATATATTATATATAACAGATATTTAACTTATTGCAGGAGGTGTACCCATGATCATTCAACTAGACTTACAATCCGAAACACCCATCTACGCACAGCTATGCAATCAAATTATGGAAGGTATCGCGAGTGGACAATTAAAGCCTGGCGACCCTCTTCCATCCGTTAGAAGCTTGGCAGCAGATATTGGTATTAACCTGCACACAGTGAATAAATCCTACACACTGCTTAAAGCAGATGGATTTATTCAGATTCATCGGCAGAAAGGGGTCGTCATTCAGCCCGATTCCATGCCAACGGTGACCAAAGAATACGAAGCCAAGCTAAGTCAGGAGCTAAGGCCGATTATCGCTGAAGCCATCGTAAGAAACATGTCCGCCGAACAGCTTAAGCAGATTGTAAGTGAGTTGTATCAGCACATTAAAAATCCCGACTAAAGGAGAAATGCTCCATGAATACTTGGATCTGGCTTTATATGATTACGATGTTCATTCCGATTGGAATTTTGCTCATTTTTGGACCTTATTTTACAAGAAAAACCGTCAGCTTTGGGGTGTCGATCTCGGAAGAGATTTATTACTCCCCCATTGTGCGTGGCTTGCGTAAGCAATATGCGATCCTTACAGCAGTCATCCTCGCGGTTTTATTAGCAGGAAGTATCACGCTCTTAGTGGGTAATCGTGACGCGATTGAGATGGTGTTCCCCATTAGCATCATTGCGATGATCGTCCTCTCTATCTTGCAGTATCTCTATTTCCATAATCGGATGAAAAAGCTGAAAGCTGCCCATAACTGGAACGCTCAGCAATTAAGTCGGGTCGCTATCGATCTTACTACTCGCAAGAAATCTGTGATCTCAAACTGGTGGTATCTCCTCTATGTAGCGATTATCGCGGGATGTTTCTTCTTCACATTATCAAACTATGACATCATTCCGAATCAGATTGCCATGAAATTTGACTTCAATGGGAATGTAACAAAAATGTCCGATAAGTCCTATGGTGTCGTGTTTATGCCGCAAATCATTCAATTGTTCATGCTGGCATTATTTATCATCATTAATTACACCATTCGTGCAAGTAAACAAATCATCGATGTATCCAAACCCGAAGTATCGAAAAAGCAAAATCTTGCCTTCCGTCGTCGCAGCTCAGTGTTGATGTTCATCTCAGGTTTAAGTATGACGCTGCTCTTCGGACCCATTCAATGGAATTTCGTCTATCCAATGGATGTTCAGATGATGAATTATATCATTCACTTCTTCGTGATGATCACGATATTCGGTTGCCTGTGGCTTGCGATTTCAACAGGACAAGGCGGCAGCCGTATTGCTGCTCTTGACGATCAAACGGGATCTGGCCAATATTTTAAAAATGATGATGCGTATTGGAAGCTTGGTGTTGTGTATATCAACTCGAACGATCCTGCAATTATTGTTGAGAAAAGAGTCGGCATCGGCTGGACGCTGAACATGGGCAATCCAATTAGTTGGATTTCGCTATTGGGACTGCTTGCCCTTATAGCAGGCGTTGCAATCTATGCTGCAGTTGTAGGTGCTTAAGATTTTTGCACATGAAAAAAACGAGCCTTAGGATCTTATAAAAGTTCCTAATGGCTCGTTTGTTTGTTTATAGGATTAAATACCTGGAATTGCTGAGCGCTTATGCTCGGTCTTCATGTACTGACGCTCTAGCTTCTCTTGAATCTCAGGTGCAATTTGCTTGCCCTCTAGATAGTTGCTGTTATCCTCGTACGTGATACCTAGCTCACCTTCATCCGTTTGTCCATCCCATAGACCAGCCGTTGGCGCTTTGTCCAGAATACTTTGTGGAACCCCAATCTTGGCAGCAACCATACGTACTTGACGCTTATTCAGTGTGCTAAGTGGTGTAATATCGACCGCGCCGTCGCCCCATTTTGTATAGAAGCCAGTGATTGCCTCAGACGCATGATCGGTACCGACTACTAGCAAGTTCAAGTCGAATGCCAGTGCATATTGCACGACCATCCTCGTTCTCGCCTTAACGTTTCCTTTGCCAGCGCGGCTAATGTGCTGATGCACACCAATCTGCTTCATACCGTACTCTGTTAGAATACCGATCTCATCGACCGCATCCTCAATGTTCGTCTCCACTTGGTGCTTCATATTGAACGCACGCGCGGTTGCGTAGCTATCCTCAATGTCTTCTTGTGTACTATAAGGTTGGAATACGCCCACTGTCTTGTATTCTTTACCTTGCTCCGCCGTCAACTCATCTGTCGCTTGCTGGCACAGCCCCGCTGCAACCGCGGAATCAATCCCACCGGAAATCGCAATTAGAAGTCCACTAACATCTGTCTTTAATACATAATCCTTCAAAAAGTCGACCCGCTTGCGAATCTCCTGATCCACATCAATCTCAGGCTGGACGCCAAGTCTGGCAATGATCTCTTGTTGTAAGCTCATATACGTTTACCCCCTTCAATATGTACGGCAATAGCTTCTATCCCTTAGTATAATCCGAACTCGTAAGATTACAAAATGCATGTAAACTCTTTTTAAAAAGTCCAATGATCGACAATGCTTACATACTTGTGCTAGCATCAAGTTAATTGTTATTTCAGCTTATTTTATCGAAAAAAGGAGCGTTTATTCGAATGTCTACTAAGCCAACAGTCATTGTCTATACCAAGCTCGAACCTTTCCTTATGGATGAAATTCGTGATAACTGCGAAGTGATTGAATTAAACTCCAAAGCGCCTGATTTTCGTGATCAAATGAATGAAGCTTTAGCGCATGCGGATGGCATTATTGGTGCTGGATTGAAAGTAAGTCATGATCGACTTGAACTTGCGCCTAAACTGCGTGTTATCAGCAACATCACCGTAGGTTACGATAACCTTGATATACCTGCGATTACGCAGCGTGGAATTATGGCAACGAATACGCCTGATGTGCTTACAGAGACGACTGCTGATCTGATGTTCGGACTCCTGATGGCAACAGCTAGACGCCTTCCAGAGCTTGATCGTTATGTAAAAGAAGGTAAATGGACAAGTTCAATTGCAACCGATCTGTATGGACTTGATGTCTATGGCAAAACGATCGGTATCATCGGTATGGGTCGCATCGGACAAGCCATCGCAAGACGTGGTAAGTTTGGCTTCAACATGCCCATTGTGTACCACAACCGCTCGCACTCAGTGGATGCAGAACAAGAACTTGATGCTTGTTACTGCTCACTAGATGAGCTATTGTCTCGCTCCGACTTCGTTATGCTCATGACCCCACTAACGCCTGAGACGGCAAACTTAATGGGTGACCGCGAATTTGCTCTTATGAAGAAGTCCGCTATCTTCATTAATGGATCACGCGGTAAAACTGTCGATGAAGATGCACTTGTCCGTGCGCTTGAAGAAGGCGTAATCGCATCAGCGGGACTCGATGTGTATGTCAAAGAACCACTTCCACAGGATCATCCGCTGCTTCAAATGAATAAAGTTGTAACCCTGCCGCATATTGGTTCGGCTACGATTGCTACTCGTACTGAGATGCAAAGACTTGCTGTTCGCAATCTATTATGTGCAGTTCAAGGCGTACGTCCGCCGTCATTAATCAACCCGGAGGTCTTGGTAGACAAGGCTTAACAAGCGTTGTCACTAAGTTGTCATTTGTTTTGCTTTTTCTTGTTGTACAATGTGGATACGCCAGAGGATATATGAAACACTTTCCTGTTTTTCCAAATATTTATGGCCAATCCACTACCAAGAGGTGTACATCATGAAAAAACTTGTTATGGTTACAACATCAGTTGTACTAGCATTATCCACTCTATCTTCCGCTGCTTTTGCAGAGCAGGCAACGTCGCTCGTAAATGGGAAACCTTTTGCAATGAAAGGGATCGAAACAAAGCCAAATACATATGTTATTCAGCAAAAATGGGCTGACCTCAACCATGACGGTGAGCAAGAACATATCATTCTAATTGGTACGAAAGAAGATCCAGGCGATTCTTACGTTGAGAATTTGAACCTCGTCGTGCAAGATGGTAAAACGAGTAAAATCAAACAAACTAAAATGACCGAGTATTCAGGTTATGCTCCATATATTTCGTTCGTTGGCGATTTTAACGGCGACCATAAAGAGGATGTCATGTTAACCATCGACCCAGGCGACGATAGCATAAAAATTATGAATCGCATCTTCTCATTTGCTGGAGACGAACCAAAAGTTATTTTTGAAGATGCAACGAAAGATCGTAACTACTATCTACTTGATCCTGTTGATCAGAACTCGGATGGCATCTATGAGTTAGTCGGTACAACTAGAGTGCATGGTGAAGATAAGACCCAAACGCTGGGCTTTGAGCAGTCTACGCTTGCCTACGACAAATCCAAAGGTACTTTCGTTGTAAAAGATAAGACAAAGAAAGCTACTATGAAGGATGCAATCAACCAATATCACAGTAAAATTGGTGGATACACGTTCATCATTCCACGCGGCATGAGCAAGCAGGTAAAAGTGTATGAAGCCGATGCAGCGAAGCTAAAAGAACTAGGTGAAGATGCTCAATCTGCGACGTATATTGAGTACACGCCGAAGCATAAAGATGCTGATGGTAAACAGTACCCTGAATTCCTTGCGAGCTTCAAAATATATGACAAGGCTTACTACCAGCAGCATCAGGATGGACCAGGTATGGGTGAAGTCGTAGCCGATGAGGATGGTAAAGTGGTTACATGGAACACGCCGCAATCCAATCCATTTGAACCGGGCGGCGAAGATTATGCCAATTTCGATGAGCAATTGAAATACTTCTCTAGCTTAACGATGAGCTTCTATATGAATGGAGTAACGAATGATTATCACAGCGAAGTTGGTGGATATTCGTTCGTCCTTCCAACTGGCTTAAGCAAGCAAGTTAAAGTAAGTGAAGTAACTGCAGCAAAGTTGAAAGAAGATGGTGATGCGGCTGTTTCCGCAACACGTATTGACTATACGCCTGTACACAAAGATGCTGAAGGCAAACAGTCCCCTGCGTTTCTTGCTAGCTTGAAGGTGTATGACAAAGCTTACTACGAGCAGCATAAAAACGAGCCCGACATGGGTACGGTCGTATTGACAAATGGCGCTAAAGTGATCGTACTAAATGCAGCTCAATCCAATCCATTTGAGCCAGATAGCGAAGATTATAAACTTTTCGAATCGCAAGTGGAACTACTATCTAACTTAAAGGAAAGCTTGACTATTACACCAGTCGATTCCAAAGACGGTGAAGCTGCTAAACAAAAGCTAAAGCTTACTCAGCAAACATCCGTATTCGATGCTATCAATGGTAAAATTTTATTCTCAGCTTCTCCTCAAGAAGTGACAGTTGTAAGTAAGAAAAAAGATCCTAAAGGCAATGAGTGGATCGAGATCGTTACTTGGTTAGGCAACTCTTGGATCAAAGCACCTCAAGCAAGTAAATAATATAAATAACGGCAGTCAGGATGTCTTTCAACATCTTGAGCTGCCGTTTTATTTTTTTAAAAAGCAAACAAAAAACCAGCCCTCACAGGCTGGTCTCACGCTTATTACTCTCGTTTTACTTGCAGAACTCGTTGTATGCACCAACTAAAGAGTCAGCGATCATCTCAGCTGAGCGGTCTTCGATTTGGTGACGTTGGATGAAGTGAACAAGCTCGCCATCCTTGAACAACGCGATTGAAGGTGAAGACGGAGGATAGTTCGTGATGTACTCACGCACTTTCGCTGTCGCTTCTTTCTCTTGACCTGCAAATACCGTGTAAAGGTGCTCAGGCTTGAGCTCGTTCTCAAGGGAACGAACTGTACCTGGGCGGCACAATCCCGCTGCACAGCCGCATACGGAGTTGATCACAACAAGCATTGTTCCTTTGGTATTATCCATTACTTCTGTTACTTGCTCAGGTGTAAGCAATTCTGTAAATCCGTTGCGCGTTAAATCCTCACGCATCGGACGAATCATATCTTTCATGTATGCATCAAATGACATCGACACGGGTACATTCACTCCTCTAAGTATAATAAATGGTTGATAATAATCATTCTTATCTTATTATACCGCTCACAGAAGTGAAAGCAAAGAGCTAATCCCTTATTTGATCACGGGTTTAGAGCTATTATGTGTCGGATGAGGCATGATCCCACTTGACGGTTCAATTCCTTTTTCAAAATAATCCTTATTCGCTGGAGTATGGAACCCGACATCCTTATAGGGATGCACCCACTGGTCACCTGCCATGATCGCGGGATCGGTATTCTCTGTCCACTGCTCGAGTGGTGAATTCGGTGAGGCGTACTCATGATCCCCAATGACCACCCCGTACTCATTCACGAAAACTTCTCTTGGTCCGCGCCCCTGCTCAAACTTAGACAAAAATTCGATCTCAAAAGGGTCTATATTCGTTTGTTTCTGCTTATGTTCACTCATCGTCTTGTACAAAAACCCTCCGACCTACGTCGAAGGGCGATTAGGACCATTTAGTTTTTTATCAATACCCGGTTGATCTTGTCTGGACTTGTCGTGCTTCGCTTGTTGTTCTTGCTCTTTGGAATTTCCACTTGCTGACATGGCTCTCACTCCTTTCCGACGTTAGTATGTGCCTCCCCAATTACGTCTATCCAAGTAGAACTAACCTTCGGAAATGCAATACTTGCCAACGTCAGAACGATAAATAATAACTGCATGCTGCTTAGATATAGAAAAGCGATGGTTTGTGGAGTTAGCAAACTAACTGCAAGTCCCCCGACACCAAATCCCAGTAAGACGAATTGTGCAACAGCACCATCGCCGTTCATCCATGTATTCTTTTTTATAATCAAAATACAAATAATCGCTGCGCTCAATAATGCCATGTACCAATGACTGGAATCATCACTTAGAGCTTGATATAAGAGTACAGCAGCAGTGGCAAAATAACCAGCAGCATCCATAACTGTTAGCGCGGATAGACCTGTCTTACGCATTCTCACTTGCATGTAAACAAGCGCGATGACTACCCCTGCAAACAGACCATCGTTGGATCCTGAAACCATAAGTAACTTGAGAGGATCCGTCCATATTAACGAAGGCTCCGATAGTAATGGACTTAGCTTCCAACCTGCAAAAACGATAAGAATGACGCTTGCAAAAAGATCAAAGATTGGCGATTTCGTATCGCCTATCCTGCGCAACTGCCACATTAATATTCCAAACCCAGCAATACAGCTGAGCACGAGTGTAAGTAAACTTCCTCTTATTACAAATGGTCCGATTTCCACAATAGACGGCATGTTTCCCCTCTTTTCAATTGTACGGTCTAAGGAACTGATACGTACTTGATGAACGTCTTAGCACATCAAATTGATATCCTTGTCCCCTTAAATAATTAATAATAGCAGGAAGCGCTTCTGCCGTCATCTGCTTTCCTGGCGCATCATGCATGAGAACAATAATACGACGTTGACCTGCTGTATAATACCGTACACTTTGATAAATATCTCGACTACTCATCTTCCGACCTGATGCGTCCTCTGAATCCACGTTCCAGTCGAAATACGTGTAACCATCCGCCAACATTCGCTCGGTAATATCGTTCATAATGTATGGCCCACCCGCGCGATGACTCACTGTATTATTCGATCCTCCAGGAAAGCGCATGATGGTAGGACGATAACCGACGACTTGCTCAAGCAGCTTGCCAAGTCGTTCCACATCCCGTTTATATGCCTTGGGAGAGCGGTAGATGGCTGCATAGTGATGGGAATACGTATGATTGCCAATCGCATGACCTTCTTTTGCCATACGCTTATACATTGCAATTCCGAGCGCCGAATCATTCCCATTTACGAAAAATGTCGCATGTACGTTATTCTTTTTCAACGTATCCAATACCTGAATAGTCGTCAAAGATGGACCATCATCAAAAGTTAAATAAGCAATTTTCTTGCCCGTATGAGATAAATTGGTATACGGTCTTACTCGGACATGGCTTCCCTTCGGTGTATTTGGTAACTGTGAAGGTGATGGTTTATTTAAAGTTTTAGTTTTCGGTTGTGGTGGATTTGATGGTATGGGTTTTGGAGTAATTGTATGGGTACGTGACTTTAATAAAGACGAAGGTGGTGATGGTAATTTCTCTATCTTGATGGGTGGAAAATGCGTGGGAATTAGCGGTATGCTTGAACGTGATGGTGATGCTAATGGGGTAGGGATCTTGTTCAAATCGTCTAAAGCTTGGTCTTTTGCCTTCTGCACATGCTGACAGCCGAGCATTCCCATCATCAGTAGTCCCAAACCCATCATAATTACGAGCAATTGCTTATTCATACAGTCTCCCCCTTCACACAGTTCCCCTTAATCTTTATAAAAAAGGTAAACCTAGTATGACCGAGAAAGAACATGCATCTAGCGCTAAATTATTGGGATTCAGCCTGCAAATTACCAGTACCTATTTAGCATGAAAAAGACGGCTTCTGCCTAAGCAGAAACCGCCTTTCGCTCCTATCCGATATCGGATTTCTATATTATTCGTTGCTGTTAAGTTTTTGCTTCAATTGCTCAAGCTGCTCATCCACTTGTGCTTGTTTCGCAGGGTCTACGAAAGTTTGACCGCCGTAAGCACCTGTACCGGAGTAAGGTCTGCGAACAACATCTGCTTCAGCTTCCATTTGCATGATTTTCTCTTCCATACGGTGGAAGCCGCGTGATGCAGTTCCTGCTTCGATGGAACCGTTGTAAACCGTTTGAGCCATTTGCTTCTTCGCTTTTGCCATTTGAGCACGAGTAACTAGCTCGTTACGCTTATTGCGCATTTTGTAGAAATCGTTCTTAATTTCGTGCAATTGTTGAGTCAAATCTTCAGCTTGTGCTTTGGACGATGCATGCAAGTCAGCAAGATCGTTAGCACGCTCAGCATAGTGTAATTTTTCTTCCAACGCTTGACGCGCTGCTGCTTCATTACCACTTTTCAGTGCTGCACTTGCTCTGAACTCACGTTCTGCTGCAAGACGAAGGTTCTCTTCCATTTGACCTTTCAATTTACGCTCATTTGCCATTTGGCGAGCAACTGTTACTTCGGACTTCGCAATTTCTTCTTCCATTTCACGAATGTATTGGTTAAGCATTACGATTGGATCTTCCACTTTATCTAACATTTCATTAATAGACGCTACTGTCATTGATTTGATTCTAGAAAATACTCCCATTGTTACACATCTCCCTTAGGTTCATTATTTTGATTTTTGTTTTGGTTTTTTTCTAATTGATTCAGCTTGATACGAAGATCTTCAATTTCTCTTTGCATCGCTTTTTTCTCAATGTCTTTCATCATGTCATCAATGTTGTCACTGCTTTGAGGTTCTTGATACGTTGCACGATATTGACCCGGTCTTGGTGGTGCTTCTGGTCTTCTGTAATCATTTCTACCATAATTATTGCTGTTTCCATAAGGATTGCCGTATGGATTATTGTGATTATTGTTATAAGGCCCTCTTTGGCCATAAGGATCGTAAGGATCCGTAAATCTTGGTTCTTTCGGGACGATCATGGCGGCCACGAAGTAAACGAGGATGACTGCGCCGCTTGTAAAAATCGCTGCTACTGCAACAACTAAACGAAGCAATGTCACATCAATATTGAATACTTCGGATAATCCACCACATAGTCCAGCTACTTTTTTGTTCGTACGGGAACGAAATAGTTTCGACGAGGACATGGATACTTACTCCTCTCCTTTAAGTTTATTGCGTAAATTCTCAAGTTCTTGCTCAAGTCCTGGATGCCCTTGACCATAACCGGAATTGTACGTACCCTCCTGCGTCATTCTACGTAAATCACGCATGCTTCTTGCTTCAAGTTCCATATCTGTTACATGCTCATTGATGCGATCATACACTCGTGGCATGTTGCCACCCATTGTATTCATGCGAGCATTCATTCGATGTTGTAATCTTGCAGATTCCATACGAGCGATGTAGTAGCTGCGCTTGCTTGCCGCTTCTTCATAATCGACGCGAAGTTCAGCAATCTGCTCTTCCATCTCCGTTAGCGATTCTTTGGACTGTTCATATAAACCTTTGAACTGTTCACAACGCTCTTCTGCTTGCATCTTCTCTTGAAGAATGATGCGCGCCATGTTGTCCTCGCCTGCTTTTAGAGCAAGTATCGCTTGGGATTCGCGCTTTTCTTTTATTTCAAGTGCGTTTAAATATTGTTGTCTCAGACTATTTGCATGAATTGCGCATTGTTGGTGCAATCGCTCAGATTGTCTAAGCTGATCACGCATTCCAGCAAGATAATGATCTAACATCCGTACCGGATCTTCTGCTGCTTCCAATCTTTCGTTTAATGTTGCAACTGTGATGTCTCTCATCCGTTTCCAAATACTCATTGTTTTCACTACACCTACCTTATGTTTTACTTGTATTCATTTATGTTCTTATACTCTTCTACGTTTACCGGTTAACATGGTTACACCTAAGCCTACAAGGACGATTGCGATGATGATGATGAAGAATGTTGAAAGCTTCGCTAGAAGAATCAAGACCCCCACCGTTGCAACGATCCAGCCCATCGTGCTACCTCTCTTAATTCCGTAAACCCCTAGTCCGATTAAGACTGCTGGAATAAGATATGACATGATCGGACCTAAGATAAATCCGAACTTGCTAAGTAGGATGATACCACCGATTGCGATTAACGCTAGTGCCAAACCTGAGTTACGATTCCAAGCCATTTTGTTGTCACCACCTTTCGTTTTGTTTCTCGTTTGCTTCATGTCCTTATTGTAGACTGAATCCCACTTGTGCAAAACGGACTCACGGCGGTATTTGATACTAGACCAAGGTCGAGGTGCCCCTCCGCCTCTGGTGCAAGATGGACTCAGACCCTTGTCGGACAAGGGATTGAGGGGAAAATGAAAAAGCCCCGTGGGACGCGGAAATTGTCGTCTCATGGGGCGATAGGTGTTTGAAAGTCTATTTGAAATAGATACACTTCTATATGTTTAAAAAGTCAGGTTACTGCGTGTAGCAGATACGCTACTATGTGCTCGATAAGTTGGGAGCTTCGTAAAACAGATACACTTCCGGGATTCCAATTCGCCCTCCAGCGGATCTGTTTTACTTCGCGCGTGCTTTTCACACTACTTTTAAACTATAGAACTAAAGAACATGCTATTAAACATTTTAACTCTAACACCTTTAAAACTTGAATCAAAGTCTCCGTAGAAACACTTCAGCGGCTTAGATCAACAAATTAAACAACAATGGGTCTTTGTTGAGCTCGTTATAGGTAATACCTTTCTGGTTCATCCGTTCAAGCAGAGGTTCGTAGTCTTCGCGGCATTTGAGTTCAATGCCGACGAGGGCTGGGCCGTTGTCTTTGTTATGTTTTTTCGTATATTCGAATCTAGCGATATCGTCGCTTGGTCCAAGCACTTCATCTAGAAATTCACGTAGTGCTCCAGCACGTTGTGGGAAGTCGACGAGGAAGTAATGTTTGAGTCCTTCATAGATCATGGAACGTTCTTTCACTTCCTGCATGCGGTCGATGTCGTTGTTGCCGCCACTGATGACACAGACGACGTTCTTCCCGACGAGTTCATCTTTATAGAAGTCTAATGCACTAATCGGCAGTGCGCCTGCTGGTTCCGCGACGATGGCATTCTCATTATATAGTTCAAGCAATGTGGTACATACTTTGCCTTCTGGTACGGCTACGAGTTCATCGATTACATCTTTACAAATCTCGTAAGTGAGTTCGCCAGCACGCTTCACGGCAGCGCCATCTACGAATTTATCGATCGAGGGCATTGTAATTGCACCTTGATTATCAAAGGCTTCTTTCATAGAAGCAGCACCGCTTGGTTCTACGCCGATCATTTTCGTATGGGGGCTGAACATTTTGACGAAAGTACCAACTCCAGAAGCCAATCCGCCACCACCAACGGTTACGAACAAATAGTCGACTGGTGCTTCCATGCTCTCCATGATCTCCATCGCGACTGTTCCGTTGCCCGCGATAATGTGCGGATCATCAAACGGATGGACGAATGTCATTTCCATCTCATTACAAGTCTTCATAGCTTCTGCGTAGGCGTCATCATAAGTATCACCGATCAATACGACATCAACATAGGATCCGCCGAATTTTTTGACTTGCGAGACTTTTTGGCGTGGGGTTGTACTTGGCATGAAGATCTTACCCTGGATACCAAGGGATTGGCATGAGAATGCAACGCCTTGTGCATGATTGCCTGCGCTTGCACAGACGATTCCTTTGGCGAGTTGCTCTTCGGTTAAGCTCTTGATCAAGTGATACGCACCGCGAATCTTGAATGATCGTACGATCTGCAAATCTTCTCTTTTTAAGTACAAGTTACAATTGAATTTGTCGGATAAGTGCGGGTCACGAATTAAAGGTGTTTTCCGTACGACTTCCTTGAGTGCGTGATGTGCACGAACGATTGATTCTGCGGTTACTGCGGTTGTGGTGTATAGCTCCATTTTCTCCACCCTCTCCTTGTTAGAGTTAGTTCAAAAAGTAGAACCACTTCAGTAAAAAGAGTGCTTACAGGCTCCAATGTAATCGTGAAAATTTGAATGGATTAGTATGGGGTTTTTCACGATTCCAATTCGCCTTCCAGCTCTCTTTTTACCTCCGTTCACTTTTGGATCAAACTCAGATCTTTATAAAAAAACAAAAAATCTCGCCCCTGAAAGGGACGAGATTAGCTCGCGTTACCACCCTAATTCTGCCGAAGTCTGGTTATTCCTTTTGTACAAAAGGATAAGAAGAGCAAGGACAGCATCTTCATCACGTACAATCATACGTGTTCCTGATAACGGTGGATGCCGTTAAAGCTTACTTGAAATTTCAGCTTTACTTCTCAGAGATGATATTCGGCTAGGTTCTGAACATTGGCTTTCAGCAGGTGCCAACTCTCTAGGGAACAGAATCGCAAGCGTACTCCTTCTCTTCAATGAATTATTTGAATAATGTATATCTTATTCTCAGTTATACTGCTAATTGAATTTGATGTCAATGTCCATTTATTGACCGTTTACGATCTACGTCCTCCGCGGCCACGTCTAGTCTTGTTGCGGCGTTTTCTCATTTTCCAAAGGGCTATACCCAAAATTGCAATGACTGCAACAAATAACAACGATATCGCGAATCGGAAAATGAGCGAATGTCCATCCATCGATAGCTTGTCACCTAAGTTACTGAAGAAGCCCGGTTTCTTAGGCGCATTCTGTGGCTGTTCGAATGTGTGAATTCGATCAATGGAATCGACTAAAGCCAAGGAGCCTTTAAGTTTGCCATCTTGTTCTGGAGTATGAAGAATATCGTTCCAACGCGAAATCTCATCTCGCTCTGTGCTCGTGTAAAGCAGCAAGGACTTGTTCTTGTTCCAAGGTGAAACCGATAAGCTTAGCATCGCGGATTGGTTCTGCGCTTGCGGTAATAGCTGCATATTAGGCATCGTTGGAACAATAGTCTTGCCTTCCATCCGATATGGAAGTGAACCACTTTCCCAGAAAGCTGCCGGAACGGTCTCAACACCACCGATCATAATGAGATTGTTCTTCTCAAGCGTAGCTTTCATATTTGCTGAAGCAAGTGCAACACTTACACCTTCGTCGGAATCGATGATTTTACCCATATTGCTACGAATGAATGTAAACAAGCTTAGCTCTTTGGACGTCGGATTCTCAGGAAGAACGAAGGTCGTTGTATCCCATTTGCCACCTTTAATGAAAGGTGCAGGCAGGTTGCTTAGCTGATAATTGTTACGATCTTGAAAAGGTACTGTCAGATAAGAAGCTTTATCCACAATCGCCCATTCGCCAAGATGTGGACTTGCTTCCGCGCACGTATCACGGTCTTTGGTCGTCCATAACTGGAAGGATATATCGATGATCATGCTTGGTTTGCCAACAACTGCATCCTTCGGAATTGTAATTTCGAGGATACCTGTATCACTGGATTCTGCATTAAGAAACTTGCTGGCAGCAGGTGTATTGTTAACAGATACTGTCATCACGGACTCCGCATAATTTAACGCTTTGGAATGGCGGTATAGCAGCTTGAGCTTCATCTTGCCGTTCACATCCCACTCGGACGGGAATGTATATTGAATTCGAGTATGCCCGACAGCCACGTTCTCCATCACCATATCCTGATAACCTAGCTGCTCAAATGTTACTTTATGATTCGTCGCATCCTGTGGTTTAGCAGAAGGTGCAGGAATCTTAATCGTATCAGGGATGATAGCTCCCGTGCCTTGCAATTGACCATACAGGGACGGCTCGGAGAGCAGGTCTGCTCCCCTTTCAATTGTTTTCTCATCTGCTTCCAGCATGAGTAAGGACTTGCTCGCATTCCATGGGGATGGAGCAAGTGCTATGTATCCTTTTGCCGGATCAGTCACTTGTTTACGCGTTTCGGTTGCTGCCCTCAATCCCTTGTCTTTCCAGCCATCCTTATGCCCGATCCAAATACTGTGGCGATTAGCTAGAAGCTCCTCTGTCACTTCGGATTCTTTGTAAACGGCATAGTTCAGACGACTATCCGGTACTTGCTTCGCAAAAAAGCGTGATAGCTTGCCCAGTGCCTGCAACTGCGTAGCTTGCATCGTGTCAGGTACGACGAAGATTGTGCCAAGCGGAGTTAGACTTCCTTTTTCAAGAAAAGGATTCGGATACCACTTTAGGTCTGGCGTGCTGTTCGACTTTGCGATGTTCAAATGAACGAGACTATCTTTGTGTAAAATGAGCCAGTTGCCTGGATTGCGCAGGTCATCACAGATGTTCCCACGCGACTCTAGATTCGACACCAACGACAATTTATGAAATCCGGGTTTATTCAAATGCTTGCTCAGATCGACGAGGTAACTAGTCCGTTCTTTGTTCGTCTCATCTAAATATTGACTATCCAGCGGAACATCATCAAGCAAGACGGTAAGCACAGAGTGCTTCGGATTTAGCATGCCAGAATGACTGATAAACAGCTCCACATAGGACCCTTCAAGCACTCGACGCGCCGGATTAATTTCAAAATAAAAATCGTTACTGTTGCGCACTTCCTTATTCACTACATCGCTTGGGAACAAGGGAAGATTCTCTGTACCAGAAGCATCCGCATTCGGCGGAGTCTGCAATGTAGCGATTGTCGGTTGTGTAGTTTCTCCCGTTTCTGGAGCGGCATCCACCACCGATTGTCCCCCATTTACCTCTTCCGCACGCACTGCTGGGGTGAGCACGAATGAGGCGAGGAGTACAAAGCATAATATTCTCTTGAATGTATGGTTCCAAAGTTGATTCGACATACAAATTCTCCTTACTTAGGATTGAAACCTCTGGGTTTTGTCCCATTTCACTTCTTGTTTCTTGATAATACTTTTCACTTGCATATACATAGCGCGAACGACAAGAATGAGCCACAATTGCGAATAACTCAAATACATCAGCATGACGATCAGAAAGTTCTTGGAGTTCATCTCGGTTCGTTCAATGCCCAGCGTAATCATAATCTCGACAATGAAGAGAACATACGCCAGCATCCAGATAAGTAAGAATGGCCCTGGAACTGATACATGCAACCAATCCATTAGACCGGCAATAAATAGGAAGTGAGATAAGGCCACGCCACCAAGGAATAAGAAGTAGGTGAAAAAATAATAAATGATATCAAATAAGATCCGTTTTCTTTTTAACTTAAAAAATTGTTTCATGTATTTAAAAATGACGTATTGATTACCCATCGCCCACCGCGTGCGTTGTTTAAACCATACTTTCCATGTCTCAGGCTCTTGTTCCCATGTGATAGCCAGCGGATAAAATCGAATAATGTACCCGGCTTCATACACACGAATGCTTAGCTCTGTATCTTCTGCAAGTGCCTTAACATCCCATCCCCCGACCTCATCAAGCACCTTTCTACGAATCATAAAATTCGTTCCAGGAATCGTACTGATCTTAAACCAGAACCACCTGCCTGCTTGCACCATCCATTGGAAACTGATCGTCTCAATATTAATGAACTTAGTGAGCAGATTCTTCTTCGCATTAATAACTCGGAATTTACCGACGACAGCGGCTACTTCAGGTCGATTAATTAAGCCAGATACCAGATTCTTAACAGCTGCTGATTCCGGTGTGTTATCCGCGTCATAGACGGCGATCAGCTCACCTTTGGATATTTTTAAAGCACGGTTAAGCGCATGTGACTTGCCCTTACCTCCCTCTGGCGGAAAAGTATGCAAAGGGATGATGAACGGATATTGCGCGGCAAATTCATCTACAATCTCACCCGTGCGATCCGAAGAGTTGTCATTAATGACAATGACTTCAAGCTTATCCTTCGGATAATCGAGCGCGACCATGGCGTTAAGCGTCTGCCTGATCACGATATCTTCATTTTGTGCAGGAATCATGATCGAGACAGATGGCCATGTTGTACGGTCGGCAGGCATTGGATCTGGGCCACTAAGCTCCAGCTTGTTGGAATACAAGTACCCGCCAAGCGTCAGAAACATGTGATACAGCAACATGACCCATATCGAAGTTAAGGCAATTAAGAATAAATAGTTACCGATCATTCGAAGAATCCTCCTCCTGGAATAGTCGATATTTCTTGCGCTTTTTGAGTAGGATCATAAACAGAATGAAGAGTAGAATGAAAATCCCAACAACAATCGCAATCCCCCATGTAAAAAAGAACGAAAAATTCGTAAGCCACTTCGGCTGACTAGAAGGTTTATGTGTGCCGCTTTCGCTAGCGATTTCGAATTTGTCTTGATTCGTTATCTTTGGAATTATTTGACCATCGTTCAATTGAATGGATGCGAAATCGGTTCGCACCGAGTGAGACTCTTTTTTCAAATCAATAAAAGATACGTGCTGTTTCTGAAGTCCATCCACAAGTTCTCGCAATAAATCAATGGAGATCGTCGTATGGTAAAAAGCGCTAAACAAACTGTCGCGCACAATCTTCAAATCATTCATGCGAGTAAGCATGAGCGGCACATGACCCGGGTCTTCCTCTACATAGCCAAGTGTCTCTGGAATAATGTTCATCCCATCGCTCTGGTAACGGCTTCGATAAGGAATCGCCTGTGAGATCGCATACGTACTATCCGTTAGTTGAACCGATGCGACCATTGTAGAAAAGTATCGATTAGCAATCTGGTATCCACGCTGTGACATCGTATAATGTGGCGGCTCGAAAGCCAGCGGATAAAGGCCAAGATCCATCAAGAGCGCAATACCCCGCTCCAATTTCTCCTCGGTATATAGTTCTTCATTGGGAACTGGCTGATCATTCTCCGCATCCCAGAACTCAAAGCCCTCGCCAGTCTCAGACTGGTAATATTGATGAGTGTAACCATGCATCACGATACTTGCCCCATGTGCTACGGCATATTGAAGTGCCTCTACCACCTTCGGTTGATCGCGGAGCGACATTTTCTTGCCCGTATCAGGATTCACATAGAGCGGAATCGTTGCAATCATAAACGGAATGTCCCGCTCCGATAATAAATCCGCAATCGCCTTGAGTTTATCCGGGTCTGTTGTAGGACTGACATCTTCAATCCGGATGAATGCTTCATGACCTTGAATGTGTGGCTCTCCAAAGAATAGATGCAGCCAATCTGCAAAGATAAGTCCGATCTTGTCGAGTAACTGAGTCGAAGCGAAGCCCCACTCCCGATCATCGGAATACCCAAGCGGATAAACGTCGTTTCCATTAGAGGCTGTTATCTGCACTTCACTTGTGCTTGGAGGGGAAATAGGTGCAATCATGTGGTTGCGCATTGGGTGCTTCTGTCCCATATAGGTTGCATCGATGATGTTCATCTTCTGCATGCCAATCGTACCCGTGTCACCGCCAACCCACATCATTCTAATCGAAAAAGGTTCCGCTAGTGCACGAAGCTTAGCAAAGTCAGCCTCTCCTCGCTCACTAATAGCAAACAGATAGTTTATACCCTCAAGCGCCTCAGCCGTCACTTGATCTTGGCTCATGATCCGCGCATCGATGTTAAAGTGCCCTGTTAAGTTCCAGATCACCCGTGCAGTTGCCTGATGTTTCACATCGTTGTAGACGATTAAACCTTGCTTCTTCGGGACTGGATTAGCGTTCTTGGCTGCATTCTGTTGGGCTTGATCAGCCGCGTAAGCAATTGACACTGGCGCTAAGCTTGTCAGGATAAATGCTGTTAGTAAGCTGATCAGCAGCAGGTAGCTGGTCCGCTTTCTTTTACTTAACATACTGAAGTAATCCTTGTTTCGCCTGATCGTACAATTCGTCTGCATCTGTGCCATCAGCTGGGCAACCTGCATATCCAAATTTCAGATTGAGCTTCACCTTCCGCGTCCGGTTCGCCCGATTTACTTCAATCATGTCGAATTTCTCAGTCATCCGATTGATGACGACTTCCACATTGCCAATTTCGGTTTCAGGGAGGATACCCGCAAATATACCGTCCTCAAAGTAATACTTTTTGTCAATTTGGCGCAGCACTTCGTCCACGTGTTCAGCAACTTTTTTTAGTAGAACATCGGTCTGAACGGGTCCGTATTCTTTTTGAAACTGGTCGAAATATTCAATCTCCATAAGAAGTACCGTCACATTACGTCCGTATCGAACCGAGCGCTGCACTTCATCGTGCCACTCCAGCTCAAACTTACGCGTATTCATAAAACCTGTCACTTCATCCACCCATACGAGATCTTCATATTTGTTCTCGTATTGATTAATACTGTTAACAATCCGCCCTACTTCCTCGCCAAGATGTGCCGCGACGAACGCTGCAAGCGGGAAAGACAACAGCCATACGATGTCGTTAAAGGTGATTTCAGATACCGTCTCCAGCATATACATCTGGACTAGGATATACGTACTATACCCAAATACCACAATTATCGAGCTAACAAGTGCAGGTAAGAGTGTGCTCATGAATGAAAATAAGGAAAGTACAACCACGATCATGAACCACACATAATTAAGTGGGTGCCACTGAATCGTGAACACTAAATACAGCGATATTAAGATGAAGAACAAAAATTCGTACAAAAGTCTGACATAGATGCGATCATTTTTCATGTGATGCGTTCCTTTCTGCCTGAACTAGAAGTGCTTGTAAATTATCGAAGGAATAACATTGTAACGTGGGTAAATCGACATAACCGCCGACATACTCTGAATTTGGATCTTGGACGGCGAACTGCTGCATACGAGCTGTAAGCTCTGCTTCAAGCTCATGAAGATTTACTTTGTGGGCAAGGCGTGCGGCAATTGCGTAAGCGGCAGGCGACTCCACTTGGTCGGCACTGTGACCTTTTTCACTATAGTGCGCATATAACTGACGGTCCTTCGCCCAAGTTTGTTGCAGCCAATTTATTGTCGGAGTAATGGATATACCTGCTTCAGCGGCATGATAAGCCGCAATTAGGGAATCAATCGCATTGTATTTCCCTTCTCCTGGCACCCATTGATTACTCTTCAAATCATGTGTTTTCATGTACAAACCTGATGGCATCTGCGCCTTCGTAAGAAGCGCTTCTGATGCCTGTTTAACCGCTAGCCATTCTGGATTAAAGGCTGCTAACCGCTTCATAGTCGGAACATCAAGATACGAGATCGTCACTTGGTTAGCGCGGTACTTACTTGGGATATCATAATAATCGACTAAGAGGTCGCCCTGACGATTCGCCTTAAGTAGCGCATCCCCAAGTAGTAGCGCGTACGTCTGGTACGACTCATCTCCCCACTTATCATGTGCATTTAACAGGTTTCGAATTACACGAAGATCATCAAGCGAGGCATTCGTCTTCGCCTTCTCCCCACGTGGTCCGTCATACTTCCAGCGAAGCAATCCACCAGCAGCCTGCAAATGTTGGGTTATAAAATGTAATTGCTGATCGAATAAGTAGCGGCGGTTAGTAAGAAGTGCGTACTCTAAGAGTAAGCCTGTTGATTCCAGTAGCATGTCATGATTCTTCGCCAAATGAGGTTCTTTGGGTAAATCTGAGCGCAGATTTGTGTAGATACCGCCGCTCTTGTCCATCAGGTGAGTGATGATGAATTTATATAATGAAGTATCGCTCTGTGCGATGGTGGCACGGTTGTCCTCATCTGGGGTGCTACTCTTGTTGTACCAGTATGTTCCGCCTAATACGAGAAGCGCAAATAGTGGCGTTAGGATCGAGATGTTGATCTTGGTTCTCTTTTTCATATGTAAGGAAAGTCCTTTCGTTCTTTGTGCATGATTTTAGATATTATAGCGAATTTAGTATGGGCAGAAAAACGAATAAAATCACTATTGAGGGATAATATGGAAAGTTAATGTAAAAAAACTGATACCTATATAGTATCAGTTAAGCAACAACAAATTGATTTCGTGAATATATTTTTTCTACCAAAGCCCTCCAGCCCGTTTATAATTGTTTTCCTTTATCCACAACTTAGATAATTCAAATATACGCTCTTCTTCATTAAAACTACCCTCTGGAATAATCTTCTCAAGCTTCTCAAATTCATTTTTATGAATTGTAACTTGGATGTCTCCATATCCACCTAAAGATAAAAAACCTCCTGCAATAAAAATAACTTGAACTTTATTTATTTGATAAGGTAATTTATATTTTTCGAGATACAACCAAATTCTCATAGCTTGATAAACTTCTACTGGCTTTTGAAACAATCCCATACTTGATACTTTTATTATGTTCTCTACAAACTTGTTATCATTAACCTTCTGATTATTTTGCTCCTCAGACTGCAACAATTGAACGCGATAACCCTTCCCACCACTCATACTATTCAGATAAGTAATATCCTTTAATAATTGCTCTTCAGTAACTTGAACCCCAATTGAAGCGAAAGTGTATTCCTTATTTTCATAAAAATAATAACCTACTACTATAGCTATTAAGAGGACTAACCCAAAAATTATTTTCTTTAATTGAAAAAATGCTGCAAAAACAATTCCAGTAATAAAAGATATCAATGCTAAGATATATTCTCCATTTAATAAAAAGTTTACCGATACCAATAATGAAAAAATTAGATATAAGAACGAACCAATCTTCGCTATCTTCTTCATAAGAGTCCCCTCAAAATTATTTAAATGCTCATAGATACACCTCTTAGCAAATCGTTTTCATTATTATGAGTTTAAGTCTCTAATTAGTGATTGCCATTGCTTAAAACCAACTATAAAACTTCTTGCTAAATGAAGGAGAGGAACCAACTAACACATAAACAAAACTTTCTTTTTCATAAATAATTATTTGCCAACCTTCTTCAAAATCATTATATGGATCTGTTATGGAACCAAGTGGAATGTTTTCTATAGTAAAATCCTTTATGTCACGATCAGCATGATCCCACCATGGGAAATCCACCGATATTCCATGATTATGGCTGAAGAACTTGATCTGATTCCCAAATTCATGATATTCACAATCTATTATTATAATTTCGAAATCATCTTATAGTTGGAAAATTAGAAGTATCACTTGAGGTAAAATTGTATACATCTATTCCGTCATAGATAAACTCAATAGATGGTTCATAATAATTTATTGAGTAGTATTCTCTTCCTCTAGTACCATAAATAATTTTCATACTTTTACTCCAATCTTCAAAGTTATTATAGATGATAATCTAGTATTTCTTCTCTGATCTGTATTACATCCATCGTATCTCCCCAGTACGCACTTAAAAAATTTCCTTGAAACCATATTTCTATCATCCGATTATCGCTCTTAATGTAGTTTGCAATTGCTTGATCTATGTCTATTGATACAAAAAGATTACCGTTCATTCCCGTTTGCTCCTTAACGGTAAACAAATAGTATATCTCTTGAAAAACTACACTTTGCGGTTTAATTTTGTTTATTATTGCCTCGACTAATATATTAGCTTCAACTTTAACATTCTCATCCGTAATATTAGTTATTAATGATTTTAAGTGTATAATATTACTTATAACTTCTTCTTTTAAATGATTTGTTATCATTACCTACCATCGCTCTCCTTTTTATACTCCTTTTCTAATTCTGTTCGGACTTCTTTTGTTCGTTAAAGCGATTCCGCTACTATTTCCTTATCTTTCGGATCATTTTTCTTTCTAATGTTTAATTTTGGGAGATACCTCATTTCAATTTTCAACATTATCCTATGTTTTCCTCTTTTAACCTACACTTTCAACAAAAAAACGCCCCCTCCACACCTGTGGAAGAGACGTCCCTCTTTTATAATTTTAAAATAATTCCCTCTAAACTCTTACCCCGCAGGCATTGCACCAATGTAAGTGGATTGCGGACGGAAAATGCGGTTGATTGGGGCTTGCTCTAGCACGTGTGTGGACCAGCCCACAACGCGGCTTGCTGTAAACGTAGGTGTATACAATTCTTCTGGCATATCGACTGCGCGAAGAACAGCTGCTGCATAGAACTCCACGTTCGTGTACAGCTTGCGACCTGGTTTGTATTCATCTAGTAGACGAATCGCGATATCTTCTACTTCAATTGCAAAGTCTAGCCACGGATCTTCGCCTTCCAATTGCTTCGTCACTTCGCGAAGTGCTACTGCTCTTGGATCTTTGGTCTTGTATACGCGATGTCCGAAGCCCATTAGGCGACCGCCTTTTTCAAGCTCCGCACGAATCCAAGGCTCTGCCCCTTCAACCGTTCCGATTTCATTAAGCATCGCGATAACTTCAGATGGTGCCCCTCCATGTAGAGGACCTTTCATAGCGCCGATTGCGCCTGAAATCGCAGATACAATTTCAGATTGTGTAGATAGAATAGTCCGTGCTGCAAAGGTCGAAGCATTCATGCCATGCTCCATTGTCAGAACAAAGTAAGCAGAAAGCGCTCTCACATGAGCGTGTAAAGGTTCTTTTCCAGTTAACATGTACAAGTAGTTCGCCACATGACCTAGTTCCTGGTTCGGTTCTACGAACGCTGTACCCTGCTTGCTGTGGTAACGGTATGCAATAATAGAAGGCATAATTCCGATCATACGAAGCGCTTGACCATAAGTCGGATCGAAGCGATATTCGCTAGTTCCTAGACTTGAGATAACCGTACGCATTACGCTCATCATGTCCATGTCCTTAGGCAGGGAATCGATAATGATTTTCGTATATTCAGGTAATTCACGTTCTGCTTTAAGTGCTTGATCAAATGTTTGCAATTCCGATTCTGTCGGCAAAGCTCCGTTCAGCAGTAAATAAGCCACTTCTTCGAACGTCTTGTTAATCGCCAAATCACTCGCCCAGTGACCTCGATAAACCAAATGACCCTTTTCACCATCAACCAAACTAATCGCCGTCTCCGCAGCCACAACTCCAGCTAATCCCGTCACCATCATGTTGTTCATGACTCCTTTTCAATAATCTTATGTTTAGTGTACAATAACGAGATAGTTATGAATATTAAATTAAAACACGATTTTTGATTATAGATCTTTATTAATTGACCCAAGGAGAATAAAATGGATATTCAATGGCTAAGAACGTTCGTTTCAACAGCACAACATGAGAATTTCCGCAAAGCTGCCGAGCAGCTGTATCTGGCTCAGCCGACCGTCACGATGCATATTAAGCACTTGGAAGAACTGCTCGGTATCTCTTTATTCGAACGGCGTGGTCGCAATGTGCATCTCTCGCAAGCTGGCAGACGGTTTCTACCTTATGCCGAGGGGATGATTCATACGCTCGAGACAGGTGTTCACGATCTGGAAAGCTGGAGACAAGGTTATCGGAAAAAGATCCGTATTGCGGTATCCCCACTAGTCGCTGCCTCCACCCTCCCTCCGATCGTTAGCCGGTTTCTTGCAGAGCACACGGATATTGAAGTTGCAATTGAAGTGATGGAATCGCTCGAAATTGGGGAAGCTGTCATTCGTGGCTCAGCAGATATTGGTCTGACGCGAATGCGCCCACCGCAAGTTGGCTTGCACACCCAAAAGCTCAAGGAAGACCCTGTTCTGCTGATCGTTCCGCATGACGGAAGCGATTTTGAAACGGCACCGCATATGGATCTTGAAGCCATCCTGCAAAATCATCTTATTCTTACACATAATCACCCCGAATATTGGGACACATTGCTTAACGTAATTCGAATTAAGTACCCACGTATTCGGACGATGAAAGTGTCGCAGGTGTATATTACGAAGCGTTTTATTGAAGAAGGTTTAGGGATTTCATTCTTACCTCGTTCGACGGTTATTCGTGAATTAATGGAAGGTCGTGTACTGGAGGTCAATCCAGATGATCTGGTACTACCTGTTGCTTCCACCTACCTCGTTCACCGTAATGAAACCGAAGAGATTGAGCAATTCATGCAGTTTATTATTGATTTTTATAGTTAACACTGGTTTCTAATCATGCAAAAAGCAAGGAGATAGTATGGCATACGATGTAATAGTAATTGGCGGCGGTCCATCGGGTCTGATGGCATGTGTCGCAGCTGCTGAGCACGGCGCGAAAGTTTGCTTAGTGGATAAAGGAGACAAGCTCGGTCGCAAGCTAGGAATTTCAGGCGGCGGCAGATGTAATGTGACTAACGCCAAAGATTTGGACGAACTCATTAAGCATATTCCGGGCAATGGACGGTTTCTGTACAGTGCCTTCGATACATTTTCCAATCAAGATATTATTTATTTCTTTGAAGAAATGGGCATTGCACTGAAAGAGGAAGATCGCGGTCGTATGTTCCCGGTATCGGATAAGGCGAAGACGGTTGTGGATGCGCTTGTGAATAAGGTTCGCTCGCTTGGCGTGCATATCCGCACGAATTCCCCTGTAAAGGCTGTCCGTTATGATAACGCAGGGATGGTTAAGGGCATTGAACTTCAATCTCGTGAAAAAATAGACGCACGTGCCGTTGTCATCGCAACTGGCGGTAAATCCGTTCCTCATACAGGGTCCACAGGTGATGGTTATGCTTGGGCTGAGGCAGCAGGTCATACCATTACTGACCTCTATCCGACAGAAGTTCCGCTTACTTCGAATGAACCTTGGGTTCGCAGTAAGGAGCTTCAAGGGTTGGCGCTTCGCGACATTAACATTACCGTATGGAGTCCGAAGGGGAAGAAAATCATTCAGCACGAGGGCGACATGCTGTTCACGCATTTTGGCATCTCAGGTCCTGCGGTACTACGTTGTTCGCAATTCGTAGTGAAACTGCGGAAGCAATTCTCTGTACGGGATATCACATTAACGATTGATCTATTCCCTCTGCAAAATAAAGACGAACTGAATCAAGAAGCAACAGCGATGCTCGCAAATGAACCGAAGAAAGCGATCAAGAACGTGCTGAAGGCATTGCTGCCTGATCGTCTAATCCCGCTACTAATGAAGCAAGCAGAAATTGCGGAAGATGTGACGTATCACAATCTGCAGAAGGCGCAGTGGCTAGCGCTGATTGATCTGTTGAAATCTTATCCGATCGTGGTGAGCGGTACATTATCCATTGAAGAAGCGTTCGTCACTGGCGGTGGTGTGAACTTGAAGGAACTTGATCCGAAGACGATGGGCTCGAAGGTCATGGACGGACTGTACTTTTGCGGGGAAATTCTTGATATTCATGGATATACCGGTGGATATAACATTACGGCTGCATTTACGACGGGATATACGGCAGGTAAGAGTGCGGCGGAGGGTTTGTAAGTTTAAATTACATTTATATTTTTAAATTAAGCTGCTGAAGTATCAATCACTATGATACTTCAGCAGCTTTTTTGCTACTAACATAATCAAAAGAACCAAAGATTTGTTCTAACTGTGTCGGAAAAGAAGAACTCCTAGAACAATTCAAAACCACTATTCCCCCGAACTTCAAATGACTCTAGAATTGTTTTCCGAATATTAAAAGGTCGGCAATCAATACTAATACTAAAAGAAACAATATAACTGTATACTTCCAAGATATTTTCACGAAAAAAAGCAAAGGAAAACCAACCATATACACAATTATTATCAAAATACCAATAGTTCGTTCTGACTGATTCGATGGGGAAATAAAACCATCAATCATAAATAAAACCGGTAGTGCAAGAAGTACCCCTAGAACAATATAGAGTACCTTAGCAATATTTATTACGACTTGCTTCCAATCCATCAATAACCCCCTACGACTGAAAAATCATCTCTACTTCTGGTTGTCCGTATCCAACAGAATGATAGATACGATTGCAGCTTTTTTGACTACCTATCCTAATAAAAAAAAACATATTATCAATGCTATCAATAGTGCAAACAGAGAAACAGTAATTTTCCAAGAGAATTGAAAGAAAAACAACAGGGCAAAACCAAGAATATACACAAATATAATCAAAAAGACTATGAATTGTTCTATCAGTGACGGCCGTGAGAAAAAACCGCCAGACAAAATCAATATAGAGAGTCCAAGGAGAGTTCCAAAAATAATATAGATCATTTTGGTAATCCCAATTAAAATTTGCTTCATATTCATTTTTATTTCCAAATCACACAACCATCCATTCATAGAAAATACTAGTAAACTTATCTATCCGATATATGTATTTCTTCACGATTCTTATCTATGAAATAGCCTCCAATATAGATACTCGTCATCAAAGCTAGCATTATAACAAACAATAACACAGTAATTTTCCAAGAAAATTTAACAAAGAATAGCAAGGAAAAACCAACAACATACACAATTGCTATCGATATACCAATGATCTGCTCTAGCTGTGTTGGTGGCTTAAGAAATCCTGAAATCAGAAACATCATAGGAAGTGCAAGAATAACTCCTAGAACAATATAGATCCCCTTAGCAGTAATAACTACGATTTTACGAATATCCACTCTTGTATCCCCTTAGTTGAACGTTAACTACCAATTATGTATAGGTAAATTTGAGTTCAATACATCAGCTACCCAAAACATAATAAAAACTGAAACGATTAGAAAGCTCGCTAATTTCCAAGCAGGTTTTGAAAAAAATAATAATGAAAAGCCAACACCATACCCTCATATAATCACAAAACCTATAACTTGTTGCAGACGGGTAGTTTTAATAGCATAATAGGGAACATCAGAAAAATACCAAGCAAAAAGTAGAGTATTCTAGCTATTATTATATAAATATTATGATTATCCATCCTTAACTCCTCTCCTCTCCTCTTTGAATCCTTAATAACTATCAATATTATTGTTTTCCTCTTATATCAAAGTCCCTCCCACCATTAATTTAGTGAATATTCAGTTTTAATTAACTACAAAGTTAGTATACATGGATCTCTTCTATCCTAATATAGGTACTTTTTCATAAGAAATACAACATCTGAATTTACATAATCATAGATACTATTTTGTAACACCTTTTACTGCAAGATTTAGTAGGATATTACTTATGAAATCACATCGTAGGTAATTATTTTACAACAAGAAAGGAAAGGATTGCAGTGATAAGTGAAACGCAGCAGGTTCCCCAACAGAAACGACGATATATGCCAGGATTGGATGGGCTTCGAGCACTCTCCTTGGTCGTCATTATCATTTATCATCTTAATCCGAATTGGCTGCCAGGAGGTTTCCTAGGGGTCGGCATTTTCTTTGTCCTCTCCGGATATTTAATCACAGACCTTCTAGTCACAGAATGGAACAACAGCGGAAAGCTGAATTTAAAGAACTTCTGGATAAGACGGTTCCGTAGGCTGCTGCCTTGTATGTTCACCATGCTGCTCTTCGTTGTTGCGTGGCTGTCTCTCTTCGACCCATCTCGGCTTGCAGCTTTACGCGGGGAAATCGCGGCATCGGTATTATACTTTAATAATTGGTATTTGATCTTTCATGAAGTCTCTTATTTTGAACATTTTGGACCACCATCTCCACTTACACATCTATGGTCACTATCCGTAGAAGAACAATTCTATATATTCTGGCCATTGATCCTATTTGTTGGATTTAGAATTATCCCAAAACGGAAGAAGTTAGCAGGTTGGATTATTGTTGCAGCCGCTGTCTCTGCATGTGTAATGGCTCTAATCTATGAACCAGGTTCTGATCCAAGTCGTGTCTACTACGGCACCGATACACGTGTATTCGCACTCCTAATCGGAGCCGCACTGGCATTAATCTGGCCGAGCCAGAAGCTCTCTAACCGAACTTCACCACGCGGACGTATCGTTCTGGATACGATCGGAGGGATAAGTTTAGCTGTCCTACTCATTATGATTTATACCGCTAACGAATATGATGCTAGACTTTACTATGGTGGGTTAGTATTCGCTTCCCTAACTGCGGCTATGTTAGTCGCTGTTATCGTCCATCCTTGCAGTCGTCTTGGTCAGATGTTCAGTATAAAACCACTACGTTGGATTGGTGTACGTTCGTATGGCATTTACTTATGGCACTATCCTATTATCGCGCTAACTACATCGAAGATAGGCACAGAAAGTAACCTGCAACTACTTATTCTACTTCAAGTAGCAGCTAGCTTCATTCTTGCAGCACTTTCATACCGTTTTATTGAAACCCCTATTCGTAGTGGTGCAATGGATCAGTTATGGAGACAGATGCGTACATGTGAATGGTGGCAGGGATGCCTAACTGTAAACAAAGGCAGAGGGCTGATTGTAGGATGCAGTTCCATCCTCCTGCTCATATCTATTATTGGTCTCATTCTTGTGCCCGTGCCCGCACATCGTGTCGGGAATGCTTCAGAAATTCCTTCTGTTCAGAGTGATACGTTGAATGACTCTCTTCAAAAGAAAGAGCAAGAGAAAAAGCAAGAACAAGAACAGAAGGTACTTGTTAAAGAACCTGCACCTACGACAAACGTGCAACCTTCTCCAAAACCACCTATTAAAAGTCCGAACAATTCCGATTCAAATAAATCAACAACCAAGGAATCGAAAGAGAGCGCCAATCCCAAACCGACTTCATCTGGTAAAGGTATTACTGTTATTGGGGATTCCATTATGGTAGATGCCGCACCTTACTTACAAAAGTATTTGCCAGGCATTCAAGTTTACTCCAAGATCGGTCGCCAAATGTCTCAAGCATCCGGCATTATCGATCAGTTAAAATCAGATGGTAAGCTTGGAGATAAGATTGTTATTGGACTCGGCACGAATGGCCCTTTTAGCCAGAAACAGCTTGAATCTTTACTTAACTCGCTTAAAAATATCAAACAAGTTGTACTCATTAATACTCGTGATTCTGAGAAATGGGAGAAAACGGTTAACGATACCCTCGCAGGCACTGCCGCTAAATTTGCTAATACGACTGTTCTAGACTGGTATGCAGCAAGTAGTGGTAAGAAGTCAATTTTTGAACCTGACGGGGTACATCTTGTTCCTGAGGGGGCTAAGCTATACGCATCACTTATTGTTGATAAGGTCACTTCTTAAAAGTCAGTTTGCATATTATATCTCCTCCCTATTTGTTATAATAGGAAAAAAACGGATATGGAGGGGATCTACAATGTCTAGAAGTGATTATCTGATGAACCAGATCGAACAATTAACGAAAGTGATTGGCACTATATTGGGTCTTCGCCAAGAGCAAAAGCCGATTGAAGTGCAGAACACCATTGATGAATTCCTCAAACGACAATTTGGACTTACGCTAAATCTATTGCGTTCCCTCCAAGTGAATGAACTAGTAAAGATGCATACCAAGCATGAAATGCTGGATACCGAGAAACTGTTCTCACTAGCTAAACTATTACGCGTTGCAAGTGATCCCAATCCAAGTCATACAACAGATGAGAAACGAATCGAGAAAGCTCGTGAAGAGCACTACCACGATCAGTTGAAAGCTCTTCATCTAATTCTCATTTGCGCTAATAGTGATTCTAAGCCTAATGAAGAATTCATAAGTGAAATCGATTCGATCTTAAGCGATCTTCGTTCCTATGTCATCCCTTATGAAATTGGTAGACTCGTATGGGCGTACTATGAGCAGCAAGGTAAATTCGCGCAAGCAGAGGACTTGCTATTCACCATGCTTACCGATGATCGAGCCATTGGCGGTACGCGTATTCCGGCACTTACTACAGAAGGTGCTGCTTTCTATGACCGATTACTTGCACGAGATGACGCACAACTCGAAACTGGTAATCTTCCACGCATTGAAATTGAAGCTTCACTTATCGAACTGAATAAATGGAAGTAACCCATCAATAAAACTATATTTCTATATAAAAGAAGACTGTTTCCCTCTAAGCCCACTTCATCTGGACTAAGAAAGAAACAGTCTTCTATTTACCTTTGATAATGTCATAACAGTAATCGTAATATTAAACCTTTCCCACATAGCACCTCGTCTTATTACGCATGACCATCAAGCCATTTACACTATTCCTCTGAAAAAGGTTCTTCAATTCGCTAACATACTCATCATAATTGGAAGAAGTCTTGTGCGGTGCGTAAGATGCTGATAAGCTGCGGCCAATGAAACTTTCTTCATCCAGAGTCAGATCATAATTGAACACTTTAAATTCATAATCTCCATTGCTAAAAAATGCATCAAAAACATCTGGATTGTCTCCGATCCCACCCGAGAAACCTTTAAATTCTGGGCAAAATCTTTGATTCATTTCTGCGCACTCTATCGTTACTTGATCCGTGTAGTCCCTACTATTCCACACAAGAACAACTTTGCCGTTATCTTTCAATATTCGTTTACATTCTAGCTTGAATAGAGCCGGTTCAAACCAATGGAACGCTTGAGCGACGGTAATATAATCAACGGAATGATCAGCCAAAGTTGTATGCTCAGCAGGTGCTTTTACAAAGCTGCATGTTGGTTCATGTGCAAGATTCTCTTTTGCCATATTCAACATATCAACATTCGGTTCCACACATATAACTGAGCTGTTGCGAGAGGCTAGAAGCTTACTCCATATGCCTGTTCCTGCACCAATATCCGCTACCGAATGTGCCTGATTAAACCCCACCTCAGAATAGAGATAATCCAATAACTCCTCTGGATATGACGGTCTATATCGCATATAATCTTCAGCTTTACCTGAGAACTTTTCTTCGTTCATTGGTTTTCCTCCTAATAATTAAATTTTTCACCCTGACCAGCCCAGAACGATAAGACGAAGGCGTATAGGATGACTAAGGCTATTATGATTAGGATAATGAGGATAGTGAAATTGATGCTAAGCAGAGATATCATGTTTAGTTGCACGACGAAAAACGGGATAACGATTAAGAAGCTTGCTGTAATCATAAAACATGACCAAGTACGGCGGTAAGTTACGTCTTGTCTGATGGAACGGTTAGGATCAGTCGGTTGAACCTGCTGCTTCACTCTGCGAATACGCCAATTCTCAAATATGAATATAAGTGCTATGAGCACTTGGATTATCGTAGGCATAAACACAGAATTATAAGATTTAACTGCATAGCGGTCTGCGTCCCAACTGCTGTTGTAATGGATCGGAATCTGATCAGGAATCTGATCGTAGTAGCGTAACACAGTTACAATCCCAACAACAATAATTAAACCATGAATGAGGAACCAACTACTAGACAAGCCAATCTTTCTTTTCCGAAATCCAGTGTCCACTGCCATGAACGATGGTTCCGCAGCAATAGGTAGCATAGGTAGTAAACTTTTCATTCTGAAATGATAGCTACTGTTTATGACTAGGGAGATTACGACCATGGCAAGTGAATAAGTGATAATGATCCAACTTTGTTGCTTGGAATGTTCATCACCGAATATTAG
Source organism: Paenibacillus radicibacter (assembly GCF_024721995.1). Taxonomy (GTDB): domain Bacteria; phylum Bacillota; class Bacilli; order Paenibacillales; family NBRC-103111; genus Paenibacillus_AM; species Paenibacillus_AM radicibacter. The sequence goes on from NZ_JANQBC010000004.1 coordinate 137,286, forward strand.
GCAGATGATACAAGCAATGAATAGGATGGTATGCAAGGTAGCACTAATCCAAGCATATGACTTCCGCATCTGGCGCAGAGGTTCACTGTGGAACTGTACAGCGCTGACGGTGACCCCAAAACTAATCGTCTCTCTAGATAAATAAGGCATGCTTACCATGAGTACAATGGTAGGTACAAATACTAAGATCATTACTATAACTGGCATTATCGTCATATCATTCGCCTCCACTTATGCATAAGTGTGTATTCGAAAATTCTATAACACTTGTAGCATAGGCGATTCATCACTATGCCTTTTTACGTATGGTTATCATATTAACTTAGGATAGGTAATCGACGCGATAATCTCCTCTAATTCCTTTATACCATAATCGCGCACCACCTTTGTAAAATTTTTCAACTTACCCTCTACCTTCAAACCCTATTTATAGCAAAAAAAAGAGACTGACCCTCACGCTTTCCATCCAACAAGAAAACGTTTAGATCAGTCTCATTCTTTATTCCTATCCTCAACTCGTTATCACCGGCAGCCTCACTGTAAACTCCGTCCCTACACCAACAGTGCTCTGCACCTCAATCGTCCCCCCATGCAGCTCCACAATCTTATTCGCTATCGCAAGCCCGAGTCCACTTCCACCTAGTGTGCGGTTACGAGACTTGTCTGTCTTATAGAATCGATCGAAGATGAACGGTAGATGCTCTGCTGCAATACCTATACCTGTATCACGAATCCGCACGACGACTTGATCTTGCTCTTTGCTAACAGACACGCCAATCGTCCCACCACTTGGTGTAAACTTGATGCTGTTATGCACTAGATTAATCCACACTTGGCTCATCTGATCTTCATCAGCCTGCACAGTGACTTCTTCCAGCTCAATATCCATCTCCAAGTTCTTCTCCATCCACTGCGGTTCACACGCTAGTATGATATGGCGCAGCTGCTTATCCAAGTGATATTCTTTCTTCTCAAAAGGATGGTGATCCGACTCGAGCGAGGTGAGCTTAAGCAAGTTTTCACTAAGTTTCGCTAAGCGTAAGCTTTCTTTATCAATAATGGATAAGTAATGATCGCGCTCCTCTAATGTCAACTGATCACTGCGCAGCAGCTTGGCAAACCCGCTAATTGAGGTTAATGGCGACTGAATTTCATGCGATACGTTGGAGATGAAATCCTGCCGCATCTGCTCCAGCTGCCCAAGCTCCTCTGCCATATCGTTAATGCTCTTCGCGAGCTCCTGCATCGGATGCTCCCTACCGCCTTCGTCAACCTTAATTTTTACAGAAAAATCACCCTTTGCCATCCTTCTGAGGGCATCCGTCATCATGTAAAACCGATCCATGTGCATCTTACGAGTAAATTGAGAAATAATCCACATGATGGTACCAAGGATAAAGAATCCTCCAACCAGTATGATCCACTGCGCAATCAAATCATGGGGTTCCCAGCCAATTAATGTATAGATCCATGCAGATAAATAATAGGAACCTAGCCAACAGACCGAGATCAGTGAGAGCATCAAGATCGATCCACCGATACTTTTCAGCGCCCGCCACAGCTTCGACTTCTTCATTCGCGTTCCTCCAACCGATAACCTAACCCACGAATCGTCGTAATGACGAAGCCATACTGCCCTTCAGGAAACCGCTCACGAAGCCTTCTAATATGCACATCAACGGTTCGATCATCGCCTTCATAATCAAAACCCCAAATTTGTTCAATTAACTGGTCTCTTGCAAAGGTTTTGCCCGGACTACTCGCTAGCTTGAACAACAACTCAAACTCCTTGAGCGGCAAGGTCATCGGCTGATCCCCTGCTTTAATCTCGAACGTCTTGCGATTCAGTTCAATTGTCCCAATACTCACGTTCTGCGACACTTCAATTCGATAACGCTTAAGCAGAGATTTCACCCGTACCACGAGCTCCTGCGGGTCGAATGGTTTAACTAGGTAATCGTCTGTACCTAGATTAAATCCCTTCACCTTCTGTGCAGTTTCACCCTTGGCAGTCAACATTAAGATTGGCAGGGAGGACGAATAGTCCCGTAGCCTGCGGCACAGTTCCCATCCATCCATATTCGGCATCATAATATCGAGAACAACCATATCGTGCTTCGTAGACTCATACATGCGAAGCGCCTCTTCCCCATCTGAAGCCTCGCTAATCTCAAGTCCTTCTCTTTGTAAGAATAAGCGTACGAGCTCCCGAATATGCGGATCATCATCCACCACTAACAAGTGTGTCATGGTCAATCTCCCCCTTGCTCTGATAAGCGGAACTGTTCCGTTGCAAATTCCCGATACAAGTCATGAGACTCGAACAACTCATCGTGTGTGCCTCGACCTGTAATACTCCCTTTTTCCACAAATAGAATTTGATCAGCATCTACGATCGTCGATAATCGGTGCGCAATCACGAAGGTTGTACGCCCAATCATTAGATTGTTTAACGCTTCTTGAACCGCAATTTCTGACTTGGTATCAAGCGCCGACGTTGCTTCATCTAGCATTAAGATTTTCGGATCACGTAGCAGTGCTCTTGCAATTCCAATCCGCTGACGCTGACCGCCTGATAATTTCACACCGCGCTCCCCAACTTCTGTCGCATACTGCTCTGGGAACTCCTCAATAAAGTCACTTGCATACGCCATTTGCGCTGCAAACTTAATCTGTTCGTCCGTCACATCGACATCTAATCCATAACAAATATTATCTCGAATTGTACCTGCAATAAGCGGGCTTTCCTGTGAAACATAACCGATCTGCTTTCTCCAAGAATGAAGCGTGAAATTCTCAATTCTCTCATCCCCAAGCTTGATCGATCCACTGCTAGGTTCATAATAACGCTCTAATATGGAGAATAACGTTGTCTTCCCGCCCCCGCTCGGCCCGACGATCGCCGTTACTTTACCAGGCTCCGCCACAAAGCTCATGTCTTGCAGAATCGCCTCGCCTGACTCATAAGCAAACGTCAGATTGTCCACGACAATCGGCAAGTTTGCTTCCTTAAGTTCACGTCCAGAAGCATGATCCTCTTCAGGAGCATCTAGCGTCGTAATGATACGTTCCGTAGCACCCATCGCTTTCTGTGCTTGCGTGAAGAACGTTGATAGTTGCGTTACTGGCATAATAATTTGGAACATATATAAGATGAAAGCAACTAAATCCCCTGCCGTTAATACGCCCGATGATACACGCACACCGCCGTACCCGATAATAACGACTAACAACATCAATAAAACAAACGAGATAATTGGTGAGATTAACGCTTGAATACGAGCTTCTTTTAGCCCAAATTTGAGTAGATTTGTGATGCCTTTATTGCCGTTCTTATATTCACTTGCCTCAGCATTCGAAGACTTCACAAGACGAATTTCAGATAACACTTGATTCAGAGTCGCTGTAAAGCTTGCCGTCTCATCCTGCATCCCCTTAGATATTTTGTGCATCTGTTTGCCCAGTGGAACAAGTACAAGTGCTGCAATCGGCACAGCGATAAACATGATTAGTGTCATCTGCCAATCCAGATACAATAGGAATGCTAATGATCCAATAATCGAGATTACACCTGTAACCATGCTAGATAAGTGATCGGTAATAAGTCCTTTTACCACAGCAGTGTCATTCGTCATTCGGCTAATCGTCTCGCCTGTTCGGTGATTATCATAGTACGGGACAGGCAGTACGAGGAGCTTTTTCCATAAACGATCACGTAGTCCTGCTACAATCTTCTGCCCAATATAGTTCAAGATGTACAGCGACACCCCACCCGCAATCGCCTGTGCAACGAATGTAAGCGCCATGAGCGCGATTTGCATCGGTTCCATCGACGTGACGGATGAGAAACTATCCACTAGATTTTTTGTAAAAAGAGGAATGATTAGCCCCACTGTCGTTGCGATAACGCTCATCCCTAAAGCAATCGATAGCAATAGCTTAGAAGGCTTCGTATCTCTAATAAGTCTATAAAATTGCTTCCAACTTGCCCTTGATTCTACCTTCTCTTCTGCTTGTTCTTGTGTTTGTTCTGTTGCAATATGTTCGTTCATTGTATGTTCACCTCATCCAAATTCAGCATACCATGCTTGCTTGATCTAATCATAGTTTTGGAATATGAACTGAGTATGAACTTCTAATCAGTATGCAAAAAAAGCAGCCCGAAGCATATCGCTATCGAGCTGCCCTATTATCCAATCCATACTCCGCTTCTAAATATGTATACCTGCATCAAAGCCGTTCAAATCCTCATCCGAAGACAGTGTGTTGACCTCGATCTCACTATCATCGATGGAAGCAAATAAATCCTGCCAATCCTCATTCACAGTGTGCGCTGGGATCCGCACACCATCGTACACATTGCCAGACGTCATATGCATGTTGTAAGCATTCGCTAGCGTATCAATTTCCGACCCGACTATCCCCTCCACTAAGTTCCCGCCATAGGATTGGGCAATCTCAAGGGCAGACGTTAAATCTTGCTGTTCAATGTGGATATGCACCACAGCCTGCCCTCCCTGCTCAGTAACGATAGCTTGATAACCTAGCTCCTCGAGTGTACCTTGTGCAAGGTTCGCTTCTGATTCAGACTGGAATTGAAAAAAGATCGGAGCAGAGCTCATCTTCATTATCTCCCTTTCTATATAAATATTGTCCTTAAACCTATGTTGCGCAAGATTCATACATTTCATTCCCCTGCATAGGATGAACATATAGGACAAATCCTGCTTGGACCGAGGTGGATCTGATGTATCGTAATCCCGAAGTAAGACGCAGTAAAATGGTTGCCGCAAGCGCGTATCTTCTATTCTTCATTCCTCTACTAATCGCAAGACATAACCGATACGCCATGTATCATTGCAATCAAGGACTTGTTCTATTCCTAACATTCCTCGCCTGTAATGTGTTTCTCACTTTAATTCCAGTCATCGGTTGGGTACTCATACCCATTCTCAATATCGCCTTCATCTGCCTTGCCATCTTCGGCATATTAAATGCAATTGGCGGTGTCATGCGTCCGCTGCCGATCATCGGCAAACTCTCTTTTATCTAAATAGTTTGACAACCCCTCTCAACTAGTGTGATAATAGTTGCTAAAAAATAACGCCGGATAACCCGGGAGAGGGGCATTAATCAATGAAGCAATATGATCACAAGATTATTGATTGTACGATTCGCGACGGAGGACTCACAAACAACTGGGACTTTAGTGTTGAGTTTGTTCAAGACATGTACAAAGGATTAAGCGCCGCTGGCGTTGAGTATATGGAAATCGGGTACAAAAACTCACCAAAACTCTTAAAAGGCGCACCCGCTGGACCTTGGCGTTTTCTTGATGAAGGCTTTCTAAGAGAAGTGCTTCCTCAAAAAACAGATACAAAACTATCTGCTCTAGTTGACATTGGTCGTGTGGATGAGAATGATATTCTACCACGTGAAGAGTCAATGCTAGATATGATTCGCGTTGCTTGTTACAATCATGACCTCGACAAAGGTCTTGAGCTTGTGAAGAAGTTCCACAACATGGGATATGAGACTTCCCTTAACATCATGGCACTCTCTCACGTTATGGAAAATGATCTGAATGAAGCTTTCATCGCGATCAACAACAGCCCTGTTGATGTTGTGTATATCGTTGATTCCTACGGTTCTATGGATCACAAAGACGTGGACTACATGGTAACGAAGTTCCAACGCTTGATTCCGGAGAAAACGCTTGGGGTACATATGCATAACAACATGCAGCTTGCCTTCTCCAACACGATTGTAGGTGCCGACAAGGGCGTAACTTTCCTAGATTCCTCTGTCTATGGTATGGGTCGTGGTGCAGGAAACTGTACAACAGAATTACTCGTATCCTATTTGAAAAATCCACGTTATGATGTTAAGCCTGTTCTTGATATTATTGAAAAGCATATGATCGCCATGCGTGAGAAAATCGAGTGGGGCTACCTCATTCCTTACATGATCGCTGGTGTACTAGATGAACATCCACGCACTGCAATCGCGCAGCTTGCGTCTGAGGATCGCAACAAATTCTCCGAGTTCTACGATAAACTAACGAATACGGAAATCATTGTTCCTTCAAAATAACGCTAAACCTAATCATAAATTTAAGCCTTGCCTTTATTTTCTGTATAATAAGGGTAAGGCTTTTCTTATTTAGCCACATAGTTTGATCAGACTTCCCAAATACTACATAAAGCTGTTTAAAGGGGGCTACTTACCTTGAGTAAAATATTAATCGTTGAAGACGAAACGAAAATTGCACGTGTTCTGCAATTGGAATTGCAATATGAAGGCTATGAGGTCGGTCATGCAGAAGATGGACGTAAAGGGCTTGAGATGGCGCAAGGAGGCGATTGGGATCTCATTCTCTTAGATATCATGCTGCCGGAACTCAGCGGCCTAGAAGTACTGCGTAGGGTTCGACAGACCAATACAACTGTACCTGTTATTCTGCTTACCGCGCGTGATGCTGTTCCAGATCGGGTATCGGGCCTTGATCAAGGCGCGAATGATTATGTCACGAAACCTTTTGCCATTGAAGAATTATTGGCTCGCATTCGTAATTTACTGCGCATCACAACTAAGATTACTTCTGCGGAGTCTGATCAATACTTAACGGTCGATGACTTGCAGATGAATCCACGCAGCCGTGAAGTGACGCGTGCCGGTAATTCCATTGAACTAACGCCTAAGGAGTTCGAGCTTCTTCATTACTTAGTTGAGCACAAGGGTGAAGTGCGTACACGTGAGGACATCATTTCCGATGTGTGGGGCTATGACTTTGTTGGGGATACGAACATTGTGGATGTCTACATCCGTTATTTGCGTCAAAAAATTGAGAAGGGCTTCCCTACCAAGATCATTCACACGCTGCGCGGTGTCGGTTATCTCATAAAGGATAGTGACGGGAATGAGTCTTAAACTAAAGCTCACGCTCCTGCTTTCCTTTTGGCTAATCATTATTCTGATCTTGTTCAATATCTTTGTGTTCTACTTCTTCGTGAACGCATCTGCCAATTCCGAGATCGAATTATTGCAGAAGAAAGCGGCTACGTTAATTGAGAAACGGCTACTGGACAAGCCAGAATTTTGGAAAGACCCCACGCTGATCAAAGAATTTTTACTACCTAGTGAAATGATTCGTATCATTGATAAAAACTCGAATGTGAAGCATGTCCTTGGCGCCGAAGATTCCTTAACCAACACGCCCGCCAAATTTGCCAATCTGAATCACCCGGCTTCTTCACTCAAGTTCAATCCTTGGAAGGGCTTTGTGGTGTTTATTAAAGTCCCTATTGTGGATAAGAATAATGAGCCTGAAATTCTGGAGATGGGACGGCAACTCGAGACACTCGATAAATACATTACGATGCTGATCTCCATTCTAGCATTCGCCTCTATCGGTGCGATTATCGTCTCACTTGTAGGTGGTTATTTCTATGCGAAGATCATCTTTGATCCGATCAAAAAGCTCGCACAGACGATGGAAGCAATTCAGAAAAGTGGTACATTCCGCCGTATCGAAATCGCCTCTTCTGAGCGTCACAATGAGATTTCACAACTCGGTATGACCTTTAATGAGATGATGGGTCGCTTAGAAGAAACGTTTGAGAAACAGAAGCAATTCATTGCGGATGCTTCTCATGAGCTTCGCACACCGCTAACGATTATTGAGAGCTATGCCAACTTGCTTCGCCGCTGGGCAGCCAATGATCCCAAGCTTCGTGAAGAAGCGCTTGAGGCGATTCATTCTGAAGCCATTCGTCTGAAAGAAATGACACGCAACTTACTTACAATCATGGATACGGATGAAGCTGAGCGTATGAAGTGGGTTCCTTTTGACTTAACAGCCCTTATTAATTCGACTGCATCATCCATTCAGCATACATTTAACCGTCCGATTCATACCCAATTTATCAACGACGACGATACGCCTCTAACCATGGTTGGAGACCCAGAGAAGATCAAACAATTGTTAATTATTCTCCTAGATAATGCAATAAAATACAGTAAAAAACCGATTCATGTCGTCGTAGAAAAAGAACAGCGCCACCTCAAGATCGAAGTGATTGATGAAGGGATTGGAATTCCAGAGGAAAGCATTCCTCGCCTTTTCGATCGGTTCTACCGGGCAGATAAAGCACGAAATCGAAAGTCCGGCGGAGTTGGCCTAGGCCTTGCTATTGCTGAGAAAATCGTCACTATTCATGAAGGAACAATCGGCTATACAAGCAAGGTTGATGTCGGCACAACTGCGACTATTCGGGTACCTAGGAAAGATTAATTATGTAAGCATTTGTATTTTTAATCACTTTTTAATCGGTTTTTAATAAAAGCTCTGAAACCCGCGCCACGCCCAGATTTCACTCATTTTTGTTAAAAATACCCTGGGAATTCATTTGCTATACTTGGGTTGTTCGAAAAGACAACTAGACGCCCCAGGAGGTACCAAATGAATACAACTACGAAAACAACGATGATGAATAGATGGGCAAAGCGCATTACTGTACTAACTATCAGTTTTACGATTGCTTTCTCCGGTATGTTCGTAGCTTTACCAGGATCAGCAAACGCTAAAGCAGCTGAGAAGAACCAAACAGAATCGAAAGCTAAAGCGAAGAATGACACTACTAATAAAACCAGCTCTGCTGATAAGACAGCAGCTAAACAAGATACAGTCGCAGACGTTGCATACAGCAGCAACACAAGCCAAGTCGATCAATTATTGAAACATGCGGCGAAATACTTGGGCACACCTTATAAATTCGGTGCTTCCGCTAACCAAACCAAAACGTTTGACTGCTCTAGCTTCACCCTTCAAATGTTTAAAAAATTTGGCGTGAAGCTAGAGCGTACAGCTCGTGCACAAGCGAAGCAAGGTAAATATGTTGCACGTAAGAATTTGCAGAAAGGTGATCTTGTATTCTTCAAAATCCCTTCCCGTCCGTATGATGTTGGACATGTTGGTATCTATGTTGGTAACAACACGATGATCCACGCTTCTGGTTCCAAAGGTGTTACGTACTCCAAGATTACTGGATATTGGGACAAGAACTACCAAACTGCACGTCGTGTTGCCCTATAATCATTCGTATTCATAGATAACTTCTCATAGATGATAGAATAGATTTTCAAACCGAAAGAGCTCATGCTGCTGAAGCATGGGCTCTTTTTCATGTCTATTTTTAAATAACTAGTACGTATAATTAGCCCCTATTCAGGCAATGCTTGCAAATAGATAGATTAATAGATTCATATAAAGGAGCTACTCCTAATGAAACGATCCTTTGCATTCATAACATGTCTAATCATTACATTGCTCGTCATATGGAACAAGCAAGCAGCTGAAACCTCACAACCAATTGAACGAACTCCAACGCAAGATTTAACGATACTCATGGGGCAGTCTAAGCCTCTTATCGATAACAGCATTACACCCGCGAATATCACAGCGAAGCTAGGTGTAACTTACCAAACCTATAAGAGTATATCCGATCTTGAAACACAAGGCGCGAAATTATGTACACAATTTAAGCTTCCTACAGGCATGCTATCTGAAGAAGAGGGACATCCTACTTATACATGTACGAAGCAAATAGATCCGATGGAAATTACACTTAAAGTCGTTGGAATGTCTGATAATCAATCCTATTTACTGGTAAAAGGTACATCGTTACACACAGAGGGTATGCAGCCATTACTCCAATGGATTGATCAAGCGGATCACATACTGTTAGGTGAGAAGATTCAGGGGAAGTGGAACTTTCTTGTTAAGGGATTACAAATTCAAGATGTGAACACAGCTTCAACTGTACTCTCACAAATTGAGGATCAATTCCAAGCGACAGAAGTTGAGCGTTATGCCGATAATCGTAGTGTTGTTATTTCGTATGACACCAAATTATTGAATGAAGTCGTTCACAGCGGTAACAAACCCGTCAAACTTCAAGTATCTATGCACTTAGATTCGCAGTCGAACAATTGGTTTATTACACTAGGTACACCAATGATCACAGGAGAATTCTAACAGATCGGAGCAACCATCATGTCAGTCACCCCATCTACGTATCGGGATAAAGGAAAGTACTTGATCATTATCGTTCTCTTACTCGGACTATTCCTTCGTCTGCATTATATTGCGAATACGGAATTCGAACCTGTGAACTGGGATCAGAAAAACTACACGAACATGGCGATTCAAATTATCGAAAAAGGCATCTATGGCTACCTGCGTGAAGAATCCAATACACTTGTAACCCCGGGATTTCCTATATTCCTTGTTGGGGTTTTCTCTATATTCGGCTACTCCGATATTCAGGAAACACACATGATTGTGCGTTATATCCATGCCTTTATGTCCATCATATATATGTGGCTCATTTATCGCATTGGCCAAGAGCTATTTAATCGACCAACTGGATTATTAGCCGCTTTATGTGCAGCGGTTTATGGCACATATGTATGGATGGCCTCACTCATCTTAACAGAGACGATCTTCCTGACGAGTTTCTTAGCACTCCTCTATTTTCAAGTACGAATACTGAAATACAATCACTTTCTGGATCATATTTGGGGCGGAATCCTTCTTGGCATCACTGTCCTCATCAGACCTAATGCCATAATCATTGCGGCTACACCTTATATCTTCCTTATGATTCGTCACAGGCGGATTTTATTTCGGCAAATCATATGGGGTGTCAGTACCTTTGCCGTTGTAATGCTTCCGTGGTGGATTCGCAATATAATTACGTTCCATGAACTCATACTTGTCTCCAAAGGCGGCTCCGCCAATCCTTTCTTAGGCGGTACAGACCCTTACTTAAAAGGGACAATTCCTTGGAACAATATTAAACCAGAAGATGAGATGGCAGAGGGTATTCGACGGGTCAAGGAAGGCTTTCGAACTGATCCATGGTTATGGATCAAGTGGTATACCATCGGCAAGATCAATAATATGTTCATCAAGACGATGTACCTCGGACCTTATCCGAGCTTCGTACCTTATTGGTATGAGAAATGTTTAAAGGGTCTCCATTACGCACTTGTCTACTTCGGCTTCGCAGGCGGTTTCTTGGCATCCTTCTGGAATCGAAATGCGCTGTTCCTGTATATTAATTTCTTGCTATTCCTTGGTGTGCAATTGCTCTTCATCCCTGAGGCGCGCTATACCATTGGGATGATGCCGTTTCTCATGATCCTATGTGCGTATCTTGCGCAGCTTGTCTGCCGCGGTGTTGTGCATTTAGTCAGAAGGTAAGGAGGCACCTATGTCTACACTCATTATTATTCCTGCCTATAACGAAGAAGGTTCCATTCACTCGGTTATTCACGCCATTAAGCGCACACATCCCGAAGTCGATATTGTCGTCATTAATGATGGTTCACGAGATCGTACAGTCCAAATCGCTGAAGCAACCGGACTTGCGCATGTGATCACCATGCCCGTCAACGTCGGTATTGGTGGTGCGATGCAGACTGGCTACTTGTATGCACTTCGTCATGGTTATGATATTGCCGTACAGATGGATGCAGACGGACAGCATGATCCCGAATATTTGGCTCCACTCCTCCGAGGTATTGAAAGTGGAGAAGCAGATTGCATGATTGGATCGCGTTTTGTGGAGAAAACCGAATACCGCTCCAGCCTTTCACGCCGAATTGGTATCCTCTTCTTCTCTTGGCTCATCTCGATTAGCACGAAGAAGCGATTTACAGATCCGACTTCTGGATTTCGCGCTGCGAATCGCCAGGTGATCGAAGTGTTCTCCAATTATTACCCGGATGATTACCCGGAAGTGGAAGCCATCGTCTTGTTGGAACGGCTGGGCTTCAACGTTAAGGAGGCTTCTGTCTTGATGCATAGCCGTGAGACGGGGATGTCCTCCATTACACCCATTAAATCTGTGTATTACATGCTCAAAGTATCACTGTCCGTACTTATGACCTTACTGCGAACGCGTAGGAGAGCTAAAGCATGATTATTTTTCGTATATCGATCGCATTCTGTTTGGTGTTCTTAATTATCGTTATTGAGCTTATACGCCGCAAAAAGCTGGAGGAGCGCTATTCGATCCTCTGGTTTGTTGTGGGTATTATTATGTTGATTCTGTCCTTGTTCCCAAGGATGCTCGAGCAGATTGCGCGACTTCTTCATGTCGTATATGCGCCCTCCGTACTCTTTTTCCTCGGGTTCATATTCTCGCTTATCATTATCTTGCATCTAACAACCGTCATCTCACGTATGCATCGCAAAATGACCCGCCTCATTCAAGAGGTCGCTTTACTTAAACGCGAACAAGAAGATATGGATCCTGTAAACAAAAAAACCTGATCGATTATGCGACAGGTTTGTAAGCAAGCCTCTATGTTAGTCCCCGTTCCCTACTTTTTCTACAATATGTTTAGAAGGTACCGGCTGTAATGGTACCGTTATATATTGATAAATAATGCCAAAGAAAATTAAACATATTAAGATGATCCCCACATAACTCCATACGTGTCTTTTCAAAATTCGATGTCCTCCTACAAACTTGTCGACTGAAAAGGTAGCTATCCACCTACAAAGTTACATCATTCGACTTATTTCCGCACCGAAAAGTAAATCAGTAAACACCGCATATTTTTTGCGCTATGAGGGGTATTTCGTTGATCTTTAATTGCGTTAATCTTTGGTTTAATTCTTCGTATCTACCCAACCCTTACGATGGGCATAAATCGCAAGTTGTGTGCGATCTTCCAGAGAACATTTCATAAGTAGGTTGCTGACATGTGTCTTCACCGTCTTAATACTAATAAACAACGCGTCCGCAATGTCTTTGTTCGTCTTCCCGTCCGCGATAAGGGTTAGAACTTCTTTCTCACGGAGCGTCAAACCTTCCGTATCATCTTGCTGGGTTGTACGCTGTCTAAGTCCACGTGTAAGCGCAAGTGAAATCTCAGAATTCATTGTGGGGATGCCCTGTGCTGCGTTCTCAATGACGCGAATAAGTTCATCGGAGGAGACCGTTTTGAGCACATAGCTCAACGCTCCCGCTTCCACTGCTTTCACGACCTTATCTTCTTCAAGGAACGATGTTAGCATAATGATATGAATATCCGGGAATCTGCTACTCATCTCCCCCGTCGTCGTAATTCCATCCATCACAGGCATCGATAGATCCATTAAGACAACATGCGGTTGTTCCTCTACTTTCATTGCGGCAATCTGATTAAGCGCATCTTGTCCATTGGATGCCTCAGCAATTACTAAGAATCTGGGGTCTAGCATAATGTAAGTTTTGAGTCCCATTCTAACCATCTGATGATCATCGACTAACATCACTCGAATTGCTGTACTCATTGTTCATTCTCCTCTTCTCTTCTATCTTCTGGATCTGTGAACTTCGGTATTTGTACTTTCACTCTTGTCCCTGCATCTATCTTACTGATCACTTGTGCGTCACCACCAAGTTTCTGAGCACGTTCGCGTATTGTATTCAATCCATGTGAGGTATTCGCAATGCTGTTACGATCGAACCCAACACCATCATCCACAAGCTGCAATACATATTGATGCTCATATTCATGGAAGCTAAGTGTCACATGCGAGGCAGCGGCGTGTTTCACCACATTCGCCATCGTCTCTTGAATAATGAGGAACACTTGATGTTCAATCGCTTCCGATTCAATCTCATCATGAAGCTCTACATTCATGACCCCTTGCAGACCATTGGCGCGGCAATAGTCGGGAAACCACTTCTCGAGCGCTTCTTCAAGTGACGTCCCATCGAGTTCAATCGGCCTGAGCTGCGTAATCAGACCTCGCATTTGCTTCTGTGCATGGTTAGACATTGCGATAAGCTGCTCCATAACACTGGAGACAGCTTGGGGGTTCATTTCGATCATTTTCGGTAAAGAGGAAGCAGACATATGGATCGCGAACAGCTCTTGGCTTACCGTATCATGCAGATCACGCGCAAGACGTCTACGCTCTTCAAGCACAGCCTCCTCCACAATTTGCTGCTTCTCAACCATATCTTGCATCCCGATCTTCTGCAGCAGTGCCGTTCGCTCTTCAAAGCTTGCTGCCATGTTATCGAATGCTTCATAAATGTACTGAAACGCTTCGTCAGACTCTTCTTTCAAACGATTCTTATAATTCCCTTTGGACAGTTCCAGCATCGCTAGATACAGTGTATCCATACGACGCTGTACACTTCTGCCCTCCCAATACCCAATGACTTGACCAAGCAGAATCAGGAGCAAGGCCCAGCTGACTTTGGACTCCACAGCTAGGCTGTTATCAGGAAAGAAGTAGTACAGAGCGATAAAACTTGCTACAGTTACGAGTAGACTTAGGATAAAGAAACTTGCCATGATCCGCCACTTGATATTCATTCCCCGAATTCTCAGCATCCGTTCACCTTACCCAATCTTCTTGACGCGAACATCACCGATAAACATGCTAACGTTCACACGTAATTTGCGAGGTGCATCTTCATAGAATGGCGTCTGCATATTCATTGAACGCATGAATCCATCCTCATGTCTTTCGAATACCCGCATATCACCAATAAAGCTGTTTACTGCTACTTTTACTTCAATATCCATATCATTCGGAACTAGAATCTTCACATCCCCAATGAATGCAGAGATATTAAGTTTCGTCTCCCCATATGGGATGCTTGCTGTTGTCAGATCAATCGTCGTATCGCCAATAAAGCTAGAGATATTCATCGGGTGAAGCTCCCAATACTCCCCGCCTCTGCCCATATGCACGTCCCCAATAAAGGTACTGCGGTTCTCTGTCTTCCCTGTGGAGTACGTATTCACATAATGATAATTAGGTTTCGTATCATATTTCTTCGAATGTGGTGCTCCAGTGGCGCCTATATCGTAATCTTCTTCTTTATACTCTTTATAACCTTTGTAAGAATGATCCTCTTTGTAATCATAACGAGATTCATCGTAGTCGTACTTGGATTTTTTTTTGCCACGTCCGAATATCACTCTAAGCCCTACCACAATCAAGATCACTGGTAGCATATAACGGAAAATATCACTAAAGCTGAATTCCGACCAGCCTAAGTGTCTGGATAGGAAGATGGATCCGATCACAATCATCACAATACTCCCTATACTTGCGCCAAATCCATAATTCCGTTGTGCTATAAGCCCGCGTAATCCAAAGTAAATAAGAATCACTGGCCAGAAAGTACTGATGATTTCCCTGATGCTTAAATTAATGTGTATGACGCCTGTAAAGTGTAACAAGAACAAGACGCCAATCCCTATCAATACAAGCCCTGTTAGCCCTCTTTCTAAAAATCGTAGGTTCATGACCTTAACCTCCACTGTTTTCCATCAATTATTTAATGTTATTGTACAAAAAATTCCTGTCCACTTCTAGATTCTTAAGATTGAATTCAATCTCAGTCTCGAGACTGATGTGCTTTTGCATACCATACTTATTAAGGTCTTTGTGGTTCTTGTAATCCTCATTATATTCCATAGATTCCATTACAAAACCTTTCTTTGTCACTGCGATTTTCTTTCCGAATACGACGATACTCATCGTTCATTCCTCCAATTAATGGTTTATAGTTTAAGTGCTAAAAAAGTAAGTTTAGAGCACTGCTGAGAACAGTAGCACTTCCGGTCTCCGTGAAATCGTGAATTCTGAATTTATTTTATGGTATTTTCACTCTTTCAAAGTCGAGCGCTCCGCTCCTCCAGTGCCACTGTTCTCATCCGTTGACTTACTTTTCAGCGCGTTTCTTATAAACCAATTATAAAATACATCGCATGCTGCTCACAGATTCTAGAGGTTGAACTAGAGGTCAGTCTTCAGAATGAAAATCTTCTACGACTTTCGTTCTTAAGGCTTGTATATGCGTAAAAAAGCGACCACTAGGGTCGCTTCATATTGGATTGCTATCCGTTACAGTTACAAGTGGATTCCACTCACGAGCTTATCTACTACGATATGAATATCGAACTTCGCCTTCGGATATTGTTCGTTCCAGTCAATCTTCTTCCATACTTTTGGATAATAAGCAATTAGGCGTCTGCCAACAGCAAGACCATCGAAGTTTTGCTTTTGCATTTTCTTAATGACCTTCCGCGCTTCTTTGGTTAATTCTTGGGTCAGCATCTTCTTCACATTCTCCTCCCCCATCGAGATATAACCCTCTTCATTTAATATTTCCACTTTCAAGTGCATCGTTAACGTTACATTCACTTGCCCGCTATCTTCTGCTTTCACTTTATATTTGCGCTTCGATTTAATTAATTCGAAAGATAAGGGAGACACGAGCTTACCGTCCGTTTCATTGTTATTTAATGTGTACCTGAAGTCGTTGGAAAAAGCATCCTTCATAAGCAGATACAGCATACCTTCTTCTTTCTTTAACGTACCGATCATCTTCTCATCTTTAAAAAGCGCAAGACCATCAATGACAATTTGATCATCTTGTATCGAGAGTAAAGGCACACCAAAGTCTTCACCAGGATCGACAATCGTCTTCGTCTGTAGGTGAGTCGGCGGAACGACGGTATTCTTCTCGGCATTATCAATGAGCTTCTCATAATATTGAGAAATAAGCTGAGAACCGATTTTTTGTAGCCTAATGAAGTCTTCACCCCTACCTCGAATGACACTGATTCGTGAGTTAATCGATACAGTAGGATCCCAATAGAACGTATCTAATGCTTCATTAATCCCCTTTCGCGCCATATCTTCACCAAACAAGATACCTCGAATTCGCGATAAGCTTAAATAACCGGGAGATTTATCTTTGAGCTGCTCAATGGCGTCAAATGCGCTTTTACCGCTCGCGGTGGATACAACATTGCTTTCCTTCGGGTCTTTTTCCGTTAAAGGTGTATCACTTAAAGTCGCAGCTACATGTACTTTCCGCTCGTCTTCCTTCTCTACATCAAACGCAATTAAATAAGGGATAGCGCGATCTCTAAGCAGCTTCTGATCCCAACATCCGGTAAGTAAGAGCAGCATGCAACATGCAACTAGAACTCTCATACGTATCAAGATGTACCAAGATGTCGTACGTTTCATCTGAATGCTCTCCTTTACTTGAATCGTTTGCGAATCTTGGTTGTAATCAGCGCAAGTAATGGGATGATCAAGACGGTGAAGAATGAATAGTACGTGGAGAACAAAGCCATCGAATCTTTGATCGACTCGATCCCCCATAAGAAGGACATACCTAGAATGATCAACGACATGATGAGTATGAACGGTTTGTGGTCTTTTTTCCCAAATATTGTTGCCGTACCAACAGCACCCATGAATAAGTAGAGCGTAATGGAAGTGATCGACAGCACCGTCCACAGCGATAGGAAATATAGATCAGAGCGCATAATATTCCGAACGCTGACGGCTTTTAGCATGTATAGTACCGGTTCTGAAATATGTTCAAGTTCATCTCCTGTAAAAAAAGAAAAGCAGATGATTGTGATAAATAAGTAGTAAAATGCGGTGATCGTCATCGATAAAGAAACGGATTTGCGAATCTGCTTATTCGTACCATTAACAAATGGATATACAACAAGCAAAATTTCAAATCCTAACATGGATTGAACGGTAGTCTTGGCGCCATCCAGAATAGAAGGGATATCCGTTTGGTAAATGGGCAGCAAATACAACCATTCACTATATTGAATGGCAAAGATCGGGATGATAAACAGCAGTGGAACGATTAAATTAATAATCACAATGAATCGAGCGATGATCCGCAAAGATTCTATAGCTAAATAAATGCATACAAGCAAGATAAGTATGATCAGAACAACCATAGGCGTCCTGGGGAGGATCCACTTTCGAAGGATTTGGCTATTCTGATAAAAAAATTGACTTACTGCAATAATGCAATACAGAATATAGACGATATTTAGGACTAACCCTATCTTCTTCCCAAAAACAATCGGTAGAAACTCATAAACATGTTTTCCAGGATATTGTTTGCAAAGTGCACAAAGCATATAGATAAGGAGCAGTACCCCTAATAATACAAGGATAATGGAAATCCACGCATCAACTTTTGTTGTTTTGTAAAGTCGATGCGGTAGTTGTAGAATAGCAATCCCGATCGTAACTTGCATGACCATATGAAAGAGCTGCGTTCGTGTAATTGTGGACTGCTGATTCGGTTGCTGGCTCATGATTGATCCTCTTTGGTGTTAGTCGATGGTGGTTTCTCTTGCACATCGTTAGGTAACTGTTGAACCGCTTGTATCGGTGCACGAATAAATGTATCTAGGAAGTTTTTGATCCTCATCGGACTAAGTGGGAACAAGTACGGTCGACCTAGTGGCTCTAGCTTGCATAGATGAATAAGCAGAATCAACACAATCGCAACGATGCCGATAAATCCAAATAAGGAAGCCATAAACATGATCGGGAATCGAATTACACGAATGGAAATCGACATTTCATGATTCGGCACCACATAAGTAGCCAAGGCAGTCATCGCAACTACGACGATCATCACAGAAGAGACAAATCCAGCATTAACGACCGATTCACCAATAACTAAACCACCTACGATACCGATCGTCGAGCTAATTGGACCTGGCAATCGAATACCTGCCTCACGAACTAACTCGATCGTGAACTCAAGGAATAACGCTTCCACAATAGGTGCAAACGGAATACGAAGCAAGTTCGCTTTGACAACCGTGAACAACCCTTCTGGAATAATCTCGCTATGAAAAGAAGTTACAGCGATATAGAATGCAGGCAACAGAATCGCAATCAAAAAGCTAAAAAATCTTAACAATCTGATAAATGTTGCCGGAATCCAGCGAATCGCATAATCATCTGTACTTTGATAGAACGAGAAGAAACTGACCGGAAGCACGAACGCACAGGCTGTTCCTTCCACAAAAATGATCACTCGACCTTCAATCAGATTGGCACAAGACCGATCCGCACGCTCCGTCGTTAATATTTGGGGAAAAGGGGAATACGGATTATCTTCGATAATCTCATGAATGATGTTGCCTGGAATTATATCTTTCATCTGGATCGATTGAATCCGATTTTCGATTTCTTTGACGATCTTTGGACAAGCGGTATTTCCCATGTACATGACAGCAATCTTGGTATCCGTTGTGCTCCCCACTTGATAATAGCGCACGGTAAGATCGCGGTTATGGATTGTTTTGCGAATCAGCTGTAAGTTTGTATTCAGATCTTCAATAAACCCCGTATGAGCCCCATAGATCACTTTTTCATTAGGTGGTTCTTCAGGAGTTCGTGCTAAGGCCGCTACTGCTGCGAATGCATATCCTTGTGAGGACCCTTCAATAAAGAATAGTGCGAACCCACGTAATAAATGAGAGATTAATTGTTCAATGTTGGTTTCATATTTGAACTTCAGTGTCGTTACAATATCTTCAGGCGTGTCGATCTGATCAGCCTTAAGTAAGCGATTTATAATATCGGTTTTGATAATATTCGGGTCGCAAATCCCTTCTAGATAGATCAGCTGTGCGGTTGTTCCTTTTTTCGTAAACGTACGGGTTTGCAGATCATCAGTTTGAAATAAAGCTTGCTGAATATACGCTAAATTACTTGCAAGATCGGAGGTTACCAGAACTGTCTTGGAATTCGCATTCGTATTGCCCGATGACTGCTTCTGATTGTTGGGCGATTTGGACTGAGACTGAAATATTGATTTCCAAAATTCCATCCGTTAACCCCCTCTCTTGGTGTCAATTTTTCATCGAGAATTGCCTTATGGCAAGTAAGCCGCTACTTCGAATCTGTGATGAAATTAAAAATCATCGAGTCTGTGAGCATTTCAGTAGGTGCATGGTTGTCTGTTAATAGAAGTGCGGAGTTGTATTGTCCCTTCTCCACACGCTTCATTTGATCCCAACGCGATAAGTCCAGTTTTTGTAGAGGACTATTCTTGTCAATCTTGCTTAAATCATTGACATCAAGCTCATGAAGCGCCCCAATGACCATATAGTTATTGATACCAGAAGACTTGATCATATACGTGTAAGGGAACACAGCATCAATTGTCTTGATCATGGATGTCAGTAGCTTAGAGTCGGGTGTAGTCGCATTAATATTTAAGGCTACTAATCCTTGATCAGTTGTATGTTCTTTAAGCGTCTTGAAGAACTCTACAGTCGATAAGTGAGCCGGAATATAAATTTGATTCGAATAGCAGTCAACGATAGTGATGTCATACTTTTTGTTCGCATTGTTAATGAACACACGCGCGTCCTGCGAGACAATCTCTGCATCTTCCTGCTTTAATCCGAAGTAATCATAGCTTAACTGCACGACTGCAGGATCAATCTCCACTCCCGTCACTTTAAGATCAGGCAACTGCGGTTTCACATATTGTCCAAGTGAGCTGGCTATGGTTCCGCCTGCAGAACCTAATATGAGCAGTTCTCGAGGCTTGTCCACTAAGAATGGAAGCGATAAATAGTCATTGTAATAATCGTTACTATTTAGTGCATTAGTCGCGCGTTTAATAGACTGTATCCCACCGCCCTCATTATAGACAAGCGAGATATCACCTTGTCGATCTTCTGTTACTTTTACAAATTGATAAAATGTATCCCCTGACCACAGTACTTTCTCACCTGCAGCCATGGTCATGTTGCCACTTGTCAAATAGTAAGACAACAGAGGTATTATTACGAGAATTGCAAGCCAGCTTTTTCCCCACTGACGCAGTCCCCAGCTACTAACAAGAATCAACGCAGCTGACCAAATATAGATCGATTCTTTCGCACCGATGAACGGAATCGTAAGCATAGCCGTACCGAAAGTACCGACTAAGCTGCCGAGTGTAGAGCACGCATATAAATTTCCAGCAACCTTACCTAAATCGCTCGTTTGTCCACTTAGTAGACGGATCGCAAAGGGACTAACCATCGCAAGCAGGAAGATTGGTGGTGCAAATACAATAAGTACGGCAAAGAAGGAACAGAAAATGACCCATACCGGCGTATTCATAATACCTTTAGATAAGAGTGGGAAGATTAGATCACCCCATAAAGGTAGCAGTGCTACGAATGTACCCGATAGAAGCGTTAGCATCATTAATAGCTTGCCACTCGGCCATTTATCTGCCCATCTCCCCCCAACAAAGTAGCCAATTGCAAGCGACAGCAAGCAAAGTCCAATAATATTCGCCCATACGATCATCGAAGTACCGAAATACGGGGCTAGGAATCGAGAAGCTGCAATCTCAATCGCCATTACAGAAGCACCTGTAACAAACACATAGAAGTAAAGAAAACCAATTCGTAATGGATTACTCATGAATACGTACACCTCAGTTTCTTAGTTGTAAAAAAATATGTAATATATGAGACTTACGCTAGTATATGCTATTTTACAATTTTAATAAAATTAAGGGAAAATTTAAAAAAGCGACCCTAAGGGCCGCTTGCACGGTAAATTAATATTCCACGATCATCCAGTACTACGTAGTGCTTAGCTGCACTTATTTTTCTTTGACGGCTTTCAACATTTCACCAATGGCACCGATCGAACCTAATGTCTCTACTGCACGAGTAGGAATAAATACTTTATTCGCTGGGCCTTTGGACATTTCTTGAAGCGCTTCGAAAGATTTGTAAGTTAGAATGCTTTCATCCAATCCCGCTTCCTTGAGCATCTCAATCCGATTCCGCTCTGCCTCTGCGACGGCACGAATCGCTTTCGCCTGACCAACTGCTTCAAGCTCTTGCGCTTGACCTAGACCTTCTGCCTCACGAATACGTGCTTCTTTATCCCCTTCTGCCTTGAGGATCTTACTTTGCTTATCCCCTTCAGCACGAAGAATCATGTCTTGCTTCGCTGCTTCTGCTTCCAATACAATTGCACGCTTACTTCGCTCTGCTTTCATCTGCTTATCCATTGCTTCTTGTATATCAATTGGCGGCTTGATGTCAATGACCTCGACACGCTCGATTCGCACGCCCCACTTTTCCGTTGCCTCATCCAGTGCAACACGGATTTCCAATGAAATTTTCTCACGACCCGATAAAGTTTCATCCAGTTCCAACTTACCAATAATTTGACGCATCGTTGCAGTTGAGATATTACGAACCCCATATACATAATCGGAAATGCCGTATGTAGCTTGTTCCGGCCCTACAACTTGATAGAAAATAATCGTATCGATCTGTACCTGTACGTTGTCTTTGGTAATCACCGTTTGCGGCGGTACGTTCGCTTGTTGAATCCGCAAATCATGATACTTGCGCACTTGATCAATAACTGGAATGACAATGTTCAGACCTGGATGCAGCAATCGGTTGAACTTCCCGAGTCTCTCAATAACCCCCACACGCTGTTGCGGAACAATCTTAATCGTTAATGCAGCAAATACGATGACAAAAACAACAATAATTCCTATTAGAATCCACATTGACATTGATTAAACGCCTCCCATTCTTGTCACTTCGATTACAGCACTTCCTTTGCTAACGACGATGACTGTCGTACCTGGTTCAATTGTTTCCGATGCGGATGCACTCCAGATCTCCCCACCCACTTTTACAATCCCAAGTGTACCGACTTCGATCTTCTGAATGACCTCTCCTTGCCTGCCTACAATCACATCAATTGCATCCTTGAAGCCCTTGGAGTGGCGTACTTTTCGTGTTAATGGCTTCGTAAAGATAGTAAGTATGATTGCAACAACGGCACCTGCAAGAACTTGTACAAACACTGCATCTGGTATAAATAGTGCCAGAACACCAGCTGCGAGTGCACCGATCCCTAACCAAAGTAAGTAAAATGTGAATGTCATCATCTCTGCAATAATCAGGATGACACCGATTACTGCCCATACAATCCATGGAACCATGTTATCACCACCTATATGGGTTGTTTACCTAATTATACGTTTAGGTAGGGGAAAAGTGTCATAAAAATGAAAAATTAACCAAAGTAGATAGGAAAGAGTGAGATTGGAAGGTAGGATTCATGAGCAGATTGTGAGGAGACTCCGTGAGGGCTATATCCTTCCGTCCGCTGTCGCAATCGTATTCCCTTTGATTAGGTTGGTAGGTTGGAATACGATTGCAAAGACGGATCACTACCGTTCTCCAGGACATAGCCCTCTCTTCGTCTTCTGCTCAAAGTAGTTCAACTTCCTCCTTGGCTACTCGGGGAGCAGCAAGGGAGATCTACCGCTGACGCTACCGATACAGGGTAAAGAGCACATAAAAAACCAACCACGAATGTGGTTGGCTTGGGGAGCGTTGATTTGGCTTCGCGTAATCAACGGCTCCTACTTTCTGCTTGCCATGCGTTGTCCCTTTCAACGCATGGCTACTACTTCATATCACGGCTTGACACTATGTGTCTTCGTACTCGTATCCTTAATACCATGCTTAATTATCAGTACTATCCTCACTTACTAACCATCTTGCCCTTGCCTACACCCACCACATGCTGCCCAGTGGTTCTTCGATGAGGACTTGCTTAAGGTTAGATACGGCTTTCGTGAAGCCTTCGTTGATGGACATGAGGCCATCTTCGTGTTCGATGCTGACAACGTAGTCGTAATCAACTAAGCGCAGAGCGCTCATCATGTCTGCCCATACTTTGAGGTCATGACCGAAGCCCACAGTACGGAATTGCCATGCACGCTCTTGGGTTAGAGCGTAGGACTGCATGTCAGTGATGCCATGTTTATGGATGTTAACAGGGTCAAAGGACGTATCCTTCGCATGGAAGTGATGGATTGCACCCTCTTTACCTAAGATATGAATCGCTTGAACAGGATCGATACCTTGCCACCACATGTGGCTTGGGTCAAGGTTCGCACCGATCACTTCACCCGCAGCTTCACGCAGGCGAAGGAGTGTACCTGGGCTATGCACGGAGAAGCCACCATGTAGCTCAAGACCGATCTTCACATTACGATCAGCCGCATACTTACCCCACTCTGTCCAATACGGGATTACTTTCTCTTCCCACTGCCACTTTAGCACCTCTTGGTAATCGTGCGGCCAAGGTGAGATCGGCCAGTTCGGGTACTTCGCGCCTTCATGATCACCCGGACAACCTGAGAAAGCATTGACGACTGGCACGCCAAGTCGCTCAGCTAAATCAACTGTTTTCACGTAGGTATCATGGAACGGTTTAGCGATGTCTTTTTGCGGATGAAGCGGATTACCGTGACAGCTTAATGCACTAATGATGAGTCCACGGGATTCAACTGCGTGTTTGAACTGTTTCAATGCTTGCTCATCGTTAAGCAAAATATCTGGATTGCAATGCGCATTGCCTGGATAATTGCCCGTTCCGATCTCTACGGCTTTCAATCCTTGGGATGCGATATAATCAAGTGCTTCTTCTAACGGACGATTGCCGAATAGAACTGTAAATACGCCTAATTTCATGGGGAATCCCCTTCCATTATGTTAATTATATGTGTGCAGTCTCTGCGACCTTGGACAAGCTCCAATTTAGCTAAAATATACGGGTTTCCCGCTCTTAGCTGACTCATAAATTGCTTCTAAAATCTCCGTTACAACTAGTGCTTGCGCAGGATCAACGACTGGCTCGGTATCATTAATCACACACTCAATCCATTGGCGAGCTTCAATGTCATGATCACGTTCAACTTCACCGTCATAGAACGCGACACCGCCGCCTTTGAGATCAATTTCGTTCACGAACATGCGGCTGTGCTTTTCTCCATTGATACGAAGTCCATCCTCCATATCTGCCCCACCTTCTGTACCGCACAACACCGTCTTCGACTCACCTACTTGGAGTGTATTGAGCGCCCAACTGGATTCGAGCACAATTGTTGCGCCGTTCTCCATCGTGATGAATCCGAATGCAGAGTCTTCAACACGGAACTCTTTAGGATCCCATGGTCCCCATGCGTTGGCTGCATTCTCCCGTTGTCCCAATTTATGATACACCGAACCTACGACCATCTTCGGCTTGTAGTTATCCATCATCCAAAGCGTTAGATCCAGTGCATGTGTCCCGATATCAATAAGTGGACCTCCGCCCTGCTTTTCTTCATCAAGGAATACACCCCAAGTTGGCACTGCACGACGGCGAATCGCTAATGCTTTGGCAAAATAAATGTCTCCCAAATCACCGTCACTACACACCTGCTTCAAGTACTGACTGTCTGGACGAAAACGGTTCTGGTAACCAATCGTCAGCTTCTTGCCCGTACGGCGTGACGCATCGAGCATTTCTCTTGCTTCTGCAGCTGTCTTCGCCATCGGCTTCTCGCACATGACATGCTTACCAGCCTCCATCGAAGCAACAGAAATCGCACAGTGCGAATCATTCGGCGTACACACATGAATCACTTCAATGCTCTTATCTTCAAGCAGCTCCACATAGTCGGAATATACTTTGGCCTCGGCCGTACCGAACTTTTCAGCTGCTTTAATCGCTCTCTCTTCTACAATATCGCAGAAAGCGACGATCTCCACTTGCGCAAGCTTCGCTAGACTTGGCAAATGCTTGCCCAGCGCAATCCCTCCACAGCCAATGATTCCTACGCGTACGATACGATTACTCATCAATTGCTCCCCCTACTCCAACTTTCAAATTTTGACGAATCCATGCAATATTGTTCGCTACACTCTCAAGCGACGGCTTCTGACACTCATCCTGCTCCACGATCAGCCACTGCGCACCAATCTGCTCCGCTGCTTGCGCAATTGCAGTAATCGGCACTTCACCTGCTCCTAGTTCACATGTCTGTATGCTACCGTCCTCTAACCTTCTCATATCTTTATAGTGAACAAGCGGTAATCTACCTTTATATTTATGCATGTAAGCAACTGGGTCATAACCTGCCACATACGCCCAGCAGCTATCTAGCTCCATTTGCAAATCAGATGCAGGCACTGCTTCAAACATCGCATCTAATACATGTGTTCCATCCACTTCAGCTAAAAATTCGAATTCGTGATTGTGGTAGCACAGCACCATATCTTGCTCCGCACATCTAGCACCAATCTCTTGTAAATTTGCATAAATCGCTTTCCAGCTATCCGCATCCTCACGCTTCTCAGCCTGCATATAAGGAATAATTAAGTAGCGATTGCCGATCGTCTTGTTGTATGTAATCTCTTCATCTAGCGCTTCTAATAGACGCTCGTAGCTTACGTGAGTCCCTGCAACTTCCAGCTTCAATTCGTCCAGCAATTCTCTTAACTGCTCCGCCGCTAATCCACCATACCCAGCGAACTCCACACCATCATAACCGAGTCTTGCAACTTCACGCAGCGTCCCTTCAAAGTCCCGCGCCGTCTCATCCCGCACCGTATACAATTGCAATCCAATCTTGTAGCTACTCATCTTCCATTCCTCCTATTCAATCTTACTTTTTGTTGTAAAAATGATAGCGATTTCATTGTGATGATTCATGCTAGCTATAACCTCTACTAATTTGAGCTGGTTACCTTTTCATCATAGTAAATGATCCCGTATAATAAAATGACGAAACGGACAAAAACATGCACAATCTGGCTATTATCTTTTGTACATACAGGAGGTTCATATGGTATTTGCACACATAGATAAAGACGATTTGGAAGTACTACATGCGGGTTATGCGTATCATTCCAAACCTTTTCATACGATTGAGCGACTCAAGCAATATCTCATACGAATTCAGATCGAAGGATTCTGCCGCGCCTCAGTCGGGAGTGAGATTACATTAATCGAGCCAGGTGACATGATTTTGCTTAAGCCGAACTCTCCCTATGAACTGATTATTGATCAGGAGAAACAGACAACAGGTGAACCGCGCATCATGAGCGGAGATTATTATATTTTTGCTAAAGGAACGTGGATGGATGAATGGTGGAATCAGACTCACCGCCCTCACAAGATCAAGGCACCACTGAATGAAGGCATCCTTACCCTCTTCCGTCAATTGACTATGGAGCAGCGCCGGTTGCTTGATACGAGTCAAGAAATCAGTCAATATATTTTGAAAATATTATGTTTGAACATCGACCGTATCGTCTCTGAACAGCCTTCTAAGAAGGGCAACGCGTTCCTCGCCTACCGAATTAAGACCTATATTGAAGAACATGCGATTCAATCGTTTAAGCTGGAGGATGTAGCAGTCCATTTCGACATCAGTGTATCTCGCGCGGTGCATCTATTTAAAGAAGTGTTCGGGCAAAGTATTGGACAGTACGCCCTTGATGTGCGCCTCAGTATGGCACGTGATCGCATGATGCTGACGAATATGCTGCTTGAAGACATTGCAGAAAGTGCAGGTTTTGCCAACTACAGTTACTTCCACAGAGCATTCCGTGCGAGGTACAACATGTCGCCGAGGGAATATCGGAGCACGTTTTAACAACACAAAAACCCTCAGCACTCTCAGCTAAGGAGTTCTCATGTCTATTATTCATAATCAACGATGCTTAATAATCGTGAATTGCCCAATCAATGGGAGTGGAACAGCTTTACCCGTGACTGCATTGGAGATGCCGATAATAAATAGAACGAGGATAAATAAACTAAAGAGCGGAATAAGCATCCATCCGATGAACGGGATTAGCCCCAGAACAAAATTCCCTGCAACCGCACAAATGAGCAACATCAACCCTTGATTTGCATGATAGGTGGCGTACTTCGAGTCTTTTGCAGCAAGCAAGGGAATGAAGAACAGAATATAACCGACTAGCGAGATCATTTTGTTGGATTCAATGTCCTGTTGATCAAACCGGTCGTCCATTCAGATCACCTCTCCTACATTGTAGTGATGAACACGTCCTATTTTATTCATCCTTATTTATGTATGTGACAGACAAAGCGGATATGTATGTGCATTTTAACAACCAAAAAAGACCTGTACACGAAGTACAAGTCTTTTTTTCCATGTTCGAATGCTTTAAGTCAGTACAAACGTGATTTCTTCAGCCTGACAATCTATTTGAAGGTCTTTATCATTCAAAAACCATACATCATTCTCTTCCATGAAAAATGTGATATCCCCCTCAACGTGGGAAATCGCCATGCGAATTGGGGTATGTCTCGAAATACCGAATGCGAATGCATCCTCCGATCCACCGCTATAACGCACAAAAATTCGAACGTGTTCACCTGATTGATATCCCCAGACATCCTTAAAGCACGCGACAGCATCTTTAGTTACCGTAAGATTCACGACGAAACACCTCTTTCTATCCTTATTTAACAAGGCCAAATGAAAAAACGCCATAGTCTTATTATGGCGTTTTTTCAATAGAAGTCCAACATTAAAAGTTAAGGTAAATCGATAAGCATGAAGACCGCGCCGCTTGTCGATTGCAACGTTAGTGCAGTCTCTTCTGTAATTCGCGCAGAGTCTCGTTTACCAAGCTCCGAAGTTTCATTAATGGTGATGGAACCTTCCAGTACGAACACGAAAGTACGACGGTTATCTTTTTGTGTAAAATGGATCGTCTGACCTGCTTCAAGCTCACTCATATAAATCGTCAAATCTTGGTGAATGTCTGCAACATTCGGACCAGACTGCTGCTTGGAGACAACAGGCAGCAAATTATTTTTCATTAGAGATAGATCATAATCGGTTGTTTCATAAGAAGGTTCAAGTCCGTTGCGCTCTGGCATAAACCACATTTGAAGAAAATGAACCTCATCGGCTCCCCCATTCATCTCGGAGTGCATCACACCTGTTCCTGCGGACATGCGCTGTACTTGCCCATATGTCGTTACTGCGGCATTCCCTGTGCTGTCCTCATGCTTGAGGTGACCGCTAAGTACGATGGACACAATCTCCATCTCGCGGTGCGGATGCTTGCCGAAGCCATAATGCGGTTGTACGACATCATCATTGAGAACACGCATAACGCCAAAGTTCATATTGTTAGGATCATAATAATCGGCAAACGAAAAGCTGAAGTTACTTTTTAGCCAGCCGTGATCGGCTGTGTATCGTTCTTGTGCTGGATATAATTGAATCATATAGAGTGCCTCCATTTCTGTGATTAAGGTGCTTAAATAACTTATTCAAAAGTTTGGAAACTTCAGAGAAAAAGTACTTCCATGCTTACGATGTGGCTTTCTTCGAAAGCCTGTGAGTCTCAATCATGAATTTTGAATTTATTTAATGGAATTTTCACGATTTCAAAGGCGAACTCAAACTTTTCCGTAGGAAAAGTACTTCGGAAGCATCCTACAGTGCATTTTTTCTCTTTCGTTACAATTTTTAAAACTCACTATTATAGCAATGCATCAAGGGAGTAGTCCCCAGCGCCGATTAGAGCAACGCCTACTGCAACTGCGATTAACACAAGAGTATACTCATAACCGTTCGCTGTAATCCACAAGCCGTTCTTAAAGTGTACTTTGACGAATGCACCTAACATGGCAAGGACGATTAATGCAGCGCCGACCCAAGTGAACAATCCTGCTGCGAACAGTAATCCGCCAACTAACTCCATAAGTCCTGCAAGAATTGCCATCTGAACGCCTGGCTTAATGCCGACCGATTCCATCCAACCGCCTGTTCCCTTCGGTCCATAACCGCCAAACCATCCGAACAACTTCTGTGCCCCATGCCCTACAAATAGTAAACCAACTACCACACGAATAATCAATAACCCTACACTTAACATAAACAATTCCTCCTAAAAAATAATTTTTTGTGTACGTTTTTCAACTATCTTGAAATTAAGATATGTGATCCGAAGCTAATGAATGCCTATTCTCTTTCGCTTAATAACAACTTTACATTTGCTGCCGCGATTTGTATTGTTCGCTTGTTCATATATCTTTAATTTAAGATTCTTAACTTGAAACTAATATACTACGTCGCTTACTTTTCGTCAACACCTAATTTTTAAAAAATAGATCTGCATGCAAATAAAGACCACCTTTTATAAAGGTGATCTTTCAACTTTGGCGTTCCTTACTCGCCCTTACCCTTCTTCTCAATGATCGAGATCAGCGTAATTTTCTGTGTAGCAATCAACTTGCGCTTGCCTTGGAATTCATCGTAAATCTTAATCGTACCTGGCTTGTAGGTGTGATCATCTGCGACAGGATCTGTGTTTGGAATCGTAAAGGACAACTGACCTTTGCCAATCTTCATGACACCGCCTGCTTCTTTACCACTTGTTGTGGCTGATTCGAATTCATTGACATTAAATGACTTCTCGAAGAAGTTATATCCACTCGCGTCTTCAATGGCAATGACGAGATTACGTTTCTCATTGTTCGCTTGGACAAGCTTGCTTTTTAGAATCTCATAATCAAGCTTGAAGGCGAAGTCGCGCACGTTACTGCTTGTGTTCATATTACTGAACTTAATTGTATACGGGTAAAGATCTAGTTGCTTGATTTCACTTGCCACATTGTACTTCTCACTTGGCAGCCACATACCGACAGGGTTGATATAACTATCTGGAACTGCTTCACCCTCTGTTAATTTGTTACCCGTTACCGCATCCCCCATCACCAGATGGAGTGAAGAAGTCGCATAATCCTGCGGAATTTCACTCCAAATTTCAAGAAGTGCGGTTCCTCTTGGACCTACCTTCCCTTTCACAGCAGATATTTGTGTCGGGAATATATCGCCATCTTCCGTCTGTAAGTACGCTACAATTCGCGATAGATCAGAGGAACGTCTCTCCAGATTATCGACTTCCACTTGAACGGCAAAGAGCTCACTATTTCCGCCTTTGTAGCGATTAACGCCATGAACGGCGTAATAGGCTTTGCGACCTGCTTGTGCTGTCTTGTATCCATCTCCTGCACGATAGAATGGAATACGCGGTAGCACCGTTCGCTCTGTGAATTCTGCGATATCGTAGAGTTTCGCATCTTCACTCTCCGATTCTTTTTCCTGAAGAACGAGTTTAATGGACTTGAACGCTTGGTCAATCGGCAATTTGCCGACCACCTGAAGTACTTCACTGCTACCTGTACCAATACTAAGCGCACGGGATGTCTGCACAACATTCGCAGGCACTTTTACTTTACCATCAAGCAGATAATAAGCGCTTAATTTTGGTACAGTTAGGGAATGATCTTGATCTGTATTGGATATCGTCACATTCGCTGTGATCATGTCCTCGTCTTCCCAAGGGACTCGATACATACTGCCGAGTTCACCTGTATACATCCCTGCGTTCGTACTGAATTTTAGATGTTCACCCGAACCAGGAGCAGCACTTTCCGATTCTGCAAGCTCGAAAACAGCAACAGGTACATCCAGTTTCGCTGCTTCGCTGTGTTCAGCCACAACAAGTTGCCAGCCTTCCGGATCAACAGATGTAGGAATTGTGCCCGTTAAACGCCACGGGGTCGTTATATTTGGGTTCAGACTTTTCAGCTCATCTCGGCGAATGATCGGATATGTCGAGCCGTCTTTAGTCCGAATAAAGAATTGGTAATCTGGCGGAGTAACCGCCGTACGGCCGTTGTGTTTGAGATCTATGTATAGGGTTGGGATATAGTTGTCTCCACTTTTCATCTGGTGAAATTGGGATACCGACATCTCAATGGGTGTGTCACCGATAAGAATTGATTCGGTCAAACCATCAGTAACCGCTCCTGTAAAGGTGTCTGGAACTGCCAAGTTCCCTTGGTTTGCTTCGTACTTTGGTTTGCTGAAATCCCATTTGATCACATCGACTGACAAGCCGCTGAGATCAACCATATCGCCGACCTGTGCATAATAGATCAAGTCTTGCGTACTGCCTGCCGCGAGCTTTCGCTTGCTCTTATCTTGAGGGGCAAGCCGCGTCAGGTACGTTTCCCCTGATGCATCTTTCAGACGCGCCATATAATCGGTTAGAGCA
The DNA here is from genome assembly GCF_024721995.1 of Paenibacillus radicibacter. Classification (GTDB taxonomy): domain Bacteria; phylum Bacillota; class Bacilli; order Paenibacillales; family NBRC-103111; genus Paenibacillus_AM; species Paenibacillus_AM radicibacter. The sequence continues at coordinate 169,086 of NZ_JANQBC010000004.1, forward strand.
ATTGGCTGACTGCCGTCATTCTTAACCGTTATGGTGAAGGTGACGGTACTGCTCTCTTTTTGCGGCAGAAGCCGTATATTCTTTAAGCTAAATGATACGGAATTCTGTCCCACAATGGATGCAATCTCTGTGACTTGGTTAGACGCGCCCTCCGAAGCCGCCCATGCCGATGGAACAGCCAGTGAGAATATCAAAGTCGTGGTTAGTGCAAGATGCGTTACCTTCAATCCGAACCGCTTATTCATCCTTTTTCGCTCCTTCTATGTATGTGGTTCAAAAATTTGAACACTACAGAGAAAAAGAACACTTCCGGTCGCTGTCTCAATCGTGAATTTGAATTGATTTAATGGTATTTTCACGATTTCAAAGGCGAACACTACGTTCCTACAGTTGTTCTTTTCCTCTTTCGTTTAATTTTCGAACCACCTAATCTCTCTCGTTCAATCACTCACCCAAGTACGTATTCACCCTGTTCTGAATGAGCTTACTAACTTCTTCCGCTGACTTCTGACCACTCATGTAGGACTCGAACTCCTCCATTGCAATGGACTGCACTTTCATATCACCGGTACTTTTATTTCCCGCTCCAGCAATGAGCTTATCCATTGCAGCAATCGCATCCGCGACTTGTTCTTTGCTTGGTTTGCCTTTTGGCATTTTTAAGATGCCATTATTGATCTGCTCTTGCTGCTCCTTCAGCATGTTCTCCAGCACAGACTTCGAGATAGGAAGACTTTTCAGCTCAGGAGAAGATTGCATCTCATCTGACAATAAGAATTTCATGAACTGCCATGCCTCATCTTGCACCTTCGACTTACTGTTAATGCCCAGCGTCAGATAGGTCTGGAATACGCCTCCACTAGATTTACCATTCGCCGTTGGTTTCTGGAACAGCTTCGAATCCGGTGTCAGCATCATCATTAAAGCGCTCTGAACGTCATACAATCCTGATTTTGCGAATAACGCTTTGCTGTAATCGTACGTAAACTCTGCCTGAAGTACCTCTTCATCATATAAAGATTTAATCTGACGCATCATATCTCGGAATAGATCGGTATCAAAGTTGCCCTTGCCATCTTTCACAAGCTCACCATAATTGTCTGCCACATACTCAGCCATCAGTTGATTCGGGAACACGTTAATGAAGGCGAAATAGTCTTTACCTTTCTGTTCACGCAGCTTTTTCGAAATCTCGCGGAATTGCTCCCACGTCCAAGTATCATCCTTGATCGTGATGTTCGCTTTACTTAACAGATCCGTATTACCTGAAATCGCCTCTAACGTGAAATTGAACGGCATTGCATAAAGCCCATCCCCATTCTGGGAATGCTTCAAGATGTTCGTGTAATATTGGTTCTGGTCAAATGAAGTATCCTTCTTCATCAGATCATACAAATTAACGAGTAACTTCTTATCCACAAACTTGTCCTGCGGTAGGCTCTGCATCATGATGATATCCGAACCTTTACCAGACATCGCCTGCGTGGATACGGTCTGAACGTATTTCTCCAAATCTGCTTGCGATATCGCTTCACTCATCGCACCTTCACCTGCTGTGTTCGTCGCCATATGTTCTTTAATCTCGATCTTGATGTTCGGATTAGCTTCTTGGAACTTAGCAGCCGCATTTTTTAGAAAAGAATCTGCTTGCATGACCGATATTGAGACGGTCTTCTCCTCACCTGAGGTCTTTCCCCCTCCTGAACATCCTGTGAGCAACATCATTGATGCCAATACGGTTCCTACAACTTTTCTCATAATAAAAATCTCCTCTCCTCTCCTTATTGGACTCGAATTCGATTTCCTTCTTGTAGCGGTTCACTTGTCTCAATGATGATGTCGTCTTTCGCTCCTACACCGGATAGAACGATAACCTCATCCCCACTGGATTCACCAGTTTTGAGGTAGCTTTTGCGGACGGTAAAGGTATTGCCAAGTGAGCTTTTATTCTCTTGAATAACAAAGACATAACTGCCTTTTCCATCTTTCTTGATCCAAGACTTTTGGATGACAAAACCTTGCTGTTTCACGGCTTTATCCAGTGCGACATTGACGCGTTCCCCCCCGCCAAAGTCACCGCCATTTACAGTTACGATGACTTTTTTCTTCGGCTGTGCAGGTTCATCTGCACCACCGCCATTAGCGGGATCTTTACCGGATTTGGCACTCATTTCACCACCTCCACCGCTACTAGAGCCTTCACCCGCATCCAGGAATTCAGCAATTGTCCCTTCACCTTGGAATGGTTTATCCTTCTTCCCATCGAATTTAATCACTTCACCAACCTCAAGTAATGCTGCTGCATCTGCATCAATGGTGAAGTTAAACTCGAAACCTTCATCTTTTTTCATCATTGTAAATGCTGCTTGACCGGAAGCTGCATTCATACCTTCGGTAAGATTTACATTAGCAATTTTTCCGTCAAAAGGAGCCTTAACGGACCCTTTCTTTGCTTGGTCCTTACGCATACTTGCAATTTTGCGCTCTGCGATTTCAATATCCAATTCATCACTCTCTAAATCTCGCTGCGCTTTCGTAATTGCTTCTTCATTACCCTCTTGTTGGGCGGTTATGTATTGTTCTTTCAGTACATCACGGTTGATGTTCATCTTCTTAAGTCGCGCCTCTTCATCCAGCAAATCTTGCTCGCCATCACTTGTGTCAAAAGTCGCAAGCACTTGCCCCTTCTTCACAGCGTCATCCTTCTTCACGTGAATCTTGGTGACCTTGCCGCCGCCTTCACTTGGGATGTCAGCTTTATGTTTAGCGGTTATGATACCGCTTCCTTTTATCGCATGAGCTAAATTCTTCTTCTCCGCCTTCCCCGTTAAGACTTTGGGTAACATTGCTGCTTGAAACGTATTGCTAAATAGTGTGAATCCGGCCAACAAGGCAAAGAACACAGCAAGAGCTGTGAACTTTAAACGTTGTCGTTTCGTTGCCTTATCCATTTATTATCCTCCTTCTTGCGCTACACAAAATATGATTTATCCTTTAATACCTGATAGCTGTACGCCTTCAATAAAGTAACGTTCTGCGGATAAGAACAACAGCAACATTGGCAGCATATAGATCACGGAAGCTGCGAATGCAACGTCGAATGCATCTTTTTGAATGCGAGATAAGAAGACCGAAAGTGGTTGTAAATCGGCATCCTGTAAGAAAATAAGCGGCTGCTCAACCATGTTCCAGTGATCTGCGAAGAGCAGCACGACAAGTGCAGCAAGACCGGGCTTTACCATGAATATAATGATCGTCCAGAACGTACGCAGATAGCCTGCTCCATCCACTTTCGCCGCTTCCATATAGGCTGATGGAATGTGCAGCATGAACTGACGCAACAAGAACACCCCGAATGCCGCGAATATACCTGGGAAGATGATCGCACTCGGCGTATTTAACAGCCCTAATCGATCGACCATAATGTAGTTCGGTACGAGTGTAACTTGGAAAGGCATAAGCATCGTGATCAGATACACGAAGAAAATCGTGTCACGACCAGGGAAATTCAGCTTACCGAACGCAAATGCAGCCAGTGCAGATACGATAACCTGTCCGATAATAATCGGAATCACCATAAATACCGAGTTCCAGAACATGTGTAAGAACTGTGGTGTAGTAATCAATACTTTCGTGTATTGGGCAAACGTGACCCAATCTGGAATCCATTTTAAATTAACAAATTCATTCGTCGTTGTACTGCCCAGCATCCCGTAATTCGCTGTAATCTCTTTGGCTGACATGAATGAATTGACGAACGTCAGAACAACGGGCACAAGGACAATGAGCGCAATAGCGGCCAGAATCAGCGTGCGAAGCGCGGGTAATATATGCTCTTTTTTCATAAGGTACCTCCAATTACTCCATAAATGACCGGAATGACTTTTCGACGCGGAACAAAATGAAAACAAGAACAAGAATGACAAACGCCATCAAAGTCGCTGCTGCAGAAAGCTTCTGAATATCAAGCGATAGGAACATGTTGTTCATATAATGCTGCAGCATATAGATGCTGTCATGCGGATAAGCCCCTGCCACGAGATACGTCTCCCGGAATACTTTAAATGAATTTAGAATCGACATCAGAATGACTAAGAAAGTTGACGGCGTTAAGTAAATCAGTGTAATCCCGAAAAACTTACGTGCCGGACTTGCGCCTTCCAAATTCGCAATTTCATAATACTGGTCAGGAATGTTCTGCAAACCTGCCAAGAAAAGAATGATGTTGTAACCAATATTTTTCCAAACGTAAATCAAGATGATGACATACTTCGCGTACTCCGACTTCATCCAATCTATACGATCAACACCGAAGAAAGTCAGAATCGCATTAATCGAACCGTTCCAGTCGAATAGAATCTGCCAGATCAGCACGATGGACGCCACCGGAACAACTAGCGGCAATACATAAGACGTACGCAGCCAATTACGAATAAACACCTTCTGATTCAGCAAGAGTGCAAGTCCTAAGGACAGAATCACAATAATCGGTACACTCGTAATCGTGAAAATGAATGTGTTATTCGCGGCTTTTTGAAAAGAAGCACTCGCAAACAAATCTTGATAATTGCCGAATGTTAAGCCCCCTGTGCCAAATTCATCTTTAAAGGAATAGAACATGCTTTGGAAAAAGGGAATGATATAAAAGATCGAAAATCCAACAAGGCTCGGAGCGACGAAGCATAGAGCTGCAATCATCTCCTTACGTGCTAGAGGTCTAATTCTCATAAAATAAACTCCTCCATGGTCAAACGGTATTGTCGTGCCGTAGCTACTCGATACTATTTCATTGTAAAGATCACCTTCGGCAAAACTTTGGAAGAAGTGTGGAAAAAGTATGTAAACGCCCATTCCAGTTGTCATATTTGTTAAAATGAATAAAAAGAGTGTGTTCAAACAGTCTGGTCACTGCGAAGAATGAGGGTGCTTCCGGTCGCTGTCTCAATCGTGAATTTTGAATTTATTTAATGGTATTTTCACGATTTCAAAGGCGAACGCTACGCTCCTACAACACCCTCATTCTTCTCCGTTTAACTTTTTGAACCCACTTAACGAGTAGGAATATGCAGGAGGTAACTCGAATGAACTCTTATCGAATCGCCGTCGTTGACGATGATAACCATATTCGTGAAATAGTAGAAGCCTATCTGCACAAAGAAGGCTACGAGACAGTTGGAATGGATAACGCGGAAGCCGCGCTCGAACTGTGGAAAACAACACCGCCAGACATGTGGATTCTGGACATTATGCTGCCAGGAATGAGTGGATATGAGCTGTGCCGCCACATTCGCCAAGAAGCGGAAGTGCCGATCATTATGATCTCTGCGAGGGATGAAGAAGTCGATAAAATTCTAGGACTTGAGCTTGGTAGTGACGATTATTTAACGAAACCATTTAGTCCAAGGGAACTTGTTGCGAGGGTAAAGCGTCTTATGCACCGCTTTGAACTGATGAATCAATATAAAGAACAATCACCAGCTGCTGAATCGAAAAAGACAACGCAGATCGGTGCGTTGAAGCTCGATCTCGAAGAACGTCGCGTGTTCTGGGACGAACAAGAAATTGAGATGACATTCAAAGAGTTCTCGCTCTTACAGTCGCTAACCGATCGCCCGAATCGGGCATTTTCACGGGACGAGCTACTCAATTTAGTATGGGGAAATGATTATTTCGGCAGTGACCGTGCGATTGATGATCTTGTGAAACGTCTTCGCAAGAAACTGCCCGATATGCCAATTGAAACCGTATGGGGATACGGATATCGCCTGCGTGTGGAAGGAGAGATGAGCTGATATGAAGTTAAAATATCGCCTCTATCTCGCCTTTGGTGCGCTATTGTTATGTGTACTGGTCGTAACAGCTCTAAGTATCTATCCCCTACTGTTTAATACCCTCGTTCAGAATCAAAGAGAAGTGATGAAGCGTCAAGGAGAGTTGATCATCAATAATACTGACCTTCAAGCTTACAAAACTAATCCTGCAGAAGTTGCGCCAGCTATGAGTGTAATGCCATCCACTAAAGTACCGCTTACACGAATTAATCTGAGCACCATCATCCCCCTTAATCAAATGCTTCAAGGTCAATTAATAGGGATGGAAAAGCTTCGAGGGGATTTAAAGCATATCCCTGATCTCTCACATTCTGGTATGAATGAAGAGGATTATATCGTTGAGACGGTAAAAGCTGCCCATGTAGCTAAGCAAACGACTGAGGCTACACGGATGGTTATTCTCTCGACACCATACAGTGAAATAGAAAAAATGCAGAAAGATTTATTCCTGCGTATGATGCTGATCTTAGCTATTGGCGGGATTATCGCCTTTCTTCTGAGCATGCTCATTACCAAGAAAATCGTCACACCGCTTACTAAGCTTAAAGAGGAACTAAAGAAAGTGAAGAATCGTCAATTTGCAGATGTACAGTGGGTGAAGTCCGGCGGGGAAATTGGTGAGGTATCTAGAAGCGTATGTGAACTAGCCGCGGAGTTAGGCAGCTACAACCGAGCGCAGAAACAGTTTTTCCAGAATGCTTCCCATGAGTTAAAGACCCCCCTGATGTCCATTCAAGGGTATGCGGAAGGGATTCGCGATGGGGTATTTATAGATGAACATGCGAACAAAGGGCTTGATGTCATTGCGAGCGAGTGTGATCGCTTAAAGCGGATTGTCACTGAGATGACGCTGCTCGCGAAGCTTGAGAGTGAGGATGGCATATTCGAACCGAGTGATCTCGATGTACCTGACCTGCTCGAAGAAACAATCGAACGGTTAAACCCGCTTTTGCTGCAAAAAGGTCTTGAAGTGAAGGTACTTTATAATCGGGAACATCGCTCCAGACTGCTTATTCAAGCCGATCATGAGAAGCTACTGCAAGCTTTCCTCAACATTGTCGGCAATGCCATTCGCCATGCGAAGCATCGAATTGTCATCTATGTAACGATCCATAATGGAAGTATCAATATCGAAGTCACAGACGATGGGGACGGTATTCCAAGCACGCTGCTCCCTCACCTCTTCCAGCGATTCATTAAGGGCAAGAACGGTGAGAATGGCCTAGGTCTTGCGATTTCCCGTGCGATTGTGGAACGCTGCCGAGGCGACATCTCCGCTTATAACCTAGCAAGTGGTGGCGCGGCATTCGTTATGAAGTTTCCCGCTATGAGGCGAGGACAAGTAATGTTGATGTAGGGGTAAGATTGATAGATATGCAAAAAAACAAGGTACGAGGCAGCTGCTTCGTACCTTGTTTTTTTATATAGTCTAACGTAAATTTTGTCTCTTCTCTTTTTAAGACTTCATCCCCATCCCCAGCTTCACACACATCGCCACATTACGTGCCGCGCGGATCATGTTCGCTTCGCCATCTTTCAATGCTTCTTCTAGAGTTGTTACCCCTGGTACGATGGAGAACAAGGCGTTAATGCCGATCTCATGAACGGCTTCACTACCTGGTGCAACCATTCCTGCAAGTGCAATAACTGGAATGCCTTGCACCTTGGCTGTCATGGAGACACCCATTGGTGTTTTGCCGAAAACAGTCTGACGGTCGATCTTCCCTTCACCTGTGATGACAAGATCTGCACCTTCCATATGCTTGGCTAGATTCGCCGCTTCAATGACGATATCCACACCACGCTTGAGCTCTGCGTTCAAGTAGGCAAGAACTGCTGCGCCCATACCACCTGCTGCACCCGCCCCTGCTTGTGCAACGACTTCTTTACCTGTCGCTTCTGTCAATTTCACTGCGTAATGAGCAAGATTATGATCAAGTAGCTCGACCATCTCTGGTGTTGCACCTTTTTGCGGACCGAAGATTGCAGATGCTCCACGTTCACCTGTTAATGGATTATCCACATCGCAAGCAGCGATAAATTCTACATGACGGATACGGCTATCTAGCTGTTTCAAGTCAATCTTGTCTACTAGATTCAATTCACCGCCGCCGTAGCTAATTTCTTCGCCTGATTCCTTGAGGAGCTTCGCACCTAGTGCTTGTGCCATACCCGCTCCACCATCATTCGTCGCACTGCCCCCAAGACCCATAATGATCTTTTCTGCACCTTGATCTAGCGCAGCTAGAATTAGTTCACCTGTCCCATAAGTCGTTGTAATGAGCGGATTTCGCTGCTCTCTTGCCACATGGTGTAAACCTGAAGCTGCTGCCATCTCGATGATCGCTGTCTTGCCGTCTCCCATCATTCCGAAGAAAGCTTGTACGGGTTCGCCTAGCGGACCTGTTACTTCAAGATGAATCAATTTTCCGTTCGTGGCATCAACTAAGGATTGCACCGTTCCTTCTCCACCGTCAGCCATTGGAACTTTGATATACTCCGCATCGGGTAAGATTAAACGCATGCCCGTTTCAATTGCCTCTGCTGCTTGCATTGCTGTCATACTTTCTTTAAATGAATCTGGAGCAATAATAATTTTCATCTTAATCCCACCTTATCCGAAGAATTGGAATACACCAAAGATCAATGTTGATACGATCGCAAGTACTAGACCGACTACTGTTTCATAAGGAATCAGTTTCAGACGCTCACCCATCGACATGTTCACACTACCACCCGTTGCGTGGAAGAAGCTGCCGTGTGGCATGTGATCGAATACTGTTGCACCGGCATGAATCATCGCTGCACCTGCTAGCGGCATAATACCGAGTTCAAGAATGGTGTTACCGAATACCGAGCTTGCTACTGCTGTACCTGCTGTTGTCGAAGCTGTTGCTAGTGACATCAAGGAACCACTGATTGGAGCAAGCATGTAAGCTGGTAAGCCTGAAGAAGTTAAGAAGTTAATAATGACGTCTTTCAATTGCGAGTTCGCAATAATTCCTGCAAGTGTACCTGTACCGAGGAGCATGATTGCTACACCCGACATTTTATTTAAGCCCGAAATGGCAAATTGGTTAATTTGTTTACCGCGTCCCATCACGATCGCACCGACTATACCCCCGACTGGAAGTGCAATAAGCGGATCAATTACGATGTTAAACAAAGGACGAAGTGCGAGTAAAATAATCGCTACAAGTGGTGCTACAATCGCGGCACCGAAACTTGGAAGAGTACTGCGGTCTACCTCTTTAATCTCTTCCATGCCTACTTTGCTGCCGCGACCTGAAATTCGCTTCGCTAGCCAGTACGTCATCGCTACCCCGAAGATTGCTGGAATAATACCTGCCATCATAACGGAAGTTAGTGGAGCGCCGAATGCTTCAGATGCTGCAATCGCATTCGGATTCGGGGACATGATGTTACCCGCCTTACCTCCCCCGATCATCGCAAGCAAGATTGCAAGCTTGGAGATGTTTGCACGCTGTGCAATCGCCATCGCGATTGGTGCTACTGTAATAACGGCAACGTCGATGAATACACCGATTGCTGTTAAGATCATTGTTGCTATTGCAAGAGCGAGCAGCGCTTTCGTCTCGCCCATTTTCTTCACGATTTTCTCGGCAATGGATGCTGCTGCACCTGATTCAATCAGCACACCTGCGAGCACACCCGCTGCAATAATACGAAGTACGGCTGGTATTACGCCTTTGGATCCTTCCATCATTAAGGATACGGTCTGTACTAAGTCCGCACCTCCGATGATTCCCCCAACTAGCGCCCCAGCAATCATCCCATATGCAGGTGGAACCTTGCGAAGAATAAGTACAATCGCAACGACGAGTGCGGCTATGGCGCCTAGAACAGATACAGAAATGTCCATTTTATTATGCCTCCTTGTTGTATCAGAACAACTAGTGTTTGCTTTCTATATCCCTATAATAGCGCTTTCATGAAAACGCTTCATCGTTCATACAAACAAAAGTTTGCGCTTTCAAACTTCTCTTTTTTGTGCATTTGCACAAATGATGCATTGAACGTCATTTAGGAGTTATTTTTCGATACAAATAAAGCCACATCGCCGTCTGCAAAGTAAACAGATCTCTTAGATTCCAAGGATCTTTATCCGTAATTTCGTATATACGCTGCAAGCGATAACGAAGCGTATTACGATGAATGCTGAGCTTACTTGCGATTAGCTGCTGATCCCCATTCTCTTCGATATACGTGAGTAGGGTCTGCCACAACTCTCCAAGCTTATCTTGTTTCACAAAACTAGCCGCTAGTTCCACCAATTCATCTGTATTCCAAGTTGGTTTTAAATTCACAAACAAGGTTTCATTAATAAAATCATTCGCATCATAAACCGTCTGCTCAGGTGAAATCACACGACCCGCATAAAGCGCATCACGCGCGGAAGTATAGCACTTAATCAATCCTTCAAGATCACTATAAGCTTTACCGATTGCTACTTTAACAGAAGGATTCCATTTATCACGAGCGCTGACTAAGAGGGTATTAATCCCTTTATGTATTCTCTCTTGCATATCTCGACCACTCAAAACACGTTGCAACCACACCACTTGCGAGGAATTACGAATCGTAATCGTATCTACCGACTCCCTCTGCTGAAGCACACTAACGACCTGTTGCAGCATATGTAATGCCTGAACCTCATCCCCTGTTTGGTCGTCTTGAAGCTCCAGAATGCATGCAATTCGCGGTATGGACAGATCAATCCCCAATCGCTTCGCCTGATCCTTCATCATCGGATAGTCAGCAGGACTTGCATGAATAACACTGAGGAGAAAATCTTCTCGGAGTCTCTTATCCCACTGCGCCTGCTCCTGCAGGTACAACTGCTCCAAGTACATCTCTGCCGTCATTTTGACAAGCTGGCCATACTTCTCTACTTCTATTGGGTTGCCTGTAATTCCGATTACACCGACGACTTCATTCTGGAACTCGATCACAAGGTTCGTACCATGCTGCACTCCGGATAATTTCTCTTGTAGGTCAGCATCAACCTCAAATCGCCCTCTGCGTTCAATTGCAATAACAGCCCCTTCGTGCAGCTGTCCAATTCGCCGATTATCGCCCGAACCGATAATCACCCCGTGCTCATCCATTACGTTCACATTATATTGAATGACATTCATCGTCCGTCGCACAATCTCTTGTGCAAGCCGCCGTGTCAATTTACTCATATCGCTCACCAACCTATTATCCATACTTAAAAACGAGGACATCTCCAAGATACCCTCGTTACAAGCATATTATTATTGAGTTAGGATGTGCAACTACCGAAACATACATCTGCAAACTCTTGGATCAAGCAGACTGCTCCATCTGAGAAGCGAGCTTCGTGCGCTTGGCACTTTCTCTATCCCCCTGCGGAATCAACTGCGGAACAACAATTCCAAGTAGGATTAAGACAATCCCAACCCACTGTAACACAGAAACCATTTCACCTAACACCACAATCGACACGATGACGGCTGCAGGCAGTTCTGCGGCACCTAGAATCGCACCTAAGCCCGGGCCGATCTTCGGTATTCCAATTGCGAAGAATACGACAGGGATAAAGCTTCCCATAAGCGCCTGTGGAAGGGAAAACTTCCATGCTCCCTGTACAATTGAACCATCGAACAAGAAGGTTGGTGTAAGTATAATAAGTAGCAGAATAAGCGCGCCAGTCAGCATGATGAAGCTTCTTGAGAACACAGGCACGTTCGTGGCTACTTTACCACTAGCGAAGATATAGATTGCGAATGTTAGGGCAGCTAACAGACCGCACAGTACGCCCATAAGCGTCCATTGACCACTATTCTGCTCAAGTACGCCTCCTGCCAGCAACGTCCCAACGATCAATACTGCAATCGAGATCAGCTTACCGCGGCTTGGCATCTTCCGTTCCCAGATTGCTTCTAGTACAACGCCCATCCATGTAAATTGAAACAGCAATAGAACAGCTAATGAAGCTGGAAGCTGCTCCACCGACACCCCATAGAACACCCCAGTTAAGCTCATCGGAATCCCTGCAAGCAGTAGTGTTCCAACTTGCTTAAGCTTCACCTTCACACGTGAGAATAGCAGCATTGCAACCAGCAGTATGAGCCAACCAAACAAATATTGCCCGCCTAGAATTTGCGATACGGTAAACCCTTCTGCAAGCCCCAGCTTAAGAATCGTCGATAAAACACCATAGCTACATGCACCTAAAAATACAAGTACTGAATATTGCAAATTTTTCACCCCTATACTCCCCTTCCTAACCATCATTATGATTTTTGGCAAATAAAAAGCCCCCTCGTTCGTCAATTCGAACGAGGGGGCGAATGAAACCAAAGCTTTCGCTTTGTCAAAATTTCGCCTTCTACAGCATCGAGCATTACACTCTGCTTGAAGTTTAAATATTCACTTGCTGCTATTCATTGTAAAAGGGTTTATAGGAAATATCAACCATTAATTTGGTTATATCTATAATTCCATTGCCCGCCCGTATCTCGCTAGGTATGCTTCCTTCTCCTTATAGTCCGGCATGATACTGCCGACAAGCCTCCAGAAGGATCGGTCATGATTCATATGAAAGAGATGGCATAGTTCATGAATCACCACATAATCAATAACAGCAAGCGGCGCCATCGCCAAGCGATAGTTGAACGTAAGCTGCTTGCTGGAGCTGCAGGTCCCCCACTTGGTTCTGGATTCCACAATTTCGAATGATTTCGCTTTAGCCTTGAGCTGCTGTTGATAAACCTTAAGACGCTCCCCAATCACTTTTTTACAACTTGCAAAATAAAACTTCTTCAGACTCACCTTCAGCTCATCCTCAGTTCGTCCTTCTGTCTCAATTAATTCCTGTAACGCGTAATATTTACCCAGATGAAGGAACTTCCCTTCCTCTTGATATTCTCTGATTCCTGTCGTATCCTGGCTTTGCTCAATGGCTCGCAATTGCTGCAGAATTTGTTTGCTATGCTTTTTCACCGCAGATTCAATTACCTCTTCACTAGTCCCATTCGGTGCTTTTACCGTAATAAATCCAGAAGCATCCATCGCCAGCGAGATTTTCTTCCTCACACCGTATTCCAGATGAATCCGCACCCTGTGACCTTCTAATTCAATGTTCATTGTTTGCCTCGCTTTGTTAGTTCATATATAACTAGAGCAGCTAATCAATAAATCCTATTCGCCACTCCCTACTCCCTTTATCTTCAAGTTCAAAAGAATAAACTCTTGTTTCCTCGCTAACCTCATTTGTGCTCAACTCATAGATGACAAGAGTAACAAATACTGTACCATACTGTCCGCCCTCATTACGACTAAATTGCGGATTTTTCATATCTATGATCATACTATCTTTCTCAGTGTAATATTTGTATAACGGATAGACTTGATTAGATGTCTTCTTAGAAAAGGTTCCTGCAAATGCTGCCTGATCTCGATTATTGAGCGCTTTTACATGCTGAACGATCAACTGGATAAATTGCTTCTCGGTAGGGTTATTAAACGAGTCCGGATACAAGTATCGTACAGGTGGTATGGAGACAACGGCATTCGTATGCCAAGTATCTCCCCCATCTGTTGTTGTATACTTCACCCTCCGTTTACTAAGTCTCCCCCGATCCGAATTCGATACATATTCCATTACCAGCTGCCCACGATTTAAATCACCAGCATCAAATACAGGCGGATAGCTATTGCCATATGCATAACCAGCAAGCCTATCCAGCTTCTGCAATGTCCACGATTTCCCGCCATCTTCTGTCCGGTATAGAGGCATTAACTCAGTACCATGCTGTATGGCCGTTATCCAACCTACTCGTTCATCGCGAAAAGCCACACCTGTCACATATCCATCAATCTCTTGATCCAGTTCACGGACTTTCAGGACATTCCCCTCATCACCATTAATCTCATAAAGCGACTTTGACATTAGCCCAGCACTAGAATCAGAATTCAGTAAAATCCAAGCTTTCTTCTCTTTCGGTAGAGCTGAAATATGTATATCCTTCTTCTCAACCAAGTTCTCCCAAGCTTCTGTAGTTGGTAACTTCCACGTCATTGCGGTTTCACCATTATTAAAACGCGCTGACACTTTAAGGCCATTCTTCCCGTTATCTAGCACACGAATGATGCTAATAGTTGTACCGTTATGTTGGATATCTGCAATCTTCCATTCATTCGGCATTATATGTAATGAAAGTCTCTCATCCCAGTTGCTGAAGCCCAAATGATCTGCTGTTTCGTTCCAATTTTTGAGCCTTAATGATCCATCATCTGCTGTAGTGAATTGAAAAGCCTGCTTTCCCTTCCAATACGGCTGAAGATCTTGAGGTGTATAACGAATTTCTACATCCGCCGCGATAAACACATCACGCGCTTGAGTTACAATATTCGAAGTGGCTTTAATCGTGATGTAATTCCCCCCAGGATTGAAGTTCCCAGCCGGATCAACCGCTCCAAATTTATCTTCATAGTTTTGTGGGAAATCGTTATTGGAGATGAACACATAATCATCAAGCAGTGCCACTACTTCTTGCCCAATTGGATCAAGTTTCATGCGTTCCTCACGGCTCATCACTTCTTCATTAATGGGTACATGATCGGCATAGGGGATGAGATAGATTGGCTTTGGATTGGGCGACGGACTTGGTGCGGTCTCTGATGTAGGTGTGGATATAAGAGTTGGAATCGGCTCATTACTTGGGGATACTTCGGAGGTCGTACAGCCTGTTGTGGTTAGTAGCATAATGCTTAATAGAAATAGAAGTCGTTTAGCCATCCATATACCTCCTGGTGATAGTATCAAGAGTTTCACTAGTTTAGACTAGTTATAGATGCGAAAGTTACGATGATGCACAAAAAAACCTCGAAACCATTTGATTTCGAGGTACTATTTGTCAAGTTTACATATTGAATCAGTCTCAACTATATTCCGCCTGTAACCCGCTCATACACATAATACCGATATCGATACGGATTCTCCTCATCTGTCACCCCGTCCACCACTGACACCTCTTTCCACTCACCCACATTAATCTCTGGAAAATAGGTATCTCCTTCGAACTCATAGTCAATCTTCGTTAGGTACATCTTCGTCACATAGGGCAGGAATAATTGATAGATTTGTTCCCCACCAAATATAAAAATCTCTTCTTCCTGCGCACAACTAGCGAAGACTTCTTCTACCGTATGTACAATCTCGCACCCTTTTGCCGAATAATCCCGATCTCTTGTCAAAATGATATTGCGTCGCCCGGGCAGCGCTCTTCCAATCGATTCATAATTTTTACGTCCCAATATAATCGAACGCCCCATCGTCGTCTGCTTCACATACTCCCATTCCTTCGGCAAGCGCCATGGGATGTCATTCTTGTATCCGATCACTCGATTGTTGTCCATCGCAGCTATTAAACTAATTTTTGTGTTCATGATTACCCGCTCCTCTGCACTAGTACTTCCCTAATTGATTACAACTTCTGTGGTTCAGACAAATTATCCTGCACAATTTCCTCACTAATAACACAAAAGCAGCAATCCTCCCTTAACAAGAGAATTGCTGCTCCATTAAACAAATCATTTATAACAATCTGATAATTATTCTTATAACGTCAATCCGCCATCAACCACAACGATTGAACCTGTCATATAGCTGCTCTTCTCAGAAGCCAGGAATACGACCATTTCAGCAAGCTCTTCTGGCTGTGCATAGCGTCCTAGACGCATATTCGGCAATTCATCTGGAATATAGCCAGACTCTTGAAGCATCACGGGTACTGCTTGAGTTAGTGCTGTGTCTACACCACCTGGGCAGATTGCATTGATGCGAATGCCTTTTTTTACATATTCAAGTGCTGCAGATTTCGTTAGGGATACAACCGCATGCTTACTTGCGGAATAAGCCGCCATACTATGCTCAGCACGAACGCCAGCAGTGGAAGCTGTATTGATAATTACGCCAGCACCTTGCTTTTCCATCACTTGAATGACGTACTTCATGCCAAGGAAGATCCCTTTCACGTTGACATTGAACATCCGATCAAACTCAGATTCCTTAATGTCTGCTAGCAACGAGAAGTTTTGAAGCACACCAGCGTTATTGAAGAGA
The DNA here is from genome assembly GCF_024721995.1 of Paenibacillus radicibacter. Lineage (GTDB taxonomy): Bacteria > Bacillota > Bacilli > Paenibacillales > NBRC-103111 > Paenibacillus_AM > Paenibacillus_AM radicibacter. The sequence goes on from NZ_JANQBC010000004.1 coordinate 185,031, forward strand.
ACATCGATACGTCCATACGTCTCCACAGCTGTATTCACATAGCGCTGAACATCTTCGCTGTTGCCAACGTTAGCTTGTACGAAGATCCCTTCGCCACCTTGCTCTTGAACTAGTTTCAACGTCTCATTGCCTGTCTGTTCGTTATAATCAACGAGCACGACTTTAGCGCCATTGCTTGCAAATTTCAAACTTGTTGTACGACCGATTCCGCTACCCGCACCTGTGATCAAGACAACTTGCTGTGTGTTAGACATATTTAATCGCTCCTTTAAGAATAAAGTTATGATAGTAATAATACTGATGTGATAGTTATACTATCACTATAATGAATTATACTCCTGATTTTAGAAAACAACAACATTTATCACACCTTTATTGACAACATTCTGGGCTTCTGTTACGATCACGAGCAACTAAGAGAACGGATGAGGAAGGAATGTGAAGGAAGTGGTAGCCAAAACCAGATGGCAACAAGAACGTGAGGATGCCAAACAACAACGCGTTGTCCTCATGATTGATGCTGCCGAGCGCGTGTTTAACGCTAAAGGGATCGATAAAGCGACCATGCAAGATGTAGCGACAGAAGCACGAATGGGGATCGCGACAGTGTTCCGCTATTTTCCGAAGAAAGATAAACTGATCATTGCCGTTGCAACCCGCATTATTGAATCGCAAATTGAGACGTTCGATACCATCGCAAATGGACAAGAAACATGCTATGAGAAGCTAGAGAAGATACTCGATTTCTTCATTACCTTAATAGGACCTGCACACAGCAAGAATACCAAGCTACTTGAAGCGTTCGAGAGCTATGCCGCTCAATCCACCGAGCCACTGGAAGATCTCGATCTGTATAACGATGCGATGAGCCGCATTCAGTCTTCGATCATGAACATTATTAAAGACGGGATGAATGACGGCTCCATACGCGCGAATCTATCCCTCGACGATACGATTGCAACAATGACAAATTCATTTGCCCTGTTCGCGAAAAAATTATCTTTGCAGAGCAGCATCCCGATGCTAGAGTTCAAGATCGAATCTGCAAAGCAGCTTCATATTTTGAAAGACATTTTCTTAAGTTATTTAAGACCCTAATAAACAAGAGCTGAAGCCCCCTTTTTAAACAAAAGGAACTTCAGCTCTTCGTTCATCTTCATCTTATTCCAACACCCTAGCCACAATCCTCGCAATCGACGAATCTGCACGTATATGAAGTGGCAGCGCAATAATCTCAAACTTCCCTACCTCAAGTAATTTCTCAACATGAGTCAAATTCTCTGCGATCAGGATGTTATTTGCAAATAACAACTGATGAACTTCAAATGGATATTTATCAGGGGAAGGCATGTCGAGACAGACCATCTTCACATGCTTTCTCACTAACAACTCAGCAAATGCCAATGTCAGAACGGGATAGTCTGTAAAATAGCTCGGCTGTCCAAACAACCGGCTATGCTCCGTATGCAGAACGACAATCTGCGCTTCTGGAATAAGCTCTTCATACTCTTCCAAGTAGTCAATCTCTGTTTGCCCCGCAACATCAATAACTGTTCCACTCCCGATAAAACGATCCAATGAGAACTCATTCAGATAAGTTGGAACATCCAGCAGATGCATCGGTCCATCAATATGAGTGCCTTCGTGCATATTCACGCTTAGCTGATGATTCGTATAGTGATCCGTATGTATAAACTTCGTTTGCGTCAGAATCGTCTCTGCATCGCCTGGATAAGGCGGTAAACCATCTACTATTAAGTGAGATAGATCTATAATCATAAGAAGTTCCCCCATTCACTAATCAAAAACCTTTTAAAAATTGTACCACATTAATATTTATCCATTAAAAAAAGGACTCACCCCGGTCTCTCAACCGAGGCAAATCCTTAACCCCATTAACCCTTAAATGCCTGCATTGCTTTTCTAAACTCTTTAATCGTCGGACGCTTACCGTAGAGCATAATACCCGTGCGGTAGATCTTAGCTGCAAGCCAGCTGAAGAAGCCGATGGAGACGAATAGTAATGCAATGGATACAAGAACTTCCCACTGCTCCGGATCACCCATACCGATGCGCAGGAACATTACAAGTGGCGAGAAGAACGGAATATAAGACATCACCACGACATACGATGCGTTCGGATTTTGCAAAGCAACCATACTTACCATGAAGCCAGCCATCATGAGGAACATAATCGGCATAACCGCCTGCCCCACATCTTCCACACGACTTACGATGGAACCAACAGCAGCATACAACATCGCATACAAGAAGAATCCACCTAAGAAGAAGATAATAAAGTAGATGAATGTACTTACGGGAATATCGGACAATGAAATACCAAGCGAAGCAATCTGCTTCTGGTTATGTGGCAGCATCAAGTTAATGAAGGCAGCAACACCAACGACCGCGAGTTGCGATAGAGCAAGTAGACATGTACCAATAATTTTACCTAACATTTGCTTGAGTGAATCCACACTCGTTACGATTAGCTCCATAACACGAGAGCTTTTCTCTTGCGTAATCGTCGTTGCAACCGCTGTACCGTACATCATAATGCTCATATATTGCAGCATCAGCATCCCGTACACCATGATGTAAGACATGATGAGTTGACCTTCTGTCTTCGTCTGACCCACTTCATTCGAAGTAGAAATTTGCAGCGTATCGATTGCGATTGGCGTCTGAATGATTTCCAGCTGCTCTTTCGGAATATTTTTCAGAATACCATCCATCTTCACAGCCTGTAGACCAAGCTGCAATTCACGTACAAGCGAGCTGTCCTTCGTATCATTAGACTTATACGTCACTTTCGGGAAACCGCCCACCAGCTGATCACTAATCTCGATGTAACCTTTTATATCACCAGACTTAATCTTATCTTTTGCTAACTGCTCATCTGCGTCTTTACTTGAACTCGGAAGCGTTACGATCTCTACCTTAGCTTCACCTTGCGCTTTATAATAGGCATCGAGCTTCTGCGCGATCTCAGTTTGGTTTGCGAACACCCCTACTTTATCTGCCTCATGAGAGGAGAAATAGTCAATCACGGCCGGTAAGTTAATTCCAATCGTCACAAGAATCGCCATAATCAAGGAAGAAACTTTGAATGATTTAGCTGTAAACGCCGTCATGAACGTAAATCTGATAACTGTAAAAATACTATTCATGCGATCCACCTACTTTCTTAATAAAGATTTCGTTAAGCGTCGGCTCCATCACTTGGAAGCGATTGATCTGCGTCTGTGCCATTGCATGTTCCAATATTGCTCGTGCTGCCACTGGCTGTGCAATCTGAATTTCATATCCAACTGCGCTCTTGTTCACCGATTTCACACCTGCAATTTGCTCAAGCCCTGTTACATCATCAGTTGTCTCAAGTAACACTCTTTCTTTTGGGAAAGACGCCTTAATCTCTTTCAAATTACCCTGCAATACTGTGTTCGATCTATGTAGAATCGAAATGTTCTCACACAATTCCTCAACATGTTCCATACGGTGACTGGAGAACAGAATCGACTTCCCTTGCTCACGTAGTGTAGTAACCGTCTTCTTCAGTAGCTCCACATTCACCGGGTCAAATCCTGAGAACGGTTCATCCATAATAAGAATTTCCGGATCATGAATCACAGCCGCAATAAACTGGATTTTCTGCTGATTCCCTTTGGATAATTCTTCTACCCTCTTGCCATAATACTCCGGCACATCAAAGCGCTCTAACCATGTCTTAAGGGATTGATCCGCTGCTTTGCGCGTCATTCCTTTAAGTTCTGCCAAGTATAACAGCTGATCGCTTACTTTAACCTTGCCATACAAGCCTCTTTCCTCTGGCAAGTACCCCATAATTGCACGCAATTCCTTGGAATAGCCTTTCCCTTTCCATAGAATGCGACCCTCGTCTGGAGCCGTCAGTCCTAGCACCATCCGCATCGTTGTCGTCTTACCCGCACCATTTGCGCCGAGCAATCCATAAATCTCACCTGCTTTTACGTTAAAATGATTGCCATCCACCGCTACATTATCACCAAAGCGCTTTGTTACATGCTCCACTTGAAGATTAAACATCGATATCTCTCTCCTTTGTTTAGATCCTTAATTATTTTCCATGTAAAACGATAAGATTTCATCAAGCTCAAGTGACTCCACACTGATAATCGGAATCTGCTGTCTTATAAGCTCACTTTCTGTTGCTTGCACCTGAGATGTAATGATGCGAACTGGACCTGTTACTCTTCCTGTAAGGTCCACACGGATCACACCAGGTGTTTGCTCTCCTTGTTCAGGCAGTCTTTCTATCCAATACGCTTTTGTGGTGCTTAAGAGCTCATCTTTTTCAAAAATTCCTTTAATCACGCCGTTTTCTTGCAAAATAATATAGTCTGCTAATCGCTTAATCTCATCCAAAATATGAGTGGCAAACACCACTGTTCTTCCATCATTATCCATAAACTTGCCGATTTGATCTACAATAATTTTGGATGTCATAAAATCGAGTCCATTCGTTGCTTCATCCATGATGAGTAGATCCGTGTTCTTCGCCAGGGCCACTGCAATAGACAGACGCTGCCGTTCGCCAGTAGACATCTTCAATAATTTCGCATTACGATCAATCCCGAATTTCTTTACCAGATTCGTAAACTGATTTGAATCCCAATTTGGATACCATAGAGATTCGAAATCAACCAAATCCTTCACCGTTGAAAGCTCTGCTTCCTCCCACATCTGACGATTGGACGCGTATGCAATGCGTCGTTTGATCATGACATCATCTTGCTCATAATCCATACCGAACATTTGCACTTGACCCTGGTCTGGCTTTAATCCGTTCATCAGCATGCTGAACAGCGTACTCTTCCCAGCCCCATTGGGTCCGACTACTGCATATACGAACCCTTCTTCAAGCTGCAAATCAATCGTTCCGATCTCGAACGTATCGAGTCTTTTACGTACACCCTTCATTGCTACTGCAATATTAGCTTCCATATACCCCAGCTCCCAACCTTAAGCTTTCTCTTGATCCCGAACTTCCTGTAATGCTGCTCTAAAAAGTTCTTCTAGTTCCGCATCTGTACACTTCACTCGTATCCCCGTCAGAATCGCTTCTTTCATTGCTGTGAGCACCGCATCTGTTCGATAATTGTCTCTCGCCGTCTGTCCTACATTTGCAACAAACGTCCCCGTTCCTTGCCTGGTACGCAAGATGCCTTCATTCTCCAAGTCCTGATACACCCTTCGAATCGTAATAACGCTGCATGCCAGTTGCTGTGCCAGTTCTCGTATCGATGGAAGGAGGGCCCCTTCTGCCAATTGCCCACTTAGAATAAGAGCTTTAAGCTGCACTTCAATCTGATAATATAATGGCTCTGCGCTGTCATTCGATATCTGAATGGGAATTCTCATCCGCCCTCACCTACTTTCTAATCCCTGCCTTTTAAACGTACAAATCTCGCTTATTGAGCGACTTCTCCATTACTTTACCTACACCAAGCATGATGCATATTCCGAGTACAATAAAGGCAGTCGGTATGATCCAGCTGTATGTCTTAATCCCAGTTGTGACAAGATCCCAGACAGATTGTTGCATCCCCAAAAGCGCAACAAGAATAACTGCTACGATACCAACCGCGAAACTCATTACCAAGTACATTTTTCCTGAAAGCGACATCTCAAACCACAGATACAGCGTGCCTGTTACCATCGAATAACCCATTACTGTAAGTACCATCTGAACATACTGCATGGTTGTTATATCGTAGGTGCTGATCATGTCCGTAAATATATACAGTAAGCTGAATAGTATCGTATTTAAAGCGAAGACATGAATGATAAATTTCATAAATTTCGATTTCACGATTTGACTTGATGAGATCGGCATTAGCTTCAGCCAAGACAATTCTTTCCTGAATGCATCCGTCTTCCAGTAATTTTTCATATAGCTGTTCTTAAATCCAAATCCCATAAGTGATAAGTACGTTACAGAGATAACGTTAACTGGAAAATAAGCGATACTCGGTCGTTTTGCGTAACTTTCAATTGGGATCATCACCAGAAACATTAAGAAACAAGCAACAAGAAATAGAGTCGTTCCCACATACCCTGCATTACGATACGAAAATTCCCTCTTTACCAGAAACTTAATTCCTTGCCAATTCGTCATATCCGATCACCTTCCACATTCACAGTGTATATAGTCTTTATAGTGTGTATATCTATATGTACAGTATACTCGCATCGGAACATTTTGCAATACCTTTTTTTCAGAAAAATTGAATACAAAAAAAGCAACCTCTTATAAACAAGAGATTGCTTCCTCATCTATCCCTGCTACTTCTAGCAGCTTATTGCATTTCAACCGCATTGACACCCGGTATTTCCTGAATTAAAGGCAATAAATCATCAGGCTCATAAGCGTTTGGCAGCTTCACATTCATCGACAATTCGATTTCAAGCATATTCTTATCCAGCTTCTCCGCATGGAAATTAAGTATTACAATTTGTTTATCACGAAGCGTATGCTGAATCCTGCTGATGAGATCTGGCTCATTCTCAATACGTAATATAAGTTGTTCGGATTTAGGGAACGATAACCACCGAAACTGACGATGTAGCATCTTCTGTCCGATTAGGATAAGTATGGTAACCCCAACACCTAGTGTATACATACCTGCTCCTAGCGATAAGCCAATGCCTGCTGTTGTCCATACACCTGCTGCTGTCGTAAGTCCCTTAACCGTCTGCCGCTGCAAGAAGATCATCCCCGCACCCAAGAATGACACCCCACTGACAACCTGTGCCGCGATCCTCGAAGGATCTAAGCCAACACCTTCTGTACCTAGAATATCGGCAAAACCATACTTAGATACCACCATCATAAGCGATGCCCCTACTGCAACTACGAAATGGGTACGTACGCCAGCCTCTTTCATCCGACTTTTCCGTTCATAACCAATCATCACACCACATATGCCAGCAATCACAAGACGTAGTAAAAATTCCAGTTGCATCATCATTCGATAATCCCCTCCTCATCTTTGGGTATCCGCTTCTACAAGCGAGATCCTGCTATACTTGGACGAAGTTTACTATTGCAAAAAACTGCTGTACCCCAATAGGATACCGCAGTTTTGAACATCGAATCTATGATATTTCATTTCGTATCAAACTAATGAATGCCGAAGATAACTTTCCACACCGGCTCAGACATACCGCCTGGATACAAGATATATAGAAGCACATATACCGCAACTCCTGTTGGAGCTGTAAGCAGCCATACAATTGCAGCTGTCTTCCCGATTCTGCGGTGCTTCATGAAATTCTTCTTGTATGCATGCCATAGCGTAATGAGACCAAGCACACCGCCAGTTGTCGCAAGTGCGATATGGAAGAACAAGAAGATATGATAATACAGCTTAATGGACTGTGGTCCGTTAAACATCGTATTTCCTACGAATATCGTGCGAGACATATAGATAATAAAGAAGGTTAACGCGAACACTGCTCCCCAAATCATCAGCTTCTCGTGCGTTTGACGATTGCCTTTCACAATATGGTACCAGCCAAACCCGACAAAGATAGCGCTGATCACAATAAACATCGTGGATAACGTTGGCAAAATCTGCATACGAAGTACTCACCTATTTCCTTAAAATAATGAATGGACTACGACTTCACTGGCTCGAAGGTGTGCTTATACTCAACACCCTCACGTGGTTCATCAGATAGTTCAGTATCATGTGCCCGTTCTGAATTGTACCATTTGCGGAAAATAATAAACAGTACGAACCCATATGACAACTCCTGCATAATCTTCATGACAACTCCACCAAGCTGTTGATCGTCCAGTACCGGCAAGAACTCAAATGGCAGCACAACGTCCTTGTACATCGCATACATCGGTGTTTCTGCAAAAATAATGAGCGCACACGCTGGTGTTAGAAGCACACCATTGACGAAGATGTAACCCATCTTCTTCACGCCTGTCATCGAGCCATAGTCTGGAATTGTCGTAAACACCGGGAACCACATCGTAAATGCCGTAAATAACAGCACCGAATGATACGCGAATCGTGCCAATTCATTCATCATAACGAAATCCATGACCAGAGGCAAATGGTAGACCGAGAATAACAGATTAAAGAGCAATACAGCGATAATTGGACTTGTAAAAAACTTCACGATTAGATGAACCCAGCGTACTTTAAGCACAGGCTCAAGCGCCCATGACGGCATACCGGTAATAATATATATCGGTGCAATCAAATACAGTATCGACTGCTGCAACATGTGAATGCTGAACATATAATGATGACCTATGTAATCCAACGGACTGCCTTGCGCAATATAGACCAAGATGAGCCCTGTATAAAAAGCCGCTTTTGTCTTCGTACTAACCGGCTCAGAATTCGCAAAGCTCTCTCTCCAAGAGCCTACTAGTCGATAATACAGCAGGCCTACAACGCTGAGAAACAAGATGAGCAGAGGACTCCATAATTCAAAAAAACTTGCCGATTGCCCCATAATCTGTGTGTGATCCATACTGTACATCTCCCTTTCCATGCCCTTATTGAATGAGTTTCTGATAATTCATGCAATTATTTCCTAACAAAAAAGGGGGCGCTTCTAAACAAAGCTGACCCCCTACATGACAATACTTCGAACAACTACTCTCTTACCACCAAGTCCAGTATACAGCTGCTACTACTGCAGTCAGTGCAATAATGAACCCGAAGATGAGACCAATTGCTGCGAACACATGACCTCTTTCTTTCATATGCATCCAGTATGCAAGTTGGAAAATACATTGCACCACTGCAAGCGTAATGATGAAGATCAAGATGAACGAGCGATCAAGATCACCGTAAATAACAACTGCGAAAGCTAGCATCGTAAGCAAAATCGATACGATGTAAGACAAGAAATGCGGAGCCGGGCTCTCAGGCTTGCGACGTCTGTTCGATGAAGCAGTATTTTGTACTTGTTCCATCTTAGTGACCCACCTTCCCCATTAGATACACAACTGTGAAGATAAACACCCACACTACGTCGATAAAGTGCCAGTACAAGGACGCGACATAGAATTTCGGAGCTGTTGTAGTTGTTAATCCTTTTTTCAAACCTTGGATAATTAACAGTGTAATCCAGAGAACCCCGAATAATACGTGAGCCCCGTGGAAACCAACTAATGTGTAGAATGATGTTGAGAATGCATTCTTCGAGAACGTATGTCCTTCATGCACATACTCAACAAACTCGTAAATCTCAAGTCCTAAGAAGCTAAGACCAAGAACAACCGTAACACCTAACCATAGAAGCATTTGTTTAAGTTTCTTCTTATGCATAGCCATCATCGCGAATACGCTCGTTAGTGAAGAGGTAAGCAAGATGAATGTTGAGATCGCAACGATGCTAAGTTTGAACAAATGTTCCGCAGTCGGATCGCCTTCTGGAACGGAATTACGAAGAGCGATGTATGTCGCAAACAAAGTACCGAAGAGTACCATCTCTCCGCCAAGGAAAAGCCAGAACCCTAATATCTTATTTCTCCCTTCAAGCGTTGCTCTTTCGGGATGATCTGGCAATGCGCCAGTATGATTAGCAGCCATTATGCTTTGTCCTCCTTGTCTTCAAGCTCTTCTACTTCAATATGCCAACCGTGATCGTCGTAGACGGAACGAAGGAACATACATACAAGTGTTACACCAATACCGGCAAATGATAAGTAGTGGTTACCCATTTTACCAGCGTAGATAAATCCGAAAGCTGCAATTGTTAGACCAATTGACATTACAAATGGCAAGATCGATGGTGATGGCATATGAATTGGGCCAACAGGCTCTGTATATGTCATCTCTTTGTTACCCGCCATTTTTTCTTTCCAAAGTGGATCTAAACCACGAACAAGTGGTGTTTGTTTAAAGTTATATTCTGGTGCTGGTGAAGGAATTGTCCACTCTAGAGTACGACCATCCCAAGGGTCAGCAGGAGCATTCGCTTTCTTCGCTGCTGTCATGAAGATGTTGATCATGAAGATGATCACACCTACACCCATCAGCATTGCGCCAATTGTTGAAATCAAGTTACCTTCATTAAGTCCAAGATCACCGTCATACGTGAATACACGACGTGGCATACCCATTAGACCTAGGAAATGTTGCGGGAAGAACGTCAAATGGAAACCGATGAAGAACGTCCAGAAATGAACTTTACCCATTGTTTCATTCAGCATCTTACCGAACATCTTCGGCCACCAGTAGTAAGAACCAGCGAAGATACCCATGATAAGTCCACCAACAAGTACGTAGTGGAAGTGAGCAATAACGAAGTAAGAATCGTGATATTGGAAGTCAGCTGCAGGAACTGCAAGCATAACCCCTGTCGTACCACCCATTACGAAAGTTGGAATAAACGCTGTTGCCCACAAGTTAGCAGCCGTAAAGCGGATATGTCCTCCCCATAATGTGAACAACCAGTTGAAGATCTTAACCCCTGTCGGGATTGCAATTGCCATGGTCGCGATCGCGAAGATCGAGTTCGCAACAGGGCCCATACCTACTGTAAACATATGGTGAACCCACACCATGAAGCCTAAGAAACCGATAAGCACAGTCGCGAATACCATGGAGCTGTATCCGAACAAACGCTTGGAAGAGAATGTCGATACGATCTCAGAGATAATACCGAATGCTGGGAGAATCAAGATATAAACTTCCGGGTGACCGAAAATCCAGAAAAGATGTTCCCAAAGTACCGCGTTACCACCCTTAGCCGGGTTAAAGAACGCACCGTCGAATAGACGGTCAAACATGAGCTCGACAAGACCTACTGTAATAGCAGGGAATGCGAATAGAATAAGTGCAGATGTAATGAACGCAGACCATGTAAATAGCGGCATACGCATGTATGTCATACCTGGAGCACGCATGTTAATAATCGTTACGAGGAAGTTAATACCCCCGATTAGTGTACCTAGACCAGCTACTTGAAGACCTAGGACATAGAAATTCATACCGAAGTGATCCGGACCAGTAGAAAGCGGTGCATATGCCGTCCAACCTGCATCTGGTACTTCGCCAACTAACCAAGATACGTTCAGTAAAATTCCCCCGAAGAAGAACAACCAAAATCCAAGTGAGTTAACAAACGGATACGCTACGTCCCGTGCCCCGATTTGGAGTGGAACGAGTGCGTTCATGAATCCGAAAATGAGCGGCATTGCTGCCAAGAAAATCATTGTCGTACCGTGCATCGTTGTTAATTCATTGAATGTCTTACCGATAAACAATGTGGAACCCGGAAACATGAGTTGTAGACGAATGAGTAACGCTTCAAGACCGCCTAGGAGGAAGAAGAATCCACCAGCGAAGTAATAAAGCTTACCGATTTTTTTGTGGTCAACGGTGGTTAGCCAATCCATTAATCCACTATATCGTTTCACTTGATGATGCCCATGAGCATGTGCCAACGTGTTAACCTCCTTTTTCCAAAAATTCTTATTTCAAGGTATTTAAGTATTTAACAATTTCGTTAATTTCTTCGTCTTTGAGAGGTACTTTCGGCATCTTATTGCCTACTTTCTCTTCTTGTGGATCTTTAATCCAAGCTTTAAGATCCGCATCCGTATGATCTAGAATACCTGCGATTTTCTGACGGCTGGCAAATCCATTTAAGTTCGGACCGAATGATCCTGTCTTCACATCTGTTGCGTGACAGCTCAAGCAGTTTTGCTTGAACAACTCTTGTCCTTTTTGTGCGTCAGCCGAAACCGTTGCAGGCGTCTTCATCTTATCGACCCATGCTTGGAAGTCTGCGTCTGTCTTCGCGATAACTTTAAAGTCCATTAAGCTGTGTGCATCGCCGCATAGCTCTGCGCACTTACCGCGATAAATACCTGGCTCATCTGCTTGTAATGGTAACGTATTCACACCACTGCCTACGTTCGTGTCAATCTTACCACCAAGGGATGGAATCCAGAAGGAGTGCGTCACATCAACGGAAGATAATTCGAATGCAATCTTCTTACCTGCTGGAATGACTAAATCTTGTGCTGTATGTATGCCGAGTGATGGATACTCGAATTCCCACCAGAATTGGTGGCCTGTTACTTTGACGACAAGCGCGTCTTTGTTTTGTCTCAAATCTTCGGAGCTCTTAAACGTTGTATTAATCGTCGGAACCGCCAAGATCACGAGTAAGATGATTGGAATAACTGTCCAGATCACTTCTAAAAGATGGCTACCTTCCACTTGTTTCGGAACGCCTGTCTGACCTTTGCGCTTGCGGAAACGAATAATAACGTAGAAGTACAGCAAGAATACGACTACTACAACTGAGATCATGATGATCAAACTTAACATCATCAAATCAAATTGGCCCTGCGCGTACGGACCTCTTGGAATTAATGCGGACTGGGTAGGATTACCACAGCCTGCGAGTAAAAGCGACATCACCGCAAATAGGGGGACAAGACGCCACATCTTTTTCCACTGACTCATAAAGTTCATCAACCCCACTTCAAAACCATTATTTTTAGCACGAACTTAACCCATTGTCAACCAACCACATCACACTTCATTTAATATAAATTCAGTATACTTCTTTGTCAATCGAATTGGACGCCCCTTCAAGCATAGTTCACAAATTGTTCTAAAAACTCAATCTCATGCGAAAATTATTACAAAGTCAGTACTATATTAATGAAGAAATGTGGATTGAAATGTAAAAATCAACTATTTTTTGCGGTTTTGCTGGGAAAGGTTATAATGAGATATTCCGATTACGGATTTGACCGTAGATTTAAACGTATATATAAAGGAGACTATTTACCCCATGACATTGAAATTTGCCGATTTAGGTGTTCTTACAGAACTTGTTAATGTACTTTCCAAAAACGGGATTACGGACCCTACCCCTGTTCAAAAAGAAGCGATTCCTCTCGCACTTGAAGGTGATGATGTAATCGCACAAGCACAGACGGGTACGGGTAAGACACTTGCATTCGCACTACCTATGCTTCAGCGTATTCGTACGGAAAACGCGGTAACGCAAGGTTTGATCTTAACACCAACACGTGAACTTGCGATCCAGATTACGACGGAGCTGAATAAGCTTGCTCCAGTAATGGGCGTTCGTGTTCTTGCAGCATATGGCGGTCAAGACGTTGAGAAACAGCTTCATAAGCTAAAAGGAAACATTCACCTTGTCGTAGCTACGCCAGGTCGTTTGCTTGATCATATGCGCCGCGGATCCATTGATCTAAGCCAAGTCAAAATGCTCGTGCTCGATGAAGCTGATCAAATGCTTCATATGGGCTTCTTAAAGGAAGTTGAAGAAATCATCATGGCAACGAATTATCGTCGCCAAACGATGTTGTTCTCTGCAACGATGCCAAATGCCATTCGTGGACTTGCGATGCAATATATGCGTGAAGCTAAAGAGATTCGCATTGCTCCGAAGCAAGTAACGTTGAAGGAAATTGAGCAAATCGTTATTGAAACGTCAGATCGTGCGAAGGAAGATACACTTTGCCAAATGCTTATCGATATGAAGCCGTACCTAGCCGTTGTCTTCTGTCGTACGAAGCGTCGTGCAGCAGCACTTAATGAAGCTTTGCAAGAGCGCGGCTTCTCTTCGGATGAATTGCATGGTGATTTGAGTCAAGCGAAGCGTGAAGGCGTCATGAAACGTTTCCGTGAAGCTAGAATTCATATTCTTATCGCGACTGACGTGGCAGCTCGCGGTATTGATGTGGAAGGTATCACTCATGTATTCAACTACGACATCACACCGGATGCTGAGAGCTACATCCACCGTATTGGCCGTACAGGCCGTGCAGGTGAGCACGGAACGGCGATTACATTCGCGACTGGAAGAGATGCTCAAAACCTTGAAACAATTGAACGTGCACTCGGTCATTCCTTGAAAAGACAACGCGGACAGTTTACAAGTACGAGTAAGAAAGAATCTGCAGATGAAGTGTCCTACACGACATCACAAGGTCGTAACGCAGGTAAATCCCGTGGCGATCGCGGGAATAGTCGCACAACTGGCAATGACCGCGGTGGACGTGACGGCGGTCGTAAGACACGTGGTGACTACCAACGTAATGTGCTTAAACGTGATAACAAGCGTTCAGGCGGACAAGATCGTGAGAACGCGGTACCACAAGGTCCATGGCGCCGTAGCAGTGAAAGCGAAGCTGAGCGAATCGTAGAGCGCGTTGAGCGTTCTGCAGAACGTGCAGCTCGTAACAGCGCAGATCGCGTAGCAACTCGCAGTGTACGTGCGGAGCGTGAAGGCTCTGCTGAACGCAGCAATGCACGCGGCGGCGCACAAGGCAATCGTGGCGGACGTAGCAACAATAACAACAATAGCACGAAGCGCTGGGAAGGTCGTGACAACGATACGCGCAGCGCAGATCGCGGTGGACGTGATCAAGCAGATCGCGGAGCATCCCGCGGGGAGTTCGGCGGACGCGGTGATGCAGGACAGCGTGATGGACGCGGCAGCGCTCGCGCAAGCTTCGGCGGCGGACGTAATGCTGGTGCAGGGCGCGGTGAGTCCAGCGGACGCGGTAATGCTGGCGCAGGGCGCGGCGAGTCCAGTGGACGCGGTAATGCTGGCGCAGGGCGCGGTGATGCAGGACAACGCGGTGGTCGCAATAACTCTGAGCGCGGTGCAGAGTCAGAATGGTTCAGTGGTCGTGGCGATGCGCAACAACGTGAAGGTCGCGGCAGCGCACGCCCTAACTTTGGCGGTGGCCGTGCGAACAGCGGCGGTCGCAAACCAGGCGGTCGAAAGCGTTAATTTACGCGCTAAGTGATTGTTATACTAGCATCAGTGGACGAGAGTCTGCTGGTGCTATTTTTATATAGATCGCGAAATTTTTATTATTAAAAAAATATTAATTATGCAAATTAGTTGACCTTTGGTATGTTAAAGGCTGGAAATCGCATATAAAATAAACTACAATAAGGAATAACATTAGCCCAATACTGGATGCCCAGACTTAATGTGAAAGACTTCAATCCCAACGTTGTTTTCCAAAGAAGGGAGTGTTCATTCTTATGTACAGATTGAAAGATGACGAAATACTATTCGTATTTACAGGCCCCCATGGTGCAGGTCGCAAAACAGTTGCCGAGATGTCAGGTGCTACGCTTGGAGTCAAACAAGTGTTATCCTATACGACTAGACCGCCCCGCCCTACTGAGGTTGAGGGTCAAGACTACCGATTCATATCCCCCGTCGAATTTTTCAATGCACAAAGTAAAGGCGAATTCCTTGAAGTCATGCAAACGGACAGTCATTTTTACGGTGTAAAAAGCCAAGATGTTGCTAACATGCTACATGATCGTGGAAGCGCATTCCTGATTCTGAACGCTGAAGGAGCGACGAAACTCAAAGATTTGTATGGAGATAAGCTCGTTCGAATAATGATCTATGTAGATCGCAAGACCCTTGTCCAGCGTATGAAAGAAAACGGAGAGTCTGACGCGGATATTGAGCGTTACAATTCTCATTATGATTCATCCGTTGCCTATCGCAGTGAGTGTGAGCATTCATTCGAGAATGTTGATCTTGCGCATACGGTATTCGATCTGACGAAGACACTAGACACTTACTTAAATCGCAACCTTGTCGATATGGACTAATCCGATATTGCCCTAGACGCTTCGCGTTTGGGGCTTTTTATATACCTTGGTTAAATATGCCCCCCTCCCCTATAAATAAAAGTTTATGGTATGATACTAAAGTAGACTTTTCATAACATTCCAATTTGCGTGTAACGCATATCCAATAAAGGAGGGTTTATCGCCCATGAAGATCATCTCGATCGAACCAACACCGAGTCCCAACTCCATGAAACTGACGATGGATCAGTCACAGCCTGCTAGCGTTCGCTTAACCTACGACCAAACAAACGTTTCAAAGGCACCTGAATATGTACAACAATTGCTCCAAATACCAGATGTCAAAAGTGTATTCCTTGCAGCAGACTTTATTGCACTTGATCGCAAACCAAAAGGTGACTGGCAGCAAATCTTAGCTGCCACACGCGAAGTGTTCGGTAGCACTGGACAAGGTGCCGCTCAGCAAGAGAGCGTTGCATCAGACGATCCATGGGGTGAAGTACACGTATTCCTCCAGAAGTTTCGCGGCATTCCGCTGCAAGTACGTGTTCGTGCTGGTAACGAAGAGGTTCGCGCTGCGATGCCACAACGATTTACAGATGCCGCAATGAAGGCAACAGCAGCATCTCCAAGCTTACTGAAAGAGCGTCACCTTGATGAGTTCGGTATTCGCTACGGTGAGTTAAATGAAGTGCTGGAGACGATTGTTCAAGAGGTTGATGCTTCTTATGATGACGAGACACTTCACCTATTAACGGAGCAAGCTACTCAAAGTGTAGCAGCATATACCGCTTTACCCGAAGATAGCAAAGTGATTAAGCGTAAGCTTACACTCGAAGAAATTCAAATACAGTTGCAAGCAGACGATTGGAAAAAGCGCTATGCTGCGCTAGACGCAATCGAACCATCATCTGAGACGATGCCGATTCTGGTACAACTTCTACAAGATGATCAAACTTCTGTTCGCCGCCTTGCAATGGTATTGTTAAGCCAAATTAAAGATCCTGCTGTTCTGCCTCATCTCTATCAGATGCTGCAAGACCGCTCCCCTGTTCTGCGTCGTACAGCAGGTGACTCCCTATCCGACATTGGTGATCCTGCGGCAACACCTGCAATGATTAAGGCGCTTCAAGATGATAACAAGCTTGTTCGTTGGCGCGCTGCTCGCTTTTTATACGAAGTAGGCGATGCAACCGCAGTTGAGGCCTTGCGCCAAGCAGCTGAAGACGATGAGTTCGAAGTGCGCATGCAGGCGAATATCGCGCTCGAGCGAATTGAGAGCGGTCAAGAAGCCGAAGGAACCGTGTGGCAGCAGATGACGAGACGACAAAATAGCTAATCACTCACCCTCTCTCCTTGTTACAAAGGCGGGAGGGTGTTTTATTTCAACCCAACGTGGCAACAATGATAGAGATTATCGCCATGGAGGAATCTGATGAACATCTATCTTGAGATCACATTACGCGCCTTAGCCGCTTTTACCATCCTCATGTTAACAGCACGTGTCTTAGGGAAACAGACGCTCGCGCAAATGACTTACTTTGACTTCATCTCTTCCGTCACATTAGTCGTGATTACAGCCAATATTGTGTTTAATACCGACTACAATGTGTTTCACCTTATCTATGCCCTTCTCCTGTTTGCAACGATCATCTTAGTCGTAGCACAGATCGCCTTGAAGAATAGAAAATTCCGCAAGCTACTAGCGGGTGATCCAACAATCGTTATCCAAAACGGTAAAATTCTCGAACATAACATGCGCAAAATGCGCTACACGCTAGATTCCTTGAATCAGGAGCTGCGTGAGCGCAATATTTTTAATATGAACGAAGTTTTGTTCGCAATCTTAGAAATCAACGGAATCTTAACGGTGTTAAAGAAACCTCAATATCGCACGGTCACCCGCAAAGATCTCTGGATAGCAACCAAGACGGAAACCCGATTGCCTATCGAACTCATTATGGATGGAACCGTCATTGAGAAGAATCTATCCCAGAATAATCTCACAATCGACTGGCTGCACAAGCAATTAACGAAAAATCACTTACAAGTCAGTGATGTTACCTATGCCGTCCTGGGCGTTGATAAGCAGCTCTATATCGATACGTACGATGACCACTTACAATCCCCTATGGACGAGGAATAAGCCTACTGCTTCTTATATTGGTTAAAATAAACCATACGATCCTCAATCGTCGGATGCGATCCTGTAAACCACTGTACTAACGTAGGCTCTGTTACAGGTGCAAGCGATTCCTTCGCGATCTTCTGGAAAGCACGGATTGCCGCGTCACCGTCGTGGGTCATTTGCATGGCATAGGCATCCGCTCGGTGTTCAATGACTCTGGAGAAGCCATTCTGAATCGGACTTGAAGCGAAGCTGATTAAAGTAACAATCGCAACTAGCACAGGATACGCCGCGAAATCTCCACGACCACGTATACCGAAGTGATGACCCCATTTGCCGATAGACCAAGTTAAAAGCCAGAATCCAAGTCCAATTACCGCAAGACTAGAGAGAAGTCCGAATGCTAAACCCCAATAAATATGCCGCTCCACGTAGTGACCCATCTCATGCGCCATGATTGTTAAGATTTCATCGGTTCTCAGCTTATCCAGTGTCGTGTCCCAGAGGACAATCCGCGCATTCGATCCAATCCCGTTCACATACGCATTAATCCCGCCTGTTCGCTCCGACATGTTTACTTGATACACATCATGGGCTGGAATTTGTGCTTCATTAGCTAAATGAAGAATATCCTGCTTAAGCTGTCCATTCGCTAGTGGCTCAAATTTATTAAATAACGGATCAATGACGACAGGCTGCAAGAAGGTCAGGAACAAGGTCAGTGGGATCGTAATGATCCACATCCATAGCCAAGCGCGCTTCTGCACCTTGCGAAGCAGGATATAGATAATACCGAATATGAGCGCCGTACCTACCCATTCGAGCCAGAAGTTCTTGATCAAATCCGTGATCCACACGGTTGTGGATTCCTTCGATACCCCATACGTTCGGCTAAGCAGATGGAACACATAACTGACCGGCACGAAGATTAACGTCAAAATGAGTGAGAAGAAGAGTGCATACGCTGGGAATTGCAGAAACGGTGATCGGAACCATTTTTCAACAATTGTACGTAAGCCAGTAGAGAATCTTAGAAGTCCAATTAACACCCCGATCATCAAGAATGGGTGAACGAAAAAGTACCACGTCCCGATACGTGACATGATCTCTGCCCGCTCAATCTGATCCCCGGTCATAAATGTATGCGGATCAATGAGTGTCCCTGTAAACTTAGCATCAACCCCGAAGAAATTACCCTTCCACACATACCAAGCAACACCGAGACTGTACACAATCAGAAGTCCAATATAGTACGTCCAAAACTTTCGCATGGCGCTTACCTCCTATTCAGAAGCCCATTTATCCGTAACTGTTGTCCATCTTATGGTATGTGTAAGCACCACACAATATCACCTACAATTTGTCCGCACCTAACGTCTCACCATGCAGAAGAATATGGAGTCGCTCGCTAGCAAGCCCTTGTTTCTTCCACTCGGCAACTAGTCGATCCAGCGCTTCCTTAGGCGTATCATCCGCTAGACGAAATGCCCCATAATGCATCGGTACGAAATGCTTCGCCTTCACATCCAAGAATGCTTGAACAGCCTCCTCGGGTGTTACATGCTGAAGTTTCATGAACCATTCTGGCTCATACGCACCAATCGGCATAAGTGCCGTATGAATGTTGAATCGCTCACCGATCAATTGGAAACCTCGGAAGTAACCACTATCTCCTGCAAAATAAACCGCTTGCGGATCTTGAGCTGACGTCTGAATGACATACCCGCCCCAATGCGAAGTGTTCGTATCCGTTAGCGTTCGCTTCGTCCAATGCTGTGTCGGGACAAAATGAATTTCCACTCCACTTACTGTCGTCTGCTCCCACCAAGCTAGTTCTTGTACATTCGCAAATCCTTTGCGAACCATTTTCGCCTTGAGTCCAATCGGTACAATGAGAAGTGGATGATGCTTGCGCTCAATCGCGCGGAGCGAAGCAAGGTGCATGTGATCATAATGCGAGTGGGATAGTAGCATCACATCAATCGCGGGCAGTTCCTCGAGCGTCAACCCCGGTAGAGCTAGTCGCTTCGATACTGCCATGCTGTTTGCCCAGACTGGATCGGTAATCATGTTAAGTCCCCCATGTTGAATGAGAAACGTCGAATGCCCTATCCAAGTTACGGTCGTCTGGGTCCGATTATTAGCAAGGAACGCAACCTCTTTATTCGGAATTACCCCAACAACATAGGACATATCCTTAACCTTCGAGCTACGCTCCTTGCGCCACTTCATTAGCTTGTTGAACGAATTTTCTAATCCTACACCATCTAAATTTTCATAACGCTGTCTTACCATATGTAACAACCGCCTCTCGCTTAAGTTTGACATTTACGAGCCTGCGCTCTATGTTTAAAAGATACGTTAGAATG
The DNA here is from genome assembly GCF_024721995.1 of Paenibacillus radicibacter. GTDB lineage: Bacteria > Bacillota > Bacilli > Paenibacillales > NBRC-103111 > Paenibacillus_AM > Paenibacillus_AM radicibacter. Next base: position 205,157 of record NZ_JANQBC010000004.1, read on the forward strand.
AGTGAACAAAGGGGATTTGAAATATGAATATGTCGCAAAAAGAAATGGAACAACAGCTTCGCCAGAACTATGAGCGTGATGAGCGCATGATGGCGTTAGTGTTCGCACAGTGGTGTGTAAATCACGATCTCGATCCAATTGAGGTATACCGTAAAGCTTACCCAAACCAAGAGACAAGCCCTGCTCTTATCGAGATGTTAGAACTTACCGTTCCGAAAGAAGAAGCTGGTGAAGTCGCACATGATACTCTGCTTGGCGTGCTATCCCTATTCGACAACTCCGACTTAGCCGCAGTTGTAACGGAAGAAATGCAGACGCTTCGCAATAAGAAATAATAGCCTACGATTTATGATACCGAACTTATCTTCACTTGTAAAAAAAGACAAAAAAACAGCGTAAGGTCAATGACCTAACGCTGTTTTTTTGTATGTTTCGAAATCATTTTTATAACTCACTATTTTTTAATCGTAATAATCGCTTTACCTAGTGGGACAACTGTTTTACCAAAATGTTGGTTCAGTACGTTCCCTGCACAGCCGTAGAAGCTTGCAAGAGCGATCAATAGCTCGCAGACGCCAGCTACATTTTTCATAAATGCAGGTGCAATATCGAATGAGTATGCGGACAAGCCGATGAATAAAAAGTCGATAAAAACGAAAATAATAAACAAGTTTTTGTTCGTGCCAAGCGCACCGAAAGTCATGAACAGTGAGAAGATCAAGTAACCGATGTAAGCAACACCAAGTTGTTTGTGATCAACTGCCGCTGCAAGCGTAGAACCGAATACACCCGCTTCGATTAGCCAAGACGCACCAACTGCGAACCAGAAGAATGCGAATGCGCCAAATGCTGTCGTACCAAAAACGTTATTTCGTTTGGAATCGTTAATGCAAGCGAATAACTGTGCGAAGGCTCCTAAGAAAATTGCCCAAGGCAGTATAAAGGCTACACCCGTTGTTAGTCCAAGCTTTTGTGTAGAAGCGACGAGAGTAACCATCGCAAGTCCGAATAATCCAAGTGCTGACGGATCACAGTTTGTAATTTTTACAGATTGAGTCTGCATGTTCTTTTTTCCCCCATGTTGTTTATCTAGTTGTATTTATCAAAAATAGTAGGCAACAAAACTATATTATTATACACATTTTGCATACGGGAAACAAATGGGAATGTGCTCCAATTCACAATAACAAGATAAGGTGGCTTTCATAGATGCAATCCACTCCTGCTAAAGAGAGATCGTTCTACTGGTTAATCCTCGAAAACACGTTGTTTGCCGCAGCAAGTGCGCTATCCGGTACATTCGTTAACGTCTACTTATGGAAAGCGAGTCAAGATTATGCCGTGCTTGGCTGGTTCTCACTGCTGCAATTCCTTACGATGGCAATTACCTTCTGCCTCGCTGGTATCTGGGTGAAGGAAGGCAACAAAATGAACTGCTTGCGTGCAGGTGTCGCGGCATCTGCCGTCTTCTACCTATGTGTGTTAATGCTCGGGACTAGCAGTGTTACATACGTGTGGTTGCTTGGAATTCTGCAAGGCGCTGCATCGGGCTTGTTCTGGCTGGCGTATAATGTGCTCTATTTTGAAGTGACGAGTCCAGACGATCGAGATGTGTTTAATGGCTGGGTCGGAGCACTTACCTCCTTGTCAGGTATGATTGCACCATGGATTTCGGGATTTATTATCGTCCATATGCCCGATGAAAAAGGGTACTCCGTAATATTCTCCATCTCTATGGGCATATTCATTCTTGGTGTGATCGTGAGTTTCTTTATTACCAAGCGAGAGCCTGTTGGCGAATATATGTGGTCGCATAGCTGGGGACATTTTAAGAAGAAGAATACGCCTTGGAGGCGAATCTGCGCCGCGCTTGCCGCACAAGGGTTTCGTGAGGGGGTATTCGGGTTCATGATTGGGCTGCTCGTCTATATCGCAACTTCCAGCGAGCAAAAGCTTGGTAATTATGCTCTCCTCACTTCTGCCGTTTCGTTCGTTAGTTATTGGATTGTCGGGCGTTATGTCAAAGTGAGATGGCGAAGTACTTGCATGTGGATTGGTGCAGTCTGTATGGTCGCGCTGATTATCCCCTTTTTCTGGCGAATCGATTATGTCACTTTGTTGATCTTCGGCGTTGGGGTCGCGCTTAGCATTCCACTGTATACATTGCCGATTACTTCGGCTGTGTTTGATCTGATCGGTAGTAATGAGGAGCATGTTAGGCTCCGTGAGGAATTCATTATCCTTCGCGAACTTGCGCTCAATGCAGGAAGATTACTAGGTGTTATCGTCTTTATTCTGGTACTGTCATGGCGTACCGATCCGCTTGTCATTAGCAGTATGATGCTCGTGATAGGCAGTGCGCCGATTGCTTGTACGTTACTGCTTCGTCGGCAATTAACTTCGTTCGCTTCAGCTAGCACTGTTAAGACGATACCTCCCAAATACAAATAATCGCAAAAAAAACCTCCAATCGCGTATAATGGACTTCATCCTACTAGATTGGAGGGGCTATTCATATGAACACGCTACAGCTTATTCTCATTGGATTATTCATTGTTATGAACTTCATTAGCTACAGCACAATGGCAAGTGATAAGCGCCGTGCTGCCAAGAATCAGCGCCGCATACCTGAGAAGAAACTATTCCTGCTCGCAGCATGCGGAGGTGCAATCGGCAGTCAAATCGCGATGAATCGCAAACGTCATAAGACGAAACATCTCAGCTTCCGCCTTGGTATTCCGCTACTTATTCTATTTAGTGTCGGCGTATATGGCTACTTACTTGTGCTCGCTCAGAAATTATAACGTAAGAAAAGACTCCAAGATCACACCCGCTGTCTCTTCAATCGCCTTATCCGTCACGTTAATGATTGGACAACCTAGCTTGCTTGCAAGCTCATGCGCATAGTCCAACTCTTCCGTAATCCGCTGCTGGGTTGCGTATTTCGAACCATCAGGCAAGCCAAGGGCACGAAGGCGTTCTGTGCGGATCTTATACATTTTCTCAAAGTCCATCGTCAAGCATACAATGCGCGAGCTATCCACCTTGAACAACTCCGCGGGCGGCTTCATCTCTGGAATGAGCGGTAGATTCGCGACTTTGAACCCTTTGTGCGCAAGGAACATACTAAGTGGTGTCTTGGATGTGCGCGACACCCCAATCAGGACAATATCTGCTTCTAACATTGCCGCCGTCTCACGGCCATCATCGCATCGAACCGTGAACTCAATTGCTTCGACTCTACGGAAGTAATCCTCATCCAGCACATGAAGCAGTCCTGGCTTACGGCTTGGAGAATCCCCGAACGTATCAATAAAAGCTTGCATCATCGGTCCCATAATATCGACCGCGTGGACTTTGAGGCGCTTTGCTTCTTCCTTCATCACTTCACGAAGCTCTGGCTCTACGAGTGTATAGGCAATAAATCCACCGGTCTGCGCTACCTCCTGCACCGCCAATCGAATCTCCGAATCTTGATGCAAATGACTAATCCGACGCAAGCGTACCGGATGATTATAGAATTGACGAATCGTCGCTCGTACCACCGTCTCCGCTGTCTCCCCCACCGAATCCGAGCAAATCGTAATCGTCGGTTGTCCATTCAAATTCATCTATGTGTGACCTCCCTGATCGTCTTCTTTACTCATTTCATCATAACATAGGAGGCAGGAGTTATACGAATTGGGAGGCAAGCTATATGACGAAAAAAAAGCCACTGGGCAGTATGTGCCCAATGACTATTTTTGAAAATGAATGGGTATCAATGCGTTCCGCCAGAACGGAAATCATCATAAGAAGATTGATCCGCATGATAGAATACGACATCGCCGTCACGAAGATTGAACGTCTTACCGTAAGGATCCGTGAAGCTTCTACGGTAACCTTCTAGCGTCCATTGATTCCGATTTGGATCGGTTTGCAGCATCGCAGGTGTGTGAATGTACTGAAGGTGCGGGTTGTTAAAGTCTCTGTTCTGGATGGTCTCTAGATTGAAGTTCACGATGATGTAGCCATCTTTCAAGAAGATCTTCGACTTCTCGTCCAGTACATTTTTAATACCGTAATCTGGGATGTTCGTCCCCTTTCCCACGACATACACAGCAGCAGGAATACTGTATTCCCCGTACCACTGCTGCTCGGCAGCTTGGACACGGTAAGGGTTTACGCCTAACGGAACATACTGTTGACCAATGAGCATTCGAACATCGGAGATGAGCAACTCAAGAGCGTATCCGCCGATATATTTCTTTTCTTTTGACACGTGCTCTGCAAAGGCATCGCTGTAGGTTTTCTTATCCATTTTCCAATTCAGAGGTTTGGAGAACAACTCCCATAGAGCGCTTGATGACCTTGTTATATCACTTGCAGGTACGTTGCGCAGGCGCTGATCGAGTACCATGTATCTTTTCTGGACATCATCTTTAGAGCCAATTTGAATGAACCGCTTGTCGTCCGAGTGGTAATACAGATCGACTTCTTGTCTGTTCTGACCATTCTTGTCTACGTAGTAGAAAGTCGGTGTCACACGAATCGAATCGTCGAAGCGGAACATGTCACCTTTGGTCTTCATATCGAATTTGAACGTATAACCAGTCTTTACCGACACATTACGATAGCCCTTCTCAGGATGACTACCTTGACGGATCGGAAGCAAAAATGGTGCTTGGTTGCCTCTTGGGTCTCCGTCTATCTGGTTCGGACCTGACCAATAGTAGTTGCCTGTATGCGTACTCGCTCCTTGTTGCGTGCGGAATACCGTCTCCCAATTGAAATCCTGAACGTCTGTTATCCTGAAATCGTATAAGCGGCCGATCACATCAACCGGAATAACATCTGATGCTACATGATGTGTCAAATCCAAGTTGGCATTGTGTTGATTTGTAAACGGGTCTGGTGCATTCTCGGCAATCGTTCGGAACAACACATCATAGAATCCTTCATCCACCCATACTGGCATGAAGAACTTCGTCGCCTCTTGGTTTACTGGGATAGAGATCCATGTTTCCTTCGCATAAAACTTCGACTTATCCCCGTTGTACACGTCAAATGGGAACCACACTTGCTTATCTCGTACATACTTCGCATAGTCGCGATCTCCGTAACCTGGAATGTTACGATGTTGACCATCTGTTGGCATATGTATGGTGAACGGTCGATCTAATATCGTTGCAGAGCGATCCCACGCGGGTACGGTTTTCTGGTTGTGAGCTTTATCGTCCGAGATAGAAGCGTAAATGACGACAGGAGTGTGAACGGTGACAGTGTTGATGTTGTTGATTGGGAAGTTCTTGTCTGAACCGCCTTTGATATTGCCTGGAGTGATCAACTGATAATAGATCGTACCACTAGAAGGCTGACTTTCTTTATTAATTAGAGACTTACTGATTACATAGCCGTTACCATAGAGAACATTTTCATCGATACGTTTAGGTTTTGGAATTTCTCCAGGTGTTGGAGCTGTTTTTTCAGTGGAACTGTTATCCATAATAACCGAACCATTGAAGTTGAGAAAGTCGTTCTTCACTTGATTTTCTCCCACAGCACCATCTGCATCAGACTTAAAGTCTTCAGGTGGAGGTGTTTTACCAGCTACTTCTTCTGTTCCTAAATCGACATTATCACAAGAAGCTGGCGTAACATGATCTTCGATCGAATCTGAATTTTTAGCATCTACTGTTGGTGGAGTATACCCTTGTGGTTGAAGATCGACACTCCCACTTAATGCATAGTTCGCCATAGTAGCCTTCTCGATCTTGTTTACTTCCAGGTTGTCGATAACCCAGTAGGAGAAGTCGCGATCAATGTTATAGTCTTTCTTTATAGTCTTCGTATCTTGCTTATCAACATCAGGAAGTGGTTTTCCATCTTTGTCCTTCCCACCTGGTTCCTTCCACTTCATATTGTATGTTTTCGTAACTGTTACCTTAAAGGTGTACTTCCCCGTCTTATTAGTAAACTTGTTCTTATACAAATATTCTAGCCCAAAGGCGTTGGCATACAAGCTTTCAGAAGTTGGTATGCCTTGCAGTACATCGAACCGTTCTGAATGTCGAGTGTCGGCTTTAATCACGCCGTCTGATTGTGGATCGCTAACTTCGCCTGTCATGGAAGATGCGTCAGATGGACCTGTAAGTGTTGAAGAACAAGTGGGACCACCAGAGTTACAGTCGGGATCACCGGGTTTACAAGTCTCTCCTGGTTTATCACCATAGATAGCAACGATTTCTATTGGTGGGAATTCATATACTTGACCAGTAAATGTCAACTTCCAATTATTAAAATATACTAATTTTCGATTTGGTGCTTCAGATGTTACCTGCCCATCAACATCAAATAATGCCAAATACCAAAATTTTAATGTTCTTGCCTTTAAATCTAATTTTATATTTTTTACTTTATCTTTAAAAACTGTTGGATAATGTTCAAGACCTTTGTCTTCATCAAAATCTACCTTCACATCTTTCAATTTATCAATTTCTATACGCAACCCATCATCACTTTCAAGATGTGTTGTAATAATATTATGATTTCGATAATCCCAAGCCTCATCTCCGCGAGTAATTGGGGTATCTCCTTTATTCGCTCCTCCACTATCAATTGAAACAAAATTAGATACTTCTGAAGGAAATGGTCTACCATTAGGCTCATTTCCTGTTCGAGGTAAACTTGCCCACTCTGCACCTGTTGCTCTTGGTTGATCGTATTTCCCTTTATACCTATAGAACATTCGACTTCCCTCGAAATCGTACATCCATACATTCGTCATAGTCTCATCTCGCCACCATGTAAAATTTCCTTGACCAGTGGTTTCAGTTTTTTTTAAATCAATAGATCTTATGCTTTGAATATCTCCAACTTTGAATTTATTGCCAACATCCGGTTTCAGAGGATTTCCTATTCTTTCGTCTTTTTTATTCTTATTTCGTAAATAAACTTCCGTTATATACTTCCCGGGCGGAGGGGCTGGTATTGTAACAGTGTCGTACGACCATTTGGAATATCCACTAATTATGTTATCGTTATGTTTTTGAATAACGAACGAATCATCGACCCCCAAATCCACAACATACTCTGGTTCAGCAGCTACAGCTATATTGGGAAGTAGTCCTATAAACATACTTAATACAAGCAATATAGAACAATACTTTTTCATAGCCCCTCCTAGTTACTAATTTCTTTCCTAGTCCACGAACTCAATAAATTTGACATAGGTGTATTAAACTTCCCTATCGGTGAAAATGTAACTTCCATTGTTGGATCCGCAATCCAATCTCCTTTAGGAATAAATTGACCCGTAATGTATGTTACTGTAGTATTTTCTTTTGCTATTAATGCCCCATTAGAACTTTTATTAGCGTCATTCACAATAAGGCCATCGAGTTTTTGTGCTTTCTTCGATAAATCATTAACATTTCTTATATCACCGCCAATAAATGTGTAAGCACTTAGAATTAAATCGAAGTTAGCAACATTCTTTTTCACCTTTAATTTATTTACAGCAATAACTGCGTATCCACCATTTGACACATCTACAGCCTGACGAGTAGAAAAAATAAAGCGTTTTGATCCTTCAGGTATTAAATGACGATTAGGGTCATTCTTATCATCTAGGTCAATGACAACGAATCTCTCAGTTTCAGCGATGTAATTTCCATCGGCTTTTTCTTCATGCATCAAGTCGTCTCTAAATTTGTCATAACTTCCATCATCATATTTGTATGGTTTTGTAAAATACCTCGGCAACATCGACATCACATTCGTCTTATGCCAATAAATCTCCGCACCTGAAATCGCGTACTTATCAACGGGTAGCTTCTTACCCGCCTTCACATCGGTTACACGATTCACGATCGCAATTGCTTCAGCTCTCGTCGTTGTGCCATCAGGGGCAACGTCCCCATTGCCTTTGCCATGCACGATTCCAGCTTTCGCTGCTTCCCATAGCCACTGTTTCTCTTCAATCTCACCGAACTCATATTTAAGTGCAGCTGCGCGTCCTGCGAGCTTTACCATCTCTTTGCGTGGAATGGCTTCTTCCATGCTGCTTGCTGTAAAATCATTCTTGTAAAAGCCTTCTTTGGTTGCTGCGGCAACAAATTTGTCGTACCAGTTTGCTCCATCCGCACCATTAGGTAACTTGAGTGCTGTCGTTAACAACTTAATGAACTCCGAACGCTTTACTTCCTGATCAGGTCGGAATGATCCATCTTCATAGCCAGCTGCAATGCCGCCTTCCACGGCTTTCATAATATCTGCCGCTGCCCAATGCCCACCAATATCTGTAAAATTCGCTGGAGCTGCATAGGCAACTTTCAATCCCTCACTTTTTCCTTGTAGCAAATTCCCCATACCCGTAAATCCACTACCTACTAACGCTACTAGTAAAGCCGAACTTACAACTACTCTCTTCTTCAATCTCATCACCATTTGCCTCCTTATGTATCATCACAATCAATCTATTAACTCTGAAATTTCAAATAAAATAGCACCCTCCTAGTTCATGCTTGTTCCTACCAATCTTAACTCATTTGGTTAATTCAGTAAATTATTGATACGCTTAATTATGGAAAAAAAGTGCCCAACCTAAATAACAGGTTGGGCACTCGCTGCTTGCGAAGTGTATCTCACATATGAGAAGAAACGATTATTTTACAACAACAATACGATCTTCTGTTTTAGGATTTAGTGTTTTCATCTTAATAATCTCTGCTTCCATCAAGTCGTAGAAAGTTACGCCTGTGTTGAATGCACCTGGTTGCTTCAAGGAAGTATAACCGTCGCCACCAGCGATCATGAAGTCGTTCGTTGCTACCTTGTACTTTTTGCTAAGGTCAAGGTCTTTACCGCCAACTTTCACGTCAATTACACGGGAACCAACTGCTTTCGTTGGGTTGTAAGAGAAGGACATACCACTGATTTGTGGGAAGCGTCCGCCGCCTGTTTCAACTTGGCTTACACCATTTTCAAGTGCTGCTTTAAGGTCGCTTCCTGTTACTTCAACAACTGCTAAAGTATTAGGGAACGGGAATACCGTTTGAAGCATTTTCTTCGTGATATCGCCTGCTAACATCTTGTCACGGATACCGCCACCGTTCGTGATTGCAACGTCAGCTTCAAATCCAGGGATAGATTGAGTACGCTCACGCATAATGTCTGCAGTTAGGTTACCCAAGTTTGTTTCTTGAGCACGCACTAATGTACGATCGCCATCCAAGTTAACTTCAGCTTTCGCGATTACGATGTTAAGAGCATCATCGATTTTCTTCGCGATTTCGTCTACCATTTTCGCTACTTTTGGATCAGCTGCAACTGTCTCGTCGTACTCTTTCAAGCCGCCGGAGAATTGTACAAGCTCATTCTTGAAGTAGAACAAGTCTGCACGACCTAAGGATTTACCGTATTCCCAGTCTTGCACGATGTATGTACCGTTCACCACTTCTGGTGTTTTAAGAGGAGTATGTGAGTGTCCGCCAACGATTAGATCGATGCCAGGAACATTCTTCGCGATTTCACGGTCAACGTCCACACCTACGTGGGATACGACAACAACGTGATCTGCTTTTTTCTTAAGCTCAGGTACTAATTTCTTAGCAATTTCAACTGGGCTCTTGAAAGTTAAACCTTTAACATTGTCTGGGTGTGTAACAACTGGTGTTTCTTCTGTTACAAAACCAAGGAATGCGAATTTCTTACCGCCAATTTCTGCATAATGAACCGGTTGCAAGAACTCTGTACCATCTTCTTTAAATACGTTGGAGCTAATTACAGGGTAATCCAATTGATCACGAAGTTTAAGCAATTGATCTGCACCAAAGTCAAATTCGTGGTTACCAGCAGCCATTGTCTCATATGCCAAGTGGTTCAAAATTGGAAGAATGGATTCACCTTTGAATTGGTTCGTGTAGATTGTACCTTGGAACGTATCCCCTGCATCAAGCAATAGGAAGTTCGGGTTTTCTTTACGCCATTCATTGATCAATGTAGCCATTTTTGCATAACCAAACTCTTTACCGCTCTTATTCTCAACGATGTGACCGTGTACGTCATTTGTGTGTCCAATAGTAATCTGAGTTGTTACAGCAGTACCAAGTGCTTGAATGAATGCTTCTCTTGTTACTGTGCTGTCACCAGTTAAATCAAGCTTCACGCTTAATTTAGCTGCAATCTCAACAACACGATTAGCTGATAGAGTTGCGTCAGGTTTCAATGATTCTTCTTTTGTGATAGCACCAGCTGTTAGACTTGCGTCAATTGCTCCTGCTGCCCAATGCGCTCCGGAAGCTGCTTTAGGAACTTCACCGTTCACTCTAGCAACCAAAGTTACAACTTCTGCTAATGTTACAGCACGTTTCAAAGCAAGATCCCCGCCTTGATCACCTACAACGATAGCTTTCTTTTGCATCCAATCGGAATGATTTACAGCTTGTAGAGGTGCTGCACCTACGCTACCAACAGCAAGCGCTGAAGCAAGCACACCTGCGGAAATCATGACACTAAGTTTTCTTTTCAATTGAAATACCCCTCTCAAAATAATCTCTATGAAAATAGCAACATGTCTATTCTAACCGATAATCTACTAGAATTGTACGTAAGTTAATAAAATTCATTAAAACTTCCGAACATACAACATATACTGTAAATTATGAAATTAATTGTATGCCATAACAGCAAAAAAACCTCAGAAAGTGTCTGAGATTTCATTGCAATTTCCTTATGGCTTCGGAGAATTCGTAGTCTCCGGCTTTTTACTAGCTTCTGTATTTCCTTGATTCGGTGAAGGTTTGGTGCTATTCTTGGCACCATTGTCACTTGGTTTCGTAGTCGAATTACCCGGCTGCTTGGTTCCTTGTGGTTCTGGAGATTTCGTTGCACTTGGCGACTTACTAGGTCCTGGTGAATTCTTCCCTGTAGAAGGAGATGTTCCGGGTTTGCTGCTTGGACTTGGGGATGGTGATTTATTCTTATTGTACCAAGACTTATTCGGATCATATGTACCACCTGGATCAATGCTCTTAAGACCCTGCCAAATGTTATTCACTTTCACATCATCCGAGTTCTCAAATACGAGAAATGCGGTAGGAAGCGTTCGCTCGCCACCATCTGGTGAAGAAGGTTTAGTTATGACATTGCCATCTAACACCATCTCTGCAGATGAACCACCATCAAGGAATCCTGCGTTCACACAACCTTCTGCAAGCAATAAATCTTGCACTTCACGATAAGTTGCTCCAACACTATGTTTCTGTCTACCATCAATGACGATAAAGATAACTGTACCATCTTTACGCTGACCAAGAGCCGTTCGTGGATGAATCCCGCCCCCACCATCACCACTCGTAATTAGAGGTTGGCCATTGGCGATAATACGAGGATAGAAGGAAACAGCTTCACTTACTTGCTTCTCTTTCAGCTCCTTGGTCGAGTATTTGCCGATGAGCAGAACACCATCTTTCGTAAAACCGACAATATGCTGAGGGGTAGTTTCTGCTGTATCATTATGTAAGACCTCACCACCTGACATCACGATACCAATTGGGGCAAAACCGTTCCCAAACCCACCCGGATCGATGAATCCACCCGCATTCACACCTGCAAGCGCGCCAGTCCGTTTCACCATCGACGATACACGCTCACCTACGCCTTGCTTGCCGGGTACGACAATTCGGATCGCTTTAGGATCATATACATACATCTTCTTACCGACCCAACGCGTGCCGGATATATCTTCAACTTTAATTAGTTCACCTTGACGCTTCTCTTCTTGCGTAACATCTACTTCTTTCATGTCTTGAGGGACTTCTGCGTTCTTGTCACTGAGTTCAAATAACGCTTGTACCATTTCATCACGCTTAGCTCCGCCAACGAAGAACCATGCCCAGTCTCGGTGCTGAGTCGTAATCGCTGTCTCAGCAAGCAACATCCGAAGCTTAGCTCCTGCTGGTGTTAAGTAAAGTAAATTTGAACCGATAAATATTGTAACTGCAATCACGAACAAGATTCGTTTCCAGCGACCCCATCTGCGAAAGCCGGTCATCTGTTGTCCTGCGAGATTCACTCGTATCCCTCCCGCCCTAAATTGGAAAAATTTATAGTTCCTTCTCCCATATTACCATACTTCATCTTTACAATCTTCATCCATTTTTGTAATGTAACATGATACAACTATTATCAGGTGAGGTGATTTTCAATGAGCAAAGTGGATCCATTTCAAGCGATGCTTGCTTCCCTGCCCGTCTTTAGCGAACTGAATGAACACGAATTGCGACAATTAGCGAATATTGCACATACGTACACGATACCTCGTAAATCGAACCTTTTTAACCAGAATGATCCGAGAACGAGCACCTTTTTTATTCTAAGCGGTATTGTGAAATTGTATAAAGTCGATGCAGTCGGCAACGAGCATACACTTAATTTTATTAAAGCTGGTGAAATGTTCCCGCACACGGGGTTTTTCGATGATTCTCCATACGATGTTTCAGCTGAGACGGTTGAGGAAACAATTATATCCGTCATCCCGATCCAAGCTTTCGAACAATTATTAATTGAAAATCCTGTTATTTCTGTAAAAGTCATGCGCATGATGGGGCGCCTCGTTCGTGAATTACAGACTAAGCTTCAAGAGTTCGGCAGTGGTGATGTCAATTTACGTGTTGCATCCGTATTGCAGCAACTGAGCAGTAAACATGGCGTCGATCAACCCGAAGGTCTACTAATCAATCTTCCCCTTACGAATCAAGATGTTGCGTCCATGGCGAGCACGTCTCGTGAAACCGTTAATCGTTTTCTAAACCAATTGAAAAAATTAGATATTATTGCGATGAGAAAACATAAAATTACGATTCTAAACATGGTTGCGCTCAGTGCGTACTTAAATAACTTGAACTAACAAAAAAGGGAGTCGGCCGTGTGGCTGCTCCCTTTTTTCCGTATAAACCTGTATTAAAGTGATGCGATAAATTCGATTTCCACAAGACCATCCTTCGGCAGGCGAGCAACTTCAACAGTGCTGCGTGATGGGAAGGGTTCTGCGAAATATGTTTTGTACACATCGTTCATTGCTGCGAAATCGTTCATATCCTTTAGAAAAACCGTCGTCTTTACGATATGGCTCATGTCCATGCCGGATGCAGCAAGAATTCCTTTGATATTGTTCAGAGATTGAATCGTCTGCGCTTCAATCGTCTCTGCAAGTTCACCTGTCTCTGGGTTAATGCCAAGCTGACCGGAAGAGAAAATCATATCGCCTAGACGAATTGCTTGTGAATAAGGACCAATCGCACTTGGTGCTTGTGTTGTTGAGATTACTTCTTTTCCCACTTTACTACACTCCTTTTTCTCGGACATCATGTCCCCTTTTATACCAAATATTATACATGTTATCTTGTTCACATGAAAGAACAGCAAAAAACCGTGGAACTCTCGCCCCACGGTCTCACTTATTTTATAAATACAAACTTAAGCTTTAAGTACATCGTGATCGACATAGCGTTGACCCTTGATCTCGCTAATCACGTTAATTGCAACTCGCGCACCATCACCTGCTGTAATGATCGAATGCACGCTCACACCTGCAGCCACACCCGCTGCCCAGATGCCAGGCGTTGACGTACGACCGAACTCATCCACTTCTGCAACGAACTTAATCCGAGGCTCTGTGCCATCCACAATCGTTAGTCCACTATTCTCTGCAAGCTCTGGAATTGCGCCAGTTGCAAGAATGACATGCTTAGCTTCGTAATTACCGCCTTCTGTCTCAACGACAAGACCTTCGCCTGCTTCCGCTTCCCCGACAAAAGTGACCTTCGTCTCCACGATCTCTGCACCAAACTTAAGCGCCTGCTTCTTGCCTAACTCCACCATACTTGGACCATCAATCTCCATGACCCCATAGTGATTCTCAATCCATGCACGCTTCGTCATGCCTTTATCGTTATCCAGCACCAACGTCTTTAAACCTGCTTTCGCACTAAAAATTGCTGCACTTGCCCCTGCTGGTCCTGCACCTACAATAATAATATCGTACATCTCAATCTCTCCTTTTTTAAAAATATTTTGGGAAATCGTCGCACTTGCGAAACTCTTTTTGTATAATTATCATATATATTAGTATACTAATATTAGAATAGAAAAATACATCTGTCGTGTCAAATCCGTTTCATAATTTACTTCTCACGATAGATCGGGTAAACTGTCAATAATTGTAGAATGAAATTAGGAGGTGACCTTAAATGAAACATAACGAACCAGACCTCTCTACGCGTCGTATCATTCTGAACATGCTTAAGACAAGTGGTCCACTAAGCGCACGTGATATTACCGATAATCTGGAAATTACCGAAATGGCTGTACGCCGTCATATTCAGACGTTAGAACGTGATGGATTGATTAAATCCTCATTACTGCGTCAATCGATGGGACGGCCTACTTCTGTATATACATTAACCGAACAAGCGGAAGAACTTTTCCCGAAAAATTATCATCAGCTCACACTCGACTTTCTCGATCTGCTCTGCGATGAAGATGGCGACGAGAAGATGGTTGAGAAACTATTTGAAAAACGTCAGAATAAGCTTCACGATAAATACCAAACATCCATGAAGGATATGGATTTGGCGGAGAAAGTGAACATTCTCTCGGAAATTCAGAATGCGAATGGTTATATGACAGAGCTTGAGCAAGCAGACAACGGCGATTATATCCTTAAGGAATTCAACTGCCCGATTTCGCAAATTGCGAATCAGTACAATCAAGCTTGCCAATGTGAACTCAAACTGTTCGAATCACTGTTAGATGTAGATGTAACCCGTACAGAATGCTTAGCGAAAGACGGCAACAAGTGCGTCTATGTCATCTCCAACCCGGATAAAAAGAAGAATACAAAAGAACAGCCGTAAGAACGGCTATTTTTTTCACTTACTTTCTATACATTTATATTGACTTATTATAATAAGTGGTAGATAATAACGATATAAGATCCAACATACCAAGGAGGAATTCACTATGGCTTACCAATTACCAGCTCTACCTTACGCAAACAATGCACTTGAACCACACATCGACGAAACGACAATGATGATCCACCACGATCGTCATCACAACACATATGTAACGAACGTAAACGCAGCACTTGAGGGTCATGATGAACTTGCAGCGAAATCCGTTGAAGAGTTGATCGCAAACCTAGATGCAGTTCCTGAGAACATCCGCACAGCAGTACGCAACAACGGTGGCGGTCACGCGAACCACTCCCTATTCTGGGAAATCATCGGTCCTAACGGCGGCGGCGAGCCAACTGGCGCAATCGCAGCTGCAATCGATAGCGAGCTTGGCGGTTTCGCGAAGTTCAAAGAAGATTTCGCGAAAGCAGCAACAACACGCTTCGGTTCCGGCTGGGCATGGTTGAGCGTGAATGCAGAAGGTAAACTTGTTGTTTCCTCCACACCTAACCAAGACTCCCCAATCATGGAAGGTTTGACACCTGTTCTTGGTCTTGACGTATGGGAGCATGCTTACTACTTGAACTACCAAAACAAGCGTCCTGATTACATTGGCGCGTTCTGGAACGTTGTGAACTGGGATGCAGTAAACGCTCGTTACGCTGCTTCTAAGTAAGCTTTTGCTTCGCAGAAATATTTTGCAAGATAAGGAAGCGGAGACCTCAGAATCCCACACTCTTTATCTTTCAAATAGCATGACAAAAGACGTGCAAGCCACTCCTGGTTTGCACGTCTTTTTGTATGAAAAATTGTAACCACCCAGTAAACTATACGTAGAAGTAATGTGCTAATGTTGGGAGTAAAACACCCTAGAGGAGGACTTTCATTTGAAAAAATGGCTTCTTATGGCTACAAGCACACTACTTGCACTCCAAGTTACAAGTACTGCGCTCGCACAAAGTTTTGCCAGCGAACCAGATACTGATCCCCTACCTTTTCCAATTCAAGTGTATGAACATGAACCGAATGATTCACCGTCTACAGCGACTCCTGTCACCTCCAATTGTGATGTTACAGGAATGATTAACGACGTTGTAACGGATGTGGATTATTACGTTTTACATATTAATTATAAGAAGAAAATGAATATCGAAATCAGTAATCTGAGTGTAGATGGGCCGCAAGGGATGCATTTCGATGTGTTAGACAGTAGCCAGAACGTGATCGCAAAGTCCGATTTGTTAGAACTGAAATGGGGATATGTCCTGAGTCAGGATATAACGCTGAAACCAGGTAAGTACTGGATTAAAGTGTACTCCGACAACCGAACGCCTGCGATTGTGAATGAGCCGTATACGCTCGTACTCCAGCCTCCTTTTGAAGAGGATGAAGATTCAGCGGGGACTATCCTCACACCAAAGCCGATCGCTCCAAGTCCAGCCCAACCTGGCAAGATGGAACATGACTATTGGGTGGACCATGATCCGCTTTATGCGATGCAGATTGCTGCCTTTAAACGCTGGAATGAGCATTATAGGGTAACGAAGCTTCCCGTCCATGATCCGCAACTAGAGCGGCAGTATTATCTTGCTCAAATGAATATCTTTAAAGCTTGGGAGACCACCAAAGGCTCATCGCATATTAAAGTTGCGATTATCGATCTGGGGATCAATACAAAGCTCGATGAGCTAGCTCGATCAGCTATGAAAACATTTAATGTGTTCGGCAAAACCGGCCAAGAAGTGCGGCAGAACCACGGGACACATGTAGCGAGTATCCTAGCTGCAGATGGAAGTAACGGGATTGGAATCTCTGGAGTAGCTCCTGGTGTTCGGCTCATGCCGATTAATGCATGGGGTCCAAATGGACGCACCGAAGAAAGTACAGCGAACGCGATTCGTTATGCCGCCGACCAAGGCGCACAAATCTTGAGTATGAGTCTGGGCAGCAACGAGTTTGCTAAGGATACAGGCGGAGACTCCCCTATCATTCGTGAAGCGATTCAGTATGCGCATAGCAAAGGTGTGCTGCTCATCGCTGCCGCTGGTAACGATATTGGAATGGCGAAGCCAGACTTCCCTGCTCGCTATCCAGAAGTGATTGCAGTAGGTGCGGTGACTGATAAAGACATCCTATCCAACTTTTCCGCGCGTAGTTCCGATTTAGTTGCACCCGGTGATGTCATTTACTCGATTGGCATGGATGGCAGATACATCAGCTTATCTGGTACTTCGATGGCAACACCGATGGTTGCTGGTGTAGCTGCGCTCATTCTATCCAAAAATCCGGAGCTATCCAGTGATCAGGTAAAGGATATTTTGTGCAAATCTGCCCTGCCACTTGGCGATCAGCACTTGTACGGACATGGCCGCATCGATGCGGGTCGTGCTTTGGAGATGACACCTTCTCCTGTAAAACCTGTGGATGAAAGTGCTATTTTTCAAGATATGAATGGGCATTGGGCAAAGATTGCAGTGAATGGGTTATGGGATAAGAATTTAGTGTCTGGGGTGGCAAACGATACATTCGCACCAGATGTACCTCTTACCCGCGCACAGTTTGCAGCGATGTTAACACGTTCGCTCCACTTGCCGTTAATTGTGCCACAATCGACTTTTGCTGATGTTCCTGAGGATGCGTGGTACTTTGGAGAAGTGCATGCCGCCGCAAAGGCAGGGATTGTCCATGGGTATGATGCGCGTACATTCGATCCGAATGCGCAGATGACGCGTGAGCAGATGGCTGCGATGTTGGTGCGAGCTTGGGAGTATAAGTTTGGGAATGAGATTAATGGGATGAGTGCTGTTGATGGGGGTAGCGCTCGTCATGACGGTCGCCTAATGGATGAATCCGTGATCAGTACTTGGGCGAAGAGCACTGTGTATCACGCGATAGAGCTGGGGCTTATGGTCGGTAAAGAAGCTCATACCTTCGATCCCCAAGGTACCACAACCCGCGCTGAAAGTGCGCAAGGGATTTATAACTTTTTGCAGGTGAAAAAGTAAACCTATCATGACGCACCAACTGATTACCACCTTTACAAATCCTTCACATCCATTTTTACAAAGATCGATATCATCACCCTCGCCTAACAGGTACACTAGGTATAGAAGCATTCATATCATTCCTAGTTAGGGAGGAAAGACAATGGAAGTATCTCAGTTCAATCAGTTCTTTCATGATATGAATCGTGCGATTGGTGAAGTAGCCTCATCTGCGAACAATTCCCTATACCGCGTCGACACCTCGATTAGAAATTTAGACAAAACGCTCAGCACAACGAATATACTTATTGCCATACTCATCGCAATCTTCATCGCCAACCTCGTATTCAGCATCATTAAGAACTACAAACAATCTAAATAATTCACCCCATTAAAAAACCACCCGTTCTTATAACGAGTGGTTTACTTGTCTATTCATTTCATCCTACCTGTTACCCCATTCGACTTAAAAAAGGTCCGATATCCACGCCGAGTTTCTCTGCCAGCACCGCTCCATATTCCTTATCCGCACGGAAGAAGTTGCAGATGGCAAGCAGCTTCACTTGTTCATCGACCTGCTTCAAGTCATTCACCAAGTTCTTGATCAGATTCGCCTGCTCCGACTCACTGTACGTCCGATACCGCTCACCTGCCTGCTTGAAGTCATTCGGCTTCTCAATCTTCTGCCGCGTCACATGACCTGCAAGTTCTGGCTCACTATCCTTATAGCTCGCATCTTCCACCGGGTTACCTTGGTGACGCGACGGCTCGTAGTTAATGGTAGATGTATCTTGCTTCGTCTGCATGAATCCATCCCGCTGATGATTATGAACAGTTGCATACGGACAATTCACAGGAATGTTCAAGTAGTTCGGCCCTAAGCGGTGCCGCTGTGTATCGGGGTACGAGAACAATCGACCTTGCAGCAACTTATCTTCCGAAGCTTCAATGCCCGGTACGAACGCACTAGGTGTGAATGCAACCTGCTCGACTTCCGCGAAGAAATTAGCTGGATTGCGATTAAGCGTCATTGTCCCTACCTTTTGAAAAGGATACAGATCCTCCGGCCAGATCTTCGTCGGATCAAGCGGATCAAAGTCTAATTGGTCATAGTCCTCTGGCTGCAAAATCTGAACAAGGAATTCCCACTGCGGGAAGTTGCCTTCCTTAATGTGATTAAACAAATCCCGAGTCGCATGATTAAAGTCTCCGCCTTGCACTTCACCCGCTTCTACCGCGCTGTAATTACGTACCCCTTGCAGCGGATTCCACTTGTATTTCACATAGACGGACTTGCCTTCGGCATTGATCCACTTGAATGCATGAACACTGAACCCTTCCATCTGTCGATAGTTCGCAGGCGTCCCATAATCCGAGAATAACCATGTCAACATATGCGTCGACTCCGGCGTTAACGTCATGAAGTCCCAATACCGATTCGGGTCTTGAATGTTCGTATCTGGCGCAGGTTTAAGTGAATGCACCATGTCCGGGAACTTCATCGCATCGCGAATAAAGAACACCGGCAAGTGGTTGCCCACAATGTCGTAATTTCCTTCTTCGGTATACAACTTCACTGCGAATCCACGCGGGTCCCTAGCCGTCTCAGGCGAACCTTGACCATGAATAACTGTCGAGAAACGAATGAATAGATCCATCTCCTGCCCTACATCCTGCAAGAAAGCGGCTTTCGTAAACTCCGACATGCTCTTCTCTACCTTGAATACCCCATGTGCTCCCACTCCACGGGCATGTACAACTCGCTCAGGAATACGTTCCCGGTCAAAATGCGCCAGCTTTTCAATCAGATGATAGTCTTCTAGCAGCGTTGGTCCTCTGCGCCCCGCTGTCCTCGAATTTTGGTTATCCCCCACCGGAACGCCTTGATTCGTTGTTAAACGATCTGTCATGCGACTCACCTCTTATTATAAATAAGTACACACCCTCTATTTATGTGTAATAAGAGTAACCGCAATCTAGACCGAATTTGTACAATTAATCATCATGAAATTATGATGAAGACTTTCCTTCCAGTCGCTCACTCGTATCAATAACAACCCCATCGATACGCTTATTAAACGTCGCTCTCCAGCTCTCAGATAGCGCGTCTACCGCAAGAAGAGTTTGCATGCCCTCAACATTCGTCTTCTCATGATGCATAATCCGATTCGCATAGTCCACCGTAACCCCAAGTTCATGACGGCTCATTAACTCTAGCTTCGCATCTGGCGTCACTATTCCTTCTTCTAACACGCGAAAATAAAATCCCGTATACCCCGTATCTTGCATCTGTACAGGCAATTTCGGTGCTTCATAACGTACAGACAGCTTAAAGCATGGCTGACGCGGCTGCGTAATTTGGACAACTGCTTCTCCAAGCTTAAACGTATCTCCGATGCACACATCCCCTTCTAACATGCCTTCCAGCGTAATATTCTCACCGAATGCACCGAATTCCATCTCACGACCGAGCTGCTCCGTCCAGTACGGAAAATGCTCATAACAAAATGCGCAAACTGCCTTATCGGGTCCACCGTGGTGCTTCGTATCTGCCTGTCCATCACCAATAAATCCTAACTTCGTTAACATCAAACCTTCACTTACGGGCTTCTTGAAAATCCCTGTCGTTACTTCGGTACGGTTATGGGGTACCGTTATCGGCATCCCTATGTTAAGAGATACAAGCTTGCGTGCTGTCATCGATGTACGCCTCCGTTTCATTTTTGCAATCCAAATTATAGTCGTTATTAAACGTTATACCATGAATCTGAATATACCAAAAGACCCCCAACCTGCTTGTGAGCTAGATTGGAGGTCTTGCTATTCATTCCTATGAATTTCCTATCACAATCCGCTTAGCTCGGGTTATGTTGGGAACGTAATTTCATTGCTTTGTTATTATTTTCAGATGGAATTGCTGGTGGTGTAATGAAGAGTGCAATGATGAACGAGATGCCGCATAATGCCGCGATCACCATGAACGTGACGTTAAATCCGCCAAGCAATACCGACAAGAACGAGCCTGTTAATGCTCCAAGACCGAAGCCTTGATAGATGATGCCGTAGTTCTTGCTTTGGTTCTTCAGTCCGAAGTAGTCTGCGACAATCGCCGGGAACACCGTAATGTTACCACCGAAACAGAATGCAATGACCGATACACAAGCGAAGAATATTGCTGTATTAAGTGGTAGATAGCTTAGTGCAAGAACTGAGATTGCTGTTGCACAGATCGCACCTGCTACGACTTTCATACGACCTACTTTATCCGATAGTGCACCGAGAATAATGCGTCCTGTGGTATTGAAAATCGCAACCATTGCCACTGCATTCGCAGCTGTTGCCACATCAAGCCCTGCAAGCTTTACACCTGCATCTTTTACAATACCGATTAGATACAATCCACTCATACATGCTGTGAAGAAAATTACGAACAAGAGATATGCTTCTTTCGTACGCAACATCTCACGAGCTGTAAAGTTACGTTCCATCCCTTTATTCGCTGCCGTTGCAGCAGTAGGTTGATCAACTGCTTCACGAAGCAAGAACGAACCGACTACAATAAGCGACATTGCGATCAAGCCCCAGAATAGGAATGTTTGTGATACACCGAATGATCCAAGGAAAGCTGTGTTTACATATTTGAAAATAAGACTACCTGTACCGAACGCACCGACCGAAATACCAGACACGAGCCCTTTGCGGTTCGGGAACCACTTGATCAAATTCGATAGCGACGTAATGTAAGCTGTACCATCAGCGAAACCTACAACAACACCGATTAATAAGTAAATGAGCCATAAAGAGGATACCGTTGAGCTAAGAATCAAGCCGAGTCCAAGAACAATACCGGATATCATAACAAGCTTGCGAATACCGATTTTCTCTTGAATTTTACCTACAAAAAGTGTGGCGAATGCAAGCGCAAAGCTCGTAATCGAGAACGTAATCGAGATCGAGTTAAGTCCCCATCCGAACTTATCTGCTAGCGGCTGATTGAATAAGCTCCATGTATATATCGTACCCAAACCCATTTGAACAATAATCGTGCCAAGTACAATTAACCAACGGTTAACCTTAGGTGTCGTAGTTTCTGTTTTCATTACGATCGCCTCTTTCTCATGTCTGACTTGTTGTACCCTTATCTTACAGAATCAGAAGGGATATGAGTCAGATTCGTCATGAGATGATCGAATATCGGAATGAATTGCATTTATAGATGCATGAGCTGCCTAAATTCTTTCACTTTGCTGCGACTTACTGGAATTTCCGCATCGCAATCGCGTAATCGGAGCAAGTAAGTATTATTAAACCACGGCACAATTTCATGAATCCGATTCAAGTTCACGGTATATGAGCGATGACTCCGGTAGAATTGATCCTGCGGCAGAAGTGCATGGAATTCTGAAATGCTCATGGGCATCACATACTTGCCGTTCTTCGTATAGACGTTGGTAACTTTCTCTTGTGCTTCAGCATAATAAATATCCGCGGAGTCGGTCACGATAATGTTATCGTTGTTGATTAGATTAATGCGCTTGCCTGGTGATGGTGCTGATTCTTTCACTACTTGCTTCCCGCTTCGCTTGAATGCATCCTCCAGCTTATGCAGCATGGACGCAATCCTACGCTCGTCGTAAGGTTTTAAGATGTAATCGAATGCTTCCAGCTCAAATGCCTGCGCCGCATGTTCTTTATAAGCCGTGGTGAACACAATAAACGGTTTGCGTGCAAACTTACTAATATTGTTCGCGAGCAGCATACCGTCTAAGGACGGAATATTAATATCGAGGAAAATCGCATCCACTTCATGCTCCTGCAAGTATTTCAGCACATCAAGTCCATCTTCAAATCGCTCCACGATCTCAATCTGGCTGTGTGTTGTAATTAAGAACTCCAATTCTTCTCTCGCTAGAAATTCATCTTCAACAATGATCGCTCTCATGATGTCTCCTTCGGTATATCAAAATAGATATCTGTCCCTCTTGCTAGCCGCTTGATCGTCAGTCCGTGTCCATACAATAGCTTCACACGCTTGTGCACATTGAATAGTCCAATATGATGCGCAGCGATGCGCTCATTCATGATATTGTCGATCACGGCTTCATCGATGCCAATGCCGGTATCTGCCACTCCGATTCGCACGGTGTCTTGCAATTCTTTGACATATATCGTAACCGTACCTTTTCCTTTTACTTTCAAAATACCGTGTATGATCGCGTTCTCCACCAGCGGCTGGATTACGAGACTTGGAATTTTCACAGCGACTTCGTCTACTTCGTATTCCACGTTTAGTCGATTGCCGAACCTCGCCATCTCAATCTCTACATAGTTGCGAACCTGCTCTAACTCTTTATGCACATCAATGACTTCGTCAGTTAACTCCAGGTTATAGCGCATATAGCCGGATAAGTTTACGATCAACTCGCGCGCCTTGTCTGGTTTCGTGCGGATTGAAGAACCAATGGCATTCAGCGCATTGAATAGAAAATGTGGCTGAATCGTCGTCTGCAGTGCCTTCAGTTCCGCCTTATTCGCCATTTCTTTCATCTCTTCCACCTTTGATACTTCCATTAAGGTTGAGATAATCTGTGACAGACCCACAGCCATGGTCTGAAGGGGAAAAGTAATCTTGTGTGCGGTTCGGTAATAAATTTTGAGTGTCCCTGTCACGATGTCCCGTTCTTTCAGAGGAATGACAAGTAACGACTGCACCCCTGGCATCGCTTCATCCAAGGCATGATTACTAATTAAAATTTCATCAGATTGAATTGCGCGCTTCGTCAGCACACTTGTTATTTCATGATGAATGAGGTACCGCTCTTCACCGTACCCAACATATGCTTGTACATCATGTAAATCCGTAATAGCTACGGCATCTGCATGTATCTCCTCACGTATAATGGCACAAATCTTATGCAAGGAATCGGGATTAATCGAGCGGAAATACGGCAGTGTCTTGTTCGCGATATCAAGAGCCAGTTGCGCCTGCCGCGCGGCGATGCCTTCTTTCTCCGACTCTACACTTTGCACGAGCAATATAATAAGGCCAACATTCATTTGACCAATGATCATCGGCACCGCAATTTTACTTACAATATCCATACCCAGCTCAGGTGGACTTGCAAAGAATACGATGAGTACCATCGTTAAGGCTTCACAGAGCATCCCGGCGATAATCCCCACAATCCAACGCTTAGCCTTATCTGTGCGCAAATAAATTGCACTTGCTACACAACCCGCAATAATGCTCGTTATCAAACACGGAATCGACGTCACACCGCCAATATCAATCAGATAGCGATGAATCCCTGACACGATCCCGACGATGATTCCAACCCACGGTCCGAACAGGATACCCGCTGACATAATGACGATAATCCGGACATTGACGAGCGACCCTTCCACATCAATCCCCGAATACGTCCCGAAAATTGCAAATAAGCAGAAGATCAGCGTAATAATTGCATATTCCTTCGGTGAACGCGTATCCTTCTGTAGCACTTGCTTCACATTCGAAATACGCAGCATGAAAAATATAATAATGAGCAGCAGCGCCGCTCGCTCAAACAACTTCATCAGCATTTGAAACATCGTATCGTCCACTCGTGTTGCCTCCTACCTATAATGTCAATTCTTGATCGCTCTGAAGTACAACATTGTTATTGTCCACTATTCATGTAAGAAAAATGAATTTCTGTATCACTTAGAATCATGTAAGTGTAGCATATTGCAAAAATAACGGCATGAACAGACGAAGACAATTGTAACTTTGTATATAAAAAAGCACGTACCGCTGCGAGTTGGTACGTGCTTTTCACATTCATAAATATGATTTAGAACTGGAAGTAGATGAACGTGCTCTGTTCACCTTTTAACAACATAAACAAACAGATCAAGATTACACCAGTGTATACAGCCGAACGAATAACCGTCGGAATGCGTGTCTGCCACACGAACGACCAGGTACGGAACTTCTGTACGATGACATATTCCATCACATGCAGGGCGTAGAGCAGTACGATTAGCACCAAATACTTGTACAAGTAAGTTGGTGTCTTTAGCGGGTTGAACCACATCATCTCCTGTAGCATATGGATCGCATTGGTCATATTCGCAGCTCGGAAGAACACCCAGCCGATGACTGTCAGATGGAAGAAGATCAGTACAGTTACGACCTTATACCAACGCTTCTTCACAAGTGAACCAAGACCGATCTTTGTTAGTAACTTACCGTACGCGCGGTGTAGGGCTGAAAGTACGCCTTGGTAGAAGCCCCACGCGATATATTTCCATGCAGCCCCATGCCATAAGCCGGAAATCGTCATCGCAAGAATAAGATTCACGTAAGCACGTGCTTTGCCTGACCTTGAACCACCAAGCGGAATATAGATATAATCCTTGATCCAGTTGGATAACGTAATGTGCCATCTACGCCAGAACTCACTTGGATTGCTGCTCACATAAGGTGTTCTAAAGTTCACATCGAGTCTTAGCCCAAATAGAAGCCCGATCCCGATTGCCATTTCACTATACGCAGAGAAATCGAAGTAAATCTGGAACGCGAACAAGTACGCAGCTACCCAAGATTCGGCTCCACCTAGTGCAGAACCTTTGGCGAACAATTCAGCAACATGTGGTTCTAGCATATTGGCGAGCAGCACCTTTTTACATAAACCCATTCCGATATAGAAAAGTCCTAGCTTGATGTTGGTATGATTGAATCGTATGGTGTTCATCGCGCGAAGCTGTGGGAAGAATTCTTTGCCCCGCAGAATAGGACCTGCCATCGAATGCGCAAATAACGAGATGAATACCCAGAACTCAAGCAAGTTTTTACTCGGCTCCAGCTTCTTCTGATAGACATCGACCATATACGCGATGAGCTGGAACGTATAGAACGAAATCCCGATCGGCAGGATTAGATTTTCAAAAATTGTCCCTTTTAGATTCAGGTGAAGCGATAAGATGTTATCTACATTTTGCAGAAGGAATAAGGAGTACTTAAAGAAGACTAGGTTCCCAATCACAAGAACAAGTCCCGCAATTAAATACTTACGTCCATGCTTGCTAGATAATTGTCTGGATAACAAATAAGCAGTCGATACGACGACGAAGAATAGGACCGTATATCCGACTCCTGCTACGGCATAGAACACGGAATTGGCAACCGCGAACATCGGTAGACGCAGCTTGGGAAGCGCATAGTACAGAATGAAAGCAATGATTAGAAACCCTATGAATAGAAGAGAGCTGAACTGCATGTACGGTCACGACTCCTTATTGTTTCTGATTCCATGAGGACCAGAGATGCCCAGCAAGCTGCTGATAACCTTCTTTGGTATAATGCGTGTGGTCAGAGAACAGCTTGGATGAGATAACCCCTTGCATGTTCACGTAATTCACAGGCTGACTCGCAAAAAATGCATCTAACTTCTTCAAGTTGTCGATATACCCTGGTGTTGTAATATAAGCTTTGGACAAGTCATCATTAATGCCTGACATGAAAATTAGGGTCTTCTTCCCCTTCTGATGCTCGAAAATGCGATTCATCATGTACACATTAGGATTGTTCTCCGTCATGTCGAATGGTTTATCGATAAATCCACTCATGTACTCGGGTTTCTTGAGTAGCTCTGCTAAACCTTCCTTCTCATACCAAGGTCTCGTATCCCCAAGCACGTCATCTGGCTCGATGCCTTTCGTAATTCGATTATAGGCAACCTTCAAATCGTGATGGATAAAATCACGGTACGCATACATCGGCACATGATTCCACACATTGCGAGATAAATAGTCCGTAAAGCGAGTCCATGTACTGCCTTCCTTATAACCATTTAGCTTAAGCTGTGGCAGCACGTGCTGGAATGATGTTTGGTCCGCGTATTTCAGATCATTTTTCAGCCAAAAAACAACCGGTGGGTCAGGAGTACGAGCTACAAAACTAGAGTATCGAACGTCCATGATCACGTTATCGGTCGAGATGTTGCGTTCATCTAACTTAAGCAGCAATGTGTATATATCGCCAGATTGCATAGCTGGAATCGATAGATTAAATACCGCAGGTCTTGATGATTCATCCGGATGTGACTGCTTAATTTCTTGTTCGATAAAATAGGACAGCGAATCACCCGAGCGAACTGGCGTGCTGAATGTTACAGAGTCTCCAAGAATGATAATGTAATCTTTCAGATTGTTCTTCTTAATGTCAGCTGCCATTGCATCAATGACCACATCAACATTGCGCGGATTATCTTTAAACAAGTTATAATCCATGCGGTAATGATAGAGACGATCAAGCGAGTACCACGAACTAATCCCCCACTGTACAAGCAGGAAGAACACGACGATGTAGATGCCGCTAATCAAACTCTTTCTTGCCGTTCTTACTTTGGATAGCTTCATTCTTGCAGTTGCTGTTTGAGGTGGTGCAATTGTTGGCTGTTTCGTAATCGGGATCTGCGGAATCGCCATGTCTCATTTCCTTTCAACATCAATCATCAATATAACTGATTTTATTTTATTTTCTGATAAATTGTCTACAAAAAAAGAACTATTCTCTTGTTTAGACACAAAAGAGAATAGTTCCTTGGATTATCTTCGATTAGATAAGGTTTTTGAGCTTCTGTTCTAATAGGTCCTGATCGGTAATCGGCAAGTCTTCAGTCACTCGAATTAAAGCCCACTTTTCCTGATGATCGCATGCCTCTTGTGGCTGCAAGGTTTGAAGTGCACCAAGCGATTCAAGCTCTAGGATAATGTCATTCGTATAGCACTCGAACGACACGTTATGGTCTGGATAAGTCACATTGATATCGTGATTGTGGTACTTCACGAACAAGCTGTTGTTCTTGTAATACGCCGCCCAACCTGCTTCGTTGTTCGTTCCTAGCTTGAAGGAGTCTTTCTCAGTCGGGTCCTGCTGAATGAAGATGAACTTATCGCCCCAAGTAACACGCGGGTCGTTCATCTTGCTATACGGCCATAGGGATACGATACGATTCGGCAAGAAGCCTGTCTCACGCGATGTTTGCGGAATAATCGCAGTTCCATCCGTTGACATGACTGTGATCGCCCATGGTGCAAGCTCGATTGGCCAAGCATTCACATTCACAATCTTGTGATCAATCGTGACTTCGCCAGTTGTAGGGTTCATCTGAATCGTAATTGTCTTCTGTACACCGTTCCATTGTTCAACATCAGCAGTAAAGATCGCACCGTTCTCGATAAGTTCATAACTTACAGGATTGTTGTCTGGGTAGTACGTACGTGGTGATGCCTCAGGGCTTGTCCATAGTCGATGACCGCCGTACAGCTTCCAGCCTCCACCGCCGAATACGTCGAATTGTTCGCCGTCTTGTCTAATCTTCGCTTCTGTATCTTCAAGTAATAGGTTCTCTTCGCCATTAAATCCAAATCGAATAATGCGAGGTCCAAGGTCTAACGTTACGACTAGCTCTACTGTGCCGTTCGTTAGGAATAAACATTCGCCCCACTGCCCATACGTATCTTTGGTAATTATTGTATTGCTCATGATGAAATCGCTCCTTCCATGATTGCGCTTACAGATATGAGTGTGCGCTTAAAAGTTTGGGTCACTACAGAGAAAAAAGCACTTCCGGTCGCTGTCTCAATCGTGAATTTTGAATTTATTTTATGGTTGTTTCACGATTTCAAAGGCGAACACTTCGTTCCTACAGTGCATTTTTACTCTTCCGTTAAACCTTTAATCTCACACTTAAATAGTATACGCGAATCTGGATTCGCTGGGAAATAAAAAAGATGGCAACTGAGTTACAGGATGAAATCCTGACTCGGTTGCCGTCTTAGTTCAAAAGAATAATTAAAATTTAGAATTTCTCGGATACTAGCTTCGCTTGTGTGAACAGCATTAGGTAGTCGCGACCGCCGGCTTTGGAGTCTGTACCGGACATGTTGAAGCCGCCGAATGGGTGTACGCCTACAAGTGCGCCTGTACATTTACGGTTGAAGTACAAGTTACCACAGTGCATATGGTTGCGTGCATACTCCAAGTGCTCTCTGTTGTTCGACAAGAACGCACCTGTTAGACCGTACTCTGTGTTGTTGAAGATGTCGATTGCATGCTTGTAGTCTGTTGCTTTGCAAACGGCTAGAACAGGTCCGAAGATTTCTTCGTGCATGATTTTCGCATCTTCCGCACAGTCAGCAAATACAGTTGGCTGGATGTAGTAGCCATTGCCTTCTGCTTTGTCTCCACCTGCTACTAGGCGACCTTCGCCTTTGCCGATTTCGATGAATTCAAGCACTTTATTATAAGCATTAACGTCGATTACTGGACCGTTAGGAGCATTCTCTTCTGCTAAACCTACGCGAAGGGCTTGTGTCTTCGCAACAACTTTCTCCAATACTTCATCATAGATGTCTTGGTGTACGATTGCTCTGGAACCTGCGGAACACTTCTGTCCTTGGAAACCGAATGCGGATGCTACGATTGCTGTTGCTGCTTCTTCTGCGTCATATGATGCATCAACGACTACTGCATCTTTACCACCCATCTCAGCCACTAAACGCTTCATCCACTTCTGACCAGGTGCTTGCTTCGCGATACGCTCATTGATGCGAAGACCCACTTCACGGGAACCTGTGAAGGAGATAAAGCGAGTGCTATTGTGGTCAACTAAGTAGTCACCAATTTCGCTACCGGAACCTGGAACGAAGTTGATTACACCTGCAGGAAGACCGATCTCTTCCATAAGTTCAACGAATTTCGCTGCGATGATTGGAGATGTGGAAGCTGGCTTCAAGATGACTGTATTACCCGATACCAACGCTGCACAAGTCATACCTGCCATGATCGCAAGTGGGAAGTTCCACGGTGGAATAACTACACCCACGCCTAGTGGAATATATGTTAGACGGTTGTCTTCTCCATCAAGTGCTACAAGTGGTTGTGGCTCTGCATAACGGATCATCTCACGGCCATAGAACTCCATGAAGTCGATAGCTTCCGCCACGTCTGCATCTGCTTCGCCCCAGTTCTTACCTACTTCGTATACGAGCCATGAAGCGAACTCGAACTTACGACGACGCATAACTGCTGCTGCTTTGAACAAGTAGCCTGCACGTGCTTGCGCGTCTACAAAACGCCATGTTTCGAATGTGTGAAGTGCTGCTTGCATCGCTTGCTCAGCAAGTGCTTGATCCGCTTGGGATACAGCACCTACCAATTGATCCAAATCGCCTGGGTTGATGGACTTAATGGAACGTTCAGTCGTTACCTTCTCGCCACCGATTACAAGCGGGTAAGATTGACCTAATTGACCTTTAACTTTGCGAAGCGTGCTTTCCATTGCTTCCTTGTGAACTGGGTTTGTAAAATCTGTGAATGGTTCTACACGGTATGGAGTAACTGCCATTGATATTTCCCCCTAAAATTTTATTAAAAAATGTATGTTAACCAAAGTTAGCTCTGAATCGCTAAACGGAGGAAAAAGATGCACTGGAAGGCGAATTGAAAGAGCGAAAACTCCTTAAAATCAATTCAAATTTCGCGATTTCACTGGAGCCTGGAAGTGTATCTTTTTCCGCAGTGATGTAACTTTTTGAACAACTACATGACCTAAAATTATCTTTTGAACATGGATTTAAGAACGAACCATACGTTAGCAGGACGCTCAGCCAAGCGACGCATGAAGTAGCCGTACCAATCATTGCCGTAAGGTACATACACACGCATCGTATAACCATCGTTTGCAAGTGACTTCTGTTGCCCAACTTTAATGCCATAAAGCATCTGGAACTCAAACTGAGAGTTCGGGATGTTATGCTTCTTCACGAACTGCTTCACATGATTAATCACATTCTCGTCATGTGTTGCGATAGCCGCATAGTTGCCATTCATAAGATGCTGCTCGATGATTTTATTATAGTTCGCATCCACATCAGCTTTGCGTGGGAATGCCACTTCAGCAGGTTCTTTGTACGCTCCCTTTACAAGGCGCAGGTTCGGCTTCACTCGGTTCAATGCTTCGATATCCGCCTCACTCTTATATAGGTAAGCTTGAATCACAATACCGATTGTCTCGCCATACGTCTCGCGAAGTTCGTAGAAAATATCTAGTGAAGCTTCGTTACGCGCATGGTCTTCCATATCTATCCGTACAAAATTTCCATACTGCTTCGCACGATCCAAAATTTGACGCATGTTGTCCATGCACAGCTCTCTAGAGATGTCTAAACCAAGGGAAGTCATTTTCAAGGATAAGTTCGACTTTACTTTCGCTTCATGAATGGCATCTAAGGTGCGAATACAACAGTCCGTCCCGTGAAGCGTCTCTTCCTTCGTTGACACGAATTCACCGAGGTGATCCAGTGTTGCAACAATACCGAGCTTATTGAGTTCTCTTACCGCATCGATTGCCTCAGCAATTTGCTCTCCAGCTACGAAGCGACTCGCTCCAAAACGCAAACCATACTTCTTCGCTGCGCGATTTGCTAATTTGTTTTTGGATAAGAAGAGAAACGTATTTTGCAGTAACGCTTCCATGTATTAATTTTGCCTCCCTCATTCAGAAAGTGTCAGTTTTTAAACAATTATGAATGTTTTGATTAAATTATAATCATAATTATGATAACTGTAAACACTTACATTCAAAATCATAAAAATATTCTGAAAACATTTAGGTCATGTTGGGAATTGAACTTTTATACGGCGTTATATATACTAGAATCACTATTTATACGGATAATTTAGAAGATTTAATCTCACAAATGATAGGGTGGTGACGTAATGTTCGACACAATGTCCAAAATGAAGTCATTTATGTCCGCTATTCTCGCTGGCGTAAACGATGCGGTTACCGTCGTCGATACGGAAGGAGTGGTTTTATATTGGAACGATGCTGCTGAACGTACATATGGAATCACAACTCAAGAAATTGTGGGACAGCATGTCGGTCATTTTTTTCAAAAAGAATCCGTTATGCTCTATCAAGTCATGGAAAGTAGAAGTCCCGTTCATCAGGTGTATCACGAACCAAGACCCGATATGCATGTGATGATTAATGCACTTCCGGTCTTTGATGACGATGGCAGCTTGCTTGGGGCAATTTCAATTGAACAGAACATTTCGCAATATGTGCAGCTCAATGGTGAGCTTTATGATAAGACAAACAGTGAACAGCTTAGCAGTTCTGGGTTTCCTTTTAAAAAAGAAGAGATCGATGCAGTGTCCGACCTTGGTCGCCTCAACTTCCCTCTACTATTAACAGGTGATTCAGGTGTCGGTAAACGGGCCCTTGCCCAGTGGCTATCTCGTAGTAGTGGTAAAAGCAGTAACTTCGTTTCGATTAGCTGCAGTTCTGTTCCGGGTGGATTAATGGAGTCTGAATTGTTCGGTCTAGAAGGTGGTGTATTGAACGATAATGCAACAACCCGTACTGGTAAGCTAGAAGATGCGGCTAGTGGCTCTGTATTCCTGAAGGATCTACACGCGCTGCCTCCAAGTACCCAGGAAAAATTAGCACACGCGATCAGTACAGGAGAATTTACTCGCGTTGGTGGCTCCACTCCGGTTACGATGAGTTGCCGTATATTCGCATCCGTGCCGAGTGATTACGAGCAATTAGTTGAATGCGGAGATCTACTCAAGGAATTATTCTATGCGTTCCAAATTAAACATGTGCCTTCACTCGCACAGCGCAAGCATGACATTCCTGAACTCAGTCGAATGTTCTTACAGGATGCTGCAAGGCGCATTGGCAAGCCAGTTCCGATCCTAACTGCAGAAATCGTCACAACACTCACTTCATTCGACTGGCCGGGCAATATGCCACAGTTCAAACATGCGATGGAGCATATCTTGATCGCTTCGCAAAACGGAGTTGTCACGATGCAAGATCTACCTCCTACTATTAAGGTAACAACGCTCACGAACCTCACGGAGCAGTCTATGCCACTGAACGTGCAAGCCGATCAGATCGAACGCGCCCGAATTAAGGAAGCTCTAACGGTTACAAAAGGTAATAAGTCCAAGACAGCGCGTTTACTTGCGATTTCTAGAGGGGCGTTATACTACAAGATGAAGCAGCATAATTTAGAATAAATAAAGCCACTTTTCACATAATGGAATCGACCATTAAGGAAAAGTGGCTTTCATTTAACAAGGCTAAAGTTACAACCTTGTCATTTGATAACGGGTTCTCTAAACGGTATAATGGGTTCAAAAATACAATCTCGGATAGGAGCGTTTATGGTTACTAACTTTTTTCAAAGTAAAGAGTTCAAACGGCTGATCATCCTAATCGTGATTGCCGCCATGCTGTATGCGATACGTGATATGCTCAATCTCGTACTCATTATGTTCATCTTCACGTTTCTCATGAATCAACTGCAGAAGTTCATCACTAAGAGACTAGACAAAATCGTCAAAATTAATCCGAGGATCATCGTTGCCATACTGTATATTGCATTCGTCACCTGCTTCGTACTTGTCATTATTAAGTATCTACCGGTCATTATTGAACAGGTTAACCAATTAATTGCGCAAGTGAAGCTGTTCTATGCACAACCGCAAGACAATGAAATCGTCAATTACATCATTACCATGACGAAAGACATGGACATTACGAAGTACCTCGATCAAGGTGTTGGCATTGTTGTTCAGTATGCTACCAACATCGGTAAAGTCGGCATTCAAGTGTTTATTGCGCTTATTCTAAGCTTGTTTATTCTTTTAGAAAAAGAACGCATTATCCGCTTCACATCTCAATTCCAAGATAGTAAAGCATCCGCGATCTATGAAGAACTTGCTTACTTCGGTCGCAAATTCGTTAATTCCTTTGGCAAAGTTATAGAAGCTCAATTCGTAATTGCTGTAGTGAACTGCATTCTATCAGTTATTGCACTATGGTTTATGGGCTTCCCACAGCTACTAGGACTAGGAATCATGATCTTCTTACTCGGTCTCATTCCGGTTGCAGGTGTTGTAATCTCCTTGTTCCCGCTCTGTACGATTGCTTACAGCATCGGCGGATTCATGCACGTGATCTACATCCTGATATTTATCGCTATCATTCACGCACTTGAGAGCTATGTATTAAATCCGAAGCTCATGTCTGCAAAGACGAACTTACCGATTTTCTACACCTTCATCGTGCTGATCTTCTCCGAGCATTTCATGGGCATCTGGGGTCTGATCATCGGTATTCCGATCTTCATGTTCTTACTCGATGTACTTGAAGTTGAGAACAAAGATATCGGTGGACATTAATAAACTTAAAGCTAAGATTGATGCTATAATCGAGTAACAGCGCAGATTCAGGCGTTCGTTACTCGATTTTTTCATTTTTCATGAGAATTGTATAATTTGTGTATTCTTTCAAAATCCATTGTCAAGGCTCACATTTGCGTGTATCGTTAACTTTAGAACAATCGTTCAAATGTGTGGCCATTGCAAGAAGGGACTTCCTAATATGGTGAAACGACGCTATGACGGGGATCAGGCTCAGAAAGACATCGCCGAACATGCTAAGATTCTTTTTTCACACAAAGGCTATGCTGCCACATCCATTGACGATATCTCTAAAGCTGCAGGATACAGCAAGGGTCATATTTATTATTTTTACAAAAATAAAGAGGCTCTGTTCGTTCAATTAGCACTCGCCACTATGCAGGAATGGGGAGAAAAGTGGGAACTAACGTCATCCAAGCACACAACAGCAACAGTTAAACTATACGCGATGGCACACTATGTACTACACCACTACAAAACTCCACTATTACGTGCTGGACAGGAACTAGCTGCTGATCCGAAAACCAAACCCGAGACCGTGCAGCAATTGTATGGACTTGCAGTCACACCGATGAAAGCTTACAGCGAGATCCTGATTGAAGGGGTGGCAAAGCAAGAGTTCAAGCCCATCAATATCGAGGAATACACCCTGCTACTCAGTGCTTGGCTCGGTGGGTTGTGTCACTATATCGGCAGTATCGAGATGGATAAGCTGGAGGGCATGTTTGAAGAGGCAATGCATACTATGCTAGCTAGAATCGCCATGCAGCATACTTAGCTAGATGCATACCAGATGGATACATGCTGATTTAGAGCGGTTACTCCGCTCACCGCGCATAAATTAGAACGATTGTTCAATTCTTTTGAAAAAGTGAGGAGATCTTATGTCCATATTGCTTGCCATTGCTGGGGGAATTGGTGCCTTGATCTGGGGAAGTATCGGTCTTATGTTCATTCTAAACGTTCATCGCATTGGCGTTCTGAATCGTACCTCTTATCAGATTGATGACCCGGCTCCCCCACTTGTCTCGGTTGTGATCGCTGGACGCAATGAACAGAAAGCGATTGAACGTTGTATTGAATCTCTAATGGACCAGACTTACCGCAACCTCGAGATCATCGTCGTCAATGATCGCTCCACAGATGCAACAGGAACAATCCTTACACACATGCAGACGAAATACCCCTTACTTCAAGTCATCACCATTGATGAACTACCTCCAGACTGGCTCGGGAAAAATAATGCCCTGTATCAAGGGACGCTCCGTACGAATGGCGAATGGTTGCTGTATACCGATGCTGATATCCTGTTCACCCCAACCTGTTTGGAGAAAGCACTTGCCTACTCCATACATAACCAATTGGATCACCTTACTCTAATACCAGAGTTCAGCGGGACACATCTGATGTCTAAGCTCTACGCCTCATTCATCTTCTTGAGTGCTTCTTCCTTCGGTATGTTGTGGAAAGTAAAAGAATCGGGAACGAAGCAAACACTTGGTGTAGGTGCATTTAATTTGCTTAAGCGCTCTGTCTATGATGAGGTTGGTACACATGCAGCTATTGCCATGACAACAACCGATGATGCTAGACTCGGGCAGCTGATTAAGCAAGCTAATTTCCGCCAAGACGCAATCTATGGTCGTGATCTAGTATCCGTATGGAATTGGTATGAGTCCACTAGTCAACTGATCCGTAGTGTTGAGAAATCGGTGTTTCGCTTCGGAAATGCAATCGCCGCGACGATCTCTTGCATACTGCTGATGATCTTTCCGTATGTTGGATTATTCGTTGGGACTTCCCTGTCTAGAATCTTATGCGGCATCGCCGTCTTCTCGATCATCACGATGTACGCGGTATATGCTCGTTATGCGAAAAGCGGCATGTGGTACGGCATCGCCCATCCACTAATTGCATGCCTGCTTATTATTGGTGCCTTACGCGGGGCAATCTTGACTTCTATGCGTGGGGGAATGACTTGGCGCGGCACAACTTACGATACGAAGAACTTGAAGTCTTAACAACAACTACCTCAATAAATCGTTCGCCATAAATAAAAGGTAGCATAGGCTTCCCAGCCCGCCCAACCTGTTGAAAGTCCTCGAATCTCTGCGATCGAGGGCTTTTTTTCGAGGTTTAAGAGTTGCTTGATCGCGTTATGTAGACCGACATCTTCAATTGGAAAAGAGTTCAGGAACCGCAAACAACGCATACACACGTAATTGGCTGTCCAAGGTCCGATACCCCGAATTTTCACGAGTTCCTTCTCCGCAGATTTAAGATCCGTATGCTGAAGCAATTGATCTTTAGAGAGACTCCCCTCACTCATGAGCTTCGCTACTCCGATGATATACTCCGCTTTGCGAGTTGTTAGTTGCAAGGGTGTAAGATCGTTCACTTCCAATTGTGCGAGCGTTTCAGGCGTTGGGAACGCCCACAGGGTATGTCCCTCCCACTGGCAGCTCGTACCGAACTGCTCGACGAGTCTTCTTTTTAGCGTATAGGCAAATGCTAGATTAATCTGCTGCCCGAGAATGCCCCAGCACAACGCTTCGAATAAATCTGAGATGCCAAGGATACGCAACCCATGGAAATCAGTAACGACGTTACGTAGAAGATCGTCCCCTCTCGCCTGCTCATAGAAGTTGTCCAGGTCTGTATCAAGATCGAACCAATCGGTAACGTATTGTTTCACGGTGTTTAGTTGTTTGGGTGATAATGGATGTCTACTACGAAGTTTGATATGCAACACATGATCGTCCGGACTATTTACTTCAGCAATGACGTAGGTATCCCCTACTGGGATCATTCTAATTAACCGTTTGTCATCAATCACATACATACATTCATTCGACGAACGCGCTAAATACCCGAGGTTGATCGTGTAGTTGAACGGTTCTTGAGGTTTGATTGTTAAATGATGCTCGTGTGGCATCTCGCCCTTATCTATTACAGGCCGTGAATCTTTCATTATCCTCGCCTCCCCATTCATCTTTATCTTTATAGTGTATCTCGGAATAGCAAGAAATCACATTTCAAATCTTGCGGTTATAATCGGAGTGCAATAGATCGTGGTATAATTTGTAATTATATATCCGGAAAATAGGAGGTATATACATACGATGAAATGGCGACTTTTCGTTGGCATCATGATTACCGCATTTATCCTGCTTACAAGCTGTACGAGTAAACCAACCGATGCTCCACCTAAACAAGATTCAACTTCCTTTGTTTATATGGATCAACAAGGGGAATGGCTGGCTACCTACTCTGTCTTTAAAGTGAAAACCTCTTACTTTGAATCACTCTATTTACAATACATCGGGGAAGATCGTGGCGCGAAAATTGGTCCAATCGAGTACAAACTAGTCGGTGAAGGGATGGAATGGGCAAGTCAATATCCACAAGATCTACAAGGCGTGAGGAGCTTTCACACTTCATCGGAAATTAACGCAGACATCCTACCGCATAAACCTACCAAAGATAGCAACTTCAAGCTTGAAATTAAGTACCAAGGAAAATCAGCCAATTTTACACTGAAAGCAATGCAAACTTCGCATTCTCAATAAATTGGTACCCAAACAGGAGACCTCCACATGAGCACAACTATAACCTTTTCCAAACCAAAAACAATCCTCAACCCTGCAAGTGGTTACTTAGATGGATATACACACACGCTTAATCCATATTCGGGATGCTCGTTCGCGTGTTCGTATTGTTATGTGCGGCAGATGCCAATTGCACTGTTTCACGAAGGAGATTGGGGCAATTGGGTTACGGTAAAAGAAGGAGCCGCCGAAGTGCTGCGCAAAGATTTGGCTAAGGCCCGTCGCAAAGGTGAAGTGACGATCTTCATGTCTTCCAGTACCGATCCGTATCAACCTGCTGAATATGAGCAGCAAGTGACACGCTCCCTACTCGAAGTAATGATTGAATCCCCGCCTGACTTCCTGTTTGTCCAGACGCGCAGCCCGCTTGTTACGAGAGATATCGATCTATTGCAAGCTCTTGGTGACCGTGTACGCGTCAGCATGACGATAGAGACGGATCGCGAAGATGTTCGTCAGTCGTTCACTCCTTCCGCTCCCCCACTGGCAGCACGGTTCAAAGCGCTCCAGCAGATCGTGCAAGCAAACATTCCAGCGCAGGCGACAATTGCACCGGCGCTGCCGTGTACGGAACATTTTGCACAGAAATTAAGTGAGATTGTGGATAAGGTCTGCTTAGACGATTACTTCATGGGTGATGGAATGAAAGGGAAACGAACAGAGCGGATTGGTGTACGCGCCATTTATGAACAAATGGGGTTAGATGAGTGGTACAACCGCGATGCGTATAAGAAAGTGCTAGAGCAACTACAGATGTATTTTACAGAGGATCAGATCGGCATTAGCCAAGATGGTTTCAAACCACAATAAAACCCGCCATCTCCACAAGGCGGGTTTCTCTCATTTATTTAACGGTTATCAATAGTCTCGGGGTACATATCGTGATTAAACAGACGCTGACGCGCCACATCTTCCCACGCTGTTCCTGGCTTGCCATAGTTGCAGTACGGGTCAATACTGATCCCACCTCGCGGTGTAAACTTGCCCCACACTTCAATATACTTCGGCTCCATCGCTGCGATCAAATCATCCATAATCGTATTGACGCAAGTCTCATGGAAATCACCATGATTGCGATACGAGAACAGATATAGCTTCAGCGACTTGCTCTCAACCATATTCACATCCGGTACATAGCTAATATATATCGTTGCAAAATCGGGTTGTCCTGTCATCGGACACAAGCTTGTGAACTCAGGGCAATTAAACTTAACAAAATAATCGCGATCCTGCTTCTTATTCACGAAAGTCTCTAAGATATTCGGATCGTATTCGTACGTGTACTGCGTGTTCTGGTTACCCAGCAAGGATAAACCTGCGATGGGTTCTTGATGATGATTAGGCATATAGGCTGCCCTCCTAGTTTTGTTTTTACAGAGGAGGAGATTACGAACTCTGTTTGGGTTATGAAACACCGCATTTAAGCGGCTATCCCATTATAGCACCCCTAATCAATCTTTTCATTCTTACTAGGTTAATCCTACCAACAAGTGGTATCATAAATAGACAAGTTACACTTATTTTGAAGGATGAAAGGGGATTATATACCCATGAGTTTAGAGCATTTGAAGGCGGAATTAATGGAACGTTTTATTTCCTATGCAAAAGTCGATACACAATCAAGTGATGAGAGCGAGACTTGCCCATCCACACCTGGTCAGCTTGCATTTGCCAATCAATTGGTTGAAGAGCTGAAGCAAATTGGCATGGAAGAAGTAACGATCGACGAGAACGGTTATGTGATGGCTACTCTACTTTCCAATACGGATCGCGATGTTACAACGATTGGATTCCTCGCGCACGTAGATACGGCTACAGATTTCACAGGGGCTAACGTAAACCCGCAAGTCATTGAGAGCTATGAAGGCGGCGACATTGTTCTTAATCAAGAGCTAAATGTGGTACTTTCACCGAAGAGCTTCCCAGAACTAAGCAATTATCATGGTCATACACTCATTACAACAGACGGTACAACCTTACTTGGTGCTGACGACAAAGCTGGCCTTGCAGAAATCGTGACAGCGATGGCTTACTTAATCCAGAATCCTGACATCAAGCATGGTAAAGTGCGCGTTGCCTTCACACCAGACGAGGAAATCGGCAGAGGACCGCACAAGTTCGATGTAGCCGCATTTGGTGCGACATATGCTTATACGATGGACGGCGGCCCACTTGGTGAATTGGAGTATGAAAGCTTCAATGCAGCTGGTGCGAAGATTACGATCAAGGGGTCGAATGTTCACCCAGGTACGGCAAAAGGTAAAATGGTGAACTCCGCAAAAATTGCGATGGAACTAAATAGCCTCCTTCCAGTCGAAGAAGCACCTGAGCATACAGAAGGCTATGAAGGGTTCTATCACTTGATCTCGATCACGGGAACCGTTGAAACAACGAAGCTGTCTTATATTATTCGTGACCACGATACAGATAAATTCGAAGCGAGAAAAGCGAACCTGACACGTATTGTTGGTGAGCTGCAAGAAAAATACGGCAAAGACAACATCATCCTAGAAATGCGCGATCAATACTACAACATGCGTAATAAGATCGAGCCTGTAAAGTTCATTGTTGATATTGCCCACCAAGCGATGGAATCACTTGGTATTACACCAATTACAAAGCCAATTCGCGGTGGTACAGACGGTTCGCAGCTTTCCTATATGGGGCTTCCAACTCCGAATATCTTTGGTGGCGGCGAGAACTTCCACGGTAAATTCGAGTATGTTTCAGTTAACAACATGATTAAAGCGACAGAAGTGATCGTTGAAGTGATCAAGCGCTTCGAGCAACAGGCAGATAAATAAGGAAAGCATCCTATTCGAGTGTTCTTGAGCAATGAGGAAGGGAGATTCTCATGCGTCTGAAACAAGATTTCCATGCATTCATCACCGTTCGCGGAGCTTGGCTGCTGATGATCACCTTGTTCTTATATGGTATTGGAACGGGTATCCTAGCCCCAATGAACGCGATTTATATGCAGGATTCAATTGGTCTCACGAAGATACAGATCGTCACGGTATTCGCCACCTCATTGCTACTCAACATGATTCTTACGATTACAGTTGGACTGATCAGTGATAGATTTGCAAG
This sequence comes from Paenibacillus radicibacter, assembly GCF_024721995.1. Taxonomy (GTDB): domain Bacteria; phylum Bacillota; class Bacilli; order Paenibacillales; family NBRC-103111; genus Paenibacillus_AM; species Paenibacillus_AM radicibacter. The sequence continues at coordinate 246,048 of NZ_JANQBC010000004.1, forward strand.
TAAGAAGCCCATTCCGATCGTTGCTTCGATCCTATGTATGATCGGGATTGGGCTGTATATGCAGGCTACGAGCTTTGTACCTGCTTTAATTGGGATGGTGCTGGCTACCTCTCCTTCGGGGATGATCTTCGGTCAGCTATTTGCGCTAACGCGGAATCATTTTCAAAGATTAGCCCCACAAGTGGTGGAGATTGCTCAGATTTGGATGCGTGCCACGTACAGCGTTGGATTCTTCACGGGACTTCTGCTCGGTGCGAATCTGTTCTTAATCGGAAGCTTTAAAGCGGTGTTATGGGGTAATATTTCGGGTTATGCGGCACTACTTATCTTGTTACTCTTCTACAAAGAAATCACGATCCGTGTGGAGCACAAATCGGCTACTGCAAATGGCGAAGCTTTCTCACTCGTCATGCTGCTCGCCCTGCTTCTACTCTCTTGTGCGGATGCGATTCGAGGATTGTACCTACCGCTTGTCGTACATGAATTATTCGGTGATCCGAAGATCATGTCGTATGTATGGAGTACGCAGGCCGTGTTCGAGCTGTTGTTCATGACAATGGCTGGATATTGGGCAGCGAAGTATGGAAGTAAGCCTGTTATCTTACTTGGCGGAGGCTTTGCTCTGATCACGTATATCACATATACACTCAGCCCTTCACTTCCTGTTGTGTTCATGATGCAACCGCTCTACTCCTTATTCGTCTCGATCCTGTATGGAGTTGGGATGGGATATGTGCAGCGAATGTTCATCCATCGCACGGGGTTCGGCTCTAGTCTGTATGTTGCGATTTCCCAAACTGCATCGCTTATTGGTTACTTTCTGCCGCTCGTCATCGATGGGATTACACCGACTATTTTTGCCATACCGGGAGGACTTGTTCTCTTATCCTTGATCTTAATGGCAAAAGTCATCTACACCGAGCGACGGACTTCTCAGTCTCGAGGAACTGCAATATAACTCTACACCCATAATCAATCCCTATAATGGACATATTAACTTGGACAATGAACTTTTCCAGGAGGGTTATCATGGACAACACGCACGATTTTGTAGAGAAATTGCACGATACACAGGCCAAAGACGAGAAGAATCGTCAACACACGAAGGATCCTCAAGCAAACAAGACACAGAACAAGAAGCACAGCACGAACAAATAACAGATTCGGTTGCGGAAAAAGGCTCCATGCTTGCGGTCACATGACCTTATGCATAGAGCCTTTTTTACATATGAGGATTCAATTCAATCTAAGATCATTAATGGTAAATCTTCGCTTGCTTATCCTTCGGTTCTTCTGTCATCATACCGTGAGCAAGTCGCAAGAAATCCTGCGCTTTCTCAACATCATCTTGATCTGGCAAAAGACCATACCCCGCTCCACTTAGCAGCGAGTACACTTCGATACGCTCGGGTAATTTGCCAAATGCTTGATAAGCGAACACAAGACACATATTCATATAAGCACGAATGACGTTCGGCTCATCCTCAATGAAAATTTTCTTAATTACATAAGAGGACTCCGTCCATTGTGCAATTTGCAGCATCATGGATAGATTCATATTCATCTTGTTAATTGCGACCGACAATTGCTCAAGCAGAATGATCGGAATCGTCTCCGACTCGTCTTCTAATAGATACGAACTAAGAGAGCTTGCGATCTGACGCTTCACATCCGCAGCCTGCATCACTGAGCCCATGCTATCCGCAATGTCCACCCAATTCCGATCCAAACTCTTCCGAATTGCTTCTTCTGATCTTGCTTCAAGCGATAGCTTGTAATAATCCTGAATCACATAATCGATCGATTGTTGAACTTGCCGCTGCCAATTTCCCTGATGTTCATGACTTTGTGACTGCTTACGATGAAAGCAACAAGGACAGCGCACGAATTGCTCCAAATCATGATCATGCATAATGAAATTAGTAGGTACTGTGATTGCTGCCCCTGATACTTCCATGTCGCTTCCTCCTAGTTACTTGTTACAAATCTTGATCCGAATTGTTTACATTGTTCTTTCTGAGCCGTCGTCGGGCCATTCTCCACCTTCAGCCCTTCCAATACGATCTCACAACCACGCTCACGCAGCTTCTCAATTAGAATATCGACCGCTGCACAGTAAATTTCATAGCTCATATCGCCAGAACCGAATACAGCCGCCTTTTTACCCGTCAAGTCCACATCATCTAGGTCTTCATAGAAATCTAGGAAATCATCGGGTAGTTCCCCGTCTCCCCATGTGTAAGCACCAAGTACAATCCCATCATAATTCACTAAATCTCCTGCCGACGCGGTGTACGCTTCACCAACAGTAAGCGCAGCACCCGCCTCGCGAATACCCGCCGCTACTTCATCTGCCATGGCTTCCGTATTCCCCGACAAACTTGCAAAGATCATAACTACATTCTCCATGTTTCTTCCCTCCGATAATTGTTCTATTTATTAAAAATCATTCATTAATTACCCTCGCATTAATTGATAATGATTATCATTTGCAATTGAATTATACAATGACTTCCGTTTGTTAGCAAGTAGGTAGTAGAAAAAAATGTAAAACGCACCCCATGGCTAATCTTAGCCTCCTGGAGTGCGCTTAATAACGGATAAGTGATCTTATGTAGTTATATCCCGAAATTGTTCATATCGAATCGGAATCTGCAATTCATTCAAATGATCTTCCTTGTTGTTCGAGATATACGCATCTATAACCGTTCGCTCGATTGCATCTCCGATGATCTCTGCGCCCTGCTTCTCAATCTCTGTTAACAGCATGCGATAATACTTCGGTGAATCTTGATGGGTACCCCGATAATACACACATGCATACTCTCCCCCCGGAAAATGATCCAAGAGCTCACTCGTCTCGATCTCCTGCTCTAGCAAAATAAAGATCGAATTGTATTCATTGAACTTATGCTTCACCAAATCACTTTGAGCGATTGTAAGTCCCACTCCTCCAATAAAAATGCTTGATACCCGCGTCGAACCATTTTCCAATTGACGTAGATTCAATTCTAATTCTGGCTCTGACGCGAAACGATTATGTAACCGCAAAATGCAACGCCGCTCGATATGCTTGAAGTGTACGCTGTCGATCTGAGACTCCCCAATATTGCGCGCCTGCTGGATCTCCGTAATTCGCTTATCGAATGTGTCCCGAATCCGCTCCAAGCGCTTGATATGCCGATCTGCGGCTTCCCGCTCTTTGGTTAGCAACTGGATGAACGAATCCATATCCCGCTTCTCTAGCTGTTCCTTAATTTCTTTAAGCGAGACGCCAAGCGCTTTCAAGTAATTAATCGTGTTCAATTGCTCGAATTGATCGGTTGAATAATAACGATAGCCATTGCTCTCATCAATTTCGATGGGCTTAAATAGCCCGATCTCATCGTAATAGCGAAGCGTTTTGACAGGTGTATTATGTAATTTGGACATTTCGCCAATGAGAAACTTATTCTTCATAATCGGTGTACTCCTATTCGGACAAGCTTACTATTCAATTAGTATATCGCACTTGACATTCCAGTTACAGGAGGGTTTAGTATACATTCTCAAAGCGATATAAAGGAGAGTTCGATTCATGAATACTGCTACAAAAGAAACGGTCATTCGATCCGCACCACTGCCGCGATCCAAGCGTCTATGGTTCGCCTTGATACTTGGGGCACTATCTGCGTTCGCCCCACTATCGATCGATATGTACTTACCATCTTTACCGACGCTATCGTCAGACCTGGGCACGACAACTTCTCTAGCGCAGCTCAGCTTAACGGCATGTTTGCTCGGGCTGGCTCTAGGTCAGCTCATCGTCGGACCCCTTAGTGATAAATTTGGACGCCGTAAACCGCTACTCATCTCACTTGTGATCTACGCGGTTGCATCGCTACTGTGTGCATTCGGCTCATCGATCTATCTATTGATTGGGCTCCGATTTATTGAAGGGGCAACTGGTGCTGCGGGTATCGTCATTTCACGAGCGATGGTGCGTGACATGTATGAAGGTTCCGAGATGACGAAGTTCTTCTCGCTCTTAATGCTCGTAAACGGACTCGCGCCTATTCTTGCGCCGATTGTCGGCGGAATGCTGCTGAAATATGTGTCTTGGCATGGTGTGTTCGTCGTTCTTGCATTGATTGGGGTCGTGATGTTCCTAGCCGTTCTATTCGGTCTACCCGAATCATTGCCAACAAACAAACGATCAAGTGGCGGATTGACGGGTACACTTCGTACGTTCGGTCGATTGCTGAAGGATCGCAGCTTTATCGGGTATGCCTTAACACAGGGGTTCATCACGGCTGCGATGTTCGGATATATCTCCGGTTCTCCGTTCGTACTGCAAGATATATTCGGTGTCTCACCACAAATGTTCAGTGTCATCTTCGCAATCAATGGAATCGGGATCATTATTGCAAGCCAAGTGGCAGGTCGACTTGCGGGTAAAGTTAGTGAAACGAAGTTACTTGTGTCAGGACTACTTATCGCGGCGACAGGTGGTATATCCCTATTCTTCACCTTGCTGCTAGATGCGGGCATTATCGCCGTACTCATTCCCCTATTCTTAATCGTAGCCAGCGTCGGGATTGTCGGAACAGCAAGCTTCGCACTCGCTATGCAAAATCAAGGCCATTCAGCAGGCAGTGCCTCTGCCTTGCTTGGGCTATTCCCTTATGTCTTCGGCGCGATAGCAGCCCCGCTTGTCGGTCTTGGCGGCAATATGGCTTCCATGCCAATGGGCATTGTTATTGCAGCTTGTGAAGTCGGAGCACTGCTCATCTACTTCTTCATGGTCCGCCGAAAATAACCTTAATATATTGTGGATAATTATTTCTGTGGATATGTGAGTAATGAATTGGATTATAGGATTTATTGGGGATAATTATCTGTTGATGATGTGTATAACTCTGTGGATAACTGTGGATAAGCCCAAATAAAAAGGATAGAGCGTATCAGATTCACACTGATATTCTATCCTTTTTGTATTTAACAGGGGATAACCTTGGGATTAGTCGGAAGTCACGAACACGCTTCTTTTGCCATAAGAACGAATGAGGACAGGCAGAACTTTACCCGCAAGCCAATAAGTACATTCAGCAACGATGATCGCCATGCCAATATCAGCAATCACATGCTGTTTCACAAATATCGTAGAGAGAATGATCAAGATCCCAATGATTCGTACAATATTACGAGCTACTACCTTAAGAACTCTAGCCCCTTTGACCATGAGATAACTCGTCAACACGTGAATACTCGGGAAACAGTTATAGGGCATATCATTGGCATAAATAATCTTCAACATCTGCGTCAGCCAGTCGGAATGGACCAAGATTGGCCGAGGCACTGTCGTCTGGAAGAAATAATAGAACACATAACATACGATTAGCCCGACACAAAGCGCGAACAACGTATTGAAGTACACTTTCACATCTTTGAAAAATAGAAGAACAAGCACAATCGCGATAAATGGATACCACATCACATAAGGGATAATGAACGCAGGAATGAACGGCGTAGCTTGATCTAGACCCGTAATAAGCGTGTACACTTTACCATTATGTTGATTGAGTAGATTATAAAAAATATTAAGAAACGGGATGAACAACATCCAAAGTAAGGGCTTATATTTGCGCAATCGATCTCTTGTAAACAGACTCTTGGTGTTCAGTGTACTTCCCCCTTTTTATTTAATTCTGTATATATTTTATTCCTAATAAAATGACTACGCAACATAACAAAAGAACAGAACCATATTATGGTCCTGTTCTTGTTATTTATCTAACATGAAGGGCTTGCTATTAAGCCTTTGCCCCACGCGCAATATACCAATAGGCAGCCCCAACAAACACCACACCACCTACCATATTTCCAAGCGTAACAGGTACCAAATTCGCTGCAAACCCTAGCCAAGTTATCGAATCTGGATGCGGAATAAAGAGTGCAATGGAAAGTAACGTCATATTCGCTACACTATGTTCATAACCCGAACTGATGAAAGCGAACAAGCACCAGAAAATCATAATTAGCTTCGCCGTATCTTCTTTCAGTTTCATGGAACACCAAATCGTAAGACATACAAGAATGTTACAGAGAATGCCTCGCATAAACAGTTCGAAGAAAGGCGCATTCATTTTGGCAGAGGCAATCGTATGTATGAATTGAGCTGTACTCCCGACAGCAAGCCCTGTATAAACAAACATCACAGCAATGAGCATCGAGCCTGCCAAATTACCAACCAGACTGTACAGCCAGATCCGTCCTGTATCTCGCCATGTTGTCTTCTTCTCAAGCGTGCTTACTGTCATCAGAAAATTATTACCCGTAAATAATTCAGCCCCCGCCATGATCACCAAACTAAGCGCAATCCCAAAGCACATTCCCATGACGATCTTCGTCCCAGGTTCCTGAGCAGCAGATAATTGTCCACCAATTGTAAAAATCAGAATGATGCCAAGTCCAATAAACAAACCTGCCAGCATCGAGGATACGAAATACTTCCCTTTACTGCGATTCAGTAATTCAACCTTACCTACACAAGCCTGACTGATCGTAAGAATAACTTCTCTCAATCTACACACCGCCTATTTTTTACCATAATTAGTATTGTGAACATTGTAGGCATTCACGAATTGAAAATTCAAGAATTTTTTTCTTAAAAAGGATTGGTTTTATTCTCTAATTGATAATAATTATCAAATAAAAATGAATATTGACAAAGTTTTTGAATATCGATATGATCGTGTTAGTCATATTGTTAATCAGTTAACAATAATTAATGATCTAGAAGTTACCATTCACAAATAGAAACTCTTTTTTTCTCCAATAGTTAACTAGTTAACAAAATAATTCTACTACTCTATCGAGGTGATTCCCAATGATTAAACATACGCTTATTGCTGATAACACGATACAACTACTTACCCATCAATTAACTGGAACGATCATTCAACCTAACGATCCTGCGTATGAGGAGGCACGCCATATATGGAATTTGGCGACAGATGCATACCCCAATGCGATTGTCCAAGTAAAGAATGCTCAAGATATTGCGGCTACGTTAAAATGGGCGCAGCAACAACAATTCGACATTGCTGTTCGAGGTGCAGGGCACAGCTTTGCTGGATATAGTGCGGGTCATGGACGAATCGTCATTGATCTCTCGGATCTTAAGCAGATTGAACTGGATGTAGCAACACGCATAACACGTATTCAGCCAGGCGCAACTTGGGGAGATGTGGTTGAAGTACTACAGCCGCATGGACTTGCGATCACTTCTGGAGATAACGCGACGGTTGGAGTCGGCGGTCTGGCGCAAGGTAGCGGTATCGGATTCATGGTTCGTAAATACGGATTAGCGATTGACCGACTTCTAGCAGTTGAGCTTGTAACAGCAGATGGCGAAATGGTTCGTGCAAGTAAGGATGAGAATTCGGAGTTATTCTGGGGTCTACGCGGAGGTGCTGGTAACTTCGGGATCGTAACATCAATGGAGTTTAGCGCACATGACGCTGGAGATATTTACGGGGGTTTCGTATTCTACGAAGGGACGAATGCTGAAGAACTAGCTCAACTAGGCCTGATGGCATCGGAAGCACCAGAGGAACTCACAACATTGATCTCCATCATGACGACGATGGAGTTTCCATTTATCGATGCGAAATACTACGGCAAACCTGCACTTGGTGTGCTGTTCGTCTACACCGGTGATGTTGCCGAGGGTGAGCGTGTGCTAGCACCATTTTTGCAAATTGGAAATGTGATCGGTCATACGCTTGGCTTGAAGATGTATCCTGAATTAATGGAGCGCCTAGGCGCAGAGCGAGTCGGCTATATCAGCCGTAACTTGTACTTAAAAGAACTGAATCTGCAAGCTGCCGAAATGCTGGTCAAGGATATTAACGAAAGCCCCTTCCCACCATTTAGCGCGATTCAGCTTCGTGTGATAGGCGGTGCTGTGAGTCGTATTGCTGATGATGCAACTGCGTACTCTCACAGAAACAAGCCATACCTCGTCTTATTGCAAAATATTTATGTCGCTCCTGAGATGGAAGTTGCTCTTCGGACGCTAAGCGCAAAAGTATGGGAAACAATCAAGCCCCTCTCCGCTGGTGCTGAAGCGAACTTCCTAGGTAGCGATGAGTTGCATCGCATAAGTGAAGTCTACACACCTGACAAGCTAGAGAGATTGAGCGAGTTGAAGAAGCAGTATGATCCTAACAATTTATTTGCGAGCAATCTTAACATTGCTCCTACTCCCTAATATTACGAAAACTTTCCTTCGATAATAGATCATCCACCTCTTAACCGCCGCTGCCTGCTTGATGGGTAGTGGCGGTTGTTATTTAGTATCCTTCTTCCCGTTATCGATCAAGGACTGCTCCAGCTCATCTGTAATATCTTGAATGAGTCTTTTGATAAAATGAAGCTCCTGCAGCGAATATTTTTGCAAAAAATGAAAGAAATGATCTTTGCCCTTCTGGTGCAAATCCTCATGAAGCATGAACAGCTTCTTGCCTTTCGGCGTAAGACGGAAGTAAATTTCCTTCTTATTATCATTCAGTTGTGACTTGCGAATGAAACCTTCCTCTTGCAGCTTCACGCTAATCTTCGAAATGCTCGCTTTGGACAGATCCATCTTGTCTGCGATCATCGTGATGTTAATCGGTTCGTTGTTGCCAATGCAGGAGATGACATGAACTTCAGTCATGTTCTTGCGTGTATCGACAAGCCCTGCCTCGCGCGCTTTCTCCAAAAATTGAGTGACTTCGGCAGTCTCGTATTCCTCCATTAGGTGCATCGCTTTCCAGTACATGGCATGAATCTGTTTACCCGCTGCTTCGATCTCTTCCATTTCAGTCACCTCGCTCTAGCTTAATCTAGCTGTTAATTATTGTTTCGTAATTAACAATTATTTTTCAATTTATCATAGTTGAGATTAATTATCAATGAGAATGAGGTGAGTTTATGATTGGCTCAGGTGTTTGAAGTTTATTTTTGCGTAAAACAGAGAGGGAGAGCGGGATACAGAGAAACGACAGTACGGCAATACTCACGAATATAACGCGAAGGGATGTCTGTGTAAGCAAGAAGCCGACAAACGCTATAGAGATACTGGAAACAAGTTCAGGAACAATCCCCTGCACGCTCATGACACGTCCTTGAACCGCTACAGGAATCTCCGTTTGGCAGATCGTATCCGATGCTGTGTGTACCGCCATCAGTGCCATGTTCATCAGAACTGAACTGATCGCAAGCATAATGAAATTGCCGGACAATGCGTAGATCAAAGACAAGAGGATATGCAAGGTCATACTGATCGGATAGACATAAGTCGGCATATATCGGGAGATCCAGACCGTCTGAAGGATGCCTGCCAGCAGTACTGCTCCCCCATTAAGAGCAATGATCATCGAGTAACTAGAAGAATCTAATCCCAATGTATCTGTAATGAACAGTACTTCATACACTTCCATGATACCGGATACCGAAAGAATTGTCGTCGCCGCTGTAATGCCGAGTAGCGCACGATTTGTCTTGATATATTGGAACGAGAACTTTAAGTCTGAACATAGGATTTGCCACTTACTGCTCCCTGTCTCCCCTAGCGCTAGCGATTGTTCGTCAGAATGAGCTGCCATAGGAACCCGCATACATAAGAAACAAAGTGCTGAGATCAAGAACGAGATTCCATCAAGGAAAAAGGGCAAATACGTATCTTTTAGTACAAGAACCCCTCCGAGCAAGGGTCCTAGAAGAATCGATATGGAGCTAATCACCTCGCGAATCGAATTCACGCGCAGGCGATTCTCATTCGTCGTGAGCATCGTAATCATTGGCGAGTATGCTGCTGAGAAGAAAGAACTTAATATACTACTTGCCCCAACTAATAGGAATAGAATCGGGCTATCCAAGCAGAACGGCATGAGGAAGAACAGTCCCGCCCGAAGTACATCACTCACAATAATTGTAAGCTTATGTCCCACCCGATCCGCAATCGAACCGGCAATGAATTTGCCGATGAATATTCCCGCTATTTTAGCAATCGACATAAATGCAATCGCCGTTCCCCCGCTTTTAGCAAGGATGACAGTAAGTGCGATGAAGTAAATCCAATCCCCGAACGTAGAGACAAATCTAGCAATATATAGAATGATTAGATCCCTAGTAAACGCCGCTTTCACCGCAATAAACCTCCAATAAATTCCAAATATTAACTACCTAAACCTATCATTATTTGAAATTCAGATCAAGTATTTATAAGTACGATTCCTCCCCTTTTTCAGCATAAATTCAGGTTCATAATCTATCATACAAGAAGAAGCTATGATCACGGAGGTACCACATGAATCAGATGGTTAATGGCGTTAAGATCTTGCTTGTTGATGATGAACCACATATCTTGCAATTTCTCGAAATGGGACTAACTGGCGAAGGGTATCAAGTAAAAACTGCACCTGATGGTATGAGTGCCATGATGACAGCGGCTGAATTTCAGCCGCATGTTGTCGTGCTCGATGTGATGATGCCAGGCATGGATGGGTTTGAGACTTGTCGTATGCTTCGCAAAAACGGATCTCCAGTTGCGATCATTATGTTAACGGCTAGAGACGAAGTCGAAGATCGAGTAAAGGGTTTAACACTTGGCGCAGACGACTACTTGATCAAGCCATTTAGCTTCGAAGAGCTGCTGGCACGCATTGGCGCACGGCTGCGCAATCAGTTTCCGACCTTGTTCGGAGAGGTCGTGATGGGTCCTTTTCGACTGGATGATAGACGTAAAGAAATTGTCTTTCAAGGTGATCTGTTAGAGCTGACACCAACGGAGTATGACCTGCTCCATTATCTCGTACTGAACCATGATATTGTGCTCAGTAAGGCAAAAATTCTTGATGGCGTGTGGGGGTATGATTTCGGCGGGGAGGAAAATATTGTGGAAGTGTACATTCGTTCCTTACGTGAAAAGTTGAAGGACAAAGAGCATACGATCATTAAGACGATCCGCGGATCGGGCTATCGGGTTGATCTGTTATGAAAAAGTGGTTCAGCCCTACTTCCCTACGCTTCCAACTCCTAGCCAGATCGCTGCTTATCCTCGCCGTATTGCTGCTTATTATCGGGGGATCTCAGTATGTACTCATGAAAAATTTTCTGTATCAGAATGAAGCCGAGAGCATGTTCTCAGGTTCCCGCGGTTTGCCGAAGGATGGGTTTGAACTACTAGGATTAAGCTCTGACCCTACCGGTAAGGATGGGGGACATCCTAGTAATCCAGCCAGTGAGCGTTATCGAGGGGCAATGTTATTCTTCGAGCAGACTTCCGTTGCTATCGTTGGAGCATCTAATCATCCATTCATCGACCTATCGGGTACGAATAAAGGTGCGTTGTCCCCTCAATTAACGTCTGATGAGTATAAGAACGTATTCGCACGCCCTTTTCACTTGAATGAAAAAGCGCATTACGTCCTTTCCAAAGATGCAACTGGAAGCGAGCAAATACTCGTATTCCGACCGCTAGGCAGTCCAGATAGTAAGCGAGGTATGATGCAGATTGGTAAGCCAACTGCTCCGCTCAAAGCGATTGTCATGCAACAACTGTACATTTTTATCGCGTTATCCGCCGTTGCACTTATCGGGGGGTTAGCGCTATATATCCCTATCTTGCGTCGCACTCTAAATCCACTTCAGAATATGGTAGAAGCAGTGGAACGTACGGATGCAGGTAATTTGGATGAACGCTTCCCACACGGACAAGGTCAGGAGGAAATGGATCGATTGGCGTTGTCATTCAACCGCATGTTAGGCAGACTAGAAAGCTCGTTCATCTCCGAACGTGAAGCCAAAGAACAGATGCGGCAGTTCATCGCAGATGCTTCGCACGAATTACGCACTCCCCTAACCTCCATCCATGGATTCTTAGAGGTGCTACTTCGGGGTGCTGCAAGCAATAAAGATCAATTGCATATCGCGCTTAATAGCATGCATGGCGAATCCGTGCGAATGAAGAAGCTTGTGGAAGACTTACTCATGCTCGCGAAGCTCGACCGCGCCCCTGATTTGCAACGAAAGCATACAGATTTAGGTGACTTGGTGGAGGAGATGCAGCCTCACTTGCGGATGCTTGCTGATGCTCGGACATTATTTTTCAAGTTAGAGGAAGATGTCGTGGGGTATTATGACCCTGATCGGATCAAGCAAGTGATCTTGAACGTCTTCCATAACGCTGTCCAGCACACAGAACCCGAGCAAGGCATCATTACAGTTGCTTTATTGAAAAATGATAGCAGCGCGCTGTTATCCATTCAAGACAATGGTCCAGGTATTGCACAAGAACACCTCCCCCATCTGTTCGACCGCTTCTATCGAAGTGAAAGCTCACGAACCCGTACACATAAAGGCGGCGCTGGTCTTGGGCTGTCCATTTCCAAAGCCATTGCAGAGGCACATCATGGAGATTTGAAGGTTAAGAGTAAACAAGACGGCGGCAGCACATTCACACTTGAGCTCCCCCTTTAATAAGATAAGCTTAAAAAAAGATTACGCTTGTTCGCACAGGAGATAAGTGCGGAAACGTAATCTTTTTGCTATCTATATCATTGTCCACCCATTGACACCACGACAATCCCTGATTAATATATGAGTATATATTCATATTTAATGACTAGGGGTGAATCCTTTGCATAATGAAGAAAATAATGAGAAAAAATCTACAATGAACCCTTGTGAACAGTTGGACGAAGAAACGCTCTTTATGGTCAGCCAAACGTTCAAGGCATTGTCCGATACGACGCGTATTCGCATTCTACACTTGTTATCGCAGCGTGAATGCTCGGTGAATGAAATCGCAGAGGAACTATCTCTTCTGCAAACAACGGTCTCACACCAATTACGATTCTTGAAAAATCTTCGTCTTGTTAAATTCCGCCGTGCGGGCACGACACTGTATTATTCACAAGATGATCAACACGTGATGGATCTACTTCAACAAGCCATTCACCATGCTTGCCACGATTAACTAACGATCGGAGTGATCACCATATGCAAGAGTTTCGAATAAAGGGGCTTTCCTGTGCGAACTGCGCACGGGAGCTGGAAGAGAAGATCCAGAAGCTTGAGCATGGCGAAGGCGCCAAACTTAGTTACAATAGCGGAAAGCTCTGGGTACAAGAGCAAATTTCAATTGCAACCGTCACGAAGATTTTGAAAAAAGACGGTGCTTATATCGCAAGCGGAACTTCAAGTGGAGCAGCAGCGGCGGCTGTCAGTACGCATAGTCATGCACATAGTCATTCCCATGAAGGAGGCTGCTGTTCTAGTGAACATACAACTAACAATGTGCAAGCACACCAACATGAACACGGACATGACCATAGCCATGACCATGGCGCGAATGCCAATAAGCGAATTCGAAATCAATTGATTGGCGCTTTTGTCGCTTATCTGATCGCCATATTTTTACCGAGTAGTGTGCCTAGCTTAGTTCCGATTGCCCTTTATTTGTTTGCCATCGCAATCAGCGGCTATACAACGTTTATCAAAGGTTTGAAGAATATTACACACTTCAAATTCAATATTGATACACTCATGACGATTGCTTTGATCGGTGCGGTCTCTATTGGGGAATGGAAAGAAGCCACTTTGGTCGCGATCTTATTCGGGGTTAATGAATTACTCGAAGGTTTCGGGATGGAGAAAGCACGTCGCTCGATGGAAACCTTGCTGCAAGTCGCACCGAAGGAAGCCCTTCTCATCGAGAATGGAATGGAGAAAGTCGTATCCATTGATTCCTTAAAAGTTGGCGACATCGTACTCGTGCGGTCGGGTCAGAAGATCCCTTCAGATGGCATCGTCGTTGAAGGAAGAAGCTCCGTGAATGAGTCCGCGATTACAGGCGAATCCTTGCCTCTAGAAAAAAATGTCGGTGAAACGGTATTCGGTGGTAGCGTCAATAATGAAGGTGTCCTCAAAGTTCAACTAGAGAAGGCCTATCAAGACTCTTCCCTAGCGAAGATCCTCCACCTTGTTGAAGAAGCGCAAGAAACGAAAACACCAACGGAATTATTCATTAATCGGTTCGCCAAATACTATACGCCAATTATTATCATTGTCGCGCTGCTCGTTATTGTTGTCCCTCCGTTATTCTTTGGCGGGGATTGGGGCAAGTGGTTGTATCAAGGGCTTGCGGTTCTGATCGTTGGTTGTCCTTGCGCCTTGATTCTGTCATCGCCAATCGCAATTGTATCGGGCATTACGCGCAATGCACGTAACGGTATTCTTGTTAAGGGCGGGGTCTTCCTAGAGCAGCTTGGCAAGATTAAGACGATTGCGTTCGACAAAACCGGAACGCTCACCAAAGGGAAACCACACGTCGCGAAGACGGTGGTGTACGATGAATCCTTTTACCAAATTGCAGCATCGATTGAGAAGTCGTCCTCTCACCCACTCGCCAAAGCGATCATGAAAGAGATGACAGCAAAGGGTGTAACGACAATAGAACCCGAGGACATTCGCACTGTATCGGGTCAAGGTATCGTGGCACAGATCGCGGGTCAATCGTATTGGGTAGGCAATGAGAAGAATATGGACCACCTCGTCATCCCTGGCGTCGTCCAGCATCAAATTAATGACCTTAAAGAACAAGGTTACACCCTCGTTCTTGTAGCTAATACAGACGATATTCTTGGCATATTCGGGATTGCTGATGAGATTCGTGAGGAAAGCAGAGAAGTTATCGCTGCCCTTCACCATGCAGGTATTAAGCGAACCGTTATGCTCACTGGCGATCATCAGAAGACGGCAGAGAAGGTCGCACGTGCAGTCGGTGTAACCGATTATTACGGCAATCTACTTCCTGAAGATAAAGTGGAGAAAGTGAAAGAACTAAGCCGTCATGACGCGGTTGCGATGATCGGTGATGGCATTAACGATGCCCCTGCTCTTGCAACTGCGCAGCTTGGCATTGCGATGGGTAAAGGAACGGACAGTGCAATTGAGACGGCGGACATTGTATTAATGCAAGATCACCTCGGTAAACTTCCTGCAGCGGTATCGATCGCGAAGAAGGTCAACCATGTGATCAAGCTGAACATTGGAATTTCGCTAGGTCTTAAGATCATTGCCTTATTGCTCACCATTCCGGGTTGGCTTACCCTCTGGTTTGCTATTCTTTCGGACATGGGGGCAACCATTCTCGTCACCTTGATCAGTCTTACGGTATTGATGGATAACAAGGATAAATCATAAGATGAACAACAAATAAGCGACTACCCTCAATTGTTGAGGGTAGTCGCTTATTTTATTTAAGTCTGATCGGATAATTCCTTCAAACTGGACACACGATGATCGAGTCTCTCGTATCCTTGAACAAGCTCAGATATTTGTCCGTCTTGATGATTCATGCTTGCAGTTACTTCTTCAATCGACATCATATGCTGCTCGGTACTTGCCGCGATTTGAACCATACCTTCTGCCATTCTGCCGAACTGCTTCTGAAGGTCTTCTACCGCTCCACGCATACGTTCCGCTTGATCATTCACTTGATTCGTATTTCCCATGATGTGCTGGACGATTCGCTCTACGGCGCTCGTTGCTTCCACGCTGGAAGTTACAGCCCCAACACCTAGATCCACAATCTTCGCTGCATCTGTAATTTGCTCTTGAATCGCTTGCAAGATAGACGTAATGTCTTCCGTAGCACGCTGCGAATGAACAGCAAGTTTACGTACTTCACCTGCCACGACAGCAAAGCCAGTCCCATGTTCACCGGCTCTTGCTGCTTCAATCGCGGCATTTAGTGCTAGTAAATTCGTCTGTGATGAGATGGAGCTAATCGACTGCACAATATTACTTACCTGATCCGTCTGAGCTGTTAGCTTATGCATCAACTGCACATTCTCACTCACCATCTCTTGAACGCGTCCCATCTGCTGAACAAGCGTTTCAATCTCAGTATTTCCTTGAAGGACAAGCTCCTGCGTCTGCGTTGCAACTTCATCCAGCTGACCACTACCCTCACCTACATGTTGAAGCGAACGTTCAACTTCTTGTACCGAATCATTCATCTGGTGCAAATTGTTCGTCTGCTGCTCAATCGACTCCGAAATGTGGGAGAACGTCCCTGCCACTTCACGTGAAATCGAACTTGTCGTCAGGACACGCTGCTTCTGTTCGTCACTAAAGTCATTAAGCATTACAACAGAGCTCCGAATCTCTTCGAGTAGTTTCTCTGCCTGTTCTTTCGCCTTGGTTGCCGCTTCGCCGCTTTCCATCACTTTACGCTGGAAGTTCTCTGTGAATATAGCCGCTACACATAATGCAATAGTTGCAAACACCACGTAGACGAGTAAATAAGCCAGCGGCTCACTGGCAAACAAAGCCTCGTTAATTTTCGTATTATTGTATACGATGATTGTTAAAATTAAACTTAACACACCCGTCGCAAGAACAGGACGAAAGTTGGAGTACAACGTCATAATACACATGTTTACATAAATAAGCAGGTATGTACTAAATATCGGATTCGGATCGGAGAGGATCAACATCAAAATGAGCCCTGTCATGAGGAAAGGAATCAAATACATAATCGTATGAACGGCTATCCGCTTATAAGTTAAGAACGTTGCAAGTCCGCCTCCAATTAGCCCTCCCCCAATTAAGATATACATCGTTGATGCAGGAGCACCTGCCACAACATTCGTACATATGCCAAGTCCAATCATCGCCCAAATAATTTTGACAAACAATCGATTTCGTTGATCTAATAGCTGTTGATCATTCATTGTTATTCATTCTCACTCCATTTCATCTCTACTGGCGAGTTGTGCCTGTACTCGGATAAGCTAGCTTTGTACGTCCTAACAACCAATCAAATTGTGAACTTTGCTGAAAAATCTCGCCCAAGTAAATAATCGTTGGGACAACATCATCACCCTTATAAACGATTCTCTTCGAAATTTGCCGCATGGGCACATGAAATGAAACCCTCAGCGCTCTAGCAAAAACAGGTTCCAACAAACACACACCATAATAACATTGATGCGCTTTTGCATAATGAACAATTGTGGACATGAGCCTTGCTAAATTATTCCCACGATGTTCTCGAAGCAGAGCAACCTTATCAATTTCAAGAATGGGTCCCTGGGTCCCGATCAATTCAGGCTGCCGGTCAAAAGGCGCAATTAGGTTGAGCGGATTATTCTTGTCCAAATTGTAGCTTTTAAACTCAACGGTTCCCACTTCCATACCCTCTGCATTTCGAACCAATAATTGATCCAGTACATGCTGACAATCTTCCAGTTCATACCCTTTTTCATTCCATACTTCTTTCCAAATATGTTGGAACTTTGATAATTGCTTGTGATTATGAACGAAGGTGTACATCGCAGCCCCTACTTTCTTTTTCATAATAAATGGAATAAATAATTGATTGTATTAACTAATTGTTGGTAAACTATGTATCGGCATTATGGAAGTCTAATTGAAGAACAGACCAAAAAAAGTCCAGTAAATCCCCGGATTTCTCCATTAGAAGGGGACAGCCGTTTATAAAAAATTTTTTTAATAGTAAATAACAAAAAAACGACTTCAACACCAAGTTAAGGACTAGGCGAAGAAACCGTTTCTTTTCTTACTATCGATTAAACGTAAAATCAGCCGTATGCGCGATCTCAATCTGCTGATCATCATACACTTTGACTTGAACCGTCCAAGGGCTTACTGAATTGCTCATACTAGGTGGCACAGCCGCTGTTAATGTATTCATATCCTTCCACGTTGTCACTAACTTCTCACCGTTTACCATAACAGCACTTCCAATACCGAAACCCTGTCCTTTGACCGTTAGTGTTCGATTCTCGATTGATGCCTGCTCAACTTTAAAGTTCGTATACCCTAATACATAAGGCTGCGTGAGCGGCAAGATTTCAGCTAACATTTGCTCCTGAAGCTGCTTATAATGCGCCATCGCCACCCCATCAATAGGGATACTCGCATTTGCATCATCCGGTGGAACAATTGGCATCCGTTTGGACAAATCGAGCAAGAAGTCTGTATATGGCGTCCCCTTAATGCCCGCATGCTCCAGCAAAGTCGGCAGTAAGAACGACGCATTCATTTTCCAATCTTGCTTATTCATCGGCAAGAAGTTGTCCCACATCACGAACGGTGTACTGTACATCTTCCACCATTCTTCGGGATCATTGTCTTTCAAGTAACCTGCCTCACGATAAACCTTATAATCTTTTTCCAAGGACGGTTGATGATCCCCGAAGAATAGAATGATCGTCGGTTCATCGGACGCTGCATAATGTGCGACTAATTCCTGCAAGGCATGATCTGCACCTGACAGCCCCTGTGCCAATGTCTCGACTATACCGGCTGAACCGCCTGGCATTTCACTTTTGACCTTAATCGTATTGGACTTGAACTTACCCGGATAGTAATGATAGTGATTCTCCATCGTGTTCGCAAATATAAAATCAGGCTCGCTCGTTGCAGTCGTCTTATCGATAATCTGCTTCACCACAGCTCGATCAGAAATATAAGGCCCTGTAAAATCACGCGGGAAAAATTCTTGGCTAATAAACTGCGAGAAGCCCAGACGATTGTAAACCTCGCTGCTATTGAAAATATAATGCGTCGCAGGACTAATCGCCGTCGATGTATAACCTTGTTTATTCAAAATCGTCGCAAGCGACTCAATCGGATGTGTTACATTCTTCTCGTAAGCAATGTTCCATTTATTCAAGAAGCGAATCGAGTTGCCCGTCAGCACCTCAAACTCTACATTCGCGGTTCCGCCTCCATGCATCGGTGAAAGCATCCATCCGCCAGGGAACTTCTCACGTAAGGAACGGAAGAATGGAATTGGATCTTGGCTAAACTCCACATTTAATAGAGTTGGATCCCAGAACGCTTCGCTTAATAGCACGATAACATTTGGCTTTTTCGCCGATTCTACTTTTGTCGTGAGTTGATCTTCTGAAATTTCGGCTACAGCTGGCTTTGCATCGTCCATGCGTCTAACATCAGACACAAGCGCCATCAAGAAACAGACAGCAAACACCGCTACAAGTCCGACAGCCCGCCAAATCTTTTTACGTATATGAAATTGCAACATAAATTACCCTCTCTTGGTAAACGATTCATCAACTTTCATCTTCCCTATTCTAGCAGAGGATAGGTGCATTTTGTTGGATTAGCAAAAAAAGGTGTGGCATGCCTCTACCCCTGTACACTCAAATCCTTCCCTACTCCGCGTCTTCCGCTGATGAACCACGCTAGACCTAGCATCACTAAGATCGCCGCTGAAATCCAGTACGTCATACTGATCCCGATAAAATGTTCGGATACATAGCCAAGGAGCGGTCCCATTGAGGCACCAACGTCTGCCATCATCACGTAAAGTGTCATAATAAACGCCCGTGTAGCCCCTACCGTAATATCTGATGCCAATGCATCCATAATCGTAGATAACAAATTTGCGACTATTAATAAGATAAGAATGTTGAGCAACCACAAGCCATAAGGAATCTCCGTGTTCGTTATGGCGATTAACAGTGCAGCAAGCCCTAACAAACCGATTAATAAGCGCCTACGTCCCCACTTCCGATCAGACAATCGTCCAAACCATGGAGACAAGAAGGAACCAAGCCCCCACCTAACTGCTTGCAAAGCACCTGCAACCGTAGCCGATCCGATCACAATCTCGTAGAAGGTAATGTTCACCTGATGACGCATCTCGATCAAGTGGCTTAACGTAGCTGTCAGCATCCCTTCCAAACACATTGCCACTAAAAATACCGTTAATAAGGTTCCTTGCAGCATCGGTATTTTCATAATTTCACGTTTGGCAATCGGCTCTCCCTTCGATTCTTGATGTCCTTTCACATGTGGAACAAATATGTACACAGCAGGTAAAGTTATTAGCGCAAGTAGTCCAAAGATCGATGCAACCACCTGAATACCGAACATCTCCACACCGATACTTCCTACGAGCATCCCGACTAAGCTGCCAAGACGATAAAGCCCATTATATGTACCCATAAAGTGTCCACGATTACTACTATCTGAATTTTCTAAAATCATAAAATATGCGCCTAGTCTTAAAAAGGACCACGCAATTCCCCACACACAGCGCAGCAACAACCACAAATAAAATCCTTCCACCCAGCCATACAAGAACGTTGTCACTGCGGCAATACAGACTGCAATCAGTACACCACTTCGAATACTTAACTTCTGATACAACCAACCAATGACAGGTCCAAGCGGCAGACGAATGAATCGATTCGCAGACAACAAGATTCCGACCTCGATCAAAGAAATGAGTCCAACATCCTTCCAATGAATCGGCAGCACCACATACAACATCGAATCCCCAAACAAAGAAATAGCTGTAATTAATGCAAGTACAACGATTGATCTCATGTCATGACTTCCTTTCGCCAAACCAACATTTGACTCGTCAAATATTCAGTACTAGTATACAAGTATCTGAGTAAAAAGGGAGTATTTATTTTGACAGATCATCATTCATCTGAAGAACGAATTATACCCAATCGAAATTCCTTGCAAGCAGATTGTGAGCAATGCTTTGGTTTATGCTGTACGGCACTACCTTTTGCGGCTTCTGTTGATTTTGCCATAGACAAGCCAGCAGGAACGCCCTGTTCGAACTTACAAGACAACTTCCGCTGTGGCGTACATACGAAGTTAAGACAGATCGGATTTCGCGGCTGTACGGTGTATGACTGCTTCGGGGCCGGACAAAAGCTTTCGCAGATTACATTTAAAGAGAAGAACTGGCGAACCAATCCTGACTCTGCACAGCTCATGTTCGAAGTGTTCCCCACCATGTGGCAGCTTCATGAGCTGATCTGGTATGTAACAGAAGCATCATCGCTTGCGGCGACTCGATCTATTCATAAGGACTTGAAAC
Organism: Paenibacillus radicibacter; assembly: GCF_024721995.1. Classification (GTDB taxonomy): domain Bacteria; phylum Bacillota; class Bacilli; order Paenibacillales; family NBRC-103111; genus Paenibacillus_AM; species Paenibacillus_AM radicibacter. Next base: position 266,977 of record NZ_JANQBC010000004.1, read on the forward strand.
AGATACTTGAAGAAACCATTACTCTGTCTGACCTTCCGCCTGAGCAGCTGAAAGAAGTGAGCATCTCTGTACAGCGTGCACATGTGAATGTTCTCCTGCTTCAAGTTAGTGAACTCGTGCGTAAGGAAGCGCAAGACAAGCACAAGGCACCTGCTAAACATGGCAAGAAGATCGGGCGCGGTGCCGATCTGATGGGAGCTAATCTGAAAGGTGCTGACCTGCGTGGTGCAAATTTACGTGGTGCTTACCTAATCGCTGCTGATCTGCGAAATGCCGATCTTCGCATGGCGGATCTTATCGGGGCAGATTTCCGTGATACCGATCTTCGAGGCGCAGATCTTTCCACGAGCATTTTTTTAACCCAATCTCAAATCAATGCAGCTAAAGGTGACACCCACACTAAACTACCGCCCGCGCTCACCCGCCCTTCGTATTGGTCGTAATGGAGTAATTTCCACCGTTACTCCTCTTTACTTATCCATAGTTGTTCTAATCCAATTGCCAACATGGTACCGACAAGTAGTCCATTACTGCAAATGTATCGAAGTGTGGAGGGAAGACTCTGAAATACATTTGCAGGCAAGAACATGATTCCTATGCTCACTAACAACGTTATCCCGACTATCGTCAATCGGCGGTGGTCCAGCTTCTCCCGCAAGATAGACTGAAAGGCAATCCCTACAATCTGCACAAAAGTAGCAAGCAGTGCGCTACTTGCAATCGGACCTGGAAGTAACGCTAACTTATTCACGACTGACGGTATGAGCGCGATACCCGATAATAATAGACTGGCAATAAGGAAGGGATGAATTCGCTTTTGCCCCGTAATCTGCATAAAACCCGCCGAAGCTGGTAGTGGAACGACCCCTATCGTCGAGAATAGAGCGGCAATCATATGCGATATCCCGCCTGTCCATATTCCTCGGCTTAATGCCGATCTTTCATCTTGCGATGAAGCTGGAACAACTTGTCTAACTGCAGCAATCGCCGCAATTGTGTTCGATACTAATAAGAACGTGAATAACAGGGACGTAATTACGATCCCAATATCGAATCGAGGCGCGCCCCAAGCAAATAGTTGGGGAAATTGCAGAACGAAAGTTGCAGTTGATGATGTTGGTGCTATTTTGCCCAATATCGCAAACAATCCCCAGCCTAAGCTGATGCCAATCAATACAGCATAACTTCTTATCCAGCCGCGTCCTTTAATGGAGAGCGCAATCACAAGTCCACAGATAAAGAAGGATATAAGTCCAGCTGCAAAATCCGGTTCAGCCTGTGCTCCCTGTACGCCAAGCATGCCTTTTAATAAAACACCGCTCAGTTGTAAGGCAAGGATCAACAGAAACAAACCCGCAACTAGCGGTGTAAATAAAAATTGCAGACGATAAACAAGCTTAGTTGCCCCTAGTAGGAAGAGGAATAGACCTGCAACGATCAAACCCCCTTCTAAAATTTGCAAGGTATGCATTTGATCTTGCCCTTGCATCATAGCCAAATTACCCAATATCACAAAAATGCTTACCCAAGAACCCGCTGGCCCATCTGCAATCGGATATTTATGCCCGAACAAGCCCTGAATAAACGAACTGATTCCAACAACGAAGAATGTCCGCTGCATGAGGGTTGTAATTTGTTCAAATGACAATTGAAAAATACCGCCAATGACAATAGGAAGAGCCACTGCATTAGCTAACAAGAATATAAACCACTGCACCGTGCTGAAACTATCGATAATACGCTTGTTCTCCATATCAACTCCCCTTTCTGATTATGAATATCACGATCTATACGGAAAAAGAAAGCCACCTTTTGATGAACAATCATTAAAAGGTTGCCTTCTTATTCACTCAATCTACTATGAATTCCAAATTCCCCTTAATCAATTACCATTTACGGTATGGCAAGAACTTGCCATTCATCGTTAAGATGATGCGATCACCGTTAGGATCTTCTTGCTTTTGTACATCGAACTGGAAATCAATTGCGCTCATGATCCCTTCGCCAAGCTTCTCCAGAACAAGTTCACGAATCGATGGACCGTATACAAGCAACATTTCATATAGACGATACAGACCTGGATCTGTAGGCGGCATTTCAATCACATCGCCACGATGTGGAATTTGTGTGAGTGCTTGTACAACTTTTTCGTCAAGTTCAAGCAATTTGCCCATTTTATCTGCTTCATCACGAGTCATTGTCGCTTGTCCTAACAAAGCCGTTACAACCCAGCTCTCCGAATGTTCGCTTTCCTTCGCAATTTCAGCCCAAGTTAATCCTTTTGCAAATTTAGCTTCCAGTATCTGTTGTGTCGCTTCTTTTCTGTTCATATTTCATTGCCCCTTTTGGTTTAGTATAATGAATATCGCTTATTGCTTTACGTGACCTGGTACTTGTTCATATCCATTGACAATCAGATCGAGCTTGCCTGTGTCCGGCGCAATCGCAAGACCATGTATAGCAACTTCTTTAGGAATGAGCGGATGATTACGCACAAGTTCAATGTTCCCTTTAATCGAATCCACGACATTCGTAAATCCGAACAACCATTTATGAAGATCGATACCAGCGTATTCAAGAGAAGATAGAATTTCTGGTGTCGCAACTCCGCGATCCATTATTTTTTGAAGTGTTCCTTCTGGATTGCTTTGACTCATCCCACAATTGTGGTGACCGATGATATAAATTTCTTCCGCATTTAATTCGTAGACAGCCGTTACGATACTACGCATGATGCTTCCAAACGCATGCGTAATTGTTCCACCTGCCGTTTTGATGATTTTCGCATCACCGTTATGAATATTTAGCGCTCTAGGCAAAAGCTCAATCAGCCTTGCGTCCATACACGTTACGACAACCATGCGTTTTTTGGGGAATTTCGTTCCCTCATAGGGGAGGTATTCCTTGTCTTCTACAAACTGATCATTAAACTCCAAAATTTCTTGTAATAGCATTGTTGATGCCTCCTTTGAAGTGTTGTAGTATCCTGTTTCAGTAGCGAAGTACTAGCGAATCAGGTTATAAACTAAGTATAGAGATCCCGACCTAAAAGCAGAATAAGTTGGCGAAACGCTTTATGCGCGTTTGCTTTCATCATGAAAGGATTGATATTTATCTTTGATCAAATCGACTTTGAGATACTCGCTTTACTGAAAGAGAACGCCAGAATTCAATGGAAGGACATTGGCGAAAAGATACATATGACAGGTCAAGCCGTCGGAAATCGCATTAGGCGGTTAGAAGATATGGGGATTATTGAGCAATATACAATCGTTACGAATAAAGCGAAGTTAGGCTTGTCTATCACAGCCTTTATTACACTGTTTGTGGAATCAGCTAATCATCCTTTATTCCAAAAATTCGTGATGGCGGAGGCTGCCATTACCGAGGTACATCGGATTAGTGGTGAAGGATGTTATGTGTTAACCGGACATTTTGCTTCGAATGAGGAGCTTGAGGCATTCTTGGCTCAACTGTTAAGCCACGGCAATTATCGAGTGAATTTGTCTATCGGAAAAATTAAATCTTAATTCGAACACAAAAAAAATAGGCCAATCGATTTACGATGCGGCCTATACCTTCTTTCCTATTCTTCTTTCTCCTTACTTGGAAAAGCAACTTTGCGCGCAAGCGTATTGATGACATCTTCCTTCAAGAATGGAGCGATTGGCATCAAAGAGCGCATACCACCCACTTCAAATGCTTTGACAGCAAGTTCATTGATCACATCTTTACTAACGAAAGGTGCAAGTGCAACGATTGAATGAATGCCTTCGGCATCAAAGTTTTTCACAGCTAGCTCATTAATGACCTCCTCACTCATGAAAGGTGCTAGTGGACCAAGCATTTTAAGCCCTCCACCTACATACGCCTTCCGAGCGAGCTCATCTAACACATCACTGCTAATGAAAGGTGCTAGTGGACCAAGCATCTTAAGCTCTCCACCTTCATACGCTTTCCGAGCGAGCTCATCTAACACATCACTGCTAATGAATGGTGCCATTGGGATCAAGTCCTTCAAGGAGAAGTTATCCTTAATCTGATTAAATACATCATCAGCCTGTGTTGTGTTAAGTAGTGGTGCAACGGTTGAGATTTCCTCAATCGTCACATCGTTATTTTGCAGAAATTCTGCGGTATCATATTGAATGACTTTTTTAATAAGTTGAGACTCTTTACCCTCATCTAATATCTCATCAATACTGACTTCGAAAATCTCAGCAAGCACCGGAAGCTTCGAAATATCCGGCATCGTCTCGCCCCGCTCCCAATTGCTAATCGCTTGATAGCTGATGCCAAGATGATCTGCTAAACCCATTTGCGTAATATTCTTTTGCTTTCTAAGTCTTGCGATATTTTTACCGATCTTCTCCATACTGAACATGTGAATCACTCCTCATATTTTATTTAATAATGTTCATGTAGCGATTTTGTTCCATCTGAACCCATTCGTGAACCACTGGATAATCCTTGCTTCTTTGCTCTGCAACATCTATATAGGTGTGTTTGAATATCCCTTTGAACCGCGCTAATTTTTCAACAAGCTTCTCCATGCTGAACATGTGAGCGTCACTCCCTTTATTTGATGCTCTGAGTGTATCGCGTTCGCTCACAGAATTGTATCAACTGGTTCTTGAGTCGCTTTTCCCCTTTACATATAATGATTTCGGCTATGATTCATTTCGTTTAATACTAATTTTAACCCTTTCTCAATCTGTGCTTGAGTTACAGTCGATACATTGATTAATACAATCTTCTCCTTATACGTTCCTTCTAGATAATTGCGATCAATGGACTCAAGCACGACATTCTGTTCTTGTAAACGACGCAGTAGTAAGCTCACATTGACATGCTTGGGTAGCAATAAATGTGTATGCATACAGACTGATTTGGCAGGACGATCCGGATACAAGGTTTGATGCAACAGCTGTGAACGCTGAATATACGGAAGACGTATTTTATCTCGATGTCGCTCGAACATGCCGCTCTTTAAGTAAATCTCAAGCGCTGCTTGAGAGATCATGGAGCTATCTATATCTGTTATGGACTTGTAGGTTTGAAAAAGATCGACTAACGACTCCGGAAGCACAGCGACACCTACGCGTAGACCTGGGAAAATGATCTTCGAGAAGCTTTTTAAATAAATAACACGTTCATTCTGGTCGTAAGCAAAGATGGGGTCGGCCTTCGCATCCTGCTCATAATCGGATAAGTGATCATCTTCCACTATATATACATCATATTTCGTTGCTAAACGTATAATGGCTTCCTTCTGTTCTCTAGAATAAGAAGTACCTAGTGGATTGTGAAAACGGGGCATCGTGTAGAAGAACTTAATCTGATTCGTCGCAAATATCCGCTCCAGCTCCTGAAGATTAATCCCCTGTGCCGTACGCTGAATCCCAATTGCAGGTAACTTTAACACTTTCACTAAGCGCATAAAGATATGATAGCAAGGCTGCTCAACTAACACTTGAGTTCGCCCATTTGGAAAAGGAAGCTGGGTTAATATCGAGATTGCCTGCTGAACACCTGAGGTAATAATGATGTTATTTAATCCTGTAAACACTTGATATTGCTGCAATTGCTTGTGCATGACTTTAATGAGGGAAGGTAGACCTTTGGGTGTACCATAGACGAACAAATCTTTCTGATACGTATCAATCGCCTTATTGATGCAGTGTTGAAAGTCCACATACGGGAAGTTATGCCAGTCTGGAGAGGCTGAAGCAAAGTTGATTACTTCCGGCTCGGTATCTTCCAGTGATCCATAACCCTTTTTCACAACATAATAACCGCTCTTCGGTACTACATAGACCAGATGCTTTTTCTCTAAGTCCGCTAATGCTCGGATGATCGTGCTCTTACTGCATGCATATTGCTCAGCTAAATCTCGAATAGAGGGCAGCTTTTCCCCATCTTTAATTCGTCCCTCTTGAATCATCGTCTCCAAATCATTAAGCAATACCGCATACTTATACATCGCAAACCCTCATTTCTGTACCGATACAGATCGTCTTTATTCGTATTGTATGAAAATTCCACTAACTCTACAATAAGTTTATCGAAAGTAAATGGCCAAGGGGGAACTACCAATGACAGATCAATCCAAAGGTTATATTGCTGCTTTAACAGGAACACTGTTAATCGCGTTTTCATTCTTATTCGTCAAAATTGCATTAAGCTCTGCAAGTCCATTAGACACTTTAGCACACCGCTTCACCATTACATTCTTAGGTGCAACCTTACTTCTCGTTCATAAGAAATTTCGTTTCCGCGTATCCGGCAAAGACATCTTACGTATCCTGCCGCTTGCGGTCTTATATCCAACGATGTTCTTCGCTTTTCAAGCATTCGGACTCATGTATACGACCTCATCAGAAGCAGGCATTATTCATGCCACCGTACCTATCTTTACACTCGTTCTTGCAACCATTTTCCTTAAAGAACGCACAACTATCTTGCAGCGCATATTCACTGTCTTCTCTGTCACAGGTGTTGTCTACATCTTCATGATGAGCGGTCTAAACGTGGCTAACTACAGCATGACAGGGGTCATCTTTATCCTGATCTCCGCGATCACGAACTCGATGTATTCCGTTCTCTCTCGTAAGCTAGTTAAGAACTACAGCCCATTCCAGCTCACCTATGTCATTACAGCTCTAGGCTTTATCACATTTAACGTGATTTCGATCTCCGATCACCTCATACATCCAGAAGCAGCAGGATACTTGGCACCATTAATGAATTCGGATTATCTCTTCGCTATATTGTACCTGGGTATTTTCTCATCGTTGTTCTCCGCCTTCTTATCCACCTACTCAGTATCCAAGATTGAAGCTACGAAGATGAGTGTATTCGGTAATCTAGGAACTTTAATTACGATCATTGCAGGGGTGTTGATACTGAACGAATCTCTACAAATTCACCATTTCATCGGTGCTGTGATTATTCTAATCGGTGTTATTGGAACTAATTTCTCTAAAGCGAAGAAAGCGAAGATTACAACTCCACAAGAACCGTCCATTCTTCCTGTCAAAATAGCTCGGTAAACCGAGCACAAACCAAAGGAGGCGTTCGCATCAAGCGAGCGCCTCTTTTTTTAAGCAAATAACTTGAGATACAGCAGCTTACCCTCACCTGGATAATAGTACTCAGGCAAATGGCTCATAAACTTAAATCCGTTGCGCTCGAACATCTTCCTTGCACTTTCGTATTCTGGTAGGTCACAAGTAAATGTCTCGATATATCGCCCTTGGCGTGACTGACAGAACTGGAACATCGCATCGAGCAGCTTATAGCCTAATTTCCGATGCCGATACGCCTTATGAACGCCGAAATATTCAAAGCGATAACCACCGCTGCGATGTTCATTTTCCACGAAAATAATAGCGGAGACGATTCTACCCTCATCTTCCTCAAACCAGCAGAACACATGCTGCTCCTGCAAGCTTCGAATCGGCAGCCATCTTAATTGTTCAATTTCCCCTGGGGTGAAATTCTGATCATCGAAGCAATCTTTACCGAGTAGGAAATCAGATACTCGACCCGCTTCTGTCCCGCTTGTCACAGGTCTAACTTCTAGGTACGAATGTCCACGCTCCTTGTTTGCGAATCCCATCATACGTTCTCTCCCCTTATATGACTAAGATATACGAAGTGCATGATTCCTCTCGGCAATAGCGCCTTGTTGATAATAGCGATCACTTTCGAAGAAATAGAGCTTAGCTGCAAGGTCATAGCGGTTCTTCTTTAAAACAGCTACAAAGCCCTCGCGCGCGTCATAGAAACGACCATTACGGAATGCTTCCACTTCCTCTTCAAACTACTTCCGAGTCTCATCTTTCAACTTGCGAACATGTTCTAGATCGCCTTCATACCAGTCATATAGTTCTATCGGTTCGTGATCCACATCCATCTGGATAAACCCGAGCTTAGGATACTGTCCCAATCTCGTATGGTGTAATGCCTGCATCGTATCTTCCGTAAGCAAGACACTAACCCCAAGCTTCGCCGACAATCGCTCCAGATCAAGCGTTAGCTGCACATGATTCGATACAACGCTGCCTTCCATCCGCTGCTCTTCCCCAATAATACCGAGCATCACATCACCAGAGTGAATCGCAATCCCTATATCAATTGGCTCAAGTCCTTGACGCTCTCGCTCAACATTAAACTGCTCCAGCATCGTCCGCAGTTTCAAAGCCGCTTTAAGCGATGCGCTGGTTTCATTCGGGAACATGGTGAGCATGCCCGGTCCCAAGTAACGACTCGTAAAACCGCCGTATTCACGAATAATCGGTCCGAACTGCTTGAGGAACGCATTAATGAACTCAAAGTTCTGCTCCGTCGTCAGTCTTGCTGACATCTCACTAAACTTCCGCATGTTACATACCATGATCGTCATGCTGCGATTCTGCTGTTCGCCGAGTATAATCTGCATCATATTCGTCGTACCCAGTACGTTTAAGAACTGCTGGGGTACGAATCGGAAGTAAGAATTACTCAGCTTCGTCATTTCATGAATGTACTGCTTAATGGAATTCGCCATCATATTGAATCGATCACCGAGTTCTTCAACTTCGTCTCTCGTTTGAATATCCACCTTCACATCCCATTCGCCGCTTGCGATCAAGTTCACATTACGGCGAAGCTTGCGAATAGAAGATAAGATGTACACCGTCATGAACGTAATGACAACGAATAATGCGATTGCGATCCATTCGAATATTTTGAAAATACCAACCAGTAAGTTCATGCTGCTGCGCTTAACGCCGATCATGTCCTTACCTGTTTCATAAATACCAATGATCTCGCCTTTGGCATTATACAAGGGACCCATCGCAAACATCCACTGCCCCTTGGCATCTTCCCATTCTCCGACGACGATCTCACCACGCTCAACAACTTTCTTGTTGTCCTCACTTGCCGGAAATGGCTTAAACATCGACACACTGTCATCATCATCCATCACAATGTACAGATTGCCACCGATATAACGATAGATCGTCGTGTAAAGTCCGTCACGATCTTCTCCTGCATGGGAGAACACTTCACTCACCCGAGTCTTAATAGCCGTATATTCATTACTTCGATAGTCAGTCGGTGAATTCAGCTTCTCAAGCTGCGTACCATCTACCAAATATTTCTATTACCTGCTAAGATCTTCAGCTTCTTGTTCGTATCGCTCCTAAGTTCAGCCGAGAAGGAAGAATACACGGAGAACGACAACACCACCATAGATAAGAAGACGACAGGTAAAATAATGCCAAGCTGCTTCATCAGCAAGAATACTTTACGCTTTAAGAGATCGTTATAGATGAAGTAAATCAAATAAATGATGAATATCGCTGCTATCACGATTAGAACCCAATAGCCAATCCGTTTACTCATCTCCAAACTCGTATATTGATAGGAATCTTGAATCTTCGTGATAGCCCCACTAGAATCAAGCTCAATCAGTTGATCCGATGCCACAAGGATTGTACGACCATTACCGCTTGTGCTGAAGTGAAGTATTGATACTCGATTAGAAAATACACTGCGGGCATGAGCGTCATAATCCCAATGACCGTAAGTAGAAATGGTGAGCGAAGCGTCTGCTTCACATAATACCAAGAGAATACGGGTTCGCTGATATCCTGCTCTTGAACCGTATGAAATGTTAATGGCAATAAATATTGCTTAATCGCATTTTTAAAATTTGAAAATCCGAGCAATAAGAAGCATGCCCCAAATACAGAGAGCGACTCTGGACCAAGATGCGGCGCAAGCACATTCGAGATCACCCCCGCAATAATTCCACCTGTAATCGCAGATAAGACGAAGACTGGCATTAAGCGCTTCGCCTGTTGGGTCGGACATAAGTCAAATGCCGTACTCCACATGAGCAAGGTCTGCTGTCGTACAACAAAGTTAGAGGTCAAGAATAGAACGATATAGAACCCGATCCATTCGATGCCTGCATACCGGAATAGCAAGAGTACAGCGCCATTAACAAGGCCAATAGTAATGAAGCAGCCAGCGACGATTCAGAAATCGACGACTGGCTGCTTTCATATTAATTATTTAACCGCCTGACAAAGAATGAAAGACGTGTACTTGACCGTACGTTTCTTGAAGCTCATCAATCACATGTGCGAGTTTAGTTGCGTAATGATCCTCTTCTTGCCACAGTAAAACACCTGTATAAGTGCCACTATGTGCAGTAACAACTCCTAATGCCTCACATTGTTTCGCTACTTCTAACAAATGACACAGTGCTTGAACTTCTCGGCGTGACTGATTCATAATCACACTGCGTGTAACGACTTCACCAATGGTTCGGACATCCTGCTCTTGCAGAGCCATTTTTAAACGATATAACAGTTCAGTGTACTCTTCTTTCTCCTCTGTGGTAAACGGTTTGCGCTCTTGATTATACGTAATCGTGTCTACCTCGCCTCCCTCATCAATCGCCACAACCGTGAATCGAGGAATCGAACCGAATATTTCCCCGATTTCAACTTTACGATGATAGAAGAAGACAACGCCTGGATACATGACCCCATCTGTTGGTTCAATTTCACATAGGAATTGTTGCAGGATCGGAAGCGGAATATCAATGCCATAAGCAGACGCGACAGCACGCGCTGTTGCCACAAGATCAGCCGAAGAACTTGCTAACCCCTTACCGACTGGCAGATCACTCTTAATCGTAAGTGTTCCACCCGGGGGCAACCCATAGTGTTTCAATAATCGCTCTGCAAGCAGCACTGATTTATTCTTGAATGCAGGGGTGACTTTTATTTCTTTGGATGAATCGGGATATAGAATGACCTGTGCATGCCGATCAATTGGAAAAGTAACTAGAAAATCAAGGTCATTATCTACATGCATGCCTTGCAGCAACTCACCAAATGTTCCAAATGCAGTTCCAATCCCAATACTTCCTTGAACCGCTGTACTTGACTTCGATTGCTCTTGAAGCATAGATGACCTCCTCTATGAATGAATATGAATTCAAAATGAATCAAGATTGAAGTAACGGTTCTTTTGCCAATAATAAAGGCCGAATTACATTCGCTAGCTGCTCTGCATGCTCGGGCCCAGCAATTGTGTTGTGATCCCCTGCTACATGAAACACCTGGAGATTACCTGTTGTACGGACACTCCACTCATCTGGGTTCACAAGTGCGTGCTGATGCTTCGAGATTTCCTGAACTCGAAATAGTTGCAGATTAGACTTTATCGGTTCACGGTACCGGTAGTCTGTCGTCGCTTTCCCACATGCTACAAGAACACGAATTTTCCTGTGTAACGAATCAATCGTCATCCCTTGTGGCCAATCTCCACGATCCTTGGACTGTTGTAGAATAAGGGCTAGACCTGCCTCCATCTCCATATGAGCAAAAGGTGCTGGATCTAAATCAAATAAAGTTGCAAAGTAGATCATCGCATCGCGCTTAGTAAACTCTTCCCGCTCCTCTCCTAGGCGATCGAGTGGCTGTACATCGAACAGACCGAGAAGATCGACTTGTTCACCCAACGCTTCGAATTGACGCGCCATCTCATAAGCGACTGTCCCTCCGAATGACCATCCTATGAGTCGATATGGACCATCCGGAATTTCACGACGCACTTGTTCGACATATAGCTCAACCATTGCCTCGATAGAAGTTAGTGGCTGCACATCTGATTCATAACCTACAGCTTGCAAACCATAAATCGTCTCTTGTGAGCCAAGCGCCTTCACCACATGTACATAAGGCAGAATTCCCCCACCTTGTGGGTGAATGAGTATGAGTGGTGGATGTGTGCCGTCACCTTGTTGTAAGCGCAATAAACATAACTGATCATCTGCAATATCTTCTTGCATGTAGGCGCATAGCTTCGCAATGGTTGGCTTCTGGAATAGCGTCACAAGTGGGAGTTCGACACCCAAGCGTTCACGAATGACATTAAGCAGCATTAACGCCTTTAAGGAATGACCTCCACTCTCGAAAAAATTATCATGAATTCCGATTGGCTTCGCTTGTAACACTTCTGCCCATATTTGCACCATGCGGTATTCTTTAAGATCACGAGGCGGAGAATAGTGCTCTAAGTTTATTGGAAGATCCATCGTAAGCAATTGATTACGATCCACCTTCCCATTTGAGGTAAGCGGCATGTCATCCAACACGAGGAATGCGGATGGCACCATGTATTCCGGCAATTGAGCTAAACAATAATCACGCAGCTCGCCCTTCACTACCTGCATATTTGATTCCAATACGATATACGAAACAAGCCGCTTCTCCACTCCGTCACCTTGTGGAATAACTACCGCTTTATGAATAGCAGGATGCTGATGTAAGCGTGCTTCAATCTCCCCGAGTTCGATCCGGTACCCACGCACTTTCACCTGATCGTCGATTCGCCCATAATATTGTAAGTTGCCGTCGGCTAAATAACAGCAAATATCACCGGTCTTATACAAACGGTCATTCTCTTCCCTTGAAAAAGGATTCGGCACGAATCGCTCTGCCGTCAATTGCTCACGATTGTGATAGCCCCTCGCCACACCTAAACCACCAATATAAAGCTCACCTGCTACCCCAATTGGAACAGGTTGCATGTATGAATCAAGAACATATAACTGTGTATTACCAATCGGACGACCGATTAAGACTGGACCTTCCTTGATCTGGGCAGCATGATATACACAGCAGCCAACAACCGTTTCGGTTGGTCCATACTCATTAATAAGCTTCGTCTCTGGTGCTGCTTGCTGCCAGAAGGCGATATTCTCACCTAATAAAGCTTCACCACCAATGACGACTGTACGTACGCGACCTACCAGCTCCTCAGGCGCTAACTGCTGATTTAACAGGTGTAAATGAGCAGGTGTAATTTTCAATAGACTGAGGTTATCATACTGACGTAAAGCTTGACTTACCTGCTCAATCTCTTTTCCTTCATGTAATAAAACAACGCGTCCACCCGTCATCAGTGGGGTAAATAAACTTGTAATGGTTGCATCAAAAGACAAGGAAGAAGAAACGATTGAACCGATACCTTGCTCCACTTCATATGCCCCCACAGCCCACTGCAGATAGTTGCTCATTCCACGATGGGTGATCATCACCCCTTTAGGCTTGCCGGTTGAGCCTGAAGTATAGATCATATAAGCCATATCACCCTCTATGGTGTCTCGCTGTGGTGGACAATCGGAACAAGTTGTAATTTGCAGCCAATCCCGATCTAGACAATACGTCACCGCCTCATGGGAGGGTAATTGAGCAAGCAATCGCTCTTGCGTTAACAATACTGCTACTTGCGAATCGGACAGCAGGTAAGTAAGGCGCTCGCGTGGGTAGGAAGGATCGATCGGCACATAAGCACCGCCTGCTTTGAGTACACCAAGTAGTCCAACCATTAACTCTGGTGCACGCTCCATACATAGACCTACAAATACATCGGGGCCGACACCTTGACCACGTAAGAAATGCGCGAGTCGCTCCGACTGTTCATCCAATTGGCGATAGCTTAACTTCATCTCGTCCATCTCAACTGCTATGGCATCCGGCACTTGCTTCGCTTTCACTTGAAACAAGCGATGCACGAGCTCACCTGAATATGCAATACTTGTATCGTTCCACACTTCAAGTAATTGATGGCGCTCAGATTTACTCAATAGGTTAGGTTGATTAATAATTTGTGTTGGTTGTTCCAACAAGCTATCTAGCAACACCATAAAGTGGTTCATCCAGCGCTCCATCGTCGATGTCTCATACAAGTCGCTTCGATACTGTACGACGAAATCAAGTCCTGCCTCTGTCTCTATACCAACAAAGGTTAAGTCAAAGCTTGTCATATGCAAGTCCACTGGAAGTGGACAAAATTGAACTTCTCCTGCCTCAATTGACTGTGCAGGCAAGTGGTTCAATTGGAACATGACAGAGAATAAGGGTGAGCGACTGGTGTCCCGATCTGGATTTATTTTTTCGACCATTTGATCGAATGGATATTCATGGTGGGTATAGGCATCTAGTGCAGTTTTCTTACAATGCGCAATGACCTCTTGGAAAGTAAGATTAGCGTGTAAATCAAGTCGCAATGGCAGTGTATTGACGAAAAATCCAATCAATCCCTCTAGCTCCATATGATCACGACCTGCTTCTGGAGTACCAATGACAATATCCTCTTGCCCACTCATCCGAGAGAGGAATACACCGACTACTGACAGTAAGATCATGAACAATGTTGCATCTTGTTCTTGCGCCAGCAGCTTAATACGTTCCAAGCGATGCTGGTCGATATGCCGAGTCACTTCTCCCGCAGCGAACAATTGCACGGATGGACGGGGATGATCTGTAGGCAGATCAAGAATTGGCAAGTTGTCTTGTAATTGTGTGAGCCAATAGCGCTCCGCCTCGATTAACTCCCCTTGCGCTAAGCGATTATTTTGCCAGCTAGAGTAGTCTTTGTACTGAATCGATAAAGGTTGAAGCGATGGCTCTGAACCTTTACTGTACGATTCATACATAGCAGCAAGCTCAGGTATGAGCACCTGCCAAGACCAATAATCGCCAATGATATGATGCATATACATCCATAACACATGCCGATCCGCAGCCATTTTGTATACCCGTATTTGATAAAGTGGCCCTTCGTTCAAATTGAATCGCAACTGAGCTCCATGGTGTTCAGCTTGTGTGAGATGCTCCTGTTGTATAGCTTCATTTTCATCAGATAGATCAATGAACGTGCATACGCCTGACGGTATTGCCCCAACACGTTGAACAGGCTGACCCTCTATAACCGTGAAGGTTGTTCGCAGCGCCTCATGTCGCTCCAGAAGCCTCATTACTGCATACTCAAAAGCTTCTTTATGCAGATTACCTTTCATCTCAATTGCGACTTGCATATTGTAAGAACGATTCTCGGGTTCGATACAATCCAGCAAGTAAAGCCGCTGTTGGGCGTGTGACATCGGATAATAATCGGAATCTGCTAGCTTTGGAATGAGCACAGCAGTTTGATGGATTCCTGATACATCTGCAGCGTCGAATATCATGGCAAGTTCACGAATGGTCTGGTGGTCGAACAAATCTTTGAGCGCAAGCTCGATTCCAAGCTGCTGTTTGATTCTCGAACGAATCTGAATCGTGCGCATCGAATGACCGCCAAGATCGAAGAAATTGTCATCAATACCAATTGGCAGAACACCTAACACCTCTGACCAAATCGTCGCCAAAGCCTGCTCCCATTCATTGCGAGGTGCGATATACTGAGATGCCAGCTCGGATTGTTCTGGTTGTGGCAGTGCTTTGCGATCTATTTTGCCATTTCGGTTGAGCGGCATGGCTTCTAGAATCATCAAATGTTCAGGTACCATATATTCGGGCAAATACGTTTGTAAGAATTGACGTATAATTGATACTTCTATCTGCTCACTCAATACCACATACGCTAAGATACGATTATTACCTAAGTTATCTTGATTAATGAGTGCCACACTTTGCCGTACTTGTGGATGTTTGAGCAGAATCGACTCAATCTCACCGAGTTCAATTCGATAACCCCGCACTTTCACTTGGAAATCCACACGGGAATCGAACACCAGACGTCCATCTGGTAAGAAATGGGCTAAATCGCCTGTCTTGTACATCCGTTCTTTTTCATTGCAAAAAGGATTATGAAGATACACTTTACTTGTGCGCTCTTCATCATTCAAATAACCACGTCCTACACCAACTCCCGCAATGAACACCTCACCTACGACACCCACTGGCACTTGGCGCAACCAATGATCCAACAAATAATGTTTCATATTCGGAATCGTTGTACCAAGTACAACTTGTGGATTCGCATTTAGCGGATAATCATAGGAAATCACCTCATGCAGTGTGTCATCCGAACATTCCGTCGCCCCATATGTATTCACAACTTTAACGTGTGGATGCTCTTCTAGCCATTTACGGCATAAAGTTACAGGTAGTCCTTCACCCGTTGAGATCATGAACGCTAGATCAGGCAGGCTGCGCTCTTCAGGTGTAAGGCAAGCTGTCGTCTGCAAGATCATCTCGATCATCGAAGGTACCATCTCCAGTACCGTAACACGGTCTACCTGTACCGAGCGAAATAGTGCTTCCGGGTCAGTAGCTTTCTCATTGTCATAGATAGCAACAACCCCACCTGTCATTAACGGGGCAAGGAATTGCCATACGGAAATGTCAAAGCTATGTGAAGCATTCTGTGCTACAACACTATTCTCGCTAAGTCCAAGCAAGTTAATTTTGGCATAAAGATGGTTCAGCATACCGATATGCTCCACCATCGCTCCCTTCGGTTGCCCCGTTGAACCTGATGTAAAGAACACATTCGCCAAATCGCTGTCATTATTCACGAACGTTGGATTACATTCACTGTACCCGATAATCGATAATAGATCCTCACAACTTCCATCACTTTGGTCCAAGGAAAATACGAGTGGTGAAGGAGTAAGCTTCTGAGCTAACTGCTGACTTCGTGCTCGTAAGTGTGCTTCCGTCAGAATAACTTTTGCCTGACTGCTATCGATAATACCAAGCAATCGCTCATCAGGATGAGCGGAATCAAGTGGAACATACCCACCACCTGCCTTGAGTACAGCAACGATTCCTACTAACATCCCAATTCCACGCTCACTTAGAACAGCAGCGAGATCGTTACGACCAAATCCCTGCTCACGCAGCCAATGTGCAAGTCGATTCGCCTGCTCGTTCAGCGCTTGATACGTCAGGGATACCCCATTACAGATAACCGCAACTTGATTCGGACGTTTCTCCACCTGCTGCTCAATCACTTGATGGGCTAATCGATTGAGCGGTGGTGAAATCAACTTACTTTGGTTAAAATCAACAACGATAAGCTGTCGCTCTGCTCTAGATAGCAAGTTCAGTTCACATAATTTCGCTTCGGGCTGTTGAACGATACTTTCAAGCAGCGTCACGAAATGCTGTTGCATACGATTCAAAGTCTGAACGGAATCTCCTCTTTCTGACTGTAGCAGTTCAATCTCCCAGTTCGTACCAACCGTCACCGTTACTTTTATCAACTCTTGGCTATATTTACTTTGATAATGAGGCGAGCGCGTTATTCCTTCATGCATATGTCGCACCATTACTTGGCTATCAAAGAGAACCGTATCTTTTGCTAAGCCAGCATACGTACATATCGTCTCAACGGGTATACCATCAAAGGTTTGTAGTTGATTCCATTTACCCTGTACAGCCGTTAATAATTCATCAATAGACTGTTCAGACTTAAGCTTCATATGAAGCGGCAGGGCATGAGCAAGTGGTCCAATGATGTGCTCTGCGCCACTTAAATTCGAAGGACGCCCAGATACAACGGCACCACAAATTACATGATCCTCCCTGCTATACACTTGGAGCAATAATAACCATCCTGCTAATGCTAAGCTTTCATACGACACCTGATATCGATCCGCCACTTGTTCTAACATTCGAGACAGAGTTGATGATAGAACGGTTCGAGACCAAAGCCCATTAATTTGGTACTCTAGTCGTCCCTCCAGTGCTTGCAGCATCGGCAGCGGTTCATAATTCGCAAGCTCTTCCTTCCAATATTGCTTGGCAGGTAAGCCGTCCACACTTGCTTGATAAGAGATATAATCAGCAAACGAACGTCGCTCAGATACATAATGTACACCTTCAGCTCTCTGCAACCACTCGGATACAACACGATCTCGACTGTTATCATCCATGCATAACGGATGGTGCGTCCATAACAGCACGACTCGATCTGCATCTAGAATGAATAAGGCGGCGCGTACAAGCGGCTCTTCTTGAATCGCGATGGGATTAAGATGTCGCTTGGATATCTCTTGTAAGCAGACTTGATACTCCTCTTCGCTCTTCCCTTGCAAATCGTGTACGTCAATGGGGTTCGGGAATTGTTTGAGCTGCACCTGTACCGTACGATTCTTGGTTGTTCGATAAACAGTACGAAGTGCCGCATGCGCATGTACCGTCTCCTCCCACGCCTGCAATAGACGCGCGAGGGAAGTAACTTGATTCCATTCATAAGTCACTTGGGTAAGAGTATCCACCGATAACAACGCTTTTTGCAAATGAGATAGTTCTATGACCTGTTCGACGTTCTCTTTGGACAAGTAATTCACTTCAACACACCCTTTAGATTAGTTAAACAGTTCTTCCAATTCATCCTCAGACAGGGCTAAATCAGCTGAACGAAGCGGAATCTCTAGAAGACGTAGTAGAGGATTGTTCGTCACAGCTTCTAGTAACGCGCAATACGCTGCGATTAGTCGTTCAATCGTCGATGCTTCGAATAAATCAGTGCTATATTCCACACTTCCTATTAATTGATCGCTACTCGGCTCCATGAATAAGGTTAGATCGTACTTAGAGGTGTACTGTTCCACTTCCAATCGATCAAATGCGACATCATTACATGTGAAGGATTGTGTCAGTTCCCCCTGCAATGCGAACACCACTTGGAAGATTGGCGAATGAGACAAACTACGCTCAGGCTGGAGTATCTCTACTATTTTCTCAAAAGGCACATCTTGATTGGCGTATGCTTCCAATGCCGAGTGACGAACTTGTTGGAGTAAAGCAATGAACGATGGGTTACCTGACAAATCTGTACGCAATGGCAGCATATTTACGAAGTAGCCAAGCAAACTTTCTAATTCACTTCGATTCCGATTCGCAACAGGGAAACCAACAACCAAATCTTCTTGTTCCGATTCACGATATAGTAACGTTTGGAATGCTGCCATTAACGTCATAAACAATGTCGTCCCAGTCTCACGGCATAACTCTCGAATCGCCGTACTGGTTTCACTAGATAAGCTAAAATAATGCATAGCCCCGCGGTAGGACTGAACCACTGGACGTGAATAATCGGTTGGCAATAATAAGCGCGCCGGTGCACCTGCCAAAATTTGAATCCAGTTCGCCAACTGATGCTGTAATATCTCTCCCTGCATCCACTCTTTCTGCCATGATGCATAATCCGCATACTGCACCGAAAGCGGATCGAGTGGTGATGGCTGCTCATGATCAAACACTTTATATAATTGCTCTATTTCTTGTAAAAGGATCTGCATCGACCAGCCATCCGTAATGATATGGTGCATCGTAAGTACCAGCACATGTTCTTCTTCATTCATCTGAAGGAGATGACTACGGAACAACGGTCCTTTATTTAAATCAAATGGCATTTGAACCAATTCTGTCATTTGTTGTTGAACATCTTCCACGCTGGTTTCAAACATGATCAATTCAATCGGGACGGGATCTGCTATGATTTGAATGACTTGCCCCTCTATTACAGCAAAAGTCGTCCGCAACACTTCATGACGATGAATGATTACCTGAACAGATGATTCCAGAGCTGCTGTATTCAATCCGCCTCGAATACGAATCGCTAACACGTTGTTATACAAATCACTCGTATCCTTGAGCTGTTCTACAAACCATAGGCTCTGTTGGGAAAAGGATGCCGGAATTATTGCCGAACGGTCCACTGGCTTAAGCGGTACTTGTGTTGTAGATCCAGAACCTTGTGCTTGAACATATTCTGCAAGTTCAGCTACAGTTGGTGCAGCAAACAATGCACGTACAGGCAATTCCATATTCCATATGCTGCGAATGCGTGAGATTACTTGCATCATCAATAACGAATGGCCACCATTTTCAAAGAAATGATCATGAATGCCAATTCTCTCAACGCCTAACACTTCGGCAAAAATACCCGTTAACAACTCTTCCACAGGAGTACGTGGTGCGCCATGACTTGAATCACTCGAATCCAAATTAGGAGCCGGGAACTTCCGTGTATCTACTTTACCATGCGTCGTGAGTGGCATTTCATCTAATACAAACACATGAGCTGGCACCATATAAGCAGGTAGCAGATGGGTAAGGCGCTGCTTCACATCATTCCCATCAACGATATATCCTTGAACCTTAGTTATATATGCAACTAAACGCTTATCTTGTGGGGTAAATGGATATACAATGACCCTTGCTTCATGCACCGATTCATCTTGGAGCAGCAGGGCCTCGATCTCGCCGAGTTCAATTCGATACCCCCGCAATTTCACTTGATTGTCGTTACGCCCTATATATTGCAAGTTGCCATCAGGTAAATAGCGACATGTATCCCCCGTTTTGTATAATCTAGAACCTTGTTCTGTTGAAAAAGGATTCGGCACGAATCGCTCCGCTGTTAATTCGGCTCGGTTATAGTAGCCCCTAGCTACGCCAGCTCCCCCAATAAACAACTCCCCTGCTACCCCAATTGGAACAGGTTGCATGTAGGCATCAAGTACATATAACTGGGTGTTTCCGATGGGACGTCCAATTAGGACGGGACCTTCCTTATATTCCGCAGCATGATAAATGCAGCACCCAACAACCGTTTCAGTTGGTCCATATTCATTTATGAGCTTCGTCTCGGGTGCTGCCTGCTGCCAGAACGCAATATTTTCACCAAACAATGCCTCGCCCCCGATCACAACCGTACGAACTCGACCAACGAATTGTTCAGGGGCAATCTGTTGACTCATTAAGGGCAAGTGGGCTGGGGCGATCTTAAGTACACTGAGATTATGATACTTTCGGAATGCTTGAGCCAGCTCTTCAATTTCCTTACCTTCGTGAAGTAGAATGACACGACCACCAGTGACTAGTGGAGCGAATAAACTTGTTACGGTCGCATCAAATGATAGTGAAGTCGAAACAATTGAACCGATGCCCTTCTCAACTTCATACGCTTCAATCGCCCATTCCAAGTAGTTGCTGAAACCGCTATGGGTAACCATTACCCCTTTTGGCTTACCTGTTGAGCCTGAAGTATAGATCATATAAGCCAGATCGTCTGCGGTTGTCGCAAGTTGCGACGGGTAGTCTTGACTCTCAGCAATTTGCTGCCAATCTCGATCTAGACAATACGTTCGGGCTTTGTGCTCAGGCAGTTTAGTTAACAAGCGCTCTTGTGTTAATAACACGGATACTTGGGAATCCTCAAGCACAAAAGCAAGTCGCTCTTGTGGATAAGTCGGATCAATTGGTACATAGGCGCCACCTGCATATAGAATTCCAAGTATGCCGACTAACATTTGAGGTGATCGTTCTACGCAAATCCCGACGAACACATCAGGTCCGACCCCTTGCCCCCGTAAAAAATGCGATAGACGCTCTGCACGCTCATGGAGCTGTTGGTAGGTTAGGACTTCGTCATCCATCTCTACTGCAATCTGATCTGGCACTTGTTCAGCTTTAGTGATAATGAGATCATGAACATGCTGAGCCGAATATACAGCTGCGGTTTCATTCCATTCCTGCACAATCTGTGAACGCTCTTGCTCATCTAGCAGCGGAATCTCCCAGATACACTGATTCGGGTTCTCCACAACCTCTTGCAGTAAATGTGTATAATGTCGTGCCAAACGTTCAATAGTCGAGCGATCAAACAAATCCGTATTGTATTCAAAACTTGTTAGTAACCCACTTCTCGTCATCGCAACATGCAAGGTCAGATCAAATTTCGATGTTCCTGCATCAAAAGGAACTTGTTGAATTTGAAGTGATGACGTCTCTGACTTCACCTCCGACATGCTCTGCATCACGAACATGACTTGAAACAACGGAGAATGGCTTAGATTTCGGTGCGGCTGTAACTCTTTTACTAACTCTTCAAATGGCACATCTTGATGGGTATAAGCTTCCAGCGCCACCTTACTCACACGCTCTAACAATTGTGCAAACGGGATGTTATCTGATAAGTCCGTACGAACAACTAACGTATTCACGAAAAAACCAATGACGCCTTCAATTTCAGTACGGTTTCGATTGGCAATCGGTGTACCGACCAAGATGTCTGTCTCTCCGCTATATCGACTTAATAATATATGGAAAGCGGACAACAAGGTCATGAATAGCGTCATACCCGCTTGTTGAGAAAGCTGATTTAACCTCATCGTTAGATCGTGAGAAACAAACCTGTCAACTGTCGCACCGTGAAACGTTTGAATAGCTGGACGTGAGCGATCAGTCGGTAATTGCAGAACAGGAACGGCATTCTGTAGCTGATGCTTCCAGTAAGCTAGCTGCCTATTCCAAACTTCGCCTTGCAACCATGTCTGCTGCCAATACGCATAATCGGCGTATTGAATCGGTAGCTCAGGTAATGATGAAGAAACACCCGCTATGTAAGAATCGTAGAGGTTCATTAACTCATGTATGAACAACGATTGTGACCATCCATCCGATATGATGTGATGAACAACCATTATCAAGTAATGCTCCTGGGTATCTACTTGCACCACAGTACAGCGGAATAAGGGGCCCTGCGATAACTCAAAAGGCTGATTTCCCAGTTCTCTTGCCAGTTCATGGATCTCATCTTGAGCCAGCTGCCCCATATTTACATACGGAACTTCTATATCCATCTGCTCGGCTATCTGCTGCACAGGTATACCATTTACCTCATGAATGGTTGTGCGAAGCGAATCTTGTCTGTTTACCAATTCCGCAATACTGCGCTTCACTGCCAAATAATCGAGATCACCTTTCATCTGAAGCAGGCTTGTAATGTTATAGACCGAGCTACTTGGGTCAAGTTGATGCAGGAACCAAATTCTTTGTTGGGCGAATGAAGCAGGAATTGATCCTGAATGATTAATTGAAGTGATCTGAACTTGCTGCTTAGGGGTAATTTCTATTCGATTGCTCTCCACCCAAGCAGCTAATTCAGCAACTGTCGCATATTCAAAGAAAGTGCGTACAGATATTTCGACTCCCAATACATTTCGAATGCGGGAAATAACTTGCATCATAAGCAGAGAATGCCCGCCAATCTGGAAGAAGTGATCTTGTACACTTACCTGCTCGATTCCAAGCACTTGAGTGAATATCCCCGCCAACTGCACCTCCATCTCATTACGTGGTTCCACATAATGGCGATCTATGGTGGCATAATTCGGAATTGGCAGCATCTTACGATCAATTTTCCCGTTAGCTGTAAGTGGCATTGCAGGAAGGACAGTAAGAATAGACGGAATCATATAAGACGCTAATGTCGCTTTTAGGTGATCGTTTACTTTCCTAACATCCAGTTCATGACCTTCAACAACCGTTACATAAGCCACAAGACGCTTATCATCTGGCATGTCCTCGCGAACCATCAGGATCGCTTCATTCACACCCGTATATAAGGAGAGAACCGTTTCAACCTCGCCTAATTCGATACGGAATCCTCGAAACTTCACTTGATTATCCATTCGAGCCACATACTCCATTACGCCGTCCGCCTGATATCTGCACATATCCCCTGTCTTATACATACGGGTTCCGGGTGCGAATGGGTTATCTACAAACCGCTCTGCCGTTTGCTCCGGGCGGTTTAAGTATCCCCTTGCTAATCCCTCGCCTGCCAAATACAGTTCACCGGCTACGCCAATCGGAACAGGCTGCAAGTTCGAATCGAGAATGTAACATTGAGTTCCTAGAATTGGCCTACCAATCAGCGGTGCATACGAGAAATCTCGTTCAACAAGCCATACCGTTGAATATGTTGTGTCTTCAGATGGTCCATACAAATTGTACACACGCTCAATTGTCTCCACCGCATAAACCTGCTGCGTTAATTTTAACGTAAGCGGTTCTCCACAAAAGTTAACGGTCTTAACCGAGGAAGGGACACCTTGTATCCGCACTAATTCTTTCATAGCCGATGGTACAGTATTAATTAATGTCACTTCATTACGCGCAGGAAGTTCGGGTAAATATAGTGCATTTTCAACTAAGATGACTTTTCCTCCTGTCACTAAAGGAACGAACAATTCATAGACAGACAAGTCGAAGCAGATCGAAGTTGATGCCAGTACCCCTGCAAGCTCTTCTTGGGAATAGGTCGCTTTACACCAGTTCATAAAGGCAGTGACACTTCGATGTTCTAGCGCAACACCTTTAGGACGACCCGTGGAACCGGATGTGAAGAAGACGTATGCGAGATGATTACGATCCACACCACTCTTTATGGGTGCCGTACTTGCTGATGCTGTAACGCCCCCATCTTGTTCAAGCAGCACCGTATGTACCGAAAGTTGAGGCAGTTGATCCAAGAGTAGCGCTTGCGTCAGAACGACCTTTACACCTGTATCTTCCATAATAAATGCAATACGATCCTTGGGGTAAGCAGGGTCAAGCGGCACGTAAGCACCACCTGCTTTCAAAACCCCGAGCATGCCAATTAACATTTCCGCTGTACGTGTACTAAAAATTCCTACCATGAAATCTGGACCAATCCCCATATCACGAAGGTAATTCGCAACTTGATTCGACCGATCGTCTAATTCACGGTAAGTCAATCGACGCAATCCATCCACAAGAGCTTCAGCATCAGGTGTGAGCTTCGCCTGCTCTTCGAACATTTCATGGATACATAATTCACTATCATCTAGCGGTTGCAGGTGGGCATTCCACCGATCCAACATTAGCTCAAGCTCGTGGTTCGACAATAAACGAAGTTCCGATACTCGAAGCGTTGGATCATCGATCATCGCATGCAACAATTGCACATAATGATCCACCATCCGCTCTGCTGTTGCCCGACCGAATTGAGCTGAATTATAGGTCAGATGAACGCTAAGACTCTCTTCTTGCACCGTCACACGAAGGATAAGACACTGTGAACTGTTTTCATTGTTAGTTACTTCCTCATCGCCCATAACGAACATGACATGAAACAATAGAGTATCATCGCTCCTCGGGTCAACACACAATTCCTGAACAATCTCTTCAAGGGTTGCTGGATTGGCTGCTGCCTCAATAATCACGTGATGAACTTGACCCAGAAGCGCAATGACTGTTGGATTATGAAGCATATCTATTCGTAAGACTAGCGTTTGTCTATCAAGCCCTTTTCCGCCAAGAATAAGATCGGTTTCTCCACAATAGCGATATAAGAACGTATAATACGCTGCTAATAAAATCGTAGACATGGATACACCATACTGTTGCGACAGTCCACGCAGCTTAACTATCGATTCATGAGGAATCAACCGTTTGACAGCGCAAACATGTGCTGTACGATCCAAAAACTGCTCACGATCTGTCGGCAACTGCAAGACGGGAAGCTGACCGCCAAGTTTCTTTTTCCAATAAGATAACGATGAATTCCACTCCATACCTTCTAATTGATGGTCTACCACCACTCCTACCTCCTCTATACGAAACAAGCACGTCACAATCGGAGCTTACAACTCTGCAAACAACTCATCCCATTCAACCTGCTCTTGCAACTTGATTTGAGAGAGACGCAAATTCGTGTTGTTCACCATAAAAGTCATAACTTGCTCTAGCTGCTCGATAAAATGATCTACTGTCTTCGGTCGGAATTTCTGCGGATTATATTCGGTTTCTATCGTTAGTTGGTCGTCATGCTCAAACAATGACATCTGGAAATCAAACCGAATTCGATCATCATCACTAGATGCATCATCGACGAACTGCGCTCTTGCATCACCTTGCAATAAACTCTCAAGTGATCGTTGCTCGAACGTCAATCCTTCCATACCGAGATCTCCCTCAGGTGCATTCTGACCAATTAACACGATGGAATAGAGCTGCGCATCTCGCCCATGAATCGCACGTAAACCCTGAACGACAAGGTCAAACGGATATTCCTGATTCTCATAGGCTCCCAGAGCAGTCTCACGAACCCGCTCCAAAATCTGCAGAACAGTCGGGTTATCGATCAAATCTGTACGCATCGCAACCGGATTAATAAACAGACCTAGAATGTGCTCCGTATCCAGATGAGTTCGACTTGATAGAGTTGAGCCAACGGTAATTGTCTTCTCCCCAGTTAATTGGGCAAGCAGCATCTTAATCGACGCAAGTACAGTCATGTACGTGGTCCCGCCAACCAGCATCGTGAGTTCGCGCAGTAACTTCGTCAGTTCAGGGCCAATCCGATGCGTTCTCACGTCAAAAGGATCCATCTCTTCCGGCAGTATCGCGGTATCGTGTACGATCTCAGGTATATCAATTACCTGCTCCAGTTGTTCCAACCAATACTCTTTTTGTGAATCAAGCTCGCCTTGTGCCAGGCGCTCATTCTGCCAATGCACGAAGTCGACATATTGCAATGGACGTGGAAGAAGATCTTTATCTTCACCCTGAATGATTGCTTGATAAACCTTAAATAAATCCTCCGTAAATACCCGTAGCGACCATCCATCATAACCGATATGATGCACACAAAATACAATAAGGTGCTTATTAGCAGACATCCGATACAGGTTAATCCGATAAAAAGATTCACTCGTAAGATCAAATGGTCTCTGATGGATCTGCCATACTTCTCGTGACAAGTAATCGGACCGCTCTGCAACCGATAACGTTGATAAATCCTCAAAGTGACAAGGAATACTCATCGACTGATGCACTTGTTGATAAGGCTCACCGGACAATTCCACAATCGTTGATTGCATAATGCCATGACGGCTGTATAAGGTACAAAGCGACTCATACATCGCCTTAGAATCCATATCACCTACGATTTCAAAGGCTGATGTATCCCCCAATGCATTACGATTCGTGAATTGAGTCAAAAACCACAAGCGCTTCTGCGCATTCGATAATTGATAGATCCCTTGCGGTAGTTGCGATGTCGCTTCATCCTCAATCACTCTTAATTGAACAGATACAATTGGTTTATAAGTTTGATCCTCTGCTCTTTTCATTAAGCCTGCTAACTTAGATATCGTTGGGGATTGGAACAGCATACTCAGTAGAACTTGCTTCTGTAGTTCCTTCTCTATCCGAGAGAGCATCGTCGTCGCTTCAAGTGAGTTACCACCTAAATCGAAGAAATTATCATCCCTTCGTATATGGGTGATTCCTAATACTTGCTTCCAAATCGTTCTAAGCGTCTCTTCCACTATCGTCCCTTCATCCTCGACGACCTGTGAATCAGCATGCATGACAATCAGATGCAATTGATCCATATCCACTTGCCCATCAGGTGTATAAGGAATCTTCTTCAGCACGATCAATTGACGGGGTACCCAATAGTCAGACAACGCCACTTGCAATTTTTTGCGAAGAACCTCCGGAACGAGGACACGCTCATCCCCCGCCACATATGCTGTCAATACGCTGTTCTGGCTGTACGCATCTCCCTCTGCAACCACGATACAATTCGTTACATGCGGCATCTCTTGAATGAAAGATTCCAGTTGATTTAAATAAACCGGTCTGCCTTGAATGAACACTCTGCGCTGCACGGGACCCAGTATATGCACTTGATTATCAGGATAACGAATGGCTAATAACCCTGTCGGAACAGCGTCTTCATGTTCTGCTTCATTTCCTCGTATGAAAACTTCACCCACTGCTCCAAGTGGAGCTGTCTGTGCATACGTATCCTGCACATCAATTTGGTCATTTTTCCAAATTCCATCTACAAGATGACCGGGTATCCCACGACTAGCTTCATATTTCTCATGTTCAGAAAGCAAGGACAATTCGCTAATTTTGCGATCTATGCCATCTGTTAGGCTGATTAATAATCGATACAACGCATCCTGCCACGTCCTAAACGTATCTGAGTCTGCTAAATTGGAGTTTACATCAAAATCCAGCCACAGCTCATTACCAACTTCCGTCACATTCAAGAACATATCGTATTTACAATGCTGAATAGGCGTTGGCAGTAAAGTGACTTTTAAGTTATGAAGCGATATGCTGCGTTTGGGTCGATCCATGTTGAATAGCACATTCATCTCAGGTACCAGACCGCCTTCCAGCCATTCCGCAATTGAAGATAAGGAGCAATGCTGATGTACCTGTACCTCTTGGAATAGGTGTTTAACCTGTGTATTAAATGTAAAGAAAGAATCATCATCCTTCACTTCACTACAGATTGGCAGTAAGTTTACACAATTACCGATTAAACCGTATTGCTCCATATGGGCTTGACCTGCTGTCGGCACAGCAACTACGACCTGATTGGACCCTGTTAAGCGATGCAGAAACACCTTGTATATGCTTAATAGTGTGACAAATAAGCTGTTACCTCTATTAATACTTAATGCCATTAATTTTTGAGTTCGTGCCGCATCTATTTTCATACTGAAGCGTTCACCTGTGAACGATCTTTTGAACATACCGCCATGTTCAGCAGGCAGTGCCATAACTGAATTTGCTTGCTTCAAGGTAGTTGACCAGAAGTGTATAGCTTCTGTCCAAGCAGACTTCTCCATTTCTTGATGCTGCCATGCTTGAAAATCCCTAAACTGCGCAGAGGCAGGTAATGAAACAACGCTAATCCCTTTTGAAAAAGAAGTGTACAACTGCTCCAATTCCCCTACGAATACAGCCATCGACCAACCATCCGCAATGATATGATGAAACGTCATAACCGCAATGTGCGATTGCTTCGCTAATTTCAGAAGCTGAATACGAAGCAGCGGCTCCTTGGAGGTTAGATCAAACGGTATGCTCCTTTGTTGTTTCAACCACTCTTGAACATGAACTTCTTGCTCGATTTGCGAAATGCTCGAAAAGTCGATAACAGGTACTTCAACCAACAAAGTCGGATGAATAAGCTGGTATTCACCACAAGGATCAACCGTTGTCCGCAGCGACTCATGACGACTTACGATCGTTTGGATTGCTTGGCTAAACGTATGCATCTGCAAGTCGCCCTCTATTTGCAAAGCAATAGTCTCATTAAATGCGGCCGATTCTTCCTGCCTGGACTGAGTTGCAAACCAGATATGCTGTTGCTCAGTTGATAAGGAAGCCTGAATCACGTCATGAGCGATTACCCGTTCTTCGATACGAGCTGTGATCAACTGTGTGCGGGAAGATTCACTCGGAAAGAAGGACGCAGCTCGCAACTCCTCAACTGTTTCCTTTACAACTTGCACAATGCGTTCCAAATCTTCCTCGGTATGGGCTGTAGAGAGGAAGCAATTGCGACCCTCCCATAGATAAACCCCTTTGCTTATCAGCAAATAGTAGAACAACTCGATGTCGCCAAATGAGACAAAACGAAACAGGGATCCGCAGTGAATCATATGAATCGGTACATTACTTTGTTTAAAATAATCATTCAGCCTTTGCATCAACCGTTCTGTTCTCGCATTCAGCTCCGTTTGCAGCGTATTACCTTGTGCTTTCAAGTATTGAAGTACTTGTAGTGCCGCACGCATAGCCATCGGATGGGTACAGAACGTACCACCAACGAACGTCTTCTTCTCCGATTCAATTGGATAGGATTCATCTCCGAACTGCCATACGCCTCCATCAATTGCATTCATGAAAGTTGCCGCACCCGCAACGATACCGATTGGCGTGCCGCCGCCGACGATTTTTCCATAGGTCACAAGATCAGCCTGAATTCCATACATCGCCTGAGCACCACCAACGTGCATACGGAACCCCGTAATCACTTCATCAAATATGAGAGCGGTACCCGATTGTGCTGTAATTTCTCTAATTTCTCGTAAAAAGGCAGTTGGCTGAATGTCCGGTCTACGACTTTGAACCGGCTCTACAAGCACAGCCGCCAATTCATCTGCATGCTGACGAATCAGTTCAAGCGAATCGCGGTTGTTGTAATTTAATATCATGACATCCTGCATGATGCTCGATGGTATACCTACTGCCATCGGCAGCGCCTCACCATCAATTGAATCTGGATTCGATACAGCTAATACACCATCTGACGTTCCATGGTAAGAGCCTGCAAACAAGGCAATCTTCGTTCTTCCCGTTGCTGCTCTTGCAAGACGAATAGCGACCATAACGGCTTCCGTTCCTGAATTATAGAAAGCAACCCGCTGAGTACCAGTTAGCTCAGCAATGAGCTCCGCTACTTCTCCAGCGGTATTGGACATCGGTCCAAGCGGAGGTGTCTCTGGACGTAATTCATGATGCAGTTCGTCCGTTATAAACGTAGGATTATGCCCGAATAAATTAACTCCGAATCCCATCGTCAAATCCAAATATTCATTACCATCTACGTCCCACATCTTCGAACCCATTGAGCGTTCAGCGACAATCGGATACACCATCTCTTTCCAGTAGGAACGAAAACCCGATACATGACGATTATTCGCATGAACGAATCGATAGCGTTGTGTGAGGGACTTGGATTCCTGCGTTCTTACTGTATACGCAGCACTAAATTGTTCGATAAACTTGCGTTGCTGCTCGGTGTAATCCCCTTTATCCCCAATTACAATTGGTTGATAGGGAACGAATGGCTTCGTTGTACTTTTATTATCCGATCGCTGCTCCTTCGAATGGAGACTCGAAGCTGGTTGTGCAACTTGTGTTCTTGTTGAACGAGAAGCACCTGCTAACTCATTACGTTGTGGCTTAAATTGTTGAGCGTCCCCAGCATCTGGACGAGCTTGGTACGCATGCAATACTTCTAGTTGCTTCGCCATCGTCTGCTGATGTTCTTGCATTACTTGAAGCTGTTGATTCACGATCTGTTGAAGGACAGTTAGCTTAGAATCAGTAGATATCGTCGTTAAAGTGGAGGAATCCGACATCGCATGATTTTCACTTCTAATCGAAGATTCAACTTGTACCGCTACTGCAACCTCACGTCCTGCTGTCTCTTGTTGCAGATGTGATGCTAACTTCTCTAGTGTTGTGATTGTCTCAAAGAAATGATTAACCGGAATATCGACTCCAAATTGATCCACAATTTTACGTCTGACTTGTGTAATCATGATTGAATCCAATCCCATCTCTAGGAAATGAGCAGATTCCTTTAACTCATCTAACGAATACCCAGAAGCATGACTTACAATTTCTTTAATTGCTGGCATTAGATTCGTATCCACGAGGGTAGGAACTGCTACTGGTGAAGATATTGGCTGTAGTGTGACGACTTCCACCTCCCTAGTGGCTTGATTTGTAGCCAAAATCTTGAATGATTTGCTAGATGCCGGTTCTATCCAACAACGACGCTTCTCAAATGGATACACCGGAAGTGGAACTTTCTGACTTGGTGCATCATACAATGCCTCCCATGAAATGTCGGCGCCACTCACATACAACTGACTCAGTTCAAGCAAGTCTTGCACATCCTGCCTACCACCATACACATACCTTCCTACAACCGTCTCTGCTAATTGAGAATACGATCTAGAAGCCTCTGAAGAATGATGCACACTCATAAAGAGCTGTTGCGGCATGCCGCCACTTACCCACTCCGCCAATTTGTAGCGCAGTTCTTCTATACTTACCACAACCATCACTACCCGATAGCGGTGATGACTTCTACCCGTTGTCACGGTATAGCTAACATCTGCTATTGACGCATTTATTGGCATTGCCAAGTACTCTGCATAGTGCTGCGACAATTTATGTAGCGCTTGTTCGGTCTTAGCCGAAAGGGTGAAGAGATATTGTTGATGGTTCGAAACATCTGTATTGGTACCACCTGACCCACCTTGCATCATCTCGTATTCTTCCAACACCACATGACAATTCGTACCACTGAAACCAAATGAGCTTACTCCGCATCTTCTTGGCGTTTCTCCCGTTTCCCATTTCACCAATTTAGTAGGTATATAGAAAGGTGAGCTTTCTAACGTGATGTGTCGATTTCGCTGTTTGTAGTGGACGAGAGGTGGGATCATCTTATTCTTCAAACAGAGAACAGCTTTAATCAGACCCGCAATTCCTGCCGCTTCATACAAATGTCCGATGTTCGCTTTCACTGCTCCGATTGCACAGAATTGTTGCTTCGTCACCGAATGTTGAAACGCCCGCTTCATACCATCAATCTCAACAGGGTCCCCTAATGAAGTTCCCGTTCCATGCGCTTCAATGAATGTAATGGTCTCTGGGGAAATATTCGCATCCTGCCATGCATGGCGGATCAAATCTCCTTGTGATTGTGGATTAGGAGCGGTTATGCCAGCTGTTGCCCCATCTTGATTAATCGCACTTCCTTTAATCACTGCATGAATGTAATCACCGTCAGCCACTGCTTGGTGCAAAGGTTTAAGCAGAATAGCGCCGACACCTTCTCCCCAACCTGTTCCATCCGAACGGTCGTCGAATGGTCGTGCACGCTGATCGCTGGACTCCATCCCTATACCTGCTTCAATTGGCAGCAGAATCGTCTTCACCCCACCTGCAAGTGCCATCTCACAATCCCCGCTTTGAATCGCACGACATGCCATATGTACAGCAACAAGGGATGAAGAACACGCTGTATCCACTGTCACAGCTGGGCCTTTAAGATCGAGATAATATGCAATTCGTCCCGATACAACTGAGGGCAAGTTGCCAACGGCATACTGCGGAATCTGCTCAGGTGCTACAACCGACAATAATCGCTCATAGTCATAACCTGCCTTGGAGTATCCCACATACACACCGACATTTTCTCCCGATAACCGGTTGCCGCCGTAACCTCCATTTTCAAGTGCATGCCATGCCGTTTGTAAAAATAGTCGTTGATTCGGGTCCATCAAATTGGCTTCCTTCGGTGTCAGTCCGAAAAATGGATAATCGAAACTATCGATTTCATTCAAATAGCCACCTTCTACAAACTGCCCCTCCAGACGACTATGTCCCAACTCCTGTACATATTGCTCGGCATCCCGCTTGCGTTCCTCTGGGTATGGGATAATACAATCCCTTCCTGTCGAGAGATTTCTCCAATACTGATCCAAGTTATCTGCCATCCCGAACATGCCGGATAAGCCAACAATCGCAATATCTGCTGCATGTTGGGCACTGGATTGCTCCGGCGTAGCAGATCCAGTTGGAGCAGCCGCTTCCTTCTGTGCCATATAGCCTGCCAGCATTGATATCGTTGGATAAGCGAAGAAATCCGCCGCCTGCAGGGTAATTCCGAACCGCTCCTCTAACTGATCCGCGATCATAACTAATTGCATAGACGTTACACCAAAGGCAAAGAATCGATCATGAATACGAATCTGATTAGACTCTAATACATCATGGAAAATCGTCAGTAACACGCTCTCCAGCTCTACAGTTGAGCGCTTTTGATTCGGTTCAGAGGTTTGTATATGAGGCTCATTGGGCTCAAGTATTGCCTTTAACTGACTCGATAAAGCCATATATTCACCATTCTGATACTCCTCTGCAAGCTTATAACGCTGCACTTTACCACTTGTCGTCTTCGGAATCTGACGAATCGGAATAACATCGCTCACTCGCCAACCCGTACGTTCTGCAACATGGCGTTGTACCTGCTGTGCGAGAGATATGAATGGCTCCAGCGCATTTTTGTACCAGATAAACATGACAATTTCTTCACTTTGTGTGGCTGAGTTGTAAACACCACATGCGACTACTTTATTCAGTTCGATCCCTTCAACCTCTTCCGCCACTCGCTCAATATCATGTGGATAGACGTTCTGTCCATTTACGAAAATAATGTCTTTCGCACGCCCCGTCATCACAATACGTCCTTCATGAATAAAACCAATATCTCCTGTCCGAAGCCATCCATCTTGTGTTATGACTTTCGCAGTTGCAGCCTTGTTGTTATAGTAACCTTGCGTCACATTCGCACCCTGGATCTGAATATGACCGACGATGTGTGCTGCCACTTCCTGCTCCTCATCATTACATATGCGAAACTGACACTCATTTACAGCCATTCCTTCATCCACGAACGCCAAACAATCTGCATGATCCGCTTCTACTTCTCGTATGAATTCCCCCACATTCAGGTAGTGCCGATTCAAATACACTTGATTCCCTTCATAACGACCAACTGCCACACATACCGATGCTTCTGCAAGTCCATAGCCCATAAACATCGTGTTTCGTTGTAAACCGTACGGTGCCATGCAATCGAAGAACTCTTTTACCAGGTGAACATTGATCGGTTCCGCTCCATTGGATATGACTTTGACATGTGACAAGTCCCAACCCTCAGCATACTTCGCCGTAAACTTGGATAAGAAGTACTTATACCCAAAGTTCGGTGAAGCAATATTCGTCGCACGGTGCTCATTAGTCTTCTTCAGCCATAGAATCGGACGCCGAATAAAGAGTGTAGTTGGCATCAAGAATTGTGTAACTCCTGCAACTATGGGTCCCAAATGATACGCAATTAAACCCATGTCGTGTGTTAACGGCATCCAGCTCAAGTAACGATCCTCCGATTCAACCTCAAACCGCTCATTAATCCCACGTGTATTGGCAACCAGATTCGTATGCGTTAACGTTACACCCTTCGGATCACCTGTTGATCCCGACGAGAATTGAATAAATGCGATATGCTCTGGATCTGCTTCATACACTCGCCCAGGTTCGCTATATCCTTGAAGATCTGGCAGCAGCAGCGCTCGTTCCTTCATTTGTGCAGCAAATTCGGTATACGAACTTTCCTCCGCATGCTGCATCAATCGAGCGAAATTCGCACTCGTTGTTACCATATAACCATGGCTTAAAGTTCCCCATATCTTAAACAGCTTCCTACGCTGTTCATCATTACTTCCAATACTCACGGGTACCGCAATAATACCGCCTAAGATACAGCCCCAGAACACGGTAACGAATGATTTGAGATCACTATCATCAATTTGTAGCACCAATTCATCGCCGGGTTTAAGCCCTATATGCTGTAAATAGCCTAATGCCACAAGCGCATTCTCATATAACTGTTTATAAGAAACAAATTGTTCATCCTCGTCTCCAAAAATGAATGTAACCCCTCTGTCTGTCACATTATTTAACGAGGTGATGAATTCGATTAAGGTCGTGCAGGTTTTCATTGCGACTGTCCTCCAATCTCAAATTCATGGCATGGATCTGAGCGTTCACATGTTCAACATCTACACTCGTCCCTAAGGCTAAGGCTTCGATCGTTGGGTTATCCATTTTCTTGAGTAAATTACGAAGCACATTCTTAGGCCCTAATTCAATTGCAACCGGAATCCCCTTCTTTTGAAAATAATCCATCGTCTCCGTCCAACGAACAGGACGTGTCATTTGCCAAACAAGCATTTCCTTCATCTCATTCACACTCATATAAGGTAAAGCATCTACATTGCTTATAACCGGATACAATCCTTCGCTGAATGAATATCGAGCAAGTTCGGTCACCATCTGAACAGCTGCCTCTTGCATAAGCGCACTATGGAATGCTCCTGACACATTTAGATCACTGCAAGAAATTCCGTGGGAGTGGAGTCGCTCTTTATATGCTTTAATCGCCTGCTGATGACCCGATAACACATACTGACCTGGCGCATTGTAGCAAGCCATTTGAAGGGGTTGACCTTGTATGAACACTTCATCAATCAACTGCTCCAACTGTTTCTTGCTGGAATGAAATACCGATAACATACCGCCTGACGTACGCTCACCTGCAGCTTGCATCCACTGTCCACGTCGTCTGACGATTGTGACTGCATCTGCAAAAGATAAGACACCGCTGCAAGCAAGCGCAGAGTACTCACCCAAGCTATGTCCTGCCGCGAGTAAAGGCATCACACCTATTTCTTGCTGATACACCAAATATGCTGCAACACTTACAGTCAGAATCGCTGGCTGTGCATTGCACGTCTTCGTAAGCTCCGAACCACCATCGAAGCATAATTGTTTCATATCCATATGCAGGATATCACTTGCTTCCTCAAAAACTTGATTCGCAACAGAAAAATCTGCGCATAGCTGCTGCCCCATCCCTACATACTGCGAACCTTGCCCGGAAAACATTAATGCGATTGACACTACGTCTACCTCCTCTTGTTCTACCCGAAGGAAAGTTTAGGAAGACAGCACCTTACGAATAATATCCAGTGCTAGATCAATATCTTCCGAACCTATCCCTGAATGAGTAACCGCACGTATACGCCCATGACCTAACTCAGCTACTTGTAGACCCTGTGCTTGCACAGCTTCTACGAATGTTTCCCACGTATAATTCGGATGCTCAATTCGGAAGAAGACAATATTCGTCTCTACCTCTTCTAGATTCATTACAATCCCTTCAATCCCAGCAAGTCCTTGGGCTAGACGTTTCGCATTCGCATGGTCGTCCGCCAAGCGATCCACCATCTGTTGAAGGGCAACGAGCCCAGCTGCAGCAATAATTCCAGCTTGACGCATACCACCTCCGAGCATTTTACGAAGCCGATAGACGCTTTGGATAAACGTATGCGTCCCCGCTACTATGGAACCAATCGGGGCAGATAAACCTTTAGACAAGCAGAATTGCACCGAATCGGCATATTGTGCGATTTCCGAAGGTGCCACTTGAAGGGCCACTGCGGCATTGAACAGACGAGCACCGTCCATGTGCACAGGTACTCCTCTGGTAGCAGCAAACCGCTGTACTTCTACCAGATAAGACAAAGGCAGTACGCGTCCACCCATTCGGTTGTGTGGGTTTTCCAGGCAGATAAGCGCTGGCAATGCAAACTGTGGGTCAGATGGATCTAGTGGAAATGCACTTTCCAAATCTTCTATGGCAAGCCTGCCATCAGGGAGTGTAGGAATCTGCTCGTACATAATTCCTCCACATACCGTAGCTCCAGCTGCTTCATAAATATAAATGTCGGTCTCATTGCCGACGATCACTTTCGATCCACGCGGACAATGCGCCATGATTGAGGTGAGATTCGCCATCGTCCCGCTTGGCATCAAGATCGCTGCTTCTTTTCCTAACATACGAGCTGCTTCTTCCTCCAATTGCTTAACAGTCGGATCTTCGCCGTACACATCATCTCCAAGGACAGCCTGCTGAATAGCCTCCATCATCTGACTTGTTGGCAATGTAAACGTGTCACTTCGCAGTTCTATCATCTCAATTTCACTCCTATTTGGTGGCTTAAATATGGACTTGCAACTCCAACAATTGCTCCACTTCTTTCAAGCGTCTCACGGTCTCCTCATAAGTAGGACCCGTTACAATTACATGCCCAAGACGATGGGAGAAATTTTGCGGAAGCTGCACGGATTGCCCTACACGTGCTTTTACAGCAAGCTCCTTGAACCCTGGTATACGACGTACTTCCTCTAACCCGGATACATCCGTTAAAGTCCCATTCTCCTTAGCGATCAAGAAGTGAATCCCTGCATGATCCTTCCGCTCAATCTCGTCCAAAACAGGGGCAACTCCTAACGCACATAACAATTGCTGCTCCAAGAGATCGATGCCTGTTGCGTGACGAACCAGTTCAGGTATCATGCCACCTGCAAGCCTTGCATTAATCTCAATTAATACACATCGTTCTCCTGTCCACTTCACTTCTGTATGGGATGCCCCGTATTGATAGCCTACGGTTTGGAGTGCACAATTTACTGTATCTATGATTTCTTGTTCGATAAATGGGGGCAGTTTAGCTGAGAATAGATGCCCAGACTCTACAAAGTATGGGAACCCCGTCACCCGCTTTTCAGTTATACCTAGACAAGTTGATTCTCCTTGCCAGGTAAACATCTCAACGCTATATTCATGACCTTCCACATATTGTTCCAGCAGAACCGTATGAGCCGTCTCTTGACCACGTGCATTCGTTTGATTCGCTAAGATTTGCACCGTCAGCTCTTCAACTTCAGACCAAGTGGTGCATAGACGTACATGATTCGATCCACTATCATCTGCAGGTTTTACTACACAAGGTAATGGAAAAGAAGCATCGATCTCTACAAGTTGATTAGCCGAAGTTATCACTTGAAATTGTGGTTGTCCTACTTTCCCCCCATGCAACACTTCCCTTAGTCGCGCCTTATTACGGCATACCGCAATCGTCTCTCGCGTGTTACTTCGAAGTCCAAGCTGCTCCGCAATCTGTGCCGTAGCTTCCAAATAATAATCACTTGTCGTCATCACACCAGAAACAAGTGCAGGGTTCTCTTCTTCCACACACATCGCGATACTTTCTACTGCATTGGTATCTGCTACAATGACTCGACAATTCATCTCCGTTAAACCTGCATAAGTGCTTGGATTGCGTGTAATAAAGACGGGTTCATAACCAAGGCTAACCGCCTTACGAATGGCTAACATTCCTGTGCCTGTCGTATTGGCTTCAATGAACAATATTTTTTTCTTCATGTGAATACAACCCCATTAGTTTGGCATAAGACCACGCAGACACCACCGAGCTGACATGCACACAACTAGGTCGCTCAGGAATCCATAAGTTCGAAATTTGCTTCTCTTCATGGTAGTTCTCGTTAAATATGGTATCGGTATATCGATCTCCGCGATCCGGTAAGATCGCAACAATATTGCAATCCGACTTCGCTTGACTCGCTAACCAATTCGCAACAATATAGACCGACCCGGAACTATTACCTGCAAAAATATGCTCTTCTTGTGCCAATTTGATTGTGCCAGCAAATGCTTCTTCATCATTTAACCAGTGCACTTCATCGATCACACTGAAATCAACATTCGGTGCAATTAAGCTGTTACCAAGTCCTCCTTGCAGACGTCCTGGACGATCAGGTTGCCCAAAGATGACACTACCAGTCGCATCTACGGCTACGACCTGCATATGGGGGTTTGATCGCTTTAATGATCGAGCTGTTCCAGATATAGATCCTCCACTGCCTACCGATGCGACAAGTATATCTACCCGCCCAATATCATTCATTAGCTCATCTGCTAGCTGTTGATAGGCATAGGGATTGTCTGGATTCTCATACTGCCTTGGCCAGAACGCATCCGGATGCTGCTGCATCAATTCATCTAATCGCTCAAGACGAGAGCCTTGCCATCCTTGTTTGCTCATCTTCGAAACAATATGTACTTCGCATCCTAGAGACACTAGCTTCGCTTTCGTAATCGGGTCAATTCGAGGATCCGTTACAATATGTACAGGATGACCAAGCTGCCTACCTACCAGTGCAACACCGCATGCCATTGTCCCTGAAGAGCTCTCAATAATCGGCGCTCCCTCTTTCAACTCACCTGATAACTTTGCCGAGAGGATCGATTGTCTGGCTACTCGATCTTTCATTCCGAATGGGTTCATTAACTCTAACTTCGCAAATACCGATCCTACTGCTTGATCATTAAGACGAAGCTTTACCAGCGGTGTATTGCCAATAACATCGACCATGTTAGTAAATAGCATTTATAACCCCACTCCCTTACCCGTGATTGCATGTAATTCACCAAGTAAACGTTGACGCTTTGCATCTGCTGCATGTAACTGCACCTGAAGCTCATTCACCTCTTGTTCGAGTTCATAACCACGTACTTGCTGATGAAGTAGCAGCTTATGTACTTGCTCAGGATGAGTTGAACCTGAGGACTGTTTCGCATATAAGTTTTGATGTACATCAAAGGCACTCCTGATCATTTCCTCTGCATTGGAAAGTATGAAACCCTCCTCTTTGCATAATTGAAGTAATAAATAGGCATCCTCTTGGCTTGGAAGCAGCCCCCTTGCCGTCACATTTCGGATATACTGACCTACAATAACTTGGGATTTACGGTACGGAATACCGATATCCATTGTTAAACGATTAGCAAGTGTAAATCCGCCGAAGTAATCTCGCTTACATATAGCTAACATGCGTTCCTCATGAAAACTTAGATGATCTACAACTGTTGTAAGCAGACGTAGGAGTGATTGTGTTGTTTGAAGTAATACTAAGAAATGTGTACTTGCTTCTTTTGAAGTTTCCACCAAATTGGTAAATGCGGTGTTTCGCTGTCCAAGCACCATATCGATATGAAAAGCAGACAAATGCGCGCTTTTCCCACGGATTCTTTCTAAAATTGGGAAGTTCTTCTTCTGCGGCATGGCTGAAGATATTCCTGACAATTGATCCGGAAGATCAATCAGACACATTTCACTGCTCCCCCATTGAATGAGATCTGTTACAAATCTGGAGACCAATACCGATAATAAGGAAAGTTCAGCGGATATTCGAAGCAGCCACTCTCGCGAAGCGACCGCTGCAAGTGCACTTGCACGAGGCTGATGAAATCCTAATAATGAAGCAAGTCGGTCTCGATCCCAAGCAAGCTCCACACCTGCCATCGCGCCTGATCCAAGTGGACATTGATTGATCTCCTGATAGACTTGAATCCATTGTTGCAGATGGTGCAGAAGTTCTTCGTTAATTGTTGCTAAATAGAAACCCGGAGTGATGACTTGGGCGGATTGGTAATGGGTATACCCAGGCATTGGGGTCTGTCGATATTGCTCCGCTTTCTCAGCAACTGCTTCAATGAGTTGTTTCATGTACTTAATTGTTAATAACCATTGTGTTCGCCCGAACATCAGTTGGGCACAAGCCTGAATATCATTACGACTTCTATCCATATGCCAACAAGCAACGGGCTCTATGAGTGAAGACACAACTTTATGTTCAATTGCAAATGCGATGTCCGACATATTCTGCTTAAGATCAGGAACTAGCGTCTCAGAAGTAATCGACTGCAAGGCAAGTGCAATTTCATTTGCATCCTCACTCTCGATCCATCCCATTCTTACATACTCCAAGAGCATCACCTGTTCAATCTGAATATACGCTGGCAGAAGGTTTTCCACTTCATACATGAATTGCGGCTCTAGAATCTCTTCATTCAAAAGCTGTGAAGGTGCTTCGACAATACGTCCTGTTAGTTTATTGCCCATCTCAGTGACCACTTCGCTCTCTTTTCACCAAATGTATAAATTTCAATCATTTTCCACACACATATCACTATGATATAATTGACATAATTAATCATCATCACATTTTATTTGCATTTAATTGCAAAGTTTTCTTCATATAGAAGAAAATGGGTGCAAAAAATCATAATAATTTGTATGATAGAAACGGAAAGATTAACGAATAGGAGTGATCTATTACCCTGCTGTCTACAAGACACACATCATTAAGAGAATGGAAGTGGAGATATGGAGCTAGGAAGGATGAGTATGGAGGACATACGTATATGAATGAGATGATAAAAACATTGATAGTCGATGACCATCCGCTGTTTGCTTATGCAATTAGGGAATTGCTGAACAAATTAGAAAGTGTTGAAGTGATCGGTATCGCAAATAATGGAGCAGAATGCATGATTGAACTTGCGAAGCATCAGCCCAATCTCATATTCCTTAACGACCAACTGCCCGATCAACTTACGACTCAAGTCGCTGCCCAGATTAAGGAAGACTATCCAGACGTACATATTGTTATATTAACTAGCCGCGATATGACGGAAGATATGGAACAATTAATAGAGTTAAAGATAAGTGGCATCCTCCCTAAAGACTCGAGTCTAAGAACGATCAGAACGATGGTGAACTGTATTCTAGATAATCACACCATGCTGCCGATCTCACTTTATCATCAAATTCATATAAATGGGTCTATCTCACAAGAGGAGTTAACCCCAGAAGAAGTTCGAATCATGAGCATGCTCGTTAAGGGCAGTACACATCAACAAATAGCCGAACAGATCCATATGAGTAAACGTTCCGTGGATAACTATCTTAAGCGTATCTATAACAAATTGAATGTGAAATCACGTACAGAAGCGATGGAGAAATTTATTAAGAGTAAACATTACTCCCGCTATTTAAAAGCCTCCACAGAATAAACTTAAGAATGAGAATAAGCCTTGCACATCGCTGTGCAGGGCTTTTACGATTTACTCCAAGATGGACTAGCGCATATAATATGAGTTACATCGGTAATTATTGTTTTTTTCAGAAATTATAGATTAGGAGTTAATCACATGAACAAAATCTTTCTAATATCAGGTAGTGCCGCAAATCCAGCCCATACAACAACATTAATCCACTATATTGCTCGTCAATTAGAGGAACATGAGTGTGAAGTAACAGTCTGGAACCTACAAGAGAAGCCACTTCCTTTCATCGACCCTGCATTCCACCACAACCCACAAGACCATACTGTACAGGTTGTTCGTGAGTTTGTGCAACTAGCAAGTGAAGCGAATGCATTCGTCATTGGCACGCCTAACTACCACAACTCCTACACTGGTATCGTGAAGAATTCCTTAGACCTTTTAAGCTTTGCTCAATTTAAAAATAAACCTGTCGGTCTCGTTGCAAATGGCGGCGGTATCCGCAGCACACAGCCAGTCGACCAACTACGTATCGTCATTCGCGGTGTGCTAGGGATTGCAATTCCAATGCAGGTTGTGGCATCTAATAGCGATTTTATCGAAGTACAGGATGGCTACGAGCTTCAAGATGAAGCAATCAAGTCCCGTGTCGCAATGTTTACAGAGCAGTTGGTTGATTTTACAGAGCGATTTAAGGATTAAATATCAAAAAGCAAAAAGAGCAGTCCTCCACTTTATGTTTCAAAGGGGTGGGCTGCTCTTTTTTAGTAATCATATGCGATTAATTTAGCTTGATCTCGATTTGGTTGGTTGGGTCTTTGTAATAATAGAAACCTGGGTTCAGCTCCAATTTACTGTTTAAGTCTACATTCTTATAGCGTTCTACATTCTTTTTCACACGAGACGGACCACTCGGAACGTATTCTGGGTA
This sequence comes from Paenibacillus radicibacter, assembly GCF_024721995.1. Classification (GTDB taxonomy): domain Bacteria; phylum Bacillota; class Bacilli; order Paenibacillales; family NBRC-103111; genus Paenibacillus_AM; species Paenibacillus_AM radicibacter. The sequence goes on from NZ_JANQBC010000004.1 coordinate 309,482, forward strand.
AATATCTGTTCCATTACTCCGCATCACAGATTGGCTGATACCAAGAAATTGAGGAGAGTCGGAGTCCGATTCAACGACTAGATCCTTACCCTCTAGGTAGTACGTGAACGGAATATCCATACCGTCTAGTCGAATTTCCACATGTTGCTTATTAGTCGTTGGTTTATTGAGCACCATCCAATGTTTGGATGTGTCTCGCTTTGATACCGTCGCATCTCCCAAGAGAAGCTTCATCGGCACCTTCGACCAATCTTTAAACCACTCCGGCGACTGGAATGCATACATCTCATCAAATTTGTCACCCTCCCCCATCTTCAAACCAAATGATCCCTTTACCTCTTGTTCTCCTATCATTAGACGTGCTGAGTTGTAAGATACCCTTCCATTCTTTGGAGCTACTAGGGATGGATCCTTTTGAATATCAATTCGAATTTCAAGAGGTGTAATTACAAGCTGATCTAGCTTCTGTCCCGTTTGCTCCTGTTCTGCTTTAGTAGTCACTAACTTACGTTTATAGATCGCCTCGCTCGCTTTCTTACCATCTACCTTCAGATTAAAATTCCATTTACTCGGTATGACTTTTGTCTCTTCATTATATTTCAAATACAATCCAGCTTTATCCCACTCTTGTGCAGTTATATTGAAAATCTGTGAAACATACAATCCAGACTGATCATTCGGTAATACAGTGGTATTCGCGTTTATTTCTTTACCATCACTCGTCTTGAGACCAAGGCGTAGGTAAGCATTGTTCAAGGTTGGAGCATCACCCTTTATCCGATAACGAACCTCTAATTGGTTATTTGACTCTATCAATGACTCCACCTGGATACTTGGAGACATCTTCACCCCCGTATCGATTATATCGCCAGCTTTCACACCTGATTTCAAACTCACTTCTTTATTATTTATGAAAAAGAGTCCTTCCGCTTCAAGCGCGTAACTTTTCTTCTTATCCTTCAGTTCGTCCTTCATTTCATATATACCTAGCAGCTTGCCGCTAGCTTGATCATATTTCAAGTAACCATTTAGTTTCGTACTATTGCCTGACTCATCTTTCATCGTCATCTGTTTGATGCCAATGATGTCCGACTGATTAACACCTTCTGGCAACTCAACGGATACCATCACTTTCATTTTCTCCCCATCGGTCACAACGCCATTAACCGTCATGGTCGCCCCTTCACTCTTCGCATGAAGATCATAACGCTGACCAAATCCGTTATCTAACGCCGTAGTTACCGTTTTACCTCCCATCAAGCTATCCCAATTCAGAGCTACCCCTGCCACAGCAGCAGGTACAGCGACGATCATACAGCAAGCAAATACGACAGCTGCGGGAACCAATTTTCTTTTTTGCATATTCGAATTCGACTCCTTCATCTCTAATTTACGCTTCGTAACTTCTTTCTCAATGGCATTCCACATTGCATCATAATCGGGCTTCACTACTGGTCATCTCCTTTACTTGGGGTGTCGTGGCCATTTTCTGTAGGTTCTTCAGACCACGGTTTAATCGAGACTTCACCGTTCCTTCCGGAACCCCCATCGCACTTGCAATCTCTGGTACAGTCAGTTCGTTCACATACCGTAGAGTCACAACCATCCGCAGTTTATCTGGCAACCTGCTATATAACTCATAGAACTCCATCTTCATCTCTTGCTGATCATAACCTTCTTCAACTGGATTTGAGTTACGAGGACGGGATAGTAAGTATGTAAGTAGTTCTTTCGTCCATCCATTCTTGCGCCGCTTGAGCACACTGTTGCATTCATTCGTAGCAATTCGCAGCAGCCATGGTTTCAACTCTTGTATCTGTGATCGATTCGCTAGGATCGCTTTCACGAACACTTCTTGGCAAATATCTTCCGCATCCGCATGGCTACGCATCATGTAATAACACAGACGGTACACCTGCTCCTTATAGGTTTCGAACAGTTCGCGGTCACTCACCCCATCAGCACCTCCTTTATCGTGGTCTCGATTGTATGACTAACAACGGGCTTGAATCGTTCCGTTCTTATTGGAATTTTTTTAAAATATTAAAATAATGATAAGCCTTATTGAGCAATCCCGTACAGGCTTTCATTCTTCGGGCAAAAAAACTTTTTAAATATTCATTGACAAGAATATTCTTAATAAGGTATATTCAAAACAAGAAATCGATACGGACTTCTCAAGCGAAAATAATAAGATACTTGAGACGGATCGAAAAAAAAAACCAATTTTAGGAGGATGTTTTCAATGAAAAAAACAACAATTCTTTACTGGGTATTCACAGTGTTGCTAGTCGCTTTAATGGGTATGGGTGCCATTCCAGATATGCTCTCTGATCCTTCCGCAGTTGCACTGTTCGATCATCTCGGTTACCCTGCATACCTTCTTCCCTTTATCGGGTTTGCCAAGTTGCTAGGGGTTATCGCAATCCTTGTTCCTAAGTTTTCAAGAATTAAAGAATGGGCGTATGCAGGTTTCGTCTTCGATCTTACTGGTGCGATGTACTCCAATGTTATGGTAGACGGCTTTGCAAGTGTGACCATGTTCCTTATCGGCTATGTCGTTATCGCAGGTTCTTACATCTACTCTCACAAAAGACAGAAAGCACGCCTTCTTCAAACAAACGGAGTACGTGAAACAAGCGGAAAGCGCACTTTGAGCTTGGGTTAATCGTATCGTGATAAATAATAAAACACCTTCAAGGATTACCATTTGATAAAGTGGTAATCCTTAAAGGTGTTTTTTTCTAGATATATTATGCCAATCGCCCTACATACATCATTTCATCCACTTCACGCTGATCGACAGCACCATCCATAATCTGCTGCACATCTTGCATCGTCTCTTGCAGCGTAACACTTACGCCAGCTTTACCTGTAGCAGGTTCTGCTACATAGAACGGCTGTGTGAAGTACGCCTCAAGACGCTCACCGCGCAAGAAAGTTTGCACTTCAGAAGCAGGCAATCTCTCTTTACCTTGTGCTTGCACGAGGAAGCGTAATTCTTTGTACCGGCGAAGCAGCTTTTTCGCTTTTTGACGAATGAGCTGATGCTGAGCTTCCACATACGTTCCTTCAACAATTTCAGAAGTAGACTGAATCGGATTCACAGCCGGGAAATATCTTCGTGCCGCCATATCAGCGTCTAATTGCCACAGCGTTTCAAGCGGACCATATGGTAAATCTTCATCCACCGCTTCGCCTTGCAGATCCACAAGGAATGTGGTTAAGGAAGCAATGCCCGCATCATGCAGACGATCTTGCAGCTCGTAAATTTGATTGTTCAGCACATGGGAACGATCCGCAGCCAGGATAACATCACAAGAATCGCCCAGCTTCTTCACTTCAGCAAACACTTCATCTACACTACTGCAACGAATGTTAGCTTCACCTGCCACATCTTCAATGCCTACATGCGTACCTTCCGGCTCTAGAAGTATCGCCCTAAACCCTTGCTTTTTCAACCGATTGAACAATTCAGCGAGTAACACCAATTGCCCCATCATCGGTCTGGCTACCAGTCCAATATTGCCACCTTTAGCTAGTGGTGCAAACAAATCCAGCGATTTAATTCCGGTTTCGATCATTTCGAATCTCTCCCCTACTAGAATTAATTCGTCTAAGCTGCAATTCGCGAGTGATGCAAGTGATACCAGTGTTCGAACTTCTGCACGCCCTACAGGAATTTTTCCCGTACATAGATTGGAGACCGTTGCCGATCGGAGCCCTACCGCGCGTGCAGCACTTGTTAGATTTGGAACACGTTTACGAAGTAACGCCACGTTGAGTCGAATATCTTCCAATATTTTCAACCTCCTTTACGTTACAGCGTACTTTATTTTACCTTAGAACGCAATAGGTATTTACGTTGAAAATAATATTTGTTGCGCTATAGCGTAATTCAATTCACGTAATCGTCAATTTCCCTACCCATGCCCATTTTCCAACATCAAAATTTCTTCATAATTTACAACTTGAAGCATATCTAGCTTCGTAGCTGACGTTATCTGCTTATCGTCATCAAGCAATTGAATCTCATCACGCTTAATCTGAATGTTGCGCATCTGAATTTGCTTGACCTGTTGCATGAATTGCTCGTCATCTTTCCCGTACTCATGCTCCTTTATGATCTTCGGGTAATGATGAATCACGAGCAGCGATTCCAATCGGTGTTCGGGTCTAGTCTGCTTCTTAATCGCAACAACCGCTGCCAGCTGCAACTGTTTCTCAATCGATTTATATTCTTCAACTAACCTCGTAACCCGTACTTCATTCGATGCCTTCATCTTGAGATAAACCTGATTCAACCTCCTGCGCATCAACATGAACTTGATTCTCCCCCAGAACCCGAACGATTGTCGCTCCTGCACTAACATGGGGTAGATCATCTTAAGCTCAGGTGATATGACGTCATCACGGATAAGCTCCTCTAACTTCTCTTCTTGTGCTACCCGTCCAATCTGCTGAAACTCTCGAATGGCCGATTCCGATAGCTTAATTGAACCATGCTGTACATCGCGTAATTGCTCCTCAAGCTGCCTAATGATAACGGCAGTCGCCCTCCGATTGTCTGGCTCTATCTCTGCGGTTAACTGCTGAATCACTTGATGAAGCATTTGACTGCTTGCCTCTTTTCGAGACAAAAGTACAGAGTCTGTTATCCCTTCATCCGCCTTAACGCCAAGTATCGGAATGATAAAAGTCGCAACGAGTAAGCTAATGAGGATCACACTTGCCGCGATAAACAGAATCGTATTTCGAAGCGGAAAAGGAGCCCCGCTCGTTAGCAGATACGGGGTCGACAGCGCCGTTGCAAGTGTGATCGTTCCATGCACTCCACATACACTCGCGGCAAATGCATAGCTGATTCTTGTTGGCAAAGAGCTACTTCCATTCTTCTTACGACTCGGAGCTATGAATTTTTCAAACAACAGATACACCCATCCAAAGCGTGCCACGAATAGCGCAATGAATATCGTAAACGCCAATAGCACTGCAGTCAGAATCGAGACCTCTCTACTTACTAGGAGTCCTTGAATCACATCAGGTAATAAGAAACCAAGGAGAACGAATACGAATCCATTGAGTACATAACTAAACACTGACCAGGTATTGGAGGTCGTAATCTGTAATTTCGTCGACGTCTGCTTTAAGCGATCCCGCTCCACCCCATGAATAATCCCTGCGATTACCACAGCGAGAATGCCGGATACATGCAGTTCCTCTGCAATAATATAGATCAAGAACGGAGTCATCAGCAGAATTACAACTAAGGAATGAACCTCTTCCAGTCCTCTCTTCCGTAAAAATAATCGGAAGTTCACAACCAGAATACCTAACACAATCCCTACCAATAAACCTCCAATGGACACGAACACAAAATTACGAGTTGCACCACCTAATGAGAACACACCTGTCATGACAACACCGAGTGCTACTTTAAAAGACACCAATCCCGCCGCATCATTGAGCAGTGACTCCCCTTCCAAAATCAACATCAGCCCTTCTGGAAACTTCTTGCCGCGTGTCATCGATTGAACGGCAACCGCATCCGTAGGCGACAACACGGCCGCAAGTGCAAATGCAGCTGCAAGCGGCATCGCCGGGAGTAGAAGATGAATGAAGTAGCCAATCCCTACTACCGCGAAGATAACAAGCCCCAGAGCCATAAGTAAGATTGGCTTGCGATACTCCCACAAGTCTCTACGTGAAATATTCTGAGCATCTCCGAACAGAATCGGCGCGATCAGACAAATCAGGAACACTTCAGGTTCGAACTGAAATACAACAGGGATCGGCACCCATGAGAGCACAGCACCAAGTCCAATTAAATAAAGCGGTAACGGCACTTTCGGAAACAGAAGGTGCAACACCGTACCCAATACGATTAAGATCGAAAAGCTCAAGAATGCATACATCAATTCCAATGTCGGACAACCTCTTTCCTCTATTTTCATAAAAAGGATATTTGCAAGTAGGATGCCCATCTCATAAAAAAACCGAGCACGCTCAGAATCTAAATTCCAAGTCACTCGGTTTATCCTTCTTACACTATGAAAGATTACTCGTCATACGTAGATCTAATTGCTCCAATACAAACGGCCAAGCCTGTTCATGCCCATCTCTAGATTCTTCGTCTGGGAAGCCTGCATGTGTAAGAATGATACGACTTCCACTACTACTAGGTTCAATCTCAACAGTAACCACTGTCTCTGCACCCTTCGTTCCACCGGCTCCTGTCACCCAAGTCAGTTCAATTAGACGATCTTCCACGAGCCTTAAGAATCTTCCGTAATGCGGATGACGACTGCCATTAAACTCGGTCTCGAAGAAAAATGGTGTATTGACTATACCCTGCATCAGCACGCTATCCGGTGCGGCGAACCAACTACCTATCTGCTTAGTCCATGCTCGATAAATCACCTCAGGTGAAGCCGCCATCTGGCGTTCTACCTGCAAATTATAGGGTTTTAATGACAAATCTGGCTTACGGATGATCTCCATAATTCGCCCTCCTTCTTATCCTACTTTTATTATAACAACCATCTTGTCCAAATATTCCTTTACAAGAATATTCTCCATATGGTATATTCAATTCAAGAAGAAAACAACCAAACAAAAAATGAAAATTAGAGGAGAATGACAAATGAGAAAAGTAATCGTATCCGAGTTTATATCTGTAGATGGTGTTATCGAAAATCCAGGTTGGACGTTCCAATTCCACACAGAAGAACAAGATAAGTTCAAATTCGAAGAGTTGAAAAACTGCGATGCACTGTTGCTTGGTCGTGAGACTTATACAGGTTTTGCAGGCGCTTGGCCGAACATGACAGAAGAAGGCTTGTATGCAGAGTGGATGAACAACTACCCGAAATACGTAGTGTCCACAACTTTAGAGAACCCAGAGTGGAACAACTCCACTGTCATCAAAGGTGACCTTACTGAAGAGATTAACAAGCTCAAAGCACAACCAGGCAAAGACATCGTAGTGTTCGGAAGTGCAACACTCGTCCAATCTCTACTCAAGCTTGGTTTAGTCGATGAACTTCGCCTTATGGTCTATCCAATTATCAAAGGCACGGGCAAGCGCTTGTATGATGAGGCTGCTGATGACAATCTACTTAAGCTTGTTAGCACAGAAACTTTCCCAACTGGTGTTGTGGTTCTTACTTACCACAAAGCATAATTCCCTGATGCTATTTGATAATAAATAAAGGATTGCAACGCTGCCCATGAAACGGCTGGTTGCAGTCCTTTTTACACATCCAAGTCCATTATTTAAAATACGATTGTAAATGAGGGGGAATAGACTCTTTATCAGGACCCTTTAAGTGTGCATAATCAATAAGCTTTACATGTACAATCGGAGATATTTCAAATGTAAAACGATCTTTCCCTATTGTATTATGTGCCCCTATTGAAGGAGTCACATCAATTGTAGTTAAGAAATCGAATCCGCGGAATCCGTTCACCCGCTTAACTTCTATCCACTGCACTTCATAAGGATAAAATATCGGCGGTACTTTCAATACACCTGAATATGTTTCGTTCAGTTTACTTTGAATATATGGAGCTAGAAAGAGTACTAACATATCTTGAACCTGCAATTCCCGAGAATCGTGGTCAGGTAATGTTACTCTCGCATCCACAGATATTGGATTTGTGCAAATCAGACCAACTGCAAGCCAGACGAATAGCAGCTTAATTTTCATTGAATGCTCCCCTTTAGTATCCATCATAACGATAAGGTTTCCTAAAGGGAGGCTTTCATCCCTATTCATGCTGAAGCAGTAAACGGAATCATTGTCTCGAACTGGTATTCCTACACCTAAGTACATCCAAGCGCCACTTACTAACTGATTATCCACATATGCACCTTAGATATGCAAATAAAAAGCACACGAAGGTACTCTTCATGTGCCCCTATTTTCTAAATCCCTACTGTATTTCCTTTTTCAAGTCTCACGATATGCTTCTCGCCTTCTTCCGCTAATTGACGGAATTGAGCAATGGTATCACGCATCTTAGGAAGTGCTTGTTGTTTGTACGTACTAATCGATTCAAGAGCTGCGAACGAGTCTGCGAATGCTTGTTTGAGCGTATCCACGGAGATGCTCGCTTCAATCGCTTGCTTCTGGATCGCTACCCCTTGTTCATTTAACATTTTGGAAGTGTTAGATATGAATTGGTTGGTCGTTGCATTCAGTGCGTTGATACGCTCAAGGACGATTTTCTGATTATACAAAGCACTCGCTACAGTAACCGCTACCCTTAGAGCCGAGATTGTGACGGTATTCGCCCGATCCACCCCTCGAATCAGTTCATTGTTATTTCGAATAACGACCTCGAATGAAATGTACCCTTGCTGATTCACAGCCATCATCGCTTGCATATCCATCGCCCGTTGACGAAGTGGGAACAGAACCTCTTCTGTAATGAACCGAATCTTCTCCGCATCTTCATTCCGCGATTTCGCAACTGCTACTTGCGTTTCAATCGATTCATCCATAAAGTTAACCAGCTGAATTTCTTTTTGCAATCGCTTGGTCAAGTCACGAAGGGCTTGCTGCTCGATCAGTAGCGTTGTATTGTCATCCTTCAAGGTTTGTTTACCGTCATTAAGCATTTTAATAATGTTGTTAATGACTGCATCTGCTCGTTCGAACTTCTGGAAATAGGCGCGAAGCGGATTAAATAGTTTGCCTAGAAAACCTTTTTTCATGAAATCAATCACACTCGGATCAAGATCCTTCAATTGCAGCTGCAACTCGCCAAGTCCCTTGGCAACTACACCGCCTTCATCACCGGATTTAGATAAATTACCGACGGTTATTTGAAGCATTCGGTTCTTATCTGAAGATTGTTTCATGGTAGATACACCGAACACATCGACTGTCGATAGAACCTCTTTTCTTTTTTCAAGCGAATCCATATTCAGATCCATAATCGATTGTACGTTCTGATCAGCTTGTTCCTTGAGCTTAACGAGTTCTTCTGGGATGGGTTGAACTTGCTCCACAGCAACTGCCTTAATCTCTTCATCACTTGCTACATTCATTGAGAATGACATCCATACACGCTCCTCGATTTCATTCGTAGGTAACCCTTACATTTGAACATTGAATAAGTTACCGATCTTATAAACCACATCGTCTGTATCGGCATTGATACTGGCTGCCTCGTTGATACTCGAAATATTCTGGAGCGCCTTAATGTCTGCGTTGTAACCAATCGTGTAGATCGGTATTTTGAATGCACTGATCAAACTTCGAACTTCTTCTAGCGTACTTCCCTTATTGGTGTCTCCGTCACTTAATACGAAAATAATCGGCTTTACATTAGGATCTGCGGCCATATAATCCTGAAGCATCTTAATGGAAACGACAATTGCATCGAACGTTGCCGTTCCGCCCCCAGATTGCAGACTATTCACCGTTCCTACAAATAAAGATTGCTGATTGGTATCATATTTCGCAATGGGCAGATTAATCGTCACGTTATCGGAGTACGAGATTAAACCAATATGGTTATCTTGACCGAGATATTTCTGTCCTTTTTGCAAAGACTCTTTCAACTTCTTAAGCGGCGCACCGTCCATACTACCTGAGATATCGGTTACGAATACCGCAGCAACAGGTTTGTTCACATTCTTCTTTTCTTTCCATACTTTCTGTGCAGATGCGAGTGTGTCTTCCTTAATTGTACCGAGTTCAGATTTGTAGTCTTCAAGACCATTAAATCCTTTATCCTTAGCAGACTGTTGATACTTTGCCTGCGTTACAAATTCAGCGAACTTCTTAACAATCTCAAGCTTTTCTTTCGAAATATCACCTAACGCATAAAGCGGACTGTCGTGCCTTACACCGAATGGATTAAACACGTAGTCATTTTTCAAATCAGACGCATTAATAAAAGTTTGGTATTCCAATACGAAGCCATCAAGCTTTCCTGACTTTGCTGCGTCGCGCATCTGAATTGTCGTCGAAGCTGTAAACGGCACATTCGCTTGGAACTTCTCAAACCCTTGAACTGCTTTCTCGCCAAGAGGATTGGAACTATCGAACGTATTGAGTGCAGTTACCAGGAAGTTCAATCCCGTTGAACTTGCAAAAGGATCTGTATAACCCATCGCAAACTCATTCTTGGATATTGCCTCTGTCACGGTCTTCACATTCACAGACCCATACTTGCTTACAAGTGCATCATTCTTTGCTTTGGATATAACAATACCAGGTACGTTTCCTACTAATCGTTTGTTTACTAATTGTGTTTTCACGCCACTAGCCTTGATCATCTCGCCCCAGAGCTCATTGGAAGGTGTGAAAGCATCCGGCACATATTTGCCAGATTTAATGTAGTCCGCTGCTGTTCCTGAAGCAATATTACGTACCTTGACCGAAGCAGGTTTTCCGTTTACAGCAATCTGTGCTTTGTTAAATTCTTCAGCGACTTCGGTTAGCCAACCATCGACGCCTTTACCCGACTTTTCGGTTGAAGAGAATACTTCAATAAACTGATCCGTTGTATTATTTACTGTAATAGGAAATTTCGAAATGTCTGGGAGGGATTCTGCGAGGTCGACTGGATTGAGGTCAATTTGTCCCTTAACAGGCTTACCATTCGTGACTTTAATATCGGAGTACAATTTGTTCAGCTGCTTGGTTGAATCTTCAGTGCTTACTTGGTCTTTACTTTTCCCTAAATCTGAGGTGAGATTTATCCCCACATACACGGCAATAAATACGACGACGATTATAAGTGCGGACAGAAAGAAGAACTTTTTTTTGTTCATCGTTAATACCCCTCTACTGTTTGTAGTATTTGGTTTGTTTAATCAACGAGTCAATTTCTTGCATGCATGCCATTTGTTCGATATCGCCTAACTCAAGGCTATCTAGAAGAGAGATCTCTAGCAGTAATCGATCTAATTTAAGTAAAATTTCTTCATTTGTATTTATCGAATTTTTGACGAAAGACAGGTAATCATTGTAGATCTTCGTTTTCTCCTGAATGACTTGCGCTGACAATCGAGACGATTTGCCTCGCATCAGACTTTCAAATTCAGCTTCATCAAATACACTCAAACGATTCAGTATACTTCTGATGTTCAAATAAAATAACTTATACACCTCTTGCGTAATTGAAGCGAACTTCTGATAACTCAGCCCCCCTTGATCGAATCGCTGACTCAGCACAGTGGATAACGTTTCTTGCTTTTTTTGCAACCGATCCATCTGCTGCAGGGCAAGATCCATATCGGCTTCGAGCACTTTCACTCGTTTGTATGGCCGAAGTGCAGCTTCATAATCCTCAGGAGTGATCATTTGCTTGATCGGATGTTTCTCTGGTTTCTTCACCAGTATCGTATAGACCCCATATATCACTCCAAGCAAGCTGCCAACAAGCAATGAAACCGCAAGTGCCGACGATAATGCGTTTCCACCTATTTTAAGACCAAGAAATCCCGGTGAGAACACCACAATATTCAAGGCAATAACGCCAATTACAATGACCACAAGCTTAATTAGTTTGCCGGCATTCACAGGCATCGGGCTAGTTCCTCCTTTCATCTGTCATTTAACGAGAAATATCGACTTCTACATATTGGTATTGTATCATCTTTTTTGATTATTCAGATTAAAATGTTTAAATATATAAAATAGCCCTTCTATAATTAATATTAGGATTATTAAGATACAATACGATCCATGTTGATTACGGTCTCAACTTCACGAATGATTGTTTTTGGCATAATTTATTCAATAAAAAAAGCCCTTTAAGGGCAATGTCTCAATTGGGCATTCTGTTCCAATCATATTCCATCAACGTTGCGGCATGAACTGCTCTGTCTTCACCTAGCAATCTCGAGACAACATAGAGTGCCGCATCCATACCTGCCGATACCCCCGCAGATAAGACGATTTTGCCATTATCAACGTAACGCGCATCAGGGATAATTTCAGTTGAAACAGGTATCAGCTCTTGTAACGTGTTAATCGCCGAGCGATTCGTCGTCACCTTTAACCCATCTAACAAATTCGCTTTGGCAAGAATTAGAGCGCCCGTGCAGACAGATAGAAGCACTTCAACTTCATCACTAGCCTCTCTTATCCAATTGGTGAGATTCTCGTTAAGCATTGCTGTTCTCGAACCCCAACCGCCTGGCACTACAAGTATATCCGGCTTCGGACAAGTGTGGATCGTATAGCTTGGGTTGATGCTAAGGCCTCCTATTGCGCTTACAGGTTCATCCTTCTCAGCTACCGTATAGACGTTAAAGTCTTTACCGTAATTACTAGAAGATATAAACACTTCGAATGGTCCTACAAAATCTAGTGGTTCCACGTTGTCGTAGATCAAGATTGCTACATTTCTAGCTTGATTCATCGTTACCACCTATTCATCTCCCCGCTCCTAATGATTAACTGAAGACAAATATAGCCAAGCAAATACCATGAAGTCATCTTCGGTCTGCTAGGCTATTATGTAAAATTATATAACTAATGCAATTGCTAATCCATCATATCCTTTACTTCCTACCGTCTGAAATGCCGTAGCAGTCACACGAGGTTCACTTGCAATTAGATCGAAAAATTGTCTTACACCCTGTACATTCGGATCTGTACTATTACCATCAACAACCGCACCATCACGTACCACATTGTCTCCGATAATCATACTTCCCGTACGGGTAAGCTGAAGGGCATAGTCAAAGTAAACTGGGTTATTTGGCTTGTCCGCATCAATAAAGATCATGTCGAAGCACGTATTCTCTGCAACAAGTTCCTTTAATGAATCAATTGCAAGTCCCACTCGAACTTCCACAATATCGGACAATCCAGCACGTGCTATGTTCGCTTTGGCAATTTCAGCGTGCTTTTGATCATATTCTAGCGTAACGATACGTCCACCTGCAGGTAAAGCCCTCGCCAGCCAGATCGTGCTGTAACCACCTAACGTTCCAATCTCTAAGATTGTACTTGCTCCCTGAATTCTTGCTAACAAATGCAACAGCTTGCCTTGGTTCGGTGCAACATCATGTGCGGGCAAACCCGCTTCAGCATTATGCTTTAGCACTTCATCAAGCACAGGATCTTTCTCAATCAGGCGATCCGTGAAGTATTGATCTACATCCGTCCACTTTTGACTCCGCTTAACACTCGATCCAGCCAAATCGTATGAATTGTTCTCCGTATGACTCATGTAAACACACCCTTTCGATTGTAACTTTATCTCGTTTGGGATCCCACTAGAATCATAACAGTAAATAATAATAAACAAAATATTAATAATATTTTGTTTTTAATAAGGAAAAACTATTGGTCTTAGACGATCAATGACTATAAACTTTCATCTTAGAAATTAATCTACCACAGGATCATTAGGAGGATCGTTTATTGGAGCTTACTTATGTCACTTCAAATGCAGCAAAGTTTGAGATTGCAACAACCGTTCTAAGTGAAACGTCAATTCAATTAAATCAAAGTCATCTAGATATCCCTGAAATTCAAAGTATGGACGTAAACGAAATAGCTCGATTCTCAAGCATTTGGGCAAGAGACAAGCTTGGTGAGTCTGTTGTAGTTACTGACGTTGGTTTATACATCAATGCATTAAATGGATTTCCCGGCCCCTTTGTTAAATACGCAAATAATTGGCTAACAGCCGAACAAGTCATAAAACTTTTAGAAGATAAAGAAGATCGCACCGTATACATAAAAGAAAGTTTAGCCTACTGCCCAGTCGATTCAGAACCTCAGATATTCCAAAGAGAAATAAAAGGTAGCCTTGCTACAGAACTTACAGCCAATAAAGGTTCAGTGATGGATCGATTAGTCATACCCGATAATAATCCCCTGTTAGCAGACATTCCAAGCCATGAATTTATGCAATTTTGGGTCAAACATAGTGCATTTCATCTTTTAAAAAAATTGATCCTCTCTAATATTGAAAAATAAACCAAACGAGCCCTAGCGAATATGCTTAGGCTCGTTTCTGCATTATTTTCAAAACCTATTAAATTCTTAAGGCAGCGTTATTGTAAAACTCTTAAATGCAATTCCATCTGCCTTCGGTGGGGTAAACTCAAGCACGGTTTCTTTGCCATCCTTATCCATAGCCACGCCTCCACCGTTAGTTGGTAACATGAAATACGGCGTAATGGTGAGCGTCTTAACACTAGAATCAATTGGATCGAATAGACGACTTCCTGTTACATATTCCTTCCCTTTGACAGCCTTACCCTCACTGCCTCCCGAATGAGAAGTAATCTCTCGTCCTGATTCATCGACCACTTTAAACTCCAAATAACTTGCTAAGTGATTCTTATCTCCGGAAACCGCACTAAAGTTTAACAGCGCTCCTGCCTGACCCATTTTCAAACTCACAACATGAAGATTAATGTCTCCTGCCTGCTGTTTCTCATCAACTGGAATTAACTTCACATTACTTTGAGCCTGAACTGGAATTGTAAAATTCCACGACTTGCCGCTTTCTGTCTCTAAACTTAAACCAAGCTCAAATTGTTCCGGGAAAGTTTGATTCATATTGATATCTAGAATACTTGTGCGAGAAGTGGAAGTGATCGGAATATCCTTCTGTCCACCTCCAAAGCCACTACTTTTCCCGTTCACAAGAAGACTAGGTCGTAGATACAATTCTTCAATCGGTTGATCCGACTGTACGGAGTAACCAATGGAAAGCCGAGTTCCATCATAGAACACTTCATCAACGGTTATGGATGTACCATCTACTTGCTGAGGTTCACCTACCGCATATGTTAGCCCCTGCTGACTTGCTCGCTGCAAACCTAGATCACCAAACTCACTAAATATAGAGCCTACTAACGGAATACGGGAAACCATACTCGCCATTACCGGCGACACAGCAGTCGAGCCTAGAAGCACAACTACCGCCATTGCTGCAGCACCCACTCCAACCCACAGTTTTCGACGTTTAGGAACTTGACGCATAATCTTCGTTTCATAGACGGTTTGGTGAATAATAGCATCTAGTTTATCTAGTGGTACCGGAATCTTATCCATCTCTTGTTTAAATGAGTGTACCTTCTCTCTCATCCGAATACGCTCCCTTCAACCTTGTTCTTAATAACATTAATCCGCGATGTAAATTGGTTTTCACCGTTCCTTCAGGACATTCCACAATAGCCGCAATCTGCTTGATCGTATAATCCTTATAGAATCGGAGCATCAATACCGTCTTATACTTCTCGTCCAGTTCTTCCAGTGCTTGAAGCAGATCAATCTGATCCTCCAACTTCAGCGAACCCGAACCGACCAATTGCTCCAGAACCTCTTGATTGAGAGGGATTACCCGTCGTTTTTTATTTAAAGTCGCAATCGCTGTATGAATCAGAATTCGTACGAGCCACGAAGAGAAGTACGCATTATCCTTCAGTGAACCTATTGCCGTCAGTGCCTTGTAGATGGTCTCTTGAAACACTTCAAGGGCATCCTCTTCCTTACGCATATACACGAACGCCATCTTGTACAACTTTTCCTTCTCCTCATGAATGAGTGCCTGGAAAGCATCCTTATCGCCATTCTTTGCTCTTTCAACTAACTCTATCTTCGCATGCATGCTTGTAATCCTCCTTTCTCCCCTATTAGATCAGCGACGAACGTAAAACGTTTCAATAAAAATAAAAAAAAAGAAACAGCGGTGACTATGACTTGTAAAATAAAGTCTTAGACTGCCGCTGATTCCACCCTTATCGGGTTTGCTATAAGTTCGCGTATTACACAAAAACCGGCAACTTCTCTAAACCCCGCATTAAATAAGTAGGTCTCCATTTTAAATCGTCAAAAGCACCTCTTAACTGAATATCCGGAAACTCTTTAAACAATGTCTTAAAAGCCACCTCTGCCTCAAGTCTAGCAAGCGGTGCCCCCACACAGAAATGTATCCCAAAACCGAACGCCATATGCGGATTATGGCTTCGTTTTATATCAAATTGATCCCCATTCTCAAATTGACTCTCATCCCGATTAGCAGAAGCCAAGGATACAAGAACTAAATCGCCTTTGCTTAATTCCTGCCCTTTATATATCATATCTTCCGCTGCAAAGCGATTCGTCGTTAATTCGACCGGACTATAATAACGCAGCATTTCCTCAATTGCATTCGGAAGCAACTGTTCAGTCTGCTTCAACTCTTCGAATTGATCGGGATGCTGGAACAGTGCAAGCATGCCATTTCCAATTAAATTAACCGTTGTTTCATGTCCTGCGAGAATAAGCAAGAAAATCATGGACAATAACTCTTTAAGAGATAACGGCTCCTCCTCGCTATCTGTATGTATGAGGGAAGATATTAGATCTTGACTTGGATGGCTTCGTTTGTCATCAATTAATTCCGTTAAATAATCAGTCAATTGGGTGAAGACGAGCCCAACATCTTCAGCAACATCTTCTGAGTTATCACTTTCCAATATGGCATTCGTCCACCTTCTGAACTGCTCCTTGTCTTCTTTAGGAACACCTAACAAGGTTCCAATCACAATAATAGGCAGCTGGAACGCAAAATCTGTAATGAACTCGATTTCATCGTTATTTTTCATATCTGCAATTAATTCATCCGTCACTTCTTGCACCATTCCACGTAAATCTTCAATCGCTTTTGGTGTAAAATCTTTTTGAATGTAATGTCGTAACCGAGTATGATCTGGAGGATCTAAATTGACCATTTGATTCGTAATAAGTTCATTTTCAAAAATAGGTATTTTTTGAACAATTTCTTCTTTGCTCAGTATAACTGTTGGATTCTTGATGAAGCGTTTATCTCTCATCACATCTAATGCCTCATTATACCGCGTAACGAGCCAAGCATTAGCCCCATCACCCGTTGTAAAACGATGAAAGCCCTCTTCTCTTCTTAACTCCCTGTATATCGAATACGCCTCCTCTTTAAAACGTGTCGTCGTAAAATCTACTAATGCTTGTATGGTCATACCTTCAGCTCCTGTCCTTAATTTATAAGCATAAAATAAATATACATAAATTTCCATTATTGAATGTATTCGTCCGATTTTCTTAAAATTCCTTCTTTGGGATCCTTATTATTCGTTTTAAAAAAGGTCATGACATGCAGAAATTAAACAACATCGAATTATAGAACCTGTCGATATGACAGGTTTTTTGTTACTCCCCATTCATTTTGACTTGCACCTTGCAAATTTCATTCCAAAACTTTTTCTGAAAATGAGGATATCAAACAAAATAATAGGATTATTCAGATAAATGTATTTGTATACGTTTACTTCCATATTGTTTCAGTTTTACATATAAAACCACAATATGACATTATGGACATAATACCCATTAATAGGTGGGTATATAGACAGAGAATAAAAAGGAGTGAGGAACTTGTACTATTTCTTATTTGTCACCACCGTCGTTTTTCTTGTTTTTCAGCTTTTGTATACGGTCATTCCTCTATTTTGTAGTAAGGTACGACAACTACAAGCAGGTTTGACTGAGAAATCGATCTCGGTTCTCGTTCCTGCGTACAACGAAGAGCTGACGATTGGAAATTGTATAGATGCCATGCAGGGCCTTCTATACAAGAATTTGGAGATTGTTATTATTAACGATGGCTCTACGGATCACACATTCTCCAAGCTGAACTCGTTATTAGACTTGCATCCTGATCATCGCGCAGCAGATAACAATCTGACTTACAAATCGATTAAAGGGATCTATAGGTCCAAGATCTATCCCCATATCTATGTCATTGATAAATTGAACGGCGGCAAAGCAGATTCGCTGAATGCGGGTATTGACTGTGCACAGGGAGAGATTGTCGTTACGCTCGATGCAGATAGCATGCTTGAGATCCATTCGATGAAGTACGTGAATCAATACTTCCACGATCCAGATATTATCGCACTTGGAGGTACAGTGAAGATTGTCCAAGGTGCAGAGAAGCAAGATGGCATCATTATGGAGAAATTCAAAGGTACCGGACTCATTAAGAGCCAGATCATTAGCTATATTCATAGCTTTTATGTACGTAAGCTGACACAGTCCTTCTTTAATTCAATAGTGGTGATATCCGGGGCCTTTGGTGCTTTTTATAAAGACATCCTCGTGGGGGTAAATGGATTTCGCAGTACAGTGGGAGAGGACATTGATATTACTCTCAAAATCCACCAATACATGAAGGCGAACAACTTGAAGAAGAAGCTTGTATATGCGCCTGAAGCCGTATGTTACACAGAATGCCCTGAGAATATCCGTAACTTCTACAAACAGCGTATTCGCTGGCAAAAAGCATTCGTGGATTGCATCTTAATTTATTGGTCCAAATTATCGCGGAAGTTCAGTGTCGGTGTCAGCTTATTTTTTGCAATAGACGGCTTTATCTTAGGTACACTTACAGCATTTACGACGATCTTCTATGTCATTCAGACTCTAATTATCGGAGACAACTTACTTCGTGCCTTAACGCTGCTTGCCGTTACTTTAGTCGTCAATGCTATTCAGATCGTGATTGCGCTATACTTGTGCAACAAATTTAATAGCAATTATTCCATCAAAGATTATGTACGAATGTTCTTGTTTAGTCAGCTCGAACTTTTAACGTATCGAAATCTGCTTTTGTTTATAAACATTGTCGGTACTTTCAAATACTTTGATAACGATGAGGGCTGGGGATTTGTTGAACGTAAAGGTATTGCTGCGATCAGTCAGAATATGCCTGCCCGCTCCCAATAAGCATCTAAGGAGGACATGATGAATACTATTTTTCAAAACAAACGTATTGTATATATCGATATCTTAAGAATTTTATCCATAATAGCCGTCATCATTCTTCATATTACTGCTGGTCCGCTTACACGAACGAATGATTTTAACACCACTTCCTGGTGGGTCAGCAACATCTTCAACTCTGTATCCCGATTCGCAGTTCCCGTATTCTTCATGATCAGTGGAGCGATGATACTAAGGGTGGAGATTAAGTCTTACGGCGATTTTTATAAAAAAAGAGTGCTGCCTTTATTCATCCCTCTGATTAGCTGGTCGTTCATTTACGGCTGGTACAATCAGTATTACATTTTGAAAAGCAATATCGGCGTAGGTGAATTTCTGCTGGATTTTGGGTATAAACTGCTGGTTGACCGCAATTATGTTCATTTATGGTTCCTTTATGCCATTATCGCCATCTATTCGACGGTCCCGCTCATTAGTAAGCTCATTAAGAACGCCACGGAGAAAGATATTCGCTACTACCTCATCATGTGGTTTATCGTAAGTGTCCTCTACCGGTTTGTCTCAGAGATCATCTTCCGATGGACCAATCACTATATCGATATTTCGATCTTGAATATCCCGATGTTCATGGGGTTTCTCGGCTATTTCATCCTTGGGTATTATGTATTTAATTATGATCTACCTATCAAATGGAAAAATTCATTTTACAATCTAGGCGTCATATCATTCTTCCTCACACCGATCTTAACGTACTTCGCATCTATGTATAGCGGAATATTGGATGAGATGTTCTACGGCAACTACTCCATCACGACCTTCTTCATGGCCATGGCGATGTTTCTCTTTTTTAAAGAAAAAGAAATGTCCATTCACAATAAAACCAATTATAAAATCCAAAAAATGATTAGCTCCCTCTCCAAAGCAAGCTTTAGCATTTACTTGATCCACTTACTTGTTGAACTCATTGCTACAAATAGTATCGATACGGAAGCAACACTACTTGAGACGCTCCTTAGCTTGCTCTTCAACATCATGACCATATTCACGATTAGTTATTTCGCAGTAAAGGTTTTGAACTTAAACAAATGGGTTACCCAAGTATTATTCGGCGGAAGAGGTTGATGCAACATGAGAATCAGTATGTATACCAAAGTCTTTATCACCCTATTACTGGTTGGAATGGGTATTTATTATTATCAGGTTGTACAAGCCAAGGAGCAAAGAATATCCTCGGTATATATTGAGGCATGGCGTGATCCAAAGGATATCGATTTATCAGGAAAAAAAGTGGATATTGCTTTTATTGCCTTTGCCAAAATTGATGGCACCAGCTTGTATTTTCATAAGGATGCCAGTACCAATCTTCAAATTATTGATAATATCAAGAAACTCAAGGAAAACAACAAAGGAACCAAAATGGTCCTAGCAGTTGGTGGATATGGTGTAGATGGATTCTCTGACGCGTCTCTCGATGGGAATCGGTACGTATTCACAGAGAACATCATTAACATGGTTAAAGAATTAAACTTAGACGGGGTTGATATTGATTGGGAATTCCCTGCCTTTGATGCATGGGGTACACAAAAGTCTCGTGAGATCGATACTCAGAATTTCACAAGCCTTATGAAAGAACTAAGAGAGAAATTAAATCGTCTCCCGCACAAAAACAAATCGTATATCCTGACATTTGCCTCCGGTATACAGGACTGGTATTTTGAAAAAGTAGAGGTTAACAAAGTAGAGAAGTATGTCGATTACATCAATGTGATGACCTATGATATGACTGGCAGATGGTCTGATACGACGGGGTACAATTCGAATCTGTATTCAGATGCTAACAACAAAGCCAAAATCAGCATCGACAGCGTCATAAACCAGTATCTTTCACATCATATTAATAGTAGAAAATTACTTCTTGGTGTCCCCGCCTATTCTTATGGTTGGAAGAACGTCAAAGGCGATGCCAATGGTGCTTTTACAACCGGACAGCCTATCGATATTGAGAAAGTGGATTTAAGCTATAAGTCGATCGTGGATAAATATCAGAACCAAAATGGATTCAAGCGTTACTATGATGAACAAGCTAAAGCCGCCTATTTATACGATGGAGACATGTATATTAGTTATGAAGACCCTGAAGCCTTGAAAGAGAAAGTGAAGTACATTAAGGATAAGGATCTAGGCGGTGCGATGGTATGGGAATATAGTCAAGACGCGGAAGATGGAATTGTGACATACTTGTCCAGCCATCTCAATTCAGATAGCGAATAATTAACTTACTCTTGCTGTCGATTTCATGAATAAACCGCTTCAGATGGGAAATAGCATACGTGGAAACGGCTCTTATGGATACCTCTATCCCTAAGGGCCTTCTTTCTTGGGCTGACATTTAACTTGTGATACTTTTTATTTTTTCATAATATTAAGATTGTTAATAAATTCCGTTCGAAAATTTACTCGCAGGAGTGTGTACCATGAATTTAAAAGAAAGACTGATGGCAATTAAAGAAAACAACTACCAAGAACCTCCCCATACATACCCGTTGGTACAAGAAATGATACATCATATCGGTTCTTTGGATGCTGAGCTGCGTGATGATCTCATTTATACAACATTATCGCATTGGATTCCCGGCAGTTGTCTAACTGTAAGTGAACTCGAACAGCTTCTGACCGTTATATTAGATCATAGCCATTTGCTTTATAAGCTTGGTGAAACGAATACCGACTCTGTCTTCACTCGATCTTTCTCTATGCTGGTCATCCCGCTTTTATTGGCGAGGCATAAAGATTCACCATTTCTCACAAGTGAACAGGTTCATCAGATCAAAGAGAACGTATTTTATAATATACGAGAAGAGCGAGATTATCGCGGGTATGACGAAGATAAAGGATGGGCACATGCCATCGCCCATGCAGCAGATGCTTTAGACGACTTAGCTCAGTGTTACGAGCTGGATAAAGATGACCTCTTAACCATCCTCGATTTGGTTTACGATAAGATGACCCAAACAGATCGAATTTACTCTGACGGGGAAGATGAGCGAATGGTACGCCCCATTATAAGTGTCTTGAATAGAAAATTACTCAGTAAATCTTATATCGAGCAATGGATTGAAAGCTTTGGTGATGTGGAGAAAAGCCCAGAATTTCTTCCTGCCTTTAAGCAAAAAAATAACATAAAAAATTTTCTAAAAAGCTTATACTTCCGAGTTAAATTTTTCGAAGCAGATGCCGATCTTTGCCCAACTATCGAGCAAACCTTATATAAAGTTGAGAAGGTATACTACTCCCGCTAGGCAGTAAAAAAAGAGAGTAATCCGAGATCGTTCCCCAGACTCCTCTCTTGAAACATTATTATATTACAACTCTGCTTTCACTGGGCTATAAGAAAGTATTGCCACGCCGGTAGAGGTAGTTTGAACTTTATCTAGCTTTAATGCTTTTATGTAGCTATCATCTTTGAAAAGTCGTTTGCCGCTTCCTTGGACAACCGGTTGGATCATGAGGTGATATTCATCAATGAGATCCCCACTTCCATAGATCAAGATATCCTGACCCGGCAATTGTTTAATTCTAGAAACCTCATCAGCAAGATTTCCTTTGATCATTGTTGCATTCCATGGACCTTCTTCTAGGGTTGTGGAAGCAACATACTTGTGATAACTATTCATTCTGTCTGCAAATCCTTCTTCATCCTCCATAGTCGGCCATGCAGCTGACATTCCCTCATAAGTCACTCGTCCCATTAATAAGGCATCACTTGAGAACAACAAATCCGTTCTCTCTAATCAACCATTTGTAAAGTAGTATCAATAAACAATTAATTTATCATTATTTTAAAAATAAAGCTGAACTCATAAATGAGGTTATCACTGATTTCTTAACCTCTATGCCGCAAGGAAAGTTTGAGCTTCCCAAAAATCCTGCTGATATTGCAGCATTCAGATATAAAGTGAATGTGGAATATCTAATGGATTTCTTGAAGTTTGCGATAGAGAACATACCCGAGAACCGTAACGGTAAAGAACACAGAATGAAAACATTGCATTCTTATGTGTTGGACATGGAGTCCAAGCATGATGATTTCTAGTCTGACGATTTACCCTCTTCTTTATAGTGGCGTTACGGAAATGATCACGGGGAAACCAGCAGAGGACCCGGAATTTCAGAAGCAATGGGCTGAATTCTTAACCCAGATTAGTGAACGCATATTTGAATATGTAAAGCCGGTAAAAGAATAGTCCAACAAAAAAAGCGTACTCTTTATTAAAGAGTACGCTTTTACTTTGCTCGTTCGCCTATTTGGAAATATCGACAAATCCTTCGCCGAACACATCGCGGACATCGTGGATGGTGATAAATGCTTCTTTATCGATCCCTCTCACAATTTTCTTTATGCTGCTTACTTCCTGCTTGCTAATCACAATATAGAGGATTTCTTTTGGATCTTTTGTATAATGCCCATGCCCGTAAATAACAGTAACCCCGCGATTCATGAGCACATTTACTTGCTCCGCAATCTTATCCTGCTCTTTGGATACAATCGTAACAGCCTTTTTCGAGCTAATACCTTCAATAATGAAGTCCATTACTTTCGTCCCTATGTAGAGCATCACAATGGTAAACATCAGACTTTGCGGACCAATAATGAAGTAAGAGGAGAACGCAACAATGAGGTCAAAGAATAAGAGCGCATAACTGATATTCCAATCGAAAAACTTATGCATCATTCGAGCTAGTATGGTACTCCCCGCTGTTGTTCCGCCCACTCGTATGATTAATCCGATTCCCACACCCGCGAATACGCCACCGAATATTGCATTAATCATCAATTCATCCGAGGCAATATGCCAGCTTTCTGTTAGATGTAAGAAAAGTGAATTGAAGGCAACTGCAATAATGGTGTAGATAGTCGTCGTCTTATCCAGAAATTTATAACCGACTATTAATAAGATAGAGTTCAAAATCAAACTTACAAGCCCTGGGGACCACTGAAACAAATAGTACAGGATGATCGTAACTCCCGTAACCCCACCTTCACCAAACCCATTAGGAATTGCAAACAGATTAATCGCCAAGGCAAAAAGAAATGCACCTACGATAATCATAAGAATATCAATACAGCGTTTTTTCATCTTTATGTCCTTTCCTGTTACCATAACAAATTGCTACTAAATTACTGCTTTAAGTCAATCTTCATAATAAAACTTACCTTAGTATTTAGCAAACCTTTGAAGCAAATTCACGAAATTATGAAGAACCTATTAAAGAGAGCAGCCCGGGATCGCTTCCCAGACTGCCCTCTTGAAACATTATTAATTCTCAAAGTCTTTTTAGAAGCGCTCCAATCCGATCTAAATTCTGTTCATTGGCTTCTTCACATATTACTTTGAGGTTTTTGTAATCTTTCGCCGTATCAAAAGCTTGCCGGAAAGTAAGCTCCGTCCCACCATCAACCTCTTCGAATGTAGCGGTCAGCGTAAAGTAATGGTCACAATCGTGCCTGATTACGATACGATCAGGCTCAATCTCTTGGAAAAGACAACGATTCGGATAATTAACTCCGTTAGGCCCATGCATCGTAAATTCCCATATGCCTCCAGGTTTTAAATCGAAAGAATGGAATGTATTCGTAAAACCATTTGGCCCCCACCACTGCGCCAGGAGTTCTGGCTTCGTCCAGACTTGAAATAATACATGCTGCGGAGCATCATATTTTCGACGAGACACGAGCTCAAAGGTATCTGCGTTACTCTCACCAAGCGATTTTCCAAGCAGATTAAGCATTTCACTTGTCCCATGTTCACGTTGCTCCGGTGTATCATGACCATCGAAATACGTTCCCTGCTCCGTATATACTAATTTAACACTATCGCCTAGCGGCGTAATCTCAATCGTTGTAATAGAAACCGACATTCGGTTTTCACCTTGGTCCAGACTGTATGTGTATACGATACGTTCATTCGGCACGATTTCCTGATAATTAGCCTCTAATGTATAGACCGGTCCACCTGGAGGGCCACCCTGACTAAATTCTCTTCCGCCTACACGAAAATCGAATATCTCAGCAGGTTGGAACCAACGAGCTTTCGCATTTTGATCGGACCATGCTGCAAAAACCCGCTTTGGAGTAGCATGATAAATACGTTCCAATTTAAATGTAGAGTGTGTCGTATATCGCTGTGTCATCAGTAAAACCTCCCTATTATTCATTCATTACTAATTATCACTTAGAACATCACCAAGCAGATCAAGTCTTCGTTCCCAGTTCAATCGACGCTCAATCATATACTTCTCATGACTTAATCTCATCGTTTCAAGCAATGGAATAAAAGCATCGATGGAAGGTGACTCCTTGTCGTCCATTCGCTCTTTCAGACGTTCGAGTTCAGCTAGGAGTTTTCGCTGGTTTTCTATATTTTTTCGGACACGTTCAGCTTGAATAGCTACAAGTTCAGACGGAGAATACGTATGACCCTTAAGTAACGATTGTATTTCTTCAAGCGACAAACCCAAGTCCTTCAGAGACAAGATTTGATGCAACCGCTTGATATCCGCTTCGCTATACAATCGATGACCTGTATCGGAATACCCCGACGGAGTAAATAAACCGATCTGATCGTAGAACCGCAAGGTACGTACTGTCAGTCCCGTCAATTTGGCGAGATCCCCGACTTTCCAATGCTGTTGCATAACCCTCTCCTTTCTTTGACGCTAGCTGTTTACCGGTGCCTTTAGTATAGAACGTTACGTTACGTAAGGTGCAAGAACTTTATTTGTGAAGATCCATGGTATCTAATTGGTACAATATACCATTATAGTCTATCACTATATTTTCTCCATTCACAACTAGATATAATAATCTACAACTATGAAACTTTGATTTTTATAAAATAAATTGAACCATTTTACACGATGGAGCTAATAAAGGGTGTATATACAGTTTGGAGGGCCCTAAGATGAATGATCAGGAATTAAGTCCTTGGATAGATCGATTAATAGAAGGAGAACAAGAGGCATTTGAGGTCATATACGATTTAACGAAGAAGAAAGTGTATGGCACGGTGGCGATGCTGATACCTAATAAGGAAGACGTTCATGACATTGTGAACGAAGTTTATTGCCAGATGTTCAAATCACTCCCGACCTTTGACCGTTCACGTCCCTTCTTGTATTGGGTGAATGGAATCGTCATGAATCAAATTAACGGTTGGCGCAGGCAAGTGTGGCGGAGATTCCGCTTATTACAAAAGCAATCCATGAATCAAGAGCATTGTCCTTCGGAGCTTCCAGATGAGTTACTAATCCAAAGCGAAGTTCAACAACAATTGTTGCATTTTATAGGGAAGCTACCCTTTAAATTGCGCGTAGTCGTCTTATACAGGTATTACTACGAATACAGCAACGACGAAATAGCTGAGTTGCTTCGTATACCCGTCGGCACAGTCAAATCACGAAATAGTCTAGCGCTTAAGCAAATTCGACAAAGATTCGGTAATCATCTGGTGCAGGAGGTCGTATTCAACAATGTCTAAACCAAATTTAAATGAAACCATGACGAAGTATATCGAGGAGATTGAAGTTCCAAATGAGCTGGATCAACAGATCCGCCAAACCTTTAAACAACATCACACCCAAAAGGAGAATTCTAAAATGACACTTAAGAAAAAAATATTAGCTTTCAGTATAGCAGCTGCCCTTCTAATCCCTACAGGTGCATACGCATTTAATAGCTCTTACTTTAGCCAAAGTAATGTGAATTTGAACGATCTGGTGAACGACCAAGTTAAACAAGCTGCCGCTAACGGACTCACAGTTCCCATCGATCACAAGATTTCAGATCAAGGTATAACGATTCATTTTAAAGAGATGTATGTAGTCGATTCCAAAGTACTTGTCCACTATCGAATCGAAAAGGCAGACGGAACGCTAGTACCGTATGAATTTGATACTCAAGGTTTGAATGTGCGTAGTGATGGTAAAGAAAATGGTCAACAGACCACAGAGCCTACCTACAATGTATCGGGTCAAGAAGGCTTTAATGCATTGAACTTCTTCGGTACTGCAAAATCTGATAACCTGCCATTCTACCTTACAGATTCCAAAGGCATCAATCTAGAAACTGGGATCGCCGACCAAGGCAAGCCAGAGGGGTTACTAGCGTTCGTAACTGACGGTAAAAAGCTGCCGCAAGAGATGGTGCTCCACGTCAATATGAATCGCATCGGCGGCACGAAAGGAAACTGGCAAGGCGAGCTTCCAATTAATCAACAGAAAGCAACAACCCCTGGCACTAAGTAATCCGTATATTATTTTTCCCATTAAAAAACGTGGACACCTCAAGGTATCCACGTTTTTTGATCTTGTTATTAAGAACATGAAGTTAGATCAGCCCTTGCTCCTTCAGAAAATCTTTCGCGACTTTCTCTGCTTTCAGCCCTTCCGAATCGACTTCAGCATTCAATTTCTGCATTAATTCCTCATTCAGTAGCCCCTCCAGCTTCTGAAGTGTCGCTTCAAGTTCAGGGTATTTTGCGAGTACGTCTTCACGAATCACAGCACCTGCATGATAAGGAGGGAAGAAACCTCTATCGTCTTCGAGAATGACCAAATCATTCGTTATAATCTGACCTTCGGTTGAAAAAGCATTAATCACATCGACATAATCACCTAATAATGAACGGTACATGATTCCTCGATCCATTGCCTTCACTTTCTTGAACTCCATGCCATACATCGCTTGAAGCCCTGGATAGCCGTCTGGACGATCTTTAAACTCAAATTCACTACCAAATACAAGCTGATCTGCCACTTCAATCACATCACTAAACGTCTTGAGGTTATACTTAGCTGCTGTCTCTTTTTTCACAGCAAGCGTATAGGTGTTGTTAAATCCAAAGTTAGCAGGAAACACGATATGATCTTGTTTCAGCAGTTCCCGAGCTTTATGTAACGTTTCCTCTGCATTACCCGTTTCTTGCTGATAGTAGTTCGTCACAACCGTCCCCGTATATTCGGGGTACAACTGAATATCATTACTTTTCAACGCTTTCCATGCGAGATCAGAACCACCGAGGTTCACTTTGCGATCAACGGTAAGGTCTGTATCATGCTCAATTAAATCTGCCATCATGTGGGCTAAGAGTTCATTTTCCGTATAGTTTTTAGATCCAATCGTAATGGAGGCTTGACTCGCCTTATCCGACCCACAACCCGTTAACGATAGGATAATTACTAGCATGAGACTAAGGAAGATTCCATTCTTCTTCATCTGCTCACTCCTTTTCAAAAATCCTATTTTAATCCTTTGGGCGTTGCCAACTTCTCGGTTATGCCAAGGAAATAGTCCAATATTAAGGCTAACATAGCTGCTGGCACGGCTCCCATTAAGATAAGTGCATCCAAGTTACGTGATAATCCTAGGAAAATAAAATCACCCAGACCACCCGCACCAATAAAGGCTGCCAATGTTGCTGTACCGACATTAATTACAGTTGAAGTCCGAATACCTGCCATGATGACAGATAGTGCTAGAGGAAGTTGAACTTTGAATAAAATTTGCAGAGAAGTAAGTCCCATGCCACGCGCAGCTTCAATCGTCGCTGCATCGACATCTCGAATGCCGGTATATGTATTGCGGACAATTGGCAGGATGGAATACAAGAACAAGGCAGCAATTGCCGTATTCATTCCAATACCAAAGATCGGAATCATAAATCCTAATAAAGCTAAGGAAGGAATCGTCTGTAATATGCCCGCTCCACCAATAATCCAGGGTTGTAGCTTCGGCGCACGCGATACCCAAATACCCAGTGGAACACCTACAACGATGGCGAGCAGCATGGATAGGACGACCAGTTCGATATGCATCCCCGTTGCCTGAAGAAGTTCCTCCCAGCGGTTAGCGAATTGTTTCGTTAGTTGATCCCACAGTGATAGATTCATCTAGATTCTCCTCCCTTTTGCCTGCCCAATGATCGGCGAATGTGGTTAGCAAACTTGCTCTTGTAACGACCCCTGTAACTTTCATATCACCTGTTACAATAGGGATAATTCCTTGTTTAGCGTCATTAATATTCATTAAGGCATCTTGTGCAGTTGCCGACTGTTCCAAGTAAAAGTGCTGATCTTTAATAACTTCTCTAATGGTTGCGATCTCATTCATATGCTGTTGCAATTCATAAGCAGATACAATTCCTTCAAAACGTCCTTGCTCATCAACCACGATTAATGTATCCGTTCGACGCTGACGCATTTGAGCGAAAGCCCTTGAAGGTACGAGGTCAGAAGAAGCTACAACAGGGTTTTGGCGCATAATGTCACTTACGGTGATAAATGCAGGGTTCTGATAAATTCGGTTCTTACCAAGGAACTCCTCAACAAAGCTATTAACGGGATTGTTCAATAACTGTTCAGGTGTATCCATCTGTATTAATTCGCCGTCTTTCATGATGGCGATGCGATCACCCATTTTTAATGCCTCATCGATATCATGTGTTACAAAAATAATCGTTTTGTTCAATGTTTTCTGTAGGCGAATAAATTCATCTTGTAATTGCTCTCTCGTAATTGGATCTAATGCCCCGAAAGGTTCATCCATCAATATAATTTGTGATTCTGCTGCAAGTGCACGTGCTACACCAACACGTTGTTGCTGACCCCCTGATAATTGTTTAGGGTATTTATGAGCAAATTTATCTGGGTCAAGTCCAACCATTTGTAACAGCTCATGCACGCGCTCTTTCTTTTTCTCCTTGCTCCATCCCTTTAAATCAGGAATCAATGCAATGTTGTCTGCAATCGTATAATGCGGGAAAAGTCCAACCTGTTGAATGACATAACCAATATTACGGCGCAGTTCAACCGGATTTTGCTTGGATATGTCCTTCCCATCGATTGTAATGACCCCTTCCGTGTGATTCATGAGGCGATTCATCATTTTCATAGTTGTCGTCTTGCCACAACCACTTGGTCCAATCAATACAATAAACTCACCTGCTTTAATTTCAAAATTCAGAGATTTGACTGCACGATAGCCATTGGCATGCTTCTTACTTACATTCTGAAAAACGATCATATAATCTCCCCTTTCATTCTTCCAAAAAACAGTAAATCATTTACTGCTTTATTGTTGACTACTATAACAAACATATTTCTAACTGACAACCCCCTTTATATAAACAGGTTGTTAGTATTAAAATGTAAATCATGTATTTTGCTATACCAAAACACATCAAAAAAGCGCAGCCTGCCGCGGCTGCGCTCCCCTAAATTATTTGAAATTAAATTGGATTAATAAATTTATTTGTACGTTGTAAAACTTCGCCATCACCAACAAGAATAAGAACATCATTCTCCTGAATAATAACGTGTGGCCCAGGAGATATCGAAATACTTGTTCCCCTGCGAAGTGCAATAATCGTTGCTCCCGTCTGCTGCCAAAACTCCAAATTACCAATCGTTTTACCAATGGCATGTGAAGTTTCTTTGACCCGAATTTCAGTTGGATTATACGGCTTCAGATTTTGCAAACGATCTGAAAAACTAATAATATCCGAAAGAATGTTTTCAAACTTATTATCGATTTTCTTTTTTTCTTCTAATAAGTTTTCAAGTTCTTCTTTCAGTGAAAATACCGACTTTAAATAACTGCTTTTCGTTATATAATCTAAGGCACGCTCATCGGATTGTACAATAATTTCTTTCCCTTGCGAGACGGACACAATTCCTTCTTCTTTAAGGAGACCGACAGCCTTTCGAATGGTTTCAGGTGAAACATGATATAAGCTTGCAAGTAGCGACCTGCCTGAAATTTTACTTCCAACCGTAAACTCCCCATTCACGATCCGCTGCGCAATATCCAATGCGATAGATTTGTAGCCCGTGATTTCTTGCACAATCAATCTCCTACCTTCTTTTATATGCATCTATTCCCGTGCTATTATAGCAATTTTCCATACATTTGTATCCTATAGAACGACTTTTGTAAAATTTACTTTTCGTAACAAGTAATCGTATGGATTAGGCGACATCCATGATCAGTTTTATTTCTCGAATCCTCAAGTGCATATCGTTCTTACTTCACAGCGAATTTGTAGGTAATCGGCAGGCTTTCCAGCCCAAGCAGCACAGTACTATGAATCGGCACTAACTCCTTCACACGTATTCGCTCTAGCTGGCTCATATGAGCAAGTAATTCAGTAATTGCTGTTTTCACTTCTAATTTTGCCAGATGAACACCAAGACAATAATGGATGCCGCTCGAGAATGCTAAATGGTTTGTATTATTTTTACGTTCAATATCGAAGGCTTCCGCGTTTTTAAATACCCGCTCGTCCCGATTCGCCGCTCCTAACCAAACGTTTATCGGTTCTCCCCTGCGAATCAAATGGCCGCCCATTTCAATGTCATGAAGAACGATGCGGAACGTTGATTGAACGGGTGAACGATACCGCAGAACTTCATCAATCACTTTGGAAACCGTATCCGAATCATCCCGAATACTTCGCATGACCTCTGGATATTCATCAAGCGTAAGCACCGTATTCGTCAATAGGTGTGCTGTTGTTTCAATGCCTCCAATAATAAGCAAGAAGCAAAAATCAACCATTTCTCCATCGGTATATCCGCCTGTTTCTCCTTTAACAGACAGCAGTGCACTAACCAAATCGTCCTTCGGCTCCTTCCGCCGGCTATCAATCATCCATTGGAAATAGCTGCGAAGCTCTTCTTGAAGCGCTTCACTTTCGTCCTCATAAGCATCCATCCCGCCGGTAAACGAATTATACTTCACTTCCAATTCAGACCACCTTTTAAAAGGAAGTCTATCTTCGGGGGGAACACCTAACCAGTCCGTCAGGACATGAAGAGGCAGCGGAATCGAGAGGCTTCGGACAAGATCCGTTTCTTCCTGCTCCCTCAATACACTGATTAATTCGTCCACAACTGCGGAAATGCGCGGAGCCATTCCCATGGCCATCTTGGGTGTAAACAGCTGGCTCGCCATTGAGCGATACTTCTGGTGCCGCGGGGGATCCATAAATAGGATGCTTCTCTCCTCAAATGAAACCTGAGAAGAGAAGGTGTTATGATTAGTTAGCACATGCTTTACATCCTCATATCGAAACACATTCCAAGAATGATTGATGTCTTTGTACACGGGATTCGTATCACGCATTTGCCGGTAAAGAGGGAACGGATTTAATCCGTCCCAGGTGATAGGTTGATTCATGTCGTCCTCCTCATTGTAAATGGTGCACTAAGTCGTCGTCGATTTCCTATTCCCGATTGATGGCAAATACGGTATCCATAAGTGCACAATCAAATGTGGACGCAAGTCCCTGTAGCAGTGGTATGCGGAACATCGAGTAATGATCTCCCACGACTTCATGGATGATAATTGGCTGAGCTGAGAGAGCACGCCATTTCATGCCCATATGTTCCACTGGACTCGTCAACGCTTGGAAGAAATCCAATCTAGCCTCTATCCGATTGGCAGCCACATAATGATCACGAGCGTAAGTTAGCGAGCGACATACATTATAAATCTTTACTAACTCAGGCAAGCTTTTGCAGTTCTCCAACTCAGGCATATTCGCAATTAACTTCTTGTTAGACAGAAGCATCGTGAGTAGTTCTTTGCTTACTTGCTCTTTCTCTGCCCATGTTAGGAAGGTATTCCACACTTGCTCCGAACCAGCGGTATGCTCCAATAATCTCTCTACAAGCGGCAAATGGATATAGGGTTCGAACATCTTCACTAAAAGCTCCATTTCCGCTGCATATTCGAATGAGTTGGCTTCTACTGCGTCTACTACGTCTCCCTCCACGAACGGGGAATCGAACATCCCAATAAATCCAACCGTACAGCCCAGTTCTTCCAAACGCCGGGCAATTTCGAAGGCAATCGTCCCTCCTATACTCCATCCTGCCAAATAGTAACTGCCATCAGGTTGTATACGACGGATTTTGTCAACATACGATCTCGCGATCTCTTCTATTGTTAACGGTGCGGGTTCATGATCCTGCAGCGAGGCAACCTTGATTGCCCAGCATTGGAAGCTATCGGACAAATATTGGCTAAACGGAACATAGGGCTCCGCTTCTCCATCCCCTGCATGAATGAAGAAGAGATGCTTGTTCTCTTCAGTGCCTTCTTTCAACAGTAGCAGCTGTTCATCCTGCTCTCTCTGTTCTGATGCTGGAAGCAACATGCTTACGAATTCAGCCAATTTGTGAACGGTCGGGCGGTTAAAGATTTCGACCAGTGGAAAATTCACCTTAAGCTCATCGAATATATCGAAAGCAAGCTTAGTGGCAAGCAGAGAATGTCCGCCAATTTCAAAGAAATTATTGTGAATCCCAATGTCATCTTTGACCAGTATCTTCTTCCAAATCGCTAGAAGCGCCTCTTCCATTTTGTTCTTTGGTTTAGCTTCTTCGCGGAGAGGGACATGAGCCACCACCGTAGGTTCTGGCAGAGCTCGACGGTCGATTTTACCGTTTGGCGTTAAAGGCATTTTCGCTAGCGGTACAAAATAAGTGGGAACCATATATTCCGGTAAGCGCTTGGTTAGCTCTTCCCGTATTTTACTTTCCGTAATAAGAGAATCCGTCACGTAATAAGCACAAAGCGATTTTTCCCCTGCTTTCTCAAATATGAGAACAGTTGCTTCTTTCAAAGCTTGAAGCTCCAACATCCGGCTCTCTATTTCCCCCAATTCGATGCGGTGGCCCCTAATCTTAACTTGATGATCGATACGATCCATGAACTCGATATTCCCATCCGGTAAGAACCTCGCTAAATCTCCGGTTTTATAGATTAATCTGTCGGACTCCAGCGGATGCGGCACGAATTTCTCCGCTGTCATCTCCGGTAGGTTCAAGTAACCTACCGCCAATCCGTCCCCGGCAAGGCAAAGTTCCCCCGTGATGCCAATTGGCATCAACTGCCCGCCAACACCCAGAATATAGGCTTCCGTATTGCTGAGAGGCTTGCCGATTGGAATCGTAACTGCGTCGGCAGCAATTTCGTCTACAGGATAGAACGTGGCATAAACGGTACTCTCCGTCGGTCCATACATGTGAATGATTTTACCAGCGCCTACAGCAGCAAGAGCATTACGCACGTGATTCACGGATACGCGTTCTCCACCAAACAATATTTTTCTAAGCTGAGTTAAGCTGTCCAACCGGGTATCGACAAGAAGATTGAATAAAGCGGTTGTGACAAACATAATGGTAATTCGTTGGTCGATGAGGATTCGACTGAGCTGATGGATATCGAGAATATCGGATTTCTGCACAACGACAAGTGTAGCTCCGTTGAGCAAAGCTCCAAAGAAGTCGAACGTAAACCCATCGAAAGCATAATTGGACAATGAAGCTACGATATCATCCTCACCGATCTCCATGTAGTTCGTTCTCTTCACGACACGGGTAACATTAGCGTGTGTCGTCATGATTCCCTTTGGTTTTCCGGTCGTGCCAGAGGTATACATCACGTAAGCGAGATCAGATCCTTCTCTAGGCACAATGACAGGTCCGGTTTCTTGCTTACCTAATTTGATTGCGTCCAACATAACGATCTCCACCAAGGAGCCCAAGACAAACGTTGCTTGAGAGAACACGGCCTCTCGTGTCAACAAGAGACGAGTTCCACTGTCCTGAAGCATATATTGTATACGCTCTTGCGGATACTCCGGATCAATCGGTAAGTAGGCATTTCCTGTTTTCAGAACAGCCATGATCGCCGTGATCATATCGAGCGAG
The DNA here is from genome assembly GCF_024721995.1 of Paenibacillus radicibacter. GTDB lineage: Bacteria > Bacillota > Bacilli > Paenibacillales > NBRC-103111 > Paenibacillus_AM > Paenibacillus_AM radicibacter. Next base: position 343,984 of record NZ_JANQBC010000004.1, read on the forward strand.
CGATCCATCAGAATCGCAATGATGCCGCCTGGCTGTATTCCTTTTTCCAATAATGCACCAGCTGCTTGATTCGACTTTTCGTTAAGTTCCCGATAAGTTAACTTCTCTTCCCCGAACACGACAGCCACTCGCTCAGAAGTTTTCTCCACTTGCTCTTCAAAGAGGCTGGTTAGCGATTGATGCCTAGGATAAGCGGTCTTTGTGTTATTGAAAATCTCGCACACCTGCTGCTTCTCGTCCTCATCTATCAGTGTGATATCTGAGAGCATTTCATTAGGCCGATTTACCATGTTGTTCATAATATGTACCAAATGTTGACCCATCCGCTCAATTGTACTTCGTTCGAATAACGCAGTGGCATATTCGATGTCGAATCGTATTCCATCTGCATTTCTTTCCTTAGCTGTCCATGTCAAATCTACTTTCACCGTTTTCACATGGATATCCAATGATCGTACGGGCAGAGACATCCTTGGGAGTACGTCAGTCTCCGCACTTTGCAAAGTAAACATGGTATCAAACAGAGGATTGCGATTGGCTTCACGGGCTGAAACTACCTTTTTCACGAGATCTTCAAAGGGATAACTTTGGTTCTCGTAAGCCTGAAGCGAGATTCTCTTCATCTCACGAATAAAGCTTAGGATCGAATGTTTGTTCGTCGGCTGACTACGAATGGCCAGCGTATTGACGAACATGCCGACAATTTTATCGAGATCAGCGTGTAATCTCCCAGCAACGGGAGTTCCCACAACGATGTCTTCTTGCCCTGTGTATACATGCAATAAGATGGTATAGCCTGCAAGCAGAACCATATTCAACGTCGCACCTGTCTCGGTTGCTAATCTACGAAGCCCCATCGTTAAGGCTTCATCAATACTAAACTGGATGGAATCTCCTTGGTTATTGGGCACCTTAGGACGTGGATGATCCGTCAGCAACTGAATAACAGGCAAGCTGCCAGCAAATTGACTCAACCAGTAGGCTTCTTGTTTATCCAGCTCACCTTCCGCAGTCAGCTTGTTTTGCCACACGGAATAATCCTTGTATTGAAGCGGTAACTCCGGTAAGTGTTCACCAGAATAAAGACTTCCCAATTCATCCATCAGAATATCGTTGGATAGGCCATCGCCGATAATATGATGCATATCGAGAAGAAGAATGTGTTGATTCGGATTCACCTGTATCAGTTCTGCACGGAATAACGGAGCAATTTCAAGATCAAAAGGCTGTACGAATGTTTTCATCGTTCCGGCCATAGCTATTTCAATGTCTGTTATATGGTTGATTGCATGCTCCAACTTGCGATAGGTTAACGCAAAGATCACCTCGTCTTCGATTCGCTGAACAGGCTCTGTATCAACCCGAATAAATGAAGTTCGAAGAGATTCATGCCGCTCTATAAGCTTCCGCATCGCCTGTTCCATGAGGTTAATGTCCAAATTACCTTCGATAAGAAGCGCATCGGGCATATTGTAGACGATGGACGTCGGCTGCATCTGATGCAAAATAAACATCCGCTTTTGCGCGGAAGACAACGGATAAACGTCCCTCTTTTCAACAAGATCGATTTGCGTATACACGGAAGCTTCATGGCTTCTGATAAACATCGCTTGATCTTGCAGAACCGGCAGTTTGAATACTTGAGACAATGGCATGTGAACCTGAAATTGCTGAGATACCTGCTTGACTACCGCCATCGCTTTAAGAGAATGACCTCCAAGCTCAAAGAAATGATCTGTTCGGCTAATTCTGTCTCTGCCCAGTATGTCTTCCCAAATCTCGACAAGCTTCACTTCGATCGTATCCAGAGGCGCTGAATAGGCAGCCTCCTCGTCTGCTGTAGTACGTATGGAAATAAGAGCTTTTCTATCGATTTTTCCATTTGGCGTCAAGGGCATCTCATCCAGCTGAATGATAACGCTTGGAACCATAAAATACGGCAGCGTCTGCGCCAAATATTGTCGCCAGAATGCGTTAGTTTGCCGATCTTCAGCTACGATATATGCGACTAATATTTTATCGCCTTCAGAATTTTCATCCGCAAGCACGATAGCTTCGTTAATGGATTGATGCATATAGAGCTGCGCTTCAATCTCGCCCAATTCTACCCTATACCCGCGAATCTTCACCTGTTGGTCCATTCTGCCCAAGTATTCAACATTACCGTCCGGTAGCCATCTCGCAAAATCGCCTGTCCGATACATCTTGTCTCCTGGGACAAACGGGTTAGCTACGAATTTTGCCTCCGTGAGTTCTGGTTGATTCAAATAACCTCGGGCCAATCCAACACCCGCAACATAGATCTCGCCAGGTACGCCAATAGGTTGAACTTGCCCCTGAGGCCCCAATATATAAACTTGTTTATTAGGCATTGGCTTACCTATCGGAACATTGTGGCCGCATGACTCCATGCAGTTGTAATAAGTAGTCGTAACCGTCGCTTCCGTCGGACCGTACATGTTGTACACAAGCCGATCTGTCAAATTAGAGTAATAAGATGGCTTTACAACATCCCCACCTGGATAGAAAAGTCTAATGGGATGACTAGGGGACAAGCGTTGATTTAATTCACTTAAAAGCAACGAAGAACAAAATAGTACTGTAATATTTTCTCGTTCTATGATAGCTTCAAGTAAATCCGTATCTAGCCCTTCTTTCTTGTTGGCAATACATACAGTGCCGCCGCATAACAGCGCTAGATACATTTCGTCAACAGCGCCGTCAAAGGAAACAGACTGTAAATGCAGTACTTTATCTTGATGATTAAGTTGAAACTGCTGAATAAAGGTATACAAATAAGCGGCCAGATTACCATGTTCATTCATAACACCCTTTGGTTTGCCTGTTGATCCGGATGTATAAATAAAATAGGCCAAATGATGCATTTCTGAGACCACTTCTAAATTAGAGCCATCCTCCGCATACAATGCTTCCTCTGCAAGATCTAACACCGTCCCATCGTATATTCTATCCTGCAAAAATCGACTTCTCGTCAATATAATTGAAGCTTTACTGTCTTCAAGCATGTAATCAATACGATCTTGCGGATAGTCAGGATCTATCGGGACGTATGCGCCTCCAGCCTTGAGTACGGCTAGCACGCCAACAATCATGTCAACAGATCGTTCTTCCATGATGGCGACAATGGTTTCCGGTTTGACGCCTTTTCTACGTAACGTTCTGGCCAACCGATTGGCTTTCTCATTCAGTGCTCGATAGCTTATTTGCGTTGTGTCATACTTCAAAGCGATACAATCTGGTGTACGCTCCACCTGATTTTCGAATAACTGATGGGTGGTTTTCTCCACTGGATAGTCTATAGACGTATCGTTAAATTCGACCAATAGACGATGCTTCTCTTGCGGCGTCAATAGATCGATTGAGGCCATTGGGAGCCCTACTTCCTTCACCAGTGAGGTTAACCATTGGCTGAACAAATCCTTCCAGCGTTCGATCGTTTCCCGTTTAAACAGTGCTGCTGAATATTCAAAGCTGAAGGATAAGGTGTCTTCTCCTTCTACAGCGGATAGTGTAAGTTCAAACTGCGTTACGGGATGCTCGAAGGAAAGCGGAATCATCCGCACGCCATGATCCTGACCTTCACGCTTATGGGTCAAGGTGAACATCGTGTCGAATAAAGGGTTTCGGCTCATATCCCGCTCTGCAACCCGTTTCTTAACCAACTCTTCAAATGGATAGTCCTGATTCTCATACGCCCCGAGCAAGGTTTGTTTCACTTCTTGCAAATAAGTAGCAAACGATTTATCTGCCGCCGGGAAAGTACGGATCGCTAGCGTATTGACGAACATGCCGACGATTCCTTCTACATCGACGGATGGACGTCCCGAAATGACCGTACCCATAATCATTTCTTCCTGACCTGCCATACGAGACAGGAATGCGTTGTATGCCGAAAACAGTACCATAAACAAGGTTGCTCCCGTTTTTTGGCCGATTCTATATAAGTCTGCCGTTGTTTCACGGTCAATGGCGAATTCAACTTCGCCACCGATGAAGCTTTGTACCGCCGGATGAGGATAATCTGTTGGCAAGCTGAGCACCGGCAATTGTCCCGAGAGAGACTCCAACCAATAGGCTTCTTGCTTGTCCATCACTTCTGATTGCAGCATCTCCTGCTGCCAGTAAGCATAATCCTTGTACTGCAAAGGTAAAGGTTGAATCACATCACCGTTATAAAGTCTAATCAGTTCTTCCATCATTAGGTTTATGGAAACGCCATCCGAAATGATATGGTGCATATCCATAAGCAATAGGCAGCGATCCCCTGCAACTTGATATAAAGCCACTCGCCATAGTGGAGCCCGTTCCAGATCGAAGGGACGAACAAACGATTTGAGCAGGGAATGAATCTCTTCTTCCGTGGCGTCACCATACTCGAGCTTGAAACCAACCGCTGTATGAACCCGCTGGAATGCTTCCCCATCAACCATTTCAAAAGAGGTTCGCAACGATTCATGTCTGTGCATCAACTGAGTACATGCGTTATTCAGGCGCTGCACGTCAAGCGCGCTTTCGATCAGGAAGGCAGCTGGCATATTATAGCTTTCTTCTGCACCTTCCAACTGCCGCAAAATATAGAGCCGCTTCTGTGCGGAAGAAACAGGGTACAGCTCACTTTCCGGAGCAGGAACGATCGGAGCAAAGCCGCTCTGGTGCTTGGATTGCAACAAATGGGCTAAAGCCTCAATCGTAGGAGCCTGGAATACACTAGTGAGCGATACTTCCAAATGCAGGCGTTTGTATATTCTAGCCACAAGCATCATTGCTTTTAACGAATGTCCACCCAACTCGAAAAAGTTATCCTGAATACCAATGGGCTGGGTTTCTAATAGTTCTTCCCACATCTGGACAAGCTCCTCTTCCAACGGAGTTCGGGGAGCCACTGCCCTATTTTTGCTTCCCAACGTACCGTTAGGAATCGGCAGCAATTTCCGATCTACCTTCCCGTTAGATGTCAGAGGAATGTTGTCTAACCTAACGAAATAGGAAGGAATCATATATTGGGGTAGTAAGCTTGCCAGCGCACTTCTCACATATTCAATTGTTACGAGCTCGTCTGCGGTAAAATAGCCGCAAAGGTGCCTTACGCCACAATCATCTGTAAATACGGTAACAACTACCTCTTCGACCCCTGCAATTAGTAACATGCCAGACTGGATTTCGGTTAATTCAATCCGATAGCCTCGAATTTTGACCTGTTCATCAGCACGTCCCACATATTCGATCCGTCCGTCAGGCAGCCATTTCGCCAAGTCCCCCGTTCTGTACATTAACGTTCCAGGCACATAGGGGTTCGCAACAAATTTGGAAGCGGTCAGCTCGGGTTGATTTCTGTACCCTCTGGTTAAGCCAGCTCCCCCAATACACAGCTCACCGACTACCCCAATCGGTGATAAACGATCATCGGCACTCAAGATGTACATCCGATTGTTGGTGATTGGACGGCCAATTGTAATCGGACGATCGAGCTGAACATTTCGAGTGATACTGCCACCAATGCTATTTTCAGTTGGGCCGTATTCATTGGTCAATTCGATGTGTCCGTACTTCAAATTATGCTGATCAACCAAGCGTTGCTGGAGAGCTTCTCCCCCTAATGTGATGAGCTTTAATGAATAGCTGTCTTCCACACTCATACACTCCATAAGCGCTGCGTACAGGCTTGGAACACACATGAAATGGGTAACGCCATAATTGATAATCGCTTTGCGAATAACGAGCGGATCTTTGGCAACTTCGTCCTGAAGCAGAATGGAAGCTGAACCTGCCAATAATGGGGCGAAAAAGGAAGACAAGAAGCCATCAAAAGCAAAAGAAAAGAGCTGGACCATCCGATGGGAGCTATTGAATCCATATTCTCTAATTCTCCACGTTAGGTAATTCATTACGCTGCGATGCTCAACCATAACCCCTTTAGGCATGCCGGTTGTTCCCGACGTGTAGATCACATAAGCCAAATGGTTCGGAGTGACTGTCGGTTCCAGGTTTACACGATCTTCTGCACCAATCGGTTTCTTTTCAAGCACATCCAGATATACCATATCAATTGAAACATCCGCTTTATGCTGTAAGCCCGTTTGCGTAATGAGCCATTCAGCCCCGCTGTCGGTTAATAAATACTTTACGCGCTCGTCAGGATAAGAAGGATCAATTGGCAAATAGGCGCCACCTGCTTTTAATATCCCGAGTAATCCAACAATCATTTCCACCGATCGCTCTACCATAATTCCGACTACACTGTCTGCTGTCACACCTTTTTCCTGTAAAACCCGAGCTAATCGGTTGGCCCTATGGTTTAATTGCCCAAAAGTAAGCGAGGCTTCTCCACAAATGACCGCAGGATGATCTGGCTGTAGCTCAGCTTGTTCCTCGAACAAACCGTGAATGGTGAGGTTATGCGAAATATCCGATTTCGTATTGTTAAATTCAACAAGTAATTGATGCTTGTCGCAATCCGATAATAGTTCGATGCATCCAATTGGTGTAGTGGCCTCTTGTGTTATGGATTCCAGCCATAGAAGGAATTGCTTGGCCCAACGTTCTACGGTTGACGAGTGGAATAATTCACCAGAATATTCAAACCGGAAGGCAATGTCCGTCTTCAGTTCCATGGCCGTCAATGTTAAATCGAACTGTGCAATCGGATGGTCGGAAGGATATGCACTGACGCTCAGTTCACCAGACATCGAATCCGAATCAAGCATTTCCTCCATAGTGAACATCGCATCGAAAATTGCTGTTCGGCTCGGATCACGCTGAATACCGAGTTGTCTGACTAAGTCTTCAAACGGATAATCTTGGTGCTCATAAGCCGACAATGAGGTTTGCTTCACTTCGTGCAAATAGGAAACAAATGATTTATTCGCTTCTGGAAAACTGCGGATGGCTAACGTATTGACGAACATACCTACGATATTGGCTACCTCCGAGCGCGATCTGCCCGACGATACGGTACCGACGATAATCTCTTCTTGATTCGTTATACGGGACAAATAGGCACTGTAAGCTGCAAGCAAAACCATATAAAGTGTCGTTCCGGTTTGTTGTGCCAACCGACGAAGCGCTTCTGTAAGCCTGGCATCAGCCTGGCAAATCATCTGCTTGCCCTCGAAGCTGCGAACTGCAGGCCTCGGCTCATCTGTCGGTAAATCCAGGATTGGAAGCTCCCCAGAAAAGACTTCTAACCAGAAAGCTTCCTGTGCATCCCGTTCTTTCGAACCCTCTTGTCCTTGCTGCCATACCGCATAATCTTTGTATTCCAAACGATGCTCCGGCAACGAATTGCCCCTATAATGCTCATAGAATTCTTGCTCCAGAATTTGCAGAGACACACCGTCACTAACAATATGATGGATATCCATTAGTAGAATATGGCGCTGTTCCCCGATGCAAATGACACTTACCCGATAGAGCGGCGCAGATGCCAAATCGAAAGGACGTATAAACTGGCGGATGAGAACCGGAACATCTTTTTCCTCCGCTTCGACAAAGTGAACGTCGAAATCGACCTGGGCATGAATTCGCTGGGCGAGCTCTCCATCGCTGAGTTCAAAGGAGGTTCGCAAAGAGGCATGGCGTTCCACCAAGTATGTACATGTACTTGCTAACCGTTGCCGATCCAGCTTACCTTCAAGCAGCAATACATTCGGCATATTATAGGCTGCATGGGCAGAATCAAGTTGATGAAGCAAATATATTCTTTTTTGCGCAGAGGACACGGGATAGACTTCGCTCTTCTCCGCTTGCGAAATCGCGGTGTATTCATTACCGCCTAGCGTTGCAATCACCTTTGCCAACCCCTCTATCGTTGGCGATTGAAACACTTCCCGCAGCGGCACATTCAGCTTCAGTTCCTGATGAATGCGGGATACCAACGCTGTAGCTTTCAGAGAGTGACCGCCAATCTCGAAGAAATTGTCGCGAATACCTACACGCGTCAGGCGCAATACATCCTGCCAGATCACGGCAAGCTTTACTTCCAGTTCGCTCACAGGTGCTACGTAGAACATGTTGCCATCTTCATGGTCTGGTGCAGGCAGTGCTTTCCTGTCTACTTTGCCGTTCGGAGTCAAAGGCATCCGATCCATTCGGACAAAGTGCGACGGAATCATAAAGTGAGGCAGGGTCTTCGCCAAAGTTTCCCGCATAGCGGGTATGTTAAGCTCTTCACCTGCTACCACGTACGCGCATAAATACCGCTCTCCCTGCTGTTCCTCCCGTATGATGGATGCCGCTTCCCGCACAGATTCGATCTGTAGCAGCCTGGACTCCACCTCTCCCAGCTCCACGCGGTAACCGCGCAATTGCACCTGGTTGTCGATCCGGCCCATATATTCGATATTGCCGTCTGGCATCCATCGGACCAAGTCGCCTGTCCGGTATAATTTCTCACCTGACACAAACGGATTAACGATGAATTTCTCCGTGCTAAGCTCCTGCTTCCGGTAGTATCCACGTGCCACGCCAGCGCCCCCGATGACCAATTCCCCCGGCACGCCGATGGGCTGCAGTTGCACACGATCATTGACCACATACATATGCATGTTCGGCATCGGCTTGCCAATCGGCACATACCCCGCGCTTGGCAGCTTGTCCAGTGTTTCCTCATAATAGCTCGTATCTATGCTCGCTTCGGTCACGCCATACACGTTCAGAATTCGAATATGCGCCCCGAACCGACTTTGTAGCTTGGTATATTCTTCAACGGAGCAGCTATCCGAACTGACAATAACTACCTGCAGGTCCTGCAGATCGATTCCTTGCTCCTGCACATATTCGAATAACGGCGTAATCAGCGCCGGCGTTGACTCGAAGATCGTGATGCCACGTTCTTGTATGAGCTTCACCAGTCCCGGGATATCGGCCCTCACTTCCTCCGGACATATGACGCATTGTCCGCCATTCGCGAAAGCACGCGCCAGATCCCCCGTAAACACGTCGAAGGAAAAGCTCGCCATTTGCAGCAATCTCACTGGGAATTGATCCAATTGATAGATCGTTTGATAGGCCATAGCTACGTTGACGAAGCTCCGGTGCTCGATCATAACGCCTTTGGGATTGCCCGTCGTCCCCGATGTATAGATAACGTAGGCCAAATCCTCCGGCCCGCCCACAAGCTCAACATTGTCAGAACTCTCCGCCGCCTCCAGACATCCATCCTCAAAGTAAAGCACTTCTCCGCTGAAGCCAGCACCTTCGAATAGCTCCTCCTCCGCATAACCACCAGTGAGCAACTCCGTGATTTGCCCTTGCAGTTCACGCTGTGTCAGCAGCAATGGAGCATGGCTATCACGCAGCAGATAAGCGATTCGCCCCAATGGATAGGTGGGATCAATCGGAAGATACGCCCCGCCTGCCTTCATGACAGCCAGTACCCCAATGACCGTATCCGCGGAGCGACGCGCCATAATCCCTACGATCGTCTCACGCTCTACGCCTTTGGCTTGCAACAAACGAGCCAATCGATTGGCCTGCGCATTCAAAGCCGCATACGTCCATTCCGCATCCCCGACGATAAGTGCTACTTGATCAGGCGTCTTCCTAACCTGATCTTCAAATATTTCGTGAAACGTCTTGCTCCCCGTTTCATACGCTGCGGAGGTATCGTTAAATCCAACCAGGATTTGTTCCCGCTCATCATCGGACAGCAGCTCAATGTCTCCTAATACGACGTCTGGCTCATGGAGGACTTTCTCTAAGTACACCTCAAAATGATCTGCGATTTGCTTGATCATGCGATCGGAATAATGGCTCGTTTCATATTCGATTTGCAAGGTCAACCTTTCATCACAAGTCAAAAAGGAAAAGGTCGCAAGTGAGCCAACGTCAGCTTGATAGGAAACATCATGAATAGCATCCAACCTTACTATCGTTGAACAATTAGGCAGCCCCTCTGCCGTCTCTGGCAAATGAAGATGCTCCGCTACGATCGCGAAAGGAAAGTTTTGATGCTCGTTAGCAGCTAACACAGTTTCTTTCATGCGGTCCAACCACTGTTTGAACGTTAATGAGGAATCATAGCTTGTTTTTAATAGCACGAATTGATTCATTCGTTCTTCAACCTGTTCTTGCTGCGCGAATGTCGGCATACCCACGATAACAGTGGCTTCTCCCGTATACTTCGATAACAAATACTTAACGCCTGATACTAAAATCATATAGCGCGCAATATTTGACTTGTTAGAAATCCTGTCTATCTTCTCTATCAGCTGCGACGGAATTTCAAGCGAATATTTCCCAGCTCTCTCGTCGGATTGGACGACCAGCTCCTCTTTGAGGAAACCGGATACAACATCATCTTGTTGAAGCAACTGTAACCAATACTGTTTTTCTTTATCGAACTGACCACTTGCGAGCAAAATATGTTGAAAGAGCATATCTGACATCATTTAACCTCCAAGGTTGTTAAAAAATAAACTCAATCGGCTGATCCACAGTATTATTTAAAAGTTTGAATGTTTGAAGGTGGATATCCTTGATCTGAACCTCCACATTTGCGGTAATCGTCTGGAGAATGACTATCCAATCGGTACTCATTCGTTGAACGGTTTCCTTCTTGAATAACGATGTCACGAAATCCAGTGTACAATACAGGGAATTTTCCAACTCTACTACATCCAAAGAGAGATCAAAAAGCGATATAGCAAAAGGAAGCGGAAAGTAACTCATGGCGACATCTGAAAGTTTCTTCACTTGATTTTCCGTATTATGCAGTGCAAATAAGGTATCAAAGATCGGATTTCTACTTAAATCCCTCTTCAGACCCAACTTCTCTACCAAAATATCAAACGGATAATCTTGATGCTCGTACGCAGCGAGCGTTGTTTGCTTCATATCTTGAAGAAAATCGGATGCTGTTTTTTCTCCTGAAAGTGCCGTTCTAATAACCAACGTATTGACAAACATACCGACAATTGGCTCTATGTCTGCATGAGATCTTCCGGCAATGAGAGAGCCCACTCGAATATCTTCTTGTCCGGTATATTTATGGAGTAAGATATGGTAAGCACACATCAGCACCATGTATAACGTTGTTCCCGTTTGAATAGACAAGTCTCTGAGTCTATCAGTGAGATCCTTCTCAATGCTGAACGCTACCGTATCGCCGGAAAAGCTTTGAACGGAGGATCGCGGATAGTCAGTAGGTACATTTAGCGTATTTAGTTCTCCTGCCATAGCAGACAACCAATAATTTTCATGAACCTTGAAAGCTTTACTATTTAAATAATTCTGCTCCCAAACCGCATAGTCTTTATATTGAATGTCCAGCTCGGGCAAATCTTTCTCCGCATAAAGCTCGCCGAGCTCATGATGAATGATTTCAAGTGAAAAACCGTCAGAAATAATATGATTCATGTCCAGCAGCAGTAAGTGACGCTCTTCCGATATAGTAATGAGTTCAATTCGAAACAGCGGTGCTTGTCCTAAATCGAACGGTTTAACGAAAGCTTTAACCATAGCACCTAGCTGTTCTTCTGTTGAATGCCTATACCGGACCTGAAAATCTACGGCAGGATGAATTCGTTGTAACAGCACGCCGTTTATCATCTCGAATGATGTACGCAAGGTCTCATGTCGTTCGATCAATGTGACCAAGGCTCTTTCCAAACGCCCTCGTGCAAGCCTTCCCTCAAGCATCATCGCATGTGGCATATTGTAGATTAGCTCTGACCCTGGCATTTGCTGCAGCACATAGAGGCGCTTTTGTGCCGAGGAGAGCGGGTAATAATCACAGTAATCCGCCTTTGCGATGGTTGCAAAAGGGTTGCCCTTCAGCCCTTCAATCACGAGAGCCAGCCCTTCTATCGTAGGTGATAAGAATACTTCTCGAAGCGGCAGTTGGACATTCAGTTCCTTATGAATTCGCGAAGTCATCGCGGTGGCTCTTAGCGAGTGACCGCCAATCTCGAAGAAATTGTCGCGAATACCTACACGCGTCAGGCGCAATACATCCTGCCAGATCACGGCAAGCTTTACTTCCAGTTCGCTCACAGGTGCCACGTAGAACATGTTGCCATCTTCTCGGTCTGGTGCAGGCAGTGTCTTCCTGTCTACTTTGCCGTTTGGCGTCAAAGGCATCCGATCCATTCGGACAAAGTGCGACGGAATCATAAAGTGAGGCAGTGTCTTCGCCAAAGTTTCCCGCATAGCGGGTATGTTAAGCTCTTCACCTGCTACCACGTACGCGCATAAATACCGCTCTCCCTGCTGTTCCTCCCGTATGATGGCTGCCGCTTCCCGCACAGATTCGATCTGCAGCAGCCTCGACTCCACCTCACCCAGCTCCACGCGGTAACCGCGCAATTGCACCTGGTTGTCGATCCGGCCCAAATATTCAATATTGCCGTCCGACATCCACCGGACCAAGTCGCCTGTCCGGTATAGGTTCTCACCCGACACGAACGGATTAACGATGAACTTCTCCGCGCTGAGCTCTGGCTTCCGGTAGTATCCCCGCGCCACACCAACGCCCCCGATGACCAATTCCCCCGGCACACCGATGGGCTGCAGTTGCACACGATCATTGATCACATACATATGCATGTTCGGCATCGGCTTTCCAATCGGCACATACCCCGCGCTTGGCAGCTTGTCCAGTGTTTCCTCATAATAGCTCGTATCTATGCTCGCTTCGGTCACGCCATACACGTTCAGAATTCGAATATGCGCCCCGAACCGACTTTGTAGCTTGGTATATTCTTCAACGGAGCAGCTATCCGAACTGACAATAACTACCTGCAGGTCCTGCAGATCGATTCCTTGCTCCTGCACATATTCGAATAACGGCGTAATCAGCGCCGGCGTTGACTCGAAGATCGTGATGCCACGTTCTTGTATGAGCTTCACCAGTCCCGGGATATCGGCCCTCACTTCCTCCGGACATATGACGCATTGTCCGCCATTCGCGAAAGCACGCGCCAGATCCCCCGTAAACACGTCGAAGGAAAAGCTCGCCATTTGCAGCAATCTCACTGGGAATTGATCCAATTGATAGATCGTTTGATAGGCCATAGCTACGTTGACGAAGCTCCGGTGCTCGATCATAACGCCTTTGGGATTGCCCGTCGTCCCCGATGTATAGATAACGTAGGCCAAATCCTCCGGCCCGCCCACAAGCTCAACATTGTCAGAACTCTCCGCCGCCTCCAGACATCCATCCTCAAAGTAAAGCACTTCTCCGCTGAAGCCAGCACCTTCGAATAGCTCCTCCTCCGCATAACCACCAGTGAGCAACTCCGTGATTTGCCCTTGCAGTTCACGCTGTGTCAGCAGCAATGGAGCATGGCTATC
>NZ_JANQBC010000005.1 GCF_024721995.1 Paenibacillus radicibacter
AGGAGCACCGCTGGGTAGCTATGTACGGAGGGGATAAGCGCTGAAAGCATCTAAGCGCGAAGCCCCCCTCAAGATGAGATTTCCCAATTAGTAAGACCCCTTGTAGACGACGAGGTTGATAGGTTGGGGGTGGAAGCGCGGCAACGTGTGGAGCTGACCAATACTAATAGGTCGAGGGCTTATCTAAATACCATGATTTACCTTCGTTTAGCATCTAGTTTTCAGGGAATAAACCCTGTATAATAGTGAAGTATTAAACTTAGCAGCAATAATTTGGAGAGATACCCAAGTGGCTATAAGGGGACCCTCTGCTAAGGGGTTAGACTGCGTAAGCGGTGCGAGGGTTCGAATCCCTCTCTCTCCGCCAGTTCTATTCTTCTCTATAATTTAATTAATGTGGCGGTGTAGCTCAGCTGGTTTAGAGCGTACGGTTCATACCCGTGAGGTCGGGGGTTCGAGTCCCTTCGCCGCTACCAATATCATTCGGAGGCTTAGCTCAGCTGGGAGAGCATCTGCCTTACAAGCAGAGGGTCAGCGGTTCGATCCCGTTAGCCTCCACCATTTTTTTATTTCTAAATGTAAAGCGCTTGCTTTATATAAGAATTGAATATGCCGTTGTAGCTCAACTGGTAGAGCAACTGACTTGTAATCAGTAGGTTGGGGGTTCAAGTCCTCTCGACGGCACCATTAAATAAATCGGATGTGGAGCTGTGGTGTAGAGGCCTAACATGCCTGCCTGTCACGCAGGAGACCGCGAGTTCGAATCTCGTCAGCTCCGCCATTTATTTATTTCATGGACAAGCATTACTTAAGTGTTATGGCTCGGTAGCTCAGTCGGTAGAGCAGAGGACTGAAAATCCTCGTGTCGGCGGTTCGATTCCGTCCCGAGCCACTTTTTTTGTATAACGGACCTTAAAGTTCGGGATACTTACTGCATGGAGGCTTAGTGAAGTGGCTAAACACGGCAGACTGTAAATCTGCTCTCTTCGAGTTCGGTGGTTCGAATCCATCAGCCTCCACCATTATTATCTACCCTGGGAGCCATTAGCTCAGTTGGTAGAGCACCTGACTTTTAATCAGGGTGTCGAAGGTTCGAGTCCTTCATGGCTCATCAGATAAAAAGACCTCATATGAGGTCTTTTTTTGTTGTTTGTATTTGTAGTTTTTGATTAACGGACTGCATCTTTTGTTCACAAGAGGCTTGTTTGTCCCGACGATCATCAATTTTGACAGCGGTTGAGACACGTGCAGCTCCACTTGTGAAACAACCTTCGTGTAGAATCCCGATTACTTCTAACAAACGCTCAAGCGGCCCTTCAATAATTGTGCTCATCGGTGTGAGCTGATAAGTGATACCCTCTTGCTTCGATAATGTTATCTGCATATCTGCAACATACGCACTTAGGCTTGTTGTGCCAGTCCCTATCGGGATAATCGTAACTTCAGCAATAGCCATATTCTTAATATCTCCTTTTTAGCAATGTTAATCAAAAGTAAGTTTGCATTAAAACTTAATATACTTTTCTGCGAAGTATTGCAACTTTATGCGGGACTTAAACGTGGATACAGTGAAAGGGGGGGGAAAGTGAATCTAGATGAAGTATATCGAACATATGTGAATGATGTATACCGCTATTTGTTTTCCCTATCCCATAATCATTATACAGCAGAAGATTTGGTACAGGAGACGTTCTATCGAGCTTATGTGAAACTTGCTGATTACGAGATATCGAATATTAAAGCTTGGCTATTTAAAGTTGCCTATCATGCTTTTATAGATAATGAACGGAAGTATAAGCGCGTAATCTTGCAAGATCAAGTTCCAGAGATTGAACCCAATTTACATACACCTGAGAAAGAGGTAATCGATAAAGAAGGTTTACATACATTGCTTCGTATGATGGATCACTTAACGATGAACGAACAGCATGTTGTGTTATTGTGTGATTTTCATGGGCTCCAATACCAAGAGACCGCAGATATCCTGAATTTGAAGTTAAATACAGTGAGAAGCCATTTGCTCCGTGGGAGAAAGAAGATGATTAAGATGGTTAAGGAAAGGATGAATGGTGATGAGTAAAGATAATATAGACAAGCAATCGGATGAAGAAATATATCAGCAATTAATTAAAGGTTCCATTGATCAGTTTAAGGATACACATTCTCTTACTGAAAAGAACCAGCAACAAATTATTCGCTCCGGTAAGTTTATGGCGCAGAAAACGAACATCATGATTAGTCTAGCAATACTGTTGCTTATCCTTCCTGTACTTACGCTAGCGACGTATGTGTATTACGGAATTGGGGGAAAGGCGAATCGACTTATTGATGTAGCTGCTAAGACTGTTTATGTGACAGAACCGAATATGAGAATAAAGCAATGGGGAGTAAATATCGATATAGGCTTATTTTCAATGGATATGGATTTTTCTATTTATAAAAAGATCGGGAACGAGGAATACAAAGTTGCAAATTACGATGTTCCCATTACTTTTAGTCAGACAGGACGTATTCAAAGAGAAGCTTTCTTAGATCGTGAAGTCACGACCCATGACAAAGGCTTCATGTATCCTAGAGGCAGAGTTCCATATACGGCTGATCTACAATGGAACGTTCTAAAAGGATTACCGGACGGAACAGTATCTGAAATTTATATCTCATTGGCGAATGTCATGTCACGTGAAGAATTTGAAAAGTTGCTTCCTCAAAATATAGATCTTCGTTGGCTTGCTGTAGATACGGGATTAGAAGGTCGCACTGATGATCAAAGTGGAACTAGTTTCTCTGCAATTGGCTATCCTGCGCAAGTAGATGCGAATCCTTCTTCTCCTTTTTCTGATAAGGGGAAAACCAACGAAGTTACCTTCTTGGAAGTATTGAAGCTGCTTCGTGAATATGAACCACAAGCTGAGAAAATGGCTGGAGTAAGAAATCTTTCGCTTACAAAGAGAATCCAACATATTGAACAAAACGGGATAAAAATTTATGGAGCTGTTCTTACTGGACCAACCGCTCAATTAAGACAATTGGAACAAGTGAAAGAAATTCGCGGCATGAAAGTAGGGGAAGTGAAGTTATGGAATTAATGAGCAAGTTTAGCAAAATGACTGGATTTATATCCTTTCTCATTGGGCTTGTGCTACTAGCAATATTAAATATTTCCCTTCTTACCCAAAAAGGCACTATGGATGGGCTATTGAACCCCATTATATATTTCTCGCTGATCTCTTTTGTACTTGGTGTTGTTGGCTTATTCGCATTCAAACGTTTCCGGTTATTTGCGATATGGGGGATTGGGATAAGTGCGTTCTGTCTAATTTTCTTGGTCTTGATGTTCGGTTTATCTTGGAGCATCAATCCTAGACCATAAATTAAAAAAAGAAGAGTGCCAACAAGTGGCATTCTTCTTTTACTTTATATAGCGTAAATTTAATTTAACGAATTTCTTGCTTACTAGCTAGTTCTATAATATAGTCCGCAGATCGTGCAGCTAAGGCCATGACCGTATTCGTTGGATTGCCACCGCTGGATGTTACAAAAGTACTAGCATCGCATATAAACAAGTTCGGAATGTCATGTGATTGTCCGTACGAATTAACGACAGATGTCTGCGGGTCATTGCCCATTCGGCATCCACCCATAAGGTGAGCAGTATCTGGTACAACATATCTTACGGTACCTTCAGCAGCACGAATGATCGATTTCATATTCTCTACAGCATGATCAATTAGGCGTAAGTCGTTCTCTCCATAGCTGAAAGTCACTTGTGCACGAGGAATGCCATGTTTATCTTTCTCATCACCAATTGTAACTCGATTATTAACATCAGGGAGCACTTCACCAACCATGGTGACCCTTCCATAATAATTATAGTTGAACATCGCTTTACGAAGTCGATCTCCCCATAGTAGCGAATCACTTGATTCCATAATCGCTTTAGCGGTTGCTAAGGGTCTAGCCCCATGCGCATGTAAGGTATATCCTCTAGCGTACGAACGACTTTTATCTGTCTCATAAAAATCTTGTGTTGTCGCAAGAACAGGGGTCCCTTTGTATAACCGAATTTCATGATCAAATTCACCATACACATCGTGAGAGCTATGCGTCATAATAGCTCGTCCAACCCAGCCGGAGCTATTCGCTAGTCCATTCGGAAATTGAGAGTTTGCCGAGTTTAATAATAACCGCGGCGTTTCAACGGCATATGCACTAACAATAACGAGCTTGGCTTTTTGCGAATACTCTACCCCTCCATGTAGGAATGTAACGCCTGTGACAAGCCCATCTGACCCAACGGTAATCTGATTCACCATACAGTCTGTAAGCAGCACAGCACCTGCGGTAATGGCTTTAGGGACGTGAACAATTAAGGTGCTAAACTTTGCATTCGGCATACATCCTTGATTACAAAATCCACGATTAATGCACGGGGGTCTTCCTTCATAAGGAGCAAGTAGAATCGCAAGTGGCGATACGACGGATTGAATTTGTAATTTATCACAACCACGACGGAACATATCAGCATTCGGACTTAGGATATCCCGTTCGGGTAGTGGATAAGGACCTTGGAAATTTCCCCATGGAAAATGACGCGGACCAGCTACGCCAACTTCTTTTTCAATTTTTGTATAGTAAGGCTCTAGATCTCGATAGTGAAGGGGCCAATCCTCGCCCACACCATCAATCGAGCGAGTCTTGAAATCTGATTCATGGAAACGCAAAAATACGCCAGTAAAGTGCTGCGTTCCACCTCCAACTCCATAGCCGCTATTGTTGTGTCCCATCGTAAGAGGGTTCTGACCCTCAACAAGGCGGGTCTCCTGCCAACCTAATACTTGCATGGCCAGTTCATCACTAGCAAAGTCATGTTGGGGATCGCGCATAGGGCCAGCTTCTAGTATAACGACGCTCATACCCATCTCACTTAATTCTTTGGCAAGTACCCCGCCAGCTGCACCAGCACCGACGATGACGATATCGACTTCTTCTTTCTCATGTTTCCAATTCATGATTTATTGGTAGCCTCCCAAGGGTCAACTTGACCAGGAGCAAGTCTAACATAACCACGCGGATAAGCAGGTCCTCCAAATCCAATTTCGGACCAAACTTTCGGATGAGAGTAGTAAGACTCAACTGTCCATATGAGTAGCTTTTGAAAAAAGTCTTTAGGCGGAACTTGCATATGCTCATCGCCTTGTTGTCCAGTACCTTCGCTTATGTCTGTCATTAAGCTGTGTTGAATTTCGGGGGACAGTTTCCAAAAGTGATTGCCATAAAGGGACTCTGCCAACTTGTGCACATTATTTAACCCTGTACGAATTAGGATTGGAGCTGGAGGGACATGCGGCTTACGCTGCCCTTCGCCTTTATTGTCAAATAAAGTGCGATCTATGTGACCTAACACGTAAGTAATGATTTCTCCGCGATCATCATCCATTAACCTTGCACACCACGAACGTAAGATCTCAATCTCTATTGCATTTAAAAAATGGTAGGAGTCTTCTCGCACTATTCTTGAACTGACGATGGAACGTGTATGCTCGTCCCAATGTTCATGCTGGGACATGACATCATACATCGGGTAGTGAATTTCGTTCTTTTTTACCATAATATCATCTCCAATACACAGCCAGCAGTCCGAGAGCGCCGATAGCCGAATATAATAAGGGCATTATAATGGGTGGACCAACGAGGAAATTACGCAGGGCATAACCGCCAATACGTAAGCCTACACCCCGTACATGATAATAAAACCCAGTGAGTCCAGAGAAGACAGCTATCCACATTAAGATATGAAACGTGTGGAGCAACCACATTGGACCTGACAGGGCTAAACAAAGACCTACGACAAAATAGATCGGGGAGGATAATACCGGTGCCCACATGACTTTACGGTAAAAATTTTGTCGATAATGAGACATCGTAACTTGAATGCCGATGAGCAAATAGGCAATAGCCACAAACAATACAATACAGCGTGCAAGCTGCCAATGATCCCAAACCAATACCTTCACTCCTTTAACATACAAGGCTCCAAGTTGGAGCGTTTATTACTAATTATCTCCAATTATTGCTTTAAATATTGCCAAGATTCATTTCTGCATGGAGGTTTTTTGTTTAGGAGAACCTAACTTTGCTTTCCCTTCACGGCAGAAAGGAGTTCGGAAGCGATGCATATGGTTTTTCCTCTGCTTGTTTCGTTCATTATTGTGTTCTTAATCGTGCCTGTACTTCAAAGATATGCGAAACAAATTGGCTTTGTTGATCAGCCCTCTAAGCGCAAGATTCATAATGATCCCATCCCGCTTATGGGTGGTATTGCGATTTACTTAGGGTGCATGATTTCAATCTTAATTTTTGTTCCAACTAATCCAACCTCGCTGGCGATTATGCTTGGTGGTACGATTCTGATGCTTACGGGACTTTTAGATGATTGGTTTAAGACAAAAGGAAAAGAATTTCCTGTATGGCCGCGTATTCTTATTTATGGTGTCGTATCGTCGATTCCGATCTGGTTTGGAATAGAAATTACGGGTATGTCCAATTGGAAGTTCGATGACATGATTGTGTTTCCAGAGTGGTTAGCGTGGACAGCGACGATCATTTGGGTATTTGCGATTACGAACATGATCAATTTCATTGATGGAGTAGATGGACTTGCCTCGGGTATCGTTACGATTTCTTCTTTTACCTTGTTTATTATTGCGGCATTAATGGGGAATATGCCACTTGCGATGTTGGCAGGGGTACTTGTCGGGTCATGTCTTGCTTTTCTAACGTATAATTTTTATCCAGCCAAAATATTTATGGGTGACGCGGGCGCAGTCTTTCTCGGATATACGATTGCGGTTATTAGCATAAATGGGGCTTTTAAGAGTGCGACGGTGTTGTCTTTGTTCGTTCCCGTACTCGTATTAGGGGTGCCGATTCTCGATACGGCTATTGTATTCATGCGGCGTTTACTGAAAGGACAAGGGCTGCATAAGGCAGATAAACTCCATACGCATCACAGCTTGATGAAATGGGGGCTTAATCAGCGGCAGACGGTCACATTCCTTTACTTAATTGGTATTGTCTTCGCACTACTATCCATCATAATTGTTCTTCTTATTCGATAAATTGTCCATCCCTTGGTTAACGTGATAAAATTGTTAAAAAGTCGATCACAAGCAAGGAGTGGCCTAT
Organism: Paenibacillus radicibacter; assembly: GCF_024721995.1. GTDB lineage: Bacteria > Bacillota > Bacilli > Paenibacillales > NBRC-103111 > Paenibacillus_AM > Paenibacillus_AM radicibacter. The sequence goes on from NZ_JANQBC010000005.1 coordinate 7,186, forward strand.
GAACTGGGAGCAGATAAGAGCACAATTAGAGACAATACTGGAACACTCGGTTGAACTTACGCAATTACCTTTAACTAGCTTGGAGACAGATGATACTACTGTACGGTTTGTACTTGAACATAAGGATAATGGTGAAGCTGTTGTACTTCGAATTGAAGGCGGAGAACTCACTTCTATCGAACATGCATTAATTGACATGATGATTCGTGGTGCTCAGAAGCAAGTAGCAGAAACATCTACCTTGCCGGTTAGAACGCAAGAACAGGTGCAAAGTGAGATGCAAATGTGGGTGCTGGAGCAGTTAAATCACGGGAATGTACTAATGGAGCTGCCAGATAAATTTGTAGAGGCTTTTCAGCTGCATGAGAATCGAATTCCTTTGCTTCTCATGCTTGATAGCACCACGAAAAACGTCAGTTATCGATCCTTCAAAAAATTGTTAGAGTCATTCTTCAGCAATGAAATTCTGCTTATGCCATTACTTGAAAAGGAATGGCTTATTCTTGCGTCAGAAGATTTACTTACAAGCAAGGCGGCAGAGCAGAGTGAGGTAGCAGTTACACTCGAAGAGGAACTGTCGGATATCGGTTCAGGCTTACACGAGATGTTAGAGGCCGAATGGGGTTTGGAATGCAGCTTAGGAATCGCTTATCCATGTGTGCCACGTCCACAGCTGCTTACGACCATTTGTAAATTACGAGAGACGCTTACGGTTGGACGTACCTTTAATGGCGTAAACCGTGTACATATGGCTTGGCAGTTGCGCTTTGAGACGCTACTGTTCCAGTTATCAGACGATGTGAGATCGGCATTCTTAGAAGATGTATTCAAAGGCAATGAGAATGTGCTGGATAGTGAGACAGTATCTACACTTGAGCAATTTTTTATGATGGACTGCAATGTAAGTGAGACGGCGAAGAAATTGTACATTCATCGCAATACGCTTTTGTATCGATTGGATAAGTTTAAACAAGAGGTTGGACTAGATGTTCGAACGTTCCACGATGCGGTATTGGTGAAAATGTGCATGGCATTGTACAAAGTGTACAAATTGAACAATGGGAAGCGATGATTTTTGTAGGCTTTGTGCATAGTCAGGGTAGTACGTATGGGTTATGATGAATTTGTACTTATTTTACTCGAAATTTGAGGGGGAAACGCATAATGGCTGGCGTACGTTTAAACCATATCGTAAAGAAATATTCCGGAAATGATGAAGCAACTGTTAAAGACTTTCACTTAGATATTCAAGACAAAGAATTCGTTGTTCTTGTAGGCGCATCTGGTTGCGGTAAATCAACAACTCTTCGTATGATTGCAGGACTTGAGGAAATTTCTGAAGGTGAACTATACATTGGCGATCGTCTTGTAAATGACGTGGCACCAAAAGACCGCGATATTGCGATGGTATTCCAATCCTATGCCTTGTACCCACACATGAACGTTTATGAGAACATGGCGTTCGGCTTAAAATTACGTAAATTCAAAAAAGCTGATATCGACAAACGCGTTCGTGATGCAGCTAAAATTCTAGATATTGAACACTTGCTTGATCGTAAGCCAAAAGCACTTTCCGGTGGTCAGCGTCAACGTGTTGCTCTAGGACGTGCGATCGTTCGTGAGCCACAAGTATTCTTGATGGATGAGCCGCTTTCTAACCTTGATGCGAAGCTTCGTGTACACATGCGTGCTGAGATCGCGAAGTTGCACAAGCGTCTTCAAACAACAATTATCTATGTAACACATGACCAAATCGAAGCGATGACAATGGGCGACAGAATCGTAGTTATGGATAAAGGTATTATCCAACAAGCGGCTTCCCCAGAAGTAATCTACAATACACCATCAAACATGTTCGTAGCTGGTTTCATTGGATCACCTTCCATGAACTTTATGAACGGTGCTTTGGCTGATAAAGGTGGATCCTTATACTTCACTTCCGGCAATGTAAACGTAGAAGTTCCTGCAGGTAAAGCACAAATTCTTCGTGAAAAAGGTTATGTTGGCAAAGATGTTGTTCTTGGCCTTCGTCCAGAAGATTTCCACGATGAGCCTGTATTCATGGAAGCTTCCCCGAACACAATTGTGAACGCGGTTATCGAAGTTTCTGAGAACTTAGGACATGAAATGTATCTATATCTTAATGGTATTGGTGAAGGTACAATCATTGCTCGTGTAGACGGACGCTCTGCACTTAAAGAAGGTACGAACGCGAAGCTTGCTCTTGATATGAACAAAGCGCACTTCTTCGATAAAGAAACAACGAGCTCCATTTTATATAATGCTTAATCAATATTAAGTAGCAGAGAACCTAGCGGCAATTGAGCCCTAGGTTCTTTTGTATATGCCTTTTGTTGATTTCATCTCCTAATTCTATTAGGATGGAACTATTGGACCATGAAAGGAACGATATGAGATGTCTAGAAAAGTAAAAGTTTCGGATCTGATCAGCCAGCTGCATTTGGAAATCGTAGGTGGCAAAGAAGGAGTCAATCGCCCAATTACGGTTTCAGATTTATATAGACCTGGTTTGGAGATTGCAGGTTATTTTAACTACCACCCGAATGAACGCGTACAAATCCTAGGAAAGACGGAAGTGACGTTCTTCGCTACGCTTTCCGATGAACAACGTCGTGAACGTTCACGCATGTTATGTGAATCTCCAGACACACCATGCATTATTATTACACGTGGCTTAGAAGTAGCAGAGGAATTGTTGCAAGAAGCGGAGAAGAACAACTTACCGGTTCTTCGCAGCACAATGACAACAACGATTCTCGCATCGAGAATTACAGGCTTTCTTGAGAATAAACTTGCACCGAGCACGACGATCCATGCCGTACTTGTCGATGTATACGGGATCGGTATGCTTATTACAGGGTCCAGTGGTATTGGTAAAAGTGAGACTGCACTTGAGCTTGTAAAGCGTGGTCACCGTCTGATTGCCGACGATGCAGTTGAAATCCGTCAAACTGCAGATAAAGTATTAACAGGGACAGCACCTGAACTTATTCGACACTTACTTGAAATCCGCGGTGTCGGTATTATTAACGTGATGACCCTCTTCGGTGCAGGTGCCGTTCGTACAGCGAAGAAAATTGCGCTTGTGGTGCGTCTTGAGAACTGGGAGAAAGACAAGCAATACGATCGCTTAGGACTCGATGAGGAGACGACGAAGATTATTGAAACTGATATTCCTCTTGTCACAATCCCTGTTCGTCCAGGTCGAAACTTGGCTGTTATCGTCGAGGTAGCTGCGATGAACTTCCGATTGAAGCGGATGGGTTACAATGCCGCTCTACAATTTACGAACAAATTGACAGAAACGATATCGGAAGACTCGGAAGACGCCGATTAATGATGTAGAACTTAAGATGCTAAGGAGGCAAGAATAGATGAACCCGATTGCATTGTCATTAGGGCCGATCTCTATCCATTGGTATGGAGTCATTCTAGGATCGGCTGCATTAATCGGATTACTACTCGCTATACAAGAAGGTAAACGATTTAAAATTAAGCCGGAGTTTTTCATGGATATGCTGCTTATCGCAGCCCCTTCTGCTATTATTGCTGCTCGAATTTATTACGTAGCTTTTCAGTGGGACAACTATAAAGATAATTTCTGGAGCGTATTCGCGATATGGGAAGGCGGTATTGCGATTTACGGTGCGCTTATAGGTTCATTAATTGCGGGTTACTTCTACTTCCGTGCCAAAGGATATGACTTCTGGCGAATGGTAGACATATGTGCTCCAGGTCTCATTGTGGGGCAATTGATCGGCCGTTGGGGAAACTTTGTGAACCAAGAAGCGTACGGTGGACCTGTTGAGGAATCCTTCTTGCGTCAGACCTTGCATTTGCCGGATTGGATCGTCAATAACATGTACATTCAAGGCGCCTACCATCATCCAACATTCTTATATGAATCGTTATGGAACTTAGTAGGTCTTCTTATCTTGTTCTGGCTACGTAGAAGACCGTTCTTACGTGCGGGCGAACTGTTTATGAGCTATTTTATCTGGTACTCCATCGGTCGTTTCTTTATCGAAGGTTTGCGTACAGATTCCTTGTCATTTACAGGTCCAACGTGGTTAGCTTCACTAATTGATGCAATGTGGTCACCTATGAATCTCGTATTTGAAGCAGGAGCTATGACATATGGGGGTAACATTCGAATTTCGATGCTTGTTGCGATTCTGATCTGTGTAGCTGCTGTTGTATTAATCATTGTTAGAAGAAAGAAAGGTTGGGCGAAAGATCGTTATTTAGACCCGATCGTCTCTAGCAAAGCACCAAAAGTAAATACTGTGGATCAGCCTAACTAATCTTAGAGAAGACAATATAGAAAAGAGGCAGACCATGATTAAAGCGATGTTATTTGATTTAGATGGAACAGTTCTTGATACGAACGAACTTATTATACAATCCTTTCTTCATGCATTAGAAGGTCAAACACCAGTACCTTATACCCGCGAGCTGCTTATTCCACATATGGGCAGACCGCTGTATGAGCAAATGCGTTATTTTACCGAGCAGGATGAAGTTGAAGAGATTGTGAAGACATATCGTGCGTTTAATGTTGCGAAGCATGATGAGCTTGTATCGGCATTCCCCCATGTAGAGGAGACACTTGCTGCACTTAAAGAAGCGGGTATTCGAATTGGGATTGTAACGAGCAAGGTTCGGATGACAACTGAGATGGGACTTAAGCTTACGGGACTGGACAAGTATGTCGATACGGTCATTACGGTGGACGATGTAAAGCAGCCGAAACCGCATCCAGAAGGCATTCAATCTGCGCTACGTAACTTAGACTTCGGATTAGAAGATTTATCAGATGTGATCATGGTGGGTGATTCCCATTATGATATTGAAGCAGGGCACAACGCAGGTGTTCAGACAGTAGCCGTAAATTGGTCCCTGAAGGGTCTAACTTATTTGCAAAAATATAACCCCACTTACATCATCGATGATATGCGTGAGCTTTTACCGATAGCGGGTGTAACGGAGGCTTAAAGCTTTGAGAAAAACAGATCGATATCCAGTTGAGGGATCGAATTCGTTGTGGCAGATTTATCGTACGGTGAGTAGATGGAAAGGGATGAAAAATTTCATCTGGATCCAAATCGCACGTTATTCGGCTTCCCTCCATTTTAAAAATTGGATTTATCGTCGCATGTTAGGTATGAAGGTCGGTCAAGATACGGCCTTCGGCCTGATGGTGATGGTAGATGTATTTTTTCCAGAAAAGATTACAATTGGTGAAAACTCGATAGTAGGCTATAACACAACGATATTAGCCCATGAATATTTGATTAAAGAATATCGACTTGGTGACGTACATATTGGTTCAAATGTATTAATTGGTGCGAACTGTACAATCTTGCCGGGCGTTACGATCGGTGATGGTGCAATTATAGGAGCGGGAACAGTCGTGCATAAGAATGTAGCTGCGGGCAGCTTCGTAGCGGGTAATCCCTTGCAGGTTATTCGGGAGTGATATTTAACTGGATTAAATATCCAAAATTTGTATTGACAGGGATAACTATCCTCAGGTATGATCGGATTAAAAGTTAAAGCCTTTTAATTTTAAAACGATTACAAGTGTAAGAGGGAGGGAAAATTCGACTTATTTCTTTATTTTTGTAAGCGCTTTTCCACAAAAGAATGAACAGCTTGTTTTTTTATATTAAAAATTAAAACGTTTAAACATTGGGGTGTATCTTCATGTTCAAATCGATAAGGAACCGTGAGACGGTTCACTTCTACATCTTTATCGCACCTTGGATTATCGGTACTTTAGTGTTCTTGCTCTATCCCATGATTGCATCACTTTACTACAGCTTCTCCGAGTTCAAGATCGGTCAAGCACCGAAGTGGATTGGATTGCAAAATTATGTCGATCTGTTCCACAATGATTTGTTCTGGCAATCCGTAAAAGCCACACTTCGCTTTACACTATTCAGCGTCCCACTTACTCTTATACTCTCCTTGTTATTCGCGATCTTGCTGAATCAACGTATTCCCTTCAGAGGCTTTTTCCGCACTTTAATGTATTTTCCAAGTATGATTTCGGGTGTTGCGATGTCGCTAATCTGGTTATGGATCTTTAACCCTGCAGTTGGCATGATCAATTATGTATTAGGTTTAATCGGTATTGAAGGTCCACATTGGTTGCTCGATGAGAATTGGGCGGTATATGCCCTTGTACTCATGACGTTATGGAGTGTAGGCGGTGGTATGGTTATCTTCTTAGCCGGACTGCAGAATGTTCCGCAAACGTTGTATGAAGTTGCGAAGATTGATGGAGTCGGTCGTTGGAAGACATTCTGGAAAATTACGTTCCCGATGATTTCACCTGTTGTCTTGTTTCAACTCATTATGGGTATAATCGAATCGTTCCAAGTGTTCACACAAGCCTATGTAATGACTCGAGGCGGGCCGCACTACTCGACTTCATTCTATGTGTATTATATCTATCAGAACGCATTTGCGAACAACAAGATTGGCGCTGCTTCTGCCATGTCATGGATGCTACTTGTTGTTGTCATTGCCTTAACTTATTTCATTATGAAGGTATCCAAAAAATACGTTCATTATGAAGGGGGTGAAGGACTATGAGTAGCGTGAATCTCGATACCAAGTCAATTGAATCCAGACCGCCTTATCCACTCAAAATAAAGAAACCTAGAAATCGACCGCGTACCAATTGGATTGCACTCCTGCTTGTTATTATCATCTCGATCATTCTAGTCGCACCGGCGATAAACTTAATTTCCACCGCTTTAAAATCCAACGCAGAATTACTCACTTTCCCTCCTAGAATTATCCCGAAGACGATTGTATGGTCCAACTTCTCCAACGCATTTGAACGTTACCCGATTCTCACGTGGTACAAGAACAGTATTTTCGTTGCACTTATGAGTGTAATTGGCACTGTGTTATCTTCCTCATTTGTGGCCTTCGGCTTTGCAAGGTATCGAGCGAAGGGTAAGCAAGCGTTATTTACGATTTTGCTCGCAACGATGATGATTCCTTATCCTGCAATCATGCTTCCGCAGTTTGTCTTGTTTACGAACTTAGGGTGGATGGATTCCTTTGCACCGATTGTTGTACCGACCTTTTTTGGATCCGCTTACATTATCTTTTTACTGCGTCAGTTCTTCACTTCGCTGCCGAATGAATTGTTCGAGGCTGCACGAATGGATGGTTGCTCCGAGTTTCGTCAGTGGTGGTCGATTGCATTGCCACTATCAGGTCCAGCACTTGCAACTTCATCGATCTTTACGTTTATCTGGACATGGAACGATTTAATTGGTCAGGTTATGTACTTGAACTCATCGAATAAATTTACACTGGCAATCGGAATGGCAAGTATGGCGTTCTCCAACACAAGGCTGATTCCTTGGAATTTGGTTATGGTCGTATCGATACTCTCGATTATTCCGATCGTCATCATTTTTGCAGTGGCACAAAAGTATTTTGTCCGGTCAATCGTACTCACGGGCGTGAAATAACTATTTTGAAGGAGGATTTATATGAAGTTAATGAAAAGAATGTGGTCCGGTGCAATTGTCCTGTTGTTACTGGCCATCATGATTCTACCTGCATGTTCCTCATCCGATAATGGTAAGGTGACGATTACACAATACACACTTGATACAGATGATAAGGCTTATATTGAGAAACTTGTACCTGAGTTTGAAAAGTTGAATCCGAATATTAAAGTTAATATATTGAAAGCACCACTTAATGAATATGACTCCAAACTACAGAACTTGGTCGCTTCCAAGCAAGCACCTGATGTGACTTCCCACTTTGGTAACGGTGGATTCATCGAGTACTATAACAAAGGTTTGGTTCGTGAGATGACGGACTTGCTTGAAGGATTTAAGCCGGAGGAGTATGGACTTCCACAGAACTTAATGGACATTTATAAGCAGAATGGAAAAGTATATGGCATCCCGGTCTATAGCTATGTATCGTTGTTGATGTATAACAAAGACTTGTTCGATAAAGCAGGCTTGCCATACCCGCCATCGGATTATGAAGATAAGTCTTGGACATGGGACAAAATGTTGGAATATGCAAAGAAGCTGACACATGTGACAGAAAGCCCGAATGATACCACGTATGGACTGGATTGGTTCTGGGGCGAGAAAGACATGAGACCCGTTTACTTTAATGCAAAGGTATATTCGGATGATACGTGGAATAACGGCGGAAAACCGTCTGAAGTATACTTCAATTCTCCAGAAGTAATTGCAGCAAACCAAAAAATTAACGATCTTGTATTTAAAGATAAAGTCATGGCACCTAATGCATTTAATCAGGCGATTGCAGGACAGGATGGAGATCCTTTTGCAACAGGAAAGATCGGAATGTCAGTGGGTGGTGCATGGAATTTAGCAGCAGCGAAAGATTTCTCCTTCAAAGTGGGCGTTGCGGCTGTTCCAGCTGGACCAAATCCGAAAGTAAGGGATGTTCTATATGTGGATCCGCTCTTTATCCTGAAAGACTCCAAACACCCGAAAGAAGCATTCGAGTGGATTAAATTCCAATTGAAAAAAGATATTCAGGAGAAGTCCATTGAGCTAAGCGGAGGAACGCCACCTGCCAACCAACAAGCACTAGATAAATACTTTAGCTTCTTCCCGACGGTTGAGCCGAAAGATTTGAAAAACGTGGTAGAAGGTGGAATTAAATATGGTGTCGAATCTTATAACCATGTAATTACAAATTACTCGGAACTACTGACAATTGTGAAGAATGAGATGGACCCGCTGGATAATGGTAAGAAGCAAGCTGCTGATGTCGCACCTGAATTGCAAAGTAAAATTAGCGAATTATTCAAAGTCGGTAAGAAATAGATTGGGTTTCATTCTCAAGGAGGGAGGGTTGTTGTGAAAGTTAGTATATTTGATGTGGCTAAACGCTCGGGGCTATCGGTTGTAACGGTTTCTCGTGTTCTCAACAATTCTCATTCCGTACGGGAAAAAAATCGGGAGAAAGTGCTCAAGGCGGTCAAAGAATTAGACTATATCCCAAACTCAGCAGCACGAAGCTTAGCTAGTGGGAAAACGAAAATCATTGGTATGACCTTGACGACTCTTCATGATTGGATTTTTGACGGGATTGTAAATACGGTGAATCGTAATTTAGAAGAGCATGGTTATTTTCTGGCGCTGTCCATCGATGGTGATCAAATAGGTGAACCCATTAAGGAAGAGCATCAAGGTGTTAACTTTTTGTTTCAAGAAGATCGCGTAGACGGCATTATCGTGCTATCCCCGCTCACACAGGAAAAGTATATGATGGAGCTTAATCGTAAACAGATTCCATTCGTTATTGTTGACAGTCAAGATGAAGATTTGGATGTGTCGATCGTTAACGTAGATAACTATTTCGGTGGATATGAAGCGACGAAGCATCTGATTGATCTTGGCCACAAGAAAATCGCACACATCTGTGGTCCAGAGTTGTTCCTCAGTGTTAAAGAACGTAGGCGGGGTTATGAAGCAGCGATGCGAGAAGCGGGACTTGAACCGTTTATTACCCAATCTGAGTTTAGCATTCGTGCGGGGTTTGATGTAGTTAAGGATTGGCTGCGGGATGATATAAGACCAACCGCTGTGTTTGCAGCAGATGATTTCGTCGCACTGGGTGTCATGCAAGCTTTTCAAGATGAAGGATATCGGGTCCCAGATGATGTTTCCATTGTTGGATATGATGATCAGCCTTTCTCAAGAGAAATGCATCCACGAATGACAACAGTTGCTCAACCGTTAGATGAAATGGGTAAACATGCGGTAAATTTATTGCTTAATAAAATGAGTGGATCTGCTAAACGGAATGTTGCGATGAAAATTAAACCAACGCTCCTTCCGCGCGAATCAACGGCATATTGCAAGTAAATAGAAGATTGCCAAGAGCAGGAAATTCCTGCTCTTTTTTTCATTGGAATCATATTGACGCGGGAAGTATGTGGTGTTAAAATTACGGATAACTTCATTTTGGTAGCATGGTAACATGGTAGCGAACTAAAGCGTTTGTTAAATGATAATTAGATATGAACATAATAAATAGATGATGAAAATGAAAGAAATAGACAGGATAAGGGTAGGAGGAATGACATGTCTAGACCGAAAGTGTTTGAAAAGCCTGCAGGGATGAAGGATTTCCTGCCAGAGGCTGCCGTACAAATGAGAGAAGTTGAGCATCAGGTGCTGGACTGTATGCAGCGGTGGGGATATAGGGAGATCATTACACCCACATTGGAATATTACGATACCGTCGGTAAGGCTTCATCGACAGAAGATCGCAAGTTGTTTAAGCTGCTCGATCGTAATGGCACAACCCTGGTGATGCGCTCCGATATGACGACGCCTATTGCGCGTGTAGTATCTTCAATACTTAAAGAAGAGGCTTTTCCGATCCGAATTTCGTATCATGCCAATGTGTTTCGAGCAATGGAAGACGATGCAGGGCGGGGAGCTGAGTTTTATCAGACAGGTGTAGAACTTGTCGGAGATGCAACACCTGATGCGGATGCGGAAGTTGTGGCACTTGCGATTGCATCGCTAAAGGCGGCAGGTGTGGAAACTTTCAAAATTGCGATTGGTCATGTCGGTTTTCTGCACGGATTTTTCCAAGAGATGTTGGTCGGCCTACCCGAAGTGCAGCAAGCACTTAAAGATTGCTTGCTCTATCGGGATTACGTCGGGTACAGGGATATCTTACGGACATTGCAACTTGGAGAAGAGACGCTGGAGTGTGTGATGAACATCTTGCGACTGCGGGGCGGAGCGGAAGTATGTGATCAGGCGCTTGCGATGACAGAAGATTCGCTTGCAGAGGCTTCGATTAAGCACTTATGTGAAATATGGCATGTACTTGAAGCATACGGAGTAAGTGAGCACGTGTTGATTGATCTAACGATGATCGGGGATTTCGACTATTACACGGGGATGACTTTCGAAGGGTATGCAGCAGGGCATGGCTTTCCGGTATGTGCAGGAGGGCGCTACGATAACTTGCTTAAACAATTCGGTAGACCCGCACCTGCAACAGGGTTCTCACTTAAGACGAATCGGATCTTGGAAGTCATCGCAACGAACGAGCAGGAACAACCTAAACGTATCTTAATTATTTATGATGTGAAGCATCGCGTAGAAGCGCTGAAATGTGCGGCTGAATATCGCGCTGAAAAAAATGTGTTCGTACAGACGTTGCTGTTGTCGGCGCTAGACAGAGTAGCCGCCTATTCGCAAACGGAGGATGGCAGGTATCTGTATCAAGGGGTTGTGTATCAAGAGATTGTAACGTGTATTGAGGAGGTGTAAATGGTGGGTGAGATGTTAAAAGTCGCGATGCCCAAGGGGCGTATATATAAACAAGCTTTTAAGTTGTTCCGTGAGGCTGGCATATCCATTCCAGAGGAAACGGATGATTCGCGCCGGCTCATGATTTCTTTTCCAGAAGCGGGGATGGAGTTCATTCTAGCAAAGCCTGTTGATGTACCAACTTATGTGGAGTATGGGGTCGCGGATCTTGGTGTTGTTGGCAAGGATGTGTTGATGGAAGAGAATCGGGATGTATATGAACTGCTTGATCTAGGTATTGCACGCTGCCGAATGTCTGTCATTGCGAGTCCAGAATGGAAGCCTGTACTGAATCCAAGGGTCGCGACAAAGTATCCGAATGTCGCATCGGCTTATTTTCGCGAAAAAGGACAACAAGTTGAGATCATTAAGCTGAACGGTTCCATTGAGTTAGCGCCATTAATTGGACTTGGTGATCGCATTGTCGATATGGTAGAGACAGGGCAGACGTTACGTGAGAATGGGCTTGTTGAACAGGAAGAAATCTTCCAGATTACAAGCCGCCTAATTGCGAATCGGGTGAGTTATCGGATGAAAAATGCAGAGATTCAAAAGCTGTGTGACATGCTGCAACAGTCGATTGTGATAGAGAGTTGAGGGTAGTGGAAGTAGTAAAGGGAAAAGTCGGAGCGAGATAGAGATTCAGATATAGATAGTTTGGAGTGAGAGAACCGAGTTCGTTCAGATGAAGTATAGAGAGGTACATGTAAAAAATTTGGCAGTGGAGTAAAGGGGGAGAAGTGAATGAAGATTGTGCAGGCAAGCGATTTTTCGCTGAAGCGGGAAGTAGAGTACGGGACACCGGAGCAGAATGAGGCTGTGGCTCGCATTATTGAAGCGGTGCGTCAAGATGGCGATGAGGCGCTCATTCGATTTTCACGGGAGTTCGACCGCGTGGAGATTGAGTCGCTGCGCGTTGACGCAGCGGAGATTGAGGCGGCATACAAGCAAGTGGATGCCGAGTTCGTGGTAGCGCTGCGAAAGGCAGCCGCGAACATAAGGGCTTACCACGAGAAGCAGAAGCGTAACTCGTGGATGGATCTGCAGGAGGACGGCAGTATCCTCGGGCAAGTGATCCGACCGCTGAAGCGGGTCGGGCTCTACGTGCCCGGTGGGACGGCTGCGTATCCGTCCTCGGTGCTCATGAACGCCATCCCGGCACAGGTGGCGGGGGTTCGCGAGATCGTGATCGTGACGCCGCCGGCGACAGCGGGAAGTGCGGGAGTGAACCCGCACATTCTCGTTGCCGCAGCGGAAGCTGGGATCACGGAGGTGTACCGCGTCGGCGGGGCGCAGGCTATCGCGGCGCTCGCGTACGGCACCGCGTCCATCGCCGCGGTGGATAAGATCGTCGGCCCGGGTAACATCTATGTCGCTCTCGCCAAACGTAACGTGTTTGGCGTGGTGGATATCGACATGATCGCCGGGCCAACAGACATCGTCGTGCTCGCAGACGAATCCGCCGACCCGACTTACGTCGCGGCAGATTTGCTCGCTCAGGCTGAGCATGACGTGCTGTCACCTGCTACGCTGCTCACCCCGTCGCTTCCGCTTGCAGAGGCCGTGCAAGCGGAACTTGCGCGGCAACTCGAGGTGTTGCCGCGCCGCGAAATCGCCGCCGAGTCGACGGCAAATCGCGGTGCGATCGTGGTCACAGCCACAATCGACGAAGCGGTGCGTCTGGCGAATGCCATCGCACCAGAGCACATCGAACTGCTTGTCGCCGAGCCGTTCGCGCTTCTCCCCCGCATCGAGAATGCGGGAGCTATTTTCCTAGGACAATACTCGTCCGAGCCTGTAGGCGATTACTTTGCGGGACCTAATCATGTGCTGCCAACGAACGGCACGGCAAGATTCTCATCACCGCTTAGTGTCGATGATTTTATAAAGAAATCGAGCGTGATTCATTACAGCCGAGAAGCGCTGCTAGCAAGTGGCGATATGATCATGACGCTTGCGCGCAATGAAGGACTTGAAGGACATGCAAGAGCGATTGAAGTACGACTAAATAAAGAAAAAGAAAGATTAAACAAAGAACGAAGCGAGGGGAACTGATCATGACGGAGTGGGTGCAATCAAGCCGAGTGGCTTCTATCAAGCGAACGACGAATGAGACAGATATTCAGTTAACTTTAGATGTGGATGGGCAGGGGAAAGTCGAATTAGAAACCCCCGTTCCGTTCTTGAATCATATGCTCGATTTATTTACAAAGCATGGACAGTTTAATTTGAAGTTGGATGCAAAAGGTGACATCGAAATTGACGATCACCACACGGTTGAGGATATTGGAATCTGCTTAGGTCAGGCACTTCGTGAAGCACTTGGAGATAAGCGTGGGATTAAGCGTTATGCTTCTGTATTCGTCCCGATGGATGAGGCTTTGGCACAGGTTGTGATCGACATCTCGAACCGTCCTCACTTGGAGTATCGTGCGGTGTATCCTTCACAAGTGGTGGGATCATTCGATACGCAGCTTGTGCATGAATTCCTGTGGAAATTAGCGCTCGAAGCGCGTATTACACTACATGTCATCGTTCATTATGGCAGCAATACACACCACATGATCGAAGCAGTATTTAAGGCGCTTGCACGTGCCTTAGATGAGGCTACAACGGTCGATCCGCGTGTGCAGGGAGTTCCTTCAACGAAGGGGGTGCTCTAAAAAGTGGCAACGATTGCAATTGTCGATTATGGAATGGGAAATCTACACTCTGTAAGTAAAGGGGTCGAACGTCTAGGACATCAAGCTCTGATTACATCTGACCCGAAGGAGATTGAAGCTGCAGATGGCGTTATTTTGCCTGGTGTTGGCGCATTTGGTGATGCGATTGATCAACTTCGTGAAACGGGATTGGATCAGGTTGTGCGTGAGTACGTCCAAACGGGCAAGCCTCTGCTTGGGATCTGTCTAGGGATGCAATTGTTATTTACATCAAGTGAAGAGCATGGCGAGCATCAAGGACTGGATTTACTTCCGGGGCGTGTCGTTCGGTTTCAAGGCGAGCTGAAAGTGCCACATATGGGCTGGAATCGACTCGCACTTGCAAAGTCCGATCCACTGCTTACAGGAATTGAAGAAGGTCATGTGTATTTCGTGCATTCGTATCATGTTCTGCTTAATCAACCGAGTGATCTATTAGCGAGTACGGATTATGGTCAGCCTGTTACGGCAATTGTCGGGCGGGATAACGTATACGGCATGCAGTTCCACCCGGAAAAAAGCGGCGAACTTGGCATTCGATTACTTCGTAACTTTGTGGATATGTGCAGGAATCCGTTGATATGTGGATAGCTTACTCGTGAAAACTTTTATCCACATGTTGATAATTTTTGAAAACAGTTATACCTGTGTATAAATGAAATTGACGTCCATTCTGTACACATCCTGTACACAAGATGTGTATAAAGACAGGGTTTTCTATAATAACTCGTTTGAAGCGATTTGTGAAGTGGGGGGACGAAATTATGTCAGCTTTTATTATTTATCCAGCAATTGATATTCGAAATGGCAAATGTGTGCGTCTTGTTCAAGGCGATTATAACCAAGAGACGGTGTATAACGATAATCCTCTAGAAGTAGCTCAAGATTGGGCTGCACAAGGAGGGAAGTGGATTCATCTTGTGGACTTGGATGGAGCTAAGGCAGGCTATCCGGTTAATGATGAGTTAATCGGTAAGATTGCGGAGAGTGTGAAAGTACCGGTTCAAGTCGGCGGTGGGTTAAGAACAGAAGATGATGTGGATCGTCTGCTATCACTTGGTGTTTCGCGTGTTATCTTAGGTACGGCTGCGATTGAAGATCGTGAATTTGTGTATCGGGTGCTAAGTAAATACGGAGAGCAAGTTGCGATTGGTATTGATGCAAGGGAGGGTTATGTGGCAACTCGCGGTTGGTTAGAAACTTCGCAGGTGAAGGCTACAGACTTAGCTGTTCAACTTGCAGAGCATGGTGCTCGTACGTTTATTTTCACGGATATTTCCCGAGATGGGATGATGGAAGGTCCGAATGTGGAAGCCATTGTGGATTTAGCGCGTGTATCGGGTCAGACGGTGATTGCTTCAGGTGGAGTTTCACGTCCAAGTGATCTTACGAAGCTTGCTACTTATGCTGATGCAGGTGTAGGTGTAGGTGGAGCTATTGTTGGTAAGGCATTATACACAGGGGCGATTGATTTGAGAAAAGCACTTGTGGAGATCGGTTGATCTTCGGGTAATTAATCAGGTAGATAGTTTAGGAGAGGAGCGATAGACCATGTTAACGAAACGAATTGTCCCTTGTCTGGACGTTAAAGACGGGCGTGTTGTGAAGGGTGTTAACTTTGTTAACTTACGTGACGCAGGCGATCCGGTTGAACTTGCGGCAATCTATGATCGTGAAGGTGCAGATGAGCTTGTATTTCTCGATATATCAGCTTCGATTGAAGGTCGCGCTACGATGGTCAATGTTGTGCGTAAGACAGCGGGCGAGATCACGATTCCTTTTACAGTAGGCGGAGGGATTAGTTCGGTTGAGGATATGAGTCGCTTGCTTCGGGCTGGGGCAGATAAGATTGGCATTAATACAGCTGCCGTGTTAAATCCGGAGCTTGTATCTGATGGAGCTCGTAAATTCGGTGCTCAGTGTATCGTTGTAGCGATAGATGCGAAATTCAACCCAGAGTGGGGCGAGTGGGAAGTGTATACCCATGGCGGTCGATCAGCTACAGGCATTCGTACACTCGAATGGGTGAAACAGTTAGAGAAACTTGGTGCAGGTGAGCTGCTATTAACTTCGATGGATGCGGATGGGACGAAAGATGGCTTTGATATTAAGCTCACTCGTGAGGTTAGCCGCTTGGTGAACATTCCAGTGATTGCCTCTGGCGGAGCGGGAACGAAGCAGCACTTCTACGATGTATTTACCGAAGGCGGAGCAGATGCGGGACTAGCTGCAACGATTTTTCACTATAAGGAACTGACGATTCATGACGTTAAACAGAATTTGCGAAGCAAAGGGGTGGAAGTAAGATGATAGAAGTGAAATACGATGCGCAAGGGTTGGTGCCTGCGATTGTGCAGGATGCAGTGTCCAAGGATGTATTAATGCTTGCTTATATGAATGAAGAGTCGCTTAAACTTACGATAGAGTCGGGCGAAACGTGGTTCTGGAGTCGCTCCCGCGAGGAGTTGTGGCATAAAGGAGCAACGTCTGGCAATGTACAGAAGGTTCGCGACATTCGCTATGACTGTGATTCGGATACACTGCTCATATTCGTGGACCCACAAGGCCCCGCATGTCATACGGGGCAGTATACGTGTTTTTATCGGAAAATGGAGCCTGAAGATGCGTTATCAACACAATCTACTACTCGTGATCGCTTCTCCATTCTATCTTCGTTGGAATCCGTGATTGCTTCACGTGATCTAGAACGTCCAGAAGGATCTTACACCACTTATTTATTCGAAAAAGGTGTGGATAAGATTTTGAAAAAAGTCGGAGAAGAATCAGCAGAAGTAATTATCGCGGCTAAGAACAGTGACAATGAGGAGCTTCGTTATGAAGCAAGCGATCTTATTTTTCACTTGATGGTGTTATTAAGAGATCGGAAGTTGCCACTAGATGATGTGATGCGTGAATTGCAAAATCGACATTTGAACCCGAAGAAGGTATAGGGGGTTATCCTAGATATGTTTATTGATTATCATACTCATCATGAGCGCTGCGGTCATGCCGTTGGTCGATTGGAAGAGTACATTGAACGCGGCATCGCGATCGGACTTGATCAGCTTGGTCTGTCCGATCACATGCCGCTTTTGCATGTAGACCCAGCTACATACTTACCTGAGATGGCGATGGCAATGGATGAGTTGCCGCGATACGTGGAAGAAGCGCTTCATCTCAAAGAAAAATACAAGGGACAAATCGATATACGTGTGGGTCTAGAAGGGGACTATATCGAAGGCTATGAGCAGCAGATAGAGCGTATTATTAAGGCGTATCCATGGGATTATGTGATTGGTTCGGTTCATTTTCTAGGAACATGGGATGTCTCTGATTTTCGACAATTAGCGCAGTGGGACAATCGGGATGTGAATGTCGTGTATCGTCAGTATTATGATGCTGTGCAAAAGGCTGCAAAGAGTGGTTTGTACGATTTTCTTGGACATATCGATATGATCAAGCGTTTTGGCTATAAGCCGGCCGAAGATATGTTGGCACTTGAAAGGGAAACGCTGGGTATCATCAAAGACAATAATATGGCAATTGAGGTGAATGCTTCCGGATTACGACATCAGGTAAATTCGATGTACCCGAGTCGTGACCTGTTGGAATATGCTTGTCAGATCGGGATTCCTGTTACGATGGGCTCGGATGCTCATGCGCCTGAGCGGTTAGCTGAGAACTTAGAAGTTGCACAAAAATGTTTAAAAGAAATCGGTTTTACGGAACTTGCCACATTTTGCTCACGAAGTCGGATTTTACTTCCTTTTTAATTTCCTTGACTTTCATGTATAATAAATGTGAAGTGACACGAACTGACATTGAAGCTCGAATAATGTCTTCCCACAAGAAGGGGAGGACTTTTCGTGCGGAATCTATTTTTCGGAGGTAACCATGACATCCCAAAACCAAGTAAAAATCTTTTCCGGGTCTTCCAATCCAGACCTTGCCAAACGTATTTGTGACGAACTAGGACAACCGCTAGGTAAAATTAAACTATCCCGTTTCAAGAGCGGTGAAATCTACTGCTGTTATGAGGAAAGCATTCGGAATTGTGACGTGTACTTGGTACAAACATTCTCCCACCCGATTAACGAACATATGATGGAATTGTTAATTATGATGGACGCGGCGAAGAGAGCATCAGCTAGAACTATCAACCTGGTCCTTCCTTATTATGGTTACTCCCGTCAAGAAAGAAAAGCAGCTCCGCGCGAACCGATTTCTGCTAAACTAATGGCTGATTTGTTTGTGGCTGCAGGATCACACCGCTTGATCACAATTGATCTGCATGCGCCGGCGATTCAAGCGTTCTTCAACATCCCAGTTGATCATCTAACTGCACTTGATCTAATTACGGATTACATCCGCAAGAAAGATATCAAGAACCCAATTATCGTATCTCCGGATGCGGGTCGTGCAACGACAGCTGAGAAAATGGCGAACATACTTGACGCTCCGTTTGCGATTATGATTAAGAAGCGTCCTGAGCATAACGAATCCGTTATTACACACGTAATTGGTGATGTTAAGGGCCGTACGCCGATTATTATTGAGGATTTGATTGATACTGGATCAACGATCGTAAATGTTGTTGAAGGGCTAAAAGAACGCGGTGCTGAGGATGCTTATGTATGCGCAACTCACCCTGTATTCTCTGGACCAGCATTAGAACGTCTTGACCATCCGAATATTAAAGAAGTTGTCATCACGGATTCCTTAGCAATTGGCTCTGAATATCCTGAACGCTTCAAAGTTCTATCTGTTGCACCGCTATTAAGTGATGCAATCCGCATTATTAATGATGGTGGATCCATCTCCTCCTTGTTCAAATACGGCGGTATCTAAGACTTAGCTGATTTTACAAGGGAAAGGTGTATGGTATACTAAAAGACGTATATTGGAAAGTTATGGAGGTGTCTTGTGATGAGAAAAAAGCGTGTCACCGCGAATGCTGCAACAACAAACACAAATGTAATACCCGTTCGTATGGATGCCACGTTCTTCTTCGAGAGGGCTGTACAATCCCTGGATCGATATCATTATGACAAGGCACTCAAGTACTTTCGCCGGACCGTTGAGTATGAAAAAGACAACCCAGTCAATTATCACAACTTGGCTGGTGTGTTGTCTGAAATGGGTAAATATGAAGAGTCGAACCAAGTACTAACACAAGTCGTTGAGCAAGTTGATCCTGCCGCGACTGAGTGTTATTTCTATATGGCGAATAATTATTCAAATATGGAACGATTTGATTTAGCAGAAAAGGCGATCATTCAGTACCTAGAGAATGACCCGAAAGGGTTATATCTTGATGAGTCTGAAGAGATGCTGGAGATGCTAACTTATGAACTGGAGCGTGCACCTAAGGTCACCCGTATCAAAGCGAGAGAAGGGTTGTTCGAACACGACCATGCTCGTGAACTATTGGAAGCGGGTAAATTCGGTGAAGCACTTCGGACTTTGGAAGCTATCGTAGAGAAAGATCCTGAGTTTCTAGCGGCGCGCAACAATTTGGCACTGGCTTACTATTACACAGGTCAATTCGACCAAGCGGTCGATACGATTCATCAAGTACTTACACTTGAGCCTGGCAATCTGCATGGTCTATGTAACTTGGCGATATTTAGTCAGCATTTACGAAAAGAAGCGGAAGTCCGCGAGATCTTGCAAATGCTTCAAAATATGGTGCCACTACATCCTGACCATATGTTTAAATTGGCGACGACGATGGGAATTCTAGGGGATCATGCGACGGCTTATTCCTTATTCAAGCGACTATTAAAGTATGGTGAGGGAAATGATGATCCTTGCCTCTATCATTATACAGCAGTAGCTGCTAGCAATATTGGATATTATGTGGAAGCGAAGCGCTTGTGGCTGCAAGCAGAGAAGCTGGATCCGAAATCGGATGTTGCACCTTTTTATTTGCAGCAAATGAAAGAGCTTGAGGCAGGTCGTCTAGGAAAGCTGCACTATCACTATCACCTTCCATTTGAAGAGCAATTCCGTCTCATTGAGAAGGCATCTAGTGGTGTTGCTGAGCATCTTAAAGAGGATCCACTCGTTCGCTCCTCCTTCTTCTGGGGACTTCGACATGGGGATAAGAATACGAAGTTGCAGGTCATTCAAGCTTTTGGTCTCATTGGAGACAAGGAAGTGCGAGCTGCATTACTTGAGTTTGTTCTCGAACCTGATGAAGAGGATGCTGTGAAGAAAGCCGCTTTGTTCGTCCTTCGCTCCATTGGAGTGGAAGGTCCGATTAAAGCGTATCTAGATGGCAGTTTACAAGAAGTAACGGATGCTTCTTCTGGGTTTAACTTACCGGTATGGGAGCCTAAATGGCAGACTGTGATGGAAGTTGCTTATAAACAAATGCATAAACGGTATGATTTGATACAACAGCATGATTTGGAAACACTATGGGTAGATTTTCTATCACGGGTATATCCAAACACGCCGAGAATTGCGAAGATTGAAGGTTGGTCTGCTGCACTTGAGTATTGGATCGCCAAAATGCATCGTAAAGCAATTACGTATCAAGAAGTAGCAGATCGTTATGGCACGACTGTCACGACGGTAAGCAAGAACGTGAAGCTAATTGATGAAGTGTGTGGTCTTAAACAAAAAATGGCGGCATTATGGCCTAAGTATCTAGATATTTAAGGGGGAACGCCTTATGTATAAATCCATTATCATCGGTACAGGTCCTGCTGGACTTACAGCAGCGATTTACTTAGCACGTGCGAACCTAAATCCACTTGTCATTGAAGGTCCAGAACCAGGCGGACAATTAACAACGACAACAGAAGTGGAAAACTTCCCAGGCTTCCCTGATGGGATTATGGGTCCAGAACTGATGGCGAACATGCGTAAACAAGCGGAGCGCTTTGGTGCTGAGTTTAAGACAGGTTGGGTAAATTCTGTTGATCTAAGCAGCCGTCCTTTCAAATTGCAAGTAGAAGGTATGGGTGAGCTTGTAGCGGAGTCCGTTATTATCTCAACAGGTGCTTCAGCGAGATACTTAGGCATTGAAAATGAGCGTGAGAACGTAGGACGTGGTGTGAGCACATGTGCAACTTGTGACGGATTCTTCTTCCGTAATAAGAAGATCATCGTAGTTGGCGGTGGAGACTCTGCAATGGAAGAAGCACACTTCTTAACGAAATTCGCTTCAGAAGTTGTACTTGTACACCGTAGAAATGAACTTCGTGCTTCGAAAATTATGCAAGACCGTGCACGTTCCAATCCGAAAATTACGTGGAACTTGGACAAAACCCCGCTTGCTGTTGAAGCAAATGGCATGGGTGTAACTGCTCTAAAAGTTCGCAATAATGAGACTGGCGAAGATGAATTAATCGAGACTAACGGTATTTTCGTAGCGATTGGACATACACCAAATACAAAATTCCTCGGCGGTCAAATTACGACAGATGAGCAAGGCTACATTATTGTGAATCCGGGTTCGAGCGAAACGAATATCCCGGGTGTGTTTGCTTGTGGTGACGTACAAGATTCCAAGTACCGTCAAGCGATCTCAGCAGCAGGTAGTGGTTGTATGGCTGCACTTGATTGCGAAAGATTCCTTGAAGCGTAAATGATAAGCATTCGATAAGGCTCCGAATAGGAGCTTTTCTTTTTTCGTATAGATTAGATGGTGGCTTTGGTTTGTAGGTAGATCATTGTAAACATAGACACATTTGGATATCCTTGACCTTGATACAGGGTTGGCTTATAGTTGACTGTGTAAACGGTACCCGGATATTTTTTTGAACAAAAACACTTTTCTTTGAGGTGACTTGGAATGGCAAATCAGATTTACGTTGGCGTTGATCTCGGTGGTACGAGTATTAAAGTAGGACTTTGCGACGAGAACGGGCAACTACTTCATAAGTATGAAGGCCCAACGCTATCCGAAGAAGGCGCAGAAGCTGTGCTGGATCGTATCGCAGACTATTGCAGAAAAGCAGTTGAAGAAGCTGGATATGCATGGGAGCAAGTTGCGGGTGTTGGAGCAGGAATTGCAGGTTTCCTCAATATTCGTGAAGGGATTGTAGAATTGTCAGCAAATCTCGGTTGGCGCGATGTCCCTGTCAAAAAAAGCCTAGAAGAAAAACTAGGTAAAACAGTGAAGATTGATAATGATGCGAACGTTGCTGCGCTTGGTGAAGCGTGGGGTGGCGCAGGTAAAGGCATCTCCAACTTGATATGCTACACGCTTGGTACAGGCGTTGGCGGCGGTATTATTCTAAATGGTCGTATTTATCAAGGGTTTAAAGGAATGGCTGGGGAACTTGGTCATATGAGTGTAGTGCCTGATATTGAAGCTATTCAGTGTTCTTGTGGTCAGTTTGGCTGTCTAGAAACGGTGTCTTCTGCAACAGGAATTATCCGTATGGCGAAAAATGCGGTTGAACGCGGTGAACATACAAGTCTAGCACTATTGCCGAAAATTACAGCGAAAGATGTGTTTGAGGCAGCAAGTGCGCATGACGAAACTGCACAACGCATCGTAAGTCGTGCGGCTTACTATTTGGGACGCTCCATGGCGCATTTAGCTGCGATGCTTAATCCAGAGCGCTTTATTGTAGGCGGCGGGGTTTCACACGCAGGTGAACTATTGTTTGTACCAGTTCGTGAAACATTTGATAAATATGCACCTGCTCCACTTAAAGCAGACGTTGATATTGTTCCAGCTACACTTGGTAATGATGCTGGTTGCATTGGCGCGGCAGGTCTGAATTTATTCTAGAAACAGGTCGAAGTGATTGACCTAACGGGAGAGGGTTAACCATGGATAACACATCCACGATTGCCAAGCTTGTTATCATTACGGGGATGTCTGGGGCAGGTAAAACCATTGCTGTTCAATGTTTTGAAGACTTAGGGTTCTTCTGTGTGGATAACTTGCCACCCGTATTGATTCCGAAGTTTGCAGAGCTAATTGAACAATCCCAAGGTAAAATTGGCAAAGTAGCGCTTGTCATTGATTTAAGAGGAAGAGAATTCTTTACAGCGCTACATGAGTCGCTGCGTACAGTTCGTGAGAATTACACGATCACGTATGAAATTCTGTTCTTAGATGCCACGGATGGAACCTTGGTTCAACGTTACAAAGAAACACGTCGTCGTCATCCACTTGCGAAGGATGGATTGCCACTTGAGGGTATTCATGCTGAGCGCAAGCTACTTGAGGAGCTTAAAGGTTTAGCGAGTCAAGTGATTGACACGAGTTCATTAAAACCTGCACAGCTGAAACAAAGTATTTTCTCTCGATTCACCAATCTGGATGCCAATCGCATATCCATAAATGTGATCTCTTTTGGGTTTAAGTATGGTGTCCCAATCGATGCAGATCTGATCTTCGATGTTCGCTTCTTGCCCAATCCGCACTATGTCGAGAATTTACGACCGCAGACGGGTCAGAATGAAGAAGTGTATGATTACGTAATGAAGTGGAATGAAACACAAGAGTTTTTAGCAAAACTATTGGATATGCTTCAGTTCTTAGTGCCACAGTACAAAAAAGAAGGCAAGAGCCAGGTTGTTGTTGGTATTGGATGTACAGGAGGCAAGCATCGCTCCGTTGCCATTGCTGAATACTTAGGCAAGATGCTAAGTTCCTCTGAGACGGAAGTCGTAAGAGTAAGTCATCGTGATGCGGAACGGGATCGTCATTAAGAGGGTGAAACTTATGTCAAGTAGAGGCTACGGACCGATGCCTAGACCGAAGATCGTCGTATTCGGCGGTGGAACGGGTTTATCTGTCATGTTGCGTGGTTTAAAAGAAAAGCCGCTCGACATTACAGCAATCGTAACGGTTGCTGATGATGGAGGAAGTTCAGGCGTATTGCGGTCAGAGTTAGGTATGCCTCCTCCGGGAGATATTCGAAACGTGCTCACAGCACTTGCTGATGTTGAGCCGCTTCTTTCATTGATGCTGCAGTATCGGTTCCGAGAAGGGACTGGGCTTGCAGGACATTCGCTTGGTAATTTAATATTAGCTGCGATGAAAGATATAACAGGTGATTTTGTCACAGGGATTAAGGAGATGTCGCGTGCATTTGCTGTGAGGGGCCGTGTGCTGCCAACGGCGAATCAAGCGATTATTCTTAATGCTGAGATGGAGGATGGCACTTTGGTTGTAGGTGAGTCCAAAATTCCTGAAGCTCGCAGCCGTATTAAACGTGTTTTTTTGGAACCAGCTGATGTGCAGCCGTTACCTGAAGCGCTTCAAGCGATTCGTGAGGCAGATGCAATATTGTGTGGTCCAGGTTCATTGTATACGAGTATATTACCGAATCTACTTGTCCCGCATGTGGCGGAAGAAATTCTGAAATCCAATGCGGTCAAAATGTTCATCTGCAACGTGATGACACAGCCGGGTGAAACGGATAACTACACGGTAAGTGATCATCTAGAAGCTGTTCATGCACATGTCGGTCATCATCTATTCGATTATGTGATTGTGAACAATGGTGAAATTCCTCCACAAGTACAAGATAAATATGCGGAAAAAGGTGCAAAAGCGGTTCATCTAGACTTAGAAGAAGTGAAGAAGCGAGGCTATGAGGTGATCGCGGATCGTCTTGTTCTATTCCGGACGTACTTACGTCATGATGCTGCCAAATTAAGCGACCATATTTATCAGATTGTCGAAAGTTGGATGTTAAGAAAGGGGTGAGATGGATGTCCTTTGCGGCGCAAACGAAAAAGGAGCTAACTCTTGTCGAGAGTGATGCTTGCTGTGAGAAAGCAGAGCTTTCAGCACTTATTCGCATGAATGGTTCTGTGCAAATCACGAATCAGAAAGTTATTCTTGATATTTCAACAGAAAATGCCGCGATCGCTCGTAGAATCTACTCCCTTCTGAAGAAATTGTATGGCTTGCATACGGAATTGCTTGTTCGTAAAAAGATGCGTCTAAAGAAAAACAATGTATATATCGTGCGTGTACCTAACGGGGTACAGATATTGCTCAAAGAATTATTCATTGTCTCGGAAGGGTTTCTTTTTACGGACGGGATCGATAATAGCATTATTCGCAGTACGTGCTGCAAGCGTTCGTACCTCCGCGGTGCGTTCCTAGCAGGCGGGTCGGTTAATAACCCAGAAGGTTCTTCGTATCATCTGGAAATTTCCTCGATGTATGAGGAGCACTGTGGAGAACTAACCAATCTAGCGAATAAATTTGATCTCAATGCGCGATTTATTGAACGGAAGAAAGGGTTTGTTCTTTATATTAAAGAAGGTGAGAAGATTATCGAATTCTTATCGATTATCGGTGCTCATCAAGCTCTGCTCAGATTTGAAGATGTTCGGATTATGAAGGACATGCGCAATTCTGTGAACCGAATCGTCAATTGCGAAACAGCGAATTTGAATAAAACGATTGGCGCTGCTGTGCGTCAAATCGATAACATACGACTCATACAAAAAGAACTGGGGCTCGATACTTTACCTGATAAACTACGAGAAGTAGCGGAAGTTCGCTTAGAGAACCCCGATATTAATCTTAAAGAAGTAGGCGATCTGCTTAAAGGTCAAGTGAGTAAGTCAGGTGTCAATCATCGACTGCGCAAGCTAGATGAACTTGCAGATCGAATTCGTGGGATAAAATAGGGAAGTCGTATAAAAAAGTAGTTTAATTGTTCGTGAAATGGTATAATAATGTTAATTGAGTGCGTTTTCTTTTGGTATCAATGGTAAAATTTGTATATAATAAATCGTAGAGAAAAAAGGGGGAATTGGTTCGATGTCAAGACGCCCAGTCGTTGTGAAACTAAAGACCGGTCTTCATGCAAGGCCTGCTGCATTATTCGTACAAGAAGCGAATAAGTTCTCATCTGAAATTTTTGTTGAGAAGGACGAGAAGAAAGTGAATGCCAAGAGCATCATGGGTATCATGAGTTTGGCAATTTCCACTGGAACTGAAGTTACCATCTCTGCAGAAGGTTCTGATGCTGAACAAGCTGTAACAGCTCTTACAACTTTGGTTAGCAAAGAAGAATTGGACAACCAATAAGACAAGTTCTAAACAATAAAGCCGCTGATGAATCAGCGGCTTTTTAACTATACCAAGAGCTCGGTAGACATAGAATGAGATGGAAAGGGTCGTAAGCGATGAAGCATTCGATATTTATAATAGAAGATGACGAGGCTATTGTGGAGATGGTCGAGAATTATTTGGTGAAGGAAGGTTACGCCGTTACCGTTGCTCGTGATGGTGAAGAAGGTTTGATGGTTTTTGAGCAAACAGAGTTGCAATTCGATCTTATAATGGTGGACTTGATGATGCCGAAGATCGATGGGATGGAAGTGATTCGTCGAATCCGGATGAGCAGTCTTGTACCGATTCTCATTCTATCAGCGAAGGATGGCGACATCGATAAAGCGTTAGGCTTAGGATTTGGCGCTGATGATTATATCGCAAAGCCGTTCTCCATGATTGAATTGTCAGCGAGAATTAAAGCGATGATTCGGCGTGCGACGCAATATGCGAAGGTGGATAGTAAGCCTGAGCCCATGCAGCAGATGCTAATGATGGGGGATCTGGAGATTGATCTGAAGAGCTTTGCGGTCTTCAAGAAGGAAGAGCCAATTAAGCTGACATCAAAAGAATTCGAAATTCTTAGACTGTTTGCAGCGCATCCGAATCGTGTCTATACGAAGGCACAAATCTATAGTCAAATATGGAATGATGATTATTATGGCGATGAGAATGTCATTAATGTACATATGAGTCGATTGCGAGATAAGATTGAAGATAACCCGTCAGAACCGCGATATATTAAAACATTATGGGGCATTGGTTATAAGTGGGAAGGCGGTTAGGATGGTATATATTCTTGCTGCAGTTATCGTTATCTTGATAGGTATTATATGTTATCAGACGTATTCCCGCTTAAGCTATAGGAAGCAAATGCAGCATTTGCGCCGCGAAATCGAGCGTATTTCTCAAGTTGCGTCCAATGAGAAGCTCTTACTGTTCACTGGAGATCGCGAGCTTCAATCTCTGCTGATGGAAATCAATCGATTGCTCGCGTCGCAGCATCAAGTTTATTCTGACTATACCAAGATGGAAATTTCAATGAAGAAGATGGTATCGAACATCTCGCATGATCTGAAGACACCATTAACCGTCGTTCTTGGTTACATTGAAATCTTATATCACGATCCGAATATACCAGCTGAAGAAAGGCAGCGTATACTCGGTAAAGTCTATGAGAAAACCAAAGAGACACTCGCCTTGATTCATGATTTCTTCGATTTGGCCAAGCTAGAATCGGGAGATACCGAGTTTCCGATGTCACGGATCTTAATGAATGAACGTTGCAGCAGCACGATACTGGAGTATTATGATATTTTGACAGAGAAGGGCTTTCAAGTTCATATTGACATTCCGGATCATCCTATTTATGGATTTGGGAATAATGAAGCCCTGCATCGTGTGCTTAACAATCTAATTTCCAATAGCATTCAATATGGAAGTCTTGGCAAACAGCTTGGACTCACACTGCGTGAAGATCAATCATTGGTCTACGTGGACATCTGGGATCGCGGGAAAGGCATTGATGCGATGCACATTGATCATGTGTTCGAACGCATGTATACACTGGAAGATTCAAGGAATAAGTCCTACCAAGGCAGTGGTCTCGGTCTTACAATCACCAAGCGATTAGTGGAGAGCATGGGTGGTTCTATTCATCTTCGCAGCAAGCCGGGTGAGCTTACGGTATTTACCGTTAAATTGAAAAAAGTGCAGTATTAGCTCATGGAGTGATATCTCGTTACCATTCCATGAGCTTTTTGTGTGAAATAGAACTTAAGAATTTCGTAAGAAATGCGAAAGAAAAATGAGAATGACGTCCTGTAAAATGAAGTTATGAGAGAGAGCGAGAGGGGAAAACGATATGGAGTATATGGTGCGAACGAATCGATTAACGAAAGCCTTTCAAGGCCAAGAGGTTGTCTCGAACGTCAACATGAATATAAAAAAAGGTGAAATTTATGGCTTTCTTGGACCCAATGGCGCAGGGAAAACAACGGCCATGAAAATGATGACTAATCTTGTGAAGCCGACGAGTGGCGAGATTGAAGTGTTCGGCGAAAAATTAACACCAAATTCATACCATTTATTGGGTCGTATGGGGACGATCATCGAATATCCGGTCTTCTACGATAAACTCACGGCGCGTGAAAACATGGAGCTGCACTGCGAGTATATGGGTTATTACAATAAGAAGTCGATTGATGAAGCACTGGAGCTTGTGAATCTTGTCGATACGGGGAAGAAGAAAGTGAAAACATTCTCTCTAGGTATGAAACAACGCCTTGGCATCGCGCGTGCGATTACGACGAAGCCAGAGCTGCTTATTTTCGACGAGCCGATTAATGGGTTAGACCCAATTGGGATCAGGGAACTGCGCGACGTATTTCGTATGCTGTGCAAGGAATATGGGACGACGCTTCTCATATCCAGTCATATTCTAGGTGAAATCGAGCAAATCGCGGATACCGTCGGTGTCATTCAAGGCGGTCGATTGCTACGGGAAATTACAATGGCAGAAATTCATGAGGAAACGACGAATTACATTGAGATTAGAACAAACGACTGCAGCAAAGCAGCTTACGTCTTGTCGGAGAAACTTCAATTAAGCAATATACGGGTGATTGATAATCAGTTCATTCGGATCTATGACCAACATATTCCACAAAGTGAGATTACCAAAGTATTGATTCTTAGTGATGTCGTTATTGACTCGATTCATAAGCAGAGCAGCTCGCTCGAGGATTACTTCATGCAGGTGCTAAATGGAGGTGGCGTACGTGCTTAAATTGATGAAGCTAGAACTACATAAATTCAAAATGATGGGGTATGTTCGCGCAGCTGCAATCGCCAATGTGTTTATTTTTGGGTTCATGATATTAATGAGCTATACGCCGGAGCTGGATGGTACGATCATATTTAGAGATTTTAATGTGGTGTTTTCCATGGTCGATGTATTTGCGAGAGCGACATTTATTATTTTTGCTGCCGTCTTGCTGGGACGATTGGTAATCGATGAATTTAATAGTAAGACGATTACGGTTCTATTCATGTATCCGATCAAACGGCAGAAAATCATTGCTGCTAAGCTTATTGTCATTATTATTTTCACATTCGTAGGTGTTTTAGCTTCTATTATTTTATTGAGTACATTGTATTTTATCGTAAACACATTTATGCATTTAGTGCCGGGAGAACTGACGATGACACTTGTGTTACAACAGGCTGTTAAAATAAGCTTTAATGCGCTAGCAGCAAGCTTTATGGCACTTATTCCTCTTTATTTCGGCATGCGTAAATATTCGTTTCCTACAACTATTGTATCTTCGATCATCATCGTCTTGTTGACCTGTTCGAATAATGGTGGTTTTAACTTGAACGATATTATTATCATTCCTATTGGGCTTGCGATTGTCGGTGCGGCGATTGGCTACATGGCGATTCGTAAAATTGATCAAATCGATATTAATTAGATCGTCACGTTACTTTAAATGCGAGAGGGATGAAGTTATGGAAACATCGTATGGGAAGATCGTGGCGCAATCCTTGTGGATGATGTGGGAGAATATCTTTGATGTAGTTACGAGATTTCGTAGTGAATCGATATGGCGGTTCGGGGTTTGTAAACTTGTGATTCGAAGACATTATGGCAAGCGTATTCGATGCTATGATGGCCAACAAATTGAATCAGGCGATTGGATCGGGGAACTGCATTTAGATAATCAACAAGTGATTGAGTTATCACGGACCGTAGGACCGGATAGAGCGGGCATCATGACAGCACGGATGCTGCGTCGCGACATGAAGCAGATTAGCTATACGATGCAGACATCACCGGAGCTTGCCAAAGTGAAAGCCCTAACCGGTATTACACTGCTCCATCGTGGAATTATCCACGGATTAGGCTTTGAGCAGCATCCGATCAAGTCCAGATGGGCTAAGGGTTTTATGAAGGTGTACCTTCGGTTTCTGCTCCGGATCTTGCATCCTGAAGGGAAGCAGCGCATGAAGCAAGCGGGGGAGAAGCTGGAGCCGAGGATGCTCATCATTTCACAGGAAGGGTTATTCGAGCGGTTCCCAGAGAAGGACAAGGATAAGAATCTGAGAGTGATTTACACGTAAGCTTCATCTATGGCTGGGAAGGGGGACATGATGTATGTCAGTCTTGCAACTTGTTGTACTTGGAATTGTACTTTATATGCTGATACCGTTCGTCATCACAAGAATATGTGGGCTCGTCGTTATACGTAGAGGAAAGGCAGCTCGCCAGGTGGCCTTCACGTTCGATGACGGTCCTAATCCTACGTACACGCCTAGATTGCTGGATCTGTTACACGTGCATGGGGTGAAAGCAACGTTCTTCGTGCTAGGTAAAGAGGCGGAGAAGTACCCGGATGTGATCCGGCGCATGCATCAAGAGGGTCATCAAATCGGAATCCATAATTATACGCATACCTCGAATTGGATCATGACACCTGGTGAAATAAAGCGGGGACAGATTGATATTACGGCAGACATCTTGGAGCGGATTACCGGTGAACGACCAACGTTCTACCGGCCACCCTGGGGGCTTCTGAATCTCGGCGATCTCTTCAACTATCACTTGCGAAGCACCTATCGCATCGTGTTGTGGTCGGTCATTGTGGGGGATTGGAAGCGATCTACGACAGCAGAAAGACTGAGAAGCAAGCTGCTAGGACGAATCAAACCAGGTGCGATCGTTGTGCTGCATGATTCGGGTAAGACACTCGGTGCTGATGCGGATGCTCCGCTACAGATGATTGCGGGTCTTGATGCCGTCCTTATGGAAGTCCACCAACAAGGGTATTCCTGTGTCAGAGTGGATGAGATGCTGGAGCCATCCGAACGGGATAGGTACCGTGAAGGTACATCGACTACGAAGAAGTCATATAAATCTTCTGTAATGAGATGAAATAACAAACAGGCTGTTGCATGTTCGCAAGCAGCCTGTTTGTTGTTTATGCATTCATATCCAAATGTAGTTATAGCTTTTCGATCACTTTGTCGACTAAGCCATACTCCATTGCTTCACTTGCAGACATGAAGTAATCACGGTCTGTATCGCGGTCTACTTTCTCGAACGGTTGACCGGAACGCTCAGCAAGAATTGTGTTCAGCTTCTCACGCATTTTAATAATACGGTTCGCACGAATTTGAATATCGGAAGCTTGACCTTCAGCGCCACCAAGTGGTTGGTGAATCATCACTTCTGCATTCGGAAGTGCATAACGTTTGCCCTTCGCACCAGCAGCAAGTAAGAATGCACCCATGGAAGCAGCGAGTCCTACGCAAATTGTGGATACATCCGGCTTGATGTATTGCATCGTATCGTAAATCGCCATTCCTGAAGTGATAGAACCACCTGGGGAATTAATATATAGCGAGATGTCTTTATCCGGATCTTGTGCAGCTAAGAATAACATTTGTGCAATGATGGAGTTCGCTACTTGATCGTTTACTTGAGAGCCTAGAAAGATAATGCGATCTTTCAATAGACGAGAGTAAATGTCATAGGAACGTTCGCCCCTTGCATCAGGTTCAACTACCATTGGAATAAAACCACTCATATCCTTACCTCCTTAAATACCTAACATTAAATATATTGTTCTTGTTTCTGTTATCATAACCCAAAATATAGTAAAGGTCAACAAAGGTCAAACAACGTCAAAGTGGATATGAAAAAATAAAAAGAAGCTCCTTCAATTGAAGGAGCTTCTTGCTTGTGTATATGTAGTTATTAACGCGCCCGCGAGGGATCGAACCTCGATCTCAGGCTCCGGAGGCCTACGTCATATCCATTGGACCACGGGCGCATATTGTCTAGCGCAGCATGAGTAATTATAGGCTACTGTAGATAAAAAATCAATACCGTAGGAATAAATCAAAGCCCATTTTGAAAGCATAGAAGGATATGTGGCAAAAAAGTGACTAAGCACAGTTGCTTCCTCTCTCATTTAGCGTTATAATAAAAAACGTAGTCGAGTGGGACTCAAAATGAACCGATGGGACATAAAACGTCCTAGCAGCAGGTGTGTAAATGAGAGATATCCTTGAAATTCAAAGGCAGCTCATGCCGGATTTTCTAGAAGTAATGAAAAAAAGGTATACCGTGCTGCACCATATTATGGTCTCGGGCAGTATTGGCAGGCGGACTCTTGCCTTGTCACTTGATATGACCGAACGTGTCCTTCGCGGTGAAATTGATTTCTTAAAGTCACATGGCTTAATCGAAATTGAAGCGAGTGGAATGAGCGTATCGGAAGTCGGGAGACAGTTACTTGAGCGCATGGAACCACTGATTAAAGAAGTGTTCGGTTTAACCGACCTGGAAGAGCAAATTCGCTCGGCCTTTAATCTGAAGCAAGTCGTCATTGTTGCAGGGGACGCAGATCATTCCTCTTTTACAAAAAGAGAACTGGGTCTTGCCGGAGCAGCTGTGCTTCGTAAAAATGTAACGAACGATGACATCATTGCTGTAACCGGTGGATCAACCATGGCAGGTATTGCAAGTCAGCTCGTAACCTCGGCTCCGCTAAAAGGATCTTGGTTCGTACCTGCAAGGGGCGGACTTGGTGAAAGCGTGGAGATGCAGGCGAATACGATTGCTTCGGAAATGGCGAAGAAAACAGGCGGGCAGTATCGACTGCTACATGTGCCTGATGATCTTGGTGAAGAAGCGTATCAATCGCTCATGCAAGAGGCTAGCATCAAGGAGATCATTGATTTTGTCCGAAAGTGTCGTATTGTTGTTCACGGAATCGGGGATGCTATGATAATGGCTAAACGAAGAAAAGTGGACCTGGAGACGACGGCAAACTTGCAACAGGCAGGAGCGCTGGCGGAAGCATTCGGTTACTATTTTGACAGAAGTGGTGCGGTTGTCCATAAGATGCCTACACTTGGACTGCAGCTGGAAGATATTCAGCGAACTGAAATTGTCATCGGCGTTGCTGGTGGGAAGAGTAAGGGGGAGGCAATTGCCTCGGTACTGCGATTCGGTCACGAAGACATTCTTGTCACGGACGAAGCAGCCGCTAATGAAATTATTAAACATTTTTAAAAACGTAAACTTGTCATCTTGATGTGCTTATGTACATCTTGAAATATATTGCATTTATCTAGGAGGACGATCTTCATGGTAAAAATCGGTATTAATGGTTTTGGACGTATTGGACGTAACGTATTCCGCGCTTCACTAACTAACAACGAGGTTGAAGTTGTTGCAATCAACGACTTGACTGACGTTAAAACGCTAGCGCACTTGCTTAAATATGACACAACTCACGGCGTTCTAGATGCAACTGTAGAAGCTGGCGAAGGCGAACTTAAAGTAAACGGTAAATCCATCAAAGTATTTGCTGAGCGTAACCCTGAAGCACTTCCTTGGGCTGAAGTTGGCGCTGAAATCGTTGTTGAATCCACTGGTATTTTCACAGCGAAAGACAAAGCTTCCATGCACCTTAAAGGTGGCGCTAAGAAAGTTATTATCTCCGCTCCAGCTACTGACGAAGATATCACAATCGTTATGGGCGTTAACGAAGATAAATACGATGCAGCTAACCACACAATCATCTCTAACGCTTCTTGCACAACGAACTGCTTAGCACCGTTTGCAAAAGTATTGAATGACAAATTCGGTATCGTTAAAGGTATGATGAACACAATTCACTCCTACACTAACGACCAAAACGTTCTTGACTTGCCGCACAAAGACTTGCGTCGTGCTCGTGCAGCAGCTCAAAACATCATCCCTACTACAACTGGTGCTGCTAAAGCGGTATCCCTTGTATTGCCTGAACTTAAAGGTAAACTAAACGGTATGTCCATGCGCGTTCCTACTCCTAACGTATCTGTTACAGATTTGGTAGTAGAACTTAAGCAAGACGTTACAGTTGAAGAAGTTAACGCAGCTTTGAAAGCAGCATCTGAAGGTTCAATGAAAGGTATCTTGAACTACACAGAAGAGCCTTTGGTATCCAGCGACTTCAACGGCGACCCAGCTTCCTCCACTATCGATGCTTTGACAACGATGGTAATCGGCGGAAACATGGTTAAAGTTGTATCTTGGTACGACAACGAGTGGGGTTACTCCAACCGTGTTCTTGACCTAGCTGCTTACGTTGCTAAAAAAGGTCTATAATTAGAGCAAGCCACTATATAAGCACGAAAATTGAAGAGGAGAAGCGATTCTCCTCTTTCTCTCTTTAATTATAAGCTTAACTATAAAACCATCCCTAGGAGGATTTTCCATTGAACAAAAAGAGCGTTCGCGATGTCGAAGTTTCCGGTAAAAAAGTATTTATGCGCGTTGATTTCAACGTACCTTTAGAAGATGGTAAAATTACTGATGACAAACGGATTCGTGAAACACTGCCTACGATTCAATATTTGATCGAACGTGGCGCGAAAGTGATTCTTGCTTCCCACATGGGTCGTCCTAACGGTGAAGTTGTAGAAAAATTACGCCTAACTCCTGCTGCAGCACGTCTTTCCGAGCTTCTTGGCAAGCCAGTGATCAAAGCAGATGAGGCAATTGGCGAAACAGTTAAAGCACAAATCGCTTCCATGGAAGACGGCGATGTATTATTGCTTGAGAATGTTCGTTTCTATGCGGGCGAAGAGAAAAACGATCCAGAACTAGCAAAAGCTTTCGCAGAACTAGCGGATCTGTACGTGAATGACGCATTCGGCGCTGCGCACCGTGCGCATGCTTCCACTGAAGGTATCGCTCATCACTTGCCAGCAGTATCTGGTCTGTTGATGGAAAAAGAATTGGATGTACTAGGTAAAGCACTTCATAACCCAGCTCGTCCGTTCACAGCGATTGTTGGTGGTTCCAAAGTTAAAGATAAAATTGATGTCATTAACAAAATGCTTGAGATCGCTGATAACGTTATTATCGGCGGCGGCTTGACGTATACGTTCTTCAAAGCTCAAGGCCATGAAATCGGTAAATCTCTTGTAGATAACACGAAGCTTGATCTTGCTCTTGAATTTATTAATAAAGCAAAAGAAAAAGGCGTTAATCTATTGTTACCAGTAGATATCGTTGTTGCGGATGACTTCAGTGCTTCTGCGAACACGGATATCGTATCCATTGATAACATGCCTGCGGATTGGGAAGGTATTGATATCGGACCGAAATCCCGTGAAATCTTTGCTAAAGCAATCAAAGAATCCAAGCTTGTTGTATGGAACGGACCAATGGGCGTATTCGAAATCGAACCATTCTCCCACGGTACACGTGCAGTTGCAGATGCTTGCGCACAGACAGATGGTTACACAGTTATCGGCGGTGGTGACTCCGCTGCAGCTGTTGAGAAGTTCGGTGTTGCGGACAAAATGGATCACATCTCCACAGGTGGCGGTGCATCCCTAGAGTTCATGGAAGGCAAGGCACTTCCAGGCGTAGTAGCACTAAACGATAAGTAGAAACGAAAAGGGGACTTGAATCGCATGAGCAGAACACCAATTATTGCAGGGAACTGGAAAATGTTCAAAACTGTTTCTGAAGCAGTTACTTTCTTTAACGGCGTTAAAGGCGGAGCAGAGGTTGAAGGCGTAGAGAGCGTAATCTGTGCACCTTTCACAGCTTTGCCTGCACTTGTAGAAGCAGCTAAAGGCACTTCCATTAAAATCGGTGCACAAAACTTGCACTTCGAAGACAATGGCGCATTCACTGGCGAAATCTCTGGTGTTATGCTTAAAGACCTTGGTGTTGACTATGTAATCATCGGTCACTCTGAGCGTAGAGCTTACTTTGCAGAGACTGACGAGATCGTAAACAAGAAAGTTCATGCTGCATTCAAACATGGTCTTGGACCAATCGTTTGTGTGGGTGAAAAGCTTGAAGAGCGTGAAGCAGGTCAAACGAAAGACGTATGTAAAGTGCAAACTGAAGCTGCGTTTAACGGTCTTAATGCTGAGCAAGCAAAACAAGTTGTTATTGCTTACGAGCCGATCTGGGCGATTGGAACTGGCAAATCTTCTACTTCAGAAGATGCGAATGAAGTTATTGCTTACATCCGTAGCCTAGTAGCATCCCTATATGATAGCAGCGTTGCTGATGTGATTCGCATTCAATACGGCGGTTCCGTAAAACCAGCAAACGTAACTGAATATATGGGTCAATCTGATATTGATGGTGCGCTTGTTGGCGGTGCATCTCTAGAAACTGATTCTTATATCCAGCTTGTTCAGGGGGCGAAATAATATGGCTAGACCGAAACCGGTTGCGCTTATTATTCTCGATGGAATGGGACTTCGCGGCGAAGTTCATGGAAATGCAGTAGCAAAAGCGAATAAACCTAACTTTGATCGTTATTGGAATACTTTCCCTCACACAACGCTAACAGCTTGTGGAGAAGAGGTGGGTTTACCAGAAGGTCAAATGGGTAATTCTGAGGTAGGTCACTTGAACATCGGTGCAGGTCGCGTCGTATATCAAGATCTAACTCGTATCTCCAAAGAAATTCGTGAGGGTGAGTTTTTCGAGAATCCTGCATTATTAGGTGCGATTCGCTCTGCTCGCGACAGCCATAAGAAGCTTCATATTATGGGACTTCTATCTGATGGTGGTGTGCATGCGCATATTAATCATGTGTATGCTCTTCTGGAACTTGCGAAGAAAGAAAACTTAACAGAAGTTTACATCCATGCATTCATGGATGGACGCGATGTGAAGCCTGATTCTGGTAAAGGTTATATGGAAGCATTGCAAGCGAAACTAGCTGAGATCGGTGTAGGTAAAATTGCATCCGTTCAAGGTCGCTACTATGCAATGGACCGCGATAAGCGTTGGGAGCGTGTTGAGAAATCTTACCGCACAACGGTGAGTGGCGAAGGTCCACAAAGCACGGATGCACTTAAAGTCGTTACAGACTCTTATGCAAAAGATGTATTCGATGAATTCATTGAACCGACTGTTATTGTAGGTGAAGATGGTGAGCCTGTTGCTCGCGTTGAATCTGGTGATTCCATGATCTTCGTGAACTTCCGTCCTGACCGTGCGATTCAGTTATCTGAAGCACTGACATCTTCAAGCTTTGATGGATTTGATCGTGGTGCAAACTACCCGGCTGAGCTTACATTCGTATGTATGACCACATACAGCGATAAAGTAAACGGCAAGATTGCTTACGGTCCGAAGGATTTGAAAAATACGCTAGGTGATGTGGTTGCTAATAGCGGACTAACACAACTTCGTATTGCGGAAACCGAAAAGTATCCGCACGTGACGTTCTTCTTCTCTGGTGGTAACCATGAGGAGCTAAAAGGCGAAACACGTATCTTGATTCCTTCACCAAAAGTAGCAACTTATGACCTGCAACCAGAGATGAGTGCTTACGAAGTTGCAGCAGCAGCAGTGGCAGAAATCGAAGCAGAGCGTCAAGATATGATCATCTTGAACTTTGCAAACCCAGACATGGTGGGTCACTCCGGTATGCTGGAGCCAACAATCAAAGCTGTTGAAGCAACAGATGAGTGTCTTGGTAAAGTGGTGGAAGCGATCCTTGCAAAAGGTGGCGTTGTCTGCATTACAGCTGACCACGGTAACGCTGAAATCGTGCGTGATGACGCGGAACAACCGCATACAGCGCATACTACAAACCCGGTTCCTTTCATTGTGACTAGCAACAATGTACAATTAAGAGAGGGCGGCATCTTGGCAGACATTGCTCCGACTATGCTTGATCTACTTCAAGTTGAGCAACCATCTGACATGACAGGTGCTACCATCCTTAAAAAATAAATTAATAAACATAACGAGGAGTGTTCATTCATGACAATTATCTCAGAAGTATACGCACGCGAAGTATTAGATTCCCGCGGTAACCCTACAGTAGAAGTTGAAGTTTACCTTGAGTCCGGCGCAGTAGGCCGCGCTATCGTTCCATCAGGCGCTTCCACTGGTGCTCATGAAGCTGTTGAGCTTCGTGACGGTGACAAGTCCCGTTACCTAGGTAAAGGTGTTCTTAAAGCAGTTGAGAACGTAAACGAAATTATCGCTCCTGAACTAGTTGGTCTTGACGCTCTTGACCAAGTAGGTATCGACAACAAAATGATCGAAATCGACGGAACTCCAAACAAAGGTAAACTAGGTGCTAACGCAATCCTTGCAGTATCTATGGCAGTAGCACGCGCTGCAGCTGAAGCTTTGGACATTCCTCTATATGTATACCTTGGTGGATTCAACGCGAAGCAACTTCCAGTTCCAATGATGAACATCATCAACGGTGGTGAGCATGCGGACAACAACATCGATGTTCAAGAGTTCATGGTTCTTCCTGTTGGTGCTCCAAACTTCAAAGAAGCACTTCGTACTGGTGCTGAAATCTTCCATAGCCTTAAAGCAGTTCTTCAAGCTAAAGGCCTTAACACAGCTGTAGGTGACGAGGGTGGTTTCGCTCCTAACCTTACATCCAACGAAGAAGCAATCACTACAATCCTAGAAGCAATCGAAAAAGCTGGTTACAAGCCAGGTGTTGATGTATTCCTAGGTATGGACGTTGCTTCCACTGAGTTCTACAAAGATGGTAAATACGTACTTGCAGGCGAAGGTAAATCTTACACTTCCGCTGAATACGTTGACCTACTAGCTTCATGGGTTGAAAAATACCCAATCATCACAATTGAAGATGGTATGGCTGAGGATGACTGGGA
Organism: Paenibacillus radicibacter; assembly: GCF_024721995.1. Lineage (GTDB taxonomy): Bacteria > Bacillota > Bacilli > Paenibacillales > NBRC-103111 > Paenibacillus_AM > Paenibacillus_AM radicibacter. Next base: position 46,002 of record NZ_JANQBC010000005.1, read on the forward strand.
TGGTTGGAAATTGCTTACTGACAAACTAGGAAGCAAAGTACAACTAGTTGGTGACGACTTGTTCGTAACGAACACTGAGCGCCTTTCCACGGGTATCGAAAAAGGTATCGGTAACTCCATCTTGGTTAAAGTTAACCAAATCGGAACACTTACTGAAACTTTCGATGCAATCGAAATGGCTAAGCGTGCTGGTTACACAGCAGTTATCTCCCACCGTTCTGGTGAGTCCGAAGATAGCACAATCGCTGACATCGCGGTTGCTACTAACGCTGGACAAATCAAAACAGGTGCTCCGTCCCGTACTGACCGTGTAGCTAAGTACAACCAATTGCTTCGTATCGAAGACGAATTGGCTTATGTAGCACAATACGCTGGTCGCAAAGCATTCTACAACTTGAAAAACTTCGCGAAGTAATTCATCCCTGAATTAACTCGCTTGGTTTAACTATAAAGCGGCGCATAAGTCCTTCAGGGCTTGTGTCGCCGCTTTTTGTTTTGTGGGTTGGGGTTGTTGAGTTTGGTTTGGTGGTTGTAGTGTGTTAAAGGACAAGATAAGGAAAATAGCAAACGGAGGGGGAAGTATCACTGGAAGGAGCGGAGCGTTCGACTTTGAAAGAGTAAACATACCATAAAATAAATTCAGAGTTTACGATTTCACGGAGACCGGAAGTGATACTTTCACCGCAGTGACCGTACTATTTTCAAATGGAAGTCTAATTTTAACCAATTTCCCCTTATCCTGTTGCTACAACCGCCTAACTATGATAAAATAAATGGTACATGTTTTTATAATCGTAGATTTAGATTTGCGTTATTTTTAAAATCGATATAATAACTATTGAGGTGTAGATATGGAACTTTTTTGGAAAATCTTGCTTGTAATCGCTTCGCTTGCTATGATCGTAGTCGTGTTGCTTCAAAAAGGTAAGAGTGCAGGTTTGTCCGGTGCAATTTCCGGTGGTGCTGAGCATTTGTTCGGTAAACAAAAAGCTCGCGGATTAGATTTGTTCTTACAGCGCTTGACGATGGGGATTGCAGGAGCATTTTTCATCCTATCCATCGTAGTAGCTTTTATCGTGAAGAGTTCGTAATTTAATAGGCATACTTATTCTCGCGTTACGAGAATTCAAAGATAAACAGGGCGTACAATTGGGTGCGCGCTGTTTTTTTGTATGCTTTTTCGGTCATACTGATAAGGATGTGCATATTTGGGTTATTGTTGGTGAATATTGGCTTAAACGGAGTAAAACATGTACAATAAGTTATGCATATGGATAAGGTAGGAAAAGACGAGAAGGTGAACACGGTGATGACCGGACAGGATATACTCAATTTTATGCGAGAGACTGCTTATAAGCCGATGACTTATACAGATCTTGAGAAGCATTTTGGAATTAATGATGCAACGGAATTTAAGGAGTTCTTGAAGCTCCTGAATAGTTTGGAAGAAGAAGGTTACATTCTGCGTACACGTAATGATAGTTACGGTGTGCCAGAGCGAATGAATTTGTTAAGGGGTAAATTGCAGGCGCATGCCAAGGGATTTGGTTTCCTTTTGCCTGATGATAAAGAGCACCCAGACGTATACATTCATGCCAATGATATGAACACAGCGATGAACGGCGATATTGTGCTTGTTCGTGTAACGAGCAAGAGCCCTGCTGGGGGACGTCTAGAAGGTGAAGTTGTACGTGTAGTTGTGCGTGCGAATACGCAAGTAGTGGGAACGTTCCAACATCATGAGGGGTATGGATTCGTAATTCCAGATGATAAGCGGATGACGCGGGACTTGTTCGTTCCTCGTGAGGCGTTTGCAGGTGCGGTAGATGGTCAGAAGGTTGTTGTGAAGATTGTTCACTATCCAGAAGGACGCGCTGCTGCACAAGGGGAGATCGTCGAAATCTTGGGACATAAGGATGATCCAGGTGTTGATATTCTCTCGATTATTCGCAAATACGGTCTGCCAGAAGGTTTCCCAGAAGAAGTAACGGTAGAAGCAGATGCTGTGCCAGATGAGATTCATCCAGATGAACTTGTCGGTCGTCGTGATCTTCGTAATGAAATCATTGTGACGATTGATGGTGAAGATGCGAAGGACTTGGATGATGCTGTTCATGTAAAGCGCCTTGAGAACGGCAATTATCTATTAGGGGTTCATATTGCGGACGTTGGTTACTACGTGCGTGAGGATTCGGCGCTTGATCAAGAAGCGTATCGTCGCGGTTGCTCGGTGTACTTGGTAGACCGCGTTATTCCGATGTTGCCACATCGTTTATCGAACGGAATCTGTTCCTTGAATCCGAAGGTGGATCGCCTGACGATGTCTTGCGAAATGGAGTTCGATTCTAGTCTGCGCGTGGTGCGTCATGATGTATTTACATCCGTGATTAAGACGACGGAGCGAATGACCTATACGAATGTACGTAAGTTGTTACAAGAACCAGAGGAGCATCCAGATTTAGTGGAGCGCTACTCAGGGCTTATGGAGCATTTTACATTGATGGAAGAGCTTGCGATGAAGCTTCGTAATCGACGGATGCAGCGCGGCGCTATTGATTTTGATTTTACAGAAGCGAAGGTACTGGTTGATCCAGAAGGTAAGCCTACGGATATTGTAAAACGTGAGCGTAGCATTGCAGAGATGATCATTGAGGAATTCATGCTAGCAGCGAATGAAACAGTTGCGGAGCATTTCCATTGGATGAAAGTGCCGTTCTTGTATCGCATTCACGAAGATCCAGATCAAGAGAAGCTAATGCGCTTCATGGAGTTTATCACGAACTTCGGTTATGTGGTGAAGGGGAAGGGCAATTCGGTTCATCCGAGGGCGCTTCAAACTTTGCTTGAGGAAATTAAGGGTACGAAGGAAGAGACTGTTGTCTCGACTGTGATGCTGCGTTCGATGAAGCAAGCGCGTTATGACTCGCAGAGCTTAGGACACTTTGGTCTTGCGGCGGAGTACTACTCACACTTCACATCACCAATTCGTCGTTATCCGGACTTAATCATTCACCGCGTCATGCGTGAAGTATTCGAGGCAGGAACATTAAGTCCTAAACGTCATGAATATTTAACGCAGCGAATGGAAGATATTGCGCAGCAATCGTCTGAACGTGAACGTGTGGCTGTTGATGCAGAGCGTGATACAGAAGCACTGAAGAAAGCGGAGTTCATGTTAGATAAAGTCGGCGAAGAGTTCGAAGGCATTATCTCATCTGTAACTAGCTTTGGGATGTTTATCGAACTAGACAATACCGTTGAAGGCTTGATTCGTCTAAGTGAACTGACAGATGACTACTACCATTACCACGAGCGTCAGCTTGCGTTAATTGGAGAGCGTACGTCAAAAATCTTCCGTATTGGCGATGAAGTGAAAGTGCGTATTGCGCGTGTGAATATGGACGATCATACAATCGATTTCGAGATGGTCGATATGAAGCCGCGTAGAAGTACGAAGATGAGCTTTATCGATCGCGCAAATCGTGGTGGTAATAATCGTGGCGGAGCAGCTCCGCAGCGTGAACGTGCGAAGCGTGCAGGTAAAGGCGGCGCTGCAGCAGCAGGTGGCTTCGGTCGTGGAGATCAAGGTGGAGGTCGTGGCGGTAGAGGCAAGAATGGAGATAAAGGCAGAGGACCATTTGGTGCTGATAGTCGTCAAGGCGGATCAGATCGTGGAAAAGGTCGCGGTGCTAGTGGATCTGAAGGGCGCAGTGTAGAAAACCAAGCTGATGTTGGCTTTGCTTTCGGAGGAGTGGAAGTTACTCCGGGACGTGAGCATACATCCAGTAGTGATCGTACTGAGCGTGTAGGTCGTGATAATCGACAAGGTCAGGGTCATGCAGCTGCATCTTCGGAGAAAGTCGGTCGTCGACGCGATAAGATGAGTCGCAAAGGCAACTTTGAAGCGGCTGGTTATAATCCATTTGCAGACCAAGGCGGCGGTAAAGGTAACCGGAAGAAGGGCAAAGGCGGTATCACGTTAGGCGATACTGGCGGAGTGGCTAAAAACGACGGTGGCTTTGAATCTGCTGGTGCTCAGCGCGGAAACAAGAATGGAAATGATCAGGTTCGTGGAAGCGAACAAGGTCAAGGCAATGAGCGTTTGAGTGGTCGTGCGAAGGAAATCGTGAGCGAGTTTGTTGATGGCGGTGCAGGCGGTCGCGGGAAGCGTCGTAATGGCGGAGCTCATGTAGAGCATCGCGCTGGAGGGCAAGCACAGCGTGGAGACAAACGTGGTGGTGAGCGAAACCGTGGTGAAGCAGGAGCATCAGAGCGTGGTGGTAATGGTGACGCGAGTGCATCGCAGCGTGGTGGTAACCGCGGGAAGCGTCAAGCTGGCGGCGCAGGCGTGGATGTAAAGATTACCCCAGTCGATTGGAACGACGGGGAGTCTGGCAACTACGCGGGAGACTGGGCGAGCTCGGTTAACGCGCTCGGCAAGGGCCGCCGCGGAGGCGGAAGTAATGGCGGTGGACGTTCGACACCGCCGGATCGTGAACGACGTCGCCGTTAAGGCAGACGTCGTCGGGGCTTCCGCTTCGCTCCCCGCTTGATTTTGCGGGGCGAAGCTGATACAATGAGACCACTTATGTACAAGTGGTCGGAAGGAAGTGGGCGAAGGCGCGTGTGCTTCGCCCTTTATCCTTTTGCAAGGAGAAGGAGGTTCATCTGCATGGCAACTAAAGGTAAAAGTGATAATCAGCTGGCTCAGAACAAGAAAGCGTCGCATGATTATTTTATAGAAGAGACATATGAGTGTGGTCTGGTATTGACGGGTACTGAGATTAAATCGCTGCGTAAGGGCAAAGCTAATATTGGTGATGCGTTCGCGACGATTCGTAATGGCGAAGCTTTTATTCATAACATGCACATCTCCCCATTCGAGCAAGGGAATCGCCATAATCCGGAAGATCCGACAAGAGCGCGTAAGCTTCTATTGAAGAAGTACGAGATCAACAAGCTGCTCGGCTTATCCAAGCAACAAGGTTATGCACTGGTGCCGCTTAAAGTTTATACGCGCAACGGTTATGCCAAGCTGTTAATTGGACTTGGTCGCGGTAAGAAGAACTATGACAAGCGTGAGACTGCGGCAAAACGTGATGCACAACGTGATATTCAGCGTGCACTACGCGAGAAGCAGAAGGTTGCGAGGTAGTTTATTGGGATCTGTAAGGTAAGGTCGATATGTGTTGGGGATGAGTTGATTGGATAATGTAAGGTTATCCATGGGTGGAGTATCCTGTACTTCCACGATCTTAAATGTACGATCTTAGCGGATTTATGTTATACTAAGTAAGGAATACAGCTTAAAAAGTTTTTACAATTAGCATCCTGCTCACGGAAACATCCGATATTGAACAGATGCGCCTTATAATACGGGGGCGTTCTTGGATTCGACGGGGATAGTTCGAGCATGGGTAGCGGGTAGTGGGGACGCGACCACTTCATCAACGCTAAAGCCTATTAAACGGCAAAACTAACAACAACTACGCTTTCGCAGCTTAATAACCTGTGAGCGTGCTTCTACCTAGCATCGTCCATGTGACTAGAATAGGGGCTAACATATAGTGGAATACGCTGTCACATCTCCGCCTGGGGTGTGCTGAAGAAGATAATCAGGCTGACCCAACGCAGAGCCGGTTACAGGGCGCTGCTCGGGTGACATCAAATCTGTGACTACACCCGTAGAAGCCTATGTGTCGTTATCTTCGGACAGGGGTTCGACTCCCCTCGCCTCCATACATAGTAAAAGGGACTGGCTATTGTGCCAGTCCCTTTTACTATGTATGGGAGATGCCTGAGGGAAAGCCAAAGCTGCCCAGGAGAGCGGATGAGTTTCAAATACTCAGTATGGGTTTGATATAAACCGCCAAGGTATTCGGGAGTCACTTGCCCTTCCGAACAGCTTCTATAAATAATATTAATATTACCTTTAATTCAAGCTAACAAAAACCCACATCTTTCCTTGTAAACTACAATTATAATTGCGAATGCCGCAATTTAAATGATACGAACAAGGAGATGTAATTGATGAACATCCTCAAAAGCATGACCTCTGTAGTTGCCGTTGCTGTACTCGGCACCGCTTTAATGACCAGCTTGGTCAATGTAGGACCCCGTACTGCTGTTGCAGCTACGCCTAACATGACGCCGAATTATGAGATTCACGCGCTGCTAGATCCTAATGAAGCTTTGAATCCGGACCACACTTTGAAAAACACAGTACTGAGTGCGTTCAACATTACCGCTGCACCGGACCAAATGAATGTTCAGTATATGGATACTAACAATCAAGACCTGAGCCAAGAAGGCTGGTCCGCCCGCATTCGCAAAATGACTGGTGACAGCAAATTCAAATTAAACTATAAGAAGCGCTATCCAATCACAGGTAATAACATTACCGCAGCTTTGAATCAAGCCAATCAAGAAGGTTTCGACTCCAGTGATACGAACTATGAAGCACAGGTTGAATGGAGCTATGGTTCAAAGACCCTCAGCATTTCGACAGACAAGAATGTCAGCATTTCCGGTTACACCGGCTTGACCCTGCCTAATCAGACAGATTCAGTCAATGCAATTGTCAATAACATTCCGGGCAAGCTGAATAAATGGACAAGCACAGGCTGGGGAACTTCGGTGCTGAACCAATCACGAGTATATGGACCGGTATATGCTACTAGATACACAGGCACATTTAACGGAATTAAGACGTACATTGAAATCTGGCCTATTAAAAATACGTCAGGAACAGGATACGAATATATTGTAGAAGCTTCGTTCAAAGTTGACACAGAATCCGATGCAGCTAATTCTTCCAGCCAATTGTTTACTTACCTGCAGTCCCGCGGATGGTTTCTTCCTCAGGACGCTTTAAAAACATCAACCATCTTGCAGCGTTATTAAACATGAAGAAAAGAGCTTTGTAGCCAGGTTGGCTGCAAAGCTCTTTTTCTAAGGAAACTAGCGAATTCGCATGGGGAAGGTAAACAACCACTAGTGGATGGTTTATCAAAAACTAGAATTTTGGATTTGCCTAGCCACGGTTCGCCTCCATAATAAAAAGAAATCCACTACCAATAAGGGCGGCCACTGAAGAAGTCTTCTCATGAAAAAGGTATAGTCCTTCAAGAAAATTGAAGAGGCTGTACCTTTTTTGTCGTATAATCAATAGATCATGGAAAGCAGATGGACGGATGATTCGGCAACAGCAAACATTGGTATTAAGTCCTTATGCCGCACTGTACGACATTGTCGTGCCAAAGGATAATACGTTACGTCAAATTAATGAATTGGTAGATTTCACTTTCATATATGAAGAACTCTGTTAGCATAAAATCGGATGCACATTCACAGCAAATGTCATTTCAAGAAACGGATTATTTCATAGAAAAATCGAAGGAACGCTATAAAATTGAAGCGAAAAACAGCGAGCTCAAACACAGACGCGGGTACGATGTTGCCACATCCTCGGGTTTATTAGGCATGGAGCTTCAAGGTGCTATGACAATATTCGCGGTCAATCTCAAACGGATATTGAAATTAACGGATTAAACATATCCACTTAAATTACAGATAAAGGTAAAAAATAGACATCTACCCCTAATATTAGAGAGTAGATGTCTATTTTTATGGCGGTTTAAGTTCATTACGATAAAAAGCAATAGTTCTTCAGTGGCCACCTCACTGAGCGGGGTTTTTGCCATTCTAGGGGTGGGAATGTAGACAATCAGTAGACATGAGAAATTTAATTATTATTTTTAACTGTAAATGCTAATGTAAAAGTTGACCACCTTTAGCTAAGTCCTGTTATGCTAAGTAGGAATCGGCAACCGTGAGTTAAGCAAGCAATTAAAGATCGCCAAATCAAGAAGCTGAGTCAAGAGCTTCGTCGTAGTGAAGCAGCCTTGGCAGAAAAAGCAGCTCTACTTGTAATCAGAAAAAAAGGCAATGCGATCTGTGGGACAACGCGGATGATTTATCAGGGCCTCAGATCGCAACACAGCTCTATTATACTGATCAAAAAAGCAGTTGTTAGCGGGACCAGAGAACCCTGCGTGTAAGGAACTAGGCAGTAGCCAGAGAACGCTACAACGCTGGAGAAGTGACCTTACACCAAATGAGGATCAGCGCCCCATAGTAGAACGACCAACGCCTAAAAACAAGCTGACTAAAGAAGAAAGAGTAACAATCGTCCAGACAGTCAATCAGCCAGTGTTCAAGAGCCTTCTGCCTAGTCAAATCGTTCCACGACTTGCTGATGAAGATGTCTATATCGCATCAGAATCTACGATTTATCGAGTCTTAAAAGAGGTAGCCATTTCATACGATAAACAGACTAGGAGATCAGTCTGCCTTTATGAAGAGACTTCATATCTTTATTGGAGTTAGAAAGGATAGGGAGCATTTTCAAGCTGCTAATCATGGGAGAATGGCACTGATGGCAAGTAGGGACGTGATCAAACGAAAAATTGTCCCGGATCCATCCCTTACAATCTTCATTATTGCATGTCCATACTTTCGTGTCTTCTTGAACGAGATCCTCTAACGATTTTCTTCGAGAATACATAGTTTTCTCCTCCTTATAAAAAAAACTGCCCTTAACACGTGTTAAGGGCAGTTCATTGTGAACTACAGTTTTACAACATTCTCAGCTTGAGGACCGCGGTTGCCTTGAGTTACATTAAATTCAACGCGTTGTCCTTCGTCCAATGATTTAAATCCATCTCCTTGAATTGCGGAGAAATGAACGAATACGTCATTTCCGCCTTCCATTTCAATAAATCCAAAACCTTTCTCTGCGTTAAACCATTTCACTGTTCCTGTTTCCATAATATAATTACCTCCAAATTGTTATTAACATGCTTTTCTAAACAAAAAAAATCACACATTGAAAAAGGTACCATTACACAAATGATCACTTTTTCAATATGTGAATTTATGTTAGCGCTGTTTATAAACTAATCCTAGCACATAAAAGTGTGATAAGCAAATTTATATTATTTCTCCTTTACGTATATGACAAATGTCATATAGGCTACATGATGTTTATGACTGCAACAAATTGAAAACGGTATTTATAATGAAGATAGGATACTAAAACTAATATTCGCTAACAAGTCCTGTGCACCATATCGAGGAGGAACTAAAAGATGACACAATCCACGCTAACCAACTTAAAAAAACAGGTTGCCCCTTATGAAAAATCAAATACGAGGGCTAGTATTAAACAGCTAATTAACACCTTAGGACCTTTATTTGTACTATGGTTTTCTGCGTATCTAAGCCTATCTATATCCTATTGGCTCTCGCTCCCCATTATGATTATCGCATCCGGTTTCGTTATACGAACTTTTATCATTTTCCATGATTGTTGTCATCAATCGTTCTTCAAAAGCCGTAGAGCTAACGAAATAATTGGTACAATTACGGGAATCCTTACACTCTTTCCCTATCAACAATGGAAGAATAGTCATTCGATCCATCATGCAACGAGCAGTAACCTCGAGAAACGTGGAATAGGTGATATGTGGGTACTTACCGTTGATGAATATGCGGCATCTTCGATAGGGGTCCGAATTGCGTATCGGTTATATCGGAATCCATTTATTATGTTTGGACTAGGCCCCATCTTGTTGTTCGTATTTACAAACCGCTTTAATACAAAAGGTGCAAAACGCAAGGAAAGAATCAGTACTTATATGACAAATGTCTCTATCCTTGCTTTATATGGGTTATTGATCTGGATAGTTGGATGGCAGTCATTTGTTCTGATCCAAGCTCCAATTATGTTCGTAGCGGGCTTGATGGGAATCTGGCTATTTTATGTGCAACATCAGTTTGAAGATTCCTACTTCGAGAATGAGGATGAGTGGAGTTATGTGAAAGCCGCGGTAGAGGGAAGCTCCTATTATAAACTGCCGAAGCTTCTGCAATGGATTACTGGAAATATTGGGTTTCATCATGTCCATCATTTGAGTCCGAAAGTGCCAAATTATAATTTGGAAAAGGCGCATAATGCAACGCCACCGCTTCAAAAAGCAACGACAATAACAATAGGAACTAGTTTGAAGTCGCTACGGTTTCGTCTATGGGATGAGCGTAACAAAATGTTTGTCGGTTATAGAAATATTAAACAGGTGAACCTTAAGGAAAATGCTCATGATCCTTTGGATAACAAATTAAAAGTAAAAGTTCGTAAATCGAGCTTACAAAGGTAATAAAACACATCGTTTCATGTTGTGCTAAAATATAAGTAAATCTATGTTGAAGAAAAAGAGGCTAAACGGACTATGCAAAAGTGGTATCAAATTTTTCACAAAAACACCGGTCTTAGTCCTTATGTGTGGGTTGTCTTTTATATCCTACCTTTTTATTTCATATTTCGTTCTTCTACCACATCCCACATTGTATTAGGCACAATCATGATTATGGTTTTCTTTAGTTGCTATGTGCTGTCCTTCGTATCTAAAGGATGGATTGTGTATTTTTGGACTAGTGTACAAATTATTATTTCGATTATCATGGCGATCGTATTCAGTTATGTGTATTTCTCTTTGTTTTTAGCATATTTTATTGGCACCATGAAAAGTCGGGCAGGATTTATTACGTTATACTGCATTCATCTAGTAACGACAATCTTAACGATTAACTATGGATTGATATCCGAAAATCCTGTCTATTATACACAATTGCCTTTTATCATTATTAGTGTCATTGGGGTTATTCTCATTCCAGTTACCACGTTCAACCGAAACAGAAGTGAAAAACTTCAGGGACAGCTAGAGGATGCAAATAAGCGGATTTCCGAGTTGGTAAAGCTAGAAGAGCGCCAAAGAATCGCTCGAGACTTACACGATACACTTGGTCAGAAACTCTCATTAATTGGTTTGAAGAGTGATTTGGCTGGGAAATTAATAAGCAAAAATCCGGCCCAAGCACAAATCGAAATCAATGATGTTCGTCAGACAGCTAGAATTGCGTTAAAAGAAGTTCGGGAAATTGTAACGCAAATGCGCGGAACGAGACTCGTGGAAGAGGTATTCCGAATCAAACAGATTTTGAAGGCAGCAGAGATCGACCTCATTGTGGAGGGGGATCCGAAGTTAACTAACACTTCCCTAATTAATGAAAATGTATTGAGCATGTGTTTGAAGGAATCGATTACGAATATTATCAAACATAGCAGTGCTACTCAGTGTTCGATCTCCATTGAGCCATCACCAAACGATCTCGTTATCAAGGTCGGGGACAATGGGATCGGCATAACGAATGAATGTCTTGTGTTACCTGGAAATGGAATACGGGGCATGAAAGAGCGACTTGAGTTTGTAAACGGTTGTATGGAAATTGTCTCAGATAGTGGAACGATGATTGTTATAAAAGTGCCGAATACCATCATACCACCAGAAAGGGAAGTGAGGATATGATCCGAATTGTGATTGCCGAGGACCAACGGATGCTGTTGGGCGCACTTGCATCCTTACTTGATTTGGAAGAGGATATGCAGGTTGTTGGTAAAGCAAGCAATGGAGAGGATGCTGTGAAACTGGTTAAACAGCATAAGCCAGATATTTGTGTCATGGATATTGAGATGCCAATAATGAACGGTTTAGATGCGGCGGAGGAACTAAAGGGATTGGGTTGCAAAATCATTATATTGACCACGTTTGCTCGTTATGGGTATTTTGAAAGGGCCGTGAAAGCGGGTGCTAACGGTTATTTGTTGAAAGATAGCCCAAGCGAGGAACTAGCTACCTCAATTCGGAGTGTGATGGCTGGCAAGCGAATCTATGCCTCAGAGCTGGTAGATGAGACTTATAATGAAGAAAATCCTTTGACCGAGAGGGAAAAGGAAGTGCTGAACCTGATCGCCGACGGTAAAAATACGAAGGAAATCGCTGATCACATGTACATAACCAGAGGTACCGTTCGCAACTACATTTCCATTATTCTCGATAAGCTCAATGTCACTAATCGAATTGAGGCTATTATGCGTTTCAAAGAGAAGGGATGGTTCAAATGACAGGAGGGACTGACCCCCGTTTGTGAGGCAGGGATCAAAACACCTTTCAAGTTTAAGCAGCCAGTTGTCGATATTGTATCGGCGATTGGTTATTTAATTTCGTTTGAATACGAATTGAGTTATAATACCTAATGTAATCTCGAACGGTATGCTCAACGATTGCCGTCGTTGTGCAAGTTAACCCTTCGAGATAAAACGTTTCAGACTTTAAGGTAGAATGGAACGATTCGATAGGGGCATTATCAGCGGGCGTTCCCTTGCGGGACATACTCATGATAATGCCTTTTCCTTTTACAGCCTCTTGGTAAGCTTGAGACGTATACACGCTGCCTTGATCACTGTGTAACAACATGCCTTGCTGCTCTGGAAGCTGACTTAGTGTATCTAAAACAAAGGATGTATCTTGTGTATCTGCAATATTGTAAGCGACAATTTCACCGTTGTACAAATCTAAAATGCTCGATAAGTACAATGTTTTATTACCAAATGGCAAATACGTAATATCCGTCACTAGCTTTTGCATGGGTTTTGTTGCTTGGAATTGACGCTTGAGCAGGTGCTCCGCGACTTGTACTGGTTGACCCGTTAGTTTGCGTTTCTTTACTTTTACACGGCAATGCAGCTGTTCTCGTTGCATGATTCGTTGAACTCGTTTGTGATTAATTTGATGCTGCTCTAAACGCAGTAGTGCTGTAATTTTTCGATATCCATATCTGAATTTATGTTGCGAGCATAATTCACGAATTCTCTCCACGATGCTGGGTTCTCTTAAATCCTTGTTTCTAGCTTTACAGCGATAGTAAGTTGAACGTGGGACCCCTAGCCATGCACAAGCCTGTGAGATTTTCAATTCACCTCGAAAAGACTCTATGCAAGCTACTACGAGTTCTGATTCCACCTCCTTTCTAGCTCCTTGTACTTTTTTAGCACGTCCAGCTGTTGTTTAAGATAACGATTTTCTAGTGTAAGCATCTCTATTTCCGAAGTAACTTTAGCTCCTTTACCATAGCTATATTGCTTACCAACAGGTTGCTCCAATCTATGCAATTCACCATTTTTACACCATCTCATCCACGTTTCTATTTGTGTCTTGTTCCGTATGTGGAGCTGCTCCATAACTTCTTTAACGGGAACACCTGCCAATCTCAACTCAATAGCTTTCATCTTTATTTCTTTTGGATAACTTACTCTTGTTGCCATGACAAAAACACCTCCAAGATTGTCACTATATCTTACGACATAGTGGATTTCACTTGAAGGTGTTTTGATTTGTCTCACGCTAAGGTGTCAGTCCCGGACCCAAAAAGGTGTTCAGATTTGTGGGTACTTTTTTGTTAACTATTTGGGTTCGAGCTGCCCATCAGCAGTCATTAGTTAATGAAATTATCAACAGGAGCATCGCAAGTGTTGCAACTAATTTGAGGTCGTTGCCCCTCGCCTCCATATGGAGTAAGAAAAAGACACCTCAGAGGTGTCTTTTTTGCTTTTATAAAGTAGCCGATTAGATAAATAGGACGGGCTAGCTCACTTACTACTAAATGACATCCACATGGTCTTAATGCCCTAATGTAATTTAGCTTACTTAATATGCTGTTGTGTTACACAGTGAATCATACCACCGTATGCATATAATTCACTTACATGAATACCGACAATTCTTCTCCCTGGGAATTGGCCTTCAATGATTTGTAGTGCTAACTTGTCATGCTCATCATCATATATAGGAACCAATACAACTTCGTTTCCGATATAAAAATTCAAATAGGAACCTTTACAATTCGCCTCTTTCACGACTTTTCTTGTTAACGGTAATGGAATAAGTTGAAACGGCTTTCCATCCGTATTTCTTGCTTGTTGTAATTGTTGATAATGCAGCTCGTGTGCCTCCAAAAGATACGCTTCACTTTCACCAAAAGGGTCGTATTCGTAGAGAATGGTAGTTTCATTGGAGAAACGTGCTGAAGCGTCAATATGGAAATCGGTAACCTCATCATAGTTATCTTCTCCACGAATACCGGTTATCCATATAAAGTTTGTTACACCTAAATACTTAGTTAACGCACGTTCAATTTCTTCTTGAGAGAGTGCAGGGTTTCGATTTTCATTTATAATTGAAGATTTTGCGGCCATCAAGGTACCATTTCCGTTTACTTCTATCCCTCCGCCTTCTAGGCAAACGTCCACGTCAACTTTCGGGATGTTGTAATGCTTACTTATTTGACTTGGAACAACAGCATCATTAGTATATGGACATTTATTCCCCCAACCGTTGAAAATCCAATGTGTTAGCGAAAGCTGATTATCCCTGTCTTTCACAAAAATCGGCCCATTATCTCTTATCCAAATATCATCCGTTTCTTGAATCAAGAAGTGAATTTTATCTAAATTAACATTCGCTTCATTTAGCTTCGATTGAACATACTCTCTTTCTTCGTCATTATATACAACAATGTACACATTTTCTCCATAATGAAGTTCCTTTGCCATCGTTACCCAAATATTATTGAGCTTAGCTTTATACCTTTCGCCTCTATGGGTTTTATCATGAGGCCATTGAAGCCAGGTATCCTCATGTTCCTCCCATTCTGCTGGCATATAAAATTGGATATTTTCTATACTTTTCATACCTATGCACCCCTTATTACGAATGTACATTCACTCTATAGGTTGACACCGTGTTAAGGTCAACAGAAAACATCATTTTTATGGAGAAAATACTTGTAGTGGATATTGGATAAACACTTACACCGTTGGGGCTTTGAAGTCAAACAGCTTCATCAAACCGACGTTTTTTACAAGACAGGTGATGGTATCGGGTCTGTGATGGCTACTCGGGTGTTTGTTTTTGTGTAGAGAATAAAAATAGTGATGTAGTATTTTATGAAAAACCATAGTGGCAAAAATTTAGATTTTGTTGATAAATGATAAAGGCTGATAATTAGTTTTACAGTAAAATTATGGTATAATTTAGGAAGTTAAATCACAAAATACAAATTGGCTCAGGTCTATTGTCGTATTTATGAAAGGTAGAGGTGTGATTGTATTGAAAAACAATATTATGCTATCCATTATGTTATCTATAATGTTATTAACAGTTTTCCCTGTTGGTGCTTTGGCTGTGGTTGTTGATACAATATCCAAATCGAATATTGCCAAAACCTATATTTATCCTTATGAAGAAGATGATACAGAGTCTTATATTCTATATGACGACTCTACCAAAGAGTCAATTAACAAAAATTTTGTAGCATTATTTATTAATGGATCTATCATAAAAAATGCTAATTTGATTACTGAAAATGACAGGATTTTACTGCCTGTTAGGATTTTAGCTGAAAATTTAGGTGCTCAAATTAAATGGGACTCTAAAACAGGAAAAGTTACAATTATTGATGCAGAAAATACTATCGAATTATTTATAGATCATAAAAATGCTAAAATAAATGGTGAAAAAATTGATTTAGATGTTGCACCTAGAATATTTAATAATTCCACCTATGTACCAATTAGATTTGTCGCAGAAGCTTTAAATGCTAAAATCGATTTTTTTAATGGAAAGGACTTAACACAGCAACACATTCTCCCAAGAATGCCTCATGTTATGGTTAGCAGATATCCAAGCAGTGTTGAGATGCTTTCTAAAGAAGAGGCAATTGAAAAAGTAAGAGAAGAATTAATAGTAGCTTTTGAAAATAAAT
Source organism: Paenibacillus radicibacter (assembly GCF_024721995.1). Classification (GTDB taxonomy): domain Bacteria; phylum Bacillota; class Bacilli; order Paenibacillales; family NBRC-103111; genus Paenibacillus_AM; species Paenibacillus_AM radicibacter. The sequence goes on from NZ_JANQBC010000005.1 coordinate 61,722, forward strand.
TTGGAGAATTTATTCCTCTTGCTGAAAACGAAGAACCTAGTAAAGAAGATGACAAGGCAATACTTAGAGATGTGATTACTAATTTAAATATAGAGTCGGAAAATGATAGATATTATGTGGTACCAGTTATGTTTGATTTTTGGATTGATAAGTACACAGGAGATATATATACATTTTATAATGGTCTCAGAATGTCAATAAATATCTTTAATCCCTACGCTGAGAATGCATTGTCTTTTGCAGGATAAAAATCGTCAGGAAAAAGATAATCTAAATTGTAACTATGCTTTGCAATGACTCTAAGGTGACATCAAATCTGTAACTACACCCGTAGAAGCTAAAGAGGCGTTATCTTCGGACAGGGGTTCGACTTCCCTCGCCTCCATCAATAATATTAAAAAAGCGACCTCATGAGGTCGCTTTTTTGTGTGTTCGGACTCGAAAGTGGGTGGGTATCGCCTTGTCAGGGGTTAGTCCGCACGGACTGCAATGTAAATGAAGGAGTAAGTGATTGATTCACACTACTATGAAAATAAATGTTACAATTCTGCAAATTTATTACATAACATCTTGATGATAACAATTGGTAAATTTATACTATTAACATACCGAGCGTTCGGTATGTTTATGAGATTGGGGGATTAACGTTGAAGCAAAACGACAAGATGGAAAGTACCACAAAACAAAAAATTGTGGATGTTTCCAAAGCGCTGTTTGCACAAAAAGGCTATGCGGCAACTTCAATTAAAGATATTTGTGAGGGGGTGCAATGCAGCAAGGGAGCTATTTATCATCACTTTGAAAACAAGGAAGACCTATTCAATTATATAACGAAGCAAATATTTACGGCATCATGGAATCAATGGATTGAGATTGCGTCGAACTATCAAAACATGATTGATAAACTCTATGTATTCGCTGATTTTTTTGTGGAATCGATGCAGAGGCAGCTTTCAAAAGCTGCAGAGGAATATTTAAAAAGCACGGCTAGTGAAGAATCACGGATCCAATTCATTGGTTATGTGGGCGAGTACATGAACAATTTTGAATCCTTCATAGAGGAAGGGATATTATCAGGTCAGTTTAAGCAAGAAAACCCAAAAGAGCTCGCATTCATCATATTAAGTTTCTATTCGGGCTTGGCTGATAGCTACAATTTTATGAGTAAAGATGAGATGAAGCTCCTGTTCCATAAAGCGACGACGCTATTGTTGGAAGGGATTAAATCATAAGGAGGCATGTGTATGTTTATTGGGGTTAGGGTTATTGAGCAAGAACGTGTTGATTTGACTGTGGTTATTCCAGCCCATAATGAAGAAAAATATATTCAAAGATGTCTGGATTCAATTCAGAAAGCAGCAGCTTCTTATCAAGGCTGTATAGAAGTTGTAGTTGTCCTAAATCGTTGTACGGATCAGACAAGGCAGATTGCCGAGTTATATAATTGTGTAATCATTACGGAAGATAGCAAAAATCTCTCTAAAATTAAAAACGCAGGGGTACGAGTTGCTAGGGGAGAAATGATTGTCACTATTGATGCGGACAGTTGGATGGCAGAAAATATGTTGGTAGAGGTTGATACCCTATTAAAAACAGGCAAGTATATTGGCGGCGGGGTGGGAGCTATACGGTCTGAAAGGGTCTCATTAGGAATTATTGCTTCATCAATGGTCATCGTGCTTCCCCTTTTACTCAAATACGGGAATATTGCCATTGGGATGTTCTGGTGTTATAAAAAAGATTTCGATGCGATTCAAGGGTTCAATGAGAAGATGTTAATGACCGAAGATGCTGATTTTGCAAAACGCTTGAAGCAATGGGGAAAGAAGAATGGAAAATTATTCGGGATAATAAGGAAAGCTACCCTGTTTATTTCGACCAGGAGGTTTGACACGCTTGGGGATTGGGCGATCTTTAAGAACCCGAAAATCATAATGGGTTACTGGACTGGCGGGAAAAATCAAAAGACAGCCGATCTTGCCTATTATGAAGATCAGAAAAGATAGATGACTTTCTTTTTGCTGATCTTCGGATAGGGAATTGAATTTCTACGCCTCCACCAATATGATCAGATAAGCGACCTTGTGAGGGTCGCTCGTCTTTATTACCCTTTCTGAATCGCCCAATGGAGGCGAGTATCTTCCTCAAATTTTGTTTTGCCGGGATTTCCTTCAGCTCTCAAGATTTTTAGATCATTTAATCTGAGAGTGAATGACCATAAGCTGTCGAATCTTAGCACTTTTTTATACTGACACATGAAACCGTATTTGCCAGATAGAATATCCTGAGCGAGTTGTAGAGCATCTAGGTTTTCCGTTTGGAGTAGGGATTGATAAACATTGAGGTAGCGGGTTTGTGATTACCCTGTAAACGCCGATGATATCCATGCCTGCACAATGCGTGATCAGGGTTTTCATACGATTTCTCCTAACGATAAAGGTACGCAATTAGCGGATTCAAAGGAAGTTAACCATTTTTCTGTACGTGGTTATCTCCTCTGTAGAAGAGAGCCAACAAGGAGTTGTATACGCTTTGAATCCTCTCTGTTTTATGTTCAGGGTCGAATCCCCATAAAAAAACATCGTATTTATTCTAATTGCGTTCCTTACTAGTATGGGAAAATGAAAAAAACCGCTAAACCCGACTCTTATTACTTTTCATGTCGGGATTGCGGTAAGAAATCATGGGAATTTTATGTCGGGCATAGTTTAGAGTCTATGAAACTAGTCAAGTATCTATTACGCATTTAGATTAGATGCATAACATAGTACATCCCCATCAGGAGGTGTATCAGATGCATAGGCAAAAGAGACCATGCCATAGAACATGCCATAGAAAGTCGGGAGTTAAAGTTATTTGTCCCCCACCTAAGATTACAGTAATTGCACCACAAGGAGTTCCCGGACCTCAAGGTCCTGCTGGGCCACAAGGAGCAACGGGACCTGCCGGATCCCCTGCGCTGCTCACATGGTACGATTTCATCGAAATACCTAATCCCATGCTGCCCGGAGGTGCGCCGATTACTACGCTCACGCTTCCCGTGTCGCCGGCCACCGTTGGACCTGAGGTCCCCGTCAGCAGTCAATTCCTCACCTTGAGTAACATTAATGTAAATAGCCGCGTAGTCCTTCGAGCGACAGTCGTCTGGAGCTTCACGTTTGTTACCCCTATTAGTCCTGAACTCGCCGTAGCGAGCCAAGTCATGCAGTTTAGTATATTTCGAGATGCTCCTTTAACTGGGGTACGTTTAAGTACAGTTATAGACACAGGAAGCGCCGCGCAGGTTAATGTGACGGGCATGATTACAACCCAGGGAGGGGGAACGTTTACAACCACCTTCGAATGCACGGATACGGGAATACTCGGTGAAACCCATAATTATTACCTTACTGCTACTTCCGGGATAGTCTCGGGTATTAGTGTGTCAGGAGGAGGAGGTCCAGTTCCCATAACCGACTTCACGAATCCAACCATCATTGAGGTTCACTTCAATGGAGAGGTGATTGGTCCAAACGTTGTCTAATCGAGATAAGAGCCGAATGATATCATTGCGCATTTAAGATGATAATGCTCGATTAGTTGATAGAGTTAAAGAGGTTCGTACGGTTGATTGAACGAATAGGTTCTGGCGAATTGTGTTTTTACACAGCCACGGCTCGCCTCCATAATGAAAGAACACAACCAGTCAGGTTGTGGTTTTTTACATTTTTATTGGTATTGGAGTACTGACTCAATGTTTCAATCCTCGATACTTACACAACGCTATCAGCGGCCAAATATAACGGTAGCTGTGGTAATTGAGATAGAAATTGCCTGGCAAGCCTCCGCCGGTCGGATAGGAAGTCCGCCAATCGTCGGTACTTCCAAGTTCAAGAAGGCAGCGAATCCCCCTTTCGATCTCCGGAGTCGTTCGTTGAAAGACTGCGATTAACGCTTCAACGGCCCATGCGGTTTGAGAAGGTGTGCTTGCCCCTAAAGGCACATATTTCTTTGCAATATCGCTTTTGCACGATTCGCCCCAACCTCCGTCGGTATTTTGAATGTCTAGCAGCCATCGGACGGCTTTTTGTACGGAAGGATGCTGCGGAGAAACCCCAACAGCCAACATGCCGGTCAGCGCGGCCCACGTCCCATAAATGTAACAAATTCCCCAGCGACCGTACCAGGATCCATCTTTCGCTTGATGATCTATTAGCCAACGAACGGCGCGCCGCATATTATCGCTCTGCATATTCCAGCCTGCATAGCGTCCCAGAAATTCAATAGTTCTACCCGTTAAGTCGGCTGTAGAGGGATCGATGACGATATCCGCAGCATTTTCTATGGGGATCCAAGCGAGCACACGCTTATCCGTATTTTTCTCAAAAGCGGCCCATCCTCCGTCTCGGTTCTGCATGGAGATCAGCCAATTCAGGCCACGATTCCATGATTCGCGAAAGTAAGGATCGAATGTAGTTACTCCCCGGATCGCTCTTAGCGCCGCCGTTGTATCGTCATTGTCTGGATTGATCGTGTTAATATCGGAAAATCCCCATCCACCAGGAGGACTATCGGGATTATGGACTCTCCAATCGCCGTAACGCGCATGCTGCCTGAATCGCAAATAATTCCCGGCCATTATGATGGACGGATCATGTGGAGGAACACCTGCTGTCTGCATGGCGGTGCTGATCAACGCGGTATCCCAGACGGTGGACGTGAAGTTCTGCATGAGAAGCTTGTCGCCTGCTTGACAGAGCATGGTTCTTAATCCGTAATATGCTCGCATGATTACTGGGTGATCCTTCGGGTAACCAAGTGCCATTAAGGCATAAATCATGAGAAACGTTGCGCTGGAATAACTGTAAAACGTTCCATCTGACTCAATCCGCTCCAGCATGTATTGTTCCGCTCTCCGTACCGCAGAGGCATGTACCTGCTTGGGCATGAGAAACAATTGGTGGATGCCAGATTGAATGCTGTCTAGAATCGAACGATAGGCAATGGAGTCCTCACTCCATATTGAAGGCGAGGCCGGACGAGATTCTGGTTCAGCCCATAAATCCGACAGTTCTGGATTGCCGTCCGCTCGAATCACATAGCTTTTGTCCGACAGGACCAGGACTGGAACCATATGGACTCTTGCGGTACCGGAAAAATCGTACAGATTTATTGGGAAATTGGAGGGGAGAGCGAGTAACTCCACAGGAAGTAAAGGATGACTTTTCCACGGAAATTGGCCGGTTACCGCAAGCATAATTTTCGTTAGAAGACTACTACTTTCAATTCCTCCCTCGGAGAGGATGAATTGCTTGGCAGCTTTCATGTTCTCATCGGTCTTTTGGTGTGTCCCTGCCCACAAAAGTGCGTAGTAACACTCGATAGTGGCCGATACGTTTCCTTTATCCTCATCGCCATAAATTTTCCAAGAGCCGTTATTTGTTTGAAGCATGGCTATGCGCTCCGCCAACCGTCCAATCAGCACTTCGTCGCCAATTTGCAGGGAACGCATTAATAGAATCATATAAGCATCGATACGAGGACCGGCGTCAACGCACATTCGCCACGACCCGTCTGCATACTGAACTGTCTGCAATGACGAAACGATGCGGCTTATTTCGGATTCAACTTGATACAAAAGCTGCATGGAGACCATTCCCTTGCTGATAATCTGTTAGGCACACATCTATTCTATGGCCTATATAACGGTTCCGTACCAATTCAACACGAATCAGGTTACGACGAGGGCACCTTCACTACATAACCGGGTAATTACGGACAATTTTATGAACGTCATCGTACAGATATTGTAATATTCCGTTATTTATAGTATCTTCTTTCTAGACGTTATCGTATAGAAGAGGTGAGTAAGATTCCAAAAGTTATTGTTACGGAACTTCAATGGATTGAATTAGGAATGAGGCGATTTGCACAAAGCGGAGTAAATGGCTTAGTCATTGAAAAGATGGCATCAGAATTAGGTTGTAGCAAGAGTAGCTTCTATTGGTACTTCAAAAATAGAGATGAGTTTATCGCACGGTTGATAGAACGGTGGTTCAAAATATCGACTCAACAAGTGATCCTGAGCTCGTCCGATCTTGAGAAGGCAGAGGATCAAATTGCAGAGATGCTGGTCCAAATGTTCTCTGTGACGCGAAAAGGCGATTTTTTATTTTATTTAAGGAAGCTAAGTGAGGAGATACCAGCCTTTTATACAACGCTTGAAACGATTGAGCAAAAAAGAATGAGTTATGCTACAGAACTCTTTATAAAAGTTGGAATGAACCCTGAAGTTGCTGAGCAAAAATCTCATATTCTATATCACTATTACTTGGGGTGGTATGAGCGCTTCAAGAATGCACAAGTTGAATATGAAGAACTAGATCGTCATATTAGCATGCTGCGGGTACAATTATTAGGATTGTAAAGGGGGAAGAACGATGGCGAGTATAGTGGCTGGCACTGTGGGTATCATCCTGTTTCTACTGAGCGGAATTCATCTATATTGGGTGGTAGGTGGGAGAAGAGGATTTCTGGCGGCAATACCAAGCGATGGTTCGAGAATAAAATTTCGACCAACGAAAATGGCTACAAGCCTTGTAGCCGTGGCATTAGCTTTAGCGGGTTTGTTTGTGTTAGAGCTTGGGGAAGTCATCGAGAGGCTGATATTTCCTGATTGGTTATTTAACTACGGGGGTTGGGTTTTATCAGGTGTATTCATAATACGAGCGATCGGGGATTTGCGCTGGATTGGTTTCTTGAAGAAACACAAAGGGACCCTATTTGCCAAATGGGACACCTTATTGTATTCCCCGTTATGTCTATTTATCGGGGGATGTTTAATTTTTGTAATAAACAGTTGATAGGGCGTTGTCTTCGGATTGGGGTTCGATTCTCCATTAATTGTTATATTAATATTTGATAATTTAGGGGTGCGAAAATAATGAAAGAATTACAGGCATTTGCAAAACAGTATCAGCAGGAGATGGGATGGAGTATTAACACTGATAATTATGAAAGAAGTAGAGCCTCGCTTTTAGATAATTATATGTTACTAACTACTGAAGTTGCTGAAGTAGCGGAAGAACTACGAAAGGCATTTAATCATACAAATGAATGTATTCGTAACGGTATGGATGAAGATACTTCTTTTCGATTAGCAAAGGAAAATATAAAAGAAGACCTAGGTAAAGAATTTGCAGACTGCTTAGCTTATATGATAAAAATCTCTAATTTTTTTGAAATAGATTTAGAGAAAAGTTTTTATTCAAAAATGGAAGAAGTTAAGAACAGAAAAAACAAGGATATTAGTTTGAAAACAAATGATTAAGGCATGAGATAGGGGATTAATCCCGTTGCGATAACGCGATGTCCTTGATCATTGGGGTGGATGGGCAGAGAGCCACTTAGTGCATCTTCAATTTTGCCATTACGATATCCATGAATAAGAAGTGCTTGTTTTCCTTCAAACCAGGCATGTGTAGGTGCGAGAATAGCACCAGAACTTCGGGCAAGCTCGCTCGTTAAACGGTTTAATTGTGCGATCGATTCAATTGCAAGCGGGCTATTTGGAAATGGATTGTATTGTGTGCAGATAATGATACGGGCAGAGCATTCTTTATTAATTCGAGTTATTATGGCATGTATATTTCGACTATAGTTGGTTGCAATTTGCTGTACAGGTATGGGTTGTTGGATTCTAAGGGAAGACAGTGCGGCATTGGCTAAATCCACTCCCCCAATCCATATCGTCACAACATTAGATCCACGAATAATTGAGGAGCCTCGTCTGTTTATTGCACTTAATAAATCAGTACTGGTCCATCCTGGCCGAGCTAATACATGCCCACTGATCCTATAGGAGTAGGCATTTAATGAAGATACTGCTAATAGTCGATAAGATTTTTCCATAGAAGAGGCATTTTCCCCAAAAGTAATAGAATCCCCAAGAGCTGTATAGATCATAGGATATCACCCACCTAGCGATCAAATATTTGTTTGTTGCGTATTTACATATATAGTATTGAGATCTTGTACAGGTTGTGTGGACATTAACAATTAATGTTTCCATTTTATGTGGCATATTTTTGACGTAATTTAGAACACCATTGACTTTACAAAATAGCATGTTACTATTTAACCGACAGGCAGTCGGTCGGTTAAAAAGGGAGGTATAAGATGAGAGTTGTAAAAGAAGCCGAGGAACGTAGGAACGAAATACTTGATGCAGCGGATCAGCTTTTTGGTCAGAAAGGCTTTGACGGCACAAGTACCAACGATATTCTCGAAAAGGTCGGAATTGCGCGGGGAACGCTGTATTATCACTTCAAGTCTAAGGAAGATATTATGAACGCGCTGATTGAGCGGTATAGTGTTCGTCTTTTAAGTGCGGCACAGAAAATTGGCGTAGACAAGGGCATTTCTTTAAACGAGCGCATTATTGGCGTTGTAATGGCTCTGAACATAAGTGATGGAAGCAGTAAGGAAATTATGGAGCACATTCACAAGCCGCAGAACGCGCTTATGCATCAGAAAATACAAAAGGTCATCATTAACGGCGTTCCTCCGATACTGACGGGAATAATCCGCGAGGGCATCCAGCAAGGATTGTTCAGTACGCCGTTCCCGTATGAATGCATGGAAATGGTTGTGGCATATATGAACACCGTTTTTGAGGATGATATGGTTGAAATGACGAACGAGGAGCGCGCTTCACGCATGCATGCTTTTGTTTTTAACGTAGAAAGGCTGCTTGGTGCCGAAAGTGGAAGTCTAATGTCCGTCGTTATGCAGATGTTTGGCAGCAATGAATAATTCGGGAAAATCGGTTAAAAAGCTTGGGAACAGAGGTGACTTATGTATAACAGAATAATCCGTAATGACATTGTAAAGAGCAAAGCAATTACGCTGACAACAATCATATTTGTCGCTGCCTCAGCTATGCTTGTCTCTCTCGCGGCTATACTTATCGTCAATCTTTCGGGCGCGCTAGATACGCTTATGAAACAAGCTAAAACTCCGCATTTTATGCAGATGCATTCGGGTGAAATTGATAATGCACGGCTTACATCTTTTGCGAAGCAAAATAACAATGTTGATGATTTTCAGGTGATTGAATTTCTCAACATGGACGGTGCGCAGATTATTTTGGGCGATGGTTCGCTTGCAAGTAGTGTTCAGGATAATGGATTCAGCACACAGAGCGAAAAATTCGATTATCTTCTTGATCTTGACGGAAACATCATAAACGTAACCGACGGGGAGCTTTATGTTCCAATAAGCTATATGAGGGACAAAACCACGAAGGTCGGTGATAAGGCCATAATAAGCGGAAAGGAATTTACTGTTGCGGGATTTCTTCGAGATTCGCAGATGAATTCCACGCTCTCCGCCTCAAAGAGATTTCTTGTCAGTAAAGATGATTATACGAAAATAAGAAAACTTGGAAGTACGGAGTATCTGATTGAGTTCAGATTAAAGGATTTGTCAGCGCTCGGCGCATTTGAGACTGCTTATGCCTCCGCAGGACTTGAAGCGAACGGACCAACGGTTACATATAGACTTTTCAAAACGATGAACGCACTTTCAGACGGAATGATGATTGCAGTTTTACTTCTTGTAAGCGGACTTGTCGTTGCAATCGCATTTATGTGCATACGCTTTACGCTCCTTGCGAAGATCGAAGACGATTACCGCGAAATTGGCGTTATGAAGGCAATAGGGCTACGTGTTTCTGACATAAAAAAGATTTATCTTGCAAAATACGCAGCAATTGCGGCGGTAGGCAGTATTCTCGGTTTTGCACTTTCAATTATGTTCAAAGGCATGCTTCTTGAAAATATACGGCTTTATATGGGAGAAAGCGAAAATTCTTTTGTCGCCTTTATTTTCGGAATAATCGGTATAATCCTTGTATTCCTTGCAATTATTGCCTATGTAAGTGGAGTATTGAGACGCTTTCGGAAAATATCTGCTGCGGAAGCAATACGCTTTGGTATTTCACAAGAAAAAAACGCAGGTTCAAAGCTTTTTTGCCTGAGCAAAAACAGACTGCTTCCCACGAATATGTTTCTTGGTATCAAAGATGTTCTCGCAAGGAAAAGACTTTACGCGACAATGCTTGCGGTGCTAGTGATCTCGGCATTTATCATAATTGTTCCGCAGAATCTGTACAACACGATTTCCTCTAAAAGCTTTATTCAATATATGGGTGTTGGAAACTACGATATGCGCATTGATATTCAGCAGGCTGACAATATCACCGAAAAAGCAGCTGATATTATAAAAATGTTGAACAGCGACAGTACCATTTCAAAATATGCTGTCCTTACAACAAAAACATTCAAAGCAAAAAAGGAAGATGGATCGGAGGAAAATATAAAAGTTGAACTCGGTGACCATTCGATATTCCCAATAGAATATTCCGGGGGGAGAGCACCCTCTACAGAAAGCGAAATTGCACTTTCGGCTTTGAATGCCAATGAGCTGAGCAAAAAGATCGGCGATGTCATAACCCTAGTGATTGAGGGGAAAGAGAAAAATCTCAGGATAAGCGGAATTTATTCCGACATTACCAACGGCGGCAAAACCGCAAAGGCTGTTTTTACCGACAATTCGGCAGACATTATGTGGAGCATTATTTGCGCGAAGCTTTCGGATAAATCTCTTGTCAACGAAAGAACTTCGGAATATGCGGACAGATTTGTTTTTGCAAAGATTTCAGACATTGATGAATTTGTTACACAGACATTCGGTTCGATAATAAACTCCGTCAAAAAAGCCTCCAGTGCCGCAATTGCCGTTGCGCTCATTATTACGGTATTGGTTACTTTGTTGTTTATGAAAATGCTTATCGCAAGAGACAAATATTCCATTGCCGTCATGAAAGCGTTTGGTTTTACAAACTCGGATATTAAGACGCAGTATGTTTCGCGTTCGGTATTTGTTCTGATTGTTGGGATTGTCCTCGGCACGCTTCTGGCTAACACTCTCGGAGAGATGCTTGCAGGTGCGGTTATATCCTCGTTTGGGGCGTCGACGTTTAAGTTTGCGGTCAATCCGCTTTCGGCATATCTGTTTAGTCCGTTAATGATGATAGGCTCGGTACTTATCGCAACAATAATTGGCACATCGGGCGCGGGACAAATAAAAATTTCTGAAAATATAAAGGAGTAGGCATATGAAGAAGATTATTATCGGTGATCATATTGTAAAATCTTTCGGCGAGGGCGATGAAAAGCGCAATATTCTCGATGGAGTGTCTGCCTACATAGACGAGGGCGAGTTCGTTGCGGTTATGGGACCTTCGGGATCGGGAAAATCAACGCTAATGTTTGCGCTAAGCGGAACGGATGGCATTAATGACGGAAAGGTCATTATTGACGGCAGGGATTTATCGGGGATCGGGGAGAATGAGCTTTCAGATATACGCAGAATAAAAATGGGATTTGTGTTCCAACAGCCGACTATGATGAAAAATTTGAATATTATGGACAACATCATTCTTCCGTCCATGCGCGACAACAGAAAGAACGCCGCAAAAATTTCGGAGAAGGCAAGAGTGCTTATGAAAAGGGTAGGCATTAAGGAGCTTGAAAAGCGTGACATTACACAGGTTTCGGGAGGTCAACTTCAACGTGCGGGAATATGCCGAGCGCTTATGAACAACCCCAAAATAATCTTCGGCGATGAGCCGACGGGATCGCTCAATTCACAATCTGCGCAGGATATTATGGACATATTTTCTGAAATTAACGTGGAGGGCACTGCGATTATGCTTGTAACTCATGATGCCAAGGTTGCTGCCCGGACGGAGCGTATTATGTTTATGCGCGACGGAACAATCGTAAGCGAACTGAAGCTTCCGAAGTTTGACGGGACGGATATGGATGGCAGGGTCGAGAAAGTAACGGTGAAAATGAGGGAAGTAGGAATATAATATCGGGGAATTTATTTATAGTATAATGTTATTACTATATAGGATGGAAAGTGGAAAGAGGGATCGGATGCCTACTATACTGGTTGCTGACGACGATGCGAACATTCGCGAACTGGTCTGTTTATTTCTACGCAATGATGGTTTCGAAACAGCCGAAGCCTCGGATGGCAAGGAAGCACTTGCGGTCTATGCCTCAACGCATATCGATCTTGTCGTGCTTGATATTATGATGCCGATTATGGATGGTTGGGAGTTATGCAAGGAGCTTCGAAGAAGCAATCCTGATCTTCCGTTGCTTATGCTAACTGCTAGAGGGGAAACATGGGAGAAAGTGAAGGGCTTCCAACTGGGGACGGATGATTATTTAACGAAACCTTTCGATCCATTGGAATTGACGGTTCGTGTTAGGGCATTACTGAAACGATACCGGATTGGCTCCACGCAGGCGATTCGGTTAGGCACCGTCATTCTTGATCGGCAGACCTATAAAGTGATGAAAGGGACGGAGCCGATTACTTTGCCGCTCAAGGAGTTTGAACTCCTTTATAAACTCGCTGGAACGCCTGGACAAATCTATACGCGTGAACAGTTGATTGATCAAATCTGGGGGATTGATTACGCCGGAGACGATCGAACGATAGACGTACATATTAAACGGCTGCGTGAAAGGTTCGCGACAACACCCGATTTTCGAATCGAAACGGTACGAGGGCTTGGCTACCGGCTTGAGGTGTACGAATGATTAAATCTTTATATACACGCGTAGTCCTAATCTTTCTAGTCTCCGTGATTGGGGGTACTTTCATTGCTTTTTTTGTGGCAACTTGGGTATTTAAAGATCAATTGAACGAAAACTTGCGAATTCCCTTACTTCACTTCGGACAGGATATCGCTAGGATCTACGAGACTTTACCATTACCTCAAGCAGACCAGTTCGTAAGTGGAATGAATCAGCTCAAATCTTATCATATTAGAGTTTACGACAATACGGGTGGCTTCCAATCTTACGGGACGCTTAACGGACAGAAATCTGTCACTGTGACTATGGAACAAGTAAAAGAAGTACTCGATGGTCAAGTTGTTCAAGTTAACCCGAGTGGAGTTACTACTATTCTTTTAGGGTTACCATTGAAAACTGAATTGGGAACAAAGGCGATGTTTGTAGAACCGATCTCCCCTCCTTCGGCTTCATTTATTAAAACGTGGATTTTGAACTTTACAACCTATTCGTTAGTAGCAGGAAGCCTCTTGATTGTGATTGCTGCCATATTTCTAGTAAGACCGATCAAAAAGCTTACAAAAGCGACTAGGAGAATTGCAGCTGGAGATTTCAACGTCAAGCTGAATATTAAGCAAACAGGAGAGCTAGGTACTTTGGCTCGGAGCTTCGAAGAAATGATGATTGATCTGCAGCAACTTGAGCAGATGCGTAGGGATTTTGTAACGAATGTGTCGCACGAAGTTCAATCGCCGCTCACCTCAATTTCCGGCTATGCGATTGCGCTTAAGAAAGAGGATATCACAGTTCATGATCGAAACCGTTATCTCGATATTATTATTAATGAAGCCGAACGGATGTCCAAGATGAGTGATAGTCTGCTAAAGCTGAGTTTACTTGAATCACAGTCACAGCAGATGCGGGCGGTCACGCTCAGACTTGATGAACAAATAAGACGAGTCATCGTTGCGATCCAGCCCCAATGGTCCGCCCGCAACATTCAATTCGAGCTTAACTTGAAGGCAGTTACACTAACAGCTGATCATGACCAGCTCAATCAGGTATGGACCAATATACTCGGTAATAGTATCAAATTTTCCAAGGATGACGGCATTATTAAGGTCAGCATCAAGCAAGATATCAATAACGTTACAGTTCGAATATCGGATAATGGCATAGGTATATCGCTAGAGGATCAGAAGCGTATATTCGATCGTTTTTTTAAGGCAGATCGTTCCCATAGTCGTAAATATGAAGGCAGTGGCATGGGACTTGCAATCGTCAAACAGATTGTATCCCTTCATCAAGGCGACATTCGAGTGGAAAGTGAACTAGGCCAAGGTACGACCTTCATTATCACACTGCCAAACATAACGATGACAGAGTAAGTAGCTCCATATTGTATCAATTGTAAATCCTTGTATTCTCTATGCTGCAGCAACATGTGCAAGCTTTCTTGCATGTGATGTCGCAGCATTTTTTCGTTCGTTCATATTCAGTTCATATTCACGTCACGGGGAGTACATCTTCGTCATATATGCTTTCTTTAGCACCCCGTTATGGCTGCCTAAGATATAGATAAGACAGGAGAAGATATGAGTGAAAATACGAGAGATACTGAAATTGAAGTCGGAGACGACTACAAATGGAAAACCAACTAGTAAGCAGAAAAAATGGCTTATCATTTTACTTAAAGTATTAGCAATATTAGTTATAGCCGTCGTCGTATTTATAGCCACAGTTTTTATCGTTAATAAGATCAGCAGCAAGTCAGAGGAAGGGAAGATTATACCTTATGGTCAATCTGTAAAGGTAGATGGGAAAAACATGAATGTTCTGATTCAAGGACAAGGCAAAGAAACGATCGTGCTCCTTCCAGGTTATGGTACAGCAGCGCCAGCACTGGATTTTAAGCCGTTAATTGAAGAGTTATCTCCCTATTATAAGGTTGTCATGGTTGAACCTTTTGGTTATGGATTAAGTGATGGAACCAAAAAAGAGCGAACGACAGAAAACATAGTAAGTGAAATTCATGAAGCGCTGCAGAGTCTTCATATTGACCGTTACATGCTAATGGGTCACTCCATTGCAGGTATTTACGGAATTGATTATGTCAATAAATATCCAACTGAAGTGAGCGCGTTTGTTGGGATTGATAGCAGTGTTCCAACGCAAGGCGGTATGGATGTTAAATTCCCAACGGGTAGCTTTAAACTTCTCAAACAATCAGGTTTCGGCAGATTGCTGTTTAAATTTGGTACTGATCCATATGCGGGACTGCCATATGATGATGAGACAAAAGAACAAATAAGAATGCTTTCTCTCAAAAACATGTATGAACCCACTACATTAAATGAGATGGAACATATTTATTCTAATTTTGTAGCAGCTCAAAAATTAAAATTTCCCAAAAATCTCCCTCTTATCTTCTTTATTCAAGCGAATAATACGGGTGTAGAAGGATGGATACCACTGCATGAAGAGCAGATAAAAGATTCTCTACATGGGAAAGTGATGACAATGGAAGGAAGTCATTATTTACACCATACTAAATCCAAAGAAATCACTGAAAATCTCAGAAGATTTATGGAGGAAATTAAATAAGATTATTTATGTATGAATGAAAATCCACAACCAATGAGGTTGTGGATTTTTGCTTTTTTTCGATATGCATCTTTAAAATGCTCAATTAATCCTTACTCCGGTGAAACTGTCCCGAAATGAATTTTTCTCCCCATTCGCATAGCTGATCCAAGATCGCTTTGAGTGATTCTCCGATTTCGGTCATTTCATACACTACTTTTGGAGGTACTTGATTATAAACGGTCCTGAAGATGATTCCATCGTCCTCTAATTCTCGAAGTTGCTGGGTTAACACTTTTTGTGTAATTCCAGGCATGGCTTTCTTAAGTTCGCTTGTTCGCTTCGGTCCATAGGACAAGTGGCAAAGAATCAGTGTTTTCCACTTGCCTCCGAGAACATCAAGTGTGGCTTCTGCGGGGATATTGTACGTGTGCTTCGGTTGTATTTCCATGGGATCTCTCCTCCTGTCGATGCATGTAATTTAGAGCAAAAATACAGATACTTTTCGGTACCTATATAACTTTTTGGTACTTATAGCACAATATAGTGCGTTCTTCCCTAATGTCATTATATGGAACATAATCTTCATATACCAGATTCAAATTTAAATAGCTGTGGAAACAAGGTGATACAGCTGAAAGGGGATGTTACAAATGCAAAGAGGTGCAAGTAATAAAGTATCGTGGGGGTTGTTGTTCGTGTTATGCGGGGCGATCTTCCTCGAAGGCATTGATGTATCGATGATGGGTGTGGCCTTGCCATCGATTCGCACGGAGTTAGGCATGTCCACCAGTGAGCTAAGTTGGGTAGTAAGTGCATATGTACTCGGTTATGGAGGTTTCATGCTACTACTCGGTGGGCGAGCAGCAGACTTACTTGGCCGTCGGAGAATGTTTCTTACTTGGTTATTCATTTTTCTCATCTTCTCAGGTATAGGTGGATTTGCTACTGAGGGTTGGGTTCTCATTGTCGCTCGTTTCGTGACTGGTGTGGCTGCTGCATTCATGACACCTGCTGGCCTCTCCATTATAACGACGAGCTTTCCCGAAGGTCCGCAGCGCAACAAAGCGCTCTTAGTCTACGCGGGTACGGCAGCAGCTGGTTTCTCACTTGGTCTTGTCGTCGGCGGTTTGCTCACGGCAATTGATTGGAGATGGGTGTTCTTCGCTCCAGTGATACTGGCACTGGTCATTCTTCTGGCTGCGATTCGTCTTATTCCGAAATCGGTCCGCCCAGAGCGTTCATCACATGGTTTTGATTTTGCTGGAGCAATCAGTGTGACGGGAGCGATGCTCCTTCTCGTCTCGACGGTGGTGAATGCGCCTGAAGTAGAAATGGCTTGGACAATCGGAACGCTGGCCGCTGGTCTCGTGTTCCTGGTCGCCTTCATTGTAGTTGAAAAGCGATCGGCAGCACCGCTAATGCGACTTGGCATCCTTCGTTCAGGATCGCTCGTACGCGCTAATCTTGGAGCTATATTGTTCGCTGGCGCTTTCTTCGGCTTCCAGTTCGTCGCTGTCTTGTATCTTCAGGAGCTGCGTGGTTGGTCAGCGCTTGAGACTGGTCTTGCGCTCCTTGCTATTGGTGTTGATGCTATTCTTGCACCGACGCTTACACCTAAACTTGTTAGCAAATTCGGTAACGTGCGAGTTATATTCGGGGGATTATTGCTGGCTGCATTGTCTTACGCCCTATTTCTTCCGGTTAGCCTCGACTGGAGCTATGCAGCAATGTTTCCTACCATGATTCTTACCGGCATCGCTTTTTCGCTAACCTATGGTCCGCTTACTATCGCGGCTACAGATGGAATTGCTGAAGAAGAGCAAGGGATTGCCGGCGGACTTCTGAGCACATCGATCCAGTTTGGCGCAGCTCTCGGCCTTTCGGTGGTGACGGCTGTCAGTGTCATCGCAACGGGAGATCAGGATTCGCCTCAGGCAATCTTGGAGGGATTCAAAACTGCTCTGATCGTTCCGGTTGGTGCAGCCGTCCTAGGAGCTGTTATTATTGCGACTGGTTTCCGAAAGCGCAAGGTACTTCGAGAGATCCATTAATTGTAAGAAACCCTTATTGAAAGAGAAACTTAATATGCGATTGGGGTGAACGCTACATCCAGGGGCATCTTAATAGGTCTCAGTACAAGCATGCTGACATAAGGAGCATTTGAGGCGTCTTTTTTTAGGTCGGGCATGGTGTAGAGTCTATGAAACTAGTCAAGTATCTATTACGCATTAAAATAAAATGCATAACATGGTACATCCCCATCAGGAGGTGTGTCCGATGCATAGGCGAAAGAAACCATGCGATAGAATCTGTCATAAAAAGGCAGGAGTTAAAGTTATTTGTCCCCCACCTAAGATTACGGTAATTGCACCGCAAGGAGTTCCCGGACCTCAAGGTCCTGCTGGGCCACAAGGACCAACGGGACCTGCCGGATCCCCTGCGCTGCTCACATGGTACGATTTCATCGAAATACCTAATCCCATGCTACCCGGAGGTGCGCCGATTACTACGCTCACGCTTCCAGTGTCGCCGGCCACCGTTGGACCTGAGGTCCCTGTCAGCAGTCAATTCCTCACCTTGAGCAACATTAATGTAAATAGCCGCGTTGTCCTTCGAGCGACGGTCGTCTGGAGCTTCACGTTTGTTACCCCTATTAGTCCTGAACTCGCCGTAGCGAGCCAAGTCATGCAGTTTAGTATATTTCGAGATGCTCCTTTAACGGGGGTACGTTTGAGTACGGTTATAGACACCGGAAGCATAACACAGGTCAATGTGACAGGCATGATTACAGCCCAGGCAGGGGGAACGTTCACAACCACCTTTGAATGCACGGATACGGGAATACTCGGTGCGACCCATAATTACTACCTTACCGCTGCTTCTGGGGTAGTCTCGGGTTTTAGTGTGTCAGGAGGCGATGGTCCAGTTCCCATAACCGACTTCACGAATCCAACCATCATTGAGGTTCACTTCAATGGAGAGGTGATCGGTCCAAACGTTGTCTAATCGAGATAATAGCCGAATGATATCATTGCGCATTTATTATTATTAATCGAGCGAGACAAACGTGAGAGTTATATTTGGGGGGTTAAGTCTGACTGCTTTGTCTTATGCTTTGTTCCTACCGGTCAGTCTCGACTGGAGCTATGCAGCAATGTTTCCTACCATGATACTTACCGGCATTTGGTCACTGAAAACAAATAAAAGATCAGGCGGTGAGCTAACTGTCTGATCTTTTATTTATTTTTAACTAGAGAGATATTTAGGTGTGTTGTTTCAAGTATGTCCTTTAACAAAATAAGTAGAGCCATGCTCATGCAGTCGGATTAATTGTGTTGCCATGTATTTGGGCGAGTACTGCATGTCATTTTCAAGCCAATACATAATGATCCCTAGATGGGCTGATGTGACATAGCGGACAATTATATCTCTGGGCATCGTAACTTGACTGTCATTGGGCTGGGCAATAATCGAACGTTGATATAGGGAATCCCGGATGATATTCTCCATTCTATGGGACAAGCCGGGTAATCCATTGGACCCAAGCATCACACGATAAAATTGGGAATGGGCTACAATATGTTCAAACTGACGGATAAACGAATCAGGAGGCGTATTCGTATCCTTAATGAAGCCAGTAGCATCAAAATTTGGGGGTAATTGAAACGCAGTTAAAAACTCATGCATCATCTCATCGACTATTTTCTGTAAGAGATCGTGTTTGTCTTGATAATGAAGATAGAATGTGGCTCGGTTGATTTCCGCACATTCCGTAATATCACGCACGGTGATATGATCGAAGCCTTTCTTATCCATTAACGATAGGAATGCATCTCTAATGAGATGAAGTGTTCGTTTAACGCGCAGATCAAGATTAACCTTCTTATTCGACATTGGAATCTCCTTTGTATCTTATTGTGGATTTGTTCAACAAGGATTTGTTATCTATCGATAATACGACGATTGTATTATGATTGTTGGTTGTTCCTTCCATATATTTACTCTAATATAAGCTACACATCGATGTTAAAGCAACACGATGTTGATTAAAATTATAGGAGAGGTGTTTGAAGGAATGCCAAATGACAAATCAAAAGTACGACTCATTACGATCGCATTGTTACTGGGACTGCTGCTGTCCTCATTAGATCAGACTATCGTAACAACCGCTATGCCAACGATAAGCAAGGAACTAGGGGGGCTATCATTCTACAGCTGGGTATTTACCGTCTATATGCTTGCTTCAACTGTGACGATGCCGATTTACGGGAAATTAGCAGATATTCTAGGACGTAAGAAAGTTATTTTGAGTGGATTATCATTGTTTCTTATAGGTTCAGCATTATGTGGATTTGCAGGGAGTATGACGGAACTCATCATTTACAGGGGGATTCAAGGTTTGGGAGCGGGAGCGATCATGCCCCTATCCATGACAATCGTGGCAGATATATACCCTCCCGATAAGCGTGGGAAATTCATGGGATTGTTCGGAGCCGTATTCGCGATAACTAGCGTTCTCGGACCGACTATTGGTGGAATTATTGTAGAACAATTAAGCAGGGGATGGATTTTCTATATCAACCTTCCGATTGGCATACCAGCGCTCTATATACTAGCAGTAGTCATGAAAGAAAGCAGGAGCTCAGAGAAACGATCGATCGATTGGTTAGGCGTTATTACATTGAGTCTTGGCATCCTATCGCTGCTGCTTGCACTCGTGTTAGGTGGTGGTGATACGGGAAATGGAATAGGGTATGATTGGACATCTCTTCAAATTGTTGGATTGCTTAGCGTTGGAGTCATTATGATTGTTCTATTCTTGTGGATAGAGACGAAGGCAAAGGAACCCATTATTCCATTTTCTCTGTTTAAAATTCGTACCATAGCCTATGGAAATATAGTTGGTTTTTTTATGAGTGCAGGATTGTTCGGTGCGATGGTGTATATTCCATTAGTCGTACAGGGCGTTATCGGTGTTAAATCGTCAGTTGCGGGTTACATACTGACGCCACTCATGCTTGCAGTGACGATTACATCGATCGTTGGCGGTCGTCTAATGAGTAAGATATCTTATCGAGCGATACTTGTTCCTAGCATGACGCTCATGACGATTGGATTTTTTCTATTTTCCCAAATCACAGTAGATACGACACAGACACAAATGATCCTCTATATGATTATTGCTGGACTCGGCATGGGCGCTGTCTATCCAACTGTTGGAACTGCTGCACAGAGTGCGGTCGGAAGTGAACTTCGTGGAGTCGCCACATCTTCTTCTCAGTTTTTTCGATCTATTGGGGGGACGATCGGAGTCAGTGTATTAGGTAGTCTGCAATCCCAGCAGATATCCTTAGGACTCATCGAACTCCAAAAGAAGCTGGATACACTTTCGCCAGATCAATTACAGCATTATGCCAATCCTCAGGTACTTCTGGATTCTAGTGCCCGAGCCACTTTGCCTCCTGAAGTATCAGTTGGACTTCAAGGTGTATGGAGTAACGCGTTAGCTCATGTATTCTTAGTTGGGATGATCTTTGTAGTTATTGGGCTTATTGCAAGTTTCTTTATGGGTCATGCTCGATTAGTAGAGAAGGTTAAACAGGTTCGGACGATTGATTGAACGAATAGGTTCTGGCGAATTGTGGTTCTACACAACCACGGTTCGCCTCCATTAAATCATGAAAAAGGTTATATTCAATTACTGAGATTTCTGATGCAACTAAGTATGCTAGAATGGTGGTTAATTACTCTTAGAGTTTAAGCGAGGCGATGAAGGAATGGATGTGCAATCGACAAGGCAGCGTATCCTGATCGAAGCGGAGAAACAATTTATAGCGATCGGGATTGCGAATGCACAAATGAAAGATATTGCATCGGCTGTAAATATCAATAGAAGAACGCTCTATCGCTATTTCCCCACGAAAGATGAATTAGCTTTTGAAATTGAGATCTTAGTAATGAAGCAAATACAAGATTATCTGACGCTGGATATCGGGGATATGACCGGTAAGGCTGGTTTTGAAAAAGTAAAAGCGTACTTCTATCAGGTTGATCTGGATAAAGTGAAAGAGCAGATCAAATTTACTGCTGAGTTCGATCGATATTTTCAAGGCGATTATCCGAATTCGGAGCTGGAACAATCATTTATTGAAGCATTAAATCCGGAGCAGGACCCGCTGTATCAATATATTCGCGAAGGGGTGGAGGATGGTTCTATTCGTAACGATATGACGGTCGAAGAGCTGTACCACTTTATTAGTCACAGCTTTATCTCCCTCTTCCAACGTTTAATCTTAAGAGAGAACCACTTGAAGCATGAGTACTGCGATAATATTGATTTTCACAAATCATTTCGCAACATTATGTTGAGCGGAATACAGCGCACATGAAGATCGAAGTCGATTGACTGCGATTCCATGTGCGCTGAACTTGCGACTATAGGAAACTACGGTGTTAAAATCACCCTTACAACACCGCAATATGGCGTAGCCCAGAAACTTCCGAATACGGATTCATCGCCATTACGAATGCGAGTAGGTACGAATTCACCTGTATCTAGCAGATAGCCTTCTTCCACAGAAAGATAGTCCACGGGGGTTTGGATTAATGACATTTTCAAAGCATCAAGCCATCCAGGTCCTGAACTCGGAACCATAAAGAGATGGAAGTTGCCAGCTAGGAAAAATTCATGCGGACCAGCTTCAATGATAAGCCCGTGTTTAGGTCGTCCTTCAGTCAACCGGGGATTACGGATATGTCTGTGGTCTTTACAATCGCTAGTTGGGCCCATATTGATAAAAGGTACGGCTCCAATAAATTTTTCGAATTCAAAACTCTGATTCATTTGATAGTCCTCTTCAACAACGGCATGAATTCTGCCTGTGCCTTGATACTTCTGAATCAATGGTAATAGGCTCATGACGCTTCGGAAGCTCTCGGCGAATAATATGTTATCTTCTAGCAAGTTTCCTTCCATATCCAAGATACTGTCTACACCAAAACAAAAGTAACCGATCGCGTTATAGTCAGCTAAAGCTCGAAGCATATTTCTCGCATTAAGCCCGTCTGTACCAGATTCCGGAACAAATAAAGGGTTATCTGACCGGAGATAGTCCTCGCAAATAATTCTGTAGTCCGTATAGTTTACATTGTAAATATCCGGTGCGATTAGATCCAAATGTGGTGTTGCCAATTTCCAAATGTCTAGTGTGGTTCTGACAGGTCCACCAGCAGGATAGAACCCTGGAATCGGCCAACCGGGAAAAGAAACCCAAGCATTCGTATACAGAGGAATGTTATACACCGCGCGACCTTCTGCAGCAATATGATCGATATATTTGGCAATGGACCAAGCGGTGCAGAATTCGCCGCCTGATGTACTAAAAACCTCATTCCAGCTTCCTTGTTCTTTACCCCCGTTCTTCTGTAAAGCTTTCCAGACGTGACCTTCTCCAAGCCCCTTCACATGTTCGAGTAGTTCAGAGGGAACATCTCCAGATAATGCAGCATTTGCCTGAGGCGAGTAATCTCGATCACAGCCAAGAATACCCGGTTCATTCTCTACTTGCACCGCAATGACCGTCTGAGTCTCGCTATCGTTATTTTTAAGATGCCCCATCAAGGCTTGGAACGCTCGAGCATCCGCATGAAGGGATTCCTCACAGTAAGACGAAAGGATATTCATTGGAACACCGTCGCTGCGAAGCACCCTTGTAAATCGCTTCTTGTCTGACTTGACCCAAGTAGGACAATAGCGCATTTCGCCATTCTTCCAAGTGGCAAACCACAATATGATCAGGTGCAAGTTACTTTTGCGGCACTCCTCTAGCAACATGTCTACCGTAGAGAAATCAAATTCCCCCTCAGCCTTCTCCACTTGGTCCCAATAGACCGGAGCTTCTAACGTATTGCCTCCGAGTGTCATGACGCCAGCAATAGCGGATGCCAATTCTTCAGCGTTATAGGCGCTGGAGTTTTTGGACTGTCCTCCCATTGGCATGAATGGTTTTCCCTTAACTGTAAACATACAATCATCTCCTATTCCTATATGCAAATGAGGTAATAATAAATTTCAACTTACGCGTGGTGAGTCGGTTCTTGGGCGTCTAAGTTTCCTATCGGAAGAGGGCTTGCACTGATTTTTTTCTCATCGTATTTAAGAAAAGCGAGTAAGGACAAGAGGGCAACAAAGGCAGCAACAATGACAGAGATTCGGATACCGGAATCATTATGAACAGAGTTTCCAATAGCTAGTAGGGTAGGTAAGAGGATCACAGATAAAGCGCTTCCAAACTTCGTTATAAACGACCGAACGCCAAAGTATAACGCCTCTTTGTTTTCTCCACTTGAACTAGCGTCATATACGGCACAATCTGCAATGATGGCATTGGGCAATATGCCGGATATGGCGGAGGTAACGGCAGAGAGAATAATAATAGGAATCAACTGAATAAATCCATCAAACGGAAGCATCCCCATAAGT
This sequence comes from Paenibacillus radicibacter, assembly GCF_024721995.1. GTDB lineage: Bacteria > Bacillota > Bacilli > Paenibacillales > NBRC-103111 > Paenibacillus_AM > Paenibacillus_AM radicibacter. Next base: position 85,425 of record NZ_JANQBC010000005.1, read on the forward strand.
GCGATATAGATGAAAGAAACAATAAGAAAAACAAACGATACAATCATGAGCTTCTTCTTGCCATAACGCTTGCTTAATCGATTGACCAGTGGATACAGCAGGAACGAGAGTACTCCGACGGCAGCAACGATCACCCCGACATCCGTTTCCTTCTGTCGTGCCAGCACCGTAATGTAATAAACAAGGGAGGATTGAAAGAACGTGTTGGTGAACCAGTACCCGAGCTCGCTCGTTAAGAAAGATCTGAAGTCTTTATTCTGAAGGATAGATTTAACGGATGATTTAACGTCTAGGCTTGTTGCGTGGGTGAAACCATATTTATTCTCATCAATCGTATAGCCGGGTATGAGCATAAGAATGAATGCAATAGCTGCGAGTCCAGCAAAAGTCCACTGGATAGCGGCGGTTTTGGGAATGTCGAAGACCGTCATGACGATCTCCCAGATATTAGGGGCAAAGGTTGCAATAATCAGACCAAGAAACCAGGTAACTGAGATATACGTCGAAAGATCGATTCGATCTTCTGTGCTACGGCCGAGTTCACTAAGAAGTGCTGTGTAAGGGATCACATAAAAAGTAAAAGCAACAGAGTATAGAGGCAGAAGGATGAATAGCCATATGGAATTAAACGTGTGAATGCCATCTTGAAAAGGAACGACGAAGATGCACACGAGCATAACAGCGCAAGGCAGGGCACTTCGTCTTAAAAAGGGTGTCCGTCGCCCAAGGCGGTGTTTGCTTCGATCACTTCTACTTGCGACCCAAAGGTCGGTCAGTGAATTGATTAGTGTATTGAACCCCATGATGACGCCAATCATCGTAACGCCCATAAACACACTATCTTGCGGGATCACCACATTGATGCCGGATTCTGCTGGTGGTAAATAAAAATAGACGAGCCATGTTCCTATGATTCCCGCCAAAATGGACCAGCCTAGTTGCCCAAGTGAATAGAAAATCCTAATCTTCCTTGGCAATTTCACCATCCGACCCCTCCTTTGCTATTGTGCATCCACGTAATGCCACGCGTGTGGCATACAAAAATTGTACAATATTGGAAATAATGGCGTCAACATTCTTTTTATGCCTCAACTGTGGAAAGGGACTCACAATCATGGAATAAGTAAAACAAGCAGGTCTTCATAAAGCTCAGTCCGAATAGAAGAAGAAGTAATTGCATACACAAGAAAGTGGAGAGTAGCAGGGGATAAACACATTGTGGTTTACGTCCTGCTGCTCTTTTTTAAGGAGGAGACGAGATGAAGGTTCATTTTCTAGGAACAGCTGCTTTTGAAGGCATTCCTTCGTTATTCTGCCATTGTGATACGTGCAAGCAGTCTAGAAGATTAGGCGGGAAAAATATTCGGACGCGCACATCAGTTCTTATTGATCAGGTGTTGAAGGTCGATTTTCCACCGGATACGTACTATCACTTTTTACGGGATGGGATCGATTTGGATCAAGTTCAGGACTTATTGCTGACCCATTCACATTCGGATCACTTGTATGCGGAGGATTTAGTCATTCGGGCGAAAGGCTATGCGCAGTATGATGAAAGCCGCCAAATACATATTTATGGGCATGATTTGCCAATTCGCAGTTGTAAGGAATTACTCGAGTCGGAACAACATCATTATCAGATGCATCGGATATTGCTTTTTGAAACGATTCAAACCCAAACCGCTGTTGTTACCCCCTTGTTAGCGAGCCATGCTCCGAATGAAACTTGTTTGGTGTATTTCATAGAGAAAGATGGGAAAGCGATTCTATATGGACATGACAGTGGATGGTTTCCTAATTCTACATGGGATTGGCTCAAAGGTAAGAAGCTGGATCTGGCGATATTGGAGTGTACGACAGGTAACGCGGCACGTTGTAGCGGGCATATGAATGTAGAAGATGTACTGGGTACGCGCGATTGGCTCATGGAGCAAGATGTAATGAAGGCAAACGGTAAGGTTGTTGTAACGCATTTCTCCCATAATGCACATCTGTTGCATGACGATTTGGTGCAAATTTTTGAACCGAATGATGTGATCGTCGCATATGATGGCATGCAAATTGACTTTTAATCGAATGATCGTTTATTATAGAATGCATGAGACATAAAGATGAGAATAAAAGTGAAGCAATATTTCGGGCAACCATACAATTACTCAATGAGATTGGGTTCTCTGATACTTCCATGTCGAAGATAGCTAAGCGTGCGAATGTATCGCCTTCGACGATCTATGTTTATTTTGAGAATAAGGAGGATATGTTAGGTAAGTTGTATTTGAACGTGAAGAAAAAATTGAGTTTGATCATGCTTGCAGGGCTAGATGAATCCGTATCTGTTCGAGCAGGATTAGAGTTAGTCATCCGTAATTACTTGTCATACACGTTAGAACATAAGGAAGATTTCCTATTCATTGAGCAGTTCTGCAATTCGCCAATCATTGAAAAACTAAATCTGGAAGACGCGAAACTGATGTTTCAACCGTTCTTCCAATTAATCGAGCGAGGCAAGAAAGAGAAGTTAATTAAAGACTGTGATCTTATGCTGCTTCTCGTATACATTCAGACGCCATTAACAGAGATGGTGAAGCTCCATCTTAAAGGTGAATTCGAGTTCACAGAAACGAATATAAAGCATATGGTTCAAATGTGCTGGGGTGCCATTAAAGCTTAAGGGTGTCCCTCTTTTAAACTAATAAATAAACGAACATTCGATTAAACTTCAAGTTCATATCAACAGGGAGGTTGTATGAAAAGAATTATGTTGTACTTACTTATAATTGTAGTAGTTGTGTGTGTTGCAGGGTTATTATTCTTAAAGCTAAATCCGGTGTTTGGCGGAAGTGTGAGTAAACAGCAGAAAGAAGCATTTAGTAAACTAGATAACTATGTAGATGGGAAATTCGAGAATGAAGTACCAGCGAAGATGGATATGGGGATTTCGAATATATTCTCGATGCTTAAAGAAATGATTGTAGGTGGGAAAGATCGCAATCCAAGTGGGCAGCTTCCGATCTCTCCAATTGATTGGGAGGCCATTCATAGTGAGCAAGATAGCTTAACTTGGCTGGGGCATTCTGCTTATATCCTTAGTATGGATAACAAGAAAATTCTGCTGGATCCGATGTTAGGTCGTGTTGCTTCACCAGTTACTTGGGTTGGAAGTAAACGTTATAGTGAAGATTTGTTACCTCTTATTGATAAAATGCCACAGATTGATGCTGTGCTCCTTACGCATGATCATTATGATCACTTGGATTATCCGTCCATTCAGAAGCTGAAGAGCAAAGTGAATCATTTCTTCGTTCCACTTGGTGTGGGCAATCATCTGACTCGCTGGGGAGTACCCCAAGAGAACATTACGGAGCTGAATTGGTGGGATGAAACGGAGTATGAGGGACTCAAGTTAGCTTTGACACCGTCCAAACATTTCTCGGGAAGAGGCTTGTGGGATCGCAATTCAACGCTATGGGGCGGTTGGGTCATTCTTGGCAAACAGACGCGTTTCTACAGCAGTGGGGATGGCGGATATGATGCACATTTTAAAGCGATCGGTAAAAAATATGGTCCGTTTGACATGACACTCATTGAAGGTGGTCAATATGATAAGCGTTGGTCTTGGGTCCATATGACGCCAGAAGAAGCAGTTCAGGCACACTTGGATGTAAACGGGAAAAATATGAAATTAATGCATTGGGGCGCGTTCACACTTGCTTACCATAGTTGGACGGACCCAATAGATCGGGCAATAGTCGCAGCAGAGAAAGCGAATGTGAATCTAATTGCACCGCCAATTGGCGAAACGGTTCCTTTAACTCGTGAGATGTCTGTACCTATTACTTCATGGTGGAAGCAATGATAATGAGGTGATTCGATGATCATTCGTGAGGCTTGTAACTGTCCCTTAGAGGTTGTTCATGGCATGATTAAGGGTAAATGGAAGACGATGATTGTCTATCAATTAAAGGATGGAAACACGTCCTTAGCTGAGCTGGAGCGGGGGATTGAACAGATCACGCAGAAGATGTTGTTACAGCATCTAAAAGAGATGCAAGCAAGTGGCATCGTCGATAAGATTACAGGTGAAGGCTATCCGCTGCATGTTGAATACTATCTGACGGATCGTGGCAAAAAGTTGCTCTCTGCGGTGTTGATCATGCAAGAGATCGGGATCGATTACATGGTTGAGCAGGGTCAAACGGAACTTCTTGATCGCAAAGGGATCGATTATAAACGTTGAAATCTTGTAATAGGTAATAGATACCCACAAAAAAGTGGGTAATTCACGGCTCACTTGCCCGACAGTATAATTCGTTGTAGAAACAAAATTAACTGTGCGAAGAGGAGCCGTGGAACATGAATACAGCGTTATTATTGGTCGACATTCAGAATGATTATTTCCCTGGAGGTAGGAATGAGTTAGTTAATACAGATCAAGTATTAGCTCATGCTCAGGAAGCTTTGCTTCAGTTCCGCGAAAGGAATTTACCGATTGTTCATGTGCAGTGTATTCTACTGGATAGAGATGCAACGTTTTTCTTACCAGATACCGATGGAATTCATATTCATGAAGGCATTAGTCCTCAATCTGATGAGAAAGTGATCATTAAGCATACACCAGGCAGCTTTTTTCAAACCCAGTTACAAGAACATCTTGAATCCATGAATGTAACGCGGTTAGTCGTTGGCGGCATGATGAGCCACATCTGTATTGATTCGACCGTGAGAGCTGCATGTCGCTTGGGGTATGAAGTCATCGTGCTCGGTGATGCTTGTACGACGAGAGATTTGGAATGGAACGATAAAGTGATTCCTGCTCATACGGTTCATGATGCTTTTATGGGATCTTTACATGGTACATTTGCTCAAGTCATCGATACAAGTAGCTTGAATGAAGTGATTTAATTTTTCATAGACAAGTATCCATCGTCTGACACATATTCAACGTGCGGATTGTGGGTGCTTTTTTGTATACTAGAGAGGTAGTTGAAGGATGATATACATAGCGAAGGGACTGAAATATGCGCAGATGTCAATGTTTTGAGCCAACAATATAACTTTTATGGAGGTAAAAATGTTGATTAAAGAGTTACACACAGAGCGATTGATTTTAAGAAAAATGAACGAGTCGGACGCACCCAATTTGTTTAAGATTTGGTCCGATCCTGCTGTTACGAAGTACATGGATATTGATTGTTTTATAGATGAGGATCAGGCTATAGAGATGATTAAGCTCATGGATGAGCTGTCACAGGATCATAAGGCAATACGTTACTCTATTATTGAAAAAGAATCGGATGTAATTATAGGTACGTGTGGCTACAATTACTTCGATTGGGATAATGGCCGTACGGAAGTCGGATATGATATTGCCAAGGATTATTGGGGAAAAGGATATGCAACTGAAGCAATCGGCTCTTTGGTAGATTATGCATTCACAACGCTTAAACTCAATCGTATTCAGGCTAAAGTCGTACCTGCTAACGTCGGTTCTGCAAAAGTGTTGGAAAAGCTGAATTTTACATTCGAAGGTACGTTAAGACAATACGAAAAGGTAAACGATACATTTAATGATCTTAATATGTATGCCAGATTGGCAACGGATTAAGTCAATGGTTAGCAAAGGACACTCAGACGATTAGTCTAGTGTCCTTTTTGTTGCATACACATAAGTTTGGCTGAGCTATTATTCTGAAAATAGACACTTGTTTTATCACCCTGTTGTTGGATAATGGAAAAAGATATCAACTAGAGAGAGTAGGAGACGTAGAGATGAGAAAATATGTAGGTGAAATGGGGTTGCTCTTTGTTGCAGTTGTTTGGGGCATTGGGTTTGTAGCGGCTGCAATCTCGCTGGAGACGATGACGGCGTATCAGACAATGGCGATTCGTTTCTTCATTGCGGCTTGTGTGCTGTCGGTTATTTTTGTGAAGCATATACGAGCTTTGAACCGATCAACTGTTCTGGCGGGCATTGTACTTGGTACTATTGTGTTCTTTGGGTTCGCACTTCAGACGGTGGGTCTACAGTATACGACGCCATCGAAGAATGCATTCTTGACGGCAGTGAATGTCGTGATTGTTCCGTTTATCGGATATATCTTATATCGCAGAGGGATTGATCGATTCGGACTTCTTGGTGCGGTACTGGCTATTCTTGGGGTCGGTGTCTTGTCGCTGGAGGCGGAGCTGAGCTTAAATTTCGGTGATGGATTGACGCTGCTGTGTGCGATTTGCTTTGCTTTTCATATTTTCTTTACCAGTGAGTTTGTGAAAAAGCATTCGCCTATCGGACTTACGATCGTCCAGATGATTACGGCATTTATACTTTCGTTTGTCGTTGTACTGTCTCGCGGCGAAGCGATGAATCTAAATTTCGAAAGCAAGGGATTACTTGCGGCTGTGTACTTAGGCGTGGTCAGCACGACAATTGCATTCTTGGTGCAGACAATTGCGCAGAAACATACGACGGAGACGAAGGCTGCGATTATTTTATCAACAGAAGCGGTGTTTGGTACGTTGTTCTCTGTCATGATCTTGCATGAGATGCTGACAGTGCGTATGGTGATTGGCTGCATATTGATACTCATTGGCATTCTGATTGCGGAGACGAAGCTTCAATTTCTTCATAAGAAAGCAGGACAAGCCTATTCTAGTCATAAATAATTGAATTTTATAAAAATATAATAGAGTACGCATCCCATTTTATGGTATCTTGGAATTATGATGGATGTCATTCACATGGGAGTTGCTGCAGGATGCTGGGGAATGCGACGAAGAAGGAACAGACGATATTTGATCATGTGGGTAATACGATTAGGACGGAAGATCGAGAGGTTCGCATTGTGACAAAGTATGAGGAGCCGCTCGTTGTCGTGTTAGGAAATGTACTTAGCGATGAGGAATGCGAAGCGTTAATTGAACAGTCCAAAGAGGGACTGAAGCGCTCGAAAATTGGGGAAGAGCGCACGATGAATCAGATACGAACGAGTAGCGGAGTTTTCTGTGAAGATAGTGAGACGGTTGCTAGAATTGAGAAGCGAATCTCTGAGATTATGAATATACCGATTGCACATGGCGATGGATTGCAAGTATTGCAATATACGCCAGGACAAGAATATAAGCCGCATTATGATTACTTTGCAGAGACGAGTCGAGCAAGCAGCAACAATCGAATCAGCACGCTCGTGATGTACCTGAATGATGTGGAGGAAGGCGGAGAAACGTCGTTCCCGAAGCTAAATCTTACTGTGTTTCCTATTAAAGGCATGGCGGTCTACTTTGAATATTTTTATGACAATCCAGAGTTAAATGAACTTACATTGCATGCGGGTACACCTGTTGTTAAGGGTGAGAAGTGGGTTGCGACGATGTGGATGCGGAGGCAGCAGTTTAGGGATTAAGTATAACATTGAGTATGAAACTTGAATTATTATTAACGTAAAATAGCACTGATAAATACAGAAACTGGAGTTATATTAATGACAGGAATAATCGAAATCTTATTAAAAATACTACCACTAATTACTGTTATAATCGTTATTATTAGAATTCATCTAACAATAACAAATAAGAATGAAATTGATTACTTATTAACTCCAAAGTCGACTGGTTTATGGGAAGATTTCTTAGATATTATTATTACCACATTAATTTTACTGTTTTTCATCCATGTACCAAGCGTAACTTTGAAGTATAGTGATCTTTTTTCCGACTTCATACTTAATTTATTATTGATTATTGATGGTATCGTAATACTAATTTCAGGCATTATTATGCTTTTCTACGTGGTTATTAATTATTTTAAAAAAATAAAGAAAACTAGATTTATTAATATTGTTAACTTTACAATTCTTACTGGTTTTTTAATTTTATCTTTTTGCATTACTAATATAAAGGCTAGTTATTTATTAAATCTCTATAAGGAGAAGCAGTATACATTATTACTGTTGATCTTTAGCTCTATATTTATTTTTTATATTATTTTAATTTATGGGCTTAGAGGTTTATATAGGTTGTTCAATAAACCAAAGTTATTATCATATAAACTTGAAAAAATACCTGCCAATAATATTGAGGAAGAACTTAAAGGTTTATATTTAGCTTATTTATTTGATAGTGAGCGTCATGTAATGGTATCGCAACCCTGTGATCGTAAATCGATTAAGTTACCTGCTTATGTATATTATCCTAAAGAAAACTCATTAGTTAAGTATAGTAGAGAAGCTGATCCTACGCAGAGACGCAGGAGATGAATTTGACTATGCCCATATAGGCACTCACCCATCTCCCACCATTTGAATACCCTAATGAAGAACTATTTCATCAAACGGGGGTGGGAATTGGCATGGGCTATTATATAGCAGTTGAGCAAGGAGTCCGGGTATTCGTAGAGGATGTTAATCCAACAGGCAGCCAAACGATATTGTTTATCCATGGCTGGCCGCTTAATCATAAGCAGTATGAGTATCAATTTAATGTTCTTCCTGCAAAAGGTTATCGTTGTATCGGTATGGACTGGCGGGGGTATGGGAATTCGGATAAACCTTATCATGGCTATACATTTTACCGGTTAGCGGATGATGTTCGTGCGGTTGTGGATGCATTAAATCTACAAAACTTCACACTCGCTGGACATTCTACAGGTGGAGCAATTTCGATTCGATATATGGCTCGCCATCAGGGGCACGGTGTAAAGAAGCTTGTTCTTATCGATGCGGCATCTCCGACTAGTGTTGCACCAGAAGTCGCGAATATGTTCATTAGCGGAGCGCTCAATGATCGTCCGAAGATGCTGCAAGGCGTAACGGATCTGTTCTTCTTTCAGCATATTACAGGTCCATTCGCGGACTGGTTCCTACAGCTAGGCTTACAAGCGGCAAGTTGGGCTACAATCGCGATTATGCAAACGTTGCGCGATGAGAATGTGGAGAAGGATCTTGCACATATCCACGTCCCTACACTCATTGTTCATGGAATTCATGATCATGTTGTTCCATTTGAGAAAGGGCAAGAAACACATAAGTTAATTCGTAATTCGCAGTTCGTCCCGTTCCAATATAGTGGGCATGGTGCTTTCTGGGAAGAGCGGGATAAGTTTAACCAGTTGCTTATGCAATTTACGAACGGGTAGCTTTCATATGATGCAACGAGACACCTTAATGGTGTCTTTTTTCACAATATGGAGTTATTTTACCATCTATCGTACACTCTATATCAATAAAGGGTGGGGTGAACGATGAACGATAGTTCCAAGTATGAGAAGCATTATAGCGAGGATGGATTCTGGAACAAGCTGAAGAAGAATGCGATAGCAGCGGGGCAGAAGGTCGTATACAGCGGATTGATCCTCTATTATGCATTAGATAATCCCAAGATCTCGCGGAGGGATAAGGCGCTTATTTATGGTGGGCTTGGTTATTTGATCTTTCCGATTGATGCGATCCCAGATTTTGTTCCAATTGCAGGTTATGCCGATGATTTAGGGGTACTGTTATTTGCTGCTGCGCGGGTTGCATTAAATATTGATGCGAATGTAAGACAGCAGGCAAAAAATAAATTAGTCGATTTCTTTGGTGAGGGTGCCATCTCGCAGCACGACATAGATGAAGTTAATAGTCAGCTAGATGGTGATGATGATAACGGGCATACGCCAGATTAGTAACTCTATTCCACAATAATTACATGTAAGAGTACCACCAATTGCGTCTTCGTGATGCGTATTGTGTTACTTTTTTGTTGTTTCATAATACGGTTCAACAAGCATATCGGTTGGCTTGCCATAATGTATAAAATTCGTATGAATAAAGTAAAAATAGTGAATTGTATTTGGAAAATGTGGGTGTGAAAATAGGGAACAAGGAGGTATGTATGCGCTTTCAAGTATAAGTGCGTAAATGCTATAACGCAATTATTCTCCAAGAAAGGTGTTGAAACATGATGTTGAACAAGCGAGCTTCAATGTTGATCGGCATGATTGTAACACTGCTCTTAAGTCTGCTGACGTTTGTCGTGGGATCACCTGAAATTGCACGAGCGGCGGGAAGTAATTATTATGTAGATGCCGCAAGCGGTAATGATACGAATAGCGGAACTAGCGCATCTGATGCTTGGAAATCTTTAAATAAGTTAAACAGCACGACATTTGCACCCGGGGATCAAATATTACTGAAAGCCGGCAGTGTATGGAATGGACAACTATGGCCGAAAGGGTCAGGTACGAGCGGGAATCCGATTGTCATCGATCAATACGGTACAGGTAACAAGCCGATCATTAACGGTAATGGTACGCAGTATCCAGCGAATACTTCAGGTGCGGTCATGTTGTATAACCAAGAATACTGGGAGATTAACAATATGGAGGTGACCAATTACAGTACGACGATAACTTCTTCCCGATCCGGTATCCTTGTCTATAACAACGAAGAAGGTTTGAAGAACCATATTGTGATCCGAAATACGTATGTGCATGATGTAAACTCGGACCCGAATGGGAATAAGAACAGCGGTGGAATTATTTTCTTCGGGACTCATATTAACAAGGATGGGGTAGCGACAATTGGTCGTAAAGCGGGATTTAATGATGTGCTTGTTGAGAACAATCATGTGAAGAATGTAACGAAGGAAGGCATTCGTAATAAGTCGGACAGTGGGAACAGTGTATATCCGAGAATCAATACGAATATTGTGTTCCGGAGCAATGTGATCGAAGATATATTCGGTGATGGGATGGTGCTTGCTGAGGTGTTGTCTGGAGCCAAGGCCGAATATAACATTGTTAAGAATCATAGTATGACGACTTCTGCTAACTATGCGGGTTTATGGACGCATTATACGACAGGGGCGCTCGTTCAATACAATGAAGTATATGGTGGTATGAATGGCTATAACGATGGCGAGGCGTTTGACTCGGATAACAACACGAACGGAGATATTTTTCAATATAATTACAGTCATAACAACAAAGGCGGCTTTATGCTTATTATGCCTTCCACTCAGAATTTGAAAGTTCGTTACAATGTGAGTGAGAACGATGGCGGTGGGCTGAACAATCACTTGTTCCATTACACGAACAATAATACGAATAATTACGTGTATAACAATACGTTCTATATTGGAGCGGGCGTGCAGAATTATATATTCGCTCCAACGAGTATGACGACGATCCAGCCGAAATTTTATAATAATATCATTAAAGCCGATGGCACAGTAACCAAGTTCTCTAATAATGTGACATGGGGAGCTCAGACGGAATTCAAGAATAACTTGTTCTATCCAGCAACGATTGATGATGTGAATGGGCCACCAGCTCATCCGGGTCTGATAACGGTTGATCCGCAGCTCGTAAATCCAGGAGCAGGTGTATCGAATATTGATATGAATGATCCGAACCGTCTGCCTGAATATAAGCTGCAAGATACATCTCCAGCGATTAATGCAGGTCTCACCATTACGGGAAATGGTGGGCAGGATTTCTACGGCAATAGTGTAAGCAATACACCAGATATCGGTGCTTATGAATCATCTGTACTTGTAAGCGGAGTAACTTTCAATCCGACAGAAGATGCATATGTTCGTAATGGTACCTATGCGGGGACTAACTATGGTACAGATACAGGATTATGGGTCAAGTCGGATGCCACCAGTTATGCGAGAAAAGCTTATCTGAAATTCGATTATACAGGATATAGCGGAAGCAGTACGTCGCTTGCGAAGTTGCGGCTACATGTGAACTCCGCCAATACATCTCCTTCCAGAACGATTAAGGTGTATGGTACGACGAACAGTTGGACGGAATCTGGACTGAATTGGAATAACGCTCCTGCTGGCGCGACATATATTGGCAGTTTCACTGTAAGCAATACGGCAGGTATATGGTATGAGGTTGATGTAACTAGCTATGTGAATAGCAATATGGCATCTGGCAAAAAGATATCGCTTATGCTAGTTAATGAAGATGCAGCAAGCTCGACTAACGATGTGCAGTTCAGCTCTAGAGAATCGGCAGCCACAATGCCTGAGCTTGTCATTCAATAACGGATCGAAGGAAGTCAGGGGATTCGCGAAGGATCCCCTATTAATCAAGCGGTGATGAACATGGAGATTGTAGGTGCATGAATCATGAAATCAAATCGGCTTTGTTTCACATGGATACTACTCTTAATCGTGACAAGCATCCTGCTCACAGGCTGCCGCAAGGAATCGAGTTATGAAGCTGATACCACGGTCATGAGGATTAATGGTGAAGATGTTGCGCTAGGTGAACTGGAACTTCAACTGCAAGATTCAGCAGCGGATGTTATGCGATATTTTCATGAAAAATATAGCGCACAAGACAGCAAACATTTCTGGACGGATTCTTATCAAAACGAGATTCCAATTGAGGTAGCGAAGCGCAAAGCGGTAGAGAAGCTGACCAGGATCAAAGTCGAGCAAATGGTAGCCAAGGAAAAGGGGATAATAAGTGACACTAGCTTTAGCAGTTTTCAGGCAAAGTTAAAATCGGAGAATCAGCGAAGAACAGAAGCCCTATCAAAGGGGCAAGTCGTATACGGCCCGAAGGAATTTCGTGCTATTGAATATCTAAGTTATGATCGAAGCAAGATGATGGAGCAGCTATTTGCTTGGTATAGGCGTAATGAATCACAGCCCAATAGGGAAGCCCTTCAAGGGTTATATAACAAGATGCAACAGCAAGAGAATCACATTCTAGAGAAACCGGGTCAAATTCATGTCCAGATGTATCGGATTGATTGGGAGGCTAAACCTGGTGCGATGACGCAGGATCAAGTCGTTCAATTCGCTAACACGATACGCTCTGAACTTACTTCTGGTCGTAGTAGCGAGACGATCCTGCAAAATAATAAGGGGCTCGTTACGATGAGTGATCGCTACATACCGAATGTGAAGCCATCGAATGATCTCGAACGACAAGACCCTCTTTTACAGCAAGCTAGTATGCTTCGGGTCGGGGAACTTAGCGATGTCATTACCGATGACCAAGGTGTGATGTTGATTAGGTGTCTTAATAAAACGGACGGTGGGGTTGTGAGTTTTGATGAGGCACGGGAAGTGCTGCATTCGATGTATATGGAAGAGAGCCTCAACTCAATGATCGAAGACAAGGTACTCCATGCCAGCTTAGAAGTGATGGAAGATGTGTATAGCAGTGTGAAGATGCGGTAGAATATTAATTGATCTTATAACAATAGGGCAATAAGGGACTCGATGAAACGGGTCTTTTTGTTGTTTTTGAATAGGAAAAAAGAGTCCTGCTCAAGCATACAGTCACTTCGCTGAAACTTGCAGCTACTATGTATAAAAGGATGTGAGAGTAAGAGAATGAGGAGAGCGAAGTTCTCTACCGGTATATTGCGAAGAGCGCCTAGAACAAAGTTTGCTTTAATTGATGTAGTGAATTTGAATCGGGCATGTGCGCGATCGGTAACGGTTCAAGTGTTCGATTGGTCCAGTGGATCACCAGTTCCATTACTGGTAAGCCCCTGTGGTACGAAGAAGTGTACGGTTCGTGTGGAACCGAATCAATCGGTGTTTCTGTTTTCCGATGTATCGAAAGTTGTATTCAAGTATGAGGTTCGAATTACCCAGGTGGATGATCCGAGATTGATCACGAATGTCACTGGTGTTACGAAGGTTGCTTTCACACCCCAAACAGGGGATACGGTACTGCAAAGTAACTTAATTCGAATTCGTTAGTAAAAATAATAAATATGGTCATGAAATGCCAGTATGCTAATTAAAAAAAGTTGCTGGCAAATTTTCTCTTGCAATATACAGTCGGACTATATATAATACAACTATACAGTACAACTTAATAAAGTTCGGCTGAATAAAGTGGAACTGAATAATGAAATTCAAGGAGGAGTATTGTGATTCGAGATAAGAATTTACCGCTTACTGAGACGGTTTACTATATTTTGCTAGCGCTAACTGAGCCGGCGCATGGTTATGTAATTTTACAAAAAGTAGAGGAATTAAGCGAAGGACAAGTTCGGATGGCAGCAGGTACGCTATATGGTGCGATTGAGAATTTATTGAAGCTGAAGTTTATTCAACCTGTTGCAAGCGAAGATAGCCGTCGCAAGGTGTATGTGATTACAGATTTAGGTTTAGATATTCTACATCAGGACTTGGCACGAATGCAGCAGATGGTTGCCGTGACAAGAAGCATTTTACAATAAAACTAAGGGTAGGGATTAGGATGAGAGCATACAAATTTTTCGTTAATTTTGATAAAGAAGAGCGTTGGTTAAATGAGATGGCTAGCAAGGGTTACATATTAAGCAGCAAGAATGTTGGATATAAATTTGGTAAAGGTAGCCCGGAGAAAGCGAATTACCGAATGGACTATCGCATTTTTAATAAGAGGGAAGACTTCGAAGATTATCGTGCCTTATATGAAGATAGCGGCTGGAGACACATTGCGGGGACGAAGAGTTCTGGAGCGCAATATTTCAAACAGATGGATGAGTTTACAACAGATGATATTTTCTCAGATTCGTCTTCTAAGGCAGGTCGCTATGATCGAATCGCTAGAATGTGGTCTACGATATTTATCTTATTCCTCGCGATCATGATATCATCACTCGCCAACCAATCACTCGAGATGGCTACACTTGTGAATCCGAAGTTATGGTATCAAACGCCGGGATTGTGGGAGAAGAGCGGTATGGAATTCTTCCGTGCATTGGCATTTGAAACACCATTCGCACTAACTAGAGGTTTAGGTTACTTAACATTACCAGCTTGCATGATTATTTATCTGATTTTTACGATTAAGGCGAAATCGGCCTATAAACACACGAATGGAGGAGCTATGTAATAGATGAACTACGATTGCTTAATTGTAGATGATGAAACGCTTCTAGCTGAGACGACATGTGAGTATTTCAATATGTTTGAGGTTCGATCTGCCTATGTGACTAGTAGCGAGGAATGCTTGCAATTCTTAGAGAAGAATGAGACTTCACTTATCTTGCTCGATATTAATTTGGGTCAGGATTCAGGATTCGAACTATGTAAGAAGCTTCGTCAGACAACGGAGATTCCAATTCTGTTCATTAGTGCACGTTCTAGCGACGACGATATTCTTATTGCACTCAATATTGGCGGCGATGATTATATTCAGAAGCCTTATACACTCAGTGTGCTGCTTGCCAAGGTTAAGGCTGTCTTGAAACGATATGGTAGTCGAGTGTCTGTGGAAGAGGAAGATTCACTTTCTTTCGGTGAGGTGGAGATCGATGAACAATTGTGCCGGATTCGTGTAAAGGGTATAGATGTGAAGTTGAAATCCTTGGAGTATAAGCTGCTCTGCTATTTAGCGAATAACCGTAATCGAGTGGTTACGAAGAATGAATTGTTCCTGCAGGTGTGGGAAGATACCTTTACGAGTGATGGAACGTTGAACGTACATATTAGGCATTTGCGCGAGAAGATCGAAGATAATCCGAATGATCCGAGGTACATCAAGACGGTATGGGGCAAGGGATATATGCTTGAGGACAGGCTGTCATGAGAATAAGGTGGCTTATCGTACTCATCATGATGATGCTCCTTGGTGGAGGTTTCCTATCCTATCTTACTCTAGATACGAAGGTAAATACGGAACTGGATATGGTAATGGTCAATGATATTGTGAAGACGTTCGAAGACCGAAGCGGACAGGTTGTTCAAGACGATTTTCATAGGATTAAGCAAGATTTTGCATTGATTGATGCTAAAGGCGAACTTCTATTTGAAACATCACAGGGACTGTTTACTTCCCTACATAATGCCATTAAAGAGCATAGCGTTATGGTTGATCTGAACGTACAAGGGAATTATGCGGGTAAGCTGATACTCCCAAGTTCAACTGAGCAACTAGTTCATCAGATGAAAGATAAGCTTATGATGGTGATTGTTGAAACGTTTAGCAGTTTGATTGTGTTATGTGCGGGGTACGCAATTTATCTCAATCAAGCGGTATTTAAGCCTTTTAAACAAATGGAGCGCTTTGCGAAGTATGTGGCTAGAGGTGATCTAAACATTCCACTTGAAATGAGAAAGAATAATCCGTTCGGCGCATTTACCGAAAGCTTTGATATGATGCGAGAGCAGCTTGCAGCTGCACGTCAGAGTGAGTACGAAGCCAATCGCAGTAAGAAAGAGCTTGTTGCTACTTTAAGCCATGACATCAAGACACCGGTTGCTTCAATTAAAGCAGTGACGGAACTCATGCTTGTACGAGCAAGTGAGGATAAAGTCATTCATCAGTTAAACATGATTAATATCAAAGCTGATCAGATACATCTTCTCGTGACGGATATGTTTCATGCTACTCTCGAAGAATTAGAGGAGCTGAAGGTGATGGTAACGGAGGAAATGAGCGATGTACTCAGCGGGATGATCGAAAGTGTTAATTACGATGGAAAAATTAGCTGTGATCGTATACCATCGTGCATCATCCTTGCGGATGTTAATCGTCTTCAGCAAGTAATAGATAATGTAATTAGTAATGCTTACAAATATGCGGGAACCTCGATTCAGATTGCATCCCAGATTCGTGATAACTACTTAGAGATTCATGTGATGGACTATGGAAAAGGAGCCGCTGCTGAGGAAATACCGTTATTGTTTAATAAATTTTATCGTGGCGGCAATATAGAGGGATTTATCGGATCGGGGCTTGGCCTCTATATCTCGAAATATTTTATGCAGAAGATGCAAGGACATATTGAGTGCTTAAATCGACCTGATGGGTTCACGGTAGTATTACGATTGAAATTAGCTTAATGAATAGAATTAAGAAATGGTTAAGGATTGGGCAAAGATTAAATAAGAATTGATCTTGTATGATAGGACTGTAATCAATTTACAGTCTTTTTTTGTTATTCAGAAATGTGATACTTTTATCCAATAAGAGGTGGTTATTCATATGGTCAATGTTTTATTGCAAACGGAGAAATTGTGTAAGACCTTTTCAAGTGGCGGTAATCAACAGCATGTCTTGAAAAATCTAGATATTGAGCTGATGGACGGCGATTTTACGGTTATTATGGGCAGTTCGGGCTCAGGGAAATCAACGCTTCTCTATGCGTTATCAGGTATGGATAAACCAACGCTTGGCTCAATTTATTATGAAAAAGAAGATATTGCAAAGCTAAGCACCGATCAGCTCGCTATATTTCGAAGAAAACACTGCGGCTTCATCTTTCAGCAAATCTATTTGTTAGACAATATGAGTGTTATGGACAATATTCTATCAAGCGGGCTATTAGTAGGTAAGAATAAGAGCACGATTGTTGCTAAGGCAAAACAGTTACTTCTCCAAGTTGGATTAAATGAAACCGCATGGAGTAAGTTTCCTTCGCAGTTATCTGGTGGTGAAGCACAGCGTGCTGGCATTGTACGCGCACTTATTAACGACCCGAAGATCGTGTTCGCTGATGAACCGACAGGTGCACTGAATTCAGCTTCAAGCGATAGTGTGCTGGAGATTATGACGCAAGTTAATCAGAATGGACAGAGCATTGTAATGGTTACGCATGACATGAAGACAGCTCTGCGAGGTAGTCGAATCCTATATTTGCGTGATGGTGTGATTTATGGAGATCTTCATTTAGGCCATTTTAGCAAAGAGCATAGCCATGAGCGTCATGAGAAGCTAACGACCTTCCTTACTGAAATGGGGTGGTAAGATGAACATCTTAAGTCTTGCTCTCGCCAATATTCGAAAAGGAAAAAGTGCAGCGATCTCGTTGTTCATCCTTACTACGATCGCAGCCTTACTGCTAAATATCGGGCTTATGGTCCTGATTCAGATGAACACTTTCTATGATGACAAGTTGAAGCAATTACATGACCCCCATGCGATTATTGTGATGAAACGATCCGATTACAAGCAGGATTACAGCGATTTCTTTAAAAAGAGTGCGGAAGTGAAGCAATCTGAGGTGAGTGAAGGTCTCTTATTGCCCTCTACTAAATTTCACTATGGTGAAAGTGATCTGGATATCATGACTCTGATTCAGGGAATGAACCAGATCAAGGAAATCTCACCGGTCCATTTCACCGAAAAGCTAAATGATCCTCAAGCGAACGATATTTACTTGCCGCTGAGCTTTAAATCGAGCGGGGGGTACAAGCTAGGTGATTCGATCACCATCACGTATCAAGAAAAGAAGTTTACATACCGTATTGCAGGTTTCTTCGAAATCACGATGATGAATACGAATAATAATGGAATCATGAAACTTGTTCTACCAACAGCGGGTTATGAGGAATTGGTTCGTCAGTTAGGAGAAGCAGAGCAAGGGATTGTTATGTCTGCTGTACTTACGGATTCGAAGCATGCGACAGATTTACTTAGTCAATTTGAAGAAGAGTTCCCGACACTTAGTCCAGACAATGCCCTATCGACTTATTATGAAGGTAATTTTGAAGCCATGAAAACCTCGCTTGGGTTTACGATCAACATTGTTGCAATGATTCTCGTTGCATTTGCAGCGGTCGTGCTGATCGTCTCGCTGATCGTAATCAAATTCCGCGTGTCAGACAGTATCGAAGATACGATCGTGAATATCGGTGTTCTCAAAGCAATCGGATATACAAGCTGGCAGATTATTAGCTCCATTAACTTTCAGTTTATCCTCATTACGATGAGTGCAGGCATCATAGGAACAGCGATTTCGTACTTACTGCTACCGGGATTCGGAAGCATTATTACGACGATGTCAGGTTTGAACTGGAACAGCAAGTTCAATTTAGTCGCGAATATGATCAGCATCCTGCTCATTGTTATCTTAGTGCCGCTTATTACAATGATGTCTTCCTTGCGGATCAAGAAGTTAAATCCTGTAACAGCATTAAGAGGCGGGCTAACCACGCATAATTTCAAGAAAAATTACGTACCGCTTGAGACATCTAGGGGTGGACTGCAGTTCATGTTGGGATGTAAGACCATGCTCATGAATGTTCGGCAAAATATGATGATCATTGCGATTATGGCAGCTATCACCTTTGCATCGGTATTCGCCATTGTTCTTTACTATAATGTGGGTGTTGATAATAAAGCATTCGTTCATCTTGTTGGTGCGGAAACGTCTTCCGTTTCCATCACGATGAAAACAGAAGCAGACAATCAACAGTTGTTAACACATCTTAAACAATTGCCTCATGTTGAGAAGGTGTCTATGCTCGATATGATTGGAACTAATATTGAAGGCAAGAAGGTTTATTCGAATGTTTCCGATGATTACAGTAAGCTCGACAATCAACAGGTGTACGAAGGCAGGTATCCGAAGCATGATAATGAAATCACAATCTCTTGGGTTGTGTCGAATCAGCTTGGGAAGAAGATTGGTGACCAAGTAGAAGTGAAGGCTGGAGACCAGGTTTACTCCTACTTAGTGACTGGATATAGTCAATCGATGAGCAACATGGGCGAGGTTGTTTATTTTACATTACAAGGGATCAAGCACGTCATTCCTGAGTATAAGAAACTATCAACGAAAGTATATTTGAAGGGAATGGACAACCAGAGCTTTATCCGTGATATGAAAGCGCAATTCGGCAACAAGATTCAGGAGATCATGGATGTTGGTGAGGTCATCAAGAGTCAAAGCGGGATATACATCTCAGCAGTTTTTGCTGTTATGCTTATGATTATTGCGATTACGGTACTCGTTGTTGTGCTTCTTCTATATCTGGTGATCAAGACGATGATTATCAGACGTAAGAAGGAGCTTGGTATCCTGAAAGCAATTGGTTACACGACTATACAGCTTATGAATCAAATTGCATTAAGCTTCGTTCCGATTGTGATTATTGGAGTCGTGATCGGCAGCATATTTGGATACTTCTTCACGAATTCGATGCTCACTTTATTGCTCTCGGGAATGGGGACTCACAGTGTAAACTTTGTTCTCAAATTACCGCATATCATCATGCTCGGTGTTGCTATCGTTATGATGGCATATGTCGTATCGATGCTGGTTGCGCGTAGAATTAAGCGGATTTCCGCATATGGACTTATAACCGAATAGAAAGTAGTTATAGAAGAAGAGCATCCTGTATTTCTACGGAATGCTCTTTCTTTTATTTTATAAGCGAAATTAATTGAAACACCCAGGGAACATACCTGTTGAAATCGCGATTCGGTTCCAGCTGTTAATGGTGTTAATCGCCATGATGAGTGTCACGTACTCTTCTTCTGTAAAATGTTCTCTTACTCGCTCAAACAACTCTTGCGGAACGCCGTTACTTGCAATTAGCGTGATCGCTTCGGTTAGTTCAAGGACGACTCTTTCTTTTTCCGTGTAAAATGGAGCTTCTCTCCAGACGCTGATTAGGTTGATCCGCTGCTCGGATTCACCCATCTTGCGTAGGTCGGTTATATGCATATCCAAGCAGAATGCACAGCCGTTAATTTGCGAAGCACGAATTTTGATTAATTCATTTAAGATCGGATCGATTCCTGAGGCTTTGAGAAAGCCTTCTAATTTAAGCATCGTACGATACACTTCTGGATTTGCTTGTTGGTGATTGATTCTAACTTTCATTGGGTTTCCCTCCACATGGTTCATATTTGTTGCTTCGTTATCTATGACAAGATAGAGGTGATTTTTGTGACATCGATTTCGATCTTTTTTTCCTTTACATGATTTTTAAAAAGAAACGGCTTGTACAACTTTTTTCTTAGTTGTAATATATTGGAATAACAAAGGTCAACTCTAACAATCTGGAGGTAACGAAACGATGAAGAACTGGATCAATAAACAAGCAATGAATCGATTATTACTGGCTTTCGTTGCGACAACAGTTTGTTCACTTACGGCTCTTGGTCTTCCTACCTTAGCCCAAGCAGCAGACAGCACACTCAAGATGAGTTTTATGGCGATCTCGGATGCACATGCACCCAATGATGCAAGAATTAAGTCGGCGCTCAATGATGCTGTGCTTAACAATGTGAATGCTGTATTCCTAGTTGGTGATCTAACGGATTTTGCAGACAACGCAAGTTACCAATCCCTCATGAATTCGATGAATGCCGTAACGCATCCACCCGCTTATTATGGGATGGGCAATCATGATGTTAGATGGACCAATGAAAGTTATGCGACTGTGAGAAGTAGGTTCCTGACTTACACAGGGATGCAGAATCATTATTATGATACTTGGATTAACGGCTATCATTTTATTATGTTAGGTACGGATACGATTCAGAAAGATCAAGCAGATTATTCTGCAGCTGAGTTACTTTGGCTAAAGACGAAGCTTGCTGAGAATGCAGATCCGAATAAACCCATATTCATATTCAGTCACGAACCATTGTCCAATACGGTGCCTGACTCCTTCCTTGCACGCTACCAACCGGGCTATAAGAAGGTGAATCCGAACGATGAAGATCCAGATGGCATTATTCAAGATGTGGAACTGAAAAATATTTTATCTGGCTATCCGCAGTCGGTTTTTGTTACTGGACATACGCATTATTCGGTCACAACGCCGGGCAATTATTTGAAGACAGCTTTTGGTCATATGATCAATGACAGTAGTCTGAAAGACGATGGCTATCATCCGAATGCTGAAGGGTTAATTTTTAATGTATATGATGATCGGGTTGAAATTAATGGTAGGGACTTTAAGAATAAATCAACGATAGCGAGTTGGACGATTGGGGGAAATGTAGATACGCAGATCATCCCTCAGTCTCAAATGTCAGCGACGGCTACCAGCCAAGAGTCAGGTGATGAAGCGGCTAATGTGCTGGATGGGAATACAGCTACAATCTGGCATACCAAATGGAATCTATCGAACCCACTTCCTCAATCGATTACACTAAACTTAGGCGGCAACTACAATGTGAATCAGTTAAAAATGAAGCCAAGACAAGATGGCGGCACCAATGGCATTATTACGGGTTACAAAGTCTATACAAGTACAAATGGAACAACATTCAGCCAAGTAGCAACGGGCACATGGACAAATGATGCCTCAGAGAAGTCAGTCACGTTCCCTACAACAGCAGCCACTCACATTCGCTTAGAAGCAATGGGATAATGGGAGTGGTCAATATGCGACATTCACAGGACCAACACTCGTAAGTGGCACAACGTATAATGTGAAGGTGCAATATACAGGTTCGAACGTGACGGTATGGGTAGACGGAACTCAGATTTATAGCGGAGTCATTAACAACATTCCAACGTCAGCAGGTAAGATCGGATTCCGCAGTTGGAATGCGGGGAATATGTTATTTGACGACGTCACATACTCAGATAATTAGGCTATAGATAATATGCAAAAAGGGTACTCACCGCTCATTCAGGAGCAGGAGTACCCTTATTTATATCGAGGAACCGATATGTGTCAGTTTTTCTGGGTTCACAATAAGATAAACACTTTGAATCTGATTTCCCTCGCTATTAGGCTGGAAGCAGATTACCTTAGGCGGCAGGTCTTTACGTGTGATAAGTACACCAACTTGACCGCTGACTGTGACGATCTGTACCTCACCATCGAGACTCCCCTTACTGCCAATTCCTTCGAAGAATGCTGCTACTCGATCTTTGCCCTTAATAGGGAAAATCGCTGCGCGAATTTTACCACCGCCATCGCTAAGCAACACCGAGTCCTCGGTTAGCAGATTGATGAAAGGTTTGAACTCACCAGAGGTAACCGCCTTCGCGAAAGCATGAACGAAACGCTCGGCATCTTGCGGCGAAGCCTTCGGGATGAAATTCGGATCGAGTTTCGCCTTCGCACGACTGAATATTTTACGACAAGCGGCTTCCGATTTATTCAGAATCTCTGCTATTTCCTCATACTCATACCCCAATGACTCACGCAGTACGAAGACAGCCCGCTCGAGCGGAGTCAGCTTTTCCATAAGCACAAGCAGTGCATAACCGAAATTTTCTTGCTGAATCGCATATTCAGATGGTGCATCTGAATTAATAGATACGACAGGTTCTGGCAACCATGTCCCCGTATAGAGTTCTCTTTTATGACGAGCAGATTGAAGTTGGTTAATCGAATGGTTGGTGATCATTTTGACGAGATAAGCTTTCGGATAGGTAATCGTTGTGAGATCAACCTCGCGTAAGGTAATGAATATATCTTGCAGCGCATCTTCAGCTTCGGAATAAGATCCGAGAATGCGATAAGAGACAGCGAGGAGTAACGATTGATAAGTGCGATATAACGTTTCGAGATCCATGATGGGTGAGATCCCTCCAATGTTCAATATTACATTATTATAACAAAGTGGATCATAGGGTCGATACATATAGACAAATGTTTAACAATTAATTACAATAATATACAAATATAGCAATTCAAACTTTCTCTCATTTTTGAAAGCGATAACATGTTCCTTTTAGAAGGAAGACTCCTTCGCATGCAGCTTAATCTATGAATCTTGTAGCTTATTGTATAACTAGAATTATAGTTGTTCAATCCAGACCTGATACCAGTCTACTGGCTCATAGATGGGATCTGGATTGATGGCGATAGATTTCAAGGAGGTGTTTCGTTAAGTCGGTCTCGTATTTTGATAAAAAATGAGGAGGAAGTTCCATGAGAAGAAATCAGTTGTGGAAAGGCTTGACCATTGGTAAAAAATTATTACCTCATCTACTCATCTTGGTATTGTTCTTAGGATTACTACCGAATATCGCATCTGCTGCTGATCGTGGAGCATGGGCACCTAATGTTGCGTATGCGGTGAACGACACAGCGACATACGGCGGTAGTACATACAAGGTTATTCAACCGCATACCTCATTAACGGGATGGGAACCACCGAATGTTCCTGCACTTTGGCAAGTAACGCAAGGCAGTAGTGATACACAAGCACCAACGGCTCCTTCCAATCTCAGATCGACAGCAACGACTGCATCTAGTATTAACCTCGCATGGAATGCCTCCACAGATAATGTAGGAGTGACCGGATATACGCTCTATCAAGGTACAACGGTAGTGGCGAATGTATCAGGTAGCACACTTACTTACAATCATACAGGACTTACAAGTGACACCACCTATACATACACAGTTAAGGCTTCGGATGCAGCAGGAAATGTGTCAGCAGCAAGTAATCAGCTTAGCGTGAAGACGAGCACAACAGGAACTCCGGATACACAAGCACCTTCTGTACCAATAAATGTGACGGTTACAAGTGTGACTTCGAATAGTGTATCGCTTTCATGGACAGCTTCTACAGATAATGTAGGTGTAACGGGTTATGATGTGTACCAAGGTACAACTCTAGCTGTATCCGTTACGGGTACAACTGCGACAGTTGGTGGACTTGCAGCAAGTACAGCTTATACATTCAAAGTCCTCGCGAAGGACGCAGCAGGCAATAAATCAGCGCAAAGTACAGGGGTGACGGGTACAACATCGGGTACAGGCGGTGGCGGACAGCTTCCGAAACATACGCTAACCGGATACTGGCACAACTTTATTAATGGATCATCGAATATTAAGCTTAGCGATGTATCGAGTAACTACGATATTATCGCCCTATCTTTCGCAGACATGGACCCTGCAAAGCCTGGTGGAGTAACGTTTAATGTGGATGGACCGCTATCCACTGCGCTTGGCGGTTATACGAATGCGAATCTTATCGCGGATATTGCTGCAAAGCGTGCTGCAGGTAAGAAAGTCATAATGTCAATTGGTGGTGAGAAAGGGAACATCAATCTGAACACGGCTTCACCGAACGTGACGAACTTCGTAGACAGCATGTATGGCATCATGACGCAATTCGGACTCGACGGTATTGATATCGACCTAGAGAATGGTATGAATGTCGCGAACTTAACGAATGCTGTACGTCAATTGCAGCAAAAAGTCGGTTCCAGCTTCATCCTGACGATGGCTCCGCAAACGATTGATATGCAGAGTAACAGCACATCTTACATGCAGCTCTACAACAATTTGAAGGACATTACTTCCGTCATTAACGTTCAATATTACAATTCCGGTTGTATGCTTGGTCGTGATGGCAAGTGTTATTCCCAAGGTACGATTGATTTCCTAACGGCGTTAACCGATTTATCCCTGCAATGGGTAGCTCCTTCACAACTCGGAATCGGGGTTCCAGCTACTCCTGGAGCAGCTGGCGGTGGTTATGTGTCGGCTACTGTTCTGAACAATGCGCTGAATTGTTTAACGACAGGTACAGCATGCGGTACTTATAAGCCAGTAGCGCAGTATCCAGACTTCCGTGGTGCGATGACTTGGTCGATTAACTGGGATAAGGTCAATAACTATACGTTAGCCAATACCGTTAAACCATTCTTGAACACGCTTCCATAATTTCATTGTAAAATAGCACTTTTTAGAACGCCTCTCTATGAATTAGGGAGGCGCTTTTACATTCCAGTATTTTACAAGATTAACGTTCGATGATAGATTGAAGGGGTAAGTACTTAGCTCAAAATGATGGAGGTTCATATGAAAAGGATTTTATGCCTATTTATCGTTAGTACGCTGTTATTGATTGGTTGTTCAGGTGGGGGAGAAAACCCGCCTAAGGATTTGATTACTACAGTGTCGAATACGCCAACACCAACTACGAAACCTTCCATTTTACTGGGGCGATTCGAACCTCCACATTATAAAATAACAAGATTTGATGTGAACTATGATGGGGATAGTGTTCATTTATTGTTGAGCTATACGTTTGATACTGAACTCTATCAATATTTGAAACGTGAGAAAGCAGAGTATCACTTCCGTATACATTTTCCAGAAACAGTCGCTCAAATCTTGGGTACAGACCAGACCGAGATGATTGAGGGGCCGAAGGTGCAAGACAATGGTTTGCTCAGTTATGGGGTTAAATTTACATACAAGCCTGCATCACCACTAACTAAAGAAAAAGTGAAAGTGTTGAAAGAGGATATGGATTACCAGCTGCAGGTGTTTGATGCGGAAAAGCAAAATTTCCATGTGAATAACGGATTTCGTTACTTGTTCACGAATGTGAAATAACTCAATTATTTAATTATTATATAATTAATATAAATAACAGAAGATCTAGGAGATGACAGCATGACGACAGTACTGGCAATTAAGGAGTTAGAACGATATACGGAGAATGTATTGGTGTTCCCGTCTTTTGATATGGAAGTGGCAAGTCAGGAAGTGGTTGCGCTCTATTCCAGCATGAATGTGCGGCATACGCTGCTCTCAATGATGCTTGGGCGCTTGCCGATCTCCAGTGGCGAAATTCGAGTCAATGGTGTAGTTCTTGCAGGAAATCGTAAGACATTCGCATCGACAATCGGTTACTTGTTGTTAGATGAAGGTGAGTATGACAGGCTTACGGTTAAGGAGAACTTTAAATTTTATAAGGATCTATATGATTCGTCTTGGAAAATAGATGAAGTGCTTCGCCATATGAAGCTGGAGCAGAAAGTGAATGTCCGTTTAGCGAAGTTAACACCTTCTGAGCGTAGAAGAGTGCAATATGCTAGATTACTATTCCAGAATCCACTGCTATTCGTGCTTGAAGAACCGGATCAGAATGTTGATAATGAGACGAAGTTTGTTTTTCAAAAAATGATCCTTATGCTCTGCGAGCAGGGTAAGGGTGTATGGGTGCTGACTGGTAACATGGAAACGGCGATCAGTGTGACGAATCGGGTGTATCGTTTGGATGAAAAGGGACTCAAAGCGTTCGATGTCCATGAGGAAGAAGAGGTTCAGGTGCAGAATCAGAATCAAACGACACCTATGACTGAATCCTCATCAAATGTAACGAATTTGGGTGAGGAAGAAGATGACGGGGATTCAACCGATGGACAGCAAGTACTTCAACTTGTGCGATTTGAGAAAATCCCGACGAAGATGAATGAGAAGATCATCTTATTTAACCCACCAGAGATTGATTATGTTGAAAGTAATGAAGGGCAGACGTATTTGTATGTGAACGGTGAGTCGTACACGACTACATTTAAGATCAATGAGTTAGAGGAACGACTGCATTCATATGGATTTTTCCGGTGTCATCGCTCCTATATTGTAAACTTACAGAAGGTTAGAGAGGTCATTACTTTTACTCGCAATAGCTATAGTTTGATCCTAGAGGATCGTAACAAGTCATCTGTCCCGTTATCGAAGACAAAGATGGCTGAACTGAAGGAAATGATGGGGATGAAGTAATCTCCATTCGCCTCTTGATATGCTCCAAACACCCTCCCAAATACTCCTTTCACGGGTAATATAATGCGGGAAACCCTTGTCTGGTCTAGTATTAGGGCATGGAAACGAAACACGACGGAGGCGATTGAGAAGATGGAAAACATCATCGAAGTAAACGGGTTAGAGAAATCATTTGCAACATTTGAAGCACTTAAACATGTATCCTTTCATGTAAAAAAGGGTGAGATATTCGGGTTCCTGGGACCAAGCGGATCGGGTAAAACAACTACTATAAAGATATTAACCGCACAATTAAAAGCAACATCAGGAAGCGCATATGTGTTCGGCGTACCGACATCACAATTGCAAGATCCGAAGTATCGCAAGAAGATCGGGATCATCACAGATAACACTTCCCTTTATGGAAGACTCTCGGTCTATGACAATTTAAAAATGTACTGTGATCTCTATGATGTACCTGAATCTAGAATTAAAGAAGTACTGGCGATGGTTAATCTAGTAGGAGAAGAGAAGAAAGTTGTCTCCAAACTATCTAAAGGGATGACACAGCGTATCATATTAGCACGAGCATTCTTGCATGAACCGGAGCTGCTGTTCTTGGACGAGCCAACTTCAGCACTAGATCCTGTTAACACGAAGCACATTTATGAAGGACTCATGAAGCTTAAGGCGAAAGGCACGACGATCTTCCTCACAACGCACGATATGCAAGAAGCAGAGACGCTATGTGATCGAGTGGCATTCTTAAATGAAGGTGAGATTCAATTGATGGATGAGCCGAAGAAGCTAAGATATGAGCGTGGAAGTTCGACGATGACGGTTGTGCTATCGGATGGTTCAGAAGTGACGTTACCTAAAGGGCCAGCAGGGGCAGAAGAGTTGTATCAATATATGCAAGCGAACAGAGTTGTATCGGTAGAAACCAATAATCCAACACTTGGAGACATATTCGTAGAGGTAACGGGGAGGAAATTAGCATGAGTACATTTTCAATGAAACGCGTGAGTGCAATTTTAGTTAAGGATTACAAAGACATTTCCAGAAACATGTTCGTATTCTCAACATTATTCATGCCGCTCATCATGGCAGCTATTTATGGTCGATCCGGTATGATGACAATTGAAAGTCATTATATGGTGCTTAGTATGGGGTTTGTTCTTGTAGGTACATATTTTCAGTCGGCATTGATTGCGGAAGAGAAAGAGAAGAATACCCTTCGTGGACTCATGTTATCACCGGCAACAACACTTGAAATCTTCTTCGGCAAGAGTTTGTTAAGCTTTATCGCAACGGCATTAGTTGTCGCAGGATCGATGTATTTGACGGAATATCACCCGGGAAATGTTCTTGTTGTCGCAATTGCGCTCATCGCTTCTTCAATTTTCTACATTGGACTAGGTTCTTTAATTGGTCTGATTACGAAATCGGTAATGGAAGCATCCGTTGCGGTGTTGCCTGCAGTCGTATTGTTTAGTTTCGGAAGTTTCATAACGTTTCTTGCCGAAGCAAATCCATCTTTATCATTTTTACTATATTTACCAAATTTACAACTTATCGAATTGGCACAGAAGGTGGAGAACGGCACAGGTTTAATGGGTGTAATATCTAATATTGGTGTTATCTTGGTGTGGGCAATCGTGATTCACTTGATCGCTGCTTATGTATTCAAGAAGCGTATGAGGGATGAATAGAAATTATTTGAAAGTACAGCCTAATGAAGCTGTGCTTTTTTGTCATATGACAAAAGTAGTGACAACGCTCACTATTAATCCGGATACATCTTTCATAGGATAGAGATTAGCCAGACGACATGCAATCGTCTGGTTTCTTTATCAATATTACATTTATCAAAATGTTATAATAATTATATATTTAAACGATAGAGGAGATCCCCCTCAATGATTGATATTATTGGTTACCAGATGATAGAGGCTATAGTCAAGTATGGTGAGATTGCCTACTATCGATTAATGCGTTTGGATGATCGCTTACGTGTCATTCTGAAGACAACTTGTGATGAATATCCCCGAGATGGTGTCATTGATAGTTTCCGATATGAATATGAAATGCTCACCAAGCTTGGTGGTAAGGGTGCGCTTGAAGCTTATGAATTTGAGATTATAAGTGGCAAGCCCTATCTCTTCCTGTTAGATACGGGGGGAGATACGTTGCAACAAATTCAGCAAGCACATTCGAGTAACAACAGGTTAGGGCTTCAAACCAAACTGAGTATTGCGGTCGCGATTGCGGATAGTTTGATGCAGATGCATCGTGCAGGTATATCTATGCATGTGATGACACCTGTGAAATTTCTGGTGAATGTAGATACTTCGGAAGTGAAGTTCATGGGTATATATCATGGCTTACTGGACACAACTCAACCTCTAGATACGATTGTAAAACAACGAACAGATGTTATTCTTCCGTATATTGCACCTGAACAGACAGGGCGTACAGGACTTGTCTCTGATTATCGGGCTGATTTTTATTCGCTGGGTATTATCCTATATGAATGGTTTGCGGGAAGTTTGCCATTTGAAGGACAAGATGTACTTGATATGGTTTATCATCATTTAGCAATTAAGCCGGAGCTTTTGCATCATCGGAATCCATCCATCCCTTCCGTGATTTCATTGATTATAGATAAATGTTTGGCCAAGAATCCCGAGGATCGATATGCCAGTGCGTATGGGGTCAAATATGATCTAGAGATGTGTTTATCTCAAATAGAGAACATAGGAGCGGTAGAGTCCTTTCAACTAGCAGGTCATGATATTCCTGAACAGCTGATGATCCCAACCCATTATTATGGTAGGGCTCTTGATCAGCAGAAGCTGATAGAGGCTCTGGGACGAGCATCCAATGGGCAAGTAGAAGTTGTACGCGTGAAGGGTCAGGGTGGAATGGGGAAGACGACGTTTATTGAGCATACCTTTGCTCAAGCCATATCCCCGCAAGTCCGATATGTATCGGGTAAGTTTACGCTTCAATATATGAGATCCCCTTATGACATCTGGGTTCAAATGATTGAACAGCTTGTGGATCAAGTATTAATGGAAAGTAAGTTACAGATGGAGGTTTGGAAGCTTCGCATTCTAGAGGTGGTAGATGGATTTGGGCAGCTGCTCATTAATTTGGTTCCTAAGCTTGAGCTGCTCGTTGGGCGACAAGCATCGGTGCAAACATTACCACCAATTGAAGCGAAGCAGCGGCTTCACCGACTCTTGAATCGATTTATACAGTTGTTTATTGAGCAAGATCGCACCCTCGTCATGTTCTTTGACGATCTTCAGTGGGCAGATGATGCATCGCTACAATACTTGGCATATCTTCTAGAGGATAAAGGGACGCGTAATTTACTTATCGTACTTGCTTACCGGGAAAGTGAATGGAATGAACAACATCCGCTGCATCAACTTAATTATGATTTATCGAACAATGGCATCCGAGTGAGCACAATTGATCTTAAAAGTATGCATCTTACAGATGTGAAGCAACTATTACGAGATGCCATGCGCTATGAAGATAATCAAATGGATGAGATTGCGAAAGTGCTTCTGGAGAAGACGGATGGCAATCCATTTTATATGAAACAATTGCTTCAAGATTTAATTGATCAGAAGCGGGTTGTGTTTGAGCAGACAAGCAGGCTCTGGATCTGGGATCTAGCTTCTATTACGGCAATGAATCTGTCCGACAATGCGACGGAGTATATGGCGAATAAAATCAATTATTTTCCGAAAAAAATGAGATATGCGCTTGGTATTGCGGCATGTTTGGGGAGTGAATTTACCCTTCAGACGCTTACCGAAATGACGGGGTATGCGAAAGCCGAGCTATCCGAAATGATGAAGTTTGCCGTTCAAGAAAGATTGCTTCAGGTCTTGATGAAGGATGAAAAGCCTGTCTATCAATTTTTGCATGATCGGATTGAACAGGCAGCAAGCTTAGTTATTGCGGAAACGGAGCGGCCGGATATACACTTGAGAATTGGAACTCATTTGGTTCAGCAGATGAAAGCCGGTAGAGATGTTAATTTGTTTGAAGTCGTTACGCATATGAATCAAGCGTTAGCACGAATGCAACATGCAGATGAGAGGATGGCTTTAGTCGAACTAAACCTGCAAGCTGCATTAAAAGCGAAGCAGTCTACTGCCTATGAAACTGCACTGCGCTACTTACACGTCGGTACATCATTACTCGAGGATAGTAGTTGGGATCAAGCTTATTCGCTTACTTTCGAGCTGTATCGTGAACGAGCAGAGGCTGAATACTTGTGCTCGAACTTTGATGAAGCAAGTGAATTGTTCGAATTATTACTGAGTAAAGCGAAATCCAGTCTTGATAAGGCAATTGTGTGTAATATGATGATTCAATTCGAATCGAGCCAAGACAACTATGAGAAGGTGATCGCGTTAGGGCAACAAACGATGGATTTGCTTGGGATTCGGTATGATTTTCAACCAAGTAACTGGAAGCTTGTAAGCTCTTGGTTAAGCGTGCGTCGGAAGTTACAGAAGCTTTCAATGGATGAGCTGTATAAACTGCCTCCGATGACAGATCAGGCGCGTAAGGTCGCAATGTCAGCATTAGTTCACGTAGGGAATGCTTGTTTTTATATTAATAAAAAAGGCTGGATTATCAGTTCGTTTACGATGATTGAGATGACACTCGAATACGGAATGGTACCTGAGGCTGCGATTGGTTTTATTGGGTATGCGATGTTCTTGTACTTCCGCTTTAACCAATATGAAGAAGTGTATAAATGGGGAATGTTCGCCTGCCAAATTTCCAAATCGCATCCACATTTGTATGTGAAGACATTGACTTCCTTTGCGCTGTGTCATGACAGTTGGCGTTATGATCGAGTCCATATGATGGAAATCTTTAATAGGCATGCTGGAAAAGTAGGCTTGGAGTCCGGTGATTTGTGGCAAAGCAACCAAAGTATATTAATTAACAGTGCGGTGCAATTGCAATTCGGACATCCACTTGAAGATATTTATAATCGGGTAATTGCAGAATCAGGGCATTTTTTACGGCATAATAACCAGCTTCACTATAAACAAGCAGCGATACTAGCTGCGATACTAGCCCGTTTAATTGGAAAGCGATCTGACGATGATCCATACATGGAAATGGATATTGAGAGCACGGCGTTTACTGCATCCGTCCATGGTGATCATTTTCATATCATAGAGGAGTTTATATGTATTCTGCATTATTTGCCAGGTTATATAATGGGGAACTATGAACAAGCCTATGAGGCATTAGAGAAATCAGGTGCTATTCTCGCATCGCGCAAAGATGGTTATGAGAACTTTGCACAAATCACGTATGAGTCATTAGTGATGGCTCAGCTGTACACAGATGCGAGTTTGCAGAAGCAGCAAGCTTTCTGGCGTAGATTGAAGAAGCATCGGAAGTCGTTCCAACGAGCAGCTAAACGCTGTCCGGAACATTATTTGCACAAATATTTGCTCATACAAGCCGAAATGGTGCGGTTAACAGGTAAGCGTAAGTATGCGGAGCAATTATATGAACAATCGATTGAGGCAGCACACAAGTATAAGCATATTCATGATTTAGCATTTGCTGCAGAATTACTCGGCAGATTTGGACTTGAGCAGGGTAAAGAACAGCTGGCGAAAATTTATTTGACGCAGGCTTATGAGGCTTATCTGAAGTGGGGAGCGATGGCAAAGGCAGCAGATATGGAGCAGAAATACGGTCACTTGCTGCATATTAGGCTAGAGAAGCCGTTTGAGCGAGTGGATTCACTCTCTCTCATTATGTCTACACAAGCATTATCAGGTGAAGTTGAGATGAATGATCTTCTTCAAACGCTGATGCGAATTATGCTACATAACGCAGGTGCTGAATACGGTGTGCTACTATTTCATCATCAAGATAACTGGATTGTTGAAGTGCATGGCACTGCGGATGTACTTCACATAGAATCGATTACGCTTGAAGAAGACTCTGAGCTTGTTCCAGCAGCGATTATCGCGTATGCGACTCGAACGAGGGAAGAAGTTGTCTTGCATGATGCGGCCAAAGTAGGGATGTTTGCGCAGCATTCTTTTGTACGAGATCGAGGGCTAAAGTCTGTACTGTGCCTACCGATTATGAACAAGAATAAGCTGATTGGTGTGCTTTACTTGGAAAATAAATTAGCCTCTCATGTCTTTACACCACAGCGATTGGAAGTGCTGAAATTACTTGCGTCCCAGTGCGCAATTTCCATTGAGAATGCAAGGCTTTACTCGCGTATTCAGCACTTGAATAACAGTCTGGAAGATCAAGTGAGGGATCGAACACGTAGTCTCGAGAGGTCGATGAGGGAAACATTTGCTGCTCTAGCCGAAGTGTCTGTATACGAGGAGCGTAACCGAATCGCACAGGAGATTCATGATATTGTCGGACATACGCTTACCTCTACCATTCTACAAATTGAAGCGGGCAAACGCTTGATGCGCAAGGATATGGAGGCATCTTCTACCAGACTTAAAGAAGCACAAGACCTTGTTCGTCACAGCCTCAATGAAATTCGTGGTTCTGTTCATATGCTCAAAGAAGATAAGTACGCAGCGCTCACCCCAATGCTGGAGCAGTTATTGCAGGATACCGAGCGGAACACTGGGGTGACGATTGAGGCAAGTATTCAAGAAGTGCCAGGGTTATCGATGGCAAGCAAGAAGACGATCTATCATGCATTGCAAGAAGGTTTGACTAATGGGATTCGGCATGGGGGAAGCTCGCAGTTTATTTTTAAATTAGAAATCGTGGGGTCAGACTTGCAATTCCGGCTTGTGGATCAGGGAAAAGGTGCGAGTTCCATCGTGCTCGGATTTGGCTTAAAAGTAATGACAGAGCGTGTCGAACAAATTGGTGGAAGCTTGTCGATAGAATGCGGGCTAAATCGCGGTTGTCAGTTGAAGATCGACTTGCCATACCCGATGCATGTGTTAGGAGATGACAGATGAAGAACATTACGATTGTAATTGCCGATGATCAATTGCTGACAAGAGAAGGCTTGCGAACGATTCTGGATTTGGAAGATGACTTTGAAGTCGTAGGTATGGCGAAGAATGGTTTGGAGGCGTGTGAACTTGTGGAGCAGCTTCAACCGGATCTAGCACTACTTGATATTCAAATGCCGATGATGACGGGAATAGCTGCACTTAAACGGATTAAGCTGAGCTGCCCGAAGACGTATATCCTTATCTTAACGACGTTTATTGAAACGGATTATATCGTAGAGGCGATGGCAAGCGGGGCGAGTGGATATATGCTCAAGGATATGGAAGGTGATCGGATGATCGCGTCTATTCGTGACATTGTGTCGGGTCAGTTCATACTTCCAGCAGCTGTTGCTGCAAAACTAGCTGAGCGAATGAGTCAATTATCAGAAGATCAGGGGCAGTTGCAAAGATCCAGTATTAGCCGAATTAAACTTACAGAGCGAGAACAGGAACTCGCCCACTTGATCTTGCAAGGATTGAACAATCGCGAAATCGCGGACACCCTGCACATTGCCGAAGGTACAGTTCGTAACTACATTAGCAATTTATACAGCAAGCTTGAAGTCGTGGATCGCGGACAAGCGATTGTTCGACTGCAGGGATTAACGAAATAATTTCATATGCATAATCATTAGCATGCCATGGCTGCCCATTGTGCGAATGCCTTTGTCCACAAAACCGGACTTGAGGTAGACGTGCTGGGCAGCCTTATTTGCTACATTAACCGCTAGGATGACTTCGTTCTTACTCGGATATTGTTGCTTCACAAATGAAGGAAGTAGTTGGAGCGATTGGGTGGCGAAGCCTTTTCCTTGGTGTGAATGTGCGATGGAATAGGTACGTAATAGAAGTGCATCCTCGTTATTATGATACATCTGAACGCCTTCCCAGCCATGCAGGACGAAGAAACCGACAACGACATCTTGCTGGAGAATCATAATGGGGAAGAACTCTAAACTTGTCATACTCTTCTCAATGGCAGGGAGCGGGAAACCTGTGAATTGAAGTTGTTCTTCTGTTAAGTGGTATTGCTCAATCTGCGTGAGATAAGATGAATTGTATACTTGGAGTGTGACTTGATTGACTGCTGTTGGGATTGGTGGGTTATTTGGCATGAGAAGGTGCTCCTTATTCAATTCTTCTAGGCTTGTCTTTGATGGTCGTAGCAATAGATTTTGTTGTTAAATCTTTTGGATTGGGATATACAGAATTGCTTCACTTTCTCGGATACGGGTTTATGGCAGACTGCACAAGTATGTATTTCAATCCGATCTACACTATTGTTCTCCGAAGAAGATTCTTTACTTGGTTGAGTAA
Source organism: Paenibacillus radicibacter (assembly GCF_024721995.1). Taxonomy (GTDB): domain Bacteria; phylum Bacillota; class Bacilli; order Paenibacillales; family NBRC-103111; genus Paenibacillus_AM; species Paenibacillus_AM radicibacter. Next base: position 120,941 of record NZ_JANQBC010000005.1, read on the forward strand.
TCTCATCTGTTTTTAGAGTTGTTGCCGCATGGATATTAGCTAATTGCGCTATCAAATATTCTCGGTCCCATAGTGAAACCCCTAATTTCTTCGCACCTTCACGCGCTTGTTCAGTAAAACCGCTATTTGTAATGACCCAAGCCTCATCACATTTATAGACATCTTTGCTTGTATAAGCCTGTTGAATGGCTTCATAACCAACATTTTTTTGCCAACGTTTGGCTTGGATGACGACCTTCTTATTAGTAGAGGTCAGAATAAGATCTGCACCATAATCACCTTGTCCACCTGTACGTTTCACTTGCCAGCCTTGTTTTTTAAAATAACGTTCTAAATATCTTTCAAACATAGTGCCGCTCATCGAATCAATTTCTTGAATGTTTGCACGTTCAAGCTTGCTCTGTCGATTTGCAATTGTTATGGCGATCGCGATAACAAGTATTACTGCAAGAGAGATTAGCAGGACATTAACCAACATTGGAAACATAATATTTCCTAAATATTTCTTGATTAAGATAAAGTTCATCGCTTCAAAAAAAGTAATTCCAACGACCAGTTTAATACCTGTTTCAATTAACATTTCATGAATCGCTTGTTTCTTTTTCCTTCGAGCCATAATACACCTCACTTAACTTTTTGTATAACGCTTTCATTTTTATAAAAAATAGATAGTAAAATTATGGTACAATACAGTTAAGTTTTTGTCATAAGATAATTACGAAAACTCTTATCTTTAATGATCCGAAAGGAGGTCCGCCAAGATGAAATATTTCAATACCAATTTGGATATTCGCTCTGTACAAAGTCTAAATGACGAACAACGGCGGTTGTTTGTATAGAGCATGCTTGACTTAAAGACCGCTATTAATTTTTAGTTAATTAAAAATTAGTTTGTCATTTGGACTTTGTCCCCTTAAAAAAGATTAAACATTTTAAGGAGCGAAGCGAAAATGAAATATACTAATGCTGAAATCGTATTACCGGATCACTTACTCAAGGAAATTCAAAAATATGTACATGGTGGCTTGATCTACGTCCCGAAAAAAGAAGGTGCTCGTACCAAATGGGGTGAAAACTCCGGAAGTCGGCAGTATCTGAAGCAGCGTAATGCGGAGATCCGTAAGCTCTTCTCAGCCGGTACGAAGATTGATGACCTCCAAGTGCAATATTGCCTTTCCTTTGATAGCATTAAGAAAATTGTGTATACCAAGACTTGACGACAAAGTCACATTGGATACTTATGGATCTGTCCGTAAGCGTTCCGATGTGGCTTTTTTGTGTAATGAAGCTTTTTTGTGTAATAAATGGTTTAGATTGTTTAAGATATTTCATCACGGTAGCCCACTTCTTATAATGAACATGTAAGTAAGGAGGCGATCACAATACATATCCGTAATTACAAATCAGAAGATGCCGAGGACGTTAAGAAGTTTAATCAGATTTATTATTGGTGCTATCAGTTTAATGGTGATTTTGTGAAGGATAATATTTTGTGTGCAGAATTGAATGGACAGGTCGTAGCATCGGGGCACCTAGAACCGACAGATACGTGCTATTATCTTGAAAATGAAGGCAAGGATTCGAACTACGCACATCGGTTCACACTTGATACGGACTCAGTTGGACATGAAGAGGCAGAACTTAAAATATTCGAACGTTTGATGGAGCGTGCAGCGGAAATCAGTCGTTCCTACCCCGATAAACGCATTCAGGTTGGGTGTCATTGTGACTATCAAGACTTGGAACAGATTAATTATTTGTTATCTAAAGGTTTCCACCATGCTTGGAACTATTTTATTTTGAAAAGAGACTTAACACAGCCCTTGCCTACATTTGCACCAATCGAAGGTATTGAAATTAAGCGTTGGGCGATGGAAACACATTCAGAGAGAGAGCAATATCTGCAAGCAGAAAAGGTTAGTTCAGACGGTGAAACATGGAGCATGGCAAGGCTGGTTTGGTATATGCATGGGCCAGAGTGGGATACGTTCACGGCGTTTCATGGAGATCAACCGATTAGCAGCTGTATGACATGGGGAATATCAGAGGAAAGAAGTGCAACGGAGCAAATATTTACACACCCCGATTATCGTAAGCAAGGAATCGCGAAGCGTACGATAGTTGAGGCGATGAAGTTTCTAAGAGATGAGAAGAAGAGAACGGAAGCAACACTAGGCGTTGTAGGTAACAATCAACCCGCGATTAACCTGTATAAATCCCTTGGTTATGAACTGATCGATGTCCATCTATTAATGGTGAAAGATATATAAAACTGGATTTTTCGCCTAAAAATTTGCTCAAAATCGCTTATCACGATAAAATTAGATAGAAATACACTTTTATTGTGGAAAGTGAGCGAAAAAATATGGGACGCAAGTGGAACAATATTAAGGATAAGAAAGCTTCTAAGGATAGTAGCACAAGTAAGATCTACGCAAAATTCGGTAAAGAAATTTACGTAGCCGCGAAGCAAGGGGAGCCAAATCCGGAGTCTAACCAAGCTTTGAAATTCGTTGTTGAGCGCGCTAAAACATACAATGTACCAAGAGCGATTATCGATCGTGCAATTGAGAAAGCAAAAGGTGGTTCCGATGAGAACTACGACGAGCTTCGTTATGAAGGCTTTGGACCGAATGGTTCCATGGTTATCGTGGATGCTCTTACGAACAACGTAAACCGTACAGCATCTGAAGTGCGTGCAGCATTCAATAAGAATGGCGGCAACATGGGTGTGAGTGGATCTGTTAATTATATGTTCGATCAAACAGCGGTTATCGGTATCGAAGGCAAGTCAGCTGAAGAAGCATTAGAGATTCTAATGAACGCTGATCTAGATGTACGTGATATTTTGGAAGAGGAAGAAGCAGTTATCATTTACGCTGCACCTGAGCAGTTCAGTGCTGTACAAGATGCTTTCAAGCAAGAAGGTATCACTGAATTTACAGTAGCGGAACTCACTATGCTTCCACAGAACTACATTGAGCTTACCGAAGATGTACAAGCTCAATTTGAGAAGATGCTGGATGTACTTGAAGACTTGGAAGATGTTCAACAAGTGTATCACAACGTGGATTCTGAATAATTGTAATGAGAAATTGGTCATAACCCAGTCAAGTAGACAAGAATAAAAAGACATCTATGCTGCGACCGTTTCTCGGTATTCCACCGGGGAACGGTCGTTTAGTTTCTTCTGAAAGCGTTCGTAATTATAGAATGCAACGTACTCTTGGATCGCCTTATCCAATTCAGAAACTGATGGTAAATTGGTTAGGTAAATCTTTTCGGTCTTCAGATGGGAAAAGAACGATTCAATACAGGCGTTGTCATAGCAGTTCCCACGCCTAGAGTGGCTGCCGATGATCCCAAGCCTTGTGAGTTTGCTGTTAAACGGTTTTGAGGTGTACTGAAACCCTTGGTCAGAATGCAGGAGAACACCGGTAAGGTCTACTTTCTCACTAAGGATATCTATTGTTTTTGTAACAAGTAAGAGATCGTTTCTCTCAGACAGATGCCAGGCTACGATCTCGTTGTTGTATAGATCTTGAATAACGGAGAGATACATAAAGCGTTCTCCAACACGAATGTAAGTAATATCCGTAACCAATTTACGAAGAGGCGCTTCTGCATGGAACTGCCGTTCCAGTCGATTGGGATGAACAACTGACGCCTGCTTACCGAAATAGCGTCGCTTTTTTCGGATCATAGAGCGAATACCAAGTTTCTTCATAAGTCGATAAACACGTTTGTGATTCACGTGTAGCCCTTCACGTTTCAAAGCCACCGTCATACGCAAGTAACCAAAGTACGGATGTAGTCGGTGTATCGCCATGATATGGTCCTCAAGTATCTTCTCTTGTAGCACATGCGAATTCGGATGGTATAGCTTCTTACGCCATTTGTAATAACCTGCGCGCGAGACTTCAGCTAATGTTAGCAGCCATTTTAACGGATACTTTAGCCTCAACTCCTCAATGATTTCGCATCGACTTGATTTACTCGTCACTCCTTGTGTAGATTTGGATACCGCTTTTTTAAGTACTCGATCTCCGCCTTTAAATACGCCATTTCTTCTTCTACGCTTGCAAACTTGGACTTTGGTCGTCCTTTACGAAAGGCTTCCTGTTCAAGCGGTTGCCCTTTTCGGTAACGCTTCATCCATACTTCTACCTGCGTCTTATTTCGAATTCCAAGTTGTTTAGCAACCTCACGATATGACATATTGCTCTCGGTTACCAGTCTTACTGCTTCCATTTTTATCTCTTCAGAGTACCTATTATTCGTACGGCTTCGTTCATCCATGAAAAAATCCCCTCTGGTTGATAACGTTTATAAGTCCATCTTAACAGATGTCTCTTTTACGTTGTCTACCATGAGGGGATATTACCAACGGGGTGTCTTTTTTGCATTTTATACTTGACTTCAACGTTAACGTGAATGTTTTAATAATGGCATAACGAATTGAGTATTGTGAATATATGAGGGGAGATGATTATTTATTTACTCGATTGGTGATATTCTTAGTAAAATTGCGATCAGTAGAAGAACGCTGCATTACTACGATCAAATCGATTTGCTGAAGCCGACAATATCCAAAGATAACGGCTATCGATATTACGATGACAACGCCTTGATAAAATTACAAACGATTCTTTCCCTAAAGTCCATGGATTACACGCTGGATCAGATCAAACATTTTTTTGAGTCAAACCTGGTATCAAATACAGAGGAGGAAGAAGATCCTTGGATCCCATTGTTGCATGCACAAATTGATCATGCTGCAATGAAAATTGAGGAGTTAAGAAGAAAACAATTTATTACGAGGAGTGTGCTTCATACGATTCAATTGTCGGGGAAACGCACGGAAGACAATGTGCAGCAATTGATTAAGAATTTGGATAGTCCATATTTCAGTGATGGAGTTATTCCAGCTTCATTCCCATCTGATTACTTTAATGAACGGGAAGTTGAGATACTTAAGCAGTTACCCTTGCTAGGAAGTGATGACCCCCGGATTGAGGAGGCGCTCATACTGCTAAAGAAAACACGGGCGTTGATGAATGTACCTTCCGATGGATCGGTCGAGCGAGAGATTGTTTCGAGATGGAGAGCTTGTCTAGCGGATTGGTTTAAAGGGGATATCGATCTTCAGGAAAAATATTTTACTTTCATCGATTCGATTAGCGGTAATCAGCCAGCAATATTCGGACTGGATGAAGAGCTTAATAGATTTATAGACGACTTGATGAAGAAATACAAGTTAGAAGGAAGTGGAGCTCAATGAACTTAGTTAAAGAAGTAGGTGCGGCTAAAGATTTTTTTCAGCATCTGCTGCTATTTATTACGATTCATGTGGTAATGTTTTTCTTATTACAAACGGAGACGCCTCCCTCGTTCCTTGAAAAATTACTGCAATGGATTAAGGAAGGGGAGATATGGTATTACGACGAAGAGTCAGGAATTTTCATTACAGGGGTTTGGTTGATAATACTTGTCTGTCAAGGTGGTCTTATTCTGTTTAAACCAATTAATAAGCGGTAATTGAATGTAATCTATATCATTTAGTATTTTATAAAATAGATGAAAAAAGACACCTTTTGAGGTGTCTTTTTTGCGTGTGTACAAGTCGATTACTCTTTGTACTCGGCTTTTGTATCGATCTTAATGATGGATGCTTCGCCGTCCCAAGCAACGCCGAAATTCATCATTCTGCCGATATCGCGAAGTTGGAAGTAGTTGCTACCATTGATGCTGTACGCAGTTACTTGAACTTCTTTGCCATCTAATAGAATGGTTGCAGATGTTTCAGAAACTTGCAGATTCGACTTGTCAGACACTGTAAGCTCACCGCCAGCAGGTGTGTAAGCTTTCTTGGAAGTTAGTGCGATTGCATTCTTCGCCTCGTCAAAGCTTACTTCGAAGTTCTTCTCTGAACCGTTAATTGCCATTGCTAGATCACGCAATTTGAAGTAATTAAATCCATTGATTGTATAGGCTTCAAAAGAAACATTCTTACCATTAACTTCAACTTTGGAATCAGTCGGTGTAGCTGCAAGCGCTGCTGGCTGAGGAGTAGTTGTAATTGCCGGCGTAGTATCTCCAGCGATCACTTTGAGTAGAATAGCATTGCCGAATCGATCTGTTTCCCCTTCAAATACAGGGAAGATGCCGTAGCTTACACCTTCTGTTTCAGTAATGACAGCTTTATTATCTTTAATTTCAATATAATTCAGACCTTCGATATCATCATCAAACCATTGTGCAATACTTGCATCTTCGGATAGTTTACCGTTGAAAGTTACTGTTACAGGACCTTTGGCAATGTACTGTTTGCTTCCGTAACCAACGTCTTCTGTAGTCGTTTCTTCAACAAAGTTCGTAAACGTGACATAGTTGCCGTTCTTAAGGTCGATGCGTTTCTCTGTAACTACTGCAAATGCAGTAAGGGATGCGAATAGCGACATCACTAAGGATAGGACAAGTAGGAATGAAATACGTTTAACACTTTTTTTCATCGTTCAAATCTCTCCCTTTTCTGAAATGGAATATTATGTACACTTGTACTACTCTAACGGATGTCACAAAATATGACAATGTTTTTAGTGTACATTTTCAGAAAAGTTGAGGATTTGAGATTTAATTATTCTTGATAGGCAACGGAAGAATTCGGATGGGACGATCTTGTTTGGTGTTAGGATCGTTAGATACCTGCTGTAAGGTTACGCTGTATGTGCTTTGCAGATAGGTAATAGCAGTTGGAGTGGTAAGGACTTGTGCATACATTTGCCCGGGTTGCGGCGTCTGCACGGTATAACGAATAACAGCTTGGTTATTCGTGTCAAAATCAATACCGACGATCGTGATGCCATAGCCGCTGTTTGGTTTTTCCCCGAGTGAGAGCGTAATTTTATTAATCTGATTCGTAATTTTCTCCGTTGTAAACGTAGCCTCATTCGGCAGAGAAGGTGCTTTCTCGTGATCTTGAATAAGCGAAGTAGCGTTATAGATCATCTCCGAAGCTTCAATACGTGTGAGTTCTTTCTTAGGATGAAAATTGTTGTTCGAATCTAGCGATGTGATCTTCGAATTGAGCAGCAATTGAATACTGGACATATAGCTCTTATTCACCTCTTGTTCATCTTCGATTACATTCCACATTTGATTCGTTACGAAATCAGACTTTTTCATTAGAGCTTGAACCAGTAAGTGAGAGAATACTTCCCTTGTCATGGTGCTATTAGGAAGCACGTCCTTAGGAATCTCTAGACCATTATGAAGTGCAATGACAAATGCATCTGCGAACCAGCTCTGATTCGGTATATGGTTGTAATAGTCGCTGGCCAGGGGCTGCTTAATGAATCGGATATGATTCAGATTTAAACTCATGCCTTTAACAATGAATTGGACGCCTTGCGCGTAAGTTAGCGTACCTTTGGGATTGAAGTGCCTGGAGTCGATACCGCTAACGATACCATTCTTAAATAGCGATTCGACCTTACTTTCGGCAGGATGCCCTTTAAGATCATCGAATGCAAGGGCCGAAGTGCTCAGCGGCAACATCATGGATAAGGTCAGGGTTAACAACAAACTTGTTTTCTTTAACATTTATAATCACCTCGACTAGTTAGACGGAAATTTTAGGTAAATGTTACAAGCGGTGGTATGAATATAGAGAACGAAATTTAGATGTTATTAATTAATTTAAATAATTGCATAACCTAGTCTAATATTTCCAGAATAATCTGATATAATTAATAGGTCTTAAGAACTATTTCGATAATGAAGGAGATAATGAAATGCTAAAGAAAATTGTATTATTTACTTTTGTTTTAATGTTTTCACTGTCAGGCTTAGCTAGTGCACATTCAGGAAGATTAGATGCCAACGGAGGGCATAATTGTTCTGCTAAGTCTAAAGCTAAGGGATTATGTTCGGGTTATCATTATCATAGGGGGGGAGAAAGTACTGAGAGTTCTTCAGATACGGAAAATGATAATGATTCCAACAACAATACTAAGACACAGCCTATTGAGAAATCTACATATATTGAGAATAAAGATGCTCCAGCTAATCACTGTAAGCACGTAACTGACAAGTATGAAAAAAGCACACAAACAACGGACTACTATTTACGGGTGTGGGATTGCAATCTCTATACTGACAGCGGCGAGCAGTATCAGTTATCGGATATTAAAGTAGAAGTAAACGGTAAATCTATCAGTTTTGAACAACAGCCAATTGTAATTAATGGGTCGACAATGGTACCTTTTCGGGTGATTGCTGAGTTACTTGGAGCAAAAGTGACTTGGAATGGTGAGCTGCAATCCATTACCGTAGTAAAATCTAATAATCAAATCATATTAATCTTAAATGATAAGCAAATAAAGAGAAATGGTGATGGAATAGCTATGGATGTTGCACCACTGACTGTAAATGGGGTAACTTTGGTTCCGCTCAGAAACCTATCTGAAGCATTAGGGGCAAAAGTGATTTATATAAGTGATACGCATACAGCTAAAATTACTACTGATTAAGATGCTTCCTAGACATTTAGTAGACAAGTTTTTCGATAAAAAAGGTATTTCTCTAATCTAAGAGAAATACCTTTTTGCGTGCTAAACGTTACTTCTTATACAAGAAGACTGATTCGTAATATCCTGTTTCTTACTCTGCTTCGCTTTACCAGATAGCGACCAATTCGTCCACATTCGAAGCAGTCGTTCGACAGGCCCATATTGGAACTTGCGCAAATATATCGGGCTTAGAAACAGCTGAAGGAGATAAATAGCTAAGGCAAGTCCACAGCCAGCCAGGACGCCGATTTTTCCAAACCAACCGAGTCCATAACCATAGAATAATGTTGTGCAAATGACCGTCTGCATCAAGTAATTCGTCAGAGACAGCTTACCAACCGCTTGGAACCTGAATAGCCACTTCGAAGATTCCTTTCTTGTAAATAGCGATACGAAAGCGAATATATAACCGATTGCAAGCACAGTTCCCCCTGGAATTTCCCCCATCTTACTCCACCAATACCCTGGGAAAATATATCCGATAGATTTTATCGCAATACCTAGTGGAATGAAGATCAGCATCAACTTGCGATAAATAGCTCGCTTTTCTGAGTGATTGCTAAACCATCCTTTTTTCGCTGCATACATGCCGATGAGGAACATAGGCGCGGTGAAGATAGGTGCAATAAATATCATAATGATCATCATGAAATTAGGGAGACCAAGCGGATCTCCATATTGTCTGTGATACATAATTTGCTCATATGTCCCCGAGCCATAGATGTTTATCGTTTCTTTAATATAAGCTTCCATACGCAGGTTACTTGCAATAGTAATAGAATCGTTGCTGGATCCTGGATTTATACCTATTGTACACAGGAGTAATAGGAGAATAATGCTCCATATGAGTAATGTCTTTGGCTTACGGTTCAGGAATAGGAATAAGAAGAATCCCATTAAGCCGTAGAATAATAAGATGTCTCCTTCCCATAGAAAATAGGAATGAAGAAAACCGAGCACGATTAACAATAGGAATCTGCGTGATAAAGTACGCTTAGGCTTTTTGCCTAATAGGAGTAGATTTTCTTGCATCTTAATTAAACCGAATCCAAACATGAATGTGAAGATCGGCATGAAACTGCCAACAACTAGTATTTTTAAAAATGTCAGAACGTTAGTATCCCATTGGGAGATAAAGAAGTGACGAATTTCTTCTTGCCCCCACATGCCATATTGGAAGATCAACATATTCGCCATTAGAATGCCGAACAAACTGAATCCTCTTAAGCCATCAATGATACCGATTCGATTTGGTTTGATAATCATTCATTTTCACCTCGGGTCTCATTGTAGCAAGACAGATTAAAGGGAAACTAAAGCGAATCTTACGATTTGTTAAATTTAATAAAGAGTCGTTTAGCTGGAATTAAGAAAAGATCGGTATACTAGGATTAGAAGACATAATTCAGGAGGAACGGATGAATAACGCCAGAATCTTGCTTGTAGATGATGAGAAGTCAATTGTGCAGATGCTAGAAATGGTACTGCGCAAAGAAGGGTTCCATCACATCTACACCGCTGGGACTGCAGAAGAAGCTCTTCGACAGCTAAGTCGATATGGAGCAGATATTATACTTCTTGATGTGATGTTGCCGGATAAAACAGGCTTTGAACTCGGTCCCAAAATTCGAGAAATGTCCGATGCACACATTATTTATATAACGGCAAGAACGTCGGATTTAGATGTCCTAACTGGGTTTGCGATGGGTGGGGATGATTATGTAACGAAGCCGTTTAACCCGCTAGAAGTCGTTGCAAGAATGAATGCCCGATTACGAAGAGGGGTTGTCACAGCCCAGCAACCATCTCGAAGTCATGATAGTCCAGCGGTCTATGATTTCGGTCATTTTATCGTAAATGAGACAGCCGGAGATGTAATTGTTCAAGGCGAATCGGTCTCCTGTCCCGCACAAGTGTATCAATTGCTTCTATACTTGTGTAAAAATCCGAATATCGTATTCTCCAAATCACAGCTCTATGAGGCAGTATGGGGAATTGATGGGGTAGGGGATGACAATACCGTGATGGTGCATGTTCGCAAAATTCGTGAACGGATCGAACCAGATCCAAGTGAACCGAAGTACTTGGTTACTGTTCGAGGACTTGGATATAAGATGATGAAGGAGAAAGGGTTATGAGTCGAATCCGAAGTAGGATTGCGATCCATTTTACCGTGCAATTTGTATTTCTCTGGACGTTTATTATTGTTGCCTTTCTGGCAGGTGCACTTATTATCTTACAGTATTTTGCCATTCAGGAGACAAAGAAGACATTTCCTATCGGGGCAGCAGCGACGCTTGCATCAGAAGTCATTTTGGATAATGATACCGCTAAAGTGCCTGAGCGATGGACGAATATGCTTCTGGAAACGAATTGTTGGTTGCAAATCGTGGATGTTGATGGCAAGGTCATCTATGCATTCAATGTACCGGATCAATTGCCTACCTCATATGAAGCTAACCAAATAATGCAGATGCAAGATACAGGCAAGATTGGGGCGTACCGCCTAACAACCTATCTGGAGACGGTAGATAAGAACCCTTACTTCTATATGCTGGGGTTTGAAGATGTAGGCTCCACGCTGCTAAAAGAGTGGTTTCAAGCTTATGGTCTATATGGGAAGATTTCCTCAGAGAAAATGACGGAATTCGAAATGCAGCTTGCCGCATCAGGCAAGTATCTAGAAGTTGTTGATCCCAAAGGTGAAGTTATTCAAGCGATTGCAACGCAGTCAAAGAAGGAGCGTTATCGCGGTCTAGACTTACTCTCCATGCGTTTGGAGCCGGGGATGTACCGTTCTGATATAGCTGTCTATCAAGATGAGGTAACGGGTAATGCTTGGGTATTGCATAATGTAAAAGATCGAGGAATTGTGCAAGCTCCGCCAATTATGCAGGAGGTCATACGATATTTGATATGTATAGGTATCATGATGTTGATCCTCACACTTGCATTTGCAGGTTACCACGGCTATCGCTATGGACAGCCGCTGCTTCTGTTTACAGATTGGTTTAAACGAATGGGAAAAGGTCATTATCATGAAGCGTTATCTGAGAAAGATCGCAAGCGGGTATTCCGTAAGAATGGTAAGCTTCGCAGGCGCTACCGACTGTATCAGGAAGTGATTGATGGATTCTATGATATGGCAGCCAAATTAGATGCTTCGGAGAAAGAACGCATTCTGCTTGAGAAGACAAGAGAAGAGTGGATGACAGGTATCTCTCATGATCTGCGAACACCACTTGCGACGATCCAAGGTTATGGACACTTATTGGAAAGTGGGCAGTTCCAATTTACGAATCAGGAATTAACGGAGATGGGCAGCATGATCCGAGCGAAGGGCGACTATATGCTTGAATTGCTACAAGACTTCTCTTTTACCTTCCAATTGAAAAATAGTGCGTTTGAGATCAATGAGATCATGGAGCTCAATGAGATAGCAAGACGAACCATACTTCGCTATGTGAACGATGCTACGATTCAGAATGTCAGCTTTGAATTTGAAGAGTATCCCCATGATTTAATGATTAAAGCGAATACAAAGTGGTTCCGAAGAATACTTAATAATTTAATCATCAACGCGGTTAAACATAATCCAGCGGGTACACAAATTGTGGTACACACGAGTGTCGAAGCGGGTTATGCAGTCCTCATTGTGGAGGATGACGGTGTTGGTATGGATGAAGAGACAAGACGGAATTTGTTCGAACGATACTATCGCGGTACGAATACAGATGAGGATACAGATGGTGCGGGTCTGGGAATGAGTATAGCCAAAGCGATTATCGACGCGCATCAGGGGACGATTCAAGTGGAATCCCGTGCTGGGTCAGGAACACGAATTACCTTACGTTTCCCACTGCATCCCAAAACTTAAATAATGCTTTTCAACCAGCTGCCTAATAGGCAGCTTTTTTTGTTCATTTTTTGTTCAGTGGCATTTGGTTTAATAGAGGAAGGAATAGGATAGATAAAGGAGAGTTGGAGCAAATGGCTGCAGTCATGGTTGTGGACGATACTGCATTTATGCGAATGGTGATGCGCGAGATATTGGAAGGAATGGGAATGAACGTCGTAGCGGAGGCCACAAATGGCAAGGAAGCTGTGAATTTATATAGCAAGTACAAGCCTGATCTAGTGACGATGGACATTACCATGCCAGATATGGACGGCATATCCGCACTTAAAGAGATTAAGCGGGCAGATCCGAATGCGAAAGTCATTATGTGTACCGCTTTAGGTCAAAAAGATATGCTGCTTGATGCCATTTACAGCGGAGCACAGGATTTCTTAGTTAAACCTATATCCAAAGATCGCGTGGAACAAGCCGTTCGTAAAGTATTGAAGGAGAAAGTACAGACCTTCTAAATGAAGGATTCATATACTGAGAATGAAGCAACAAACACCATGGCAGACGACCAAAGGGGCGTGCAGGATTTGGCTACGCTGATTTCTCATTTTTACAATGAACAATATTTACTTCCATGGTGGCTGATGCATCATACTGCAATGTTCGATCATGGTATCCTGATTAATCGTGGATCGACCGACCGATCTGTTGAAATGTGCAAGCTATTCGCCCCGAACTGGGAAGTACGCGACTCTAAAGTACCGGAGTTTGATGCGATTGATGTCGATCGTGAAGTGATGGAGATTGAAGAAGAAGTATCTGGTTGGAAAATGACGCTGAATACGACGGAGTTTCTATGTAGCTGGAATCAAGATGCTTTCTTTAAGTCGTTAGATGTCGTGGGTGCTCGTATGTACTCCATCAGACTCATTATGATGGTGGATGATCCGAAAGTCCCGTATCCCGATCCTGTTTATACCTTGCCACTGGTGAAACAGCGGCATCATGGGTTTTTATATTATGAATATACACCGAAGTATAACGGTCGATTCATTCACAATTTCTCACACGGTGATTATTGCTCCGGCAGACATGAGTCTAGACATCCTTACCTTGAGTATCTGGCACCTGCTTTTGTAATTAAATTTTATTACAGTCCATGGAATCATTGGATGCGCATGCGTAAACTGCAGATAGGTCCGACATTATCCGAGCATAGTCGATTAAATGGCTTGGGGATCTATCATTTAGTCACGCCAGAGCAGATGGAAATCGAATACCACAAATGGGCACTTCGGTCGCAAGATTTACGAACAATCCCAGCGTATCAAATACTCGGATTACACCATTAACGGACACTTAAGCCTGTACAAGGTTTGGGTGTTTTTTTACGTGAAAATGGTGGAATCACCTAAACAGATGAAGGTGAGTATCGGATGCGGATTGACTCAGAGATTCATATGATATGCGAAAAGGGAGGGTGCAGGAGTGGCGACAGTTATTACACATTTCTATAACGAGCAATATTTATTACCATGGTGGCTCATGCATCATACCGCGATGTTTGATTACGGCATTCTAATTAATCGTGGCTCGACAGATCGCTCGGTTGAAATCTGCAAACAATTCGCTCCACATTGGGAAGTACGCAACTCTAGATTTCGTGAATTTGATGCTTATGATGTGGATCAAGAAGTCATGGAGATTGAGTCGCAGATATCCGGTTGGAAAATGACATTAACGATATCCGAGTTTCTCGTCTGTTGGGATAAGCCAGCGTTCTTCTCCTCGCTCTATACCGCAGGGCATCGGATGTATTCGATACGAATTATTATGATGATTGATGATCCGAAATTTGGATATACAGATCCTGTCTACACAATTCCACTTGTTAAGCAGCGTCATCACGGCATCCTCTTCTATGAAATGATGCCGAATCATGGGGGGCGATTCATTCATAACTTTCCTCAGGGAGCTTATACCCCGGGAAGACACACTTCGCAGAATCCTTCTTTTAAATATCCAGCACCGGCATTTGTGCTTAAGTTCTTCTATAGTCCATGGAATGATTGGATGCGTCATCGTAAATTACAGTTTGGCCCGACCCTATCTGCTCGTAGTCGTACGCTTAATTTGGGCATTCAACATATGTTTACACTGGAACAGATGGAACAAACATTTATGGGTTTTTCGAACATTACGAGAGATTTGCGAACATTCCCTGAGTATCAGATGCTAGGTCTGACTTAATCAATCCTTGTTGGGAGGCATGCGTATGAAGGCAGTGATCTTGGCTGGTGGATTAGGAACGAGAATCGGAGAAGAGACTCATGTCATCCCGAAACCGATGATTGAGATTGGGGCTAAGCCAATACTTTGGCACATTATGAAATTATACAGTTACCACGGCATTCATGAGTTTATTGTGTGTCTAGGCTACAAGGGACATGTCATCAAAGAGTACTTTGCCAACTATCACTTGCATCAATCTGATTTTACGATTGATCTAGCAAAAGGAGAATTAACTTATCATGCTAGTCAAGCAGAGCCTTGGAAAGTGACACTTGTCGATACAGGAGAGACAACCGAAACGGGTGGGCGAATCAAACGCATCCAAGATTATGTCGGTGATGAACCCTTCTGTATGACTTATGGCGATGGTGTCGGTAATGTCGATATTAAAGAGCTGGTTGCCTATCATCATCAGCATGGGAAAATCGCGACTGTTACGGCCGTTCAGCCGCCAGGCAGATTTGGATCACTCGTGCTTGATGATCAGATTGTGACGGATTTTCAGGAAAAACCACTTGGGGATGGCGGTTGGATCAATGGGGGATTCTTCGTGCTCCAGCCAGACGTTTTTGGGTATATATCAGGTGCTAATGCCGTATGGGAGACGGATGTACTAACAGGGCTCGTGCAAAAGCAGGAGCTTGCGGTACATCGTCATACGGGATTCTGGCAACCGATGGATACGATGCGGGATAAGAAGAAGCTAGTTGAGCTATGGGATCGAAATCAAGCACCGTGGAAGGTATGGTAATATGATCGATCAATCATTTTGGCAAGGCAAGCGTGTAATGATTACGGGGCATACCGGATTTAAGGGGACATGGCTAACCATATGGCTATCTTCACTTGGGGCAGAAGTAATTGGCTACTCTGATGCAGCACCTTCTAAGCCAAGTATGTTCGAAGTTACCTGCGCATCAGCATTGTGTACGCCTATTCAAGGTGACTTATTGCAATACGAACGCTTGCTTAATACGATGCAGAAGTATCAGCCGGAAATTGTGTTTCATCTGGCAGCACAACCGATTGTGCAAACCTCTTATCAAGATCCTATTGGGACCTATAGAGCGAATGTGCTTGGAACGGTTCATGTGCTGGAAGCGGTAAGATATACGCCAAGTGTACGGATTATTGTGAATGTGACGAGTGATAAGTGCTATGCCAACGATGGCTTAGGCAGTTATGCGTTTTCCGAGCAGGATCGACTTGGGGGTCATGATCCGTATAGCGCAAGTAAGGCATGTACAGAGATCGTAACGACTTCATACCAACAATCCTTTTTCAATGGGCAAAAAGGGAATGATCAGCGCCTTGCATCCGTTCGCGCAGGCAATGTCATCGGTGGTGGGGATTGGGCAGAGGGGAGACTGGTCCCGGACATCGTGAGGAGTTATGAACAGGGGAGCCCGCTCATTATTCGTAATCCGAAGGCAATTCGTCCATGGCAGCATGTGCTTGATCCACTTCACGGTTATGTAGGTCTTGCTGAGAAGCTGTGGGAAGATGCTAGTTATGCAGAGGCATGGAACTTCGGACCGATGCAAGAGCCAACGCACACCGTTCATCATGTCATAGAGCGCATGATGACTTTATGGGGAGAGAAGCTAACGATAGTTACGGATAGTGTGCAGGCACCCTATGAAGCACCTATTCTTCGGTTAGATAGTAGTAAGGCAGTTTCGAAGCTTGACTGGTATCCAAAGTTATCTACGCAAGAAGCGTTGGAGTGGACGGTTCAGTGGTATCAGCATTATGCTGCTGGCGGGCAGATGCTGACCTTTACGCTCACGCAAATTCATACGTTTATGACGAAAGTTAGGGGGGCACACGGGAATGTCACTTAGATGTCGGTGTTGTGATTCAGATCTTACTTATACATTCTTGGATTTAGGCGTGTCCCCACTTGCGAACTCGTATGTAAGCTCTGCGAATGAGACGCATATGGAACCTTTTTATCCACTTCATGCTTATGTGTGCGCGCAATGTTTGCTGGTACAGCTTGGACAGGTGGACTCGCCGAATCATATTTTTGAGCATTATGCGTATTTCAGTTCCTATTCTTCTAGTTGGTTAGCTCATGCGAAGGGTTATGCGGAGATGGCGAGGCTTAAGTTTCAATTGACTACGCAGTCGCAAGTGATCGAGATCGCCAGTAATGACGGCTATTTACTGCAATATTTCGAGCAACACCATATTCAGACACTTGGAATTGAACCTGCACATAACGTGGCTGAGATTGCACGGGGCAAGGGAATCGAGACAATAGCAGAATTTTTCGGGGAAAAGTTAGCGAAGCAGCTGGTGCAAGAAGGTTTGCAAGGCGATCTTATTGTAGCGAATAATGTTCTTGCACATGTACCGGACTTGCATGATTTTGTAGCGGGGTTAACCATTGTTCTTAAGCCTGAAGGTACGCTTACGATTGAGTTCCCTCATGTGTTAAATCTGATGAAATATCATCAATTCGATACGATCTACCATGAACATTTCTCTTATTTCTCTTTACTTACTTTGCAGACATTGTTTGCTCAGCATCAGCTTCAAGTGGTGGATGTGGAAGAACTGGAGACACATGGTGGTTCTCTTCGGTTATTTGTAAAACACATCGCTTGTCAGGAGGCTATTCAAACTTCGGTGGTGGATTTGTTAAACAGAGAACTTGAACACGGCTTGCATCTTCTGGACACGTACCTGCATGTTGCCGATCAGGTGAAGCGGGTGAAGGTAGAGGCGTTGCGGTTTTTAATAGAAGCTTATGATCAAGGTCAAACAATCGCGGGATATGGTGCTCCTGCGAAGGGCAATACCTTCTTGAATTTCTGTGGGATTGGTACTGAATTTATTGCCTTTACCGTCGATCAGAATCCGCATAAGCAAGGCATGTTGTTACCGGGTACCCGAATCCCAATCCGAGTAGTGGATGAGTTACGACGTACAAAGCCTGACTATGTCGTTATCCTGCCGTGGAATTTAAAGCAAGAGATCATGCAAGATTGCGCCTTTATTCGTGAGTGGGGCGGCAAGTTTGTCGTCTTTATTCCTGAACTGGAAGTGGTGTAATCGATGTGTCCGATTCTTGTTACAGGTGGCAGTGGTTGGATTGGCAGATATGTGATCCGTGAGCTGCTTCGCAAAGGGTATAACGTACATGCAACGTATCATCGATCCAAGCCGGCAGATCTAGCATGCACATGGCATCAAGTGAATTTGCTGCGTGATGCGGAAGTGGCGGAGCTTATCCATCTAGTAAAGCCATCGTATCTCGTACATCTTGCGTGGGAAGCCGTACCTCCTAAGTGCTATGAAGCTTTAAACAATTACTATTGGGTGCAGGCTAGCATGGGGCTTATGCGTCATTTTGCCGAGAATGGCGGGGAGCGGGTATTCGTAGCGGGGACTTGTGCGGAATATGAATGGGTAGATGGCTTTTTAACGGAGAATGGTTCAAACCTTTCGTTCCAAACCCCGTATGCCTTATGCAAAAATACGTTTCGCATCTGGCTCGAATCCTACGCCGCTCAGATGTGTGTGAGTTTATGTTGGGGACGGATCTTCCACATGTATGGACCCCATGAATCTGGTAGTCGATTAGTATCTAGCTTGATCACGTCACTTCTCAAAGGGGAATCTGCCAAGTGCACGCACGGCAAGCAGAGTCGCGACTTTATGTATGTGGAAGACGTGGCGCGCGCTGTGGTAGAGCTAATTGGCAGCGGTGTGGAAGGTATCGTGAATATTGGGTCAGGTACGCCGCTAGCGATTAAACAAATTGCGACAGGGATTGGAGCAAGACTCGGAAGGCTGGATTTAATTAAGTTTGGCCAAATTCCGCTCCCTGCGCATGAACCGATGCTAGTTGCAGCGAATGTTGATCGATTACGTGATGAACTGAATTGGAAACCGCAAATAACATTAGATGAGGGGATCGATCGCACAATTGCTTGGTGGAGAAGTCAAAGCTTCATATAAGCTTCCGGCGTCTGACCGATGATCGATTTAAAGTCTTTGATAAAATGCGATTGGTCGAAGTAGCCAAGATCTGTTGTGAGCTGTAACAAATCTTGATGAGAGCATCGGTCTATCGTCTCAGCCGCATTCTGTAGGCGCGACAGACGAATCACCCATTTGGGACTGACACCCACATATTGATTGAAAATACGCTGCATCGTTCGTTTGTTTATTTGAAAATGTTCGCATACCTCATCGACTTTTGTGATGTCCCGATTGTCTTGAATGTACTCGACCATCTGTAGGGCAGTATTCGCAGTTGGATCAGGTTCTGGAAGGTGCTGTCGCAGTAAGTGCTCGACCATCTCGATCTGATCTTCGGGAGAAGAGGCACTGAACAATTTGGCTTGAAAGTCGGAAACATCGATGTTGAACACTTCATCTAGTTCGATCGAACGGTTCGTTAGAGCGGATACCGGCCATTTGACAAAAGGATAGAAACCTCCGGGTTTAAACTTTACGCCAAAAGCGCTTGAAGCACCTTCAAGCTGTTTGGTGTTTTTTTGCTTGGCTAAGCCATAGAATGCGGATGTGTGCGGTTCAAAAATCAGGTTCACACAAGGGTTAGGCACGGTATGTTGTACATAAGGGTCTTGCCCGGTTAAATCCCAATTTACAATCCAATAATGTTTAACAAATGGACTTAAATCCTCAGATGGAGCATGACGGGTAAGTGCAAATTTTTGCGTGCTTGCTTGTACATGAAGAATGCCCATGCTTGGCATTGGTGTAACTGGCTGCATCAGAGGTTCCTCCTTTTTTAGATGAAGAATGCAGGATGGTTGTCGCGTTTTTACAAGACTTGGATGGAAATGGAAGTTAATCTAATAGTAGCACAATCTCGTTGTGTATATAAAGTTCAAAGGAGCAATTCGTTATGAAGAGTGGCGTACTTAAGTATGAGTTTTATATTAATGCGAAGCCTGAAGTCGTATGGGATACGATCATCAAGCCAGAGGGCACTCGCCATATTATGTTCGGCAGTGTCATACATTCCACATTTGAAGTCGGAGCGCCTTATCAGTGGATCGGCCCAGGGGTGGATGGCGATGAGACCAATCACGTATATGGTACGATTCTAGAATATGAACCGAACAAATTATTTAGCTGTCTTGAACATCCGGGGCCGTCCTATCTGCCGAACCATGCTGAATTGGAATCACGGATTACGATGACTTTTGAAGAAGTAGGAACCAGCACGAAGCTGACACTTGTGAATGATCAATTTACGGAGAATCACCCCTCGTATGAGAGTACAGAAAAAGCTTGGTGGATGATCTTAAGCAACGTGAAAAGCTATGCGGAAACAGGTAAGACGATGGATTTTGGTTGGTAAAAAGTGAAGCACCCTTCGACTGGTGATAAGCCAACGAAGGGTGTTTATTTGTGTAGTTAATGATTAGAAGAGAGGTGATGATCTTCAATTAGGAATATCGCAATGCGTCCGGGACCGTGTACCCCGATCGTCAGATCCATCTCAATGTCAGATGTTCGGCTCGGTCCTGTAATGATGTTGATGCAAGAAGTGTCTATTGCACGTGGTTCAGCCATGGCAAGCACTTGCGTGAGGCGAGGGACGATGTCACTTGTACGAAGGACTGCGAGGACTTGATTCGGCAGCAAACTGACCAATCGACCTCGATCACCTCGGTTATAAAGTACGATAGAGCCGGTTTCGGCAATACCGTGGGTGGCATAAACAAGTCCTGCATGGCAGTGATCTGCTTGCTCAATTAACGTCTCCCGCGATTGTTCGGTGCTCCAGAAGGATACGTTCAATTCGTCGGCTTCTTGTTGAATAAATTTTGCAGGATCGAACTCCCCCTCATTTGCTGGCCATGCGATGAGATGCGTCATGTCCCTATTTTTCATAAAATGGTGGATGGCTTGTGGCAGTTCATGGCTGCTAGCTACGCGAATCACATCACCACCAAGCTTCGTTAATTCTTGTTCGAACAAGGAGGCGATGCCGTCTTGGTCTAGACCTTGATGCAGATGATCCCAAGGATGGCGCAGCCAGCGCGGTTTAATCACTTCGTGGATGCGGTCGCGACCCATTTTGCCAGCAAGCTTATTTAGAAATTGTTCTTTAGTTGCCATTCGGATTCCCTCCCTGTCTGCCTTCCTTCTGCCACCACTCTCGGAAACTTTCCATCGGGGGAGCAGGCAAGTCGCGTGCCTTCGTCCAATTACCAAGTATGCTAGGTGCTTTACGGATATAACCGTCTTTATCTTGGAATGGTTTCAGGGCATATTTCGCCATCTTCAGACCTGATTTGTACATCCATGGCTTAGACATCGCTACACCGAATCCTTTGAAAATAAGCCTTTCGAGCGCCGGTGTATGCTTCTGGTTAACGACATCTTGTCTTAACTCCACTAAATATTCATGCAGTGGAATTTTAACGGGGCAAGCATCGGTGCAAGCACCGCATAAGCTACTTAGGTAAGGCATCTTCCCCCAGCTCTCGAAGCCTTCCAGAATCGGGGTGAGTACAGCTCCAATCGGGCCAGGGTAAACACTACCGTAAGCATGACCACCAATGTGACGATACACGGGACAGACATTCAGACAAGCACCACAACGTATGCAGTTTAATATTTGTTGATATTCTGTACCCAGTGCATTGGAGCGCCCATTATCGACGATAATGACGATTAATTCTTCAGGTCCGTCCCGATCATCTAGCTTGCGAGGTCCGTTAATGGCTGTTACATAGCTCGTAATTTTCTGTCCAGTTGCCGAGCGAGGGAGTAGGGATAATACAACATCGAGTTCCTTCCATCCTGGAACAATACGCTCCATACCCATGAGCACGATGTGTGTCTTTGGCACCGTAGTCGTTAAGCGTGCATTGCCTTCATTACTGACAAGGACGATGGAACCTGTCTCCGCAATAGCGAAGTTGCAGCCAGTAAGGCCAATGTCTGCCTGCATAAACTTGTCGCGGAGCACCTCACGTGCATATTTGGTTAGTTCTTTCGTATCTTCGGGCAGCTGTCTTCCGGCATGTTCCGAGAACAATTCAGCTACCTGCTTCCGATTCTTATGGATCGCAGGCACGATAATATGCGAAGGCATTTCTTTGGCAAGTTGAATGATGTATTCCCCTAGGTCAGATTCAATCGGCTCAACGCCGATTTCCTCTAGTCGTGCATTCAGATGCACTTCCTCAGAAACCATCGACTTGGATTTAATGACAGACTTTGCTTCCTTTTCCCGACACAGATCTAAGATCATCTTGACGACTTCTGCATCATCATTGGCAAAAAGCACTTTTCCGCCGTTCTTCTCCACATTCGTTGAGAATTGATCCAAATAGTAATCCAGATTTGAGATCGTATGTGTGCGAATTGCTTCCGCTCTTGTACGCCATTCCTCTAAATTGCCTAGAGCATCGGCTGCATTATCCTTGCCTGTACGGAATCGTTCTTGGGCATTGGACAGGGATTGCTTAAGGAAAGGATCGTTAATCGCCTTATCGACGCGATCATTTAGCGATGGTTGCGTGTTTGCGCTCATAGCGTCTGACCCCCTCATCTAACAGTTCGGCTACATGATAGGCTTTAATATCCTGACCCAACCTGCGAAGGCGACCTTCAATATTCATCAGACAAGCCATGTCAGAGCCAAGAAGGACATTAGCACCTGTTCCAATAATATGACGCGCCTTCTCATCCACCATTTCACCGGAAATATCGTGCATCTTTACAGCGAATGTTCCACCGAAGCCACAGCAGTCTCCCTTGTAAGGAAGATCAACCAGTTGAAGACTCTGAATGGATTGAATAAGCTGGAGTGGTTCATCAATGATGCGAAGTCCACGGGTCATATGGCAGGAGCAATGATAGGTTGCGATGCCTTCGAATTCTGCGTATATCTTCGAGATATCTGTCTTCTGAACGATAAATTCGGAGAATTCATACGTTTTATCTGCTAACTGTTGTGCTTTCTCTCGCCACTTATCATCATCTGCGAACAGGGTAGGGTAGTAATGGCGCACCATAGCAGCGCATGAGCCAGAAGGGGTGACGACCCACTCGGACTGCTCAAAGGCATCGATCATCTGCCTAGCTGCTTTCTTGGTATCTTCGACATAACCACTGTTGAAGGCGGGTTGACCACAGCAGGCTTGGTTTATTGGAAAATCGACTGTGCAGCCTACATGGCGCAGCATATTCACGACAGCTTTACCGACATTCGGATACATGGCATCGGAAATGCAGGTAATAAACAGGGAGACATTCATAAGAGATCCTCCTTGAATTGCTTGGATTTATTGGATTTATTGGAGTGAAAATAGACATATACATAAGTCATCAGGTCATCTGATGGGTAAGATCGAATGAAAGACGTGAAGCCTCATGCTCACGCTTATTCGATCTTATTTTCCTCGCAATATTGGTTAAAGACGTTCTCTACTTTGGTTAAATGGGCAAGCATGACTTGCTCGGCTAATAGGGGATTCTGATCTTCGATGGCGTTGTAGATGAATTGGTGCTCATTATGTAGACGTTCGAGTGTTTTTTCTTTGGAGAATAACCATAATCTGCGGCTCTCACGCATCGTATCTCGCAGTGTTTCGGAAATTTGGTTCATCATGCGCAGCAGCATCTTATTCTGAGTGGCTTCAGCAATCGCGATATGAAAATCGGCATCGGCCATCTCACCTAAGTTGCCATCACTCTTCGCATTTTCCATCGCATAAAGCGCTTGACGCATTGCTTCGAGATGTTCGGGCTTACGTCTTTGAGCCGCAATAGCTGCGGATCTAGCTTCAATCATTTTACGAACCTCGAAGAAATCAAGCATTTCCTTCTTGTTGAATCGTACGAAATCTCCAATCGGTTCTGCGAGTACGCCTGGATCAAATTTCGTAACGAATGTACCTTCACCTTGCCGAATATCGACAAGTCCAATGGCCCGCAGAGCGCTAAGTGCTTCGCGAATTGTTGACCGTCCCACTTGATAGTTCTTGCTCAACTGTTCGACCGATTCAAGCCGATCGCCCGCTTTATATTCACCACTTTGGATTCGACTTTGAATCTGTTCAGCGACGATTTCATAGATTTTCTTGGTTTGGAGCCGAGTGTTTGCCAGTGGTAACACCTCCATGCCTGTATAGCTCATCTGATTAATGATGGAATATACGTTTCAATCATCAGATGACTGCATTCACAGTTTACGTGAGTGTGGATATTATTGTAAATATAATTATTTGAATAATCAGCAAGTGGAAATTGCACCCCTAGAGGGATTTATTCCTCTTAAGGGTGCGTTTCGCGATTGGATGCAAGAATTCATGACTGAATGGAGCCAGAGGTGTTCCTGTGCGTACTTTGTTTACCCAATCTGGATTCACTAATGCACTGGTGCCGATCGCAACAAGATCCGTATCTTCGGAAGCGATGAGCTGACTTGCTGTATCTGGATGTTTCGGGTAAAGACACCTTGAAACAGTCTTTTTATATCATGCAAAATTTTGTAAAATGCTATAAGATTGGGGAATAAACCGTTTTCAACCTAATAAATAATGGAGGAGGTTCATTTCATGTATGCTCGTAAATTTAGTAAGAAAGTAATGTTACTTGCTGCCATAGCTACCTTAATTGTGGTGGCAGGCATATTGTGGTTAAACACGCAGAAGAACACGACGACAGCATTAACTGCATTGACGAGCGGTCAGCTCGAATTTGAAAGTGATCCGACGTCATCGGCGATACTCTCAGGTTTTACAGCTAAATCGGTTGTGAACGGCTCCAAAGCGAATTATGATCTAGTATTAAAAATGAATGAGAAAAGCGAATTTACAGCCAAAGCGAAGGTGACTGCAACGAATGTTTCCAAAGATTCATGGGACAAGCTAGTGTTCTATGTCATTCCGAACGTGTTTGCAGAACCGAACAATAAGATGTTTCGTGATGATGCTAAGTTCGCGATCCAAGCGATTAAGATTGCGGATAAACAAGTCAAGTACACGATGCAAGATGATACCCTCACGGTTCCACTTCAAAGTAAGCTCTCTCCTCAAGAAAATCTCACCATCGAAATTAGTTATTCCTTTCAAGTACCAAGGGACGGCAGACGCTATATGCGCATTGAAGACTCTCATTATTTAGCCCAATGGTATCCAATGCTTGCTACATATATGAATGGTTGGAACAAGAATCCTTACAATTATAACAATGAATCTTACCACACTGGATTTGGTGATTATAAGCTCCAATATGAACTTCCTGCCGGTTATACACTTGTGAGTTCTGCGAACAATGATCCCAAAGAAGCAACAACCTCCGGTCAAGTCGAGATCAAGAACGTGAAGGAAATGTTCGTGGCTGTCCTGAAAGATATGAAAGTGATGACAAGAAAAGTCGGCGATGTCGATATTCGGGTATGGAGCAGGGATAAGGATAAGATACCTGCTGCTACTGCACTTGATACTGCTGCAGCAGCACTCCCATTTTTCAGTAAAAATATTGGCCCATACCCATATAAGCAGTACGATGTGCTCGTGGATGGCGTTGTATCAATGGAGTACCCTGGGATAGATACGGTGTATGGGAAAGATCAATTTACAAGTCTTTATACGACGCATGAACTTGCGCATCAGTGGTTCTATGGCATGGTTAGTAATGATCCGTTCAAGGAAAGTTGGCTGGATGAAGGATTTACCCAATATACAACATCCCTCTATCTGCGTAATTATGAGTATGCAAACCGATATATTTTGCCAGAACCGAAGTTATCCAACCTGCCTTTGTCTGAGCTTGGTGATATGGACTATGCCAGTAGTTTGTATGCCCTGCCTACCTTGAAATTTAAAGAATTGTTTGAGCCTCTAGGCATAGAAGATCGTTGGAAGTTCCTGCGAACATATTTTGAGATTTACCGATATAAGCAAGTTACGACAGAAGAAGCCGTTCGCTTCATCAAGCATTACTTTAAGATGCAAGACGATACCTTCTTTAAAGATTGGTTGAAGTTGGATTAAGGAGTAGAGGGGAAGGGTGGTCGATCTGTGAAAATGAGAAGAAGGTTGTTGCCTATAATAGTTGGTATTATAATTCTCACCGGTGGATTATGGCTGTGGTTACAGCAGTCAGACGAAGCAACAAATGCTCAACTTACTCAAGGATCTGCAACCTATACTCCTCCTGCAGATTTGCCTGCGCAGCTTGCTAATTTCAAACCCGAGTATGTAGAGGACGGGGCAAAGTCGAAATATGATTTGTCTTTAAAAATGAATGAGAGAGGCGATTTTATAGCGACAGCGAAGATTACAGTTACTAACGCCTCGATAGATTCCTGGGACAAGCTCGTCTTCTACATGATTCCTAATGTATTCGCGGAAAAAGGCAATAAGATGTTTCAATCTGACGCGAAACTTACCATTGAAGAGGTGAAGTTAGCAGGGAAGAAAGTGAAATATACGTTAGAAGACGACAATTTTACCGTACCGCTTGTGAAGAAGCTTGATCCCAAAGGAAGTACATAGTTGAAGTTAGTTATTCATTCAAGCTACCTCAAAAAGGGATGCGATTTATCCGCGTGCAAGATACATATTACTTGACCGAGTGGTACCCAATGCTTGCTACATATAAGAACTATAAAGGATGGAATAAAGAACTGTATATTAATTACAGTGAATCGTATCATACCGGATTTAGTAACTTTACTTTGAAATATGAACTTCCATCTGGTTATACGCTCATCAGCTCGTCCGATGTTGATCCACAATCCGCAACATCTACAGGTAAGGTAGAGGTTGATAACGTGAAGGAAATTAGCGTTGTGGTAACCAAAGAGATGAGTGCTGTTACCAAAAAGGCAGGCGATGTTGAAATTCGTGTATGGGGAAGAGAGGATATGAAAGACAGTAAGGTTCAAGTTTTGCAAATGATGTCTGCAGCACTACCAAGCTTATCACAAAAAATTGGCGCATATCCGCATCATCAATTTGATGTGTTTATTGATCAAACTGCTTCCATGGAATATCCAGGACTTGTAACCGTAACACAATACGGTCAAAGTTTCTATTATGATGCAGTCGTTCATGAACTCGTCCATCAATGGTTCTATGGTATGGTTAGTAATGATCCATATTATGAGGGATGGTTAGATGAAGGGATGACCGAATATACGACATCGTTATATCAGAATAATTATACCTCTTCGACTGCTAGGAAGTTATACCCTGTGGAGACTAAACCATCCAATTCGGATTTAACGGCATTAGCTGATGGGAAATTAAGTAAAGCTTTATACGGTCAGCCAACGTTGAAGTTAAAGGAGCTACAAGAATCATTGGAACAAGAGGACAGATGGAAGTTCATTCACACCTACTTTGAACTGTACAAATACAAGCAAGTGACAACGAAAGAGTTCATTAGATTTACGAAAGCTTATTTTGAAATGAAAGATGATTCCTTCTTTAAAGATTGGCTGAAGTTGGATTAAGGTTAAGGCTCACTTCTCTTGGAGAGGTGGGCTTTTTTTAATGGAATTAAATAACTGTCTTTTCAAATAATTAATGTGGTAAATTTATAAATGTTAGACAGGATTTCTAATATAGCGAAGATTTCATGAAGATGGGGTTTCTATGGAAAAAAACACAAAAATAATATTAATTGCTATGGTTTCAATCTTAATCATAGCGATCAACAACATCTTCTTTTACAACATTCTAAGATCATCTCTGGATAATAACTATCAGCGCGAGGTTGCATCATTAGCCAATCAAATTACGAGGAATATAGAATTTTCACGAGATGGGGCACGCCAGTTAGAAGATGCTATTGGCAAACAGCTCAGGGCTGCTGCAATCGCAATGAAGTATGCACTTCCTAAGGAACTTGAATGGGTCAAACAATCTGAGCTGGATCGGTTGAAATCTGAGCTTATGATGCAGGATATTTCATTAATGGTAAAAACTTCGGATGATATTGTCGTTAATAAATCAACGAATCCTGATCAGATAGGTTTAAGTACGAAAGACTGGGACAATTGGTATACAGCTTTTACAGAATTGTTTAATGAAAAAAACACGAAATTAGATTGGGGACAAATTCTACCGAACTTTTGGTCAGGACCGTATGAAGTTGCAGCAGCAGATACAAAAACGATCTCTAAATGGGGGTATTATTATGATGGCTCAAGCGATTATATGATAGATCCATTCGTAGGGGATACCGAATATAAGCACTATTTGAATACGACGGGTACGGATGCAATTGTTAAAAGTACGATCGAGAACAACCCTTCCATTCTTGAAATAACAGGGATCAATCCCGCAACGTTCGGTCAAGATCCTAAGAAGTTCAATGTGGCTGCGGGAGAGCTAGTGCCGCTTATTTATAAACCTTACTTTTTTGGTTCATATGCGTATGAGAATACTAGCGAAGATACTTTATTTGTAAAAAGGGCAGTTGAGACGAAGCAACCACAATCGTATGAGGTTCATATGAATGGCAAAAAGGTTGTAAAGAACTTTATTCCAATCGATTCTTCTTTACTTGAATATGTAAGAGGGTATGCACCTAACAATAATATTCCGCTCTCCACCTATGTGCTGTGTATTGTCTCGGATATTGAATTGATTCAGAGTAACCTTAGCGATCAATTTACAACATTGATATCCATTGTCTTGTTGGTATCTGCCTTGTGTATTGGACTATTATTGTTAGTGATGAGATGGATTAGTAAATCCAAAGATAGAGCCGTGCAACAAACTTCTCAGACGTATGCAGATGAAGTGAATCAGATGTTTATGAACATTCAAGGACAGCGGCATGACTTTCTAAATCATGTAAGTGTCATTCATGCCTATTGTGAACTTGGCAGACATGAAGATTTGAAAAAGTATGCTTCAGCTCTAATAGGAGAGGTCAAAGCTTTAAATGACATCATTAATATTGGACAGCCGGAGATTGCGGCTATCGTACAAGCGAAGATGGTATCCGCTATGAACAAAAAGATTAATTTTACACCTCATTTTGAAAATATTACGAGTGTGATGTCAGGGGCGATGTCCTATGATATGGTTCGAGTCATTGGGAACTTATTAGATAATGCCTTTGATGAGGTAGAAAATTTACCGAATGAAATCAAATCAGTAGATTGTAAGGGTTGGGTGGAAGGAAAGGAATTTCATTTGGTCACTTCGAATCCATTAAGCCGCACAATAAATGAAGAAGAACTTATTAATATCTTTAAACCGTACTATTCATCTAAGAAAGAACATCATTCGGGTTTGGGACTCGCTATTATCCAGAATATTATTCATAAATATCGTGGGAAAATCAGAGCTGAAATTAGGGATAGCGTCATTTACTTTACGGTCAGTATCCCTTTAAGAACAGAGTTCCAGCCGGAGCTTCGAAGAATTTGAAGAATACATCCTACATGGACAGAGGTTATGCCGATGAAACGAAACGTATTTTTAGATTACACATCCATTTCGTTAAGGTTAGATACACTTTCCAAGCAGATACAGGCTTCTAATATGGATGCCATAGTAATTATTTTGAGAGGAGGATCCTTTGTAGGGATGCATATGGCGTTTCTAATCGGGCTTCCTTATTATTTCTTGCATTATGATCGCTCGAAGAGAAAAGTCAGTTGGATCGGGCAATTACCGCCTCAAGGATCGCATGTATTATTATGTGAAGATATCGCAGGGTCAGGTCATACGTTGTCTGATTGTAAAAATGATCTGATAAAGCGCGGATATTCTTGTTCCACTTTAGTAGCTTGCGGAGACCAAATATCGGCGACACTTCCGGATTATAGCTGTTTCTATGCAGAGGATCGAGATACAAGATTTATACTCCCATGGGAACGACACATGCTCAATAGCAAAGAAGTGCACGAAAGGCCAGGAGAAGCGGATCATGTATATGAGCATACGGGGTGGGATATGGATGGAGTTTTCCTAGAAGATGTGGACTCCATGCATTATGAAGCGAATCTAGAGAATGCCCTTGCAATGAGAGATTTACTGAAACCCGCCTTATACGCACCAAGAATGATTGCTCCTGGAGATATGATTATTACGGGACGACCTGTGATCGACAAGCACCGGACTTTGCAATGGTTGAATCAGCATCAATATGTTGTTCCGGTTATATTTAGAGATGACGGTATTGAGCATCCGACTGCGGAAAGTACGG
Organism: Paenibacillus radicibacter; assembly: GCF_024721995.1. Lineage (GTDB taxonomy): Bacteria > Bacillota > Bacilli > Paenibacillales > NBRC-103111 > Paenibacillus_AM > Paenibacillus_AM radicibacter. The sequence goes on from NZ_JANQBC010000005.1 coordinate 150,830, forward strand.
CTCGTTGGAAAGGGCTCAAAGCAATCGAACTCAGCATGACTCACTACATAGAGAGTGATGCTCAGCAAGCAGCCTACATAGCGGCTATGTATCCCGAACTTCGCGTGACGTGGTGGAACAAGGGAGAGCCTATTCAGCTTCAGGCATCTCCTAAGGTTGAAGAGCTAGATTCATATAGATGGATCGCTAAATAGAATGGGAGATCAAGAAATGTTCATGAAGGAAGTAGATGCTTACTATGTTAAAAATGTACGTGAGCAATCTTTTGGGGATTTGCATATCACAAACGAACGTACCATCTTTCATTCGAAGAGATCTCAATTGCTACAAGTTACCGTTGAGTTCCTCCATTCTGATGTATTAACAATCAACACATTTAAGTCATGGCTGTTTATCCCGACAGGGCTTCGTATCAGGCTAAGGGATGGACAGACGCATAGCTTTAAGATCAATCCCCGGGAAGAAATAATTAGAACGTATAAGAAATTAATGAATCCAATAAATTAGGTTCAGTTAAATCTATCAAAGTAAGTAAGCAATATAATGTGTTGTGTTGTAAAAAAAGAGCCGTCACAAAGCACCGCTGTGACGGCTCTTTGCCTTCCTCACCACCATGTGGTGGGATAAGTCGTGAAACGAAGGGGAAGGATGTATTGGAGGAGTGAAAGCGACCGCCTTTGAAATCGTGAACCTACCCACCATTCTAATCAAGGGTTCACGATTGAGACAGCGGCCGGAAGTACATCCTTCCCCGCAGTGCCCCAGACTTTAGCTTCCTTTTCTCACCCCGAAAACACTACTTTTGCTACCACATCCAACTGAGTAATATTTTACCACCCCCTCATGAATACGCTTCCTATTTACATTCAATTGGGGTGGTGCTACAATGAGGTCAACCGGTTGCACAACATTATGCAAGCGGTTGCGCAACATAGAACAACCGGTTGCACAAATCCGGATTAGAATTACTTGGTAGAGGAGGCGTTTCGTATGGAAACAAAGAATACGACGCTTTCGACGATTGCTGAACTCGCTGGAGTATCGAAGTCAACCGTGTCACGAGTACTCTCGGATCACCCGCGAATTAGCCAGAAGACGAAAGATAAGATTTATGAAATTATCAAGGAACTCGGTTATCACCCGAATGAAGTCGCAAGAAGCTTGGCGAACAAGTCGACCAAGACCATCGGGATCGTGATGCCGATACAGAATGCAGAAGCTTTCTACGCTGGTTCATTTTTTCAAGAGTCACTTCGAGGAATTTGTACAGTAGCAAGTGATAATGGTTATGACATTCTGATCTCGACGAACAAGGTATCGGAAGTCGATGCAATTGGTCGTTATGTGAATGGCAAGAAAGTAGATGGGATGATCTTAATGCGATCCAAAGTGAAGGATGAAGGCATTGAGTATTTACTTAAGTCACAATTCCCATTTGTACTCATTGGTAGTTACGAGAATGAAACTGACATTTACAGTGTCGATAATGATAACTTCCAAGCTTCCAAAGATTTAACTTCCTACCTGATTGCAGGTGGCAAGCGAAGAATTGGTTTTATCGGCGGCACAACGAAATCGGTCGTAACTGTCAATCGTTTAAACGGCTATATGAAAGCGCTTGAAGAACATCAATTGCCAATAAACGAACAATTTATACTAACAGACAACTTATATACCGAATCATCAATTTGTTTAAAAAGCATGTTTGCCTCACAGGATAAACCTGACGCACTGATCGTACTGGATGATCAAGTCGGAGGCTATGTCATTGAACAATTATCAAGCATGGGAATTCAAGTTCCAAGAGATGTAAAAATCGCAGGGTTTAACAATAGTTCATACTTCGTTAATGCAAGTCTTTGTATTTCCAGTATCGAGATTCATGCCGAAGAAATTGGCTCCAAGGCTTGTCAGATGTTAATTGATGTTATGAATAACAAGCAAGTCAGTCATAAAGTCATCGTAGATCACCAGTTGGTTAAACGAGACTTTCCACAACCATAATAAATCCTGTGTAAAGCAGTATTTATAGATATTTTCTCAACTTAGAGGAGGTCAATGTAATGAAAAAAGGGATTGCTTTAGTAGCAGCAGGTGCACTTGCAGTAGGTGCTCTTACAGGCTGTGGTGGTAAGGGTGACAATAAGGCAGCGTCTGATCAAACAGTCATTGATGTATTCCAATTTAAAGTAGAATTCAAAGAGCAATTCGAGAAAGTAGCGAAAGACTACGAGAAATTGCATCCAAATGTAAAAATTAACATCAGTACTGTTGGCGGCGGTGACGACTACGGTGCAGCACTAAAATCGAAGTTCGCATCCGGTGCTGAGCCAGCGATCTTCAACGTAGGTGGCCCGCAAGACGTTGCAGACTGGAAAGGCAAGCTTGCTGACGTATCTGATACAGAAGCCTTTAAGAAAGCACTAAAAGGTACACTTTCCGGTGTAACTGTTGATGGTAAAACATATGGCCTACCTTTTGCACAAGAAGGTTACGGTTTCCTATATAACAAAGAAGTGTTCAAGAAAGCAGGCATCGACCCAAGCACAATTAAGTCTTACAAAGCGCTTGAAGATGCAGCTAAACTTCTTGACTCCAAGAAAAAAGAACTTGGCCTTGATTCTGTAACAGCATTCCCAGCTAAAGAAACTTGGGTAACAGGTTTACACCTATCTAACCCATTCTTCTCCGCTGAGTTTGGTGAAGACATTGCTAAAGCTTACAACGCAAAAGAAATTCAGTTCAAATACCAAGAAGCATTCAAAAAAGTGCTTGATTTACAACAAAATTATTCCGTTCAACCAACGGTGAGCTTAGACTACTCCCGCCAAGTAGAAGAACTATTCTCTAACGGTAAAGTCGCATTCATCCAACAAGGAAACTGGGTTTATGGCTCCATCGAAGGCATTGATAAGGAATTCGCTGCAAATAATGTAGGTATCTTGCCACTGCCAGTTGAGGGCTTCAAGGAAGATTCCATTCCTGTAGGTGTTCCAATGTACTGGGCAGTAAATGAAACAAAGAGCGATGCTGTGAAGAAAGAAAGTAAAGCATTCATTGACTGGTTGTACACATCTGATGCTGGTAAGAAAACAGTATTAGAAGACTTTAAATTCATTCCTGCATATGACGGTTTCGAAACAGATAAAATTGCAGATCCTATCTCCAAAGAAATCTACAAATTTGCTCAAGAAGGCAAAACAATGGGTTGGGTATTCATGGGCTACCCAAGTGCATGGGGTATGGATAAGCTAGGTGCTGACATTCAGCAATATGTAAGCGGCAAATTGCCGTGGGATCAACTCGTTCAAAACGCGAAGGATACTTGGAAAGCAGCTAGATAAAGCGACAGAGTCGTAAATAAAGCGGCTGGTATCAGCCGCTTTGTTTATAACTCGATGAAGGAGGATTTTTATGAAAAGCAACAAAAATAGCCTTGCGTTCTGGCTATTCCTAGCCCCGACATTGGCTGCATTATTCATTGTTGTTGTCGTTCCACTATTATTTGGTTTGTACTACTCATTTACAAACTGGAACGGTATTGAGTCGACTGAATTTGTAGGGCTTGGGAATTACGCGAAATTACTACAGGACAAAGTATTCCTAAATTCACTATGGTTCACGACGAAGTTTTCAGTAGCCTCCATTTTTTTCATTAATATCATCGGGCTTGGACTTGCGCTAATCGTAACGTCGAAAATTAAATCGAAAAATATGCTTCGTACCGTATTTTTCATGCCGAACTTGATCGGCGGATTGATCTTAGGTTTCATCTGGCAGTTTATTTTTATCAAAGTATTCGGCGCTGTAGGTAGTGCCCTTGGTATTGAATCGCTTCAAAGTTGGTTATCTACACCTGGAACAAGTTTCTGGGGACTCGTCATTCTTATGAGCTGGCAAATGGCTGGTTACATTATGGTTATCTATGTAGCATACTTAGAAAATGTACCGCAGGATCTAATCGAAGCAGCAGAAATCGATGGAGCGAATGCGTTCCAACGTTTTAAAGCAATCACGTTCCCGCTCGTTGCACCTGCATTTACAGTGAGCTTGTTCTTAACACTTTCAAACTCATTCAAATTGTACGATCAGAACTTGTCTTTAACAGGCGGGGGACCTTACAACTCAACGCAGATGGTGGCAATGAACATCTTTAAATCCGCGTTCGGGGAAAATCAAATGGCTTATTCTCAAGCTAAAGCGATTGTTTTCTTCCTAATTGTTGCAGCGATTGCGCTAACTCAAGTTTATATCAACAAGAAGCGTGAGGTGGAGTTGTAATGAAAAGGAGACAGAACTTAATAATTGAGATTCTCGGACTCTTACTTGGTTTGATTTGGTTATCGCCGTTTTACTTAATGATCGTGAACTCCTTTAAGACGAAGAAAGAAATTTTCACCGATACACTCGGATTACCTAACACATGGACTTTTGAGAACTATTCCAAAGCAGCGGAACAGCTTGATTTTTGGAAAACATTCTTTAACTCGGTACTCATTACTGTCATTGGTGTTGTGATCATCATCATCTTCGCATCGATGGCTGCATATGCGCTATCTCGTACGAAGACAAAGCTCAGCGGTATTCTATTCCTGGTATTCGTTGCTGCGATGTTGATTCCGTTCCAATCGGTTATGATTCCGCTTATCACGTTATTCGGTAAAGTAGAGATGTTGAACAGAGTCGGTATTATTATCATGTACCTTGGTTTTGGATCAAGTTTATCGATCTTCTTATACCATGGTTCCCTAACTTCGATTCCTGTCACACTCGATGAAGCTGCCAAAATTGACGGTTGTAATAGCTTACAGACATTCTGGAAAATTATTTTCCCGATCCTCAAGCCGATCACAGTTACAGTCGGTATCTTGAACACAATTTGGATCTGGAATGACTACCTATTGCCGTCTTTAGTCATAAATCAAGAAGGAAAACAAACAATCCCGCTCAAAATGTTCTATTTCTTTGGTGAATATACGAAGCAATGGCACTTAGCACTTGCAGGTTTAACACTAGGGATTATTCCAATTATTATCATGTACTTCTTTGCACAAAGACAAATTATTCAAGGTGTTACCCAAGGTTCAGTGAAGTAGAAGTAGGAGGAATTTGAAATGAACATGAAGCGATTGTTTGATGTACAAGGTTTTAAATTAACAACAAGTACTCTGCACAAGGAAGATCGTAGACTTAGCGAGAGTTTAACTTCAATAGGTAATGGATATATGGGGATGCGCGGCAACTTTGAGGAGACGTATTCAGGCGATTCTCACCAAGGTAGTTACATTGCAGGCGTATGGTTCCCGGACAAGACGAAGGTTGGCTGGTGGAAGAATGGCTACCCGGAGTATTTCGGTAAAGTGATTAACTCCCTTAACTTTATTGGGATCGGCGTGCAAGTAGATGGGGAGGAAGTGGACCTTTATGTTGATGAGGTTCGCGACTTCCACCTAGAACTTGATATGCAAACAGGCATGTTAAATCGTCAATTCATCCTTGTAAAAGGAAACAAAGAGACCGCGTTCAAAGTGGAACGCTTCCTAAGTGCCGATCGCAAGGAAATCGGTGCGATCTCCTACACAGTAACACCTCTAAATTATTCGGGGGAAATTACATTCACCCCATATTTAGATGGTAATGTACAGAATGAGGATTCCAACTATGAGGAAACGTTCTGGCTCGAGATCGAGCGTAAGGCGCTAGCAACAGGTGGAGCTCTCGTATCGAAGACGAAGTCGAATCCATTTGGCACACCGCAGTTTACAGTAGCGGCAAGCATGCATGTAGCAGCATCCAAAGAAGCGGTAATCACTTCTTCCGATCGTGACATGTACGTTGCTAACACCGTAACGATTCAGGCTAATGAAGGCGAAACAGTCGGCATTCATAAATATATTAGCATTACATCATCCCGTGATTATGCGGAAACAGAAGTGCGCCCAGCAGCAGACAAACTTCTTGAGCAGGCTGTTGAAGTCGGTTATGAAGCTCTGAAACAAGCACACGTTGCAAAATGGCTAGAGCGTTGGGAAATCTCCGATGTGGAGATCGCAGGCGATGACGAAGCACAGCAAGGCATTCGCTACAACTTGTTCCAATTGTTCGCTACTTATTACGGTGAAGATTCCAGACTGAACATCGGTCCGAAGGGCTTTACCGGTGAAAAATATGGCGGTGCAACGTACTGGGATACAGAAGCATACGCAGTTCCACTTTACTTATCCGTAGCAGACAAAGAAGTAACGCGTAATCTACTCCTTTATCGTCACAATCAATTAGAAGGCGCTTACCATAATGCAAGACAACAAGGTCTTAAAGGCGCGCTTTATCCGATGGTAACGTTCACAGGTGTGGAGTGCCATAACGAGTGGGAAATTACGTTCGAAGAGATTCATCGTAATGCGGCAATGGTTTATGCCATTTATAACTACGTGAATTACACAGGAGATAAATCGTATCTAGAGCAGTTCGGTATTGAAGTGTTAGTTGGGATTGCTCGCTTCTGGGCAGATCGCGTTCACTACTCCAAGCGTCAAGGCAAGTATATGATTCATGGTGTAACAGGCCCGAACGAGTACGAGAACAACGTAAACAACAACTGGTATACGAACTTTATGGCAAAATGGTGCTTGTCCTACACACTAGAGGTGATCGCAGATCTTCGTGAAGCAGGCACAGTAACGCATTTCGATCAGCTTGAAGTAACAAGTGAAGAACAAGCACAGTGGACATCCATCACAGAGAATATGTACTTCCCTTACGATGCAGAACTAGACGTATTTGTGCAGCATGATACGTTCTTGGATAAAGAATTAATGCCAGTAAGTGAACTAGCACCTGAGCATCGTCCACTTAACCAAAATTGGTCATGGGATCGCGTTCTGCGCTCTTGCTTCATCAAGCAAGCTGACGTGTTGCAAGGGATCTACTTCCACGGTGATCAATTCACAATGGAACAGAAGCGTAAGAACTTCGAGTTCTACGAGCCAATGACTGTACACGAATCCAGTCTATCGCCGTGCATTCACTCCGTGCTAGCTGCTGAGCTAGGCATGGAAGAAAAAGCAGTTGAAATGTACCAGCGTACAGCTAGACTTGATCTCGATAACTATAACAATGATACCGAAGACGGCCTACACATCACTTCGATGACAGGCAGCTGGCTGGCAATCGTTCAAGGCTTCGCAGGCATGCGTACGAGTAATGAAACGCTATCCTTCAAGCCAATCCTGCCAAAAGGCTGGGATCACTATTCCTTCAAAATCAACTACCGCGACCGTTTGCTTAAAGTAACCGTATCCAAAGGCGAAACTCGCCTAGAACTACTTCGCGGCGAGGCATTAAGCCTGAAGTTGATGGACGAAAGTGTCCTACTTGAAACGGAAATCGTAAAGTCGATGGTACTTGCTTAGTTGAATTAATCAATGATCGTATTGACCATAAAAGTGATGAAGTGAAATCACTTGTAAATAATTGATATTTAATGTAATTAAAGATTTCATTATGCTTAATCGAACGAGTAAATGGTGCTAAATAAACCGAAGTAGCGAAAGAGAATGGATGTGCTGGAGGAACGAAGTGTTCGCCTTTGAAATCGTGAAACTACCATTAAATCAATTCCAATTTCACGATTGAGACAGCGACCGGAAGCACTTCTTTTCTCTGCAGCGCCTCAACTACTCGCACCTACATCACCTACACCTAGGAGGTTCACATTATGAAAGATTGGTGGAAAAGCTCAGTCGTCTATCAAATTTACCCAAGAAGCTTCAATGACTCCAACGGAGATGGCATGGGTGATATCCCAGGCATCATCGAGAAACTAGATTACTTGAAACAACTTGGCATCGACGTGATCTGGCTAAGCCCTGTATTCGATTCGCCGCAGGACGACAACGGCTACGACATTCGCGATTACAAGCGCGTGTACGAAGAATTCGGTACGAACGAAGACATGTTCAAGATGATTGATGAAGCACATAAGCGCGGTATCAAGATCGTTATGGACCTTGTTGTGAACCATACATCCGATGAACATCAGTGGTTCATCGAAAGCCGTAAGAGCAAAGATAACCCTTACAGGGATTACTATATCTGGAAAGACGGTAAAGAAGACGGAACAGAACCGAACAACTGGGGTTCCTACTTCAGCGGTTCCGCTTGGCAGTACGATGAAACAACAGATCAGTACTTCTTGCACTACTTCTCCAAGCGTCAACCGGATTTGAACTGGGAGAATGAACAACTTCGCAATGATGTTTGGGATCTGATGAACTTCTGGATGGAAAAAGGTGTGGATGGCTGGAGACTCGATGTAATCAGCTCCATCTCCAAATTCCAAGACTACCCGGATTACGACAAAGTTGAAGGTCATAAGTACCTAATCGGCAAATACCATACAAACGGCCCGCGTCTGCATGAATTTTTGAAGGATATGAATCGTGAAGTGTTGTCGAAGTACGACTGCATGACAGTTGGTGAAGCACCAGGTTCATCACCGAGCGAAGCGAAATTGTTCACAGAGCCATCTCGCAACGAACTGAACATGATCTTCACGTTCGAGCATATGGATCTGGATACCGAGCAAGGTACACCAAATGGCAAGTGGGCGATGCGTGATCTGAACTTGGTTGAGCTTAAAGAGAACTTGACGAAGTGGCAGACTGAACTTGAAGTTGGTGGCTGGAACAGCTTGTACTGGAACAACCACGATCAGCCGCGTATTGTATCTCGTTGGGGCAATGATCGCGAGTATCGCGTGGAAAGTGCGAAGATGTTAGGAACAATTCTTCACTTTATGAAAGGTACGCCTTACATTTATCAAGGTGAAGAGATCGGTATGGTGAACTGTGCATACGAGATCGACGAGTATAACGATCTTGAGATTCGTAATGCCTATCGTGAGCTGGTGCAGGAGAACGGAACTCTATCGCACGAGCAATTCTTGAAGGCTGTTCATTACAAAGGTCGCGATAACGCACGTACGCCGATGCAGTGGAATGATACGACGAATGCAGGCTTCACAACAGGTCAGCCTTGGCTTAAGGTGAATCCGAGTTTTGAAGCAATCAACGTAGAAGCGGCACTTCAAGATCCGAATTCGGTATTCTATCATTATCAAAAAATGATCCAATTGCGTAAAGAACTGCCGATTGTTGTTCATGGCAAATATGCGCTGATCTTAGAAGATCACGCTGAAATCTTCGCTTATACAAGGGAACATGAAGGCAAGCGTCTGCTAGTTGTAGCGAACTTCTACGGCCATACATCCACATTCGACCTACCTGCAAATCTGCAAGGTGCGAATTGGACGAAACTGTTAAGTAATTATGAAGATAGCGCAGCACATCCAGTTGGCTTAGAGTTAAGACCTTACGAAGCAATTGTCTATGTGGAGGAATAAATGATGCGTACAACAAAAGCGGTCGTATTTGATCTGGATGGTGTCCTTACTGACACTGCTAAGTACCATTACCTGGCATGGAAGAACATGGCGAGTCAGATCGGTATTGAAATCGACGAAGAGTTCAATGAACAGCTTAAGGGCGTCTCTCGTATCGACTCCTTAATTCGCATCTTGGAACATGGTAACAAGCTTGGTGCGTATTCGTCTGACGAGATCAATCGTCTTGCTAATGAGAAGAACGAAGAATATAAAGTGCTGATCGAAGATATTACATCGGCAGATCTGCTCCCGGGTATTGAAGCTTTCTTGGAAGAATTAAAAGAAGCTGGTATTCAGCTGGCAATTGGTTCTGCATCCAAGAATGCTCCAGTTATTTTGGAAAAGCTTGGAATTCGCGATTATTTCGCCTACATTGTCGATGTGAACCATATTGTGAACGGGAAGCCTGCACCAGACATTTTCCTAGATGCGATTCAGGGATTAGGTGTACCAGCCCTTGAAGCAATTGGTGTTGAAGATGCAGAAGCAGGAATTGAAGCTCTAGAGAAAGCGGGCATTCGCTCCATCGGAATTGGCGTTACAGGTGATGTAACACTTGCATCGACAGCTGAGCTTCGCATTTCCTTACTGCCATAATTCAATCGTTCATTCATCATTACTATAAGACCTAATTTCTACTTGATGTGGAGGTTAGGTCTTTTTCATGTCATATTGACAGAATGAGGGGTGAATACTATCATAATCAGAACTTATTATTTTATAAAAATGAACAAAGTGATGTGAGAATATGTCAGCTCTTGAGATGATGTTGAAATTAAGTCTAGCCTTGTTATTTGGCTTATTGATTGGAATTGATCGACAGATCAAGCAGAAGCAGCTCGGACTGCGACCAAGTATGGTCATCTGTATTGCCAGCTGCCTACTTACGATTGTCTCGATTGAAGCTTTTGGCAAGTTTGCAGGTGAGAATCATCCGAATATGGACCCGATGCGACTGGCAGCGCAAATTGTAAGTGGTGTCGGCTTTATCGGAGCAGGGGTTATTTTGCGCAAACATAATGATGTAATCTCGGGACTCACCTCAGCCGCGCTTGTCTGGTCAGCGTCTGCTCTAGGTATTACGATCGGGGTTGGATTTTATCTGGAGGCAATATGCGGTGTTGTGCTCATTATTCTAGCCGTTAACTTTGTCCCATTCCTCATCAAGATGCTAGGACCGGAGAGACTGAATCGGGAAGAAGTGGCTGTGAAGATCAAGGTGGAGCCGAATACGAAGATGACGCAGATTATTAAGCGCATCGAACATAAGCATACAGTCGGTAATGATCTGTGGGTTGAATATAAGATTCGAGATTTGAAAATCAAGGATTTAACAGATGGGACACAGCTTATCGAACTGACGCTAACTGTACCGAAAACCCACTACACGACTGATATTTATTATGATATTAAACAGATCGAACACGTACTTACCGTTGAAGTAGAGCATCTATAGATCAATTTGATGAGGTACCGAACAGTTATTGGAGGGAAGACTCCGATAGCTGTTTTTTTGTTTACAATAAGGAAGAAGGTATAAATAGTCGGAATTGATTATAGGTAGATAAAATATTCTACTAAAACAGTTGTTTTATAGTAAATAAATGGTAGAATTGGGATGTAATGATAAATTATAGGGAGTGGTAAATGAATGTTAACAAGATTGAAGCGGCAGTTCACTAAATCAAGGGAGGGGACTAACACGAGTAAACGTGCGAGGCGTATTGCTACACCGCTTGCACTTGTATGTGGCATAATTGGATCTTTAGCATTCGCTGGTCTCGCTTCTGCACACGGTTATGTCGAGGGACCGAAAAGTAGGACTTTATTGTGTAACCAAGGGGTTAATACAGGATGCGGACCGATTCAGTTTGAACCGCAAAGCGTGGAAGGACTTAAAGGCTTCCCAAATGGCGGCCCTGGGGACGGTAACATTGCAGGTGGGGGACATTATCCAGAACTTGATGTACAGACAGCAGATCGTTGGAAGAAAGTAGATATTAACGGTGGCAAGAATACATTCACATGGTACCATTCAGCAAGACATGCGACTTCGAAGTGGGAGTATTACATAACGAAAGTGGGTTGGAATCCGAACCAACCACTCAAAGGCAGTGACTTTGAATTGTTAGCAACATTTAGCGGTGGTGGACAACAGCCTGCACAGCGTGTCTCCCATGACGTGAATGTTCCAACAGATCGCAGCGGCTACTACATTATCCTCAGTGTGTGGGAAGTTGCGGATACTGTGAACTCCTTCTACCAAGTGATTGATGTGAATTTGAAGAATAGTAACACCAACCCTCCTACCGATCTTATAGCTCCATCCGTACCGACAGGTGTTGCATCTTCCGCTCAGACAGCAAATAGTGTAACACTGAATTGGAGTGCTTCGACAGACAATGTAGGCGTTCACCACTATGAACTGCTACGTAATGGTGTTAAAGTAACGGATGTAACAGGAACGACCTATACCGATAGTGGACTGCTTGCGGATACTTCTTATACCTATAACGTAAAAGCAGTTGATGCTGCGGGTAACGCGTCGGCACAAAGTACAGCTTTTACAGTGAAAACCAAAACTTCTTCCACAACAATCGAAGCTTGGAGTGCGACGAAAGTATACGTTGCTGGAAATCAAGTGACTTATCAGGGTGTAACATATGAAGCCAAGTGGTGGACACAAGGTGAAACACCAGGGACAGCAGATGTCTGGAAAAAGATTTAATTAACGATCATCGAAGTGAGCATGTATAGGTCATTTTAATTAAGAACAGTTATTGGGGAACTAGTCTCCGATAACTGTTTTTTGCTTTTTATCAAGGTATGAATAGCTATAAGGACTCATAGTTATAAGCCTTAGAGGGGAGGGAGAGTTGATTCGATCAGCCTAGATACACGAACGGTCCTTTGATGGTAGGCTTTAAATGTACGGAAGAGTTGAAAGGAAATAACAAATTCGATAGGGAGTGGTAATTGGATGTTCAGAAGATTACAGCAGCAGTTCACTAAATCGAAGGAGGGGACTAACACTAGTAAACGGCTAAGACGTATTGCTACACCCCTTGCGCTTGTCTGTGGCATAATCGGTTCGTTATCATTCGCAGGTCTTGCATCCGCACACGGTTATGTTGAAGCCCCAACCAGTCGAACGATTCTATGTAACAAAGGTATTAATACAGGCTGCGGCCCAATTCAATATGAACCACAGAGCGTGGAAGGACCTAAGGGATTCCCGAATGGTGGACCTGGTGATGGTAAAATTGCAGGAGCTGGTCGTTATCCAGATCTAGATGTACAGACAGCAGATCGTTGGAAGAAAGTTGATATGAATGGCGGTACGAATACATTTACTTGGTACAATACAGCTAGACATGCAACTAGCAAGTGGGAATATTACATTACGAAAAAAGGCTGGAATCCGAATCAAGCACTTAAAGGCAGTGACTTTGAATTACTTGCAACATTCAGCGGCGGCAATCAGCAGCCAGCTCAGCGCGTTGCCCATGATGTTCAGATTCCGACAGATCGCAGTGGTTACTATATTATCCTAAGTGTATGGGAAATTTCTGATACAGCGAACTCCTTCTACCAAGTCATTGACGTTAATTTGAAAAATGACGGTAATCCACCAGTCGATCAAGAAGCTCCAAGTGTACCAGCTGGTGTGGGTTCAACCGCGCAAACCACTAACAGTGTCTCGCTCAAATGGAATGCTTCAACCGATAATGTTGGCGTTCATCACTATGAGCTTTATCGTAACGGAGCGAAAGTGACGAACGTAACGGGTACTACTTATACGGACAGCGGTTTACAGGCGAATACTTCTTATACTTATGCAGTGACAGCAGTCGATGCCGCAGGGAATGTATCTGCGAAAAGTGCATCGATCCAAGTAACAACGAAAGATATTCCAGCAGTAGATACGGAAGCACCAAGCATACCAACGACTGTTCATTCGATGGGCGAGACACCTTCAACGATTGATCTGATGTGGAATCCATCAACGGATAATGTAGGTGTGCACCATTATGATGTATATCGTAACAATGTGAAAGTGACTTCCGTATCCGGAACAAGCTACATGGATACAGGTCTGCAAGCAGATACTTCCTATACGTACACAGTGACAGCAGTGGATGCTGCAGGTAATGCTTCCGCTCAAAGTGCAGCGTTCACGGTGAAGACGAAACCGTCTTCTTCAAGCACATTGCCAGAATGGGATGCAACGAAAGTGTATGTTGGTGGCGATAAAGTACAGTACCAAGGCAAGGAATATGCTGCGCAGTGGTGGACACAAGGTGAGAAGCCAGATACATCTTCTGCTTGGAAGTTGCTTAATGGCGCAACACAAGAATGGAATGCAACCAAAGCCTACAATGGCGGCGATCGTGTTACGTATCAAGGTGTAACCTATGAAGCCAAGTGGTGGACGAAAGGTGAAACACCTGGAACGGCTACGGTCTGGAAAGTCGTGTAATTCATTTATCGAAGAGAACTGTTTCTACAGGGTCCCCTCCCCTGAGAGACAGTTTTTTTATTTTGCCATAATTACAGAAGTCAAGCGGATTGTTCATTTTGTCACAAGAATGGAAAAAAAATATGGCGGATTTTTGATGAAAACGCTGTTAATTATGTCATAATTGTGATAATATAATAATTGTAACAATTCAGTCAAAATGACTTGCAGGAGGAATTTATATGTGGTCTAAAAAATTACATACAAAATCAATCGAGGTTCTACGTGGAAAGATGAAGAATTCATTATTGTTAGCTGTATTTTTCTTTATCACGGCTTTCTTGGCTTCTTACGTAGGAACACATCTTGCAAGTGGGAATGAGCAACAAGTTATTACTTATGTCATGACAGGAATGGGACTTTTACTCGCAAGCGGCATCTTCTTTATGATCCGCTCGATGGTCGCTCACTCCGTTGTGGTTCGTAAATTTGGAATGTAAATGACAAAGCTACTACGGATGTAGTGGCTTTTTTTTATGAGCACAAAAGGATGGACTAATCTTCTATGTAAAATGCCGTGAACAACCCCTCCCCCCATTCATACTCTGAAGGAAAGGGAGCAGGTGAGCCATGTCATGAAATATAAGAGTAGTTCGTTAAAAAATAAATGGACCAAAACCAAATGGTTATTAGAGCAGCCGCGGTTACGTAAGCATGTTCCTCGTACGATGCTGTTTAATAGGAAGAACTTGCAATCCATGCTTTCGGCGCATCGAATGATTTATTTTAAACCTGCAGACGGTTCTGGTGGGGCTAAAATCATTCGAATCAAGAGGCTTGCAAGCAGATACCGAATTCAATATAAAACGAAGAAGTCTTACTATCTAACACTTGATGCTCTACACCAAAAGCTGCAACGCTTTGCCGGGAGTAGATCCTTTTTGTTGCAAAAAGGAATTCGTTTAGCAAGAACGAATGGCAAGCCTTTTGATATTCGAGTAATGGTGCAGAAGACAAACCGAGGCAATTGGGTGAGCAGTGCTATTTTCACAAAAATAGGGGAGCGTAATAAAGTAACGACGAACTATAATCAGGGCGGAGCTATAGGGTATTTCAATGAGACAATGGCTGGAGCAGGTTATGATACACTCAAAATCCAGCAGTTAGAACAACAATTGAAGCAGTTGGGTGTCGCTGTTGGTAACAATTTCGAGCATCATGTGGAGGGTTTCAGGGAATTAGGCTTAGATGTTGCGATTGGCCCGAAGGGGAAACCTTGGATACTTGAAGTGAATACGAGCCCTCGATTCTATCCGCTCAAACATATGGCAGATAAGAAGCTGTACCAGAGGATCATATTCTATGCGAAGCAGTATGGCAGGTATAGTTAAACGAGTGAGCTGAAGATAAAATAGAAAAGGACGATATACCGAAGTCATGTGACTCCGGGATATATCGTCCTTCTTGTTGACTGGCTATTTGTGACCGTATACGCTTTCGCTAATGATCGAAGGTAGTTCAGCTAATTGCGCATAATACATCGAAGGTGTGATGCTGCCACTTGCTAAGCGATCACTAAGCTGCTCTGTCATCTGTGCGACTTGCAAGTCAATAACTCCTTGCGCATCTTGCTGATGATCTGTCGCAATGTCAGCTAGTGATTTACCGTTGTACAAGGCGTCAAATACTTCTTCATCGGATGAAGTGCCGATTGCTTGTTCGAAGGAAGCAGGTGTATCTTGTGTAGAAGTATATGATGAAATAGTGATTCTCTCTTGTGTGGTAGCTGTACTTGCTGCTTGAACTTCAGGATCTTCTTTTAATAGCGTAAATCCAATCGTAATGGCGAATGCCATTGTGCCAACCATAATAATTTGTTTCGGATGCATATGTACATTCCTCGTTTCTGTGAATTTAGTGCCTATTCGTATTAATACGTATGACAGGACAAGTCGTTGCACTAAATATAGAATAATACACAAACCTTAATTGAATATGAAGTTCAAATTAAATATTGGTTTAAATGTTGGGTTTTTGCCCCGGCTTGTGATACGATTACTTCTATTAAAAATGATGGAGTGATACGGTTGGACTACACAGCACAAGAGGTCGCACAGTGGATGCTAGATCAAGTGAAATCAGCAGGCATACTGCATCAAGCCGATGCAGTCGAATATATCAGAACGAACTTCGGTGAGTCGTTTATTTATGTGAATGACAACGGGAATCAAGCCATTGATAAAGAAGTGAAGAAGGTATTCAAGAAAATGCACCGCGGTAGAGCGGCGTGGGAGAGAGACGGCTTCTTCTGGGGCTGGAGTTAGAATGAAAGAATTGCATGAGGCACGGTGGGAAGCTATTGCTCGCGTGCCTATAATGCAAATATTTACAGTCAATTGCAAGCAGGACGATCCTGTGCTACAATGAAATCAATTGATAGCGAATAGCAAATGTGTTACTTAGACCAGAACTTACGTATTGGAAAAAGAATCATTTGGTTAATGATCTCTTTCCAATGTGTGAGTTTTTTATTTTATAATTAATAAACATGTTAAAAATATATTTTTTGGAGGTAATATCATGGAATCAGGTATCGTTAAATGGTTTAATGCAGAAAAAGGTTTTGGTTTTATCGAAGTTGAAGGTGGCAACGATGTATTCGTTCACTTCTCCGCTATCGTAGGCGACGGCTTCAAGTCTCTTGAAGAAGGCCAACGCGTTGAATTCACAATCACTGAAGGCAACCGTGGACCACAAGCTGAAAACGTAGTAAAAATGTAATTTTACATTTTACAATAAAAAGACCGCCCTTAGGGGCGGTCTTTTTTTGTCTAGATTGATTGTTCTGAGCCATATCACAAATTGAGCGGTGCTGGCTTATTTACCTTGTATAATTTCCAATATCCTTTAAATTCCTTGTCTAAGGAAGCCCAATCTGCACCCCAGTTGTAAAGGGTAGGATAGGTTTGGTTTACTCGATCCAAAGTTAGTACAGCCTGTGGGTTCGGAAGTAGAATATAATCAACAGGATGTTCAGTAGGTTTCTCAAGCCATTTTGTAAAATCACGATTGCTTGTTACAACAAAGTTTTTGGGGTGATTGCTACTCATAATAATACGAAAGCTACTGAATGAATCTGTAAGAATGATCTTATCAGATAAGTAATTGTTTATATATGCTGTAGCTTGTTTTCCCATTTCTTGCTCGGTGAACAGCTTATTATACCGAAACGCTTCATATTCATCAGATGCAATGCGGGGATTGTTCATCATGAGTCCCATAATAACGATACTTGCGCTCATGCCCAAGATCAGTAGAGTAGAACCTGTTTTCTTGAATCTCATTTGAGATATTTCATAAGGAAGCCATATTGTGATGATTGGAAAGGCGTACATATAGTAACGAATCCATGCAGCAGTACCGCCTTTAAGAAGTAGGATGATCTGCATGGATGGAATGGAAATGGCTAGTAAGAATAGCACGAGAAAATCCCAACGGATAATACGACGTTCGATAATGCGAATGACAATAATAATGAGAAGCGGGATACAGAAGTACCATAGTCGCTCCATTACAAAAGCTAAAGTGGGCATGATATTACCTACGAGTATCGTAAATTTCTCATCTTCCATTAACAATTTAGCTTGACCAAGATTACCATAATCAGAAGTTAGAAAGTAGAGACCATCGCCCATGATGGTGTAGTTGAAAAATATCCAGAGAAGCCCTGAGAACACAACGGGTGATAATAGGACAGTCCATGTTCCTTCGACTTGATGCCATTTATCTTTTAATGTATCTTTGCTATTCTTGATGATCCATATTAAGACTACGAAAGCGACAGCACTTCCAAAAAAGACGGTTTCATAGCGTGTCCAGAAAGCAAATGCGAGTGCAAATGCGGATATGATTAATGGTTTTGCATGATCATACTGCATCCAGAGTAAGATCTGAATCACGGCCATGTTGATAAAATAAATAAAAATAACTTCGGTTAGTCCATTTGCCCCGTAATAAAAAATGTAAGGATTTAATGCATATAGCAGTGCAATTGTAATGCTCAGCCACTTATTTAGCCCAAATTGCAAACCGGCTTTTACAATAAGAGCTGCAGTGAGTGCTGCGAAAATACTCGAAACAATAACTGCGGCTAGCCCATCTGAAGCAAGCTTGGGGAAAAGTGGGTAAAACAACAAGGGGATGATCTCCATCAAACTCGGAAGTGGATTCCATACGAATCCGATGTTAGCTAAATTAGGCTCTCGACTATATAAAACATAGAAAGCATTAGCAACACGGCTAGAAGCGTCTCCAGACATAAAGCCATATATGGAGGTCAAGTAATAACCGACAGCAAGTTCTAATACTAAAATAATTATAAAAATAGAATATATAGGGCGTCTCTGAGTAATTTCCATGTTCGATCACCTATCCATTATTCAATTGCCGACATTGTTGTGCGAATGGTTGATTCTGGTTGCTGCGTATCGGTTGTTGCGTGTCCATGTGCGGTTTTCTCCCAATAAAATGGTTTCGTAATAAGCTGAATCGCGGCTTTAACTGCTGCAATGCTTAGTAAGACCCAATAAATCGGGGTAAGCAATGTATATTTAATCAATGCGAATGAAAAAGTTTTATTGCCTTTGCTGTGTAAATCTTTCGTGACCCAGTATATCCCTGCCGTTAGGCTGTACATGAATATAAAATTACCTACGAAAAATTCAACAGCTGCAATATAGTAAATCGGTCCTGGGAAAAATAAAGCGATAATCTCCATTTTGGCTAAATACCAAAGTAGCACCATGGCCCAAAAGATTGGATTTAATAGTGGAAGTAAAGGCGTTGCTAGCACCATAGCATGGAAACCTAGAAAACCTCTTGTTCCCAAATCTCGCCATAACTGAACAGGATTACGCATATGGACAAGCCAAGTCTGCATGTACCCTTTAATCCATCTAGATCGTTGTCTTATCCAATTGCCTACACGGCTTGTTGCTTCTTCCCAAGTTCGTGAGTCCACGATGGCAGTCTTGTACCCCTCTTTGTACAGACGAACGCCAAGATCAGCATCTTCTGTAACATTATAAGGATCCCAAGCATTAATCTTTTTGAGAATGTCTGTTTTAAAATGATTCGAAGTTCCACCAAGAGGGATTGGAATATCGAGCTGCATGACACCGGGAAGTAGTAATTCGAACCACATACTATACTCGTGCGTGAACCAACGGGTTAATAAATTTTGATTGTTGTTAAAATAGTTAAGTTTCGCTTGTATGCAGCAGCAATTGTCTGGGCTTGTCTTAAAAGCAAGATACACCTTCTTTAACTGATCGGGGTCAGGTCTATCTTCAGCATCGTAAATAACGACATATTCACCTCTTGCGCGAATGAGCCCGTAATTACAAGCTTTGGGTTTCGTTTTGGGTAAACTATGTGGAACGATTAACACGGTAAAATAGGCGGGTAATTTCTTGATAGCAAGCAATTGTTGAGCTTCTACGTCGTCTTCTTCTATCAAAAGCCTCACATCGAGTTTTGATTTTGGATAATCGAGATTGTTAATGTTGTTTAGTAGTTGTGGGATAATGTTACTTTCTTTGTATATAGGCACGAGAATGCTATATATGGGTAGTTCACGTTCATCGATTGCGGCAATTTCCTCATCAGTAAAGCGTAGCTGTGAAGTCTTTTTTGCACCAAATAAGAGAATCGAATACTTAAAAACAGACATGATCATATAACCAACTTGTATGATTATATTTAATAGGATTAATGACCATAACCAGTTCCAGAATAAGCCGAAGATGAATAGTCCGCAGCATAAGTAAAAGCTCATTTTCTGACCCCAAGTGAAGGTGATGTGGGCCGAGTTTTCTGGTTTCTCATAAATGAGTTTCTCTGTGCTCTCGTGCATTAATTCTTCGGCATAGACTTCTTTCCAGAAAAATTCCATTTCATCTCTAGTCGCCATAACTAATTCGATTGGACAATCTAAATAGGCTTCTAATTCAGAAATTTGATCTTGAGATAGTATTTGACTGACTGCAACGATATAACGATTAAAGCGGCGATTAATGATGATAGCATTGTAGGAACGCGCAACTGCTTCTGGTAATTTGTGCTCGAGTTCAAAGGAAAATTCCTTCCCAATACGTCCTAAGTTGTTCTGAGTAGCAATTGCACGATAGAGTTGATCCGGTTCAATAAACCGCAGGGATAACAGAATATCGCCCAATACACCACCACTGTGTTGTTGGAATTGAAGAGCACGATTTAATTGTTCTTGTGTGATTTGACCTGTGTTAACAAGCATCTCGCCGAGCCGAACCTTTTGAGGGGCTGTTTGGGTGATCTGATGGATGAAGTCTCGATTAATACCAAATAACTCAATGACGATTTCACCTAGCCGCCCGCCATTCTTTGTTTGATAATTAATGGCTTCATCTAGTTGTTCACTCGTAATGATGCCGTGATCGATTAGCGCTTCTCCAATACGTTGAGATTTCATCCGGTTGTACGTCCTTTTCGCCATGTTGTACGCTCTGACCACTGGTAGTCGTACTTAATAATGTCATCCTCGCTAATTACTGATCCTATTTGTACTTCGATCATATCGAGATCTTCGAGGGCCATGATTGCGTGTTTAGAGCCAGCAGGGATATAGATGATTTCCCCAGTAGAGGCTTGAAATTTGTTGCCGTTAATGACGACATCGGCTTTACCACTGATGATTGTCCAGATTTCATCGCGGCTCAAGTGAACTTGATAAGCGATGCTTTTCTCTGAACATACATGTACCCGTTTTGTGAGGGCTTGTTTACTACTTTCTTTATATTCCATATCAATAACACGGTACCAGCCATAGAGGGTTTCCTCATACATCGGGCGTGCATCCATTTGTTGTATAACATCTTTGAGTCTTGAACTCATTGATTTGTCAGTGACAAGAATTCCATCCGGACTTGCCGCAATGACGGCATTCGATATGCCCATCACAACAATCGGGATTTGTAGTTCGTTGATGACATGTGTATTTAAACATTCATGACTGATGATTCCTTTACCATGCAGGTTGATTGGCATCGTAGTTGTCCATTCATTCCAGGTACCTAGATCACTCCAATTCCCCTCATAAGGGAGGACACCCACATTTGCTTCATTCTCCACAACTTGATAATCAAAGCTGATCGAAGGCATAAGGTGGTATTTAGCAAATAAATGGTCGTAATGTGTGGGGAGGTTCCATGTTTCTAGCAATCTAAGCATATAACCAAGCCGGAAAGCAAAAACACCACAGTTCCATAAAGCTCCTTGGTCTATTAATTGTGATGCTAATGTTGGAGTAGGTTTTTCAATAAACTTTTCTATTGTAAGGAGTTGATCAGTTGCTTCTTGCGTATGTGTTGTGACTATGTAGCCAAATTTTTCGGATGGATGTGTGGGTTTGAGACCCATGAGACCGATATTGTATGTGGATGATTCGAATTCAGATGCCAACTTGCGAATTGAGGTATAATAACCTTCATCTGCATGGACATCCACAGGCATGACAACAATAACATCATTCTCATCTGCTAGTTTTTTGGAGTATAAGTAACTTGAGGCTAAGCTGATAGCAGGGAAGGTATCTCGTTTGACCGGTTCTAAGATTAGGGGGATATTGTCCCCGAGCTGGGATTGAATGATTTCTTTTTGGACAAGGCTTGCAGCAATAACGGCATGATCAGCTAAGTTATTGTTTTCTAATTGTGACCAAACACGTTGTATCATCGAGGGTTGTAATTGAAGAGTCGGATTATCTTGATCCATTACTTTAATGAATTGTTTGGAGCGGTTATCGTTGGAAAGTGGCCATAGTCTTTTTCCAGCGCCCCCTGATAAAAGTATCATTTTCATAGATAATCCCTCTCTAACTAAATAATGATAGGGTCGAATGAATCAGTTGATCTAGGAAAAATAGGTATTAAGACTTATGTTATCATTGAATATAACTGAAAATTCATAAAATATCTACATAATATATATTAAATTTGTATGTTTATGGAGAATGGTGTTCCACAAAACACCTTTTCATATGAACCTCTTTTTCGTTACAATGAGAAGACTTCACTTAAGAGAGTAGGCTTGTGAACATGATCGACTTATCAAAAGTACAGATTCAAGATATTGTGATTCATAAAGTAGGCAACAAGGCGAAAGACGAAGGTGTCGTGATCGCCAAAGATTTATATGAGATTCCAAGTGATGAGATCCATCAGGTCTTATTAAAATATTTTCTAAGCAGCTTCAAATTCGAGACATTCTATAAATTCCATCATGAAGTGGACTTAAATATGAACGAAGTGTATGCCTATACGAGTAAAATGCTAGTAGATCGTTCTGCATTCGTAGAGCAATCCGGTCATATCTTGCGCCACTTGTATGAACAGTCTGGACATCCGCAGATTAAATCTGGTGAGGTGTACGTTGTGCATTTTGGCAATATCGTCTATAAGGACTTTCCGGTCAATGCAATTGGGATCTTCAAGTCTGAGAATAAAGACGTATATATTCGTGTGGATGAAATGGATGGTTCGCAGTTCGATCTGCACTCCGAGCAAGGGGTTAATGTGAAGAAGCTGGATAAGGGCTGTCTGATCTTTAACTTCAAGGCTGATGAGGGCTATGCAATTAGTATTGTGGATAATGTGAAAAAAGGTAACGAAGAAGCCGCCTATTGGAAGGATGACTTCCTTCGCGTTAGCTTGCTAGAGGATGAACACTACCTAACCGATCAGTACGTGCGGATGTGCTCGAATTTCTATGATGATGTGATTGTTGCTACGTCCGAGCAGACGGATAAGAAGGACAAGTTGATGTTCCTAAATACGACGATCCAATATTTTGCCCAGCATGATGAGTATAAGGAAGAAGAATTTACGGAGAAGGTGCTGCAAGCGCCGGAACATATCCAAATATTCAAGACGTATAAGGAAACGTATGAAGAGATGAATGAATTGCCAACCGTATCGCAGTTTCCGATCTCACACGCGGCGTTGAAGAAGGTCAAGCGTGAGTTCAAGAACGACATACGGCTGGACACAGATATTGAGATTAAAGTGAAGAACGATAATTTCGATTATCTGGAGAAGGGCTATGACGAAGAGAAGAAGATGCACTACTACAAAGTGTATTTCAACCACGAAGCTTAAGATTTAGTTGAGTTCTGAGATTGATTCGTTGGTTGTTGTAAAAAGAATCGGATCGAGCGGCTCGCACACCATAGCGCGATGATCGTAAATAGCAGGGACCACACGAAGGCAGGAAGCATGGTTGCCTCGCTTAAGTTCGTCGCATCACCTGCCCGTGCGGGCTGCATGATCGATTGAGTCAACAAATACACAGGACCGACAACCGATTCTACCAAGCTAATAAAAGCGATTAATGCAAAGTAAAGATTGCGCAGCCACGTCCAAGAGATCATATAGGCGGCTACGTTTAGAATAATGAACCCCGCACACCAGATTACCCCGAACTCATTGCGTACGAAGAGTACGAGCACAAGTAACGTTAAGATCGTCAAGATGACGAGTCCGAGCTTTTGACGATTTATTTTGTAGAGATAGAAGAGTAGTACAGTAAACAGCGCTGAGATGATATAACCTGCAAGAGAAATGGGGATGAATCGCCAAGCGCCTCGTACGGTAGATAACGTCACTCCGCTATGATCGGCAAACAAGTGAATGTACTGCACGTCGCCCGACAAGACAAGGGTCATTAAGGCATGGCCTGATTCATGAATTAACGTATCCACATTACGGAAAAAAGCCGAGAACGGGATAAAGTGAGTCAATATTGCCGTTCCGATTAGAAAAAGAATTGTTTTCACCCATGTGCGCAAATCGCATCCCCACCTTCTTATTACTCAGATAGTTGTTTCCATTTATTCTCTAGTTCAGGTCTTGTAAAGTTGACCAGAGATTCAACGAGCGTAGTTGGCTCTCCATCCATAATGAATAGCTGTTTGTTAGATTCCCGTGCAAATCCAGCTGTAATCGCATGATCCACCATGTTATAGAAAGGTTCGTAGAATCCGTTCACATTCAGCAGTCCTACAGGTTTCTGGTGAATACCGAGCTGCGACCAACTAAGCATCTCGAACAATTCTTCGAATGTTCCGATTCCTCCAGGTAGTGCAATGAATGCATCAGATAGCTCAGCCATTAACGCTTTGCGCTCATGCATATTGGCCGTCTCATGAAATTCAGTAAGTCCGGTATGTCGCATCTCCCCGCGGAATAATCCAGCTGGCATAACACCGATTGCCCTGCCGCCCCCTGCGAGCACTGCATCTGCTACGATTCCCATTAGTCCAATCTTCGAACCACCATATACAAGTTCGATGCCACGAGCTGCCAATTCCTCTCCTAATCGTTGTGCTCTTTCTGCATATTCAGGCGAATTGCCTACATTTGATCCCGCATATACACAAATTCGTTTCATAGTGAAAACCTCCATTTTTGTACCGATCATGATAGTTGTCCACTCCTGTAATTTCATAGTTGCATAGACTGTAGATGAAAGGAATGGTTAACATGATATATCCTAATACGAAGTTAGGCAAGTATGAGTTTCTGAAGCAAAACGCCGATTTTGCCGAGTATTTGCCGCAAACGTACGAAATGACGGACGAGAACATCAAACTCCTTTTTCAAGAAAATAAAACGATCTTTGCGAAGTCCAATACGGGGTTTGGTGGGTTCGGTGTCATTAGAATTAATCAGCTCAGTCCAACGCGTTATCAAACGATTCATAGTAATGATAAGGTCTACACGTTTGATTCCTTTGAGCACTTGTATAACTACTTGATGCGGATGAGTGGGGGTAAGACTTATGTCGTGCAGGCGGGACTGCAATTGCTGACGTATGATCGAAAGCCCTTTGACATTCGGATTATGATTCAGAAAAATAGATCAGGCGAGTGGGTTACCACAGGAATTGTAGGTCGACTTGCCAAGCGTGGAAAAGTGATTACAAATTTCATGAATGGCGGCAAAGTATACCCACTTACGAAGCTATTATCAGCTTACTATGAACGTAAAGAACGGGATTACTATATCGAACGCTTGGAGCGATACGGCAAACGGATAGCAGTCTATATGAGTCAAGGCTACCCGGGTTTTCGGGCTTTTGGTGTAGATATTGGAATGAGCAAGGACTTTAAGCCTTGGATCATTGAAGTGAATACGAAACCGGGAACGATCCTATTTAAGCATATGAAAGATCGTACAATGTATCGGCGAGTAATGAGATATACCAAGTATAAAAGTGATAGTGGAGGTGAGAAAAATGCCAGCGATAAAGAAAGAGAAGAAAACAAAGAAAACGATTAATGCACGCCAGGCAAAAGCGCTAGTCGGTCAATCCGTATGTGTGGAGCTTCATGACGGCAATTATTATATCGGCAAAATAAAAGCCGTAGGTAAGAATGAGATGATATTGGATGGAGCCAAGGTGAAAGGGAAGTCGCCAAAGCGTTCGCGGAAATCTACCAAAGGTAAAGAGAAAGCACATGTATCCGGACTGCTCGGGATGTTAATGGGTCTTGGTGGATCGGGCTTGTTAGGTGGCGGAGGCGGTCTTGGAGGTTTACTTGGCGGGGGCGGACAGAATGGTGGTAACGGAGGTGGATTGGGGGCACTAGGTGCACTTGGTTCATTGGGATCATTAGGTGGTATGTTTGGCGGTGGTGCGCAGGGTGGAGGATCAGGTGGCGGAGGCTTTGGTGGTTTAGGAGCCCTTAGTGCACTAAGTGGTCTTGGTGGTTTAGGTGGGCTGATGGGTGGAAAAGGAGGCGGTTTAGGAGGCTTACTAGGCGGTGGTGGTAAAGCTGCGGCAGTCGAAGGAGCAGAGGCAGCAGCACCGGCAGCTGGAGGTATGTTCGGTAAGATCGGTCGCTTTACTTCGAATATTAGAGTCGGTTACGGCGTGATGAAGGCAGTGTGGCCGATTGCAAGACCGATGATTGGGCAGATGTTATTGAACAAATAAATAGGAGTTGGATGAGGCATTTGGTCTAAACAAAGAGCTTGGTAAGACCCTCATTGTCGTCACGCACAATGATCATGTGGCTGAAGTGGCAGATCGCAGGTTATTCATTGAGGATGGACGATAAAGGGAACTCGCTTAATCATAATGGAAAAAGAAGCAATGTTCAGACAGATGTATGTCTGCTGAACGATTGCTTCTTTTTGCTACTAGGCTTGCATGGAAGGCGTTTCTTCTACGCTTTGCTTCGATTTTTGCTTGAACATATAGGTGAGATAGATAACGAGATAAGCAACCATCAGTAAGCTGGAGTAACGGTACATCTCGGCATAATGCATACGTTCTGCGACGAATCCTAGAATAACAGCTCCACCACCGATTCCTAGATCAAATGCGGAGTAGAACGTTGCGTTCGCTGCTCCTCGGCGCTGAGGTGTAGTGCGGTTAATGACCCATGCCTGTAAGGATGGCTGAATCGCACCGAAGCCCATACCGTAGAATACGGCTGCTAAGATTAGTCCGCCTGTGGTAGTGGCATACGATAGAATGATTAAACCTGCAACGCTTGCGAGTCCACCCGGGAATAGTACCCAGAAGTGACCTTTTTTATCAAATACTTTGCCGGCAAACGTCCGAACGATGAATAGACAGATCGCATTGGTCATAAAGAACACACCGACATTCGCAATTCCAATTTCTTTACCGAATAACGTAATGAAGCTTGCGATACCACCATAGGAAATACCGAGCAGCAGACATAGCAGTGCAGGGAATAGTGCGGTTTTCTCTATCATGCCTGATAAGAGCGATTCCGGTTTTCCTAATGTATGCTTAGCAACTGGGGGTGTTTTTACAAGCTGACTTAGAATCAAGGCAAGCAAAGTGCTACTTGAGGATGCGATGAACATAACATCAAAGCTGTAGCTCTGAATGAGCCAGAGCCCCACCATCGGTCCAAGCGCCATCGCTAGTGTCGAGAACATACCGAAGTACCCCATGCCTTCACCGCGCTTAGCAGGAGGAATAATATCAGATACGATCGTTCCGTACGTTGTTGTTGCTACACCCCAACCAAGCCCGTGTAAGAAGCGAAGCATAAGGATTAGCATAATGGATGCGGTTAATCCGTAACTGCCAATTGAGATCAAGCAGATGATCACACCTACGAGTAGTATTATTTTGCGATTAAGACGATCGAGTCCAATACCTGTAAACGGTCGAATAAGTAAAGCCGAGACCGTGAACATACTAATGACATAGCCGATTATGGAATTGCCACCACCGTTGTTTGCTACATAGACGGGCAAAGTAGCGAGTAACATCTGAAAACCGAAGAATAAGAACATATTAGATAGAGACAGCAAGATAAAGTCGCGTGTCCATATTGAACGATTAGGACTTGTTTGTTCCATGGATATTCAATCCTCCTTTTATATTTAGATGCTATAGCATGTATGTGGTTATAAAATTATTCGAGGTTCTGATAAATTTTATCTAGAATTCGCTTTAGTTCATGGACTTCTTCATCAGTGATGCCTTTTAGAGATTGGTCTAGAACTTCAACGACTACAGGAATCAATCCTTCGCGTAGCAAGCGTCCTTTTTCAGAAATAAATAATAAGCAAGCTCGGCCGTCTTCGGGATGACAATGACGCTCGATTAACTCTTTCTTGAGCATTTTGTCCAGTATGCGAGCTACACTTGTCTGGTCTTTGTATAGTTTATGCGCAAGTTCTTTCTGTGTAATACCTGCTTCCTGCTCGGACAAATGAGATAGAACTCTCCACTGCTCCGTCGTGAGTTCATAGGGCTGAATTCGTTTCTGTAAAAAGGCGGATAGCCGAAGATCGGTACGGTGGATGTAAGGACCAATGGATCTGTCTATTGGGTGATTCATGTGTGACCTTCTTTCAATATCTTGTAAGTATATGCTATAGCAAGTATATGGAGGTGGCGGAAAAAAGTCAATCCCAACTATTGTTAACTGTTATATACGTGCTATAATAAGCATGTGTTTTGTAATTGTAAACTATTGGATGGGGTGAGTGTTTTGAAGAAGAAATTTGGTATGCTTCACAAGGTTGCCACAGCATCTTTAGCCACAGCATTATGGGTTAGTCCGATCGCTTCTGCAGCAGCAGTAGGGTCAGAAGTTACAGCTTCGAGCAATCAAGCGGTAGCAGCAGAAAGTCTTATCGTTCCAGTGCGTGCGGTTGGTGAGACAATTGGTGCAAGTGTGAAATGGGACGAAGCAACAAGCAGTGTTACAGTCGTAAGAGGACAAACCCAGCTTCAGTTAAAAGTAGGGGAAAGCACAGCTGTAGTCAATGGGAAAACAGTAGATTTGGGTGTGAAAGTGGAGTTTATAGGCGATCGTATACAAGTACCGCTTTCTATTTTGCAAGATACATTTGAGAGTAAAATTGGTTGGGACACGAAGACAGGTAAAGCTGTCCTTGCCAAAGGGGATGTCACTTCCGCAGCGACTAGCTTTGTCCATGCCTTTTTAACAGGGGATGTACAAGGGGCTTTGGGATTGATGAACGATAAACTAAAGGCGGCTCTTCCTGCTGAGGTGATCGGAACGCTTGCCCCGAATTATCAGGCGATATTTGGGCAGATCGATGAGTTAGTTCAAGTCAATACGAGTAAGAATGCGGTACATGAGAATGTAGAGCTTATATATAAAGCGTCGAATATGCCGCTGCATTTGACGATTCGCTTAGATTCGAGTGGACTAGTGGATGATATGTACGTGTCTATCGAGCCGACTGCAGCGCCTTATGAGAAACCGAAGTACGATGATGCTAAGCTATATACGGAAAAAGATATTGTAGTAGGTAGTGGAGAGATGGCGCTCCCAGGAACCTTAACGATGCCAGTAGGCAAAGGGAATGTCCCTGTTGTGATCCTCGTGCACGGTTCAGGACCGAACGATCGTGATGAAACGTTCCTTAGTGTGAAGCCGTTCCGTGATCTGGCTGTTGGCCTAGCTGCACAAGGTATTGCGGTAATCAGATATGAGAAGGTAACAAGAGAGCATACGGCGAAATCCAGTGTCGCAGCTGGAGGAAAGTTCTCTGTAAAAGAAGAGACCATTGATGATGCGATTCGTGCCGTTCAGTTAGCGAAGACCTTAGATGGAATTGATCCTAAAAGAATCATTGTTGCAGGACACAGTCAAGGCGGCATGATGATGCCACGCATTATCGAAGCCGATACGAACCACGATATTGCCAAGGCAGTCATTATCTCCGGCCCAGCGAACTCACTCGAAGATGCGCTCATCGAGCAGACGGAATATGCGCTGGAGTCAGCTAAATTAATGGGTCAACCGACTGAACCTATTGCACAGAGGCTAGATATGTTCAAGCAGCAAGTTGCGCTGCTTAAAGATCCGCAGTACTCCGTAAGTAATGTGCCGCAAGGATTTGCGCTAGGTGATCCGTATTGGTGGTATGATCTACGTAACTACTCTGGAGCAGCAATTGCGAAGAATCAGAAGACACCACTACTCATTATGCAAGGTGAGAACGATGCACAGGTGCTCGCACATCATTTGGACAATTGGAAAAAAGCACTGTCTAACCGCACCGATGTTACATACAGCTTATATCCAAAGGTAACACACTTCCTGATTGAATCAGAAGGACGTTCAACCGGAATGGAACACTTGAAGCCAGCCAATGTTTCAGAAGCTATTATTAATGATATTGTTAAATTTATAAAAAATTAAATTTTTGATCCAAACATCGACCGAAAGGTCGGTGTTTTATTTTACAATGAAAGAAGTGAAAGTTAGGTGGAGCGGTAGATAGTGGTAGAGATTCGTATTGCGAGCGGTCAGATAGATAGTATAATGGTAAAGTATTGAAAAAAATCAAAAAATATATAATCGAGGTGAAAGATTTGAAGAAACGATTTAATATGATCCACAAAATGGTAGTCGCATCATTAGCAACAACGTTGCTTTTAGCGCCAATTGCTTCTGCCGCTGAACAAGAAATGGTAACGATATCTTCCGAGAAAAAAACAAGTTCAAGTGATCACCGTTTAGTGCCAGTACGTATCATGAGTGAAACGATTGGCGCAGGTGTGAAATGGAATGGACTTGCCAAGAGTGTGACGGTGACGAAGGGAGATACCCAGATTATTTTTACCGTTGGAGAAAGTGATGCACTAGTAAATAATAAAGCGACTAGTCTTGGCGCAAAAGTGGAATATAAGGATGGTATGGTGTATGTACCGCAGTCTATATTGCAAAATGCGCTAGAAAGCAAGATTAGTTGGAATGCCGATTCCAATCAAGTCGTAGTCGCATCGGGTGATTTGGAAGTGACAGCAAGTCAATTTGTACATGCCATGCTAAAAGCAGATGTAGAAAATATACGAGCTCTAATGAATGACAAGTTGAAGGCAAGTACACAAGCTACACTTCTTGCAGGAATAGGTAAGAGTTATCAAGGTTTGTATGGTCAGATTAATGAGCAATTAACAGCTAGCACAAGCAAGAATGCCGTACATGAGAATGTTGTACTTACATATAAAGCGCAGGGCATACCTTTCCAAATTACGATTAGATTTGATAATAAGGGTCTTGTTGATGATGTTTTCATTCCGTATACATCAGACACCGGGCTTTATCAGAAACCAAGCTATGACGATCCAAAGCTTTATACGGAAAAAGAAGTTGTTGTAGGTGAAGGGGATTTGGCACTGCCAGGTACACTTACGTTGCCTGTAGGGAAGACGAATGTTCCAGTTGTTGTGCTTGTTCATGGCTCAGGTCCTAATGATCGTGATGAATCAGCACTTAGCTTGAAACCTTTCCGTGATCTTGCTGTTGGTCTAGCGGCGCAAGGAGTAGCTGTACTTCGTTATGAGAAAGTGACTAGAGAGCATACACTTCAATCCTCTGCCGCTGCGAAGGGAAAGTTTACAGTAAAAGAAGAAACAATTGATGATGCGATCCGTGCTGTGCAAGCTGTTAAGAAGATAGAAGGCATTGATACTAAGAAAATCATCGTAGTTGGTCACAGCCAAGGCGGTATGCTGATCCCTCGTATTATTGAAGCTGACAAGAATCAAGACATTGCCAAAGCGGTCATTATAGCAGGTCCTGCAACATCGCTCGAAGATATTATGATTGAGCAGTCTGAGTACGGTATCGAATCATTGAAGCAATTGGGACAGTCTACTGCGTCTATGGAGCAGCAATTGGAGATGATGAAACAACAAGTTGCACTAATTAAGGATCCAGCGTACTCCACGAGCAAGCTGCCTGAAGGATTCATGTTAGGTAATCCATATTGGTGGTTGGACTTCCGTAATTATTCGGGTCCAGCAATCGCGAAGAACCAGAAGACGCCCCTTCTCATCATGCAAGGGGAGAACGATTCTCAAGTTCTAGCACACCATCTAGATGCTTGGAAAAAAGGTCTTGCTAACCGTTCCGATGTGACTTACGCTTCGTACCCGAAGGTGAATCATTTTTTAGTGGAGGCAGAAGGTCGTTCGACTGGGGTAGAATATAGCCAGCCTGCAAACGTTTCAGAAGCTATCATTAATGATATTGTTAAATTTGTAAAAAAATAAAATTTTTGATCCAAACATCGACCGAAAGGTCGGTGTTTTATTTTACAATGAAAGAAGAGAAAGTCAGGTGAAGAGGGAGAGAAGGATGGTTGATGAGATGATGGATAGTGAAGGGAGAATTCAAGTTAATAAAGGATCATGCTGCGCAGGAAGTCGGGCATCGCTCATGGGACAATCCGAAGAGGTTCAGGTGGATCGGCAAGTAGATCGTGATGCTGCTGAAGTTGAGATTGAGTATAAGGTAGGAAAATCATGGTCTGATGAAGGAATGGTTTGTTTACCCGCTGGAGAATTTCTTATGGGAACGAATGATCACGAAGGCTTTGCGTCGGATGGAGAAGGACCTGTTCGAGCGGTTCAGGTAAGTTCGTATTACATAGATGCTTGTGCGGTAAGCAATAGGAAGTATGTGGAATTTGTACAAGAGACAGGTTATGTGACAGAGGCAGAGATGTTTGGATGGTCGTATGTGTTTCATCTGTTCGTGTCAGCGAAATCTGCTCCATACGTGAAACAAGTTCCGCAGGAAACACCGTGGTGGCATGTGGTGGAAGGAGCATACTGGCGTTGCCCAGAAGGGATAGACTCGAGCATAGAAGATCGGATGAATCATCCTGTTGTTCATGTGACTTGGAATGACGCGAATGCGTACTGCAAATGGGCAGGCAAGCAGCTTCCAACCGAAGTGCAGTGGGAATATGCGGCTAGAGGTGGGCTTGTCCAGCGGCGTTATCCGTGGGGAGATGAATTGAAACAAGGTGGCGAGCATCATTGCAACATCTGGCAGGGGAAGTTTCCGATTAAAGATCATGCAAGTGATGGATATTCGGGTACAGCACCTGTTCATGCTTATAAGCCGAATGGGTATGGCATCTATAATGCATCAGGGAATGTGTGGGAATGGTGTGCAGACTGGTTTAGTCCAGATTATCACTTGATGGCAGAGTCTCTTGATCCACAAGGGCCACCTAGTGGGCAAGCGCGTTCGATGCGCGGAGGTTCGTATCTGTGTCATAAATCATACTGCAATCGGTATCGCGTAGCAGCACGAAGCAAAAACACACCAGACAGCTCGAGTGGTAACATCGGCTTTCGGTGTGTTAGGAATTGATACGACTATGAAAATCGTTCACGATATCTTCCATCGTAATGACCGCAAGCACGCCTTCCATCACGGCTTGGGCGCGGTGCAAGATGATTTCAAGGACAGACTGAATGTTAGCGCCAATGGGGCAGCTTGGATTCGGACTTTCATGGAATTGGAATAATTCACCTTCTTCTACAACCTCAACTGCGCGGTATACATCAAGCAGCGTGATTTCGGATAAGCTTTTGACTAAGTATGCCCCTCCTGCTCCAGCGCGAACTTGGACGAATCCTGCCTTTTTCAGTAGACTCGTGATGCGGCGAATAACGACAGGGTTCGTATTGACACTTCCTGCGATCCATTCGGATGTCGAAACTATCGATCCTTGTGTGGCAAGCAGCGACAATATGTGCACACCAACGGTAAAACGACTGCTAATTTTCATGGGTCAGACCCCTTTCGCTGGAACCATTATAGTTACAGCATCTTCCTATTGTCAAGCGCTTCGGAAGACGCATGCTAGGTTTGTAGTTTTCGTTTATAATAACTGAATAGAGATATTGGGTTTGATCAAAAAGTTAACGAAGTATAAAAATACACTGGAAGAGCGGAGCGACCGACTTTGAAAGAGTGAAAATACCTTATAATAAATTCAAATTTCACGATTTCACGGAGGCTGGAAGTGTTTTTTATACGGAGTGGGACTTCTTTTTGAGCAGGCTTCAAGGAAAGAGGCAAACATGACTCAGCATGAGCAGCTATATCAGGAAGCGGCACAATTCATCGTTACTTGTTATGAAGAACTAGGCAAGTCCGCGGATCAAGCAGCGCAGCGGCTTGCACAAATAAAAGAGAATATTCATGAAACAGGAACATATAGCCATACATCCGAGGAGCTTGAGCATGGGGCAAAGATGGCGTGGCGCAACAGCAATCGCTGCATTGGCCGCTTGTTCTGGAACTCGCTGCATGTGTTTGACGCACGGGCGTTGACGCAAGAAGCGGAGATGGCACAGGCGATTATTGATCATATTCAGTATGCAACCAATAATGGGAAGATCAGACCTTCGATTACCATTTTCCGACCAGCCGAGCAAGGACAAGAGGTACGAATCTGGAACAATCAATTGGTTCGATTTGCAGGATATAGGACGGAACATGGTGTTGTTGGTGACCCGATTTCACTTGAATTTACTTCTGTGTGTGAGAACTTAGGCTGGAAGGGTGCAGGAACGGACTATGATGTGTTGCCACTAGTGATCAGCATGGGTCAGGAGTCACCTAAGTGGTTCTCAATTCCTGAGAATGTTGTGCTTCGTGTTCCGATTGAGCACCCCGAATATGAATGGTTTGAGGACTTGAACTTGCAGTGGTACGCGGTGCCTTTTGTATCGGACATGTGTATGGAGATTGGCGGTATTCGCTATACGGCTGCTCCGTTTAATGGCTGGTACATGGAGACAGAGATTGGTGCACGCAATTTTGCAGACGAACAGCGGTACAACATGTTGCCTAAAGTCGCTGAGCGGATGAATTTGAACATGTCTACGAATACATCACTGTGGAAAGACAAAGCGCTCGTTGAGCTGAATATTGCAGTACTCCATTCTTACAAAAAAGCAGGGGTCAGCATCGTCGATCACCATACAGCTGCTGATCAGTTTCAGCGCTTCGAGCAAGCGGAAGAGGCGAAGGGTCGCGAGCTAACCGGAGATTGGACATGGCTCATTCCACCTGTGTCACCTGCGACGACGCATATTTTCCATAGCCATTATAACAACGCACTTGTGAAGCCGAATTACTTGAAGCAGGACGTGCCGTATGAAGCCATCGGGCTAGAGAAAGTGGATGAGAAGTCAGGGGATGGTGGCCTAATCCCAATGAAGTGTCCGGTTCATCATTAACATTATGGGGTTATGAGTAGAGGGGGAATCAGGATGACGACAAACAAAGAGAAACATGAGCTAGAGCTTGCGATGTTTGCAGGAGGCTGCTTCTGGTGTATGGTGACGCCATTTGAACAGTTGCCGGGTATTGGTGGAATTGTATCGGGGTATGCGGGTGGTCATTTGGAGAATCCGACATACAAGGAAGTAAAGATGGGTACGACAGGACATGCAGAGGTTGTGCAGATTTCATTCGATCCAGAAGTATTTCCATATGAGAAATTGTTAGAGCTGTTCTGGCAGCAGATTGACCCGACAGATAGCGGTGGGCAGTTCCAAGATCGCGGCAGTCAGTATCGCACAGGCATCTATTACTACAACGAGAAGCAGCGCGAGCTAGCAGAAGCATCGAAGGTAGCGCTTGCGGTAAGCGGTCGATTTGATAAGCCGATTGTGACGGAGATAGAGGCGGCAGGAGTCTTCTATCTAGCGGAAGATTATCATCAAGATTATCACAAGAAGAATCCCGAGCATTATAAAGAAGATCGGAAGCAGTCTGGTCGAGATGAATTTATCGAGACGAAATGGACGAAATAAGCATATAGAGCGTAGGAAAAAAGTCTTTGGCGGTACTTGTCGCGAAAGGCTTTTATTTTTGATTTTGGAAAATAGATTGACAACAAAGTTTAGTTGTAACTATAATGGTTACATAAAGAGCGGTAGTCATGACTAGTAAGTTAAGCTAGTCTTACTAGAGGAGAATCTGCATTTTTTTTAATTATGATGTAACTTTAGTGGTTACAACAAATATTTTATAAAACACATTATTGGAGGTTATTGTCATGAAAATGGGTGTTATTGGAGCAACAGGTAAAGCGGGTAGCGTTATTGTACAAGAAGCAATCGCGAGAGGTTACGAAGTGACCGCAATTGTGCGTAACGCAGCGAAGTTAGGTGAAACATCCGCGGCTGTATTGGAAAAGGATATCTTCGATCTTCGCACGGAAGATCTTCAAGGATTTGACGTTGTGGTTAATGCGTTCGGTGCAGCGCCAGGTCAAGAACATCTGCATGTGGAAGCAGGTCGTGTCTTGATTGAAGCATTAAAAGGTACAGAGGTAAGATTAATCGTTGTAGGTGGAGCGGGCAGTTTGTATGTAGATGAAGCGCAAACAGTACGTGTAATGGATACACCAGAATTCCCAGCTATTTATTTGCCAACAGCAACGAACCAAGGATTAAATCTTGCAGATTTGCAAAGTTCAACAGACTTGAATTGGACGTTTATTAGTCCAGCAGCTTTCTTCAACCCAGAGGGCGTAAGAACAGGCTCATATACGCTTGGTCAGGATAACTTGATCGTGAACAGCAAGGGTGACAGCTATGTGAGCTACGCGGATTACGCAATTGCATTGGTGGATGAGATCGAGAAACCGAAACATGTGAATACACGCTTTACAGTTGTGTCTGAGGCGGAGTAAGAGCGGACGGTAAATGATTATGATATTTTTAAATTAATGAAAAGAGCTGGTCGTCCCTGAGTGGACTTCCAGCTCTTTTTGCTATGTGAAGAGTTAGTATTCGATTTATTAGACGTTAAGATGATTTCCTTTACGATGACGCAACTTGTAAATGAGTGTAGCGATGAGTAGAGAAGGTGTGTTAAGGATATTGCCTTGCACAGAGAAGTGCGCTTGTTCGGATTCGAATGACATTTTCTCATACATTTCATTTTGTGAGGAATAAGCTGCTTGTTTCTTCTTAACCTCGCTAATGTAGCTATACATGAGTGGGACCATACCAATGACGTACGCGGCGAGAATTCCGATGACGATGTAGAATACAACTGTTTCGGACATGTGATTGCCTCCTATGCTGTGTTGGATATGCTTGTCTATATTTATACGTTAAAAATAGGGTTTGGTTTCTACATCTAAGAAATGAATCTGTGTTAATTGAAAAATAAAAATTATTTGACTTTAATAACTTTTTCTATTTATAATACATAATATACATAAAAGTTTAATAAGTATTAATAATAAGAATAATTAAACCTAAGGAGGAATTAACAAATGAATACACATACAAACCAAGTCGTGATGATTACAGGAGCATCCAAAGGATTAGGTAGAGCACTCGCACTCGCATTTGCAAAAGGTGGGGCGAGACTTGCGATTTGTGCACGTGGTGATGAAGCGCTGCAGCAGGTAGCTGCGGAAATCAAACAATTAGGTGCTGAAGTTGTTGCGATTCGCGGCGATGCGGCAAATCAAAGTGATATTGAGCGATTTGTAGCGCTGGTTGAAGCTCATTATGGACATATTGATGTGCTCATTAACAATGCTTCGATCATCGGCCCAAGCCCAATTCCATACTTGTTGGATTATCCGGAGGAAGATTTTGCAGAAGTCATTCGTGTGAATACGATCGGACCTTTCCTCATGACGAAACGGGTATTGCCAGGCATGTTGCAGCGCCGCAAGGGATCGGTTATTAACGTCACTTCGGAAGCGGGGAACACAGGATACGCAGGTTGGGGTGCTTACGGAATTTCTAAATTCGGGATTGAAGGGATGACGCAGACGTTCGCGGATGAGGTAGGGGAAGCGGGAGTGCGTGTGAATATGGTTGACCCGACGGAGATGAATACACAGATGCATAAACTTGCTGTTCCCGATTGTGATTATGAGCTTGCGGAGCCAGAAGATGTAGTCGATGTGTTCTTGTACCTAGCATCAGATGAGTCGAGTACAGTCAATGGTCAACGTTTCGTCGCAAGTCAATTTCTTGAAGAAAGAGGGCGTTAGCCGTGGGAGCAGCGAATGTATCGTTTCACTTGCCTAATGAATTAAATGCAACAGCACCCGCTGAGCGACGTGGACTTCGCCGGGATCATGTTAGATTAATGGTGCTAGACCGGCATACCGGGCATCGCATGCACACCAAGTTCAACGATTTTGATCAATATTTGCAAAAAGGAGACCTCCTCGTGCTCAACTCAAGCCGCACGGTTCCTGCAGTGTTCCAAGTGAAGCGCTGGTCGCCTGAGGGGCAAGTGCAAGAGCAGGAGCAGCTTGAAGTGCGACTTGCAAGAAGAGTGAATGATCAGGTGTGGGATGCATTAGTCATAGATGAGCAGACGGTACGGCTGGGGAAACAGATTGCGTCGGATTACTTGAGCGACGAACACTTTGCGCATGATGCAGATGCAATCGATACTTTCATGAAGCTGGGGGTAGGAGAGAAACTTCTGTTCTCTGATGAGCTCACGGCAACTATTGTCCGTGCACATCCAAGCAAACCTTTATATACATTGAAATTTAACCATAAAGGCACCGTTCTTAATGATTACCTTTACCGCCTTGGACAGCCGATTCGCTATGAGTATATTACCGAGCCTTGGGAAATGAACTATTACCAGACGGTGTTCGCAACGGCACCTGGTTCTGTTGAAATGCCATCAGCGGGTCGAGCTTTTAGTTGGGAATTGCTATTCCGCTTGCAAAAGAAAGGCGTCAAGCTCGCCTACATTCAGCTGCACACAGGCCTTACTTACCTGCTCAACGATAAGTGGAGTTTATCGCCAGAGGAAAATTATGAACACTACACCATTCCGCAAGAAACGGTGGATCTCATTGGGCAAACGAAGGCAGAGGGTGGGCGTGTTATCGCGGTAGGTACAACAACGGTCAGATGTTTAGAAACAGCGCTAAATGAGAAGTTACAGAGGGCGACTGCTCAATCTGGCTGGACCCATCTTCATATTCGTTCGGACTTTCCTCTTCGAGTTGCTGATGGACTTTTAACAGGATTTCATGAACCAGAAGCAAGCCACTTGGATTTGTTATCTGCATTCATTCGTGAAGATTGGCTGCAAGATGCTTACTACGAAGCGGTGGATCAGCGTTATCTATGGCATGAATTCGGTGATATGAATTTGATCCTATAAGGAGAACCTTATGCAATTCCATCATGCATCAATTGAAGTGTCGGATCTGGATCGATCGATTGCTTTTTACAAAGAAATACTTGGATTTATTGTGGAAACTCAGCTAGTGGCCATGGGAGAGCGAATTGCATTTCTAACATTAGAAGAATTTCGATTAGAGCTTGTACAACCTTTAATTGACGAGACGATTCAACATCGGTCAAGTCATCTGGCGTTTCGTATACAGGATTTGCGAGAACATATCGATTTACTGCGTGATCAGCATATAACGCCTGTTGAAGGACCATATGACTTGGAGAATGGTTGGCGAATCGCATTTTACGAAGGACCAGATGGGGAAAAGTTGGAGTTTGTTGAACTTTGTTGAAGTGAAATATGTTTAAAGAGCCTGTCTATGTGGATAAATTTCCATGTTGAGAGGCTTTTTATTTATGTTGCAAGCCTAAGTGTCATATAATAGAGTAATCTGGTCAATTAAGGATAGGGGGAGCCGAACATGAATAGTTTTTTCGATAAAATTAAACAAGGTGCTAACATCGTCTCAGACAAGGCACAAGTGACAATTGAACTCACCAAAATTTCTACTCAAATTTCGAGCAAGAACAAGGAAGTTGATAAATTATTGCTGCAGATCGGCAGTGAGGCTCATCAAGCATTCCGTGCTAACAATCTGTTGAGCGCTGAGCCGCGTATTGAGGAGATCTCTAAACAAATTGCAGTTATTCAAAGAGATATCGATATTCTGGAAGTGAAAGCCAAAGAGCTTAAGAATGAGAAGGAATGTGTCTGCGGCAAAATTGTAGCGCTCGATACAAGATTTTGTCCCGTATGTGGTAATAAGTTCGACCCGCAAGTGACAGTCGTAGACGCGATTCCAAGTGGAACGCAAACGGTTGATCTTGATAAATAATGAATAGAAATAAAAACCGCAGACTATTTCATGGTCAAGACTCCATTTTGTAGACATTGAAAAAAGACCCTAAGCCGCAAGCTGGCGTCGGTATTGAACCGGCGTCAGCTTCTTTAGTTTACGTTGTGGTCGCTGGTTATGTCCTTCCGTTTTGAGATGCGAGAAGAAGCTCTCCATTGAGGCGTTATCATAACAATTGTCTCTTCTAGACATGCTGATTTGGGCGCCAACCTTTGGCAGCATGTCGTGATAAGCGTGAGACGTGTATTGGAATCCTTGATCGTTGTGAACGATTAAGGATTCCAATACACGTTTTTCGTCTTTTTAAAGGCATTTCGGAATGTCTGAAGTACTAACTCGGTCTTTGTGTTGGAGCTTTTTGGTTTGCTTCGAGACGACCGAATCCGCTTAACGAATGTGGTGGCCGTAGGAAGGGGTTATAGATTGTTCATGTCGATAGTAGAACCAGTTTAATTAATGTTAATATATAACATATATCTTATGGGCAGGAGGCGATATGAGTGGCTTCACTTCATCGCATTCAATGGATTGATGTTGCGATCAGGCGGGGGAAGTTTCCGAATGTGGAAGCGATCCAGACGCAATTTGAAATATCGAGAAGACAAGCGATGCGAGATATTGAATATATGCGAGATTCGCTTGGAGCGCCAATAGCATACTGCTCCAAGAATAAGGGTTACTATTACGAAGATGAGACGTTTGTCGTTCCGAGTCCGCAGATTACGGAAAGCGAACAGGATATATTGTCATACTTGGCTGCCCATTATGATGTGCTTGCGAAGCATAGTAGTCGTACGGAGGGTACTTTCGCTGGGATAGCTGCGCTCTTAACGCGAATTGCGGGTAAGCAGCCAGGCGTGTCCCTTTTACAAATAAAACAAGTACAAAGGGAGGGTTTAATCCCATTTCAAGCTGTCGTTCGTATAGAGATGCGTAGCTTAGATCTTCAACATAACATTCCTACTTCACTTCGTTCAATTTATCGTGGACAGAAGGGTGAGAGTGCGATGGTGTTCGAATATTACGACTCGCACGAATTCATCCCAGCACTGCTTGCATCGGGACTACCCTTTGTCATTGAGCAGCCGAAATGGCTCAAGTCGAAGTTCATTCAGCATTTAGATCAGATGAAACAATTACATTACGGTTGATCGGTTTAGAAATTATAAAGCAACATACCCCATGACACGATATGGCACACCCCTCGTGCTATATTGAGAAAAATAGCTTTTTACAATTCATGGAGGTAATGGTTATGACACAAGAAAGATATGCTTCAAGTGGATCGTTTACAAGATTCAGCATATGGTTGACTTGTTTAGGGTCAATTCATTTTGTGTTAAGTGCTGGTAAATGGAGGTGATTAAAATGACTCATGTAACGTACTCATCTGGTGAAACATCTGCAAGATTAAGCCCCTGCTGGCTAACTTATTTAGGCTCAATTCATGGTGTTCTAAATGCTGCAAAATTAACGGATCTCTCGTACTCCGAAATGGCAGGAATGACGGGTATGGCGTTTCATTTTATCATACATAAGAATTGCGATGTTGCTTCTCCGACGGTGTATGATTGGGTAGGACGTCACATGAATGCTCTGGAGCGAATTGGTGTATTATCTGAGGTGTATCACTATGAGCCATGGGCGAAGACGTATGAAGCAGCTCGCGCGCGTGCAGAGGTGCACATTAAACAATCGATTGATCGCGGTATTGGCGTTATTGCATGGGCGATCGATATGGGCGAATTCGGCATTATTTATGGTTATGATGATGAAGATGGCGTTTATCTGGTCGATGGTGTGGAGAAGTTCATGCGTCCGCTTGGAAGCGACCCGATGCTATATGACAATCTAGCGAAGAAGTTCCCACCAGCGCCGTTCCTCCATTACCAAATCCCGATTGCAAGTGTCGACTATGATCGCAAGCAGGTGTACCGTGATTCCTTGCAGTTCTATGTGGATGAAATGGAGAAAGATGCGCATTTGCCATCTGATTTCCAAACTGGCTTCAAGGCATACGACAACTGGATTCAGTCACTGACAGAAGGTACTTATCAGGCATTTGGATTGCGATATATGGTGTCGGTTTACAGCGAACTTAAGACGTGCGCAGCATCGTACACGCGTAAATTGGCAGAGACATGGCAAGAATGCAATGGTATTAGAGAAGTTGCGGATCGATTCGAAGCGTTGTCGGGCATTTATCGCGTTATTGAGCAAGAAGTGCTGGAGCAGACCTACAGTGATAATCAACATCTGGGTAAGCCGGTATCAAAGTCGCAAGCCGAGCAATTGATTCCACTTGTGGAGCGGGCAAAGGCACTTGAAGTAGAAACTGTCCAGCTCGTTAAACAAGCGCTTGCTCATTCATAATAAAATTTATATATAGTTGAAATATAGGAATGGATCGAGTTCAGAGTTTCTCTGATACCTCGGTCCTTCTTTTTTTAACATAATAGACTTGGCTCACCACTTATGCGCCTATACAATACAATGCCCCATAGTCCCTGTTGCATAATTTGGCACTATAAAGGGTACATTTACCAAGAAGCATAGAAGAGACAAAGGGAGGGAGCACTTGCACATGCGCGGGGCGAATCATCAAATATCGAGCTTTCAGGCTATATGCATCATTCTCATCTCAGCAGGCTTATTAAATCATGTCATTGTACTTCCTTTAGTATTGAAGATGGCGGGCAGGGATGGGTGGATGAGTGTTATTATTGCGCTGCTCGCATGCCTGCTGTGGATTCCTTTGGTCTACGGAACGATGAAAAGAAAAGGAAATATGCACTTTTTCGAGTGGTTGCACAGTAAACTCGGGACTATCCTGTCGTGGATTGTTGTAGGCATAATTTGCATTTATATATTTTCTGTTGCTTGGATTACCGTGAAAGATACGACAGAATGGATTGGTATTATATATTTACCGACGACACCTAATTTTGTTATATCTTTGCTTTTAATCATACTTTGCTGCTTATGTGCGTTAATGGGAATTCGCTCTATTGCGATTTCAGCAGGTGTTTTACTTCCGATCGTCATCTTGCTCGGTTATTTCGTGATGTCCGCTAACTTCGAGTACAAGGATTACTCCATGATGCTGCCTATGCTGGAGAATGGGTATGCGCCTATTGTGAAGGGGGCTGTATTTATTTCCGGTGGTTTAGTCGAGATCATCATGCTCCTGTTCATGCAGCACCGCATACATACCTCAT
The DNA here is from genome assembly GCF_024721995.1 of Paenibacillus radicibacter. Taxonomy (GTDB): domain Bacteria; phylum Bacillota; class Bacilli; order Paenibacillales; family NBRC-103111; genus Paenibacillus_AM; species Paenibacillus_AM radicibacter. The sequence goes on from NZ_JANQBC010000005.1 coordinate 193,427, forward strand.
TGCGCATGCGTTCACTCGTTATTTTAGTCGTACTGCTTGCTGGATTAACAGTAGGTCCTTTAATGGGTTCGATAGCTAGTTTTGGACCATTTGAATCCGCGTTGCAGCGCTACCCGGCATTTGAACAATGGAGACTTGTCAAAATTGGAAAATCCATTGAACATATAGATTTTCTTTCGTTATACCAATGGATTGCAGGAACATTCATTCGGGTTTCTCTGGCCCTATTCTTGATCTATGATTTACTGCCTTTTTCTAATTCCAACGTTAGAAAAGGTGTCTGCATCGGCACGAGTCTTCTTCTCTTGTTGCTTGTTAGTATGCATTTTAGCGATACACGATTTATTCAAATACTTGCAGGCTGGTATTATCCGCTCATTGTCCCTCTGATCGTGGTCATCTCGATTGGTTTATGGATGACTGCAAGAATAAAGAAGAAAACCATGCAAGAAAGGACTCGGTGAGTGATGACTCAAGCTCTGCATCATTTAGATCCACTAAACGCAGTAAATCCGGAAAACTTACGGGCTTTTATCTCCAATTGTGCGGATGTCAAAATGCAATCCTATAAGCTTGGCAGCTCGGTTGATCCTGCGCAAGTCATTCTTCTCTATTGTGAGGGACAAGTGGATGGCAGGCAGTTGAATCAGTTTGTACTTCCGAAGCTGGAAGAGATGTTCACTAGACTAACTGCGAGCAATGAGCTGGATTTGAATACACTTATGCCATTACAAAGAATTTCGCATGAACAGAACGTTGATGAACTCATGAGTGCGTTGTTCTCCGGACAGTTGATCATCTACTTGGTTGACGGCAGCGACTTTTACACGTTGGATATTGCCGCTCCACCTCATCGTCAGCCGAGTGAATCCAATACAGATGTGTCGTTAAAAGGACCTAAAGATGGTTTTACAGAAGAAATCACAACAAATATTGCTTTGATTCGCAAGCGAATTCAAAGTCAATCTCTAAGCAATGAATCATTCGTAATCGGTCGTCGTTCTCAAACCAAAGTCGCCTTATTGTATATGAAAGATATCGTGAATCCAGATATGTTAAATGAGATGCGGACAAGATTAAAGAAAATCGATATGGACTTCTTATTAAGTACGGATCAGTTGGAAGAGGCATTGGGCGATTCGACGTATTCTTTATTTCCGCTGCTTGATTATATTGGTCGGCCGGATTATGTCGTTGAAAGTTTAATGAATGGCCGCATGTGCATCATCATTAATGGTTGTCCAATGGTGGTTCTTGGGCCGGCTAATTTGACTTACTTGTTAAAGAGTCCGGAAGATATTCATTTTCCGTATTTTTTTGTGTTTTTTGAACGGATTTTGCGATTAATTGGGCTTTTCGTAGCGATATTCATGCCCGGGTTCTGGGTGTCAGTTGTGTCGTATAATGTAGACCAGATTCCGTTTCCACTACTTGCAACTGTTGCTAATTCCAGATTAGGTCTGCCTATGCCGGCACCGCTTGAAATGTGTCTATTGCTGCTCTTATTTGAATTATTTCGAGAGGCAGGCGCGCGATTGCCTAAAGCCATTGGACAGACGGTTGCTGTGGTCGGCGGATTAATAGTTGGAGATGCTACGATCCGAGCAGGTCTAAGTTCACCATCAACCTTAGTAGCAGCAGCGGTAACAGCCGTCTGCACGTTTACATTAGTGAATCAATCGATAAGTGGTACTGTAAGTATCGTGCGGATAGTCGTTCTTGCCCTGAGTTCCGTGTTTGGCTTATATGGCTTCTTTATCGCTTTGCTTGCAATCACTCTTTATTTATCGACATTGGAATCGTTTGGCGTACCGTATTTGTCTCCGATTTCTCCGCCTGTATTCAAAGATATGATCGCTGCCCTGTTTAAGAAAACGGATAAGAACAAGCAGCGGCCAGAGATGCTGAATTTACAGGATCAGACTCGCAGTGGGGAGGAGTCATCATGAGTATTAGGTTTATTGGTTTTTTACTCAGCATATGCATGTGTTTGTCGTTAACAGGCTGCTGGGACATCAAAGATATTCAAGACTCCAACTATTTAACCGCACTTGGGATCGATTATGCCGATTCAAAATACATCGTGTATGCACAAGCTTTGAATTTCTCCAATGTGGCAAAGCAAGAAGGCGGTAAGCCCAGAGGAGGGGCACCTATATGGGTAGTGCGGGGGCAAGGGAGCACAGTCTACACCGCTATCAATTCCATGTATAAGGCGATGCATCTTCAACCCATATGGGATCACGTTACGGCAATCGTATTTACGAAGCAGGCACTGGAACAGGACGTATGGAAGCAGATGGATGCTTTTCTTCGCTATCATGAGATCCGGTATACTCCATGGGTATTTGGTACACAAGTTGCAGTGGATCAATTGTTCACGATTAAAGCACTGTTTAGTGTTTCACCTAAAACCGTAGTCCTGCACAATCCAACAACGATCTATAAACAAATATCGCAGATCCCTCCACTTAAATTGCAAAAATACATGATGCGAATCGAAGAGCCAGGGATGACGCTGCTGCTGCCGTCGCTGACTATCAACGATGAAGTGTGGGAGGTGGATAATAAACCTAGCAAGCAATATCAATTAACGGGAGCGTTCGCTGTATATAACAAGAGGATGCAGGCTTTTTTTCAGGATAAAGATTTGATGGGCTACCGTTGGATCGCCAAAGAAACGGCTCAGACTCCCTTGCTTCTGACTAGTGAGCATGGAACAGAAGCATCTATTTATATGAAGCATACCAAGGCGCGAATCCAAGTTGAAGTAAAAGATCGCCATATTCATGCTCGGATTACGGTAAAAGTAACCGGAATCATCTACGAGAATACAGTAAATCTGATTGAGGAAGAACTAATCGCACATGCAGAAGAAGAAATAACCAAACAGATTAAAGAAACCTATGAGCAAGCTTTTAAGAAAGGTGTGGATATTTATTCTTTGAAACACCATGTCTATCGATATCAGAATTCTTTATGGAAGCAAGCAAATCAAGGGAAGGATCTAGAGCTGGACAGTTCACTTGAAGATGTGCAAGTAAAAGTCCAGATCGATAACGCAGAAATGGCACGGCCAAGGGAAGAACTTAGCAAGACCATTCTTTAATTTACCTAAGAGCATTCAGCATCGTAAGATGTTGGTGCTCTTTTTTTAATCTTGCGGACTTGGTTCACGACTACTTGAATAGGATGGTATAAATGCCTATTTACGACTGACGTATGGGTGCGATTCATGTTAAGGGAGGGGTTCATTTGAATTGGAAAAAAGGTTCTTTCTACGCGGCGCTATTGCTTCTCGTTATGATTATCTTGCCTGCCTGTTCAAGTAGTGGTGGGAAAGAGAAGCTTGTCATCTATACCGCGCGGGATAACAATGTGACCGATGTAGTCATGCCAAAGTTCAAGGAAAAATACCCGAACATCGAAGTCGAGATCATGATGATGGGCGCACAGCAAATCCTAGAGCGGGTACGCGGGGAAAAAGCGAATCCAGGCGGGGATTTCTGGTGGGGAGGTACGCAGTCTGCGTTCATGACTGCTGCAAATGAGAATCTACTAGAGAGTATAAAACCAAGCTTTGGCGATAAAGTGCCAGCCCAATATAAGGACGCACGAGACCGCTGGTATGGGGAAATGCTCCTGCCGGAAGTCATTATGTACAATACGGATCTGATCCCGAATAAAGCGGATGCACCACAAGATTGGGACGATGTCTTAGATCCGAAATACAAGGATAAGATTATCATTCGTGATGTACTCGCCTCAGGTACGATGCGCACGATCTACTCCGCGATGATCTACCGTCAAGGTCCAGATAATCCGCAAAAAGGTTACGATTGGCTCATGAAACTCGACGCTAACACCAAGGAGTATGCCGCTGATCCGACCCAAATGCAGCTGAAGCTTGCGCGTCAGGAAGGGCTATTCACACTTTGGAACTTGCAAGATGTCATGCTTCAGAAAGTAAATCTCAAACAGCCATTTGACTTTATTTATCCAAAAAGCGGTGCCCCAATTCTCGTCGATGGCGTAGGAGTCATTAAAGACGCGAAGAACAAAGATGCTGCTGTGAAGTTCTATAACTTCCTCTTCGAACCTGCACTTCGCGCGGAGATGGCGGAGAAGCTGTTCCAGATTCCAACTCGTGATGACATCAGCAAAGACACATTACCTGCTTGGCTCAAAGGCTTGGAGCTGAAGCCACTTGAACTGGATTGGAATGTGATGAGCACCAAGGAGAAGGAATGGATGACTTACTGGAGTGAGAAAATCAAGGGTAAGGGTAAAAAATAATAATTCCAGAGTGTGTTTAAAAAGTTGGATCACTGCAGAGAAAAAAGCACTTCAATGCTTACGAAGTGGCTTTCCTTCGGAAAGCCTGTGAGTGAAATCGTGAATTTTGAATTGATTATATGGTATTTTCACTCTTTCAAAGTCGGTCGCTCCGCTCTTCCAGTTGCTTTTTTCTCTTTCGTTTTAACTATTTAAACACCCTCTTCTATGCACAGGCGGAGCTGCTCATATGCACTTCGCCTGTTATGTATTCCGTGAATCATGGAGTTGAGCTAGGAAGGAGGCAGTTCAATGACTGCTGTGACGCTTAAAGGCATTAGCAAGCAATTCGGACGAGTAAGCGGTGTTAGCGGCGTGAATGTAGAAATTGGCTCAGGTGAATTTTTCACCTTACTAGGTCCAAGTGGTTGTGGCAAGACGACAACGCTTCGCATGATCGCAGGCTTTTATTACCCATCTGAGGGACGGATTCTATTCGGGGAGCAAGATGTAACGAGTCTGCCGCCGAACAAGCGTAATACAGGAATGGTGTTTCAGAACTATGCGCTCTTTCCACATATGACGGTGTTTGAGAATATTGCATTTGGACTGCAGACACGTAAAGAACCGAAGGTAATCATTCGGGATAAAGTGGAGCGTGCGCTTGCGCAGGTGCATCTGGAGACTTATGGCACTAGACGTATTGATCAATTGTCTGGCGGGCAGCAGCAGCGAGTGGCGCTTGCAAGAGCGCTCGTTATTCAGCCTGATCTGTTACTGCTCGATGAGCCGCTTTCAAATCTTGATGCGAAGCTTCGTGAGGAGACAAGGTACGAGATTAAGCGATTGCAGCTGGAGCTTGGCGTAACGACACTTTATGTGACACATGATCAAGCCGAGGCAATGTCGATGTCCGATCGGATTATGGTAATGAACGGAGGTACGGTCCAACAGATTGGCACGCCGCAAGAAATTTACAATGAGCCAGTTAATCGGTTCGTTAGTACCTTTATCGGGGAGACGAATTTATGGGAAGGAACAGTAGAGCGGATCGAGGGCGATGACGTCTATGTACGTGTGTCATCTGCAATTGTGCTACTTGCTTCGGCTACTCGGAAATCCCCTTCCTGTCAGTTGCAGGTAGGTGCCAAGCTTGCGGCAACTTTTCGACCGGAATCGGTCCAAGAAGTAGGGACGCCACAATATGATCAAGCGGGAGCGGGAAGCTTGGTGACAGGTTTCATTCAGGTTTCCGAGTTTACCGGAATCAGTACGCAGTACTTGACCTTCGCAGATAGCTTGCCGCTTCGCGCGATGTTTGTGGGCGTGAATCACTTGCTGCGCGAGCGCGGTGATAAGGTCTCCTTTTGCATACCGAAAGATAGTGTTTATTTACTTGAATAGGAGGTGCATGCACATATGCCAGAACAACCAACTTCAAGGTCGTATCGTCCCCATAGGTTGCATGCTATCACGTCCTCTCGCCACTTTGTGTATGTTCTTATTGCACCGCTGTTCTTAATTCTGCTCGGCTATGTCATTTATCCGTTCTACCAGACGTTCATGGACAGTTTTCGTGTGAATGGGGAGTGGAATCTCAGTAATTATCGTGCGTTCTTCGATCTGACGCATTCGTCGAATTTAGAGGCGCTGTGGACGAGTGTACATATTTCATTATGGAGCGTGCTCATGAGTGGGATTGTCGGGGTGACGATGGCGTTTCTGCTGGAGCGATACCATTTTCCCGGACGTAAAATTCTCAAAGTGCTCATTCTCGTCCCTTTAGCATTGCCACCACTAATTGGGGTGTTGTCGTTCTCGTTTCTGTATGCAGAGAGCGGTATTATTCCGAGAGCTTTAAAGACGTGGTTCCACTTAGATCAAGTCCCTTTCTCGTTAAAAGGATTCTGGGGTGTCGTGGTCGTTCACACGTTCACGATGTACACCTATTTCTACATGACCGCCTCGGCGGCGATCAAAGGGCTGGACCCTTCGCTTGAAGAAGCGGCGGCTAATTTGGGAGCGGGTCGGTTCATGGTGTGGCGTAAGGTGATCCTGCCGATGCTCACTCCTGCGATGGTCGCCTCAAGTTTGCTCGTCTTTATGATCTCGATGGCTTCCTATACTGCTCCACTTATATTCGGGATTCAGCGGACGATGACGATGCAAATTTATTTGTCCCGTACGAATGGAAGCTTAGAGATGGCATCGACGCAGTCGGCGATTCTGTCTGTTGTGTCGATTCTGTTCTTGATATTGATGCGCTGGTACCAAGGTCGGCGTAATTACCAGAATAATGGTAAAGGTGTTGGAGTGCACCAGACGGAAGTGACGAAACCTTGGGCGAAGTATGGAGCGATGGTGCTATCTTGTATCGGGGTGCTGATATTAACTCTTCCGATCTTGGTCATTATTCTAATCTCCTTCTCGGTCGATGCGACTTGGACAGTGCAAATCTTGCCTCCGAAATATACGTTCAGCCATTACTTGGATCTATTTACGAACAGCAAGACATGGCGTCCAATCTTGAATTCACTGGAGATGAGTGGGATCGCAACGCTTGGTATCTTGTTGTTCGGTGTCGCTGCGGCGTATGCGATTGTTCGATTGAATTTTAAAGGGAAATTCCTATTAGAGACGTTAATCATGATTCCATGGGCATTGCCGGGAACAGTTGTGGCGGTGAACCTGATTGCTGCTTTCAATACACCTTCGGCATTCAGCTTCGGTCAGGTGCTCGTAGGCACGGTGTGGATCATCCCGATTGCTTATTTTGTTCGCCATCTGCCATTGGTGTTCCGATCTACGTCCGCAACGCTCATGCAGATCGATCCCTCTACAGAAGAGGCTGCTCGCAATCTAGGTGCAACGTGGTGGTATAGCTTCAGACGCGTGGTGATTCCAATGGCATTCAGCGGTATTCTAGCAGGGACATTGCTTGCATTTGTGCAGGGAATTGGGGAATTTGTTGCTTCAATTCTGCTGTTTACGAGCAAGACTGTTCCGATCTCCGTTGAGATTTATCAGCGAATGTACGCCTTCGACTTCGGCACAGCATGTGCGTATGGGGTGCTACAAATCCTGACGATCATCGTCGTATTATTCATTTCTCAGAAGCTGACAGGCGATGGCGCGACATCGGTTGTATGAAAGATTTTATTTATTTTAAAATAATTTAGTGATAATTATTTTTAATCATGATAGCATTCGAATTGTAGTCCAATATCTAATAAAAGGAGACAAAATGGATGCCTTTTCATGTCGAGATGATTCCGAATTATCGCATTGCTTATGTAAGGAATGTGGGTCCATACGGCCAAGGTAATACACAGGCTATGGAGCAGTTGAAACAATGGGCTGAGCAGAAGGATTTACTAACGAAGTCCGCAATCCTCTTCGGAATTCCACGAGATAATCCAGTGACCACACTTCCTGAAGACTGTAGATATGATGCATGTATTGTCATTTCCACGGATATTGAAGTGGATGGTGATTGTGTTTGCGAAGGTGAACTGTCTGGCGGGAAATATGCGATTTGGAAAATCAAACATACGGCTGAGGATGTAAAACAAGCTTGGCTTGATATTTTTCCTGCTATTCAAAGCAGTGGATATGAACTGGATAACAGACCGATTCTAGAAAGATACAAAGGTGAATTGCTTATCAACGATTTTTGCGAAATATGTGTACCTGTTAAATCGGTTTAATTACTAATTGAAAATGGAATTTAATGTGGAGGATGTATCCCAAGCAAATGCTCGGGATGCTCCTTTTTTTATTATGCTAACGGGCAGGTTAGTTCAAACTTTAGTTAGTAAAATTTAAACAATTAACATCCTAATGCTAATTCGTTGAAAAGTGTGAGTGTTATATAAGTTTTTATAAATTATTAATGTAAAGTATTATTGACATTAAGTTTATTATAGTTTACATTTTGAATAAGATATTTTACATTGATGAATATCGTTGGAGGTGAACCATGACTTATCAAGAGAAGAAAAGCATTGTTTCTATAGTTAGTGTTATTGCTATATTCGTTTCTTTTTGTTTGTACATGTACCCGTTTCCCAATAGTGGACTAGAATCAATTGAGACCTTTCGCTTTTGGGGTTCTTTTGTCTTTATCTTGATTTTGGTTTCGATTATTGCCAACATTGTTATCAATATTGTTTTTAACATCATGTATAGAATAACAACAGGGGAAAATGAGCCCACATTTGAAGATGAACTGGATAGGATGATTAACTTGAAAGCAACAAGAAATTCATATTTTGTTTTTATCTTGGGTTTTCTTCTTGCCATGGGTTCTGTCATCGTCTTTCAGCCGTCACAATTGATGTTTATGATTCTAATCATTTCAGGATTTATGTCCGATGTGACTGGATCGATTACGAGACTTTATCATTACAGGAAGGGAGTCTAATATGGGTAAGAATCTTGTCGGCAACCACATTAGAAAATTGCGATTTAACCAGGATGAAATGACACAGCTGCAATTAGCTGACAAGGCAGGTGTAACAAGACAAACTATCGTTGCACTCGAGAAGGGAAACTACTCCCCCTCATTAGAACTGGCTTTTCGTATTGCACATGTGTTCGAATTACCATTAGAAGAAGTATTTTTTTATGGGGACAATCCAAAGCAGTAAGAAGTAACGGTTTTGTGGTTGCTCATTTGGATTTATACTTCGGAAAAGAAGGGCTTAGGAAGAATCTCTTTGTAATAATTACTTTTTAGTGGATATTTTTCCGAGGATTAACGATCTCTAAACTGATATTACTAGGAGGTTAAAAGAATGAAAGCAGCTATGTTTAATTCCTATGGTTCCCCTGAGGTTATAGAGATCAGAGATTCGCAGCAGCCATCAATCAAGGATGACGATAGGGTGTTGATTCGGGTACGTAATGCTTCGGTCAATACATTTGACTATCTATGTCGCAAAGGATTTTTACCAACACGGTTAGAACACGGTCTTACCAAACCCAAACATCCTATTTTGGGCCTAGACGTTGCAGGTACAGTAGAGGCTGTTGGCATTAACGTAAATAAATTTAAGGTTGGGGATGAAGTATTTGGGAGTTGTTTTGGATCTCATGCTGAATATGTCTGTCCTCGTCAGAATGTACTAACTCTTAAGCCCCCAAATATATCGTTTGAAGAGGCAGCGGCTGTACCCTGTGCAGCCTTGACGGCACTGCAAGCATTGCGAGATGTAGCACAAGTAAAGCAGAGGCAAAGGGTATTAATCTATGGAGCTTCAGGCGGCGTCGGGCACTTTGCTGTTCAGCTTGCTAAATACTATGGGGCTGAAGTAACAGCTGTTTGTAGCGATTCTAATCTCCAGTGGGTTCGAGCTCTTGGAGCGCATCACGTGATTGATTATACAAAGCAGGATTTTACTGACAACGGGAAAAAGTATGATGTTATTCTGGATGCTGTTGGTAAGAGGACCTACTTCAGTTGTATGCATTCTCTTACCGATACCGGAGTCTATATTACAGAACAGCCACTTCGCCCGAAGTATCATCCATTTCAATTGATGATAAGTCCAATGATGGGGCGCAAGAAAGCAAAAATACATCTTGCCAAACCGAATGACGTGGATATGGACTTTTTAAGCAAACTGATGGAGGAGCATAAGATCAAATCGGTTATTGAGAAATGTTATCCTTTAGAACAGATTGTAGAAGCCCACAAGCATATTGAAAGCGGTCGAACAAAGGGGAAGATTGTACTTGAGATTTAATAGTTGAAATTCAACTAACGGGCAGAATAGTTTTACCTACTAACGAATTTTTAAAATTCCAAAGTGTTTGCGAATTTCGCTATGAAAGGTGAAATTTTTGGATAAAAAAGAACAAGCGCTATCAGTAAAGATAACGACTTGTTCTTCTTGTATGCTTTCGATTTTATATCTTTCAGATATGATATGACCAAAAATTATTAACCACAGCTGCAATTCAGAATCGGCTTGCGAGCCGCTTGTGTCTCATCCAAACGACGTACCGCCGTATTGTAAGGCGCATTAAGCAATAGCTCCGGATTCGTCTTCGCTTCTTCAGCGATTTGGATCATTGTGTCGATGAAATCGTCCAATGTTTCCTTGCTTTCCGTCTCCGTTGGCTCGATCATGATGCACTCTTCCACGTTAAGCGGGAAGTAGATTGTTGGCGGGTGGTAGCCGAAGTCGAGCAGGCGCTTCGCGACATCAAGCGTGTGTACACCATATGGCTTCAAGCCTTTACCGGACATTACGAATTCGTGCTTACATACGCGCTCGAATGGTACTTCATAATAAGGCGCTAGGCGTCTCATCATGTAGTTGGCATTCAGTACTGCGCACTCGGATACACGGCGCAAGCCTTCAGGGCCATAAGTACGCATGTACGTGTACGCACGAACAAGGATACCGAAGTTACCATAGAACGCTTTAACACGACCGATTGATTCAGGTCTATCGTAGTCGAAGTAGTAGGTACCATCTTCACGACGCTCTACACTTGGCTTAGGCAAGTAAGGGATCAGCTTCGCTTTCACACCAACAGGACCCGCACCAGGACCACCGCCACCGTGAGGTGTACTCATCGTCTTATGCAAGTTCAAGTGAACGACGTCAAAGCCCATATCGCCAGGGCGTGTAATGCCCATGATTGCATTGGAGTTCGCACCATCGTAGTACAAGAGACCGCCAGCTTCGTGTACGATGCGAGCGATATCTTCGATTTGTTCTTCGAACAAACCTAATGTATTCGGGTTAGTCAACATGAGGGCAGCTGTGTCATTACCAACAGCAGCTTGAAGCGCCTCAAGATCGACCAATCCTCGATCATTGGACTTGATCGTTACCGTTTCAAAACCCGCAACCGTTGCACTAGCAGGGTTCGTTCCGTGTGAGGAGTCAGGCACGATGACTTTCATACGCTTGTCGCCACGTGCTTCATGGTAAGCGCGAATCATCATGAGACCCGTCCATTCACCGTGTGCGCCAGCAGCAGGTTGCAACGTTACTTTATCCATACCGGTAAGGGCAGCGAGATCATTTTGCAATGTATATAACAGTTCTAATGCACCTTGGATCGAAGATTCTGGTTGGTAGGGGTGGATCTTAGCGAATCCCGCATAGCGCGCCACATCTTCATTGATCTTCGGATTGTATTTCATCGTACAGGAACCAAGTGGATAGAACCCGTTGTCGATACCGAAATTACGGCGAGATAGCGCCGTATAGTGACGGATCACGTCTACTTCATACACCTCTGGTAGCTCAGCAGCTTTTTCACGCAACATATGAGCAGGAATTAGTTCTTGTTTCTCGATTTGAGGCACGTCACAAGCTGGTAAGGAGTAACCTACACGACCTGGCTTGCTTAATTCAAAAATAAGCGCTTTGTCATGCTTCACCACAGGTTGCTCTGTGCTTTGTGCTGTTTGTTCTGCCGATACTTGGCTCATAGGGATGCCTCCAATCTCTGTGCGAAACGCTCGATTTCCTCTTTGGATCTTTGTTCGGTAACCGCAACTAACATGTGACCTGCAAGCTCAGGGTATTCGATCCCAAGGTCATAACCGCCGATGAATCCGTCTTCAAGTAACTCTTCGTTTAACTTGGAAGCTGTCACACCATCAGGCAACTTCACTACGAACTCATTGAAGAAAGGCGCTGCGAACGCAAGCGACAAGCCATCACGTTTGCTGATGAAGTCTGCTGCATAATGCGCTTTTTGTAGATTCAAGTTCGATACTTCCTGAATGCCTGCTTTCCCTAGAGTGGACAAGTAGACAGATGCACATAGCGCAAGCAACGCTTGGTTGGAGCAAATATTCGAAGTCGCTTTTTCACGACGAATGTGTTGTTCACGAGTTTGCAGGGTTAGTGCGAATCCACGCTTACCGTCACGGTCAACTGTCTGACCAACGATACGACCAGGAATACGGCGCATAAGCGGTGTCGATACAGCGAAGAATCCACAAGTTGGACCACCTAGAGCAGATGGAATACCGAATGGTTGTGCATCACCTACAACGATGTCTGCACCTAATTTACCAGGAGCTTCAAGTAGACCTAAGGACATCGGATTCGTGCCGACTACGAACAATCCTTTTGCCTGATGAATGATCGGTTCGATTGCTCTTAAATCTTCGACACAGCCAAAGAAGTTCGGCGATTGAACGATGACAGCAGCCGTTTGATCGGAAACAGCAGCTTGAAGTTCTGTTAAATTCGTAACCCCGTTCTCGTAGCCAACTTCAACAATTGTTAGGTTTAAACCTTTAGCCATCGTGTGAAGAATTTGTCTAGCTTCAGGGTGGATCGTGCGTGAGACAACAAGTTCAGTACGCTTTGTAGCGCCACTTGCAAGTGCACCAGCTTCAGCGAGCGCAGTCGCACCATCATACATGCTTGCGTTGGCAACAGCCATACCTGTAATCTCGCAAATAAACGATTGGAATTCAAAAATCGCTTGCAATTCACCCTGGCTAATCTCAGGTTGGTAAGGTGTGTATGCTGTATAGAACTCGGAACGTGAGATCACGTGATTAATAACGACTGGAAGGTGGTGATCGTAGATCCCTGCACCTAAGAAGCTTGCATAACGGTCTAAGTCTGCATTCTGGCCAGCTAATACGCGCATATGGCGCAATAGTGCATGCTCATCTAAAGCTCCGGACATCTCAAGTGTACCTTGATAACGGATTGACTGAGGAATATCTGAGAACAGTTCTTCCATGGACTCAATGCCGATGGTTTGCATCATTTCAGCTTGGTCTTGCTCGGTCATCGGTAAATAACGATGCTTCAATGCTGTCATCTCCTTCGATTTAACGGTTTATATTTCATGATGAATGTTATTTCTTATTCTTCTTGTAAAATGGTGCTGGAACCACTTTCGCTTTCAGTTGTTTATCGCGAATTTCTACATAGATTTCTGTGTCAATTTTACTGAATTCTGTGTTAATTAGGGCCAGACCTAGATTGCGCTTCAAGGTCGGAGACTGCGTTCCTGTCGTCACTTCGCCGATCAATTGCCCATCTGCATATACAGGATAATGGGAACGTGGAATACCACGATCGATCATTTCGATGCCGACGAGTTTACGGCGAGGACCGTTTGTCTTCTGCTCAAGCAGCGCCTCACGACCGATAAATGCTTCTTTATCTAGCTTCACGAAAAATCCAACTGTTGCTTCAAGAGGTGAAATTGTTGAGGAGAGTTCTTGGCCATAAAGTGGAAGCTTCGCTTCAAAACGCAGCGTATCACGCGCACCAAGACCTGCAGGAATAAGTCCATGCTCTTGACCAGCTAGTAGCAAGCCATCCCAGATGACTGCCGCATCTTGAGCTGGAACATAAATTTCGAAACCATCTTCACCTGTGTAGCCTGTGCGTGAGACAAGTGCTGTAACTCCGCATACAGTTGCTTCAGGGATGAAGTGGAAAGATGTTAAACCTTGTAGTTCAGAGGATGTTACTTGTGACAAAATGGTCTCGGCGTTTGGACCTTGAAGAGCGATTAACGCCGTCTGATCCGAAATATTTTCCAAGACAACGTCACCGAGTAAGTGTTGGTTCATCCATTCTAAGTCTTTATCAATATTGGATGCGTTAATGACGAGCATGAACTTGTCAGCCGATAAACGATAGACGAGCAAGTCATCGACAACACCACCATCAGGGTAGCACATCAAGCTGTATTGGGCTTGGTTGTCTTGTAGTTTCGATACATCGTTCGTCGTTAAATTCTGAATGAAAGCTTCAGCGAATTGACCAGTTACGATCACTTCACCCATGTGGGATACATCAAATAGTCCTGCTTGCTGACGAACCGCATCGTGCTCTTTTTGAATACTGGAGAAAGAAACAGGTAGATCCCATCCGCCAAAATCGATACAACGAACGGATTCATGCGCTGCATACAGGGGATAAAGGGGAGTTCTTCTTAGTTCGGACAAACGAATCACCTCAACAATTGTATTGGGTACAACACGACTTCCTAAACACTAAAAAAGGACAGCGCGAAACTATATAAAGATGCACATGCCTGGCATCCTTTCAATAGTTTCACTCTGTCCTTTGTACCTGAGAGTTACCTAAAGTTTGTGAGTAGTTAACGCTTCCTTTAGTTTCCCCTTGGGTGACCCAGCGATTTGCGTGGGTTCTCTCCAGAGACGTGTCCGATAATGGTCCTTTTGCCTGAGAGATTCACCTATGTAGGTTTACTCCTTCGGCGTTACGTTAGTTGCAAGTAATCTCTCCCATTACCTTCATCCACCTATGTAATTGTTTTAAGAAATGGATTCCCTACTACTAAAATTAATAACTAAGGAGGTAGTATTTGTCAAGGATTATTTGTCGAAATATTTAAACTTTATCCCTTGACAACAGCTAATTTGCGGAACTATTCTTACAATATATCATAAACTTAAAATATGTGCGGATGAGAATGTTGGGAGAGACCTTAGCTCATACATGGTATGCAGCTTAGGCACCGAAGGAGCAAGTTTCCATGCAAGCCCGCTGGGAACAAATCTCTCAGGTAAAAAGTACCGCCATTTGACGCGACTCTGGAGAGTGCGAAAGCCACCAAAGGGGTAAGTTTCTTTCAAGATAGACGCACACGGTGCGTTTTCAATTGAAAGCTCTAAACTCTCAGGTACCAAGGACAGAGAAAAGGCATCTAACCTTTTCTATGTCCTTTTTTTGTTATACGGGCAAGAGAGGGAATACACTTTTGGAGGTGTAGACATTTGAGTCTACAAACGCATGATGAGGAAATTTTTGAAGCAATATCGAAGGAAAAGAACAGACAGTTAACAACACTTGAACTGATCGCATCCGAAAATATTGTTAGCCCTGATGTCTTAACAGCAATGGGGTCTGAGCTTACGAATAAATACGCTGAAGGGTATCCGGGGAAAAGATACTACGGAGGTTGTGAGTTCGTAGATGAAGTAGAAACAATTGCGATTGAACGCGCGAAACAACTTTTTGACGCTGGTTATGCCAATGTGCAGCCACACTCTGGTGCTCAAGCAAACATGGCGGTGATGTTCCATCTCTTAAATCCAGGCGATAAGATCATGGGAATGAACTTGTCCGAAGGTGGACATTTGACGCATGGCAGCCCTGTCAGTATGTCTGGCAAATGGTTCAATGTCGTGTCCTATGGTGTACGTGAGGATACACATCGTATTGATTACGATCAATTGGAGGCGCTTGCAAAAAAAGAGCGTCCAGCCTTGATTATCGCAGGTGCGAGCGCGTATGCGCGTACGATTGATTTTGCCAAGTTTAGAGAGATCGCGGATCAGATCGGTGCGAAATTGATGGTGGATATGGCACATATTGCAGGGTTAGTTGCTGCTGGTTTGCATCCATCACCAGTGCCGTATGCCGATGTCACGACAAGTACAACACATAAGACGCTTCGTGGTCCTCGTGGTGGATTGTTACTTACGAATGACGCTGACATGATCAAAGGTTTGAACAAATCGATCTTCCCAGGCATTCAAGGTGGACCACTTATGCACGTCATCGCGGGTAAAGCGGTATCGTTCAAGGAGGCGCTACAGCCATCATTCAAAACGTATGCAGAGCAGGTTGTGAAGAATGCAAGTGTTCTTGCATCCGCTCTGATTGAAGAAGGCGCGGCAATCGTTACTGGCGGTACAGACAACCACTTAATGCTTCTCGACACTCGTCCTTTCGATCTGACAGGTAAACAAGCAGAAGCGATGCTGGAGCATGTTGGTATTACCGTGAACAAGAACACAATCCCAGGCGATCCGCAAAGCCCGTTCGTGACTAGCGGTGTCCGTATCGGTACACCAGCTCTTACAACACGCGGCATGCGCGAGCCTGAGATGCGCACTCTAGCGAAGCTAATTGCGACGACTTTGAAGCATCAAGGTGATGCTGGGGTGTCGGAGCAAGTGAAGGAGCTGAGCGGAGGTTTTCCTCTGTTTAAGTACTAGGGAAGTGCATACGTGTATGCAAAAAGTTGTGCAACTGCGGAAAAGAGAGTATCTCCGGTCGCTGTCTCAATCGTGTCCCTTTTGATTAGGTTGGTAGGATGGGACACGATTTCAAAGGCGAACGCTACGCTCCTACAACACTCTCTTTTCCTCCGTTTCACTTTTTGCATCCACGCCAGCCCGTACTTAAAAAATCCACCCTCCGCCAGTGAGCCGGAGGCAGAAAAGAAAGGTAGGGAATTCCCCGGTGCGTAGGCACCTGGCGACTCCCTACGGATAAGATCAAGTTACAAGATCAAGTTTTAATTGTGTGCAGGGAATGAATACACACATGCGCGTGAAGTAATGAAACGCAGAATACAAGCACAGTGAATCACAAATCAAGGGTAAGCGAACCACGAAATGGATGGACGCGAGCGTCCAGCAGATCCTCACGAAAGTGAGTAAGCACTTAGCCAACACGAGCGCGAAGCTAGGCGAGTGAAGCAAACCCTGCTGCAGCGAATCGTTGGAGTGGGCTCACGGCCCCTCCCTGATTCACCCCAAAAGTGGGTGAAGTAACTCCGAGCACGGAGGGAGCGAAGGAGAAAAGTGTGCTGGAAGAACGAAGTGATCGCCTTTGAAATCGTGAAAATACCACTTAGCCAATTCAAAATTCACGATTGAGACAGCGACTGGAAGCATACTTTTCTCCACAGCGCCACACCAAGCGCTCAATGTTCATCCCGATCTATTTTCCAAAAAAACAAATCAAATTCCAAAAGTGAGGTCATTTCAATCATGAGCGAAATTAAACAAAACGTATGGTACAGCAAAGATCACGAGTGGGCAGAAATCGTAGACGCAAACACAATCCGCGTAGGAATTTCCTATTTTGCACAAAGCCAATTAGGCGACATCGTGTTCGTTGAACTTCCTGAAATCGGTTTAAGTGTAAAAGACAGCGAGAGCCTAGGTACAATCGAATCCGTTAAGACAGTATCCGATGTATTCTCCCCAGTAGCTGGTACGGTGACGAAAGTGAACTCCGATCTACTTGATCAACCCGAGCTAGTAAACAACGAGCCATACGGTCAAGGTTGGATGGTTGAACTAGAAGTTGAAGGCGGCGCAGAAGCAGCAGTAGCTGGATTACTAACAGGTGACGAGTACAAAGCCTACACAGAAGAGTAGGAGCGTGGGCAAGATGACGCAGACAAGAGAACGTAAGCCGGATTGGCTTAAAATATCACTTCGCACGAGCGAAAGCTTCGGCGACATCAAGTCGATGATGCGTGGACGCAAGCTGCACACCGTGTGTGAGGAAGCGAAATGTCCGAACATCTATGAATGCTGGAGCAATCGTACAGCGACCTTTATGATTCTAGGCAAAATATGCACAAGAGCGTGTCGATTCTGCGCGGTGACATCGGGACTTCCGACAGAGCTTGATCTGGAAGAGCCGGAACATGTTGCGGTTTCCACGCAAGAGATGGGGCTTAAGCATGTCGTCATTACATCCGTTGCCCGTGATGATCTGAAGGATGAAGGTTCAGGCATGTTCAAGGCGACGATTGAAGCGGTTAGAGCGCGTAATCCACTGACAAGTATTGAAGTGCTAACACCAGATTTTAGCGGGAAAAAGGATTTACTAGAAATTGTTCTTCAGGCGAAGCCAGACATCTTGAATCACAATTTGGAAACCGTTCGCCGTCTATCCGATCAAGTTCGGGCGAAAGCGAAATATGAGCGTTCCTTGCAATTTTTGCGTAACGCGAAGGATATTCGTCCTGAGCAGATGACCAAGTCAGGCCTTATGGTTGGACTTGGAGAGACAGCAGCAGAAGTAATTGAAAGTATGAAAGACCTGCGTGCTTCAGGTTGTGACATTCTGACCATTGGACAGTATTTACAGCCGACAGAGAAACATTTGAAAGTACAGAAATACTACACGCCAGATGAATTCAAGCAGTTCAAAGTGGAAGGCTTGCAGCTCGGTTTTTCCCATGTGGAATCGGGTCCGCTTGTTCGTAGTTCGTATCATGCCCATGAGCAAGTTGAAGGGGCTCTTAAGTCTAGTCATTAAGGGAAGTCCAAGAGGAAGAGGGAAAGCGCATGCGCTTTAAAAATGTGTTCTCCATTATCGGTCCAGCAATGGTCGGGCCATCTAGCTCACATACAGCAGGTGCAATTCGAATCGGCCGAGTGGCAAGACAGCTGCTCGGAGTTCAGCCCGAAAAGGTACGAATTCTGCTCTACGGTTCGTTTGCCGAAACGTATCAGGGACATGGTACGGATCTCGCGTTGATCGGTGGTTTACTTGATTATGAGACGGATGATCCGCGTATTCGAAATTCGTTTGAAGAAGCGAAGTTAGCTGGTGTTGAAGTGAGCTTTGTGCCAATTACAGGCAACTGCCCGCACCCGAATACTGCGAAGCTTGAGCTTTGGGCAGGAGACGAATATACGGAAGTGCTTGGGGCATCTATTGGCGGTGGCAATATTGTGATTCATGCGATGAGTGGTTTCGATGTGCAGTGCACAGGTGAGTTTCCAACACTTGTGATTCAACATATTGATTCTACAGGTATAATCGCGCAGATCACCAACATATTAAGCGTCTTTGGCTTAAACATTGGCTATATGGACGTGGATCGCAAGCGTCGCAATGGGGAAGCCATGACAGTAATTGAACTAGACACACCGATTACGAAGCAAGTGCAGGATACGATTTCGCGCTTGCCTAACATTGTGAAAGTTTCGGTCATTGATTTGACTAGAAGGAGCTGACTCGCAGGTGCGATTTCGAAACCTAAAAGAGTTAACGGAGTTATGCCAAGCGGAATCCAAGACCATTTCGCAGATTATGATTGACGAACAGGCAGCAGAATCCGGCATGACGCAAGAGGAAGTATTCGCACAGATGGCGGACTATTACCAGATCATGAAGGAAGCTGTGAATAAGGGGCTAACGGAGTCCACGATTTCTCGAAGTGGACTTACAGGTGGGGACGCACAGCGTGTGCTTGCTTATATGAATAGTACAGAGACATCAAGTGGTGATGTAGCTTGTCGAGCAATGGCTTATGCCCTTGGGGTATCGGAAGTTAATGCCTCGATGGGGCGTATTATTGCGACTCCAACAGCAGGTTCATGCGGGATTATTCCGGGTATGTTCGTAAGTGCACAGGAGCGATTCGGCTGGGACGATGATCATCTCGTTCACGGTCTATTTACTGCGGGTGCGATTGGGTATGTCATTGCGAATAACTCCTTTATTTCAGGTGCCGAAGGCGGTTGTCAGGCAGAGATTGGCTCGGCGATCGGAATGGCTGCTGGAGCAATGGTTGAACTTCGCGGTGGATCGGCTGATCAGTCGATGCATGCTGTGGGTTTAGCTTTGAAAAATACACTTGGTCTCATTTGCGATCCAGTAGGTGGACTTGTGGAAATTCCGTGCATCGTTCGTAACGGCTTTGGTGCAGTTAATGCACTAGCTGCTGCGGATATGGCGCTGGCAGGTGTACGCAGCGTGATTCCATCTGATGAAGTCATTGATGTGATGCTTGAAGTCGGAACGGCTATGCCAAGTAAGCATCGCGAGACTGCGCAAGGTGGACTCGCACAGACGCCAACGGGACGTAAGATCATGTACGAGCTTCGTCATAAACATACAAAGAGTTAGGCGATAGGGGGAGAGAATCTGCATGAAAACATATGATGCTGTAGTACTCGGCGGTGGACCAGGGGGTTATGTTGCAGCAATTCGATTAAGCCAGCTTGGCAAGTCCGTAGCTGTTGTTGAGCGAGAGCGCTTAGGCGGCACTTGCTTGAACAAAGGATGTATTCCAAGTAAATCGCTGCTTCGTAGTGCAGAAGTATATACGAATTTCAAACATAGCGAAAGCTTTGGTATTGTCGCCAATGACTTCCAATTGGACTTTGGACTCGTGCAAGCTCGTAAACAGAAGATCGTGGAACAATTACATGGCGGTACGCAATTTTTAATGAAAAAGAATAAAATCGACGTGATCATCGGCCATGGCAAGCTAACAAATTTACCTGTGGATGCACCATATAACGGTGCAGTAACTGTACAAACACAGGATGCAGATGATCTCGTTGTTGCTTATAAAGACCTCATTATCGCTACAGGTTCACGTCCAAGATCATTGCCAGGGCTTACGATTGACGGTAAGTTTGTGATGACAAGTGATGATGCGCTTGAAATGGACAATCTACCAAGTTCGATCATTATTGTAGGCGGCGGTGTAATCGGAATTGAATGGGCATCGATGTTAAGCGACTTCGGCGTGAAAGTGACGATTGTTGAATATGCAGATCGCCTTGTTCCATTAGAGGATGCGGATATTTCCAAAGAACTACGTCGCTTAATGATGAAGCGCGGCGTTACGATTCTAACAGGTGCGAAGTTACTTGCTGAGACGATGTACGCCAATAATCAGACCGGCACGGTGCATATGCAAGTCGAGCACCTTGGCAGTGTGAAGGATTTAGAAGCAGAGAAGGCACTTGTGAGCGTAGGTCGTCAAGCGAATGTCGAGCAGATCGGTCTTGAAGAAGCTGGGGTTCAAGTGGAGAGAGGCGTAATTGTTGTTGATACTTGCATGCTGACATCTACTCCACACATTTATGCGATTGGTGATGTGAATGGTGGTTTGCAACTCGCACATGTAGCTAGTCATGAGGGGATCACGGCAGCTGAACATATCGCAGGAGAGACGCCTCATAGTCAGGCGTTGCACACGATTCCGCGCTGTATTTATGGAAGACCTGAGATTGCATCAGTGGGCTGGACGGAAGAACAAGCGGTAGCGCAGGGCTATGAAGTGCAGACAGGTAAGTATTCGTTCAAAGCACTTGGTAAAGCGCTCGTGCATGGAGAAGCAGATGGTTTTGCGAAAGTCATTACCGATAAGAAGACACACGACATTCTTGGTGTACATTTGATCGGACCGCATGTGACGGAGCATATATCGGAAGCGGCACTCGCACAGTTCTTACAAGCAAATTCGATTCAAGTTGGTAAAATGATTCATCCACATCCTACGCTGTCTGAAATTATTGGTGAAGCCATGCTTGCAGTCGATGGCAAAGCAATTGGGATGTAAGGTCGCGAAGCAAATTTCGCTCTTATTATAGAAGAAGAACGTCTTATCTATTGAGATAAGGCGTTTTTTGCGTGTACTTGCAAGAATAACTTTATAGGTTAATCCTCATACTAATCCAATTCCCATATTTTACATGGAAAGGAATTGGTATCAATGTTCACAACACTTACTGTAGAAACCCTCACTTGGCCATCTATGCTTTTTTACTTTATCATCTATTCTTTCGGGGGCTGGCTACTCGAGAATACGCATAGCAAAATCACGACTGGTACTTTTCGCAAAAAAGGGTTCCTGCAAGGGCCGTTTAAGCCCATGTACGGCATAGCCCCAGTGCTCGTACTGTTATTACTGCCGCTGTATCCTCATTTCAGCTTTCTTCTATTACTAGCGATCCTCGTTCCGTCGATGGTGGAGTTTATAAGTGGTGCACTCTTGCATAAGCTTTTTCATAAAAAGTGGTGGGATTATTCCGAGTATCGTTTTCAAGTGAGAGGACATGTCTGCATGCGATACTCTATCTATTGGGTGTTATTGTCTTTACTTGTATATTACTTCGTCCATCCCATCGTATCGGTCATGTATCTAGTGCTCTATCCGGTATGGCTACAGCTATGTCCATTTATGATGATGCTGTTCTTTGCGGATGTAGGAGTTACTTTCCGGATTTTCCGTAAACAGATGGGACGTTCGGTTATAGGTCGTGAGTAGCGTGAGTTTCGACATGAATTTATAAAATAGTACAAATTACCTATTAATTTTTTGGATATACATGACAGATGTCCTGTTTTGAACTATACTAATAGAATATTATGGTAGATCAGGGGGCAGCTAAGATGACTAGTAAATTTCTTCTAGACGTCGATTTTGATAGTCAAGTACTATCATGGCAAATACGTGGTGATCTTACAATTCAAGATATAGCAGAGTTCATCCCGCAGGTTCATGAGAAAGTACTTCACTTGCGCAAGGGCGCAATCAAGCTGCTCATTGATAACCGATTGATGATGAAGAATGGCAAGCCCTACGTTTTCCGTCCTGAAGTGAATGTGATGTGGGAACAACTCATGTTGTTCTTGCGAGATTATGTGGAAAAGTGCGCTGTGCTCTGTAATGGTCCAATTATGGAAATGCAAGTAGACCGACTTGCAAGAAAAGCAAATATGGATCATAGCTATCGCTTGTTTTGGCATGAGAATACATTCTATTCCAAACAACTTGCTTATAAGTTTTTAGGGATATATTCGAACCGCTTGCTAGATGATCAAGGTGTTGATGTTCATCATACTTATGATGAACTCATCTATATGGATGATTCTTGCGGCATGTTTATTCTTGATAGTGCTGGAATGGTCACATTCTCGAATCAAATATTGAAAGATTTATTTAATTTGCGAGAAGATACGAATCCACTGACATTCTCTTCTATTATGGATTCGGATGAACGGACAGAAGTTTACAATTATATTGAACTTGTGATGAATGGATTTTCACAGCATTTTGAAATTACGATAAATAAAAGTCCTCGTGCATCACGAATCTTACATATAGCGATGGTACCTATACGCAATAATCACTTGGTGACTAGTATTTATGGTATCGTAGTCGATATTACGGATGATCGATATGAGCAGGATTATATGCGGCATATCGCGTACCATGATCCACTAACGAATCTACCTAACCGCTTGAAATTCCAAGAACGTCTGAACAAAGAATTAACGAATCCAGATGGAGAACCTACCGAATTAGCACTTCTTTACCTCGATCTAGATGGATTTAAGCGTGTCAACGATACATGTGGTCACACGCAAGGCGATGAGATGCTCAAAGCTGCGGCGGATCGATTGCTGCATTATACGCGGGATACGGATCTCGTCGCGCGCATTGGTGGCGATGAGTTTGTAATCTTACTTACGAATATGCCAAAGCGAGAGACGGTTGCACGGATCGCAGATCGGATTATTAGCAGCTTTACAACAGACCCGTTACTTATCAAAGGTGAAGATAGTGGCATTCGTGTTAGTATTGGAATTGCTGGTGCTCCATCTGATGGCAATGACGCGGACTCATTAATTAAGCACGCAGATCTTGCACTGTACCGTGCAAAGGAAAAAGGCAAAGGCTATTTTGAATTTTATTCATAACCAACGAAACAGTTAACCAAGGCGCACGTCTTGAATTAACTGTTTTTTCTTTTTATTTTAACAATAATCGATTTGTCTGAAGTTTTACTCTTGACGATTTGAGAACAGAAATGTATACTTCTGAATAGTTTAATGTTTATTAGTTTAACGTTAAAATATATTTCGATAAAGGAGTCTTGGTTGTGCCTGAAATGAATTCTAACTTTGTCCTCTCGGATTTGTTTCGAAGTGTCCTGAAGCAAATGACGAGAGAATGGAACAAACGCATGACACAAAACCTTTCTTTTTCACAGTTTCGGATGCTTCTCAAATTGAGTTCGAAAGGTAAACAGAAAGTGTCTGAGTTAGCAAATATGTTGTGTTTAACTTCCGGAGCAATTACGGGAGCTGCAGATAAATTAATTGTGAGGGGGCTGATTCAGCGTACACGAGATGAGGAGGATCGTAGGGTAGTTTATATCGAGATTACCCCAGAAGGCGAGGAAATCGTGCAAGAAATTCAGGAGGGACAGCGTGAGACGATTGCGATGTTCTTTGACGAGTTGCCGCAGGAAGATACCGATCATCTTATACGTATCTTCAGTCAAGCCTTAGAAAATATAGAGAGACATCAGAAGGAGTAGGGGAAACGATGGAACATTTAACGCATAAGCGTAAATTAACGATCATGATTGCGATCATGGCAGCTTTGTTCTTTTCCGCGATTAACCAGACAATTGTGGGTACAGCTTTACCGCGTATTATTGCGAAGCTGGGTGGAATGGACTATTACACATGGGTTATAACGATTTATATGCTAACCTCGACGATTGCAACTGTCTTAGTCGGTAAATTATCAGATATATATGGGCGTAAGCCATTTATTCTGACTGGTATTGTTCTATTTATGATCGGTGCTTTTATGTGTGGCACATCACCAGATATTTTCTATTTGATTACGTATCGGGGTGTTCAAGGTTTGGGTGCAGGTATTCTGATGGCAACTTCCTTTACTGCAGTAGGTGACTTATTCGCACCGCGTGAACGTGGGAAGTGGACCGGTGTCTTGACGGCTGTGTTCGGCTTCTCAAGCGTTATCGGACCTACCCTTGGAGGTTACATTGTCGACCATATGAATTGGTCTTGGGTATTCTGGATTTTCTTACCACTTGGTATCGTGGCATTCATTATGATCTTAGTGTTGTTCCCGAAAGTGGAGCGTAAGCAATCCGAATCCATTGACTACTGGGGTTCTTTGTTCCTAACTACGGCAATCGTACCTTTACTACTTGCATTTTCATGGGCAGGTACGAAATATGATTGGGGTTCTTCCCAAATTATTGGGCTATTCTCTGCCGCACTTGCTTCGCTTCTGATCTTCATGTTTGTTGAAACGAAAGTGAAGACACCGGTATTGCCGCTTTCCTTATTTAAGAATGGAATTGTAACACTTTCTAATGTAATCGGGTTCTTGATGAACGCAGGAATGATGGGTGCACTGATCTATATTCCATTCTTCGTGCAAGGGGTCATGGGCATTTCACCTACTTACTCCGGTTATGTCACAATGCCAATGTCGATCGGTATGGTAATCATGAGCGCAATCGGCGGTCAGATGATTAGTAAGACGGGTAAATACAAGCGCTTTGCCCTAATGGGGATGCCAATTATGATCGCGGGTATGCTTATCATGGTCTATATGGATAGCATTGCAATGGCTGTTGTTAGTATGATCGTATTCGGACTTGGTTTAGGTCTAGGAATGCCAGTCTTCTCCCTTGCTGTTCAGAATGCAGTGGAACCATCCAAACTGGGTGTCGTAACAGCTTCATCTCAATTGTTCCGTAACTTAGGCGGTACGATCGGGATTGCTGTCATGGGAACTATTATGTCGATGAGTATGACAGAATCCATGAAATCGGCGATCGCATCGGGTAAAGGTGTGGATTTAACGAAACTTGATCCGGCCATAGCGGAGAAATTATCTGTATTCCATAATCCACAAATGCTGCTTGATCAACCGAAGTTAGCAACGATTCATGATCAAATGCCTGCTGCAATGCAACCTATTTTCACTCAAATGATTGATTCCTTGCGTGATGCATTAAGCTCATCTTTATCAACTGTGTTCTTAGCGGGTACGATTTTGCTCTGCGTAGCGATGTTTCTTACATTCTTCTTGAAAGAAATTCCGCTTCGCACTTCGAACAAAATGCCAGGTAAACCTGCAAATCCTGAGGATAAGCAATCTGTCGCACAATCTACGACTCCTGTCGTTCAATCAACTGTAGAAGCACAGAATTAATTTTTACATTTTTTCATAAAATAAGATGGAAAAGCTGCCAAATAGGCAGCTTTTTTCATATGCTTTACTTCTAAAATAGTTGACACTATTTGGCGATATTGCATTGAATTGTTATAATAGAAGATGTTTGCATCTTTAGAACGACTATATTGAATCGAAGGGAACGATTGCATGCTGTTATTTTTACAATTGCTTATCATCTTGCTTGCGACGAAACTTGCAGGGGATATAAGCGTCCGGTTAGGTCAGCCAGCGGTATTAGGAAAGCTACTAATTGGTATTATTATTGGTCCAGCTGTGCTGGGTTGGATTGAAAAAACAGAGATGATTGACAGTTTGAGTGAAATTGGTGTTCTCCTGCTTATGTTTATTGCTGGACTTGAGACAGACCTTAAAGCACTCAATCAGAATCGAAATTCCTCGCTTGCCGTTGCGGTTGGCGGTATTATTTTCCCACTAGTTGGTGGATATTTAACGGGTCATTTCATGGGGCTTGAACAGTCTCATTCTTTATTCTTAGGTTTAATGTTGTCCGCTACTTCTGTTAGTATTTCTGTTCAGACACTTAAAGAGCTTGGACAACTCAAAAGCAAAGAAAGTACAACGATCCTTGGTGCAGCACTTATTGATGATATCTTAGTTGTTGTAGCTTTGGCTGTGCTTATGAGCTTCATGACACCAGGTGATGTGAGCCTTAGCATGCTCCTTATTAAGAAGGTTCTGTTCTTCGTAGTGATTATCTTTGCTGGTTGGAAAGTTGTTCCTTTAGTGATGCGAATGCTTGCACCGCTAGCCGTATCTGAGGCGATTATTAGTGCAGGGTTAATTATCTGTTTCGCCTTCTCCTACTTCGCTGAGCTTATGGGTGTTGCAGGTATTATTGGGGCATTCGCAGCGGGTATTGCTATTTCTCAGACGAAATATAGAGAAGAAGTGGAACATAAGATCGAACCGATTGCTTATGTTATCTTCGTTCCGGTGTTCTTCGTAAGTATCGGATTATCTGTTACTTTTGTGGGAATTTTGGATCAAATCTGGTTCATTCTAGGTCTTACGATTGTAGCGGTTATTACGAAGCTTGCAGGTTCGGGTCTAGGTGCAAGACTGACTGGGTTTAAAGGCAGATCTGCTCTTGGTATCGGCGCCGGGATGGTGTCTCGTGGAGAAGTAGCACTTATTCTGGGTGCGATTGGACTCGAAGCACAATTGCTGGATGAGAAGTACTTCACATCGATCATCATTGTAGTAATCTTGACGACGATCGTAACTCCGCCTATGCTGAAGAGCATTTTTGGACAAAAGAAAGAAGTAACATCGGAGTAACTTCAAGCTAGTTACTTGAATAAACAAAG
Source organism: Paenibacillus radicibacter (assembly GCF_024721995.1). Lineage (GTDB taxonomy): Bacteria > Bacillota > Bacilli > Paenibacillales > NBRC-103111 > Paenibacillus_AM > Paenibacillus_AM radicibacter. Next base: position 220,567 of record NZ_JANQBC010000005.1, read on the forward strand.
GCACTACCCGAAAGCTCGGGTGAGTGCCTTTGTCTTTGCCATACATGTGTTATTTGACATCTTTTTGGTTGTTATTGTAAATAGTAGGGAGCATTTTATTATTTTTCTCCATCACAGATTGACAAATCGGACAGACAGGCGTTTGTTCGAAGGCGAAGTTTTCTCGCATCCAACATACACACGATTCATTGCTACACTTCCAAATTACGGTTTCCTCTACGACAGGCTCTACTGTCTTTTTAGAATAATACATACGTTTTGCCCCTCCTTAACCCTAATAATATGTGACAAAATTTCCTTATCTATACGAATCTTAGCAATGTGGTACAATAAGATTTTTGAACATGATGAAGGGTGGGAGATCCATGAAATCTCACAATTTTCCAGCATATCTTTATACATATGCTTGTCATGAGGATGAAATGTCTTTATGCACATTAGAACTCAAAAGTCTGTTCGGACAAGTACCACAGCATAACTATATAGAAAGTCATTATAACATTAATCCGAGCCGAAGTCCGTTTTTTAAATTGCAGCTAGAAGTGCTGTACGCAGGACAAAGTGTGCAGGAGATTGCCGAGCAAGTTGGTGCAATTGAACTTGGTGGAGCAACTTTTAAAGTGGTATATATCGAGAATGATAATGCGATCACATATGAAGAAGAACGCCTCATAGAGCGGGAGATTGGAGCGAGTGTACGCGGAAAAGCGGACATGCGTAAGCCTGAGCGGATATTTGGAATTATTCGCGCAGGAAATAGGTGGTTATTTGGGTCTTATCGGAAGAATGAAGCGTTGTGGCTGAAGCATATGAAGAAACCTCAGAATTATTCAACCGCGCTTAGTACTCGGGTGGCTAGAGCTATTGTAAATATTGCCGCTCCGCGAGTAGAAGGTGTCACGGTCATTGATCCGTGTTGTGGAATTGGTACGGTAGTCATTGAAGCGCTATCGATGGGGATAAAGATGGTTGGATCGGATATTAATCCGATGGCTATTCGTGGTGCACGTGCGAATCTAGAACACTTTGGCTATCCGCAGGTTGTCACCATTCAAGATATGACGACATTAGAAGGACACTATGATGTTGCGATTCTTGATATGCCTTATAATCTATGCTCGGTACTCCCAGAACGTGAACGATTGATGATGTTAGAGCGTGTTCATGCTTTAGCGGACAAGGTAATTATTGTAACACTTGAGGAGATGGATGAAGCGATTTTAGCGGCAGGACTTGCTATTGGGGAGCGGTGTGTCGTGAATAAAGGGAAATTTGCAAGACAGGTGATCGTCTGTACGTAAGTTTCATGTAATTGGCATCGATTCCTAGTTTCAGTAAAAAAACCATTATTTTGGCAGTGTTGGTGGGTGTGAGAAATGATACACTTTGAACGTGTAAAATAGGCCGAGACCAGCACAGGTGCGGGGGAACCAAAGTTTTGGGGTGAAATCACAATTGTGATCGGGTATTACTCTTTAATCCGAACCCGTCAGCTAACCTCGTAGGCGATAATAAGGAGAGAGGAATATGAAACAAAGGTTGAAGAAAGTAGTAGTTACAGGAGCGCTTGCAGTTACCATGCTTGCATCCACAGGAATGGTGAACGTCGCACAAGCATCTACAGGAAATCAGGGGAGCACAATTTCATTCCAAGATTTATTGAAATCGGGTAATTGCAATTTGAATGAATTGATGAAATTATTTTCCCATAACTTCCAAGGAGGATTTGTGTGGAATGGATCCAATTGCTTACTTCCTAACATCGGCAATGGAATTATTATTAAACCGGATGTTGTAAATCCAACTCCAAAGCCTGAGAAACCAGTAACACCAGAGAAGCCGGTAACTCCAGAGCCAACACCGAAGCCAGAGCCAACGCCAAAACCTGAAACACCGAAGCCAACACCAGATCCTTCGGAGAAGCCAGTTGTATCAGATGAAGCGAGCAAGTTTGCGAGTGAAGTCCTAGTTCTTGTTAACAAGGAGCGTACGAAAGCAGGTCTTTCCCCGCTTAAGATGGACAATGCGAAGCTAAACAATATGGCGATGGACAAAGCGAAGGACATGGTGAAGAATAACTACTTCGATCATAACTCTCCAACTTATGGTTCGCCATTTGATATGATGAAGAAATATGGCGTCACTTACCGCGCTGCAGGTGAGAACATTGCCAAAGGCCAACGATCCGCACAAGAAGTGATGAACTCTTGGATGAACAGCAGCGGTCACAGACAGAATATTCTTAGCCCGAACTTTACAACGATAGGTATCGCACACTATCAAGGGGTATGGGTACAAGCATTCATTGGATAAATCATAAATAGAGCTAACGGCATGTCCCAATCGGACGAGTTGCCGTTAGCTCTTTGTTGTTAATTGAGGAAATCAGTAAATGGTTTGTAGAGCATGACCAAATACTTATCAAAACCGGGTAGATCAGGGAACACAATGATGATAATGGCTGCGAGCCAGCTGATCATACTGATCATAATGATCGCACGCTTATCTTTCTTCTGATCCGATTGGAGTGACTTTACCTCCAATAAAATAATGACAATAGTTAAGAGTGTCACTCCGAGCATGTAATAAGCCTTCATTGGGTCACCTCATCATCTGGAACTCCCGCTGGCGTTGTTCGTTTACCAGGTTCACGTATATGAATTTTAATCTTCAGATCAACATCAACTTGAGAAAATTTATCTTTCCAATCTGCTTTTACTTCTCTCCACTCTTTGGGATATTTACGATGGAACATATCACCAAATGAGAGAATATCGGATTTGTACTTGTTTTGTATAAGATCTAGAGATAGCCGAATGTGTTTACGGATTTGCTGTTCAATTTTTCGTTCCACCATACTTGTTACTTCACTTTTTATCATATTGAGTGAGTGAGTAGAGTTTTGCAGAATATCGTAGTCATAGTCTAATGTTGCAATGACTTTCCATTTTCCGTTTTCGATTACTGGCTTTAACTTTGTATTGCCTTGCCTCATTTTTGCCGTTATATAACCAGAACCGTCTGGCGCGGATATACTTGTAACCGTCTTACGTAATTCATTACGCAACCATAGGACACCTTCTGTTTCCTCATTATCCAGCGTGCCAATTAGTTTAGCATCATTGAAGATTGCTGCACCGGCTAAGAATGGGATTAATTGATTCTGATTTTGATTTTGAGAGCTTTTATCGGCATTAATTACTTGGATATAAGGAAGCAGTCCACTAGCAGAATCACTAACCAGCATCACTAACCAGCATCACTAACCAGCATGTCTTGGAATGCGCCTGCTCGAAGCGGAACACCTACTTTTAGCACAGCTAAATTATGAAGCACTTCCGCGGTGGATTTATTAAGAGGCGGCTTTAGTTCAAGCATTTGCTTGGCTTTCCCTTGTGAAATATAAAAGTAAGCATTACCTCTTGTCTTCGGCTCTCGCATGATATAGTCAAGGTGGGGACGAACCCCTTCGGAAGTAACTTCTTTGCTGGCAATAAATACTTCGCACTGTCCCCAAAATATGGAGCGAGGTAAACTTTTTTGTAGATTGTTTACGGCTTCTGCAACGGTATGACCGACCCCTGATCGAACGAGAAGCTGGCTGGAACCTCCGCCGCCCTCTGACCCACCTGAACTTCCCGCAGATTTTGGTACATAGATTTGAATAGATAGTTCATACATGTCTTTATTATATTTATCAATGGCAGCCGATGTAACGATCGCAAGCATATTGATTTCTTTGCGATCCCAACATCCCATTAGGAATACCATACAGATCAGTAGAAGTGTACTGCGATAAATATGTTTCGAAGGAGTTCTCACGTGAATCGACTCCTTATCCCTTTTTTAAGCTTCTTCTGAAAGATGGCAATCAGTAGGATGATACTTGGGATGACGAGATTGAAGGTGAAGAGATAGAAAGGTTCATACCCTTCAATAGAGCTGAACAATTCTTGTGTACTCGGCAATGACCATTGACCAAGTGCGAGCAGTAATATCGTATAGGGAAACACAATATGCTTGTAATCCGAAAGTTTGAAAACTTGTGCGGTACCTAGTACCGAAGCATAGAAGAATACGGACAATTTGGTGAAAGTAGCAAGTACCCAGAATGCCATAACAAGAGCTTCTAGGTGATTGAGCAGACCTGGGAAGCTAATGTTCTCCGCAAGGAGCATCATGGTGTACATATAAGCTTTGGTGGACGTTCCAAGGATCATGAAACACGTCATGTTAATGAGAATTAAAGTGGCAACGACTACAAGAGCAGATATTGCCGTCCAACGTACTACTTTTTTTGGCTTATTCAAATACGGGATAAGAAAACTGATGATAAAAAATTCTGAAAGCCAGCCTTGAATCATGAATGATCCTTTGTATGAGGGAAGAACCCCAAATTCGAATACAGGTAGAATATTCGCTGGTTTGATTGTAGGGAGATTAAGAAAACAAGTAGCAAGTACGAGGCACAGGACAATTGGAACAGTAAACTGAGCTGTTCGGCACATGACTTCAAGACCGCTGCGTACATTGTAGGCAGCAGTCAACAAGATCGAGCCCATAATGACTGGAACGGGTGTATATTGAAAGAAATTACCAGTGAGAAACTGTGCATTTTCACGTAGAATCGTTGCGATTGCTTGCAATAGAAAAATAATGTAAATGATCGCCACGATTTTACCTGCGACTTTTCCGATCACACGTGGGATATATTCGATAAACGTCTGATTGGGGAACAATCGGCTTAATTTATAGGCTAAGAAAATCGCAAGAAAACCAGTGATAAACCCGAATAGAGGAGAAAACCACAAGTCGCGATCTGCTTGTCTGGACACAACAAAGGGAGAGATTAACATTCCGGTAGCAATAATGTAGGGATACATTAAGAGACTTAGTTGTTGAGGTGTAATTTTCCCTTTTTCGATCATAGGTATATTCCTTCTTATTGGTTATTTTTATCGTCGGGTGGTTTCATTTTGGGTGTTCTTTGACGGGTCTTATTATATTCGCCTGTAAAGTGCGGACGCGTCGTATACTGCCAGCCTGGGGCGCGTATTAGTACATCTTTCATTGATTGGAAGTTTACTGGCCCAAGAGGTGAAAAGAAAGGCACGCCAAATGAACGTAAAGAACATAAACGAATGAGCAAAATGAGCAGGCATAGGATGATCCCGAGCAATCCCAATGTGCCAGCAAAGAGCATAATCGGGAAGCGGATTAATCGGATGGCAATCCCTGCTGAATAACGTGGTAACATCAGTGAGGCAATCCCTGTAATGGCTACAACCATCACCATTGGAGCAGAGACAATTCCTGCTGCTGTTGCAGCATCTCCAATCACCAGAGCTCCAACAATACTAATTGTTGAACCAATTTGTTTGGGCATCTTCGTACCCGCCTCTCGCAGCGCTTCAAAGAAAATTTCCATAATAAACGCTTCAACTAAGGCGGGAAAAGGTAGGTTTTCCCTAGACTGCGCAATCGTATTAAATAAGTTGGTCGGTACCATCTCCTGATGGAACGTCAGTACGGCTATATAGATGGAAGGCAGTAATAGTGATATTAATAGGAAGAAGAACCGCAACCAGCGCAGTACCGTGACAAAGATGAAATTCTGATAATAGTCCTCAACGCCTTGCAGCAGGGAGAAGAATGTGATCGGCGCGATCAGAGCAAAGGGGGATCCGTCTACGATAATTGCAGCTCGTCCTTCAAGAAGATTGGCAGCGACAACATCCGGGCGCTCCGTGTTCTCTAGCTGTGGGAATAAAGAATAGGGCGAGTCTTTAATCAGTTCCTCGATATAGTAAGAATCTATAATCCCATCTATATCAATGCGGGCGATTCGGTGTTTGATCTCATCGATCAAAGCTTTATTTGCCAATCCCTCTACATAGGTAATCACGACATTGGTCTGTGTATATCGACCGACAACTACGGCTTGCATTTTGAGTAAGGGGCTTTTGATACGTCTACGCAAGAGAGACATATTGACTCCAATTGCCTCTGTGAAGCCTTCGCGAGGCCCACGTACAACGGATTCAGCGGAAGGTTCTTGAATGCTGCGCTTCTCCATTTTGGCCATGCCTAATGAATAGCCTTGATTATCTCCCTCAACGAGAAGAATGGCATTACCTGCTGAGATTTGCATCGAACACTCATATAAGTTTTGATTTATTTTTACATTCGAGGTCACTAACTGATGATTTAGCAAATCTTCTATGCTATTCATTTGCTTCGCGTTCATTAGAGAATTAAGTACAGATTGATCAATTAGTTCAGTATTGGTCATTCCATCTAGATAAACGATCACAGCATCAACTTGATTTGCAATCTTAAACGAGCGATACACCATATCCACACTGTCGGAATAAATCATTTTCAATTCATTTATATTGGCCCTAAGATCGGATGTGAGGTTGATATTTTTTAGTTGCTCCATTAGATTTGATGGTTTTAAAATGGTTATTCCTCCATCCGCTTCATGAATTTGCTATGTATTGTTTCCTGAAATTCAATTGAATATTATAATTTTTCGTTGATTAGGCAAATAGTTAAGGCTTATCTTTTCTTTTACAATGAAACTATCCAAGAACCAAGGCAAGGAGCTAACGAAATGGCTGAAATCAAGCTTGAACCGAAAAAGACAGCGAAACAGATGAAGCAAACAAGTTTTGTTAAGCGTTTTCTTAAGCAATGGGAAATTCAGTTGATGGTCATTCCTGCATTGTTATTTCTCTTTGTATTTAGTTACATACCGATGTATGGACTACTGACTTCTTTTCAGGAATACAACTTGTTCGAAGGTTTTTTCGCAAGTCCATGGGTAGGATTTATGCACTTTGAGATGTTTTTTAATTCTGCTGACGTATGGAACGTACTGCGAAATACGATTGTCATTAGTATGCTGAAGATGCTAATCGGATTTCCCGCTCCAATCATTCTAGCCCTCATGCTAAATGAAGTGAGAAAAATGGCATTCAAACGAGTTATTCAGACGATCAGTTATTTGCCGCATTTCCTATCATGGGTAATTGTGTCGGGATTCGTAATTTCGCTTCTGTCAACGGATAACGGCAGTATCAACATCTTATTGCAGAAGCTGAACTTGATAGACGAGCCGATTAATTTCTTATCCCTGCCTGAATATTTCTGGGGTATTCTCATCTCAACTGGGGTATGGAAGGAAGTTGGTTTTGCCTCTATCGTGTACTTAGCGGCGATTGCTGGGGTAGACCAACATATGTATGAAGCAGCTTCGATAGATGGTGCAAGTCGCTTTAAGCAAATCTACTTAATTACAATTCCTGCAATTATGCCAGTTATTATTATTTTTATGATATTAGCAATTGGGAATTTGCTCAGTGCAGGCTTTGAGGACATCTTGCTCTTAGCTAAGAATCAGGCGCTTCGAGAGGTATCCGATGTTATCGATACTTATGTATTTAGAACAGGTGTGGAGAATCAGCGTTTCTCATATGCGACAGCAGTTGGACTATTTAAGGCGATCATCAGTGTTGGATTACTAACTTTAGCGAATACGATCGCGCGCAGATCGGGGCACAGCCTATGGTAAGAGTCGGATTTAGCGATAGAATCATGATTGTTTTTATCTACATTTTCTTGAGTGTACTAGGATTTGCAATGCTGTACCCCGTGTGGAATGCGGCTGTCATCTCCTTTAATACAGGAAGTGATACTGCGCTTGGTGGAATTACATTCTGGCCGCGGGCATTCACTCTTGAGAATTATGAGATTGTATTTAAAGATAAACGGATCATTGATGGATTTATGATCTCAATTGCTCGTACCTTAGTCGGAACGTTTCTTGCGACGCTTTGTACTGCCGTATTTGCTTATGGAATTTCAAAGCGCGAGCTCATCGGTCGCAAATATTACATGATCATGTGTATTGTTACGATGTATTTCAGTGGCGGTTTGATTCCTTCCTTCTTATTAATCCGTGAGCTTAATCTGATGGATACGTTCTGGGTTATGATTATTCCGGGGCTAATCAGTGTATGGAATATGATCATCTTCCGAACTTTCTTCCAATCCCTTCCTGATGGACTAGAAGAGTCTGCGAAAATGGATGGATGCACAAGTTGGGGAATCTTCTTCAAAATTATCGTTCCGTTATCCGGTCCTGTTATCGCGACTTTAGGACTCTTTACGGCGATAGCGCACTGGAATGATTGGTTCGTACCTAGTATTTACATTAACAAGGTTGAGCTTCTGCCGATTCAGACAAAGTTAAAGCAGATTCTCGATTCCAATATTATTACCGAGCAGCTTGCGCAAATGGATGCAGCAGCAGCTGCACAGCTTAGTAAGATGCAGAACATCACATCAAAGTCGCTATCGATGGCAACGATGATGGTTGCAACCGTTCCAATTATGATCGTATATCCATTCGTGCAGAAGTATTTTGTCAAAGGCGTCTTAGTTGGATCACTCAAAGAGTAGTTTAGAGCCATGTGCTTTGAACCTATAAATGAAAAGAATGAAAGGGGTTTTGAAATTGATTCGTATTAGGAAGACCGTATCGCTATCTGTGTCCGTCCTGATGACTTCAGCTCTTGTTCTATCTGCATGCGGTAATGGAGATAAAGGAGCAGCCGCTTCCCCTGCTGCAACGCCGAAACCAAGTGAAGCAGCGAAAGGTACAGCTGCACCTTCGGATGGCAAGTTCGTATTAGGTCAGAAACCGCTTGAGCTATCCTTCTATGGCAATTACGATTGGTACAACATGCCGGTTTGGGGAGCAGATGCTGCGACAAAATGGATTCAAGATAACTTGAAAGTAACCGTTAAGCCTATCCCGAATGGCGGTAAAGCTGCACAGAAATTAAGCACGATGATTGCTTCCAAAGAACTTCCAGATGTGATCTGGGGAGATCGTGGTCCAGATGTAGAGAAATTACGTGAAGCTGGCATGCTCGTCCCTCTAGACCCTTACTTAGATAAATATCCGAATTTGAAAAAATGGGCTGGCGATGCAACACTTAACATGCTCCGTTCCCCAGATGGCAAGTTGTATCAATTCCCGAACTGGTATACACAGCGTCCGAACGGTAACGCAGGTTATATGATTAATAAGAAGATTTATGATGAACTTGGTTCACCTAAGCTTGAAACATTAGATGAGTTCCACAACTACTTAAAGTTAGTTAAATCGAAGTATCCAGATGTGACACCATTTGAGCCGGGTATCCAAGGTCAAGGTATTGACATTCTGTATTCCGCATTCGCAAATGACAACCCAGTCACACACATTCCGAATCGTGCGAAACCAAATGGTGATAAGTTAGGTTCAATTATTGCTGATCCTGTATTCCGTGAATCCTTACAGTTCGCAAATAAGTTGTACCGTGAGAAATTAATGACACAAGATGCACTTACACAAACACAGGACCAAGTAAAAGAAAAGATTAATAACGGTAAAGTTGCAATCTATGCTTCCTCCACAGGAACAGAGATGGGTAGCGCTGGAACGCAAGCACTCAAAGCGAAAGATCCAAGCCACCCAGGTTATACATTCATCTGGCCAGTTCGTAAAGACGGCGTAGATAAGGATAAAGTATGGCCAGGTCATTACAATACGCTTGGTTGGAACGTTGCCGTGATTACGAAGACAGCGAAAGACCCTGAAGCAATCTTTGCTTTCTGGGATTGGATGACAGGTGATGAAGGATCTCGTACATTGTTCTGGGGACCTGAGGGTATGTACTGGAAAGGTACAGATGCAGATGGTTCACCGAAGTTTACGGACTTATACTTTAGCGATCAAAAAGGTCTAGCGAAGTTGATGAACGATCTTATTAACTTGCAATGGACAGGTAATACGACTTACATCGATACTGCAAAATCGAAGGTAGAAGCAGCATTACCGGAAGACAAGAAGAACTACGAGACAAAGTGGCAGTCTGAAGTAACATGGAAGACGTCTTATAACTGGACGCAATTCGTAAATATGTCACCGCTTCCAAATACACCTGAAGGTATTGCGAACCAAAGCGTGAAAGACATCTTCTTAACAGCAAGAGCGAAAGCAATCCAAGCTGGAAATGAAGCAGATGTCATCACGATTATGGATAAAGCAGAGAAAGATGCGCAAGCAGCAGGTTATGATAAGGTATTGCAATATCAAACAACCAAGTGGAAAGAAAATAAGCAGAAGCTTGGTGTAAAATAATAGCTTGATTTTCCAGCAGGCAGGGTATACGTTACTTGTATATCCTGTCTTTTTATTGAAAAATTAGAAGGTTAGAGGTGATGAGTATGTACAAGGTTCTTCTTGCCGATGATGAGCTGCTTGATCTCGAGGGTCTTCATCGATTTATCCCATGGCATGATCTAGGGATGCAGGTGGAGAGGGCAGTCACCAGTGGATTTGCAGCGATTGATGCGTTAAATGAAGTGGAAATCGATATTCTGGTCACCGATATTCGTATGCCGAATATGTCGGGTTTGGAACTCGCTCGTAAAGCGCTATTGTGCAGAGAAAATTTGCGTATTATTTTCATCAGCGGCCATCAAGATTTTGACTATGTGAAACAAGCTTTGTCATTGAATGCGGTTAGTTATGTGCTTAAGCCGATGGATGATCAAGAGATGATCGGATCTCTAATGAAAATTAAGCAAGAACTTGACTTAGAGAAGAAGAGAAAGCAGGCGGAAATTGCTTTTCATCAAATGAAATCAGTTGTGAAGAATGAATACTTATTGCAGCTATTAGAAGGTTCCATAGAGCAGCATGTTCAATCCGTGTTACGAGATGAGGATGGAAATGAGAATATTCAATTACCTGTGCGGGTTGCTGTCTTAGAGCTTGATGATTTGGCATGGAAACTTAATCCGTATTCGGAAAAGCAGAAACAAGAATTACTTGCAGATTTTATTCAAACGGTAGTTGAATTATGTGATCAACATCAGATTCGTTATTTTTGCAAAATGAGCAAGAATCGCCTTGCCCTGCTTCTTGAACAGCGTCATGAATATGGCAAAGTGCTTAGTGCGTTCATTCAGCATACAGCTGTGCATTTTCCTTTTTCCATCACAATTGGAGTAGGAAGTGTCTGTGAGTCTATGAGTATGTTGCCGGACTCTTATCAGAAGGCGATACAAGCAGTAGGCTATAAGATGTTTGAGGGTAAAGGCAGATGGATTGACTACGTTCATATTCAGCCTACGAAATTAGAAGATATGCGGAATTTAGAGGATCGTTTAGGGGACTTGTTTAATGCGATGAGCGACTATGAGCTTGTCCGTATTTATGATGAATTGGAGCGTTTGTTTAAGCTGGCAAGTACGCTTCGCTCACGATTTACAGTTCATAATTTTGCGACGTATATCATGTTGAAATTAGATCAGTACTTACATACGCTTGGTGAAGATTTATTCAAACTGCTTGACATTGAATTGAATAATTTGGAGATTTTACTGCAGTTCGAGACGATCAACGACATCCGTTCTTGGATGAATCGTCAAATTTTCGTGATTTCTGAGCGGCTGCATGAACGCAAACAGAAGAAGAATTGGAAGCTGATTCGTGACATTAATGAATATGTGCGGGAACATTTACATGAGACGATTACACTACGCGATGTGGCGAATCGGTTTTCTTTTTCACCCAATTATCTAGGGTCAATCTTTAAAGAAGGAACGAATAAGAATTTCAGTGAGTATTTGAATGAAATGCGAATGGAGCGGGCTTGTGAACTACTTGGCGATCCTTCATTAAAAATATATGAGGTAGCAAGTCAAGTCGGATATCGTTACTTGCCTTACTTTAACAAACAGTTCAAGGAGACATTTGCCCGTACACCGAATGAATACCGTCGATTGATCTCTATCTAATGAATATGCGAGGTTCTGTTTATGGAAATGGAAAAGAGTAAAAAGTTCCTCCCGTTCGGCTACAAATTAATGCTATCTTACTGTTTGATGATGATCATTCCATTACTACTTGTAGGTTCGTTTGCCAGTTCAACGTTCGTTAATTCTGTACAGGAGCATACTCGAACGAACATTCAAGCGACCTTAACGCAAGTAAAAGATAATATGGTGTATAAGATCGACGATGCGAAGCGTGTTACAGACATTCTTTATCAAGATACTGCGGTATTTCAACACTTGAAACATTACGAAGAAGGTTGGACAAGTTATGAGGCAACAACGAAGTACTTGATTCCCCGTTTTCAGCAAATGGTGGAATCGATGAACGAAGCCTCTTATTTATCGATTTACTTACACAATGATACATTACCGGAAATATACTATACACATGAAAATGCAAGCCCACTTGCTTCCAATGGGCAAATGTTCGATATGTATCATATGAAGCGGATTGTTAATAAGTCTTGGTATCGCGATTTTCCTGAGGAAAAGTATGGAGCGACGATGCAATGGAAACAGGTTGAGGATGATGGGAAATACGGACAGATCTCGCTATTGCGACGTATTGTGGATACGAGTGATTTCTTTCAGATGAGGGAACTTGGATTTGTCCGTATTACGCTTTCGATGGATTATTTATTTAAGAGTGTCGATCATCGCAAGTTTGGTGAGAAGAGTGCAATCTTTATCGTAGATGAAGAGGATCGAATTGTCTATTTATCAGGTGACCGGACACGCCGCATTGGTGATAAGTGGACAAATAGTGATGATGATAAGAATCAGCTCACCATTCAAGAGTCCATTCCAAGTGTGAAGTGGAAGCTGATTACACTAGTTTCAACAGAAATTATGGAACAAGAATTGAATAAAGTGCGTGAGCTTACCTTTTTAATCTGTTTGATTTGTTTAATTGCATTCTTCTTTATTGGGATGTCCTTTACGCAATATTTTTCCAAAAGGGTACGGAAGATCGTTGCGGTTCTAAATGCTTTTCGTGAAGGTGATTTTCATAAGCGGATGCGTTACAAGGGCAATGATGAGTTCGCGCAGATCACATCAGCTTTAAATGATATGGGACACAATACGGAAGAATTAATTCGAGTCGTATATTTAACGGATATTCAGAAGAAAGAAGCTGAACTTGAAGCGCTTCAGGCGCAGATCAATCCTCATTTTCTATACAATACACTTTCTTCAATTAGTCAGTTGTCTAAGTTTGGGGAAGCAGAGAAGCTGCAACGCATGGTGAAAGACTTGGCAACATTCTATCGCCTGACGCTTAATGAAGGGCGATTGATCATTCCGATTGCGAAGGAATTGGAGCAGGTACAAGCATACTTAAATATCAAAAAGACGAAACATGGCGATCGTATGGAAGTGTTGATAGATGTGAAACCGGATGTCTATCAATTCGATACGGTGAAGCTGATCTTGCAACCTTTTATCGAAAATATTCTAGAACATGCTTGGTTCGGTGACCATATACATATTCGCATTGCAGGTGAGCTGGACAATGGGGTAATTGAGTTTCGAATCATCGATAACGGAGTTGGGATTCACCCAGACTTGATTCAGCAAATATTACATCCAGAACATCATGTGCATGTGGGGTACGGAATTCGGAATGTGGATCAGCGTATTAAATTGCATGCGGGCAAAGATTATGGGGTATCGATATATAGTAAGCTTGGGATGGGAACGACAGTTGTGATTCGAATTCCTGCTCGGCGAATGTGAAGATGCATGGGAATGATATGTTTTGCTGACTATCCCTTTTTGAGTTATGATGTAGCATGAAAAGGTTTAAACATCATGGGGGATGAGGAGTAAGCATGCGATTTAAAGATGTTTTTTCAATTATTGGACCTTCGATGGTAGGTCCATCTAGTTCTCATACAGCAGGCGCAGCGCGTTTAGGACGAGCGGCAAGACAACTGCTTGGGGAACAACCAAAGCGTGTGGATATCACTTTCTATGGATCTTTTGCCGAAACGTATAAGGGACATTGTACAGATTTAGCAATCGTCGGGGGTATACTGGATTATGAGACAGATAATCCGCGGATGGTCACATCACTTGAAGATGCCGAGAAGTTAGGGATTCAGGTCGATTTTCGTATGGGACATGGTCACTTTGGACATCCGAATACAGCGGCGATTACTTTATATAGCGATACAGATGTAACGACAATGAAAGGCGCATCTATTGGAGGCGGGAACATTGAAGTTACGAATGTGAATGGATTTGAAGTGAGGTTTACAGGGATTTACCCAACGATTGTGATCTTGCATCAAGATTATCCGGGTATGCTCGCGAACTTCACATCGATGCTGCAGCGTGCAGGGGTCAACATTGGACATCTTGCACTAGATCGTAAGGGGAGAAGTGCGGATGCCCTTACGGTCATTGAGGTGGATAACCAGATGCCAGAGGAGCTATTACAAGAGATTGCTCAATTGGAACGTGTCAAAAAAATACATCTAGTCGATTTAAACAAACGAGGTGCCCAATGAAATTTAGAACGTTAGATGAATTGCTTCAGTTATGTGAAGCAGAGAATAAATCGATCTCTGAAGTGATGATTGAAAATCAAGCTGAGGAATCAGGACGCCTGGCGATTGATGAATTCGCACAGATGAAGCAGTACTACGAAGTGATGAAGGAGGCTGTACATAAGGGCCTAACAGAGAATACGCAATCTCGAAGCGGTCTGACTGGTCTTGATGCACAGCGAGTCATGAAAGTAGTGGAAGAGGGAACTCCTGCACTTGGTGGGGAAGCGGGTCGTGCTATGGCATATGCGCTTGCTGTCTCCGAAGTAAACGCGTCAATGGGACGGATTATTGCAACACCAACTGCAGGTTCATGTGGTATTATTCCAGGCGTATTTATCAGCTCACAGGAGCGATTCGGCTGGAGCGATGATGCACTTGTGAAAGGGCTGTTCTGTGCAGGAGCGATTGGTTATGTGATCGCGAACAACTCCTTCGTATCTGGTGCAGAAGGCGGTTGCCAGGCAGAAGTTGGTTCGGCGATCGGTATGGCAGCAGGTGCTCTTGTTGAGCTGCATGGCGGTACACCTAGACAAGCTGTTCATGCAGTAGGTTTAGCACTTAAGAACACACTTGGACTGATCTGCGATCCAGTAGGAGGACTAGTCGAAATCCCTTGCATCGTACGTAACGGATTCGGTGCTGTTACGGCACTCGCAGCAGCCGATATGGCACTTGCAGGTGTTCGCAGCGTGATTCCATCTGATGAAGTGATTCAAGTGATGTACGAAGTTGGCACTTCAATGCCGGAGAAGCACCGCGAGACAGCTAAAGGTGGACTTGCAATGACACCGACAGGTAAGAAGATTATGGATGAGTTAAGCAAGCGATAGACATAAGGAATCCCTCACTCTGTAGTAGGAGTGGGGGATTTTTCGTGTTGTTCACAAATTAGAAACTGGTTAAATAACCAGCATTTTATCCACGACTAAAAAAAGACCAAAACTACCCATTTAGGTGGTTTTGGTCTTTTGCTCATGACGTAGGACGTATCGATTCACAGGGCGTCCAATTCCGCCGTAGTTAACTTCTAAGTAGACAACGTTTATTTTTTCGAGATATTCAAGGTATCTTCGAGCTGTGACGCGAGCAATACCAACACTTTCAGCTACTTGTTCAGCAGACATTGCTCCGCCATGTCCACTCATGACATTCAGCACTTGTTTTAACGTATTCGGATTCAAGCCCTTAGGTAAGTCCGCATTCATATGCAGTGGGGTAGAAGAGTCAGCTTCTGGATCGATTTCTTTTAAGCCATCACTACTAAGCAGAATTTCATCGACTTCTTCTTGCGTTATAAGCTTTCCTTGTTCGAGTAAAAGCTGCCTAGCTTTATATCGCTCTAAGGTTTGTATGACCCGCTCCAACTTGAATGGCTTAATGATATAGTCAATTGCACCATAACGAATCATCGTGCGAAGTGTCTCCGTGTCTTTCGCTGCTGTCACCACAATGACATCCACAGGCAGAGAGAGGGAGCGGATCTGCTGCAATGTGCTGATTCCATCTAACGAGGGCATGAATACATCTAGAAACACAATATCAGGTTGATCTTCCTCAATCATTCGTAATCCATCCACGCCATTTCCAGCTTTACCAATCACCTCAAAGCCATCGACCTGCTCGATAAACATGCGGTTGACCTCTTGTACCATTGGATCATCTTCAATGAGCATTACACGCACTTTCTTCAGTTTCCTTGCCACTTCGTTATACATCCTCTCTCATTGGGAAAATAATTTCCATTGCCGTTCCCAGCCCCTCCGTCGTATCACATCGAAGTTCGCCATGTCCTTTAAGTAAGATAGCGCTCAATAAGTACAATCCCATTCCGCGATGTTCCCCTTGCTTAGTTGAGAAACCATGCTCAAGAATGTGTTGTTTCGTTTCCTCGGACATCCCGCAACCGTTATCTTCAACGAGGATAGAGAACCATTCATCATCATGTTCCACACTTATGAATACGGTCTTCTGTTCCACAGGCGATGTGGCTAGTGCATCGAATGCGTTCTCGATTAAATTACCGATTAAGAGTACGATATCATGCCGGTCTAAGCTGTAAGGGAACCGTTTCAGGATGCTCTTGGGATCAATGGAAACCTCAATATCAAGCTCTTTACCGCGACTGACTTTTCCAAGCAGTAAACCGGCTACACCGTCATCTTCAAAATGCTCTTGAATAAACTTCGTCAGCTCTTCTTGTTGATCAGAAACTTCAAATAAATAATGAAGCGCCTCGTCATGTTTGCCGAGCTGAATCAGACCAGCAACTGTATGCATCTTGTTCATATGCTCGTGATTTTGTGCGCGCAGCGCGTTCACATATTCCCGAACCCCTGTTAACTCTTCAGCCATTCGAGTTACTTCGGTTCGATCTTGGAATATCGCAATAGCTCCCATTGTCACGCCTTGATCAATGATCGGAATGCGATTACTCCAGATGAGCGTACCGCCAATTAATAACTCATGATTTAAGATAGGGACCGTAAGTTCAAGCATTTCAGGTAATCGAGTTCCAGGAATTACATCACGTATGTATTGATCAACTACATCTTGTTTCACATCAAATATTTGCTTGGCTCTTTCATTAAAAATAGTAATTCGCTCATTCTTGTCAATTGCAATAACACCTTCATGCATCGCTTGGAATGCGGCTGTGTGTTCATGATACATGGATGCAATCTCATGTGGTTCTAGGTTGTACATCTCACGCTTAAGATGACGAGCAAGCATCGCTGAACCGAACATTCCAAATGATAGAGATAGTAGAATTGTTACAATTATCGAACGTTTCTGCTCAGGAATCAGCTCGAGGAAGGTTGGCATAAGTCCACCAACAACAACAACGCCTACCTGTTCATGCTTCTGATTCATAATGGGTACGAAAGCACGTAATCCAACACCTTGTTCGCCGCGAACTTTAGATACATACATATGTTCAGCGAATGCGGCATCTGCATCTTCTCCCTGAAAAGTAGTCCCGATCCGATTAGATAGAGGATGAGATAACCGCTTTCGGTTCATATCGAGGACAACGATATAATCGACATTATTAAGAATTTTTATTTTATTTGCGACAGGGGAGATCGAATCTGCTGCTTGAGGGTCATCAATATGTTCGGCTATGCTTGGTAGATTAGCTACAGTTTCCGCTGTTGTTGTCAGCTTATCGCGCAAGCTATCTTCCTTTAAGCTCGATACACTCCCTATCATAACAACGCCGCCAATTAAGAGAGAGAACAGCACGAGTCCGAACGCGAGAAGCATGATTTTCCAATAGATGCGAAGTCGGTTCAAACGCTTGTCCACCTTCCAATCCGTTTACCTTTCCCTATCATTGTGCAATAATAAGTCTAAATTGGCAACTAGGAGGCATTCGTTTGTGAAAGCGATTACAGGTATTGGGTTATTTGTTATAGTCGGGTTTCTAACTGCCTATTTAATCGGATTTCAGCCCAATTTGAAAGAGCAGCTTCCTTACGATGAGGAACAAAGAGGGCTGAAAGATCAAATTACGATCAAATTTAGCCATGTTGTAGCAGAGAACACGCCGAAGGGGCTTGCAGCAAGCTATTTTTCCAAGCTAGTGACCGAGATGTCCAATGATCGTATTGAAATTCAAGTGTATCCCAATGGGATGTTATATACGGAGAATACAGAAGTAGCTGCACTTCGACGTGGAGATATTCAGATGATGGCACCCTCTTTCTCTACCATGAGTGCGATTAATAAGTCTTGGCTTGCAATGGATCTACCGTTTGCGTTTGATAATCAAGATGAAGTGGAACAAGCGTTAAATGGCGAATTAGGGAAAAAGTTGTTCCAGACACTTGATCCTTATGGGTTAAAAGGTGTTGCATTCTGGTTCAATGGGTTTAAGCAGTTGACGAGCAGTACAAATCCACTTCTAACCCTCAGTGATTTCAAGAATGTGAAGTTCCGTATTCAGCCGAGTCCAGTAATTGAACGTCAATTTAAGATGCTAGGTGCTTCTACTGCAGTTCTTCCATTTAATGAGGTGTATCATAATTTAGCGGTAGGCAATGTGAGTGGGCAAGAGAATACCATATCAAACATTGTGAGTAAGAAACTTTATCAAGTTCAGCACTATATGACGCTTAGTAATCATGGATATTTGGGTTATGCAGTTGTGTTTAACAGGAATTATTGGAACAATCTACCCTCAGACGTTCAAGAGATTCTAACCGAAGCACTACGCAGAACGACAGAGTGGACGAATCAACAAGCAGTGAAACATGAGGAGAAATTAAATCGTTTGCAGAAAGATGATTCACTTCAAATAAACATACTATCTGACGAAGTACGTCGGCAGTGGAAGGAACAGTCCAAAGTGTTATACGAGGAGTTCATGCCTAAGATCGGTAAAGAGCTCATGCAGTACATACCAGGCCCATAAGACCAAAACGAACAATATGACCATATTCTTGTGACCAAAATGTTTCTCTTATACACTAACTTCATTCGATAAAGCGTTTTCATAAAAGTGAAGTTGAGGTGTAAATCATGAGAATTTTGAAGAATATGACGGTGCAAGTATTGCTTGCGATTGTAGTAGGTATTCTCTTCGGTCATTTCTTACCGAAGTATGCAGTGGAGATGAAGGTACTTGGTGACGTCTTTATTAAGCTCATCAAGATGGTGATTGCTCCTATCGTGTTCTTAACGATTGTACACGGTATTGCGAGTATGGGTGATATGAAGAAAGTTGGACGTATTGGTGGTAAAGCGCTCTTGTACTTTGAGATCGTAACAACAATTGCACTAGCGATTGGTATTGTCGTTGTAAACCTTGTAAAACCAGGTGTGGGTATTGATCTTTCCAAAGCGACTGGTGACGTAAGTTCTTACGCGAAGAAAGCCGAAGAAAGTGGCGGCTTCATGGACTTCTTGGTAGGAATCGTACCAGATAACGTGGTTGCAGCTTTTGCTAAAGGCGATTTGCTTCCAATCTTGTTATTTGCAATCTTGTTCGGTATTTCCATGACAGCGATGGGCAAGTCAGCAGAGCCGATTGTGAACTTGTTTGATCGTTTATCCAAAGCTTTCTTCGGTGTCGTAAATATGATCATGAGAATTTCTCCTATTGCGGCGTTCGGTGGTATGTCATTCACAGTCGGTAAGTTTGGACTTAAATCATTGTACAATCTGGGTTCATTAATGGCAGCTGTATACATAACGATGTTCCTGTTCGTGATTGTCGTTCTTGGTTTGATATGCAGAATGTATAAATTCAGTATCTTTAAGTTCATTGCATACATTAAAGAAGAGATCATGCTCGTTCTAGGAACTTCTTCTTCTGAATCTGCACTACCTCGTATGATGGACAAAATGGAGAAATACGGTGCATCCAAGTCGGTTGTCGGTCTCGTTATTCCTACGGGTTACTCATTCAATCTAGATGGTACATCGATTTACTTATCGATGGCTGCAATTTTCGTAGCACAAGCTTCTGGCGTTGATCTTAGCATCTGGCAGCAGATTACTCTTCTTGGCGTATTGATGTTAACGTCTAAAGGTGCTGCAGGTGTAACAGGTTCAGGCTTTATTACACTTGCTGCGACGCTTGCGGCATTCCCAGAGATTCCAATGGTAGGTATGGCATTATTACTAGGTGTAGACCGCTTCATGTCTGAAGCACGTGCGATTACTAACTTGATCGGTAACGGTGTAGCAACAATCGTAATTGCGAAGTCGGAAGGTGAGTTTAATCCGAATCGTGTTGTGTCAGAAAATACGGAAGTAGATTTACCCCAGGGTAACCCAGTACCAGCTAAAGCATAAATAGGATTTGAAAATGATAATGAAAGCTCTCTGTCCTACAAGGCGGAGAGCTTTTTATCGGATGAATAGACATGGAAGATTGCTTGTACCAATTGGAAAATGAAGGTAGAATAGAAGGACAAGAATAGTGGCCAAGTGTTGCAACACTTGGTCTTTCTTTATCTCAACTAAGTGTATCTGAAATCTTAGTTAAATTCGTTAATAAGGAGTTTTTCACCATGACAGATATCTCAAGTACAATTCCTCATCGCTACCCGTTCTTAATGATTGATCGGATTATTGGGATGGAGCAGGGAAAGTGGGCACGGGGTATTAAGAATGTGACAATGAATGAATGGTATATCACCAACAGTACCTCTTATATGCCGCATGTGATGCTTGTAGAAGCACTTGCTCAGCTAGGTGCTTTTGCAACGCTTAATAGCGAAGGTAACCGTTTAGGATTCTTGTCATCGACAAATGGCATTCAATTTGTAGGCAATGCTTATCCAGGTGATTGCGTGGAACTATTCTATGAAGTCATCAAGCAGCGTAGAGGTTTTATAGTAGGTAGAGGCGAAGCAAAAGTGAATGATCAAGTCATCGTACGCGCGGATGAGATTATGATTTATGTGCAGGCGTAATGCCTTCAGGAGGTTATGACATGTCAACGAATTGGACAGATTCTTATGCAGGTCAACTTCGGAAAGTCGTTGGTCATCAACAATTAATCATTCCTTCGATTCGGGCACTTATTTTTGATGATGAAGGACGATTGTTATTTATAGAACGAAGAGGAAGCAGGCTTTGGGCGCTGCCTGCAGGTGGAATTGAACTAAATGAATCTATTTTTCAATGTCTACAGCGTGAAGTAAAAGAAGAGACCGGGCTTGATGTTGTAGAAGCTACACTAATCGCGGTCTATACAGGAACGCAATATACGGTGAAAACTAGCTACGGAGATATGTATCAAGGCTTTGAGTTTCTGTATCGTGTAGACAATTGGCAAGGGACATTGTCGCTAGAGACAGATGAAACTAGAAATGCTGCCTTCTTTGCATTGAATGATCCCCCTCAGATTGAAGACGGTTACTGGTCTGAGCACCATCTAGAAGTGATGAATGACTATCACCAATTTAACGGCGTACCATTTAATAAATAACAATCTAATTATTAGGAGGCAATCCTCATGACAATATCTATTGAACAAAAATTAGTAGAACTAGGAATCGAATTACCCCCTGCAAGTAACCCTGCGGCTAAATATGCGAACTATGTGATTGCGAACGGTTTCTTATATGTATCTGGGAAAGGCCCTCAAGGCACACCTAAGGGAAAGCTCGGTCAAGCATTTACGACTCCAGAAGGTTATCAATTTGCAAGATCTGCTGGTATTGAAGTATTAGCGGTTGTTAAAGATGCTCTAGGCACGCTAGATCGTGTTAAACAAGTCGTAAAGATCCAAGGATTTATTAATGCAGATCCAGCATTTGAAGAGCATGCAAAAGTATTAGATGGCTGTTCGGAGCTTATGGTTGAAGTTTTTGGTGACAAAGGCTTGCATGCCCGCTCCGTATTCGGCGCGATGTCCGTTCGTGCGAATCTACCGATCATTATTGATTCTATTTTCCAAATCGAAGAGTAGAGGTGGTTAACCACATGAGACAGATCATTGCGATGGGTGGCGGGGGATTCTCGATGGAACCAGACAACCTGCTGCTTGATCAATATATACTTAGCCAAGTGAAATCGAGTCAACCGAAAGTCTGCTTCATTCCAACAGCAAGCGGTGATTCTCAAGGCTATATCGATCGGTTCTATCAATCTTTCGAACATCTTCCATGTGTTCCGACCCACCTGACATTATTTAAGAATCAACCTCGCAATTTGGAAGAGTTCATTCTCTCGAAAGACATTCTATATGTAGGCGGTGGGAATACGCGCAATATGCTCGTACTCTGGAGAGAGTGGGGACTTGATCAGATTTTACGTACCGCATTGGACAATGGCGTGATTCTTGCAGGACTTAGTGCAGGTGCGATCTGTTGGTTTGAAGGAGGGGTTACCGATTCTATTCCCGGCGAACTAACAGGGCTTAAGTGTTTAGGACTTCTTGCCGGAAGCAGTTGCCCCCATTACGATGGGGAGAGTGATCGTAGATCCAGTTACCATCGACTCTTAATGGACAATAAAATTGGTGGCGGCATCGCCTTAGATGACGGAGTCGCAGCTCATTATGTAGATGGTAGGATCCATCAGATCGTAAGTTCTAGACCACAAGCGAAAGCTTATTTCGTTTCGATGACGAATCATCAAGTATCGGAAAGCATACACACCCCTGTCTACCTCGGTGCTCAGTCCTGACGAATCTTTCATCCGGAAGGGACGATTCTAACCGCATGCAGACGCAAGAATTCGTAGCGAAGTTATGGAAATTGTGCGATATCCTTCGGGATGATGGCATTGTATATCATGAATATGTGACAGAGCTATCGTATCTTTTATTACTTAAGATGCTTAAGGAAAAAGCGGAAGAAGCCTCGATTCCGCAAGCCTATCGTTGGGACAGCCTGACTTCGCTTCAAGGCGTAGAAATGTTGCGGCACTATCGTGGTCTGCTGGCATATCTAGGTACAGAAGCAAATCATGTGCGTGTGCGTCAAATTTATGCTCAAGCGGTATCACGAATTGATCATCCCCAGAGCTTGGAGCAGATGGTACGTACGATCGACGGTATCAAGTGGTATAGTAGCACGGAGGAAAGTTTCGGTAACTTGTATGAAGGGTTATTAGAGAAGAATGCGGGGGAGAAGAAGTCCGGTGCAGGGCAATACTTTACCCCGCGTCTGCTCATTGATGTTATCGTTAAGCTCGTGAAGCCACAGGCAGGTGAAGCATGCCATGATCCCGCGGCAGGGACTTTCGGCTTTATGGTCGCAGCAAGCGAGTATGTAAAGAAACAGGCCGATCACAATCCTCAAACTCATCAACAAGTACAATTTCAACGAGAGCACGCTTTCTCAGGTAGTGAGCTTGTCCAAGAGACGCATCGTTTGGCATTAATGAACGCCCTATTGCATGGGATCGAGGGGAATATTATACTCGGAGACTCTCTTGCTTCGAATCACCACGAACAATATGATGTTATACTGACCAATCCCCCTTTTGGCACGAAAAAAGGAGACAAAGCGTCTCGTCTAGAATCCAGCTACTCCACATTCAATAAACCTTTTAACTTCTTACAGCTTATCTTGCAGCGTTTAAAAACACATTCAAATGCGCGCGCAGCAGTAGTCGTTCCGGATCATGTGCTATTTCAAGATGGTGAAGGAACCCGAATTCGAGAAGAATTAATGAATACGTGTCATTTACATACAGTTTTGCGACTGCCGACAGGGATATTTTATGCGCAGGGCGTGAAGACGAATGTCCTCTTTTTCAATCGGGGAGAGGAGGATTCTTCCAATACGAAGGAAGTATGGTTCTACGACTTGCGCACAGGTATGCCGAGATTTGGCAAAAGGACACACCTTACTGCTGAACATTTCGAATCATTCATTCGGGCATATACAGCGAAGGATCGATCTCGTATTCAAGACGAACGCTTGCAAGTAAAGTCGCGTCAGGAGATTGAGCGCGCTGGTAACCACCTAGATATGGGTCTGCTTAACCACACCATAGACAAGGCAATCGTACATATTCCTACCCTCATACATTCCACAGAACATGCTGCAACAAGGCTGATTCAAGCATCTAACGAACTTAGCTCCATCACGCAATATTTAAGATCCATCGAGGATCAGACCGAAACCGATTCAATACCCGATCACTGGCGAATGGCAGCATGGGGAGAAGTCGGTACATTCCACCATGGGAGTGCATTCCCACACGCTTACCAGAATAACTCGCAAGAAGCTATTTCATTCTACAAGGTTGGTAGCTTGCGTGAAGTAGGATCAGATGGGCATTTGCCTAGAGCTAAAGATACGATTTCGGAAGAATCGAGAATAGGGCTTCGTGCGGCGTTAGTTCCTGCGAATGCGATTGTTTTTGCCAAAATTGGCGAAGCGATCAAATTGAATAGAAGAGCGCTGCTTCAGCATCCTGCCTGCATCGATAACAACCTCATCGCATTCTCTTGCCAATCTACAATCGTTCATCATCGGTATGTTTATTATTGGTCGCAAGCGGTCAACTTTTATGAGCTAACGCAAGCAAGTGCAGTTCCGTCGATTCGCAAAATGTCGCTAGCGAACCTGCCGATCCCCCTTCCTCCAATCGAGGAACAACTCGTCATTATTCGACAATTGGAGAGTTTGCTGGGCCTTGTCTATCGTGCATTTCAAGCTATAGATGAAGCTAACGGCTTATTTACAGCTAGATCTCAAGCCCGTAATCAAGTATATCCAAGCGGTATGTTAAGTGAACAGATCATTCGTCTGGCTCTGCAAGGGAAACTGAGTCAGGCATTTGAAGTGCGAAGATAACAGGTTCATGTAATTTCCTAAGTACCTAAAGAATACTGTGTACGAGAGGAGTTTTGACGAATGAAACGAAGAGGGAGGGATAGAATGAAGATTATTGTATTTGGTGCAAGTGGCGGGACGGGGCATCATTTTGTTGAACAGGCACTTCAAGCGGGGCACGAAGTGAGTGCATTTGTTCGATCTAGCGCGAGAATTGAAATGAGTGATCCCAAATTACAAGTTATCGTTGGCGATGCTTGTGATCCGATTGCAGTGAAGGAAGCAGTTGCGAGTCATGACGCAGTTGTGGTTAGTCTTGGTGTACGAGGCAGCAGCAAATCGCTGCTTTTAAGTGAAATGACAGGCAACATTATGGATGGGATGCGCGATCACGGGATTAATCGTGTTCTATACGTTGCAGCAGCAGGTATTTATAACGAGATACCGGGTATTGTAGGGATGGCTTCCAAAATATTCTTACGTCATGTTCTTGCTGATCATCGCAGTGCAGTTGAACGCATTAAATCGAGTCATGCCATTTGGACGATTGCGCGTCCGCTACATCTTATTGATACGCCACTAACTGGCAAATACCGAGCAACGATGCAAGGCGTACCTGTAGGCGGACAAAAAATTGCCCGCGCAGATGTCGCTCACTTTTTACTACATGCACTCTCGCATGAACGACATGAACGAACGTCAGTTGGTCTTGCTTACTAGGGGATCACAACCATTATCGCTGCACCGTATGTAATCGCTTCTCCACCTAGATTGCCTCGTGTAAATGCGGGTTCATAGGCTGGATATCCGCAAGTACGTTCTAATGCAATTCGTGTACATATTTCATAGAAAAGTGGATCGCTACCGGCTAAAGGTCCGCCAAGCACAATTTTGTCCGGATGGAGCAGATTGATCATATTCGCAAGACCAATCCCAAAGTAACTTGCAGATTCAGCTATTAGCTCCATAGCAAGTGGATCTTGATGCTTAATGGCTTCTCTTAAATGTGTAAATGTTAATTGGTCAATATCGGTGTCACCGGATATAAGGCTGCTCACTCGTCCTCGCTTGAGCAGCGCTTTCGCGCGCTTAATAAGTGAAGGAATGGTTACATATGACTCCCAACTACCGTAATTCCCAGAATCGTCCAGACGGATGCCATCGGTTTGAATAATCATCTGCCCGATTGATTGCTCAATAGCAGCATTACCGGGCATGATGTTTCCTTGATATAACATCGAAGAACGTATCCCGACCCCAGCATGCACATAGAGCATCAGTGGATACTTTTTCGCACCCTCCGACCAATATTCACCCCTAATGGCGGTATTAACCCCAATATCAAGTACAATTTGCAGTCCAAGCTCACGTTCCAGATCATCGCGAATGTGAATATCACTCCAACCGGACGCTGGAAAATGTAGCGGGGAGAGGATCGTTCCCGTTGCTAGATCAAGCGGCCCCACTGCACCAATCCCTAGTCCAAGCACTTGAGAGGTTGTGATGTGATGCTTGTCCATCATAGACTTCACAGTGGCAATGACATCTTTTAAGAATACGTCGGATGTGCTCTCACGCGACATTTTCCAATGCACATCATCTAATTTATTCATTGCAAAATCATATAACACGAGCATGGAGAAGGTTCGCGAAATTTCGAGGCCAAAGACATAGGCATAACTTGGATTGATGGCATAAAGAATGGGTTTTCTCCCGCCCGTGGATTCCCCGAATCCTGCTTCTATAATCAATTTTTCGTTACATAGATCTTCTAATGTTCGAGTCAGTGTACTTCCTGTTAGTGTTGTTAGTTCCAGAAGTTCAAGCTTCGATAGGAATGTGTGGCTCCGAATGATGCTGTATATTTCTTTATCATTGCGTTTTTTCATAATTTCTCGAAAAAGACCATTCATCATCGCTATCAGCTAACCTCCTGCTAGATATCATTGTGCATTTAGTATATTCTAAATTTACACATAAAGGAAAATGTTTTGACGTAAAACATATACTTGACATAACCATATCTTTAATTTAAGATATTAATTATTAATTTCATATGTTTTTAAAGCCACTAACTTATTTCAAGTAAATAGTTATTGACAAAGCATAGAAAATTATATAATATACTTTCTATACAAATAAGTTTATAAAAT
This sequence comes from Paenibacillus radicibacter, assembly GCF_024721995.1. GTDB lineage: Bacteria > Bacillota > Bacilli > Paenibacillales > NBRC-103111 > Paenibacillus_AM > Paenibacillus_AM radicibacter. The sequence goes on from NZ_JANQBC010000005.1 coordinate 247,417, forward strand.
AGAAAACAAAATTAGGAGTGTTTAAAATTATGTCTAATGTATTGTTTATTAAAGCGAATCCACGTCCAGCTGATCAAGCTGTTTCTGTTAAAATGTATGATGCGTTCGTAGCTAGTTACCGCGAGACTCACCCAAACGATAACATCACGGAACTAGATCTATTCGCAGAGAATCTTCCGTACTACGGATTGGATATGATTAATGGTAAGTTCAAAGCTCGTTCAGGTTATGAGCTTACAGAGGGTGAGAAACAAGCGGTTGAAGTTGTTGACAAATACTTGAACCAATTCTTGGGCGCTGATAAAGTGATGATCGCATTCCCGCTTTGGAACGCTACAGTTCCTGCACCACTTCACACGTACTTCGATTATTTGAACCAAGCTGGTACAACTTTTGGATACACAGCTGAAGGTCCGGTTGGTTTAGTTAAAGGTAAGAAATTAGCTCTTCTTAATGCACGCGGTGGTGATTACTCGAATTATCCATATGAAATGTGCTTGAACTTTGCTTCTAACACATTTAGCTTCTTCGGTATTGAAGATATTGAGAAATTGGTAATCGAAGGTCATAATCAATACCCAGATCGTTCTGAAGCAATTGTACAAGATGGGCTTGAGAAAGTTCGTAGCGCAGCAATCGTGTTCTAATTAAACTTTCATAAGCATAAGGAAAATTCGTACAACGAGGTACCATAGGTATCTCGTTTTTGCATATGTTATAATAAATGAAACAATTTCCCAGTCATATAGAGAAAGGAATGAACCCATGAAACCGATTCACAAACAAGCGGTAACTACAGCACTGCGCGCTTTTATTGGGCAGCAGGTGTATATTCATGCGGAGGCAATTCCAGGAGGATTTCTTCGTAATATTTCCGTGGAGGTAGAGCAAGCGATGATCGCGGGGGAAGGTCCTTATCGAGTTGCGATTCGCATTCCATATAACGGATGGATTCGCATGGAGAGCTTGACTCATTATATAAGCGAATCGGAAGAGAAGCTGCTGCTTGCTGGACATGACGAACAAGGGCGAATTACGACGGTGCTTGAGCTTAGTACAAGACCGTTCCATTTTAACAAAGGAGGGAGTGTCTATGACGGCTCGTAAAATCTTACTTGTACTAGCGCACCCTGATGATGAGTCATTCATCTGTGGAGGAACCCTTGCGAAGTATGCGAAGGAAGGCGTTGAAATATCGCTGGTTTGTGCAACGCGTGGTGAGATGGGCAGAAGAGTTGGGAACCCTCCAACGTTAAACAGAGAGACTATTGCCATTGCCAGAGAAGTAGAATTGAAAGAGGCTTGCAGTGTGCTGGGCATCAGCCGTCTGCAATTTCTTGATGTGCTCGATAAGACTGTTGAATTCGAAGATCCCTATGTGATGGAAGTGCGGATTGCTGCGATCATCGAAGATCTTAAACCGGATGTTGTACTCACTTTCCATGAGGTTCTTGGCGGTCATCCAGACCATTGTGCAATCGGTAAATTTTGCAAAGCAGGCTTCGAACGCATTGTGCGTCGCGGAAAACTCGACAAACCGATGCATTTGTATTATATTTCGTACGGAGACAGTATGAAGCAACCTGAGAAATATGGAATTGATCCAAGCCAAGTAACGGCAATTGATACGACTTCAGGTCGATATAATAAGCTACTTGCATTCCGTGCACACCGTTCCCAGTCTGAGATTATTGAATGGGTATGGAAGCCGGATAAGGAAGCGTTAGGGCATATTAGTCGGATGGAGTACTTTATTCATGGAGACAATACTCCTAAACCCCAGGACAGCTTGTTCTCTCATTAAAATTCACAAATTCTTTCTAACTATGGAGGTAGCACAATGAGCGTACATATCGGAGCAAAACCAGGAGATATCGCAGAATCCGTACTTTTACCAGGAGATCCCCTTCGTGCGAAATACATTGCGGAAACTTTCTTAGAAGATGTAACTTGCTATAACAATGTGCGTGGTATGCTTGGCTTTACAGGTACATACCAAGGCAAGCGTGTTTCTGTTCAAGGAACAGGCATGGGTATGCCATCCGCATCCATTTACATTCACGAGCTTATCAATAGCTATGGCGTTAAAAACTTAATTCGCGTAGGTACTTGTGGCGCAATCCAAAAAGACATTCGTGTTCGTGACGTGATCATTGCACAAGCGGCTTGCACGAACTCTTCTATGAACCGTAACGCATTCCCAGGCTATGACTTTGCTGCAATTGCTGACTTTGATTTGATGCGCAGAGCGTATGATGCATCCGTTGCTAAAGGACTAAACATCCGTGTAGGTAACGTTCTTTCTTCTGATGTATTCTACAATGATGACAAAGAAATCGTAGCGAAACTTGCAAATCACGGCGTATATGCAGTTGAGATGGAAGCTGCTGCGCTTTACACGATTGCGGCTCGTTTCGGTGTAAATGCACTTACGATTCTTACAGTAAGTGACCACATCATTACAGGTGAAGAAACAACTTCTGAAGAAAGACAAACGACGTTCAACGAAATGATCGAAGTTGCCTTGAACACAGTTGTGAAGTAATCGTTTTTATGAAAATAAGAATAAAAATAGAACCCTTATGAGCCTTTGACTCGTAAGGGTTTTCTTGTTTGAAATCGAGTTTAGAAAATTCTAACTCCAACCTATTTTGTAATTATGTGGTATAATGAGCAACTTCTACACAGGATAATGTTAGGAAGGTTGGCAACAATAACGTTATATGACCTAATTCAACATGAGAGGAGACATACAAAAATGGTATTTTACATATCTGTTGTCATTGTACTTGCCTTCGTTGTTTGGGGGATTGTATCCCCAGATGTTTTGGCGGATAAAGCCAATGATGTTTTGGCGATTACGACTACAAATTTCGGATGGTTTTATTTACTTAGTACTTTTGTAATGTTAATTTTCGTCTTTTATTTGGCATTTAGTAAATATGGTAACATTCGACTAGGGAAGGACGAAGATCGTCCTAAATTCTCGAATTTAAGTTGGTTCTCGATGTTGTTTAGCGCTGGAATGGGGATTGGGCTTGTTTTCTGGGGAGTAGCCGAGCCGATGTCCCATTATTTATCTCCGCCGATGGGAGCAGATCCAGAATCACCTGAAGCTGCAAGACTTGCCATGCAATACTCATTCTTCCACTGGGGATTACACCCATGGGCGATATATGCATTAATTGGACTTAGTTTAGCGTATTTTCAATTTAGAAAAGGACGCAAAGGCCTCATTAGTCAAACTTTCTATCCGATTTTGAAAGAGCGTGTGAACGGCCCAATTGGTAAAACAATCGATGTCCTTGCGATTATTGCAACTACGTTTGGGGTAGCGACCTCACTAGGACTAGGCACACTACAAATTAATGGTGGTCTAGCGCATATCATCAATGTTCCGTTTAGCATTACGTCGCAGATTATCATTATAGTTGTGGTTACATTCTTATATATGCTCTCTGCGTTAACTGGACTTGATAAAGGCATTAAGATTCTAAGCAATGTGAACTTGCTATTTGTACTTGGGTTATTGATTCTTACGTTACTATTTGGTCCTACGATTTTTATATTAGATACATTCACATTAACACTAGGTCGTTACTTGCAAAATTTAGTTCAGATGAGTCTAAGTTTAACTCCGTTCTCTCAAGGGTCGTGGGTAAGTAGTTGGACACTGTTTTACTGGGCATGGTGGATTTCTTGGGGACCGTTCGTCGGAATGTTCATCGCTCGGATTTCCAAAGGACGAACCATTCGTGAATTTATATTAGGGGTGCTCGTCATTCCAAGTTCATTCAGCTTTTTGTGGTTCTCCGTATTTGGTGGTACGGCCATGCACTTAGAGATGTTCAAGAATGTCCGAATTGCAGAAGCCGTGAAGAATGATATGACTGTTGCTCTCTTCGTGACATTAGAACAGTTGCCACTCGGTTATATCCTAGCGATTATTGCAACGATTCTTATCATTACATTCTTTATTACATCTGCTGATTCAGCGACATTCGTACTCGGGATGCTATCGAGTAAAGGGAGCTTGAATCCATCAAGTCGAGTGAAGTTAATTTGGGGTATACTGCAATCTTCGATAGCAATTGTGCTCTTATTAAGTCAAGGTCTACAGGCGCTTCAGACCGCTTCGATCGTCTCAGCTCTACCTTTTGCCATCATTATGATCTTTATGGGGATCTCGCTCTTGAAGTCACTTCAAGCTGAGCTTGATTAGCTCAAGACCTAACAGTGAATTGTTTCTTGATTCCTGTTCCTGATCCGATCCATCCAACATAGGATATAGGAGCCTAATGACGAAGATCAAGGAGCGACTTATCAATGTGTAGATGCAGTGAGAAGAAAGAGATGTATCCGTATGAGCAGACATCAATGATGGGACACCAACAGACGATGTATCCACCAATGGGGTATAGCGTTGTAGATCCGCGGATATTGATCCCGCACGTTAAACAGATGGTGGATAGTGGGCAGCAGGATGCTGCGATGAGAAGTAAACGATATACCACGACAGAGGTTGCCCTAATTTCTTATTTAATGGGGATGGGGATTGATCCAGGTAACGCGCAGTATTTGGTTGAATCTTGGCAAGTTAACTATATATATCCAGAATGACGATAATTAAGAGCGTAGGTGGCATCGAATCCTGCGCTCTTTGTTTTTTTCCATTTATTGAGTGAACCTGTAAGTTATGAAAACGTTTTATTTTTTACTGAAAAAAGAAGTAGGAGGTCCCAGTTTAGGGTGAATAGAAAGCAATTTTTCTGAAAATAACATTCGATTTTTTTGGTAAGAATAACTAATAATTGAATAATATTCTTAGTGGCTTAGAGGGGGTTGTAAAATTATTATAAAACGTGGAAACCCTTTTGTCGTAAGGGATTGACGCTATATGTAACGTTACATGTATGGAAGATTTAAATGAGATCAGAATGATAGTACGTTGTTTTTTTAAGAAACGTGAATTTTCGGAACTTCTTTTTTGCAAGCGCTAAATCAGCCCTTGCCTACTATTGCTTTTTATAAAATTACATGGTATCATGAATCCATCCTGAGTGTTTAGGAAATCTCCTATTCTAAAGGGCATCTTTTGGACAAAACGGTACCTTTTGGAATATGTGATACTTTATTTACTCAGTAAATAGGATTAACATGTTAAAAACAATTATTGGAGGTTTTACAATGCAAACAGGCACAGTAAAATGGTTTAACGCAGAAAAAGGTTTTGGTTTTATCGAAGTTGAAGGTGGCAACGATGTATTCGTTCACTTCTCCGCTATCGTAGGCGACGGTTTCAAATCTTTGGACGAAGGCCAACGCGTTGAGTTCAACGTTGTTCAAGGCAACCGCGGACCACAAGCTGAGAACGTTGTAAAGCTGTAATTTATAATTAATTAAATTACGCATCGCACGCATAAAATGCAGTCTCCTTCTTCGGAAGGGGCTGCATTTTTTGTTTTGTCCACTTGGAAGATTCTATGAGTTGTTTATGGTAAAATTATTCATATCATTGATGAGGATGTGTGGTATGACTCTAATTCACCCGCTAGAGAAGACGATGCACGCGGCAGTAGAGCGCTATTTTACAGTAAATGAACTGCGGTGCTTGGCGACGGAGTTTATTTCCTTTAAGATCACGGAAACAACGGTATTTAGTGAACTGACAAGGTTGCACTACGCTATGTTCGGTGGGGCATCACCTGAGATTGAACAAGCGGCGGCAGCCGTTGATATGATGATCCTAGCGCTTGATATTTACGATGATGTACAGGATCAAGATAATGATACGGTTCCTTGGGCGCATATACCCCCAGCTATTGCGCTGAATGTAGCAATCGGTATGCAGGCTTTGAGTATCGCTATGCTACAAGATTGCGCGTTTCCTGCGCAGGCTAGAGAGCGTGCTGTCTATTATTTAAACCTAGGGATCTTAAAAGCCGTTAATGGTCAACAAGTCGATCTACAAGATCAGGTAACAACAGAAGAGGACTGTATCGCAATGATTCGAGGTAAATCTGGTGCATTAGCCGCTTGTGCTTGCCTAGTAGGGACTGCGCTTGCAACGGACCAACATCATGACCTTGTAGCTGAATACGGCAGTGGGCTTGGGATTGTTGCTCAAATGCGTAATGATATGAAGGGAATCACCCGTTGGGACGTACGTAACGATTTGTTGCAACGTAAGAAGACTTTACCGATTCTCTATGTATTGGAACAAGACCATGAGCTTGCACAATTGATTCGGGAGTACTATGAACATCAGCGTGAGAAAGAAGATATCTATACATATAAAGTAGAAATTCTGGATCTCGTACATGCCTCAGGTGCGATGGATTATGCGGAGGTCCTAGTTCGTTTGCAGCAATTTGAGGCACGGGCTATCATCGACAATTTGCCGATTCTTGACGAATGGAAGGGACGTTTGTACCCCTACTTCATGTAGAATCCGCAACTTTAGTATCACATTTTGCGGTATTTCGTTGCGGTCACGCAAAAATGTTTGCGGTTTTTCGCAGTATGGTTAGCGAGGCGAGTCCTATTTATGTGTGTTATATTGGTTTTGTAAGGAAAAACAATCAAACATTATGAAAGAGTAGGTGGCTCGAGCATGTTGAAAAATGTTATGAATTACTTAGTAGGCAACCAAGATGTAGCAAAATTAGTTGTGAATGGTCAAGCATGTTTGGTTGGTGTATCTGCTAGTCAACACCGAGCAATCGTTGAAGTAATCGGAAACAAAGAAAATCAAAAAGTGGAGCCAATTAAAACATATTGGGGTTGGTAATATCCACTTTACTACCAATACCAGGAGATATTAATGACCCAACTTAGAAAATACAGTATTTCAGTTACTCTACTTTTATTATTTACATTATATATTGCTGTACAATTAGTCTATTCGCAAATGCAGTCCCTGTATATTGGATTGGATGTTAAACAGGGTCAAGCTGGAGAATGGAAAATTATTAATGTTGATCGACAGGCTTGGGGGAGTAAGAATGGCATTGAAGTAGGAGACGTTCTATATTTAATCGATGGAGAAGATCCTAACCTACATTCCTCTCTTAAGTATAATTCTGTAGAGCAAATTGATAATCTTGAAGTAGTACGTAACGGTGAGCATATTAAATTCACTGTTCCTGTGGGTACACATTCTCCAATTACTCTGGATCAAACTGTTTTACCAGCCACATTATTTGTTTTATTGTTTATTTTCTCCTTCATTCTTTATTATAAAAAGCGTGAAGATCACGCATCGAAGATGTTAATTTTATTCTTTTTATCTATCGCGCTTGCTTATTTAGCAGCAGGTGCAGCTGGTAGGAGAATTATATATGCCCAGATGATTGTTAGTATATGCTTAAGTTTATCTCCTGTTTTCTTTATGCATTTCCTCTATAGTTATTTTAAAGAATATAGGGTGGAAATGCTAAAGCCGAAGTTGCTTGTATTTTTCTATAGTGTTAATACAGTGATATTCGCACTTACATTACTGGTAAACTATACGGATATTAATATTGGTGTATCAAATGTCGTTTTCAGTAGAGTTCCATTAATTGCTTTTTCAATTGGAAATATTGTTGCGATTTATATCTTGGTAGCGAGATATGTTAAATATCGTGGTACGATTTATCGTCCGTTATTCAAATATTTAGTAGTCGGTAATGCGGTTTCTTTCTTTCCATTCATCGTTCTGTATGTATTACCAAAAATGTTGTTTGGAATTCAAATTATACCCGCTAACGTAGCAGCCATGTGTCTGCTTTTTTTGCCAGTTGTGTATGTATATTTGATCATTTCGAATCGTCTATTAGATATTGATTTTATTATTGGACGATTACGTTATTATAGTTTCTTAGCCATTATCCCGGCATTACTAATTGTTATTGGTGTGAAGCTTGTTCAAACACACAATAACTATGTGTTGCTACAGTGGGTACAATCATTTCTTCTTGTCTACTTAGGCATTATCATGCTGTTGTATTTTAAAGAGTCACTAGATTTTAAGTTATCTGGTTTTTTGTTTAAGGAAAAAAGAAATTTCCAAGCAAGTTTGAACCAATTCTCGCAGCAAATTTCTAAAATTATGCGAGCATCAGATTTAGAAGAAAGACTTATTAAAGAAGTACTGCAAGTGATGCCTACCAAATCTGTTGCGATTATTGAACAGAATATGCTAGACAAATCACTTACTTTGCGGCGTGTTGTTGGTAGTGCGCCAAGTCCGCAGATTTTGGAAGAATTACAGAAAGATCCGCACCATTATGAAGTAGGTGAAGTGATTCGAGTAAGCACTGGCATCTGCTGCATCATTGGTCGAAGACAAGACTCTCATTATATGATGTGGATGGACAGTAAAGAAAACCGAATGGGCTATAACGTTGATGAGATGTTATGGATGAAGACGGTATCCAACTATGTCAGTATTGTATATGAGAATTTAGAGTTAATAGAAGGTATTATCTCCAATATTGAAACGGATAACAGTAAGAAAACACCATCTTGGATTGTTCGTTTGTTGTTCCGTCTATCAGAACAAGAGCGTAGAAGATTAGCTTCCGATTTACATGACTCTGCTTTGCAGGATCAACTGTTGTGGTATCGGAAATTTGAAGCGCTCTTAGACGAATCGGATACACCTCCTGAAATGCGAGAGCGAATGGTTGAAATTAAAGAAGGTTTACTGGATGTCATTCATCAGATCCGTGAAACATGCAACGAACTTCGACCACCTTTCTTAAAAGAAATTGGGGTTGTAGAAGCAGTTGATAACTTGTGTAGTTATGCGCAGCTCAATGCGAACTATGTGGTTGATTTTGACCATAAAGGCTTTGATCTTGAGCTGGATGATGAGTATGTGCTTATCTTGTATCGCATTACACAAGAATTGTTAAGAAATACGATGAAGCATGCTAGAGCGACTAAAGTAGAACTGCATTTACATCATGATGACGAAACAATTACTTATGTATACCGAGATAATGGTATAGGGATGGATTTGAGCCAACTTCAATCGTCATTTAAACACATGGGATTATCCGGCGTTCGTGAGCGAATTGCAGGGTTAGAAGGAACAACATCGTTCCATTCGTCCTTTGGGGAAGGGTTTGAAGTACGGGTAAGCATTCCTTATCAGCGTAATTTATCGTCAATCGAAAGTAATATTGGATAGGGGGGCTTTTCGTGATTAATATTTTGCTCGTAGATGATCATCCATCTGTAGTTGAAGGTACAAAGAATATGATTGAAAAAGAACAGGATCTTAAAGTTTCAGTCGTGTTCTCTGGGATGGAAGCCCTTGAAATTATTAAAACTCAGAAGTTCGATATTATGTTATTTGACCTAAATATGCCGGTCATTAGCGGTCTTGAACTTACGAAGCGTGTAATGGCAATTGATTCCGATACAATTGTATTGATTTATACAGGTTTTGATATTTCATCGCATTTCAATATCCTCGTAGAAGCTGGGGTTTCTGGCTTTATTTCCAAAGCGGCTTCTCGTGAGCAACTTGTCATGGGTATTCGCTGTGCACTACGTGGGGATGCGATTATTCCGTCCGTACTATTGAAACAACTTCGACGTAACGAAGTTCGTTTGACTCGAGCAGAAGGTCCTCGTCTTGAAGAGGTATCGATTAACGAGAAAGAACAAGCAATTTTGCAAGAAGTTGCACGAGGTAAGAGCAACAAAGAAATTGCTGCTAACTTATATTCAAGTCAGCGTACGGTTGAGTATAACTTGACTCGTATATTTGAAAAACTAGGTGTCAGATCCCGCTCCGAAGCAATTATGGAAGGTAGACGCTTAGGACTCATTCACGAAAAAGAGTTTGCTCTATAATTTACAAAGCTTAAGGAAGAAACTTAGCTGCTTGATCTGCTAAGTTTTTTTTGTTGGAATTGCGGTAGGTCGAAAGTCGGATTGCGGTGGTTTGCGGTAATGGGTGTTTTTCCCTTTCGGTCACCGCAATAAAATGTCGCTTTTTTAGGGTCGGTTTTCGGTGAAAAGGAGTGTGAGATGGTTTACGATGTAATTAACGAAAAGTTAGTGAATAGCGAGGGGGCATTGATGATGATAAATGGCAAAACAAGAGATTGGTTAACATTGCATATATTCTGCCACCAGCACGATCAGCAAGAAGCATTGCTTAATCAAGCTTTATTTCCAGCCATTCATGAGCTAAAAGAACTAGGCCATTGTACAGAATGGTTTTATATAAGATATTGGGAAGGTGGCCCGCATACACGTATCCGCTTCTTAAATCCGAATCCTGAAGTGGAAACGACGATTCGCCAAGTAGCAGAACAATTTATGCGTGCAACATTTCCGCCAAGAGACGCAAAGAAACCATTGTGGAATGAGAAGACAGAGATTATTACACTTCCGTATGAGCCTGAATACATGCGTTATGGCGGTAAAGCGGCTATGGAAATCAGTGAAAAGCTGTTTCATCAATCGAGTGAGATGACCGTCCATGTATTGAGTGAGACAGTCGGTAATTTTGAAAAACGAATTATTATGGCGTTTGACCTCATGGTGATTACAGCGCTTTGTATGGCTGTTGAGCCGGAACGTATTAGTGAGTATTTTGGTCAATATGCCTTGTTCTGGGGAGAGTTTATTGAGTCCAAAGAGGAGCTAGAGAAGCGGAAGAATTTAGCGCTTCAACATAAAGAAACGTTGGAATCTCGTATACATACACTCATTACGCTTGCGGAAGAGCCTTCGAAATCATCCTTTTATCAAAAATGGGTGGGTCAGTTGTACGAGGCGCGCAGCAGCTTAGAGGAACTTGCGAAGCAAGGGAAGTTACTTGACCCGCAACTCGGTGAGACATTCATCGATCGCAAAATGTTTATTAAGACGATTTCATCGATTGCGTTCTCACACATTCATATGACGAATAATCGATTGGGCATTATCCCGGGTTATGAGTATTACTTAGGAACGATGATTCAATCAATCGCGAAGGAAGGGCGTTATGCCCGAATGTCGAGTTAAATGAAATGAAGCTGATCTAGTTATGAACTGGATCAGCTTTTCTTGTTTTTAATCTCGACTTTGGATGACGAGAAGCAGTCCACTTGCAATCTCGATGGTGCCTGTTGGTTCAAGCAAGACATTGGAGATGCCTAAGCTTTGTCCAATTTGAAGCGTAGCGTTATGTAAGGGGTATTGGAAACCCTTTAGATTAATTCCTGTCACTTCTATTGATAAAGGCAGAAGTGAGACTTGGGTGTAGTCCCCTTTTGCAATTGAAACCTGCTCGTCAATTAGTCTAATTTCATTATGGGCGTCAATCATAACGCAAGGAGTTCCGTGGGTTAAAGCATTGCGCAGTAAGTGAATATTGGCTAAGGAATGATCGAATCTGGTACCAAGTGTGCCGAGCATTACGATAGAAGCAGGGCATTGTTCTAAAGCCCAATTGAGCGCCAGTTCAGTATCGGTATAGTCTTTATCTATGGGATCGCAGTCCATGAATTGTTTGCTTTGTTCACGAATAAGCTGCAGCTCCTCAGGCGCAACAGAATCAAAGTCACCTAGCGCTAGATCTGGTTTAAGTCCATGCTCTATGAGGAAGAATGCACCGCGATCTGCTCCTACAAGGATATCATCAGGCCGAATCAAATCCAGTAGCCAATTGCCAAGTTGTCCACCACTGACGATTACAATACGTCTGTCTAATGTCATGTTAATCTCCTTACAACGAATTTAATCCTACATTCAACTATACCATAAGCCTAGTTTAGGCAAAATAAAACCGAGCTCATCGTGAACTCGGTAGTTGCACTTATTTATCTCCGCGATCAACATGTCCGCGAGTTGGTGTGTTGTCTTTTCCTTGATGGTCAATTTCGCCTTCCTGTAATGAGAAGCCTTTAAGTTCCCATGTTGTTGCTCCAAGTACTAGATCAGCAGGGAAGTCGTCGCCCCGCTTTAGTGTGACTTCATGACCGTCTTCATCTGCATATATGCCATCGACTGATACTTTTTCATGAGACATTGGGTCCATTTCTTTGTTATTCGCCACGCAAATATCCTCCTTAGCACCTACATTCTGTACATCTTAAATTAATATTTCCGATACTTCTCCGTTTTATGAGAAGGGTATTGCTTACTAGATGTAGAAAATTGTATAATGCTGCAACTCTATGTCGAAGTGAGGATAATATGAAGATTTTCACAAAGTTTGCGTTCCTTATTTTATTCCTTTCTATACTTGCCATGGATATTGGATTAAATATCGCACCATTTACCTATTCGGATGTAGAACCCGTAACACTAAAGAACTGGGCCTATCGATGGGAGGAGGCACCTAAAGAAGGAACTGGAAGGCCAGCATGGTTCACAAGTACGAAAATACCGAATGATGAGAACTGGCATCCGATTGTACTACCTAAAAATCCAGAAGATCGAAAAAACCAAAATGAACTATGGCTTAGGACTAAGATACCAGATATGACGTGGCGAGATATGAGCTTGTCTATTCAAATATATGAGCATTATGAGATCTACACGACAAAAGGAAAGTTCTATTCTTATGGGTCGATGGACCCGACGAAACGCTTGGATTATCCGGGCACACCACAGCGGATAATTTCACTTCCAATTGATAGTGCAGGAGACGATTTGTATATTCGTGTTTTCTCTGCATCGAGTAATATTGGAATCATCGGTCAAGCTCAAATTGGTTCTAAAGCAGACTTTTACTTGCGTACTTTCCGAAAAGATATCGATAAGCTTGTCCTAGGTTCGTTCTATGTATTAACAGCAGTCGTGTTCTTGTATGCTTATGTACATTTTCGAAAGCAAAAATTGTTCGGATCCTTTACGTTCTTTTCCTTATTTTTCGGTATATATGCGATATGTCGTACCTCGACTGTGTATTATCTTTATGATGTACCGATTCTTTGGACCTATATTGAACTGATTTCCTTATACTTAGGGGTCGCAGGTATTACGATGTTGATTGAGCAAATCTTTATTACTCGCTCTATTCGACTCATTCGTGTGCTATGGCAATTCCATTTGGTATATGCGGCTATCTCATTCCTTCTCATTGTCACACATTTCGTAACCATTCCACAGTCTTTGGCTGCTTATCAAGTTGTGATTGTATTGACAATGATGCTGCTCTTGCATCGAATCTATTTAGAGACGAGGCGCGGCACAGAAGGAGCAAGGGCGTTATTAACAGGAAGTATGATCGTATGTACGACAGGTATACTTGATATTATGCAAAATGTATGGAAATGGATGGATATGGTTCCGCCGTTAACTACATTCGGGTTATTCGTGTTTATTTGTATGCTGCTCGTTCAAATCATTAAGCGTCTAATGGAGCTTATGGTATATGCACAAAGTTCGAAGCGATTAACGGTGGTCTCTCAGCTTGCGGCTGGTGTTGCCCATGAAATCCGTAATCCAATTGCGGTTATATCTGGATTTGTTCAATTGATGCAGAAGAAACCCGATCAGACACAATATTTGGATCTTATATCCACAGAAGTAAAGAGAATTAATGATATAGTAAGTGATTTTTTATTCTTCGCGAAACCGATACATACGCAGATGGTTGAAAAATATGTTCCCGAAATTGTAGAGCAGACACTTGCACTGTTTCGAGACAGTATGCAGGAGAAAGGAATAGAAATCAGGACGATTTCGGATAGTCGAATCACGAGTAATTTCTGTGAACCGAATCAACTGAAGCAAGTCTTCATCAATGTAATTAAAAATGCAATGGAATCGATGCCAAGTGGGGGATTATTAACGATAACGATGAAAGTGAATAAAAGTAACTTGCGAATACGAATTATCGATCAAGGTGTAGGTATTGCACCAGAGGAGATGCAGCGTATTGGTGAGCCTTTCTTCACGACAAAAGAAACAGGCACTGGGCTTGGACTTATGGTATGTGCCAAAATTATAGAATACCATGGCGGGAAATTGGAAATTCGTAGTAAACTAAATAAAGGGACAACAGTCGAAATCATACTTCCTATGGAAAATCCCATGAATTGATACATTGGATGGGGAAGTGATGCAGATTGATGGAACATCCTCTAATCAGTATAGTCATACCGACGTTTAATCGTCAGCGCGAATTGGGTGAGCTTCTTGAGTCGATTGTCAGACAACGCTACACACCGCTCGAAGTGATTATCGTAAATGATTGTGGGGATTCAATTGAGTGGGTCAATAGCTTGTATCCAGAGCTTCATATTCAGATTATGAATATGGATCATAATGTGCAGCATGTACGCGCGAGAAATGAGGGTGTGCTGCTTGCACAAGGTGAATACATCTTGTTATGTGATGATGATGATTTACTGACGGATGGACATATTGATCGAATGTTGAAAGCTCTGGAGGGCGGATATGATCTGGCTTATTCAGATGTTGAAATTGTTCATTATGTGCAAGGGAAGAAGGCAAGAATGCCCGTTACACGGCAACTATTTGCCTATGATGATAACCTGACAGCCATGCGTCAATTCTCAACTTTTGTTCCATCTGGTTGTCTTTATCGTAAAGCGATTCACCAAGAGATTGGTGGGTTTGATGCGGCGGTATATCACTATTGGGATTGGGATTTCTATCTGCGGGTAGCCGCTAAATTTAGTGTGGTTCGTGTACCTGTTGCAAGTGTGCTGTACGCTTTTCAGCAAGGGGGAGATAACTTGTCCGATCAGCTTGATCACATGCGTCCTTATCTGAACTTGCTGTCACAGAAACATGATCTTGGGTTCTTACCCACGAAAAACTTTTTCCTACTATTAGAAGAGCCAGCAGTGAAATGTCGGAGAGTTTCATCCACACTTGTTTGGAATGGGTTGCCTTATGAATCTCGTCTTACAACAATGGGGGAGTGAAAAGTATGCATATCATCGGATTTGGTGACAGTATTACGTCAGGTGTATATTTAGCAGAGGAAGACACGTATTTGTATAAGCTCAAGCAGCAGTTTGGCGGTACAACTACTAATGCAGGGGTACCTGGGAACAACACGAATCAAGGATTAGCTCGAATTCAGACGGATGTCATTTCGCATCAGCCTGATATTACAATTATCGCATTCGGCATGAATGATCATTATGCAACTGCGGTGGATACACATCTCGTGGATCCAAGCACGTATAAGAGTAATTTAACCGAGATGGTCAATCAATTACGTGCTCATGCATGTACACCTATTCTGTGTACGATATCACCGATTATTGTTGGTGATGCTTCACAGTACTATTACAATCGACATCCAGAGGCTTGGTATCAGCATCCACTTGGCGCACAAGCTTGGATTGATGCCTATAGTGGGATTGTCCGAGAGGTTGCAGCAGAGCTCAATGTCGTACTTGCTGATATCGCCGAGCACTTTGCAAACGCATTGGCAGATGGAGAGACGTTGACGGGTCCTCAAGGACTGATTCGAAACCTGGATAATGCAGGGACAGATGATGGTGTTCACCCGACTGCAAAGGGAAATGACTTGTATGCAGAGTGCATTGCGGTGCAAATCAATCAAATATTAGCGGATAAATGTTAATCATCGCTTCGGCGGTGATTTTTTTTGTTGACAATTTCTATAATTCCGATAAAATAAGTTGGTATAATATATTGGTAAATTTTCGGTTGTTCATAAAGGGGAGATCGGTATGATCCGAATTCGTAATGTAAATAAATCGTTTATACAGCGCGATGGTACGCCTTTTACTGCAATTGACCATGTATCGCTTGATATTGCTAAAGGGGAGTTCGTATCACTGCTAGGTCCATCTGGTTGTGGAAAGTCCACGATCCTGAACTTAGTAGCGGGACTGGAGCCTTATGAAGAAGGCGAGATTGAAGTGAATGGAAGTCCAGTAACAGGTCCTGGACCAGATCGTGTCGTTGTTTTTCAAGAACATGCTTTATTTCCATGGCTGACGGTGCAAGAGAATGTTGCATTCGGACTCAAGCAGAAGGGCATCGGAAAGAAAGAGCGCAACGAAATTGCAATGGAGCATATGCGAACGGTACACCTGAGTAAATTTGCGGATCGTTATCCGCATGAATTATCTGGTGGAATGAAGCAGCGTGCAGCCATTGCAAGAGCACTTGCCATGGATCCTGATATTCTGCTAATGGATGAACCGTTTGCGGCACTCGATGAGCAGACACGTATTATTTTACATAAAGAGCTAGAGCAAATATGGCTGCAAACACAGAAGACGATTTTGTTTATTACACACAACATTCGTGAGGCTGTAACGTTATCGGATCGAGTCGTTGTGATGTCAACAAGACCGGGGAAGATCAAGAAGGAATTTGCTGTACAGGCGGCTAGACCGCGCAATCAGAAGGATACTGTCCTCCATCATGTGGAGAATGCGATTCTGGAGACGTTACGAGACGAACTGGAGAAAGTCGTGAGGGAGGAAACAGGGGATGAGTATAGCATTAAGACGGGGGATCTTTCTAGTCATTCTGCTGATAGCGTGGGAGGCGGCATATAGGCTAATTGGATGGGAAAGTTGGAAGTTTCCATCGTTATTCCAGACGTTTGAGGCGTTCTATCTAGGGTTTACCGAAGGGCAGATGCTGGAGGCAACGATATCTTCAGTACGACGATTAGTGATTGCTTTCGTGATTTCGTTATCCGTTGGAACACTGCTTGGTATTCTTTTTGCGAGATATCGGTTTCTGGATGATACGATTGGGTTCTTGGTTGTAGCGCTTCAGACTGTACCGAGTATTGCTTGGTTACCCTTTGCGATGATCTGGTTCGGATTTAACGATGTATCCGTTATTTTCATCACAGCACTGGGTGCAACTTGGACAATGGCGCTATCGGCACGAACAGGGATTAAGAATATCCCGCCGATCTATATCAAGGCTGCACAGACGATGGGCACAGGCAATGGATTCAGATTGTTCTATCAAATCTACGTGCCTGCAGCATTCCCACATCTGATGAACGGTGTTCGCGTGGCCTGGGCATTCGCATGGCGTGCACTTGTGGCAGGTGAGCTTATTGCTAAGGGTGTAGGCTTAGGGCAATTGCTTCAGGATGGTAAAGGACTAGGGGATACTGCACTTATGTTATGTATTGTCATTATTATTGCGGTTATTGGTACAATTTCGGACCATTTCTGCTTCAAGCGTTTGGAAGAGAAGTTACTCATTCGTTACGGGCTTGTGTCCGTGTCTAATAAATCATAAGGGGAGATTATCATGAGAAAATTATCGATACTGCTTGCATTCTTATTCGTTGTTACGGCGGTGCTTAGCGCTTGTGGCAAAGAGACATCAACAGCGCCTGTAGCGGCAACACCAAAGTCAGCAGCAAGTAAAGATCCAGTGACGGTTAAGCTTGGCATTTTTAAAAATGTAACGCATGCAGCGGGTTATGTCGCGCTTGAGAACGGCTATTTTCAAAAATATTTCGGTGAAAATGTAAAGATTGATGTAACCTCTTTCGATAATGGATCAGAGTTCTCAACAGCACTTGCGACAGGCTCAATTGATCTCGGTTTCGTGGGACCAGGTCCATCAACGAATCAATACGTGAAAAGTAAGAACTTCAAAGTGATCTCTGGATCCAATAACGGTGGAGCGGTTCTTGCTGTAGGTAAAGAATCCGGTATCAACTCGGTTAAAGATTTGGTTGGTAAAGTTGTAGCAATCCCGACAAAAGGAAGTACGAATGAAATTTCACTTCGTTTGCTACTGAAACAAGAGGGACTAAAAGTATCAACGGATAAGACTGGCGTACAGATTATTGCTCGTGCACCAGCTGAGACACTTGTTGCACTTCGTCAGAAGGAAGTCGATGCAACGCTTATTCCAGAGCCGTGGGGTACACAGATTGAAGAGCAAGGCGTAGGGAAGGTGTTAGTTGGATGGGATAAGATTCCGCCGAATAACGGGAACTATCCATTAACAATCCTAGTAGCATCCGATAAGTTTCTTGCCGAACACCGTGACTTAGCGAAAGCAGCAGTGAAAGCGAATAGTGATGCCATTCAGTTTATTAAAACGAATGAAGAGAAATCCTATGAGCTCATTAACAATCAATTGAAGAAACTCAGCGGGAAAGGGATGGATAACAAGCTGATTAAGGCGGCTCTTGCTCATTTGAACTTAACGACAGATGTATCGCGTCCAGTATTAGAGGAAATGGCAAAGGTGTCCATTGATGCAGGATATATCAAAGATGTTAAAGCAGATCAGCTGGACTTAAGTAAGTTCTTGGATTTATCTTTATTGGAAGAAGTGAAAGCGGGTAAGTAACGGACAAATTGATCAAGCAGCAATTATAATATGGAAACAATTGAAAAACCTGCGGGCTCATCGCCTGCAGGTTTATTTGTGTGTGTAGGTAAATGATGTAGGTAAGCGAGCTTAATTCGCAGTAGCTGTCTTGTTCTCGCTGGATGCTTGACCACCTTTTCCCTTGGAACTAACCAGCTTAGGGTGCGGTCTTTCTTCATTAGATTCTTGCGATTCTGGAGCGTCTGTCTGCATGATGCAGATGCCGTGGAAGATGCCGCCGTCTTCAATGATGATGGTGCGCACGTTGGCATTGCCATTTAATTCGCCAGATTTAAGTATAATAAGCTTTTCTCGTGCGACAATATCACCTTTGACCTTACCAGCAATGATGACGACGCGGGCTTGAATGTTCGCTTGAACATTCCCTTTTTCTCCAATTGTCACATCATTGGTGCACTCAATCTCCCCGTGAACTTGCCCTTCGATGCGAATAGCGAGTTCTGAGATCATTTTCCCCTCACAGATCATGTGCTCGCCGATGATTGTGTCAGGCGTTCCTCCTGAATAATGGACTTTCTTCTTTAACAATTCTCATTTCTCCTTTCTCGATAAAACGAGATATGGCGTGGGGTTAATTTTTGTGCCGTTGCGAATAATCTCGTAATGCAGATGAGTACCAGTAGAGCGTCCGGTGGAGCCGACAAGTCCGATGAGATCGCCCTTCTGGACTTTCTTACCCTTGCTTACAAGTGCTTGATTCAAGTGCATATACTGGGTCTGAATGCCAAGTGTGTGGTCAATGAGAATGTAATTTCCGTATTCGGGGTGCCTGCCAACGTCAATAATTGTGCCTTCGGCAGCTGCATAGACACTGTCATTGAGGTCGCCGTCAATATCTACACCAGTGTGCATAGATGGGCGTGCTGTAAAGGGGTCAAGTCGAATCCCGAAACTAGATGTAATTCTACGTGCATCAATAGGCCAGATCGTCGGTGTCACATCTCGCAGATGTTGAGCTTTAATTAACTTCTGCTCGGAATCCGTAAGTGTGCTAAGCAGCTCATTGATATCGCTTACAAGTCCGGTTAGGTCGTTCTTGGTGGCGGATGTTAGCTTGACGAGTTCATCACCGTCGAACGGTTCATCTGAACCGCCTACATCTCCTTGGGTAGAAGGTGTAGCGCTATAATCCGAAGGGGTTCTGGAGTTAGTCGAATTTGGTGTTGAAGAGTCAGCCATAAGAGAGACAACATGTTTGAGTTTCTTGATTTCTTCCAACTTGAGTTTAAACTCGCTCGTTTGTTGGGAGAGCTTGATGAGATCAACTTGCAGCTTGTCTAGTTCACTTGTCTTCTCCGCAATTTGACCATTTAGCTCACGAGCTTCTTGTAGATGGGATTCGTTGAGGTTTTCTTTGGTGGATGTGAATGTCTGGTCCATTATGTACACCGTGATGAAAAATCCGAGCAGAACGAGAACGATAACCGTTGGTACAATAATGAGTACACTATGAGGCAATTTAAACTTGACGACACGGCGGTTGGCGCTTGGGATGAACATCAGGGTAAACTCTTTTTTACCCAGAATGAACTTCATGTAAGCTCCTTTCCCTCCAGAAAAACAACCCTTGATTCACAGTGTATTCCATAGGTCGAGTTTCCATGACATCGTTCTCGCTTCCTTCGGACGATCTCATTCATCTTAAGGATTGGATATTTGTTCTTTGCGTTTGGAAGTATAACACTTCCGGCAGACAGGTAAGTACGCTTCATTGCCACCGATCTGTATTTGATTACCATGGAAAATAGGCTTGCCGCCTTCTGTACGCATGTTCATTGTCGCTTTGCTGTCACAGTACCAGCAAACGGTCTTAATCTCCTCGATTTTATCCGCAACTGCAAGAAGTCTGGAACTGCCTTCGAATAGTTCCCCTAAGAAATCGGCACGTAATCCGTACGCAATGACAGGGATATTTAATTCATCAACGATGTTGATGAACTGGTCTACTTGGTTTTTATTTAAAAACTGAGCTTCATCGACGATGATGCAGTTCGGTTGCTCCTCTTGTGCAATCGCTAGTATATCAACTTGATCATCAACGACGATCGCTTGTTTTTCCATTCCAATACGTGAAGCAACGGTTCCTACCCCACTACGATCATCGACAGAAGGGGTGAATAATAATACTTTCTTACCTTGTTCTTCATAGTTATGAGCGGTTCTAAGTACCTCAATGGACTTGCCGCTATTCATCGTTCCGTATCTGAAATATAGTTTAGCCAGGGGGCTCGCCTTCTCTCAAATAAATTTACAACGTGATCTATCATAGCATGGATTTACTGAATTTTCTCTTATATCCCCCTAAAGCACAATCAATGCAAGCACTGATCTCATATTCTATGAAGTGACAGGAGGAATCCCAATCGAGCACAAAAAGACGGAGTTGATGTAAATTGATTAAAGGTGCGGTAGATCTTTTTGTTTTCCCGCAGTGGACAGAAGATACAATGTCATTGACGTTGGGGAATCCCGCAACAGGACCGCTAGTTGCGCTCCCAGATCGGAGCAGCATTACGCTGCAACATGGTAATTTAAAGCGGACTTTGCAGATTGAAGTAGAACGCGCAACAGGTGAATATTTTTATCATTCATTAGGTATTTCCCCGATTATTGCCAAGCAGCTTAAGCTAAAATCAGGCTATCGATATGCACTGGAATACGATGAAATTCAGCGATTGATCAAAATAAAAAGAACTCCTTCAAGTCGAGGAGTCTTCACGTTTCGAGAACGTCTTTTGAAAACAAAAAGTAAGATGAAGCCCATCATATTCGGATACAGCGTAGCTGGAGAGCTAGGCTTACCTGAAGGTGGCAACGTCGTCTTGCAAAGTCAGAAGGGGATGGTGAGTCCGCGGCTAAAGATCGGGATTTCCCCAGCTCTTGATGATGATGAAGTGTTTATCATGAGCGGGGAATGGGCGAGGCGTTTCGGGCTTGTCCATGGGCAGCGTTACGTTCTCGAATACAATCAGATCACGAAGATGCTCAATATTAATCCGAATCCGATCCGTTAGCTGCTTAAGTATTCGTTAATTTTAACAGGTACTTCTTTTAGATCGTTGACGATGTAAAAGGCGCCTTTTGGCGTGCTTGTATTTTCCACCAGATTATAAGCCCACTCAATTTCTGGGATCATCTGGATGGCATGAATACCGTTATCCAGTGCAGGCATAATGTCTGTTCGTACGGAGTTGCCGATCATCCATGTGCGTGAGCGGTCAAATTCTTGTGTTTCAATAATGTAGCGAAGGAATTCTGTATTTTTGTGTAAGGTAATGAATATTCGATCTTCAAAAAATTTGCCAATGCCCGTATCATCAACTTTACGCATTTGAATAGACACGTCACCGCCGGTGTACAAACAAAGGGTGTGGCCGGCTTCTTGCAGTGTCTGCAAGGTTTCAATCATGTCTGGGTAAGGTTCAATCGGGAATGAGTATGCACTGAAGCCTAATTTGTTTAAGAAATCAATTTCATCCTTTACTTCAGGGCGACCAAATTGTTCACAGTAATGCTGATACGTCTCCACTAATGAATCTGGGAATTTTTCAGGTAAAAACCCGTGTTTGGCTGTGCCCGCTAGGTCAATTTCAATCTGACGTTCTAAGATTTCTTCTGCAGTTAAGCCCTGTCCATTAAAATAACTTAACATCTCGTCCGCAAACTGGTCCAAGACCACGTTAAAGTAGCGGTTGCAATGGACAAGCGTATCGTCTAAATCAAATAGAATGATTTGTTTATTGTAGTCCGTCATATTTATAATCTCCAATCCATTCGTATGGTCGATCATTTTGTATATCTTTTTGTTGTAGCATATTTCATAGCATTCGGGCAACTAGCACAAGCTATATAACCTAAGCTTTGGAGGTGTATAGTGTGCTGTGGTTAGTCATTTCACTTGCTTCATTTATTATACAGATTGCGTTTATATTAATTGGACAATATCGGCATCCGTCTAAGGTCGTAGCTTGGATGGTGATCCTGTTTGTTTTCCCTCCATTTGGTGCCTTTATGTATTATTTCTTAGCGAAAGACTATCATCATCGCAAAAAGATTAAGCGGATCTCACGAAAAATTCGTGCGATGGAATTAGGTATGCAAAATCAGCCCTCTGAAGAGGCCTACGAAGTGCTCAAAGGTTCCCTGCAAGGTTATCCTACTTATTTGCATTATGCGGCGCATATGCCAGGTGTCGTGGCGACAAGCAATAATAAAGTTCGAGTTCTGACTAATGCCAAGGAAGCTTATGAAGCACTGTTAGCGACTATTGCGAACGCTAAGCATCATATTCATTTTCAATTTTATATTATTAAGGATGATCAATCGGGACAGCGCTTTTTACAAGCACTTATTCATAAAGCAAGAGAAGGTGTTCAGGTCCGTGTTCTTTATGATGGTCTGGGCTCGTATGCATTATCGTCTTCCTATAGAAAGCAGCTGCAAGATAACAGTATTGAGGTGTATGCATTCTTACCTGTGTTCGTATCGTTCTTCGATAAACGTCTTAATTATAGGAATCATCGCAAGACAGTTGTGATCGATGGTGAGATTGGCTTTACAGGCGGAATTAACATCGGAGATGAATATTTGGGAAGCGATCGGAAACTAGGTTTTTGGCGGGATACGCATTTGATGGTTGAAGGGGGAAGTGTGGCGTATCTCCAGTCTACTTTTCTAGATGATTGGTTGTTTACGTGTGGTCAGAAACTGGATGATACCGCATATATGGGGCGAGTAAGAGAGGAATCAGGGGCTGTTGTACAGATGATTGCATCGGGACCAGATCGCACAGGTAAAGCGGTGTACCAATCCTATTATGGAGGCATATTTGCCGCGAAGAAGCGGATCTACATTCAAACCCCTTATTTTATACCTGATCAGGGACTAAGTATGGCACTTAAAACAGCAGCACAGGCGGGAATTGATGTGAAGATCATGATTCCAGATGTGTCAGATAGTAAGCTTGTACAGCTCGCATCACTATCTTATATCGAGGATATGCTAGAAGCTGGTATTCGGGTCTATCAGTATCAAAAAGGATTCATGCATGCCAAAGTTATGATTATCGATGATGTGATTGGGATGGTAGGTACAGCGAATTTGGACATGCGGAGCTTATTCAGCAACTTTGAGCTTAATGCTGTCATGTATGACTATGCAACCATTGTTCGATTAGAAACAGATTTTGTACAAGACATGGCGGATAGCTATGAGTTGTCACTGGATGTATTCAAGCAGCGTTCCAAATGGGAGAAGTTCAAAGAGAATGTGGCGCGGACGATATCACCCTTATTGTAAATGTTTGAGTACTGCCTCTAAATTCTGAGGGGCTACTTTCGCAATTAGATCGCCATGGGTAAGTAATCGTTCGCCGATTGTGAGCAGATTGAAATCTCGAATTTCGGAGCCTTGATTCACTTCTTCCCATGTAAGTGGAGTGGATACAGTTGCGTATTTTTTAGCTCGAGGGGTGTAGGGTGCTGAGAGTGTCTTACCAAGCCAATGCTGCAAGTAATCGACATAGATACGATTGCCGCGATTCTTCTTGAAGCGTTCAATGGTAAATAGGTCAGGATGTTGCTCGCTTGCAAACTTGCCTATAAAATGCCCAATGGAGCGAAGCTGCTCAAATGAGTACCCATCTTTAATTGGAATATAGATTTGAACGCCGGTTGCACCGGATGTCTTAGGAATGGATTGAATGTTTAGGGATTGCAGGATTTGACCGATAAGAGCAGCAGCTTGCATAATGCGGGGCTCTTCTTCTTGTGAAGGATCGAGATCGATCACCCATTCCGCTGGCGCGCTACTTCCGATATGTTGGAAGGATGGGTGAAATTCTAGACATGCTAAATTACCCAGCCAGAGCAGTGTGGGAATGGAGTCAAGATTTACATATTGAATATCATGGAGGACAGATGTTTTCACGAAATCAGGCAGTGGTTCGGGAGCGTTCTTCTGGTAAAAGCTTTTATCTGTAATGCCGTGTGGGTACCGAATTGTCGTTAAGTACCGATTACGGCAGTAAGTTAACAAGTAAGGCGCTATTTCGAGCAGCTTCTGCATATAGATGAGCTTCGTAATGCCAACTTCTGACCATAGCATCTTATTGGGATTGGAAAGTGTGAGTGTATGCCCAGCTACTTCGAATGTGCCTGTTTGGTTAGCCATATGTATGCCCTCCTCGTATGTGAATTTATTGTTTATGTAGGAATTTGTAAGGAAACAATTTTCGGATGACGTAGCAGTCCACCTTCTGTCCATTCCATACCGGAGACGGTACAAGTAAACGGAGGTGCTAGCCACACCAATTCTTCTTTCGTTAATTCGCGTGGTAATTGATGAAGCATCCAAGGACCTGTCGCCACAAAACGCTTCGCAAGAAGGGCGATAAGTTCACGCTTCATATTCACATTCAGCCCAAGTGATACTCGTCCACAATACATCCCCTGATACTCCATAATGAGTGAAGCCAGTTGTTTGTTTCGCAAGGTATACCCGACAATTTGCACATCAAGATGCATGATTTTCTTCTTCTTCAGCCAATCATGATGGTGCTTGCCTTCGTGGTAAGTTGAAGTTAAGCGTTTGGCGACAATCCCTTCCCAGCTATATTGCTCGACCCAATTCCACAAGGCAGTGCCATCAAGGAACAGATCTGTCGTCAGCAGTTGATTCGTAGGTGCTGGGAACAATTGCTTCAGGCGCTCATGCCTCATTAGAAAGGGAAGTACCCGTAAGTCTTCCTTGCCCCAATACAACAAATCGAACGGAACATAAATGAGTTGGTATCTCGCATCTGATGGCTTCCGAATCATACCTTTTTGCCGCTCTCGCTGTAATATTTTTTGAAAAATAGGTCGCTTGAGCTCGTTATCATATACGACTAACTCGCCATCTAAGAGCATGGACCCTTGCAGCTTCGCAAGCATGGATGTGATTTCAGGAAAGACAGCATTTTTAAGCAAGAGCCGCTTGGAAAATAATTGGGCTTGTCCATGTTCGATTTGCGCTAAAATTCGCACGCCATCCCATTTGAGTTGAAACCCCCATTCATCTGTCTGAGGCAATTCAGACACGAGAATGGGGGACATTGGTTTTGTAGGCAATTTCATAAATTTAGGATACCGTTTCTTTTTTCTTCGTTGTAGTCTTGGACTTAGCGGCTGGCTTACGCTTGCGAGTCGTTGTCTTCTCAGATAACGGTGCTTTGGCACCGGCAGTATCCGTTGGAATCATGGCAGGTGGTGCTGATGGATTCATTGCCGCAATACTCGCTTGCAGCGCAGACATGAGATCGACGACATTCGTCTGTGGTGCAGTTGGTGCGGTTCGAATTTCTTGACCGGCGACTTTGCGTTCAATTGCATCAATCATTGCAGCGCGGTAGTCATCGGTATATTTTTCAGGCTCAAAAGGGGTTGTCAGCTGTTCAATCAGCATCTTCGCCATCGTCAATTCTTTGTCATTGACTGCAATCTGCTCGGGTAAGTTAGGCACTTGTGAGATTGGACGAATTTCATCAGGGAAGAAGATCGTCTCCATTGCAATACAGTTATCGATGACACGAAGCGCAGCAAGCGAACCTTTGGAGCGGATCGAAATTTTGGCAATGCCAATCTTACCCGTCTGTTTCATCGACTCAAGTAGTAAGTTATAAGCGTTCGCACCCGTTTCGGCAGGAGATAAGTAATATGTTTTTTGAAAATAAATCGGGTCGATGTCTGTTAATTGGACGAAGTCCAAGATCTTGATTTCCTTGGATGCTTCACCGGCAAGATTGGCAAGTTCCTCTTTGTCAAAAAGAACGAATTGTCCAGGTTCATACTCATAGCCCTTCGTAATCTCAGCCCACCCGACTTCCTTCTCACAGGTTGGGCATTTGCGAACATACGTAAGCGGTGTATTGCATGCTTTGTGTAAGTAACGCATGGAGATGTCTTTGTCTTCTGTTGCGGAGAACATTCGGACTGGTACATGGACAAGCCCGAAGGAAATAGCCCCTTTCCACATCGTATGCATGAGCAGCGCTCCTTTCTTTTTGCAAGTACACAACGAATCCATTCTTACCGTAAGTAGTATGTGTCTGTGTGAGTTGTTGTATGAACGTGAAGGGATTGGGGAACGTTTATAAACAAACCGATTACAGGCAAGAGAGGAAGGTGGAACCAAGGGTGAGTAGCAAAGAGCATGAAGTCGCGAAAGAAGCCGATTCCCTTTATGAAGGTCGGGACAAATATTGTATGGAAATCGATCGGATGGTCAGCGAAGGGCTTGGTGGGGGAACCGTGTCTAAAGACAATGGTAAAATAGACGATACCACGACGGATTCGATGATGGAGATTGACACCATATTGAATTCACAGCAAAGGTAAGAGGAACAGGGAATGATATTTTAAAATGGAAAATAATTCAAGGCGTAATATTGTGGCACGTATTATTTCTGATATAATCTAGTTACACTTGCAAAAGACTCTGATGAAGGTTCATCGGAGTTATTTTTATTTCATATGAAGGCGGAAAATAACTATGACTCAAGCAACACAAATTATGGGGATCACATTCCCGAAGCGAACACTGGACGAAACCATACAGGAAATTAGTGAAGTTGTAGGGCAGAATCGATCTGAGCTGTGTCATGTTGTAACAGGCAATCCTGAGATCGTAATGGCCTGTCAGCATGATAAAGAGTTACGCACGATTGTAGAAGAAGCAGGACTTGTAACAGCCGACGGAATTGGGATTGTGATGGTTTCCAAAGTAAGAGGCGGGAGCTTACCGGAGCGGGTGACGGGTTGTGATCTCTTGTTTAAGTTATTAGAAGGAAATGCGGATTCCATGCAAAAGTGGACGTTTTATTTACTAGGTGCAGATGAGGAAACAAGTAAGAAAGCGGTAGAAGTGATTACTCAGAAGTACCCGAATGTTACAATCGTCGGCAGACATCATGGCTATTTTAAACCGGAAGAAGATCAGGCAATTGTAGATGAAATTGGGTCTCTGGCACCTGACTTCTTAATCGTTGCACTCGGTGCACCTCGTGCAGAACGCTGGATTTATAAGTACAAGCATGAGCTAAATGCTAGAGTAGCAATTGGTGTAGGCGGAAGCCTCGATGTTGTAGCGGGGAAAGTGAAACGTGCACCGAAGATGTGGCAGAAGTTACATATGGAGTGGCTGTACAGATTGCTCAAACAACCATCAAGATGGCGCAGACAATTGATTTTACCGCGATTCGCCCTCAAGGCAGTGTTCTATAAGAAATAAGGAGAAAGTTAACCTATGGGAATAAGTCTCGAAGAAGAATCGAGCAGGGAATACATGTCGAACAGTAATGGTTTTAAAAAAAGATGTAAGTAACCTCCTGCAGTGATTGCGGGAGGTTTTATTTATCCCGGAGACATCTGATATTTAGCTCTTAGAAGTTGCTACATCGAAGCCATGAGGGCTATAATAAGGACAAATCGAAGCGATTCGTGATGCCTTAAGCTAGGAAGGATGGAATAGATCGTGTCTGTGTTTACTTTTATCGCTCAAAATGAGCAGGATACGGAGCGGCTTGCACAGCAGTTAGCTAAGCTAACAGTACCGGGTACGGTTATGACGCTCGATGGTGATTTAGGCGCGGGTAAGACTCGATTTTCCCAAGGATTTGCGCGGGCAATCGGTGTGCAAGGCGTAGTCAATTCGCCAACATTTACGATTATTAAAGAGTATATGGGAAGTAAGCTTCCTTTTTATCATATGGATGTGTACCGCATTTCAATCGAAGAAGCCGATGAGCTGGGACTTGATGAGTATTTCTACGGTGATGGCGTGACTTTGGTTGAATGGTCGAGCTTAATTGAAGACATACTGCCGCCACAGCGACTAGAAATGAAGATTGAACGGATCGGAGAGTCGGATCGCAAGTTTACGATTATTCCGCATGGAAAGCCTTATACACAGTGGTGCAGTGATGCACAGGAGAACGGGTGGTTAACGCATAATGGACAATAACAATCAACAACAAATACAGCAAGATGGTTATCTGCTTGCTATGGATACATCAACGGCGACGATTGCCATTGCTCTATATCGAGGTGGGGTGATGATGGCGGAACAAGCTGCACTTGCAGCTCGTGATCATTCCAGACACTTGCTGCCGCTCGTTCAGTCGATGCTGGAGAAGCAAAATATGAAGATCAAAGACTTGTCTGCGATTGGTATTGGCGTCGGACCTGGCTCTTATACAGGGGTTCGGATTGGTATTACCGCAGCGAAGACATTCGCATGGGCACAGCAAATTCCGGTATTCGGAATTTCTTCATTAGAAGTGCTCGCATTTGGCGGCTACAAGACGTATGAGGAATCGGGTAATAATGATTCTGGTAATAACGCACAGCCGTCGGGTCTTGTGAGTCTTAACTTTGTATCGCTAGGTTCTGACTTTGGTGCATATGGTGCGTGTTCGATAGATGGATGTGAGCCAGCTGATACTCAAAAAGTGAATGCAGGACATTCGTCTACAATAAAATGGGTCATTCCTCTTGTTAACGCAAGACGAGGTCAAGCCTATACTTCATTGTTTGCAGCAGGTAACAATGGCGAGTGGTCAGCACTTGTTCCGGATAAAATCCGCCTGATGAGCACATGGTGCGAGCAGCTCTTAGCAATGTTAAATGAACCGAATTGCGTACAGCCACAAGAGATTATTTTTGTAGGTGAATATGAAGGGTTTGAAGAGGAAATTGCCACTGTTTCCCGAGCATATAGCGGAAAATTTGCGACTTGGTCGCATCAGATGCGCGGTCGTGATCTTGCAGAACTGGCGAATAGATGTTGGCAAGCTGGTGAACCATCAGACAATGTTCATAACTTAGTGCCGAACTACACGCAAATGACAGAAGCGGAGAATAACCTTCGTAAATTGCAAAAAGAACAAGGCTAAGGAGGAAGTAGCAGTGGAATCATTATCACAATCTGCTCCAATTGGGGATCAGCTCGAATTTCGCTCCATGTCGCTTCAAGATATCCCTTATGTACTTGATATTGAAAAAGAAGCTTTCACACTGCCTTGGTCCAAGGATGCTTTCTATAACGAACTGACGAACAACCATTTCGCCCATTACATGATTATGGAGATTAATGGCGAAGTCGGTGGTTATGCCGGCATGTGGATGATCGTAGATGAAGCACACGTGACGAACATTGCACTGAAGGGCATTCATCGCGGTCAAAAGCTCGGTGAACGTCTATTAATTGAACTTCAGCAAGCAGCAGCAACACTAGGAGCTACTCGTATGACACTTGAGGTGCGTGTTTCTAATGAAATCGCGCAAAATTTATATACCAAATTAGGATTTACAAGCGCCGGTGTGAGACCGGGTTACTATACAGACAATAATGAAGATGCGCTTATTATGTGGGC
The DNA here is from genome assembly GCF_024721995.1 of Paenibacillus radicibacter. GTDB lineage: Bacteria > Bacillota > Bacilli > Paenibacillales > NBRC-103111 > Paenibacillus_AM > Paenibacillus_AM radicibacter. The sequence goes on from NZ_JANQBC010000005.1 coordinate 277,154, forward strand.
TGATCTTCCTAAAGCGATGAAATGACGGTGAGTAATAACAATGAATAACACGGAGAACCAGCCTGTCTATATGATGGCAATTGAGACAAGCTGTGACGAAACATCAGTTGCTATTATTGAAAATGGGAAGACCATTCGCTCGAATATCGTATCCTCCCAGATTGAAACACACAAGCAGTTCGGGGGGGTTGTGCCTGAGATTGCTTCGCGTAAGCATGTTGAAGTCATGACGGTAGTTATGCAAGAGGCGCTAGATGAAGCAGGTGTGCGTCCAGATGAACTATCTGCGATTGCAGTGACGCAAGGTCCAGGTCTTGTTGGTGCACTATTAATTGGTGTAATCGCAGCAAAATCACTTGCTTGCGCATTAGACATTCCTCTAATTGGTGTGCATCATATTGCAGGTCATATTTATGCGAACGAATTGGTGCATGATATTGAATATCCTGCTGTAGCCCTTGTCGTATCAGGTGGTCATACCGAACTTGTGCATATTCCAGCTCCCGGGGAGTTCCACATCATTGGACAGACGCGTGATGATGCAGCAGGAGAAGCTTATGATAAAGTGGCGCGTGCCCTTCAACTGCCTTATCCGGGTGGTCCACACATTGATCGTCTTGCACAAGAGGCAGATGGTGAAATTGTGATGCCACGTGCATGGCTTGAAGCAGATTCGTATGATTTCTCCTTCTCCGGACTCAAGTCTGCTGTACTAAACACGATCAACCAGCTGCAGATGAAAGGACAGACCGTTCCTGGATCACATATCGCAAGAGGGTTCCAGAACTCCGTTGTTGAGGTGTTAGTAGAGAAGGCAGTGCGTGCGGCTAAAGAGTATGGAGCACGTCAACTACTGTTAGCGGGTGGAGTTGCTGCTAACCGTGGATTGCGCGAGCGCTTAACGGAACGTTTTGCCGAGATTGAAGTTCCACTTCTGATACCGCCATTTAAGCTATGTACGGATAACGCGGCGATGATCGGGGCTGCTGGCTTCTTGAAATGGGAGAAGCAAGAGTTCACACCGCTTGATTTTACGGCGGAGCCAGGATTGAAGCTTGAGACTTGGTAGTTTAAATATCGAGTGTGTTCAATAAGTTAACGTAAGAGAAAAAAGCAACTAGAGGAACGGAGTTTTCGCCTTTGAGACTCACGATTTCAACAGCGACCGGAAGTGTTTTTTTCTCTGTAGTGTCCTAACTTATTGAACACACACTTATTAACAAAATAAAACGAGAGCAGCGCGAAATGTTATGTTTCGGGCTGCTTTTTGTAGATAAAAGTAATAGCTTGTCATATAATGGTAGTAGTGCTTACACATTATTGTAAGCGCATTCAAAATAACAGGGATGGATGAGGATTCATTTATGCGAAAAATAGCTGCTTTCTTACGTTTTCGAGGCATCAGGGTGCGGACATATGCAACGATTCTACCGATTTTTATGGCGACACTAGCTGTCGTGCTTGTCTTTTCGTATTCCTTTTCCAAACAAAAACTCGAACTTGAAATTGAGCGTAATATTGTCCAGCAGCTAGAGAGATCCAACACCCAAATTGCAAGTGAGCTAAATGTGCATACGAAGAATACTGAAGTGTTTGCGCGTACGGTTGAGCAGAATGCGAAGCAGATGAACGTAGATGCTTTTCGCGTGATGACCGAGAATGTGATGAAGATCAATCCGGAGACGCTCGGGTTTGGCGTGTACTTTGAACCTTATCAGTACCAAGAGAAGACACAATACTTTGCGACGAACGTCGTAAAACAGAACAAGAAATTCGTACATATGGAAAATAGCGATCCAAGCTTAAAAAACTATACCGAGCAAGAGTGGTATATCGAAGGTAAGAAATCCTTGTACGCGAGCTTCGTTGCGGGTCCTTTTTATGATGAAAAAGAGCAAGCCGTGAAGATGACGACTTCGGTTCCATTTTACGATATCAAGTCGAGTTTTCAAGGTGTCATTAAAAACGAATTTAATTTATCGAATATTCAAAATTCCGTTCGCAATATTAAAGTCGGGACAACAGGTTGGGCATTCCTACTCGACAGTAAAGGGCAGTATTTAGCTGCACCAGATAAAGAAAAACATATGAAGCTGAATATTACCAAAGAATCTAATACCTCCCTAGCTCGCGCTGGTGAATACATGATGGAGAGAGAAGAAGGTCAGGTCAAATATACGGATGGGCAAGAAACGTACCAAATTCAGTTCCAGAAAGTGCCGAAGATGGGCTGGTACGTAGGTCTTGTCATTTCGGAAAGCGAACTGTATGCACCTTTAAAAATATTACTGCAGCGCCTTATCATCATTGGTGGGGTGGGTATGGTTGTCGCGATAGCAGCGATCTATCTCTACACGCTCTACATTATTCGTAATATTGATCGAATGAACAAGCTGTCGAAGCTAATGTCTACGGGTGACTTTACGCAGCAGGTGTCAGCCAAGAGCAAAGATGAATTTGGTGAGATGGCGCGCAACTTCAACCAGATGATTGATAATGTTAAAGGGTTGCTCAATCAAGTAGCAGGGCACACGCTCATTGTTGCATCGACTGCGGAGCAATTAACAGCGAATACGAATGAGACTGCAGCTGCAACGCAAAGTGTGACACAAGCGATGCAAGAAGTTGCCGCAGGCTCCGATGAACAAATGCAGAGTTCCGTTGAGACATCTCGCAGTATGGAGGAGATGATGAGCAGTATCCACCACATTACAGAATCCGCAGAAGTGGCGATTCAGTCGTCGGAACAAGCCGTGCAACAAGCGAAGAGCGGGAATGCCATGCTGCAATCGGTTGTGGATCAGATGAAGTCAGTGAACAGCTCGGTACAGACGACATCAAATGTAGTTGAGTTGCTAGGTAAGCGTTCCAATGAAATTAGTGTGATGACGAGTGTCATCGCAAACATCAGTAAAGAAACAAATATTTTATCGTTAAATGCGAGTATTGAAGCGATGCGTGCAGGTGCACAAGGTAAGGGCTTTGCAGTTGTCGCTGCTGAGGTACGAAAGCTGTCTGAGAATACAAAAGCCGCTGCAACGAACATTGCTGATTTAGTTGAGGCGATCCAATCGGATATTCGTCGTGTGGTAGAAGTGATGGAGGTAGGGACCAAAGAAGTAGCTGCGGCAACGACGATGGTGAATCAGACGGGAGAAATGTTCCACGAGATTGTACGGTTTAACGAGCGGAATAACAACCAAATTGAAGAAGTGTTTCATGCGTCAGAACAGATTACAGCGGGAGCCAAGCAAGTTGCCGAGTCATTGCTTCATTACTCTACAATTGCACGTGCTTCTTCAGCTAATTCACAAGCTGTTGCATCGACTTCCGAAGAACAACTTGCATCCATGCAGGAAATTGCTTCTTCAGCAACAGTGTTAGCGAAGCTTTCCGATGAATTGCAATCGATCATTGGAAAGTTCAAAATCTAGATATTTAACTATTCACAGGGGGTGTGCATGAAATTATGCACACCCCCTGTGGATAATGTTGATAAGTTTGAAAAATCCCGCTAGTTCTTATTTTTTGAATACTAGTAAAATCGGATAACTCTAGGACAACTTTTTCAGGTGTTTCTGTGGATAGTGTGGATAATTATGTTAGAAAGAAAGCTAACCCTAGATTATTCTAAGGTTAGCTTTAAATTTTATTTGTGGATAACGCTGTGGAGAATGAGTGCTGTTATTTAATGTGGTATTCCTTTAGATTTCAATTCCGTGCTGTTGTAATGTATCGCGCAACACGGTTGCCATAATGTCATATCCGACGATATGAGGATGAAGACCATCATCAGCTAGGCCATCCCGTAATTTGGTTCCATCTTCCGTCGTTAAATGGGAGTGGTAATCGACGAAAATCGCCCCTTCTTGTTCAGCCAGTTTGCGCAGCGAGATATTCAGGTTGCGAATAAGTTCATTCTTAACTGAAAGTGATGCGAAGTAGTCCATGTTAACAGGAAGAATGGAGCATAGAATCGGCTTAATCTGATGTTTGCTTGCAAGTACCAGCATTTCACGTACATCATGTTCAACTTCGTGATGGATCGCATCTGGCAGCTTGCGACCAGATTCACTCCAAGCATCGAGCGCGTGCATGTTGTTTATTCCAATCTTAAGCACGACGTATTTGGGATTAAGTTGGATGACATCAGCTTGGAAACGACGCAAGACATGCCCACTTACATCCCCACTGATACCGCGGTTAATATGAACTTTACTAGAAGCACCGAAGTAGGTGTGTAGATCCCATAATTGTGTAATTGAATCACCAATAAAGACAAAGTCAACGGGAACATGCTTCGTTAATAATACTTCATTGCCAATGTCGAACTCTAGCCTGCGGCTATCTGCAGCAGCCGCAACACCGAATGCTCCAGGTTGTACGATAGAAATGCGCTTCATGTTCATTTCTCCTACCTCTCATCAATCAAATATTTAGTCGTATAGATGAAACTAAGGTAAGTATAAGACAACTGTACTGCAAAAGTAAGAGCCCTGTACCGTTAATTAAATTGGTACAGGGCTTATTGGCTTGATCAAGCGAGTTATTTCATCGTATCATCTTGTGGATGTAAGAAGGAAGGACGCTTTAATTTAGCAGGAACAGGTTTACGCACTAGAATATCTAGCAATGCTTTGCCATTGAATGGAATGAGCGGCCAGAGGTAATGGGTGTTTAACGATTTCGTAAATAAAAGCAATAGGAACCAAAGTACACAGCCTATGATTAGCCCTGTAAGGTGGAGACAAGCCACAAGAATGATCAGGGAAATTCGAACGAGCCTGGTGGCAAGTCCAAATTCATAGCTTGGTGTTGCGAATGTGCCGACCACGGAGATCGAGAAGAATAGGATAACTTCATGCGTCAGTATCCCGACTTCAACAGCGACTTGCCCAATCATAAGTGCAGCGACAAGCCCTAGTGCAGTGGCGAGCGAACTTGGGGTATGCACGGCTGCCATGCGTAAGGCGTCGATCCCGATCTCAATGAGAATAATCTGGAGAATGATCGGCATTAGCTGGGGCGTCTCTGGCAGCAAGAATTGCCATGCTTCAGGGAGTAAGTGTGGATCTAGTGCGAACAGCAACCATAAAGGAAGCAGGAAAATGGATGCGAGCATCGCTGCGAATCGTACCCAGCGCAAGTAAGCACCGATCACTGGCTTTTGCCGATATTCTTCTGCATGCTGCACATGGTGGAACATCGTAGTCGGTGTTATCATGACACTCGGCGATGTGTCCGTATAGATAAGCACATGTCCTTCAAGAAGATGGATGGCTGCGACATCAGGCCGTTCTGTGTATCGAACAAGGGGGAACGGATTCCAGTTGTTTCCGAATACGAATTCTTCAATTGTCTTATCTGCCATTGGCAGTCCGTCTACCTTGATTTCGCTAAGCTTACTGCGAATCGTCTCGACCAATTGTGGGTCTGCGATATCTTCCAAATACGAAATAACGACATCTGTCTTCGAACGTCTACCGACCTGTGTGTATTCCATTCGAAGTGAAGGATCACGAAGTCTGCGCCTTGTTAGGGCAGTATTAAATACCATCGTTTCTGTAAAACCATCACGTGCCCCACGAACAACACGCTCCAGATCAGGTTCGTCAGGTGAGCGGGCAGGGTATGTTCTTGCATCGATGACGAGCGCTTCATCAGCGCTTTCAACAAGAAGGACAAGAGGACCTGACAAGACGCTGGAGATAATCGTATCCATCTCTTTTACTTTATCCACTTCCAAGTACCCGATATAGGTATGGAGTAGCTTGGTGAGGGAATCGTTCGTAAACTCATCTTTTTGCAGATAAGATAAACGAGTCATAATGACATTCATAACATCGTCTTTGGCAAATCCATCGACGAAGAATAAACCGCATCGGACCCCTCCATAATTTAGCTCGCGATGAATGACATCGAAACTTTTGCCAACACCGAGGGCTTCACGCAGGAAAGTAACATTTTCCGATAATGAGGTTGTGAGTTGTTGCTTAAGTTGCCCTTCACGGGCATTTGGATTACGCACGTTCAATCCTCCAACTTGGATTCTACTTTATTCAAGTTATTTCCAAATCATAGAGAGATAAACGCAAGTGTTATTTAAAACTGCTGGGTATGAGCTGTTGGGCTGTGAGTAGGAAGCTCCTCGTTCTGTAGACTTTTCCGCAGCACGATCCCAATGAGTCCAGCTAGAACACTAATCCCACCTGCAACGATATACATGACCGCACTGCCCCATAAATCAATAAGAATACCGCATAACAATACAGAAACACCGAATAAGGCGTAAATCAAAGTTGTTTCAGCTGATAGTACCTTCGGAAGCAGATCCACAGATACACTGCGCTGGATGAGCGTCGTTCGACTTGAAGTTCGAAGTTGAACCATCGGACCCATCGCAATGACAATAAGCAAGATCAATATTAAATTTGTGGTCATTGCAAATATCATTGTCATCACGCCATAGCCGATCGTTCCGATAATCATGAAAATGGGCAGCTTACCATCGAGCTTTTTCACAAGGGCCATGACAATAAAACCACCAAGAATCGTACCTACAAAATAAGAAGCGTTAATGAATCCCCACCATGCATCGTTTTGATGCAGGACTTCTTGTACGAATACGAGTGTAAAGGCTCCGATCCAGATCGCTCCACATAAACCATCGATGATATCCATTACAAAAATCGTCCGCAGTCTGCGGTTGTTCCACAAGGCTGCCCAGCCTTCACGGATTGAATCCATGCGGCTTGGTTTAGTAGAGGACGTGCTGCTTGTTTGTTGATTACTTGAAGCTGGATTAGAACTTGTATCCGTCAAATCCTTGATTTGTAATGTGAAGATAAGGGCAATTGCGTATAAAGCCGTAACGAGAGCAAGAGTGGGTGGTGATGAGAGGAAGGCAACCACGACTCCACCTATTCCCCATCCGCCGAATTGAACAATCTGATTTACCGTAGAGAGGAAGGCGTTCGCCTTCAGCAACTTCTCATTCTCGACAAGTCGTGGTACAAGTGCATTCTGAGCAGGTGCTGTCCACCCATCGAAGAACGAGATGATGGCGATAATGAGTAGCACCACCCAAAGTGTGCTAGGACTCAAGAATTGCCAAGCGAATAAGGCTAGAACAGTGAATAGGACAAGCTGTATGGTTTGAGATAGGCGCATCACGGCTGTTAGTCTGTATTTGGCAAGTATGAGTGGGGCAAGAAAACCGCCAACACTCTGACTTAACACACGACACAAGGGGATAAGAGCAGTGAATGTGGCCGAACCACTAATGCTATACATCATCGTGACTAGGGCAATAACATATAGGATATCTGCGGTATTAGATAAAGTCTGCCCCATCCACAAGGAACGAAAGGAACGCTGAAGCATGCTGTGAAAACCTCCGCATCTAATTTTTAATAATATTCAGATAATAATTCTTCTAAATAAGATGATATCCTGCTTATAAAAAAAAGAACTTGAAGCGTAAACTGCTCCAAGTCCTTCTATGGTTAAAGAGTGTGTTCAAAAAGTTTAACGGAAGAGAAAAAAATGCACTGTAGGAACGAAGTGATCGCCTTTGAAATCGTGAAACATCCACCTAGTCTAATCAAAAATTTCACGATTGAGACAGCGACTGGAAGTGCTTTTTTTCTCTGCAGTGACCTAACTTTTGAACACACTCTTAAAGTCAGCTATTCCATCATGGATTCCCATTCGGCATAGAGACCTTCTAGTTCCGTCTTCTTCGTGTCCATAAGTGCGGTCTTCTCGCCAAGCAGGACATAGTCGTTGAATACGGCTTCATCCGCCATCTCCGCCTCAAGTAGCTCAACATCCGCTTCTAGCTGCGCAATGTTCGCTTCAAGCGCCTCAAGTCGGCGCTGCTTGCTCCGTGCATCGCGCTGTGCCTGTTTACTTGCTTCGTAATCGTTCTTCTTCTCCTCAGGTGCCGTGCTTGCATTGCTTGATGTAGGTGCAGCTCCACTTGCTCGCGTACCCGTGCTTGTACTTGGCGCTGACGCCTGCATCTCCGCAAGCTCTGCTTTCTTCTCGATCAAGTCGTCATAGTTGCCGAAGAACACTTGAACGCCGTCTGCGGACAGCTCCAGCATGCTTTCAGCCATTTTATTTAAGAAATAACGGTCATGGGAAATGAACAACAAAGTGCCTTCGTAGTCGATCAGTGCGGACTCAAGAACTTCTTTTGCATACAAGTCCAGATGGTTCGTCGGCTCATCGAGTATGAGGACGTTCGCTTTAAGCAGCATTAGCTTAGCAAGCGCAACACGTGCTTTTTCTCCGCCGCTTAAAGAGCTGATCTTCTTAAATACATCTTCGCCTGAGAATAAGAAGTTGCCTAGCACCGTACGAATACGCGCTTCTTCAATGTGTGGGAACGCATTCCATAGTTCATCGAGTACCGAGTTGCTTGGATTTAAATGTTTCTGTTCTTGATCGTAGAAACCGATCTTTACATTCGTTCCCCAATTAATGACGCCAAAGTCTTGCTTATGATCGCCAGTAAGGGTACGCAGAAGCGTTGTTTTACCAACACCATTCGGACCGATTAGCGCTGCTGTGATCCCGCGTTTCAGTTCAAAATTCACATCACGAATGAGGACGCGGCGCTCTTGATCCGAAGCCTCACCAGGACGAGCCTGTACAGATACTTGGAGATTCCTTACTTCGAGTACATCTTTACCCGATGTGATGTCGGTTTCAAAGGAGAAGCTTGCGCGCTTCAAATCGCCCATCGGCTTATCTAAGCGATCCATCTTCTCAAGTGCCTTACGACGGCTTTGTGCTCGCTTGGTCGTCGTGGCACGAACGATATTTTTCTGGACGAATTCTTCCATCTTCGCAATTTCGGTCTGCTGCTTCTCATAATGACGCATTTGAATGTCGTATTCAGCTGCCTTAATCTCAATAAATCGAGAATAGTTGCCCGTGTAGCGTTTGGAGCTTGTCCGTTCGATCTCATAAATCGCGGTCACAAGAGCGTCCAAGAAGTAACGGTCGTGAGAAACGACGAGAATTGCACCTGGATAGCCTCTTAGATAGCCTTCGAGCCATGTAAGTGTCGGAATGTCCAAATGGTTCGTCGGCTCATCGAGAATAAGCAGATCCGGTTCTTCGAGTAACATCTTGGCAAGAGCAAGTCGTGTCTTCTGACCGCCACTCAGCGTATGAATCGGAGTATCAGGGGCAAATTGCCCAAAGCCCATCCCGTGAAGGACACCACGAATTTTCGCTTCCATTTCATAGCCGCCATGCTGCTTGAACCATTCCGATTTAACCGCATAGCGATTCATCGTTTCTTCGTAGCGTTTTTCATTTTCAAGCAAAGCAGGGTCAGACATCAGCTGTTCCAGCTCGCGAATTTCTTTTTCAACTTCAATTAATGCGGTAAAGACAGTCCGCATCTCATTCCAGATGGAGCGATCGGTGTTTAATCCTGAATTTTGACGTAAATAACCGACTCTCGTTTCCTTCGCTTTAAAAATATCGCCGGCATCATAAGATAACTCACCTGCAATGACTTGCAGCAAAGTGGATTTACCCGCACCATTCACACCGACAAGTCCGATGCGCTCGCGATCTTCAATTTGTAACGTTATATTGGAAAGCACAGGTGTAACCCCGAAGCTTTTACTTAAATTACTCACTTGCAAAAGCATGTACAATAACCTCCTAATGAATGACCCTTACATTATCTTTTACCAGTGTACAGGAAATTGAATCGATTCTAAAGTCCAAAAACTTTTCTATTTTTTTCGTACCTTTTTCCGAACATAAGTTTTTGTTTCAAGCACCTTCCTATGATAGAATGGACATAAGTAGGCTAATATTTCAATGAGAGGCTGCCCTTTATGAATATCAAAGAGCGCAAAATAGCCCTTCGTAAAGACGTTGAGACGCTGCGATCGGGATTATCGGAATCACAAAGACGTGAAAAAGAACAGCTTATTAATGCTGGCATTCTGGCACAGTGTGAACAAGTATTTGCATCTCGTGCAATACACACAAGTCAGCAAGCTCAGCCTGTACTGTCAGATGGAGCGCTATTTACCTATATGCCATATCGAAGTGAGCCGGATGTAACGCCAGTCATGGAATGGTGTTGGGAGCGCGGTATATGTGTGCTTCTACCTCGTGTAATTAAAGGCACGAAGGATATGCAATTGCATGCGGTGACGAGTTACAACGATTTGGAGACAGGTGCATGGGGAATTCGTGAACCGCTAACATCACTACCACAGGTTAATAATTTGTCGAGTATTCGGATGATTCTTGTCCCTGGACTCGCTTTTGATAAAAGAAATGGTCGACTTGGATACGGCGGCGGTTTCTATGATCGTTTCGTCCGTAAATTTAACGATTTGAAGCTAACACCTCCACGTGTTGTTGCTGGGGCGTTTGATGCACAGATCGTTGATGAAGTGCCGATGTCTTGGCATGATTTTCGCATTGATTGTGTAATCACGGAGTCATCTGTTCGAACGATTGATGGCAAGTAATAGATGGAATGTTGGATGGGAGGGGGAGCAGCGTGCAAGACTCGAGTTTAACCCATTTTAACGAACAAGGACGAGCAAGAATGGTTGATATTTCGGAAAAGGATATCTCATCGCGCTCGGCAACGGCCGGCACGAAACTGATCATGCAGCCAGAGACGCTGGCTCTCATTAAGCAAGGCGGAATGAAGAAGGGCGACGTGATGGCTGTCGCGCAAGTGGCTGGGATTATGGCAGCGAAGAAAACGTCGGATTGGATTCCGATGTGTCATCCGATTCCGCTAACGGGAATTGATATTATTTTTCATGACAACGGTGTAAATGAACTTTATATAGAAGCAACTGTGAAGACAACAGGTAAGACAGGCGTAGAGATGGAAGCCTTAACCGCTGTATCTGCAGCAGCACTAACGGTTTATGATATGTGCAAAGCGGTAGAGAAGGCGATGATCATAGGCCCTACGATGTTACTGACCAAAACCGGAGGCAAAAACGGAGATTTTCACAGAAAAGATACATGATCTTCCTAAAAATTTTGATACAGTAGAAGGGAGAGGTGACGCTTATGCGTTGGAGAGTTGCCATTTTGACCAGTAGCGACCGCGGATCTCGGGGCGAACGGGAAGACACAAGTGCTCAAGTGATTCGTGAGCTTGTGGAAGAAGAATTGAACGGGGAAATTGTGGAATATCGCATTGTCCCTGATGAGACGGATGAAATTATGGCTGCACTTATTGAGATGGCCGATTATTTTGAAGCGGATTTAATTCTAACAACAGGTGGGACTGGACTAAGTCCAAGAGATGTGACGCCAGAAGCGACACTTAACGTAGTCGATCGTGAAGCGCCTGGTTTTGCTGAAGCGATGCGCGCGAAGTCGATGGAGAAGACGCCTCGTGCAATGTTGTCCCGTGCAGTAGCAGGGATTCGTGGCAAGACACTCATCTTGAACTTACCAGGTTCTCCGCAAGGTGTGAACGAGAATTTGGCAGCCGTAATCGATGTATTACCGCACGCGCTTGGCATTCTCACAGGTAGAGAAGGAGAGCACTAGCCATGAGTCAGATGGAAATGCTTCGGGAAGTGAAGGTCGAAGATGCGATTGGGTTGCGACTTTCGCATGACTTAACGCAGATTATTCCCGGACAATTCAAAGGCAGATTGTTTACCAAGGGGCATGTCGTTCGCGAAGAGGATATTCCTGCTCTATTATCGATCGGAAAAGAACATATTTATGTGATGGATTTAGCGCCGGGTTATGTGCATGAAGATGATGCAGCTCGGCGCTTAGCTGCAGCTTTTGCAGGAGAAGGACTTACACTGAGTTCACCGCATGAAGGAAAAGTTGCAATCAAGGTAGCGATTGATGGGCTTGCTAAGATTAACGAGGCGTTCGTACATGAAGTGAATACACATGAGCAATTGATCATGTCTACGGTACATACGAATAAGATAGTGAAAGCGGGGCAATCGCTTGTTGGAACAAGGATTATTCCGCTATTTATTGAGGAATCGAAGATCGAGGCGATTGAGCAGCTTGCGCAGCAGTATCGAGATCGTGGCGAATCCCTTGTAGAGGTGAAACCTTTTTCCCAATTGAAAGTCGGGCTTATTACTACAGGTAGTGAAGTTTTCAAGGGACGGATTACGGATAAATTCGGACCTATTGTAATTGATAAGGTTGCTGCGCTCGGGAGTACGGTGGTAAGTCAGGTGCTAACCCCAGATGATAAATCGGTGATTGTGGAGGAAATCCGCAAGTTTGCAGCGCAAGGTGTAGACGTAATCTTGCTGACAGGCGGAATGTCCGTTGATCCCGATGATCGAACACCGGGTGCAATTCGCGAAGCAGCTACACATGTGATTTCTTATGGCACACCGATGTTACCTGGTTCCATGTTAATGATGGCTTATCTAGATGAGATTGCAATCATGGGACTTCCGGGATGTGTAATGCATGATCCGTTTACTTCGTTTGATGTATTGTTCCCACGAATTTGTGCGGGAGAGAAAATTGTGCGCAGCGACATTTCGACCATGGGTTATGGCGGTATGTTAGGTTGCTAGGTTCATATGTAACTGACAATTCATTGTTTTTATATTTTTTAATATAGCGAGGTGAGAATGATATGGGTTCCATTGGCTTTACAGAATTTTTATTAATCGGAATTGTATTGCTTTTATTATTCGGTCCGAAGAAGCTTCCTGAGCTTGGTCGTGCGTTCGGTAAAACGCTGCGCGAATTTAAGAATGGCGCTCGCAACATGATGGAAGAGGATACGGTGACAACTACACCTGCTCCTGCGACTGCCCCGATTCAGCAAGTAGCAGCTCAGACAGAGTATGTCGCTGCACCTGCTGCTCAGAGTGCGCAAGCATCGGAAGCAAGAGTGCGTACACCGGATTCCAGACGTTTACCTGATTAAGAGGATAATGAACGAAAGCAGTTCATAAGGTAGGTTGATAACTATGAGTAGTGATAAAGATATGGCGTTATTCGATCATATTGGCGAGCTTCGCAAGCGCCTGATTTGGGTGCTCGTCTTTTTAATTATTGGTATGGCTGTGGGGCTGTATATCGCCAAGCCTGTTCTTCTGTATCTACAGCAACTTCCACCAGCAAATGGCATGAAGTGGCATGTGTTCTCGCCCTGGGATTCTTTGCGACTGTATATGAGCTTTGCGCTTGTGATCGGCTTCATCGTGACGATGCCTGTGCTCATGTATCATCTGTGGGCTTTCGTTAGCCCTGGGCTTCGTGATGTGGAGCGAGGAGCAGCGCTCATGTATATGCCGTTTGCGGTCGTGTTGTACTTACTGGGGCTTGCTTTCGGTTATTTTGTCGTATTTAAAATGGCCTTTCACTTCTCAACATCGATTGCTGGCAATCTGCAAGTGGAAGAAACATACGGAGCAGCGCAGTATTTCTCCTTCATGTTTAACATTATTATTCCACTGTCGATCTTGTTTGAATTACCGATCGTAGTCATGTTCCTAACGAAAATTAGGCTACTGAACCCGGCTAGATTAGCGAAATTCCGCAAACTCGCTTATATGGTGCTTGTCATCTTGGCTGCGGTGATCACACCGCCTGATGCGATATCTGCGATCTTGGTATTCGTACCGATGGTGGTGCTGTATGAGTTTTCGGTGTTGTTATCGGGAATCATTCATCGTAAGCAATTAGTGGTGGATGCAGCATGGGAACAAGAATATGGCGCGAAATAAAGAAAGAAGCCTCGCTTAGCAGCGCAGGCTTTTTCACGTATATAGGCTGATTATGGAAAAATGTAAAAAACTCCGTAAAGCCACTTGCAAAACGAGCTGGAAATCAGTATCATAAAAAGTGTTGTTAGCACTTGGAGAGTCCGAGTGCTAAGCACTCTACTAATAAAATTAATCAACATTTCTAAAGGAGGCTATTTTCACATGATCAGACCGTTAGGAGATCGCGTAGTACTTGAAGCCATTGCTAAAGAGGAGACAACTGCAAGTGGCATCTTTCTTCCAGATACAGCGAAAGAAAAGCCGCAAGAAGGTAAAGTTGTTGCTGTAGGCAACGGCGCACTGAACAAAGATGGAGAGCGTCTTCCACTAGAAGTGAAAGAAGGCGACCGTGTTATTTTCTCCAAATACGCAGGTACAGAAGTGAAATTCGAAGGTCGCGAGCTATTGATTATGCGTGAAAGCGACATTCTTGCTGTATTAGCTTAAATATTAATTCGTGAATCGAAATAAATAATACATGAAATACATTCATACCCACTTTTAGAGGAGGTTTTTTTCAAATGGCTAAGGACATTAGATTTAGTGAAGACGCACGTCGCGCGATGCTTCGTGGTGTAGACGCTTTGGCAAACGCAGTAAAAGTAACACTTGGACCTAAAGGTCGTAACGTGGTGCTTGAGAAGAAATTCGGTAGCCCGCTAATTACGAACGACGGTGTAACAATTGCTAAAGAAATCGAGCTTGAAGATGCATTCGAGAACATGGGTGCACAGCTTGTTAAAGAAGTAGCAACTAAGACGAACGATGTAGCTGGTGACGGTACAACAACTGCAACGGTTCTTGCTCAATCCATGATCCGTGAAGGTCTTAAGAACGTAACTGCGGGTGCTAACCCAATGGTTATCCGTAAGGGTATCGATAAAGCGGTTCGTGCTGCTGTTGAAGAACTACAAAAAATTGCGAAGCCAATCGAAGGCAAGCAATCCATCGCTCAAGTAGCTGCTATCTCTGCTGCTGACGATGAAGTAGGTCAGTTCATCGCTGACGCTATGGAAAAAGTGGGTAAAGACGGTGTTATCACTGTTGAAGAATCCAAAGGTTTCGCTACTGAACTAGAAGTTGTAGAAGGTATGCAATTCGACCGTGGATACGTTTCCCCTTATATGATTACTGACACTGACAAAATGCAAGCTGTCCTAGACAATCCTTTCATTTTGATCACAGATAAGAAAGTGTCCAACATTCAAGAAATCTTGCCAGTTCTTGAGAAAGTTGTACAACTTGGTAAACCGCTTGTTATCATCGCTGAAGATGTTGAAGGCGAAGCACAAGCAACTCTAATTGTGAACAAACTTCGTGGAACATTCACTTGCGTAGCTGTTAAAGCGCCTGGTTTCGGTGACCGTCGTAAAGCTATGCTTCAAGACATCGCTGCTCTTACTGGTGGTCAAGTGATCACTGAAGAATTGGGTCTTGAACTTAAATCCACTGTAGTTACACAATTGGGCCAAGCGCGTCAAATCGTTGTAACTAAAGAAAACACAATCATCGTTGATGGTGCTGGTAACAAAGAGGATATCAATGCTCGCGTTAACCAAATTCGTACACAATTGGAAGAAACAACTTCCGAATTCGATAAAGAGAAATTGCAAGAGCGTCTTGCTAAGCTTGCTGGCGGCGTAGCGGTAATCAAAGTTGGTGCTGCTACTGAGACTGAGCTTAAAGAGCGTAAACTTCGCATTGAAGATGCACTTAACGCAACTCGTGCTGCAGTTGAAGAAGGTATCGTAGCTGGTGGTGGTACTGCACTAGTGAGCGTATACGGCGCTGTTGCAGCAGTTAATGCTGTAGGCGACGAGAAAACAGGTGTGAACATCGTTCTACGTGCTCTTGAAGAGCCAGTTCGTATTATCGCTGCGAACGCGGGTCAAGAAGGTTCCGTAATCGTTGAGCGCTTGAAAAAAGAAGAAGTTGGCGTAGGTTACAACGCTGCTACTGACGAATGGGTGAACATGATGGAAGCAGGTATCCTAGATCCTGTTAAAGTTACTCGTTCCGCTCTTCAAAACGCAGCATCCGTTGCAGCTATGTTCCTAACAACTGAAGCTGTAATCGCGGATAAGCCAGAAAAAAACGCACCAGCAATGCCTGATATGGGCGGCATGGGTGGTATGGGCGGCATGATGTAATATGAGGGCTGAGCCCTTGTGTAGCAAGGGATTGTCCTCAGGGCAACACTGATTGCCCACATTGTGTAAAATGAAGACACCTTAGAGTGATGGAAATTGCTCTAAGGTTTTTTCTATATCCAAGAGATAGCCTCGCTGGCCATCTCTTGACAGCAGAACGCTCACTCCATCATGGAGTGAGCGTTCTATTCATTAGTCCAAGCAACCTCTTATCAATACCTAAAAAGACTTCGGAACGGGTAGCCGTACACTCTTTAACATAAGTGCAACCGTAAGTTGACAAAGTGCATGCCCCAGTTGATAGAAATAGAGGGAATTTGGGTATAAGATAAAGATGGCAATATGATAAAATACAAGGAGGAAAAAACATGAGCAAAGTAAAGATCGCCAAAATTGTTATTACCTTAGGAGTACTAGTCCTTTTGAAAATTTTTATGGATTCAGCACCAAGAATTAGCGAGTCAATATCTAATGCAGTCGTTTTCACAGGCTTTCTAATTTTCGTAATTTATTATGGCATATCCGAAATTAAAAAAAAAAATGAAAAGAAATAAGAGAGAAGCAAGCTTCTAAAGGAGGTAAGACAAATGACTTTTGGTGAAAAGCTTTTTCAACTTAGAAAAGAAAAAGGACTTTCTCAAGAGGCTTTAGCCGAAAAGCTAAACACAACAAGACAAGCAATAAGTAAATGGGAGAATGGGCAAGGCTATCCTGAAACTGAAAAAATCCTAATGATTGGTAATGTCTTCGAGGTATCTATGGACTATCTATTGAAGGATTCTGTTGAGCCAAGCAATGATAAACAGGCTGGATATTATGTCAGCAAAGAAATGGCAGAAGGATATTTATTGTCAGTACATAAGGCTTCTAAATATGTAGCATCAGGTTTCTTTCTGATTGCATTGTCCTTAATCCCCTACTTTATATTTAACCAAGATCCGGCGAAATATATGATACCAACCATCATTTTGGCTACGGTTGGTATTGGGATGTTTGTGTCAGCATCATTTATACAAGAGGACCAATATAAAGTATTAAAAACAGAGCCGTTGCTGTTTGATGAAAAGTACCTTAAAGAGTTGAATACAAGATACGAAAATCTAAAGAAGAGATATTTCGCAATTAATTTAGTAGGCACCAGTTTATTTGTCGCTGGAATCATAGCCATAGGAATAGAAAGAAGGTTTATTGATACCGGATTTTTAATGCCCTATTATCCAGTCTGTATTGGATTGATTGCAATCGGAGTCCACATTATAACGCGAACTTCAACCCTGATTGACGCATATAAGCTACTAGCAAAAAATGAGCTGTATACGACTAAATTCGGCTTCAAGTTCAAAAGGAAAATAAAGAGAAAGTTTGATGATTTATAATAAGCAACGGTTTGAAGCTTAAAGTTGCTACTTCTTGAAGTCACAATAGCCGCAAGCTCTTTCTTACATCAACACTAACCGCTTGAGAGCCCTATATTTAAACAAAAAAGAAATCGCTATTTGGCAAAATGGAAATATAACCAACCATAACCAAAAGGAGCGATTTCATTGTATAAAAGATTCCATGGACCAGCTTCATCTGCCAATGGATTTGGAGGTCGATAATCCTCCCAATCATCGTATTCGTCTTGCTAATGAAGCGGTGAACCGTTTGGATGACCAGTCCTTTAAGGCAGCTTATCCTAGTGGAGGACGAGACAGCTCCCAACTTTTTAAGATAGCTCCTTAATCTTTGGGACGCTTCTTTCTTCATCGTCTTAGTGACATGAAGATAAACGCGCTTTGTAATTTCGTCGTCCTGGTGCCCTAATCTCATGAATGCCGACTCCAGCCTCTGCAAGTAATTATGTATGCGTGTGACGCAAGGAATGAGGGGTTAGTT
Source organism: Paenibacillus radicibacter (assembly GCF_024721995.1). Classification (GTDB taxonomy): domain Bacteria; phylum Bacillota; class Bacilli; order Paenibacillales; family NBRC-103111; genus Paenibacillus_AM; species Paenibacillus_AM radicibacter. Next base: position 294,960 of record NZ_JANQBC010000005.1, read on the forward strand.
CCATTCTATCCAGCGAGCCTTAGAATCCTTCTCATACGGTTCTGGATCGTTTTAATAAATTCAGGATAGCCCATATCCTTATCGTTTTTGGCAAATATGAAATCTTGATCGTAATACACATCTCGATGAAGCATCGTAAGCTCATTTTGACGAGCTTTTAGCTTTTCAAGGTATTTCACCTTTACCCGTGAGTGGATCTCGACCGATATCAAGGGTGAATGACCAGGTCGCATCACAAATACAGCGTTTACCGCCGCATTTACAACCACGTTTTCTAAAGTAGCCTTTCGGATTTATCGAACCAAATTTTCAAGAAAATCGGACAAATCCCCCACCAAGAGACTCAAAAAACACATAATAACGTCCTTGTCTCATGGGCGGCATGATGTAATAAGGCGTTAAGCCTTTTTACATCAGGGTTAGATGACTGCGCAGCGTCTATTCCCGCATTTTTCCCATATGATACAGAAGAAGCTTCTCACGATTTCAATTGAACTTGTGGGGAGCTTTTTTTACTTGTTAACAAAGATTGAATGCTTGTGTTAGATTATTTTGAAATATTTATCACTTGCAGGAAAATAATTTCATGGTAAAGTGGTAGCTGGTCGACATAAACATATAACACCTAGAGGGTTGTTCTGAAAGGGAAATATCAAATGAATTTTCAGTCCGTATTCACCAAATCACGGTGGAAGATTTTTACTTATGATGTGTTCATTACGATTGTTTGCGGTTTGCTAGTGGGGGCGGGGATTCAGCTGTTTCTGACGCCTCATCATTTACTAAGCGGGGGTATTCCAGGTCTTGCGTTGATTGCGAATTATGCAGTTGGTTGGGATATGTCTCTGACGTATTTCATACTGAATCTGCCTTTAATCATATGGGGTTATATTTCTCTCGGAAAGAAGTTTATTCTACTTAGCTTAACTTCGGTTCTAGCTACGACGGTTGCACTGAAATTCATACCCGCCTATCAAGTGACGACAGATCCGATTATTGCGGCTATTGTGGGGGGAATTATTATTTCCATCGGTGTAGGTTACTCGCTACGTGTTGGGGGATCTACGGGTGGATTCGATATTATCGGATTTATTATGACGAAGAAGCGTGACTTCCCCCTGGGTAACGTGTTATCTGTATTAAACTCATCAATCGTTGTCGTGGTTGGTTTTCTTAATAGTTGGGATGTTGCTTTCTACTCGATGCTCTCGATCTATGTGAAGGGAAAGGGAATCGATATGATACACGTTCGTCATATGAAGGTGACAGCGTTCATCGTGACGGAGAAGAAAGAATTGATGGCAGAAGAACTCGTCAAATTCTCACATGGTGTAACTATGATTGATGCGTATGGTTGTTACAGCCATAAGGCCAAATATATGCTGATGACGGTCACTACTCGGCATGAGTTGCCTGCTCTTCGGAAGCGCGTGCTTGAACTAGACTCCAAGTCGTTCATTAACATTGTGGATACCGCGGAGGTTGTTGGAAGATTCCGAAGGATCGTATAAAGTTGAAAACTAACCAGAAGCTTCTTACGAGTTCAATTGAACTCGTGGGGAGCTTTTATTCATTTAGTTAATTATCCTTAAAAAATAAAAGAGATGGCAATATGCCACCTCTGGATTTATAATTTCCTATATTTTTTCAAAGCGAAGATATTCAGCACGATAAAAAGGATAGCAAATCCAGTAAGCACTAGAATGTCGAAGCTGACTTCACTTAAGCCCTGCCCCTTGTACATGATCCCTTTGAGCGCATCAGCAGCATAATATAGCGGCATGATCTTGCCTAAAGATTGCAGCCATGTCGCCATGTTATCCAGCGGGAAGAGGCCAGAGAAGAACACTTGCGGTACGACAACGAGCGGGATGAACTGAATCATCTGGAATTCGGATGAGGCGAAGGTAGACAATAGGATTCCAAGTGTTAGTGCCACAAAAGCAATAAGAATATTGATCAGAATGACGTGCCAGATAGAGCCTACGAGCACCAGATCAAGCACATTGATGGAGTAGATGACGACGATGATTGTCTGGATCAAGGCAAAAAGTCCATAGCCGATCAAATATCCCATAATGATCTCACTTCGACGAATAGGAGTCGACATTAAGCGATCCAGTGTACCTGTCATTCGCTCGCGAAGCAGTCCAATTCCTGAGATCAGGAACACGAAGAAGAAGACGAAGAATCCAACGAGAACAGGGCTTAACACGTCGAAGAAACTGGTATTGGCATCTCCGTACACATAATGAATGTCGATATTCGATTGCAGCTGGCTTGTCATGTCAACGCCCATCTGGGTCTGAGCGCTTAACAGAATAGCTTGTTGAATTTTCATTTGCAGCATCTTGGATGTGGACGGATCGGTGTTCTGAAGCGTCAAATCGATCTTCCCGTCTTTTAATTGGAGCAATCCATCGAGATTGTCCTTGGTGATAGTGTCTGCTGTAATTTTATCGTATGGACGAACGTCAATTTTTCCTTTTTCAAGTACGGGAATAATATTGTTATTCATGTTGTATACGCCGAGCTTAGGTGATGAGGCATCGCTATTGAAAATAAGATACATCAGTGACAGTACCAAGAGTGGGGCGAGAAATAGCAAGGCGAGAGTCCGTTTATCTCGTATCATTTGTAAAATGATGCGTTTAATCAAAGCAGAAATTCTCATACGTTCACGCCTCCTGCCCGTAAAAAGACGGTTTCGAGATCGTCTGTTTCATATTGCGCTTTCAGATCAGCAGGAGAGCCTTCGGTTAGAATATGTCCTTGTCGTACCATCGCGAGGCGGTCACAGCGTTCGGCTTCATCCATGACATGTGTGGTGATGATGATGGTTTTGTGTTCTTCATTTTTCAAGCGGAATAGTTCTTGCCAGATCGTGCGTCTCAGCTCAGGGTCAATGCCGACAGTTGGCTCGTCAAGAATGAGAATTTGAGGATTCTGTATGAGTGCGATAGCAAGGGATAGACGGCGCTTCATACCGCCTGAGTAGGCAGATACTTTCTTCGATAATTGATCAGTAAGATTAACAAGTCCCGCGGCATAGGCGATGCGGGTTGTTTGTTCGGATTTTTTTAATTTAAAAAGAGAGGCAAAGAATTTCAGATTCTCTGCGCCAGTTAGCTCCGCATAGAGGGCATCAGATTGCGCCATATAGCCAATTTGCTGCAGTACTTCAAGATTAGGCATCTTATTGCCGAGTACAGACACACTCCCAGTATCTGTCTGATCCATGCCGACCATAAGCTTGACGATTGTCGTCTTACCCGCTCCAGAAGGACCGATGAGTCCATAAATTTGCCCGCGCATTACTTCGATATTGATGTTGTCTAACACTTTTTTCTTGCGAAAACTTTTGCTGGTGTTATGTAGTTGAATTGTTGTTTCCATGAGCCTATACACCTTCCTCGTACGAAGTGGTGAATCTCTCTTAAATATACAAGAGACTCCCCACATGTGAGAAGTCTCAAAATAGTCATGATACAAATTATGTTGTTATAACATGCTCATGGCTACGCCAATTCCATACGGAATAAGCCACAAGATCCAGACGATAAGGCTAAATTTATGAAAGTTTGCTTGCGATTTCGCGTTGCCTTTCCACTTCACAAGACCAGCCCAAGCAGCATGAATTAGCATCAGAATAAGGGCAATTTCACCTGTAATCGCGTGTACATAATTGTTCGTCCCTTCGGCAGCAGCAATGGAACTCATGAGCATCGTGCCTGTTGTATCACAGATTAGACCGATTAGGAAATAAATCAAATGGCTATTCTTCAGTGTACCAGAACGTTTCTCTCCCCATACACCGATCGTATAGAAAACAAGTGCTAAATTAATAAATATAATTGCAGCCACTAGCATGTTGTATCACTCCTTGTTGTTATCGCTGCGGTATGTCTTAAGCATACGCCTAAAATTTGAACGGAGTGTGAACGAACGATTACATCTCGTATGATTGACAAATGATTAGGAAATTACTATACTGTCGTTAATCTTATACGAAACATACGTAGAAGGAACGCAGTAGCAAATTGTCCCTGTTACACAGAAAGCTGGGGGTTGATGGAACTCAGCACAAACAATGTTGCGAATTACATTCTGGAGTATCTTAGGTAATGCTAAGCGAAGTGGCAATGCGATACAATTGCTAAGAGTGGCACGAATTTGCGCGATTAAGAAACGCAGTTCTTGCAATCTGGGTGGTAACACGGTTATTAATCGTCCCTATGTCTATATGACATAGGGGCGTTTTTGTTTTTTTAAAATATAATTTTGTGATCAAACAGTTAAACGAAAGAAAAATGTAGTGCTGGAGGAACGAAGTGTTCGCCTTTGAAATCGTGAAATAACATTAAAACCTAATCAAAAAATTCACGATTGAGACAGCGACCGGAAGTACTATATTTTTCTGCAGTGACTCGGCTGTTTGAGCACAACGACGAAGGAGACGACTAACCCATGAACATTATTGACGAACTATTGTGGCGCGATGCCATCAACCAACAGACTGACGCAGAAGGTCTAAGAGAATACGTAGAAAGTAACAAAATCTCCCTATACTGCGGTGTGGATCCAACTGGTGACAGTATGCACGTAGGACACTTGATCCCGTTCATGGTGATGAGACGTTTCCAACTTTCGGGACATAATCCAGTGATCTTGATCGGCGGAGCAACTGGCACTATTGGTGACCCGAGTGGTCGTAACTCCGAGCGTCAATTGCAGACAATGGAGCAGGTTCAGGACAATGTGGATGCGCTTAGCGCACAGATGAAGAAACTATTTTTCACAGAGGAAAATAGCCAACTGAAAATGGTGAACAACTACGATTGGACAAAGGAACTTAGCATTCTAGATTTCTTACGTGAATACGGCAAGAACTTCAACCTGAACACGATGCTTGCAAAAGATACGGTGGCTAGCCGTCTAGAAACTGGGATCTCGTTCACCGAATTCTCTTACCAAATCTTGCAGTCCATGGACTTCTTATACTTGTTCAAAGAAGAAGATGTTCGCCTGCAAATCGGTGGTGCAGATCAGTGGGGCAACATTACAAGCGGTCTGGATCTTATTCGCAAAAAAGAAGGTCACGAAGCTAAAGCATTCGGCTTAACGATTCCGCTAATGCTGAAATCAGACGGCACGAAGTTCGGTAAATCCGCGGGTGGTGCGATCTGGCTAGATCCAGCGAAAACAACGCCATACGAGTTCTTCCAATTCTGGTTAAACTCCGATGACCGCGATGTAGTGAAATACTTGAAATACTTCACATTCTTGTCCAAGGAAGAGATTGATGAGCTTGCTCAGAAGGTTGAATCCGATCCAGGCAAGCGTGAAGCACAACGTGTACTTGCAGCAGAGATGACGAAATTCGTTCACAGTGAAGCTGCACTCGAGCAAGCAATCAAAATCTCTGAAGCACTATTCAGTGGAGATGTACGCGCTCTAACTGCGGATGAGATCGAAGCAGGATTCAAGGATATGCCGACATTCGAATCTTCCAAAGAGACGAAGAATCTCGTGGACTGGTTGGTAGATCTAGGTATTGAGCCTTCCAAGCGTCAAGCACGTGAGGACATTACAAAGGGAGCAATCTTGATGAACGGTGAGCGCGTAACGGATCTTGAGACGAATGTTACAGCTGAGAATTCATTCGATGGCAAGTTCATTATTATCCGTAAAGGCAAGAAGAACTACAGCCTAGTTAAACTCGTATAATTACAAGCAACCCATAGGAAGCCTCTTGAGCGTTCATATCATGAACGGTTCAGGGGGTTTTTCTTTTTTTGCTATAAGCTTGATCACAACACTAGAAAATTGTTACAATGGAACAATTGTGTCAGGGGAGACTTCCCCCCAATTTAACTATGCTGTCTGCAAAAACGTACATAGTATCAATGAAAATGGGGTGCTGCAATATGAAGCGGAGAATATTTTCATTAACGTTAATAGTCATTGGAATGGTGATTCTGGCGTATCCGAGACTATCAGAGATTTATTACGAGAAGCAGCAGCAAAACCTCGTTAAAGAGTGGGAGACCAGCCTCCAAAATATTCAGGTTGAAGAGGATTCCAACTTTGAGCAGCCAGTTCAGACGAACGTAACTGTGGACTCTGATTATAGTCAATATAAGAACTTAGACGGTATTCTGGTCATCGATAAAATTGATTTAAAGCTACCTATCCTGCATGGTGCTACGATGGAGAATATGAAGACGACGGCAGCGAGTATTGCGAACACGGGAAAAGTCGGATCAATTGGAAATTACGCATTAGCTGGTCACCGAAATCGTACGTTTGGGAGAAATTTTAACAGACTAGATGAACTTGAACGTGGTGATTTTATCAAGGTGGACGTTGGGACGCAATCATTCCGCTATCAGGTTACGGAAATTTTTCGTGTAAAGCCTGAGGAAGTATGGGTCTTAGAAGGTAACGGTAAAGATAAGGAAATCACTTTAGTTACCTGTGATCCTATTGAGAATCCGACACATCGTCTTATTATAAAAGGGAAAATGGAAGAATAACTTGGAACTTCAGCAGATTGGGATGAAGTCGATAAATCTCGTAGAGAGGTTGTCGACTTTTTGAATTTCTATTATTCAGGATATGTTTAGGTGCCTAATTTTATAATAAATCGAGGATTTTCGACTCTTTTAAAAAGTAGATAACAAGGAGGTATTTGGGAAAGTATTTGACGTTTGATTGAAACGGACACGTGCTCAACTTCAAGGGAGTAAGGTGTTAGTTGAGAGACTTAGCATGTGTCTCTACAAGAAATGTGAGGCGACAATTTTGAAAATAAATACATTTAAAAAACCGCTATTGTTAATGCTTATCTTAGCAGTTGTACTAAGTAGCGCAGTGCTACCTTCTCAAGTTTTGGCTAATGTGGACACCGAGAGTCATGTAACCAACAATCTGGAGAAAGCTACTCAAGTGATTCAGGAGAATCTCATTACGGGTGTCAAGATGTATGATAAGAGGCCTACGATGAGTGAAGACGGCTCCATTACGGCTAATGGTAATGAGATTCAGACCGTTCGACCGAAGGTTAAAGACGAAGTAGCCATTATATTCGACTGGTCATTGCCCAACGACAGTCATAAGTATGAAGAGGGTTCGACCTACACGTTCCAGCTCCCGCCAGAATTTTCGATTAAGAATATCATGTCTGGCAAGTTGACCGGTGGTGTTGGTGACTATGTTGTAAATACAAGTGGTGAAGTTACGTTTACATTCAATGACAGTATTCGGGGTCAGAAACTAGAAGGTAACTTTTACGTGTGGGTTGCGTTCGATGAATCCAAGCTTGGTGATGGCTTGAAGCACAAGATTGATTTTAAATCAGTTGGACAAGGGATTATCGAAGTGAATTTCATCAATGTAGCCGATGATAAGCTTAAGAAGTCGGGTGTAGCGAATAAGAACAATTTTAACTCGGATGAGATCGTGTGGACGGTTGATTTTAATCAGGGTGAAAAAGAAATCAAGAATGCGGTATTGACCGATAATCTTCCAGCGGATTTGGTTTTAAAAGGTGATATTGAGATTCGAGAGCTAATCGTTCAATTGAACGGCACTGTTAAACCAGGAGCTGTCATTAGACAGGAAAATGCTTTCCCAATCCATCTTGGCGACATCCATCAAGCCATTCGGGTGACGTATACAACGAGTGTAACAGCACCAACATCTGCACCGTTTAAGAACAAGGAGTTCAAGAATGAAGTCGTATTAACCGGTAATGATGGGAATGTCAATGAAACGGATATTGGAAAAGCAACAATAAGCTTTAATGAACCGCTTGCGAAGTCGGGTCAAGAAAGTGCTTATGATCCCATTACGCAGACGATTACTTGGAAAGTACAGTACAACTTTAATCAACAAACCATTTCTAAGGATAAAGCATGGATCGAGGACACTTTCGACACGGCGAAACAAGAACTTGTGAATAACTCCTTAAAAGTTTTTGCCGTAGACATCGATAAGCAAGGTTCGGCGATCAACCCAGCACTAGTAGATTCGGTTGAATACACGTTAACTGGAGTCGGTACTGGTTTTGACGAAGGGTTTAAGCTGCAATTCAAGAACGACATCAGCAAAGCGTATGTGATTGAATACCAGACAAAAGCTAAGTATCGGATCTATACGAATGAGACGGTATCCAATCAAGTCAAAATTCACGATGACACGACCAAAGTAGGCAAGAAGGATATTCAAGAAGTTATTTTTGCTAAACGTGTAGAAAAGGAAGACTTTAAGAACAAAACGATCAAGTGGAAAATCGTACTGAATCGAGATTCGAAAGAAATGACGGACGTCGTAATTGTAGATGATTACGAAGGAAGACATATGAAGCTCATTCCAGATAGCCTAAGCATTACGGGGGCGAATAAAGACGATTTTGTACTTGTTGCAAATGATGGGGATCCGGACTACACCAAAGGGTTCCGAATTGAATTGAAACCGGGTGTGAAGATTAACGAGTTGCATGAGTTTTCGTATGTCACCGAGTTCGATCCAACAGCAGGTAAGCCGGTGGGTAACGTATATAAAAATACGGCAACGCTGAATTGGAAGGAAGATAACAAAACGCAAACGCCAATTTCCAAGGAAGCGATTGTAACTCCACAGAACTATACGACTGACAACGGAAACAAAAAAGGTGAATACAACGCCGAGGAAAAAACAATCAAATGGACCATTGATGTAAACTACAACTTGTTTGACATTAAAAATGCGATCATCAAAGATGCATACACAGGTGAGCAAACGTTCGTAGAAGGTTCATTAACTGTAAATAAATTAATTTTGGATACGGCCAATAATGAGATTAAGCCAGGCGACGCTGTTTCCGTTCCAGATGGAGGGTTCAAGTTAAATCCGGATGGTAAAGGATTTGCGCTAAATCTCGGTAATATGGGCAAAGAAGCGTATCGAATTTCGTACAAGACCAGCCTAGACGGAGATGTTGCTATCCAAGGGAAATATTCCAATCACGCAACAATGGAAGATGAGGGCACTTTGCGATTCACAAAATCTGCAGAGGTAGAACCTAAACATGGTGGTCAGTACATTTACAAATCTGGTAAGCAGCAAGGTAAGAGTGATTGTGCTTCATGGTCGATTACGATTAACCCAAGCCAATCCTATGTAGGTAAGAATGCCGTCTTAACGGATACCTTATCTGACAATCAAATTCTGCTTAAAGATACGATTAAGCTGTATAAGACAAAAATTCCTGGAGACAACTCCGGTAATGTGTCTGTAAAAGGGCACTTGGTTCCTAAAACCGACTATGATCTAGTAGTAAAGGATAATACATTAACATTGACGTTCAAGCATGTACTTAAAACGGCATACATCTTAGATTATGAGTCGTTCATTAACGCCGACAGTGGGGAACGTATTCATAACCAAGCCAAGTTTGAAGGTCATACGACAACTGTAGTTGGCAATGACAAAAAAGAAGGCATCGAAGTTTCGTTATCCGGGGCAGGCGGTGGGGCTTCCACGGGTAAAGGAAAGATTAAAATCGCTAAGGTCGATGATCGGAATGCTCCGATTGAAGGGGTTATATTCGAACTTTATAATGCTTCGGGTACGACTTTACTCGAAACGCTTGCACCTACGGATGCCAATGGAGAAACACAAACATCTAGAGAATATAGATTTAATGATAAAACTGTCGGCTTGCCTTATAAGCTGAAAGAAGTTTCCGCGCCAAAGGGTTATCTCATTGATGCGGAATACGGCGCAGCAGCAGGGAAGATGGTTTCATTCAAAGACGGGAATGCACCATTTACGATTATGAACAAAATCATACGCCAAGGGTTTGAATTGACGAAACTAGATGCGGTTGATGCCAATAAGAAGTTAAAAGGCGCTGTGTTCGAATTACGCTTAAACGGCAAGCTCATTGATACCTTAACAACGGGTGCAGACGGTAGAATTGCCAAAGGCGATTTACCAGCTGGAGACTATGCATTAGTTGAAGTAACGGCTCCTGATTTCTATGTCGTAGATGCAACTCCTATTCCAGTCCCTATCGTAGCGAATCAGACGGAAATCGTAACGTTGACCAAAACGAACGTATTAGGTTCAGATGGTAAGCTCATTCTGACTAAAGTCGATGCAAAGGATCATGCTGTTATCGAGGGAGTCGAATTTGAATTACGCGATCATAACGATGTGGTCATCGCGAAGAAGAGGACAGATCGTAGTGGTGTGATTGAATTCACGAAACTGCCTTATGGCCTGTATACATTGGTAGAGACTGAAGCTAAAGGCTACGTTATTGAAAAAGCTGTAACGGAAGTACCCATCAAGCAACCAGAGACTCACTTGCAGATTGAAAACAAAGCGAATGATCGTTCTGTCATACTAACGAAGTATAATGCGAACAAAAGTCTGAAGCTTGAAGGTGCTGTATTTGAGCTAAGAAGCTTATCAACAGCTACTGATCTGTTAGGAAATCCGATATACAAAGTTGTGACGGGAATCGATCCATCTAAGCTGAAAACAGATAAGAATGGCGAGTTGCACTTAAGTAATCTGGAACCCAACAAATATCAGTTGTTGGAAGTTACAGCACCAGTTGGTTACTTAGTAGATAAACAGCCAATCGAATTTGAGATCAGGGATAAACAAACGGAACCGACTTTAGTTGAGAAAGTAAACCAAAGAAAACCGGATGAACCCATTGATCCGAGGACCGAGGATCCAGGTACAGAAACGCCTGTAGATCCGAATAAGCCGATAGATCCCGTAGATCCAGATAAGAAGCCACCTATCGATCCGAATAAACCTGATCCGAAACCTGAGAACCCGGACGGGAAGGTAACGACAGATCCAGATACATCGGATGGGGGCAAAGTCGAGGTGCCGACAGATAACACCACTAATGTTAGTAAAGAGCCCGATCATGATAAAGTGGGCAAACCAACAGGTAAAGATAAAGGAACAGCGATGCTTCCACAAACCGGCGAGGAGAGCCAGTTACCGCTTCAACTAGCAGGTATAGCTCTGATCATTGGCGGATTGCTGCTTGCACGCAAAAAAAACCGCTGTTATAAATGATAGAATTGCTGTTAGACTTAAACATCTAGTATAGAGAGCCTCTTGGGAGTTCATATAATGAACTACTCAGGAGGCTTTTTGTTATGGTAAGATGCTAGGATAATAGTTCCAATTAGAAAATGAGGCTTGAGTGTGAACCTATGAGTAGATTGTATAAGGATAAGTTTATAGTAGGGTTATTTCTATTAACTCTCCTTGCTGGACTTGCGATGTGGTATGCAGCAAGATTAGATCCAAGCTTACCACGTGTAAACAAAGGGATTCTCGATCTTAGTCAATGGCAGCCTACTAAGGATCCTATTCTTCCGTTAGATGGTGAATGGGAGTTCTACCCGAGGCAACTGCTAACAACCGGTTATGGCCAACCTTCAGCTAAGGAAGGACAATGGATTGAAGTACCGGGGAGTTGGAACAACTGGAAAGATGCTCAGGGGTTAGTGATGGATGGGAGAGACTATGGGACATATCGTCTTCTCATTAAAAATGCACCACTTGATCAGATGTTGTCCATTTCGAAGAATTATGTGCGATTTGCGGATAAGCTAGTGGTGGATGGTATCACAATGGGAGAGTCAGGGCATGTAGCCGAGAGTCGGGAAGACTATGAGCCGCGAAATGTTCCTTACACCGTATATTTTCACACAGATAGTAAACAAATCGAAATTCTGCTGCAAACTTCGAATTATGATTATTGGATGGGTGGGATTACCAATTCGCTATTCCTTGGATTAAGCGGGCAGATGGCGATGAAGAAGAATATTCAAACTGCGCTCGAATTTACGGCTGTGACTATACTTATGCTTTTTAGCTTGCTGCACGTTGGTTTATATCTCTTTTTCCATCGTAATCGGCTGTTGTTAATGTTTGGATTATTCTTTCTATTGTGTGCCTTAACGATATTTACGAATGGTGAACGGCTTATATTACAGCTGTTTCCTTGGATTTCATTTGAGGTTGCTTTTAAAATTAAAAATATTTCGCAATATATGATGCCAGGATTGTTGTTCTATATTTCGGGTAAATTGATTCCGCTTAAATGGGTAAGAAGAATATTGATCTGGGCTGCAGGGGGATTGTCGATCTATTCAGTTGGGGTCCTCATTCTGCCGTTTCAATTGTACTCTGCTGGAATTGATGGTGTATATTTTGGATTGACCGGTGTATATGCAGTCCTCATGGTATCCCTGTTAATCTGTTATTTGACAGGCCGATATGGTCCGCTTAATCGATTGAGATTTCAATTGTTTATTGTGGCGTCGTGGTCTCTCTTGATAACAGGGGTTATCGTCATTCTGAATAGCCAGAATGTGATATCACTTTTACTTACGAATATTACGGTATTTATCTTTATTATTTGTTCTGCCATGCTGCTGATTCATGAATATATTGAAGCTTATGTCTCAATGAGAAAGTTAACGAAGCAGCTGCAGATGGCGGATGCGATGAAAGATGAATTCTTGCTAATTACATCACATGAATTAAAGACACCGCTGCACGGCATTATTAACTTGTCACAGTCCTTGCTTGCGGAACCTATTCGTAAATCTTCATTATCGGAGCAAAAGGATCGCTTGCAACTCATTCGCAACACCGCCTATCGGATGTCCAACATGGTCAATGATATTATTGATGCTGCCAAAATGAAAGATGGCAATCTCGTTTTGGAAAATAAGCGGGTAGATTTAGTCTCATGTATGTCCATCGCACTTGAAGTTTTTGAATTTTTAGCAAAAGGTAGAAATACGAGGTTAAGCCTGCAAATTAATTCTGAGGCAAGATATGTGCTTGCTGATGAGAATCGATTCATGCAAGTGCTGTACAATGTGATCAATCACAGGTTAAGTCTTATTCATGAAGGTGTAGTTACGATCACAAGCATGAGCGATAGGAGTATGACTCGAATATTAATCTCCTATCCGATTGTTGATCAGGAAAATGAGAAGCGGGATAATGGATTTGCCTTGGGACTATCAATTGCCCGTGAACTTATCGAATTGATGGGTGGAAGGCTTAGTCTTGGGCAAGTTGATGAATGTATGGAGATAATCCTCCCCTCTGCTGGAGAAGATGAGAGTTTGGAAATTGCTGCATCACTCCATATGGATGATGAAATGAAACTATTGGAGGGCTCCTTAGGGAAGCCGTTTAAAGAGAAGCGATCGAAAATTCTTATTGCGTCTGCTGACCCTATTAACATCGAGCATTTATATAGCTTGCTTGTAATGGAAGGTTTTGATGTGATTGGTGCATCGACAGATGAAGAAGCGTATGCCCAGATTACACGTAGAGATCGTCCTGATCTCATCTTTATTGATGTGCTCTTGCCGGGGGCGAACGGCTATGAGTTGTGCCGCCGAATCAGGCAGCATTTTACCCAAGCAGAGATGCCGATCCTGATGATTCCTGCCCGTAGTACGCCTGCTGATATTGAAGCGGGAATTGCAGCTGGTGCAAGTGACTTCATTAATAGGCCCCTTGATGCAGGAGAAATTCGGGTGCGTATTCATACGATGCTATCGATGAAACGACTTGTAAAAGAGGCATCGGTGAATGAGATGGCGTTCCTTCGTTCGCAGATTAAGCCCCATTTCTTGTATAACGCTTTGGGGACGATTATGTCGCTTTGCTATACAGACGGCACGCGAGCTGGGGAATTGCTAAGTACGTTCAGTCGCTACTTGCGTATTATTTTTCATATGGATAATACCGAGGAGACCGTTACGCTTAGCAAGGAAATGGAACTGATTCAAGCCTACGTCGATATTGAAAAAGAGCGCTTCGGGGACCGAGTTCGTATTGAGATGGATGTTGATCAGGAGCTATATAATTGCCATGTCATGCCGCTTACAATCGAACCTCTGGTAGAGAATGCGATTCGTCATGGGGTGTCGAAGAAAATAAGTGGTGGAACGGTGCGACTGACGATTCATAGACAAGGTGAGTTTGTCGAGGTCACTGTGAATGATGATGGTGTAGGGATGTCGCAAGAACAGATTAATGGAATTCTAACTTCGAGTCTTCAAGGACAAGGCGTTGGATTCCGCAACATTATGCGTCGTGTGGCCCACCTGACAGGTAAAGAGCCGATCGTGGAGAGTGAGCAGGGCGTGGGAACGAGGGTGACGATCTGGTTGCCTTTAACTTATAGTTAGGATCTCAATACTGTTTGTAATAGTAAGTTTACGGAAAAAGCTTATATAAATTGGTTATTTTTTCTATGAAGCAAACCTATTTCGTATAAAGTGAGTTACAATTGTATATACAAATTATTATACATTGTCAGGAGTTGCTAAGTGTTAATATTCATATGGGACGAAGAAAATATACAACACATTGCTCGTCATAATGTTGAACCGATGGAAGCGGAAGATGCATTGATGGATCCGCAGCGGATAAAGTTTTCAGCTCATAGTGGCAATGTGGGTATTATTGGTTCAACAGAAGACGGAAGACGATTAGTCGTGATTTATATAAAGAAAGTAATGGGGAAAATACGAGTAATAACCGCACGGGATGCCACAGAGCCTGAAGCCCGGGCGTACAGAAGGAGGAATCGATAACTATGAAAATTATCACGTCAAGAGACCAGATTCCAGAACATATGAGTGATGCGGAAGCAGCGGAATTCTGGTCAAACCATGCTATGAGTGATGAACTGTTAGAAGATTCCATTATCGAAGAAGAGGATTACGATTTGCCGCGCAGAAAATCTACAACGATTTCTATTCATCTCGATGAGGATTTGCTCCAACGCCTCAACACTTTGGCTAAGCAGAGAAATAAGGATTATCAGACACTTATAAAACAATTTTTGATTGAGCGCACCTACGAAGAAGAAAAGAAAGGCTCTACTTTCAGAGAGGATATCCCTCTTTCCCTTGCGAATTTCGATCAGTATAATATGGAACGACAACTGGAGAGTGCGTTCGGAGCAATGCAGGAGGAGTTGTCCCGGTTGGTTTCAGGGACCATTTTCCTGCAAATTCGGAACAATCATATCGTTAAGTTTGGTATTCGATTCCAACCTCTAGGCAAGATGTACAACCAAGGCGAGGTTAAGGCGGAAGGATTGACAGAACTTCAGCAACGATCATTATTGAAACATGCAACGGAGGCTCTCAAGAACAAAACAAATTGGAAGAATGGCGAAATAACTTTTAACTTTTCATTGCAAAATAACGAGCTGCAAGCAGATTTTCAATTTGAATCGAACTACAACATATCACAACAGTTTAAATTGAAATCAAATTAATTCTGATTATGAAGAAATAGCTCGTCCAGCAGTGGACGGGCTTTTTCGAATTTCAGCGATTGTTAAGTGATTTTTGATAGACTATTTTCGATAGATTGAAGAGGTTTAAGGTGGTAGATGATTGCTACTCTTTACATAGTGATAGCAGGAAACAAGCCAAGTAACAAGAATGAAACAAGATCATCAAGTAAATAAGGATAGGTGAGAACGAGTTGATAACAGCATTTTTGGTTGATGATGAGGCGCATGCACTCCATATATTAGAGCTTTTTCTTGGGCAGATCGGTGAAGTTCAGGTCATTGGACGATCCAATAATGGGAAGGACGCGATTGTCCAGCTACAATCCTTGAAGCCTGATGTTCTATTCTTAGATATTGAGATGCCCGAGATGAATGGGATTGAGCTTGCAGAGGTTGTGCGCAACATGCAACCTGATGTTCAGATCATATTCGTAACAGCATACGATCAATATGCAATTTCGGCGTTCGAACAAGCAGCAATCGATTACATGCTCAAACCATTAGAGCGAGAGCGACTATCCAAGGCAATTGCTAGAGTGCGAAAAGAAGTGAATCGCAGCGAAGTTGCAAGTGCTGTTCAACCGTTGAGTCTGGAGAATGTACAGCTGGAGCAGCCTAAACTTCTCATTAATATGCTAGGACCTTTCGTAGTCAGTACGGGTGGAGGATCAAGGCTCAAGTGGAGAACGGCGAAGGAGAAGGAACTGCTTGCTTACCTTGCGCTGCAAGGGGATAATCGGGCACATCGCGATATCATCATTGAAGATTTATGGCCAGAAGAGAACTACCAGAAAGCCAAAATTTATATGCATACGTGTGTCAGTCTGCTGCGTAAAAATTTGAAGCAATTTGGATTCCATCATATCGTGAAGTATGAGAATGAACGCTATTTTCTCGATATGAGTCAGATCGATATTGATTTGTACCATTTGAAGCAGCATCTGAAGCAATTGAAGGCAGGGGAGATTGATCATACGCAGATGGAACAAGTCCTCTCTCATTACCAAGGTCAACTGCTAAGTAGTGAAGATTACGTTTGGGCGAGTCAAGAAGCGGAGAATGTGGACAAAATCATTTCCCAGTGGCACTTAACTCTTATTGAAAGCAACTTGAATGTACAACAATATGAGCAAGTGATTCATAAAGCAGAGCAGTTAATTATGTTCTCGCCGTATGATGAAGAGCTGTATCGCTACCTGATGCAAGCCTTCCAAGGGATGGGGAAGAACGATCAAGTTCACTTGGTATACCAGAGGCTCATGCGTAAACTTACCGAGCTTGATATTATGCCTTCCGTACGGACCAAAGAAATCTATGAGAATATTGCGAAATCTAGTTAATGTTGGTAGTATCGATATAGGAATACGAAGAGCGCTCACGTATGTGGGCTCTTTTTCATACATATAAGGGGGTTGTACCATGTTTCACATCACAGAGGATAGCGGTGGGGTTCCTCAGGATCGTCAAGAGATCATCAAGGGGCTTCGTGCATTTAATTACAGTAATATGCCAGAACATCTGCGCGATCGTGGCGGTGAAATCAATCTATATGTAAGAGACGATGAAGGTACGATTCGCGGTGGCTTGCTAGCGTCCTTTCATTGGGATTTTATAGAGGTACATATATTGTGGTTAGATGAAGCTGTACGCGGTGAGCGCTATGGAACTAAGTTGATCAATGTAATTGAAGCGAAAGCACGCGAATTGAATTGTGTATTAATTAAGCTCGATACGCTAAGTTTCCAAGCCCTCGATTTTTATAAAAAGAATGGATTCACGGTATTCGGTCAGATTGATGATGTAGCGGGTGGCAATACGCACTATTACTTACAGAAGCGTCTATAATTTTTAGCAGTTCCTTGCATATGTTGTGTTAAAAAGCATAAAGCGGGTGCTGTGTATGCGAGTGGTTCAGACGGGTTTAGAAGGTGTCGTATGGATTGAGCCTGCTGTTTATGGGGATCATCGTGGTTATTTCATGGAGAGCTATAATGAAGCAAATTTTGCGAAGCATGGTATCTCTCATACATTTATCCAAGACAATCAATCGCTCTCCGCGCAGGCAGGAGTCATTCGAGGACTGCACTTTCAACTTGCTCCCAAAGCGCAGACGAAGCTCATACGAGTACTAAGCGGGGCTATCTATGATGTTGCTGTCGATATTCGACCTGATTCGAACACGTTTGGCAAATGGGTGGGCGTGATTCTTAGTGCGAGCAATAAGCGGCAACTGCTGATTCCCAAAGGGTTTGCCCATGGGTTCTGTACGATTACACCAAATGTTGAAGTGCTGTACAAAGTCGATGAATATTACTCGCCTGAGCATGATCGGGGAATCTTATGGAATGACCCGCTACTTGCCATTGATTGGCCAGCATCCAATCCAGTTCTATCGGATAAAGATGCTAAGCTGCCATTACTATCTGAAATTCAATTATAATATGTCAAAAGGAAACAAGGGCACCTGTCGATTCCGACAGATGCCCTTCCTATTTTCCAAGAGGCGTAGCGTCTTATAACGGTTTGGAACCGTATGGAACGCCTCGCATCGTAAAGATATAATCCCTTGATTCACGAGCCATCTGAAGTACTTGGTCCATGTTCACATGAACCAGTTGACCATGACGTTTAATCGCTCTGCCGCTGACAAAGACAGAATCGACATTCATCGTCTCCGCACATAGTGCCATGGCTCCGACTGGATTGTTCATCGGGAACAAATTGAGATCGGTGTAGCGAACAAGAGTTAAATCTGCATCTTTGCCTGGTGTGAGCGTACCGACTTTCTGATCGATACCGAGAACTCGCGCACCTTCAATTGTCGCCAAATCAAGTGCCTGCTGACTGCTCATACCGAGAATTTTCGGCGTATCTACACCAGAATCCCATTGTCCTTGCAAATAGAACATCCGCTCAAGTTGCAGCACAAGTCTAACCTGCATGAACATATCTCCTGCCATTGCCGTAACGGAATCAACCCCTAGACTTGGCTTAACCCCAACATTCAGTAGCTTTCCGGTGACTGGAATCCCAATCATCTGCATTTCGGAAGCAGGAGAGATCGCAACGGTTACACCGCTATCCGCCACATATTTATACTCTTCCTCTTCTAGATTCGTACAGTGTACGAGATTCACATCAGGACCGAGCAGTCCGGCTTTGTACATTTTCTTAACCGATTTGATGTTCGGAATATCGCCAACATGAATACTAATCGGAAGTCCGAGTTCACGGCACATGTGCATTTGCTGGGTAAGCAACTCCATCGGTGTTCCTTCTGGTCCTGTAAGCGCAACTCCCAAGTGAAGCAGATCATCAGAATGTGTGAAATACCGCTCGAGCAGCCCACATAGAATGTGGCGAGTCTCATTCATGGACAAGTTGTCTTGGACATTGTAGTAGAAACTGCCGCGTATACCTGCATGTTTCAGACCCATAATACCTGCTTCTGCATGGGCGAAGGTAGGCGTGTTATGACACCAATCAAGCAGCGAAGTGACTCCGCTATTGAGTGCTTCTAATGCACCGAGAAAGTTGCCTACGAACACATCATGCGGGCGATACACATTGCGTAAGCCGCGCAGTACCACTTGTTCATAATCGTAGAAGGTAAAATCGGTTGCAATCTCACGAATCGCAGCTTCCCAAGTATGGCGATGTCCATCAATAAAGCCAGGTATGACAATCATATTCGTAGCATCCACCAGATGCGCATCGGGTACTTCAATTTGAGGGTGAATCGCTTTGATTTTACTACCTTCTATTAAGATGTCTGCCTTCGTATAATTCCCGATCCTTTTATCGAAAGTGAGTACGCAGCCATTCTTAATTAACGTCTTACTCGACATTACAACGACTCCCTCCAAGAGAACATCGCCTAGTTCCATAGGCATTTATCCCATACTATGCGAAAAGGTAGAGGAGCGTTAATGCAGTTATCATTTTCGTACAATGTACAGCTTTTATTTCAGATTATCACAGTAAACATGCATCGCTTCGCGTAAGAAAGCTGCAAGACCTTCCTTATGCTTATCGATATTTGCAGTGAATCTCTCGTCCATGACATATAGATCGCCAAGTCCATAGAAAATTTCAGGTGTGCAGTCATAGAAGTTATTCGTAATCCAAGCGCGCAGTTCACCAACAGCCTCTTGCACCATTGGATCAGTTGGGCCGTTATCCATGCCTGCGATCACTTTGGCATAAATACGTTCATTCTCACCCATAATGTTCGACCAGTCTTGCTTGGAGTAGCCGCTTGTGCGTTTATTAACCCCATCCATCGTGCTATCTCCATATTTGGCACGAGCCTCAGCTTCGTATTTGTTCTTGTACTCTTCAATTGCGGACATATCGAATCCGTCGAATTTCTCTTTATGACTCATCGGAGTTCCTCCTTCAATGGACTCAATCGTTTTGTTGACGGTCTGAATCATAGTCTCCAGCCGTTGTCTCTTTTGTTCCAATAACTCACGGTGGGTGAGAAGTGCCTGTTTCTGATCGAAGTCGGGGTTATCTAGAATTTGCTTGATTTCATCCAGCGAGAATCCAATCTCTTTGAAAAATAAAATGTGCTGCAAGCGGCCCAGTTCGTACTCCGTGTACAGTCGATATCCCGCGCGGCTAACTGACTTCGGAGTCAGAAGACCGATCTCATCATAATGGTGCAGCGTCCGGACACTCACCCCTGCGATTTCAGCCACTTCTTTAACTTTGTAACTCATGTTCTCACCTCCACAATTGTTATCTTACAGCCTCACGTAACGTTAGAGTCAACAGGGTTAGGCGTCTAATATTCATTTTTATTGAAAAATAAAACAGCCTACCTTATACGTGTAAGGTAGGCTTCATCCGATTTATTCTAAACAACCCCAAGCAACATTCCCTTGATGCAGCACAGCTTTTCTCAATGATCTACGTGCGACTGCCTCAGAGCTACAGCTAGCCTCGGTGAGAACACAACTTGCGTCATCTCCAACTTTCGGCCATACGCGATCACCCTGATGATCCAGTGGCAGTACACCGCCAGTAATGAATCCAAGTGCCTCTGCAAGCTTACGCTCAGTTCTCCATCCATACAATTCAGCGAAAACACTTGCACGTTCCAAGTTATCACCAGTTCCGAAAGGTGACCAATGATCGGTGATGCTGTCTTGTCCGAACATGACGTTTACGCCTCTTTCATGAAGCAGGGGCAGTGGCATATTCATCGTACCAATCGGCACTGTTGTCGCTAGCGAGATGCCAAGCTCCGCGAACAAGTCTGCCATTTCACCTGCAACGTGAGTAGGTACACCAGCTAGTCCAAACCCGTGACTGATCGTAACACGACCCTGCCAACCAATTTCACGAACCATCGCAGCTAATCGGCGCATCGTGAACACGCCAAGTTGTCCACCATCATGCAGATGCATATCGATTCCAGCATTGGCATCGACCGCAAGCTGGACCATCGCATCAAGCGACGCTTCAATGTTGCCATCAACGGTTGCAGGGTCAAGTCCACCTACTAAGGTTGCGCCAGAGCGCATCGCTTCGCGAACGAGTTCAACAGAATCAGAGTGGAGCAGACCATGTTGTGGGAATGCAACGATCTCGTATGTAACTCGATCACGATAAGTTTCTAGTGCTTGCAATGTTGCTTCGAGATTGCGAAGCCCGCTCGTTGGCTCAATATTACAGTGCGTCCGCACGTGTGTAGAGCCATTTTTCAAGACAAGTTCTAATAAGTGTTCAGCACGCTCTCTTGCAACTGGTAGTTGGGAGGGAAGGAGAACCTTCTCTTCCTCAATACGTGTGAATATCCCCTTCGTTGCCGGACGAACTGCTTTCCATGGACCGCCATAATACGTTTTGTCGATATGAATGTGCATTTCTCGAAAAGCAGGGAGTAATAACAGGCCGCCTGCATCATAGTTTGGCAGTTCCGTATGTAAAGGGACATTCGCCGCTATAATCTCTGCGAATTTTCCGTCTTTGATCCGTACATGACAACGCTGCGTTTGTGTAGAAACGATCTCTTCACCTTCGAATTCATATCCGCTCTCTAGCAGCAAGTTCTTGATCCAATATTCTGTATGCATATATATCCCACCTTACTCTATTTTTGAAGAAAAGATAATTACTTCGCACCTGCCAGCTTTAACATGCGGATCATTTCGGAATAGTTACGACTAATCGCATGTTGTAAGGGTGTAACACCATCTTTATCTGCAATATTCACATTGGCTTTATGTTGAATAAGAAGCTCAACAATTTGCTGATGCTTCTCACCACCGTCACCAAGAATGACGGCTTCAAGTAGGGCTGTCCAACCCAGGTTATTTATATGGTCGATATTCACATCAGACGTTGTAAGTAGAGTCTCGACAATTTCCACATGACCGCGATCGGCTGCAGGAATAAGTGAAGTACCTCCGAAGCGATTCGTGAGCTTTGTATCTGCACCCGCTTCAATGGCTAGCTTCACAATAGCGAGATTGCCTTCCGCACTTGCATATAAGAGTGGGTTGTCTGACCGTGCATCACGAATGTTTATATCAGCTCCAGCCTCAATAAGCGCTTTGAATGCTTCGACTTCTCCTGCGTGTACAGCCGCCATCATCGGTGTTCTTTCTCTGCTATCTGTTGTGTTCTTATCGGCACCATCTTTAATTAATTGCAGCAGCTTGTCTACGTTGCCACGCTCTGCTTCTATGATTAGTTGTTCATTCAATTGTTTCGTCTCCTTTGCAGGTGAAATGGTTTCTGTGGCTGTTGGTGTTCCTTCAGATGAAGGAAGTACCCCGCATCCGGTTAAGAGAACCACAATCGAAGATGTGATGAACCATCGAACCATAAGATCCTCTCCTTTTTTGAGAATGACATACCCTTATGTTAGCATGGGAATATCTATACGAAAAATATTAATAAAGTACATTTCCTATACGTTAATCATATGGATATGAAGGGGGACAAGGACTTGGATATTAGACAACTTCGTTATTTTATCGTAATTGCAGAAGAGCAAAGTATATCTGCCGCTGCTAAGCGATTGCACATGGCACAAACACCGCTTAGCCAGCAGTTAAAGAACATGGAGCAAGAGCTTGGGGTGTGTCTGGCTAATCGCAGCGGTAAAAAGTTAGAACTAACGGACGCGGGGAAAACACTATATAACCATGCGCTTCATATTACGAATGCAATGGCCGAAACAGAGATGGTTGTGAAGGAAATAGGGCGGGGAATTAGGGGGAAGATCAAGATTGGAGTAAATACGTTATCCTCGGAACAATTGCCTCGTCTCTTGCATCAATTTCAACTTGAAAATCCGAATCTTTCTTATAAAATCCAGCAGAATGAGTCCGATTATCTGTGTGAATTCGTGCGAAACCGCACGATCGATATGGCAGTTATACGCATGCCGCTGGAGACAAATGGGTTATCGTTCTATTTACTTGCTAATGAGGCGTATTACCTGCTCACATCAAATAAAGAGGAGCGAATTTCGACGGATAAAGTTACATTTGAGCAAATTCAGCCGTATCCGCTCATTTTGCCAAGTGCAGAAGGTCTCGGTTTGTATCACATGATTGTGAAGCAACTATCGCAGCGTCAGATGGAAGCTAATATTGTATGTGAGTGTTCGGATATTCCATTGTTGCTACGCTTAGTAGAATCTGGATTCGGTGCGGCGATCGTACCGGAGTCTGTACTCCGCACCCATCGAGGTTATCACATCCATTCGTATCCTTTGCTCGACACTTCATTTACAGCTGCATCGGCATTAGTGTGGCTCAAGGATCATCGGTTACCCAACGCTGCACAAAAATTTATTGATTATGTCATGGAACAGTTACATAGCTAGTCTGCATAAATGTCCAAGTCCCCTCATATGCATGTACCATGGAGGCTGAGTGGTGATCAGCATGATGTTAGCGTTAGGGAAGAGCCTAATGCTTCTGCTGACCGGAAGCCCAATTCGAAATCTAGAAGGTTGAGGGGATGAGGGAATGCGCCGAGTTACGTGGATCATGACAATCGTGATTTGTTTGGCGGTCGTATTGTCAGGCTGTGGTCAGAAAAGTGCAGGAGCTGTAGTGAAAGATTTGAATGAGAAGATGTCGGGTTTAGAAAGCTATCAAGGCACTGGGCGTATGGTTGTACAATCCGGAGCTCAGCCGCAAATGTATAATGTGGAAGTATGGTACCAAACACCGAGTATGTATCGAATTGCATTAACGAATCAAGAACGCGATATTACGCAGATCGTCCTTCGCAACAATGAAGGGGTGTATGTGTTAACCCCTCAGCTTAACAAGAGTTTCCGCTTCCAAAGCAATTGGCCAGAGAATCAAGGTCAAGTCTACTTGTATCAATCCCTTGTGAAGAGCATCGTGGATGATCAAGAACGTCAATTCGCAACAGATGACAAATCCTACATTTTCGATGTAGCTGCGAATTACAGTACAGGAACACTCACTCGTCAAAAGGTGTGGATCGATAAGAAATTCTTACAACCACAAAAGGTTGAAGTAGCGGATAGCAATGAGAATGTTGTGGTGAAGCTCGAGTTCACACAATTTGAGTTCAATAAGAAGTTTGAGAATGATTCCTTCGATATGAAGCGCAATATGACGTCTGAGAACTTAAAGTCGATGCAGACGATGGGACAAAATGGGGAGAAGAAACCCGAGCAAAACAAAGAGCTTAGCTTAATCGAGCCAGGTTATACACCAGCAGGTGTTGCACAAAAATCAATCACACCTACTCAATATGGTGAAGATAAAGGTTTGTTAGTTAGCTACCAAGGCAAATACAACTACAACCTCTTAGAGACAAAGCCGCAGGAAAAAGCAGCTGCAACGACGATGCAAGGTGAAGTTGTAGATCTTGGATTTACGATGGGCGTACTACTTGGAGACGAGAAACGCACGTTAACTTGGATGTACAATGGCGTTGAATACCATCTGACAACAGGTGATTTACCAGTAACTGAGATGGTTAAAGTAGCGAAGTCGGTTGACGCGCCATTATCGAAGTAGGCATAAGCGTAAGTCAGACCTTTAGCATTGACACTCAGGGCTTTCAGGGCTTAACATAAGACAATAAAAGTCAACATAAATAGGTTATGGAAGTGGGGGAAGGACTCTTGAGTTCTTCCCCTATCTTGCATAAGACTGAGTAGGTGAGAGTATGGAACATTTTTATAGACCAACATGGGTAGAAATTTCATTAGATGCATTAGAGCACAATCTACAACAATTCCGTCAAGCATTGCCGGCAGACGTACGCATTATGACCGTCATTAAGGCAGATGCTTATGGGCATGGCGCACTTGAAGTTGCAAGAGAAGCGGCACGCGCAGGAATTGATTATTTAGGAGTCGCATTCTTAGATGAAGCATTGAATTTAAGACAGGCAGGAGTCAAGACGCCAATTCTAGTGCTCGGTTATACACCGCCAGAAGGTATTGAACTTGCCCTTCAACATAGCATTACACTAAATGTATATAGTAACGATCTTCTAGACGCATTAGAGAATATGGACACCAAGGGTGGCTATGTAGAATCAGACCCACTTAAAATTCATATTAAAGTCGATACAGGCATGGCGCGACTTGGTCTGCATGAAAAAGCGGAAGCTGTAGCGTTCATTGAACGTGCAATGTCGATTCCGAATGTGGAAGTAGAAGGTTTATTCACACATTACGCTTGTGCAGATGAACTGGATAAAAAGTATACCCATAAGCAGCATGCGAAGTTCCAGGAAGTCGTCGATTATTTTGATGCAAAAGGAGTGACATTCCCTTTGCTGCACGCAGGCAATAGTGCAACAGGTATCGATGTACCTGAACTTACACATAATATGGTAAGACTAGGCATTGGGATGTACGGGATGTACCCGTCCGAAGAAGTAAACAAAGAGCGAATTGCTTTAAAACCTGTTCTTAGTTTGAAAACAACGATTGTAAATCTCCAGACACTACCGCCGAATTCAGCGGTAAGTTATGGAAGTATTTATCAAACAACGGATTACGAACGCATCGCGACAGTTCCGATTGGTTATGCGGACGGTTACTCACGGATGCTGTCTACAAAAGCCGAAGCATTGGTACATGGTGAGCGCAGACCTGTGGTTGGACGCATCTGTATGGATCAATGTATGCTGCAAGTCGATGGGCTTGCGAATGTGAAGCTCGGTGATGAAGTTGTATTAATCGGTTCACAAGGCGATGAGCGAATCTCAGCAGAAGATATTGCTGCACTACTTGGGACGATTAATTATGAAGTAGTCTGTATGATGTCTCACCGTGTACCTCGTGTGTATACACGTGGGGGTAAAGAGATCAAAGTGATAAATTCTTTACAAGTAGAGCGGTTAACAGCCGTGGAAATTGTTGAATAATCGTATAGCATAGTTGATATACGCACTGCATATATTATCTTTTGTATAAATTTGCAAGATGAATCGCATAATGGTAATATGTCTATGTAGTGTGTTGTTCTGGGGGTGCCATAAGGATGAGCAATGCTCATAATACGAAGAGAATTATGATCTCTTTACCGGATTATTTACTTCAAGAAGTGGACGGCATAGTAAGGAAAGAAAATTCAAACCGCAGCGAATTCATTCGTCAAGCTATGAAGTTGTATCTAATTGAACGCAAGAAACGGGTTATTCGCGAGTCTATGCAGCGCGGTTATCTGGAGATGGCGAAAATTAATTTACACCTGGCTTCAGAAGCATTCTTGGCGGAGGCTGAGGCGGACGTTACGCTCCATCGCTTAGTGA
This sequence comes from Paenibacillus radicibacter, assembly GCF_024721995.1. GTDB lineage: Bacteria > Bacillota > Bacilli > Paenibacillales > NBRC-103111 > Paenibacillus_AM > Paenibacillus_AM radicibacter. The sequence goes on from NZ_JANQBC010000005.1 coordinate 321,094, forward strand.
GCGGGGTGTAGACGTTGATTGTAAAACGCGGAGATGTGTTTTTTGCAGATTTATCCCCTGTTGTCGGATCTGAGCAGGGTGGTATTCGTCCGGTTCTTATTATCCAGAATGATATTGGTAACCGATTTAGTCCGACTGTAATTATTGCGGCTATTACTGCGCAAATCCAAAAAGCTAAGCTGCCAACACATGTAGAAATTGATGCTGAAGTTCATGGCTTTGATCGTGATTCTGTTATTTTGCTTGAACAGCTTCGGACGATTGACAAGCAACGTTTGACAGATAAGATTACTCATCTCGATGAGGATACGATGCGTAAAGTCGATGACGGACTTCAGGTCAGCTTAGGATTAATTGAATTTTAGAAAAATTACGAGTGAGGGACTGCTGGTTCCTCTTTTTTTTGCAAAAAAGCGAACTTTGGAAGCGGGGATCGACATGAATCAAGATACAAGTATGGCGACAAATGTTGGGGAAGAAGACAAAGCGAAGCAGCAATTAGAAATTGAAGCGCGTATTCTGAAGACGATTGCAACCGAGTTATCTTTGCCGCATGGTAAGGTGAAGACGACGGTGGGACTACTTGATGAAGGGAATACCATTCCGTTCATCGCGCGTTACCGGAAGGAAATGACAGGTGAGCTGGATGAGAATCAGCTGCGCGACATCGAAGAGCGCCTCCGTTATTTGCGTGGACTTGAAGAACGTAAGAATGATGTGATCCGTTCTATCTCGGAGCAAGGGAAGTTAACACCAGAACTGGAGAAAGCGATTAAGGCAGCCGTAAAGCTGCAAGAAGTCGAAGATCTATATCGTCCTTATAAGCAAAAAAGAAAAACACGCGCATCCGTTGCAAAAGAGCGCGGACTTGAGCCACTTGCGCAGTGGATACTTGCTCAGCCGAAAAGCGGCGTTCTTACTAATGAAGCTGCTACATACCTCGATGAAGAGAAAGGCGTTACAACAGCAGAAGAAGCGATTCAAGGGGCAATGGACATCATTGCCGAGATGCTTGCAGATGATGCTAAGATTCGTACTTGGGTACGTAGATTTACGTTTGATCAAGGGATTATGCGAACAGAGGCGAAGGATGCAACGCAGGAAACAGTTTACGAAATGTATTATGCCTATCAAGAACCAGTGAAGCGTCTTCCACCACACCGTACACTTGCGATTAACCGCGGTGAGCGTGAAGATGTGCTCAAGACTGCACTAGATGTGCCAGTAGATCGCATTCATGAATGGATTGGCGGGCAATGGATTCGTGGTGCTTCAATTGTAACTGATGTACTGCGTGCGACGATCGAAGATGCCTACAAACGTTTAATTGCACCATCGATAGAACGTGAAGTTCGTGGGGAGCTTACGGAAAAAGCGGAGCAGCATGCGATTCAAATTTTTGCAGCTAACTTACGAAACTTGTTACTTCAACCCCCTGTTAAGGGACATGTTGTGCTCGGTGTTGACCCGGCATTCCGGACAGGCTGTAAGCTTGCGGTCGTTGATGATACAGGTAAAATGTTAGAAGTTGCCGTGACGTATCCGACGCCACCTAACAATAAGGTTACAGAAGCGAAGAAAATGTTCCGAACACTTGTGGAGCGTTATGCTGTGAAGTTGATTGTAATTGGTAACGGGACAGCTTCTCGTGAAACCGAGCAGTTTGTTGCTGAATTTATTCGTGAGATGGCAGATAGCGGTCATCATTTGCAGTATTTAATCGTCAATGAAGCAGGAGCGAGTGTGTACTCAGCATCTAAGCTTGCACAAGATGAATTCCCAGACTTGGATGTCGCAGAGCGTAGTGCGGTTTCCATTGCACGACGTTTGCAAGATCCGCTTGCTGAACTTGTGAAGATTGAACCGAAAGCGATTGGTGTAGGGCAATACCAGCATGACGTATCCCAGAAGCACTTAGAAGAAAGCTTAACAGCGGTTGTAGAATCTGCGGTTAACCATGTTGGGGTCGATGTGAATACAGCGTCTGCTGCGTTATTATCCTATGTTTCGGGTGTGAATGCGACGATTGCGAAGAATATCGTGAAATACCGTGATGAGATCGGTAAATTCACGGGTCGTAAGCAATTGCAGAAAGTACCTCGCCTTGGTGCGAAGACGTATGAGCAGTGTATCGGCTTCATGCGTATCAGTGAAGGCAAGGATGCACTCGACAACACGCCGATCCACCCTGAGTCGTATGATGTTGTGGCTCGTCTAATGAAAGAATTAGATGTGAAGGCATCTGCGCTAGGATCGCAGTCGCTGCGTGAGCGATTAAATGCTGTTGATGCAGGTGAATTGGCAGTGAAGATTGATGTTGGTGTACCAACATTGAAAGATATTCTAGATGCCTTGCAACGTCCGGGCCGTGACCCGCGTGAGGAGCTAGAACCGCCGATTTTCCGTACGGATGTGCTCCAGATCGAAGATTTGGCACCTGGTATGGAATTGAATGGAACAGTACGCAATGTAATCGACTTCGGTGCTTTCGTCGATATCGGTATTAAGAATGATGGACTTGTCCATATTTCACAGCTGAGCAATTCCTTCGTGAAGCATCCGATGGATGTTGTATCCGTTGGTGACGTGGTAAAGGTATGGGTGATGAGCGCCGATGTGAAGAAGGGTCGCGTATCCCTGACGATGAAAAACCCAAACAAGGGGTAGGGAGTGTCCAAAAAGATAAACGGAAGAGAAAAATGCACTGGAGGAACGAAGTGATCGCCTTTGAAATCGTGAAGATACCAATAAATAAATTCAAATTCACGATTGAGACTCACAGGCTTTCCAGAGGAAAGCCACTTCGTAAGCATTAAGTGTTTTTTTCTCTGTAGTGATACAACTTTTTGAACACGCCCTTGAACTTAAAAAAAGCAAGTGAAGCTGGATAACCAGCCTCACTTGCTTTTTGTATTTTCCGATTCTTTGTCAGCTTGTAATTTAGAACGATAAAAAAACCAGGATTCATTTAACATCCGAATTTGTTTCCGGTTTTTCGTTGAATATGCTCGCATCAATTGATTACACAGCCATTGTGGCATATATTGTGCCATCCTATCCCCTCCAAGGGCTCATCTGCCAATCTGAGTAGTAACAGCATATGAGGCAGATGCGGATAGGGTGCAGGTCCGCCTATTTTTGCAAGATCATGTTCGAATACTTGGACTTAGACTTCAACTTCGTCTTCGTACCATTGCTCAAGTTGAGCTTGCAAAGCACGGATTTCTGTTAGTAACGAGATCAAGGGATAGGCTTTCTCATCCACAGCTGCGAATGTTTGCTCCAGACTATTAATGTAGTCTAGACCGCCGATGATAGTACAGTTCGGTGATACAAGCTCTAAGTTGTCAAATTCAGCGATCACATGAGGTAGAGTAGGGATTTGCTCTGCAGTCAGCTTCTCAACTTCTTTATGTAATCGACGGTTTAGTGCAGTTAGCTGATACATGTGGGTAGCTGGCATTTCGACAAATTCCAAGCGATCCCCCGTTTGTAGTAAAGCGAATTTCATTTGTGGCATAGTCGGACAAGCTCCTCTCGGAAGACGAATAATTATACTACTTGACAGTATAGCGGTTTAAAAGGTACAAATTCAAGAGACGAGCTTACATCTAAGGGGAGGTTCTAGCCTATGAATGATCAACAGCTTCAACAATGGGTGGAGCGTATTTCTCTAGATTCTTTCGGCTGGCCGTTTCGGCACAAAGCGACGTTCAACAGCAGGCTTCGAGCGACCGGTGGACGCTATTTTACCAAATCACACAACATTGAGATCTCTACGCTCCAGCTTGAGAGTAACGGCGTAGAAGAAGTAGAGAAAATTATTAAGCATGAGCTATGTCACTATCATCTTCATCTTCGGAAAATGGGCTATCAGCATCGGGACGCTGATTTTAAGCAGCTACTCGCCAAAGTGGGTGGAACGAGGTTCTGCCGATCTTTACCGATTAAACGTAAGGTGCAGCCCTATCGTTATAAGCTGATCTGTGTGGATTGTTCCATGGAATATTTGCGCAAACGCAAGGTTGATGTTCGTAAATATCGATGCGGCAAATGCAGTGGTAAATTGCGACTATTACTGCTTGACTCGTCAATTCATTCGTGATAAATTATGTAATACATTCCCTGATAGCTCAGTTGGTAGAGCACACGACTGTTAATCGTGTTGTCACAGGTTCGAGCCCTGTTCGGGGAGCCATTATTTTGGAGAGATACCCAAGTGGCTATAAGGGGACCCTCTGCTAAGGGGTTAGACTGCGTAAGCGGTGCGAGGGTTCGAATCCCTCTCTCTCCGCCACACTTTTTACAAGTGAAAGTCGCATTGCGGCGGCTTTTTTTTGTGAGTAAGCTAGCGGACATCATGTTATGCCATCCAGGATTTTCAAGAAAAATAATAGTTGAAATCAATCGAGTGATCGCTTATAATAACTTTTGTCGCTAAAGACGAACGGTCATCAACATGACTACAAGGCCCGTTGGTCAAGGGGTTAAGACACCTCCCTTTCACGGAGGTAACAGGGGTTCGAATCCCCTACGGGTCACTTAGAGCCATTAGCTCAGTTGGTAGAGCACCTGACTTTTAATCAGGGTGTCGAAGGTTCGAGTCCTTCATGGCTCACTTTTAAATTTTGCGGTCGTGGTGGAACGGCAGACACGCTATCTTGAGGGGGTAGTGTCCCATGGACGTGCGGGTTCAAATCCCGCCGACCGCATACGAGTGAGAAAGTCCTTGCATAGCAAGGGCTTTTTTGTTGCAGTCAAACAAGTATATACGGATAACAGTTTCACCAATGTTGCATTGATGTAAATGTTGAAAAAGCGTGGACACTTTGTATTTTAATTTCAAGAAATTGTGTTAATATTGAAATAATATTTTTTGTTTTACAGAGGAGGTTTAACTTATGAAATACATTAAAGGCTTATATGTATCACTTGTACTCATGATGTTAGTAAATTTGGTAGACACAACAATATTTGATAATGAATATTCAGGGATTGCTATGTTCGTTTGTTTAGGCATATTTTTAATAGGAACAGCCTTTTTTATAAATACCAGACAATTAAAAAAATAGGATATGTAAAGCAAGTTGTAACAGGCAGGATAGTTGAATATTAATTGTTGAGCAGGCTGTTAAAGCCTGCTCACTTTTTTTATGTAAATATAACGAGTGTTGCCCCTTATGTCCTTATGATTCTAATAACAATTCCTCTTTCTTTTCCGTCCCTCTTTTTGAAGCGTGAGCAATACTAACCTCCACAAAGTTCAGCGCTTCTTCCGATATGGGATATAGCCCTGTCTCCTCTGAAGGAAGCTTCCTCACTTCCCAAAACTTCTCCATTAATTTCTCGTCTCCATTAAAGGTATCGTGTGATAACTTGTTTAATTCGCAGGCAATGTTATAGCCTTCATCAGATTCCGGTGGAACGGAGTGTTGTAGACACCACTCAACCCGTCGCAGTAAAGAGGCATATTGTTGAGTAGCTTGGTCATTACTATTAATATTCGGAAGAGCTTTCTGAAGGAATGCACTTTCGTCATCTTTGAAGTAATCGATCCACTGTTTGGAGCTGGGTTGTACGTTTTGCACAAGATGAGAAACCCGATCCCACGAGAGTGTGCCTTCAAGATCAATCATGTTGATCAAAGAAGTAGTATTCCCAATACTGCCCTGTAGTGTAGTGAGTTGTTCCTGAAGATGATTATGATGAGCGATCAGAATATGACGAAAAGATAGCTTGTCCATTACATTTTGAATGTCCTCAAGAGGTAGTGATAGTGATTTAAGCAACGTTATCTTTTCAAGAGTGAACAAATCTTCCTCTGAATAATAACGGCGACCGTTATCTTCTTTATAACTCGGTGTTAAGAGACCGATCTGATCATAATAACGTATCGTTCTAACGGAAATGTTCCGCTGCTTGGATACTTGTCCTGTTGTCCATCTATTCATGCTTTTTCTTTCCTCCCAAAAAAAATGCTTGCAGGTGACGTAACGTCACCTATTATCATTGAATTATATCACATAGGATTGAGGGATTAAGGATGACTAGAACAGAAATGTGGAAGAATATGGATCAATGGACATGGCGTGAATTCACTGCATTACTCGCACTTGAATTCGTGTTTGTAATATTCGTTATTAAATACGCAATACAGTTCATGTATGAGAAATGGTTGGAGAATACACTTTATTCAGGGACTCTTACTGGGCTTACCATCGCGATTACACTTTTGCTAGGATTATATTTTGTTGCTTTACGATCGAAGAAGATGTCATGGACAGAAGTAGGAGTGAAGGGATTTCCTGCGAGAGATTGGTGGAGGATTGTGCTTTGGCTACTGGTTCTCATCGTATTGAGTGTAACGACTGTTTATCTAACGAGTTTTCTTGGAAATACGGTAAACAACAGTAAAACAGAGAGTCTGCAGCAAAATGTCACTCTATTTACTATGATTATTGGTATTGTATCGGCAGGAATCGTGTCACCGTTCTATGAAGAGATATTTTACCGTGGATTTATATATCGTTGGTTAAGGACTCGTGTTGGTATGAGATGGGCGATTGTGATTAGTTCACTAATCTTTAGTCTAGCACATTTCCCCACAATGAATGTTATGCCCGTGAATTTTATTAGCGGAGTTGTGTTTGCATGGACCTATGAACGGACGGGATCGGTAGTGCCTGGGATGATCGTTCATGGAGTGTTTAATACGATTGCCGTGGTATTAACAGCGATGGGTTAGAACGATGATGAGATGAAGTGTTCGGGGAAAGAAAAAGACTGGCTCATTAAGCCAGTCTTTTTTATTATTAACCAGTAGGGAGCGGGCAATTTCTTGGTGGATTTCCGCAACCACGAGGTTCGATCGATGCTGCAAAAGCAGTAGAAGTTACGGATAATGTGAACAAAGCGACGAGTACAAGTATAGATAATTTCTTCTTCATACAATCACCACTTATGTAAACCCATTTTTTTGAAATAAAGGATATTTGCGAGAAGTGTCGAACGTGTAGATGAAACCGTAATTTTCGACAAATATCATGGGGGTTGTGGAAAATGAAAATCTATAATCGAATCATGCTGGCTATTCTATTAATCTCGTTAAGTGTGATGTTGGCGGGCTATGTGCAGCTTAATAATTCCGTGACTTGGGGAACGGAGAATGCGAGCAAGTTCGTCAAGGGACAGCCTGCTGGGAGTGTGGATATCGGTCAATACAATGTGATGCTGGATGGGCATATCAGTCAGCTAAGGTGGAAGGGCGGCATTATGCTATTCATCAGCGGATCAGCTCTACTTCTTAGTTTTTTTGGCTTAATCTTTAAGAACACTGCTAAATTCGTGTATCCACGTAAATCCTAACCCTATAACTCTATATAGATGAAAATAGACGAAGCCTTCTCTTATGAGGAGGTTTTTTTGTAGTTATATTCCAAGTCATAATGTTCAATCTAAAAGTTGGATATCCTATCCGTATAGTTATGTGCATAATGTCACATGATCGTTTAATCAATAGAATTATAATAATACACGTTGTGTTTTTAATGAATTAACAATGAATATCGTGAGGAGAATTAACATCTATGAGTGACAGCGAGTTAAAAAAACTGCGATGGTACAACATTGCACTTATGGCATTCGTCTCTGTATGGGGATTCGGTAATGTCGTCAACAACTATGCCAACCAAGGCTTAACAGTTATTACATCTTGGATCTTGATTATCGCTTTGTATTTCATTCCTTATGCCTTGATGGTAGGACAGATGGGTTCCGCATTTAAACATAGTAAAGGCGGAGTGAGTAGCTGGATTAAAGAAACAATGGGCAGTAACCTAGCTTATATGGCAGCTTGGACTTACTGGGTTGTACATATTCCATATTTGGCTCAGAAGCCTCAATCCATCCTTGTTGCATTAGGTTGGGTGTTCACAGGCGGAGGCGGACTTACGAAACAATTCAGTACGTTCTGGCTACAATTTATTACGCTTGTGATCTTCGTCTTCTTCGTATGGATTGCTTCAAGGGGTATTGCATCTTTGAAGAGAATCGGTACGATTGCCGGGATCAGCGTATTTATTATGTCGATTCTGTACATCGTGCTTGCAGTTACAGCTCCACCACTTGCAGGGGTGGAAGTAGCAACGAAGAACATTACGTTCAATTCCTTTATTCCGGAATTTAACTTTGCATATTTCACGACAATCTCGATGCTTGTCTTCGCAGTAGGTGGTTGTGAAAAAATTTCTCCATATGTAAATAATACGAATAATCCAGGTAGAGAGTTCCCGCGCGGGATGATCATCCTTGCGATTCTCGTATCGGTCAGTGCCCTTCTAGGCTCTTACGCAATGGGCATCATGTTCGATTCCAATAACATTCCAGCCGATTTGAAAATGAACGGACAATACTACGCGTTCCAAATTCTTGGGAACTATTACGGAATTGGTAACACATTCATGATCATCTATGCGCTTGCGAATACACTTGCACAAATTTCAGCACTAGCATTCTCCATTGATGCACCACTGAAAGTATTGCTTGCGGATACAGATGACAAGTACATTCCAAGATCACTACTTAAAACGAACGACAAAGGTATTCCGATCAATGGTTATCTGCTCACGACGATCTTGGTAAGTATCTTAATCATGGTTCCTGCATTCGGTATTGGCGAGATGAACACGCTATTCAACTGGTTGCTTGATCTGAACTCTATTGTGATGCCGCTTCGTTACCTATTCGTGTTCCTTGCGTTTATGGCACTTATGCGTGCAGCAGATAAGTTCACTTCTGAGTACCAATTCGTGAAAAATAAATCCCTTGGATTTATCATCGGGCTATGGTGTTTCCTATTCACGGCATTTGCTTGTCTCATGGGGATGTTCCCGAAAGTTGAGATGTTCTCATCTGAATGGTACTTCCAATTGACGCTCAATATTGTGACACCATTCATTTTGCTTGGACTTGGTATGATTCTGCCGATTCTTGCTAGACGTAACAAGAAAGCGAATCTTTCTTAAATAGATATAGATAGTTGAAAGCTTGCAGCTGATCCCCGGATCGGTCTGCAAGCTTTTTTTACGCCCCGTGAAATATTATTTCACTATTTTTAAAATAAAATTTCAAAAAACATTGACCATTTTGAAATTTTTCGTTACTATGAAATTGTAAGCGGATTTACGCAGCATAGGGATAGGAGGGAAGGCAATGGATGAGTATCTGGCGGGTCTAACAACAGAAAAGGTTAATGAATCGACACTAAAGATAGATGAAAGTACAACTGAACAGATGTTACATCTAATGAACGTACAAGACACGCTAGTTCCTGCTGCGGTTGGAGCGGAAATTCCGCAAATCGCCAAAGCAGTTGATATTTTGCATCAAGCATTAAGAAATGGTGGCAGAATGTTCTACGTGGGAGCTGGATCTTCTGGCAGACTTGGCGTACTAGATGCATCAGAGTGTCCTCCTACTTACGGTACAGATCCTGAAATGGTTCAGGGATATATCGCTGGAGGAGATGTCGCGCTAAGAACGGCTGTTGAAGGTTATGAAGATAGCGTAGAGGAGGGGATTGCACTCATTGAGCGATGTGGTGTAACGGCTAAGGATGTGGTTGTTGGAATCACAGCTAGCGGGAGTGCGCAATTCGTAATTGCTGCACTGCAGAAAGCCAAAGAAATTGGTGCTGCTACCATTAGTGTAGTAAACAACAAAGACTCCAAGTTAATTCCAGTTAGTGATGTATGTATCGCACCAATTGTTGGTCCAGAAGTAATCATGGGGTCTACTAGATTAAAAGCAGGAACAGCGCAGAAACTTGTACTGAATATGCTTACAACATGCACCATGGTAAAACTTGGAAAGACCTATAATAACTTGATGGTCGATTTGAAGGCGAGTAATATTAAGCTCAGAGATCGTTCTGTAAGAATAATTAGAGAAGCTACAGGGGTAAATGAAGAAACTGCCAGCCAGTTTTTAGAGAGCGCTTCCAAAAACTGCAAACTCGCAATCATGATGATTAAGACTGGGCTAGATGCAGCAGAGGCAGAAGCATTACTAGAACAAAGCGAAGGCAGTCTTAAGACAGCCATTAGCAGCTTTAGTAAAGTTGTTTAATATTATTCAGGGAGGTTTATTCAAATGAAAAGAAAAATGCGTCTTATTACTTCGGTATTGGCATTAACGATGGCAACTTCCGCACTAGCAGCTTGTGGCAATAGCGATAGCAAAGATACAGCTGGCACGCCGGCTCCTGGTAAAACTGCAGATGCAGGTGCAAAAGATACGATTACTGCACTATTACCACCAGTTTCTCCTAACTTCCAAAAAACATTTGATCAAATTTCCAAAGAATTTACAGAAAAGTATCCCAACTTAACGCTTAAGATTGAGCCAGCAAGCTGGGAAGATGTGAAACAAAAATTAGACACACAAGTAAACGCAGGTAGCCCACCAGATATCGCGTTCGGTGGTTCAGATTCCATTCCGAAATACTTGCAACAAGGTTTACTTATGGACATTACGGATGTAATTACACCTGAGATGACAGGTGATTATGATAAAACTCCACTTGAATACATGAAGAACGGCAAAGGCCTATACGGCTTGCCAGCTTACATGGAAGTTCATGCTCTTGGTGGTAACAAAGAATTCCTAGAAAAAGCAGGAATCGACTGGAAGAAAGTTCAAGCAAACGGTTGGACGTATGACGAATTCCGTGAAGCAATCAAAAAAGGCGTTGTTAAAGAAGGCGACAAAACACGTTATGGTTTCGTATTCGCAACGAAAGGCGTAGCAGCAATCGACTACTTGGCTATCATGGCGAAGAACGCTGGTATGCCGCACGCATTTAACAAAGACTTGAAATATGCTTATACAAGCAAGAACTACCTTGGATTACTCAAAGATCTTCGTCAATTGATCGACGATGGTTCCATGCCGAAAGAGCTTAGCTCCGTAGATGCTGGTAAGCGTTGGAACATGCTTCTAACAGGTCAAACGATGGTAACAGGTAAAGGTCTTGCTGTATTCGAAAACTCTGCAAAAACAAACAACAACAAAATTAAAGCAAATGACGGAAGTGCTGTTAAAGACAGTATTCCATTAGACTATGTCGTACTACCAGCTCCAACGTTCCAAGGTGCTAAGGCTTCTTCTGCTACTGTAGTAGATGGATACTTAACATTCCGTGGCAAGAAAGAGCCAACTGCTGAGCATAAAGCAAACGTACTTAAAGCTGCATACTTCTTAGCAAGTGGTAAAGTTGCTGCAACAACAAACAACGATCTATTCGCTGCACACATCACAGAAAGTGCGAAGAAAGAAGCAGCTAACATGAAGATCGACAGAAACCCAGACAACATCGCTGCTGTAGACAACATGCTGAAGAACGCAACTCCATCACGCTCTGACATTCCAACTGAGCTTGCTGCTAAAGCAATCAAATTGGAAACAGAAGTAATCGTACCTAAATTCCAAGCTGTTCTTGCTGGAGAACTTAAGCCAGAAGATATGTTTGAAGCTGTTAAAGCAGCTGCAATTAAGGCATTTGGTGAAGATGGAATTGTAAAAGACTAATTTAGTAGTATATTGTCTTTCGGATAGTCGCGCAGCACAAGTTGCGACTATCCGAAAGCTTTATAATAACCAAGTTTTTGAAACGGGGTTGACAAGATGGCGAATATCGCAAAACCGATGAAAAAAAGAAAGTTCAATGAAGAAGGTGCTTGGGGATATGTGTTCATCGCTGTCGCTTTGATCGCTTTTGCGATGTTCACCGCATATCCAGTTATCAAAGCAGTCATTATTAGCTTCCAAGACTTTAAACCGCTTGGCTCTACCTTCATTGGATTTGACAACTATGCAGCGACATTTACAGATGCACTATTCTGGAAGTCCCTTAAGAATACGGTCGTATACACGATCGCAACTGTACCTGTGAACTTATTCCTTTCGATGGCAATTGCAATCTTAATTTTACCGCTTAAAAAGAAAACACAATCGTTCTTCAAAGGGGTCTACTACTTGCCTGTAGTGGCATCAGGCGTAGCTCTATCTGTGGTATGGCTATGGATCTATGATCCAATGGCTGGAGGTATATTGAACCAATTCCTAGGCTTCTTCGGGATTGAGAACAAGAACTGGCTTGGAACGAGCAACAATGCGATGTTCTCGCTTGTCCTTATGTCTTGGCTTTCCAGTCATGGCACAAGCATCATTATCTACCTTGCTGGACTATTAGGTATTGATGAGACTTACTATGAGGCGGCTGAGCTTGATGGAGCTAACTTTATGCAGAAATTGTGGCACATCGTTATTCCAAGCTTAAAACCAGCAACATTATTCTTGCTTGTAACAGGTGTGATTGGTTCCTTCCAAGTATTCCAGAATGCGTTCTTAATGACAGGTGGCGGACCAGACAACGCAACAACAATGGTCGGACTTCTTATCTTCAATAACGCGTTCACATTCTTAGACTTTGGTAAAGCGGCTGCACAATCACTTATTCTAGCAATTATTATTGGAATCATTTCATTAATTCAATTCAAATACGCGGGTAAAGACGTCGAGTATTAAGAGAGGGGGATACAAAAATGGCTTTGTATAGCAGTCACGTAGGAAGTCCTAAAAAGAAATACATTCGTAACGCAATCATTTTTACCATCCTTCTGCTTTTTGCTTTGGCGACGGTATTCCCGATTTATTTCATGGTGATCTCATCCTTTGGTGATCCAGTTGAGGCAGGAGCGGTTACTTATTCCATTCTACCAAGTAAATTTACGTTCGCATCCTTCAAGTTCTTCTTCGATTATAGTGAACATTCCTATCGTTGGATTCTGAACTCTTTGATCGTTGCGGGTTCGATTACGATTTCAAACGTTTTATTTGCAAGTATGGCAGGCTTTGCTTTCTCGAAGCTTCGTTTTAAAGGTAGAGGCGTATTGTTCGCTATTTTACTAGTCTCCATGATGATTCCTTATCAAGTGACACAAGTACCTTTATATGTGATGATCGTCAACATGTTTGAATTACAGAATACGTACACAGCACTCATCGTACCAGGTATCGTAACGGTGTATAACATTTTCTTAGCCAAACAATTTATGAGCAGTATCCCGATGGAAGTGCTAGAAAGCGCAAAAATCGAAGGCTGCAATCAATTCCAAATCTACACACGCATTATTCTACCTTTGTCCAAGACTGTACTTGCTGTAATGGCAATTCTAACATTCATGGACAGCTGGAATACATTCTTCTGGCCGTTACTCGTTACGAATTCAATGGAAATGCAAACCATTCAAGTCGGACTTAAAAACTTCCGATTCGCGAATACAACATTCATTTCTCCAATGATGGCCGGTGCGACAATTTCTGCGCTGCCAATGTTTATCCTTTTCTTCAGTTTACAAAAATACTTCCTTGAAGGTGTTACTGTAGGCGCTGTTAAAGGTTAATTCGCTTCACTTGATTTCTGAATGTTTGGAGGTATCGCATCATCATGATCATCCCTTGGGATCAGCAGTATACACAAGCGGTTATTTCACTTTGGAACATTGAGGCCGTAAAAGATGGATATAAGGAGCTTTCGGTAGAAAGCTTTAAACATATTTTTATGCTCAATCCTTACTTTGACCCAGCATGTACGTTTCTTCTACTAGATAATGATCAAGTAAAAGGATTTGCTTGTGGATGTACAGGCGACGATCTGCCACTAGGCGATGTTGCCGGGTACATCACAACGATTGTACTCGCGCAAGATTATTGCACCGATGAGCATTACACGATGATGATTCAGGCATTAGAACAACGTTTTGTTGAAAAAGAAAAGAAGCAAGCAGACATCCTATTCTTTAATCCGATGCGCCTGCCATGGTACATCCCAGAAACACCACAGCATGAACATAATAATGCGCCGGGTGTCCCTATTACGAGTCGTTTGTATGCAACTCTTCTTCACAATGGATATGTAGAGCGTGCGAAGCAAAGTGCCATGTATCTGCATCTAGACGGTTTTACAATTCCAGAGGATGTGAGATCGAAAGAATCACATGCACTTGAAGCGGGATATACTGCCCAATTGTTCGATTCTGCGAAGCATCATGGTGTTCATGACATGCTAGATGGTTTCGATAATCCACTGTGGCGCAAAGAAATTGGACATTCCACAGAAACGGGTATTCCAACGGTTATTGCAGCACATGATGGCAAAGTAGTTGGGTTCGCAGGACCTGTGATCCGTGAGGAGAGCGGCAGGGGATATTTTGCAGGAATAGGCGTACATCCAGAGCATGAAGGACATGGCCTTGGGACGCTGTTATTCTTCAAACTATGTGAAGCGTTTGAGCGTGTAGGTGCTGACTATATGTCACTTTATACTGGAGTCACAAATCCAGCTATTCGAATTTATGAAAAAGCAGGTTTCAAGACAGTCAAACATTTTGCGATCATGAGAAGGGAGCTTGTACAATGAACAGAGAAAAGTTAACGATTCTAGCAATTGGTGGTCACGTTGGAGATATGGAACTTACGGCAGGTGGCGTTCTGGCGAGTCACTCCTTAATGGGAGATCATATCGTCACACTTGCACTAACAGCGGGTGAACGCGGAGTGCCAGCAGGTCAAGATATGGCAGAGTATCGTGCACAAAAGGTGAATGAAGCGAAGATGTTTGCGGATATGCTCGGCGGGGAGTCGAACGTGTTCGAAATTCCGGACGGGGAGCTTGAAGATAATACGGACATGCGTTATCGTGTCTGTGATGTCATTCGCCGGGTACGTCCGAATATTATCATTACGCATTTCAAGAACAGCATGCACAAAGACCATATGACGACTCACCGAATTGTGAATGATGCACGGTTCTTCGCAGGACTTGCTTCATTTGAGCGTGAACTTCCTGCTCATTTCGCTTCCAAATTGTACTATTCGGAGAACTGGGAAGATGCGGTGGACTACCGTCCTTATGTGTATGTTGATTTCTCTGAAGAAGCTTATGATCTATGGATCAAGGCGGTTTCTACGCACTGGTTCGTAACGGGTAGCAAGTCGTTCCCATACCTAGAATACTACAAGCATCTTTCTCGTGTACGCGGGATTGAAGCACGCAAGCAGTATGCCGAGACGTTCATGATTCCTGAAGAGACGATGCGTCTGCGTAATTCTGAGCTATGAGTATTTATGTAGCAGGACTTGATGGCGGCGGAACGAAGACAGCGGTTAAGGTGATGGATGCAAGCGGGAAGCTCGTGCATGCCTTTACTTCCGGTGCGATCAATTAC
The DNA here is from genome assembly GCF_024721995.1 of Paenibacillus radicibacter. Lineage (GTDB taxonomy): Bacteria > Bacillota > Bacilli > Paenibacillales > NBRC-103111 > Paenibacillus_AM > Paenibacillus_AM radicibacter. The sequence goes on from NZ_JANQBC010000005.1 coordinate 336,381, forward strand.
AATGGACAAGATGAAGCGAGTGTACACGCAAGCTTGGAGGTTATTTTTAACACGATAGCTGAGGTGTGTGGTGGGCTTGAGCATTGTAAGCAGGTATGTATTGGTGCGGCAGGGGTTAGTAATCCAACGGTTTCTTCGCGCCTAACAGCGAGTGTGCGTGCATGTGGATATGTTGGTGGCTTGCTTATTACTGGTGATCAGGAAACAGCGCTGTGCGGAGCACATGAACGGGAATACGGGCTGATCCTGATTGCAGGTACAGGTTCGATTTGTTATGGAAAGAATGAGTCTGGCATCACTTGTCGTGCAGGCGGTTATGGGCATCTGATTGATGACGAAGGTAGCGGATACAGCATTGGCCGTGATTTGTTGTCACTACTCGTACGAGTGAATGATGGCAGAATGCCCGCTTCAATCGTGCCTCAGATGATCTATGAGCAATTGCAGATGAATGCTGTGCAGCAGATCATTCAATTTGTGTATGATAAAGGGACGAATAAGAAAGATATAGCAGCGCTTGCTCCGATTCTATCGCGTGCTTGTGAAGCGGGCGATGCAGCGGCACTAGCCATTGCGGATCAATGTGCGCAGTCATTATTAGAACTTGTTATACCTGTTGCGAAGAAGTTAGAACTTCAAGAGGGTAGCCTTGGCATGGCAGGCAGCGTGCTGCTTCATAACATGCATGTGCAGCAAGCTTTCATAGAGAAACTAAAGTTTATTTTTCCAAAAATGAGTTGTCTACCTGCTGAGCATGATGCTGCGACAGGTGCGGGACTTATGGCTCTGAATCGTTTATAGGGTAAATAAAAAATGACCCCCATGGCTTGAACACTTTTTGAAGTGACCCCTAAAAGTTAGACACGGTTATTTCATCAGGCAGCTTGGGTGAAATGAGTTCGGTACTGTACCGGACTCATTTTTAATTTTGCCTTCATCCGTTTCGTATTGTAGTAATCTATATATTTTTCTAGTTCAGTTTTAAAATGCTCCACACTTTCAAATTCCTTTAAGTATAG
>NZ_JANQBC010000006.1 GCF_024721995.1 Paenibacillus radicibacter
GACGCTGTATGCAATATGGGAGGCTATCCCGATTACAATGTACTCCGTTACTTATGATGTAAACGGAGGAACAGGATCAGCACCAGCTGGAACAGAAAAAGAAGCTGGTGAAGGCTTCACGGTTGCAGGTCATGAAACAATGACAGCACCTGAGGGTAAACAGTTTAAAGTGTGGAATACAAATGCAGACGGTTCAGGTGATGGCTATGTAGCAGGTTCAGAAGTAACAATGCCAGCAAACAATCTAACACTGTATGCAATATGGGCTACTGATGAAGTACAACCAGAATTCCGCAATGTTACAGTTAAATATTTTGAAAGAGACACTAACACGGAACTTTCAAAACCTATACAAACCTCAGGTGAAGTAGGTAAAACAATTACTCTCACTGCGAAATCAATTTCTGGTTACACTCCTATCGAGCAGAGTACTCAATATCAAGTAACCAATGGAGAAATTCAGGAGCATATTTTCTACTACACGAAAAATATTGAAGTACCAGTAATGCGCCCAATTTCTATTCTTTATCTTGAGAATGGCACAAATCAAGAATTAGCGTCATCTACACAAACTCAAGGTGAAGTTGGAAAAAGCATTACGCTTACAGCTAAAGCTATTACAGGTTACACGCCTATTCAATCTAATGCTTCCTATTTGGTAACAGATGCTGCACAACAAAGCTACACATTCTACTACACGTTAAACCCAACTAGACCTAATCCAGACGATAACGGCGGATCAACGCCAAGCACAGGTGGAAGCAACAACGTAACGCCATTGCCACCGTTACCTCCACTGCCGCCAGTACCGCCGAAGTTAGAGAAGGATCTACACTTTGACTATGTAGCAGGTTATCCAGATGGCACAATTAGACCAGAGAATAACATCAGTCGTGAAGAAGTAGCTACAATCTTCTACAGATTGATGGAAGACAACAGCCGTAAGGAATTCTTATCAACGAATCAATCTTTCACTGATGTAGAGAATGCTCGTTGGTCGAATAAGTATATCGCGACAATGGCTAAAGCAGGTGTCATTAGCGGTTATCCAGATCTCATTTTCAAACCAGACACACCGATCACAAGAGCTGAATTTGCAACAACCGCATCGAAGTTCGATAAGCTCGATGAGCGTGATAACGATTCATTTACAGACATCTCAGGACACTGGGCTGAGAAATATATTGCATCCGCTGCGAACAAAGGTTGGATCAAAGGCTACGCAGACAAGACTTTCAAACCTGATCAGTACATCACGCGCGCTGAAGCAATGGCATTCATTAATAGCGTATTAAATCGTAAAGTGAAAAAAGAAGGTCTAGATACTCACGCGAAGAAATGGCCAGACAACACAGAAGATAAATGGTATTACCTCGATGTGTTAGAAGCTACTAACAACCACGACTACAAGCGTGAAGATAAGACTTCCGAAGCTTGGAAGAACGTGAAACCAGATCGTGTTTATCCTTAAGTAAATAAAAAAGAAGTTCCTCTAACCACTACGGTTCATGAGGAACTTCTTTTTTTGTTATTACTTGTTAAATAGCTTGTCCAGAAAATCATAAGTCAGAGGCATATCTTTCTTCAAATCTTCACGAGTTGCTTTACTATACAAATACAATGTAGCTGTTTCTGCAAAATATTCAGTTGGATAAGCACTTACATAACCATCATCTTTGTAATTAATTTCTGCTTCTTTCTTGAAAATCTCATTAAACTCTTTACTTGCACTTATTTCTCCAAGCGCCATGCGATCTACAGCATGTAATGTTTCATGTAGTTCTAAGTTCTGGCTGTTATGCCCGTTATGTTTATCACTGTATCCAATACGAACAATAACGTTATTTGTGCTAACACCAGGTATATCATCCCAAGTAAGTCCTGTTTGTTCCCAACCTCTTGGTGTAACCCCTTTGTACTGAGCAAATTCAGGTTCTTCTGTAATTTTGCCGTTAACAAGCTTGATTCTAACCGATTTTTCTTTTAAGTTTTGTAAAAATTTCGCTGGGATCTTAGCGAGTCTCTCTTTCATATGTTCTGTTTCTTGGGTGTCGTAATGGTCAGCTGGTAATTTCACAATATCATTAACAAGAGCGAATGCTTCAGTTTGGGCACTTACAGGCTTTACAGCTGTAACGCTACTTAGTAATACCGCAGCAGCAAATAGTGCAATAAGTGTACGTTTCATAAAAGAAAACCTCCCGAAATATGCTAGATTAATAGATTAATCTTCGCCGAACGGAAGGTTTGTATTACGTATGCACGTAAATCTTCCATACCGGCAACTGGCTGGCATAGCGGATAACCGCTTTAGCCCCTATAGCTTTGCGTCTCCATTTTTCAATGGATTTGCCTTTATCAATATGAGGGTCGAGCAATAGAAAAACCCCTCTTTACCTAGTAAAGAAGGGTTGTCATAACGAATCATCGTTAAGAAGCTTCAGTACCGGTAACTGGCTGACATTGCGATGAATCGCTTTAGTCCCTATAGCTTTGCGTCGCCACTTTTAAGTGGGTTTGCCTTTATCAATATGATAAATATGTAATTTGGAAAATCTTTGAATCTATTAATAGATTAATACTTGATTAATAGAAAGTCAATCCTTCTATTCTGTATTTTCGAAAAATTAATAGGTATATGTGATCATTTTTAAACAAACGAATGTGTAACGATATAGGGTCGAATGAACTAGAGTTAGGATTAATGACGATTAACCCGATTATTAGCATAGTGCTAATCCATGTAATTGTGGGTTAAAGCAACAATTTATAAGTCCCACAATAGGTCTTATTTAGGATATGTTCGACAAGTTTATCAGAAAAAAAAGTATTTTCAATTATCGACAAAAAATTACAGTTGCAATATAATGGGTAGTACCTCACGATATTTAGTCCTGGTTCTTAGGTAATTGGAATCAACACGTGATAACAATAGTTCTAGTAAAAAGGGGGCATTTAGACCAACAATACGATAGTTATATTGGAGTATCATCAGTCCGGCACAGTCGTATGAGAGTGTCTGAGCAAGATAAATAAGGGGGCAATTTATAAATTATTTATTAATCATGTAGAAGAGTTATCTATACATATTCTCAAAGAAGAAATACACATATTGCGTGATGCAACGGAAGCATCGACGTTTATTTCAAATTTGTTTTTAGATCATTCGATCAGTAGAACTTATTATCAAATTTACCCGTATAAGGGTTTCTATTGTTATATTCAAATTGGTTTATTTTTTCCTGTAATTGAAACTGAGGAGAAACAATATGCAGCTATCTTTATTGAAAGAAAATGTAGTATATCACTGCGTTTTACCTGAGAAGAAGACTGGACAGTATTGGATCACGCAATCCAATCGTCTTGGTTATGAAGAACGGGTCATTAGCGTGGAAGGTGTAGAAGGTGAATGGCTGCTAAAGTCTAACAGAAATGCGATTATCCTAGATCAGAACAGCAAGAAGATTGCTGAATTAAGGATAGACGCAATGACGATTACCCACATCCATTTAAAGAAAACGAACGAAGTCGTTATTCTTTTTGCTGAGCCGATAACGGAAGATCGAAAAAATTATCAAAAGCTTTTTTTACCGCAAGAAGGTTTGTTCAAAATCGGCCGAGTGAACGGCTGCGAGCTACAGTATGGGAATCGCTATGTTTCCTCTGTACATGCTGAGATGTTCGTTACCCCTACATCACTCATGATTCGAGATCAGAATAGCTCTAATGGAACGTTCGTTAACGGGAAACGTGTAGTCGAACAGATGTTGAAGCCTGGAGATATGATTTATATTATTGGCCTTAAGATCATTGTCGGTAATGGATTTATTGCAATTAACAATCCTGATGGACAAGTCGAGTACAACAGTAACGTGTTTAAGCTCTTAGTGAAGAATAAGCCTAAAATTCAAGAAGAACTGGATGATTTCGAGGAAGAAATAGCAGAAGGTGATAAGTTCTACCGTTCACCACGATTTAAGCGTGATATTGAGAAGATGGAGCTCAAGATCGACCCTCCACCTGCTAAGGGCAACATGGAGCAAACACCACTCATGCTCATGTTAGGTCCATCCATCACAATGGGAATGGCATCCCTCTTTACTGCTCTATATTCTGTGCAAAATGCACTTCAGAACAAAGGGAACATCATGAGTGCTGCACCAACATTAGTCATGTCCCTCAGTATGCTGATTGGCTCGATCTTATGGCCAATACTCGCAAGAAGGTATGAGAAGAGGAAACATATTCGAAATGAGCGTATCCGCCAAGAAAAGTACAAGATCTATATCGAAGATGTACGACAGGAAATTGCTAGTACAAGCGAATATCAGAAGCAGATTTTACATGAGAATCACGTAACAATTGACAACTGCGTATCAAGAATTAAGCATCTTAAACGTAATCTATGGGAACGTACATACAGGCAAGATGATTTTTTGAAAATCAGTCTGGGAATAGGAAACTTACCACTTGCAGCTGACATCAAATTTCCTGAAAAAAGATTTTCTCTGGACGATGATCACTTGCAGGAGCAGCTGTATTCACTGGCACAAGAGCCAAAGACGTTGGAGCAGGTTCCAATCTCATTGTCATTGCTTGACGACTGGGTCAGCGGAATGATCGGAAGAAGACCACTCGTCATTGATGAGGCAAGAGGACTGATCTTACAGCTTACAGCATTACATAGCTATGATGAGCTCAAACTTGTGTTTTTGTACGATAAGAAAGAGGCCGATACATGGGAATTTGTTAAGTGGTTGCCTCATGTATGGAGCAATGATAAATCGATCCGTTTTATTGCTACAGAGCCAAGTGAGGTTAAGGAACTTTCGGTCTATTTAGAGAGGGAGATTGCCAAACGAGAGCATATTTCATCAGATGAAGAGTTAAGGGAAGTTACACCCTATTATGTGATCTTCGCTATCGACAAAAGTCTGTCAGATAAGGCGGAGATGATGAATGTTCTCCTTAAGAAGAAAGAGCATCGCGGCTTTAGTCTCATTCACTTGTACGATGAGTTAAAAAATTTGCCTAAAGAGTGCTCCATGGTTGTTGAATATAACGGAGATGTATCGAAGATATATGACAAAGATGACATATCAGGGAAACATATTGCCTTCGAGCCGACGTTATTTTCACGAGAAAGCGAGCTGGATCTCGCAGTACAGATGGCGAATATTCAGTTGGATACTACAGGTGCCTCATATGCATTACCGAATATGCTAACGTTCCTGGATATGTTTGAGGTTAGCAAGGTTGAACATCTTAATGCACTTACGCGCTGGAAGGATAACGATCCAACTCTGTCACTAGAGACGCCAATTGGTGTAATGACAACAGGAGAACGATTCTTCCTGGACTTACATGAGAAGTATCACGGGCCGCATGGCTTGATCGCTGGTATGACGGGATCAGGTAAAAGTGAGTTTATTATGACGTTTATCCTCTCGTTAGCGGTTAACTATCATCCGCATGAGGTTGCTTTTATTCTGATCGATTATAAAGGCGGTGGGATGGCCAATGCCTTTACGACTTTGCCGCATCTGGCAGGTACAATTACGAATCTTGACGGTGCTGCTGTAAAGCGCTCCCTAGTTTCAATCCAAAGTGAGCTAAAACGTAGACAAGCTATTTTTAGCGATACGAGCAAGATGTTAAATATAAGTAATCTTGATATTTATAAGTATCAAAAATTGTTCCGCGATGGTCAGGTAACAGAACCACTGCAGCATCTATTTATTATTTCTGATGAGTTTGCTGAACTCAAAACACAGCAGCCTGAGTTTATGGCGCAGCTTGTGAGTGCCGCACGTATTGGTAGAAGCTTAGGCGTGCACTTAATTTTAGCAACCCAGAAACCATCAGGCGTTGTTGATGATCAAATCTGGAGTAATAGCAAGTTCCGTATCTGTCTGAAAGTACAAGAGCGTGCAGATAGTATGGATGTTATCAAACGACCAGATGCAGCAGAGCTATCGGTTACAGGACGGTTTTTCGTACAAGTTGGCTTTAATGAGCTGTTTGAGTTAGGCCAATCCGCATGGGGCGGCGCTCCCTATTATCCTTCTGACCGCATAGAGTTGAATAAGGATGAAAGCATCACGGTCATTGATAATTTAGGGCGTGTCGTCAAGCAGTTAAAGATAGATAAGCGCAAGAAACAATTTGCAAATCCGACGAAACAACTTGATGAAGTGAATAACTACTTGGCAGCAATCGCCAAAGAAGAAAACATTAAGATCAGATCCCTATGGCTTGAACCGATTTCTGAGTTTATCTATTTGGGTGATGTGAGAGGGGAACTTCAGGAGAGTAATCAAGTCAAGGGTGAGCTAAATCCAGTGATTGGTAAATTTGATGATCCCGAGAATCAGAGCCAATTCCCGATGACATTCCCTTTAACCAGAGAAGGAAATGCGATCATCTACGGTGCAGCTGGAAGCGGAAAGACAACGTTCTTGTCCACATTGTTCTATTCACTTATTGAAGAGTATACGCCGTCTGAGCTTAATCTGTACGTTCTTGATTTCGGTTCTGAGACGATGCGGGCATTTAGCGAAGCGCCTCACGTAGGGGATGTTCTTTTATCGCATGAGACAGAGAAAGTTAACAATCTCTTAAAGATGCTCTACAAAGAAGTTGAGGAGCGTAAGAAACTATTTGCTGATTACGGTGGGGATTACCATTCTTATATAAGAATGGCCCAAACTGATATGGCTGCAATCGTCGTTGCTATCCATAATTACTCTGCATTTACGGAGCTATATGAGGATAAAGAGGAACAGATCGCTTATTTAACACGAGAAGGAGTAAAGTACGGCATTTATTTCATTCTTACAACTTTAAGTACAAGCGCTGTGCGATTTAGATTGTTACAGAACTTCAAACAGTTGTACGTACTTCAACTTAATGATGTGAATGATTATTCAAGTGTGCTAGGTAATGTGGAGGGTGTGTATCCTTCCAAGTTCAAGGGAAGAGGTATCATGAAGACCGATCGGGTCTACGAATTCCAGATTGCCCATGTACATGAGGACATCGAGCAGAGATTTGATCATATACGAAAGAATTGCAGTAAGCTGTCAGAAAGTTGGACAGGATTACGTGCGAGAAGAATTCCAATATTACCTGATGTCATTGATATCTCCTTCTTCATTAACGAGTTGAAGCAAAACTCGACTCGGAAGATTCCAATAGGTGTTGAGAAACAAAGTTTGTTACCTGCTTGGTTTAATTTTGAACAGCAATATGTAGGGCTTGTATTATCGCAAAATAATGACAATACAAGTTTTGTTCAGGGTCTAGCTGAGGTTATAGCTGTGAGAGCGAATACGGAATTAATGGTGTTAGATCCAGACATGAAGTTCGCTCCAGACGACTCCAAAACTTATAAGCTGTTTAGAACCCAAGCGGAGCTCGATCAAGTTGTTGTTGATTTATTCAGCACCTTAGTCAGTCGAAACAATGCGTATAAGGATGCTATTGCAGCGGGGGAACCTGCTCCAACCTTTGAGAGGTTAACTTGTATCATTCACTCGTTCTCGAGTTTATTCTCAAGTTTATCTGATGACTCCAAGGATAAGCTAAAGGTATTGCTTGAGAAAGGTGAAGTGATGTATCAGGTGAATTTCATTCTTTGTGAACGTGTTTCTTCTCTATCCTCTATATCATTTGAGAACTGGTTTAAAGCGAAGGTGTCCTTAAATGATGGTATTTGGCTAGGTAATGGAATATCTGATCAATATCAGTTGAAAGTTGGCAAACTGACTTCTCCAATGTACGAGGAGATTGGAGATGGATTCGGTTATACAGTTACGAATGGAAAGACCGTTCTGATTAAGCTGTTAACATCGACCATGTATCCGATGGAGGAACAATAATGATGGATAAAATTCTTGTTGAGGTATATACACCTGCGATTAATCAAGCTTATGACGTATATATACCACTAACCTTAAAGCTTTATGAGGTTGAGATTTTATTAACGAATGCGATAGCTGATTTATCGAATGGTTACTTCGCAGCATCCAGAGACACCGTTATTTGTAATAGAGAAACGGGAACGATCTTGGATATTGACATGTCAGCTCAAGAGTTAGGGCTTCATAATGGCTCTAGGCTGATGTTAATATAAAAAATTTATTTTTGAGAGGGGATTCAATTATTTATGGCAAGAAAGATTGTTGTAGATCCAGCAAAATTAGAAACTGTAGCGAAGACCATGGATGGTCATTCGGCCGAGTACCAACGTTTGTATGATCAATTATTTAATGAAGTTAAGAATATGGGGAACGCTTGGAAAGGTCAAGATAATGTGGCCTATACAACACAAATTGAGGGTTTCAGAGATGATTTTGACAATATGAAAAAATTAATGGAACAGTACTCTGGATTTCTAAAGCAAAGCGCAACCACATACAAAGAAACACAAACAGATATCGTAAGCGCAGCTAAAAGATTGACAAACTAAAATTATATTGTGAAGGAGGCTCATACATATGTCTATTGAAGGGATCAGTATATCATTCGCCGAGGTAACCAATACGGCTTCTACAATTACTACTTTAAACGGAAACTTAACTACAAAGCTAGAGGATATAAAGAAGGAAATGAACAGCTTAACGAACTCCTGGGAAAGTGATGCTTCAAGAACGATTCAAGAAAAATTCAATGCACTTGCTGCAAAATTCGTGGATTATAAAAAAATAATTGATGAGTATTCAAAATTCTTAAATACAACAGTTTCAAACTATGATTCAGCTGAAACTACTATTAATAATAACGCAAGTCAATTTAAATAAGTTTACACATGTATTGAGGGCTGCAGGTTATTCTGCGGCTCTCCATACCATTTCAAGAAGGGAAGTTTACTAACTTTGAAAAAAAGAATTATTTTACATATATTCATGATTATATCGATGTTAGGAGTGTCGGGATGCATGTTTGCACCTAAAGAGTACAGGGTTAATAAGATGTTGGATTATTTAGAGGATAAGTATGGTGAGAAGTTTGTGGAGGAGTATTTTGAACCGGGGGGTATGATTTATCCTGGTAAGTCTGAGGGTGATAGTATGATGGTTTATCCAGAAAAAAATAAAGAACTACCGTTTAATGTACATAAAAATATGAAGAAATCAGGGTATAACGATAATTATGTGTCTGCAAGCTTAAGCTACCAATTTACTGAAAAATATAAGTCTGGTGTTGAAAAATTAGATAATAGAGAGAAGGCCATAAAATTCTTTTTTGCATTATCAAACCGACCGCATGATCCAAGTACAATTAATACACCAATCGATGATTTTGCAAAGGATATGAGCTATGAGGGGGAAATTGAGTTATTCGTAGCAGTAAGCGCAGAAAGTGATCAAGATTACAAGAAAGATGCAAAGTTCTTACGTGATTTATATTCCTATATGCTGAAAATAACAAACAGAAATTTCCTGATTTCGGTAGCATACGTACAGAAAAACAAATTTCAGCCAGCAAAAGACTTAATACGGATATCACATACAACCAATTTTGCATGGACTTGGATGGGTGATGGTTTTATGCGTGATATAACTTTTAAGGGTGACCGTACTGTACAGAATATAGGTTATTTCGAAGATATGGTTGGAAGGTGATGACAACGTATGTCAATCAATATGAATGACTTAAGCAACGAGGAAAGATATTTTTTATCGAAATTATCTTATATTGATTTAAAAAATGTAATTACTAACACATATTCTGTAAGCTACACGATACCTGAAATATTATTTTATGCTACTAAATTGGACTCTAATGAAGATAAGCTTGATGAAATTAACTCTCTTATAGAAACATATGATTCTTTTATAAAAAATAATAGAACAACATTAAGCGATGTAAGGCTGATTGGATACGAAAATCATAATACGAAGGGAAGCCCAACCGTACATGATAAGACCGGTTTCGTTGGTTATGCCTTAGAAGACAGTAATGGGAATAGAGGGGTGCTTTTCCGAGGAAGTGAAATTTATGCATCGTTAAACCTAATAGATTGGGTAGATTGGCCTGATAATATACGGTCAATGTTAACAGGTACTTCCACGCAAATCGAGCAAGCGAACGCATTCTTCGATAAGTACAAGATTGAGGGAGGAACAAATTCACTTTATGGACACTCCAAAGGGAGTAACCTTGCAACAGAAGTATTCCTCGATAATTTAGATATGGACATTTACGCGTACTCTGTAAATGGACAACCGGTGTTCTGGAATGATCTAACAGAAAGGAAGAAAACTGCACTTAGAAGTGAACGTTATATGTTCGTTGTACAAAAAGGAGATGTAGTGAGTGCTGGCGGCAATGTAGATTATGCAGATGTAGTTGTAGGTCTCAAAGAGACTTCAGGGTTCCACATCCAATTCTTATATGCACATTCTCTAGAGAGTGTGGAATTTGATGCGGATGGAAATTTCAAATCTTCAAGAAAACCCAACATCGAGGATCGAGAGCTCTCTAATAAATTATATTCTTGGATTAATAGTGTGATCAAGATGAAGGAAACTTACTATTTATTCGCTGAGAGTGTGAGAGCAACTTATGTCGCAGTATCGCAAGAGGCATACGAGGCTGTGAAATTTATTAAGGATAAATGTATCGAGCTCGCTTCTAAATTGGAAAATTGGACACGAGAGACAATTGAAAGGGTGAATGTGTGGTTTGATCAGGTCGCTCAAAAGGCGAAACTTTATTTCCAAGAGATGAAAGACTGGTTCTTCGGCCGTGATACATCAACGCCAATGGAGCCCCACATTTCCGTCAATATTGGTAGGCTGCAAGAATATGCGCAAAGATTAATGTCCATTCGAAGACAAGTAAGTGAAGTGAATGAACGAATAGAAGACTTGTATTTCAGAGTGGGGTTCTC
>NZ_JANQBC010000007.1 GCF_024721995.1 Paenibacillus radicibacter
GAATCATTACAAGATCAATCATTACATCGAGTATCTTCAAACAAGTGCAGAAAAGCTGGAACAGGCGGAAACGGGTCTAATTAGAAAGGCAAATGCCTTTTAGATGTCGAGGCCATTTCGAGAAGGGAAGTTCACTAACTTTGAAAAAAAGAATTATTTTACATATATTAATGATTATATCGATGTTAGGAGTGTCGGGATGCATGTTTGCACCTAAAGAGTACAGGGTTAAAAAGATGTTGGATTATTTAGAGGATAAGTATGGAGAAAAGTTTGTGGAAGAGCAATTTGATCCGGGAAATGTTTTGATGCCAGAGCTATATGGTGGAGATAGTATGCTCGTCTATCCGACTATTAATCGGGATATACCTTTTCATGTAAATAAGAATGTGAAGTCATCAGGATTTAACGATAATTATGTACATGCTAGCTTATGTTATCTATTTACTGAAAAATACAAGTCAGGTGTTGAGTCGATAGATGAGAGAGTGAAGGCTGTAAAATTTAGATTTGGAACGAAAGTTTATCCTGAAGATCCTAGTATTTTAAAACAACCGATTGACGATTTCGCAAATGATAAAAGTAATGAATCAGATATTCATTTGTACCTTGTGGTAAGTACAGACGATGTGCAGGAATACAAGAAAGATGCGAAATTTATACATGATTTACATTCTTTTATGTTGAATTTAACGCATCGTGAATTTGAAATTTCAGTGGCATATATTAAGCAAGATAAAATACAGTCTGCTAAAGACTTAATAAGAATCTCACATACGACTAATTTCAGCTGGGATTGGTTGGGAGACGATGTAATACATGTGATAGATATTATAAGTGATCGTACGATACGAGATGTGGAGTATTTTGAAGATTTAGTCAGGGGGTGAAGATAGCATATGTCAATCAATATGAATGATTTAACGGACGAGGAAAAATATTTTTTGTTGGAACTATCATATATTGATTTATCTAATAGGCCACCTATCTCAAGTTCAAATAAACCTTCTATCCGTGACGCATTAGTTTATATTGCTACACATGATACAAAAAAAGATAACATTGAGAAAATTAATTTACTCATTAACAAATACGACACCATGATTATAGAAAATAAAACGGCTTTAAGCGATGTTAGATTGATTGGATATGAAAATCATAATCCAACAGGAAATCCTACAGTAAATGATAAGAGTGGATTCGTAGGCTACGCATTAGAAGATAGCAATGGAAATAGAGGGGTACTATTTAGAGGAAGTGAACTTGGTACTTCGTTAGACCTGGACGAATGGATAGACTGGTCGGATAATGCCGATTCATCGTTAACAGGGACTTCCAAGCAAGTTGAGCAAGCCAATGCATTCTTTGATAAGTACAAGGTTGAGGGAGGGACGAATTCGATTTATGGGCATTCCAAAGGGAATAATCTAGGTGCAGAAGTATTCCTCAATAATTTGGATATGGACATCTATGCGTATTCTGTCAATGGACAACCGGTGTATTGGAATGATCTGACAGAAAAGCAGAGGGAAGCGCTTCGAGGTGACCGATACACGTTCATAGTTCACAATAGGGATTTCATCAGCGACATCGGACATGTAGAGTATGTAGATCGAGTAGTAAATCTCAAGGGGATTTCCTGGAAATCTTTTAACCCCATGTATCCGCATTCACTAGAGAGTGTGGAATTTGATTTGAATGGAAATTTTAAGTCTTCTCGAAAACCTAATCTCACGGATCGGTTTCTTTCCATAGGATTTGAAGCTCTTATAAATACTATAAATAACAAGGGAAGTATTTACTATTTTCTTACTGAGGTCGTGAAAGCAACCTATGTCGCAGTATCGCAAGAGGCATACGAGGCTGTGAAATTTATTAAGGATAAATGTATCGAGCTCGCTTCTAAATTGGAAAATTGGACAAGAGAGACAATTGACAGGGTGAATGTGTGGTTTGATCAGGTCGCTCAAAAGGCGAAACTTTATTTCCAAGAGATGAAAGACTGGTTCTTCGGCCGTGATACATCAACGCCATTGGAGCCCCACATTTCCATCAATATTGGTAGGCTGCAAGAATATGCGCAAAGATTAATGTCCATTCGAAGACAAGTAAGTGAAGTGAATGAACGAATAGAAGACTTGTATTTCAGAGTGGGGTTCTCCGGCATACATAATGTGTTTCGAGCAGATCGATTGACGGAAAATCATTACAAGATCAATCAGTGCATTGAGTATCTTCAAACAAGTGCAGAAAAGCTGGAACAGGCGGAAATGGGTCTGATTAGAAAGGCAAATACGATGTAGTGGAGGGATGAGTATGGAAATAGATGCTAGGACAAGAAGTGAGATTAATAGCATTATTAGACAGATTTATTCGATTACCCGCGAGCTGGATTCGATCTCAACTGGTATGCGAAATGAATTTAAGGGAATTGGTACTCAGATTTGTGCAAATAAAATTATGAATATGTCAGAGAGTTATAGAGAAGTAGCGAGTAGCTTGCAGCGATTGTAAGTCCTGAGTTGAGAAATTAATGAAGCGGGTGATAGGTAAATGGGAGTTAACGTTGGACAAGCACAAGCCCAGGCTAATAAACTCAATTACTATGTGAATACGCTGAGAGACACGAAGCATAATTTGTCCTTGATCAAGTCTAATCTCAATCAAGTATGGCAAGCCGATGAGATGGCTTTCGTCAATCTAGCGATAGATCAGATCAATACAGAGATTGCAGAATTGTCTTCACATTTGGATGGATTAGGTAATGATATTGTAGCGGTAGCCTATGAGATCAAGCGTGAAGAAGAGGAAAGAGCTGCAGCAGCCGCAAGAGCCGCAGCCGCCGCGGCAGCGGCAGCTAGAGCGTCTGCACAGAAGAAGTAATTGATATATAAGTGAAGGAGGTGTCAGGAATGTCTAAGATTCGCATCGATATGAATCAAGTGAATGAAATCAGCAGAAAGTTAAGGCAAGAGGCGTCTAAGGTTGCAACTGTTGAGTCGGGAGTCTCTTCTGTGAAGAATAGTGTAGACTCACAGATTGCTAGTCGGCGAAACATTTACGGAAGACTCAGCCGAGCTAACAGTTTCATTCAAAGCATAGATGACAGGTTAAATCGCTTACTCAATTTCACAAACCAATCGCCAGATAAGTATGACCAAGCAGAAACTCATATCATCAAGAACTTGCAACCGAAGTATCTGGATTCGAAGAAAGGCATATCTTCATTATCCCAATTGATTGCTGACGGCAAATTTAACTCAATTGATGGGTTAAAGGATTTCGCAAATGACTTTGTACAGTGGCTGTTCGACAATAACATGTTTAGCGACGCGTATGAGAAGTACAATAACACAGTAGGTCGAGCAGGAGATTTCATGAGAGCACTGCAATTCATCACTTCGGGGCTTGCAATGACAGGTTTAGGATGGAGCTTCACGAAGACAGATGATTTATTCAAGTTTGTGATGCAGGGTAGTGTTACTGCTGGTAGGATCAAGCTTCCTATCGGTTCATTTCTCTCGTGGATAGAAAATTCAAAGCTCAACAACGTTGCTAGATTTATAGTAAATCCATTGCACTTTAAGTATAAAGATAAATCCTTGGCTGAACTCTTATTTAAGAGCCAAACGAAGTTGCTACCGTCCCTTGCAGCTGACCTATCGAACAACTCAAGGCTGCTATGGAATCAGTTAAAAGGTATGGCTACTTCAGCCATTGACTTGGGTGCAGTAAAAGTAAATGCAGGGGCATTAGCCAAAAATGCATTCCGGGTAGGTAAAGCTAATGCCGTATCAGCTATTGTGATAACAGGTGTAACTGAGGGCATAGGTGCAGGCATTAAGATTACGGAGAATTACAACAAATACGGTGATGATATTGAAAAATTAAAAGAAGAGAATGCAAAGGCAGTCGGCAACGCTGTATATAAAACAGCAGTTGTATCTGGTGCGTCCATTACAGGTGCTGTCGTATTCGGAGCAGTAGGTAGCCTGGCAGGTCCGATTGGGACTGTAGTTGGTTCGTCTGTGGGGAGTTTTGTAGGCAGCTGGGTTGGTGATGTGTTCGTTAGTAAAACGCCAGGTGTTACGAAATGGGTTGAGAATCAGGCCGTCAAAGCTAAAGATACGATACATAAAGGAATTGAAGCAGTGGCGAATGGAGCAAGAAGTGTAAAGAATGGTTTTAAGGAGGTTAAGGAGGGTGCTCAGAATTTACTCAAGAGTGCCAGAAGTGTGTTTGGTTAAATTGACTTTGTGATGTATTGGGGGATCATGATGGACACAATTTTACTAAGTATAGAGGAGCTTATATACAGTTTCTATAGTGAAGGGTACTTTGAGAATGGTAATGGACTTAGGCATTTCTATATGAAAGAAGTAACGGAAGAGCAGATGGAGTTGCTCCTTCAAGCTGCCTGCCGCTCACTATTAGCCAAAGATATGCTTCAGTTCCAGAACCACAAATTTGAGCTTCGAAAAGATATAGAGGATATCATTGCAGCATTAAATTTTTCTCATTATTCGATTAAGTCATCTAAGCATGCAGAAGACGGTGAGGAGGATTCGGTTTCCTATCATGTGACTGATAAAGGAATATATGAACATTCTCTTCTCTATGAAGGACAAGTTCATGTCTTTAAGCAGATGGATCAAGAGCATGTAGCGGGTAGTATTTGTGAGTTTTTTGGCGTTACACCTATAGGGGAAGAAGAGATAGAACTAGTGATCGATCAGGCAGAATTTGATCAGATCATCCATGCAATCGATGAGGAAACAGAGCAATCGGAAGCATGGCTAGATGAGATTCAAGGACAGCAAAAGGAATTTGTAGATGTACTTCGTGAAACCAAGGGGTATATGAACACAATGGTAATTTTGGAGATGAAGGACAATAAAGATCCGAAGACAAAAGATGCATTCTTATTTACTACTGGTAAGTCTAATCCATGGATCATCACACGTGTGAATGACTCCTATGTAGTTCGGACGTGCACGCAATCTATTATTCTATCTACGCTGCATAAGCATCTGAATGAGCCTGTTTCTGTCGTGTGGAGATAAACTTAAGGAGAATGAGTATGAAGAATTTAAAAGAAACAGCTAGAGGTGTACAGGTAAGTTTCACAAATTTTGTTGCTATACGTTTTTTGATTGCAATGGTAATTATGATTCTTACTTCGGGTTTAGTTTTTATTTTGATTCCTGAAGTTGATGAATCAAGAAGATTGTATGGCGTTGTTGTAGGTTTAATTGGGCTCGTTTTTTCTAGTTGGGTTTTATTAACGATTATATCTGTAATATCAAAAGGTCGGGTTCTACTAGAAATTGAGGACGGTTATCTGATAAATCGTAAGCACCGAGTTGCGCTACAAGAAATTGCACATGTACAATTCGGATGGCATTCCAAGAAAAAGAGTGGAATGGTTTTTAAAGACCTTATCATAACAACTGTGCGTAACGAAGAGTACTACTTCCGATATTATAATTTGTTATCTGGTCAAGCTATAGCAACATTCATTGAGCAGTATATGATTCCTCATGCAGCTGCAGATTACAGAAAGAGTTGGGATTCAAATTCAAAAGGTGTATCAAAGAAACTTATTTAATGAACATATTCAATAAAAACAGCCATTCACCGGATATCATCCAGTAATTGGCTGTCCTTAGTTTCATTTCAACTTTACACAAACTTCCGGTGATGCTTCTTCCCATCGAAAGTAAACTGCACTTTCTTCTCCTCGATCATCGTCTCCATGTGCACCGTCTTACCCCAAAGCCGCTGGATGTGAGGCAAGGTCTTCTCCAAGTACTTCAGATCAAGTTCGATACCCTCATAAGAGTGACGCAGGAACAACTCTCCATTACGCTGATAATCCCCATCAATGACTTCGATATACGGAAAGCCGCCGTTCACACGCGAGTAGACGAGTTGGTCTCGGATGTTCTCCCACGTTTTGTCGGTAATTTTCCATTCCGGTCCCTTTTTCTCGAAAATATACAGGTCTAACTCCTCGACGAGTTCCTTCGTCATGTAGTTGCGAATAAACGAGCTGTCAGATTCGACTTCTCGTACTTCAAAAATCTTGTTCCGATCGAATCGTTTTTCAATATCCTCAAATATTTTGAGTCCCAAATAGTAAGGATTAAGGCTGTTCTTAGAAGGTATGACAACGGAAGAGTTCAGTTTGGAGTATTCGATCGTTTCCTCAGGAGTGAGGTCGAGTTCACGTAGGATACGTTGGTGCCAATACGATGCCCAGCCTTCGTTCATGATCTTCGTCTCCAGCTGCGGCCAGAAGTATAGCATTTCATCGCGAAGCATGGTCATAATGTCACGCTGCCAATCGGTGAGATCGGTAGCGTATTGTTGAATGAACCAGACGAGGTCTTTTTCATGTTTCTCTGGGAATGTTTTCTTGGCTGCCACGTTGTCAGTTTCTTGCTTCACAGCAGACTTATCAATATCCCACAGATCTTCATAGCCGGTTAATCGATCTGATGTTGTTTTGCTGGAAGACGATTTCCTGCTTCTATTTCGCTGCATGTGTTTTTCAGCATCTATTAAATAGGGCTTTGTTATACTTGGATCGACATGCTCCTGAATAGCCAAGACCGCATCGATAAACTGTTCGACTTCATCTATCCCATATTCTATTTCGTATTGACGAATTCGCTCGGCAGTAGCTGCCATGCTATCGACCATATTACGGTTGGTCTTGGAGAATCGAACATTATTCTTGAAAAAATCGCAGTGCGCAAGCACGTGCGCGACTATGAGCTTATTCTGAATCAAGGAATTACCCTCTAATAAGAAGGCGTAGCAAGGGTCGGAATTGATGACAAGTTCATAAATTTTGCTCAGTCCAAAATCATATTGCATCTTCATTCGATGAAAGTTTTTCCCGAAACTCCAATGCGAGTATCGAGTTGGCATGCCATAAGCACCGAAGGTGTAAATGATTTCGGCAGGGCAAATCTCATAGCGCATCGGGAAAAAATCCAATCCGAATTCTGCTGCGATTTCCGTTATTTTCTCAATGGCAGTCTCTAATTCATGGATTCCGTTCGTAGACATGACGCGTTACACCTCCATTTTACGAGGAGAGAAGAACGTCTTGAGTGCTTTGTACACTTCTCCCTTTTCACGAATAATATAATGCAGGAACTTCGGATTGTGGATGTTGCGATAGGCAGACATTAAGGTGGAGGAACGGTTGTATTGGTTAACCTCGCCATAGCCGAACAGATTAGAGCGCTCCATGAGCTGAGTGATGAGCTTGACACACTTTTCATTATCGGAAGTTAAATTGTCTCCGTCGGAGAAATGGAATGGATAGATGTTGTACTTGGCAGGTGGATATTTGCGGTCAATGAGATCGAGTGCCGTCTGATAGGCAGATGAACAGATCGTCCCACCACTTTCTCCTTTAGTGAAAAATTCTTCTTCGGTCACGACTTTCGCTTCTGTATGGTGGGAAATAAAGACGATTTCGACATGCTCGTATTTGGTGCGTAAGAAGCGTGTCATCCAGAAGAAAAAGCTGCGTGCGATATATTTCTCAAAAGAACCCATACTGCCTGAGGTGTCCATCATCGCAATAATGAGTGCGTTGGACTGTGGATTCTCGGTTTCTTCCCATGTCTTAAAACGTAGATCGTCTGGCGAGATGCCGTGAATGCCCGGTTGACCGGAGCTTGCGTTGCGCTTGAGGTTTTCGAGGATAGTGCGTTTCTTGTCGATGTTCGACATGATGCCTTTCTTACGGATATCGTTGAACACAATTTCGTTGTTCATGATGTTGTCTTTTTCCTTATTCTGAAGGTTCGGCAGCTCTAACTCTGAAAAAAGCATGGCTTGCAGCTCTTCGAGCGGTACTTCCGCTTCAAAATAATCGTCACCGGCTTGATCGCCAGCCTCGCCCTTCCCTTTGCCTGGTCCTTGAGCAGGTGTAGGGTCGACACCGAGTACATCACCGACTTCAGAGTCGCCATCGCCTTGACCGACATGCTTACTCTTATTGTAGTTGTATCGCAGACGATATTCGTCTAATGAGCGAATGGGCACCTTAATGATTTGTTTTCCGTCGGACATGATAATGCTTTCTTCGGTTACAAGATCAGGCAAGTTCTTCTTGATGGCTTCGCGTACTTTTTGTTGGTGCCGAGTCTGATCTTGGTATCCTTTGCGATGCAGCGACCAATCTTCGCGAGATACTGTAAATAGCGGCTTAATCACGGTGCACCTCCTTATATTCATGGCATAGCATGACTTGTTATTCAATATATTCAAGATTAAGGGGGTTATGTGAGCGGCAAGGGATGGTTTTTTCAATTTGACAGTTGATTGAAATTGTGACAATGTGCTAATAGTAATTATGCTCAGGCATCTTAGATGTTACAGAAGAGGAAGGAACACATCATGGTTATTGTCACAATAATGGGATTCATCTTGTTAGCTGTTTTCGGATTTTTATTTACTAAAGAAAGAAGACGAATAAGTCTTGGCTATGTACTTTCTTTAAGTCTATTTCTTGTTTTATTTAGCTTGATGTATTACATATCGATGATAAATTTGGGGGGAATTACCGGCTTACTCGTATTGGGGTTTGTATTTGGGATTATTCCTTTAGGTATTGTGTTACTAAGTTTTTACTTGTTTGTGAATGGGAGATTAATGCTTCAGCGTGAGGGTAGAAGGTTAGCGAATTTACTTTCTCTTATCTTGAGTATCATGATGATGGGAATGATTGTTTTTGGCATTTATATTTTGTTTCTTACTTACAATATAAACTTATATTATTTGTATATTACTGTTCTTTTGTTGTTCCTCTACTATGCTTATATATTTATGAGTTACTTGGTCTACGCGGTGTTTTATCATTTTGCTAAAATCAGCTATACGCCCGACTTTATCATCGTATTAGGCTCAGGATTAATCGGTGGAGAGCGTGTTCCGCCACTGCTAGCATCACGCTTAGATAAAGGGATCGAACAATTCAAGAAATATAAGGATAAGCCGAAGATTATTGTATCGGGTGGACAAGGTCCAGATGAGTTATTAAGTGAAGCGGCAGCGATGAAGAAGTATCTATTGGAGCAAGGCATGCAGGAAAATGATGTATTAATGGAAGATCAATCTCGCAATACACTGCAGAATATGACATTCTCGAAGCGAATTATGGATCAATATCAAGACACGTATAAGAGTATTTTTATTACGAACAATTATCACGTACTACGGGCGAGTTTTTATGCGAGGCAAGCAGGTTTAAATCCATGTGAAGGTGTTGGTTCGCGAACAGCTAGGTATTATTTACCGAGTGCGTTCTTGCGTGAGTATATCGGAACATTGATGATGTATAAATGGTGGCATGTCGCAATATCTATTATGATCATCTTGTTTGTGTATGTTTCTCGTTTCTAAAATATAAGTTTTGCGTGAGTTGTTGTAAAAAAGAGAGTCTGCCCAATCACCCGCGGTTGCGAAGTGAGATAAGCAGACTTTTTTTAGTGATTTAGGGGGTTATATGAGCGGCAGGGGTTGGATTTTCTTCTATATAAATAAGATCCTCTTATCCTTCAAGTTCTGCACCATAAAGAGCCACTTTCGTTCATTGAAAAATAGATGCCGTATTCTACAATTTTCTTGTAATAAGGTAGCAAATGATAATTGTTCGTATAACTGTTTAGCGCGTGAGTTGTTTCCAGCCACATGTAGGCATAGTAAATGCAGGTTAGGTGTGTCTAGGACATACTGTTTCGCCCAATCTAGCATTAGTTTTCCAACGCCTTTACTGCGATGATCGGGGTGCACTGTAACGTCAGCAATATAACATTCCCCGGCTTGTGGTTGATGGGATAACAGTATTAATCCAATAAATAATATAAAAAGGTTCCACGTACTGAAATGTTTGAATCTCTTCCACGAAGGCAGTGTGCTCTTATCTAACTTCAGATTGAAGTCTGCTTTCCATTTGATGGACATCGTTCCGATCACTTCGCCATCTTGCACAGCGACAATCCTTTGACTAGCGGGTTCTGAAGGGTATTGCTCAAGCAATTTTTCGAAAAATAGTACAAGATCGGCTTCTCTCATATTGGTTAGGTGCTGGAATTTTCCGCGAAACCCATGTACGAGTAAGCAGCTGACTTGTGCATTGTGCTTAGTCTGCATAGGCTCAATTGATATTGGTGATGAATTAATCTTCATACTTATCATTCTCCTTTGGAAGTAGGAAGTGGGTTAATTAAGATTTGCAGTTCGTAATGCAGCTTGTCGCCTGCAAATAGGGAAAGGTATGATTTTTCAATGATAAGAAGTGGTCCTATTACGTCATAAGCTTGAGAAGCTGCGTATTTATAAAACTGTTCAATGATTGGATCGAGTTCATCATCATGGTGGAGGAGGCATTGCATGGTCAGGTAATTTCCCTCAGGCAAAGAATAATCAGTAGGTAGTGTCGATTCTAGATACATGCTGCTTTTGCCTGATGCCTTAATGAGATAGTGAACATCAAGCTCGAACAAGTTCGGTAATTGCTCCGTATGCTGGGCTACTTGTTTCGCACTAATTAAGGAGCTCGCATCCAGATCCATCCAATGCGTGAGATAGGTGAGCGATCTCTGATTAATTGGATAGGGGCTAGTCTGCGTATGAAAGTTTTGTTGTTCATGAACAACTTTGTTAATGAATTGTTTAAGCTGGCTAAGGCGTTGGAGCTCTAACTCAATCTCATGCAACGAAGTACGGAATAGCTCTTGATATTGCTCTGCTGTATAGGAAGTTAAACATTCCTTAATAGCCTGAACGGGAACTCCTAGCTTGCGAAGCAGTAAGATGTGCGAGAGCTGATAGATTTGATCCATGCCATACATCCTATATTGGTTATGATCGATATAAGCAGGATCGAGAATGCCTTTCTCCTCAAAATAACGGATTTGATGAACCGACACATGCATAAGCTTCGCTAATTCACTAATTGTAATTTCACTTTTCATAACGTAACGCTCACTCCTCGGGATAAAGCTGGGTATATCCTAACGATACACCTTAGGTCAGACCTAAGGTCAAGTGTTTGCATGAATTTATGGATTCAATCATCCTAACTTGGTGTAAGGCGATATTTTATTGTAAAATTGGTTACGATATCGAGTTACAATCTTGTTAATGTCATAGAGTATGTTTAAAAAATGAAACGGAAGTGCTTTTTTCTCTATAGTGACCAATTTTTAAACATATTCGATTAATTATAAAAAGAATTGTTAGGAGAACTTATGAAATCACTTATATTATGTGAAAAACCAAGTGTAGCGAAAGAAATCGCACGTGTACTCGGATGCACGCAGAAACATAAAAGCTATATCGAAGGACCGAAATATGTCGTCACTTGGGCGTTAGGGCATCTCATCGAGCTTGCGACACCAGAAGATTACGATAACAAATACAAGACTTGGAACTTGGAAGACTTGCCGATCATGCCGGAGCGAATGAAGCTAAAGATCATGAAGGAGACTTCACATCAATATCGTGCAGTGGCACAGTTGTGTAAACGGCAGGATCTAGGTGAATTAATCGTTGCAACGGATGCAGGGCGTGAAGGTGAATTAGTCGCGCGTTGGATCATGGAGATGGCAGGTTGGCGTAAGCCGTTCAAGCGACTGTGGATATCTTCTCAGACAGATAAAGCGATTAAGGACGGATTCGCTAGCTTAAAGCCCGGACGTGATTATGACCATCTCTATGCATCAGCTGTATGTCGCGCAGAAGCAGATTGGATAGTTGGACTTAATGTGACGCGAGCACTGACTTGCCGTTATGATGCACAGTTATCTGCAGGTCGGGTTCAGACACCTACACTTGCAATGCTTATGGAACGTGAACGTGAAATTAACAATTTCAAATCGACACCATATTGGACCGTTACTGCTGATTTCAGCGGTGTACAAGCCCAGTGGCGTGATCCGAAGGGGAATGCTCGCATTTTTGATCAACAAAAAGCAGATTCAATCCTAAGCCAAGTTAGCAAGTCGAATGCAAAATTAACGAAATTGACGAAAGTCGAGAAGTTAGAGCCGCATCCGCTGGCTTATGATCTAACTGAGCTGCAACGAGATGCGAATAAGAAGCTTGGTTTTTCCGCAAAAATGACTTCCAACGTGCTCCAACGTTTGTACGAGCAGCATAAGATCGTGACTTATCCGCGGACGGATTCGAGATACATTACGTCGGATATGGTGCCAACACTGAAGAGTAGACTCGAAAGCGTAGCAGTTGGTCCTTATGCAGAATTAGTAAGGCCGCTACTACGTAAGCCGATTCAGGCAACGAAGCGGGTGGTAGATGATAGTAAAGTCACCGATCACCATGCCATTATTCCAACGGAGCAGTATGTGAACTTAAATGCATTGTCGTCAGAAGAACGTAAGCTTTACGATCTTATCGCGCGTCGCTTTATCGCGTTATTTTATCCGGCTTATAAATATGAAGAGACAAGCCTTACCATCACGGCAAGTGGAGAATCGTTCTATGCGAAGGGGCGGGTGCAGAAGGATAGCGGCTGGAAAGTGGTGTATGGGAATACGCAGGACTTCGATTCTGACGATGAAGATGATCAAGGATTCGATGAACGATCCACATTGAAACAGCAGCTTCCAGAGCTGAAAGAAGGTTCTTCTTTCTCAATAAAATCGTGCCTAAAAACCGAGCAGTCGACTAAGCCGCCTGGACGTTATACAGAAGCAGCACTGCTCTCTCAGATGGAGAAGCACAACCTAGGTACACCGGCTACACGAGCTGACATTATTGAGAAGCTCATCTCAAGTGATACGATTGAACGAAGAATAAACAATCTTGTGCCAACTGGCAAAGGGAAGCAATTGATTGAATTGGTTGCAGCTAAGTTGCGTTCACCAGAGCTAACAGCGCAGTGGGAACAGGAGTTAGAACGAATTGCGAAGGGTAAAGGCAATCACAAGCAATTCATTCAAAGTATTCGTGAGCAGACAAGAGAGCTTGTGAATGAAGTAAAAGAAAGCGACATCGATTACAAGCCGCATAACTTGACGCATTCCAAGTGCCCAGAGTGCCAGAACTTCTTATTGGAACGTAATGGCAAGAGAGGTAAGACGCTCGTCTGCTCGAGTCGCACTTGTGATTACCGCCGCGCTGCGGAAGCACCTGTTGTCAATAAACGTTGTCCGCAATGCCGCAAGAAGATGGAACTTCATACCGGTAAAGCCGGAAAGTACGTACAATGCCGTCCTTGCAATGTAATTGAGAAGCTTGGAGAGCAGAGCGGCAAAGTGAAGAAGCATCAGCAAGCGAAGCTTATTAAGCAGTACAGCGACAATGAGACGTTAGGCTCATCATTAGGCGATGCACTGAAAGAAGCGATGAAGAAATTCGAGTAAACAAGCGAATAGCTTAACTACAACTAGAAGGAGGCATGCGTCATGCTCTCGTCATTTCCACCTGTTATTCATGAACAATGTTCCATCTTGATTCTAGGTTCAATGCCTGGAGCAGAGTCACTTAGGCTGCAGCAGTATTATGCGCACCCACGGAATCATTTTTGGAAAATAATCTTTCATATGTTTAATGGGACAGTACCTGAGGAATACGAGAGCAGACTTGCCTTCAGTCAGTCCAAAGGGATAGCCTTATGGGATGTCCTTCAATATTGTGAGCGAGAGGGAAGTTTGGATGTGAACATCCAAAAGCCTGTTGCGAATAACTTTGCAGAGCTGCTCGCCACATATCCGAATATTCGTCATCTCTGTTTCAATGGCGGTAAAGCGTATGATTTGTTCAAGCGGCATGTCCAAGCGGACTTGGATCTTGATCTTATTACGCTCTATCCTCTCCCATCCTCCAGTCCTGCTCATACAATCTCAATGGATAAGAAATTGAAAAGCTGGTCAGTCATTGGCGAATTAGCAGGGAAATTTCGACATGAAGAGAATGTATAGATGTTAGGGATTGTAATCACATACTTCGGTTTAAGGAGAGGAAAAGATGATGCGTTGCTGCATTTGCCAATGGGTGAAAATTGTTGATATGGAGGATGAGATTATTTCGGAGGTATTGTTTGAACACGGTGTGATCGAAGCGCCTTTCATTATGATGGGAAGTACCGTGCTCACACATGGACTCGGGCTTCAGCAATTTGAAGTTGTCAATGACACCCGAGAGGGTAAGCAAATGCGTAGTAAAGTTGTAGACATTGAAATTGATATGTTGAGTAAGCCGGAAGTGACTCGTGTGATTCTTGAACCCGTGCAGCTTATTGTTGGACAGCATGATGTAGGATTAATCATTCAATAGAAATAAAGCGAGGGTGTTTAGTTATGTTTAGATTGTTTGTTATTTTGGGTTCAATTAATGCGTTTCTAGGAGTAGCTTTAGGTGCCTTCGGCGCACATGGATTGCAGTCCAAGCTATCAGAGAAGCTTATGGCAACGTTCGAGACGGGTGTACAATATCATCTGATTCACGCTCTTGGACTTCTAGCTATTGCTTTTTTATGTGAGAAGCTAGGAAATTCAAAGCTTGTATCAACTGCAGGCTGGTCGCTTTTTGCTGGAATTATCTTTTTCTCAGGAAGTCTTTATGCATATTGCATGACAGAAATTAAATTCCTTGTATTCTTAACTCCGATTGGTGGCGTATTCTTCTTACTTGGTTGGGTACTTCTTACGATCGCAGCTTGGAAAAGAAAATCATAGATCAAAAGTAAACAGTGAAGTCGGAAGTTGCCCATTATTCGGCAATTTTCGACTTTTTCACACTTTTTGCTTAACTTTTTCGTGGGGTAAAGCAGGAATAGTGCGTAAGATGTAGAAATAATACTACAAATTAGACTGATTTGATTGAATAACGTTCGTATTTAGGTCATTGAAATTTTCATTTCATCAAACTTCACATGTGCTTCTCGTTCTTGGAGATTGCATGATTCATTAGCATTTATATCAGCCATAGGAGGTATACCGATGAAATGGTTCTATGGAGCTAGCTATGTTCTTGTCGTAGTAGTCAGCTCTTTATTATTCAAGCCACAGGCAGCTCTAATTTATGCTATTGCCTCGCTCGTTCTTGCATATTTATTAATTTCTATGTATAAGAAGAGGGATCGTAATCGCACAGATCAATCTGACAAAGTGGATTCAAACGTGCAGACACAGCAATTGTTTCAATCCCTTCTGACGAATAGTCCGAATGCGATTGGTTTGTGCAACAAAGAGGGGCAGCTTATGCAAGTTAACCCTGCTGCAGAGCAAGTTCTTGGGATTTCTGCAGAGCACTTAACAGGAACTTCTTTC
Organism: Paenibacillus radicibacter; assembly: GCF_024721995.1. Taxonomy (GTDB): domain Bacteria; phylum Bacillota; class Bacilli; order Paenibacillales; family NBRC-103111; genus Paenibacillus_AM; species Paenibacillus_AM radicibacter. The sequence continues at coordinate 15,321 of NZ_JANQBC010000007.1, forward strand.
TTAAATTACGTAGCAAATGAACAGCAAGAAGTGACGAAGGCTTCGTTACTTAAAGCAAGTGAAGGTTCCACACAGACGTTCGAGACAGCTTTACTCCATAAGACAGGATATCGCAGTGATATGAAAACTCGCGCAGTCCCGGTCATATTGAATGAACAAGTGCACAGCTTCTTACTTATTTGTGAGGATAGCACGGATCGTAAGCGGGCGGATGAGCAAATTCGTCATTTAGCATTTTATGATGATATGACGGGTCTGCCGAATCGAAGATTGTTCCGTGAAGAGCTAAATCGCAAGTTGATAAGAAACAAGCAGACGCAAGAGAGACTTGCCGTGTTCTATATCGATATTGATGGGTTCCGATTAATTAATGAAGGCTTCGGATTTGAATTTGGGAATATGTTATTGCTCCAATTGGCAGAACGATTCTCTAGATGCGTAGGCATCGATGATTTTCTTGCTAGATCGGAAGGCGATCAATTCTCGATTTATTACGCTCATGTGCGGGATAGTCAACATGCAATTGAGCTCGCTGATCGCATTAAACATGTTCTAGAGCAGCCTTTTTCTTTAGATGATTTAGAATTACATATAACAACTTCAATCGGCATTGTGCTTCAATATGCAGATGATGAAGATGCCGAAACCTTAATGAAAAATGCGAATATTGCATTAACGCGTGCGAAGGAAACCGAGAAAAGCGGGGTTGTCGTATACAACATCGAGATGCAATCCTATTCCTTACAGCGCTTGAAGTTAGAAAGTGACTTACGTCGAGCATTAGCTCAAGAAGAATTCATACTTCATTACCAACCACAGGTGGATATCGATAGCGGTCAAATTATTGGATCGGAAGCATTGATTCGCTGGAATCATCCGGAACGTGGTCTTGTTTCTCCTGGTGAGTTCATTCCATTTGCAGAGGAGACAGGCTTGATTGTTCCAATTGGGGAGTGGGCACTTTATGAGGCTTGCAGGCAAAATAAAGAGTGGCAGGACAAAGGTTTTCTTCACGTTCCTGTGTCTGTGAACTTGTCGATGCGTCAATTTATTCAGCACAACATTAAAGGAAAGATTGCACAAACTTTGCAGCAAACAGGGCTTAATCCGAGATTCTTGGAGCTAGAAATTACCGAGAGTATGACGATGGATGTTGAGAATGCAATCGTATCCTTATTGGAACTGAAAAAACTTGGTGTCACGGTTGCAATAGATGATTTCGGCACAGGTTACAGCTCTCTTCATTATTTGAAGAAGTTTCCGATTGATAAGCTTAAGATTGATCGTTCATTTGTACGCGATATTATGGAAGATCCCAATGATGCAGCAATTGTATCTACGATTATTGCGATGACGCGTCACTTAAATCTTAAAGTAATCGCAGAAGGTGTTGAAACCGAAGAACAGTTATCCTTCTTACATGAAAATCATTGTGATGAAGTGCAAGGCTACTGGTTCTCTCCGCCAATTACAGCCGAGCGTATGGGATTTATGCTTGAACAGCACATTGATTCCGTTATTTCATCCGAACAAGAATATAAGCAAGGTCTATAAACAAGGTTCATAAACAAACAGGTACTCTGAATATATATCAGAGTACCTGTTTGTTTATCCTACAATGGAGAAATCATCGATTTCATTGAGTTGAATCAAGTAGACTTTCTTTTCATCAACATGATAGATCGTGATGTTCTGTTGCTCTGGATCGTAATTCAAGATTCGGCAAGGAATACTTAGCTTAACGCCTTTTTCTTTAATAACTGAAAAACGAACTAAGGTATTACTTTTCTTGAGTTGATCCATTTGATTAATGATCGATGTATGCTGTTCTTCGTTGCATGGTTTAGTTGCAACGGTTTTGGTGATAGTCGTGGTTGGTTTTGAAATAGGCAGCGCTGTATAGGTGTTGTTCTGTGGACGATTTTGCTCTACCAGATTGCCAATTTTGATCCCAGAAATTACTTTGTAATCGTTCACACATTCAGCTTGATTTAAGATGTGCAGTAACTTTTCAACAGCGATGTGGTTGTTTGGTGCGTCTAGTAAAATCTCAACAGAAAATAGATGGAGTGATTTTGATTGTTCATTGTTAGTTGGTTCCATATCCTCATACAACATCCTTTTATATAACATTTATCTTTAGTACATCTACTATAACATGACAATGGAACTATATGTGCAAAATAACTAAGACTTTAGTAGCAATTTAACCGTTTGAATTCGACAAGCATATAATGCACTGAAACTGCTCGAAAGGAAGTGGTATATGATGGTCCATATGGAGCCTCTTGAGTTTGACGGACACACCGCGATCGCAATCGAAGTTCAGTTACCGAAAACCACCTTGCTTGCCGTGACAACGCGCACGGGCTATATCATGTGTGGTGCACTAGATGTTGGATTGTTAAATGCAAAGTTAAAGGATCGACATATTCGCGCAGGTAGAGCAGTAGGTGTTCGCACCATCGAAGATCTGCTTAATGCGCCACTTGAGTCGGTCACTTATGCAGCAGAAGAGCTCGGAATAACGTCAGGTACAATCGGGCGTGATGCTATCAAGATACTTCTGGCAACTGAAAATTAATTAGAAATTGATCACATGTAAGAAATAGCGCCTAATCCCTGTAATCTGGTCAAGTGCTCCAGAATGTTTACAGCCGATCTAGGCGCTTTTGTTAGGTTTATTCAATTAATTAAAAAGTGCTGCTAGCCCATTTAAGTAAGGTTCACGAATGATACCTTTTTCCGTAATAATCGCTGTGACGTATTCGTGTGGCGTAACATCAAACGCAGGGTTGAATACTTTAACCCCAAGAGGCGCTGTCCGCTTACCGAAACCTTCTGTAATTTCTTCATCTGGACGCTCTTCGATCGGAATGTCTTGACCGGTCTTCGTGTTAAGATCAATCGTTGACAGTGGACAAGCCACATAGAATGGAATGCCATGTGCTTTAGCAAGTACAGCTACAGAGTACGTACCGATCTTGTTAGCAAAATCACCATTGGCAGCCACTCGGTCTGCACCGACAATAACCGCTTGAATCCAGCCCTTGGACATCACAGCACCTGCCATGTTGTCACAGATCAGCGTCACATCAACACCTGCTTGTTGCAGCTCAAATGCAGTAAGACGCGCACCTTGAAGGACAGGACGTGTTTCGTCTGCATACACTTTAAGTTTCCAACCTTTTTCATGAGCAAGGTAGAATGGAGCGAGTGCTGTGCCGTACTTCGCAGTCGCAAGACCACCGGCATTACAGTGTGTAAGAACACCCATGCCATCTTCAAATAGCTCAAGGGCATACTCTCCGATTTTACGGTTCGTCTCTTCATCTTCCTTATGAATCGCAATCGCTTCAGCAAGCAATGCATCAAGTAGATCGGATGTGGAAGTACCTGATTCGTGCAATGTCGTTGCGTGAGCTTTCATGCGATCTAGTGCCCAGAACAAGTTCACTGCAGTTGGTCTGGAAGTTGCCAGATATTCAATAACCTGGGTAATATTTTGATAAAATGCTTCGCGATCTTGTTGTCCTTGATTTGCTGCTACATAATTCTGCCCGCCGAGATAGACGCCATATGCTGCTGCAATACCGATAGCTGGAGCACCACGTACTTTCAAATGACGAATCGCTTCCCATACTTCTATAGCTGTTGTAAGAGGTAGGTAGATGATTTCTTCAGGGAGTAGACGCTGATCTAATAAATCCAGCTTATCACCAGTCCAAATCAATGATTGCAATGCTGTGTCTGTTTGTGTAGTTGTCATCGTATGATTCTCCTTTGTGTCCGCACCTTAACTGACGGCTTCTTCTAATATCATGCATTTTAATGCAAGGTCGATCAGATCGTCAATGGAAGCAGCCTGTCGGTTGAGTAGAATTAGCTGCTGCCCAAGATGAAGCGCGATACGCTGCGCGCGCTCTCTTGTATCAAGATTTTCAATCTGATCAATGTCTGCGACATGGGCTAGGCCGATTACCCTGCGAACCATCTTGCATCCTGTAAATCCGACGGTATCACGTAATAACTGCTGCATGTAGAAATCTTGGTAGCCTGTTGTTTTCGCGATACGATCCACACAATGCTCATTCCAAAGCGCTCTGAACTCACGATTAAATACATTCCACACCTCTGTAAGCGTATTTAATAGGTAGTTACGGTAGTCTTGGCAAGCTTCGGGACTCTCGCTCCAAGCTTCTTGTGCAGCGTAATTGAGGAGCAAGTTGGCAAATACTGCACCGATATCAAAGCCCATTGGACCATAGTAAGCAAATTCAGGATCAATAACTTTCGTCGATTCAGGTGTTACAAAAATACTTCCTGTGTGCAAATCGCCATGCAATAACGCTTGAGCAGATGTAAGGAACTTTTGACGTAATATTGCGACTTCGAGGTGTAAATTAACATTATTGTGTAATCGATCAACCACATCCTGCAAATGCGCTTCGTAATTGTTCGTATCTGCATCTGTATAGGGAGCTTCAAAGATTAAATCTTCTGTTATTTTACACAAATCAGGATTGATAAAGTTCTCGACTTGACGCTTCTTGTCTTGCTGGTTCATACCAAGGTCGGATGTGTAGAATAATGTGCGAGCAAGGAATGTTCCGATGTCTTCAGCAAATCGTGGGTAACGCACGGTTTGCATTAATCCTTTTCGCATAATGATATGATCGCTAAGGTCTTCCATCGCAGTGACAGCAAGATTAGGATCATACGCATATACCTCAGGAACAAGTGTTGGACATACCTGTGCTTGTGCAATTAATGCTTCGCTTTCGATACGTGCACGATCAAGGGTCAACGGCCAAGATTCACCTACAACTTTGGCATACGGCAGTGCTTGTTTAATAATTACACCTTTGGCTGATTTTGTGTCAGTTATGTGAAATACTAAATTTAAATTACCGTCTCCGATCTCGTGACAGGTCAGCTGTGCATCGTTATCAAAAATGTTTGGCAAATTTTTGGCGTAGGTAATGGCATCAAGCTCGGATAAAGGGTGGTATTGAGTCAATTCTTGTTCCTCCTATCTAACTTAAAGAAATGATTTAAATCATAGTATAGATTAAAAATGCGATGCTGTCATTTGCTATGAAGTGGAGTCGACAAGTATAATAGAGATTGCATGATTCAGGGATAATTTACCCATGGATTGTTTACGCTGGAGGTGGTTGAATGTTACGACAGATCGCCCTCAAAGAGTGGGCAGTTGTTATTTCCGCTCTTGAGTCGGGAGAGCAAATATGCCTAATGCGCAAAGGCGGTATTGCGGAGGAAACAAAGGATTTTCAAGTGAAATCGGATAGTTTTTATATGTACCCAACCTATGAGCATCAGCGTAAGTCTTTGCTTAAGCCTGAATTTCAAGATCGGATTGAAGAGACATTGTCTGGCTTGCAGATGGAGAAAGTAGAAGTTCAAATTACGAGCGTTGCGAAGCTCGTAAAAGATATTGAAATTACGGATGAAGCTGCTCTTGAGCGCCTACTGCCGCATCATATCTGGACGGAAGCTTTTGCGGATGAGCGTTTAAGATGGAAACGCACGAAGCCATTGCATGTCTTAATAGTAAGAGTATACAAGCTAGCGGTTCCGTTTAAATTATCAGTATCGTCTGACTTTCTTGGTTGTAAGTCATGGATTGAGTTCTATCATCATGAGGAAATATCATCATTAGATCCTGTACTTTCAGATGAAGTTTTTGCTGAGCAAATGGAAGCAATCGAAGCGGCTTTGTCAAAAATAGGTGAAAAATAACGTTTATTGCTTTACGTCTTGGATATATAATATTATTTAGAGGTTGAGAATCATTGAGAATCACTTTATAATGATTATCAAATAACATTAATTTAAAAAGCTGGAGGTTTACACAAATGGGAAAAGCACCCACATTAACGATAGAAGGCCTTAAAGCAACAATTGAAGGAAAAGAAATTCTTAAAGGTTTAAACATAGAAGTAAAAGGCGGAGAGATTCATGCCATCATGGGTCCTAACGGAACAGGTAAAAGTACGCTTGCTTCCACGCTAATGGGTCACCCGAAATACGAAGTAACTGAAGGTTCTATTACTTTGAACGGTGAAGACGTGCTAGAAATGGCAGTAGATGAAAGAGCTCGCGCTGGTCTATTCCTAGCGATGCAATACCCAAGTGAAATTACAGGTGTAACGAATGCGGACTTCTTGCGTTCTGCAATTAATGCACGCCGCGAAGAAGGCAGCGAAATTTCCTTGATCAAGTTCATCCGTCAAATGGAAGCGAAGATGAAAGAACTTGAGATGAACGGCGAGTTCATGCACCGTTACCTGAATGAAGGTTTCTCTGGTGGTGAGAAGAAGCGTAATGAGATTCTGCAAATGATGCTTCTTGAGCCAAGCGTAGTTATTCTGGATGAGATTGACTCCGGTCTAGATATCGATGCACTTCGTATCGTTGCTAATGGTGTAAACGCAATGCGCAGTGAAGACCGTGCATTCTTGATCATCACGCACTACCAACGTTTGCTTGACTACATTACACCAGATCACGTACACGTAATGATGCAAGGTCGCATCGTGAAATCCGGTGGTCCTGAGCTTGCACAACGTCTTGAAAAAGAAGGTTACGACTGGATTAAAGAAGAGCTTGGAATCGAAGACGAAACAGTTGGACAAGACGAAGAAGAATTCAAAGTACCAATGAACACAACAGCACCGAAGTACAGTTAAATTGGGGGATAAGAAGATGACCGCACAAACAATTCTTCCAATCGACCGCCAAGCCGTAATCGACTTATCTCAATCTAAGGGCGAACCGGAATGGATGACAACCCTTCGTGTTGAAGCGTTAGAGCTTGCTGGGACATTGGAACTACCAGTTTTAGAAAAAACAAGAATCGATCGTTGGGAAATTGCTTCCTACGGTACTCATAAATCCGCAGCTCCGCTTGCCTCTATTCAAGAGCTTCCGGAGAACTTGCAAGCATTAGTTGCTGGCGATAACGTACTGATACAACGCAACTCCACTTCGGTATTCCGTAAGGTATCCGAGGAGCTTGCTGCACAAGGCGTTATTTATACAAGCTTAGAATCCGCTTTGCAATCTCACAGTGATTTGGTGCAAAAGCACTTTATGACTGTCGTTGCGAAGGGCGAGAATAAATTGACTGCACTTCACGCAGCACTATGGAGTGGCGGAGTATTCTTATACGTACCTCGTAATGTCAACGTACAAGTTCCACTTCAAGCGTTGTTCGTAACAGACGACAGCGAAGCAAACTTCGTACCACACGTTCTAATCGTAGCAGAAGAGAATTCCTCTGTTACTTATGTTGAAAACTTTGAATCTGTTGGCAATAGCGGCAATGTTGTTCAGAACGGTGTTGTTGAGGTAGTCGTGAAGGCTGGAGCTAACGTAACAGTAGCATCCCTTCATGCTCTTGGCGAACATGTTACGGACTTAACATACCGTAGATCCATTATTGGAAACGATGCAACTGCAAATTTCGTAGTAGGCGAAATGAACAGTGGTAATTCCATGTCGGATACAACAGCAATCCTTAAAGGAAATGGCTCTAACTCCGATACAAAAGTGATTTGTGTAGGATCTGATGAGCAAAAATTAAACGTTACGACACGTGCTGTACACTTTGGTAAAGTGTCCAATAGTGATATGATTACTCGTGCTGTTATGAGAGATAGTGCAACAGCGATCATCAACGGTGTTACGAAGATTGAAAAAGGTGCGACAGGTTGTAACGGCCAGCAAACGGAAAAAGTGCTTATGCTTAGTCCGAAATCACGTGGAGATGCGAACCCAATTCTACTCATTGACGAAGATGATGTAAAAGCAGGTCACGCAGCAAGCGTAGGTCAAGTGAACCCTGAACAAGTTCATTACTTGATGTCTCGTGGTATTACGAAGGCAGAAGCACAACGCTTGATCATTTATGGATTCCTTGCTCCAATTGTATCTGAAGTTCCAATTGTAGCAATCGAGGAACAATTACAACGTACGGTGGAGAGGAAGCTGGGTCAATGAACACTTCGGAAATCCGTAAGTTGTTCCCCATCCTGCATCAAGAAATAAACGGACATCCGCTTGTATATTTGGACAGTGGCGCCTCTTCACAGAGGCCCATTTCCGTGATTGAAGCAATGAAGCATTACGAAGAATTCAATCACTCCAATGTACACCGTGGGGTGCACACACTTGGATCTCGGGCAACAGAAGCATACGAAGGCGCTCGTGCTAAAGTAGCGCGTTTCCTTAACGCAGCTTCTGAGGAAGAGATTATTTTTACTCGTGGTACAACGACAGCACTTAACTTAGTTGCTGGATCGTATGCGAGAAGTGTGTGTGGGGAAGGTGATGAAATCGTCATTACGCCGATGGAACATCACGCGAACCTCATTCCATGGCAACAAGTGGCTAAGGCAACGGGGGCAACGCTTAAATATATCCCTTTGCAAGCTGATGGTTCGATCTCTTTAGAAGATGTTGAGAAGACCGTTACAGAGCGTACGAAAGTTGTTTCTGTTACGTATGTATCTAACGTACTCGGTGTTACGAATCCGATTCGTGAAATTGCAGCAATTGCGCACCGTCATGGTGCAGTAATGGTCGTAGATGGTGCTCAAAGTACACCGCACATGAAAGTGGACGTACGCGAGCTAGATTGCGATTTTTATGCATTTTCCGGACATAAGATGTGTGGACCGACAGGTATTGGCGCTTTATATGGGAAGAAGAAGCTGCTTAACAACATGGAACCGATCGAATTCGGCGGTGAAATGATTGATTTCGTAGATCTTCAAGAATCGACTTGGAAAGATGCGCCGGCTCGATTTGAAGCTGGTACTCCGATGATTGCAAGTGCAGTTGGACTTGGTGCAGCAATTGACTTCCTTGAGCAAATTGGGCTCGATAACATTGAAGCTCATGACCGCAAACTGGCACAGTACGCACAGGATCGTCTATCTGAGATTGATGGAATCACCATTTATGGTCCAATGCAAAATCGTACGGGTCTTGTTACTTTTAATTTAGAAGACGTGCATCCGCATGATCTATCGACTGTTGTTGATTCGAGAGGGATTGCGATCCGTGCAGGACATCACTGCTGCCAACCGCTTATGCGCTGGTTAGGGGTATCGTCCACAGCACGTGCAAGCTTCTACTTATATAATACAGAAGAAGATATTGATCGACTCGTATCCGCGTTAATTCACACAAAGGAGTACTTCGATCATGGACTTAGATAATTTATACCGTCAGGTGATTATGGATCATTATAAGCGTCCGCATAATCGCGGCCGTTTTGAGAATGATGAAGCTGTAACAGTTGACTTAAACAACCCCACATGTGGTGACAAAATTTCATTACAAATGCAGATCGTAGATGGGATCGTAAAAGCAGCGAAATTCGAGGGCGAAGGTTGCTCGATTTCGATGTCTTCTGCATCCATGATGACTGATGCTGTTCGCGGTAAAACACTAGAAGAAGCATTGAAGCTCGCAGAACAATTTTCCGAACTCATGAAGGGTCAAGATATTGAATTCGATTATGAAGATATTGCAGCACTCTCTGGTGTTAACAAGTTCCCAGCTCGCATCAAGTGTGCGACACTTGCATGGAACGCGCTTCGCAAAGGTATCGAACGGTCGAAAGAGTAGTAAACAAGCCGAGTAGCGGTGAATATATTATAATAATAGGAGGTTAAACCGATGGCTAAATCAATGCCCGAAATGGAAGAGTATAAGTACGGTTTTAGAGATGAGCATAAATCGATTTTTCAGTCTGGTAAGGGATTGACTCGCGAAATCGTTGCAGAAATTTCCGCAATGAAAGGTGAGCCGCAATGGATGCTTGATTTCCGTTTGAAATCATTAGAGCAATTCTTTGCAATGCCGATGCCTAATTGGGGCGGGGACCTAGATGACCTTGATTTCAACGACATTCAGTATTACGTAAAACCGTCCGAGAAGCAAGGTAAGACTTGGGAAGAAGTGCCTATCGAGATTAAGGAAACTTTCGATAAGCTTGGTATTCCTGAAGCTGAACAGAAGTTCCTTGCTGGTGTATCCGCTCAGTACGAATCTGAGGTTGTATACCACAGCATGCAGAAGGACCTTGAAGATCAAGGTGTTATCTTTACTGATACAGACACGGCTCTTCGTGAGTACCCGGAACTCTTCAAGAAGTACTTCGGTACTGTAATTCCTCCAACAGACAACAAGTTCGCAGCACTTAACTCTGCGGTATGGTCTGGTGGAAGCTTTATCTATGTTCCTAAAGGTGTGAAATGTGAAGTTCCGCTTCAAGCTTACTTCCGTATTAACTCCGAGAACATGGGTCAATTCGAACGTACAATGATCGTAACAGATGAAGACAGCTTCGTTCACTATGTTGAAGGCTGTACAGCTCCTGTATACTCCACTAACTCTTTGCACTCTGCAGTAGTTGAGATCATTTGTAAGAAAAATTCCCGTGCTCGTTACACAACGATTCAGAACTGGGCACCGAATATCTACAACTTGGTTACGAAGCGTGCAGTTGCTGAAGAGAATGCGACGATGGAATGGGTTGATGGTAACATCGGTTCCAAGCTGACAATGAAATACCCAGCAGTAGTCTTGAAAGGTCGCGGCGCTAAAGGTTCCGTACTTTCGATTGCAGTTGCGGGTAAAGATCAGCACCAAGACGCAGGTGCGAAGATGATTCACTTGGCACCAGATACAACTTCTACAATTGTATCCAAGTCGATTTCCAAGCACGGCGGTAAAGTAACGTACCGTGGTCTTGCTTCCTTCGGTCGCAACTCTGAAGGTTCGAAATCCAACATCAAGTGTGATACGCTTATCCTAGATAACGAGTCCACTTCCGATACAATTCCTTACAATGAAATCATGAACGATAACATTACGCTTGAGCACGAAGCGACTGTATCCAAGGTATCTGAAGACCAATTGTTCTACTTGATGAGCCGCGGATTAACAGATGCAGAAGCTACGCAAATGATCGTTATGGGCTTCATTGAACCATTCACAAAAGAATTGCCGATGGAATATGCGGTAGAGATGAATAGATTGATTAAGTTCGAAATGGAAGGCTCTATTGGTTAATCCAATTGCCTCTAAAAAAAGCGTGTCCGAGTTATTCGGATGCGCTTTTTTGTGTGATGATAGTGAATGGTTGGAGGTTTATTACATTAAAAAAAGCCCTTCCTGAGCGGAAGGGCTTTCATGTTATGCCATATGAATCATCTGAATATCTAAATTACGATTCTGCGTCAAATCAATGAATTGATCATTAATCTGAATGAGTGGGCGGAAGAAGTCAGTTTGGTTGATCATGATGATCTTGCCTGTTTCGCCGGACTCCATCGTAATTTTCTTACCAATAAAGTTCGGAACCATATTCTTAATAAATACTTGAACGACGTTAGGATCAAGTTGTCCGAAGCTCATTCGGTGTAATTCCTTCAGTACGTAGAGCAAATCTTTTTTCTTCTGGAAAACACGATTGGAGATCATTGCACTATAGATATCAGCTACAGCTACGATGTTGCTGATTGGGTGAATTTCAATAGATTGCTTGCCATGTGGATAACCTGATCCATCCATACGTTCATGGTGCTCAAGTGCAGAAAGTGCGAGTTCCTCATCCCCCATTGAAGCAAGGATTAACTCATAGCCATATACTGTGTGGTTCTTCATCTCTGTAAATTCTTCGTCAGTTAGCTTACCAGGTTTAGTCAGTATGTCTTCAGAAATTTTACTTTTACCGATATCATGCAAGTATCCCGCTTTACTAATGTGCTTCGCTTCTTTCTCTGACTTACCAAGCCAAGTTGCGAGGAAGTAACAGATGAGACCGACTTGTACACTATGTTGGAATGTGTAATCATCGTTCGAGTTCAGAGATAGTAGGAGCGACACAACATCCTTCTCCATCTTCACATTCGTAATTAATGGGATGAAGGAAGCATCGGCGCTGGAAGCATCGAGATGATTATGTAGGCTTGTTTGTTCAAATAAGTCCTTGATACCAGAGATCGCTTCTTCAAATGCGATGGTAGTAAAGTAAGAAGAATGATCGGTGAACGTGTTATCGATAATGATCTCAGGAATAACAGGATCATCAATCGCAACCGCAACCTCCTCAATTGGAGAGAATCCAATGCGAGGTTCAATACTTACCATATCAATGTTATGTTTGAGGAGATATGCAATATCATTCGAATTGATCATTGTTTTGGCAGATAATAAGTGAAGACCAAACGAGTTATAAATATCTTCGGTTAGTTGATCTCCGATATGCAAATCGAATACTGGAATCCTCATGCGGTTCACCTTCTGTAATTTCTGAATAGTTTTAACAATTTATCACATCTTCAAGAATACCAGTTCTGTTTGTATCTAGCAATGATATTCTCTTCATTAATAGGTATAAATAAGATTTAGCTTTTGCTACATGCCTAAGTATTTCGCATACAAGGTTTTTGCTTGAACAATGTCGTCCGTACCTTGTATCATAACTCTTCCATCTGGGAAGATCATCATTCGGATATGCGCACTCGGAGCAAATTTTAATAGGAAACGATTGCGCGTTGTATCACCAAGAGCCTGCAATTTCTGTTCGAGTTGCTCAAGGGAGAGCGATGTAGCTTGAACAGGGTGAATCTGAACAGAGTCGCGACCACAAAGTGTCTGAATCCATTCTTCATCTAATACGGCATCTAAATACTCATAATCATGTTTACCACAAGCGGGACAATCGACTTTGCGAGCTTTGGAAACATCAATACTGCTATAATGGTTTTCCCACAAGTCCCATTGATTCATTCTGCCTTGCAGATGGTCACGATCACCAATTAGAAGTTTCATTGCTTCTGTCGCTTGAAAAGAGGCCACAACATGAATGATCGTACCAATAACTCCAGCGGTGTCACAAGTATCTGTTGTGCCAAGTGCGGGAGCACTATGGAACAAACATCTGAGGCAAGGTGTCTGATCTGGAATGATGGTATAAGAGACTCCTCGAGAGGAAACGGCCCCACCATATATCCAAGGAATCTGATGTTTGATTGCAACATCGTTGATTAGGAATCGCACGGTAAAATTATCTGTTCCATCTAAGATGAGATCAACATTGCTAAGTAATTGCTCAGCATTCGCACTATTGAGATCAGCGATGTGTGGTTCAATTTCTACAAGGGAGTTAATGAGGCGAAGCTTACTTGCGGCAGCGATTGCTTTGGGTGTATGTAAATTAGCATCTTCTTCGTCATAGAGTATTTGCCGTTGTAAATTGCTTTCTTCTACAAAGTCTCGATCAATGATACGAATAAATCCTACACCTGAACGAACCATATGATTGGCTAAGACGGTTCCTAGTGCACCTAAACCGACAATGGCAACACGAGAGTTGATTAATTGTTGTTGACCTGCCTCACCGATAGGCTGAAACCGAGTATGGCGCGAATAACGGGACGGAATTTCCATGTGTGCAAGCTCCTTTTGCGATCTAAATCTTGCATATTTGAAGTCATTTCAGCATAACACAATTAGAAGCATAATGGATATGGAGATGGTATAATTAGCCTAGATTTACGGAGGTGATAGTCGTGTCACGACAAATGTCGAAGCTAGTTATTTTACATACGAACGATTTGCATAGTCACTTCGAACAAATGCCGAAGATCGCTCAATATGTAAGTGAAATGAGAACACGCATAGGGGAGGATCAACTGTTACTTCTCGACATAGGTGATCATATGGACCGCATGTTCCCTCAGACTGAGGGTACAGCAGGACAAGCAAACATAGAGATCATGAATGCTACACATTATGAGGCTGCTGTTCTTGGTAATAATGAAGGATTAACATTTACACGTGCTGATTTGCAAGCCTGTTATGAGCATAACGCGAAGTTTACGCTTATTGGCAGTAATATAAAGGAACAAGCAACGGGTGATCTTCCTTCATGGATGGTTCCCTATCTTATTACTGTGAAAAATGGGATTCGAGTTGGTCTGATCGGTTTAACGATTGATTTTACAGATTTCTATGAAGAATTAGGATGGAAGGTTGAGGATCCCATTAAGTGTGCTGCACATTGGGCGCGAATATTAAGACCGCAGGTCGATCTGCTCGTTGTGATGTCCCACTTGGGCATTCGTCATGATGAGCGATTAGCTGAGGAAGTAGAAGGAATTGACGTGATCTTAGGCGGTCATACCCATCATGTTATCGAAGAACCACGATTAATTGGATCGTCTTATTTATGTGCGGCAGGCAAGTTTGGTGAGTATGTGGGCGAGGTGCATGTTTCGTTTGATCAAGATGCGAAGAAGCTGGTAAGTATTACGGGGCGCTTACAATCGACTGTTGACTTAGAAGATAACAAGGGAATTCGTGCAATTATTGATCACGCAAGTGTTGTGGCAAAGGCAACTTTAGGGCTAGAAGCTGCGAAGTTACCCGAAGCACTTCATATGAATTGGTACGAAGAGTCGGTACTTGGGAATCTACTTGCATCCGGACTACGGAGCTGGGCAGATGCGGAGATTGGTTTAGTAAATGCCGGTCAAATATTACGCGGACTAGAGGCTGGGAGTGTTACCAAAGGAAAGTTACTTGAAATTTGCCCACCTCCCATTAATCCGTGCCGTATTCTGCTGCGAGGGTCGGATCTACTAGAAGCGCTGGAGCAATCCTTATTAACAGAATATACACACAAGCCGATTCGTGGCTATGGATTCCGTGGTGAATTCCTTGGTATGCTTTGTATAGACGGGGCAGAAGTGACCTATGATTCTTCTAAGCCGCCAATGGAGCGCATTATTGATGTTCAAATTGGAGGGAAGCCATTAATCGCTGACAATATGTACACAGTAGGAACGATTGATATGTTTACGTTTGGCGTAGGTTATCTTTCGTTGAGCCGTGGAATGGAAACACGCTACTTACTACCTGAATTTCTACGTGATGTACTTCGCTCGCAATTGCAGTTAAGCAATGAAATTACAAAGGCTGCGAAGAGTCGGTGGTTTGATTTGACATAGTTCGTGGCAAATTGTGCTATTTTAAAAAATATGGTACGTTTATGAATGGAATTTAGACTATATAAATTGGGATAGAGGTAGGTAAGAGAATGTATGATTATTGGGTAGCGATAATTATTGGGATCGTAGAAGGACTTACTGAATTCTTGCCTGTATCATCGACAGGTCATATGATCTTGACACAAGCACTACTAGGCATTTCTGAAGATGATAACATGATGAAGACTTTCAACATCGTAATCCAACTTGGAGCAATTCTAGCTGTTGTTATTGTGTACTGGAGTAGAATCTTAAATTTGTTCGGTATCCGCGTAGGCGTTCAGAAGCATAAGCAGAAACGGATGAACTTGCTGCATATCTTGGCAGGTATCGTACCGGTCATGCTATTGGCTCTTATTTTTGATAATTTGATTGAAACTTATTTATTCTCTAAATATACCGTTATTATTGGCTTGGTATTAGGTGGTATTTTACTTATCGTTGCCGAAAACAAGAAACATACCAAACCTCTTATTGAGGATATTGACGATCTATCGTATAAACAAGCTTTTCAAGTGGGTCTATGGCAAATTGTATCGCTATGGCCAGGCTTCTCCCGCTCAGGTTCAACGATTGCAGGGGGGATGTTAGGGGGCGTGAGTCGTAAAGCATCCGCTGACTTTACATTTATTATGGCGATTCCGATTATGTTCGCTGCAACGGGCTATTCACTACTCAAAAGCTGGAAGCTCTTTGATGCAAGCTGGATTGGATTCTTCACTGTCGGATTCGTTGTATCATTCATCGTTGCCCTACTTGCTGTCGTTACATTTATTAAATTAGTAGGTAGAATGAAACTGACTTATTTTGCTTATTATCGTTTTGCATTAGCTGCATTTTTTCTTATTTATTTGATTGTAACGAAGTAAAGTTAGTAAAAGAGTCTTAATTGTTGTCGAAAAGTGACGGTTTTCGTATTGATTTTTCCCCATGTAATCCGTTACAGTAGGTTTGAAAGATTAATTGGTCGTGGGGGTTAAGAAATGAGATTGATGCCAATAAGCATGTGTCAGCCAGGCATGAAGCTCAGTCAAAACATTTACAATGAGGAAGGCGTCGTCTTACTCGCTGAAAATGTGGAGTTAACACAGCGCTTACTGAATAGATTGCAAGCTAATGGGATCGATTATCTGTATATTCAAGACCCATTAACAGAAGATATTATGGTAAGTGAACTGCTTCAGCCCGAGCTGAAAGCCCGAGCATTAAGTGAAATCCGACAGACTTTCCGGAATCTAATTGATAATAACGGTAGTAAATCCAAGCTGCCCTATTTTCATTTGGGCAAATCGTTCTGCGGACTTATGGATTCAATTCTTGATGATTTAAGTGGCCATAAGAATGCCATGATCATGTTAACGAATATGTGTATAACGGATCAGTATCTGTTCCAACATTCACTCAATGTATGCATTTATTCAACAATGCTTGGAATGGCATATGGCTATAAACAAGATGAATTGCAAACATTAGGACTAGGTGCATTACTTCATGATATCGGAAAGACGAAGATTCCCCAGGAAATATTGAAGAAGCCAGGTAGGCTTTCGGATCAAGAATATGAAGAGATGAAGAAGCACACGACTTTCGGATTTCAAATTCTGAAGGATGAGCCTAACATTCCGTTATTGTCCGCGCATTGTGCTTTGCAGCATCATGAACGCTGGAACGGTACGGGTTATCCTCGAAACTTGGCAGGTAAGGACATTCATGAATTTGCCCAATGGATTGGGATTGCCGATTCGTTCGACGCACTCACTTCACAACGCGTGTATCGGGAAGCGATGCTTCCACATGTCGCAATGGAGATTATACTTGCGGATGCACATTCGTTATATGACATTGCGAAAGTCGATCTTTTTAGAAAAAAGGTAGCGATTTATCCGATTGGCAGTACACTTAAATTGTCATCTGGTGAAGTTGGCGTTGTTGCAGATCTGAATACAGATTCACCGCAGCGTCCAATTGTTCGTATTCTATATGATGCGGACAGTCAGCCAGTAACGCAAATTTATGAAATTGACTTATCGAAAAAATTGTCTGTCATGGTGACGGAAGTTAATCCGATAATGGCATAATAATGATAAGAATGAAAACCTGGGCAACCAGGTTTTTTTAAGTGGAGGCGCAGCATGAGAGAAACAGAAACAAAGGGAAGATTCTGGCATTGGGGAAATTTGATGTTTAAGTTCAGATGGCTTGTGCTTTGCATCTGGATTGTCTTATTGGGAGTGTCGGCGATATTTGCTGTACAAGCCCCTGGTTTATTAAAGGACAATGGGTTTACGCCAAAAGGTAGTCAGTCTGACGTGGGATTAATCTCACTACGCGATGATTTTGGATTTCCGGGATCTGTGCTAAATCTCGTCTATGAAAGTAAGACGCTGGATTTAACCTTAGATGAGCACAAACAATCCATTCTAAATGAACTTAAAGACCTTCAAGCAAGCCCTTATGTGGATCATATTGAATTTACCAAAACTCCGCGTAGTGATGAAGGGCTAAAGAAAACAGGAGTTCAGACTGTTGATGTCATGATAAATCTACCGTCAGAAGAAGTACTCGAACATTACCCAGGTATTACGAAGCTGGTTAAAGCTCCTGATCAGATGAGTGTGTATATTGCTGGGGGTACGGCATCGTTATATGACATGCAAGAGGCAAGTAAAAGCGACATTGTTAAAGCTGAGATGATTGGTCTTCCGATTGCCTTTATTGTATTGTTGCTCGTGTTCGGAACAGTTGCTGGTGCACTTCTTCCACTTGCAGTTGGTATGGTCAGTGTATCGATGACACTTGGGATTACATATTTTATTGCACAAGGCTATGCCATGTCGAATTTCTTACCGAATCTAGTATCGATGTTGGGACTAGCTGTTGGTATTGATTATGCACTATTCATGGTTAGTCGATTCCGTGAAGAACTTAAGAAGCAATCTACAGTTAGCGAAGCGGTTGCGATGACTTGTCAGACGGCAGGTAAGTCGATCTTCTTCTCGGGGATAGCTGTATTAATTGGACTCTTAGGCATGTTATTTATTGATATGAATTTCTTCCGCAGTCTTAGTATAGGCGGGATTATTGTCGTATCGATGTCTGTTCTCGTTGCGAACACGATGTTGATGGCGCTCTTTGCAGTGCTCGGGGATCGGATTAATAAGTTAAAGGTGATTCCAACTAGCTGGCGTAGGAAGAATCCCTCTCAATTTTGGGAAAAGATTGCGTATGGGGTCATGAAGCGTCCGATCTTGCTTACTGTAGTAATTTCCGGCGTACTCATTTACGCGATCACACCTCTTGCTGGAATTAAGTTAGGAGTACCTACATCGGAAGTACTACCGCCTTCGTATGGATCAAGATATGGTTCAGAGTTAATGAAGTCCACTTATAATATGAAGGAAACAGACGCTTTCCAAGTAATCGTAAAGGCTCAAGGCCAATATTGGGAAGAGTCGACGATCAAGCAAGTCCGTAGCTATGTGGAACAATTAGAGCGTACGACAGGAATCGCGGAAGTGCGAAGTTATGTACAAGCCGTAAAGGGGATGCCCGAAAGGGAAGCATCACTAGCCTTGCAAAACCCTCAAATGCAACAACAATTAGAAGCAAATAAAATTATTCGTGGTAATCAGATGCTCGTTGTAGCTGTACCTAATACCGAGCCAGGGGAAAAGACAGAGAAGCTTGTACCGACAATTCGCGCACTATCCGAGGAAGGACTTGAGACCATCGTTACGGGTGCACCGGCTTATCGATATGATGTTATCGATCGGATTCAAAGTAAGCTAGTACTTGTCGTGAGTAGTGTGCTAGCTGTTACATTTGTCGTCTTAATGTTCGCGTTCCGCTCAATCATTTTACCAATAAAAGCAGTTATCATGAATGTATTCTCGCTTGGTGCGAGCTTAGGGATCGTGACGCTCATCTTCCAAAAAGGTTATATGGCGGATTTATTCCATATCACTTCAATTGGGAGTATCAATGCTACGTTGCCCGTCATTATTTTCTGTGTCGTATTCGGAATTTCGATGGATTATGAGGTTTTCTTGATCTCACGGATCCAAGAGGAGTATGAGAATACTGGTGATAATGATCGAAGTACAGCAGAAGGTTTGAAGAAGACTGGCAGTCTAATTACGAGCGCGGCTTTCATCTTGATTGCGGTCGTGGGTTCGTTTATTTTTACAGATATCGAAATTATGAAGGCCGTGGGTATTGGACTTGGACTTGCGGTATTAATTGATGCGACGATTATTCGTGTCCTACTCGTTCCTGCATTAATGAAACTCATGGGAACGGCGAACTGGTGGGCACCGAAGTGGCTGCGTCGTTCTGAAAAATAGCTCATTTTATTTTTTACCGAGCATTAGGTACAATAACAAGAATAAACATAGAAATAGTAATCAGAATAAAATCGGATGTGATTAAAGATGAATTTGAATTCGCAAGTAGCAAATAGTAAACAACCCATATCGACAATCTATGACCCCTGGGACCCGATTCGTTCCTATAGAGAGCATAAGAAGCATGTTCTTACATCTGTTGAAGTGACAATGAGCAACCTCTGCAACATGCGTTGTGAGCATTGTGCGGTAGGAGATACGCTCACGATGACGGAGCCTGAGAAGCTGCCAATTAGCTTATTGCTTCAGAAGTTAGATGAAGTTGAACATTTGGAGACACTATCTATAACTGGTGGTGAACCTACCTATAGTAAGAAAACCGTTACGGAATATATTGTTCCACTTCTAAAATATTGTTCCGATCGCGGCATACGCACGCAGATCAATTCCAACTTAACACTTGATCTCGCGCGTTATGAAGAAATCGCGCCTTACTTGGATGTGATGCACATCTCGTTCAACTACCTAAGTGCAGAAGACTTCCATGCGGTAGGCTTCGTTCGTGCGAATCATGAAGTGGCTCTAAGCACCGCGGCTAAGATGTATGACCGTATGGTTGATAATACAATTGAACTGAGTAAAGCAGGAATGTACATCTCAGCAGAGACGATGATTAATTATCGCACCCACACCAAACTTGCGGGTATCCATAAGCTGATTGATGAAATGGGATGTAAGCGTCATGAAGTGCACCCGATGTATCCAAGCTCGTTCGCATCTAACCTACCGCTGATTAGCTTAGATCAAATTCGCACTAGCCTGAATGAACTGCTTGATGTGCGTAATCCAGAGATGTGGATGCTGTTCGGTACACTTCCATTCTACGCTTGCAGCACTAGTGAGCAGGATCATCAAATTGTACAGAGATTGCGTAATGAACGTAATGTTACAGTTCGTAATGATCCTGATGGCCGTAACCGTTTGAATGTAAACTTATTCACAGGTGATGTGTACATTACGGACTTTGCTGATCTGCCGGCTCAAGGAAATATTTATGAACATTCATTGGATGAAATTTTCTCGCGCTGGGAGAGTCATTCGTTGAACCAATTGGTAAACTGTTATTGTGAGGCTGCTGCTTGCTGTGGTCCAAATTTATTAGTAGCACATGCTTATTATCAAGGTGTCGATTTCAAACAACGTAAAGCTGTCATCTAGCATCAAAAAGGAGAGAGCACCCCTTGAGCAATACAACATTTGACCTTGGACTTATATTGATTAATATGTTTATTGTCATTGCACTCGTTCTGCTCAATGGATTCTTCGTCGCTGCAGAATTTGCGCTCGTTAAAGTGCGCGAATCTCGTCTGCAGCAGTTGGTGAATGAAGGACACTCGAAAGCGAAGTACGCGCTTGCTGTCACGAAGAAATTAGACGCGTATTTGTCTGCGACGCAGCTTGGTATTACACTGGCTTCACTTGGACTTGGTTGGATTGGAGAACCTGCGGTTTCTAAACTCCTTGTTGAACCGATTCTACATCTTTTACAAGTCGAATCTGCGGCTGTTATTCATACGATTTCTTTTATAGTAGCGTTTGGCATGATTACGTTCCTTCATATTGTAATCGGTGAATTAGCTCCCAAATCGATTGCGATTCAGCGATCAGAAGCGACCTCGATCTGGTTATCGGGGCCGCTGCTTTTCTTCTATAAACTATTCCTCCCTGCTATATGGATTCTTAATGGTGCAGCGAACCGATTACTGCGATGGATTGGGCTTGAGCCAGTCAGTGAGCATGACGCTGCGCATACAGAGGAAGAAATTCGGATTCTAATGAGTCAAAGTGCCAAGAGCGGCATCATTGATAAAGATGAACTCGCTTTATTCGATAATATATTCGAATTCTCAGATCGCATTGCTCGTGAGGTGATGCTCCCGCGCACGGATATGGACTGCTTATTACTCGATGATAAGTTTGAGTATAACTTAAGTATCATTTATCGGACGAAACATACACGGTATCCAGTCGGAGAGCATGATAAGGACAGTATCGTCGGTTTCGTACATATTACCGATTTATTGACTGCTGATCCCGATGAAGAGCAAGATATGCGGCATTTTATTCGTCCGATCTTGAGTGTTCCTGAATCGATGGAAATTAGCCGTGTGCTGAAGCTGATGCAGCGCAAGCACTCACAGCTTGCCATAGTTGTTGATGAGTATGGCGGAACCGCTGGAATATTGACGTTAGAAGATATTCTTGAGGAAATTGTCGGTGAACTGCATGATGAGTTCGATGAGAACGAAAGACCGATCATGGAAGTACGCGGTGATGTAACTTCAGTGGATGGACGGTTGTTAATTGAAGAATTGAATGATCTGCTCGGTACGACGATTGAAGATGATGAAGTGGACTCCATCGGCGGCTGGTTGTTCAAGAAGCTGGAGGGCTCAACGATTAAAGGGACAAAGATTATGTATGGCAATCATATCTTCGAAGTTGGAGAGTCGGATCACTTAAGGATCATGCGTGTGAACATTAAGGAAATCATTCATGCCTCAGATGAGAAGTCATCACCGAATGAAGAATAAAGATAAGAACTTGTTACTTGCGTACAGCCAAGCAACAGGTTCTTTTTTTGGTGGTACAAGTTGCATTTTGTCATAAGTTGGCGGGTGTCGGCTTATATATGAAATATTGACATTATAGTTAAGGAGGATTTGATTGTGATCGGTACACCTGTGAAGACGTATCGTCCCTACATCTCACCGTTTGATCCCTGCCCCCCGTTTCTGGAACGAAAGTTTTATACACCGCCTCAACTCTATATTCCATTTCAGCCGCCAGGATTGCCGCAGTATTCACCTTATGAGGCGCTGAAGCGTGGAACACTATGGCCAGATCTATATTCCGGCTATGAAGCGAGTCAGACTTGATTCTGGAGGAAAGGAGCACATTCGATGAGAAAGGAGCTTCCTGAACATTATTATTCGATGCTGAAGGATCTGCAAGCCGTAGATTTCGTTATTATTGAACTGACTTTATATTTGGATACGCATCCTTGTGATGCCCAAGCGATTGAACAGATTAGGCAATTTAGTCACAATCGAATGGAACTTGCGCGCAGGTTTGAAGCAGAGTTCGGTCCACTTAATCCCTTTGGGCAGCAAGCTGGATGCACCAATTGGCAATGGATCGACACGCCGTGGCCATGGCAAGTATGATTGGGTGATTGAGAAGAGTGGCAATGAAGACCAGGGCTTAAGGAGGAAACACCATGTGGGTATATGAGAAGAAGCTACAATATCCAGTACGCGTTTCCAAGTGTGATCCCCGTATGGCGAAGTACTTGATTGAACAGTATGGAGGATCAGATGGAGAGCTAGCCGCTGCACTTCGATATATGAATCAGAGATATACGATTCCGGATAATGTAATTGGTTTATTGACGGATATCGCCACAGAAGAATTTGGCCACTTAGAAATGATTGCAACGATGGTGTATAAATTGACGAAGGACGCGACGGTTGATCAACTGAAAGCGGCGGGTCTTGGAGAAAGCTATGTGAACCATAATCGTGCTTTGTTCTACAATAGTGCCTCGGGCGTGCCGTTTACTGCTACCTATATCGCAGCTAAGGGGGATCCAATCGCAGATTTGTATGAGGACATTGCTGCCGAGGAGAAGGCAAGAGCTTCCTATCAATGGTTAATAGATATGACAGATGATGTGGATTTACAAGATTCATTGAAATTTTTACGTGAAAGAGAGATCGTGCATTCCCTGAGATTCCGTGAAGCTGTTGAGATTTTGAAAGGTGATCGTGACCGACAGAAAATCTTCTGAACATTAGAGAACGATGAGAATCATGTGAGAGGTTCATGAGTATGGCCTGAAACTTTACAAAAACAATTGGATATTAATTTGAATGAAAAGTAGCTGGAACCCTTGTTCTTGCTGCTTTTTTTGCGTGTTAATCGTTTGTTAAGATTACAAAATTACCAATTCCTGTGTGTTCCCACTCTCTGATATCTGTGTTAGCTTGTAATCACCGAAACTTTTCATTAACGAAAGTGCGGGGGATGATTTAATACGAAGTCGATCGCAAGATTGGTCATTCGTTTGGGGTGAAGCGTCATAAAGACGTAGGGCCGACTCCTTGAGCCCGAACCCGACAACTAACCTCGTAGGTATCAGAAAGGGAGAGATTATTGATGAAAAAGACGATTAAAAATACGATTTTAAGTTTAACTTTGGGTGCATCACTTGTATCTATGAGCGTACCAGCAAATGCAGCAACAAACGATAAATTGCTTGCAAGTTTAGATGAAGAGCCGGCTGTGATGCAGTTACATAGCCAAGAAGGAGAAGTAGATCACTCTTTACTTGATGTATTTGCATCTTACTTCTTGAAAAAATTAAATCTAGCACATGCAGCTGAGATCGCGGCTGTTATGGCAGCAGCTGCACCAGCAGCGCCACAGCAAGCACCGGCATCAACACCAGCACCGACTGCTAAGCCAGCAGCAACAGCTAAACCTAAAGCAAGTAAAGCTCCAGAGAAAAAGAAACCACAAGTGACAACTTCTAGCTCAAGTGGTTCCAAGACAATTAAGACACCAGATGGCGAGAAGAAATATAAGAAGAAAATTTCTGTTCGTGCAACAGCTTACTCTGCTGATCCGAAAGAAAATGGTCAATGGGGTCCTGTGGACTACTTCGGTAACCCACTTGTATTAGGAACGATTGCTGTAGATCCAAGCGTGATTCCGATGGGCTCGAAGGTTTACATTACAGGTTATTCTTCTAGTGGTTTGCCTGGTAAAGGTATGATCGCAAAAGCATCTGATATGGGCAGTAGCATCAATGGTAATCGTATTGATATTTTCGTTCCAGGATCCTCTTCCATTGCGAAGAAATTCGGAATTCAGAACGTTGAAGTATACGTATTGTAGGTTCTAATAATAGGGTAAATAAACAGAAGTTCAGGGTAAAAGCTGAGCTTCTTTTTTTTGTGCAAAATGGCGTATCGTGCTATGTACAAGCGTTGGCGCAAAACAAGTAGCTTTCTCATATTCTATTAGTAAAAGATAGAAGGAGGGATGATTCATGTATTTGGTTATATTCAACAGTATCGCGGCTGCTTTTGGGCTAGTAATGACAGATTCGTTTGGGGAATGGTCATTCCTTTTACAGTTCTTATTGTTCACTATGTTTGCAGAATACACGACACAGGCCATTGTAAATTTATTAAAGGAGAAGAAGGGTTGGAGATCGTTTCTAGATAACAGACTTTTCTTGAAGAATGTGATTGTCATTCTATTCGTGATTATGGCCCACAACTTTGACGTCCTACTAGGGACCAAAGATGCCATTCTAACCGGTTGTATCTATTACTACTTGTCTCACGGTTGGATTCTAATTGTGGACAATAGCGCGAAGGCTGGCGTGCCGATACCGCCTATCTTGCTGAAGGCAATTGATCTTCTTCGTACGAAGAAGGACGATACGAACAAGAACAATAACAACTTAGAATAATAAAGAACCGTTATGAAAGGGGTTTATCCAATCAATAACGGTTCTTTTTTCTGTGTAGATTAGCTATGAATTTGCTTACCTTTGATGATAACTTGTTGTAATTCTAAGTCCTCAGACACTAGAAGAAGATCAGCTTGCTTACCGCCGCGAATAGAACCGATTGTATCATTCAAACGAAGCACTTTAGCAGGGTTTAGTGACGCTCTGCGGCTTGCTTCTGGTACGGTAAGTCCAATGTCTTGAACAAGGTGACGGAAACCACGAATAGTCGTTAACGTGCTTCCTGCAAGGGAGTCTCCTACTTTCAGGCGCGCTACGCCGCCTTTTACAAGTACGTCTTGACCACCTAACTGATAAATACCATCTTCTAGACCTGTCGCTGACATCGCATCTGTGATCATGACAAGGTTATCTTGTTGTTTCATGGCTACAAGCAGGCGTGTACATACAGGATGTACGTGAATACCGTCTGCAATAATTTCAGCCGATACATCGTTCATCGTTAGGATCGCACCAACTGTTCCCGGTTCGCGGTGATGCAGTGGACTCATCGCATTATACATATGAACGGAATGGCTCAGACCATGCAAGCGAGCGGCTTCCATTTGCTCATAGTTCGCATCTGTATGTGCTGCTGAAGCGACGATGCCGTTGTCGCGAAGCCATGCGATTAGCTCAAGCGCGCCTTCACGTTCAGGAGCAAGAGATAAGATTTTAATTAGACCCGGATATTGTTCGTTCCATTCTTGCATCCAATCTACGCGAGGAAGCGATACGAAAGCTGGATTTTGTGCACCGACTTTATTCGGATTAATGAATGGTCCTTCAAGATGAACACCCACGACTTGCGCGTACGGCATTTCGTTTTGTTGATAGGAATGAACAGAATCAAGCACACTTGAAATATCATCATGTAGTGCTGTCATGGATGTAGCAACAATCGCTGTTGTACCATGCGTGCTGTGGAAGCGGGCAATCGTCTCGATAGACTCTTCTTTTGCATCCATGAAGTCGCAGCCGAAACCACCATGTACGTGAATATCGATAAATCCAGGAAGCAACCAGCTTCCGTTAGCATCGATGCAATTTTCTTTAGAAGAAGGGATCGCAGCATCACCTTGGTGGTATACAGCATCTATCTTATCGCCAACAACTTTTAATGCTCCGCCTTTAAGGACTTCCTGTTCCAGCACAACATTCGCGTTAATGATCCAATAGGTTTGATTATTGTTCAATTAAACCACTCCCAGCTTCATTATCAAGTAACACGACAAGATTCGGGTGCGCTTGAAGTAAGCTTGCAGGGCAATCTGTTGTAATTGGACCGAAGAGAGCACGTTCTACGATTTCTGCTTTATCCGCACCACGTACAATTAGAATAATTTGTTTAGCCTTCATAATAGAAGCAATACCCATTGTAATCGCATGAGTCGGAACTTCATCGATGGATGGGAAGTAACGAGCATTCGCTTCACGAGTTTCTGCTTTTAGTTCTACGCGGTGAGTACCTGCAGTTAATTCACGACCAGGCTCGTTAAAACCAATATGACCGTTATGACCAATTCCAAGGATCTGCAAGTCAACTTGACCTGCATCAGCCATCATTGCATCGTATTCTTCACACTCTTCATCAACATCATCTGCATTTCCGTTAGGTACATGTGTTTCTTCCATTTGAATATCAACGTGATCGAATAAGTGGTGGTTCATATAAGTGCGGTAGCTCTCGGAATGACCATCTGGCAAACCAACATACTCATCTAAGTTGAAGGATTTCGCGTGGCGGAAAGATACGCGAGCAGCGTTATAGTTCTTAACTAGCTCTTCATAAATGCCGACAGGTGTGCCACCAGTAGCTAGACCTAGAACTGCATCGGGTTTAGTTTGGATTAGAGCTGTAATAATACCAGCACCTGCTTGGTTTAATTCTTGCTGACTGTTAAATACGTGGATAATCATTAATTGTCTCTCCCTTTATATGTGTATTGTTTAACCATCTGATAAGATCGCTCAAGCGTTGGTACCAATTCATGAAAATGCTCACTTACTAAGCATGTGAAAATAATGTCGATTACATGCAACTGCCCAATCCGTGACGCCATATCTCCACGTCGCATGCCTTCTTCGAGTGTTGAGGAGAATAGACGAATGTCGGAAATATTGCTTAGGGTATTGGAACCGTATTTTGTAAGAGAGATCGTTGTGGCACCTCGTTCTTGCGCGCTTTGCAGGGAGTGGATCGTCTCTGGTGTTTCACCTGAATAAGAAATAGCGATCGCAACATCACCTGTTGATAAAGCAGAAGCAGAAGTGATCTGCATGTGTGGGTCAGGAAAAGCAGTTGATCGTTTACCGATACGAACCAGCTTCTGATAAAAATCTTGTGTGACGACGGAAGAAGTTCCTACGCCATATAAATCAACTTGTTTCGCCTTATGCAAGGCGTCTACTGCAAGTTTGAGTTGTTTAAAATCGATCAGTCGCGTTGTATCTGCGATAGAGCGCAAGTGATTCGCTTCTACGGCTTGCACAATCCGATCCATCGGATTACCAGCGACAATATCTTGATAAGTTGCATTACTGGGCATTTGAACAAGCTCAGTAGACAGCTTCATTTTGAAATCAGTAAATCCTTGAAAATGAAACGTTTTGCAAAATCGCGATATCGTAGCTGTGCTAGTCTGAGATTGTTCCGCTAAATCTGTAATTCCCATCGTAACAACTTGTTGGGAATGATCGAGAATGTAGCGGGCTAAATTTTGCTCCTGTCGATTCAAACCTTCATGTTTTTCCTGAATTGCAGTCAATATGGATGACATCATGAACACCTGACCCAAGAAAAGTATTTACAATAATTTTATTTAAAAAAGAAAATTATTTTCATAAATATCATACAATAATTTACTCCAAATTTCAATATCAAAGAGGTAGGATTGACAATGTTGTGAAGAGAAGACATGATTGTAGAAGTCAAGACAATAAATTTAGCTTATATAAAGGAGTCCTAACTTATGCAGAATAGTCATCACGAAGTGCCTGAAGCTATGATTTTTGATTTGGACGGAACCTTATTTCAGACAGAAACTTTGCTTGTGAAAGCTTATCATAAGTTGTTCGATACATTACGCAGTGAGGGCTTGTTTGAAGGTCCAACACCACCAGAGGAGCGGATGCTTAGCTGCTTAGGTATGGTGATGGAGACAATCTGGGATAAAGTAATGCCAGATGCATCTATTGAGGCGCATGAGCGTGCGAACGAGCTACTTAGCCGTTATGAGTTAGAAGGGCTTGCTGCTGGGGATGGTAAACTTTATGACGAAGTTGAAGTAACACTAAAGGAGCTTCGCAGTCGCGGTATTAAGTTGTTTGTTGCTTCGAATGGACAAGAACCTTATGTACGCGGAGTTGCAGCTGCTAAAGGGATTACGGATTTGTTCGTAGACTTATACAGTGCAGGGGAATATCAGACGACAACGAAAGTCGATCTTGTTGCCCATTTGCTTAACAAATATCAGCTGAAATCTGCTTGGATGGTTGGTGATCGTTCATCAGATGTTGAGGCAGGTCTTGAGAATGGACTGACTGTTGTCGCTTGTGATTATGCGACATTCCGTTCAGCTGGTGAGTTGGAAGGCGCACATATTCGTATTAAGGAATTTAAAGAAATATTGAATTATATTGAACAATAAAAAGAAACTCCCGATTCTTATGGAATGGGAGTTCTTCTGTATTTACAACAGTTATTTTTCTATAAAAGAAGCCTCTGATAATAACATCTTCGCATATTCAAGCGGGCGCTTAATCGCTTTGCGATATGTTTTCGTCTCACCAATTTTGGAGAATACCTCTCTAGACGGCTTCGGATTAACTTCAAGTAACCACACACCACCATCTGGATCTATCGCAATATCAAGTCCAAGCTCACATAGCTGTCCATAGCGTTCTTCTAAGAAGTAGGCGGTCTGGTAGCCAAGTTCATTCACATTCTCTACGATCTCGCTGATCTTCTTCCGTGAATTAAAGCGTTGTTCTAGTAACTTATCCATGGAGATTGCTGTACCGCCGCCATGCAGATTTGAAGTGATACTGCGCTGTGGGCCAATTCGTCCAGCAACACCAGTGATGTCCCAATACCCTTCGCCATCCTTTTGAATAAGCAGCCTGTAATCATGAACTCTGCCATTTGGCAGACTTAGATCAATGCCTTGTTGGATCAAGTATCGCTCGTCAATTTTCCAAGGTGTGAGCTTGCTCGCAATATCCTTAAGTGCAATGCGCTGCGGTGTCATAATCGTCCGATTGGCATTACGACCTTCGATGACACAAGTGTTATCCTCTTTCAGTTGGAGACGCACAATACCTCTACCACCGGTACCACTCTTGGGTTTTAAATAGATGACTTTATGTTTACGCAAAAAGTTTAGCAAAGCTGCATTCGTTGTATATTGCTTCGTATTAGGAAGCATGGTACCGATCAGTGGATCTTCCGACATGACCTGATGAAGTGCCCACTTGTTTGTAAGAGGTTTAGCCATATAATTCAACTTATGTCTATTGCGAAACGCCCGAAGCATTCGATATTTATCAGCGCCATGATAGCGACAGCGATCATAAATAAGTGAAGGGATTGGAACCCATTTGCGGGTCCATATTTCGTCCTCGATGTCATATACATAGGCATGGATTTCCCGCCTTGCCGCGGAATATTCCAGTGGCGTAAATACAGCGATGGAAAGGCCCATTTGTTTGGCATAGATGCTAAGTTTTTTGTAATAGCCCAATTCTTCAAATGTGGTTCCATCTAGATAAACGGCGATAATGCCGAGCGTTTGTTCAGACATGCTCGAATTCACCTTCTCTTTTTGTTCTTTTTCGCTAAAAATATACTGAATCGGATAATGCGTTCGAGCGATTTCTTCCGAATATGGGGCTCATCGAATTTCATGGGCTTGGAGTTTGCTTCAAAAAACCAGGTTCGCCCTGATTTATCGATTCCAAGATCCATCGACATTTCACCAAGTAATTGACCTGAAGATCTTTCAATATGTTTGGCAATGAATAGTGCTGTCGATTTCATTTGCTTGAGAATATTTTGCGCGAGTTCATTACCGAATGTTTGGCTGAGCATTTTCTCTGGGTCTTCAATGGAGCCACCTCTAGGCACATGCGTCGTAATGCTCGAAGCCCCGGCGAGTCTCGCACCTATTCCTGTAAAGCTCCATTCTCCCTTCGAGTTTTTCTGGATCAAAGCACGTAAATCATAAGGGCGATCTTTGTAATTGGCTAGATCAATACCCTGTTGAATAATGTACTCCTCATTCTTTTGATATTTTTGAATTTTTTTCCATAAGGTTGCTGATGTAGAATGAAGAGAGTTTTGGGTCTTAGTTGTGTCTTGGATCGTTAACTTATACAGCGGCATCATCGGATTTAGCGATTTGCGCTCGACTAACATAATGCCTTTACCCGCTTTACCTCGAACAGGTTTTAAGTAGATGATCGGAAACAATTTAATGAGTGATTCTAGATCGTTGGAAGTCGATAATTGTTGTGTGATTGGAATGTAATCGTTCGTCTCAGAGGATTCACTTAACCACTTGTATAAGGACCATTTGTTAAAGAAGCCAGGATTGAATAGATGAAGGTTCTTCTGTTTGATACATGCTTGAATTTTCTGTTGTACTTCTGGCTGCATCTCTTGATGACGGTAGGGAATCCGATTATAGATAACTTGTGGGAAAGGCATCCATTGGCGAAACCAAGCTTCATTGTTCTGGTCGTAGCAGAAGGCGTGAACACGAGTGCTGCTTAAGTTCAGGTCTTCTGCTGTAACAACAAACACTTTAGCATTATAAGTACTTCCAATACGTATGAGATCTATAAAGTTAGAGCGGTTGCCTTGGAATTGATCAGATTTATCTGCTACCGTTAGAATCCCAATGCTAGGAGAGGATGAATGTTCATGTGAGGAGTCTGCAGACACTTATTCATTCCTCCTTACGCGAAAATTGCTGAGGAATAGGCAATGATCATAAATATTCATTAATGACTGCCTTTCTTCCGCTTTAAGAGACGGATGTTTAAAGATCGATCGTCCTGGCTTGGAATTGGCTTCGAACATCCAGATCTGTTCACGTTGGTCAATACCAAGGTCGAATCCGAGTTCGCCAAGATGATGCGAATAGTTCCGCTCTAGCGCTTGAGCTAAATTGATAGCTGTATTTTTGGCATTACTGAGTACAGCGTCAGCGTGATTGCCATATACTTGCTCTAATACTTGTTCAGGTGTCATTAATGATCCGCCGGTACGAATATGTGTAGTTACACTGCCTTTACCGGCTTTCTTGGCGCCTATCGCAGCAACAACCCATTCATTATCCAAGTTCTTGGTCATATGGAAGCGGAAGTCGATCGGACAATTATCGATCTCAATTAATCGAATGCCTTGCTGAGCGACATAAGAACCTAACATGCCACGATGCATGCCAAGCATCCGTACGAGATCATCGAATTTGGTGAAACGAAGCAGGGTGTTCTTTCCGTTCTTGCGATATCGGACAAAATATCCGCGATGTGGATGGAAGGTTACCCGATAAATCCCGATTCCCAGCGATCCTGCAGATGGTTTTAAATAGATAAACCGGTGTACCTGCAGCATTTCTTTCACTTTGTTCGGAGATGGATTAATGACGGATTCAGGTACGTGTTTGAACTGTTCGTCATTTTCCAATAGGGCGTATACGTCTGATTTATCGAAAAAGCTCCAGTTAAATAGCGGGATATTACGCCGCTCGAAACGTTCTTTAAATCCGTCCATTTGCGGCTGTTTCTCCAATTTGCGAGAAGATAAACGATTGTAGACGACATCTGGCAGCGGAACAACTTTGCGCACGAATGCACCATTTGGGCGCATGATGTATCCGTTTATGGTTTCATTCTGCCAATCTACGTCGTTCGGTCCGAAAGCGATGAAGAATGATTTGTCGTTACCCGTGCGCATGATCTGTCGTATGAAAGAAGTCCGAGCACCAAAAGGCGAGAGATTGTTACCCGTATGCGCGGTGAAAATACCGATAAGCGGTCCGAGATTAATTTCTTTGCCATTGGTGGAGACGACATGTGATACCCCTGTCCGTGGGAGTTTGATCGAATTGAACATCAAGTTAGATAAATACAAGTGTAAACCGGCTTTTTTCACCACCCGAAGTGGGGCAGTAAATGATTTGGAGCCGAACCGGACGAGGATAGTTTTAGAGTTTGTAAGATGTAGAGTGCGTGCGAGATCGTTGGATACGTAGACCATTCTGCTAGGCTTGAGTGTGGTATGGATGGTGCATGTTGTCAAACTCATTGTAGATTACCCTCCTAAGCATGATGCGTTAAGCGACTAACGGTGCCAATCTGGTGCGACTTCCAGGGCATGCCGCCTTTTCGTTGCAATAAATAATGGGCATAGTGGATCGGACACTCGAGTGCTTGCTTTTGCGCTTCTTTGTTGTGCATATGTGTAAATACGGATCGTCCGGGCTTGGAGTTGGCTTCAACGATCCATATATGTCCGTCAGCGTCAATCCCAAAATCCAAACCAAGCTCTGCTAATCTGCCATAGTAATGTTCCAGATGTTCTGGTATTTCTTTGGACAGTATCGTAAGCTGTTTCATGATCTGCTGCGATTGTTGATAGCCATAGCGTTTTTTTAAGAATGGTGCGGGTGCAATTGCCTGACCTCCTCCATGCAAATTGGCAGTAATACTGTCCTTTGAACCACAACGCACAGCCATCCCGGTTGTTTGCCAGCCACCGAATCCGTTCTTTTGAACTAAAGATCGGATGTCAAATGCAACTCCATCTTCGGTGTGTAAACTTAAGCTGTCTTGAACCAGATAGTCTCGTTTACCGATAAAAGCCCGAATCCATCTCCATAGTGCTGTGAAATTTGGAAAAGCTTGATTCAAAGATTCATTGCTAGAACTTCTTCCTGTGATGTGAAAAGGTTCATTCTCATTTGAGGTAGAGGTGACTTTCAGTATGCCGCGACCTTGACTGCCTCCATTGGGCTTCATAAAAGCTTCGCCTTTGCGCTTTAACCAATCTAATAGAACTTGAGCAGATGAGAGTTTAGCGGTAACGGGCAAATAGGGAATGAACTCGGGCACTTGGCGAAGGGTTTGATACATTTCCCATTTTCCTGGTAGTCCATAGCTTAAGAAGCGTATCCCAGGGAGTTCAGATAGCTTCCTGCGCATGTGCTGATATTGTTGATAGACCCGGCGCGATGCATAGAAACAGCGATCATAGATCAATTCAGGAAATGGGAACAGATTCATCTGCCAAGATTGTGATTGGATATTCCAAGAGTAGCCCTTTACCTGCTCTAAGCTCCAATCCATATCAAGTGGTGAGAATACGAAAGCCTGAATATCGAGTGCCTGACTTTGGATCGAGAGACCTCTGTAAAAAGCTCCGTCGGCAAATGGGAAATCATGTCGTTTACTTCTGCTATGGGTAGCCATGATCCCGAGGGTACCGACCACTTGATTTGTTGCTTTTGGAGTGATAGACTTCATGGTCCACCTCGATCTCATGAATTGGGTGCTAATGAAGTAAAGGGACATGTTTCGCAGCTCACCATGTATTGTGATAAAATAAGATGCGGGTTTGGTGACCCATTACTTCTTCATCATATGAGGACATAAAACCACTTGTGCTTGGCGCGCCTAGTGTGTTTATAGAAGAAAGAAGGAAAATAATCGTATGAATCCTTTATGGACGAATGTCGCGAGTATCGCGATTGCTGGGTTTATCGGCGGTGTAACGAATCATTTGGCAATTAAAATGCTGTTTCATCCTCGTCATCCAATCTATTTATTTGGGCGCAAACTACCCTTTACACCAGGTCTAATTCCAAAGCGCAAGGATGAAATTGGGCAATCTTTAGGTAAAGTAGTAGGCGAGTATCTAGTAACTTCTGAAGGCATTCAAGGTGCGCTTCGTTCTCCTGAATTACGAATGACGATTGAACGTAAGCTAACAGATGGGCTTGAGTCCTTAAGCACGCAGGAGAAGACCATCCGCGAACTAGCGCTGCAGTATTTGCCTGCAGAAGAAGTAGCCGTATGGGAAACAAGAGTCGCAGAGTGGATGAGAGCGCGTTCGCACGATGCAGTTGATCTCTTGTGGTCATCAGGTGATTTCGCGAATAAGAAGCTTGGGGAATGTATTCCGAATTGGAATGATGATCGTAAGCTTCTTATTTCTCAAACAATTGTGACCTCACTTGTCAGCGAATTAAAGAAAGAGCTACAAACCTTAAACGGGGAACGTATGCTTCGCCGGATGTCCGGGCAATTTCTTGAGAAATCAGGTGGATTCTTAGGTGCTCTAGCAGGCATGTTTATGGATGAAGACAAGATGCTAGGTAAAGTGCGCAGCGCGATATTCGAGCAGTTGGATTCGCCGATGGTGCAGGAGAGCATCCAGAAGTTTCTTCTTCGTAAGATGGAAACTTATGAAGACATGACTGTTGATTCGGTCTTGCAGTGGTTGTCTAACAACGGAGGCATCGGTTGGGTTAAGGAGCAGATGGATCAAGTTATTCCTTGGGAATCATGGCTTACACGACTTGGAGATAGGAAAGTAAATGACTTGTTAACGCAGGAGCGTACAAGTTGGCTGACTTCCCATATCCCATATGTGGTTGATCGCGTTCTCCGATTTGTAGAATCAAGAATAGATCGAGTCATTAATGCTATTGATTTACCTGCGATTGTAGAGAAACAAGTCGCAGACTTCCCAATTGAGCGAATCGAGATGATTATTCTAAGTTTGTCTGGCAAAGAGTTCCGCGCTATTACTTGGCTAGGCGTTTTGTTGGGCTGTTTAATTGGGGTTATTCAAATTTTCTTGTAGGGGGACACAACAATGAATTTACATGACAACGCGTATGAATTAGCAAAGGCTATTCGTTCTTGCCCAGAGTTTCAAGCGATGCAAGCGGCTAAGGAGAAAGTAGAAGCGAACGAAGAGGCGAAGAAGATGTTGGTAGACTTCAGAACTCGCCAAGCGGAAATGCAAAATCAAATGATGACTGGACAAATGCCACCGGAAGATGAAATGCAAGACTTGCAAAAGATGTTCGAAGCAGTTGGCGCAAATCCAGTTATTGCGGAGTTGTTCGATGCAGAGCGTCGTCTTTCCGTATTGATGGAAGATGTACAGAAAATCATCGCGGCTCCGTTCCAAGATTTAGCGTAGTGTTGCAACCGGAAGTTACAATTTTCTGTTGACGCTTCCAATTATTTCATGTATGATCGTTTTAAATTCATATTCAACCAATAACATGTTACCGAAAGGGCATTAGTTATGAAGATTATTCTTCTTAACTATGCCCTTTTTTTGCGCTCATCAGGCGGGATATGACTAATACCAAATATCGTTATAAAAGGGAGATGAGTAGAAAAATGCAAAAGAAAAAAGTCGCATTGTCTGGAGCTGTAATTGCTTCCTTACTTGCTGTAAGTGTGGGTTGTGGTAGTAAAGAAGCAGCAACATCACCTAGCCCATCTGCAGCAGCAACACCTACACCAGCATCTACTGCAGCAGCAACGCCGGCTGCTACGCCAGCAGGTAGCACAGATACGCTCAAAGGTGATTTCGAGATCCAGTATTTCGTAGGTGGTTATGGGGATGCTTGGTGGAAGAAGATGGTTGAAGAGTTCGGTAAATTGCATCCGAATTTAAAAATTAAGCAGTCTGCAGGTCCAAAAATTAACGACCAAATGCAGCCGCGTTGGATTCAAGGTGATCCACCCGATGTCGTCTATATCGATGGAGCGGGTTCCAACGAAGCGCAAATGGTTAAAGACGATCAGCTCTTGGATATTACCGATTGGTTCAAAGGCGCGAAGAATGCCGATGGCAAACAAATTTCTGACTTGTTAATTGCCAAGCCAATTGATTATAGCGGCAAAACTTTTACAATCCCACTCGTATTCGGATCATGGGGTACTTTCTATGATAAAGCTTGGTTTAAGGAAAAAGGTTGGAAAACACCAACTGACTTCCAAAGCTTTATGGAAGTATCCAAAACCATTAAAGATGCGGGAATTAAGCCTTACATTCACACAGGTATGTACCCGTATTACATCAGTGGTGGATTCTTAGATTCAGCTATCATTTCGGAAAATGGCGGCGATGCTTCAATCTTGAAGAAAATCGAAGCACTTGATCCAACCGTGTTCTCTTCTGATCCATTTAAGAAAGCTTTAGATAAGCTTGCACAAATTCGTGATGCAGGTTTCATCGATCCAGCTTCTGTAGGGATTAACCATACCGATTCGCAAATGCTTTTCTTACAGCACAAAGATGCGTTTATTCCAAATGGTCTATGGGTTGAGAATGAAATGAAAGCGAATATTCCAGCAGGATTTACATTCGGTTTCATTCCTTCGATCGCTCAAGATGCAGGTAAACCATCTGTTGTCGTTCCTTACACAAGCCAAATGGCAATCGCGAAGAAATCGAAAAATCCAGAAGCAGCTAAAGCATTCGTGCAGTACATCTTAACGGAGAAATCAGCTGTTCAGTGGGCTGAACTTGCAGGAGTTCCAATGAACTTGAAAGCAGATTTGGAGTCTTCCAAAGCAGGTGCAATGGCGAAGGATGCAGCAAAATCTTTCAATGACAAGAATACAATCGTAGCTCCTGTTATTGCCGTCAATAAAGACTATGAGAAAGTACGTAATGATGCGCTAGTTGCATTTACGCAAAAGAAAATTACTGCAGATGAAGTGATCAAACGTCTTGTTGATGTGGCGAACAAAGCAAAGAAATAATGTTGAATAAGGCGGAACACGTAGCTTGAGGGTAAGGGTGTATTCCCCCTTATCCTCTTCTAATTCCACTTGAACCGGAGGTTAAGATATGTCGAGTCCGAAGATTGAAGCAACAAAGCCCCCTCTTCTACCCACGAAAAAATCAAGCTTGAAGACGGCTAAGCGGCACCGCACAGTGTTCATGACGGTATTCTTATTACCGACCTTTATTTTCTATTGTATCTTTACCGTATACCCACTTTTACGTGGTTTATATGTCAGTTTCTTCGATTGGTCAGGTAGTGCAGAGAGCATGAAGTTTATTGGACTTGATAATTACAAAGAAATGGCGAATGATCCGATCATCCTTATCGGGCTACTGAATGACTATTTTCTCGTTATCGGAAAAGTGATAGGGATTGTCGTACTCGCAACCTTGTTTGCTGTTGCTGTAACACGCATGCGTGTGCAGGGGGCATCCTTCTTCCGAGTTATCTTCTTCATACCGAACATTATCTCCGTAGCGGTTATTGCCGTACTCTGGCGTGCAGTCTATCATCCTTCGCTCGGATTTCTGAATAGTTTCCTGTCTTTGTTTACGTTAGAGCCTGTCAGCACCGTATGGCTGGGCAACTCACATTCCATCTGGGCGATACTTGTACCTTCCATCTGGGCAGGGATAGGTTTCTATATGGTACTGCTCATAGCAGCGATCTTGTCGATTCCATCGGAAATGTATGAAGCGAGTGAAATTGATGGAGCGACAGGAGCCAAGCAATTTTTCAGAATAACGCTCCCACTTATATGGGAACAAGTGAAAACTTCTATCTTACATATCACGATTACAACACTCAATGGCTCCCTAGTCATCGTATGGATCATGACAGAAGGCGGACCAGATAATGCCACGCAAGTTATGGGTTCGTATTTGTACCAAATGGGCTTTAGACAATCCCATATGG
This sequence comes from Paenibacillus radicibacter, assembly GCF_024721995.1. Taxonomy (GTDB): domain Bacteria; phylum Bacillota; class Bacilli; order Paenibacillales; family NBRC-103111; genus Paenibacillus_AM; species Paenibacillus_AM radicibacter. The sequence goes on from NZ_JANQBC010000007.1 coordinate 53,074, forward strand.
GTTATGCTGCAGCCATTGGTGTGCTGATCTTGCTCGCTTCGCTAGTTACAACAGCCATTTTATCCAGATTGTTACGCAGAGAAGTTCACGAGATGTAATGAAGGGGGTGCTGGAATGAGTAAAGTATTGCGAATTATTCTTTATATCTTCTTGGGATTCTGGGCGCTGATGGTGCTCTATCCGTTATTCTGGACATTTGTAAGCTCACTTAAGAGCAATCAACAATTCATACTCGGTAAACCATGGGACTTTCCGAAGTTACCACTGATGTGGGACAATTTTGCGAATGTATGGAACAACTACAACATTGGACATTTTCTAATAAACTCGGTCATTGTAACGGTGTGTAGTACAGCACTTGCCTTGATTTTGTCCGCGTCAACCTCGTATGTCATCGCGCGGTTTTCGTTTAAACTCAGAGGATTCTTGTTCTTCATGTATGTGTCTGCACTCATGATCCCGCTCATTATGGGACTAGTACCGTTATTCTTCTTGCTGAGCTCGCTGGGCTTAAGTAATACACTATTTGGTCTCATTCTCGTGTATGCAGCCTACCAATTACCGTTCGGGATTTTCGTCATGGTTGGCTTTTTCAAGACATTGCCGCGCGAAATTGAGGAAGCCGCATCGATTGATGGATCTTCTTTGTATGGAACATTTTTCAAAATTATGCTACCTTTATCGAAGCCAGGCTTAATGTCAGTGACGATCATGAATTTCTTAACGATTTGGAACGAGTACATATATGGAGTTGTACTTGTCAGTCGTCCAGAGACCTACACATTGCCTGTCGGCATCGCTGTTATGCAAGTAGAAATGCAATATAAGACAGAATATGGACCACTCTTTGCAGCACTAGTGATCTCGATGATTCCAGTCTTTATCGTGTATGTCTTGTTCCAACGGCAGATTTCAGGCGGGATTACGGCTGGTGCAGTCAAGTAAGAAGAGTGAGAGGCATCCTATGATGAAATTGAGATTATTAGGTTTTTTGCAGACGATCGCTAGATCGCTGATGATTCCGATTGCTGTATTGCCTGCTTCAGCCATTTTGCAGCGTATTGGGCGAATGGAATTTGAGCATAGCTTACTACAGCAAATAGCCAAGGTGTGTCATGCAGGTGGTGAAGTTATTTTTGATAACTTGCCCCTGCTTTTTGCAATTGGTATCGCAATTGGTTTTACAGCTGGAGATGGCATTGCAGCATTATCTGCAACGGTCGGTTATATGGTGTTTGCAAAGGTGCTTGCGAATTATGATATTGTGGATGCCACGGGTAAAGTGACAGAACGGCTGGATATGGGTGTATTAGGGGGCATGATGACGGGACTTATTGTTGCCTATTATTATCGGAATTATAAGAATATTAGGTTGCCGGCAGTACTCGGTTTCTTTGGTGGCAAAAGATTCATTCCGATCATCACCTCCCTTACGATGGTGCTTGTTGGAGTAGGTATGGGATTTATATGGCCGACGATTCAGCAATGGATTCGCATAATTGGGATGGAGATTGTCTCTGCTGGAGGGACTGGAGTCTTTATATACGGATTCTTAAATCGCTTGCTCATTCCAACCGGACTGCATCATATTATTAACTCGATATCTTGGTTTCAGATTGGTGAGTATACAGGAGCAACAGGGGATATTGTTCATGGCGATATGGCAAGATTCTTTGCAGGTGATCCAAGTGCAGGGATGTTTATGACAGGATTCTTCCCAATTATGATGTTTGGGCTACCTGCAGCAGCCTTTGCTATGATGAAATTTGTACATAAAGATCAGCGTAAAATTGTCGTTCCTTTATTGTTAAGTGCAGGTTTAACTTCATTCTTTACAGGGGTAACAGAACCGATCGAATTCACATTCATGTTTGCAGCACCCGTGCTTTATGTTGTTCATGCGCTTCTAACAGGAATTGCAATGGTTATTGTTTATTTGCTAGATATTCGACTTGGATTTGGATTTTCGGCAGGACTTATAGATTTTGTGTTGAATTGGAATTTAGCTAGTCGTCCAGCGCTGCTCCTAGCTGTTGGCGTGTGTTATTCCGTTATGTATTATGTGGTATTTCTAGTATTAATTCGACTATTTCGATTTCGAACACCAGGACGAGAATTTGCGGAGGATTCAGGCGTGGAGGTTATACCTGCTGAGCAGAGTGCATATACCATTGAAGATCAAGTAAGCTTAGTGCTCCGACAAGTTGGAGGGATGAACAACATCGTATCCGTGGATGCCTGCATTACTAGACTTCGCTTAAAGTTAAAATATGATGTCGTTGTACACGAAGTTGAACTGAAGAGATTCGGTGCCTTTGGTGTGATGCAAATGGGCAGTGGCAGTGTCCATATCGTATTTGGTACGGATTCAGAATTGATTAAGGATAGCATCGAGAAAAGAATGTCTACATACCGGGTAGGGGGGCTTGTATGATTACGAGGAAGATTGTACATGTGCTTTCACATAATGTGGTGATGGCGAAGCTTTCTACGGGCAAGAATTCGATCGTGTTTGGCAAAGGCATCGGATTTAAGCGTACGCCAGGGATGAAGTTAGATGAATCGGAGGTATCGCAGGAGTTCCTCATTCATACCTCTGAAGTCCTTGAACATTATGAGCAAGTGTTATCTTCAGTTGATGCCAAAATTATTGGTGTGACAGAAGAAGTGATTGCGTATGCACATAGTCAGCTTGCAGGTGATTTCTCTGAGACGATTCACGCTGCGCTTGTGGATCATATTAACTTTGCCGTTGAGCGCACCAGACGTGGAATTGCGATTACGAATCCTTTTGCCTATGAAATTCAGCATCTATACAGTGAAGAGTACGATATTGCCAAGCGTGCGGTTGTATTCTTAAATACACAGCTTGATGTCGAGCTTCCCGATGATGAGATTGCATTTCTTGCGATGCATTTTCATGCTTCTCGCAGCAAAACAAGAACGGTAGATTCTCTGGAGCTAGTTCGGCTTGTTTCGCAAATTATTGAAGAGGCGAAGACGATCGGGATTCAATTTGAAAGTAGTTTTTCAACAATTCGGTTTATTTCTCATCTCAAAAGCTTAATTGATCGCGTACGCAACCAGAAGTCGATCCAGAATCCCCTTTTGTCCAAAATAAAAGAAGAATGCTCAGCATCGTATGAGAAGGCGAAACAACTATCCGTAACGATTGAGAAGAAACTACAGTTACCTGTCGTAGAAGACGAAATTGGTTTCTTAACCTTGCATATTGAAAGGTTTAATGTACCCGTTAAATAAGGGCATGTTTCTTCATTTCCCTACATATAGATGAATTGTACAAGTCTATGTTGGAGGGGAAATCATGAAAGGGATGAAGCGGATATTATATTTTTGCTTAGCGCTAGGGATGCTGCTCTACGCGATTCCTCATCTTATATTTGAAGCGAGCTGGACGTTGCAAACCGTATTTAGTGCGGTGTGGCTGGTGTTTGCCTTGATTATTCTTGCGGCCAATTTCAGAGAAATGGTTGCGGTGGATGAGGCGAAGAAAGAACAGCTCAAGAAGGTACAGCGCGTGAAAAAATGGCAAGCACAGCAGCGAATGATGGGTAAACGCAAAGTGCTTCAAGTACGAAAGTAGCAGAGATGCTGCTTTTTTTACTTATCAGAACGTATATGGGTATAATGGGTTATACAGATTAGCACAGAGTTCTAATATTGGGGTGTAACAGATGAGTGAGAAAAATGGAGAAATGATCACAAAACATGAACAGATTTTACAATACATAGAGAGCTTAAATTTAGGAAGTAAGATTTCGGTTCGAAAAATATCGAAGAATCTTGGTGTAAGTGAGGGAACCGCATACCGAGCAATTAAAGAGGCAGAGAACATCGGGCTTGTATCGACAAAAGAGCGGGTAGGTACGATTCGGGTCGAGAAGAAGCAACGTCAAAATATTGATAAACTCACGTTCGGTGAAGTAGTGAATATTGTGGAAGGCGAAGTGCTTGGCGGTGCGAGTGGACTGGATAAGACTTTGCATAAATTCGTCATTGGGGCGATGCAGCAGGATGCGATGGTACGTTATATTGAGCCGGGATCACTGCTTATTGTCGGGAATCGTTACAAGGCACACACGGCTGCTTTGCAGTATGGCGCAGGCGTGCTCATCACCGGGGGATTTGAAACATCAGATGAGACGAAGCGATTAGCAGATCAGCTGGAATTACCGATTATTCGATGCTCGTATGATTCATTTACCGTTGCTTCGATGATTAATCGTGCCTTATATGACCGGATGATTATGAAAAAGATTATGCTGGTGGAAGATATACTGCTCGCAACACCGACAGAGGGTCTATATACGCTCAAAAGCAACTCCACACGCAGCGATTGGCAGCGTTTATTAGAAGAAACCGGACACAGCCGCTTTCCAGTCGTGGATGATTCGCAGCGCATTATAGGTATGGTGACGCCAAAAGATATGGTGCGTGCAAGTAGTGATCAGACCGTAGACAAGTTAATGACACGTAACCCGATTACCGTAAGTCGGAATATTTCGGTAGCTTCGGCCGCTCATATGATGGTGTGGGAAGGAATTGATCTGCTTCCTGTTGTTGATGATCATCGCAAGATTATCGGAGTCATTAGCAGGCAAGATGTGCTCAAGGCGATGCAGCAAATGCAGAAGCAGCCGCATCATGGAGAAACATTCGAAGCGCTGATGTGGGAAGGTTTTATCGAGGAGCGAGATGAGAGTGGTAATTTGGTGTTTAGTGGGACGATTACCCCGCAGATGACGAATCACTTAGGAACAGCATCTGAAGGGGTACTAACCTCATTAATGACGAAAGCTGCCTATCGTGTTGTTCAGGAACACAAAAAAGGCGACCTCGTGCTCGACAACATGTCGAGTTACTTTGTGAGGCCGCTGCAAATTGATGATGTGATTGAAATTCGTCCAACCATTATTGAAGTGTCACGGAAATTTGGGAAAATCGATGTTTCAATTTATCATGGATTGGTGTTAGTCGCCAAAGCGATTCTCACCGCTCAATTCATTGATCAGTCCTAAGCTTTACTTAGGCTTTATAACGATTGAAATAATTCAGATTACGAATGCCGGAAAATAAATTAAAAAATCCAAGCAATAAGCAGACTGTTCCGAATATACGACGCATGTTCGTGTCAGAGAAGAAGAACAATTGTGTAATAGAGATGAATACAAGCATAAGTCCCATACAAATATTCATACGAGCTGCATAAACCCCACGTTGTTTCGGGTCGGTGTGTCTACGATAACGGAAGGAAAAGTAGACAGATAAGACTAGCGTAACGAGTACGAGGACGAACAAAAGAGTACGAATCATGTCAAGCATCAAAGATCATCCTTTGGTGTTTTTCTTTTACTCTAGTTGTTTTAACTCGTAATTGCAACTAGCTGTCACAGGATGTCCACGATTAACGCGGGGGGTTAGTAGGTGCTTCTTTGGCGGTAAACCAGACATTGAGTTCTGTCCCGATCAGTTCGATGAATTTAACTTGGACGCGGTAGTTTTTTTCAAATACATTATAGAAAGTTTTATCGGATATGAGTTTTTCATAGACAGGTGTTGCTCGATTGGCAGAGGAAATGCGTTGTCCACGAATGATCTTCAGTTCATTCTTAACGCGCTTCTTAAGTTCCTCTTGAATGCTCTCATTCAGCTTTTCACTAGAATCATTGGTATAGTACACGTTGATGAGCTTGATGAGTGAATTGTTCTTCTGATATTTCATTAAGTTATCGTTGTCATCAGTAATGTTCTTATTCTCGCGGCGCAACTGGTCGTTCTCTGTGACTAACTTGTCGAAGTTAAACTGATGCGTACTCATGAATACAGCAGCACCTACGACTCCACCGCATACGAAGAGGCTAAATGCAGCAAGCAGCATTCTCCAATTTGTAGCAGAGGACTTGCTCACGGTTGTCCGCCCCCACGACATATCCAAGCAATGAAGGTAGTTCCGATATGCGCGCCAATAAATGCAGCAACGATGAGTAGGATCTGCTTGAGTGCAGGTGCGATATTGCCTTCGAGAAAGTTGCTTTCGATATAACGAATCGGGTCAATGGTACCTCCTACAGCGGCGACCATCGCCCAAATTTTAATATTCTCCGCAATAAGTAGCATCTTGGCAGTTGGCGATTGCAAGGTGATGACCGCAGCAATTCCAGCTAACATTGAGCCGCCAAGTACAACACCGAATGCCACACAGAAATCGACGATTACTTTCGTTAGGAACGACATATTCGTACACCTTCTCCACGTTTAGGTTTCATACTATCATCTTATGGGACGAGGGTAGGTAATTATGATAAACTGTAAAGAAAGATCATAGCGCTTGTTTATAACGTTAGTGGAGAATAAAAGATGCACTGGAAGAGCGAAGCGTTCGCCTTTGAAATCGTGAAAATACCATTAAATCAATTCAAATTTCACGATTGAGACTCACAGGCTTTCGGTAGGAAAGCCACTGCGTAAGCATTAGTGTTTCTTTTATTCGCAGCGACTTATCGTTTTAAACAAACGCTACTACGGGAGGGAAGAACATGAGCGAATTTGTGCACTTACATGTACACAGCGAATACAGCCTGCTAGACGGAGCTGCACGCATACACGATCTGGTTGACCGGGCTGCTGAACTTGGTATGAAGTCACTGGCGCTCACCGATCATGGCGTGATGTACGGGGCAATTGCTTTTTACAAAGCGTGCGTGGCCAAAGGAATTAAACCGATCCTCGGATGTGAGGTTTACTATACAGCAAGCTCGATTGCGGTGAAGGGAAGTCGGCAAGAGCAGCCGATTTATCACCTTATTTTGCTTGCCAAGAATATGCAGGGTTATCAGAACTTAATGAAACTCATCTCAATTGCACATTTGCAAGGTTTTCATTATAAGCCACGGATTGATGCCCAGCATCTGGCGCAGTATTCGGAGGGGCTAATCTGTACGAGTGCTTGCTTAGGAAGCGAAGTGTCACAACATTTGCTCCATGAACGTAAGGATGAAGCGATCGCCGCAGCAGAGCGGTATCGTGACATTTTCGGAGATGATTTTTATTTAGAAATTCAAGATCATGGCCTGCTGGAGCAGAAGAAAGTCATGGCAGCAATGATCGACTTGTCCAAAGAGACCGGCATTCCATTAATCGCAACCAATGATGCACATTATGTTCGAGAAGCTGATGCGCAGGTACAGGACATCTTGCTATGTATTGGAACGGGTAAGACGGTTGAAGATGAGGGTCGATTAAAGTTCAGCAGCTCGCAATTGTATCTAAAAAGCACAGAAGAGATGGAGCGCTTGTTCCCTCACGTACCGGAAGCGATTGCAAATACGCGTAAAGTGGCTGACATGTGTAATCTGGAGCTTAAGTTTGGCGAGTCGATCTTGCCAAGTTTTAAACCAATTCCAGAGGGGATAGAAGCTGGCTCCTATTTACAACGATTGTGTCAGAGTGGACTCGAGACTCGATATGGCAAGTTGCCAGAATGGACGGCCGAAGACGGGGAGTTCCGCGCGAAGGTCGAGGAGCGGCTTGCATATGAACTTGGTGTCATCGAGCGAATGGGGTTCTCCGACTATTTTCTAATCGTATGGGACTTCATTGCTTTTGCTCATCGAAAAGGGATTGTGACAGGGCCAGGACGGGGTTCGTCTGCGGGTAGCTTAGTTGCATATGTGCTAAACATTACGGACGTTGATCCGATTAAGTACAAGCTTCTCTTCGAGCGATTCTTGAATCCAGAGCGGATCACGATGCCCGATATCGATATCGACTTTAGTGATGAGCGGCGGGATGAAGTCATTGAATATGTCGTTCAGAAGTACGGTGATCAGCATGTTGCGCAGATCATTACGTTCGGTACGATGGCAGCGAAGGCGGCTGTACGTGATGTCGGACGTGTAATGAACATACCGTATAACGATGTAGACAAAGCGGCGAAGGCGATTCCGCGAGCGCTTGGAATTACTCTTGAAGATGCGATGGTGGCAGGGTCTGATTTGGATAAGCTGACTCGTTCCAGCCCGCGAACAGCAGAGCTGCTCGATATGGCGAAGCGGGTAGAAGGCATGCCTCGTCATGCTTCCACGCATGCGGCTGGTGTCGTTATATCTCGAGAACCGCTCACGCACTACGTACCCTTGCAAGAAGGGACTGCTGGGACACCGCTCACCCAATACTCAATGGAGTATTTAGAGGCGATTGGTTTGCTCAAAATGGACTTTCTCGGTCTGCGTACGTTATCTATTATCGAGCGGACAATGAATTGGATCAAAGAGGAGCAAGACTTAACGCTCAAATGGACAGACGTGAATATGGATCACGATCCTTTAACGTACGCCATGCTCGGTCGAGGGGATTCTTCTGGTGTATTCCAAATGGAATCTGCAGGCGTAAGACGTGTGCTGAAGGATATGAAGCCTTCGGAGTTTGAAGATTTAATCTCTGTTGTTGCCCTGTATCGTCCAGGCCCAATGGAGTTTATCCCAAAGTATATCGCAGGTAAACATAAACTCGTCGAGGTGGAATATCCACATCCGACGTTAATTGATATTTTGCAAGATACGTATGGCATTATCGTGTATCAAGAGCAGATCATGCAGATCGCCTCTAAGATGGCAGGGTTCTCGCTTGGAGAAGCAGATTTGTTACGTCGTGCTGTTTCGAAGAAAAAGCGTGAGATTCTCGATGAACAACGGGCCCATTTCGTAACGGGTTCGATTGAACAAGGTTATGGCAAAGATGAAGCGAATCATGTCTATGATATGATCGTTCGCTTCGCAGATTACGGCTTCCCGCGCGCTCATGCTACCGCATACGGCGTACTTGCTTTCCAGACTGCGTACTTAAAAGCCCACTATCCGCGCCAGTTCATGGCGTCGATGTTAACGGCTGTAATGGGTAGTCATCGTAAAGTGGCAGAGTATGTGGATGAGTGTCGTCGTATGAAGCTTGCTGTACTCCCGCCTGATGTGAATGAAAGTGGAGTTACCTTTACTCCGCTAACCGATCAGGATGCCATTCGCTTCGGACTTGCAGCAATTAAGAACGTTGGGACACAAGCGATTGAAGCGATCCGTAAGGAACGAGTGACAGGACCTTTTGTCTCTTTACTAGACTTCTGCCAGCGTGTCGATTTGCGTGTGTGTAACAAGCGAGTGATTGAATCTCTGATTCAAAGCGGAGCAATGGACAGTCTGCCTGGTCATCGGGCACAGCTGATTGCAATGCTGGATGAAACCGTTGAACAAGCCATTAAGTGGCGCAAAGAACGGGACGATCTGCAGCTTCACCTGTTTGGCTTTATAGAAGAGCCGAACTGGGAAGTGGAGTATCCGAACTTAAAGCCCTACACACAAGGACAAGTGCTCGAGTATGAACGTGAGCTGCTTGGACTGTATATATCCGGTCATCCGCTGGATGCGTATGAGGAGAAATTGCAGGAGCTTGAAGTCGATCCGATGCATCAATTGTTAGAGTATCTGGATAACGGTGAGGTACTTGTGGCAGGGATGGTCGCATCCAGTAAGACGATAGTGACAAAGAAGGGCGATCCAATGGCCTTTATGGAACTTGAGGATCGTGTTGAGAAAGTTGAAGTCGTTCTCTTCTCGCGTATTTGGAAAATGGCAGCTTCTGCTGTGCAGAAAGGCAATCTTTTACTTGTAAAAGGGAAGCTGCAGCTAGGCGATGAGGATGAGATCAAAATTATTGCCGATGATGTATGCCGCTTGGATGATCTAGATGGGATCAAACGCCTGAAGCAAGTGCGACCTCCATATTCATCAGGAGTTAGTCGTAATTCGAGCAACAACACGTCTGCACGAAGACCTTATAACAAGCCCGAAACCCGATCTACAGCACCTGTTCGTCAATCGGAACAAACGCAATCCGCGACCCTTGAGGCGAAGCCACAAATTTCGGAGGAAGGTGTGAGTTTCTCCACGGAAACGAAACCGAAGAAGGTGTATATTAAGATTAAGGCTATACATGAACGACCTGAACAGCTAGTCGTCTTAAAACTCATGTTGCAACAGCACAGCGGATCATCACCTGTCATTCTATTTTATGAAAGTGACCGTAGATCCCTTGCGCTTAGTGAGAAATATCAAGTGAACCCAACACCTGTATTATTTCAGCACATTGAAAATTTATTAGGCAAAGACTGTGTCGTCGTGAAATAAAAAAGTAGCCTCCCGCATAATTTGTATAATCACTATGATTATCATCGTGCAAAAGGGAGGCTTTACCATGGGACAGGAGCACATTTTGCAATTACTTGGTAAACGAGGGGTTACCGTAACGCAAATCGCAGAAATTGTGTACAAGCTGCAAAAACCTTATAATGATCTGCTTCAATTGGAAGCATGTGTGGAAAGCGTGCTCTCTGTGCTTGCCAAACGGGAAGTGCAATATTCTTTATATACAGGTATTGCTTTGGATGAGCTGGCAGAGCGAAAGCTGCTTCCTGAGCCGCTTCAATCGATTATGGAAGTCGATGAAGGATTATTTGGGGTCGATGAGACACTTGCACTTGGTATTGTTCATGTATACGGAATGATCGGATTAACATCTTTTGGTTATCTAGATAAGGAAAAAATCGGTATTATTCGCACGTTAAACGATGATAAAGCTGGCATTCATGTCTTCCTCGATGATCTCGTTGCAGCACTTGCAGCGGCAGCGTCTGCACGTATCGCACATCAGAATGTACATGCGGCAAACTATACTGGCGATACAACGTTAGAACAAGAAAATTCCGATAAATAGTGCATGAGCCCTATGTTTACCCCCTCCTATAGGACGATTTCCACTATTCCCCTTGTGTTAGATGCAAGGGGCTTCCTTGCGGGAAAAAGAGAAATTATGTTATTATAATGGCAATGAACAAGCATATATGAGGTAGGCGCTGAACGACTTTTGGAATGAAACGAGGGGGTTTTTTGCAATGTGGACGGTGATTTATATAGCTCCAACGGCTAAAATCGCCGAGCGTATAAAACAAGATTTGACGATTGAAGGATTCCTCGTTCAAGTTCGCGCCATTAGTATGACAAAAAACCAGTTTGAAATTTTAGTTCCTGAGGGAGAACTTGAAGAAGTTCAGGAAGTATTTAATTCAATCTTACATAGATAGTCATTTATGCAGCATGTCTGACCCTCAGACATGTCTTTTTCGTGAGTGATTGATGAATGATTACAGATACAGATTTTGATTCAAGAAGAGGTGTCCATGTGTTAAAGGATCTTTTCCAAAAGCGAAAATACGCAACCATTCCTTCCGAACGGACAAAGCGTGATATTCCTGAAGGGTTAATGAATAAATGCCCGCAGTGCGGCACGATTCAGTACAGCAAAGAGCTAGAGAAAAACTTGAAGGTTTGCAGTTCTTGCGGTTTCCATTACAAATTAAATGCTCTTGAACGCATTCTTTTGACAGTGGATGAAGGAAGCTTTGTAGAGTCAGACCCTAACATGGTGTCTGTTGATCCTCTAGAGTTTCCAGATTACACGGAAAAAGTAGAAAAAGCACAAGCTGCCACGGGTCTTCGTGATGCGATTGTTACAGGTGCAGCTGAGATCGACGGCATTCCAGTTGCAATTGGTGCAATGAGCTTCGATTTCATGGGAGGTTCACTTGGATCAGTTGTGGGTGAGAAAATCACTAAAACAATTGAGTATGCGATTGAACATCAAGTGCCTGTCATTATCTTCTCAACATCTGGTGGAGCAAGAATGCAAGAAAGTATTCTTAGTCTCATGCAGATGGCGAAGACAAGTGCTGCGGTTTCCAAATTAAATGAAAAAGATGGTTTATTTATCTCTGTAATTACAGACCCTACATTTGGCGGCGTATCTGCGTCATTCGCAATGCTAGGTGACATTATCGTGGCGGAGCCGGGTACATCCTTCGGATTTACGGGACGCCGCGTAATTGAACAAACCATTCGCCAAAAGCTACCTGACAACTTTCAAACAGCTGAATTTAACTTGCAGCACGGCCAGGTTGATAAGGTTGTGCACCGCAAAGATTTACGAGCAACGCTTGCTAAACTGTTAGATCTGCATAGTTTGAAGGGAGACAAGTAACATGGCGGGAGAAATGCCTTTTGAACAACCTCTATCCGAGCTGAAATCAAAGATTGAAGAGCTACGGAAATTCGGTGAAGAGAAAGGAATCGACTTTACCGATGAAATTAAGCGTTTAGAAGAGCGCTATGTCACTCTTCAAGGTGAGCTGTACGCAAATATGTCAGCCTCACAAAAAATGCAAATAGCAAGACATCCCCAGCGCCCAACCGCGCTTGATTATATTGGGGCAATATTTACTGATTTCGTAGAATTGCACGGTGACCGACTCTACGGCGACGATCTTGCGATTGTCGGCGGGGTAGCCAAAATAAATGGATTACCAGTTACAGTAGTCGGGCATCAAAAAGGCAAAGATACAAAAGATAATATTGCTCGAAATTTTGGTTCTCCTTATCCGGAAGGTTTTCGTAAGGCGCTTCGTTTGATGCGTCAAGCGAATAAGTTCCGGAGACCGATCATTACTTTTATCGATACAAAAGGTGCTTACGCAGGTAATGCTGCAGAAGAGCGCGGACAAGGCGAGGCTATTGCACGCAACTTGCTTGAGATGGCATCCTTCCGCGTACCGATTATTTGTATTGTTATTGGAGAAGGCGGTAGTGGGGGTGCGCTGGCGCTTGGCGTCGGCAATCGTGTGCTCATGTTGGAAAATGCGATTTATTCCGTCATCAGTCCAGAAGGTGCAGCATCCATTATTTATCGTGATGCTTCCAAGTCGCTGCAAGCGGCGGAAGCGATGAAAATTACGGCTGATCACATTCATAAGCTAGGCAGTATCATTAATGGGATTATTCCTGAGCCACAAGGTGGAGCTCACAAGGACTTGGCGCAGCAGGCGGAACTGGTTAAATCGGCTATTCTAGAGCATATAAAGCCGCTGCTTGACATGAACGAGGAGCAGCTAAAAGCAGACCGATACGAGAAATTTAGAAACATCGGTCGCTATACATTTACTCAGGAGGGAAATAATGCGTAAAACAAAAATCGTATGTACTATTGGACCGGCAAGTGAATCCCTGGAGAATTTGAAGAAATTAATTGAGGCGGGCATGAATGTCGCTCGTTTGAACTTTTCACACGGTGATTATGTAGAACACGGAGCTCGTATTGAGAACATCCGTCAAGCAGCAAAAGAAGTGGGTAAGACTGTAGCTATTTTGCTGGATACAAAAGGACCAGAAATTCGTACAGGTAAACTTAAAGTAGAACCAATCGAGCTTGTTCAAGATCAGTACGTGACATTAACTACAGAAGAAATTCTGGGTGATGAAAACCGTATTTCAATTACGTATGAAGACCTACCTAAAGACGTTTCCGTAGGTTCCACGATTCTAATCGACGATGGCCTTATCGGTCTTTCTGTTGCTGAAATCACTGGAACAGAAATCAAATGTTTAATTACTAACGGTGGTACGATTAAGAGCAAAAAAGGTGTTAACGTACCAGGCGTTCAAATTAAATTACCAGGCATCACGGAAAAAGATGCGAACGATATCGTATTCGGTATTGAGCAAGATGTTGACTTCATCGCAGCTTCTTTTGTTCGTAAAGCGAGTGATGTAATGGAAATCCGTGAATTGCTTGAGAAGCATAACGCGGAGCACATTCAAATCATCTCCAAAATTGAGAACCAAGAAGGCGTAGAAAACTTGGATGAGATCCTTAAAGTTTCTGACGGTTTAATGGTAGCTCGTGGGGACTTGGGTGTAGAAATCCCTGCTGAAGACGTGCCAATCGTTCAAAAGCAAATGATTCAAAAGTGTAACGTAGCGGGCAAGCCAGTAATTACTGCAACAATGATGCTGGATTCCATGCAACGTAACCCGCGCCCAACTCGTGCGGAAGCAAGTGACGTGGCGAACGCTGTATTCGACGGTTCGGATGCAGTTATGCTATCTGGTGAGACGGCTGCTGGTAAATACCCAGTTGAATCCGTTCAAACAATGGCTCGTATTGCTGAGCGTGCAGAATCAAGCCTTGAATATCGTGAGATCTTCATGCGTCAAGCACAAGCACAACAAACGACAGTTACAGAAGCAATCTCTCAAGCTGTTGCTAACTCTGCACTTGAACTAAATGCAGGTGCGATTCTTACAGCTACTGAGAGTGGTTATACAGCTCGCATGGTATCCAAATACCGTCCGAAGTCCCCAATCGTTGCTGTTACGACTAGCGAGCGTATCATGCGTCGTCTATCCCTTGTATGGGGTGTTGAGACGATTCAGACGCCAGCTGCACACACAACGGACGAGCTATTCGACAACGCAGTTGAGTGTACACTTAACGCGGGTCGCATCTCTCTTGGTGATATCGTAGTTATTACTGCAGGTGTTCCAGTTGGCCGTGCAGGTACTACAAACATCATGAAAGTTCACCAAGTGGGCGAAATGGTTGCTAAAGGAACAGGAATTGGTTCCAAGTCCATTAATGGTAAAGTTTGCCACGCTGCAAATGCAGCTGAAGCTGTAGCAAAAATGAGCCAAGGCGATATCCTTGTTGCACCAGCAACAGATAAGGATTACATGCCAGCAATCGAGAAAGCAAGCGCGCTTGTTGTTGAAGCAGGCGGTATTACTTCTCACGCGGCAGTTGTCGCTGTATCTCTAGGTATTCCAGTAATCGTAGGTGTAAACAATGCGATGGAATGCTTCAAAGACGGCGAAGAAGTAACGCTTTACCCTGAGATGGGTGTTATCTACTGCGGTCGTTGCAAGGTTCTATAAGATAAACACATGACACACAAGAGTGAATATAGAGGGCATCCTCTGTGTTCACTCTTTTTTAAAAAGTAAAGAATGTGGTTGAGGTTTGGAGGTATTGTCATGGAGTCAAAATGGTTTAAGCATGAGCAGCGCGTGCGTTATCAGGAAACGGATCAGATGGGGGTCGTGTATCATGCGAACTATTTGAACTGGTTTGAAATTGGAAGAACGGAACTCATTCGGGAAATGGGTTATCCCTATCAAGTTGTGGAGCAGAAAGGTTTGCTGCTTCCCGTAGTCGAGGCAGAGATGAAGTTTCATACACCGGCTCGTTATGATGACCGCATCGTGATATACACACGCATTCAGTCGTATACAGCGATCAAAGTGGAGTTTAACAGTCAGATTCGTCGAATTTCTGAGGATGCGATGGCAAGTGATGAGATGAATATGCAAGCAGATGGTGATCCGCAAGGAGAGCTTCTCGTTAGCGGGGCAACACGGCATGTTTGGGTCAATCGTGCTTTTCGTCCAGTTCGCTTGGATAAGGAATTACCTGAGTTATATGCATTAATCAATCAACCTTAAGGAGGCTGTCCCTATGCGCCGCGGTATGTTCATTTGGCTAATACTTGCACCTGCACTTGAAATCCTAAGTATTTATTTGGTTGGAAAATGGATCGGATCCGGTTATACGTTCCTACTCCTCTTACTGAGTGCTGTATTTGGTGTCTATTTTGTGAAACGTGAAATACCTCGGGTGTGGGTTAGTGCGCGGATGCAATTAAGTAGAGGGCAGATGCCGGCTACGACGATTCTAGAAGGCTTATGTATACTAGTCGGTGGGATTTTCCTGCTTATTCCGGGGTTTATCTCTGATTTACTCGGAATATTGATGTTATTACCGTTTACACGACCTATCTTTCAGGCTCTTATTCTATTAGTCATTCGCAGAGGTATTTCGAGTGGACGCATAAATTTTTTCTTCAGAAGGTAGTAAATTGACCAAGCAGTTAGAAGCAATTTTTATGCCACTGATAATGAATTTTTATGCAAAACACATTCACAGAAAGCTCAAAATACTTTATTATTAATATTATGTGATAACTAAACTTATGGTAAGTTTGCCTATTAAGCGAAAGATAGGAGTGATTCTTTTGACAGCAACCAAAGGATTAGAAGGCATTGTAGCTACTACCTCTTCCATTAGTTCAATTATTGATGGCGTGTTGACCTATCGTGGTATCGATATTGACGACCTTGCTGAAAACGCAACTTTTGAAGAAGTTGTTTTTTTATTGTGGTTTGGCAAGTTGCCAACGCAGTCTGAACTAGATCAGCTTCAAAATGATTTGAATAACAGCTCCACGATCCCACAACAAGTTATCGACCAAATGCAAACGTATCCAAAAGATGCAAACTCCATGTCTGCTCTGCGGACAGCCGTATCTAGCCTTGGGTTATATGACCCAGAAGCTGGGGATATGAGCAAAGAGGCTAACGTGCGTAAAGCGATTCGCTTGCAAGCACAATTGCCAGCAGTTGTCGCTGCATTTTACCGTATTCGTGAAGGCAAAGAGCCGATTGCATCCAAAGGTTATCCTTCCATCGCAGCTAATTTCCTATACATGATGACAGGCGAAGAGCCAGATGCAATTGCAATTGAGGCGCTAGATAAAGCACTAGTCCTTCATGCGGATCATGAGCTTAATGCATCCACATTCGCAGGACGCGTAACTGTAGCAACGTTGTCTGACATGTATTCAGGTGTGACATCCGCAATTGGTGCACTTAAAGGACCTTTGCACGGTGGAGCGAATGAAGCGGTTATGGCGATGTTAGAAGAAATCGGTGGTCCAGACAATGTGGATACGTATATCAGCAATAAACTGAATAATAAGGAAAAAATCATGGGATTCGGACACCGTGTATACAAGAATGGTGATCCACGTGCGAAACATCTACAGAAAATGTCCAGACAGCTTGGTCAATTGACAGGCGACACGACATATTACGAGATGTCCATTCACATTGAAGATCTTGTAACTGGACAAAAAGGCTTGAAGCCGAACGTAGACTTCTACTCCGCTTCTTGCTACACATCACTTGGTATCCCTCGTGATCTGTTTACACCGATCTTTGCAATTTCTCGTACATCTGGTTGGACAGCGCACATCTTAGAGCAATATGACAACAACCGCTTGATTCGTCCTCGTGCAGAATACACAGGATTATCAAATCAGCGCTACATACCAATCGAAGATAGATAGTCATTTATTGAGATGAATTTACCCTATCGACGGGCAGTTTCGACTTGTGTCAGGATGCAAATTGCATTTTGAACATAAAGTTTAGGGACTCCCGTTCAATTGTGTGTAGGGATAGGCTTGGCAATCTCTACTTTTATACTATAATGAATGCAGGGATATCAAATCCAAGAGAGCTATACCAAATAGTTAGAATATTTTGAGGAGGCAACCTACATGGCACAGTTTGAAAATTATGAATTGCCTACAGAAGGCGAAAAAATCACGATTCAAGATGGACAGCTTGTTGTTCCTAACAACCCAATCATTCCTTTTATCGAAGGTGACGGAACAGGTCCAGACATCTGGGCAGCTTCCAAGCGCGTTCTTGACGCTGCAGTTGAGAAAGCTTATAACGGCGAGAAGAAAATCGCTTGGTACGAAGTTTATGCAGGTGAAAAAGCATTTAACAAATATAACAGCTGGTTGCCTAACGATACGCTTGAAGCGGTTCGTCAGTACATTGTAGCAATCAAAGGTCCTTTGACTACGCCTGTTGGCGGTGGTATTCGTTCTTTGAACGTTGCACTTCGTCAAGAGCTTGATCTGTATGTATGTCTTCGTCCAGTTCGTTATTTCGACGGTGTACCTTCCCCAGTGAAGCGTCCTGAGCTTGTTGACATGGTTATTTTCCGTGAAAACACAGAGGACATCTATGCGGGTATTGAGTACCAAGAAGGAACTGATGCTGTTAAGAAAGTTCTTACTTTCTTGCAAAATGAAATGGGCGTTAACAAAATCCGTTTCCCTGAAACTTCTGGTATCGGTATTAAGCCAGTATCCAAAGAAGGTTCCGAGCGTCTAATTCGCGCTGCTATCGAATATGCTATTAAGCATGGACGTAAGACGCTTACGCTTGTACACAAAGGTAACATCATGAAGTTTACTGAAGGTGCATTCAAGAACTGGGGTTATGAGCTTGCAGAAAGAGAATACAGCGAGCAAGTATTCACTTGGGCACAATATGACCGCATTAAAGAAGAGCAAGGTACAGATGCAGCGAATGCAGCTCAAAAAGCAGCAGAAGCAGCTGGCAAAGTCATCGTAAAAGATGCGATTGCTGACATCGCGCTTCAACAAGTATTGACTCGTCCAACTGACTTCGATGTAATTGCTACATTGAACTTGAACGGTGACTACTTGTCTGATGCTCTAGCAGCACAAGTTGGTGGTATCGGTATTGCACCGGGCGCGAACATCAACTACTTAACTGGACATGCGATCTTCGAAGCGACTCATGGTACAGCTCCGAAATATGCAGGTCTTGACGTAGTAAACCCAGGTTCCGTAACACTTTCTGGTGTTATGATGCTTGAGCACTTGGGCTGGCAAGAAGCGGCTGACTTGATCTACAAAGGTATGAGCACATCAATCGGTAACAAGACTGTTACTTATGACTTCGCTCGTCTTATGGAAGGCGCTACTGAAATCAAATGTTCTGAGTTCGCAAACGAAATTATCAAAAACATGTAATTATTGCAATTACTATTATTCTTAAGGCAGTTTAACAATGGGAGGGTTCTTACATGGCTATTCGTCGCAAT
This sequence comes from Paenibacillus radicibacter, assembly GCF_024721995.1. Lineage (GTDB taxonomy): Bacteria > Bacillota > Bacilli > Paenibacillales > NBRC-103111 > Paenibacillus_AM > Paenibacillus_AM radicibacter. The sequence continues at coordinate 71,734 of NZ_JANQBC010000007.1, forward strand.
AAAATTACGGTTGTCGGTGCTGGATTTACAGGCGCAACTACGGCATTAATGCTTGCTCAGAAGGAACTCGGAGACGTGGTTCTTGTTGATATTCCTCAATTGGAAAACCCGACAAAAGGTAAAGCACTTGATATGATGGAAGCAAGTCCTGTACAAGGCTTTGACTCGAATATCGTAGGTACTTCCAACTATGAAGATGCAGCTGGTTCTGATATCGTGATCATTACTGCAGGTATTGCTCGTAAGCCAGGCATGAGCCGTGATGATTTGGTAAATACGAATGCTGGAATTGTAAAATCCGTATGTGAAAATGTTAAAAAATACTGCCCAGAATCAATCGTTATCATTCTATCTAATCCAGTCGATGCAATGACTTTCGTTGCTTACAATGCATTAGGTTTCGATAAGTCTCGTGTGATTGGACAATCTGGTGTACTAGATACAGCTCGCTATTGCACATTCATTGCGCAAGAGCTTAACGTATCTGTCGAAGATGTTCGTGGTTTCGTTCTAGGTGGTCATGGCGATGACATGGTGCCACTTGTTCGTTACTCCAACGTTGGCGGGATTCCAATCGAGAAGCTGATTTCCTCAGAGCGCATCGAAGCAATCGTACAACGCACGCGTACAGGTGGTGGCGAAATCGTTAACCTACTAGGTAACGGCTCGGCATACTATGCACCTGCTGCGTCCCTAGTACAGATGGCAGAAGCGATTCTAAAGGACAAGAAGCGTATCATTCCTGCAATTGCTCTTCTTGAAGGCGAATACGGCTATGACAACTTGTTCATGGGTGTACCGACTCTTCTTGGTGCAGCTGGTATTGAGAAAATCTTCGAGCTTGAGCTGACAACTGAAGAGCAAGCGGCTCTTGATAAATCGGCACATTCCGTACGTAACGTTACAGCTGTTGTAAATGTATAAAGGATAGATGAAGAAGCCTCTGCTGAAAAGCAGGGGCTTTTTTTTCTCAAAAGCAATTGAATTATTAAGGTAGTCGAGAGGTGTATACGAAAGTAAAGACTAGTATATGGAATGAAGGCGCTATCATTTCTATACTAAGATTATGAAAGGAAGCAGCAACGTCTGCGACCTATTTTGAAACATGATGGAGGGGTACTATGAGAAGAAGAAGTAAAAGTCTTATCATCTTTGCCTTAACCCTCAGCCTAGCGATAACGGCATGCAGCAGTACAACGAAGGTGGAGGAGAAAAAGCCGACCGATGCGACACCGACGACAACAACAACGACACCGACTCCGGCAAGTGAAAAGAATGAAGTTGTAGAGGTTTCAACGGTATCACTTAGTGATCAATATCTTAAATTTGATCCAGGCGAGAGTTTTGAGAAGAATGCGGTTTATGATGCGTATATGAAAGACATCGGCGTGAAGATCACGAACAAATGGGTAGCTGCCGATGACCCTCAATTCAAAGAAAAATTGAAGATGGCCATCGCCTCCAATGATATTCCAGACTTCATGCGAGTCAATGCTACACAGCTGAAAGAGTTGACAGAAGCGGATATGATTATGGATCTGAAGTCTGTATACGACAAGTATGCAACGGATGAAACGAAGAAATTTTTGATGATGGATGGCGGTTTGCAGATGAAGACGGCCACTTTCGACAATAAGTTAATGGGGATTCCGAGTTCGTATAATCCGTACCAATACCAGTTTCTCTTTATTCGTAAGGATTGGTTGAAGAAATTGAACCTGCCGGAACCGAAGACGATGGCAGACCTATTGACGATTGCCGAGGCGTTCAAAACGAAAGACCCTGGCGGCACCGGGAAACCGTATGGAATTGCAGTAAGCAAAGATCCATTTAATAATAAGGACACAGGTGTTACAGGACTATGGCCATTCCTAAATAGTTACCATGCTTATGAGAATAATTGGATAGAAGACGGAAAGGGTGGTTTGGTCAATAGTGACATCCAGCCTCAAGTGAAGGAAGCGCTTAAGGCACTACAGGATATGTTCAAGAAAGGATTAATTGATCCTGAGTTCGCTGTTAAAGACACGGAGAAAGAAGCAGAGCTCCTCTACAACAACAACATCGGTATTGTATACGGTGCGTCTTGGGTACCGGCGCAGCTCGTTAAAGGCGCTTTGAAGGACGGTAAAGTCGTACAAGAGTGGGGCGTATTCCCGATTCCATCGGTGGATAGCAATCCTGCACGATCGCAAATCGGAATCGGTGTTGACGAATATTATGTCGTCTCCAAGAAAGCAAAGCATCCGGAAGGTGTTATTAAGCTGTTAAATCAATATATCGTTACTCAACAACATCCAACAGAAGAGCAGAAAGTATATGAATACGGTAAAGATTTGAAGGAAAAAGGCGCAAACTACTGGTTGCTTAACCCACTTCGCGTTGGTAGACAATTGGACAATAACGGCGACATTCTACCAAAAGCCATTGAAACCAAAAACGCGAGCATTTTAGAAACAAAGGATCAAAAAACACGGTATGAGCGCGCAATGAAATATGTTGACGGCAGTGATATCAACATGTGGTGGGAATACCTGATTTCGGGACCGAAAGGCGCATATTCGCTAGTTCCGGCAATTCAGCAAAATAAACAGTACCTACAAAATAAATTTTACGGTGCACCTACACCGACAATGACGGAAAGACAAGAAATTCTGATCAAGAAGCGGGATGAAATATTTTTCAAAATTATCATGAATCAAGTATCCGTGGATGAATTCGATAAATTCGTAGAAGAATGGAAGAAGCTTGGCGGCGACAAAATGACCAAAGAAGTCAACGAATGGTACGCCACTCACAAATAATCGCAAAGTGGATGAATGGAGGGGTTGGACAAAAACAATCCCTCTTTTCTTTAACCTAGTTCATATTTAATAGTCATGCAGAGAGGTGAAAGGCATGAATGGATTCATACGCAGGTGGAAGAAGGAATGGCCGCTTCACTTGATGTTGCTGCCAGGGCTAACATTAGTCATCATTTTCAGTTATATCCCGATGGCCGGCATTGTGATGGCCTTTGAGAAATACGTTCCGAATAAAGGTTTGTTCGGCTCACCCTTTATTGGTCTCAAGAACTTTCAGTTATTGATCGAGTACCCTGATATTGGCCGCATATTCTTCAATACAGTATACATTGCCTTGATGAAAATTATAGCAGGACTTCTTGTTCCCATCACGATTGCGATCATGCTCAATGAGCTGCGGAGAGAATGGGTCAAACGGACCTTTCAGACGCTTGTTTACTTGCCTCACTTTCTATCATGGGTACTGTTAAGCGGAATTCTAGTCGATGTATTGTCACCATCCTCCGGTGTGATCAATCAAGTGCTGAGTTTATTTGGCATCAAGCCTATTTTTTTTCTGGGTAACAATGACTGGTTCCCTTATGTCATGGTCATTTCGGATGTATGGAAAGAATTCGGATTCGGTACAATTGTCTATCTGGCTGCGCTCACCAGCATTAACCCGTCACTCTACGAAGCTGCGGAAATCGACGGTGCAGGACGCTTCAAGCAGACGTTACATGTGACGCTGCCTGGGATGCTTCCTATCATTATTCTCATGTTTACACTCAATATCGGAAATGTACTCAATGCTGGATTTGAGCAAATCTTCAACCTTTACAGTCCTCCGGTCTATGAAAGCGCGGATATTATCGACACCTTCGTATATCGCATGGGGATTCAGCAATCACAGTTCGGTTTCGCTACGGCCGTTGGGTTGCTGAAATCCGTCGTATCTTTAATATTCATATCGATTTCCTATATCTTAGCCTATCGGTTAGCGAAATACCGCATTTTCTAATGTGATCGGCGGTCATTCAGAAGGGAGACACATCGTGCGTACGAACAGATCATTCGCAAGAAGATTGTTTTTGATATTCAACTTCATCGTTCTATTGTCCATATCCTTGTTGTGCCTTATGCCTATTATTCATATTTTGGCGATCTCGTTTAGCTCTGGTTCAGCAGCAGCAGCCGGCAAAGTCACTCTGTGGCCAATTGAATTTACGACAGCTGCATATGATAACGTATTTGGAAAACCGGAATATTTGCGGGCATTCTGGGTATCTATTCAGCGGGTTGTTCTGGGAACAACCATCAGCATGTTGCTGACGATTATTACCGCCTACCCATTATCCAAAGATTCTCAGCAATTTCGGCTAAGAACCTTCTATGCATGGGTATTCGTATTTACAATTTTATTCAGCGGTGGACTCATTCCGACGTATTTAACTGTGAAGGGGCTTTGGATGATTGATACCATTTGGGCTCTGGTGCTACCAGGGGCTGTTGCGGTGTTCAACGTTATTCTATTGCTGAATTTCTACCGCAATCTGCCCAAAGAACTCGAAGAATCCTCGCGCATCGACGGGGCTGGCCATTTCACGACCTTATGGAAGATCTACGTTCCACTATCTTTGCCTGCACTGGCGACAACAGGTCTTTTCACCATGGTGGGACATTGGAATAGTTGGTTTGACGGCATGATTTACATGAATCATCCTGAAAATTACCCGCTGCAAACCTTCTTGCAGTCGGTTATTATTAAACTGGATTTTCGCTTCATTAAAGCAGAAAATGCCGAGCTAATGATGAAGTTGTCCGATCGTACGAGCAGAGCAGCGCAGATTTTCGTGGCGGCATTTCCGATCCTCATCGTCTATCCGTTCATGCAGCGGTTTTTCATAAAAGGAATTGTGATGGGGAGTGTCAAAGAATAATAGAGGTTAATATCGTAGTACTCTATTAAATGATCCCAGGAGAACAAGCGATGAAAATGTTATTCTTTTTGCATGACTCCTCCATATTTAAGAAAATTATGGCTGCCTTTCTGGCTGCCTTGTTGCCTCTGATGGCAATTACCTGGATGATTAACGAGATGGGCGCGCAGAAGATTCGCAGCGAAATTTCGGAGTCAATTCTGAATACGACACGGTTCTATCTGGATTCGCTGGATAAGGAAGGAGACCGGATTAGCCGTTATTTGCCGAACTATGTGATGGATAAAGATTTGATGGAAATTGCCACAACGGGCACAGCCATGAGCGATTACGATCGCGCACGCAAAATACTGGACATACAGAAGCGACTCGATCTGATGAAAAATTCAAGTCCATTCATTCAAGAAGCGAGGGCTTATGTGCCCGTGATTGAACGTACGATTCTTAGTTCCAACTATGAAACCTCAATTGACCGGCAAGAATACGAAGCCATGCAACAAAGCGCAAAGCATTTAGAGCAACCGTTCGTTTATTGGAACGATCGATTATTTATTACTATGCAGTATCCCACCAGTACAGTGAAGAATCCGATATACGTCGTTGGGGTCGAGCTATCTACGAGTAAGATCAAGGAGACCTTGATGCAGATTAGCAGCGCGCGGGGCGGACAGAGCATATTGTTTAACTTGGACCGAGGGTGGAAAGTCGAGAGCGGTGTGGACACAGAGCTGCTAGAACGCATGAAATCTTTTGCTTTGGAGAAAAATGCTGCGTCCGAAGAAGGATACGAAACACTGAATTATGGAGGACAACGCTATCTCACAGTTTATAAATATTCTAGCCTCTGGAATTCCTATTCCATTACTTGCATTCCGGAGGAAAAGATTTTAGGTTCGCTGCAGAAGTATCGAATGTGGTTTTGGGTGGCATGCGCGCTTGGCGTGTGCATTCTATTTTTCTTTTCCTATTTTCTATTGCGATTCATCTACAGACCCCTCATGAAGTTGGTACATTCATTTCGACGTGTTCAGCAGAACTGGCTGGAACCGATCGTGATCGATCGCGGATCAGATGAATTTGGCTATTTGTACCAAGCTTTTAACGATACCGTGCGATCTTTGAAAACATTAATTGAGGAAAATTATGAGCAGCAAATTCGAAGTCAACGCTCGGAGCTGAAACGATTGCAAGCGCAGATCAACCCTCATTTTTTATATAATTGTTTTTTTGTGTTATGTCGACTGATAAAATCCGAGAATCAGAAGGAGAAAGCCTATCAATTCTGCTTATATATCGGTCAATATTTTCAATTCATTACACGTAATGATGAGAACGAGATTCCGCTAGAGCTTGAGGTAAAGCATTCTCGCACGTATGTCGATATGCAATCCATTTGTTACGGAGACCGCATTCAAGTCAAGTTTGAAGGAGATGTTCCAGATATCTTCGTTCCGAGGCTGGTCCTGCAACCGATCATCGAGAATGCTTATAAGCATGCCTTAGGCAATATGATTCAACGTGGTGAGCTTTGGGTTCACAGCGAACTTAAGGCAGAGGTGTTCTCACTGTATGTCGAAGACAATGGAAGAAACATCAGTGATGAGGATATCGAGCGCCTCCAAAAGCGACTATGCGAGTCTTCCAATCGGATAGAAGAAACAACAGGAATCATGAATGTACATCGGAGATTAGAACTTCACTACGGAGAGGGATATGGCATTACGATGTCACGTTCTGATCTGGGGGGACTGAAGGTAAGAATCAATCTGAGCGTATGCTAGAGGAGGAACCAGCATGTATAAACTGCTTATCGTTGATGATCTTCCCATAATCGTCGATGGTCTTCTTGAGCTATTCGAGCAGACCGTTCATTTGCCGCTTGAAGTGATGAAAGCCTATTCAGGTGAAGAGGCTTTGGAGGTTCTGTCGTATCATCACATCGATATCGTAATTTCCGATATTAAGATGCCCGGGCTAGGGGGTATAGAGCTGCTTCAAGAGATTAAATCCCAATGGCCTTCCAAAGTTATTTTTCTAACCGGATATAACGATTTTCATTACGCAAGGAACGCGATTACCTATGGAGGCTTCGATTATATTCTAAAGGTTGAAAGTGATGAGAAAATTATTCAGTCGGTGGAACGAGCCATTGAGAAAATTGAAGAAGAACATAATCAGGAGCAGAGGCTTGCAAGCGCACAATCCAAAATGAGATTGGCAATGCCAACGCTTCAAAAAGAGTATATATGGGGACTCTTTCAAGGCAAGCATGTAACAGAGAGTCAGCTCGTGCAGGATTTCAGAGAAATCGATATTCCACTCGATGCAACATTGCCGGTCTATTTGCTCATTGGAAGGGTAGACGCTTGGAGAGAGATGTTCAGAACGCCGGATAAAACATTGCTTTCGTATGCACTCCAGAACATTGGTGATGAGTATTTGTCCACGCATGTAAGAAGCTATTCCGTCGTATTCGAGCTATCGAAAATCGTCTGGATGATTCAACCGAAAGCGTCGTCAGTTTCATCGTCTAGTGACTTCGACTGGATTGAAGCCCACCGCTTTACGAGCGGTATATTGAAGACCGTACAAGCAACCTGCAAGAGATTGCTGGGGCTTTCTGTTTCTTTCCTTCTGGGAAGCGAACCGACCACATGGGATAATGTCTCAGACCAGTTCCATTCGATAAAATACGGTTTGGTACAAGGTCATGGATTGCTTAGTGGGGTCATTATGACCGATAAAGACGTCCAGAAACAAGATAACGATAAAACCGGCAGCTATCACGATAGTTTCTATCATGCTCGTGTTCAATTGCTCATGTCCTGTCTTGAGAACAATCATCGGGAACAATTCAACAAGCTGTATGCCGAGCTGACAGTCATATGGAACGATCAGGGAACTCCATATGAGCGGAAGACCGAATTGTACCATTCCCTTTCAGCTGTATTTCTATTCTATATCCATAAAAATCGAGGAATTCGTGATTACATGAATACCCTTCTGGATTTGGATAAGCTATTTCGTCATAGCGATTCGGCTTCATGGCCGGAATTGATCCAATACTTTTGGCAAATGGCAGATTGCTTCTTCGAATGGAATGCGCAGCGAGGCACCCAATTGCCGACGGAGGTCGTGAATAAGGTACATCGATATATTAAGGAACATATATCTACCGATATTTCCTTAAATGCACTGGCGGATTACGTAGACTTGAATCCTTCTTATTTATCTAGACTTTACAAACAAAGCACCGGGATCGGGTTGTCGCAATACGTTAATGACTATCGGAATTTGATTGCCAAAGACATGCTGCTTAATACGACGAAGAAAGTAAATGAAATTGCCACTGCTCTAGGATACAACTCGGCACTTGCGTTTATACGCTTTTTCAAAAAGAAGAACGAAACGACGCCGCAAGAATTCCGAATGACTCGATTCCATAGGCAGAATCAAGGTCAATAAGTGTATATGAAATGTCAGTAACGATCTCTTTCGCCTCCCAATCTACCCTCTTACAATGAAAGTATAAGCGTATACAAGAGGAGGAGAAGTCTTGAGAACATTAACAGCCGTACTACTAGGCGCTGGCAGTAGAGGAAGATATATTTATGGTCCCTATGCAGAGAAGTTTCCAAATGAATTAAAGATTGTTGCAGTAGCTGAGCCAGACGATGAACGTAGAAATCGATTTGCAGAGATTCATGAGATCGCCCCGGAGCATGTCTACGATTCTTGGGAGAAAGTATTTGATCAAGGACGGTTTGCCGATGTCATGATCATCTGTACACTTGATCGGATGCATTATATACCAGCGATGAAAGCAATGGAACTGGGCTATCATGTCCTGCTGGAGAAGCCGATGTCTCCTTTAGTGGAGGAATGTATCGAGCTGGAGCAGGCTTCACTTAAACATAAGCGTCTGCTCGTTGTAACCCATGTCCTTCGATATACCCCTTTCTGGTCAGGAATCAAAAAATGCATCGAAGACGGAGAACTCGGAACGGTGGGTACGATACAATTAACTGAAAACGTCGGTTATCCTCATATGACGCATAGTTTCGTGCGAGGGAATTGGCGCAATTCAGAGGAGACAAGTCCGATGATTCTAGCTAAGTCGTGCCATGATCTGGATATCATCTCCTGGCTTATGAAGCAGCCGTGTACAAGCGTGAGCTCTTACGGTTCTCTGCTTCATTTCAGATTGGAGAATGCCCCGGAAGGCTCCACCGATCGCTGTATCGATGGTTGCGAGGTCGAGAAGGAATGCGCCTTCTCCGCTTTGAAAATGTATATGCAGCCACCGCATCACCCTTGGGCGCGCTACATGACGAATGATTTGTCGCAAGAAGGCATCTTAAAAGCGCTTAAAGAAGGGCCATTTGGCCGCTGTGTATATCGATGCGACAACAATGTTGTCGACCATCAGGTGGTCAATATGGAGTTCGCAAATGGAGCGAACGCGTCGTTCATCATGTCAGGATTGACGCAAAGCGGTGCGCGCAGGGTGCAAATCATGGGAACGCAAGGCGAAATCATAGGAGATATGGACAAAGGAGCCTTTACATTATACCGATATGTTTCAGGGGAAAAGATTGAGGTTAGCTGCAATGTTGAAGGTGATGGCCATGGAGGCGGTGATGAACGAATGGTGAGTTCGTTCCTACGGGACGTTCGTCAATTCGATAGCAATTCATCGCAAGGCTTAACTTCTGCAACGGCTTCGTTGCAAAGCCACCTCATGGCATTTGCTGCCGAACATTCGAGACTGCACGAAGGCCAAGCTGTCAAAATCAAAGGGAGCAATAAATAAGCAAAAAAAGGTACAGCCTCATCAACTTTCTTGAGGAACTGTACCTTTTTTTCATGAGATAAACGTAGTAACTCTCACTCCGACAACTCATCGAGCGTCTTTTCCATGCTCGGCGCGAAATGTTCCAAGAAGTAATCCACTTCAGGAAGCCCAAGCTGATGCAGCGACTGCTCGATCTGCTTCTTCGCCGTTCCGAATTCACGGTTGCCAGCAGATAACTCAGTTACACACTTGAGATACGCATCGAGCAGATCGGCTGCTTTGACGAAGGCGCGCAATTCCTCATCTTCGTCTGAGTGCGTTAGAAGCGGTGCATAGACCGACTGAAGCTTCGGTGGAATCATATCCTGCAAGCGGACTGCGGCTAGGCGCTCAATCTCACGGAATGAGCTTAGCATGTCAGGATTGTGGTGCTTGACCGGAGTAGGGATGTCACCAGTGAAGGATTCTGTTGCATCATGGAATAAGGCCATCGATACGGCTAAGCCACTATTGAGATTACGTCCGAACTCAGCATTTGCAATGGAGCACAGGAGATGTGTCAGTGTAGCCACGTGATAGGAATGTTCGGCTACGTTCTCTTTAACGACATTACGCATGAGACTCCAACGTTCAATATAACGCAGGCGATACATATAAGCTAAGAAATCACTCGTCATCTGCTACACGTCCTTCTTAGGAGGTTAACATCTTCGGTACAGTTCGTAATGTAATCAGCTTGGTATCAGGATGATACATAATGGGTGTGCCAAGCATCGCTTGAACATCACGCCAATCCATCATGAGGTGCCCTTGATTATTACTAACAGGAACGCGTAAGTCCAACTTCGTCCCATCTGTACGTTCAATGTAAGTGTGATTGTCTCGAATTGTCCATTGCTGCTCATTCCACTTCACGATCATGGAACCGTTCTGATTCTCAACAGTTGCTCCTAGCGCTGTGAGTGCACTCGTAACAGGCACTTTATAGTCCTTCTGCTCTTTGGCTTCAACGCGTTGTTTAATTGTAAAATCAAGCATTTCGGGTGTGATCCATGGGCTTCCCGCATTAATACGCGGAATATGCATGCGATCGACTTCTCTTATCGCCATATCAGGAACAATCGTGAAGGCGTAATTGATCCCTGCTTGATTGACTAAACTTGCAGCAAGATCATCAACGATACCGAATGGATAAGCCAGATAATCAACTGGATCTCGGTGTGAATCGTTCACTTTACTAATGCATCCTTTGATGTCATTCGTGACACGATCTTTATATTCAGATTCTGTTTCTTTCGTACCGTCAGCTTTGGTCACGCGACCGATAAGTGAAGCTTCACCGTCGGGTAGCTTAATGTGCATTGCATCTGTATGACAACCCGTTGTGATGAAGTTATTAGTAGAGACAAGTTCTTTCATTTCCTCTTCGTTCATGAACGGAATGTTGTATCCCTTGGGATTCGCAAGTGTCTCCGTAATCATAAAGACGGTACCCGGAATATGTCGCTCTGCTAGAATAGGCAAAGCTTTTTCATGTACACTCTGATACCCATCATCAATCGTTAGTAGAATTGCGTTATCTGGAACGGTTGCACCATCCAGATATTGCTTGAAATCATCCATCGAAATGAAGTTGTATCCCTTCGCGAGTAAATAGTCGAGCTGTCGCTTGAATAGTTCGGGTGTCATCGTAGATGAACTTTTGTCAATATCGTGAAAATGATGATACATGAGTACAGCAACTTGATCTTGATAATACACAGTAGGATGCTCTGCGGATGCTTTGGGCGCAGTAAAAACGCTCATACAGACAATGCTGATGAGGAGAATTGCTGCTAGGAATTTGCGCATGATTTCGTACTCCTTTTTTAAGTCTAAGAGGGTCTGGTTTGCTTGAATTATGTTATAATTAAAAACAGTTCAAAAACTAACACAAGTGTAGGAAATAGAGAGGGGAACAGCATTATGCAGCATTTTGAACAAAGTGTGTATAAGCTAATTGTGGAGACTTCGACGAATTTACCAGGAGACGTTCGTAAAGTAATCCAACAAGCTCAACTAAAAGAAGACGAGGGCACAAGATCTGCCTTGTCATTATCAACGATTGCGGACAATATTACAATGGCAGAGAATAACGTATCGCCGATTTGCCAAGATACGGGTATGCCCACGTTTATTATACACTGCCCAGTTGGAGCAAACCAAATTGAAATGAAAAAGCAGATTTTATCTGCAATTCGAAATGCAACAAAAGAAAGCAAGCTGCGTCCGAACTCCGTGGACTCCTTAACAGGTGCAAACTCCGGAGACAATTTGGGTCCGGGAACGCCTGTGATCCATTTTGAACAATGGGAACGTGACGATATTGAAGTAAAGCTCATTCTTAAAGGCGGTGGCTGCGAGAACAAGAACATTCAATACTCCTTGCCAGCTGAACTTGAAGGAATCGGTAAAGCAGGTCGTGACCTAGATGGTATTCGCAAGTGTATTATGCATGCGGTATATCAAGCACAAGGTCAAGGATGTTCAGCTGGTTTCATTGGTGTGGGTATTGGTGGAGACCGTACAAGTGGTTATGAACTAGCGAAGCATCAGTTGTTTCGACATACGGATGATGTGAATTCGAACGAAGATTTACGTCAAGTAGAAGAGTATGTAATGGAGAACGCGAATAAGCTTGGCATTGGTACAATGGGCTTCGGTGGTCAAGTAACGCTTCTAGGTTGTAAGATCGGTGTAATGAACCGTCTACCAGCATCGTTCTTCGTATCTGTTGCGTATAACTGCTGGGCATTCCGTAGACAAGGCGTTGTATTGAATGCGGTTACAGGCGAAATTCAAGAATGGGTTTATCCAGAAGGTCAAGAAACACCGATGCAGCCTACTGCAGCAAATGAAGTTGCAAGTACGGATGTAGAGGAGCGTCGTGAAATTATATTGCAGACACCAATCTCTGAAGAAGATATTCGCTCACTTCGCGTAGGGGATGTTGTGATTATTAATGGAACGATGCACACAGGACGTGATGCATTACATAAATACTTGATGGATCATGATGCACCGATCGATCTTAATGGTCAAGTGATTTACCACTGTGGACCTGTAATGGGTAAAACGGAAGCAGGCGAGTGGGAAGTGAAAGCAGCAGGTCCAACGACATCCATTCGTGAGGAGCCTTACCAAGGCGAAATTATCCGTAAATTCGGTATTCGCGCAGTGATTGGTAAAGGCGGTATGGGTGCGAAGACACTTGCGGCACTAGAGGAGCACGGCGCAGTATACTTGAATGCAATCGGCGGAGCTGCTCAGTTCTACGCGAAATGCTTTAAGAAAGTAGATGGCGTGGATTACATGGAGTTCGGTATTCCTGAGGCGATGTGGCACCTGGATACAGAAGGATTTGCGGCAATCGTTACGATGGATTCTCATGGTAATTCCCTACATGCTGATATCGAGAAGAACTCTTTAGAGAAGCTTGCAAGCTTCAAAGAGCCTGTTTTTAAATAAAAGTTTCATTACAAGATACCCGATTTGCATATGCAGTCGGGTTTTCGTTTTCATATAAACGATGATTTACACAAAATTAACTGGATAAACTAGATGTCACAGGTTACCATGGAAGGTAGATTTTTTTGGACAAGGAGTTTGATAGCAATGAATAAATTCCGTGTGAAGCTAACGTTAATGTTAATCCTATTGATTGGTTTTTCCATGTTATGCGCGGGCGTGTATATGGCTTCAATCTTTGAGAAGTCTCATATTACGGAACTCAAAGGCAATCTCGTTCGTGAGCTTAATGTTATGGTACATACGGGCAATTGGAATCGAGTAGGTGAAGATGCAAATCTGATCGAAATCTATACGAAAGAGACGGAGAGACTTAGTAAATTTACACAAGCACGGGTCACTTATGTCCGTTCGGATGGGAAAGTAATGGGAGATTCTGAAGTTAACCCCATGACGCTCGATAACCATAAGGAAAGACCAGAGATACAAGATGCACTCTCGCATCAAATCGGCTTTTATAAACGTTATAGTGATACAATTAAGGAGAATATGCTCTATGCTGCGATTTCCGTCGATAACGATCAAGGTCAATCGATTGGTGCGCTGCGAATTGCCATGAGCCTGGCCGAAGTTGAGTCTACTGTTAATCAATTGTGGGTATATCTGATTGTAGGCATGCTGATCTTGTTCCTCCTTGTGAGCTTTATCTCTTACCGGTTTGCAGCAGGAATTACGCGTCCGATTGAGAAGATCACTCGGGTTGCACAGCAAATTACGAATCGGAATTATCGAGCACGAGTGAATATTAGAAGTAAAGATGAAGTGGGCCAGCTTGGTCATGCTGTGAATCGAATGTCAGATAGCCTGCAAGAGCAGATGAACCTCATATTGGAAAGTGAGAGCCGTCTTAAAGGGGTGCTCGGCAATATGTCTGCCGGCGTGATGATGGTTGGTAGGGAAGGTAATATCGTGCTTCTTAATCCATCGGCGGAGCAAATATTAGGGTTTGAAGATCATGAATTGCTCGGTCATCGCTTTGATGAAGCGAAGCAACAGCCACAGCTCATTCAATTAATTGAGCACTGTATGGAGAAGCAGCAGCCTTTACGTGAAGAGATGGTGTTCTATTATCCTGCGGAGAGTATACTGGAGGTCAATGCGATTCCAATTATTCAAGGGGATGATACATGGACAGGTGTGCTTATCGTCTTGCATGATATTACAGCCATTCGTCGATTGGAGAAAATGCGCAGTGAATTTGTTGCCAATGTGTCTCATGAACTCAAAACTCCAATTGCTTCGGTAAAAGGGTTTGCAGAGACGCTGCTTGCTGGTGCAATGAATGACCCAGAAACGGCAAAGGCATTCTTGAAAATTATATATGATGAGTCGGAACGGTTGAACCGATTGATCGGCGATATTCTTGCGCTATCGAAGATTGAATCCAAGCGTGTACCGCTGCAATTATCACCGGTTTCGCTCACAACGATTATTGAAGACTCCATCCATATGATGCAAGTGGAGGCGGAGCAGAAATCAATTCAGCTTGATATGCGAGTTGAGGGAGATCTGTATTTAGAAGCAGATGAAGATCGTCTGAGACAAATTTTAATTAATCTTTTGTCTAATGGTATTAATTATACGATGGATGGCGGTAAAGTTCGTATCATAGCCGAACCTATTCGGGCAAGGTCTGAAGACGAAGAGGAATATGAACACATCCGAATAACGGTGTCTGACACTGGTATTGGTATTCCGAAGTCTGATTTACCGCGTGTATTCGAAAGATTTTACCGTGTGGATAAAGCACGTTCTCGTAGTTCAGGTGGTACAGGTTTAGGTCTGTCTATTGTTAAACATCTCGTGGAAATCCATCATGGAACGATTCAAGTGGAAAGCGAGATTGGTATTGGTACGAAGTTTATGATTGAGCTACCTGTTATTCACTAGGATTTACACGGCGTTTACAATTGAGTTTACACAAACTTTACAAACGAGTGTTATGATGGCAATATAATTGAACAATCTATTAATTAAAGTTAGGGGATTATCCCATGACATCCAAAATATTAGTTATTGAAGATGAGCCGACTCTTGCTAGACTTCTTTCTTATAATTTGACGCAGGATGGCTATGAAGTAAAAGTGATCGAACATGGTGGGGAAGGTTTGCAAGTTGCGATGCAGCAGCTGCATGATTTGATCATTCTGGATCTCATGCTACCGGGTATGAACGGATTTGAAATTCTAACGAAATTACGGCAAAAAGGGATACGTACGCCTGTCATTATCCTGACAGCTCGCAATGCTGAAGAAGAGGTCGTACAAGGGCTGAAGCATGGTGCTGATGATTATATGACCAAGCCATTCGGTGTTGCTGAATTGCTTGCGCGAGTATCAGCTGTTCTTCGTCGAACGAAATCAGACGAGCTGATGTCGGAGGATGTTATAAAGTCCAATGAAAAAGTGATCGTAATTGGCGACCTGCATATTTATCCAGAAAAGTATGAAGTTATCTTGCACCATACATCAATTACACTCCGTCCCAAGGAGTTCGAAGTACTGCTATATTTAGCGCAGCGACCAGGATTTGTAGTGTCGAGAGATGACTTGATGAATATCGTATGGGGATTTGACTATTTTGGCGGGCAACGAACAGTTGATGTACATGTCAGTTCACTTCGTAAGAAATTAGAAATGAGCCAGGAATCGGTTCAAATTGAGTCCATTCGTGGGGTTGGCTATAAGCTTACTGTACAGAATCGGGCAAAGCAAAGCATCGAATAAAGCATGCATAGGAATAAGGGCTCTTTCAAACTTAGTTTGGAAGGGTTTTTCTTTTTGAGTGAAAAGATAATAATTGTGATTGAATCATTCGAAATGTTGGAAAAGATATCGACGGAGCTTGCAAACGGGTGTAAAATCAGTGTTGCTGAATAGGTATAAAGACTGTAAAGAATTGAGCCTTGGGGGTGCTACCTGCATGAATGAAACGTATGCGTTATTCCTTGTGATTGCTTCCGCTTTTACTCATTCTTTATGGAACTTATTTACGAAAAAAAGTATACATAAGGAAAGCTTCCTATGGTCGATCCAGACGATCGCATGTGTGGTGTTTATGCCGTTCTTTGTTCGTGACCTGCTAACTGTAGATCTTGGAATAAAGCAAGTCGCCTTGATGATAGCTTCTTTTTTATTCCAGGGATTGTATTTAATATTGCTTACGAAAGCGTACAGAATTGGAGAAATGTCGCAAGTGTATCCGATGATGCGTGGATCAGCAGCCCTGCTTATTCCGATTGTGAGTATGATTTTGTATCATGAACGTTTAAGTATGTATGGTTGGATTGGTTTATCATTAATCGTAGTGGGATTGTTCGCACTAAGTGGTATTTATACGACGCGTATGGATCGAAAATTCATGATCATATTTGTTACAGCACTTGGTGTTGGGTTATCGATCACTGGCTATACACTTGTAGACAAATCGATTCTAGGGTTCTTATCACCACTCGGACTCCTTCAGATCAGTAACATCTCGGGTTTACTCTTCTTAGGTATTCCGGCTCTGCGAAGTGGGAAGTTGAAGCCAGAATGGAAGCTCAATTGGAAGACGATCTTAGTTGGTTCGGTGTTAGCACCGGGTTCTTACTTGCTTTTCTTGGTCGCCATGCAGCTTGCTCCACTTAGTCACATCTCGCCAATTCGTGAGTTTAGTATCGTGATAGGTTCGGTTCTTGGTATCTTAATTCTAAAAGAAAAACAAGGCGGGACAAGGGTACTATTCTCCTTCGTCATTACAGCAGGGATGATAACGTTAAGCTTATGGGGTTAGAGAATGTGGGGGTACAAATCAATCCAGTTGAAGGGATGAGGGTTATGAAGCAGAAGGTAGAACGTGTATTTATATTCGGGATGGATGGCGCAGGTATTTTTGTAAAAGATACACCGACACCTTATTTGGACCAATTGGCAAGTCGTGGAGCAATCACGTATGATGCACAAGCGGTGATGCCATCTATTAGTGCGCAATGCTGGGGATCGATGCTGCATGGTGTGCCTGCTGAGAAACACGGACTGACGAATAATATCGCTGGGCAGGAAAAGTATCCTCTTAATTCGCCATACCCGTCTATTTTTAAAATAACGAGAGAGGCATTCCCTGATGCGAAGATGGCTTCTTTCACCACATGGAGACCCATTAACAACGGTATTATTGAAGATGGACTTGATATACATAAGGATTCTTCACCAGATGCGGATAATACGGAAGCGATTTGTACCTACATTGATCAAAACCCAGATGTGAAGTTGTTATTTGTCCAATTGGATGATCCGGATATTTCGGGGCACAAGCATGGCTTTGGTGCTCATTCGGAAGGTTACTTGGAGGCGATTACGCGATCTGATCGATACATTGGGATGATGCTGGAGGCGCTTGAGCGTAACTATCTGGTGGAGAAAAGCTTAATTATACTCGTGACCGATCACGGTGGCGGTGGTGTACGCACGCATGATCATGGTTCAGACCATCCACATGATATGACGGTATTCTGGGCTGTTAGCGGACCTGGAATCGAAGCGGGAACCGTGCTAACGGAGTTATCTATTATGGACACAGCAGCCGTAGTAGCACATGCTCTAGGGCTTGAAGCGCCAGTGACATGGGAAGGCAAAGTACCGCAGGGACTTTTTAAATAAATGTGAGATAGAAAAAAGCTGCAGTGATTACTGCAGCTTCTTTGACGTCTCCACAATCGTAAATTTATTGATCTCATCAAACAATTGTGCAGATAAGGAGGAAATATCCTCAGCTTGTTCAGCGATTTGGCGGATGGCCGCATCTTGCTCGCAAGAAGTGGAGTTGACTTCTTCAACGCCTGCAGCGGTTTGCTGGGAAATACCTGCAACTTGTACCATCGCTTCGACAATCGATTTATTCTTCATCTGAACATGTTCCGTGCGCTGTTGCATGTTCTCGATTTGCTGTGACATACCATTCATGACCTGCTCAATCGCGCTAAATGAGCGTAGAGAGTCATGGACATGGGTTTGCTGGGTGTATACAGCCCGTTCGGCATCTTCAAACGTCTGCGATAGCTCATGTACATGTGATTGTAAATTCTGAACAATGTCGGCGATTGTCTGGGATGAATCTTTGGTTTGCATCGAGAGAATGCGTACTTCTTCAGCGATAACAGAGAAACCTTTGCCTTGTTGACCCGCCCGAGAAGCTTCAATTGCAGCGTTAAGTGATAAGATTTGAGTCTGAGTGGACACATTCTGTATTGTCCCTATAATGAGTTCGATTTGAGAGGATGAAGCACGAAGCGTCTCCATCACGGACATCACTTGTTGTAAGTGTCGTTTAGACTCTAGAGCGGACTGTTCCAACTGTTTGACTGACACTGAGCCGTGCTCGGTTGTAACAATGGCGTGCTCACTTTTCTGGCGCATGTCTAGTGCAAATTCGGTCATGTTATGGATGTCATGTTGCAAGTCTGTAATCGTCTGGGATGTAAGTTCCGTATGCTGTGCTTGTTGATCCGTTCCAACAGAAATTTCTTGGATGGCTCGTACAATATCAGCGTTGGCAGAGGCTGTGCCCCGAGAAAATTGATGAAACGTTTGTGCATGATTCGATAAAGAGGAAGCAATCACTTGCGTGTGGCTTAACATGCTACGTACCTGAACAATCATCTGATCAAAACTGCGAGAGAGGTCACCGAGTTCATCCTTGGAGTTGTTATTGATTTGCTTGGTGAGATCACCCTGAGCAATCTGTCTAACAACCGTCTGTATGCGCCGAATCGGTCGCATGAATGCACGAATGTGTAGGAAAGTAATGCTACTCGATACAAGCATGACGAGAATAAAGGCAATCATTGCAAAATATAAAGCCTGTTTCACGGTCTCTTCAGACGCTAATTTCGCTTGCTGAGCGGACTCTTCATAATTTGCATAAAATTTATCGACCATTTGAAAAAAGTAGTCTTTATGAATTTGAGCAAGATTGAAGTTGCTTTCGAGTGCGCGATCTTTGTCTAAAGCGGTAAGTGATGGGTTTTTCAAAATTCGGCTAACCGCATCAAATGTAGCGGTATATTCGTTCGTGTTATCCTTTAATTGAGCGATCATGTTCTTCTCTTGGGGCGTAGATGTCGTCTGTGCAATCTGCTCAATTAATTGTTCGATCTTCGTCTTGGTTTCTGCAAATTTAGTGGAGTGATCGGTATTTTTTGTAATGATGACTGTGCTCTTAATTGTTTCAAGCTCGTTCATTTTTACTTTCAGATCCATCACAAGCTGTTGCTTGCTATTCTCGTAATTTTGCAGTCCCATCGTACTGTGCAGATTAAGAATTTGACTGCGATTGAACAAGCTAACACAACCCATGATGAGTAAGATGAAACATGAACTCCATATCATTCGGGCTTTTAAGGTGTTTTTGTAAAAAAGCACGAAGCAGATTCCCCCTTATGTAATTTCTTTATGTAAGATTTCTCTTCCATCGTACTGAGTGAAGGTTAGCGGAGATGTTGAGATTTGTTAACAAATTGTAAAAAAATAAAGCCGCTTGATCGGCTCTACTTAAGAGTGATCAAACGGCTTTATAGTAGATAGCTGTCAGATTAGATGTTCAAGTCTTTGCGTTTACCTGTCAGCATGTAGATCACGTCTTCACCAATGTTCGTCACATGATCGGCTACGCGCTCTAAGTAGTGTACGACAAAGGTTAAGTGGGACAGTTGACGGTTACGCGTATAGTCATTGCCCATCATCATGATGAGCTCTTGAAGCACTTCTGCGTAAATGCGGTCGACTTGATTTTCTTTCTCTGCAAGGGATGCAGCTAAGTTCACATCACGCTGCGTGTATGAATTTAAGCTGTCTTGCAGCATATCAATCGTGATTTGCGCCATTTGTGGAATTGTAATAAGTGGCTTAACAAGTTGTTCATCCGCTATGCGAAGCACGATCTTCGCAATATCAACGGCGTGGTCAGCGATACGCTCTAGATCAGTTGAAATTTTGCGTGCGGTTTGAATAATGCGTAAGTCCGAAGCCATTGGCTGTTGGCGTACGATTAAGCGGCCGCAAGCTTCTTCAATGTCGAGCATCATTTGATCGATGACATCATCATGTGCGATCGTTTTCTTAGCAAGTTCTGCATCAAGTCTAGCTAGAGCATCCACTGCTTGATGAATGGATTGCTGAACGTGGCTAGCCATATCAAGCAGTTGAGCTTGTAATTCAGCTACAGCTTGATGGAATAAAGATCTGTTATCCATGAAAGATCCTCCTTAATTATCCGAATCGACCTGTAATGTAGTCTTCGGTCTTCTGATTGCTTGGATTTGTAAAGATTTTATCTGTCTGATCGGTTTCAACAAGTACGCCATTTAGGAAGAACGAAGTTGTATCCGAAATACGCGCGGCTTGTTGCATATTGTGTGTCACGATGATGATCGTATAGCGATCTTTAAGTGTTTGAGTAAGTTCCTCGACTTTTAACGTTGAGATCGGGTCAAGTGCAGATGTAGGTTCATCCATAAGGAGAACATCAGGCTCAACCGCTAACAATCGGGCGATACATAGACGCTGCTGCTGACCACCAGATAAACCAAGTGCTGATTTATTGAGGCGATCCTTTACTTCGTCCCATAGCGCTGCTTGCTTCAGGCTGCGCTCTACAAGTTCATCAAGAACAGCTTTCTTCTTAATACCATGTATACGCGGACCATAGGCAATATTGTCATAAATACTCATTGGAAAAGGATTCGGACGTTGGAACACCATGCCGACGCGTTTGCGAAGGGACACGATGTCTGTATCTGTATCATAAATGTTGTGACCGTCAACGTTCACAGCACCTGTAATTCTAACGTTATCGATAAGATCGTTCATGCGATTGATTGTACGTAAGAACGTGGACTTACCGCAACCGGATGGACCGATTAGTGCGGTTACCGATTGGTCTGGAATGTTTAAGTTAATATCATAAAGGGCTTGATGATCCCCGTAAAATAAGTTCAGATCTTTGACTTGAATGGACATAATTATTTACCTCCCGATAGTCTTCTTTGGTAGATGCGACTAGGAATGACGATGAGTAAGTTAAAGACTAATACGACTAGAAGGAGTAGCGCGGCACTACCTTGCGCAATTTGCTTCGCGTCAGGAACAATCGCTTCGGACTGGATGTACCATAGGTGAGTCGCAAGCGTTTCACCCATTGCCATCGGATTGAAATCCGGGAAGTGACGAGATGTCGATAAACCTGCTGTATAGATTAAGATGGCGGTTTCACCAAGTGCGCGTCCTGCTACAAGCGTAATCCCTGTAATGAGGTTGGGTAGAGCAGCAGGCAACATGACTTTACGAATGGCTTGCCATTTGGTCGAACCTAATGCTAGGCTCGCTTCCCAATAGGACTCAGGCACTGTGCGTAGAGAATCCTCTGTAACACGAACGAGAACGGGTAAGTTCAATAAGGATAAGGCAAGTGAACCACTGATAATTGAAATTTTAAGTCCCATTAGGTTAACGAAAATCAAGAAGCCGAACAAACCGAATACGATCGATGGTACAGATGATAAAGCTTCAACTGATATCCGAATGAGATCGGTAAATTTATTTTTACGAGCATAGATTGCGAGATACACCCCAGCTCCAATACCGATTGGCAAGGAAAAAGCCAAGGATAGGAACAAAATATAGAAGGAGTTGAACAATTGGGGTCCAACACCGCCGCCAGCGATAATGTCTTGTGATTTGGTAGTTAAGAATTTCCATGAGATATGGGGAAGTCCGTCCCCAAGAATACGTATTAAGAACCACGCTAGAATGAAAGCGATGATTAGACCCGTTACCCAAAAATAAGCGGTCGCAATCCGATCTGTTAATTTATTCTTATTCATTATTTCAGCTCACTCCTTTTAGCAACGACACGGATGATAATAATGAGCCCTAGAGACATAAGTAGGAGTAAGAGTGCCATCATATAAAGCGCATTGTTCCAAGTCGTACCATAATTCGTATTACCCATATCTTTAACAATGGCTGTTGTTAGCACTGTTGTGGAATCAATTAACGATTTCGGCAATTGTGGAGAGTTACCGATGACCATGAATACTGCCATTGTCTCACCGATTGCCCGTCCAATACCAAGAACAGTACCTGTAATAATACCCGGTCTAGCTGCTGGCAATAGGACACGCCAGATTGTCTGCCATCTTGTTGCTCCTAGTGCTAGAGATGCTTCTTCTAGTCTTGGAGGCAAAGCGCGTATCGCATCTTCCGAGATGGATAGGATCGTTGGCAAAATCATAATGGCAAGGATAATTCCTGCTGGCAAAATACCGTATCCTGTTCCGTCTACGACTTTACCGATGAAAGGTACGATGACCGTGAGTCCGATTAGACCGTATACGACAGAAGGAATGCCGACGAATAAGTCTGTAGCTGGACGCAGAATTGAGCGTACCCACTTCGGTGCAATTTTTGCCATGAATACAGCACCAGATACAGCGAGAGGAACGGCAAGCACGATAGAGAACAAGGTTAGAAGAATTGTACTGAATATAAACGGGAAAGCACCAAATTCATTGTTGGTTGGATTCCAATTGGTTGAGAAGAAAAACTCCCATGGTGAAACACCTTGAAATGTCTTGATTCCTTGTATACCGACAAATCCGATGATGGAGAAGATGACTGCGGATACGATTATTGCGCTACCAATAAATATGTATCGCATGATTTGGTCATATCGAGTTTGTGATTTTGAGTGATTGGATTTCGCGGTGGTTCCCTGCTGGTTATTGGATGCTGAGAATGAGTTCAACCCGGAATCCCCCTTTGCTTGTTTTTAATGGAGTGAATCAAATTCATCATAGAATACTTTTGTAAACGTGATTTTAAGGTTTTGTAAACTCAGTGTAAAAAGATTGATAAAAAAACATTTTGCAGTGGTATCGGCGACGTGTTATCTATATCCTTCCATCCTCTGCCCGCAAATATGTCCCTTTGATTAGATTGGTTGTGAAAGTAGGGACATATTTTCGAGATCGGACCGCTTACTCTCTCCAGGACATAGATAACTCTTTACCCATCTTCAAAATGTTTTTTGGCTGCGAGGCAGCAAAAAAGGAGCCGTGGCGATTCTCGCCGCGGCTCCTACCGGATAAACCATAAACAATAAAACTTTTAAGCTTCGCTTCAACTTCACTAACGAATAACAATTAGCCAGAGATATAGGCCTAACAAAGTGATGAATAATGTTGGAATTGTTAAGACGATGCCAACTTTGAAGTAATAGCCCCAGGTGATTTTGATGCCTTTAAGGGATAGGACATGCAGCCAGAGTAAAGTGGCGAGTGAGCCGATTGGGGTGATCTTCGGACCAAGATCTGAGCCGATGACGTTGGCGTAGATTAAACTTTCTTTAATGATGCCTTCGGACGTACTTGCTTGAATGGCTAGTGCATCTATCATGACAGTAGGTAAGTTGTTCATGAATGAAGAGAGAAATGCGGCTAAGAATCCCATGCCCATCGTAGCTGCGAAAAGTCCTTTGTCTGCAAAAGTGTTAATGATGCCTGTAAGTGCATCGGTTAACCCGACATTTTTCAAACCATAAACGACGACATACATCCCAATAGAAAAAATGACGACTGCCCAAGGAGCATTCCGAATGACTTTCTTAATTTCAATTGCCTTGCTTGTACGTACAAATAAGATAAAGATGATTGCAATTATGCCTGCAATGATCGATACGGGAGTGTGAATTAATTCAGCTGTAAAATAAGCGACCAATAGCACACCGAGGATGACCCAAGAAAGTTTGAACATCTTAGGGTCTTTGATCGCATCAGCTGGCTTCTTTAATTGTGAAAGCTCATAGTGATGCGGAATATTTTTGCGGAAAAATAGGTACAAAACAAGCATGCTTGCCCCAAGAGAAAATAAACTGACGACGAACATAACTACGGTATAGTTCACAAAGCTAATGCCAAAAAAGTCGGCAGATACGATATTGACGAGATTACTCACGACAAAAGGGAGTGAAGTTGTGTCCGCGATAAAGCCGCTTGCCATGATGAAGGGAAGAATGGTCTTCTCGTCAAATCGCAAGGCTCGAACAATGGCTAGTACGATCGGGGTTAAGATTAATGCACCGCCATCGTTGGTAAAAAGGGCAGTAACAGCAGCTCCAAGCAGAAGAACATAAACAAACATGAGCTTCCCGTTACGTTTGGCGATACGAACCATATGCAAGGCAGACCACTCGAAAAATCCAATTTCGTCGAGAATTAGAGAAATGATAATGACCGCAACAAAAGTGAGTGTCGCATTCCAGACGATTCCTGTTACTGTGGCAATATCTTGGATGCTGACAACGCCGCAAATAAGGGCAAGTATAGCTCCAGCGCTTGCTGACCAACCGATGTTCAAGCCTTTAGGCTGCCAAATTACAAATGTTAAGGTAAGAAGAAAAATAAAACCGGCTAATATCGTCATAATGCCTCCGTCATGTGCAAAAAACTGATTTCCTAGAAAAATATATAATTGTATGTACATGATGTCTACATATATTCACGAAAAAAAACAACTTCCGAAAGGGAAGTTGTTTTTAATTAGAACGATTTATTTTTTCAAGAAAGTAGCTGGTAAGAATTTAAGTTCTTCTACACGTGTGCTTTGGAATTCAGGGCTAAGGATGTAGTCGATGAATGCTTTAACTGCACCAGTTGCTTCACCCTTCGTGTACATGTGCTCCATACCGAACAATTTGTAAGAACCGTCTTTGATTGTTTCTTTAGCGTAAGCAACGCCATCGAATTTCAATGCTTTTACTTCAGCGTCGATGTAAGGTGCATCTACATAACCAATGGAACCGGAAGTTTGAGCAACAGCAGTTTTCATTGCACCGCTGCTTTCTTGTGTAATACCGTCTTTGGAGAAGTCTGCACTACCAAGTACAACTTGCTTCACAAGCTTACGGGAACCAGAGCTGTCTGGACGGTGAACAAGTGTAATCTTCTTGTCAGCGCCGCCAACTTCTTTCCAGTTCGTAATTTTACCAGTGAAGATGTCTGCTGCTTGTTGTTTCGTTAAGTTCTCAATGTTAACGTCTTTATTTACGATTAGTGCGAATGGTGCGATTGCTACGATGTGATCAACCAAACCTTTGTCTTTATATTCATCACCAGCTTCAACGTCGGAGTTACCAATGTTGGAAGTGCCGTCTGCTACGTTCTTAAGTCCTGTACCAGAACCACCTGCTGTTACGTTTACTGTTACTTTTGCGTGCTTATCTTGGAATTCTGTTGCTGCTTGCTTCACAAGTGGTAGAAGTGCGCTGGAGCCTGAAGCAGTTACTGTACCTGAAATTTCTTCTGTCTTAGCAGGAGGAGTAGTAGTCGTGCTGTTGCCTGTCTTAGCTTCTTCTTTGTTGCCGCAGCCTGCAAGTAAACCCATGGATAATACGATACTCATTGAAATAGCGAATACTTTGGATTGTTTGAACATCTGGAATGTTCCCCCTTGTGTTTTGTTTACAAGGGTTATCTTAGCAATGAAATGTAAATTCCATACCAACGGATTATTAACGGAGTGTAAAACTTATAGAACTTGTGTTAAATGACGGAGGGCGCGAATGATGATGACCCGCTGTTTACCGATCTTACGCTGGGAAATCTTTTTCATATGATTCGGGTGTATCCAGATGGCGTCCATTCCACACTTGGTCGCGCCAAGCACGTCATTCTTCCAGGAGTTGCCGACCATGATCGCATGTGAGGGGGTGCAATTCATCGTTTTCATTGCACTTTCATATATAGCTGGGTGAGGTTTGCGAAATCCATCTTGATGCGAGGAGAATAGGCGTTCATGTGTGAACCATTTACCAAGCTTGAGCTGACTCCAGTTCTTCTCCAACCGTTTGCGGGAACCGTTGGAGATGATGGCTAAAGTGTATTTTTCAGAGAGGGTACGTAAGGTATCATCCACACCAGGGAATAATGTAACATAGCTCTCCTCTGCATCGTCCACGGAATCAAAGAAAGCTTTCATGAAGGTTTGGGTTAGTTTAAAAGAATAGGGTTCGAGCGCTTTACGTAAACATTGCATTCGTAAATCTTCAGCTTGAGAGGAGCCTTTCACATGGGTTTTACGATGTTTGCTCCATTCTAATTTGTAGGTTTGCAGCACATCGCTTGGGCTCCAGCTCACATTCCCTTCCTTCCACCTGCCTGTAAAATCTTGCAATACCTCATGAAACGCCATATCGAAGCATTTGCGACGATCCACGAGCGTATTGTTCATATCAAAAAAAATCACTTTTTTGCCGCTCTGGGTAAAAAAGGGGCCCATCGAAGCTCCTCCTCTATATTGAACCGAAATATGTTTCCATACCTTATGTTTATGAGGAATGCCCTGTATCAATGTCTGCTTTGGGATTTAGTTCAGCTATGCTATGATGGAGTTAGTATGAAAAAATTGGGGTGCTCCTAATGGAAAAATTAATCATCATTGATGGAAATAGTATTGCATATCGTGCCTTTTTTGCTCTGCCTTTGCTCAGCAACTCAAGTGGTCTACATACGAATGCCTTGTTCGGGTTTACAACGATGATGTTGAAACTTATAGAAGAAGAAAAACCTACGCATTTCCTTGTTGCTTTTGACGCGGGGAAAGCGACATTCCGACATAAGGAATATACCGAATACAAGGGTGGAAGACAGAAGACACCGCCTGAACTTTCGGAGCAATTCCCTGTATTAAAGCAGCTGATTACGGCTTTTGGCATTGAGCAATTTGAGCTCGATGGTTTTGAAGCTGATGATATTATTGGTACGTTAACTCGCATTGCAGATGCGGAAGGTAAGCAAGTGCTTGTCGTATCAGGGGATAAGGATATGCTTCAACTGGCTTCCGACCATGTAACGGTTGCGATTACGCGCAAAGGGATTACAGAAGTGGATCGCTTCGGTCCAGCGGAAATTCAGGACAAGTATGGTTTAACTCCAAACCAAATTATCGATCTTAAAGGTCTCATGGGTGATACCTCAGATAACATTCCGGGTATTCCGGGTGTGGGAGAGAAAACAGCACTGAAGTTCTTGCATGAGTATGGAACTGTTGAAGAAGTGCTCGCACATGCGGATAAGATCAAAGGTAAAATTGGCGAGAAGGTCGTTGCGCACGCAGACGATGCTCGAATGAGTAAGCAGCTGGCAACGATTTACCGTGAAGTGCCAATGACATCGGAGTGGGAGACACTTAAGTTCGAGGGATATCAAGGGGCTGCACTTAAGGATATGTTCAGTAAGCTGGAGTTCAAATCGCTCTTAGCGAAGCTGGATTTTGCAGACTCCGATCAAGAAGCTTCATTAAATAGCGTTGAAGAGTTGCCAGTGACAATTGTATCCGGCGAAAAGGATTACGAAGCGCTGATCGCGGCGCTGCCGCAAGTTACAGCGTTACATATCGAGGTGGTTGGGGACAACCCTCACCACGGGGAAGTGATCGGCGCCGCGCTGCACACGGCGGCGATGGGTTATTATGTTCCGTTCGCTGCGCTTAGCGGCGAAGGAGAGGGCGCGCAAAGCTTGCGCGCTTGGCTCGGCGATGCAAGTGTGGAGAAGGTCGTCTGCGACCTTCACCGTGCGGACATCGCCTTGCACTGGCACGGCGTCACGCTTCGAGGCGTGACGCAGGATGTGCTGCTTGCCGCTTATTTGCTCGACCCGACAGAGTCGAGTCTATCGCTTAGCGGCATGGCAGCACGCTACGGCACGCTAGGCTTACGTGCCGACGAAGATGTCTACGGCAAGGGAGCGAAGTTCCGCTTGCCGGAAGAGTCAGCCCTTGCGTCACACTTGTGTCGCAAGGCGCAGGTCATTGCCCATCTGGCAGGGCCGATGGGTGAGGCGCTCGAAAACAGCGGCATGGGCGCGCTGTTCCATGAGCTTGAGCTGCCGCTGACCGGCGTTCTCGCAGGAATGGAGCAGCAGGGTATCAAGGTCGATACGGCTGCTCTGAAACAGCTCGGCGATGGCTTCGCTGCTGAGCTGGACAAGATCATGAACCGCATCTATGAGCTTTCAGGTACAGAGTTTAACATCAGCTCGCCGAAGCAGTTGGGTGAAGTTCTTTTTGAAAAGTTAGGTTTACCGGTTCAGAAAAAAACCAAGACTGGATATTCCACAGATGCGGAAGTGCTAGAGCGACTTGCGCCTTATCACGACGCAATCGGGAATATCTTGCACTATCGTCAATTGTCCAAGCTTCTTTCTACTTATGTAGAAGGCTTGCTTAAAGAGGTACGTTCAAGCACGGGTAAAGTGCATACGTATTACAGACAGACGATTGCAGCAACGGGACGTCTATCTTCTCAATTCCCGAACTTGCAGAACATCCCGATTCGGATGGAAGAAGGTCGTCAAATTCGTAAAGTATTCGTGCCTGCTGAACCAGGTTGGTCGATCTTAGCAGCGGACTACTCGCAGATTGAGCTGCGTGTACTCGCACATATTTCCCAAGATCCGAAATTAATTGAAGCATTCCAACACAATTTAGATATTCACACGAAGACCGCGATGGACGTATTCGGTGTAGCGCAGGAGCAAGTTGATTCCAACATGCGCCGTTCTGCCAAAGCAGTAAACTTCGGTATCGTATATGGTATTTCTGATTATGGTTTGTCTCAGAACTTGAACATCACACGTAAAGATGCAGCGCAATTTATCGAACAATACTTCGCTGTATTCGGCGGTGTTCGCAAATTCATGGACGACGTCGTAGTCGAAGCTCGCAAGAATGGCTATGTTACAACAATGCTCGGCAGACGCCGTATCTTACCTGAAATCAATGCATCTAACTTCAACCTTCGCTCCTTCGCAGAGCGTACGGCTATGAATACACCAATCCAAGGTACAGCGGCTGACATCATCAAGCTTGCCATGGTCAATATGGCTGCACGACTACGCGAAGAGGGACTCGAATCTCGCATGCTGCTTCAAGTACATGATGAATTGGTATTCGAAGTACCACCGCACGAACTTGAGCGCATGAAGCAACTCGTTCCAGAGGTTATGGAATCTGCCCTCAAACTTGACGTCCCTCTCAAAGCCGACGTCAGCTTCGGAATGAACTGGTACGAAGCGAAGTAATCTCGGCGCTGAGACCGTTGGGTTATTGAATTATTTTGAAGTGAAAATGAAGATGTATGAAGTAATTTCATGTTCTGTGATTAGAAAATGTTAAGTTTATAATATTGATGTGAGATTATTGGATTTAGTGAAATTGAGTGAATTATGCCATGCGCTAAAAGTAAAACGGAGTAAAAAGAGGTACTGGAGGAACGAAGTGCTCGCCTTTGAAATCGTGAAACTACCATGTAATCAATTCAAAATTCACGATTGAGACAGCGACCGGAAGTACCTCTTTTTACGCAGTGACTATATTTTCGCAAAACCGCTATTGAACGAAAGGTGAGAATCCCATGCCCGAACTACCCGAAGTCGAAACCGTACGAAGAACACTCACCGAACTTGTCGTTGGCAAGACCATTCAATCCGTCGATGTGCGTCTGAACCGTATCATCCAACTGCCGGACGATCCAGCTCTATTCGCAGCACTCCTTGAAGGACAGACCATCCAAGAAGTCGGTCGCAGAGGCAAGTTTCTTCGCATCGTATTTGAAGATTTCGTACTCGTGTCTCACTTGCGTATGGAAGGTAGATATGGCTTGTATGATAAACAGGAGCCAGTTGAACTCCATACTCATGTCTTGTTTACATTCACCGACGGAACCGAGCTGAGATATAAAGATGTACGCCAATTCGGCACCATGCATTTATTTCCCAAAGGGGAGGAATTAGTGAAGCCTCCGCTTAATAAACTGGGATTAGAACCACTGGACGAGTCGTTTACATTCGAAGTTTTCCACAAAGCGATTGCGAATCGATCCACCAAGATCAAGCCGCTACTCCTCAACCAGGAGCGTGTCGTTGGTATTGGTAACATTTACGTGGACGAGTCGCTATTCTTAGCAGGCATTCATCCGGAGCGGGAAGCCAAATCTTTAGCTGAACTTGAACTGAAGGCTTTGTACACAGCCATTATTGACACGCTAACAACCGCTGTCGAAGTTGGTGGTTCCTCCATTAAATCATTCGTGAATGGACAAGGTGAGATGGGGATGTTTCAGCATCAGTTCAAAATTTACGGGCGTAAAGACGAACCTTGCAAGAAGTGTGGTGCACCCATTACGAAATTCGTTGTCGCGGGTCGCGGCACACATATTTGTACAAACTGCCAGAAATAATCGTGAAATAGGCACCATGGACAGATGCCCCTCCATATGATAGATAGAAATGCTTCGAAATGCTTTCTATTAGGGGGATTTATCTATGCTGCCTATCTTATCACTTCTGGTTCTGGCTATTGCCGTTTCGCTTGACGGTTTTGGCGTAGGTATGATGTATGGATTACGTAGAATTCGAATTGGTTTACTTTCAGTCGCGATTATTTCCTGTTTCTCAGGAATTATTATTTACATGTCGATGGGAATTGGACAGTGGTTATCTTCATTCTTGAGTCCAGCATGGTCAAGTCGGGTTGGAGCAATCATCCTGATCGGTATTGGTGTCTGGGCACTTGTTCAACTTTTTATGCAGAAGAATCATGATTCGAAAGAATCATCATCAGATACAATCGCTCAAAAAAGTGAAAATGAAGAAAGTACGATTTCCACCGTTAAAGAAATACTTAACATTGAATTACGTCGATTCGGGCTTGTCATTCAAATTCTTCGAACTCCAGCGGCAGCAGATATTGATAAATCGGGCTCCATTTCGGCTTCAGAAGCTGTGTTTCTAGGCTTAGCATTGTCCCTTGATTCATTCGGCGCGGGAATTGGCGCAGCATTAATCGGGTTTGCACCTGCATTAACTGCAACTGTCATCGCCCTATCAAGTGGAACGTTTATTGCGCTTGGTCTTCATTTTGGCTTGAAGTTCGCTGACCTCGCTTGGGTTCGTAAAATGTCATTGTTGCCTGGATGCGTACTCATCATAATGGGAGTCATCAAATTATTGTAGGATGTAAGGGGGAGAAGTAATGAACATCGGACTTACCGGCGGTATAGCTTGTGGGAAAAGTACAGTAGCTGCGAAGCTCGTACAGCTTGGAGCTATTCTAATTGATGCAGATGTGATTGCCCGTGAGGTAGTCATGCCCGGAACACCTGGTTTGCAGCAAATAACAGCACACTTCGGCCCGGAAGTCTTACAAGAAGATTATACATTGAATCGAAAAGCACTTGGCAGCCTAATATTCGGTGATGAGGAGCAGCGGTTCGCATTAAATGCGATCCTGCATCCCCTCATTCGAGCGAGGATCAAGAGTCGACTCGCGGAAGAGCAGCTTGCTAATCCGGACAAGCTGGTAGTCGTCGATATTCCTCTACTCTATGAATCCCAGTATGAGGTTATTGTTGATCAGGTTATGGTCGTCTATATCCCAAGGGAATTACAAGTAGAGCGTTTGATGGCACGAGATGGTTATAGTCTAGAAGAGGCAGAGAGCCGTCTTCAATCTCAAATGAGCATTGAAGAGAAGCGCCAGCGTGCAGATATCGTTATTGATAATCGTGGTACAATCGCAGCAACAGAAGAGCAGATCGAAACCTTTTGGAAAGGAATCGAAGGCGGATGAGTTTTTTTCGAAAGAAACGATTCTTCGCGATGCTGCTGCTCATTATTACGTTTACGATGTTTGTGTTCTCTGATGTGTTCTCTAGCTTGTTATATCCGATTCATTATAAAGAAGAAATTAAGAAGCATGCTACAACCTACAATGTTGATCCTCTACTAGTTGCGGCAATCATCCGTGTGGAAAGTAATTATAAGCCCAATGAGACGAGCAAGAAGGGTGCACTTGGACTCATGCAGCTTATGCCAGAGACCGCAAAGTGGATTAATGAATTTGGTCGGCTTTCCGGTTCGATGGACAAGGTGATGGATGCCGATTTTAATATTCAGATGGGATCTTGGTATGTAAACTTCCTGCTCAATCAATATAATGGTGATATGGTAATGGCAGTCGCGGCTTATAATGCTGGACAAGGTAATGTGAAGAAATGGATCATGAACGGTGTTTGGGATGGTACAGAGAAAAATTCGGTGCAAATTCCTTATGGGGAGACCAGACATTTTGTTCAAAGAGTTTTGTACTATTATCATAAATATTATAAACTTTATGGAGAGAGCTGGTACACAGCTTGACCCAATAGGTATAGCAAGAAGTGCTGAAGTTTCCTTCAGCACCCCTTACTTTTGAAGTATCGTTGGTGAATTAACGGCTTTGTCCTGCTAATTGTTGTTCAGCGATTTGGACTAGACGTTTAGTGATGTTACCACCGATGGAACCAGTGTCACGAGTAGCCATGTTGCCATAGTATCCATCTTGAGGGATAGCGATACCTAGCTCTTGAGCTACTTCATATTTCATTTGATCCAAAGCTGCGTTAGCTTGAGGAACGACCAAAGTGTTGTTACCTGCCATGTGTGTTCACCTCCTCTTGGTTGGTAAATCTATTATGCTCGTTTTTTCAAAGTTCATTACAAGTTATAATTGGCAAATTCGAACAATTATTAAGGTGGTGAAGTCATATGAAATGCCCATATTGCGATCATTCGGGTACGAAGGTACTCGACTCTAGAGCTGCGAACGAGAATAAGTCTATTCGCCGCCGCAGAGAATGCGAAAAATGCTTAAAAAGATTCACAACATTTGAGACGGTTGAAGAAACGCCGCTAATCGTCATTAAGAAGGACGGGTCCAGGGAAGAGTTTTCGCGCGAGAAGATGCTCCGCGGATTAATTCGTGCTTGTGAGAAAAGACCGGTATCGATGGAACGCTTAGAGAAAGTAGTGACTGAAGTCGAGCTGCAGCTTCGCACAACCGCACTAGCAGAAGTGGAAGCGCGGGCTATTGGAGAAGTTGTCATGGAACAATTGTATCCGGTAGATGAAGTGGCTTATATCCGTTTTGCATCGGTGTATCGTCAATTCAAGGATATTAATATGTTCTTAAAAGAACTGACGCAAATCTTAGGCAAGAATGATGATGATTTATTAAAAAAATAAGAGGCAAGCAAGTACCGTCGATTATGGTCGGCGGTTTTTTGTGAAGAAAAGATAGTTACTTATAAGGGGAGAGAAATAAATGAGAAAGATTAGATTTATTTTTGCTTTAATTATAGGACTGGCATTAGTAGCGGGTTGTTCGAATGGTGCGAAGCAGCAGGATGAGCCCAAGATTGAGTTAACGATTTCAGCAGCAGCGAGCTTAACAGATAGTCTTAATGAAATTCAGAAGTTGTATGAAGTGGAACATCCGAATGTTAAACTCACTTTTAACTTTGGTGCATCAGGCAGTTTACAACAACAAATTGAGCAAGGTGCACCAGTTGATGTATTTTTCTCGGCTGGGAAGAAGCAAGTAGACGCACTAGTGGGTAAAAACTTGATGAATCGTCAATATGTTGCAAATGTCGTGAACAATGAGTTGGTAGCTGTTATTCCATCGGAATCGAGCTTACAGTTGCAGTCGGCAAAAGACTTAAGCAAGGCAAATATTCAGAAGCTTGCATTAGGTGAGCCAGAAGCAGTGCCAGCTGGCAGCTATTCGAAGGAAATGCTCGTACATAATGGTCTATGGGAAAGTCTTAACGCGAAGATGGTATTTGCCAAAGACGTTCGCCAAGTGTTGACTTATGTAGAGAGCGGTAACGTAGACATAGGTTTCGTGTATAAGACAGATGCTCGAATTTCGAATAAAGTGAAGGTTGCGTTTACGGCAGAGGCTGGCAGTCATAAGCCGATTGAGTATCCAATAGGAATAGTAGAAGGTTCTAAGCATGTGAAGGAGTCGCAAGCTTGGATTCAATTTTTACAAAGTAAACCTGCACAGCAAGTGTTTGAGAAATATGGATTCGTTATTCCAGGGAAATAAATGATGGACTGGGGATCCTTCTTAAAGCCAATCCTACTGTCCTTACAAATTGGAGGCTTATCTGCTGTTATTGTGTTTGTTATGGGTGGATTTGCTGCATGGTGGATGAGCAGTAAATCCTTCTGGGGGAAAACGGCGGTTGAAACGTGCTTTATGCTGCCACTCGTTCTGCCGCCAACGGTTGTTGGTTTTATTTTGCTTATGTTATTAGGAAGAAAAAGTACAATCGGCCAGGCTATCGAATGGGTGTTTAACCAACCCGTTGTATTTACTTGGTGGGCAGGGGTGATCGCAGCGGTCGTGGTGGCATTCCCGCTTGTATATCAGACAATGAAGAATGGTTTTGCAGCCATTGATTCAAGCTATATGGAAGCGGCGCGTTCCAGTGGTGCGAGTGAATGGCAAGTGTTAAGGTGGATTATGCTGCCGCTTGCATCACGCTCACTTCTGACCGCACTCATTCTTGGATTCGCTCGTGGTCTTGGTGAATTTGGTGCAACATTAATGCTTGCAGGCAATATTCCGGGGAAAACACAGACGATCCCAACTGCGATTTATGTAGCCGTTGAAACAGGTCAAATGCAGCTTGCATGGGCATGGTGCGGCTGCATTATTGTGATATCCTTCTTATTATTGTTATTTACAAGAGGCTCCAGTTCCTCTACAATGAGATAGTTTTGTAACAAAGATAGGAGCGACAACTCATGAAAGTATTTTTCTCTTCATTCCAATGGGTTGTATTCATTCTGGCAGGTAGCTTGGTTGCACCAATCGCAGCAGGGCATGCATTTGGATTGCCGCCTGAGGAAATATCCAGCTTGATGCAACGCACATTCTTACTTATTGGTATTTCAGGTTTATTACAGACAGTATTCGGTCATCGTTTACCTCTTATGGAAAACCCTGCCGGGCTCTGGTGGGGTGTTTTTACCGTTTATGCAGGTTTAATTGCATCCGGTACGCTTGGGCTATCTGCGGGCTTGCAACAGCTTGAGATGGGGATGATCATTGCGGGTGTATTGTTCGCGATCGTAGCTCTTTTTAAATGGACAGAGAAGATCACGAAATTATTTACTCCGCTTGTTGTTGGTACTTATTTGATTTTACTTGTCGCACAGTTAAGTGGTTCCTTCATGAAAGGCATGATGGGGATTGGTTATTTAGATTCAACAGAAGTGAATTTACATGTGGCCGTTCCGTCCATACTAACGCTATTTATAGCGATGATCTTGCCACGAGTGAAAATTACATTCTTCCGGAACAATTCGATTTTACTTAGTCTTGCAATGGGTTGGATCTTGTTTATCCTATTTGGTGTCAGTCAGCCACAAACACCTGTAAGCACCGTATTCTCCGCACCGAAGCCATTCGAGTGGGGCATGCCGGTCTTTGATTCGGGTATTCTGGTTACTTCAATCTTCATTAGCTTGTTGCTTTTAACGAACATGATTACGAGCATTAAGGTCACAGCAGATGTGGTGAAAAGTAAGGGCGGCGACGTAAAGCCAATCCCATATAACCGTACAACAGCAATCATGGGTGTGAACAGCGTACTTGGCGGCGTATTCTCGGCGATGGGCTGTGTACCGATCTCAGGGACAGCAGGATTTATCCTGACAACAGGGATTTTCCAACGTCTGCCGTTTATCATTGCGAGTGTGTTTATGATGGGAATTAGCTTCTTCCCGCCGCTTACTGCATTCTTCTCCTCAATTCCGATGCCAGTTGGATATGCAACGATATTCGTTCCATTTGCTTCGATGTTCGCATTGGGACTGAAAGAATACAGCAACATTGAACTGAATGATAACAATAAATTTATTCTGGGTACATCACTTATGATCGGGATTGGATGTATGTTTATACCGGCATCTGCAATTGGACATTTGCCAGGACTACTTCGGACGGTTGCTAATAATGGACTTATTATGGGTATGGTAACTTGTATTGTACTGGAGCAAGTATTCCGTTTAACTGGTCGCAAGAAAGTAGTTAAAAGTAATTAGTCTGTATTTCATAGAAAATGACTTGTGGCTGCCTTCCGTGCATGGGAGGGCAGCCATTTGTTTGTGGCTTACAATTTATGATAAAAAAATTAAAATTATTTATCATCATAATTCATCAAAATCAGATATATTTCGCAAGCGCTTCATTTCTGTATTACTTTAAAGCTCTCCATTATTGAATGTCTTTGGGATAAGAGTAGCGTGCATAACTCTGGATGTAAGTTCGATTTGGACAATAGAAAGACAAAAATTTCACCGCAAATATTTACACAATATTACATACTAAACTTAATATTGCTATAAAAGAATAAAAAGGAATTCGTCCCACTATAGTAGAATGTACTATTTATTCTATGACTGATACGGTGTAAGTGCTTTCGGTTCGGTTGTAGAAGTGAATTATCATTTTACATTAGAAATGAGGGAAAAGTTTGAGAAAGAAGGTATTTAAACAAATCTCAGCAGTGGCACTTTCACTCACCCTACTCGGTTCAGGTGGCGTATTTGCCGGAAGCAGTGCGTATGCAGCTACAACTGGACCTGCTCTCCAAAAGACGATTGTACCTGCGTTAAACAAGATTCTCGCACCGTCTTTAGCAAAGTCTGCTCCACAGCAACCTGCAACCATTTCTCCTGAGATTAACACAGAATCCCCACAACTAGTACGGGTTATCGTTCAATTGCAAAGTGACCCCGTGGCTATGAGCAAATATGCTTCCAAGATGGGCCTTCGGTCCATGAGCACGTCATCTGAGACTACAATCCGCACGGAACAAACGAATCTCCTTCGTCAAGCGAGTACAGAAGGAATTCAACTCACGAAGAATTACGCGTACAGCACGGTGTTTAATGGTATGGAAGTCACAATTCCAGCTAACCAAATTCCACAGCTTGCGCAGCTTCCAGGTGTAAAGTCCATTCATGAGAACCATGTTTACTATGAACTCCCAGTGAACAGCGTTTCGCCAATGGATGCAAGTGGACCGAATTATGAATCCTTACCGATTCAGCAGATTGGTGCAGATTATGCATGGAGTAAAGGGTATACAGGTAAGGGACTTAAGATCGGTGTCATTGATACGGGTATCGATTATCTGCATCCAGATATAGCAGGTGCCTACAAAGGCGGATTTGACTCTTATTTCCAAGATAATGACCCTTATGAAGAACCGCCTGTGCCTGGAACTGCGTTTGCAGGTACATCTCACGGTTCACATGTTGCAGGTACCATCGTTGGTAGAGCTGCCAATAAAACTTCTGATATTGTGCAAAAAGGTCTTGCATATGATGCAGAACTTTACGCTTATAAAGTGCTCGGCTACAATACGGAAACTGGCAAGTCGTCAGGTAGCACCGCACAGGTGCTAGATGGTATTGAGCACGCTGTAAATGATGGTATGGACGTGATTAACCTTTCACTCGGGTCGGATTCAGATAAAGATCCGAACTCACCGGAATCCATTGCACTGAACAATGCTGTATTATCAGGTATTGTTGTAGCAGTAGCAAGTGGTAATGCGGGAGATAAAGGTCCGTATTACTATTCCATGGGTTCCCCAGCTTCTTCACTTCTTGCAATGTCCGTAGGTGCAGTTAATAGTCCTTCGAAGCGTTATGCAGTGGATGCTACAAGTACAGTAACACTTCCAATTGTACCAACACCAGCTCCGACACCAGTAGTTACTCCAACACCGAGCGCAACACCAGCTCCGACACCAGTAGTTACACCAACACCAAGTGCAACACCAGCTCCAACACCAGAAGTTACGCCTGTACCGAGCGTGACACCAGCCCCAACACCAGCCCCAACACCAGAAGTCTCTCCTACACCAAGCGCAGTTCCGACACCAATACCGCAATCTACATCTGCACCAGAAGAAACCATTCAACCTGCTCCAGCTTCTGTTGTTGCATTCAAAGGTGGTTTGGCAACAAATTTAGATCAAACACCTGCGGTAGAAGCAACAGCTGCACCGGTTGAAACTTCTGCACCAGTAACGGTTGTATCACCAGCTTCAGACAATCAAGTTTCTGTTCCAGCAACAGAATTGGTACCCGCACAGCAGGCGATTGATGCGGCATCCACAGCTTCCAACAATTTTGACTTGATGGCGTGGTATTCGGGTCAAGATAATTTTGCGTCCATCTTTGGAACGGATCCAATTGAGACGGTCTATGTTGGAATTGGGAATGTATCTGATTACGTTGGTAAAGATGTGACAGGGAAAGTTGTCCTTGTTTCCAGAGGTTCCCTTGCATTTGTCGATAAGATTAAGATCGCGAAGCTTAACAATGCTAGAGGAATCATTATTTTCAATGGTAACGTATTGCCAGGAACAAGCACGCCTGATTTATCTGAATCCGTTGCAGGAAGAGATGGTAAAGTAGGCGGTACCGGTTACGTTGGCGATTCATTCGATTTCATTCCTGCATTTGATATGGTAGGTAAAGACGGACGTAAGCTTGCAAAGCAATTACTGGATAATCCAGGTTCCAAATTAACATTCACATTTGGCAGCAACTACATTCCAGCTATTGCAGCTGGCGATACAATGGCTACATTCAGCTCTAGAGGCCCTGAGTCGGATGATAAATTTAGCATCAAGCCAGATTTTACGGCACCAGGGGTTAACGTTCTTTCAGTAAAACCAGAATACAGTAAATTCGATCCGTCTGCCTCATACTCTGAGGGGTATCAACGTATGAGCGGAACAAGTATGGCTACACCGCATGTTGCAGGTCTGTCGCTATTACTTAAGCAAGCTCATCCAGAATGGTCCCCATTCGATATTCGTGCTGCATTAGCGAATACGGCTGATCAAACTCGTGATGAATTTGGTACGTTGTACGATGTGTACTCACAAGGTGCTGGTCGTGTAAACGTGAAGAATGCACTGCAAACACCAGCTTTGTTACAAGCAGTTGAAGAGTTAACGATTCTGGATAAGAACTTGAATCCACAAGTCGTTACGAATTACAACAGCAGCACGAGTTTCGGTCTGATGAAGCAAGGGGATGTGAAGACGAATGTGCTTCAATTGAAGAACACATCTGGCAGCACAGTTTCCTATCAAGCTGAAGTTCGTATGCATGCAAGCGTCACGTCTGATCCGGCGAAGCCTGTACGTACACCAGACGTCTCCAACATTCAAGTATCCCTTGATAGCGTTGGTGTGGGTCAATCCATTACAGTAGGCGGCAATGATACACAAGCATTCTCCCTTACTGTAAATCCTACTGCTGCTGCAGTTGATGGTGTCTATGAAGGTGAAGTGCTATTAACAAGCAATAGTGGTCTGCCTTCTCTGCATCTTCCGTTCGCTGTGAATGTAGGTAGCAAGATTCCGGATAACGGATTTGGCATACAGGAATTGAACATTGATACAGCATCGATTAATGATGATGGCGCTAATGGAACGCCAATAAAAGGATCATTTAAGCTTACAGCTAAAGATTCTAACTACATCATCCTCGAAATTTACGACTACAATAACGATTATGTAGGTAATTTTGGCGCATTCTTCAATAGTAACTTGAGCATGCTTTCAACTGGTTATTATTCATTTGGTGTGAATCGTGAATACACGGATGATACAGGTGCAACACCAGTGACTAAGATGCTTCCTGTTGGTCAATATCAATTGAGCATTGCAGCAGTACAGATTAATCCAAAAACGGGTCAATTCGTCCGTAAACCAGATGGAACATTGCTCATCTATCAGGGAAGCCGTTCGTTCGCTGTTAAGAACAATGATTCCTTAGAGCAAGAAAAAGTGAATGCAGCAAAAGATCAATACGTTCCTAACATCGTGAATACAACGGTCATTAGCTCGCCAGTTCTTGCACACCCGACTACAGATGGTATCACGTATCAAGTGACCAACAGCAGCAAGCCGACATACATCGGCAACGATGGTGTTCTGAAATTCTTGCCTCCAAGTGGCACTGTGAATGCGGATTTGACAGTCACGATTGCATCAAAAGTCAATCCTGCGGTTAAAGCTACAGTAAACGTTAATGTCATTCTTAAGGCACCACCTGTAAACGGTGATGCTGCTGAATTACAGAAGGTGATGAATGCTAGAAATAGCTTCACTGCGAACATTACGAATACAACGGCTACAAACGCACCCGTGCTTACGTTGCCTACTACTGAAGGTGTGACCTATCAAGTAACGGGCAGCAGCAACGCTTCTTTGATTAATAACAGTGGTACGCTTCTTTCCTTGCCAGAGTCAGGCAGTGCAACTGTGGACTTAACGGTTACGATTGCATCGGCGAAGAAAGCGAGCATCAATACAACTGTTCCGGTTAAAGTTACGCTTCAAGAGCGTGATTGGAAAGAAAAAGCTGCCGTTGCTGCAGCGAAGAGCGGTTTTGTGCCTGCTAGCGTGAATACGACGAAAGTGAAGTCGCCTGTACTGACATTCCCGACTACAGCAGATATCAAGTACGAAGTGACGAGCAGCAATAACTCGAAGTATATTAACAATAGTGGCACATTAATTGATCTTCCTCGCGGACGTGATGTGAATGCCGATCTAACAGTGACGATCTCATCCGTGGCGAAGCCACAAATCAAGGACACAACGACTTTCAAAGTTGTACTCCGTGATGTAAATGCTGTTGAGAAGGAGAAGGTAGCAGCAGCGAAGAGTAGCTTTGCTCCAGTTAAAGTAAATACGACGGAGCTTCGCTCACCTGTACTGACATTACCAAGTACGCCAGGAATTAAGTACGAGGTAACTCGCAGCAGTAATTTCTTCTACATTAGCAATAGTGGTAAGTTAATTGATCTGCCACGTGGTCGTGATGTGAATGTAGAACTGACAGTGACGATCTCTTCTGCTAGTAATCCATTCATAAGCGATACAGTGAAAGTTAAAGTGGTTCTGAAGGATGCAGATGCAGCTGAGAAACAGCGTGTAGCAGATGCGAAGAGCAGCTTCGCTCCTACTAGCGTGAATACGACGAAGCTCAGATCCGATGTACTCACTTTCCCGAATACGCCAGGCATTACGTATCGCGTAGTGGATAGCAGTGATTCCTACTACATCAGCGATTCAGGCAGGTTGTATAATCTTCCTCGCAAGGGAGATGTGAAGGTGAATTTAACGGTGAGAATCGCTTCTTCCTCCAAACCGTACATTTATACAGATGTAAAAGTGCCGGTTACACTTAAGAAGTAAGCGAATATGATGAAGAAAAGCAAGCGTTCCGTTCGTCGGAATGCTTGCTTTTTGTTTTAACATAATAATTATTTATAGATCGAGTTCAAGGGGGAGGAATGCATATTTCCCATCGTAGGTAATTTCACTCTTGCGGACCGGAATCGGCTGTTGGAACAATGGACCATCAATTACAGTCGTATGAAACTCACCACTTTCACCACAAGGATCAATGCCACGATCTTCTAATTCTTGTACATAATCAAGTGTGAAAATACGACCTAAATCCTGCTCGGTCATCCCTTTCGTTAAATCGACAGAGACAATCATTGTAATGAAATCATGACGAATAAAGTCCTCAACTGCTTCACGGTGACCCATTTCCCAAAGCGGCATCCCAAGCTTTAAGCCAGCATTCTGCGTGACGCGATCGAGCCAGTTGCCATGTGCAGGAACATCAATATCTCCAGATACGAGCACCTCGGCACCTTGGCTTTTTGCTTCGGCTAATAGACGCATGAGGTTTTCTTCGTAAGCTTTCCAGCTTGTGGCGGAGGCGTAGAGAGGAACACCGATGGATTCCACTTGCGCTTTGACGACTTCGGGTGGCATTCCGTGTGCTCTTGAGCGCGTACCTTCCTCTTCTAGCATTGTAATGACACCGATACATGTACCGACTTGTATCGCTTTGTATAAAGCTAGTGTGCTGTCTTTACCACCACTAAACAAAGCGACGAACGTTCGGCCGTCAGCACCACTCTTCCAACCTGTTGTTGGTGTGAACAATACTTTATCGAGAATGCTTCTTACGAAGTCGGTTTTACCTTCTACGTAACGATCAATATCGCTTGGGTGCTGCTTGGCGAGCTGTTGTTTCAATTCACCGTAAGCATCCCGAGCGCTTGGATACTGCCTGAGATAATCACGGAGTGCAATATGTTCCAGAAATCCTTTACCGTCCTTCGGGCACACATAGAGGTGATATTTCATGTGCCCATCATTGAACGTACGCTGGAATGCCTCGCGACCTTCAACCCCCATATTGCCTTGATGGACATAGCCTTCCTTCGCTAATCGCTCAACGATTGCAGGAAGCATTTCGTATGAATCGATCACGATATCCAGATCAATGATGGGTTTGGCAGGTAAGCCTTCGACAGAAGTGCTGCCAACATGTTCAATTCGCAAGATGAGATCACCAATGTACGATCCAATCATGGCTGCGATTTGTTCGAAGGCTTCTTTCCATTCTTGCTTGTACGGTACAATTTCAATAACTCGTGTTCGTTCTGCCATGGTTTAAACTCCTTTATTACGTATCTGATTTGCTTCTAAAAATTCAAATAATATCGGATACATTTCCTTGCTCGTATCACCAATCCAGATGAGGTGCCCCCACGTCTTAAGGATATGTAGCTCTGACTTAGGAACCATTTGTTGAGCGTGATAAGCATGTTCCGCTGGGACAGATGCGTCGTATTGACTATGTAAGATGAGTGTTGGACTTTGGATGCTGGATAGCTTGGATTCATGGGCGATATTCTGACAAGTTTGTGTAAGGTCAATCATAAAGCCAGATCCAGACCGTTGTCTAGTTAACATCCTACTGAATTTAAGCCAATCCTGATCGCTGAATTGTTGGGTGACGAGTTGTGGGTTTTGCGAACTAAAGGATGCAATCATGCTTTTACAAGCAAATTTAGGGGAAATCTTATTCATAAGACGGAGGAGTGTCCATACGATTTGTTCTGTAAAAGGATTGAACATGATCCGTCCAGCTTTATACAATCGATCATGAGGTGTTAGCCATTGCTTGGTAACGGCTGATTGCAAGGTAAGGGTTTCTACGCAATTAGGGTAGTTAGAAGCCAGATATATCCCGCTCAGACC
Organism: Paenibacillus radicibacter; assembly: GCF_024721995.1. Taxonomy (GTDB): domain Bacteria; phylum Bacillota; class Bacilli; order Paenibacillales; family NBRC-103111; genus Paenibacillus_AM; species Paenibacillus_AM radicibacter. The sequence goes on from NZ_JANQBC010000007.1 coordinate 114,846, forward strand.
GCCTGCTGAAATCGCGATAACATGTACACGCTGTAAATTTAAATAGACGAGTAGTTCCACATAGGCAGAAGATGCATCATCAAGAGATGATCCAAGTGCTTTAGCAGTACGTCCATAGCCGGGTCTTGATGGTGTGATAATGGAATACCCCTGTTCTATAAGTTCGGTATATCCCATATCCTCATGGCAATTCGAATGTCCACCATGTAAAACGAGAATGGGGATGCCTGCTCCTTGAATGGAGTATTCGAGTTGGTGTCCAGAGCTAGTCACGTAACAGTCAACAATTTTACCCATAATAGAGGACCTCTTTTTCGTTTAATCAAATGAATGATTGCAAGCCTTTATATAAGAAAGAAATATATTGTTTGAGTGTGTCATAGCGGGTTTCTGGTTGAGGGTTCTGCCTAATAATTTCAAAATAGCCTTGAATAAAGGCGACGGCGATTGGCCAAGAAACAGCAGTTGTAAATTCTATTTGATCTTGCTTACTATTGTAGGTTGTGAGATGGGTGGGCACATTGTCTGCCATGAGTTGATACAATTCTTGAATGTAATTCTCATGTTTGGTTCCTTTACTGCCATCAATCAGAATAAGAAGCGGGATGCGATCGTGTTCGATTAGAGTGGACAGTCGATGTACGATTAATTCAAATTTGTTGTTATCAGATATTTTTCAAGTATGATGGTGTGAGAGGTTAGGGGCTAGCCGCCCCTATCTACTCGATTGTAGTTCTCCTAATTCGACTATGAGCGATTATTTCATGTATTTGTTCGTGAAATCCCAAATTTTATTCCAGTAAACAGCGCCTGCAAGATGAGCTCCTCCATGACCTGCTCCTTCAACGATCAGAAGATCTTTATCAACAGAGGCTGCCTGATATAGCTCATGAACCATCTCATACGGCACGAAAGTATCTTGGTCACCATGAATGAATAACATTGGAGTCTTGCTCTTCTTAACTTGTTCTAATGCAGAAGCTTCTTTCATATCGTATCCCGCACGATACTCGGCAACTAGATTCGAAGCCGTCATGATAGGGAATGGTGGCAGTTTGAATAAACGATTGAGTTGATACGCGAATTCATCATAAGCTGATGTATACCCACAGTCTTCCACAATCACTTTGACATTCCCGGGAAGATTTTCCCCAGAAGTCATCATAACGGTAGCTCCACCCATCGATACCCCATATAGCATAATCTGTGACTGTGGATCTTTCTCTACAATTTGGTTGATCCACCCCATCATATCGAATCGATCATGCCAGCCCATACCGATATAGTCGCCTTCACTTTCTCCATGTCCACGCAAGTCAACTAATAAGACATTATACCCTTGATCGAAGAACTTCTTGGTGGATTGCGCCATTTGTTTGCCATAGCCGGAATAGCCATGTGCAACGACGACCCAACGATCTGTTGACCTTTCTTGCATGTATTCATAACCTTGTAGCTTTAGTCCATCATAAGATGTTAGCGTTACCTGGTTATGTGGTGCTGTCTCAATCCATATCTTCGCAAGTTTACCCTCTTGAACTTCTTGATCTTCCAGCTTCATCGTAGGCATTGCGCGTGATAAATCCGGATTATTCTTCAAGAATGGACGCTCAGCCTTCGGATTAAGTGCTAGATTATAAAAGTAATTCCCGATAAAGCCAAGTCCAACTACAATAACAATTACGACAACAAGACTTGTAATAAGTGTGATTTTCATTTTCTTAGTCAACGACCATCCCTCCTATCTTTAATTGTATTAGAAAAAAAGGGCGGTGTCTGTGCAAATTGAAGTATCGCAAGTAAGTTGTTTTCATTTTTTTTTCAAGTATAATCGAGTGAGACTAATTGAAAATAAAAGAGGATTTATTTATGAAAAGAATAATGTTTACCGGTGGAGGCTCTGCGGGGCATGTGACTGTGAATTTGGCGTTAATTCCACACTATCTCGAGCAAGGTTATGTGGTGGATTATATTGGTTCAGAGAATGGCATTGAGAAGCAGCTTATCGCTTCGCTTCCGAATGTGAATTATTTTCCAATTGCAACAGGGAAATTAAGAAGATATTGGAGTTGGGATAACTTCAAAGATCCGTTCAAAGTATGTAAGGGCGTATTACAAGCAATCAAGATCATTAAACAGCGTAAACCGGATCTGTTATTCTCAAAAGGTGGCTTTGTATCCGTTCCTGTCATTATGGGTGCGAAGATGAACAAAGTACCAGTCATTATTCATGAATCGGATATTACACCGGGACTTGCGAATCGAATTGCGACTCCGATGGCGACGGCGGTATGTACAACCTTCGTGGAGACCGTTAAAGGGCTTAAACAAGGGGTTAATGGGTATCATGTTGGGGCGATTATGCGTCCTGAGATAATGAACGGGGATGCAGTGAAGGGCAGAGCGTTCGCTGGCTTTACATCCGCAAAACCCATTCTGCTTATTATGGGCGGTAGTCTAGGTGCTCAGAGTATTAATCGCGCCGTACGTGAAGTATTGCCTCTGATTACAGAGGAGTTCCAAGTCGTTCATTTATGTGGAAAGAATCAATTGGATGCATCGATTACCAATCCGAATTATCGTCAGTACGAATATATCGAACAAGAACTTCCTGATGTCCTAGCGATGGCAGATTTAGTGATCTCACGTGCAGGATCGAATTCGATCTTCGAGTTCTGTGCGCTGCACAAGCCGATGCTGCTCATTCCACTATCAGCGAAGCAGAGTAGGGGCGATCAGATACTCAACGCTCGTTCTTTCCATAAAGCTGGGTATTGTGAAGTCATCGAGGAAGAGAATTTAACAGCAGGTACGTTACTCAAAGGAATGAATGATTTGCACACGAACCGAGACAAGTATATTACCAATATGCGTAATAGTAAGCAGGAGAATGCGATCGAATATGTGCAGGATCTTATTAAGCGATATGCACGTGTGTGATAATCAATAATAACAGGTGATAAATAACGAAAGCCTCCATATAGGAGGCTTTTTTTGCGCTAAATTGTAGCTTATCCATGCATGAGTTGTATTCCTGTTTACTCCGCGATCAAATACTCGTCTTCGGCTTCCTCAGTTTGTTCAAACTTATTCGAAGCGTCGAGTAAGATCGCGTTAATACCGTTCAAGAAAGCAAGACCACTTGCCTTAATAATGTCGGTATCCATCGCACGACCGGAATAGATTTTACCTTCATATTCGACGCGGATGTTGACGCGGCCAACGGCTTCTTTTCCACGAGATAAGCTGTTAATCTTATAGTCCTTCAGCTGTACATCGATTCCGACAAGCTGACGAATAACGCTGTACAGCGCATCGATTGGACCATCGCCAACACTGCTGCCCTTAAGAATTTCACTGCCACGACGTAGCTTAACGGTTGCAGTTGGATACATGTCATTGGTCACCACTTGGAACGATTCCATATCAAACAATTGATGTTCACTTGCGTCTATTGTGCGGTGGTTCGTCACCAAGTAGAAGACGTCATGGTCATATACTTCTTTCTTCGCATCCGCAAGAGTTAGGAACTTCGCAAATAATTGCTCGAAGTCATCATTGTCACTCGTGTCAAAGCCCATTTTCTCTACCGCATTCTTAAACGCATGACGACCGGAGCGGGCAGTTAGGATCAGCTCCATGCTGTCTGCACCCACATCTTCTGGCGCCATGATCTCATACACTTGCTTATCCTTAAGCAATCCATCTTGGTGAATACCGGATGAATGCGCGAATGCGTTCTCGCCTGTGATCGCTTTGTTTACTTGAACATCAAGTCCTGTCAGATGGCTGACAAGGCGCGATGTACGAAGTAATTCTGTTGTGCGAATGTCGGTATGGCAATTGTAGTAGTTCTCACGAACTTTAATCCCCATCACAACTTCTTCAAGAGAAGCATTACCTGCGCGCTCACCTAGTCCGTTAATCGTTACTTCCACTTTCTCCGCACCATTCTTGATCGCTTGCAATGTATTTGCTGTTGCCATGCCAAGGTCATTGTGGCAGTGAACGCTTAGGATCACTTTATCATTCAAGTTCTTCAGACGATCGTTAATTCTACGAATTAAATCCCCGAATTCTTCTGGAACAGCATAGCCCACTGTATCTGGGACGTTAATCATCGTTGCCCCAGCCTTCACAACCCCTTCAATCGTACTCCATAAGTATTCAAAATCAGATCGGGATGCATCTTCCGTGGAGTATTGCACATTCGGAAGGAGTGTCTTCGCATATTTCACTGCATCAATTCCCATTTGCAATATATCAGTCTTGGAGCGATTGAATTTCTTTTCCACATGAATGTTGGAAGTACCTAGTACGATATGAATGAGCGGATTTTGAGCAATGCGGACACTTTCGTATACCGCATCGATGTCGCTTTTGACAGCACGAGCAAGTGCAGTGATCGACACGGTGTCGCCTACGCTTCTTGCAATTTCTTGTACCGCTTGAAAATCCCCTGCAGAAGAAGCGGGGAAGCCTGCTTCGATAATATCTACATTCAACCGCTTAAGTTGCTGAGCGATTTCGATTTTTTGTTGTAAATTGAGTTTAGCCCCTGGTACCTGTTCACCATCACGTAATGTTGTATCAAACACAATAATTTTTCGACTCATCATAAACGCCTCCTAAGTCTTCTCATTTGTATTTATATGTGAAGCGGGGTTAGTTAAATCCGGATTTTAACTAACAAAAAAACCCCGTCTCTACGTATAGAGACGAGGTTGAACCCGCGGTACCACTCTAATTCATTTCATTTAAGAAATGATCTTAATTCGATGGCTAGCACCATCTATCCCTGTAACGGTGGAATTCCGGCTTACCCTACTTATAGTCAGGCAGCAGTTCATAGACGAGTTCGAAATGGACGACATTACCGTTTCACACCAACCAACGGCTCTCTGGAAAGTCACTGCACTTCTACTATTTCTAATCATAACGTTCGAATATGAAATTGATTAAAACTGATTTTAGGGGAAACAGAACTAATTGTCAATAGTTAATTTTCAGAAATATTTTTCAAATAAAGAGTTGATATTTAATTGTATACATCATATACTGTTTATATAAAACACAGTTAATTGAGCGATTATGAGAGGGGAATGTGTATGCGGCCATATGCCATTGAAGTGATAGGGCTAAAGAAAAGTTTCGGTAAACAAGTGGTGCTAGATGGGGTGGATTTGATGGTTCCAACGGGAAGTGTGTATGCACTTCTTGGTCCTAATGGTGCGGGGAAGACGACTCTGATTAACATCTTATCGACATTAGTTGCCGCAGATGACGGGGAAGTGAAAATTGCGGGGTATGATGTTCGTCGTGAGTTGGATGAAGTTAAACGTTCGATCAGTTTAACAGGGCAATTCGCAGCTGTGGATGAGAAGTTAACCGCGGAGGAGAACTTGAACATGATCGGTAGACTTTGTGGATTGACCAAACCAGAAGCTCACTTGCGTACTAGTGAATTACTGAATCATTTTGACTTAATGGCATCCGCCAAAAAACAAGTGCATACCTACTCTGGCGGAATGCGACGAAGATTGGATCTAGCCATTAGTCTTGTGATTAGCAGACCTGTTCTATTCTTGGATGAACCGACTACGGGGCTTGATACAACGAGTAGACGTGTTTTGTGGGAAATTATTCTGAATTTAAAGCAGCAAGGTATTACGATCTTTCTCACTACGCAGTACCTGGAGGAAGCTGATCAGTTGGCAGACATCATTAGTGTGATTAACGGTGGTCGCATTGTAGCAACGGGAACTGCTGAAGAACTTAAATCTCGTGTAGGCGGAGAAGTGATCGAACTACGGAATGCTAAGGATGAAGTCATTCGTACGATACCAACATCAGGTGATATGCAAGATATTCGTTTCACCTTGAATGAGATTGCAAATAAACTTCCGCATGATACGAAAGTGAGTCTTCGCAAACCAAGTATGGATGATGTGTTCGTTGCCCTTACGTCCAATTCTATGCAAGTAGAGGAGTCGATTTCATGAATATGAATCATATGGTTCAACCAAGTCGAGATGCATCATTTGCAAGTGTGAACGCGATTTTTATCGGACGTAGCCTAAGACTGAGCTTGCGAAATACCGAACAACTTATTATGGCGATCATGCTGCCAATAATGCTTATGCTGCTCTTTACGTATGTATTTGGCGGTGCAATTGCAAGGGAAGGCGACTATGTGAATTACGTCGTTCCCGGCATCATTCTGCTTTGCGTAGGGTTCGGTTCTTCGAGTACAGCAGTCGATGTAGCAACGGATATGACCAATGGGATCATTAATCGGTTCCGAACGATGCCGATATCAAGTATGGGCGTTGTGGTTGGTCATGTTGTGGCGAGTCTAGTACGGAATTTATTCGCTACAGGTATTGTCATTGGTGTCGCGTTACTTGTCGGGTTCTCCCCTTCAGCTAGTTTCATGGAATGGCTGGGTGCGTTAGGCATTATCGTTCTATTCCTGCTTACGTTTACATGGTTATTTGCTGCGATTGGCTTAGTGACGGGAAGTCCGTCTGCTGCAAGTGGATATGGGTTCGCACTTCTATTTCTTCCTTATCTCTCTAGTGCCTTTGTTCCGATTGACACGATGCCTTCTTGGCTTCAGGGTGTTGCTACGTATCAACCGATTACACCTGTTATTGAGAGTATTCGAGGTCTTCTAACAGGTGGACTTGCGTACAATCAAGTGTGGAGCGCAATTGCTTGGTGTCTGGGGCTTCTCTTCATAGCGATGATATGGAGTGTGTACGCATTTAAGCGTAAAGCGGGTAGAAGATAATATCGTGTGAATATAAGTAAATAAACAGCAGCTCGTTACACAATCGAGCTGCTGTTTTTGTATGTGAAGACTATTTACTTTGTCCATGATTCAAATAGTGCTCGATCCCATCAAGAATGCGTTCGAGTCCGAAATCGAAGTCATTAATGGTATCTGATTCTTGTTCTTGATCTTCTGTGTACGCGCCTGACTCAACAAGTGGTGCTAAATAGGGATAGCGCTCCTTCGTCACGAGCTGCTTGAGTGCCCCCGTATAGTAGCTTCCGTTAATTGTCTCTGGATTTACACCTGACTGAATGGCCTTGGTAAAGTCAGCCGAAATAATTCCTACCGAACGCGCATAACTGCTTAATAGGAGGATGAAGGACATTTTTTCATAATCACTCAAGGGGAAATGCCGCATTGTGCGTAAACCCCAATCCACAAAAACAAGATTATTAGGCGTTAGGGGAATACCTGATACAGGAATATCACCGAACCATGGATGTTTGTTAAAGATGTAAATACAAGTCTGGACATACTGACGCATTTCTTCCCGCCAGCCGATGGAGTCATCAAGTGGAGGAATATCCAGTTTACATATCGCTTCTTGCATCAAGACTAATAAGTCGTCTTTGCTTGTAATATAGCGATAAAGCGACATTGGTGTGAAACCAAGCGATGCGGCTACCCGGTTCATTGAGACAGCTCCAAGTCCATCTTGATCGGCAATTTGAACGGCAGCTTCGACGATTTTATCAATACTAAGCTCGCCTTTAGGGCCTCGCTTCGATTGTTTAATAAATCCCCAAGAAATCGCAACGCCATTAGGTAACTTCTTGATTTCTTCGTTATCGATCCATGAATCATTCGACATTATGTTGTCTCCCGTAAATTGTTTATTTAATAAACAGTATATCACTTTTTAATTATTTTTCATTACAAAACCGAACTTTCAAGAAGCGGCTAACATAAGATATGCAATCAGGCAGATGCCTACTACGGACGAGGGGGCTGTGAGGATAGTGGCGGTATCTTATATGGACTATGCTTCACCTAATGCACAATTTACGTATGACTTGCGAAACAATGTATTTTACAAAAAAGATAATCAGAATTTCATCTTAGCACTTTCCATTAGTCAGTTAAACACACTAGGGAATTCATCCTTACTAGATATTTATTTGAGTACGGGCAATATCATTGAGCCACATACACATCAGAATGCAACTGAGCTTGTCTATCTGATATCAGGTGGAGCTGTCGTGTCGATCATTAATCCTTTTACAAAAGAGCTGCATCATTATCCACTGGGCCCAGGGCAGGTTGCGAATGTACCGCAAGGCTGGTGGCACTATGAGGTTGCTTCAGAAGATAATACCCACTTGCTTGCGATCTTTGATGCGCCTGTGCCTGAGTTTATTCCAGGTTCTGATGTGCTGCGATTGACACCTGCTAGTTTACTTGCGCGTACGTATTGTCTGAATGAAGAGAAGGTGCAGGAAGCATTCGCTCCAATTAAGACAACAGTCGTCATCGGACCCCCGAGCGATTGCAAAATTAGAAAAGAAGAGAAAGCCGTTATTCATCATGTAGAGGAACACTATACGAAGCATTACAAGCCTTATGAACCGAATGGGCAGCACGTACAGCGCAACATGATTGGGAATGGGTGGAAGTATTCGAATGATATCGAGATGTAGTATGAACAAGAAGACCGTGTGAACCCCATATTTCGGGTCACACGGTCTTCGCTTTGATCCAACTATGGAAGGAGATTGATGTCTTGAGCGGAGCCGACAAAGATTGTATCAATGACTGTATTCGTAGTCGAGTCAATGATAGTGACCGACCTGCCCGTATAAGAAACAACGTAAAGGCGGTTACTTGTTGAACTGATGGCTGCGCCAACTGGCAATGCTCCGACAGGTATAACGGCAATAAGTGTGTTCATGATCCCCTCAATCACATGGACTGTACTGCTTACCTGATTCGTGACGTACAACAAATTTGTAGCTGGATTTACGGTGATACTTATAGGCGAATCTCCTGATGGGATTGTTCCGATGAGTGTGTTGGTCAAGCTGTTGATAACGGAAATGTCGAGACTTGTGTGGTTAGGGACGTAAATACGATTTGTATTTGGATTGAAACCCATTCGGATGGGTTCTAGCCCTACGGCAATCGTTGCAATCACCGTATTGGTAGCACCATTAATGACAGATACATTATTACTAAAAGAGTTCGCGACATAAATCTGATTCGTGTTGGTGTTGACGATTGGCGTTTGTGGATTAGCTCCAACTGAAATGGTAGCAATACCTATATTAGTGATCCCATTAATAACAGAGACAGTCCCATCCGTTTCATTGGAAACATAAACGATGTTGGTGTTGGGATTCACCCCGACACCTGAAGGCATGTTACCTACTGGGATCGTTGTCGTGATTTTACCGGAAGTTAGGTCGATCACATTAAGTAGATTTAATGCACCACTTGTTACATAGGCACGATTCGTATTCGGATTAATATCAACGCTATTGGAACTGACTCCAGTCGGAAAAATTGCAATTGGATCATCGATATTCATGACATAGATAGAGGAAGTACCTTCAACGATTGGAACAAGGAAGCGATCGATCTGGTGCGTCATGGAAGCTCCTGTTGAGCCAGTTACGCCAGTGATACCAGGCATACCAGAGACACCATCAAAACCTGTAATGCCAATCGGGCCGGGAGGGCCCTGCGTGCCTATTGGTCCTACCACACCAGGTGGGCCTATCGATCCCATTGGTCCTGTAGAACCTGTTATGCCTGGATTGCCAGTCGTCCCTGTTGGACCCGAACAACCACGTACAGGTGGAGTGGGTACAGTACCTTTGAATGATGTTCGTTTGGTAGTAGAAGATTTAGAGCCGTTCTGAAAAGGTCTCTTCGTAGAAACTGTTTATTTCTCGGCCATTTGCGATCACCTTTCCGAATAAGACCATGATGAATTAAGCTATGGCAGAATGCCGACTCCATGGGCATGATTGACGAGTATGGTGTCGATTACCGTATTGGTGTCGCCATCAATGACAGTTACATTGTTGCTGATTAAATTGGATACATAAATGCGATTCGTTGTCGGATTAACACCAATGCCACTTGGGAATTGACCGACAGAAATCGATGCGATGATCGTATAAGTAATCCCTTCAATAACAGTTACTTGGTTACTAGATTGATTGGCAATATAAATGGTATTCGAATTTGGATTCACTGCTGCTGCTCCAGGAGACAAGCCAGCAGGAACAGTTGTAATGACTGTATTCGTGACACCATCGATAACGGATACGTTGTTGCTATTCAGATTGGGAACATAGATTTGATTGGTGTTCGGATTAACAGCAAGTGTTGCGGGTGCACTACCAACAGGAATTGTTGAAATGATGATTCCTGTTGCACCATCCATAACCGAGACGTTATTACTGACGGCATTGCTCACATAGATTAAATTCGTTTTGGGATTCGCGCTTGGATTCTGTGGTGCCATACCTACAGGTACAGCTGTAATCGGTGTATTGAGGATACCATTTAAGATGGAAATGTTGTTACTTGCACCATTGGAAACACACAGGATATTGGTGTTGGGATTGGCACATACCCCAGATGGCAGGGAGCCAACGGGAATGGTTGCTACGACGGTATTCGCAATACCATTGATAACCGTAACGGTATTGGAAGGTCCATTGGTAACATACACAGAGTCGGTATTGGTATTGACACCAATTCCACTGGATGTCGTACCCGTTGGAATCGTTGCAAGGATTAGATTGGTCATTCCATCAATGACAGAGATGTTTCCATCACCTGGAATGAAGATACGGTTTACAGATGTAGACCCCGTAGGTCCTGTAGCACCAGTGGGTCCAGGAATCCCTTGCAAGCCTTGAATTCCGACGGGACCGCTTGCCCCAACTGGCCCCATTATGCCTTGTGGTCCTTCGGGTCCAACTTCACCTACGGGACCGATTGGACCTGTAGGGCCAGGAGCACCAGTAGGTCCTGTGGGTCCCGTGGGTCCCTTGCTGTGTACAATTTTGCAGCAAGATGATTTGTTGCCCGATTTCTCGAATCGCTTGGGTTTCTTATCCGTGACCGATGTGTTCGTTTTGTGAATATGAATCTGAGGGTCGGTTGTTTCAGTTGAGCTTATTGGATCGATAGAAGGCTCGATTTCATTAGGTTCAGTAGAGACAATCTTATCTGTTGTACGTGTAGCATAGGGTGCCTTTTTTGCTGATAAAGCAGGTATAGTACTTTTAGTTGTGCCAGGAATAGATGCTTTTTTGTTAGGTGGAACGGATATGGAATTCTTTGCTGCGGTCGCTTTTGTTTTTTTTTTATTATCCATAGCTGATCCCCTTCCTGAATCTTAGGTGAATGAAGGCTGAACATTGATGGTTTTCATTTGATTCCCATTATATGGACCGGTATCCCTGTGTTCTTTAGGCAGAATCCCTTATTTCGATTAGATAAAAAAATGGACGGATAACGGGGCTTATCGCTCCCATCTCTCCGTCCAACCTTCCATTTCCTTAAGTGCTGCTTTGAAATCTTTTCCCTTTTCCGTTAAAGAATATTCGACTGAAACAGGTACAGTAGGTGTTACTACACGGTTAACGATCCCAAAGCTTTCGAGATGTCTGAGGGTATCGGTTAAGGATTGCGTCTTTATGATCGCGACATCACGTAATAGTTGTTTGAATCTACGAGGTCCTCTATCCAGTTCTGCAATGACGAAGAATGCCCACTTCGATCCTAGAATTTCAAGTACACTGCAGAGGCTGGTGTAATTTTTTGTGAATTCAGTTATTTTTAATTCCATGTACGCCACCTACTTACTATTAGTTAGTTGGTCAAAATGTTTGGAGTATATCCAAATGTTTTGCGTTCTTACGAAAAGTATACAGCTTAATTATAATACGTGTAAAGAGAGGAGTGATTCAATTATGAATCGATTCGTAATATATATATTAGCATTAGGTGTATTCTTAACAGCAACTTCGGAGCTTGTTATTTCAGGTATCCTGAACGTTATCTCACAGGACCTTAATATTTCACTAGCACTTAGCGGGCAACTAGTCACGGTGTACTCACTATCTTTTGCAATTGGGACACCCATCTTGATCTCACTTACTTCTCGTGTGAGTCGTACGAAGTTAATGTTAACTTCACTGCTTGTATTCGTATTCGGTAGTTTAATTGCGTTCTTTAGTCATAATGTGGAGCTTCTCATGTTATCACGTATCATTCTAGGCATTAGCTCAGGCGTTTATATCGTAGTGGTATTCGGTGTAGCAGCGAAGCTTGTACCTGCTGAGAAGGTTGGTAGCGCGGTTGGTACAATCGTTCTTGGATTTAGCACTTCGATGATCTTCGGGGTTCCGATTGGAATTATGATTACGAATTGGCTGAACTGGCAAGCAATCTTCATGATCTTGAGCGTAGCAACGTTGATTATTACATTCGTTATCATTCGTCTTGTTCCTGAAGTAAAGGGTGATGAGCCAGTATCCTTCTGGGCACAGTTTAAAGTATTAGGCAGCTTGGTGATCGTAAGTGGACTATTCATCACATTCTTTAAGGAAACAGGTAATTCCGTGATGATGACGTACTTAATTCCTTATATGCAGTCCATTCTAGGTGTTAAAGCTTCTTATGCCAGCATCATGATGCTTATATTCGGAATTTTCTGAACAATAGGTTCCCGTATTGGTGGTTACAGTGTGGATCGATTTGGACCAGGCAGAGTGATTATGATCAGTATTATCGTGCAAGCTGCTTCACTTCTGTTCTTGTCGATATTCGGTCATATCATGATTGTAGGTATACTATTGATCGGTATCATGATGATGTCATTGTTTGTAGGAATACCTGCTGTTCAGAGCTATTTTATTCAAAAAGCACCGTCTTCCTCTAACCTAGTCCTTAGCATCAACACATCTGTTGTACATCTTGGTCTTGCGGCGGGAGCGGGAACAGGCGGGATTTTGGTGGAAACATCTTCAACGTTGTCCTTCCATCCATTACTCGCAAGCTCAATGATCGTACTCGCAATGATTGCAGCTGTCATTAGTATGAGAGAATCTCGTAAAAAGCGTATCTCTTATTTGGCATCATAAGTCGCATGCATTTCTCAATATTGGATGTACCCAACTATCGTCTCTTCTTGGCATCATGCCATAAGAATGGGGCGATTTTTTATGATAATAATCATAATTAGTACATATATACTTACAAAAGTTAAAGAAGAGCGGAGGTTCTGCCATGAGCCGGACTGATCGGGCACAAACATCCATCGAAAGCTATTTTCGAACAAAAGTCCATAAAGATCCCCGTATACATAATGCATACTTGCTTGTTCACTCTGATAAATTGGATATCCATATGAAACTTGCGGAGGGCGTAACAGCAGGGCAGAAGGCACATGCGGATCAGCCATATTTTATTGCGAGCGTTGGGAAGCTGTTTACTTCTGTACTCATTGGGATATTGGTTGAAAAAGGATTGCTTGCTTACGAGGATTTGATTACGCAGTATTTGGATGCAGATTTGCTTCAAGGATTACATGTGTATAAGGATAGAGATTATATCAACACCATTCAGATTCGACATTTGCTCAATCATACTTCAGGGCTACCGTGTTATTTTGAAGATCAGCCGAAGCAAGCGAAGTCGATTCTTACGCTTATTTTGGATGAACCAAATCGCATATGGTCACAGCGTGAATTGTTGGACTTTTCCAAAGCACATTTGCAAGCTCGATTTGAGCCTGGCAAGGGATTCCACTACTCAGATACAGGCTACAATTTATTAGGACAAATTATTGAGAAAATAACAGATCGACGGCATCCTGAGGCGTTACGTCATTATATATTCGAACCTCTTGGTATGAACCAGTCCTGTTTAATTGATGAGGAGCCTATCGTTCAAAGTAAATACCCCAGAGCAGGTGTTTATATAGGAGACAAGAATGTGGTGGATTATCCGAGTCTTGGATTTGATTATGCAGGAGGTGGGATCGTATCGACTTCAGAGGAATTGCTTCTATTTATGAGGGCGCTAGTGCATGGGGAACTTGTAAGCCTAGGCACGATTGAGAGGATGAAAGCAGATAAGGCGAGGTTCTTCCTGGGGATTGATTATGGTTATGGTCTTATGCAATTTAAAGCCGTACCGCTATTCATGCCGCGCAAGTTTGAGATGTGGGGGAATGCCGGAGCTACTGGTTCTTTCATGTTCTATCATCCGGCACTCGACACTTACATCATAGGTAATTTAAATCAGTTTCGTTATCATCGACATGGTTTACGAATTGTGTTCCACACGATAGGCAAGCTTTCGTGATGCTGCACTCTGGTACATGTAGAATAGAAGAATACCGATATGCACCGCTGCAAGAACAAGAAATAGGTTGCTATAAGAGGAACTGACTGCATCTGAATGAAGTGGATTCCACGCCATATCGGATTGAACATTAGTCAATTTACTATACACCCCTGTTGCCATCCCTTGTGTAATGAAATTCATCATCGAAAAAATCCCCATACTGACGCCGATTTGATCTTTCGGCAGCGTACTTGAAATCGAATTGGACATCGCAATTTGCATAAACGATTGCCCGACGTTTCCCAAAATGAGAAAAACGGCAATGAGTATCGGTGAGATACCTGTAAATGACGAGAGCAGAAAGAAGCAGAGAATTAATGAACTGGATGCGATTGTGAATGAGTAAGCATTTCCTTTGCGATCAGCAAGCGTGCCACCTTTACGTCCTAAGAAAGCGGAGGCGATTGCGGCAGGGACCATGGCAAATCCGATCCAAGATGGAGGTAGATGATACACCTGTGCGAGCAAGATTGGAGTTATGAAATAAAGTGAGATCCCAATTCCAGTGATGAGAACAGCAAGAAGGACACCTACTGAATACTGTTTATTCTGAAAAATGCGAGGCTGAACGAACGGTTCAGCAGCAGTGCGAATACGAAGGATAAATAAGATGAAGGAAATTGCACTGACTAGTAGGAGTAACCATGTACTATTCGTTACAGCTAGTAACAGGGTAGCTGCGGTAACTGCTAGTAAACCTGCACCAATCCAATCAAATTTACCTGTAGAGGTCGGTTCATCATTCAAATATTTACGATAGTACGGTAGAGTTACCAAGATAAGAAGCGGAACGAAGAACAACCATCTCCAGTGGGCAATACTTACGATTAATGCAGCGATAACAGGACCGAGTGCGCTGCCTAAGGCTAAACCAACAGCAGTCATACCAAGAGCAGCGCCTCTGCGTTCAGGTGCGAAGTAACGAATCGGAATAAGAATAGCAATAGCTGGAATTGCGGCTGCACCAGCGGATTGAATGCACCGACCGACAAGTGCCATCCAGAATGTTTGGGAGACGAGACCGATTAATGACCCTAGTGCGAATAGGAATATTCCGAATGTAAGTATATTTTTTAACCGGAAGCGATCCGCTAGCTTGCCGTATGTGACAGTGCCAATTGCATAAATTAACGTATAGGCGGATGAGAACCAGCTAACCTCAGAGATTGTAAGATTAAATTCCTTACTGATCTGGGGAAGTACGATATTGAACATCAAAGCGCTCATGGATGAGATCATCATGGTGAGCATTAGAATACGAATTAACTTATCGCCGACTTGCAGCTTACTTGTGGTTTCCATAGAGGAAGCCTCCTTCAAAATTTTATTTGTGATCGTAAACGCAGGCAATAGCATGCAAGTGCTTACTTGCATTCATGAGGTAAAAAAACTAGGGGGTTAATGCCCTAGTAAATGTGACTGCACTTTCCAAAATGAACTGCTCCATCGTTGTAGAAGGGAAGGACGATTCACTCTCGTACATATTCGAAATGAATGCCCCGTAGTTCATCCACATAAACGATAAAGCTTGTGTGTTCGTGTTTGTCTCGATTAATTTCCCTTGATTGAGCATCTTGTCAAAATATTGCGTGAGCAGCTCCAGTAGTTTCTTCGGATGCTTATTCGCCTTCTCTTGGAATCCTGCGAAGATGTGATGTTCTTTGAGAGCGATCTGCATGACCTTCCGATTGCGATACATAATTTCTTGGTAGGATCGGCTGATGAGCAAGAGATCCGTATGTAAATCCCCAGTTATTTTATCTTGAAAAAGTTTCGTCATCTCATCTGCATAGTGAAAATGATGGAATGCTGTTTCGAGCAAATTTTGCTTATTACCAAACTGACGGAATAACGTCACTTCATTCACTCCGGCAGTTGCCGCGATCTCTTTGGTGGAAACACCGTTATAACCTTTTTCGGCGACTAGATCAATGACGGCTGTGAGTAGTTGATCTCGTTTGCAAATCTTATCGCTAATGATCGAAACCTCCTTTTTACAAACTAAAGAATGCAAGTGCTTGCTTTCATTTGTTTTTAATATATGTCAGAAAATTCTAAATGTCAATGCCTTATAAAAAATGTGCTCGATGTCAGATGGATTGAATACAGTGGAACAAGGGGGGGAGTCACATGTCCATTGCGATTACAGGGGCTACGGGTCAATTGGGTGCACACATCATTCAGCAGCTACTTGGGACAGTTGGAGCGGGATCTATAGTTGCGTGTGTTCGAGATGTAGGTAAAGCGCAGAAATATGTAAACCTAGGAATTGAAGTGCGGTATTGTGATTATGATTCTTCGGATTCATTGGCACAGGCATTTGTTGGCATCACGAAGTTATTGCTTATCTCCAGCTCGCATCATGATGATACAATCCGTCTTCGTCAGCATGCGCAAGTCATTGAAGCAGCGAAGAATGCGAATGTAGAGCATATCTTATATACGAGCTTTGCCTTTCTTGGAAAAGGATACATAGCCCCGTCGCATTTGCATTTGGCAACGGAGCATGCGATTCTCACAACAGGTATTGCGTACACGTTTCTTCGAAATGCACTGTACATGGACTTTGTGCATGTATTTGGTTTAGATGAGGCTATTACAAGTGGTGAACTTCATATCTATCCAGGAGATTGGAAATTCAATTCAGTAACGCGTGAAGATCTTGCCGAAGGGATTGCAACGGTCTTATCTGAATCCGGACATACCAATAAGACCTATGAGTTGACTGCATCTAGTCCTTGGACTTTTCAGGACTTAAGCGATGTGCTCACAGATCTTACAGGTAAACCGATTGCAGTTCGTCAGAATCCTTTGATTCAAAGTTGGATTTATGGATTTTTGAAACATATAGATGCAGCTTCTACTTCAAATGATTTGGAGAATTTACTGGGAAGACCCACAACTTCACTTCGTGAAAGTATTCGGAATTGGATCGTAATGCCTTAAGGCATTACTGCATGGGTTGTTTGCGTGAAGATGAGTGTTCTTGACCTGACATATAATAACAGGCTGCTTTCATGGGAGCAGCCTGTTATCGTTGTAAAGCAAGTACAGCTACACTACGAGGTCGTCTGCCGACAGAAACTGTGGCAATGACCGTGTTAGAGCCACCATCAATGATAGATAAATTGTTTGTCGTTGAATTGGCTACATAAATGGTATTCCGAGTTGGATTGACATCAATGCCTCTAGGTGCGGTGCCAACATTGACAGTTGCAATGACAGTATTACTTACGCCGTCAATGACAGATAGGTTTGAACTGCCTTCGTTCGTCACATAAGCACGATTGATTTGTGAATTGGTAGCAACTCTGGCAGGTGAGATGCCAACGGGGACAGAAGTAAGTAGGCTATTGTTCACTCCATCGATAACCGCTAACTGATTCAGGGCTCCACCTACGTTTGGAATATAAATGAGATTCGTAACAGGATTTACCCCGGAACGCATAAAGCCTTCTTCTTGCCCTTGCCCAGCTGGAATCGTAGCAATGACAGAACCGGATGTACCGGAGATGACAGAGATGGGATTCCCGGCACCTTGTGCGTTGCTGTAGACTAAGTTTGTAGTTGGATTGACATCCAGATTAGTAGGAATGAATCCAACAGGGATTGTGCGAGTGATCGTACGACTAATTCCGTCAATAACCGATAGATTATTGCTGTTAGAATACCCTACATATAATTCATTTGTTAAAGGATTCAAGCTAAGTTCAGAAGGTGCGCCTGGAACAGGGATGATGGTAAGTAAGCTGTTCGTGATCGCATCAATGACGTAAAGGTTATTGCCTCCTTCATTGCTTACATATAGCAAGTTCCGATTGGAATCAGCTGCGAGCGAAGAAGGTGCAAAACCTACAGGAATAGTAGCAATAGCAGAATTGGAATTGCCATCTAGTACAGATACGGTGTTATCATCTGTGTTCGCTATAAATATGCGATTAAAGGGGAGAACGACGGGTGGAAGAACGCCAGTTGCCCCTGTAGGTCCCGTTAAACCAGTCGCGCCGGTCGCCCCAGTAGCCCCGATAGGTCCAGTTGCCCCTGTGGCACCTGTTAAACCTATTCCTGTTGCCCCAGTAACGCCAATGCCAGTCGCCCCAGTCGCACCGATGGGTCCTCTGAAGCCTCTTGGACCTCGTGGTCCTCTTCTGCATTTAACAGGCTTACAGCAGCAGGGACGCTTCTTCTTTTTAAATTTACGTACTTTGCCTAGTGATTTAGGAGGTTTAGCTAGCTTAGGAAGTGGGCGCTTCCTCTTAAGCTTATTTTTCGCCCGTATGGCCACTATATCATCACGCTTCTTTCGGTTTGTATTTGTGAGCATATAAAACAGACTCAACGTTTGACCGTCGTCTGCTACCTATACTATGACTTGCTTGAGTTGGATTCTTTGGATAAGCAACTATTTTTAGACAGGCACTTGTTTATTTTCATAAAAAGAAAGAGGAGTGAGGACATGGACTACATAAGAGATTACGTGATGTACGCATCAGTTTTTGGAATGTTTAGTTTCTCATGGTTTGGTTGGGCACAGGAGAATCCGAGGGCAAGCTGGAGGAAATACATCGGGATTGCTTCGGGGATCGCATTACTTGTCTGTTTGTATGGAGTATATTTAAGCGTGACGAATTGGCACGCGCCATCTGCATTGAATGATACGGCAGCTTTCAAAAGTTATTTAATTTCGGTATACGCGGAATTTGCAATCGGAGGAATTGGGGCGATCGTCTTGCTTCGTAAGAAGAAACAACAATTCGTCGCCCCGTGGATCGCTTTCATTGTAGGCATTCATTTTATCGGATTGAAAAGTGTGTTTGATGATGCAAGCTTGTACCTTCTAGCCGGCTTATTAGTAGCTGTATCGGTAATCGCGCTTCTTACATCACGCAAGCTGAAAGTAGGTTACAGCGCAATTACGGGAATTGGAGCGGGAACTGTTTTGTTTGGCTTTGCACTATTAGGACTCATTCGTTATTGGATGGTTTAAAAGAATAGCTTGGTTGAAATCAAGAAGGCGACTTCTCGCCAAATGGAACAGTTGTAACGTGAAGTACATGCTGCTCGCCATCACGATGCACTGTGACCGCAATGGATTGACCAGGAGGTGTCATGGAAACGATCTCTTCAAAGTCGTTATACGACTCGACTGTACGCTCGTTGACGCGAACGATGATGTCTCCTTCTTGAATGATACTGCAAGCTGGTGTTCCTTCGGTGATCCCACATACAATAGAACCTTGCGTACCTTGTCCAAGATGTGTGTGATGTCTAACCCCGACCCAGCTTGTCCAGAATGTAGAACGTAGATCATGATCTTCTTCTAGCACACTCTTCATATTACGGAAAAATTGCTCCGTACCAAACGCCATATCTTCGACCATCATAAAGCCGTCTTCTCCAGCCCAAATGCCAGTATATTCAAGTGTCACGAGTGTACCTCCATCAACCTCTTCAAGGGTCCAGATCGTAAGATCGCCATTCTCTTCTTCTAGGACAAGCCTCTTGCTCACTTCGAACTCTTTCACTGTGGTAGAAGTAAGTACACCCCAGCCATAATCCAGTTCTACTTTCCCACCAATTCGAAGATCTATCGATGCGCTTTGCGTTTCCCAGCGATTCAGCTCCTCTGCAATCGTCAGTGCTTTCCATACCCGCTCAGGGGTCGTACGAATGAACATGTCTCGCTTGATGCTTGTAATCGGTGAATCGAACATTTATTGTTCCTCCTCCAGAAAGTGTTTGAGTCCTGCCAGTTTCTTTTCCAAGACAAGACCTAATTCACGCTGCAGTTGAGAGAATTCATGCTGATACACCGGCGTGTTGAGTCGATAATAGCAATACTTACCCTGTTTGCGTTCTAGCAGAAGTTGCTCTTCTTGTAAAATCGCAAGATGTTTCTTAATCGCAGGCTGAGAGATTGAGAATGCAGCAACGATGTCAGACTGTGTACATTCTGCTCTTGCGACCATATGTAGAATCTTTCTACGAATTGGATCTGCAATTGCACGATAGATGTCTGTCATGGTCAAAATGACCTCCAATCATATAACCATATGGTTATATATTATATACATAAAAATGAATTAAATGTAAACATTTGAAAGTATTCGTATGATTTTTAAGAAAAAAGAGTGATTTTGTGTAACATTTTTAATAGCTTCCACAAATTACTAATTTTTTCTTTCGAAAAAGTGATATTTTTGCATCAAAATTTATTAAAATACATGAGCATACATTTTTTAGACACCATGTTGAGGGGGATCACATCTTGGATTGGCAAGATATTTTGTTTAAGTTCGTCGGGGGGCTGGGTATCTTCTTATTCGGTATCAAATCGATGTCGGATGGGTTACAGAAAACAGCAGGCGATAAAATGAGGGGGATTCTAGCTGCCTACACATCAAATCCGATTCTTGGGATTCTGGTCGGTATTGCAGTTACAATCTTAATTCAATCCTCTACAGGTACGACGGTGATGGCAATTGGACTTGTAAACGCTGGTCTTATTACGCTTCGCCAAGTAATTGGTATTATTCTGGGAGCAAACATCGGAACAACGATGACGGCATTCATTGTCGGGATCAAGATTGAGAAATATGCGCTGCCGATTATTGCAGTAGGGGCGTTCTTCCTATTTTTCATTAGCAAAAAGAAGTTCCAGTACATCGGTCAGATTATATTCGGGTTCGGTACATTGTTCCTTGGTCTGTCAACGATGGGTGGAGGGTTAAAGCCACTTAGTGAACTGCCAGCATTTGCTGACTTTATCGTAAAGATCTCGGATAATTCCTTCCTTGGTGTTATGGTTGGAACCGTGTTTACGATGATCGTCCAAAGTTCGAGTGCGACAATTGGAATTTTGCAGACGATTGCCGATGAAGGCATGATTGATTTGTATGCAGCACTGCCTGTCCTATTCGGGGACAATATCGGTACGACGATTACAGCGATTCTTGCTGCAATTGGTACATCTGTTGCAGCGAAGCGAACGGCGCTTGCTCACGTTATTTTTAACGTAGTAGGTACGATTATTTTCATGTTGGCTCTGCCACTTGTGTACCAGGCTGTTCTATGGATTGGACAAGATGTGAATATTCGGATGCAAATTGCGTATGCACACGGCTTGTTTAATCTTACGAATACGCTTATCTTCATACCATTGATTCCAGCACTTGCATGGCTGGCAACGAAGATTGTTCCAGGATCGATGCAAGAAATTGAGTTTAAACCTAAATTCTTGGATGCAGCATTCTTAGCAACACCAGCGGTAGCGCTAGGTCAAGCGCAGAATGAGATTTTACGAATGGGTAAATTTGCGCAGGAAACGCTTAATGATGCTTCCAATTATTTTTTCAATAAAGAAGAGAAGGTCGCGGCGCTCGCGCTGCAAAAAGAAGAACTTATTAATGAGCTGGATCGGAAGATCACCGAATATATGGTTAAGATTCAGCAGAACGGATTGACCGAAGGAGAGGCAGCGAAAGCGTCCATTCTGATGCAGACGATTAACGATATTGAACGTATTGGGGATCATGCAGAGAACATTGTGGAATTGTCGGAGCTGAGTCATACGAACAAATATGAATTCTCCAAAGAAGCGATGCAAGATCTGAAGAACATGTTGGAGCTTGCAGATACGACTGTTGAGCGTGCGCTCTATGCGCTTGAAAATCATGATCTAAAAGTTGCGGAAGAAGTGCTGAAGAGCGAGTCTGAGCTGGATCGCATGGAAAGAGCGTACCGCAAAGCCCATCTAAGCCGTCTGAATAAGAACTTGTGTAACGGCGCGTCAGGTGCGATTTATCTGGATATACTAAGTAATCTAGAGCGTGTAGGGGATCACTGTAAGAACATTGCGCAGTACATTTTACACGAAGAATAAAGAGAAATGACCATACTCTCGAGTGTTGAGAGGCGGTCATTTTTTTGCTTTTTGCCAGAACAGGAACTAGATTTAGTCGACAGGTTTAAAGACGTCAATGAACCATCTAGGTTTTGTCTCTCTAATCTAGCCGAAATACATATCTCATAAAAAATGTTCCAAATTACAAATGTGAACCACCGCTTGCGTCGATGACTTGACCTGTCACCCATCCGCTTTCGGAGGATGCGAGGAAGGCTGCGATATCTGCGATATTCTTCGGCTCACCCCATCTACCGAAAATGGAGAAGTTAGCACCAAACTGATAGCTTTCCGGATCTTGCAGCATACCTGCTTGCAAATCGGTAGCGACGAAAGCGGGTGCGATTGCATTGATCGTAATACCGCGTGGACCGAGCTCATTAGCCAAGGAAAGAGTCAATGCATTGATCGTTGCTTTCGACATGCTGTATGCTGGGACTCCCGGTAGGGAAATACGTGTAACAGCTGACGAAATTTGAATGATACGTCCGCCATTACGTAGGTGAGGCATTGCTTGTTGAATCATGAAGAACGGTGCCTTCACATTTAGCGTCATCAATGCATCGAAGTCTGCTTCTTTCGTATCGGCGATGCTCGCACCAAGACTAGTTCCTGCGTTGTTGACCAGAATATCAATTGCTGTCGTGCCGAATCTTTCGACGAGTTCACTGCCAACAGCCGCATAGAGTGTCTGAATTCCATCAAGCGTTGAGAGGTCAGCTCCAACAGCAAAGGCAGAACCGCCGCTAGAATTGATCTCTTTGACTACCTCCTGGGCTGCACCGAGGTTTGTTCCATAATGTACAGCAACTGTTGCACCTTCACGTCCAAGTCGCTGTGCGATAGCGCGGCCAATCCCTCTACTCCCACCTGTTACGATTGCTACTTTACCCATTAAATTACTCATTTTCAACAACTCCTGTTCATTTGTTTTCTTGCACAAATCAGTTGTACCATGATCGCAATTTCACAATGTTGCTCTCTAATTTTCTAGAATTATCCACTTTCACTATCTTGCGTTCCTATTCCTGATTACGTACAAAAGGCAGGTTCGAGAGGTATACTGAGCTTCATAGCGTGTATCTTTATGAATAAATGGAGCGTGATCGAGCATGACTGAACGTTCAGGATTGTTAGGGAGAATGGAGTCTTTAGATTGGGAGAAGCTGCGAGGAATGATGAATGAGCAGGGGTATGCAGTCATTCCTAATCTACTAGATAAAGAGCAATGTGAGCAGATAATTAGCACCTATGAGCAAGACGAACTGTTTCGAACGACGATCAACATGGCGAGATACCGATTTGG
Organism: Paenibacillus radicibacter; assembly: GCF_024721995.1. Classification (GTDB taxonomy): domain Bacteria; phylum Bacillota; class Bacilli; order Paenibacillales; family NBRC-103111; genus Paenibacillus_AM; species Paenibacillus_AM radicibacter. The sequence continues at coordinate 138,261 of NZ_JANQBC010000007.1, forward strand.
AGTAGGTGAGTACAAATATTATCAATCTCCACTTCCGTCACTTCTTGATCAATTACGAGCTGGGTTATATCCTGAGCTGGCGAGGCTCGCAAATGTTTGGCATCAGCATTTGGGGTTAGAAGCTAATTACCCTGATTCTTTACCCAAGTTTCTTGAACAATGTCACGCACGAGGACAACAGCGTCCAACACCGCTAATCTTGCGCTATGAAGCTGGTGGTTACAATTGTTTACATCAGGATTTATATGGCGAAGTATATTTTCCATTCCAAGTTGTTATGGTCTTAACGGAGCAGGGAGTAGACTATACTGGTGGGGAGTTTTTACTCGTTGAGCAGCGCCCAAGAGCGCAGAGTAGAGGACATGCGATCGTGATCGAACAAGGATCAGCACTTATTTTTCCGACACAATATCGACCGATACTAGGTTCTCGGGGGTATTACAGAGCGACAATGCGTCACGGTGTCAGCACGATAAACGCAGGAGTGAGATACAGCTTGGGGATTATTTTTCATGATGCAACTTAAGACGAAGTAATCAACTACGATGACCAATCTACTAGCGAGTTTAAACCTTCCTTATGACGTCAATCCACTAAAAAGTAAAGGGTGTTCCCTAAAGTCCCGAGAGACTAGAGAACACCCTTTATGCAAGCTTGAATCATTTTACCTAGATCGAGACATGCGCCAAACTTCCACCCGCTGCAAACACGCGCTTAATGCTCTCTTCCACATTCGGATCTGGAATAAGCGGTGGAGCTTGGTGCGGCTTCGTACGTGCGTCGATAATGAGGTTATCGCAGCCCCAATGCTTGAAGTCGTAGCCACTGTTCACGCCATACATGTCATGGGATGGATTGCTTCGTGTGAATGTTGCCCATAGGAAATTATCGAGAGTCGCACTCAGGAACTCACTATCATCACAGAGGATGATCATCGGACAGCTAGTCAGCTCACCGCGTGCTTCTATCGCTTCACAAAGCTTAGCAATCTCATGCTTCGCATCTTCGTAAGTCGTGAAATTACTGCCTTGAATGGCAACAATCCCCGGCATAATAAGGTTCACATTCTCAAACCCTTGCAAGCCTTGCAACTGCTCTGGCACCTCGCGGCATAGCTCGCGCTTCTTATCACCAACCGCTGCAATGACGACCTTACTTCCTGTATTAAACCCTGTACCGGAGTAGTCTAGGGTGTCGATCGTTGTATTCGTTTGAAAATGAAGATCGCGTCTCATATCGATCCGCTCCAAGATATAAGCCAAGAACTCATCCATCTTGTGTGTTGTAACGGGCTGCTGTTCTTCCGCTGTCATAAACAAGTATTTCGCTAAACTGAGCTGTCCAGTACCGAGAATACGGTTTGCTTGCGTCAGAATTTCCATCGGTTGCTTCACCGTTGTGTATGGCGTATAACGCTCACTTCCAATTGCGAATAGCAGCGGATGCACACCAGCCGCGTCAACTGCGTGAACTTCCTTCACTCCCGGAATTTCCTGACGAATCGCACTGCCTGTCAGCTGATGAATGAGATCGCCGAATGACGTGTCCTCTTGAGGAGGACGTCCCACTACTGTGAATGGGAAAATTGCGTTATCTCGCGCATACACTTTATGAACCTTAAGCACTGGGAACTCATGTATCAAGCTGTAGTAGCCCAAGTGATCGCCGAAAGGTCCTTCTGGTTTCGTTTCATTCGGGTGAAGTTCGCCAGTGATGACGAAATCGGCATCTAAGCTAATGCAATGTCCATCCACATAGCTATAACGGAAGTGACGACCTCCCAATAATCCTGCAAAAGTAAGCTCACTCATTCCTTCTGGAAGCGGCATAATCGCAGATAACGTATGGGATGGAGGTCCGCCTACGAAGATACTCACTTTCAGCGGTTGACCCAGCTTCGTCGCTTTGTCTTGATGTACACCAATGCCTCTATGAATCTGGTAGTGGATACCGACTTCTTTGTTAAGCTCATAGTCATTGCCGTTCAGTTGAATGCGGTACATCCCTAAGTTCGAGTTCATGATGCCCGGCTTCTCCGGATCTTCGGAATACACTTGCGGAAGCGTGATGAACGCGCCGCCATCGCCTTGCCAGTGCTTAATGAGCGGCATGTCTGCGATTTGAATCTCTTTGAATCCAGGAGCGGAATTGCCCATTTTCTTAAGAGGGAGAGCCTTTCTCGCAGCTAAACCCGTACCTACGTATTTAAAAGGATGCTTGAGTGCTTTCATCGGATCGTTGCGAAGCGAGATCACATCTGTCGTTGAATTCCATGTGTCTCTGAAAATAAACTTGCTGCGCTCAATCGTTCCGAACAAGTTCGATACCGCAGGGAACTTGGAGCCTTTTACATTTTCAAATAATAGAGCAGGACCGCCAGCCGCATAAACTTTCATATGTATAGCAGCCATCTCTAAATTCGGATCTACTTCTTCTTTAATACGAACCAGATGGCCGTGTTTTTCAAGATCAAGGATACATTCTTCTAAATTTCGATATTTCATGGGATAACTCCAATCTGAGGGAAAATAAGAACGATGTACAACCTCTATTATGTGAAAAAAAGGGCCAAATCACAAGCGGATGGGGGATACTGGATGAAAAATAGACTCTAAAAATGAACAAAAAGAGCAAGATTACCCGCAGACATGGATTTCTTGTCGGGTCAATCTTGCTCTGCTTTGTTACAAACAGATTTATCTCAGTAATTACGCAGTATACTTGTCACGCGCAATGCGTGTCGCCTCAACCATATTACGCAGGGAAGCAACAGTTTCTTCGTAACCACGTGTTTTCAAACCGCAGTCTGGATTGATCCAGAACAGCTTCGGATCAAGTACGCGAAGTGCACGATCAATCATAGTTGTCATTTCCTCCACTTGCGGTACACGAGGGCTGTGGATGTCATACACACCTAAACCAATACCGAGTTCATATGTGTTCTGCTCGAAGCTATGGATCAGCTCACCATGACTACGGGATGTCTCGATAGAAATCACATCAGCATCCATTGCTTCAATGGAATCGATCATATCGTGGAACTCGCAATAGCACATATGTGTATGAATTTGTGTTGTGTCTTGTACAGTTGAAGTCGTTAAGCGGAACGCTTTAACTGCCCATGCTAAGTATGCAGCTTGATCTTCCGCTTTAAGTGGTAATCCTTCACGAACAGCAGGCTCATCGACTTGAATCATACCAATACCAGCTTGCTCAAGGGCTTCAACTTCTAGGCGAAGTGCATATGCGAGTTGATAAGCGATCTGCTCACGGGAAATATCATCACGAACAAATGACCAGTTCATGATTGTAATTGGGCCAGTAAGCATACCTTTTACCGGACGGTTCGTCTTGGATTGTGCATATTTCGTTTCTTCGACTGTCATTGGTGCAACAAACGCGACATCTCCGTAAATTACTGGAGGTTTCACACAACGAGAGCCGTAGGATTGCACCCATCCATGCTGAGTGAATGCGAATCCACCAAGTTTTTCTCCGAAGAACTCCACCATATCCGTACGTTCAAACTCACCATGTACAAGGACATCAATGCCGATTTCTTCTTGAAGTTTAATCCACAGGTCGATCTGTTCACGAATGAAGTTTGCGTATTGCTCCTCTTTCCATTCGCCTTTGCGCCACAGTTGACGTGCTTTACGCACTTCAGCAGATTGTGGGAAACTGCCGATTGTTGTTGTTGGAAAAATCGGTAAATTCCATTTTGCAGCTTGGGCAATATTGCGCTGTGCAAATGGTTGTTTACGTGCAGGTGAATCACTGCTAACTGCTGCAACGGTTTGTTGAATGTCACTGCGATTGCGTGCAGCAGAATGCTTAATTGCGTGAATAGCAGCATCACATTGCTCAAGCTCGCTCGATACGGATTCTTTTCCATCTGTAAGAGCTTTAGCAAGAAGTTGAATTTCTTCCAATTTCTCATCTGCAAATGCAAGAGCGCCAAGAAGTTCAGGCTGAAGCTTGGTTTCCCTCTTCACTGTAACAGGTACATGAAGCAAGCTGCATGAGGATTGAACAAGAAGGCGATCTGCAGGGACGATAGCAGCTAGCACATCAAGTAGTGCTAGCTTCTCACGAACATCTGCTTTCCAGATGCCACGACCGTCGATCACACCTGCACCAAGCACTTTGTCTGTTGGGAAGCCAAGTGTCTGGATCGCTTGCAAGTTGCCTTGTAATCCATGTACGAAATCAAGTCCAATACCCTGAACTGGAAGCCTAACAATGTCTTCATAGTGATCGACTGCTTCAAAATACGTTTGCAGTAAGATGTTGAGGTTCGGCACTGCAGCCGTAAATGCGCTGTAAATTTTATTTAAACGCTGAATATCTTCGTTACTAACTTTTGTAACTAGTGAAGGCTCATCAATTTGTACCCACTGCACACCCTCAGCAGCAAGTTGCTCAAGCACTTCTACATAGAGCGGGATAAGGATATTTAACCAAGTATCAAATTGAGCAGCCGTATAGCCTTTGGATAGTTTCAAGAATGTAAGTGGACCTAGAATAACCGGTTTACCTGCAATCCCAAGCTTCTCTTTCGCTTCGCGATACGCGATAAGTGGTTTATTTTCAGTAAGGACAGGTGTAGTGTTATCGAATTCTGGCACGATATAGTGGTAGTTCGTATTGAACCACTTTGTCATCTCACTAGCTGTAGCTTCCTTCGTTCCGCGAGCAATACCGTAGTAAACGGATAGGGGAACGGTTCCGCCATCATAGGAGAAGCGTTTTGGAACAATACCGAACATTACTGCTGTATCAAGGACTTGATCATAATAGCTAAAGTCGCCGACAGGGATTAGATCAATCCCTTGTTCTTGCTGCTTGCGCAAATGATTCAAGCGAATTTCTTGTAATTGTTGGTGGAACTCGGATTCCTCTATTTTGCCAGCCCAGAATGCTTCTAATGCTTTCTTCCACTGACGGTCTTCACCAATACGCGGATAGCCTAAGTTACTGCTCTTTACCATCTTGCAACACTCCTATTCGAATCATGTTACAAGAAAGATACCATGTTTTCTCAGGTATAGCGTAACTGGATAATCCTATATCTAGTCATAGCCAAAAGCTATACCAGATATTTGTTTACTGCACGGTGAAGTGCATCGACATAAGCCATTCCAAGCTTGGAGAGGGATGCACTGCGGTGGGAGATCCAGCCTACATTGATCGTCTCGTCACAATCGAGGGGAACGGGGATGATCTCACTGCCGTTTAAATCCGCACTTAACACACCAGTTGAGATTGTATATCCATTAAGTCCAATTAACAGATTGAATAAAGTGGCTCGATCATTCACACGGATGCTTTTGGGATGAGACAACGTACTTAATATCTCCTCTGCAAAATGGAATGAGTTGTACTCCCCTTGATCAAATGATAAATAGGGGTACGCCTCAAGCTGTTCAATCGTGACGATCGACTGCTTCGCCAAGGGGTTATTTGTACTAATAAAGACGTGTGGTTTCGCGATAAAAAGACTATTGAACTGCAGATTCGCACTCTTGAGCAGGTTATTGATCACTTTTCCGTTAAATTCATTGAGATAAATAATACCGATCTCGCTGCGCATCTGACTGACATCTTCAATGATCTCGTAGGTTTTCGTCTCACGCAGTGCTAATTCATACTCATCCTGTCCGTATTCTTGTACGAGACTGACGAAAGCATTAACGGCAAAGGCATAGTGTTGTGTCGATACGGAAAAATGCTGCGGAGAAGGCTTCGCATTGAGGTATCTACTCTCAAGAAGCTCTGCCTGCTCTACAACTTGCCTAGCATAACTTAAGAATTCAACACCTTCTTTGGACAGCGAGATTCCTTTATTGGAACGTTCGAATATTTCAATCTGCATTTCTTCTTCAAGATCTTTGATCGCATTGGATAAGCTTGGTTGGGAAATAAAGAGCCGCTTGGCAGCTTCATTAATGGAGCCGCGATTGGCGACTTCAATGACGTATTTTAACTGTTGTAGGGTCAAGGCTAAGCACTCCTTTTGAAAAAAGCGTTAGCCTCATTATAAGCGAAGATATTGTAATTGGGTGAAGGAAAAGCGGGGAATGTTAAGCTTTAAAGCCTTCCAGTCCCAAGGAAATGACGTGCATCGTATCTTCTAAGGCGTTTTCATCGACAGTTCCATTTGCAAGCCATAATGCTATTTCATTCAAAGCACCTGATACGAAATGGGTTAGAGCATCAAGTGATGCATGCTTGACAAATCCACCTTGCTGCATGATCTCAAATTGTCCCCGCAAGAGGCGCATCGAATGATTCGCATCCATCGTTCGCCACTCTTCAGCCCCAAGCACCGAAGGTCCATCAATGAGCATAATGCGCTTGTTACGATCTTCAACAGAGGCTAAGACGAATGCACGACAACCAAGTTCAAGCTGCTGCCATACATCTTCACTTGTTGATGCTTCTTGCTCCACGCGCGATGCGACCTCTTGCTGAACCACTTCCAGTACACTGCGAAACAGCTCTTTCTTATTGCGAAAATGATGATACACGGCTCCCCTGGTCAGGTTCGCTTCTTGCACGATTGACTCTAGTGCAGCTCCTGCATAACCATGTACGGTAAAATGTGTTCTGGCAATGTCGAGGAGTCTTTGAATGGTTTCATTCGTCTCTTCTTTATTTCTCTTCATGATGAGATGACTCCCAGACTTCTTCTGCATATTGGTTGCTGAATTCTTCAGATGGTGGAATGATTGTAATGACATCGATCAGGACCCCACTTGGATCTGCTGTAATAAAGTGGCGTTGTCCGAAATCTTCACTGCGCAGCTCAGAGAGGAGTGGGAGATTAGCTTGCGTAATCAAGCGTTCATACTCTGCATCAACATCTGCTACCTCAAAGTTCAGAATCAAGCCCTGAACTCTATTCTGGTACGCTTCTGGAATTGTGGCATGAGCAGGGTCCATGATTGCGAGTTCATAAGCTGTTTCACTGCCTGTAGAGCGCAAGCTTACATACCAATCTGCCTCAAAAACAGCCTCAAATCCAAAGTATTCCTTGTAAAAGGTGGACGTTGCCGCAACCTGATCCGTTAGAATAACAGGGTAAAAGCTCGATATTTTCATGAATAACAGCTCCTTAAATAAATGTTGGTTATTTATGGATTCAGATTAACATACATACAGAATGTATGTAAATAATTATTTTCAGAAAATTACATAAAATAAGCAAAACATACCTGACATACAGATGTCTAGTTTCCTCGTGTAAGATGAAAATAAATGAATTAACGTAAGGGGTTATGACTATGGGAACGAATGCAATCAAGCTTGATCTAGCGAAAATGGACAAAACATATTACGGGACACGATCCGTACCCACATTAATCGAACTGGCTCCGTTGCCATATGTTGTGATTGATGGAAAGGGGGACCCGGACACGGAGGTGTTTAAGGTTGCAGTTGAAGCTCTGTACAGCGTTGCTTATGGGGTTAAGATGATGTGTAAGAAAGAAGGGCGGGACTTTACGGTTGCGAAGCTTGAAGGACAGTGGTGGGTTGAAGACGCAGCATGGGAAGAAGCGAATCAGGATATGTCTCAAATACCGCGAAGCGAGTGGCTATGGAGATTAATTATTAGGATGCTTGACTTTGTCGATCAGGAAGTGGTAGATAAGGCTCGACAAGTTGCTGCCCATAAGAAAAAAGAGCTTGATCGGATTGATCAAGTCTCTTATGAGCGTATACATGAGGGTTTATGTGTTCAAATGCTGCACATCGGTCCATTTCGTACGGAACCGGAAACGGTGAAAGTAATGGAGGCTTTCATGAAGGAGAATTCACTTCACATTAGTGGATTGCATCATGAAATCTATTTATCAGACTTTCGCAGAGTGGAGCCGTCAGCGAGGAAGACGATACTTCGTTATCCCGTTACAAGAACCATTTAGGTAGCAGTATGGAGATCGTCATCCCGATAGCACCAGCCCACATCAAGTAGGATTTGAAGATGGACTTCAGGATTGTCTGATCTTCTTCAATGACTTCCTGATGGTCTTTACTCATCTCATGGTCTAATTCAGCCAAGTTAGGCTTAACACGGTTTCTTGAAGCACCAACGGAGAAGGCCCCTTTAACGATTAATGCAAGAATAAGAACAGCTCCAGAAATGATAAACAAGTAGTTGGATATGTGTGTGATCATCGTTGAACACATCCTTTGCTGATTAGTAGATGTCTCATGTTATCCGAATGGAGCAGGAGAATAGGTTAATTATAGAGAATTTTGTGAGAAATACAAAGGGCATGGTTAAAGAGGTTTATTCGAAATATAATATCTGAATGTGTTCAAAGAAATGGCCATCCCACGAAGGATGGCTTTAATTATATCGTAATATTTTATATAAAATATTTAGGCAAGAGGATGGAGACAACCATTCCGATAAAGCCAATCCAGACCAAGTAGGATCTGATTATGGCCCCTAGAATATTTCCATCCTTCTCCTGCACGGAAAGAACGTCTTCACGCAAATCTTTGTCCAGTTCCGTAGGTGATGGCACAATACGTTTGCGTGATTCGCCAAATGAGGCAGCTCCATTAATGATGAGTCCGATAACAAGGGTTGCGGATGAGACAATAAATAAGTAATCCACGAATTGTATCATCTGTGCATCCATCCTTTACAATTTATTAATGAAGATATGCTCCAGATTCGACAAAGTGCATAAATTTTCCTTTTTAATAATCTTATTGCACTTGAGCAAGATGCAGATCAAACCATGCCTTCGCACGTTCTAACATGCCAAGTGTGATGTGATGATTCACACCGGAATACTCAACCATTTGAAGCTGATCTGTTGGGATATGGACATGTTGCTCCATGAAGTAGCGCTGACTCTGGATAGGGATCGTTGTGTCTTCCTTCCCATGAAGGATCAACACGGCTCTATTTGGCTCAAATTGGATTTTGGACAATGGATCATGCGCTTGGAAAATAGACATCTCTTCTTCACTCATCGGCGGTGCACCATGCATCGCACGGTATAGCTCTTCGAACTTACTCCACGCACAGGAAGCATTCTTAATGACAGCGGTTGAAATTAAAGGCTGTTTCGTCCATGCCCCTGACGCAATGAAACCGCCGCAGGAATTGCCCATAATGCCAACTCGATTGCCGTCTTGTGTAAGCTCGGTTGCAATGCGAGCAGCATCTTCAGCACCCTGCAAGACAACACTCCAGAAATTTTGCTGCAGCACAGTTGGATTGAAATAATCGAGCGTGCCGCGCTCTCCATGCAGTGGAAGTTCAGGTACGACTGTTGTATACCCCCAGCCTGCAACGGTGGATGCAAAGAATGTATAGTCTTGAATCGTAGAACTCCACCCGTGATAGAGGATGATTGTTCCGATGGATGGTCCGATTGGTTCTACGCGCAAGCAGGGCACTTGGGCAATGATGGTATGTACAGGTTTGTTCATGATGGTGATCTCCTATCGGTCAGTTATATTTATATCATTACCATACCACATCAAAATTCCTATTGACATTGGAAAGCAATCGAGCTAATCTAATGTCAGTAATCACTGACAGACATTTATTGTAAGAAGGGGATTGGGATTGGGATTGGGATTGGGATATGGATAACTCGAAAATGGGGACTAGTGATCGATTGCTGATGGCTGCGATCAACCTAATCTCAGAGCGCGGCTACAATGGCGTTACAACACAAGAGATTGCGACAGCCGCAGGACTTAGTGAGAAAACCTTATTCCGTCACTTCGGTAGTAAGCTAAACCTACTAGAATCCGCAGTAGATCGTTTCCATTATGGGAATGAGATGCGAAAGCTGTTTAAGGAAAAGCTAGTGTGGGAACTGGAAGAAGATTTGCTTATGGTTTGCAGAGAGTATCATGAGATCATGAATCGTAATCGGAAGATTGTACAGATCAACTTAAGGGAAGCGACACTGCTGCCCGAGCTTCGTGAACGTGCACACCAATATCCAAAAGAGTTACTTGAATTTCTGACCGAATACTTCATCGAGATGGGTAAGAGAGGAAAGTTGATTCAGACAAATCCGAGGATGCATGCCTTTACATTCATGATGTCGCATTTCGGTGCGTTTGTGAACGATCTGGATTCAGGAAAGAGCTACCCCGGAATTCAACTGGAACCATTTATGATAGAAAGTGTGAAGCTATTCGCTAGGGCATTAACTCCCTAGTTTTTTTACAGCATTTATGTCAGTCAGTACTGACAGTCTATTAACCGTTTTTGGAGGATGATGATAATGAAATTTAGTCAATTATTTACAAAAGGAAGTAACGTGAAGCTCGCATATTTGTTTGCTGTGATCAACGCGGTTGTCATTGGGATATCCTTCATGTTGGTAAAGAAGACATTAGATTACGCAAGTCCACTCGATACACTGACATTTCGCTTTGCCGCTGCATTTGTCATCTTGTTAATCGTTCTAGCTTGTGGACTTGTGAAGTTGAACTACCGCGGCAAGCCCTTCTATAAGCTGCTACTGCTAGCAAGCATGTACCCGCTTGGATACTTTATCCTTCAGACGTTGGGCCTTAAATCTGCGACCTCCGCAGAAGGCGGAATCATTAGTGCATTTACACCGATTATTACGATGGCTATTGCTTCCCTCTTTTTAAAAGAATCGACGACGCTTCTTCAAAAGTTGTTTACTTTCTTATCGATTTTCGGAGTTGTGTTTATCTTTATCATGAAAGGCAGCAGTGTGGATCTATCGAAGATGTCAGGTATTATCCTACTCCTTGTTGCATGTGTCGTATTCGCTGGATATAGTGTGCTAACTCGGTTTGTCGCGAAGGATTTCACCCCAATGGAAATCAGTTATGTTCTTATTGGAACGGGGTTTATCGTTATGATGTTAATGTCACTCACTTCACACGGACTAAGCGGAACATGGGATGCGCTTGTTACACCGTTTGCAACCCCGACATTTACACTACTCATTGTTCTGATTGGTGTGATTCAGATCGTGACTGCGTTTCTAGCTAGTTTCGTGCTTGCCCGAATCAAAGCGTCCCAGATGACGGTATTTACGAACCTTTCAACGGTTGTCTCCATTGTTGCAGGCGCTGTATTTCTTGGCGAACAAGTAACTTGGTATCACCTAATAGGATCGATGTTAATTGTCGTTGGGGTCATTGGAGCAACAAGGTTTGCAGGAAAGAAAGTACATTTTGCAAAAACATCCACGGAGCATGCAACTGCATTGAAATCATAAGGATGAGAAGGATTAATGAGCCTTGAGCGACCATTGCTTGAGGCTTTTTTTTGTTTTAAAAAAGGTTTTTAATTTTTTTCTAAATCATGTCGATTACACGAATAGCCATTCGTTGTCTTAGTAAAGGGCAAGAAGATGGCAAACAAATGAAACCTAAAGGAGAATGAAAATATGAATACAGTGATTTCGAAAGACGGTACGAAGATTGCTTATGACAAGGTAGGTCAAGGGCCAGCGTTAATCCTAGTAACAGGTGCATTCAGCTATCGTAAGTTCCCTGCAACTGTTCAACTAGCAACGTTACTATCAGATAAATACACAGTTTACAGCTATGATCGGCGGGGACGCGGGGATAGCGGTGATTCAAGTGCTTATGAAGTGGAACGCGAGATTGAAGATCTAGAAGCAGTCATTGATGCAGCAGGCGGCTCAGCGAATGTATGGGGTTTATCTTCAGGAGCTGTACTTGCGGTACATGCGGCAGCGAGCGGTTTAAACATCACGAAATTAGCTTTACATGAACCTCCATTTGTAGTGAAAAGCACGGATCGCAAAGTACCGGAAGATTTTCTTGCACAGGTTTCGGGTTTAATCGCAGCGAATAAACGTGCGGAGGCAATCAAATATTTTATGACCAAGGGAATGGGTGCACCAGGGTTTATCGTAACGATGATGCGTCTCATGCCTAGTGTTTGGAAAAATTTGATGGCGGTTGCGCACACACTTCCTTATGATGCAGCTGTTGCAGATGGATTTATGGAAGGCAAACCGCTTCCGAAACACTTGTGGAAGTCGATCACACTGCCAACGCTCGTGATGGAAGGCACGGAAAGCCCAATTGGACTGCGTAATGGGGCACAAAGCATAGCAAGCGTATTACCGAATGCACAATTAGTTAGTAAAAAAGGTTTGGGTCACACCAAGGCGTTAAATGCGAAGCTGATTGCAGCTGAGCTGAAAGCATTCTTTTAACAAAAATAGCAAAACCAAATAAATGATAGTAAGAAAGGTTGGATTCAGATGAAAAAAAGTTTAATTAAGTTGTTACTAATTGGAGGTATCCTCTCTGCACCGTTGTTTTTTTTGATCACGATTGCACAAGTTTTTACCCGAACAGGATTTGATATCCGTATTCATGCGATCAGCTCCTTAACATTAGGGGATCTGGGCTGGATTCAAAGTGCTAACTTTATCATTACGGGTTTACTCGCTGTGTTTGCAGCTATTGGCATTCTTCACCGCATTCATCTGTCTCATTGCAGCATGTATCGTATTTGCCCGCCGGTTTGCATCACAAGGTGAGGGTAAATGGAAAGTATACTGCGTGCTAACATGTATTGCTGCCCCTCTATTTATCATGGTAGGAATGGGCATCAGTAGTATGATCGGTGTCATCATGGGTTGTGCGGGTATTGTGGCATTTGGTTGGGTTTCCTTGCTTGCTGCAAGATTAAGAGGTGAAGTGTTGAAGCTATCTATATAAGGAATGGAATGCAGGATATAAAAGTTCAAGTGCCGAAATTAATTGTACGAATCATTAACTAATAACTATTATTTGAAAATTAAAATAAAAAATCGAAATCATGGAGGAATTAATATGAGATTTATGATGATTGTAAAGGCGACTACGGATTCAGAAGCGGGTAATATGCCAAGTGAAGAATTGATTAATGCGATGCAAAAATACAATGAAGAATTAGTGAAAGCAGGCGTGCTACTTGCAGCTGACGGACTTATGCCAAGCACCAATGCAATTCGTATCTCTTATCCAGAGTCAGGCGGCAAGGGAAAGATTGTAGATGGTCCGTTCACGGAAGCGAAGGAAATGATCGCAGGCTACACACTTATTGAAGTTAAATCCAGAGAAGAAGCGATTGAATGGGCGAAGCGTATGCCAGATCCTCATGGAAATGGTCAAGGTGAGATTGAGCTTCGCCAAGTATACGATTTCGAGGACATAATGAGTAATCCGGACAATGTAGAAAAAGAAGTTAATCTACGTAAACAAGTGGAGGCGTACAAAGAAGCGTGACACATACACATTCCTATTCTCAGCAGTCCATTGACGCCATATGGCGAATTGAATCTCCTAAAATCATAGCAGGTTTAACCCGAATGGTGAGAGATGTAGGTCTTGCCGAGGATTTAGCGCAGGATGCACTCGTTATCGCGCTGGAGAAGTGGCCGGAAAGCGGTATTCCAGACAATCCGGGTGCGTGGCTCATGATGACAGCGAAGAGACGCGCGATTGACCTCATGCGCCGTAACAAGATGCGCGATCAGAAGTATGAGGCGTTTGCTCGGGATGTGGAGATGTATACAGAGGATGACACAGACCGTGAGGTTCATGAGGAGATCGGTGACGATCTCCTTCGTCTGATTTTCATGACATGTCATCCGATTCTATCTCAAGATGCTCGAGTTGCACTCACGCTGCGTCTATTATGTGGTTTGACGACGGATGAAATCTCTCGATCGTTCCTTACAGCGGAAACAACGATTGCACAAAGAATCGTGCGCGCGAAGAAGACGCTAAATACGGAGAAAGTTCCGTTTGAAGTACCAGAAGGCGAGGAGCTTAAAGCACGCCTGACTACGGTTCTAGAAGTCATTTATTTGATGTTCAATGAAGGTTATTCGGCTACCTCTGGGGATAATTGGGTTCGACCTCTATTATGTCAAGAAGCGCTTCGTTTAGGACGTGTACTTGCTGAGATGGCACCTCATGAGTCCGAAGTGCATGGTTTGGTTGCGTTAATGGAAATTCAATCATCGAGATTGAAAACGCGTATTGACGCTTCCGGTGAGCCAGTCCTATTGATGGATCAGAATCGTGCCAAATGGGATCGCTTGCTCATTCGGCGTGGCTTAACTGCACTTGAACGCTCTCAGAAGCTGGGGCGAACACTCGGTCCTTATGCCCTGCAAGCAGCAATATCAGCCTGCCATGCCGAGGCTTTAACCCCTGATCAAACCAATTGGATTCGAATTGCTGCGCTCTATGAAGCACTCTCTAGATTAACCCCTTCACCGATCGTGGAGCTAAATCGAGCTGTCGCCATATCCATGGCATTCGGTCTTGACTATGGTTTACAGATTATAGATGAATTAAGCACGGAACCTGCCCTTAAAACTTATCATCTGCTGCCAAGTGTGCGTGGTGATTTACTAGTGAAGCTCGGACGCTTTGATGAGGCGCGTATCGAATTTGAACGTGCGGCAAGCATGACGCGTAATAGCCGAGAGCAGGAGTTATTACATAATCGTGCGGTGGAATGTAGATCCCTTGCAGCCAAATAATATTTTCCAATAAATCGAACCAACATGTCGATTTCCTCCGATGCTATTCGTCGTTAAAGTAAGGAGGAATGACGATGAAATTTATGTTGATGGTGAAAGCAACGGGTTATTCAGAAGCAGGTGTAAGGCATGATCAAACCCATATTAATGCGACCCTTGCGTTCAAAGCTGCACTAGCTGCGGCAGGTGTATGGCTTGCAGATGAGGTGCTGGAGCCAAGTTCAAGAGGAATTCGGATTATATATCCCTTACATGAGCAGATTCCTGTGACACAGGCGGGGCCGTTTCCGGTTGATCCTTCGGTTCTTGCACAATTTTACTTGATTGAAGTCCCAAGTGAGGATGAGGCTTTGCAGTGGGCATATCGCATACCGATTCCTAAGGATCAAGGTGAATATGAGATCGAGATTCGAAGTGTGGAATTGAATGAGAGGTTATTTCGTGAACCTCGAACCGAAGCGCTTGAAGCAGAGTTATTGGATCAATTAGATATGTTGCACAAAATAAAATCGTAGATCATGATGAAGGGCAGCCGAAAGGTTGTTTTTTCATATATAATGGTAAAAGAAGTTTCGACAATTGTATGTCGAATTATGACAAACATTGGTGAATTTATCCAAAAACCCATTGTAATTGCTTAGAGGTTGTAATAAGATATTCCATGTCATTTTATTCTGGAAAATTTTATTAAAAAGGAGGCAACTAAACAAACAAGCATGGATATGATTACAAGTAGTTACAATTTGTCGCTCGTCGTTTTGTCTATCGTTACAGCCTTTATCGCGGCATATGCAGGAATGAATTTAGGGGTTCGCATTTATAAAGCAAAAGGCACAATGCGTAAGGTATGGTTGTTTGGCGGAGCATTTGCGATGGGAATGGGTATATGGGCGATGCATTTTATCGCGATGTTGGCGTATCATTTGTCGATTTCTGTCACTTATGATGTATTCCTCGTTATTGTGTCCATTGTACCGGCGATCTTAGCTTGTTGGCTGGCTTTACGAATTGTAAGTCAGCAGGTCATGCGACCTTCGCATGTCATTAATGGGGCAATATGGATTGCAAGTGGTATTGTTGCGATGCATTATATCGGGATGGAAGCCATGGTGATGACGGCAGATATTCAGTATGACAAGTTATTATGGACCTTGTCTGTTGTCGTTGCATTCGTCTCATCACTTGCTGCCCTTTATTTATTGTATAACGCGCAGCGAAACTCAGATACAGCGGGCTATGGTTGGAAAAAAGCGGGTAGTGCGATCATTATGAGCTTTGCAGTTGCAGGTATGCACTATACGGGGATGTCAGCAGCGTCGTACAACATGAATCATGATCTTCATTCACATCAGATGGGTGATCCCGTGATTAATAATGTATTGCTTGCTTACGCCATTGCGATTGTCATCTTCATTATTATAGGTTTAGTCTTTCTTTGCATGTTTATTGATAAGAGATTTGAATCGCGCATGTTAACGTCCGAGATGAAGTTCCGTTCTGTTGTAGAGTCGGCGAATGATGCGATTATATTGGCCGATCATGCGGGTATCATCGTCTCATGGAACCATGGTGCACAGCGTATTTTTGATTATAAAGAAGAAGAAGTTCTAGGTAAATCCTTACACATTATTATTCCAGAACGTTACCGTGAAGCACATCAACAAGGGATTGAACAATACATAACGACAGGTAACCCAAGCGTTATTGGGAAGACGATTGAGCTATTAGGACTAAAGAAGAATGGAAGTGAATTCCCAATTGAACTTTCAATTGCAACTTGGAAGGAGGAAGATCACGTATATTTTAGCAGTATTATTCGAGATATTACGGCACGTAAATTAACTGAGGATAAAATTAATCAGATGGTTTATCGCGATTCTCTGACGGGGCTCCCGAACCGACATTTATTGAATGATCGCCTTGAACTTGCCATTAATCAGGCTGAAATGAATAAGCAGATGATCGGAATCATGTTTGTTGATCTGGATCGCTTCAAGAATATTAATGATACATTAGGTCATGCGATTGGGGATCGGCTGTTATTCGAAGTTGCTAGACGGCTTGAGTCTTGTATTCATCAAGTGGATACACTTTCAAGGCAGGGTGGAGATGAATTTATCGTATTACTACCTAATAGCACATCAGATGACCTGACTAAAAAAGCAAATGCGATCATTGATAAGCTCAGCCAATCTTTTGTCATTGAAGAACATGAGATGTTCGTTTCTCCTTCAATAGGTATTAGTGTCTATCCATCAGATGGACGAGATTCAGATACGCTTATTAAGAATGCAGACACGGCCATGTATGAGGTCAAGGAGCAAGGACGTAACAACTTCCGGTTCTATACACCAGAGATGAATGAGGCTGTCTCGAGAAAAATGCAGCTAGAGATCGGGCTACGCAAAGGGCTAGAGCGTGGAGAATTTGAAATCTATTATCAACCCCAGATTGATGTTCGTTCGGGCAAACTTGTTGGCGTAGAAGCGCTTATTCGTTGGCAGCATCCTGAACTTGGTTTTATCTCTCCAATGGACTTTATTCCACTGGCAGAAGAGACAGGGCTTATTATTCCAATTGGGGAATGGGTACTGCGTGAAGCATGTAGGCAGAATAAAACCTGGCAGGATGAAGGCTTCCACTATTTGCGAGTCGCTGTTAACATATCTTCACGTCAATTCCAACAAAACAATCTAGTTGAGGTGGTTAGTCGAATATTGGATGAGACAGGTTTGCCACCATCTAGTCTTGAATTGGAACTAACAGAGAGCATCATTCAAGATTCCAAGTATGCGATTGCGACTATGCATAAGCTTAAGGACATGGGTATTCATCTGTCGATTGATGACTTTGGAACGGGGTATTCGTCGCTCAGTTATTTAAAGCAGTTCCCGATTGATTGCTTGAAAATCGACAAGTCGTTCACGATGAATATTTTCTCCGATACGAAAGATGCAGCGCTTGTGCATACGATTATTGCAATGGCGCATAACTTGAATTTAAAAGTAATAGCCGAAGGTGTTGAGACACAGGATCAACTTCAATTCCTTCAGGAAAAAGAGTGTAATGAAGCACAAGGTTACCTGATCAGTCGTCCTGTCCCGAGTGGGCAGATATCGACTCTTTTGCAAGAACAGTTAATGAAAGAAGCATAAAGTTGTAGGAAAAGAAATGCAGAAGCCCCAAGCGAATTAGCTCGGGGCTTTTTGTTGCGTAAATTGTGTGTGAGTTAGGATAAGTGACGCAGTTTATCTGGATTAGCAACAGCGTAAATGCCTTGAATTTGACCATCTTGGAAAGCAAATGAAAGGATATACTGAATGCCATTATTGATGACGATGCGTGTACCGATATGACCATTGACTTCTACGAATTCAAACGAATATTGACCTTCATATAATTTAAGTAAATTGCCAATAACGGAAATAACGGCTTTGAATCCAATAACAGGATTTAGAGATGCCTTCACTTTGCCGCCACCATCCGATAGGAATACAACATCGCTGCTGACAAGCTCTAGTAATCTACTCCTATTACCTTGAAGAAGGGAGCCGATAAATTCCTTGATTTGCGTCTCAGCAACGGATATGCTCGGAGCTTGGTTTGGGTGATGATCGAAGCTTTTCTTCGCTCGTGAGTAAATTTGTCTGCAATTAGCACTTCTTTTCCCCACCATGTACGCAATTTCTTCATAAGAGTAGTCAAAGATTTCGCGTAGCAGGAAGATGGCACGTTCCACGGCGTTCAATTGTTGTAATAAGAGCAGATAGGCAGTTGAAATGGACTCGTGCTGTAAATAGGTGCTGGCTGGGTCGCCATCGCTCATAGATCCGCGTTCGATTAAAGGTTCAGGCAACCAAGGACCAACGTACAGCTCTCGCTTCTTATGCGAAGAACGAAGGAGGTCCAGACAGCGATTCGTTACGATTTTATAAAGAAAAGCACGTTCGTTCTGTATGGTTGTGCGATCTGCAAGCTGATCGTAGGCAAGAAAAGCTTCTTGCACAATATCCTCAGCATCCATGACACTGCCTAACATTCGGTAAGCGAGTGAAAACAGGGGTGTGCGATACGTTTTATATAATGTTGCGATGTCCATAATTGGCAGTCCGCTCCGATCTATCGTGCGCGATAATATGCTCGGCGGCTCGTCTAGCGCTTGCTGTAGCCGCATCTACCAACAATTCACCATGTGTAACCCACTCTCCTGCTACATATAATCCCTTAATCTCAGGAACAGCCGGACCCGGATTCTCTACACGCTTCGTATGCATGAAGTCATAGCTGACGGTAATCTTAGGCAAATATTGCTTCGCAACAAGCACGTCTCTCCAACCGGGTTGCACCAAGTCTAGCATATGCTCTAAATCTTGTAAGTCCTGCTGTGCATCTGTTGTTGGACCTTGATACTTACACAATGTGATGAGCTGTGATCCATCATCTGTTACGTAAGCAGCACGCGAGTGATTGGATAAGAATACAGTCTGATCAATCCCATATACAAATTGCTGTTTAGGTTTCGGCAGACGTTTCAATGTAACATCGAGACAGGCGACAGTAGCTTCCATCGCTTGATCTCTCCATGTGTGGAGGGCAGTATATTCTGCATCAGGAACAAGCTGATGAGCGATTGCTGGGGAAACTGTCATGATGACATGGCTCGCTTCAATTTGCGTTCCATCTTCACATCGTACATGTTGAACGACCCCATTCTGATGACCAACTGCCACGACTTTATTTTTCGTGACAAAATGGACGCCGAGCTTGACTGCTAGTTGTCTTAATTGTTCAACCATAGGTGCCCAACCACGGTCAAGATAAAGTACACCTTTCATGGATGAGGCTAATTGCTTGAGCACAGGACCTGCTGCAAGTAGATCAGGGGATGCAACGTAACTAGTAGTACGAAGCAAGGCATAGAAAATGTTCCTTAACATCGGATCTTTAATATGCCCTTCGATCCATTCACGCAGGCTGATGTGATCGTATTTGTGCGTGTCTAGCTTGGTAAGTTTCGTAAACCAGCTTGCAAATTCCATCTTGCCTTTCCAAGTCAGAAGTGGGGTTGTCAATAACGACGTAACACTTAAAGGTAGTGTATTGACGGTATCTTTCCATACACCATGTGCATCGGTAGAAGGTTTATTCCCTTGTAAGCTTAGGCCTAATTCACGGAATGTGTGATAGGCATCTCCAAAGTATAGCGCATGACCACCAAGATTGAAGAAAGCACCATTCTTATAATTCGTCATCGCGCGACCGCCTAAACGCTCTTGTTTTTCAATAACTACGACTTGTTTGCCTGCTTTCGCTGTATAGATTGCAGCTGTTAACCCTGCGATACCTCCACCGATTACTGCTACATCATATTTCATCATCAGAACCATTCCTTTCAAGTTTTGTACATGTATGACGGCGAAGTAAGAGGATCTGTGACATTATTTTTGAAAATAGTTATTTTGTTTTTATATACAAAATCTGTCTTTAAATTCACTTAAAAACTGACCATTTAATGAGGGTCAGTTTTCTTATATCCTTTTTATATAAATGGAGCTGACAAGAAGGATGTGTTACCTATGAATGAAATATTGAATTTAAAACACAAAATCGGTCAAGGAATTTCACCTCGTGCATTTATGGAAGGGATGGAAGTACGTACGATGGAGCTTAGCGGAATCCCAAATACCAAAGATCAGTTGAACTCGATATATGAGAATTTTGCTTGGGTAAGTGATGAGGATAGTGATTATTTCGGCACGATTCTTGAGGATTTACATTGCTTGATCTTATGTACGGATTGGTGTCCGGATGTCATCTGGAATGTTCCGGTGCTCTTTCGGGTAATGGAGCAGGCAGCTATTGCGGTTGAAGTATTAATTATGGAAGATCATCTAGAGACGATGGATCTATTTTTAACGGATGGTGGGCGGGCACAGCCGATTGCTGTACTAATGAAGACTAGTGGAGAGGTGCTTGGCAGTTGGGGAGCACGTCCTGCTTATATCCAAGCGGTGATGGACCGGTTTAAAGCGAATAATCCAGATAAAGAGGCACCTGATTATCGGGAAAACCTGAATCAGACCTATCGGGAAATCGGAAGTCTTTATCGGTCAGGAAACGAATATCAGCAAGTGATGCTTCGCGAGTTAAGAGATCTTTTTCAGGAATGGTTGTAAAAAGAACTGCACCCCATGGTTAGACAGGATCTAACGCAGGAGGTGCAGTTGTTCATGATATCTCTTCTTCGTCCATTTGGTATTCGATAATATCTCCAGGCTGACAGTTAAGTGCCTTGCAAATGGCCTCTAAGGTTGATAATCGAATTGCTTTAGCTTTGCCATTCTTCAATATCGAAAGATTAGCCATCGTAATGCCAACCCGCTCCGATAGCTCGGTTACGCTCATTTTTCTTTTTGCCAACATCACATCAATATTAATAATTATCGCCATGTTATTCACCTCAGACTGTTAAATCATTTTCAGATTTGATATCGATGGCATTCTTTAATAGCTTCTGAAGAACAGCTGCAAAGACTGCGATCACAAGTGGAGCAGAGATAAAGGCTACTCCGATAATCATTAGACCGGGAGCATCTTCCTCTTGTGCTGCATAATAAATGAAGGGCAAACAGCCTAAGTATAAGAAACTGACAGTGGACGCGCAGTACTTAATAATTCTTAAAGCACGTACAGACAATTCCGAGAATGCATTGTTCTTATCAATATAACACAACAGCTTGTAAGCCTGATACAATCCAATATAGAACGGGATTGCAGCCAAATACGCGACAACTATGCAAGTTACATATACCCACGTGGAGAAATGTTCAGAGGCATTAAGAGCGAAAGCTGGCAGTCCAAATATACATAATGCCAGAACTGGAAGACCCATTAAAATAATGACGATTTTTAAAAAGAGTGTATTGTGTTTCATAAGAAGCACCTCATTTGATTTTTCTACACACAACTTAACATAGTTTTTATTGTTTTACAATAAATTATTACTAATTATTGATATGTATTTGTTGTTGTTTTGATAAAAAATTTGCTTGTTTTTGTGAAGAATATTTCGGGAATGGAGTTGAGGTAGAGGGAAGTTACTGCGTTTTCATCGTATATTATTAGAGACGGATAGGGATTTGAAAATTTTCCTTATGGTTTGAAAATCGTTCGAGGAGTGGTGCGAGGATGCAAAGTCTGAAAGTTATTGTATTATTGTTCGTGAGTATCTTGATCTTAGCCGGCTGTAAGAGAGATATAGTAGCTAATCAGATTGAAATCGATCAGATTAAGATTGAGATTGTTAAGTCGTCTATAACACCGGATGGCAAGTTATATACTTTCAAATTAATAAATGAATCTAAGTTAACAATAATCCAAAACAATGTTTATTTGAGTTACCCAATAAAAACTGCAAGTGGAACAAAAGTGAATGGGTTTAAAATTGAATTGCAGAATAACAAGTTAAATGTTGTACCTAATGAGGTTGTCCTATTAACTGCCTTTGCACCTAAAGAAATGTATGAAGGCAATAAACATATTAATTCAGACCATCTGTATATCGAAATGAATGGATATATAAACGAAGTAAAAGAAGGTTTACAGTTTAGTAAGAGCGAAAGCATAAGTGTGAAATTAGATTGAATTGAGTTGCAAGTGATCGAACACAATTGGAGGTACATGTGATGGCAACGTGGATTACCCATTTTAGAATTGCTGAGAAGATGATGGAACTAGGACTTGATGTAAGTCAGAAGGAATTTGTTGTGGGGAATATTGGACCAGATTGTGGTCTGCCATCGGAAAATGGTTTTTACCCACCTAAGGAAATTACGCATTTTAAGGTGAATAATGAAATTAGTGCAGAACGATTCTATGAGCAATACCTAAGGGATCAAGCTTATTCACACGAGGAGTTTTCCTTTTATTTAGGTTATTACATTCACTTACGTACAGATGAAGAATGGAGCATTTTGCACAGGAAGAAGAGACAAGAACCCATGCATCAAGACATAATTGATACGCTGGGTAATCCTGAATATAACAACTTGATTAAATTAGATTGGTATGGACATGACTTTGTATATTTGCAAAATAATCCGAATCACGTCTTTTGGAGTGTGTTTCAATACATAGAAGAGTTCCCGGACTATCTGCCATTTTTTGAAGAAGGACAAATATTGAAACAGATTCATAGAATTACGCAGTTTTATGTAACGAATCGTGTACCTGATGATAATGAATTTAAGTATGTATCCGTAACGGAAATGGATAAGTTCGTTGAAGAAACGGCAATTCTCTTGTACAAGCAGATTATGGAGAGATTACAGGTATAAACAAATAACCCCGACAACCTTACCGCATAGCGGTGGCACATGTGCCGTTAGGTTCTCGGGGTTTGTATTTAGAATAGCCGAATGTAGTTACAGTATCCTGCATCTGATATAGATTCGCATAGGTTCCACCTTGTTTAAGCAGCTCCTCATGCGTGCCTTGCTCCTCAATGCCGTTATCTGTAAGCACGATAATTCGCTCCGCATTACGGACAGTCGATAAACGGTGTGCAATGACGATGGTCGTACGGTTGTTGGTCAGCTTCTCTAAGGACTCTTTAATCGCACGCTCGCTCTCATTATCCAGTGCGCTAGTCGCTTCATCCAAGATCAAGATCGATGGATTTTTCAAGAATACACGGGCAATGCTCAGTCGCTGTTTCTGACCGCCAGAGAGTTTAACACCACGCTGACCAATATCTGTTAGATAGCCATCTGGCAAACTCATAATAAAGTCATGCGCATTGGCCATCTTCGCAGCTGCAATGATCTCTTCGTCTGTCGCATCCATTTTGCCATAACGAATATTATCGATAACGGTTCCAGCGAATAAGTAAACATCCTGCTGCACGATCCCAATATTCTGACGCAGCGATTGCATCGTAATATCTTTAATGTTCGTACCATCCAGCAAGATCTGCCCGTCATTCACTTCATAAAAGCGAGGGATGAGGGAGCATAAAGTCGTCTTCCCTGCACCTGAAGGTCCAACAAGAGCTACGTATTCACCTGCACGGATATTCAAGGATACATTATGGAAAATGTGTTCATGACCCTCATTATATTTGAAACCAACGTTCTGGAAGGTGATCTGCCCATCAGCATGTTTAAGCTCCTTGGCATGTGGAGCATCTACGATATCAGGTTCTACCTCTAGAATTTCCATGAATCGTTCAAAGCCTGTGATACCGACTTGATACAATTCCATGAAGTTAATGATCTTCTGAATCGGTGCAATCAAGATCCCTACGACTAGGAAGAAAGTTAGCAGATCCGGTAAAGTAAGAGCGTTTCCGGAGATGCCGATCGCGCCGAATATGATGACTGCAATCGAGATCAGGTGTGTAAATCCATATAATCCTTCATGGAAATACGCCATACTCCAGTACCCAACGCCTCTGCTCTGAACAAATCGCTTGTTCGCAGTACCGAACTTCTTCCGCTCTACATGTTCATTCGTAAATGACTTCACAACCCGAATACCTGAGAGTGAATCTTCCAATTGCGCGTTGATATCTTCAATCCGATCTTTACTGCGTCGCTCTGCCTTATTCATTTTTTTACTAAAATAAATAAAGTAAGCAGCCATGAACGGCAAGAACATAAATATGATTATTGTCAGTTCCATATCAATCTGACCTAAGATAATAAAGGAACCAATGATCGTAACAAGTGTAATTAGAATATCTTCTGGACCGTGGTGATACAGCTCGGTTAACCAGAAAATATCGGTCGTCGATCGAGTCATTAATTGACCGGTCTTATGTTCATCATAGAAACGGAATGATAACTTCTGCAGGTGGTCGAATAGTTCGCGGCGCATGTCGCCTTCCATCATTGCACCCATCATATGTCCTTTATACGTAATAAACATGTTGCATGCGGTAAGCAAAGCAACTAGAACAACCATGGTGCCACCTGTGATGTATATTTGCTCCAGTACATTGGGTACTTTGTTATCTAGCAGCATAGTAATGTGTCGGATTAAAAGTGGTAAAGCAAGTGATATTGCCGCAACGATTAAGGCGCAGAACAAATCTGCAAGTAGTAAGCCCTTATAAGGCTTGTAATACGAAATAAACTTCTTCATTCTTGAATTCAATTGTTATTCCTCCATTTTGATGGAGGGTTAGATCTGAGTCACCCTCCGAATTTTGTGGGGTGGTGCGATCTTGAAGATGGACATGGCCAATGCATCCTTTCTTTTTTGAAAAATACAATCTTAACCATATTTTACCTTTTGCTTTAAAAAGAAATCAATACCAAACATTTTCTAAATAAAGAATTACACAAAACGGGTGCATGGATGCTTATTTCTTTCCGACAATATTCATTATGATTACACCTATTAGAATCAAGAAACCGCCAATCCATGTGTACAGCGTCGGAATCTCGGATAAATAGATCCATGCAATGCCAATTGTAAGAAGCGGGATAAGGAAGAGAAAGCTGGATACGAGCGAAGCTCGAATCTTAGATAATGCAACCGACCAAGTTAAATAAGCTAACGCTCCGGGAAATATACCTAAATATAGGACAGTTATCGTTTTGTCTATTGGAGCAAGTGCAATCGCCTCGATTATTCCAGGTGAGAAAGGAAGCATGAATATTGTTCCTGATAGGATCATGAATGTAGTTAGTTCAAGTGGTCGATATTTGCGCAGAAGCGGTTTTTGAAAGACGAAATAAATCGCTTGTGTGAGGGCGGCAACAATAAGTAGCAGAATGCCTTCGTTAAATTGCAATTTCCGCAAATCGTCTAGAGAGATAATAAGAACACCAATAAAGCTAATCACAATTGCGAATACACCCCAGCAGGAAATGCGTTCTTTTAAGAATATGCTTGCTAATATCGTTGTAAATATGGGTCCGGAATTGACGATGAAGCTTGCGACCCCAGCCGTCACACTTAGCTCCCCATAGTTTAATGCTACGTTATACAAGGTAATGCCAATGAAACCAAGCAGCATGATTTTCAGTACATCTTTGCGCTCCGGCAGACGCACCTTGGCGATTAGGGCATAGATGATTAAGACGATCGAAGCTGTTGCATATCGGAGTAAGGATAGATGAGTCGGTGAAAAAGCTTCAAGACCTGCTCGTATGCCAACAAATGCAGATGCCCACAAAAGTAAAGTTGTCGTGATTGATCCAATAATAATCCATGATTTGTTCATTCTCACCTAGCTCCTTTAACTCGCACTGTGATGTTCAAAGTGTATATGGAGCTACGGAATTCGTAAAATAGATAGTTATAATCGTAATGATCGAATATTGTGATAATATGGAATGTATCGAGTTATTGATTAGGGAGTGAACGGTATGGAGCTACGACATCTTATTACGTTTAAAGCGATATATGATTATGGTGGCTTCACCAAAGCTGCCGAACATCTCGGTTACGCTCAATCAACGGTGACCTCACACATCCAATCGCTAGAATCGGAGATAGGCGTTCCAGTATTCGATCGTTTAGGCAAAAGTGTGATTCTCACACAAACAGGTGAGCAACTAATGCCTTATGCAATTGAGATGTTAAAACTGTACACGAATGCGAAGAATATAGCTGCATCCAGCGAACATCCAACTGGTACACTTACGATAGCTGCTCCCGAATCTTTAACGAGCTACTGCTTACCGGCAATTGTCAAGGAATTCGTCCAATCGTATCCGAAAGTAGATTTAATCTTAAGACCATCCCATTCCAATAGCGAAGCATTAAGACAGCTGCGTTCAGGTGATCTTGATATGGTCTATATGCTAGATAGAATGTTAGAAGAACAAGATTTACATATTGAGAACATAAGTCATGAACCGCTCGCACTGATAGCTCCACCAACGTTTCGTGCCTGTTCTTGGTCACAATTGGTGGAGGCGATCCCAAGCTCTACATTTCTTTTTACACAATCAGGTTGCGTGTATCGTGATTTGTTTGAAAGTTATTTGCAAGAACTTCGAATTTCACCGAAGGCTTCACTTGATTTCTGGAGTGTTGAAGCGATGAAGCAAAGTGTGATGTGCGGACTGGGTTTGTCCATTTTGCCGTATTTTGCGGTATCATCGGAAATAAGTGAAGGTAAGCTAACTGGAGTAGTATGGGAGCAAGATGTGGAGTTAAAGACACAGCTTGTGTTTCATAAGAATAAATGGCAGTCTGCCGCTTTCAAAAGGTTCCTTGAACTGGTTCGCAAGCGTGCTTCCCAGTGGGGAAATCAGGAACATAAGCAGGATTAATTCGCAAGCAAGTGAAAAAGCACCCGTATCGGGTGCTTTTTTCTATTTATTTTCCAATTGAGAATGACTTAATCAATCATGCTTGTTGTCTGCAAAATCTTGATTAGCACAACAGCAGCTTGCGCGCGTGTAGTCTCACCCTTAGGACTGAATGTATCATTGCTCGTTCCTGTCATCACTTTGAGCTTAACAATTAAGCGAATGTCCTCCAAGAGGGAAGGATCCGCATTTCGAATATCTTGGTACTGATTCAAGCTCACATACTCCATTGTGGTTGATGTTTTCTGGAGCTTAACGACTGCGGCAAGTACGCTTGCCATCTCTTCACGAGTGATTGGATCATCTGGGTAGAAGTAATACGGACTTGCGAAATTGAGTAGACCGAGTTCTTTGGCCTTAGCTACTGTTCCTGCATACCAAGCATTAGCTGGCACATCATTATAAGATCTGTTTGACGCGGAAGTTCCTTGACCGAGTGCACGGACAATCATGGATGTGAATTCGGCTCGTGTGACGGATTTTTCCGGATCGAACAGATTGTTACCAACCCCGAAGAGCAGTCCTTTGGCAGCGGCATTCTGTACGAACCATTTACCCCAATGATACTGGGTATCGGAGAAGTATAATTGATTTTCGACAACCACATAGACATCATTCGTACCCGAAGTGATGACAGCATAAGTCACACCATCGATCGTGATTTGTCTAGCAGGTACGAACTCGAAGGATTTGGTCTTCGTGTTATAGTGGAAGGCTCCCCATGCATCAGGCAAATGCGTCATATTCTTCGGAAGCGGGATTAACTTCGGTAAGGAGAGGCTAATCGAGTCTGAATTCGTAAGGGTTCTTCCTGTACGTCTGTTAATGATGTCGATATTGTAATCGACAACCGCACCAAGCACATTCGCACTAGGTAGATCCTTAGATAGAGCACTTCGAATATCTTTGCTATTAATCTGATCGCGTAAAGAAATATTAAGCTTCACATCTTCGACTCTCAGGTTATTAGCCGCAAGTAACTGGCTAAGTCCAGGGATAAGTGACGCACGATTCACGGCAATGCGATAGACGCCATATGGCGTTTGGATCTCGATATAAGTTGAATTCGGATCTACTGCTCCGTATTCATCAACAATGATAGGAGTAGCAGGGCTTTCAACAACCGATCCAGTTGAATTACCAGTCGACGATACAGGTGTCACACGAAATGAGATGATTTTACCTTGATGTGCGGAAGTTAGGCGCAGTGTAGTACTTGTTTCATTCGCGATGAGTCTCTTGTCCGTTCCATCAGGATCTGCTGCATACCATCGAATGAGGGATCTGCCTTCTGGATCATTCTCAGGATCCCAGTAAATATAGTTGGCGGTCAAGGTTTTTCCGACTTGAGGAGTGCCTGTAATGACGAGACTTGCAGCGACAGGGGGTTCATTATTCCCATAGATAGAAACATTTACAGTGGCAGGTGCTGAATCGACTCGACCGTCGTTCACCTTGAATGTGAAGGAATCGGTTCCTGCAACATTCAAGTTCGGTTTGTAACGAATTGTGCCTTTATCCTTGTCGATGAAAGTAATCTTACCCTTAGTTGGTGCGGAGACGATGCTGTAGGTTAGCGTGTTATTGTCAGAATCTACAGCTTGCAGAGCAAAGGCAAGTTCAGCGTTCATGGTTGTTGCAATATTAGCTCCAATCGCTACGGGTTTCACATTAGGTGCAGTAATCGTAATTTTCATCGTGGCTAGGTTGGAGTCATCTTCCCCATCATCTACTTTGAAAGTGAATGAATCAGAGCCACTAACGTTAGACTTTGGTGTATATACAAATTCGCCTGTTTTCTTGTTGGTTAAAGCGACTGAACCTTTGGATGGCTGAGTGACGATGATGAAGGTTAATGAATCACGATCCGCATCGGTTGCTTGCAAATAGTTCAATGCTGCTTGATTCTGCATGACAGTGAGTGTACCGTTTATGGCGACTGGTGCGCGATTGCTTGCGGCAAGTGCGGACTTAGGAATGCTAATTGATATTGCCTGTACCATAAGAAGGGCAACTAGGAACAATGCTAATCTTCTAAACACGAATTTTCACCTCTTTTCACAAAATAACGATATCAGAATCATTACATGCGAGAAGAGGGAACAATATGTCATTTTTTAGAAAATAATTTACGAATTTATTGTGAAACGACGATCACCACATTCCCTTTCTTATGTCCTTGCTCCACATAGCGATGAGCTTCTGGAATTTGCTCGAAGGGATAGCTTCTATCGATTACAGCTTTCAGCTTACCCATTTCCACTAATACTTTTAGAAATTCCAAGTCTTCTGGGTGTACTTTTGCGATGCCTTGCCCTTCCACGGTTACGAATCTACCGCTTTGGAGCAAAGCTTTTTTATAACTAGATTTTGAGATTTTGCCAACAGCGTCGAAGATTAGATCGTACCGTTTCCCTATACTCGCAAAATCTTCCTTCGTGTAATCAATCACATGATCTGCGCCTAGCGATTGAACAAGATCCCAGTTGACTGTCCTGCATACGGCTGTTACTTCCGCTCCATAATGTTTGGCAAGCTGGACAGCAGCGGTTCCGACAGCTCCTGATGCACCGTATATGAGCACGTGTTGTCCTTTCTGGATATGTCCGCGACGAAGGAAGTCAAGGGCCGTTGTTCCGGCAAAAGGAATTGCAGCCGCTTCTTCATAAGTATGCGATGCCGGCATTAGAGCGAGGTTAGCTTGCTCAGATATACACATAAATTCTGCATGAGCACCGAATTGCATGCCATTTAGTCCATATACTTGGTCTCCGACTTTATATCGTGTGACGTTATGTCCTATTGCCTCAACCTCCCCTGCGAATTCGACGCCTAGAATTGGTTTTCTTGGGATACGTATCCCTAAGAAGAGCCGCATAGGAAGCCATAATAAGAGAGGGCTCTTGAACCCACGGACACGGCAATCTCCAGAGGTTACGGTTGTAGCATGAATTCTGATTCGGATTTGATCAGGCTTTGGGAAGGGTTTATCTACTTCTTGTAGTTTAAGCACGTCAGGTGAACCATATTTCGTACATATCATTGCTCGCATAAGGTGTCTCCTCTACATCATTTTGCAATGAGTATAACGATTACGAGCGAAGTGAGAACAGATACTAAAGTATGGTTTTGTAAAAATGGGGTTGTGGTTGCATGAGTGTCCCCTTATAGAAACCCCAGCTCACGTGCACGAGCGACTGCTTCGGTCCTGCGTTTCACTTGCAATTTATCAAAGATTACTCGGTTATGTTCCTTAACCGTTGCCAATGCAATGTACAGTTTCTCGCTGATTTCTTGGTTAGATTGCCCTTCACTAATCAGACGAAGAACTTCGATTTCACGTGAACTTAAGGGTTCGATCAGAGAATAAGTATGATGAGCGGTATACGTTGTATCAAAATGGACTAATATTTGTTGCACATAGCTTGGCATCAAGCCAACATTAGCCGTTTCCTGCAGCAATTGAAACATGGGCTTTCCAAGCTCGATGAACGTTCGAATGAATCCATGGGATTCGGTATGGTATAAGCTATCTTTTAACAATTGCATTGCGTGTCGTTTATCTCCAAGTGAATAATAGGCGACCGATTGCTGAAGCATGATCAATAGCAGCTTATCTTGATGTTGGGCTCCTTGTGCTTGTTCGAATAGCGGCTCAAGGAGTATTAGCGCTGCTGTTGGTTCATTCTTCGAAAGATATATCCGAGCTATATCTTGCGTTAAGTTAAACTTCTTAGCTAGGAATGTAGCTGCAAGTTCATTGCTTTGTCGTATCAAGACGAGCACTTGTACAGAAGCGAGATCTGGGAGCTGGTGAATGAACTGATGTTGTTTAGCAATATGTTCGCATTGCGCAAGTAGAGTGGCCGCGCTAGAACAATCGCCTTGTGCAAGCTTGATCTTCGCAAGCCATATTTCCCCTGCGATGACCCGATCGGACTGATCTAATAATCTAGCAAGCTGAATCGCTTGTTCCACATGCTGTAAAGCTGTCTCCAAGTTGTTCCATTCATACTGAATACGCGCTAATCCAAGGTATGCCTCACACGTTACAGGAAGGGGAGGATACCCTGCCTGCTCAATGACAAGTTGATAGGTATCGCTAGCCACAAGTAGTAAATTGTCTGCTTCTTGTAGATTGCCAAGCCCAAGTGTAGCTAGCAGCGTGATGATGTGGTGATTGATTTGCTGGCTGCTTCTTATCGCTTCCGTATAGGCTTTACTTGCATCAAGGCGATTGCCTTGAAGTTGGTAGGCGTATCCAAGAGACCAATTCGCAGCAGTACGAATAGGGAGGTTAATTGGACTAGAATAATGTAATGCACGGAGAGATTCCGCAATAATGACTTCAGGATCATGTTTACTTACCGCAATGGTTGCTCGTATGGATGCGATATGTCCGATTAGATCACGTGTATGTTGTTCGTGAGTTGTCTTCTTTAACAGGCTTTCGGCAGCTTGGAGTTTAGGTTCGATGTTGCTTATGTGACCAGAGATGAGCAGGGCAGCGGCATAGGTGACCCATAATGAGGGTCGGGTATTCAGTTCCAAGTCAGATAAAGTATCCAGCCACTCTAGTACAGGTGTAAGGATTCCTCGAAAAATGAACGGCATCCCGTTCCCATCCATTAAGTAAGCGGCGCGGTCGATATTGCCTGACAGAGCAGCATGGTGAAAGGCTTTCTCTTCGAAGTGGTGTTCTTCAAACCACTGACTAGCACGATGATGCAGCTCAGCCATATAGACATCCTTATTATCAAGAGTGGAGATATGAGGTTGTAGCTTTTTGCGTAGCACATCCGCAAATAAATGGTGGTATCGATACCATCGACGCTCTTGATCCAGCGGTATAATGAAAAGATTTATTTGTTCGAGGTATTCTAATGTTTCTTGACCTGATAAAGTGCTTGATTGCTGGTCTGTGGAGGCGAAGTTATGCGAAGTTAAAGCATCACAAAGCGAGCCACACAACCGTTCTACAATTGAAGTTTGTAGTAGAAACGTCTGAACTTGTTCGGATTGTTGTAGAGAAGGATTAGGGTCTAGACTACCCTGAATGGATAGAGCTGCTAGTTGTAACCCAGCGACCCAACCTTCAGTATGGGAATGAAGCACCATCCTATTTTCCAAAGAAAGATTTAGGTCCATGACTTGATGTAAGAAATCATCTGTTTCTGCAGAGGTGAATTGTAGTGATGGGGGTCGAATTTCGGTTAATTGATGTCGAACGCGCAGCCTGGATAGAGCTAAATTAGGTTGTGTACGTGTAAGAATATATAGATGCATGGTCTGCGGCATATGCTCGATAAGTAGAGTTATCATATCGTTTACGGGTTCAGTATCAATGAGATGATAGTCATCGAGAATGAGGACGAATGGGCTTGTGATTGTGGTAAGTTCATTTAATAGTGTTGTCATCCATAGATGATTAGGTATAGGTTGTGAGGAGGTAAGGCGATCGATTAGATGATCACCGAACTTCGGTTCTACCGTCTGTAGTGCACGAATGAAGTAGGTGAGGAGGCGGATGGGATTGTGGTCTTGTTCATCTAGTGATAACCATGCCGCCGGGTAAGGCGAGTGGTTAATCCATTCACTTACTAGAGTCGTTTTGCCATAACCAGCAGATGCTGAGATGAGAGTTAGCTTACGTTCTAGTCCTTCATTAAGAATAGTCATTAATCGAGGACGAGTAACGAGTTTGGTTCGACAGTGGGGGATATTTAGTTTAGTTAGGGTGATAGGTGTTGTCATCATAAACCACCGTTCTACGCGGAAATTGTTCCAATATGTATGATGAATATGTTCGGCGAAGGGGCAATCATTCCCTTTTTGAAACTAGGGCATGTATGTCTTTTCACAAAAGTGCTATAATAAAAGGATTCAAGTAACTATTTATTCCATGCTAGGGAAGGAGCGTTTTTTCATGAATAAAGAACAGTTAGAACGCGTTCAATCAGGTCAAGGTTTTATCGCAGCTTTGGATCAAAGTGGTGGCAGTACACCGAAGGCATTGCTGGAGTATGGTGTGAAAGAAGATAGCTATTCAGGTGAAGAAGAGATGTATGGTCGAGTACACGATATGCGTACACGCATTATTAAGAGTCCATCATTTGATTCCAAGTACATATTGGGAGCGATCCTATTTGAGAACACGATGGATCGTAAGATTGACGGGGAATACACAGCAGATTATTTGTGGGAGAAGAAAGGCATTGTTCCTTTTTTGAAAGTGGACAAAGGTCTTGCGGATCTTGAGAATGGTGTTCAGGTAATGAAGTCGATGCCAGAACTGAATGATTTACTTCAGCGTGCGGTAGATCGTCATATTTTTGGTACGAAAATGCGTTCTGTCATTAAAGAAGCGAATGCAGCTGGTATCCAGAAAGTAGTGGAACAACAATTCGAAGTCGGTAAACAAATCGCGGCAATGGGACTTGTACCGATTATCGAGCCTGAAGTGGATATTAACATTTCAGATAAGGCGGAAGCGGAGCAAATTTTGAAAGATGAGATTGCTGCTCAATTAGCCAAGCTTGATTCCGATGTGAAAATCATGTTGAAGCTGTCGATTCCGACGCAAGATAATTTGTACAAAGAATTGATGGAAGATCCGCGCGTGGTGCGTGTTGTCGCATTATCTGGTGGTTATTCACAATCCGATGCGAACGAAAAGTTATCTCGCAATAACGGCTTAATCGCAAGTTTCTCTCGTGCATTATCGCAAGGATTAACAGCGCAACAAACCGAAGAAGATTTCGATGCTTTGTTGGGTCATACAATTAAAGGTATTTATGAAGCTTCCATTACTTAATCGTTATGGATAAATAGATGGACCCCGAACTTGTTATCAAGTTCGGGGTCTTTTGTATACAAAGAGAAGTTAAATGTACGACTCATGTACTAAGTTCTGCGCATGTAAGCACGAACAGTAATCGGTGCGAAGATCGCGACAATCACAATGGCTCCGATTAGGGAGATGACAAGATCAGATCCAACTGTGCCTGTGTTCGTTAGCTCACGAACGGCAGAGACAAGGTGGGATACAGGGTTGATGTTCACGAACCATTGCAGCCAACTCGGCATTGTGTTTACAGGTACGAAGGCATTGGATAAGAAAGTGAGTGGGAATAGCACGATCATCGATATCCCTTGTACGCTGGAAGCTGTACGGGAGATAACGCCGAAGAAAGCAAAGATCCAGCTAATTGCCCATGAGCAGAAGATAACGAGTACAGCCGCGAGTGCGACACTCTCAAGTCCACCTTCAGGTCGGTAGCCCATGATATATCCCATTACGAATGTAAGGACAGTTGCAATCGTATAGCGAACGGTGTCGGCAAGCAGCGCACCTGCTAAGGGTGCAATTCGTGCAATTGGCAGTGATTTGAATCGATCAAAGACACCCTTATCCATATCCTCGCGCAATTGAACACCTGTGACGACTGAAGTGGTAATGACGGTCTGAACGAGAATCCCTGGGATAATGACAGGCAAATAACTTTGTATGTCACCGGAGATCGCTCCTCCGAAAATATACGTAAACATCAACGTGAACAAAATGGGTTGAAGGGTTACGTCAAACAATTGCTCGGGTGTACGCTTTATTTTAAGTAAACCTCGATAGGCCATCGTTAATGCTTGACGAATAGATTGACCGAAGCTGGCATGCTTCTTAAGGGTTTGAGTTGCACTTGCTGCATATGCGTTTCTACTCATACGTTTGCTACCTCCATTTGTTTGGATTGCTGAGGTGTATCCGTGGATTCATCCGTTACACCATTACCTGTAATCGTTAGGAATACCTCGTCAAGAGTCGGCTTCTGGACACTTAATTCCGTTAGGTGAATACCTTCAGCGCGAAGGGCGATTAAGAGATCTGTTACAAGGTCAGGATTAGCCAGCGGCGTTGTAATTTTACCTGCTTCGGAAGATAAATTCGTTGGCACTTTGAGCACTTGCTCGATCATACGACGAGTACGCACGATATCTTGGGTATCTTGGACGCGCAGTTGCAGCGAAGAAGTGCCGATGGAACTTTTCAGTTCATCTACTGTACCTTCAGCCACGACGTGTCCGCGGTCAATCACAGCTACTCGATCAGCGAGTTGATCAGCTTCGTCCAAGTATTGTGTTGTTAGCAGTACCGTGGAGCCTGTTTTCACGAGTCTGCGAATCGTCTCCCACATTTGGGCGCGAGTCCGTGGATCCAGTCCAGTCGTAGGTTCATCTAGGAAAATAAGCGGTGGCTGCGCGATCAAGCTTGCCGCTAAGTCGAGTCTGCGGCGCATACCGCCTGAGAAATTCTTCAGTGGTCGCTTCGCCGCATCTGTTAATCCGAACTCTTCGAGAAGATCGGCTGCTTTCTTCTTCGATTCTGCACGGCTGAGTCCAAGCAGACGAGAGAAGATGATTAGATTCTCTGTTGCGCTTAGCGATTCATCTACAGATGCATATTGACCTGTGACGCCAATTAACTGGCGAACAATATGGGATTCTTTTACCACATCATGCCCGAAGATTTTTGCAGAACCGCTATCCGGACGAAGTAAAGTCGCAAGCATGCTGATTGTAGTCGTCTTTCCCGCACCATTCGGACCTAGAACCCCATAGATTGAACCTGCTTTAACTTTTAAATCCACGCCATCTACTGCACGATTTTCGCCGAATACTTTGACGAGACCGTTTGCTTCAACAGCCCATTCATTGTTTATTGGATACATGTTAATTCCCCCTAAATTCTCGCTTGAATTGATTATGTTGTGATTGTAAGTCTCATTTGTGAACTGAATATGAACTCAATAATTGGATTGTATAAAATTTATAGTTACCTTCAAACCTGCTATGGAATGGTAATGATATCGGTCTTGAGGCGGAGCATGTACTTTTGTTCAGATGCATCGTGATAAGTAGTACCCGATTTCTTCTCAATGTGTGGGATGTTCCACGAATAAGAAAACACGTCTTTATCTAGACGTGTTTTTTTGTCAGCAGCTCATGATAAGCTCCTTGATCATATCTCGGTAAAAAAGTTTATCGAATGACCTTAATTGTAGAGTCACCAGCTGTCGTGAACAGAATTGCATCGTCGGAAGGGAGTAAGCGCGAAATGGAGTCGGTTAGTGTCAAGATGAGGTTGCCCGAACTATCGAGCACCTTCGTACCGTAATCTTCCTTCGCGTCGAGCTGGCAGATCAGTTTTCCGTTCAATAATTGAACACCGTCAAGTTTTTCTTTCAGGAGCTGTTTATTTACTCCGCTCTCGTTTACTTGATAAAGATGGTATTTCTCTTCTTTGTTACGGATTGCAGTTGTGTAGAACAAGTTGCCGTTAACGCCATCGAACCAAGATACCGAGTTCTCGGATAACTTTCGCTCGCTTGAACCGTCTAATTTCGATGTGTACAAAGCAAAGTCCGTATCCTTGACATAATACAGGTTTTCTCCGATTACTCGGAACTGGCTGACTCCTGATGTAATAATTTTCTCCGACTTATTTGTTGTTAAGTTGAGTTTGTAAATTTGATTTCGATCACTATTATTTGTTAAAGCGGATTGGGGAGTTGCTCGGATATAAAGATGGTCTCCTATAACTTGCCCAGTATCACTGTTACCGATATCACGGACTTTGAAACTGGGATTTTCATCATTAATGTACCGACCGTATATGAACTTTGGATCGCCAATTTTTTTTCTAGGTTGATTTTGATGTTCAGGTTCTAGCCATGACAAATTATTATCCCAAGAATTAGGACCTAAGCTATTAATTATGATCCCATAAGGCGTCTTAATAATTTCGGAATATCCGCCGTCACTGAATTGAAGCTCACCTTTGCCCACATCATTCACTTTTACATTATGATTAATGCCCATTAAATTGCTGCCAAGATGGTAGGAAAACCAGAGGTCACCCTCAATAATATGGAAGTGTATGGAGGGACTTTGATCATCGTCTCGGCGAAGTTCGTACGTGTATATGGATTCTTTTTTGGAAATATCATTAAGGGGTGCTCGATAGATCTGATTAACGTCTCCCGATGTTTCAAGAAAATAGTAGTATCCCTTATACATAGCTAGATCACGATCGGTTTTATATGCAGGTAATTCGGGAGTTAAGATCTGCGGATTATTGGACTGTATACTCAGCCCCTCAGCATTGTCCCAATTGTATGCCCAACCAAATTCGTCATGCGCGAACCGCCAAGTGAGCGGGAAGTAGGTGACATCACGGAAGCTGAGGAGTGGGTAAGTTTCTTTCGAGTTGTCGATGGTTTGTCCATTGATTGTAATCGTGGAGGCGGGAGCTTCAGCTGTGTAAGATGTCGTATTTATACTTTCAGATGGATAGGTTGCATAAGAGGAACTAACTTGACCTTTGGATATGTCTAGCCCTTTCTCTAGCGACCACTTCATGTTGAGCCCGAGCAGATGTGAGTCATACCAAGTCATGGGGACATAAGTAATGTCCTTATATACGATCAGTGGATACTTACGATTCAGGTTATTTACCGTATGACCGTTCAGTGTAACTTTATAATTTGGCAACTTCACCTGCACATCAGTTGAGGCAGCATGACTTATCCCCGTTGGCGCAAGTAAACTTATACATATTGCAAAAGCAGCAGCAGATCTGGTCCATTTCTTTTTCATATCGGAAACACTCCCCTCGTAATAGATAACCAATCGTTAGACGAATAATTTAGATGAAAGTTTCTAACTGGCATAATAAATGTTTAATTATTATCCATCAATAGGAATAAAGAAGAAGCACTGCAACCAACGGCTGCAATGCTTTTCCACATGACCTAAGCTCGCCTGCGCTCCACTAAATTAATCCCAACCCCGAAGAAGATAACAGCCATTAGCAGTAGCTTGGCAAGAGGTAAGTAGATTTCTGTCCAGCCGTGATGATAGAATGCAGCCCCAAGCAAGGCATCCATCGCGTGTTGAAGCGGGGTCAGCTGGGCAATGAATAGTAGCACATCGTTCGTGATCGTTCCTGGTGCCATGTATACTCCGCTGATTAGAGGCATGATCGGTACGATGGATGTGAATATGGTAATGAATTGTTCGGGGGTTTTGACAAGACCGGTAAATAACATGCTCATTGCTACAATTGTAATGACATAGAGTACGCCAGTAGCTGCAAGCATCCCAATGTTATTACCTAGGTCATAACCGAATCCGTAATGAAAAAGCAAGAAAATAATCGTAATTTGGATGATGCCGATCAATGTGCTGTATGTTAGATGACCCAAGTACATTTGAGTCTTGGTTACTGGTGATAAAATAACACGATTCCAGATGCCAGATACTTTTTCCGATGTCACAGCGTTAACTTTGAAACCGACTGTGAACATGACGAGAAACAAAGTGAAGCCGAACATAAGCTGCAGCCCCATATCGTAATCTCTGAGCACACCGCCAGAAGGCGTAGAAGAATGGAGTGTGAGAGGGGGTTGCTCTAAAAATCTGGACATGGATTCATGGAACTTTGACTCATCTTTGACTTGTAAAGCAGCAGCAGTGATTTTGAGTTTCTCTGTGTAAACCGTCTGAAGATGCTGTCGAACCATATCTACATTAAAGTTATCTGACGCCGCAATAATTCGGTAATCGTCTTTAAGTAGCTTGACTGCCACGCTGGAGCGTCCCTCCCGAACAGCAGATACAGCTTGTTCTTCGCCTCGAAGTTTGAATTGAAATGCTCCATTTTCATTAAGTTGCTCGATCCATTGTTTGGTATCATCAGTCGTTACACCTTCTCCAAGGAATGCATCGATCTTAAGCTTCGTATTTGAACTAGAGCCGAATAGCAGAGTCGCCACGATCGTAATCGCACAAAAAATTAGAACCGCATACGGGGAACGCTTTTCCTTCATCCACTGCGCCCAAAAGATAGGTTTCATCTAGATCTGCCCCCTTTTTGGAAACAACCAAACACTAACTGCCATGATCACAACTGTGTACAACGCCAAGTTGATTACGCCATGTGTCATAACAGACCATGATTCCTGCTGAATCCACTGGATCATCGTCGATAGCCAAAGTCCGTTTGGTGTCCACACCCATAACATTTGAATACTGTCTGGTAAAATAAAGACAGGAACAAAGTTACCACCAATCACACCAATCACAAGCAGTAACGATTGTATGATCGCATTGGTCGTATCTGGTTGGATTCGATACATCGCAGCTGTGAACAATCCGGCCATCGCTGCAACGAAGAGTCCCATCATCAAGGTTAACAACATAAACCCGAGCCAGAAATTCAACGAATAGCCGGGAAATAGATTCAAGATGAAGTGTGAAACAACGACAACAATTGAAAATTTGAGTAGGGACATAATGAGGGTCGAGCCGAACTTACCACCTAAATAGGAAATTGATTTACTTCCAGAAAGTAAAATTCGTTGAAACACTTGCTCGCGCTTCTCGACGACTGATTTGCTCGCTGTATTTGCAGCTACATACATCGCAAAAATGACTCCGATTGCGAGGGTAAAGTACTGATAAGAAGTGATCGCACGAAGGCCTTCAATCTGTTCCAAACCGCCAATTGTCGGTACGACTATAGACATAGAATTAGCAGATGATCCTGCTTGAGCTATAGCGAATGCAATACTTGAGTTTGTATTGAACTGTTTCGCGTACCCGTCAATGATGCCTTGAAGGGCACCGACTTTGATTGATGGATCATTAGCTACAAGTTGTAGTGGCATACCGTTGCCTTCACCAAGCAGGATCTTGTTTAATGTGCGGAAGGTGAAACCTTCTGGTATCGTTACGATAGCTTGCACGTCACCAGCATTCAATTGTTGCACGGCTTCTTCTTTCTTGAGTGGAACCCATTCGACCATCTTGGTTACTTGTTTATTTGCTAGATACGCTTGAAGCAGCTTGGCAGGACTGATGTGCTCAGCTTTTGCGGCTAACGATGTGGCGGCTTCTTTATCGAGTCCCGAGCTTGTCAAAGATGATTTAAACTGTTGTATTCCAGCAGCCTCATCATCACTTACAACATAAGCAGCTTTTAGATGAAGGTTGGCCGTCGGATTCTCAATCCAGCCTGGAAGTATATATCCTAGAACGGTAATCAGGACAACTGAAATAACGAGTGAAATGATGTTTTCTTTGCGATCTCGCCAGTTAAGGAGCATATCCTTTTTAAAAAATATGTTCATGCACATCCTCCTTTAATCGCGCAAAGTCCGACCAGTTAACTGAAGAAATACATCCTCCAGGCTCGGTTTGTGCACATTCATGTTGATCAGTTGAACCTTGTGCTGTTCAGCACGTTGTACGATATCGCTCAATATACGGCTTTGTTTGGTCACGATTAGTTTAAGTCCTTCGTCGGTTTTTTCTGTTTGCAACACGGACTCCATTTCACGAATATCATGGATCAGTGCATCATCATAGGCATCCAATTGGAGTATGATCGTATCTTCATTGGATAAAATGCGACCAAGTTCTTCCTTCGTGCCAGAAGCGATCACTTTAGCGTGATCCATAATGTACATGCGATTGCATAGCTGCTCAACTTCTTCCATGTAATGGCTCGTATAGAGGACGGTCGTCCCTTTTTCACGATTAAGAATTCTTACGATGTCCAGAATATGATTGCGCGATTGTGGATCAATCCCAACTGTGGGTTCATCCATAATGACGATTTGTGGATCGTGAATCAGCGATGCGGCGATATTAATACGTCTTTTCATACCACCGGAGAATGTCTTGATCAGTTCTTTCTGCCGATCACGCAAACCTACGATCTCAAGAACTTCTTGGATTTTACTCTCCAGTTCTTTCTTGGACAGTTTGTAGATACGTCCGAAGAACATCAGATTCTCATAGGCACTAAGCTCTCCATATAACGCAATTTCCTGAGGTACAACTCCGAGTACATTGCGAATAATCTGCGGATTCTGAATGACACTTTTTCCATTCAATCGTACATCCCCATGTGTAGGTGCGAGCAGGGAAGAGATCATCGAGATTGTTGTTGATTTACCTGCTCCGTTTGGACCAATGAGTCCGACAGACTCTCCCTTTTCTAGATACAAGCTTACGCCATCCACGACCATTTTACCCTTGAAGCTCTTGCTAAGCTCAACTGTTTCCAGCATGAATGATGCCTCCTTGTCAGATACCGTTTAGAAGGTACCTTGTTGTGTTCATGAGTTCAGTGTATATACAAAAAGACAGTGCTCACACTGCCTTCCGTCATTCGTTTTATGTATAACCATGACTTCAGTCATGGTCGATCAGACAACATTATTCTGAATCGCGTAAATGGCTAATTGTGTTCTGTCTCTCAGCTCAAGTTTATCCATGATCTGGCTGACATGATTCTTAACTGTCCCAACGGATAATCCAAGTTGGTCAGCAATCTCCTTATTGCTGCGACCTTCACCAATAAGACGAAGAATAGTTAGCTCCCGTGGGGTGATGGACTCATTGACGGTGCTATTCTTTTCAGACTTCAGTAGGCGAGGAATGACCTTAGCTGCAACATCGTCTTGTAGTGCCATACCGCCAGATAAACAGCTGCGAATGGAGCGGATGAGCATAGCCGGTTCTGCATCTTTAAGCATATAACCGCTTGCACCGCTTTTCAGAGCTTTAACGGCATATTCGTCATCGTTAAATGTAGTAAGGATCAGCACTTTGCAGCTCGGCCAGCGAGATCGAATGATTCGAGTTGCCTCCAAGCCATCCATCTCCGGCATACGAATATCTATTACTGCTATATCAAATGAATGCGTCTCACATAGTTTCACCGCTTCTTTACCATTTGCAGCTTCGCCAGTCACTCGCATACTCCTATCTGTTTCAATCATCATTTTCAATCCTTGTCTGACCATCGTTTGGTCTTCGGCTAGTAGGATCTTGATCATTCGGCAACACCTCTCTCTTTAAGAATAGGAATGACACCTCGGATTACAAAAGAGTCCTTACTTGCGAACACTTCAAGTGTACCACCGGCTTCTTTCATTCGTTCTCGCATCGACTTCAGTCCAAATCCTTCTCGTACGAATTTTTTATTCTTTAAACGATTCATGACTTCGAATCGGAACACGCTTCCACCAGGTGCTTCGAATGTGATCGCAGCCTCTCTTGTCTCGCTGTGCTTCATGATATTCGTCAGCGCTTCTTGCACCGCTCGATAGACAGCGAACGATTGCGTGGTGTTAAGAGGTGCAGTTAACGCCCCATGCATCACGGTAAAATGGATACGCATAAAATGCTCGGCTTCAAGCCTTCTGATCATACTAAGTATCGCAGTCAGACCCGCTATCTCTTGCTCTTTTAACGACTTAACCGCGCTTCTCGTTTCTTCGAGGCTATCTTTGGCTAACGACTTGAGCTCTTGAATCCGAGGAGATAGCTCTTCACCTGATTGCATCCGAAACACTTCGAGCTGCATGAGAAGCGCAGTTAGCTTGTGACCAACTGAATCGTGAATGTCTCTTGCGATTTGAGTGCGTTCTTCCTGACGGGCTGCTTCCTCGTCCGATGCGATACGCCGCTTTAAGGAGCGGTATTCACTTAGAAGGGCAGCATTTCGAACATCGATCTCTTGGAGTCTGCTTTTTGTTGTACTGTACATGACAAAACCAGCAGCGAGGATAGCTGTATAGAGAATAGCAAATGGCAGTGGATAGGAAGGATAACCTAAAACCCAAGGTGCTGCAAGATTAGCAGGGATTGTAACTATGACGAAGCTAGCGTGTAGGATTGGTAATCGGTAAATGGCTTTACCTGCAATTAGGGAGTAGAGGAGAAGTGTATAGGTTGCGGGTTCACCCACTTTGTGTGGCCATAGCGCGATTGTAATCATCACGGATGCAGCGATTAGAACAGTGGCAAGTGAATAGGGATGTTTACGAAGCAGAGCAGCATAAAAGTAAAGAGCGAAGAACATCGAGATCACGACAAGCCGCCATGGCATCATCGCTGACTCGTTAGGCAGACTAAGCCATGCGAACAGCCACGTCGCCATGAGTAATAACAGCCATAGCCAATACGAACGCATGAGTAGCCTCCTTGCAAACTAGCAGAATAGTTAGGTAGATTATAGTTTAATATGGGATATTCTTCAAATGTAGCTAGTGTATTAAGTTAGAATAATAAAACACACAATGTGTAAGTGTTGTTTCTGATTAGAAAGATACTATGAAACTATTATTCTAATCTTTCGTAATTGTATTATAATGTATAGGTATATTTAACCAATTAAGAGGAGATGTATTTTTGAGGAAACAGCCAGCAAAACACTTTTCCATAGTTGATTTATTAATGTTGTATAAAAATGGCATGTATTATAACCATGTTAAAAACCAAGGAGATTTTGCATGAAAAAAACAATAATCATTTCAATTGTAGCTGTATTACTAGTAGCAGGTATTTCCGGGTTCGTTATTTGGAAGATTAATGATGATAAAGCGAAGAAAGAGATGGCTATATTAGCTGAGATTAACACGATCCAAGAGAAAGTAAACTCCCTTTATACTGACAACCAAAAAAAGAATCTTGCAGTTGAAGTTAACGATGACAAGATAAAAAGTACGCGTGACTTATTTGTTAATATGAATAATAAAGAACTTTCGTCAGAAGCTGCTAAATTACTCAATCAAGCTTCAGTAGACTTAAGTGATGTGGAGAAGATGTTCACAATAAAACAAAATATAGATAAACTTTTTGATAAAAATGGGGCAATTGTTGAATCAAGTGACACTAAGTCCTACAAAGATCAGTTAGATACACTTAAGTCGGATAAGCCTTCCTTCGTGAATGAAATGATGACTAAAATTAATGATGCAGATACTCAAAATGAACAGATTTTAACTGCAACGAAGATGGTTGATGCCTTATTTACATCATCAGAAAAATCCAATGTAAAAGAAAACATTGCCCGAACAGAAATTGAAAATGCTAAAGCAAAAATAAACGACGTTAAACAAGATAAAGTAAAAGAAAGTTTATTTTCATTTGTTCAACTAGCTGATACATATTTGGAATCTAAGATAAAAGCTGAAGCCGAAGCAAAGGCGAAATCAGAATCAGAAGCAAAAGCTAAAGTAGCAGAAAAAAAAGCTTCTTCTACATCTAAGAAGTCTAATGGCAACTTAGATCTGACAGGTTGGGTGCCATATAGCACAGGGGATATAGCCACATTACTAAA
Source organism: Paenibacillus radicibacter (assembly GCF_024721995.1). Classification (GTDB taxonomy): domain Bacteria; phylum Bacillota; class Bacilli; order Paenibacillales; family NBRC-103111; genus Paenibacillus_AM; species Paenibacillus_AM radicibacter. Next base: position 182,318 of record NZ_JANQBC010000007.1, read on the forward strand.
GTATCTGGCGTCGGGAGACGTTGTTAAATACAATGGTCAATATTGGGCGTCTCCACAACTAATAGATATGATATCAAATGAAGAAGTGGTTTATTTTAATGATATTTCCGAAAAAAAATAAATGTATCAAGATAATCTCGAAATCCGGGAAACAAAAAGAACATGACCATTTGGCCACGTTCTTTTTGTTTTTATTACGGAACCAATGATGGTTGTTGCATCGTAGCCTTCGTAAAATAATCACATCAAAAAACGCAACCCCTGTCAGGTTGCGTGTAATGGTTTGTTAAGTGTAACTAAGCTTATTCATTCGAAAGCTTTCTCAATATGAACTCATGGATAAACGGCTCAATCCCAGGCTGATCCTCATGGATCCATTGTTCGCTAAAGACCTGATGCTTCATCGCTTGATAGAAATCGAGCAAAGCTTGCTTTAATGTCACATTGTGCAACATGAGAAGCTTAGGATCCAACAATTCTCTTAATACGGCGTCCAATTGGATAAGAAGCATTCTGGAATTTAACTGATGAAAAACACCGAGCTCCATACCGCTGTCAAAATAAGAGATTAGCTTTTTTCGGCAACGCTCTAATCCTTCCACAAGCTTAGTCGCTAATTCAGGAAAAGTATTATTTAGATCATCAAGAAAGACATTGCTTAAATAATAAGCCAGCTTTATTGATATTTTAAAAGTTGTGTTAAAAGTTTCACCATAGAGCATCAATTCCTTATGGGTAGGTTCCGATTGTGCCATTAATTTCGAAGGTGTTTCCTCCAGCACCAGTTGATCGATGTAGTTAATGGATTCAAGAACCAATGATTCAATGATCTCTTCCTTAGAAGAAAAATACTTATACATGGTTGCTTTACTTATATCCATACATTTGGCGGCATCATCCATTTTCAATGAATTGAAGCCATGTTTTTGAATATAGGGCAATATTTTAATAACATGCTTTAATTTAATTGTTTGTTTCTTAGCTTCTGCTTCATCGAGACCTTCACAATCCATCATGTATTCCCGCCTCCTGCCTATGTAAACAAGTATAACGTAAATCATAATTATTTACACCGCCTAAACAAAATAAACTAATTTAACGTTTTTTGTTTACTTCGTATAAGTGATGTGCTAAATTACTCTTATGAAATTAATACAAATATGGAGGAGATCATTATGACTATGAATTCCGAGTCACTTAGCTCCGAACAACCGTTGTCCATGCGATCTTTAATTGTACCGATGATCGCTTTAATTATCGGAATGTTCATGGTTATTCTGGATACGACGGCCGTCAATGTCGCCATTCCTGTGCTCGCAAAAGACTTCAACAGCACGTTAAGTCTCATTCAATGGACAGTTACCGGATATGCGCTCGCGCAAGCGGCGGTTATTCCACTAGCCGGCTGGATGTCGGACCGATTTGGAGCTAAATTGATCTTTATTATTTCCATCATTTTGTTCACACTTGGTTCGGTTTTATGTGCGTTTGCCATCTCAGCTGAACAGCTCATCTTTTTCCGAGTTTTGCAAGGGCTAGGCGGAGGCATGGTAATGCCGATTGCCTTTTCAATGACGTATCGTTTGAGTCCTCCGGATAAAGTCGGTCGAATCATGGGTATGATGGGAATTCCCGTACTACTAGCGCCAGCATTCGGGCCGATTGTTTCCGGTTATTTGATCGACTATGTCAATTGGCAGTGGATATTCCTGATTAATGTTCCGATTGGCATCATTGGAGTGTTCATGTGTATTTCGTCGCTTCCGAACTTAGCGAAGAAGGCTTCGGCTCCGCTCGATTTGTTTGGGATGGTGCTTGCACCTCTTGCTTTTGGCGGCCTTTCTTACGGCATAAGCGAGGGAAGCACAAGTTGGCAATCTACGAATACGATCATCGGTCTTTCTGTTGGCGCTGTAGCATTAATCTTATTTGTCATTGTTGAGTTGACCCGTAAGAATGAACCTTTGCTGGAATTGAGAGTTTTCGGTTCTTCCCAATTTACACGAGGTATCCTGCTGCAATGGGCTTTGCAGTTCACGATGTTCGGAATTGTGTTTGCTGTACCATATTTCATGCAACAATTAATGGGGATGAGCGCTCTAGAAGCCGGTTTATGGACATTACCGCACGCTATTGCAGCGGGAATCGCGATGCCAATTGGTGGTCGCTTATACGACCGAATCGGAGCAAGACCTCTGGTTATTACGGGGTTGGTGTTTGCGGGAATCGGAGCTTTTCTTCTCTCCTTCATCGATCCTAGCAACAGTCCTTGGATGTTCCTCGTTCCCCGGGCCATGATCGGATTAGGAATGGGGATATCGTTCCTTGCCTTGAACACCCATCTGATTCAGAATGCTCCAAGAGAACTTGTCGGCCGAGTTACATCTCTGACGAGTGCAGCTCAACAGGTTGTTACTTCTTTCTCGGTGGCAGGACTTACTACATTCATTGTGAGCCGTACGAGTCATTATGTAAGCCAAGGCGAAACAGCAATGCCTGATGCCATGACGCACGCCTATCATAATACTTATATTGTGTTAGCTGTGCTTGCAGCAGTTAGCCTGTTATTAGCCGTAACGCTCAAGCGCACCACTTCCGATCGTGCAGAAGCTCCTGTCGGAATGGTCGAACTATGATTACCTCAATATTAATGAGCAAATAAAAATAATCGCTGTTCTCCATAAATTTAGAGAATGGCGATTATTTTGTCTCCCGGCATTTGATAGGTAGGAATCACGTGCTATCATATCTCTAGCCCAATCGTTACCATAACGAATCCTGTGACACATTAATGAATTTCAGTTGCTTCATACCTTTTAGGAAATCAGGTTTCTGATTGATCATAGACATTCCTAAGTCCAAAATTTGCAGTTGCTTCAGCTTCTCTAACTCGATCGGTAGCTCATAGATCGAGGTGTATTGAATCGTAAGTTGCTCGAGTTGTTCCAGTTCTCCAATCTCTGAGGGGATGTAGTTTAAGCTGATATCTTCTTTAGGCTTGGCTCGCCACTCGAGTGTCGGTCGATCAGAGCTCGCACAATGGATGCTAAGCTCTCTTAGATTCTTCAGCTTGCCTATTGATGCTGGAATAGCCTCTAAATTTGCCGTCATGATTCTAAGACGTTCAAGCTTATTTAACTCGAACAGCGCTTCGGGTAGGCGATAAAGGTCCTGCTCAAAAACTTCTAGATCACGCAGCTCTGTCAGCTCCCGGATTCGCTCAGGTAACTCTGTCAACCCATGCCTACTTATATATAACCAGTCGGTTTTGTGCTTAATAGCGTCATCTAGCAGACGATCGAAGTTCTGGTGAGCCTTCAATTCCAAGAATAGACCTGTAATCCGATCCATCAGCTCGATTGCTTCTTCCTCCGTTACTTCCATACCATACATATGTTCATGAACTACGGAGTAAAGATAGTCTCCGCCACCTTCTTTCAAGAAACACAAGTCTTCCGGCAGGTTTGGATAAATCCAATCCGACAGGCGGTTTGCCATTTGCTTCAGTAGGTTCCCACTTTCTTCACAGCATCTATATAAATAGTAGGTTCCTGCGGTATAAAAGGCATGGCTACGATAGGTATTTCTTATTTGTTTCAATTCATCCATGATATTGCCTTGTATTACGATTGTCTTCTCTAGGTAAGGATTCAACATTTTCAATGCGCTTACGTAATTGCCCCGTGCCATATCAGCTGAATTTTTCTCACTAAGCACAAAATATTCTGAATTTATTATCGCCAAATCAATTATCTGTTCGTAAGCTTTGTCTTTAGGGTCTGTATACATTCTCATCCCACAAGTCTCCATTCTTATCATTTTTGATTTTAAATCATTCATGTTCCGAAAAAAACAAAAACACCGGGAATCCCGATGTATAAGGTATTTTTTATGATATGGAGCTAGGCGGAATCGAACCGCCGACTGATCGCTGCCAGCGACCTGTTTTCCCCCTAAACTATAGCCCCGTATAGTTAGTAGCATTTAATATTTTACACAAAAATGTCATGTTCGACAAGGGAAATTTTTCATGCTAACCTTAATATATTACATGCTAGGTTCAGGAGTGATATTGCAGTGTCTAATGGTTTATTGTACTGGATTCTAATGGGCGTTAACTTTATAGTAACGCTTGGTGTTGGGGTACTATTGATGTCGCGAACGAAGAAGTTCGGTCTTGCATTAGGTGTATCGACGCTCCTTAATATTGGGTTCACGGTAGGTTCGATTTTATGGCTACGGACAGTAGATGATGTACTCTTTGCCGTGAAATTCGGCGTGATTGTATATGGGATCGCCTTCGTGAATGCGCTCGTATTCGATTTGTTCATTCTGATGAGTTTGAAAAATAAAGGGAACGGGCCAAGCCGCCCCGCGATGCCTCGCTATGACATTCGTGAGGATGACGATGTAGATGCAATTCCCTCGAGTAAAGCGTGACGCCGATGACATTCTATAGAAAGCATCGGACTAAGATATGGTTAGTACTCGCTATTGTTTGGATGGGCTTTATCTTCTACAAGTCAGCTGAGCCTTACCATGAACAAGATATGAGACCGAAGCTTGCGGAGTACGTATCTGAAAGTACCCTTAATAACATCTTGCCGAAGGTTGAATTCTACTATAATCACGGTATCGTCACCTACAAGAAGCCTTACGATATGCTGGAATTCTTCATTCGTAAGCTAGGGCATATCTCCGAATATGCGTTGTTAACCTACATCTTTATTAAGTTATTTCTTCTGTTGTTTAACAATCGTTCTACACTTTTTGTATTGTTCCTATCTGCGATCCTTGCCATTGGCTACGCCGCTTCCGATGAATGGCATCAAACCTTTGTCGAAGGACGATCCGGTCTAGTCGTTGACGTGGGGATGGATGCGATTGGCGTTCTACTTGTCACTGTAATTTATGGATTTTGTTTATGGTTCAAATCAAAAAAAGCAGCCTCTCTCTCCTGAGAAGGCTGCTTCTTTATATCCTTTTATAAAAACAATTAACTACGTCCACCAGCTACCTGACTAAACTTCCGCTCACGACTATTCCACATCGCACTGCTTACGAAGAAACCAACCGTTGCAAAGACGAAGACACGCATGGCTACATACATCGGGTTAATCTGCCCGTCATTGTTCATAAATTCAACTACGCTCAAGATCGCAGAAGGAATGATTCCCCATGCTATTACACCGTATGTAAGGAGATATTTGTTGCGTCCAATAGCACGTGTTTTCTTCCAGCGTTCTGCTTGTTTGTGATCCATTGTTCATTCTCCTATCCGGCGTCCATAATGATACCTGCTCTTTATTATACATTGAACCCGACTTCGCATTTAAGGCAGTTTTCTGAACGTTTCTCAGTCGCCTGTGATATAGTAAAATAGACCTGGAAAACATGGGGAAGTATGGGAGGGTGAAACATGGCCAAATTCGCGATTTTTGGTCTTCTCTGGTACCTATTAGGCAATCCGTTTCTAGCGATAATCGTACTATTAATTCTTGTATATGTACTAGATCGTAGTTTTTTTGGATTTATGCCGAGTATCTTGAAGCCGCTTAAAGCAAGCAGTCGTATTCGCAAGTTACGGGATGAATTAAGATCGAATCCGCATTACACATCAGGTAAGATTGAACTAGCCAGACTATTAATTGGCAAAAAGAAATACGAAGAAGCGCGGCAGTTGCTCGTAGAATCCAAGGGACGAATGGAAGATTCCGCAGATATTCATGCGGATCTTGGACTTTGCTTGATTAAGCTCGGTTCACTTCAGGAAGGCGAAGCGATGATTACACGTGCATTCGAGCTCAATCCAAGGGTGCAGTATGGTGAACCTTACCTAAGACTGGCGGAAGCATATGCAGATACAGATGCACAGAAAGCGAAGCAGTTCTTGGATCTATTCCGAGATATGAATTCATCCTCTTGTGAAGCCTATTATGTCCTCGGCCAGCTCTATAAGCAGATGGGCCAGGAGGAGAAGGCGAAGCAAGCGTTTCGTGAGGTTTCGATGCTTTACCGAGGTTTACCTAAATATTCGAAGCGTCAGCAGCGTAAATGGGTTATTTTGGCCAAAATGAAGGGGTAGTGGATTTTACAAATGCGTACGAATCTTGAACATGCCGCCGATTGTCTTGACGCTTTACTAGGAGCGGGCTAAACTGAGAATTAGTTGAAAAATCGGTTAGGCATGAAAGGTGACGCACATGAGTGGGGAAAAAACAGTAAGCTGGGAATATGTCTCGCAAGCGATGCTGCTTGTCGTGCTTGTTATTGTCTTTTTTGTTGGAATGTTACTATGGACGAAATGGCAGAAGAGAAAAGGACGGAAATAACAATGTATTTTATTAACGTAGAACAAATCGAATCCAGATTGCAATTCATTCCTGAGCTTGTTAAGGCATGCGAAGAGCTAGAGCAGGTTGATATGAATAATCATCTTAACCAACTTGCACAAGAGCGTGTGCTGCATTTAGCAATTGAGACGGTTACGGATATTGGATCGTTATTAATTGATGGCTTTATTCTGCGAGATGCATCGTCTTATGAAGATATCGTTGAAATATTGCGTGGGGAGCAGGCATTCTCGAGTGATGTTGCCGTGCATTTGATTGAGCTCGTGAAGCTGCGTAAGCCGCTTGTTCAGGAATATACAACATGGAGTCGTGATGGCTTACATCCGATGACGGCGAAGCTGCCAACTGTACTGCCTGATTTTGAAGCGTCTGTAAGAAGTTTCATACATAAAGAAATGTATTAAGAAGAAAGTGCCGAGCCTACAAGAGGTTTTGGCACTTTTTTGTATTTAGATATACGATCTTATTTACTTCAGACAAGCTTGTACACAATCGGTTACTTTACGTGCTTCATTCGTTACAGATTCATAACGACCAGCAGCTATATCCTCTTTGTTGAAGAGCGAACCGCCGACACCGAACCCATAGCAGCCAGCAGCGAAGTAGTCTGCGATATTGTCAGTCCGTACACCACCTACAGCTAGCATTGGAATGTGGGAGAGTGGACCTTGTACGTCTTTAAAATAAGTCAAGCCAAGCGAACCTGTTGGGAAAAGCTTCACAGCTGTTGCTCCAGCTTTCCAAGCTTTAACGACTTCGGTAGGTGTCATCGCACCTGGATAGATGGGAATGCTATGCTCTGCCGCGAAGCGAATAACGTCCTCGTCTGTATTCGGTGTAACGAAGAAGGCTGCGCCAGCATCAAGGGCAAGTTTGGCATCGTCCATGTCTAAGACTGTACCTGCGCCGATGAACATTTTGTCCGAATAATTAGCTTGAAGTTCCTTGATCATATCCGTTGCACCTGGCGTATTTAAAGTAACCTCCATCACGGAAATGCCGCCAGCAAGCAGCGCTCCAGCAACAGCGGATATATGTTTCTGTTCAACACCTCTAACAATCGCGATCACGCGAGTCTGTTCCAATAATTGCAATCCTTGTTCTTTATTCATGGTTGTTCTCCTTTTCACATATTGGACTTTGTCTTATTAGCTTACTACAATAGAGACAAGATTAAAACGTTGATAGTATGGGAAGGAATGTGAATAACGATGAATGAACAATCAAGCGGACAAGCTGTGAAACTAACTTCTTACTCTTCCAAAGGTGGTTGCGGTTGCAAGATTGGCCCTGGTGAGCTATCTAGTGTACTAGCAGGATTGCCGAAGGCGGAACGTGATCCGAACTTGCTTGTCGGTGTTGAGACGAGTGATGATGCAGGGGTCTATCGCTTAACAGATGATATGGCGCTTGTACAGACGGTTGATTTCTTCACGCCGATTGTAGATGATCCGTATGAATTTGGACAAGTCGCTGCGACGAATGCGCTAAGTGATGTATACGCGATGGGTGGCAAGCCGCTTACTGTACTCAATATTGTAGCTTTTCCTATACATAAATTAGATAAATCGATCTTGGGAGAAATCTTGCGCGGGGCAGGAGATAAAGTACGCGAAGCGGGAGCTACGCTTGTCGGCGGACACTCGATCGATGATAATGAGCCGAAATTCGGTCTAGCGGTAACAGGTCTAATTCACCCTGATAAAGTTCGTACGAATGCAGGTGCGAAAGTAGGAGACCGCTTGATTCTGACGAAGCCGATCGGTGTAGGCATCCTGACGACAGCAATTAAGCGTGATCTGTTAAGTCCTGAGGAAATTGCACGTGTAACGAAAGTGATGACAACACTCAACAAGACTGCAGCTGAAGTGATGTCTGATTATGACGTTCATGCTTGTACAGACGTGACAGGCTTTGGACTACTTGGTCATACATCTGAGATGGCAAAAGGAAGTAACCTTGGTATTCGCATCGGCGCTGCTCAAGTACCTGTGTTACCTCGCGTGCATGAAATTGCCGCAGGCGGCTGTGTACCAGGTGGAACGAAGAGCAACTACGCGCATTTAGAGCCGTCGGTTACGTTTGCGTCATCCTTAGATCAAGTGAGCCAATATGTATTATGTGATGCGGTAACGAGCGGGGGTCTATTGATCGCAGCAGCGTCGAATTGTGCAGATCAATTGTTAGCTGATCTCGTTGCAGCGGGTGTAGAAGCACAAATGATTGGTGAAGTAGTAGACGACCATCACGGCCAAATCATGGTTGAAGAATCGATTTTATTCCAAAAATAGATTGCAGGGTGTACACAATATGTTTCAAGACATTCGAATAGAAGAGTTACTAGAACAGCGGAAGAAACAAGATATGACTTTAATTGATGTGAGATCACGTAGTGAATGGGAAGAGTTCACAATTCCGGGTGCGATCAACATCCCATTTTTCGATGATGAAGAACGTAAAGAGATTGGGACGATCTACAAGCAGGTGTCTATTCAGAAGGCGAAAGAACGAGGACTTGAGATTATCTCAGCAAAGTTGCCTTCGTTTATTAAGCAATTTGCAGCGATTCCGGGTCGTAAAGTCGTATTCTGCTGGCGTGGAGGCATGCGCAGTAAGACGACTGCAACGCTGCTATCATTGATGGATATTCACGTAAGCCGGTTAGCAGGAGGCATTCGCTCCTATCGACAATGGGTGGTATCGACGCTAGAGTCGTATGAGATGAAGCCGAAGTGTGTTGTACTTGGCGGGAACACAGGAACAGGGAAAACAGCAATATTAGAGCAGTTGGAGGATGAGGGTTACCCGGTTCTGAATCTGGAAGCGCTGTCTGGACATCGAGGCTCGATCTTCGGTGCAATTGGCCTACATCCTCATAACCAGAAAGTGTTCGATGCACTGCTTGTGGAAGCGCTTCTTCAACATCAAGATTCCCCTTATGTAATTGTTGAAGCCGAGAGTAAGCGACTAGGTAAAGTGGTCATACCACAGTTCCTAATGGATGCTAAAGAGCAAGGTGTTCAGCTTCTCATTGATATTCCAGTCGCTGAACGTGTCCTTAATATTATGAAAGACTATGATCCTGCTGCGCATAAAGAAGCTTGTATGGATGCATTTGCCCATATCCAAAAGCGGATTCATACGCCTATTGCTGCAACGATTGAAAGCAGCTTGTTAACAGGTCGTTATCCACAAGCAATTGAGCTATTACTTGAGCATTACTACGATCCAAGATATGAGCATGCTGGCGAGCATTATATGCAAGCTCCTACTGTCATACAAGCATCTGACACCGAAGAGGTGTTACGTCAAGTTATCTCTCAGATTAAACTGCTTTAGACTGCAATAAGCATGAAATTGTATATCACAACCATATCTTAATATGAGCTTCATTCGTTTATATCTGTAGAGCATATACTTGTGATTGGGGGAAATATTCATGCAAAAAGTCGTAGTACTTGGAGCGAGTGGTTTGGTTGGATCGGCGATCGTAGAGGCTTGTAAGGGTGATTATGATGTATACGGTACTTATTATTCCAAATTAGCTGGGCTACCAGCTCATAGGCAATGTAAGCTTGACGTGAATCAATATGAGGACTGCTTAGAATGGATTCGGAATACTGAACCTGATATCGTCATTTCATGTATGCGTGGAGACTACACGAAGCAGCTCGAATTCCATCGTGATCTTGCCCTTCAGCTAAATGAGACGAACAGCAGGTTGTATTATTTTTCAACGACGAATGTGTTCGATGGGGATTACTCGAGTCATCATGCAGAGACGGATATTCCAATTTCACAAACTGATTATGGTAAATTTAAAATAACGTGCGAGCAGGTGCTCCAAGGCTTACTCGGTGATCGTGCGATCATCATTCGGATTCCAGCGATCTGGGGTAAGCATTGTCCTCGATTAGACGCGATTTACAGCAGTATGAAGACAATTGAACCGATCGTGGTTTATGCAGATTTGGAATGCGATAATCTGCTAGATGTGGATCTGGCCAAGCAATTGCGTTATGTAATCGATCATGCGTTAACAGGAGTCTTCCACTTGACTTCTACCGATATGATGACGCATGCACAGTGGTATGAGCAGTTGATAAGCAAGTTGTCTGGCAATCTGGAAGTGTTGCAATACAATCGTGTGGGTGACACGCAGGATCGATATTACTTTGGTTTGATAACAGAGCGAAGCGATATGCCGGATTTCCTGAGATCGACGTCTGAGCAGATGATTGCCTATTTGTTAAATGAATAATTGAATAAGCATGGATAGCCGTTCTCTTAAGGAGGACGGTTTTCTTTTTGTAAAAATATTTCATGCGGAGCTGTCACCAAATGCTGGGCGGATACCTATACTGTAATTATCTTCTAGGCGAATACCCAGATTGAGGGATACAGAATAAGGAGGTGTTCAAGTGTTGAATGTATATGAATGGAGCGCAGTCGGCGCAGCAGTTGCTTTTATCGTACTCGTCGTGTATCTGATTATTACGCTACGGGCAGCCAAGAGAACCTTGCGACATATGGAGAGAACGCTATCTCAAGCATCAGAGACAATCGACTTAACGGCGAAACATTCCAGACAACTGATGCGATCATGGCGTGGATTATCCGAAGAGATCTATCTGGATGCTCGATCGCTACGTGGTGTTGTTGAAGCGATTAGCGGGTTTGGAAAAGTGGTTCGAGAGTTTACGGAGTCACTGAGTCGTATAAGTACTTGGTTATCTAAGGTTGGTGAACCGGCTAAAGCAGAGAAGAAAGCGGAGATGAAGGCAACTGCTGCGGAGGCGGCAGTCGATTGGTTCACACTTGGCACCGAACTTTATCGCAAATGCAGAGAACTGCGGATTAAATCACTGGGTAAGGAACAAGCCGAAACACATATCAAGGAGTGATTGACATGGCGAATCAAAGAGTGAAGGATTGGGTCATCGGGTCTTTAGTTGGCGGTGCAGTGGGTGCTGTTACAGCTCTACTGTTGGCACCGAAATCCGGTCGTGAATTAAGAGCAGATATTGCGGATGGATACGATACAGTTAGTGAGAAGACAAAAGAGATCGCAGTTGCAGTTGGTGACAAAACACAAGAGATCGCTAGAGTGGTAGGTGACCATACTTCGGAGTGGGTCGGTGTAGCGAAGGATGTTGCTGGCGGCATTGCCGATGGGGTTCGTAATCGTAGAGCGCTTCGCAAGGAATTGCAGAATGAGGAAGCTACGGACTTTGAAGTAGAAGTAGAAGTTATTGAAGATCAGCTCGAAGAGGAGTTCGTACTCATCGGTCGCAAATAAGCAGGACTTATAGAAACAGGAGCCAATAAGGGGGTTGGCTCCTGTTTCTCGTTATTTATCACTACCATTTAGAAGGGTCAATCTTCGAAGGATCAAGTCCTGCCCAGATGTTCTTCACATTCACTTTCGCGGGATCATCAAATACGAGCCATGCAGTCGGTAGATAACGTTCGCCATATTCACTAGAAGGTTTATTCACGATCTTGTTATTATGGACAAGTACCGACGATGAACCACCATCTAGATTAGCTGCTGTAATCGCACCACGCGATAAGAAGATTTGTTGAATATCATATAAGCTGGCACCCAGGCTATGTGTTTGTCTGCCGTCGATAATCGCGAATAGAATCGTGCCATCAGCCGTTTGCGCCATACTCGTTCGAGGGGCGATTCCCCAACCTTCTTTTTGACTTTTGATTAGCCCCTTGCCGTTGGCAATAAATTTAGAAGGGAATGAAACACCTTCTTGAATATTCATCTGCATAATCTCTGAAACTTTAAATCTACCAGCTACTAAGCGTCCTTCTTTATCGATCCCAACGATATGAAAAGAAGAGTTCATGTTGCCATCATTGTAGATGAGTTTTCCATTGGAGATAACGATACCTTCTGGTTGAAAGCCGTTACCCTTCCACTCGGGATCATGGAATCCACCTGCATTCACGCCAGCAATTGCGCCTGTACGTTTCACCATGGAGGAGACTGTTTCGCCTTTGTTCGGGTTCTGGGTGACGACTAGACGCAGCATCTTCGGATCACGGATCGTAAGCAGTTGGCCTTTGAAGCCTTTACCTTCGATGGGCTCAATGGTTACAGCATCCTTGGGCTTCTTGCCTGCGGCAGTTGTGGTGCCTTTATTCGGCTTCACGAGCTCGGGCTTCTCTTTAACCTTACCCATTTCTTCGAATTGATTCAAATAGTCAGCGACACGTTTATCTAGTTCGTCTTTACCGATAATGTATTTCGCCCATTCTCGATGCTGGGTTGTGATGAGCGTATCTGCAAGCATATACCGTAGGTTCGAGCCTGATGGTGTTAAGAAGAACCAAGCTGAGCTGAGAATACCGATGCCAAGTAGAATGAGGAAGAAAGGTAATAGAATTCCACCTCTTTTTTTCTTTTTACGTTTACGCCTAGGACGCGGTGGTGCAGCGTTAGCTGGACGAGCTCTTAAGTTAGGATTCTGGTTGCTAGAGGGCATTTAGGAAGTACCTCCAATATGTGTAAGATCAGCAAGACAACAAACATATAGACGCATGGGCTTTCAAAAGGTTTCATCAATTTTCACTACCCTAAAATCACATTATAAGGTATCTTGAAAAAGAATGAAAAAAAGTAGAGGAGGAATCTACAACATGAATAAATCTACACAAAAATTTATATTGGATAACGGGATGTTTATGTCGTGGGCAATTGCGCTCATTGCTACGCTGGGTAGTTTATATTTTTCAGAGATTCTATACTATGAACCTTGTAAGCTGTGCTGGTTTCAGCGCATTCTCATGTACCCGCTTGTTATTATGATTGCGATTGCAGCCGTACGCAAAGATATTAAACAATATGTATACATATTGCCAGTTGCAATTGTTGGTATTTGCTTCTCTACCTATCATGTTTTATTACAAAAGACAGATTGGCTGAAGAATGTCAGCGCGAAGTGCGGAATAGTTCCTTGTGACACGGACTATATCAACTGGTTTGGTTTCATTACAATTCCAGTGCTAGCATGGATTGCATTCGCACTTATTATTATTTTGCAAATTTGTGTGATGAAAGCGGCTCGTGGCAATCGCTAAACCCATAATTCTTGGCACATGCATGTGGTACCTTTTGACTTCCTATCACATATCCTAACGATATGCATGTTGCAAGATTTTATTGGAAAAGGAAGCGTGTTTTTGTGCAGCAAGCGATAGCCATATTGGACTCTGGTGTTGGAGGATTAACCGTTGTAAAAGAAGTGATGAGGCAGCTTCCGCAAGAGAAAATCATCTATTTCGGCGATACGGCTCGTGCTCCATATGGCCCGAGACAACCTGAAGAAGTAAAATTATTTACGACTCAAATTGTGGACTATCTGATGCGATTCTCACCAAAAATGATTGTGATTGCTTGCAATACGGCGACAGCAGTCGCGCTGGATGATATTCGTAAACGAGTCTCTATCCCTGTACTTGGTGTAATTGGTCCGGGTGCGCGGGCAGCGATTAAGGCAACTCGCAGTGGAACGATTGGAATCATTGGTACGGTTGGAACGATTCGAAGCGGTGCTTACGAGCGGGCGCTGAAATCCATTGCTCCAGGGACAACTGTGTATTCCCATGCATGCCCACAGCTTGTTCCAATTGTTGAGAGTGGTCACTTCGAAGGACCTGCAACCCTACAGATTGTGAAAGATTCCCTGCAAGAACTGAGGAATAAACCGATAGATTGTTTGGTGCTTGGTTGTACGCACTATCCATTTTTGTCCGAACAAATCCGTAAAGTCATGGGCAAGAAGGTGTTATTAATTTCGTCTGCGGATGAGACTGCGAGTGAAATATCGACGGTTCTGAATCATCGGCGATACTTGGCGAAGAATGATGAAACACCTGTACACCGGTTTTTCTGTTCGGGCGAACCGGCTCTGTTTAAGAAGATCACGACGAATTGGTTAAAAGAACAAATACAAGATACGCCAGTCGTGTGGCAAGTACCGAATTTTAGGTAGTAATAGTAAAAGGTACGACCGGTTAAGAGACGGTCGTACCTTTTTCATTCTAACTCTAACGTATAAATGCGGTCCAAGGGATAGCTGCCCGAACTCCTAAATTTATTAGCACCTGATTCAAACAATACATAGAGTGTATTCTTATTATCTACAATTCCTTCCGTCATGGGAGGACCTGAGATGGTTGTGACTCGATTGCTGCTGTCAAGAAACCATAGGGGCACTTTATTCCCGCTGAAATCTACTTCTTTATGTGGTTTTTCACGAAGAATGTTCTTATGAATAATGAGCGAACCTTCTGTATTGCGACCAAAGGATTCACTTAAGATCAATTGATCATGACGTACTGTCATTCCTTGGATACGATTTGGAATCGCAAGAGCGTAGCTCGGAACGGTAATACCTGCGCTACTTGCTTGATTAGTTGGAAGGTCGGTTTGTTCATCCAGCTGAAAGCCCTCTGCCCATGCGAGATAGGTGGTTTGATCGCGATCACTTGTGATATGGTGAGACAGATCTGTAGGGTAATCTGCTGTGCCATTGGCAAATTCACCTGCCCATAGGACTCCATCAGAGTACGTTGTGAATGAAGCTCTAACGTCAGTTTTGAAGTGTCCTGCCATATACAGCTTGCCGATTGGCTCAGCTTGAACCAAATCTTCTTTTTTCAAATAATACATATTACTGTTTGAAGAGATCCATACGTATTTTTTACTGACCGTTACACCGCCAGCATGCTCTTTGTAAGGCTCCTTGTTTGCTTGGAATAATTGGAGCGACTTTAAGTGTTTGCCGGTTTGGGCATCAATTACAACGAGCAAGCTTGGATTCTCATCTTCACGATAATAGGAGACGAGGATCCAGTCTTGTTCTTGCATATAAGCGATACCTTGCGGGATATAGTCTTGGAGTAGGCCGGGAACGATTGGGCCAGGCTTCGCTTTTTCAATAAATGGCATGAATTCAGGTTTGTTAATGCGATACTTAATATTCGTATCCTCTTGTGTTACTTTTAACGGATCATTGTTAGGAACGGGTGCAGGTGTTGTTACAGAACTAGATGTTGGAATCGATGTTGCAGCACTTGGTATAGGTTTCTCAGAAGTGGAACAACCTGCAAGAACGATCCAAATGAACAGGGTCATCATACATACATGCTTAAACTGCTTCATATTATCCTCCGGATGTCTTCCCACAGCTATTATTCGCCTGATAAGATGGAGCGCAAGCGATCAGGATAGTTCGTGATGATACCTGATACACCGCAAGAGATGGCGAGTTTCATGTGCTCCGCGTCGTTAATGGTGTAAGGAAATACTTGAATTCCACTCGATACAGCATCTAGGACATCTTCTGGATCAATGTTGTGAAAGTTAGGGTGCAGGGAGTAGACGGGAACTCCCATTAAATTAGCAAATTCCCGATGTTGAACGACGTTGACGTTGTATATAATTCCGATTCTGATGTCGGGTTCAGCCAGTTTAATAGCTTTAAGACTTTTGAGGTTAAAAGAAGACAGAACGACAGATTCCATACGATTCTTGCGTTTAAGCAATTCAATTAATGTAGGTTCAAGCTGTCCGTTATAAGAATGTTTAATTTCTATATTTAGTAAGAAATCCGTCGAAACAAGATCTAGAACTTCCTCAAGAAGTGGAATACACTCAGCAGCATACTTTTCATGGAACCAACTGCCAGCATCTGCTTGCTTTAGCTCCGCAGCCGTATAATCATTGACATACCCCGTAAGGTTCGTAGTGCGTTCTAGCGTTTCATCATGGATGACAACAATCTCACCGTCTTTGGATAGATGAATATCGAGTTCAATGGCATTACAACCTTGTTCAACTCCTAATTGGAATGCAGCTAATGTGTTCTCGGGTGCATGCCCCATACTGCCTCGATGTGCCATAATTAAGAATTCAGAATTTGTCATACGAATTCACCTTCTCTTATTTAAATGTGGAGTTCGCCATTGCCGCAACTATATGCTTTTGTGCAAATACAAACACAAGTACAATCGGCAGAATGACCATAATACTTGCAGCACTGATAAAGTGGAAGTTGAGTGCTTCATCCCCGGCAATTGCCTCTCTCATGAATGCGATACCGACTGTCAGTACGCGCATGCTATCTGTATTCGTCATAATGAGTGGCCAGAAGTAGGAATTCCAACTTGAAATAAATGTAAGTACAATCAGTGTGCTGATCGTAGGTTTAGCCATAGGGACCAAGATTCTATACAAAATATGTAACCGACTTGCACCATCTACACGCGCTGCTTCAATCACATCATTGTTAATCGACTTAAAAGCTTGTCGCAATAGGAAAATGGCATATGCAGATGCTGCATGGGGGACGATTAGCGCAGCAAATGAGTTTAACCATCCTAACTTGGCAAGCATGACATATACCGGTACGAATGTGACTTGATCAGGAATGATTAAGGCTGCAAGAATGAGTAAGAAAATTTTGTCTCTACCCCAGAAGTTTCCTTTAGCAAAAGCATACGCCGTCATAATCGCAATATTAATCTGCAAGACGAGAATGCCGACTGTTTGGATAACTGTGTTCACAAAGAAACGGTCAAAAGGTGCTTTCTTAAATGCAGCTGCATAGTTAGACCAGTTGAACATTTCTGGCCAGAAAGAAGGTATTGCACTACGCAATTCGGCAGTGGACTTTAGGGATGTAACAAATAGCCAATAGATGGGGAAGAACATGATCAGTGTGACAACAATCGCTATAAGTAATTGAATTGTTTTGGAAATTCGAATTGCCATCAATTTGACCTACCCTTCATAATGAACTCGTTTCTTAGAAACGACAAACTGTATGATTGTGAAAATGATGATAATGACGAAGAAAATAATGACGAGGGCAGATGCTCTGCCAGTCTTGAACTCTTTGAAAGCCATCTCATAAATCCAATACACCATCGCTTTTGTGGAGTCGAGTGGTCCACCTAAAGTCATGACATTAATGGACTGGAATACTTGCATGGAGGAGATGAAATTCGTCACTACAAGGAAAAGTGTAATAGGCGATAGAAGGGGAAGCGTGATCCGAATGAATTGTTTAACCTTGGATGCCCCATCAATACTTGAAGCCTCGTAATATTCCACTGGAATTCCGCGAAGACCCGCAATGAAGATAAGCATAGCAAAGCCAACACTTTTCCATAGTGAAACGATAATGAGTGACCATAAAGCTGTATTGGGGTTATTAAGCCAGTTTACGGCATCATAACCGAACCAACCGATGACCATATTGGCAATTCCATATTGTGTGTTGAAAATCCAGACGAAGATCATGGCAGCAATAACCATTGAGATGTAGTAGGGCATAAATACGATCATGCGCATGAAGCTGTATATTTTGCGAGTCGAATTCAGAAGCAGTGCCAGGAGTAGACCAAGCACAAGTGTCAGCACAACATCGATAAGGGTATATTTGAATGTAATGCCTAAGACTTTATAGAATTCTTCGCTTACTAGAAGCTTCTCATAGTTCTCAGTACCGATCATTTTCCACGCAGGCTTCGCCATGTTCCAATTCGTAAAGCTTAAGAATAGAGAATATAGAAGCGGATAATACACGAATATACCTAGAAAAATAAGTGCAGGAGCAGCGAATGCGAAGTCTTTCCATTTTTCGAATAATTGATAGTACGATCGTTTAGGTTTGATTGGTGTGGTGTGCAATTTCACATCTTTTGATGGTTCCATCCTCTTACCCCGTTTCATCATAAGAATTGTAGGTGCGAATATAACGTTCGCACCTACAGTTATTGACCTTTGTTTGATTATTGATCTGCTAACACTTTGTTCATCTTTACGACAGCTTCTTGCATTACCTTCTGTGGATCGCCTTTTTCAAGAACCATTTTATTAATGGCATCTTTATACAAGTTGCTGAATTCGGTATAAGCGGTATGCTGGTAACGAGGTGTCACATTGTCAAAGTTCTCTAGAACGGCCTTATATTGCGGCCATTTCTCTTGATATTTCTTGCCTTCATCCGTTTTTACAGAGGATTTATGAGTTGGTAAGTAACCGACTGCTTCTGCCCATTTGATATTGTGCTCTGCAGAAGTCATGAAATTGATAAACTTCCAAGCCGCTTCTTTTTGGTTGTCCTTCACACCTGACATCATCACAATTCCTGCACCACCGATATTCGAGATGCGAGTCTTGTCTCCAGGAACAAAAGATACGCCAACTTCAAATTTTGCATTTTCCACATAAGTTTTGATGATAGCAGAAGAGTGCTGTACCATACCTATTTTTTCATCCAAGAACATTTGACGCATCGTATCGGAAGCACCTTTACCTACGCCAATTTGCAGGGAACCGTCATCAAACCATTTCTTGAAATTATTAAGGTAACGTAAACTTTCCGGTGAATCGACAGTTGCTTTGGTTTCATCTTTGCTTAGAATTGTACCGCCGCCATTAAGAATCCAAGGATCGTGGTACCAGATATCCCAACCTGGAACAGCGAGAGCATAACGTGTTGTTTTATCTCCTTCCTTAAGCGTCACTTTCTGATTGTAAGCCTCGATTTCACTCCAAGTTTGCGGTGGTTTTACGCCTAATTTGTCAAGTAAAGTTTTGTTGTAGACCATTACACTCGTACTTACTATTAGTGGGAATCCGACTTGCTTGCCTTTGAATGCATAGGCATCCAGCATCCCTTTGGAGAAGTCAGCCGTATCTACTTTGTCACGTTTGATGTAAGGACCGAGGTCGGCAAGCGCACCGCTTTCGGAGAAACTCGGGATCGCAGATACTTCAATGTTCGTTACAGCAGGTACATCTTTAGCGGCGATTGCAGCTTGCAGCTTTTGTTGCAGATCGGAATAGCCGCCTTGGAATACAGGTTCAACCGTAATGTGAGGATACTTGTTCTGGAATTGCTCAATCATATATTTCACGCCGCCCATTTGGTTTTCAGCGTGTGCATGCCAGTATTGAATTTTGACAGGTGTTGTGTCTTCTGGCGGTTGTGTTGCTGCTGGAGAGTCATTGCTTGCCGTGTTGGTTCCGGAACAACCGGATGTTAGAAGAACCGTGGCGATTGCTAATAACGAGATGAACTTCTTCATGTACGTAACCCCTTTTAATCAAATTTTTGATGCATTTTTCAAGATGGACATCGTGCAATGTCATATCGCAAATAATCGAATTTTGCAAAATATCCATCTACAATATAAAATTCATTTGTAAAATTGAACCCTAACCTATGTGAAGATATTGTAAAGGAATCAAGTTTTCTGATCACCTCATTTCAATTATTTTGATGTAAATAAACAAAAAAACTCAGGAGCTTATTCCGTATCTTTGTTAACAGCACAAAGAAAAGGCTTAAGTTCTCTGGGTTTTCTCATATTCTCCACCCGGAGCATGTTATGGAATTTGTTGAAAGCGTTTACTTATATTAAGTATAATTTATGAAGATGAATGACGTCAACAGCGTTGTCAATGTTTGGATGTTAATTTTTCCGGAATATATAATAATAATTATTATTATATATGGACAGGGTTGGTTTACAATAACATCACTTGTTGTAGAACTAGAATGGATGTTATATTGTGACTGTAGAACTGCTGGGTAGAGATTAAGATAACCCCATGCATGATGCGTTCTTCCTGAATCCAGGAGGTACGGTTATGCATGGGGTTTTATTCGTTAGGAGGAGAATCATGAAAAGTCAACCATGGCGAAAGAAATTAACTCATGCTTTAACTGCAACATTCCTTTGTGGAGCTTTAACTTTTAACGCGTATGGATCGGTTTCAACAGCTCATGCAGCAAGTATCCCTGAACTATTGATCACAGAACTAATGGCAGATACGGACAACTATGAAGGCTATGATGCCTTCGAGTATATCGAACTGTATAACGCAAGTAATCACATCATTGATCTGAATGGCTACAAGGTCAATTCAGGCTGGGAACAGACGATTAATAAATCGATTGTCTTAAAGCCAGGTGATACGGCACTCTTATGGACGAGAAGAGCTGAAATTGCACCTATTACGCTAGAAGCTTTTAATAGCTATTATTACGATTCTTACTTCAGCAAATATATATCGGACAGTAAGATGGCAATTATTCATGATGTTGGTGGCTTAGTCAATGGTGGCGGTACGGTAATCCTCAAGAGTCCCAGTGGCGCTGTAGTAAGTAAAGCGGTTTATGCGAAAGCAGACGTGACTTTGAATAAAAGCGTTAATTTTGGTTATCCGTTAAATGGCAGTACGGATATGCGCAAGCTTGGAGGAAGCCAAGAACCGACACCAGGAACAGTCATCCTAGGTCAAGTGCCCGAGAAGATCAAGCAAGACAACGTGAAGCCGCAAGCACCAAGTGGAGTGAACGCCACTTCTGGAAGTGGTACGGCTGTTGTGCATTGGACGTTGAATACGGAATCGGATATGGAGCAGTACCGTATTTACAAGAATGGAGTGCTGGAATTGACCGTTCCTGCGAATCAGCAGCAAGTCACGATATATGGTTTGACCGGCAATAAGCCCTATACCTTCGAGGTAACAGCAGTAGATACATCCGATAACGAATCGGATAAATCGGTTTTGCAGACGGTAATTCCTAGCCATCAGCAAATTTCGCAAATACAGCGCGCCGTAAATCCGATGGACAGCAAGTATCAGGCGCTATGGAATATAAGCGAGGAAGGTCCTATCATTCCGGGACTGGTGCAGGATCTGGTGCCGCAAGCAGTTGCATATTATCAGCCACAGAACTGGATGCTCGTTGTATCGTACATGACAGATGGAAGGCCGACAACATTGTCTGTACTCGATGCGACGTCAGGCGGACTCGTGAAGTCAGTCGTCTTAAATCAGTCTAACGGTGAACCGTATACAGGTCATGCAGGTGGCATTGCAGTGAGCAGCCAATACGGATGGATTTCTTCAGGTTCATCTGTATTCAAATTTAATTTGGCTGATCTTGTGCAGGCAGCTGATAAGGATGAAGTGACATTCATAGATCGGATTTATGTACCTGTCAATGCATCCTTTACTACATTTGCGGATGGGGTACTATGGGTCGGTGAATTTTATGAGTCTACCTCGTATCCAACGGATCCAACTCATCAACAGACTACTCGCTTGGGAGGTAAGAATTACTCCTGGATTGTTGGTTATAACCTTGATCCAGTTACCGATTCGAACAGCCAGTTAGTAGGCGGTACGACCAATAAGGCTGTACCTGATTATGTGCTGTCTGCTACAGAGAAAGTGCAAAGCGTAGCGGTTAGGAACGACTCCATCATACTGAGTACCTCATACGGTAGGAACAAAGACAGTGATTTGTACAGATACAATAATCCGTTAGGTGAATCGCCGCATTTTACAGCTCAGATTGGTAATGCTCAGGTTCCTGGTTGGTTCCTAGATGATGTATCAGCCAAGACTACCAACGGCAAGTTTACAATTGTACCGTTAGCGGAGGGTATCATGGATCTTGGTGATAAGCTCTATGTTATTCTAGAATCAGGTGCTAATAAGTACCGATATACCACGACCTATGTGTTGGATCGTATGCTGAAGATCGATCTGAACCAATTGGATCAGCCCTAATTTTGGTTAATGCTAATTTCTGATATTTCTGTCTAGACAATTGGAGAAGCAGGGCATATAATAATGCATAATCTTAAATGAGTAATTGGGCGGAGACAAAGAAGACCCTTTTGCACAATACGCACTTGGTGTGTGTATTTCGTTGCGAAAGGGTCTTTTTGTGTGCTCATAAAACCGTATTTACTAAACTTGGAGGCGCATTTATGGAACTTTTATCTGTGAACGAACGCATCAATTACTTGCGTAAAATGGCAAAACAGCAGCTTGATTTATTTGTCATTGGAGGCGGTATTACAGGCGCTGGAATAGCATGGGATGCTAGTGTGCGTGGTATGAAGGTAGGTCTTGTCGATATGAATGACTTCGCATCCGGCACAAGTAGTCGCTCCACAAAGTTAATTCATGGCGGACTTCGTTACTTAAAGCAAGGGGAGATTAGACTCGTGCAGGAAGTAGGCAGAGAGCGGGCATTGCTTCACAAGAGTACACCGTATTTAGTCGATCCCATTCCGATGATGTTGCCGATTTATAAGAAGGGCACATATGGGTACTTCGCCAGTATGATTGGTTTGTATGTTTATGACTGGCTTGCAGGAGTCAAGAGAAGTGAGCGTCGCAAGATGTACGGTCGTACACAGACGATGCTACTTGAACCATTATTCAAAACGGATGGTCTTAAGGGGTCGGGATACTATTATGAATACCGTACAGATGATGCGCGTCTGACCGTTGAAATTATGAAGAGTGCAGTGAAGAGTGGGTCAATCGTTTCTAATTATGCGAAGGTGACCGATTTTATATATCGAGAAAATAGAATTGTGGGTGTCAGAGTTGAAGATCGTCTAAGCGGAGAGCAATTTGAAATTTATGCCAAAAAAATAGTGAATGCAGCTGGACCATGGGTGGATGAATTAAGAAAAATAGACCATTCACTCCAAGGTAAGCACCTGTTGTTAACGAAAGGCATTCATCTCGTCGTAGATGCTAAGCGACTGCCGATTAATCAAGCTGCTTACTTCGATGTGCCGGATGGCCGAATGATCTTTGCGATTCCTCGTGGAACGAAAACCTACATTGGTACGACAGATACGGTCTACAAAGGGAACCCCGAAGAACCACATATTAGCACGGAAGATCGTCAGTATGTAATCGATGCAGTGAATGAGGCATTTCCTTCTGTGAACTTGACAGTTTCCGATATTGAATCCGGTTGGTCGGGTTTGCGTCCCCTCGTTCATGAGGAAGGGAAAAGTCCATCAGAAGTTTCCCGTAAGGATGAGATGTTCATCTCGGAGCGTGGGCTCATTACCATTGCGGGTGGCAAATTAACTGGATTTCGCAAAATGGCAGAGAAGGTTGTAAACCTGGTTTCATCTCAATTGCGAGATGAGGAGGGACGAATCTTCCCGCCATGTACGACAGATCGTGAATGCATTAGTGGGGGCATTGCCCAAGGAAGTGAAACTTTTGAACAGAACAGAGCTAGGATGATTGGGGCAGGTAAAACGTATGGAATGACGGAGAGTCAAGTGCTTGATTTGCTTACACGTTATGGAACGAACGTTGAGCACATTTATGAATATGTATCGACCTTACA
The DNA here is from genome assembly GCF_024721995.1 of Paenibacillus radicibacter. Taxonomy (GTDB): domain Bacteria; phylum Bacillota; class Bacilli; order Paenibacillales; family NBRC-103111; genus Paenibacillus_AM; species Paenibacillus_AM radicibacter. Next base: position 205,884 of record NZ_JANQBC010000007.1, read on the forward strand.
ACAAGAATCCACCTCTAGGCAATCACTTGCAGATCAAGTGCTTACAGCAGAAATTAGGTATGCGGTTGAGTATGAAATGGCTGCTATGGCTTGTGATTTTTTGCTGAGAAGAACGGGCTGGATCTTATTCGATCGATCGAAGGCAGAGCGTGTCCTAAATGCTGTTCTTCGACTAATGGGGCAGCTGCTGGAGTGGGATCAGAACGAGACGAACAAACAGCGCTTAGAAGTTGAGAAGCAGCTCCAGCTTGCTGTGGGGCAATAAGGAGGCATACAAATGATTCACTATTCCGGTTATATATTTGATCTGGACGGCACGATTTATTTAGGGGATGAACTTATTCCAGGGGCCAAAGAAACGATTGCATTCTTACAAGAACATAACAAGAAGATCCTTTTCTTAACTAATAAGACGATCGACTCCAGAGTGAAGTATGTGGATAAATTGAATAAACTCGGTATACGAGTTGAACTAGATAACCTTCTAAATCCTGCACAGGTCACCATACACTATCTGAAGGTACAGCATCCAGACGCTAAAGTTTATGTTATTGGTGAAGATATTCTCAAACAAGAGATGCTTGAACACGGTATTGTATTTGCGCAATCACCAACGGAAACAGATGTCGTAGTCGTGTCTTGGGACCGTAATTTTCATTATGATCATCTGGATTTTGCCTATCAATCTATTAAAAATGGAGCCATTGCCATTGCAACACATCCGGATCGTACTTGTCCAATGCCTGAAGGAGATGTGCCTGATTGTGGAGGGATGATTGGCGCAATAGAAGGAACGACGGGACAGAAGATTGAGATGATCATGGGGAAACCGTCTACTCTGACGGTTCAAACGGCACTATCCATATTGGGACTTACTGCTGATGAATGCTTAATGGTAGGAGATCGACTAGAGACTGATATGAAGATGGGAATTGACGCTGGAATGGGCACTGGGCTTGTCCTAACAGGAATAACAAGTCGAGCAGAAGCGAATGCATCTGACATAGAACCAACTTATCTGTTAGATTCCGTTTATGATATTCTTAAATTATCCGTCGTGTATGATACTGCTGAATAATGTGGATTTATGACGGTAAATCGTTCGCGGGGTGATGAGAATGAAGGGAAAGTCAGAGAGCTATGATCGACTTGCGTATTGTCTGAAACGAAAGCCAGTAATCACTTCTTTGGTCAATAAAGAAGAATTGCCAGCCATTCTACAGTCAACATCCAATATTGTATTTGTTCTAAAGGCTGATATTTTCTCAATTGAACATATCGTGGAACAAATAAGAGATGCAGGGAAATTATCTTTTATTCATTTTGATTTGATTGATGGAATAGGTAAAGACAAGATGGGTGTTGCCTACATGGCTGAAAAAATCGGAATTGATGGAATAGTCACGACAAAGAGTTCGATTATAGCTGAAGGTAAGAAGCATGGTCTGATGACGATTCAGCGGTTGTTCGTATTCGATTCCGTGTCGCTTGATAATGGTATCAAAATTACACAGTCCTCACAGCCAGATGCGATTGAAGTGCTGCCTGGCATGGTATGTACAAGAATTATGAAACGCATTCGAGAAGAACTGAGAATACCTGTGATTGCAGGAGGATTAATGACGGATTTGACTGATTTGGAGTCAGCTTTGGAAAGCGGAGTCATCGGCATTTCAACTTCAAGTAAAGAATTATGGAATTGGCAAGACTCCCATGTAGCGTTAGTGTAGAGTGAATGTTATTGGAGGTCATATGTTTATGGTGACGATTGAATTAACGCCGGAGACGATGGTGTTTCGGTTATTGCTAGCGGCAGTTCTAGGCGGCATAATTGGCTGGGAGCGAGAGCGTAAGAATAAGCAAGCTGGTCTAAAAACACATCTGCTCGTTGCGGTTGGTTCATCACTTATTATGTTGACCTCTATTTATGGATTCGGCAATGATTTGCTTGATCATCCGAATGCTAGATTTGATCCGGCAAGGCTTGCTGCACAAGTTGTTAGCGGGATAGGTTTCTTGGGGGCTGGAGCGATCCTAAGAAGATCCAATAATGTCATCTCAGGCTTAACGACTGCAGCGACACTCTGGGTTGTTGCGGCAATCGGTCTAAGCGTTGGAGCAGGATTTTATTGGCCGGCTGTTGTAACCATTCTAATCATCATGTTCATTATTATGATTATTAACAAACTAGAGAGTAAGCTGATCTTGTTTAAGAAGTATGGCAGCTTGAAAGTAGTTATGTCCAATCAACCGCAAGGTGTGGAAGTAATTAATTCCTTATTGCAAAAGGAAAAAATAACGGTTGAACAAATGGCGGTTAAGCGGGAGATGCAAGAGGATAACCATCTTGTATTTATGGAGTTCCGTATTCACACATCAAAACGCAAAGGGATGCTCGATTTATTCGAACACATCTGGATGATTGATGGAATTAAAGAAGTGAACATGGATTGGAAAGAATAGCGAATAAAAGCTTGTGAGTCCGCCCCAATGGGTGGACTTTTTTTGTTCTAAGAGGGGTGTGTACAGCATATATTTTGTAGCATTTTGATCAGATGAGAGGGGTGTGGTAAATGCGAACAAGCGATTCGAACAGTTATGACTACTGTACATTGGTGCGTGAGGCAGAGGAGTTAGTAGCCCAATATCCATGGATCGAGCTTACTACTATCGGTCACAGCGTACTCGAAAGGCCGCTTCTTGCGCTGCGTATCGGTGTAGGCGCTCATAAAGTGCATTACAATGCTTCGTTTCATGCTAATGAGTGGATTACAACTCCGCTGCTTATGACGTTTGTAAGGCAGTATGCAGAGGCTGTAGCATGCGGTGAGAACTTGTACGGGATTGATGCCAGGTCTGTTTACGAATTAAACACACTTTGGGTTGTACCCATGGTAAATCCAGATGGTGTAGAGCTTGTGTTGCATGGAGCCGACTCTTGTGAGTCTGTGTATGATCAAATTGTGCATTGGAACGGTGGTTCTCATGATTTTAACAATTGGAAAGCGAACATTCGAGGTGTAGATTTAAACGATCAATTTCCGGCGCATTGGGATGTAGAACGAGAGAGAAGAGATGTTCCGGGTCCTGGCCCACGTGATTATACAGGTGAAGCGCCCTTAACAGAGCCTGAGGCAGCTGCTATAGCGCATTTTACACAGAAACAGCAGTTCGATCTAGTGATGGCACTTCACTCGCAAGGCAGAGAGATCTATTGGAATTATCGGGACTTTGAGCCAGACTACGCGGAGTCATTGGCACAATGTTTAGCACAAGCAAGTGGTTATGAAGCAGTAAAGCTTACGGGGAGTGATGCGGGATACAAGGATTGGTTCATTCAAGATTTTCGCAGACCGGGTTTTACGATTGAAGTGGGGTATGGAGTGAACCCGCTGCCGATTGCTGAGTTTTCTCAAATTTATGAAGAAGTTGCGCCGCTGCTTTTGCAAGGACTGATCACCTAACTAGGCAAGAACCCTTTTACGCCTTGCTCATATAATGTTGTTGAGAAGCGGGGCAATCCTGCGTGAAGCATGGAGAAGAGGGATAGGTATGGCAGGTAAGAGCAGTAAGGGCGGCGGAGGTAAAACAACCAAGAAGAAGAAAAAAGAACTGACAAACGGCAGAGTTCAATATACAATGCGACTCGTAGAATCCTCCACTTGTGCCGTATGCAAAACACCTTGTAAACGCGGTATGGACTACTTGGAGAAAATGAGTGAACCCGGTGCAATGGGTCATGGGGTTCCATGTATTTTGACGCGCAGACCAGTAAAATAATAATCTTAAAAAAAGAACTGCCGATCATATGATCGACAGTTTTTGTTGTTTATTCGGTTTTGGTAAATAAACGGTCTTCTAAGCTTTGTTTTAACTTCTTCACTGCGCGGTACTCTAGTTCACGATCGCCCAGAAATTTAACCCCAGTTAAACTAAGTGCTTCCTTGACCGTCATTTCCACGAGAATGGTACTTTCACCTTGTGGAATTTCAACATTAGAATTCATGTCCGTCACTCCTTACTTTTCATTCAAAAGTGCGAGAATTCCTTGATGTATTACCATTTCAATATAACATATGATGTCATATTTTTCAAATATTATCCATGATGAATTAGGTTTGATTAATTTCAGCAACTGCGGGTTTATCATCGGTTTGTTCAGCTGGAAATTCCTCTTCAGGTGTGCGAATCCACCTTTTTAAATAGCCTTGTTCATGTAAGGCTTTAAGTAAAATAATGAGCACAGGCGATACAATTAATCCGATAAATCCGAAGAGCGATAGCGAGATAATCATAAAACTCAGCATCGTAAAGGCAGAGACACCAAGTGAATCGCCCGTAATTTTCGGCTCCAGTAGCTGTCTTGCGACTACAACGACTAACCAAATGACAGTTAACCAGATTGCTAGGCTAGTTTGACCCACGATAAACAGATAGATGATCCAAGGGATAAACAAGGTGGACACGCCTAGCAGCGGCAGCACATCGAAAAATCCAGCAAGTAACGCCATCGTGAAGGCATTCTTAATGCCTAGTGCAAATAACGATATAAGCACGATCACGAACGTAATGGAGATCAGCTTCGCTTGTGCGGAAATGTATGTAACGATCCCTTTAATAACGTTTTCACTTAAAAACTCGAATACTTTCTTGAATGTAGCAGGTGTCTTCTCGCGTGCAACTCGTTTCCAACTCTCAAATTCGATGGATAGGAAGAAGGCAAGAATAAGCCCTACTCCAAAGTTGACACCGAAGCTGATCATGAATGAGGAGACAGAGGATAACGATGTACCAAGGAATTTCAACGTACCAACCATAATTTTGGATGCATTCGCCGTCAGTCCTGATGCGTATTCCGTTATTTTCTGAACAGTATCCGGGCTGAGTGCGTTAATGGAAGATTGCACTTGCTCGGTTATGAGGACGATGCTATTTTGAAGCGTCTGGGTATATTCAGGTACTTTTTCACTAAAGTGTAAGATTTGATTCGTGACGATCAATCCTAGCCCCGTAATGACGCCGAGCAAGATTACAAGGAACAAGATTGTAGAAATTGTGGTTGCAACCATTTTCTTAACGCCGCGCTTATTCATGAATTTAGCGAACGGTTCGATAATCAGGAAGATCGCGAAAGCCCAGAAGATCGGCGCGGCAATTTTATACAGGAAGCTGAAGAGCAACATGAACAAGTACACGGTGAGTAAGATGAGTGCTATGTCGATAATCGTCTTATAATATTTTTTGTAGAATGGGATCATGTACGGCCCTCCATAATTATTGATCAGTTAAAATAAGGGTTCCTTTCGTCGTAACAGCAATTGTATGTTCGTATTGCGCAGACAAAGATCCATCGACAGTGCGAGCTGTCCATCCGTCTGAATCAATGAATACATGTCGCTTACCTGTGGTGAGGATGGGTTCTATTGTGAATACCGAACCTGCGCGAATGAGTGGTCCAAGCCCTTTTGGCCCATAGTGTGGGATGTGTGGGGTTTCATGCATTTTCTGACCGATGCCATGACCTGTAAACTCACGAACGATGGAGTAACCGTTATCTTGAGCATGTTTCTCAACGGCATGGGAGATATCACCTACACGATTCCCAATGACAGCTTGTTCAATACCAATATAGAGACATTCTTTCGTAACACGGAGTAAATCAGTGACCTCTTGGGATACTTCACCTACGGTATACGACCAAGCAGAGTCGGCGAGCCATCCATTTAAATTCACGACCATATCTATAGTGACACAATCGCCACTACGAAGCGGGGTATCTGTGGGGAAACCATGACACATCACATCGTTGACACAAGCGCAAGTTGCATAAGGATAGCCATGGAACCCCTTCTGCTCAGGTGTAGCACCATGATCACGTATGAATTGTTCGACAAAACGGTCGATTTCCATTGTTGTGACACCAGGTACAATTTTCTTAAGCAGTTCGCGGTGGCAGGCTGCTAATATTTTGCCAGCTTCAAGCATCAGTTTAATCTGAGCTTGTGTTTTTACTTTAGCCATCTTCTCATCACCTCAAAATTGATGATAGCAAATACTACGGAAGCATCATCTCTTACGTTTCATACTAATAAAAGCAGGGGGAATAAGCAATATTTGGCTGCATGTATGCCGTTAAATAGGCATGTTGGTGCGCTAATTCGACAATAGTTGTCAGTAATTTGGGAAGTTCGATTGATTTTGTCAGCCGCATTCTTTACAATAGACATTGATAACTTATGAATCAGGAGATGTTAGAATGAATTGCAAAATTACTCGTAAAGCTGCTAAAGTTCTACAGATGGAACTTGATAAAGAAGAAAACAAAGGTTTAGTGGTACGTGTTGCCGTTGCTCAAATGCACGGAGATCATGCTCATTATGAGCTTGGATTAGATACACAGACTGAGAATGATACAGTTGTTTCAACTGACAAAGGCATTGATGTTTTGTTAGAAAAAGATGTTGCACTACTTGATGGCGTTGTTATTGATTATTTCTACTTGCCGCAAGAAGGATTTATGATTACGAATCCGAGCAAAGGAAACCATGGGGATCACTAATGGCTAACGATATTCGGGTTTGCGACAAGTGTAAACATATGTCGATGAAATCCATACTACCTAAGATCAAGGCGATTGCTCCTGATGCAGAAGTAAAAGTTGGATGTAAATCTTATTGTGGCCCATGTTCGCGTTTTGCTTTCATTTTTATTAATGGTCGATACGTAACTGGCAAGACAGAAGATGAAGCAATAGAGAAAGCACGTAAATATGTGAAGAAATAATTCCCGCTTAGGCGGGCTTTTTTTTGTCCGTTATGCAATGTATGTCTTACATAATGTAATGTATATCTTGCATAAAGTAATATATATGTTACAATATGGTCATGAGGTGATGATAGGGTTGAATAATAATGTGAAGCTGTCCCGCATTCAAATGGACCTGACTCAGCAACAACTAGCCGACTTAGTAGGGGTGACCCGCCAGACGATCAGTTTGATTGAAAAAGGGAATTATAACCCGACCTTAAGGCTATGTTTGGATATTTGCCATGCTGTGAATAAGACGCTAGATGCAGTCTTTTGGGAAGAGAGGAAGGATGGTTGATGATGAAGAGAATGAAAGATGAACGTCTGGAATTACAAACACTGAAGAACATTCGAGTTGCTTATATCGTTTTGATGCTCGGTGTCCTTCTTATACTTGTGAAGCAATTTACGGAAGTAGGTACGGATGTATTCACAAGTCCGCTATTCTTCGTTATGATTATATCTAATGCTGTATTTACGTTTAAGAATATAGGTGTTTCCATTGATTATGAATCCACGAATAAGAAGAAGTCATTCCTTGACTCCTATCCTAACCTTATAGGGATGTGTGTCATACTTGCTATTGTATTCGGAGTATTGAATTGGATCTTAACAACTGAACCCATCCTATGGGAAGTGGTGCTATCTAGTACGATATTCTCCGTATGCTTCTTAATCCCATTCACAATTGCCTATCGGAAGAAGAAGCGTATGCAAGATCAAGATTTAGATGATTAATATATGTTTGGAAAAAGAAGAGAGTGAATCGCCCGCGAATGGTTGGGTGTGATCGCTCTCTTTTTACATGAGGATGAAGTCATGATTTATTCTTCTCAAGATTGATTAAAGATAGTTGCTCATTGATCTGGATCTGACCGGCTTCTTGGAAGCCGAATCGCTTGTACAGTGAAATTGCTGGCGTGTTCAGTGTTCCTGTTGAGACGATTACCCGTTTATAAGGTAGCTCAAGTGCTAGTAAGAAGTCTAGTAGTTCAGACGCGATTCCTTTGCGAAAATGATCCGGGTGAACGACTAGGCGGCAAATATCGAGCGTGTTACCCTCCAGTTGATAGGAGATCGCGCCCGCTAGTTCATCATCAACATAGTAGCCATAAAATTGTTCCTTACACTGGATGATCTCGTCCAACGTTTCTTTGAGTGGTGGAATGTCTGAGAATCCGATAATAGCTGCTTCAATCTTGTACGCAGGAACTTGTACACGTATGATTTCACTTGCATCTTGAATGTTGGTTACATCAATAAGTCTGATCATTGTCGATTAAGCTTCCTTTCGAGTAGCGGGAGCTAGCAGATCTTGAAGAGCTTGCTCCAATTCTGGATATTTAAAAATAAAGCCATGCTGCTCTAGTTGATAAGGCAACACACGCTGACCATCAAGTAACAACGTTGATAATTCGCCAAACATAAGTTTGAACATAATCGAAGGCACAGGGAATAGATTCGGTCGATGTAGCACTTTGGCAATACACTTGCCAAAATCTTGATTGGTCATCGGATTCGGTGCTGTTGCGTTTACAGGACCTTGAATACGTTCGTCAAGCATACAGTGTTCAATGAGTCGCACCATATCTTCGATGTGAATCCATGACAGCCACTGTCTACCAGTGCCGATTTTACCCCCTACAAACAGTCGATAAGGCATAAGCATCTTCGGAAAAGCGCCGCCATCCATTCCCAGAACAATACCGACCCGAACTTTAACTACTCGAGTATTCGTGAACAAATCTGCCCCTTGCTCCCACTTCTCCACAACACTGGAGAGGAAATCACATATAGTAGCAGGAGAACGTTCGTCGAATGTCTCGGTTTCTGAAATCCCGTAGATTGACATTCCGGATGCTTGAATGACTACACGAGGCGGGGTGGATAATCGATTAATGACCTCTGAGAGGGCCTCAGCAGCTGCGAGACGAGATTGGACGATTCGTTTCTTAGCAGCATCATTCCAACGTTGATTAATAGACTCACCGGCTAAATTTACGATTGCTTCTGTTCCTTCTAATAGCTCTGGAGAATCGCGTAATTGCGTCCATGTATAGGTTGGAATGCTAAGGTCTGACTTCGGATGATGACGTGAGATCCATATGACATCATGACCTTGCATGATCAAATGTTGCGTTAAATGTGTTCCAATAAACCCAGTGGCACCTGTTATAGCAATTTTCAACAAAATCATCTCCTTCGTAAAGGTTCTCATGATATATTGATAATAGAATAGAACGGCAGACGGTAAATTGAACTGGAGGAAGAAGCATGAACTTATTTCTTTTTGCGCTAATTATTATTATCATTGTTGTTTTTGCCAAAATGTTTGGACGCAGCTCAGCGCGTTCTAGAACCCAATCAACATCTAGACCTATGAGGGTCTCAAGTTTACGGACAGTACCTAAGTCTTATGTATATAGTGAAAGTGATATTCCGTCTCAGTTAGGGATGCTGCCTGGGCTAGGTTTAGAGAGCGCGGTTAGACGCTTGGAAGAAGCTTTAACTCCAGACTTTCAAGATCAGCTACGCGCTCGTGTGATGAGGCTTAAGCCCGATTGGAGTAAGGCCAAGTACGAATGTACTTTTTTTGAGTTAAAACGTTATTTTCTAATGTCACTCATTATGAAGAACACGCCGATGTTCTCAGATGATGTCGATGATATATGGCACGAAATGTTGATGTTTACCAAAGACTATTCGACGTTCTGTCAGTCATTTGCTGGGGATATGATTCATCATGCTCCACATAGTGGCGGTGGTAAAGTACAAATTCCAGATGAACGAGCATGGTTTGATTGGGTGTATGCGCATCTATTTGAATTTACACCTTTCTCAGCAGTAATCTGGCGTGATTTCTTCCGTACGCCACTGGATAGAGAGCGATTGGCTACGATTTCAGACTTCAATCAAGATGAACTTTCGTTTAGATGGTTCAACCAAGAAGCAGCTAGACGTTATCCAGAAATTCGCGAAGTGATAGTGAACTTGATTCATACGGCCAAATTTCAGATTGATCATGCATCAAGTCATTCCCGCTATCAAGATACGAGTTGGGCAGCGAGTGGCGCTATGCAGACTGGAATGATGGTCGCAGGAGCGATGATGTTCTATTCGCTAATGGATACGGATCATTTTACAACAAGCATGGATCAAGCTGTACCCGAAGAGTTGAAAGAGAAAGTGAATAATCAAGTGGATTCCAGCTATTCGTCAACGACCAGTTGCAGTTCATGTTCATCATCCAATGATGATTCGGATAATAATCAATCAAGCTGTTCTTCGGATTCGGGGTCTTCGTGCAGTAGCAACTCCAGTTGCTCTTCCAGTTCATCATGTAGCAGCAGTTCAAGTTGTTCATCAGGCTCGTCTTGCAGCAGCGGCAGCTAGTAAGCTTCGAGTAGTTCAAATTTTCTGTATCCTCATTCGATAGATATGGTGTATAATTTATCGAATATTTAAGCGAATGGGGGGCAATGCATACATGCGAAGGTTTAACAATTATTTTACAGCATTCCATCCGATCGTGTATACGCTCGTTTTCGGTGTAGCACTAGCCCGCATCGCGACATCCATGAGTATGCCTTTTCTTGCGATTTATTTAGGGAGTACCACGGGAATGTCGGCTATGATGATTGGACTCGTGATCGGAATGGGGTCACTCGCGTCCACGGTAGGCGGCTTTATTGGGGGAAATTTATCAGATCGTTTCGGACGAAGAATTATTATGTTTATCTCTTTGTTTACATGGAGCGCAGTATTTGTGCTCTTTGCCGTCGCAGAACATCCGATATTGTTCATGGTTCTTAATATGTTAAATGGGCTTTGCCGATCATTTTTCGAGCCGGTATCCCAAGCTTTAATGGCGGATTTAACAGAACCAGAGCGGCGGTATAAAGTGTTCTCCATGCGGTATTTTGCAGCGAATGTAGGGGTTGCAATTGGACCGATGATCGGAGCATTCTTTGGATTAAGCGGCGGTTCATCCGTATTCTTGATCACAGGGGGTATCTATCTAGTTTACGCGATTGTGTTGGTCGTACTGCTGAATCATTTTGGCATCAAAGACATTGAAGATGCGAAGAAAGATTCTCGAACGACGATTGCAGCAGCTTGGAAAGTCGTTCGTCAGGACGTAGCACTGCGATATGTGCTGCTAGGCGCGATGGTTGTAGCAATTGGATATTCCCAGCATACGGTTACACTTTCACAGTATTTAAAAGATAATTTTGTAGATGGTGTTCAGCTGTTTGCGGTACTAATGACTTCGAACGCGATAACCGTTATTGCGCTTCAGATGTTATGTTCTAGATTGATGGAAGGACGCTCTCCTACACTCGGTATTCATTTGGGGAACGTATTCTTTGCTTTAGGCTTTGTTGGATTTGCAATGTCAGATTCATGGACAGGGTGGATTATCTCGATGATTATTTTTACAATTGGAGAAATCCTGAATTATCCTTCTGGCAGTATGCTGATGGATCGACTTGCACCCGAACATTTACGAGGTACATATTTTGGAGCACAATCGTTCGGATCATTGGGTCATTTCATAGGACCGTGGCTAGGTGGATTGATACTCACATATACTGGCGGAGGAACTTTATTCACGATTATGGCTGCGATTGCGCTATCAGCAAGCGTGTTTTATTCAACAGCACAGCGAATTTTTGATACGAAAAAACAAGTAAATGTGCAATCGAATGATGGTGTGAGCGGGAATTTGTAAATAGAAGAAATGTATGTCCACTACGCTTTGTGTAGTGGGCTTTTTTGTGTTTAAGGATGCGATGGAACTTAAGAGTTAGTGAAATTATATATTCGTCTTTTTAGTATAAAAATATGTTAATAGACTCTTATTTCTGCTCGAAAATAACGAAAACACGAATTATAGGGGTAATAACCATTGACATGTTCGTAAATTATCGTTAATATACGTATTGTTAAGTCAACCAAATAAGATCAATTTACTATTCGTATATCCTCAATATAGGGTTGAGGGTCTCTACAAGGAACCGATTAATTCCTGGCTACGAATGGGATGCTAATGCATACCCATTTTGACGTCAGGAATTTTTATTTTGAGATTATATGTTATGAAAAATTCTAAAAATAACGTTGTCACTCAAGGAGGACATAATGAATCAGTATGATGTGATTGTTGTTGGAGCGGGACCTGCCGGGATTTTTACTTGCTATGAGATGACTTTGAAAGCACCACACCTTAAAGTATTGCTCGTGGACAAAGGGCACGACATCTACCACAGACGCTGTCCAATCTTAGAAAATAAAATTACACTATGTCCGCCTGCAACTGCGAAGAAAGAATTTGCGGGTTGCTTACCTGCTTGTTCCATTACAGCTGGATTTGGCGGTGCGGGTGCGTATAGTGATGGCAAGTTTAACATTACAACAGAATTCGGCGGTTGGATGACGGATTACCTACAACCTTCGCAAGTCATGGATCTGATTCAATATGTCGATGATATTAATCTTCAACATGGTGCAACAACGTCGATTACGGATCCGACAACGGATATAATTAAGGATATTGAGCATCGTGGGTTTGCAGCTGGACTTAAGCTGCTTCGTGCACAGGTGAGACACTTAGGTACGGAGCAGAATATTGAAATTCTCAAATCTATCTATGAATATTTGAAAACACGCATCGACATGATGTATAAAGCAGAAGTGCAAGATATCATCACAGTAAAAGAAGAGGGTGTACACACCGTTCAAGGGATTGTGATGAAGAATGGCGATGAGTATCGTGCGCCGCACGTTGTCGTTGCTCCTGGTCGTGACGGCTCTGCTTGGTTTACTGAGATATTGAAGAAGAGAAGACTCAAGATGTACAACAACCAAGTTGACGTTGGTGTACGTGTGGAAACTTCTGATGTGGTGATGCAAGAAATTAATAAGCATCTTTACGAGGGTAAATTTATTTACAATACGTCCGTTGGTACGCGAGTTCGTACGTTCTGCAGCAATCCATCTGGTCACGTTGTCGTTGAAAACCACAGTGGCGTAATGGCTGCCAATGGTCACTCCTATAAAGATCCAGCGCTTGGTTCTAAGAACACGAACTTTGCACTACTTGTTTCTCATAAATTTACAGAGCCATTCGATAAGCCGAATGAGTATGCAAGAGAGATTTGTCAACGTGCGAACGATCTATCCTCTGGTGGTGTTATCGTTCAGAAGTATGGCGATATCCTTCGTGGCAGACGCTCTACAGCAAATCGAATCAAGGAAGGTTTCCTAGAGCCAACACTTAAAGAAGCTGTTCCAGGTGACTTAGGTCTTGTACTTCCTTATATCACAATGAAGAGCTTGATCGAGATGATCGAAGCTTTAGATAAAGTAACACCAGGTATCGCGTCCGAGCACACATTGTTCTATGGTGTAGAAGCGAAGTTCTACTCCGCAAGACCGAAGCTTACTGAAGAATTTGAGACGGAAATTAAAGGTTTGTTCTGTGGTGGAGATGGCGCGGGTATTACTCGTGGTCTTGCACAAGCGGGTGCAGCTGGTGTCTGGGTTGCTAGAAGTATTCTTAATAAGCAAGCTAAATAATTGTTAGATCATTTATATAAAAGAGAAGATCGCCAAGCGTCTGCTATACAAGCAGCTACTGGCGATCTTTTTTCATAAAGTAAGATATGAATTAGTTCAGTAAGCGATTCAATTGAAGAATGACGACAGTAGCCTCTGCACGTGTCATATCTGCATTTGACATAAACATGTTGTTTTCGCGTCCTCGTAGGACATTGTTCTTGACACTAGCAGCGATGAAAGGTTTAGCCCAGTTTGGGATGTAGTAATCGTCAGCGAATGATGTGAGTACCGTATAATCGATTCCCCATTTCATTGCTTTGGCGACAACTACAGCCATCTCACCACGTGTGATGTTCTCGTTCGGATACACATTTCCGTCTGTTGAACCTTTGATAATGCCTTTATTGAGTGCGTAATTAATGGATGACTTCGCCCAAGATGGGATATCATCACTGTCTTTTACCCGAATTGATGTTGATTCATTGTTCGAAGCCTTCATTACTCTGCCTAACATCGTAATAAATTCTGCGCGAGTGATGGGCTCATCTGGATTGAACTGGTAGTTCGAGACTCCTTTTACTAAACCAGATGAAGCTGCACTACAAATCTGACTTGAAGCCCAATGTGCATTAATATCATTGAACTGACAGGAGCTAGTATTCCCACCAGTGCCTTGATACACCGTATGAGTAGCCGCGCTAGAAGTTGAACTGCTATAGTCGCTATTACCCGTATATACGGCTGTGATGGAGTGAGAGCCGACAGATAAGCTGCCTGTATTGTAAGTAGCTTTACCATAACCATCTACACTAACCGAACCGAGCGTAGTGGAACCGTCTTTAAACGTAACCGTACCCGATGTTACCAATCCGCCGGAACGGCTAACTGTAGCAGTAAACGTCACCAATTGTTCTGAATTAGAGGACGGCATCGACTGCGTGAGTGATGTATACGTGCTTTGGTAGTTGCCTACGAGCTGTGTCAGGGTGCTTGATGAACTTGTGCTGTAATAACTGTTTCCGTTGTAGACAGCTGTAATCGAATGACTTCCATTGCTAAGACTGCTTGTCGTATAAGTTGCTCGACCACTGGAATCTAGATTCGTTGTGCTTAGATGTGTGTTTCCGTCTTTTAACGTAACGCTTCCAGTTGGTGTTCCATTGCCGTAACCACTAACCGTAGCAGTGAAAGTTACCCATTGCCCTGGATTAGCGTTTTGCGAAGAACTAGTTAAGGAAACGGATGTTTCACGATTCGTGCCGATTGTTTGGGTAATCTCACTTGATGTGCTTGAGCTGTAGTAGCCATTGCCTTGGTACACAGCTTTAATGTAGTGTGTGCCATAGCTTAAGCTGCTTGTATTGAATGTTGATTCCCCGTAACTATTGAGATTTTCATAACCTAGTGTCGTGCTGCCTTCCATGAATGTAACACGACCGGATGGTGTACCATTACCGTATCCACTTACTTTTGCAGTAAATGTAACCCACTCCCCATAAGATGCGGAAGATTTGGAACTAGATAAAGAAACCCAGCTATTCGAGTTGGTGCCCCCTACATACTGCGTTAAGCTGCTTGAAGTACTGGTACGATAATAGCTGTTGCCGTTATATGTAGCGGTAATGTAATGTGTGCCACTACTTAAGTTACTTGTAGAAAGTGTTGCATATCCACTTGAACTTAAGTTACTGGTTCCGAGTGTGGTACTGCCATCCTTGAATGTAACCGATCCTGTTGGTGTACCACCGCCAGAACCAGATACGTAAGCAGTGAAAGTTACGTTTTGACCGACACTCGAATTCGTGTTAGAGCTAGAAAGTGTTGTAGAGCTTGTGTTTGTTGAGCTAACGTTCTGTACGATTGTATTAGAAGGTACTATGATATTTGCTGATCCATCTGAATATGTAGCTGTAATGTTATGAGAGCCTATTGGTAAAGTGCTAATTCGAAGGGTAGCGATTCCACCTGTACCTACTGTGCTTGCACTAGTACCGAGTGTTGCAGATCCATTGCGAAATGTAACAGTGCCTTTTGGATTAGTACCTGCACCTGTAACTGTAGCTGTGAAAATAATTTCATTACTGTAAATGGAGTTTGAATTGGAGCTAGAAAGTACAACGCTAATATTTCCTTGACCAATTGATTGTGTTATTGCTGGCGAAGTACTTGAACTAACTTTTCCATCTCCACTATATCTGGCACTTATTAAATGAGTTCCTGCTGGGAGTGAGCTGATTTCAAGCTCTGCTTCACCACTATTTGAGAGTGTTGCAGTTCCAATATCTTTTCCATTATTTAAAAATTGTACTGTACCAGTAGGTTTTACCCCATCTGTTACATCAACCGTTGCAGTAAATTTAACCCATTGTCCAAATGGTGCGTTTGAAAGGCTACTCTTTACTGTTGTTGATGAGCTTGATTTAATTGTAATTGGAACATCAGCAACGCTTCGAATGTAGTTGACATCACCATTATAAGATAGACTTAATTTATTGTTTTTGGGTGTTAAGCTCTCAACTAGGAAAGTTACTTCAGTTTCACCTGTTCCTAATGTTTTAGTAAGGCGTTCTTTATCGTCGATATACAGTGTGACTGAACCGGTTGGTTTACCATTATCAGCTCCAGAAACACTTGCTTTGAGTTCAATAGACGGAGTGGTTATAGATGTAAGATTGATTTTAATAGTACTATCTTTCATTACCGTTGGTGTTGGCGTGGTATCCCCAGCCGCCATCGCCACCCCACTAACCCCGAACAAACTACTAAACACTAGCGTTAATGATGTTAAAATGACAAATACATATTTAATTGGTTTCATTAAGCAAGTCCTTTCCTCAATAAATTAATTCCTGCTGCTTATCAATGTGAAGCGGAAATTCGTCGTGTGAAAATTCCCTCCTTTCACTGCGTATCAAGTCAATATTTACCTATATTGTACCATATACGCTGGGTTATATCTCCAATAAAATCTATACTTTATATCGTTAAGTAACAAGCAAAAACCCGAGGACATTTATCCTCGGGTTTATCTATATACAACTTATTTCTTACGCGGTGGCAATGGACCTAAATATTGATACAACTGACACTCAATCCGTCCGTTGAACAGCTTACGCTTCTTATCCGCTTTACGGTCAACAAGCGTCTCAAATCGTGGAGTCGGGCTAATCACGAACGAGCTCCACGTCGGCATCGACTGCATCAACTGACCGAGCTGCTTCTGCGCACGCTCGGCATCTCCTGTATCACCAAGCCGCTCGCCGTACGGCGGATTGGTGATCAAGCAACCATAGTCGCCACGCGGACGTGCTTTATTGACAGACTCCACGCGAAATTGGAGCTCTTTCGCGAGTCCAGCTGCCTTAGCGGCAGCAAGTGCCACATCGATCGCATCCGGATCGATGTCAGATGCGACGATGTTCAGTGGCACATCGTCACGCAGCGCGTCGTAGGCTTCGTCGCGCGCTTCATCCCACATGGACGGAGGTGTAATCTCGTCCCATTCTTCCGCAGAGAATCTGCGGCGCAGGCCAGGTGCGATGTTCCATGCAATCATCGCCGCTTCAATTGCAATCGTTCCGCTTCCGCAGAACGGATCGTATAGCGGACGATCAGCACGCCAGCGTGATAGAATAACCATCGCCGCTGCCATCGTTTCCTTAATTGGAGCCTCAGTAACGAGCTTTCTATAGCCGCGCTTATGCAAGCTTGGCCCTGTTGTATCAATGGTAAGTGTTGCAATGTCGTTCAATAGAGCAACCTCAATTACGAAGCGAGGTCCTGTCTCATCGAACCACTCATTGCCATAGCTGAGCTTTAACTTTTCAACAATCGCCTTCTTCGCGATACCCTGACAAGCAGGTACAGAAGAAAGTTGAGATTTATGGGAGCGACCTTGAACAGGGAACTCAGCATCTTCAGGAATCCAAGACGGCCAATCAAGTGCCTTCGTACCTTCAAACAACTCATCAAAAGTCGTTGCCGGGAATGATCCCATCTTGACCAAAATACGGTCAGCTGTACGCAGCCATAGGTTAGCGCGGCAAATTGCCATTTCGTCACCGATGAACGTCACACGTCCATTTTCTACGGTAACATCATTGTAACCGAGATCTCGTACCTCTCTTGCAACGAGCGCTTCAAGCCCCATTGCGGTGGTTGCTATTAATTCTAGCTGTGCCATCTGTTAAATCGTTCCTTCCTTATATGAACTGATTCTTAAATGCTATTATGTCATCATTTCGGCATGAGTTGTGCAGACCTCACAAAAACCATACAATTAACAAGTATAGGGGAAAGTACGATAGGTTACAAATCCCCACGCAATTGAAGGAGGACATTATACATGTCAGAGCTAAATGAACAATCCATCCAATCCCCGGAAGCGTATTTGAGCGAGCTTTATGCACCGGATCAAGACTTACTAATGATTCAAGCTAATATTGTAGCAAACAATATGCCCTCAATCTCAGTAGCTCCTGCCTATGGCAGATTATTAACGATGTTCATCAAAATGATCCAAGCCAAGGACGTACTAGAAATCGGTGCACTTGGTGGATATAGCGGTGCGTGCTTATGTCGTGGATTACCAGAAGATGGACGACTTGTTTCGCTAGAAATTCGCCCTGAATTCGCTGAACTTGCACATAGCAATTTGCAGAAGTTAGGGTTTGGACAGCACGTGGAATATCGCATTGGTGAAGCACTAGACAGCCTTGCGAAGCTTAAAGAAGAGGGAAGAACATTCGATTTCTTCTTCATTGATGCGGATAAAGTGAACTACCCGAACTACTTGGAGCATGCGATTGAACTTGCGAATCCAGGTGCCATTATTGTCGGAGATAACATCTTGATGCATGGAAGAACGAATGACTCTTCGATTACAAAAAAATCGGTTGAGGCAATGCGCGCCTTCAACCGACAAATTGCTACGGATCCACGTCTAGAAAGTACGACATTACCTGCTTTTGATGGACTTGCTATTGCGCGCGTGCTTTAGATCCTTGAAATAGTGATTTCCACACCCAACCTGCATTAATCAGAAGCAAGACAGAAGTCATGATGAAAATTCCTTGAATATTTATCAGACCGGATAACGCTCCCCCAACAACAGGGCCGATCATGTTACCAAGTGCGAGTGCGCTCGTATTAAAGGAATAGGATCGGCTTTCCATGCCTGTAGGTGTATGTTTACGAATGAGTGCATTCACCGTTGGCAATAAACCACCTATAAAAATTCCTAAGAAGAACCTTGCTGTGAACAGCTGCCACACATTCTGTACAAGAGCTTGCGGGATAAACATAATGCCAGCGCCTATTAGGCAGAAAAATAAGATTTTTTCTGAACCGATTCGATCGGATAGCTTACCAAGTAATGGTGCAGAGAACATGTTCGAAAATCCAGTAATTGAGGTAACTAGTCCTGCATAGAAAGCGAGATTCTCTCCCTGACCATGCAATTCACCAACGAACAGTGCCATTAGTGGCTGCGAGCTAAGCATCGCGAATTGAATAATGAAAGTCACCGTATAAAGGGCAGGTAGCTGCTGAACATGCTGGAGCTTTGACCAACCTTCTCGAATTGAAATTTTGGGTTTAGCTGCGGCTTCTTTGGCATTGAATGATTCTTTAACAAATAGCCATGTGAGTAACGTTGCGAGTGATAAGAGTGTTCCAGTTATGTAGAAAATCATTCGGAAGCTGCCGAGCCAATCAGCGAGTAGTCCACCGATAAATGGACCGAGAATCGAGCCTGCAACTGCACCCGATTGTAAGAATCCCATTGCGACACCGATGCGTTCACGAGGCGTATTCGCAGACATGAGTGATACCGCGGCAGGTGCATATCCGGATATAACGCCATTTGCCATCCGCAAGAGTAACAGCATCCATGCCGAATGAGCAAAGCCCATTAAAGTGATGACGATTGCCATCCCAAGACCTGATCGAATGAGCATTACTTTTCTGCCGTACCGATCGGCAAGCCCACCCCAGATGGGTTGGAA
The DNA here is from genome assembly GCF_024721995.1 of Paenibacillus radicibacter. GTDB lineage: Bacteria > Bacillota > Bacilli > Paenibacillales > NBRC-103111 > Paenibacillus_AM > Paenibacillus_AM radicibacter. The sequence goes on from NZ_JANQBC010000007.1 coordinate 225,257, forward strand.
GATGAAAGAGGTGACGAAGTTTCCTGCAAAAATTATGCCTGACCAAGTTGCGACTTGATGTAAGTCCGTCATGCCAAGATCTTTTTGCAAATATAAAGGCAGGAAAGGGATAATCATAGTCATTCCGCTCATTACCATAAATTGTCCGAACCATAGCACGGTTAGATTAACTTTCCAACGTACCATATGTTACCGCCTCTTTTCCTGCTGTTTGCAATAAATGATAGTGTACAATTAATGAACTTTATGATTATACCATAATTTTTTAGCTCTAAACGATTTTGAATCGATAATTGTAAACAGTAGTCTCATTTATTATAATTTTCTTGTTAATTGTTTTGTAACGACTGTAATAGATTTTACTATTATTATCAATTTATAGGAAAAAGGGTGGATCAACATGATCAAGAACATTCGAAATGTATTTTGTGTAGGAAGAAATTATGTCATGCATGCAGCAGAATTGGGGAATCCTATTCCAGATGAGCCGCTTATTTTCTCCAAACCAACTCATGCCATTACGTATATGACAGGGGAGACTGTGCAATTGCCGGGTACACTTGGCGAGGTACATTATGAAGGAGAGCTTGTATTACATATTGGAAAAGAATACAAACCCGGTATGCAAGTGGATGGCATTGTAGATGCATTTACTTTAGGGATCGATTTTACACTGCGTGATGTGCAAAGCGATTTGAAGAAGAAGGGTCAGCCGTGGCTGAAGGCTAAAGGCTTCCGTAATTCAGGTTTAGTTGCACCATTCCAAGCGTTCCCAGGTGTCGAGAAAATCACTGAAATTTCGTTCTCCTTGGTACAAAATGGGATTGTGAAGCAAGAAGGTACCGCCAGTGAAATGTTATTCAACTTGCAAACTATCATTGATTACCTTGGCCAATACTATGGACTAGCTGAAGGCGATATTATTTACACAGGTACACCTGCAGGTGTTGGTCCTGTACAAGATGGAGATAAACTTGCGCTTAACTGGGGATCAGATGAGCTAGCGAGTTCAACCATTACTATGAATTAATTAAATAAAGGGGTGTTGGAATTTTGAGATCCACTCGTAGAAAGAAAAATACAGCTAAGGGCTGGATACTAGCGACGTTTGTATTTTTACTTGTTGGGGCAGGTGTGTTTGTGTGGGGACAACTCGGAGAGAGAGAGAAGTCAGTTGAACCGTATAATGCGGGATCGCCCTCGCCTATTGTCGTAACGATCACGCCTTCGCCTACTGCGAGTCCCAAGGTTACTCCAAGTCCAACCCCAACTCAAACACCATCGACAACAACAGGTCAATCGGATCCGATTCATATCGTATTTGCTGGTGATGCCTTGATGGATTGGTCGGTTAAGGAAGCAATTAAGAAGAATGGACCTGATTTTCCATTTCAATTTGTTAAAAAGGAAGTTTCAGCTGCCGACTATGCTTTCGTCAATTTAGAGACGGCAATCACGAATCATAATGAAAAAGATACGAATCAAATCTACAATTTCAAGTCCGATCCGATCGCTTTGCAAGGTTTGAAAAATGCGGGCTTTGACATAGTGTCAATCGCAAATAATCATGTACTGGATTTTAAGGAACCCGGATTTCTTGATACACTGAAGCATTTGACCGATGCTGGTCTTAAATATGTAGGTGGCGGTCGTAACGCGGAAGAGGCGTACAAAGCACAGACCGTTGAGATCAAAGGGAAGAAGATCAAGTTTCTAGCTTTCTCTCGCTTTATTCCACAAACCTATTGGTTTGCTCAGAAGAATCGTCCAGGTATTGCAGAAGCGTATAATGAGAAAAGTGTCCTTCCTGTTATTGAACGTGAGCGCAAAGGGGCAGATTATCTTCTCGTTTACATGCATTGGGGTGTAGAGAAAACGAATAAACCGGAAGCTTGGCAGCGTACATATGCGCACAAAATCCTAGATGCTGGTGCTGATGCGATTGTAAGCAGCCATGTGCACGTGCTTCAAGGATTCGAATTTTATAAAGGGAAACCAATTGCCTATTCGATCGGTAACTTCCTATTCCCTGACTATGTAAAAGGGGATAATGCAGATACGGGTATCTTGCATCTGAACTTGCAAGATGGTAAAGTTGCCATGGAATTTAAACCGTATTTCATTCAAGCGAATCAAATTATTAAGAGAGATGACGATTATGAGCGCAAACAGCTTAATTACTTAGAATCGATCTCTTACGGAGTTCGTATGGATGGTTACAAAGTAACCGCGAAATAGATGTATGTGTGGGTAAAATAGGGGTGTTTGTTGATGTTATTATCTTGGTGTCTAGGTTTTGCAGGCAGCCTATTGATCGCTTGGTCCGCCTATAGGAAGCGCTCGTTAACAACAAGTGGTACTATTGCTGCGATTGTATTGGGTACCTGCCTGTTTGCACTAGGTTCATTAGCGTGGTATGGAACGTTAATTGCTTTCTTCATTTCATCAAGTGCATTGTCTAAAGTGAAGCATCGCCGTAAGGAAGAAGCTGAAAGCGGCTATGAGAAGTCGGGGAACCGAGATGTATGGCAGGTTGCTGCAAATGGTGGACTTGGCTTGATATTGTGCTTATTCAATGTGCTTAGCCCAAATCCACTATGGTGGATCGCATATGTGGGTGTCATGGCAGCTGTGACAGCAGATACATGGGCAACCGAGATCGGGGGTATGAGCAGCAAGAAACCGAGATCGATTCTTACTTGGAAAGTCGTACCAACCGGCACATCGGGTGGGGTTACATTACTTGGTCTTGCTGCATCGCTGTTAGGTGGTCTGTTCGTTGGATTAGTAGCGGGTCTATTCTCATACCAACCTACATCCGATTTGCAACAGCTGGATGTGTCGCTCATTGGGATAACAGCAATAGGTGCCCTCGCAGGTTTGCTAGGTTCGCTTGCTGATTCTACCATTGGAGCCTTACTCCAAGTTATGTATCGCTGCCAAGTGTGTGGCAAAGAAGTCGAGAAGCGCACCCATTGTGGTGCCTCCACATATCCCATCCGCGGTATAAAGTGGATGAACAACGATTGGGTCAACCTGCTTGCTTCCATCATCGGTGGCCTCTTCGCCACCGCAATAGTCATGTTCCTACACTTTCTTTAATTAGATAAAATACGGCCAAAGTTCAGTAGAGATTGAACTTTGGCCGTATTTGTTATTTGATCAATTTCGTATGAAACGATGCATCTGGATCTAGTCCCATGACGATGGCTTTCATTCTTGAGACCTCGAATACATGAATCGTGGCGGATAAAAGCTTCTCATTACTATACGGATTAGAAGGCATGTCGGGCATATAACTTAGCTTCATATTAAGTCGCGATTGTAGTGCTTTACAAATATCTTCAGTATATCTGCTTTGAATCCATATCGTTCGTTGGAGACTGAGCTTATTGAGTACGAAACTAACCATCTCAACAGCAAGTAAATAAGCAACTGTTGAATATAATGCTTGTGTCCAGCCAAATAGGAAGCCAGCACTTAGCAGAATGATCGTGTTCATAAACTTAATTCTTGGTCCAGAAGCAAGCATGGCGGGAGATGTTGAACGTATCGTATTCTCCGTGGCATCCAAAGATCCACCGAATCGAACGACAAGACCAATTCCAGCGCCAAGGGAAATTCCGCCGCAAATAGCGGCGATGGCAGCGTCTTCGATCAAAGACGGATAGGGGTGAAGAACAATTGCACTTAGCGCAAAAACAAATAAACTAATTATCGTAATGCTTACGAACGGTCTGCTTATTTTTCGGTAGGATAATAGGATAAACGGCAAATTGATCATAAACAGAACAAAGCCAATTCTCATATCAGTCCAGTAGGCTAGTAAGGCTGAGAGTCCTGTTGCACCGCCAACAATAATGGCATGCGGGATGAGGAATAATTCAAGACCAATAGCAGCGAGTACAGCACCTAAGATGATAAGTAGGAGTCTCACGATAGATAGATTTTTGAAAGGTGTCAAGTACAATCCCCCTTCCTCTAGACTTCGCTGTTTTCTTGTACGATCAGCTTCTGTTCCTTAACTCGCTTTCGTTGTTCAAATTTAAAAACTTTATCTAGCATCATATAAACATACTTGGATTCCTTTGTTAACAAAGGACCTAATATGGCTAATATCAGTACATATAGAGCTGAGAATGGCTGAATAATAGCCATGAGTGCTCCAGCTTTGGCAATGTTCGCAATAATAATGGAGAACTCTCCTCTAGCCATAATCGTAAGCCCGATGTTGGAAGAAGCTTTAGGTGTTAATCCGACCACTTTACCGGCTAACATGCCAGCGGTAAAATTGCCAATTAGCGTGATAACTACTGCGATCAGTGATAACCAGACTGCTCCTCCAAGCTCTAGTGGATTAATCGTAAGACCGAAGCTGAAGAAGAATATTGCGCCGAAGAAATCTCGGAATGGCAGAATGAGCTGTTCGATTCTTTTCATATGAGAAGTCTCAGCAAGTACAAGTCCGGCAAGTAGAGCACCGATCGCTTCAGCGACATGAATGGTTTCTGAGAATCCTGCAACAAGGAATAGAAATCCGAACACAACCAGAATAAACAACTCGGTGGAGCGAATATTGAACAATTTATTGAGTAGGGGAGCTGCTTTTCGTCCTATTATTAACATGATAATCATGAATGCAAATGCGGTTAATGCCGATAATGCAATTCCACCAAAGCTCGTTGATCCACTTAGTACAAGACCGGATAGAATTGAGATGTAAACAGCAAGGAATACATCCTCAAACATAATGATTCCAAGGATCATCTCAGTTTCACGATTCGCTGTTCGTTTAAGGTCAACCAGAACCTTCGCTACAATTGCAGTCGATGAACTTGTGGTTACACCTGCAATAATTAATGTTTCAGCGAGCGGAAAGCCAGACAACCAACCGAACAGGAAGCCCATTGTAAAGTTGATCATGATATAAATGGTACCACCAATAACGATGGAACGACCTGATTTCATCAGTCTTCCTACTGAGAACTCAAGTCCAAGGTAGAACAGAAGGAATATGATTCCGATTCGACCCATGAACTCAATAAAGGGAGTGCTGTGGATAAACTTCAAATCAAAGAACCCAAAGTCCAGTGCATGGGGTCCAACAGCCATACCGACAATGATATAAAAAGGGATAACGGAAAAACGTAATTTTTGTGATATGAGACCTGCAATTGCAATTAATGCGATGGCAAGACCAACTTCAAAGATCAATTCATTCATCTATTAACCACTTCCATTCAATAAAATCTGTTTAATCATCTTATGGTGCTGTCTCTCGCCAAGAACAATAACAGTGGACTCAGCATGGAGGATACTATCCGGACCAGGACTAATCTGTTTATCGCTGTTCTTCTCAATGACAGCTATAATCGTTCCCCCAGTCGTCTGACGAACATCAAGCTGACCAATAGACTTGCCGATACACTTGAAATGCGGTTCAATTTTGTACCACTCGATAATAAGGTCGTCAAGGGCCACTTCTATTGTTTCAACCATCTTAGGTTTATACGTCACACCGCCAATCATGGCGGAAACTTGTCTAGCTTCATCATCATCCAGTGTGATTAAAGAGTGACATTGATCGCTATCCTCTGCATCATATTGGAATAATTCTCGTCTACCATCATCATGAACAATAAGGGTTAGATTTTCGTTGCTGCGTGTAAGAAGTTCAAATTTCTTTCCGATTCCAGGTAAAATAGATTCTCGAATATTCATAATAAATATTGCCTCCAATTAACTTATTCGTTTTTTGCCCACGACAAAGAGAACTTATCAAATTGATAAATTTTGCACATGGGAAATAAACCTGTAAAGGTTATTTTTAAAATTAGCTTACATATTGGGATGTAAATTTAATGGGACGTAGTAATTGTTGTTTTTTAACTCGGGCTATAGAAGGGGAAAACAAGTGAACGGAGGTTAACAAGACATAACAAATCGAGGCGTACAAATAAACAAATAGGCTTAATGTGACCATCTTTTCTATAAGACGTTTCAAATTAACAGTAGAGTGGGTTAATCTTGCGATGGATTTCTTGCCTTCTTTGATGCTGATTTTGTGAGTTGATTCAGCATGCAAATTCTCGATGCCTGGCTTGTGGAAGGCGAAGATCATCGATAGTGTGAACACGATAATAAGCAACATTTTACCAACAATTCTAATTGACCTAAGGTTCAAATTTCTTCACCTCCTTGTATAGACTCTATATAAGCATACCATAGTGGAGTATACTTCTCCAAGACAGAAAGCAATTTTTTTCACATTTAATTCGAAAAAAGGAGTTAAGCGCATTGTAGCGGCTTAACTCCTTGAACTTTTTTATAGCCAAATTAGCAGCTTATTTCGTTAATTCTTCCATCTGATCAACCAATGATTTAAACACGCTCATCGCCTGTTTGATCGGCTCAGGTGTTGACATATCCACACCTGCACGTTTCAAGATTTCGATGGAGTAGTCACTGCCTCCGCTCTTCAGGAAGCCAAGATAGCGATCTACAGCAGGCTTACCTTCATCCAAGATTTGTTTCGCGAAGCTTGTCGCTGCAGAGAAACCAGTTGCATATTTGTAGACGTAGAATGAGTTGTAGAAGTGAGGAATACGAGCCCATTCCATCTCAATATCTTGATCCACAACCATATCCTTACCGTGGTACAGCACATTTAGGTCATAATAGATTTTGCTAAATTCTTGAGGTGTTAACGATTCGCCTTTCTCAGCTTTCTCATGCGTAATCTTCTCGAACTCAGCGAACATCGTCTGACGGAACACCGTTGTACGGAATTGATCTGCGTAGTAAGTAAGCAGGTACAATTTCTCCTTCGGATCTGTTGTCTTCTTCAGCAAGTAATCCATCAGTAGCGCCTCGTTAAGCGTGGAAGCCACTTCCGCTAGGAAGATCGTGTATTGAGCTTCGTGATATGGGTTGTTTGCGTCGGACAAGTAGGAATGAATCGCGTGACCCATTTCATGAGCGAGTGTAAACATAGAGTTTAAGTTTTCTTTGTGGTTGAGCAGCACATAAGGATGCGTACCATAGGAACCCCAGCTGTATGCACCATTACGCTTGTTCTGGTTCTCATAAATATCAATCCAGCGGTTATCGTAACCGTCTTGCAGGATCTCTTGATACTTTTCACCAAGTGGCTTCAAGCTGTCTTTAACGGTTTGTTTGGCTTCATCATAAGTGATGTGCATATCAAATTGCTCCACAAGTGGTGTGAATAAGTCATACATATGCAGCTCATCAACTTTAAGCAGCTTTTTACGAAGTGCTAAGTATCTATGCATGATTGGTAAGGATTCGTGAATTGTATCTACCAAGTTCGTGTATACTTCAGGCTTAATATTATCGCCAAATAGTGTAGCTTCAAGTGCAGAAGGGTACTTGCGCGCTTTGGAGTAGAAGATATTCTTCGAGATATTCGCACTCAGTGTTGCGCCAATCGTATTCTTCTGCTTCGCATAGGTGCTGTATACCGCGTGGAATGCAGCTGCACGAACTTCTGGATTGCGGCTTTCCAAGAATTGAATGTAGGAGCTTTGTGTTAATTCAGCTTCCTCTCCCTTATCATTCTTAATTTTCGGAAATTTAAGATCAGCATTATTGATCATGCTGTAGATTGTGCTAGGTGCGCCAGACATATTGCGAGCCATTGCAAGCAACGTTTCTTCTTCTTTGGAAAGAACGTGAGGCTTTTGGCGAATAAGATCTCCAAGGCTCTTCTTGTACGTTTGAAGGGCGGGATCTTTAACAAGTTCTTGAAGCTTCTCATCGGAAAGAGACAATATTTCAGGAGAAACGAACGAAAGTGCTTCACCAACCTCAACGCTAAGCTTGGATGATTTGTCCATCAAAGCTTGGAAAGTTGGGTCTGTTGTATCTTCGTGGTGCTTCATGTTCGCGTACACAACAAGACGCTCCGTATGTAGGGATAGCTCATCATCCAGTTCAAATGCTTTTTTGATCGCTTCTGCATTGTTTAAAGTACCTTGTAATGCTGCCGTTTTAGCAAGCTTGGATTTAACTTCTGCATATTCTTGATCCCAAGCTTTCTGTTCTGGAAAAATATCTTCTAACTTCCATTGATGTTCGATAGGAACATCTTTACGTGTAGGGATAGTAGACATGTGTGACCTCCAATTGGTATCAGTAGATTTTGAAGAGCTAATCGTCGATGTTGTCGCACTCGCAAGTAAGCTAATGGACAACATGAACGGTAATAAACGCACGACAGCCACACCTCCGGTGGAAGAATTCTTCCACCTAGTATGACCGCCTCGTAGTTACATTATAACGAATTAGCTTCCCAATGAGAATGCACTATACACAATTAATCCGAATGATAAGAGCATAAAGGCGATTGCGAAGATCGCAAGCGTTCTTTTGATGCGCGGAGGGATTGTATCCTTTTTCGTAATAAGGATAATGGCTAGTACGAACGATAGGATAATAAAGATTAAGATGTTTTCTGTTTGATTCATGGATTACAGTCTCCTCTATAGGGGGCGAATCCAATTATCCTGCACTGTGGGATCGAGCATCATCAGAAAGCTTGTCACTTTTGGTCAGTTGCAGTTTACCGTCGTCACCAATTTTGGCAACATACGTATCTTCCAAGTTAATGTTTGCTTCATGAACAAGATCAGCAGGTAAGGATAAATCGCCATTTCCATTCATTTTAACAGTATTTCCGTTTAATTGCTTGATTTTCCCTATAGCAAGAACGGCTACGATAAGTAGTGCAACGAACGAATACTTGGCAACTGGATTGTTATCGAAGTATGGCTTGATAAAGCTTTCACCGACAATCATCTTAGCGGCTGTGAATGTAAGGATCGCCGCACCGATGTAGATAATAACTGGGAATCGCTCAATTAATGTAATGAACAATGTGCTTCCCCATACGATAATAGGTACGGAAATTAGAAGTCCAATAACGACTAGCCAGAAATTACCGTGTGCTGCACCTGCAACTGCGATAATGTTGTCTAATCCCATCACCGCGTCAGCGATAACGATCGTCTTGATCGCGGCAGCAACCGAAGATTTCGCTTCAATTTCATGGCCGCCTTTATCTGTCAACAATTTGTATGAGATCCAGAGAAGCATGAGTCCTCCGATAAACAATAGACCCGGAATTGCAAGCAACCAACTTACAATTAACGTACCAATAATTCGAATAATAATTGCACCTGCTGTACCTAGGAATACAACTTTCTTCTGTGATTCTTTAGGTACATTACGCGCTGCCATTCCGATTACGATTGCATTGTCACCGGCAAGTACGAGGTCGATTCCGATAATAACTAATAATGCGGTAAGCATTTCAACTGAAAACCATTCCATTTGATCAACCACTCCTTTAAAATTAATGTTTACTGCTTTCAGGTGAATCATCCGCACAAAAAAATGAAGCCTCCACCGTAACGGTAAAGGCTTCATTGAACCCAAAAAAGACCTTTACCATAAAATGATTGGCAAAGGTCTTGCTAACAACTTTACGTTGCCAATATAACCGGAGCATAAATGCTCGAATTGACGATTATATCGTATCTAGCTACTCCCCTTTGGAGTGTGCTATTCACTTGTTCTGCTCATTATATCGAGAGTACAAGTATCTTGTCAATACTTAAACTTCATGAATATTGGTTAAAATTTGTTGGCGTTCTTCTTCTGTTCCTGAGAAGTGTTCAGCGGCAAAGTGCTCACCAGCCCAATGTCTTAATGCTTGGCGGCTAAGGAAGGTTTGGCAATCCTCACCCCATTGATCGGAAATTTCACGTACGACAAAACGTGTGCCGTTCACTTCGACTGTAAGCATGTTCCAGTTATCTGTTTTATAAATTTGATGTTTTTTAATCATGTACTTAAACTCCGTTTCACTATCGTTTTGCCCCATCATACCGTAGCCCCACATGTATTGCAAGAAAGGGGACAGATACATTATTATTTCTTCTTTATTTGTAAAATTATGGGCTTGGTTTTCGTTGATTTCAGAATTTTTTGATGATATAATTTTCGTATCCGTCCTTGAGACGTAAGTTTAGGAGGTTGTTCATTTGAAAGGGAAAGTGAAATGGTTCAACGCAGAGAAGGGTTACGGTTTCATTCAAGTTGATGGCGGGGATGACGTATTCGTCCACTTTTCTGCGATTCAAGCTGAAGGTTTCAAATCATTAGATGAAGGCCAAGAAGTTGAATTTGAAATTACACAAGGCAACCGTGGTCCACAAGCTGCAAACGTAGTTAAATTATAATAAGCAAGGGATTGGCTCGCTGTAAACAGCAATCATTCTCAAATTATAGACAGTATTCCGGCACGCTGGAGGCTGTCTTTTTTTGCAGGTAATAATAAAACACCAACGAAGCTCCCGCATTTATATCTAGGGGATATCGTTAGTGCTGTAAGCTTGCGTATGATCGTAAATTATCTCCTAATGATAACGGAGGTGCCGATGTTAACAAGTGAAGAAAGCTGAAGTACATCTTCATTGAACATTCGAATACAACCATGCGATACTTTGTGTCCGATTGAAGAAGGATCATTCGTACCATGTATACCATAATGAGGTTTGGATAATCCCATCCAGAGCACGCCGAAGGGTCCACCAGGATTAATGGCTTTGTTAACGATCGTATATTCTCCAGTAGGGGTTTGAGATAGCATGGCGCCTGTTGCAATAGGAAACCCGCGGACAACTTTATCATCTTGCAGCAAATAAAGCATAAGATCCGATAAGTCTACGATAATATAGGGATTAGTCATCATGAACGCTCCCTTCTTACTTGATAAGAATACTGTATGCTTCATAGCATCCAATGTACACAAAACCCCACCTTGCGTGTAGGCAAGAGGTGGGGTTATTAGATTAACTCATATATTTGTTTATACGATCTCAAGAATCTCATCGATTTCTTTGCGCGCAAGTCGGCCTGGACGCTCGGATGGATTTCCAAGTGAGATCACCATATTGATTTGATATTCACCCGGAATTTGCAGCATCTCACGAATCTGATCTTGTGCAAGGAGAACAGGTCCTGTCATTGGACAAGTCGCAAGTCCTTTGGCATGTGCAGCAAGCATTAAGTTCTGAGCAGCTAGGCAAGAGCTCTTAATTCCTTCTTCTTCCCATACATGAGGCTCAACTAGGTTAATCGGATCGAAGATACGATCACGGAATTTGGATTGGTAAGGTGTTGCTAAACAAATGATAAGTACCGGTGCATCAGAGAATGCTGTAGCATAGGGTCCGAATGACTTCACTAACAACTTCGCTTCACGTGCAAGACCGTTACCTTCGGCTTCAGCTGCTTTTGCATGCAATTGCTCCCAAGTCAGTGCTTCGATCTGCTTGATTTTCTCCTGATCCATCACCGCGATAAACTTCCAAGTTTGAGAATTCGTATCACTAGGCGCATAGCGGGCACAGTCAATGATTTCTCGAATGTCCTCAACTGTTACAGGCTCGTCCGTATATTTACGAACAGAGCGGCGATCAAGGACGATTTGTTTGAATGAAGTGTAATCCATGTCTGATTTCCTGCTTTCATTAAATTCGAAATAATAGGTCTAATTAGGACTTGGTACTAAAAGTCTTTATTTATTATACGCTAATTCGCATCATTTGAATACTGTCCATTATTTCGATTGCTAAGGACATTCGCAGTGGCAAAGCCGATTGCAGCAACGAACCCACACACTGCAGCAATTCGGAACAAGGTGGAACCACCCCATGAATCATATATCCATCCGCCTACTAGACCGCTGACAAGTCCTGCTGCTGACGTCCAAACAGCAGAGAATACCGCTTGTCCTGTTGCCCGATATTCATCAGGAATAATCGATTGCATGTACCGTAGAGCGGTGACGAGGAATATGCCGAATGTTACCGAGTGCATGAGCTGTGTCGCAACGAGTCCATACGGATTCGTCGTAAATCCGACAAGAGTTAATCGAACACCGTACATAAGTGCAGCGATAGTGAGTAGTGCAAGTTCTTTATATTTATGACCATATTTGCTTAGATAGAAAAATGCAGCGATTTCACTTGTAGCCGATAACATCCATGCGTAACCAATCAGCGAATTGGGTGCGCCATGTTCACGCAAAAAGACGGCAAGGAAAGCATCGTTCGTCCGATGAGCAAGTGACATGACGAAGACAAGCACAAGGAACACAACCATTTTGGAATTAAAGAGAATACGGAACATGCCTTTGAACTGCATTTTCTTCGAAGATCCTCGCGTATCTTGAACTGGAATCAAGAAAATGAAAATAATGACCGTCACAATAAGGCTCAAATAAATCGTAATGTTGGCACCAAAGCTATTTGTGAGTTGACCAAATACAACGGATGCAAAGGAGAATCCTAATGAACCCCATATGCGCAGAGAAGCGTAATTCTTACCGTAAGTTCCGGCAGACAGCATCAAGTTCGTGTCGTTCAAAGGAATCATAGGTTGTTGGAAAAAGAAAAATATCGCCATTAACGGAATAATGAATGCGAATTGGTCGGTTTGAAGTAAGAAAATGGTAAGGGCAAATTGCCCGATTAACAGGATCATCATTATTTTCTTAATCGTCCGCATCCTATCACTGGCAATTCCCCAACCGATTGTAGAGAACATACCAATCATCGGTCCAAGTGATGTCAGTACACCGATTTGTGTTTTTGACCAACCCTTGGAATCGAAGTACAGCGGGAAAAAGGTGTTAATAAGTGCCTGAGAGAAGAAGACGACAAAAGTAAAGAGAATCAAATACATGAGCTTATTTGATCGTACCAAGTTGTATCACCAAGTTTCGTAAGAAGTTGACAGCCTTTTGTAAAGTAGCCATGATCATGAGTTCCATCATATAATAGAACTAGAAGATATTCTAGACTCTACAGGGAGAAGGAGCCAGACCATATGAGCTACAGTTTCATTTATGATGATCGACTCGGTATTGAGACGCCACAACTTGAGCGAGAATGGGAAGAATATTCCACTGAGGAGAGGTGCGCTATTTTACTGCGTTGGGAACAGATTCGTGGTACAATACCTGAACGCATTAAGCAGATTGAACGTGTAATTATTGCCAAACAGCGTCAATTGGATCAGGAAGATAACTTTGAAGTTTCTTGTGAATTGAATTCATCAATTGCAGATCGCGCAAGCAGGATTAATGATCTTCATCTGTGGTTTCGTGTGAACCAAGAAATTGAAGTTCGTATGCATGGTTGATAAATTTGGATATGATTGCAAATAATAGGTGTAAATAGATGAGCCTTATATAAACTAGTTGATCGTAAAGTGGGGGACATGCTTGAGCGAATATCTAGCAAGCCACAATAGGGTCCCCAAGGGACCTATCACATTAATGAGTCGTGTGTATCGATTTGTACTTCCGGAGGTTCGAGCAACACTTGCACAGTGGCGTGAGAAGGCGGAATGCATTCCAGATCCTGAACTAAGAAAGCAAGCAATTGATAGTATTACACACAAAGAGTTTCACTGTCAGGGTGGCGCTGTATATGCGGCAGCGAATATTTCCATGCGCCATGTTCTGATTCCATTAATTGTTGCTCTTCAGACGATAAGTGATTATTTGGACAACCTATGTGATCGCAGTACATCACTGGATCCAGAGGATTTCCGCTTATTGCATCAGTCTATGCTAGATGCAGTAAATCCAAACGCGACTTTACAAAATTACTACGCGCTGAGAACGGAACAAGATGATGGCGGTTATTTGCATGATCTTGTGGAGGAATGTCGCCGCTGTATTGGACAACTTCCCTCATATCCGTTAGTTGCTTCTTCTGTAACAAGTTTTGTGAAACTATATACAGACTTGCAAGTTTATAAACATATCCATCGTGATCTTCGTGAAGATTCTTTGGTCAATTGGTGGAAACAACACCGCGATAACTATCCAGAATTACACTGGAATGAGTTTGCCGCAGCGACGGGTTCCACACTAGGTATGTTTATGTTGTTTTTAGCGGCGGCTGATACGAATTTACAAGCTTCAGAAGTGGAGCGAATTACGCAAGCTTATTTCCCATCGGTGAATGGACTTCATATTTTGCTCGATTACTTAATCGATCAACAAGAAGATCAAGTAGGTGGGGATTTGAATTTTTGTACGTATTATGACAATATGAATACGACAACATTGCGTATTGCTTACATGGTAGAACAAGCTCGGGGGCAAATTATGCACTTGGAACATCCATTGTTCCATCGGATGATTATTGAAGGACTGTTAGCACTTTACTTATCCGACCCGAAAGTTCGAACACAACCGGAAGTTAAGGCTGTATCTAGAAAATTAATGGTTAAAAGCCCACTGACTCGATTATTCTTTTTTGTAAATTCATTAGTGATTCGCTTCACTAATCAAAAAAGTACATCATAAACGCATGCAGCAATATGGAGGAGGATCTTACAATGACAACAATCAAATCAATCGCAGTACTAACAAGTGGTGGAGATTCACAAGGTATGAATGCAGCGGTACGTGCTGTTGTACGTAGTGCATTATTTTCTGGACTAAAGGTGTACGGTGTACAACGCGGTTACCAAGGTCTACTTAATGATGACATTCGTGAAATGGATCTACGTAGTGTTGGTGACATCATTCAACGTGGAGGCACAATCTTGCAATCCGCTCGTTGTAATGAGTTCCGTACAGAAGAAGGTCAAAGACAAGGTGCTGAGAACTTACGCAAGCGCGGTATCGATGGTCTTGTTGTAATTGGTGGAGATGGTTCTTACCAAGGTGCGAACAAATTGTCTAAGCTTGGTATTCGTACAATGGGTCTTCCAGGTACGATTGATAACGATATTCCTTTCACTGATGTAACAATCGGTTTTGACACAGCAGTAAGCATCGTAGTGGATGCTGTAAATAAATTGCGTGATACAATGAGCTCCCATGAACGTTCTTCCATTGTGGAAGTAATGGGTCGTCACTGTGGAGATATTGCTCTTTATGCAGGTCTTGCAAGTGGTGCGGAAGCAATTCTAGTACCAGAAGTACCATTCGATCTGGAAGCAATTGGTACACACATGAAGGAAAACTTTGCAAGAGGCAAGCGCCACAGTATCATCGTAATGGCTGAGGGCGTAGGTAAAGCAGAAGAAGTATCCCAAGTGATCGCGGATACAAGCGGCATGGATCCTCGTGTAACTGTACTTGGTCACATTCAGCGTGGTGGTACGCCAACACACAATGACCGTATTCTTGCATCCCGTCTGGGCGATTTTGCAGTTCGCAGCTTGATTGCTGGTGAGTCTGGTAAAGCTTGCGGCGTAATCAACAACGAACTTGTTCTTACAGACATCGATTTAGTCGTAAATACGAAGAAACCATTCAACATGGATATGTATGAATTGGCACTTCGTTTGTCCCAGTAAGTTTATATTTTCTAATGGATCATACAAAAAGCGAAGAGCTGCCGAGTTATATCGGGTGCTCTTCGCTTTTTTCTATGCGGAGCCTGCATCTGTTGCAAGGACCGCAAGTATTTCTTCCGTTGGACGAAGTCCTTTTTCAGCAAAAATAATCTGACCATTCTTGCCAACTACGATGACAACGCGCTGCTGCATGAGGAATAGAAATTTCGTAATACCGTACATCTTGCGAATCGACTCATCGCGGTCAGATAGGATTGGAAAGTTGTATTGATGTTTATCCGCAAATCCTTGGTGGGATTCGACAGAAGCGGGATTAATGCCGACAACAACGGCATCGAACTTCGCATAGGCAACTTTAGAATCTCTTACCGCACATAACTGCTTGGTGCAGCCAGGTGTGTTATCCATCGGATAAAAGATAAGAACGATTGGTCTTTTCCCTGCATAATCCGCTAATTGAAAAGTACCGTGTGTACTGTCAGCCATAAATAAAGGAGCATCCGTACCAATTTGAATCATTGCTGTACCTCCCTATAAAACTATGGGCAAATCGGATTGTTAATGATAACATCATAGCATGAATGGCTAGGGTTACCAATTAGTTGAAGGAGGATTTACCCCATGTTTATGTACAAAATGGAAATCGAGTTAAGCGATCAGCTTGTGTATTTAATAGTCGTAGCGGATTCCGATGAGAAAGCGTTTGACTACGCAGAGTCGAATTTAGCCAAACATTTTATCGCAACACCGGAAGTGAAACAGCTATCGATGATTGAGAAGAAGCGTCTGGATAAGGGTAATGGCTATATCATTGAAACGGGCAAGTTATAAGGTTGAACGCAGTGTAATTAAGGTGATTTCAGGACGGCATAGAAACCGAATCGGAAGATGTGTTGTCCCAATCCCTCGATTGACATAGACGTGAAGTGGGGGAGATTGATCACGCTGTAACATGTAATGCCCCATAATATAGGTATCACCCATTTGGGGGACGAACACAGCCCCAACCAGAGGTATTCTTACTTGTCCACCATGACTATGACCGGATAATACAAGGTCAATTGGATATTCGAGCGCTTGATCGGCAACTCCTGATTCATGAGAGAGAAGGATCGTGAACGCTTGCGAGTCCATATTATGCAGGGTAGCCTTCATGTTCGGACGTCCTACTAAGGAATCATCGAGCCCTGCAATTGTTAGGAAGTCCCCGCCTGCCCCAGCTCTGATGCGTTCATGTTCATTCTGAAGCACACGGAATCCACCCTCAGTCAGTACAGATTTCACAGCGCGCACTTTCGCTTCATAATCATGATTACCCAGACATGCCCATTTGCCAAGTGGTGCTTGAAGTGTGCGTAGAAGTGCTGAACACTCCTTCGCATTTTCTACAATATGATCGAATAAATCTCCTGTAAAACAGATAAGGTCAGGTTCCAGCGCGTTTAGTTTTTCGACAACTGGCTTTAATTGATCCAAGTTATAGAAAAATCCTAGGTGTGTATCACTAATATGGGCAACACGTAAGCCATCAAGTGATGAGGGAAGACGTTTGCAAGGAAGTTCTACTTTCTTCGTTTCATAGTTGAATCGCTCGCCCCATATGGCATAAGATCCTCCAGCGATTGCTGCAGCAGCAGTTGCGCCAAAACCCCATTTGATAAATTGTCGTCGCGATAGTTTTCGTTTCATCTGCATGTCCTCTCCCATAGCGAATAAAAAAAGTGCCGCACCCAAACATGATATGGATAAGCGGCACCGATTAGAAGTCGTATGAAAATTAGTAGTTCACGTCAGGTGTATAGCGATTGTTGGCATTCCAAAGTAAAAATTCATTTACTCCATTGTCTTTCAGTGCACGAATCTGCTCTTCCAGCTCACGTTTACCATACGTAATGTGACCAGGAACCCATGTGGCAGTGAAGTCTTGAATCCATGGACGAATAACAGGTTTTAAGCCCATACTTTCAATATGAGTAAGTTTCTTCGTCGTATCTTTGGAAGCGCCATTGATGGTCACATAAGGAGCGGCATCTGGTACTTTAGCGCCAAACCAGCCTGTTGTGTAATGACTCGGATAGATCATAGGACAAATCACATTCACATTCGCTGAGATCTTCTCAAAGTCTTGTCCAATCCCTTCAGCAGCAGGGACGGATGCCGCATATCCGAATATATCCACTGAGACACGAACTCCAAGGGGTTCTAATTGTTCTCTTGCATATTTCGTAAAGGCAGATACAACTTCGATACGTGAACGCTCATCTTTGGTGTATTTCAATGTATTTGCTCGAGTTTCGAAACCTTCAGGGAATCGAACGTAATCGAATTGAATTTCTTTAAAGCCTGCTTTGGCTGCTTCTTTCGCAACTTCAATATTGTAATCCCATACTTCTTTGGCATACGGATTCACGAAGCTTTCTTTCTTCCCATTTGCCCATAGGGTACCATCTGGATGAACGAAGGATAATTCCGGCTTTTTCTTGGAAAGAATCGAATCTTTAAATACGACTATTCGGGCAATTGGGTAAATTTGATGTTCATTCATTGTGGAGATGATTTTCGGCATGTCCGAAATCAATTTCTGTGTCGTATCCATTGCCTTAAGCTGTTCATTGCCTGTCTCCCAAGTAATATAGCCGTTGTCGTCTTTGACATCGATGACCATCGAGTTAAGTGCAGTATCATCAAGGAGTTTGACTAGTGAATCGAATTTCTTAGCCCCACCAGCGCTGTAAGCGGTCAAGTAGATGCCTTTCACTTCAGGCGCATCTTTCTGTGGATCGACTTTGTTTGTTGGGAATAAATGTGCAAGTGGGTCTTCTTTAGCCTGTGGATCTGCCGGCTTTGCAACAGCGACAGCTGTACTCTTCGCTTCGACGGATACTTTAGCAACTTGCTCGAATGTAACGTCAGGGCTTGTTGCAGACAGATTTCCCCATACCATGATTAAAGATGCGAGTAACATATCCATGTGTCAATTTTCCTCTCTTATTTACGTACTCGTTCTATTATAAATCAATAGATTACAATCGCACAGAGGGAAACTATTAAAATATTTTGACACAAAAAAACCTGCCGAAGTGTAGGGCAGGCTTTCATACTTATCGTATGTAACGGTTTATTTGTGCTGGGTTTGGGCTTGTTCATCTGAACGAATGACTTCAGCTGTTGGAATTTCCTTCTTAGATTGCGCATCGCTTGAAGAAGTGGATGTTCCATTTGTTGCATCTTTAAATTCTCTAAACATTTTACCCATGCCGCGTCCTAGTTCTGGAAGCTTGTTCGGTCCGAATAACAATAGAGCGACAACCGCAATTAATATAATGTGCCAAGGTGAGAATGCACCCATAACTAACACCTCCAAATATTTAATATCATAGCATGAAATATAGGGCGTTTATACAGCATCTCTATGATAATTATTACAAAAATACAACATTTTGCGCAAAAAAGAAAACGCCTTTAGTGGAGCAAGGCGTCTTTGCGGTGTTCCGTTATGCTAATTTGAATAATTTCGATGACATCCTCGGGATCTAGGCGATCCAATCCGTATCGTAGTACGATATCAGATTCAAGCTCATCCGACTTGAGGAATGAGTAGAGCTCGGGTGTCAAGTTCATCACAATTCTAGACAGTTTTACGGTTTCCATCTCCCTCACCCTTCCAATCTCATGATTAGAAAATGACTTAGCAGAAATACCTTTAAAACCAGATCGAAATCGAAATGAAATTCAATGTTATTATATCACAATTAATTGGAAATGACAGGGTGTTTCAATTAGGACAAACGATTGAATTTCCCCCAAATTCCTGCTGTCTCCACAATGTTGACGAATGCGTCCTCATCAACGGATTCTACAATCCGTTTAAGCTCGACGAGCTCATACCTTGTTATAACCGTCATGAGGACGTCACTTGGCATACTCGAGTACGCACCCTCGGCCTTTAAGATGGTTACTCCACGCGGTGTGCGCAGCATTTTTTCGAGCATTTGTTCTTTCTTTGAAGTGACAATAAAAGCTGTAACTTTCACATGTTTAATGTGGAGCATGTCCACAACAACACCCGTAATATAGATGGCTAACATTGAATATAGGGCTAAATCCCAGTTATCTTTAAAGTAACCTAGAGCTGCGATCACGACTCCATTGAGTACGATAAGAACGCCGCCAAGGGGGAAGTCGTAATGTCTAGTCAGAATTGATCCTACAATATCGAACCCAGCACTAGAACCGCCAATGCGCAGCAATAAACCTGTTCCGGTTCCAATGAGCACTCCGCCGAATACAGCGGCAAGGATCGGTGCGTGTACAAAACCATCCGTTGGAATGAATGTCATCATCCAAGAAGTTATGGCCACGGACAGTAAGCTGATAATAATAAAACGACGTCCAATCACGACAAAACCCCAGACAATGATTGGTAAATTTAATAGGAAGTAAAGGATCGGAATATGCAGATCGCTAAAGTATCCGATAAGCATTGCAATCCCGGAAATACCGCCTGCTAATAGCTGATGAGGGATTAAAAATTGATTGAATCCAATTGAGATAAGCAAGTTTGCAACTAGGATAATAAATATATCCATGACCTTTTTCAAAAAATATCACCTCGGCAGATTATATAAAACAATCCTGAGTATAATACAAAACAAAAAAACTGCAATATGTCTGGTGTTAAATGAAAAATAAAATAAATATTCCAATTATTGTAGTTTGGCATAAATATAAATTGTGTATAAGTGGGGTTGGAAAAAAGTGAAGAGATTATGCTATACTACTTTAGAGTGTTCTTAAGAACGGATTTCTTTTACAAAAGGTAGCAAAGACTGTCGATGCTGTCGATGCATCATAATCATCTTCGAAATGAAGACTAGATAAAGTGGAAGATAGAAGTCGTCCTTAAGGATATGACTAAGAGAAGAGGCCTGTGGAGTCTGGCCGCCACATTAATGTTTGCGCGAAACGTTGATCCCCGGATGGACTCGTAGGAGCCTGCTTAAATTAAAGGAGACAAAGATTAAATTGAAGACTTTTCAAGAGCTAGGACTAGAACCAAAAATTTTACGTGCGATTACAGAGATGGGTTTTGAAGAAGCAACACCCATTCAAGAAAAAACAATTCCACTCGCAATGGAAGGCCGCGACCTAATCGGTCAGGCACAAACAGGTACAGGTAAAACCGCTGCTTTCGGTATTCCGTTGTTGAATAAAATCGAAATGAGCGAAGATCGGATTATTGCTCTAATTATGTGCCCAACCCGTGAACTTGCGATTCAAGTAGCGGAAGAAATCGGGAAATTGGGTCGTTTCAAGGGAGTTCGTTCCCTTCCAATCTATGGCGGTCAAGATATCGTTAAACAAATTCGCGCATTGAAAAAGAAACCACAAATCATTATCGGTACACCAGGACGTTTGCTTGACCATATTAACCGTAAGACAATCAAGCTTGACGATGTACAAACGGTAGTATTGGATGAAGCAGATGAAATGCTGGATATGGGCTTCATGGAAGATATCCAATCCATCTTGAAGCTTGTACCAAGCGAGCGTCACACCATGTTGTTCTCGGCTACTATGCCTCCGAACATCCAAAGATTGGCTCAACAATTCCTAACTAACCCTGAACACGTATCTGTGATTCCAAAGCAAGTAAGTGCACCACTTATTGCACAAGCTTACATTGAGATTCATGAGAGACAAAAGTTCGACGCGCTTGCTCGCTTGCTTGATATGGAATCTCCAGATCTTGCAATCATCTTCGGTCGTACGAAGCGTCGTGTTGATGAGCTATCTGAAGCCCTTCAAAAGCGTGGATATGCAGCAGAAGGCTTGCATGGTGACTTGTCCCAAAACCAACGTGACAACGTAATGCGTAAGTTCCGTGATGGCAGCATTGACGTACTTGTTGCAACAGACGTTGCAGCTCGTGGTCTAGACGTATCTGGCGTTACACACGTTGTGAACTTCGACCTTCCACAAGACCCTGAGAGCTATGTACACCGTATCGGTCGTACAGGACGTGCAGGTAAAGAAGGTACAGCTTGGACATTCGTAACACCTCGTGAGATCGATCACTTGCATTTCATCGAGAAAATGACGCGTCACAAAATTACGAAGAAACCTTTGCCAAGCATTGCTGAAGCAATGGAAGGTAAGCAAAAAGTTACAGCTGAGCGCATTCTTGAATTATTGCAAAATGATGCTCAATCCGAATACAAAGGCGTAGCAATCCAACTTCTAGAGCAATATGACTCTGTAAACTTGCTTGCTGCTGCTCTTAAATTATTAACAGGCGATAAGAAGGAAGTTAATGTTGAATTGACTCCTGAAGATCCAATCCGTGCAAAAAGACGTCGTCCAGACGTTCGCTCCAATGGTCGTCGTATGGGCGCTCCTTATGGTGGCGGTGGTGAAAGACGCAATGACCGTTCCAGTGGTGGTTCCTACAACCGCGGCGGAAACCGTGAAGGTGGAAGCAGCCGTCCTTACTACAACCGTGATGGTGGATCTCGTGATGGTGGATCTCGTGATAGCGGCTCCCGTGATGGTAACCGTTCTTCTAACCGTGATCGCGGCAGCTATGGCGGCGGCGAGCGCAGAGAACGCAGCTACTCCGGTGGTGGAGATCGCAACCGTTCGAAGCGTCAAGAAGAAGTTCAATCCTAATCAACACAATGATCGAGGGCACTTTAAGTGTCCTCGTTTTTTTTGCGCGTTTCGCAATACATTAATAATTCCCAAACTCTATCGGAATAAGGCTTTTTACGTTATAATTAATAGACATTCACCTATAAGAATTAAGAGCAAGAAGAGGGGGCCTTTATTGTGGAATTAAAAGGTTTTATGGGGGGCGCCTATCGGATATCAGAATGGATCATGCGCCTTGCTTTTTCAAACTTAATGTGGCTTGTATGCTCGCTATTTGTACCGTTTATTCCCATAATGATGCTGTTTATGATTGATCCAGCTACAGCGCCGGAAGGATTCTACATCCAAACTTTTGTGCTCATGGGGATCATCGCACCGTTTACAATCTTCCCAGCTACAGCAGCGATGTTTACATTGATCCGTAAATGGATACAAGGTGTAGACGATGTGCCGATGCTGCGTACGTTCTTTAAAGGGTACAAGGAAAACTATGTACAAGCGATGTTAGGCGGTATTCTGGCTATGCTTGCAACCGCTATTATTTATGTGGATTATAAATTTTTCATGTCAAAAGGCGGCACTTGGAGTTTCTTAGCGATATTCTTTATTGTATTCTCCATTATTTTCGTCGCAGCACTATTTAATTTCTTCTGTATTATGGTGCACTTGAAAATGAAGTTCTTTGGACTCGTGAAAAATGCGTTCTTGCTTACAATCGCTCATCCGATCGCATCGATATTGTTGCTTGTTGTAACAGGCGTGATCTGGTACTTCTCCTATTTCCAATTCACTTTCTTAGTTATTTTCTTCAGTGGAAGCGTTTCTACGTTCTTTATTTACTGGCAGTTCAATCGCATTTTTGCAAGACTGCAAGCAAAGGCTGAGGAAAACCAAGAAAAAGCAAATGAAGAAGCAGATCTTGATGAGGCGGAACAATTGCCAACTCGCTAAACTTGAAATGTTTAATTGACTGCTTTATAATATGTTTACATCCTGCGATGTACGTTACGATTTTAAGTTGTTTTGAACCAATGACGAGTTTCTAGGGAGACCCACATTGCGACGTAGCTGACATGCCTTGCCATTATGCCAAGGACCTCAAAAGCGTCGCTGCGGTCACCCACCTGCGAGAGCAGGTTCGAAACACAAAAATCGGACGGCATCGCGGGTTTTTCTTTTTTAATACGAATAAATCAAGTAGAGTCTCTGGATGTTTTTGATCTAGAGGCTTTTTCTTCATGCTAAACAGTGGTATGATAGAGTATAGTTCTCAAGGCCTGTATGCTATATTCTTCAAAGGAGGAAGTCAGTTGTTAAAGCGTATTTTGGTTGGTTTAGTTCGAAGTCATGAACAGACCGGGGAAAAAGCGAAGGACCCTGCTTTAAAAACGAAGTACTATAAGATGTCGAGGGATAAGCTGTGGGATGAAGTCATCCACTTGCTCAATAAAACGCAAGGTTACAAAATCCTTCATGAAGTGAAGTCCGTAGGGGAGATCGTCGTAGAAAAGAAGACAGTGTCTGGCAGAAGACAAGATATCACTTTGACATTGTATGGTATTAATCCGCTCAAGTCAGCGATTGATATTTATTCCGCTTCAAGAGGGTCGCTCGGTGATTTAGGCTCTAACTACCGTACGATATTAGAAATTTACAAATTACTTGACGCGAAGCTTGAGTTAAGTAAAATTACGTAATTTCAGTTAAAAAAACAGCAGAGTTCGAAATGTCATGGGTGACGTTTCAACTCTGCTGTTGTTGTGTTTAATGTCAGAATTATACGAGTTTCTTGACAGCTTCGATCGCTGCTTCATAGTTCGGGTGTTCTGTCATTTCGGATAAGTATTCTACATATTGAATGGTGTTGTTCGCATCGATAACGAAGATTGAACGCATATCCAATTGGAATTCTTTGATCAATACGCCATAAGCAAGACCAAAGGAATTTGTTTTGTAGTCAGAAAGTGTTTCAACTTTGTCGATACCTGCAGCACCGCACCA
The DNA here is from genome assembly GCF_024721995.1 of Paenibacillus radicibacter. Classification (GTDB taxonomy): domain Bacteria; phylum Bacillota; class Bacilli; order Paenibacillales; family NBRC-103111; genus Paenibacillus_AM; species Paenibacillus_AM radicibacter. The sequence continues at coordinate 249,320 of NZ_JANQBC010000007.1, forward strand.
GCGAGCTTGTGCAAATGGTAAGTCAGCGGAGATTGTAAGAATAGCAACATTCTCACCCAAATTAGCTGCTTCTTCGTTGAAACGACGAGTTTGTGCATCACATACACCTGTATCAAGTGAAGGGACTACAGAAATTAGCTTTACTTTTCCTGCATAATCTGCGAGAGTAGCTTCTGTAAGCAAGTTTTTGTTAACTGTGAAATCAGGAGCTTGATCCCCAACCTTTAACTCGGGTCCAACAAGTGTAAGGGGAGCGCCTTTAAAAGTAGAAACGTCATTACGTTCGATTGACATGGTTAATTCCTCCTCTATGTAACATAGAAAAATTGAAAAATTTGAACTTATTTATTATAAGCTGTTTGGAAGGAGATTGTCCACTCGTGGAATTGCGTCAACTTCTCTATTTTGTAAAAGTTGCGAGAAAGCAGCATGTGACTCAGGCATCAGAAGAATTAAGGGTGGCTCAGTCTGCCGTTAGTCGGCAAATTCATATGTTAGAAGAAGAACTTGGTGTTACTTTATTTGTCCAAAAAGGGCGCAATGTTCAATTAACTTCAGTCGGTCGTTTATTCTTAAGCCGAATTGAAGGGATAATGACGGATTTAGAAAAGGCAGTCAATGAGATTCAAGAATTTCTGGACCCTGATGCAGGGGAGATTCGAATTGGATTTCCACACAGTGTCGTGCTAACGCTACTACCGAAGGTCATTGCATCATTTCGTAAAGATCACCCGAATGTGAAGTTTTTATTGAAACAAGGAACTTATAATAGCCTAATTAAAGATGTCAGCAAGGGTGAGATTGATCTTGCATTTATTTCACCGTTCCCTGAATCACATGAACATGTGACGGGGGAGATATTGTTAACGGAAGAATTATATGCGATCTTACCAGAAGGTCATATGCTTGCCGAATATAATGGGATACAGCTCAGTCAACTGAAAGATGAGCCATTCGTAATGTTCTCAGAATCGTATTCCCTGCGCTCGATTGTAATGGATGCTTGTCTGAAGTCCGGATTCACCCCTAAGATTGAGTTTGAGGCGGAAGAGACGGATACCATTAGAGGGCTCGTTGCCGCGGGTATGGGGGTCAGCCTGCTTCCTGAATTGGCACTCATTGAATATGGAACATTAAAGCCGGTGAAGGTGAGGGTAATCGAACCTAAAGTGACTCGTACAGTTGGTTTGATTCGACGCCGTGACGAAAAATTGCCACTAATTGCAGAGGTATTTAGACGATTCTTACTCGAATACTTTAATCGAAAATAATGAAAAAAGCTTTCTGCGACTTGAATGTCGTAGAAAGCTTTTGTTTGCTTCTAGGCAAATTGCTTAATCGTTACGGGAGTTGGCGATCAAAATATATTTGATTAGCTCAAGTACGGAGACGAGTGCTGCGGCCACATAAGTCAGTGCAGCGGCATTCAGTACTTTGGCTACACCGCGTTCTTCTTCATTATTGATGAAACCGTTAGAAATCATCAATTCTCTAGCACGACTTGATGCATTAAACTCAACAGGTAGTGTTACGAGTTGGAACAGAACAGCAACGGAGAAGAAGATAATACCAAGTGTTAATAAGAATGAAAATTGTTGGAAAATAAATCCACCAATAATTAAGAATGGTGCAACGCCGGATGCAAAGTTAACTGTTGGGAACATTCGGTGTCTGAGTACTAACATCGGATAGTTCTCAGCGTGCTGGATTGCGTGACCAATTTCGTGGCAAGCAACGGATACAGCTGAAATTGATTTTTCATAATACACAGGCTCGGACAATCTGACAACGCGATTAATCGGATCATAATGGTCAGTTAAAGCTCCACGTACAGGTTCGATGGGAACATCGTGCAGCCCTTCTGCATCAAGCATGCGGCGGGCAGCTTCATAACCAGTTAAACCAGAAAGGTTTGGGACCTGTGCCCATTTATTAAACGTTCCACGAACGCGGAATGATGCCCAAATTGACAATCCAAACGCTCCGAAAATGACAAAGTCCATCCAGTGAAAAACAAACGGAAACATCTCAACATTCCTCCAAACATAGAATTATTTTTGTGTATGATTAACTACTACGTAAGAAGGAATGAGTGGTTTCACTTTTTTGTGCGAAATTTAATTGATTTGTCCTTTTGGTTTAATAAGGAAGAAGACTAATCCTAGTGTGATCAGCGATAAAGCAGAGATTGTGATAAACAAAGCAGCATGCGAAATGTCCATCAGCCAACCGAACAGCGGCGGACCAAACGCAACCCCGATAAATCGCAAGGAGTTATAGATCGAGGTGATCATGCCGCGCTCTTCCTGCTTGACGGAACCCGTAATCATGGAATTTAAGCATGGCAAGAGCAAGCCTGTACCAATTGCGCTGAGCGTAAGGAAGCCAATAAATACATAGATGTTTTGATAAAAGAAGATCGTAAGCGTTAAGGATGCTGTCATTAGCAGTAACCCAATGTTCATCAGCCAGCGCATGAGTGTACCGTTCTTCTTAATAAGTGCGCCTGTTGTATAGGAAGTTGCCACAAGTCCGAGTAAAGGGATGGCGAGAACTAAGCCTTTCATAACACCATCGATGTTGTATGGAGGTTTCTCCAGAATATTCGATAAGTAGAACAGGACACCGAATAAAATAAACAATGCAAGTGATCCAGCGAAAAAGGAAGTAATTAACCAACGACCTTTCTCCTTCAGAATTGCCCCGATTTTCTGTAAATAAGGTTTAAGCTTTGGTGGCTCGGTCTTTTTCTTCGGTTCCTTGATAATAAAAATAACAGCGAGCAGTGAAAGCAAGCAAAACACAGGGAAAGCAAAGAATGAAGCGTACCAGACAATCAAAGCGAGCGCTGAACCGATGATCGGAGAGAGTACCTTACCTGCACCATTGGCAGCTTCAATTAAGCCCAAGGCTTTACTTTGTGTCCCATCATCATACAGGTCACCGACCAATGCCATTGCAATAGGTGCTGTGCCAGCTGCCCCCATCCCTTGGATTGCCCGTGCGATGATAACGACCGTATAGGAACCCCAGATTGCTCCAAAGCCTGCAAGAATTCCTGCGGAGCCGTACACAATTAAAGAAGGAATCATGACCGCTTTGCGCGAATACCGGTCAGATAAATAGCCAAGAATGGGTATGATGAGTCCAGCCGTGATGGAGAATAATGAGATGACAAGGGAACTTTGAAATTGGCTGACGTGCAGTTCTTTTTGTAACTCGGGCAGGATTGGGACGAGCATGGAGTTGCCGAGTACAAGAACAAGTGGAATCGTCGCTAGTGCGATGAACTCCCAAACCTTCCCTTTCCCAGCTTTCTTATTCGTGCTGTTATTCGTACTGGAGGTCTCATCGCTTAAGTCTTCGTCCATGTCACTTTGAAAACTAATATTTAATTTATGCGGTTTAGTCGTTGCCATGAGCGCACTCCTTATTTCCTCAAATGGATTCGTACGTTTAGGTTTCCCAACTCAGTTGAGGACATACTGTGAACATATTTGGCAACAAATTGTATTTGAATTGGCAAGAAGAATATAATAATAAGTATGAATGGAATGAAGGAATAAGATTTGACCAAGAGATGGGGCTAATGGTGTGAAGAAAAATATTGCTGTGCTCAGTATCCTCATCATGCTCGTGGGGATTGCCGTGTATCAAAATATACAAACAAAACAGGAACAAGTAAGTGTTGCTGCCGAGGAGATGCCTAAGCCGGATTATCGGGTGCCTTCGTTTACACTCGCTTCTCTTACAGGGGAAGAATTTAAAGTTGGCGGGGAGCGGGACAAGCCGCTAATGATTAATTTCTGGGCTTCTTGGTGTGGACCTTGTGAGAAAGAAGCACCGGATCTTGTGAAGTTGTATCAAGCCTATGAGGGGCAATTTGATCTTTATGCTGTGAATATTACACAAGGGGATTCGATGCGTAACGTACGTGCATTCGTGGATCGTCATCAGTTCCAGTTCCCTGTCTTACTCGATAAAGATGGGAAGATCTCGGAGAAGTTCCGCGTGATTGCGATACCGACAAGCTTTATTGTAGATAAGAAGGGGGTCATTCGAGATGTATTTTACTCGGAGACCTATAACTCATTAAATAAGAAGATCAAGGCTGTACTAGATGACAAGTAAATAGTAGTGCTTGAACAGAAAGCAAGCCCATCGTCACGATCGATGGGCTTGTTTTTTTACATAATGGAATTAATGATTAACGAGACCTAATCGCTCTTGTTCGGGTTCATACTTGGAACTGATCTGCTTACCAATTAAAGCATAACGAATGGAGTCTGTAAGTGCTTGCCAGCTCGCTTCAATCACGTTGCTGGATACGCCTACGGTATTCCAAGAGTGTTTGAGATTCGATGATTCGATGAGTACACGTACCTTGGCGGCAGTTGCGCCTTTTTCATCAAACACGCGTACTTTATAGTCAGTTAGGTGGATATTCGCAATGTCTGGATAGAATTGCACGAGTGCTTTACGTAGTGCTTGGTCGAGTGCGTTAACAGGGCCATTGCCTTCCGCGGCCGTGAAGATCGTCTGATCGCCTACACGAATGCGTACGATGGCTTCCGTAACAACTCCGCGGTCAGCTGACTTCTCCACCAAGATTTTGAATGAATCAATAGCGAAAGTCTCCTCTACCCCATCCATCGCTTCACGCAAGAGCAATTCAAGAGAGGCGTCAGCACCTTCGAATTGGAAACCTTCGTGCTCCATTTCCTTGATGCGTTGAATAACTTCACGTGCTTTCTGGGATTGGCTGATATCGATGCCCATCTCTTGTGCTTTTGTCACGAGATTGCTCTGACCGGCAAGTTCAGATACGAGCACGCGTTGTTTATTACCGACCTTCTCGGGTACGATATGTTCATAGGTCGATGCAGCTTTCATAATCGCGGAGACATGAATGCCACCTTTGTGTGCGAATGCAGCGCTTCCGACATAAGCTTGATTCGCAGGCATATGCATATTCGCAACTTCACTAACGAATCGAGCTGTGAGGCGAAGCGTTGTAAGCTGCTCGTCAGACACACAAGAATAACCTAATTTCAATTGTAGATTCGGAATGATAGAGCACAAATTCGCATTTCCACAGCGCTCTCCATAACCATTGATTGTGCCTTGTACATGCTGGGCACCTGCTTTTACTGCAGCAAGTGTGTTAGCAACACCTAGCTCACAATCGTTATGCGCGTGGATGCCAACTGGAACAGAGATCGCTTGCTTAACAGCGGTGACAATTGAGAATATCTCATCAGGCAAAGAGCCGCCATTCGTATCACATAACACAATGCAATCTGCGCCTGCTTCTTCCGCTTGGCGAATTGTTTCAAGCGCATACTCGGGATTGTTCTTGTATCCGTCGAAGAAATGTTCACCTAAGTATAGAACTTCTAGACCATTATTTTTTAAAAAGGAAACCGAATCATAAATCATCGCTAGATTTTCTTCTAACGTTGTTTGAATAGCAGTATGTACGTGGAAGTCCCATGACTTGCCGAAGATCGAAGCCACCGGAGCACCTGATTGTACGATCAAATTCAAATTCGCATCGTCCACAGCTAGTGTCGCTTTGCGTCTAGTAGAGCCGAATGCGGAAATTTTGGCGTGTTTGAGTGGAATTTCTTTAATTCGATTGAAAAATTCGATGTCTTTGGAATTACTTCCAGGCCAACCGCCTTCAATATAATGGACACCTAGAGCATCAAGCTTTTGGGCAATTTTAAGTTTGTCTTCAACGGACAAGGATACGCCTTCTCCTTGAGTTCCGTCCCTCAGAGTTGTATCGAATATTCTGATTATTTTCACCGTGTACGGTCCCCCTCATTTGCGCTATGAACTGCCGAATGTATAATTAGTGATTATATCATAATAATCTGTTAATTAGTTGTTTTTTCTGAAAATAAAGAGGTGTATCCCGATGATGAAATCCAGTTCTAGTTATCCGAAAAATGGCCGCGTTATTCTTCATATTGATATGAATGCTTTCTATTGTTCGGTCCATGAAGCGGTTGAACCTGAGAGTTATAAAGGAAAGGCAATAGCCGTCTCAGGCTCTGTAGAGCAGCGTAAAGGCATTATTGTCACATCCTCTTATGCAGCAAGGGCTAAGGGAGTCAAGACAGGTATGCACGTACGAGAGGCGCTTAAGCGCTGCCCAGAGCTAATCTTACTTCAACCAGACTTTGATCTGTATCGGGAGTATTCAAGAGCGTTTATGAAAATTGTATATGCATATTCTCCATTAGTAGAACCAGTTTCGATAGATGAGTGTTATGTTGATATAACAGGTTCCAAGCAGTTTGGTACACCACTAGAAATCTCGACAACGATCCAGCAGCGAGTCTTGAGTGAACTTGGGCTGCCGTGTTCGATCGGAGTTGCACCGAATAAACTACTAGCGAAGATGGCTTCGGATATGAAGAAACCGAATGGTCTTACTGTACTTAGACTGCGTGATGTTCCCAATGTCATGTGGCAACGTCCTTGTGTGGAGCTCTTCGGAATCGGTCGTAAGACGGCTGAGAAGCTGGAGCGTATCGGAATTCGAACAATTGGTGAGCTTGCGCATGCAGATATTGAGATGTTATCTCGTCACTTTGGCATCACAGGTCCTGCACTTAAGAATGCAGCTGCGGGAATTGATCATTCTCCTGTCAATCCGAATCGGGAGCAGAATAAATCGATCGGTCACACAACAACACTGCCGCATAACATTCAAGATCGAGCTGCTGCAGTTAAAGTATTACTAAATTTAGCTGATGGAGTTGCAAGAAGAATGCGCCGTCAAAAACTTGTCACAGAAACCGTGCAGCTTACCATTCGTGATCCCGATATGCATACGGTCACTCGCTCCATGACGATCGCACCGACAGATATTACACAAGATATTTATCATTATGCTTGTATGCTCCTCGATAAACATTGGAAAGTCGGTGATCCGATTCGTTTGCTAGGAGTGACCGCACAGAACCTAAGCAGTAAGATGGAAAAGCCACTGCAACTGGATTTATTCGAATATGAAGAACTGCCGAAGAAAGAGAAATTGACCGAAGTTATGGACGCAATTCGTGACAAATTTGGGGAGAATGCAGTTGTGACACTTGGCATGGTAAGCGACGATCCGTCCACTTTGCTCCGCAATCCCCGTATTCGCGGGACTTCCTTGCAAATGGACCATCTAAAGCAACGTCCTCTCTCAGAGGAAGAATAATATTTTACGTTTGAACTTTAATATATTTTGTATTATATTGTATTGTAGAGTGTGGATAATTCTGAGGAGGAATATAGAGATGGCTAAGTATACTTGGGTAGAAAAAGATACATGTATCGCATGTGGAGCTTGTGGCGCAACAGCACCAGATATCTATGATTACGATGATGAAGGTCTTGCAGAAGTAATTTTCCAAAACGACTGCAACCGTGGTAATACAGAAATTTCTGAAGATCTTTATGATGATTTGCAAGATGCACAAGATGGATGTCCAACAGATTCCATTAAAGTGGCAGACGCTCCATTTAACAAGTAATTATAAGTAACGATAAGAACCGGTTCTCTTCATTAATAGAGAAGCGGTTTTTTTGTATGCATTAAGAGGTTTACAAATTCTCCTTACGATGCCGATAAAGAAGGTATTGAGCGATTACATTCGATAAGGGGTGCGGGCATGACCGACAAAGAGAATCATCATTATTTTAAAAAATATGTGCATGAGCATCCCAAGGATAAGTTCGCTTGGTATTTACTAGGCAAAGAGTATGCAGAGAAGGGGCAACTGGGGAAAGCAGCCTATTGCTACGCGAAATCGGAAGAAATATATGAAGCATACGAGACCGACACATCGCAAGCAGCTCTTCAAATGCGTAAGGTGGTACGTGAAGCACGGCAAAGCACACAGCGAAAGAAACGCTCTTGGAGAGCACTTGGGGTTGCATTGCTATTATTACTCCTTCTGCTTATACCTACGGATGTCTGGGACCAAGATAACGCGTGGCTAGCTGAGCAAGCGCGTTTGAAATCAAAACAAGAACAAGGGATAAGTAGCACAAATATCGCTTTCTATTATATGAATAAGCTGGATCAAGCAGGAGGAATGAAGGAAGCAGTTGAGTTTATGCTAGGAACGACCGGCTCCGCACATCGTGTATTGCTTGCAGTAGAGCGAAGTAAAGATCAGAAGTGGCAGCTCTGGCAAAGTGCCTCGAAGCCGTTCCTAAGTGTCCAGAACACGGAGCAGAGCAGCCAAGCGATTATTCGTTATTACGACGCTGCTGCTTGTAACTGTGAACCTGACGATCCCACGCCGTATCGGGCGTCGATTATGAAATGGCAGAAAGAGCAAGAGGAAGAGCTAGTTCTACTTTCAGCCATGACAGCATTCGAACAGAAGTTGGGGAAGAAACCACAACTAATTGAACAGTTGACAGCACCATATCCGAATAATGTTCTTAGTGGCGTCACACCACGTATGCGGCAATTGTTCGATGCGAAGCTGAAGGCTGAGCAAGCGAAGAAAGCAGAAGGTGCACAAGTTCAAGTAAATACAAGCACTGGTATACAAGATCCTACACAGGAACCTCTGCAGCAAAAGCAATATATGCAGTCGCAACATCCACTGCAGCAACCGCTCGAAATCGTTATTGATAAGACGAATTATCGATTAGCTGTTGTATCGGGCGAGGTTATGATTCGCAGCTACCCGATTGGACTTGGAGCAGATCGAACACCAGAAGGTACATTTGAGATTAGTGAGAAAGTGCGCAACCCCAATGGTAAATCGAATGGTGAATTTGGCTCTAGAGGGATGACACTTTCCGATACTTTGTATGCCATTCATGGTACGAATAAACCGGATAGTATTGGCAAGGATGAATCGCTTGGCTGCATTCGGATGCGTAAGGAAGATGTTGAAGAGTTGTTTGATATGGTGCCTTTATTGACGAAAGTGACGATTGGCAATAACGTGCTGCCTCCGCCGGCAGGATCAAAGGGACAAGAAGAGCAGCCTGGATCGAAACCTCCAGTGTTTAAGTTGCCGCCTCAGGCGAAAGAGGAAAATCCTCGTAAGGTATATAAGTGGTTAAATTAAGAATAAGCCCTTCCAAGTGGGGGGCTTATTGTCATGTTGTAAGGGAGAAGTTATTCGTTTCTCTTAAGGATTGATAATGAGTAATACTACCATGATGACAACTAAGGCTACGAATATGGAACTCGCCCAGATGATCGCTTTTTTGTTCACTTCATTCTTAGGTTTTGACTTCATTGCTACTTTACGAGCTTTGCTCATCGCAATCCTCCTAAACTGTTGTGACATGTGCTTTTATAGGCTTATTATATCAAAATGAAAGCGGTTTTACAGCAAAAAAATTTTGCAATCACAAAGCGAAACGTATAAACTGTCTTGTAGAGTCTAGTCGAACGGAGTTGTGTGTCAAACGTGTTGTACAAAAATGTAGGTAAGAAATTATTGTTTAAGATGGACCCTGAGAAAGCTCATAATGTTGTGATCGGGGGCCTTGGACTCGCTGGTAAAGTGCCTGGTATGAGTGGATTGCTTAGCGCAATCTATGGTGTGCCTCAATATAAGGAATTGGAAACGGAATTATGGGGTATTCCTTTTAAGAACCCTATTGGACTCGCGGCAGGGCTTGATAAGAATGCGCATGCGGTTGAAGGTTTCTCGAATTTAGGGTTTGGATTTATTGAAGTAGGAACTGTAACACCGAAGCCGCAGTCAGGTAATGAGAAACCAAGGTCATTCCGGTTGCCGCAAGACAAGGCATTAATTAATCGAATGGGTTTCAATAACGTGGGAATTGAAGAACTATCAACGAATATTGCCCATACAAAGCGTCGTACTATCCCCGTTGTTATCAATATTGGGAAAAATAAAATAACGCCGAATGAAGATGCGGAGCAAGATTATCGCACATGCATTCGCCGATTATATGTACAAGCGGACTTTTTTGTTGTGAATATTTCATCACCGAATACGCCGGACTTGCGTAACTTACAGCATGGCAATGAATTAGCGAATTTGCTCGCAGCGGTCGTGGACGAGATGCAGATCCAGCAAGCGAAGCATGGAGATCGCGGCAAGCCGATTCTGGTGAAAATTGCACCGGATCTAAGTGATACTGAATTAGAATCGACAGCAAAGATTATTCTAGATTCGGGCGTATCGGGCATTATTGCATCCAATACGACGATATCGCGAGATGGACTTATGCATCCGAACAGACAAGAAATTGGCGGTTTAAGTGGTAAGCCGCTTACTCATAAATCAACAGAAGTCATTCGCAAAATTTATGAGCTAACTGAAGGAAAACTACCGATCATTGGGAGCGGTGGTGTTTTTAATGCGCAAGATGCTTATGATAAAATAAAAGCTGGTGCGAGTCTTGTTGAGATTTATACGTCACTCATCTATGAAGGACCGGGTGTCGTGAAGAAAATTAATGAAGGTTTACGAGAATTGTTGAAGCAAGATGGCTACACCCATATTTCACAAGCCATCGGTGCAGGAGTATACGGAATTCGTTAGAGCGGAGGCTAAAGCGATGGATGGACGAGATTGGAAAAGATTTCTTTTTCCCTATGAACAAGCAGTTGAGGAACTAAAAATTAAATTTAAGACGCTACGCACGGAGTTAAAACGCCGTGAAGAATATGCACCTATCGAATTTGTTACAGGACGCGTGAAGAAAATATCTAGTATTCTAGAAAAAGCAAAACGTCTAGATGTCGAAATGGATGATTTGGAAACAGGCATTGAAGATATTGCAGGTATTCGAATTATGTGCCAGTTTGGCGAGGATATCATGCTTATTGCAGCGATGATTCGTGAACGCCAAGATATGAAAGTGATCTATGAGAAAGACTATATTACGCACAAGAAGGAAAGTGGATATCGCTCCTTCCATGTCATTGTGGAATACCCCGTACAAACCTCACTTGGAATGAAGCGGGTCTTAGCAGAACTACAGATTCGTACACTTGCAATGAACTTCTGGGCGACTATTGAGCATTCGCTTAGCTATAAGTATAAAGGGAGTGTCTTGCCAGAAGATGTTCGTATACGTCTGAGTCGTGCAGCAGAAGCTGCATACATTCTAGATCAAGAGATGTCGAATATTCGCGATGAGATCGTGACTGCACAAATTGCATTTGAAGACGACTCAAGTGTCGTGACAAAGGTGCTAAATGATATTCAAGAGTTGTTCTATTACCACAGAGTTCGTGAAGCGGTGCAGTTCCAATTGCGCTTTAATGAACTATGGGGAAATGATGAAGGGGAAATGCGCAAGCTCTCAAAAGAGGTTGAGGCAGCGATGGTGAAGGCAAAGAGCGCTAATCGCGTACAATAGACGATGAAGCATTGGGACCCGTTGTTAATAAGATTTCTATATGAATTTAATAAGACCCGAGATTATTACGAGTGTCATGATGTGATGGAGGAATTGTGGCTGGAAGAAGGTCGCAAACCCCTTTATCAAGGGCTGCTGCAGGTTGCAGTCGGTTTGTATCATCATGGTAATGGAAATGTAAGCGGAGCGATCAAGCTGCTTAGAGCGGCAATTGAGAAGCTTGAGCCTTATGCGGATTATATCTTGGGCATTCATCTGGAGCTACTTGTGCAAGATGCGTCTAGATACTTACATAAGCTTGAAGGAATAGATACTGCTCCATTTATGCCTTATGATCTTGATATACACATTGTACATCCTGAATTACTGCAAGCTGTAGAGGATTTGGTAATTAATCCACCTCTAAAAACAAATGACGAGTAAGGCTGATTGCAGCTCACTCGTCATTTTCTACATCTTATACTTTATATTTTTCGAAAAACTTCTTAAACATTTCAAGGGTATTGCCTTCGCCGCCATCTTTTTCAGGAACGCCGCCAACCATCTTATCTACTGGCGCGCCGTCTTTGTAGGCAACTAGTGTAGGGGTGAATTCAATGTTGTATTGCTGGAATCCCTTACGGTATTCTTCTAAGTTGATCATCACCATATTGGCACCCATGTCTTTCTCCATTGGCGCAAGCTTAGGAGTTGTAGCCTTACAGTGAACGCAAGTGGAAGCATAGAAATAGACGAAGAAGCTTTCTTTATTAGCAATTTTCTTGTCTAGTTCAGCAGGCAGAATGGTTTGGCTGTAGTTCGGGTCTTTAAGAATTTTAACCGTCTCTGGGTGAAGCTTGGACGGATCTACGCCATAAATATTGTCCTTAAATTCAGCGTTCTTAGCTTTTTGGGACTGTTGATTGACAACATATAAACCGCCGAATAAAACGATGATGACGCCTAAGAAGATAAGCAGTTTTTTCATTTTACACCTCTTCGATAATCATTGTATAGTTGAACATCATAACATATATTCGCTACTTATCGCAGTTATCCTTTTGGGAAAATGTGATAAAGATGACTGTTTCGTGAATGCATAAGAAGGATCATGATTTATAGATAAAGGAGTTGAATCCAGGTATGGCTGCTAAACAGCGATTAGATAAAGTACTAGCCCATCTTGGTTATGGCACGCGTTCGGAGCTAAAGAAGCTTGTCAAAAGCGGTGTTGTAACTGTCAATGATAAAGTTGTAAAAGATAGTGGTTTGCAAGTATTACCGGAAACAGATCGTATTGTTGTTGCTGGGGAAACGATCGTGTATCGCGAGTTCGTGTATCTTATGATGCATAAGCCGCAAGGGGTTATATCCGCGACAGAAGATTGGAAGGATCGTACAGTGGTGGATTTACTGCCAAGTGAGTATCAGCCGTTCGATGTGTTTCCTGTCGGTCGATTGGACAAGGATACGGAAGGGTTATTACTGCTTACGAATGATGGCAAGCTGGCACACAACTTGCTGTCTCCACGTAAACATGTGCCCAAGACGTATTATGCTAAGATTGACGGGGATGTAAGTGAATCGGACCGTATAGCATTTGCTGAAGGTGTGACGTTAGATGATGGGTATAAGACGCTACCTGCGGAGCTTAAGATTATTGCATCTGGCAATCAAGTTGATGGGATTTACGGGGAGATTGAGCTTACGATTGTCGAAGGTAAGTTTCACCAGGTAAAGCGAATGTTTGAGTCCGTAGGAAAAAAAGTCGTATACTTAAAAAGAATCTCGATGGGACCGCTTGTCATTGATCCAGCGTTACCACTTGGAGAGACAAGAGAGTTAACTGAACAAGAATTAGCCGAGCTTAAGCAGCATCAGAACGCTTAAATTCGTGCAACATGCTGGAGGAGAGAGACGATGACATACAAACTGATTGCGTTAGATGTAGATGGAACTTTAATTGATGATCATCACGTTTTGACAGAGCGCACGAAAGAAGTGCTTAAGCGTGCTCATCAAGCGGGTATTCAAATCGTACTTTGTTCGGGCAGAAGTCCGAAATCGATATTTCCTATCCTTGAAGAGATTGGGTTTGAAGGCACGGCTATTGCGCATAATGGCGCAGCGACTGTATTGTCACATAACAGCGAACTGATCCATGAATTTGCATTCTCAGCGGAAGAAATTACACCGCTTATTCATTATTGTAGAGAGAATCAGATTCATTTTGACGTGAGTACTGCGTTTGATTTATTCGTAGAGTCTTGCAGACCGGAAGAGCGTGAGATGTATGCGAAGTTCTTTATTGATCCGATTGTTCGCGAAGATGCGACTACGCATGATCAATTAGTCAAAATGACACTTAGTGCAGAGTCAGATGTGATGGATCGGGTTGAAGCACAGCTTCGTGACCATCCGGTTGCGAGTCGGTTTCATATGATTCGTAGTGGTGACTTCTTCATCGATTTCATGCACAAGGAAGCGACGAAGGGCAATGCACTTGAGGCGCTAGCTGCATCATGGAACATTCCACGCGAGCAGATTATTGCAATCGGCAATTATTATAATGATATTGAAATGCTTGAGTTTGCAGGGCTAGGTATTGCGATGGATAATTCGCCAGAAGCTGTGAAACAAGCAGCAGATGCGGTGACATTATCGAACAATGAAGATGGGGTTGCTGCTGCGCTTGAGAAATATTGTTTAAACGCGTGATATTCTTCGCCAGAATTGGGAAATGTATGAAGGGAATGTGAAACATTTCCGTCCTATTTTCCATATCTACGAGGAGGCGTGAGAAGCGATGGCTGGATTCATTCTGAGACCTGACCTGCGAACAGCAGGCGGAGAAGTAAGTGATATTGTATGGGAAGATCAGTTTGTCGGGACTTTGAGCTTGGTTTATCGGGAATCCGATCGTATTTCTGGTGCGCTTCAGTTGGAAGAGGGCTCACTAAGTGATGAAGACAAAGAAGAAGTCTTGGAACACGTTGAGGAGTATGTACAAGGATTGATCGATGCACTAGGTGTAGATGCATGTGATGTGATCGTGACGCATAGCTCTTATGAACGAGTGATCTCCACTTCGGATGAACAAGAAATTGAGATGTATGAGGTAGAAGAGGACGATGAAGAAGAATTCCTCGAATTTGATCGACCTTGTTCGTTCTTTGAACTTGTCCAAATTGCAATATCCCATGGTGCAGCTGAGTATGAAATTCATAATGAAGATGGCCAAGTGATGGCAGATGTTTTCTGTGAAATTCAAGGACAAGCTGTATATGGCACCGTAGATTGGGTGTTTGATCCGATGGAAGATGAGATTGAAGGTGCAGCTGACCTTATTGCGGCAGAGTTCGAGGAAACAGCAATTGATTCCTTCGTGCTTGATATGGTCTATGACGGAGAGATCGTGGATACGGTTGAACTTCTTCATGAGGCTTTACTGGATTACTCCGAACAAGATATTCTTGATGCAGAATTGGAACATAATGAGTATCATATTGAAATGGTCCGAGATGATGACGATTCTGTCACGTATGAGATCTATAATATGTCATATGGTGCTATGCCTATCGGTTCAGCTACTGTTGACTTGAGCAGACAGCAAATTACAGGTTTTATCGATTTCCGCTCAACGAATGAGGTGGATGATCGGGTGCAAATTGCGAAGCTGCTAATGGATGAAGTTGATAAGGAGCGGGATTGTGACCATATTAACGTGACAATGCTCTGTAACAATGAAGTGATCGATGAGTTGTTCTTAGAGACAGAGCCTATTCATTAACTTCATCGATTGAAATAAATCAAAGCGCAGACCGAAATGACGGTTTTGCGCTTTTTTTGTCGAAATGTTCTTCACAACCCTTTGTAAATGTTAGATAATGGAATGAGAAGGGTGTGAGTGCGGATGAAATTAAATGAAGAAGAATTAAGACATCTGGTGTTTCTAGCTGAAGTTGTACTCAGTGGACGAAAAAAGAGTCTGATGGATGAGACACTGCAATGCTTGTTATATGTTGTGAAGTCGTTAGATGAAGCTGAACTGCCTGACTCTGTCATGGAGCATATGAATCAATTAACCGAAATGATCGAACATGATTTGCGTAATGAGAATGACAGAATGAAAGAGATTAATTCGAATTTATTGTTACAGCGGCGAAATTAATGATGTTACATATAAAAAATACTACATATAAAAAAAGGGCTCTCTCACTAAATCTGATGCAGATTTGTGGGAGAAGCCCTTTTTCAATCGATGAGGTTATTTAACGAAAAGCATATACCTTATTCTTACCTGTCGTCTTCGCTTGGTACATAGCCGCATCGGCTCTTCCAATAAGCTCGTCAGGTGTCTGACCTATTTGATAAACCGCATAACCGACAGATACCGTCACACAAGTTTCCGCCTCAACTCTCTTGCGGAATGTCTCTGCGAATTTTCCAACGGGAACTGCAGGGTCAGTGATCATCGCCACGATCTCCTCACCGCCATATCGCCCCACGATACCGTAATCTTCGCATAAACTTTGCATAATCTGTGAGACTTGCTGCAAAGCTTCATCTCCGGATTGATGCCCTTTGGTATCATTTAACTTCTTAAAATTATCAATATCACTGAAAATAATCGCGACCGTGATGTTATGACTTAAATAGTTGGCAAGACGTTGATAAAAGTATTTGCGATTGTACACACGCGTTAACCCATCCGTAATAGAAGAAGTGTATATGGCATTCATCAGTTCTACGACACGTTCAAATAAGAAGGAGAATAAAATGAAGTAAAATAGTACCGAACCCACATGCTCTACAATGGATAAAAACGGCTGCTCAGACTCAAACATGTAACTGTTCAGTAATTGAGAGATGTGATAAATGCAATATAGAAGAAGAGCAAGTTGATATTTACGTGATTGACCAATGAGTGGTGGAATCATATACGCCCACATGACGATGAGAATAAACATGTAGATGTCTAGTCCAATGTTCTGAATAGCTAATGGATGTGTTGACTCAAATCCCATTAAAGTTGGAATGTAAAAGTACAATGGTGAAATGACTACAGCAAAGAAAATAAGACTGTAGAAAAATAAATATTGCCTTCTTCGGGTAGGATTGTAAAGCTGGAATATTCCCATGTTCACGAGAATGAATGAAATGACTTGGAGCAAGTTAGAGCTGTATTGCAAGAACGGGTTCATGGCTTGGTTCGCATGTATGAAGAACAAGATCGCGTAATTCATGAGTAAGAAGGTGAGCGATACGGTCATTGAAAAATAAGCTTTTTTACGTCTGGAAAGCAGCAGACGCAGTGAAATCGTCAACATAAGTGCAAGAATAACTAAAATGACTGTATAAGCATAAAGCATGTGACGTAATCCTCCATTACAATCTTTACTAATAAGAGTGATATTTATTATAGCAGAATGTGAAGAATTATGAATGACTTTGTCGAATGAAGATGATCTCTTTCTTATTAACTGCTTCCAAGTTACAATAGAGAGGAAGATCATGTGTTCGTCTACAATCAAAAGTTTCCTATTACATCTTGAAAGGTGTTAATTATATGTTAATTTTGCAAGCGTTATTTTTCCCTCCAGAGCAGCCTGGTGGGGTTTCTTCCATGGTTCCGTATGTGCTAGAAAAGTTTAATAAGCGCGGCTGGGAGATGGAACTGTTCTCACTGCCTAAACGTGTTCGTGGGAAAGGTACAGATGAAATTAAGTTCGAAACATTCGATTATCATAAATATGAAGGCAATCTACTAGTTGATAAATACATTCAGACTTATAAGGATTATATATGGTGGACGAGAATGCGGGTGACGAAGAAGTATGATCTCATTCATGCCCACCACCCAATTGCGGCACTTGCGATGAAGCATTTATTCCCGGACACACCGGTTATTATGACGATTCACTCCTCTTATGAACGAGAGCTGTTCTTAAATGGAAAAATTACAGCAAGCAGCCAGGAACATGATTTCCTAACTTCGATCTATGGAGAATTAGAAGCGAATTTGGATCAATTGTTAACCGTGTCGAATTCGTTTAAAAATTATTTGGCTGATTACGTGCAGGATGCAGAGCGCATCGGCGTCATACCGAACGGGTTTGATGAGAAGAGATTCCGACCAATGCCACATGAGAACGCCATTCCTCAATTAATTACGGTATGTCGTCTTGTTCCAGCTAAAGGTCTTGATACACTGCTGTTAGCATGTGCGGAGCTGAAGAAGCGCGGTCAGAACTTTGTTCTTCATATTATTGGAGATGGACCGATGAGATTAGAACTAGAGCAAATGGCAGTTGAGTTAGATATTTATGAAGAGACAATCTTCTATGGCTACATGCTGCATCCAGAAGAATTCATGCCGTTCTTTGATATATTTGTTCTGCCTTCCCAAGCGGAGGCGTTCGGATCTGTGTTTGCTGAGGCGGCACTTTGTTTACTTGCACTTGTTGGAACGAATGTTGGTGGGATCGCGGAGCAAATTGAGCATGGACGTAATGGACTACTCGTTCCACCTGGGGATGCTCTTGCTCTCTCTGTCTCATTAGAGAAGCTTATCGCTGATCCTGCGTTTCGTTATGAAATGGCGCGAGCAGCTTCAGAGAAGGCGCGTAAGACATATGGTCTTAGCCGGGTGATTCGTCAACTGCGCTCGGTCTATGAGAAGTATGATCATGATAAGCAAGAAGCATTGTGAGGAGGACGGAAATGCAGTCTTTTCGATTTATACACAGTGCGGATCTTCATCTGGATTCACCATTTCGAGGGATGACAAGGGTTCCCGAGGCGATTCGTGATCGTCTTCGGGAATCAACTTTTCATGCTTTTCAAGAACTGGTGCATTTGGCGATTCGTGAAAAAGTAGATTTTGTGCTCATCAGCGGTGATGTGTACGATGCAGCAGACCGATCACTGAAAGCACAGATTCGCATGCAAAAAGGGGTACAAGCTTTAGCGGATCAAGGAATTGAAGTGTTTATCATTCATGGGAATCATGATCCGCTTGATGGACGCGCGGCTAAACTTACGTGGCCTGAGGGTGTGCGTATATTCCCGACAGATGAGGTTGGCGTGTTTCCTGTCCGTAAACCGGATCGAGGTGTGATTGCTT
This sequence comes from Paenibacillus radicibacter, assembly GCF_024721995.1. Classification (GTDB taxonomy): domain Bacteria; phylum Bacillota; class Bacilli; order Paenibacillales; family NBRC-103111; genus Paenibacillus_AM; species Paenibacillus_AM radicibacter. The sequence goes on from NZ_JANQBC010000007.1 coordinate 267,795, forward strand.
ATGTGCATGGAATTTCTTATCCCACAGCAGCAGTAACAACCAACTTGTCCGTTAAATATAAGCCATTTTCTTCAAATGAACGTGTGTATCAGATTGCGATGCTTCATACGAATGTGGATGGGGCTTCTGATCATGATAACTACGCACCTTGTACGAAGAGAGAACTTATTGACAGTGGATTTGATTATTGGGCGCTCGGTCATATTCATACACGCCAAGAGCTTCATGTAGAGGGTCAACCACCAATTGTGTACCCGGGAAATATTCAAGGGCGAAGTATTCGTGAAACTGGCGTAAAGGGTTGTTATATCGTCGATGTGAATGAATCGACTCAAACCAGCTTAACCTTTTATCCGCTTGATCGGATCCGTTGGGAAGGCGTGAAGCTATCCATTGCAGGGATGGATTCCGAACAAGAGCTGAAAGACGCGCTCGAAGAGAAATTGGAGGAGCTACGGGTCAGTCAGGACGGTCGATCTACGATTGTGCGCGTCTATCTCGAAGGAAGAGGTGTTCTGCATGATCAGCTGCGTAAGGGGCAAGCATTGGGCGAACTGCTAGAGGAACTTCGAGCGGAGGAGCTTAGGAACTATTTGACAGATCATGAACAGGATACATATATAGAAGATCGAATGAGAGTGTTAGCAGATTCATTTGATACAGCATTCGTCTGGATTGAATCCATTATTGATCAAACTGTTAGGGAATTAGACATCGATACATGGCTCACACAACCTAATTTAATTGGAGATTTGCTTCGTGAATCTAGACAACTGCAGCGAAGTGAAGTTGAACTGCGTGCATTCGTAGGAGAGGCATTAATGAACCTTACTTCGCAATCGTCTTTAGGTAAGTTCGTTATTCCAGATCGGGAAGAGGAGCTGCTTCAATTACTTCAAGATGCGGAGAGCATGGTAATGGACTATCTCACAGATGGAGGGTGGGAAGGTTGAAGATTGTTAGCATTCAAGTAGATGGATTCGGTCATTTGAGAGATCGTACTTGGCAGCTGGATGGGGCGATAACCCTTGTCTATGGAGCGAATGAAGCGGGTAAAAGTACACTAATGGGATTTGTGCGTGCAATCTTATTCGGATTTGCACCTCGAAGTCAGCTTGCTGATCGTTATGTCCCGTTAGGTGGAGGTGCGCACGGTGGAAGTTTAATCTTGGTTGATGACCAAGGAAAGCGTGTGCTAGTAGAGCGACATGATCAGGGTGGAGTTAGAGGTCGAAGCTCGGTATCTGCAGGGACTGTTAAAGTTACATTTGAAGACGGATCAGTAGGTGGAGAAGATGCGCTTGCCATACTACTTGGCGGGATGTCTGCAGAGGTGTTCCGATCATTATTTGCATTTGGTTTAACCGAATTGCAGGAACTTCGCAATTTGCAAAAAGAGGAAATTAATGGATATTTATATAGTGCAGGTTTGGGTATTCCACCTGCTGCATTAATGGATAGTGAACGTAAATTAGTTCAAAGATTGGAACAGTTGTACAAGCCCAAAGGTAAGAAACAAGATTTGAATGTCGGTTTCAAAAAGTTAGAGGAGCTGGATGCGGCGCTGCGTAGGAGTAAGGAACATGCGAATCAGTATGAATACCTGAAACAAGATGTGCAAACCGTGGAAGTTCAAATCGAAGAGTTGGAAAACAAGAAGAAGCTTGTGAAAGAACGGCTTGATTGGCTTCAAACTTGTTACAAAGCGTTTGAGCCTGCTGTAAGGCTGCAGGAATTAAAGCGGGAACTCGAAGAATTACCAGCTATTCCTGAACATTTTCCAGAAGATGTAGTTGGTAAATGGGAATCCATACAAGCGGAAACGTATCATCTGCAAGAGGAGCTACAGCAAGTACAAATCAAGCTAGACGAATTAATGAGACAGTTACAAGAGCATGAGCCTAATGAGGAAGTGCTATCGCAGCAAAGTGAGATCGAAATTTTACTTGAGCGGATGCCGATTTATCAAAATGATGAGCGCACGATGATCACGTTGCAATCGGAATTGGAATACGAGGGGAAAGAGTTGGCTCGGACACTTCGTTCCATTGATCCAAGTTGGTCAGAGTTCGAATTGCAGCAGTTCGCTTTATCGGCAGCAATGCGTGAACAATTGAATAAGTGGAAAGAGCAATTTGCTCAGCTCGCGATTCAGCAGCAAAGAGAAAGCTTATCGCATCGTACCGTTATGGAGCAAATTGAGAAGCAGGAAAGTAAAATACATGAGCTTCAGATGAAGAAAACACAGTATGATTCCGTTCAAGGTTCAACTGGATTGTATAAGAAATTTATCGGGATTCCGGGAATTCAGGATATGAAAAAGCAGCTGCGAACGATTCGGCAGATGTATAACGAGTATCATAATGCGATGACAGAGTATCGTCACTTGAAGCAGCGAGCAGAAGATTATCGGATGCATCAAGAGGCGCTGCTAAGTATGCAGAGGGACGTCGATGTAAATAGCGATGGATTGCAATCGAAGTATAGTACCGGTTCTGCACTTGGAAAGATCGGAGCTATGGCTGGTGCTATTGTTGGAATTGGTTTAGCGGTGTGGTTATTCGTTCGTGGAGATACGATCATTGCAGCCATACTCGGTATAATGGTGTTTGCTGGATGCTTGGGATATTATCAATTGGCTAAAAGTTCATCGCCGAAATCAAATGGCAGAGGTCGAGGTTCCCGAAGATACGTGATGGATGCAGATGTTGTGGAGTCTGGGGTGAAATTGCCTTCGGATCTTCAATTTAAGCTTGCACATGTCGAAAGTCAGATAGAGAAGCTTTGCGAAGCATTAAGCGTGCTTGTTCAACCATTGATGACATCTTCAGAATTAGCAAGTTCTTCGAATGAAGGCTTAATGGATCATTCTTGGGATGGTGAGCGTAAACAACGTGGAATTGATGATGCGATGTTACGTCGAGAAGATCATCAGCTTGGTTTTACGCAGCAAGATTATACAGTGTCAGATTCGATGGTGAGACAACGGACACGAAGTGAAGATGGTGGATTATCCGCCACTTTCGCACAAGGATGGATGCAAGTTGAGGTATGGCTTGCTAAAGAGCTGGCTAAGTGGGAAGAAGGATTCGAGCGCTGGGAACGTGATCAAGATGGACGCTTGCGAATTACAGATCAGCTGGCTGAGAATAAGCAAGAATTACAAGTTCTTGCTAAGCAGAGCGATGACATAGCGAATCGAGTAGCCGAATTACATCATGAAGATATACAGTTACAGGATGCATGGGCACAGTGGCTGAAGCAGTACGGATTCTCTGCGCCGTTAACTCCAAGCGGCTTGCTGGAGAGCTTGCCGCTCATTGAGCAGGGACATAGCCTTCTGTTCAACAAGCAGCGCCTTCAGACGCGGCTTGCTGCAGTAGAGGGCGCCGCGCGCGAATACGCGGCGCAGGTGGATGGACTGCTTGGCATAGCCGCAGTCCAAGAGGGACCCATCCTCGGCATCAAACGCCGAGGGGAGGCGCTTGCGCAGGAACTGCGCAAGCGTGAGGCGGCAGCGCGCGCAAGTGAGGCGCAGCGCGCTGCCGCTCTAGAGGCGCAGGCGCTTAGCACGCGCCTGGAAGGACTCCAGCTCCGCGAATCGGAGCTGCTCGCACTTGCCTCCGCGGAGTCCGAAGCGGACCTCCGCGTGAAAGCGCGCCACGCCCAGCGGCGGGCGGAGCTGTTAGGGGAGCAGCGGCATCTGCTCCCCTCGGTGACGGCGCTGGTTGGCAGCCAGCGCCTGCAAGAGCTCTACGCCATGCTAGCTGAGCATGGCAAGCCTGAGCTCGCCGCGCTTGCTGGCGAGCAGGAGACTGCACATTCGCTTCTCAGCGAGGAAGCGAATGAACTGCGCGACCGGCGAGGGCGCCTAGCTGGTCAGATTGAGCAGCTAGAGGGCGGCGCCGGTCATGGGGACAAGCTGCAGCGACGTGAGGAACAAGTCGCTACGCTACAGGCGCTTGGTCGCGAATATGCGACCTGTGCAATTGCCGCCCATCTGCTGCGCAAGGCGCGCGAGATGTATGAACGAGAGCGTCAGCCCGGCGTGCTTACGCGGGCATCCCGCTATTTCGCAGAGATGACAGGGGGGCGCTTTGTTGGTGTTCGAGCTCCGTTTGGTGAGAATAAGCTTGAAGCCGTTAAGCCGAGCGGACAAGGTGTCGAGCCTGCATTCTTAAGCCGTGGCACAGCCGAGCAGATGTACCTGGCAATGCGGTTTGCATTAGCAGAAGAGTATGCTTCTCGTGCAGTCGTGCCGATGATCATGGATGATATTCTAGTTAACTTTGATCAACAGCGGATGGAGCGATGCCTGAAGCTATTGCAAGAAATTAGCGGACAGCGTCAACTTCTCTTATTTACATGCCATGAGCATGTACGGGACGCGGCATTGCGTCACATCCCGGGCTTGCAACTTATTGAGTTGTAGGAAAACACATAACAAACAAGCCCTCTTTTTTAGGTGAAGAGAAGAGGGCTTGTTTCATACGATATGGAAACAGAAGCGGAGGGTCAGATGTGGAGGAGAACGAGAAAGAGATAAATAGCGAGAGTAATCATAGTCCAGATAAAGGACAAGCCAAACCGCGTGAAATTACGTATCATGTTGGTTGGAAAAAAGGGAAAATGCACGTAGGCGAACCGCCAGTTTCTTCTGCTACTACATACAGACAGACTAGATCTTCGCAGTTGATTGATTTATGCTATCGCATTTATCTTAAACAAGTGCCTATGCCTCCAAGTTCTGCAGTTCCGTATGTGCTGTGGGCTTTACCGATTGTTAGCTTTTCACTAACTGTTCTGCTTGTTTATATGCTCGTGTATTAATTATTTAGGAGGAATGAAGGTGTTTGAACTCAATGTCATTATTGCAATCATCGGTAGTCTGATCGGTCTTGCTGTCACAGGCGGTGCGATCTATACTGTATGGTTCATGCTGCAAGCTCGTAAGTTGTCAGAAGGTCAAGATGCGGGGAATAAGCCGCACCATTTACCTGTTGAATTGTTACGTTGGAACGTGCTTGATTATATGTTAATCGGTTTATTCTTGGTCGGTATGCTTATGCTTGGTGCAGATTTATTCGCGGTATTGCGTGATAAAGCAAGTTTCCCTGATTATCATATTGCGTATTTGGTCGGTGGATTTATTTTCTCGTTTCTTGGGATGGTGCTATTATTCTTACGATTCATGATGCTGTATCACGCGCTACATGCTGCGTCTCTTCCAAACCATAAAGCCAAGCCAGACCATGGAGATCATGCCGAAAGCGGGATATAACGCAGAGAGTAAGACTTTGAACCCGATTTGTGAAACAATATAGCTTAGAGCTAAGAGTAGAACAAGAATGAACTTGTTATGGATCTTAGAGCGTTGCTCCAATTGTAAGGTTAAACCGTAAATGTCCGCGATATAGGTTGTGAAAATTTCACAATAAATGACGAGGATGTAGATGATTTGAACGGCATAGCCAAGCTTCGTCACAAGACCGGCCATGGGGATTTCAAATTGAGTAACCCCCGGCATCTGTGAGGAGAGGGCGATATGTGCACCAATTAGCAAGAGTCCAATAATGCCGCCGCCGATTCCCGCACCTAAGTAGAGTACCGATTTGTTCGGAGCTGCAGCTCCAAGCGGGACAAGTACAGCCTGTGCAGTAGAGAGGTTAAAGGCGGCATACAGAAGCGGTGCCAGCCAAATTTGATTCCAGGAATAATCCGATGTGAGGAACATCCAATTGCCTGCATAGGGACTGCTTGAGGTATGCCAGACGATGATACCCGAGAATAGGATCATAATGGGGACAATGATGGTATTGACCGTCATAATGGCTCCGATACCGCGCGAAATAACGAGATAGGATAAGAATAAAGTGAGCAGCAAGCCTGTTTGGTAAGACATATGAAGCTGTTCGGCAAAGACAGAGCCTGCACCTGCGAGCATAACCGTTGATATCCCAAACAAGATGACCATCATAAACAATGACACAATCGACCCAATACGCGGTCCGAATAGCATCCGATTCAAATCCTCGTAAGACTTGGCTTTCATATCGTAAGCCATCACCATCATTTTGACGCCAATCCATATAAAAAGAATCGTAGCAAGCATGATCGTAAACGTCGCCATCGAGCCATACTTGGTGAAAAACTGCAAAATCTCTTGTCCGGTCGCAAATCCAGCGCCTACAATCGTACCGATATATGTAAAAGCAATTCGCATAACACCGCCAAAGTGACGCAACATGCACTCTCCGCCTTTCTCTCGTCGATTAGTACAAGTTATGTTCGGGGCGGCTCGTACATGACAGGTAAAAATGAAAAAGCCGATACTTATGTACCGGCAAATAGTTTAATCGATTGAATTCGATCAGCTTTAATATCCATATCAAATTTGAGCACCGTGCCTTTGGATTTGTAGCTTAATACATACGCGCTATTCTGATCCGGCTTGCCAAGTGCTGAGAATACATCCTGCGCTTTCTGTCCTAGACGGACGCCGTTCAGTCCGGGGTCGATATAGGGAGAACGTATCTCAATGAATTGCAGCTTATTCACGTTATTGAACCCCACCGAGAAATCCTTGTACTCGAGTACATTGATGATATCCGCATCGTCTTCCATCTTAAACTGTGAAGGTGGTTTCCCAAATTTATTAATCGTGGATTCTCTGCTGCTCTGAAGGGAGAGACCCATTAATGTTGGTTTAGTGGACTGATAAGAATCTTTCTTATCGACTATTGGCTTGTTGTTCGTCGTCTCGTTTATTGCGCCTGTAGTCGGATCAGGTGATGGTGTCAAAGTTGGATTTATCAAATCTTCTCCAAACGGAGGGATCGTTGTCGTATTATCAGTAACCTGAGGTGTAGGTGTTGCCTCAACGTTAGCATGTTTGTCGTCACAGCCAGCCGTTATCAACATTCCGGCACATAGACAAGTGAGTAGAGCGATGTGCCAATTTCTGCGCATCCGAATCTTCCTTTCTCGTATTCCGATGATCTATTTCTCTATTATAGACTTAATGTTATTAAAAATAGTTTCAATTTAGTAGCATTTCGTTGCAAAATAGTGCTTGAATCCTAAGAGTTCCCTATGGTAACGTACTCATAGACCATTTTGTATGGAGGCATGTTCATGGATCTATTAAAAAAACGTATCGAAGAAGTAGGCGATGTTGTATCAGACGGCGTACTTAGACTTGACTCCATCTTAAATCATCAGGTTGATCCTGATCTGATTATGGCAATGGGTCGTGAATTTGCAGTTCGGTTTAAATCTAGTAATCCGACGAAAGTAGTGACAGTTGAATCATCTGGTATTCCAATTGCATTCGCGACAGCGCTAGAACTAGGTGTTCCATTAATTTTTGCTAGACGCAAAAAGTCAGTCACGATCAGTGAGCATGTTTATGAAGAGCGAGTTCCATCTTTCACGAAAGGGATCGTTACCGACATTGTGATCGCACAAAAATATTTGAACGAAGAAGATCGGGTACTCATCATTGATGACTTTATTGCTAATGGTGATGCAGCACGCGGACTCGTTCGAATTGTTGAAAAATCAGGTGCTGAGCTTGTTGGAATTGGTATTGCTGTTGAAAAATCATTCCAAAATGGTGGTCATTCCTTGCGTGAATTGGGCATTAAAGTGGAGTCATTAGCTAAGATTGCATCCCTGACAGATGGTAAAATTGTGTTTGAATCTTAAACAATAACGGGTAGTTGCGCCTTTTCTGAAATGAGATTATCTATTATAATAAGATCAGGGTAGTTAAAGGAGGCATCAACTTCATTATGAAAGAAAATATTTCAGAACAATATTTTGTTGAAAAATTAGCCGAAGCGAAGACTCACTTTGAGCGTGCTCTGGATTGTAAACATACTGAGTTTGATGACTTGTATCCGTATATGATCGAACACCCGCAATTTTTCTGGTACAAACGCTATGTAGCGTGGTCTGAACTTCTAACCGTCGTTAAACTTTGCTCTGAATTGTCGGTCAATTGGCAAGAGCAATTCTCCGAGAAGCAAGCGGAGTATATTCAAAAACGCGTAATGTCTTCAAAAGTTCTGGATTACTGGTTTGAGACAAAAGAACACGTATCATAATTATGAACTAACGTCGATATTGTAACATAATTTGGAAGATCTGTATGCCATCATGGCGTGCAGATTTTTTTATTCAAATCTTAATGGAGTGAAGCGTTTACAAAAGTTTACTCCAGTATAACGCTGGTGTATGCTACCAATAGGAGGTGGACCCTATGATTACAGATGAAATATTAGATCAATACCGTATCGAAGGAACGAAGTTACGTGTGATTCGTGATGCGGATCCTGTAAATGATGTTAAAGGGATTGTCCTTGCGTGGGATGATGAATTCGTTCTAATCCGCAAGCAAAACCGTCGTGTCTTGAAGTTACATCGGGGTTATGTGTATCAACCTTTTACAGATGAAAGACCGAAGGAATTTACGCTTCCTAACCTTCCAAGTGTTGAAGAATGAGGGAGATTATAGATATGGAGCTCAGGGAAATAGAAGGTGTCACTTCTCAAATTGTGATCGAAGACGACTGTCGATATGTATTGATTCAAAGTGAGAAGCCTCTACATACCTTGAGTACGAATATGTGGGGCGGCGGTTATGGTGAACACGCACTAATCATGAACCGGCAAGTACCCAAGAGCTATATGAGTACAGATCCTGTTGCTGAGATGAAGCAGTTCTTGCAGGAGCAAGGATTTATTTATGAACAAGTTGCAGGCATGTTAACAGCAGCATATGTCGTTGACGTGGGTTATAAAGGCATGAAGTTAACAAGCGTAGGGGAAGATGGCGATCAAACATTGCGCGTCAGTACATGGGTGACGATGGGGTTAGGTAATACAACTCGTGCAGGTTTACCTGTAAAGCCAGATGAATTGTATCCAGGAACCATTAACATTATCGTACTTATTGATGGTGATGTAACAGATGCGGCAATGGCAAGTGCAATTATAACTGCAACAGAAGCGAAGACAGCTGTCTTACAAGATTTAGGTGTGAAAGTGAAGAAGGGAAGTTTTCTTGCAACAGGAACTTCTACAGATGCTATCGTAATAGCAGCAACTGGCAGGGGACGGTCTCATCGTTATGCGGGAACTGCGACATGGCTTGGACACTTAATTGGTAGAACAGTGTATGAAGCGGCAATGGAGTCAGGACGCAAATACGAAGAGGCCATGATGCGGCGGGCATATGGCTGATCATCGATTTTTCTGGGCGTCTATTAGCAAAGCGAATAACTCTCCAGGATCCATCATGGCAGGTTGATTTTTTTTCGGACGTAAAGATCCTGTGAGTAGGATTTCAATGGATTGATTTCTGTCCAGGAGAATGGACTCGACTTCAAGTGCATTAGTAAGCAGGGCAGCGACGACAGCGAGCTGCTGAGGAGTAAGGGAATCTAATAAGATACCCTTCTTTTTTTTTGGCGAGCAACCATTGTCGGAGTTTGAGTTATTATTGGCGTTGTTTCCAAGTCGCTTGCTTTTACCTCCTGCCATGAATCCCACCTTCAATTTCTTCGATTATCGGGGTAATTGCTTTACCTTCTGCGAGGTTGCTCAGTACGGGTTTCGTCCTCATCTTCGTCTTCTTCCAATCCTTGACCATTTAAGAATGCAGCAATAACAATGCCCAGCGTCACGAGCAGGATGGATTTCTTCTCTTCTGGTTCATCTTTGTCAGCCATTTGTATTCGCTCCTTCGTACATCCTTCATCTTACAGTATAAGTAAAAGTAGGAGCGTTCGTGCTATATAAAAGCCTGTGTCGCAACATTCAAACAGCAATTGACAGATAATTAGGCGCATGATAAATTGAATTTACTTCCAAACTTGCGGTCATGGCGGAATTGGCAGACGCGCTGGCTTCAGGTGCCAGTGGTAGCAATACCGTGGAGGTTCGAGTCCTCTTGGCCGCATTATATGTATAAAGGAAACTCTTCTGGGATTTATAGAAGGGTTTTTATTTTGTTCCAAAAAAAGCCCCTGAATCGCCATAAGGGCAAATTCAAGAGCTCGTTCTGTAAAATATCGATTATTTATGGGGTGTCGGTTGCTGGACAAAATCCTTATTGTACGGATAAGTGACAGGCAGCTCACTGACCCGATCCAACCGAAGCACTTGTTCATCGGTCAATGACCAGCCCACGGCGCCCATGTTGGATTCGAGTTGCTCCATCGTACGGGTACCGATAATGGGTGCCGTCACTCCCGGCTTCTGCAGTAGCCAATTGATGGCAATTTGCGCCGGAGTCTTTTCCGCTTCTTTAGCAACGGCATACACCTCGTCCAGAATAGTCCAGGTGAACTCGTTGTTGTAATTACTCCAGGACTCTCCCCATCCTTCTTTTTCCGCTGCCGCTACTCGTGTACCTTCCGGCACTGCACTCATGCTTCGGTGGAATTTCCCACTGAGCCATCCTCCCCGCAGTGGGCTCCATGGGATGACGCCTAGTCCTTCGCTCTCACAGACCGGGATCAATTCGTATTCCGTCGCTCTGGTAAGTAAATTATATTGAGGTTGCAGGCAAGAGAAGGCTTCCCAACCGTTTCGCTTACAGAGATCAATTGCTTTCTGCAAATGCCAGCCCTTGAAATTACTGGCTCCGATATAACGAATATAACCGCGTCGAACAATATCGTTCAATGTTCCGAGTGTTTCTTCTAGAGGTGTCCGCGGATCCCAAGCATGTACCTGATAAAGATCAATGTAGTCAGTCCCAAGACGACGCAGGCTCGCTTCAATGCTGGCCATAATATGCTTGCGACTTAGGCCTACATCATTAGGCCCGTCCCCCATAGCAAACCGTACTTTCGTTGCGATAACGAGGTCGTCCCTCTGCTTTCCTTTCAACCAACTTCCGACGATCTCTTCTGAAAGACCATTGTTATACACATCCGCTGTATCTATAAAATTACCTCCAGCTTCTACGAAACGATCCATTATAGCGAAGCTGTCCTGCGCCGTCGTTTCACGCCCGAACGTCATGGCACCCAAGCCAAGCTCGCTTACTCTCAAACCGGTATTGCCCATATATCGATAGTCCATCTATATTGCCCCCTATTCCTTGATGAATTTTATTATATTGGATTCAATTGGTTACGATTAGGTCCAATTTGGAATGATTTGAAGGAACCAATTTGAAGAAAGACGAATATTGCCGTTGATTTAAGAAAAATGGTTGATCTATTTTGTAATTTAGGTATATTAATAGTCAAGGAGGTTAAATTTGACATCTAAAATAATCATCATTCAAATAAGAGAGGAACATCATCGTGCTAGAACTAGTTAATAAAAACAGAAAATTCAGATCGTTATTATTGTCTTCCATGGTTTCACAACTGGGTTCCAACTTCACGTTCATGTTATTGATTGTCATGACTTTTGAACGAACAGGGTCGCTGATTTCAACAATGGGTGTGACATTAGCCTCAACAATTGGCTCAATTATCGCAGGGCTTGCTGGCGGTTTCTGGGTAGAAGAACGTTCTCCTGCGCGCGTGATGGTCGTGACGAACATCCTAAGTGCTGCGGTACTCATCGGTATGTTCTTCCTGCCAACGACAATGACTTTTTATTACATAACTGCTTTTCTGATTGCCGTGTTTGCAGCGTTTGCAAGACCAGCTTCTAGTAAACTCCAAGTGATGTTAGTCGAATCTGATCAATTGATGGCATCGAATGCGTCTAGACAGATGCTTAATGAAATTGTGAAAGTAGTGGGACCAGGTCTTGCTGTATTCGTCTTGACTTTATTCCCGAAAGATCAGGCTACAGTTGGTTTTTTGATTGATGGTGCATCGTATCTTATAGCAGCAGCATTACTGTATTCCATAGGGAAGTTCGATAAGGTGAGCGGTAGTGGAAAAAAAGATGAGCCTAAAGTGAAGGAGTCATTTGGTAAACGTTTGAGAGAAGGGGTTGAACCGCTAAGGCACCCCGTCATTCTTGCGATTCTTGCGATGTTCTTCTTCTGTATAATTGCGGTCACAGGTTTTGATGTTGTCTTAACTGCACATATCAGCTTAGCGAATTTGCCGGGGATGTACACCGGTTATGTCATTTCCGCATTGAGTGCGGGCATGATCATTACTTCTTTCTTTAGTAAATATTTTATGAAAATACCAATGGCATTACGTTTAGGGGGCACGGTGTGCATTTTAGGCGTTGGTCAACTAGGAATAGGATTGACGACGAATTTGTACGCGATGTTCGCGTTTGCGTTCATGATGGGCGTATTTAATATTATTTATAACATTAGTGCTTCGACCTTGATGCAGCAGCTCATTCCGATGGAGAAGATGGGTAGAGCGATGGGATTTGTATCAAGTTTCTTCAGTACAGTCGGTCTTCTCGGAATGGGTCTTGGTGCATTGATTGGGGAGCTGCTTAGCCCAGGTATTACGTTTGTGATATTTGGGGGAGCACTTGCACTTAGCGGATTCATTAGTATATTTACGATTTATGCAGCGTGGAAGAGGGAACCATCAAACATAGAATCTCAAGTGGTGGGTGCTGCTTAGAATCGTAGAAAAAGAAAAGTTTAAGTAGAAGCATGACGTTGCCGATACTACATAAGTCCAAACCTAAAGACGTAAACACTTTAATATGAAATCAATGCCAAACAGCTGTTAGGAATCGTATTTCCGAAACAGCTGTTTTTCTTTTGCAAAATTAATTTTTAGAAAATTATAATTTATGTATTGACTAAAAAAGTTTTCACCGCTAAAATAAATTTTAACGATAGAATACATTTTTTAGGGGGCATAAGCATGTTTGCTTTATTAAAACTACCTGCGTATCGGAAATTGTGGTTAGCGCAAGTGATCTCAGAATTAGGGGACGGTATATCCAGACTCGTAGTCATATACTTAATTGCCCAGACAACAGATAATCCAATCTTGCTTAGTTTTGTAATTTTGTTGAACGTGCTCCCGAGCATTTTGTTCGGAACGTTCATCGGTCCTATAGTGGATCGGTTTCCGAAACCGCTTGTCATGATCGCTTCAGACATATTCCGTGGCGTTCTTGTACTTGGGATGATCTTCGCGCAGGGTTCATTAATTGGTATGTATGTCTTGATCTGTCTAGCAGCAGTTGGAACGGTATTCTTCGAGCCAGCACGTACAGCAGTCATTCCGCAAGTTGTAGGCGAAGAGAATATGACGAATGCAGTGGGCTTAAGCCAATCCACGATGATGGCAATGAAATTGATTGGTCCATCGCTCGCAGGTGTGCTCATTCCACTAGGACACTTTGGCTGGTTGTTTACATTTAATGCCTTTACCTATGTGTTATCTGCATTATTCATTTGGATGCTACTTAAGCATATTAAGAAGAGTGATTCTCCGATTACGAAGGAAAATAAGATGCCCTACTGGGCTTCTTTAAAAGAAGGCATTCAGGTTGTCGTGGGAAACAAAGCGTTAGTCGCGCTTATCATTCTTATCATTCCAGTCATGCTATCGGCTGCAATGATTAACGCTACGCAAAGTGCAATGATGCTGTTTACATTTAAGATTCCTGCTGAACACTATGGTTTCCTTACGACGATGAGTGCACTAGGAAGTATAGTTGGTGCACTTTCAGCTCCCAAAGTATTAAAGAAGACTTCTCCACATGTAATGCTCTTAACCGCCTTGGCATTGTTTGGAATCGTTTGTGTGATGATCTTTGGGGTGGAGATGTTGTTTGCCTTAATTGGTGTAAGTATCCTCTATGTATGGATTGCATTAGTTGGGTTTGTAGCCGCATTTGTGAACGTACCGCTAGGCAGTTTGTTCGTATTACTCACACCTCCTGATGTACGGGGTAGAAGTTCTGCGTTACTCGATTCGATCGTTAATTTGGGTACAGTTGTGGGACTACTTGTTGGTGGAGCGTTAGCTACGATTATTTCACCAGTCTATACGATAGTTATTGCAGGAATACTGGTTGTTCTTGTCGCACTAGTCTTCCCTCTGTTAAACTATTACAAGGCACTACAAACGGGGAAAGCTTCAGTGCAAACAGAGGGAGCTGTACCTTCTTCGATGTAAGGAGGAAATACGTTGAATTCAAATATAAATTTATCGGATGTAGAAATGATTAAGGTCATGCTGGATCCACGGCGATATCTGATTATGAAGCATGCTGAGAAAGAGCCTGTTACGGTTAAACAACTTGCAGAGAAGTTAGACGAGAAACCTTCCAGATTGTATTATCATGTGAATAAGCTAGAAGAAATCGGTGTGCTTCAATTAGTTGAAACGAAGACGCAAGGCAATCTGATTGAAAAATATTACCAGACCAATCAAGATGCAACTCGTGCTTACAATATTGATCCAGCTTTCGCTCAGAAAAATTCAGGTATCATTATGCAAGAATTGTCTCGTGTGTTCAATCAAGCGATGTTTGCATTTGAAAATGTCATGCAAAAAGGTAAGCTTGAGGATGAAGAAGACGTTACAAGTGCCAAAATTGCTTACAAATCACTGACAGCAAAGCAAGTGAAGCAGAAAATTGACGCCTATGACATTCTGATCTCAGGAACGGATGGGCAGAAGAATTTAATAGAGCATCTGAATACAGAAAGTTCTGAACCTGATGATGGAGAGAAAGATGATTACGTATTCATACTCATGTCTTATCGCATGAAAGATGCCGAGAAGAGCTAAGGGAGCGCATAGCGCTCTCTTTTTCGATGAACAAATAAGAGATGAAAAGGAAAATCGCACCAAATTGTCGAATTAGGTCAACGTACATAGTTAGAAGGTAACTTCATGAATGAACAGGAGGAATTGATGATTGAGTAGTAGGAGAAGTAAGCTTCAAGTAAGTGACGTGTTAGGGGGAAGGTATCGGATTGTTTCTGTGCTTGGGTCTGGGGGCATGGGGACGGTATACTTGGCAGACGATCTGAAGCTGCAAGGAAAGCAATGGGCGATCAAGGAAACGGTCATAGCCAATCAAGATGTACAGCAATTTATCGATGAAGCACAAATGTTAGTGCAGCTCAATCATCCGCTGCTCCCGAATATTATTGATTATTATCCCCCTGATCAAGAGGGATTGAGCTACCTCGTCATGGACTATATCAAAGGGCATACGTTGCAGGATATTTTCCTACGAGCAGACAAGCAGATGGTAGAGTCTAGTGTCGTTCATTATGCTTTGCAGCTGTGTGAAGTGTTTCAGTATTTGCACCACGAGCAGCCGCATCCTATCGTGTATCGAGATTTGAAACCAGCTAATATCATGATTGATGAGCAGAACATGATTCGCCTCATTGACTTTGGCATTGCGCGAAGCTTTAAAGAGGGTAAAGATACAGACACGGTGCAGATCGGCACGATTGGATTTGCAGCACCTGAACAATTTGAGAATCAACAGACAGACAACCGAACAGACCTTTATGCACTGGGCGCCCTAATGTACTATTTGCTCTCAGGGGGTAAATATTATTATGTGCTACAAAAACCGCTCGAGCAGGTGCAGCAAGGTTTAAACGCTCACCTTTATCCTATCATTCAGCGACTGCTGCAAACATCACCAGCTAACCGTTATCAACGTGTAGTGGATGTGAAACAGCACTTGATGTCGATTACGCGTGAAGCTTCTTATCAAGCAGCGGCAAGTCAACACGTACAAGATGCGTTACAGCAATCCCGAAATATACGCGGCTTAAGGACGCTCGCGATTACGAGTGTAAGTCCTGGCGTTGGTTCTACGCATCAAGCGTTCATGATTGCAAGTTTTCTCGCTGCAAATCAAGCTAAAGTAGCTGTTGTCGAGGCGAATTATTCAGAGGATTTTGCGAATTTAGAGGCTGTATACGAAGGAATAAAAGTACAGCATACACCTAGCCAAACGACGAAATTTGAGATGAGAGGTGTGATGTATTATAAGTCTAACTCGGCAGTTGATATGATCAAGTTGCGCGCCGCGGCATATGATTATATCATATTAGATATTGGCTACCATGAGAATAATGAGTGGATGCAAGAGTTCCTTCGTGCGGATCAACAGCTTGTCATCGCATCTGCAAGTGAATGGAAACGAGCCTCGCTGCTTAAGTTTAGTAACCAGTACCGTACTTATGACCAAAGTCGCTGGATTTACCTTGTCCCTCTTGCCGATGAGCGCATGATCCGAGATATGAAGGCAGATTTAACAAAGCAACAACTGATTGCTATGCCGTGTCAAACAGATCCTTTTGAAATGAAAGAAGAAGGGGTTATGGCATTAGAAAGTCTGTTTGGTGAATCAACGACAATAAAGCGCAAATCGCCGTTATTCAAAAGAATTTTTACGTTTAAGTAGGAATTTGTAAGGTGACAATAGAATAGAATCGATTCATAGAGGGAGATTTGTCCCTTAGCATGATGAAGGAGGTTATTTACCTAAATGCAGCATACACAAACGATTTCTCATATTCAGCAAGGCAGTCTAGCGCATGTCCTGCGCACATTTACAATCTCATTACTAGTCTCTTTCCTCGGTACCTTGATCGGTGCAATGTTCGTTCCGAAAAGCCTAGTTATGATGTTCGTCATTATTGAGGTTGTCATGTTAATTGCAGCATTCGTCATGCGAATGCGCGGCAAAGCGATCAGTTACACGTTCCTATATGTGTTCACAGCCATAACTGGAGTCACGTTATATCCGGTTATTGAAGCATACGGTGGAATATTAGGCGCTCAGGTGGTCTCGGGTGCATTCTTAGCAACGACGGTTATATTTGGCGGATTAGCGCTATATGCGGCTCGTTCGAAACGTGACTTCTCGTTCTTAGGCGGCTTCTTAATGGCAGCGACAATTGGTCTGCTTGTCATGGGTCTAGTCTCGATGTTCGTCAACTTCGGATCTGCGACCGTACTTGTCTGGTCGATGGCAGGTATTCTAATCTTCAGTGGTTGGGTATTGTATGATATTTCCCAATACCGCCAAGGAATTCATCCGCAAGAAGTGCCAATGGCTGCACTGAATTTGTATTTGAATTTCATCAATCTGTTTATTTATATCCTAAAGTTCCTTGTTTCTATTCTAGGCGGAAGAGATTAATTATGGGACATAAAGAAGAGGCTGGGACGATTCCCAAGCCTCTTTTTGTTATTTCATTTTTAATCTGCAAAATATGGCTTTTCTTGATTAAAGTTACGATTGATGGAGAGCAGTGCATGCATAAGATGAAACAAATCATTTTGATTAAGAAGGACGGTTGCTGGTTTATCGGATTTATCATTTCTAATTTTGAATAAGAGCTGTTTTTCAGGAGCGTTTATTTCGATCTCCATTTTTTTGCTAGTAAACACACTTTCCATGTGCAGGCACCTCTTTCGATTGTTTGTTACACTATAAAATGTATGTGGATGATATTGAATTAGAATGGCGAAATTTGAACAATTCGGTAACGCGTGTAACGATTATTTCCGTGATGGACTGGCTACAATAAGGGTAAGGACGGTGATAATCATGGCGAAAAGTGATGATCTGATCAAGTACACGACCGTGCAAGTTGTTCGATATTTGAATACACCTAAAGACGAGCGAAAGAAAGCCAAAGCAGAGCCTAAAGCACGTGAACCTTGGAGTACCAAATGGTTTGGGATGATTCCAGCGGCGATTATGATGATGATTAGACCCAAGCGAGTAGATCTGACAAGTACGAATGGTGTAAATCGTGAAGTTAGCGAAAGATGAGCGAAATGACAAAGCACTTTAGTAGTGGGCTAAGAAGATTAGGAATAGAGTTTCCCTGTCTGCAAAGCGGTTGTTAGAGGGATATAGCGTTCGCCTTCTTGGTCCACAATGATTAAAGGTTCACTTTGATCCCATTGTACGTATCCGATAACAGGTAATGGCATCGACAATTGTCCATTAAACAGTTCACATACGAGTCGGAGTTCGCTACTCGATTGAAAAGCATTCTCGAAGTTAACGAAATTTGATATGGTTAAGGGCTTTCCAGTTAGCCAAGGCATGCGCTCATAAGGATCGAATGGTGCACGCTGATCGACTTTGGGTAGCTTGTCTGTTAATCCAATGGGAGTCAGTCCTTGTTCTGGCAGAGAGAGGGTAGGGGCTTTGTCGAGCTCCACCAATGCCCCCGTAACCGCATCATAATATGTTTTATGTCCATTGATGACGATTTCCCACAATGCTTGTAGCGCATTGACATAGATTCTGTTGATCTTAATCGAAGTGCTATGCACAAGTTCATTGATTGAGAGCGTAGCTGCAATGATCTCGCGGTCAGTCAACACACGATGCAGTGTCTCCAAGCTAAATAACGGATTAGGACCTTTCCCATATTCCGTTAGAACATATCCCCCTTGCATATCCCCAGAAACAATCATATACCCAACTTTTTGATCATTGCTTGTTAACTCGACAATCCAGCCATGTGTCCCAGGTCCAAGTGGATACACGCTCCAAGAAGCTTGCTTCCAACTTTCCCAACCAGGCTGCGAAGCGAGTCGTTTCTTCCAATCTGTAATTTTGTCATGAAGCTCACTTTGATCCACTGGAATGACTTGATCTGTCACAACAGGCGGCTGATCACGATTAATTGTTGGGTTATTTGGCGCTGATTGTGCATATATCCTATTAACTTGTCCAAAAGCGAGCTGTGCGGTCAATAGACTTACACTGATCCCAAGTGCCATTACGGCGCGTCGTAACTTGTAATTGCTCATTATTTTCACCCATTTTCGCTTATGGTGGTCATGTAATGTCATTGTATAAGTCTTGCTGTAAAAATAGTGTTACAATGTGTCCTCTGATTCATAAGAAGTTTTAGCGACTTTCGTCAGTTACTGCCTAATCGCTGTTAGGCAGGTGAAATAAACCGCAATTGATGACGGAAACTTCGATTCTTGGTCGATACTGCCAATGAATTTCGTCCGTTGCTTGCTTATACTGCGCATGAATATCTTCTTGATTATTCTCCTCTTCCTCGTTACGATCACGCTTGCGTTCTAGTTTCTTGTCGTCTTCTAAGCTGTCATAGTAGTCTTGAATCCGTGTAAGTTCCATCGACATTCGCTCATTCGCACGATCCGACCAGGA
This sequence comes from Paenibacillus radicibacter, assembly GCF_024721995.1. GTDB lineage: Bacteria > Bacillota > Bacilli > Paenibacillales > NBRC-103111 > Paenibacillus_AM > Paenibacillus_AM radicibacter. The sequence goes on from NZ_JANQBC010000007.1 coordinate 286,890, forward strand.
ATGATCGGTTTTCTTAATGAGCTGTTCGAGATGAGATTCGAGCTGTGAGATTGCCTTCGAGATCGATAAACGGTCACGCAATAAATGAATGCCAGCGGGAAGACGCGGCGTTAACTTTTTCATACGGATTTGATCATAGAAATTCGCTTGAATCTCACTGTTATCTAACCGGATACCGAAGGAGTGGATCTCACTACGCTTCATATCGCATACGTATTCAACTTTAAAATTAACGTTCAGCCACGTATCATAAGGTATTGAATTCACCGTACCACGGCGTGTAGGCTCTTCGAATAGCCGTACAATGCGACCGCGCTTGCGTGTAGATTGGAAGATCTGCTCAAGCCGGCGAGAACCGAAAGTAAGTGTATCCTCAGGGATGCGGCTAGCCGGAATAACGGGAACAAAGCCTAAATATCGGGCAAGGATGTTCTCTCCCGAACCATCTGCTTCATTGTTCGAAGTGCCAGCAGGGTTGCTATCTGTAGATGCAGCAGGTGGTGTTGTATTCACAGTCGGCGCAGAACTTGGCGCATTGCTGCTAAACCCGAAGGAGTCAACTTCATCTTCGGTCTCGAATTTAAAAACATAAGTCATTGTCTCAGGTGGAGCACCTGTGCGTTCAACAAAGCTCCAATAGTAAGGACGTCCCGTAAGCTCCTTATCTGCCTCAGGCGAAAGCTTAACCGTTACGCTGCGTAACCCTTTTTCGATAATGTCGCATTCTAATACTTGCAAATAACGCAGCACATACTCTTGAATTCGCTTTGCGTCCATTACAGGCTTGGTTGGGTCAGACTTGTGGACATTCATAGGTCGTGCCTCCTTCTAGGTTGTTGTGAACGGTTATGAATTAGGTTAGGGACGTAAATTCACATCTTGTCCGTTGCCCGCTAAAATATGCTGAAAAGCGCTGCCCGCTTGAGTCTGGTCTTGGACTTCACTCGCCACATTCTGCAGCTTGTCACCAATTCGGGATATCCCGTCGCGAATATCATCGTCGGATCGGGCTTCCATGACCATTTTGAATAGAGAAGCTTCTAAGGAAGAGGTTTTCTTCTTCTCGAAGCGTTCCAAGATTACATCTAATTCACCAATTACAGACTCAAACATGTTTATTTTTTCGTGCAAAAGGGTCAGGATATGTTCTTCGATCGTTCCTTGGGTCGAAAGGTTGTAAATTTGTACATCTTCTGTCTGACCTAAACGATGCACGCGGCCAATACGCTGTTCGACACGCATCGGGTTCCAAGGCAGATCGAAATTAATCATATGGTGGCAAAATTGCAGGTTAATGCCTTCGCCACCAGCTTCTGTTGCGACAAGTACTTGAGCGCGCTTACGGAATAAATCCATCATCCAGTCCTTCTTACCTCGATTCATCCCTCCGCGATAAGGGACGGCTTGGATGCCGTTAGTCTTCAAATAGGCAAGCAAGTATTCTTGAGATGCGCGATATTCGGTGAAGATAATGACTTTATCGTTCGCTTCTTTAATGATCTCGATTGTTTTCTCAGCTTTGGTATTGGACTGGATTCCGCGGATCAGCTCGACAAGTCCCCAGATTTGAGGGCGGAGTGGCGAATCTTCGGCTGTCTTTTTAAATAAATTAACCAATGTTAGAAATACCGCATCACGAGATGAGCATACTTCGCGTTGTAAGGTGAGTAGTGAGAGCATGGAGCCAAAGTTCGCACCATTCTCGGAATAGCGACCTCGGACAAAGTCAGTAACACCGTCATAAAGCTTCTGTTCATCTTCAGATAAAATTAGTGGAATGTTGCGAACCGCACGCTTGGTCATCTCCAAGTTGCCATCACTGCGTCTATTCCGAATCATGACTTTGGACAGTTCTTGTTGTAACGCACCTTCGTTCTTCACAGTTCGCTTATCAATAATATAGTTACTATGGAATTTCGCTTGCCCGCCGAGCTGACCAGGTTTCAGTAGGGTAATGAGATTGTATAGCTCTTGCAGATCGTTCTGTACAGGTGTTGCAGTGAGTAGCAAGCAGTATTTCTTATGAATTTCTTTGACGAAGGCATAGTTGGTCGTTTTCTTATTCTTGAGCTTATGTGCTTCATCGATAATGAGCATGTCGTACTCTTGTTCCAGAACAATTGACCGATGCGGATCGCGTTTGGCGGTATCCATTGATGCTACGATGACGTCACACTGGGTCCACATGTATTCTTTTTTCTGAGCGACAGCGGCAATTCCGAATTTCTGGTTCAACTCACGCACCCATTGAAGAACGAGGGAAGCGGGAACAAGAATCAATACTTTACGTACGAGTCCGCGCACCATGTATTCCTTAAGTACAAGTCCGGCTTCAATCGTCTTCCCAAGACCTACTTCGTCTGCGAGAATAGCGCGTCCATGCATGCCGAATAGCACCTTCTTGGCGGTATCCATCTGATGGATCATCGGTTCCAGCTTGTGAACGTGAGATAGACAGAGCAATTGGTCGAAGGAGTCAATCTTGGTTGCTTGCTCCGCTTCATAGGCAAGGTCGAACAAGGTGTGGTCATCCCATGGACCTCCGCGATCCATTCGATTCTCTAAATCTGTGACCCACTCACGATTAAAATGAATATCTAGCCCTTCACGAATCGGGCGTATAAGTTCAGTGTTGCTTGTTGTGTTCATTCGTTTCGCTCCTGCAAAATACGTTTTATCTAGTATTCTCCGAAAATGCCCTTTTTCATAACTGAAAAGTGGGGGAAAGCTGTTCACACGATTATTTTTTTGAAAGGATAGGGGGCAAGTGGTAAAATAAAAAAAGATCTTACGCATTCTTGATTGGAGAAAGAAGGGCTTAACGAAATGACGACTACATGGCGTTTTGTACATACAGGTAACCGCACACCTGCGGAGAACATGGCAATTGACGAGGCGATTCTAACGGCGCATAGCGAGGGTCTAGTACCACCAACAGTCCGTTTCTATGGATGGGACCCGGCGACGCTCTCGATTGGATATTTTCAAAAGTCGATTAAAGAAATTGATCTTGATCGTGTGAAGGAAGAGGGACTAGGCTTCGTTCGTCGTCCGACGGGGGGCAGAGCGGTTCTACATGACAAAGAGCTGACTTACAGCATTATTGTAAAAGAAGACTATCCGGGTATCCCGTCTGGGGTAACAGAAGCTTATCGCGTGCTGAGCGAGGGGCTACTGCTTGGTTTCCGTAATCTTGGGTTAAATGCGGAGATGGTGCAGCTTGCGACAGAAGAAGATCAACAGAAGTATGCGTCGATGGGTTCATCGGCTTGCTTCGATTCCCCATCGTGGTATGAATTAGTGGTGGAGGGACGTAAAGTGGCTGGTAGTGCACAAGTACGCCAGAAGAATGTTGTCTTGCAGCATGGTTCGATCTTGCTCGATATGGATGTGGATCAACTGTTCCGCTGTCTGATCTTCTCAAGTGAACGTATTGCAGAGCGCATGAAGCAAAGCTTCCTAAGTAAAGCGGTAACGATAAATGATGTGCTGCGTGACCTTGGTCAACAGACCGTTGAGTTGGCGCAAGTCGAAGCCGCGTTTAAAGTGGGTATGGCGGAAGGCTTGAAAGTGGAGTTCGTCGAAGGAGCACTTACATCGTATGAGGAAGAACTTACGGCGAAGCTTGTTGCAGAGAAGTATGGAACGGAAGAGTGGAATCTGAAGAGATAAAAATTGGTCAAATATAGGCATAACGACGCATACCGCAATAGGTACTCGTCCACTTACAACATCAGTGTGGGCGTGGCACAATTGCGGTATGTGTTTTTTAACATGATTTTCGCGTGGGATTCTAACTACTTGTTAGAACCACGCTCTATGTGCTGGGTAAATAACATTTGTAGCTTACGAGTAATCGGTCCGGATACGCCATCACCAATGGTGCGCTTATCCACTTGAACAATCGGCATAACTTCACCAGTTGTTCCTGTACTAAACACTTCATCTGCATTGTAAAGGTCATGCACTTGGAACGCACGCTCTGCGAACTCAATGCCTGTTTGCGCAGCAAGTTTAAGTACTACAGCGCGTGTGACACCGTGGAGAATAAGATTATCCGCAGGATGCGTAAACACTTTATTGTTTTTAACCATCATCACGTTGGAAGCACTGCACTCTGTAACCGTACCATTGCGATGTAGGATGACTTCATCTGCGCCTTTATCTAGAGCAGACTGCTTCAGCATAACATTACCAAGCAGATTTAATGTCTTCAGATCACAGCGCAGCCAGCGAATATCATCAGCAGTAACAGCTGTTATCCCATTCTCCATGGCAGCTAGCGGGCGATCCGCATCACGGCAGTATGCCATCATAACAGGTTTCGTCGACTTGTCTGGGAAAGGGTGTATTCTTGGTGCTTCACCGCGTGTGATCTGCACATATAAAGTGCCAAGCATCGTGTTCGTTTCACGAACTAATTGTTCAAGAATGCTGTTGATTTCTTCGATTGGATAAGGCAGTTCGATGCGGACTTGTTCCGCTGTGCGGATGAGCCTTTTGTAGTGTAATTCTTTTTCAAATAATTGACCGTTATAAATGCGGAAAACTTCATAGATCCCATCTCCGAAATAATAGCCTCGATCATCAGGTGAGATGCGGACATCGGATTCTGGCATGAATTGATCGCGATAATACATCATAGTTATTCGCCCCCTCTAGATTAATTTAGCAAAATGTGCTGGTAAATACAAAGCATGTTTCATGAAAAAGAGAGCAATTTTAAGTAAATACAAGCAAATGCTTTTGAACGTTGGCTAAAGTCCGATTATTGGATGGAACACAAATTCGCATATACAATATATTGTGTTATATAATGATTAAAAGAACTACATATAGTGTATTTACATAAAAATGAATGGCATAAAGGCTTGGCCTGTGCTATATGGTTGGTCTTGTATTTATATTTGGGAAGGATGTTGTTACGATGGGAACCATGCAAATGAAGAAATTAGAAGGTCTAAGTGAGAAAATTTTCCTGGATCGATATGCGCTTAAGGATGCAGATACAAACAACACCAAAGTCGGAGATACCGTTCTTGTCTTAACGAAGGATGATCAGAAGTTTCCAACTAAAGAAGTAGGCGAGGTTGTCGAACGTACGGGTAAACAGGTGAAGGTGAAGCTTCGCTTAGGTGATATTGTGGAATCTCATATTGAGAAATTGACTTTAAACCGAGAGCATTCCCCATCACAATTGTGGGATCGTCTGGCTGGGGCGATGGCATCGGTTGAAGCAACACCTGAGAAGAAGAAAGAATGGACGGATAAATTCAGATATATTCTCGATGACTGGAAGCTTGTACCTGGAGGTCGTATTGCGGCAGGAGCAGATGCGAGTGATGAGTTAACGTTATTTAATTGCTATGTGATTCCATCTCCGCATGATTCCCGTGGTGGAATTATGACGACGCTAACGGAAATGACGGAGATTATGTCTCGCGGCGGCGGGGTTGGGATTAACTTGTCTTCTCTACGTCCACGTCGTGCAATTGTTAAAGGGGTCAATGGCTCATCTTCTGGTGCGGTGTCTTGGGGTGGATTATTCTCCTATACGACAGGGTTAATTGAGCAAGGCGGCAGCCGCCGTGGTGCGCTGATGTTGATGATGAATGACTGGCATCCAGATTTGCTTCATTTTATAACCGTGAAATCGACTATGGGTGAAATTACGAACGCGAACTTATCGGTGTGCGTAAGCAACGGGTTCATGCATGCTGTGAAAGAGGATCTAGACTGGGATCTAGTTTTCCCAGATACGACAGATCCAGATTATGATACGAAGTGGGACGGCAATCTGGACGCTTGGAAAGCACTTGGAAAAGAAGTGAAGGTACACAAGACCGTTCGTGCTCGTGAAATTTGGCATACAATTATTGAGATGGCATGGAAATCGGCAGAGCCGGGTGTTGTGTTCATGGAGCGTTATAACGACATGTCGAACTCGTGGTACTTCAACCCGATTATCTGTACGAATCCTTGTGGCGAGCAGGGCTTACCAGCATGGGGCGTATGTAACTTGTCCGCGGTGAATTTAGCGAAGTTCTACGATGCAGATAACCATGATGTGGATTGGGACGATCTTGGTCGTACGGTTCGTTACTCGGTGCGATTCCTCGATAATGTGATCGACAAGACGCCGTATCATTTTGAAGAAAATAGAATCAATCAACAAGGCGAGCGTCGTATTGGTCTGGGTACGATGGGGCTTGCAGAGCTAATGATTAAGCTTGAAATTCGCTATGGATCGCAAGAATCACTCGAATTCCTAGATAAACTATATGGATTTATGGCTAAAGAAGCTTACTTATCCTCGGCTGAGATTGCAGGAGAGAAAGGCTCATTCGAGCACTTTATTGCAGAACCATTCTTGCAAAGCGGCTTTATGCAAAATATGACGAGTGCGTTCCCAGAAGTGGGTGCAGCAATTCAAGAAAACGGTATGCGTAACGTTACCGTAATCACGCAAGCGCCAACAGGAAGTACAGGTACAATGGTAGGGACTTCGACAGGAATTGAGCCTTACTTCGCGTTCGAATACTTCCGTCAGAGCCGCTTAGGTTTCGATAAGCAGTATGTACCAATCGCACAAGAGTGGCGTGATGCGCATCCGGGTGAAGAGTTGCCAGATTACTTCGTAACTGCCATGACATTGTCTGCGCAAGATCATATTCGCGCGCAAGCCGCGATTCAGCGTTGGGTCGATTCTTCGATCTCAAAGACAGCGAACTGCCCAGCAGACTTCACAATCGAAGATACGAAGCAGTTATATGAACTCGCGTTCGAGCTAGGCTGCAAAGGTGTTACGATCTACCGTGATGGTAGTCGTGATGTGCAGGTGTTGTCGACTTCGGATAAGAAGGATGACGAGAAGAAGCTGGATGATATGAAGAGCACAGAAGAAGTGAAAGCTGAGGCGAAGGTTGAAACACCTGCTGCAGTGGAGAAGAAGGCTGTGAGTTTGAGTATTGATACTCAAACGGAAGCTGAAGTGGATAAAGAATACAAACGCCGTCCGCAAATACTGCGCGGTGCAACATACAAGATCAACACGCCATTTGGTATGGCATACATTACGATCAACGATATGAACGGTACACCAAGCGAGATTTTCCTCAATGTGGGGAAAGCAGGTTCAGACGTATTCGCAATGGCAGAAGCGCTAGGTCGCGTATGTTCCTTGTTCTTGCGTTACGGCGATCACGGCAACAAAGTGAAGCTGCTTGTGAAACACTTGAAAGGCATTGGTGGATCAGGTGCAATTGGCTTCGGCGCTAACCGCGTAGAGTCTATTGCCGATGCGGTTGCGAAGGCATTGGAGACACATGCGGAATTCATGATTGAAAGTGCGGCGCCATACTTGTCCGCGGCTAGGGAAGTGACTGCTGGGGTGGCTCCAACTATGAAAGCAGCAGTTAGTGGAAATACGGCCATACAAGTAAAAGAAGAGGTAGATGTGAGCCCAGACCCTGTTATGACATCACTTGATCTATGTCCGTCCTGCGGAAGTGCGTCGCTTATTAATAGTGAGGGATGTAAATCATGTTCGAATTGTGGGTATAGCCGTTGTAGTTGAAGGGGTTGAAGTAGCTTGTAGACATAACACGCTTGTGTGGTGTCATAAATACTGAGATAAATTTTCAAGTTATTGAGAAAAAATCTCCATAATTATTGATAAATGCATAATTATGCATTATTATACAATTATTAGTGTCCTTTGTGGCACGTATTTAATGATTTTGATTTGATCGTTAGAACAAGAAAAATGACGTTGCAGGATCAACTCCTCACAACGTCATTTTTCATGTGTCATTTTAAATTTGATTAAATGCTAATTAAGATAGCCTTCTTCCCATAGGGACTGCAAGTACATATCATAATCTACATTACCGGGAATACAATCCTCAGGAATTACACCTTTTAAAATAATCAATTGATTACGTACTTTACGACACTCACCTTGAAGCGTAAAAGATGTGATTTTCTCACCATTGTCACTTTCAAGAATGATATGAAGCAAGTTACCTACTTGAATATTTTTATTTAATAAGGCGTTATCATCAAGATTAATTATTCCCTCCTCATTAAAAAAGTTTGATACTACAACATGCATTTCTTTTTCTCTGTCATTAAACAATTCATCTAAAATTGTAGCATCATCAATCTTGTAGCACTTTATAACATTATTAAAATTTACGTATGGATCATTAATTATATACTTAAAATAATCCTTCGACAGTTCAATAGCGCTATATTTTTCTTTTAAGAATTGATCTACTTCTTTTAATGAATGATTAAAGGGAAGTTTGGATTCTTTATACTTTTGATCTAAATTCAAGATTTATCACCTTTGACTAATTAGTAGAAACAGTGACCACTTTATAAGAGAAGTATGTATTTCTCATTATTTGGGAAAATATTTAATTAGTAAAAGAGCTAATTAAATATAATTAACACTTTTTCTATTTTAGTACAATTTGAACATAAAGGTGAAGTGTTTTATATGTTTGCGAGAAGTTTCAATCATTACTTCTTCTGAGACTCGATAGTTCTGGGGCAATAGCGGAGAGAAGCAGAAGCTTCCAACGAAATACAGTTATGACTTTGAAGGTCGAGTTCTGGAGTCTAGAGAGCATTATGCCTTTGTAGAAGAGTCATACAATAAGACTACGCAAGAATACGATGCGTTAGGTAGACTGCTATCTGTAACAATACCGAAGAATGAGAAAACATCTTATAAATATACGAAGACTAATCTGCTCAAACAAGTGACATATCCAGATAATAATTTCATTGAAAAGGTATATGATCAATCTGGAAATTTGTTAATTGAAAAAGATGAGAATAAGAGTCAAACCCTGCATGCATACGATAAAGAAGGTAATGAGAAGACCCTAACAGACCGCAAAGGGAATACCTTCACGTATGAGTATGACACCCGTAATCGACTCAAGAAGAAGACGGCAACAAATCGAGAAATTGGTACTTATGATCCCGAGATTACATTCGATTATGATCTAGCGGGTCGTATGACAACAATGAACGATTATACAGGCACAACAAAATACCAATACGATTATACAGCAGGTGGAGCGAAGCTAGGATTATTGCAATCGATCAGCTATCCCGATGGTAAGCAGCTCAGCTATGAGTATGATATCGCTGGGCAAGTTACGCGCATGACAGATCCTTTTGGCAAAGTGACCAATAGTGCCTATCAAGCGGGTCGTTTGGATAAAGTCGGACAAGACTTAACGAAGCCGGATGCTTCCTATACGTATAAGGCAGGTAATCTGGATCGTATCGATCTTAACACAGGTAAGATCGTAACCAACCAGACCTACACAGAAGGTATGTTGTCGGATGTTACGCATAAGACAGGTGCTGGACAAGCACTAGGCAGTTATGGTTACGAGTATGATGATTATGCGAATATCACGAAGTTAAAAGAGAACAGTCAAGTTACATCCTCTTTAACTTACGATCCCCTGCATCGTGTGCAGACGAATAGTATGTTTAAAGAAACGTATCAGTATAACAGCCGAAGTAACCGTGAAACGCTGCAATCGGATCAGCTTCCACAGATCTCGCAGAATCAGTACAAATATGATAGCCGAGATCAACTGCTAGAAGTGAAATCTCCAGCTAAGAACAACGGTAAAGCGAAGCAAGTATCTTATGTCTACAATGGTCAAGGTCTCATGATCAAACGTACCGAAGAGAACCAAGTAGACGCAGGTGATAGAAAAGTATCTCGTTATTACTATGATGCAGATGCGAATATTATTGCAGAAGAAAAGACGGAAGGCGAGAAGACGAGCCAATACAGCTATATTCGTAGTGGAAGTCAATTAGTAGCCAAGGTCGATCAAGCAGGCAGTAAGCAATATTACTTGCATAACGGACGCGGTGACGTCGTATCGATTACGGATGACCAAGGAAAGAAAATAGCGGAATATAAATATGATATTTGGGGTAAGATTCTACCAACAGCAGGTAACAATCTAGCAAATAAAGTAGACAACGTATTCCTCTACTCCGGCGAATATTACGACGAAACGACCGAATTGCAATATCTTAGAGCTCGGTGGTATGATCCAAGTGTAGGACGGTTTATCCAAGAGGATGCGTATAACGGTGAGCTTAGTGACCCGCTAAGTCAGAATTTATATACGTATGCGCATAATAATCCATTACGTTATGATGACCCAAGTGGGCATGCTATTTATGATATGGATGCAGATGGATCTAACAATAGTTGGTATAACGATGATTATCGGACTACATGGACAGAGGCAGGAAAGATACTCTATGGCATGGGTGCAAGTATTGTAACGGATACTATTCGTCCATGGACAGATCCCAACGCAGGTTTACTGGATAAAGCGCATGCTGTTGCTGATTTAACTCCTTTAGATAGAATGCTTAAATTCGGTAAATTAATATTTAAAATAGGATCGAACAAAAATAAAATTAAAAAGACGACAAAAACAACAGAGAATGCTGTACAAACCAAGAAAAATAGTTCATGTAATTGTTTCACGGCTGGAACGAAGGTCGTAACAGACGATGGGGAGGAGAATATCGAAGACATTGAAGTCGGAGATAAGGTTCTTGCCAAGAATGAATATGATTCTAATGGAGAGTTAGCCTATAAGGAAGTAACGGCTTTATATCGTAACCAACGTGATGATATTATTAAACTATATGTTGGAGAGCAAATCATCGAGACGACAGATAATCATCCGTTTTGGGTTGAAGGTAAAGGGTGGGTCTTCGCAGATGAATTGCTAGTGGGCGATAAACTTCAAAAGTCTGATGGAAGCAATCTGACAATTGATAAGGTTGAGTTCGTTAAGCTTGATGAGCCAGTTACGGTTTATAACTTTACTGTAGCGGACTATCATACGTATTATGTAACGGGTATTGGGATTTGGGTGCATAATACACAGTGCATGGATTCCGCGTCCGCCGCAAAAACTATTAATAATGCCGATAGGAGCAGTACTGCATTAAGTAAGTCAGACCCAGGTCACAGGGCGGCTAGTTTTTTAACAGAAGCACAGATAGGTAAAGGTACAACCTTTAATATTACAGGTGGAGATGGAATTCAGCGTACATTACTTCAAGTTAATGGTGGTCTTGATGGAAAAAACGGTATATACGAGTATATTATAGATTCCAATGCTACAGTATCTCATCAGCGGTTTATTGAAGGCGGAATAATAAATGGAGTGCCAAACCAAAGAGTAAAAAAATAGTAGGAAAGGAGACAGTATGAACACTCTAAATATTTTGCTCCCTCATAATTATGTTGTAAGCCACGTAAACCTAACTTGGAGTGACCTATTGTTTGCTGTTGAACATGGCTTTATGACTAATAAGGCTGCTGTAGAACATGCCGAATATGTTATTGACAAAGAGCAAGAACCACCTCAGAAAGTTTTTGACTTAGCTTGGGTTAATAGTAAAGAGTCTATATACCCATATCTGAATGAGATAACAAACCAAAGTTCTGAACAAGATGGTTCCACTCTGCAAGAGAAATTTTTGTTTTTACTCTTGAATTGGGTTTTTGAACATAAAGAGCAATTTTCAGATCCTCTTGGCATGGTCGAAACCATTTATGCTGATTTTGATTATCCTGAGGAAATCTCTAAATTTGTTCGATATATGCCAGTACAACAACCTGTATCTAGCTCTATAGAAACGAATGTTGAGAGACTCTACAACAATTGGGAAATGTTCTTAGAGGAAGAAAAGATAAAATACTCTAAGTAAGGTTTATTGAAAAAAAGAAATAATAACCTTGGGGGTGGTAATGGAGTGCACTCCTTAGAATAGACATTGGAAAACCCCTGGTTTATCCGATGAATTCTAAGGGGTGCATTTTTTATGGCGATTAAGGGACAAAAGTTTAAGACGTATTCTGAGGAATTAAAGTTGGAAGCTATTCGGCTACACTTGGAGGAGAAATGGACCTATCAGCAGATTAAGGAGCATTATGGAATTCAGGATAAGGATCGTATGAAACGGTGGATGCGTATATTCAGACAATCTGGTGACAACCAGTTTGCATAAAGAGAAGGTCATGTAGTAAGGCTAGCCACCCACTCCCTCATTTCTATAAAAGCGAAAAGTCCGTCAAAAGTTTTGCTAGTGGGGGAACACATGAATAACGTAAAGCTTTCAGAGACAAAGTTGCAATTGAATATCATGGAGTGCAGTGAACTTCTACAATCAACTCGCATTGTCATTTCGAGACTGGTTTGATATAAAGGGTATGTTTACCACTGGGATTTGGGAATGGGTTATGCTTACTTGTACTTGCGGTATTAGCCGTGGTGGCAGAAGAAATCAAGGAAACTGATAACGCTCCTCAAGGTTATCTAGGGGTGCTGAAAGGCTTGTAATTGCCGATGGGGGTACGGCTTATTACACAAAAAATCATTATAAAACTTATATCAAAATTAAATGACAGGAGATAATATGATAACTAGTACATCTGATGTTGTTTTAGGCAAATCGCAGTTTTATATTAGTAATGGTGACATTTCGAATTTCACAGACTTTCAATGGAGGGTGAAGCAGTCAAATTCGAAGAAGATAATAGCCAAAATGATACGAGGTCAAAAATGTGTCACAGCTGAAAAACTATTCGATGAGTTTGCCGCTGTTTTGCAATTCCCCTTTTATTTTGGGGAAAATTGGGATGCATTTGAGGAATGTTTGAATGATTTAACATGGTTACAAGCAGATGCGTATGTCTTATGTATAAGCAATGTCGAGAACATTTTAAAATTATCTAATACTGATTTCGAAGCATTTGCCAGTATTTTGGAAAGTTCTGTAAAAGAGTGGGAAGAGGGCAGGGACTTTGGGGCAATTCAGACTGTTCCTACTCCATTTAATATTGTGTTTCATTGTGCCAAAGATACAGAACAAGTTTTCATTAAGAAACTAAATGGTTTTGGTATAGTGTTGGAAAAAATATGAATTAAGAAGCGCTAAAAGACCTTGGAGGCGGCAATCCTCAAGGTCTTTCTTTATAACACCCCACCCAGTGTCGAATGATTATGGCTTTATTAATTTTCGGAAGTGCGCTGATCGATAATTGCTAATGTATCTATGCCTTGCAGTTCAGTCTTAGAACCCATAAATACAGACTTTGTAAATGCAAAAGGAGCAGCCCTGGTCAATAAAGTAAAATTAAAACCAAGTTTTCCACGCACCAGCATAAGTATTCATGCTAACCATCTTCCTACTCCAAGTAGTATTAATTCACATTAAACTAATCACTCAACTCCGATAATTCAACATAATCAAAAAAAACCGTGCCTTTGTAAATAACCCTTGCCCCCATCTATCCCTACTACTCCACATACACAGTTCTTTGTATCATACAATAACAGATTCAATTATTTCGAGGCAGTGCTTACATTGAATAGCATTTTTAACAATTTGCTTTCGAACCATAAACTCACGATTCCTCTCTTAAATCATATAAACCACTAACGCTCCGGTCATTGGCAATCAAATGATCGGTTTTCCGTAAAAAGCTATTGGATACAATAAAAGTTTGTTTCTTAATGTTTTCTTTGCATGCTCGAATCACCATCTATTTATGCATGTCATGTAGTGAAGAATGACTTTAAGAGATAAATAGAGCCCAGTACAATAAGTATTACACTAATAATTCTAGTTTTTTTAAGATGAGAATTGGACTTTGTTTGCCAATAAAGAAGTATAAATCCAAGAACTTCAGTTAATAAGAATATCACAATTTTTAAACTTTGTTCCAGTGATATAGATTCCATAAAATATATGGAACAAAGATACAAAATAAATATTAAAATTATATACATTCGTTTCTACCAAGCAGGATAAATAGAAGATAACGGAGTCCACCAAATACCAATATCGATATATTCACCCATTCCATTATCCGTGCTTTCTATTTTATCTAATACTACATTCCCTAACCATCCACCAACAAAAGAAACAGCACCAATAACAGTTACATTGGTAACTCCAATATAACTGATAATCCAACCAAATGCAGCAGCTGGTCCTCCTGATGCAAGATATGCTGCAGCATTAGCGTGTTGTGTTTTTACGTTATCAATTGCCCTGTGGGACAGAAATAAACGTGGTCCCCACCAAAAAATTTCGACATCCCAATAGCTACTTGTGTCTATGCGAACCATAACATCTGCTTTACTTTTTACACTCTTTTGATTTGTAGAAAATAAATTGGCCTGATTCGGAAGATTTCCAATAGCCTCATTAGCTTTTTTCAAAATACCGTTAACTGTCTCAATTTCATTTTTTGTTAATTTATTTTTAGCCGTTGGCGATAGAAGAAATAGATGTGTTGATTCGTCCAAAGTAACAAATGGGTCGACTTTGTTTATAAAACTTCTATCCATCTCATTTGCAGATTGTTGATTCTGGACTAATTGCTTAGACGAGTCATTAATCTCGGTAGCAAAAGATACAGATGTAAACGTTGATAATAAAGCAATAGATAAAGCCGCAGACACAATAGTTTTCTTCAAATTTAGTCCCTCCAAAAATATAATTTTTAATATTTAGATAATTTACTCTACGCTATACTTTGTGACGAAAGTATACTTCGATTATGAGATAGAGTGACTTGACATGGAGCTTCTACGGGCATGAGTAATCATGAAATGCACAAACTTTTACAATGATAACCAATTATCGTGCTTGTCCCCCCACATACAATCACAGTCTATTTACCCATGTCGAGTAGCGATTGAGCCTCTATAAAAGCTAAAAAGCTTTAATAGTTAAATATCTACTTCTGAAATATATACCTCTTGTGTAATTTTGTAAATAGTACCAAATGACTACAAATACCTACAAATTTAATTATTTTGTAAAACTCAAACTAGTACCGTATAAATTTAAGTGAGGTTCTAAATAAATGAAGAATTGTATGGAAAGAATTCATGTTAACACTAAACGGCTATTAACATGAAGAAGGTGATTGAATGTACTATGAACACTCGTATAGAACCGTTAAAGATGATACTGATTATAAATGTGTGTCCGACTATGTTTGGGTTCAAATCGTAAATAACTTAGATAAGGTAGAAGTGAAGTATCGGCCTATCCTTTTGCTTTTAGAAGAAACTAGGCCCAAGCTGAGTCCACTATAGAAATTGTTGCAATTTTTGAAAACGAGGAAGTTTTAAGAGAGGCATATCAAATAATAAATGATAACAGCAAAACAATCACCACAATAGGCCCAATTTTCTTCAGTCCATGTCTAGTGTCATTTATTGATAAGTTTGGCGTTCGATGGTGTTTTATGGTATAACGTGGCTGATAAATCATTGAACTAACGGGCAGGATAGCTCAATAATTTTGCGAATACTCTACATATGGAATTGTTTATGAAGTTCGTGAATAAGGCACGTGCAACGAAACGGTATTACGGTTAAGCTGCTTACTGACGGGGCAGAGCTTTGTGTGGGATGTAAGCTTGTCCTGTACGTGCTATGCCGACCAAGATTCGAGCCAGTTTACCATATGCAATTTTCAATCGTATCTCCAACTAATTCACTTGTGGTCTGAAATCAGTGTTAGGGTTGTACTTCGGATCATGTTGTAAATTTTAGGTCATGTCCTGTGCAAGCTAACTGCTACTTTTACTGTTGGACTTTAATTAAAAATATCTTTTAACAAGCTCACGAACATATTTCCGATCAACCACTTGGAAGCCATCACGGCCGCAACGATCACAAGACCAATGACAATGCCAAGGCTTTGTTTAAAAGAATCATTCATTCTGCAACACCTCTCTACTCCTCAAACGATAAATTCATAGGTTCGTCTAGAAGTTCACACATAAAATCCATATTCGTCGTAGGCACCTTGGTATCCACTGCCTCGAATTGAAGCCCATCGATCCAGACCTTCCCGCTTCCGGACAGCAGCACACCAAAAGCAATCACGGCACTATTTTCCAGCACATCCAGCACGATGCTGTAATGGTTCCACTCCGTATCTCCGATAATGGGGCGGTCACTCATGTTATCAAATTGCAGTATATCATGAAGAGCATCGTCGACTCGCATCCAGAATCCGCAAAACCCGCTTACTGCCTTTGTTTTGATAAACCCTGAGAGCTTTAATCTTTTGCTCATATATTTGTCCGCTTTGAATTGCTGCATCATCGTTGCAAATTCGCCTTCCGTCTGTACCACAGTAACCGACTTTAAAAATCCGGACGCTTTCCCTTGATGGAAGGTTTCCCGGTCAATCCCCATCTGATATTGAAGGGGTGACTCCCGCTTAATTGCCATCCTTTTAATAATTGTTCATTTTGCATTTTTATTTCCTCCCTTTGCATCGTTAATTTGCCCATGATTTTGCGATACTGCCCTGGCGGTAATTGATAGTATTTCTTAAAAGAACGGGTGAACGATTCTTGGCTTTCAAAGTGATAATAGATGGCAATATCTATAATTTTTTCATCTGTGAACAGTAACATGTTGGACGAATTTGCAATTCTCCGAAATCGGATATATTCAGATACGGTCACTCCAACCTCTTGCTGAAAAATCCGATGGTAATGATACTTTGAAAACCCTGCAAACTTAGCCATACTCTCTAGCGATAATTCTTCGTGCAAATGCGTCTCTATAAATGCAATAGACTCTTGGATGATCGGACTGTAGCTCAATTTATAACCTCCTTAGGAATAAAATAACAGAAGCAACAGCTGCTTATTTGATATATATTGCTTTGTTCGCCTGCTTTGAAAAAAACACGCGGGAAACGGATATATAGAAAGAGATGGAGAAGAAGCCCGCGTACGCTGGGAAAACGATTGGATGAAATCTCAGAAGATATATGTAAAGAAGCATCAACCTGAACAAAGAGCAGAATTTATCTTAAGTGGTACTATGTTTCTAATGTAGTTTTTATGGTAGGTGATCAACTCTATCAATATTATTGTGTTCAAATGAAGATAGCAATAATTATCAAAAATGCATGGTGCAATTTATTTCTTCTTGAAGAAGAATGCAAATTATTTTTCGGTAAGGAGTCAGATTCAATGAAATGGAACACGAATACCCTTGGTTTACGTCGCTTTTTTTGCATGCTGCTCACTTTGATCATGCTTAGTACCTCGATTACATCTGCTGTTATTCCGGTAAAGACCGCATATGGGGAAGCAGCGTGGGAACTTTATCCCAACCCATGAACGAGACAATAGTACATGAACAGCAAGGCAGAACAGCACGATCGTATCAGGCTGCTTTATCCGATTGGAAGCGTTGGGCTGCGGATCACGCTTACGCCTTGAATACGATTCGACCGGAACCATGGTCTTCGACCGGAGGAGCCATTGCTCAAGACAAATTTATCGATCTCGATATGCTGATCCCCTTGCTCGCTGACAAACGAATTGTATATTTAGGAGAAAATTCGCATGGAGTAGCCGAATTCAATCTCGTCAAAACACGCCTTATTCAATATTTGCACCAAACGCTGGGCTATAACATTGTCGCATTTGAGAGCGGCTTGGGCGATGCTGCGCTTGCGCAGGGGCGGATGAAAAAGACTACGACCAATGAGACCATGATGCATTCCATATTTGGCGTATGGTGGACGGAAGAGACGAAGCCGCTTTTCGAGTACATGAAGGAGACACATAAGAGCGAATCGCCTTTGCGGCTGGCGAGCTTCGATATTCAGGTCCAATCCTCGTTTTTTCAGGATGCGAATTGGATTCCAAGCAAACAACTGAAGGACAGAGCGTTGCAAGCAGAGAAAGAGGTTCATAAGTGGAGAATGAGCAAGTACCTTAACGGATTTCGAAAGGCGAAACCAGAGCTGATCAAGGTGTATGAAGAGCTGTTGCAGGCCGTGGCAAAGAATGAAAACGCGCTGAAACGGGACTATCTCGATGAGCCGCATATCGTCAAGTTGATGAAGCGGGCGCTAGATGATCGCATTCGGGTCATTCAGGAGTTCAATGAGCTGTGCATCCAATCCAATCTATTAACAGAGCAAGGCGATTATAGTGGCGCTCAGTCCATGATGGAATGGCGCGATCGGACGATGGCCAGCAACCTAGCGTGGTTGGCGACAGAAATTTATCCGGAAGAGAAAATCATCGTATGGGGACATAATGGCCATATCAGCAAAGCACAGTCTCTCATTTCCATCATGCCGAAGAGTATGGGAGAGCTCATGCCGAAGGAACTGCAGCAGGAGAGCTACGTCATGGGTCTATTTATGGGCGAAGGACAAGTAGCCGAGAATACGCGGGAACCGCTTCAGCTGGATCCGATGATCCCGGGATCTATGGAAGATATTCTGTCGGCTGCAGGGCAGCCATATACATTTATGGATTTACTTTATCGGGAAAATGAACGGGGAAATTCGTGGATGTTCGAACGGATGATAGCCTCTTATCAGGTGATGATGCCGATGCCAATAGAGCTAAGACGGCATTTTGACGGTGTTCTGCTGATCAAACAAGTGAAGATGCCGACATATTTGCCGCATAAAGTGACCAAGTAAATAGGCTTATCCGAAGTGGAGCACGCATAATTTAGAAGGAAACAGTTTAAAAAAAAGATATTCTTCTTAGTTTTCGAACTCTTTGTTATTGAACTAACGGGAAACTATAGCTTAATTAAAACGCGGCTGCCGGCATAGATCGTCAGCCGCGTTGCGCTAACGGGCAGGATTGTTCAAGATCAATCGGGATGAGCCCTACTATAAGTAGGGCGGATTATCTTATTGGACTAACCAGTGTGGAGGTTAGGTGATAAGACCGATGATTGTTGTAGAATTGGCTAAATCCAACCTTGAATATGGAAATTGAGGTTTCAAGATGATATCTTTTTTTCTTGATTCCTCCTCATAGCTTTAAATACCCACAATGATAAAATGGCATAAAATAGGATAACTACAATGCTGGTGTCGCCTGAGATGTATTCGGTTATAGAGGACTTCGATTGACTGAGTGCAGCGAATACCGCCCAAAAGACATTATGGCTGGTATGGAGAATGGAAGAGGGCCATACACTTTCACT
>NZ_JANQBC010000008.1 GCF_024721995.1 Paenibacillus radicibacter
TTAATTCTATAAAAACTATTACCAATTATCTAATATATACTTTTACTTACATTATAAAGAAAGGGAGTGTCCATACCATGAAAAAGAGAATACTTGTGCTTTTATCTATGGGTTATGGGTACTCTACTGCAGTTTTCTTTTAGAAAAATAGTAATTGGTGGAGTCTGCCTAATTATTTAAGAAGATATGCAGAAAATTTATAACGAGTGAGGTAATATTATGAAAGAAATTATTAGAAAAAACCCTAAGCTAATGCCAAAACCAGTAGGTGACTACAGTCATATCACTAGAGTGCCTAAAGGGGCAGCCTTAATAGTAACATCAGGTCAAGTAGGAACAGATATGAAAGGCAATGTTCCGAAGAGTTTAAACGATCAAATAACTAATACTTTTGCAAACATGAAAAAGGTTCTTGAATCAGAGGGGTTGTCTCAAAAAAATGTTATTAAGGTTAATATCTGGGCGACTGAAGAAATAGATTGGGATTATTTCGACCTTAAATGGAATAAGTTTTTTGATAATGAATTCCCATCAATGACAATTGCATATATAACAGCATTAGGATTGCCTGAATTAAAAATAGAAATTGAACTATGGTGTGCTGAAACTTAATGACAAAAAAGGAACAGTGTTTTACTGTTCCTTTTTTGTCATATTCTGTTCTTGTTTCTACTTGAGTTAACCTGCACCGTTAGTAGAACAAGAAACTTTAACTAACAGGATTTCTTATCAATCTTTTTTATAAGTGTTCAGACTTTGAGAACTAGGTTATGTTCAACCAATTATAACTGAAAGAATTAAAAGATTAGAACAAGAGTTAGAAACTCCTCTACTACATAGATATAACAAAGGTATTTCACTATTACCATCATAACCTAGACACGGCTGCCGACATGGATCGGCAGCCGTGTTACGCTAACGGGCAGGTTAGTTCAAAAGTTCGCGAGTGCGGATATACTGGCAGATTTAACCGTGAAAGAAGCAATTACTGAGAATGAGAATAAACAAACCATATGGTCAATCGTGAATCATCTTGTTTCCTGCAATGAAAACTGGCTTGAACGCTTTAAGGCTGGAGAAATTGTATTGAATAATGCAATTAACAATGATGAAACATTTTCTTTGACTCCAGATCATTTGAACGATTTTGGCTGGAGGAATACATTAACAAGACTTGAGATTGTTTTTAGCGATTGGAGAACTGTTTTAGAAGAAATGAAAAAAATCTTACAACAACTTCCAGAATATTTTAATGCTCCTTGGTGGGAAGTTGTTTCTAATTTGAGTATTCATAATGCATATCATATCGGACAAATCATGTTGCTAAAAAAACAAATTCGAGCTAATGAAGGTTCCTTCGAATACACCGTATCTATGCTGCGGGCTACGCCCCTTTGTTCGCTAGATGTCGTAAGTAGGGAAGTAATGGTATACAATATTTTAGATGACTAACAATTGGGAGGATTACATTGAAGAAAATACGAAGTAAAACAGGTTCATCAACAATATGTGTCATTCTGCTTATCGTGATCATTACTTCTATAGTTTGTTGGAATGAACTTGGAGCTTTGATAAGGATAGGAAATTATGATAATGCAGATGATATGGTGAAAACCGTAATGTCCAAATCAGCCACTCCAGGAGTAGCAGTGGTATTATCAAAGCAGGGCAAGACAGAATATAAGAATTACGGATATGCAGATGTTAAGAATAAGAAAAGGGTTAGTGAAGAATCATTGTTTGAATTGGGATCGACTACCAAGGCATTTACGGCTTTGGCCATAGTTTTATTAGGAGATGAGGGTTACTTATCTTATTCAGATTCTATTTCAGATTATCTTCCGTCGTTTGAGCCAACTTTTAAGAGTGTGAAGAGTGATATTACTATTAATCAGTTGTTAGCTCATACAAGTGGAATCCCACCGTGGAGTATTCAGTTAATTCCTGAAGGTACTACGGAGGATATGCTTGAAAAAACTATACATAATATTTCAGACATTGCTTTAGATACGTATCCTGGGACAGCATATAATTATGCTACCGTTAATTATGATATTTTAGCGATGATTATTGAAAAAGTTACAGGTAAACGTTATCAGGATTACATAACTGAAAATATACTGGTTCCTTTAGGAATGACTGACAGTTATTTTTCAACAGGTCAGGAGAAGGAATCTGATAAACTTACCAAAGGTTATCGTGTATTTTTTGGTAAGGACTTAGAATATAATGCCCCAAGATATTATGGAAATATTGCTGCAGGATATTTGGTAACTAATTTAAAGGATTTAGAACGCTGGGTTAATGCCCAAATGGGGATAGGCGATATACCTGATAATCTAATGAATGCTATACAACGATCTCATCAAGTCGAAGAACAAACCGCTGGATATGAAGATGAAAATCAATACTATTCATTCGGATGGAGTATTGATACTAAAAGTAGAGTTGTTAGCCATAGTGGCGCTAATCCTAATTATTCCTCACATGTTATTATTGATTTAGAAAAGCAGCAGGCCATATTTGTGTTGGCTAATATGGATTCAAATGCTCCATTGCAAATTGCTAATAATATATATGAAAATATAAATGGAAATCCTATGAAAAAATATAATTATGATGACGTTCATGTATTAACTGATTTGATATTTTCATTATTAGTCATCGTAGCAGTCGTTAACTTATGTCTTAAGGCAATTAAACTAGTTAGAGGAATAGAACTAAACATTAAAGATGAAAAGACAAGAGTCAGCAAGTTAATTGGAAGTCGTGTCAGACTTATCTTAAGTATTATATTTTTGGTATTGGTATTCATTTGGCCTTTTCTATTCAACTTTAATTATTATATGATAAGGGTGTGGATGTCGTATTCAGTATTTCTTTGGATGGGTCTTGCTGCTATCAATTTCATTCTATCGATTACTATTAATATTAAAAAAATAGTATTAATTAGAAGAAGTTTATAAAAAAATATGGGGCGTTTTGACCTGGATGGTAATTTCATTGAAGTTTGGAGCAAACCAGAGGGTAAGGATTGATAATATTAAACTAGCGGGACACTATAGCTTAATAGATAACTAAGACACGGCTGCCGACACGGATCGGCAGCCGTGTTACGCTAATTGGCAGTTATGCGTAACTTCCAGGGAATGTAAACATCTAAATAACGTAAGGAACGAAGAGGCAAACAATTCATGGGAGGAACGAATGTATGGGATGCGGAGTGGGAGGTTAACGAAGAGCAGGCGCGGACGCTGATCGGCAGACAATTCCCTCAGCTGTCATCGAAGCAAGTGAAGCGATTAGACTGGGGCTGGGACAATACGGTTTTTCTCATCGGTGGCGAGTACGTGTTCCGGTTTCCAAGAAGAACGATTGCAGTTGGCTCGATTCGTATGGAAGGGAAGCTGCTGCCGAAGCTGGAGGCATATATGACCATCCCCTATCCGAAACCGTTGTTTTATGGCGAAGCAAGTGACGAATACCCGGCACCATTTCTTGGCTATGCCTACGTGCCAGGAGATTTCCCAATCGGTTTGACGGAAGAACGCCGGGCTTTATCGGCAGAGACGCTGGCGAAATTTTTGCGGAGATTGCATGAGTTTCCAGTGCAGGTGGCGCTGAAGTGCGGAGTTCAACAAGATCATCGAAACTTGACGGACATAGCATCGCGCAAAGTGAAATTGGAGGGCTTTCTATCAAAGGTGGTTGAACACTAGTCGCCGGAGGAGTCCGGTGTGATCGAAGCGTATATTAGCAGGCTGCAAAAGGACCGTGTCGAGGCGGTGAATGCACTACTACATGGCGATCTTCATTTCAAAAATATGCTTTGAATGAGAACGGGATCGTTTCCGGCATCATTGATTGGGGCGATCTGAGCGTAGGCCATCCGGCTTGCGATTTGAGCGTTGCTTATAGCTTTTTACCACCTTACGCTCGCGGCGTGTTTTTCGAAACGTACGGAGGAGCGGACGAGGAAACGAAGCTGCTGGCGCGGCTGATCGCGGTATACATCCCCATAATAATCTTAATGCAAGCGGTCGATGACGGGAATGAAGCGATTGCGGCAGAGGCGAAATCCAACATCATGCGGGCACTGTCGGATTAGGCTCATTATTTCGTTGCGCTAACAGGACACGATAACTCAATTAACCGCCTTTTCACAAAGGCGGTTTCCTTTTGGTCACACATCAACATTAGAATTTAACATAGCCATATAGAAAGAAAAGCAGTGGAATCCTTCCGTTCGGATTCCACTGCTTTCTCACCCTATCCAATTGTTTATTTATCTCTTATTTCACTACGCCATTAACCGCATCCGCGAACCATTTGGTAATGATCTGCGGCCTTGTAATCGCACTGCCGACTACGACGCTATATGCGCCCATCTCAAGTGCACGAGCAGCTTGTTCCGGTGTATTGAAGTTACCTTCTGCAATGACAGGCTTCTTACACTTCGCAATTAACTCTTCAAGCACATCGAATTTCTCAATACCTTGAGATTGCGGTGTGTAGTTAATAAGAGTTGTTCCAATATAGTGGAAGCCAAGACGGTCAGCACGCAGTCCCTCTTCTGCGGTTGAAATGTCAGCCATGAATTTTTGATTCGGATATTTTACGAACAAGGATTGCAAGAATTCGTCCTCTTGATCCATTGTCGCTTGTACCGCGATAATTTCAACGCCAGCTGCGGCTAACGCATCGACTTCCGTCATTGTTGCTGTAATGAAAGATTGTTTATCAGGATACTCTTGCTTGATAATCCCGATAATCGGCAAGTTTACATTCTTCTTAATTTCTTCAATGTCTGCAACACTATTGGCGCGGATACCTACCGCACCGCCTTCTACAGCTGCAATTGCCATGCGTCCCATAATAAAGGGGCTATGAAGCGGCTCTTCCGGAAGGGCTTGGCAAGATACAATTAGTCCTCTATTCACAGTATGTTCCTCCTTGATGCTTGTTTTACTCTTCTCCGATTGCCTCGTTAATCTTCTGTTTGATTAAGTCAGCTTTAGCGCCAAAGATCGCTTGGATACCACCACCAGATACTTCAAGTACCGCTGTTGCACCGAGTTCTTTGATTCTGTCTTTATCTACTTTAGATACATCTTTAACTGCAACACGTAGGCGTGTAATACATGCGTCAACGTCTTCTAAGTTTTCTTTACCACCAAGTGCAACAAGAACTTTCATTGCTGTGTCATAAATGCTGTCTTTCGTCTGAACTGCAACTTCTTCTCCATCGCTTTCACGACCCGGCGTTCCAACGTTGAACTTTTTGATCAAGAAGCGGAATAAGAAGTAGTAAATAACAGCCCAGATTAGACCTAAGATAATGACATAAATCCAGTTTGTCTTGTCGTTGCCTTGCAACACACCGAACAACATGAAGTCGATCGCACCACCAGAGAACGTGTTACCAATGCGGATGGATAACATATCTGCAAGCATGAAGGATAGACCATCTAGGAATGCGTGAACCACATACAACCAAGGAGCGACGAACAAGAACATGAACTCGATCGGCTCTGTAATACCTGTTAAGAAAGAAGTAAGCGCACCACTTAAGAACAAACCGAATACTAACTTACGACGATTTGCCGGCACACAGTGGTACATTGCAAGACACGCCGCTGGAAGACCGAACATCATCGTTGCAAAACGACCTGCGAAGAAGCGAGTTCCTTCAGAGAACAATCCAACATGGTTCGGATCTGCAAGCTCTGCGAAGAAAATCTTCTGTGCACCAACAACTTGCTGACCTGCAACTGTTGCTACACCGCCAAGTTCTGTGAACCAGAACATCGGATAAATCATGTGGTGAAGACCAACAGCACCAGTTAGACGAAGCAAGAATCCATAGAAGAATGTTCCAATATAACCCATGCTAGCGATTGCAGTTCCTGCTGAAACGAGCCAGCCTTGGAATGTTGGCCAGATCAAGAAGAAGATCGCACCAACGAAGATTGCTGTAAATGATGAAATAATTGGAATGAAACGTGAACCCCCGAAGAAGCCGAGGAATGATGGCAATTGAATGCCTCTGTAACGATTATTTAAGTAAGTCACCAAGCAGCCGATTACGATCGCACCGACAACACCTGTATCGATCGATTTTACATCGGGACTAAAGATTGTGATCATCGAACCGATGGATGCGTTCATTACCAAGAAAGCAACAGCCGCTGCAAGTGCAGCAGTACCTTTATCTTTCTTCGCAAGACCGACAGCTAAACCAATACACATGATGAGTGCTAAGTTAGCAAAGACGACATTACCTGCAGCGGACATAATTTGGAATATAGCTTGTAAGAATGGTGTATTCAGAACTGGGTAAGCTGCAACCGTATTCGCATTCGATAATGCACCACCAATTCCGAGAAGCAAACCAGCAGCAGGCAGGATTGCAATCGGTAACATAAATGCCTTGCCCAGCTTTTGCAATTGTTTAAACATGAGAATTTTCCTCCTTGTAAATCATGTACTTCCCTTTGATACGCTCATTGTATAGCATAAAATAATTATAGTAAATACCTTTTCTCTAAAATAATTTTAAATATTTAATGGTATCAACCGCTTTCATAACGTTATTTTTCCATAAAAACACAAAAAAATACCAGTAAGCGCTTTACAAAACGTACATTTAGTACGCTTTCTAAGTCTTACTGGTATGAAAATAATTGGGTAACTATTCCTTCTTATTATGTTCCAAAATGGTATGAATTGTCATTTGCATGCGGCGATTCAGGTCTTCATTCGAGAGCAAGATCATACATAGCATGTCGAACGCATACATCACCGAAAACTGACTGTTCACGAATCTTTCTTTATCAATGAAAAGTGTATTCGACACTAGAATATACGAATCTACTTGCTGGGCAAGTGTACTTTCTGAGAAGCTCGTAAAGCAGATCACCTTGGCATTGTTGTTCTTCGCAATGCGCGTCGCATCTACGATTACAGGTGTTTCGCCGGAAGTCGAGATCGCAATGACCAAGTCATTCTCGTTAACAAGTGAGCTGTTAATAAGCATAAGATGGGAGTCCGTAATACTCTGCACGTTAAAGCCCATCCGCAGTAAGCGCAGCATCATTTCATTAGCTGTAAGCCCTGAACTTCCAATTCCGTATATGAAAATTCGCGATGCTTTCGTGATTTGTCCAGCCATCCGATGCAAAAATTTAATATCCATCAACTGATTCGAACGCTCAATCACCGCTTGATAGAAGTTATATACTTGCGCCAGAATATCATCCTCTGTCGCTGGAGTCGTTGCATGACTAAGTCCACCTAACTGCACTTTCAGATCCGCAAAATTGTTGCAGCCGATCTTCTTGCAAAAGTGTGTGATCGTCCCGTTCGATACACCTACATGGCTTGCCAGGACAGATATATTCATGTTCTTAATTTCTTTACCCGCTTGAAGAATGTAATTGGCTATCAACTGTTCTTTCTTCGAGAACTTCGGATATAACTGCTGAATAACCATAAGAATATCCACTAGAATTCATCACCACCATCCAAGAATTGTAGCAAAAAGCAGGGCTCGATTCAACTTTTCTAACGCGAGCGGATAGTTCGTGTCGCAATACAAAATGCCCGCTTCTAAGCTGTATAAGCTTTAGAAAGCGGGCATCCTATTTTACAAGTCAAACTTAAGATTTAATTGTATTCTCGTGCGTCTGTGAAGCTTTACGTTTATTGAACAAGTATGTGTACAAGCGAATGTATTGACCGACTAAGATCGCATTGATGATCGTACCTTCACGGATGAATTTAACTTCAGCCAAGAACAAGAGACCGATACAAGCCGACACGACAAGTAAGGAACAATCAAACACCGTCTTCACGTTCCCCCACTTCTTGCCGAACTTGTTCACTACTGTGTTTACGAACAAGTCTACCGGAATCAGTACGAGATTCGCTTGAATCATGAGATATAAACCGAAAGCTAAGAAGGCATCACCAATGGCAAGAAGAATGAATTTCGTATAATACACATCTAGCTTGATGAAGCTCGTTAACCCTAAGTTAAAATCCAAGAAAATACTAAGTGCTAGTGCCGGAATTAATCCCGCAATAAACGTAATTTTGAATTTTTTCGGCGCAACAACGTACGCAAGCACCAACATGATAAGTTCCAATAGGAAAGAGTAAGTTCCTTGACTAAGTGCAGGGAAAATAACGGTCATCGTTCGCGTCAAACTGCTCTGAGGTGAAATACCAATACCTGCTCGAATAGCTAAGCTAATACCTAAAGTTAATATATAAATACCAACTAAATAAACGATCCATCTCTTCGTTAAACTGCCGCTAGACATTGCAATTGCGCTATTAGGTTGCATATATCCTCACTCTTTCCATAGAAAATTAGAATTTAATATTATTCCATGAAGCGGAAACGATGAAGAGAAATAAATAGACTAAGAAGCTTGTTCACAACAGGCTCGCCTTCATTACGGTTACCCAATTGTTCTAACGCAGCGTCAATGCTTGCCGCACTTGCTGTAAGTTCATCCACGGTCATGTTCGCCATAACCCCGTGAATTTCAAGAGGCATCACACTCTTAATCGCCTTGTTCTCGGTAACGATACATGCGCCTGAGTATTGGTCCACTTCTTTCAAACAGTAGCACATCTCGTCACTTTCTTGTCCCACTGCTACGAAATAAGGAGTCGGAGCTGGCCAGAATGTCGCTACTGCACCGCTTTCTACGTATACCCCTTTAAATAAACCGCTTACAACATGTCGTTTGTCACTGGCATAACGCTGAACTACAGACAAACGGCTTAATTTCTCACCTTCATGCTCAGGTACGATCTTACCATTATGGATCGGAACCCAAATTTCTTGGTAGAATTTCGCATGACCACGACCATATACGTCGAACATATACACTTTCGCCTTCGTACCATCTTCCGACACTTCTAGCGGTACAATATCCAGCTCTTCCGGCTGTAAGTCTTCAAGACCTCTTACACCCTTCGTACACATACCGGAGTAGTCGATCTCCGCATTCTTAAGTAACTTCTTGTCTTTGGCAATCAGTTCACCATCTTTAAATACGTATAGCGGATTAATCTTAGACAAGCTGTCTGTTAGAACGATATCTGCGAAGCGTCCAGGTGTCAATGAACCAATCTGATCTTCCATATGGAACGACTTCGCCGCATTGTAGGAAGCCATCTTAATCGCCTTGATCGGACTAATCCCCATCTCTGCACATAGCGAGATAATCCAGTCCATATGCCCCATCTTCTGCAAGCGCTCAATCGAGATGTTGTCCGTACATAACATAAAGTTATCTGTCGGGAACTTACGGTCTACGATCGCACGAAGTAAATTCTTAATCACTTCACTGCTGCCGACACCGAACTTGATTTGTGTTGCAAAACCATAACGAATGCTCTTCTCAATATCGTTCACATTCCATACATCATGGTTGTTCGATACGCCAATGGCTGGCAAGTAATTCAAGATCATATCGGAAAGAGCAGTTACACCCCAATGTCCGTTAATAAATCCGCCCTTTTCTCTCACCCATGCTGCTTTGTGGAAATCATCTTCATCGCCTGAGCTGTATGTGAAATGCTCAAACTCACCTAATCCGATGACCGGTTCCATATCTAGTACTGCTTTTGTTACATGTGCGGCTACCTTCTTACCCGGTGCAAACGCATACAATCTGTAAGGCAGTTTATCGTAATCTTGGAATAAGCTCTTCGCTGCTTCAATTCCATCCTCACCTGCTGCACTTAGTAGATCCAAGCACTCCGCATAAATCGTTGTCGTTCCACAAGGAACCATCGCTTCTGCTAGTGCAGTCGGATTCGCAAGCTGTGATTCAAAGTGTAGATGCGCATCAATTAAGCCTGGAATCGCATATAACCCTTTGCCGTCGAATACTTCTTTCACTTTGATTATAGATTCATCGGGATTAAGTGCAACAATTCGTTTGTCATAGACGAGAATCGAACCTTGGTAGACGGTTTCTCCGTGTACGTCCAAGATGTTCAAGTTCTTAAGAAGAAGATCTGCTTCATACTTGCCGTTTAAAATGTCAAAAATCGTGTGGACTTTATCCAGATGGTTCACTGCTGTAAGTTTCATGTGTAATGCTCCCTTTCTTTTGTCATTTTATAAGTAGAGCGGTGAGGCTCATTCTTAACGTTAATTTGAGTTAGATTAGATCTAGTTAATCGTTTAACTAATGTTGAAAAATATATAATCGTTACATTTGGTTAAACGATTAACTAAAACTGAAAAAGATATTCTGCCTGATAAGCAATCATTCTTCAAAACTTATCAAGCAGAGTTACGTTCTACAATAATAGGTTCAAGCACCGTTACCGGTTCATACGCTTGTTTGCGGATTTGGCTAAGAATAATCTCAGCACTTTGAATCCCGAGTTCTCGGTCTTGCAAATCAATACAAGTCAGCTCTGGACTGGAAATTTGTGAAATGATTGAATTCCCCAAGCTCACAACCGCTATATCATCCGCAATCTGTACGTCCGCTTTAACAAGTGCCTTCGTCAGATGTGCAGCAAGCATCTCGTTAAGGACAAACACACCGTCGATGTTACGCTCAAGCAGCATTGGGATACAATCTTGGGATAAATCCATCCCATTATCCACTTTAAGAATGATCGGTCCTTGCTCATTGTTGCTTGCTTGTCGGTAGCCTTCTTCAAAGTAAGCAAGTAAATCATTCGGCAAATGCTTATGTACGAATGCAATGCGATTCTTTCCTTTGGCTAGTAGATGCTCAGTCGCAAGTTTACTTGCTTGAACCATATCCGGATACACGAGCGGGAAGCCGTTATAGGCAATCCGTCTGTTCGCGTACACCACCGGAATTTTCCAGCCCACCACATCCTGAATACTTTCCTTAAAGGACATATCCGAGAATAACCCGATAAAGATAATACCTGCGATCATATTCTCTCGCATGAGTTGAAGAATTTCATCTTCACTAAGCTTCAGATTGTCGACTTCGTATATGAATAAATTGTAGTGATGCTTACCCAGTGTCTGGCTAATGCCAGAAGTCATTTCGGAATAATACTGATTGTTAATCTTCGGCAGAATGACCGCGATATTGAACGTCTCCCGACGCTTGAGTGCTTTCGCAACAACGTTCGGTACGTAACCTAGCTCTTTAATCGCAAGCTGGATCTTCGCCTCGGTTTCTTTTTTCACGACGATATCGGAATTTAAGAATCTCGACACCGTACAAGCGCTTACATTTGCGTGTTTCGCAATATCCTTAAGTGTAACCATCGGGACCTCCTTGCTATAAAAGCCAAGTTAAACGCATTTAGTTAATCGATTAACCTGTTGATGGGAACATCATAGCATGGTATTAAAGCGCTTGCAAGAAAATTCTATTATTTAAGTGTTAAGTGCTGTCTATAAACTTTAGATATGTATTTAGTGTTACGTAAAATGTGATGGAAGCAACAAGACCCAGCTTAAGCATCAACCAATATCCGAATCTCGGTAGGCTTAGAAGATGTTAATGATATTATTGAAGATTTAAGTCAGGCTTTACGAACGATTCATAATAAAAATAACAAGACAAACGAATAAGCGTCCGATTCCCTTCCGCTTTTAGCAAATTGAAGGAGTTGGACGCTAATTTTATTCCATCTATTGTTATAACATTTGGCCTAATGTCTTAGCTTGATCATCTAGCTTGCCAACAGCTTTGCTAATCCCTGTGAACTCTTCTACCACTAGCTGAATCTGACTTTGACTATTGACAATTGCACTTTGAGAGGTTTTTGTGCTTTGACTGACTCGATCAATATGCTTGGAAATGCCTTCGATGGTCGCTTGGATCTCCTGTGCAGCTTCACTAACGTTCTTCGCCAACTTCCGAACTTCAGTGGCTACAACATTAAAACCTCGTCCATACTCCCCTGCGTGTGCCGCTTCAATCGCAGCGTTTAAGGCAAGTAAATTGGTATGTGATGCAAAGCCCCTAATCGTCTCTACGATACGGCGGACAGCTATGTTCTGCTGTTCTAAGTCATGAAGATAGACTAGACTTTGCTCATTATCTTCCACGAGATGAGCAATTACCGAAGCAACCTGTTGATTACGTGTTATTCCATCCTGCGTACGGGTAAACAATTCTTCTGACATTTTTTTAAGTTCACTTGATACTTGGGCTTTCGCAACTTCTCGTTCTGTTATATCAGTTGCTACTTTTAGGACTGCCACTACTTGACCCTCTTCATCTAGAATAGGCATATAGGTGGCTTCAAGATTAAGCATTTTTTGGGTCTTAGATACACGAATGATTTTTTCTTGAAACATTTTGCCACTTCTTAGGTTATGCCAAAACGTCAGATAATCGGAACTACTCGCATAATCATCCGTACAAAATTGCCTATGATGTACACCAACTAACTCGGATAAAGTGTATTCCATTGCATGTGCAAAATTCTCATTTGCCCACAGCACTTCTCCCTGCGTATTAAATTCAATCATCGCAAGCGATTGCTCTAAAGCAGCAAGTACCGCTTTGTCGTTTAAGACTTGCTTCGTATGTATTGCCATTATTCCCCTCGTCCTCCTACATTCACTTCGTTCAAATACCTCTCTACGCACCGCTTCTCATCATAGCAAATAATGTTAAAGAACAAAATCCCCATAGTGTATACACCTTTTGTTAAAGTGTCCACTCTATAGGGATCATTTCAAATGATAAACTCTAGGAAGTGCTCCTACATCTCTCGAATCGTCTCTGCAATCTTCGTCATCATGGAACATTCAACCCGCTTACGGAAGACGTCACAACTAAATTCATGGATACCGCTAATTGATCCTGTTGCATGCAAGGCATTGGCAGGACAGCCACCGCTGCAGTAAAGCTTCGCCCAACAATCCTTACACTCAGGCTTTGAATAGCAGTTGTTTTCTTTAAACTGACATTCTAGATCTGAACGCGTCACACCATCCCAGAGATTGCCCATACTGTATGCTTCATCGCCAACGAACTGGTGGCAAGGGAACAGCTCTCCCCAAGGTGTGACAGCCAGATATTCTGTACCCGAACCACACCCTGTGATTCGCTTCTGAATACATGGACCTTCTGAGAGATCCAGCATGTAATGATAGAACGTAAATCCTCTTCCTTGCTCGCCACGCTCAATCATTTCCTTAGCAAGAATCTCGTATTGATTATAAATCTCTGGTAGATCCTCTTCCGTAAGTGCATAAGGTTCCTTAGAATCACAGATGACCGGTTCCATCGAAATTTTATCAAAGCCAAGGTCTGCGATATGGAAAATATCATTCGTGAAATCCACATTGTTGCGTGTATATGTACCCCGAATATAGTATTCTTGATCGCCGCGCTTCTCAATAAATTCCTTGAACTTCGGTACAATATGCTCGTAACTTCCTTTACCCGTAATTGTCTTCCGAAGTCGATCATGCACGCCTTGTCTTCCATCTAAGCTGAGTACGACATTGTACATTTCCTGATTCAAGAACTCCGTCACTTCATCATTTAACAGCATGCCGTTCGTCGTAAACGTAAAGCGGAAGTTCTTCTTATATTCCTTCTCACGGCTTCTCGCATATGCGACGATCTGCTTCACGACTTTCCAAGCCATTAATGGCTCCCCGCCAAAGAAATCGATGTCCAAATTCCGGTGATGACCGGAGTTCTCCAACAAGAAATCAATGGCTTTTTGTCCAACTTCAAAGCTCATGATTGCACGATCGCCCTTGTACTCACCTTGACTAGCGAAGCAATAGTCACAGGATAGATTGCACGTATGCGCAACATTAAGACACAGTGCCTTCACGTATGTTTTTCTCTTTTTCAAATCCATAGAGAGATTCTCATATGCATCGCTTGTAAATAGCTGTCCACTATCTTTAAGTCCGCCAATTTCCTTAATCGTATCTCGAATAATTTCCTCGGAAATGTTAGGATCATGTTCATATTTAACCTGCATAGACTGCAGGATTTCGTCTGTCGTTACGCTCTCATACATCGCGATAATGTCATATGCCAAGTCATCGACCACATGCACTGCTCCGCTATAGGTATCAAGCACGATGTTATATCCGTTAAGTTGATATTGATGAATCATATTCGTTAATCAGACTCCTTTATCCAACCAAGTTAAGACCAAAAAAATAGCCGCCCATCTAACTTTCAACGGGCGGTGAATGATACTGCTTATTTGTTCATTGCATTTTCACAACGTTGATTGGCAACACCACAGGATGTTTTACATGCGGATTGGCAAGAAGTTTGGCATGCACCGCATCCGCCGTATTTTACCGTTTCCAATAGTGTGCGTGTACTTAGTGTTACGATTCTCTTCATGATGATTAACTCCTCTGCTGTCAATGTGATCAGTTTCACTTATGTATGCTTGAACAATGGTATCAGCAATATAGTGGTGCAACAATCAAATTGGTCACACTTACTATGATTTCCCCTCCAAAATAAGCAAAGACCACCTCCATGATGTTGGAAGTGGTCGAAGCACCATCATTAAATTATCTTATGAGAGCGAACCTAAGCTTTTAACTCACTTACCTTGACCACACGCTGCTCCTGCCAAGATAGATTGGATGCCTCCATCAACTTCGTCAGGTCAATAGCCATTGCAAGGTTATATTCTGTTCGAAGTCCCGTATGTATGCTGTTCACCCACATGTCGAATGAATTTGTCGTAGGGGATTCGATAGGAATCTCGATATGCCCTTCAGCAATAGTTGAACTGCGAACATATAGCTTATCCGCATCTTGGAATCCATATAGTAAGGTTCCTGTTGTTCCATGTATTTCAATTGTAAAAGGTGAATGCGGCGTAACAAATCCAGTCTCCACAATACCGATTGCACCACTTGGATAAGTTAGAATCGAGATGGCGTTATCCTCTACTTCTCTACCTGTCACATAGCCATATTGGGTACTCACACGATCAGGTTCACCAAGGAATAGTCGCGTTAAATACATCGGATGGCAGCCAAGATCAATCATTGCACCACCATGTGTTTCGCTCTTGTTATAGAAATGCTCAGGTAGCCAATTGGCGATTGCGCCATTATGAGCTACACGTACACGCACTTGGGTGAGTTCTCCAAGCCACTTATTGTCCAGTACTTGCATAATCGATTTTGTATACCCATGGTACAGTCTTGGAAGTGAGACTGTTAGACTTACACCTGCTTCACGAACAGCTTGTATAATTTCATTTGCTTCTCTAAGTGTAGGAGCGAGTACTTTTTCCGTAAAAATATGCTTTCCAGCTCTCGCAGCTTGAATCATCACATCACGATGTGTACTTGTTGGACTGTCTACAATGACAGCCGTAATATCATCTTGACTTAGCAACTCTTCTAAAGTGTTGTAAAAAGGGACTCCTCTATTCTCTGCTTCTTGTCTTCCACGCTCTGGATTCTCATCCCAAATGCCTACAATCTCCGTGTCAGGATGTTCATTTGTAAGTTTAGCGTAGTCGCCAGCATGTACATGCCAGAAGCTGATCATACCTACCTTAATCATGCGTCACCATTCCTTTCGCTTCTATAAATTCCACACCTTAAAACTTTTAGCGAAAATCATCGTACTTCTCGATTAACGTAACATAGGAATCATTTATTTTTCAATGAAAAATATATCGATTACACCACACATCAGATCGTGTATAATTTTCCATAATCATACAGTATAAATCTGGATTTGAGGTGTTAGATGATTAGTATACAAAAGATGTCCATTCTAGCTCTTGGTATGACCCTCATTCTCCTTCAAGGTTGTTCAGTGAATACGAGCAGTCCTGATCATCAAGAGCTAGTGAAACGAAAAGATCAAGAAATTGCAAACCTACACCAAGAAATTGAAGCCCTAAAGCAAGTGCGGAAGAACTATCAGTCCATTGTTACACATATCGTCGTATGACAGATGTGAGTAATATCGGTGCAAGCAGTACAGTAAAGATGTATTTCAAAAAAATCGATGGTAAATGGATGATGCAGTCCGTACACAGACAGATTCATTAAGATAGAATAAACCGCCATCATTGGATGAAGGACACTAGTAACTCCTCCGTGACAATACGAATCGATAGGCAAAATAACAAGCGACCAACAAAATCGCTGTCAATGTGAAAATGCTCGCACCACCAGCTTGAACGAAGATCATACCCCCAACAATCGGTCCAATTGAGCGAGAAATATCCCAATGTGTGCCGTGGATGGAGAAATATAGCCCTCGTTTCGTTGCAGGAGCAATTTGAGCTACGTATTGCTGTAATCTCGTAAGTCCAAGACTCTCTCCGATCGTCAATAGTAGCTGTGCCGCTATTAATGGCCATAGTAGAGTTGAGTATCCATATAATAGGGACGTAACCATGAAGCAGAGACAAGTGATCAACATGATCGATTGGAGAGGAAGCTTCTCCGTCTTCTTAATTAGCCAAATTTGTAGCCCGATAGATAGACAAGCCTTCACCGTTGCAAGTATTGCAATAATCGACACATAATCGGCAAATGTAGCTTGAACATGCAGTCGGAATACCGTCTCTGTCTGTGCGTAAAAGAAACTAATTGGCAAGGCGCACAGCATTAAAAGCAAGACAAATTGATGATTCCCTATCCAGCGCTTCAAATTCACGAACACTGAATCTGTAGGTTCATGAGACAAATACGAATCTACTTTCACTGTTGTCTTCGTAAGATTTTCATGTATTTCATTAGCAACCCCTGGTGCTGTCTCGTCAATCTTTTTCCAAAATACAAGTGAATAAATAAGTAGTGAGCAAGCCTGTATACCAAACACATAGCTTGGCTCGAAGGCAAATACCATCATCCCTAGTACTGGGCCGAGTCCTTGACCGATATATCCGAGTGTATTCAGTACACCATATACTTCTGCCCGCTTCTCATCAGGTACAACATCCGCGATTTGAGCACGCTCTGCTGGAATATAGAAGGAGCGACCAATACCATTTAGGATGTATAAGCTTGCGAACAGCCAGATTGATTCTGCAAACATAAATCCTACCATCGCAACGATTTGCATCCCTAGAGCACCTAGTATGATCGGTTTTCTTCCGAAGCGATCTGCAATATTTCCCCCAGCAATCGTCGCCCCAATCTCAGCAAGTGGCTGCAGACTAACAATAATTAATGGTAATAGAACAGAACCTTCTAACTTCGTATGTAAATACAAAAGTAAAAATGGTGCAAGCATTGAGCTTGTCAAACTCGTTAATAATTCACCGAACATTCTGATCTGTATCGTGATATGATAGTTTTGCTTGATGTAGTGCCATGTATGTGCAATCTTCTTCATCTGTATTCCCCCTCTGTTTCTCACATTGTAAGTCAGGGGGTTGAGTGTAAAAAGTGAAGAGATTTCTCAGGTTTTTTTCAGCTTTTGTCAGAAAGGAAATCACATTATGCAATTACTCGAAGATTACGATCGTATTCGCACACCCCATTCTAATATTCCACTGCAGCAAGGAATAACGATCACTATCGAGCAATTATCTAACTTACTTTGTTGCACGAAGCGCAATGCGAATCTCATTATCCGCAAGCTAGAAGATCAAGGATATATTCGTTGGATACCTGGAAGAGGTAGGGGCAATCGCTCGCAGCTCATATTTTGCAATGAAATAGAAGATATCTATGTAAAGATAGCTAAAGAACTCGTCTATACCGGGAAAATTAAAGCTGCACTCGCCCATCATCAAAAATATCGCCACAGATTCCCACATGCCTATGCTAAGTTCCAAAATTGGTTTGATACGCAGTTCGGTTTCCAGCAAGAGCATTACGAGGACAAGCCTTATGATACGCTGCGCCTCAGGATCGATTACGAAATTACTAGAATAGACCCTGCTCAGATGTATTTGCGCTCAGAAAACCATATTGTGATGCATACGACCGATACATTGCTTCGATATGATGCACGTACGAACAAGGTAATACCTCATCTTGCACATCATGTTGAAAGGGATGAAGAGGGACTTACGTGGACGTTCTTCCTGCATAAAGGTGTTCAATTCCATGATGGCAAGGAACTTGACGCGCAGGATGTAAGTTATACTTTTAAACGTTTGGGGCTTGTATGCTCACCTTATCGCTGGCTGACAGCGAATATTGCGCATATCGAAGTGATCCATGCGTATACGTTGCAATTCCAACTGCATTCCCCTTGTTATTGGTTCGATCGACTTTCAAGCAATCCACACTTGTCCATTGTACAAGCAAGTGCTGATGGGCGTAATCGGATCAATGGTGAACTTGCACTCATTGGTACAGGTCCATTTCGACTCACCCGAAACGATGAATCCATGCTCGTATTAGAAGCTTTTTCGTCCTATTTTCGTCAGCGTGCCCTGCTCGATCGAGTAGAAATTTGGGTAGTGCCGACACATAAGGACGATCAGAATAGAATGGAGAATTCCTATGGTCTGCAATATATACCATCAATGGAGCATAATCTTACACTCGAAGCTAACAGTCGAGCCGAAATGGAGTCAAACAGAACTTCAGTCCGTACGGAATGCAATGTGACTTATCTAAGCTTTCAACAAAATAGGGACGGTATTGTATCAAGCCCCGATTTCAGACATGCGATCTCCTTGATTCTCGATCCGACTGCCATCGTACACGAATTAGCGGGTGAGCGATCTGAAGCAGTCAACCGCTTTTTCTCGCCAAATCTTATAAAGCTGAATGCAACAACAATGGGATTAGATGAACAGAAACGGAAGATTACAGCATTACTTGCCAAGATTCCGTATCAAGGTGAATCCCTTCGCCTGTATACGTTTATGGAAGCAGATCATAGAGAAGATGCTACCTGGATTCAGCAGAGATTTGCGAAATATGGAATACCCCTGTCAGTACACTACTTAACACCTGAGGAATTGTTAGATCCCTCAAAGATTCTAGAAGCTGATCTGGTTCACGACAGTGCTACAATCGGAGAAGATGCAGAGTTATCCTTGCTACATGTATTTCAATCCGAGAACAGTCTTCTCCACATGCAATTTAGCGACGAGCAACGCAATCTCGTTCAACAGTTCACTTTGGAAATTTTTCAAATAAAAAGCAAAGGTGAACGATATGAACGGTGGACAACATTTGAGAATGAGCTGTTATCACACCATAGCTATCTCCCCCTGTACCACAACCGCATAACGATGCTTGCACAGCCTGATCTTGAAGGGGTATCCATTAATGCGCAAGGTTGGGTCGATTATTACAAGTTATGGCTACGGAATTAAGAAAATGAAAGGTTGAAGTAGTCACACCTTGAAAAAAACAGCACCCCCAATGTTAGATCTCCCTAACATTGGGGGTGCTGTTACTTTAATCTGCTCATTTCACTCGCATCGCGCTCTCACGAATAATTAGCTTCGTTGGCACGGTCACCATCAAGCTAATTTCCCGGTCACTTAGCAAACGCTCTTGCATCATCGAAACCGCCATCTCACCCATAAATTCGGTGCTAAGACGAATCGTTGTAAGTGGTGGAACCATGAATTGCGCAGTAGAGATATCATTGAAGCCAATAATGCTAATGTCTTCTGGAATCCGATAACCGAGCTCCGAGCAAGCCTTGTACAAGCCTACCGCAATCGAATCGTTCGCTACGAATACAGCCGTTGGTTTCTCATCAAGTAGAAGCAATTCTTTAAGCAGCACATATCCGTCCTTCGGATTGTATCCGCCAAGCTTAATGTAATCTACACAATACAAGTCTTTTTCCATCAAATAGCTCTCGAATACTTTCTGGCGCAAATCGTAGTAAGGCGTTCCGTTCTTGTCCTTATCTACACCGCCAATGAAGCTGATCTTCGTATGTCCGAGCTCTATGAAGTGATCAAGTGCCTTCTTCGTCGCTTTGTGGAAATCGACGACAACCGAGTCGAACAAGTCCTCATTCGGTGAAGAATCAATGAATACTGTCGGCTTCTGGAAGCTCTTAATACGCTCAATATCTTCCGGAACGAAGAAGCCCAGACAGATAATCCCGTCAAGTGATCGCAGTTGCTCCGGTTGATCCGTGCTGCGAATGCGATGCACTTTAAGCCCTTCAGCTTCTAGCTTCTTCTCCAGCGCAACACGAATCGAGAGATAGTACGTATCGTTGAGTTCTTCTTCAAGTGAATAGTAATAGAAGACCCCAATCTTGTATTTCTTTTTTCTTTTTTTCTTATGAGATACTTGATAAGACAATTGCTCTGCAGCCTCAAATACCCGCTGCCTCGTTTCATCCGTAACGTTTAATGTCTCATCATAGTTGAGTACACGAGATACTGTTGCAATGGATACGCCTGCGATATCAGCAATATCTTTAATAGTCGCCATTATACCGCCTACTTATTATTTTTTGTAAAAAACTTGGTTTAGTCTCAGCAATGAGAATCGCTGCTAAGATCAAGACGCTGCCAATCATCATACGCATCGTAATCACTTCATGCAGGATCAAGATAGAGAATAAAGTACCGAATAGTGCTTCTGTCGCTAGAATAATTGCCGCCTTCGTCTCCGATGTGAACTTCTGAGAAATCGTCTGTAGTAAGTAGGCAATGGTGGTGCTAAACACGCCTAAGTACACGCCTGCCATAAGACCACTACTACCCATGTTTAGTGGTAGAGATTCGCCACGGAATAGAAGTACGACAAGTGACATGACACACGCTGTTATCATCTGAACAATCGTGAGTCCAATCGGCGAGTGCTTCTTCACATATTCACACGTAAAGAAAATATGGAATGCAAAGCTAATCGCACAGATCAACGTCAGAACATCACCGAAATTCAAACTCATATTCATCTCAAGTGATAACACGCCAATACCAAGAATCGCGAGAATCGCACCGATCATGCCGAACTTGTCAATTCCTCTTTTATACAGCATATAGCCGATAAAAGGAACAATAACGACATTCACTGCGGTTAGGAATGCATTCTTCGATGGTGTCGTATACTGCAGTCCCACAGTCTGAAGCATAAAGGCAAAGAACAAGAATATGCCTAGCACAATGCCTGCTCCAATTACTGATCGATTCAATTTCCGAAGATGTTTCATGAATATAATGGACATCAAGCAGGCTGCAATCAAGAATCGAACCGCCATCACCTGATAAGGTGACATGGATTCAAGTGCGACTGCCGCAGCCACGAATCCTGTACCCCAAATAATAGCAACAAGAAGGAGCCCGATTTCACCTGCATACTTTCTCATCATCTAGCCTCCGATGCCGCAAGATATTGCTCTGCAAGCAGTAGGAATACGCTGGATGTCCAAGTAAATGCGGGATCTACTAGACCTTTTCCGCTAAAAGGATCGAAATTCTCGGCCATACCGCCGATCAACGTCATATTCATGAATTTTTCAGCAATTCTAGACGCCATTTCATTATATCCATTATGCTCTAGAGCATCAATGAACAAATACGTAACAGGAGCCCAAATTGGTCCAAGCCAGTAACCGTTCTCCTTGTACAAAGGACTAAGGCTGCTCTCTGTAGCAAGCCCATATGTCGCTTCGAATCGCTCAGCAAGTGACTGTACAAGCACATCTGTCACTTCACGTGGCAAGCGATAACCAATTACAATCGGCAGCATTAAGATTAAGCTATCTTGATTCGTAATCACTCGATTCTCTGGCGCGTATCTAGCCACGAATCGTCCGTCCGCATACAATCGATCAATAAGAAGTGCATACAGCTTATCCGCCTGCTTCTTCCACTGAACCGCTTCGTCTTCACGCTGTAATTCAGTAGCCATCTCAGCAAGAATGTCCATTTGACGAATCAAGTGAGCGGTTAAGTCTGGTGCTTCTACTGGCATTCCGTCGTGGAAAATGGAAGCATTATCCCAACCGGAATCATTGCCATGTGTGTAAACTGGCAGTGTCTGATCGTCGTGGCGACGATGCTGTACCCAGAAGTTCGTTGAACCTACCAAGCTGTCATACATTCTGCTCACTACTTCTTGCTGGTTGAACCACTCGTTCATTCCTCTCATCTTCTTAAACGCCCAAGCATGAATTGGTGGCTTGCAGCAATTGAAGGAGATGAACTTATCATTAATGAAATCGGCATAAATACCGCTCGGGTCTTGATACTGGGTGAATAGATCAAGCTGTGCCATAGCAAGTTCAGGCTGATTGCCACTTAGCATCATCGCATTAAAGCAGTTGTCCCAACTCCAGATGTTAAACATCCAGTTCTTCGACATGTACATCGCGTAATCTTTAAGCAGGCCTTCTGGATGTACCACACAAGACCAAGTAATATACGATGCAAGATTACGTGATGCCACATACTTCTCTGCTGCCTTCGGCATTTGCGTAAGCCACTGTTCATAATGACTTGCAACACGCTCATACGCTTCTTCATAGCTATCGTATTCCTTAGGTGTCCACACCGTCTTGTAGCTCTCAACTGCAAACTCACACTGCTGTTCATTTTCATTAAACAAGAGCTCAATCTTCTCGTTGCCGACCATTTTCCAAGGAGCGATAATATCCATGCTTCCTTGAAGCAGGCTGATCATGAGTCTAATTTCCTTGGAATACACAATGTATTCCCACTTGTTCTCTTTGTATGGCATGAAGCTATCATAGCGTGTCTTAACTGCAGTAAGTTTCAGTGCGACACCGTTCATTTTGAAACGAACAATGTTCTCATCACTGATGCAAATCTCTACGTATTCGGA
This sequence comes from Paenibacillus radicibacter, assembly GCF_024721995.1. Classification (GTDB taxonomy): domain Bacteria; phylum Bacillota; class Bacilli; order Paenibacillales; family NBRC-103111; genus Paenibacillus_AM; species Paenibacillus_AM radicibacter. The sequence continues at coordinate 22,727 of NZ_JANQBC010000008.1, forward strand.
CTCTTGCTGACGATGCACAATACGCAGTTTCGTTTCTGTTGCATCAATATCATATTCGACAGCGTGTTCACCCTTCACAAGCTCCATCACAAACAAAGTGCTAGGCGCTTCGTCGCCGCCATGTACATCTCGGAATAGAAGCTGCTGCTCCTTGGCATTGTACGAGAATGCAAAGTATGAGCCAAATCGGCTAAACGGAATATCCGCAATATTTAAGGAAAATGGTTTTGTCATGTGCTCACCTCAACTTTTTTCTTCTGTTTCTTGCTGATTAGCACCTAAGCGCCGTTATTTCACGGCGCCACTGATACCTTCAACGATATATTTTTGTGCATAGAAGAATGCAATAATTGGTGGGATGATCATAATGATTGTGATCGCCATAATAGGAATGATCTGCAGCTCATGCATACCTTTAAAGGATGCTAGTCCGAGTGCTAGCGTGTACTTCGTACGATCTTGCAAGAAGATAAGTGGACCTAAGTAATCATTCCATACACTCAAGAGATTCAGTACCGCAATTAACGTAAGCGGAGCCTTCATAATCGGTACGAAAATTCTGGAATAAATCTGGAAATCATTCGCTCCATCGATCTTCGCTGCCTGCTCCAAATCTCGCGGAACGTTCATCAAGAATTGTCTTAATAAGAAGATGAAGTAAGCCGACCCGAAGAATGAAGGAACGATAAGCGGTTTAAGCGTATTGATCCAACCAAACATATTAAACTGCATGTAAAGTGGAATCATCGTAACGTCCCAAGGAATCATCATTGTAGCGAGTAATAGAACGAAGAGACCATTTTTAAATTTAAAATCATATCTAGCAAAACCGAATGCAATCAAGGAACAAGATATGATCTGACCAATCGTTGTCAGCGCCGTAATCGTGACTGAGTTCATAAAGTAAGAGCCAAATGGCTGCGCCTTCCACGCATTCGCGAAATTCTCAAACCGGATTTCACTTGGGAAGAACACGACCGGATACTGATGAACTTCTGCTTCAGACTTCAGCGCAGTAAGCACCATCCATAGAAACGGGAATAAGAAGTACAGAGACAATATGACTAATAAAATATAGACAACAACCTTATGTCCTCTGGTTAATTTCATTTCTTCTTACCTCCCTTTTTGCCTTTCTTACCGACTTCATCCTCATAGTACACCCACGTATTAGACGATTTGAAAATCAACGCTGTGAGCAACAAAATGATGATGAACATGAACCATGCATTCGCACTCGCATAGCCAAGCTTGTGGTGCTTAAATGCATTGTTGTACACGAATAGTCCATAGAAGTAAGTCGATTTCAGCGGTCCGCCTGCTGTAAGTAGCAACACGAGCGTAAGCTGTTGAAGCGCTGCAATCGTAGATGTAATCAAGTTAAAGAAAATGGTTGGCGTAATAAGCGGAAGTGTAATGCTAATGAATTGGCGTAGCGGTCCAGCTCCATCAATGGATGCCGATTCATACATATCTGGTGTAATACTCTTAATGTTTGTATAGAAAATGAGCATCATCGTACCTACGCCCCACGCACTCGCAAGAACAACGGCAATGATCGCCATTTTGGGATCAACCAGCCACTTTGGCCCATCAATCCCAAACAAGGATAAACCATAGTTTAAGATCCCGTACTTCGTATTAAAGATCCAGCCCCAAATAATCGATACAGCAACACCCGATACAACGGCTGGCAAGTAAAAGATCGCTCTGAAAAATTTAACCCCTTTAATCGGCAACGAAATCAACATAGCCAAGATCAAAGATGTCACGAGACTTAGTGGCACGTAAAAGAGGGCGAACTTAAACGTAATCACGATCGATTTATAGAACTGCGGATCTTCAGTAAACATCTTAATGTAGTTACCGAATCCAACGAACGTTGGTGCCGAAGTTACCGGCCAATCGAAGAAACTCATAACAAGTGAGAAGAATAGTGGACCAATCGTAAACAGCAAGATACCCACAATCCATGGTGAAATGAACATATAAGGGATCCATTTTTGCATTTTTTTACCCCGTTTATGAGGTTTAATGGTCTGTTCCATAGTGTACCTCCCGATACCCTAGCGTCTATTAGTAAAGATGTTCGGACTACTTACTTCTAATAAGAAGAGGGATGCTGCTGCACCCCTCCTAGTTCACTTATGAGCAAATTGCACTACGCCCGCGATTCTAGTAAAGAGCCATGATGATATTGGACTTGTTATTTTGCTGCTTGATCTAATGCTTTCTGTGGGTCCATGAGTGTGCTTGGGTTAAAGATTTGCTCGAACACAAGCGCCAGCTTCTCAGACATTTCACTCCAGTTCGCTACTTTGAAGGATGTTGGCGTGAAGCCTTCACTCTTCTTTAACATACTGTAGAACACACTCTTAAACTTGTCTTCCTCTAGCTTTTCATTCGTAACAACGCTCTTCAAAACTGGAAGCTCATAGTCAATACGTGCTTTATTGTTTTCTTCGTTTGTCCAGTATTTGATGAACTCCCAAGCTGCTTCCTTATTCTTGGAGTTATTAGACATCGATACACCAGACGAGGAAACGATACTTGCAGAAGTACCATTCTTGTAAGACGGGATTTCAACAACACCGAAATTAATACCCGCTTCTCTCAAACTTCCAATGGACCAAGCGCCATTCGTGAACATCGCGACTTTACCGGATTTCATCTCTGTGGAGCCCGTTCCTTCTGTTGAGATTGCGAATCCATCCTTAAGCATGTTCTGGAACATTGTTAACACTTCAACGGACTTAGGACCGTTCAAAGCTCCAGCTATTTTACCTTGCTCATCGACGTAAGAAGTCTTGTTCCCCCATAAGTACATTTCATAATCGTATGGATCGGGCTTGCCAGAGAATGCGAACCCACTAATCTTCTCCGCAGGATTGTTTAATTGTTTCGCAGTTTTTTGCAGGTCATCCCAAGTCCAACCACTTGTTGGATAAGCAACACCCGCTTTATCGAATAGGTCCTTATTGTAGTAAACGACATGCGTCGTATAGCCAACAGGGATACCTAGTGTCTTGCCGTCTGTGGAGTTGTAGTTCCAGAGTGCCTCATAGAAGTTACCCTTGTAGTCTGCGCCTTCTTTCCCGATGTAGCTATCAAGTGGCTCTAGCGCTTCTTTGTAAGTAGGGTAATTCCACATGTACATGACATCTGGTGCATCCTTCGCACCCATACCAGCAGCGATCTTCGTATCATAATCACTACCGTAAGCTTCCAGCGTTACCTTAATATCTGGATGAGCAAGATTAAACTTATCTACTAATTGTTGCTGTAATTTCAGGTTCTCATCAGAATCCCAAGTCGCAAAGCGAAGGGACTTCTGACCGTCTTTTGAAGCATCTCCCGTACCACCTGCACCGCACCCTGACAACACTAGTGTTGTAAGTGCGATTGCACTAACTACTGATCTACTCTTTGCTTTAAGCATGATGAACACTCCCTCGTTGTATTGGATCTTAAATCCTGTACTAAACTGTGAACATACAAGTGCAAAAAACCAAAACCCTCTTCATTTGTGTAAGCGATTACAATCTATCTTTGACAATCCATCCCCAATTTGCAGATAGCCCCAAAACTTTTGTACTGATAGCGCTACCAAACAGTAATTGTTGATGTTGCATTCATTATATTTTTTAATCTAGTAAAAATCAATATTTTTTACTAACAAATTTTTAGTTTTTTCGACATTTGTGTGCAAATAGTGTGTTTTTAGGTTGTTATCATCATTTGAAAGAGACAGTTTTAAGGTTTTTTCTTGTTTTTGACTAAAATTAGTCAGTTAAAATATATATTTTTACTTAGTAATAGTTTAGGGTTTGATAAAAGAAGATAAATTTTACTCGGGGTAATTAGGGGTACAAAACAACCTTGAAAGGCATGTCGCCGATCAAGGTTATCATTTCAATTCAAATACAGTTTCTACTGAATCCACTATATTCACATCAAAATCATATGCTTTCATTTCAAGCGTTAAATAACCCATCGCCTTTACAACAAGATGAGGGCTACGATTAGCTGGATTATGATTTAAATGCACTTCATGTCAGCGATAGTGAAACTAATAATTGAAGGCTAGCCCCAATGGGAGCTAGCCTTCGAATGACCACTTATTCGTGAATGAATTGTTCCTGATTCTCTACTTGCTTCCACTTATGCCTCACTGCCGCCTCTTCAATCTGTTTAAACGCCCAATGTGAAGTGGAAACGTCTAGAAAAGTGGACTTATCCACGCCATGCAGGGGTCCACGATGCAAGATACGGTTTAATAACGTTACTACCTCCGCACGGATAATCGATTGATCCGGCTTAAAGGATTTGTCCAAATAGCCGCTCATAACATTCTGCACCACTACCTTCTCAATAGAGGATAGAGCCCAATGTCCAGCAATATCGTTAAGTGATGCTACGGCTATTCTTTCTGTCACCTCAGATCCAAGCTGAGCAGCGATTACCGCCATTTCGGCCCTGGTAATGAATTGTTCAGGTTTAAAGTTGCCATCTGGATACCCTTTCATTAGTCCCATTGCGCTCACTCGTGTAATTGCAGAACTTGCCCAATGCTGTTTATTTACATCTGGATATATGGGCAATTGAGCGATTTCCGGCTTATTAAAGGTCCGATCTAATATCGCTGCCATTTCGGCACGTGTGATGGATTTCTCAGGTCCGAATGTTCCATCTGGATAGCCGTAAATATAAGGCTTATGCACGTGACCAATACCCTCAATTATCGTGAACGTACTGAACTTGCTAATCGTAATTTGAATACCTAATCTACCGCTAGTGTCGTAAGGTACAATCAAACCGCTGACAACTTCTTTATCCCCATCCGAATGTTCGATAAAGACCCCAGCATCGGTTACGTCTTGTTTGGTTACACCTTGTGGCAAAGGAAGTACTAGGGTTACTGGTCTGCTTGATAGATTCGTCTCGATTGTCATCGGGCGACCCAGCACCGTGATGGTAGAATTACCTACATATTCACGCACAACTTCTTCGGTCTTAGCACGCTGCTCCACCTGCTTGCGCTCTTCCTCTTTTTTAATTGGAACAAGTCGGAAGTAGAAGTCATTGGTAAGCCCTGTCATCGAGCTCAAAGGTAGGATGATCCGTGCATTAGGGGTTGTGATCTCCAGGCTAATCCCTTCATGAACTAACATCTCGATTGCCTGCTTGGGCAATTTTACATTTAACTCTACAACCTCATCCTTCCTATCTGGAATGACAATGTTCGCCGATTTCGAACCTGCTGCAAATAGTTGTTGAATCGTTCGCTTCACCTGCTCTGGAGTGAACGTCACTTCATCATGCTTCTGCCCGTTACGATCTGTTGTCCGCTTAATTGTTGCCTTAGCAACGACCTCACCATTCTTCACACCATTCTCCACATCGACTGTAATGATCTCTACTTTTGGGGAAGTTGTGCTGATTGTGTCTGCTCCACTACCCGTATCTGGGGTCGGTTTCGGTGTAGGTGTTGGAGTCGGTGGAGTTAGGTTAGGTGTCCACTCTGCGTACAACATCAGATTAGATATTGCCATTCTCAGCTTAGAACCAACCTTATACGACGTACCCTTACCGTCTGCCTGTGTATTCCAGCCGGCGAATGTGAAACCTGTTTTCTTCAAATCACCCGTGTTGTCTAATAGTGTAACTTCTGCTCCTACCACATACTTATTACTATCCACTGGCACCGTTCCACTGGTATTATCATTGCCAGAATAAGTAATCTTATATTGGGGAGTAGATTGGGGAGTTACACTCGATACAAGGATTCGCCCGTAATTAGGACCTGATTCTGACCAAATCACATTCAACTTATTGTTAAAAATGTGCAGATCCGATTTAACCGATTCCGCATACGCTCCATCATTCCACGCTAATCCTCCATCATCAATAGCAATCCACGCATCACCGTCATAACGCTTAATTCTTCCGAAGCCTGAATCAGGCGAATTGGTTCGTTCCGTCCAGGAAAGATATAAGTTATCGTTAGCTTCAATTAATTTAAGATTACGCAAATCATAATTGTATTTTTTCTGAGCAAATCCACCTTTCACATCAACCCATTGCTGTCCTTCCAATTGCTCCATACGAATACGATTATATTCAAACCACTCATCTTCGCCGTTCTCATTCTTAGTCTCAAGACCACTCTCTACCCATGCCACATGAAGTTTATGATTGAACTCACCTATAACAGGGAAGTTATACGTAAATTCGTTCGATGCTTTCTGTTGAAAGACTACAAATTTTCCAGAAGTCTCATCGTATTTACTTACGACTACCGTACTAGAAACCAAATGATTATCCTCGTCTCGCTCCTCAGTCGTCCACGCCGCATAAAGCTCATATCCACCAGTAGTCGATTGATAAGAGAACAACTTTGGTTGTATTGCTCTAACGTCGCCCCTAATCCCTACTGCATTCGTATCCACATTCACCCAGTTTACACCGTTATAACGCTTCACAACGATATCGATTAGATCATCTCTTCGAACAGGGTCTTGTGACCAGATTGCATACATATAACCGTCATGAACTTCTGCTTGAAGAGCTTTAACTTGAATCAGTTCATTGCTATTTATCGTGTCTGCTGGATCGGGTTCAATCGATATCCATTGCTGATTTACCCACTTCTTCGCACGAATTTTATGGTCTTCTTCCCATAGTGCATATAATTCATCCTTGTAGACGATTAGATTTACATTCTCCGCATCTACGTTAACGTTGTGATTCAAACCTTCTGTTCCTACAAGCTCCCATGTTCGGGTCAACTCATTCCATCTTTTCACATAAACGGTGTTGATATAGTCATATTCACTTACTTGCTTGTATTCCGTCCAAGCTGCATATAACTGATCTTGATAATCTGTCAACATGGGAGAATCTCCTGATTGATTCGGTGTAACACTGATCCCAGCCGCATCATTAGGAATAAGCTCAGTCAGGTTTTTGGTCCAAGATGGATATAAGTTGATATCGGAATTTGTCATTTCGATTACATCATCTCGATTGTATAGCTGACCCTTACCATCGATCTGCCAACCTTTAAAGCGATAGCCAGGTCGGTATAAACCATGTTGATATTGAATTGTAGCTTGCTCACCTGGAGAATACTTAGCTTCATCTGTTGGAGGGCTACCTATTCCCTTATTCTCCGTATCTATACCTGCATGATATTGTACTTTAAAGCCTTGAAATTCCGCTACTTCTAGCTGATCAGCACCATTCTCCCAAGCCATCAGAATGCGATTACCATAGCTAATCAGTGACGGTTTAGCTACTAAGTTTGCTGAAAGGGAATTGAGGTCAACAAAGGACCAACTCTCATTCCTATATCCTTTGCGATATTTCGCTCGAACCTTACCTTCTTCATTCCATACTGCGAAAAAATCACCGCTATTTCCAATTGATAACCCTTGCGGATTACTGACGGGTGATGAGTTCTTTGAAAGAGAGTCGTTAATCTCATCGTACCAATAGTTATAGCTGCTTTTGAATAGTCTAATCCGATTCTGCTGTGCCATCATTAAATACGAACCGCTGGAATCATGCAATAAACCAAACGAGTTAATTCCTTCTTCCCCCATAGTTACACTGTAGATGTTTGAATCGAGGATTTTCTTAGATCCAACACGTTCGCCATTCTTCCAAGCGACAACCCAAACACTATTAAATTCAGTAGATCCCGCTTCAATCCGCGGCTCTGTATTGGGTGTAGCAGAATTTCCATCCAAGTCATTAAGAGGCATCCCATTATTGAAATTTGTCCCGTCCAGATCATTAAACTCTTTTCCAAAAATGTTGTTGGCGTGTTCCCATACTAAAGCCACATGCTCTTTTTCACGATTATCCGCGTAATCATAAACTTTCCGCACACCTAAATCAGGCGTACGTCCCTCAGCAATCGCCTCATTCGGCAAATCACCTCTCACAATCTCCCAATTTCCATTCACGTAGCGTTTAAGCCAGATGTAAGAACCACTTGGGCTTGTCTCTTCCCATGCTACATATAGAATCCCATCGACTACCGCTAAGCTAGGATGAATAGCATTGCTGTCAGGATTCTGGTTTAACGACATAGAAGATTGAGGAATAGCCGGTTGTGTTACATCTATTTCTCTGACATAAACTTGGCTGACTCCCAGCGGATTTTTTTCCGACCAAGCTACATACAAGTTTGTATCTCTAGACTGATCGTTCTCTAATATCGTCTTTTTGGCAAAAACAGGGTTCGAGCTTGCTCCTCCCCCGCTCATTACACCATAGGATAGCCAATTATTAGGTAGATTGGATGCTGCTGTAGATCGCATTTTCACTGCAGGTACAACTTCTAGCTTAAGCTGGCTAGTCAGTTCTGCCATGTGATCTGCCGTTAATTGAATCCTCGCTTCATACTTACCTACTGCTAAGCCTATTTTAGGCTTCACTATAAAGCTTGTCGCTGGTGCTTCGGCATTCAGAACTGTTACTTGAGGCTCTATAAGTTCAAACCGATCTGCATCCTTCCCCGATAGCTTAACTGCCAAACCTGTTAACTCACCTGTACCTTTATTGGTAATTGTATACGTATAGGCTTCCAAGTTCGCTGCCTCATAACCTACTTGTAATGCAGGAAGCACAACATCCGATAGACCCTCTATTTCATACTTTTTATCTGAAGTTGGTAGGGTCTGTTTACTATTAATGGTTACTTTCCCTGCACTCGCTATCGTTTGCAACTTCTGACCCTGCTCGTCCTGAACATCAATCGATCGAAGTTCTACGGCCGTATCCCCTGCAATTGCATCATCTTTGATTCTAGCGTTTATAGTAAACAAGGCTTGATCTGCAGCAATCCTATCCCCGCCTGACCATTTCACAACAACTTGATTGCTAGATGAGGCATCATAAGTCAATTGTCCACCTGTTAGCCCTGTCACATTCTTTACTTCTAATACACTTGCATCATAGGCAACTTCCATCTGATACGAAGCGATTCCCTTGCTTATTCCTTGGATGGTGACAGGTATTGTAAGATCCGTACCTGTTGAACCGACTGCACTTTCCACTTGCATAAGCAATGTTTTCTCTTTCTCTACTTGAGGATCGCTATTTGCTGTGTTAACTTCCGCTAGTACTTGCATCCCTGAAGATAGCGTCAGTGCTAACACAAGCAGCATCGATAACAACGATCTAGCATTATTCTTCGACAACCTTCTGATTCGCTCGAACATGAACAACTCTCCCTTTACATGATCCAATCTGCGAAATTCGCGATTTTTCTACATTATTTCACAATCTTCTTAACAGCCACTGAACAAATGGAGTCCAGAACCAATTCCGCCCCCAGACCGAGTTCATTTCATCCCCGTGACCGTTAGAAAACCCTTCCATTTCACACATAATAAACCTATCCAATTTAAACGGGAGAGGCGATGAAGAGCGTGCATATTTACGAGATCGATCATGTTAGTAAGATTTATAAGAGAGGGAAAGTCAAAGCGAATGACGACATTCATTTTCATGTGAACGAAGGAGAAATCCTAGGGCTGCTTGGGCCTAATGGCGCTGGGAAGTCTACACTCATTAATCAGATGGTGGGACACTTGAGTCCTACTGAGGGGAAAATTCTTTTCCGTGGAAAAGATGTACTGAAGCAGTCGAAATTCGTGGCACAGAATGTGGCCTTCTACGCGCAAGATCCACATGCACTTGTATCACTCAAAGTATGGGAGGTCTTATTCTATACCGGGCGTTTAAGAGGAATGAACAAACAGGATGCAATGCGTGAAACCGAAAAATTACTTGCTAGATTCGAGATGGAAGAACACCGTAACAAGATGCTCAAGCGCATATCTGGCGGGCAGAAGCGCATGATCGGCATTGGTACGACATTAATTGGGAACTCGTCGGTGATGATCTTTGATGAGCCTACCAATGAACTTGATCCGAAGAAACGTAGACTCGTATGGGATCTCATTCAAGAGAAGAATAGAGATGGAACGACAATTATTCTAGTTACGCACAATGTGCTGGAAGCGGAGCAAGTCGTGGATCGTGTTGCGGTCATTAATCATGGAAAGCTGCTTGCAATAGACCATGTCTCGAATCTAAAACAGAAGGTCGATCAGCGACTCAAATTCGAAATTACCGTTACTTCGGGAATTGTGGATGAAATGTGCCATCATCTAGAGGCTTACGGGGACTTAGAGCGTAATGGCGATAACCGCCTGCGGCTGCTTGTGGAGAAAAAGGATGCTAGTCGTGTGCTGGATTGGATTATTGCCGATCATCATGGCTTCCAAATCGATGAATATGCGATCGTACCGCCAAGTCTTGAAGATGTCTACTTCCATATTGATAAAGAAGCAGAGCAAAACGCGCTTACATTAAAGGAGGCAGCAACAGCATGATACAACGATTGGGTCGAACTTTAACTGAACTCGGAATATTGTTCAAAATCCAATTTTCCATTATTCGCGAGGCGTGGGTGTTCGTGTTCCTGCTCGCCTCAATATTTCCTTTTACCATGCTGCTGTTCATGAAGTTCTTTACGATTAATCCGACGCCCGAGTTTATGGTGCGCATGATCGTGGGCAATATGGTCTTCGGGCTCATTGTGATGGGGATAAACTCCATGGGACAGGATCTTTCTTGGCAGAAGCATCAAGGGCATTTCACCTTCTACGCCTCACTGCCAATTTCCAAGATCAACTTCGTCATCGCCTGCCTGCTCCGCGGACTCATGACGACACTACCATCGTTTATCATCATTGCGCTAATCGGACAATTCGTATTCGACATTCATTTTAATTACAGCTTCGCTATTATACCCGTTGTCCTTCTCGCACTGTTCAGTGTGGTTGGCATTGGAGTGGGACTTGGCTTCTGGTCGCCTAACCACCATATGACGAGCATGCTGACACAAGTGTTCATGATGCTAATCACGTTCTTAACTCCAGTCATGGTTGATATGAACCAGCTTCCTATCACTTTCCAGTGGGTCTCCTATATCTTTCCGACGACGTATGCCACACAAGCGCTGCTCGATATTTTCACCATTGGATGGACCCCTGCACTCACTCAGAATGCGTTTATGATGGTTGGGTTCTCGATCTTGACCTATATGATGATTATGAAAAATGTGAAGTGGCGCGTGAACAAGTAAACTTTTACTCGAAAATAACCTCATACCACTTCGCGATTGTCTCTTCCAGCTCCGTCATCCGAACAAATCGCGCTGCGCGGTAGACTTCCTTGCCTTCAATCAATATTAGAATCGTTGGTGCTGTAAAAATTAGATATTCAGACGCTACCTCTGGATGCTCCTGCATGTGAACAAGTGAGAACTCCACCTTCGGGTAATTCATCAGCATATCCTTCGTCTTCTCTAGAACGGAGTCGCATACGCCGCAGTGATCGGTTTTGATAAAAAGAATCGTCATTGGGTTAGATGTCATGTTGAGGTTCTCCTTATTCATTAATCGTGAAAAAATAAAGCCAATTAGACCATTAAGTTGGTAGAATTGGCTTGGTTTCATACGTGAATGTCACACTTAACTAAATACATTCGAAGGAATCTCACCGTCCGAATAGTACCGAATCTTCATTCCTTTTTCATTCGCGTATTGAATCTCTTGTCTTGCACTATTTCCAATATAGCCGTCCACATCAATCACGAAGATCTCATCGGATAGATCAATTTTGCGAAAATGTAGCTCTCCAAGTAGTGCCGCTTGTTCCTCCGTGATCTCAAATCCATCACTCTGCTCAAAGAAAGCAACACTGATTACAATATTGCCTTGCAACGTAAGGTACGCGTTGGCCTGTTCAAATTGATCCTTAAATTTCGTAGAACCACATAAAGTTATGACTTTCATCGTAGACCCCATTCGCAGTTTGATCCTAATTATTTCTATCATATAAAACAATAAAAGCCAACCTACCATTAAGCTTAGTAGAATTGGCTTTGTTTTCATTCGTGAATCTAATCCTCTTGATCCTTAGTCGACTGATTCTTGTTCATACGCTCAAAAATAACTTTATAACTATGATTGCCATGGTTTAAAGAACGCTTTACGCGAGAAATCGTAGCTGAGCTTGCAATGGCTACATCTTCAATTTCACTATACGTATGGTTGTTGTACAACATGTTTGCAACTTGGAAACGCTGAACCATTGTTTTGATCTCATTAACCGTACACAAATCATCAAAGAAAGCTAGACATTCTTCTTTCGTCTGAAGTGAGAGGATTCCTTGAATAAAGTCGTTTAATGCCTTCCCTTGCAGTTCATCTATTAACATCGGATTACCTCCTTGTTTACGATCGATTACACCCATTATCCTGATTAAGATTGATGAGCGGATTTCGCAGATTTATTGATAAACCCAAACATAATATTAATCACAGGTGCAGCGATGCAGAAGATTGCAAAGGGCAGATAATCTAACGCGGAAACACCTAATGTACCCGTAATAAACACTCCGCTAACTCCCCAAGGGATAAGCGCATTAAAAGCCGCTCCTGCATTAGCCATTATACGAGACATTTCATGGCGAGGCAAATTTATCGCATCATACTGAGACTTGAATGCTTCACCCGGTAAAATAATAGATAAATACTGTTCACCCAGCAGTAAGTTTATTCCCATTGAGCTAAGTGCAGACATAAGAATAAGCTTGCCTTTCGTACTGACAAAAGAGGATATGCGTGAAATGATCGCACGGATAATCTTCATCTCGACGAGCAGACCGCCAAGTGCAAGTGCTAATAGGATTAAAGAAACAGACCACATCATACTTTGAATCCCACCGCGAGACAATAGCTGGTCTACACCTTCAACTCCGGTATGCGATGCATAACCGTTCTGCATCAAGCTTGAAATATACGCAAGTCTCGTATGCGGATGATACATATAAAGAATACCGATGGTACTTGCAATGCTAGTTAACAAAGTCGGAACAGCCGGAACCTTCTTCCAAGCACATAGAAAAAGGACAAGCACTGGAATCAAGGTGAAAGGTGATATCGTAAATGAAGAATGTAAGGTTTGGACTAACTCCTGAATTTGGTCTCCTGTCGCAAGACCCCCAGCACGTCCCATGACAACGTAGCCAACAAGAGAAACCAAGAAAGCAGGAATAACAACTCGCAGCATATATCGGATATGTTCGAATAAGTCCACTTCCGCAATGGCTGAAGCTAAATTTGTCGTGTCTGACAAAGGAGAGATATTGTTGCCTAGAAAAGCTCCGGATACAATCGCGCCAGTCGTAATTGCTGGGTTATATCCCATGATTTGCCCCATACCAAAGAAAGCAATGCCTACAGTTGAGATCGTCGTAAACGAACTTCCTACTGTAAGGCCTACGACTGCACAAATCACAAATACCGAGGGTAAAAAATACTGAGCAGATAAAATACTAAAGCCATATACCATGATCGTCGGGATCGTTCCAGCAGCTATCCACACACTTACTAGTGCTCCTATGAGCATAAAGATAAGTATTGGAATAAGCCCTGGCGTAATGCCGCTTGAAATCCCTTTATGAACTTGATCCCAAGAAAATCTCTTGATTCTGGCAAAAATAATAATCGCGCCAATAGATACTAGAATCGGGATTTGAGGGTCCATCCCAAAACCAATAATGCTTGTCCCAATAATGGCTAATAACACAACTAAAAGAAACATGCTTTCTTTTAGCGTAACTTCTTTATTCATAAACTGAACTCCTCTCATGGTGTCTCTATTGAAAGTAAGGGAGTAAGATATAAATTCTTAATTGCTCATGCGCTCATGAGCGTTATGATATGCACCGTGCCATACCGGTCCTACGAATCGGTTAAATGCAAAACCTTGTTTGATAGCGTCTAGCGTAAACTTCTTTGCCATCGCAACAGATTCTTTTACCGTGTTACCCTTAGCCAAGCCCGCGGCAATCGCAGCTGCAAAGGTACAACCCGCCCCATGATTATAGTTCGTATCCAACATTTCCGCTTCATAGAGCACAAATTCCTTGCCATCATAGAACAGATCGATTGCTTTTTCACTTCGCAGGGCTTTGCCACCTTTAATTACAACGTGTTTTGCCCCTTGTTCTATAATTTTATGTGCTGCTTCTTTCATTTCATTAAGCGTAGTGATTCTCCCCATACCTGCAAGTTGTCCAGCCTCGAACAGATTAAGCGTAACAATTGTTGCTTGTGGGAGCAGCAGATCACGAGTCGCTTGCCCATTCTCTGGTTGAACGACTTCATCTTCACCTTTACATACCATAACGGGATCAATAACCACATTTGCAATATCTTGTTTGTCGATCATGTGATGCAAGAGTTCAATCACTTCTACTGAACCAAGCATCCCTGTCTTCATTGCATCAAGTTGTCCACCCGAAAGCACAGTTTTCATTTGCTTCTCTACTAAAGCTGGAGGAATAGGATGTACCTCATGATGCCAATTCTGATCCGGATCCATGGTCACGATCGATGTAATCGCACTGAAGCCAAATACCCCATATTCTTCAAATGTTTTTAAATCCGCTTGCAAACCTGCACCGCCACTAGAGTCTGAACCTGCCACAGTTAACACTTTTCTTATAGAAGTCATCATCTTCAATACGGCTCCTTTATGAAATAGAGCAAAGCGTAACGACACGCTTAATCGTATCGTTACGCATTCTCTAGTTAAATTATTGTTCGTCCATTTCATACATATAAATTTTCTCAAGTTTCTCTTGCATCGCTTTTTCCATCTTCTCTGCATACTCTTCAAACACCGCTGCATCATGCGCATATGGTGACAATGCACATGCGCGAAGAATCGTTACTTTCTCTACACGATCCCATTCTGATACGCTAAATCCAAGGTTTTGTACGAATTGCATCGGGCTGTTTCCATAGTCTGGAATAGCAAAGTCCGTATGTGATGTAATAAATTCGTTGTTGTACAATCCACCTTTTACATAGGAAGCATAATCGAAGAAATCATGGTTAAGCTTGTTCATTTTCTCAAGATCCGTATTACCGACTTCATTAAATACATAGTCAACCATGTTAAAGTCCGGCTTCGTTAATGGATGCAATTCGATTACTTTGCCATTCACATTGAATTTGCGGTCTTTCAAGAAATTGTAGAATCGATATGCAGCTTCAACGCTTGCACCCATCAATTTACCGTAGCCTGTTACATTAAGCGGCAATACTTTGTGAGCAGTCCATACAGCAGCCGCTGTCGCACCCGCTTTGGAACCTTCAAGGATATATGCACCTAGCAGAGCTGGAATGTCAGCATCTTTTTCAAAGACATAAGTTGCAAAATAAGAAATGGCATCACGCATCCGGCTGTCTCTAATCGCAATTGCACCTGCGGAGTATGGAATGTATCCCATTTTGTGCGGGTCAATGGTAATCGTCTCTACTTGGCTCATTGCTTTGAACGATTTATAGATATCTTCTGTCATCCACTGGTCATACAAGTTCATATCTGTAAAGATATTGTGCTCTTTGTATACATCGCCGAGCTTGTCGTAATCAATGAACTCATCATTCTCATCCAAGAAGATTGCACGAGCATAACCACCGTAAGCAGCATCTGCGTGAATATAGTAGTAAATACCTTCTGCAGCCAATTTCTCACGAAGAGCTACGATTCGGTCAATATGGTCAATTTGTCCTTCTTCTGTACTACCGATAACCCCTACTACACCAAGAATAGGCGTTCCTTCTGCTGCAAGCTCACGAATTCTTGCTTCAAGCTTGGTAATATCCATGCGATATTCGCTGTCTACATCGACTGCTTCTACACTTTCAAGACCAATTCCGATGATATCTGCAGCTTTAAGCCAGGAATAATGCTTGGTTTGAGGAATTAACCATTTACCTAGTTTGTCAAGATAACGACCGCTACGTGCGGATTTCGCTTTAACTTCATCTAACTTGTCAGGAATTTGATCCATAATGTCAAGAATTTCGTTCGTAGACATATTGAGCAATTCCCATTCGGATTTGCCTACTACATATTCAGGAGCAACCTCTTTAATTGCAAGCGGTAAGGACTTCATATTACGCGCATACCAGAGACCTTCCAAGTTGGCAATGGAACCATCCGCACAGATGTGTCCCCAGCTTTCTCCTTCCTTATAACTCATCATTTTGCATAATTGATGCCCTACCTCTTCCTCCATTTGAGAAGTACCAGGAGAAGACTCATAGGCTACGTTATTACCATTCCATAGCATTGCAGTTGTATAAGCGATAATCGATGGCATTAATGTCTCAGAGTTCATATGACCCCAGAAGCGACCAGCCGTGTGCCAAGGAAGAGATTCAGAGCGAAGCTTCGCAGACAATTCATTAAATACACTGCGCATGTGGTCAGCGGTATCTTGGAAACTCTTAGAGCTCTTATCATACGGCGTAATGACCGGCAAATCTTGCGGTTGATAATTTTGTCTCCAGCCGACATGCTCGTCCACCGCTTTAAGAAGTACTTCTTTAAATAAATCGACGTTTTCCCCTTTGTCTCCAAGGAATAATGCTTTTAAGTTAATTTCAGGTATTTGATAATTCATGATTACAAACCTCCCATAATTGTTAAAATAATTTTATAAATAAGTTAAGCTGTTTTTTTCCAGCTTGGCTTTTTCATTTTATTAATAATTAGAGCAATACCTACCATGACGATCGTAGCTCCAATTTGATAAATGACATAACCTTTAGATTGACTTGGTTCCAGAATGGATGGCGGAATCAAGCTAACAACAATAGTTATCCCTACACTGACTAAAGAAAGTATAGAAACAAACCACATTAGGCCATTACCTTTGTTGCCCAATCGGAATGGTCTTTCAGTCTCAGGCATTTTGTAACGAAGGCGAATCGCAGAAATGGCGATCATCGCGTATACCAAACAATAAAGAATGGTTGTTGTTATCGTAATAATTAAGAAAGCTGTATTCACGTTTGGAACAACAATATATAGAACAGATACGAGCGAGATGACGATAGCCTGAATTAAGACGAACGTAATCGGAATGTTTTTACTTGTACGTTTTTGGAAAAAAGGAGGTAAGTTCCCTTCATCTGCTACCTTGATCATCGATTTACTTGGACCAAGTACCCATGCACTTAGCTGTACCAATACACCAATTAAGATCATGGCCGAAATAATATTCACAAAAATAGTCGGAATTCCTAAGTCTTCACAGAAAATCATATAAGGCTGTGTAATGTTTGCGAGCTCGAGTGCACCACTAGGTACAGCATTAGAAACGGTTAACCCGGCAATTAAGTTGAAAATAACAAGTAAAATAACAGATGCAATAACAGCAATTGGATAATTGCGTTTCGGGTTGTCAATATTGTTCGCATGAACCGATGAAATCTCAACCCCCGCGAAGATAAAAATGATACCCGACAAGTAAGCTAAGCTACCCAAATCGCTAAGGTTTGGCAGTAGATCGCCAGGTTTGAAGTCGCCCAAGTAACTGTTTGGCTGAATGCCATTCTTGATCATGTAACTGACACCGAGTACAACCAGAATGACAAAGGGAATATAAACCCCAATAATTGCCCCCCAGTTACCCGCAATCTTGACCATATCGAACTTGAGGTTTAGCAAAGTAACGCCCCAATAGGAGATAAGGATAACTGCAAAGATGAATAAGTTGTTCGAAGATAAATTCGGTTTATCAATGACGTATCCGAAAAGTATCCCAACAGTCGAAGCGACCATTACCATCCCGAAAAACATTTGGACCCATAACAGCCACGATGTTACGAAACCCCACTTCTCACCAAGTGCTTTCTTTACCCAAACTTGCGGTCCGCCTTCTTCAGGAAATCCCGTTGACAACTCTGCAGACATCAATGCGATCGGAAGAGCAAATAATATTGCCGCAACCATCATATAGAAGATCTGCGTCCAACCGGTGATGGATAACGTCGGTACACTACGTACGGTACCGAAGAACGCCATCGTAATACCAATTAGCCCAAATAGCGTCAATTTTTTTGAGTTGGCCATAAAATCGATCCTTCTTTCTATTCAGTTTTCAATGAGGTGCCCAGTCTACCTAATCCAAAATCACTAACAATGAATAATCAATGAATAAGTTTCGGTAGAAGGAAATGGAATCGAAATGACGAGACCACTTCAAAGATTGGCAATGTTTGATGTTAACCGATTAACTTCACCCCCAGTATGCTCCTGATTATTTTGATCTGTCAATTACATAAACACCAATGGTAACAGGGGTTTGTGGTTATTTTCCAGTAATTGTTTGAAGCCTACATTCATGCTTTCATTACTTCACCGTGGAATTCTTTAAACGATTCATGCTTTTATGGATAAAAGCGAATATCTACTAAAACAATGCATAAATATTAATAAAAATGAATATATAAACTTTACAACTAAACGTTTTACTGATAAGGCTTAGGTTGCCTATTATTTGTGCGAGATAAAACATTTAGAGGGATTTTCTAATGAAATTCTAATCTTTAAGGAGTATGTGAAAAAGAATACTTATGCATCTGTGTTCAAGCGTTCTATCTGTTAAAGGGGTTATATCAACTTTGCAAAACTAGATAATACAATCATTTCTTCCATTCTCTTCAATATGTAAGTTCTTGCAGATGTAAAGTTCTAAAGTGTGTATTTGTGTTAATTTACCAGCAAAAAAATTCGTATAAATGACACTTTTACAGGGAACAAAAAAAAGAATAGCTGTTAAACAGCTATTCTTTCGATATATCTATTCACTATCTACTCACTAAGTTTGACTAAGCTGTAGTTCTTCTTCCCTTTACGAACGATCATGAATTTTTCCTCAAAAGAATTCTGAGCAGTTACATCCATATTCACGTCCGTCACTTTCTCACCATTAAGAGTAATGGCTCCATTCGTAATATCTTCACGGGCTTGTCGCTTGGAAGGCTCAATGCCAAGGTCAACGAGCCAGTCGATAATATTCTTGGTTTCTTTTGACGCATGGAACGTCGGCATATCTTTGAAACCTTGTTCGATCTCATCTGCGGTAAGTGACTTGATATCTCCACTAAATAAGGAAGCAGAGATCTTCTTCGCTTGTTCCAGCGCTTCTTCACTATGCACAAACTTTGTCATTTCTTCAGCAAGCACACGCTGTGCTTCGCGTTTGTGCGGCTCTGTCTGCACCTTCATTTCAAGCTCATCAATTTGTTCTTTTGTCAGGAACGTGAAAAATTTCAAGTATCTAATGACATCGCGGTCATCGGTGTTTGCCCAGAACTGGAAGAACTCAAAAGGTGTTGTTTTGTTCGGATCAAGCCAGATTGCACCACCAGCTGTCTTACCAAACTTCGTCCCATCTGCTTTAAGCATAAGTGGAATCGTTAAACCAAAGGCTTTCGCTTCTGAACCTTCCTTCTTACGAATCAGGTCAAGACCGCTTGTAATGTTCCCCCATTGATCCGCGCCACCGATTTGGAGCTGTACATCTTCATTCTTGAACAGATGATGGAAGTCCATCGACTGCAAAATTTGGTACGAGAATTCAGTAAAGGAAATACCTGAGTCAAGTCGACTTGCTACTATATCTTTGGCTAACATCGTGTTGACGCTAAAGTTTTTACCAAAGTCCCGAAGGAAATCAAGAATTGTTAAGTTATGTGTCCAATCGTAGTTATTTACCATTCGAAGACCTGTCTCGCCTTCGTTTAGGAACAATTTCTTCATTTGCGCTGTGAGCGCGTCAACATTATCTTGTACTTGTTCCATTGTTTGAAGTGTACGTTCGGAAGTCCGACCACTTGGATCACCAATTGTACCTGTTGCTCCACCGATTAGAATAACCGGACGATGTCCCGCCATCTGAAAACGTTTGAGCATCATAAATGGAATCAAGTGACCAATATGCATACTATCACCTGTTGGATCAACGCCACAGTACAATGATATCGACTTCTCATTTGTCAGTTTTTGCAATCCTTCAGCATCTGTTTGTTGATTGATAGCCCCGCGCCATTCCAATTCATCGATAATATTCATCATTGCAGTTCAGCTCCTTGGTGTATTGGTATAAGAATTATAAATTTGTCCTAGAAAAACAAAAAAACCGTCTCCTTGTCTTTAATAGACATAGGGACGATTGATTAACCGTGTTACCACCCAAATTGCATCACTAGCGCTGCAGCCACTAGTAATACCACTCTTAGCAACGATATCGATTGCCATTCCGCTTAAGCTACCTTAAGTTACTCCAGAGTGTAATTCGCTTGTATTGTGTGTACCAGGTCGCATCAACCCCTGGCTTTCTGAGACAGTGACAATATCGCTACTTCGCTCTTTCATCGTGTTATCCAATATTAGATTACAGCAATATTAGTCCCAATCTCACCGCTTGTCAACTACCATTATTATACATTATTGTGAATACACGAAAAAACACCTGAAATCTAAAATTTTGCTTATGGAAAAGAGCACCTATTATCTACTTCCTAATAGGTGCACTTATTATTGTAATCGTATCTATGGTTATACACGCTCTACCTTACCAAAAATTTGCTCTTGCAGTCGCTTACCCGTCGGCGTTGCAGCTAAACCGCCAAGTGCTGTTTCGCGCAAGGAAGCAGGCATGGATTGACCAATTCTAAACATCGCCTCAATGACCTCATCACATGGAATTGTGCTAGTAATGCCTGCTAGTGCCATATCTGCACCTACCATGGCAACCGCAGCACCCATCGCGTTACGCTTGACGCAGGGCACTTCGACTAGACCAGCTACGGGATCACAGACAAGGCCAAGTAAATTCTTCAGCGCAATTGCCATTGCTGTAGCTGATTGCTGCGGCGTTCCCCCGGCCAATGCAACAACTGCTGCTGCCGCCATCCCTGCTGCGGAACCTACTTCCGCTTGGCAACCTCCGGCTGCACCACTAATCGAAGCGTTGTTCGCGACAACCATGCCGAATGCACCTGCTGTGAAGAGATACTCGATCATCTGCTCCCTTGTTGGATCCAGCTTATCCCGTACAGCGAAGAGTACGCCTGGAACAACCCCTGCCGAACCCGCTGTCGGCGTCGCACAGATCAGCCCCATTGCCGCATTCACTTCATTCGTTGCAACTGCCTTACTGACTGCATCTAGAATGGTATAATCACTGATTCCCTGCCCACTATTGATATATTGGTGCAACTTAACAGCATCTCCACCTGTTAATCCCGAGTGTGACTTCACACCTTCAAGCCCACGTTTAACAGCCGCTTCCATCACATCAAGGTTACGCCCCATAAGCTCTACGACTTGTTCACGGGTTCTCCCCGTTACATGCATTTCTTGTTCAATCATTACATCTGCTATCGAGCAAGAGCGCTCTTCTGCAATTTGTACCAACTCTGCTGCATGACGAAACATGAAGTGCCCCCCTTACATTTATGCAACTTAATAATCGTCCATTGATAGAACCTGATCAACGCCTTCTAGTCCACGGATTTGCTTAATTAATGACATTGGAATTTGTTCATCCGTCTCAATGACCATTAGCGCCATCTTACCTTTTTCCTTCCGAGACACTTTCATATTACCGATATTCACCCGCTCTTGATTGAGCAGACTCGTCACACCTGCAACGACGCCATAACGGTCATGATTCACGATCAGAATCGCAGGACTCGTCCCAGACAATTGTAGATCGAAGCCATTAAGCTCTGTAATCTCCACCTTCCCGCCACCAATCGAAATTCCAACAACCTCAAGTTCTTCCGAACCTGATTGTAATCGAATCTTAGCCGTGTTCGGATGTTCAAGAACAGCTCCTTCTGTCTTGATCACAACCTCTATACCTGCTTCTTTTGCATACTTTGGCGATTCTGGCAGTCTAGGATCATTCGTATCAAAATCAAGAACACCCGCAATAAGGGCTACATCTGTCGCATGTCCTTTGTATGTCTCTGCAAAAGAACCATACAGTGATAACTCAACCCACTCTGGCTGTTTTCCAAAAATGCTTCGAGCAATTCGGCCGATCCTCGCTGCTCCTGCCGTATGCGAACTAGAAGGGCCCACCATAATGGGCCCAATAATATCAAACACTGTTCGGTATTTCATCGTCATGCTCCTAAGCTTAAGCTTGTTTTCTAATCATTAATGTCGTCACACCACACATGAGACCTGCAATTGCCATGAATGTAAAGGCAGATCCAAAAGAGCCTCCCGCTTGGTCGATCAAGTAACCTAGAACCATTGGAGCTAAGAAACCACCAATCGTACCACCTGTGTTAATGATTCCAATGGAAGAACCAATAATGCTCTGATCGAAAAGTTTGTGCGGCCATGTGAAGATCGAGATGAATGTTCCAATCGAAACCATGCTGATACAGAACAGGATGATTGTTGAGAAAATTAGATTGGATGACATCACGAATACAATCATAAGCACCGAAACGATAACCGCTGTCACGATCGTGAACATCTTTTCTTTGCCAAGGAATAACTTGGAGAGCAAGCTGCCCACAATTAAAGTCGCCACTGTCGTACAGACTGCATTGATCGCTAGGATGATACCCACTTGTCCAATCTCAATGCCGAATTTCGTTTGCAGATACGATGGCAACCAAGACATATTCCCATATAACAAGAAGTTAAGAAGCAGCATCGCTACGAATAATGTGAGCACATTGCGATTCGTGATGATTTCAGTAAACTTCATCTTCGGCGCTTGACTCTTATTCTGCTGGGCAGGAGTCTGATAATTATTCGGTACGAAGATCCATACTAGAACGAATGCGACAGCGAACAATGCACCGAGTACATAATAAGCGTTATGCCAGTTCGAAGCAATTAATTGTGCACCCAGTGTAAAGGCTAGAATTCCACCAATCCCTGATGTTGCAAGCATAAGCGCTTGTGCGAACGTTCTTTTTTCACGAGGGAAATTGTCTGCGATTGTCTTGGAACAGCTTGGCGGATAACCTGCATGACCAATTCCAGCAAAGAAACGGATCACCACAAACACCATTAAACTTGCGCCAAATCCGAATAGGACGGAGAATACGGCAACCAAACCAAGGGATGCGAGTAATACTTTCTTCGCTCCAATTTTATCTGCAAGCCAGCCGCTTGGAATTTGCATCAAGGAATATCCCAAGAAGAATAAACTCATGATGAGTCCAGATTGCGCTTTCGTTAATTCAAGTTCTTGAGCCAATGGGATAATCGCAGTCGAGATCATTTGTTTATCCATATAGATCATGGAATAACCGATCATGAGAGCGACGATTAACATCATCGGTGTTTTATTAGTTGTCATGTGTAAACCTCCTGATGTTAAGCACTACTTCCCAAGTACATCTAGCGCAATCTGCGTATGCATCTGCACACCGATAGCAAGCGCATCTTCATTGATCTTAAATTTCGGATGATGATTCATATAACCGCATCCCTCTTCCTCTGTACCGCCGCCTAGTACATAGAACGCACCTTTGCAGACATCACTGTATGCAGAGAAATCTTCGCTTCCCATCATTTTTGGATTAACAAATTGCTTGTCACCAACAATCGTCTTCGCTGCTCCACGAACAATCTCAATTACCTCTTCATTGTTGATGACTGCACTATAGCCATCCATATAGTTCAATTCATACGTTCCGTTATACGCATGTACAAGATGGTCGATGACTTCATGAATACGTTTCTTCATTAGCTTGCGTGTTTCTGGATTCGTGGTTCGCACGGTTCCTTTAATCGTTGCGGAATCTGGAATGACGTTGAACACCTCACCCGCTGTGAATTGTCCAATCGACAACACCGCATTATCTAATGCACCCACATGTCTGGATACAATATTGTTCAAGTTGGATACCACTTCACAACCAATTGTAATTGGGTCAATGGATAGCTCTGGTGTTGATCCATGCGAGCCTTTACCCTGAATCTTGAGTTCAAAGATATCCTGTCCAGCCGTTATCGCTCCAACATTCGTGCCAATATATCCAACCTCTAATTTCGGGAAAATGTGAATACCAAACACATACTCCACATCATCTAAGACGCCCGCTTCTACGATCGCCTTTGCACCACCTGGTGGAACTTCTTCTGCCGGTTGGAAAATAAACTTAATCGTCCCCTTCAGCTGCTCTTTCATTCCAGACAGAACCTTCGCTGCACCTAGCAGCATCGCCGCATGTGTATCATGACCGCAAGCATGCATCACACCCGGATTAAGGGACGGGAACTTAACATCAGATTCCTCCATAATCGGCAGAGCATCAATATCCCCGCGAAGCGCAATCGTCTTACCAGGAGCTGATCCCTTCAATGTCGCAATGACACTATTCGTCGTTGGACGGCTTAATTCTAAGTTAGGAAAAGTGCTTAGCACGTTATAAATATAATTAGCTGTTTCTACTTCTTCGAATGAAAGCTCTGGATGCTGGTGCATGTGTCTACGCCAAGCGATAACTTCCTCAATAGATAGTTGTTCTCTCCAATTCATCGTTGTTTCCTCCATTGATTCGTATTTGGTAACGCTTACACAATTGATTGTATAAAAATACCCCTTTTTTCACATGCCTTCATTTGCTGTAAAAAGGGGTAAATTTGCACATGTTGTGCTTTTTTATTTTTCATAAGCAAAAATAACGCCTACATAATTGCTATGCGGGTCAATCTATGAATACTCGGGCTCCACGATATAAAGTTTGCAGGAATTGATCGTTAAATTAGACGTTAGTTTTAACGTATCTTGAACATATTGCCGCTTCATATACATGGCAGGAACAATTTTGCGAGTTAAATAATCCGCACATTCAGCATCTATATCAACAGGCGAGCCGACTTTTAACCATTCGTTATAAATCCCACCATGATCCTTATCCAGCAAATACTCTTTCATGAGATAGGTTCGAGATTCAAGCCCCTCTATAACAAGATGCAGTTGTTTATTCTGCGAACGTGTTAAGAACTGATCAATCGAATGAATGGGGTCCGAATAGCACGTGTTATAGACGAGAACATATAACTTGTCCTCTTCTCTTGTAATTAATACCCCTTCTTCTGTTAGCAAAATATCGCTTGCGAGTCGATCCATCAATTGTAAGACAAAATAAAGCGGACGTTTAAGTTCCCCGTACATAAATAAAGACAAGCAGCTGAAGCCTTTATGCTCCGTCACGCTGTCTTTGACTTTAATATCTAACCAATATCCGATTCCTTGAAAATGATTCGAGTACGTCGTCAAAGCGTCAATAATAAGTGCCGCCCTAAAGAAAGAACCGCTCATCTCTCCTTGGCCAGCAAGGGTATTCCAATCTCGCAATATCATATCTGGCAGCTCGACATTCATTTCTAGATAGAGGGATTGAAGCTGCTGTAACATCTCAATTGGGATATACTTAGCGCGCATTAACGGTTCGATTGTCTCTTCCTCACACAAAGTCCCCCCCATGGGATCCGCATTTATTGTAATAAAGCTGGGTAACTGCTGGGATTGATCGACTTCGTACAGGAACTTCTTAAATCCTTTTAAATGACAGGCTTGATAATAGGACATCGCATACACACCTATTCGAAGTTCGGGGTGCAATTTCATCATGGCTTGATATAATGCACGATACCATTCAAGGAAAATGGAGTCTTTCATGGCTGGGTACTTAACCAATTCAAAACGCCACTGCAAAACGTCATTTATGCCGTAACGATTGATCCAATACGTCAGTATCGTAATAATGGCTTCTACTTGTATATTCGAATTCAGTTGGATAAAAGGCTTCAGCTTAATCTCTTGCAAGAAATCGAAGATTTCATTGTTGTACAGATTGGCTGACATCATCATGCCATGCCTACCCACATCAAGTCCCGGATGAAACCCTTCGAAACATACATACGCCATCTGAAGCTCTTTAGCTACAATTCGAAGCTGCTCGCGAACTTCATGCGCTAATAAATTGTGGTAAGAACCCACTTGGATTAATCGAGCAGGCTTTTTCAACTTCAAATGATCCTTATGTTCACTATGCACCCTAGGCACTGTAAATTGCCGCGTTTCCTGAATGTTGATCTGGTCATCGTCCATCTCTTTTTCAACCATATAACGAGACAGTTCTTGAAGAGCAAGTTCTGCATGTATGACCTCATAGGAGTCTGTATCAGTTGTTGATCGACTCTGGGTAGCATGATTTACACTAGAATTTTGTTTCGTACGATACTCGCTTGGCGTCATTCCATAACACGCTCTGAAACTTTTGTTGAATATCTTAATGTTGGCAAATCCATGATGAAGTGCAAGCTTGAGAATGGATTCACTAGAGCTTGTTAATTCAAGTACTGCCTTCTCCAGTCGGACTTCATTCACATGCTGCGTGAACGTCTTCCCCATCGTTTTCTTAAACAAGCGAGATAAGTGAAATAGTGAAATGTACGACTCACTTGCGATTTGCTCAAGAGAAAGTGGTGTGCGATAGTGCTGATCGACATATTGTAAAATGTGATGGATTCGCTCATTCTGAATGAATTTAGTATCTGTCGAATCAATCGACACTTCTTTAATAAAATACTTCGTCAATACACTCAACACTTCAAATAAATGCTTCCTGATCTCAAATGGATTGGAATCCAAATGACGGTAGTACGCAAGCATGAAGTAGGTTAATGTAGTTCGAAGTTCAGTTAGTCGTTCATCACTTGAATCTATCGTTGCTGAATTACAGGCATACCTAGCGTGCCATGGTTCGTCCATACAACTCTCCATATGTTTGCGCGATATCGTTAGCATTAGAATGAGATTCGGACCCGTACTTTCAATGCGCAATGTCTCATACGGATTAAGGATGATCATATCATCATCGACGAACGAATATTCCATACGATCTACAAAGACTTGGACCTTACCCTTTAGTACGAGGACCACTCGCAATCCATCTATGACTGCTGGTTTCATATTCTTGACACGGATGAGTGAAAGATTACACATGGAAGTCTGTTCTTTACGCATCGTTCACCACTCCATCATTTAAATTTTATCAAAACATACCATAGCTTTTGACATGTAACTATACAATAGAACACAAAATTTATAACAACCAAAATAAACCAGTCCTCCTTGTTTGGAGTTCTGGCTTATATGATTTATAACAATATACTATTTCATCGGATTGCCTACTAACTATTAACCCTAACGCTTCACCTTGTAAAACTCATGGTACAGCTTCATCAGCGCCCGTTTCTCAATCCGAGATACATATGACCTCGAAATACCCAAATCCTTCGCAATTTCCCTTTGTGTCCGCTCATCTCCGCCATGTTCCAATCCAAATCGTCCACGAATAACCTCTTGCTCACGCTCATCTAGAATATCTAGATTACGATATATTTTACTCTTCTCGATTTTAAGCTGCACTTTATCAATGACATCATCTGGTTCTGTGCCAAGGATATCTATGAGAGTAATTTCGTTACCCTCTTTATCCGTCCCTATAGGGTCATGGAGCGAGACATCTTTACGTGTTTTTTTGAGCGAACGCAGATGCATGAGGATCTCATTCTCAATACAGCGCGCTGCAAACGTCGCAAGCTTCGTCCCTTTTCCAGTCTGAAAGCTCTCAATAGCCTTGATTAAACCAATCGTTCCGATGGAGATAAGGTCTTCAAGGTCTTCGCCAGTGTTGTCGAATTTCTTAACGATGTGAGCGACTAAGCGAAGATTATGTTCGATCAGCAAATTCCGTGATCGCTGATTACCTTCTGCCATAAGTTGGAGGTGTTTCGTCTCCTCCTCTTCATGTAGAGGTTGGGGGAAAGCATTATTCTTAACATAAGACACGAGTAAGGTCAGCTGCTTAATGAACAGCGCTATCGCTGCGAACAATCCAGGCACCACTCCACCTCCTAAGATGTGCATCGTCTTGATCCGTCTGATTGAGCACTTTACATTCTATGTGGGCGAAAGCCTATGTGTGCATGTACCCGATAAAAAGGATCGCGCACTATCTAACCAGCCATTTGTGCTACAGAGCAAATGGTTTGATCAAATATAAAGAAAAGGCCACCGAGAAATACTCGATGACCTTAATAGGCATTGCTAACGGTTAATCTTACTTACCATTCATTCTTCGTTGTTTCCCATAAACCAGCCTGTGTGCCAATAAGCTTACGCTGACCTTGGAACTCATCATACAAGTTCATGATCAATGTACTCGTTACACTATTGGATGCACCACTTATATTAAAGGACAGATCAAGCTTCTGATTCTTACCGATCTTCAGATTGTTGGAGTCTCCACTACCCATCTCTAAATCTTTAAGATTAAACACGCGCTCTACTGTTCCTCCACCCTCAGGTAACTTCAATTCAAGAATAAGCTTATGGCCTTCTGGATTCGTCTCTGCGGAGTTATCCTGGATAAGATCATAATTGATGTTCACTTGAATGCTGTCTGACTTTGGCATGGAAGTTGTTTTTACATTTTTAAAAGTAAGCGTAAATGGATTAACGGTAACATTTTGAATAGATCCTGGCTTCTTCGTCTTCTCATCAGGAAGCCAGAATGCTACGGGATTAATAAATCCGTCTGGTGTTTCCTTCGCTTCTGTTAGCTTGCCTGCTGTCACACCATCACCCACTAGTAAGTAAGCAGAAGATGAGCTAAAGTTGGTTGGAACATAGCTCCAGAATTCAAGAATTGCTTTATTGTTAGGACTAAGCTTGTTCGAAATTTGAGCTGCTTGTGCAGGATATAATCCACCATCCGTTGTCATAAAGTTACCGACTAGATTGGAAATATTCACATGACGCTTCTCATAATTCTCAACTTCGAATCGAGCCATTACCACGTTACGTGTCGCACCTTGATAAACTTTAGTCTCAAGTAGTTCGTACTTCGACTTGCGTCCTGGTTGATCGTTCGTATAACGGTCGCCTGGGCGATATATAGCATAAGATTGCGTTGGGTTCGTCACTGTGAAGTCAACTAGATCCGCAACTTCCTCATTGCTGCCTTTTTCCTGTAAAACAAGCTTCAAAGACTTATAATCCGTTGTATATGGAATTTTACCCACAACTTGCAGCTTCACAGTTTCTTTTGGTGCTAGACCAATTGCTTTGGACGTGTTAATCACATTCGCCTTAATCTCAAACGCGTCGTCGAGTACCAAGTAACCTGTTAGATCAGGAATGGACAATGACTTCACATCTTCATTCGTAAGAAGTATTTCTGCTGTTACGACATCATCACCCTCCCATGGTAGACGATACACTTCATTTAACTGTGCTTGATAATGACCCTTCTCACTGTTCAGATCAACCTTCGTCTTGACTTTCGAGGTTTCGGCTTGTACAACTTCAGGAAGAATGAACGTTAAAACCGGAATATTACGCTTTAATTCGGTCACATTCTGTGTCATCACCAGCTCCCAATTGTCTGAGCTATTGGACACTGGAATCTTCCCAGTTAGGACGTAGCTCTTGCTGTCTTTAGCTCGAAGTACCGCTGCTTTCTCTTCCTTACGATCCAGTGGATACAAAGTACCATCAGCTGTACGAATGCTGTACTTATAATCTGGTATCTCAACACTTTCAGATCCCAAATTCTTCATCTCAATTGTAACGGATGGGCTGTAATACTTCTCATTGGCTGTGCGATTGAATTTCGTAAGAGCTGCAATTAAACCCAACTCATTATTCTGAATGGGGCTTGATTCGCCGGAATCTATTTTGGCCAACATCGTATCATCAATTGTAATTTCCCCTACAGGGTTCTCAAAGTTCGGTTTGCTAAAGTCCCACTGGATGAACTCCAGTTTCATATCTTGAGGTTTAACAACACCGTTCACCTTTACAGAATAACTAATATTCCGTGTTAGGCTGGGCTGGATTTTATTTTTGTCTTTATTCACTGTATTTTGCTGTGCAATGATCGCTTGTCCTGAAGTTGTAGTCGTACGAACACGGTAGCCTGCCCAATCCACAACTTTGTCACTGTTATTGGATACGGACACAACGAACGATAGAACGCTATTGCCTTGCTCAACTAAACTCTGCACTTGTTTCACTTCAACTTGAACACCTTTAGCTACTTCCAAGACTTGAACAGGTGCGACTCCCACTGTCTCCGTCGCCTCAGCAGCATACGCATAAGGAGCAACACCACCCATGGCAAGTGTGATGCCTAATGTTGCGCTCATAATTTTCATTGATAATGGTTTCTTCATATAGACCTCCTCTATTTCATGTTCTTATTATACTCAATCTACACGCAGTGCATCAATTGGACGTAATTTCGCTGCCTTATTCGCTGGGAATAATCCGAAGACTACACCGATTACTAATGAGAAGGAGAACGCGAAACTAATAACTCCAAGTGAAATTGGAACTCGTAGATTGAATGCTTGTCCAAGTCCAAGAGCAATTCCAATTCCGATTACTACGCCAATGAGTCCCCCAGTTGCACCTAATAACACCGATTCGATTAAGAACTGCAGCAGAATATCCCGCTTCTTCGCACCTAGCGCCTTACGAACTCCAATTTCTCTTGTGCGCTCACTTACGGATACGAGCATGATATTCATAATTCCGATACCGCCAACAAGCAAGGAAATACCTGCAATACCACCAAGCACAGCCGTCATCGTCGCCATCATGCTCTCGTTCTGCTCCAAGAATTCTTGTTGATTGTAAATATGGAAGCCATCACCTGTTGGAGTCTTGAATCGCTTAAGTAAGTCCTTACGTAAACTTGCCATCACCCCATCGATGTTCTCAGCCGCATTTACTTTCACAACAAAGCTATTTATACCTGGATTTGCAAGAAGCCGCCCTGCCGTTGAAATCGGGATCATGAGCTTGTTATCTTGAGAGCCCATGAAGCTGGTTCCTTTAGACTCAAGTACGCCCACAATACGAAAAGCAATTCCATTAAGAATAACTTCTTTACCCATAGGATCAGCTAAACCGAATAAATTCGTCGCTGTCTCTGTACCAATTAGTGCTACCTTCGTTCGATTATTAACGTCCGCTTGAACAATAAATCGACCTTTCTGCACATGGAAGTTTTCCACCGTCTCATAATCCGGCACGACACCTTCTATAGGTACTTCCTTGTTTTTATTTCCACTCTTCGCTTTTACACTCCCACTAATAGTTGGAGAAATAGCAGCTACGTTTTCCTTTTTCTTAAGCGCCATTGTATCCTCAACACTAAGCGATGCATTCGTTCCTCGGCCAGTAATGTTCACATACAATTTTAAGATACCCATATCACCCATTTGATCTTGGATATTGTTCCCTAATCCTTTTCCAAGAGAAACGAGTGCAATAACAGAGAATACCCCAATAATCATTCCTAGAATTGTTAAGAACGAGCGGAGTTTGTTACTGATCATACTTTTCCAAGCCATCTTGAGTGCCTGCATTAGAATCATGAAGCAGCACCCCGATCCTCTGTAATTAAACCGTCTTGAATGCGAATGACACGGTTCGCCTGCTCTGCAATTTCAAGGTCATGGGTAATGATAATAATCGTATGACCTTTGGCATGTAGCTCGTGCATCATCTCCATAATTTCCTTACCCGTCTTCGAATCTAGTGCTCCTGTCGGTTCATCCGCAAGTAGAATTGGAGGGTTACCCGCAAGTGCTCTAGCAATGGCTACACGCTGCTGTTGTCCACCTGATAACTGCATCGGTCTATGACCTGTACGTTCACCAAGACCTACATTTACTAATGCTTGTGTCGCTTGTGCTGTACGTTCTTTTAACGACATTCCACGATAGATCAGTGGTAATTCTACATTCTCAAGTGCCGTCAACTTTGTTAATAAGTTAAAGCTTTGGAAAATAAACCCGATCTTTTCATTGCGAACTTGCGCTTGCTTATTCTCCGACATCCCACTAACTTCTTTACCATCCAGAAGGTAACTGCCAGAGCTTGGGACATCCAAGCAACCGATCATGTTCATCAGCGTCGATTTACCGGAACCCGATGGCCCAACAATCGCAACAAACTCCCCTTGTGCAATTGAGAACGTGATGCCTTTAAGAATAGGGACTTTTTCCCCTGCCATAACGTATGTTTTGACTAAATCTTTAATCTCAATGAGAGGTTTATCCACCATCCTATTACTCTCCTTTAGCTCCATCTCACCCACCATGAGTTACGACAACGGCTTCACCTGCTGGCGCATCCATCATTTCACCGAAATTTCCAGGCCCACCTGGTGTCATATTCGGCAGAACAACTTTCTCACCAACTTGAAGTCCACTCACAATTTCAATGAAGCTCTCATTCTGAATACCGACTTGTACTTCCCGCATTGCGGATGCTGGCGCTCCTGTTGGTTTCTTGTCTTTAGCTGGTTTCGCGCCATCAGTAGCTGGGGCTACTTCCTCTACCTTAACGAAACTCTTACCATCCATCTGCTGAACAGCCTCAATAGGCAATATGATTACATCATTCTTTTCTTCGATTTTTACGACCGCACGAGCAGACATTCCTGCTTTAATTGAGGTTGCATCTTGGCTGCTATCTACACTAAGCGTGATTTTGAATACAGAAATTCCATTCTTAGCTGTACCCTCGCTTGCAATCTTCGTCACTTTTCCATTAAAAATCTTACCTGGTGACGCATCCACTGTAATGTGCGCAGCCATGCCTTCCTTGACTTTAAGAACATCCATCTCATCAACTTCAATGTCGATTTTTAAATTGCCGTAGTTCACGATTTCACCAATCGCCGCACTGCCCGCAACCGTATCACCGACTACGTTATTAAGTGTAATAAGTTCACCATCAATTTGAGCAACTACAGGTGCAGGTGGCTTCTGATCATTCTGCAAAGATTGAATCTTACTCTTCGATAGATCAATCTCTAGCATCTGCTTCTTGATGTTAATTTTCATCTCTTCAATCTTGGTCTCATCTGTATTTTCCTTTAATGCTTGTTGAGATGATTCCAAATCCATCTCTTTTTTTAATAAAGACAACTCTTCTTGCTTGAGTTCATCTTTCAAATTTTTAGCTTCATATGTAACGAGCACTTGCCCCTTTTTCACTTGATCGCCTTGCTTAACAGAGAAACTTAGAATTTTACCGCCGTCACCTGCTTTTACACTCTGTTTCTCCGCAGATGCAATTGCACCAGATCCACCCACACTCACTTGAATCGATCCTTGCTCTACTTGTGCAGTGTTCGTAACCATCGGCATCACATGACTGGAATTAGCGAGAAAGAACCACGTACCCGCCCCTGCTAAAACAACTGCAATCCCCAGCGATATCAGTATCCACTTCTTCTTTTTACTACGACCTTCATTTTCCATAAAATTAACTTGTCCCCCTTCTCCACATACATGCAAGCCTAGGTAACCATTTAAGCCTCTATTTTTCTAGGCCAACCTTAAGGATAAAAAAAGTATTATTGCGTTCAAGCACAGCCACAATCAATGCGAATATTTTCACTTATTCACAAATTTGCCACCAATGCCAATACATACTAATGTTAATGTATCCTATCTCATCCTAACTGAACATAGCCCTAGGACTGTACGCAAACCTCGACTTTAGTCGGGGGAGCTGTTAGAAATAACCTTTTTAAGCACATTTATAGCCAGGTTTTGCGTCAGGATCAAAAAAACAGACCATTTGCTTACAAGAAGCAAATAGCCTGTCTACACATTACTCAATTATTTGATTGCATAAGGCAACTTGAATGTCCATAGTTCCGTACCGTTCGTTGGTAAATTGCTGTCGATACCGAAGTCGTTATCGTTGATAATCACAAGCGTATTGCCGTTAACAAGTGACACGCCTTCAATCTTCTCGTACGGGTATTTGAACTCTACTGCATCTAGTACCGTGCGTTTCGCTACTGGCAGGATTGCGTTCTTCTTCAATTCTTGCATGCTCATTTGCTCAAGTGTCTTGCCCGCTTGTTTCGCATCGTCATACTTGCCGAGAACATTCGTCGCATCCGAGAGATCTATCGCGAAAATACGTTTCAATTGCGCTTTATCACCGGAGAACTTGTCGCGCTCGTCGATTAGCAGCGTGTTCTCGTTAATAGCTACCATGTCAGATAACACGATGTCTCCTTGTACTAATCCCTTAAATGGCGTAGCATCCTCCAAGACGTAGACGAATTCCCCCACTGGTTTGAGTGTAGCAAGATCAAACTTCATGATTCGAACTTGATGGGAATTATCCATCGTCTTGTCCAGATTACGAAGTGCATTCTGCATCGCCATGAACATATATTTGCCGTCCGGCGTAATACCTACGGATTCAGCTCCACGATTCTGACGTAGCTTATTGTAGACAGCCGGCAACACTTCGCGCGCAGGAACGAGTGGCGTCTTCACTTGTGATGCCCAGCCTTGCGGCACGATGCGTTCGATGATCGTACCGTCACGCTTCACGTGAACGATGGATGGACCGTATTCATCCGAGATCCAGAACGTATCATCTTTAGCATTGTAGGCGATCCCTTCGATATCCAATCCGTACGGATCATACTTGATTTTCTTCTCTGCTTTCGCATCATATGGCACTTCATCGCGACCATCGATGTTCGGCAAGCCTGTGATCGTCGATTTGCCAGTCGTCGGATTAATACCATTTACCTTAAGAGGGATTTCCTCAAGAATTTTGATTTCACCGTTTTCAACTTTAATTTTATAGATGGAAGGCGTATAGTCTGGCAACGGGAATGTACGGCGAGATTTGCCATCGACATCAATCTGTCCGTTCGGTCCACGATCTGCTGTGGAATAGAAGACGTTATCCGGGTCGCCAGGAATATGCGTCAACGAGGAGCCGACGCCCATTTTGATACCTTTTGCTAGGTCAGGTGCCTTTAGTTCATATTTGCCAGTTAAGACGGGCTTGTCCGTTAGAGCAACACTACCACGGAACTCATCCCAATCCACATATTTGCCTGTTACTTCACTTAAGGAGCGAAGAGGCAGATAGAGCTTGCTATCTAAGTTAACTGCAGTTGTCGATGGTGTCACGGATTGGCCGTTACTCGTGTACTTAATCGAATCGTTTGTTGTTCCCTCTACATTTGCGGCAGTTGCAATGCTCGCGTTCGTAAGTGTCAGCGCAGCTACTGCCGTTATCATCCATTTTTTATTCATGTGTTTACTCCTTTATGTTCATGTTATAAATTGATCATAAAGGAGAATTATTTGCGGTATGTAAAATTTACGTGGATCTAATTTTAAGGTTTTGTAAATGAGATAAGTTATGCAACCAAATACCGATAAAGAAGCAATTTCATTTACACTTATGGACATCTACATTTTTAATAAAAATAAGTTTCACTATATACATACCCTAGGAATACTCGCTACTGACTTCTCATAATAACGATTCTCTCCATGAAAAAAAGGGGGTCCTTAGACTCCCCTCTACCCCACAATCTCCCCAAGTACCTTCGCGATACTCTCATTCACCACATAATTCGCCAGACGATCCATTGGCGTTGTACTCTTGTTAATTAAGATAAACTTATCACCGCTATAGTACCTCACAAGCCCTGCCGCTGGTTGCACCGTTAAGGAAGTCCCCGCTACGATTAGCACATCTGCTTGCTGAATGTAGGTCGCTGCTCTTTGCAGTAAGTCCATATCCAAACTCTCTTGATAGAGCACTACATCCGGCTTCACCACACCACCACACTGTGTGCAAGTCGGAACTTCATGTGTATCATCTACAATAAACGCGAGTGGATAGAACGCCTTGCAATCCATACAATAGTTCCGATGTACAGTTCCGTGCAGTTCTAGCACATTCATACTACCTGCTAATTGGTGCAGACCATCAATATTTTGCGTAATGATCGCTTTCAGCTTCCCTTGCTTCTCCAGTTCGACGAGCGCTTTATGTGCTGGATTGGGCTGCGCGCTTGGATGCAACATTTTCCCCTTATAAAATTCATAGAATTTGTCCGTCTGTCCCATGAAAAAATCTCGACTTAAGATTTCCTCTGGCGCATAGTTGTGACCTGTGTTCGTATTATACAAGCCATCTGCCGAACGAAAGTCTGGAATCCCACTCTCTGTCGACGTTCCCGCTCCCCCGAAGAAGACGATATTTTCGCTCTGCTCAATTATCTGCTTCAATTCCGATACGCTCATGTAAACTCCCCCTATTACTGCCGAATCTTTTCCAATATTATACCACGAAAAAATACCATACAAAAAAGACAGCACCTATGTGCTGCCTCCGTTTACGCTTCCCGCTTGGTTGTATCGAACTGCTCTTGAATCGTCTGCGACAAACCTTTTAAGTTAACGACTTCATCATTGATTTGATGAGAGAAGCTCGTCTGTTCATCTACGCTCGTAAAGAGCTGCTGCAGTGATGCCAAATTCTCTTCAATCACTGCTGTTATGTTCATCATCTCTCCTGATATTTCGTGCGACTCGGTCTTAATCTGTGAGATGGATTGATTCAAGCTATTCGTGTATACCCTAATTTGGCCGATTGACTCTTTGACCGCTTCAAAATTCGTCATTGTCATCTCAGCCTTCTGTACCGATAGCTGTGTTGCCGCTTCACCAAGTTCAATCTGTTTCCTTGAAACTTCACTCTCCGCTTGGATCATGCTCAAGATCGCTTCAATCTGCTCGGCCGCTTGATTGCTTTGACTCGAAAGCTTCCGAACTTCACCCGCAACAACAGCAAAGCCAGCTCCATGCTCACCTGCACGCGATGCCTCAATAGCGGCATTAAGCGCGAGTAAATTCGTCTGTCTAGCAATCTGCTGAATGACCGTAATGATATTCCCAACCTGATGTGTCGATTCGGATAACTTCGTAACCGTCGCTGAAGTCTGTTCCATGGATTTCGATACGACGAGAATTTGTTCAAATAACGATTGGATATGCTCGAAGTTATCAAGAATTACTTGCTCTGTCGCCGCTGCCTTATTGTGCATATCCGAAGAGTCTTCAGTCGTTTTATCAATACGATCATTAATCTCGACAATACTACTCTCCATTTGAGCTAAAGAACGACTCTGATCTTCCATCCCTGCGGAAACTTCTTTAAACGCAATTACGATTTCCTGCCCTGTATGTATGTTCTTGGATGAATTATCCGCAACGATAACAGCCGATTGTTCAAGACGATCCGATAATTTCTTCACATTCGATAGAAGTGTGCGAATCTCACTTTCCTTCTCTTGCTTCTCTTGTTCCAATTGGGCTGAGATCTTACGCTTAGATACAGTCTGCACAATCGTGACATGTGAAGTAAGTATCAAGAATACCGCATGTATCGAGATCATCGTCCACGAATAGGAAGATACTCCAAACACAAGCTCTGGAACAAACAGCAATCCGATTAAGTGCTGGACTGCAAATAGAGCAGTCATCGTAACGATCAGCTTCACCTGTTCATAATAAGCAATACAAGCCAGTACCATAAAGATAGAGAAATGGAACTCAATTCCACCCCCACTACCACTTATAATCGAAAAACTAGCAAAAGTAAGTGTTAACGTGACGGATAGAGGGACCCATTTGGTATCATTGCTATTTTTCATATAAAACAATATTCCAATTATTAAACATACAACTGGAATTATTAGCAACATATTCAATAATAATGGGTAGGTCGCCGGATGGTCTTCCACGTGAACAGCCCCATGCATCCCCATCGAATCAAAAAGTTTCATATAACGATGCATATAATGAACCAGCAAACTGATCATAACTGCCCCTGCTGCAAAACCAAGCATCAACCTATTTTTCTTAAAAAACATAACGAATTGTACTTCCCTCCATGTAAATTTATGCACGTAATTTTACCATGCTGAAAGGAAATAGCAATGAATAATTTTATAAGATCGGATTAATCCATACTTTCCGTATTTCCGCTTAGCACACGGTACTTTCCACTCGCATATAAAAGCGGTTCTCCCTCGTTTAACTCTATATCTGTAACCTGCCCAATAAACAGCGTATGATCTCCCGCCTCATGTGCTGCGACGAGATCACATTTCACAATTGCAAGCGCCCCATTCAGAACTGGAAACCCATCTAGATAGGCAAACTCCACTTCTTTTTTTAACTGATTAGCAAATATCATGGAGTACTCCTGCTGCTCACTGGACAGAATGTTAACCGCATACTTCTTGCTCTGCTCAAGCCTTTGGAACATTGACGCCTTATGCGCAACAGATACCAATACAAGCTTTGGATCCAGCGATACGGACATGAATGCATTCGCCGTCATTCCATACGGGACTCCTTCACACTCCGTCGTAATTACCGTGACACCAGTTGCGAACTTCCCCATCGCTTTCTTAAACAATTGATCATCCATTCGAACATCCTCCTTAAGTAATTAGAATCTAATACGATTATATCCTTCATTTCTATGCTAAAAAAGAGACTTGCATGAAGTCTCTTCCCCTATCAACGATCATTATTTCGTTAGCTATCTTTAAGCACAGACAACCCGAGTGCAATAATGCCTTCGATTGGTTCATTACTAGCCGTGTACAATTGGGAGAGTGGCGCAAGCTTTTGCAGCTTCTCTATCAACAATTCCCGCATGAAGTCGCCATTCTCAAGCACGCCTCCTTGCAAAATAATTGTAAACGGCGAATCCACAAGTCCTAGCTTCTTAATAACGGTGCTTACACCTAAGAACAATTCTTGAACTGCCGCTTCTAACAATTCCTTGCTCACCTCATCACCTGCAAGGTAAGCCGTTCGTACCAGCTTTTGTAGACCCGCAATTTGATCAATCGTAGCATCGGCACTGTACGTCCAATTAAATAATTCCTCGGAGTTTTTTACATCTAGATGAGGGAATATCCACTCGCTTAGTCTCGTCGGCTTTCCTCTACCATCCTCCGCATACAAAATGGCTATAATCGCCTTCTTCCCGATCCAATATCCGCTTCCCTCGTCTCCAACGATATGTCCCCATCCTCCGACTCGGGTACGCTCACCTTGTCCATTGATCCCAAAGACGATTGAACCTGTACCCGCAATAACAAGAACGCCCGCCTTTCCACTTGTCGCCCCTAGAAGAGCAGCTAGACCATCATTTTCAATGATGAGCTGATCAACTTTGATGTTAAGTTCCGCCAGCACTTCCTGAACAAAGAAGCTAATGATCTCACGGTCATAGTCCGTATCCAATCCAGCGAGCGCAAACACTGCACACTCGACTACAATGGAAGAAGATTCACTTCGATCCCCCATTGCCTCATATTCATGTAGAGCATCACGTATTGCAGAGATCAATTCTTGCTTAACTACAGCTTGACCAACACTTTGATAATTACAAGAACCCGACCTGCCTGCTCCTAAGAGGTTACCCCTTTCATCCACAAACATAGCAACACATTTGGTCCCCCCACCATCTACAGCTAGTAGAGGGATCTGTACAGCCATTCTTACTTGCTCCACTCCGTAATCACCTCATCCAGATGCTGCAGAGCTGCCTCGCACTTTTCTGTAGATTCATGAAGCCACTGACGATTTGCTTGTAGTCGTAGTTTACGATCAGTGATCATGCGCTCCATTTCTTTAGGACTTGGGCCACCAGGTAAGGACCGGATGTTGACAAAGTGTTCAGGGTCAAGGGATTGCTGCAAGATCACTTCATCAATAGACAGTTCACGACCAATAACTTGGATCGCAACTTCGTTAACTAAAGGTAAAGTAATCTCATTAGCTGCAAGTCCTTGTTCTAGTGCTTTCTTAACAACTCCACTCACAATGTGATGCGATTTACGGAAGGAAAGTCCATCCGTGCGAACGAGTGTATCCGCAAGCTCAGTTACTGTAGCAAAGCTGCCCTCTGTACGTTTGCGAAGAACCTCTTTGTTTACTTCCATTGTTCCTATAACAGCTGCAAGCAATCGGTACATTTTTTCTAAAATTTCTAGAGATTTCCATGCATAGGGCTGCATGTCATCTTCTGTATCGACAATATCACCGAACGGGGTATTATGTATCATGGTCAGTACAGCACTTGCATTCCCTACACAACTGGATAACAAGGAGCGCATGTGCTCAAGCGATACTGGATTTCTTTTTTGCGGCATAATAGAACTGATCTGAACATAAGGAGCTGATACCTTAAGCACACCAAACTCCTGTGTACTCCATAACAGTAAGTCTTGTGTAACTCGTCCTAAATTGGTGGCTGCTAGCTGCACACAGCTCGCGATCTCACCTACATAATCGGCTCCGCCAATCGCATCATACGAATTCTCGACGAGTCCTTCGAATGCGAGTAAATCCATCATTTTCTCACGATTAATAGGGAAGCCCGATGTTGTCAGTGCTGCTGCGCCCATACTACTGCGATTACAGTTCATGTACGCTGCAATTAACCGACGAATATCGCGACTTAATGAATCAACGACCGCCATGATGTAATGTGCCATTGTCGTTGGTTGTGCCTGCTGCGTATGGGTATAACCGATCATTAAGGTATCCACATGCTCCTCAGCAAATGCAAGCAAATGCTCCTTTAAATGCAGGGCTGAACCTAGCGTAATTAGCATCTTCTCACGCAAAGTCATCCGGTAGATTGCGATTCCCATATCATTACGGCTTCTGCCTAAGTGCAAATTACCCGCAATATCCCCCGCTTTATCTAACAATTGTTTCTCAACTTGGAAAAATAAATCTTCAAATTCGCCTGTGTATGTACACTTGCGAAGTCCATCCAGATCTAGATCCGTAATGGCGTTGGCAATTGCATGAGCATCTTCAGGTGTAATCAAATTCTCCTGTAACAACATGATTAAATGCGCTTTGTTAATGGCCATCATTGGCCCAAGTAATTGCTGTTTCGCTTCATTAAAAGCAGGTTCTAATACGACCTCTGTATATGTTTTACCTGGAAAGCAACTGCCTTCCTCTGCAATAATCTGTTCACGAAATCCCATTATGCACTCATCCTCCATCTGACAGATACGTTTTTTTTGGGAGAGGGACTGGGTTCAAGTCCCTCTCTTCATCTCTATTTATATTATTGCTTTTGACTGATCATGTTGACGAACATGCGGATTGAACCTGGAACCAAATTCGGAATTTCACGGTACCATACAATTGAGCTGTAAGAATAAGTTCCTTTTCCATAAGGTGCGGTTAAATAGGTTCCCGTAAATTCTGCCTCACCCGGATCGCCATTGGAGATGAGCTCTGTATACTCTTTACCCCACTCCGAAGGATTGTAAGCCGAACGGTCTTGAATCCAGTTGTCCCAGTCTTTATCTGTAATTTTGTTTGGATAGTTAAAAATTTTGTGATCAGGTGCTAGCATCGTCACCTTGGATGTTTCATCTGTTACACGCCACTTAATAAGTGGTGCACCGATTTTAATCGGATAAGGTGCTAAATCTGGTGTCCATTTATCTTCCGGTTTGTGGTACTGTACGACAAGATTGCCGCCATTCTTC
This sequence comes from Paenibacillus radicibacter, assembly GCF_024721995.1. Lineage (GTDB taxonomy): Bacteria > Bacillota > Bacilli > Paenibacillales > NBRC-103111 > Paenibacillus_AM > Paenibacillus_AM radicibacter. Next base: position 64,129 of record NZ_JANQBC010000008.1, read on the forward strand.
ACATAGTCCAGTAGACGTTGATTGCTCGGGATCAGTTCAGGACGGAACGCGTAAGCACGAATCCCTAGTACGATAGAATCAAATTGAGACAGGTCGCCGAACTGAATATCTTTCTCTTCCAGCTTCACAACATTTACCCCAACTTGGCGTAAGTACTGATCAATGTTATCAAACCCACTTGAGACATAACCCACTTTGATTTTGTCAGGAACGACGAGATCGAATGCCTCGATCTTTAGTTCTGCAGGTTGAACAAAGTATGTTTTACCAATGTGAGGGTAAGAGATAACTTGTGCGCCTTCTGTACTCTTAACGTCACCACTTTGCGCCACTGCCTTAATCGAATAACTTCCATTCTTCACATCGGAAGAAGGCGTAACCGTAAATGCAACGGATTTCGTTTCTCCTTTTGCCGCAAAACTTAAGTTTTCTACAGCCGGCTCTGCTTTCCAACCATCTGGTAACTGCAACGATAATGAAGCTTTAGCAGCACCCGGATTGTAGTTACGAACCGTTACTTTGACTGGAATTGGATCACCAGGCTTTAACGTGTTAAGCACAGTTGCACTTGGATTTAAGGACATTGAGAACGGAGGAAGTACTGCTACCGCCACATCAGGTGTCACTTGCAGATCCGTCGTAACCGTATAGCTCTCGTAAGATACATTTCCCGTTACAACCGGTTTGTCGTAAGGTTTGAATCCAGAAGCGTTCGCTGACACAACCACTTCATAAACAGCTGATGCGGTCTCATTCTTACTTAATTTCTTAAATGTTGTTGGTCCAGTAGCCTTTGCTGTCCAACCCTCAGGTACATTGAGTTTCAAGTTCACATTCTTGATGTCAACATCCCCACCGTTATAAGCAGTCACTGTCATCTTCGTTGTCTGACCTGGCACAAGTTCTCCTGTCTCAGGTTTTACCTTCGCTACGAATGAAGCCGCTTCTGCACTTGCCTTGTTTAGTTGATCTTCTTTCACATGTAAGCGATAAGTAAGATCGGTCTTGGTTGCTTCGTCTAAACCAGACTTCTGAATGTCTGCGAGTGTGCTAGCGACATCAAGCTTCATTTCTTGAACGTCATGCGCAACGTCTACAAATTTAGGATAAGATGCGATAATGTCATTCGCGTCTTTTTGAAGTTCGCGCAGCCCTTTCGCTACTTGCGTATCTTTGGATTTCGCTTCAATTTCTTTGGCTAAATCTTCGAATGTGAACGCAATCCCATCGAACAAATCTTTCTCTTTATCTTTCCCTTTAACAATCGAGGAGTCTAACTTGTAATAGGTAAAATTAGGCCCTTCACTTACAATGCGCCCCATTCCTTGGCTCTTGTGCATGAAGCGAGACTCTTCGCCAAGCTGTTCATACGTAGCCCCATAAATTTGATCGTAGTCGCCTACAGGTACGGAGACATTGAACTCCTTCTTATCAGCTGGCAGGTACAATTTCTTGATCTGCCAAGGCTGCAAGCCTTTTTTCAAATGTTCAGGAAAAATGTTCGGGTCAGCTGCATCTTTGTATGCACGTACGGTAATGACGTTAATCGCGCGATGATGACCATGTGTGGAGTCTTCATTTAAGAAGGCAGGAATGACGACATCAGGACGCAATTCACGAATCTTACGAATCAAGCGTTCATAAGCAACGGCGTCTCCCCATTTTTGCAAAGTTTCGTCTGGACTCTTCGAGAATCCAAAATCAAAGATCGGATCATTCAATTGTTCGCTGAGGTTCGCAAGTGTGATGTTCGTAATCTTGGAAGCTTCTTGCAACTCGCGAGTCCGTATAATACCAAGCGCGTTTCCAAGTTCACTGCCAATTTCATTCTGTCCACCCTCACCACGGTTCGCAATAACACTTGACGTATTAATGCCTTTTCCAAGTGAGAGATAGGCTAGTGTCGCACTGTGTTCATCATCTGGATGAGCGCCCGTATTCATCGCACTTGCGATCGTAGTAAGCGGCTTAATCGACTTCCACAGATCAACAATCCCACGATCTGCAAGCGCAGGTTTCGGTGTCACGGTCAACAACGCACTACCCACCAATGTTACGCATGTAATCATGGACAATAATTTCGTGAATCGCTTCGCTTGACTCATAGTTTTCCTCCCTTAATCCATTCATCTATCACAACGTGGTTCAGATTCCTAGGTAATCCCCACATAATGATCCAACTGTTAAATGGCGGAACTAGCGTTATCTCCAGTAATTTTGCGAGATACGAACAACACAATGATAATAAGTAGAATCTGTAGAACCCCATAAGCACAAGCTGTACCGAAATCAAATGCATACATCCGCTGGAAAATCTCTACGGAAATCGGAACTGTCTTGGTTGTAAAAAGAAGAATAGAGGACACAAACTCACCCATCCCTTGCACAAATGCAAGCAATGTCCCTGCCAGAATCCCACTTAGTGCCATTGGGAATACGACACGTCGGAAGCTGTACCACCAAGAAGCGCCAAGATTCCGCGCTGCTTCCTCAATTGATGCGTCCATCTGAATCAGTGTTGCAGACGTCGAACGAAACACAAGCGGTAAATGACGAACGAAATACGCAAGCGGCAATATCCAGAACGTCCCGATTAATACCTGATTAAAGCTAAATACAGAACGCTCACTGAAAGCGGAAATTAAGTTAACAGCGACTACCGTTCCTGGAAGTGCCCAAGGCAGCATGATCAATAATTCGAGCAAGAACTTCCCTTTGAACTTCAAGCGAACCATGGCATAAGCTGCCGCAACACCGAAGATCACAATTCCGACAACGGAGATTGCACTCATCTTAAAGCTGTTCAGAATAGGTTTCCATGTCCTACTATCTGTGAATAAGTCCAAGTAATGACTCATCGTATATTCAGGAGGTAATATTTGCACCGTCCATGTACCATCGACCGAGAAAGAGATCAGGATAAGCACAAAGATTGGAAGCAATAGAATAATGACACCAATGACAGATAGCGTAAGTGCAACATATTTTCCAATCGCACTCTTCACTTCTGTACGGTGTACACTAATGCCCTTACTCATGTTCTGATAGTTACGTCTACCTTGATACCAGCGCATAAGTAGTAAGAATAAGATTGATACCACGGATAAAATAGTCGATTGTGTGGAAGCCATATCTAGACTTCCATTCGTCCGTGACAAGTAAATTTGCATCGTCATCGTACGTTCAATGCCGAAAATTAATGGAGCTGTATAAGAAGCCATTGAGATCATAAACACGAGTAGGGATGATGCAATTAAGGCCGGTGTAAGCATCGGAAGAATGACTCTGCGCCATACATACAATCTTCCTGCACCTAAACTTGCTGCTGCTTCTTCTAGAGAGGGGTCAAGCCCTTTAATGGCAGCTGAAGCGGTCATGTAGAAGTACGTGTACATCGTAAATGTATGTACCATGATGACACCCCAGATTCCTTTTAAAGAAAACGGCACTTTATCTAAGTCAAAAAGTAATTTGAGCGCCCGTGGGATAATCCCGCTCTCTCCGTATAAGAAGGTAAAAGATAATACGCCAATAAGTGGAGGCAACGCCATCGGAACAAGTGCAAGTACCATTAAAATTTTGCGACCGGGAAACTCATAGCGTTCTAGCAAGAATGCCATCGCTACACCGACAATGCCGCATGAAATCACACTGAGTACCGAGATGTAGATACTGTTCCATAGCGCTTCTAGATTAGCCGTATGTTCGAGCGAGAAGAACTTCGCATAATTCTTAAAGGAATACTCACCCTTGATCAGCACACCATCCATGAATGTCTGATAGAACGGAAACACAACGTAAGCCAGCAATACGATAAATAAAGGAGCAACAAGTACATAAACAAAGTAGCGGGATGAGGTTACCGATTGCCAAGTTTTCACTTGTGGATTCTGTGTTTGCAGCTGTGGTTTCATATTCGATCCCCTATTATCCTACAAAGAAGATACTTTCTTTTGGAATATGAAAGGAAATTTGCTCACCACGTTCTCGTAAGGTATGTCCCTGATTGATGAACATCGCTTTTAACGAAGCATCCCCTACTTGGGTAATATAATTAACGCTAACTCCCGTAAATTCGGAGATTATTACTTTTCCTGTCACGATGTTTCCTTGACCCGTTTCTCCTGCTTTATGTTCGGTTACAGATTCTGGTCGAATGGATAAGGTGACTGAAACTCCTACTTTGAGAACTTGGTCGTTGGAAGCTTGATGAACAAGTCCGCACAGTACAAGATCCGGTGAGATACGTACGTATGCCTCATTCCCCTCAACACGCTCCACAATACCTTCCCATAAGTTGGTTTCTCCAATAAACGATGCCACAAAGCGATTCACTGGACGATTATATATATCTTGAGGACTTCCAATTTGCTGAACAACGCCGCCTTGCATTACCATAATTCGATCGGACATAGACATCGCTTCTGCCTGATCGTGCGTAACATAAATCGTCGTGATTCCCAGCTCCATCTGGAGTCTCTTTATTTCCAACCTTGTTTCTTCTCTTAATTTAGCGTCCAAATTGGATAATGGCTCGTCTAACAGTAAAATCTGAGGCTCAATCACAAGCGCTCTCGCCAAAGCTACGCGCTGCTGCTGCCCACCGGATAATTGATCAATTCGTCTTGTTCCATAACCATCTAAATGAACTTGTTTTAGTGCACGCTCTACTTTTTGAGCAATTTCAGGCTTCGATTGCCGTCTCACTTGTAACCCAAAGGCTACATTCTCATATACCGTCATGTGTGGAAATAAAGCATAGTTCTGAAATACCATTCCCGTATTGCGTTTGTTTGGTGGAAGATTCGTTACATTCTGATCCCCAAATAATATGCGACCCGAGCTTGGATAGTAAAATCCAGCAATCATACGCAGTGTGGTTGTTTTCCCGCAACCACTTGGTCCAAGGAAGGTGAAAAATTCACCCGGTTTGACTTCAATGTGGACATCTTCTACACCTTTTGCACTCCCAAATTGCTTGCCTACATGATCCAATGTGACACTGATCAAGATGGTATCCCCCTTGTTGTATGAATGAGGCGGAGTTCGCACTCCGCCCAGCTTCGATAATTATTTTTTTGCACCTTTACCTTTGATGCTTTGATCCCAATAGTCCATCCACTCTTTTTCTTTGGATGCCATGACAGACCAATCAAGCGGAAGCTGCTTCAGTTCAAGACCTTTTAACCAAGCAGGTAATGTTTCTTTCTTAAGGTCACTACGAGTTGGAATTTGATACAATTTCTCTGCAAGTTCTGCGCGAAGTGTTGGCTCAAACAAGAATTCATAGAATTTCTTGGCTGCTTCTTCGTTCTTACCGCCTTTAATCATCCCCACGCCATCTACGAGAATAGGCGCGCCACTCGTAGGATAGATGAAGTCAAATGGTTGATTTTTCGTTTCTTTTTGCAACATGATATCTTGTAAGTTCCATAAGGATAAGGAACCTTCTTGACGAGCTAATTTCAAATATAAGTTCGTTGGATCTTGTGCGTATTCTTTCGTGTTCGCATCTAGTTTTTTCAACCATTCGTAACCCTTAGCTGGATCAGCAGCACCTTGGCGATGAATCATTGCAGAATAGATCGTTCTCATCGTACCGGATGCTAATACCCCACGAATAATGATTTTGTCTTTATACTTCGGATCAAGTAAATCATCCCAATCTTTCGGTGCATCTTCCTTCTTCATCGCAGTTGGATTGTACATAATCACTTCAGGAAGTAACATCTCCCCATACCAACGGTCCTTAGCATCTTTATGGGTTGGATCAATGCTATCAGCAAAGCTTGGCTTGAAGCTCTTCAGCAAATCTTCGTCTGCTGCTGTCATTAAAGCTGATTGTGTGCCTCCCCACCAGAAATCCCCTTGCGGATTCGCTTTCTCCCCACGTACACGCTCCAAAATTTGCTGTGCACCCATGGTTAGAAATTCAACTTCAATACCCGGATTTTTTTCTTTGAATTTAGGAATAACAACATCTACAACATTCTTGTCTCTTCCTGTGTAAATGACGAGCTTCTGACCTTCTGCCGATTTAGTTGCAGCTGGCTGAGGCGATGATTGATCTGCCGGCTTGTCTGCAGCAGTTCCTCCACCACACGCTGTTAATGCAAGTACCATAGAACCTACTACAGCTGTGTTAAGCAATACCTTCATTTTTCCTAATGCAAGTTTCATTCTAAATCCCCCTTAAGCAGCTTTTAAATGGTTGCACTTTTATTTGGAAACGATTCAAGAACGCTATGTACGGCACCAGCAATCCCAGCTTGATCCCCTAATGAGGCAAGTCGAATTACAGGTACAACTGGAACCCAATTAGATAGCCATTCACGAATCGTTTGAACCCCTTGTTCTTTAATGTAGAGCATCTCTCCGCTTAGAATTAAGAGCTCAGGATCAAGTACACTGATAATATTGGCAATCCCATAAGCCCATTTGCGATATAGCTCATCCAGTAATTCTTGTACACCTTCTGTTCCCTGCTGCGCATGAACAACAAGTTGTTCTACAATACTTACCCCTTCTTGGATTGAAGGAAGTAGCTGACTCGCCCTCGCATATATGGCAGGTACTGCGTAATTACTCTCGAAAACCCCGTAATCACCCGGTCTTGGATTATTCGAAGGACCCACCATCATATAGCCGATTTCACCTGAAGCTTCATGAGAACCTCTGTAAAATTGACCATTGATGATAATACCAGCACCAATCCCTGTACCCACATACATGTTCACTAAGGTTGACATTTCTTTGCCAGCACCTTGGTAATACTCACCCAGTGTCATCATGTTGACATCATTATCAATGGTTACAGGTAATCCAAGCCTCGCTTCAATCTCCTGTTGAACAGGTAGTCCCATCCAGCCCGTACTGGGCGAATAGCTGATAGTACCGCTGCGTTTCTGTGTGACACCGGGTAATCCAACCCCCATACCGAGAAGTCTGCTCTTGTCATAATGGGTCTGTGTTAATAATTGTTCCAACCCAATCTCAAGACCCTTAATCGCCATCTCTCCGCTTGTAGGTTGTGGCAATGTTGCTTCATATTGCGCAAGAAGTTCTCCTTTTAAATCAGCAAGTGCCATTCGAATCGTACTACCCTCAAACACTGCGCCAACAACGCCAAAAGCTTGTGTATTGTACTCTAGAAGCATAGGCTTGCGCCCACCTTTGGATGCACCTATTCCTACTTCGCAAATTAAACCTTCGTTAATCATTTCATCAACTAACGCAGAGACACAGGGTCTGCTAAGTTCAGTTTCCTTTGCCAGATCTGCTCTGGACATCTGCTTCTGTTTTAATTGAAAAAGAATTCCTTCACGGTTCATCTGTTTCACATATTTGGTATTTCCTGTTTGCCCACGACCACGCATTCGAAACTGCTCACCACCCTTAAGTTAGTTAAAATAACTAACAAAGTATTCTGATTATTAAGTCTATTGTATGCGCTTTCAAATGTCAACACTTTAATTTAGCAAATTTAAAATTTTATTTGTTTATTATTAATGGCGATTATTACCTGAAGTAAGCAATTGACATTTTTGGTGGACAAATATATAATCACCCTATCAACTACATTTGTAGTCATGAAGGAGGAACAATATGAATCACACACCTAAAATCTCAGATTCCGAATGGGAAATCATGCGAATCTTATGGGAACAATCTCCACGTACAGCCAACGAAATCATTGCCATCTTAAACGATGATACATACTGGAAACCGACCACGGTGAAGACGTTTATTAGCCGACTCGTAAAGAAAGATGTTCTCGGCTATAAAGAAGAAGGACGCTCCTATTATTACTATCCGTTAGTGGAGCAAGACGAATGTTTACGAGCAGAGAATCAATCTTTCTTGAAAAAGATTTACGGCGGCGCATTAAAGCCTATGCTCGTGAATTTCCTACGTGAAGAGGACAGCCTCTCCCAAGAAGACATTGCGGAGCTTAGACGAATGCTCGATGACAAAGAGGAGAAGAAATGAGCGAGTTGTGGGAATGGGTACTCCTCACATCGGTAATGGGAACCGTACTTGCGGGAATAATCCTCGCTGCTAGATGGGTACTTCGCACAAAGCTTACGCCGAACTGGCATTATATGCTGTGGATGCTGCTCATTGTTAGACTCTTGCTGCCTTGGACACCTGAAAGTCCGCTTAGTGTATTTAATCTACTATCGAGTCACGATGTACAGAAAGTAGATCTGAGCAGCCAAATCGATAAAGCAAATTCTATTCATTATGCAGATCCGAATCTAGATCCAGCTGTTGCCAGGCAACATGAGCGTCAGAAATCGAACAGCACAAGAAAAGAAATAGAAGACGGACAAGCAGAAACGTTTGATTTTACGTGGCTTGAAATAACGGGGTTGATCTGGATTGCGGGTGTACTCGTCTTAAGTGGAAAGACAATATTATCTACTTATCTGTGGAATAGGAATATGCGTCGTACAAAGATACTGACTCCTAGCCACGAAGTGTATCAAATGTATATGCAAGTGAAGGAAGAACTGGGTATACGCCGATCAATCCCGATTCTGATTTCTGATCAATTAAAGACACCTGCTCTATCTGGATGGATGCGCCCAAGAATCGTAATGCCTGCATCACTCATGGACACTTTATCGGTTGAAGAGATTCGTCATATCATGATTCATGAACTCATGCATGCTAAGCGCCATGATATCGCGATAAACTGGATCATGCATGGATTGCTAATTGTTCATTGGTTTAATCCCATTCTATGGCTGGCTTCCGCACGGATGCGTGAAGATCAGGAAACTTCCTGCGATGCTCGCGTACTGCGCTATATCAGACCTGAGCAATCTCTCGCTTATGCACATACCTTAATTAAATTAATTGAACATAATGCCAAACCAAAGCGTGCAGTCGGAATTACCCCTATCACTGGAACGAAACAACAATTGCTACGGAGGCTCACCTTGATTAAACAAAATCATAAATACAACCGTTCACTGAAATGGTCCATTCTTGGACTAACCGTCGTCATTCTCATTAGTGTACTCGCATTAACGAATGCGAAGTCAGGATGGCTCAGCACATCTATCTCGAAAGATGAAGTTCGGGAGTTAATGCGTAATTCTGTTGATCGATTCGCAGGTTTACAAGGTTCATTTACAAATACAGAAGGAGAGTTGATTGAGTTTAAAGTCCTGCAAGGCGACCGTCCATTTAGCTATGTGAAGAAGGGCAATATAGAAACCATTTATAAACTATACCATTCCTATACACGAGAGAATGGCGAATACACCAATATCAGAAGCTTTCTAGAGCCAGCTGGGCGACCAACGCCAAAGAAATATCCTGTATTACCAGATGTTCCAAGACGTGATCAAGCGAAATCTGGCCTCGCCGAGCCGATTGTTGCTCCTGAATATGCTGCAGTTGATTACTTAAAAGATGATACGTTATGGAGCATTCAGGATGAGACAAGCATGTTAGGCAGATCTGTCATTCGCATCGGTGGTGAATTGCCGAATGATATGAAAGCTAAACTTCAGGCATACCAGTTCACCATGTGGATTGATAAGGAAACAGGTGTCTTGTTAAAACGTGAAGTGATGGATACAAGTGGTAAGATAACACCTGAGATCACCGTTCAGGAAATTGATTTTAATTCGAACTTCGAACCCCTGGATTATTTCGTTCTGACTGCAGATGAATACAATGAACTCGGTCAAAAATTTCTTCCAATAAAAGTCGAACCCTTCTTCAACTAACAAACCCAAACAGCCTCCCTCACAAACGTGAGCGGAGGCTGCTTCATTTCATTTTCCAAAACGTAAACTACTTCTTTACTTCTTCCGTATCCCATGAGCCTGCCTGCGTACCGATCAGCTTACGCTGACCTTGGAACTCATCGTATAAGTTCAAGATGAACGTATTCGTGACACTTGATGATACACCAGGTAAATTCACAGACGTTTGGAATTGTTGATTCTTACCGACCTTCAGCTTACCAGGGTCAGCATCGCTGGCATCGAGGTCTTTCATCGCGAACGATTTCTCGAAGGTTTGATTGCCTTCTGGCAGTCTGAATTCAAGTATGAGCTTGTGCCCATCGGAGTTGGTCTCGGCTTGCATGTCTTTGATCAGATCGTAATTAATCTTCATCTGCAAGCTATCGGACTTGGATACAGTCGTCGTAACGTCCTTAAACGTGAGCGTATACGGATTCACCACAATTTTATTAATCGCACCTGGCTTGTTAGTGGATTCCTCCGGCAGCCAGAAAGCAACAGGGTTAATGAAGCTATCCGGAACATCTTTCGCTTCACTTAACTTCCCTGCAGTGACACCATCCCCAATCAGAAGATACGCCGATGAAGGGTTAAAGGTCGTCGGTACATAGCTCCAATATTCCAGCACCGCCTTGTTATTCGGGCTAAGTTTACTTGTAATAGGTGCCGCTTGTGCGGGGTATAATCCTCCATCTGTCGTCATGAAGTTACCTACAAGATTCGAGATATTCACCTGACGCTTCTCACTATTCTCGACTTCTAATCGTGTCATGATTACATTACGGGTTAAGCCTTGATACATCTTCGTCTCCAGCAGTTGATACTTCGTCTGATGACCCGGTTCCGTATTCGTGTAGCGATCACCAAAGCGATAAATCGGATACGATTGTGTTGCATTATCAACTGAAAAATCAACCAGATCATTCAACACGTCGCCGTCCCCTTTTTCCTGAAGAACCAGCTTTAATGTCTTGTAATCCGTTGTGTATGGAATCTTGCCTGTTACCTGCAATTTAATCGATTCGCGCGGCGCTAGCCCGATTGCCTTGGAAGAACTGATCACACTCGCTTTGATCTCGAACGAATCATCAAGCAGCAAATTACTCGATAAAGATGGGATTGGCAGTGATTTAACATCCTCATTCGTGATTACAATCTCTGCAGTGACGATGTCATCCCCTTCCCAAGGCAGACGATACACTTGACTTAGCATTGCGCTATATTGCCCCTTCGAACTATTCAGTTCTACCTTCGTCTTCATCGGTTGCGTCGTCATCTGTGCCACTTCAGGTAAGGAAAATGTAAGAACAGGAATGTTGCGTTTAAGCTCTGTCACATTCTGAGTCATTACGAGCTCCCAGTTGTCTGGATTGTTTGCAATTGGAATTTGACCTGTCAACATAATTGTCTTGCTGTCTTTTGCACGCAGTGGTGCCGCCTTCTCTTCCTTACGATCAAGTGGATACATGATACCCTCAGCCGTACGGATACTGTATTTGTAATCTGGAATATCCACGCTCTCGGAACCTAGATTCTTCATCTCCACGGTAACCGAAGGGCTGTAATACTTTTCATTCGCTGTCCGATTAAATTTCGTAACGGCTGCGATTAACCCTAGTTCATTGTTCTGGATCGGGGTCGATATTTGAGAGGCTGTCTTCGGAATCATCGTATCATCAATCGCGAGCGTACCAACTGCGCTCTCAAAATTCGTTTTGCTGAAATCCCATTTGATGAAGTCGAGCTTCACATCCTGTGGTTTAGCGACTTCGTTCATTTTGACAGAGTAGCTGATGTCTCTTGACGTCCCTGACGCAATTTTGTTCTTGTCTTTACTCACCACATTTTGCTGAGCAGTATACGTATGACCCGTACTTGATGTCGCACGAATGCGGTATTCCGACCAATCCACCACTTTATCACTGCTATTTACCACAGAAACCACGAACGATAAGATGCTGCTGCCTTGCTCCACCAGACTTTGTACTTGTTTCACTTCGAACGTAACATCCTTCGTCACTTGCAAAATATTCGGTGCTGGCGCTACCGCCGTAGTCTCCGCTCCATCTGCTGCATACGCATAGGATGCTAGTGGACTTAAACTAAGGGTAACCCCAAGTGCAGCGCTCATCATTATGATTGAAAAATGTTTCTTCATACAAGCCTCCTCTAATACGTGATCTGCCTACTTGTTAGTCCATCCGAAGGGCATCAATTGGGCGTAATTTGGCTGCTTTATTCGCTGGGAACAGACCGAACACAACCCCGATGAATAATGAGAATGAGAACGCGAGTGTAATAATTTGCCACGAAATTACAACGCCTAGTGCGAACACCTTCGCTAGACCAATTGCGAGTCCAATCCCGACAATAACGCCAATGAGCCCACCTGTTGCACCTAGCATGATGGATTCAATTAAGAATTGCAGCAGAATATCCCGCTTCTTCGCCCCAACGGCTTTTCGAATGCCAATCTCTCTAGTCCGTTCACTAACGGATACGAGCATAATATTCATAATGCCGATCCCTCCAACTAGCAGGGAAATACCTGCAATACCACCAAGTACCGCAGAGATTGTTGACATGATACTTGCGCTGGAATTTAGAATGTCTTGTTGATTAAAAATCGTAAATCCATCGCTGTTCGCAGTCTTGAATCGCTTAAGCAGATCCGCTTTAAGACTATCCATCACACCATTCACGTTCTCTGCACTATCGACCTGCACGATAAAACTCTTAATTCCTGGATTTGCGAGCACCCGCTCCGCAGTCGTAAGCGGAATAATGAGCTTATCGTCATTCGATCCGGCAAAGCTGGACCCTTTGGATTCAAGCAGTCCTACTACGCGAAACGGAATCCCATTAATAATGACATCTTGACCGACTGGATCAAGAAGACCGAATAAGTTGGTAGCAGTGGTCGTACCGATCAATGCAACTTTCTGTCTATGGTCAATGTCCGCTTGCACGAGGAATCGCCCGCTCTGCACATGAAAGTTCTGCACCGTTTCATAATCAGGCGTAACCCCTTCTACGGGAACATCCTTGTTCTTACTACCGTTCTTGGCTTTCACGCTGCCTCTAATTGTAGGCGAAACCGCAACAACATTCGGCTTACTTGCATAAGCCATCGTATCTTCTAGACTGAGTGACGCCTTCGTTCCCCGTCCCGTAATGCTAACTGAAAGTGTGTATGTACCGAGCTTATTCAGCTCACTCTTGATGTTGCTGCCAAGTCCTTGACCCAGAGAGACGAGAGCGATGACGGAGAATACCCCGATAATCATCCCCAGAATCGTTAAGAATGAGCGCAGCTTGCTGCCGATCATGCTCTTCCATGCCATCTTAAGCGCTTGGGCGAATATCATGACGCAACACCTCGATCCTCGGTGATCTGACCATCCTGAATCCGAATAACCCGCTTCGCTTGATTCGCAATCTCGGGATCATGAGTAATGACGATGATGGTATGTCCCTTCGCATTTAGATCGTGCAGCATCTGCATAATTTCTTTGCCTGTCTTCGTATCCAGCGCACCCGTAGGCTCATCGGCAAGTAAGATTGGCGGATCGCCCGCTAGTGCGCGCGCAATCGCTACCCGTTGCTGTTGACCCCCTGATAACTGCATCGGTTTGTGATGAGTTCGATCTGCGAGCCCCACATTCGTAAGCGCAAGTTCCGCCATCGCATGGCGTTCTTTTTGCGAGATTCCGCGATAAATGAGCGGTAACTCCACATTTTCCAAGGCAGATAATTTCGGTAATAAGTTAAAGCTCTGAAATATAAATCCAATCTTCTCATTACGCACCTGCGCCTGCCGATTCTCCGACATGCTACTGACTTCTTGCCCGTCTAACAAATAGCTGCCCGAACTCGGAATGTCCAGACATCCGATCATATTCATAAGTGCAGACTTACCCGAGCCTGATGGTCCGACGATTGCAACAAACTCACCTTGTTCAATGGAAAATGAGATTTCTTTGAGAATCGGAACGACCTCGCCAGCCATCGTGTATGTCTTCACCAATTGATTGATTTCAATAAGCGGTTTATCTTCCATGCCGCAAGTCTCCTTATCTTCCATTTCCACCACCGCTAGATCGAGTGAATCCTTGACCTTGACCTCCAGCGCCTCCACCAGCAGGCATACGCGCACCGTCGATCATCATAACTTGTTGTTTAGCCTGTTGATTAGAGCTTGATACGGTTGCAGGTAAAATGACTTTCTCGCCCGGCTTCAGACCGCTAACGATTTCAATTAAGCTCTCGTTGTGAATGCCTACTTGAACTTCGCGCAATTTACTTGTACCTGTACCTTGTGCTCCTGTTGTTGGACGGGACATGGTTTGTGATTGACCCGATGGAGCTTGCGCAGGCTGCATTTGCCCTGCTTGTGCTTGAGATTGACCACCCGATGCTTGGGATTGACCGCTACCTGATTGCTGATTTTGCCCTTGTTGTCCTTGACCTCGCTGTCTAAACTGACCGGATTGACTTGATTGGCCAGTTGAGTTTCCAACACCTGTATGTCCCTCTCCGTTAGTACCACTAGGCTGTGAAGAAGCTTCAGGGTGAGTAGAAGCTGTGGAGTCTGATCCAGCTTGCTTATTAGGCTCAGCAGATGCGGATGCTGCTCCAGCAGTATCAACAAGCTCTTCCACCATCACATAGCTCTTACCTTGTCTTTGCTGAACCGCTTCAATCGGAACGACGAGAATGTTCTGCTTCTCCTCGATCTTAATATCTGCACGAGCCGACATTCCGGCTTTAATCGTTGTATCTGTTCCGCCTGTAACACTGAGTGTTATTACGAACACTGATACCCCATTCTTCGCTGTCCCTTCTTTAGCCACTTTCGTGACAACACCGCTAAATTTATTACCAGGAGAAGCGTCAACGGTGACGTCAGCTGGCAAGCCTTCTTTTATTTTCAAAACATCCATCTCATCGACTTCAATGTCTAATTTTAAATTATCGTAATTTACGATTTCCCCAATTGTTGTATTGCCCGTTACTTGATCACCAAGGGCACTGTTAAGCGTAAGAACATCTCCATCGATTGGTGATACAACAGGTGCAGGCGGCTTCTGATCATTCAACAAGGATTGAATCTTGCTCTTGGAAAGATCGATATCCAGCATCTGCTTCTTGATATTAAGCTTCATGTCTTCAATCTTCGTCTCATCCGTATTATCTTTAAGTGCTTGCTGCGCTGCATCAAGATCCATCTGCTTTTTTTGCAAAGAGAGTTGCTCTTGATTCAGTGAGTCTTTGACATCCTTGCCCTCGAATACGATTAGCTCCTGCCCTTTCGTCACATGATCGCCCTGTTTAATGGAAAGTGTCTTAATCTTGCCGCCGTCTCCACCCTTAAGGGTCTGTCTTTCAGCCGATGCAATGACACCTGATCCACCCACGCTAACCTTAATGGAACCTTGCTTTACTTGCGCTGTATTCGTGACCATCGGCTTGACCTGATTGGCTTTACTGGAAACATAATACCAACCCCCGCCTCCAGCCGCTAATACCACAATGCTTAGCGAAATGAGCAACCATTTCTTCTTATTGCTGCGACCAACATTCCCCATACGCTTAACCAGTCCCCTTTCCTATGTACATGAAAGCCCGAATTCGCTGTACTAGATTCAAGGTACTAAGCAAACCTGAAGAAATAATGAAAATTGTCTTAATAATCTATTAAAAGTCCGAATATTTGAATTTATTATCTCTGTAAATAAATAGAAAAAAGAGGATCCTAAGATCCTCTTTTCAAAAGATACATATATTAATTCAGCCTCTGCATAAACTCCTCGGCTGCACTATACCCTTGAAGCTGCAAGTACCAGTTGTGGGCAGCAGCCTCAACAAGTCCTGCTACATCGCGACCTGGTTGAAGTGGAATTTGAATATGTGGGATGTTCACGTCCATGTAGCTGGTAAACCTCGATTCCACTTCCAAGTCATTATACAGTTCATTCTCGTTCCACTTTACAAGTTCAATATCGAGCACAATTCGTGATTCATCTTGGAAAGCGCCTCGACCATAAATACGAGCAACGTTAATGAGACCAACACTGCGAAGTGCAAGCAATTCCCTCGTTGCACCTGTATGTGTTCCGATAATGTTCTCCGGGTTAATCTTCTTAAGCACAACTGCATCATCTGCAACTAATCGATGTCCGCGACGAATGAGCGTCAGCGCAGTTTCACTCTTACCAATTCCTGATTTTCCACGCAAAAGAATCCCGATCCCAGCTACATTGACGCATACACCATGCACTTGGATCTCTTCCGCTAAAGCTTTGGCTAAGTAATTATCCACTAGCTCAATAAACTTCGTCGTCGGCTGCGGTGTGCGCAGAAGTGGAATATTCTCACGGGTACAATGTTCGATTAAGTAATCTAGGCCCTCTTGGTTCCACGTCACAACAAAGCATGGCGGATGGTACTGCACGACATTCTTAATCCGGCTATCCCGCTCTTCTTTGCTTAACGTATGTAAGTACGCCACTTCCTTCTCACCCATGACTTGTACATGCTCTTGTGGGAAAAATTCGAAGTATCCAACAAACTCAAGGCCAGGACGGTGTACACTTTTCTGCACGATTACGTGATTTTCTAACTGGCTTTCCCCAGCAAGCACTTCTAACTTAAATCTATCAACCAAATTTTTAACGGTTATTTTTTTCACAAGGACACCTGCCTGAACCCATTTTTATTAAAAAGAAACAAAAATCCCCTCTTAAGTAGTGTACAACGAAACGCTTACTTTCGTAATAGGTTCTACTTAAAAGGGGAAATTATTTCATACATCAGGAACTAATTATCCTTGATTTAGTAACAATTCTTCACCAGCGATACCTGGGTGAGTCATTTCGTAAGGATCTAAGATTTTGTCTAGCTCTTCTTCTGTCAATAAGTTATGAAGTAAGATCAGTTCACGTACGGATTGACCTGTCTGAGAAGCAATACGCGCAATACGAGCAGCCGCTTCATAGCCAAGGTGCGGGTTAAGCGCCGTAATAATACCGATACTCTTCTCTACGTATTCTTTACACTGCTCTGCATTCGCTTCGATACCTTCAACACAGTGCGTTCTGAATACCGTGAACACATTGTTCATGAGGCTTAGAGATTGCAGCAAGTTGAACACAAGGACAGGTTCCATCACGTTTAATTCCAATTGACCCGCTTCAGAAGCTAGGCAGATCGTATGATCGTTACCGATAACTTGGAATGCCACTTGGTTTAGAACCTCACACATAACAGGGTTGACTTTACCCGGCATAATCGAGGAACCTGGTTGACGGTCTGGCAATTTGATCTCTGCAAAACCACTTCGTGGACCAGATGCCATTAGACGTAAGTCATTCGCCACTTTGGACATATTCATCATACATACTTTAAGCGCTGCGGAAACTTCTGTGTATGCGTCCGTGTTCTGTGTTGCATCGACTAAATCTTCTGCACCCACAATTGGCAAGCCGCTCACTTCAGCTAGAATTTCAACCACACGCTTAATATATCGAGGGTCAGCATTAAGTCCTGTACCGACTGCTGTTGCACCCATGTTTACTTCGTACAAATGCTCACGCGTTTGTTTCACACGCTTAATGTCACGCTCCAGAACACGACCATAAGCTGCGAACTCTTGACCAAGACGAATCGGAACTGCATCTTGAAGGTGCGTACGACCCATCTTAATAATACCGTCAAATTCTTTTGCCTTATCGAAGAATGCTCCTGCTAGTTGTTGCATCGTTACAAGTAATTTATCAATTAAATTTAGTGTTGAAAGGTGAATCGCTGTTGGGAATGTATCGTTCGTCGATTGTGCCATGTTCACATGCGTGTTCGGACTAACTTGGAAGTAGTCCCCTTTCGTTCCACCCAGGATCTCAATTGCACGATTCGCGATGATTTCATTCGTATTCATGTTGATCGAAGTACCTGCTCCGCCTTGGATCGGATCAACGATAAAGTGATCATGCCACTTACCTTGAATCATTTCATCGGCAGCTTGTGCAATTGCTTCACCGATTTGAGGTTGCAAACGCTTAATTTCCATGTTAGCAAGTGCAGCTGATTTCTTTACCATTGCCATTGCTCTAATGAGTTCTTCATGAATCCGATATCCGGTCATTGGGAAGTTCTCGATTGCTCTTAATGTTTGTACGCCATAATAGGCATCAACCGGTACTTCCTTAGAACCTAAAAAATCTTTCTCGATCCGAACTGCTTCTTTCGTCATTACAAAGACCTCCGTGTACATGAATAATGATTAATATCTAACACATGTTTACTCCTTAATCATACTCCTATTTCTGTGAGAAAAAAATAAATTATCACAATAATAAACAAATTATATCAGCTTTACTATAATCATAGGGAAAGGCTATCGTGGACAATCCCGATAGCCTTTCCCTGTGTTTATTTTTTCGCTAAATATTTCCGAATATCAAATCCGATCGCAGCGACAATGATTAACCCCTTAATAATAAGCTGCCAATATGGACTTACACCAATGAACGTTAAGCCATAGTTGATAACCCCGAAGATCATCACCCCTGCAAGCACGCCTGGTACCGTACCAATCCCACCTGAAGTGGATACCCCACCAACTACGCACGCTGCAATCGCATCAAGCTCATACATATTGCCGTAGTTGTTCGTTGCCCCACCTGTACGTGAAGCTTCAAGAACACCAGCTAATCCGTAGAGCGCACCAGCGAAAGCGTAAATATAGATCAAGTTACGTGCCACGTTAATGCCGGATACCGTAGCTGCCTGCATGTTGCCACCAATAGCATACATATTCTTACCCAAACGTGTCTTGGTAAAAATAATCCATGTAATAATCGCAACACCAATTGCTATGAGCACGATATATGGAATCGAGAATGAACCATTCGTTCCAATATACCCTTGTCCCAAGTTGGTAAAGTCTTCACGCAATCCGCCAATTGGCTGGGATTCATTCGGCTTCGTATCAAAGTAAATGGAGTTCAAACCATACACCATAACCATCGTACCGAGCGTTGCGATAAATGGCGGTACTTTAAACTTCGCCACGATCACACCATTGATAATACCGATAATCAAGCCCGTAATAATTGCAATTGCGATCGGAATGTACATATTTAACTCCGGTATATCCGGGAAAAACTTACGTGGATAATCGCTCATCTGGAGCATAGATGCAGACACAACCGCTGTTAGTCCCACTACCCGACCGGAGGAAAGATCCGTTCCCCCTGTAATGAGGATACATGCTGTACCTAATGCAATAATTGCGCGTGTAGAGGATTGTGATAAGATATCCCGCAAAATTGATAACTGTAAAAAGTTTGGATCATATAGCGCAATACCAATGACCAGCACGACTAATACGATATAAATCGCATACTGTGTCATGAAATTTCCTACTTTTTTGGCTTGCAAGCTGTTCATTGTTCATTTCCTCCAATCTTATGATCATTTATGCCGTATCTTGTGCGGCAAGGCGCATAATCTCTTCTTCCGTTGCTGTCTTGCCATCTACGATTCCAGCTAATCGCCCTTCACACATGACCATAATGCGGTCGGACATGCCCATAAGCTCTGGCATTTCAGAGGAAATCATAATAATACTCTTACCCTGCTTCGCAAGGTCCGCAATCATCGTATATATCTCGTATTTCGCCCCGACATCAATTCCACGCGTAGGCTCATCAAGTAATAGAATATCTGGCTCGGTTAGCAGCCATCTTGCGAACAGCACCTTCTGTTGATTACCACCAGACAGATTACCGATCAGCGACTTGTAAGACGGCGTCTTCACACGCAGCTTCTCAATACTCGCCTGCACCTCCACTTTGCGTTTCTTATCATCAATGAGGAACAAACGGTTCAAATACCGAGATAGACTCGTTATTACAGTATTCTCTAAGACCGATAGCACAGGGAATATCCCCGTCACCCTGCGTTCTTCTGTTAGTAGTGCAATCTTCTGGCGAATCGCATCACGAGGTGTTCTAATGACTGTTTCCTTGCCATGCAGCATGATCTTGCCACCAGACAAGGTGCGAAGCCCGAACAGTGACTCCATGAGTTCCGTACGCTGTGCGCCAACAAGACCGCCAATGCCAAGTACTTCCCCTTTTTTCAGTGTAAAAGAAACATCTTCGAACGATTTAGCCACAGCAGATGTTAAACCTTCTACTCGTAGAATCTCTCCGTGTGGAATATTGCTGCGCTCTGGGAAGCGTTCGGTTAGATCGCGACCGACCATTTTGCTAATAATGAGATCGGTTGTAAGCTCGGATGCCGGCCATGTGCCTGTGCGCTTGCCGTCACGCATAATCGTTACATCATCGGAGATACGCAAAATTTCTTCCATTTTGTGTGAAATATATATAATGGCGACGCCACGACTCTTCAATTCACTAATTATTGAGAATAATTGTTCGACCTCATTGCCTGTTAAGGAAGAAGTCGGTTCATCCATAACGATCACTTTCGCCTGATAAGACACGGCTTTCGCAATTTCCAGCAGCTGAACTTTGGAAACGGACAAGCTGCCAACGGTAGCTTTCGGATTAATATCCAAGTTCAATTCTTGTAACAGCTTCTCTGTGTCATGAAGCATTCTCTTACTATCTACGAATTTAAAAAGTCGATAATTTTTAAGTGGAAACCGACCCAGCCATAAATTTTCCATTACACTTCGATAAGGAATCGGATGTAATTCTTGATGAATCATCGAGATTCGATTGTTTAATGCATCTTTGGAATTTTGAATGATCACTTTCACGCCATCTAAGTAGATCTCACCAGCATCTGGTGTGTAGATTCCGAACAAACATTTCATCAGTGTGGATTTCCCTGCACCATTCTCACCCATAAGTGCATGTACAGTGCCCGGACGTACTTGGAGCGTGACATCATCCAGCGCTTTCACACCAGGAAACTCTTTGGCGATGTTCTTCATCTCAAGTAAGAACTTACTCGGGGTCATCGTAACGCCTCCTGCCTATTGCAATTCACCTATCCGCTCTATAACCTTTTTCATCTGATTCATGAACAAAGGAGCAACGTAAGCATACATTGCTCCCTTGTCATTCTTGTGAGTAACGTTATTATTTTGCGTCCGCCATATTGTCTTTCGTAATTTTCTTATAAGGAACCCATACATATTTGCCATCTGTTACATCGTAGCCTGTGTTATCTTTGTTAGGCGTTTGACCTTGTGCAAGCACGTTCGCTAAGTTGAATGTCGCTTTACCTTGGTTCTTCGCATCGTTCAGAACGGTTCCAAGCAGTGTACCTTCTTCAAGAGCTTTAAGCGCAGGAGCTGTCGCATCAACACCTACAACCGGCATGAATTTATTATCTTTAAAATAGCCCTTTGCTTTCAGTGCGGAAATTGCACCAAGTGCCATATCATCATTGTTCGCAAGAACGGCTTCAATTTTGTCACCTTGTGCAGCTAGGAATGCTGCCATCTTGTCTTGCGCTTTAACAAGATCCCACATCGCTGTATCTTCCGCAAGCTTCTCCACTTTCATGCCTGCATCAACAATCGCTCCGATGGAGAACTTCGTGCGAAGTTCAGCATCTTGGTGACCTGGCTCGCCCTTAAGCATTACGTACTGGATCACGCCGTCTTTGTTCTTATCTGCTTCAGGATGTGCCTTGAAGTAGTCGACTAACAATTGACCTTCCATCGTACCGGATTGCTCCGCTTTCGCACCTACGTAGTACACTTTATCCCACTTCTTCATATCATCAGCAAGCGGTTCACGATTGAAGAATACAACAGGTGTACTTGCTGCTTTGGCTTTATCGATAATGACGCTTGCAGCTGTACGGTCAACGGGGTTGATCGCAAGTGCATTTACTTTTTCGTAATGAATAGATCGACTTTATCGTTCTGTGTCGGCTGTGAGTTCTGGCTGTCTACGATATCAACTTTGCCTTTTCCTTCAGCTGCTGTGGAGATTGCATTACGCACCCCAGTCATGAACGTATCATCGAATTTGTAGATAGCTACACCAATTGTGGAGTTACCACCCTTAGCCGCAGCTGTTGCTGCTGGCGTCGCTGCCGCACCTGGTGAACTTGTCGCACTGCTTGAACCCCCACTGGATGTGGAGCAACCTGCTACCATGACCGCTAGGGCACCTGCAACTACGATTGGAAACAATTTTTTCATATTCATATACCTCCCCTTAAATATTCATAATTAGGATTTCTTTCTCTCTACACCCTAAATGTAAGGGATTACACAGTGAAAACAAATATAAAATCCTCATGTGTTCTAGCAAAATCCTCATGTGTTTAGGCGGGTTCCAACAGTCTGCTTGCTGCGGATAAAAGAATCACTTCCGGTCGCTGTCTCAATCGTGAATTCTGAATTGGATTTATGGTATTTTCACGATTTCAAAGGCGAACGCTACGCTCCTACAGTGACTCTTTTCTCCTCCGCCGGACTGTTGGAACCCGCAAACGGCGCACAACCAGCACACTCCTATTTCACGAACGGGAACAACAACTTCTGGTTCTCCGACCAGAACATGTTGGCAAGGTCGATAACCTTGAAGCCGGTGTCGACGCGCTTCGGGACATGCATGCCCCGTGTGGCTTCGATGGCATATTTGACGCCTAAATAGCCGATGCTGAATGGATTTTGTACGATGGTGGCTTGGAGCACTCCATCTTGTAAGAACTCTAATTCAGCAGGTGTGTTGTCGAAGGCGACGATCTTTACTTTGCCAGCCAGTCCTGATTGTTTGATGGCTTCGGCAACGCCGACAGATGCTGCTGCGTTCAAAGCTACGATACCGTCTACTTGCCCATGTTTCGCTAACCATTGCTGTGTTAATTGCTTGGCTATTTTCACATCGGACTGGCAATAGCCGGTCTCTAGAACTTTTACATCCGGATACAGCTTGAGTGCATCTAAGAAGCCTTGCTCACGCAAATCAGCTTGATGGGATTCTTCGACAAAGCTCATCATGGCTATTTTCCCTGATGTTCCGACTAACTCAACTAGCTTCATGCCTGCTTTCTTTCCCGCTTCATAATTGTTCGTACCAATCACACTTTTAACCGTATCTGATTCCACTTCGGAGTCTACGGTAATGACCGTAATGTGCTGTTTACCCGCTTGCTCTGTAATCTCTTGCAGGGACGATTCATCACTTGCAGCAACTACGACGGCATCCACACTGCTGCGAATCGCCTGTAGCGCCATATTATGAAGTCGATTCGTGTCCTCTTCTAGATCTGGCGCAATGAAATTCAAGTTCGCTCCGAATTCTTTGGCTGCTGCTTCAGCACCCATACGAATCGTATTCCAATAGTCACCTTGCTTTAGCTTCGCAACGAATGTCACCTCTTTGCGCTGATTCGCGCTCTGTTCTACCGTCTGATCGGAGCAGGAACTGATCGATAATACGATACACAGCAGCATGAACAACAATCCGATTCGCTTATTATCCACTTGCTTCATCCCCCTCTTTAAGCAGTGGCAGCCATATTCGAACCTCTGTGCCTTCTTCTAGCTCACTTTCAATTTCGAGTCCGTACATTTCGCCAAAATATAGCCGGATTCGCTCATGCACATTACGTACACCAACACCCGAACCTGCATCACTCTTCGTTTCACCAACTAGGATGTTGGCAAGTGCCTCCTGCTTCATCCCAAGCCCATTGTCCCGAACGACAATTAACACTTTCTCATCAACTACAGAAGCAGTAATCTGAATGAGCCCTTTATCCACCATATATTCGATGCCGTGATAAATCGCATTTTCTACAATGGGTTGGAGAACCAGCTTCGGCGTTAAGCACACCAGCGCTCTATCATCGATTGTTATTTCATAATCGAATTTATTCTTGTAGCGCATCGTCTGGATGATCAGATAGTGCCGAATATGTTCCAATTCTTCTTGAACCGTAATGATCGACTTCCCCCGACTCAGCGATATTCGGAAGAACTTCGACAGCGACGTAATCGTCGTCACCACATCTTCACTCTTCCCGCTTCCGACCATCCGAACGACCGAATTTAGCGTATTATAGAGAAAATGTGGGTTAATCTGCGACTGCAGCACTTCCAACTCATTCTTGCGCTTCGTCTCTTGCTCTCGCATGCTCTGATCCATTAACTGCCTAATTCGCGCGACCATGAGGTTGAATCTACGAGATAACTGCTCAACCTCATCGCCGCCTTTTACATTGATGCTAATATCAAAGTCTCCACGCTCGACTTGTTCCATGGACTTCTTCA
This sequence comes from Paenibacillus radicibacter, assembly GCF_024721995.1. Classification (GTDB taxonomy): domain Bacteria; phylum Bacillota; class Bacilli; order Paenibacillales; family NBRC-103111; genus Paenibacillus_AM; species Paenibacillus_AM radicibacter. The sequence continues at coordinate 88,165 of NZ_JANQBC010000008.1, forward strand.
AGCGATTAATCGGTTTGGAAATGCGTGCCGACATGAAGGCTGATAACAGCAAGATACAGAGGATTACGATCACAAGCAGCCACACGATAAAGCTGCCCGTATCCTTTTTTACCGTCACAATTTCATTCAAATACGATACGCCGATAATTTTCCATCCAATATTGCTAACCGTCTTCACCGTAATTAACCGCTTCTCATCGTTCATCTTGTCCGTATAACGTCCATACGAGAACTGCAAAGCTTGTTCAACATTCTCATATTTCAGTCCCACATTAATTAATTGCTGCTGTGGATGATAGACAATGTTACCTGCCGACTCATCAATGATATATACATAACCTTTCTTTCCCAGACTTACCCGCTGACACAGATCATCAATTGTCTTGAAATTCACATCGATTAAGAGCACACCGCGAACTTGCTCCCCACCTCGATTGAATACAATTTCCTTACTCATCGAGACGACCCATTTGTATTGATCCTTGAATATATTCTGGATGTGCGGCAGCGAGAAAGTCAGGTGATTCGGGTTCTCCATCGCCGCTTGGAACCAACTTTGCTCCTTATAATTCACATTGCGCCGGACATCGTGCTTTGGAATTTCAGTAAAAATCTCGCCTTTATTCGTAAATAGCGCAAGCGATACAATATCTTGCCTTGAGCTTAGAATCCCATCCAATTGCTCACGCAGCACATCGCTTTCCACCGCTTTGTTATTCTGGATCTTGTAATCAATGACTTCGAATAGATCGGACATCCCTTTGATGTAATACTCCAAGTTGTAACTAACCTGATCGACGATTTGCTCGGTATTTAAGAACGCATTCTGCTCCGCCGTATTGGAAAATTTCTGATAAAGAGCAATCCCGACTATTAACATCACGACTGAGATTAAGGTAAACGAAACCGTGATGACGAACTGGATACTCTTCACCTTTACATTGTGAAATGACCTCCGCAAGAAACGTTTCATCATCCTGCCGCTCCTGCCACATTCCGATACTCTTTCGGCGATTGACCTACGAATTTACGGAAGCTGTGACTGAAGTAATTCGCATCGGCATAGCCAACCTTTTCCGCAATATCTAGTGCTCGAAGATCAGTCGTTCGCAGTAATTCTTTCGCTGCCTCCATGCGAACTTGTAGTAAATAAGTGACGAACGTCAACTTCGTTTCCTTTTTAAAAATACTACTGAAGTACCCGGCGCTAATATGGAGATGATCGCACACCTTCTGGATCGAGATGTCACTTTCGGCATAATGTTCTTTCGTATAGTGAATCGCCTTATTGACTAAATGCGTATAGGTTGATTGACGCGCAGATGAAATTTGCTCCATCATCCGCATGCAAATATGTAAGAACCAACTCTTCGTTTCACTCAAATTCGTAAATTGATACAGCTGTGCAAGCGGCATGCTATTCATACCAAAGACCGTATCCAAATCCACATTCGCATCCTTGGCTGCCTTTAGAATCGTTGTCATCATCTCTAGCAAATAGATCTGATAGTCCTTAAATGAAATATTCCGATCCGCAATACCTGCGAACAACGCCTCGACGATAACTGTGATTTCCTCAGCCGTTCCAATCTTGATACCAAGAATGAGTGAATGCGCTTTGTTCTCATCGAATCGTAATTGATCGTTAAAGCGCTTCTCCACATCATCAATACAGATCACACGGTTATTGCCCAGAATCGGACGATAGTCGAGCGCTTGCCTAGCATCCTCATACGAATGACTCAATCGAACCGCTTCATGCTCAACCGTGCCCATACCGATGGTTACCGTCGTTTTGAGATGCTTTTCAATACTTTGGCGAATTTCATTCAGCACTTGAATCGTGGTATACATGATCGCTTCACGATCACCTTCATCACTTACTGTTAGCAGGATCACATCTTCATGGTAAACAAAAGCAACCCCAAGACCGTGCTTATCCACAATTTCTTCGGTAATGTTAAACACAGCGAATCCTTGAAGTTCTTTATTCGAGGCGTTCATAAGAGAAGATTGCGTAGTCTGTGCATCCATGCGGATGACGGATGCCAAGTATCCTTTTCCAAGCAATTGAAGCCCATAATAGTAGGATTTATCTTGGATTTGCTGCGGGGTGAGTCTTCCGTTAATAAGAGAGGTGAGAAAGTTTTCTCTGAGAATCGGGAGGCTTTTGCGATATTGCTCCTTGAGCGTTTGAATGTCTTCTTTTTGCGCAATTTCCTGATCGATCTTATCTTTCACCTTCACAAGCACTTCGATCAATTCTTGTGCGGAAAAAGGCTTGAGCACATACTCGTCAATATGAAGATGTACCGCTTTCTGCGCATATTCAAACTCGTCGAACCCGGTTAATATGATAATCTTCGTATGCGGATATTTCTCACGAATGATCTCAGATAGTTCCAGACCGTCCATAAAAGGCATTTTAATATCTGTTACTACCACATCAGGCAGTGACCGCTCTATAATCTCTAATGCATCGATGCCGTTATCTGCCTTCTCTACCGCCTGAAAGCCATATAGGGACCAATCCACTTCATCTCGCACATCTTCTTCATCATCAACAAGCAGCAATTTATACATGGTTTCTCGTACCTTTCTCTATGGAAGATTGCGTAATAATACATTGCGAAGTGCCGTTCGATCCCTAACTTCGACTTTACCGCGCTGCGTCTGGATAAAACCTTCCCGGCGCCATTCACCCAATATTCTGGCAACAGTTTGCCGAACAAGCCCACAGCATTGCGCCAAATATTCTTGAGGTACAGCAATTGTTCCATGCCCGCCTTCTTCTTGCTCCAGCCACAACAGCACATAAGCGAGGTGAGCATGAGCATCAAGTAAAGCTTTGGCAATCATGCGTTCACCCGATATCTTGAGGCGCATCGCAAATGTCTTCAGTAAATATTGCACGAGGTCAGATTCTGTTCGAATTAATTGAAGGAATTGTTCACGTGGAATCACGATAAGTGTACTTGCATGCATGGAAATCGCTGTAACAGATTGAGGTTCATCGATCAGCATTCCGAGTTCACCGAAGAAGTCATACTCTCTTCTGACCTTCACAACGATCTCTAGATCATTAGGACCACCGACAAACTCTGCCACGCCACCTGACATCACGATATATACGGCTTCCGCAGGCTCCCCGCGAGTAAAGATCGGTTTACCCTTCGGCACCTGTTTCATGTAACAGCATGTAGAGAGGGAGATAAGTGCAGCTTGACTAAGTCCAGCAAGAAGCGGAACCTTTTGAATAAACGAGTAGATTTCGGAAGCTTTCATTCGTGAGTCTGCCACATGCAATCCTCCTGACCGTTTAAGAATAGAAAGCGCTTTCTATTGTATATATCTCAAAGTTCAACGAAATATTATCATATTTATATCTGTTTGGCATTAAGAAAAAAGACAAAAAAAGACGATCCACATAGGACCGTCGGTCAATACATCCACTTACATCGCTTGATGATGATTTGCAGCTTGTGTTCTCACTCTAGTCTCTACACCGAGCAGAAGCATCGCAAGAATACCTACGATAAGCAATCCCGTATTCACATACATCACACCGCTAAATCCATAACCTTGCAAGGTAAGACCAATAAGCATCGGTGCAGCAAATCCAGCAATCCGACCCATACTTGTCGCAAATCCAAGTCCACTTCCACGGAGCAATGTTGGGAACAATTCAGGTGAGTAGATGTACAAGACAGATGTCATTGCTGAGGAGAACCAATAGAGCGGTAAGATCCACCATCCACCGAAGGCGAGGAACAGCAGTCCTGCAATCGCATAAGTCAGAAAGCAGAGAATGAGCGTCTTGCGTCTACCGATATAATCACACAAGTAACCCATTGCAATTCCTGGTGTACCTGTGCCGACGAGCGCTGCGATAAGCGTGAACTGATAACCTGTTGTCAGCGTATAGCCCATCGATTTCGTTAGAAACGTCGGCAGCCATTGAATAAATCCATAGAACGTATAGCTGGAAATAAACCAGAGAATCGCCACTAAGATCGAGAACTTAAGCAGCTGCGGGGTAAATAAGGAGCGCAAGCCACTCTTCTGACCAACAGATTGTTTCGCCGCCTCATTCTCCATTTCTAGTGCCTCTTCAAACGGAACCGTAACTTGACCCAGCGCCTTCTGTTCAATACGTTCGACCGTGCGAATCGCCTCTTCCTTCCGTCCTCTGCTCAGTAACCAACGAACCGATTCAGGCAGCATGCGGATAACGAATGGGATGAGTATGATTCCAAGTGCGCCGAACGCGAACACATAGCGCCAGCCTTCTTTCAAGTTTGGAACAAGCAACATCGAAGCAACTACGGCTAAGCAGTACCCAATTCCGTTACCAATGGTGAACATTCCCATGAATCTACCTCGTACCTTCACTGGCGTAAATTCACTGACATAGGCGGAAGCAACCGGAATAAATCCGCCTAATCCAACACCGGCAAGTACACGAAACAAATATAGAACTGTGAACGTTTGAGAGAAACTAGACAATCCTACAAATACGGAATAAATAATCGTGGTGAGAATGAGCGTTTTCTTCCGACCGATCACATCTGTCAAAATTCCGAATACAGCGGCTCCGATCAATAAGCCAAGTGAGCTTCCAGAGAGCAGTACACCGATCATCGAAGGCTACAATTTCCACGCCCCAGCAATAACAGGCATCGTCATCGCAATAGAGATTTGATCAAAATTCTCGAACGTAATCCCCAGCGCGCAGATAAGCAGCAGCCTCCAATGCCAGCCGTTCACACGCATGTCATCCACTCTGCTTAACAAAGACCTGCTAGACGGGCGATTTGACATGTTCATCGTCTCCTCCACATGAATTTAGTCCATCGGCTGGAGCCATTGATCTCTCGGTGTTTCCCGAATGTAAGGCATGAGTATATAGGAAGGGTAATCCGCATCTCTGTATATTTTGTAATGAATCGTATTGGCACTTGGAATAGGTCCCATGAAACCTGTCTTTCCCGTCCAGCTATTCTGCTGATGCTCGAATGGGTCCGCACTCATAATCTCAATTTCAATGCGATGACCAGGTCCAAATACCATGCCAATTGGATTGACCTCAATGACATACTCACTGATCTCTCCATGAACAACGGGAACCGACTGCGTATGATCATGGACAGGACGTCCTGGAAGCGACTTCTCCGTATCTAGCTTGTGCGATGCTCGTAAGGCACCCCAACGTGACACCGGTAATCGACTACCTCCCGGAAGTATATCCCACAGTTTCACGATAAAGTTCGCATCCTCTGCATCAATTGCAGCGAACAAGTGTAGCTCAATCGGACCTGTGAACTCCATTGGGCGAGTTAGAATATCCGAAGTGTACGTAAGCGTTTTCACTTCTGTCGATATGTTAGGTGGCAGATGAGTCAGACTATCCGGGGGTACCTGACCTTCTGGATCTACCTCCCAGCGAAGTTTGCCAAAACTGCGTAAATACAACTTCCGCCACTCGGTTCGTGCCAGCGGCCACTCCTTCTCATAACGATAACCAGCACCAATAATGTTCAGCTTAATCGGTGGTTCATCCATGATGCCTGTATCCACACCTTTGAGCCAATGATCATACCATCGCAGACTCTCTTCGTTCATAAACCGATAAGGCAGCTCAAGTCCGTTATACGCTTCCATCACTGCCATTCGCTTCGGCACATTCAAGCTTTCATTATTAAAAGCCTCAAAGGCAGGCGCGCTCCAACGTCCGTTCGGCGACCAACCGCACTTCATGTACACCGGAACCTTTACTTTGTCATACATCGACTTAGCCGATCGCGCTTCCCAGAATGGACCATCATGCGGATGCAGCAAGTAATCCAGATAGAACGTGTGATACTTCGGCGGCCATGTCGTTAATATTTTGGCAAAATAAGAGTTCACTGCGATGTCCGGATCTTGAAGTCGATCTGCCATCTTTTGTTGCAACTCTTTGTCGTCATATAACTTCGTTGACCACGCAACTGGATTGTTCGCTGGAGATAACTCCCAATAAATACTCATATACGTATTTCCCACACCGCCATAATAGCCATGCTGATAATAATCGTTCGTAAAGGACAACGGCATGATGCATTTCAGATGAGGAGGCTGCTGGGCTGCTACAAGCATTTGGATAATCCCAAAGTACGAGTAGCCGTTCATCGCCACATTGCCATCACACCAGGGCAGTTCAGCCATCCATTCAATAACGTCATATACATCTTCTTGTTCTTGCGGATTATATACCCCATAGAACTCACCTTCCGATTTACCAATTCCACGCGGATCAGGAATAATGAAGCCGTAGCCTCTTTTGACATAGAAATCAATATCCCCTGCTTCCAAGCTATGATCGAATAGTAGCGAACTTGGAGGTATCGTCCCCCGCTTCATGGACTGGATCGTCTTACCATACGCTGCCCAAGATAACAATGCTGGGAACTGCTCATCCTCTGTATCCGGCCTAAAAATATCCACACAAATCTTCGTACCGTCCCGGAGTGTCATCCAGACGTCTCGTTCCTCTTTTACCTGATAAATGGGTTTTGATAGCTGCTCCAAATTTTTCGTATACCTGCTGTCCCAATACGGGGGAACCCGATCAAGACCTGCTGTTTCTTGTAAGTCGATACGCATGATGTCGCCCTCCTTTCACGTATTATTGATAGTTTAAGGGGAGCAAGCATCACCGTCTATCGCATATGCGACATAAAATCAAATTGTCTGAAAATTTATTTGAGAATAGAAAGTTGTTCCCTCTCTATTCATGGTGTAGGATAAAAATACAAGTAACTTTGAAGAAACCGATAAGATAAGGGGACTCGCTCCATGCAACAATATAATGAACAAGAGTACAATCAAGTTGATTTTAGCCATGCCGACTTTAGAGAAGGTGAATTGAACAAGTGCACATTTACTAAATGCCGCTTTACGGGTGCGCATCTAGATGAAGTGTGGACGAATGCATGCCATTTTATCGAATGTGATTTTACGAATACCGCATTCAATGCTTCTATACATAAGGGCTCGTCCTTTACGAATTGCCGTTTCCGAGGGGCGAATCTGTTCGTCGCTAAATTTGAATCTTGTAAAATGGTCGGTTCTGACTTTGCCGAAGCTCATATGGATGGGATCACGATACTTGAAGGCGATTGGTCGTATACCAATTTGCGCCATGCACATCTTGCCAAACAAAACTTACGCGGTGTTCGCTTCATTGAAGCTGATCTTCACGAAACGAATCTGGAGAAAGCGGACTTACGAGATGCCGACTTATCTCGCGCCCAAATGTCCAAATGCCGTCTGCATGGGGCTGATTTAAGAGGAGCGCTCTTAGATGGCGTTGACTTTAAGTTTCTCGATATTAAAGGGGTACGCATGGATATGCAACAAGCTGTAGCTGTTGCCCGCTCTTATGGTGCAAAGATCGACTAGGACCCTCCATTCCATACGAATGCACGAAAAATCCTGATCGCAAGCCCCCAGCTTGTAATCAGGATTTTTGTTAAGGTTATGATAAACCTTATTAACTTGCTGGAATCTCTCCACAAATGTGCATGAGTTGCTGAATGAGCGCATCCCGTCTGCGATCTTGCAATCCGATTATTCCCAAACCGTATTGTCTTGGGAACAAATGGAAAGTTAAGGAAAGTGTCGTCTGTTTCATGAAATCTTCAACACCTGTAAGTACCCCGTTGCGCACTCCATTCTCATAGATCGCATTGTTCAGCTCTGCATTAGCTCCCCCTACACTTGCAAGTTCAGACACACCATGCAGAATCCCCTTTTTCGCATAAGGCAATAAGTATTCGGGTGGAATTGTTTCTGGATTGTAGTACATGTCGCGTCTTGCATATGGCCAACAAACATCATGCATCAGAACAAGTGGGAATTTACCCGTACGTACGGCTTTTGCTTCAATTATTTTCAATTCATGATAAATCGTATACCAATTGTGATCCCCATCGAGGAAAATAACGTCATAATCCGTTAGTTGGGGAAGTGCCTCTAAGCTTGTTATAGGAATAAAATCCATAAAGGAACCTGCTTGTGTCATCAACATACGCACATTATCCGATAAGAACGGATCAATTACAGTGACATGCCCACTAAATCGATAGGCATAACTTAGTAAGTTCACTGTATTTATTCCATATTCACATCCTACTTCTACCATGCGCTTTGAATTCTCACTAAGCAATATAGGATATATGATTTTTTCCCAAAAAACATTCATGTAAGTACCACCCTCCTCTTGCAACTGACATATCTTATGCAAGATCAAGGACTCTCGTACTAAGCCTATTCGCACAATTCAACCCATATTTATCGCTCCATATGATCTTCTGGCTGGGCTGCCTTCACAGATAGTCCGCCATCGACCATAAGCAGATGACCGTTGATCTGCATAGACTCTTCCGAAGCTAGGAATACAACTGCATCTCCGATTTGACGAGCTGTTCCCAGACGTTTCATCGGATTGGCTTCAACTTCGCGATCATAAATCGTCTGATCTGCTAAGTAATCCCGACACATCTCAGTATCTACCGTACTCGGTCCAACACCATTCACATTAATATTAAATTTACCCAGCTCAATTGCCATTCCCTTGGTTAGCATGTGAGCAGCAGCTTTAGAAGATTGATAGTGAGGAATGACTGGACTTGTCACGACTAGGCTTGCTGTAGATAAGATATTGATAATTTTACCGTAACGACGTTCGATCATACCCTGAGCTGCCCGCTGAGAAGCTAAGAAGATCGACTTCACATTCGTGTTGTATGTACGATCCCAAGTCTCTTCTGTTACATTCAAAAAGGATTCAAACGGTGCTATCCCCGCATTGTTTACGAGAATATCAACTGGTCCAAGCTGTTCCTCCGTTTGTCTGAACATCTCTTCAACAGACGATTTGATGCCGACATCTGCTTGAACAATAATGGCTCTACGACCGAGCGCTTCCACTTTCCCCTTCACTTCACTTGACATCTCTCTAGAACTATCTGAACGGAAAATGATTGCTACATCTGCACCTTCTTCTGCAAGACGCAGAACAATCGCTTCTCCAATACCTTGACTGCCACCAGTAACTAGCGCTACGCGATTTTCTAACCTTTTCATGCGTTTCTCCTCCTATAAGCTCGGGCCGATTCGATTAATACTGAATTCCTGATGCCCTAGAACTTCTGCTTTTGTCAGCTGACCATCTGCTACATTCACGATTTCCTGCCAGATCGATTCTCCTGCTACTTCAAGACTCAGCGTACCTGCAAGCATATCACTTACATCAACATCCATATTGTCCGACATCCGATCGAACATCTGCTTGTTGCCTGTAATCTTAATAACTGGGATAACAGCAGCACCGGTTGGTGTTCCACGCCCTGTTGTGAAACATACGATATGAGCACCACCCGCAGCCATACCCGATACACATTCGATATCATTTCCCGGGGAATCCATGAAATAAAGTCCCCCGTCTGGAATATGTTCCGCGTATTCGATTACGCCTTTAATCGGGGAGGTTCCACATTTACTAATACATCCTAATGACTTCTCTTCAATTGTAGACAGACCACCTGCAATGTTGCCTGGACTTGGATTGCCGCCACGCATGTCCGCACCCATTCGCTCGACTTCTTTTTCGAACCGATCCACAATATGATAAAGCTGCTGCTCAATAGCTGCTGTACTGCAACGCTTCGCTAAGACGTGTTCCGCCCCGATAATCTCGGTAGTTTCTCCAATCACAATGCTGCCGCCCTCTGCAATAAGAGAATCTGCCGCAACACCAAGCGCAGGATTAGAAGCAAGTCCTGAAGTTGCATCAGACCCCCCGCATTTCACACCTACTTTTAACTTACTAAGCGGTACGGGCACTTTCTCCATCGTATCAAGCTCAGCACGCATCTTGCGAGCAAGTTCTACGCCATGCTGAATAGCTTTCACTGAGCCACCAACGGACTGGATATCGAATACTTCTACTAATTTTCCAGTTGATCGGATATCCTCCGCAAGTGCAATCGGGTCAACGACTTCACAGCCTAGACTAATGATGATGACCCCACCTACATTCGGATTCTTCCCTGTTCCTGCTAGCACATCGAATGTACGTGATTTATCTGCGCCAATCTGACTGCAACCATGCTGATGCGGAATCGCGACAGTATCCGGAACCATCTGCATGATGCGACTACACACCTGATTCGAACATATAACGGTAGGAATAATTAATAGATGATTCCGAATCCCGATCTCTCCATTTGCTCGCTCATACCCCATAATCGTTCTCACTGTGCATCCCCCTTTGCTTGGTCTCCTCTGCCACGAATACCTTCTATATTATGTACATGCACATGCGCACCTTGTGCGATGTCTAAATTCGATAAGCCAATCACTTCACCATACTTACGAACTTCAGTCCCTTTCGCAATTGTCTCCAGTGCAATTTTATGCCCAAAAGGAATCGCGTCAACCAACGTAACCTCGTGCAACTCTTCGCCTTTACGGTATTGAATACGTTCACCAGCTTGCATTTCCCGAATTGCCGTTGCTACATGATCTTGCTCATCCATCACGAGCGCGTCAGCACCCGTTTCAATTTTACCTGCCATCGTAGCTCATCCTCCCATGCCATGATCAATAGCGAAATCCTTAATCCGTATGGAACACTTCTTCCATCGCTGCCCACCATTCACCTTCGCCTCTTGTCTCAAGCGGCTGTTGGCATGGCTCGCATACTTCCCACCACTTCTGAGTTGTCGGATCAGCCGCCATCTTCGCCATATCTGCAGCATAATCCTCACCGATATATTCATAATAGCTGAACAAATATCCGTCTTTATAGTAAATGGAATAATTGCGAATGTTGCATGCGGTTATCATCTGGAGTACTTCCGGCCATACGGCTGCATGAAGCGCTTTGTACTCTTCCAGCTTCTCAGGCTGTACTCCGATCACACTGCCATAACGCTTCACTAGACAAGCCTCCTTCTAAATCGTGTGATTCAAAGTTCGATCACTGCGGAGGAAAATAGCACTTCCAGTCGCTACTTTCCTCCTCCGTTTAACTTTTACGCACACCCTACCCCACATCAATCTTGTAAAATGCAGCAGCTGTACCGCCGAGCACGGCGTCGATTTCCGCTTGCGAGTAATCAGCTAATGCACGGTTCGTCTCGTTCCATACTTTCGCATAGTCGCCTGCAAGTAAGGCAACTGGCCAGTCACTTCCGAACATGCAGCGGTTCGCACCGAACAACTCGATTGCCTTATCAACATGGGGCTTCAAGTCCAGATAAGTCCAGTTGAGCGGATCTGCCATTACCGTATTCAATCCTGAGATTTTGGCGTACACATTCGGATATTGCGCAGCTTCCGCGAGCTCCCGCTCCCATTGACGCAGTGCCTCCTGATCAAGTGGCGGCTTCGCCAAGTGATCGATGACCATTTTCAAATTCGGAATACGTTTAGCAAGGGTTGGAATATGCTTCAGATGATTCGGAAATACAGCTACTACATCGAAAGTTAGATTCATATCTGCCAGTACTTTCAAACTCTCAATGACTGTATCTTGTACAACCCAATCTGGGTCTTGCTCTTCATGGATGAGATGGCGAATTCCTTTGAATATAGGCAGTTTCGCATATTGCGCTAAACGTTCCGCTGCTTCCGCTGGTCGATGTAGAGGTACCCAGCCTACCACGCCACCAACCCAGTTGTAACGCTCTGCCGTGTCTAACATATAAGCCGTATCCGCATACGAATCCATTGCTTGCACGATTACCGTCTTCTCCACACCGCTATCCCGTAATTGCGGTTCCAACTCATCCGCTTCAATCGTCCGATACAACGGTCCAAATGCAGGGACTAGCCAAGGATATTCGACCTGATCCAAATTCCAGAAATGCTGATGAGAGTCAATTCTAATCGCCATAAGTACCTCCTTATGCGTTACTCCTTCACCATGCGGTTCGTAAGGCTGCCAAGCTTCTCAATCTCGATCGTTACCATATCTCCATCTTGCAGATACACTTGTTTCTCAGGCGGCAAACCCAGCACAACCCCCTCAGGCGTACCCGTTAGAATAATGTCACCCGGCACAAGTGTCATATGCTGCGAAATGTAGCTGACAATATAATCACAGTGGAAGATCATATCAGATGTATTCGAGCTCTGTCTCACTTCTCCATTGACCGTACAGCTAATCGTAAGATCATTCGGATTACCCACTTCATCTGCTGTCACAAGGTAAGGTCCAAGCGGACTGAAACCATCACAAGATTTACCGAGCAGCCATTGATGCGTACGCAATTGCAAATCACGTGCAGACAAGTCATTCACATTGCAATAACCGAATACGTGACTTAATGCATCCTCTTGCGCAACATACTTCGCTGTCTTCCCAATTACAATGACAAGCTCCGCTTCATAGTCAACTTTCGTTGAAACCTTTGGTAGTGGAATATCTTGATTTGGTGCGGAGATCGTATTGTTGAATTTGTTAAAAAGAATCGGATATTCCGGTATCGGTGCATTCGTCTCTTCCGCATGCTTTCGATAGTTCAAACCAACGCAAATGATCTTATTCGGACGTGTCACACAAGGACCGTATGTAATTGTTTCTTCATCTAATACACATGCTTCACGTAAAGTCGCATCTGCTAGTACGCTTTCCACAACATCATGAATTCGACTCACAGCACATTGACCATTTTCCATAACCTCATGAATATCTAAAGCTATGACTTGACCTGTCAGTTCAGATGCTTTAGCCAAATCGACAATGCCTGCATCTACCTTTACTCCAAGTGCTAGCTCATTATTATTTTGAAAATTAAGAAATTTCACTTGCGATACACTCCTTTATTGGTAGGTTTAATTAAGCATTCTTACCGAATACCACACCGCCATCGATATATAGTGGGGAACCCATCATAAACTGAGATTCATCTGAAGCAAGGAACAGAGCTGCTTTCGCAACATCATCTGGGCGTCCCAGATCTCCACTAAGCTGACGCTTCTTGAGCGATTCGAATGCTTCCTCTGGATTGTCATACGACGTTCGCAAGTAATTTTCTACAAAAGGCGTTAGAATCGTCCCCGGAAGCAGGGCATTCACTCGAATGTTATATGGCGCATAATCGACCTGCATCTGTTTCGTTAGAGCGAGTACCGCTCCTTTGGTTGCTGCATAGGATGCACGCACCGCAAGTCCAATCTCAGCAATACATGAAGACATGTTAATAATTGAGCCTGAACGGCGATCCATCATATGCGGAAGCACATATTTCGAAGGCAGATACACCCCGTTAATATTCACATTCATCACGCGACTCCACGTCTCAGGCTCCACTTCATGAAGTGCTCCAACCCCACTAATTCCTGCATTGTTAAAAAGAACATCGATTCGCTCATACTGCGCTATTATCGCGTCCACCATCTGCTTCACAGATTCGGGATTCGTTACATCTGCTTGAATAAAAGTTGACTTGCCACCAGCTTTAACGATCTCATCAGACGTCTCTTGACCCTTGGACGAATCCAAGTCATTCACGATCACTGTCGCTCCCTCACGACCGAACAATAACGCTGTCGCTTTTCCAATGCCTGAACCTGAGCCTGTAATTAGAATCACTTTATCCTGTAAGCGCATAGTAACAACTCCTTCTAACCCGTTATATGATGTGTGTGCTGCCAGATAAGCGTTCAGCTAATGAGACGATCTCACGTATCACGGCCTGTTCTTTATGCTCCCACACATGCTTGGGCATGGAACAACTTACGGCAGCGACGACTTGACCATTTGCTTGAACGATAGGTGCGGCAACACACTGAAACCCTTCAACTGATTCTTGTTGATCCAGGGCATAGCCATTCACTCGAATCTCCGTGAGCTCCTGTTTCAGTTGTCTAGTTGTGCTTAATGTATAAGGTGTTAATACTTTCAGCGTTGCTTCTTCAACTGGATATAACTGCGTGAGCTTCGCTTGATCCAGTCGAGCAAGCATACACTTCCCAAGTGCTGTTGCATGGGCTGGCAACTTCATACCCGGATGGGAAGCTAGCTTAACTGGTGTAGGCGCTTCTTCTTTAGCCAAATAAAGAACGTCCTGCTGCTCCAGCTTAGCAAGTTGAATCGTCTCACCGAGCAACTCTCGACTAATTGCTGCCTCTCGATGAAAGCTGTGTATTAATGAATTGTTATTGCTGTAACACATACCAAGCATACCCATCTGTACACCAAGTCCGTACGTGCTATCCGCATTGCGGACGATCCACCCCAGTATCTCCATTGTGTTAAGCAAGGAGAACATCGAGCTCTTATGAATGTTTAACTGCTTCGATAAATCCATCATTTTTAATTCTGAAGGAAACTGAGCGATAAGTAGTAAAATATCGTTCGCCTTCTCAAGTGCGGGAACCCAATACTTTTTCTCCATCATTTTCATCCAATCGTCTAATTGGTTTTGTATAATAAACCATGTTTTGTATTTAATACAACTTAATCATAACAACGAGCAAAATGGGTGTCAACTCATTTTCTTGTATTTTTGCATAATAAAAAACCGCCGCATGATTAAGGCTTACATGGACGGTTTACTTATCTCTTTTCTCTTATTCGTATGTCACAAATCTGTTATAAGCTTGTTCGAAAGTTCCGTATATAGGTTAGGTAACGTGGATTCGGAAGCAAGCTTGAAGTGTTCTCGTGCTGCCTTCGTCTCGCCTAACGAGAGGTAATACCGACCTAACAAATAATTATCAAACGGCTCTTGTAGTTTCTTATTAACTAGAAGTGTACTTCGACCATAAATAATCGATCTCTTGTTACGATTCTGCTTATAGGATTCAATCGGTTGTCTAGCAATATCCTTGTTCCCAAGTTCTAATTCAATATTTGCTAGAATGATGAAGTTACTAGGTAGATCAACCAATTTCATCGATTGATGTATCATTTCTCTAGCCTCTAGAAAATCTCCACCTGTCATAAACGTATTAAATGGAAGAAGACCTAACTTCACGCCTTCTAGATTCTTATCAAGGGAACCTGTCATTAACTTTAACGTATGATCAGACATCTCATATTTACCAATGTTTGTATGTATTATCGCCTTTGCAAGCTTCATTTGATTCTTAAATTTGATATTTTTCGGATATTTCTGTTCCCTCTTTTCAATTTCTTCAAACGCTTCTTTAATACGTCCAGCTAGAAATAGACGATAATACTTTAAAGAATCTATAAACGAACTCACTAGTGCCATTATCAGTACCAATGGGAGAAACCAAAACAATCCCCATGTCTGTCCGGTCCAAAGCAAATAAAAAGTCCCTCCAGCTGTGATAATAAAACTAACTGCATTCCATAGCTTCATAACCTTTTACTCCCTTTATATATGAAATTATTTATTATGACATCCTTCCATCCATACGAAAAGACCGGAGCAAAATCGCTCACGGTCTCCTCTATCATCACTACATACTCATTATTTACTAGAAATAACAACGGTCTTCGCTTTGTTATTCCACTCTGCTTTGACACCAGCTGCGTCAGCAATTGTTTTCAAGGAAACGAATGCACGTCCACCTTCTACGATTGTCGCTGCAGCCGTTTCTTTCTTTTCGCCATTAACTGTAACGAACTTCTCACCTACAATAAGCTCAAGTGTCAGTTCATCTTTCTTACCTGTGATCTTGTTTGCTGCTGCATCCCAAGAAACGGTTAAGCCTAATTTTTCAAACACAGAGCGAAGTGGAACCATCGTTGCACCATCGCGTGTGAATGGCTGAGAATCTGTAGCAAGTTCGCCCTTAGCATCCGCAACTTGAAGACCTGCTTGCGGCATTCCTTTAACTGGCTCACCTAGTAATGGTGAAGATACTACGTACATACCATGACCAGAGAATACCCAGATCAAGTTACGATCCCACTCAACGAAAATACCGTGTACAGGATCTGACTGATCGTTAAAGTATTTGTTTCCTTCATCATCCGTTAATTCGCCAGCCATTTTCGGAACGAAGTAAGCAGCGATTGTCGGCTTGTCAGGGGTAGTCAAATCGAACATTTGCATACCTGCATTGTAGAACGAATAAGGCATATACTTCTGACTTGGTGTACCTGGTTGAACTTCCGCATAACCTGTACGCTTCGGACCGAAGCTGCCACGACGCTGACAATAATCAGTAAACGGCGCATCCTTCGGAGGCGTTGGACGCTCAAGTGTCGTTGCAATCTTAGGATTCTTCGGATCTCTTACATCAATTGCATAAATTTCTTTGTATGGCTCATGGCAATCCTCGCTTAGCGGATAACCACTGTAATACACCATACCTGTCGTCTCTACTTTGGATACGTCGATGTTGTCACCTTCTGTACCCGTGTAGCTCATCGGCATATCAATATGTGATACCGTCTTCATGTTAGCTGGATCTGTAATGTCTACAACGTAGAAACCAAATCCGCCCATTGCAGCGTATCCATACTTACCGCCTTCTTCAACTGTCTTTGGAATAAATAACGGCATACGTGAACCCATCCAGCTTGTTTTGTTGCCAGCACGCGGATTCTTGTTGTAATCAGCCTCTTCACCTTTAATTTGGCCAGGTACAGACCAAATGTCTAATTGCTTCGGCTTCGTTGGATCGGAAATGTCATAAGCGATTTGTGCACCCGAGTACAAGTAAGTCTTGTATTCTGTGTTCGCATAAGAATCATTCGGTGCACCTGCAACGAATAAGTATTGATCACCAGAATACACTGGAATATCTTGGCAACCAGAGCCTTGTTGTGGTTTACTTGGATCATAAGTGCTGGAGTCTAGTGGCGTCTCGGAAAGAACTTTCCAATCTGTCCAGTTTGGTCCGTTTACTTCGTAAATACGGAATCCACGAAGCATTTTCCACTCACGGATTGTATCTACTTCTTTAGGGTTTAAGTATTTGTTCGTAATTTTACCGTAACGTGGAACCTCATAACATTGAACCGCAAGGTTCTTGTCCAATGTTTTGTTGTATTTCACGTTTAGTGGTCCGAATTGGTGCTCGACTTTTGTATCGAACCATTTGGTCGTAATATGTTTTGCATTTAGTGGATCTGTAATGTCAAACAAGTTGTATTGGTTCGTTTCATAGTCATACAAATAACGACGACCATCAAGATCGAAGCTTGTCTGCCAGCTGTGACCATAACCTGCTACGTATGGATAGAATGCTTCTACCTTCGTATTTTTCAAATATTGATTCTGATCGAGGTACGGCAAGCTGCCATTAAACGGCTGAGGTCCTTCATTGTCTGGTGTGTACTTCGGATGTGTAAACTTACCTGTCTTGACATCGTATCCCCAAGAACTTGAATCTGGTTCAGTCGGCTCACCAGGTAGTGGCTTCCGCGGTTCTTCGTGCTCTGGAAGCGCAACAAGCGGCGCATTCGCATTTGCACCTGTAGCAGGTGCACCATAAATGTCTTCTCTTACAACTGGAGCAGCTTTGTCATCACTTGCAGCACTTACAGGAGCTGTCGGCAAGTAGAGAGCGCTTACAACAACAGAAGCGGCAAGCACGCTTTTTAAGATACGTTGCTTCAATGCTTTTTTCATCTAAGTGAACTCCTCCATCGATTTGGATAAAATAGGATAAGACATTCCGGAATAAACATAGAATATAATGAATGTGACACAACGTCAATATAATTTGTTAAAATTTTCTGAACATTATCTTTTAGGCTTAACGAAAAAATGTTAGCGCTTTCCTATAAATATTGACACTACGTCATATTTATATTATATTGGAAATAAATTGACTGAATATACAAAATAAGAGGTGAATTGACTTGGGAATCACAACATTTGACAACTCGCTAGATTATGCTAAAAGCCTAGATGCACAAGATAAATTAAGTGCTCTTCGTGAAGAGTTCTATATCCCTGAAGGGATGATTTACCTAGATGGAAATTCACTTGGACTTCTCTCCAAGCGTGCGGAGCAGACTTTGCTAGATATGCTCCAATCTTGGAAAAATTATAATATCGACGGTTGGACATCAGGCGAAGACCCTTGGTTCTTCTTACCTGAAAGATTAGGGAAACTCATGGCACCGCTTGTTGGCGCTGAGCCAGAAGAAGTTATCGTAACGGGGTCAACTACAATCAATATTCATCAACTTGTTGCTACGTTCTACCAGCCACAAGGCAATCGTACGAAGATCATCGCAACTTCCCTTGATTTCCCGACTGACATTTATGCGCTGCAAAGCCAGATTCGTCTACGTGGCTATGATCCTGAGACACATTTGATCTCCATTGAAAGCCGTGATGGTCGTATAATCGAAGAAGACGATATTATCGCAGCAATGTCCGATGAAGTTGCTCTTATCTTACTTCCTACCGTGTTATACCGCAGCGGTCAATTGCTCGATATAGAGCGTCTAACAGCTGAAGCACATAAGCGTGGAATTGTAATTGGGTTTGATGGTTGTCACTCTGTAGGCGCAATCCCTCACTACTTCAGCAAGTGGGATGTAGACTTCGCCCTATGGTGCAACTACAAATACTTGAATGCCGGTCCTGGCGGTGTTGCCTCCCTTTACGTGAACAAGAAACACTTTGGCCGTGTTCCAGGTCTAACAGGCTGGTATAGCTCTCGTAAAGATAAGCAGTTCGATATGGAACATACACTAACTGTTGAGCATTCTGCTGGTGCTTTCCAGACTGGAACGCCACACATTCTAAGTATTGCTCCATTGATTGGTTCGTTGGAAATTTTTGCAATGACATCCATCGAAGAAATTCGTGCGAAGTCGCTTCACATTACGCAATACTTCACTCAATTAGTAAATGATGCGTTAGCAGGTCTAGGCTTCACCCTCATGAATCCGACTGAAGATCCTCGTCGTGGAGGTCATATCAGCTTGCACCATGAGGAAGCGGTTCGAATCTGTAAGGCGCTGAAGGATAATAATATCATTCCAGACTACCGTGCACCGAACATCGTACGCCTTGCTCCAGTTGCCCTCTACGTGACATATGAAGACGTATGGAAGACGGTTCAAGTGCTTAAAGCGATCATTACCGAGAAGCAGTATGAGAAGTATGATTCACAGCGTGGCGTTGTTGCCTAATCGCTTGATCAATAGCAACGGAGTCAGAACAAGCTCGACTTGTTCTGACTCCTTTTTCATACTTTACTCATTAGAACTCCCAATAAGAAGTAAAAACTAATTGCTGAGCATAAAGCAGTTAAACATGCATATATGTACGCATTTTGTTTCTTGTTTACAATGCAACTAATCGTTTGTAAGAAAAATAAAACGGCTAAGCCGAATATGAGTGCAGTTATTTCCATTTACCATCCCTCTATCATTCGATTTTTCTATAAAAATACAATTTATATTATAAATGGATATTTGTACAGAATAAATAAGAAATATTTAGTAACCACAAAAAGACTGCACCGTTTAACCGAATGCAGTCACTTGATGTTAGCTTTTTTCCTATTAATAGACCGACAATCGCTTCTCAACGACATTCGCCAGGCGTGTCAAACCGTAGTTCACAACAAAGTACAAGACTGACACGAGCAATAAGACCGGAATAACAGCTTTCACGTTAAAATTATAGATCATCTGCGCATGATGCATCATATCCGGCAAGGAAATCACAATCGCAAGCGATGTTCCTTTGAATATAGATGTACATTCACTTAGGATCGGTGGAATCATGCGTCTTAGCGCTTGTGGCAAAATGATATAGCGAATCGTCTGTACGTATGTAAGTCCTGAAGCTCTTGCTGCCTCAAATTGCCCTTTGGCAATGGAGTTGAGTCCCCCACGTACAATCTCGCACAGCATCGCTGATGCATAAATCGTAATCGCACTCGTCGCAGCCGCAAAGATGCTCATCTTTATCCCAATCTCCGGAAGTGCGAAGAACACGAAGAATATAATCAAGATCAGCGGTACGTTACGAATCACGTCTACAATGACTCCCACTGCCTTGGACAATACAGGAACTTTGGAAAAACGAATCAAGCCCAGAATATTTCCTATAATGAAAGATAAGACAATCGCAATGAGGGACACCTCAATCGTGACAAGAAATCCTTCTAATATATACAATAAATTGTTCGGTGAATATGCGCCTGCAAAATCCATATGAATTGCTCCCTTCTAATCACTCACAGCAAATCTGCGTTCGAGGTATCGAATCAGAAGACTGAGTGGTATGGTGAGTAATAGATAGAACATCCCTACAAAGATATACACATCAAATACGACGAATGTGTTCGACGAAATAATGTCGCCATAGTACATTAAGTCTTTCCCCGAGATGACGCCTAAGATCGCAGACCCCATCACCAAGTTCAAGAACTGATTTCCAAGTGGAGGAATAACAATTTTGATCGCTTGCGGCAAAATAATATAACGCATCGTTTGGATATAATTAAGTCCTGATGCTCTTCCAGCTTCAACCTGACCCTTCGGCACAGCCTGAATACCAGCTCGAATTACTTCTGCAATATACGCACTCGTGTATACAGCAAGTCCCAGTGTACCACTCATAAACGGGTTCAAATGAACCCCTAATGACGGTAATCCAAAATAGAAGAAGAAAATAATAATTAACATCGGTGTATTGCGGATAAATTCGATATACGCCGTTGCGATAACATTGAGTAGTTTGACCGGCGATATTTTCATAATGGCAAATACAATCCCAATTACGATACTAAGCAAGAGGGCAAGAACACTCACTTCAACTGTCGTTAAGAAACCAGATAGAAACTCTTTTCTATAATCGATTAAGATCGAAAAGTCCAGCATGCGACCAAACCCTCTCCTTATCTAGATGCACAAAGGAAGTAAGGGGACGAGCGATACCCGTTCATCCCCACGAATCATTATTTAGCAGGTTTTTCTTTTAACCACTTCTCGTAAATTTTCGCGTATTCGCCATTGTCCTTCAGCTTCTTAAGGGATGCATTAACTGCATCTAACATTTCCTTGTCGCCTTTACGAACAGCAATACCCCAAGGCTCATCGCTGATCACACCGCCAACTAATTTATATCCTGGGTTCTCCAAGGAAAGACCCATTAGAATTGCGTTGTCCGTTGTAAGAACTTCACCTTTACCTGTGCTAAGCGCAGTGAATGCTTCACCCAAGTTGTTGTACTCACTTACATCTGCACCCGGTGCTTTGTCTTGAATCGTCTTGCCATCTCTTGTTCCTTTTACAGCAATAACTTTCTTGCCTTTAAGATCTTGAATCCCTGTAATTGTGGAATCTTTCTTTACTAGCAAGGATTGACCAGCACTGAAGTAAGGATCAGAGAAATCCACTTCTTTCTTTCTATCTTCTGTGATCGTCATTGTTCTTACGATGATGTCGATGTCGCCGTTCTTAAGCATCGGAATACGTGTTTGACCATTTACTTCTTTATATTCAATCTTGTTGTCAGCGCCTAAGATGTCTTTTACAATGGCAGCAGCGATATCAAGGTCGAAGCCCTTAGTCTTGTTATCTGCCGTATCCACATAACCGAATGGGAATGCGTCAGCACCAACACCAACTACTAACTTCGCCTTACTTTTTAAAGATGATTGACCATCAGCTGCCTTGGACCCTGTTGTATCACTTTTTCCACAACCTGCCACACCAATTGCAAGTAGAACCGTTGCCATTGTAATACCCATTTTCTTATGCCACGTTTTCATACTTAAGCCCCCAATCATTTTTATCAAAAATATCAATGAACCAGAATCCGACTAAGGAATAGTCGTGCTCTGTCTTCACGCGGATTCGTAAAGAAATGCTCTGGCGTGCCTTCTTCCACAATCTGGCCTTGATCCATGAAAATAACGCGATCCGCTACTTCACGTGCAAAACCCATCTCATGTGTCACGACAACCATCGTCATCCCTTCTTTTGTTAACGCTTTCATAACATCCAAAACTTCGCCCACCATTTCAGGATCAAGTGCAGATGTCGGTTCATCAAAGAGCATGATCTTCGGCTGCATGGCAAGACCACGAGCAATCGCCACACGCTGTTGTTGACCACCTGATAAGTTGCTTGGGTACGCGTTTGCCTTCTCTTTAATACCTACCTTCTCTAAGTAGCTCATCGCGATCTTCTTCGCTTCATCCGGAGACATGCCACGCACTTTAGTAGGTGCTAGTGTAATGTTCTCAAGTACTGATTTATGTGGATATAGATTAAAGTGTTGGAATACCATGCCGATCTCTTGGCGCAGTACATTGATGTTGGTATGCTTGTCATTTACCTTCTGACCGTGTACCATTAATTCACCAGAAGTTACGGTCTCTAGACGATTAATACAGCGCAGCAGCGTACTTTTGCCTGATCCAGATGGTCCGATGATAACGACGACTTCGCCTTCTTTAATTTGAAGATTAATATCTTTCAGTACATGGTTGGAACCATAATGTTTGTTAATGTTGCGAAATTCGATCAATGCAATTCCCCCAGACCATCTCTTATCATTGAACACAAGTTAATCTTAACGACATTAAGTCAAGTTTCTGGCTGAGCGATTCCCTTGTTTTCTGACTAGTTGTAATAATTAGAATATAAGATAATAGTGACACCGTGTCAATATGATGTTCAAAAAATTTTCTTATTTCCATTTCAATTGACTTTAGGAAAAATATGTGTATATTATATTAAACTGAGATTTGACAGTATCAATCTCTGGAAAGGTAGAGGTGTTATGGATAAAGCGATTAAAAGTGTAGATGGCAGACATCTCAGATCCAAACAGACTCGTCAAAAATTACTGCTTGCAGCTAGAGATGTATTCTTGAAAGAAGGCTTCCAGAATACGACAATTAATCAGATCATTAAACTTGCAAAAACAGGATACGGTACTGCCTACACCCATTTTACAGGTAAAGATGATCTCCTTATTGTATTAATGGAAGATGTCATGCAAAAGTTTTTTGAGATTGCGGATATATCCTTTTTTCCAAAATCAAAAGAAGAAGCTCGTACCATCATTCTAGGACAAGTACATACTTTTTTTCAGATTGCTGAATCCGAACGGGCGATGATGAAAGTGTTTGCTGAAGCGATGGGACTCTCTAGCGCTATTACGATGAAATGGGATGAAATTCGTAATAAATTAATTGCTAATATTACGGTAGATATCACTTATGCGCAGAAGAATGGTTTAGCTCGTACAGACTTGAAGGCAGAGTTACTTGCTCGTCAGTGGTTCTATTCCAATGAAATGTACCAATGGGAAATTGTGCATAACAGGCACATCGCCCCAATGGAGCAAATAGCCGAAACGATCACAACGATGTACACGGATGCACTCTACTTGTAAGCGCAATCATTATAAAATCACTTAAAGCCACTTCGCAGTGGCTTTTTTAAAGGAAAATATTGACATCATGTCATATTTCGTATTATATTGAAGCTATATTGACCATCATAATTATATATCTGAAAGGAATGACAAGCAACATGATTATTGGGGTTCCAAAAGAGATAAAAAATAACGAAAACCGCGTAGGGATTACACCTGCTGGCGTAACAACTTTCTTAAATAATGGACACGAGGTATGGGTTCAAACGAATGCTGGTTCTGGAAGCGGTTTCGCGGATAGCGATTACACAGCAGCAGGCGCTAAGATCGTACCAACAGCAGCAGAAGCTTGGTCTGCACAAATGGTCATTAAAGTAAAAGAACCAATCGCTGAGGAGTACGAATACTTCAGAGAAGGCTTAGTTCTATACACGTACCTTCACCTTGCTCCAGAACCAGAACTAACGAAAGCATTAATCGAGAAAAAAGTAACAGCTATCGCTTATGAAACAATCCAACTGGATAATGGCGCTCTTCCACTTCTTACTCCGATGAGTGAAGTTGCTGGCAGAATGTCCATCCAGATCGGTGCACAATTCCTTGAGAATCCACATGGCGGTAAAGGTGTGCTTCTAGGTGGTGTACCGGGCGTATCCCCTGCTGAAGTTGTGATTATCGGCGGTGGTATCGTAGGTACGAATGCAGCGAAAATGGCAGTAGGAATGGGTGCAAGCGTAACGATTATCGATGTGAGCCCTGATCGTCTTCGTCAATTGGACGACCTATTCGGTGGACGCCTCAAGACATTAATGTCCAACAGCTACAACATTGCACAAGCGGTTAAGAAAGCAGACCTTCTTATTGGTGCTGTTCTTATTCCAGGTGCTCGCGCGCCGCGTCTTGTTACTGACGAAATGGTTAAATCCATGATGCCAGGATCCGTAATCGTTGACGTTGCCATCGACCAAGGTGGTTCCATCGAGACGGTTGACCGCATTACAACACACAGCAATCCAACTTATGAAAAGCATGGTGTGGTTCACTACTCCGTTGCGAACATGCCTGGTGCAGTAGCTCGCACTTCCACGAACGCTCTTACGAATGTAACCATTCCTTATGGTGTTCAAATCGCAAACAAAGGGTACAAGCAAGCAGCACTTGATAACAAAGCTCTTGCAAAAGGTATCAATGTTGTTGATGGACACGTAACCTACAAAGCAGTTGCTGAGGCACATGGTCACACTTATGTGAGTATCCAAGATTTTTTGGCAAATGAGCACTTAGTTACGACTGTATAAACTTGTCCTATCAAAAAGGAGCCCCAGCGGCATAACCGCGAGGCTCCTTCTTCGTTCTATTTAGGTTCTATTTAGGTTCTATTTAGGTCCTATAATGCCAATTACATTAAGGAATACAATCACAATCACCAACGGCACCAAGTAGCGAAGCAACATGAGCCATATAACAAACATTTTTTTGCCCCACGAAGTGGAAACTTGAAGCTCCTCCATCAATACTTCACGCTTCATACGAAGCGGAACGAAGATCGCAATGAATAAGCAGCACAATGGCAGCATGATATTACTTACTAAGTAATCCGATGCTTCAAAGAATGTCAGTCCAAAAATCTTAATGTCTGACCAAATACCAAATGATAGAGCAGCAGGAATACCCACAACGAAGATGGTTAGTCCCCAAATCCACGACCATTTCTTACGCTCCTCAGAATTACCCTTTGTCAAATTCGCCACGATAATTTCAAGCATCGAGAAAGCAGATGTCAGTGTTGCGAATAAGAACAACGCTAAGAACATAAGCAAGAACACACTTCCGAACGGAATTTTCTCAAATACAGATGGAAGAACAACGAATAATAATCCTGGTCCATCCGAAGGCTCCATTCCTAGTGAGAAGATCGCTGGAAAAATTGCTAACCCAGCAAATAAGGAAATCAATACGTTTAAACCAGCGATCGAATAAGCCGATCTTGTTAAGCTTTCTTTCTTGCTTAAATACGAACTATATGTCGCCATGACAGAAAATCCGACACTTAAAGAGAAGAAGGATTGTCCAAGTGCGAATAGGATTGATTTAGAATCGAGCTTTGCAAAGTCAGGAAGTAAGAAGAACTTCACACCCTCTATTGCGTTTTCAAGTGACAATGATCTTACGATCAAAGCAACAAAGAGAATAAATAGTCCAGGCATCAAGTACTTACTGGATTTCTCAATCCCATCCTTAACACCACGTGCTACCACGATAATCGTCAGTAATATGAATATAAAGTGTGCACCTACAGCTTCATATGGGTTAGCAATCATATTGTTGAATAGCTCGCCATAACCGCCAGCAGGCTTCATCAATTGACCCGTTATCGCTTTGTATAAGTAAAGGAGAATCCATCCTCCAACTACCGCATAGAAGGATAGCATAATTCCAGAAGATACCATACCAACATAGCCAAGTAAATACCACTTTTTCTTCGGTGCAATTTCTTTATACGCAGGAATGGCTACCTTACCTGTACTGCGACCGATAACAAATTCAGCTAATAATAGAGGTAATCCAACCAAGAGCGTAAAAACGATAAAGAGTAAGAAAAATGCGCCACCGCCGCCCATTCCCGCCATGTAAGGAAACTTCCAGATTGCACCCAATCCTATAGCAGATCCAGCTGCAGCAAGAATAAATCCTAATCTACTTGTCCATTGTTCATCTTGTTTCTCCATACCTTCACTCGCTCCGTTTATCTAAGATGTAATTTTATAAGTTTTGATTATAGCATAAGTTTGCCCAGATCACCTTCAAATAAGCAGCAGCTGATGCACACACGACTATATAAACATGATCCTATCAAAAAGAGCCTCCGTGGCATAACCGCAAGGCTCCTTCTCCGTTCTATTTAGATCCTATAATGCCAATCGCATTAAGGAATACAATAATAATCACAAACGGCACCAAGTAGCGAAGCAACATGAGCCATACGACAAACATTTTCTTACCCCACGAAGTGGTAACTTGAAGCTCCTCCAACAATACTTGACGCTTCATACGAAGCGGAACGAAGATCGCAATTAATAAGCAGCCCATTGGCATCAATATATTACTTACTAAGTAATCCGATGCATCGAAGAATGAAAGTCCAAAAATCTTAATGTCAGCCCAGATACCAAAAGATAGTGCAGCAGGAATACCCACAATGAAGATGATAAGACCCCAAACCCATGACCATTTCTTACGCTGCTCAGGATTACCCTTCGTCAAATTCGCCACGATAATTTCAAGCATCGAGAAAGCAGATGTCAGTGTTGCGAATAAGAACAACGCTAAGAACATAAGCAAGAACATACTTCCTAACGGAATTTTCTCAAATACAGATGGAAGGACAACGAATAATAATCCTGGACCTTGCGAAGGCTCCATTCCTAGTGAGAAGATCGCTGGGAAAATCGCTAACCCGGCAAATAAGGAGATCAATACGTTTAAACCAGCGATTGAATAAGCTGATCTTGTTAAGCTTTCTTTCTTGCTTAAATACGAACTATATGTCGCCATGACAGACACACCGACACTTAAAGAGAAGAAGGATTGTCCAAGTGCGAATAGGATTGCTTTCGAATCGAGCTTTGCAAAGTCAGGAAGTAAGAAGAACTTTACACCCTCTATTGCGTTCTCTAGTGTCAATGATCTTACGATTAATGCAAGGAAGAGAACAAATAGTGCAGGCATCAAGTACTTACTGGATTTCTCAATCCCATCTTGAACACCGCGTGCTACCACGATAATCGTCAGTAATATGAATATAAAGTGTGCGCCTACAGCTTCATAAGGGTTAGCAATCATAGTGTTGAATAGCTCGCCATACCCGCCAGCAGGTTGCATCAATTGACCCGTTATCGCTTTGAATAAGTAAAGGAGAATCCATCCACCGACCACTGCATAGAAGGACAGTAGAATTCCACAAGATACCATGCCTAAATATCCGAGTAAGTACCACTTTTTCTTCGGTGCAATTTCTTGATACGCAGGAATGGCTACCTTGCCTGTACTGCGACCGATAACAAATTCAGCTAATAATAGAGGTAATCCTACTAAGAGTGTAAAGGCGATGAAAAGTAAGAGAAACGCGCCACCGCCGCCCATTCCCACCATGTAAGGAAACTTCCAGATCGCACCCAATCCTATAGCAGATCCAGCTGCGGCAAGAATAAATCCTAATCTACTTGTCCATTGTTCATCTTGTGTCTTCATACCATCAATCGCTCCGTTTATCTAAGATGTAATTTTATAAGTTTTGATTATAGCATAACTTTGTTCGATTGAAAGGGAAAAAGCACTCTTAGCATGTGCCAAGAATGCTTTTTTATTTGGATTTATGAAACGAGAATTCTCTGATTAAGCCTGACTTGCGCGTATCGCTTGATCCAAATCATATATAATATCGTCAATCGCTTCCGTCCCTATGGACAGTCGGATCATACCTGGTGAAATACCAGCTGCTAGCTGCTCTTGTTCATCAAGTTGTTGATGCGTCGTACTTGCAGGATGAATAATCAGCGACTTGGAATCTCCTACATTCGCTAGATGGGAAAATAATTGTACGGCGTTAATCGCCTTACGTCCTGCTTCAATGCCGCCTTTAATACCGAAGGTCATAATCGCGCCTGCACCTTTTGGTAAATATTTTTGAGCGACGGCATACGAACTATGGCTTGGAAGTCCCGCATAATTCACCCAATCAACTGCATCATGCTGCTCGAGGAATTCTGCTACCTTCTGCGCATTGGAGCAGTGGCGTTCCATCCGCAGATGCAACGTTTCGAGTCCTTGCAAGAGCAAGAACGAGTTGAACGGAGAAATCGTCGCCCCCATATCACGCATTAACTGAACACGTGCTTTAATGACATAAGCTATCGGACCCACCGCATCTGCGAATACAACCCCGTGGTAACTCGTATCCGGCTCTGTGAGCCCCGGGAATTTATCGTTCTGCTTCCAGTCGAATGTTCCGCCGTCTACGATCACACCCCCAATGGATGTACCGTGTCCACCGATAAACTTGGTTGCTGAATGCACGACAATATCTGCCCCATGCTCAATTGGACGAAGTAAATAAGGGCTTGGAAATGTGTTATCTACAATGAGTGGAATGCCATGTTCATGTGCAATCTTCGCAACAGTTTCGATGTCGAGAACGTCGCCTTTCGGATTGCCAATCGCTTCTGCATACAGAGCTTTCGTACGATCCGTAATTGCAGCACGGAAATTTTCTGGCTCACTTGCATCGACAAAGTTTACTTTAATGCCGAGTTTCGCAAGCGTTGTTGATAATAAATTGTACGTACCGCCATACAAGGTTGATGCGGATACGACTTCATCCCCACTGCCTGCAATGTTCAGGATCGCGTATGTGATCGCGGCTTGACCAGATGCCGTTGCAAGTGCAGCTGGAGCACCTTCGAGGGCAGCGATTCTTTTTTCAAAAACATCCGTTGTCGGGTTCATTAAACGGGTATAAATGTTACCAAATTGTTTCAGCGCAAATAAATCCGCCGCATGATCTGTATCATGAAACCCATATGAAGTCGTCTGATACAGTGGAACAGCTCTTGATAATGTGGTTGGATCGATCTCTTGTCCTGCGTGAACTGCTAACGTATCAAAGGATAAAGTCCGAGCTTTAGACATTGCAAGTTCCTCCCCATTTCCGTGATTAACCTGATTCTCTCATAAATAATGGAAAATTTAAACCCTTATTTGAATGCCATTGCAGCATGAACTGCTTTTTGCCAACCTGAATAAAAGCCCGCCCTTGTCTCGTCATCCATATTCGGTTCAAATGCACAATCGATCTTCATCTGGGACTTGATGTCGTCTTGATCCTTCCAATAACCAACCGCAAGCCCTGCCAAGTACGCTGCTCCAAGTGCTGTCGTTTCACTAATTATGGGGCGCTCTACCGTGACACCAAGAAGATCGCTTTGGAATTGCATCAGGAATCGATTCGCTGTTGCTCCGCCATCTACTCGTAGTGAAGATAACTTAATCCCAGAATCCGCCTCCATCGCAGTCAGGACATCCTTCGTCTGGTAAGCGAGTGATTCGAGCGTGGCACGAATAAAGTGCTCCTTCGTCGTACCGCGCGTAATACCGAATACAGCCCCTTTGACATCACTATCCCAATAAGGAGTACCCAATCCTACGAATGCAGGTACGACATACACACCTTCAGTTGAAGTAACACGCTTCGCATATAGCTCGCTGTCCTTGGACTCTCTGATCATACGTAGTCCATCTCTCAGCCATTGAACCGCTGAACCCGCTACGAATATACTGCCTTCCAGCGCATACTCCACTTTGCCATTAATCCCCCATGCAATCGTAGTGAGTAGTCCGTGCTTCGATACAACCGCACTTTCTCCCGTGTTCATTAGCATAAAACAGCCTGTTCCATATGTATTCTTCGCCATCCCTTGTGCAAAGCAAGCTTGCCCGAAGAGTGCCGCCTGTTGATCCCCTGCAATTCCTGCAATTGGAACTTGTTCCCCGAAGAATTGTCCTGGAGCTGTCATTCCTACTACCTGAGAAGAATCACATACTTGCGGCAACATCGACTTCGGGATCGTCAATATCTCGAGTAATTCTTCATCCCACTCAAGCTTATGTATGTTATACATTAACGTCCGCGACGCATTCGAATAATCTGTGACATGTACGTTGTTACCGGTCAGCTTCCAGATGAGCCACGTATCGACCGTCCCGAACAACAGATCGCCGCGTTCTGCTTTTGCTCTAGCCCCATCCACATGATCTAAGATCCACTTCACCTTTGTCCCTGAAAAATAAGCATCGAGCAGCAGCCCTGTCTTTTCTCGAAACAGTTGTTCATGCCCCTGCTCTTTTAATTGTTCGCAAATACTGCTAGTCTGTCTGGATTGCCACACAATCGCAGGATAAATGGGTTCACCTGTATGTTTATCCCATACAATCGTCGTCTCCCGTTGATTCGTAATCCCAATTCCTGCAATCTGATTCGGTCGCACACCTGATTCGATTATACAACTGGAGATGCTCGAAGCTATGGATCCCCATATTTCTTGTGGTTGATGTTCAACATATCCTGGTTTTGGAAAATATTGCGGAAATTCTTTTTGCGAGGTATGAACGATTTCACCTGCTCGATTAAACAAGATCGCTCTAGAGCTTGTCGTTCCCTGATCCAGAGATAAAATGTAAGTTTCCATAACCAATCTCCTTCTATATTGATTTACGATAGTTTAGTATATATACTGAATAATCAAAAAGTGTAGACATACAATCAAACACAACCTTATCTTTATCTAAAATAACGCCTAGTAAGGGAGCGGATCAAGATGTTTATTTATGCGCATCGCGGATCATCAGGCTATGCACCAGAGAATACAATGGCTGCTTTCCAGATGGCAGTTGATATGAATTGTCCAGGAATCGAGCTAGACGTACAACTCACCAAGGATGGACACGTTGTCATCTGTCATGATGAAGATGTATCACGTACCACGAACGGTCAGGGTTTCATTAAAGACTTCACACTCGAAGAGTTAAGAGCACTTGATGCAGGAAGCTGGATGGACCCTAAATTCCATCAAGAGAAGATCCCAACCTTAGTAGAATTACTCGATCTTGTGAAAAACACAGAGATGATCATGAACTTTGAAATTAAGAATCTCCCATTCTATTATGTTGGGATTGAACAGAAGCTAGCTGATGCGATTAAGGAAGCAGGGATGGAAGATCAGGCAATTATCTCTTCCTTTGATCATTATGCACTGCAGACGATCCATAAGATTTGTCCAGAACTTAAGCTGGGATTACTTTTCTCCACCCGAATTATCGATCCATGGATTTATGCCCAGCAATTGCCCTATCCCGTATATAGCTTGAATCCAGATTGGTCATTCGTTGATTCCCATTATGTACAGCAGAGTCATCTGCATGGTTATCAAGTGCTTGCCTATACCGTGAATGAACGCCCAACTTATGAAGCGCTTCGCGACATAGGAGTCCATGGTATATTTTCCAATTATCCAGATCAATTCATGTAATATCAACTGGGGGAATCATCTTATGCAATATGAATACATCATTAAATTAATATGTGCACTACTTCTTGGTCTCTTAATTGGTATTGATCGCCAACTGAAACATAAGCCCCTTGGCATGAAAACAAGTATGGTTATCTCGGTTGCAAGTTGTCTCATCACCATTGTTTCAATTGAAGCTGTTAACATTTACTCGGTTGCAGGACATACGAATATGGACCCGATGCGTCTAGCTGCGCAAGTCGTAAGCGGTGTCGGCTTCATTGGAGCAGGAGCAATTCTCAGACGCAGTAACGATGTAATCTCTGGACTCACAACAGCCGCGATGGTATGGGCAGCATCTGGACTTGGTATTGCCGCAGGAGCAGGATTCTACAAGGAAGCTTTTACAGCCGTTATCTTAATTATTCTAGCTATCAATCTATTCCCACTTGGCATTAAATTATGGGGTCCACAGAAATTAAGCGATCGCGATCTATCTGTGCTCATTATTGTTAAAGAGAATGCTGAGATGGCGAGAATGATTGATGAAATTGAACGTGATCATATGCGGGTGAAGCATATTAAACTGAAGGATTTATCCGAAGAACGCCAACAAATACAGATGGTATTATCCGCCCCTCGTAAAGTACGCACAACCTCCATCTATTACATGATTAAGAAACTTGAGAATGTGATTGCCGTTGAAGTTGAGACGATATCAGCCTAATCAGAATGCATACATCCCGCTCCATGAATCTGATGGATTGGGATGTTTTTTTATTCGGATAAACGTTACTCGGCCACTTCTCGCGCCATGCGAAACGCCTCTTCGGCCTCACTTTTGTAAAGGGCAGTTTGATTATTATCCCATTTCAACACTTCCGCCATATAACGAATGACCGGTTGTATCCACTTTCGCGCTTCATTATGATTAAAGTTAATTGCTGATGAGCGTCTGCTTAGAAAATCAAGCGGATGCGTCACCATCTCATGATCCATTCCATATCGCAGAGCGGCTAAGATCCCACTGTCGATGCCAAGTAAATAGGCTTTATATGCCATCGGCTTGATGTGGGCAAATACTTGTTCCACGTTGCTTCCATATCTTTGCACAAGCTCAGCAGAGCGAGCAGGCGATAGTCCATATTCCATTCCAATCTGAATCCATTTGTCCATAAAAGATTGAAAGTCCTCTTCAAATGTACCACCTGATAAACGAATCTGGTCGGTTGTGCAAGATGGATAGGTACGCCCATGGACTATGGATAACCTGCTCGTTACTAAGTCCACGATTCGCTCCGCCATTTTTCTATAACCGGTCAATTTCCCGCCTGCAATTGTAATTAAACCCGAAGGGGACTCGATCAGTTCATCTTTACGGGATAGTTCCGATGGCGCTTTACCCTCTTCATGAATTAAGGGTCTGATCCCCGCCCAACTGGATTCGACATCTTGAGCTGTTAGCAGCAAGCTCGGGAACCGCGCATTCGTACTTGCCAGCAAGTACTCACGATCCGCTGCTGTCATGAATGGGCTTGCTATATTTCCCGTGTAATTCGTATCGGTTGTACCAACGTAAGTCTTCCCATCTCGTGGAATTGCGAACAGCATCCGTTTATCTTCCGTGTCAAAATAAATCGCCTGTTCCAGTGGAAAGCGGCTATGATCAATTACCAAGTGTACGCCTTTCGTTAAGTGCAGCTGCTTCCCTCGCTTCGAATGATCGATTTCACGAAGTGTATCGACCCATGGTCCCGCGGCATTGACGATTTGCGAAGCACGAACTGTTACCTCTTGTGAAGTTTGATGATCCTGGGCGCGAACACCGATTATTTTTCCATCTGAATAAATAAAGTCTTGCACTTCTATATAATTCATGGCAATCGCACCGCGATTCACCGCTTCTTTCATAATCTCAATTGTAAGCCTAGCATCATCCGTACGATATTCAACGTAATAACCGCCACCGATCAGATCATCGCTGCGCAGTAGGGGTGCTTTCGCAAGCGTCTCCTTCTTCGAGAGCATGCGTCTACGCTCGTGCTTTTTCACACCTGCAAGAAAGTCATAGAGCAAGATTCCAATGGAAGAAGTGAGCCTGCCGTATGTACCACCTTTAATGATCGGCATAAGCATCCATTCTGGGGTCACCACATGCTGCGCATTCGCATGCACAATTGCTCGCTCTCGCCCTACTTCACGAACAAGTTTAATCTCGCCTTGCTTCAAATAACGAAGACCGCCGTGGACAAGCTTCGTTGAACGACTGCTCGTTCCGGCTGCAAAGTCTTGCATATCAAGCAACGCAACCTTTAAACCACGTACAACCCCATCGAGTGCAATCCCAGCCCCAGTCACACCACCGCCAATCACAATCAAGTCATATGTATCTTGTTGTAATTGCTCCACGATTTGTTTACGATACAAGCTTGAGAATGAATGACCCATAACCCGCCCCTTTTCAAGAATGCAAAAAAGCCGCAAGCTATCCCATTGAAATCTATTCAATAGTACGCTGCGGCCCTCCACATCTCCGACCTTAAATATGAACGTCATTATTATATGACATTTTTTACCAAATATCAAACTAC
Organism: Paenibacillus radicibacter; assembly: GCF_024721995.1. Lineage (GTDB taxonomy): Bacteria > Bacillota > Bacilli > Paenibacillales > NBRC-103111 > Paenibacillus_AM > Paenibacillus_AM radicibacter. Next base: position 122,152 of record NZ_JANQBC010000008.1, read on the forward strand.
AAATAATTCATAATAATGCCTGCTGTTTCTTCAATCGCTTTATTGGACACATCAATAATTGGGCAATGAAGCTGCTTCATTAATGAGTGTGCATGATCCATCTCTTCCAAGATCCGATCATAAGAAGAATACTGTGAACCAAATGGAAGACCTAATGTTTTGAGACGTTCCGTACGAATTTTAAGCAAGTATTCCGGGTCCATCGTAAGCCCGATGATTTTAGCCCGATCGACTTGATACAATTCAGCTGGAATTTTCACTTCTGGTACAAGTGGGAAATTCGCCACTTTGTACCCTTTATGTGCTAAGAAAATACTAAGTGGAGTCTTGGATGTACGTGAAATTCCGATTAGAACGATGTCTGCCTTTAGCATCGATGCCGTGTCACGGCCATCATCACATTTTACAGTAAATTCAATGGCTTCGACTCGTTTGAAATAATCTTCATCTAGTTGGTGCAGTAGTCCAGGCTTGCTGCTAGGTGCACCATTGAACGTATCGATGTACGCCTGCATCATTGGGCCCATAATGTCTACTGCTCGAACACCTAGTCGAATCGCTTCTTGTTTAAGCATTTCACGAAGCTCAGGCTGGACAAGTGTATAGGCAATAAATCCGCCTTCACTTGCCACTTGTTCCACGATAGTAGTCACTTCTTCATCTGTACGAATATGACCGACCCGCCTGATGCGAGCAACATTGCCATTGAACTGACGAAGTGTCGCTTTGACAACACCTTCGCCGGTTTCTCCTGTAGAATCCGAGCAGATTGTAATCATTTGTTGGTCCTTCGCCATGAGATCCCCCTACCCCAATACGAATTCAAGTAATATTCTGGTCATGGTCGTCTTGGTAATACGCCCGATCACTTCCAACTTTTCTTTGCCGCCTGTTGATACGTGTTTCGTGACGACAGGCAAGCTATCAATCTCATAATGAATAATTTTGCGGGCAGCTTCTACCAAGTCTTCTTCCGGCGATACGGTAATCAAATTAGATCGTGTCATCGCAAGACTAATCGGCATCGTTGCAGCCCCTGGGTTCCCGAGTGTTACCTTCAGCAAATCTTTACGCGATACGACGCCAAGCAGCATCCCTTCGCTATCCGTTACGAACAGACTGCCGACATTTTCTAGAAAAAGGGCCACAACTGCATCATTAACGGTTGTTGTTTCTTTGACGACCACAGGTAGTGATTGCAGATCCTTCACTTTAAGCTGAGAAAGATGGCTGCGCCCTTCATGCTTCACATCCTCCATCGCCACAGGGAAATAACCGACTTTGGGCTTCGCATCGATATATCCAAGCATCACTAAAAGGGATAGATCTGATCGGATTGTAGGTCTGCTGACACCAAGCTGTTCCGCAATTTGTTCCCCAGTAATGGGAACCTGCTCACGTACCAGCTTGACAATGCTAATCTGACGTGCGGTTAGTTGGATAACAATCCCTCCTACTTCAAACTCGATGCATGTTACAAAGGTCAAACGGAGAAGAAATGAAGCACTGTAAGAGCGCTAGCGTTCGACTTTTGAAAAAGTGAAAATTCCTTATAATCAATTCAAATTTCACGATTTCAAGGAGTCACAGGCTTTCTGAAAGAAAGCTACCTCGTAAGCATATGCTTGTGCTTTATTTCTTCGGAGTGTTCGATCCTTTGGAACATGCTGTTCTACCTACTATATATAAAATTAGGACAAGTTACAATTTGAATGTCTGCGATCAGCGGCTAATTTCGCCTGTGCTGCTGCAATACGTGCTAGAGGGACACGATACGGTGAGCAGCTTACATAATCTAGACCAATTTCTTGACAGTACATAATGGATTCGGGGTCTCCACCATGTTCGCCGCATACTCCTGCTTGCAAGGTTGGTTTAAGCTTCTTCCCCTTCTGTGTCGCAAGGTCTACCAACTGACCAACGCCATCTCGATCTAACACTTGGAACGGATTATTAGGGAGCACCTTCTGGTCTACATAGTAAGTAAGGAACTTACCTTCAGCATCATCACGACTGTAGCCGAATGTCATTTGTGTTAAGTCATTTGTTCCATAAGAGAAGAAATCTGCATAGGGCACAAGCTTCTCAGCTGTAAGTGCTGCGCGTGGCACTTCAATCATCGTACCGATTTCATAATCACATTCAACACCTGCTGCTGTGAAAATTTCAAGTGCCATACTTGTGATTCGCTCATGGAAGAACTTAAGTTCCGTGTAGTGACCTACAAGTGGAATCATAATATGTGGAATCACTTCTACACCTTTATGAATGCTAATAACAGCTGCTTGGAATAGCGCTCTAATTTGCATATCATAAATTTCTGGATATAGGATACCTAGACGACAGCCACGCTGACCTAACATTGGATTCACTTCATGTAGAGAGCGAACTTTCTTGATCAATGTACGCAATTTATTTGCATCATTCGATTGCTCTCTACCATTTTTCAAAAAATCAGCCATCTGCTCATTCAATTCATCTAGGTTCGGTAAAAACTCATGAAGTGGTGGATCAAGCAAGCGAACTGTTACAGGGTAGCCGTCCATTGCTTTGAACAATCCTTCGAAATCACTTTGCTGCATCGGCAGCAAACGATCTAGTGCCTCTAGACGATCCCTGAGATTCTCAGCCAAGATCATAGCCTGCACAACTGGCAGTCGATCATGGCCGAAGAACATATGCTCTGTACGACATAAGCCAATCCCTTCTGCACCGAATTCACGTGCTTTACGCGCATCCTCTGGATGATCCGCATTCGTATAAATTTTCATCGAACGAATCTCATCTGCCCATGACAAGACAGTAAGCAATTCATCGGATAAGTTCACATCCGTTAACTCCACTTTGCCATCAATTACGCGACCTGTAGCACCGTCAATAGAGATCCAATCCCCTTCTTGGTACGTACGTCCGTTAATCGATAACTGCTTCAATTCATCATCCACTTCAGCTGCTTCACAGCCACATACGCAAGGTTTGCCCATACCACGAGCTACAACGGCAGCATGGCTCGTCATGCCACCATGACTAGTTAGAATACCTTGTGCCACGATCACACCATGAATATCTTCAGGTGTCGTTTCACTGCGAACGAGGATTACTTTCCCTTGCTTCTTACTCCAAGATTCTGCTGTATCCGCATCGAACACAATCTGACCACTTGCTGCACCTGGGGATGCTGGAAGTCCTGTTGCTAATACATTAAGTGTAATTGAAGGATCAATGGATGGGTGTAGCAATTGATTCAGATGCGCTGTATCCAAGCGTTCAATCGCTTCGGCTTTCGTAATCATATCCTCATTTACAAAATCAACTGCTGTCTTCACAGCCGCCTGTGCAGTACGCTTCGCATTGCGTGTTTGCAACATATATAAACGATTCTTCTCAATCGTGAATTCAATATCTTGCACATCACGATAGTGGGCTTCAAGCTGAGCAGCTGTTTCACTTAGAAGCTTGTAAATCTCAGGCATTTCTACTTCCATCTCAGAGATCGCTTTCGGTGTACGTACACCAGCAACCACATCTTCCCCTTGTGCATTCGTTAAATACTCACCGAACAACTTACGTTCACCTGTGGATGGGTTACGTGTGAACAGCACACCTGTACCACAGTCATCCCCTAAATTACCGAACACCATCGATTGAATGTTTACGGCTGTACCTTGCTCATCAGGAATCGCATGTAATCTTCTATAAATAATCGCACGGTGGTTGTTCCAACTGCGAAATACGGCTTCTACTGCAAGAAGCAATTGCTCTTGTACATCCTGTGGGAACGGTTTACCTGCATTTGTTTTCACAACATTTTTGTATGACACAATTAGTTCTGCAAGGTCTTGAGCCGTTAATTGTTGATCGGTCTCCACCTTACGACTCTGCTTCATTGTGCGTAATATTTTTTCAAAATAAACACCCTCAACCCCAAACACAACATTACTAAACATCTGAATGAATCGACGGTAACAATCAAGCGCAAAGCGCTCGTTACCACTTAACTCTGCTAAACCTTTAACAGTCTCGTCATTAAGACCTAAATTCAAGATCGTATCCATCATACCAGGCATGGAATTAACCGAACCCGAGCGAACGGAAATTAGGAGTGGAGCTGTCGGATCGCCGAAGCGTTGATCTTTCTTTTGTTCCAGTTCAGTCATCGACTGTTTCATTTCGTCGAGCAAACCTTCTGGCAATTGATGTCCTTGATAATACGCCCGACAAGCTTCCGTCGTTATCGTGAAACCAGGAGGCACAGCCAATCCAGCACGAGTCATCTCCGCTAAATTCGCACCTTTACCCCCAAGTAATTGCTTCAAATCCTTATTTCCCTCTTCAAAATGCATTATCCAGCGGTAAGTTAATTGAGTTGGTTCAGTTTGGATCATAGGGCGCATATCATGACAGCTCCTTCAATTCATTTTTATTTTTAATAATGAGTCACATTTATGTTGATTGATTATATTTTATATCATATTATTAATTATGACACAATATTTATTTGAATTTATCATATGTGACATACTAATAGGAGGGAACAGACAAATGAGGAGAGAACTTTCTTTAGAAGTTGTTCGCGTAACTGAGCTGGCTGCATTGGCATCTGCAAGATGGATGGGAAAAGGAATGAAGAATGAAGCAGACGGTGCTGCAACATCAGCGATGCGTAAAATGTTCGATTCCGTACCGATTCACGGGACAGTCGTAATTGGCGAAGGAGAAATGGATGAAGCTCCAATGCTCTATATAGGTGAAAAAGTTGGGAATGGGCAAGGTTGTGAAGTGGATGTGGCTGTTGATCCCGTTGAAGGCACCGAACTTGTGGCAAATGGCCTCAATCATGCACTTGCGGTCGTTGCAATTGCGGATAAAGGACAACTTCTGCATGCCCCAGATATGTATATGGAAAAACTGGCTTGTGGACCGATGCTCAAAGGAAAGCTGAGTCTAGATGACCCGCTTCCAGAGACGATTCGTAAAGCTTCGCTTTATTTGAACAAAAATATCGAAGATATTACGGTGTCGATCTTGGAACGCGAACGCCATGCCGAACAGATTCGTACGCTTCGCGAGTTAGGAGTACGCATTAAATTGCTGAGTGCTGGTGATGTAGCAGGCGCGATCGCAACGGCGTTCCAAGAATCAGGAGTTGATCTGTATGTCGGTTCTGGTGGTGCACCTGAAGGTGTCTTAGCCGCTGCTGCGCTCTACTGCTTGGAAGGGGAACTGCAAGGACGTCTCATGCCGCTTGATGAAGAAGACCACAAGCGCTGCAAAGAGATGGGAATTGTTGATACGAACAAAATTTTGTATATGAAGGATATGGTTGGTGAGGAAGATGTGATCTTCGCTGCAACTGGGATTACACCGGGTGATTTCGTAAGTGGTGTGCGCTTCTTACCGAATCAACGTGCGGAAACGGAGTCGATTGTGATGCGTGCTGCGACGAAGACGATTCGGTATATTAAGTCGTCGCATTATATGCCGGGGAAGTTTGACATAATGTAAGTGGGGGCGCGTGGTGAAAAAGTCGGCTCACTTCGAAAAAAGTAGCACTTCCGGTCGCTGTCTCAATCGTGAATTTTGAATTGGATTTATGGTATTTTCACGATTTCAAAGGCGAACGCTACGCTCCTCCAGTTGCTACTTTTTATCTACGTTGGACTTTTTCACCACGGACTGAGTAGGCAGGAAAGATGGTCGGGTGCTTCGCACCCTCCCCTGTCTTTGCCATCCTTTGGATCGGCAGAGAGAAAGAAAGGCGATTGCTTACTTGATTGTTTACGTGTTTATCTACTTTTTTATCGACTACCTTCTACCTACTTAACTTATTTATTTGCTTAATGCTTACGTGCCTTTCTTACTTTGTTACCACTATCTTACGTACTTACATCTCATTCCTTCTACTTTCTTAGCCCCAACTAATCAACTGCATCTGCAAATAAAATAAGGAAGCCCTAGACGTTCTCGCGAACTGTCTAAGGCTTCCTTTTATTGTACCCACTATTTTTACATCAAATTACTTAGTTTGATAATACGCCTTGAGAACATCCTTAATCCCGAGCACGTTACCAAGCAGATTCTTAGCACTGAAGTAGATGCTGCCTTTTACTTCAGCGTATTTTTTATTGTAATCAAGTTGATCTGTGATTTGAGTAGCTGTAGACCAACCCGCTTCTTTCGTGCCTAGCTTGTAAGGAGCTTGTCCGATGTACAACTTAACGTTGCTGCCACGCGTTTCATTTACCCACCAATCGACCAGCTTATCGTAAGCTGCTGCCTTAAAGCCGATGCTCCAATAAATTTGCGGAGCGACGTAATCCATCCAACCGTTACGAATCCACGTACGCACATCAGCACGTAGGCTGTCATAAGCCGTTACGCCAGCTGTAGTCGGAGAACCTGTTGGATCTGTGCTTTGATTCTTCCATACACCGAACGGACTAATACCGAATTCCACATTCTTCTTCTCCGCTTTAATCGATTGATTTAAATCTCTCACGAACTGATTAATGTTATCCCGACGCCAGTCGTCGATGTTCTTGATATTCCCTTTATTGTAGGCAGCAAATGCCGCCTCGTCAGCAAATTTCTCCGAACCATAAGGATAGAAATAATCATCCAAATGCACGCCATCCACGTTATACCCTTTTACCACTTCCATAATTGTATCAATAATGTGGGAGCGAGCTTCTGGAATCCCTGGATTTAAGTATAGCTTGTTGCTATTCTTCACGATCCACTCTGGATGCGTCTTCGCTGGGTGATTACTAGCAAGCTCGTCCATATTTACCCCATTACTTGCACGGAACGGATTGAACCAAGCATGAAACTCCATGCCACGCTTGTGAGTCTCTTCCACCATGAATGCAAGTGGATCGTATCCAGGATCTTTACCTTGTGTACCTGTCAGCCACTTGGACCATGGGACAAGCTTGGACTTATACAGTGCATCTGACTCCGGGCGAACTTGAACGAATACAGCATTGATACCCATATCTTTTAAGCTGTCTAAAAGCTTCGTATACTCCGCCTTTTGGCTTTGTACAGACAATCCAGTTTTCGATGGCCAATCGATATTATATACCGTCGAAATCCATGCTCCACGAAGTTCCTTCGTCTTATCCCCAACTGGCGGCTGTACCGGTGGTTGTACTGGCGGTTGAACTGGAGGCTGTACCGGCTCTTGATCGATAATATTCACTTCATTCTTATCGCCATTCCACTGCACCGTTGACCCTAGTCCTTCACTTACAAAGCGAAGCGGAACCATCGTACGAGCATTTCTAAGCTCTGCTGCCGCACCTAGTTCAATTTTTCTGCCATTTAAAAGCGCAGTCTTATTCCCGATCTTCTGCACGATAACGTTATTTTTCTTCGTAATCGTCACTTCTTCCGTCTTCGCATTCCACTCGACTTTAGCCCCTAAAGCCTCCGTCACGAATCGAATCGGAACCATCGTAAGTCCGATTTCCGTGTAAATAAACGGCGGTGAATCCGACTGAATCAACTTTCCATTTACCTTAAGCTTTACATCATAAGAAATGGTATTCGGCGCTTTAGCCCATACCGTTGAAACCGACTGTAATCCAAGCACCATAACGAGTAAACAGATGAAAAATCTAAACAACTTTATTCTTTTCAACTTTCATTTTCCTCCCATCACATTCCAATCGTAGCAGCCAAATTTACCAATATTTAATGAATGAAATCAACAATTACCAATGCTATGCTTGTACGTGCACGGGATTATCCCCTAAATACATACTTGGAGGAGATACAACTTGAAGAAAAAACTTGGAGTTCTCATGATCGCCTCAAGCCTAATGCTTGGTGCTATGCCAATGAGTACCTTTGCAGCTGAAAGCCCAGACACAGAGCTGGAAATCACTTTCGGTGCTTATGCAAAAAATACATACGAAACAACCATTGAATATGGTGTCAACTTACGTTCTACACCAAGTACCGCAAAGAAACCAATCCTTTTTTTGAAAAAAGGAGAGAAAGTTCATGTGGTCAAACAAGTAAATGCGAATTGGTTGCAAGTCCAAACCAAACAAGGTCAATCCGGCTACATATCTTCTAACGCAAAATACACGGATTATGTTGCACCTAGCGCAAATACGAATAAGTCCGAAAAAATCGTTAAATTCGCTAAATCCTTAATGGGAAAAGTTACATACAAATACGGTGCACGTGATCCGAAGAATTTTATCTTCGACTGCTCCTCTTTTACACAATACGTATACAAAGAAGCTGCTGACCTCTCGATTAAATGGGGATCCAACTCGCAGAATAATCAACTTGCTAAAGTAGCTAAAAAATCCGACCTACGTGTCGGAGATCTCGTATTCCTACGCGTAAATGGGACAGGCATTGGTCATGTAGGAATTTATATAGGTGATGGTCAAATGATCCATGCCACACCTTCCGCTAACGGAGTGGCAATTTCCTCTTTAGAGACAGGCTACTGGAAAGACCGTTTTGTCAATGGCGGAAGAATGCCTTCAAACTAATTATCATTTATAATGCAAATAAAGGATGCCGATTTGGCATCCTTTTTACATTTTTAAACTTATATCGATTTAACCTAATTCCTCTTCATCCGCACTATCGTATTCCGCATCGAAATCATCGAGACCTGCATCGTCAATTTCGAGTTCATCTTCGTCTTCATCATCTTCATCCTCATCGTCTTCTATTGCATCATCAAGCAATTCTTCACTTAACTCAGCATCATCTAAGGCTTCTTCCGCCAATCTTAACTCATCCATCTCTGGTTTCATCCTACATTCCTCCTTGATGATTCAGGATTATCCTATATCTTAAAAATATTATGCTTGTCTCTGTTATATACCTGTTCGTATAGTAGAATGATAATAATGATTGCACGAGAAAGGAATGACCCTGATTGATCCGTACATTAGCCATCACTAAAGACAATAAATTGCTGGAGTACCTTACGCTTGAGCAATTAAAATCCGATACGATTCAGTGGTATTGGGTAGATCTGACTGCACCCACAGAAGAAGAAGGGAAATTACTTCAGGATTATTTCCATTTCCATCCACTTGCAATTGAAGATTGCTTCAATCTGCTTCAAAGACCGAAGTTAGATCACTATGATGACATCCAATTCCTCATCTTACATGCGATTGAACATCCATCTTTAGTTGCTAAAGAAATCAATATGTTTGTAGGGCCTAACTTTATCGTTACCTTCTCCTTGGAACAAATTCAGGTCATTGAAGAAGCACGCGAACGAGTACGTAAACAATCTTCTGGTTGGCAAATCGGTCCTCTATTTGCTGCGCATGCTGTCATCGATAAGACCGTTGATCAATATTTTCCATGCGTTCATCAGATTGAAGACGGACTAGATGATCTTGAAAGCAGTCATAACGAAATCGTGAGTAATATGGATCAATTGTTTGCCATCCGTTCCCGGTTACTCAAGCTAAGAAGAACGATTATCCCGATGCGCGACTTACTCTACCATGTTATTAACTCAAATCGCATACCGGGTCTCAAAGAGCATCTGTTTTATTTTTCCGATATTCATGATCATCTGCTCAAATTAACCGATATGATCGAATCCAATCGCGAGATTACCGCTGATCTGCGTGACTCTTATATTTCGCTTAATTCCAATCGGATGAACAGCATCATGAAGACTCTTACCGTTATTACCGTTATTTTCATGCCGCTTACGTTCTTAGCTGGGGTGTATGGGATGAATTTCACCAATATGCCTGAGCTCGGTTGGAAATGGGGATACTTTATTGTAATAGGCATCATGATTACCGTTGCCGGCTCCATGTATGTCTGGTTTAAACGCAAAGGTTGGTTCGAATAATTGAACATCAAATTCATACAAAAAAAGCTGCTAACATCCTTTTCAGATGCCTTGCAGCTTTCTCTTTGTCCACACTACCCTTTAATACTCCCCGCTGTAACCCCTTCAATAATCTTCTCCTGTAAGAAGGCGTAAATGATAATTACCGGAATGATACTGAACATCGTCGCCGCGAACAATCCCCCATAGTTCTGGTTCAAACTATCTCGGAATGCGACCATCCCAACAGGGAGTGTTCGATACTTATCCGCCGTAATGAAGAAGGAAGCCATAATAAATTCATTCCAGTTCCCTAAGAAATTCAGAATAAATACCGTTACGAGTGCTGGGAGCGTTAACGGCAATATAATTCGCCAGAACAGACCGAATGCGGTTAGTCCATCCATTACACCCGCTTCTTCCAGATCATTTGGAATGGATTTCAAGAACGCCGAAATGATAAACATCGTAAGGGGTATCCCGAAAGTGATATACGGGAAAAGAATCGCAAACGGCGTGTCCTTAATGTGAAGATCACTCACAAGCCGGAATAACGGAATAAGTAAGAATGATCCCGGTAAGAGCAAGGCTAATCCGATAAATGACTTCACAATCTTAGCTGGTAACTGATAACGCATGCGTGTAACTGCATAAGCGACCATCGCCGCAATCACAATCGAGACAACACTCGCTGTCGTTGCGATATAGAAACTATTGAAGAAGTACGTACTAACCTTCGCTTTCACCCACACGTCAAAATAGTTCTGAATATGCAGCGAAGTCGGAAGACCAAACGGATCTGCAACGACATCCGCTGATACTTTTAATGAATTCTGAAATGCCCATAGGATCGGATAGAGCGTGACGATCACATAGATCCACAAAAATACATGGACGCCGATACCTTTTCTTTTTTTCATTCGCCCTCCACATCCCCGTATTTTTTGGAAATGCTATTAAATATCAAAGTAATGAGTAAAGAGAAAATAAAGATCAAGTTCGCAATTGCATTACCATATCCGTAGTAATCTTGATTAAAGGCTACACGATACATATACGTTGCCATTACCTCTGTAGAACCGAATGGTCCTCCATTTGTCATAACGATAACGATATCTAATGCCTTCATGGCTCCCGTGATGGATAATAGAATAATAACGAAGATGACTGGACGAATAAGTGGGATGATAATAAATCGAGTTCGTTGAAAACTTGTTGCTCCATCAATCTCTGCGGCTTCTAGAACTTCTTTGGATATTCCAAAAATCGCAGCGAGTACAAGCACCACATAGAACCCTGTCCATTGCCAAGCATTGGTGACTAAGATCGATAACATAGCCGTTCTCTCATCACCTAGCCAACCCATCGTCCATGATTCCAAGCCAATTGCAGTTAGACCACTATTAAGTATCCCGATTTGAGGATGGAAGACTACGAATGTGAACAATACACCTACTACCGCAGTCGACAAAATACTAGGTAAGAATACCGTTGTTTTGTAAAAACCACGGAACCTTTTTACACCAGCAACGAGTACAGCAATGAGTAGAATGATCGGTACTTGAACAAAGATCGAGAACAAAATAAACCAAACATTATTTAAGAATCCGACCCAAAAATTTGGATCATCCGTGAGTGCAGTCACATAGTTTTCAAATCCAATATATTCGGGTTTGGATAATCCATTGTAATCTGTAAATCCAAATTGAAACGTCGTGAAGATCGGATAAATATAGAACACACTATACAAAATTAGAGCAGGCAATATGAAAAGGATAAATGTTGCCGGATTTCGTAATGTACGATTCACGATGACCTCCGTTCTCTATAACGCTTATACCGCGTATAGGTTTATTGAACAAGTAACGGGTACCACACCGATTGGTGATACCCGCTACTTCAATTCTTATTCAATCATTATTTCTTTTCTTTATCTGCTTTCTCTTGAGCTTTCTGAACGTTCTCAGCGAATTGTTCTGCTGTAACTTTACCTCCAACTAACTTTTGTGCCTCTTGGAAAATAAAATCACGAACTGATGTTGGTACTTCAGCATCAAATGCTGGGAATGATCCCTTAGCTGCTCCTGCTACTGCAAACACTTCTTTTACATAAGGCTTAGCACTGTCAATTGTAATCTTCTTCGCTGGCAACCAGCCTTCATCTGCATTTTGTTTCAATTGCTCTTCATCACTGTACATGCGCTTAATAAATTCTTTAATTGCTGCTTTCTGAGCATCATTTACTTTAGATGAATAACCATATCCGGAAGAGTAGGAAGCATTTACGATGTTATCGCCAGGGCCTCCAACGTTCGGGAATTGGAAGAATCCAACATCATCCGTTACTTTACTGAATTTAGGATCCGTGAACGCTCCACCTGCCCAAGTTCCATCAAAGCGCATTGCAGCATTCCCTTTTTGGAATTCGCCATAGCCTTGCTCATTGCTTAGTGCTAAGGAGTTCTTCGTTACGTAACCTTTATCAATGAGTTCTTTGAATTTTTTGAAACCTTCAACCACACCTGGATCTGTCCATTTCTTAGTACCTGCTTGAATTTCAGCCGTAATATCTTTTCCACCATAACGTACCCAAAGTGTATTCATTGGCATTGTGATTGCCCACGCATCTTTCGCACCGAATGCGAAAGGTTGAATGCCTTTAGCTTTTAACGTTTCACAAACTTTCATAAGTTCATCCCAAGTTTTTGGGATTTGAAGACCGTTGTCAGCAAAGATCTTCTTGTTATAGAAGACGTTCTCCTGATATCCAGCCAGTGGAAGACCGTAAATTTTACCGTCTACTGTAAACTCACCTAAGTCATAGAATTTATCTTTAAGACCAAGCTCTGTAATAATGGGTGTCAGATCAAGTAAGCTACCAGTTTTGGAAAATTTCTTCGTATCGGAGCCACCAAATAGTTGGAAAATTTCTGGCGGGTTTCCTTGAGCAAATTCAGCAGGTAAACGTTGAAGACGGTGTGCCTGCTCTTCCATCGAAACCATCTCGATAGTAAGTCCTGGAACTTTTGCTTCAACATCTTTCTTTACTTGTTGCAAACGTGCTAATTCTTTAGCTTGTGTCTCTTTTACGAGCACGTTACGCAAGTTCAAAGTTACTTTTTCTGGTGCCTTACTAGGTGCTGGAGTTGCTGCCTCAGGTGCTTTGGTTGCCACAGGCGTCGATGTCGGTGCAGGTGTCGTTGCTGCTTCTTTACTACCACATCCAGCTAACGCACTGCCAACTGCTAGTAAACTTACGAGAGTTACTGCTGTCTTTTTCATATTTCGACCTCCAAATATTTAATATGATTACAATTTTTAGTATATATCCATATATAACCTATTAATAGGGATTCATTTCAATAATAAGGGATAAATTACCATTGTGTATTATAGAAAAAGACCCCCACATTTGAGCAGGATTATTGCCAATCCCCCTCACGTGAGAGTCTTAATTTATAAGCTATTTAGGATAAAGACCAACCATAAGCATACTTCTCAGAAATCGTTACTGGCAATTGACCTTGTGCATTAATCTCACCTAATAGCACTTTAGCCACAGCCTTCATCGCAAGTGGACGGTTCTCGTAAGCTGCAATATACGCCGGAACTTCTGGGAAGGATACAAGATCAAATGGGTTGCGTCCTGCTACGACAACGAAGGATTTACCCAAGTTTGCGACTTCCTTCGCAAGATGAATTTGCCCCTCTGCAAATGTTGCATTATACGTCACGTAGATGACTTGATCAGCTGCTTCGACAAGTTTCAATGTTTCTGCAATCTCTTGCTTAGTCGGATCAAGGAAAATACGAGTCTCGCTCACATCACCCATTTTCTCAGCCAAATAGTAACCTAACGTTTCTTTCTGTGAAATGAATTCTACCACTTCTGTATTCTCACGAACCTCAGACCAAATCACGAGCGTCTTCTTCGAAGAAGCAAGCGGGATAATATCATTATTGTTCTGAACGAGTGTAACACTCTTCTCATAGACACTAGCCGCCACTTCCTCAGAAGCTGGCAAACCAACCTCATTCAATCCAATTGTTGATGCTTCTGCTTGCTTTAACTTCGCTTTAAGAGCAAGCACACGCTCTACAGATTCATCAATTCGTGCTTCAGAGATTCTTCCCTCTTCTACGGCTTGAACAAGCGCATTGATTCCCGCAACTTGCTTCTCATACGTATGGGAGATTAATACGATATCTACACCTGCTTCTACTGCAAGTACGGTACCTTCTGCCGGTCCGAAGTGATCATCAATTGCTTTCATCTCCAGGCAATCTGTTACAATGACACCTTTAAACCCAAGCTCTTCACGAAGGAAGCTCTGCATCACGCGAGGGGATAGAGTTGATGGTAACTTCTCTTGCTCAAGCGCTGGGAAAATAATATGTGCAGACATGACCATGTCAGCACCATTCTCAATTGCATCAATAAACGGTACGAGTTCAACTGATCTTAGACGATCCATATCATGCAAGATTGTAGGCAATGCGTAATGCGAATCGGAATTCGTATCCCCATGGCCTGGGAAGTGCTTGATCGTTGCAGTTACACCTGCATCTTGATAGCCACGAACAGCAGCTGAACCCATCTGCGCAACGAGCTTTGGATCTTCCCCATAGGAACGAACCCCAATAACAGGGTTAAGTGGATTGTTATTCACATCAACGTCTGGTGCAAAGTTCACATTGATCCCCATTGCACGAAGTTCTTTACCACAAATTTGTGCCGTTTGATAAGATGCATCTGTGTCTCGGCTTGCACCAAGTGTCATACTGCCTGGCATAAGGCTAATGCCTTCCTCAATTCTTGCTACCATACCGCCTTCTTGATCGATAGCAATTAATAACGGGTTGTCTATTGTTGCCGCTGTTTGAAGATCACTAGATAACGTTGCAACTTGCTCAGGATTCACGAGATTACGACGGAAGTAGATAATTCCACCCACTTGATACTCTTCAATCAAGCTTTTCACTTCTGCATTCGGAATCTGTGCTTTGAATCCGCACATAAACATTTGACCAATTTTTTGACGCAATGACATGTTTTCGAGTTTCATACGTGACGACCTCTTTTCATCATTCATGAATTGGAGTTTCTCTTTTTTCCCGATATTCCGTTGGTGTCATGCCTGTAAATTTCAAAAATACGCGTGTAAAGTATCTGCGCTCTGCATAGCCTACCATTTTGCCAATCTGTGTAATACTCTTGTCACTCATGACTAGAATCGACTTCGCAAGTTCGATGCGTTGTCTTGTTAAATACTCCAAGAACGTTTCACCAAACTGCTGTTTGAACAGCAAGGAGAAGTATGAGCAAGAAATGCCGATATAATCCGCAATTTCTTCAACGCCAAAATCAGTTGCTAGATTTTTATTAATATACTCTTTTGCAGATATCATGAACGTATCACTAGGTTTACGATTAATACGTGTATTCATGGAGGTATGAATGAGTTGATGAATATTTTCCATCAAATCTTTGACTGAGATCGAACGTTCTAGCTTTGCCCAGAGAGCTGCCTCTTCTTCATCACTCAGGACATTAATTTCCTTCATCTCACGCACCAAGTGCAGGATTAAGAAGTGTAGAATTTGTTCAACGCGAAGAACTGACTGCTCAGAGATCGCTTTAAGTGTTTGGTTTAATTCACTAAACGCCTGATCCATCTTCGCCTGATCACGTTGTTTAAGCGCTGTAACAATCTCCTCAATT
Organism: Paenibacillus radicibacter; assembly: GCF_024721995.1. Taxonomy (GTDB): domain Bacteria; phylum Bacillota; class Bacilli; order Paenibacillales; family NBRC-103111; genus Paenibacillus_AM; species Paenibacillus_AM radicibacter. Next base: position 137,706 of record NZ_JANQBC010000008.1, read on the forward strand.
AATCCCCACATCGAGTAATTCAATTCATTCGTTCCAGCCTGTTCTTTCAGGACGAGAATCTGCTTCTTCGCAGGGGATAAGTGAAGTGAGCGCTGTACTTTCTTATAAGCATCCGCAAGTTCATGCATAGACGCATGTTTCGGATAAATACCGAGTGACACATTGAGTTTCACATTGAGATGAACAGCCTCTTGTAACATATGCGACCACATCTGCATCTTATTAATGTCGTTTGGATTGTTCCCTTTCGTATGCTGAATCACAACACACCACTCGCCTTCACGAGTCTGAAGCACCGCGTAGTTAAGTTCATCTTTGCTAAGCGCGTCTTGAAGAACGTTTCGCAGTGCAAAATTACGTAGCTTACGTTCCTTCTCATTCCAATTCCTTGAAATGTGGGAGTACTCATCCAAATCAACCAAAATTAATGTATATTCGAGCTCTTCGAGCAAATGTTCATCATTGAATAAAAATTGTCTTACACTCACATTCGTATAATCCAGGAGTACGTCATGCAGCAATTTCTCATAAGCAAGGTTCATGACACTGTTCCACTTCTTCTGCTCACGTGCCTGTTCCATTCGCTTGTCTATGATTTCCTCTGCAAGCTTCGTCACGACATTCTCTAGCTCCTCGTAATTAATAGGCTTGAGGATGTAGTCACGAGCACCATACTTAAGCGCAGTTCGAATGTATTCAAAATCTTGATAACCTGTCAGCATAATGACTGCATAGTCTTTGCCTAGTTCATTTAGCTTTTGCAAGAAACCAAGACCATCTAAATTGGGCATTCGAATGTCACATAGAATCAGATCTGGATTATGTTCTTCGACGTACGCAAGTGCCTTTAATCCATCACTTGTCGTTTCAACCGAATCAAAGCCGATCGACTCCCAAGGTAATACTTTTTGTAAATTACGTACAATATTGATTTCATCATCCACAAGTAACGCTTTTAATTTCATTTCCATCACCCAGCAATATATTTTGGAATTACGCATTTAATTGTTGTGCCTTTGCTAAGCTCACTGCAAATGAAAATGCCACAGGAGTTTCCGTAATGAATGCGAAGACGATCTGCAACATTTAATATGCCAAGGCCAATTCGCTTCGTCTCAGTTGCTTGCTTAGGTAATTTTAAGCTTGTTCCTTTGTATTCTAAACGATTGAGCACATCACTCGGTATACCCTTACCGTTGTCTTCCACCCAAATTACGATATGATCCCCTTGATCTTCCACAGAAATCTTAATCGCTCCTCCGCCTTCTAATCCCTCAAAACCGTGCTGGATACTATTTTCAACAAGTGGCTGCAAGGTCAATTTCAGAATCGAGTAGTTCTCAAGTTCTTTCGGCAGATCAAATTCATACTGGAACAAGTCTTCAAAGCGGAACGCTTGGATATCCATATAGTTTTTCAAGTAATTCATTTCAAGAGCAACTGAAATTTCTTCTTTATGCTCGAACATTCGCAGCATCGAACCAAGTCGGTACACGATCTGACTTACTTTCTTACCCTCATTCTGAATCGCTAAAGCGTTAATTGACTCTAATGTGTTAAAAAGAAAATGCGGTTTAATCTGTGCTTCTAGCAGCATTAACTCCGCTTTCTTCTTCCGCTCTTGTTCCATCTTGATTTCTTCGATGAGCAATTCCATACGAGCAACAAGTGAGTTGAATCCACGAGCAAGAATCGTCGTTTCGTCATGCCCTCTTACAGGAACCCGAACTCTTAGATCACCAAGTTCTGCATGTTTCATTTTGGATACAAAATAGCTAATAAATCGAATGTATCGATTCACAAACAATAGATTAAATAGCAATGCGCAAATCAAGAAGAAAGTAATAACAATAGATACCCATTTGAGCACTGTCAACGTTTTACCGGATAAATAATCCCACGGTGTAATGTAAACAAGACTCCAGTTCTTAATTCCTTCTTTCTCCAAATCAAAATCGTATACGGAGAGCATACTTTCAACGCCATTAAACATGACTTTGGAAGTTGCATATTCTTTCGTAAGATCAACGGACCCGGAGCTATAATCCTTTAAGTTATGACCATCCAACTGACTCTTACTGTCTTTAAGAATGGTACCTGAATGATTCACAATTAAGAAGCGACTTGCTTCAGGCTGGTTATAGAAGAATGAACTCGCTAGCCTGTCCAGCTCGTTAAAGCGCATTGTTAACAACAAATACCCTTTAATCTCCATGGAGGAAGGGTCTCGCATCAATCGAATCGATGTAAATTGTCCATCACTATCAATAACAGAAGTGTATTCATTCGGGCCTACCCAAGTCGCTCGCCCATTCTGTTCAATCATTTCTTTATATACTTCATGGGATCGGAATTGATAGAAAGGAACTTTCAAGATGTCCCTGTCCTTCCGCTTAAAAGCCGCCGCATAATCGCCTTGTACATCGTAGATGGCTACTTTATCGACTGCAAGATAAGTTAAGAATGTACTTTTTAGAATACTAATGTTATCTAAATAACGCGAGGACTGACCACCAATTCCATCAGATGATGCCAACATCGCATTGAGCTCACTTTGGAAACGCCAATACTCTGAGTACGTATTTGCCTCTTTAAATATGGAACTGATATTATGTCCAATCGCTTGAATCGTAAGCTCTGATTGATCAGTATAGTTTTTTTCAATAATATTCTGGATGACGAGGTACGTAATGCTGCCAATAACAAAAAGAGGAATAATAATGAATCCAAAGAAAGCAAGGAACACTTTTTTTCTAAGATTCATCATTACGCCTCTTTCCTCCTTCAGGTTATCCCTTCACACTACCAGCTGTTACACCTTCAATAATTTTCTCTTGAAGAATGGCATAGATCACAACAACTGGAATGACGCTAAACATCGTAGAAGCGAATAGACCACTATAGTTCATATTTAGGGAGTTCATGAATGCAACCATGCCGACAGGGAGTGTACGCAGCGTTTCTTTTGTTAAGAAGAACTGTGCCATAACGAATTCGTTCCAATTTCCTAAGAAGTTCAGAATAAACACCGTTACAAGCGCTGGTGTACATAGTGGCAGGATGACTCTCCAGAACAAGCCATATGCGGACAAGCCGTCCATAACACCTGCTTCTTCCAAATCGTTCGGAATCGAGCGAAGGAAGGCAGATATAACAAACACGGTAAGCGGAATTCCGAATGTAATATACGGAATAATGAGCGCTGCGTGTGTATTGACGATTTTCATATCGTTAAGTAAGAAGAACAACGGTACAAGCAAGAAGGAACCTGGAATCATAAGTGCAAGACCGATAAACGCTTGTACGATCTTACTCATTGTTTTAAAGCGCATACGAGTTACTGCATAAGCAGTCATTGCTGCAAGTACCATGGAAACCACACTGGCTAGTGTAGAAATATACAAGCTGTTAAAGAAATAAGTACTAATCTTGGAAGATGTCCATGCATTGATATAGTTCACGAATTGGAAATCAGTTGGAATCGCAAACGGATGTGAAATAACTTCTGCTGAAGTCTTGAAGGAGTTCTGGAATGCCCAGAAAACCGGATATAATGTAATAATAACATAAAGCATCAGGATAACGTGAGTAAGAATACCTTTTTTGTTTTTCATCAGCTCTCCACATCCCCGAATTTTTTCGAAAAGATACCGAACAGTAGAGTGACTCCCAATGTAAAGATCATAATGAGATTCGCAATCGCGTTACCGTATCCATATTCAGTCTGTTTGAAAGCAACATTGTACATATGCGTTGCCATAACTTCTGTCGAGCTGAACGGTCCGCCATTTGTCATAACCAAGATAACATCTAGAGCCTTCATCGCACCTGTAATCGATAGAAGCATGATCACAAGAATAATCGGACGAATCAATGGTATTGTAATTAGTCGAGCTTTTTGGAAGCCTGTCGCGCCGTCAATTTCTGCAGCCTCGAAAATTTCTTTGGAAATACCAAGGATCGCTGCTAGCACGAGAACAACATAGAAACCTGTCCACTGCCAAGCGTTGGTAAACAAAATGGCAAGCATTGCTGTACTTTCTGATCCTAACCAGCTGCCTTCAGGAATTAAGCTCTCAAGGCCGACAGCACTAAACAGTTTGTTTAACAAACCGATCTCCGGGTGGAACACGACGAAGGAGAATAGAATACCTACTACAGCAGTTGAAAGAATACTTGGTAGGAAAACAGTCGTTTTGTAGAAACCACGGAATTTCTTCACACCAGATACTAGAATACCTAGTAGAATAATGACTGGGATTTGAATAAATAAAGAGAATAAGATGAAGAAAACGTTATTAAAGAATGATTTCCAGAAAATTTCATCGTTAGTTAACGCTTTTACATAGTTATCTAGTCCGATAAATACAGGTGTATTCGCACCATCCCAGCTTGTAAAGCCAGATTTCAATGTGCTAAGTACCGGATAAATAAAGAACATCGTATACAGTAACAGCGTCGGTATTATAAACAAGAAATACGTCAAGGGATTACGCAAAGTCTTATTCATGTGAACCTCCAGTCTCTATCCTGATTTACTCAGGTAAATATTTATTTAAATATATGTAACGGGTATCACCTGGTGGAGATACCCGTTACTTGCTCAGACATGTTTCTTAAAGGAGAATGTGAATTACTTCTTCTCTTTAGCTACTTCGTCTTGAACTTTTTGGATCTTTTCAGCCAGTTTCTCAGGTGTAATTTTTCCGCCGATCAATTCTTGCATACCTTTTTCAAGAGCGTCACGAACTTTAGCGTGTACAACGGAGTCAAATGCAGGGAATACAGTTTTCGCTTTACCCATTACACCGCTAATGTCTTTCGTAATTTCTTTCGCGCTTGCAAGCTCAAACTTCATAGCTGGCAACCAGCCTTCTTCTTTGTATTGCTTTTCTTGTTGGTCTTGGCTCCACATTTGCTTGATGAACTCTTTAACAGCTTTCTTCTCTTGATCGTTTAGTTTCGCGGAGAAACCATAACCGTTGGAGTAAGAAGCGTTAAGTGCGCCATCCCCAGGACCACCTGTTGATGGGAACGCGAAGAAACCAACTTCTTTGGATACTGCAGTTTTAGTCTCATCTGTGAAGGAACCGCCAGCCCAGCTTCCGTCGAATGCCATTGCAGCTTTACCAGTTCTGAAGTCGTTCTGACCTTCAGGATAAGCTAGAGACAAAGTACCTTTAGGGAAGTAGCCTTTCTTGTGAAGTTCGGAGTAGTTAGCGAATGCTTTCACTACGCCAGCGTCTGTCCATTTTTTCGTACCAGCAACGATATCTTCCGTAATGTTGTTTCCAGCTTCACGTACCCACATCGTGTTCATCATCATGTTGATTGCCCAAGGCTCTTTGGAACCTAGTGCGAATGGAATGATGCCTTTGGATTTCAAAGTCTCAGAAGCTGCTAGCAACTCTTCGTATGTTTGTGGAACTTTAATTCCATTGTCAGCGAATAATTTCTTGTTGTAGAAAATACCTTCAGCATAACCAGTCAATGGTAGACCGTAGATTTTACCGTCTACTGTGAACTCGGATAAGCTGTTGTACTTATCTTTAATACCAAGTTCAGTCAAGATTGGAGTTAGATCAAGAAGATTTCCTGTCTTGGAGAAGTCTCTTGTGTCCGTACCACCGAATAGGTTGAAGATTTGAGGAGGGTTACCTGCTGACATTTCAGCACGAAGTTTTTGGAAACGGTTAACGTTCTCTTCCATACCTTCAAAGTTAACTGTAAGACCTGGAACAGCCGCTTCTGTCTTCTTCTTCACTTCTTCTAAGCGAGTTAGAGCAGGCTTGTCCGTATCCTTAATCAAGATGTGACGCAGGTTAATTGTAAATGGCTTACCTGCCTCTTCTGGTTTAGCTGTTTGAGTAGCACCAGGTGTTGTTGCAGCGTCTTTTGTCTCTTCTTTACCACATGCAGCAAGCGCTGAGGACAATACTAGTAGTAATGCCGTCATGGATACAACTGTCTTTTTCATTTGAGTGACCTCCCAAAATTGTTTGTGTTAACTTACAATTTAATTATATTAATTAATATAGCGCTTTCACAGGTCTTCATTTCGACAAACAGGGGGGACAATTCTCTTTTCTCTTCCGACAAATTGCATTATGATTAGACAGACAAATACGATTATCGGAGGTTTTCATGTTAGGTTTGGTCGTAAACCCGGTTTCAGGTCATGGAAAAGGGAGATATGTATGGGATACGGTACGCCAAGAGTTAAACCGTCAAAACATCCTATTTTGCTATAAAATAACGCAGTGTGCTGGTGAAACAACTCTGCTCACGCAGGAACTTCTTACTCAAGATGAAATCGATACACTTGTTGTCATTGGCGGTGACGGAACGGTTCATGAAGCTGTCAATGGCTTATATCAAAGTCAGAGGTTAACTACGACTCGATTCGGTTTTATACCAGCAGGAACAGGCAATGACTTTGCCAAAGGACATCACATTCCAACCGATCCTCGCAAAGCACTGAAACTTCTATTAGATGTACATGTGCCCACACCCATCGATTTACTAGAGTCAGATGGAAATATATCTGTGAACTGTATAGGTGCCGGCTTTGATGCTGTCGTAGCTCGAAATACGAATGAAGCGATTCATAAGAAAGCATTTAATCGACTTTCACTCGGTAAAATCTCTTACTTGCTTTCAGCAGCTAAGGCGTTCTTCACGTTCCGACCATTTACAGCAACCGTTCAGGTGGATGAGGAAAGCCATCATTTTTCAACCGTATGGATGATTGTCAGCTCGAATATACCTTACTTTGGAGGTGGAATGAAGATCAATCCACTTGCAATCTGTGATGATGGTCAAGCAGATGTTATCGTCATTCACTCGTTAAATCGAATGAAACTCGTGTCCATATTTATCTCGATCTACTCCGGTAAACATATGGAACATCCAGCCGTATCGATATTTAAAGGCAGTCATATCCAGATACATACGCAAGAACCGCACTTTGTTCAAAGCGACGGAGAGATAAGTACAGCGCAATCATTAAACATTCGTATCCTTCCACAAGCCCTTCAATTTTTAAAGCCGATTACTATATAAATTAACAAAAAAACCGCGGTAGAGCCGAACGAATCGGCTGCCGCGGTTTCTTATTTTCAAAAGCAAATATTACTTCGCACCGATCATGTGGATCGGATGACCTAGAGCAACTTCCGCTGCTTCCATCGTAATTTCACCTAGTGTTGGATGCGCATGGATTGTAAGTGCCACATCTTCAAGTGTAGCTCCCATCTCAATTGCAAGACACATTTCGGAAATCAAGTTAGATGCTTCAGGACCAATAAGCTGAGCACCGATGATCACGCCTGTGTCTTTGTTCGCGATAATTTTCACGAAACCATCAGACTCATTCATTGCAAGTGCACGGCCGTTGGCTGCGTAAGGGAATTTACCTACTGCAACGTTAATGCCAAGGTCTTTAGCTTCTTTTTCACTATAACCCACATATGCGATCTCTGGATCAGAGAACACTACTGCAGGAATTACTTTATAATCAACTACGCTTGGCAATCCTGCCAGTGCTTCAGCTGCAACTTTACCTTCATAGCTTGCTTTGTGAGCAAGTGCAGGACCAGGAACAACGTCACCAATCGCGTAGATGTTCGGATTGCTTGTACGGCATTGTTGATCGACTTCAATAACACCGCGCTCGCCTAGCTTAACACCAGCAAGCTCAAGACCTAGATCTCCGTCTGTATTCGGACGACGGCCTACTGTTACCAGGCAATATTCAGCAGTAACTTTCTTCTCTTCACCTTTAACAGTGAATGTTACAGTTACTTCTTTGTCGTTTTGTTCAGAGCTTTGCGCAAGAGCTTCTGCGAATACATCCACTTTCAAGCGATCCAAGTTTTTCTTAACAAGCTTGGACATTTCTGCCTCGGAAGCTGGAAGAATGGACTTAGAACCTTCAAGGATCGTCACTTTCGTTCCGAACTTCGCGAATGTTTGACCAAGTTCAATACCGATGTAGCCGCCGCCAATAACGATCATGCTCTTCGGAATCTCTTTAAGAGCAAGTGCTTCTGTGGAAGACATAATACGTCCGCCGTAAGGGAATGGCTTAAGTTCGATTGGACGAGAACCTGTTGCAATGATGCAATGTTTGAAGCGGTAACGCGGTGCTTCTTGATCATTGAACACACGAGCTTCGTTCTCATTGATGAACATCACTTCACCTTGGAACATTTGAACCTTATTTCCCTTAAGAAGACCTTCAACACCGCTAGTTAATTTCTTAACAACGGATTGCTTCCATTCTTGTACTTTAGAAAAATCTACAGTTACGTTCTCTGCAGATACACCCATTGTATGGGAATGAGTCATGTGCTCATAACGGTGAGCCGCGGAGATAAGTGCTTTGGATGGGATACAACCCACGTTCAAACACACACCGCCCCACTCGGATTTATCTACGATTAGAACGCTTTTACCTAATTGTGCTGCACGAATTGCAGCTACGTAACCACCAGGGCCAGCGCCAATTACCAACACATCAATATCTAAAGAAGCATCGCCTACTACCATTGTGTTACACCTCCATTAAGAACAGTTCAGGACTTGCCAGCAATTGTTTAATGTAATTCATGAAGTTTTGTGCTGTTGCGCCATCGATCAAACGGTGGTCAAAGCTTAGGGAAAGTGCCATTACTGGAGCAACAACAATTTCACCATTCTTAACTACTGGTTTCTCAGTGATACGACCAGTACCCAAGATTGCAACTTCTGGATAGTTAATGATTGGAGTGAAGAACATACCCCCTGCAGAACCGATGTTGGAAATGGAAATCGTGCTTCCCTTCATCTCAGCAGGTGCAAGTTTGCCATCACGACCACGTTTCGCTAGATCAGCAATCGAGGATGCAACATTCCAGATGTTCTTACGATCAGCTTCATGGATAACTGGAACGATAAGACCGTTGTCTGTATCTGTTGCAATACCGATATCGTAATGTTTTTTGTATACAATTTCTTGTCTTTCTTCGTCGATCGAAGCATTAAGCGCTGGGAATTCACGGCAAGCCGCAACAAGTGCCTTCACGATGAACGGAAGGTAAGTTACTTTAACGCCTTTCTTCTCAGCCATTGGCTTCATTTTCGCGCGGAAAGCAACAAGCTCAGTTACATCTACTTCGTCCATAATTGTAACGTGAGGTGCTGTGTAAGCAGATTTAACCATCGCATTGGAGATCGCTTTACGGATACCTTTGAATGGTACGCGCTCTTCAGCAAGGTTTGCAGCTGCTGGAGCAACTGGTGTGCTTGTTGCTGCCGCTGGTGCTGCAGTTTCAGTAGCCACTGCTGCTGGAGTTGCAACTGGTGCTACGCCACCCGCTGCGAATGCTGTTACGTCTTCACGTGTTACTTTGCCGTTCTTGCCAGTAGCAGGAACTTCAGCAATGTTAACACCTTGCTCACGAGCAAACTTACGTACACTAGGTGTAGCTAGAACGTTACCAGATGCTACTGGAGCTGCAACAGGCGCTGCAGGTGCAGGAGTTGCCGCTGGAGCTTCTACTGCTGCAGGTGCTGGTGCGCTATCATTGCCGCTTGTGTGGTGCATGCTTTCTGCAGGCAATTCACCTTCAACATCAATTACAGCTACTAGTTCACCGATCGTGCATACTTGGCCGTCTTTAACTAGTACTTCTTTTACCACACCGTTAACTGGACATGGTACTTCAACTACTGCTTTATCGTTCTGTACTTCCATCAAGATTGTTTCGTCGTCTACTTTATCGCCAGGTTTGATATTCACTTTCACGATTTCGCCTTCGTGAATTCCCTCGCCTAGTTCAGGAAATTTATATTGAAAAAGAGCCATGATGGTTTACCTCCCTAATTAAGTCTGTCCGCTTCAAATATTCTAGAAATCAAGAACACGGTTAATGCCATCAATGATACGTGCTGTAGATGGCAACCAAGCATCTTCGATTTGTGCATAAGGATACACCGTATCTGGACCTGCAATACGAAGTACTGGAGCTTCCAAGTGTAGAATTGCTTTTTCATTAATTTGAGCAATAACCTCTGCAGCCGCACCGGATGTTTGCTGTGCTTCTTGTACGATAATTGCACGATTTGTTTTCTTGATCGATTCTACAATCGTATCAATATCAAGCGGCATTAGGGTACGAAGATCGATAACTTCCACCTTAATTCCACGTGCTTTTTCGATTTCCTCAGCAGCTTTAACGGAAGTATGAACCATCAAACCGTAAGTAATAATCGTTACGTCTGCACCTTCACGAACAACATTAGCTTTACCAAGCTCAACTGTATATTCGCCTTCAGGTACTTCTGCACGGAATGCACGGTACAAGTTCAAGTGCTCCATGAAGAATACAGGATCGTTATCACGAATTGCAGCGATCATAAGACCTTTTGCATCGTAAGGGTTGGAAGGAACGACAACTTTGATACCAGGAGTTTGGATCAATAGACCTTCCAAGGAATCTGTGTGAAGCTCAGCCGCTTTAACACCGCCACCAAATGGTGTACGGAACACGATTGGGGAGTTGTAACGACCACCGGAGCGGTAACGCATACGCGCTGCTTGAACACAGATTTGATCAAGTGCTTCATAGATAAAACCAACGAATTGGATCTCAGCAACTGGACGGAAGCCTTGAATACCAAGACCTACTGCCAAACCACCGATTGCGGACTCAGCAAGTGGTGTATCGAATACACGAGTCTCACCGAATTCTGCTTGTAAACCTTCAGTTGCACGGAATACACCGCCAACGTGACCTACGTCTTCACCGAATAAAAGAACATTTTTATCTCTAGCAAGCTCAACGCGAAGTGCGTCTTTAATCGCTTGAATCATATTCATTTGTGCCATGATTGTTGTGCCCCCCTCTTAAGAAAAATAAGCCTTTTGCTCTTCTAAATGCTTCGGAGTTACTTCGAACATGGAGTCAATTAGACCATTTACTGTCATCTTCTCTGTTTCTTCCGCTTTTTTGATTTGTTCTGCAATTGTAGCTTTAGCATCTTCTTTTACTTGTGCTTCTTCTTCTTCAGTCCATAGACCTTTTTTCGTCAAGAATGCACGGAAGCGGTTAAGTGGATCTCTTTCAGACCATTCAGCTTCTTCGTCTTTCGTACGGTATTTCGTCGTATCATCTGCCAAGGAATGCGGCTTGAAGCGGTAAGTAAGTGCCTCGATAAGAGTTGCACCTTCACCGTTGCGTGCGCGCTCAGCAGCTTCAGTAACTGCTGTGTACACAGCAAGAACGTCCATACCGTCAACTTGAACACCTTTGATACCAGCAGCAAGTGCTTTATGCGCAACGGATTGAGCAGCAGTTTGCTTCGCGTAAGGTGTTGTAATGGCATAACCATTGTTTTGTACGAAGTAGATTGCAGGTAGCTTAAATGCACCAGCAAAGTTCAAACCTTCGTAGAAATCGCCTTCGGAGCTACCGCCGTCGCCAGTGTAACCGATTGCTACACGCTTCTCGTCACGTTGTTTGAATGCCATTGCAACACCTGTTGCATGAAGCATTTGTGCACCGATGATGATTTGAGGCATCAATACGTGTACATCAGCAGGGATTTGTCCACCATGTTGGTGACCACGGGAATATAGGAATGCTTGGTATAACGGAAGGCCGTGCCATACTAGCTGCGGCATATCGCGGTAACCTGGGCAAATAAAGTCATCTTTGTTAAGTGCAAATTCGGAACCGATCATGGAAGCTTCTTGACCAGATACTGGCGCATAGAAACCAAGACGACCTTGACGTCCCAAGTTGATTGCACGCTCATCCCACGTACGAGTAAAGACCATTCTACGCATTAATTCGCGCAATTGGTCGTCGCTTAATTTAGGCATTTTGTCATCATTAACTACTGAACCGTCCGGTGCAAGAATCGTTAATGGTGTCACATTCTCTGAGCTTACTTCATAGTTCAGTTTGTTTTGAACCTTACTCATATCATTCACCTCAAGTCATTAATTAGGAAACATGTTCTATCTAGAAGGGTTTAAGCTTTGTTTCCGAAAGCATAAGTTAATTACAACTGATCAAGCGCAATAGCTCAATGAAATTAATTACTATTGCAGTGATTTCTGTTATAGTAACATTATAATCCTGTTTTATAAAAAAGTACACAGTCTTTACCTAGTTATTTGCTAACTTTTATGTCGATGAATAGTACAGTTTACGAATATCTATAATACAGATTAACGTAAAATCCAAACTATTATACGACACTTTTGTAAAAAATGGAGGTTTCCTACACAATGGACAATGCTTTTTACACGAAACGTACCATCGTCAAACATATCATTCCCTCAAATTACCTTGGGCATGATCGCCCTATTCGGATATATTTACCTCCTGGTTACAACGTGTTATTATCATATCCCGTGATTTACTGCCAAGATGGCGAGCAATTCTTTAATTTCGGCCGAATCGCTACTTTCTTAACACAAGGTATTCTTGAAGATGGTATGGAACCTGCTATTGTCGTTGGTGTGGACGTCGATACCTCCATTCGTACTGCGGAATATGCACCTAATGGTCATCTTCATGCGAACTACTTAAACTTTTTCACCGAAGAATTAATTCCATGGGTGGAAGAGAACTACCCTGTTCGCACAACTTCAGATGAACGAATCTTAGCTGGAGACTCTCTAGGCGGAACCGTATCCATACACCTTGCCATCCATTATCGTGACCTTTTTTCCAAAGTAATATCCTTTTCTGGTGCATTTTTTCAAGATACGCGAGAACAATTACAGGAACAAGACGATTTGTCATGGCTGAGCCTCTACATGCTAATCGGATTAGATGAAATTGAGGTGGAAACAGAGCGCGGAACGTTTGATTTTGTCGCAGAGAACCGTGCAACGAAGGAAATTTTGGAACAAAAAAAAACCAAGCTCCTCTATATCGAGAAGCCTGGTCATCATCTGTGGGGTTTTTGGCAAAAAGAAATGATGCATGCGTTGCAACACTTCCTAGGTTAGAAGCGTGTATTAGACAGACGGAATATCATACCGCTTGCGTAACTGATCGATCATCGCCTGAACGTCTTGTTCAGAAGGTAATTGTTCCTGCGGAAGCGGTGTAACTTCCTCATTCGTAAATGCATGAATCGCATGAAGTATTCCCGTATTAAATTGCTCCACTGTAAAGGCGAGCTTCAGCGCTTCGGCAATCGATATCATTGAATTCTCTTCAACAAGCGGGAATGTCGGCTGAACTACTTCTTCTTCCTTCGACTGAACGACTCCACTTGTAGCCTCATCATAAAAAGCCCTTGCCTTGGACGCCTTGTCCTGTCCCTTCCCCTCTACAATGACAAAAGCTTGAACCGCAATCGCATGCGTCTGTCTCCGCTGAGCAATTCCGCAGAACTTCTGGTCCCCAATACTCAAATCAAAGTCTCCTGGGCAGAACGAGCCGATCACTTCCCCTTTGTTCACACCATCCGTCCAAAATTCTAATGCAGATTGAATAAACCGATACATTCGTTCAAAATCTTTGCGGAAATCAATATTCCCCTGCGCTTTAGGCGTAATTAGCGTGACATTCACAACACTTGCATCAAGCGGAACTGCCGCTCCTCCGGAATTACGCACTGCTACTTGATAACCTTGTCGTTCTAAATTCCCCTTAGCAACAGCCGCATTCGGAAGTCTGCTATCTTTAAGTCCCATCACGAACGCTTTGGGATGTCTCCATATATGAACAATTGGACTTGCACCTTCACCTACGCGGCGACATAACAATTCTTCTAATGCAAATGGATATAAAATATCGCTATGACTCAAATCTTGAGAACGATCCAATATGTGAACCTTCCCCAAGCTCGTTTCTATTTCACCCACTACTGCCCATCTCCTCACAACTAAACTTAAGTCCATCACGATGAAGTCGTGTCCTTATTGTAAGGGATGCCTATTTACTCTGCAACGGAGCATTTGCAAGTTCATTCATCAAAGCCTTAAACACGGGAAGCACTTGATTCGGGTAATTCGGCTTCACCTCTTCCGCTACGATCGCCATTGCATAACGAGGATTTTTCACTGGACCGTATCCGATAAACCATTGATTTTCCAAGGATTTACCATTTTTGAACACTTCAGCTGTCCCCGTTTTCCCGGCTAAATCCCATTTGCCACCTAATAATGCTTGAGCGGTTCCATGAGTGACAACCTCCCTCATACCCTCTAATAAAAATCGTGATGTTTGAGCAGATATCCCTTGACTACGAGGTACAATCGTCTGCTCAGGGAATCTCTCCATCATGAGTCCATTCTGATATCGGATCTCTTTCACTGCACGAGGTGCTTTGACTGTACCACGATTGAGCAAGGTTACAACTAGGTTCGCAGCTTGCAGCGGTGACATCCGCACATCACGTTGACCGATAGCGGACTGCACAAGCACACCCGTATCACGACTTGGAATACCACCGATAAAGAGTTGCCCCTCTTCCTCACCATCCAATTGTTTAAAATCATTCGTTTCACGCGTCGACTTCCCTTGCCAACCAACAGTCGATAGAACACCTAACTTTTGTGCAGCATGCATGATCTGCTCGGCTGTTAGCCGCTGCGCAATTTTGGCAAACACAATATTGCAAGAATCTGCAAAAGCTTCTTCTAATGTAAGGATGCCATGTCCACCCTCTTTCCAGCAGTGGAAGTCGAATTTCCCTAAATCACCATCACATTCAAACAATTCACGTAATGTAACCACACCTTCTTCTAAGGCAGCTGCTGCAATAACCGTCTTGTAGATCGATCCGGGAACGGTTTGTTTCAAGGCTAAGTTACTCCAACTTCCCTCTTCCAAATGCACATGATTGGGATCAAATTTAGGAAAGCTTGCCATGGCTACGATATCCGCTGTCTTTGTATCTAATATAACGGCTGCACCTTTCTCAATTCCCGCTTTTTGCATGAAGTTTTCAAGCTGCTGCTGTATGTTCTTATCCAATGTTGACATGACTTGTAGTGGATAGTGTTCATTGTCTATCTTCATCATTCGCTGACCGATACCTTCGATGTAACGTTCTTTCCCATCCACATAATAAGTCAGAGAAGTTTTACCAAGTCCAAGCAGCCATCGTTGAAATGACTTCTCAAGCCCCGCACCACCGATTTTACTATCTGTTGCAAGTAGTCCTCTCTTTAACTCTTGTGCAAAAGTCGACTCAATGCGTAGTGGATTCTGCCCTACGTAACCGATTAATTGTGATGCAAGAGGGGTTTGTTGATATCGCTTTTTATATGTCACGATCGCTGCATTCTCTAATTGCAGATCTTCAATCTGTCTCATTTGTTGTTCAGAAAGTGCCATCGGCTCCTCTTGCCCGGGGTTCTTCCAGAAGGCAGACTTGCTTAAGTTTGCGGCAAATGCCTGCCAAGATTCATTCGTTGTATGTAAAATGGCAAGCAACTGCTCTAATTTATTCTGCGGTACTAGCGGAATAAGTTCTTTCCGGTTATTCGGATCTGGATGAAAGAAAGCAAGTGCAGGTATAGTCTCACCAGTAAGAGTCTGGCCATTCCGATCATAAATGTCACCTCTGCCACTATCCAGTTCCAGACCATTCTGCCGATGCGTAACGGAACTCGCAACAAGATCAATATGTTCCGACGAGTAACGCCTTGGTGAGAGTATTTGAATCCAGAACAACCGCCCCAATAGGAGGGAGATAACCGTAACGATTACAAGCGCAACGACTACGATTCGTTTACGCATCAATATAATCAGATCTAATTGTGGAATACGCATACATATCGCCTCCCTCTCTAACTGGCTTGCTATTGTTGATACTCTCAGTATCGGCGTTCTTGTTTCTCATCAAACCTCACAAAAAAAGAAGACCCCTTTATCACTAAAGGGATCTTCTCTTCCATTTATTATCAACGCATGCGATTAAACCTTGAAGCGAGACAAACTATCTTGAAGGGAGTTCGATAATTCCCCAAGTTTATCAGAGAGTTTCACTAAACTTTCGGAAATCGATAACTGCTCCGAACATAAGGAGGCTACTTCTTCCGATGTTGCAAGCGACTCTTCAGCTACCGCACTTACACTAGTCATTGCACCTGATAGTACATTCTGCGATTGATCAAGCTCGACGATCGAGTCACTTACTTCGCTTAGTTGTGTAATAAAGTCACTCATATGCTGTTGTACTTGATCAAAGATTGTATTCGCTTCTTTTACAGATACAATTTGTTCATTAAAGATTGGGTAAGCATTGGATAGAACGGTTACCGTCTCATCAATTCCCAACTGAATGGTCTCTGTAATTTGACCAACCACTTCAATGGATTGCTTCGACTGATCCGCAAGTTTACGAATTTCATCAGCAACGACCATGAACCCTTTACCTGCTACTCCTGCTCTTGCTGCTTCAATTGTAGCATTCAGTGACAAGATATTCGTCTGCTTCGTCATATTGTTGAGCACGTCCAAGATTTTGCGAATCGAGCGCGTGCTCTCTTTTAAATTATTTACATTGAGAACCATTGAACGAACAAGATCTTCTGTAAGTGTTGTCTTCGAAATTAATTCGCTCATGTACTGTGTACCTTGTTCACTGGAGGATCGAACTTCCCCAGCAGCTGTACCCATTTCTAAATTGGATTGAATGACATCCTTCATCTTTTCTGTGATGTGGTGTGTCAGTTCTGTTCCTCTTTCCGATTCACCCGCAAGTCCAGCAGCACCACTTGAGATTTCATCTGTTGCTACCGCAATTTCTTTGGCTGCTGTTGCCGTTGTTTTCGATGCATAGGTTAATTCTTTAGCCGTCTCTAGCACTTCTTGTGCAGATTGGTTCGTCTGTTTTACCAACGTTGTAATTTCCTGCATCATCATGTCAAAGCTAGCTCCAAGCTGACCAATCTCATCATAAGCCTTAAAGTTCGAACGAACGGTTAAGTTGCCACTCGCCCCTTCTCGCATCAAGTTCATGAGTTTCGTAAGTGGTTTGCCGATCATCCGCATGATGAACAGTCCGATGAATATAGCAAGAATTGCCGCAATAATGGCTGCATAGATCGTTACATTAAAGATTTGAATCGCGTCTTTCACTAGCTCACGAATCGGAACACTACCTACCAAGTACCAATCTGTTAGTGCAGAACGAGCGTACACGACTTGGGTATCATCGTTTTTCGATGAACCTTTGTCTTGCTTCAATTCTTCTTCTGTAAGTTCAATATTGGCTTTCTTCCCGATTTGGTCACGTTTTTCACTATAAATTAACATATTATTCTTATCTGTGATTACAATGTCGTCATTTTCACCCAGATTAATCATATCGATATCTTTAGCAATCGTATTCAGAGAGATTTCAATCACAAGTACCCCGAGTGATCCACCCATCAAATTCACATCATTAATGACACGACCAATTGCTACTTCATCTTCATTTTTCGAAACTGAATCCTCACCGTTCGCAATCCATTCGGTCTTTCCTTGCTGATCCACAACTCTCTTGAACCAACCTCGAGAAGAATCCACCTCACCAGGCATTTCTCCGTATAACTTCAACTGCTTGCCAGACATATCGAATAATCGAATTGCCTTTACGTTCGTGTCTGTAAGTGAGAATTGACCTAACTTATCACTCATCAGTCTTGTTGTTTCTAAATACTCGTAAGTTCCCTCTTTTAAACTTTTCAAGGATTCAATTTGTGATTTTAAAGTGTTATCCGAAATAAGTTGGAGGGACATTTTTTCATATGTAGCAAAGAAATAATCTAACTTTTGTTGCGCAAGTACGATCGCTTCCGAAGAAACACTAGATACTTTCTTCTGGATAACACTCTTCGAAATTTGATAAGAGAATATCCCTACCGTCAGAACGAAGACTAGAATGGAAACAAAGAAGATAAAGAATAGTTTGAGACCTACTGAACGAAGGGGGTGCACTAACCGCGAGCCTTTATCAGAAGATCGATTCTCACTTGATATTTTTGGGGCTTTAGACTTAGTTTTGAACTTCTGAGCTAAGCCATTCATCTGATCACCTGCTTTCTTACCATAAGCTGTAACTTTCGAAAACCAATTTGACATCGTTTACATTCACCGCCATGAAGTTTACTTTTTTGTGCTATTAGAGTGTTATCGGCATGATAAATAAAAAAACTTAATATTTGATGAATAAAATACTAGATTCGACATATTCCACACTTTTCCTTTCTTTCATTTACAAAAAAACAAAAAAATAGCCCATTTGACCTACTATTGTCAAATGGGCTATCGCTATTTATTTTCCAACTTTTTTACGCATCATATCAAATTCACTAACAGGCGCATCCGTACGAATCTTCAACACTTGCATCGGATGTCTAGCGACATCAAGCTCGTTACCTTCCTCATCCCACATCGCATCGATTGTCTGTTTGAAGTATGTCCCATTCGGGCCGAAGAACTCCACATCTTGACCAATCTTAAAATGATTGCGCTGCTGAACAGTAGCAATTCCCGTTGCTTCATCATAACCAAGCACAAGACCTGTAAAGTCATAGCCAATTGCCTTGTCTTCTGGCTCATAGATATGATCTTCACGACCCGGTACATCAAAGAAGAAGCCTGTGTTGAGCGGACGATTCGCCGCTTTGTAAATTTCTTCTAACCATTGCTGCTTAAGCCCGAATTCCTCTGGATTATCAAAGTAAGCATCAATTGCTTGACGGTAAGCATTCACAACTGTTGCTACATAATGAATACTCTTCATACGTCCTTCAATTTTGAAAGAATCTACACCTGACTCGATCATCGCTGGAATATGCTCAATCATGTACAAGTCCTTAGAACCCATCGTAAAGGCATCATCTTCTGGAGCAAACAGCGGAAGTCCACTAGCAAGTGGTGAATTCGCAATAGCTTCATCAGTCGCATACAAATCATACTTCCAGCGGCAGGACTGCGAGCAACCACCACGGTTAGAGTCACGGTCTGTAAAGTGGTTGGAAAGTACACAACGGCCGGACCAAGAAGAGCACATCGCACCGTGTACGAACGTCTCAATCTCAATCTCTACATTGCGTTTGATCTCATCGATCTCCTCCATACTTGCTTCACGACCAAGCACGACACGATCAATGCCTTCTTCTTTCCAATACTTCACGGCCATCCAGTTTACTGTGGATTGCTGCGTACTCAAGTGAATTTCGATCTTCGGTGCAACACGTTTGCATGTCTCAATAATAAGCGGATCTGCCACGATAATCGCCGCAACACCAGCATCTTGGATGTCACGCAAGTACTCCTCAAGACCTTCAATATCTTCATTATGGGCAAAAATGTTCGTCGCAACAAACACTTTAGCGCCGTATTTCGCCGCAAACTCTACACCTTCACGCATCTCATCAATGGAGAAGTTATCTGCATTGGAACGCAAACCATATTTTTGTCCGCCAATATATACCGCATCAGCGCCGTAATGAACAGCGAATTTCAATTTCTCTAAGTTACCTGCTGGTGCAAGCAGCTCAGGCTTATCCAATCTAACCCGTTTTCCTCGTGCACGAGCGTCAACCATTGCATTCACATTCATGTTATTCACCTCTTTGTTTCTAAACTTAATATACTTGCTCTTTGAAGAAGAATCCGAAGGACAATTCACGATCTGGATCTTGTAATTCACGAATTGCATCTAACCATTCTTCATTAAATTGATAATTGTCTGGGTCAGCTGTATACGCATCAATTGCTGCACGATAGCTCTTAACTACTGTCACGTTATATGCCAAGGATTTCATCAAGCCTTCGATATAGAGCACATCAACTTTGCCTGCAAGTACTTCATCTAAGCTTTCCAGCATGCAAATATCGTCCGAGCTCATAATGTGTGTACCTGTTGTATCTTCAAAGATTGGGTATCGCTCGTCTTGACGCTCTTGCTCGATTAAATACAGGCCACGATTGATCGTGCGATCTTGCGTACCCGCATCATCCTTCTCCTGATGTTCCAAGTAGCTGCGTACAAGTTCACGTCTGGAGTGGTAAATGTTCGTAATTCCATGAATTTGAACTTGAACTGCAAGGTCACAGTTCTGCTTGAAGTCGATAACTTCCTCCAGGTTCAACTCACGTGCTAAGAACACACGAGAAGCTCCCCTCTCACCCCAATAGTTCGCTGTAATGTAATTGGTGGACGTCATCTCCGCATTCCAGTGCAAGTTTAACTTCACACCCGTTTCTTTCACTGCCATTAATACTGCAGGATCACCGAATAAGACTCCATCAACACCTGCATCCTCTAAACCACGAATGTAATCAGGCAGAAGAGCAACTTGGTCGTTCGTCATGATCTGGTTTACAGATACATACACTTTCGCACCGTGTTCATGTGCCCATGCCGCGCCTTCTTTTAATTCGCTCAAGGATACGTCTCCAGCAAGACGAAGTCCAAATGTATGTTCACCCATCGTCACAGCATCTGCCCCTGCTTCGATCAATCGGCGCATTTCTTCTAAAGAGCCCGCACTTACGAGCAATTCTGGCTTTTTCATAGGTACCTCACTTCCAATTGCATGCATGACTGCCTGCAACTCTTTATTTTTTACTTTCAGCATTGTTGCGTTGATGCTCTTCGAATGTTTCCGCGAACAGGTGTTCTTTGGAGCCATCCTTTTTCGTCACATAGAACAAATACTTCGACGCTTCAGGATAAAGCGCGGCACGAATCGAATCCAAGCTCGGTGCACCAATTGGGCCCGGTGGAAGACCTGCATTCAAGTAAGTGTTATATGGACTTTCAACCTTTAAATCCTTCAAGAATAAACGTTCTTTCGGCTTATCGAACAAATATTGAATCGTCGCATCAATTTGCAACGGCATTTTCTTGTTTATCCGATTGTAGATGACACCTGCAACAAGTCCCCGTTCTTTATCGACGGCAACTTCTCTCTCCACAAGCGAAGCAATAGTCATCATTTCATGAAAAGTAACCCCAAGTTTCTTTAATTGATCTTCCCAGCCTGCCGGTAGCTCCTTCAGCTTGTTATCCAGCTCTTGTGTCATCCGCACGATGAGATCCTTCTCCGTTGAGCCTTTCTTAAACTCATACGTTTCAGGGAATAAGTATCCCTCTAAGACGTGGCGAAGTTTATCATTATTCGGAATTTGCTGAGCGACTTCAGAAGTTAGCCCGAGACCTTTAGGATCCTCAACTTGTTTTAAAAATGCATCTGCATCAAATTCAGCCATGCCCTTAAGCTTATCAAAAATTTGCAAAATCGTGTAGCCCTCAGGAATTGTCAATCGAATCATATCTTCCTTCACGATTAAACCTTTATTGAGTTTATCAATGATTTCGTCGAATGTCATACCCGGATTCATGGCGTATTCGCCAGCTTTAAACTGCGAACCCTCATTATTCCACTTTAAGTAACCCATAAATACAGCATCATTACGAATAAGTCCATTTTGCTCAAGAAGAGAGGCAATCTTACGTGCGCCCATCCCTTGTTCGATCTTAACCCGCACTTCTTTATCCTGACTTGGCATTGGTTTTAGTTGTTGATTGACATAGATGAATGCACCTGCGCCAGTGAGTAGCAGCAGAATCACGATTACGAGCAACACACGGACCGCGGTTCGTTTCGGTTTCTTCTTCGGTTCGTTCCATTGTTCCATAATTGAGTTAGAATCCTCCATCTTGATCTTTATTATCATGCTCGTTAACTATTATACCGCAATAAAAAGAGCGGATGGACTCCGCTCCTCTACTTTCTTACTCTTCGATATCGATTGGATAAGCAATTTCATCGTACTGTTCTGATACTGCTTCCCATTCATCGTCGTCTTCAATCGTTTCAAGCTCATATTGCCCTTCAGCAGCTGAAGTTATGCGGTAGATGACAACCTCTTCTTCTTTCTCCAATTCATCGGATTGAAGAACCGCATATTTGGAACCTTCATAATCAAATTCCGCCATAATCTTAAACGCAGTGGATTCTTCTTGTTCATCGACTAGAATAATCTCATCACCATATACGCCTTGAAGTACATTCGTCTGAACAACGCTCATTAATTGTCTTCCTCCATCTCAGCGACAAGCGTGTTGAAAGTTTCCTCGACAATCGCCCACTCTTCTTCGTTCTCAATCGTGTAGAGTTTCAGATCATCGCCATTCTCGTCTTCTTCATAACGGAACGCATACACTTCGTCTGTCTCATCATCCCCATCAACAGGGACAACCATCATATATCTTTTGTCAGATCCGTCAACATCGAACTTCATGATGACTTCAAATTCTTCTTCGTTTCCTTCTTCGTCGGGAATGTAAATGATTTCGGGCTCTTCCATGTTGTTCACTTCATTGTTAGCCATGATTATCCCTCACCTCTTCATCTTTTGGAATCCATATATCCTTGGAGAATAAGTGCAGCTGCCATTTTATCGACAACCGCTTTACGCTTCTTACGAGACACATCAGCTTCAATCAATGTGCGAGTAGCTGAAACCGTAGTCAGACGCTCATCCCAAAGATGTACGGGTAATTGAAATTTTTCCTTTAATGCTTCCGCAAAAGCAATACAAAGCTCACCGCGCGGACCAATTGTTGCATTCATATTTTTCGGCAAGCCGACAACAATTTCGTGTACTTCATATTCCCGAATAATTTGCGCAAGACGCTCCCAATCGCTATCCTCTGATTTACGACGAATGACTTCAAGTCCTTGTGCCGTAAATCCGAGTAAATCGCTAAGCGCCACTCCAATTGTTCTGTCCCCGTAGTCTAATCCCATGAGTCTAATCACTCGAATCAATCCTTCATTTATGCTGACTAAGATACGAGCGAACCAATTCTTCTACCAGTTCATCTCGTTCTCTCTTACGAATGAGACTGCGCGCATTGTTATGACGCGGAATGTAAGCCGGGTCTCCAGATAGAAGGTACCCTACTATTTGATTAATTGGATTGTATCCCTTCTCCTGCAGCGCATTATAAACGGTAAGAAGCACCTCTTTGGGTGTAACATCGATTTCTTCAGCTTTCATACTGAATTTCATCGTCTTATCCATTGTACTCACCGCATACACCTCCATTCCCATCTACAAAACTCTTTCTCATTATCTCACAAAATGCTGACACAAGATAGCAAATATCATGTCACATTTGAAAATATTACTTTAAAATCGTCGAAACTAGCGATTCTACGGATTGAAGAGCCTCTTCTAGCTTCGCAGGATCTTTACCACCAGCTTGCGCCATGTCAGGACGTCCACCGCCAGAACCACCGCAAATTGTCGCTACTTCTTTAATAATCTTACCTGCGTGGAAACCTTGTGGAATCAAATCTTGTGTAACAGCTGTTACAAGGTTCACTTTGTTGCCAGAAACTGCACCTAGTACGATAACAGCAGAACCAAGCTTGCCTTTCATTTCATCTACAATGTTACGAAGTGAATCCATGTCAGGTGCATTCACAGCAGCTGTAAGTACTTGTACGCCGCCAATTACTTTCACTTGATCATTTAGTGAACCCGCTTCAATACGGCTTAATTTGCCACGTAGGGAGTCAATCTCACGCTGCATTTCTTTTGCATTCGCAAGAGTTGCTTCCACACGCTTTGGCACATCATTAATGTTGGATTTGAGTAACTCAGCTGCATCCTTAAGCAGGTTTAGCTGACCATCCATATATTCATAGGCGCAGCGGCCTGTCACAGCCTCAATACGGCGTACGCCAGAGCCGATACCGGACTCAGAAGCAATCTTGAACATACCAATTTGTCCTGTTGTCGCTACGTGGCAACCACCACAAAGCTCTAAGCTGTAATCACCGATCTGAACGACACGAACAACATCGCCATATTTTTCACCGAACAGAGCCATTGCACCCATTGCTTTTGCTTCATCAATTGCCTTGGAAGAAATATCAACAGGTGTATTAATCCAAATTTGCTTATTCACACGAAGTTCAATCTCTTGCAATTCTTCAGCTGTAATTGAACCAAAGTGTGAGAAGTCAAAGCGTAGACGCTCAGCTTCAACTAAGGAACCTGCTTGATTAACATGCGTACCCAACACTTCTTTTAATGCTTTGTGCAGCAAGTGAGTCGCTGTATGGTTCTTGATGATATCTTCACGATTGTCGCGTGCGATTTCAGCCACAATTTCAACACCATTACGAAGCACACCAGATTCAACGCGAACTGTATGCACGAATTGACCGTGTGGTGCTTTGCTTACATCTTCAACAACAAGTGTAACTTCTTCGTTCTTCATTGTACCTGTGTCGCTAACTTGACCACCACTTTCTGCATAGAAAGGTGTGCGATCCAAGATCACTTGGCAAGTCTCGCCAACGCCTACGAACTCAACGAATTGCTGCTCGTGAACGATTGCGATTACTTTAGC
Organism: Paenibacillus radicibacter; assembly: GCF_024721995.1. Lineage (GTDB taxonomy): Bacteria > Bacillota > Bacilli > Paenibacillales > NBRC-103111 > Paenibacillus_AM > Paenibacillus_AM radicibacter. Next base: position 162,090 of record NZ_JANQBC010000008.1, read on the forward strand.
AGATACTCCCATTTCATTATATCCAACAAATTCGGTTTTATCCGTAAATTGGCTAAGCGGTCCGCCTTGTACCTTCATAGAATCGGAATCTTGACGTGCTGCACGTGCACGATCACGCTGCTCTTGCATGGCAACATCAAAACCAGCTTGATCCACTCTCATTCCTTTTTCCGCTGCAAAATCTTCCGTCAAATCAAACGGGAAACCGTATGTGTCATACAATTTAAACGCATCTGCTCCTGAAATTTCGGAAGAACCGTTCTCACGTGCTTTTTCCACCATCTCAGCTAAGATATTGAGGCCATCAGACAATGTTTCGTGGAAACGCTCTTCTTCAAGGCGAATAATTTTCTCGATGAATTCCTGTTTCTCTACGATTTCCGTGTAGTGGGAACCCATTACTTCACAAACAATTGGTGTCAATGTGTGTAGGAATGGCTTGTCCATACCAAGCACTTTACCGTAACGAACCGCACGGCGAAGCAAGCGACGAATAATGTAGCCACGACCTTCGTTCGAAGGCAATACGCCATCACCCACAGCAAATACAACCGTACGAATGTGATCAGCGATTACTTTTAATGCAACGTCATGCTCATCATTCACGTGGTATTCCACTTTAGCTAGTTCACACGTTTTCTCGATGTAAGGCATGAATAAATCTGTATCAAAGTTCGAGTCTACGTCTTGCAAGATGGAAGCGAAACGTTCCAAACCTGCGCCCGTATCAATGTTCTTCTTCGGAAGCGGTGTGTAAGAACCGTCTTTGTTATGATTGAATTGGGAGAATACGTTGTTCCACACTTCAAGGAAACGTTCGTTCTCCCCACCTGGCCAGCATTCTGGATCACTTAGATCGCCATATTTCTCACCACGGTCATAGAAAATTTCTGTACAAGGACCACATGGACCTTCTCCGATATCCCAGAAATTATCCTTACCAAGCTTGTAGATACGCTCATCTGGCAAGCCAATCTTCTTATTCCATAGGTCGAATGCTTCTTGATCTTCTTCGTATACTGTTACGGAGATACGCTCTGGATCAAATCCGATCCATTTCGGATCCGTCAAGAATTCCCAAGCCCAAGTAATCGCTTCTTCTTTAAAATAGTCACCGATAGAGAAGTTACCAAGCATTTCGAAAAATGTATGGTGACGACGTGTTTTACCTACATTCTCAATGTCGTTCGTACGAATACATTTTTGCGCGTTTGCGATACGCGGGTTCTCAGGAATCTCTCTTCCGTCAAAATACGCTTTTAATGGTGCCATACCTGCGTTGATCCATAGCAAAGATGGGTCATTATGCGGCACAAGCGGTGCGCTTTGCTCGACTTTATGTCCTCTTTCTTCAAAAAACTGCAACCATTTTGAACGAATTTCACTTGATTTCATTTGGATTGGCCCCCTTGAAATAATTTCTAGATTTAGTTGTTCGTGTTCCAAAAGTCAGGACATTGCAGATAAAAGTAACACTTCCGGTCTCCGTGAAATCGTGAAATTTTATTAGGGTATATGGTGTATTCACTCTTTCAAAGTCGAACGCTCCGCTCCTTACAGTGTTTCTTTTCTCTTCCGTTAGACTTTTTAAACACGGTGTATAAATAAATCGGCAGCATCCCAGGGTCTTTAGAAAATAAAAAAACGCCCCTAAATACAGGGACGAATTAATTTTCGCGGTACCACCCTGGTTATTGCAATCGTTTACTTTGAATCGATTTTGCAATCTCCTTGTGCGGATCGATAACGGGTCCAACCGGCAGAGTTCATCTGCACTCCGAAATTAGCAGTGAATTATCCTTCACGTAAGGTTCTTGCACCCTGTTTCGCATCATTCTAAGTCATCCTCAGAACGAAAAGCGAACACCGTAACCTTCTCTCTGGAACGTGGTCTATAATCGACTATGATTTCATCAACATTTTTATAGCCAAATTATATCGACACACGAAATACATGTCAACTAGTGGCAATCTACACTCGCTTCGATTTGCGATGAACGTAATATTTAAATACATGTTGAACGATAACTTTGAGTACTGCAAAGAATGGCACGGCTAGAATCATCCCGAGCATTCCCCATACTTCCCCACCGACTAGAAGCACCATAATGATGGTTAGCGGATGCATGTGCAGCGTACGACCGACTACTTGCGGTGAGATAATGTTACCTTCCATGATCTGAATAATCGTATTCACAATTGCCACCAAGATCACTAATTTAAACGATATCGTAGAGGCCATAAGCATCGCAGGTGCTGCACCAAGAAATGGGCCTAAATATGGCACAATATTAAAGACAGCCACAATTGACGCTAGAAGCAGCGGATACGGCATGCCGATAATCCAATATCCAATATAGGCAAACACCCCGACTATTAAGCAGACGAGCAATTGCCCGCGAATGTAGCTCCCAAGTGCGGTGTCAATATCAATAAGGAGTGAAACAACTTCTTTACGGTGTGAGCGCGGTACAATCGCAAGCGCAGTACGCTCAATAAGCTGGAAGTCTTTTAATATGTAGAAAGCCAGGAATGGCACGATAAATGCGACAAAAAGCGTATTTAACGTACTACCAATGCTGTTAATATAGCCTGATATCGACTGAGAGACGACTTCATTCATCTTCAGAAGCGAACTGTTAAAGCCCATCCTAATCGAATCTGGGAGGAACTTATTCTGATTAAAGCCATCTACAAATATGCGCACCCTGGTTGTGAGCTCTGGCAAATGCTCGTTAAGCTCATCAAGCTGCTTAATGAAGACCGGAATCAAATTCATGAAGATCACTGTCAATAACGCGAAGAACAAGGCATATATTAGAAGAATAGCGATTGTCCGAGGTACACGCCGCTCACTTAGCACATTCACAACTGGATTCAGCACATAGGATACGATAAGCGCAACAAAGAACGGTGCAAGTACCGCTTCAAGGAACTTAAATATTCCGATAAGCAGCGGCTTGATCTGCAGCATCATAAACAAGGTAAGCAGCCCGAGCAGCGCAAACACGAGACCTACAAACCAAGGGCTTTTCCAAAAGCGCTCCATGCGTACTACCTCCTGTACATAGACTTTCTTGTGAAATGGTGGACTAATAGCGGAACGAAGGAGAAAAGATGCTCTGGAGGAACGAAGTGTTCGCCTTTGAAATCGTGAAAATAACATTAAATAAATTCAAAATTCACGATTGAGACAGCGACCGGAAGAGTTTCTTTTATCCGCAGTGGCCAGACTATTTCATCCACACTTTAAAGAAAGTATATGTACAACCCTTCAAAAATAAACCAGAACGAGAAAAAGCGCCGAATCAAAGCAGTACAAACCTCATAAAGGCTGTACTGCATCAATTCGGCGCATGCAATGAAAGACTGCATCTAGCAGTCTGTTATGGCTAGTTGGCGTGAACTTGCGGCATATCTTGCATTTCTTCTTCAAAAAACAAGTCATCAAGTGAACTTAGAGTACCGTCTTCTTCCACCTGATAGACAGACATTTTCTCGCCGTGAACACTTAGTTCGATGAAACAGCCCCAGCAATAAAACTGATGGGAGCCGATTTTACCTATATCTTTTGAATTACAATTTGGACAACGCATCATAATCTCACCCTATTCCTCTTTGTCTACAATGAAGTCTTTCAAGTGATCTTGGCAGTGAACCGGGACGATGAGCGCATCTTCACCTTGGATCACTGGTTCCTCTAAAGGAAGCCACTTGCGACCTTCTATCACATCGGAAATGAATCCTTCAGACAATTCAAAACCTATTATCTTATTTCCCAATTGTTCCTCTAAATAAACATCTTCAACAAATCCGAGCTGGATACCGTTGGCTGTAACGACTGGAAGACCTTTCACTTTACGCTTTCCTTCTAGGAATGTGATCGTGTCTACATCCCACTCGGTAAGCAAGTTACTTTCTTCAACGGTTATTGCATCCTCTCCACATGAGGAAATGTTATCCCATCTCATATACTGCGGAGTCGTAAACCAATTTTTTTGACGAAGACATATGCCATGAACTTGCCACTCTTGATTAATGAGTAAATCGTTCACATTGCCAACCTTTTTCCCAGTTTGTAAGCTAAGAATAGGAAGACCCACAATATCACGTGCTTTGCGCAAGTTCTTCTACCTCCATCCGATTACTTCGGATATCGGCGCCCTCTTGTTGTCAAGCCATTGTTTATCGTATCCTTCTACATACGTGTACGTTTCAAGATGGTTGCAATTTTTTGGGCAGCCGTATCAATTTCCTCCATAGAATTCCCAATTCCTACACTAAATCGCACAGCAGAAAGTGTAACATTTTCTGGTAAATGCATCGCTTTAAGTACATGAGAAATTTCTAGTGATCCGGAAGTACATGCCGACCCGCTTGCTGCTGCAATACCTTCTAGGTCTAAGTTCATCAGTAAAGTCTCGGTATCAAGACCCACTAAACTGATGTTCAATATATGAGGTAACGTATGATCTGGATGCCCATTGATAACCCAGTGTTCACCAATTGGTCCTAGCTCATTCTTAAGTTTATTAATCATCCCTTGACGCAATTGCTTGAGATCAGCAACTCGAGCATCAAGTTCTTCGACTGCATCTTGAACCGCTTTGGCGAATCCAACAATACCTGCAACATTCTCTGTACCGCCGCGACGTTTACGTTCTTGCTTGCCCCCATGCTGATAAGCATGAATCGGAACATGTTTCGAGACGTATAGCGCCCCAACGCCTTTAGGTCCATAGATTTTGTGAGCAGAGAAACTCATCAAATCCACTGGCAGCATCGATAGATGAAGTGGAATTTTACCTAGCGCCTGAACGCCATCCACATGGAACAATACTTGGTGCTTGCGAGCAATTTCTCCAATCTGCTCAATAGGTTGAATCGTACCGACTTCATTATTACCATACATAACGGAGATAAGGGCCGTATCCGGACGAATTGCATTTGCAACATCTTCGACCGCCACACGCCCAGTTGAATCAACGCCTAAGTATGTAACTTCGTAACCTAACTTCTCTAATTCCTGACAAGGATGGAGTACAGAGTGGTGTTCAATCTGGGACGTGATTATGTGCTTCTTTTCACGACCTAAGGCCTGCATAACACCGAACAACGCCAAGTTGTTACTTTCTGTGCCACCGCTTGTAAATATAATCTCAGATGACTGACAGCCTAAGTGCTTCGCAATGGCGTCCCGTGATCGGTTAAGCGCATTGCGAGCCTCTCGTCCATAGGCATGAAGGGATGATGCATTACCGAATATTCCCGTTAAATAAGGAAGCATGGCATCCAGTACGTCAGGGTGTAGCGGTGACGTAGCTGCATAATCGAAATAGATTGATTTCATTGTCATCACCTGCTAAATATAGAACATGTAATTGTCTTGTTTGCCTTCATCTTTAAAATAGATGAGATTCGCTAAGGTCGTGGAATCAAGTACATCTGCAATCGAATCGCGAATACGGATCCATAAATCACGCTTGGCTGGGTCATCTTCTTCTTCAAAATCGACTGGTGAAATCGGACCTTCCAGCACGCGAATCACTTCTCCCGCAGTTACGTCTTCGGGATTTTTCGATAGTATATATCCACCATAGGCTCCACGAATGCTTTTTACTAGACCGGCATTACGTAATGGAGCGACCAGTTGTTCTAAATAATGTTCCGATAATTGATGTTTCTCCGCAATACTTTTAAGAGAAGTTGGACCTTCACCCATGCGATTGCCAAGTTCCATCATAATCGTGAGGCCATAACGGCCTTTTGTTGAAATTTTCAAACAGAGCACCTCATTTGACTATCTATCATCTACTCTTAAGGTTTACCTATTTGTCTACCATGTAAACCGATTTTTAAAGAGAGTTTATCAGAATACATGTTAACATAATTATACCGATTGTAGCAGAAAAATAGTTACATTACGATGACATATTTTATAATTCCGCCTAAAACCGTTATAATAGATGTGATAGACATAGGAAAGTGAGGTTCTAACTATGAGTGATAAAGCGCGTGTCGTGCTTGGCATGTCCGGAGGGGTCGATTCTTCTGTGGCTGCGCTTGAGCTAAAAGAGCAAGGCTATGACGTCATTGGCGTTTTTATGAAAAATTGGGACGATACAGATGAGTTCGGACACTGCACGGCAGAAGATGATGCAGAAGATGTACGCCGTGTGTGCGATCAGATCGGTATCCCTTTTTATACGGTAAATTTCGAGAAACAATACATGGACAAGGTGTTCGCTTATTTCTTAGATGAATACCGTGCAGGACGCACCCCTAATCCGGATGTGCTCTGCAACCGTGAGATTAAGTTCGGTGAATTCCTCAATAAAGCACTTGACCTTGGTGCGGAGTTCATTGCAACAGGTCACTATGCACAAGTCGAAGAACGCGATGGCGAATTCGTCTTGCTGCGAGGCAATGACTCGAACAAGGATCAAACTTATTTCTTACATGCACTCAATCAATATCAATTATCCAAAGCCATGTTCCCAATCGGTCATATGCCGAAGCCACGCGTACGTGAACTTGCGGCAACAGCTGATCTCGCGACAGCGAAGAAGAAAGATTCAACTGGCGTATGTTTCATTGGTGAGCGTAATTTCAAAGAATTCCTAAGTTCCTACTTACCTGCACAACAAGGCGACATCTGCACGTATGACGGCGAAGTGAAAGGTCGTCATGACGGCCTCATGTATTACACGCTTGGTCAGCGCCAAGGTCTTGGTATTGGTGGCGCAGGTACAGGTGAACCATGGTTTGTAGCCGGTAAAGACTTGAAGAAGAACATTCTTTACGTCGTGCAAGGCGATCAAGATCCACACCTCTACTCCAACAGCCTAACTGCTGAACAAGTAAACTGGATTTCACCGAACAAACCACAAGGTGAATACAAGTGCACAGCGAAGTTCCGTTATCGCCAAGCCGATCAAGGTGTAACGATGAGATTCACTAGCGATAACACATGTGAAGTCGTATTCGACAATCCGCAAAAAGCGATTACTCCAGGACAATCCGTTGTCTTCTACGATGGAGACATTTGCCTTGGCGGCGGGATTATCGACGTTGTGAACCAATAAGCCATTCATCTGGATGTAAATAATAAAAGCCAAAGTAACCTTATATGATAAGAGGTACTTTGGCTTTTTTGTGATGTTATTTTAACGACTGAAGCGGTTGGGATACTTTAGCTACTCTCGTTCCAAGTCTTGCTGCCATTGTGAGTTCACGTGGATCTGGGGTTTTCGTGCCATCAGGTCCAGCAACTGTGGATGCACTATAGGGCGATCCACCAATTCCATCCGCGGTTAATTGCTCAGGATTTTCCGCATAAGGCAGTCCCACGAAAATCATTCCGAAATGCATCAGAGGTACGAATGAAGTTAGAATTGTCGCCTCTTGCCCGCCATGAATCGAACCCGAACTTGTAAAGACAGCTGTCGCCTTCCCTTCAAGATCCCCTTTCATCCATAGCCAACTCGCTGAATCTAGGAATTGCTTCACCTGTGCTGGCATTGAGCCATAACGAGAAGGGATTCCCCATATAATTCCGTCTGCCCATGATAAATCCGCATGTGTAGCTTCTGGAATATGACTTTGCGCTTCATGTGCTTGCACGTAGAAGGGCTGACTCATCATCTTTTCTTTTAGAAAATCAAACTCAGGAATACGTACCAATCGCACTTCTACACCTTCAACTCTACTTGCTCCTTCAGCTACTGCCTTTGCCATTTCATAAATATGTCCGTATGCACTGTAATATGGGATTAAGATGTTCGTCATTGTATAATTTCCTCCAATATAGAAAATAGGTTCGTTTAATACTTACTTATTTCTTAATAGTGGATATTCGACATCTGTCGGAATTTGAATGATTAACGCGCGTATTGGTGCATCTTCAGTCGCTTCAAGTTGAATTTTCGTATCATTTTCCGCATGAAATACAGCGAAATCTCGAGATTGAACAGGTGTCATAGCTTTATCTGCCGAAGACGACCATTTACCTTGACCATCCAGTAACAATACAGCTAGCGAATAACCTGTCGGAACCGTTGCCTTGTAGGCAACTCCTGCCGAAGCTTCTATATCCCACATTTTCGCATCTGCAACAATTTCAATCGAGGAACCTTCGCCAATAACCGTCTTGATTATGACTCCATCTTTCATCTCAATTGGAAACTGGTCGTGTTCGAACTGTGTGTAAGTCGGATTACGCTTCAACGCATCCTTCAGGAATGGTTCAAACCAAATTTGCATCCCTTGTGTACTTTTTGCAAAATGTTCCTCATGCGACACTCCTGATGCCGTCTGCATTAGCTGCACTCCACCACGACCTACTGAACTACGTGTTCCAAGTGTATCGTAATGACCCACCTTACCATCAATCACATAGGTCATAATTTCAAAGCCGCGATGTGGATGCAAACCTATGACACTATCTTCATGTGCTTCTGCCCACGCCCAGTAGAAGAGTGGACCAATGCCTTGCAGAACAGAGTCTTCTCCTGGAAAACCAATTGGTTTCTGTTCTGTAATTCTACCTTCATCAAATGCTCCAATTGCTTGCTGCTCTGGCTTATAAATGTGTACAGTCATGTTCATCAATCCTCCAATAATATGTTTAATATAAAGTATCTTAAATTTAAGATTTATAACAAACAGAAGAGGCTAAAACGTCTTCTGCGCGGAGATCCCTAACTTCTTTAACAGTTTAATAATTTGCTGCTTTTCCTCTGCGTCTAGTCCTGCTGTTGCATGTCTGATGACATCTTCATGTTTAGGAAAACGTTGTTCCATCATCTCGCTGCCCTTATCGGAAATTTCCGCGAAAGTCACACGTCGATCTTCAGGACATGGCTTTCGTACGAGCAAGCCTTTAGCTTCAAGCTTATCCACGACATACGTAATGTTCCCGCTGGACATCAATACTTTCTCACCAATTTGTTGAAGCGGAAGTGCGCCTTTATGCCAAAGCAGCTCCAGTACTCCAAATTCAGTTACGTTTAGACCGCTTTCTCGAATATCTCGGGTTGTATGTGCAGCCACAGAATTAAAAGCACGAGATAAGACAATGAATAGGTCTAAGGCTAGATCTTTCTTCTTCTCAACCATCCTTACTGCTCCTTCCGAAATAATATCTTTAATTTAAGATAATTATAAATCAACCAACATCACATGTCAACCACATCAATGTTATCATTTGTAAAAAAAGAAAGCACCCGACATCGGGCACTTTCTCTTCTTTATCGTTAAGATACCGCTTCAATGGTATCCTCTTCAATATGCTTTCTTTTTTGTACAATAATCCTGGAGATCCGCAAGTGGTCCGTCTCATCCACAATCAGTACATAATCGTTATATGTGATTGATTGACCTTTTTTTGGAGGAATTTCAATCTGTGAATACAGCCATCCTCCAATGGTATCATAATCTTCTGATTCCATCTCAAACCCAAAGTAGTCATTGACTTCATCAATTAACATCAGACCATCAAGCGAGTAAGTGGATTCATCCTTCTTCTCAATTACTGCGCGCTCTTCATCAAATTCATCTTGGATTTCTCCAACGATCTCCTCCATAATATCTTCAAGTGTAACAAGCCCTGATGTCCCGCCATACTCGTCGATTAGGATTGCAATTTGCGTCTTCTTCTTCTGCATCAGTTTCAGCAAATTACTAATTTGCATGGATTCTGGAATGGATGTGATAGGTCGAATGATCGAACGATAGTCTTTTATTTCTTGGTGTCTGAGCAAGTCTTTGATATGGATAAAGCCTACAATGTTATCCTTGTCTTTTTCACAGATCGGATATCTTGTGCGCATTTCCTCCAAAGCAATTTGTTTGTTCTCTTCAAATGACAGATTCGTATACAGACAGATCATCTCTGTGCGGGGAATCATAATTTCCCGGGCTGTCGTCTCTGCAAAATCGAAGATATTATCAACTAGAGCAAGTTCTGTATTATTAATAAGTCCGCTCTTGTTACTTTCTTTCATCAAGATCCGAATTTCTTCTTCGGTATGAGCCGAATCGTGCTCACTTGCTGGTTCAATTCCGATTAGACGGAGCAACCAGTTCGCCATGTTGTTAAGTACATAAATGAATGGGTACATCATTTTGTAGAAGAACATCATTGGTGCAGCAGTCCACAATGTTACTTTCTCTGACTTGCGTATCGCAAGTGTCTTTGGTGCTAACTCACCTAATACAATGTGTAAAATCGTAATAAGTACAAACGCAATAATAAATGATACTGTAGAAACGAGTACATCACTCGTAATTCCAATATATCCAAGCATTGGGCGAATCAAATTCGCAATAGCAGGTTCACCCAGCCAACCTAGTCCTAATGATGCTAGCGTAATTCCTAACTGGCACGCCGAAAGGTAAGCATCTAAATTGTTAACAATGTTCTGTGCGAAACCAGCCCGCTTATTCCCTTCATCAGCAAGCGTATCGATCCGACTGCTTCTCACTTTCACCATTGCAAATTCAGCTGCTACGAAAAATCCGTTCAATAATACCAGAAACATCACTAATACTAAGTTCAATATACTCGGTAAAGGGTCTGTCAAATTAGTTCCTATCCTCTAAACATAAGCAGGATAGGTACACCTCCTTCGGATTATGAATAATTATGTTGCATCAAACTTTCCGCTAAACGTCCATCCTCTTACAACCGTCAACTCCCCATCGGTGTCTCACTCCTTTCTAGCTTTTTATACTTTTTGGTTACTAAATTAGGTATACTGCTTTAATTATATCTAGTTATAAACTGTATCGTCAAACGACCTAGAATGAACCTAGGGGCGATAATACTTCCTAATGGATAGCTTTATCCTATAAATACGAGCAATTTGAGCCCTAGAACAAGAAAAATCTGCAAATACGGCGATTTATCCATTTGCTTTCTATCTAAACAGCAATTAACGCTTTCTGGATATTCGCCGTTTCTGTTGATTGATCTGGATTTTGGCTTCCATACCTTGATCGGTAGCTTCATATATAATTTCGTCTTTAATTGCTGTCGGTAAATATTGCTGCTCCACATAATGATTCGGATAATCATGCGGATACATATAACCTTTGTGGCCTAACTGCTCTGCGCCACTATAGTGTGTGTCACGCAAATGCATCGGTACATCCGCCGAACGTATCTGATCCATCAGTGCCATTGACTTGAGGATTGCCAGTGTGACGGCATTCGACTTCGGACTTTCTACTGCAAACAAAATTGCCTGGGAAATGACATACTTCGACTCCGGCCAGCCGATCTGTTGAAAAGCGTCAAGAGCAGCGACTGCCTGTGGCATCGCTTGTGGATTGGCAAGCCCTATATCTTCGGAGCACGCGACGATTAGTCTGCGAAGGAACACCTTCGGGTCCATCCCTAGTTTCTCTACCGCGTAGAGAAACCAGAACAGCGCGGCACTCGAAGAGCCGCGGACGCTCTTGTGGAAAGCGGACAAGACGTCGTACTGCGTCGACTCGTCCGCTTTCACGAATGGACGGCGGATCGATTCTTCCGCCGTCGTGAGATCGATGCGGATCGTGCCGCCCGCATCTGGGGGTGTCGACAGCGCGGCTAGCTCGAGCGCTTGCAGCGCACGGCGAATGTCCCCATTCGCCATGTGCGCGATATGCGCAAGCGCATCCTCTTCCGCGCTGATGCGGATACCGCCGAGCCCGCGGGACTCGTCGGTGATGGCGCGGCGCATGGCGATGAGCGCATGCTCTGGGGTTAGCGGCTCGAGCTGATACAGCGTCGAGCGGGATAGTAACGCCCCGTTCACGTAGCGGAACGGGTTCTCCGTCGTGGCACCAATGAATATAATGGTGCCCTCTTCCACTGCCGGCAGCAAAGCGTCCTGCCGGGCTGAATTAAAGCGATGCACCTCATCCAAGAAGAGAATCGTCTTGCGACCGTACATCGCTTTGATCTGCTTCGCTTGCTCAATCACATCCCGCACATCTTTAACACTAGCATCCACCGCGTTCAGCTTTACGAATTCACCCTTCGTGGTATTCGATATAATATGCGCTAGCGTCGTCTTCCCTGAACCTGGCGGTCCGTAGAGTAAGACCGATGTTACTTGATCCGCTTCAATCGCACGGCGTAACAATTTACCTGCTCCTACGATATGTTCTTGTCCAATATATTCTTCTAGCGTCCTTGGCCGCATTCGGTCTGCGAGCAACTTCGAACGATTGCCTTCCGCCTCTTGGGCATACGTAAATAAATCCATGTTCCGTTCATCTCCTTCCCTCAATTATAACTTTTACCACCCTATTTGTCATGAAACCCCATTATTAACCGCATATTCTTAACAAAAAATCATTAACGACTTTAGCCCTAAACACCGGCCTGTCATTAATGATTTTACAATTCACAATTTGATTGTTTGCTCTTACTATTGCTCCAGTTTTTTCAATAAATCCTTCACAACCACACTAACAGCAATGAGACCAGCTACTGGTGGAACGAATGCATTAGATGATGGCGGCTGCTTCGCCTTACGAATATCAGGAGCTGTCGCCGGAACGATTTTCTTCGTTACATCTTCACGAGGTTTCATCGGCTCTTCTGTGGAGAATACGACCTTAACACCCTTCTTGATCCCGTCTTTACGCAGTTTCGTACGAACAACACGAGCGATCGGGTCTACGGATGTTTTCGAAATATCTGCCACTTGGAAACGTGAAGGGTCCATTTTGTTTGCTGCACCCATCGATGAGATGATCGGAATTTTACGAGATAAACACTCTTTAATCAAATGAATCTTGTAAATGATCGTATCCGCTGCATCCACTACATAATCAAGTGGGTAAGCAAATAGTTGTTCATACGTCTCTTCCGTATAGAACATATGAAGCGTAACGACTTCACATTCAGGGTTAATCAGTTTAATTCGATCACGCATCAAATCAACCTTGGATTGACCTACAGTTGTTGTAAGTGCATGAATTTGACGGTTAATGTTCGTAATGTCTACGACATCTTTATCAACAAGCACAATGCGTCCTACACCCGTACGTGCAAGCGCCTCAGCTGCCATCGAACCGACCCCGCCAACACCAAGTACAGCTACCGTACTATTCTTCATTAATTCCAAGCCATCTGGCCCAATTGCCAACTCGGTACGAGAAAATTGATGTAACATCCCGTTATTGAACCTCCTGTTTAAAAAAGGGCCCTACCGGGCCCTTTCATCGTTGATAATGTCAATCTTATGCATTAACCTTTGTTTCAGCTTGCTTCTTCAAAGCAATTTGTAAGGAAAGCTGATCCAATTGCTTGTTGTCTACTTGGCTTGGAGCATCCGTTAGCAAGTCTGTTGCGCTCGCAGTCTTAGGGAATGCAATCGTCTCACGAAGGTTCGTGCGACCCGAGATTAACATGACTAGACGGTCTAGACCGAATGCGATACCACCGTGTGGAGGTGTTCCATATTCGAATGCATCAAGCAAGAAGCCGAATTTCTCATTGTACTCCTCAGGTGAGAAGCCAAGTGCTGCGAACATCTTCTCTTGTACTTCACGCTTGTAAATACGCATCGAGCCGCCGCCCACTTCGTATCCGTTAAGCACCAAGTCGTATGCTTGCGCACGAATTTGGCCAGGATCTGTATCGAAGAAGTGTAAATCCTCTTCTCTTGGACGTGTGAACGGGTGATGTTCTGCCACATAACGCTTCTCGTCTGCATCGTAAGCTAGAAGTGGGAAATCAACAACCCAAGCAAACTTAAACTTAGACTCGTCGATTAGACCGAGTTGCTTACCAATCTTAAGACGAAGGTTACCGAGTACATCTGCAACAACTTTCTTCGTGTCAGCAGAGAACAATAGCAAGTCGCCTTCTTCTGCACCTAGGCGCTCCTTGATTGCCGCTTGTTCGGACTCACTTATGAATTTCACGATAGGGCCTTTCATCTCGCCGTCTTTCATTTGAATCCATGCTAAACCTTTCGCGCCATAACGCATTGCGAATGGAGTCAAGTCATCGATATCTTTACGACTCCATGTACCGCAGCCTTTTGCATTAAGTGCCTTCACTTGACCGCCGGATTTAATCGCAGCAGCGAATACTTTAGCTTCTGTGTCTGCAAGAAGATCTGCAAGATCAACAAGCTCAAGTCCAAAGCGAAGATCTGGCTTATCGGAACCGTATTTACCCATTGCATCTGCATAAGTAATACGTTGAAGTGGCAATTCAATCTCAATACCTTTAGTTTCTTTCATAAAGCGAGCAATCAATTCTTCCATCATCTCGAACAATTGATCTTGATTCAAGAATGAAGTCTCGATGTCGACTTGTGTGAATTCCGGTTGACGGTCAGCACGTAAATCTTCATCACGGAAGCAGCGTGCGATTTGGTAGTAACGCTCAAGACCACTCACCATCAATAACTGCTTAAATAGCTGTGGAGATTGTGGTAATGCGTAGAATTCACCTGGGTGTACACGACTCGGCACAAGATAATCACGTGCACCTTCTGGTGTTGATTTCGTTAGGATTGGCGTTTCTACATCCACGAATCCATTGTCATCTAAGTAATCACGGAAAATTTTCGAAAGCTTCGAACGAAGCATTAACGTCTTCTGCATTTCTGGACGACGAAGGTCCAAGTAACGATATTTAAGGCGTAAGGACTCATCAATCTCAATCCCATCTTCAATAAAGAATGGAGTTGTTTTTGCAGCGTTCAAAATTTCGATTTCCGTAATTTGAACTTCAACATCCCCATTCGGAATGTTCTTGTTCACTGTCTCTGCATCACGCTCAACAACTTTACCTGTTACAGCAAGCACGAACTCGTTACGAACACGATCTGCTACTTTAAGAGCTTCACCTGAGAAATCAGGGTTAAATACGATTTGTACGAAACCACTGCGGTCACGAAGGTCGATAAAGTGTACGCCACCTAGGTCACGTCTTCTTTGTACCCAACCATTAAGTGTGACTGTCTCCCCAACATGGTCTTTACTAATTACGCCACAGTTATGTGTTCTTAGCATTATTATTTCCTCCTCTATTTGCTTCCTTGTTTATGAATCCACGCCGCAAGCTCAGGAAGCGGCACTAATACTTGTTCACCCGTTTCCATCGCTTTGACGGAAATTTCTCCACGTGCTAATTCATCATCACCCAAGATGGCAACATAGGTTGCTTGATAGCGGTCAGCTGATTTCATCTGCGCTTTCATCTTACGTCCTTGGTAATCTTTCTCCGCGACAAGTCCATTTAAGCGTACTTGGTGAAGTAAAGTTGTCACTTCTTGTTCAGCAGCCTCACCCAGTCCAATCAAGTAAACATCAAGTGGTCTTGGAACCGGAATGTTCGCTTGCTGAGATTCGAGTACGAGCAAGATACGCTCAAGACCGATACCGAGTCCAACACCGGATTGATCTGGCCCGCCGATTTGCTCGACAAGTCCGTTATAACGACCACCGCCGCCAATCGTATCGATTGCACCAATTCCTGCTGCCTTGTACTCAAAAGCCGTATGCGTGTAGTAATCTAAGCCACGGACTAGACGTGTATTGACTTGGAATGGAACACCCATCTTGGTCAAATACGATTTTACAGCTTCAAAATGCGTTCTCGCTGCATCGTCTAAATCTGCTAATAATTCGGGTGCTCCCTCGCCGAAAGCAACATCTTTCTTGCAATCGAGAATACGAAGTGGATTCGTATCAAAGCGCGTTTGGCAATCTTTACACAACTGATCTTTAACCGGTGCAAAAAATTCGCGTAACTTCTCACGATACACCGCTCTAATTTCTGGCGTACCTACTGAGTTAATTTCAACGGTTACATCTTTAAGACCCACATCTTGTGTGAATGCATAACCAAGTGCAACGACTTCTGCATCCAAGCTTGGATCTGTTGAACCGAATGCTTCAATCCCGAATTGGTGGAATTGACGCTGACGACCAGCTTGCGGCTGTTCGTAACGGAACATTGGGCCCATGTAATACAATTTCGTTAAATCAGGTTCACCATACAGCTTGTTCTCCACATAAGAACGAACAACACCAGCCGTACCTTCTGGACGAAGTGTCATGCTGCGCTCGCCTTTATCATCGAACGTGTACATCTCTTTTTGCACAATATCCGTCGTCTCACCTACACCGCGCGTGAACAATTCAGTTTGTTCGAAAATCGGAGTACGCACCTCTTTATAGTTAAAACGGTGACACAACTCTCTTGCTTTCGATTCTAGAAACTGCCACTTCTCAACTACACCAGGTAGCAAGTCGGCTGTTCCTTTTGGCTTTTGTATCGCCATTTGATTCCCTCCTCTACAGTCAGCATGTACTTTATTACTAAAACAAAAAATCTCCCATCCCTGACGTTTAAATAAACATCAGGGACGAGAGATTTGAATTCACAAATTCACCCGTGGTACCACCCACATTTCGAAGTCCACTTCTCTTGGATAGCCCAAGAACAATTTCCTTCGCTTAAACGGTTAACGCCCGTGCACGCAATCCATTTACTGACTTTGCTTGGCTTACGCCTCACGCGGTGTTCATTGGTTGTCCTCTGGGAGGTCATTCGATTGCTCATCATAAGAAAGCTCACAGCCAAGGCTTTCCTCTCTAAATATGTGGGGGCAAACTACTTTATCCCTTCACTGGATCAAAGTCATTTAAAGTTATAATATGTATTATTCTAATCATCACATATCATAAAGTCAAGAGCTTCAATTTCACTCCTTCCTAGCCCAGTTTTTTTTACCTCTCGGATTAAGCTGCATCTCCCCCTAGCCTTGTTTAAATTGATGACGTCCATGGTTAGTGAATTATCCGAACCTCCTCCGAGTTACAAAAAAAGAAACCGCCCATAGATACGTAAAATACGCGTATCTATAGGCGGTTCTTCCGCACTCTTGATATGTTACTTAATTATAATCGCAAAATATTCCAATAGGCAACATAAAGTTATGGGCAGGTTGAGCCCCACTTCTCAGCCCATTTACCGACCTCTTCCATAACTTTAAATAAATCTTTTCCTTTTTCTGTAAGCTCATATTCAATACGAACAGGTGTCTCCGGATAAACATGACGGATAACAACACCAGAAAGCTCAAGCTCCTTGCATCTTTCCGATAGCATTCGATCACTCATCGCGGGAATCACATCCGAAATATCTTTAAATCGCTTAGGGCCTGTAAGTAATACTTTAATAATTAAGCCCGTCCATTTTTTCCCGAGCAACTCAAATGCGCTTTCAAACTTTGGACATAAAGAATCATCCATAGCGATCATCTCCTTAGTGACTATTTTAACACATCCACTCATGTCGCGGAACTAGTTTCATTTATTTTTCATAAATAACTTACCTTTAGTTAGTATTGTCATGTATACAAAGAAAAAGACTCGCAAGCCATAAGCTGCGAGCCATCCATATCATATTATTATAAAAGGGGGTCGACTTTTATTATAAGCAACCAACATTAATGACACATGAAAAACAAATTACAGTCATATTACAAATTTGTTCTATAACTTCGTTCCCACAAGTCGGTCGTGCAAGTCTTTGATAAGCATGAAGCTGTCGCCATCGGTAAGCTTAGCAGGATTTGTAATTGTCTGTAGTGATGCTTCTGTTAGAATACCTTGCTTCACTAGTTCTGCCTTCGCATCTGCTGGGGCTTCTACTTTAATACCTAATGCTAGAGCTACTGTGTAGCAAGCTTGATCAAGTGTTAAGTCTTTAGCCGCGTGTTCTTTACGCTCAGCTGTAAGTTGATCAGCAGTTGCACCCTTCGTATAACTTAGCGCTGCACCAGGATCACCTGTGAACGCATCAGGCTTCATTTTCTTCGCACCATAGAGTAAGTTAATGAATCGAACAGGGTTAGAATTGTTGTCCAAATTAAATGCCGTATTGCCATAGCTGCCATAAGCCAAGCCATAAGTTACAGCTACTTTAAGACCCTCATATTGCTTGTGCTCCATGAATGGATAAGGTTTGATGCTAAATGGTTTCACATCCATACCTTGTTGATTAATCATCTCTTGCAACTTTGCAATAAGTTCTTTGTTCTGCGACATTTCACGGAACGTTACTTTGTTGTCCGTAGCAAGCTTAGCCGCTACACCTGCGGATTGACCAGTAGCCATACCAACAGGAACTGTTCGAGAAGAACCGTGTGGCAGTGTATCAAAGCTTGATGAACGACCTACAACGAGTAAACCGTCGATCTTCTTAGGAACAATACTGCGGAAAGGAACTGCATATTGTTCAGGGTCAGCTACAACCGCTCCACCATCACCTGCATAAGAACGTTGAATATCCACTTCGTAGGAACCAAATCCAATGCGATCCCAGTGGTCGCGATTTTCTAAGACATCCAAGATATGAAGACGATATTCACCTTCGATATGACGTGTTTCACGAACATATAGCTCTGGTGCAGTTGCATCGAGCTCAATATTAGCGAATTCCGGATAAATCTTCTTCATGTGTTCCACAACAAGTGGAATTTCTTTCTTTCCAATTTCGAATGCTTCTGCACGTGATGCTGTGTCAGCACCGTCAATGCCGTAAATTTGCAAGGCGTTAATGAGCATCGTTTCGTCATTCTGACGACCGATATTCAGTCCGCGCATTACAACACGCTTAGGGTTACTTGATTTGTAATCATACATTTCCTTGTATCCCCAAGCACTTACATCGTTAGCACCTGTACCTTCATCCTTATCGTTCTGCAAGCGATCTTTAACTTTCGCCCACACATCAGGTGTGATGTTCTTTAAGCGGAATACAAGCGTAACTGCCATTTTCGTATTCTTATCACTTAAATCTTCACGGCCATACGTATAAGGAACGCCTGCAGCAACTGCGATATCCGCATCTTGTGTTGCATCAATGACCGATTTCGCTTTAATCGTCTGCTGCGATCCGTCTGCTTTTGTTACAACAATGCCCTCGATCACATCATTGCCGTTAGCACCTTTTGTCATCTTCGGCTTAATTTCTTTCATTTTTAACATCAGATCAATGTTCTTTTCTTTCTTCACGAGGTCATAGAACACGTTAGCAGCTGTCGTCACGTCGAACGAGTCGCCTTCTACGCGATCATACCATTCGGAGAACAAGCCTTTATTTAGTGGTACTGGTTTATTCAGAATACCGCCACTGTTTGGACTAAAGTTCATATCCAGTGAATTTAGCCAACCTACTGTAAGCAGTCCGCCCAGCACTTCGCGGTCATTACCGTCTACTAACAATGTTTTCTGACCATTGCGAGCTGCGGATACGGCTGCTGTGATCCCTTCCGGATCTGTACCTACAACGATCACATCGTATTCTTCTTCCGATTTATTCAGATACTCGACTTGCTCTAATGTTTGCGGATTACCGATATGTTGAGAGTGTTTATATTGGTAATACAAAGCCCCTCCCGCACCTGCTACCGCGAGCAAGATAAGTACGATCATCAAGATGATCCAATTGTTCGATTGTTTCTTATGAGTCCTGTGTGTCGACATTTTCCACCATCCTACAATATTTTCATGCATTCCATCGTCTATGATGTCGAAATTACAAACATGACTAGTGTATCATAAATCTTGTCAATGGAAAAATCGTGGAGTTTTCGTAAACAAAAAACGTCTCAACCTCCCAATTGGTGGGTCGAGACGCTTAAGATATCCCCTCATCGTAATGATTTATGAGGCATTCTGCGGATGGAACTTGGCGCTATCGACTCCATCTCACCAAGCTCTACATCACTTAATCTGCCGCCGACTCGCATGGCTTCATAATGGGATTGGATCATTCCATCGGATGAGCGGGTCATTAAGATTTGTTTCATCGATTGACGCATAGGGGTAACTTCTCCTTTAGGTTGTAAATATGGTTACCCCTAGTGTTGCCAATTGTGTTGTTCTTTAAAAAAACAAAAAACCGTTATTCCCATTGGATCGGAAAATAACGGCATGTACTTATTTATTGTTTGGTATCCAATACGATTGTAACAGGACCCCAGTTCGTAAGACTGACATCCATCATCGCGCCGAACACCCCTGTCTCCACTTGTAAACCTTGCGCTCGAAGCAGATCATTAAATTGATCATAAAGCGGCTGAGCTTGCTCAGGACGAGCGGCGGCGATAAAGCTTGGACGCTTGCCCTTCCGACAATCACCATACAGGGTGAATTGAGAGATCGATAATATTTGGCCGCCGATTTGCATGATGGATTCATTCATCTTGCCGGCTTCATCCTCAAAAATACGCAATCCCGCAATTTTATCTGCTACATACTTGGCATCTTCTATCGTATCATCATGGGTAATCCCGACTAACAAGACAAGGCCACGATCAATTTGACCGACTACTTGTCCATCAACCGTTACTTTTGCTTCCTTGCTACGCTGAATGACAACTCGCATTGTACGTACTCCTTACGATTGCATAATACGTTGTACAGAATACACATCCTGTACACGTTTAATTTTCTCAACTACCGCTTGCAAATGATCGATATTCTTAATTAAGATCGTCATATGAATTTGAGCTAGCCTATTCTTATCCGAACGTCCAGATACAGCTGAAATCATCGTCTTACTCTCCGACACAACCTTGAGCACTTCATTGAGCAATCCTCTGCGATCATGTCCAGTGATCTCGATCTCCACGTTAAAGTTCGCTTCCATCGCTTCTGCCCACTCAACTTCAATCACGCGGTTGCCCTCTTCGTTATCCCCAACCGGGATGTTCGTACAGTCTGCACGATGGACAGATACGCCTCGACCACGTGTAATATATCCAACAACATCATCACCAGGAACCGGATTACAGCAACGTGCAAAGCGTACCAGCAAATTATCGACGCCTTTGACACGAATCCCGTTCGTCGGTCTGCCCTTACGCTCTTTATCTGATGACTTAACTTCTTTAATTTCATTTGTTAACTGAATAATTTGCGCTTCTTCTGCTTCTTTGCGCATTTTCTCCGTTAACTTTGTACATACTTGCGCAGCAGTTAAACCGCTGAAACCGATAGCAGACAACATATCATCCACATCATTGAATGTAAATTTCTTTGCTGCTTCCATCAATTTGTCTTCCGTCATGAGTGTAGAAGGATCGATACCCATACGTTTTAATTCCCGTTCAATCGCATCGCGGCCTTTTTCCACATTTTCCTCGCGACGTTCTTTCTTAAACCATTGTTTAATCTTAGAACGCGCATGGGAAGATTGCGCAATCTTAACCCAATCTTGGCTTGGACCATAAGAATGCTTGGACGTTAATATTTCAACAATATCACCTGTCTTCAGCTTATGGTCTAGTGGAACGATACGTCCGTTTACTTTGGCACCAATGGTACGGTTACCTACTTCCGTATGAATACGATATGCATAATCGAGTGGAACTGAGCCAGCTGGTAGTTCGAACACTTCGCCCTTCGGCGTAAACACGAATACAAGATCTGAGAAGAAATCCATCTTCATGGACTCCATAAACTCAGCTGCATCATGGGTTTCTTGTTGTAACTCCAGAATTTCACGGAACCAGCTCATCTTATCGCCAAACCCCGCCGGTGCGATTGTACCTTCCTTGTAAGCCCAGTGCGCGGCAACCCCGAACTCGGAAGTTCGATGCATTTCCCACGTACGAATTTGCACTTCAAGAGGCTCTCCAGTCGGACCCACAACGGTCGTGTGCAGAGATTGATACATGTTTGTCTTCGGCATGGCAATATAATCTTTAAATCGACCCGGCATTGGCTTCCATAACGTGTGGATAATACCCAAAGCCGCGTAACAATCTTTAATGTTATCTACAATAACGCGAAGTGCCATGAGATCATAAATCTCAGTGAATTGTTTGTTCTTCGCGGACATTTTTTTATAAATAGAATAAATGTGCTTCGGACGACCTGAAATATCTGCCTCGATGCCCATATCGTGGAGTTTCTCTTTAATGTTGCTGCCCACTTCTTCGATGTAACGCTCCCGCTCTGTACGCTTCTTCTGCATGAGATTCACAATACGGTAGTATTGCTGAGGGTTTAGATAGCGCAGAGCGATATCCTCCATCTCCCATTTGATCGCAGAAATACCGAGGCGGTGTGCAATTGGGCAAAAAATTTCTAGTGTTTCATAAGCGATACGTCGCTGATTTTCTTCAGATTGAAATTTAAGCGTACGCATGTTGTGCAGACGATCGGCAAGCTTAATTAGAATAACGCGAATGTCCTGCGCCATGGCAACAAACATTTTGCGATAATTCTCATTCTGCTGCTCTTCCTTGGATTTGAACTGAATGCGCTCCAGCTTCGTAAGTCCATCAACAAGCATCGCACAAGTTTCGCCAAATTTCTCTTTTACCTGATCCAGCGGAACCGTAGTATCTTCAACGACATCATGAAGCAGAGCAGCGATTATGGATGTTGTATCCATCTGCATGTTCACAATAATTTCTGCTACCGCAACCGGGTGCAGAATATAAGGCTCACCTGATTTACGCACTTGACCGTGGTGAGCTTGTTCGGCAAATGCATATGCTTCCTCAATTTTCTTGAGATCGGCTTCTTTTAGATAAGTCGACGCCTTTTGAAGTAAAAGCTCAATACCCATGGACCCATCCATTCCCTTAAGTAAGTAATTTTAATTCATTATGCCTTGGTATATAGCCCCGCGTCAACTGTCGAGACATGTCTGCCCTTAAAAATAAATACACCCGTCACCAGATATGCGCTACTTTCACGGACATATCTGCTAAAGGGTGTATTTATTTGCCTAATCAAACCAATCTTTTAGTAAGTTACCATCGTAAATGTTGGGATATCGCCCAACTTCTCACGACCGTTAAGATAGGAAAGCTCGATCATGAATGCTGCACCGACAACTACGCCGCCCAATTGATTAATTAGATTAATCGAAGTTTCGATAGTACCACCAGTTGCAAGCAAATCGTCTGCGATTAGAACACGTTGACCTGGCTTGATCGCATCTTTATGCATAGCAAGCTTATCTTTACCATATTCAAGGGAATAGTCCGCTTCAATAGTTTCACCTGGTAATTTACCACTCTTACGAATTGGAACAAATCCAAGACCCAAAGAGTAAGCAAGAGGAGCACCAACAACGAAACCACGTGCTTCTGGCCCTGCGATTAGATCGATTTCTAGATCCTTCACGAGCTGTGCAATATGGTCGATTGATTCTTTGTAAACAGGACCATTATTCAAAATAGTTGTAATATCCTTAAAGCGGATACCTGGCTGAGGAAAGTCTGGAATCACACGAATGTGCTCTTTAAAATTCATCAGTACCCCTCCAATCATGATATAAAATAGTGTTATCGTTGTGCAATCCAACACTCGAGCTCTTTCGCAGAGCTGAACATACACAATTGCTCGACTTCAGTTCGATTCATTCTTGCTTGATACAAGTTAGATTCTGTTAAATCCCGCTTCGGTGGTTGAGCGGCAAGCCCGCTCTCACTTCCTGTACGTTCAATAAATCCTAATTGCTCAAACACTTGAAGCATGAACGCTGCCGTTGTCTCAGAAACTTCCAAACGCTTAGCAAGCTGACGCTCGAAAGTTGCACTCGGCGTCTGCCATGAACCTGCACGCCCGAGTAAACCATACATGGATTTAAAATGCTCCCTAGATGGTACACTCCCGCTAAGAAGCGGATTTGTCTCGGCAAATAATGCATACATGCGATGACAATTAGTCGCATGCACGACAACTTGACGCAACTGAGTAGGATGCGCCGGCAAATTGTAGAATACCACATCAGTAACCGCTTGAAAAGCATGCATCTTCGCAAGCTCATTTATAGGGGTTAGTTTATCTGCCTTTTCGTCATGCGACCACACA
Organism: Paenibacillus radicibacter; assembly: GCF_024721995.1. Lineage (GTDB taxonomy): Bacteria > Bacillota > Bacilli > Paenibacillales > NBRC-103111 > Paenibacillus_AM > Paenibacillus_AM radicibacter. Next base: position 185,949 of record NZ_JANQBC010000008.1, read on the forward strand.
GGCAAATCCGCGTTGTTCGCGATCTTAGTTGCGTTCGAATGAAAATCTGCAACCGAATCTTCAAACAAAACCAACCCAATAATTGACTCCGGATTCGGTGCTTTCGTCGCTACTACTGTGCGTAGTGATGCGATCTTTTCTGCAGCTCTTGCATTCCCACGCCAATCGAATAATTGTCGATGTGGTATCCGAATATCTTTCATCATGAGTTGCGGTTTACGAAGACCATTCCATTCATTTACGGAAAGCTCCGCAAGTGTATCAACACTAGCCCCAATCGTCATCCAGGGACTCAGTTCCCCTTTGCCAAATGAAACACCTTCAATGACAAACTTTACCTCTTCTGAAGCTTGTGTTAGCCCGAGCTTAAGATGCTGGCTTTCCTTGCCCATCGTACGAACTTCAGTAATAGCCAACTCTCGAATGATAAATTTCGGAGCAGGATTCCCCATGCCAAAAGGTGCCAACAATTGCAAGGTATCAATGCACGGAAGTGGAATATCTTCGAGTCGACATTCCAGATCAGCACCTAGAAGAGGGACTAAATCTTCTTCTTGTAGTAGTCGCTTACCGATTTCATTAAGTTGTGTTTGGAATGCTTCTAAATGCTCAAGCTTAAGCGACATTCCTGCTGCTGCACTGTGACCGCCATAATGATCAAGCCATGCATCACATTCCGTCAATGCCTCATGCAAGTGAAAACCTGCAATCGAGCGTGCCGAACCTTTTACTGTACCTTGTTCAGGATCAATGCTCAGCACAAGTGTTGGCCTATAGTAACGTTCTACAATACGTGAGGCAACAATACCAACAACGCCAATATTCCATCGTTCACCAGCAAGTACGAGAACATGAGGCAGATCCGACTTCTGACGTTCCGCTTCAACCATTGCAACAGCTTCTACTGTCATTTCCTCTACAATACGCTGACGTTCAACGTTCAGAACATCAAGCTCTTGCGCAAGCTCATCTGCTTCGGAACTGTCTTCTGTGAGTAATAGGCGAACAGCCGTATCCGCAGACTCCAATCGACCACTAGCATTAATTCTTGGCCCAATTGAAAATCCGATATGACCTGCAGATACGTCCCTTTTCTCAATACTGCATACACGAAGTAGGGCTCGAACACCCACAAATCCACCTGTGCGTATTTGCTCCAAGCCTTGTTTCACAATAAGTCTATTCTCATCTTGAAGAGGCATTAAATCTGCTACTGTTCCGATCGCAGCAAGTTCAAGCAATTCCTCTGGCATTCTGCCAAGCAGTGCTTGGCCAAGTTTCAACGCAACCCCAACACCAGCTAGTCCTTTAAACGGGTAGGGGCATGTCGATTTTTTCGGATTAATAAGTGCAAGCGGTTCAGGTAATATAGCAGGTGGTTCATGGTGATCCGTCACAATTACATCCATTCCACACTGCTTAATATAAGCCACTTCTTCTACAGCACTCACACCAGTATCTACTGTAATGAGCAGTGTAATCCCATCCAGCTTCGCTTGATCGACTGCCTCACAATTTAAGCCATAACCTTCCTTTACCCGATGTGGAATGTAATAGTCTACATTCGCATCCAAGCCCTGCAGCAATCTTACCATTAACGCCGTTGAACTTACGCCATCCGCATCATAATCACCATACACACGAATCTTCTCATGATTGGCAAGTGCTTGTTTGATACGATCAACAGCAGCTTGCATGCCTTCCAAAAGAAAAGGATCATGATACCCTTCACTACCACCATATAAAAAGCGCTGAATCTCCTCAGAATCCGTCATTCCCCTTGCTGCTAATAACTGCAAGACAAGTGGTGGAAGATCCACCGCACTCTGTGAGATCGACGCCATCACTTCTTCGTCTATTTGACCAACTTGCCATCTTCCCTTACCAAGTAACACACAATATCCCCCTTGCCAACTCCCACAGTGCTTAATGCAATACCGATGGGAAGTCGCTATGGTCCACATTCAGATTATTCTTATATGGATAACCCGGGTCATATGGAAAAACATGCACAAACACGTCTGAAATGTGAATAAATCTTTTCATTAACTGCGACTTTACAACCTTAGCGATTTCCTGTCCTTCCAGAACTGTAATACGAGGATTCACGCTAATCTTCACGTCAACGATGACATAATGCCCATGTTCTCTCGCACGCAATTCCTCGATGATAATGACACCTTTCACTCGCTGCACGGTCTGAATAAGCTCCTGTGCATCCTCATGATGAAGGGCATGGTCAAGCGTGTTATAGATGGCTTCCATCATCAGATCATAGCCCATTTTTAATATAAAAAAGGAAATTACAAGGCCAGCTAATGGGTCTAAATAGTTAAAAAAGGTTAATGACAATAGATTACCTAAGTAAGCCCCAACAACCCCAACAAGCGCAGCTAGCGAGCAATATAAGTCGGATCGATGCGACCACATATGTGCAGCAAGAAACGGTGAATGCGTCTTCTTGCCTAAGTGAAACTGGTAGCGGAACATCGCTTCTTTCACAACGATCGATACCAGAATAATAATAACTGCAAACCCATTGGGTTCTGCGATACCGCCATGGTAGATGGACTTAATCGCAGAGATCCCGATCTCAACTCCAACAATTAGCATCAATACCGCCACGATCACAGAAGCGATATACTCGCCCCTAACCCGGCCATATGGATTATTAGATTTAGGTGACATCTTACCTACACGTTGACCGATCATTACTGCAAACGATCCTGCTACTTGCGAAGCAGAATGGATCGCATCTGCTAATAGTGCTTTACTACCCGAAAACCATCCTACAAAACCTTTGGCTACGGCAAGAATGACATTTACTGCAATACCAGACCAAGCCGCAAATGCAGCTTTTCTCAAACGCTCTACAGTCATGTTGCCCTCCCCATGTAAATTAACCTCTATGAATAGGTCCTTCTACTGACGAAAGGCCGCGCAATAAACTCACGCGGCCATCCAATTAGACTTGTTTATCATTTTACGCTGTAAGCATAACTTACAGAACCACAACTATTCTTTTGCAAGAGCAGCCGGTTTACGTTTGGAACCGACAGAGCCACGCTTAAATAAGAACCATAATGGGCTTGCAATACAGATTGAAGAGTACGCACCAGAGATAAGACCAATAATTTTTGCCAAGGCAAACAACTTAATGGACTCACTACCAAAGATGAACAAACATACTGCTGCAATAAGTACAGTAAATACCGTATTGATGTTACGAGCCATTGTCTGCCAGATGGAGTTGTTAATCATTCTAGATAGATCATCGGAAGTTTTTAGCTTCGCAAAGCGTTGGTTCTCACGAATACGGTCAAAGATAACGATCTTATCATTAATCGAGTAACCGATAATGGTTAGAATCGCTGCGATAAATGGAATGTCCACTTTCAATTGGAAAATGGAGAATACACTCACTGTAATGAACGCATCATGCAAAATTGCAATAATCGCTGCTAACGCAAATCGCCATTCGAAGCGAATACTTACATAAATACAGATCGCGATACTTGCAATTGCAATGGCATAAATCGCTTTAAGTCCAAGCTCTTGCGCAATATCTGGTGGAACGATGTTTACTTCCGTGGAGATATCGTTACCGAAAGCAGCTTTCATCACGGTTTCGATCTTCTTCACGGATGGATCATCAAGTACATGCTCGAAGCGAGCAGAGATCTGATGATTATTATCGCCGCCCACTGTGAGAATGACGTCACTAAAACCTGCATCTTTTACAACTTGTTCCGCTTTTACTTTATCAACGGACTGCGTTGTACGAATGTCAACTGTAGATCCTGCTTTAAAATCAACACCATAATGTAATCCTTTGAAAAGAATCATGACAAGTCCAAGCACCGTAATGGCAATGGAAATGATGAAGAAAATTTTGCGGTGATTCATAAAATCAAAACGATTCTTACCTGAATCGGTATCTAAATGAAATCTAGACTTAGAGCTCACGGATGTCCGCCTCCTTTACACCAAACATACTTGGCTTCTTCAGGACATTCCCGCGAACAAGCAAGTGCATAAGGAATCTAGAAAGAAACACGTTTGTAATAATCGAGATTACAATACTTAGCATTGTCACAACAGCAAAGCCGCGAATTGCGCCATTACCGATAAAGTATAGAACAACACCCGAAATGATGTTCGTCACGTTCGCATCCATAATCGTACGGAAGGAATGTTTGGAACCCGCTTTTACGGAAGAAGCAAGACTCTTACCCGTACGAATTTCTTCACGAATCCGTTCGTACGTAATGATATTCGCATCGACCGCCATCCCGATCCCGAGTACGAGTGCCGCAATACCTGGCAATGTTAACGTTGCATGCATGAGATCAAATACGAGGAGCAATAACCACGTATATGTAATGAGCGTAAATGCTGCTACAAGACCTGGAATACGGTAGTAAAGTACCATGAATAACAAAATAATGATGGAACCGATAATACCCGCTTTTGCTGTTTGTTCAAGGGAAGCTAGTCCCAATGTAGCGCCAACGGATTGTACGTATTTCTCTGTTAGTTTAAGCGGCAAAGCTCCCATGTTAATCGTATCTGCAAGCTTCTTAGCCTCTTCATACGTAAAGCTGCCGGAGATTGTTGCTACGTCTGTATCCAATGTTTGGCTGACATAAGGGTTAGACAACATCTCTTCATCTAAATAAATACCAAGCGTGTTCTTGCCGTCTGGCATAGCTGCAATTTTCGCTGTGATATCTCTGAATTTCTTCTGATCTTTCATTTTAATCTCGACTAATGGCTGATTGGTTCTACCATCATAGCCAACTTTCGCACCACCAGGTACGAAATCCGTTCCGATTAATTCTTTGTTACCGTCAGAACCTCTGAATGAGAGTTCTTGGGGTTTCTTAATCATTTCACGAACAGCTGCTTCATCACTCACACCTGCTAGACGCGCACGAATACGATCAGTACCTTCCGGACGAATTTCAGGTTCACTGATCCCTTGTGCATCGACACGTTTAGCAATGTTATTCGCTGTTTCTTTTAGTGCGGATTGCGTTACTTCTCCTCCAGCTTCAAGCGGTTCTGCAACATACAGAATCTCGAAGCCGCCTTTTAAATCCAATCCTAATCTAACTTCTCTGACCAAGCTCGGACTTGACCAAATAATAGCGCCAAGTGTAATCACAACGGTCAGGATAAAAACGCTAATCCGTTTAAAATTCATGTGCTTGCTTGTCTCCCTTCCTAACTCAATATTCCTATTATACTCAGCACGGAAAAACGCGTCAATTTACAGCAATTCTCAACAAAATTCTCCCACTAAGTAACGCATTCACTTCAGTGCCTATTCAAATACATTGCTAGGACCCCAAAACTCGAACTTCATTAACAAAAAAAGCCCCACCCTCTCGAGTTAGGACCCTTTATACATTTGCATCGTCATCCAATTCATGAATTGCGTCGGTTTAAGCGACAAAATATCATTTACCATTTGATGCAACTGTGGTGTACCGCTTTTTCTGTATTTTTCAGAAACACAGTCCCAAATATCCTTATCCGTTACACCTATATATCCGATGATACAAATTTCCTCCGCCTTGCTCTTACACATGTCCTGAATCATCTCAGACAATTCGCTTTCGGTTAGCTCTTGTTCTTCTACAATTGGCTGATCTTCCGGTCTCATCTTACGTATCCCCCTCCAAACTCGGGCATTGCCATATCGATCATGTAATCGTATCCATTCTACAAGCTTACACCATTATCCTGCTGAATCCAATTGGTTACCTTGCAAATTGTTAGCATTAGCTTGGACAGGTGTTGCATATGGTGGATGTATACGGGCTAAAGGGGACGAGTTGGTGTGAGCAAGCAATCATTTATTAAAGGGACATTGATTTTGCTTGGTGCAGGCATCATCACCCGCATTCTTGGCTTTATTCCACGGATTGCGTTACCACGCGTGATCGGTGCTGAAGGAGTAGGCTTATATCAGCTAGGATGGCCATTCCTCGTGCTCATCCTCACTCTTATATCAGGAGGTATACCACTTGCCGTTTCCAAGCTCATCGCGCAGGCAGAAGCCGAAGGCAACGAGCGACGTGTGAGTACCATATTGCGAATCGCATTAACGTTCTCCGTCATACTCGCTACAATACTTACGACTCTCTCCTACACTTTTGCTCCATGGATTACCAAACATTTACTAACCGATCCACGCGTTTACTACACGTTCATGTGTATGGGTCCTGTCATTCTTATCGCATCTGTCTCTGCCGTATATCGCGGATATTTCCAAGGTAGGCATAATATGATTCCAACGGCTTCCTCCCAAATTGCCGAGACGACGATTCGAATCATTATGATTCTGCTTTTCTCTTTCCTCATGCTTCCTTATGGCATTCATTTTGCTGCTGCAGGCGCGATGGTGGGTGTTATGATCGGGGAGCTTGGTGGAATTGCAGTTCTTTATTTTTATTATCGACAAGGTTTGAAAAATAAAAAAAGATCTGCGGTACTTGTATCCTCGGCAGAACCATCAATGGGACGCCTCAACATTTTTAAACAACTATTATCAATCTCTATTCCTGTTACGGGAAACAAACTAATCGGAGCTACATCCTATTTGGTCGAATCCATCTTGATAGCCAAGTGTTTAGCAATTGCTGGTGTAGCTACAGCGCTTGCCACAGCACAGTATGGCGCTCTGCAAGGTATGGTCATCCCAATCTTGTTACTCCCAACTGCACTTACCTACTCCTTATCGACTGTGCTTATTCCATCCCTTTCGGAAGCCGCGGCTCATAAAGATACGAACCTCATTCACTCGCGGATGAATCAATCACTTCGACTCGCACTTGTCTCAGGCGCTCCATTTGCTGTTATTATGTTCGTCCTCGCGAGTCCGCTAACCCAGCTCATGTACAACAATGCTGAGGTCGGAATCATGCTCAAAATGATGGCACCTGTTGCCCTCTTCATCTACTTGCAAGCTCCACTACAAGCCGCTCTACAAGTATTAGATCGCCCTGGAACAGCACTGTTTAACACACTCATAAGCGCAACAGTTAAATTAGCACTCATCTACTTTCTTGTTAGACAGCCGGAAATTGGTATTAAAGGCGCGATCATCGCGATTAATGCCAATACCATTATCGTAACGATACTCCACTTATTTGCGGTACAGCGCGCGTTAAAGTTTACAGTGAACGGATATGACATGCTCAAGGTATGTGTGGCGATGACTGTTAGTGGCCTGTTATGTAACGCGGTCATGGAAATTCCTTGGACAGCGAGTGAAGGTATTCGTTTCTTCGCGGCATGTATCATTGCTCTTGCCACCTATTTGTTCATGATCCTTATACTCAAACTAATTAATCGAAGCGATTTATCACGCATTTTACGCATGGGGCGTAAAATAGTAAAAACCTAGCTGGTTGCCCAGATAGGTTCACCTTCTTTTTTTATCCAAATAATACATCCGACCACGATGATCAAACGAACAGAAGAACACTTGTTTGAAGCCTTCCGCACCCATTTCTTGCAATTGATTTTTCAGCCAAAATCGGGTTTGACCGATCTTCTCTAAATTTGCATCCTGTACTTTCCCATCCAGAATAAGCGGTAGCGGCAATCCCTCATAGCGAATCAACCCACTTTGCTCAATTGGAGGGATGCCAACTGAACTAACCGTTTGCGGAAGCTCCTTCGGGATGCCCCGAGCAGGTATCTTCACTGTCAACATGAAACGAATAACCGCCAGAATTGCAAGCGGCATCAGCACATCTGTAAGCTTACGGCCCGGTTCAACAAACGCCATGACTCCAATTTGCGCAACCATCACCAGAATCACAAAATCAACAACCGACAACTTGCCCACTTCGACCTTACTAATCGGACGTACAACTAACGCTACAACCAAACCAATTAGAACCAAACGCAGAATTAAGGTCAGCTCATTCACAACTTTCAAGCCTCCCGCCTTTTCTTTTCTAACGATTTCTAACATTAGTGTGACCTTCAATTTTGTGAAAATGCAGGGCTTAAATGCTTAATTCTTGGTAGTCCATCCAATCATTCCAGTGAACTTGTACTAATTCTGGCAGCTTGACCATACAATGTGTTAAATCAATGTGAATATTAGAAGGGATGGACGAAAAAATGAATCCAATTACGAAAGTCAATCAAGCCCGCGTCATGTCACCCATACTCTCCGGATTAATTTATGCCTTCATCATTATGTTTATAGGGACACTATTCACTTCACTCATTCTCTTAATTACCTCAGCTGATGAGTCCAGCTTGCCAACGTTCTCCTATATTAATCACATCATCTCCCTGCTTGTGGGTGGATTTGTCGCGGGGAAAAAGTCTGGAACGAAAGGCTGGTACTATGGCGGTATGCTCGGCTGCCTCTATACACTGATTATCTTCATGATCGCTTTCTTAAGCTTTGACGCAGGACTTAATGCTCGTTCGTTCTTACTTCTATGTGTATCTCTATTATCTTCGGGTATCGGAGGTATATTTGGTGTAAATTCTAGAAAGTAATGCAATTGTGGGCAGTTAATAGAATCAGATTGATCGATATGCTATAATGATCTAGCTATTAATTATGCTCCAATTTCCAGGAGGAAATCACATCATGGGTCCATTCGAATCTATGACACATGTATCGATCTATACCACAATATGTACGATCGTTCTTTTATATATAACAACCAAGAAAGATCCGATTCGTATTGCTTATACGTTTGTAATGAATTTAATTCGTTCCCCACGCTACTTGTTGCATTTCGGTGCACTTGTTTTGATTCTACTAATGAACAATTTAGAATTATGGGTGGAGAAATTCATTCATAATAAAACCGACTTTACTCTTATTTTTTATTCGATTGAAAAAGAATTCGTTGCGAACATACAGCACTTTTTCTTAAATGATACCCTTACGTATGTAACAAGTTTCTTCTATGTCATAGTGTTCTCAACACTCATGATTGTTTCCATTGCATTATATACATGGAACAAAAACTATCAATTGTTCAACGCACTTTGTTACGCAATTATTATCAACTATGTCGTCGCGATGCCTTTCTATTTATTTTTCCAAGTGAATGAAGTTTGGGTATTAAACCCGAATGTGAATATGCTCATCTCTAACGTATTCCCTACATTCGAACAGACGTATCGCGAAATGTCCGGAATCAATAACTGTTTCCCAAGTTTGCATACTTCCTTGTCCATAACTATGGCTGTTATTGCGACACACTCCGGCAATGCATTCTGGAAATGGTTCACCCGTATTACCGCGGGCATTATTATTTTTTCGATTTTCTATCTAGGTATTCACTGGTTCCTCGATATGGGCGCTGGACTTATTCTTGGTGTTGCAGCTAGTAAATACGGCTTGAAAATTGCACAAGGACGTCAATCGTTTAAGTTACCTGCTCGCGTGAACACACCGATGAAACAGCGTAGTTTAAGTGATTAAATGAATCACCTTGCATAGCAATATGCAGGGTGTTTTTAGTATTCTTTTATAGGAAAAACCTATTAAATTCATTTGATTTATATATTTCCATCTTCTTCCTCACCACGATACAATTAGAAAAAATAGCCGAAGGAGATGGTGATTATGGATCACAGAATCAAGGAAAAGTTCAATGCAGGTGCGCAAGGATATGATGGACAACGATGTAAATTGATACCCGGATATGATGATTTCTATGGAATCGCGACTAGACTTGCTACAAGTCAGACAATATCACCAAAAGTTCTTGATCTTGGTGCTGGTACTGGACTCATGAGCGCGTATGTTATGGAAAAATATCCACAAGGTACGTTTACACTCGTCGATCTTAGTGAGGGGATGCTGAATCAAGCTAAACAACGATTTGACGGAAATTCTAATGTACAATTCTTGCTTGCAGACTATACCGAGTTGCCCTTTGAAGACCACTTTGATATCATCGTCTCCTCACTCTCTATTCACCATCTTGAGCATGATAAGAAGCAGCATTTATTCAGTAAAATCTTTGCTCATTTACGGCAAGGCGGTGTATTCATAAACGCAGATCAAGTTGAAGGACCTACTTCGATTATGGATTCCTTATACAAACAACAATGGGAGCAAGATGTCAGAAGCACCGATTTATCACTTGAGGCTATTGAGGCTTCCATTGATCGTCGTGTCACTTTGGACCGAAATGCACCCCTTGGTAGTCAATTGTCCTGGCTCCTGCAAGCAGGCTTTATCGACGTAGATTGTGTATATAAGAGTTATGGATTTGCTGTGTTTTATGCCAAAAAACCAGAATAACACGGAAAAAGAGCCGCTAGATGCCAATAATGACATCACGCGGCTCTTCATTTATGTCCAACTGTCAGCTGGATTAAGATGCGCTTGCTTCAGTAGATGAAACAACCGTATTAATTGCAGAACGATCAAATGTTAATTTTGTTGCATCATTTACACGAAGAACCATTGTATCATCAGTAAGTTCCACGATTGTACCGTGTAAACCACCGATTGTAACAACTTTATCCCCTTTTTTCACATTACCAAGCATCATGTTACGAGTCTTAGTACGTTTTTGTTGCGGACGGATAAGCAAGAAGTAGAACAACACTACCATTACGATTAGTGGTAAAAATGTCATCCAGGAACTACCTGTAGCAGCTGCATCAGCTAATAGCATTTTCAAAATTCCTCCCTAGTTCTTAAAATCCTCTATCGTTATCATAGAGACCGTACTTTGTGAAAAATGCATCTCGGAAATCCAAGAGGCGATCTTCCATAATAGCTTGTCTGACATCACGCATTAATTGTAGTAAGAAATGCAAGTTATGAGTTGTTGTCAAACGAAGGCCGAATGTTTCATCCGCTTTAATCAGGTGACGGATATACGCACGAGAGTAGTTCTGACACGTATAACACGTACATTCTGGATCAATCGGACCAAAGTCCTCAGCGAATTTCGCATTACGAATAACTAACCGACCACTGGATGTCATCAAAGTTCCGTTACGTGCAATCCTTGTAGGAAGTACGCAATCGAACATATCGACGCCGCGAATCGCACCTTCAATCAATGCATCCGGTGAGCCAACCCCCATCAAATAACGAGGCTTGTTATCCGGAAGAAGTGGAACAGTGCAATCGAGCATATCGTACATCACAGGCTTCGGTTCGCCAACACTCAGTCCACCAATAGCATAACCCGGGAAATCCATGGAAGTCAAATGCTCGGCACTCATTTTGCGTAAATCTTTGAACATACCGCCTTGTACGATACCGAATAGAGCTTGATCATGCGGTCTAGCATGACTTGCTAAGCAACGCTCAGCCCAACGTGTTGTACGCTCAAGCGACTTTTTCACATAATCATAATCTGCATCTGGAGGCGGACACTCATCGAATGCCATCATAATGTCAGAACCGAGTGCATTCTGAATTTCCATCGCAACTTCTGGCGATAAGAAAAGCTTGTCCCCGTTTAAGTGGGAACGGAAATGGACGCCCTCTTCTGTAATTTTGCGCATATCGCTCAGAGAGAAGACTTGAAAACCACCGCTATCTGTAAGGATCGGACGATCCCAGTTCATGAATTTGTGCAAGCCGCCTGCTTTTTTCACAATGTCATGACCTGGACGCAAGAACAAGTGATACGTGTTGCTAAGAATAATTTGTGCGTCCATTCCTTTAAGCTCTTCTGGACTCATCGTCTTCACAGTCGCTTGTGTACCAACCGGCATAAATGCTGGTGTCTCAAACGTTCCGTGAGGGGTATGAACTAGACCCAAACGTGCACCTGACTGTTTACAAGTTTTAATATGTTCGTAAGTTACTGCTACCAACTGTATTCACATCCTAATTTATAATCAATAAATAAACATTGCATCGCCAAAGGAGAAGAACCGATAGCGCTCTTTCACTGCTTCCTCATACGCTTGCATCACATGCTCACGAGTAGCCATCGCCGAAATTAGCATAAGTAACGTTGACTTCGGCAAATGGAAGTTCGTAATTAAAGCGTCAACCACTTGGAACTGATAGCCTGGGAAGATGAAGATATCTGTCCAACCTGAACAGCTCGTAATTGGACGGTAGCCTGTGCTTGGCGAATCGGAATTTGTGGACTGCTCTCCATCTTGCTTCGCACTACTAACACGCGCCGCTGTTTCAAGCGTACGTGAAGAAGTCGTGCCGACAGCCATCACACGTCCGCCATTCTTCTTCGTCTCATTAATAGCAGCTGCTGTTTCCTCTGGAACATCAAAGTATTCCGCATGCATCGCATGATCCTCAATACGATCTACGGATACTGGTCTGAACGTACCTAAACCTACATGAAGGGTAATATAAGCAATCTGTACCCCTTTATCCTTAATTGCTTGCATTAATTCATTCGTAAAATGAAGCCCCGCTGTCGGCGCAGCCGCAGAGCCTTCATGTTTCGCATAAACGGTCTGATAACGATCCTTCTCATCCAGAACTTCTTTGATATAAGGAGGAAGCGGCATATGGCCGAGTTCATCTAGAATCTCATTAAAAATACCATTGTATTGGAACTTGAGAATACGGGAACCCATCTCACCCGACTCTTCAACAATCGCTTCAAGCTTATCACCGAATACGAGTGTAGCACCGCTACGAATGCGTTTACCCGGTTTAACGAGGGCTTCCCAGCGATCTTCACCGAACGATTTCAGGAGCAGTACTTCCACTTTAGCCCCTGTGTCCTTCTTCACACCAAAAAGCCGGGCTGGAATGACCCGTGTATCGTTCATCACGAGTAAATCCCCGGCTTTCAGATCATGGATAATGTCTGCAAAATGTTGATGACGAACTTCACCTGATTGTTTGTTTAACGTCATCAGACGGGAGCTAGTCCGATCCGCCAGTGGCGTCTGCGCGATTAGCTCCTCTGGTAATATATAATCAAAAGCTTCAACTTCCATCTGATTTCATCCTTTTGTTAACGTGACTCCATTATAGTATGCCTGAATGATCTGCACATAAGTATAGCCTTGCAGGGCGTAGTTTCTAGCTCCATATTGAGACATGCCAATGCCGTGTCCATATCCTTTTCCGAAAATACGGAAGTAAGAATCTGAAGTTAGAGAATTACCTTTGCCATTAGCTCCAAGCACAAAATATTGGGATTGCGAGACTGGCGACCCTTGTGACTGATTGCCACTGAGTGCATAGACCGGCTGTGAGCTATCCCGATTGTTCACAGCTGTTGCGCCTTTAATAGTATAACGTCCAGCCTGCTCAATTTCAAACAATGTACTTGGAAGTGAACCTAGTACGGTGCGAATGGCATCTGGTGTTTTCACTTTAACTGGTTTGCCGTTTACGGAAATTTCGGTCACACGTCCAGAAGGACCACGCTTCGTAATTTCAAGTGAGTTAACAGCGCCACCGGTCGTAACCCCATTTTTCGCAAGCAAATTAGACAGTGTAGCTTCATCAAGCATCCGTTCCCATACATATGGCGAGCCAACCATCACTTCTTCTAGTACAACAACTTGTTCACCCACATTTAACTTACCAACTACAGGTCCAAGTGTTGTAAAGGTAGACGGCGCCATACGCACATTCAAGTTCGGTTCTGTAACTCGATAATAGGAAAACCCTGCAATTGATGAATTACCTGTTGCTTTCAAATAGTCACCAAACACATAGCCCACTTTGCCATCATTAAGCAGTATTCGGTACCATTTCTCCGCAGTGCCTTCATCTGGCGACTTCACGCTTTGTAAATAATCGTATCCTTTACCGCCCCACGCTTCGGTTATATCTGCCGTCACACCACCTGCGCTAGCCGAGTAGAAGGGTTGGACCAATTTATTCTGACCATCTACTACGACTTCTCCGCGTGTCGCTTCAACCGCTTGAATGACGTTCGTTGCTTCACGGCCCATACCGGAGTATGCTTGATCGAATGTATTATCTACAACGTGCGCGATATCGTACATAAGTCCGTTCATTAACGCATACGTACGAGCAGATACGGCCTGTGCCTTGAGTGCTTCCGTTGGATAGGAACCTCCCATCTCAGCTCCTACTACGGAATACAAATATTGTTCAAAATCTACTTCATTAATAACTGCTAGTCGATCTTTATATACGCTAAGCTCGATGTCACCACGATATGTATTGTCTGATTTTTCTTTAACGCTTACGCCTATCTGTTTGGGATGAATAAGTAGTTGATTGTTCCCCCCATTAAAAGCATAATGCACGCCGCCCGCTTCTGTTTTGCGGATCACATACGGTCTCTTATTGTCTGCTGCTTGTAGAGCAATGCCTGGCAGTAATTGAGCTGCTGATGCTTGTAAAGTTTGCAGTGAAGCTGCATCCTGCTCATCCCCAACCCATACGGTGTACTGCGCTTGACCAGCAGCGTCTAGTTGCGCAACGACGTTACCATACAACCCTGCTTGATTTACAACCGCTAAAGTCCTAACTGCATCCGCCTCTGAACCCGTATTACCAGCTTGCAGTCGAGCATTTCCTACAACAACAGGTTTAAATGCACCTATTAGTGCACTTGTCGTTCCATTACGAAGAACGGTATCTATTCCCGCTGTCGCTTGTTCTTTCGTTACGTAATATCCATACTCTACTCGATAGGTCAATTTACCTTGTTTCGTATATGTGATTACGTTCACTTTGTCAGCGCCAGAAGACAACTGTTCTGCAATCGCTTTAGCTGTACCTTGGTTCTCAGTCTCTAGTAATAAGACTCGAAAGCCATCAGCTGATGCACGGATCGAAGTGTCTGCTGCGTTAAAAAGAGGGATTGTGCCGCTTGCTGATCGAGTGCTAATATCGAACCCTTTATCGGATTTCAATGTTACGACAGATGTGTTGCTGCTCTTAGCTGTATTCATGAAGAGTGCGACGCGAATCTGATCAAGCTTAGGCACAGCTGCGTACGCTGAAGTTGCTGCAAATGGAAGTGTTGTGCTAAATAGTAAAGCGCCTGCTAGTACGTATTTCCCTGCTTGGATCCATATTTGGCTTAATTTCATGTGTGTTCATCCTCTCCGGGGAGGCATGTTCAAAAAATCAGATTGCTAAGGTGAAAAAAAGTACTTCCAGCCTCTGTTGAATCGTGACTGGAGGGTAAGAGTGGGTTCAAAAAGTTTGGGACACTACAGAGATAAAAACACTTCCGTTTAACTTTTTGAACCCACTCTTTATGAGAAAGTTTCACTCTTTAAAGTCGGTCGCTTCGCTCTTCCCGCTATTTTTATCTCCTCAGCCTGATTTTCAGAACATGCGTGTTAGTTATAATTAATTCTGCTTAGGCATGGGGATGCCCAAGTGGTTATAAGCTTGAGGTGTGACCATGCGGCCCCTCGGGGTGCGCTGTAAGAAGCCAATCTGTAACAGATATGGCTCGTAGACGTCTTCGATCGTCTGGCTTTCTTCACCAATCGTCGCTGCGATTGTATCGAGGCCTACAGGACCTCCAGCGAAGCTTGTAATGATGGAGCGCAGCATCTTATGGTCAATCTCATCTAGACCTAAGTCGTCAATCTGAATGGCTTTGAGCGCTTGTGATGCAATATCCGGCGTAATGATGCCGTCCCCTTTGACTTGAGCAAAGTCTCGCACCCGCTTCAGCAATCGATTCGCAATACGTGGTGTACCTCGTGAGCGCATACCGATCTCTCTTGCTGCCTCACCGACGATCCCAACCTCTAGCAGATCCGCTGTACGTGACACGATATACGTCAGCTCGTCGACGGAGTAATACTCTAGACGTGACACGACACCG
Organism: Paenibacillus radicibacter; assembly: GCF_024721995.1. Lineage (GTDB taxonomy): Bacteria > Bacillota > Bacilli > Paenibacillales > NBRC-103111 > Paenibacillus_AM > Paenibacillus_AM radicibacter. The sequence continues at coordinate 201,725 of NZ_JANQBC010000008.1, forward strand.
AATCGATCACGAAGCGGCGAGGACAAGAGCCCTGCACGTGTAGTCGCCCCGATAAGCGTAAACGGCGGTAAGTCCAAGCGGACAGAACGCGCGGAAGGACCTTTACCGATAATAATATCGAGTGCAAAGTCTTCCATCGCTGGATAGAGCACTTCCTCAACCGTACGATGAAGGCGATGAATCTCGTCAATGAAGAGCACATCGCCTTCTTGTAAGTTCGTCAAGATCGCAGCTAAGTCTCCCGGACGCTCAATCGCAGGTCCTGATGTCGTACGAATCCCGACACCTAGTTCGTTTGCGATAATGTTCGATAACGTTGTTTTACCAAGTCCCGGAGGTCCGTACAAAAGAACGTGATCGAGTGCTTCCTTCCTCTGTTTCGCTGCTTCAATATATACTTTCAAGTTTTCTTTGGCTTGTGCTTGTCCGATATATTCCGATAAATAACGTGGACGCAAGCTAAATTCCACACCATTGTCTTCCATCATGAGATTCGCAGAAATAATACGATCTTCCATGTTTAGCCTCCTACCACTTTACAACTCTATCACTCTATTACTGTGCATACAGCACCTTAAGCGCATGACGCACGATAACATCTACAGAAGCGTCCTTCTCCGATACTTTTGCGCGAGTAGCTTGCAACGCTCGATCAGATTCTGCTTCGTTATACCCAAGCGCTTGTAGCGCTTCCTTAGCAGCTTGCCACTCGGAAGTGTCACTACTCGAACTGCTTGCTGGACTTAAATCTAATCCTAAACCAACATCAATACCATTAGCCCATGTAGCATCGCCAAGCGCTCCACCTCTTTCAAGTGCAGCTCCAAGCTTATCTTTGAGGTCCAGTACTAAGCGCTGAGCGGTCTTCTTTCCGATACCTGGCAATTTACACAAGAAGGTTAAGTTATCACCACGAATCGCGGAAATAATCGTCTCTGGGCGAGCACCACCTAGCATGCCTAATGCGACCTTCGGACCAATACCAGATACTTCTATTAATCTACGGAAAAGGTACTGCTCTTCACGCGTAGGAAAGCCGAATAAGAGGTGAGCATCCTCCCTCACATGGTAGTGACAGAATAACGTCAACTCTTCTCCATCACGAAACTTCGGTTCATGTGGATTCGGACACCAAACTCGATAGCCAACCCCATTAACATCCAAAACAACATAATCTATTTCTTTCACTGCAAGACGACCACGTAAAAAATCTATCATATTTTTTTACCCTCGTTCATTTTATTTAATAGAGTCGAAGAATGCGCATGACAAATCGCAACCGCAAGTGCATCTGCCACATCATCCGGCTTCGGAACTGTCGTAAGCTTTAAGAACATCTTAACCATTTCCTGAACCTGCTTCTTCTCTGCTTTTCCATAACCAACAATGGCTTGCTTAATTTGCAGCGGCGTATACTCCGCAATGGGCAGACCATTCTGCACAGCTGCCAAAATTAGCACTCCCCGTGCCTGAGAAACCGTCATCGCTGTAGTGACATTTCGATTGAAGAACAACTTCTCAATAGCAACTGCATCCGGTTTATAGCGCTTGATCAGCTCTTGGATGGAATCATACACCTGTTGCAGACGCAGCGCAGGGTCCGTATGTGCCTCGGTCTGTATACACCCATATTGTACAGGCGTAAGCCGTGATCCTTGTTTATCAATAAAACCAAAACCGACAATCGCAATTCCCGGATCGATGCCTAAAATACGCAAGCTGAACCTCTCCCTTTTCACCAAAAAGCGAACATATGTATTCACTGCCATTATATCAGATCATAACAAAAAGAGATAGGCACCCTCCTGCTTAGGAGTCTGTACCTATCCCTTCCATTTACTCGTACAAAAGTCACACATTCACGTTCACTTAGGAGGATGCACCCATATGCGGTTCATATTCAGCAAGCGCATAATCGGCAAATGTGGATAATACCGAATTATACTCGTCCACATCTTTTACGCGAATTCCTTTATAAAGCTGGGCAATCGTGTCATCCGGCAAGCTACTTCGTAAATACTGAATGTTTAATTGGAAAAATGTTTTCATCACTTTTCGATCAGCGGGAAGACCCTCAAACAAGGAGAATACACCCTTATCATCTAGTCCGAAGTAAGCCCCTTTCTTACACTGAGGCGATAAATCAGAGATGTATTGACTCACATATACCGTCCCATCCGGATGCAGAGCAAGTGTCCAATCGGAATGTTCAGCAATTAGATCATTGACTTTATTTACAGGCAGTATACCTAAGTTCTGTAATTCTTCCCCACATACGTATTTCTTTTGTAAAATCACTTCACGATCCTGCTTTGTGCTTCGAATTTCCGCTAACGCTTTTACATGATCAGGTGACATCTGCTGCTCAGTAGGTGCTAATACACTTTGCACTGCCACTTGATTCTGATTCGATTCCTCACGCTGATTTAGCTTATAGCTGGCAAATACTAATAGAGCGATCACGATTACGAATCCGAGCGACAGCCATTTGCGTTGGCGACGAAGCATCTTCTTCCATTGTCTCGGTATTTTGAAAACAACCACGTCGATCCCCTTCTATCCTTTTTTTCACTATTTTTACCATTGCATGACGTGAATATACATAGAGGAATTCGGTTATGGAAAGTCGAACCAGTATAGAAGAACGAGGTATGCAGACATGAACCGTTCAGGAGGAAATTATTGATGAACCGCTCATCCAAAACCAATTGGAGAACCGTGTATGGAGCCATATTTGCGATATGCTGTATCGTGCTCATCTTAACTTCTTTAAGCAGGCAGCAGTCACAGACGAAGAACGCAGAGCCTCCATTTCCAAACATGACCCCAAAACCTGCAACCAAAGAAAATTCAGAATCTGCTAGCAAGCTTTTTGATAAAATCCAACAAGATAAATTCCACTCCATTCGGATTAATGAGAACAATCAGTATTGGGATTATGAGCCTGGTCAACAAATTTGGTATTCCCATCGTGATGCAACGGTCACCTTCTCCCTAAATATACCGAAGAGTACAACTTCTACGTTGGAACAATTCGAGACGATTAGACGCAATATCGCAGTCACAACAACAAGAGGCGAGCCGGTGTCTTTTACTGCAACAATTGACCCTGGGGATCAGCATATTGTTATTTCACTTAAAGGTGCTCCAACCACGGACATAGCCATCAGCTTCTTCTCACCCAGTCACAATGAAAGTAAGCAAATTACGATCTATTATATGAAACCGATCACTTACACCATTGCAAGCCCAACAGTCCCACTTGTTGAACAAGCTTTTGCTTGGAGCCGAGAGAACCTGACGCTGCCCAGACAAATTCAAATCGGTGAAAAACATACGTTCCATTTCAATTTCAGCGAAGAGTTGGATCGCACTTCAGTTAATGAACATTTCCAGCGTTCCCTGACTGGTGCTCAGTGGAGCCTATCTTGGATCGACAATCGTTCATTTGATTTAACACTCCAATATGAAGAACCAAGTAAAACAAATTTTGTCACCCTTGGTGCAACTAGCATTCGAACCGCACGCGGGTTTCAATTAAAATCTGAAAATTATGTTTTAATAGAACCGACAACAAGTTTAAAATTCGCATGGTATGACCCTATTACACGATCACAAACAGGCGCATTTACAGCAAGCAACAACTATAACCTTATTACTCCGTCTAGCAAAAATAATGGCAATATGCTTGCAGCATTTGATGTGGAGACAGATATGCGAGCAGAAAAAATTTACGAAATCATAAATCGTAAGGGCAACGTCCTGCAAACCTTTTTGTACAAATCGAATCAAGAGTTAAGAAGCCCGAAGTGGGATTCCCAAAAAGAAGACCTCCTTGCATTTGACTCCAAATTAACAGAGTTAAAGCTCTATGACACCACCAAGCAGCAATTCGACACCATCTGGACCGTCCCGAAAGAGCACAGTCAAATTGTTAGTTTCGATATCGATCCCCTTACTGGAGCAATCGCAATCATATGGGGGCAATTAAATGACAAGAACACCATTCATATGCAAATGGATCTGCTGGATGGCGTAGATGGTAAAATTGTTAAGAAATTTGATAACATGGGTAGCTTCACTTGTTATGAGGGTCCTTGCTACAGCTATTCACAGTGGTTAGAAGGTAAAAAGCTTGTCTACCATGCTGATACTGGACTTTGGCTTCTTGACATTGCCACTGGCCAAATTCGCTCTCTCGATAAGCAATTGAATGATAAAAACTCTAATTCTTATCAAAAAGTAGTAACCTTTAGTGGACACACATGGCATGTACTGATCCAATCCAATAAAGGCAATGAATACTGGATATGGACAAGTCCCGATCAAGAGATTACATTCCAAACTTCGATTGGGATAACACCCGAAACGAAGATAGGTGGCCTTTATATGACCAGCAACATTCCATTGTTTTATATCGAAGGAAAAGGATGGTATCGCATAGACCCAAAAACAAAGTCTGCTCGCCCACTCCCCGCAGATGAAGCACCCGCTATCACTCCAAATATGATCGTCGGCGAACAAGATGGGAAATGGTTAATTTCCCTACCTAGAGCTGCCAAATAAGTACATTTCTACTCATAATAAAAGTGGAGGATCGAAGCTGCTGCTAAGACACTCCACTTTTTCATTGTATGGGAATTACATTTTGATCCAAGGACGTCCTTTTTTCGCTGTCGATCTAGATGAGGTGGAAGAAGATTTCGAAGATTTTTTGGAAGTAGTGGAGGAAGTTCTGGCTTTAAGCTTGGATTTTTCACTAGGTTTGGAAGATTTCTGTTTAAATGCTGCTGGAGCAGCTTCATCCGATAACCCATCTTGCTCTTTAACGGCACTGTTCAATATTTGATGAATTTGAGCTTTAATTTGGTCTGTATCTAGAGGCTGTTCTTGTGCAACTAATGCAGAGTCATCGTAAGGAAGTGCTGGAATGTTCGTACGTGGATCAATCGCATATGTCTCATAAGGATTCGTCACATTCGTTTCATAAACAGGATAATTCGTTCCCCATTCCGTATTCGTTGGCATCATTCTTGGCTGTTCTTCTGCAACATAGTTGTAATTAACAGCTGGGACATGACCGTCGAAAGTGACATAATTACTTGGTGGGTAGGTTTCAGCTTCTGAATCCTGTGTAGACGCTTGATTCCAGTTCTCTTGTGCCACTGAAACCACAGGCTCTTGTTCCACTTGCACGACTCTCTGCCCTTGTGGTTCCTCCGCCCGACTTGCCTGAGATATAGATTCTGCCACCATGCTAACCTGCGTAATCGTATCTGTTAACTTAGGGATATTGACAATTTCTCCGCTTAATAGCACATTCGGATTTTTGAGCTGAGGGTTTACCGAAATTAATACTTTTAGCGGAACATTCCACGTTTTACTTAGTTTCCAGAGCGTATCTCCTTGGTGTACCGTATGTTGATGTAAAAACTGTGCTGGGGGAAGCTCAATGGGTTTGGGTGGGATCGGAATTTTTACTTTTACACCAGGCTCCACCTCATCTCCACTTTGAAGAATCGAATTTGATGCAACTAACTTAACCGGATCGACATTATACTTTGTCGCAATACTTAATAGGGTATCCCCTTTTCTCGAAATATGAATTTTCAATTTAAAATCCTCCCTTGATATTCTAAATTCCCTCGCTCATCTCAAGACAGTACATTTTATGCACCATCTGGGCTTTTGACCATATAATTTGCAAAAAAATCCCTTGCACCTGCGAAAATCGCAGCATACAAGGGATTTAGGAGCGTCATTCAGACGATCTATTCGTATACTTTCACACCATCTACTTCAACAAACGAGCGGAATTCGTTGAGCAAATGTGTCGTTATCGGGCCTGCTTTACCATCACCAATAATGCGACCATCCACTTCACGTACCGCAATCACTTCAGCAGCTGTTCCCGTGAAGAACACTTCATCCGCAACATATACGTCATGCAGCGTAAATGGCTCTTCTTTGAGCTTGTAACCCAAACGCTCACACAATTCCATAATCGCACCACGTGTAATACCTTCAAGGGCTCCACAATAGCAAGGTGGTGTGTACAATGTTCCACGCTTAATAATAAATATATTATCCGCTGAACCTTCTGCCACATAACCTTGTGAGTTCAGCATAATCGCTTCGCCCACACCTGCAAGATTCGCTTGAATTTTAACTAGTATATTATTCAGGTAGTTAAGCGATTTGATCTTCGGATTCAAGGCATCTGGAATATTGCGACGTTGAGAGACAGATACCGTCTTCAGTCCATTCTGGTACATTTCTTCCGAATAGATCGCAAGTTGCTCCACAATGATGATGACACTAGCTTTCGGTGAACGGCGAGGATCGAGTCCTAGATCGCCTGCACCACGAGATACAACTAATCGAATGTAACCATCACGAAGTCCGTTACGACGAATCGTCTCAACGAGCACAGCCTGCATCTCATCATAGGAAAGTGGAATGTGCAGCATAATCGATTTAGCAGAATCGTATAGACGGTCTAAATGTTCTTTGCATTTAAAAATGTTGCCATTATAAATACGAATGCCTTCAAAAATACCATCACCATACAAAAAACCGTGGTCATAAACTGAAATTTTCGCATCTGCTTTGGACACATATTCGCCATCTAGATAAATCCATTGTTCTGACATGTAAATCTACACCTCCATCATAATGGGGCCATCTGCATGTGTGTAGCATGGATAACAGCCCAATACCCTGACTTCGCAACCGATCGCTTCAATCTCTTCGAAAGAAGAGCGCAGTAATACCGATTCTAAAGAACCTTCAATTTCGATGTAAAAATAATAATTACCAAGCTTCTTCTTCGTTGGTCTTGACTCAATGCGAGACAAGTTAATACGCCGCCATGCAAATGCAGATAGCACTTGATGAAGACCTCCTGGATAGTCCTCTGGCATTGTAACGAGAATCGTCGTCTTCATATGCGCAGATAGTCGAAGATCAGGTTTCTCTGTCCCGACTAGCAAGAACCGCGTCACATTATCCTTATGATCTTGAATCAGCGCAGCCAGTACCGGAACATCATACAGCTTGGACGCATTCGTTGTGCCAAAAGCGGCAATCGAAGGGTCTTTCGCAGCTTGTACAATACGCACACCTTCTGCTGTCGTACTAACCTGTTCAATCTCAACGCTTGGCATATGCCCTTTAATAAATTGACGGCATTGTGCAAGGGCGACGGGATGAGAAAGCACTTTACGAATATGACCGTAAGGATTCTCAGAATCTTGCCGCTCATGTGGCGTATACCCGATTAAGTTAATATCTACAGGATAAACCCACTCCGCTTGTATGGGCAAATCGACTTCATGAACAAGCCAATCCATATGCAAAGCGACTGAACCGTCAATCGTATTTTCAATGGGGATAACTCCATACTCCGTCTGACCTGTTGCTGTATTCGTAAATACATCCGAAATAAATTTACTGTTTACATATTCATAATGGCCAATCCCGAGAAAATGCTGAACCGATTCTTCGGAAAATGTGCCCGGACCTAGCAGTGCGACTCGTTTCATACCGCATATTCTCCTTTGGCAAGCTCAAGTAAGGTGCATACACTTTGTTCAACAGACAGTACTTGAACTCCTGTCAGACATGGACGAAGAAGACGAATATCGACTTCGATCTGATGCTTCGCAAATGTATCACGAAGGAACGATTCAAGCTCGCTTCTACGTCCACTTCTAGCGTCTACAAGTGCAAGCATTGTTGGACCCGCACCAGACAGCGCTGCACCCAGTGCGCCGTGCTGGACGGCATGCTCCAAGATCTCCGTCATACCTGGGATTAGCGCCGCACGATGCGGCTGATGCAAGCGATCCTGCATCGCATGACGGATCATCGCAAGGTTGCCAGTAGCAAACGCTGCAACGAGTAAAGACGAATGGCTGAGGTTAAACACAGCCTCCGAAAGCGCCACAGACTGCGGCAGCACGTGGCGTGCCTTCTCCGTCGCTAGCTGGAACGACGGTATCGCAACCAGCACATCCATATCGATATGCGGTTCAAGTCGGATGTGCTCCGCCCGAGCACCATCCCAGAATGCGACGACAATGCCGCCGAATAGCGAGGCACCTACATTGTCGGGATGTTTCTCCAGCTGGGACGCCAGCTGGAAGAGGCGGTCAGCGGATAGCTTACCGCCGATTAAAGCATTGGCGGCGACTAGCGCGCCAACGATTGCAGACGCGGAAGAGCCTAGCCCCCGCGTCAGCGGAATGTCACTACACATACCGATGTAGAGCTCCGGATGATGTTCACCCGCTTCAGCGAATACCATCTGTGCCACCTCATAAATCAAGTTCGATTTATCAAGCGGAACTCCTTCCATATTGTCACCGAACAACTCAATTTCTGTCTGATCTGCAAAACTCATCTCGATATAAGCATACAGCTCAAGTGACATTCCTAATGAATCAAATCCAGGTCCTAGGTTGGCAGTTGATGCTGGAACCTTCACTCGTACGCGTTCATGTCTCATATGATCACCTAACCCTGAACTTCCAGCTTCGCGATTGCCGCCATCACTGCTTCCTCTGTATCTTGAACAACAAGCGGCTCAGTCGCCACTGTCTTGATTGCGATGTTAGGGTCTTTGAGTCCATGTCCAGTTAGTACACACACGACTTTCTGACCTTTCTTGAAGTAACCTTCACTGTGTAGTTTGAGCACACCTGCGATAGATGCTGCTGAACCCGGTTCAGCGAAGATACCTTCTTTAGTTGCAATTAAACGATATGCATGCAAAATTTGCTCATCAGTCACATAGTTAATTTGACCCTGTGACTCTTCAGCCGCAGCAACAGCTGTTTTCCAAGAAGCTGGATTTCCGATACGAATCGCTGTTGCAACTGTTTCTGGTTCCAAGATCGGCTCCCCTTTGACAATTGCCATAGCACCCTCTGCTTCGAAACCGATCATTTTCGGTAAGGAATCGATCTTCCCGTGTTCTTTGAACTCTTTGAATCCTTTCCAGTACGCCGAGATGTTACCCGCATTACCAACTGGAATCGCTAAATAATCAGGCGCTTGTCCAAGCTGTTCACATACTTCAAATGCTGCCGTCTTCTGTCCTTCAATCCGATGTGGATTCACAGAGTTAACAAGGGAGATCGGATGTTTAGCTGTAATTTCACGAACGATTTCAAGTGCACGGTCGAAGTTGCCTTCAATCGCAATCACTTTTGCACCATAGATCATCGCCTGTGCTAACTTTCCAAGTGCAATGTTGTTATTCGGAATAAGTACGATGCAATTCAGATTCCCTTTAGCCGCATAGGCAGCAGCTGCTGCTGACGTATTACCTGTGGAAGCACACATAATCGTGCGTGAGCCTTCCTCAATCGCTTTAGCAACTGCCATTACCATTCCACGGTCTTTGAATGAACCGGTTGGGTTGAGTCCCTCATATTTGAAGTAGAGTTCAAGTCCGAGCTCTTCTGATAACTTTTCCGCATGGATAAGAGGTGTATTTCCTTCATGCAGGGTTAGCATTGGTGTATTGTCATTCACTGGCAAAAATGATTTATATTGATGTAAAAGTCCCATGTATCTCATGTCTCTCTACCTCTCTCTGTGTGGTCTAACGTACGTCCAAAAAATCTGGACACTACGGTGAAAGGTATCAACTTCGGTCTCCGTGAAATCGTAAATTATGAATTTATTTTATGGAATATTTACTCTTTCAAAGTCGAGCGCTCCGCTCCTACAGTTGATACCTTTCTCCTTCGTTAGATTTTTTTGAACGTTTTATTTTGTATATTAGCCTTCTACACGGTAGACGCTCTTGATGGAGCGGATAACGTCAAGGCGATCGAATTCTGCGATTACATTGTTCATGGATGCACGATTTGCACCGTGTGTGATAATAATAATTTCCGCATCCGGATTGTGTTGGTTCGGGTGCTGAAGAACAGACTCTAGACTCACATCATACTGCGAGAATACTTGCGTAATTTTCGCTAGAACGCCTGCTTTATCATCCACATGCAAGAGCAAGAAGTATTTCGAAGAAATTTGCTCATCTGTTTTCAATTTCTTTTCTTTGTACGGTTTGAAAATTTCACGACCACTTACACCAGCTTGCATATTACGGATCACTGCAACGAGGTCTGCAACAACAGAAGTTGCTGTTGGCATTGTACCTGCACCTGGGCCATAGAACATTGTCTCGCCCACTGCTTCTCCATAAACATACACGGCATTGAACACGCCGTTAACTGCTGATAATGGGTGGGATTTCTTCACCATTGTCGGTTGAACTGATACACTAATATGATCATCTTGGCTTTCAGCAATACCTAGTAATTTCACTTCATATCCAAGTTGCTTTCCATAAGCGATATCTTCTTTGGTTACTTGAGAAATACCTTTCACTTCAACGTCTTTCAGATCAACACTAGAGTTGAAACCAAGTGTCGATAGAATTGTCATTTTACGAGCTGCATCGAGTCCCTCTACGTCGGAAGTCGGATCTGCCTCTGCATAACCAAGGTCTTGCGCTTCTTTCAACACGTCAGCGTAAGCTGCGCCTTCTTGGCTCATTTTTGTTAAAATGTAATTCGTCGTTCCGTTCACAATACCCATGATTTTCGTAATGCGATCGGAAGAGAACCCATCAATTAGTGTACGAATAATCGGAATACCACCCGCAACACTTGCCTCATAGAATACGTCGCAGCCCTTCTCAGCTGCTTTTGCCAAAATCTCAGGGCCGTGAAGCGCCATTAAGTCTTTGTTCGCTGTTACAACGTGCTTGCCACGCTCCAAAGCTTCTAGAATATAGGCACGAGCAAGCTCAACGCCGCCCATCACTTCAATTACAATATCAATCTCGCTATTTGCGATTACATCTTCTGCTTGATCCGTTAGTAAATCACGGTTTACGTACACTGTGCGTTCTTTCTCCAAGTTTTGAACCAAAATTTTCTCAATGGAGATTTGTGCACTTGCTGTCTTGCGCTGCAAATCCTCTTGATGTCCTTCAATAATGCGCACAACACCAGTTCCAACAGTTCCAAGTCCTAGTAATCCTACTTTAATTGGTTTCATTCCAACTACCTCCTAATAATCTATCATCTATGAATATGTTATGAATCGAAAGATAATGAGCCGCCTTCACCTAATATCGAAGCTCGCTTGACGCCTTCATGTGAACGCAGAGCGTGCATGAGTTCATCAACTTTAGGACCCATCTGGGTCGCATCCATTGAAATCGTCACGTTCGCCATACCTTGTAGTGGAATCGTCTGATTGATCGTGAGTACATTGCCATCGTGATTTGCAATCATCGATAAGACTTTCGATAGAATACCGGAGCGATGCGTTAAATCCATCCCCACCGTAATGATGCGTTCGCGTTCAAGTTTGTTGATCGGATGTACACGGTCTTTATATTTATAAAATGCGCTGCGGCTTAAGTCGACTTTCTCAACAGCTTCATGAATCGTACTCACTTCGCCGCGAGCAAGTAACTCCTTCGCCTGCACCGTTTTCAATATGCCTTCTGGAAGAATATCTTCGCGGACGACATAATAGTTATGCTTATCTTGTACCATCAGTAACGTCCTCTCTAAAAATACAACTGTATCCCTACAGTGGACATTATACTGCATGCCTTTCAAAAGGGCAATGGGTGATTTTCTGAAAATTATGGTATGCTTTTATTATAATCTAAATATTCATAGGAGTGGATATTCTCATGATGACAATGCGACTCATGTCTGCCGTTCTCTTATTTAACGAAAGAGATGAGTTACTAATGATGAAACGTTCTAATAATCGTACCCTATCTCCTGGAAAATGGGGTGCAGTCGGCGGTCACATTGAACCTGAAGAAATTGGGACGCCGAGAACAGCGTGTTTACGAGAAATCGAAGAAGAGACAGGTATCTTGGAACATGAAATATTAAATATGGAGCTCCACTATATCTTGATGCGCCTATTTGACGGCGAACTAAGGCAGCAATTCTTCTATACAGCAACGACCAAAGTAAATCCTCGCATCACAACCGATGAGGGTGAGCTTCACTGGATTCCTCGCAGCGAGATTCTCGATCGTGACCTCCCATTCATCTTCCGCATGATGCTTGAGCATTATTTATCGGATGAGACAAGCACACATCCTTGGATCGGAACGGCTGGACTAGATAGCGTAAATGACAACCCGACTATTCACTGGACGCCTTTTGTTGATCCGCTTATAAGGTAGGTACTTCTAGTGCGTGTTCAAAAAGTTGGGACTCTGCAGAGAAAAATACACTTCCGGTCGCTGTCTCAATCGTGAATTTGAATTGGTTTAATGGTAGTTTCACGATTTCAAAGGCGATCACTTCGTTCCTACAGTGCATTTTTCTCTTCCGTTTAACTTATTGAACACTCTCAGTTTAAAAATTGTAAGAATGAGGGAGGTGTCGGTTATGAGTCATGAAAATGAGGGGATCTTGCAAGCTGTTCAGCAAGTAAAAGACTATCACCGAACAGGTGTAACGCTAGACATCGAAGTTCGAATCGAAGCATTACGCAAACTTCAAGATGCAATTAGACGCCACGAACCGCAAATTCTTGAAGCACTGAAGCTCGACCTTAACAAAAGCAAATTCGAGGCGTATTCCTCTGAAGTAGGAATCGTCTTAGCGGAGATTCGACATACATTAAAGCATATACGGCGATGGGCGAAGCCCAAACGGACGAGAACGGCGCTCATTCACTTCGGCGCACGTGGGATCATCTATCCGGAACCATTCGGTACGACGCTTGTGATTGCCCCATGGAACTATCCATTCCAACTTTCACTTGCGCCTGTCATTGGTGCAATTGCCGCAGGGAACTGCGTCGTATTGAAACCGTCGGAACAGGCACCACATACGTCGGCCGCTCTTGTTAAGCTCGTGGAAGATGCTAATGCCCACGGCTTGCCAAAAGAGATGCTCAGAGTCATCGAAGGCGACGTAGATGCCAGCACCATGCTGCTTCGTGAAGAATGGGATTACATCTTCTTCACCGGCGGTCCTGCGATTGGCAAAATCGTCATGGAAGCCGCAAGTAAACATCTGACGCCAGTTACACTAGAACTCGGCGGGAAAAGCCCCTGCATCGTCCACCACGATGCAAATATAAAACTTGCCGCCAAACGAATTGTTTGGGGCAAGTTCTTAAACTCCGGCCAAACGTGCGTTGCGCCGGATTATGTCCTCGTGCACGAGACGGTGCACGACGCACTCATCGCCGCGATGCAAGCTGCCATCGCGGAGCTCTACGGCGGGTCGCCCAGCGATCCCCGCCGGAAGGACCTGCCGGCCATTGTGAACGGCCGGCACTATCGCCGCCTGCGTACGCTGCTAGATACTAGCAGCGGCACGCTCCTAGCCGGAGGCGGCGGTGAAGAGGATCGTCGGTATATCGAACCGACGATTTTGGGGGACATGACGTGGGAGGACCCCGTCATGCAGGAAGAGATATTCGGACCGATTCTGCCGGTCCTTAAGGTTAATGACTTGTCGCGGGACGTCATCGCGCCGATCACCGCAAGACCGAAGCCACTTGCGCTGTATCTTTTTTCCGAATCCAAGACATTACAACAAGATTTACTTCGACGCATATCCTTCGGCTGTGGCGCGATCAATGACACTGTCATTCAATTCGCATCCACCAACCTGCCAATTGGTGGTGTAGGCAACAGCGGTATGGGCAGATATCACGGGAAAGACACATTCGACTTGTTCTCGCACCATAAGAGTGTCCTTCACCAGACGACGCGCTTTGACCTTCCTTTCCGCTATCCAACAATGAAGAATGGCTATTCGTGGATCAAGAAAATATTAAAGTAAAGAAAATATGACAGCGACGTGTCTCATAAATAAAACGAAGAATGGATCAAGCCACAGTAATCTAGCTGTGCTTCGATCCATTCTTTTTTTGATAATCAGCCATTTCTATTTCTACTAATCAAAATCAATCAATTCCACACTCCAAGCACCCTCTTGCCGTTACAACGCGCGCATATCTTACATACTATGAAACTATCAATCCATACTAGGAGGCGCACAACAATGTCCAAATGGGGCTTACATACATTTTTTGATCGCAATAAAGCGATCTCCTCTTACCTGCCTCGCACAGCACTACTTGATCCAAATACACTCAGTGAGTATTTAAATACGCACCAATCTGTATTCATCAAACCAAACACACAACATCGAGGCGTAGGCATACTTAAAGCTTGGAAAACCGCCAATGGTGAATTTTCTACGATTAGAATCAAAGGCAAGACCCATCACTTCCCTACGACAACTGAGCTTTATAACCATATCGTATCTACATCAGTCGAACCCCGCTATGTGATTCAACAAGCGATACCTCTTTCCACTATTAACAAGCGTCCTTATGATATTCGATCCATGATGATGCGTGTACCCGGCGGCAATTGGGAATTTTACGGGCTTATTGCCAAAGTCGCAGGTCCAACTAGTGTCATTACGAATGTATCCCGCTCTCGCGGCTATGCACTACCTTTTGACGAAGCGCTCAAGCAGTCTCTTCAGTTCAAACCTGAACAAATTACCGCAATACGGGCACAACTAATCGACCTCAGCGTCCAGATTTGCAATCATTTTAACCGTTACAAATCCAGAACAACACAGATTGGCATCGACTTCGCTCTAGACAAAAATGGGAACATCTGGATTATTGAAGTCAATTTCGACTTTCCTTCCCATCTGCTATTTGCTAGACTTCCTAATCGATCCACCTACCGGGCAATCAGGCGGATGGCTGCCACAATTAAACGATTACGCGGACGCTGACTCACTCCAATACTTCCTTTTACAAATACAACGAGGGCTGCCCTTGAAGTGTAGACACTTCTTGGACAGCCCTCTATTTGTCTATAGCCATTATGATCTATTATTCGATCTACGCATTCATCTTCTTATCTGTGCTCAACAAATTCGAATTCCACATCACAGATGCGAATGGTTGTACCTTCTTCAACACCGCGATCACGCAGCGCTTGGTCGATCCCCATTTTTCGAAGAATACGGGCAAATCGCAACACAGATTCCTCTGTGGAGAAGTTCGTGCGCTTGAACAGACGCTCAATTGCCACTCCTTCAATGACAAATACATCATTGTCACGTGAAATCGTGAACGACTGATCATCTTTCGGAGCAAGACGGTACACTTTACGCTCTTCCACTTCGACAATATCTTCGATCAATGGCATTTCTGGAATCGTTGTAAGCAGATCTGCTGCTTTGTACAATAGTTCCTGCACACCACTCTTCGTCACAGCCGATACAGGGAAGATTGGGTATTGTTTACCAGATGCTGCAAGCTTCTCTTTGAAAATAACAAGTTGCTCTTCCGCTTCTGGAATGTCCATCTTGTTCGCTACGATCAGTTGCGGACGCTCTTCCAGCTTCGCATTGTACGTCTTCATCTCTTCATTAATCGTAATCCAATCTTGGTACGGATCACGCTCTTCAGACGCAGACATATCCAATACATGAATAATCGCACGCGTACGCTCTACGTGACGTAGGAAATCATGTCCTAAGCCAACGCCTTCGCTTGCACCCTCAATAAGACCTGGCAAGTCCGCCATGACGAAGGAACGACCATCTCCAACATCAACCACACCCAAGTTCGGTGTAATCGTTGTAAAGTGGTACGCACCAATCTTCGGTCTAGCCGCAGATACGACCGACAATAATGTCGATTTCCCTACGCTCGGGAACCCGACAAGACCAATATCAGCCATTACTTTCAGCTCAAGAGTTACCCAACGCTCAACGCCTTCTTCGCCTTTTTCAGCAATTTCAGGTGCTGGGTTATTCGGTGTTGCGAATCGTGTATTCCCACGACCGCCGCGACCGCCGCGAGCGACGATCACTTCTTGACCATGACGCGTTAAATCCGCAATGACTTCATTCGTGTCATCATCGATAACGATTGTACCCGGAGGTACTTTTACGATCATGTGATCGGAGTTCGCACCATGCATACTCTTATTGCGACCCTTTATACCACGGTCCGCTTTAAAGTGCTTTTGATAACGGAAATCAACAAGTGTGCGCAGTCCTTCTTCCACTCGGAAAATAACGTTGCCTCCGCGACCGCCGTCACCACCTGCAGGTCCACCTTCTGGAACATACTTCTCACGACGAAACGCAACTAAACCGTCGCCACCGTCGCCACCTTTTACATAAATTTTCGCTTTATCTACAAACATTACCTTTCACCTCATCCGGTCTGAAACGGGATCCGTATTGTAACCACCGCTTCTTGCTCGCCAAACGTCATCTCGTCTGCGGCTAGCTCCTCTGTACTTATAACCAATTCCTTCTCCAAGCTCCGCTCTAGTTGATTTTGGTCGTAAATCCCTTGATACACAAAATCACATAACAGCGCATCGCCTTCTTGGCAGTATTGTACAGACAATACATTGGGGTTTTCCTCAGCAAGCTGGGCATGTTCTTGAAACAACGACACAACGGTACGCGTCAGGGCAGTGATCGCCTCCGCTTTAATTGGCAGTTGAGATAGATCAACCTCTTGCACGATATCGATTTCAAGCTCCATCTTGCTGCTATCCATCCTTGCCTTGAGTAAATAAACGATAAGCGATGGTATCCCTAGCTTGGACAAGAAACTGTCCTGTAGCATCTTACCTTTTATTTTCTCCATTGTATCTTGTAAATTATCAACTTTTTTCAGCTGAATATATCCAAATATGATTTGAAAGTGGTTCATCCAATCATGTCTGAAGCGATTCACGACACGAAGAAGCTCTTCATCCTGCTGCTGATGGATGACATCAAGTTCGTCACGTTTCTCTTCATATTGTCTTCGAATTGCCGCTCGGTCAGATCGGACAGCAAGCGTACCAAGCGCTATAGCAATTCCCGCAAGTATGAGCTTTAATCCAATATGCCATGGCAACATAATTGCCGCAACAACTGCTAATATGGACAGAATAAACCCTATTGTAGCGCTATTTCGGCGACTCATCCATTTCTCCCCGATCTTATGAAACTTTGCTCAAGTCAGTATATCATTTAACTTGGAAAAGTTCACCACTATCTTTAAGAAGAATGACTCGCTGAATGTATAGAGAAAAAAACCCTGACGATCGAGTCGCCAGGGTTTTTACGTTTATCTTATGCTTCAACAGCAACTGTCTCAAACGGATAAACGCTCGCTTTTTTACGGTCACGTCCCATACGTTCGAATTTCACAACGCCAGGAATTAGTGCGAACAACGTGTCATCTTTACCGATGCCAACGTTATTACCTGGGTGAATTTTCGTACCGCGTTGGCGAACGATAATGCTACCAGCAGTAACACCTTGACCATCAGCGCGTTTTACACCAAGACGTTTGGAGTGGGAATCACGTCCGTTCTTTGTGGAACCCACACCTTTTTTGGATGCGAATAACTGAAGATCTAATCTCAACATAGATGTCAACCTCCTTTTGAATAAGATGTCTGTACATTTATATACTTACTGTACGTTATTTCGATCGTGTTTAGCATGACGACCATACTATCTAAGATTAACGAAACTCGCTCTGCTACTTGCGAATCGATTCCTTGCGGAATGTCCACGAGCATGTATCCACTTTTGACTTTCGCCTTCAGTTTCACACGAGTCAGTTCTTCAATAGCGTTAACTGTTCCGACGGTAATCGCCGATACAGCGGCGCAGACAATGTCTTTGCCACGAACGTCATAGTCAGCATGTCCTACAACCTTAAAAGCAGTAATAGCTGAATCTTTCGCGTCAGCGCGCCATATGGTAACTTGTATCATAAGGGCCTCTTAAGCTTGGATCTTCTCGATTACAACCTTCGTGTATGGTTGACGGTGACCTTGCTTACGACGGTAGTTTTTCTTCGCTTTGAACTTGAAAACGATGATTTTCTTGTCTTTACCGTGCTTTTCTACTTTCGCAGAAACAGTAGCACCGGAAACGACCGGAGAACCAACTACTAAACCGTCTTCTTTGGATACTGCCAATACGCGGTCAAAAGTTACTACTTCGCCCTCGCCTGCAGTCATTTTTTCGATAAATAATACATCGCCTTCTTGAACTTTGTATTGTTTACCACCAGTTTCAATAATTGCGTACATTTTGTTGCACCTCCCTCATGTCTCAGACTCGCCTACGTCTAGGTGATGACTTTACAGTCAGATGACCGAAGTCATACTTTAGATACCCGATTCGCGCGGTTACAGCATGTGTTAGCAACACACTTGAAATACTTTATCATAAGTGCTAGGCAAATGCAACGCTCCTTATGGATTTATTTGCGTTTGCGTGTCATTTCGAGTAATCCAAGCTTCGTCCAGCCGATAACAATTGTCTTGGAACGATCTTTGCTTGTCGCCTGTACCAATGTTTCTAAAATTTTTGCACGATTCGCTTCTTGTACCATATCGATAAAGTCGATGACAATCATCCCGCGAATGTTACGAAGTCTTAGCAAGCGTGCAATTTCACTTGCCGCTTCCAAATTCGTCTGGAATACCGTTTCTTCTAAATTCATGGACCCAACAAATTTGCCTGTGTTCACATCAATAACGGTCAGCGCCTCTGTCGGGTCAATAACTAAGTAACCACCACTCGGCAGCCATACTTTACGCCGGAATGCACGACTTAATTCATCCGTTACGCCAAATTTATCGAAAATCATAAGCGGCTCTTTATACAATTGGATCGATGGCATCGTGCTCGCAACTGTGTGTGAGAGTTGCCGCTCTATAAGCCTCTGCATCTCCTCACACATGTCTTTGCGATCAATCCACACTTCACTAACATCTTCATTGATGACATCACGTGCTAGTTTGGGTAGAAGATCGAGGTCCTGATACAATTGAGCGGGTGCTCGGCTGATTCTACTCTTCTTCACTACACTCTTCCAAAGCTCCCTTAACTCCACTAGATCCCGCTGTATCGCATCTTCACTTTGACCAGAAGCTACCGTTCGTACAATAATGCCTTCCTCGTTACACTTCAAACTTTCCATCAGCATCTTCAGTCGTGTTTTCTCCGCATCAGACTCGATTTTGCGCGAAGCCGCAACGTAATCCGCATGTGGCATATACACAATCCATCTGCCAGGTATGGAGAAATGCGTCGTTATACGAGCTCCCTTGGTTCCTTCTGGATCTTTCACAACTTGTACCATCAGCTCTTGACCTACTGTGATCAGATCAGCAATAGGCGGCTTCTGCTGCGGTTGCTTTTCCAAATGTACAGGAAGTAAATCATCTATGTATAAAAATGCGTTTTTTTCAAGTCCAATATCCACAAAAGCGGCTTGCATTCCTGGTAGCACATTTACAACACACCCTAAATAAATTGAGCCTGCCCGCTGCTTATCCAGCAGGTGTTGTACGTCATACTCCACAAGCTTTCCATCCTCAATAACGACTGCTTGTGTTAACTCAGGTTTGCAATGCACAATCACTTGCCTCATGCCCTCACCCCAAGTGATATTTTACATGAAAAGCTCTGAAACTGCACTCCCCTGTTTTTTTTCGTAAAAAAAAGCATATAACAGACGCTGCTCAGGTAACACCCCTTGAATCTTGCCAGATTCGTTCACCACGTATACCAAATGATACCGCTCGCGCTTTAGCAGCTTTAAGATTTGTTCAATCGTACGATGCTTCGCCACAACGATCGGCTGCGCCAGTGTTCCTGCATGAATAAAAGTCGTGCCGCGCTCTCCCCGAACGGCTAAGAAGCGCAGAAAGTGAAAGGGCACCTGCCGCCACGCATACCAATTCGAGACAAGTAGAAACACACCTACAACCGCGATACTAAGCTGAATGCGTCCTGCCGCAATTTCATGTATAGCAACTCCCACCACAACAGCACTTAAAATAAGCGACAGAGCAATGCTCACCCGAATCGTCTGATGAAACGGAAGGAAATAGCTGACCGCACACTGCATCATTCTGCCTCCATCTAGTGGCAAAATCGGCAGTAAATTAAATAAGCCCAGCATCAGATTGGCCTCGATAAAATAGTCCCACCATGCCGGGTCAAACACACCACATACTTTCATACCCCATGCAAAACCGATCATCCATATATGCTGCGCTGGACCCGCTATGGCTACGACTAACTCTTCCCACGCTGGTACATTGCCCGACTCTTCCACTTCTGCAACTCCGCCAAACGGAAGTAAGCGTACAACTTTTAAACGCCAACCAAATACGCGAATCGCTGCAACATGTCCAAGTTCATGAATGAGCACAATACTAAAGAGTGTAAGTGCCTCCATCATGTATCCTGTAGCAATCGACAGGATGAGTACAATCGTGAATAGGGGATGAATGCTGAATGTAATTCCGAAGCATTTAATCAAAGGAAATCACATCCGCCGGATCTACGCTCATCTTATCCTTTTTGATCGCAAAATACAGAATGCCTGTTTCCTTGAACTGATCTTTGGCCGCATAACCGATCGTCTCGCCTGCCTTAATCCAATCATTCAACTGCAATTTCGCACCATCCATCCAGCCGTACACGGACTGCACGCCTTCCGGATGCTGAATGACAACGGTGTAGCCGGTTGATTCGCTTTCACCTGCACGAATAACCTGCCCATCATCCATCGCAAATACAGGAGCTCCTGCTTGTGCAGATAACAGAATACCACCGTTCGACGCGGAATACGGTACAGTCACTTTGCCTTGAAGCGGTGCGAAATAGGTACGTTTATTGCCAAGGCTTACTTTCACCGCGTCTTCTTTTCCCTTGTTATCAAAAACAGGAATGAAGGAAGGCGAATCCCCGAAAGTTCGATGGTACCATGCTGTTAGGGAATCATACGAGATCGGTTGTACGAGCATCGTCGCAATGTAGGATTGTCCTTTTTGAGCGATGGGGTGCTTAATTTGGAATAACGCCCAAATCAATATAAACATCAGCAACGCGATCCATACTTTTGTTCGGAATCCACTCCAGAGACTAAGAGGAGGTTCAATTTGCTCTTCATGATCAAGCCTAAACTTTTGCCGCCATACATATTCCGGATCATTGAGTCTAGGGTCAATCTCCGTTTCCAATCTCTCCATATCGGGACGCGAATACTCAAACGGTACGGGCAAGCGTAGTTGTTCATTGTTCATTCGCTCGGTTTGTACGTTATTTTCCTGCAAAGATTTAATTCTCTCTAATCGCCGCTGGCGAACGTTATCTTTGATTGGCATCGGTTTGCCCCTCCTGCACAAAGCTTGTACTTACTCTACTTTATGAAAAAGCTTGGACAAATAGACCGCATCCCATTTTTCGATACAAAAAAAGAGCCCAGCTTAGGCTGGACCCTTAATCATCTTCAAAATCAAAGTATTTGTCTTGATGGAGTTTAACACTCATCACAAGCCCCATGGAAACCATGTTAATAAACAAGGACGTTCCGCCGTAAGAGATGAACGGAAGGGTAATCCCTGTTAAAGGCAATATGTCGATCAACATCCCGATATTTTGGAAAATTTGCAAGACGAACATCGATACAATTCCAATGATAATATAAGAACCACTCAGGTAAATGCTTCGAATCGAAATTAGAATCATGCGGTAAATAAGCACGAAGTACATGAGTAGCAGAATCGCGCCACCACGGAACCCTAGCTCTTCACCAATGACAGCGAAAATCGTATCCGAGTAACCATAAATGATGCCGCCGCTGTGCGTAGCTTGTCCTTGAAGGAAGCCTTGACCCGCAAGTCCTCCCGAACCAATTGCAACGAGGGCCCGGCGTGCTTGAAGTGACCAGTCTTTGTCTGCGTCTTCATACAAGAATCCATCAATCCGCTTCACCCAGTGACCGAAATTGTTCTGAGCCATAAAAGTTGTAATCGGCTCATGGTACGTATTGTACAAGTAATAAGCGAGTACAAAGATACCGACAATGACAGCGACTCCAATGAACATGTGCGAGTAACGAATATTTCCAATCCAATACATACCGATCAGAATAATCACGTAAATCATCGCATTACCCATATCCGGCATAACCACTACGATGAAGAAAGCAGCAAAGACAAGTAAGCCAATTGGAAGCACATCTTTCACGAACTCCAATGACTCCCCTTTACGCTTAGCAAGCCATGCCCCAATAACAAGAATGAGGATTAGCTTCATTAACTCGGCTGGCTGTAAATTGAGGGATTCTGTGATTTTTATCCAACCCTTGGCACCATTGACCACTTTACCGAAGAAAAATACATAAAGTAGCAATAGCATGCCTACGCCATATAAATATGGCCAAAATTTCATTAAGACACGATAATCAAACAACGCCGTCGCTACGAAAGCTACTAAACAGATCCCGTAGATCGTCAAACTTTTGGTTAATGAAATCGTGATTCGATCATCTAGCGTGGCACTGTAGACCATCATTGAAGAGAGAACCATGAAACAAACCAGAATGAAGACGATGATAAAATCAAATTGTTTGAGTTTCTTCAGCAATTCAAGTCCTCATCCTATCCCGAGCATTTTTTTCATTTTAGTAAACACACCTTGCTTGTATTCAAGCGGCGCAAGTGGGACTGAATCTCCCAATATACGACGAGCAATATTGCGATAAGCGATAGATGCTCGTGATGTATCGCTCATCACGGTAGGCTCTCCGGTATTTGCTGCTTTAATGACATGTTCATCATCTGGTACAATACCAAGCAAATCAATGGCAAGTATGGAACAAATCTCGTCGATGTCCAGCATCTCGCCCTTTTTCATCATATTCGGACGAATCCGATTAATAACTAGCTTAGGCGACTTGATTCCTGATTTATCGAGCAAGCCGATAACCCGATCCGCATCACGTGTAGCCGTAAGCTCTGGTGTTGTTACGACAATCGCTTGATCTGCACCCGCAATTGCATTACGGAATCCATGTTCAATACCTGCTGGACAATCAATAATAATATAGTCAAATTCCTCTTTAAGCGAATCCACAATCTGCTTAACAGCATCAGGTGTAATGTCATCTTTATCTTTGGTTTGGGCAGCAGGTAATAAATACAACTCGGAGAATCGCTTGTCACGCACTAAAGCTTGCTGCAATCTGCAGCGCCCTTCAGATACATCGACAAGATCATAAATGATCCGATTCTCAAGTCCCATTACGACATCTAGATTACGAAGTCCGATGTCTGTATCGACCATACAAACCTTCTTCCCTAATAAAGCAAGAGCAGAACCTAAATTAGCTGAAGTCGTTGTTTTGCCGACCCCGCCCTTACCTGATGTAACAACTATAGCTTCTCCCACGACGTTCACTCTCCTCGATATTGAATCAACAGCTTGGTATTATTACGGTAAAATTTGATGCAAATGATTCAGCTTATTGATCTGCATCACATCATCTTGTATATATGCAAATTCCATATGAGCTTCCTCAATTCCCCATTCATCTGGCGATCGAGATACAATGCCTGCAATTCGCAGTTGTGTCGGCCTCATATAAGATGCGGCAATAATAGCTGTTTTATCTCCATCACATCCAGCGTGAGCAAGCCCTCTGAGTGCACCCAAAATATAGATGGAGCCTGTACAAATTATAGAGCCACCAGGGTTCACATCACCTAAAAACAAGAGGTCACCCTTATGTTCCAAAATTTGTCCCGAGCGAACAATCCCTTTAATGGAAGTTAATTTTTGTTGATTGGATAAATCTTCAAGTCCATCTGACTCTATGGATTGGATCAATAAGTTGCCTTTAGCTCTCAGAATATCTCGAATTTGTTCTTCTTGATCTTCCGTAATCGTACGTTTGCCTAGCTTCATATACACATGGACGATAGGTCCAGAAAGTATTTGAACATGCGATTGCTCTAACATATGGCGTAGGCTGGTTAATAGTTCGTCGAATTCACAATTGTCCTCGAGACGAAAAATCAAACCTTCCTTGCTACCCTTTAAGGTTACATGTTGTTTTATCTCTGCAGTCATCCCACTTCAGCCTCCTAATGGTTACAATTCGGCTAATGGGGCTCTATTTCCTTCCTGCTCAAGATGCTTCTCCCTCTTTTTTCACCAAATTCATAGAATCAATCCATTTACGCATTGGTATATAAATCGCAAGTGCGAACAACATATTGAATAATGCACTTGGTAGTACATAATGAGTAAGTGCGAACATGTAAGGAACCTTCGTTACGTTGAAGAGCAGATAAAGACTACCCACCATCATTTCACATAACGCAACTCCGACTCCGATTAATACCACGGTATACAACACAAAGTGCGGTCTAAACACTTGCATCAGACCAATCAAATAGCCTGTTAAACCCATTGCAAATGAAAACACACCGATCATATGCCCATAGTAAATGAAATCTTGAAGTAATCCAAAGATTACCCCATACAATAAGGCTTGATGCCTGCCTAAATAGAGTGCGTAATAAAGAATAATGACAAGTACAAAGTTAGGTGAGATATGTACACTAGACTGCCAGGATTCAGGTAAAATCCATGGCATTAACGTCCCTTGTACAATGAATAGCAGCAGTAATAACAGCCACCGGTAATGTCTTCTTAATCCCCTCATCACTCACCCCAACCCCGGTACTTCAACGATGAACACTTCACGGATTTTACGGAACGACACGAAAGGCTTAACCATAACCTTATGTGTAATACCGAAATCCCCAACATCGCGTGAAACAACCGTTCCGATCGGAATTCCATTCGGGAACACTTGTCCTAAACCAGAAGTAATAACCGTATCACCGACCGCAATCGGATCATCTTTGTCCACACGAGTCATGACAAGCAATCCTGTCACACTATCATAACTTTCGATGACACCGTAGGAGTCCTTGTCTTTGCCTTGCACAGTTGTCGAGATCGCCTTAGAAGAGTTGTCCGCTTCGTTAATGTCCATTAACAATTGAACCGTAGACGTAAGTGGTGTTACTGTTTTCACACGACCAATAAGACCATCTACTGTCATGACTGCCATATTCGGTTTAATGCCATCATTAGCACCCAAATTTACAGTAATTGAATTGTTATAAGGATCGATCGAGTTGGAACCTGTCACTTCAGCAATTCGGTATTTGTAATTATTGGATTGCTTTTGATTTTCTGTAAAATGGAGTTGCTCTTTCAAGCGTTCATTCTGTGCTTCAAGATCATTCAGACGCTGTGTATCTCTCGCATATTGAGTCAATGTTAACTTGAGTGTGCGATTCTCATCGTAAATGACACCCAAATTTCCAACATCTTTAAAGAAACCCGCTATATAAGCAGCGGGCTTGTAGACGACACTTTGCGTCCATGAAATTGAGTCTTTAACAAATTTTTCTGGCCAAGTCATTCCAACACGTCCACCCAGTGTCAATCCCATCATAATGAAGAAGAAAATGAGTGCAAACATGAGTATAATGAGCCGTTTATTCCCCATAAACCTGAACAATTCGAACACCTTCTTAACATGGCGCTATACTATTTTTTCTTATATCTTGCACTTGAGTCCGAACCTTTGAACAAATGAATGTGATCAAGTGAACGACCTGTACCAATTGCAACACAGTCCAGCGGGTTGTCTGCAACGATAACTGGCATACCTGTTTCTCTAGTTAACAATTTATCCAGGTTACGCAAGAGCGCTCCGCCACCTGTAAGGACGATACCGCGATCCATAATGTCAGCAGCAAGTTCTGGCGGACATTTTTCAAGCGTCATCTTAACAGCTTCAACAATAGACGTCACTGTATCTGCTAGCGCTTCTGTAATTTCGTCGGAAGTGATGCTTAATGTTTTCGGCAAACCGGAAACAAGGTCACGACCACGAATTTCAAAGCTTTCTGGCGCATCAAGCGGCATTGCAGAACCAATCTCCATCTTCAGTGCTTCAGCTGTACGTTCACCAATCATCAGGCTGTACGTTTTCTTGATAAACTGAGTTACCGCATCGTCCATGTTGTCACCAGCTACACGAATGGAGCGGCTTGTTACGATACTTCCTAGTGAAATAACGGCAACTTCTGTCGTACCTCCACCGATATCAACTACCATGGAACCTGTTGGTTCCCATACCGGAAGATCTGCACCGATTGCTGCTGCAAGCGGCTCTTCAATCGTGTATGCTTCACGCGCACCTGCTTGTTTCGCTGCATCTGTTACTGCACGCTTCTCAACGGCTGTAATTCCAGACGGCACGCAGACCATCACATTCGGATGACGTCCGAAGATGCTTGGCTTATGCGCTTGACGCAAGAAGTAACGAATCATAACTGCTGTTGTTTCAAAATCGGCAATAACGCCGTCTTTCATCGGACGAATAGCTCTAATATTCCCTGGTGTACGACCAATCATATTTCTCGCGTCATTACCGACCGCTTCAATTGTTTTTGTATCTGTACGAAGAGCAACCACTGAGGGTTCGCGGACAATAATCCCGTTTCCTTTTTCGTAAACGAGCGTATTTGCCGTACCTAAATCAATTCCATAATCTTTTCCACCGAACATTTGTAGAAGCTCCTTTCCCTAACTGTCATCACTGTGTTCAGTTCAAACATAATGCTCATTATATTACATATACCCCTGTTCCTTCAAACTTACGAATCTGGAGTCCCCAATTATGATGTGATCAAGTACATCAATCCCAATAATACCGCCAGCTTCAAGCAATCGTTTCGTAATGTCGATATCCTCCTCGCTCGGCGTTGGATCGCCGCTTGGATGATTATGTACACAAACAATGGAAGCCGCGCTTCGGGTAATCGCAGCACGGAATATTTCTCTTGGATGTACAATCGCAGCATTCAAAGATCCAATTGACAAAGTTTCCTGACCAATCACATGATTCTTCGTATTCAGAAACAGACAGACAAAATGTTCTTTCGTTAAATACCGTAGTTCCTCGGTTAATAGATTCGCCACATCTTGTGGTGAGCGTATGGTGATCGCTTCACTCATCGTCGAACGAGCAATTCTACGTCCAAGCTCGATGCCAGCCTGTATTTGCAAGGCTTTTGCATCCCCGATGCCTCTAATCTGGGTAAGTTGTTCCCTGCGCATCTCAACTAGAGCGCGCAAGCTGCCCGCGTGGGCAAGTACACGGTGTGCAAGTCCAATCGCGGATTCTGCCATCGTTCCTGTCCTTAGTAATATCGCAAGAAGTTCAGCGTTACTCAGTGCTTGTGCACCAAATTGCAGCATGCGTTCACGCGGTCTTTCTTCACTAGGGACATCCCGTATTGCAAGATGAGGCAAAATATGAATTCCCTTCTTTCATCATAGTATAGGTGTATAAATTTTCATTTATTCCCAACTATTATACCAGAAAAAAAGAAATACAAATTACAATATATTAACATCAAGTTCAGCAAGCATATCACTCAGAAGTGAAACCGAGAGTCCAACTACGTTGAAATAGTCACCCTCTATCGATTCTACGAAAGTTGCACCAATGCCTTGAATTGCGTAGGAACCTGCCTTGTCCATCGGTTCGCCTGTTGCAATATAACGCTTGATCTGCCCATCTGTCAATGGTTTCATATGGACATCCGTTGCACGATGGCGCATAATCGATTGACCTGTCTCCAAATCTACACAAGCAATCCCTGTATACACTTGATGCGTTGCGTTCTGCAACATACTCAACATATGTGCCGCATCTTGCTCGTTGATCGGCTTGCCGAGCACAACGCCATCTTTGACAACAATTGTATCGGAACCAATTAATATGGATCTACCCATTTGCTGTTCTAGCTTTAATTTATCATAAATCACATTCACTTTGCGAAGACTTAAGGTTTCCACAATTTGGCTAGGTGTTAAACTTTCTTCCACTTGTTCATCCGCATCACTTACTTCAATTCGATAGGGAAACCCTAGCGAGCGAACTAGCTCTTGTCTGCGTGGTGAGGATGACGCTAGGACAAGCGTGACTTGATCTGTTACTGCCTCATGCATGCGCGAGTCACTTCCTTTTATTTTCCAATTAAATTCAACTATTAAACTCAACTTCAGAATGTGCATGATTAGAGCTTTCGATACAACCAGATTGCTCCGGCTAGCCCAATCACTGCACACAAATTCAACTTGACTTCAAAGTCAATGTTGTACTTAATCACGTTCAAATCCGCCTTCGGTTCCCAAGAGAACCCTACTGATTTGGTTAAGAAAGAGAGCGCTTTAACGGGTGCTAACAGCTCACCGATGATAATTCCAACTACTAATCCAATGACAATAAATAGGAACAAAATAAAATAGTTTTTTTTCATAGATTGATCTAATTCCGTCCTCTCCCAAAATCTACAAGCCTAATTATACGTGCAACTAGCTATGCTTTCAATGTAGAATAAGGCCTGGGAGGAGATACATACTATGAAAAAGGCATCACGCGCTCTACTTCTTTTTACTATTTTTACGCTATGCTTTCCGAGTTCCGCATTTGCGTTAAAAGTAGTCGTCGATCCAGGACATGGGGGTAAAGATCCTGGAGCAATCGGTGTTACGGGTTTGCAGGAAAAGGTTGTGAATTTAAACATTTCACTGAAAGTGCGAGATGAGCTTCAGAGGCGTGGTATCGAGGTCATTATGACTCGTGAATCAGACAAGTTCTTAAGTTTACAGGAACGCGTCAACTTTACCAATCGTCAATCAGCGGATCTATTCGTATCTATACATGCAAACTCACATACCAACAACGAGGCTCGCGGCGGATTGATTATGTATTATGATAATCGTTATCCGCAATCGTCGTATCCAGCATCGCCAGAAATGGAAGCTCTGTCACCAAAGTCAAAGAAATTTGCAGAGCTGATGCTACAAGAGTACATAAAAAATACGGGTGTTAAAAATCAAGGCTTAATGCCAAGCGCAGCTTATGTGATTCGCATGGGTACCATTCCGAGTATTCTTGTGGAAACCGCATTCTTAAGCAACAAAGCGGATGAAGAATTGCTGAAAGACGAGGAGATGCGCAGCAAGATGGCCATGGGTGTCGTAAATGGCATTCTGGCGTATGCAGGAAACTTACCTGAAGAGAAGTACCCGGATCTCACAGGTCATTGGGCACGTGATCCAATCATGCGCATGATCGATAAAGGCTGGCTTACCGGGTACCATAATCGGTTCAATCCAGATCGCGCGCTAACGAGAGCAGAATTTGTTTCTCTAATGGATCGTGTGTTCAAGTTCGATAAGTTGCCACCGCAAACAGGAGTAGCCAAGCAAACTAAAGCAGGTGAAGGAATTAAACCTCCTGTCTTTACTGACCTTGAAAAAGATCATTGGGCGTACAATTCCATCATGAAAGGTGTAGAACTCGGGGCTATAAGTGGCTATCCTGATGGTACACTTCGACCGGAATCACCGATTACGCGTGGTGAAGTAGCGCATCTGTTCCATATGCTCATGCAAGCTTCAACAAAGACTGACGAAACAGCTGCTGCCACTAAACAAGCTGAAGAGGGGTTCACCTTTACGGATGTACCAGGGGACTTGTGGAGTGCTCCAGCGATTTATGCGCTTCATGCAGCAGGCATTATTAACGGATATACACCGACTACGTTTGCGCCTGATCGCAACATGATTCGCGCTGAAATTGCGGTTGTGCTCGATCGATACGTAGCTAAACCTTAACCTACAAATTTCAACTTTTAATATCAAAAAAAACACCGACTTCGATGTATCGCAAGAATCGTATGATCCTGCGCATACAATGAGTCGGTGTTTGTTATTCATCAAGCTGCCGTCAACGATTGTTGGAACGCTTTCTCAGCAAGTACATATTGCATCATCGCAGATTGTGCCTGCCACAGCTGTGTTGTTCCTGGCTTAGCTGAATAATCTACTATGGCTGTAACCGCTGCTGTGAGCGATTTGGTCATATTCTGGATGTGAGCCATTGACGCATTCCCGCCATCTTGGAGCATGGATGCTGCGGTTAGCCACGATTGCTCCGCATTTTTTAGTGCTTGAATGGTTGCTTGATCAATAGCTGTAAGACGTGTTTCTTCCATATGCGGCAAAATAATGCCAGATAACGTCGCCATTAGCTTACTACCCGTATTCAACATCGTACCTACTTGATCAGGCTTCGCACCTGTCCATTTCATATGTGTAAGGGCAGGTAGATCGAGTGGCTTCGCATATACATCGATCTTCTTCTCTTTAAAAACTTTAGAAAGACGCTGTGACTCCGCCTTCGTCATCGTAATCCCCGCATATACCGTAGACTTATCTCCAACCTCAGTAGCTGGTAGTAACCCTTTACCCTTTAACGTATCCACATCGGCTTGCAGGGAAGCGCTGCTTGAGAATATTCCATGCTGCATTAACATATAAGATCGAGCATCAATTTTTACAGGTACTGTTGCGACGCCCGATTTCGAAGCTGGTGGAGCGACTTTTCCTGCAGCTGTATCGCCTGCCTTAACTGCACCTTGTGATCCTGATCCGGTGTCTGATGGATTCAGTACCGTTACAGGGTTCGGTGTAATGGTACTCACCTGTCCCATTGTAGGGATAGCGTCCGTTCCATTCGTGTCTGTCTTCGATCCATCGCCCATCAACATCGTCAGAATGAAGAAACCGAATGCTGCACCAGTCACAACAGCTCCAGCTACAGCCCCAGCAACTTTCCACCACTGCATCGGTGGACGCTTGCGGTATGTGGTATGAATCTGCGGATCATTCTCTTGCCAGAAGGAATCTGCTGACTTCCACTGCTCATCTATTTCAGGCTCATGTCTTGGTGCATAGCTCTCCTGATAGAAGACAGGCGGCTGTGGCTCTGGACTACGAAATGGCGTGCGTATCGGCTCTTGTTGCGCATATGTATGTTGATATACAGGCTCCTCACGTTCCATATGCTTATGATCCTGCTCATGCTGTGACTCTCTTATGATTCGTTCCACACGCTCTGTCTCTGTCTCAAATGAACTCTTCCATGGTCCGAAATCGGTTGTGTATTGGTTGAGTAAGGACGGATCCAAATATTCTACGTCGTCCATGAACCGTGTATTCTGTTTCTGCTGTGTCTCTTGTACAGGCTCTACCCGAGTTTCTACTCGGTATTCATCTACATGCAAGGGAATAATGATAGGTTCAGCTTGTTCCTTATTAGATGATTCAACTCGATTGCCACTGCGATCAAACCGAATTGTATATTTACCGTTATTCATAATCTTCTCTCCTAACTCCAATACATTTCATAGTTTACGAGTGTTTGTTACTAGATTATGTTTAAGAGAGAACAATTATGACCAAATTTGTAGTAAAAAAAAGAATCGCACGCCTACTGGAAGATCAATTTCCAGTCGGAATGCGATTCTATTATTGACTAATCCTATTCATTTACTTCTGATTCGCACGCTCTTGTAGCAATTTGGCTAAGCCATGCGATGCTTTCCAGATGTCACCAGCACCCATCGTAATGACCAAGTCACCACTTTTCGCATGATTGCTTAAGTAATGAAGGACATCTTCCCGATCTGGGATGTGTTGTACATTTGGATTGCTGTTCTGACGAATCAGTTCAACGAGCTTAGCAGAAGTAATGCCTTCAATCTGCTTCTCACCAGCAGGGGAGTAAATATCGGAAATAATAACTTCATCTGCTTCAGTAAATGCACGTGAGAACTGCTCGAACAAGTAATACGTACGTGTGTAGCGCTGCGGTTGGAATACAGCTACGATATTCTTGCCCGTTGCTTTTGCAGCAGCAATCGTTGCTTCGATCTCAGTCGGGTGATGCGCATAGTCATCGATAACAAGAATGTCATCCACTTCGCCAAGCACTTGGAATCTGCGCTTCGCACCACGGAATTCCTTGATCGCAACTGCGATTTTATCAAAGGAGATACCTCCCTCTAGGCAAGTAATAACCGTCGCAAGTGAATTGTACACATTGTGTTTCCCTGGCACCGAAAGTTCGATTTGACCCAACAACTCGCCATGACGCACGACATCATAGGAAACTTTGCGGTCGCCCAGTTGAATGTTCTTCGCAATATAATCCGCTTGTTCATGAATACCATACGTAATCACTTCGCTGTGAATATCTTTTTGCATCGCTCTCAAATACTCATCATCTAGACAAATGATCGCTTTACCGCCCTCACGTACTTGGCTGAGGAACTGCGCGTATGCTTTTTTCAAATTCTCAAAGTCGCCATTATAGTTCTCTAAATGATCAGCTTCGATATTGTTTACAAGCGCAAGTGTTGGATGATACTGCAAGAATGTACCATCACTCTCATCCGCTTCTGCTACGACATATTCGCCTTTACCCGCTTTCGCGTTCGAACCTACGTTCATAATCTCGCCGCCAATGATGTACGTTGGGTCTTCGCCGCAATTTTCCATGACAAGAGCGATCATCGAAGATGTCGTTGTCTTCCCATGCGCACCTGCAACTGCGATCCCTTTACGAGCGTTCATGAGTCTTGCTAACATTTGCGAACGGTGGATGACTGGAATGCTTAATTTCTCAGCTTCCTGAATCTCCACATTATCTTTAGAAAGAGCTGTCGAATACACGACAAGGTCAGCACCTTTAACGTTGTCTGCCTCATGTCCAATAAAAACATGCGCGCCTTTGGCTTTTAATTTCTCAGTTAACTCTTGTTGTGCCAAATCAGAGCCAGATACCTGGTATCCCATTTCCAGCATTACTTTGGCGATGGCACTCATGCCATATCCACCAATGCCGATAAAATGTACATGTTCTGATATATTCAAGCCTTCCTCACCATCCCTTTTCCGAATCGGCTTTACGCAAAATCCATGCGCGAACATCCGAGATCATGTAAAGCGTTCCTGACACAACCCCTAGATCGCCTGGATCAATTTTGCTTTGTAAAAGCTCTAATGCCGACTTCCACTCTGTTTCTACTATTACTTCAACATCTGTGCGACCGAGCTGTGCTAACTGCTGATATACTTTATCAGCAAGTTTGGCCGCATCTTCTTTTTTATGATAATCCGCTTCCGTAACGATCAAAGTATCCACTATTGGCAGTATATGACTCAAATAGCCTGTATGATACTTTGTTGAGAGCATTCCGATCATAAAATGTAACTTTTTATACGTATAGGTGCTTTTAAGCGCCTCTGCAAGTACAGCTGCCCCTTCAGGATTGTGCGCACCATCAAGAATAAGCTTCGGCTCTTGGGACACTAGTTCCAAGCGACCTGCCCATTGTGTACATTTCAACGCTTCTTGCAATTGATCATCCTCAACCATCAGCGCATAGTATTGACGAAGCACTTCAAGTGTCATCATTGCAGCTGATGCATTCTTCAGCTGATGGGGTCCATTAAGCGATATTTCAAGCTCTGGCAGCTTACGGAATGGTCCTTCGAAACGGAACTTCTGACTGTTCTCTTCGTTCGTAATCGCCTCAAATTGGAATTCCTCATGAAGCGTATAGATCGTTGACTTGCGCTCTTTAGCCACGCGCTTGATTACTTCTAATGCTACTGGATCTTCAACTGTACATACAACAGGCACACCTGACTTAATAATGCCCGCTTTCTCTGCTGCAACGGCTTCAATCGTATCTCCAAGCACGTCCATGTGGTCATGCCCAATATTCGTAATGATGGATACAACTGGCGTCACAATATTCGTCGAATCCAAGCGACCGCCAAGCCCCGTCTCCCATACGACATAGTCCGGGAATGTAACTGTACCGAAATATAACAAAGAAACAGCCGTACAAACTTCAAACATCGTTGGCGAGCCAAGCTCTGATACTGCAATCTCATCAAACACAGGTTTAATTCGATTTGCCAGATCAAGTAGCTGCTGCTCTTCAATGTCTACGCCATTATATTTCATGCGGTTCGTGAATTTCTCGATGTAAGGGGACGTAAATGTCCCCACATCATAGCCACCTCTATGCAGTACTTCACTTAAGTACGCACAAGTTGAACCTTTGCCATTCGTTCCCGCTACATGAATGAATTTAAGTCTACGTTCGGGATGACCAAGCTTTTCCATGAACATCTCCATGCGCTTGAGTCCCGGTTTAATTCCGTGCGATACCAAACCTACAATCCAATTTACAGCATCCTCATATCGAACGAAAGATTGTGCCATCGTCGTTTCCCATCCCTTTGCTTGTTAGAATGCGAGATCTATTTATGCTTTTAGTTCAGCTACACGAGCTAGTACTTTCTCACGCTTATCCGCGTAGTCAGCTAGCTTCGCTTTTTCTTCTTCGATGACTTTTGCAGGCGCCTTCGATACGAAACCTTGGTTAGATAGCTTCTTCTCGATACGCTCAACTTCACCGTCGAGTGTAGCTACTTCTTTTTCAAGACGAGCAAGCTCTTGTGTAATATCAATTAATCCTGCAAGTGGTAAGAACAACTCTGCGCCTGTTACTACAGCAGTCATGGACTTCTCAGGAGCAGCCATAGCCATGTCAATCTCAAGTGCTGAAGTGTTACAGAAGCGTTGGATGTAGTTCATGTTGCCACGCAAAATCGCATCTACTTGTTCAGATGCAGGCTTAATGTTCAATTCAATCTTCTTGCTCATTGGCACGTTCACTTCTGCACGAATGTTACGAACAGAGCGGATGATGTCCATTAGCATTTCCATCTCACGAACTGCTTCTGGTGCTTCAAATCCTGTTTCATATGTCGGCCACGCAGCAAGTGTGATTGTCGCGCCTTCATGTGGCAAGTGCTGCCATATTTCCTCGGAAATGAACGGCATGAACGGGTGAATGAGGCGCTGTGTGCGATCAAGTACGTAAGCAAGAACAGATTGCGTTGTTTTCTTCGCAACTGCATCTTCACCGTACAGGCTAAGCTTACTGAACTCAATATACCAGTCACATAGATCGTCCCAGATGAAGTTGTAGAGTAAGCGACCTGTCTCACCGAACTCATAAACATCGATTAAGCGAGTTA
This sequence comes from Paenibacillus radicibacter, assembly GCF_024721995.1. Classification (GTDB taxonomy): domain Bacteria; phylum Bacillota; class Bacilli; order Paenibacillales; family NBRC-103111; genus Paenibacillus_AM; species Paenibacillus_AM radicibacter. Next base: position 236,659 of record NZ_JANQBC010000008.1, read on the forward strand.
CGTCGCGTACGGTTTCATTCAAGCGGTGCAAGATCCAGCGATCAGCTGTGCTTAAGTTTCCGCTTAGATCAATATCAGAAGCTTCAAATCCTTCCAAGTTCATAAGTGCGAAACGAGAAGCGTTCCAAATCTTGTTCGCAAAGTTACGAGCTTGCTCGACACGTTCCCAGCGGAAACGCAAATCTTGACCTGGAGTCGAAGATGTCGATAGCATGTAACGCATTGCGTCTACGCCATATTTTTCAATAACTTCAAGTGGATCTACGCCGTTGCCTAGAGACTTGGACATCTTACGACCGTCCGCGTCACGCACAAGTCCATGGATAAGTACATCTTTAAATGGAACTTGATCTGTAAACTCAAGACCAGTAAAGATCATACGCGCAACCCAGAAGTAGATAATATCATAACCTGTTACAAGTACGCTGGTTGGGTAGTAGCGCTCTAGATCAGGTGTTTTCTCCGGCCAGCCTAGTGTGGAGAACGGCCATAGTGCAGAGGAGAACCATGTATCAAGTACGTCATTGTCTTGGTTCACGTTCTCAGATCCACACTTCGAGCAGCAAGACGCATCTTCGCGCGCTACCGTTGTCTCGCCACAATCCGCACAATGCCAAGCTGGAATACGGTGACCCCACCACAATTGACGGGAAATACACCAGTCACGAACATTTTCAATCCAGTTCAAATACGTTCTTTCGAAACGATCTGGAACGAAGTTTACGCCGTCTCCAGATTTCTGCGCATCAATTGCACGCTCTGCAAGTGGTTTCATGCTTACGAACCATTGTGTGGATAAGTAAGGCTCAACAACTGCACCACTGCGCTCGGAGTGACCTACTTGGTGAACGTGCTCTTCAATTTTAAGAAGAACGCCTTGCTCTTTCATATCAGCAACAAGCTTCTTACGGCATTCGAAACGATCCATGCCTTCATAAGGACCTGCATTGGTATTCATCGTACCGGATTCATCCATGACTAAGATCTGAGGCAGGTCGTGACGACTACCTACTTCAAAGTCGTTCGGATCGTGTGCAGGTGTAATCTTCACAGCACCGGAACCGAATTCTTTCTCTACATATTCATCAGCGATAATAGGTATCTCGCGACCAACTACTGGAAGTACAAGCATTTGACCGATCAAGTGCTTGTAACGCTCATCTTCAGGATGAACCGCTACTGCTGTATCACCAAGCATTGTCTCTGGACGAGTCGTTGCGATAACGATCGAGTGCTTACCGTCTTTTGTCTTATATTGAAGGTGGTAAAGCGCACCTTGTACTTCTTTGTATTCAACTTCGATATCCGAAAGCGCTGTACGAGCAGCCGGGTCCCAGTTGATGATACGGTTGCCGCGGTAGATCAATCCTTTTTCATAAAGGGTTACGAATACTTCACGAACCGCCTTGGACAAACCTTCATCTAGTGTGAAACGCTCACGGGAGTAGTCAAGCGAGAATCCCATCTTCGCCCATTGCTCACGAATCGTGTCTGCATAGTGCTCTTTCCATTCCCATACTTTATCTAAGAACTTCTCACGACCAAGGTCATAACGCGTTACGCCTTCTTCACGAAGCATCTGTTCAACTTTTGTTTGTGTCGCAATACCTGCGTGGTCAGAACCTGGAAGCCATAGTGCATCATATCCCTGCATACGCTTCGTACGGATAAGAATATCCTGAAGTGTGTTATCCAGTGCGTGACCGATATGCAGCATACCCGTTACGTTCGGTGGCGGGATCACGATCGTATAAGGCTTCGCGTCTTGACGCTGACCTGCTTTGAAAAATTCATTCTTCATCCAGAAGTCATACCATTTTTTCTCTGCGCCTTTTGGATCATAAGTTGTCGGCATGGAGAGGGTAGGTTGTGTTTCGTTGTTCTCTGTCATAAGATTACCTCCTATTTTGTGACCGTCCATAAAGACGGATGCAATCGTACAGCGGATATTACATGGTCCTAAGCTTGAGCGATATTTCACCAATATCAAAATAAAAAGCCCTATCGTCACAAAGGACGAAAGGGCATAAGCTTCCGTGGTACCACCTTTATTTCATATTCCTGTCCATAACTTGAATAACACTAAAGCATAGCGCTCTAGTAGGAATATGACACTTAAGTACAGATAACGGCTGCGGCCGGTCAACGCTACTTCGATCAACTCGTTCACGTCAACAACTCCGGGGCGACTTCGTGCGGGCTGCGTACTACGGAATTTCTCAGCAAAACCAATTCCGTTCTCTGGAGGGCATTACGCCTACTACTCCCCATCAAGGTTTGAGTATGTTCATATAATACATCATATGATAAACATTATTGCTTGGAGAGTCAATATGTAAACCTGTTATCGAAATAAATGCCTATCCATTATTTTCAAATGAGAAGTCACCCTTGGTCGAAAGGCCATCAAAGCGAGTAAATCGCGTTCCAAATCCATCCCTGGCGCAATTTCAATGAGTTCCAATTGATGATCTACTAATTGAAAGACAGCACGTTCGGTAACATAGAGCACTGAAATTCCCCGCTGGCTCGCATAGTGTGCATTGAAAGTGATTTGTTCCACTTGATGAATGAACTTATGGTGCCTGCCTTCTTGTAAAATCGTAAGATCACCTTCACCCACTTGGAGGAGTAAACCTCCTGCTGTAAACGTCGAGCAGAAGACAATTTTCTTCGCATTCTGACTGATGTTAATGAAACCACCGCAGCCCGTCAGCTTAGAACCGTACTTGCTTACATTCACATTGCCGTACTGATCTGCTTCCGCCATGCCCAAGAAGGCAATATCAATGCCCCCACCATCAATGTAGTCAAATTGAGAAGGTTGACTCAAAATCGCGTACGGATTCGTCGATGCACCAAAGCTGAGTCCGCGTGCAGGCACCCCGCCGATTGGACCCGATTCAACGAGCAATGTAAAGTCATGCACTCCGTCTTCGGCTGCAATGTAGCCTACACCTTCTGGCAGACCAATACCGAGATTGATAACATCTCCAGACTTAATCTCTTGTGCAGCCCTGCGCGCAATAATCTTCCGTTCATCAAGCGGCATGGGCTGAATTCGACCAACGACTTCAGTAATTTCACCCGAATACGAAGCATTGTACACTTCGGCGAATGTCTGCCAATGCTCCGCTGGCTCGCATACAACAACCGCATCTACAAGGATACTCGGGATCACAACTTTCTGTGGATCCATTGATCCACCTTTGGCAATTCGCTCGACCTGTACGATCACTTGGCCGCCACTATTGCGCGCAGCCTGTGCCATAGCAAGCATTTCTAAAGTAACGGCTTCTTTCTCCATCGTAATATTGCCATACTCATCTGCCGTTGTTCCCCGTAATAACGCGATATGAATAGGGAAGCTAGGATAGAACAATACTTCTTCACCATTCACCTGCATGAGCTGTACCAAGTCATCTATGGAACGATTATTTAATTTCCCACCTTCATAGCGAGGATCAACAAATGTGTGCAGCCCAACTGTTGTAAGAGTACCTGGCTTACCTGCTGCAATATCTCGGAATAAATGGGTGATGACCCCTTGTGGCAAATTATATCCTTCAATCTGATTATCGAGAACGAGCTTACCAAGCTTCGGTGCCAATCCAAAATGCCCACCAATGACTCGCTTAACAAGTCCAGTATGCGCTAAGTGATTGAGCCCGCGATCCTTCCCGTCTCCTTGACCAGCTGCATAGATCAGTGTTAAATCAAGAGGCTGATTCTCTTCTAGAAATCTGCGTTCCAATGCAGCAGTCATCCCTTCGGGATGCGCACAACCTACAAAACCACTGACAGCAACCGTCTGCCCTACCCCAATCCACCCAGCTGCCTCATTCGAAGTAAGTAATGGCACCTTCTGCCCATACATTAAATGACGAGCCCCCCATTTACCTCAAGCACCGTTCCATTCACATAATTCGCATCATCAGAAGCGAGGTACAAATAGGCTTGTGCGATATCAGACGGTTTCCCCAACCTGCGAAGCGGCACTTTCTCGACCATGGATGCAAGCACCTTTTCTGGTACACTGGCGACCATCGCTGTCTCGACATATCCCGGTGCAACGGCGTTCACGTTAATACCCTTGAAACCAAGCTCCTTCGCCCATGTTTTCGTCATGCCGATCACACCCGCTTTTGTTGCCGCATAGTTCGTCTGCCCAATATTTCCGTGCACACCGACAATGGAAGATGTGTTGATAATTTTCCCAGAGCCCTCCTTAACCATATGAGGAGCTACGAATTTCGTGCAGTAAAATACCCCATTCAGGTTAACATCGATCACACGCTGCCACTGCTCGATGGACATCTTGCTTAGCATACTATCTTGCGTAATTCCTGCATTATTGATCAAGATATCAATCGTAACGAAATGGGAGATCACATTCTCCACCATCAACTGCACACTTTCAGCACTGGATACATCCACCTGAACGAATGTCACATGTTCTTGATAACCAGCAGCGCACAATTCTTCACACGCCGCTTTGCCAGCATTCCTATTGAAGTCCGCCATGGCAACGGAAGCCCCATTTTCCAAAAATAAGCGCACGGTTTCCAGTCCAATGCCACCCGCTCCACCTGTTATAAGCGCAACTTTACCTGCTAATCGACTCATCCACGTGCACCTCACTCTCTGTCAAAAAGTGTTCCATGTTACGAATCAGTTGATCGATATCATCAACAAGCGGCGAATGCCCGCAGCCTTTCAATACAACAAGTTCAGCTACATGCGCTAAATCTTCCATAATTTCGTCTGTCATTTCTTTGGTAACAACAAGATCATGCTCTCCCCATAAAACAAGAGTTGGAGCAATAATGTGCTTCGATGCACCAGAACCTTTCGATACTTCGCCATCTATATCGCTAATATTGAAACTGTTTAACCCGTGGTACACCTCAGGCAAATTTCGTTGTGTCAAAATATCATCGAGATATACTTCATATCGCTCTGGGTCCGGTTGATTATGATTGTAGAGCGACGCATTAAATAGAAACCGCATAAACTCTCGATCACGACGTAAATTGGCACCATTCACCACTTGGGTACGAATCGTATCATTCATCTGCTCTTGATTCATGATTCGTCTGCTGTAATCCGAGACAAAGTTCGCATCTGTTTCGTAAAAAGGATACCCGCGCGTTGACATGGACTCGAGCAGGATCAGCTTTTCCACCATCTCGGGATACTCTGCCGCAAACTGCATCACAACACCGCCGCCTGTTGACCAGCCCATGAGGGAGAAATGCTGTAAGCCGAGCGCATCGACGAACATTTTTAAATCGGAAGTGAAGTCTGCTAAGCTTGTAATCTTCTGATGATAGGTGGAAATACCAAATCCGCGTAAATCAACGGCATACACCTTGTAAGACGAATCCAATTGCTCCATGACTAAATCCCAATGCTGGGAAGAGTTCATATTCCCGTGCACAAGCAGAACAACCTGCACACCGCCATCGCGTTCTCGATACCCCAGCGTCTCCCCATTCGATAAATCCACGGTCTGAAGTGTCACTTGAACCATCCTCATCAACTCCATCTAATCGTAGTCGCACCCCATGCATAACCAATACCCGCTGAGACAAGGACAACGAGATCTCCACTTTTGATCTTGCCTTCCCTTGCCCCAAGCTCCAAACTCAATATTTGATCGAACTGCCCCATATGCCCGTATTCATGCAAATAAACGGTTTGTTCCGGGGTTAATCCTAGCTGCTCAAGTACATATTCGTGAGCAGACTTTTTCATATGCAAAATAGCCAAGTAATCGATATCTGCAATCGAGTACCCACTGCTAGAAACCGATTTTCTGACCGCCTCAACAAAATGATCCATCGACTTCGCTTCAAGCCGCTCTTTCATCGCTTCGGGATCCGGCACATCAAACTTCGTCATGCCATATGGAATAATGACATCTTCAGAGAAGGAACCGTCTGTAATCACGTGAGACTCTAGTAACTCGGCTAATCCCATAGACCCAAGTGAACCAGACTCACCAACTTCTTGTTTTTGTAAAATAATCGCGCCGCCCCCTGCCGATAAGTTAAACAGGAATCGCGTGCGAGGATTCGTATAATCCACTAAATCCGAATTGCGATAACCACCTGCCAGCAGGACGGTACGAATCGTATCATCTGCCAGCATCATATTCTTGGCTACTTTCAGTGCCATAATCGTCGTGCAGCAGCGAAGTGCCACGTCAAATCCCCATGCATGCAGGGCTCCGACTTCTTGCTGAAGTTTCATTGCTGCTGTCCAAATGGGATATTCCTTATGTTCTTCACCTATGTAGAGAACTAAATCAATTGAAAGGGGGTCGATTTCTGCTTGAGCAATCGCTTTACGAGCTGCACGTATTCCCATCTCACAACTATGCTCATGCGCCGTTGGGATTGGCTTACGTGTAAGGCCCATTTTGCGTTCAATAATATCGACTGGAATTCCAGACTGAGCAGCAATTTCCGTACTCGTCATGAACGTATCTGGGATATAGGTGGCAATGCTGCGAATCCTAATCGCTGATGTCTGCTTCATAGAAGGGATGTTCCTTTCTTAAGCGCATCATCAATATATTTCATCGCATCGTCAAGCGTCCCGACCGTGACTTCCTCTTGACTTTGCACATGTGTCACACGAATTCTCCAAGGTCGTTCCTGAATGCCTTCAGTTCCAAGCTGACTAAAGCGCAACACGAATGACGACACTACTTGGGACTGGAATTCTGCCATGAGGAATCAACCTTCTTTCCTTGAACTTTCGTCTTCCGATTCGATCGCCATAGCGCAATCGTACCGACAATACCACGTGGAAATACAAGGACAACAATGATATACAAAAGGCCGAAGAAAATGACCCACCGCTCAAAGATTGGATGAATCTTAGCAAGCTCCGTTAACCAGTGGTGTGCAAACTCAATGATCGCCGATCCAAGTACAGCCCCCACCAGTGTCCCAACCCCACCGATAATTGTCATCAGCAGCGCGTTAAGCGTCACATCTACAGCCAGCACCGAACTACTGACAAATCGCAACATGATGACATAGAGTCCTCCGCTGCAAGCAGCAGCAACACCCGCAACCACACTTGCAATTACTTTATAATGAACGGTTTCATAACCAAGCGACTCCGTGCGCTGCTCATTCTCACGAATCGCTTGTAGCACCTTGCCAAGTGGAGATACCGTAAATCTGCGAAGTAGTAAGTACGCAATAATTAGTGCGACTAGACAAATGAAATAAAAAGTTTGACGATCCATTAATAGCTCTGGTATTGGAAACGCAAACCCCTCACTGCCATTCGTGAGTGAACGCCATTTTTCCGCAACAACAAGTACCAGTCCTGAAACCGCCAGCGTCAGCATGGCATAGAAATGACTTTTTAGCCGAAGAGATAAGATGCCTACGACATAACTTAAGATTGCTGCCAGTACGATCCCTACGAGGAACGCGAGCAGCAGCATGCCAATGGATGGCCCGAATATTTTCATAAACGTACCGACTGCATACGCCCCAATCCCGAAGAACATACAATGACCGAACGAGACAATACCCACATAGCCGAGTAGAATGTCGTAACTCATCGCATAAATGCCAAATATAAAAATTTGCGACATCAAGATCAGCATCATTCGAGAATCATTAACAAATGGAAACAAGGCAAGTACGACGGCTATGATTAGCAGCGCAGCATTCGATTTCGTCCACGTTTTATTGATCAGCATGCGCTTCTCACCCCTTTGCTCCGAATAATCCAGATGGCTTAACAAGCAGAACAATGACCATTAACAACATATTCACAGCAAGTGATAAATCGGGTACATAGTAAGCCATGAACGCGCCTGACAATCCCACTAGAATAGAAGCGAGCGCCGATCCTTTAATGCTGCCCATCCCGCCAATGACAACGACTATAAAAGCTTGAATAGCAAACTGCATGCCCATCTCAGCAAAAATAACCCCAGAATACGGCGCAAGAAGTGCGCCTCCGAGTGCGGCTAAACCCGCTCCTAACATAAACACAAACGTAAACACCCGCTGAATCGGGATGCCTAGAGCTTGCACCATCTCTTTATTCATCACTCCAGCTCGTACGATTAACCCTAGCTTCGTCCGACTGAGCATATAGTGCAATCCCGCTAATACAACAATGCCTACTGCAATAATAAACAAACGGTATTTGATCAGAATGACTCCACCGATTTCATAACTGCCTTGCAGAAAAGCGGGCGCAACCGCATTCAGTGGATTCGGTGACCAGAACACTTTTAACAATTCACTAAGTACGAGCATTAGCCCAAGCGTCACCAATATTTGCGACACGTGATTGTTATAAACAGGACGAATAACGATCCGCTCTATAAGGAAACCCAGCAGCATACCAATTAGAACAGCACCGAGAACGGCTATGATGAAGCTATCCGTCATTTGGTAAATCCAGACGCCTGAATAAGCTCCCCAAGCGAATAAGCCACCATGACTGAAATTAAGGACACTCATTAAACCGAAGATAAGCGTTAAACCCGACGCCAGTAAGAACAGCAGCATGCCTGTCGCCAGTCCATTCACGAGCAGACTTGTAAGTGTATCCATAAGGTAATTCTCCTTTATAGCTGAATCACGCAATACCTAAGTACTTTTTACGAGCGCCTTGATCGTCTCTCAGTTCCTGCATGTGCCCTTGGTGAACAATCCTGCCCTCATCCATGATATAGAATCGATTGCCGATCATGCTAGCCATCATAAAGTTCTGCTCCACAAGCAGCACCGTCGTCTTCGTCTTCATCTGCTCAATGGCTTGCATCACCTTCTCTACCATAATCGGTGCCAGACCCTTACTCGGTTCATCGATTAAGAGCAATTCGTTATCGTTAACATAAGCGCGAGCAATCGCAAGCATTTGCTTCTGACCCCCACTGAGCAGTCCACTCTTCTTTTTCCAGAATGTACGTAAATCTGGAAACAGATCAAGCACCCACTCTTGCTTCTCAAGTGTTTCTTTGTCTTGCTTGCGAATGGCAAGCTGCATATTCTCTTCCACGGTCAAGTCGTAGAACATGCCTTGATCTTCAGGTACATACCCAATTCCTTTGCGTGAAATCAAGTGAGTCGGCATCGCATGGATTGGTTCCCCTTTGAATATAATGGAGCCTTTGGCAGCTGGGTTCAGGCCCATAATCGTACGCAGTGTCGTTGTCTTGCCTGCCCCGTTACGTCCGAACAGCACCGTGATGTCACCTGGGGTTACTTCAAGTGATACACCTTGCAGAATGTGGTATTGCTCAATATAAGTTTCTATCGCATCCAGCTTAAGAAGCGTCATCGTACAGCCCTCCTAAGTAGGCTGATTGCACAAGCTCATTTTGCATAATCGACTCTGGTGTTCCATCTGCCAGCAAGCGTCCATTGAATAGCACCGTAATGCTATCGGACAAATCCAGCACCATCTCCATCTTATGCTCAATGAGCACAATCGCCCGATCGCGACGCTCTTTAATACTACGAATCACTTCCAAAATAGCCGGCACTTCTTCCAGCGAAATACCTGCTGTCGGTTCATCAAGTAATAGAAGCTCTGACTTTAATGCCAGCAGCATGGCAATCTCTAACTTTCGCTTTTCACCATGCGCTAAATTTTTGGCAAGTGCACCCGCCTTACTACCGAGAAATACCGTATCCAGTAGCTGCAGTGTTTCTTGCTCGAATGCTTTATATTTGGAGAAATGAGAGAACAGATCAAACCTTACACCAGCAGCAGATTGAACAGCCAGGCGAACATTCTCAAAAACTGTTAAATTCGGAAACACATTCGTAATCTGAAAAGAACGCCCCATGCCTAGCCTTGTACGAAGAGGAGGAGGCAGATGCGTGACATCTGCTCCCTTAAACCATACTTGACCCTTCGTTGGTTTTAACTGACCACTTAATAGATTGAAAAAAGTGGTCTTGCCTGCGCCATTTGGCCCAATAATCGATTTAAAATGATGATTGGGTATGCACAGACTAACCCCACTCACCGCAATATGTCCGCCAAAAGCAATGGTTAAATCTCGCGTTTCCAAGATTGCATCCAATATTCAGCACCTCATTACTTTTTTATTGCGATTACTTTTTATTGCGTTTATTTCTTATTTCGAATCGGTGGTGTCGTCTCTTCTTTCGTCAATTCACGCATTAACACAGGAACTGGATACGCAACGCCTTCTTTTTTCTCAAGCTTAATGGCATACAAAGGTTGGAGCGCTTGATGATCTTCCGGACGGAATGTCATCGTACCTTTTGGCGTCTCAAAAGACATGCCTTCCATCGCCTTGATTAGCTTCTCTGCGTCGACATCACCATTCGTTTTCTTGATCGCCTCGACAACCGCAATCGCTGCACTCATTCCACCTGCTGTGAACAGATCCGGCACTTCGCCGTTAAACCGTTTCTTATGCTCATCCACAAGCCATTTATTCGTGTCTGTCTTCGGAAGCTCATTGTAATAAACCGAGAAGCCTTCCATTCCGATCAAATCATTCATCGTTTTCAAAGCTGCAATATCCGGTGCACCTGTCGAAATCTTAATGCCCTGCTGCTGCACCTTCATATCCTGCAACTGCTTCCAAGGCGTATTCGCGCCTGCCCATACCACGAACAAGTAATCCGGCTTTGAACTTAAGATCTTCTGGATATTAGCTGTAAAATCCGTTGCAGCTGCATCCGCATATTGTTCCGATACAATTTGGGCTCCTAGTTTTTGTGCAGATTCCTTAAATGCATTAATTCCATCCCGTCCAAAAGCGCTGTCTGGAGCGAAGGTTGCAATCTTCGTTCCTTGCTTCGCAATGGCTGCTGCACCTGCTGCCGCATCTTGTGAAGAATTACGTGCTGTGCGGAATACATATTTATTCCAGAATTGTCCTGTGATGCTGTCTGCAACTGCCGGTTCTACGACCATCACTTTCTTGTATTCTTGAGCAAGCGGCAACACAGCTAAGGTATCACCAGAACTGGACGATCCGACAAGGAAATCAACCTTATCTTGATCAAGCAGCTTCGTTGCTTTTTTTACTGCAACATCCGATTTTGTTTCTGTATCTTCAATAATGAATTCGATAGGGTGCCCTGCAATGTTTCGAGTTCCTTTTGTCGCATAATCGATGCCGAGCTCGAACCCTTTAGTCGTCTGCTTGCCATAGCTTTCTAATGCACCTGTGAGTGAAGCAAGAACCCCGATCTTAATCGGTTTACCTGATGCAGCTGGTGTACTTACTGTTGATGTAGCACTCGGGCTGCTAGATGCCGCGCTTGAATTTCCACCACTGGCTTGATTACTTCCACATGCGGATAACAACAAAGCTGCACCGACTAAAAGTAGACTTCCTTTACGTGCTAATTGATGGACAAACATTGAGCAAATCCCCCTTACCTTGTATTACTCTCATCGTATAGGCAGCGAGTTACAAATGAGTTACATCTGTCTGCATAAGGAGTAGGTACAATTGCTTCGTTATGGGCATCGGCTCGATTCCAAGCTCATCCCCCAATACTTGACAACATTTGTGATACCACTTCATTGCTTGATTACGATTATTCATCTGGTAATGGCACTGCATGAGCAAGCGATAAGCCTCTTCCCAGCAACTATCTTTGAGCAGCATCTGCTCACACCAATGAATCGCACGATCATACTGCCTGATCTTGACAAGTAACTTAGCCAATCGCTCCGCACCTCTTAGGAAAAAGACTAATAGTCGTTCCCGCTCCTCAATGCACCAATCCTCAAATCTACGATCAGGCAGAAAGTCGCCGAGATATAACTCAAGTCCTTTTTCCAAATAACGAATAGCTCGATCATCTCGCTGCTCTTCCAAACCTGCCTTCATTAAATTTTCAAAATCAACGGAATCTAGTATCAAGCCAGCAGCGATATTCAACCCATAGGAAGAAGCTTGTCTTTGGATGAAAAAAGGATTCACCCGCGCCTGCCGATTCGGCTCTAGCGCCGTGTTAAGCGCATTAAGCGCTACTTTAAAATCTCGGTTGGCAGATTTCTCATCCATATTGGAAAAAAGCAATGACAAGATCTCATCCTTCGTCACTAGGCGCTGACGCTTGATCAAGAGCAGTTGAAACAACTCTTTGGCCTTGCCACGCTGCCAATCTTTCTCGATAAGTTCCCGATCGCCAAGCCATACTCGGAATTGCCCGAGTGTATCGATCCGCAGTGTATATCCAGGGTGATAGGTCATATGTTCAAGCCCCAATTGATTAAACAAATAGGACACATAATGACTTTGAATATCAAGCCGCTGGGCTTCGATAAGGAGCGGAACGATCTGCTGGATATCGGTAGGTCCGAACAATGTACGCTTTTCGATTAGAAAATCATATTCACCTGCCTGCATCATCCGCAAGAACGCTCCCATCACTTTGCCAAATGATTCGGTGGAAGATTCCATTTGATAAGCAATCATCGATTGCCACAACAAAGATACGGTTACCCCATAGCTGTCGCCAACACGAACGAATTGTTCTTGGCATTCTTGGAACATTGCAAGCGCTTCCGATAATTTGCGAGCGTAGAACAAAGAAACACCAAGTGATGTCCGAATAAGGGCAGACAACCAATCATCATTCACTTTCATCGTCTCAACTAAAGCTTCTTTACCATATTGCAGCGCTTGCTCCATCAACCCTTCTCGACCGAACAGCAAACACAGTCCCATGAGCGGTTCTGCTTTTCCTCTGGACACATCAAGCTGCTCCATCATATCCTGCGATGTTCGATAGCAATTATGTGCTATTGAAAATGTATATTTCGGCATCAATTGTGCGGCATGCCCCATTCGCATCCATCCACAAGCTTCTACGAACGGTGCTTTCAGCTCTATACCTTGCATCATTCCTGATTCAGCAAGCTGCTTTGCTGCTTCGGCATCGCCAACCATCGCTTCGACAAGCGCAAGAAGCAGATTGATTTCCCGATGTGAGCGAGATAACTGTTTCTTGCCTAATTGTAATTCCAAGCGACTGATGCGTTCGAGCACCTTTTTCGCTTGCCGTAAACGTCCTGTCCTTAGATGCATACGTGCTTCCAACTGTTCATCTTGAAAATTGGAATTTAACTCTCGACAACGCGCATACCATAGCTCTGCTTGAGCCGCACGACCTGAATTCACGAGATTTTCTGCCATCAAGCCATATAAACGCAGCAAATGTTCATGCATAGGCTGATCTTCTTGTTCTAATATTGATATGGACTTCTCAAGCAATGCCTCTGCTTTTCCCGGCTGAATCGTATCTAGGTAAATACGTGCTTGCCCTTCTAATGCAAGACTGCGAACGAAGGAATCGCTATACTTGGCTGCAACTTCCTCCCCTTTGCAATAACAGGTGAGCGATTGCTCGAACGCACAGCGATACCGATGAATCTCCCCTTCATAAATCCATAGCATATAGAACTGGGTCTTCAATCGTTCAGGGATATTCTTGACCCGCTGTAGCAAACTTTCTAATTGACCATGATCAATCATCTGCCGACCATAGGTTTGCAGCACTTGTGCTAGTGCATAGTCATCACCAATGGCATCCAAATGGTAAATCGCTTGATCCTGCTTGCCATTTCGTTCATAGTATCTAGCCGCAACACGGTGAAGCTCGATGTATTCCTGTTTATGCTTGCGCAGTTCATCATGCAAAAACTCTTTAAACAATGCATGATAACGGAATTGTCCATTTCCTAACGACACTAAGAATAAATTTTGACTGCTGACCTGATTCAATAACGCATGGGACTCACTTCGATCAAAAATCTGATCACATAGCTCACCTGTCAGTTCTTCCAGAATGCTTGTCTCTAACATGAATTGATTCATCTCTGGGGACAGCTTCTGAAACACTTCCAGCGCCAAGAAGCGAAATAAACCTTCCATCGTCTCTGTACTTGCACCGAGTACCGCTTGAACACTACCTCCTGTAAGCAGTAGTCGTTGCCATATAAGCTGAATTGCAATAACCCAGCCCTCTGTTTTCTGATAAATGCGTCGTGCTTCATCTGGTCGCAAGGCGAACTCATAATTGTCCGTGAACAGCACTTCAATTTCTTCTTCTGAGAATGCAAAGTCTTTCTCCCTGATTTCAAGCAGATCGCCTCGAATCGCCATTGAAGTAAGAAGATCCCATTTCGGAAGTGTTCGGCTCGACAATACTAGATGGAAATTGCTTGGCATGTGACTTAGCCATTTATGCATAAATCGATTAATTGCAGTTGAATGCATGATGAAATGAAGATCATCAATAATGAATACAAGCTCTTGCTTGATCGTTAATAATTCATTAATAAAGGCTTCGCACAGCGTATGAATTTCTTTTTCCTGAGTAAATTGTTCACCAAGACGCATGCGCGTTAACAAATCGGAACCAAACTCATTAAATTGCTTGCGAATCGCATAAATAACATAATGAAGAAACGGTACTAGATCATCGTCTTGAGCCGATGCACTGTACCAGCAATATGTAATGTTCTCTGTATGGACAAAAGCTGATAAAGCCGTGCTTTTCCCATAACCCGGACCTGAATGAACGAGTGTTACCGGGTATTCCTCGATACACTTCAACTTTTTAGTCAAAATTGAGCGTCTGAGCATATGCTTTTTCAAATGAGGAGCTGCTAATTTGGTCATTAGAATCATATTCTCGGTCTTCATTTCCAACCCCCTAGCTGGAAAATAATTTAATATTCAGATATATAACTCTATTCTACAACAGAAAAATACTTGGCGGGTACCAAGTATTATTGAAAGCTCTGTACAATCCTTTTTTTATCCAATTTACCTACGGTTGTTTTCGGTAAATGTTCAACGAAGCGAATGTACTTCGGCACTTTATATTTTGCAATCGCTTGCGAGCAATACTGACGCAGTTCCTCTTCTGTGAGCGTTATGCCTTCTTTTAACACAACAAGTGCGGCAACAATTTCTCCCCATTTCGCATCAGGCACACCAACTACCGCTGCATCCTCGATGTCAGGATGTCTGTGCAGAAACTGTTCCACTTCAAGCGGATACACATTCTCCCCGCCGGTAATAATCATATCCTTCTTACGCCCAACGATATAATAATCGCCATCTTCATCCTGCCTACATAAATCACCGGTGTAGAACCAACCATCCCGCTTCACATGGCGTGTGAGGTCAGGTTGTCTCCAGTAGGATTCAAACAAATGGCCGCCTTTGAGCACAAGCTCGCCTATTTCGCCAATTGAGACATTGCTACCCTTGTCATCTACAAGCCTAACATCCCCGAATAGCATGGACTTCCCAACTGTCCCTGGCTTGCGTCTTGCTTGATCAGGATGAACACAGAAATTGTTTGGTCCCGTTTCCGTCCCTCCATAGCCTTCTTTAAACGCTAATCCTTTTGCCGCAAATGCCTCATAGATCGTTAGTGGACAAGGTGCTCCACCTGATAGAAATGTCAAACTTTTCGGAAAATGAAAGCGATCAAATTCCGGTGATTGGATAAGCATGTGATACATCGTCGGTACCATAAGTACGATTGTGCAGCGCGCTTGGATCAACAGTTCCATCGACTGAATCGGATCAAATTGCCGTGCAATAATCACGCTTCCCCCAGCCATCAGCACTGGAATGGACAATGCATTCAGACCACCTGTATGAAACATGGGCAAATAAGTCGGTGTAACATCGGACTCTGTTAAATTCCAACTCGCAATCGTATTGGTGGCATTCCAGAATATCGACTGATGACTAAGGACAACCCCTTTGGGATGACCCGTTGTACCGCCCGTATAAATGATCGCTAAGGGATGCGTCAGTTCAATCGATACTTGCTTAATAGGCCCATTACCGGACAAGGGCTGCATTAACAAGCGATAAGCTTCACTGTCCATATGTAGAAAGTTCCATGACTCAGACTTAAGCGGAGCTGCCACATCCGATAAATCAGGATGTACGACGATTAGCTTAGGGGTGCAGTCTTCCAATATGTAATTCATCTCTTGAGTTGCTAGCTTCCAATTCAGCGGAACAAGTACCGCTCCTATTCTGCCGCAAGCAAACAACAAATCAACGTATACCCGATGATTCGGAGCTAACAATGCAACTCTATCGCCTGGCTGAATGCCAACAATCGTTAAATAATGAGCCATGTTGTTAATACCCTGCCACAATTGACTGTACGTCCAACTCTCACCTGTTTCACTGTCGATTACAGCTCGATGTTCAGCTGATAGTAAACATCTGCTCTCCATCCAATTGATCACAGAATTCATCGCTGTTTCAACCTCCAAAAGCACATTCGACACTCCCTTAACTCATCTACCTTATAGCTGTTCCACAACCATGGCTACACCTTGCCCGCCACCTACGCAAAGGGATACTAGCCCCAATTCCACCGATCTTCGCTTCATCCCATGCAGCAGAGTTGTTAGGACACGCGCACCACTAGCACCAATTGGGTGACCTAGTGCAATCGCACCACCATATGGATTAACAATGGATGGATCAAGTTCTAAGTCTCGCATCACAGCAAGAGATTGCACCGAGAATGCTTCATTTAGTTCCACAAGTCCAATGTCGTTCATTGTTAATCCAGCCGATTGCAATGCGAGGCGGACGGCAGGAACAGGTCCAAGTCCCATATAAGCTGGATCTACACCCGCTGCCGCGAACGAGCGAATTTTAGCAAGTGGTTGTAAATCTAGTTCCATTGCTCGCTCTTTCGAGCATACGACAACCGCCGCGGCACCATCATTAATGCCTGAACTGTTTCCGGCTGTTACACTCCCATCCCTTTGAAAAGAAGGCTTGAGCTTCGCCAGCATATCGATTGTCATGCCAGCTCGTGGGTGTTCATCGGCTACAATAGATACCGGTTTTCCTTTTTTATCGAAATAAGTAACAGGTGTTAGTTCTTCATCAAACATACCTGTTAAACGAGCTTGCTCTACTTTCTGCTGACTAGACAAAGCAAAAGCATCCTGCTCCTCACGCGTAATCCCGTACTTAGCTGCAATGGACTCTGCAGTAATTCCCATACCTATATCTAGGATTGCACAAGCTAATCCGTCGTTCATCATTACATCTACCAGCTGTCCGTCACCCATCCGGTAACCCGTACGAGCTTTCTTCAGTATATAAGGTGCCTGGCTCATATTTTCCATACCACCTGCAACCATTAATTGGGCTTCGCCGCTTCGTATCGTTTGCACTGCCTGCATCACAGCCTTTAGTCCTGATCCGCACACGATATTAATCGTTGTGGCATTAGCCGTATAGGGAATCCCTGCCTTCATCTGTGCCTGCCGTGCTGGATTCTGTCCAAGTCCAGCTTGCAATACATTGCCCATTAGCACCTCATCTACTGCTTCTCCAGGAACATTCGCTCGTTTTAACGCTTCTTGGATGACATGTGCTCCTAGTTCAACAGCGGATACATCTTGAAGTCCTCCAAGAAATGAACCAATTGGAGTACGTACGGCGCTTGCGATAACGATCTCTTTCATGACTATCTCCACCCACCTTGTATCGTGTATTTGTAGTAAACCATGATCGAGTTACAAATTAGTTACAAAAGCAAAAAAATCCTTCTTTTCCGAAGAATAGGAGGATTTTTTTCTAAAACATATATTTGATTATCTCGGAATGTACAAAATTTGACCGACTTGTACTTCCTCCGCGCTTTTTGCATTGTAATGCAACAGCTCACGTTGATTCACACTGTACTTACGTGCGATATTTTCGATATTGTCTTCTTTTTGTACAATGCACAATTTAACACTCTTAAATTTATTGTTGTCCGAATCTTCCCGAAGGAATAAACGACGCCATTCCAATCCATTCATCCGTGAAGAATCTGATTCTGTTACAGCCGGAACACTATCTACTCTCGTATCATTAGAACCGCTTGGCTTAATGAGCGATTGAATTCCGTAAGGCTTGCTTATCGGTTGCTCATGCGGCTCTTGCGTATGACTGTCAACAGATTGCTTACTCGCAAAAGCAACTTTTAACTCCTTGGGTTCTTCCATGACGATGTTCGAGATTGGAACTTCATAAGCAGCAACTGCATGATCCGCTGGTTGATGTTGAAAGTTAGCATTTAGATCAAACGGTGCCTGAAAGTTTGAATACGCATCCGCATGTGACTCATCTTCTTGCGACTGAGCTAGCACATGAGTTTGTGCTAGCTCATGCACCTGATCCTCAACAATTGGACGCACTTGATCCGGCTCAGTAATCGGTACATAAGCATCCGCTTTCGCTTCTGCATCCGAACTAGTAACGGATGGTTCAATAGCAGGCGCATGCCATTCGGACTTCACTTCATCCTCCCGATAATCAGGAGGAGGGGAATGCCACGGCTGATAGGTCTGGATAGGTTCAGCTGATGTCCATGGTTCATCGAGTGAAGCAACTCCCGACACTTGTTTCTCTACTTCATCTTCGTCTGCTTGATCCCAACGAGGAGCATTCATTTCATGCTTGAATGACATCTCCTCTTGCATCCAGGACGGTTCTGCGGGTTGGATCGATGTCACTTCAACACCATGTAGCGACAACACCCCTGTCACATTCAAATTTCGTGTAGAGAGCAGTTCTACATCGAAATTTTCAATCTCCACCATAATATCCTCAATCTTGTTAATTCGACTCATGGGCAGCGTAATTTCAACGGGTATAAGATGTTCCAATGTTCGCTTATCCGCATCGATATCACCAACATACTGCCCAGAAAGCAGTAAATTTCCTTTGAGAACCGCTTGTTCTTGTTGTACAACGACTTGAATATGTGGAACTAGTTCAACTTCAGTTAGTTCTTGAATGCCTATCGATTCATCCGCTAGATGAACGCGTTCATAAATATCGAATCGTAAGCCTTTCCCTTTATCAGCCACAATAATCGTCCTCCCTTCCCAATCAACCGATATCATCGTCTCTACGATTATATTGTGGGAGGGAGCCGAGCATGCCTACATTTTTCCGGAGGCACTTAACCCTTCGTACAACTCCTGCAAATCGGATGGGATCGGACACTCCAGTTCAATTGCTTCTGATGTAATAGGATGCTCGAAACTTAGTTTATATCCGTGAAGCGCTTGTCTAGGCAGCAGTTCTTGATTACCTCCATATAAACGATCCCCAATTAAGGGATGACCCAAGTAGCTTATATGAACGCGGATCTGATGTGTCCGACCTGTCTCTAGTTCAACCTCAACAAGCGCTGCATCTTTCATTTGTTCGATTACTCGATAGTGCGTTAGGGCTGCATCACCATTAGTCGATACTCGCCGCTTTCCTGTTGTGTGTCGATCCTTACCAATCGGTGCATCAATAGTCCCTTGAACTTTTGTAAAATGACCTTCTGCAATCGCCAAATACGTGCGGTTAATTGTCTTTTGACGCATCGCTTCATCAAGGTGAAGCTGGGCAAGTTCATTTTTTGCATACAAAACAAGTCCCGTTGTATCCGCATCTAAGCGATGTATATGCCGTACACGACACGCTTGTCCCGTCATTTCGTAATAAGAGGCTAACTGATTGCCGAGTGTCCCTACTTGATCTGGGGAAGCCGGATGAACCGCAATCCCTGCAGGTTTATTGACAACAAGGCACCAATCATCCTCGTAAACAATATCAACATCACCCCACTGTGAGACGAAAGGCCCAGATTGTTCCGGAAAAAGACGAAGTAATAGACGTCCGCCCTGTGACTTGATGTCACCGCGGCTCTTCAGTCGATTCCAATATTTAAGTGGGACTTGTATTTGGCGATTGACCTCTTCATAGGAAGATGCTTCATCTCCAGAAAGTGGAATTGACAGCCATTCTCCCTTACGTATCAAACCCCTCATCGCTTGCGCCCCATGTACATATAGAGTAAAATGCCTACTAACAATACGCCGAAACCAATGCATAGAACGATCAGTTCAAACGGAAAACCAAAGAAAAAATAACGTTTACCAAACATTTAGTCACCTAATTTCCAAAACATGATTATAAACTTTAACAATTACCATTATATTAACATCCTTTTCTATGATAGAATAGGAGAGGCTTTCGTACTGTTTTTTTACAAAAATCGACATATATCTACACCGACTACAACTATTATATGTGTAATTTAATAAATAAAAAAGATCCCAAGCTGAGGATCTTAGGAGTGTGAGAACAATTGAATAAGCAAGGTTTATTTAGCAGTATTGGCAATTGGGGCACTTTTAAGCGAGCTCTATTATTAGTTACACTAGCTATCTTTTTTTCCTCATCCTTCTTATATTTCACAGGACCAGGAAGTAAAATTCGGATGTTCCTAGCCGAAACCGTTATTACAACCCAGCATCGAGATTGGGCATGGATCTTCGTCGGTAGTGAAAAACGTGATGAAATGGTTGCTGCTATGCAGCGAATGAGTGATGATAATGCAGAAGAAAAACAAGACTTAGGCGCTGTTACACGTCGTAAGCACGAAGGTAAACTTGCTGAAGTCGTTGATATTAAAGGTGATACATGGGTTGGTAAAAAAATGTACGTGTACGATCCACATGCAATTCGTGTCGTTGTCCCACATAAACAAGGGGAGGGAGAACGCATTACTTCGATGGTGGAACGTACTGGAGCTATCGGTGGTGTAAACGGCGGTGGTTTCAGTGATCCAGAAGGTTTAGGTAATGGATTTGCCGCAATTGGTGCGATTATGTCTGGCGGCAAACTTCTATTTACAGATACAGGCGATGATGTTGGTCAACATATCGTAGGATTTACCAAAGACGGAACACTTATTATCGGTAAATATTCCGTTAATGAATTACGAAAACTAGGTGTAACTGAAGCTGTATCGTTCTATCCACGTGTTATTGCTAACGGTAACCCACTTATTACGAAAGGTGATGGCGGTTGGGGTCGTGCTCCGCGTACAGCAGTTGGACAACGTGCAGATGGAACAGTTATCTTTATCGTAATTGATGGGCGTCAAGCACACAGTGTCGGCGCTACACTTCGCGAAGTTCAAGATTTACTTTTAGAAGAAGGCTGTATTAATGCTGGATTCTTAGATGGCGGTGCTTCTTCTGAGATGGTATTTAATAATGAACTGCTTACGAGTCCATCTTCTCGTTACGGTGAGCGTCGATTACCAACTGGTTTCTTAGTATTTGAAAATCCTGAATCCATTAAAGTTGACGGCGTATGGGATGGCTTAACGAATATTGATCCAGGCGGCAGTTATGACCACCCGGATTACATTAAAGAGCAGCAAGATAAAGCCAAGAAAAATCAAAACAGCAACAACAACAACAACAAACAAAATAGTCCTACCAAAAAGCCAGAGGGATCTCCTCCCTCTGGCAACAATAAAAATTCATCTACTGAGTCTTCTAATCAAGAATCAAGTACCAAACCAACGACAAAATCAGAGCAATCACCTGCTACAGAATCTAAGGAGCAGAATGAAACACAGCATGCTCCAGCGAACAATAACAATAATGAAGTTGTACCTTCTCAAACACCTTAATACATACGATTCACAGAAAAGAGCACGAACCGAGTTACATTGATAACTCGGTTCGTGCTCTTCATTTATATGCTGTGTTGTCTATTTAGCGAGTTTTTCTAACGCACGGCGGTTCGCAGTAATCGTAATCTCGATATCTTCATCCGTATGTGCTGCCGATACGAACATACCCTCAAACTGGGATGGCGCGATCGAAATGCCTTGATCCAGCATATTAGAGAAGTACGCTTTAAACATCTCCAAATTAGACTGTTTTGCGATATCGTAATTCGTCACTTTCTGATCGATGAAGAACGGACATACCATCGAACCTACACGGTTAATCGTACAAGGAATACCAAGCTCCTGCGCATTACGCGTAAAGCCCTCTTCAAGACGTGCCGCTTTGCGCTCAAGATCCTCATATACACCTGGTTCACCAAGAAGCTTAAGTGTCGTATAACCAGCAGCCATTGCAAGTGGGTTACCTGACAACGTACCCGCTTGATAAATCGGACCACTCGGTGCAATTTGCTCAAGAATTTCACGTTTACCACCGTAAGCGCCAACTGGCAGTCCACCACCAATGACTTTACCTAGGCACGTAATATCCGGGTCGATACCTAACAAACCTTGAGCAGAATGTAAGCCCACACGGAAACCTGTCATGACTTCATCAAAAATAAGCAATGCGCCGTACTCTTTCGTTACACGGCGAAGTCCCTCCAAGAAGCCTGGAAGCGGTGGAACAACCCCCATATTACCTGCGATTGGTTCAACAATGATCGCTGCAATGTCTTCACCAAAGCGCTCAAACACAAGCTCCACAGTTGCTAGATCGTTATATGGGACCGTAATTGTATTACTTGCAACGCTTTCCGGTACACCGGGCGAATCCGGAAGACCGAGTGTCGCAACGCCTGAACCTGCTTTAATGAGCAAGGAATCTGCATGACCATGATAGCTACCTTCGAACTTCAAGATCTTGTTGCGCTTCGTATAGCCGCGTGCAAGACGAATCGCACTCATCGTTGCCTCTGTGCCCGAGTTCACCATACGTACAATCTCCATCGATGGAATGCGAGATGTAACAAGCTTCGCCATCTCTGTCTCAATTAGTGTCGGTGCTCCAAAGCTCATACCCTTAAGCGCAGTCTGTGTTACCGCCTCAACCACTTCAGGATGTGCATGTCCCATAATGAGCGGACCCCATGAGCATACATAATCGATGAATGTATTGCCATCAATATCATATACGCGTGAGCCTTGACCACGATCCATATAGACAGGTGTTAATCCTACAGAGCGAAACGCCCGAACCGGGGAGTTAACGCCTCCAGGTATATATTGCTTCGCTTCAGCAAATGCCGCAGCAGAACGTGTATCTTTTCTAGTTGTATTCGTCATTACCCTAGCCCCCATCCTACTTCATTGTTTCTTTCATATGCCCAACAATGTATTCGGCAGCTTCACGACCTTGTCGAATACAATCCGGCAACCCTACCCCATGGAAACAAGCGCCTGTAGCCCATACGTGCGGCATTACTTGCTTCAAATCGTTACGCAATGTTTCAATCCGATCCAGATGCCCAACACCATATTGCGGCATCGAGCGATGAAGTGGTGTAACTTCTGTAAACAATGGTTCTGCTTGTATTCCCATGATTTCTTGCAAGTCTTGGCGTACGCGCTGAACCATCTGCTCTTCAGTCAATTGCGTCCATTCCTGCTGACCCGAACGTCCTACGTAACAGCGAATGAGCACTTTATCTTTAGGCGCGGTATGCAGCCATTTTTCCGAAGTAAAGGTACATGCCGTTATAAAGCGTTTTTCACTACGCGGAATAACAAATCCTGATCCATCAAAATTGTAATTCAGTTCATCGCGTTTGTAAGCGAGAACAACATTGGCTACCGACACATACTCCAATTTATCAAGAACGGCTGAACTTGCAATATCGGCCAGCAATTTCGCTGTCTGATAAGCAGGTAACGCAATGATCACGTAATGAACAATCTCTTTGGTACCGTCTGATAGGAACAGTTCATAGCTGTCTTGTCCCACTTGTTTAACAATGCGATCAACAACGATATTATTGTACAAATCTGCATGATCCTGCAGCGCACCGAGTAAACCATCGACTAGCGTCTTGAGTCCCTTACGATACGTCATGAACATCGATTTACCAGCTGCTGATGGTATACTGGGTAAATTAGGCTGAGGCGCCTTTTTCGCACGCATTGTACCTAATATTAAACTTCTATATTTACGTTCCATATTTGCAAATTGAGGGAATGTCGCTTGTAAAGAAAGCTCATGCGTATCCCCTGCATAAATGCCTGCAAGTAGTGGTTCTGCAATGCGGTCTAGTACTTCACTTCCAAGTCGCCGTTCAAGAAAGTCACCCAATGACTCATCCGCTATATCATCTCTTCGCGGAAGGATAAGATCCATTAATGCCCGAAGTTTGCCTGCAGGTGAAATTAACGATGTTCCGATAAAAGGTGAAATTTTGGACGGAATGCCCAGCACAAGCCCATCTGGCATCGGATGCAACTCTCCACGATGCAAAATATATGTCTTCTTCGCATCTGGATTAGTGCCTGTTAACTCCCCTTCTAAACCAAGCTCCTTCGTAAGTTCAATGATTGGCAATTTACGGGACAAGAATGAATCCGGTCCTTTTTCAAAAAGAATACCCTCGCGCTGTTTCGTATGAATCTTACCGCCAAAGTGCGGTGAAGCCTCATACACTTGAATTTCAGCTTCAAGACCTTGTTTCTCTAGTTGTTTATGCACATAATAAGCGGCACTTAATCCTGTTATGCCGCCACCTATGACTGCAATTTTCTTTGTTTGAAGTTCCATCGGGATCTAACCTTTCATAAGCGAGTTTACTCGCTAAGCTTCGCATATACAGCATCACTTAAGGTTTGCATATAAAGCGGGTCTGAATTGAGTGAAGCTGTACGTGTAAGCTTCATTCCGAGTTCAGCTGCTACCTCTTTTGCTTCAATATCCAGATCATAAAGAACTTCCAAATGATCGGATACGAATCCTAGCGGACATACGAGTACATTTCGAATCGACTCTTCTTGCTTAATTGTCTGTACGACATCAAGAATGTCTGGACCCAGCCATGGCACGGATGTACGTCCTGCACTTTGCCATGCAAACTGCCAGTCAGCGACACCTGCAGCTTCCGCTACAGCACGGGATGTCTCTAGTAATTGGGTTGGATATGGATCTCCCATTTCCACAATTTTCTCTGGCAAGCTGTGTGCTGAGAATAACACACGAACAGGCTCTCCATCAAATCCCAATAAACTTGTTCGTACACGCTCTGTCAATGCTTGAACCAGCTTAGGATGTAAATGATAGCTTTCTACAAAGGTCATTGCAAGACCAAGCTCGTCTGCTTTCTCTTGTGCGCGCTTGATATAAGCACCTACACTCATTGTCGAATAATGTGGAGCAAGCACAATACCAACACCGCGTGATACGCCTGCTTTCACCATCTGCTCAACACCATCTTCAATGTAAGGGGATGCATGCTTGAGTCCTTGATAACAGCTAAAGCGTTTATCTGGATGCGCTTGGTTGAGTGTTGCTTCAAGTGTTGTTACCTGATCATTCGTATGTTGGCGAAGTGGGAAGACCCCGCCTACAATCGCTTCGTAACGCTCTGTCAATTCAGCGAGCTGCTCAACGCTTGGAGCATGACCTCTGCGAATGTGTGTATAGTATTGTTCGATATGATCCATGCTCTCCGGTGTGCCATAGGACATCACCAGTACACCAATATGTTCTCTTTCCACTTATACCCACTTCTTTCTATATAAAGTCTGCCTCTTATCTGGGTGATTTATGATTTTGTTAAGCAAGAACGAGAGTACGTATGAATATAGCTTGTGAGTTCACGAAGCTTATCTAGTGATGCCTCAGGGAACAATCCGTGTCCAAGATTAAAAATAAATCCTGGCTGCGTAAGCCCTTCATCAATAATTTGCTTCGCATGTTCTTCAATCACAGACATCGGAGCTGTGAGTACGTAAGGGTCCAAGTTCCCTTGAACGGCAAAGCGATGATCTAGACGTTTACGTCCTTCATTAATACCGATGCGCCAGTCAAGTCCGATTACATCTGCTTTAATATCATGTAAACTCGGGAGCAATTCACCCGATGCGACACCTGGGAAATAAATTTTCACTTGTGGCAAGTCTGCAATTCCTTCGAAAATTCGCTTAATCGTCGGCAACACATATCTTTCAAAGTCAGACGGTTTAAGTGCACCTACCCAAGAATCAAATAGCTGAATCGCTTTCGCGCCATTTGCAATTTGAGCACGCAAATAAGTCGTCACCATATCACCAAGCTTATCCATCAGCGCAAACCACACTTCCGGATTCCCGTACATCATCTCTTTCGTACGAATATAGCTCTTGGAAGGGCGACCTTCGATTAAATAGGATGCAATCGTAAATGGTGCACCTGCAAACGTAATAAGAGGAACCGTTAATTCACGATCCAAGATGCGAATTGTCTCAAGCACATGCCCAAGATCTCCTTCTACATCTATAGGACGAAGACGCTCCACATCGGCTTTTGTGCGAATCGGATTGTCAATCACAGGACCAACGTTCGCAACTATATCAAAATCAATACCGATCGAAGCAACCGGATTCATAATATCTGAATATAAAATAGCAGCATCAACGCCTAGCTTCTGAACAGGCATTAACGTAACCTCTGCAGCAAGCTCAGGTTGTGCACAAATTTCTAGTAAAGAATACTTCTCTTTTATTTTTCGATAATCAGGATCGTAACGTCCAGCTTGGCGCATATACCATACGGGTAGCGTGTCAATCTCTTGTTTCCTGCAAGCACGTATAAAGTTATCGTTGTAAGTCATCAGACACCTCTTTGAAACTTTTTTCACTGCTACCTATTATTATGCCCTAAAGGCCTATGGGTCACAACCGAGCTACTGCCGGATTTTCCGACAAATATATGACAAAGAACCATGTTTCATCAAGAGAAACATGGTTCTAATAACAACATATGGCGCGCTTGCCAATGATCTATTTCACTCGCAACATCAATTAATTTTGGCGAAGCCAGCTTGCCGCATCTTTTGCAAAATAAGTCAGGATAATATCAGCACCTGCACGCTTAAATCCTGTTAAAGTTTCTAGCACAATCGCACGCTCATCGATCCAACCATTCGCTGCTGCTGCTTTCACCATAGAGTACTCAGCAGATACGTTATAAGCTACAATCGGCAAATCAAAATTGTCCTTCAGTCTACGAATGACGTCCATGTATGCAAGGGCAGGTTTCACCATTAAGAAGTCCGCACCTTCAATGACATCACTCTCCGCTTCACGAAGTGCTTCCATACTATTGGCTGGATCCATCTGATACGTCTTGCGATCTCCGAATTGAGGAGCAGAATGAGCAGCATCACGGAATGGGCCATAGAAAGCAGAAGAATATTTAACGGAATAAGACATGATTGGAATATGAGACAATCCTGCTTCATCTAAACCTTCACGAATTGCCGCAACAAAGCCGTCCATCATATTGGATGGTGCAATAATATCAGCACCTGCTCGCGCTTGGGATACGGCAGTGCGTGTAAGTAACGCTAAAGACTCATCATTCGTTACATCCGCACGACCTGTTGTTGGATCATGATGGATAACACCGCAATGACCTGTATTCGTGAACTGGCACAAGCAAGTGTCTGCAATGACAAGCAATTCAGGATACAACGCTTTAATGCGGCGAGTCGCCTGTTGAACGATCCCTTGCTCATCATAAGCAGATGAACCGACTTCATCCTTGTGATCCGGTACACCGAACAATAGAATGCCTTGAATGCCAAGTTCAGCAATCTGATGCACTTCTTCATCCATACGATCTAATGAAAAATGATAAACACCCGGCATCGATGGAATCTCTTCCTTCACATTCGTATCATGTGTAACGAATAAAGGTTGAATAAGATCATGAACCGTAAGTGTGGTTTCACGAACTAAATTACGCATAGCAGCTGAGCTGCGCAAACGACGATGACGTACTGTAGGAAATGCCATAACATTCCTCTCCCCTCTGAATCTCGTTAATCTCGTGATGTAATAAGCGCGTCAATAAGACCTTGAATCGTAGCTTCTTCGGCAAGTATCGACACATCCAGACCAAATTCTCTTGCCGTCTCTGCTGTCTTGGGACCGATACAAGCTACTCGAACACCTGCAAGGAGTTCAATTGGCTCTTTCACACCGCTAGCTGCAAGAGCCTCAAACAAATTGCGTACAGTAGACGAACTTGTAAACGTAACGACACCAATTGCACGTTCTTCTAACAATCGAACAACTTCATCGCTGTCTTCCGTACAAGGGATATTCTCATAAGCTTCCACTTTCGAGACTTCAATACCTAGTAACGAAAGCTCCTCAGTCAAAAAGCCTCGTGCCAATCGATTGGTTGGAATAAGCACCTTATCGCCTTGTTTGAGATGCGTACGAACCGCTTCTAGCAAATCTTCCGCTTGAAATTTCTCTGGATAAATATCGACTACAATGCCTCGCTCACTTAATGCTTCTGCTGTTTTCGGACCAACTGCCGCAATCTTCGCACCAGTAAGTGCACGTATATCGAGTCCAAGCTCACGCAAACGGCGGAAGAAGTAATCCACCCCGTTACTACTCGTGAAAAATACCCATTCATACGCAGCAAGGTTATGAAGTGCGTGATCTAGTGTCGCTAACACTTCCGGTGAAGTCGGTGCTTGAATGGAGATGACAGGGAATTCAATTGCTTCGCCCCCGAGTTCATCAATCGCTTCTGCAAGCTCGCTTGCTTGGCTTCTCGCCCGTGTCACTAGAATACGCTGACCGAATAACGGCTTCTTCTCAAACCATGCAAGCTTCTCACGCAAGCTGACCACCTCACCGATAATAATGACAGCTGGTGATTGGAAGTTTGCTTCCCGTACTTGATCGACGATCGTCTCAAGTGTGCCGACAAGCGTACGCTGCTCCATCCAAGTTCCCCAACGAATAATGGCTACAGGCGTACTTAACGGCTTGCCGTTATCAATCAATCTCGAACAGATTTGCTCCAAGTTGGCAACACCCATCAAAAACACCATGGTGCCAACAGCCTTCGCCAAATGTTCCCATTCTAACCTAGAGTATGTCTTATTCGGATATTCATGCCCAGTAACGACTGCAAAGGAAGACGTTAAATCGCGATACGTAACCGGAATTCCTGCATAAGCAGGTACGGCGATAGCCGAAGTGACACCTGGCACGATTTCAAACGCAATATTGTTATTAGCTAACGTTTCTGCTTCCTCGCCAACCCGACCAAATACAGTCGGATCGCCGCCTTTCAGGCGAGTGACGACATGACCTTCTATTGCTAAATCAACTAAAAGTTGATTGATTTCATGTTGTTTCATCATATGTTTGTCTGGCAGTTTACCGACAAATATGAGCCTAGATCCCGTTTTACGGTGCTTAAGTAGGCGCGGTGAAGCGAGTCTGTCATAGACGATAACGTCCGCCTTTTGAATCGCTTCAAGTCCACGAATCGTGATGAGTTTGGGATCCCCGGGGCCAGCCCCTACGAGATACACTTTCCCATGATTCACTGAACTTCCTCCCTCACCTCAGCTAAAATACGATCTGCGCCGCGAGC
This sequence comes from Paenibacillus radicibacter, assembly GCF_024721995.1. Classification (GTDB taxonomy): domain Bacteria; phylum Bacillota; class Bacilli; order Paenibacillales; family NBRC-103111; genus Paenibacillus_AM; species Paenibacillus_AM radicibacter. Next base: position 265,867 of record NZ_JANQBC010000008.1, read on the forward strand.
CTTGAGCTTCGCAGCGACTGCAAGTCCGAGCTCTTCCGGATTCGTACCGGAGAGCTCTTCGCGAAGGAGCGTCTTGCCATCGGGCGTACCCACGATGGCAGAGATCGTAAGCAGCGGCTCCGCCCCGCTGCCTGTATCAGGCGCCACGACTGCGTAGGCGCCCAGAGGTACTTGGCAGCCGCCGTTGAGGCTGCCCAGGAACGCGCGCTCCGCTCGCACAGCGAGCGCGGTTGGTTCATGCTGGAACCTGCCGAGCAGTTCCAGGACAAAGCCATCGCCGCCGCGACATTCGATGCACAGTGCCCCCTGCCCAACGGCAGGTACACAGTGCTCCGGCGGCAGCAAGTGCTCCGTGCGATCCGCCCAGCCCATCCGCCGCATACCGGCGGATGCGAGCACGATCGCATCAAAGCCTTCGGATTCGAGCTTGCGCAGCCTCGAATCGATATTACCACGGATCGATGCGATGCGCAGATCCGGACGTCTATGCTGCAGCTGGCTTGCGCGGCGCAGCGAGCTTGTGCCGACGAGTGCGCCTTGCGGCAGATCGTCGAGCGTGTATCCTTTTCCAGAGATTAAGCAATCTCTTGCATCTTCACGCTCTGGAATCGCTCCAATCACTAGACCTTCTGGCAATTCAAATGGCATATCTTTCATCGAGTGAACGGCCATATCAATTTCACCGTCAAATAGCGCCTGTTCGATCTCTTTTACGAACAAGCCCTTACCACCGACTTTCGATAATGTCACGTCGAGGATCCGGTCACCCTTGGTTACAATTTTCTTGATCTCAAATTCACATGCGATGCCATGCTGCTCACACAATTGCTTCAATTGATCGACAACTTGTCCCGTCTGTGTCAATGCAAGAGCACTTTGTCTTGTTCCCACCACAATCTTACGCATCGAATCTCTCCTCCCACAACTGCACTCTATTATTCAATCTATTTAATGTTGCTAGATTCGGCTGCAGCTCGAGCTCAAGCCAAATAAGCTCTTTTATCGGCAACCATACGGATTTCCCTTGTCGAATAAGCGGTAATAACTCCAACTTCAGAATACCACGGAACAATTCCTTCCGCTCTTCTCTTAATTGTACCCAATCTTTCAACTTCACGCGAAGTTCTTGCAAAAATTCCAGATAAATCTCGTATTCTTCCCCATATCGCTCTTCGAGTTCTCGCTTAATCCCAGCAGCGAGTGCTGGACTTGCGCCACCTGTTGAGATCGTGATGTTAAGGTCGCCCCTTCGCAACACAGCAGGTACAGTGAAGTCACCGAACTGCGCATGATCGACTCGACACACAAGAGCATGAGACTCAGCTGCATCACGAGCAACTTGCTCATTTATCGCTTGCTCTGAAGTAGCTGTGAATACAAGTCGATACGGATACTTCTGAAAAATGTCCTTTGTATCACTCGTATAATTGCCTTCCAACCACACTACCAGACTATCATCAATTAAATCTTTCAATCGATCCGTGACATGAGGCGAGAGAAGATGTACGATTGCTCCGGCTTCTAACAAGCCGCTTACTTTACGTTCAGCTACTTGTCCGCCACCGACGACTAAACAAGTCTGATTCACGAGATTGATCATAATCGGATAGGGATAACCCATGCTTATCACTTCCAGCCGTGAAAGGTTGATATACCGTTTGTCACCACAAAATTTAAGACCACGATAGCAAACGCAGCTAAATTCCATTTCGCAAGCCGAATACCAGGCAGTTTAATTCCATAATTCAAGAACAAGTACCCCGCATATACGAGCAGCAATGATAACGAGAAGATGACCTTCACATCATAGAATAAAGTCGCGTCCCCTTCAATCGTTATCCAAGCAATTCCAAGTGCTAATGCTAACAATAACAACGGAAATCCAATAATCACACACTTATGCATATACTTCTCTGCATTATACAAAGCAGGCATCCGCTTCATCGTTGCCGACCAATCTTTCGTCTTAAGCTTGCGGTGAACAAATATATACATGCCCGAGAATACGGCACTAGCTGTAAACGCCACGTAACTTGCAAGCGCGAGTGTAATATGCATGAACAGCAGCTCATCACTCATTTTCCAATTCGCAAGAGAAGGCTTTACTGCTGGATTACTAAAGAAGTTAATCGCTAAGATCCCAAACCCAACGACATTAACGAGGAACACGAACAATTCAATTCGAACAAACCGACTGACGATAAATGAAACGGTAATAATGAGCCATGAAAATAATAATAACGTCTCAAACATTGAAACATTATTCAAATGTTTGAGTGCGGATGTTACCAGATACACGGTCTGAAGCACCCATACAAACAAAAGCAGCCCCGCACCCATCCGCTTAGCACTCCGGCTTGCCCGGGCAAAATCGGAGAAATAAAACAGAAGGCTCAGGGCATAGATATAGAGAATCGCATCATAAAACACACTGTGAGTAATCATAGGTTCCTCTATGGAAGAGCAAGCGTCGTCATCTCACGCTGCCATCCTTGCACGGTAGTTGATGACTGCTCATTTTCTTTACTGGGATTGTGCTGCTTCTCATCGGATTCCATATGCTGCTCAGCCAATATCTCTTCTAGTGCGAATATTTGTGTAAAATAATCCAGTGCTTCATCACCATGACGCTGTGCGGACATTTCCTTAATTCGAACAATGGGATCACGTAGCATCTGATTCACAATGCTCTTCGTCAGCTTACGAATCACTTTGATCTGCCGCTCATCTAGCTCAGGCAGTTTCTTAAGCAAGCTGTCCATCGTCTCTTCGTGAACACTGCTCGCTTTTTGATGAAGCGCTTGAATGAGAGGAGCTACACCGAGTGTACGCTGCCACATCTCAAAGGCAATCATCTCGTTATCAATCATCAGCTCAATTTTGGCTGCTTCTTTTTGGCGTTCTTCCATGTTGCTTTCAACAAGTGCTTCCAAATCATCGATATCGTACAAAAAGACGTTCGCAAGCTCGCCGATTTTCGGATCTGCATCACGTGGTACTGCGATATCCATCATAAAGAGTGGACGCGATTTACGCTGCGCCACAACCGTTTGCAGCATTTTGTGCGTTAAGACAAACTCTGTCGCACCTGTAGAGGTAATGACGACATCCACTTCAGTCAGCAGCTCTGCTAGACGCTCAAATTGACACGCTGTGCCCCCTGCCGACTCGGCAAGCTCAAGTGCCTTGCTGAATGTTCGATTCACGACGTAAAGCTGTTTCAGTCCGCTAACGCGTAAGTGTTTGAGTGTAAGCTCTCCCATTTTGCCAGCACCGACGATTAGTACTTTCTTATTCGCATAAGAACCAAATATACGTTTGCCAAGCTCGACTGCTGCATACGATACGGATACCGCGTTTTCTGCAATCGAAGTCTCGTAATGTGCGCGCTTAGCCGTTGTAATCGCTTGTTTGAACAATTCGTTGAACATCGTGCCTGTTGCTTGATTTTGCTGAGCAAGGAAGAAAGCATCTTTCACTTGTCCCAAAATTTGCGTCTCGCCAATAATCATTGAATTGAGTCCTGCTGTCACTTTAAATAAATGACGAATTGCCTTGTCTTCTTCATAGCTATATAAGTAATCCCGGAATTGCTCCCTAGGAACATTGAACCATTTTTCAATAAAACCACGGATGTAATGGGAATAGCGAGGAAGCTTATCCACCACCGCGTAAATTTCCGTACGATTACATGTGGCTACAACGACACACTCAAGCACGCTTTTTGTATTCTTCAGTTCTTGCAATGCTTGTGGCAAGTCGCCTTGTGCGAATGTAAATTTCTCACGTACTTCTACTGGAGCTGTACGATGGTTTAAGCCGACGACAACAATATGCATGTGTCTCACTTCCTTCTTCGCCCGGATTATATGCCATAGTACATTATATCACAAGCGAAAGTCCTAATCCTTAGCCAAGTTTGAACTATCTATGAATTACTTGCGCTAGGTAAATCTTCCTACCACCCGAATCTTCATCGACCTGTACGTCAAATTCGCCTTTAAGTTCTGTTGTATTAACTACAGCATGATTATTCTGAATCCGTATATCCGTTTCTTTGATCGGAATGATGTATTCCGCCTTGCTTCCAGCTTTATAGCGTATGCCGATCGTCTTCTGATTTGCCTGTATATGCACACCACCAAATTTACCAACCACATTCGTCAGCAAGTCAATCGCTACTGCATCAAGATGAAATTGTCCATCTATGCGTATATTCAGTCCTTCATTACGATTGCGACTCGCAATCACAAGAAGCGGAATTTCCTTGTTATCATAATCACTTAAAAAGCTGCTAATTGCTTGATCTGTCTTGCGACTATTCTTCTGTGCAATATTTCGATAATTGTCCATTACATCTGCCCACTTCTCGATCTTAAGTGGGTTAATTCCTTCGAACAGCAGTTCAACCGGCGTTACGCCTTGCTCTGCTTTCTTCTTCCAACGCAAATCTGATTCATCGGCAATCAGACCCGCAAGCTTCACTAATTCAGCGCTTTCCTGCCTTATCGTCGTCACATCTTCACGAGTCGTCTCTTTCAACCGTCGAACCAAGTACGTCCGCAGCTTCGCCGTGTTCGCCTTCATACCAAGCTTACCATACGCGTCTGCCATCGTATCGACGTAATGTGCTGTCCCTTCCACTACATCTAAGCGTCTTACACGCTCTTCATCCTCTGGGAACTCCCACTTCCACATTTGATACATATACGCTGCATGCGTGAGATGTTTCTCCCGATTTTCTTTATCCAGATAAGCTTCATAAAGCTTATCAATCATAGCAAGGCGATACGTTCTCGGACCTATATCTATCGGATAGGAAAGCGAACGATCCTTCGATTGAGCGGGTAAGTTTTCATTCCATTTCGAAGATTGAACAATGTCATGAAATAGGACATGAGTCCCAAGAGGGAAAGCAAAAGGAGTTCCATAGGACATACCGAATTGATCAGAAGTCATGTATGTTTTGAGGTGATTCATAATCTCTTCTTGGTTCATATAGACAAGTACACTTGCTTGCCTTTGCCATTTACCCGCTGAATAACCACCTGGTATACCCTCAATATTGCTTGGCATCTCAAATGATCGGAGCACTTCCTCCAGAGGCAGTTCCCGCAAACCTTTGGGGTACACATCCCACACACACTTACCGTCAGTTAGCAGCATATGAAAGCGCGAGAAGTTCACATTAGGCCAAATAACCGACATGTACGGCCAAACCTTACTCGACATCAGCTGCACATAATTGGCATATTCTTCTGAATTGCCTGCCTGTTTTTTATTTTGAATGTGTAATTGGTTAGAATCGCTATTCGGTCTTGCATCTTTCTTAATAGGAGCACAACCACTTGCAATCAGACACACACTAAGCATCATCACGGTGATTTTCTTCATCATGTTAACCGCTACCTTTCAGGTTACTTACCCATAATCTGGGACGTCCCCTTATTGTAACCATTCCTCAATCGCACTATTACGAACTGAGAATGTGGATGCGGCATCACGTCATTTATTTGTTTTGTAGTAACTTTCGCAGCTTGCTATTACTGTCTGAGAGAATCTTATTTTGCGTAGGTACTATTTCTTCTTTTGTAGTTAGCAGCTTTTCGTAGGCAGCATACATCTCACCTAGAAGTTTAGAAGCTTCTCTGAACACCTCAACCTCTTCACTCTTTAGCGGTCTTGATGCCCCTAGTTGCAGCCGCATCACATATTGCAGCAACTGCGGCATCCCATCGAGATCTGTAATCACGTCTTCTCCAAGTGCAGATCGTACTCGTTCATGGGTAAAAGAAACAGAGTATACCGCGCTTTTCACACCATCCAGCGCACTCGTCTGGGTCATTGGATTCAAGTTGCTAAGCTGTGAGCCTAACATCTCTAGTTGAAACAAGCTTACCTCATATAGCAGCTTTTCTGCGTTTCCATGATGTTCAGCATTGCCTCCACTGCCTCGCAATAATTGCACAGTTGGCCAAATTAGTACAATAGCCAGCACGATATACAGCACACTGCCATTTAATCGAAATGCTCGAAAACGCATTGTTAATGGATGCCCCCTTGTCAATGTTTGTCTACTCTTTTCATTGTATGGGGGGCTTAACAAACAAATAACCACGAACAATGTTCGTGGTTATCTTATCTTCATTCTTTAATTGTGTACAATCACATTACGTCTTAACGCACAAGCTCAGCTTGTTTCATAACAGGCGTTTCGACTTTCAATTCACCCATACCGCGTACTAGCTTCTTCGCATGTACGGTTTCTGGTTTTAATACGGATACCATGTAATCAATAGCAACTTGTGGATCAACTGTCTCGCCACATGTGTAGCAATCTAGTGCCGCAAAGCCTCTTTCAGGATACGTGTGAATCGAGAGATGGCTCTCCGATAACAGTACTAGTACTGTCGCTCCTTGTGGTTCGAATTGCTTCGACTGTACAGACAATACGGTTGCACCGCATGCTTCAGCAGCCTCCACCATTTGTGCTTGTAGCCATTCCGCGCTGTTAAGAAGCTCAAAGTCTACACCCCAAGTATCTACAGCAACGTGTCTTCCGAAAGTTGAGTATTCCATCTTCCGGTTCCCCCTTCCTAGGAATAAAATGTTTGAAAAAATTTCATCCGCTAGGACCTACGTCATTCACTTCTCTTCGAGGGAGTAATCTCTCGCAACATTACATGTCCTGAGTGAATCCTGGTTCCTATATTGTTGTCAACGACAATAAAAATAACATCTCTTGGGTATAAATGCAACAGTTTTTTTTGGCTACCCCAGTACATACGATATGTAAGCACTTATCCCTTGGTGCTAATGCGTGATTACCCAAACTTTATGAATTTCAAAAGAAAAAAATAAGAGCGCCCCATCGGAGCGCTCTCTATCTTATCTGTCTTCATTTATGCTTCAAGTACAAACAAACGGTTGGTCAGTCGTTTCAAACGTCCATCAATCTCGTGCTGAATAACAGGATCTTTCATATCAAATCGCATTTCAAGCAAGTGATTAATTTGGCTGTGAATCATCGTAATTTCTTCCTCAATCGACTGCTGATTAAACAGCTGTTCCAATTGACCAAGCGTGTCTTTGTGCTCGTAAATTAATTTGTGAATTCCATTTTTTACTTCCTCAATTTTAACAACCGAACCACGTTCATAGTGATATACCATCGTATATCCTGTGTAGATTCGATTTACAATTGCATCTCCTTTGAACTGGCAAATGACTTTACGCATGACATTGGCAAGCCGCACATCATAAATGATCGGTGTACCTTGGCACTCGTAAACTCCCGCTTTTTTCTCAAATGAAAGCAGGATTTCTTGCCCGTTACCGTCTTCAAATCCAACTTCTTGATTACCGTTATCGAGCACATGCACATGAAACTTCACACCTTGCTCCGCAAACGCACTTACTAACTTTGACAGTTCGACTTCCGTTACATGCAGGCAGGCTTTGACATATTCAGTCGCTAACCTTATCGCCATGGAAAATCCCTCAATTCTTTTTGTTCAAGCAATGTTTGTAACCTTGATTATTATTATACTACAACAAAAGGTAATATTCCTGTGTCATCCGCTAGTAAAATCAGGCTAAAATAAGGAAAAATCGCTCTAAGACGGTTAATTTACGCTTTTTCCCTACAAAAACACGGTTTCTGACTCAATGTTATGGGAATCCCTGCTGAAAGCAAAAACACGTCGCTCAAATTGGCTGTAATAGGCCTCTTTAAGCGACGTGTGAAGTGACTATAATTATTGTTCTGAAGACCCTTCAAGCGGCTCCTCAACTGACTCTTCCAACTGCTCTTCCAGTTCTGGTTTGACAAGGAATGGCTCGATAATGCTCCATAATTCATCTTTACCTAGTCCAAGCTCTGAAGAGAAGAGAAGAGGACCTTGACTTGGCGTCATCCCAAGTGTCTCTCGAACGATCTTCGCGTGCTTCTGCCACTGACTCTTCGGAATCTTATCCGCTTTCGTCGCAACAACAAGCATCGGCTTGTCAAAATGCTGCAGCCACTGGAACATTGCTTGATCCTCTTTAGATGGCGGATGACGTAAATCCACAAGTTGCAGCACAAGTTTCAACTCTTCACGCTGTGCTAAATATTGCTCAATGAATCGACCCCAGCGCTCACGCTCTGTCTTCGATACTTTGGCATAACCATAGCCCGGAAGGTCAACAAAATATAAATCTTGATTAATGCGATAGTAGTTGAGCGTCTGTGTCTTTCCCGGTTGGGAACTTGTCCGAGCCAAATTTTTACGGTTAATCATCTTATTAATAAGTGACGATTTTCCGACATTTGAACGCCCTGCCAGAGCAATCTCTGGCAAAGCGTCCTCTGGATATTGGCTAGGTTGAACAGCTGAAATAACAAATTCTGATGTATTAACTTTCATAATTTACTCGCTTCCTTTTGTTTGAACCCTTGTACCCCTAGTGATGGATGTGCGAGGATTCGTTATCTGTATGAGACGCCGCTTCATTTGGAATGACAAAGGATTTGGTCAGTGCATGCTTAAGCACTTCATCCACATGAGCAACAGGAACGAACGTCAAGGCTTGACGCACACTCTCTGGAACGTCCTCTAAATCTTTCTCGTTGTCTTTTGGGATAATCACTTTCGTAAATCCTGCACGATGTGCAGCAAGTGACTTCTCCTTCAGACCGCCAATTGGAAGCACTCTTCCGCGAAGCGTAATCTCACCTGTCATTGCAACTGTACTTGATGCCGGAATATCAGCAAGCGCTGAGATTAGTGCAGTTGCCATCGTAATGCCCGCCGAAGGACCATCCTTCGGAATCGCACCTTCTGGGATATGAATATGAATATCATTCTTCTCATGGAAATCAGTCGGAATGCCAAAGTGTTCGGCACGCGATCTAGCGTATGAGAATGCCGCTTGTGCGGATTCTTTCATCACATCGCCCAGTTGACCTGTAAGGGTTAACTTACCGTTACCTGGCATTACAGACACTTCAATCACTAGTGTGTCACCGCCGACTTCTGTCCAAGCAAGGCCTGTCACAGCGCCGACTTGATCTTCCTCATCTGCTTGACGGTAACGATATCTAAGTGGACCAAGCAAGTCTTTGAGGTTGCTTGTCTGTACATGTACAATTTGCGCTGGATCGGTTACGATCTGCTTGGCTGCTTTGCGGCATAACGCTGCTAGCTGTTGCTCCAAGTTACGAACACCCGCTTCACGCGTATATTCACGAATGACTTTGAATAAAGCCTCATCATCAACGATTAATTGATGCTCTTGCAAACCATGGTCTCTCATCTGCTTCGGCAGCAAATATTTACGTGCAATTTGCTCCTTCTCAAGCTCCGTATAGCCTGGGATATGCAGCATTTCCATCCGATCAAGAAGTGGACGTGGAATGTTGTGCACAACGTTTGCTGTCGTAATGAACATGACGTTCGATAGATCAAATGGCAATTCAAGATAGTGATCACTGAACGTGTTATTCTGCTCCGGATCTAGAACTTCAAGTAATGCAGCACCCGGATCACCGCGGAAGTCCATAGCCATCTTGTCGATTTCATCAAGTAAGAACACAGGATTGCTAACACCAGCGGTTTTCATTCCCTGAATGACACGTCCTGGCATAGCTCCCACGTAAGTACGTCTATGACCACGAATCTCTGCTTCATCACGTACGCCTCCAAGAGACATGCGAACGAATTCGCGCCCCATTGATTTGGCAATGGATTTAGCAATCGATGTTTTACCTACCCCCGGTGGCCCAACAAGACATAGAATCGGTCCTTTAAGCTTGTTCACTAATTTCTGAACCGCCAAGTATTCGAGTACGCGCTCCTTCGGCTTCTCCAGACCATAGTGCTCATCGTTTAAGATCTGTTCAGCTTTGACGATATCGAGATCATCTTCCGTCTTATCGCTCCAAGGAACAGACAAGAGCCAATCAATATAATTACGAATAACGCTGCCTTCCGCAGACGTAATAGGCATCTTCTCTAGACGATCGATTTCTTTCTCAATCTTTTCTTGAACGTTATCCGGAACATCTTTCTCCGCAAGTTGAGAGCGCAGCTCTTCAACTTCACCAGCTCGACCTTCTTTCTCGCCAAGCTCCTTCTGAATCGCCTTCATCTGCTCACGAAGATAGTATTCCTTCTGCGTTTTCTCCATCTGCTTCTTGACACGCTGATTGATTTTCCGCTCTAACTCCAGCACTTCGCGCTCGTTATTCAGGATTTCAAGCAGCTTTTCCAGACGCAGACGCACATCGATCGTTTCAAGAATGTCTTGCTTATCTTTTATTTTTAACGATAAATGAGAGCAGATTACGTCCGCGAGACGACCTGGTTCATGAATGTCTGACACAGCTGCAAGCGTCTCTGGCGTAACCTTTTTCGATAAATTAATGTAATGCTCAAACTGAGTCAGAATCGTGCGCATGAGTGCATCCATCTCAGGGTCGTTAATCTCCTGCTCTGGTAGCTCCTTGGCAGATACTTCATAAAACTCTTCATTGCCTACATATTCCAAAATTTCAGCACGAAGCACACCTTCCACTAGAACGCGAATCGTTCCGTTTGGAAGCTTAAGCATCTGTCTGATCTTGGAAATGGTACCAATTCGATAAATATCTTCCCTCGTCGGCTCCTCAATACTTAGTTCCGATTGTGAACATAGCAAGATCATGCCATCCTCAATCATTGCTTGCTCTAATGCTTTGATCGATTTCTCACGGCCGACATCCAAATGCAGCACCATGCTGGGATATACTAACAGTCCCCGCAAAGGCAACAAGGGCAACCGACGTAGCTTACTTTTGTTAGCCCCCATCATTGACGCACCTCCACTGTCTTTCCCACCTACTGTAGCTAACATTGTATCAAAATCAACCACAAAACTCCAATTTACAGGTGCATTAAGACTCAAATTGAAGTGGAAAATCTGTTTGCAGCAAGTTTGGTAGCGGCATTTGACTATCTTGTGTATCCGTAAGTGCGAGATTGCCCGCGAGTTCAACATTCTCGATCCCGAGTGCTTCTTTAAGAACATCCTCTACAGAATCAACAGGAATGACTTTCGCACCTGGTAAATCTGTAAACATCTCCTGCCAATTTTCACGCGGGATAAGCACTTTCGTCACACCAGCTTGTAAGGCTGCTTCTACTTTAGCCACAACGCCGCCAATCGGCTTTACTTTACCGTGAATACTGACCTCACCGGTCATTGCAAGATGGTTATCGACAGGAATTTTTAGCATCGCAGATACGATTGCTGTTGCCATCGAGATACCAGCTGATGGACCATCAATAGGAACTCCACCTGGAAAATTAATGTGCAAGTCATACCCGCTTGCATCATATCCAAATCGTCTCAATACGGTTAATACATTCTCAACAGAACCCCGCGCCATACTCTTACGACGAATCGTTCTAGAGCCACCACCCATTTCTTCTTCATCCACAACACCTGTAGTGGTGAACTTTCCTACATGACCCACAGGGACAGGAACTGCGGTAACTTCAATTTCAAGCAATGTGCCTTGATTCGGCCCATATACAGCCAGACCATTTACAAAGCCAATTTGAGGGACAAGCGGTACTTTCTTCTCTGGTCTTGGTGGAATTTGTGAAGAGTTTACAACCCACTCTACATCGGCTGCTGAGATGCTGGCTTGACCTTCTGTGAGTGCGATACCTGCAGCAAGCTGCACAATATTAACGGCTTCACGGCCGTTTGTTGCATATTTCTTAATGACTTCAATAGCTGCAGGGGTTTCGGGTAGACCGATTTTACGAAGCGCATTCTCCGCAATTTCTCCAATTTCCTCTGGTAGCAGTGGACGGAAGAAAATTTCCATACAACGCGAGCGAATCGCAGGTGGAATTTCTGTAGACATTCTTGTTGTCGCACCCACTAGACGGAAATCGGCAGGTAATCCATTTTGGAAAATATCATGTATGTAATTCGGGATATTCATATCCTCCGAATTGTAATAAGCACTTTCCAAAAATACTTTGCGGTCTTCCAGCACTTTTAATAACTTATTCATCTGGATCGGATGTAATTCGCCTATTTCATCGATGAACAAGATGCCACCATGTGCTTTAGTAACTGCACCTGGCTTTGGTTGCGGGATTCCAGCGGCGCCCATCGCGCCTGCTCCTTGATAAATCGGGTCATGGACAGAGCCAATTAATGGGTCCGCAATACCGCGCTCATCAAATCGTGCTGTTGTCGCATCAATCTCTGTAAACTTCGCTTCTGCCCCAAAAGGTGACAGTGCATTTTTCTTCGCTTCCTCCAGCACAACCCTTGCTGCTGCTGTTTTACCGACTCCCGGAGGTCCATAAATAATGACATGCTGTGGATTCGCTCCGCATAATGCTGCTTTAAGCGCACGTAAGCCTTCTTTTTGCCCAACAATATCATTCATCGTTTGGGGTCTTGTCTTCTCTGCTAATGGCTTAGTGAGGGTAATGGAACGCATCTTGCGCAGCTTATCCATCTCTTTCTTCGATTCTCGATCGACTGCTGTTCGATTCGTCTGTTGATTGCGCAGCATATTCCAAAAATAAAGACCTATGATGATCGCAAAAAAGAACTGCACCAGCATAACCAATACACTTAATCCGTTACTCATAACTTACCTCCCAAGGATGCTTTTTGAAAAAAATCTAATACTCGGTAGTATTGCCCTGGAAACGAATGAATAATCAGGCAAACATATTCTAGTTCGACAAATGCATGTTATGGGCAAGATTGTGTGAGGATAAGAGGGAATGTGAATAGCGAATGGCCGCTGATTTACCAACTACTCAATGGGAGGACGGAAGCTCATTTTGAACATATGGATTGTGCATTCATGGATAAAGAAAATACATTGGGTTCGGGTAGCTGTACTATGCCTCTTGCTTACCCATCTCTGTATTCCAATACGACCTGCGCTTGCAGTCCCACTAGCGACGGACACGGATGTCATCATTGATGTCGGGCATGGCGGGATTGATGGAGGTACAACATTCGGCACTTTATACGAAAAAGATATTAACCTTATTATCGCAAATAAGCTGTATAAAGAGCTGACCCGTCAGGGGCTTGCGGTTATTGTGGATCGGACAGGCGATCATGCGCTAAGTGATCATAATCAGTGGCTCAAGAATCCATCCCGCCACAGGCGTGACCTTGCTCAGCGCAAACAGCTTGCTAATGAATTACACCCTAAGCTTATGGTATCGCTGCATGTGAACTGGTCCAAGCGTCCAATCCACCGCGGACCACTTGTTATGCACCAGAACACGGAGCTAAGTGTTTTCTTAGCGGAAATGATTCAGAACTCGATGAACCGACTGTTTAATACGCGTAAGCTTGCGATTCACGGTAAACCATTTTACTTGCTAAACCACACTACTTGTCCAACAGTAATCGTGGAAATGGGGTATATTTCAAACATCGAGGATCGAAATCGCCTTACCACAACGAAAGGGCAAGATGCCATTACGAAGTCAATATCAGAGGGTATCATGGAGTTTCTCGCCATGCTCGAAACATACCAAAAAGCCGACGAAGCTAATTAGCTCGCCGGCTTTATTTTTTTACATATACCATTAGAACGTGTTCAAAAAGTAGGGCCACTACAGAGAAAAAAGCACTTTATGCTTACGATGTGGCCTTCCTTCGGAAAGCCTGTGAGTCTCAATCGTGAATTTTGAATTGATTTGATTGTATTTTCACGATTTCAAAGGCGAACGCTACGCTCCTCCAGTTGCTTTTTTCTCTCTCGTTTAACTTTTTAAACACGCTCGCTTAATGTTTACGACCTGGGATTTGTCCAGTTTCTTCGTAAACTTTCACGATAATATCAATTTCTTTCTTCAGCTCTTGCAGAAGTTCCGCTTCAGGCACTTTACGGATCATTTCCCCATAACGGAATAACATGCCTTCGCCACGCGCACCCGCGATTCCAATATCCGCTTCACGCGCTTCACCAGGACCGTTAACGGCACAGCCAAGAACGGAAACTTTGATTGGCACCTTAATCTTAGAGATATACTCTTCGACTTCATTGGCAATCGAGAACAGGTCAATATCAAGGCGTCCGCAAGTTGGACAAGATACTAACGTCGCTGCGTTCGTAATCAAACCGAATGTTTTGAGAAGCTCACGCGCAACTTTAATCTCTTCAACGGGGTCCGCACTAAGCGAAATACGAAGTGTATTTCCGATGCCCATGTTAAGCAATGCGCCAATACCTGCCGCACTCTTCACAGCGCCTGTAAACAGCGTTCCTGCCTCTGTAATGCCTAAGTGTAGTGGATAATTAAAAGCTTTAGCAGCCTTGGAATAAGCTTCAATCGCCATAGGTACATCGGACGCTTTAAGCGACACGATAATATCATGGAAATCAAGCTCTTCTAGGATTCCAATGTGGAATAAAGCACTCTCCACCATCGCGTCAGCAGTTGGGTACCCATACTTCTCAAGCAAGTGATTCTCTAAGGAGCCTGCGTTTACACCGATACGAATCGGAATGCCGCGCTCTTTACACGCTTTAACTACGGCTTCTACCTTCTCGCGGCGACCGATATTCCCCGGATTGATACGAACTTTATCAATCCCGTTCTCAATCGCAGCAAGTGCTAGACGATAGTCAAAGTGAATATCGGCAACAAGCGGAATGGAAATCTGTTTCTTGATTTCCTTGATTGCTTCAGCCGCTTCTTTATTATTTACAGTGACACGAACAATTTGACAACCTGCTTCTTCCAAGCGGTGAATTTCCGCTACAGTCGCTTTCACATCAGCTGTCTTCGTCGTACACATACTTTGCATTATCACTTCGTTGCTCCCGCCGATCGTCAAGTTCCCCACTTTGACAGGACGGGTATCTTTTCTATGGAACATAGCGCAGCTCTCTCCCATACGTCAAACATCCTCCGCTCCGGTTAGATCCAGATTGGAGGCTGTTTGTGTGAATTTATTAGATGCACATCAACTCGCGTTTATGCGCTTTCTTCTTTTTTCTTCGAAGTTTTACCTTCTTTTGTCGTCAGTACAGGTGCAAGCTTGTTCTGAACAGCGTCTTGTGTAACGGTACACGTGGATACGTCAGTACGTGACGGCACATCGAACATCACATCGAGCATAATGCTCTCAATAATCGCACGAAGACCCCTTGCTCCCGTATTACGCTTGATCGCTTCCTTCGCGATGGCTTCAAGTGCTTCTTGATTGAAATCAAGCTTCACATTATCCATCTCAAGCAGCTTCTGATATTGCTTCACTAGCGCATTCTTCGGTTCCGAAAGAATACGAACAAGTGCAGCTTCATCAAGCGGCTCAAGGGAGGAAATTACCGGTAGACGACCTACGAATTCCGGAATTAGACCGAATTTAAGTAGATCCTCTGGCAATACCATGGATAAGTATTCGCCTGGTTTCAAGTCAACTTTCATACCATCTGTTGAGAAACCAATCACTTTTTTACCAATACGACGCTTAATAATTTGCTCTAGGCCATCAAATGCCCCACCGCAAATGAATAAGATGTTCGTTGTATCGATTTGAATAAACTCTTGATGCGGGTGCTTACGTCCACCTTGTGGCGGAACAGAAGCAACTGTACCTTCAAGAATTTTAAGCAATGCTTGCTGTACGCCTTCACCAGACACGTCACGTGTAATGGATGGGTTCTCGGATTTACGAGCTACTTTATCGATCTCATCGATATAAATAATACCGCGCTCCGCCTTCTCCACATCGTAATCCGCTGCTTGGATCAATTTTAGCAAGATGTTCTCCACATCTTCCCCTACGTAACCTGCTTCAGTTAAGGAAGTAGCGTCTGCAATCGCAAACGGAACGTTCAAAATTTTCGCAAGTGTTTGCGCAAGAAGTGTCTTACCACTACCCGTAGGACCTACGAGCATAATATTACTCTTCTGAAGTTCCACTTCTTCTGACTTATTCTGATGGGAATTGATCCGTTTGTAATGGTTATAGACCGCAACAGAAAGCGATTTCTTCGCTTGATCTTGACCAATAACGTATTGACCAAGAATATCGCAAATTTCTTTCGGCTTCGGAATATCCTTCAGATCAAGTTCTTCTTCATGTCCGAGTTCTTCTTCTACAATTTCCGTGCACAATTCAATACACTCGTCACATATGTAGACGCCTGGACCTGCTACAAGTTTGCGCACTTGTTCTTGTGATTTACCGCAAAAGGAACATTTGAGTTGTCCTTTTTCATCGTTAAATTTAAACATTCTATCACTCCTTTTTATCTAAGGTCGCCTCGAGTGATAACTTCATCGATTAAGCCATAAGCCTTAGCCTCTTCAGCACTCATAAAATTATCTCGATCCGTATCGCGCTCGATTTTATCGTAGGTTTGACCAGTATGGTGAACATAGATTTCGTTCAATTTCTTCTTCGTATACAAAATCCAATCTGCGTGGATCTTGATATCTGTCGCTTGCCCGCGAACACCGCCTAGCGGCTGATGAATCATCACTTCTGCATTCGGTAGTGCAAAACGCTTACCTTTTGCCCCTGCCGTAAGTAACAGTGAACCCATACTTGCTGCCATTCCTACACAAATCGTGGATACATCGGGTTTGATGAACTGCATTGTATCGTATATGCCGAGTCCCGCCGTAACAGAACCACCCGGAGAGTTGATATATAAATGAATATCCTTCTCTGAATCCTGTGCTTGCAAAAAGAGAAGCTGGGCGATGACCAGGTTCGCTACATCATCATCAATTTCACTTCCGATGAAAACA
Source organism: Paenibacillus radicibacter (assembly GCF_024721995.1). Classification (GTDB taxonomy): domain Bacteria; phylum Bacillota; class Bacilli; order Paenibacillales; family NBRC-103111; genus Paenibacillus_AM; species Paenibacillus_AM radicibacter. Next base: position 282,651 of record NZ_JANQBC010000008.1, read on the forward strand.
ATTCGGTCTTTCAGCAGACGCGAATAAATGTCATACGACCTTTCTCCACGCGCTTCTTGCTCAACAACCATTGGGATAAGATTCATGGTATCAACTCCTCAGCTTACAAATTTTTGTTCTTTAATCAACATGCAAGTTTATTTTAACACGTTTGCGAACTAAAGTCATATTCGTCATAAAACGAACGGATGTCCGCATTTTTAAGCTAAATCATGCTTTTTTGGGTAAAACAAAGGCACGCTTCATAAATCTACGTGCCTCTGATACCTATTTAAGCATTACTTGCTGTTGCTTAGTAAGAACTCAACAGTTTTGCGTAGTGCTAGATCTTCTTTCATACCTTCTAAAGAACCGTTAGCTTCGAAGATTTCACGAACTTCTTCAGTCGTTTTCTTGAATTGCTCAGCTACTTTAGCGATCTCTGCATCAACATCAGCGTCGGATGCTTCGATTTTCTCAGCAGCAGCGATTGCTTCAAGAACCAAGTTGTTACGAACGCGAGTATTAGCGTCGTCTTTCATTTGCTCTTTCAAAGCCGCTTCGTTTTGACCGGAGAATTGGTAGTAAAGCTCCAAGTTCAAACCTTGTCCGCTAAGGCGTCTTTCGAATTCTTTAATCATTTGAGCAAGCTCAGTTTCGACCATTGCAGCTGGAATTTCAACTTCTGCGTTAGCAGATGCTTTCGCTACTACGTCTACTTCTTTTTTCACTTCTGCGTCTTTAGCTTTTTTCTCTTCAAGACGAGTTTTGATGTCAGCTTTGTACTCATCAAGAGTATCGAACTCACTTACGTCTTTCGCGAACTCATCATCAAGAGCAGGTAAGTTTTTACGCTTAAGCTCATGAAGAGTTACTTTGAATACAGCAGCTTGTCCTTTAAGTTCTTCTGCTTGGTATTCTTCAGGGAACGTCACGTTAACGTCTTTTGTTTCACCGATAGCCATACCTACTACTTGATCTTCGAATCCTGGAATGAAGGAATTGGAACCAAGCTCTAGGGAGTACTTCTCAGCTTTTCCGCCTTCGAATGCTTCGCCATTAACGAAACCTTCGAAATCGATAACTGTGATGTCACCGTTCTCAGCAGCGCCTTCTTCTACTACAGCTAGCTCAGCATGACGTTGTTGTTGACGATCAAGCTCATCTTGAATTTCTTCGTCAGTTACGTTTACGTCTGCAGCTTCGATTTCAAGACCTTTGTATTCACCCAAAGCAACTTCTGGCTTAACCGTTACAGTAGCTTTGAATTTCAATGTTTGACCTTTACCGAATTGCTCAACGTCAACTTCTGGACGATCAACAGGCGTAATTCCTGCTTCTTGAACAGCTTGTACATAAGCTTCAGGCAAGATGAAGTCTAAAGCGTCTTGGTATAGGCTCTCGATTCCGAATTTCTTTTCGAACATTGCACGAGGCACTTTTCCTTTACGGAAACCAGGTACGTTTACTTTAGCTACTACTTTCTTAAATGCTTTGTCCAATGCTTCGGATACGCGATCCTCGTTAACTTCAACTTCAAGAACGCCAACGTTCTTCTCTATTTTTTCCCAGCTTGCTTTCATTTTATGCTTTCCCCTCCAAAAATGTACAGTTAGACTTGTATTTTCACGTTCAGGCAGGCAAAAAACACTAAATATATCTTTTATCCGCCATTATAACCACCTTATTATAACATAAAACATCTTCTTTTCAAGGCAAACGATTAGGAGTGAGGTGGAAATTGTTCGGTGAAAAATTGTCCGAGCAAGCTTCTAATCCGCTCCCATTCCTTTTCATCCTGTTCGTGAAGCCCTTGATCATAAATATCCATCGATACGACTGGCATTTTGAAGATCAACTCCTGCAGCACATCTTGCAATGCACTCGCCCATAGCTGAGTACGATCTGCTGAAACTTGTGCCATCTCTTCATACAATTCTGTTCCATATGCGAAAGCCGCGAATTCACGCTCGATCTGTGTCGAGAATTGCGCAAGATCCGGATACTTCTCTTCACTAGAAACACGCAATTGCTGAAAAATATCGCGGATAGACGCTGGCATCTCCTCTGAACCAAGTGGTGTATCTTCTATACGAAGGTGAACATCGCCACCAAGCTTAGGAACACGTATCTCACCTTGCAGTTCCCATATCTTAAGCGCCTGCAGCGCTCTAAATTGCAGCAATGGATGTCGCACTTCAGCAGTTAGCCAGTGCATCAATATATTCGGTGCATCGGAATGATGCACAAACGCAAGCTTCTCTAATGCAATGAGCTGTTCCTGCGGTGAGTAGGATTCTTCTTTAAACACCTGGAGTAAATTGTCGATATATCCCTGTTCTTGCTGAACGCGGGTATCGATTGCCTGTCGGCGCAATTCTTCTTCCGATGGTTCATCTTCTTCCATCTCTTCAAACTCTCCATTTCGCTCCAGATTACTAGAATCCAGCGGAGCGAACATCACTTCCGGAAACATCGTCTGCAGCCATACGAGCAGCATTTCCCATTCATCCCGCTTCGCCGGGTCAACATTAGAGAACTGAAGCAGGTGTGCAAGCAGTCCTGCCGCTTGTTCATACCTCTCCACTTTAAAATAAGAGGCTAGCTGGTCTTCATAATACTTCACCGTCTGAGGCAGCATTACGACATTGTCATGCACCAGCTCATCTTGCTTTGTCATCCTTTACACCCCACTATCCAACCTACTTGCTGACAAGTGTAACGGATCATAGCTAGGAAAGCAAAACGGACTGTATTATTTTACCACGATAATAGTGTTGACTTCTATTCGTTTTACATGCTATTATTAATCTCGCTTCACAGGAACGCCGCACAAGCTTAAACGTGAAGATTACATGTCTCAGTAGCTCAGTTGGATAGAGCATACGCCTTCTAAGCGTACGGTCGGGGGTTCGAATCCCTCCTGGGACGTTAATAGATCAAATTGATCTACATAGAAAAATGGCTGAACCCTTTATTGTTAAGGTTTCAGCCATTTTTTATTTTTCAATTCAACTGGTAAAAATACAATAGAAACGATACATTTTGCACAAATTTTTCACACGCTGTTCTGATTTATAAATAAATAGCATCTTGCCGATAAATAAGTATCAATTACTAGGAGGCTTATCATCATGGACATTGCCGCACTGTCAATTGCAATGAAACAAAGCAGTTTATCTCAAGCTGTTAATGTCAGACTATTAAAGATGACTAATGATCAAGCTACACAGGTTAGTCAGGATTTTGTCAAAATGTTAGAGCAAAGCGTCCAGCCTAATCTTGGTGGTAACATTGACATCAAAGCATAGTATTGACCGAATAGAAAAACGCCTGAAATCCCTTACGATTAAGGAATTTAGGCGTTTTTTGTTTTGCTTGAACCCATAAAATATACACGATTACAGTTGCTTACCCAATGTCTTCTATATAGGGGGTTACTCTTATACCACTACCGTCCGCTTCGAACGCTTCATCTTCTCATTGCAGAGCGGACAGACCTTCTCCTTCGGTGCATGCTTAACCGAAGTAATTCGCATCCAGCCACGACAACCAGTCTTCGTGCATTCCCACGTTGGGAATGTCTCTTCCTTCTGCGCACTTTGCTGCTTAGCAGCAGGGTCCTTCTTCTTATTCCCGTACGGCTCCATGAAGAAGCGCGACACTTCCACTTGATCCCCTCGATAATACGACGGAGAGCTAATGTACACTTCCTGCATCGCTCTTGTAACCGCAACGTACGCAAGGCGGCGCTCTTCTTCAATCGCAGCTGCCACTTTCTCAGGTCCCTTTTTATCTGAGATCATATCTTTACGCCCATCTGCATCCAGCGCTGAGCTATGCGGTAAGATCGACTCTGACGCTCCGATCACATAGACGACAGGGAACTCCAAGCCTTTAGCCTTATGAATGGTAAGTAGAGACAGTGCATCCGAAGTCGGATCTTTGCGCAACTGCTCCATCTCGGAATTTTTCTGGATGACATGATCAATAAAGTCCACGTATTCGGCTACTTTATCAAAACGCTTTGCTGAGGCTTCGATCTCAGATAAGGTTTCTTTCACCATTTCCTTATGAAGCGTTAACTGTTGACGCTCGTTCGCATCCAAGAACGCATCGTACGTACGCCTTATCTCTTGAATCGCAAGCTGCGGCTTCATATCTTTAAGCTTGTCCACCATCCGCAAGCGCTCACCAAGCTGTTGCAATTGGAATGACTTTAAGTCTGGAAGCTTGAGTAAATGTTGGAGCGGCTTCTCTAGAGGCTCTTTCAATTCATGTGTATAAATAAAAGTAAGTGATTTCTCTCTATTTAAGTATAAAGATGGAATGATGCCCTCCATAGCGGATTGAAGCTTTGGATTCAATGATAATCGCAAGTAATCAATGACTGGCCTCACAATGGACTGTTCATAGAAACTAACCCCCATAGAGAAGGACATAAATGGAACCCCATCCATCACCAGTTGCTCGAACATCGCACGAGAGCTGCTGATCGTTCGGTGCAAGATCGCAAAGTCCCGATAGTTTCTTCTCCCCGCCTGCACTTCATGCTTAATCTTGCTTACGACCATCATCGCCTCATCATCAGTTGTACTCGGTCTCAGGAAATAGGGATGATGTTCCCCTGATCTAGTCGCTTGCAGCGTCTTCAATCTACGCATCTGATTAAAGCGAATCACTTCATTCCCTAAACCCACAATGCTATTCGTCGAACGATAGTTCACATCAAGCAAGATCACTTTCGCCTTCGGAAATACTTGATCGAAGTTCAGAATGATGGAACTGTCCGCTCCGTTAAAGGTAAAGATCGTCTGGTCATCATCCCCAACGACGAACAAGTTCTGCCGATTTCCTGTGAGCATCTTAATGAGTTCATACTGGATCGGGTTCGTGTCTTGCCATTCATCGACCATCACATATTGAAAACGTTCTTGAAGCTTCCACAGCATGTTCGGGGATCGCTGGAGTAGCATATACGCTTCCAGCAACATATCATCGAAATCCATGTAGTGGTTATCTCGCTTCCAAGCTTCATATTGTCGGAACACTTCTCGCTGCTCTTTCTCAGCTGGTGATTTATTCGGCAAGTCATCAATCGACATCATATTGCTCTTATAGGAAGAAAGTAAGGATAATAGCGTCTCCGGTTCATAGGCGTCATGGAGGTTCATTTTGCGTAAAATAATCTTAATAATCGTCTGTCTGTGATTCTCACTACTCATGATCTTCTGATCGAATCCTTCGCTACGCAGTATCCGATAGAAAATTGAATGAAACGTTCCTGTCACCACTTCTCGCGCCATTCGTACAGTTAGCCCGGGTAATAACGAGATACGCTGCTTCATCTCTTCGGCTGCTTTACTCGTAAAGGTGACCAGTAATAGATTGTGCGGCTGAACATGCCCCATGGCGATGAGATAACCTGCCCTTGAAGTGAGTACAGAAGTCTTCCCACTACCTGCACCTGCAACAATCAAGGCTGCTCCTCCGACATGGCGCACGGCCGCAATCTGAAGCTCATTGAGTTTAATGTTGCGCTTCTCTAATGAACGAAAATAAAAAGCATCGCTGTCCTGATCTGGGACAAGATCAATGCTTGTAAATGTACTTGCTATATTCGCATGTGGAATGCTATCTTTCATCGACCCTTCGGGTCTGGTCAATATCGGTATCATGGCTGTCATGTCATTATCTCCTGATTCACTTTCGGTCAAGTAGGTACCTTCCAGTTTAGAGCATCTTGATCATTTTGACAAAGCCTTGCCAATATTTTTTCTAAGAATACTATCTCTGAACAAACTCTTTCTTCTGTTGATGCAGGAAAAATTGAACAATAGCAACGGAAGCAACGAAGAAGACGAGCACGCTCACTATAATCCAAGGATATATTCGGTAACGCTGTATGCCATAAGCAAGTAAACCTAACCATTCGCCTGACTTGGTAATTGCCATCGAGTACGTTGCAAACCCATCTTGGAATACCATCACTTCTCCACCACCAATGAAAATACCGAGTACAGCCAATTGACCCATTAAGAATAAGACTTGTACGTAATCTGCCAAGAAAGCAAATAAAACTTCCGAGCGAACACTCGGGAATATATGTCTAATAATACGACGGATAATGGATGCACCTAATAATGAAGAAGCGGTAACAAACAACTTCTCATTCCAAAAGCGGGAACGATCAGCAAATTGCTGGGCAATCGGAAACACCCCAATAAATACCACAGCGATAACAAATATCGCATTAAAAATGATCTGATTCGGATGATCCGTTGGTATCCCGTAAGCCACTTCAAGCCCGTAGAAGAGCGCCAGTAGACCTGGATACACGAATACAAGGGGAGGGACAGCAGATGTGACCCATTGCAAAGATGATAAAAGGGACTTAAATCTCCCTGTCGCTCCAACGTACATGCCAAGTGGTATAGCTAATAAAAAGCGACCAATCGTAATGAGAAGAGCGATTCCTAGTGTATATCTCATCCCATTCAATAATAGACTGAGCACATCATAGCCCCTAGGGTCTGATCCAAGTATGTAATGATTATCGGGTTTAAAAGGAGGAGCGAGCTTTTTGTGTATAGATTCCGGATTCGGATTATCCATCCAAAAAACCTTCGCACTCGGTTCAATGCTATGTGGTTTGATATACGGACCTAGGATTGCAAGGATAATAAGTAGTGCCATTAATGCCCATGAAAGCATATAAAGAAATTTCCGTTTACGCACTAACATTCACCTCCTTCGTTGAGACAATTAGCATTTTACGAAGTAAGGCATATATCCCCTGCATGATCAAAGCAAAAAGGGCTAAAATGGCGCATGTAATCGGCAAATTTGAATATGCAATGGTCAAATAACCCCCAATTCCTGAAATTCGACATAACACTTCAGCGATAATCATACCTCCAATTGCAACGGTTGTTGCCCGAGGCAAAATCGTGAGTAAATCCTCTAATACATTAAGAAAAGCATGCGTGATCACAATCCGTTTATGAGAGAAACCTTTGGCAATCGCTGTTCGAATATAAGGTTCTGCCATTTCACGCTGAAGAGCTAGACGAATCACACCATAAATAAGCACACCTGGTACGATCATTATCGTCATGAAGGGAATGAAGAAAGGAACTTCATTCTTGAGCTGAATAATCAAGATGACCCGCTTAGTCGCAAATTTAGTTATATAAATAGCAAACATAAGAAGTAGCGTATAGATGAAGAAATCAGGAATCATTAATAATACACGATGAATCCAATCAAAAATTTTACCAATCACACGACTCATCGTTGCAAATACGGCAAAAAGAACGCCTCCAACAATCGCAGCCAAGAAACCAGGCACAAAATAGGTAAGTGAATTTTTTAAAATCGTAGGAAGCATTTCGAGAAATGGCTTCTTCCCTCCTACAGGCATATAATAGTAGCCAAATTCACCTTTGGCATACATACTCAACATAGCCCCAATGCTATTGAAGTATTGGGAAAATGAGTACGTCGGCGTGCCAGGAAGTGTATGAATCTCCACGACTCCGGGTATCGACTGTATTCTTCTTACAGTCGATTGCAAAGATTCTATAGGCACATGAAATATACCTTTCTCCGCATCTAATAACGTCACATTCGGATATAACCTCGTGAGATCCTCATAATTCGTTACAATCCGTTTATCTACACCTACTTGAATCCGTTCAGGTGGTTTACTAGATATCCCATATTGCAGATTACTAATTAAGAAAATAAAAATAAAAGCAAATAAGATCGAACCCACTGTAACAAGCACTTTTTTCAAAGTTGTACTACCCCCTGATCGTCTTTTTAAACAAATTATATCCCCCTTTGCTATTTACCGCCATATAATGACAGAAATTTTAGAATATTTATAGTGTCATTTTTATCCTAGACTAAGGTGAATTTAAGCTAACCTCCTTAAACTGATGTTGTTAAGTCGAAAAGAAAGATTTAAATTCAAGGAGGTAAGTAATATGAAAAAGAAGATGAAATTGCTAAGCGCTGCTGTTCTACTTGCTGCTCTAGTACCTGTAAGTGCCTATGCAGCGGAGACGACGAGCACAACCCCGACAACGAGTACCCCAGGTGTACATAATAAATCGGATAAGACCGTTCACCTTATTCAAGATAAGTGGGGTAAAAATGAAGGTTTGTTTAAGAAAGAAATCAGCGAAGAGTTGGCTGCCGTACTCAAACTAGATGCTGCAACAATTAAATCTCGCATAAGCCAAGGTGAAACATTGGCACAAATCGCTGAAAAGCAAGGCGTATCCAAAGACGACTTGAAGAATGCACTCATCAAAGCGAACAATGAAACGTTAGATAAAGCCAAGACGAAATTCGCGAATTCCGTAGATAAACTTATTAATGAAAAACATCCGAACAGAGAACAACACAAATCGGCTATTCGCATGGACTTCAAAGAGATTGGGACTCTACTTGGGATGAGCGATGCCGACTTCAAGCAAGCCGTGAAATCTGGAAAATCCGTTGCTGATCTTGCAAAAGAAAAAAATGTGGAGCTGCAAAAGCTCGTCGATGCTCAGGTAAGCGAATTGATGAAACACGTTGAAGAACAAGTTCAAAGCGGCAAAATAACGAAGGAACAAGCCGATAAGCGCAAAGCTTCCTTTACTCAAATGGTAACAAAGATGTTTGAAGACAAAGCCCATAAAGGCCAACATGCTGTAACGAAACCTGTAACGCAATAAAAATAAACTTATACAAACCTAACAAAGAGGCATTCTCGCGAGTCTTAATCAGACCTTGAGAGTGCCTCTTTTTCACAACTGTAACATATTTATTAGTAATTTTTACGAATGCCTTCAGATGGTTTTTGCTGCCCTGGCATCTTCGCATTCTTCGCTATTACTTCGTCTGCAAACTCAGCATCATGCGCATATTTATTGCCTTTGTTTTTCTTAAATTTCTGTGCCATGCCTCTCCCTCCTTTCCAACTGTTCTTTATTGAAGTAAGTGACCACTGAGCTTGTCGGATGGTTCAACTTCTTCTAAAAATGAAGGAAAGTTTATTGTTGCATGCTGCTCATTCTTCTGCTCTATTTTTAAATGAATATCATGAATCTTCTGTAGGGTGTACAAGTAGCCGAGCTCAATGCAGCTCTTGCCTTTATTGAAATCGAATGCACTCACCATACCCATGTTAGGTCGAAGCAAGACATCGGCATAGCCTGAAAGTTGCTTCGATTGCTGAATTAAGTTCACCGAAACCGAACGTGACACGATCTCATAAAGGGAGTTCAAGGGTGTAGTTAACTCATCATCACAGCACAAGTCCACCGCAATGACGAAATCAGCTCCTAAAGCACGAACAGTAGAGATGGGACAATTGTCTAATAATCCGCCATCAACTAGTACACGCTCTCCCAAAGTAACAGGAGGAAATAAGAATGGGATCGAGCAACTGGCCAGGATCGCATCCCCAACTAATACATCCGAAATTTGCTCATAATCCACTTCTCCATTCCCATTGGAGTGCAGGGAAGCCGAATGGAACAATACTTTTTGCGCTTTACGCAAATCAGCGGCGACCAGCGCAATCGGATAACTCAAATCCCGTACCAATCGCTCTTGCGTTTTGAGTAACAAATAGTCTCGGAACTTCTTCCCCTTGATAAGCCCTTGAAGCTTGACGGGTCTACGTACCACTTTAGCGAACATCGAGCGATAGTTGTAATCCAGATACTTGTCCGTAAACTCTGGCACCATATCCATCAGCTGTCCAGACGTGTAGCCGCAGGCGTATAACCCTGCAACTAAAGCTCCACAGCTCGTCCCTGCCATACAGTGAATAGGAATATTCGCTTCTTCCAATGCTGCTAATACACCAAGGTGGGCGCTCCCAGCGATTCCACCCCCGCCAAAGGCAATTCCGATCCGGATCATGTTCGCGCCACCCTTCTTGATGTAGATTTACTATTGCTTAATTAACTTTGAAATATTCCCTGTCCTGACCGGTTTGGCCCATGCAAAAAAAGCCAACACCACTAGGCGTTGACTCTCCACTTTATTAAGTATGATTAGAAATTAATCTTCGAAATTAATCTTCATTTCCAAGAAGCATAGCAAGTTCAACCAAGATCGCTCTGGATTCTACGTTGTTCTTCGCTTCGCGATATAGCTCTTCATAATAAGCACGATTCTCTTGCACGGAAGGAACGTTCTTAATGGATGTATGAGACCATTCGATTAATGTATTTTCAGCTTGGATCAGCTCATTGAAAGCTTTGTGAAAGCCGCTGCGATTAACCGCATCTTCCATTTCCTTCTCGCCAATTTCAACACCGTTATCTTTCATCTCTTCAAGCTTACGATCCGCTTGCTTACTCGTTAACAAAAAATGTTCTTTAGCCGCCATATAATCGATCTGCGCGCGGGCAAGTCTTCTTCTTTTCATAGGATCACCTTCTACTCTTTTTGTATCGTTGTACCATTGTAACAGACTTTGTCAAAAAAACACAGCGTCCACAGCACCTGACATGGTCGGTAAGTAGTGGATGAGTCTATGAATCTTTGAATCGCGGACAGACATTTTCTAGGCGAGCCGTGCATACCTTGTTATCATCGCAAAAGCGTAAAGGGGGCTATGAACCATGTGTGGCATTACAGGTTGGATTGACTGGAGAAAAGATTTAACCGGGTACCCAACCATTCTTGAAAATATGACAGAAACGCTGTCCTATCGCGGTCCGGATGCATCCGGTACATGGATCACCCATCATTGTGCGCTCGGTCATCGTCGCTTAAGTGTCATTGACCCAGAGAATGGCGCCCAACCCATGATTCGCAAATACGGGGATCAAATTTTCTCCATTGTGTACAATGGGGAATTGTATAATTTCTTAGAGTTACGCAAGGAACTAGAGGATAAAGGACACATTTTCCAGACGACTTGTGATACGGAAGTGTTGCTCTTATCCTATGTGGAGTGGGGACGCGCTTGTGTAGATCGGTTGAATGGAATTTTTGCGTTTGCCATCTGGAATGACAAGGAACAGTCATTATTCTTAGCTCGCGATCGCCTCGGCGTTAAGCCGTTATTCTATTCGTACCAAAGTGGCGTCTTGTTATTCGGCTCCGAACCAAAAGCCATTCTAGCGCACCCTGACTTTAAAGCGGAAATTGCCGCGGACGGGCTGGCTGAAATATTCGCAGTAGGGCCTGCGCGAACACCAGGGCATGGGATATACCGTAACATGTCTGAACTAAAGCCCGGGCACTTTATGCTGCTGAACCATGAAGGACTCACCACTCGGGCTTATTGGAAGCTGGAGAGTCGTCCACATGAGGATGGAATAGATCAGACTGCACATAAGGTATATGAACTGCTCAAGGATACAACGGAGCGTCAATTAATATCTGATGTACCGATCTGTACACTACTTTCTGGTGGACTCGATTCTTCCGCCTTGAGTTCCTTTGCAGCCAAGCATTTACGCGAAACGAAGAATGAACAGCTGCATACATTCTCCGTCGATTATGTGGATAATCAGAAGCACTTCCGAGCCAATGCGTTTCAACCGAATTCGGACGCCCCTTGGATTGCTAAGATGACCGAATATCTCGGAAGCAACCATCATTCCGTTGAATTCGATACACCTGAACTTGTGCAATCGCTGCGTAGGGTTGTTCTTGCAAGAGATACGCCGGGAATGGCGGATGTAGACGGCAGTTTGTTCTTATTTTGCGAGGAAATCAAGAAACATTCGACAGTTGCAATTTCAGGTGAAGCGGCAGACGAAATATTCGGTGGATATCCTTGGTTTCATCGGGAAGACACGCTTGCAGCGGAAACATTCCCATGGTCACTAGCATTACCAGCTCGTGTGGATCTACTATCTAACGATCTTGTTCAATGGATTCGCCCACAAGAGTATGTACGCAATCGCTATCAACAAGCGCTGAGTGAAGTGCCTCGCCTTGCTGGGGAAACTGCTGTCGAGAATCGGATGCGTGAAATGTCTTACTTAAATATTACTCGCTTCATGCCAACACTGCTTGATCGTAAGGACCGCACCAGTATGGCGGTCGGGCTCGAAGTTCGCGTCCCGTTCTGTGATCATCGCCTTGTTGAATATGTATGGAACATTCCTTGGGAGATCAAAACTTCTGGGGATCGGGAAAAAGGAATTTTACGCAAAGCCTTAAAGAACGTACTGCCTGAAGAGATCTTAACGCGGAAGAAGAGCCCTTATCCGAAGACGCACAATCCGAACTATCTAGCCGCTGTACGTGATCAGATGCTGGATATTCTCAACGACACCTCTTCGCCGCTACTCCCTTTCATTAACACTTCGAAAATTCATGCCCTTGCAAACTCCGATGCCGCATCGTTTAACTTGCCTTGGTTCGGGCAGCTCATGAGTGGACCACAATTGTTCGCTTATCTCATTCAAGTGGATATGTGGCTAAGAGAATACAAAATTAGCGTAAGATAAGAAAAGCTCCAATTCGGAGTCCTTTCCACGATGCATGACCCTGCGTAAGCGGAAGCTTTTCTTGCGATATAGAATTCGATCAGCTCCGCTGATAACTTCTAAATTCTAGTATCTAAATAAGACAGGGCAGCATCCATCGAGGACGCTGCCCTGTTCTATTTTATATGCCAAATGGGTCTGGATATTGTTTAAAGAAAAGTTCTAGTGCATGTGCACGATGTGAAATCTTATTCTTCTCTTCTAATGTAAGCTCCGCCATTGTCTTATCAAACTCTGGTAAGTAGAACAGCGGATCATAACCAAATCCACCTGTACCGCGAGGCTCTGAGACAATGTAACCCGAGCAGCGACCTTCTGCTTCAAGTACTGTACTTGATTCAGGAAAAGCAAGTGCCAACGCACTTACAAAGTGTGCGGAGCTAAGCATGACTAGTGATGGATCTTCTTGAGAGCTTGCCGTGCTTGCCGGATTAAGAAGCGCTAATTCACGAAGCAGCTTCGCATTGTTGTTCGCATCTGAAGATGGAACACCCGCATATCGAGCCGAGTATACGCCCGGTTCACCATTAAGGCGATCTACGCTTAGTCCTGAGTCATCAGCAAGCACAGGCATGCCGAGGTGATTCGCGATCAATTCTGCTTTAATTCTCGCATTCGCAGCAAAAGTATCTCCATCTTCCACAATCTCAGGAAGATTGTCATAATCGGCTAAAGAACGCACTTCCATTCCTCTTGCGCCGAACCAATTCGCGAATTCTTGCACCTTACCTTTATTAGCAGTCGCAATCACGACTACCCGCTTCTGCGCCTCATTCATTATTGGGACACCTTGCCGATATGTGCCGTCACTTCACTGCCCAATACCTCTTGTTGCTTCGCGATCATTTCATGAATACCTTTCTCTGCCATCGCAAGTAAGGAATTCAATTCTTCACGGGAGAATGGTGCATCTTCGCCTGTTCCTTGAACTTCAACGAATTTACCTTCACCTGTCATCACGACGTTCATATCTACTTTCGCGTTCGAATCTTCTTCATACTTCAGATCCAATAACGTCTGACCTTCCACAATCCCAACGGATACGGATGCCAAGTAATCCGAAATGGGGATAACAGATAACTTACCGTCTCTTACAAGCTTGTGCATCGCCATTGCCATTGCGACAAAAGCTCCAGTGATTGACGTTGTGCGTGTACCACCATCCGCTTGAATGACATCGCAGTCTAGCGTAATCGTACGCTCGCCTAATTTCTCCAATACCACAACAGAACGCAGGGCACGACCAATCAGTCGTTGAATTTCCATGGTACGACCGCCAAGCTTCCCTTTGTTCGCTTCACGTTGGTTACGCGTTTGCGTTGCACGAGGTAACATGGAGTATTCCGCTGTCACCCAACCGCGACCTTGATTTTTCATAAAAGGAGGTACGCGCTCCTCAATTGTTGCTGTACATATCACTTTCGTATCTCCAACCTCAATAAGTACTGAACCTTCCGCATGCTTATTATAATGAGGCGTGATTTTCATTTGGCGTAGTTGATCTGCTTCTCTTCCGTCTATTCTCATATGTAGTCCCTCCCGAATTGAGCCTTTATCGATTGTATATCTTATTGTAACAAACTACGGGCAAAGAGCAAATAACATACCAATTCATGGTAAATTGATTGCTCTAAAGCGAAAAAAGCGCCAAAATCGGCGCTTTTAGCATGTGAGAAACTTTCAAATTTTATGACTTTGTTGCATTTAATACAATTGGACGTGTAACTGGCTTAGCGTAACTTTTATTGTCCGAGGAAGTAAATTGAACGTCATTGTTCACCATCAATTGTACCTTAGACACATTTGTGCTCTCTGTTAAAGACAAGATAATGGCATCCAGTGCTTCAGCAGGTGCTTTCCCTTGAGCATTTAAGATCTCCTTGGACAAGTTCACCGTGAGCAGCCCATCACTTGGCTTCAAATTCATCACGGTCGTCTTCGCACTTACCGGAGAAGTTAGTCCTTTATTGCTATTAGCCCCGTGAATCAATTGCTCCATCACCGCAGCGGGGATATCATTCGTACGGGCGACTAGACGTGTGACCGGCACATAATATTTATAGTTGGCATCCGTTTGGTTCATGTAGTAAACCGTAACGGCTGTCGTTTGACCATAGTCAACTCCATCCACCTTCTCCAAGTTGATACCTAATGAACGGTTCACTGGAGCATCAAGCGGGAGCTTCGCTTTTGGCATTTGCTTGAGATCTTTGCCATCTACTTGGATGGCTACTTTATCGATCGTTGGAAACGAAGTGAGCGTCCAAGCGATCCCTTCAATCATTTTGCGTTCATCAGCTGCATCATAATTGAGCACTTCTTTGGAAAATTTAACTGTTGCAACCTTTTGTTTATCAACGGTTACATCCACCTTCGTTCCTTGTGGAAGTAAAGCAGTGAAACCTTTAGGCAATTGTGCCTGCGCAGGTCCACCTTGAACCATGTACTCCAGTGCTAATTTAGCTGTAGCTGCTGTATTCTGTGCCCCATGCAGGGTAATCGGAGCAACTAAGCCTTTAACATCCTTCGCATAGACGGTAATTGCGCCTTGTGTTTGAGCTGTCTGACTTTGTGCGGAAGTCGAACTAACGCCAGGACTTGTAAGCGGCTCTTTCACTTGATTGCCTTGTGCTGTTGTATAATTCTGTTCCAATTGAGCTGCTACTTGCTGCTCATTACTACCTTGTGGTGGTTCATCGATCGCTTTCTTATCACCGAGACCCAGCATCGAGCATCCCGACATCAACATCGCGACTGTTCCAGTTACTGCTACAGAACGAATCCAAATCTTACGTTTCATGTTTATTCCCCCTTCGCAAATTGAGCCCCGCTGCACGGTTGGCTAGGTAGTACATATATACAAGGATGTTGTCCAATTTATGCCGACTTTTTGTCCCAAAACATGTACAAACTTTTCGAATCCAGATATACACATCAGGGGAATCTAATTTACAGTGAACATGCGAAGGAGAAGTGAATCTAATGGAATATAGTTTAAACAGTAATAAAGTTGCAGCTTGTGCGCTTAAGCTGCTTGATGATCGCGGTGTAAAGGTAGAACAAATCGCTGAACTTACCCATTTTTTGCAGCAACAATACTTTCCAGAACTTACAATCGAACAATGCATCGAAAGTGTCGAAAGTGTACTTGTGAAAAGGGAGGTACACAACGCCATCATTACAGGAATTCAACTCGATATCTTGGCAGAAAAAAGACTGCTGCTACCTGAATTGCAAGATATGATCGTGCATGATGAGGGCTTATATGGCTGTGATGAAGTGCTCGCTTTATCCATTGTGAATGTATACGGTTCGATTGGATTTACGAATTACGGGTATATCGACAAAATGAAACCTGGCATTCTTGAGCGACTCAATGATAAAAGTACAGGCGAGACCCATACGTTCCTCGATGATATTGTTGGCGCTATTGCTGCCGCTGCCAGCTCGCGTATTGCGCATCGGAAACAAGCGGAGATGGAGTCGCATTCACCTACGTCTTAAACCACAAAAAAATGCTGCTTGATGCATTCGATGCACCAGCAGCATTTTTGTTAATTCGTATTAATCGGCAGCGTCACCGTAACGACAGTACCGCCATCTTTCGGACTTGCGATCCGAATCGTTCCATTGTGCCTTTTGACAATCTGGAATGTAATCATGAGTCCAAGCCCGAAACCCTTCTCCTTCGTCGTGTAGAACGGCTCACCAAGCTTCTTAATTCTCTCTTGCGAAATTCCAATTCCTTGATCAGCAAAATGGATCGACACATTCTTCTCATCTTCCATCTGCACCTGAATGTGAATCGTTCCACCATGTTCCATGGACTCAATCGCATTTTTCAAAATGTTAATGAACGCTTGCTTAAGCTGACTTTCCCCACATAACATATCTGGAATATCAGATACATATTCGATCACCAGCTGCACATTATTCATCGTCGCTTGCGCTTGCAAGAGCAGAATCACATTGTTCAGGATCGGCAACAATTCTTTATTGCGAAACATAACATCCTCTGGCTTTGCTACGAACAGAAGCTCACTAATAATAAAATTAATGCGATCCAGTTCATCTAACATAATCCCAAAGTTCGTCGTCTCGTGTTTCGCGCGCGATTGCAACAACTGAATAAAACCACGAATGGTTGTAAGTGGATTCCGAATCTCATGGGCAACACCTGCAGCAAGCTCACCAATCACCGAGAGTTTGTCCGCTTTACGAATAATATCCTCCGTGTTCTTACGATCCGTAATATCCTTGAATGTCACAACAGCCCCAGTCGTGCGACCCTCTTCTTGTATCGGTGTAATGTCGTACTCAACGGGTATGAGTGTGCTATCTTTTTTGTGAAAATAGTACTCTTGCTCCGCGATTTGCTGCGATTGAATCTGCTCCATCCGTGCAAGGAATTGATGAATGGACAGCCTCTCAACCTCTGGCTCCGTCATAATTCTCGTAAAAGAAGTACCAATAAGTTCACTCACTTCATAACCGAGCATATCTGCCGCAGATGGATTACAAAATGTAATATCCCCCGATAAGTCTAGCCCATAAATCCCTTCGCCCGCAGAGTTCAAGATGAGCTGGAACAGCTTCGTCTTCTCTTCAAGTTCCGAAGTTCGCTCCGCAACGATACACTCCAAGTATTCCATTCGGATTACATTCGAAAGTGCAGTTGCCGTTACATCGACAACGGATTGAGCAAGCGTCATCTCTGCCTCGGTATATTTGCCCTGCTCTCCCAGACTGACGACAGGAATGGTACCCAGTACTTGTCCCATTGCAACGAGAGGGATCATGAATATGCTCTTAATGCCAAATTTGCTGCAAGCATCATGATTGGGTCTATGATCTTTGAATACATCTGGAATGAAGATCGCCTTTTTCTTCTGAATCACTTCTTGGAACAGTAAATCTCGATTGTAATCCAGCTTAATTTCGCGATGTGTCTCTTTCCAGTCTTCTTCCGTCCAATCACTTTGCTTGCTCATCTTAGCAGGCTTAAACCGTGGACCAGATATACTCGTAATATCACATAAGTGAACACCGATATTTCGATTATTCACGACTTGTCCCACATAACGGAAGCATGTGCTCAATATTTGCTCGGTTGTCGAGCAATGTGACAATTCGCGAGTCACGTCGAGCAACAATTGTTTCTCAGCTAATAAGGTTTGGATATGACTGAACTGCTTACCGTTTCGAATCGCTACAGCCGCCATGTTCACATAAGCTTCAATCGACTGCATTTCTTCATCCGTCAGATTCATCACTTCGCCATAATTAAAAAGGAACACAAGACCGTACAATTCATCCTCGTACGTAATGGGAAGTCCGAATAAAGATTTGATCTGGAACATTTCAATTGGCCTTGGATCGGGTCTGCCATCAACAGAGGTGTCTGGGATGTAAACACTTTTACGCAAATGAACCAAATCCGATACAAGCTGGTCTGTTGCTGGATTTACGAGCATTTCATCCAGTTTTACACCATTAATATGGCCCGGTTTGCCTACATAACCTCGAAAAGCACCATCTTCTTGCGGTAAATAAATCCCAACTGAACTCACACGTACGACTTCTGCCGATATCGCTGTCGCTACGGCATCAAGTACCGATCTTAAATCCCGATTGGAGTTAATAAGCTGACATATTTGGGCTAATCGTACGTATCTTGTTTGCTCTGACATTGTAATTCCCTCTGCTTTCCGAAGTCTTATCTTTGGAATGATGACAAAAATTTCACACGGTCTCCCATTGGAGGAACGTTATTATCAACAAGTGCCACTTCAATTATCGAAGGACCTTTGTATGCTTTATGCTGCTCGCACCATGCGTGAAGCTGCTCCATATTGTCCACGCGTGCACTTGGAATTCCCATACCTCGCGCCATATCGCTTATGCTGATCGGTGCTTGCTCAAATCTAGGGTGACTGCGCTTGTATTGCAGATTATGACCATGATAGACCATCCCAAGTCTTGCATTGTTCATGACAACAAATACGATTGGAAGCTTATATTCAATGGCTGTTAATACTTCCATTCCGTGCATAAAGAAGCAGCCGTCACCGGTTATACATACCATCGGTCGATCTGGCTGCGCCAAACTCCAACCAATTGCTGATCCAAAAGCAGTTCCCATCGCACCAAAATGCACATTGATGTCAAACGAATTCGCTGATTTCACACTCATATAATGAATAACATAAGACATAAATTCGCCTATATCAACGGTATACCGAGTTGATTTAGGCAGTGAATCTTGAATGGTCGTCAGTACATTTTGCGTGTTATAAGGCAGCTCCGAATATGTAACTTCTGGCTTCTCCTTCGCGCGAAGCGGATAAGGCTTATGTTTATAACCCATCTGCTCCAACTCAAAAATAATGGCATCCAAGCTCAGCGTCGCATCGCCATGAATCGCTGTTTTTACAGGATAAACACGATTGAATACAGATGAATCATTGTCAATCTGAACCACATAACGATTTTCAGTTAACTGACGGTTCCAATTACTCGTTGCGGTCTCACCAAGGCTTGAACCAACAATCAGAATAGCATCTCTTCCTGGATCTTGAATCAGATTTGAAGCTTGTTCATCTCCTGCAAAACCAAATACGCCATGATGAAGTGGGTGAGTGTCTGGGTATAACCCTTTGGCTTGCGGTGTGGTGACAAATGGCCAATTCAGCATTTCTGCTAAATGAATCAGTTCAGTCATCGCATGTCTTGCACCTTGTCCGACAAAAATGAACCCGTTCTTGTGCTTAATTAATTCCGTTGCTGCGTATTGGATGACTTGCTCTTCTGGAACGAGTGGTTGGCTGTGAGGGTAAGAGAGCGCAGCTTGCGAAGTAACATCACTAAGTTGTACATCAATAGGCATTGCTACATGTACAGGGCCAGGTATACCCGACTGTGCAATTTGAATCGCTTTGGCAACCTCGATACCTAATCGCTCTGGGTCTTGAACCGAGACACTATATTTCGTAACTGGTGCAAATAAAGGAACCGCATCTAATTCCTGTGAAGCATTAAGACCTACTGTTCTTCTTGGTACCGAGCCTGTTAAGAATAAGACAGGAAGATGTTCACGCATCGCATTGGCTGCACCTGTAATTAAGTTCGTACTTCCAGGACCACTGCAACCAATACAAACACCTAAGCTCTTGGAATGTTTCGCGTATGCAGCTGCCATATAGGCGGCTGCGCCTTCATGCTTGGCGATAATCGGTTCTATCTGTGGCACATCCATTAATTCATCGAAAAATGCATTGACCGAGCCTGCGGGGATCCCGAATATATACTTTACCCCTCCTTCTTTTAAAAGTTGAACAACAGCGCGCACAGCTTTCATTATGCTCACTCCTCTAGTACAAAAATTGGCATATCTCCTCTGTTTTTGAAATGATGTTATATGAAATATTTGACATTTTTACTAATATTCCTTCCTCCCCCCCGAAATTCTTACCTAAAATTTACAAACAAGTTGTGAACATCACGAATACGGTCGATATTTAGGAGAGAATTATGGCGGTATGTAGATAAAAAGACATGCATTTTGCTGGCTGGATGTGTAAATGTTCACACCTGCTCTCGCAAATTGCATGTCTTTATTTGCTAGGAATAGTTCAACTTATGAAGTCCAAGGGTTAGCTTTGAAAATAAATCTTTCCATCTTGCTCCGTCTGTTTCACTCTATCTTGGCTTTGTAAATATAAAATATGAGCAAGCGTCTCGGCTAAAGCAAACCGAAGCTGATGAATCGTAAGCCTTGTTCCGAAGACAGCAACACATAATTCATAAGCAGTCTTCGACTCTTGAAGCAAATTCTCCATATGCGCTAAGCGCTCATCATGATGCTCCATCAGTTCCTGAACCCGCTCATTAAAGTTGGTCAACGGCTCACGATGACCAGAGTATGCAATATCCACTTCAAGATGTGCCACAGCTTGCAGCGATTCTATGAATTGCTGCAACGGGTTCGGATGATCACCCGGTGTGTAGCCAACGTTAGGCGAAATATGTGAGATCACATGATCACCGCAGAAAATCTCCTTCGCCTCGCGGTTGTAGAAGCATAGATGCCCCGAGGCATGACCCGGGGTTTCGATCGCTTCGTACAAGCGGTCTCCGAGGCGGATGGTGTCACCAGTCCGCAGCTGAAGCGGAGTCAGCTTCGGCTGTGGGGACACCCACTGGACGAAGCCATCCATATGCTTCGTCATCTGCTCTTGCAGCTCAGCCGGAAGTCCGTGCTGAGCGAAGCAATCCGTGAGCAGCCGCGTCATCGGCTGATCTAGCCCCCACAGGAGCGAGGCGATATGGCAGCCCTCCTCAGAGAGGAGGACTGGTGCGCCCGTACGCTCCTGGAACCATCCCGCCATCCCGTAGTGATCGGGATGGAAGTGGGTGAGGACGACCTGCTCCACTTGGTCGTCCAAGATGCCCTCTTCGCGAAGGACGCTGTCCCAGAGCGCCTCCGCTTCAGGCGTATGTAGCCCGGGATCAAGGATAGTGTAGCCTTGATCCCCGCGGATTACATACGCGTTCACCCACCGCAGCGGAAACGGCAGCGGTACCCTCACTTGTAGTAATCCTTCTCTTCGCCATGTTGTTACTTCACGCATTTGTATTCCCCCTGCCTAGTTTCACTCTATTTCGTTCCTACAAAAATCATACGTTCTGCTCGTTCAGACTCGTAAGCCATGCCCTCATAATCCCCATAAATCGCTTGAACGTGCAACCCGACTTGTTCGAATGCTTGTTTAAACCAATCCATTTCATAGAGCTTGACCTGCTCGGTATATGTACGTCTTGCAGCTTGGCTCTTGATGTCAGGCGTCTCTGTAATAACAATTTCCTTATGTACAAAGCCATTATTAATCCAGCGCCGTTCATCAATACAAAGACTACCTGTTGTTTTATGTGAAACAGGCACTATCTTTCTTTTTACATAGGAAGGGTTCAAGTAGTCAAGCAATAATTTGCCGCCAGGCCTCAGCAGCCGACTCATCTCTGCAAGTACAAGCTTGTTTTCTTCATCTTGCTCGAAATAACCGAACGATGTAAACAGGTTCACGATGGCATCATACTGCCCGCTATCAAGCGGTACTTCTCTCATATCACCGTGTACCCAGCTAACCTGATTCGCCCCTTCTATTCGATGCGCTTCTTCTAATAATACATCAGAAAGATCGACTCCCGTTACTTTATATCCAAATTGGGCCAGTGCCACCGAATGCCTACCCATCCCACAGCATAAATCTAGTACGTGCTCTTGTGAATGGAGATCAAGCCACGCAATCATCTTGCGAACTTCTTCCTTCGCACCTTGCCGATCACGATGTTGGTAGACAAGCAAATAATCTCGTCCAAAGCTTCGCTCAAACCATTCCTGCATAGCTTTTCACCTCCTCACTCTTTAATGGTAAAACATTCCATGATACAATAGGCAGAAAGCGATTACATCACCGTTGTTTCATCGAATTGAAACCTATTCGGAGGTGCCCTCACATGCCAGATCAAGCATTGACGTATGCCGCGTATAAAGCTGCTTTTGCTCATTTAGCTAAACCTTTTGCTTATCTGGACCTCGATCTCTTGGAGCATAATCGCAAGTTCGCCTTGCAGCTTGCCGCCTCCAAAAAAATTCGTATTGCGAGCAAATCGATTCGCTCAGCTGGGATCTTGCGACACTTATTAGACAGCGATCCCACCTTCATTGGACTCATGACATTTACTGGAGAAGAAACGTTATTCTTAGCGGAACAAGGCTTTGACGACCTCCTGCTCGGCTATCCGATCTGGAACGTGGATGCTATTACTGCCCTTGCGCGACTGGTTAAAGACGGTCGACTTATCACGCTTATGGTCGATAGTGAGGAACATCTTGCGCATATTGAACGGATGGCTCAGCAAGCTGATGTACAGATGCCGGTCTGTATTGATCTGGATCTGTCTTCCGACTTTGGAAAATTACACTTTGGTGTATGGCGTTCCCCTGTCCGCTCGGTTATGGCGGCTGTGGAATTAGCTCAGCGTATTGCAGCTTCTCCCTATCTTGTGCTCGATGGCATTATGGGCTATGAAGCACAAATTGCAGGTGTTGGCGATCACAATCCTACGACCCTTGTGAAAAATAAAATTATTCGGTTTATGAAAAAGCGATCCATCGCTGAATTCACGCACAAACGTGCTGAATTGATCCATATTCTGCACCAAAAAGGGATCTATCCACGATTCGTTAACGGCGGAGGCAGTGGCAGCTTAACATCCACTACATTAGAAGATGTCGTGACCGAAGTGACAGTCGGCTCCGGGTTTTATGCACCCGCGTTGTTCGATAATTATCAAGACGTGCGGTTCGAGCCAGCCGCTGGCTATGCCATTGAGATTGTAAGAAAACCGCGTGCAGATACGTATACTTGCCTCGGTGGCGGCTACACCGCATCCGGCTCCTGTGCACCAGATAAATTACCCAAAGTTCATCTCCCCCAAGGGGCAAAGCTAACTAATCTAGAAGGCGCTGGCGAGGTTCAGACACCTATCGTGTATCAAGGCGATGAGCGCTTAGAGTTAGGTGATCCCATCTTCATGCGACACAGCAAAGCGGGCGAACTATGTGAACGATTTACCGAACTACATGGCTATTCTCAAGGTAAAGTGGTGCAAGTGTTTCCAACTTATCGTGGACAAGGACGGTGTTTTCTATGAAGCAAGTCGCAAATCCGACATGGCGCAACTGGTCGAGACTCGCTGTGAGCAAGCCCCAGCAACTGCTATATCCAGAGTCCATACAAGATGTCGTCGACATCGTGCATGCATGCCGCAAAAACTGGACGAAAATTCGGATAGTCGGATCAGGACATTCTTTTCCACCGTTAGCACGAACGGATTTCACATTAGTATCACTAGATGCCATGCAGGGTATTCTCAAGATTGATCGCGAAGCGCAGACCGCACTGGTGTGGGCGGGTACTAAACTAAAGAAATTAGGGGAAGATTTATTCGCTGCAGGTTGGGCACAGGAAAACTTAGGAGATATTAATGCGCAGTCCATCGGAGGGGCAATTGGGACAGGTACACACGGAACAGGGGTTCAATTCGGCAGCCTCTCGACGCAAGTCGTCGGACTCACGGTAGTCACAGCAGATGGAAGTGTGATTGAGTGCAGCGAGGAGGTTAATCCTCAGATTTTTAAAGCGATGCAGTTATCTCTAGGGACGCTCGGGATTATTGTGCAGGTGCGGTTAAAGGTAATACCCGCGCAGCGGATGCATTTTCAAAGTCAAATGGCAAGCTTTACGGAATGTATGGAAAATCTCGTCAAGTGGCGTCAGGAGCATCGGCATTTCGAGTTTTATTGGTTCCCCTATACCGATCAGACGCAGGTGAAATTCATGAATGCGACGGATTTGCCTGCAAGCAAAAATAGTGTGTGGAACAATCTGAATAAGCTCGTGATGGAGAATGCCGCTTTCTGGCTCATTTCTGAAGGATGCCGTATTTTTCCGAAGATATGCCAAGCTGCAAGTCGCCTCTCCGCTAAAGCCATCCCTACAATGAGCGAAGCTGGGTATGGGCATCAACTGTTTGCAACACTACGTCTTGTGCGATTTAGCGAGATGGAATATAGTGTGCCAGCCGACAGTATGCAGGCGATCTTAGAAGAAGTGAAAGCGACGATTGAGCGAAAACAATTCGCAGTACATTTTCCAATTGAATGCCGTTATGTACGAGGTGACGACATCTGGCTTAGTCCTGCTTATGATCGAGATTCGGCGTATATCGCTGTTCACATGTATAAGGGGATGCCGTACAAAGACTATTTCACGACACTGGAAAATATCTTCCTGCGTCACGGCGGTCGTCCGCATTGGGGGAAGTTGCATTCACTGCGGGAAAGTGAGCTGAATCGATTGTATCCGAAGTTTGAAGACTTTCTAGAGGTTCGTCGGATACTCGATCCAGATGGGTTGTTCTCTAATGACTATGTATCAGGACTGTTTGGCTAGCTTCTTACGACGACTCTTCCACTCATGGACGGCATGGCGAATAGCTTCCTTGGGATGGTGGAGAATCATTCGAGGACCAGCGTAGCGCATCACTTTCTGGATTTCAAGCTTCATATCGGACTTGTAGCAGTGAATCGGGCATTGACCGCACGTTGTTTTCTCTTCGCCAAACCGGCAGAAGCTGAGGCGCTTGTGAGCATATTCAAGCAACGCTTGGCAGTTCTCGCATAGCTCGCCTTTCGTATGATGCAGTCCACGGCAATAGATGCGTATCATGTGCTGAACCGTTTTCTTCTCATTGGCAATCTTCGGTCCTATGTTCTTCATCTATGTGGTTCTCTCCCTTGTTACATGTAATATTCTAAGATTACTGAAAATGAGGAGCAGCTCGCAGTGATACGGGTCACCAAGGATAAACATCTTTGCCGTTCTTCGAAGAATACGGATCCGTTTACCGAGGCTTAGAGCCACTTCGTGGATTTACTTTCTGATAAGCGGAAAAAAAGAACCCCAACATCTCTATGAGGGGATGAACTGCACCCCAATTGTTAGACACAATCTAACAACTGGGGGTGCAGTTTTTCTATGGCGAAATTTACTGCTAAAGAAAAAATAGTAGCTGTTCAATGTTATTTAAATGGAACGGAAGGATATAAATGTTTAGCTTCCCAATTTGGAATTGAACAAAAAACATTTCA
>NZ_JANQBC010000009.1 GCF_024721995.1 Paenibacillus radicibacter
TAAATATGTCTATAAAGTCATTATTGACGATATAAAACTTTCTTCGAAAAAACATAACGTAACCTCCTAGAGTACTTATTTATTTGATCTGTTCTTTCACGCACTTTCGGATATTTCCGATAACGTTCTTGTATCTACGAACCCTTACTGCCTTAAGGGAGTGACAGCGACGACCGTAGCGCAGTTAGGCAGTGCAGGGTTGTCTGCTGATTCTACTTCCGCGAATAATCATCGGGCAGACCAAGGAGCGTAGCGACGCTGCGTAGATACGCTGTTATGTGAAGTCATACACTTCTTGATACTGCTTACTAAAATCCTCTGTTTATATCTTTTTTTAAAACCACTTCATTTTTTATCTCACTAATTTCTTGGGATACAATATTCAATATCGCATCTACCAATTCTGAAATATAAGGATTGTCTAAATAAAGAAGAAGATCAGGATATTGCGATTCAAATTTTCGAGTCATTTTTTCTTTTATTTCTCTACTAGAAACATACATTTCTTATCCTCCTGTCAAAACAAACTGCTTTTCCGCTCGTATTTATTGGTTATTGTAATAATAATTAGTTCAAGAATTTCTACTAGTTCATTAAGTAAGGAGATAACTTTCTCCTTTATTCTAAAATAATCCTTTATTGAGTTAGTTGTATACAAATAGTTATTAAATGCTTCATTCATACTCTGCTTCTCTTCTTCTGTTAGATCTGGGATTCCAACAATTTTATCCTTTAGAATAACCGTACTCAAATAATCCTTTTTTGTATTAATTAAGTCTTCAACATTGAAGAATGATTTAATCCCTACTTCATTTTGTGTAATCTCATAGCCCAGATTTTCTACCTGAGTTTTTAGGAAATCAAACGCACTTTGTTTAATTTCTTCTATTTGTCCAACATAAGAAGTAATATTCTCCTCAAGGGATAATAAATATGCCCTTAGATAATTTGGCATTTGGTAATATCTCGAATCATTTTTAATCCTTATCCAAACTTCAAATTGAGCAAAATTTGAATGTCTATAGGTTGAGTCAAATGATATTCTTACAACCTCATCATTTAAAAAATCTTTAATCAAACTCTTAAATTCAATAAGCAATGGTTCATAAATTGTTTTCTTATTTATTATTGCACTTTTAATGTGGTTACTCTGAATTAATGACTGTATTGTAACGAAGTAAGTAATTATTCCACCAACAGTAGCCCCGAGTAGTGATGCAAGTATTGCTACGCTTCCTGAATTATTAAGGAAATTCGAAATACTGAATTTTGATATACTCAAAAAACAAATTATTAGACCGATTAAAGCAGCTAGAAGTAATAGTGATATAAATACGTAAAGTGTTTTTAATATTAATGGATTTTTCAATCTCTTTTTTATTATGAACGCTCTTAGTGATTTGCTCATTTTCTTCATTCTCTTCTCCTTTTGTATGATTGCACATAACTCCTTATTTACGTACTTCGCATAATTATACCATACATTGGTATTTACGAACTTCGTAGATTCCCCAACATTGTCGGTATTCCTGCTATATTATCACAACTCAACAGATCCATTTAATCTGTGCAATTTAAATAGAAATAATTCCCTATATATGATACTATTAAATCTCTTTATCTTTCAGTCTTATCATTAAAATATGAATACACCAAAGGAGCGTTTATACTAGTGAAGAATAAGCTTGTTCTATTAGCAGCCATCATGATTGTACTGGCTGGATGCAGCACTCAAAAAACGGCAGATACTGCAGGTAACACAACACCTACTGAAACACCTAAATCACCAACAGAAGCTCCCAAAGCGTTAGCAGAAAGTCCTAAGCCAGCTGCAGAACCCCCTAAACCACAACCAACAGAAGCTCCCAAGGACAACAAGGCTTCTACTGGAAAAAAACTAAAAGAAGAAGAAAAATTAGCACTCAGTTATGTAAATGAGTTTTTAAACGAAACAGATCCAAAAAAGAAAACAAAGTTTGTAACTGACTACGTACATAAGGAAGTAAAACCAATTTTCGAAATTGCAGCATTAAATATTCCAACCGCTGAGAATATGTATATTAATTCAAGAGTAATTGAATCAATGGCTGGTGATGATGTTGGGCAAAAGCATTTTATTCTCATTCAAGCTGATTCCAAAAGTGGTAATATGAAGGAGATCATCGTTCTAGTAGTAGATAAAAAAATTGGTCTAGGACTCACTCCTGGTAAGGAAAAAGAGGCAAACTCTAAATTTGAAGAATTAAGAGAGTTCTTCAAAACACCTATCCCAAAATAAACAAACCGAGTCATTAGACTCGGCTTTTATTTTCCCTAAATATTACTACTAAATAAGCTATGTACAACACTATAAATGAACAACTTCAGTTTCATTGTTTGTCAACAACGGCTCTAATTTAGTTACGAAACTATTTATCGGAATGAACCTATCGCCTACATCTAGCAATATAGATGCAAGTTCGCCGTCGTTATTTGTGTAATGAAACACTAAGAAAAAGTTGTAGTTCTTAATTTCTTTAACCTTTACCTTTGACTTCGATATTTTATAGGGATTATAAGTTAATATTGGTATAGGTCTACTAGTTTCAAAACTATCCATCACATGCTCAATCTCGATTTCATTTGTTAATTCTACTGATCGAATCTGTTCAAGTGTTAGATGAAAGACAGTTCCTCCACCTTCAATAGTCAGTTGGTCCTCTGTTACGGTCAAGATGCATTCTGTTTTCGGAGACAAAGGCAATCCTTGAACATGATATCCCCATCCTCCTGCAATAACTCCGAATTCATTATCCTCATCCTTCTTAGGGCGCCATAGAACTGCTAGCAAAGGATAGGTAAGACAACTAAATAATAGAAAAAGTATTAAACCCGTTTTTCTAAATCCCAAAGCTGGATCAGAATAAGCATAACTCATAATAAACATTATGAAGAAGAACACTGCTAATAATAAGCTAACAAATCCTAGAAATATAGGAATACTCTCCAGCTCCTTCCTTGGTAAATAATCCAATCCTATATTACCATGAACACTGAATTCACAACATAGCAAAGCCGCTCTAGTATCAACAATTTCTCGCTAGAACGGCATTCAATATAACACTTTTTCTATTATCGAGACAAACCACTAATCATTCAATCCCTTGCCACTTAGAATAGGCAGTACACATTTTTCAATGCGGGAGATGCGAGTCTTGGCTTGTTTGGCTTGAGAGAAGTAGAGCAGGTATTGTCTTTGTCGACCTGGAGTTAGTGATTCGAAGGCTGTTTTCAAGTTAAGATCTTGATTGAATTTGCTTTGAAGTTCTTCTGGAATGGTGTATTCATCATTCTTCTTATACTCAACTTCCAGACCCGATTTCTCAACTTCAATTGCTTCAAGGATATATGCTTTAATAATGTCTGCCATCTCATCAATCTGATTCGCATTGGTAAATCGAATCTGACGAGCGGCTTGTACATTCTCCGTCTGTTGGATGAGGATACCATGAGGGTCTTTTAACAAGACGCCTTTGTGAAACAGAATCGCACAGTATTCTTTAAATCCGTGAATGAGTAAGATGTTCTTATCATCTAACGTGTAACAAGGATGCATCCACTTCACATCTTCGGTCAGATCATCACAGCCCAGAATGATTTCTCTAAGTTTCTCAAACGCTTCTTTCCACTGCTTCTGTTTACGTAAAAATCCATCGACTTTGGGATTATATTTACTCATTGTCATGTAGGAGCACCTCTATTATTTATTTCCTTATGCTAATGACTGCCGATATGAACGACAGCCCTCTTTTTACATACATAAGTTTAATTTACGTTTACTTCAAATACTTCCCTGTAATCGACTGCTCCGCATGGATGATCTGTGAAGGCGTACCTTCAAACACCACTTGACCACCTCTGCTGCCCCCGTCTGGACCCATATCAATAATCCAATCCGCCTGGCTGATGACATCAATATTGTGCTCAATGACGATCACGGTATTGCCTGCGTCAACTAATCGATTCATGATCTCAAGTAAGTGACCGATATCTGACATATGAAGTCCAGTAGTCGGCTCATCCATCACATAGATACTGCCTTTCTTGTGCAACTCACTTGCCAGCTTGATACGTTGGCATTCCCCACCAGATAATGTGCTAAGTGGCTGACCGAGTGTAATATAGTTAAGCCCCACATCACTCATCGCTTGAAGTTTACGTACTACCTCTTTAAGCTCGAAAAATTCTAGAGCCTGCTCCACGGTCATCTCCAGCACTTCTGCAATTGACTTTCCATTAAGCTTATAGGCAAGAACTTCTTCCTTAAAGCGTCTACCTTCGCATACTTCACATGGCAACTTCACACTGTCCAGATAGGAAAGGTCTACGTACACGACACCCAAACCTTGACAGTTCTCACAAGCTCCTTTGGAGTTGAAGCTGAAGAGACCTTGGTTTACCTTATTTGCTGTAGCAAATGCTTTGCGCACATCATCCATGATTCCAGTATAAGTAGCAGGATTCGATCGCGAGGATACTCCGACTGCGGACTGGTCAATAACAATTGCATCCGAGTGTTCGCTCAGGAATATATCATTAATTAGTGTACTCTTACCCGATCCTGCGACACCTGTAACCACCGTTAACACGCCTGTTGGAACATCGACACTCACATTCTGCAAGTTGTGAAGTGTTGCATGATGAATGGACAACTTACCTGTTGATTGTCTGCAATCATCTTTTAGCTTAAGAGGACGTTTCATATAGTTGCCTGTCAGTGTATCTGATTGAAGAAGGCCATCATAGCTTCCTTCAAATACCACGTTACCACCGCGGCTTCCTGCAAAGGGCCCTACGTCAACAATATGATCTGCGACTTTAATGACGTCTGGATCATGTTCAACTACAATTACGGTATTACCCTTGTCGCGCAGCTTCACAAGCAATTCATTAAGACGATGTACATCACGCGGATGCAAGCCAACGCTTGGCTCGTCGAAGATATAAGTAACATCGACTAGACTACCGCTAAGATGTTTCACCATCTTCATACGCTGCGACTCACCGCCTGACAATGTATCTGTCTCACGATCTAACGTTAAATAATCAAGTCCGATATCGGCTAGATACTGTAGACGCTCAGTCAATGACTTCACGACTGGTCCGGCAACGGGATCTGTAATTTCCTTTATAATGCGAATAAGTTGGCCAACTTCCATGGAGGAAAGTTGTGCAATGTTGTATCCATTGATTTTACAATTAAGCGCAGCCTGATTGAGTCTTGCTCCTCGACAACTAGAACAAGAGCCCTCCGAAATGAATGGTGCAACTGTTTTCTGTGTTCGCTCGGACTTCGCTTTGACATCCTGCTTGATATATTTGTTCGAGAACTTCTCAATCGCACCTTCAACAGTAATGTTCGTCGCCTTTCCTGCGAAATCCATCTGCACTTTTCTTGCTTTGCCATAGAGCAATAGATCAAGTTCCTCTTCGGAATAATCACTAAGCTTCTTATCGGCATCGAATGATCCGGATTGCATCAACAAGTTCATTTCCCAATCGCCAAATCCATAGCCTGGTAGCATAATCGCGCTTTCATTGAGTGACTTTGACATATCCACTGCCTTGCCCATGTCCACGCTGAGTCTACGTCCAAGCCCATTACAATCTGAGCACATCCCTTGAGGATCGTTAAACGAGAACATACTTGCAGAACCAACATGCGGCTGACCTACACGTGAGAAGAGAAGACGAAGAATCGGGGAAATATCTGTAATCGTACCCATTGTGGAATGGGAACCACCGCCTAATCTCTTCTGGTCGACGACAACCGCCATGCTCAAATTCTCAATTGAGTCTGCATCTGGCTGCGGAAACCGCGGCAGGAAATTGCGGACGAACGTGCTGAAGTTTTCATTCAATAAACGCTGGGATTCAGAAGCAATGGTGTCAAACACGATCGATGACTTGCCTGATCCCGATACCCCTGTGAAAATCGAGATCTTCCGCTTTGGAATACGTAAGGATACGTTCTTAAGATTGTTCTCTCTCGCTCCCGTTATAACGATATACTCTTGATTAGATTGACTCATTAACTACATCCTTCCAAGTATAAGAATTACTATTGAATAACAACCAACCATATGTGACATAAACCAGCTGCAATCCAAATGCAGCCAGCTTATATGAAGTCGTTCATACCAAGTACTGCTAGCACGAAGTTATTGCTCCAACACCTCTTCAATTTTACCAAACCATGCACCCCATCCGTATTTAGCCCCATTAAGTGCTGGCTCGTTCGAGATTCCCGTCTGTTCCAGATGAAGATTGACCTTACCATCCTCTAATACTTGAAGTGTCCAAGTGACGGTATGCTTCTCTCCACCTTCCCATGTATAAGACAACTTGTGAGGTTCATCCACAATTAGTACTTCACCTTCAATGATGCCATTCCACCACTGCGAAGGCTCTGTACGGAATTGGAATCGATGCCCAACTTCCGCTTTAAAATCATTCTCCATTGCTACACCAGTCTGGATATTGAATACCCACTTCGCAAGCTTACTTGAATCCGTTAAAGCAGACCATACCTTTTCGATTGATGCATTATACTGATAATCCAAATTCAATGTTAAACTCATTCTTCTTCCTCCTCTAATAGATCGCCTAATCGTCTTAAATTCATACTCCAGAACTGGCTGTAGAACGATATCCAATCCTGAACTTCCCTAAGTGGAGCGGCATTTAAGCTAAATAACGTTTCTCTTCCGACTTTTCTGCTATTTATGAGCCCTGCTTCTTTAAGTATTGTCAAATGTTTGGATACTGCCGTACGGCCCATATCAAATTGTGCCGTTAACTCATGCAGCGGTAATTCCTTAGCCTCTGCCAGCATACGGATCAACCTACGCCTTGTTGGATCTGCAATTGCGTCATACACATCTCGTGTATGGTTGATATCGCTCACAACACCCTCTCCTAAATGAAATTATCATGGATACCCGTTGGATCAGTTCCCCCATAAGATGTTGTTCTTCTGAGGTTTAGCAACGCGAAGATAATTTTAATAAGACACCATTCAGTGTCAATTTGATTATACGACACCATTTGGTGACATGTCAATTCGAGATTTTATTTTTTGAAAATATTATTGCGATGCTCTTAACATCTCTCGACTTATAACATGTTAATTAAACAAAAGAGCCTCAACCAACAAGTGGTTGAGGCTCTTTATACTTCAATTATTTGATCGGGATATCTGATTTGTAGCCTAAATGTTTCGGGTAACTGAACCCTTTAATCTGTAAATAATCCCATCCTTCTCTATTTGGAAATACAAATGTCACGTTCATCCGAGTGGTTCCATCCGCTGCGGTATGATAAGTTGCTGGTCCTGATGTTACCCAAGACATAGAATCTGATTTATTCACAAGTTTAATTCCTTCAAGTCTAACCAGCGATTCTGTTTCAATTGTCACTTCAGTCTCTTTATCCACTTGTTCGACTTTAGCTATTTTAACCGGCTTGTCTTCAATAAATAGCTGTTTGTTTATATCGGTTAGAGGGATACGCATACTGGATTCATGAAAGTCTTGATATTCTTTCAGAATAAGCTGTAACGATTGAAGCTTATCTGTTAACGGACCATACTGAAAAATGAATTCATATCTCCCATCTTCTATACGTGTTAATCCACCTTTCCTTTTTTCACAAGTTATATCATTAGAAACCAATTGCAATCCATCTAACACTCTGGCTGCTTGATCGAGTTGTTTGGTTGATTCAACCTGCACCTCACCTTGTATAAACGTCATCGTTGGAGTCGCTGTGATCGATTTAAAAACAAGAGTATTGTCGTCTACAGTAATCGACTGATCCATAGGTTGCTTAAATATCGTTGTCAGCGCTTCATCCGGATGATAGGGAAGTACAATTTCACTTAATTGTCTATGGTCTGTTCCTGGTATACCCTCCCAGTATGAGAGTGTTAACTTCTTCGCAAGAGGGCTTACTGGTTCAAAAGAAATGTATCCTTTAACCTCTGTTCCATCCTTGGACGGACTTGCCCCACCTATACCTGGGGAAGAATTCGTTCGAAATCCTTTCATTTGGACAGGTGCGAAAATATTAGAATCAAGTTCAGGAATACCATTAGCATTGTTCAGCGTGTAAAACAGTAGTAATTGATTCTCATCTGACATAAGTCCATTAATCGTAAGCACTGTCCCATCCATAAGCTTGACCTGTTCATTGAGTACTTGTCCTCTTCCCTGATTGTTAAGCTGACTGAGTGTGCTGGTTAATACCTTGTCAAAACCAAGCAATGTCTTGCTGTAATAAGCGAGGGCATGATAATTATTCCCAACAAATAACGATAAAGCGATAATAGCCGCTGCAAATTTCCATTTGGTATTGAATACTGATTTCTTTACTTTCCGAACTGGTGCTGATTCTAGCGCTTTTCTAAGTCTCGCTTCCATATCTTCTGGTGCCTTAATCCCGCTTAATTCTGCATCATTTAAGGGTTTCTCAGTGTAATTCATTGTCGTTCCTCCCATGAATCTGTCTCATTTTCTTAATCCCATTAAAAATCCTTGATTTCACTGTTCCAATCGAAGTGTTCGTCATATCCGCAATAGTCCCATAGTCCAAGTCGCGGTAATACTTCAGAATAATCGCCTCCCGCTGCTCATCATTTAGATGAATCATGAGATCTTCTAAATCCATCTGATCCTCCACTTGACGATAATCAGCCGTGCCTGTCTGACCAACTTGCTCACTTGCTTCGTGCAGGCCATCTCCTAGCGTGATCACTTTGTTGTTCTTCTTCAACATCTGGATACACTGATTAACCAGAATCGTCTTGCTCCAGGAATAGAAGGACTCCACTTTCTTTAATTGCTCAATCTTCTCATAGAGCTTAACGATCATGTCCTCCAGTGCATCCATGGCATCTGCTTCATTCTTCATATACGAATAGGCTAGCCGATAATACGCATCCTTCTCCGCCATGATGAGCTGCAGCAAAGCCTCCTTGTCCCCTTTTTTGGCTTTCTTCACTTGCCTTGCTAACTTCATTTCTTCACCTCTCCTTTTCTCTAAGAGTAACGAGGCGTGCAAAAAGTTCATTTTCAAACAAATAAATATGTAATAGTATTAATAACACAAAAAAATCCGGACCCCATTACGCTCAGGAATCCGGATCACTCTATTTATCTTTCCCTAAATGAATCTTAGAATGTAAGTTAAAGCCCGACTCAGTCAATCATTTCAAGCCGCTACTGTTTCTTATGTTGCTCCCGTCCATACAACACTTTCTTCGGATTTATCAGGATAAGAATAATCGCTACAATCGAATACAAACATGCATAGTACATAATAAACTCAAGAATATCACCGTTCCTAATTCCGATACTGAAGTTAAACAGGAAATGAACGATAATAGGAACCCACAAATTCTTATTTAGATTATAAAATGTGGTCATGATGATCGTCGTAGCTATAATCGCAATCATAAAGAACACAATATATTGAAGCAGATGAGCGCCTGTGAACCCTGTTGTGAACCAGATTGGAGCATGCCACATCCCCCACCAGAAACCTATGATTACTGCTGAGCGCAATGCTGAATATCTCTTCTGGAGTTCATTCAGTGCAAACCCTCTCCAACCTAATTCTTCACCAAACGGTCCAGATACTAATGTTTTTATAAAATAATAAACAAGCATTCCAAGGGATGAAATCGTGATGCTTGGGCTTAAAGCATCATTTTTCATAAACATGATTATGATAACTACTACCGCTATACATACTTGGATGCTAACAATCACAGCTACTTTCGAGAATTGAAGTCGTTCTTTGAATCTGCTTTTTACATATGCAATAAAGTTCTGCTCTGGATAAATTCTCCGGAAAAGAATCATAAACGCAAAGGTTGATGACCAAGCTGAAATACCTAATATCAGATCAAACACAATCTTAGGCAGCTCCAACATGGCGGTTAATCCAACGAGCAAGAATAGCGGCCAGAATATGAGATTGGTTAATACAATAAAACTTACAATTGGTTTCTTTAATTTCTTCTCCATCATCCACATTCCTCATCTTATTAGTTT
The DNA here is from genome assembly GCF_024721995.1 of Paenibacillus radicibacter. Lineage (GTDB taxonomy): Bacteria > Bacillota > Bacilli > Paenibacillales > NBRC-103111 > Paenibacillus_AM > Paenibacillus_AM radicibacter. The sequence continues at coordinate 10,095 of NZ_JANQBC010000009.1, forward strand.
TTATAAAATGAGTGTAAACCTAGGAGTAAGACCCAGGTCAATACGGATTATTTACTTGATAGGCACATACACTTCTAAGAATACACGCTCAAGCCCCTCTTCATACGTTGCAAGTAGAAGATTGATATACACCAATCCCAATAATTCATAACCATTGTCCTGAGCGGCTTGTTTAATACTAGATTCCACCTTGTTGTCTGTATTCTTCCCACCTGTTGACCATCTACCATCTTCAATAACTGTGTACATACATCTTGGATGGGAACGAATCTCACCTTCTGTCTTTTGATCTAGATCATCAACCTTCTTGACAATGACAAATTGATCTCCGATCATACCTTGATCATTGAATTGGATAATTCTCCTTAGTGATGTGAGGGTAATTGCTTTTTTTAGATTGTCTGTATGTTTACTAAGCGTTTCATACTCATCGTATGCTGTGTAGTGCTCGAGTTCACCCTTGATCTCAATGGGTTTCATCTCTTTGATCGTGAATTTTCCTAAGAATTGTTCAATCTTCTGGCAGTCTTCTTTCACACTCTGCAGTTTAGTAAGAAGAAGCTTCTGGTATTCGATTTCCGCAAGTACGTCTTGTTCTTTCTCTTCTAATAGAGATTGTAATTCTGCTATGCTTTTGTTGTTACGAATCTCTTGAATCTTCTTAATCTCAATATCTATTTCTCTATAAAAATTGATCGTTGTGATGTCATAAATATCATGTCGATTGTAGGTTCTATACCCGTTCTCATCATTGTGTTTCGGCCTTACGAGTCCCTTATCTTCATAGAATTTCAACGTATCTCTAGACATGCCTAAGAACTTGGCTACTTGTCCAATTGTGTACATATGTATTATCCTCCCTTTAGGGCACGAAATAATGCAAGACTGTTAATTGTAGTTTTGCACAGCAGTTCTGTGATTTCTTTATATTTTATTGGAAAATATCATGATTTGGTAGTCTCACCATAGTCATGGTCAATATTAACTATACCTTTATACTGACCATACATTCACACTCACCATCAATCCTAATTTGGATGAAAGCCGCAGAGTGATGACACTTGAGACTTCTTATGGTCGGGTAATGGCAGTCTTAACGCCTACGATTCAAGCAGCAGGATTTACTCTTTTTGGAAAATGGGATATAATCTCTTGACTTGAAAAGGGGAATGTTATGGCTGGACTTATTGTTCTATTCATCATTATGTTACCACTGTTTGCTCTATTGATTTGGGGAATTATTGACCCTCTTGAGTTTTTACTTTTCGGAAGTAGATGGAAATATGATGTAGAGCCTGAATATTCGGAAGGTTATTTGCGGTATACGAGAATTGCATGTGTAGTATCGCTAGTAGTCATTACGTTGATTTTTCTATTTGGAATTATTTCAATTCTTTGATCTTCCTCTCGATAAAATAATAACATAACAAAAACCGGCTCTTATGCAAGCCGGCTTTCAATGATATCATTATGCTTTTACTACTTCCTCTAACGGTTTACGCAGTGTCCACCTCTGAGCTCTTCTGCGCTCTTCCCAGAAATGACGGTAAATGCCTCCGCTTGCTAGCAACTCTTTATGTGTGCCAGACTGTGCGACGCTTCCGTTGTCGATTACGACGATATGGTCAGCACGACGAACGGTATGAAGTCGGTGTGCGATAATAACAACTGTCTTATCACGGGCAAGCTCTTCGAATGCTTCTTGAATGTACCGTTCATTGTCAGGATCAACGCTAGCCGTTGCTTCATCTAGTAAAATTATCGGTGCATCTTTAAGGATGGCTCGCGCAATGGAAATGCGCTGACGCTGGCCGCCAGATAGCGTTCCACCACCTTCTCCTACCATTGTATCGTACCCATCAGGTAGCTTAATAATAAAATCGTGACAGCGTGCTTTACGAGCTGCGTACTCCACCTGCTCTATACTAGCCTCTGGGTTGCCGAATCTAATATTGTTCGCGATCGAATCATTGAACAGATATACATCTTGGAATACAAAAGCAAGCTGCTTCATCAATTCATCGGAGTTCATCCCACGCACATCCGCACCACCAATCGTTACCACGCCTTGCTGCACATCCCAGAAGCGGGCGATCAGATGCAACATCGTCGTCTTCCCACCACCTGAAGGTCCCACTAATGCTGTCGTCCCTTTCTCAGGTATAACAAGATTCAGATTGTTTAGCACAGGTTTATCTCCGTAGCCGAAGGTTACATTGTGGAATGTTATATGAGCATCTTGTATCGGACGACGTTCTGACTGCAAGATTGGCATGTCTTCGACTTGGATAATATCGTTCATATGGTGTACGGCTGTAGCGAACATCCTTTTAAATAACGCATAATCCATCAGTGGTATCGGCTCATAGAAGCAAATCGCGAGTACAAGTAGCACCATGAAACTTGCTGGCTCAAGCGTTCCTTGCCCCACAAATAATCCACCGACGATCAAAACTAGCGCCAAGCCTACTTCAAAAGCTATGTTATAAACAGCTGTATATGGCGTTAGTCCTCGATTAATTTCAATACTAGCATCTCTGTACTTACGAATCGTCTCTTCATAGCTTTGCATCCGACTCCCAGTAAGTCCGAAAGAACGAATGACGGCTATTCCGCGAATATACTCCAATATTCGGCTATTGGCAGCCTGCCTTGCGATCGACAACTTCTGCATGACTTCTTTCAACTTCCGCTCCGCAAGCCATGCTGATAGGACGCTAAGCGGAATGCCTACTAATGAAACTAATGCAAGTCTCCAATCCATCCAGAACATCGCAATCAGAATCAATGGCGGAATAACGCACGCCTTAATCAAACCGATAACGATTGAGGGCACGTAGATATAATTACCCGCATCTGTCTTGACACGAGATTCCAAGACGGAAGCATCCTTTTGCAGGAAAAAGCCATATGGTACTTTACTCAGCCTATCGCCTAAATACAGACGAATATGTGTTAAAAAATGACCGAACAACGGAAATGACCATTTGTTAGTTAGATAATAGAAAAATGCCTGACCGGCAAACATCAATGCCATAAAGCCCACTGCACGCCAAGCTCCTTCAAGCTGACCAGCAAGCAAATAATACAATACAGCTGCCACTGAAATTGATCCAAGAGCTGTAAATATGTTCTCGAAAAATGAAAACACGAGCGCACCACGAAGACGCTTTCCTTGCTCACCTGCTAACAGTAATGACTGTCTAAATTCGGACATTTCAGCCAAACGCATGTGTGGATCGTCCGCCTCTTTCGTGCTTAAACCTTGTTTGATGAAAGATTGTGAACTTGTAGCCAATGGCTCGTCCGTATGTGGATGTGAAGTTATATTTACTGACGTGGTTGCTGTTTCGACTGCAGGACAAGAAACTGCCTGATCGATTTCCAAATCTTCCGTTCCTGCCTCATATGCCTCCCACAAGCGACGATACAGTTCACTGCTCTTCTGTAGTTCACCATGTATACCAACTGCTGCAACGCATCCCTCATCAATAACTGCAATTTGATCGGCATTAACCACACTACCCAGTCGATGAGCAATTGCAAGAATTGTTTTGGGGTTTCCAGAGGTTGGATGAAGCAGCCCCGCCAGTGCATCTTGAATACGGGCTTCATTCTCAGGATCGACAAGTGATGTCGCCTCATCGAGCACGATGATTGGAGCATCTTTTAGAATGGCACGAACGAGACTGATGCGCTGCCGCTGACCACCGCTGAGTGCAATACCACCTTCCCCTACTGCAGTATGATAGCCTTGGGGCAATTGTTCAATGAACGTATGACAGCCAGCTCGATGGGCTGCATCGATGACCTCTTTATCAGTAGCAGAAGGCTTCCCGAATCTGATATTCTCCATAATCGTTCCTTGGAACAAGTAAGCATCCTGAAATACGAACGACACAAGAGACATTAACTGCTCTTCGCTCATCTCACCAACATCAATACCGCCAATCGTTACGCTACCACTGTCCGTATCCCAGAAACGAGGCAATAAGCGAGCAATGGTTGTCTTACCAGCTCCTGATGGACCGACCAACGCCGTCATCGTTCCTGCTGGAATTTCGAGTGATACATTGCTCAGTACGGCTTGCTTGTTGTAGGCAAAGGTCACATCCTGAAATCGGATAGTCGCATCTCTAGGTGTCTTCGGATGATCAGTCTGCAACATTTCCTGCTCCTCTAGCAACTTACTGACATTTTTAAGCGATGCTGCCAACCGGAAAGCGGTCATACCGCTCGAACGAAGCATTTTGAATAAAGCAGCCCCTACTCCTAGTGACATGAGGATAAAAAAGATAAGTACAGGAATCGTAATTCCCTCTTGCGAGTATAACCAAATTCCCGAAGGGACTATGATTAGCAGGATTGTCCTAGAGAGGAGGACTGCAATCGTCTTGGCTGGCATTCCCTTGCTCTCGATGTGAGAAGTCGTCTCTGAAAACTCGCGAACTGCTTTCGAAAAGGTATCAAATGCTAACTCTGTTCGGGAGAAGGCGCGTATGACTTTCATGCCGTATACATAGTTAAGGATGGCACTGCTAACCGCTGCTCCTGCCTTTCCATAACCAGCTTGAAGCGGTTTCAAATAACCCATCACGAGTACGTATCCGACAACCGTTATCAAGACAAAAGTAAGTACAGCAAGTCCCATCCGCCAATCCATCGAGAACATGATCGCAAAGGAAAGGATTGGCAAGGCCATGCTTGAAGTAATATCCGGAATTAAATGTGCAATACCTTCCTCCAGCTGCTCCACATCTTCGTTCAGCGTGTGCTTTATCTTGCCGCTATCCGTACGGTCATAATAGCCGAGCGGTAGCTTAGCAAGCTTATCTGCTAAAGCCATTCGAACCTCATATACCACATCGTAGGCAACACGGTGCGTCCAATTCGTCGAAAGCGCAGTTAGCAGACCTTTGAACGTGATTGCAAGAAGTGCAATTCCTGCTAGGATAAGCAATTGTGTTGGATCGCTGATCAAGTTACCGGATGTCAATCCAGCACAAATTTCATAGATGACCTAGTATGGAATAAGTCCCATCAGAACAGCAACAACACCTGTCGCAATTGATCCGACCAACGCTGCTTTTCGCTTGAGCAGGAACGGTTTTAAACGGGATATAGGGGAAGGTGGTTTTGATTTACCTGTCTTCGACGTTCTATTCGATTTGTCTTGCATGACTTTAGATTCCGTAAAGACCACTCCTTAAATGATATTGATAATCATTTTCAATTATAGCAAGAAGATATTTCCTCTTCAATACTATTTGTTAAGGATTGTCAAATAAGACGTTAGGCATTTATGAGAAATTCCAAAAAACCTTTCATCCACAAAGGACGAAAGGTTTATCTTCTGTGGTACCACCGTACCACCTCTATTGATTGATCGTTAAGCCCGATTCACACACTCGTTCACGTAACTTTCTTTTTGCAAAAGAGCCTCAAGTACACGTTGAACTTCATATCCCGCTTCGAAATCAACAAGATCAGCATCCTTACCATTAATTGCACGAACTAAATTCGTGATTAGATCCTGTGTGGAGTCATTCGGCTCTACGGTAATCTCTGCACTAAGCTCATTGTACTTGCCGACTTCAAGGCGACCCCAATTTACCAATGCGATTGTCCCCTTGCTGCCATAAATCACGAATTGAATCTGTTCCTCTTGACCGATCTGACTAAGTCCATTAATGAGTACAGAGTTCCCATTAGCTAACTTCATCGTAGCAATAATACCTGTCTCACATTTCGTTGGATCATCCGGGTATTCTAACTGAGACTCGATCCGATCCATTTTACCGAACAAGGCTTGCGTCAATTGAATGTAATGAGGAAGAACTTCTCGAACAAATCCACCCTGCTCACGTCCTCCGATCCAATCGGTTTGCTGCCATTCACGTGGCCATTGATGGAAATGTGTCATGATTTCAACTCTACGAACCTCTCCAATGGATCCAGAAGATAGACGGTTTTGGATTTCTTTAAACACGTTTTTATAATAAACTGGGAAATTCATTGCATGTATGACTCCAGCCTGCTTCGCGTGCTCTGCCATCTCCCTTGCTTCTATTAAGGAGTTCGCGAGTGGTTTCTCACAGAAAATATGCTTACCCGCAGCTATGACATCTAATGCTATCTGATGATGATATTTGGGAGGAACTGCTACATAGATTAGGTCAATATCTGGACGCTTCGTCAACTCCATATGGTTGGTATACCAAGCGACTCCATTTATCTGCTCGGAAATCGTCTTTACTCTGTCCTCAATTACATCACATATAGCTACAACCTTAATGTCTGTAAGCTTCAGAAACGCATTAAGTACATTCTCGCCAATAACACCTAACCCAATAATGCCAACACGAATCGTAGATGATTGCTGCATGGAGTTACCACCTTTTCTAATATCATTTATGTGATTAATATCTTCTAGCACTAACTACTCTAAATTATATAATCATTCCATCCATTTAAAAAGTCAATTTATTCGATCGCATCAATCGGGTAAACCGATAGTAAACCTCACATCAGCAATTTTTCCACTTACTACGAAACCAATGTCTTGATAAATCTTATTGGAAGTTGGATTGCTCAAGTCTGCATATAGAACCGGAATGAATTGTTCTTCACGAAGTATGGAGCAGATTTCTGCTGTTATCGCACTTGCATAGCCTCTCTTGCGCTGCGATTTCGGAGTAAATACCGAATTAATTCGTCCGTGTCTTGGAGAACGATGTGCAATGTTCGCCATTGAGACTACTTGCTCTTCAACAATCCATAGATACAAGTTGCCTGCATGAATTGTTCTTTCTGCAACTGGGATTTGATCCTCAAGGTTAACAGATAGCCCATGAGCTTCTTCAGCGTACTCAACCAGAAACTTAGCAACAACGTCAATATCCTGCTCCGCAGCTTTGCGAAGCTCCCCTTTCACACCTTCTGGTTTAACCAGATTCGGACAGCAGTAAGACTCCATCATCATGTGTGTATGGTAGTGCAGATTCGTCTCTTTCGAATACACTTGTGCAAAATGTTCGATTAGTTCCGGTTCTCCAGATATCCCCGGTATTGTCTGATGCTTCAAATGATTGACTAAGTTCATTAACATCTCTTCCTTAACGTCAGCAGTTGCTTCCCCCGAAACCCATAACCAGCCAGGGTTACCTTGAGTCTGTGCGTATATCATCTGCCCGTTAGATGACTTGATTAAGGTTGCACTGTCTGATTCCATAATCCGGTGAATCAAATTAAACTGAACTTCATTACGTATAAACTCACTTGACGTCAGAACAACATCATTTTGCAAAAAATGAACGAACATATTTCCGCACCTCCATATTTGTTAGAACACAAAAAAATCCGCCCCATTAGGGACGGACTTGATCCGCGTTACCACCCTGATTGATGTATATCACTACACCCACCTTAGCCATCATCTATCAATGATGCTCCAATATAACGGTCGGATTCCGGATCTGCCTACTTGAATTTCGAAAGACCTGCTCAGAGGTGATTGTTCAATTCTTGTCACTGACTGCTTCGCACCTACCAGCAGCTCTCTGAGCAGTATACTAAGATTTACTTTTCCTCTTCGTTGCATGTACATCTTAAATTCTTTATAGTCTACTATTTTGTGAAAATACAGTCAATTAAAGTAGGATGATTTCTTTATAATTGAGGGTATATTCTTTACGTTCTTCATCTGATATCATCCTTTCACAGACGATTACTATTATTTAATAATTCAATTAACTAAGCGTGCGTTTTTTTGTAAACCACCATCCACCATACAAGCAGATACACGAGATCACGAACGTAAGTCCGAAGCCTTGCAATAGTGAATCATTAAAGAGAAGTATTAGCAAGCCATCAGTCAAAATTGCTCGAAGTGGTGCTATTGATGTAAAGATAGGAATAGCAGCTATAAGAAATACCCAAATCACCCAACCTACAACATGACGTGATCCAGATATTAAAAGGGTGAACAAGGACAAGACTAACAAGTACGCACCGAACTGGTATATAAACATGCCCACTAAACCAAATTGGTTCCAATGGAAGATTTCAAGAATATTGAACGTTTGCTCATAAAGATGGATAATTCCTATTTCTACTTGAAACCATACAATGTTTATTACTGCGAACGCCGCAGCGAGTAGCGAATACACGCACAATATCCCTACATAATATTCTTTGCGTGTAGCTCCTAGATTGATCATGCGCTTGAAGAAGTTTCCCGGCAATACAGTACCTACAACCACAAGAAGCAACGTAAAGATATTGGCTATAGATACATGTGTATTCTCACCTTTTCCCATAGACAAGCTTACGATCACACTAACTAGCGTGTTTACTGCTATTATGATAAGGAATATCCATAAATGTTTTCTCAATTGCAAATAAGAAGCTCTCATCATAACGCTCGGCTTATTCATTGTGTTGACCTCCCTCTATTAAATAGGAGAAAAACTTCTGGAGCGGTAATCCTTCAATCGAGATACCCAGTTTGTTTGCCTGCATTTTATCTGTTTCTGTAAATGTACCGTATACCGCAGATAGAATGCCTCTTACGTGGTCTTCCATATAAAAGACTTGCCGATCACCAATAAAGCTTTCCATGACTTCATGATTTCCAACTAATACATACGAATGATTGCGAATGTTATCCACCTCATCTTCCATCAAGATTGTACCTGATTCCATGATATAGACACGTTCAACGACTTTCGCAATTTCATCTATTAAATGGGTAGAGAGCAGAATCGTTCTCGGGTAATTCGCATAGTCTTGAACCAGCACTTTGTAAAACCGCTCTCGCATCAATACATCAAGCCCAAGTACAGGTTCATCATAGAACGTGATAGGTGCTCGACTAGCTAACCCTATGGTATTGCCAACTAGGGACTCCATTCCTCTGGAAAGCTGTTTCATTTTCTTGCCTGCGTTGAGCTTGAAAAGTTTGATAAGTTCATTCGCAAATGCCCAATCCCAGTTCTTATGAAACTTAGACGCAAGCTGCAAGGTTTCCATGACTGTGGCATCTTCAAAGAACAAGTTCCTCTCCCTTATAAAACAAATACCATGGGGCGTGTCGCCTTCCTTAAGCCGATTACCTGCAATTTCGATATGACCAAAGTTCGGGAATACGCCTCCCGTAAGCATATTCAGTAAAGTTGTTTTACCCGCACCGTTACGCCCGAGCAGTCCATATATCGTATTCTCTTCCAGCTTCATATCCAGATTACGAACTGCTTCATGTCTACCATAATTTTTAACTAAATTCGAACATTCAAGGACTACGCTCATCTACCTTCATCCCCTATCCTTTTCTCTAATCATTTCTATGACTTCTTCAACCGACATCTCTAGCTTCTCAGCCTCATCAAGTAATTTCAGAACTAGCTCGTTGTAGAAGTGTACGCGTCGTTTAGCCATAACTACTTTTCTGGCGCCTGCTGCTACATACATGCCTAGTCCCCTTTTTTTGTACAAAATACCATCATTCACAAGTAGCGCAATTCCTTTAACCGCAGTAGCCGGATTAATCTGAAAAGTACTTGCGAATTGCGCCATCGAGATAATTTGATCATCTTCCTTGTAAGTTCCGTTTAGTATGTCATCTTCAATCATCTCCGCTACTTGCAGAAAAATCGGCTGACTCTCGTCAAAGCTGGTTCTCATACAATCACCCTATCGGTATGTTAGTCATGTAACATACTATAATACCAGTATTTGGAACTGTCAATTGCTAAATAAAAAAACGACAGCCGCGGATAGATCATCTAATCCTAGGTTGTCGCTATTTTTTAACCATATTTTACCACTAAGCTACAACTAAGTGCTCTCCATTCGTAACGACTTTTTTGTAGAAACATGTTTCCATTCATTAAGTCCGAACCTAAGAATCGCTTTATCTGTATGTAAAACATTCATTTTCGAGTTACGATTAGGATATTACATCAATTACACAAATGAACTTTTGGGGAGGATGGAATAACAATGCTTGACCATACGTCTATACAAGATAAGCGAGTGCAATTTGATTTTGAAGTGGATTTTTCCAATGGTGGTGGCATTCAAGGTCAAGGCTTTCGACTCGACATTGAGGGAGATCATATTTCAGATGATGCCTTATCGGATTATATTATTAAGGATCTACGGCTACTCATGGTAGGTACGGTTCGTATTCTGAACAAACAGATTATCCAAGAGCGCCATAAACGTAAGTCAGCATCTACTCCATCTAATGGTTCCAAATCAAAACTGATCGACCTCAGTCATTCAATCGTAAGTGGGATGGAGACGTATCCCGATTTTCCAAAACCGCAGGTAACAGATTATATAAGCCATGAAGAGTCTGAAGGTCGTTATGCCCCAGGTGTGACTTTTCACATTGGCCGAGTCGATATGGTCGCTAATACGGGAACCGCGATTGATAGTCCTGCGCACCGATTTGCAGGAATGGCTGACGTTGCTGGATTGTCCATTGATTCCGTCGCTGATCTTGAAGGAATTGTTATTCGACTGAATGGGATGACTGGGAGAGCAATCACTAGGCAAGCACTAGCTGCTTATCCGTTGAATGGCAGAGCTGTTCTTATTGAGACCGGTATGGGGCAAATGTGGGGATTAACCGCTTATTTCGAAAAACATCCTTATTTGACTCATGATGCCGCTGAGTACTTGCGAGATGAAGGAGCTGTCCTCGTCGGTATTGATAGCCTTAACATTGATAATACAACTGATCCATATCGCCCTGCCCATTCTATTCTTCTCGGTGCTGGCATTCCTATCGTTGAGAACCTCTGTAACTTGGAGCAACTTCCAACGGAAGGGTTCCGATTCTCAGCGGCTCCGATGAAGCTTCAAGGAATGAGTGCTTTCCCCGTGCGTGCTTGGGCTAGATTAACCACTAATCATGAATAGTCGAATCTGTACTATAAGTAGATGTTTATTGCGTGAATTCGCGAATAGCGTTTACTGATGCTTTTTCGGAAAAGAAGTTCGTCGTTACGTCAATGAAAGCCTGCATCGCAGGCGATTTCCACTTTTGCTTATGCCACACTAACTGTGTATAAAGTGCGTAATCGGAGAAATCGATATCCAGAGCAATCAAACGCCCATCTGCAAGTTCATCCAGTACTTCCATTTCTGGTAGAATCGCAATTCCAAGTTGATTCATCGCACATTGCTTAATCGCTTCAATACTTACAAAATCATCCGCTTTGGCATCGACACAATGCCTAGATTCGCTATGGACTGTTCGAACAATTTACGATATCTGCAAGTAGGCTCGGTTAGCAGAAAAGTTTCTTTTACAAGTGAAGATGGTTCAATTGTTGAATGGACCAAAGGGTGGCTTGGATGAGCGAGCATGAGTACCTTCTCCGCAAGTAATGGCAACGCAACTAGACTATCAGAATGAATCCGAACATCGGTAATGATTGCAAGATGAAGATCTTCAAGTAAAGAACGGTGCAAATCCGAATACGTACTTGTTTTAAATTGAACTTCGACGTTAGGATGCTCTGATCTATATTGTTTCAAGACAGATGGAAACCGATAAATACATAAGCTTTCCAACATTCCAATGGTAAGGATGCCAGAAGATTCACAATCTCCTACAGCCGCGTTCTTCGCTTCATCCATCAAGCTCAGCATTTGATAGGCAAAAGGGAGGAATTTCTCACCAGAACCAGTTAAACTAACACTTCTCCCTTTACGTTCAAATAGCGCAACACCAATTTCTTTCTCTAAGTATTGAATATTGGCAGTCACACTGGACTGTGCATAATTAAGAAGTTCAGCTGCTTTAACAAAGCTCGATTGCTGCGCAACCGCGCAAAAGGTTTCAAGGTATTTAAAATTCATACCGAACCTCCAATTCTGATTGTAGTGGATTGGAATAAGTAAATTCTCTACTCCCGAACTATGTAAGTCAAGACAATAATCTTAAGACATAAGCAAAGCCCATCCGCAACTAGGGTCGGACGGGCTTCATTTATTATATTCATAGAAAAACACTTTATTTCGTAAGCTGCTCTTTCTGATCATACTGCACAATTACTTCTGCAATAAGGTTTGGTGAAGTCACGACTGCTGAGTGCTCGAGTCCTGGTAACATATGAATCTCAGATTGCTTAACGAGTTCAGAGAGTGCTTGTGCAGCATCTGCAAACAGTTGACCACTATTCTCACCGACCATGATCAACACAGGAACATTGACTTGCCAGCGATCCGTTGGGAGCGGGTTACCTGATTGCGTAGTTCCCATCACCATTCCATCATAGGCTAAAGTGTGCGAAGTACTCTCCATCGCTGCCCAATGTGGAGCTACCTTCATATACTCGATGAACTCAGCTGGTACCCCGACAGCTTCAGTCATAAAGTATTCCACCGCATCACTACGGCGACCTTCTGCTATCAAATTGTTAAGCGTATGTACGTATTCGCTAGAAACTGGTGCGCGGCTATCATTCACGATGAATGGAGGCTCGTGCATGAACAACTTCGTTACACGATCCCCTAATTGACTGGCTGCCTCAAGTGCTAATACTGAACCGGAAGAACTTCCGAATAGGGATGCACTACCACCTGCTTCATGAATTAATGCTCAATATCTTCGATTTCTCTCTCAACCGCGTATGGCGCAGTGTCTGTACTTTGACCGCGACCGCGTCGATCATAGCTGTATACCGTGTATTGGGATGATAGGTGCTCTGCAAGTTGTGCGGTATCTTGATGCGTGGCTAGTGCCGCCGGTACCAATAGGAGTGCAGGTCCTTCTCCGATCTTAGTGAATCCGATTTGTGTTCCATCTTTTGAAAACAAAGTGTTCATCACAATTCCTCCTAATATATTTTCTGAATAAATAAAATATATATAAAAAGGAATATTCTTGTCAAGGAATATTATTCATTTTAATAAAAATAGCCGACCTAAGGTCGACCGTCTGAATTCTTCTTAAACCAATTCATAGGATTCAATTGTTTACGATAGCGCTTCATTACTTCTTTACCAAAGATGATGCCTCCTACGAAGAACGCAACTTCACCGAGCACGATGAATATTGGAGTAACGATCATTTTGGTATTTGTAGGAATAGGTGTAAACGCTACTACGGCAGCAATACCATATAGTACGAATGATAGAATGATAAGGAGCATACCTAGTTTCTTTGCTTGTCTTTTCGGTTTATGAATGGATTCATGATTACTATGTTCACTCATTACGAATACCCCTCTACCCTAGTATAGTTGGTCATTAATCACAACCTTGCATCAAACTAATACGTTGAATTATCAGACAAGTTTCATGGTGTTTCAGCTATACAAATAAAAAAACCGGCAACTACTAAATCGAGTAATTGTCGGGTTCATTTTCTACTTTTTGAAAAATACGGGATAGTTCCTCGGGCAACAGACGATTAACTTCGTCATGATTAAGTCCATAATAACTCCATGTACCTCTCGTTTCTTTCACGTTAAGCATTTTCATCCATTAAATGTGCTAAGAAACCCTTTGCTGCCGCGGATAATGGAACATCCTTGAGTGTGGCTATCCCGATGTGTCGCTCTGGAACTCGTGGTACGAGCGGAATTTCGATGAGATTTCCCGCTTCTAACTCTTCAATAATAAACTCACGCACGGCAAATGTCAGCCCGAACCCGCTTCGCGCAAATTGTACAAGCAAGTCCACACTGCCAAGCTCAAACTCAGGATTCAGCGTCACCCCATGTGATGCAGCATACTGATCGAGATAACCCCGCGTACTCCCACCTTTTTCAAGTAAGAGGATCGGATATTGATTGAGTTCTTTTAGTAAGAATGGCTTCTCTGTCAGATGTACGAATTTCGAGCTGCCAACCAAACAGTCTTGTTGTAGAGCGCTTTGGTAAAAATGTAGCTTCGTATCCTCAGCAGGAAGATTCACTACACCGAAGTCAATTATGCCTTCTTTTAATAGAGCAATCGTCTCCGGTGTAGTCCGGTTCGTAACACGAATCTTGATCTCGGGGTATTGCTTGTGAAATTGCTCAAGAAACGGTAGCAAGTAATGTTTACATAGCGTATCACTTGCACCAATATTGATTTCACCAATAAGCAAATTGTGCATCTCGGACATTTTCTTCTCACCAAATTCAATCAATTGCATGGATTGCTCCACAAACCGATAGAGTACCTCACCTTCAGTCGTTAACGTCACACCTTTGGAAGTACGGAAGAACAACTGACCGCCAAGACAGTTTTCTAATTGCTTAAGTGTATGGCTAACAGCTGGTTGAGTAATACTAAGTTTCTTGGCAGCGCTCGTAACTCCACCAAGCTTTGCCGTCCAGTAAAATACGCGATACCACTCTAAATTAATACTCATATGTCATTACCTCTATTTATGGGAGTCATGATTAATAACAATTATACTTATGATACATATTAAAAGTATAATCAATTATGTACGAAACACAAGAACTTGACGGAGGCGATTCAATTGACGGTTACAGCGATAGTAGGAGCAAATTGGGGAGATGAAGGTAAAGGTAAGATGACGGATTATCTCTCTGCTGAGTCATCCTATGTTGTACGTTACCAAGGCGGGCGCAACGCAGGACATACGATCATTAACGACTATGGGAAGTTCGCGCTACATATGTTACCATCAGGCGTCTTTCACCAGAATGTAATGAACGTAATCGGACCTGGGGTAGCACTTGATGTGGATGCCTTTTTTACAGAGCTAAATGAAGTTATCGATAGAGGAGTACCGAAGCCGCGTGTTAGTGTGTCCAATCGTGCACAGATCGTACTTCCTATTCACCGCTTATTCGATGAGTTAGAAGAAAAAAGATTAGGCGATCGTAGTTTTGGTTCAACCAAACAAGGGATTGCGCCTTTCTATTCCGATAAATATGCGAAGCTTGGTATTCAAGTAGCAGACTTGCTTAATGAAACAAGACTACGTAGCAAGCTTAAGCAAACGTTGGAAGCTAAGAACGTTCTTCTTGAACATTTATATAAAGAAAAACCAATTCAAGTTGATGAACTTGTCGCTCACCTATTAGAACTTGGTGAACAATTACGCCCATATATCTGCGATACAACTGTGATGTTGCAAGAAGCACATGCACGTGGTGAGAACATCTTGTTAGAAGGCCAACTGGGTGCTCTGCGTGACCCAGACCATGGAATCTATCCATTCTCAACATCGTCATCCACACTTGCTGGATTTGCTACTGTTGGTGCAGGCGTACCCCCTCATGCAATCACACGAATTATGGCTGTTACCAAAGCTTACTCAAGCTGTGTAGGATCAGGTCCATTCGTGATGGAACTTGAAGGTGATGAGGCACATGAACTTCGTATCCGCGGTGGTGACGCTGGCGAATTCGGAGCTACAACAGGTCGACCGCGCCGCGTTGGCTGGTTTGATGCGGTAGCAACTCGCTATGGCTGTATGGTACAAGGGGCTACTGAGATTGCTCTTACGAACCTCGACGTTCTAGGCTATCTGGATCGCATTCCAGTATGTACAGGATATAAATTGGCAGATGGTACGGAAACGCAGAACTTCCCTGTAACAGCAGAACTCGATGATGCGACGCCGATTATTGCGTATATGGACGGTTGGAAAACCGATATCTCCGACGCGCGTTCATTCGAAGATCTTCCAGCAGCTGCACAAAAATATGTGGAGTTCATCGAATCCGCGATCAAAGTGAAAGTTGCCTACATCTCTGTAGGACCTAAACGTGATCAATTGATGATTAGATAAGAGTAATCGCTCTCGATATAAAGAACAGAGTTAAGTCTCCTTATGGATGAACTTAACTCTGTTTTTTTTGCATGAAAGTAATGATCCCACCACACTTGATAAATCTATAAATTCAGTTTGTTTTGACTATTTTCATAGAATTGTTATACAATATCTACCATGTCTGTTTAGAAAGGAGAGCTTATTCATAATTTATGAGATTAACGATATGACTAAATGGAGGGACTTCATATTAAAAGCAAATGGCTATTAAGTTTCGTGCTCCCTATTCTATTAACAACGGGTTGCATAGACAAAGAAAGTAGTGTTACAACGGCAGAGTCTAAAGAAAGTTCGCAGCAAACGGCACAACAATCGTCAAATCAAACTTCACAACAGACACAAGCAACAGCCCCCCTATCCAAGGAGGAGTATGTTAAAGCGATTGGTGCTTATCATGCTGAAATGGGGAAAGAGCTACAAACTTTTTCGATTGAATCAAAAGATGGTAAATCACCTAATTACCTACAACGTAATAAAGAGCAAATTGATAAACTTAAACTGGTTATCAAAAAATACATAAGCTTAAATCCACCAAATGAATTCAAAAAAATTCAGGACTCTAATTTAGAGGCTATGTCTTACTTTGACAAAGGTCTAGACGAGCTTTACGATGCAGTAGTGAAAAGAGATCAAGATGCTCTTGATCGTGCAAGACTCACGCTTACTAAAGGACAGGACTTATGGTACTATGCCTTCGCACAATTACAATTAACAGAAGATATACCTGTACTTGATGGAACTATAACTACAAAAGACCAGAAAGAACTCGATAAAAACGCTGGGATTGATCGTGACTCTGTACTCAAGAACATCTCTCAAAATGGACAAGAACTGATTGGACAATGGGGAGTTCAAAAAGATGATAAATTTCAAGTGCTGATTGTTCTGAATGCAGACGGTTCTTACAAACGATACAAAGACTATCCCGATGAAAGCAGTATTCTGAAAGGAAGATGGGAATACAATTATTTAAGACGGATCCTCACATTGTATAATGACGAAGCCTATGAGAATGGAAAATCGATTAAGGACACAACACGACCTAAAATCGAATTAGACGTACAAGCATTTAATCATACAACCATTCAGATGATGAATAAAGAAACCACGAATACGATGAAATACACGAAGGCTGGATCTACGGTTTCGAAAAGGAAATGAAAATTATTTATGATAACGGTAAAGAAATTATAGTAGAACAAAATTAATAAATTGGTAATGAAGAAGCCTATCCTCTTAGCAAAGGACGGCTTCTTCTTTTTGTCGAATCGTACTTACTAATTGGATTTCAGAGCCTCTTCAAAAGCACTCCCTATCTTCTCCGCATCCGCTGATACGGCTAACAACACATAAGGACCAATTGTTTTCAGGACATGACTTTGTATAAGGGCATATTCTTCTGGTCGATAGTCTTTGAACTTCGTGGCTTGTGCTTCCATTCGTTTCTTTATCTGCTTAGTCACATTCCCCACCTGTTCCACTTTCTTAGTTCGGATAACTAGTAATTCCTGTGCTTCAACGTTCGATGAGGCTGTATACAGAGCAAAATCCTCTATCTCATCGCTATTGAGATGATACAGCTTTTCGAGCTTGTCTCGATCCCCTTCTTTCATCTCCCCGAGTTTTACACTCTGTTTCATATGCTCAACGATTTCTTGTGATGAGGCATTGCGAATACTCTCTACTTCATTCGAACAGCCTATTAACACCACTACAGTAAGTATGAATAGCTGCGGGAGCCCCCATATCCATTTGGTTCCATGTTTATTATTCATTAGAGCTTTCATCTCCCTGATCTCCTTTCTACTATGAATGCATATAGGTTAAATTACGAATTGATTCGTCGGTCATGAACGTCTGGACATTATAAAGTGTTAACATCGTGTCGATCTGACGATCTTGGATCAATTGCTTCAAATCCCTTTCAAAGTATCTCAAGTCCACGACATCAATTTCGCTATAATGTGCTGTTAGAAAAGGTACTAAACTGTTGGCATAAGAGTCTTTTACGATAAGCAATTTGCCAGCGTTTTGATGCTTGGTCGTTATTCGGACTAATGCATGATTACCATTTAAGAACACCGCATACTTGTCCTTTTTGTTCAAATGATCCATTTCATACAAGGAATCGGACATTTTCGCTTCCTCTACATATTCAACCGATATGTCTTCTTTGCTCTTCGGAACGAAGATTTCTAGAGGATCTGGCTTTACATTTCTAAATCCACTTTTAGAATACAAAGTTCCAAAAAATTCATCTGAAATTGTGGTCACATCGAATGAGGATTCATCCTGCGGTTCAAACCCTATATCCTTCGCCAGCTGATGATAAGCATAATAAGCGCCCCGCGTTGTCCAATGATGATCGGTTTTATAATAAATCGGTTGTTCCTTCTGCGCCCGAAGTGCAGGAAACACATCAATAATGCGAATATTTGAATTCAGTTGTTTATGCACGAGATCACGATACTTCATCTCTTTTAGATCGAATACATGATTCGGCAGCTTTTCGGGTAATACGCTAATTGCTGTTGGAACTAACATCATGAATTGGTTCAGATCAGGAAACTCACTTGCGAAAGAGTTTATCGCTTGTACTTTATCATTCAAGTCCTTGCGATTAGGAGGTGTAAATTGCTGAATCAGGTAGCCATCCCTACCCGCGTAAACACCGTTGTTCTCTTTTTTACCGATTGCAAGATCGCTGCTCGATTTCACACCAATCCATAAGTCTCTTGCCGCGAATTGATCCGAGATGTACGTTTCGTAATTATTCGTAAATTTTCCAGACATTAAGCTTTGCCAGGAGAACTCCGGTAATTGCTTCAATACACGATTCTCAGATTCTGAGAAGTGCCTGCTTGGTGTTACTATATTTAATACAAAGATCGTACCGATCGATAGGAGTAATAATATTACCGTCACTGCATGTGTGTAAGTCAGTCGCTTCTCCACCTTAACCCCTCCTTTCAGAAACGGAAATATAAGAATGGATTGTAAGTTTCGTTAACCAGATAGGCTGTTGAAACCATTAAAAATCCGAGATACATGACAGGGATAGCGAAGTCCACAACTCTAAACTTACTTTGAAGCCACATCATAAGTTTCCGCGGGTATGGTGTTGCGCACAGAGCTAGAATGATCAACAAGAATAGATTGGTCGATAATCCATACCAACTTGCCTCATTAGAAAGCGAATGGTTCCCCATACCAAACATCGTTTGGATATAGCTGAACGCGGACGATAAGCTACCCATTTCAAAAATCACCCACCCGATCATCACGATCATGAGCGTGTACACATGTGCTAAGATTCGAGGCAATTGTTGCAACCAACGTAGTAGAAAAAGCTTCTCCATCGTGACAAACAAACCGAAATACAATCCCCACACAATGAAATTCCAGCTTGCCCCATGCCAGAATCCGGTTAGAAACCATACAATCATCAGATTGCGTAGTTGCAGCTTGATTCCACCTCGATTGCCACCTAACGGAATGTACACATATTCACGGAACCATGACCCTAATGAAATATGCCACCTTCGCCAAAATTCCGTGACACTTCTCGATACGTACGGATAGTTGAAGTTTTCTTTAAAGTCGAAGCCGAACATCTTCCCAAGTCCGCGCGCCATATCCGAATAGCCGCTGAAGTCAAAGTAGATTTGAAATGTAAATGCCACAATCCCAAGCCACGCAGATAGTACGGTTAGCTCTGCCATTGGCGTCTGATGAACGCTTGTCCATAGTAAGCCGATATTATTGGCAAGCAACACCTTTTTCGCAAGACCACGAATGAACAATTCCGCTCCACTGCCAAATTTGTCCAATGTCATGGGTCGATCTTTCAATTGCTTAGCAATATCCCCATACTGAACGATCGGACCTGCAACTAATTGTGGGAACATTGTGACATATGTACCGAATGCAATCAGATTCCGCTGCACAGGGTACTTATTCAAATACACATCTACCACATATGACATCGTCTGGAACGTGTAGAATGAGATTCCTACGGGCAGCGGAAGTGATGTGATCGGAATATGAAGCCCAAGCAAGCTGTTAATATTTTCGATGAGAAAACCATAATATTTGAAAAAACCAAGTATGCCTAAATTCACTGCTATAGAGCTAATAAAAATAAATCTAGCGAGTTTTTTGCGACTACGATATTTATCAATAAGTAGCCCATTCGTATAATCGAATAAGGTCGAGAATATCATTATGCCGATATAGATCGGCTCACCCCAAGCATAGAAGACTAGGCTTGCAAGGAGCAATATCACATTACGAACAGCCCGAGGTGAAACATAATAAATTGCGATCGTCACAGGCAAGAACCAGTAGAGAAATATCAGGCTGCTGAATACCAAATCTTAACCCCTCCTGAAACCTAATGTCATCTCGTATGTTCCTGAATGAATTGAAGCAGCTTCGGATAAAACTCTGCTTTGAAATGAATACCATCCTTATCAAACAAGGTGATATTCTTCTCAACCAACTGCGTTAAATCCAAATATTCGACCTTTTTAAGTTCCGCTAATTCCTTCAGTGCTTCGTTATACGATTTGATACTCTTGTAACGTGGTTCTGCCTTCTCTGCATCAATCGTTACCGGTGTGACCGATAGAATGGTAATCTTGGAACCCGGCAGTTTCTCTTTAATATTATCTAAAAGTTTGGCATAGTTCGTAATCGAGAACTTCTGTGGGTCTTCTGTCGGCCATAGAATATCATCTGAACCAAGACCAATATAAACTTGCTTCGGACTTCGGCTTACTAAGTCTGATATATCATCCAATGCGAATAGCGCCGTCCCACCTGCTTTACCCATTACATTCTCCTCCTTTAGCACATCGTGAAACGACAATGCTTCAATGATCGAATCACCTAGAAAAACATGATCTTGAAATTGGGTTTTATAATTCTGATCCTTGGCATCGCTTGCATCAGCCGCCATCTCCTGAATAGCAGATTGCAGTTCTTGCCCGCCATTATTACTGCCACAAGCAGGCAACATAACGATAACAAGCCCCATTACTGAGATCGTGACCACTTTCTTAAGCATACGAATCTTCCTCTCTTCGTTTCGATATCTTTCTTGCTCATTAATTTACTTGTGTGAGATCAAGTTCAAATGCAGATCAAGATCATAATAGATAAAGATTGCTTGTAAAATAAAAAAAACTCCATCCCAATCGGGGCGGAGTTCAGTTTGAATAGAAGTCGTTTATGGTTTTAGCTGTACTTCAACACCACTCTTCTCTTCGTACAATTGATAGAACGCTTCTCCAACAAATCTAGAGTTAAAAGGTGTATCTTCTTGAACGAAGCCGCAGATCGTGACTGTACCTACGAAGATTCCATAGGCTGCAAGCTCCTCATTCAGACTGAATGCCAAGTTCCGAATTGCTGCTTTACCCATACTTAGAGATGCTAATGAAGCTTGCGGATAAAGTCCTAATCCTCCACCTGTAAACAAGATCGAACCTGCTCCTCGTTCTTTCAATTTCGGTAATACAGTCTGAACGGCAGTAAACGCTCCTAGTACATTAACATTAAACTCTGCGCGCAATCGTTCTTCTGTTAACTCGGTAGGGAGACCAGGATATATTGCCGCTGCGTTATATACTAGCACTTCAGGAGCGCCTTCAGACTCGATTAACCCTTCTAACGTTACTCGTAGCTCGTCCAGATTACCAGAATCTGCAATTACGCAAGTTGATGCAATGTCTTCGCTAAGTAAAGATTGTTGGACATTTAGAAGCTTATTATGATCTCTGGCAATGAGAACAGGTTTGTATCCCCGCTTACCGAACGCTTCAGCTATGCCCTGTCCATTCCCTTTTCCCGCTCCAATAATCCAGACTGCTTGGTTACCCATCGCCCTCCAACTCCTATCTAATTGTTTGTAATAAACAATGATATGAATAGCGATTTTGGATTAGAATCTTAGCTGCTTCTTTACTCTGCAAAATACTGTTCGAATATATCTTCAACGTCAGTAAATAAGTACGATTGGGATTGCGCTTGATTGTTCTTGTCCCAGAGGAACTTACATGTTTCAATTAATGTAATCGTATCCTCACACCACTTGATATACTGCACCTCTTGTTCGATTCCGCGCTTAAGTACGGTAGAACCAATCAATATTCTCGCACTCATGACATTACGTTCTTTAATACTAGCCCAACGCTCTTCAACGATTTGTTTCATCTTCGTCAGTCTTTGCATACGTTCATTCTTATAAATCTTTAGCTTTAGCAGCGCTTCTTCATAAGGAATATTGTCCATAAAGAAAGTTTGCATCAGGAAAGGATCCTTAAGCTTCGGCGTTTCAGGCGGAGTGAGTAGCCACTTCATGAGTGCTGTCTTCCCTTTTGCCGTGATAGTGTATATCTTCTTATCCGGTTTCCCCTCTTGCGGAACATGCGTACTCGTAATGAGTGCTTCTTCTTCAAGCTTGCTCAGTTCTGGAT
Source organism: Paenibacillus radicibacter (assembly GCF_024721995.1). Taxonomy (GTDB): domain Bacteria; phylum Bacillota; class Bacilli; order Paenibacillales; family NBRC-103111; genus Paenibacillus_AM; species Paenibacillus_AM radicibacter. The sequence continues at coordinate 32,385 of NZ_JANQBC010000009.1, forward strand.
AGATTTGTGACAAATGCGAATGCCAGAAAATACTCATTAGGTCATCGAACTCTTTCTTAATATCGTACCCACTAGCTTCCCATTCACTAAGTAATCCAAGTAATCCATATCGTAAAGACACGCGAACATCTCCTCTAACCGCTTATACTTAATTCAGTTTTTGTCTGCTTCACTTCTTCTCTGTGACCCTTACCTAATTTCGGCGTCATGCTTACTCCAATGACTCCAATCAAGAAAAGCATTGCTGCAACGATTAGAATCGTGCTGAGCACTCCAATTTCTTCTAACATAAAACCCGTTAATAAGATCCCTGGCAGCGCCATTGAACTGGATAACATATGGTATAGGCTGAATGTCCTCGTATAATTCTCACTTGAGACTACGTCTTGCAAGTATGTAATGAATGTAACATTAAAGCACCCCAGTGCGATACCTTGCAGGAAGAAGAATGGTAGTATCCATACCCAATTCTCGATAACAAACAGACTACCAGTACCGAGACTTAATGCGAATAATGGCGGGATCATTAACCACTTACGATCGATATGCTTGTATAGCTTTGGTACGATCATTGCCCCTATTGCAAACCCACTTAGTGATGCTGTTCCAATAAAACTTAAATTCTCAACCCCAACAGCAAGTTGTTCTTTTAAAAAGGAGACTAAGATCAAGTCAATTGAAGTTGCGAATAGCATCGCGAGTCCTAGGAAAATAAATAGTAATTTTAACTCTCGCATGGTGAGTATGTAACGAACACCTTCTTTTACAGAGGATAATTGACTTTGCTTGTTGCTTGATTCGTTCTTAATAAATGGCTTTATTCTTCTGATAAAATAAACTGACATGGCAAGCAATACAATCGATGCAATCATTAATGTCATGGGTGCAAAAGATAGCTTGATTAGAAGTGCAGTCCCAATCTGACCAAGCACTTTAGCCGCCGTATAACCTAATTGTAGTAGACTATTAGCTCTAGGTCGATCTTCGTTGTCCACGATATGCGGGAGGAGTGATTGATTAGCAGGTATGAAGAAAAGCTGTAAGATGCTAATGATAATAAGTAATCCGTATACCCACTGATAGGCTAGAAAGGGATGAAGCAAGATAAATGCTGTTAACATCGTGATCTGAATCGTCGTTGAATAGGTCATGACTTTCTGCAACGTTTTATTGCTGATCCAAGCACCGATAGGTAATGCGAGGAATGTAATCGGTAGATAGAATGCCACATAGAACCAAGTGAAAGAGCTGCTTGTACTGGAGTGCTGCTCAATCCACTTAAGCATGGAGAAGAACATGATCGAATCTGCCAGAATACATAGAATTCTTCCTGCGAACAAATGGCGAAATGCACGATTTTCTTTAAGTAACATAATGATGTCCTACCTTTCATTAACGCTTATTGTTATTTAGAAGTATAATACCGGTGAAACTATATGTAAATATTTATATATAAAAATTTATATATATTACAAAATATGAACATAAAAAATCCCCACCAGATTTGGTGAGGAAATTTGATTACTGTTCTTGATGGAACTGCCTATTCGCTTCATAAGTTAATCGCTTGTCTTCTTCATTATCACGAATGACTTTCTGCAAAGTGAAGCTTGCCATAATGGAACAGAATACACCCATGCCATAATAACCTTTAACCGCAAATGGTTGATCCAAGTACCAGATGATCCCACCTAATGTTAGCGCTACAGATACTGCGAAGAAGACATAGGCTAAGAAAGTAAATGCAACTGTATTACGTTTGCGAGGTTGAAGATCTCCTGGCAGAACTTTCTCTTGCTTGTCTTCTTCATTATCGCGAATGACTTTCTGAAGAGTAAAGCTAGCCATGATCGTGCAGAAAATTCCCATCCCATAGTAACCTTTAACCGCAAATGGTTGGTCGAGATACGAGATTACTCCTCCTAATGTCAGAGCAACAGATACGGCAAAGAACAAGATGGACATGGCTGTGAATGCAGCTGTATTACGTCTCCTCAATGATTTTCTCTCCTTCAGTCGGTTATCTTGTCATCTCATACAAACAGAAAGCACCCCAAACAACGGTAATAGGCCAATGTTTGAGGTGCTTCCTCTAGATGATATGATTTCCATAATTATACTCAATGTGAGCTAACTTGTCACGATATTCCAATTCTCGACAAATAAATCAATGGATGGATAGCGTTCCTCTTATCCCGTTACGTACCTGTTGTGCTTATTGCAATTGGTAAAGCAGCTGCTTCCGCTCACGCAACATCACGGTTCATCGTTGAACAAACAACTGTATGGAATGGGTTCTAATTGAACTCTCTTCAAATTAATATCTGCAAAAAAACACCTGAACCACTGCCATAAGCCTCAGTTGAGGTGTTACTCATCGCTATAAGTTATCAAAAAGACTTGTCAACAAGTCTCTTCCAAACTTATGATGAAATCTAGTAAATAGATTCAACAAGAGATGGAGAGAACACCTATGACCTATTCCGTTATTTTTGATATGGATGGTACATTGTTTCAGACGAATACGATACTAGAGCCAGCTTTAGAAGAAACATTCAATCACTTTAGGAGTTTGAACTTGTGGGATCAGGAAACACCGATTGAAACGTATCGCAAGATTATGGGTGTACCCCTTCCAGTTGTGTGGGAACGTTTAATGCCTGATCATTCTGAAGCGATTCGTGAGCAAGCCAATGTTCATTTTTTACAACAATTAATTGCCATCATCTCAGTTGGTAAAGGCGAATTGTATCCTCGTGTAAAAGAAACCCTGCAACATCTAGTCGATCATAATTACAAGATCTATATCGCAAGCAATGGGCTTGTTGATTATTTACAAGCAATCGTAAACTACTATGAGCTTGATAAGTGGGTAACTGAGACATTCAGCATTCAGCAAATTTCCTCGCAGAATAAATCAGATCTTGTTCAACACATCAAGACAAAATACGGCATCACGTATGGTGCTGTCGTTGGAGATCGTCTCTCTGATATTAACGCCGCAAAAGATAATCAACTCACTTCGATTGGCTGTCGATTTGATTTTGCCCAAGAAGCTGAGCTTGCCCAAGCCGATGTTGTCATCAATAACTTCGATGAGCTTCGCACTGTCTTACATGAGCTGCATAACAGGTCCTCACTTGTTTAATAAATAATGGATCAATGTTGTTAAACGCAAAGAAGGCATCACTGCAGATGCCTTCTTTTTTGCTGGATTATTTTTCATTAAAACGTAATCTACATAACTGTTATCTGCGATCTCTCCAATATTCGATCAATCTCCTGCATCTGTGAAGCCGTTAACGCACCTTTCTCCACAGCTCCTGCTAATTCCGCTACTTGCTTTCTCGTCTTAAAGCCCGGAACAGGTAAGGTCACAGCACTTCTACCCCATATCCAAGCGAGCGCACCTTGCACAGTCGTTCGATCACTGCTCGTTAGAATCTCTTTAACAGCTTCAAGCTGCTCTAAGAATTCAGGGATTGGTTTCCCATTTTTAAAATAGCGTACCCACTCGTGACTGCTGCCTCTTACGTCATCTTCTGACAAAATCGAATTGGCATTAAACTTGCCGCTAAGTAGTCCCATTGCAAGCGGAGAATTGTTGATGCTTACCATCTCACGTTGCTCGCAGATTTCAACCATGTGTGGATCATCATGAAGCACATTAAGCGAATGCTGAATAGCAGCGCCAGAAGATTGAACAGCAAATTGTTCCGCTAGACTCATGTCCCACGTACTCCAGCCATACGAACGAATCTTGCCTTCTTGTACAAGATCATCCAGCGTTACGATTACACTGCTGATCTCATCGTCATTTAACTTTCCTACATGGATCTGATACAAGTCAATATAGTCTGTACCAAGCCGCTGTAAGGAGCGTTCGCATGCATATCGTACATATTCGGGCGACACATCATACTTACCGAATACTTCCTTCGTTGCTTCATTATTCGTATAGCCAAATTTTGTTGCAACCACAACTTGATCTCGCTTTCCTTGAATCGCACGTCCAAGTACTTCCTCACTGTGACCGACACCATAGGCATCCGCCGTATCGAAGAACGTAACCCCCATCTCAATCGCAGTCTGAATCGCTAAGATCGATTCCTGATCATCCACATTTCCCCAACCATCTGGTATCCCATCTAATGTAAACAATCCTCCAATTGCCCAACAACCAAGACCAAGCGGCCCTGTCTTAATACCAGATTTACCAAAGTTTCTTTTCAAAATTAATTCCTCCTTGTTGCTTATGTATACGTTTAGTATAGTGAAAGCAACGGGTTACCCTAAGGTCCAATTTGTCACTTTATTTAGGAACCAATTTTCAGGAGGATATCTATGTACGGCATTTATATTGATCGTCAGTCTCCCCACTCTGCGCTTCGGCAAATTTGTCAGCAATTAAGAAACCGAATCGAAGAGGGACTATTAGAAGCGGGTACTAGGCTGACGTCCACTCGTCTGCTCGCGAAAGAACTAGGAGTCGCCCGCAATGTCATCATTGAAGTATATGAGCAACTGACTGCCGAGGGATATCTCGAAACTCGTACAGGCTCAGGAACTTATGTAGCCGAAGTGCAATTTACAAGCTTCGCAACTAAATCGAATATACCTAACACAATGCCAGTAATTAATGAATCGAACATACGTTCTGTCGATGCGAATATCATCGATTTTGCAAGCGGCGTACCGTCTTCAGAACATTTTCCTAATAACCACTGGATTAGATGTATGAAACAGGCTGCTGAGCAGATGTCTACTCACAATTACGGCTTCGGTCATATTCAAGGGCTCTCCGACTTGCGTTTAGCGATCAGCCAATATTTATTTCGTGCCAAAGGTATCGAAGTCGACCCGAACCAGATTGTGATCGTAAACGGCGCTACCGAGGGCTTTCTATTAATCGCTAAAGCACTCTCCCCTCAGTATCAATCCATTTATATCGAGAATCCGACGATAGACTTCACAAGAGATATTTTTGAACAAATGAATTATTCACAGGTTCCTGTCGACGTAGATAACCAAGGCATGAATATGGATAGAATCACGCCGCTTGCGCCTAATCATCTCATTCTTGTTACACCGTCGCATCAATTCCCGACTGGCAGTCTGCTATCGATTCAGCGAAGACATCAAGCCATTCGTCTCGTAGAGGAAGCTGACACTTACTTGATTGAAGACGACTACGATAGCGAGTACAGACTTCGCGGAGCACCTGTTCCTCCACTTCAGACACTTGCGCCATCACGTGTTCTGTATGTGGGTACGTTTAGCAAGACCTTACACCCAAGCCTTCGCATTGGCTTTCTAATTGTCCCGCCCCAGTTAATGACGAACATTCTACATACCAAAGAAAAACTTAACATCTTCACGCCACTCATTATTCAACGTGCACTTTCCACTTTCATCTCAGAAGGACACTTTGAAAGTCATGTATATTCCATGAAAAAGCTATACAAGAAACGCAGAGCCTTACTCATCGAAATGCTCCAAAACACGTACGGAGAAAAAATGTTTGTATTGGGTGATGATGCCGGTTTGCACCTTCAGCTTCAATTCCACTTAAGTGCACTCCGAGACCTCCCTTGGCATGATACGCTCGCCTACGGCTTCAGAGTCGAACGAACCGATGAATACCTGTCTCCCGCGAATCAGAATCACACGCATCAACCCGGTATTTTGATCATATACGGAAATTTATCAGAAGCTGAGATTATTGAAGGTGTAAAGCGTATGGCAGCATTCACGAACTCCCTTACAACACAGCAAAAAAGCCGCGACTAATCGCGGCTCCACCAACTCATCTCTGCTACTCATTCAAATACGTCATTACACGGTTCTGAATGATCTTACCTGTCTCTTCACCAGACTTATGTCCTGCGAAATACGCTTTGGATTCTTCAAAAATAATCGTTACGATCTTCTTGTCAATTTTCGATATCGCCCCCGCTTCACCAATCACATCATGAACGGCTTGCACTTCTTCATCTGTTAGCGGTTTGGGTACAAATCCAGTTAGCAATTTAACACTTCCTTGTTTCAACGCATCTTGTATACCGTTTAGTTGCGCATCGATAGCCGCTTTATTAATCGGAATGGCTTTAAGCTCCGAAGAAGATTGCATCTCGGGTGATAACAAGAATTTCAGGAACTTCCACGCTTCATCTTTCACTTTCGTCTTGGAATTCATACCAAGCATCATCGACGAGCTAAATGCAATTCCTTTGTCATCTCTAGAAAGCGGCTTACGATACACTTTACCGTTGCCATCGTATACACCCTTCGGATACAGGATCAGATTCTCAACTGAATTGGCACGCCATTGCGAGAAGAATTGTTCACCCCAAGTGGCCGATTGTTCGGAGAATACATTATCGTCATACATCTTCTTAATTTGAGCAAGTAAAGCTTGGAATTCTGGACTATCAAAGTGCGACTCTAATTTCTGTTGATCTACATACTTGCCATAATCATCTCTCAAAAAATCGACTAACATGGAATCTGGCGATGTATTGGTCATGATGTATTTATCTGGCTTGCCATCTCCATTCGCATCTTTAAGCAATTTCTTGGTTAACTCCGCGAACGAATCCCAGTTCCAAGTCTTATCATCGATTTTCACTCCTGCATCTTTCAGTGAGGCGCTATCGCCAAGCATCATATGGAGCGAGAAGCCAAGAGGCATCGCATATACGCCATTACGTACCTGTGCAGATTCCCATATGTTCGATAAATACTCATCAGACTTGAATGTTTGATCTTTAGTTATCATGTCGTTTAAGTCGATAAGTGCTTTTTTCTCCACATACTTCCCATAGGGCAGATCCTGCAACGAGATGAGATCGGCACCTTTTCCAGACAATATTTCAGTGTTTAATGTGTTCAAGTATTTTTCAAAAGATAATTCATCCATTGCAAGCTGCGCGCCGCCATCCGCAGAGGCTGCCGTGTATTCTTTCAATTGAATATCAATATCAGGGTTTACTTCCTCGAATTTCTGTTCCGCTAATTTCAAGAATGGATCAGCTTGTCTGACTGACAGGGTGACAACAGTCTTTCCATCTGCACTCTTACCTTCTTTCGCAGAATCCGTGGAATTCCCACCGCTGCATGCTGTCATCGTGACCGCAACAAGTGCACTCATGACAGCTAAACTTGCTTGCTTTCTAGTTCTCATCTTGCACTCTCCTCTCCCATGTCTATCTCCACGTATTGGCGCCTCAATACGTGTAACATCATAACAATTCGTTGTGGAGTTCATGTGGAGTACGTGTGTAGTCCAGGTGTGTATACATAGTAAAAAAAAGAAACCCCTTCATCTTGAAGAAGCTTCTCTTGGAAAATAAATCGTAAATTGTACGCCTTGCTCGGTACTCGCAATGCCATATTCCAACATGTGTACGTCCATGATCTGCTTTACAATATACAGACCCAGACCACTCCCACCCGTGTAACGATTACGGGACTTTTCGATTCGATAGAACGGTTCAAATAGATCTTGCAACTGTGAATTATGAATAACCGCTTCGCTATTCGTAATTTGGAGCACATACCGAGTATCCTGCTCGATCAGCTCTACCGTAACGGTTGCACGTTCTGGTGAGTATTGAATCGCATTTTGCAAGATATTTGATAGCGCCTTTTTCAATAAATTACGGTCTGCTTGAACATACACGTCATCTTTCATTTCAACATGAATCTGCGTGCACTTGGCTTGAATGACATAATCGAGCGGTCGTAAACATTCCTTTACAAGTGGAGATAGTTCTATCGGCTTCAGACTCGCCTTCAAGATCGTATTCTCGAATTCATAAATCTGAAGCAGCTCTCTTACAAGCTTCTCCATCTCTTGCATAATCGTATATGATCGCCTTAAGTATTTATCCCGGTCTTTAAATATCCCAATCTGATCAATCATTCCTTCAATCTGCCCCATTACAGCTGTGATCGGGGTCTTCAGCTCATGGGATACCGCCGTAATAAATATCTTACGTTGATCTTCCATCTTCTTGACCTTGTCCATCTCTATCTGAAGCTGTCCATTCGTGTGCTGGAGTTCAGACATCGCATCCTGTAAATTCTCAGAAAGTCGATTTAAACTGCGAGACAACTCGCCAATCTCGTCTTTCGATCGAATGTCGCTCGATAAGGAGAAGTCCAAGCTTGCCATCCGCTTCGCTACACGATTCACACGTACTAGCGGCTTTGTAAGCATTCGAGAATAAATAACTGCACCTGTAATGGAAATCAAGATGACAATACCAATTGCATATGGGGCAAACAATAGAATGACTTGTGATACTTCATCTATAGGCTGAAGGGTTGCATTAGCGAACAATTTGTAATGCCCATCTGTAAATGCAATCGGTTTATCAACGGAATAGACGTTGCTTGGCATTGCAATCTCTATCTTTTTCGTATAAGGAACAGTCTTCGGCTCCCCAGTTGATGGCTCATCTTTATACTTGACATACGGGGAAGGGACGTAAATCATATTCCCATTAAGATCCCTAACCCCTAGCCACACATTATGTATTTGTGTAAAAGAATCTAGTTCCCTCTTCGCTTCCTGTAACGATTTCGTGCTCGAATCTTGAATTAATCGTTCCAACGCTGTGTTTAGCGTATTGATTTTATATTTTTGATAAAAAGAAGGCAACATCAGAGCCACAATAACGAATACGATGACCGTACTGACGATAAGCAAACCGCTTGTAATAAGTCCGATTTTGAAAGTAATTCCTTTGCGTGCAAGTCTATTCATCTATCTTGTATCCAACACCAGTCGCGGTTTTGATATAGGGTATCCCTAGCTTCTTACGCAAATTCTTGATATGCGTATCTACGATCCGCGCGTCCCCATAATAATCATAGCCCCACACCTCATCAAGCAGTGCTTTTCGCGTCGCGACATGCCCCTTATTCTCAAGTAAGTAGCGAATAATCTCAAATTCTTTGAAAGTGAGATCGACTTTCTTCCCGTTCACTGTGACTAAATAGGCATCAAGATCTACATTTAATTCATGAAATTGCAGAATCCTAGCTTCAGTTACCGGATAAACCCTGCGAAGAACTGCTTCCACACGCTTAATTAATATACTGAACGAGAACGGTTTCGTCACATAGTCATCAATCGCAAGATCATATCCTTTAAACTGATCTTCCTCATTATCCAGGGCTGTTAGCATCATTATTGGAATTTTGGGTGCTTCACTACGGATCATTTTACAAAGATGAAACCCACTTAGAATGGGTAACATGATATCAAGCAGAATGAGGTCATATTTATGTTCTCCAAAAAGCTTATAGCCCTCCACACCATCACTTGCTGTATCAACCTCATAACCTTCCGCCGATAAAAATTCCTTCAAAAGCTCTTGAATTTCAAGATCATCTTCAACTACGAGTATTCTCGCCATAGCCTCACCTCCGCTGACTCAAATGTTAGGGTTATTATATACGTCCCTTCGGATTGTTAGCAAATGATGGGGATTACTCATTACTTATTACAGTCATATCAAGCTCACTTAGCCGCGTCTTATCAGCAATCATCTCAATTTCAGTGATCTTATCGGCTACTACTATCACTTTAAGTGCGAACATCATGCGACCACGCGGAGCAACAATAATTCCAACTGACCCATCGATAAGCACTGCGCGAGCACCTTGCGCACGTCCTGAGAATTGCTTCGCCACTGCTGACGCACCATGAACAACTGGTATGCCTGCAACAGGGGCGAACGATGTATCATTATGCAGCACAACATTCGGGTCTAACACCAATAATAGCTTTTCAAAGTTACCCGTGCGTGATGCGGCAAGGAATGCTTCAACAAGTTCTTGTTTATGCTTATGTTCTTCCGTATGTTCCACTGATCCCGCTCCTTGTACACGTCCGCGTGCACGGCTGGCTAACTGCCTTGTTGCCGTTTCATTACGTCCAACAATGTTTGAGATTTCGGAGAAGGATAAGGCAAATACATCATGCAGCACAAAGGCAATTCGCTCAGCTGGATTCAAGTTTCCAAGTACCACAAGCATCGCAAGGCCTACCGAGTCGCAAGTAAACCTTCATGTTCTGGATCACTGCCTTCCTCCCGACTTGTGACAGGTTCAGGTGTATGTACAATAGATAAATCCTCACGCCGAGATTTACGGGAACGCAGCATATCTAGACACACCCTAGAGACGATAGTCGTTAGCCAACCTCCGATATTCTCTACAGCTTCCGTATTCGATCGATTAAATCGAATCCACGATTCTTGAACGGCGTCATCCGCTTCCCCTAAAGATCCGAGCATTCGATAAGCAACTGCTTGTAGATGTTTACGGTGTTCCTCAAATTGTTCAACTTGCCACTCGTTATGGTTCATTCGTCACATTCCTTCCTAAACTTACTTTTTAATAACACTGTCGTAAACAACAGTAGTTTTGTGACTGAAGAAAAGGTTTTTATTAAAAATTTTAAGAATCCGGTCACGTTTAAATAAGACCTTCCGTCATAGTTAGTGACAAGAGTAAACATGAATAAACCTTTAGGAGATGATTGATAATGACAACGACTTTTATTCCTTTTCTTGAAATGAACGGCAAGGCTCGTGAGGCAATTGATTTTTATGAGAAGGCACTGGGTGCGAAGGTTGTTTACAAGCTCATGCTTGCTGATTTACCGAATAATAAGGGTGTGGAATTGCCAGCTGAGAAGAAAGATCAAGTTTCTTACGCGGTTTTGAAAATTGGGGAAGCGGAATTACAAATTTCAGATAATGTAACAGGTTCACAGTACCACAAAGGCACTCAAATTACACTTGTGCTCCAAACCCCTGATAAAGATCAGGCTACTCAATATTTTGAAGCATTACAGCAAGATGGTCAAGTCAATGAACCGCTGCAATCCAGCTTCTTCAGCCCCGCATATGGCAATGTAACCGATAAGTTCGGCATCACTTTCCGTGTCTTAGCCAAAGGACGTCAAGGCTAATTTAATGACATGTTCCTATTGTGAAAATAAGAAAAGGACCCGAACGCACCTTCCCGCGATCGGGTCGTTCTGTTATCTTTTCAATGATTATGGGTATTCTTACTCGGGCTAATAAAAAGCCATTCCGAAATCACAATATTCACGACTAAACCAACCCAAATATTAACCTCTAACACATGCTTTAACACCGCTTCAACACTAGTAAAAGGTTCGGTTTGGTTTGCGACCAAGTAGATGAGTATACATATTGGAGTCACAAGTCGTGCTGTCGCTGCAACTAATGTGACCGCGTAATTACGAATCATCCACTTGCGATGTGCATTGAAATTGCGATTACGAGCTGTTGTGTAACCTTTCCAACCGGTATACAACCACAACAGCACTAACGTAAGAAATGACATCTGTCTGATGTAACTATCCGTATACATACCTACGACAATTCCTGTAATACCTCCGATTGCAACCAAAGAAAGATAAATACGACCAATTATGCGATGGATGTGCGGTCTCGTTTTCCGAAGAGTAGGTAGAAATTGTAACCAGCCAATCACGAGCGCGATAAATGACGAGAAAATATGAGTGAGTAGGAGCGGGTAATGTAGAGTAAATGAGGTACTAATTGTAACCCGACTATATGAAGAATCAAGCGGCACATAAGGGGTAATCGCGAATATTGCGGCTCCGAGTGTAAGGATAACGACGATTAGCCACCGCTTTGGGATCTGAGAACGTTTCGTCATCAGTCACTCCCCCTATTTAATAAGAAATTTCAATACGGCTTAAGAGTGCGGATTCATCCTTGATCGATTTCAGCATATAATCCGCTAAATCTGCACGTGAAATACCACTAATTCCGATTAAAGGCATGTTCTTCGCAATACGATATTTACCGGTTTTTATGCTATTGGTTAACCTAGGAGGACGGATTACAGTCCAATTTACTTGCGAGGTAAGTAAGAGAGACTCCATACGTGCCATATCTGCGTATGCATGCTTATACATGGGCTGAATGATGGATCGAATGACCAGACGTTGAAGAAAAGGCGTATCATTAGGAATTTCAAGACCAGCAGATGACAAACAGATCAGACGACGAACTCCTGCACTTTCCATTGTCCGGACGATATGACTAACTCCTTCCGAATAAACCGTTGTTGGGTTCCGATGTGAGACACCAAGCGCAGATAGCACCGCATCATGTCCAATCAAGATATTCTCATAAGTTGCGGGTTTCAACACATCACCTTGGGTAATTGTCAAATGTTCATGCCTAATATCCATCGCTTCTGGATTCCTTACGATTACTGTTACTTGATGTCCATGTTCAAGGGCTTGCATGACAATTTGGCGTCCCGTTCCCCCTGTTGCACCGAATACAACCAATTTCATCGTTCTGCTCCTCCTGTTAGTTCCTCAACGAACTGAGTCACAATCGCGATATGCCCTTCCACTGTTGGGTGGACTCCATCTATCCCTAAGTAGTTGCTCGGAGGCTGCAATCCGAACACAGATTGAACATCAACAATCGGATCTGCAAACTGATTAATCGCGTTACCAATTGCAAGCAAATCTGCATTCTGCCAACTTAATTGTGCCTGCTCAAAATAATGAAACTTCGCTACTTTCTGTTCATCTACAGTAGGCGGTGTCAGCCATATCCACTTTGAAGTGGTATGAGTTCCTGCTAATCGACGCACTTCCACCAAATTCTGAACGGTTTCCGCAAGACTCACCTGCGTTTTGCATGAATCTGTACCTACCCGCAGCGTGTCATTCCCCCCAATCATACATAAGATCCAATTTGGCTGTTTCGCGATGATATTGCTGAACTTACCCAACACTTGCGTGGAGGTATAACCAGATACACCTTCATTGATCATCCGAATCCCCTCTTGCGGTCTTTGCAGTTCGAGCACATGCCGAAGAATCTCAAACCATGAAAGCAGATCATCCGTTGTACTCTCACCAATCCCTACAATCGTATCTCCTGTTTGAAATGGTAGATGATCGATCCGATCTGCAAAGATTTTATCTTGTAACATCTGCTGGGCAATACTTCTTGCTTGCTCCGTCAATTGTTGCTTTATCGTTTGGTAACTGCTCACATCCAGTCCGTATATCGCTCCTAATACATGGTCACTAAGGTTACGTGCGAACGGCATTATTTTCTCGGGGTGCTGGGTTTGGATCAACTTAACATGCTGGGGGTTCGATATTGTCTCCATGTAGCTCCATCTCCTTTTTCTTAATTAATGAAAATTGACTAATCACATAACTAACCGTAACATCAGACACTCACAAAATGAGGTATGAAATAATCACAATTCAGTCACGAAGCTCTAATTATCTGATCAATCGACGTACGGAAGGAAATGGATATGCTACAATGTTTCCAAGTCATGAAGTTGGTGTTAGGGGGATCTGTATGAGTCGAGGACGTACTGTATTGATCGTGGACGATGATAAAGAAATCGTGGAAATGATGACCGATTTTCTAGAAGATGAACAGTTCAACGTGCTGTCTGCCTATAACGCTTCACAAGCCATAGATCTATTAGAAACAAACGGTTGCCACATTGATTGCTTGCTCCTAGATGTTATGATGCCAGGTACAAGCGGTCTTGAGTTATGCCGGCAACTACGTAGAACAATGGATATCCCGATCCTCTTCCTAAGTGCGCGAGGTGAAGATGTTGATAAAATTCGAGGGCTCAGCTTAGGAGGCGACGACTATATCGTCAAATCCGCTACACCAGAAGAAGTCGTCGCACGTATTAAAGCCGTACTCCGTCGTTCGGATAGAAACGAGAAAGCGGCTAACATCGAACTTCGTTTCGGTAGACTTGTACTCGACATGACTGCTCATGAGGTGAAAATCAACGATCAGCCAATCTCCATAACGCCGAAGGAATTTGAAATTCTAAGCCTGTTTGCTGAATACCCGCGCCAAGTGTTCACATATGAACAGCTCCTGAATCGCTTCTGGGATGGCGTTGGAGATAAGCACACAGTTACGGTACTAGTAGGTAGAATTCGAGAGAAGATCGAAGTAAATCCGCGTAAACCGACCTATATCATGAATGTTTGGGGCGTCGGCTATCGCTTTGAAGGGGTGCGGCAATGAAAGGGCTTCGCATTCGGCAATGGATGATGATTGGCATGTTGATTGTCCTCATCATCCCCCGATTATTCTACGAAATACCGAATCTAATCGAACATTATGGATTTGAAAATACCACTCACATTAAAAAATTAACTGCGTTAGATACCATCATGTTAGAAGTGAATGAAACCCCTGTTACCCATTGGCTTGATCCGAACTGGCAACAAACTCTACGTAATATTGCAGATTCCTTACAACTTGGCGTCGTCCTCCTAGATGCATCGAATCAAGAAATTGTTCGCATTGTACCGTCCAATGTAGATAGCAATGTCCCTGCCCGGCAAATCTCGGTCACAGAACAAGGCAAAGTGCTTGGAAGTGCCTTATTCTTCATCCCTGCCAATAAGAGTTGGGTTGCGAACATCCTTGCACTTGTTGCTGGTCTTATCGCGATCCTATTTATTGGCTGGCAGATGGGTCGTGTTGTAGTAAAGCCTCTTGAAGCAATGAGCGCTGCTGCAAGGCGGATTGCGAGTGGAGATCTTGATTTTCAACTCCCAAAGTCCACTGTGCTTGAAGTTGCAGATGTACGCTCTGCTTTCCAAGCGATGGGCACGAGCTTAAAGGAGTCTCTTATTCGCCAATCTATATTAGAAGAAGAACGACGCTTCTTTATCAGCTCCATTGCGCATGATCTCCGATCACCCCTATTTGTACTGCGGGGCTACTTATCGCGACTTACGCGAGATACTTTCGATCAACCTGATAAAACGACGAAGTCGATCTCCATTTGCAGCAAAAAAGCCGCTCAACTTGAGCGACTTGTATCCGATCTATTTTCCTACAGTCAAATGGCTTCCTTCGAGCAGATTATGCGGTTAGGGTCAATTGAGATTACGGCATTATTCCAGGAAATTGTCGTCGAATACATGCCTATTGCTAACGAAAAAGAAATAACGATTACCTTCGTTGCACCGAATGAACAACGCAATATTCAAGGTGATGCCCATCTCCTAAGTCGAGCAATTGGGAATTTAATTGATAATGCGATAAGGCATACGCCAATTCATGGCACGATCAACATCTGCCTACAGTTAGAATTGTCTCGAATCCATTTTACAATCGAGGATACAGGTCTAGGCTTTCCAGACCATATGTTGAATAACCTGTTTAAAGCCTTTTACCGTGGTGATGATTCACGAAATCCTGACCATGGCGGTACGGGTCTCGGTCTAGTTATTGCCAAACGGGTCTTAGAAGCGCATAACGGCGATCTCACAGCTAACAATAGCAGCCTAAGTGGTGGAGCAATCCTAACCGGATGGATCAGTTAAGACGAATTACAACAATATAGGCTTCATGGAAGGCGTAAGCTTCTCGAGTTCATAACCCTTTTTAATAAGAAATATTAAAATTGTTTCAAGAAAATCTGCTGTCTCGTCCAGTCGATCATGCATGAGAATAACGGGATTCTTATGCCGTCTTTCTAGTTGAATCACCTGTTTCGTGATTAAGTGTACCATTCGCTCATCTCGATACTTCCAATCCAGACTGTCCACATTCCAATCCCACAGTTGGTAACCCGATTCATTCACAGCCTTCAAGTAAGAAGCTTTCATATAAGGTCTACTTCCATGTGGGGTTCGAGCAAGCGTCGTATCCTTTCCTGTGATTCTCTTAATCGTGCGCCGTGTTTGATCAAACTCTTGAACAACCGAGTGCTTAGAGGCATAGAATTGGGAAATCGAGTGGGTTACTCCATGTAATCCTAGTGTATGCCCCTCTTCTACCATTCGCTCTACCGCAGATGGAAATCGGCGTATTCTCGACTCTAACATGAAGAAAGTAGCAGATGCTCGATAATGATCTAGTAAATCTAGAATACGATACGTGACTTTTGTTGGACCATCGTCAAAAGTAAGATAGGCGATCTTTTTCTTACGCGTCGTCATTCGTTCACATACTTTCGATAACTCTCTGTTTTACGAATAACATTACATCCCTTTAACAGGCTTCGATTCGAGACATCCCATGTATGATCGCTCGACTTCGCTCTGCGAACACATACATAATTCTTTCTATTCGATGCATAGACTTTAAACTTTTTCTGCACGCATTTCTTAATAAAGCCACTGTCTTCTCCACGATTCTTACTTGGGAATTGAACCCTACTACAAATTTCCTTTTTAAATACCAGGGTAGCCCCCTTTGCAGAGCGTATACTTTTCGTAAATCGATTTTCTTGTCCGGGAACGTGAATTGCGAGTGTCTTATATTTTTCAAAATACATATATACAGATTTTTTGACAACAACGGATGCTCCTGTTCGTTTTAATATTTTCATAGAATCACTTAAATACTTAGGACCATAGTAATCATCATCATCAAACTTCGCAATATACTTGTAATGTGACTTCGCCACCCCGAAATTTAAACAATCCCCAAGCGTAATATGCGCAGGTAACTGATACACATACACATTCGGATATTTCTCCGCTCGCTCACTCCAATCATATATATCCATGTCATCATGATTCAAAATAATAATGAGTTCCTTACTCTTCCAAGTTTGTCTTAAATAATTCGCAAATACGTTATCCATGTAACGCTCACGCATTGAACAGCATATGACAGAAACCAACCTTCTCCCCCCTTTGTTTCTTTCATAGCTGTTATATGAAAATAAAATCTATTTGCTTGTATGCGTATAATGATAGATTCGAATTGAATAATAAAAAAATCCCCTTGGGTAAGGGGACTTCTAATATTCTAATGCTCTAAAGCTCAACTACCTTCGTCGCTATATGCTCACAGAACGTGCTGTCATGCTCAACAAAAACGATCGTTGGTGCATATTCCAAGAGTAACTCTTCGATCTGCATGCGCGAAATGACATCTACGAAATTCAATGGTTCATCCCAGATATGTAGATGCACTTTCTCGCAGAGACTTTTGGCGATAAGAACCTTCTTCTTCTGACCACCGCTGAATGAAGCAATATCTTTCTCGAATTGAATTCTGGCAAAATCAAGCTTGCGCAGGATCGCCTTAAACAGACTTTCATCGATTCCATTCTCTCTAGCATAGTCCGTCAAATTGCCTTGCAGATGCGAAGTATCCTGTGATACGTAAGAAATTTTCAACTGGCTCCCCTTACTCAGGGTACCGGAATGATCCAGCTCTACTCCTAAGATCAGCTTCAGAATACTCGATTTTCCCGAACCATTGATTCCAGATATCGCAATGCGATCCCCTTGTTCAATTGTAAGATTCACATCGCTGCACACCTGTTTCTCCCCGTAAGCAATCGATACATGATCGAGTTGCACGAGTTGTCGCTTATGATAAGCTAGCTGCGCAATCTTCAAGCTGTCAGAGCTCTCGATATTCTTGAGCAGCTTCGACTTCTCTTCAATCGCGGCATTCTGTCTGCCTTCGATCGACTTCGAGCGCTTCATCATTTTTGCAGCCTTATGCCCGACATAGCCTCTATCGACCTTTAAGCCTGAATTCAGCGTACCATTCTTCGTCTTCTCGACTGCATCCGACCAGTCACTTGTACGTTTCGCGGCTTCTGACAGGCGCTTAATATCTTTCTTCAGCCTCTCATTCTCACCTAGCTCATATTGATCTTGACGCTGCTTATTCTCCCACCAGTCCGAGAAATTGCCGCGCTGCACTTCAATGTTCGTTCGGTTGATCGATAGAATATGATCGACACAATTATCCAGGAATGCACGGTCGTGCGAGACGAGAATGAAGCCGCGTTTGTTCTTTAGATATTGACTGACTAACTTCCGAGCGTGTAAATCCAGATGATTCGTCGGTTCATCGATGAGTAAGAAGCTGTTTTCTTTTAAGAATAACGCCGCTAGCAACACCTTCGTCTGCTCCCCATTCGATAATGTTTCAAATGGTCGATACAGCACATCCTCAGATACTTGCAACAAGTTGAACTCACGCATGAGCTGCCAATGTTCATAATCGGAGTAAATGCGCTCCACCACTTCATAGGTCAGAGCACTCTTATCTTCCACATGGAATGGGAAATATTCAAAGCTTACACCCGACGAGATACTGCCACTGTACTCATGTATACCAAGCAACAGGTTCATGAACGTCGTCTTTCCACGACCATTCCTACCTGTGAATCCTAGCTTCCAATCGGTATCCATCTGGAAATTGACATTCTCGAATATATTGTCATAACTGCCCTCATAGGCAAATGTTAAGTTCGTTACGTTAATTAATGACATAAAAAAGCCCCCTTATCCGACGCTTGGACAGGAGGCAGGCATATACTCAATAAGACGTTCTTGTTCTTATCACAAAACAAGACGTTCCATTCGTATGTGTAAAAAAGCCCAGACTAATCCTATCCTTAAAAGCATCGTGTTTTCACGAATTTTGCTTGTGTGGGATTTGGATTAGAATTTCATCGGCAATTATACACCCTTTCGACTTTAACTATTCGTAAATGTAACACATGAAATTTACAGAATCAACCTATTCTTTTAAAAATGAGACAATTAACTCTGCGAGTTCCTCAGGGTGGGTGAAATTCAACTTCTGATCTGCACCCACAATCGTCGCAAATTGAATATGCTGCGCAACCTCATATTGCTCAGCAATCTTCTTACTATCAGGATGATCCAAAGTTCCATGAATATGCAAAGTTCTAGGCTCTAGTTCATTCAGATGCTCAATAGCAGGGATTGTCGGCCAGATTGGCGGACCGCTAGCAGCCCATTCCATTAATCGATGTGTGTTATGCAGGTTGATGGTCTTCATGAAATCAAAGTGTGGGCTATTCTTTATTACTGGGAAAAATGGAGCTTCCATCGCAAGTTCAACCATATGTGCAACATCTGGCAGGGCCTCCATTACGGTTCTGTGATAGATGCAAATGTCTGATGCATGACGGAAATTCGCTAATTCAGGTGTAAGGAGCACAAGTTCTTGCACACGTTCTGAATGCTGAAGTGCAAATTCAGTAGCGATCTGACCACCAACTTGCAGTCCTAGAAGTGTCGCCTTCTCAAGCTGAAGTTCATCTAGAAGTTCAAGCAGATCCGCTACATAATTAGCTGGACCTATAGGTGCTGGCGACTGCCCGCATCCCCTTGCATCGACCATAATCACTTGATAATGTTCAGACAATAAGGGAGCCAAGAACGTCCAATCTCTAGAATCTCCTCCCCCGCTATGCAGCATGACAACAGACTTTCCTTGACCTATCCTTTCAACATGTAGATCCATCTCAATCCCTCCACATCAATATCGATTCATCTCGATTTTATTATTGAATGAATATTTAGTCAATAATAAATTGACAGAAATATTCGCCTGTTTTATGATGAGAACAAGATCAATATGAGGGTGAATCCGATATGCCAAGAACACCAGAAGAAAATGAACGTATTCGCACGATTGCGAAAGATAAGATACGTACCGCCGCTATTGACGTCTTTATTGAAAAAGGCTTCCACAAGGCATCCATTGATGATGTTGCGAAGAAAGCTTCAATTTCTAAAGGTCTCATGTACAATTACTATAAGGGAAAGACTGACCTGCTTGCAGAATTGGTTCAAGTACGTATGGATGAAATCGTGCAAGTGATGGAGGAAGCCATGAAACTGCCTACTCCCAAAGAACAATTGCATTATATAGCCGAAAACTCGATTCGCAATGTGCAGGAGAAACCACATGTGTATCGCTTTTACTTGAATTTGCAGACCCATCCCGAAGCGGACGAAATCGTGTCCGTGTATAGCCAGCAGTTGAAAGACGAAATGGCTCACCATTCCAAGACCCAAGTTGAGATTTTCCGTAACTTGAACGCGCCTAATCCATGGCTTGCATCACTCCACTTCTCAACTGCTTTACATGGGATCATGCTCATGTATGCTTCCTACCCGGACAACTTCCCGCTCGAAGAGCTGCGTCACGATATGGTTACATCATTCATCGATCAATATTAATAGGTTTAGATTTATGAAATTGAATCATTCATTTGCATTAAAAAAATTTTTTTGATAAAATGACTGACGAACGTTCGTTAATTGAGGTGATTCTATTGAAAAGTAAAGCGATCAAAGACGTCGCTTTAAAATTTTTCACAATACATGGGTATGAAGGAGCTTCTCTATCTCAAATTGCCGAGGAGCTCGGTATGAGAAAACAGTCTCTCTACGCTCATTTCAAAGGTAAGGATGATCTCTTTCTACAAGTTTTACAAGATGCCAAAGAGACAGAACTTTCTTCCAAACTTGATTATTTGCGTAAAGTGGATGCCCAGAATCCGAAAGCAGCCTTATTAGGCTATCTTCAATTGGTCATTCATTTGTTTCAAAAAAACGAAAAGTTAAAGTTTTGGCTTCGCATGTCCTATTTTCCACCTCAACATCTTGCAAAAGCGATTGATAAGGAAGTACTCGATACGGAGAACAAGATTCAAACCGTACTCGAAAGCAAATTTCACCAATGGATCGATTCCGAAATTATCATAGAAGAAGATGCCCTCATCCCTACTCTTGCCTTCTCTGGTATCGTTGATTCGATCATGGTTGAACTTGCCTATGGAAATGACGAAAAACGATTACACGATAAACTTAATGCCTCATGGATTGTATTTTGGAGAGGTATTTCACGGCTATGATTTTACAAAGAGAGGTATTACTACATGAAGAAACCATTAAGAGAACAGAAAACCGTCTTACTCATCCTATTAAGTAATATATTTATTGTTTTTCTAGGCGTTGGACTCATCGTCCCGGTGATGCCATCCTTTATGAATATGATGCATTTATCCGGTCAATCAATGGGTTATCTTATGGCCGCATTTGCGTTCGCACAACTACTCATGTCTCCACTCGCAGGACGATGGATTGACACTTATGGCCGCAAGAAAATGATCGTCATTGGCTTATTCCTATTTAGTATTTCAGAACTGATCTTTGGTTTAGGCACACATGTATCTGTCCTTTATTTTTCCAGAATTCTTGGAGGTATTAGTGGTGCATTTATTATGCCTGGGGTAACTGCCTATGTTGCAGACATTACCTCAGTAGAGGAAAGACCTAAAGCGATGGGCTATATTTCTGCCGCCATTAGTCTTGGTTTTATTATTGGACCAGGTGTCGGAGGTTTTATTGCTGAGCTAGGTGTGCGTGCCCCTTTCTACTTTGCTGCTATTTTCGCATTAATAACCTGTATTTCATCCCTATTTATATTAAAAGAGCCACTAACCAAACAGCAGCTTTTGGAAATTGCTCAGCTGAAAAAGGCTACAAACTTTGTTCTTGATCTCAAACGATCACTTCATCCTCAATACATTATTGCCTTTGTTATCGTGTTTGTACTGGCCTTTGGTTTATCAGCCTATGAAACTGTATTTAGTCTGTTTTCTGATCATAAATTTGGCTTCACTCCACGGGATATTGCAATCATTATTACAATAAGTTCCATCTTCGGGGTTGTTGTTCAGGTCTTTCTATTTGGTAAAATGGTCGATAAACTCGGTGAGAAGAAACTCATCCAGACATGCTTAATTGCTGGTGTACTATTTGCGGTCCTATCCACCATGATCTCTGGCTATATAGCCGTCCTTATCGTAACTAGCTTCATCTTTCTCGCATTTGATTTACTGCGACCAGCCTTAACGACCTATTTATCAAAAACAGCTGAAAAAGAACAAGGATTTATCGCTGGGATGAACTCCACCTATACAAGCTTAGGCAATATCGTCGGACCCGCGTTAGCCGGTATATTATTTGATGTAAACATCAACTATCCGTATCTCTTTGCTGCAGTCATTATGTTTATTGGTCTTGTCATTACGATGATGTGGAAAGCCCAATCCGCTCACACAGCTTGACAAACCGTCATTCTAAAAAAAGGAGTAGCTGCCTCGGCAAGCTACTCCTTCTTTACTTCGTTCATATGGACCTTGCCAGTCGAAATCCAAGATCATCAATGGCAAATGTCGGGTGACTTCGCCTGCGGCAAGTTGATCCGCAACCTCTCGACTGCTCCGCCCAGCTTCCACCACGGAACACTCGGTATGTACCATACACTTCTTTATCATATACATCCCAACACCATTCCCACACATTACCTAACATATCATAAAGCCCCCATGGATTCGGCTCCTTACCTCCGACTTCATGAGCGCTGCCACCTGAATTTTCATCATACCAAGCGATTCGGTCAAGCTCACCATACACATAGCTAGTCGTACCAGCTTTACATGCATATTGCCACTCTGCTTCAGTCGGCAGACGATAACCATCTGCTCCCCAGTCACAAGTAACCGTCCGACCATCATCACTAATTGAGTAACACACTGTTAACCCCATTTTACGAGAAAAATGATTACAGAAAGCGATCGCATCCTGCCAGGAAATATTGACTTGAGGTTTATCGATTTCATCTGTATTTACAGCTGATTCACCCATAAGCGAGTTGTACAAACCCCTTGTTACAGGAAATATCCCTAGTTGAAAAGGTTGGACTTCCACTTTCCACTGCGTCTTCTTACGGTCATCCCTCATACTCTCTTCACCCTTAGGGATATGTATCATGGGATAATCCCAATCATTCATCTGATCACTCGACAATCGATCATCCTCCTCATATATAGATTAACAGATTTTACCTCAACTTCGCTTATGAAGGCAATACCTTAGAAACGATCTAACCCTACTTCACACTTCTGCATTCGGATAAGAATGTTGGTTTTGAGAAACATTAATGACATCTTGCAATTATTTGTTGGAGGTCAAACATGCCATATGTCTATAGTCTCACTCTCCTTTTCAGCGGTTTAACGGGTATCAATCTCATTTTATCTTACCAAAGCAAGCATATTGACCCACAGTTCTGGACGACGCTCAAGTTTCAACTTCTAATGATTCCTCTATTTTTAATTGCGAATTTATGCATCGGATATGGGATTAAGTTCGGTTTCAAAGCGATAAATCACTTAGGTGGTGTACTCGTTGCCGCCAAATGCATAGAAGTGCTTATTTCCTTATGGATGGGATACTTGTTCTTAAAAGAAATGCCAACCTGGAAGACGTGGGTTGGACTGATTATCATCGCGGTAGGCGTTGTAGTAGTTAAACAAAAGTAATGTTTGCGATAGTAAAAAAAGCCGTTATTTCGACGGCTTAATCGGTTCTTGAAACAAAGGCAATCTCGTTTCAAACACCGTTTCTTGCATGGTGCTGCGAGCACTGATTAGTCCATGATGCAGTTCAATAATACCTTTTGTGATGGCAAGTCCCAGACCCGTTCCCCCATTATGGGAAGACCTTGCGCGATCCGCCCGATAGAAACGGTCAAATATATAAGGCAAATCCCGCTCCATAATTTGATCACCATAATTAACGATTTCGATGACTGCGTCTCTTCGATCCCTACGAATCCGAATATCAAGATAACGTCCGCTGCTACCATGTCGAATCGCATTAGAGATCAGATTCTCATAAGCACGCATGAACTGGTTTCCATCGCCTTCCACAATCATGCTATCCTCTTCGACGAACATCCGATACGTCATGCCTGCTTTGTTCAGCT
Organism: Paenibacillus radicibacter; assembly: GCF_024721995.1. Classification (GTDB taxonomy): domain Bacteria; phylum Bacillota; class Bacilli; order Paenibacillales; family NBRC-103111; genus Paenibacillus_AM; species Paenibacillus_AM radicibacter. The sequence goes on from NZ_JANQBC010000009.1 coordinate 56,054, forward strand.
GAGGATTAAATTCTTCAGCTAATTGCTTGAGGAAACTAATCATATTTATTTTCTTAAATTGTGGATGAAGAGCTTCTCCTCGAAGTGAGGTGTACTCAAACAAACTGTCGATTAGATGTTTCAGGTTTTTAGACTTATCATATGCAATTTTAGTGTAATAACGCAGTTCCACCTCATCTTGATATCGATCTCTTTCAATGAGCTCCAAATACCCTAGAATGGATGTTAGGGGTGTCCGTAAATCATGTGATACACCCGTAATCAACTCATTCTTTGTTTTCTCTGCATGACGCTCTTCTTCAATGGATGTCCGCAGTTTTTTCGTCATCTCATTGAATTGGTCAGCTAACCTTCCGATTTCATCCGAAGACTTTGCTTTAATCTCATAGTGCAGATTCCCCTTAGAAATCTCCACTAATCCTCGTGAAATTTCATCTAAGAAACGAAACACTTTCCGACTGTAAATAAAAAAACAAAGCAAGAACAACAAGCTGCCCATTAAAACTAGAATAGGTAGTGAACCGATATTCTCCACAACCCATTTAATCGTAGAGCGATAAGGTGCAATATAGACGAGTTTTTGCGATATTTCATAACAGATGTATACAAAAAGCGCTGCAGATGCAAGGCTTAGGAAGAATATCAGAATAAACTTCCAACGCATCGTATAGATAAAACTAAATTTCATTTTCATATGAAGTACCCGCCTTCACTATTCAATCGTATACCCGATTCCCCATATCGTCTTGATATATTGCGGTGAGCTTGGATCTTTCTCCAGCTTCTCACGGATTTTGCGAATATGTACCATGACTGTGTTATTGGATTCGTAAAAAGGCTCTTCCCACACCGCTTCATAAATCTGCTCCATACTTAGCACACGTCCTCGATTCACTGCTAACGTGTACAAAATCGAAAATTCGCGTGGCGTCAATTTAATGGGGATCTTATCTACAGACACTCTATGTTGAGTCAAATGAATCACAAGTTCATCAATCACAATCTCATTCTCACTCTTCACATCATTCCCGCTAAAATGACGGTAACGGCGCAGTTGTGATTTCACCCGTGCTAATATCTCTAATGGACTAAACGGTTTGACGACATAATCATCTGCTCCGATACTTAAACCCGTAATCTTATCGATTTCTTGTCCTTTGGCTGATAGCATAATGATGGGCATTTGCTTTTCTTCACGTATCTTAATACATGCCTGAATCCCGTCCATCCGAGGCATCATGACATCCAGAATAATTAGATCGACAGCATTAGATTGCAAGAGTTCCAATGCCTCTAGCCCATCATTGGCAATTAATAATTGATAACCTTCATTCTTCAAATAAATTTCAAGAAGATTCGTGATTTCCTTTTCATCATCAACCAAGAGAATTGTACTTCGATTCATATACACCCTCCTTGATCCAACTTCGATCAATAAGCTTATCCAACCATCATAATCAATCTTAGCTATGGTTACAACAGTGTAAAAAAAGCAGCACAGCCAGCCCATGCTTCACTTGAAAGCCGGCAGCTACGCTGCTTGTTGCTAATCGGATTACTTCATAATGGTTCCTGCTAAACCTTCTACAGCATCTTTAAGCAGGAGATACATATCCCCATCCGTTAATGCTTTTGGATCCGCAATGATTGATTGAGTCGACTTGGTAAGAAGTCCTTTCTTGAAAAGATCCTCTTGTGCTGTCTCCAGTGATGAATCTAAACCTGCTGCGACCGCAATCGTATAACAAGCTTGTTTGAGCGTTAGAGGCTGCTTCGCTGGTTCTGAGATATTCTCAACCGCTGTTGAGAAATCCCCGGTAAATTGAGTATGATATTTCTTTTGAATGGTGTAGAGTGCATTAACCAAACGCTGTGGATTGGAAGTCTTATCTAATTTGAACGTTTCATTGTTATAGGACCCTACTGCGATGCCCATATATACGGCCGCTTTTAAGCCTTCATAGGCTTTATGGTTCATGAATGATTGTGGGCTAGGCGTATATGAATTTATTTCCATACCTTGCTCATTCAATCGATTTTGAAGTTCCGTGATGACAGATTTCGTATCCGCCATCTTACGGAAACTTATTCCTTGTTCAATTGATAATTTAACCGCTGCACCAGCAGCTTGACCTTCTGCCATTCCAGTTGGAATAACACGAGCACTACCATGTGCAAGCGTATCATAACTAGCTGATCTGCCCACAACCAGAATCCCATCCAAATTGTTTGGAACGATACTGCGAAACGGTACAGCGTACTTCGAAGGATGAACGACAACTGCTCCATTATCAGTCGGAGACGTTCTTTGAATATCGGCGGGATAAGATCCAAAGGCGATGCGATCCCACTGATCACGGTTTTCCAACAGATCGATGACATTCAGACGATACAGTCCGTTCATATGCCGCGTCTCGCGGACGTATAGTTCCGGTGCAATGCCTGTTAATTCCACACGTTTAAACTCTTCAAATTTCTTCAGAAATTCAATAACATGAGGAATCTCCTTCTTCGCTATCTCCATACCCTCTTGAACGGATTTCGGATTCATTCCATCCACACCAAAAATTTGCAAGGCGTTAATCAAGATCGTTCCGTCCATTTGTCGACCAATATTTAAACCGCGCATCTTGGTCCGCTCTTTATTTACAGGTACATAATCTTGCATTTCCTTCCCATAACCCCATGCAGACATTTTATTGGAACCGCTGCCTGTATCTTTTGTGTCTTTCATACGTTTTTGAATCAGATTCCAAGCTTTATCATCAATATTTTTCAAGCGGAATACGGCAGTAACCGCCATTCGCGATTTTTCATCACCCAGATCTTCACGACCGATTGTAAAAGATCCACCTGCTGCAGCCGCAATATCCGCATCTTGGGTTGCATCGACCACTGACTTTGCCAGCACATTATGCACAGTTCCATCAGACTTCTTAAACGATATTCCTTGTACTAAAGTGCTGTCCTTTTCTTTTTTGACCAAAGGTTCTATGGCAGTTGCTTTCATATACAAATCAATATTGTTCTCACTCTTCACTAGCTCATAGAATGCATTGGCAGCCGTCGTCACATCAAAGGAATCTCCTTCTATTTTTTGATACCACTCGGAGAAGATCCCTTTGTTTAAGTATTCGGGTGGTTTGCCAAGCTGCTTGGACGCTGAACGATCCCAGTTCATATCCAGACTGTTCAACCAGCCAACAGTCATTAACCCGCCTAGAATATCACGGTTTCTACCTTCAATAAGGAGTGTCTTTAGACCATTTCGAGCTCCTGATATGGCCGCTGTAATTCCCTCAGGATCTGTTCCGATTACAACTAAATCATACTGATCTTGAATCTGTTCCACCGAATGAACGGCCAGTAGTTCTTGCTTTTGCTTTAACTCTTCACCTGATGACTTAGACTCTGAATTGTTATCGAAGCTAACGTACTTCAATAGAACAGTTACTACAATCAGCGCACCAACCACTCCTAATATTAACCACTTCTTATAAGACATTTTCAACTTCTGAACACCTCTCTACTGTTTACTCGTGCTGGGCTATTCCCTGCTTCAACCACTATAACGTAGAGAGTTTAACGATTATTTGTGATGGTCTTATGAATCACTTAAAGGATTCTTAATAAAAATTAAGATTTGTGAAGTGAATCAGCGTATTATTTAGATCCTCAACACAAAAACAGCAAGCTGCTGCTTAGGTTACTGATCTGCCTTAGTTGGAATCAGTACCGCTTATCAGCGCTTGCTGTTTATCGTTAACTACATTAATTATCATTCAACACTTACGATTACCTATTCATCCACTTGAGCAACTTCAATATCTGTTTACGACTAATCTTCCCGCCTGTAAAGCGGTCGATTTGGCGAAACGGCATATTAAGCACGAAGTATACGTTATTCGCGAGCAACGGTTTATTAATAGCATTAAAGAATTTATTAAAGAAGATCACAACGTTATACAGCGACTTCCCGATCCAATTCTTATACCTTGCTTGCGCGATTGTGTCATTGAGTCCTAAATCCTTCATCGGATCCCACATCGGTGATGGTGGCTTATATCCCAGCAGGCGATGATATTCCTCACGACTCACCTCATGAACATGTCCGTTAAAGTAATTCGGGAAATTTTCCTTCGTATGTTCACTTTGCGCTGCATCCCCCTCTAGCGTCACCTGTTCACTTAATAAGATGGACTGAATGGAGCTGCCGATTTGGATTTCATAGACTCCTGGTTCAACAACCCAATCTCGAACGCTCGGATTATAGTAAGAGAAATCTCTTTCTTCCAACTTCAACGTAACACGTTTGCTCTCACCCGGCTCTAAGTACACCTTGTCGAACCCTTTTAACTCCCGCTTCGCTCTAAAGATTGAAGAACCCTTCTTCTCGATATACAGCTGCGCAACTTCTTCACCAGCAACTTCTCCCGTATTCGTAATGGTAAACGAAACCTGGTGCTGATCTGCCGATAGATCCTTATAAGCGAAAGTTGTATAAGACAGTCCATAGCCGAACGGGAATAATACAGGCTTATTAACAGTATCAAAGTAACGGTATCCAATGAATATACCCTCAACGTGCTCTGCGGTTGCCTCTTTACCCGGATAATACGGCGCTGAAGATACATCACTATAATGAATCGGGAATGTTTCACTCAGCTTGCCGCTTGGATTATAATCCCCTAGCAAAATACTCGTCAATGCCTCAGCACTGCCCTGTCCGGATAGGTAAGTATGCACGACTACTTTAACATCCTGAATGAACGGCATTTCAATTGCACCACCGCCAGACAGAATCACAACAACATTAGAACCCACTTGTTTCAGCGCATGAAGTAGCTCCAACTGATTCTCTCGCAAGCTAAGGTCTGTACGATCTACGCCCTCCGCTTCACTGCCTTCATCCAGCCCTAAGAATAACAATACGGTATCTGCTTGCTTGGCTAATGATACGGCTTCATTTAGAAGCTGCGCACTCTTTCCACCCATGCGTTTGAAACCTTGTGCATGCCCTACAATGGATAAACCAGACTTACCTAACTCATCCCAACTATTCGATAGCTTGGCAGGGTTAATAAGCGAGCTGCCTGCACCTTGATAGCGAGGATTTCTTGCGAAATCCCCGATAATCGCGGTTTTCTTATCTCGTTGAAGCGGTAATATCTGATCCTCATTCTTCAATAACACGATCGAACGTTTCGCTGCTTCAATTGCTTTGTGATGATGGTCATCATAATCGACAGTTGGTGCAACCTGATCATCCAATTTCGTTGCAAATACTAGCTCTAGCAATCGATCTACTGCATCATCCAACAACTCGACTGCGAACTCACCGCTCTTCACAGCCTGCACGATTTCTTGATCCGTAATCCCGTTTGTAGATGGCATCTCCAATTGATTGCCTGCCTTAAGCCCCGCTACACGATCATTATTACCGCCCCAGTCGGTTACGACGATGCCATTAAATCCCCATTCTCCATACAAAATATCTTGAAGTAGATAATTGTTTTCATTAGCAAACGTACCATTCACACGATTGTAGGAGCTCATAATCGTCTTCGGATCACTTTGCTCCACCACACGTCTGAACCCTTCTAGGTATAACTCTCTAATCGAGCGCTCATCCACGACTTCATCAATCGTCATGCGCATGTGCTCTTGGCTATTTACTGCAAAATGCTTCGGACACGCCGCAATCCCATTGGATTGAATGCCCTTCACCATTTCACTTGCCATTTCTCCCGTTAAATAAGGGTCTTCGGAGAAATACTCAAAGTTGCGTCCACATAGCGGATTCCGTTTAATATTTAACCCTGGTCCGAGCAGCACACTTACTTTTTCACTCGCTGCTTCTTTACCAATCGTCTGACCGACTTCATAAATTAATTGTTTATCCCAGCTGTTCGCCAGTGTAGCCGCAGTTGGAAAGCAGGTGGCAGGAAGACTCTTATTAAGCCCCAAATGGTCAGCCTTCCCACCTTGCTTGCGAAGTCCATGCGGCCCATCAGTTAGCATGATCCCCGGAATATTTAATCGTTCAATGGACTTCGTATTCCAGAAATTCGCTCCTGACATTAAAGATGCTTTCTCTTCTAATGTCATCTTCTCGATAAGCTCTCTATATTTCATCTCTCTCCACCCCATACGCATTCATTTTCCTAGATTACGATTCAAACAAATGAGTTCTTAGGATTGTATATAACACATGATGGACACTTGTACGAACACCATTCGCGATGCCTGATGGGTCTTTCTTATAAGCATCTTTGAGTCCCTTCTCATTTTTATTCGGTGACATAATATCTAGCATCAAGTCATTACCCGCAACAACAGCATCCTTCGCATGCATGAAGCCGAATACCGCATCACTTGAAACGAATCCATCAAAGCCCCATTCTTTACGTAAAATATCGTTAAGCAAGATGGAGTTCGCACCTGCCCACTTCATTCCAATGATCGAGAAGCTGGACATTGCTGCAAGTGGCTTCGCATCTTTAACCGCAATTTCGAACGGCTTCAAGTAAATTTCGCGAATCGCTTGTTCGTTCGCCCAGATCAAGTTACCAGAGCGAGCATTCGTTTCTTGATCGTTCATTGCAAAATGTTTGATGAAGACGATGATGCCTTGATCTTGCGCACCTTTCGTCATTGCAGCTGCTATTTTACCAGATAGAACTGGATCTTCGGAGAAGTACTCGAAGTTACGCCCGCCTTGCGCAGTACGGTGAATATTCATACCCGGCGCATACCAGCCTTGAATACCATAAGCACGCGCTTCTTTACCCGCAGCTTCCCCCATACGGTATGCTAGATCGTCGTTCCATGTGGATGCGATAACGATCTCTGACGGATAAGATGCCGCAGTTACTGGTTTGAAGAAGTAGCTAAAGCCAGCAGGTCCATCCATAAGCAATGTTTTCGGTACTCCCAGACGCTCTACTGCCATCGTGCGATATGCAGCATTTGTTACATATTTGAACATTTCATCAAGTGTAAATTGATCTAGGAATGAATCCCATTTCGGATCATTAAATGCTAAGCCTTTCAAATCCTTGAGCTTAATACCGTTATCCGCACCGAATGTCGGCATCTTTGCAGTGGAAGGTTCAATTTCCTTCGTGAAAGCATCTAGCACATATTGTGGTGCATCGTGGCTAATGTTCGCATCAGACGGGTAGGTACCTTTCCAATCATTACGGGATAGGTAAGTCAATTCGCCTTTAGCTGAGTCAAATTGGTTCTTGTATTCTGTTCCCGTATCTTTATCTTTCTTATATACAATCTTGTCAGCTAACTTATAGTCATAGCTCGCTACAATATCATGAACGTTGCGCGCTACTTTAATTACATAATTACCCTGTTCAAGGACATATGCTTGTTCTTTATTCATATCATAAGAAGCCATGTCTTCCGTGTTAAAGGTAAGTGTCAGCACTTCGGATTGACCTGGCTCAAGTAGAGATGTTTTGCCATAAGCACCTAATTCGATTGCTGCCTTCTCAATGCCACCAGGTGTATATGGAGTGGAGTAGTACAATTGAACAACGTCTTTACCCGCTACTTTCCCTACGTTCTTCACTTCCACTTGTACTTCCATCTTCTGATCAGACAATTTCTGATCCTTCACTGTCCACTCAAAGTTCGTATAACTGAGTCCATGCCCATACGGGTACAAGACTGCTTTCTTATAGCCGGCTTCATCATTGGCATAGAATGTTTCATAGAAACGATATCCGACATAAATGCCCTCTTGATAATTCATGAATGCATAGTTTAGATTGTTGTACTTATAACTTCCGAAGTTCTCACTTGCAGGAGCACTGGAGTTATCATACACATAAGTGTCTGTAATACGTCCAGATGGATTAATATTTCCTGCTAGAATATTTCCTAAGGAGTTCGCACCATATGGACCTGGCGTTCCAATCCATACAACTGACTTAATCGATTTGAATTCTTCAACGAAACCAAGCTCTAGTGCATTACCCGCATTGACTATGATTGTTACATTGTCAAAGCTTTGTGCTACTTTCTCAACTAAAGCACGCTTGTTAGCCGTTAATTTTAATTGCTCGACACTTGCATCACTAGCTTCTGTACTTTCACTTGCAAGCACGATTACAGCCTGATTCGAATAACCCTTCGCTTGTTTAATTGCGTCATCCGTTAAGTAATCGATTTTCGGTTCGTCACTCGAATTCATACCGAGCAAGCCTTTTGCTACTTGCACGAGTCCAGAACCACCGCCGGAGTTACCACCGCCAACTTTCTGATACATATCATAAAGATGTGTATTGTATGCGATGCCTGCATTCTTCAAACCATCGAATAAGTTCACTGCACGAGACGTATCGCCTCCACCGGAACCGCCGCCTCCATAACGCATATGAAGTGCTGCTACACCGAACACATTGACCTTCTTATCTTGTAGTGGCAAGTTCTGATCACTGTTCTTAAGAAGTACGATCCCTTCATTGGCGATTTCCTCTGCCATCTTCTCCCCATGTGCACGTGCTTGTACACCTTCAGGTGTATTCGTCACTGCTGTGATATGCTTACCCGACAATGCCTCCAGGATCGCTCCAGCAGTCGGTCCCACTTGCACAATTATGAATATGATAACAACCGCGACGATCGACCAACCCGCGAAACGTCTAGGTCTGTTCTTGATTTTTCTGTATCGCTTTGCTTCCTTCTTCATCGCTTTACGCTCTTTACGCCCCATAGACTTCATTTGCAGCCTTATTTGCTCTGCAGCCTCATTACGCAATTGCTTATCGCGCTTGATTGCTTCGTTTCGCTCTGCCTCAGGCATTGCCGCAATTTCTATTTTACGTTCTTTAAGCTTGGCCTTATCAGCCTTCACCCGTTGTACAAGCTCTTGTTTCTTGGCTTGCTTTTGTCTCAAGTAATCGAACATGTCGATACCCCCCTCTTGATCTATCCCCTACATTGTAAAATAGCGCTTTCATGAAAACTATGAGTTTCTTGTCATAAAAAAAGCTAAATATTGCGTACCTCCGATTTTTCATAAAATCGAAAGCGCAATATTTAGCATTAAATGTTCGTCTTCTCAAGGTCAATCATGATGATTCCGAATATCGGAACTTCGAACTCAAGCGTATGAGATTCCTTGATTGTAAGCGTTTCTATGCGTCTTGCAGGGCGATTAACTCCATTCCAATATGCAATATCGTCCAAGGACAACTTTTTACATTTCCTTAAATCGGAAATATCGGATCGCTGATCGACCAGCTCTGGTGTTAATTCTTGCTGGATCAATCGATACGTTCCCTCTAAGTTTTGCATATCTAATTTAATATGAATATACGGACTCTTCGCTTTTTTCCAAGCTATTTCGGATTCTTCTTTACTTTTTTGATTCATAAACAAAATGAGCTCTTCCTCCGGATATACAGCGAGTATACGATAGTTGTCCCCGCGCTTCGTCACGATACAAGCATCATTGCGATACACAACCTCCTCAAAGAGCCGCATCACAAATTCCTTCGCATACCAATTATCCTTGTATCGACCATCAGGGGTACATAATGACAACTTACTTGCCAGCTCATCTGGAAAATACTCAAACAGCTTCGCTGAATCAAGCGATAACGGTGTGTAAAAATGATTCATAGACTCGAATTGATTCGTTAAACTCATGTATTGCCATATACTTGCATTCGCTTGTGCTAAGTCAGAATACGTTTGCAAATAATCATCCTTTTCAAAAGCCAACATTCGGGTCAACGCATGGCTCAGAACCTTCATATTCTTATTCTCACTAATGATCTGGATGTATGCTTGATCGAACAAATGACTCCGTGCATCTTCTAGCGAAATCTTGCGCATATACGTCATGTCATCTATACAATAAATGGCGTTAAGACAGTCTGAATCGAGCGTAACTGCCCCTTCAGGCAGTACTGGAAAATGAATGACAATATTCTTATAGTCTTCGAATATGGAGATAGCCTCAACTACCGGCAAACACAACTCTCCACCATCCGTAAATTCATAGAAGCAACGGAATTCATACATCCAATCATTACTTGTGTAATAATTTTGCTGTAAATGGTGATGCAGCTCCTTAAATACCGCTTGAAATGATCCCTTATCTGGATAGCCCATCTCCTGCCAATCATCATAATCAATGAATTGGATTTGCAGATAGGGAAGCATGCCTGCGGAAATAATCTGTTGTAGGATGCGATCTAGTTCTCGAAATGAGCATACAAGTTTACCTTCTTGAACTTTCACATCCATAATTTTCACAATACGATTGACCGCTACCCACTTCACACCAAGACGTTGTCTTACTTCAAGTAAGCGGCTATCCCTCAGATCTCCCTTAACCTTCAAGACATCATTACCCTTCGCATATCGACTGATCGTTACTTGCATATCAATTTGGGCTTCAATCCGATCTGGATTCATCGGTACTTGTGCAACGATTTCACCTGGAGGCATGTAGGGTGCGAGTAGTGCCATAACATCTTGAGACAGAGGTGAATCTGTACGTTTCTTAGCCGCTCCCCTCTTACGCTCTTCACGAAATTCAGCCGGTGTCAGCTTGTAGCTCAGCTTAAATGCTTCATTAAAGGCGCGTACATTAGGAAAACCGTTCGATAATGCAATCGTAACAATCTTCTCGGTCGTACTCTCTAGCATGCGGTAGCTATGAAACAATCGCACCTCTTTGATATAATTACCGATCGTAATTCCGAGTTGGTTCTTAAATGAATGTGCCAAGTAAAACTTGCTGCTATAAAATTTGTCTGCAATCTCATCTAAACTGAGCTTCTCCGCATAATTCATGTTAATGTAGGAGACCACTTCTTGAATTTTATCTGATGCAGCATGTATCTGTTCCTTTTCATCCACAGTTTGAAGATATCTCAGCAGTAGTCCGATTAAACGCTTCGCATATCCTTCAATCATATAGTCCGAACCATCCGCTGGATAACTCATTTCGACATATAAGGAAGCCATGCAGTTCTTAATGTGCGCGTAACCCTCTTTTTTGTACACCATTGCAAGTGGAATGTTTAGTTGAAATGGTGGAAGCTCAACTTGGTATTCATTCGAAACAAAAGCAACCTTAAGTGTCGCATTCTCCTCACTATTCACAACCCGAACAAGATCGCCCTTATTCAGCACAAAAATATCGCCAGTCCGCATCAATATATTCGACCCATTACGTACGATTTCTAGGTAACCTGAAAGAACAAACCATATATGTAGCTCTGTCATAAGCAGATAATCGACTTCATCCACTGTTTGGATAGTCGCAGTGACGATATGATCTTGCTTTCTCTTTTTCTTCATAACCAATCAACCCCACCCTTAGATCTTGAGCCTACTAGAAATAGTAGCACGAAGAGGGTGAAGCCGACAAATTGTTCATGGATGATTCAATTAAGGATCATACCAGATTAAAAATAGTACGACACCACAAAAAAGGACGCCTACACTGTCCAATCAACTGTACGAAACAGCACGATTTGATAGAGGCGTCCTTTACAATTTATTCGATTTATTTAGCCTGGATATAGCCCTCTGCTTTGAGCAATTCAGCGATCAATACGGCACCGCCTGCTGCGCCACGAAGAGTATTGTGGGAAAGTCCTACGAATTTATAGTCATAAATAGAATCCTCACGCAAGCGACCTACGGAAACACCCATACCGCGCTCAATCTCACGGTCAAGCTTTGTCTGTGGACGGTTATCTTCTTGGAAGTATGTGATGAATTGCTTCGGTGCACTTGGTAAACCAAGCTCTTGCGGGCGACCTTTGAAGTTAGCCCAACGCGCTAAAATTTCATCTTTTGGCGGTTTATTTTCAAATGATGCAAAGACGGTTGCCATATGTCCATCTAAAACGGGAACACGGATACACTGTGTTGTGATGATCGGAGAGCTTGCTTTCACAATTTCACCGTTATTCACACTGCCCCAGATGCGAAGCGGTTCTTGCTCACTCTTCTCTTCCTCGCCACCGATGTAAGGAATCACATTATCCAGCATCTCCGGCCAGTCTGTGAAGTTCTTACCTGCACCAGAGATCGCCTGGTAGGTGGATGCTACCACTTGTGTCGGCTTGAAATCAAGCAGCGCGTGAAGTGCCGGCACATAGCTCTGGATCGAGCAGTTCGGCTTAACAGCGATAAATCCAGTGGAAGTACCTAGACGTCTGCGCTGCGCTTCGATTACTTCAATGTGCTGCGGGTTAATTTCTGGGATAACCATTGGAATGTCTGGTGTCCAGCGATGTGCCGAGTTATTGGAGATAACCGGTGTACCTGTCTTCGCATAAGCTTCTTCTAGTGCTTGAATTTCCGATTTTGTCATATCAACCGCACAGAAGATAAAGTCCACTTGACCCGCTACTTCTTCTACATTTGCTGCGTCAAGAACCATAATATTTTTCACTGCATCAGGCATAGGTGTTGCAAGCTTCCATCTTCCTTGTACGGATTCTTCATAGGTCTTACCTGCTGAACGTGTGCTTGCTGCAATTGTCGTTACTTCAAACCATGGGTGACCATTCAATAATTCAATAAAACGTTGTCCAACCATTCCTGTACCGCCAACAATACCTGCTCTTAGTTTCTGTGTCATAATCGTTTCCATCCCTTTCCTATTCGCGCGTCATATTTGATGTACCTTATGTTACAAGATTGCTGAATGCTATTTTTAAACACTAAAAAAATCCCACCCCCAAGACTATAAGTCTCAGGGACGAGATTTGTATGCTCGTGGTACCACCCTAGATTCGCCAATATGTCGCCATAACAGCCTCTTCAAGTACGACATTCCAATTGAATGCTTATACTCTAGCTCTATAACAGGAGCTCCTGGCACATCATCTCCATAACGCATCGTTTCGATGTGCTGCTCTGAGCCTTTCTTCAATAACTTATTCTTTGCCCCTTTCCAGCTACCGGAGCTCTCTGTGTAAGAATGGAAGTTATTTACTCATCTCTTCATCGCATTTGAATATTGGGATTATAATATCAGATAATTGCCAAGAGGTAAACCTATCTTTTGATTAAAAATGCCGATTTATCGGTCTCGATTAATCAAATAGTTCAATAAATGCCTCAAAAATGCAATTTTACGTGGAATTACTTGCAATGCTTCCATCGCCAAACAATAGTGCTCCCACATTGCTTTACGTGCGCCATCTGCACCAAGAATCGAGACGAACGTTGAGGTACTGTTCGTGGTATCTTGACCAATGGGCTTACCTAGCAAGTTATGATCTCCCTCCAAATCCAACAAATCATCCTTAATCTGAAAAGCAATCCCTGCGTGGTAAGCGTATTTCTTAAGCGCTTCGATCTCGAAGTCATTGACTTGTGCTAAGATTGCTGGCATTACAAGACAAGCTTCAAATGCAATTCCTGTCTTATAGAAGCAGATGGTATTCAGCTCATCAAGTGTTAATGGCTTGCTTTTGGAATGTAGGTCCATCGCTTGCCCCATACACATCTCTTCTGTTTTCTCTGCAGAATAATGCATAAGCGCCAGCACCGTCTTAGGATCATATTGTTTCATAGACGCCTGCTCACGTACCGCCTTCAGAATCAGGAATATACCTGTTAATTCCGCTGTCGCCTCATTGTGAACCATATGCAAGGTTGCCCGCCCACGCCGTGTGGACGCATTGTCTTGAGAAGGTAAATCGTCGATGATTAACGATGCAGTGTGCATATATTCCAAGGAACGAAGTAATGGCATGAGCGCTTTCGGCTCAAGTCCGTACTGATCCACACCCATCACCCACGATAGGATTGGACGAATTCGCTTGCCATCTCCCTCTAAGCTATAATTCGCTGCATTAATAAGTGGTTCTTTCATCGGAATCATATCTGCTGGCTTATCAATCGATAGATTATTATTGATCTGTTCACGTACCGATTCAATGGTACGAACGAATTCCTCTTGTTCGTTGCGATCATTTTTCAAATTTAGAATGAATTGATCCCGTAGCAGCTTATCGAAGAAATCGACATCACTTGCTTGTTGTACCATTTGTTGCACGAGGAGGTTAAACGTTGGATTGCCAGAAGCAAATATCGCCATAATCTCATTGTACTTGTCTTTACCAACCCGCTCCTTGCAACGTTTAAGGCCATTAATTGCCCGATCTAGTACGACTTCACGCGTCTTGGCACATGAGCCATGTACATGGTGGATCAAATGATATATAACCGTCCAGTACATTTCATATGGATTAATGAGATCAGGACGCTGCTTGTGATATTTTAAATAATACGTATAAGGTGTAACAGCACCCTCTCTCATGTCATCGAACATGTCTGCGAAATCGTCTGCCAGTTGATTGTAAATCCCATTATAGAAAGTACGATCATCAATCTCATCATCGCTTGAGGCCGCAATAACGGAGCGCACAATTAGGCGAGATGAGGATGACTTCAAGATAATTGGGATATATAACTCTTCATTCGAATAATTCGCAAAATCCATATGCTTCACACGGTCAATTTCTTGGGATTCAAAGAAAATATTCGACTGCTCAAAGAAGGTAATCTGCGTCAACATATTCTGGTAGTTCTTAATATATTCGAATGCTTCCCGCAGCTCACCATGCACATATTGCATCAATCCTTGAATCGGAGCTGCCCACTTACCTAACTCTGGCACAGTACCTGTTGCAAGCGATTGACGGATCAAACTCGAGTAACGAACCTTTTCTTGCGCTGATAGAATTTGAGCATCTAGAAGATCATCAATGAATGGATAAGTCAGACCATAAGAGTAACCGAGTCTTATCGCTTCATCCAATCGCTTCGCGCGTTCTTCGCTTGTAAGATTCGGTGGAAGCTCCTCATAAGCATGCATAAACACCCCAATGATAATCTTAATCAGCTTGCGCTGTGCGTGCTCTGCATTCAACTCTTTCGGAATGTGGTTTGCAACTGCCTTCAGCTTGTTCATGACCCAAATGACAGCACTTTCGATTCCTTTTTTCTGTGCTTTACGATACAACCAAGCAAGACTCATGTACTCAAGCTCAGTCCCCTTCTGAGTATCAACCGATTTAAGCAGATGTTTCTTAACGCTATTAACTACATATTTAATTCGAGTTTGCGTCACGGGATTATCCAATGATTTGCCCAGATCTCTCATATAGATATACGACACACTGCGATCTAGATAACTGTCTAATTTTCCCGTATACTTCAGCCAATCTATATACATCTTCGTATCCTTCGTACTAGGGTTCTTCGTTCCTTTTGTTAAGAAAGACAACAAAGAACGGCGGTGAACATGGTCTTTTTTCCATAGTAAAAAATCTTCTGTTAGCGCAGACACATATTGTTTTCCCGTCATTTGTTCTACAAGCGATGCAAAGTACTGGGCAGCCTTATACTCTGCTCGTCTGTACCCCATATCGGTTTGATCCATCCTTACAACATTCATCAGCTGGTCTACCTCAATTCCGCCTTTTATGTCTTCTTTATACGAAGCAGTATCGTCTTGGGTTACAAAAAAAATGAACTGGGGCTTACACCCCAGCTCTTTACATGTTGTTTATGAATTTCGTTTTTTTTTCAAAAAATGATTTCGCGTATTCCACAACACCTTGTACACCGGATAGTCCTTGATCTTGAAGCTCCATCGCCATAAAATTCTCATCTGGAACATCGAATGGCGCTTTAATCTGATACATGCTTGCTTTCTCGTAGCCGAACTTCGGATAGTACTCAGCATGACCAAGGACAACGGAACCCTTGTATCCAAGATTAGTTGCAATTCTATGACCTTCAGTAATTAGCTTCTTGCCAATTCCTTTACCTTGCGTATCTGGCAACACCGCGACAGGCGCAAGTGCAATAAGCATATGTTCTCCCACCTTAATCTCTGTGAACAGGATATGTCCTAAGATCTTGCCGTGTTCCTCTGCTACGAGGGATAGCTCTGGGATAAAGTTAGGACTCTTGCGAAGTCTGTTAACTAAATTATGTTCATCCTGATCCGAATGCTCCCCTTGCGCGAACGCTGCTTTAACTACTTCATAAACCTTGTGAACGTCTTCATTCGTTTCTTGTCGAATGTTAATTGTCATGGAGTCTTCACCTGCTTTGTGTATGGGTACATAAAAATTGGTACATAAAAAAAGCGAGTATAGTTGTTGACTATACCCGCTCGTTAAGCATATTCTAAGTGATTTCTAGACTAAGGTCAAATTTTGTAAAAGTAGATGAAAAATTACTGTAGCTTGCCGCCTTCAACGACCAACTGATCGGTAAATCCATCGCCATAGATGTCATTGAGCGTTGCCTTGTAAGCTTCGTGAATGAACTTATCTTTACCGAGTGTCTCAAGCTCTTTGTTGATCCAGTTCAGCAGCTCAGTATTTCCCTTTCCAACTGCAGGTGCAATTGTAGATTGACCACCAAACTCTGGAATACTTACCGTAAATCCAGGGTTTGCTTTCGCCCAAGCGATGAGTTCCGTATTGTCATTAGCAATGGCTGCACCACGGCCGTCTTTAAGCGCTGCGAAAATCTCCGTGTACTGATCGAACTTCAAGAGCTTCACATCGGGATGATTTTTTGTAAAATAAGTTTCTGCTGTCGTGCCTTTGGCTACAATCAGCTTCTTGCCGTCCGCTTTTAACTGATCAATCGATGTAATTGGTGCACCACTTGGTGATACGATCCCGAAGGAAAGTTTCATATATGGGTTGGCAAAATCAACTTTCTGCTTGCGCTCATCCGTTACTGTGAAATTCGCCATAATGATATCTACTTTATTGGATTCTAAGTAAGCCACACGGCTTGCTGCATCTACAAGTACAAACTCTGCTTTGGACTCGTCACCGAGCAAGTCTTTCGCGAATTTTTTGGCAATATAAACGTCAAAGCCTTGGTTCTTCCCATTCGAATCCACAAAACCGAACGGCGGCTTATCTGCGAACACCCCGATACGAACCTTGCCATTCTTCTTGAGCTGTTCAATAGAGGCAAACTTCGCATTCGACGCTGCGCCATTACTGTTGTTATTGGTGCTGCTAGCCTCTTTGGCATTGCCACAAGCTGTTAGACCTACTAATAATACACTTGCAAGTAATATACTCACCCATCTGCTTCGTCTTCTCATTTCTCTCCAACTCCCACTTTTCTATTATTTAATATTGAAAAACATCCAGAAAGTGCTTGGCACGATCTGTCGTCGGTGACGCAAAAAATTGCTTAGCAGGTGTGATCTCTTGAATCTGACCTTGATCCATAAACACGATCCGATCACCTACAGATTTAGCGAATCCCATCTCGTGAGTCACAATAATCATCGTCATCCCTTGGCGTGCAAGAACTTGAATGACATCTAACACCTCACGAACCATCTCTGGATCGAGGGATGCTGTCACTTCATCGAACAGAATCATATCGGGATTCATACATAAAGCGCGTACGATGGCAATCCGCTGTTTCTGTCCACCTGATAGTTGACGCGGATATGAATCTTTACGATCAAGCAGCCCCACTCTTTCGAGTAATTGTTCAGCTTGCTTTGTTGCTTCAGCCTTATCTCTCTTCTGAACCTTTAACGGCCCTAATAATACATTGTCGAGTACGGTCATATGCGGGAACAGATCATAATTCTGAAATACCATGCCGATATGTTGTCGAACTTCAGTCCAATCCACGCTGGCATCCACAAGGTTACGACCTCGGTACTGAATTTCTCCACCTTGTACTTGTTCCAATCCATTGAGACATCGCAGGAAAGTACTCTTCCCACAACCAGAAGGACCTAGAACGACGATAACTTCCCCTTTTTCAACAGATAGATTAATGCCATTAAGTACTTGTCGTTCCCCATAACTTTTATGTAATTGCTTCACTTCTAAGAGTGTTTCTGCGGCTTGGGTCATGGATAACAACCCCTTTCACATGCTAATTTTGCATTCTTCTCTCGAAAACTTTGGAAAGTTTAGATAATGGATAACACACAATAAAGTACAGAATAAAGATAAACCCATACACCCAGAATGATGCCGTTGGAGCATTAATGACGCCGACTTCAATAATTTGCTGACCAATCTTAACAACTTCAATAACTCCGATTAACACCACAAGCGATGTTGTCTTAATCATTCTAGTCGCTAAATTAATCGTACCTGGCAACATCCGACGAATGGCTTGTGGGATCAGAATGTACCGATAGATTTGCGCTTTACTAAGCCCTAATGCTTGGGCAGATTCCACTTGGTGCTTAGGTAATGACTGCAATGCCCCGCGCACAATATCGCCTATTTCCGCTGCTCCCCATAAGCTGAACACGAAGATCGCAGTCACTTCACCACTGACTTCAAAGTCTAATAATGGTGTAAATCCGAAGTATACGACATACAGCCAGACAAGAATCGGGATAATGCGAAACATCTCCAGGTACAGTCGCAGGAGTGTCTTCACAATTCTCGAATCCAGCGTTCGTAATAGACCCATGACAATTCCAAGTAGAGTGCCAATTACTATCGAAATGAACGATATTTCAATGGTAACGAGCAAGCCTCCAAGCAATCTTGCGAAATTAGAACCTTCGAACAGCACCTCAATTCCCGAATTCAGCATATCTAACCTTCCTTTCTACCCATGTGAGCACAAGTGATAATGGCAACACGAGTATAAGATAGGCAATAACGAGTAAGAGTAGGGATTCGGTTGTTCTGTAATGCATGCCAATGAGATCCTTCGCGACGTTCATCAGATCCATTAGTGCAATCGCACCAACGACAGAAGTTTCTTTTAATAGGAAAATAACATTCGCACCGAGCGACGGAATGCTGATCGCATACGCTTGCGGGAGAATCACGTACCTTGCGAGCTGTACTTTGGATAACCCAATACTTAAACCCGCTTCAATCTGCGATTTGCTCACTGCCTCAATTCCGCTGCGAAACGCCTCTGTCATGTAACTACCGCCTAAGAACGTAAGTCCGATCACAGCACAAGTCATTTCACTGAAATGAATGCCAATCTTCGGTAGACCATAATACAAGAAGAACAACTGAACAAGCAGCGGTGTATTGCGAGAGAGTTCGATATAACCGCTAATTATTCGGCTAATGACGGGCACTTTGTAATACTGAATGACGCTACACAGCAATCCGACAATTAATGAGAACAGAATGCCCCAGAATGCAACAACGACCGTCAACCACATTGCTTCCCCATAGAGAGGAAGACTTTCCTTCATAAAATCCCAATCCAAATTCATAAGCGACAACCCTTCTTGTTCGTCAAGATTTAGGATGACCCTATTAAACATATAATTCCGATAAACAAACTAAGAATTAATGTTTTATACGATACAGCAGGTTGGGAAAGTTTGCAAGAATTATTTTTTTGTCTAATTTGAAAATACAAACAACCCGCCAATCTATGCGATTGACGGGCTATGCCTCTTTATTTTTCATAACAATTAGATATATCGAGTGATTATTCGAACCAATTGACGTGGGAATGCCTCAAGATTCGTAATGTCGATAAAGCGTTCTTGACCGTAAATTTGACTAATGACCTCTTTATCTTGACCAATTGCGGCAGCTAGGAAGGTTATACCCTTGCGCTCGTACTCAGCAATCGTCTGCTGCATATCAGTTGCTGCAACACTTCCCGTATAGTCCTCCATCGCTTTGGGTTGACCATCACTAATACTTATAAGTAGCTTCGTCTGCTCGGAGGATGTTAGGAGTCGTTCGGCCATCATTCTTAAGATGAGTCCATCCCGATTGTTATTTCGTGCTCGAATCCCCATCAGCTTATAACGATCATCAGGATTCGGATGTTCGCTGTCCGTATATGCATAGATCGACATCTGCTCCATTCGAGACACGTCTGCTGTATCCCCATAAATGAGGACTGGAATTTTACATAGCTGACAAAACTCATACACTGCAATCACGGCACGCTTTGCCGCCTCTAATCTGCCAAATGCAGCCATGGAAGCAGACTCATCAATTCGTAGCCCGACTACAAGTGAAGGAGATTCTGTTGGTGGACGTTTCTTGGCAAAAGAACGGAAATCCCGGTATGCCACGCTATCTGCTTGAAATTTACTGCCATAGTATTGATTTTTTGCATAATCAACTGCTATTTCGTGTTCGAGAAGCGGTAGCGTTTTACGAGCAATTTCCTGAATGACCGGCATTAGCTCTTTACTTAATCGAGCGTACTCTTCCTTATACTCCACTTCATATTCAGGGCGATGAACAATGAGCTTGATCCCTTTATGAACCGTATCCGCAACAAGTTCCCTTGCCTCTCGGTTTAATTTTTTGCGAAAATCTCGCTCTTGCTGCTTCGCATCATTTAGCATCGAATCTGGATTTCCTTGGTGATATTGAGGCGTGCCATTGTCACCTGTGTCGGTGCTTTCTAAGTAATTCGAATTCTCGGTACTACTCTCACTTGATGAGTTTGGCTTGCTGTCAGCGGATTTTTTAAAAGCTACACCAGCTTCATCATCTGGGCTGCTATCAGTTATTATAGGATCGCTGATTTCGCCCTCAATGTGGATCTCTACGTTGTCAAAAACTCGTTTTTTTTTACGCTACTTTCGATCTCCGTTAATCGATCTAGCAGTTGATGCTTGTGAAGTGCATGTTCCAATAGGCTGATTTCGTCCGGATCGGTTGTAATTTTATAAATAACCTTATGATAAAGCGATTCGGTAGCTGTTGCACCGCTGGCATATGCATCTACCCAATAGAAATACGAACGCATGCCAGCCACACCTTTGATTGCATTCGCTCGTGCAGTCTGATCGAGAACAATGATGGTTTCTGCAAAAGCGTCTAATACTTGCTCTTCTCCATAGCCAGTCTTCGCCTTCGCTCGTTCCATCATAACGGCTTTAGAAGGAAGATCCATCTTCTCTGTGTGTTGAACCCTATCGCGAAGTGCTTCATTCAGCGGTCTAGCTCCTGCATAACTTCGATTGGCTGTAATAACTGCTATAAAGTCTGGGTGTCTGCGAATAATCTCTGTCGGCAGATTGATGCTACTATCAAGCTCTAAGGCCGAATTGAGCGCCATTAACACCGCGGCATCGCGTATGACATTCGGTTCTTGGATTTCTAGCAGGTATCCTTTTTGATAAGCCCTGACGATCTCAGACGGATAAAAGCGATACTCCACGTTATCCCCTTCTGCTTGTTCCATCGCGAGCTTAAGTAACTGCTTCATTTTGCGAGCAGCCATCTCTTCTGATAATCCGAGCACATTCATCAATATTTCATGCGCACTTTCAAAGCTGTCGTTCTCATATAACGCCTGCAATGCGCTTTTATCCGACAAATCCATCTGATTCATACGTTCTGTTGATATCACTGGCAGAATTGCACCGATAATATCCGATTTGTCCATATCTGCAAAACATGTCACCTTCGTATACGGCAGTCCGAAATTAGCGGATAATGCCTTCGCAAGCTGGGTCTTCCCTGTTCCTGCGTCACCCTCCAGCAATATGTTCGCAATCTTCATTTCCCCGCGATGCCAATTGCGCTTTATCTCCTGACACACACGCTGCTCTTCTTGACTGACTTTATGGGAGGAGGGCTTTTTCCATACGAGGTCTTGTTCGGATTCAGTTAGTTGTCTTGTCGGAGACAAGTTACATTGTTGATTCATTCTTGATTGGCTCCTTTCTTTACAAAAGCGATCTCCGCTTTTATATTTACTAATTTACTAAATTACTAATTCACTAAATTTGATGATTGCATCATAACGCAAGTTAAGATCAAAGTCAATTCGGCATTTGCCCATTCCACAAATAAAAAAACCAATCTCTGCACATATGCAAAGATTGGTTTCAAAGATTTTATTTCCCTTCAAGGGTTATAAAATCGACTAATTTATCGCCCCAGTCGGTCTGGAACAGCAATTGCTGATCCTTATTCGTAAACATATAGTTTTTACAAGTTGCTGTATGGTAGCAGGATACTTCCTTCACTTCATTTTTCAGAGACAAATCAATTTCAGATTTATTGATAGGAATTTGTAATTTTTGTACAAGGGTCGAGTCTAGATAGCTCGGATTCCAAATCGCTTTCACCAACTTGTTATTCGCCATTTCGAAAGAAACACCATTATTGTTATGATAGTTATCTCCATAAACCTTCTTGATTTCCTCTATCGTACTTCCGATTCTTAACCCACCAAAGGCAAGTTCATTCTTCACCTTATAGTTCCCACTCGCACCTTTAACCGGAACAGCACCAAGCTCTTTGCCAACCGATATCCATGGTTCCCATTTACGTGAATTCGGATTGTAAGTCAGATATTTGCCGTCTTCTTGTATGATAAGCTTCGATCCACTTCCGAATATTGCATCTGCAAATGGAATCGTAGTAAAGTTCTGTGGTGTCTTGCCTAATTGCCAATAACTGAAACCAATGGATTTCAGAGTGGTTCCTTTTTCGAATCGTTCCAAGTACGCACCGTCTTCACCAACAGCACGAATATACCCTACTGCTTTCTGCGTCTTTCCTTCGTTACTAACAAAAGTTGTGTAAGGAATCCCTTGCTCAATTGTCGTCCGATAGGTGCCCTTACTCGTCGGATAAATAAGCATATCCAGATGCGTGTACATGTAGAGGTTAACCGTTGATGTATAATTACGCGTTACTTTTAGTTCATTCTTCCCGTCTTCATAGGTGAACAAATCTAGTCCCGTCGATTCATTACGATCGTTATACACCAATACATGAATTTGCTTTCGAGCTTGGTCATACACGGCGTAATTAATGTTATACATTTCATCTGGTTTATTATCTCGAAGCAATTTCTTCGTACCTGTCGCAATGTCATAAATGTATACACCGTAGTAAGAGCTATATAAGATTCGGTTATTATCCATCCATTGAACTGGGGTATCGAACGGCTCAATGGTTGTATAGAAATGCGACTCGATAACAACTGGCTCCTGGTTAGCACGTTCTAGGACATAACTATAGAAATACCCATCGCCATCACCTAACGCCCCGCCAATCGGATATACACCGATATAGCTCTGACCGTCAGGAGAAGTAACAATTTGTTTGTAATACCGATCTCTCGGACTGAATCCAATTGACTTACCCGACTTGCCATCACGCCACTGAATTGCTGGATACTGTTTAACCGTAAGACTCGTATTGTCTAACTGCAAGTATGACGTTGTTTTCACTCTTAATGGATTCAAATCCAAGGTCATTTGTTTAATTCCTTGATCGTCCACATCCACATTATCCATGTTACTAACTGTAATCTGCAGATGTTTATTATCCAACCATTTACCCACAGCAGGTTTCCCACTATTGAGAGTGGGCATAGAATTCGTATTCATCTCTTCCGAAAAGGCAAGGATAATCGTGTCCTGTTCAGCAGGAATTAATATTTGATTGCCATATTCAGCTCCATTTATCGTAAGGTTTGCAAATTCATTTTCTTTCTCCTTCACAATCTCATACTTCAGAGGGTCTTTAGGAGCAAACTTCATTTCTGGCAACCCTTTCACTTGTACCGAAAAAGATCCTTTAGGATCAGTAATATGAATATTAAATCCTTCGGCATAATCTGGATTAGCCTTTAATTCCCACTTCACGTCTCCGTGTACTTGTACCGCTGGTTTAACCAACGCTTCATCAATCTCTGACTTGCGTACGTAACTGACTCCAATATTGATATGATCTAGATGGTACGGAATTTCTACTGCTTCATTGGGTATTTTGCTTTTGTCCCATTCGACATGAGAGGATGAGCAACAAATCTCGTTGTATTGATAGATGCTTAATTGCTTCATCCCATCCACCCATAACGGTTTGTTAACACTTTCAGTTACAGTTGACGTCACTTCAGGTGTTGTTGTTCCCAGAACTGAAGACGATGATGGTACTGTAACTACTGTTGACACACTCCTTTCTGGTGCTGTCCCCGCCCTCTCCTGACAAGCACTTAACACCAACAGTATGAATAATAACCCGAACAGCCCCCATTTTCTGAGCAAAATAAACAACGCCCCTCATCCATCTCAATTTATCTAATTTGGTTAATAATCCCAAAAAATTAGACGTCTTGAAATGAAATAAGTTGCATGTATTCGGTGTTAGTTTTCTTCGAAAACCTCAAAAATAAAGTACGTATCCATAACGAACGCTAACCCCGCCGGATTCGGCGCTGAACCTTGGTTCAAGTAATTCTGTCCTTCAAAAGAGACCACTGCCGAGTAATTAGAAGTACTATCCTCAACATCGACAGTTCCGGAGTAAAACCGCAGGGTTTGCCAATTAAATGGAGGTGCTACAGGTTCGTTCATGGGTGTCATGGTGCCATCAATTAACGGCAATGGAACATTAAAGCCATCCACAGGTGTTATCGTAACGGCTGGGAAAGGTTTCCCCTCCTGTAATAATTGAATAACAACATCATGGGCGTTATCACAAAAAACCGTAAGAAATACAATAATCGACAAACTTGATGCAGATGGATTTCCCGTAAGCTGACTGCTTGCAGCAAACCCTAATCGTTCACCGGGAATCACCGTATCTCCCCACACGAATGCGGGTGTTACAGGTGTAAAGTAATTATCATTCGAATACGAATCTAAACCTGGCCATGCAAAGAATGAACGCCCTACATCTGTTGCAGGTGTTCCTGTCATATTAAGCAACCCACTTATTGCGGTACTACGATCAATCGCTACCACAGTTGTGGATGGGCTGCTAACAATACGATCACGAATGATGGATATGGACATTACCGCACCTCCTTTTTTAATACTTTATTCAAGTTTGTACTAAAGGACATTGATCATTGCAAAAAAACAAACTAGCCTATATATACAAAAAAAGCAGCCCATCGGCTGCTCTCTTCCCATCATATTCCTATTACTAACCTTCTTCAATATCTGCTCTCAGCGCGCCTGCGATTTCCATCATGAATGGAACTACCGCTTCATTCGCACCTGATACATAAAGGTCGCCTTCATAATGACGGAATGGAATGAGAAGCTCTCCATAGCTCCACATGAAGAAGTCGCCTTCAATAGACATCGTCGTTTCACCCTTAACCGTAAACACAGATGTATAAGTCACATCCGGTCTTGTTTCAAAATATTGCTTGCACTCTTCGAGAGAAATTTGTTTCTCACTAATTTCTTGATGTTCTCTTGTGATGCGGTAACGCTGACTCATTGTATAGCCTCCGTATATATAAGATCGTCTTATTATAGCAGATCCGAGGACTAACTTTCATCTGATGATGGGTATTTCACAACCGGCCACTTCTGCTTGCGTAGCGCGTCAAGGAGTTCTGGTCCTACATGTAAGTTATCTCTTACTAGATCACGAGGTGTTAACGCCATCCATTGATTCAGCGAAATATCTTCAAAGCGATCACTCTTGAACATCTCTAGAAACCATAACGTCTGCGTTCCTGTATTCTGAATGTAATGCCCGAATGCGAACGGAACATACCCGACGTCTCCAGCCCGGAAATCAAACGTCCTTGCAGCACCATTCCCAGCAAATACAGTCATTCGACCTTCTCCTGCTAAGTAATACTGCCACTCATCTTGATTCGGATGCCAATGGAGTTCACGCATCGCACCTGGCTTCACCTCAACTAGCGCAGCAGCAATCGTCTTTGACACAGGAAAATTCTTCGAATCCACAATGCGGACGCTCCCACCTGGAGTTCGAAGCGGTTCTTGAGCAAGTAGTTCATATTTAAATGGGAACGGAATAATTCCATAGGGGGATTCAACTTCTTGACTTTCAATCGAACCAGGCACATCATCTTGAAAAATGTAAACTTGATCTGGTGGAATACAGTCGAATGTATCCTCAGGAACGCCAAAGTTAGCAGATAGCACATCTTTCGGCGTATGAGCAAACCAATCTGTGATTGACAGCGTATTTAAGTCAGAGAAATTCCCATCATCGAACACAAGCAGAAACTCGCACCCTTCATCCAACCCTTGAATCGAATGCGGCAAACCCGCAGGAAAAAACCAGAGATCCCCTTGCCCAACATCAGCAATATAGTTCCTGCCTTTCTGATCAACAGAAGTAATTCGAGCCCGACCATATAGCATATATGCCCACTCCGACTGTTGATGCCAATGTAGTTCCCGCACCCCTCCTGGGGTTAGACGCATATTAACTCCCGCAAGTGTCGTAGCGATCGGCAGTTCTCGAACTGTTATCTCGCGTGACCATCCTCCATGATTTAATTGCATATGTGTATCGGAAAAAGAATATCGCATGTTCGGCACGAGCCCCGCATCTGTAACAGGCGGTACGAACATGTTCTTATTCTCACAATCACGCATCACATCACGCGGACCGAGATCTGTCGCTCCCATTCCATCACTTCGAATTGGTTGTGGCACATTCGAATAAAACATCTGCAGTTTACGCTTATCATCCATCCACCCTCACACCCTCCTATCACGCTCTTATTCTAGAAAGGTATGATCTTTCATCTTGTTGTATAACTATTACGCATTCACTTACAACATAACTACAAAAAAATAGACGATCATTCCCCATCTATCCTTTAGGAAATAATCGCCTATTAGTTATTCATTTCATATTCGATCTAACCAAATATTAGCAGATGGATTGCTTCGCAAAGGCATAGAATGCCTCTGCATCTTCCCAAGTTGGGAAGCCTGCTTGTGCTTGCGTCTGACTGCCGCCGCCTTTGCCGTTATAGCTACTTACATGTGTTTTGTAAAATGCTCCGCATGCAAAATCATCTTGACCTTGCTGGGCAAGTACAACCTTGTTCTCAAATTTCGTCACAAGGAGCACAATGCAGCTGGATAAGGAAGTGATCTTGTTAGCGAGATTTTGCAAGTCTTGCATCGATTTATCTTCATAAATATGCGTGATGAGCGGACCCTGACTTGCCGCGATCAATTCTTGTGCAGTGTATTCGTCCAGTTTATTCTTATAGGCATTCAGATCGAATTGGAGCTGCTTCTGTTCTTGCTCCCATTTCTCAATGCGCTCTACCATTTCTTCTTTGCTAGTTTTAAGCTTATTCGTAAGCGTTCCTAATATACGCTGATTTTCTTTAGTCTCTGCTAGCGCACGATACCCGCATTTGAAATAAATACGTGTATTACCTTTTAGCTTCTCCGTCTTTAGCAGCTTGATCATTCCCAGCTCACCTGTTGACAAGACATGCGTACCACCACAAGCGTTATACTCAATACCTGCCATCTCCACGATGCGGATGTTCTCTTTGATCGAAGTCTCTTTCACAAGGTTGAGCTTGCTTAATTCTTCTTCGGTCACGAAATAGCTAGTAATCGCGTGATTCTTATAAATATGCTTATTTACTTCGTGCTCAATGGCATCTAGTTGCGTTAACTTGAGCTCAGGAGTTTCAATATCAATGGAGCAATAATCCGTACCTAGATGAAAGCTTACAGTCTTAAATTGAAATAAATCTCGTGTAATTGCAGATAACAGATGCTGTCCGCTGTGCTGTTGCATATGATCGAACCTTCTGTTCCAATCAAGCTGGCAAGCTACTTCATTCTCCTCAGGCAAACGCTCAACTTGATGAAGGATTTGATCTTCCACACTGATAACATCCAAGACAGGTATGCCTTGAATTGTCCCAAAATCACACGGTTGTCCACCACCATGCGGATAGAATGCCGTCTTCTCTAAAGTAACGAAAAACCCGTCTTCTTTCTCAAGCTTCTGGGTGATCGTTGTTTCCCAATCTGTCGTATAAGCATTGTCATAATAAAGCTTCATCGTCATGTTTATTCTCCTTACACTTCATTAAGTAATTATTTTCATTTGAGCGATTTTCGCACCCATATCATTCGCCTCTTGCTCAAGCTTCGGGTCATCATTGATCAGGACACCGTTCATCTGGATTGTAGCGGCAACTTTCCCTGCTCCTAGCCCAATTCCATTTAATGTCCCCATCGAACGCTGTGCTTCGCCTCTGTTAGGCGTTCCAAGTTTATGTTCACTGCTTCTCTTCAATAATCCTTGATGTTCTGAATTATCTGGTTGCGCCATTCTGCCACTCGACATGATTTAGCCCCCTATATACCAACTTCACTCATTATATAACAAATCAGATTGAATTTCTTATAGTCTATACATATAACAATCTCACACCTGTATATCTCTGGCATGAGATTGCTTACGATGGAACATCACACCCGAGATACTGCAAGCAAGCAGCAATTGCGCAATGAAATACGTAAGCATCACGAGAAATCCCGATGCAAACACAGGTCCAACAAATTTATTCCAAGCTAAGATTGAATCTGATACTACAAACAACCCTGCACCGAGTGCAGCATATGAATTGCGACTCATCATAGCAACCCATAACATCGAGGAGATTGCTATCAAGTACACGAGGACTGGCAACCACATACCGCTCTCACCTTCTGTCCCCCGCATACTCTCATACAGATTTGAACCGACCCACCATGCATAGATCCCTATTGGAATGATGCTTAGTAGCGAAATTAGTGAATAATGCCATCTATGGAGCAGTGCTACGATATAGATTAGATGCCCGATTAGAAAGGACCCTAGTCCAAGTATGAACCATTGATCTCCCGTATTAAGCAGGAACGCATCTCCTCCTAGGCAGAATACGAGTCCAATCATCATCAATAATTTGTATGTACGCTTAGGTGTGATGGAAATTGATCGAATCGCAAGTGTTAGAATGAGCAGCATCGGAAGTAGTTTAAACACCCAATGTACCGCCTCATTGTCCATATAAAGCGTCGCTAGATGAAACGCACCTGTTACAAGAATCGCAGCTATTAGTACGTTACGAAACATGTTCCATCCCCCTTAAAATCAATTGTAAGCCTTTACATTCATTATACTTGCGCACCCATAAGTTTCCAATTAAAAATACTACCAAACAAAAAAGCTGCAACCGAAGTCGCAGCCTATCGCATTACTAGCTTTTCTTATTCCAACTATCCTTTAACGGCACAATTCGATTCATAACTAGATGCTCCGTTGTCGTATATTTATGATCCCTGTAAAAATAACCATGACGCATAAATTGCATCCGATCCTCAGCATCAATTTCTTTCACATGAGGTTCAATCAGTGCCTCCCGAACTACAATTAGGGACTCTGCGTTCAACGAATCTGTCCAATCACCCGCTTCTTTCGGCGCGTTCTCATCCTTCAACAGTTTATCGTATAACCGAACTTCTGCCTTTACCGCGTGATCCGCTGAAACCCAATGAATCGTCCCTTTCACCTTGCGTTCTGTAAACCCTGAACCACTCTTCGTTCGTGGGTCATACGTACAATGAAGTTCGATAACTTCACCCGTCACCGGATCTTTAATCACTTCTTCACATTTGATAAAATAAGCACCTTTAAGTCTCACTTCAGCTTGCGGGCTTAAGCGATGAAACCCTTTCACAGGCACTTCCATGAAATCTTCACGTTCAATATATATCGTTCTGGCAAAAGGAACCTCCCGATTTCCCAGCTCCTTATTCTCGCTGTTCTTCTCAATTGTCAGCATCTCCATATGATCCTCTGGATAGTTCGTAATCACAACCTTAAGTGGGTCTAGCACGGCCATCACACTTGTTGTGTGTACCTTTAAATCCTGACGAAGTGCATGATCGAGAAGTGAGATATCCACCGTACTTTGCGTACGAATACTACCAATTTGCTCAATAAAATCTCGAATACTCGAAGGTGTAAACCCTCTTCTTCGCATCCCTTGAAGTGTCGGAAGTCTAGGGTCATCCCATCCATCCACATGTCCACCTTCCACCAATTGCCTCAAGAATCGCTTGCTTGTGACAACTCCTGTCAAGTTCAATCTACCGAACTCCCTTTGGCGCGGTGGATTAACCATATCGAGCTCATTTAGAACCCACTCATACAGAGGACGATGGTCCTTAAATTCATTGGAACACATGGAATACGTTATGCCTTCGATTGCATCTTGAATCGGATGAGCAAAGTCATACATCGGATAGATGCACCATTCTTTGCCCGTTCGATAGTGTTCAGCATGAATGATCCGGTATAGAATGGGATCGCGCAAATTCATATTCGGCGAGCTCATATCTATTTTAGCACGCAATACTTTCGACGAGGATGGATAACCCCCATTTTTCATATTGCAGAATAGATCTAAGTTCTCTTCGATCGTTCGGTCTCGATTAGGACTATTCTTACCCGGTTCGGTAAGTGTCCCGCGATAAGCAGCAACTTCATCTGGCGACAAGTCGCACACATATGCCTTACCTTTCTGAATCAGCTTGATAGCAGCATCATATATTGCATTCGAGTAATCTGAGCCGTAATAGATATGGTTGCCTGGATCATATCCAAGCCACTTGATGTCTTCCTTGATGACATTCACATACTTGATATCTTCTTTCAACGGATTCGTATCGTCAAAGCGCAGATGAAATGTTCCGTCATATTTGGCAGCAATCGAATAATTCGTATGGATCGCATACGCACTGCCAATATGCAAGTAACCATTCGGCTCAGGTGGGAACCGTGTACACATCTCTCTTCCGAACGAATACGTTTGCCGCTCTTCATCGATTAATTTATACATAAAGTGATCGTGTTTGTTATCTTCAGCCATATTGAACCCTCCTAAGGAATGAATAAAGTGATCTTTTCCCACAAAATAAAAAAACCTCACCTCCAAGACTTGTTGTCTTGGGGACGAAGTTATCGTGGTGCCACCCCGGGTTCATTAATATGTCGCCATATTAACCTTTTCAAGTACGGCATTGTTATGATGCACAATTGCTTATACTCTAGCTCTATAACGGGAGCTCCCGTCATGTCATCTACCGCTAACGGTTCCGACATACTGCTCAGAGGCTTGTTTCAGGGACTCGCGCTTTGCTCCTTTTCAGCTGCCGGAGCTCTCTGGGTAAGTGCGTATTCCCTTACTCTTCTCATCATCGCGTTTCAAATGTTGATAACATCATAACAAGGTCTACGTGGTCTGTAAATAGTGAACGATTGGGACTGCGTTAGACAACTTATCGTTATGATTCTCCAATATTCTTCTCTATACTC
Organism: Paenibacillus radicibacter; assembly: GCF_024721995.1. Lineage (GTDB taxonomy): Bacteria > Bacillota > Bacilli > Paenibacillales > NBRC-103111 > Paenibacillus_AM > Paenibacillus_AM radicibacter. The sequence goes on from NZ_JANQBC010000009.1 coordinate 87,157, forward strand.
GCTCATTCATAACTTATCGGGTAAATTACAATAAAACTTAGCTAAAACTTAGATAACCTAAGCATTTACATAGCAAATGAACAATGCTGCCACTTGTATACGCTACCATTCGACAATTACACGGTTAATCGGGATTCAATCATTTTAATCCCGTTTTACTTTAATTGGCGTTCCAAGTAATATTTCATATCATAACAGTGAAATGGAGAGTGCCACCAATGGCATTAGCACTTAAACAGACCTACAAGCAGCATCAAATACAAGTTGATCATTTGTTGAATCATCCGATTGATTCCATTACGATCTACCAACTTGACACTAACAACTCAAGTGGATTATTCATTATCTCGAGTCATAATTGCTCAGGTGTGCACAGATTCGATATTCCATATCCGCATGAGAAACACTTTGATCTCGTACAGTGGGCTTCGGTCTATATGCGTATGAAGCACATGTCTGTCGGTCAAGCTCTCCAATGTACGTCACTCATTAACGAATCTTGGGGCTCATTACGAGCACGTGTCGCAGAAGCAGCCCTAAGCCAGCTAGCCGATCAATTAACACATGGCAGCCCATCCATTTATCGTGCAGATCTTATGCTTGACCGGACATTTCTTATCGATAAATCAGTGGCTTACTTCTCTTGCTAGTCCCTAAGTTTACATAAGAAAACCCGCTATAAGCGCGGGCTACGATCGGTTCTTTAGACAGGCATCGGCGTCTTTGTAGGGTTTCCGTAGCCTTTCTCGTACTTCTTATCGATATAATCTCTAATTTCTTTAAGCGACTTGCCTTGTTGTTTCAGCTGTACAGATTCAACAGCAATTTGCATACATACGCCGCAGCGAGTGCCATGATCATCCCATACGACTGAACCATCGCTATTAACTTCCTTAATGAAACAGTTCAGATTACTTTGGTGACCTACGCTCTCACCACAACCACAATAGCAAGGCATCCACTTGATAATGTCTGTTGCCATCCCTGCTACTTGGTATACCATGCGAATTTCTTCCTTTTGCTTATCTAGAAATTTAGGAAGCTGACTTGCTGAGGCTGTCTTTTCTTGAATATCTCCTTGCACATGCTCTTGGTGTACTTCTTCTTTCTTGGTGCTACACGCGGATAAGAAGAGCATACCTGCAAGTAACAATAGCGTTAATCGAGTTTTCAATGGATCCACCTCATGATATAAGATATTTCTACTATATCATCAAAGATATACTCGTATATAAGCTATGACAATTGTTCAATAAATCGTTGGAATTACAATACATCCCTACCCTATAATTGTTGACCTAATCTTCTCTAGCTTCCTCAAGAACGCTCTTCACTTTTTTTCAAGTTAAAGTAAAATAATACTCCATCCTCCGTATTACGAACTCCATAGCTCAGTCCATGCAATTCTAGAATCCGCTTCGAAATAGCAAGACCTAAACCCGTCCCACCGCTAGAGCGGCGACGTGAAGCTTCCCCACGATAGAATCGATCCCAGATTTTATCCAATTGATCTTCAGGAATGTGCGTGCCCGTGTTTTCAATGTTAATTCCAATTGTATTTGTCTGATCCACCATCGAGAGTCGGATTGACTCTCCGTCTGGAGAATAACGAATCGCATTGCTTATGAAATTGACAAGAACTTGTTCAATACGAAGTGGATTCGCTACAACTTCTGTATGGTGCAAGCTTAAGTTTAGCCACAACCGTTTTTTCGTCATCTCTGGTGCGAACTTATCACAAATGACTTCAATCATCTCATCAATGGCAAACACTTCGACCTCCATCTTGTAAGTACCAGACTCATACTTAGAGAGCTCAAGCATATCTACAATTAGGTGGTCCATCTTCTTCACTTCATTTTCCATCGCTTCAAAATAATAATCTCTCTTCTCCCCGGCTACATCGTCTTTGAGCACCCATAGGCAGCTTCGGATTACGCTCAGCGGTGTCTTTAGTTCATGGGATACACCTGAGATAAATTCTTTGCGCGTCACTTCTAATTGCTTCTCTTTCTGGATGTCCTGCTGGAGTTTCTGAATATGTGAATGCAGCGTATCAGAGAGTTCATTGATGTTATGTGAAAGATCTCCGATCTCGTCTTTGGAATTAATCCGAATCTGCTTAGAGAAATCAAGCTCAGCAATCTTCTTCGTCGTATCATTAATAAGCAAGAGTGGCCTTGCAATGCGCTTTGAATAATAGAAAGACACGAGAACAATGAGCACGAGAACAAACACAACCAAATATACATAATAGTCCTGAATCATCTGAATCGCTTCGTCCACAGGTTGCAGGGATGCCATTGCATATATATATTCCATCTCTCCTGCTTGACTCTGAATCGGCATCATAAACTGCTTATACTGAATGTCATTCTCCTCATAAGTCGAATTTTGCGCCGATTGTTCATATACATCTTTTATCTGCTGCATGATTAAATCTGCCTGAAATGCTTTAATTCGCTCAAGGAACAAGTGATTGGTATACATAAAACGTGTTGATGCATCTTTAGAAGGAACGTTTATCTTAACTATTTTCCCATAAAATGCATTTGTCGGAATCAGTTCTTCAGGATTTGGATTTAGCTTTTCTTTAGGCGATACAACCTTTGGGTAGGCTTGATTTGGGTAGGCTTCATAATGTTCTCTTATTTTCTTCCCTAACTGATTATTCTCCCATACCGTTCCATAATCGTATGCTAATATGCGGTAGGGTACGATTTCATCCCCGATTTGAATAATATCCACAGCAACTGTATTTCCGATTTGAAGTCCACTCTTCTCCGATTGCAAGTCATCCATCTGTACATAATCATTGTTCATAAAACTATAGAGCGGGATCGTAATTTTCTTATTATTGAGCGACTGTACTTCACTTTTATTGATTTGAACCTCAATTGACAGATCATCGGTATCCTTCAAATTGCCTAAGTGATCCAGCACAGTCACAAGTGTATTATGTTCCTGATAGAACGACTGCTCCAATTGTTCAGTCGCCGCGTTACTACCTTTCTCAGCCTGATATTGTTCGGCAAAAGCCTGTAGACTCGCTTGCACTTTATCCACTTTCTGATGGACGTAATACTGCTTGAAGAATACCGTCTGCCCTACGAAGATCGTCACTAGAATAAGTACGCACAGTGCCGTTGTTAGCGTAAACAACTTAAATACAATGCCTCGTCTCATCGTAGTTCCTCGAATTTATACCCTGATCGGACAACCGTCACAATGCATTTCGACTGATCCCCTAATTTATTGCGTAAATTACGAATGTGACTGTTTATCGTTCGGTCATCGCCGACAAAGTCATATCCCCATATTTTCATAATTAACTGCTCTCGTGTGAGAATGATTCCACTATGATTCATTAAATACGTTAATATCTCATATTCGGTATGCGTTAGATTACAAGGATTACCATCCACAGTAACAGTGCGGGAAGGTAGATTCACATGAATACCACTGCTCGATAGCGAATCGTGATCATGAACCTGTGCTTTCCATTGCCTGCTCTCAAGTAGTCGCTTCGCTCTTGCTAGTAATATTGGTGGTACATAAGGCTTGGTCACATAATCATCGGCACCCAGCTCAAATCCGAGGAGTGTATCGTCCTCATCCACTCTCGCGGTCAGCATAATAATAGGCACTTGCGACACTTTACGAATGCGCCTGCATACCGACCATCCGTCTAATTCGGGCAACATGATATCCAAGATGATCAGATCCACTTCGTTTTCTTGAAAAATTGTCATGGCATCTTGGCCATTATCTGCTTCAAGCACAGTATACCCTTCTTTTAGGAAGTAATCTTTCATCACTTCTCGAAGTATTTGTTCATCTTCTACGATTAGAATGGTGTGTGTCATTAGAAGTCTCCCTAATATGATCCAATCAGGACTATTATTGCTATTTAGATTGTTGTTCATGTAATACATGGTTGATTCAGGTTACAAGCGATCATCTTTTTGGAAGTTTAACGAGAAATGCTCGGATTCCTTGTAGACAGCGAACTTGTATCCTTTTTTCTTATAAAATTCGATGATTTGAGGTAAGGCCTGCAACGTTTGCGGTTGTTCGTGCATCAGTACGACCTCAACGTCCCGCTTTGTCTGTGCTTTGATCGTCTCTATGATTTTATCTGGTTTACCACGAAGGTTCCAGTCATTCGAATCAATCGTCCAATCCCATACTTTAATGCCTGATTGTGCGAGTTGATCGCGAACTTGCTGCGGTTTAAGCCCTGGAGCAGAGCCGTATGGTGGACGTACAAGCTTCGGGCGCTCTCCCGTAATGCTCTGAATCAGCTGAATGGTTTCCTTCATCTCCGGAACAAACATGCCTTCATTATACAGTTTTTTCGAGTTATGCGTCATACTGTGTGCGCCAACATAATGCCCTTCGTCTATCGCACGTTTCACATTGGGTTGATAACCAACAGTAGATAAATTATTCCCCGTCATGAAGAACGTCGCTTTTACACCGTGTTGCTTCAACACATCTAGGAATTTACTTGTGTACTTCGTCGGCCCATCATCAAATGTGAGATATACGACCTTCCCTTCTGGTTTAAAATCAGGTTTCTTCTGCTGTTCGGTTTCCTTATTCACCTGATCATTGGTACTTGAGCTAATGCTTGGGCTAGTACTTGGACTGACTTCGTGTGCGCTCACATCCGCTTTCCCCGAAACGTAAAGCTTAAGCGACAATGCCGCAATTGCTATAACTACTATTAGTCCAATTTTGTAAAACAAACCTCTTCTTCTACTGAATCTAGTTGTTTTCATTCTTCTCTTCCCTCTCTCTAGATGCTTCTCATGAAGACTTCATGTAAGTAATAGATTAAGAGGGACATGTGAAGATTAAATGCAGTTCAGATAGAGATTAACTAGAGATTGAATCGCCATGATTCTATGAATCTATTTAGTTAGCCGTGTCACAGTCAGACTTCTTGCAATATACAAGAGTAGAATAATAGAAGGAGGAGTCAATTAATGGCTAAGAAGAAAGCACGAAAGAAGCAAACTCTGCAGAGCGTGAATCGCATTCGACATCGGATGGAAGGTGTAACATCCACTAATAGTGGTCATCAGCACCTGTTCAGTAACATTAGTGACCAAGTTATACTTGCGCCGGGAACACATTTTCACACTTTTCACGGCATCACGACGACAGAGAATGGAGTTCGTCACGTGTATAACGGAATGACTGGGCCATCCATTAATGGGACAGGACTACATCGTGGAGGACCGAATCATTTTCACAACTTCCAATTCACGACGAATGTAGCTGGTGGGCACCGACATACGGTGAGCGGGACCACTACGAAGAATCGAATCATACGCAACAGCACACCAAATTCACCTTAGAAAATCATTGACAGGCAATATCTGTAAATCTATAATAGGAACAATTTATGTCCTGCCTTCTGCACTTAGAAAGCAGGATTTAATTTTACTAGAAAGAGGTAGATATATAGGATGAATGTGACAAGTGAAGAGATTGATTGTTTCATCTGCCGCAAACATCGCGGTGGGATTCAAATTCCTGGTGGAACGCTTTATGAGGATGCGTACCTGCGTGTTGGTCATATATATTCGGATACCGGTGCTGTTTACCTTGGTTATTTGATCATTGATCTTAAACGTCATGCTCAGAGTCTTGCTGATCTAACAGACGAAGAATCAAGTTCGTTAGGACGTCTACTTACACGAGTAAGTAGAGCACTTAAGGATGAACTCGGCGCGGAACACATCTACTCCTATGTCCTCGGTGACCATGTTCCACACTTCCATATGCATGTCGTTCCAAGGTATCCGAACACACCTGTGGAATATTGGGGTTTTAGAGTTGTAAGCTCACCAGATGCACCTACAGGTGGTGCGGCTGAGATTGATTCTATTTGCGAGAAAATAAGAGATTATTTGCAGAGGAAGTGAGTCCATTGGGGCTTCAGCAGCTTTATTATTTCAAAAGAGTTGCGGAACTAGAGAGTATGTCTCTTACCGCGGATGCCTTGCACATTGACCAACCTACTCTAAGTAAGATGATTACGAGGTTGGAAGAGAATCTCGGTGTTCCTTTATTCGAACGCGTTGGCAGACGTATTCGGCTTAATCCATACGGCAAGCGATACTTGGTCCAAGTCGACAAAGCATTAGAAGCACTAGAGTACGGGCGTAAAGAGGTACAAGATCTCGCCAAAATCGATCGACAACGTGTGAAAGTTGCTATGCCCCTGCATAATGATTTTGCCAATGAGATCGCCGAATATATGCAAATGAACCCTGACGCGAAACTGCAAGTTGTACAAGCATCTGAATTAGAGCAAGTGAAACAGTTGCGAAGTGGTGGGCTGGATTTGTGTATCACATCGACACGAATTGATGAACCAGACGTCGAAGCTGTATCCTTTTTCAAAGAGCAAATCTTGTTGGCAGTTCCATCTACACATCGGTTCGCTGCACGCAGTCATATTCAATTGAAAGAAGCTGCTTTCGAGCCATTCATTGGTCTTCATAAAAGTAATCCATTGCGAGAAATGACGGATATGTTCTGTAAACAAGCAGGATTCGCGCCTTATATTATTCATGAAGTAGATGAACATAAAGCTATTGAGCAGTGGGTACAGACAGGTGTTGGAATTGCGTTCGTGCCTGAATCGCATGTTGAGCAATTTAGTTCGAAGCTTACCGTGATCACAATTGAACAACCCATCTGTATACGTAACTACCAGCTCGCGTGGCGTAAGGATCGTTATATGTCTCAGGATGCGAAACATTTGCAACAATATATCCTCAGTGGATTCAGCAGCAAGTTTTACATAACAGCACGATGACTTCCTCACGACTTAATACATCTTCCGTCTTAGCAATCATGTCTTTAAGACGTACGTTGTCATCATTTACTTCATCCTCTCCAATTAGAATGACATATCGAATCCCTTTGGCAGATGCAGTAGCGAGGGAATTTTTCAATTTACGTCTACTTGTGTCCGTCCGAGTTCGTATACCATTGCTGCGCAGTTCAGCTGCGACTTGCAGCACACTTGGAGTCGTCTCACCAATCGGAATGACGAGAACGGACGGCTCATTAAGCTTGAACGGACGATTGCTGATCATCTCCATAATCGACTCCATCCCGAACGAAATACCGACAGTGGGATATGCCATATCCTCTCGTCCCACTAGTTGACCAATAATTGCATCATAGCGCCCACCCGCTCCAATACTGGATTTGTAACCATTTGTTGCATCGAACACCTCATAGACCGTCCCCGTATAGAAAGATAGCCCGCGTGACAAGAACGGGTCGAACTTGCAAATCTGACCCAAACCTAATTTACTTAATAATTCCTGTAAGGCTAAAACTTCAAGTGCTCCTGTGGTTTGAGGAATAGCATATGTGTTAACGATGCTTTCAAATGTTGGATTGCCCATGGTAATCAGTTCCATGACTCGCCTTGATACTTGCGTATCTAAACCTTTACTGAAGTAATTCCTTCTGTACCTCAGAACGGGAAAGCTTTGCAATTTTATCCAACGTTAACATCACTGTGAGCGTCTGATCTGACGTAACTCCCATGGACTCCAACACCTCAGTTAGAAACTTTCGGTTGTTCCACTTGATTGTAACCATGATGTCTAATCGCTTGAACACTTCTGCCGCAAGCAGCATGAGCTCCGCTTCTGCCTCTAGACCCTCAATACCGACCACATCGACATCACACTGCATGAACTCACGAAGACGACCACGCTTTACAGGGCCATCACGGAACACCTTGCCCATCTCATATCTACGAAATGGAAACTCAATGCCAGGATTCTGCGCAATGACTTTGGCGAATGGTATTGTTAGATCGTACCGCAGACCCAAACTACGATTGCCTTGATCTGTGAGTTGGTACATCTCCTTCAGAATCTCCTCCCCACCCGCATATTTGGATGCCAGTAGATCGAGTTCACTTAGAATCGTTGAACTCATCTCGTCATAATCGTATACCTCGAACACTTCTTGGAGTGTTGCTTGTACTTTCTTGCGAATCGCTTGATCCTTGCCGTAATAATCGTAAGTCCCTTTAACATTCTGCATCTTAATCCATCCTCTCTTTTTGTGGAAAATAAAAAAACGCGCAAGACCTCTTAGGTCCTGCGCGTTCGTATGCCGCAGGGAGGCCAACGCGAAATGCGTTAGCCCACCCTGTAAATTACAGATGTGCTAACGCCGTTTGTGATGATGAAGTTGATTAAACATGATTGTATTCATGGGTTGATCTCCTTCAAGTAAAAGAATATTGATATTTTAACGCAATGCAGATAGTTTTGCAAGTGTCTGCCAACTAGGAGTTTTTACGAAAGATCCTTTTCATACTGATACAAATTCATACCCGTGTATTTCACATAGAATCCATTCTTGATCCGAGGTAGTTGCTTCTTATCGATACCAAGTGAGAAGGAGCTTTCACTTGCTCCAATCTGTTTGACCTCTATTTCTTGATGATTGGAATCAAATATTGCAAATTGTTCTCGCTCAAAATTAACGGAGTTCTTACCATCTGGATAAAAAATAGTATTGCTTAAAAAATTACCTTCCTCATGATCCAAAATACGTGAAATGTGAAAACCAACCTGCAATTCATCCCCAAACTCTTCTAGCCATATCTCATTCAAATAAATTTGTGTTTTATTCTCATCATATAGCTTCAATTGGTGTTTCTTCCGCTCGTATGTATCAAATGTTATCCAATCCGGCTTAATGAAAAACTCCAATGGAACTGCTTTTTCCATTAGTTCAATCGAGTAACCATTTTGCGAAAACACTTGTTCTTCAAATGTGAATGGATTCAACTTTAGACTCACCTCGAATTGATATGGAATACTTTAACGCATGCGACGACTAATATTGAGATGATTATAATAACGATGTAAACAGGTTTTACAGACTTCATTGCATAACCATTTTCCTCTCATTATCATAGCGTCCTATTATAAGGATGACTTTATATGGAACAAAATGTAAGTGAAACTTTTTACAAAAATAGCATGAAAAAGAAAGGAAAATCGCTGTACTCACTTTCCAAAAACTTCTATATTTAGTAATGTGATATACAGATTACAATGAGGAGGAGTACAGTTGTCGAAAACATACTATTGCACAGTCGAGGCTACTTTAGATGTGATGGGAGGAAAGTGGAAGCCACTCATCCTCTACCATTTGGCTGACCGCTCCCTGCGGTACAATCAGCTGAGAAGGTGTATTCCGAACATCACTCAGCGCATGTTAACACTCCATCTCAAGGAATTGGAACAAGATGGCCTCATCGTTCGTACTCAATCTTCAGATATTCCTCCTAAAGTCGATTATGCCTTGTCGCTATATGGACAAAGCTTGCGTCCAATATTAGCTGTCATGTGCAGATGGGGTGGAAATCACATCGAGAAAAACGAACTCCATTTGTCTGCGGCAGCTGTATCAGATTTTTAATAAGAAGAAGCGAAAAGAAGGGCTATCTCAATTGAGACAGCCCTTTCTTATTACTTCGATTCTGATGGTGTTCTCACCGTTAGGTAGTACAAGGGAACAATAATGTAAATGGCTATGGTCAGGTAGACATGCACAAAAGATAAACCCATACCAATCAGGTAGCAAATAAGCGGAACAAACCTGCCTTTCCATGAGTTACGAATGACGTGAAGTGGTGTTTGTGAATCAATTAACCTGTGATTGCGAGAGGCATGCCACCAAATCAAGTTAAATGTAATTCCAGTCATTAGAAGGGCGAAACCATATACCATGACGGCTGTCTGAGTGTGTGGGTATTCGCCTAACAAAGCGGCAGGGAACGGTATGAATGATATGGACATTAAGAATAGCAAGTTGAATATAAGCAGTTGACGATCCGCACGGCGAATTTGGTGAAATGTAAAATGATGTGCGATCCAGTAAACACCAATCACAAGAAAGCTGAGTACATAACTTAGTAACTTTGGTCCAAGCGTAAAGAGTTTGGTAAAAAGATCACTGCTAGAAACATGTTCAGGTAAGGACGGTACTTTGATCTCAAGAATGAGTAAAGTGATGACGATGGCAAATACACCATCACTAAACGCCTCGATTCTCTGTGGAGTCAGCATTCCTTTGCTACTTGCTTCTGGTTTTACTTCTGACTGTGAGATAGGAAGTCACCTGCCAATGCCAGTTCTGCGGCAACTGCGTCGCTACTTAGCGAAATCATGAATTGAAGCGATGCATTCGGTAAATAGCGATCCATCCGAGTTACTAATTCTTGTTTCGCCTCTTCGGATAACTGCGAATTACCTTGCGCAAGTTCTTTGACATTCGCGCAATAAGTTAGCAAGTAGTCTCTTTGTTTAGCCAACAACTCATGACCACCTGCTGGCCCGTGTCCAGCGTAAATTTCAGATACATTATCCAAGTACTGCTCAGCGTTGTCGATGTTGAGTAACCAAGCTCTAATGCTTCCATCAGCCAAATAACAATGTGTACCACTAAAGACCAAGTCTCCAACAAATGCTGCTTTACTATTCTCCGAAGTCATGACCCAGACAGAATTTGCATCGCAATCTCCACCTGGCCCAATATCATGTACCTGAAAGTGAATACCGTCTAGTTCTACTTCTTCTAGATTCTGAACAAATCTATTCGGGAATGTCCATTGTCTGATCCATTCATCCTGGAAAATCGGCGCCCACTGTGCATGCTTAGCTTCTTCAGTAGCCCTCATAACACGATCGATGGATGGCAGCGCTATGACAGGAATTGAAGAATCAGATTGAACTAGCTCTGTAATGCCTGCAGTGTGATCGGGATGGGCATGTGTAACCAGCACGGCAAGCAATGGCTTGTGTAAGGCATCAATTTTCGCCCGCAATGCTCTGGCTTCGCTCCTAATTAATGTGCCGTCAACAGCAATGACACCATTTTCCGTCTCAACCAGATATGCATTCGCAAGAATACCTGCCTCTGTCGATGCATGTGTATGAATAACTGTTTTACTCATAAAATTACCTCCTCATAATTCGATCATATTTTTGGCCAAATAAAACATCCTTAACCGATCTTGATGCTAGAAAATCGTGAGGAAATCCTAACTCTATTCGGCTTGCTTCATGAAGTCTTGCAAGTTGATCTTCATTTAACTGATAGTGAAGACTGGCTATATTGTCGCTAAACTGTGTTACTTTCCGAGAGCCGATGATCGGTATGATAGAAGAAGATTGAGCACGTACCCAGCTTAGCGCTACCTGAGCAGGAGTACATTCTAACTCGCTTGCGACTTGCTTTAACTCCTCTACAATGAGGCGATTCTTATCGTTAAACCTTCCGCTGGACGGAGAAAGTCGTCCTCCTTCTGATCCAGCTTGTTCTTTCTCTTCAAAGTTGTATTTGCCTGTGAGAACCCCACCACCAAGCGGAGACCAAGCTGTTACGGACATACCGAATGATTCTGCCATCGGCAACAAATCTCGTTCTGGAGCACGTTCAATCAAGCTGTACTCCACTTGTAACCCGATGAAAGCTGACCAACCACGTAGGGCTGCAAGTGTATTTGCTTGAGACACAATCCAAACTGGCGTATCGGAAATGCCTATGTAAAGCACCTTTCCTGCGCTAACCATATCGTCCAAAGCTCGGATGACTTCCTCAACCGGTGTAGTGAAATCCCATGCATGAAGCCAGTAGATATCTACATAGTCCGTATTCAATCTCTTCAAGCTTGCTTCAAGCGACTGTATCATGTTCTTGCGATGATTACCTCCAGCGTTCGGATCATCACTTCGCATCGTTAGACTATACTTCGTTGCCAGCACATATTGCTGCCTTGCTGAAGCTATGAGTTCACCAACAATAGATTCACTTGTACCTTGTGTGTAAAAGTTGGCTGTATCGATAAAGTTGCCTCCAGCTTCCACGTATGTCTCGAAAATTTTCTTGCACTCTTCCTTCGATGCACCCCAGCCCCAATCTTCGCCAAAGGTCATCGTACCCAGACAAACTTCCGATACACGAAGTCCACTTTTTCCAAATAATCGATACTTCAATTTTGCCACTCCTTATTTGAATTTTTTCCCAGTATACGCCTGAGATTAAAATCCAACAAGAAGGCACAATTTTGTTCGTAAACTCAATTGGAACAAAAAAAACGTAAGACCATAGCGGTCCTACGCGTTCAACATCTCACAGCTATCCAGCTTCGTTAATCAGCAAAATACATGGGTACAAAAGTATCTGGATCATTCATATCCGCCTTCCATATTACTCCTCCTAAGTAAGGCGTTGTATAGAAATAAATAATGTTCGCATTTGGATCAACCAAGGTTAAATATGGACCCTCAAACATTTCATAGCGTCCAATATTTCCAACATAGTATGCGTCATCTATAGCTTTATCGATTTGTACAAATGTCGGGTCATCCAGACTTTTTCCTACTAAGCTGCCTCTATGCGCAGTGTCTAGATTGATTTTCAAACAGTTAAGTCCTTGCTTCATCTGAGATTTAAGCCATACCAGTATTTCTTCGGTAGAGTTGCTCTTGTTCATTTTGGCAGGATCATCAATCCAAACAATAGGGTTAGGTGCTAAACCCTTAGCAACGTCTTTATCGGCGATAGCATGAAGATATTGTTTTCCAGCTGGAAGATACCCTACGGCTTTGTTAAGGCAAATACTAATAAAACGTAATGGGACATAGGTACGTCCATTATCTTGAATAGGTTCTGCATCCATTGTTATAGTTTTACCGTTTACACTTGCTACTGTAATCCCTATTTGCATGACGATTTCATTATTTTCGTCCTTGATCCTAATCGTTTGTGTCGATTCATCCCATTGGACACTCGCACCGTATGCCTCCGCAACAGTGCGGATAGGTACAAGCGATCGATTACTAGTTATAATCACTTTCGTGTCCGTAAACTCACCATTTATCATCAACAAGACTTCATCTGGAGCGGTTTCTTTCTCCCCCTTCTGGAACGAATATATTTTGTTATCAGTAAGACCGTTGCTATCAGTCTTTGGCCTGACCTGATATGTGGGATCAGGATAGCTTATGGAGTTAATGTCAACTTTGGCATCTGTTGTCTGGACATATGTAACCATCGAAATCATAGTTAAACTAAATAGCATCAAGCCTACTCGACTTAATAAAATTCTTCTCATAACATTCCTCCGTTTTTTTGGAACGTGATACAATGATGATATCATCTCTTTGGAAGGAAGTGGTATTACATGCATCTGTTTAGGAATGGGTTACATACTCTTTCCTTCATCACCTTTGTAATCTGCGCTTCCCTATTGACAAGCTGCTCTATAAATCATAGACTCTCTGAGAAGTTGAATTACTGTTGAAAATTAACTAAGATCATAAAGAAAATATTGCTTAAAGCAATTGAGATAATTATCGTCACAATAACATGTTTCCAACTAATCTTAGATTGGCTAGACTCCTGTATTATTTTTATTTGTTGTTCAAGTTCAGCAACTTTCTTTTTTAAATCGTCATTGTTATCTTCATTAATCATATAAATATCCTCCTTGAAAAAGTCCCACATCCAATAAAAGAAAAGTTGTAGTTACCCTATGCTTGAGCTAGAGTCCATTAACAAATTGACTCACCATGCCAAAGACTAGAATGCATAAGTATAACAATCCAATAAATGTAATAATGACTACCATAAACTTATATCTTGTTCTTATTGGATTTGATTTATCTTGTATATCTACTTTTGCTTGTTCAACAGCTTCTGAAGAACTACGTCTGGAACAGACAAAACCTATCATAGCTAATACCAATCCCATTAACCCAAAAGCTTGACTACTCACCCCATCTGTTATACGTAAAATAATTCCGACCACTGCTACGATTAGAATTAAGAGGAGTAGAATACGTCTATTCCATTTCATATAAAGCCTCCTTCTTTTGAAATCAGAATTACATTATTTTGAAATTCAACACACTCGGCTCCTAATCCTTTGAGTAATCAATTTCTCTCCACATATGTTCAACTCCCCCACTCTGTTATACAATGCTTGAAGGGATCAATCGTTTGAACCTAGAAAGGCGGGAACAATTTTGTCACAGATAACTGATGATTCTTATACTTCACAAAGCCATCCTGCATGGGTGCAACGCTACTTAGATTCACCACATAAGCTAAAGCAGCTATATCGCAGAACACTTGCGGTTGTAGTGCTTTCTCAAATATTCGGGGGAGCTGGACTTGCGGCAGGGGTTACGATCGGGGCTTTGCTTGCGAAAGATATGCTGGGATCAGACCAATTCGCAGGAATTCCAGTTGCACTCATGACATTTGGATCTGCTATTTCTTCACTGTTGGTGGGTAGGATTTCACAAAAATTAGGTAGGCGCTACGGACTTTCGCTTGGGTTTATCGCTGGAGGTATTGGTGCGATTGGGGTAATATTTGCAGCAATCTTAAGCAATGTCTACCTACTGTTCGCAGCTCTACTCCTCTATGGGGCAGGTACGTCGACGAATTTACAAGCACGTTATGCTGGAACAGACTTAGCAAGTCCAACACAGCGTGCGACTGCAGTTAGTATTGCACTTGTTTCAACGACATTCGGTGCGGTAGCTGGGCCGAACTTGGTTCAGGTAATGGGAAATCTTGCTGACTCCATCGGCATTCCAACACTTGCAGGACCTTTCATTCTATCTGCTGCTGCGTTTATTGGTGCAGGTATCGTATTATTCATCCTATTACGTCCAGATCCATTAATTGTGTCCAAAGCTATTGCAGCTGCTAATAAGAACAAGTCACAAGCAGACTCTACACAAACTTCTTCTCTAACGTCTGATTCCAATAAGCGCGGGATTATTGTTGGTGCAACCATTATGATCTTAACGCAGATTGTGATGGTATCGATTATGTCGATGACTCCCGTTCATATGGGCCATCATGGGCATGGACTAGGTGATGTAGGTCTGGTAATTGGATTCCATGTCGGTGCCATGTATCTCCCTTCTCTTATAACAGGAATATTAGTCGATAAAATTGGTCGAACTGCGATGGCAATTGCAGCAGGGGTAACACTTCTGGCCGCTGGTATTCTATCCGCACTTGCTCCAGTAGATTCATTACCACTCTTAATCGTTGCTTTATCTCTACTTGGCTTAGGTTGGAACTTCGGATTAATTAGTGGAACAACATTAATCGTTGATGCAACAACTCCTGCAACGCGTGCGAAAACACAAGGAACGGTGGATGTATTCATCGCTCTATCTGGTGCATCTTCAGGTCTCCTATCTGGTGTTGTATTTGCTTACACAAGCTATCCAACCCTATCCTTAATCGGTGGGTTCTTGTCACTTCTGCTTGTTCCCGTCGTTGTCTGGTCCATTATGAAGAGAAAAGCGCAGCAACGAAATGATGTAAGTATGTAGTGAAATAACAAATGCCGATCTCCTTCACCAAGGATGAATCGGCATTTATTGAATTCATATTCTTTTCGGAGGACATTACATGAAAGATTACCAACTTATTAGTGATTATAAACATATTGATGCATATAAAGAAAGCTTTAATGACTTAGCCAAACTCGTATTTGATCTAGATTTTAAAGAGTGGTATGAACAAGGATATTGGAATGACAATTACATCTGCTATTCCTACATAGATGATGATCGGATTGTCGCGAATGTATCGGTTAATAAGTTAGTTGTCGTTGTAGGTGGTGTTGAATACCAAGCCCTGCAGATCGGAACCGTCATGACCCATCCCGACTATCGTCATCAAGGTCTGGCAGCTATGTTAATGGATCATGTGATTCATCAATATGAACAAGACTACGATCTGATTTATCTATTCGCCAATCGCTGCGCGATACAATTCTATCCTAAGTTTGGCTTTGAACCCATTCAGGAAAGTCGTTTTCTTCTAGATTCTTCTCATTTGAAAAAGAAACCAACTACACCATCAGCATTACAGAAGCTAAGTCTCAATAATCCTGCTGATCTTGAACTCATGAAACAATTTGCTGCTGAGCGTATTGCTGTATCATCCACCTTAGGAGTAAAGAATCAAGAACATCTAACCATGTTTTACTTGATCTTGGCTTTTAGTGATGCGATCTATTACATCCAAGATGAAGATGTTATTGTATTGTTCGAGCAAGAGGATAAAGAGCTACATGTCTTAGATATCATTAGTAAAAGAAAAGTCGCAATCGATACGATTCTTCCATACATCATCACAGATGACATAGAAACTGTTCACTTCTCTTTTACACCTGATATGAATATCGAGGGCATTCAGACTGAATTAATCACAGATAGTGATGATTTGCTATTCGTTCGCCCTGTCCTAAACAATTTCCCCACTCATTTCTTATTCCCAATAACCTCACATGCCTGAAACTCAAGAGTAGAACGTGGTTGAATCATCCTCTGCTTTAACCACGTTTCTCCATATATTCCAATCCCCATTCTCGCATCAGCATAATGATCGGCTTCAAAGACTGTCCAAATTCAGTCAAAGAGTATTCCACTTTTGGCGGTACTTGCTGATACACTTCTCGATGGACGACGCCATCCTCTTCCAATTCACGCAGTTGCAGTGTCAACATACGTTGAGTAATCGCCGGACAAATCCTTCTAAAATCGCTGAACCGCTTCTTTTCTTCTAACATGTGATACAACAGTATCCCTTTCCACTTCCCACCAATAACATCTAACGTATATTCGACAGGACACGCCTGTTTATTACTATTTGGAAAATTTCCAAAGCCACCTTTACGATCACGCATAGTCCCACTCCTTGGTAACATTTTTGTTACTATCCCACATTATTGTGCGTACTTCTCTTTTATAAGTATATAACTTAATATAAATCCATGGACGAATGATCGTCAATAATTCCCAGATAAATAAGGAGTGGATCAACAATGCAAACGACTGTATCCAAGAAAAATGAAATTTTGAGTGCATACCAATACCGCCACGCAACGAAAGAATTTAGCGATCAGAAAGTAAGTGAAGAGAATTTCGAATTTATAATAGAAACCGGTCGATTATCCCCTAGTTCATTTGGATTTGAACCATGGAAGTTTCTTGTGATCCAGAATCCACAAGTAAGGGAGAAAATTCATCCCCATGTCTGGGG
The DNA here is from genome assembly GCF_024721995.1 of Paenibacillus radicibacter. Classification (GTDB taxonomy): domain Bacteria; phylum Bacillota; class Bacilli; order Paenibacillales; family NBRC-103111; genus Paenibacillus_AM; species Paenibacillus_AM radicibacter. Next base: position 104,299 of record NZ_JANQBC010000009.1, read on the forward strand.
CGGACAAAGACAAATCCCTACAGCAAGCCACTTTGTCATCTTACTTTCGAGACAGCCTAAAGATATGCTAGCTCATTCCACATACATTAGTGAGATCATGAATAACGTGCAGCAATTACCACCGGAGGTCGCAGAAGGCAAACAAAAGATGTATGATAATTTCTTAAAAGTAGAATTTAATCTGGAGGGCAACGAACGTGCTATGTTCGAGTGGGCAAGTCGCCAAACATATATCGCTCTTGGTAACATGATGACTGCCGCTGCGCAAATTGGAATCGATTCCTGCCCAATTGAAGGTTTTATGAAGGAGAACGTTGAGGAAATCTTAGCTACTGAAGGAATTTTAGATCGTGAACACTTTGGTATCTCAGCTATGGTGGCCTTTGGTTATCGGTTACATGAGCCTCGCGAGAAAACAAGAAGGTCTACATCTGATGTGATTCAGTGGGTGTAAGCTTAACTCTATGAACATACAAAAGAGCCGCTCATAAGCGACTCTTTTTTTAATTACACTCTCATAAAATATCCAATAATGAAGATGATCCATAAATGTACAGGGTAGAATAGATAAAACAGATTTTTCGTAAATGGTGTATTAAGTCCACGAGCCCCGTTATATAACAGCATAAATGGCAAGGCCATAAACATCATCCATTGAACATTCATAAGGAATAAATTATCATATTCGAATTCTGTAAAACTATTTGTGAGAATAAAGAGCTCAAATGCACAAATGACTAGATAACCAATCGCCATCTTCCATTTTGAATTACGTAAGAAGTAAAAGTTTAATGTCATTAGAACCCCAAGCATACTTGCTTCTGTGAAGAAAGCAGCACCTGCTACGAGTATTGCGAGAATAATAAACAGAGCATTATCCTTTCCTACTTTACTCTTAGCTAAGTCAATGCAATGAAGCATAAGTATCCCTAGTGCTAGTGATAAGAACATGTGATTCATGATGACATAACCTTCTATCCGGAAAATTAAATTCAAGATGAGGTTACCTATTATCATAATAAATGCACAAGCAAATAGTCGTTTCATATACTTGGTACGACTTCGTGTATGGAAGAATCCTTCAACGATTAAATAGAAGAAGATAGGCGCGACTATTCTCCCAACCCAATGAAACCAATTTGGCGTATCTGGAATGAATGTTGCAACATGATCTAACACCATTAAGACGAGCGCAATAATTTTTAATTGAAAAGCATTTAATCCAAAACTATTATTCATGATGACTGCTCCTTTATGTATAATTCCGAGGATTATCATAGCATGGATAAGGGAAATAATGGCTTACAAGTTTGTAAGATTAGTGCTTACATAACTGTCACTTTGTTATTTGAGGCAATGGGTATCGATAACATAAAAAAAGAGCCGCTCATGAGCAACTCTTCGACTATCCGATTAATATCCAAGCTCTTTGAGAATCGCAGACAATGCGCGCAATCTCTCACCGATCAATTCCCCATCATCGCTAAGTGCTTGATTGAACAACTTAATATCTTCATTAATTTTCTCGTTAGCTGTGCATACCTCGACCGTCATTGCATCCCCTTGTAGACCAATACGATCAATCTGTGGATTCGTAGGATCATACAAGTTCTCAAAGCGATAAGCTTCGCGGAAGTGTTCCATCGTGCGACAGATCAGAATGGACAAATCTAATACGCGATGCAGTGGCAACTCCTCAGACTGTCGTGACCACTTCTCACCTGTATAACGCCATACTTTAGCCGAGATATCAACTTTACCGCGATCATTCCATTGTGCCAAACCTAAGGACAATCCTTGTGCATCTGTGTTACCTGCTAGGCGTCCGTCCACTTGCGAATAATTTTCCGTTACGACAACAGGTTTATGCTTTAATGTTGTTGGTATTCTCATGTAAATCCCTCTTCCTATTCTTCATTTCATTATTATTCATTCACTAATTTAGTCATTTAGTTGTTTATTGTACCCTCGATCACCGTAAGGCTGCAACTTCTCCAGCCAAGGCTTCTTCATCTTCTTACGCTCCCATTTCATATCTGTGATATCATCGGCTTCTTTTTGCTCCAACACTTCAAAAGTAAAGGCTTCTTCACCAAGCTCTTTCCAATCCTTTTGCAACTCTAGATTCATGAATGTTCCCATTTGAAGTTGAGCTTGCATACTTGACCATTTATTTTTCAAATTTGGAAAACTCTCAATAAAGATCTTGCCGCTGACTTTGTTCGTTATTTGAATGACACCCATATAAGTCTTGATCTGCTTGTATTCCTCAACCATTTCTTTGCGTTTATTCTTATCCAATTGCAACACCTCTACCCGTTTACTTATTTAGTAATTTACTAAATGACTAAACTTAGTATATGCTTCATTTTGATACCAGTCAACCTACTAATATCATGATAAATTTGCCAGAAAGTTGGAGTTATGTATAAAAGCAATATATAATGTATAAATAAACAGTCATCATGAGGAGGTACTTGATTGGAATTTACAGTGGATAGTACGATATTACTTTTCTCAACATTATTAATTGTTGGTGTAATTACTACGAAATTTTCCTCTAGGTTAGGCGTCCCATCCCTCGTCTTCTTTATCCTGGTTGGTATGGTTCTCAGCAAGTTTTTGTATTACGATAATGCATATTTAACACAATTATTCGGTATTCTTGCCTTGATTGTGATTCTATTCGAAGGTGGTCTTCAGACCAAATGGACGGATATGAAGCGAGTTCTCGTACCGTCTACGACCTTAGCCACCGTCGGGGTCTTGCTCACAACTGTCATCATTGGTGCTCTGGCAAAATACATACTTGGATTAACTTGGCTTGAAGGTATGTTATTCGGTGCAATTGTTGGTTCGACGGATGCTGCAGCTATATTCGCGGTACTCGGTAATAAGAACATTCGACCGAAGCTTACGGTTACATTAGAAGCGGAATCCGGTACGAACGATCCCATGGCGATCTTCTTAACGGTTGCCTTTATTGAACTCATTCAGAATCCAGCTGCTAGCTTCACAACATTAACACTTGGATTCGTGTGGCAGATGGGATTGGGTCTTGTAATGGGTATAGTCGCAGGAAAAGCCTCCACTTGGATCATTAATAAGATTAATCTTGATTCGTCAGGGCTTTACCCGGTTCTATCGATGGCACTCGCTGTGCTAACGTATAGCGGAACTGCAATGCTACATGGTAGTGGCTTGCTTGCTGTCTATGTAATGGCGGTGCTTATCGGAAATTCTGATCTCACCTACCGTCATTCGATCTTCCGATTTAATGAAGGTTTTGCATGGATGATGCAAATCCTGATGTTTATCTTGCTGGGCCTACTCGCATTCCCGCATCAACTGTTTTCAGTCATGTGGCAAGGTTTAGGATTGTCTGTGTTACTCATGTTCGTAGCTCGTCCAATTGGTGTGTTTATCAGTATGATGTTCTCCAAATTCACGAAGAAGGAAGTCACATTCATTGCATGGGCAGGACTCCGCGGAGCCGTTCCAATTGTACTTGCGACTTATCCGCTTCTTGCTGGGCTTGAGAACAGTCAGCTTATCTTTAACGTTGTATTCTTCGTTGTTCTTACCTCGGCTCTTGTTCAGGGCTCTACCATTTCTCTGCTTGCTGAAAAGCTTGGCTTATCTGGTGATAAGAAAACAACAGTTCCACACACATTAGAACTCGTCTCTATCGGTAAGACTAATTCAGAAATCCTTGAGATTGATATTGAACCGAATTCAATGGTCGATGGAAAAGAAGTTATGTCGATCAACTTACCAGAAGAAGCATTAATCACAGCGATTGTTCGGGACGAAAAAATCATTACACCTAAAGGTCAAACCGTAATGGAATCTGGCGACATTGTATACATTCTCATTCCGAAGTGTATGCGAGAGCAGATTAAACAGCTTTTTATAACGAATGAAGAAATACTAACTGAAGAAGAAATCGGAAGTGACTCAAAAAAGAATTGTAAGACAGAGAAGGAATAGGGTACTCCCCTGTCGTATATTAAGGTAGTAGGATCATGTAATTCTATTTTTGTGGAATAAGAAGGAGTCTTGGACATGCAACATTATGAAGATTACTGCTTGAGTAAAGCAGGCGCTGAATTAACATACCCATTTGGTGATAATGTAAGAGTATTTAAAGTCGGAAATAAGATGTTCGCACTCCTGCCTTCTGAAGAACCCGCTCCTACTATTAGTCTCAAATGTGACCCGATGCGTGCAGCGTCACTTCGTGAACAGTACAAAGAAGTGAAGCCCGGCTATCACTTGAATAAGAATCATTGGAACACCATTACTTTAACAGGTACTCTTTCGGAGCAAGAAATTCATGTCCTGATTGATCATTCTTATGATCTTGTCTACAAAGGACTAACCAAGGTGGAAAAAGCGGCGATTGCAGAGGACGCTGTCTCTTAGTATTTTCAAATTAAAAGAGGAGGTTCACATGTACCTCATAACGAAATTGCTTCTGCAATTTGTTCGATTAAATAATCGCTTTATTATTTTCTTCGCCCTCCTTTTCATCGTTCTCTGTTCCCTGCTTGCCTTTCAGCTAGAGCCCGAGACATTCAAGACACGCTTCAATAGTTTCTGGTGGGTCATGACAACTGTGACGACTGTCGGATATGGGGACTTCTATCCCCATACCGTTGCAGGTAAATGGCTAGGTATCTTCGTTTACCTGTTCGGAATTGGTCTAATTTCACTCACCATTAGCAAGATTATCGATGCGATGTTTATCTATCATAAGAAAAAGGAGGAAGGGAAATTGCAATACATGGGCGAGCAGCATTTTGTCATTATTGAGTGGAGCAAGCATGCTGAGAATGCAATTCAAGAAATATTAGAGAGTGATCCGAAAGTGGAAGTTGTCTTGATTGATTCATTAGAGAAAACCCCATTCAATGATATTCGGGTTCATTACATACAAGGAAATCCTGTACACCTGGACACGTTGGAAAAAGCGAATATGGCGAAGGCTCGCGCGGTGTTTATTTTTGCCGATGAAGTCACCCGCTACCAGAATACAATACGAGATCCCGCCTTTATCGATGGTAAAACACTTCTGATCGCTACGACCATTGAAAAGAATTACAGTAACGTCTACTCCATTGTTGAAATTCGAGATCGTGAGAATCTAGAAAACTTCCGTCACATTCAGGTCAATGAATTTATTCTAAGTAGTGAAATGGTGTCGCAGCTGGCAGTACGCTCTGCATTCAATCCGGGTAGTACGAAACTTCTGTCTCAACTATTAACTCGCACTTATGGTGATGATCTCTATGAAATTCCGAGTAATCCAAATTGGAATACATTCCATGATGCGTTTACAGACTTACTTAATCAAGGCGCAACCCTTATATCAGATGGTACGAATCTCAATATCAATCGCAGACTGACCGAGCAAATTCCAGCAGATGCAAGATTGTTCGTGATCTGTGATCGTGAGACATATGAGAATTTACTCCTTATCGCTAAAAAATAATAAACCAACACCAAACGTCCCTGCCATATAGTTGTCAGGGACGTTTGTTTATTATAGAGATATAGAACAATAATGAAAATTGTAGGAGGTAATAACAATGAGTAATCAACAAACTTTACGAGGATTTGCAACGATTAGTTACTGGGCAGATGATGTCGAAGCGGCAACAACTTGGTACACGGAATTATTAGGAATTGCACCCTACTTCGAGCGTTCAGGTCCCGATGGAAAGCTTGTTTACACGGAGTTTCGAATTGGTGATTACCAGCATGAGCTTGGAATCATAAATCGCCAGTTCGCACCACCAAGTACAACCGATCAACCTGGCGGTGTAATCATGTACTGGCATGTGGATGACATTGAAGAGACTCTTCAGAAATTAACCGAGATGGGAGCTAAAGAATACGATCCACTTACACCTCGTGGGGACACTGGATTCGTTACAGCTTCAGTTGTTGATCCATTCGGTAACGTGCTTGGGGTTATGTATAACCCTCATTATCTGGAGATTTTGAAGTCATTGAAAGAATAGCTGCTAAGTCTTACCCTTCCCAGATAAATTTACTATGTGAGCTTAAAGCTGGTTCGAATCCAAGTTAGTGATTTAGATAGTGCTAAATACTCTTCCTTTAACTCTGAGTTTGCGGGATCATATTGCACATCGCTAGGCGTACTAAATACATAAATTTGATCCCCTTTCTCCCCCACCTTAAATTGGTGACTGCCTGTCATCCCATTCTCAACATCCGCATTCCATGACTCCTTCGACCGCGTCGATATTGTAAACAGCAATCCGCCGAATCCAGCTTTATTCGCTTTGTTGAAGAAATGAACGCTAGAAGCTGACGGAAGTGATTCCTGAGTCTGTTCCACAACCTCATACTTCCCCTCAAAGTAACTCGGTAAGATCAATCTAAACTTCAAAGCTTCACTCTGATATAACTTACTCGAAGCAGGATCAAGGATTGTCCCCTCTTGGCCATTCTTCACATAAATCTTCTGCTTATCCGCATCGTAGTCAACGGTGGAACCTAGATGCTCAGCCACAAAACGAATCGGTACATAAGTATGTTGATCGACATTCAGTACTTTGTAATCTTGATCTAACACCACTTGTTCTCCATTAATCTCGAATTGAACCGGAAATAAATAAGCTTTAATCGAATCTGAGGCAACCGCCACTGTCGAGAATGAAACTGCGATCCCACAAACCATGCCTACAATGAACTTTTTCAACTAGCGCACCTCATTTACGTTATTTGTTCTTATAGACGCATATTTCTATGAAAAGTTTTACATTGTTTGTTTGCAAAATAAAGAACTGCACGACCAATGTAAGTCTAATCTAACATCTGTGGTGCAGTTCTTTTTTCGTAACGCATAACTTCTTACTAAATCTTTTCGCGGCATTATCCACTTTAATCATGACATCATCCCTTTCTCAAATACTTTTTCACGATATCAATAATTTCATCATCCTTCTTGCCGAATGAACGAAGCGTCTCGATGCACTGATTAATACTCTTGGCTAAAGCCTCTTCACGTAGAGACACCAGCAGGCCATCATCACTGTGTTAATTTATTAATTCAGTAACACGATGGCAGTTTCAAAGTCAAAAGGCTAACATTCTTTTTTGAATGATCAACTTCATCTCTATTTCCATAATAAAAATAACCCCGGAACCATTCGGTTTCGAGGTTAAATGGTACTTCTATATGAGATTATGTCTACGCTGTGTCCACTTCAAGATTAGCTCTGCTTCTGGCTGTGGAATGTATGGCAGTGAAACTTTCATCTTGTTGTTGCCTGACGCAATTGCTAAGTTCACAGATGCAATATCTTTACGTTGTTGAAAAATAGTATGCGATAACTGCGACCACTGTACGCGGTCCTTCTTAATCAACGTAACTTTACGCGTAAACCCGCCATTCTGAATCGTAAGCTGCTTCTCTTCGAGCTTCCAGCTTGTAAGCTTATACTCCATGAGGCAGTAGATCAAGACGTAAATCGGAATAAGTACGGCAAACCATCCATACGATTTAGGCACGAAGACGATGATTGGCACGCACACCGCGATACTAATTAGTGTTGGTACTAGCAAGTAATATCGTAGTGACTTCTTCGATACCTTCTGCAAGTTTTCCGCTACATAATAATGGGTATAACCATTTAGGAATACCGGGACCTCCGCAATTCGCAAGATAGGATGAAGTACCATCGAACTCTCGGTATCCTTTTCCTTTCTATTACGTACAAACACCACTCTTACACATACATATCCGAAGAGTCGTTGCAGCGGGCTTTGAATGAGCTGTACACTCTGAATTCGCTTCTGCGCAATGGAAGTCTTCTTCTTCTCAAAAAGTCCTCGTTCTATTATAAGGTCCGTATCCTGCGCACTTAATTTGAATCCATAATCCCCGATCAACGTCCACAAGAACGACAAGACCGCGGATAACACAAGCAGAATAACTATGCTTAATACGATCCAATTATCTAATATCCACCCTGGAAGCAAGGAAACTAGATCAATGTCCCTGTCTTTCCTAACTTTATCCCATAATTTGAATGCACCACCCAACAAGACGAAGAAGATCAGACTGAATTTGGGAGATAACATACTATGTATGATCAGTTCTCTTGTCGTAATTTGAATTGATTTAACTGTACCTTCTTGCTGCTGTAGATTCTCGGAACTAGCTGATGGTTCTACATTCGCCGATACTGACTCTGTTTCCCTCGTTTGCTCATCCCCTGACGAGTCAACCGATTTTTTCGATAATACCGCTCGAATTCGTTCCGCTTCCTCTTGCCTGATACAGCTTAACTCCACACTTGAATCTTCTCCACCTGCCACTTCCATCGTAAGTGTAATCGTATTGAAAATCCGGTCATATGCACGAATCGTCGAATCAATCGAATGGAGCCGATCTGGTGTAATCCAGCGCTCCTTTTTCACCAATACGCCACTCTTGATGTAGATCGAGTTCTCATTAACCTGATAAGTGAAATTACGCCATTTTTTTCGTCCGATCAACACGAATATTCCAAGCAAGATGAAGGCAACCACGATAAACACTACAACTTGATTGACCTCATGCCCGAACCATTTCTTGATCCACAGTAGTCCTAGCGGAATAATCCAGATGTAGGATCTAGATTCTTTAAGCGCCATCACGACGAAATATAGAATAGAGACCGGATGTAAACGATTAGTATCCGTGCGCGAATCAGACATCATTATCACCGATCCTTGCAAGCTCGGCAATTCTTCTCCGCACATCTTCCGCTGCTTCCTCTGCTAACCCAGGTATTTCGTGACTACCCGCCGCGGTTGAGAAATTAATCGTGTACAAACCATATTTTCTAAGAATCGGTCCTTGTTTGGAATCAACATGTTGAATACGCACCATCGGGATTAACGTTCTTTTTTTGAAAATAAGCCCATGCCATAACTCCACCTCATGCTCGTGAATCGCATACTTCCAAGACTTGTACTTCCATTTCGGAACCACATTTATTTCAAACGGAATCGCGATGAATACCAATACCGCAGCTCCAACTGCATACCAGATCGGCCATTCAAACTTCAGTGACACAATAAAGAGTGCACTCACGATAATTGCCTCTACGAGAATAGTAATCCAACCCTCTAATATGCGCGCATTCATTATTTTGATATCTACATGCTGTAATTGATCTTCATTCATTTACGTTCACTTCCACTGTCTAAGTATAGTTATTGTGTCATATCTGCATCTAGCTTGATAATAAGCCCTAATAGTCCAATAAAGGACTTCGCTTGCTCCTCTGTTACGATACAACCAGCCAAATCCTCACGTTCTACGATAATTCCATCGAATTGGCATTGCGTTAGATCAATACCATCAAGCTTCGTTCCTGACAACGTCGCTTTCTCAATCAAGCAGCCCGATAAGACTACTTTATCCCATGTCGATTGATAGAAGTCTGCACGCGTGAGAATGCAATTCGTCATCACTGTCTTGTTTAACTTCGTGAACCGAAAAGTTGCATAATCCCCTAAGCAGTTCATAAACTGAACGTCTTTAAATCTGGACATCGTGAAGTCCGTTCCGACAATTTTACAATTACGGAATTCAACTCTTTGAAAAATACAATCCGAGAAGTTAAAATTTGACAGATCGCATTTATCAAAAATGACATCTGTTAACTCCGTATTCGTAAGACGTGAATCCGAAATCGTCACCTGATTAATAATCACTTGATCGAGCGTGACTTTGTCTGCTTCCAAGTATTCGAAATTAGTGTCTTCGATCCGTCCATGACGAAGTTCATCATTATCTCCAATCCCATATAGCATTTCCGATAAATCATGCAAATCAGCTGGAATTTTGGGAGATGTAATTTTAATTGAAATAGGAAGTCCCCCCTTTATACATTGGTTCACTAGATAGCATACCATATTCCTACGTGCAGGTTGGTATTTATCCATACCTACTCTTACGAATAGGTGGAATCCCAGGTTCTATGGCGTAGTTATACTTCCATAGATCCACTCTTATAAAATAATAAAAACGCTAAACCTCATACAGAGACTTAGCGTTTCCTTCCTAATCGTTAACTTTCCCGTCCAATTACTTTACTAACGACCATCATATACTTTTTACGATTTAGTGGGGATACCGTGCGGCGTTGCTTTTCAATCGGTATACCTTGCACCGACTGATACCCACCCGGTCTTGCAGTGAAGAACCCTTCCCCCACTGTAATCGACTTTAAGCTTCGCTTTAATTCTTCTGTCCTGCGAACTGGTATTGTGCCACGAATCAAACAGCCACTCGTCACCAACTGTGGCACTTCGATGCTTGCTTCAAGAGACGCAAGCATTGACATACACTTGCTTAAACTCGATTCAGGTATGAGCATCTCATACTGCTGATAAGGTTCATACACCCGCGTCCCTGCTTCATGAAGTGCATGCATCAAGACAAGCGGGACTAGATTACGAAAATCCGCCGCAGTCGTCACTGGACTTGCATATCCAGAATGCGTCAGTGTCACGACAATATCTGTTACAGGCCAACCTGACAACCCCTCTTGCAGCACCTCCATAACTTTCTCTTGTATCACTTTCTGAAACGTAAGTGGCAGTGAACCTAGCTCTACCTCAAGTCGATAAACAACTCCCGTCCCAAACTCACCCGGTTCCACACGAAAACCAATCGTAGCGTAGAACGGATTTGGTCGAATCCCCATAAACTCAGCGGCTGACCCTGTCGATAAGGGCTTTTCGATACACATAATTAATGGTTCTGAGAATTTCGCGCGAATCCCATAGTTCTCTGATAGGGTCGTTGCGATGATTTCCTGCTGCACTTCTCCAAACATGCGAATCGTCAACTCTTTGGTTACAGCATCTTGTGTAAATTGGATAAAAGGATCTTCAATTGCCAGATCCGAAAGCGCCTTAAATAGTAAATGTGTATCTTTACTATGCTCCGCAGACACTTGAATCTGAAGCGGAGGCTCGTGAAATGGAAAATGCTTGATCTTCGTACAATAGTGTCCGACAATATCGCCGACGTGCAGCTCCGTTCCACGCAATACGGCAATATCACCTGCATGGACAACATACGTTTCAATCATTTGTCCATCTAGAAGCATCTCTAGGTGATGGAGCTTGAATTGCCCCTCTTCTTGCTTTTCTCCACTTAGATAGGTGATCATTTTTTTAACAATGATGCGACCTTCATATATACGAACATAAGCAAGGCGCTCCCCATTCTCACTGTGCTTTACTTTGAATACAACACCGGTTAGTTGCTCCGATTGCGTAGGACTATTTTTCGGAAAATAGTGCCCGAGTGCTGTGATCACATCTTGTACACCTATGCCTTGAACAGCCGAACCAGCGAATAGTGGAAATGCCTTTCCACGAAGTGTTAATTCGCGTAACTCTTGATCCAGCCGTTCAACAGAGATGCTAGAATCACTCATGTAATCTGATAACAACGAATCATTGGATCGTGTTAATTGCTCAAGCCACGCTTCCCTATGATGGGATCCATGATGTTTTACTCGGACACAAGGTGACCCTTCTTCAAGCACCTCACACATTTCGTACACTTCTTCCGTAAGCAGTGATCGGATCTCTTCGACCACTCGGTTGTAGTTCGCACCCATACGATCAATCTTGTTGATGAAAAGAATAACCGGAGTCTGCGACTCCATAAGCGCGTTCATCAGCACCTTCGTCTGTGCTTGTACACCTTCAACCGCTGAGATCACTAGAATAACACCATCAAGTACACGCAATGCGTACTCCACTTCCGATATGAAGTCTGCGTGTCCAGGTGTATCGATTAAATTAATCTTTATGCCTTGTGTTGTAAAAGAAACTGCGGACGACTTCACCGTAATCCCACGTACTCGTTCAATGGCCAGTGAATCGGTCTGTGTCGTTCCTTGATCGACAGAGCCTACTTGTGTAATCGCTCCTGTCTCAAATAATATCCGCTCTGTTAATGTCGTCTTCCCTGCGTCAACATGTGCAAGTACCCCTATATTGATTGTTTCCATTTGTATATAACCTCATTTGTTTAGTCATTTGTTCGTACTCCTTTTGGAATTTCATATTATTTTTGCGCATAAAAACCGCCTCCATTTTTAATAAAGTTAGTTCTAGTATATCAGCTGGATTTACTTTCGATTGGGTAGAGTTTTTTTAGAAAACATCTTATACTCATTACCAAATCATTCCTAAGGAGTTGACAACATGTCTGAACAATCATTTTCCTATGAGGCTGAATCCCCGTGCCATTACCGGCGAGCGCTAGAGATAGTTGCGAGTAAGTGGACGGTTCTCGTCTTCTATGAATTAGAAAGCGGCACGAAGCGTTACAGCGATCTGAAACGAAGTATAGACTGTGTCACACAAAAAATGTTAACGCAGACACTTCGACAATTAGAACGAGATGGATTGGTACTACGTGTGGTGTACCCTACCATCCCGCCTACTGTCGAATACAGCCTAACACCGCTTGGTGTGTCGCTCATTGAACCGATGCGAACTCTCCATAAATGGACTGAAACTCATTATGACTCGGTTCTCGAAGCAAGACAGACCTTTGATCAAGCGAATGTAAATTAATTCATGGAAAATTAATGAAGTTCCCGCAACTCATCTCGGATCAGATCATACACATCATGACCTTCCTCAAACACATCCGTTAGTGCATAGAACAAATGAATCATTCCGTCATACCGTTTAGAAGACACCTTTATTCCTTGATCACTTAACAACTTCCCATAAGCCTCACCCTCATCACGAAGTGGATCAAATTCAGCTGTAATGATCAGTGCTGGAGCTACTCCGTCTACCTTCCCATATATCGGAGAAACAAGCGGATTAGCTCTATTCGTATTCAATTCAAAATAATGATCTGCGCAATAATCAAGCAATGCTTGATCGAGGAAATAACCAGATGCATACGTCTGCCTAGATTCATAAATGCCATTCCAGTCCATCAGAGGACAGATTAGGATTTGACATGCAATCGATGGAACACCATCCAAACCTGCGTGTTGAGCGACTATAGCCGCCAAATTACCACCTACACTCTCCCCTGCAACAACGATTCGATTTGGATCAATTCGAAGTTCACTTGCTTGCTCACTTACCCATTTCGTAGCGAATAATGCTTCATCCACGGGTACGGGGAACTTATACTCTGGGGCTAAGTGATAATCTACGGATGCGACTACACACCCCGTAGCTGTTGCAAGCTTGCTGCACATCGGATCGTAATGCTCGATTCGGTTAAATACGAATCCTCCTCCGTGGAAGAATACGAGTACAGGTAAGTTTGATTCTTCAGTTGGTCGATATAAGCGTACTTTAAATTCGCCATGTGGACCCTCTAGGTTATAATCTTTAACACTCGCTAGCTGGAAGTTATCCGAAATCGCATTCGCAACGACTACCTTTCTTAGCTCTTCTGGGATCATAGTGTGCAGTGGTGGAAATTTAGCGATATCCGCTAAGAATAACTTTGTACTTGCTGGCATTGTAAGCTTTGTCATATTGTTTCCCTTCTCTCTTCTTCGTTTGTTATTGGCTATGAGAAAAGCTTACTGTAAGTTTTTAATTTGCGTAAGAAGGCACTATTAAGTGGCTTACATACTCCAAAGTGGCGTGAAGAATGAGGTGCCAGTATCTAATGGGTTGCTAAAATTATTAACTTTCTAAATATTCATTGACAGGAATATTCTTTATATAGTATATTCAATTCATGAGCAAGACAAACAAATACATAATAATAAATTGGAGGAATCAATAATGGTAAATTCATTTCAAGCAAGTCATACTGCACAAATCGTAGGTCGTGAACTAATTGTAAGTCGCCTGTTCCAAGCGCCTCGCGAGTTAGTCTTCTCCACTTGGACGAATCCAGAACATCTACCGCAGTGGTGGGGACCAAGTGAGTTTACGATCACAACACAAGAGATCAATGTTCGTGAAGGCGGCGTATGGAACTATATTATGCATGGTCCAGATGGCGTTGATTATGATAACCAGATCACTTATCACCAAGTTGTCAGCCCAGAAATAATTGAATATTCACATGGAGAGAGTAACGATCCAGAACAATTCCGTGTATTCGTTACATTCGAAGATCAAGACGGTCATACTGCGCTTACGATGCGTTCAATCTTCAGATCAGCTGAAGAACTTGAATTTGTCGCACGTGAATATGGTGCTGTTGAAGCTTCGAAATCTACACTTGATCGCTTGGAGCAACATATTCAAAGTCTTGGGTAATTTTCATTATGTATGGTTGAAAGGGCATGATCGACAGGATCGTGCTCTTTTTTTTTGTAGATTGGAAGAATGGGGAGATGATATGATCGATATGGCTCCGTCTAAAATATTTTCTAAATATTCTAATTTATTTATTTACAAACCGATGGTTGGTATATATAATAAAACTAATTCAACATTCCGAATGGAGGTAACTCGATGAAACAAGAAGAACGCAGGCAACAAACAACCCAACTACTACTCGATACAACGAAATCGCTCATTCATGAAAAAGGTTGCGAAGCCATCACGATGAAAGACCTGATGGAACGATCCGGGTTGTCCAAAGGGGCTATCTTCCACTACATCAAGAGCAAAGATGAGATCTTCGCATGGGTACTGCAAGATCGATTAGAAGAGACGAATCGACAATTCATTGGCGAAGTTGCCGTTAATCCAAACTTTACTGGACCGATGCAGCGAATCGCTGATCGGTTTACAGAACTCACAAATCCGGAGGACATTACGAACAAAGTACTGATGTATCTGCTTGGTAAAGAAGAACAACCATTAGTTGCTGATGCGCTTAGGCAATACTACGAACGCTCTGTTATACTCTCCAAAGAGTGGATTACAACTGGGCAACAAGCTGGTGTCATCCCTGATTCTATCGATGCCGATCAAGTAGCGGAAATGTTCGTTCTACTAACAACAGGTTTGCGAGTTCGATCAACAATTCCCACTTCCCTTCCACCACTGAGTACACATGCCTTGACTGCCTTGATGACAGCGAGCTTAATTGGCAAATAAACGAAGGATAAATATCTAAAACATGTATCAAAAATCCATTATCCATAAGGAGTGTTATCCATGATCCCTTTTTACGCGTTAGTCGTTTCTTATGTAATATTTAGAGGACTTGGTTTAGTTGGACTATCCTACTTCGATCAGTGGCAGACTCCCTTACAAGCTGCGGTCGCCATTATGTTACTTCTTACAGCATCCGCCCACTGGGGAGCGAAGAAGACTGACCTCGTACGGATGGTTCCTCCTATTTTCAAAAAAGCAGAATGGATCGTGACCCTAACAGGTGTACTCGAAATTGCTGGTGCAATCGGCATCCTTATCCCTTCCACTTCTAAACTTGCTTCGATCTGTTTATTGGTGCTGCTTATCGCAATGTTCCCTGCCAACATCCGTGCGGCACGAGAGAATTTAACTATCGGTGGCAGACCAACCCCTAAGCTTTTCGTCCGATCTATTCTCCATCTTGTTTTCCTCACTGCAATCTTCTTCGCAGGTTAACACCAACACAGATATATTCTCTCCAGCCAAACATTTCCGAGTAAAAGGATGTCATAACAAAACCCTGAACAGAGAATTGTTCAGGGTTTTACATTATTTAATGAGATTAAGTAAATAAGAAGGATGATATAACCCAGTTGGTTCATAGAACTCGTCATGCCAGTACACAAATCCTAATTTCTCTAGTAAATTGCGCGATGCTTGGTTGTTTGGATTATGGCCAGCGAAGAGTTGTTTGGCTTGTAATGTACGGGGCGCATAGGCAATCACAGCTTCTGCTGCCTCTCTTGCATAACCCACTCCCCAATAGGTACTCTTAAGATGGAAACCAATCGCATAGATTCCTTCATCTAGATTGTAAGGACGAAAACCGCAGCAGCCAACATGAGCGAAGGATTCTTTTTCAAAAATAGGCCAGTATTGGACTTGGTGCTTTGCTTGATTATCGATCTCTAGTTGCAGACGCGCTTGGATTTGCTCAGATGTGAATATGCCTGTGCTTGATATGTATTTCGTTACAAGTGGCTCTCCCCATAGAGAATAAGCTAAATCTAGATCCGCTTCTTCCCAATTTGAGAAACCAAGCCTTGCTGTTGTTAAGAAAAAGTTTCTCACGTTGCGCTCCTTAGGTTTAATCGCCAATTATTACACTTCATCCAGTTGCCTTTTGGATACTCGAAGTCACTTTCAGCGATGAATTTAAAGTTCAGCTTGCGGCATAGCGCATTTGATCCTGGATTGTTCGTAGACGGAAAGGCATGCAAATAAATATGATTCCCCTCTGCTCTTGCACTTGCGATAGCTGCGAGTGTTGCTTCATATGCGATCCCTTGCCCCTGATATTCAGGCAGTACACCCCAACCCATTTCATAGATTGGCTCAGTATCAAACTCGCTCTCCCAATACCCAACATTCCCAACTTGGACAGATTCGGGCATGAGTTCAATACTGAACATTCTACCTGTTCCTTTAACAGAAATAGCGCTATATCGCTTGTTACGACTTACGACCTGCTCTTCAGTCTCCACACCCCCAAGGTGCTCCAGCATTTCAGGGATGTTCAATTGATGCAATAGATCAAGATTCGATTCAACCCACGGTTTGATCTGTACTTCACGTTTAAGCATATGAAGCAGCACTCCTTCGATTTCCTAAATTACCCCAATTATAACAAGAACATTCGTTCTAGTTCAACTTGTTATTTGAATAGACTGCTTTTTTTCCACAAGGTAGCCTTTAACTAATAACATAGCCCCTAAGAATACCGCACCAGCCGCACCAATTAGTACGACATTATAGTCTTCTGTAAACGAGGCGATCACCCCAGCTATAGTTGGTCCAAGCATCTGACCTGCAGCATACACTGTCGTTAAATAACCGA
Source organism: Paenibacillus radicibacter (assembly GCF_024721995.1). GTDB lineage: Bacteria > Bacillota > Bacilli > Paenibacillales > NBRC-103111 > Paenibacillus_AM > Paenibacillus_AM radicibacter. The sequence goes on from NZ_JANQBC010000009.1 coordinate 121,262, forward strand.
TGATCTGACCACTACTCGATGGATACTTGAGTCTTGCCCACGTATTCGTTAGTGTCGTGATTCCCATAAAGGTCGAACCGAACAACAATGCACTCATGACGAGACCTACTGTTGTATTCCAGAAAGCAGGAATCGCAATACCAACAGCTTGAATGAGCATCGCCACAATGTACAGTTTCACGTATCCATACTTCTTACCCCATACTGACCATAAGAAACAAGAAGGAATCGCCGCCAGCCCTACGATACTCCATACCATTGATGCTTGCCCGCCGAATGCACCGGTCTTCGCTGCAATTGATACGATGAATGTACCGGTTACGATGTAACCTAGCCCCTCTAAGCCATACGCTATTATGATCCATGGGAATGCGCGATTCTTAGTTGTAAGAGTAGTTGCTGCGCTTGGCTGTGCGGCAATAGCTTTATATTCAAGTTCCGCTGAATCATCCTTCAACCACATCCATACGAAGATGACAAGAACGATTGCTATTCCTGCAAGCCCGATCCATGCCCCTTCCCATGCAAAGAGATCACTTAATTTCGGTATAATTAATCCCGTTAATAATATGCCAGCGCCTACACCACCGTAGAAAATTCCTGACAAATTCGTCTTCCCTCTTGCAGCCAATTTATCTAATACAATACTCGAAGCAACCACGAATACGAACGCACTCGCAACACCAGAAAAGAAGCGAAGCGTATACCACAAGACATAAGAATCCACGAAGCCCATGCTTGCAGTCGTTAGAATACTGCCCCCTAGACTCATACGCAGTGCCAGCGTTCTAGAATGCTTAATCGGAAAAATTCCCGTTATTATCGCTCCGAACAGGTACCCTGCATAATTACTTGTCGCAAAGTATCCTGCAATCGCATTGGAGAAGGATAGATCGTGCTGCATGAGTGGCAAGATGGGTGTGTAGGCAAATCTTCCAATCCCCATTGCAATCATAAGTGAGAATATTCCCCCAATTAGGAACGGAAAATTACTTTTCTCCAAAGCATTTCACCTCATTAAATAGTTATAATCTCATTATTATAACTTAATTCACACCGAACTGACGAGCCTTTACTTCCATTGATTGTTCCAGCCGTGCTCTCAGACCAGTTAACCATTCGGGTTCATTCGCCCACTTTTCACTCATTGCATGCAGCGTACGAACATAACCATATAAATTGTTGAATTGACGGCAAACAGAAAGTAGTTCCTCCCAATTATACGGTAACGCATACTCGGAGCGATAACCTTCTAGGAAGATCGCCTTCTTCGCCTCATACACTTCTTCTGCAACAACATCATGCAAGCTATCCAGTGACTGCTCTACATCCATCACATACCAGTGGTACATGGAATCATCGAAATCAATCGCATTACATCCACCCGTCCCCTGATCATAGAATACATTATCGAATTCAAAATCATAATGAATCAAGCCATAATTGATATTATTTTTGTTAAAAGAACTCAGCTTCGCAAGCACCAGCTCACACTCCTGCATGGCTGTTGTTTCTTGTGGGAAGTCCTTAAGCACTTCTTTCATCCACGCAATAACATCCTCATGTGTCCACCTGCGATGTTGCTCTGGCTTATATTCACCCGATAACTGATGTAGCTTACCTAGCGCTTTCCCGTAACTTAGCATCACTTCATCACTTAGATCCGTACGATTTAATTGTGTTCCACGCACTCGCTTGAATACCGATGCCACATATGTACCCCAAGGCGTCTCCACTTCAATTAACTCTTCACCTTGCTTCGTCTCTGTTGTCTCTAACACTCCATAACCACGATCACGCAAGTAAGCGATGAACGCTAGTTCTGCCTTCACGTTCTCCGACTTCTTCTCTTCAATCGGTGCAAATCGCAGCAGGTGTATCTTCCCGTCTATTCGAAATGGATAGATCGCATTCGACGAGATTCGGTAATACTGGAACATCTCCACCGACTCTTCATCGAACTCCCAGTTCCGTAGAATCATCATGGCTAACTCTTCATTATTGAACAAATATTTTAACTTTAACATGGGCATACAGCTCCTTGAAATTTGGATTGTTTATCATTCTTCGCTTTTTGAGAACGCAAAAAGACCGCAAGGTCATAACCTGCGGTCCTGTTATTAGCTATTAGAGCAGCTGGATGCATACGCAAACAAAGCCCTATTTTTACTAAAACTTAGGAAAACATGTACCTTCGCAACTGGCAGACCTCAAGCGCCTGCCTCACCTATTTAGTTCGTAATCACCATCATATTAGTAGTTGTTGTCATATTAACTCGGCGTTTCATGCCGCTCACTCCCTTCAAATGCAAGTTATTTCCATTATCAGATATATTATTTGAAAAGTCAATTATTAATCTAATGAAATTCGATATACATCCAAATTAGCATTTAATCGCTTTGAATAATTCGGTTTGCTCTTTAATCCCTTTCTCAGCTGCGAATCGTTCAATGCTGGAAGCACCGAAGAAGCCTGCGATTCCTTCTGTCTTCGACATGACATAAGCAGCATCATCTGGTTCTGCAATTGGGCCGCCGTGGCAAATCACCATGATATCCGGATTCACTTCTTTTCCAGCACGGATAATGGCTTCAATACGCTCTACACAATCATCGAGAGTCAGAGCCGTCTTCGCTCCAATCGTCCCTTTAGTTGTCAATCCCATATGTGCAACGAGGATATCCGCTCCAGCTGCTGCCATTGCTCTTGCTTGCTCTGGATCAAATACGTAAGGAGTCGTGAGCATGTCCAGCTCATGTGCGATTCGGATCATCTCAACTTCCAGATCATAGCCCATGCCTGTTTCTTCGAGATTCTGTCTGAATACCCCATCAATCAATCCAACAGTCGGGAAGTTCTGTACGCCGCTGAATCCTTGGTCTTTCAACTGCTTCAAGTACACTTCCATCACACGAAAAGGATCTGTCCCGCACACTCCTGCAAGTACTGGGGTATCCTTCACCACAGGTAAAACCTCATAACCCATCTCAACAACAATTTGATTCGCATCCCCATAGGATAACAGCCCTGCGAGTGAACCTCTCCCTGCCATTCTGTATCTGCCTGAGTTGTACACTATTAACATATCTGCTCCACCAGCTTCACTGCTCTTGGCTGTAATTCCTGTCCCTGCTCCTACTCCTAGTAAGATTTGTCCATTATGAACTTGCTCTTTAAAGGTAGCTACAATTTCTAATCTTGTCTGTTTGTTCATCTGAAATTCCTCCCTAATACAATTCATACCGACTATCTATCATTTAGTTACTCATTAAATCAATTAGCTTCTGTGCTGCGGCTTCCGCAAACTGTACATCATTTATCGCACAATCCATCTCAATGAGTTCAACCACATTACGATTAATTCCATTTCTTAATGTATCGAACAATACCTGATCTTCCTCTGGTCCATAGAAGGCTTCACCCTTCACATCAATGCCAGAAATCCCTTGGAGCGGCAGGATTAAAGCGGTCTTTTCCTTCGCTAAATTGAGCTTCTCCACTAGCTTGTTCCCAATTAATCGGTTTTCTTCAACTGTCGTTCGCATCAGCGTGACCGTCGGATTATGCTTGTAAAATGTATGTCCCGCAAATTGTGGAGGGATCGTATCATATGGCCCAAAGTTACACATGTCCAGCGCACCTACAGATACTACTTGTGGTATATGATTGCGACCGGCTGCCTCCAAGCGATGCGGCCCTGCATTTAGCACACCGCCAATAATTTCATCGGCCCATTCCGTTGTTGTAAGATCAAGTACCCCTTCGATAAATCCAGCTTCAATGAGTGCTTCCATCGTTCTGCCACCGATTCCTGTCGCATGAAACACTAGCACCTCATACCCTCTTGCTTCTAGGTAGTTGCGAGCTGCTGTTACACATGGCGTTGTTACACCGAACATTGTTGCCGCAATTAAGGGCTTCTTCTCAATCACCTGCGTATTCTCAAATTTCACCATTCCTGCAATCGCAAATGCAGCATTCGCAAAGATTTGAGTTGAAATCGAGTTAAGCCCCGCTACATCAACAATCGATGGCATCATAACAATATCACTTGTACCAACGTAAGGTGCTGTGTTCCCTGACGCAACTGTCGATACCATCACTTTAGGAACGCCAATTGGCAATGCACGCATCCCCGGTGTCACAAGTGACGTTCCGCCTGTCCCTCCGAAGGAAATAATTCCATCAAATTTGCCTTGCTTATATAATTCAGGTACGAGCTTCTCCATCCCACGAGATAAGACTTCAGTTGCTAGGGCTCTATCCTTCTTCTCAGCGAGCGTCAACATATCCACACCTGCTGCTGCGGCTACTTCATGATTGGATACATCGGGTGTAAATGAAGGTTCGAATACACCGGTATGGATCGTAAATGTACCAAGTCCCAAGCTTTTGATTAATTGTTGAATATAGAGGTACTCCTCACCTTTTGTGTCAAATGTCCCTGCTATTGCAATTGTTTTCATTGGTTTAACCTCACTTTCATAAAAAAAAGTATGATTAACTACTACTTAATCATACCGCTGCGGTCCCTCTATGAAAACGCTTTAATGTCTCCTGTTTTTGTGTTTATGTTAGATTTGTATTGCTTCGGTGTACAACCCTTGTATTTTTTAAACATTTTACTAAACTGTGCATAATCCTGATAACCAACAAGCGGCGCGAGCTCGGATAGCTGAATCGGTTCTCGATCTAAGATCTCTGCTGCCTTGTCCATTCGATATTGCACCAGGTACGTTTGGAAGCTGCAGCCCACCTTTTTCGTAAATAAGCTGCTTAAATAACTTCGAGATACATGCGCGACCTTCGCCAGATCGATAAATGAGATTTCATTGCTATAATTGTGTGCCACGTATTCTTTCACGAATTCAACGTAGTCATAATGCTTCGTCACGCCATCTAACATTTTGACCATAAGATCATCTTCATTTAGTTTTCCTGTCACTTTAAATGCCTTCGTGATGTTCGTGATCGACTTCTCCGATGGAATCCGCTCAAAAGCAGAACCCCCGATATACCCATTAAGATCCGTATTGTTGCTGTACATGTATTGCACATCGATAGGGGTTTTGACAGGTCCACCGTATACGAGTTTTATTACATGAGGATTTAGTCGATTACAGACATCGAATATCCGACTTGCTTGAACCTTGGCCGACTCTAACGATAGAACTTTTCTTGCACCCAGTAATCCCCCTTCGGTTAGACCCAGATGAACACAGATCACGTCTGCACCCGCCTCGATCATCTGAGCTGCTTGTCCTTCATGAAACACAAAGGCAACTGTTTACAAGTCTTGTTCTCGGGCAATGCGAATCGCATCAACTTCATAGGAATAGAGATTCCCATCTTCTTGCAATGCTTCACCAAATTGACCATCTATTAATCCAACTGTCGGGTAATTGTTAATACCCGCGAAACCTCGAGCTTTAATTTCACGAATGTAAGCGGCCATATCTTTCGTTGGGTCAGTTGCATTCAAGCCAAACAGAATCGGGATGTCCTTCACAAGCGGAATTATTTCTCTTGAAGCAAAGTCCATCACCATCTCATTACTATTGCAAAATGGTAAAAATCCAGCAAGCGAGCTTCTTCCCATCTGTCGAAATCTCCCTGAGTTTAGCATCAGAATAAAATCGGCCCCACCTTGCTTCGCATACTTAGCTGTGATCCCCGCACCTGTCGCTACGCCAATAATATGATTACCTGCCGAGAGCTGATCTTGTAACTGACATAGAATTTCTTCTCTTGTCTTCATTATGATCCCCCTTACCCTGCTTGTATTCGGCCGTTGTATGATTACTTCCAATGTATACTGAACAGCCAAACCTTGCAAACCTAATGAATGAACTAACTTTTTTAGAACGAAATAAAACCAAGGTCATGTCCAGTCATGTCCAAGCATATCCATAAGTAATAGTATCAGGTAGGGGGGCATGGTATATGAGTGTGATATTGCTAAATGGATTATTCACCGTTCTGACGTTATGGGTAGCAGGATTTGTCGGGACGTTTCGTAAGGACTTAACTAAAATGGCTGGGATGATGGCAGCGATGGCAATCGGTATGACCGTTGGACTAGCACTTGGTAGTCTGTTCACGATCTGGTTACCGGGGCAATTCTATCAATCGACGATTACTAGTATGCTTATAGGTGGGCTGGCTGGAGCGATTATTGGAGTGCCAATTAGTCTAATGGCTGTTCTCGATGGACTATTGTCTGGCATTATGAGCGGAATGATGGGAACGATGCTCATGGTGATGATCCCCGCTCCTTACGTGGATAGTGCAGTTAAATTCATAGCCATCTTATGCAGTGGCATCATCTTCCTGCTCTATATCATGTTGTTAGGTGAAGTCGGAGCCTATCGATTAAAACTTAAATCTACACTTCTATCCAAGCCGATCTCGATGTTTCTTGTTATAGCTGTATCGCTGGCTTTCGCCTTACAAATGCCAACTGCTAGAGGGAATTCGGAGCTCAAGGCTGAGCAGTCTCAGAATCATTCAGGGCATAGTCAGCATCAAGGCGATTCATCGCAACTTACTGATTCCAATGTTCCGAATGTGCCGGAACTGATCGTGAAGGCGCAAGAGTTTTCTTTTACACCCTCTACGATCAATATGAAAAAGAACGAAAAAATCAAAATCACGCTCGATAACACAGGTGCTGTCGAACATGATTTTGAAATCATCGGGACCAACATCCACATTCATGCAGCTCCAGGCAAAAAAAACAGCCTCATCGTCAGTTTCGATCAGACTGGTTACTACCAAGTGGTCTGTACGTTACCTGGGCATGAAGAGGCTGGTATGAGTGCCTTTATTCAAGTTAGTTAATAATATTAATTATCTTCAAGATTTACCCGATCAATCTCCGCGTAGATCTGAGTTGCTTTTTCCAATTTCGCAAGTGTAGCGGAATCGTGGCTCGAGCACATATACTTCACATCACATGTGCCATGCACACTTAACATACCTGACTTCTCCAGCTCTTGCTTCAGCTTCTTCACAGTACCGTTACTTCCATCAATAATTTGAATGTGGTCAGGCACGAGTTGCTTGATCACATTCTTGTAAAAAGGATAGTGCGTGCAACCAAGTACAATCGTTCCGTAGTTTGCGAGATCATAAATCGCAAGCTGCTCTTGCAAATATTGTGTTGCTTCTTCGATCTCTAGGCGTTCGCAATATCCAACTAAGTCCGTGAGCGGCAGCGAATCGACGATATGCTGATCATCTACTCGCGTCACGAGATCGGTATATTTGGATTGACTTAGAGTTAAGGGGGTTGCAAATACAAGTACCCGTTTGCCACTTGCACGATTCATCTCTACTGCAGGCTTTACCGCAGGCTCAAGTCCGATGATTGGCACCTGATACTCATTTCGTAAATCCGCTACCGCTATACTTGTTGCCGTATTGCATGCAATAACGACTGCTTTCACTTCTTCTTGCATAATATCGTCAATGGCTGTTTTCACATAAAATTTCACTTCATCCTTGCTCTTTGTTCCATATGGAACGTGCAGGTTATCTGCATAATAGATATAGTCTTCGCGCGGTAATTGCTTCATTGCCTCGGTCATAACCGTAATACCGCCGATTCCTGAATCAAAGAATGCTATTCTCATCTCTGTCACCTTGTTTTCTATTGAAGTCGCGCATCTATTCACTGACATCAATATACGCGTAATAGCGATTGAAGTCCAGACTCAATTTTGCAAATTTCGCATGGGAATGTTCCCATTTTTCCGATAATTAACCCCATCATTTCAACACATTTAACTTGTATACTTGATGCCACATCTTCTATTCACTTAACGAAGGGGTTGCAACGTGAAGAAAAACATCCTATGGACAAGCGTTCTACTTGGTATATCAGCTTTTCTGCTCATTTGTGTATTCGCTTTCCAAGAACCTAAAGGTGAAGCGCAAGAACAAGAACAAGTCGTACAATCCATCGAAACTCGTTATGGTATCGAAAAAGATTGGCAGCTCAACGGTGAGAACAATCTGTATTGGACGAAATTAGATGAAGGCACGTTAACCGAAAGAACAACAGGTGTAGTCCTTACGGACACCGACTGTGAACAAGATGCCAAAGGTGTAAGTGAATGCAACAACATCATCCGACTTGCGAATAACGAAGAAATTACTGTCATTAACATCCATAACATGGCGAAGCACCCTTGCTTTGCACCGGGACAGCAAGTTAACGTCATCCCAACTGAAAATGATGAGTGGATGCTGCTCAGTAAGATCTAATGCTGACTCCCCATTTTTTGAAAGGAGGTGAAACCAGTGAAATTAAAAGTCTTCTTCGTAATGTGCGTCGCTGTGTTAACACTCGGTATCGGTACTGCCGCTTATGCAATCGATGCAATGCCGCATTCTTTCAAACAAATGTTACCATTCATGAAAGAGATGCATCCAGAGATGAATGAAGCTGAACTTGAGCAGATGTACAACAGCTGCCATGATAAGCAGAATAACACGAAATCTCGTATGCACAATGATGAGAAAAGCAACAACATGAAATCCCGTATGCATCAAGATGGACAAGGTCATATGAAATCCCATATGAATATGTAACGTGAAAAAGTGACTCCTAAGGAGTCACTTTTTGTATGTGTAGCGATTCAATTGTTTAATTTATATCATAACTTTCCCAAGAAATGTGCGTATAATCTCATGTCTGTATTTACGAGTTATGGAGGTCATGTCATGAAAAAATTCATACTGGGTTTCATTTGTGGAATTGGTTTAACAGCTACAACAGCCGCATATGCTGTATCTTCCGATATCATTCAAGCCCAACTCTTTCCCGTCGATATCGAAATCAATGGAGTAAGTAAGAAACTTGGCAGTGAGTATGTTGTTCTCAATTACATGGATCATGCTTACGTCCCCGTCCGATTCTTAGCTGAAAATTTAGGGTTAGGTGTACGTTATGTAGACAGCATTCCATTAGGCAAATACATCTCCATCGAAAATGAACCCCTGCAAGCAGATGAACTGACGAAAAAAGTCTGGGACATTAAGTTCCGTTTATCCATAGGTCAAGATCAATCATACGTGAAAGAGCTTCTAGGTAATCCATCTGCTGAAAGAACCGATGATGACTTTCAACAACCCGCTTGGCGTTATGATATTGTTCCGACCAATGGTTATCAGTTTGATGCAATTGCCATCGACACCCTCGGACTAGAAACTCACAAAGTTGGCGCTCAGCTTATTATCAACTGGAACAAAGACGATAAAATTGATCGCATTCAGCTTATGTACAGTTTCCCAAAGACCAATCAAATTCTCCTGTACTTGCTGAATCCTGATGGTACAACGAATGAGGCTGCTTATGAATAAGCCTTCTACGCTTCTATGATATTTGCTCCGCTATTTCCCAAGCATGTCCTGCAGGATCAGTAAATGCAGCTGTTCGCACACCCCATGGTCGGTTAATTGGACCGTTAAGCAAGTCTACACCACGCTTTGCCAATTCTTCACACACGGTATCCACGTTGTCCACTCGAATCGTAAGTAGAAAGCGCGAGCCAACGTCACTTGTTGCCTCCGTTCTGGGTTCTACAAGCTCATGGGATTCACTTATATCCAAGAGATTCATGCTCATATTCCCGAAGTTATATACCGATGAAACTTCATCTTCATACACAGCTTGGAATCCGAATACTTCCTTATAGAACGCCTTCACATTCTGCAAATCCTCAACAAACAGTGTAATGACATCCACATTCATAGATCCTAAACTTATCATTCGATACAACTCCTTTGAAATGAACAATAATTCCAATCATTGTAACATCCATTTCAATTATTGGAAATAACAAGGAAATCTACCTCGAACTCCGTACCCACTCCAACTTCAGTACTGACTCGAATATCTCCACCAAGGAGTTCAACTAGCTTTTTCACGATAGCAAGTCCAAGTCCTGTACCTCCGAACTGTCTAGATCGCGATTTCTCCACCCGATAGAACCTCTCAAATATATACGGGAGCTCTTCCGAAGGGATACCTATACCTGTATCTTCAATCTTGAAAGTCACTTTGTCTTCATTCCCATATAACTTGACACGAATCTCACCTTCCGGCGTGTAGCGAATACTATTTTCCAACAAATTAAGGATGATTTGCTCGATGCGCACGCCGTCACCATAGACGAGTGGGATGCTGACTGATCGATCCATTTCGAAGAAAAGTTCTATCGGCTTTTCTTTGGCTTTGAGTTCAACTTTACGAACGGCTTGCTCAACGATCGGCTCCAGATCAACCTGCTCCATTACAAGATGGAAACGCCCTTCTTCCATTCTTGCAAGTTCAAATAGATCTTTGACTAGATGCTCCATTCGCACCGCTTCTTGTTCAATGATCTCCAAGTAACTGTCCTTCTCTTCTTCCGTCTCATACATCTTGTGCTTGACCACATTCGCATAGCCCTTCAAATACGTAATCGGTGTGCGCAGTTCATGGGAAATATTCGCGAAAAACTCTTGGCGTGTGTCTCGGTACCGCTGAAGATCAACCGCCAGATCGTTAATTGCCCCCGCTAGATCGCCGATTTCATCTTTACTGCGAATTTCAAGTCGTGTCTCCAGCTCACCAACCGCGATACGCTGTGTAGCTTTTTGCATTTGTAACAACGGTCGAGATAAGATTTTCGCAACGAACCATGTAATTCCAAATGCAAGTAAGAACGCCCCAATGCCCGCTACTAGTAAGATTTGTCGAATCGCAGTAAGCGACTCATCCATATGCTGCGTGGACGCCATTACGTAGATGGCAGATGTGATCACACCTTCTCGCTGAATGGGTTGACCAATAACTACATATCGATTCCCTGAAGGGTCATGATGCTCCGTACTAATGCTTTTTCCAGTAAAAATCTTCTGTACATCTTCATTCTTAATGAAACTATGATCCGTTACGAGGTGTTCACCAGAATGCATGACAATACTGCCATCCGATTTCAAATAAAACACACTCACATTCGAAAAATCCGCAAACGTCTGCATCATATCTTCCGATGTTTTGTCCGACATCTCCGCCATAGTTGCAAAGTGTGTCGTCAAATCCGTCAATTCTGTTTCCATATCTTTGGAGTAGAAATTAGTAAACAATTGATAGATCGTAATACCCAGTGACAAGATTACAACTAAGAATACCGATATGATAATAAGTCCGATCTTCATCCCTATCCGGTTATTGTTCATGCAGTGCCACCTTGCACATGAAATTTATACCCGACTCCCCATACCGTTTGAATCGGATTGTACGTGAGTCCCGCTCTCGATAATTTCTCACGAATATTCTTCACATGAGTATCGATCACTCGGGAATCCCCTTCGTAATCGAAGCCCCATAGCTGTTCCACCAATTCTTCTCGTGCATAAGCCCTTTGGGTGTTCTGAGCGAGAATGAGCATTAGATCGAATTCTTTAGGTGTGAAATCAACTGCTTTCTCACAAATATAGATATCACGTGCATCTGGCACTATTCGGATGTTTGGAAAATGTATCTTTGTCTGCGGCACCGCTGTCACTTGTCTCAAATTAGAACGACGAAGCAAGGATAACACCCGCGCTACAAGCTCTTCCGGTTCGAACGGCTTCGTCAAATAATCGTCAGCCCCAAGTCCAAGTCCCGCTACTTTATCCTTCGTCTCTGAACGTGCGGTTAGCATTAAGATCGGTATATTGCTATCGGATTTACGAATGGTCTTACATACTTCCCAACCATCCATCCCTGGCATCATCACATCTAAGATCATCATGTCAAAAGCTTGTGCCTTCATCATCGATAGCGCCTCATAACCATTGGCTGCTTCGAAGGTTGTAAAGCCTTCTTTTTTTAAATAAATACGAATTAAGTTTCGCATGTTCCATTCATCATCTACAATCAGTACACGTTGCTCGGTCATATCAACAATCACCTGCTTCTATTCTTTTCATATACACCTATTATACAAAAACTCCTGCTGACAACCTACATCAACAGGAGTTTCATGTGTTACATCTTTATTGTATTACTCAGGCTTATTAGGAACAGTTGGATCTGGTTTGTATTCCTTGGTGTAGTCACTGTAATGCACTTCGCTCATCATACCTGTCGAAGCATGGTGTAGATCGTGACAGTGGAACATCCAATCCCCTGGATTATCTGCTTTAAATGCGATGACATACGTCTCGCCTGGTTTCACATTTAAAGTATCTTTAATGACCGGCGCACCTGTTAGAGGCTGCCCATTCTTGCTGATAACTTGGAAGAAGTGACCGTGTAAATGCATCGGGTGATCATCTTTCGGCGATTTGTTCACGAATGTAACTTTCACCTTCTCCCCTTTTTTCACCTTAATCGGATCGGTATCAGGGAAGATTTTATCATTGATCGTGTAAACCATTTCATTACCCTTCATCGCCGTGTTCAAGTTCATCATCACTTCTTGATCGAACTTCTGATCAACTGAGAACTTCGTCTGCGATTGTTTACCATAGCTTGCAAGATCGAACTCTGGCAGCTTCTCCGCCATGTTGGATTGATCTGTTTGCTTCGTTGAACCTTCATATTGAATAACAGCACGCATATTCTTCATCCGGTCTTCTGTGCCATGCTCTTCTAGTAGCCAAGAACCTGGATTGTTAGCCGTAAATTCAATATCGTAACGCTCACCCGGTGCAATAGCAATAGCTTGATCTTGGATAACTGCTGGACTGTTTACTGGTTGACCGTCTAATGCGATCACCTTGAACTCATGACCGTGAAGGTGCATTTTGTGCGTAATATAACCTGCATTAATGAGGCGAATACGTACTTTATCACCTTCTTTAATTACCAATTTGTCGATAGCATCGCCAGACTTTCCATTGATCGTATACATATCGTACATACTCATATCGTGCTCTGCCATGTTCATGCCGCTGTGATCGTCGGCTTTGGCTTCTTTGCTAGCATCTTTACTTGCGTCCTTGTTACTTTCCATCTTACTGTGGTCCATGCCTGCCATGTTGCCCATATCATGACCACTTGCTGCTTTTGGAGATTCTTTCGGCGCATCAGATGCTTTCGCTTTGTCAGTACCCATGTCCATGGAACCCATACTCATCCACTCATCTAGCACTAATGTATAGTCACGGTCAAATTTCTCATTCGGATCTTCAACAATTAGGGAACCGTAAAGCCCTTTGTCTAATTGATTCACACTATCTTGATGAGAGTGATACCAGTACGTACCCGGAATTGTTGCTTTAAATTCATAAGTAAAAGATTTACCTTTCACAACAGCGTCCTGCGTCATGCCCGGAATGCCATCCATCGTGTTCGGAACAGGATAACCGTGCCAGTGAATGGAAACAGGATCATCAAGTTCATTCTTAAGTACGACTTTAATTGTATCCCCTACTTTTGCACGGATTTGAGGACCTGGTACAGAATTGTTGAACGTCCATACTGGCATCATTTTGCCATCGGCAGCTGTCATGTTGCTTGCTTGTGCAGTAATTGTGATTTCCTTGCTGGCATCCAGCACAGGTGTTGGCACGACCATTTTCATATTACCATGACCGCTACTTGCTGCAGTTGCATTCGGACTTGGACTTGCCATATCCATACCCGGCATGTTGCTATGATCCATTCCTGCCATATCCTTCTTCCCTAAGCATCCTGTTGTAACGACAGCAAGTGCACCTAATAGCACGATACTCTTTATCCATTTATTGTTCATCATTATTCCTCCATACCCCGGGGGTGTATTCATTAATCTGAATCTTACTTTAAAACAGAAATATGGAGAAATTATGTGGTTTATAAAATAAGAATTATTATCGATAATATTACATTCCAAGATGTGTACAGTATGTGATAAAGCACATAACAAACGCCGTATATATGGAGGAACTACTCATGGATAACAAATGGAACATCATTAAAGAAAACTGGGATCAGTGGGTAAATAAGTGATACCCTATATAAAATGGAATATTAATCCGGTTGCAACTCTGCCTCAATGCATCGTAATCAAAGCGATTAAAACTAAAAATGGATAGAACACTCAGAGATCATCTGAATTCTATCCATTTCTGAACTTACTATTAAAATTAACGACTCTCGCTTACACGCGCATAAGCTTCTTCAACCGTAAGTGATTCTTTCTCACCCTTGCTGCGCTCTACAAATTCAACCATACCTTCTGCAGCACCCTTACCGATAACGATACGATATGGAATTCCGATCAAATCTGCGTCCTTGAACTTCACACCAGCACGCTCGTCACGATCATCAATTAGCACTTCCACACCATTTGCAAGAAGACGCTCATAAAGATCGTTCGCGATCTGCATCTGAGTCTCGTCTTTCACAGAGATTGGGATGAGATGAACTTGGTAAGGAGCAAGCGCCTTCGGCCATACGATACCAAATTCATCATTGTGCTGCTCAATCACCGCAGACAGGATACGGGAGATTCCAATGCCGTAACAACCCATAATCATATGCTGACTTCTGCCGTTCGAATCAAGGAATGTTGCGCCAAGCGACTCACTGTACTTCGTACCAAGCTTGAACACATGCCCCATCTCAATACCTCTGTACAATTTGAAAATACCTTCGGCACAGCGCGGACACGCATCTCCTTCATTCACATTGCGGAAATCGCCAATATGTTCAAGTGCAAAGTCACGACCAGGCTGCACATGACGGATATGATGATCCACTTCTCCTGCTCCCGCAATGCCACTTACCATCTGTGCTACCGCACGATCAACTAGAACAGGGATCGTAAGTCCTGTTGGTCCAACGAATCCAGCTGCTACTCCTGCGGATTGTTCCACAGTTGCATAGTCTGCAATAGCAATATCAATCGCACCTAAGTAGTTCTTAACCTTAATTTCATTAACCTCATGATCACCGCGTACAACAACAGCAACGACTTGCTCATCCGCTTTGAAAATAAGAGTTTTCATCAATTCCGATGCTGTAACGCCAAGCGACTCTACTAGCTGATCAATCGACTTCAGATCCGGTGTGTGGAACTTTTCAATTGCAGGCACATGCACATCAGCGGCATTAGCCACGTCAAACTTCTCCGCTCTAGGCTCTGCTTTCTCCATATTCGCTGCATACTCACAGCATGTACAAGCAGCAATTGTATCTTCACCAATATCAGCAAGCGCCATGAACTCATGGGTACCGCCTTCTCCACCGATTGCACCTGGATCTGCCTCGACTGCACGGAAGTTAATGCCACAACGTTCGAAGATGCGATGGTATGCGTTGAACATTTTCATATAAGACTCGTGAAGTCCTTCTAGATCCATATCGAACGAATACGCATCCTTCATTAAGAACTCTCTGCCACGTAGTAATCCATAACGTGGACGACGCTCATCACGGAATTTCGTCTGAATCTGATACAGAGTCATCGGTAATCTGCGATAAGAACTAACTTCGTTACGGACAAGTGTTGTAATAACTTCTTCATGTGTTGGTCCAAGTGCGAACTCACGATCATGACGGTCTTTCAAGCGAATTAGCTCTGGGCCGTATACCGCATATCTGCCTGATTCCTGCCACAACTCAGCTGGCTGCATCGCTGGCATTAATAGCTCTTGCGCTCCTGCACGATCCATCTCTTGACGAACAATTTCTTCTACCTTACGCAATACGCGACGACCTAGTGGCAAATACGAGTAAATACCAGCCGCTAGTTGACGAATGAAACCTGCACGCAGCATGAGTTTATGACTGACAACATCCGCATCAGCAGGTGCTTCCCGCAGTGTGGATAACAATAATTGATTTTGACGCATATGAATCTAACCCCCTCGATTTGTTCAAAAGAAAACAAAAAGACACATCCGTCAGGGACGAATGTGTCGTGATACCACCCTAGTTCGACTGCACCGCAAGTATATGCACAGTCCTCAATCTGATAACGGCAGAAACCGGCTTCGAATAAGTCTATTACTTACCCGTCACAACTCACAAGATAGGCAACGCTCAATCGCTAACGAGAAACCTTTCAGCCGGTGGATTTCTTCTCTGGACGACGATAGTTGAACGTATGGTCTTGGTCAACGCATTTCATATAGAAACAATTTTTACTAATTTACATGAAAAAAGCTTACACGTCAAGTAACAGTTTAGTCAAAAAATCAGGTGTTCATACAAGATGAACATCTGACAGTCAATCCATTGAGCTATACCAAGACTAAATCTCTGCCCTTCGTCTTCAATCCTTTCATTGAACCCTACAGACTTTCCATACGCTTGAACTCCGATTGGCTAGATTTTGACATAAAATATTTCAATCATTTAATTAAGTTAATTCATAATAGAATTGTTATGATAGACTCGAAGTATTTGACTTTTACGAATACTATGCGAAAATATCGAGACCCCAAAAATAGAAATGGAGGTGATAACATTTGAACAAACAACACACCGAGGCAATCGAACAAGCTATTCAATACATGAAGGAACATCTAGATGAGGAAGTGACTTCAACACAGCTAGCCGACCATGTGGGATATAGCCCTTATCATTTTACAAGAATGTTCAAGCAAGTAACGGGGATCTCCCCACGCCAATATTTATCTGCCCTTCGTATTGAATTTGGGAAGCTAGCTCTTCTGAATGAATCATCCCTTCTCTTAAAGGTACTCATGTCCATTGGCTTTCGCAGTCAAGGTTCATTTAACACGCGATTTAAGCAATTTGTAGGTGTTTCTCCTAGGAAGTTTCGTACACTGTCACAAGCATTAACTCGAAATTTACATCGTTATGAAAATCAAGAGCCTATAATAAAGCCATTAAATAGCAAGAAGTTTCCGCTAGTCACGTGTCATATCGAAGTCCCTCCCCAGTTCCACGGCTTGATCTTCGCTGGTCTATTTCCAAGGCCAATTCCAGATCAGCGACCCG
Organism: Paenibacillus radicibacter; assembly: GCF_024721995.1. Lineage (GTDB taxonomy): Bacteria > Bacillota > Bacilli > Paenibacillales > NBRC-103111 > Paenibacillus_AM > Paenibacillus_AM radicibacter. The sequence continues at coordinate 138,196 of NZ_JANQBC010000009.1, forward strand.
TTGTCGGAACAGCGATGACCCGTAAGCGAACTTGTGTGTTCGAAGGGGTACCGCCGGGAACCTATTACCTGCTCGTAGCAGGTATTCCTTGGAGCCTGAACATGAAGGATTATTTTATTCTAGGTAAGTCTTTAAGAGGTTTGTATCCAGAACCGATTGAAATAACCGAGCATTCTGAGCTATCATTCACGATTCCACTTCGCGGACCACTCCCCACTGATCCGCCTATTGTCGTGAATTTGCCTCTGTTGTTGTTTGAACATCAGAAAGACAAGTGACAAGTAGCAAACTAGAAGAATTTTTTCAAAGTCCGCTACTCTATGCTATCTTTTTAACTTTTGTCTAAACAACAAGGAGGCTTTACAGATGTCTAAGAATAGTATGATTCCGATGTATGTATCGGATATCATCCATGCTCAACAATTCTGCTGTGACAAACTGGGATTTCAAGTTTCGAATGTCCTCGATTCTCGTACCGTTTGTCTCAATCATGAATATATGACAATTGTACTAATAGAAACAGATGAGCTTGATCTACTCATGCACCCCCAACCTGCACAAGTGGAACTTGGATGGGACACGCAGTTAGATCCTTTTTCACTAGAGGAATGGAAGAACTTATGTAGTAAATTGAGTTCAAATTGTAATATTAGTGGTTAAGTTGTGTTTTTGATTATTATAACAACGAATAATCGCGCATTAAATTAATTCTATAATCTTCTATAACTTAGCAAACTAGAAGAAGCTCTCATCCAACCAAACGGGTATCATAATAGTAAATATATCCCTTAACATGGAGGTACCCCCTATGCCCAAAATAGGTGTCATTTCGATTTATGTAACAGATATTGAACTCGCCAAGCAATTTTACTGTGACAAACTTGGTTTTGAAGTACATCGTGTATTTGATCCGACTACAGTTAAATTAGCACATGATGGAATCGCTGTTGTCCTATGTCAAACAGAAGCGATTACACAAGTCCAATATCCATCGCAGGCTCAAGTCGTTTTCGGAATAGAAACTGAGGAGTTGGAACGTACCATTGAGGAGCTAACTGCTAAGGGAATATCGATGATTTATGAACAATCGCCCGTATGCCCAGGTGGACACTATAACGCATTTAGAGATCCTTTTGGCAATGTGATTGAATTGTTATAAACAACAAAAAGCCTATCATCAAGACTACTTGTTATCAAGTCTGATGATAGGTTTTTTATTTCATACTATTAACTAACAATTAACATCTTCTCTTTCTCCACGATTACGTTCTGCACAACCTCATCTTCCGTGGATAATTCGTAAGGAATACATAGCGGTACACCCGTTCGCGGATCGGGGATAATATCTGCCTTGATGCCGAATACTTCATCCAGTACTTCGGATGTCATTACCTCCACTGGTGTCCCTTCGCTTACGATACTCCCTTTCTTGATCGCAACCATATACTGCGCGTATCTTGTTGCATGGTTTAAGTCATGTACAACCATTACAATCGTACGTTTTAATTCATGGTTTAAATTCTGCAATAATTTCAGGACTTCCAGTTGATGTGCCATATCTAGGAATGTTGTTGGTTCATCGAGGAATAGCATCTCTGTGCCTTGAGCGAGTGCCATTGCGATCCATGCCCGTTGCCGTTGACCGCCAGACAATTGATCCACAGGACGATCATAGAATGCATCCATACCTGTTACTTCGAGTGCCCACTGAATAATGTCCTTGTCTTCCTTTTTCAAAGATCCGAAGCCCTGTTGATGTGGAAATCGTCCGAAGGAGATTAATTCCGATACGGTTAGACCATCTGGCGCAGTCGGATTTTGCGGCAATATAGCAAGTTGCTTGGCGACATACTTAGTAGACTGACTATGTATGGACTTTCCATCTAAGTAGATGAGTCCATCTTTAGGCTTTAATAAGCGAGCCATCGCTTTTAGGATTGTCGATTTCCCAGATCCATTCGCACCGACTAGAGCTGTAATTTGTCCTTCTGGTATATTCAAGTTTAAACTTTCAACAATTAATCGATCCCCATAGGCAATATCCAAAGCTTCCGTATACAAACGATTCATCTTATAAACTCCTCTCCTATCTCAACCTCTTGACTTCGCGAGTAAATAAAGGAAATATGGCGCACCAATGATCGCTACAATAATTCCTGTAGGAATTTCGGATGGCTGTAGAATCACGCGTCCAATCGTATCTGCTGCAATCATAAGTAAGCTCCCGACAAGTGCAGATGTTGGGATTAACAACTGATGCTTGGGACCAACAAGTCTGCTTGCCAAATGTGGTCCGATTAACCCGACAAAGCCAATAGCACCGCTGAATGCGACACAAGAACCTGCTAAGCCAACCGCAACCGCAATGAGCATCATGCGTTCTTTTTCAATAGGAGTACCGAGTCCAGAGGCCATCTGATCCCCAAGATTCAGTACGTTCATCACACGAGCTTTATATATTGCAAAAGGAATAAGAATCGCAACCCATGGTAACAGCGATAATACATACTTCCAGTTCGTTCCCCACATGCTCCCTGCAAGCCATGTTGCAACAAATTGATACTTCGTCGGATCAATCGTGAGTGTCAGAACAATCATGAGAGCGCTAATTCCTGCTGCAATCGCTATTCCATTAAATAAAAGTCGAATAGGTGAGATACCTTCATCCTTTTTATAGGCAAGCACATAAATGAGAATCGCCGTTAACAAGGCACCGACAAATGCAAGAAGCGGAATGATATATACAGGAGCACTTGCTGTACTGGGGAAGAACGCCACGAACAGCATGACCATGAGCCCCGCTCCAGCATTAATTCCTAAGATTCCTGGATCAGCTAATGCATTACGAGATATGCCTTGCAGGATGCAGCCAGATACCGCTAAACCTGCCCCAACCAGAATGGAGATGACAATTCGGGGTAAGCGAAAATCGAACAAGATCAATTCTTGCTTATCTGTCCCCATCCCGAATAAGGTTTGAATGACTTCTAGTGGACTCAATCGGATAAATCCTGTATTCATACTCATGATGAACACCGCTAAGACGAGTAGACTTAAGGCTGCCATGACCTTGATGCCCCGCCTCGTTCTTCGTTGATCAGAGGATACAATGCTAGACGTTTGTTGCATTACAGCACTCTCCTCTCTTTACGTGCTAAGTATAGGAAGAAGGGGACACCAATTAGCGCAATAATTGCACCAATAGGCACTTCAAATGGAGGATGAATGATTCTAGCGCCAAGGTCTGCGAGTACGACAAGCAGGCTGCCTAAAATCGCTGAACATGGAATGATCCATCGATAATCAACCCCGACTAGAAACCGCGTAAGGTGCGGGATTATAAGACCCACGAATCCGACAGCCCCAACAACAGCAACAGCTGAACCTGCTAGTACTAGGACGATGATTGTAGCTATTATTTTTACAAGACCCGTTCGTTGACCTAGCCCTGTAGCTACATCTTCACCTAGACTTAGCATCGTAATGGAACGGGATATTGCAAGTGCGGCAAGAATTGCCCCTACTACCCATGGGAACATGACTTTCAGTTGTAACCACTTTGCACCGCTTAAACCACCTGCATACCAGAAGGCTAAATCTTGACCAATTTGAAAATAAAGAGCAATCCCCTCACTAAGCGCTGCTAATAATGCACTGACAGCAGCTCCTGCAAGAACAAGACGTACAGGTGTCATGCTACCTCTTGCTAAAGATCCGACTCCGAACACTAGCCCCGCACCAATACCAGCGCCAAGGAAGGCAAACAAGATTAATTGATTAAAGGACAATCCTGGTAAGAAGGCAAAGCATATCGCAATGACGAGTCCTGAACCCGCATTTAATCCAAGTAAGCCTGAGTCTGCCATTGGATTTCGGGTCATACCTTGCATGAGCGCACCAGCTACTGCGAAGCTCGCTCCCACCATTGCACCAATTAATACTCGTGGTAGACGCAGCTCTTGTATAATTTGGTGCTCCGGATTATCTGGATTAAAATGAGTGATTGCACCCCATACCAGATCGAGCGGAATTCTCGCAGCCCCGAGAGACACAGCAAGCGCTATTCCAATCAAAAGCATGAACAGACCGCCGACGATAATCACACTCGCTACATAAGGTCTTGAACGTACTCGAGTCGACGACGAACGTGCCTCTGCATTTGTTTGTTTGGATACCAACATCTAAATTCTCCTTTAGCTTTCATCTGCCACTAGTTTTTAAACATTTATAGTAATCAGTTTATTAATTACGTTCATTGCATATAAGTGATAATAATTATCATTATCATTATAGGGTACACTTTTCGTTCACGCAACCTATCTTTTAACATAATTATCTAATTAAGGACAGCAAAAAAGCGAAGCTTTCACTTCGCCTTGAACATTATTCATTATTTGGTTGTTTCGTACGGAATCATAAGTCCTTTTCTAATCAAATTCGGAGAGACTGGCTTCTTATCAATCCCTCTCGCCCACACGGAGATTTGACCAAGATGATGGATCTGATGAGCGATAACGTGGCGCATGAGTACTCCCCATGTTTCTATGAACTCACCGCCATTAGGCGATTCTACATCAAATAAGCGTGTTTCATAGCTGTCATCCCAAGCTTGAACGAAAGGTTCCACATCTAGACGGAATTTGGCATCAAGCTCCATAACTTTCTCCAGTGTCATGTACTCTTCAAAGTTTTCTTGGAAGTCCGGCTTTCCTTGCATTCCTTGCAGCCAACTCCACTCCACATCAACAATATGGAACAGTGTGTGTAAGATTCCACCTATACCGCCTGTTCTCTTCTTCACTAGCTCTTCAAGCGGTACATCTTTACACCATTCATACCACTCTTCACGCAAACGTCTGTTATGCTCAAACCAAATTTTCATCGATAAACCTCCCATGATACTTATGAATTAGTCTGTAACAATTGAAAACCTCCACGACTCCATAACCAAAGTGGTGTATGAAGGTCGATTAAGGATAGTTCTGTATTTGCGAGTAGCTGCGTCCATGCTTGATTCACTTGGGCTTGGACATCACTGTTAAGAATCTGATCTTCTTGAATAAGCCCTAGACGAAGTGAAGCTTGAATGACATGCGTGTCTGGTGCAATGGATAAGGATTCTTTACCCGTAAGTGGTGCATCCGTATAACTCCCCATCACATAAAGCCAGTAGTTACATATCTTCGGACCGCTTAAGTATGGAAAAGACTTCTTATGTGTCTTCTGCATATATGAAAGAATATTCTGTATATTCCAACTACAAGTAATGAATAAATTCCTTATATCCCCGTCAAAATGATCTACAATCGTCTCGCACAGTACACGCCATGTTGCAGGATGCTTATTGGGCTGTAGCGCAATTTTATACTTCGTGAGCTTGCTTCTCAGTTCATCATCTAGCATGTGAATGACAGCTACAGGGTCATATACATCTTGGGTTGCAGGATCTTGGAAAGTTCGGAGTGCTGCTTCCCACAAAGTATAAGAGTTTCGCTGATAATTCAGTGCCATCGGTAGAGTGAAGTAGAGATAATTGAGTCGATCCCCCTTCGGAAGTGAAGGATTCGCATCTTCAGGCATCACTTCGCCGCCAAGACTTCCTTCGAGATACAACTTTCGGAGCGTTCTTGCTTGGTGAAGAATGTCTTCTTGCTTCTTTTTTTGCTCCTGTTGTTCCGTATTCGCTATGCTGTACATTGTTTCCTCCTACGTAGCAGATTAAAATCTACTATGTATTGACCGTTGATGGTTCCCATACTCTATCAAAATGAATGAGCTTTCCATTTTCAAATACTGCCTTATAAATATCCGGTTTAGAAGTTTGCATCCAGAACTCATAACCGAAACTAGCATCATAGTAATTTAGTATAATCGTCATGATATTTCCATGTGTACCAAGTACGATGCTCTTGCCTTTGTTCTCAAGAATGATTTGCTCCAGTACTGGGATGGATCTTGCTTGTGCTTCTCTCGTCGTTTCTCCACCAGCAAGCGCATAATCATGATCGGTGAATGACTTTTCAATTGCGATAAGCAATTCTTCCCAAGGTGCTTTGTAATCAAGCCCTTTAATCGGTCTTTCTCTTAACTCATCATATGTATGGATCGGAAGTGATCTACGCACAGCCACTTGCTGAACGGTCTGAATCGTTCGTTCATAAGTACTTGCAGCCACGTAATCCACATGGATACTGTCCATTTTATCCGCAACTCGTACTGCATCTGCGTGCCCTTCATCTGATAATCCACGCTCTTTCTCTTGCCCGAACACAAATGGTGATTCTGCGTGTCTGACCATATAGATTGTTGTTTGCACAAGCAAGCCCCCTCTAGTCATGAATTTATATCTAACTAACTGCTCAATCGTCTTTCGAAGTTTTTAAAGCGTGTACCTTGGTAAGTTAGCTCACCACGATCACCGACGACGATCATACCGAATCTATCCGAACGAATCGGAAGTTCTACGCGTGATCCATCCTCGAACTCAAAAGTAATATAATAGTACGTACTAGCGCTCGACTCTCTTGCTCCGCCAGATACTTTGGATCGTTTATCGACTACTTTTGTGTTTCTCGTTAGAAGTTCTGCTGCGTTGTTCGACAAGTATCTTCTGAGCCCTATAACAATCCCCGCAGTAATAATAGTAACGATACCTAGAATGACAATGATAAATACAATCTTAATAAAGATTGGTGTATCTCCAAATATATTAAAGAACCCAAAGCCTTCTTCTTCTCTGAATGGATCACTAAACAAATCGCTTCCCCATCCTCTCCGAAAGTCTCGTAAAGCCTCTATTCCTTCCACCTGCTATCACATAGCACTACCGATGTTTCTACTTGTCTCGCAGGGATATTCCAATACTTTTGTAGTAACGCAACTTTCTCTTCTGATGAAGTGAGTTTGAATCCATTTTTTATGTAAAATTGAATTGCCCATGATGCGTCTTCCCATGTTCCAATCAAGAATGGTTTGGTCGATAATTCAGTCAGATGAGCAAGCAATTTTGTTCCAATACCCGACCCACGCTGATTCGTTCTTACATAGGCGTGACGGATGAGGACAACATCCCCTTTATCTTGAATACCCATAATACCGCCTAGTACACCGTTATCTTCATAACCCCAGAACACAACACCTGCATGAATTTCATCGTTCAAATGTTCCATCGACATATACGGTTCATGAAACCGATCACTTGGAATAATTCCTTTGTACGCAACTGCAGCATCATTAATAATCTCATAGATGTCTTGACGATCCTCCGCTGTACATAAACGAATCATGGAACAACCCTCCACATATGCTATTTACTGTACTCCACTAGCCAACAATCCCGATACTCGCCTTCGTGCCACTCTTTCTTCTCCATGAGCTTCTTCTTCACAAAACCGTTCTTCTCGTACACATGAATTGCCCGCGTATTCCAGGCTTGCGGGTCCATAACGATCTTGTCAGCATCACGCTTATGTATTAAATATTCGATAGCTCCTTGAATCAGAAGTGTCCCCACCCCACGATTCCAGAAAGTCGACTCCCCAATGAACTGATCCATGCCGAATACTCTCGTACCCGCTGCATATCCATTAATCTCGCGTTCTTCATCATCAATCGTATACATCTGAATATACCCGATCGGCTGGTTATCATATTCAATGATACAAGATGTAATACCTTCTCTATCCTCATAAAAATGTTCCTGAACGAGTGCCCGATCATGCGGATTGTCTCGACCTTCATAATACTCCAGTACAACCGGATCAGATAGCCATTTTACAAGAAGATCGGCATCTTCATCCTCCAGTAACCTAACACGTAATTGTCCATTTTGAAAAAGAATCATTGAAGATGCCAACTCCCTTTTTTTTAAAAAAAGTTACTTACGAACTCAATGTTTAAAGCTGATTGCGATAATCGTTGTTCTGCGAGGAACGCTCTCTGCTTTTCTCATATAAATAGATATCTAGAGCTTCAATTCCTCTTTTTAGCAACTTAATTAAGAGTACCAATACAAAAATACCTAACACAACAAGTGCCGAATTAATTAAGAAAGATAAAATCGCCAAGAAACCAAATCCTGCCCCCATAGCTGTAACCGACATATAAACCCTCCAATGTCATACTGTTATCTATCTAGGTTCTTCCATTTCTTCCAAACTGTCAACAACATAAATCACCATAGCAAATATTGCATCTTACTCAATCTTAAGCTTCGGCCATAACTCCTGCCAATTCTTCTTGCTCACTCTTGCCCGGTAATAAGCCTCATCCTGGAACAGCGGATTTCTGCTCACTCTGAATTCAAATATATCTTCTAATCCAAACGGACATACCACGGTAATCGAATCATCCTCTTCCAATCGAACCCCAACAGCCGTAACTGTTTCTACCCAATAGTAAAGCGCATCTTCGCTGGATGTATATGGATCATTGCGGTTAATCATGTGCATTCTCGCTTGATTTTTCACCGACCAGATTGATTTCCCAGTCGCATCTTGAAGCTGTTGCTCGATCTTACACTCATATACTTCATCAATTGCACTCAAATCATAATAAACCACATCAATATCATTAAGAGGAGTACGAGCTTCATAACCATGCAGCTTGTCCCATACATAATTACGGATATATCCCGCTGCAACATACCAGTCTGGCAATTGCAAGCTTCTTAAGAGCTCTAGCTCCTTCATCATCTCTTCATTCGAATAGATCATATCAAGCAGTTGATCTTTATAGGCTGTCATATGTACCTCCAGAAGTGTTGTTTGTCATTTATTTTTTGAAAAATGAGAAAGTGAGTATACCCCAGCTGCGTGTAATAAAGGTATAATAGTCGAATTACTCACACAAATAAAGCGCTTACGAGAGGAAATCGCCACATGAACATATTAATTATTGAAGACGACTCTAGTATCCAAATGCTGCTTAAATTAAGCCTTGAAGTCGAAGGCTTTTACCCAACTGTAACAGGAACAGTGACGGAAGGGCTCGCTGAACTAAGCGCTCGAATATATGACTTGATTCTACTTGATCTGATGCTCCCCGATCAATCTGGCTTCGAACTGCTCAAGCTACTTCGTCAGACGCACAAAGAAATTCCAGTCATTGTTCTTACTGCCAAGAACGAAATGAATGACAAAATTCTAGGCTTCCAGCTCGGAGCTGACGATTACTTAACGAAGCCCTTCGAAACGCGCGAGCTTATTATGCGTATTCGTGCAGTCATGCGTCGCATGCGAATTGAACCACCTGCTCCTACTACCGAATCTATCCACATCGGCATCATTGAGATTGATCGAACAGAATGTACGTTGCGAGTAGCTGGACATTTAATCAAGACCACAAGCAAAGAATTCGATCTCATGTGGCTTTTATGTAAAAATCCGAAAAAAGTGTTCTCTCGTGAACAATTGCTGGATCAAGTCTGGGGTTACGAATATTACGGACAAACCCGTGCAGTGGACATGCTCATTAACCGTCTGCGGGATAAATTAAAACCACATGGAAACGTACTGGCTACCGTTCACGGTATGGGGTACAAGCTGGAGGTATAAGGGGATGCGTCTGCGCAATAAATTTTTCATCCAGCATATGATCACGATCATCATGTTACTTGCAGCGATGTATGTGGTTATTAATTATACCATGAGCAAAAGCATGATTGAACGCGACACTCAGACGCTTAGCCAATACTACTCCTTACACCGAATTGAAGCGCTTAGGATTGTGAGTGACAAGAAAATAACCATCGAAGAATTGTTCTCTGGTGCTTATGCACCACACATTGCCTCTCACCTAGCATCAAACAGTAACTTTCAGGTTCAGCTCTTTGATCGGGAAGGTACAATAATCGGCGATAGCAGTAGTAAAGAAGATTTAATGAAGCGTAACGATATTGATTCTGCGCTACAAGGACACATCGCAACCGTGATCACCGAAGGCGAAGGTGCGAAGGTACTCATCTACGCATCCCCTTTTTCCTATGAAGGTAAAATTGTCGGCGGTTTCCGCTACTTACTCAATCTCGACCAACATGAACACACGCTACGCGATATGCAGACCTGGTTTATTGGTGTTGCACTTGGCTGCCTATTAATCGCGCTGCTCGCCAGCTATTCGTTCTCCTTCTTCATTATGAAGCCACTTCATGCTCTACAGCATGCGCTTAAGCGTGTCGCTGTCGGTGATTTCAGTCGTAAAATCAAAGTGCGCAGTCATGACGAAGTACGTGAACTTGCTGATGACTTCAACACGATGTCCGTAGCCTTGCAGGAGCATATTGAGCTTCTCCATCTGGAACAAGGAAAACAGAAAAAGTTCTATGACAACGTGACGCATGAGCTGAAGACACCGCTGACGTCCATCATCGGTTTCTCGGAATTAATCGATAAATTAGATCGAATAGAAGATATTCACAATTGTAACGTCTATATACGTAAGGAAAGCACTCGCCTACTCCAGATGGTAGAAGAATTGCTGCGCTCTTCCCTCAAAGGCGATGAAGCGTGGCGCATGCATCTCGAAGCATCTAATCTTGCTTTCATTGTCTCTGATAGTATTCGAATCTTAGAGCCAACACTGCGTAAATCTGCAATTGAGACAACTTGTTCACTTGTCGAGTGTGAAGCGGTCATTGATTCTAAGCGTACACAGCAAGTGTTATTCAACGTGATTGACAATGCAATCAAACACAGTGAGTGCACACTGCTTAACATCTCAATTGAACAACATGACGAAACGTCAACATGCATAATTCGAATCGAAGATAACGGACAAGGTATGAGTGAGAGATGTGTCCGTCAGCTTTTCATTCCAATTGAAGATAAAGAACCTCGCTCCATCACAGCTCGCTCTCACGGACTCGGTCTTCTGCTATGTAAGCAGCTAATGGACCTACAAGGTGGACGCATTGAAATTTCTAGTCGTAAAGGTCACGGAACGGTTGTGGAACTGCATTTTAACAAACAAAAAAAGGCGATAACCGAACTGTTACAAAGTTGATACAAAGTTACGATTTTTTTGAGACAAAAGGAGAGTATTCTACATGCATGAGGAAAAGAAAGGGCTTTCATGGTTTCGTCTCATCTTGTTACAGCTTGTGATCGGTTGTACATTAATCGGTATCTTCGCTTATGTTTTTCGGATTGGTGTAGATGAAGTGAATATTGTAGCGCAGGAGCAGCAGAACCACGAATTGTTCGTCGGTGTTCCGATGCGTATGAATGTGACGTATCCCGGAATTGGGACTATTACGATTGAAGACCCTAAAGAGCTGATCGCGTGGAAAGAGTCCTTCGCACGCTTGCTCAGCTCAGGTAGTCAGGAAAATCGTCCCGATACACGCCGCTTGGTGCTGTCCGGTTCGATCTCGTATCTGGATCAAGAAGATATTCCATTCCAGATCAATACGAGTGGCTTCCGCTTTGGTTCCGAATGGGTCAATTCCCTGGATATTAGTGCAGACATACGCAAGCTGCAGAACATGCTCATCGATAAGACACTAACCGCAGATACCGTAGGTGTCGCAATCGCAAGCACACAGCACGAAGTTTATAGCTTAGTAAAGGGCAAGCTTAACCCACTTACAAGTGATAAACGAAGTATGCTAACAGCGCAAATGCGCACAGCCGTTAGGCTAATTGACTTCAATCACTTTGATTTCAATGATTCGCCGCCAAGTGCACATTATGTTGTTGAGCTGGTAGAAGAAGCTGGTGGACGTAAACATTGGTTACACATCGACCAATATGATAACGCTTACTTTGTTGTCTTCGATCTGCTGGATGAAACGAATCATAAAGCTTATTTCAAATTTAACAATGCCTCGAACATTCCTGAAGGGCAGGTTGATAGAAATGGCTAGAAAGAAAAGTAATAGTTCCTTAATGATCATTGGTATCATTATCGTGGCCTTGATCGCAGGATTCTTCCTGTACAAGTCCGGTGTATTCGGTGGTAAAGATAAAGGTAAAATTACCGTCTACTCTATTTTCCAAGAAGAAGAGGCACGTAAGATCTTGGATAAGTTCAAAGCGGAAACTGGCATTGACTATGAAGTTCTTCGTCTACCAAGTGGTGAAGCGGTAACACGTGTTCAGAACGAGAAGAACAGCCCGCAAGCTGACTTCGTAATGGGCGGTCCTGCTGATTCTCATGAGGTCATGAAAAAGGCTGGCGCACTCGAGAGCTACATTTCCCCTAACGCTAAAGATCTTGCTGACAACGTGAAAGACAAAGACGGCTTCTGGACAGGTTTCTACTTGAACCCAGTGGCAATCGGTATTAACGAAAATCGCTGGAAAGAAAAGTATGGTACTGCTCCATACCCGCAATCATTCAAAGAATTGCTAGATCCGAAGTTCAAAGGTGAGATCGGCATGTCCGACCCTGCGACTTCCGGTACAGCTTACACAGCAGTCGCTTCCCTAGCACAAGTATGGGGCAAAGACGAAATGCTGAAATATGTAGGTCAATTGCTTCCGAACTTGAAAGAAAGACCGAAATCCGGTATTGAGCCAATTCAGAAAGCCGCTAAAGGTGAATACACAATCGGGATTACATTCCTTGGCGATCAACTCAAAATGAAAAACCAAGGCAACCCAATCGTAAGTATCGTTCCTGAAGCTGCTGGCTATGAAGTAGGCGGTCTTGCGATCATCAAAGGTGGTAAGAACACTGAAGGCGCTAAGAAGCTTATGGACTTTATGCTTACAAAAGAACCCGCACAACTTTACACAGAATCTGCAATGGCTGTAGCAGTTAAGCCAGGCGTACCGATTCCAAAGAATGGTGTTGACATCAATTCTACGAAGTACAACACGAAGTACAGCTTGTGGCAAGCTGCTGAAGAGCGTAAAGAATTGCAAGATGCACTCAAAAACTTGAAATAATGCACGCCACGGGGGTGAATGGATTCTTATAGAGTCTCTTCACCCTCACACATAATCGAATATGGAAGGTGGTCGTAGGCCCCAATGATTACAGAAAAAAAAGGTATGGGTGCATCGGTCGGCCGGTTGCTCAAAGATCCTTCTTCGCTGGTTCTCGTTCTAACTTGTTTTGCCGTACTATGTTTGTTCGTGATTTATCCACTTATATTCGTTATCACGCTACCGGGTCCAACAGATTGGGCAACATTCTTCTCCAAAAGCCGTTATGGCACAGCTTTAATGAATACAATCGTTAGCTCCTCTCTATCTGCCTTAACAGCAACGGTTGTCGGATTTATTTATGCGTACTCGATTCATTATTCGAACATTAGAGGTAAGAAGTTTTTCCGCTTTATTGCGTTCCTTCCTCTTCTAGCTCCATCCGTGATGACAGGTCTTGCCTTCTTGCTCCTGTTCGGTCGCGGCGGGATGGTATCGCAGTGGATGAAAGGAATGTTCGGTGTCGAACTTGATCTCTACGGTCTTCCGGGACTATGGATTGTACAGACGATCTCCTACTTCCCTCTTGCTTATATGACCATTACAGGTGTTCTGCGCGCAATCTCGCCGAATTTAGAAGTTGCGGCTCAGAACCTAGGTGCACGTGAATTTCACTTATTTCGCACCATTACACTTAAATTAGCACTTCCAGGTATCATTAACGCCTTCTTGCTTGTTGCAATTAACTGCTTCGCCGATTTCGGGAATCCCAAGCTGATCGGGGGCAACTACTCGCTCCTAGCTGTTGAGATATATGGTGAAATTATTAATAATGAGGCGGGTCTTGCATCCGTAATGGGGATTATCCTAGTCGTCCCTGCTCTAATCGTATTCGTCATTCAGAATAAACTCTTATCCAAAGGCTCCTATTCGACGGTTACAGGTAAGCCAGTCTCTGGACTGAATCGGGTAACAACATCCCGCAAGCTCGATATTGTGCTCTTTACGTTTAACAGCATCATTACCCTATTCATTCTAGCGATGTTTACGATCACAATTCTGTTTGCCTTTACAAGAAACTTCGGACGCGACAATACCTTTACATTTGATCACATTATGAAAATGGTATTTAACCCGTCCAGTCCTGCGGTTATGAACTCGCTAGTCTTATCACTTGTCAGTTCCTTGCTTGCTGTTACACTCGCACTCATCCTTGCGTATGTCGTTGTTCGTAAGCCGTTCCCTGGTAACCGTATTCTAGATTTCACAGGCGTTTTACCTATCGCATTACCAGGTACATTCGTAGGTCTAGCCTTAATCGTGGCATTCAGCAACACACCGCTTCAAGGTTCAGCGATGCTGATCGTCATTGCGATGCTACTCAAACAAATGCCGGTCGGTTATCGAGGGCTGTCCGCTTCTTTTAAACAGATTGATAAATCGATTGAAGAAGCGGCAACGAACCTTGGTGCAGACAGTCGTAAGACTTTAACATCCATCGTATTCCCGATGCTTCAGAAGACAATCGTGGCGAACTTCGTCTACTCTTTTATGAAAAATATGAACACACTCAGTACCATCGTCTTCCTCATCACGCCGAAATGGGTTGTGGCTGCGGTATCGATCTTCAACTACGCGGAGACAGGTACGTACTACTGGGCAGCAGCCGTTGCTGTCGGGTTAATGTTCGCTACTCTTACAACGCTGGGCATTATGAAGTTAATTTTCCGAGATAAAGTTAAGATATTCGATTTCTAATACAAGTCAGGAGTGAGGAATATGAGCTCACAAGTATTACTTGATCTTAAGAATGTCAATAAAGTGTTTGGCGATAATCACGTCCTCAAACAGATCGATCTTCAAATTGAAAAAGGTAAATTCATCACTTTCCTTGGACCAAGTGGATGTGGTAAAACAACGCTCCTGCGTTCCATTGCAGGTTTCTATACAATTGATGAAGGCGAAATTCGCATTGACGGGAAAGTCGTGAATGATCTTCCTCCATACAAGCGCGGTACACCGATGGTGTTCCAAGAGTATGCCCTCTTCCCGCATATGACCGTGTTCAACAATGTAGCCTATGGACTAGATGTACAGAAGCGTCCAGAAGAAGAAGTCCAGAAGCGTGTAGCTGAAGCACTTGCGAAGGTGAAGCTGACAGGTCTTGAGGAGCGTTATCCGCACGAAATGTCCGGTGGACAACAACAGCGTGTTGCGATGGCAAGAGCACTTGTCATGAATTCCCCCATCATCTTGCTCGATGAGCCTTTGTCTAACCTGGATGCGAAGCTTCGTGAAGAGGTTCGTGTGGAACTTCGGATGATTCAGCAAGAATTAGGTCTTACCGTCATCTATGTGACGCATGATCAACTTGAAGCTTTGTCGATGTCCGACAACATCGTTGTCTTTAACAAAGGGCGTATTGACCAGTACGGTACACCGCACGACATTTATTTTAAACCGAAGACGAGTTATGTAGCGGACTTTATTGGAACAACTAACTTCGCAGATGCTGTCGTTCGTAAGGTTGATGGCAAGAAGCTCACGATTGAATATGGAATTAGCGGACACACACATACCGGCGTTGTGACGACCGATGAAACTGTATCTGTTGGTGAAAAAGTAAATCTGTGCATTCGACCTGAATCCCTTCGTATTAATGCACCGCATGGCGAGAATGATTTTGCCTTGACAGGTGTTGTGAAATCTTCCATGTTCCAAGGGGAAAAGGAGCGTTACTTCATTCAATCCGAAGATAACAAAGAATGGATCGTTGATGTGTATGACGTAGGTCAGACGCATTACGAAGGAGAAGTGACACTTAGTGCTTCTTCCGAAAAAATTCACGTCATTAAAGATATTTAGTCCCCCACTTACAAATGGGATATGAGATACTTAAGGAAACTTTGGTTTCCTTTTTTCTTATGTAAGGGAGTGTATATCATGCGGAGGAAAGAACTGTTAATTTTGCTAGCCGTTGCACTTGTAGGCGTGGCTGGATTTTTATTTTTTGGCGAAAAAATGAATAATCAGCCCTTAAAAGTTTATGTTATTTTTCAAGAAGATGAAGGACGTATCCTACTTGAAACTTTCAAGAAGAAGACCGATCAACCGTATGAGATTATTCGCATATCTAGTGGTGAAGCGAGTTATCATCTGCTAACACTTGGTAAAACAGGCATCGATGTTGTATTAGGCGGACCAGCTGATATGCATGAACAGCTCAAGAATAATAAGAAATCACTTCACTATGTCTCACCTTCTACTGGAAATGTGCCTTCGAAATATAAAGATCCGGATGGATATTGGACAGGCATGTATATGGGAGCTCTTGCGATTGGCACTAACCCGAATGTATGGGAGAACGATCCTGAACTTGCAACTCTTCCGATGCCTGAGCGATATGAAGATTTACTTCGTCCTGAGTTAGAAGGAAAGATTCAAATTCCTGATCCTGAGACATCAGGGACAGGTTATACCCTACTCGCATCTCTTGCACAAGAGCGTGGAGAACAAGAAGCGATTAAGCTCATGCAAGAGCTCAAGAAGCAGAGTACAACGACGACTTTCGCAGGAATTACAAGTGCGCAGCGATTAGCCGAAGGTGAAGTAGCCGCTGTTGTTAGCTTCCTTGGAGATCAGCTTCGATTTACGAATTCTGGATATGATATTCACTCGATCATTCCACCTCAAGCTGGTTGGGAAATTGGGGCAATCTCGATTCTCAAGAGTGGCAATAATTCAAGTGCTGCTAAGGAACTCGTTGATTTCATGCTTTCTCGTGATATCCAAACCGATTATATGAACACGGCATTCTCATTCCCCGTGAAGCCAGACATTCCAGTGAATCCGATGCTCGACTCAGCGAAGATGGAGCATTTGTTGCCGAACTATCGGTTCGATCAAGCCGCTAAAAATCGCGAGAATTTGATAAAGGCTTGGAAAGCAGCGAGGGAATAAGCAATTCGTTAGATATTACAAAATTGTAAGAGAGATGTAAGGCAAATCGATAGCTTAGAACAGCCCCATAGGATAATAATGGAAAAAATAGATTTTTCAAAAAGGAGAATCGATATGAGGCTGTTTGAACTGTTGCTTTTTTTGTCAAACATCAGCTTATTTGCGTTAACAATCTTTTTTAAAAATGAACGGCGTAGAATTCCAGTATTTGTTGCAAGCGGGATCGCCACACTTTTATTGATTATTCATTTGACGTTGGAAGGATACAGAGTTCAGCTATTCTTCCCCTATTGCATAACGATCATTTATTTAGCTATTTCATGTTATAGCTATTTCAAAAAAAACGATCAAAAAAAAATCCCACGATTCATGTTGGGTTCAGCTTATACCACTTTAGCAATAATGTTGGTCGTAACAGCAGGCCTCATGTATGCTTTTCCTGTCTTTAAACTACCTGAACTGGCAGGCGAATTTAAGGTAGGAACGCAATCTTTTCATTTCGTGGATACAAATAGGAAAGAGATTTTCGACAAAACCAGGGATGGTAAGAGAGAACTAATGGTTCAGGTGTGGTATCCGGCTCAAGCTAACAAAGGCCAGTACTCTCCCTTTATTCCAAATCCCCAGATTTTACGTTATATGGCCGAGAACTATGGCCTTCCCGGGTTTACCCTTCAACACCTGAAGTACGTATCCAGTCATACTTATTCGGAGGCCGAAGTCTCTTCGGCACAAATTTCATACCCGTTGATCCTTGCGAATCCAGGCTTCGGCTCTTCCAGGTTCCTCCACACGTCGCAAGCCGAAAATCTCGCGAGTCACGGATATATCGTGGCAGTGATTGACCACACCTATAATACTTTTGCAACCGAATTTCCGGACGGTCGAATCACGACCCTATCAACCAACGACTTATTCTCGCCTGACCATGATTACCAGACGGAAAGCGGCAATCGCAACAAGCTTGGAAAAGTGTTAACCGATGATGTATCGTTTGCGCTAGACCAATTCGAGCTCATCCAATTGGGGCAGATTCCAAGTCATCTACAAGGGAGAATTGATCTCGGTCATGTCGGGGTGTTCGGTCATTCCATCGGGGGAGCAACGGCCTATGACGCTTCTTATGATCCACGAATTGCAGCTGGAATAGACTTAGATGGAGGGCTTTATAGACTGCGTGACAAAGAAGGTCTGCGAAAACCGTTTTTGTTCATTAACTCGGAAAGCGAGTTCGAAAAATTAAAAATGGTGATGGATAAACGGGTCTACACGGATGCAGAGCTTAACCGTATGGGCTCAACAAGAGAGTGGATGGATCAAGTATCGAACGATAAAAAGTTGGAGCTAGAGCGTATGCACGAAACTGTCGCTGAAGGAGGACAATTCCTCTATATCGAAAATACGGAGCATTTGAATTTTGCAGACGTACAGTTCATTTCTCCGATTTTCAAAATGTTGGGCATTACAGGAAAGGTTGCGCCCGAAAAGGCGAACTCTGTTATCAATGCCTATATGTTGGATTTCTTCGATATGTATCTGAAAAATCAAGGAGGAACCTTAATGAAAGGACCGGATAGTCGCTTTCCGGAGGTGAAGTTCGTAACCTCGCTATTATAAATTACGGAATCTATTTTTCCATACAAATAGCCCTAGCCCCCCCATCACGGAAGTCAGTAGAGCTATACAACAGTTATGCCTTGTTGTTAAATATTGACAAAAGTGTTGAGACATGTTTTTATAAGGATGCAACATTAATTTAATGTATAGGGGGGTTACCTATTTTGAGTAATTTAGTAAAATTGCCGAAGGCTGCAGTCTTTGGAGCTGCCAATGGCGTAATGTTCATGACTTTCTTTGGAGCGCTTTGGGCTTCCATTGGTATTATTGGTTCACGGGAACTTGGAGCCCCATGGACACTAATTATTTCGGGTATTGTAACTTTAATCTTACTAATTGGTTCATTCTCGCTCTTTGGTAAAGCTCGTAACATGAACAATGCGGTTACACCGGAAGGACGGGAAGATTGGCGTAAAATTAACAGAAAATTCGGTTTAATATTCGGTCTAGAAGGTGTTGCGATCTTTATTGCAAGTATAATTTGTAACTTAATCCATCAGTTTGAACTCTTTTTCCCGATCATGGCCATCATTGTGGGTATTCACTTTTTCCCGTTAGCTCAATTGTTCCGAGAAAAGTTTTATTATGGTACGGGTATTGTGCTCTGTATATTAGGTATTATCACTTTCTTCCTACCAATGGAGATCACGATTAGCAATGTATCTCTGATTGCGACGTCTACTTTTATCGGTTTTGGGTCAGCTTTGACGCTCTGGGTGACTGGACTCAGAATCTGGATAACCATACAAAAACAATTGAAATAAATACTTTTTTCCCATAAAAATAGCTCTAGCAACTCCCCATCACGGAAGTTAGCTAGAGCTTTACAACAGTTATTTACTTGCATTTTCAAAACGATGAATCCCAAAGTGCTTGAAGGATGAACCTACTATCGCATCATAAAGTGGATGCAAATTCGGTGTAAATCGGACTTCGACATGAAGCTCGATCAATTGATCGATCAGATTCGTCATGGGTGTCATTGCAATCGGTACAATCGACGCTTCCGAAATGTGATAGCCTGCTGTTGCATCGAACACTTGGAAACTTTCTCTCGGCAATGTATACCGATAAATCGTTCCACTTGCAATCCGATTATACCAACCTGTCTCCACCGTAATGATCTTATCCGCTTTACTTAACCCGAAGAATCTCTCCTCATCTTCCGTGCTAATCCCCTCACCTCGCGTCACTACAATTCTCGGACACTGTCTTGGAAAATAGAACGTGTACGCGTGCTCCTCATCAATTGCCCACACCACAGGTGGCATGTCTTGCCGATTCGATTTCACTCTCGGATGAAACACTTCAATATTCGATTCCTCGCTGAAATGAAATAAATGCATAGTCGCTCCTCTTATAAAGGTGTGTATTCGAATGCATCAATCGCTCCGATCGTATCAACAGCTGAAGCATTCTTCGTGCCTTTGATCACTACTTTGATCGTGTGCTGCCCTTGTGTAAGTCCAGTTTTACTAAAGACGGCTACTTGTTTCGTTGTACTAGGTGCATAGCAATCAATATCGGCTTGTGCTAATACCCCATCCACATAGACGTCGATCTTCCCCATATTCGACTGCGTCATACTTATTAATTTAATCGTAGTTCCTGTAAATGTAAACTGTGCTGTGCTTCCTGCCGTGTTGCTGTATTTTTCCGTACCTCCATAATCTTGGGGTGAACTATATGTGTTCCATGTACCTGTGTAGACAACCGACGTATCATTCTCATCGATCTTAATCGGTTGTGGCGGAGGAATCGTTGGTTCGTCTCCAATTGGTGTATACTCAAAGGCATCAATCGCACCAATCGTATTGGATGAAGATGCATTCTTCGTGCCTTTGACTACAACTTTAATCGTATGTTGTCCTGGTGTTAATCCCGTCTTACTGAAGACTACTACTTGTTTCGTTGTGCTTGGCGCATAACAATCGATATCCGCTTGTGCCAACACGCCATCTACATAAACGTCAATCTTGCCCATATTCGACTGCTTCATGCTAATTAATTTAACTGCTGTACCTATAAACGTAAATTGTGCTGAACTTCCAGCAGTACTGCTGTATTTTTCCGTACCGCCATAATCTTGTGGCGAGCTATAAGTGGACCAATTTCCTGTGTACACAATGGATGGATCACTCTCATCGACTTTAATCGGTTGAACGGATGGCGTCACAGTAGAAGTAATCACGTACTTCTGGCCAGCATCAGTTGGGAACGTGATCATGTCTCCACTCACCGAATAATTAACGGAGCTACCGTCTGACTGCTTCTTCACTTCAAATTTTCCAGTATTCGTGAATGTCTTATCCTTTACCTTAGCAACATTGCCAAGGAGGGAAGTGATTGTCGCTTGCTTGAGAATTAGCGAATTCCAGCTTATGTCCACTTCAAATCCCCCTCTTGCACGAAGACCTTTCACTTCACCTTTTGCCCAATTAGACGGAAGAGCAGGCAGTAAATCCATACTTCCAACATGGCTTTGTAATAGCATCTCCGCTATTCCTGAAGTGCCGCCGAAATTTCCATCAATCTGAAAAGGAGGGTGCACATCCAGTAAATTCGGATTCGTACTACTATCTAGCTGACCTTGAAGAATTCGACCTGCATGATCACCATCTAACATTCTTGCCCATAGATTTAGTTTGTTCGCTCGGCTCCATCCTGTCGATTCGTCCCCTCTTTGCGTAAGTGTCACTCTTGCTGCTTGGAACAAATCAGGTGTTGTTACTGGATTAATTAAGTTTCCTGGATATAGACCGACTAAATGTGAGATATGCCGATGTTGATTATTCGGATCATCAATATCTTGCTTCCATTCTTGCACTTGACCGTATTTACCGATCTTAGGCATGGATAATCTGCTGCGCTTGTCGATTAACTCATTGCGGAATGTTTGATCCACTCCAAGAATCGTGCTCGCTTCAATACTATTCGTGAACAGTTGCCAGATTAACTCTTGATCATAGGATGTACCAATACTGAGTGTGCCTTGCTCAGGCGATACACCTGGAGTTGAGACAAGTGTTCCATCTGTATCTGTAACTAATGTCTTAGTCCAGAATTCCGCTGCTTCCTTCATGATCGGATATATTTTGTTGCGCAGATATTCCTTGTCACCTGTATACAAATACTTCTCCCATAGCTGTTGTGATAGAAACGCTCCTGCAGCAGGTTGCCATCCCCATGTATCGATATCCCACCCTGGAGCTGTATAACCAAACACACTTGTAAAGGTATGAATCGTCCAACCTGAACCCGTTACACCATGGTGCTTCTGCGCTGTTACTCGACCCGGTGCCCGCAAAGAATCGATAAATTCCACATAAGGGATCGCTGTTTCACTTAGATTCGTTACCTCGGACGGCCAATAATTCATCTCCAAGTTTATATTCGTATGATAATCCGAACCCCATGGCGGTGTCTTGGAGTTATTCCATACGCCTTGCAAGTTAGCAGGTAACGAGCCTGGACGTGAAGATGCGATTAGTAAATATCGACCATATTGGAAAAAGAGTGATTCCAGTGCATTCGTTCGACTTGTCTTGTAATTGTTCAACAACTGATCTGTTGGTATCGTTGCATACTGATCGTTGATATTCAGTGATACCCGCTTAAACAGAGATTGATAGTCTGCCATATGAGTAGCCCGTAAAGCATCATAACTTTTCGCTGACGCTGTTGTTATTCGACTTGTCACAGTAGGATGAGGGTCCGTGCCGATATAATCTGGATAATGATTGGCATAGTCTGTTGCTGCTGACATGAGAATCGTGACTCCACTCGCCCCTGCAACATTCACCTTTCCATTACCAGCAGTCACTGTACCATTATCACTGAGCACACGAATTTGCGATTCGTAAGCCATGTTATTATCAGCAAGCTTCCCACTTAAAGTTAAAGTGTTCCCACTTGCAACAATGGATGGTGTCGTCTGCGGACTTGTTACCCTCACATCAAAGTTGAGCTGACTTGGTTGACTACTAGTAAGTCGCATCACCATCAAGTTGTCTGGATAACTCATAAAATATTCCCTTGTATAATTCGTCCCATTAATCTTGTATGTTACACGTGCGATTCCATCTTCCAAATCCAGTTCACGCCGATAATCTGCTACTGTTACAGAGGGAGGTAACCCGAAATCCAAGTAGATGTCACCAAAATTCTGATAATACCCAAATTGGGGATAATCCACTAAAGTTCCAGTCAGATACTGCTCGGCAATCGAACTGGCTCCCGAAACATCACCGCTTGCTAGCTTTTGCCGAACCGAGCCCAAATAACTAGCCGCACCATCTCGATTACCGTCTCTACCTCCACCTGCTATGGAACGCGGACCTCCTGTCCATAATGTTTTCTCATTAAACTGAATATGCTCTTGATCGACTCCACCAAACACCATTCCACCCATAAATCCATTCCCAATTGGTAAGGCGTACTTCTCCCAATCTGTTGCAGGCTGCCGATACCACAATGCAAGTTGATGGGCAGGTGGCGGTGCGGATCCTGTGTACGTTACCGTTGTTGCCGCATGTGCAGTTGTTGCAGGAGCTACTGCCGGGATTCCGGTTACTACCATACATACAGCTAATGCAGCACTTACAATAACCTTGGATCGGAATTTACCTTTAAGAAATGTGCGCAAATGAATCACCCTTTTTCCTTGTGAAATTTTTATTGAAATCGCTTAAATATTTACGGGTAATTCTACTTGCAGTCGATCCGCGATTTCTTCTTCTCGATCGTATCAATTGATTATGAAATTTTCTATTGAAAATCTTCTTATAAAATGTTTGTTTTCTTTCTTTTCTTATCCAACACTAGCGTCGAATGTACTTGTTGAAGAAAAGGATGGAGTTGCACGGAATTTGTTCACTATTATTAATGTTATGTAAACAAATATCCCAATCCATTGCTAATTTGAACAAAAATAAACCCACCTGCTGCATGGTTAATCAGCAAATGGGTATCTCACATATCAATAAAATCCTAAATCCTACTTAAACCGCTGCACGATGCTCATTGTCCACTTGCAGTTGGTTATAGTACTTGCGATTCAAAGACGGGATCAAAATTAGAAATCAAAATTATCTGGGTCTGGTCCAACACGTAAATTCTGATTAAGCGCGTCAATGCGAGCCATTTCATCACTTGACAGTTCGAAATCAAATATAGATGCATTCTCAATAATTCGGTGCGCTTTTGTTGACTTCGGAATCGTTACAATACCATTTTGTAGATCCCAACGTAGAATAACTTGGGCAACCGACTTGCCATGACGCGCACCAATATCCTGCAATTCTGAGTTGTCCAGCAGTTGGCCCTGCATCAAAGGCGACCACGCTTCGATCTGAATATCATGCTGTGCACAGAAGTCGCGCAGCTCTTGCTGGCTAAGACGCGGATGGAGTTCAACCTGATTTATCATCGGCTTGATCTCAGCATCTTTCATCAGATCCTCCAGGTGATGAATCTGGAAGTTACTTACACCGATCGCTTTAACACGTCCTGCCTTGTAGAGTGTTTCGAGTGCACGCCATGTGTCTTTGTACTTCCCAGCTACCGGCCAGTGAATCAAATATAGATCAAGATATTCAAGCCCCAGCTTTTCTAAGCTAGACTCATAAGCAGCAAGTGTTTCTTCATAGCCAAGATCGGCATTCCATACTTTGGAAGTGATGAACAATTCTTCACGAGAGAGTCCTGTTTCTTGAAGTGCTTCTTGAATAGCTTGTCCTACGCTATTTTCATTGCCGTAGATCGCAGCTGTATCAATACTACGATAGCCATGTGCGACAGCCGCTTTCACTGCTTCCACGAGAGTTGGACCATCTTCAACTTTAAATACACCGATACCAAACCAAGGCATTGCTTTTCCATTATTGAGAGTTGTAGTTGCTTGTAAATGTGTTGTCATAGTAAAACCTCCAAGAAGTTAGTGTTTAGATTAAAACATAAATTGTAGAGTTGGAATTATTGTGAAACTGTTAAGATTAAGATTGAACTGACGCTGTTGATATTGATGTTTGTATTGTGCAAGCCTGCTTCGACTTTCTTTCAAGTGTCAGGCTCCAACCTGTAAGCAATACTGCACCTAAGACCATAATTGCTCCGATCCAAGTGGTATGAATAAGACCAATTGAATCCGTAATCACACCACCAAGATAAGCCCCAATCGCGATACCCGCATTGAACGCGGCAATGTTAACGGCAGAAGCAACATCCTTAGCTCCTGGCGCGAAGCGCTCAGCCAACATGACGACATAGATCTGAAGTCCTGGTACATTCATGAAAGCAAGTAGACCCATGAAGAAGATCGTAATAAGTCCCGCTATTTGATATGGCGC
This sequence comes from Paenibacillus radicibacter, assembly GCF_024721995.1. GTDB lineage: Bacteria > Bacillota > Bacilli > Paenibacillales > NBRC-103111 > Paenibacillus_AM > Paenibacillus_AM radicibacter. The sequence continues at coordinate 162,989 of NZ_JANQBC010000009.1, forward strand.
AGTCAACATCAACACCAGAAGAATGATTGCCTGTAAGATGAACATATAGAACAGAGCCTTAAGTGGACGCCGATTGGCTAACTTTCCCCCAATGACATTTCCAATGGCAATTGCAATCCCATAGATCAACAGAATAATTGCAACCGTACTTTCAGCAAATCCGGTTATCTCGTGCAGCAATGGGGATAAATAAGTAAAGACGACGAATGTGCCTCCATACCCGAGCGCTGTAATAGCGAATGCAAGGAGCAGTCTACCATTGGTTACAAGCTTCACCTGCTCACGTACTGGAGTCGGAACCCCCTTACGAAGTGAAGACGGGATCAAGATCAGGTTAGCGATCAACGCGACTATCCCGATAATCGCAATAACAATGAAAGCCACACGCCATCCCATCTGCTGACCAATCCAAGTTCCGAGAGGGACACCTGTCACCGTGGCTACCGTCAGACCTGAGAACATCATGGAGATCGCACTCGCACGTTTATGAGCGGGAACGAGATCCGCGGCAATCGTTGATGCAATCGACATAAATACCCCATGCGACAAAGCAGATATTACACGGGCTACTAATAAGAAACCCATTGTTCCCGAAGCTGCCGCCAGACTGTTGCCAGCGATAAAAATAACCATGATAGCAATCAATAGCATCTTGCGGGGTACTCTTGTGGTAAGAGAAGTTAACACAGGTGCACCGAAAGTGACTCCAAGTGCGTATAGGGTTACCGTTAGTCCTGCTGTTGTTACGGATATTTGAAGGTCTTCAGCGATCAGAGGCAGTAACCCCACGCTGATAAACTCAGTTGTTCCAATTGCATAGGCACTAATGGCAAGGGCCAAAAGCGCGAACGTACTACGTTTTTGATCCAATTGCATGTTTATTAACTCCTCTAATCATGTAATTATCGGCCGATATGTGCTATTATGAATGCTTCAATGCATTTTGGATAGTACGTACTTTTTTGTGCGGTAGGCACTAAAAAGTACCTATAGCAATGGAGGTTCCCACATGAGCACAAGAAAAAATAAGAAGTATAATATTTCGGTGGAAGCAACATTGGAAGTTATCGGTGGAAAATGGAAATGCGTGATTCTCTGTCACTTAACGCACGGAAAGAAGCGGACAAGCGATCTCAAGCGTATCATGCCTAACATTACACAAAAGATGCTAACCCAACAACTTCGAGAATTAGAAGCAGACGGCATTGTTAGCCGAATTACTTATCACCAAGTACCACCTAAAGTCGAATATGAGCTAACTGAATACGGAATGAGCCTCAAGCCGATTCTCAACGCGCTATGCACGTGGGGTGAGCTTCATATTGTGAAAGAATACGGCGATAAGTTCGCCGTGTTGGAGGATAATATATTGAATCACTAAGCTAAGGCTTTAATGATTCTCTATTTTCTAACATTCCACGTATGAAGAATGACATGTAAATGGTGCGTATGCGCATTTCTTGTTCACATACAAGAATGTTATGTAAACAATTGTATCTAGGTATTAAAAAACATCAGATCACTGATAAATAATCAGGTTTTAGATGTATCGTTGTTCCCTCTCACACACCCCAACAAACTTATTTGCCCCGAATGATAACGTCCCGTAAGTTAAATTCTCAAGCTGTTCTTCACCTTTCAATTCATTTATTTCTAAGTACCTAAAATGTGGATAACTATTGTGAGGTGAAGGGATGTATGGCTAAGTATTCAGAACTCGGATTACGAGAATCTTCTTCAACAGGGTCATACCTATGAGGAAGACTGCGGAGATTCAGCAGAACCACATCGAGACACTCCCCCTATTCTCCACTAAGGACACTGGCGGTCGGATGACTGTGTTTCGGCCAGGACAAAGCATCGGACGCGCGGCTCCATTTCTGCCATCACTACTCGCTGCTGCGGTGCTGTGGGCGCTGATTGGTTCCGTACCGTTCGGAGCGCTGCTCGGTCTAGCGCCGACATCGGAGATCAATCTATTCCTCGGTCATCCGGTCACGGTGGTCATCACGGTATTGCTACTATTCGTTGCAATCGGTGTAACTGCCCGCTTGTACTCGAGAGCGATTGAGCAGTTCGGTCAGTACAGAGTAGCAGGCTTGTTCGCAACCCTTGCGGTCACAGGAGGACTCGTTGCAGTCTCGGGCATTCTACTAGTCTGGACGCTGACAAGTGATCCCTCACGCCCCTTCAATCTTGAGGCTATCGCGACGTCAACGACGATCCCGTTAGAGCTCGGCGCAGTCGTCTCAGCTAGCATCGCCCTATGGGGAATTATCTCGCTCCTGCGATTGTCCGATGCAATCACCCACGCCCGAGGGCGTCTCCAGTTTGCTTCATTGCCGCTAGTCAATAAAAGAAGTATGTTCAATTCGCAAATACTGCGACATGAACATACTTCTTTTATTCTTACTTACTCTACACATCAAGACGATCCAACATTTGAATAAATGCAATCGCTGCTGGTGAGAGGTGCTTATTTTTATAGAAAACATAATTGATTCCTCGATGAAAGGTGACACCTTGAATGGGGACAGATGCGATTAACCCACTCTTAATCTCTTGTTCGACGGAAAATTTCGATACAATCGAAATGCCCAGCCCGTGGATGACGCCTTGCTTGATTGCCTCTAGGTTGCTAATCTCCATCTCACTTTGAAATTCGATCCCGTTTTCCTTGAACTTCCCTTCCAAGTAAACACGGGTGGCAGATTTCTTCGGTTTCAGAATGATTTTCTCTGGAAGTAAATCCTCAGGTTTACAATTTTTTTTCTTAGCGAGTGGATGATTGGCTTGAACGATGAGGACAAGCTCATCATCATAAAAGTTCGACGTCTGAAACTTCGTTTCATCGACAGGTAATTGATCGGATACGATGAGAAACTCCACTTTATTCGTCTCCAGCATGTTCATTAATTGGCGGGATGAAGTAATGTTCATATTAATCTTAATCCCCGGATACGTTCGGCTAAAATCTCCTAATACCGCTGGTAGTAAGTACACCCCGACAAAGTTACTTGCTCCGAACGATAACGTCCCGTAAGATAAATTCTCAAGCTGCCCGATATGTTCCCTCGCAGACTGCAAGACATTCACGATTTGCTCGGCGTATGGTTTGAATAGCTCGCCTTGTCTTGTCAGGTATAGCTTCTTACCGATTCTATCAAACAAGGGGACGCCTAAGTCTTGCTCTAGACTCTGAATTTGCATACTGACAGCAGGTTGTGAGCAATACAGTTGTTCCGCAGCTTCGGTAAAGTTTAAGCAATCCGATAAGGTAAGAAATGTATGTAACTTCGATATGTTCATAGCTTCAAATCTCCTATAATATTATCTTATAGTTATTCAAATATAATCAAATTGTATTATAATATTACCCCGAATATAATGAAAGCGCAACCAAATAGATGCAAGGAGGCTTTCAAATGACTGATGCAGTACCGAATATGAAACAAGCCAGCAATGAACCGCCTGTACAACCCAAAAGCCGATTTGAACAGGTTTTAAAAATGGTCGGTATCCCGCTCGCTGTACTCGTATTCTTCATTCTTTTCTTTATGCCTACGCCCGCTGGACTAGCGCCAGAGGCACAGAAATCCATTGCGATCTTTACCAGCGCACTTGTTCTATGGATTACGACACCGATTCCAATCTATCTAACCTCGATCATCTCGATCTTGCTACTTCCACTTACGGGTGCAGTTAAAGATCAAGAGACTGCATTTGGCACACTAGGCTATGACGTTATTTGGCTGATGGTCTCTGCTTTCGTTCTGACTTCTGCCATCATGAAATCCAATCTTGGCCGCAGGTTGTCACTATGGATGATTACGAAATTCGGTAAAACGCCGAAGCGAACGATGCTCGTCCTCGTACTCATTAACTTTATTCTTGCTTTCTTCGTTCCATCGACAACAGCTAGAGCAACATTAATGGTTCCAATCTGTCTAATCTTGCTCGATATTTACAAATCCATTCCCGGCAGAGGCAATCTTGGCAAGCTGATGATGCTTCAAGGGGTGCAAGCAGACGCAATTGCAACCTCTGGTGTCATGACTGCGACTGCAGGTAACATTATCGCAGTTGGATTCATTAACGAACAAGCTGGTGGTCACATTGGTTATATGGATTGGTTACTAGCGTCCATGCCAGCAGCAATCATTACGATGCTCATTACGTTCTTTATCGGCTTTAAGCTGTTCTCGATCAAAGGAGAAACTGGCTTCGACAATGCCATGTCAACCCTCAAGGACGAATTAAAGAAGCTCGGATCCTTCTCACTTAATGAGAAGAAAGCAACTATTATTTTCATCTTAACCGTTATCCTCTGGGCAACTGGTGACTACCAAAAAGGTTGGTTTGGATTCGAGATCAGCACCGAGCAAACAGCCGTACTTGCTGCCCTATTCTGTCTAATGCCTCGTATTGGTCTCTTAACTTGGAAAGAAGCGAATATCAAGTGGGAACTGATGATTTTTGCAGCAGGTGCTTATGCAGTTGGTAATGCATTAGATAAATCCAAAGGCGCAGAATGGATCATTAAGAAAGTGATCGCTGGACTTGGTATGGAAAGTATGAGCCATGTCTGGGTGTATATCATTGTTATTTTCCTTAGTATGTATAGTCATCTTATCTTTACGAGTAAAACCGTTCGTGTCACCATTCTCATTCCAGCATTCATTGCACTTGCGAAGTCACTCGGAATGGACCCTGTCGCACTCGCACTTGCATCTGCAATGACTTTAACGTATACGATCACATTACCACCGCATTCTAAGGTAAATACGATCTACTTCTCAACGGGCTATTTCACCGTACTCGATCAAGTGAAATACGCCATTGTCACTTGTTTCATCGGTGCTGTTGTCATCAGCATTTCCTTGTTTACGTGGTTTAAAGTTATTGGCATATCTTAATTCGTGGAGGACATCATGTTATGTTACATAGAAAAATCATACTCGCGATTGCAGATGGATTAGGTGATCGCCCACATCCAGATTTAAACAATCTTACACCGCTTGAATACGCAAAACGCACAAATATGGATCGCCTAGCAGCGCAAGGAATCACGGGCATGGTCGATCTGATCAGCCCGGGGATTCCTGTCGGAACCGACATGGGGCATCTGATCTTGTTCGGATACCAGCCTACAGATTATCCGGGTCGTGGCCCAATTGAAGCGCTCGGTGTAGGTATGGAAGTTGAGCCTGGAGATGTCGTATTGCGATGCAACTGGGCAACTGTAAATGATGAAGGCATTGTAGTCGATCGTCGTGCAGGTCGTATTCGTGAAGGAACAACTGAGCTTGCTGCTCTGCTTAATGGAATGAAGTTAGACGATCATGTTCAAGCATTCATTCAATCTGCAACCGAGCATCGAGCTGTACTCATTATTCGTGGCAATGGATTAAGCGACCAGATCAGTGACTCTGACCCGCATGCACCTAACGATGGTCATCCGTATCATGAAGTAAAGGCGCTTAATGATTCAGAAGAAGCTCGCAGAACCGCCTACTACCTCAACTTATTTTTACAACAATCACATGCTCTACTTAAAAATCATCCTGTGAACATCGAGCGTATGAAGCAAGGTAAGCTACCTGCTAACTTCTTAATTACAAGAGGTGCTGGACAGGCTGCACACCTAGAACCGATGACTACTCGTATGAAAATCAAAGGAAGCTGTATCGCTGGCGAAAGCACCGTGCTCGGTGTTGCGAAATTAGCAGGATTTGATGCGATTACAGATATTACGATGACGGGCAATATCGATACGAATATTGAGCTTAAAGCGAAATTAGCTTTAGAGCAAAATGTTTCGAACGACTTTGTCGTTGTCCATATGAAAGCCCCTGATCTTAAAGGGCATGACGCTGATCCACTAGGTAAGGTATACGCGATTGAACGTTTCGATGAGATGGTAGGTTTGATCGCTGATCAGCTGCCAGAAGATACGTATCTCGCACTTGCCGCTGATCACTCTACCCCATGCGAGATTGGCGAACATACGGGTGACCCTGTTCCTGTCTTAATCTATGGACCAAGCTTACGTAGAGATCGAGTTACTGAGTACACCGAAATCGAGTGCATGTATGGCGGCTTGGGACGGTTGTCCGGTTCACAATTTGTAACCACACTGCATGGTTTGATGGGCTGTGTGAAGAAACAGGGTTCGTAGCCTATTATCATAACAAACAGCCTGCTGAGATAAACTCGGCAGGCTGCTCTTTTATATATACGCACACTATATTTCCATGGAACATTTCCCAGGCAAGCGCAAAAATCGCTATTAGAAGTGTACTATCGACACAGTTTAGGACAATTAAACCATTATTTTGCAAACATCATTCGTGAATTGAACAGGATCTTGCAGCGGCAATCCTTCGATAAGAAGAGCTTGACTGTATAGTAGTGCCGTATACAGACTTAGCTTCTCTTTGTCCGTATCAAAAGCTTGCTTGAGTGACTCGAACACCTCATGATGAACGTTCACTTCAAGCACTTTCTGTGCTTTTACATCTGGATTGTTCGGCATTGCACTTAAGATTTTCTCCATCTCAATCGTTACTTCGCCTTCAGTAGAAAGGCATACCGGATGAGACTTGAGGCGCTTGGAAGCACGAACACTCGTCACTTTATCTTGAAGTTGAGCCGTCATGTATTCGAACAACTCTTGGTTATCCTTCTTCTCTTCTTCCGTCTCTTTCTGGGAGTCATCTAGATCAATACCAAGATCTCCGCTGGATACAGACTTAAATTCTTTCTCTTTGTAACTCATGATCATCTTAATTGCGAACTCGTCGATGTCATCCGTAAAGTACAGGATTTCATAGCCTTTATCCGTAACTAGCTCCGTCTGTGGAAGCTTATCAATACGCTCAATGGATTCACCAGACGCGTAATAGATATATTTCTGATCCTCTGGCATACGGGATACGTACTCGTCAAGAGTCACTTGCTTCTTCTCCTTGGAGGAGTAGAACATGATGAGGTCTTGCAATACTTCCTTATGACTGCCATAGTCGCTGTAGATGCCGTACTTCAACTGTCTACCGAATGACTTGTAGAACAACTCGTATTTCTCACGGTCATCTTTAAGCAAGCTAAGCAGCTGACTCTTGATCTTGTTACCAATGTTCTTCGCGATCAACTTCAACTGACGATCATGTTGTAGCATTTCACGTGAGATATTTAGCGACAAGCTCTCCGAATCAACCATCCCTTTCACAAAGCTAAAATAGTCTGGAAGCAGATCCGCGCATTTGTTCATGATCAGAACGCCATTGGCATACAGCTCAAGTCCCTTCTCATATTCCTTCGTGTAGTAATCAAAAGGCGTATTCTCAGGGATAAACAAGATTGCTTGGTACACGACCGCGCCGTCAGCGCTAATATGTAAATGCTTCAGCGGCTTATCGAAGCCGTAACGCTTTTCTTGGTAGAACTGCTCGTAGTCTGCGTCTGTCAGCTCATTCTTATTTTTACGCCAGATCGGAACCATGCTGTTGATGATCTTCTCTTCCGTGTAATCTTCGAATTCACTTTCGCTGCCTTCTTGTAGACGTTTACCAGAAACATCCATCTTAATCGGATAGCGGATGAAGTCCGAATACTTCTTAATAATAGATTTCAGACGATATTCTTCCAAGAACTCATCATAGCTCTCATCTTCCGTATTCGGCTTAATCGTAAGAATAATCTCTGTACCATGGGACTCTTTCTCACTCGGTTCAATTGTATAGCCTTCCGCGCCTGTCGACTCCCACTTGTAAGCCCGATCACTGCCAACCGCTTTACTGATCACCGTTACAACATCTGCAACCATGAACGCTGAGTAGAAACCAACGCCGAATTGACCAATGATGTCGTAGCCGTCTTTGGATTGATTCTCTTTCTTGAATGCTAAGGAGCCACTCTTCGCAATCACACCTAAGTTGTTCTCTAAGTCTTCTGGTGTCATCCCGATACCTGTGTCGCGGATTGTTAGCGTACGATTAGCTTGATCAGCCGTAATTTTGATGAAATAGCTATCTTGATCGAAAACCAGCGTGTCATCGGTTAATGCTTTATAGTACATTTTATCAATCGCATCACTAGCATTGGAAATTAACTCTCTTAAGAAAATCTCCTTCTGCGTGTAGATGGAATTGATCATCATCTCTAATAATCGTTTGGATTCAGCTTGAAACTGTTTTTTCTCCACGTGCGCTTTCTCCTCTCAAAAGGAAACATTAGTTTTAGCACTCTAGACCATCGAGTGCTATTAAATATTTTATCACATTAGGGGTAAATGTTGTCAATATGGGGTCATCGCTTGGGAGTTCTTAATAACTAATAAGTATTGAAAATAGTCCGTTGTTACCCCTGATGTTCATAGTCCAAATCCGTTCCTATCATGCGAATTTGTTTCGTTTTTGGGAGCGATAGGTCTCCAGCAGATTGATTTAGATAACGAAGAATTTTCCACCGAGCGTTAGTATTATATGCCGTGTTATGACTCTCACCCGTTAGAAATACATCATACTTCTCATGATCAGGCTCAAGTTGATTAAATCAAGATAGATTGTCGTCTTCACTAAGCTTTATCCAGCCTTTATTCATTTTCAAATAGTCAATCAAAGGCGTATTTAGATAACCATTACTCGTTTTTATCTGCACTATCCGGAACATATGCGATGATGAAGATCAGTGCGTATGTCACCATAAACAGATCAGAAGTAAGCCCGCTGACTATTGTACTCAAAGCTTCACTTAAGAATAGACCTGTAATGAACTCAACCACAAATTCAAGAATGACGTTCATTATGATGAGCAGCAGCGATAACCAGAAAAACTCAAGTGTCCTTCCTTTCATTAATTCATAACTCTTCTTAAAAGGATTACTTCTATTCTCACCGTCCGCAATAATGATTATGGAATAAAGTCCTAGACGAAGAGCGAAGAAAATCCCCGGAATAATAAGTAAAATAATACCTATCATTGTGATGAGCCCAGTTACTAATCCATAACCGATCAATCGAGGCAGTGACTTCAAACAATCGAGGTAAGCTTCTTTAAATGTCAGACTGCGACCTTCCGACAATCTAATATAGGTGTACTGGATAAGTGCTGCAGAACCCCATATCGAGAACGGAATGCTAACTAATATCACGATTAAGGAATGCATAAATAAGTACTCAAAAAATTCTGGACGAATCAATTTGTAAGATAAGATCTGAATTGGGATATAAGTAGCTAACATAATCAAAACAATATTTTTAAAATTGGAAAAATAGAAATTAAAAGTCTTTTTTAATAACTCCATGCCTTTCAAGTTTTCAACCATTGAATCATTCTCCTTTTCAATTAAACACTTCTATATATCTCTTTATTTCGTTAATAAGGGATTGCTTTTGCCTGGTAATCTGGGTGAGGAGTCTTTCAAGTTCAGTGCGAGCTAATATGTAATCTTCTTGAGTAATAACTCCGTCTTGCAGCGCCTTCTCTAGTTCATCTTCGTCCTTAATGTAGTATTCGCCACTTGGCAGAATGATCAAATCTAAGAACAGGTCATCGATTGCAGGTATGCCTTCGCTTGTCAGATAGGTTGATTTTACAATGTCAAAATAATATTGCAGCACTTGACCCTCTGAACCCCGCATAACCGTAAGACTGTATTTCTCTTCGTCTGGGAAGAACATTAGCCATGAATAGCCGTTATCGACAATACATATTTCATGATTCTCGTACTTGGCAGATAATGGTGCGTGTACAAGGTCGAGATACAGTAAGGTAATATAGCCTTTAAACTGATCGTCTTGGATGTACTTCTGCACATAACGCTTCTCTATTATTCGTGACCAGTTCGGGCGATTGGCGGCTTTCTGTTTCAGTTGTTGCACGTTTCACCTCCTTCCATTATTTTAATGTGTCATTGCAAGGGGATTCGTTTATTAATCGTGCAAACCGACTAGTTTGTTATGCGACAAATCTAGTAGAAATTTAACAAAAAATCCGAACTGTTCTACCAAATACCTCTTTTATTGCATATAAATGGATGTGATGGTATAATCAGAGAAATTTTTACAATTATATCAAGCAGAAGAATTAGTATCAAAGATGATTTATATCATTTAATAATTAGGAGTGATAGATAGTGAGTTCGTTGATGGTAAGTTCATTGGTTCTAAGCTTAAATGAAATCGAAAAGACACAGCTTTTGCTCGTTGGTGGAAAAGGGTTAAATCTAGGAGTATTATCAAAAATCCAAGGCATACAAGTACCAGAAGGATTCTGTGTGACAACCGAGGGATATCAAGCAGCCATCGCACAAAACGAAACGTATCCTGCTTTGCTCAAGCAGCTAACCATGCTAACCGTAGAAGATCGAGATCAGATTGGGGAAATCAGCAGGAAGATCAGACAAATCATTATTGAAGCGGAAATTCCCTCCTCCGTTGTGAAAGCGGTTACTTCCTATCTCATCAAGTTTGGCGATACACATGCTTATGCTGTACGTTCTAGTGCAACTGCTGAAGATTTACCGCATGCCTCTTTTGCAGGTCAACAAGACACCTATTTAAATATCATCGGCGTCGATGCCATCTTACAGCATATCAGCAAATGTTGGGCTTCTTTATTTACAGATCGCGCAGTCATCTATCGTATGCAAAATGGATTTGACCACAGTCAGATTTATTTATCTGTTATCGTTCAGAAGATGGTTTTCTCACAAGCTTCAGGGATATTATTTACTGCTGATCCGATTACCGGCAACCGAAAGGTGCTATCCATCGATGCCAGCTTTGGACTTGGAGAAGCTCTGGTCTCTGGATTGGTTTCCCCCGATAGTTATACAGTAAAGGAAGAGAATATCGTCAATAAGCGGATAGCAGCTAAGAAACTGGCTATCTATGGACGAGAAGAAGGCGGAACACTGACACAACAGATCGATCCCAATCAGCAACAGACTCAAACACTTCATGATGAACAAATTTTACAATTAGCACGTATCGGAAGACAGATCGAAGCTTATTTTGGATGCCCGCAAGATATCGAATGGTGTTTGGATCATGATACATTTTATATAGTCCAGAGTCGGCCAATCACAACGTTATACCCAGTCCCTGAAAGAAATGATCAAGGAAATCATGTGTACATATCTGTCGGTCACCAACAAATGATGACGGACCCTATAAAACCACTTGGACTGTCCTTTTTCTTGCTATCGACTCCTGCCCCCATGCATCAAGCGGGTGGAAGATTGTTTGTTGATGTGACACCGATGTTACTTGCACCTGCCGGCAAACAAACTGTAATTAATCCCCTGGCACAAACAGATCCACTCATCAAAGACGCACTCACTGGCTTAAAAGCTCGGGGAGATTTCATTAAACCACTGCCTGATAATCACACAGCACCTGGTCCAAGTAGTAGTCATCCAGATATGAAGCCTCTGGACATTCAAGCACCACTTCAGTGTGATCCTTCAATTGTTTCTAATTTGATCAAGAGTAGTCAAACATCGATTGAAGAGTTAAAACAAATCATCCGAGCGAAATCAGGCTTAGATTTATTTGACTTTATCTTAGAAGATATCCAGAACTTAAAGAAGTTTTTATTTAACCCACAAGGCTTGGGTTTGATTATAGCTACCATGGAAGCTTCAACATGGATTAATGAAAACATGGATAAGTGGTTAGGCGAAAAAAATGCAGCAGATACACTTTCTCAATCTGTATCAGGCAATATTACTTCGGAAATGGGACTGGCGCTACTCGATGTCGCAGATGTGATTCGTCCATATCCAGAAATTATTGACTATTTGCAACATGCCAAAGAAGATAACTTCGAGGATGAACTCATAAAGTTTGATGGTGGACAGGACGCTCTAGACGCTATCTCTCTTTATCTTGAAAAATACGGCATGAGATGTGCCGGAGAAATCGATATAACCCGAACTCGTTGGAGTGAAAAACCAATTACAATTGTACCAATGCTTCTTGCCAACATCAAAAACTCTGAAAAGAACGCTGGCAATCGGAAATTTGAGCAAGGGCTACGGGAAGCTATAGAAAAAGAACAAGAGTTATTAGATCGACTCAAGCAATTACCTGATGGTGAACAAAACGCCAAAGAAACAAAACAAAGGATCGATCTCATCCGGAATTTCACCGGTTATCGTGAATATCCAAAATACGACATGATTAATCGCTACTTCATCTACAAGCAAGCTTTACTAAAAGAAGCCGAACAGCTCGTACAAGCAGGCGTTATTCAAGAGAAAGAGGATATCTACTATCTCACTTTTGAAGAACTTCGCGAAGTCGTAAGCACTCATAAACTTGATTATCAGATTATCAATAAACGAAAAGAAGATTATGCATTTTTCGAAAAGCTAACTCCCCCACTTGTCATTACGTCTGATGGTGAAATCCTTACAGGCAAGTACAGACGGGAAAATCTGCCGGCAGAAGCGATTGTTGGCCTACCTGTTTCTTCCGGAGTGATAGAAGGAAGAGCACGCGTCATCATTAACATGGAAGATGCTAATCTAGAGGAAGGGGATATATTAGTTACCTCCTACACGGACCCTGGCTGGACACCGTTGTTTGTATCGATAAAAGGTCTAGTAACCGAAGTGGGGGGACTAATGACCCATGGAGCCGTTATCGCTCGTGAATATGGTTTACCCGCCGTTGTCGGTGTAGAAAATGCCACCAAACTGATCAAAGACGGGCAACGAATTCGCGTGCATGGTACAGAAGGGTATATTGAAATATTGTAATATTATTATACTACGTGTAAAAGGATGGATCTTTCGTCTCTTCATTTCAATGACCTTAATCCATCCTTTTCATATTCGTTTTCAGGTAAAGTTCAATCTCACCTACTTCTTCTTCCCTGTAAACCGCATAATCAATCGTACGATTCCGAATGTAATCGCTGCTACGACAACGATAACAATGATCTGCATGATTGCTACTTCTGGCTTAAAATCCATATTCGTTGACTCCTTCTGAACTCATATTTCAAGTCAATTCGTTATTCAAACAGGTTCACCTTCACCACGGCACCCTTCGCAACCAGCATCGTATGTAACTGTGCTCTATGGTGATACACATGTCCCAGAATCTGCAGTAACCACTCATAGCGTGAATACGACACTCCCCAGTAAGATCGCTTAATTTCGGACAGTTCCTCTTCTGAATAAGCCGCAAATGCTTCTTTTACAAACTCAAAGTTCAATTGAAGCTGTGTTTCCATCCCCTGCAAGTCATATACACTATGGTCCTTGTAAAATGCACTCATCTGCTCCTGCGTTGCCTCGTTCATAATCAAGAAATCTGCTCTACATAGAATCGAGATATGACTTAGAAGCTCCCTTACACTGCGTTTATCTGGTGTAAATCTATAATCCAGATCTACTTCGGACAACTGCTCCATTATCACTTGAATGGAATCTACTCCAACTCTTATCTGGTTAAATACACGGGTACACACTTGTTCCATAAGTCACTTCCTTCACTTTCTTCGCAGCCGTTTTATTACAAGGACTAACACATACAAGAAAACCACAACAAGGGCAATACTTATTAGCGAAACAATTGTATTCTCCATCGTAAAAGACATATTAATCACCACCTATATTCCTAATATAAGTGATAGTTTGAGCAGCTTCTGCAAAATCTTTCACAATATAATCAGGCTCTATCTCCGACCATTTGTGACGATACGTATGCAGCGCAGCATGCCCAGCTCCTGTCTGCACCAAGATTTTCGTGCAACCTGCACGGTGTGCTGCGAGCATATCTGACCAACGATCTCCGATCACGATACACTGAGTCAAATCCAACTCATGCTCGATTGCTGCACGCTCCAACATCCCCGTATTCGGCTTCCTACAAGAACATCCATCATCATGCTGATGCGGGCAAATATACACATCATCAAACCCAAATGCCTTCATTTCGTTGTAAAAGGCCTCTTCCGTCGCCTCCCCACTTGCAATACCCGGCTGATTCGTAAAGCCTAACAGCTTTATTCCCATTACTTTCAACTGCCCCAAAGCCTGATCCACATTGGCAAATAGCTCGAACGAATCCGGATACTCCACCTCATCCGAACCACCAATCGTACCGTCTCGATCAATAAATACAGCTTGAATGTTCATCTTACCGAAGTCCTCTTTTCACTAACTATAACTAACATTAGATGATTCCCCCTACATATACCCCAAGCTCACCAAATAGTAGAGGAAGCTCATCCATATCTACCCATTGATAACAATACACCCAACCATCATCCTCATCTGAACTTGTTACTACATGTGTAAATTCATCTAAGCAATCCGCTTGCATTTGATAATAGTGACGAGTAATCTGCGTCTGAAGTGAATCAGCATAATAGTGATGCACACCTAGATAGCTAATCTCATACGGCGTTGTGCCTGCTTCCTCTTGTACTTCCCTTACAATCGCTGCTTCGAGTTCCTCTCCATCCATAACCGTTCCACCTGGAACTTGAAACCCAAGGTGCTCGAACCCTTGCTCTTTGAAAATGAGAAGCTGCTTCTTACCTGCAACTTCTCGCGTAATATAGGCGGTTACTTTTGTAGCTGCTTTCATCTCCACTTGATTACTCCTCCTTCGGCAACCTTTTGCGAATCAGACGAATCTGCCCTCTGTGGTTAATCTCGTCTTCATACACATGGAACCACATGAAGTAATGATTCGCCTGTTTTCCATACCAAAAGTCTCTTTCTTCATGCAGCCATTCGTCGTTAACGCTCTTGAACAATTCATATGTACGCTCTCTAACGGAAACAAGCTTTTCTAGATAGTAGGTTAATTCATTACCCTTGATCTTCTCTCTTCCAACAGCACCTAGTTCCATGCCTGCTCCCCAGATCGCTTTCTCTTCTTCGTTAAAAGTGCGATTCTCAAACGTATAAATTTGATAGTAGTACTCCACCGCTGCAAAATGCTCAAGCAACATTCCAATCGTGTTCCCATCTGCATCCATGTGGTAATCAAGCTGCTGAACAGTCAGATCCTCAACCGCACGCAAAGTCGTAAATCTCGCATAGTTCATCATCGACAACATTCTACTAATGTGAGGCGAATAACCTGGCATATCTTTTACAAGCAACAAATTGTCCATATTAATCATTCTCGAAAACCTCCAATAGATATAAATTTACACGCGAACCCTATGATCTTCTATCATGACAACACTTTTCTTCTCACTTGCGAAAGTTAATATCGACTCCAACATATCCGGCATCAGATTAATCGTATGTAGCTCATCAAGTGGAACCCATTTCACAGCAGTCTGGTTGATATCCGGATTAAGTGGCAATCTCGGGACAGAGCCAGAAATAAGCTGACACTCGAACACGATAAACAATGTATGTGCCCTCGGACTATACTTGATGTTCCGCTGTTGCTGTTCACATTCACACAAGAATGCCACACTACCTACAATCACTTCCGCCATTGCTTCTTCTAATAGTTCTCTTCGTACCGTTTCCTTAACGACCTCGCCCTCTTCTGCCCCTCCACCGGGAAGAAAGTAATGCTTACCTTTTTCCAAATTATCATATTCAACGAGCAGAACTGCATCATTTTCAATAATTAGTGCCGTTGGTCTAACACGAATTGGAAACGACATTGAATCAACCTCCTAGACAAGATTATTCATTGACAAATGTTACAATAGGCCCGTCCCATTCCTCTTTACGAATCTCTTGAACTTCCCTTGATTTATATGCGTGAACCGTCTTCCGCCAAAAATGCTGCGCTGGCACATTCTCCTCCATCACTGCTGCCTCCCATCTCCCACGGAACAGATCAAAGACCGCATGCGCAGCCTGTTTGCCAACACCGTCTCGACGATATTTCTTCATTACAAAAAATTCAGCAATACTATAAATCTTACGCTCTACTTCATCCAGACCAAGTTCCCGAACGAGAGCAAACCCAGCAAGCTTTCCCTCTACTCGTATGAAAAAGGGATGTCTGCCCGCCTCTGTCCAATAATGATCCAGATACATGTACTCGTATAGACCGCTTTCGTTCATATCCTCTGGATCGAACTCAGTGAAATCATATTTATACAACTCTAGTAAATTTCTTAATACCGATTTCTGATCATAGCTGACTTTCACAATCTCTATCATGTCTTAAAACCTTCTCTCGTCATTTAACAGATTACTTCCCAAGTACCCTATCTAATCCATCCATGAATACTTTGACTGAAAAATACAAAAATATAATCGCGGAAGCAACCGATATTCCTCTTACGAACTTTTGCCCTAAAAGGTTACCAGATTTACTGCTAATCCATGCCACCGCAAACGACCACACGAGTCCCGCCACGAAAAATCCGACCACAAAAGCACCCATCGTCAATCGATCAACCATGTTAATCTGGGCAATAATCGCACCAGCTACAACTGCAAACCATAGAATCGCCGTTGGGGAGGATACCGCTACGCCAATGCCAAAGATGAAATCCTTCCAGCCTGAGCGCTGTACAGTCGTTTCATTCGAAGAGCTGATGACCTTAGGTTTAATCGCGTCTTTCGCCATTTTGTAAGTTAGCCATAGTAAGACGGCTGTTCCGACAATCCATACGATCCACTTCACCCATGCAAGTTGGAATACTGCTGTAACACCAATTAATGCAAGTGTCAGGTAGAACAAATCACCAAAGCATGTCCCAAACCCGATCAGGAACGAGCTTCGGAATCCTCTCTCAATTCCCGTCTTAATAATTGCGACATTCGCCATCCCCAAATCCAAGCACAAAGAGATGGATAGTAAAAATCCTTGAATAAATGCAAATAACATGATGCTATTACTCCTATCTGAATTACTTATAAATTCTAATCTATCACAAAAAAACCTCCTTTCCGACCATTTCTGATCAAAAAGGAGGTTTTCTTATCAATTTATGAGGATATAAGTCGAATTACTTCTTATTCGCCATGTAATCGGCTGCTACGTAACCGAATGCCATGGATGGGCCGAGTGTCGCCCCTGGGCCTGGATAAGTCTCACCCATTACCGCTGCTGCACAGTTACCGATTGCGAATAGACCATCAATGATCTGACCATCTTCACGAAGAACGCGTGCGTACTCGTCTGTGATCAAACCGCCTTTCGTACCGATATCGCCTGGTACGACTGGAACTGCATAGAATGGAACATTCTCCATCGGAGAAATGCTTGGGTTCGGCAAAGTTGGATCTCCGTAGTAGCGATCGTATACACTATCTCCACGCCCGAATTGTGTATCTTTCCCCATACGTGCATCTTGATTGAACTTTTCGAACTGAGCAACGAACTTTTCAACAGGCACGCCAATTTGCTTCGCAAGTTCTTCTGCCGTTTCTGCTTTCTTCACAAAACCATTCTCATACCAACGTTTCGGAAACGATTGACCTGGGAATAGTCCTAGGAAAATATAGCGGCTCTTCGCCGTAAGATCCATGATCATATAGGATGGCGTTGTGCGTGCTTCTGGCTTATCGTTCTCATACATCAAGTCTACGAACTCGTGATAAGGTACAGCCTCATTCAAGTAACGTTCTCCACCACTATTGACGATCATCATGTTCGGAATGCCACGATCTGCAACAAGGAAGAATGGCTTCTCACCCGGAGGGACTGCAGAAGGCGCGCCCCATACCCGATCCATCAGATCAATTGCTGCACCTTGGCGAATGGATGCGTCGATAATGTCACCTGTTTGCCCTTCAGACGCTGAAGTCCACTCTGTTTTTGTTGGAAGCGGTAAATATTTCTCACGCAGCTTCTGATTGTGAGAGAATCCACCAGAGGCAAGAATTACCCCTTTTTTCGCTTCGATATATACTTTCTTACCACCACGTTCTGCAATAATCCCCACAATACGACCATTATCCACTACGTAATCTTGGAATGCCGTAGATAGCCATAAGTCACCATTCACATCCATTAATGATTTACGAAGACGTCCGATTAGCGCTTCACCTAGAGCAGAAGGTCTGTACCCTGTAAAAATTGTCCGCATTAAGCGCATCCCGACTTTAAGTGAGGTCTTCTTGCCTTCCCAGATCCGTGTAATCATGTTCAGCTTATGGAATTCAAACGCGTTCATGACCATGCCGTAAGTCGGTAAATTCGCGCGACGCATCAGCTTACGCTCTTCACCCAACTCTTTTAAGTTGAAAATTTCAGGTTCAATCGAACGTCCTTGCGGATAACCACCTAGACGCTCTGGGTAGTAGTCGGAGTACCCGGGAATATATTTAAAGCGTACATGCTTCGTCTCTTCATGCAAATACTTCACCATCTCAGCACCGCGCATCACATAAGCTTCTTTACGTTTGCGGGACACGCGATCACCAACGGTTGCATCTAAGTAAGCTTGTGCTTTCTCCGGTGTATCGCCTAGTCTTGCTTTATCTAAGTGAAAGTTCGTCGGAACCCAGATCGCACCACCAGATAATGAGCTTGAGCCCCCATAATATTCGGTTTTCTCGATAACGAGTGCCTTTAACCCTTTCATCTGAGCAGTAAGTGCTGCTGTGAGTCCACCCGCACCAGAACCTACGACTACAACATCATAACTTGCATCCCATTTGATACCCATCACTGAACATCCCCTCTGTTTGAATTTCTGTCCATATGTATACGCTTACAACTTATTTCATCATTCGAACAAGAACCTCCTTATTCGAATGATATCTATCTTGATTAAACTCGCTGAATTCACTAACTTCATACATTTTTTCTTAAAAATATTATTGTTCAAGCTTTCGCATAAGCTTCGCATAAATCCGCGTAAGCTCCTGTTCTTCCTCTTCGGTCAGAGCATCAAACATATTGTCCATCATCTGTGTGCGCTGATCTTGTAGAACACGAAGTGCCTCTTGACCTTGCTCCGTGATTCTGAGCCTTACTACACGACGATCTCCTTCTTGTGTTACACGCTCCACATATTCGCTCTTCACCAGTTTATCTGCCATCACGGTAACACCGCCTGAGGTCAAAGCAAGTGCATTCGCAAGCTCTGTCGCGCGCTGTGGACCTTCAAGTTCCAGCATTTCCAGTGCCATAAAATGCGTATGTGGAATATTAAGCTCGTTGCTCTTATTCCAATCCGTCATCCATCGTTTCACGAGAATGCTGTACATGCTGTAAATCTGACGAATGTTCTGTTTATCGATGGGACTCACCTTCTTTCTAGCTGCACAATATATAATTCGAATGAATCATAACGAAATTATTATTATCTTATTTCTAGTTATCTTATTACTAAGATACCTATTGATAAGAATTCTACTCCTAAGATCAATTTTTGTAAACACTCGATTCACAATTTTCGAAAAATAATTAAAAAATAACCGTCTATCACGCCACACTTAGTAATCACGGCAATTAAAAAAAAGAGCAGGAAAATTCCTTCCCACTCCGCGAGTAATCGCTAGTTAACAAATGTATTTTTCACCCGTATGGACTTTTTGAAGTATAAAATCCAGACCGTACTTGCGATTGCATTTTTGATCAGATCACCTAGTTTAGGATTTGCTGCATCATAACCCAATGCTACAAGTAATACATAATCAATTAGTAGAATAACGAATCCTAACAAGTAGAATGTAATAATTGCCTTCGGCAAAATTCTTTTCTTCCCGTAGAGTTGAATCAGTAAGTAAATCGGAACGACTATCATAAATAAACACATGATCAGTTGATAAGCTAGATACACAGTCCACATCAAGCCTTCTTGTTCCACCCCACTATTCAGAACTTTGGACGAATCAAACATGATATCCAGTACTTGAAGAAGTACAAGGGAGTAGGCAAAAGGAACCATATATAGTCCAATTTGGGCAATGATTAACCAACCGCCTAAACCTACTTTTCCAGCTTTCTTGTTACTCTTCTTACTTTCAACTTGCTCTTGCTGTACTTGCTCTTGTTGCATTTCCATGATGATAAATTCCTCTTTTCAATAAAAGTACGAAGACCTATTGTAACTTAGTTCCTCGTTTTCCAAAAGAATTATCATATAGGTAATTTGTTACAAACGTTTATGTTATTTCCTCGCCATTTGATTTCTTAACTCTTCTAATTGCTGTCTTAGTTCCTTAACTTCCTTCGTTAATTCAGACTTATTGATTGCATGCTTAATTACAAGTGAAAATATGAAAAAAAATACTGCAATTAATACTAGATTGATAAACATTCCAGACCATATGAACGACATCTTTTATCCCCCTCCATTTTCAACAATTCGCTACTGTGGTGCTGAAATAAACCTACGACAATCTCCCCTGATCCACCGTATACACCTGATCCGTAATGTTCATCGTAGACTTGCGGTGTGACACCAGTACAACGGTCTTACCGCTTTCCTCCTGCTTCAATGAACGCAGAATAATCCCTTCGTTCAAGCTGTCTAGATTACTCGTCGGTTCATCGAGTAGAATAAGCGGCGCTTCACTCAGGAATGCACGCGCAATCCCAATACGCTGACGCTCACCACCAGAAAGTCGATCTCCGAGTTCCCCAACATTCGTCTCATAGCCTTCAGGCAAGCTGCTAATAAAATCATGAATCGCGGCTTTCTGCGCGGCTTGTTCGATCTGTTCCTGCGTCGCATCGATCTTTGCCACTCAAATATTGCTTGCAATCGTATCGTGGAACAGCTCCGTATCTTGCGTGACGAAACTTTGCATCTGACGCAAGTTAGTCGTTCGAATATCCTTCAAGTTAGTCCCGTCCATCTGAATCTGACCCTTATAGGGATCCCAGAACCGCATCATTAGCTTAAGAAGCGTAGACTTACCCGAACCACTCTTACCTTGAATACCTGTAATTTGCTTTGCTGGAATGTGCAAGCTAAAGTCACGCAGAATCTGCTCGTCCCCATAGGCGAAATCAATAGACTGACAGTCGATCTGCGCACTTGTGACGATTTTGCCATCGACAACATCTTCAACAACTGGTGCTTCATCTAGCAAATCCAGTACCCGCTCCCCGCTTGCCAGCGTATGCAGCAGATTATTCGCCAAATTGGACAACGCCACAACAGGACCGAATGAACTGATCAGCGCAATCGTCGCAATAATCACACCATCTAGCCCAAGCTTACCAGATTGGTACAAATGTACACTCCTAAGCAGCATAATCACTGTAAACAACAGAATCGTTGTGTCCGTCATCGCCTTGGAAACCCCTTCGGTACGAACAAGCTTCTCATGCATCTGCCCTAGCGACTTACTTCTCACATTCATATCTTCAATACGCTTCTCTCCATGTCCGAACTGAATGATCTCTCTCAGCCCACGCAGATTATCTAGGAAAGAGCTGTTCATTTCCCCGAATTGCCCCCGGTAAGCCGCACCCGTATTTCGTCCTAATCTAGACGTTATCATCGGCAGCACAATACCCACTACAATGTATGCAACGAGGGCAATCGCACCGAGTACCAAGCTATATTTTCCGATAAAAATAGTCATGAACAGCGACACGATCCCCGCTATCGCAATTGGTGAAATCGTGTGCGCGTAGAATACTTCCAGCATCTCCACATCGCTTGTAATGATTGAGATTAAGTTCCCCTTGTCCTTACCCTCCAGCTTAGCAGGTGCTAATCGGCGTAAAGCTTGGAACACTTTATTACGAATAATCGCAAGTAACTTGAATGCAATATAATGATTACTCGACTGCTCCGCATAACGCAGGACACCTCTGAGCACCGCGAACAAAATCACACTGATGAATATCGCTCTCAGCGTCAGCCCCTCATGCAAGCCAAGCACATCTAGCAGCGCATAGCCTCCGAACACCGTAATCATAATCGAGCACAGGAATCCGATCACACCCATCACAATCGCAAGCAGCATCACATGCATCAACGGCATCACGAGCACGATCAATCTACGCATAATTTGAAGTCCACTTGCTTTACGCATCGATCGCCACCTCCTTATGCTCTGCTGATCCATATTGCTCTAACTCACTCTGATGATTGAACAAATTCGCGTAAGCTCCCTGTTGCTTTAGTAACTCTGCATGTGTGCCATGCTCAACGACGGTTCCTTTTTGCATCATATAAATTCGATTTGACTTCACAACATTCGCCAGTCGATGCGAGATCAGAATAATCGTCTTCTCTTGTGCAAGTTCATGAATAACCGACATGATGTCATTCTCACTCTCCATATCAATATTGGACGTCGCTTCATCGAATATATACACCTGCGTATCATGTAATAATGCCCTTGCTATCGCGAGCCGTTGACGTTGACCGCCAGATAAGTTCGATGCCTTCTCTTCAAGCTGCGTATCTAACCCTTGTTCAGACAGAACGAAGTCCAGTAGATTCACTCTTTTCAAAACATCAAACATCGCATCCTCATTCGCATTCGGACAAGCCATCAATAAATTATCTCGAACCGTCCCTTTAAATAGATAACTCTGATGCGTCACCATCGTCATATTCGCCATCAGGCTAGATTCCGTGACCTCGGACAACTCTTGATCGCCGACTAACACGTGACCCTCGTACCCTTGATTCACACCCATTAACAGCGATGCAATCGTACTCTTCCCACAGCCAGATTGCCCTACAATAGAAGTAAAGCTACCTTTAGGGAATGTCATATTTATGTAATGCCCCAGTACTGATGCAGCAATTTCTTTGCAATCTTTTGCACCGCAATGATCGACATTGGAATAAGAGGAACGCAGATTAATAACACGAGCGCTGCCTTTATACTAATGAAGGAAAGAATCACGAACAATGTAATTGGAGCAAGCAAGCTGTATACAAGTTGTGGTAAGTAGCGTCCAAAATAAATTTCTAGCTGCTCCACACCTTCCACCGATACTTGCACCACTTCCGAAGTCGATACATGCTCGTTATAGCTGGAACCTTGACGCAGTAGTTTGCGATATATTTTCTCGCGTAAGCTTGATTTCACTTGAGCGGAGGCAAGGTATGACATCTTGGCAGCAAACAGATTACATATGAATCGAACCGCAATCGCCCCGATGATAATACTCGTTGTAAGCAGCAGATTCACTGTATTGCCTTCATATAAATCTTGCAACAGTAATCCAATTGTAAAAATCGCTGCCACGTTCGCAAGTAAACATATCCACTGGAACACGACATTATATCCGATATATTTCTTCGAATGGCTCATTTCTCGAATAAGCCTTTTGTTAATCATCACGGGAAAATCAGCTCCTTCTCGGACTCGACAATCGTCTTAATTCCGAATATGAAGTAGCTGTATTTCGCAATCATAACCAATATGATCGCGGTCCTGCCGATCCAATTTTGCATAAAAATGAAGGATAAAACCAGCATCGTCGATGCAAATGCTAGAATCGTAATCTTCGATCGCAGCTTCATCGCTCTAGACTTTACGAAGCTCTCTAAGTGATTCTTGTATATTTTCGTGCCACAGAACCAAGTATGGAATCTGCGCGAACCTTTTGAGAAACAGAATGATGCACCGAGTAGGAACGGTGTTGCCGGTACAACCGGCAGAAATACACCTAACATACCGAGTCCTAACAAAATAAATCCAAGTGTTACATACACGTATCTCATAGAATGTGTGACCTCTTTCTCTAGATGTCATATCGTGTTGTTGATGTGATATTTTTCACAATTATTGATATTGAGAATCAATATCAATTGACTTTTTTACTTTATCACGTATTTTTATACAATGTCAATGTTCATAAATGAAAAGGACCCTAGTCGAATAGGTCCTTTTCATTTATCTATGAATTGGCATCTCTTGTCTTACTCTCGAACACTTGCACTGGACCTTTCCATCGATCATTATGTATAACCTCTTCTATAAAGCAGCCATTCGTATATGCATGAATCGTCTTCATCCAGAACTTATTCGCAGGTGTATTCCCTAACGACTGACGAACCTCCCACACACCTGGGAACTGGTCGAAGAGCGTGAATGCTGCATGCTTGCCTACTCCTTGACCACGAAACTTTCGCATCACGAAGAAATCACTCACCACATGCGATTCACTTGCTGTACTTAGAGCAACAAACTCTGCCGGTACATCTCGTATAATGAGCGCGAATCCAGCAAGTTCCCCATCGACTTTAATGAAGAATGGACTCCGATAATCCTCCGTCCACTGATGGTCCAGATATTTATACATATACAGCCCATGTTGAGTCAGCTTGTGCCCGTCATACTCGCTTGAATCGTAGCGATAGAATTGAAGCAATTGATGCAACACATACTTATCCTCATAGGGGATCGGTATAACTTCAATCACAGATAACATCCTTTCTATGTAAATATCATTCGCGCTACAATAACAATAAGAGTTGAGAAGCATGTGAAATTAATTGAGAATGCACGCGTTTCTGACTTTTTACCCTTTATTAATGAACGCAGTAGCATGATCGCTGGAAGTCCCACTACCACCAATTGTAGATAGGTTAATTCCTCTTCTGAAATAAAATACAAATACACAAAAGTTGTAAGAGCTACCCACAACAATGATATTGCGAAATCTTCGGGTGCATCAAAAATCAATTTGAGAATTAGTGATTCTTTTTTCTTTTCATTCGTATTCGTTTCTTGTTGCATCATTTCCCCCCTACTTTCCACACCATATTCCCGCTTCACATAATCACTCATAAATTACCTCAATCCACGCCCTCGCTAATGACGATTGTTGTATCGCATCTAACACACACTGCACCATGTGACCATCTTGAAACGTAGGCACATCTCCCACAACCTTCTCTTCACTAATGGATCGATAGATCCTATCTACCATCTGATACATGCCGTTATAATACGGTGCAGCCGACATACTCATACTACTTGGTACTTCGATTTGTTCCACCTGAACTACCTCGAATTCACCTCCTTTACTTACTAGCACTTCTTGATCATTATTCGTCAGCAATGTGCCTTCACTTCCATACACTTCTAATTTCCATCCTGTCCCTCTAACTGCTGGATACAATAAATCTGCGTGAAAGGCTGTCCCATCTTCATAATGCCCCATTACCGTAAATGCATCATCTGAATCTCGCTCTTCCACACCAGAACAACCTTCATACTTAGGAATCATCGTCTTGAGCTCAGCATACACATCCACAATATCTTGGTTCATCCACCACATCAAGGAGTCGAACATATGAGATCCAATGGCAAATAACATCCCTCCGCCATCTTTCTTCCGACCATCCCACCCTCTGTAATTCGTTGTTAGCTGCTTGTAACCTGAGAAGCTTCCTTGATACTTGATGTAATGAACTTTACCCAAGTCACCACGCATCAGGATCTCTTTGATCTTCTGTCTTATAGGTATGAGCCTCCACTGAAAGTCGACGAATCCCATTGCATTTGACGCCTTCAACTTATCGAGCATATCCAGAGTTTGAATGGCGCTCATACCCATCGGCTTTTCACATAACACATGCATACCCTTCTCTAATAACCCTAGTGCCATTTCATAATGGTGCACAGGTGACGATGCGATGGATACGAGATCCAACTCTTCATTTGCAATCATTTCTACCCAATCTGTATACATGGATAATCCTTCAAGATTCTGACGAATCACATCCGATTTGTAACGATGTACACTCGCAAGAGCTTTTACTTCATAACACTCATGACTTTGAAAGATAGGTGCTTGTACAGATGCACCAAATCCCGTTCCGATTATACCGACTCTTATTTTTTTCGTATGTATCATGTGTCCCCTCTTACTTCGTATGCTTTGTTGGATCCGAATAATATTGTTTATTTAGGCCGGTTGCGCTTTTCACCCAGTCTTTCAGACCTTCTTTGCTCACATAGATTTCAGTGTCATACTTAATAATAGGGAATCTTTCCCCAATAAAATCAATCGATTTCTCAGCAATGTAAGCTTCATTCTGAACAATTACCTTTAACTTATACTCCGACATATTTAAATAACGAGCCGCCTCTTCCAAAGTCAATAACAATGGTTCTACGTTTGGTGTATCATACCTTTGTGGTTGCTGTTGCACACTTACCGGTACATTCTGCTCCACAAACCCTTTATAAATATTAGAACTTCCAACTACAAACCCAACTGACAGCACGACAGAACTTATGACTAAACTCCAATTCATCGGTTTCAAGCCGAGCACCCCTAACATACTTTGTAAATAACTGGACTTCATGTATTATATCATTACTGGAATGATTTGGATTGTAAATTCTTATTGATAAGAGCAACTTTTATCGTGAGGGGAGACTGTATATGTCCGTTAAAGAAATATTACCTTTTGGTGATCCGATCTTGCGGAAAATCGCAAAACCTGTGGAAGAGCTGAATGCGAAGACGTTCAAGCACCTCGTGGACTTGGCAGATACTTTATATGATGAACGAGGTCGCGCAGGGCTGGCTGCGCCTCAGATCGGCATTTTACGAAGATTGGTCGTGATGGATTGTGGAACAGGTCTGATCGAACTCATTAATCCAGAGATTATCGAGATGAACGGCGAACAGATTGGACCTGAAGCATGTCTATCCTACCCTGGCTATTATGGTGATGTAAGAAGAGCGAACCAGATTAAAGTCAGCACCTTAAATAAACGAGGTCAAACCATCATCTTAGAGGCGGAGGGCTATCTGGCTCGCTGCATGCAGCACGAAATCGATCATTTAAATGGAGTTTTATTCGTGGATCATATGAAAGACAAGTGGCTGCATCATGAGAGTAGTAAACGTAAAGTAGATGTTCTTAAAGTCCTGCAATTAACTTATGCCTATGAGAATGTTATGGAGTAGCCACCTGATGAATGTATCGCAGTAACTCGATAAGATCCGTCAATCGTTTTTCATTAGATATATAATTTCGCTCTGGTTCTTGGCGTTTAATATGTATCGCTTCTTCAATCAACCCATGCCACTGCTTAGGCATTATCGATAATCCATAGGTACCAGCTTGTGTCTTACTCTTGACTCCTTTCTCCTTAACCGTATATAACTGCCGCAGCATGCCCAGTACACACCATTCGACCGTTTCATCGAGTTGCTGTGTAACACTCTCTTGGTCAATCAAGTGCAAATTAGCCAATTGACTCTCTAATCGCTCAATCCAACCTACCCAATACGAATTCATATTATGGAGCACATAATCGACTAATACCTTCTCATCAACTTCATAATCGAAGGATTGTTCTACACCATAAACCCGAACTCCATGATGCTTCAAGATCCACCACGTAATCGGGTTCATATCCGCACCTTTACCATCTGCATGCACTTGTTTAGAGAAATATGTAACAATCGAACTCTGTTCATGAGTAGGTTTCCCCACGTCTTCTAGATGAAGATATGTCCCCATAATTTCCAAATGCGGATAGGCTTGATCTACCTCTTGATGCGCTGCAGAGATTGCGTCTATATCTGACGCCTGTGGCGCTTCTTTTAACAACACAAGAAAATCAATGTCACTTGAACCATCTTTATAATCGCCTAATGCGACAGAACCATACAAATAGATAGATTCCACACTTAAATGAGTCTTGCTTAACTCGATACTTAGCTTCTGCATCACTCGATCAACAACTTGTGGCAGCACGATATTCACTCCTTAACCCTGTGTATTAACGAATGTTCATATTCGACTTCATTTCATAAGACGCGAGAATGGTTACCAAAGTTGCTTGATTCGACCTATTATATCAATCATTTTCGTATCACTCGCCGTGTCCACAACGAATATCAATATGTTATGCCATTAATTCATCTATCGAAATTGGAAAAAGAGGCTTACTCAGCTCAAGAATTGCCTTCGCATAATCCTGAATTTCCTTCTGCGCATCATGCTCTAAACGCTGATTTAAGAAGTGACATACCGATTGCAGCGACGCGGTCCAATACCATCTCACATACATCCCATACGATGGAAGGAATAATCTAGCTTGCTCCGCACATAGTCCACTTGCGAGTGATTCTTCATATTTTTGCACACCTAGTTCAATATACTCTTTAAGATCATCTGTTAACTTGATCCCTAGTTCTGGTTCTAGCGCGTCACCACTGCCTTGCTTCGAGTTCTCTGGCTTACCTCTCCATTCATCCGACGATGGGATATAGAAAGTCGGCTCTTCTGTAATGTACCTGCGACTGGATTCATTCCATGCCTCCAAGCTCTCGCCTGTCCCCTCCATATGTGCGGAACCTATTACATACTTCCACCATTGTCTAGCGACCATCAGCGGCGCGTACACTTCATATTGGAGCATAACATGACGAAATGGCGAAGTATGCCCTTCCCTAGCTAAGAATTTGATTAGCTTCACATCGCGTTCACTCAATTCGCTAGATTCTTTCGCATATGACACTCGCGCCGCATTCACAACCGTCAAATCTGATCCCATATGATTCACCAAGCGGACGTAACCCTTATCTAGCACTTGCACGATATTCATCATCTATCTCTCCCTTGATCAATAAATTATCTGAAAATAACAAATCCTATAACATCATACAACAAGGAGGACTTTTATGGTGAGGAAAATATGGATGACAACGCTCCTATCAATAGGAATACTGCTAACTTCAACCTTTTCTGTCCAAGCCGTGCCTGCCTACGCCAAATGGGGCAATATCGCAATGCAAGAAACGCTTAACAAGTATCATACTTCAATTACAGACTACCAACATTTAGGACGAACTCAGATTGATTCAAACACAGCGGAAGAGAAGTTTAAGCTCAAGTTAAAGAAGAACCACCACGAATTCACCGTCTTTGTAACTGTTCATTTTCATCTGGATAATGAACAGTTGATCGCGGTCTATTTTCAATAAATGTAAGTGAAAAGTGCCAAAACCCCTCTCTAGTGAAGAGAGGGGTTTTGGCATCATGAGAGCTATTTGCAGATCATAAGCAAGTTCCCATCTGGATCTTTGAAGTTAAACCAATGACCATGCTCAATACCTGTCACCAGCTGTACACCTTGCTCCTGCATGTATGCATACGCCTCTTCAATATCATCTGTAGTGAACTGGAATACTGGGGTTTGGAACACACGCTCTGGTGCATAAATCTTGCTATCTAGAATAATACCTGCTGTACCTTGCATCGGAACGATGAACAAATGACCATAAATAATTTCATTCGTTGTTGAAACTTGAAGAATTCTACAATACCAATCTCTTGCTGCCTCAATGTTACTCACTGGGATAAAGATCGAACCAATCTGATTCTTAATTGGACTTGTCATCTTCACGACCTCCAGATTCATTATTTATCATGATCCTCCGCCAATAAGGCAAGAAGTTTCAAGCACTCCGATAATAAATCAACATATCGTTCCATTTCTCATTCTCGTAGGTGAACTTTTCCCTCACACATTCCAACCTAAACCCCGCGCGCTCTGCGAGCAGTATAGATGGCATATTATCTACGTTGATATGAAGTTCGATTCGATGATATTTAAGATGTTCGAAGAATGCTTCCACCGCGGCATCCACACTTTCAAGTCCATAACCATTCTTCCAATATTGATTATGGATCGAATACCCCATCATCGCCCATTGATAATCCATTCTCAGAATCGTGTGAACCTCAACTTTACCTACATTCACCCCGTCTATTTTTCGAAAAATACCAAGGTTGACCATCTCGTCCCGGTTCGCGGAATTCTCAAACCCTTGTACCCAATTCGAGAACCATTCTTCCGTTAAAGCTTCCATATTAGAAGAGCGGCCGTCGTCGTAGGCATACTGTGAAGGCAAACGGTTCTTATATTGTTCGTACCAATTATGATAATCTTCTTTTTGAAAAGGCCGTATGATCAATCTTGCTGTCTCGATGTACAATTACGCCAGCCCCTCTATATTATTCTTCATCAGCTTCGCAATCTCTCTATCATCTTCAAGTACCGACTTCTCAAGCTCCTTAATCACACGCTGCTGCCGCTCTACCGGATGGTTTTGGCTGAGCTTCCATTTCCCTTCCAGCTTCGTGATTTTCAAAGTAAACCCGACGATGCCCTTCATCATGCTTTCGACCAACTCATGATTCGATTCATCAAGTTGATACGGACTTTCAGGCTTCTCATACTTACTCACCATCTCATCGAGAGTACCGAGTAATTGTGCTGAATCTTCCATCATTTCTAACTGCCCATATACGTGAACCGTGACATAATTCCAAGTCGGTACAGACAGATTCGTCTCATACCAGGAGGAAGAGATATAGCTGTGAGGACCTTGGAAGATCGCAAGTACCTCTTGACCTTCAATGTCCTTCCACTGCATATTTCCCCTTGCAAAATGCCCGTATAAACAGCCCTTCTCCCGATCCAAGATAAGTGGCAAATGCGTTGCAAACGGCACGCCATCATAATTCGAAATCAAGATTCCAAAGCTGTTCTGGTCCATAAAATCATATAGCACAGCCTCATCTTCCACTCGGAAATGCTTCGGAATGTACATGCTTCAAACCTCCTATAACACCTTCAACATATGAATATCCATAGGTTCTTTCGCGAATAGTTCCTCATCAACCTGATCTGTCAGCTGACCCCCATTATGCTTGTAAAAGGATACCGCTGAACGGGTCTCTGTCGACGAAATATATAGATATTTCGCCCCGCGTCTCTTCGCTTCCGCACTCAAATCATTCATAATCCGTGTGCCAATACCTTGCCTTCTGTAATGGCGCGATACATACATTAAATCAATCTGCAGTTGATCAAGATTCTCACCCCTATACTGATGAGCAAGTACACCAAATCCAACTAACGTTTCTCCGTCGAATGCACCAATCGCCATTCCACCTTGATCAATCTCGTATAAGAATCTATCTTGTAATTCACGCAATAACGATTCATCCCAATTCGGACATTCATGTTGTTGTGATAATTCCGTTAACTTTCCATCTGGCATTTCATAAATAAGATCAATCATCTCCGATCGATCGATTTCACTTAAATGATGAACTTGTTCTTCTGACATGGATTCGTATCTGATCATGTTTCATCTATCCTTTTCCGCATATAGAGAGCAACTTCATCTCTGCCAATTTTACTTGCATCATAGAGGGAAGTATCTATTCCCTCAAGCTCAAATCCACACTTCATATAGAAAGCAATTGCTTGCACGTTCGTATTCTGCGTTTCCAATGCAACCGCACGAAAGTGATGTGCATTAGCCTGCTCGACAATCCTCTCAATTAGTTGCTTAGCAACAGACTGCCGGCGATAATCTTCATGAACATGAAGGTGCCAGATGAGAAGTGTATTGTTCCATTCCTCGGGCTTCGCAATCACGATCCCAGCAAGTCGGTCTCCATCAAATGCACCATAAGAGAACCCCAATCTCACCATTTCCTCGTAATCGATGTAATCTTCTTCGGGTGAAGAGTCATGTTTCATGTATGGGCTAGCGACGTCTTTCAAAGTCATGCGAATCGCATAATAATCCGGACCGGCTTCCTTCATCACCTCATACTGCTGCGTGACTTCATAACCGAATTGCCCTAATCCTTGAAGCTGTGTGAGGGTGAGCACTTCTAGTTTTTGAATGATCATTGATAGCCCGTGACCTCCTGTATTAAACAGAATTTATAATCCTTTGGATAAACGGCGCTTTAGCCGCTGTATAGTTCACCCTGTCATTGGGGTAAAGGTCTTTCAGCTCTCTTTTTAAATGACTATAAGCTTTCACTGCTTGAGGATTAGCTCTTAAATAGTCTCGAAAATATAAATTTGCTTGCCAGTGAGCTGAATTGTATGTATACATGTGCAAATGGTGTGTGCCTGCGCGCCAAGCTCCTTTTCTGAAAAATTTTCGCTCTGGGAATTCTGCTTTTTCAACATATTCATAGCCTAATGCCGCAAGGGACTGAATATGTTCCAACGAGACCACATCTAAATCCCCAACACCTATCATCATATCGATAACTGGTTTCGCATCTAAGCCAGGTACTGAGGTACTGCCAATATGTTCAATCCCGACTATAATATCGGATAATGCTGTAACAAATTTAGCCCGTTCAACTTCGTAATCTACTGCCCAGATCGGGTCATATGTTGTAATAATTACTTCTTCCATCGTTGTCTCCTCTTAAATAGATCCTAGGATACTTGCTGTAGCAACTTCTCCAATGTTTCTTTCAATCGTTCTCGATTACGCTTCTTATCTTCAGGCTCCACCCATGAAAACCCATCACCAATATACCTTGGGAATACATGCATATGATAGTGATCTAGATCGTTGAACAATCCGCTGTTCTGTATAACAGTAATTCCATCTGGTTCATACACATGCGTGAGCAGCTTTGCAAGCTTTGTGGATGCCTTCATAATTTCAATTGACGTCTTATCATCGAGCTCACTCAAATCTGCGTAATGCTTCTTAGGCATAATCAAGATATGTCCTTCGTTCAACGGCTCATGATCTAGAATACAAGTGATCCGATCATTCTCATAAACAACATGTGCAGACATTTTACCATTAGCAAGTTTACAGCCCAAACAATCTTTTTCCATTAACAATTCCCCCTTTACAACTTTAATTCATGCGTAACTTGATCCTCATCTAGAACCTCATGAAAACCAAGGGATTGATACAGCGTAATTGCTGCTGGATTGTAAGTTCGAAGCACGATTGTACGATAATGCTTCTTCGCTCTCTCTAGCACGACTTCTGTCAATCTCCTTCCAATTCCATGCCTGCGATACGCGGATAATACATAAACCCGCCTGAGCCTTCCAATCCCAACACCTTTATTGGGATCTTGATTTATTCCACCTACGCCAACAATTTTCCCATTCATTCTGCATACAAATAAGGCTTCACCCGCCTGATCGAATCGATTGGTACCGCTGTCATAATCTTCGATCAGACGCTTCATGTGGTTATGTCCTTCGGTTAAACTTTCCTCAACTAATTGTTGCAGAATGGAGGTATCCAGCACACCTGTTACTTCCATAATCTCTAACTTCACACTATCATTCTTCATATCATAATTCCGCTGGATTTTCTCGTTGCAATGATCAATCCTGTGGACCAATTTAATTCCACTATATGAAAATCATTAAGATTCCGCATCACTTGTACCAAGTTCTCTGCCTTAACTGCATGTCCTTCTTCCCATGTGTCAACAGGTGTTAAGTCATCAATAATATACAACCCACCTGGTTTCACCATTTGAAGAGTTTCTTCTAGCAATTCATATTTTCCTGGCCAAGTATCTGCAAAAATAAGATCATACTGCTGATCCCGATTCTCCTGAATAAAGATGCAACCATCTGCTAGAATAAAGTTCACCCGCTCATCCTGGATGCAAGACCTTGCAATCCCTTGAAAGGACTCATTCATCTCCACACTAGTTAACGTTGAGCTAGCATCCATACCCTCTAGTATCCATGAAGTAGAAGCACCTACTCCTGTACCTAATTCTAGTAAATTACTACTAGATTTAGAACAAGCAAGAGCACGTAACAAAATTCCGGTTTCTTGATCGCAAGACATTGTGAAATCAAGTTCCTTTGCTTTTTCCTTAATCATTTGAATAACGTGAGGCTCTTGGACTAGCATAGATTACACATCCTTTAATTTAGATCGGGATTCACTACTAACCTTTCACATGCTCCGTACAATTGTATCGCTCACAATCCCATTCGTTATTTGTACTTGTCAGAATCGTAAGAGACGTATTACCTAGATGCGCCTGTGTATTTACATGTGGAATTAACTTCTTCAATGAAAAGCCAATTAAAGCGCCATGACTGACGATGAGAACATTCTGGTTCGGATGATTCGCAGCAATATCTGTAAAAACTTTATATCCGCGAGTCGCAACCTCCTCATCTTTCTCAATGTCAAGGTCAAGACTACGCCAGTCAGCGCCCCACTTGTTAATACGATCTTCTTCTATCGTTCCTTCGATAAGACCGCAATACATCTCGCGCAAACGCTGATCTGCTGTAATCTTCATTCCTTTATGATCCGCTATCTTCTGTGCTGTTAAGTAGGCTCTGGACAAATCACTTGAATAGATCACATCCCAAGGTTCACTCATCAACCTCTTTGCAAGCTTTTCCGCTTGATTTAGCCCTTCGCTATTCAGAGGTATATCCGTATGTCCTTGCGCCCTACGCTCGATATTCCAATCTGTTATCCCATGCCGAATAAGCCCTACTCTTGTCATCACGGTTTCCCCCACTCATACATTAGTCTCTAACGACTTCTGTGCCTGCAATTAAATCATGCAAAGCACGCTTATCTTCTCTAAATATAATCATACATGCACTTACGATCGCTCCAATGCCAAACGTAATTGCATAAATTAATCCAGTCACAATATTACGCATAAGCATATTGGTAATTTTGGGCGGTGCTTGATCATTAACTCTGCGAATACGGATTTTACAAATCCGCTTACCAACCGTGTATCCACTCCAGAATATAGGAATTAACAGTAAGTACAGCATGTTAAGGAAATTTCCGGAATTACCTTGTGGCGTAGCAAAATCGAAGTTACTACTGTTTACAAAAAACATATTTGTAACTAAGGTAATTGGGAACCCTATAATAATTGCATCCAATAAATTAGCACCTAATCGAATCCAGAAACCAGCTTTTTCATTCATTTACATCACACATCCTCTGATTATTTGTTCATAGTTGAACATCATGGATATTGTTTGTAAATTGAATCGTTTTCATTCTGCAATTAGATTGATACGCACATTCATCACTTGAAAATCAACAGCTTCTCCTCGCACTATGCTTTGAAACATACAGCCTCGCATAAAACCTACTCGTTCATACACTTTCACCGCACGTTCATTAAAGGACGCGACGACAAGCTGAAATTCCCTCATCTTCTTTTCATTGATTAGAAATTGAATCCCGCTACTGAAAAACTCTACTCCTACACCTCTACCTGTAAGATTAGGTCTTAATCCAAGTCCGACATCAATTACTTGATTGTTCTCATAAATCCCAGCAGCATAGCCTCCAGGCACGCGGGCAGCATTCCCTGCACATATGTATCCAATTAGTTCATGATCTTCATTCAAGGCATAATAATAATCGCCGCATAAGAGTTCTAAGATCGTTTCTTCATCATCGTCCATGCTGTACATGCCATAAGGTTCTGGATAAGTCCATTTGGCAATTGATTGTGCATATTCAGGTGTCATTCGTTGGAATGTATACACTGTCATGGTATAAGTCCCTTTCATATTTACTTGACATTTTATGCTTCTGAACTTCCATTTTACCGTGACTTACATATATTTTTCCATAAAAAAATAGAGTTCAATTCGCACCCTATTTAACTATTGCAACCATCGTAATAGATGTACCTTCTATTCCCACTTCTTGAAACCCGAATCGCTCATATAACATCATAGCAGGTGTATTACGTGGATCAACACTTAATGAAACCCTCGCAATATGCTCATCTTTAAGCGCTCCGAAAAGGCTCTTCATCAGCGCCGTCCCGATTCCCTTCCCTCTTGCTCCATCAAGCAATGCCATACTGAGTTCAGGAACATCGTCCGATACATAACCGAAACCTTTATTCGCTCTATCAAAATAACGACTCGTGATTGCACCAAGCATCACACCATTATTGTCCATTGCAATACAGCCAAGATCACCTTTTCTTCCCCAGCCTTCTGCATATTTCATCAGCCAAGGTTCATTTAAGACTTTCCGATCAAATGGCTTCTCGCCATCAGGTACGAATAAAGATGCATACAACATCTCGAATAGGAATGACTCATCTTCCGGAACAGCTGGTCTTAATTTGTATGGCATCCTAACTCGACTCCCTTATCATCCTGAAAACTTTATTTTTGTACATATAACATCAACACCGCGACCAACATGTTTGGTAACCCGATAAGCAAGAAAAGTGTCGCCAATCTGATCCGATGTCGACGATCCTCTCTTCCCTGCTCTTCACGATACTCCGTACGTAAACGCCTACTCTCTGCGAATACACCCGTTAATACTGCCGATAACCCAATTGTGATCAAGCCCAATACACCTGCATAGTGCACAATTATCTTCGTATCCCCTACAATTAACGAAACAAGTACAATCACAAGTAGAATACCAATTCCAATTAACAAGGCAGACCTATTCTTCATGACTTGATCGCCTTCCATATGTACTTGTATTCTTGAACCCCAATACGACCATTAATCATATTCTCTTGAATTTTTAAGCGCAGCTCATCTTGTTTTTCGGGTACTGTAAAATCTGGATTTCCAGGAATATCCGATAGAAACTTCGCATATTCCTGTTCATTTGAAAAATAGTACATCGCATTGCGATACTCGTTCATCTCTATATCTCGATAACCCTTCACCTCTAACCTTTGGATGACGACATCCAAATTGCCAGAGTGTATGCCCATGATCGTACCGCCGCTCTTAAGCAAGTGGCTATGATTAATAATGGATGTAGGACCACGTCTCGAATAGATCAGATCGAACTGTTCATCTGCAAAAGGCATTTCCGTCTTCGTTGTCGTATACACAAACTCGACATTCTTAAGCTTTTCACGATTATGTAATGAATTAGCAAGTGTAATCATCTCAATAGAATTATCAAATCCAATGATGTGCACGCCGCTACGACCCATTTTCAAAGTAAAATCACCATGACCACATC
Source organism: Paenibacillus radicibacter (assembly GCF_024721995.1). GTDB lineage: Bacteria > Bacillota > Bacilli > Paenibacillales > NBRC-103111 > Paenibacillus_AM > Paenibacillus_AM radicibacter. Next base: position 199,654 of record NZ_JANQBC010000009.1, read on the forward strand.
CTGCATCCAGAACCGCACTATACTGCGGAAGCATGCTGACAAGCGTATTCTCGAACAAATCCTCTGCTGTACTTCCTTCAATTGTGAATTCCGCTGTACTTCTATACCCACCATTCTTCCTAGCAATCATGTTATACCAATCAACACCCATGGGATGACCTCATTTCTACTCATTTAATCTTTCATTCACTATTACCTATCCTGTCTCGCACATAATTAGCGACTCCGTCCTCATTGTTACTTAATATCACTTGATCTGCCATTTGTATGATCGACTCATGCGCATTGGCTACGGCTATCTTCGTTCCACCTACTTCGAACAATCCAAGATCGTTCAAATGATCACCGAAAATTACAGTATCTGCGAGTTCAATTCCCATGTGCTGAGCCCATAACTTGAGTCCATCTTTCTTGTTCCCATTCAAATGACTGAACTCTAGGAAATAGTGATCCTCAATATAGTAATCTTTCAGCATATGCGCATGGACAAGGTGGCCGAGCTTTGCATTTACATCTGCTAGAATCGGTTCGAGCTCATCCTTAAGCCCAATATAGGTGACTGCAAGCGTACGCTCATCATCCGGACATTGAAGCTTTGCCACTTCTACGAATCTTGGATCATCTTTACGACTTCGTACAAATTCCGTTACCCCACGTCGCACTAGCCTCTCGTGCCATACCCGCTCTCGATCATTCGCGTCTAATGTAAATAACAACGGCGTAATTCCATACTGCCTACCGACTGCAATCACTTCATTTGTCACGCGTTGATCCAACCAATAACCATCTATAACTCTATCATTCGTCCAATCCATAAGAAGTGCACCATTATACAAGATAACAGGATACTTCCAAGGAACACGGCCGACGACATTTTGCGCGCTAATTGACCCTCTTGCCGTTGCAAATGTAACAATGGTGTCCTGCTCTAGAAGACAAGTAAGTGTATCGACTGTATGATTGGAAAGTGTCTGATCCGAGCGAAGCAATGTGCCGTCCAGATCGGTTATAAATACTTGTCTACTCATCTTGTTGAACCCTCCTGCCATTCATCTAGATCAACTTTGCAATCTGATTATATTTATATAAATGTCGGAAATTCCATTCAAATACATGTGAGGAGTACCACTGACCGTATGGCTTAAGCACACCTTTTTCAAGCCAATATTCAAGAGGTTGACCACTCTCTTCAGCTTGCTTCGCATATACCTCTACGTCACGTAGATAGTTCTTCGCTTCTCTAATGCTCTGAGCATCGGTAACTGGCCCATGTCCAGGCACGATTCGCTTAATCTCAAGCTCCTGCTCCATACGCTCCAATATACCAAGCCATTCCTCTATATTGCCATGAAGCATCATCAGATGGGACTGCCCCAAAACCAGATCTCCCGCGATTAGCACTTCATTCTCTGGAATATACACAAAAGCATCACTTAACGTATGCCCACCGCCCCAAGTCATCACTTCAGCTGTACGCTGTGACCCATGAATAACAAAACGATCTGGAATAGTAACGGTGGCAACAACACGACGTATTGAAGGGACTGCACCATATAGAACTTCTTTATCTGCAATCTCAGTTGTAAGTGCAGAGATTACATGTTGATCCGTCTGTTTCGATCTTGTGTCCGATAATGAAGTTATTTGCTCACGAATCGCAATCCGCCACTTCTCATAGTCAATGTCACCTAATCCAAAGAGATAATCGCGAGTTGCATCTGTTGAGACGATAATACTGTCTGGGAAAGATTGATTCCCATAATGATGATCGCCGTGAAAATGCGTATTGATTACATATTCCACTTCTCGACCTGTTAACTGGACAGCGGCTTGTCTTAATAAGTCACCTGCTTGCGGCAGCATGAACGTATCGACGACAACCGTTACATCCCCTAAATCTAAGATAGCTGCATTACCTAGTGCACCTGATCCTGGCACCACAATAGCAGCCCAGACCCCATCTGTTATGTGTTCGAGTGTAAAATATGTGTTATTCATCATGAGTAAGCCCTCCTACTCTCAAATCCTTCCATTGATATTATTCGAGCGAAAACAAGAAATTACCTCTATATGGAATTTGAAAAACAGAAAAACGTCTCCCTGCACTCCAGTTGTTAACCAGAATTCAGGAAGACGTTCATTCAATCAAGTTATACAAGCACTTCTGCTTGATTTAGCACCGTATAAATATCTGTATACGAATAACCATGCGTATCCGCAACCGCTTTGTAAGTAACTTTTCCATCAATAACGTTAATACCTTTAGCGAGCGCCTTGTTGCCTAATGCAGCTTGCTTGTAACCCTTCGTTGCAAGTTGCACGCCGTATGGAGTCGTTACATTTGTGAGTGCCAACGTAGAAGTGCGTGCTACGGCACCTGGCATATTTGCCACTGCATAATGGACAACACCATATTTTTCATATGTCGGATTATCGTGTGTGGTAATGCGATCAATCGTCTCAATCGAGCCACCTTGGTCAATCGCGACATCGACAATCACAGAACCTGGTGACATACTCTTCACCATCTCTTCTGTAACTAAGCGAGGAGCACGTGCACCTGGAATTAGAACAGCACCTACAACTAAATCTGCTTGACGTACCGTCTCTGCAATATTGAAAGGATTAGACATCACGGTCTTCACACGACCTTGGAACAAATCATCCAATTGACGTAGACGATCTGGGCTAATGTCCATAATGCTAACCTCTGCACCAAGACCAATTGCCATCTTCGCAGCATTCGTTCCAACGATACCCCCGCCTACAACAGCCACTTTAGCAGGAGCTACACCCGGCACACCACCGAGCAGTACACCCTTACCGCCATTTGCTTTCTCCAAGAAGTGAGCACCAATCTGTATAGACATACGACCCGCTACTTCACTCATCGGTGTTAATAGCGGCAAGCTGCCGTTGTCCAGTTGGATCGTCTCGTAAGCAATAGCCGTTACTTTACTTTCAACCAATGCTCTCGTTAATTCAACTTCTGGTGCTAAATGCAAGTACGTGTATAGAATTAATCCTTCGTGAAAATAGCCATACTCGGATGGAATCGGCTCTTTCACCTTCACGACCATCTCCGCAGCCCAAGCTTCGCTTGCTGTTGCTACCATCCGAGCACCAGCGTCGATATAATTCTGATCCGTGAATCCGATCCCATGCCCAGCATTTGTCTCAACAAGTACGTCATGACCTGCATTACGATAAGTGACGACCGAGCTTGGCGTCATTCCTACGCGATTTTCATTATTTTTAATTTCTTTAGGTACGCCGATTAGCATGTATGTTGCACCGCCTTATTGATTGTACATAACCGCTTTGAAGGTTGTAATAATGAAGTCCAAGTCCTCATCTGTGCAAGAAAGTGGAGGGGAGAACGTTAATACGTTGTTGAATCCAGCAACGGTATCGCCGTTCTTTCCGATAATCAGACCCTTGGCTTTACACTCGCCGATGATCTTATTCACTTGCGCAAGTGGGAGCGGTTCTTTGGTTGCTTTATCTTGTACGACTTCAATGCCCATCAAGAATCCGAATGTACGAATGTCTCCTACGAGTGGATGTTCACGAAGCTCAGCCATGCCTGCTTCTAAACTTTCACCTAAATCACGCGCACGTTCAACAAGGTTCTCTCGCTCCATAATTTCAAGATTTTTCAGTGCAAGTGCACATGCCGCAGGCGTGCCGCCAAATGTATTTACATGACGAAGATGGCTATAATCTTCTTGGCTCTTGAATGCTTCATAGATATCCTTGCGAACCGCAGTTGCGGATAACGGCAGATAGCCGCTTGTGAGTCCTTTTGCCATCGTCACGATATCAGGTTTCACGTTGTAATTCATGTGACCGAACTTACGCCCCGAACGACCCACTCCGCAGATCACCTCATCTATGATGAGTAGTACGTTATGACGCTTGCAGATCTGCTGAACTTCATCAAGGTAAATTTGGTGGGGAACGATCATGCCACCGCCTGTAATGACAGGTTCCATAATGACTGCAGCAATCGTCTCTTTCCCTTCCCAGATGATCGTCTGTTCGATATCTCGTGCACATTGCAAGTTGAATTCCTCAACAGATATACCCTCTGGACGACGGTAGCTATCTGGTGGACGCACATGCAAGAATCCCCCACCTAGCGGTTCGTACTTGTACTTGCGCTGTGCTTGACCTGTTGCTGCAAGAGCACCCATGGAGTTACCATGATACGCACGATAGCGCGATACAAATTTATATTTGTTCGGATTTCCCGTTTGTTGGTGATATTGACGCACAATCTTGAATGCCGTCTCATTCGCATCCGATCCACTGTTCGAGAAGAAGATAACATAATCATCTTCCAACCACTCATTAAGTTTCTCTGCAAGCTTAATCGCCGGCAAGTGACTTTGGGAAAGCGGATAATAGGGCATAGTTACAAGCTGATCGTAAGCGGCTTTCGCCATTTCCTCTCTGCCGTATCCGACGTTTACACACCATAATCCAGACATCGCGTCCAAGTAACGATTGCCGTTCAAATCCGTTATCCAAGATCCTTTACCTTCCGTTACAACCATTGGTGGTACTTGCTCATTGTACGGGGACATCGCGTGCCACAAATATTTGCGGTCCTTCGCGATCACGTCCACCACTTCATTTTTCAATGACATCGATCAATCACCTCCGAGTTTTAGTAACGAGCCGTCAGCATCTTCTTACGTGTGTAGAACTCAACGCCGTCCTTACCGTTTGCATGCAAGTCACCATAGAATGATTTCTTATAACCAGAGAACGGGAAGAACGCCATTGGAGCTGGTACACCTAAGTTCACACCAAGCATCCCTGCATCCATATCTTCACGGAACTGACGAACAGCCTTCGCGCTATCTGTGTACAAGCAAGCACCATTAGCAAACTCGGACTGATTCGCAACTTCGATCGCTTCTGTCAAATCTTTCACACGAACGATGGATAACACCGGTGCAAAGATCTCATCTTTCCAAATTTGCATGCCAGGCTTCACTTGATCGAAGATCGTCGGTCCAACGAAGTAACCTTCGCCGCCTACTGCTTGATCTTGCCTGCCGTCACGTGCAAGAATTGCGCCTTCATTCTCGCCAATCTCAATGTATTTGATCGTGCGCGCTTTGTTATCTTCACGAATGACAGGTCCTAAGAACACACCTTCATCCATACCGTTGCCGATCTTAATGTCATTAGCTGCTTGCAACAAACGATCTACGAGTTCATCCGCTACATCGCCAACTGCTACAACAACTGCACAAGCCATACAACGCTCACCTGCGGAACCGAATGCTGCCCCAATAATATTCGTCACTGCATTGTCGAGATCAGCATCAGGCATTACGATTGAATGATTCTTCGCACCTGCAAGTGCTTGTACACGCTTTCCATTTGCCGCAGCATTCTTATAGATATACTCCGCTACAGGCTGTGAACCGACGAAGGAAATCGCTTTGATCTGTTCATTTTCTAGAAGTCCGTTCACCACATCATGCGCACCATGCACTACGTTCAGTACGCCAGCCGGCAATCCCGCTTCTGTGAACAACTCTGCTAGACGATTCGCCAAGATTGGCGTACGCTCAGATGGTTTCAACACGAACGTGTTACCGCAAGCAATCGCAAGTGGGAACATCCAGCAAGGCACCATCATCGGGAAGTTGAACGGTGTGATTCCACCGATTACCCCAATTGGATAACGATACATGCCAGATTCTACACCTGTTGCGATGTCTGGAAGTTGGTTGCCCATCATGAGTGTCGGTGCGCCAGCAGCGAATTCCACACACTCGATTCCACGCTGTACTTCACCGTACGCTTCTGTGTAGCTCTTTCCGTTTTCCAACGTTACGATTTTAGCTAGCTCTTCCCAATTCTCAACGAGCAACTGCTGATAACGGAACAAGATTCTCGCACGACGTGGTACAGCGACGTTCTTCCACGTTTGGAAAGTTTGATGTGCGTTACTTGCAGCTTGATTCACTTCTTCTTTGCTTGAAAAAGGAACTCGTGCGATAATCTCGCCTGTCGCTGGATTCGGTACATCCTCATATCGGCCGCTTGTGGAATCTACCCACTCACCGTTAATGTAATTTTTAATTGTGATTACTTCAGTTTGAACTTGAGTCATGGAAGGAACCTCCTGCAATCTATTTGTGATTTATCTCAAGTATAGAAGCTTCCACTTCCCAAAACATTAGACAAGATGTTAGGAAGAAGTGTATTTCTTTTTACACTTTGGCAGACATGTCTTAATTTCTAAACCAACCCGACGGCTGCGTATGCAGTGAGATGTTAATTTGCTTCGTCTCCAAGTACTCTTCAAACCCATATGTGCCAAGCTCCCGACCGATTCCGCTCTGCTTATATCCACCCCATGGCGCTTCGTTAAATGTTGGATGATACGCATTGATCCATGTAATGCCTGCACGCAGCTTGCGAATCACGCGCTGTGCCTTTGCTCCATCACTTGTAAATACTGCTCCTGCTAGTCCATATTTAGTTCCATTGGCAAGGGCGATCGCTTCCGCTTCATCACGGAACGTCTGAATAGCCAGAACAGGTCCGAAAATCTCCTCTTGCACGATTCGCATCTCTGGAGTTGTGTCTCCAAAAATCGTTGGTGCAACAAAGTTGCCATGCTCCAAACCATTGTCCATGATCCGATAGCCCCCACATAACAGTGTCGCACCTTCTGCTTTACCAATTTCTACATATTCTAATACGCGCTGCATCTGTCTCTCCGAAATAAGCGGTCCCATCTCTGACGTTTCAACAAGTCCTGGCCCTACTTCAATTAACTTCGCACGACGCACTATTTCAGGGATAAACTTCTCTACCAAAGACTCTTCGAGTAACAAGCGAGAACCTGCTGAACACACCTGACCTTGATTTGCAAAAATACCAAAGAGTGCATAGTCCACGGCTGTCTCGAAATCTGCATCTGCAAATACGATATTTGGCGACTTTCCGCCAAGTTCAAGACCCACCTTCTTGATCGTCTCTGCTGCCGTCTTCATGATCTTAATACCTGTCTCTGTTCCACCTGTAAAAGCAACCTTGTCCACGAGCGGACTACGCGCCATCTCATGACCTACTGTCGCACCAGACCCCATCACTAGATTCAGTACGCCCGGTGGACAACCAACTTCATCAATAATCTCGAACAGCCGAATCAGCGTTAGTGGTGTCGTCTCCGCAGGCTTAATCACAACCGTACAACCTGCAGCAATTGCAGGCGCAATTTTCTGTGCAGCCATCACGATCGGATAGTTCCATGGGATAATCTGACTTACAACACCAATCGGTTCACGAACGACCATCGCTTGAATTTGATCAGGCACATCATACGTAACGCCATGCGGCTTCGTCGTAAGTCCCGCATAATAGCGGAATTGGTTCACGGCATCGGTGATGTCATACTCCGCTTCACGTAGTGGCTTGCCACAGTTCAAAGTCTCAAGTCTTGCGAACTCCGCAACTCGCTCTTCAAGTCGATCTGCAATCTTATTCAATAAATTCGCACGATCTCTAGCATGCATATCCGGCCATACTCCTTGGTCGAACGCATCTCTTGCTGCTTTAATAGCTAGTGCTGCATCTTCAACATCTCCCTCTGTTACGATTGCAATCACTTCATTATTCGCTGGATTTACAACTTTACGCGTCGCTTCTCCAATTGCGGTAACCCAGCTTCCGTTAATATACATTTGTTCAACTGCTTTAATTTCAGAACGTAACATCATCATTCATCCTCTCCTTATTGGGGGCTTCCCATCGTCTGTATGTACTCGGCAATAATTCTTAATGTCTGGATTGTGTTATTCACTTCATCTGCATTCGGTTTCCTAGAATAGGATACAGGCGGAATCAGTACCCACATAAAGTCACCATAATTTGGTGCAATCTGTACATTCCACTCATTCGTTGATTTCTTATATTGAATCTCCATACGCTGAAAGTCCATCTGTGAACATAATTTCAATAGCGCTTCATCTTGATTCAGCATCTGGTCAAGTGTCGTATCTCCTGTAATTAATGAAAAAGAAGGCTTGCTTCCAGTCCGCATGGAGCCACGGTATTGCAGCTTGATTCCAATATCCGATTCATGGGAAATACCCGGGAGTGTATACTCCCAGGTATATAAATAAATGCGTCCCATCCACTTGTTCACAAGCTTATGGTATGCCTTTACATGTGGAAACCCATAACGAGAACCATCTAGTACAACAGTACGTCCCTCTTGAGATACGATCGGAAGAATAGACTCAAAGGGCTGCACAATCTGATCCAGTGCTCGGCTTGCTCGCTTATCAACTAGACTGTAAATTCCCATCGTTACAATCTCCTCTTCTCTTGATGTCTATTACGCTTTCGAGATCCCATCTGTGTGTACCGTCAAATCTTCACTTTCACTTCGTGCGTTAATCCCTTTGTACACTTGCTCAAGTGGTACAGGTGTAAACAATTTCTGACCTGTCGACTTCAAGTAAATGACGGCAAATATTAAGATAACCGCAATTGTTGCAAGTGAGATTTGCAGCACCACTGGATTCACATATAGCGTATAAATCATGTAAATACATGCAAGGATACCGACTACTTGTGGAATCGGATATAGAGGCGTCTTAAATGGACGCGGTTGGTTCGGATATTTGCGACGTAGAACAATGACATTGACTTGTGCAATGATATAAGACATCAGCCATGTTGCGCAGGCTACGTTAATCATCGTCGTTATAAAGCTAATATTCGCTTGGTTTAACCCAGCGTAGATCAAGACGATTGAGATTAGAACAGTTACGAACAGAATGCCATACCAAGGTGTTCTTGTTCGAGGGTGTAAGTAGGAGAAGAACTTTGGAAGTAAGCCTTCTTTAGACAATCCATACAGCATACGTGGAATTGCCATTAAGTACGTATCACACGTAGTTATTGCCGCTAAGATCGAGACAATTCCCATAAGCACTAGGCCGGCTTTGCCAAGCATCGCTTCTGCCCCAGCTACGTGAGGAATGGTGGATGATGCTAACTCATCGAGCTTGATGTACTTCGTTATTCCAAGACCGAAGAACAGATCGACCAGCCAGATTGTCAAACATCCGAAGATCATCGCCATTGGGATCGTTCTTCCTGGCCGTTTCACCTCTTCTGCAAGTGGAGCTACGAATTCCATCCCGATGAAGAGCCAGATTGCCGCACCTAATGTGCCAAACTGCTTGTCCCAAGTCATTGTCGTAAATGGCGGCTGAATATCAAGTTGGCTGTTAAGTCCAATCCCCGTCATTCCCCATAATCCAATGAATCCAAGCAACATCATCATGCCAAGCGCAAGAACTGTCTGTACTTTACCAAATACAGCAACTCCAGCCATATTCACAGCTACAAGTGCAATTAACAGGATGATGACTGAGATCCACCAAGGAATCCCTGTTAACGATTCAATACTTTGACCGCCGACAATCATATTCGTTCCGCCATCTGTACCAACAAGCACGATATAACCAGCCAGAACAGCAAAAAGTGCAGCAAGCTTACCTAATGCGGGTGTCGTATATTCCCCGATCATACCTGCTCCGGGAATCATTGCTGCGAGTTCTGAATAGGAAAGTGCTACACACAAAATGACGATTAATGCGAAGAATGCAATGACACTAAATGCAGGGCCGCCAACCCCATAGCCATTACCTAAGGTAACCATTGCGGTACCAGATACGACTAGTCCTACAGATGCGGAATAAGCTGCCCAAAAGCCTAACGTTCGATTTAACTTCACTCCACTCATTTATCTTCCTCCTCAAAATGACTACCAAGTATGTAAGCGATTCCAACAATATGAATACGCCATGGAAATAAGTATAAATTGTTTTGGGAGCATTACATTAGACAAAATGTTAAGTAGACTTGTTCACTTTTTTGACAAATTTGCCACCTTAATCTGACATGGTGACAAATTTGTCTTAACTACTCTATTCTTGATTCGACAATTTATCTGGATGAAGCAATTGATACGCGCGAAGTGCAACTTGAAGGGCGATCCGATTCTCCGGATTGATGTAGTCAGCGCCAAGCAGTTCAGCAATCTTTTCCAAGCGATAATAGAGGGATTGTCTAACGATAAACAGCTTCTGTGCAGCGATCTGCTTGGAACCGTCGTAATCCAAATACACTTTAAGCGTACGAATGAGCTCACTGCCTCTTGTGGCATCATGCTCCATAAGTGGGCCGAGATAACTATTCACGAACGACTCCAACATGTCCTTGTTCTCGATGTTAAATAACAGCTGGAACACACCTAGTTCCTCGAAGAATAAGACCGGCTTCTTAAAGCAGGGGTATAGCGAAATCGAACGAATCGCTTCTTGGTAGCTCAGATGTGCATGGATCAACTTCACATAAGATCGTCCAATGCCGATTAACAACTCCAAATCTCCTAGTCGTTCATCTGTACGAATCTTATGCAAGGATTCAAACACTTGCTGAAGCCTAACCTTGGAAGGACGCTTTGGATTCTGATCAATAGCGACGACGATTAAGCGATTATTTTTTAAAGTAATAAGAGGTAAGAAGGCGTGTTGTTCAAATATAGATCTTAACATCATCGACAGATGGAAACCGATCGATTCAGGACCTTCTTCTACTGCGCTGTAGGTAGATTCATCCTTTTGCTCAAATTCGATTAAACATACCCGATAACTCGCTTCATTCAATCGCTTAAAGTCCGTACCTGTCAGGGATTTGATCTGTTCCTCGTCCTTAATCCGGACATGCAAGAGATCGTCCACCCACAGATTCTCGGTGTAGAGCTTACGCTCCTCCATATAGCGCTTGCGCAGCAAATCTTGTGCAATTGAAAGTGACGCCGAGTCGAGAATCAAGTAGTGGTACTCTTGAGGCGGATGGTCAAGTACCAGTACAATATATGCCCAGGTCTTGCCTAGCGCACCAACTGCTTGCAGAATCAAGGTCTTATTCTCATATTCCCATTCAAAAGGAACGACATGCGGTTTATGATCAGGTATTTCAGGAATTTTGGCAGATAAATAGTCAATCAGGCTCTTCTGTTTATGTATGGGCAGTACCGGATGAAAAGAAGGCTGTCCCTGAGTCGGAACATAGACGATTTGTGCTTTGGTACTTGTCTGAAGCAGCTTCAGCACATTCGTCACGCCTTGTGAAGTGAGGGTTAATCGGTGGAACTCGCGAGAGATACTCTCGAGCTCTTGGAGAATTTTATGATGACGGTTAATAATCATCGAATGCAAGTCTTGTGTAATATCAACAAAACGTACTGTATGCTCAAATATAATCAGAGGCAGATTGTGACGGTTCGCAGCTTCAATCATCGCTTCTGGTACACGATCGAACGCCTTGCCAAGCTCAATGCACAGACAAGAAACATTCCCTTTAGCAAGCTGCTCCACATAAGCGATCGTAGATAACTCGCCAGACTGCAAACCCATACCCGTAGTAAGGATCATCTCTTCGCCGTGGATCAGTTGTTCAAAGTTAGGGACCTCCAATACATGTACCCAGCGTACACGTCGCATAAGTCCCTCTTGCCCTGCAACGACTTTCGCATTGTGAAAAAGAGGTCGCTGTAAAATTTCATTTACTGTCAGAATGAATTCGGTATCCATTAATATCCTCCCTTTCATCTATCTTTGTTTATGTTACTGCAATAATTGTCTGAATTCAACGACAGTTATGAATGCGGTTACAAAAATTGAATGAGAAAAGCCATTCCGATGGGGGAATGGCTTTTTAATACTGAAGAGACATGCAGAATGCACTGTTTGCTACATCCACTCTTTCCCATGATCACGAATGAATTGAATATCGCTCAGATAATGTTCGAGATGTCCTTCATCTATCATTTTCTGAAAAGCAGTGTCACCAACACTTGCTTTCCTAGTAATGGTTTTGCATAATCCTTCTAATCGCAACAATACCATGCCCAAATAATGATCTGGTATTGCCTCACCATAAGAATCAAAGAACAATCTTACCCTATGACGTATGCGGCTAGCATGCTGCAGGGAATCATAATGAACTTTCTCACCTGTCTCCGCGAAATAAAATCTACTTAAAGGAACACACGTATATAGCGTATACGCAATGTCCCACAGCCTTGGACCCGGTCCAGCAACATCATAATCAATAATACCTACTGGTCTTTCCTGATTAAATATAATGTTGTATATGGCAAAATCATTATGACACAAAACCTCAAAGAGTTGAGGCGTGTTATCTATCGATTGCCAGTCATCATCGTATGCAAAATCACTTACTGCGTCATGATACAGTCGGAGCATTTTCGCTATTTCGATTATGACATCATCTGACCATACATATTCTTTTAAGGGATAATGACCCGCTTCTCCTTCAATATAGGATAGGATCTCTCTTCCTTTATCATCAATGCCTATAAATTTAGGTGCATAACTAAAGCCTTTGTTCTCCAAATGCTTCAACAACTTATGAATTTTCGGACTGTCTGGCTTTAATTCTCGTCGCACTGTATCTCCTAATCGATAAACGTTAGAGACGTTCCCACCTGTTAGTTTTTCTTCGTTATCATGGTTTGTCATCTCAATTTCCTCTCACTAAATCCATCTCATATACTGCCCACGCTGCACTTCGACCTTATTCGCTTTTGCCCATTGTTCGAGGAGTTGTACCCCAAGCTCTTGATCCTTCTCATATCGGAATGACCACTTCATCGGCACCATAAGCTTACGGCCGGGTCTAATCCCAATGTTCGGGTTCTTTCCATAGGAAATCATAATGATCGAGATATCGTTTGCTTGCAACTCCGTTCCACCCATCATGATGCTTTTATGATTAAGCGTTAACTCCCGTTTCTTACTAATAAACGTACGGTAACCTGCAAGGACAACATAGATCGAACATAATATCGTCAGCCATGTCTTAAGATTTAATTTCTCCGTATCAAGTGTCTGATCAAATAGTAATCCGTACCCGTTATAAACAGCTACTAATAACATAATGATCATAAGTCCAAGACTGGACGGATTCTTTACTGTAAAAATAGGATTCTTCATGTAAGCTGCTCCTTTGATTATCTAAGATAGTGGTTGTAGATTTGCATATCGAGATTACAATTGTAAGGCATAGAGATTGGTTTCGTGAACCCTTACAAATGTATCAATATCTGCTGGTACTCTTTATTCACTGCATCCATTCTTTTGCATTCCCATATCCCGAAGATGCTCCTCATAATTCGCGAATACAACCCTTCTATGGTTCCCCGCAATTTTCCAAAGACTAAATCTGCTCTACCTTCGAAACGATCTTCAAGATCCGCTAATGATTGTCCATGGCGGACGATAAGTAGTTCTAGCAATTAGGCTCACACCTTTTATTGAATTATTAGAAAACAATTTACCTAGAACTTATTAATCAATGTCGTGCCCGCAGGCGATTTCTTCTTCACAAAGACTGCTTCATTAACCTTAAACTCTTTGCGAGTGACGAACGCGAAGTCACCTTGGTTCCTTGGAACCTCCGCGAAGCGCGTTAAGGTGTCTCCTTTTACAAAAATCAATAGACTGATCGAATCGCTTGTCTTTATCGAACTTTGAATCCGATCGATACCTTTAACATCGTTAAGAACACTTAAGTCACCATACGGTGGCACGATATATACCTTGTCCCATTCGAAATCCGTTAAGCTCTTGAGTTCAAATTCCTGTCCGACATTAATTTCACTCACGAACTGCGACAGCTCCGTGACTTGAAGCGAGTTGGAACCCGATTTATTACTCATAAAAAAGAATAATCCAGCAAACAAACAGCAAAGTACGATAAATGATGTAAGCAGCTTCTTCTTCATATAAACCTACCTTTGTGTCATGGTATTAATCGCAGAAACCTTCTTTATCCACATTCTTTAGATATGTAAACATCTCTCGAACTTGCTTCTCTGTATTACGCTCTGTTGATAATGCAGGCAATTCATCCTCATTGAAAAATGCAACTTCCAACGTCTCCACACCTGTTATCGCGGCACCGCCAACTATTTTACATAGAATAAAGAACTTATACACATGGAAAGCTGACGGCGGGTGATCATGAAACTTCGTATCATAGACACCTAATAGTCGAACAGCCTCTGTCAAATAACCCGACTCTTCACGAATCTCTTTCACTACAACTTCCTTCGGTGACAAACCAATATCTGCCCAACCTCCCGGTAAAGCCCAAGCTCCATCAATTCGCTCACGAACTAACAGTATCTGATTATCTTGAAAAACAACCCCTCGCACGTCCACTTTCGGAGTCGCATAACCTGTCTCACTTGCAAATAGGGTTCTAAGTTGTTCACTTTCTACATCCACATATTCATTCATAATCTCAACACTTAACGATCTTAATTGTTCAAATCGCTCAAGATCGTAGACATCTTTGGAGTATGCAAGTCCGGTTTGACTTATTGCTTGAATTTGCTTCGCCCACTCTAACCATTTTAGTTGCATGTATTTAACCCCTTTTGTCTATTGATGTAGAAAATGTTCGAAAATAAGTATTCGCCTTATACCTACCAAATTCCTTGTTTTCCCAATAAAAAAGACCGCTCTTATTGAGCAGTCTGACTTGTTTTCGCTACTCCCCATCTTCAAACAACATCCGAAAATACCGCTCTCGATTATTCAAGAAATCTTTAGTCAGCAAGTAATGGTCGGTCTGTTCATAGTCGATGGTTTCTACCCCACTATCTGTAAAATGATACAGAACTGCATTCGGATAAGCCATCAGAATCGGCGAATGTGTCGCAATAATGAACTGTGCTTGCCCGCTTCGCTCAAGCTCCTTAATAAGTTTCAGTAACACAAGCTGATTCTGGGGAGACAATGCGGATTCCGGTTCATCCAACAAATAGATGCCTTTCTTATCGAATCGATTATGGAAAAAGGTGAGGAATGCTTGTCCATGCGATCTTTCATTCAAGGATTTACCACCATACGCATTGTATGCAGATCCACCAACAAAAGGATCTTTCGCAAGCTCATCGATATAATTCGCAAATGTATCGAATGTCTCTGCTCGGAAGTAAAACCCACTTTTCACCTTCGGCAGCCAAGCTAGCTTCATAATTTCAGCGAGCGAAACATCGTCCTTCTCTTTGGTGATCATCAGATCACGTCCGCCAACCGTACTAAACCCGCAAGATTGTCCTATCGCTTCAAGCAGCGTAGATTTCCCCGATCCATTCTCACCAATAAAGAACGTAACATTATTCCTAAATACCAATTGTTTCATCGATCGGATCGTTGGAATGTTGAATGGGTATTGTTTTTTTTCCGCAGAATTTAACTGCGACCAGTCGAGTTGAACTCTTTTTAAAAAAGGCATAGTAAGAAAACTCCTTATCTGAAGCAGTTGTTACATGATGTTGGAGCTACTCATTCGCTTCGATTAAATAACGCCATAAGATTTCAAAGTGCGGAGCCTGTCCACTGTCAGCCATCCACGCCATTCATATTCTGTTGCCGCGGAAATCGCATTCCAGCTAATTGGCCAACCACCGTCCTCATGTTGTTGCTCGATTAGATAGTCCAAGTGCTTCTGCACTTCTTCTTCGGTAACGAACTTTCTTGCATAACTTGTAGCTAATGGACTCCAGTCGAGCACTTTGTGCACATATCCGTCAGCGTGCGGATCACGCTCAATTGTTCCTGCCTGCGCAAGCCACTCATCCACTTTAGACCAATGCTGGCTCGCTTTAAGCATGTCAGGTACATTCTCCAAGAACGTAATCAAGTGAATGCCGTCATGGAATCCAGATGGAGTCCCTTGGTCTAAGTACTGCCAAGTATACTGCTCATTCTTCTTGAACCAATCTTCATACACAAAGTCCTTATATGCATTCTGCTTGTACAAATACCCAACCATCGATCCTGTTGGATTAATAGAAGCTTGACGGTCATCCTCAATTGCCCACCAAGGAGTATGCGGATATTCACTTGCATCTTTAAAAATAAATGGCAAACCACCCTCAGGCAGCGTTCTGTTCTTCAAATACTCTACAATTCCTTGGACAATTTCTTGATCATAATGATTCACTTCATCCATAACCATAAACGCCATCTCGGTTGGAACAGGCTGACTATGAGGAGTTCGAATATCAGGTTCAAGCGCATTCCCGAAACCTCCATCTGCATTCTGGTATGCACGAAGCACCTTAATCACTTCTTCACTTGAGCCACCTTCAAAATGATACTCATAACGCTTGCGATCAAGCAAACGAGCATGCTTATATATAAAATCCTTCGCACGTAGCAACACTTGAGAATCGATCATCCTATTGCCTCCAATTCTAAATTTTATGGGACAAGCCACTAACTAAATTTTACCATTATATTGACGCAAAAACAACACATATGTTCTCATTTTCATTCATTCAACTTTTCCATATGCTTTAATTCCTTTAACCCATTTTTTGTTGAATAACTAATTTGATAGATGTTATTCTTACTTTCTACCCAGTAATCATAAGTAACTTCTGGTTCATTTTCAAAAACAACACCAATATAGTATTGGTTTACGTTTTTAAAACCCTCTTTCCTATGAGGAACTGTGGAGATAGTCCATTCTTCCTTTGGATAATGCTCTTCTAAGTATGATTCTAACAATTCCACTTTCTTGTCTATTTGTGCATCTATCCAAAAAGGACGAGCCACTAAAAAGATACAATAAACTACAAATGTAGTTAATGCTAATATCAAACCAATCTTTCGCCAATTACCTTTTAAAAAGATTAAGATAATAACGTTTATTACAATCACAATCACAAAAATCATAATTTCTATTATTTCTGTCGGTTGCATACTTATCCTCCTTTCATACTATTATTGAATTTTGAAAGAAGTAAACTGTCATATTTCGCGAAGGTTATGGACGTGACTCCAGCGCTTTCCAACAAGTTGTAGAACCCACTCAAGTGTACGGTGCTGTCAAAGCAGCGCCTGAACTCAAACAATTAATCTTACATAGTGCTTGATAAAAAAAGGACCATTCTGATGTATGCATAGTTGCTGCTTCAGAGTGATCCTTTTACTTTAGTATATAATTATAGGTCCTTGCTTTTAAGCAGATCGATGAATTTATAAATTCCTTCTTCAATAATCTTGTTCACATTTACTCACCCTCAACATACGATTCGCATACCGCTGGAATTCATAATCCACTTTCACTTCAGTCACCGTGCATCCTTCTTCTTGTAAGTAATGAATAATCGTATCCAAATGCTCATACCGATTGCCAGTTAGATCGACTAATGGAAAGATTCGAATCTCCTTACGTGTCACCCTTAGCAATTCTTGAATGGTTTGCTTGTGAAACTCAAAGTCTAGACGATCAGCATACGTGAATAAGAAATGTGCGGACAAGGTTAGATCGAATTGGTTATTAGCAAAAGGTAATAGCGGGAGTGTCACAGCATTGTAGCTTTGGGGTGAATTTTTCATGTCTTGCACGCTGTTCATTAGCGCGGATATACGCGCATCTTTCAATTCATTTACGTTTGAGAAATAGTCCCACACGTATTTATTTTTTACTTTAGCAATGCTCTCTATCGCATGTTCAATATCTTGAAGACCTTTGTCGTTAAGCTCCTCAACTGCATGATAGTACGCAATATCCGCCGCCGTTACCCGCCCACCGAGCCCATTCGCTATTGCCGTAAATGAACAAGCTCCTGACGGACAATCCAAGATTTCATATGCTCGAATTTCTTCCTCCGTAAGCCCAAACATCACTTTATACTCTTCAAACGTTCTTCCTATGAAAATAATCCGACTTAATTCCAACCCTTGATTCTCATCGTTCGCTCCACTCATCTTGGCTCAGCTCCTCTATTCATTCTTAACTCCACTCAGAAGTAAGTTCCTCTATGTATACGCTTCTATTATCATAACAATTAAGGCCTCTCTAATCCAGAGATAACTCCATCGGCGCTTTGCAATGTTTATATCCATTTTGCTCATAAAAATCTATACTCCACTCACTCGGCCATACGATGATAAATTCATACTTCTGGCACTTCGCCCAGTCTTCAATCTTCTTAAACAACTGGCTGGCAATCCCTCTACCTCTGTAAGCAGGAAGTGTATACACATTGGTCATGTACACAAAAGGATGTGTAACTCTTCCTGGACGCGGTACTTTATGAACCAACTCTACATACACATGCGATATGATCTGCCCATTGCGATCAGCAATCCAAATAAACCAATCTTTACTTTTCAAAGCTGCTTCTAAGAACGTTCTACACTCTCTATCAAACTCTAGAAAATCTTCATCTACTTCTTCTATCACTTCACTATATTCGAATGTAAAGTCCCATCTCATTTTGATCAGTTGATCAATATCATTCTCATCGGCTAGACGCATTAGCATGGGGGATCACCTTTCCTCTCATGTTTTATTAAATCAATGATTTGATCTAGTCGTTCATTTGTTTGTGAAGAAGAATTCCATTCCTGATGACCCTCCTAGTAAAACATCAATTCTTTCATCTCTCTCAATCTCACAAGTTCATCCTCATTAAAGTTCTCAATAACCCCCATATTCTCGAGGGCAATTAATTGTTTGTAAGTTTCACCTGTTGGTTCTTCTAGAATGTGTATCATGTAGTTACTCCTTAATTAAATTGTCATAATGCTTCTCCATAAACACCCGAATCATCTCCCGATGACTTCCTACCATCTTTAAGCTCGTAAGCTCACTTGGCTCATAATATTTCATATCCAAGGCTTCGGAATGATCAACCTTTAGCTCACCATGGACATCCGTAGTATAGAACGCGACCGCCACAACAAAGAACTCATCACCATTAGGAACTTTGACGAAGCTGCTTGCTCCAGAATGAATATGAACGAGCTCAAGCTTACCCGCTTGCAAGTTTGTCTCTTCATAAAGCTCCCTACGAGCCGTATCTTCCACAGACTCACCTAGCTCCATTAACCCGCCTGGCAATCCCCATGACCCATGAGGCACTGTCCGTTGCTGGAGCAGGATTTTACCGGCCTCATCCACCACAATTACAACAGAACCAACCAATATGACAGGGCGATGTCCTACTATCGCTCTCAAATCTTCGACGTAACCCATGATGTCACCCCACTTGTAAGTAAATAGCTAGATTTCTTCGACGATCGAACTACCCTTCGAACAATCTCTGCATGTCCATTCCCATTCTTCATGAAGACGAAGTTTTCCGCTAGGTAGCAGCTCAGGCGTTGACTCACACTTTCCTGTCATTAGCTCATTATGCTCATTAATGTGGTGGTATCGCATATCCAGCTTTCCATGATCATCGACTACCGCTACAAGACTTCCCACCACAATGCCTCCACCTGCATATTCTGCCCACACTCTGTTTCCTTCTTGCCTATATTTAAAAATCGTCTCCTGATTCACTTCGCCATTTTCTGTATTCTGAGCAATTCTAAATATTTTGCCATCATAATGAATTGGATTCATATGCAATCGTTCCCTCCATTAATTCACATCGCCGAGATAACAAACCTTACTTTCTCGACCTTGAAGTTGGCCGCTCATCTTACTGGGATACAACCTTATGTCATCGAGGCGACTCAGTTCAACCCATTCAATCCCTATCTGCATATCATCTGCATTCGTAGCTTCAATTTGTCTCACTTCATAATCGATTTCACATGTAATGTAATACTCCACTTGATGGACATCATAATCAAATTCAGCATGTTGATGATTCTTACCAATATATTCTCGGATATTAGCAATATCTCTAGGTATTACACGATATCCAATTTCTTCGAGACATTCACGGATAACAGTATCACGAAGCGCTTCCCCTTTGTCTTGCCCTCCGCCAGGGAAAAGATAGAAGATCCCTTCTTGATCTTTATTTACTGTCAAAAGAATACGGTCGTTCTCAATAATGACTGCTTTCGCAGAATTTCGAATTGGTTTCATGGTTATCTCCTTAAACAATTATTTATTGGTTTATACACTCACTTCTTGATCGAACAGCTTCCTTAAATACATCGTACCCCTATCAACTGAAGTCTCTATGTAACCCACAATCTGATCTAACGTAAACACGCGAAGTGGTTCAGCAAGTGATTGTTCCTTGAAAGTCATATCCTCCCATAACTCCGGCATAAATGAAATGAGATCTTGCTCTCTTACCTCTTGGATTTCAACCGTTCTTACTTTTTCAATCTCAGCGGCTATACTTAGCATGAGCTCTTTAGGAAATGAATAGTAATTCAACAACTTCCCATTTAACAAGGTAAAATCATGGTGATACCGCTTCAGCAAATCTGAATCTTGCTCCAACCTATTTTTCAGCCAAGGCATGTAGAAGCCCTTAAGCCATAGATCATCAGCAATCAAGTGCGTATAGTAACCCAATATGTACTTAGTATGTTTATAGGAACTATACTTGCTCAGAAAACCTTCATAGTCCACGTACCTCGTATAGTCAACATGACTGCCTGCAAAGAAATGTGACTCTTCTTTCGTAGAGACCGCGTCTGGCGCTACTCCTCCCAGTAAGAATGCACCTTTTTCATGCATACTTAATCGATCCGCGATCTGATTCACGATAATAAGATGCATCATTCTTGATCCCATCGCCATTGTCACCTCTAATAAAAATTTGAAAATTCAAATATATTAATTCACTTATACTCACTTTCCAAAATCGAATAGAAGTGTTGATCATGCCATTCCTTGTTCCAGAACAATTCCTCGCGGAATGTCCCTTCTCTTCTCATACCTACACGTTCCATAAGCTTAGCAGAGTGTACATTGTTGGAATTGCACATCCCAACAACTTTGTGTGCTTGTAATTGTTCAAATGCATAATCTAAGAGCAGCTTAATCGCCTCTGTTCCATAACCATGACCTTGATAATCTTGTAAAATGGCAAATCCAAGCTCCCAACTCTTCCTGTGCTCGTTATAACTCCACATCTGAGCTAATCCTATTGGAACTTGAACATCATCGACTAATGTCCAGATCACAAAGTCATAGGCATAGGATGAATCCATTTTCTTCAGGTATCTGTCTCTGACAGCATTCGGATCTGTTGCAATATACACCTCCTCTTCATACAACCATAGCTCCATATTGCATTCGAGCATGCTTATAAAATCTAGATCATCCTCTGTAACCCTAGTCAGACTTACTTTCTTACCATGAATCCTCATACTCTTCCCCTTTCACGAAAGCAAATTACACATCAACTTTATAGTTCAACTGCAGTTCATCTGCTGGAAGACCTCGAATCCCCCAATTGTGCTTCGGTGTCTCGAATATCGTAATCTCAATGTCATTCTTGCTGATCCCAATAGTACCTAATCGTTCGAAGAGTAGGCGATACAGGGTTTTCTTAGCTTCTATTGATCTGCCCTCAAACATACTAATCTCGATAATTAGGTATTGCTCTGTACGATCCGCTGGATAGATGAAATCTTCCTTGTCCATGCATATAAAACGATGAAACTTCTTGTCAGCTGGCAATGCCATAGCATCCACAATACAGGAATGAATGCGTTCAGAGAGTTGAGACTGAATCGGTTTAATTGCACTTGTTAACCCGAATATTTTCACTTGCGCCATGAATGATTCCTCCCATTATTGAGTGATTAACCCCTATTTCTTATCTCTATCGTCACAAAAATCGAACTCAAATACGTCTTAACCTCCACGATCTCAAACCCTTCCTCACGAATCAGCTCTATCGTGTCCCGATTCAAGTGGCAGCCATCGCAGACCTTTTTCCAAATCGGAGTCATGACATCTTGCAGAGTCGCCAACATGATGTTCTTGTGCCGTACATGCTCAAACAGTAATAGGGTTCCAGCTGGCTTACAAACCCTCTTCATCTCTCGAATGGCTTGCACAGGATCTGGAATGGTACAAAGAATGAGGGTTCCGATGACCGTATCGAATGTGTGATTTGTAAAAGGCAACTGCTCAGCATTTCCTTCTATAACATGAACCTCTGCAAGTGTAGAAGACGCGCGTTCCAGTGCTATTTTTCGAAAAATAGGGTTCGGTTCAATTGCTGTCACACGTACATTCTTGTAAAAATCGAAATTGATACCTGTTCCGCAGCCCACCTCTAATACGTTACCACTTGCTTTACCCACGAGCTCGGCTCGAATCCGTCGGAATCTCTTCTGCTCCAACGGTCCCATTAGCCGATCATAATACTGGACGAACCCCTTACTCCATCTGTTCATTGCGCAGTACCATATGGATGTGATCTTCCCACTTGCCATTGATTCTCAAGTAGTTCTTCGCTAAACCTTCCTCATAGAAGCCTAACTTCTGAACAACCTTGAGCGATGCAGCATTCTTCGGCATAATGTTCGCTTCGATGCGATGTAGTTCTAGCTCCTCAAAGGCAACTTCAATCATTCTACGGATTCCTTCCGTCATGTAACCCTTATTCTTAGCGGCATGATCGAGACGATATCCCAAGAAACAGGACAAGAACGCACCTCTTACGATGTTGCTGAGCGCGATTGAACCAATCATGACATCAGGCTGTTCCTTCGTGTACATCCACACTTTAACTACTTGCCCCTGTTCGATCTGAAGAAGATCCCCCGAAATTAATCTTCTCTGCATGTCCAATGTGTAATAATCCGCTGTTCGGGCAACTTCCCATTCTTCTAAGAAATGTTGATTGCGAAGCACATAATTGAGTAGTTGATTAGTATAGGATTCATCAATAGTCTTCAGAATCAGTCGCCCTGTCTCAATCTCAATTGTCATAAGTATAACTTCATCCCTTCATGACTGATAACAAATCCGAGTCGCTCGTAGAATCGATGGGCATCCGTGCGCGCTTTATCTGTTGTTAATTGTACAAGCCCACATCCAGCATCTTCAGCCAATTGAATCGCATACTTGAACAGCGCTTCGCCCACCCCTTTACTGCGATGGTTCCGATCTACACGCACACCCTCAATTTGAGCACGCAGCATGCCAAGTCGCACTACACCTGGTATGTAAGTAAGCTGCAAGCAGCCCATGACGTCTTCTCCCTCAACCGCAACGATAATTTGGTTCCCTTCTTGACGTTCCATTCTTTCAAAAGCATCAATGTACACCTGTGGAAGTGGATCACGATATTGCTCACGTGTTGCTCCAAGCTCATCATCCGCTAGCATGCGTACAATTGCAGGTAAATCATTAATAGTTGCTTTTCGAAAAATCATCTATCCTGCCTCCTCCAGTTACTTCCTATGTATTTTCCATAAACATAGGTTAAAGTTCTTCTTCGTCTCCCTACTTGCACCCCAAATCTCGAATGATTCAATCGCAATAAGTTCAGGTATGTATGTCCGAAGCAATCTCCCATCTGTTTGCTGAAGCACTTGTTGATTCAAGTTTTCGATATCTAGAACAATGCCTAAGTCCGATATCGCATGCTGAATGAAGTATTTATGTTCATTTGCTAAAGCTTTCATTTTGACAAAATCATTTATTAAGCTCTGGAGAGAAGCTTGGTACATAAGCCCGTTTTTCTTAAATCTAGCCCATTTAAGTTCAATTCCAATTTCACTTATATAGCTATGATCTTCCAATTTTGTATATAAGGCAAGGTCAAGTATTTTTTTATTCGAATACGCATAATCCTCAGGACGAATCTTGTACTTAGGCAGCAGTTCTACATAGACTAAAAACTTAATAATCGGTTCAGTCACCGACCATGTGCCAATACCTTTGTAATAATCTTTGTAAAAGGTGTCCTTGTACGGCGAACTTAAGTATTGAGCACGAATACGCTCGTCCCAATTCATTAGCGCTTGCTTCATATCCAGCAAGAATGTTCGCATAAACGTATCCGGTAACATCTCCATTTATCTTTGACCTCCAATCATTAAGCATTTCTACCTACCGAGTTACCAACAGCAAAAGCCCCGCAGGAAATGAATTTTCACTGTCGAGGCATCGTAAGTAATCGGGTCATTATTTATTTAATTCCAAAAATTCATGACGCAAGATACCCATGATAAGATCATCTCCATATTCTCCTTCGGTGAACCGATGGCTTCTTAGACGACCTTCGTGCTGGAAACCGCATTTTTCATAACAATGAATCGCAATGGCATTCTTCGGATTCACATGAAGCTGGATTCGATATAAGTTCATCTGTTGAAATGCAAAGTTAAGCATCAGCTTAATGGATTCCGTCCCATAGCCTTTATTCTGATCAGAAGTTACAGCGAGTACAATGCCAAGTATAGCATTTCGATTCTTCCAATCGATACTAAACAAATCAACTTGACCTAGATACTCTTCCGTTTCTTTGTCAGCGATAACAAAACCCTGCATATCGGGTTTACCTTCAAGCTTGCCATTCAAGCGCTTCTCAGTCGCTTCGATCGTCATTGGATAGAGGAACGCATCGGATAAGTTCTTCGTAATTTCATAGTTGTTCACCCACTTACGAATTGCCGGTAAATCTTCCTTGCGGTATTCCCGTAACATAATTCTTGATCCGATTATATGAGCCATCTCCTGTACCCTCCCCGAGTTAATCTATACCAACTATGGCTTTCAATTGCGCTAGTTCCAGAATCTCATAAGTTGGCTTAATACCTGATACCTGTTCTGTACCATGCGGGTTAAACCAGCACGTATCAATACCGTAATTGTTACCGCCTTGAATATCTGAACTGAGAGAGTCTCCCACCATAATCGTTCTTACTCGATCTGTCAGATTCAGCTTGTCAAATGCATAATCGAAAATTTCTTGCTGCGGCTTCTGGAAACCAGTTTCCTCCGACACAATAATCTGCTCGAACAATGTACCAATCTCTGATCGACCAATTCGGCTTAGCTGTACCTGCTTAATCCCATTCGTAATAATCGCTAGTCGGTATCCGCTTGCTGCTAGCTCATGACAGAGCTCAGCTGCACCTTCCACAAGGAAAGAACCTTCACTTAATAGTTGCAAGTATTGCTCACCGAATAGCGATGGATTGATACTGCTCAAGTTATGTTCTTCGATAAATCTTTCAAATCGAAGCGTACGCAACTGATCTAAATTCACTTGCCCTTGCTCATACTCATTCCATAATTGCTGATTAATCTTCCGATAACTCGTTACATGTTCAGCTTGAAGCTCTAATCCTTGATTGCTAAACGCATTGGTTAATGCATGTGCTTCACACTGGGTAAAGTCAAACAACGTATCGTCTGCATCGAATAATATCACATCATACTTCATGAAAAATGATACCTAGCGACAACTTCGCCACCCGACCATTCTGTAATCCCTTCTTCAATAAACCCTACTTTCGCATACAATTTTCGTGCCAGATCATTCTCAGGCCGATAACTAATAAGCAGTACATCCGTACGATCATCCTTCTGCCTTACTTCCTCCATAATTAACTCAATTGCTTTCTTCCCGTAGCCCATACCTTGAAACGCTTCATCGATCATCAACCGATGAATCCAATAGTTTCCGTCATCTTCATCCTTACCGAACATTGTAAAGCCAACTAGCGTCTCGGCATCATAGATTGCTTTTGCTTCAAAATTCTCTAAAAACTGTACTTGAGCAATAGAAAACATATTAGAAGCAACGAAATTCACTTGTTCAGGCTTTACCTCCAATTTCATGCATGCACGCCAGTTGTTCTTATCTACTTTCTGAAGACTAATCATTCAGCACCCCTCGAATCTCTTTAAATGAATTTGTATAACACCATCTTGATCATTGCAAAATATTCCCGAATCATATAGTTCATTGTCAGGAAAAATGGTCCATGACTCGTCAAACCATAAGCCGTATAACCTTGCTCCTGGGCAAGATGCTTAGCTCTGAACATATGGTAATCGCTTGTTACGATTAGAATTCTAGGGTTCTTGACACCCTTGTCTTCTAATACCGCTTTCGAGAAAAGTAAATTCTCTTCTGTACTCGTCGCTTTACTCTCAAGCGTGATTCGGCTACTATCGATTCCATGCTGTAGCAAATACCTACTCATCGCTTCCGCTTCGGTAATATCTTCACCAGGACCTTGTCCACCTGATACGATTACAGGAATGTCTTTATTCGCATTCAAATAATCTAGTGCACTATTCATACGCAGCCACAACGTCTGGGAAAGTTCTGTCCCACGAAGTCCCGCTCCGAGTACAACAACATAATCTACATCATGAACTTCATGATCATCAACGCGAAATGCGGAGAGAATAATCGCTTGAACGATGATAAAAGATAAGGCAAATACGATACCACCTGCGACAAGCAGCTTCTTCACAATCGGGATCTTACGAAAATCGACGCGCCACATGATGAGAATGAATGCACCCAACACACAGACGAACATCGCACCAAAGCTTCCCCCTGAAAACAAATAAATACCCAAACACACTAACAATATACCTATATCGAAATACACGGGTCTCTTCGTCATCGCTTCACTCCATTTGAACCTTAATTTCCACATACTCTCGTGAGAGTTTTTTTAACGTTACAATCGTTCTCTGCTGCTCTTTAGTGAAAATATAAGCAGATCCCAGTTGATCATCTAACTTCCAACCTGATCCTTCTAATAAGCCACTGAGCCTATCATGATCACTTACTCTAATATTTTTCGCCAAAAATGTATCTAGCTCCTGACCCTTGCTGGTCTGAATCAGATCAACCTGAGCCATCTCTAGTCGCGGCATCCCCCATAAGTTACGAACCCCATAATCACTCACATGCATGAAAATGAGTACCCCAAGTAAGCTTGATGCGACAAGCAATATCAATCTGTGTTTCAAGTTCATTCACCTATCCATTATCCTAGCAAATTGCTCAATCTCCTCCACTTTAGCACGATAAATAAAAATTGGAAATACATGATCTGTATCTCCAACTATATAATCGATTTCGTAATCACTTCACATAATCCCTAACCTTGCAATACCACACCATATGGTCAGAGTCTTGCCCCCAATAGTCTTCTACGATTACATACGGTGTACCAAATTTATGCTTCCATCTACCTTGCGCTTGTTGATAACCGCTATCCAAGCAGAATTCCTCAACTCCTCGCTCATGTAAATGACGAAGTAGCGCTTGAATGAGTGCCGATCCGACGCCCTGATCCTGATAAGCCGGAAGTACATACATGCTGCCCACTTCACCCACAGCATCGAGCTGATGATTCGTGCATACTTTCACATCATCACCGCATGGCGCATAAGAAATCGTCCCAACGACAACGTCATTAAGCTTAGCAACGAGGAACAATATATCCGAATCCATACCCATGGGACTTAGCGCTTGGTCGAGCAAATGCTTCTTGTGCACAATCTCTGATTGGATATCGCTAAGGAGATGACCACTACCTTCTTTATCAAAAGCATCAGCAATAGATAACTCAAATACTTGGTATGCAGTACTAGCATCTTGCGGCGTGACGCGATTAATCGTCAAATTCGGATACATGGAGCAAGCCCCTCTTTTCAAAAGAATGATATATTTATTAACGTAATTAACGCCCTTTAAGTTGCACACCAATTGGAGTTGGAAATCCGTCCATGCTCTCCATGTTCTTATTCTCCCAATATTGCTGCAAACCCTCGGCACCCTTGTTCTCAGCCCACTTTAGTAAGGTATCTCGATCTCCTTCATAAGAGAAGAGTGGCACGCTAAACCCACAGGAAGTCTTTACAATCTCGATTTCAGATACGAAAATTTGCCGGTAACCTGGATATAATTCGAATAATGGTGCAACTTGATCCCACTCTTCCGTATTCGGAAGAACTACCCGGCCATTCCCATACAATCGCAAGATTAGCGGCTTCCCAACAAATGAGATAAACATATATGTCATCCGATTACTCTCTGTCACATGTGCACTTGCTTCATTCCCGCTCCCCGTCAGATCTAAGTAAGCTACCTGATTCGGGGAAAGAATACGAAATACATCATGACCTTTAGGAGAAATGTTCACATGACCTGTTGATGCCGCAGTACCAACGAAGAACATCTTCTGTTCGTTAATAAACGCCTCGTGTTCTGGCAAAATGGAATTGTATACCGTACCCATATCCTCACCTCATTATAAGCTTCCATATAAGACTAAATTTATAAATACCGCAATACTTAACGCAATGATTGCAGATAGAAGCATGGTCTCCTTCGTTTTGTTCCATTTTGACAAGACATAGAGACCAACAGCTAAAGCTCCACAAAGCATCATATTCACCGGCACACTTAGAAAATGACTAATCAGTATCTTTATAAATGGCATTTGTTTATAAATAACGGAAGATAAGATTCCAAATAGCCCATAAAGTAAAACAGCAACATACCTGTTGTTATTTCTGAGTACATATGTGATTCCGTCGATGATGATGGAGATAAATATACCAAGTGTATATACAAAGCCTGTTGTGTATACAATTGCTAGCAAAAATATATCCATGAAGTCATAAGGGTTATTTACAAGTGCACCTATCCAGCCTAACAAGCAGAATGCTATCCAAGTCTCACCAGCTGCAGCTAACTTCCCAGTGATATATGCGAAATATTTATTTTCAAATAAATGAGATAGTTTCAATTGCAGTTGATGCCTCTCAGATAACAATTCATTCTGATGTTCAAGCCCGCATATCCAGCAGTATTCGGTGTGTTCATTATGCTGGCATTCCGTGCATAGGGGGATTTCACAATGACTACAGGATATATTTGCTGTTATGGATGGATGGTAATTACAATTCATAGCTCACCCTCGTGGATATAAGTTGTATTTAATCATTAGTTCATGTGCTTGACGTTTATTAAGTGTATGTAAGTTGATTGATTCTGGAAGTGTAGTGCTGTATTTATTAATAATTGCAAATTGGGTTTGAGTTGGAGGTTGCGATTCAATTAGCTGTAAGAAATTCGTTCGACCAATCTGTTCACCGATTCTCTCATCCTGACACAGATCAATGACTTCATACATAGCGTTAATCGCCTTCTCATAATCAAGGTTCTGTGCACAAGCAGAATCCGTGCTTAGTAGAAATTGGGTGGGGTACTTCTTAATAACGGGAATATAATCTTCAAGTGGGTATTCATTGTTAGGATCGTAAGCTGCAAACCCTGCAAAGAAGTCCATATATAAATTAGGATGTTTACTCAGTAAATGTTCAATATGACGTGGCGGGTTAAATACATTGGCATGTGCGAAAATGAAAGATGTGTCTGGATATGTATCTAAAGCAATTTCTAATTGATCAATAACTTCTCCAAATGGAGGGTCTATATGAAGCAGGATCGGAACGTGATACTCAACGCAAAGCTGGTAAATTTCTGGTAAGTTCCCATCCATCGGATGCTGAGCTTTCCATTCTAACTTCGATGTTAAGGGAGAATATGTGGAAGCTGCAACAGTCTCTCCTATTCCATAGTAACCTTTTTCAAGATTCTGCTTAATTGTATGTAGTCCCTGCTTGTCGTGCATAGGAAAACCGGAGAAGAACGGGTAGAACTTATGTGGAAACTTCTCATACGCTTCCCAAGACAAGCGGTCGCTCTGAATTGCTGAAGGCTCTGAAATAGCACCAAACAGTACCGTCTTATCGATATAATATCGTTCCCAAGTCTCAATCGAACCTTGGTGCATGTAATAATCTGCGTCATGATTATGGACATCAATAAGCCCAAGATGCTTGTACTTCTCGAATAGTTCAGGTCTGACCTGCCTCATGGTGTTTCCTCACTTTCTATCTATCATACAACAAATCTACTTACATAAAACAACAATTTTTACAAAGAATCTTGACTCAATTGAATAAAGTGTTGCTCTACTCAATTCTTATCAGAAACAAACAATCGGTTTAAGAGAGCGTTTACGATTAGTAGCACATGGTATCCGAAAATCGAAGCTACTACACCTAAGAATGTGAATGACAATAACTCAGAAAAAGGGGATCGATTACTCGAAATAATCAACATGAAAATAAACATAACGACAAACCCACCAAGTGCATATAGCAACAATGAAAATAAATACTTGTAGATGTTGCTTAATGTAAGTTTGCGAGTAAGAACATCCACCAATATGGAAATCGGTATGCCACCAATGAAATAAATAGGAGTAATAACAACCAAAAAGATAATGAAGTTGTCACTATTTCCAGAAGAAAACCAGATACTAAGTACGAGGCTCGACACAATCGCCGTTAAGATCTTACTTATTGTGTACAATCCGATACGCATCGATTTCGTGGCTGTTTCTTCTTCATTCCTATTTGTCATAAGCTGACCTCCTCTAGATTGATGGATGCTATTCAAAAGAATCTACTTCTGCTCTTCATACATTCGATTTCGAGTGTCCTTTGGATGATACTTTTTCAATACACCATGATCAAATGCAACAAAACTATATACCTTCTCATTACCGAGTTGCATTATACTTTTACCTTTATCTTCTAATAGTAAAGAATAAGAAGGTAATTGGTCAGTATGATCTTTATAATTATTTGAATTCAATTGCACCACAGTCCTTATAAAGTTATCCTTCTCAGGTACCCAATACGTGATCTCAACCATTGGCGGCACCCAGTCCGTATGATTGCCAACCCACTCTGGTACGCCATCACCATCCAAATCCATTGGCTCGGCACGATGGCCCTCGAAATCGATAATTCTCCATATGCCACTGCCGTTGTTATAGGTTAGAAGGATTGGTACTTCATAGATAGACGGATATCCCTTTGGTCTGTCGATCGTGACACCCGAACTCTTCCCTTTAACATAATCAAGTGGTGTAATTTGAATCCGATCCGCATCTGAGCTAGAATACACTCCAAGTTCAGATAATCCTGCGCTACCTTTCAAATATCCCTGCACTTCGGAAGGGGCATTTGGATTTGAATAGAATACAATTTGAGCATCTGAATGAGGCATTTGGTATGTACGTGTGAGCGTCCAATGCTTTGGAATTTGGGCACCATATTCTACAACAGGCCATAACCACTCACCTTGTGGGATCTCATCTGTAAAACGATCTGGACTATATACTGCATTAGAAGTTTGTGGATGATTCGTAGTAGTTGGTGTTAGACTTTCTGGTGAGACAGCTTGTTGATTGTTACCGCAAGCAGTAAGCGCTAATAATATGAACAAAGTAATGAACATTTTCAATTTGGTTTTCAAGATTGTCGACTCCTTGTGTATGTATATTCTTGGCTGCTAAAGTCCAATCCATCAACCATACCACATGAAATCCCATTAATAAATCAATTATACCAAATACTAAAAATAAAGGTAATTCACCCATCTCTCCCCTATTTCATACGCTTTACCAAGGGGGAGTGGCTCATGTTCTCTATGCTCACATTTATACAAGAACTCGTACTTATGTATATGATTGGACTGCTTGGTTATTTGCTTCGTAAAAAAGGTATCTTACAAAGTGGAAGTGAAGGTGTCCTTACTTCACTTATTCTATATGTGACCCTTCCCGCGCTCATTCTGTATGGGATGGATATTCCTTTTTCAATTACAAGTCTGAAGCATTTTCTGTGGCTATCTCTAATGTCATTCTCGATTCTAACCGTTTCATCTATTATAGCCTTCTTGACCGTGAGGCGATTACGTGCAGGAAAGCTTAGAAGAAATGCGCTTGAAGGTATCATGATATTCGGGAATCAGGGATTTCTTGGAGTGGCGATTAGTTATCTTCTATTCGGTAAAAATGGGGTTCTACTTGCGACTTTATTCAACTTCGTCTATCTCATCTTCATATGGACATATGCCATTTACTTGTTCGCGAGGGCAGCTGAAACCATTCAGTGGCGTAAAGTTTTCTTCAATCCAGGTATACTTGCAACTCTTCTTGGTCTAATCTTATTGCTTTTACCTGGAACACTTCCACACGTTCTGCAAGATACATTGGAAATGCTGGGTAAGCCAACGGTTCCATTGTCCATGCTCCTAATTGGCGTACTGCTCGGGGGAATGAATGCCAAAGTGCTTCAACAATTTGTGAAGGATCGGTATCTTTGGCTTGCTTCTTTGTACAAATTAATGCTGTTTCCCTTATTACTGCTACCATTCTACTGGCTGTCAGTCCCTTTCGAGCTATTAACAGTTGCTGTCATCTTGGCCGGTATGCCGTCAGCACCTACGATCTCAATCTTTGCACATCAGTACCGAGAAGACTCTTCGTATGCTGCTGCAGGCGTTGCGATCAGCACGCTGTTATCCATTGTTACAATACCTATATTGTATGGATTGCTGTATATAATCATGAAGTAGCAACATCACTCTGTACTTATATTAAAATCAACCCCATACTGAACGAAGCCAAGTTTCTTCGCCACTTGCTGAGATGCGATATTGTCCCAAGAGGTGCTGTAAAGCGGGATGAGACCCGACTTAAGGATCAACTGTACCCAACTGGAAACTACTTTTGCTGCGTATCCTTTACCTCGAAATGGCTCAGCAGTCATTAGACTTGCTTCTGCTGCCTGTTTCGATCGACGAGCACTACAGCATACGGATACTGCTTCACCATTGACAACATAAGCGACAACGGGTTCGCGCAAACTAAGTTCAGACGTTAGATGATTGAAGTACGGTCGTAATAACGCCTTATTCGAATCGTCAATAAGTATCGTTTCATCTAGGTGTTCAAGGGTCTCTTTTGTTGAAAAATAATATGCAGGTCCTGCCCAGATCGTTTTCACTTTCTGGTGTTTTTCTACTATTTTACAATAATCGATAATCGGCAATGGATCTGTGGGTAATGTTTGAATCTCATCTAATAAATATTGAGGAATATCATCGCGAAAATGAATAACGGAGGAATTCTTCGTCTTTCCAATAAAGAGTGCTGGAGGTTGCAACTCCGTTTGTTCATTAATGCGTACGATTCGATTGTCCTTATTCATCACGTACAAGGTTGAAGCTTGGATTTGGATTAGTTCATGATCGTTATACAAGGGTATAATCACACTCCTCTCATTAATGTAAATCATGGTACGAATATCTACGTTTTAGAAAAAGCTTTTCTTTCCTTCCACTGATTTCCTAATTTGCAATGTATCAAACAATCTACCTTCTTCATCTATAGCACGTACTTCCAATCGATCTGAAGTCACGACGACCTGAACAAAATGTGGAACTGCTACTGCTTGGGATGTATGCCATTCGCGTTTAGGCAGTAACCAATTCTCCATTGCCCCAGCTCCACCTGCCACGATATAGACGACTCCTTGCTCAAAATCGACTTGCCCAGCACGAAGTGGATGACTTCGTTCGTAGATAATCGTATGCGAGTTAAATACCAGATCCACACCATATTGCTCAAAGAAAGGACTAAGCACTCTCAAATCTTCCACTTGATAACCGCCTGACACATAAGGAGGGTAATGAAAATATACGATTTTCCATTTGGCAGTTGTCGCTTGTAAATCACTTAATAAGAAATCAATTTGAGGATTAACGCAGTGCAGTTGACCGTTAAGATGCGGATAGGTTTCAGATGGGATGAAATCTGTAGCGTCTAAGCAAATAAAATGAGCATCCCCATAATCGAAGGAATAATAATTTTTCGGAGGATTAAATGCAAAAAAATCATAATACCAAGACCCTTGATTCTCATGATTTCCCAAAAAACTAAACACAGGTGTAGAATGGAACAATTCTTTACCTGGTCCAAAGAAATATTGTTCCCAATCCTCATACCGCTGACCATCATCTACAACGTCGCCTATAAACAATGCAAGATCAGGTCGATAACGACTCATCTGTTTAAAAATATTCCGATTGATCTGTCCATCCGTCGAATCAAATCCACTATATCCACCTGTTTCACTCGTTACTGCGAAGGAAAACGACTCTCCGCTTCGTACTGCTGTTTTGAAGGGAAAAGGGCCACCTTCAACCGAATCACCGGCATATATTTTATAAAAATAGATGGTACTCGGTTCTAGATTATCTATAGTTACTTCATGAATTAGTGCTGATGTTTCATTCGTAATAGATCTGATGATATGTTCTGGTTGCTTGTAGTTGCCTTGATGACCACTGTGGATTCGCTCCGCTTGTAGCACTTCTACTTTTGAGAATGTGCGCTCTGAAGTCTCCCACATAATGGTCATGGAGTCCATAGTAGGTCGTTGTAGATAAGGTCCTTTTACGATCTTCATCATTTCACACTATCCCCCAAACAATATATCTAGCACCGTCCCAAGCTTCCCCGTCTTCTTCCCTTCCAGAACTTCAGGATCATACATCTCCACATATCCGCAGTTCATACAAGAGACAAACAAATAATGATTATGCTGAATATCAAACATCTTGCTGAGTCCAGTACCCGTCATTGCTACTTCTTTAATTCTGCATTCTTCGCACTT
The DNA here is from genome assembly GCF_024721995.1 of Paenibacillus radicibacter. GTDB lineage: Bacteria > Bacillota > Bacilli > Paenibacillales > NBRC-103111 > Paenibacillus_AM > Paenibacillus_AM radicibacter. The sequence goes on from NZ_JANQBC010000009.1 coordinate 234,049, forward strand.
ACACTTCGCGCATTTGAACTTATCTTGGATCATGTCCTGGATACTCAAATGATTCGTATACACATCCGTATTATGTAGTTCTTGATCTGGCAGTACTTCTTGCTTGCAGTTGGGACAAATATTGTCATACACTTCAACATTCTTGTTACACCAAGGACATTCAATCATCTAGCTCATCCCCTCCTATCTTTTCACATAAATTTTAACACAAATACCAATAAAAAAATCTGCAATAATCTATTGCAGATGTTGTAATTCGAATATGTAATTGTCGAAAAGCAATCTAAATCCCCAATCCCGCCCTCGCTTATCCGATAAATCAGCATTTGGTAGTAACAATAATAGGTACATGATGCAGTGCTTTCACACGTGTGACAATGCTGGGCTAATTCGTCATGGTTTGGACATGGCCCGGCGTCCATTCAGGTTTCCAACTTCCCGTTGGAGGGGTCATGCTCGCCTTTATTCGGATTAGCTACCTACTTCGATTGCTATTCTTCGATCAGATCAACTGTCCAGTTCAATTCTTGGATCTTCAAGTCAATTTCGCGATATTCTTTGGATAGGTCATCCACTTGTTTCTGCACAGCAGCAACATCAATTGTACGGATATATACAACCTCGGAACGTGAATATCTCTCTTGTTTGATCGTGGATTGATCGAGTAGATCACTCAATATTTTACGATGCTGCATCCATTGATCGCGCTGTGCTAGTGCATCGGTCAAGCTAAGTTTATCATCATAAGGCGTTAACGAGTTTGTTTTGTTTACTTTGCGAACCCAAATCGAATGTTCTTGAATTACTTTTTCTAGTTCAGCAAGGAGTGAATTCGAGTCCTCTGCAGGTGTCTCACCCTCTTGAACTTTTACAACTCTCTCAAGCCGCTGTTTCAACTGCGCAATTCGCTTCTGACAATCTGCACGTAATACAAGTGCCTCTGCAAGCCTCATCTGATGATCCCCCTTATCAATCTTTCGCATCTAGTCTATTTCCCTATTCTATCAAATTCTACAGGTACTCGTTCATGCACAATACGAATCACGCGAAAATTTTATAAACCAAATAGGCAATTATCGCGCCAAATCCTAATCCTGCAAGGGCAATTAATGAATACCTGATTTTATCTGCTAATGGTTCTGGCGACCTTTCGCCGCAATGTGGGCACATCTTCGCTGTAGAAGAAACTGTACCACCGCATGTTTTACAATTGATGAGAACTCCCATGTTGTTTGTACCCCTTTACACTGCATTCTGCTGTCGCAACACGGCAATATATGCATACAACCCTGAACCGATTGAACTGCATACAACCACAAGCAAGATATTCACTTCAAACAGATAATAGACAACTAAGATGACCATCAATAATACGATCATATAGTACAGCTTGATCTTGAGCGTTCTTTGTTTCGTATGTAAAAGTCGATTCAATTCGTAATAGTAATCGCTCAGAATAAAGTTTCCTTTTTCCAAAAAAGTTATCAAATACTCCCTGCTAATCGGATACTTTAGTTCCATAGCAATCTCGTAGAGCAAATTAGCCTGATCTTCTATTGAACTTCCTACATCTTTTAAAAATGTACGAGAAGTCATATCAAGCCTCTTCCCATACTTAGCTTCATACCGCTTCGCAACATATTGAACAAACTGATTTTCAGTCCTAATCTTCATATGGAATAATCCTCATTCGCAAGTAGTTTGGATTATTATACCATCTAAGTTGGGTCATGTATCAATTACCTACAAAAAAAGCACCAAGCTGTTCGCTTGATGCCTGCTGCTTTCATATGTTCACACATTACCCTCATAGGAATAGAACGCCTGAGTTTTAATGGAATCATTGTTCAACTGCAACTTCTTCATTAACTCAGGCATCAAGCTCTCCGCCGTTGAATGATCAACCCAACGGACTTCGTGAATATCATCATCAGGATCTTGAATGTTTATCGTCCCGCCTATAATTTCCCCTGTAAAAGAAATAATCAGCGCGTGATGCCCACGCTCGGTAAATAACGCTTCTCTAATGGAATGAAGTCCAGTGATCCTAACATTATACCCTGTCTCCTCTTTCACTTCACGTACAGCAGCTTCCTCCAGCGTCTCCCCATCCTCAACCGCACCACCTGGTGGACTCCAGTAAGACGACTCACCTCGAACATTCTTAACGATTAATAGATTTCCCTCTGCATTATGAATAAGTACAGATGCTACATTAACTCTTAACATAAGATGACCTCCAAGTTGTTGTTCAGTTTGTTTCAATATAATGATTTCATTCAACACACTCGTTCTTCTAGAGAGCACAAGTTCTACCTCTTGATACAAGTGATAACGGCTCAGTTCTTCCTCTGTTGGAATTTGTACGCGTCTAAGCTTACCGTCTGGTTTAATTACGCTGATGATATCCTCTTTAATAAATACGACAGTCCCTTTCACCCGGTGGACGTCTTTAAAGATAGATCAAGTGCAATTAATATCGCAAGTACCATAAAGAATAGGGCTAACAACCCAAAGAATACCACTAGAAAATAAAACTCTCTACTTGCTGTAACCACCGCCTGCAGAACGGAAATGACGAAAAATAAGCTCGTAGTTAACAAGATGGTAATTAGTGATCGTTCGTACCTTTTCTTCACAGCATATCCCCCCGAACAAACCATTTTGAACACCAAAAATTTGTCTATACTTTTCCGACAACTTCATATATAGTTCTCTTTACTTGATTTTGAGTAGAGGTGATTTATATGCAAATTCGTTTGTGGGACAATAATCTGAAAGTTCGACTGCTTGGTGATGGCTTATTCAATATGCTGTTCTGGATGTACTTCCCGTTTATCACCGTCTACTTCGGCCAGGCGCTCGGTAATCATATCGCAGGTGCACTGATGACAGTCCCGCCTATATTTAGTATGATCGGAGGTTTAATTGGAGGCGGCTTAGCAGATCGCTTAGGAAGAAGGCCCGTTATGCTTTTCGGAGCAATCCTACAGACCGTGATGTTCGCAGCGTTTGCGATGTCACCATCCCCTTGGCTGGATTATGTAGCTTTTATCGGAATTGGGATTGGGGGATCGATCTATCGCCCTGCAAGTGCCGCAATGGTGGCAGATCTCGTACCTTCTGAGCATCGTCGGCAAGTATTCGCCACGTTTACGACGGCTAACAATATCGGAGCTGTGCTCGGGCCAGCGCTCGGAGCCATATTCTTTTTCAATTATAGACAAGAATTGTTGTGGACTTGTTCCTTGGTCTTACTTCTGTACTTCATCGCTATCTATTTTATGATAAAAGAAACCCTTCCAGACGCTGCCAAGCAAAATGCGAAGCCGACAACGATACCACAGTTATTCACAGAGCAGTTGAAGAGCTATAGGACTATTTTTCAAGATAAAATATTCCTCGTCTACATCTTGGCAGGGATCTTCGCGTTAGTTGCGATTATGCAATTAGACCTGTACTTGCCAGTGTACATAATTAACCACGTTCCTGCACAATCCTTATTCACATGGAATGGAGAGGCATTCATACTGTCCAGTACAGAAATTTTCGGTTGGCTAATCGGGCTTAACGGCTTATTGTTCGTCTTGTTCGTGCTCCCAGTCACCAAATGGTTCGGGAAATGGAAAGAGCGTAATGTGTTCGTACTATCCTCGCTGCTTGCAGGAGTTGGGACATTCATGGTCGGACTATATACGAACTTCTGGTATTTAGTCTTCGTGACGATTATATTCACTTTCGGTGAGTTGGTACGCTCTCCAGTTATGCAAAGTTTTATCAGTAACTACGCACCAGAGGATGCAAGAGGGCAGTATATGGGTGCAGATAGTATGCAGTATACGATTGGAAAGTTCCTAGCCCCGATGACCGTATTCTTATCGAATTGGATACCTTCTATGGGAGTTTTCACGCTGATCTTGCTAAGTGCGCTGGTAAGTGCAGTGCTCTATATTCAATTGTTTCGTATGTATAAGGATAAGCCTAGTGGTGGGTAACTAATTTACTCACCGCTTTGCCATTCCCAAATGTTATTAATCTTCTTCGTTTCTTTGAGTCTCCAGCCACTTTTCTCATAATAATTATTCAATGTAGAAGATATTGGGCACAGAACCTCAATTGGATAATCACCTAATATCCGAAGCATTTTCCCCAGTAAACCTTGCCCTTGGTGACTCGAAACGATGGCGAATTGATACAGTGAAATCGTCTGAGTAGACTTCTTCGGATAAAATCGTAATGCTCCGACGATCTGATTATTGTCTATCGCTACAACAACTTGCCTTCTTAAAGCAGCCGCAAATGCTCCATCTGGGCATAAGAATTCTCTGTTAGGTATACCATCGTTATATACGAAGACATTCTTTTGAAAAAATGATGTAATCTCATATCCCAACGATGAGTCAGCAATTGATATTTTCATAATTTAAACCTCGCTTACTTCCTTTTTGCAATACAGGATGGTTAGGATACACATGATTGCTGCCATAAATGAAATCGAAGCTCCTAAAAAATATCCGAATGCAACCATAAATGTATCATCTCCTGGAAATTGCGGCTTAAGTGTAAAGAGTGAATACAGAAGAATCCCACAAAGCAGCCAATAAAACAAAGCCCCGATGTTAGCAACCCATATTCTAGAGCGATAAGCTCCACTCCATGTTTTTCCAATCTGAATCCAGAACCAGAAGCTAATAACAATCCCAAGGATAGCTAATAACCAGTGCAAGAACGGTATGTTCAACATAATATTCAACATAAACAATCCACTAATACCAAATAGTAAAATTAAATTCCCAGCAAAAACAAGTAACCCTGTCTTCCAGTAGCTCTGAAACCATAATTGCTGAGATAAGTATTTAAAAGCACTAGAAGGTTTAACGAACTTGACCATCCCGAACATAATCGGAACCATTACCATTACGATGACGAAGAAAAAGATCATCAAAGCAATTGCACCTCCTAAGTTTTAACACATTCACTCGCTTTCTCTAAGATAAGCAATGCTAACGCATGATCTTCGATCACATAAGGAACTTCACTTGGTTCAACCCAAATTCGCGCAGTTGTTTCATGTTCTCTTCTAAAAGGATGACACTTCGTAATATCCATTCGATAGAACAATTGGTAACCAATTAACGGATACTTACCCTTCGGGTCATACAGTGGATTTTCCTCCGAACTAACCTCAATCATACCTAAGTAATGTATGTCACCTTCCACTGATCCCTCTTCCATTGCTTCACGATGAAAAGCTTGTTCAGGTGTCTCGCCCTGCTCTACATGCCCGCCTGGCATATTAAAGCTCCTACCTGCTACATGAACCAACATTACTTTGTCATCATGGAAGCAATATCCGTGTACGCTTGTTACTTTACATGCTTCTGGCTGCTGATCAGTTGGGATCCAAGTTAACTTCATATTATGTCCGTTCCAGTCCGCATAGATGGTTTTGTTCATTGATATATCATCCTTTCAAGCAATTACAGCTTCTTCGTTAGTATCACTTCAAGAGGTTCATTTTCAAGCAATAAGCAACCAGCGTCACGATAACCCATTTTCCGATAAAAATGCTGTGCATCTTCATTAGATAACGTTGAAGTCATGACCAACTTAAACCCTCTATCACGCATGATCTTCTCCCACTCTAGTACCACTTGCTTGCCTATGCCTTTCCCCCGATGGCTCTCATTGATCCACAGCATATTCATAAACGGTGTGTTATCCCAAAAGTATCCGAAACGCATCCAGCCGATATTAGTATCAAAATCTCTTATAATCAGAATCTCTTGATTGTCGATCTTCCGCTTAATTAGCTCCTCCACAATATGCTTGTCCCGCTCCAAAATGTAGGTATAGTCGTTATCAGTTGCATATTTGATAATCATAGTGCTTAGTCACCTCACTTTTATAAAAAAATGACTCCAACAATCAATCCTATCAAGATAACGCTCAAACTAAATATCAATTAACCATTTCCAATACCCAGTTTGATGTTATATATTTTCCTATTACTCATTGAATCTCTTCGAAATTTCTTCGAGTATCCGAGCAACAATTGTGTCTACACTAAGAGTCCCATCTATGATCAAGTCCGAATCTGGTTTAATCGTTCGTAACATACTTTCATAACCGCGTCTTCCACCAGATAGATAGTTACGCATCTCATCCATAATAACTTGAGTGTCAGAATGGCTATGATCTCTTAATATCCTTCTTGCCATCGCGATATCCAGAGGTGTATCAATAAAAATCGATAGATCAATTAATGGTAATTGGTTATGTAATCTTGAGAATGGGTAATCCAGCAATAGGAACTCAGCATGCTCCGAACATGTTATTTTTCCCATATCCTCAAGTAAAGGGGTGATGTTCCATTCGTTACGATCAGCCCCTCGATCTATCCAATCCCGAAAGTCTTTAGGACCTTCAAATTCATAATCGTCAAAGTATAGTGCTTTGGAATTGGCAAGTACTTTATTCAAATGCGTAACGACAGTTGTTTTCCCTCCGCCTGAAACACCTGAGATTGAAATGATTATGAGATTATTATTATTCATTTTTATAACACTCCGCAACTTATATCATGTAATTATCCATTTCAATAGTGGTATAATGTTTGTATAGATCTTTAACAAATGGGGTGAAGTTGTGGCTATAACCAAAGAAGATTTAAACAAACTCATTCAAAAATTATCTGATGATGTCCTCCCAGAAGCTGCAAAATACTTGGAAAATCTAGTATCCAAATCTGCACAGCGAGAAATACCATGGGATGATGAACCAACTACACAGGATGATCTTGATGTTATCAAAAAGGCTAAGGAAGCATTTACACGAGGTGATACAATAAAATTAAAGGATGTAGTAAATGACCTACTCAATTGAGTTTGATAAAGAAGCATTTAAGTACCTCCAGAAATTAGACAAAACAACAAGACTACGAATAGTTCACAGCTTGCAAATACTCAGCGAAGATCCATATCATCCCGAGCTTGATATTAAAAGGATGAAAGGAACTTCTGATGAATATCGCTTAAGGGTCGGTAGCTATAGAGTTATTTATACAGTTTTTAAGCAAGAAATATTAATATATGTAATCAGAATCGGTTCTCGCGGAGATGTTTATAAAATTTGATTTTGTCTACTACTTTTCAATTCAAGTTAGGAATTCAGACAATCAAATAACATCTCATTAAAAATAACCTGATCCTCCGCATACTTATCCGTGTATCGATTTAGCATCCTTACAGCAACCGCATTTCGTTCAGGTACAACTACACAATGACAACCAGCTGCTCCTGTTGCGTAGTACCAATGCTTTTTATGATACCAACCTAAGATACGACTTTTATCCTCTGTGTCCTGTCTTAATTGATCTATCACATCAAAAACCTGACTTGGAATCAACTCCACACCATTTAACATTCCTTTGTTTAGGAACAAATTGCCCCACATTGCCAAGTCACGCGCACTGGTGTATAAGTTTCTCTCATGACCCTCATCCGATTCTATCCGAACGGAAGCATAACCATTACCTGCTTGAAAATCGCATACCAAGTTAGCAGAAGGAACTGTTGCCCACTGCGAATGTGTTAAATTTAATGGTGTGAGAATACGCCTATGAATAAGCTCAGCAATCGTATGTCCAGTAAGCCGTTTAATTACTTTACAAGCTACTTCTTCCCTTTCGATACGACTCTCCCCATAATACTTAAGATTGGATTTAGTAGCCAAATCTCGAAGGGTCAAACCTACGAAATCCTGTTCACTTAACTCCGATTCAATGTCAGTTACTTTCGTATCTATCGATATTCTTGCCTCAACCGCTGCAATAGCTGTCGCTAAGCCTACATACGTCTTTCTTGTTGAATACAGATTGAACATGGAATCCGATGTCACTTGAACAGCACCATTTTTAAAATGATGATGTCCTGCATACCACTCCGTTACGATTTTATTATCTTGAATCACCAATACGGATGCTGCTGAAGCACCAAAATTGTCTTGTGCTTGCTTCGTATAAGTAACTAAAGATTCAAACTTCTGATTATGTACGACAGGTAATTTCATGATTGTATCCTCCAATTATTACGATTTAAATCCACATGAAGATACTTATAAATCTTCGCATTATCATCAAGTGTAACGATCTTATTTTGATAAATACTGTGATTAAGAAAATGTTGCAACGACACTTGATTATAATTCCTGTTCCATTCAATCAGTTCTTGAACGCTTTCAATTGTTTCTTTCTTTTTCGAAGGAAGCAGTCCGGATTTTCTCTGCTCATAACGAGTCCAAATCCGCTCTTCTTGCATTTCTAATGGTACAGTTAACACAAATATGTAATCTGCCGAAGCAAAACTTGGGTCCATCCACGAAATATAGACCCCTTCATTAATCCATGCGAACTGATCTACAATACTACTAAGCTTCTGATCTCTTATATCTTCAGGATTTTTCACCCCAAACATCTCAACCGAGTTATCCCAGTAAATATCGTCCATATCGAAGTGAGGAATACTCCATCTGATACTCAGTTCATTCGCGATGTAAGACTTACCACTGCCTGCTCCACCTAGAATATGAATTTGCATAAGAGCTCCCTCGTCTTCAAGTTATTTTCCTGCTTCCTTCCTTTTGATAAAATACCATCGTCATACGATCATTAATTTCTTTCATCTCTCCAACTTGTTTATAGCCTAACTTTTCATACAAGTAGCAATTTCTTTTTTCTTGTAAAATAGTACCTAGTCCCCACATTTTCGCATCATAATAAATCTCTTCGATCTGATTAAATACCTGTTGTGCGATGCCTTTTCCTTGATACTCTGCCAAAATAAATATCGGACTGACGCGATACGACTGACTCGCCCTCTTTACGATCCTAACAGCACCAATAGGTACTTCATCACATTTGATCATGTAGTAATCAGTAAAGTCTTGATTCATACGATGGATCACATGTTCAATTGTCTCATTAGCTGGACTTGTTTCATAGTCTTGATATTTTTCGAGTAGCGGCATAAACGCCTTAATCTGCATCTCGTGAATAAGTGTAGCATCTTCTAACCCTGATTTCTGTAAAATAATTTCCATTCAGCATTTGCCCCTTCCTATGAATTAGACGATTGGTTATAACCATGATTCAGCTTGAATCATAGATTGCTCCATCTAACATAAAGCACCCCCTTATTCCGACGTTTTGCTTAATTTATACTCTGAGGTCGTGACTCCGAATTTCGATTTGAACAGAAGTAAGGTATGGGAAGATCATTATCGGGGTTAGATGTTCAGTTCAGCTTCATTATCTTTTCAAATTCCTCATAACTCGCTAAATAATAATCCGCTCCTGGCGTATTATTCTGGAACAAACATGTTTGGATACCAATCGCTTTCGCAGGTAGAATATCAAGCTCTCTATCGCCTATTGCTAGATCTAACTTGTATTTGTCATGTAAATAGATATATGAGGCCGGATCTGGCTTTCTAGGGAAACCGTCTTCTTTAGTAACCATCTCTTGAAAATAATCCAACCAACCATAATACGATAAAATTTCCGTTACCCCTTTGCGAGATTTATGCGTCATAATCACATTGTTATCCGCAGATTGCAGCACTTTTTCAAGAAAAGGGAACGGTGGTGTCTGCGAAGGATGGAAATTTTTCTTCAGTTCCAAGATCTTGGTCTTATGAACTTCAGTTAAATGATAGTGCTTCTCCATGTGTGAAAAAGATATTTTTAAATGAGACATAATCTCTTGCTTAGAAGCTTGCCCTTCTAATACTTCATAAATCGTGTCTGTATATGCAGGGTACGTATTAAACAATGTACCGTCGAAATCCCATAGTATGTTCATCATTCTCACTCTCTCTTTCTCCACTACTCTCTCACATATTTCATGACTTTCTCTAGGTAAGTATCTAAGGGATTTGAAGAATCCACAACGATGTACGTATGTTCTTTCGGCTTAGCGCTGCCATTCACCGCTCGATTAAAGCCCTCAATAGACCTTACCTCTTCAATCTGGCTTCTCATCCGAATACGGCTTTTCAGTCGGGCACTAATGATATCTACATCATTTAGGTAGCACTCCACATATTTATATTTCACATTGTTCTTAGTTGCAAGATACTCCCCCTTCTCAACCATTTCTGGATAAAGGCATGGACTATCTAGTATCACACTAAACCCTGATGAGAGATAATAATCAATCAGCGACCACTCGATATCGTACGAAATACGACCTGCCTGACCTGCATCAATCTCAGCACTAACGGAATCAAGTGAATTCATCAATGCTGTCTTCATAATATCATGATCGACTACAATTGCTCCGGTTGCTTGACTAATCCGCTTCGAGAGCGTTGACTTCCCTGAACCCGGGAATCCTGACATCTGAACGAAGAACATACACACCCTCCAAATCAAGATAATAACTTCTACTCTTCAATTTTTGACTTCATATACGCTAGTCCTTTCATTCATATTTGATTATGATTCCGTTCATATTAGCCATCTTTTTGAATTTATCACCCGAACTGCCTTGAATGCTTAAGTTTATTGAATCATGCCAGCTAATCTGAAATTCACTATCGGAAATGTACACATTCCCGGTCACATTTGCAAGTTCACTGCTTTGCTCAATTACGGACAAATGGTAGCTGAACCCTGTTGTAGCCCCACAATCTCTTTCATAATAAACAGCTGTAAAATGGCCACCATCGGGTTGATTCAGATTACGAATAATCTTATTACCACATGCACTGGACATCACCTTACTGCCGAATTGAATAAGGGATAGAACAGTAATACCAATTACAATAAGTAGTGATAGAGTTAAGAGCCATACATTTCGTCTTAACAAGCGCCTCTTGATTTGATTAAAATCACTCGATACATCAATGTCCAATTTTCTATTGTCCATCAATCGAATGACCTTATCATTGTGTAATTTCAATCTTTCCTCAAACCCCGCTCGGCTCTGTTCAAAATCTCTCGTCCACTTATACATATTTTTCAACATCGTAAGGTTCGGTTTGTAATGACACTTCTCTATACCAAGCCTTTGTTTAACGAATCGCGTTGATATCCGTAGTCGGCGTTTCCACAGCGGAGGATCAAGGAAGATGATCGTATCCGCCATCTCATATAAACAGCGGTAAGAATCGCGATCCACCCCTTCCATAATCCATGCACCTTGACTATCAATATCCTGAATAACTTGAACTTGTTCTTCTGCTGTACGTTTATACCTACCCGCTTCTGTTTTGTGGTACACAACGCTATCGAGTTCATACCAGGTAATATTAAGATCCTTCGATAATTGCTTCGCTAAAGTAGTTTTGCCACTTGCCACAATTCCCACAATGAAGATTTTTCTCATGAAGTCCACGTTGTCCTTACATACCCTATCTTCATTCCAGCACACTCCATGTTTCTATGGCTCTGTGATAGGAATGCACACTGGCTGACAACAAGTTTACAGTTACTTTTCCTTGCTTCTTCAATCCTTTTTTTGATGAGTAGTTGATGTAATCCTAGATTTCTATACTCGGGTAATGTAGCTGCAAATGTTAATGAAGCTGTCGTATCCTTCGTATACATGACCGCAACTGCAGCTGGGTTCTTTTGATAATAGGCGATGAAGAATTTCCAGCCTGGTCGGTTATACAAGACTTGATTATTCGCGGCGACATACGGTATTCCGTCATCAGACAATCCTGTTCCTCTGCAATGGATAGATGCATAAGTCATCATCTGATTCTCTTGTAATTCTTCTATTTCTATGTACTCAGAAGGAACCTGCACGTTAACATTACTCGCTGTTAACTCTGTATATACAGAAGTGTGAAAACCTGATTGATACAACCCACGTTCTGATAAATGCTTCAATACATTCTGATCAACAAGAGAAGGAACAATTTCAAATTGAACTTTTCTTCCTCTTCCTATGTAGTAATCCATAATCTGATTGATCCTATCAACGTCGCTGCTTGAGAATCCCTTCACTGTATTAAACGCCGCCCAAGGCATTGTTCGACTATATAAACATAAGGCGTTGCCGAACTTTTGAACTGCAATTCCTTCAGGGTTCCCTGGCCTTTCTTGAATGGCTGTTACGCGATCATACATGTAATCCATCTCAGACTGCTCAATCTTCTTAATCAATGTTTCAGTAAGTACAGAATTCATCATTTTTGCTCCTTCTTGTTATTAATCTCATACAATACGTCAATCAAGACACCCAAAACTGGATGATGCAATCCAATCTATGGTATACTTTTGCCAATTCATACAATGAAAGGAGTTATAGTTCTCTGTTAGAAATTAACACTTAGATGCTACTACATACGGAGGTGAATCCCTCAATCGAGGGAAGTAATTGGACATAATCACGTTAACAAATTTATTCATTCTTGCAGTATTAATTGGACTAACCGCTTTTTTCGTTGCAGCAGAGTTTGCCGCTGTCAAAATTCGGCTTTCTAGAATTGATCAACTTATTGCAGAAGGAAACCAGAAAGCGATTATAGCTAAGAAAGTGGCAAGCGACTTAGACTACTATTTATCCGCCTGCCAGCTCGGAATCACGATAACAGCGCTAGGATTAGGTGCTATTGGTAAGCCAACTGTGGAGCGCTTGTTGTATCCACTTTTCGATTTATTCAATGTATCGGCGTCAGTCTCTTCTATCGCGTCCTATGCCATCGCCTTTATTTTCGTGACTTTTCTTCACGTTGTAGTAGGTGAAATGGCTCCCAAGACACTCGCGATTCAGTTTTCCGAAAAACTGACATTGATGTTGTCTGGCCCGCTCTACTGGTTCGGGAAAGTCATGTATCCTTTTATATGGGCATTAAATGGAGCTTCGCGTGTTATACTTAGAGGTTTCGGAGTAAAGCCTGCCGGTCATGATCATGTCTACTCTGAGGATGAATTGCGTATTATTATGAACCAAAGTTACCAAGGCGGAGAGATCAATCAGACTGAGCTGACTTTCATGGAGAACGTCTTCTCATTTGATGAGCGTGACACCAAAGATATTATGGTTCCACGTACGGATCTAGTCGTTCTAGACAAAGATATGAAATATTCAGAAATCATAGAGATTCTAGATAAATATAATTATACAAGATATCCGGTCACCATGAACAACGATAAAGATAAAGTAATCGGAATTGTGAACGTGAAAAAAATGCTTCCCCATATCATAGCAGGCAGAGAGCGCAAACTTGAAGAATTTGTTCGATCTATGCCTATCGTACTAGACGCTGTTCCCATCCAAAAAGTGATGAAGATCATGCAACAACAACGCGTGCATATGGCTCTAGTTATTGATGAATATGGTGGAACTTCAGGAATTGTAACAATGGAAGATATTCTCGAAGAGATTGTTGGCGAGATCCGGGACGAGTTTGATATAGATGAAAAAGCGGATATCCAGAAAGTATCGGAGAACGAATACTTAATTAATGGACGAGTTCTATTAGAAGAACTGAAGAAGCAGTTCGGGTTTATTTTCGAAAATGAAGAGGAAATTGATACGATCGGTGGTTGGATTCAATATCGTAAAGGTAGAGCAGTTGATGAAGGTGAGATACTCGATCATGAAGATCATACTTGGATCGTATCAGAGACCGATAACCTTCAGATTAAGCAAGTCATATTGAAGCTTACACATGTCCAGAACGACTAATATACGATCAACTAAGACCACATACTTACGGAGGTGAACCCTCAGCCTGAGGGAAACATTGGACGGAATAATTGTTCTTAATTTAATTTTAGTTGCTGTATTTATCGCGTTAACTGCTTTTTTCGTTGGAGCAGAGTTTGCAATTCTCAAAGTTAGAATGTCGCGAATCGATCAGTTAGTTGCAGAAGGCAATAAAAAAGCAGTTCTAGCGAAGAAAGTTGCTCAAGAACTGGACTATTATCTATCCGCCTGCCAGCTAGGGATTACAATCACAGCACTTATTCTAGGTGCCCTTGGAGAACCTACTGTAGAGCGCATTTTACACCCGCTATTCGTAAGTTTAGAAGTACCTGCTGCTCTTGCAACTGTACTTTCTTACGGTATTGCGTTATCACTCATTACCTTCCTGCATGTAGTAGTTGGGGAATTAGCTCCTAAGACCCTTGCGATTCAATATGCGGAGAAAATGACACTTCTATTAGCACCGCCGCTCTATTGGTTCGGTAAAGTAACAAGCCCAATCATTAAAGCATTAAATGGATCGGCTACGCTGCTCCTCAGAATCTTTGGCATTAAGCCATCTGGTCATGATTCGGTTCATTCCGAAGAAGAAATCAAATGGATCGCGGATCAAAGTTATCAGAGCGGTGAGATCAATAAAACCGAGCATGACTATTTGAACAATATTATCGCTTTTGATAAACGGAAGCTGCACGAAATCATGATCCCACAGGAAAGAATCATTTCGATTAGAAAAGACATGACAACCGATCATGTGATTGCATTCCTGAACGATTATGACTACACCAGATACCCTGTATCCTGTAATGAGAAACCGAATGAATATATAGGTTATCTGAACGCGAAAGAAATGCTAACAGCTATAGCAGCAGGCAGAACTTGCGTACTGGCTCATTTCATTCATGAAATGCCAAGACTCTCTGCTCAATCATCTATTAGAGACGTTCTTGTCAAAATGCAGCAAACTCGCGTTCATATGGCAGTCGTCCTGAATGATACGAACACGATTGTGGGACTGGTTACGATGGAAGATATTCTTGAAGAAATCGTTGGGGATATTCGTGATGAATCCTATCGAAGTATACAAATTAAGATCCCACCACATCGAGCAAGATTGTAGCCGTAAATGAACAAAGTAAAAGCCTTCCATCCCTATTCATTAGGGATGTGAAGGCTTTTTTCTGATTAGGGATGTTGTTGAAAAGCTAATCCCGCTTCTTGCAATGCTGCTCTTAGCTTAGGTAACGACGCGGGTCCCATCCCGTGGAATTTCATGATATCTTTTTCACTATGGGAAGCTAATTGTTCTACTGTTGTGATCCCGTTGTGCTCTAATGCTCTTCTCGGTGGTGCTGACAGCACCGAAAGAAATCCATCAGCAGGTTTACGTTCCTGCTCACAGGTTGGGCAAGTTGGACAGTCCGTACTTTTATCATATTGATGTCCCTTCGGGCAAGTCCGCAAAGTTTTATTGGAAGTTGTCACGATTAAACGCCTGCTTTCTTTTCCAGTTAAATATATTCATAGAAAATGATTCGGTTTCCAAAAGGATCAATAACACAGCACTCTTCACTCCCCCAAGGGGTACGCTCTATCCCTGGACGTGAATACGAATACTGCTTACCGATCAATTCCTTATGTAAGTCTGTAATGCCATCCACTTGAATTCGAATCGCGGCCCCCGGACTGCAATCACCATAATGTTCACTTAAGTGGATCTTCAGCCCATTCTTTGAAATTTGCATGTAGAGCGGCAATTGTTCCTCAAATCGATGCTCCCAATCGGGTTCAAATCCTAAATAATTCAAGTAAAATTCTCTCGCCTTCGCGACATCAAATATCCGTAAGATCGGTACAACTTCCTGAAGCTTCATTCTGCTAACCTCCATAAAAGCCGTTTGCACGCCTGCAGCAGGCATCGATCACCAATAAATGAACGTTGACCTATCTCTGAAAGGCAATCTTGCAAAGGGTTACTTGTAGACATGCACTAGCCTCATTCCTATTGACTAATATAATGCCATGGAATATTGAACATAACCTTACCAATTAATTTATCCTTTTTAACAAAAGGTACGTCCCATAGATGACCATCCAAACTCATATTACGATTATCCCCAAGGAAAAAATAGCTGTCTTCCGGAACCATAATCGGTCCGAAATTATAAGTCATTCTTTCATTAAGATAAGGCTCATCGAGCTTCTCGTCATTGCGATACAGTTCTCCATCTTTAATTAGAATCTTATCACCTGGAAGGCCGATCAATCTTTTCACATAGCGATTGTCTTCTTCGCCTTTAACAGGAGGGTGAAACACGACCATATCTCCGTGCTTTATTTCCGTTTCCCAAGGAAATTTTTCCACTACAACTCGATCATTAATTTGAAGTGTAGGGATCATGGAACCTGTCGGGATATGCATAGCCTCGGCTACGTATGTACGGATGAATAAGGATAGAACAATTGCAATTGCGATGCTTGGCAGCCAGTTTTTGATAAATTTTTTCATGATAATCCTCCTCTATTAATACCAAATATTCTTTTATTATTACTTCATACTAGTATCCTTCAATTTCAATATCTTATCTTCTATTCTAAACCTAGCCACATCTTTTATATCAAAATCTTTCTTCGTGCTGACAGCTTCGATTAAATCTTTCTTAAATTGTTCAGCATTTGCATTGTTCACTTTTACCTTGCTGTATGAATAATAGCTAAACAAAAAAAAGACCAAAATAACAGCAGTTATTACAAGTACAACCCCCTTCAACGTTTTAAAAGTCAGATCCTCCACCTACTTTTGGGGATTATAGCCTGTTAAATTATCTCTATATTTATCGTGTAACTGCCTTTCATTCTTAATTGACTCACCTGTCATCTAGTAATTACTTCATACTACATCTAGTATATTCCATTTCTCTCCAAACAAAAAGCCCAGCGATCTCTCGCCAGGCTTCTTGCTTCAATCAACTACTCTATCTTATCCTCTTTGAAAATAATTCCTAAACCCTAAACCATCAAACCAGTCTTGTAAGCCTCACCAAAGCTCTTCGTCGCCATGCGCTCGCCGATTGTCCACCATTGCTTAATACCAGCAGCATCAGCAAGTGGCAATTTCTCAGCCGCTTTTCTCATGCGCTCAAGCGCTTGCGTTGCACGCGCACGTACTAAGAACAGATCTTGACCTACTAGCTCGCCATGACGCTTCTTGATCTCACCATCAATAATAACTGTGTCAACGTCAGCAGCTGTTGTTTGCAGTACAACTGTACCTGCAGGGTAACTGGAAGGTACGAAGCTGCGTTTTGCAGACACAATGATAACATCTGCTTTCTTACCAGGAGTCAAGGAACCGATCTCATCGCCTAAGCCAAGTGCTTCAGCTCCACCTTGTGTTGCCCAGCGAAGAGCATCACGCACGCTTAGATCGATTGTCATAGGCATTGTACCATTAGCATGTACTTTGTCGTTATCGATTGTACGTTGGAATTGAAGACCAAGACGCATTTGGGAGAACAAGTCACCAGAACCTACGCACACGATGTCTGTACTAAAGGAAGGCATAATACCATGCTCTAAGCTCTTACGGAATGGAGGGTGCCCCATACCCATCTGCATTTCTGTCTCAGGAGAGATGGATACTTTACCGCCTGTTTCTTTTACAATTTCCCATTCAGGATCTGTAAAGCCATTGCAGTGGATATGCAAGTGATTAGGACGAATCAGGTTATGATCTTTGAACTCACGAAGTCCCTTAAGCAGCAAGGAGGAAGTTGCAGCACCTGTATGGGAACACATTAATACCCCCATATCTGCACCTTTATTAAATTCTGCAGCAGAATGCTCGAACGGCAGTGTTCCATAGTCGCTCATTAAAATACCCATTTTGACAAGGGAATCACTGCTGAATTGATCTTTAAGTAATCTCTCTGCATCTCTCAAGCGCTCGGAATGCTCATGGAATGCACGTGGCTGGAAGTCATAGTGCTGCATGCCGTAAGCATACACACCGCGAATACCTGTTTGACGTAAAGATTCAACAGCTGCAATTCCGTGATCCGGTGTATTTACGCAGTCACAGCAATCCATAATTGTAGTAACGCCTGAGTCGATTGCTTCAAGTGAACCAACGAGTGTTGCAGCTCCCATATCTTCAGCTGTTACAACAGAGCCAATACGGTAGAACGTATTTACAAGGAACTCAGGCAAGGACATATCTGCAGAAATTGCGCGAAGCAAGGACATCCAAGTATGTCTGTGGCTATCTACGATACCTGGAAGAATGATGCCGCCTTCAGCGTCAATCACTTCAGCTTCAATACCTGTGAAGTCTTCAGCACTTTCCGCAACAGCTACGATTTTATTGCCTTCAATTAGTACTGCACCATTTGGCAAGTCACCTAGATTGTCATCCATTGTAATAATGTAACCATTCGTAATAATTTTGCGGTTTGTGCTCATCGTTTTCTTCCTCCTTATAATTAGACCCATATTTTGTAACGCTGTTCACTTCCAACCCATTTCAATAAAAACCCAAAACTCTGTTATTCGGAGGAGGACGCGCCCCCCATTTCCTTCGATTATCTACTGTTTCTACCTGAATACCTCGTCCATAAGTATCTGACACAATGTCGAAAACGCTTACATTATTGCGTATCCGAAAAGTTCTTATATCCACGCCCCTTATATCCCCATTTAAGTTCATTACGAAGAGATATTAGAAGAATGTATAGGAGGTTGATTCGGATGTTCGTTTAGCGGATTCGGATCACGTTGCAGCATATACGCAGCGCCTAAGATCAGAACACCACCGATAATTTGGATCAAATAAAGCTGCTGATGCAAGAACACCGCTGCAAGTACAGAACCAACAATCGGTTCAAAGATTGCCATAATGGAAGCTTTCGATGGTCCAATCATCCGGATACCAGTTAATAGGAGCATCGTTGGAATCGCAGCAGCAATCACACCAGCAAAAATTAAGATCGGCCACACCGAAGCATCTTTAAACGGATGGAGCATCGATTCACCCTCTCCAAATAAGAAGCCAATTACGGAGAATACAATTGCACCTGCAATTAGAAAGATCGTTGTCGCATACGAGGCTGGAAGCTTCGGATAACCACTTTTTCCAATGAGAAAATAGACACCAATTCCTACTGCAGCAAGTAGTGCTAACACAATACCGAACCAATTGATCCGTAATTCTTCACCGAACATTTGACCGATAATTGCAAGCGTACTTCCACTTAATGCGCAAATTAATGCGATCAACTTCGTACGTGTTAACATCTCTCGACCTGTCACAGCGCTGATTATCGTCACGATCGCTGGATAAATGTAGAACAATAGGAAAGCAAGTGATACGGTTAAATAGACGAATGCATAGAAAATCGCTAATGAGTAAGTCATGAATGCAAATGCGGCAAAACATAAATTACGAATCTGAGACTTCGGCATATTCTTAAATGGATTACGTTCTCCGGCTTGTGGACGTCCAACACCGCATAGAAGTAAGATAACCATGGTGATCGCCCCAAGTGTCTCGCGCCATGCACCGAACGCAACTGGACTCATGCCCGCTTCATAAGCAAAATTCGTTAATACCCCAAGTGATGAGAATAACGCTGATGCTAATAATACGATGAGAATCCCGTAAAGCTGTGTTCTTCTTGGACTCGAATTACCCATATAACCGCCTACTCTCACAATGAAATGTATACGACAACTTACAATCCCGTGATGTGTCTAGCTGCAGTACTGAGCATGAGGTCAACATCCTCTGATCCTAGTGCCTTGCGTATGACTTCATTACGTATGCCTAACAATTCCTTCGGCCAATGTGCCGCTGCTGATCCATAAATGCGCGACCACATTTGGGTATGCTGAACAGTTGGACGCATTAATGTCTCCCAACGGTCTAAAGCGTTGTCAATATCATGATTCTCAAGCTGCTTCGCAAGTTCTAATGCACTTGTAATACTAACACCTGCACCTTGTCCCAAGTTTGGTTCCATACCATGTGCAGCGTCACCAAGTACCAAAGCTCGACCTGAGGACCATTTGTCCATAAATACATAATAGAAATGACGATCTAAGCGGGTTTGATCAATGCGTTTAATTAGCGTTTCTAAGTGTGGGAATGATGAAATCCAAGCTTCTTTATTCAGTGGATCTGAGAGGGCTTCTTCATCGCTAGATGAGGCTGTTAAGTACACATACATATGCGAAGGTGAAGTAGGAGAGATTCCAATGCGACGGGAGCCTGACCAATGTTCTTTGGCATGAGCCACACTGTCTGCTTCTAACCGCGGAATAAGTGCACGTACAGCACCATTGTTCACACGTTCGAAGGTTTTGGTAATGTTAAGCGAGTTACGTATATTGGAATAGATGCCATCTGCACCGACAACGAGATCGGCTTTGTAAGTCTTACCATTCTCAAGGGTTACTTCACCACTTGGACAAGCAGCAGTCACGTTCGAACTTGTTTCGATTTGTACACCTGCTCGTGATGCTGCTCTTGTCAGACCACCATACACGATATTGCGAGGGATGACACAGAACCGACTGTTACTTGAAAAAGGCGTGGAGTGGATTAACTCTTGATGTTCGTCAATCATATCGAGCTTCGTAATGAGCTCTACATGTTCCCGAATATCCTCATAAACGCCGATATCCTCAAGAACCTTCAATCCATTCTCCCAAGTATACAGCCCTGCCCCAATCTCTCTAAGCTCTGCTGAACGTTCTAAGATCTGAACATCCCAGCCACGCTGCGCAAGTGCAGTTCCAAGCGTTAATCCTGATAATCCTGCTCCAGATATGACGACTTTCTTAGGACTCAACTTCAACCATCCTCCTTAAGTTAAGAAATATGATGAAATGAACTGCCGGTATACGTTATGAAGTTATACAGCTTTGACGAAGTTGCTTATCTCATGCGCGGTTTCTTGCGGGGATTCTAAAGTTGGAAAATGTGTCTGACCATTAATGTGGCGGTAACCAAACCATAGATGCTCGCTAATAAATTGATCTTGCATCTCTTCATAACCCTCAACAGGTGCTTGTGAGTAAACATGAATGATTGGACGCTTCTCTGTTAGTGCTGCCATCCGCTTAAGAGGTGAACCCCATTTTTTGTAAGCGTTTTCAATTACGCGACAAGAACGAGACCACATATCGTAACCGAATGCTGCCATTTCTTTATTTAAGTGATTGCTAATCGCTTCGTTATGACTAACTCCTAGCCACAGATCGAATAAGTTCTGACGACCTTGTACCCAATGTACTTCCGTTTGACTTACTTGCAGATCGTGAATGAAACCTTCACTTGCTTCAATCATAATCCAATCAATGACGATCGAACGAGGTACTCTAGCTGTTCCAAGTCTCTCGCAAAGCTCAATGTTTGCCCAACCTCCATGTGAAGTAGATACTGGAATAACTTGATCAATGCCGAGCGCATCAAGCACAGCAATAACATCACTAGCCTGCTCCGCAACACCGAAATCTAAAATTTCAGTTGACGGATCAGAATGTCCACGCCAATTTATCCGGATTACTTTGTGATTCTGAGCAAGCTTATCAACTACATACTTAAATAATCGATAATCTTGGCACCATCCACTTACTAACAAGACTGAAGGACCATCCGCATCGCCGTGAATATCATACGTAATTTCGTGATCATTCACGATAATTGAACGTAATCCTTGTGTTTCTTGCATACTCATCGCAAACATCTCCATTCATACACTTTTATTAGAATCATGCCTTTATTGCATGTCATTCTTGAAGTAAACGTATTGTGGATTGTACAACTTGCAAGCCTGCCTCTGTGTCTGGATCAATTAATTGAAAATGTTCTGCTGTTGGTAAAATCATATAGTCGACAGCATCCCCAGCACTTCTAGCTGCTTGGACAAAATGATCACTAATACCTATCGGCACGTTAATATCGAGCGATCCGTGAATCACACAAAGTCTAACACCGCACGGTAATAGCTTAATTGGGGATCCCTCGTTATAGCGATCAGGCCGCTCTATTGGAGTTCCATTTAAGAGATCATAGGTTGGGTTATCATGGAAACCGTTAATGGTTTCACGAATTTGATGCACGTCATGCATCAGTGCAAGATCACTAACACCTGCAAGACTAACTACACCTTTTAAAGTTAGAGATAGGTCACTTGTACGAAGAACACTATCTGTAGGCAAATTGTTTCTACCTGCAAGCCATACCGCTAAATGTCCACCCGCAGAGTGACCAATTGTAACGACTCGGTTCAGATCAATGGGATAAGTATCCGCTAAAGTCCGAACATAGTTAGTTGCAAGAGCACTGTCAATGAATGTCCCTGGCCAAGCTCCTCCTTCATGACCAACCCGGCGGTACTCGATTGTCCAAGTCGCAACGCCCTGAGCTGTCAGGGCATCTGCTAATGGATTGATATGATCTAGATTGAACTTCGCACGCCAGAATCCACCATGTATCACAATTGCAACGGGAAAAGGACCCTCACCTTCAGGTAATCGAAGATCACCAAATTGATTTTCATCATCTCCATATGGAATCCGAATCGCTTGGTGAGGTACAGTATTTGTTGTTAAACTCATGACTTATCATCCCTTCTCGGTCTTTAAAATCTACTGTGATCGTTTAGGATTGCTGATCTTTCGTAACCCCACCTGCCCCCCAATGGGAAGCAGGAATTTCGGTTACGAGTACACGTACTTGTTCTTTCTTAACTTGAAGATTATTGACACATGCATCTGTGACTTCAGCAATTAAGCCAGCCACTTGCTCTTTACTTCTGCCTTCGAGAATGGAGATTTGTACTATCGGCATACGAATGTCACACTGCCCATTCCGCTAATTTGTACATGCACATTGTCTCCAGCTACGAATGGAATCGCTTCTGTTAATGCTCCGCTTAGGATGATCTGACCTTTCTTGAGACCAAGACCACGCTCTCCAAGCTTGTTTACAGCCCAAGCGACAGCTTCAGCTGGATGACCTAACACCGCAGCACCAGAACCCGTTGTTGCTACAACACCGTTCTTCGACATCACGACACCCGTCAATGCAAGATCCATTGCATCCACAGCAACCCAAGTGTTGCCGACTACAAATTTCGTAGAGGAACAGTTATCTGCAACTACATCTGGCAGGGTGAAGCGGAAGTTCTCATAACGGCTGTCGATAATTTCGATCGCAGGAGCAACATGGCTTGTCACACGCATCACATCTGCTGCAGTTACATTCGTTCCTTTCAAGTCTTCCCCAATCATGAAAGCAATCTCAGGCTCGGCTTTCGGATGAATATAACGATCATATGGAGTTGGTTCCCATTCAAGGGCAAGCATATCATCTGTCAAATATCCATAGATCGCTTCATGAACGCCCATCATCTGCTGCTTGGCTCTACTTGTTAGACCTAACTTCAGACCGATGACACGCTCACCGCTTTGCTCTTTACGAGCGATAAGTAACTGCTGAATATCATAAGCGACTTCGATTGGAAGATCTGGATAACGAGAAGTAATCTTCTCCACTTCACGTTTCTCTAGCTCTGCCCCAAGCAGAAAATCGGCAACCTCTTGTTTTAACGCTTGTGTCCATTCCATCTGTTAGACCCTCACCTTCTGCTGCTGTGCAAGCTCTGCTGCTACGTCGATGATCATGTCTTCTTGACCACCAACCGCTTTACGACGACCTACTTCAAGCAGAATGTCACGTGGATCAACGCCAAAGCGCTTGCCCGCTCTTTCTGCATGTAAGAGGAAGCTGGAATATACGCCTGCATAACCCATTACAAGTGAGCCCTTACGAATTTCTTGGGATTGCGGAAGGATCGGTCCTACGATATCTTCGGCAATATCCATCATCTTATAAAGGTCAACACCAACATTCATACCCATGCGATCAAGCACTGCAATGAGTACTTCTGTCTGTGCATTCCCTGCACCAGCACCAAGGCAGCGCAAGCTTCCGTCAATGCGTGTTGCACCTTCTTCAATTGCTGTAATCGTATTTGCCACTGCAACGGATAAGTTGTTATGTGCGTGGAAGCCGATCTCAATATCAAGAGACTGACGAAGTGCTTTCACACGTTCGCGCACTTGATCAGGAAGCAAAGCACCAGCGGAATCTGTTAAGTACACCGCTTCTGCGCCATAGCTTTCCATGAGCTTCGCTTGTTCAACCAGCTTCTCAACTGGAGCCGAATGACCCATCATAAGAAAGCCACATACTTCCATCCCAAGCTCACGCGCTATACTAATATGCTGTGCAGATACGTCTGCTTCTGTCACATGCGTTGCGACACGAACAAGTCCAACCCCTAATTGATGAGCTTCCTTCAATTCATGAACGGTTCCTACTCCAGGAATTAATAAAGTTGCAACTTTCGCTTGTTTACAAGCGCCAACTGCTGCTTCAATTAATTTCATTTCATTCACAAGAGAGCGTCCGTATTGGATCGTTGATCCGCCAAGTCCGTCTCCATGAGCGACTTCAATATAATGCACACCTGCATCATCAAGTGCGCCTGCAATCTTCGTTACTTGTTCAACTGTGAATTGATGCGCCATCACATGGCTGCCATCACGTAAGCATACATCTGTAATGCGGATAGGTTTATCACTATTACGCTTCAATGTTGACACCCCTTCCATCCAATAGATGACAAGCAATCTGTTCACCGACGCGTGCTGCTGCAGCCGTCATAATGTCGAGGTTCCCAGCGTAAGGCGGGAAATAATCCCCTGCTCCTTCAACTTCTACGAATACCGTTACTCGATTCCCATCAAATAACGGTTCTTGCTTAAGTCTGTAACCCGGTACGTACTCACGAATTCGCTCTAATATTTCATGAATGGACTTCGTAATTGCTGCTTCATCCATATTCTTCACTTCACAGTAGATCGTATCACGCATCAAGATTGGCGGTTCTGCCGGATTCAAGATAATAAGCGCTTTACCCTCATCTGCTCCACCGATTAATTCCAGACCACGACGTGTCGTAATTGTAAATTCATCAATGTTCGCTCTTGTTCCCGGGCCTGCACTCTTAGATGCAATTGTCGCTACGATTTCCGCATAAGAAACGTCAGCTACTTTATTAATGGCATGAACGATTGGAATCGTCGCTTGACCCCCACATGTAATGAGGTTGAGGTTCGAAGTTTCCATCTCAAGGAGTGCATCCAAATTAACTGCCGGACTCACGAATGGCCCTCTTGCTGCTGGAGTTAGGTCAATTGCAACAATACCTAATTCTTTTAACACTTTGGCATGTCGCACGTGCGATTTAGCCGAAGTTGCATCGAATACGATCTGTGCTAGATCCGGATTTTCTTCAATTGCCTTGATCCCATTGGAAAATGTCTGGTATCCTCTGTCGCTCGCACGCTTTAATCCATCCGAATCTGGATCGATCCCGATCAATGCTGTCAGCTCGATATGATCATAACGTTCCAATTTGTACATAAGATCTGTTCCAATGTTGCCGGAACCAATAATCGCTGCTTTAATTTTGTTCACAGGAACTCTCCTCTCTATACAAACGTCACGCTGACGGACCCGATTGATCCAAACTTTGCTGTTACGCTGTCACCTTGTTTCACTGCCACTGCACCACTTAACGCACCTGGTAAAATAAGCTCCCCAGCTTTCAAGCTAATGCCGAATTCATGCAGCTTATTAGCAAGCCATGCAATCGCATGTGCGGGGTGTCCAAGAGCTGCTGCACCTGCACCATTACCGACTTCAATTTCATTATTGAATAAAACCATGCCAATATTGCGAAGTTCCAGTCCATCAATCGGCGTCTTCTGATCGCCAACTACAACCATGGCAGAGGAGCCATTATCCGCCACTGTATCCACGAGCTTGATTTTCCAATCTGCAATACGGCTATCAATGATCTCGATTGTTGGTACAACATAATCTGTCGCCATCAACACATCCAGATAGTTCACATTCGGTCCAACAAGATCACTCTTTAGTACGAAGCCAATCTCTGCTTCCACTTTCGGAGAAAGTAAGCGACTTACCTCAACTGTTCCATTATTTGCAACAACCATATCATCTAGTAAATGCCCGTAGTCTGGCTCATTAACGCCAAGCATCGTTTGCATCGCTTTGCTCGTTAACCCTACCTTCTTACCGACAACAACTCTTCCACTTTGAAGCTTTGTTTCTAAGACTTGAAGCTGAATTTGGTAAGCATCTTCTACTTGCAAGCCTTCATAGCGTGCAGTAATTGGCAAGATCGGCTCACAGCTTGTTTCTGCTTCTAATAATTGTCCTGCGATTTCCTTAATTCGTTCCATCATCTGACCACCCTTATCCGCTTAAGACTTACCTACATTTTCATCGTAACGGTCTTCGCCTCTGTATAGAATTCAAAGCTGTGACGTCCACCTTCACGTCCAATTCCGCTCTGCTTCGATCCACCGAATGGTGTGCGAAGATCGCGAATATACCAGCAGTTGATCCAGAGTAATCCGGAATTGATGTTAGCTGCTACACGGTGAGCACGTCTTAGATCATTGGTCCATACGACGCCTGCAAGACCATAGATGGAATCATTCGCAATACGAACCGCTTCTTCTTCGGTTTTGAAAGGAATAATGACGATAACTGGGCCAAAAATTTCTTCTTGTGCCACACGCATCTTGTTATCCACATCGTAGAATACAGTCGGCTCGTAGAAGTTCCCTTGCTCAAGTCCTGGCACGATGACACGCTTACCACCATGGGCAAGCTTCGCTCCTTCGGACTGACCAATCTCTACATAGCTTTCTACTGTATGCAAATGACTTCTGGATACGAGTGCACCCATCTCAGTCGTTGGATCAAGCGGATCGCCCACTTTGATCTTCTTCGCAGCTGCCGTAAATTTCTCAAGGAACTTATCATAAACAGACTCTTGAACGAGTAGACGTGATCCAGCTAAGCAGATTTCCCCTTGATTACGGAATATTGCCTCAATTGAACCTGCAACTGCTTCATCCAAATCTGCATCTTCGAACACGATGTTCGCCGACTTACCACCAAGTTCAAGTGATACAGGAATTAACTGCGATGCCGCATTACGCATAATCGTCTTTCCTGTCGTCGTTTCCCCTACAAAGGAAATGCGACGAACGTGCTCATGTGTTGTCATTGCTGTACCAACTGTACCTCCAGGACCTGTTAAGATGTTCAATACGCCAGGAGGAAGTCCTGCTTCATTCGCAATTTCACCTAGCATAATCGCGCTAAGCGGTGTATAGGAAGCTGGTTTTACTACAACGGAGTTACCAGCAGCTAGTGCAGCAGAAGCTTTCCAAGTCATTTGCATGAATGGCAAGTTCCAAGGAATGATTAAGCTCGTTACTCCAGCTGGCGCATACTTCGCGTAGGAAGTATAGTTGCCTTTATCATAGTGCTCATGATTCACATATTTCGCCATTTCCGCAAAGAAACGAAGGTTCTGTGCTGCACGAGGAATATCAAATCCTACGCTCTCTTTAATCGGTTTACCTACGTCCATCGTCTCTAATCGAGCAAGCTCTTCGACACGCTCCATGACTAGATCCGACATGCGACATAAAATTTCAGAACGCTCTTCCACCGACTTCTTCGTCCACACACCACTTTCAAAAGCAGCCTGTGCCGCTTCAATCGTACGATTCACGTCTCTCTCATCTGCACAAGCTACATCTGCTAGCTTCTCGTTCGTCGAAGGATTAATAGAAGCGAATGTTTCACCGGAAAGTGCGTCTTGGTATTCTCCATTAATAAATAATTTAGCTTGAATTGGACTCGTCATGGCTACCTCCTGCTTACTCTTCAATCTCCAAAATCATCTCGATCTCGATTGCCGTGTTGTTCGGAAGCTGCGCCATTCCAACTGCTGAACGACCATGTCTGCCTTTATCTCCGAATACCGCTACTAGCAAATCCGATGCACCGTTCATGACTTTGGGTTGGTCTGTGAAGTCTTCTGTTGAATTGACAAATCCTAATATCTTAACGACACGTTTTACTTTGCTTAATTCACCAATCTCTGCTTTCACTGCACTTAACAGGTTTAGCATCGATTGACGGGAAGCAGCGTAACCTTCTTCAATTGTGAGGTCGCGTCCTAATTTGCCTTTGTATTGGTCAACACCTTGACCTGCAGTAAAGATTAGATTGCCCGTTCTTACGCAAGGTACATAAGTGCCGACAGGTGTACGAGGGTTAGAGAGCTCGAGTCCGAGCTCTTGAATTCTTTGTTCAGGTGTTAAAGTTTGTTCTGTCATTGTCGCAACTCCTTTTTATCGTTTCCAGTTCAAGAATGCCAAGGCATTGCCGCCTAACATCGCTGCTTTTTCCTCTGAAGTAAGTCCCGGCGTATCGTAGATTACTTTGCCTGGTGGCAATTCCCGAAGTGGGAACGGATAATCAGTACCCATCACAATCTTGTCAGAACCGAATCGATCTATCATGAGTTTCAAATTCAGAGGATCATAATTTAAGGAATCAAAGTAAAAGTTCTTCGTATAGTGACTTGGTGGATGTTCGGTAACACGCAAGTGTGGCCATACATTCCAACCTTGATCAAGTCTTGGCAGAATGAATGGGAACGATCCACCGCCATGTGCGAAGCATATTTTCAAATTCGGGAACTTCTCAATCACACCGCCGCCTACTAAGCTTGCTGCAGCAAGTGCAGTTTCACTCGGCATGCCCACCGTGTACATGAAGTTGTGGCGTGGCATTCTCTCGCGTCCAAGTGTCTCCCACGGGTGGATAAAGAGTGGCACTTGCCACTTCTCGCACATTTCGAAGAATGGAAGGAAAGCTGGATCATCCAGGTTCAATCCGTTCACATTCGTACCAATCTCGATTCCATGTAAGCCAAGCTCATTCATACAGCGCGCCATTTCGCGAATAGATGTTTCCACATCCTGGAGTGGAACTGTACCTAGACCGATGAATCGATCTGGATTCTTACGAACCGTGTCTGCGATAAAATCGTTCTGAAGGCGTGCCATTTCTTCGGCAGCTTCAGGTGGTGCCCAATAAGAGAACGTAACGGGGATGGGGGATATGACTTGCATATCCACCCCCTCATTTACCATATCTTCAATACGTTTATTCGGATCCCAGCATTGATCCGTAATTTGACGGAATAAGTTACCTGCAATCATAATGTTGGCACCGCAAGAGCACGTCTTCTCGATAGTCGGCCAGCGAGTACCCCCATATTTACTTGCGAAGTCAGGTAATTGATCCGGTATGATGTGTGTGTGAAAGTCTACTCTGGTTGCCATTCGGATACTTCCTCTGATGCAACATGGTTGCAGTTTTTGCAAGTACGTAATTCAAGGCTGGAATTGAATCCGTGGATTGCTTCTTTTACTTGCACTTCAATATCAACGAGTTGAACAGTTGCACGGTGCATTGGGTGGTCACATTTCTCACAAAACCATACGAAAGATTCAAGCTCACCATCTGCACGATTTCTCTCGATAACTAAACCTAATGTATCTGGAACACGGTGCGGGGAATGCGGAACGTTTGCTGGAAGCAAGAACATTTCACCTTCGTTAACCGTAATAACTTGACGCTTACCTTTTTCATTAATAATTTCAACATAGCAAGAACCTTTAAGTTGGTAGAACACTTCTTCGGATGGATCGACATGGAAGTCACGACGCTTGTTCGGTCCGCCGAGCAGCATCACCATAAGCTCTGCATCTTTCCAGATCACTTTGTTATTCACTGGTGGCTTGAGGCTATCCTTATGCTCATTGATAAAATCCCACAAATTAATCGGCAACGATACTTTACTCACAATAAACACACTCCTTAGGATTAAATGATGATTTATTTGATAAAAAATTAAACCCGGTATCCAAGCTTACGAGAAACTTCAAGTCCTGCACTTCGAACTTCTTGAATCACAATTGCTGTCTTCTCGTCTGAGAATCGGTGCTTTGGTCCTGCACAACTAATGGATGCAACGACCGTACCTTCATGATTGAATATTGGAGCTGCCACACATTTGAGGCCGATCTCAATTTCTTCATCATCAATCGCATAGCCCTGTTCTCGAATTTTCCGTAATTCCTGTTTAATTTCATCAGGTGTATCTAAGGTGTAAGGTGTGAATTTCTGAAACTTTACTTCTTGTAAAATACGCTCAATAGCCGATTCCTCGAAAAATGCCAGCATCGCCTTACCGACCCCTGTGCAGTACATCGGTGCACGTTTACCTACCATCGAGTACATCCGTAAGGAACCAAGTCCTTCAAGCTTCTCGACATAAACTACTTCGTCCTTATCACTGACAACCATGTGCACCGTTTCATGTAATTTCTCAACTAGCTCTTGAATGATCGGATAGGCAACTTTGCGAAGCTCCATTCCACCGCCCACCAAGTTTCCTAGCTGGAACAATCTGAGTCCCAATTTATACTTCTGGTCAGATAAACGTTGTTCCAAGTATCCTCTGTGTTCCAGTGTCTTGATCAGCCCGTGAACCGTACTCTTCGATAGTCCCAACCGCTCGCTAATTTCCTTCACGCTTAGTTCAGATTCAGTTAATGAGAACAGTTCCAGAATATCTGCCGCACGCTCAACAGACTGAATTAACTTGTCGCTCATGCACCCTCCTTTTCGTTCGATAATGTCGAACGCCATTCGATAATGGTGATTACGCTTTCATTATAGTATGACAATTTTGCCTTCGCAATAATAAATTGGCAATTTTCTGATAACAATAATTTGTTATTTAACTGCATCAAAAAAGCCCCAAATCACTTGGGGCTCCGCTGTTTTTTCCAATTATATTAACACTCAAAAAAAATACTTGTCATGACAATAAAACGCATAGTGACGCGGTCTAGAAATTTTGAATAGCGATCAAAAACACGTATGAGAAGTATCTCCAGACGTTCAATTTTATCCAATTCACGATTAAAATTATGCCAAATTCCGATAATTAAATTTTATCACCACTTAAAATTAGAAAATCGGAATCAATTGTCAATGCAAGTTTATTTCATCACCGAGCTGTATTTGTCCCTCTTCGATCACATTCGCATATACACCAAACTTGAGTCCAAGCTCCTCATTAACCTTTTTTAGAATAAGCGGATTCCGCTCGAATGTATCAGGATCTATTGTGATCAGAACGCAGCGTTCACATGGCAGTGTGACCTCAAGTCGGCAGTTGCCAATGCTCAGCTGCCTACCAATCCAATTCGTTTCATCTTCTTGCTCTGCATCATCTAGCTTCACTAATAGATTGGCACGGAATCGACGAGTGTCAACCTTTACGCCAACGATCTCCTCAAGCTTTCGTAGCGTACGATCACTAATGATTAGAATCCCTCCAGCATCCACAGCTAACAGTTCTTGACTATCTGCTTGATGCTGTTTCATCGTGATTGGCTGCTTCACATATTGCTGCATTTCTTGCAAGAATGCCTCATTCCAACTAAACTCCTGCCCTGTCCTCGAAACAATTTTGATTTTTGGAAAATGTACCGAAGCGACCCCTCCATCACTTGGTTCTGTCAACTCAACCTGATACCCCAGCATCTGCGGATAACGTCTCGCTGTAATATATGCGTTCCAACCTTCCTTCGCTGGATCAATAAAGGCATGGGAGCGATCTCCATAGAACCCATACTTAGCAACATGTGTCTGCGTAATAGCCTGTCCAGCCATTGATTTAACCGGGTATCTTGTTAATTGTGTTATCGTTCCGATCGAACGTTTCGTCATCAACTATCACCTTTTTCTATGTTATCAATCTATTCTTTGATTATATCATCATATTTCACTTCGTCTGTACGTTTGAGCACCAAGGCTTGTTTCTTCGCATCATACCTGAAATGATACACGTTGATGAAATCCTCTCCTGCACCATGTCCCCCTGTAATGATCATTTCTCCACTCTTAATTTGAAAAGGACGCACAGGCAGCTGACCGATGTTGCTCCACACTTGATCTTCCGCCATCTGAATGGGAATGGGGAACGCCTTTCCTCCTTTAACACCGAAGAAGTATGTCTCGAGCCCATGACAATCCGTGTACCGCGGTGTATAGGCAAATATCGCTACATCCCCCATACTCGCTTTCTGCATCACCATCGGCTCTTCGCTTGGTTGGACAATTTCAAAATCAGCTGGAAACACCATCACTTGCTCTTGCGGTGCACCATCCTTCGGTTCCCATACGGCTTCATACGTTCCTGTATACCGATAATCCGTCTCCATACCATAACAACTTGGCGCTCCAAGCTGCGTTACAGACGCAACGGTAAGCGGACGCACAATCAGCTTCCCTGTACCGAGCACAGCTGTTGCACGTGTTGAGCGATCTTCTTGTACAGGAGGTGGTGTAGGCTCAGATTGAGGAGTAGTTTCCGGTTCAGTAGAAGAGTATACTTGCGGTGAACTTGTCGGAATAGGCGTCAAGGTCTGTGCGCCAGAGAAAGTAGAATCAGGAGTAGAAGTAGCTGTTGCTGAGCTTTCTGTCTGCATGCTGAAATTGAGATCACACGCACTTAACATAAGCATGAATACAAGCAATAGGAACAGTCCTGCCAACATTCTAAGCCCTAATTTTTTCATAAACATGCTATGAATTCCCCCATCGACCCAAGATAAATATGTATATTTGCTGTCGTTTCTAGGTGAACGCCGTGCCTTCATTAGGTAAGCAACCATAGACTGTCATTGTTCCTCGTTATCTAACCACTCATAGGAGGCTGATCATGGATTCCAATTATATGCATCAACTGTGTATGCATTGCATGCATCGATATGTAGGGATTCGTACACATGAAGGTCATTGCGTAGATGGGTTTATTGCAGGGATTGAAGGGAATGACGTCATCTTGGCTATTCCGACCGAGCAGATGGAAGAGCGCATGATGGGCATGCCCGCAGAGATGAATACGTATCGTCAGTTTGGGTTCCATCCTGGTTTCTTCCCGCGCAGACGCTTCTTTGGTCGTCGCGTCCCACTATTCGGAATCACTGATCTCTTCTTATTACCATTCTTTCTTTAAAAAGAAGCACACGGGGATTATGCGTAGACAACAGCATGTCCCCTTCCCATTCTATGATTTTACCAATTAAATTTCAATTCCTTCCAAATCATTTGGTCACAATTAGCGATAATGATATACTACGAGTATACATGCGATTGATGATAGTGGGAGTTGAATACAATGAAGCTCGTTTCATGGAATGTGAATGGATTAAGAGCCTGTGTGAATAAAGGTTTTCATGATTATTTTACTAGTATGGACGCTGATATTTTCTGTTTGCAAGAGATAAAGCTCCAAGAAGGTCAGATTGATCTGGACTTTGGCGGTACATACGATCAATACTGGAATTATGCAATTAAGAAGGGGTACTCGGGTACTGCTATTTTTACGAAAATAAAACCTTTATCTGTTCGATATGGCATCGAAGAAAATTCCGAACCTGAAGGTCGAATTATTACTTTAGAATTTGATAACTTTTATATGATTACTGTCTATACACCGAACTCCAAGCGTGATCTATCACGACTTGAAGAACGAATCGAATGGGAAGATCGTTTCCGCAATTATTTACTTCAATTGGACAAGCACAAGCCTGTTATTGTATGCGGTGACCTTAATGTAGCCCATAATGAAATTGATATTAAGAATGCCAAGTCCAATCATGGCAATTCGGGCTTCACAGAAGAAGAACGCGGGAAAATGACTGATCTGCTAGGCAGCGGCTTTATTGATACATTCCGACATTTTTACCCGGATCAGACAGACAACTTTACTTGGTGGTCGAATATGCCAGGGATTAGAGAGCGCAATGTAGGTTGGAGAATCGATTACTTCCTAACATCTAATCGGCTTGCTCCTAAGTTAAAGGATGCTCACATCGACTCTCATATCTTAGGCAGTGATCATTGCCCGGTTGTTCTAATTATGGATGATTTCGTAGAAAAGAAAGGCGGGAAACCCCCAATGAGTATGGCAGCACAACCATTCTTCATTACACCTAGCTCCTATCATGCCTTTGCAGATGAAGATGAGCAACTGGAGAAGTGCAGAGAATGGGGCTTAGTATCGAGCAAGGCGGCTAAGACCAAGGCATTCTATTACAAAGGAAAAGGGCTTCATCTGCCATGCCAAATTGTTGGTTTTATTGATGATGCTACAGCGGTCATTGAACTAGATAACAAGCAGTTGCACTGCATTCACCCTGCTTTTCTTAAAGAAATGCAAGCGGCAAGCTACAGCCAAAGACAAGTTTCTACGACCGATGAAGGCGGAGAAGAAGCAGTCCCATCTAACGAGAGCACAGGCGAGGTTTCAGCACCAGTAGTTAATACGGTTAACGAGCCTTCAATCGAAGCGAACGTCTCTGTACAGACCGAGCAGGAAAAAGTAGCGATTTCTTCTACTTCAGATTCCTTGCTAGCAGATCCAGTCACACCTGAACCTGTTGCTAAAAAGCCAACCGCGAAACCGAAGAAGGAGAAAGCACCTAAGCTTGAACTTCCAACGGAAAAAGTGAGGATGCGTGCGATTGTGCAAGAGTTTGCAAGTGTACCGAATCATTTTACCGAAGAAGAAGATGAAGTGATTATTTATGAAGGGGTTCAGATGCTTGACCCTGAGATGGAGATCGGTACTGCATGGTCCAGCCACAGCAATACACTCAAGAAGTTAGAGTTAGAAGTTGGTGACGTACTAACGTTTGATTGTAAAATTGTAGCGAAGAAGCTGACGAAGCACCCTGTCGCTTACAAAATCAACAACCCAGCCAAAATTCAAAAAGAAGAATCTTAAATACAGCAATAAAGGGGGTGTGCGAATTAATCGCACACCCCCTTATCTTTTGCCTCATTAAATTTAAGAATTAGCAGGTTGAGCCGCATGTTTACGAATCAAACCAACTTGTCCACCATGTAGTCCTGCATGATAGAGTACACGACCGATTGCTTCACGTGGAGTTGAAGATCCGATTGGCGATGATACGGGCTCATCCCAAGCGTTCTCAGGAAGTTCCTGCATAGCAGCCGACAAGTGTTGATCCGAAGCTTCAAGGAAAGCTAGCAATTCCGCAACATCACCATATACAGCTTCGCCTTTGTCAGGACCATTCGTTACATAGGTTAAACCTTCTGGTGCTTTCTTGTTAAAGAACCACTCTGCGAACATATACTCCACTTCCGCATTGTGTCTAAGGATAAAACCTACAGATGAAGTTCCTGTCGCAATGCGTAAGGAAAGCTCCTCTTCGGTTAGGGTCAGCATCGATTTTGTAAAACGGTCTCTTACCGTTCTCCATATAGGGTTCACAGATTCAAATGACATGAGTGCAAACCTCCCTCTAAATTTAGAATTACTTGTCCTTCTTGTCTACAACAATGTGCTCGAACTTCTCACCTGTAATATCCACATCGTACGCTTGCCCGAAACCTACTACAAAGCGGCCAGTAAGTGGAGTCAATTTGAACAAGGAGAAATCAAGTCCACGAAGCATGTTCATCATTTTGTCGCTGAACTTCGTATTGAATTGTTCGAAGATCTCTTCATTGCCCTCATTACCCAAGTTCTCAGTTGAACAAGCATAACGAGCACGCTCACGAGCAAATGCATTCGGAGTCTCGGACTCGTCAGCAATCATCATGACGTGGATACGCTCGTTCTCTTCTACATAACGGAAGTGGTCCGAAATTTTGCTAATGTAAATGTATAAGTTTCCTTCAACCTTAACGAATGGTGCATAGCTAATGAAAGGTGCTCCTGTTTCATCTTGACTGCTGATCATAAGTGTCTTGCGGCTACCGATAAATTCTTGGAATTTAACTTTCATTGTTGCTGTATCGATTGGTTTCATTGTTACTTCCCCCTGGTTAATTGACTTGAGCTTTACGAAGTGGATGAATACGTGGTGCTTTTTCACCATTAATAAATTCAACTTCTGCTTCTACTCCATATACATCACGTATCATTTCATGCGTGAGAACTTCGCTTGGCTTGCCAGATAGAGCAACCACACCGTTACGAATCACACAAATGCGATCACTATACGTACTTGCTTGGTTAAGATCATGCAGAACCATAATAACAGTAATACCTAATTCTTTATTCAGTGAACGTACAAGTTCAAGAACTTCCAATTGATGCGCGATGTCCAAATACGTTGTGGGCTCGTCAAGTAAGAGCACTTTAGGGCGCTGCGCTAATGCCATCGCTATCCAAGCACGCTGCGCTTCTCCACCTGACAAGGAGTTCACATGGCGCTTACGATATGTAGACAGACCCGTTTTTTCTATTGCCCAATCAATGATCTCATGATCACTGCTTGAAAGGCGTTCATACCATTTTTTGTGAGGAAAACGACCATAAGATACGAGTTCTTCCACTGTCATATCGGCTGGCGTCTGATTCTGTTGACACAAGATACACATCATCTGGGAAATACGTTTCGTATGCATATCTTTAAGTTCTTGACCAGCAATACAAACACGACCACTTTCACAAGGAATCATACGAGAAATTCCCTTAAGCAATGTCGATTTCCCCGAACCGTTCGGACCGATAATGGAGACGATCTCTCCTTCTTCCACTTGTAGGGTGACGTTCTTTACGATCGCGTTACCGTCATAACTAATCGTTAAGTCAATTGCTTGTAGCATATTAGATATCACCTTTTCTCATGAGATATAAAAAGTAAGGTCCACCAGCGACAGCCATCACAATACCCGCTGGAATATCAAGTGGAGCGAAGAACGTTCTTCCGATTGTATCCGCTACAAGCAGTACAAGTGCACCAAGAACGATACTCATAGGCAGCAATTGCTTGTAGTCTGATCCGACGAACATCCGTGCCATGTGCGGTACAACTAATCCGACAAAGCCGATCATACCAACAGTAGAAACAGAAACCGCTGCTAAATAGACAGCTACAAAAGACAACAAGATTCGAATACGATTAATATTCTCACCTAAGTTTAGTGCAGCTTGCTCGCCTAGACGAAGTACATTCGCCTGACGAATGCAGAATAACGCTGCGACCCAACCTATGATTGAGTAAGGCAGCATAACCGTTAAATCGCCTAACCCTTTACCAGACATACTTCCGTTTAGCCACTGCAATGCACCTGGAAGCTTATCGCTATAGAGAAGGGATAGTAAACCAACAATACCCCCAACGACGGAGTTTACGGCAACACCTGATAGAATCACTCGAACAGGCGTAATGCCCCGCTTCTTCCAAGCAAGGGCATAAACCAATACTGCTGCTAAGCTACCGCCAATAATTGCTGCAACAGGTATGAACGAGGAATACGCAGGTGCAGCTAGCAAAATGAAGAGTACCGCAACCGATGCACCACCAGATACCCCTGTAAGACCAGGGTCAGCTAGTGGATTATGCATAACCGCTTGCAAGAGCGCGCCAGATATCGCAAGATTCGCACCAATCACAACTGCAAGTGTTACGCGTGGAATTCGAATATCCCACAGAATCGTGTCCGAAACCTCTCCACCATTACCAAACAACGCCTTAATAATTTCAATTGGTGAGAAGCGAACGCTCCCCAGTCCAATCGATAATATAATAGCAACGATAAGCAGGATGAATGTTATGCCGATCGTGAATCCTTTTGTCCTACTCTGTGCTAGCATCTGTCTTCCCCCTATTGACTATAAACCAATAATTTCCTTATTGATACAAGAAATTGAACATTTGTTTGTACGCATCGCCTGCTTTAGCAACGGATGCTACACCGTACAAGTTATAATCAAGTGCTTTTACTTTGCCATTCTTAAAGGCATTAAGTTTATCCCAAGCACCATTCTTTTTCACATCTTCTTCAAACTTCTTAATCGCTGTATTCGGATCACCGTGAGCAACTAGTAAGATTACATCTGGATTAGCTGCTACGACATTTTCCATATTAAGTGCAACGTATGTTTCTTTGGATTTCAACACTTCAGATACAACGTTCTTCGCACCAAGCTTTTTCGCTACGCTGCCTGCAAATGTGTTCTCATTCATCATCATGAATGATTCAGCAGAACCGAACAAGAACATCACTTTAGGTGCTTGTTTACCTTTGGATT
The DNA here is from genome assembly GCF_024721995.1 of Paenibacillus radicibacter. Taxonomy (GTDB): domain Bacteria; phylum Bacillota; class Bacilli; order Paenibacillales; family NBRC-103111; genus Paenibacillus_AM; species Paenibacillus_AM radicibacter. Next base: position 271,892 of record NZ_JANQBC010000009.1, read on the forward strand.
GTTCTTCGATCGATTTTTCTTGCTCAGCAAGTTTCGCTAGGAAATCATTCGCTTCTTTTTCCTTCTTATACACACGGCTAAGTACAACCGTAGATAATTTTAATTCTTCTAAAGAATCAGCCGGTAAGAATGCTGTTTTTAAGTTTGCTGGGCCGAATTGTTTGTTTAAGCTGTCTTTGATCGATGCAGGTCCTACCACGATGTCCGGCTGCAAACTTGTTACTTTCTCGATATCAGGCTTTAGTGCTGAACCGATTTTCGTAACATCCTTTAATGCTTCTGGCAAAGCAACTGTTGAAGTTGGAACGCCTACAGGTTTAACACCAAGTACATTAAGAATTTCAGTTAAAGATACGGATACTGTTACGACTTTATTCGGTGTTTGACCACCAAATTGAGCAAGTAATGCTGCTGCTTTCTCTTCATCTACTTTATAAGCAGGTGCTCCAGTCGCTGTTGGTGTTGCAGCAGGCGTAGCAGCTGGTGTTGCTGTAGCAGCTACTTCTTTCGCTTTCGTATCAGGAGCTGCTTCTTTGTTACCACAACCAACAGCCAATGTTAATAGAAGTGCACTTGCAATAATTCCGCTTGATCTAAGTACTTTTTTCATCTGTAAAATACCCCTCTTTATCTATATGTTATTAGAATGAGACTGATAATTATTATCAATACGGGTATGTTAACATGCACATAGAAATCTGACAATATGTCTTATTAAATTTTTTATAGATTTTTCAAAATAAAAGAAGCTAGTGTGACAATTTCTAGCTTCTTTACGAGTAATTATAAGATTTTATAATAATTAATGGTTGCTTGGAACTCTCCAACTTCATTAATAACGAAATTAGGAGTACGTCCTACTTCAATATAACCATGCGATTGATAGAGCTTATTAGACGGATCTCCTTCACGAGTATCAAGAATAAGCAGCGATCGATTCTCCACTCTCGCTGTATCTTCCATCGTATGAAGTAACTGCCACGCAATGCCCTTCCTACGATGTGCAGGATGCACCATGAGCTTGGCAACTTCCGCACGATGTAGCCCATTCTTTTTCAAGACGAGATGAAGTTGAATCGTTCCTGCGATAACGTTATGCTCATCTTTCGCAATCCATAACTTAACGCCATTCTGCAAGACGCTCAGCCAGTAATTGCGAGCTTCCTCTAATGCTACAGGATGCAAGAAACCAATAGACGCACCGTCAGCTACGACATCTATTAATAGTTCACAGAGTTGGTGCAATACTTCAGAATCTTGAATCGGGTCTAGAGATGTAACTTCTTCAATGGTAATTGAGCCCGTCCTCATCGATATTTAACCACCTTTACTAGTTGTTAATAACAGCCAAATGTTCTTTATAATAAACTCTAATGAAGTGCTTTATTCCTACGCCAGATTAATTCGCTTCAGCTCACCATCAACGATCGTATGTACACCGTCTTCTTCTGTATCACTAATCATCGAGAGCACACCATTTAAAAAGTAGACACCCGCATTCTCATCAATCCCGTAATTAACCGTATTGGGGCATGTCTCTACAGCTTGTCTTAAGTGATTCTCTTCTTCCCATTGTCTAAAATGAACAGCGATGACCACTTCATCAACTAGCCCTAATCCTTCACGAACTTGGAATTCCTCTTTATCGTTATCTTTTGGGGACAACACACAAGTCACAGGACTGATCAGTGCACCTGCAGAGAACCCAGACATGGGAATGCCTAGTTCATAGACTTGCTTAATTGCATTACCGATCGGGGTATTCACAATGTAGTCTGCATACAAATTCGTATCCCCACCACCGATTACGACCCCTGCACTTTGTAAAATAAGATTTGCCACTTGATCGACTTCATTCGTCGGCAACGTAATAAGATGAATTCTTAACTCGTCTATCCCATTCTCTACTAAGGGTTCTGAATAACGTGCCATGAATATCTCCCAATCCGAATTGACACCTAGGATTACGACGCATCCTTCTCTTGCCTGAACAAGTTCTGCAAATTTTCTAGCCAGTCTAGGTGTATAAGGATTCGGTCCCCCACCTACGAAAAATAAATGTTTATCCATATAACCACCACTCCCTATAATTTACCAGTATAATAACAGGTATAACTACGAATTAGAAGACTTTCATGATTTTAAAATAAAGATAGGATGTGTATCCGTCCATGGATCAATCGCTTGTAAAAGAACAACTCGATCAACTAACTGAGTTTTTCTTTCAACTCTTCACGAACAAAGAAGGAGCCATTCCCCAGGTAAATCTCATTCACGAGCTATTCATCCCAAGTGGAACGATTATTTGCAACACAGGTTCCACACCTATCATTTACACGCTGGAGGAATTCATCAAGCCGAGAGTAATCATATTAACAGATGGAACATTAGTTGACTTTGAGGAAAAGGAAATATCCGAACAAACCGAAATCTTCGGTCAAATCGCGCATCGGTTCAGCGTATACGAAAAATCTGGCGTACGTGATGGACAATATTTTCAAATGAAAGGCAGTAAGAGTACACAATTCATTCACACACCAGATGGTTGGAAAATTTGCTCCTTAATCTGGGACGATGAGAAATAATGAAAGCTTGGGAAATACGTAAATATTAATTTCCCGGGTAAGCGCATAATTCGCTATAAAAAGCAATGTGTTGACAACATTTATCTTGCTGAATCGTGCTTTTTCTTAAGCGTTACTAGGACTTGGTAATGCCCATTATTGTGCAGAAGCTTAACTCCACCCTCATGCATTTCGACGATATGACGGGTAATTGCAAGCCCAAGACCGGATCCAGAGGGCATATACGTATCCGCCCGAACTGGTTCCAGACGATAGAATCGATCGAATAAACGCTCTTCCTGCTCCTTGGAAATCGGCTTTCCTTCATTTTCAATCTGAATCATGATCTCATCTACATGCTCAGACAGACTGACTACAATTTCCCCTGGTTGATACGAAAATTTAAGTGCATTCATTAATAAATTATCAATGGCACGAACTATTTTCTCAGCATCAACCTCTAATGTAACAGGTCCTAAAGTAGACAACTTACGGATTGAGACTCCTTGCTCCATAGCAACAGATTCGAATTCACTGAGCATTTGTTCGAGCAAGCTGTTCACATCGATCAATTGAATGGACAATCGAGTCTCTCCGTACGTAAGCCGTGTATACTCAAACAAGTCGTCAATTAACGTCTTTAATTGTTGGGTCTTATTAATAGCCCCTTCCAGATAGCGCTCCTGCTGCGCAGCATCATCCACTTTACGAGAGTTCAACAAATCCAAGTAACCAATGATGCTCGTGAGCGGAGTTCGCAAATCATGTGATACATACGTAATGAGCTCCATCTTCGCTTGTTCCAGTTCCCGTTCCCTACTTATTCGCTCCTGCAATTGATCTGCCATATGATTAATATTCACAGCAACAGTCCCTAGCTCATCCTCACGTAAGATAGGAATCCGATAGCTCAAATCTCCACCTGCTATTTTCATGACCCCATCGGTTATGTCAGACAAGTAGTGGACGATCGGACGGGAAATCACAGTGTAGAGAAATAGAAACCCAGCAAGGAATACTACGATATTTAATGGCACAAACCATTCATAGGGTATGAAAACACTTATTGTAAACGTAATAATGAAACTAAACACAACCATCCACATAATCCGAATACGAACTTGACTCTGACCCGTAAATTGGCTCCACAGCTTACTTTTCAATCTTATATCCCACTCCCCACACCGTCTTAATAATTTGCGGCTCTCGCGGATTAAGTTCGATCTTCTCGCGGATGTTACGGATATGCACCATGATCGTATTTTCCGAGTAATAAGGGGACGGGTCTTTCCATACGCTGTGATAAATCTTATCCATGTTAAACACTTGTCCGCGATGGGTTGCGAGTAATTCTAAAATAGAAAATTCGATCGGAGTGAGTACGGCTTCTTGCCCTCTAACAATCACTTTATGTTCATTGGGTGAGATAATAAGATCGTCGATATGAATTTCGGAGGAATGATTAGGAGTTGTCAGGGTGGAGTAATTCTGTCGTCTCAGCTGCGCTTTGACTCTCGCAATTAGTTCTAACGGGTTAAAGGGTTTCGTTACGTAATCATCTGCGCCCGTGGATAAACCTGTAATCTTGTCTAGATATTCTTGTTTAGCTGAAAGCATAATAATCGGAATCTTCGACAGTTCCCGGATTTTCATGCACGCTTGAATCCCATCTAGATTCGGCATCATAATGTCGAGAATAATAAGATGAATCGGCTCAGACTGTAGGATGTGCAAAGCTTCAAGACCATCTTCCGCTTCTAACACTCGATAACCTTCATTGCGTAAATAAATGTGCACGATATTACGTATCTCACGATCATCATCGGCAACGAGTATCGTAACTGCCATGTATGTCACCCTCCTCTATATTCCACAATTCACGTAAGACTTTTCTGCTTATTGTTGAAAATTTGTGCCCGGGCGGGTGACTTCGATTCACGAGCAGGTATCCATCTTTTTACAGCATAATACACGACTTCAACTAATACAATCGCTCCGACTACATCTGCCCACACATGCTGCTTCACAAACAATGTGGATGCGATAATTAGCCATGACATGACCCAAGTCCCGATTCGAATCGCTCTTGCCGCTTGTGGACAGTCCGCCAAACCCTTCAGAATGACATAACTAGAGAGCACATGAATACTCGGAAAACAGTTATATGGCGCATCGGTTTGATACACAAAGTTCACGAGCATCATAAGAATTCCTTGGTTTGGATCAATAGATGGACGCAGAACCGTCGTCTGGAATATAAAATACGTGATGTAGCATAGCACAAGTCCCATACATAGTGAGAGAAGTGTGCGATAATACGCCGTCTTATTTTTCATGAAAAAGACAACCAACATCCCAATAATAAACGGATACCAGAGCAAGTAAGGTATTATAAAGCCTGGAACGAACTGAATATTCACATCAAATGATGTTAATAAACTAGAGACATTTCCCCGATCCTGATTGAGTAATCCGTAGCAAATGTTGAGTACCGGAATAGCAAGCATCCATAACAATGGATAATACGCTGCAAGTTTTCTCTTCTTACGTCTAGCTTTCATTCACATACTCCCCCTCTTTCTTTTCTTACGACAAACGTAAACAAACGCAGGTGGAAAGTTCCACGGAACGTAATGAATATGTTCGATTACAAAATGGACCTTGAATTGCTCCAACATCTGCTTGGAATATTGGAAAGCTATGAACCAACCGTTCTCTCGAAGAGCACCGACGATCTGTTCTAACAATTGCTCCCGCACGGATTGTGGGAAATTATAAAAAGGAAGACCACTGAATATACAATCCAGATGTTCGACTTGCTCGTCATGCATCGTTTGGATGAGATTTAAGCAGTCCTCATGGCAGGTGAATTGCGGATATCGCAGTCGCAATTGCTCACGCATCTCGGGATCTTTTTCAAATAGTAGGACTTGTGCGGGCGCCATTATAAACTTCATTAAGAAAAGCCAGTTTTGCTGGATTTGCATACCTTTACTTAATCTCACGAACAATCCCTCCTCTTGCAACCATTCTATCCATACTTTCTTTAATGCAAGGTAGGGAAATCCTTAAGCCTTTCTGAAGAAATCATCGGCTGAACGCAAAAAAGAGGAACACGAGGTTCCTCTTACATACTTAATTATTTTACATATTAAAACGTTGTCGATATCCGCACTTGCGGCACAACTCTTCAACCACTTCACGACGTGAAAATCCTTCTACAATATTGCTTGCACGTTCACCATTAATAATATCCTCGAACGGATTCTGATTAATATTTCCCAGATTAATGATACCCTCACCATCTAAGCAACAAGGAATGACTGTTCCGTCAACGAGAATCCCCGCTTGATTACGAAGTCCGTGACAGAAGCCTTTGCCATCATCCTCTTCTTCCTTCAGATCCGGCCATTTGAACTCATAATCTTGGTTGATGTATACACGATCTGCAATCTTGACGCCTTTGCCAGGTTCAACCTTCTCTTCAATCTTGAAGTCAAGGTCATACTCGTTCTCGATCATAGACAGAATTTCACGATTGCGCTCTCGTTCCACATTGGTCACATTGTCTTGGTCCAAGTTCCATAAGCGAAGGGAGAATATGATATTCGTCTGCTCACGCGCTTCTCGAACGAACGAAAGGACACTGCTGATATACCCTTCTTTATTCTCAGAACCTTCATGTCCGTCGAAACTGTGCAAAGAGATGTTCATCTGACGCAGTGCTGGCTTCGTTAACAGCTTATGCTTATTCTTCTGAAGCAACGTGCCGTTCGTCGTGATGTTGACTTTCAAGCCTTTTTCATGGCTGATGTCGAGTAGTTCATCGATTTTCGGATGAAGCAGCGGCTCCCCTTTTACATGCAAATATATAAAGTTGGTGAACGGCTTCACTTCATCTAATCGCTTCGTAAACGCATCTATCTTAATAAAGTTCGCTTGGCGCTGTGTCGGAGGACAGAACGTGCAAGCTAGATTACATACGCTCGTAATCTCAATATAAAATTTCTTAAATCGTTTCATTTACTAGGCTCCAATCCTATCTGTGCTATATGTTTATTGTACACAAAATAGGAGAATTATCTACACGCTCATTTCTCAGCGCGGGAGAGGACGACAATAGCGCCCCAGATTAAGGCGAATCCGACTAGTTGTGAAGCTGTTAGCGCTTGTTGGAATACAAGCCAGTTCACAAGTACGCCTACTGCTGGGAAAGATAGTTCTGCAAGTGTTGCGTAGGACGCTTTGGTGTTGGAGAGCCCCTTGTAGTAGAGCAATAGACTTAATAAACCTGGTAAGAATGCTTGGAGTAATAAGCTGATACTGACCGAGCTCCACTCCCCTGCTCCTGAGGGCATTACCCATTGCGAAGGCTCGATCCATGAGGTTACCAGTAGTAAAGGAAGTGCCGCTGCAAAGCGTAATGCTGTTACGGATTCGAAGTTGATCTTATTGAGCAATACACGACCCATTACTGTTGAACCGCCCCATAGAATCGCAGCTCCAATGGAGAGTAAACCACTCATGCCTGCTACCTCAGCAAAGCTCCCACCAGAACCTGACCAGCCAAATGTTAGCAAGTAAGTTCCTGCAAGTGCAACGAGGAGCAAGATCGGGAAACGCTTAGGTAGTGTTTCTTTCAACACGAAGTGTGCCATGACTATCGCAAACAATGGCTGCAACTTCTGAAGTAATAACACAACGTTCGGATTCCCATAAGCGAATGCGGAAGTAAACATAATCGTTGCAATCGCTGATCCTCCCCATGAGATGAACAGCACAGCGAAAATATGACGGAATTGCAGTTTACGTAGTTCTCCGCGATGAATCCAAAGTACAGGCAGCGCATAGAACATAAGCAAGATGTGCTCGATTAGGACAATTTGAGTTGATGTGAATGATTTGAGCAAAAGAATACGAAACAGGGGATCAACACCCCACATAGCAGCTCCAAGAACAACGAGCCATACGCCATTTAACTTGCGACTTGCGACTTGCGTCTGCGATGCAGACTTCTGATTACGAATAATGTCTTCCATATCCAACTACCTTCTTTCTTGGTGTTTGAATAGGATCTCGAAAGAAAATCGCCCCGTTACCAAAAATCGATAACGGGGCGAATTCAAACAAGCCAGAGATGATTGTTATGTACATGGACATGACAAACCAAACCTCTGATTGTATTGATCTTCTCCCATCCGGACTATACCGTCGGCCTTGGAATCTACACCAAGTCAGTCATTACTTGCATGAACGCCAAATAATGAGTCGCGGGCTGAGGTTCTCGGGAACCATCACCGCCGGTCAGGAATTTCACCTGCCCCGAAGATCCATATTCATTTACGTAGCATTGTAGCATAGATAATCATTTTTCGGCAATAGACTTTTTATTATTTACTAATTAAAAATAAGTTTATTGAACTCGAATATTTTTTTCTTGACATTTTCTCAATATTATGATATAATAAAAAATTAACTTGAATATCTATTTGATTGCGAGTATGATAACTAAAGCACCTCATAGAATAACGAACTAATTCTAGTAAAACTGGGGGAATTTTATTATGAAACTCGCAAACGGAATTACAGCACTCAAGATTGAAGGCGTAAGCAATGGAAACCCTACTGTTATTTATCCGACCTTAATATGGGACGATAAGTCAATCATTCTTATCGATACAGGCTACCCTGGGCAAACCTCCCTATTTCAAGATGCAATCGCTCAAGCTGGCGCAGACTTTAACAAGCTGAATACCATCATACTTACCCATCAAGATGTCGATCATATTGGCAGCTTATCCGGCATCCAAGAAGCGTTAGCTCTACCTGCAGAAGTACTTGCCAATGAAATTGAAAAGCCATATATCCAAGGAAATGAGACAATCATTAAGTTCGCTAAAGTGTACAACAATCTAGAATCAATCCCGGAAGATCGCAGAGAAGGCTTCCTGTATCTATACAATAACTTACCTAAGGGTGAGGTTCATCGCACAGTTGCAGATCAAGAAGAATTACCATACTGCGGCGGCATTGTTGTTATTAATACACCGGGTCATACACCAGGTCATATTAGTTTGTATCATAAACCAAGCAAAACTTTAATTGCTGGAGATGCCCTATTCTACATAAATGATGAACTTGTGGCACCACCTGCTAATTTTACACTCGATATGGATGCAGCAATGAAATCTGTTCAGAAACTTACTGAATATGATATTGAAACGATCATTTGTTACCACGGCGGTGCTTACAGTGATAATGTGAATCAGCGTATCGCTGAGCTAGCAAATTTGAAATAAATCCGATAATCCTATAATAAAGCGAAAGCTCCACTGAACTCATTAATGTTCTTGGAGCTTTTCTCTTCATATACCAAGCTGGATATTATTCCAAGTCCGTTCGTAATTAGTTTGTAACCCTCGCACGTCGCTTCTCTTATATTATAAATCTATCTATGCAAAAATATCATTATATGAACAGGACATGAAGGAGAATTTACAACATTGAGAAATAGAGTCATCATTGTCGGCGTATTTTTATGCATTATTGTAAGTGCGATCTCTGGATTTAACCAATTTGTCATCCAACCCAAAAAGGTCGCAGAACAAAAGCAAGTTGAAGAAAGTATTAACGAAGCAAAATCTAAACAAGCAGTTGAATTAGTGGAATACCAAGGGAAGGCGGAACATCTATTCTTCCATCCGCTTATCGCATACCCGAAGCTCGCGTTTCGCGGTGATGCACAATCCGAACAAATGGATAAGTGGTTTAACACCGTACCTGAATTCAACAAAATTATTGACGAATTGTATCGCAAAGATTTTATCCTCGTACATATGGAAGATTTGTATGAAGAGGTAACAACCAATGGCCAAACCAAGATTGAACGTAAGAAACTAATGCTACCTAAGGGCAAGAAACCCATCATAATCTCTATCGACGATCTGAGCTATTATCAATTCAATCAAATCCAATATGGAACGGTAAACAAACTCGTATTCGACCAGAATGGAGAGATCGCTACACTATCTTACAATGAGGATCAAGTAGCAGAAATTCGTCGTGATCTGGAGATTATTCCGATCCTAGATGACTTTGTGAACAAACATCCGGACTTCTCTTATAACGGTGCCAAAGGTACGATCAACATAACGGGCTTCGAAGGACTTCTCGGTTACCGAACGAACAGTAAGCAATATAATAAAGCAACGAAAAAGTATGATATTATCAATCCGATGATGCAAGAAGAAATTACACAGGTAAAACCTATTATCAAGAAGTTGAAAGATACCGGCTGGGACTTCGCTTCTCATAGTTATTATCATTGGCCACATAATCAGATTACGCTTACCAAACTCAAGCAGGATATGAAAATGTGGGATGAAGAGGTAAAACCGCTTATTGGTGCAACCGCTGTTTACGTATTCCCTCAAGGGTTTACTTTTAAACAAGGAAACACCCTTAAGAATCCACTTGTTCAATATCTATATCAAAAAGGATTCCGTTACTTCCAACCAGTCGGTTCCGAAACGCATGAACAAAATTTAGGTTCGATCTTGTATCAAGATCGTCGTCATTCAGATGGACTAGGTTTACGTCTTCAAAGTCATCTATTTAAGGACTTATTCGATACTGATGAAATCATCGATAAAGCAAATCGTCCTGCGGAAGTGAAATATGTAAACGAATATACGAAGAAAAAATAGAGTGTATTCTAAATAACCCCCCTCTAAGAAATTAATTCTGAAGTGACCCCTAAAAGTTAGACACGGTTATTTCATCAGGCATCTTGGGTGCAATGAGTTCGGTACTGTACCGGACTCATTTTTAATTTTGCCTTCATCCGTTTCGTATTGTAGTAATCTATATATTTTTCTAGTTCAGTTTTAAAATGCTCCACACTTTCAAATTCCTTTAAGTATAG
>NZ_JANQBC010000010.1 GCF_024721995.1 Paenibacillus radicibacter
AGGAGCACCGCTGGGTAGCTATGTACGGAGGGGATAAGCGCTGAAAGCATCTAAGCGCGAAGCCCCCCTCAAGATGAGATTTCCCAATTAGTAAGACCCCTTGTAGACGACGAGGTTGATAGGTTGGGGGTGGAAGCGCGGTAACGTGTGGAGCTGACCAATACTAATAGGTCGAGGGCTTATCTAAAATAACGAATTTAATTCGTAAAACCGCTTTATTCTTCAATTCGCATCTAGTTTTCAAGGCATAAGCCTTGCACAATTAACTTGTTTGGTGACGATGGCGAAAGGGAACCACACGTACCCATCTCGAACACGACCGTTAAGCCTTTCAGCGCCGATGGTACTTGGACCGCAGGGTCCTGGGAGAGTAGGACGTTGCCGAGCAAACAGAAAAAGCTGCAGCCTAATCAGGGGCAGCTTTTTTATTTTGTGAATAACTAATTCGTAAATTGCATGTTGGCTGTGCATATGTTAATTGAAAGCTAGGATATCTGGATAAGTTCGTGATTAATTTTGACTTGTCCACAGAATTGTGCGAATTTAAGAACCTTCGGATTCAAATCTTGAGGTTCTTTGTTGTCTTACGCACATTCTGTGCACATCCATGGGATAACTCCAATTTGGGCTGCTGGGAGTCCATATGAGGCGATTACATACTTTTGTTATTGGAATGGGTCTATTATCACAAATAATAAATAGATCAGCTTAATGTAGGCATTTAGTTATAAGGTGGGGCTGTAGGTTTCAAAGCTATCATAGGCTAAATAGGGATGTTGGTATAGGGAATAGCAAATGGGTATAGATCTTTCTAGCTGAGGGTTAGGAGGGTCTTTTTTTATTGTTAAAAGTGTTTGAATGTTAGGAAAAGGGCGTTTAATACGGTGGTATTTATTATATTTATGCAAAAATATGATTAAATAATTGTAATATGACTTTTCAATATATGGAAACTAAATCTTTGTAAAATATTGTTACGTTTATATGACAAAAAACATTATAAAACGCTGGTGGAATGCGGTTTGTGAGTATTCTCATAGATTATTAACCACTGGTAATAAAAGTATATTCAAGAAAACTATTCTAGTATACTACATCCGATTTCATTATTTCAATAATTTTCAAATAAAAATGTATAAAGAATTTTTAAAAAAGTTAGTGACAACGTGGTCAATAAACCTTAAAATGAGACAAGTGCACTATTTGCACCTATTTAACCGGACTGAAATGAAGGTGAGCAGCATGCAGAAAGCTATTTTAGAAGTTAAAGCACTGAAGACGGTGTTCAAAGACAAAAAGAAGAATGAAAAGGTTATTGTCGACGGCATTGATTTTGAAATTGGGACGAATGAAGTAGTCGCATTAGTTGGTGAATCCGGCTGTGGCAAGAGTATGACATCCCTATCACTTATGCAACTTCTTCCTCAATCTGGAGAGATTGCAAGTGGCGAAGTCCGGTACCGTGGAAAGAACCTTGTTGGACTTAATAAAAAAGAAATGGCAGAAGTTCGTGGTGGTAAACTCTCGATGATTTTCCAAGAGCCCATGACTTCCCTAAATCCGGTTCTAACGATTGGCTTCCAATTAACAGAATCGATTACGAAGCATTTGAAAGTCTCCAAAGTAGAAGCAGTGAAAATTGCTGAAGATTGGTTAAGACGCGTTGGGTTCCCAGAACCTACACGAATTCGTAAAGAATATCCACATCGCTTATCTGGCGGTATGAGACAGCGTGTCATGCTTGCCATGGCAATGTCCTGTAAACCAGATTTACTGATTGCTGATGAGCCGACAACTGCACTGGATGTAACAATCCAAGCGCAAGTATTGGACCTTATTCGCAACTTATTAGATGAAACTGATATGTCCGTGTTGTTCATTACTCACGACCTTGGCGTAGTAGCTGAGATGGCAAACCGAGTCATTGTTATGTATGCAGGACAAATCGTGGAGACGGCTGATGTTCGCACGATCTTTACGTCAGCACAGCATCCGTATACGAAAGGATTGTTACAATCCACTCCTCGTATGTCTGGCGCAATCGAGAAATTGCAGCCAATTCCTGGTACAGTACCTCCAGCTGGAGCATTCCCTGAAGGTTGTCGCTTTGCAGAGCGTTGCCCAGTAGCAACTGCCACTTGCCGAGATAAAATGCCTGAATTGCGCGAAATTAACTCGGGACATAAAGTTCGTTGCATCTTGGTCTAGCATACGCAAAAGGGGGATAAAGAAAGTGAATACTCCACTTCTTGAGGTCAAAGACCTTAAAAAGCATTTTTTAATTGGCGGTAGTGCAAAAAAAGGTACTGTCAAGGCTGTAGATGGTGTGGAATTTAATGTATATGAAGGAGAAACACTCGGTATTGTTGGTGAATCCGGTTGTGGTAAATCGACAGTAGGCCGATTGATTCTTCGTTTGCTTGATCCAACCTCTGGTCAAATCCGTTTTGACGGAGCAGATATTAGCAAAATGAGCCAGAAGCAACTTCGTCCACTTCGTAAAGATATGCAATGTGTCTTCCAAGATCCTTTCGCATCCTTGAACCCACGTATTTCAATTGGTAAAGCAATTGCTGAGCCGATGGTGATCCAAGGTGGTCTAAGTCAACAAGATGCGATGAAACGCGCTGAGGAACTATTAGGAATGGTTGGTTTAAGACCCCATACTTCAGGATTATATCCTCACGAGTTCTCAGGCGGTCAAAGACAACGTATTGCGATTGCTCGTGCGATTTCACTGAATCCGAAGCTTATTATCGGGGACGAGCCTGTATCTGCTCTAGACGTTTCCGTTCAAGCTCAGATTGTGAATTTACTAGGCGATTTGCAAAAACAAACCAAAGTTTCTTACCTATTCATCTCTCATAACCTCAGCATTGTTCGACACATTTCCGATCGTGTAGCGGTAATGTACTTAGGTCGAATTGTTGAAAGTGGTACTCGTGACCAATTGTTCGACAATCCGAAGCACCCATACACACAAGCATTACTATCTGCAGTACCTGAACCTGAGATTGGTGCAAAACGTGAGCGTATTGTACTTAGTGGTGAAGTGCCGAATGCGGCAAACCCACCATCAGGTTGTCCGTTCCACCCAAGGTGCCCACATGCAGTGGAGCGTTGCCGTATTGAAAGACCAATATTTGCAGAAGTGGAGCCGGGGCACTTTGCATCCTGCCATTTCATATAAAAAAATTGTAAATTAGAGAGGGGTTCACATCATGACAACAAAATCTTTTGGTAAGTACGGAACAGTTGCTCTTGCAACATTAATGTCAACTAGCTTGTTCCTATCCGCTTGCGGTGACAAGTCAGGCGCAACAGAAACACCTGCAGCTTCTCCTGCTGCAGCAGCAAAAGAAAAGGTAGACGGTGGCGAAATCACAACGGCTTACCTTGGAGATCCTCAAGGCTTTATTCGTTTCTGGGCTACAAGTACAACTTCTTCTGAAGTAATCGAGCTAGTATTCAGCTCCTTGTACAAATTTAACGAGAAGCAAGAAATCGTTCCAGATTTGGCAGTAGGTCAACCGACTTTCTCCGATGACAAATTGCAAATGACAATTAAAATCCGTAACGATGTGAAGTTCTCAGATGGTAAACCAGTAACTGCTGATGACGTTGTATTCACATACAACGTTGCACTTAACCCTGATTACAAAGGACCACGCAAAGGTACATTTACATCCGTTGCGAAGGTTGAAAAAGTTGATGATACAACAGTTAAATTTATACTTAAAGAGCCAAATGCAGGCTACATCGATATGATGCCTTACAACATCTTGCCACAACACATTTTGAAAGATGTGCCAGTTAAAGATATGGATAAGTCCGATTTCATGAAAAATCCAATCGGTTCTGGTCCATACAAATTGGATGAGTGGAAAAAAGGTCAATTCTTGAAATTCAGCCGTGTAGATAGCTACTATGGTGGCAAGCCGTCCATTGACAAAATTAACATCAAGATCCTTGGTGATGCAAACACAATGATGGCTCAATTGCAAACGGGTGAAATTAATCAAGTTACTGTACCTGTTGATAACTTGTCTGTTATTGAAAACTATGCGAAACAATCCGGTAAGATCAAGCTTGAAAAAGGCGTTAAAACAAGCAGCTATAGCTACATTGGTTGGAACTTGAAAAATCCATTGTTCCAAGATAAGGCTGTACGTCAAGCTTTGACAATGCTAATGGATCGTCAAGGTATTATTGACGGTGTTATCGAGGGCCAAGGTACAATTATGCACGCTCAAACACCTCCAACTTACTGGACATTCACGGACAACGTTCCGAAGTTTAACTACGATGTTGATAAAGCGAAGAAAATGTTAGCTGACGCTGGTTGGAAAGATTCCGATAGCGATGGTGTTCTAGATAAAGACGGCAAGAAGTTTGAATTCGAAATGACTGGTGTTCAAGGTAACAAAGTTCGTGAGAAAGCAATGACGGTTGTTCAACAGCAATTGAAAAAAGCCGGTATTATCATGAACATTCGTATGCTTGAATCTTCTGCATATTCCAAAGCAGTAATTACAGATAAGAAGTTTGAGTCTGTATTCGGTGCATGGAGCATTTCTGGAGATCCGAACCCACGTGGTACATGGCACTCCAGCGAAGTTGAAACTGGTATGAACATCACTGGTTACAGCAACCCTGAAGTAGACAAGTTGATCGACGAAGATTTGAATACATTTGATAAAAACAAACGTAAAGAGTTGCTAAATAAAGTGGATGCTCTAGTAGCTGAAGATCAAGCTTACACATTCTTGTACTCTGGTTTCTCAACAAATGCTTACCCAAGCAATCTTGCTGGTTATAACCCACAACGTGACGGTTTGAAAGAAATCGAGAAGTGGTACTTCACGAAGTAATACAAAGTCTTAAAAGAAAGAAGTGACATCCGGTGGTCAAATATGCACTACGACGTATTCTAAACGCCATTCCTATTCTTCTCGGCATCACGATCATATCATTCGCCATTATCCACTTGGCTCCGGGTTCACCTCTGTCGCAATACATTGAGGATCCGACCATTACGGCCTTAGACAAAGAAAATATGATCAAAGCGTACGGCTTGGATAAGCCGCTTCCTACTCAATATTGGGAATGGCTCACCGGCATGCTGCAAGGGGACTTTGGTATTTCTTACATGAAGAACGAACCTGTTCTTAAGATCGTTATAGATCGATTGCCTACAACGTTACTCTTGACTGTTACGAGCTTTATCATATCCATGTTGATTGCAATACCGCTCGGGATTATCTGTGCCTTGAAGGAGAACTCTAAGTTTGACCGTATTGTCTCAGGGATTAGTTTTACAGGGATATCGGTTCCAGGATTCTGGCTTGCACTAATCCTATTGATGGTGTTCGGTGTTAAGCTTGGTTGGCTGCCAACTGGTGGCTTGCAATCTATTAGTGGATCAACTGGCTTTTGGGATCGAGTACATCATATGATTATGCCGATTTCCGTAATGGTATTCGCTGAGGTAGCGATCTGGTTACGCTACATTCGTTCCAGCATGCTTGAAGTTATTCATCAAGACTACATGAGGACTGCAAAGTCCAAAGGTTTATTGCCTGGTCGTATTCTAGGGATTCACGGTATGCGCAATGCGCTAGTTCCTCTTGCTACACTACTTGGGCTAGCAGTACCGGGTTTCGTTGCAGGTTCCCTTATTCTCGAAAACATTTTCTCCATTCCAGGAATGGGAGCATTGTTTAGAGATGCGGCATTCCAACGGGATTATCCGGTTATCTTCGCTATAACGACGCTTGGTGCAGTGCTTACTGTTGCTGGTAATATCTTTGCCGACATTTCCTATGCGTTCCTTGATCCACGTGTAAGTCTAAGTAAACAAGAAGTGAAGGGGTGAGAAGATGAACGTAGCGATTTCCAACCAACAGCCAGTTCTAGTTAAGCCAAAGAACCGTGCTTGGGAAAGATTCAAAAGCAACAAGATGGCGCTAGTCAGTCTCATTCTTCTTGTCACTCTTGTAGTCTTAGCATTAATAACTCCATTCATTGCACCGTACGATCCGGCAGCACAAGATTTGTTGGCTCGTCTTAAAGCACCTAGTAGTGCACACTGGCTGGGAACAGATGATTTAGGACGTGACGTACTCTCAAGAGTATTGTATGGAGGACGTGTTTCACTCGCAGTAGGTATCTTCGCAGTAGTATTTAACGTAATCATTGGTATCGTTGTAGGCTCCATAGCGGGTTTCTACGGAGGTAAGATTGATGCAGTCTTGATGCGTTTTGTTGACGTTATGCTTGCTTTCCCAATGATGTTTATGCTAATTACGGTTGTAACTTTGCTTAAACCGAGTTTAACCAATATTATTATAGTGTTAGTAGCCTTTGGTTGGATGAGTAAAGCGAGACTATTACGCGGACAGATCTTGTCTGTGAAAAATCGCGAGTTTGTGGATGCGGCACGTACGATCGGAATGTCGGATTTCCGTATCATTTTCCGTCATATCTTGCCAAACTCCTTAGCACCGATTATCGTTTCTGCTTCTTTGCAAATGGGCAGTATGATCTTAACTGAATCCTCCCTAAGTTTCTTAGGTCTAGGTATTCAACCACCGGATGCAAGTTGGGGTAACATCCTACAAGGTGCAACAAGCTTGAAAATCATGCTTGAAGCACCATGGGTTCCTATTGCTCCAGGTGTAATGATCTTCCTTACAATCATGTGCTTTAACTTTATCGGGGATGGCTTGCGCAGCGCATTCGATTCTAGATAATAACAACATATAAGAGGGATTCCTGACGCAAGTCAGGGGTCTCTTTTTTTAAACAAATTGAGGATTTAAGATGGATACATGACATGTCTTCTATCCTTTAATGAAGTAAAACACGAATGTTATTAACAATAAATTTGAAAAATGTTCGTTTTTTGAAATTGACATCTTAAGGTAGCTGCTGTTACACTAAAGGAGCTAAAAAGCTATTAGCAACAAGGCGTTTTGGCAAAATGAATTGAATAGGTAAGTTACTCGTATAAATTCAGGGATATGGCCTGAAAGTCTCTACCCGAGAACCACAAATTTTTGGACTACGAGGATGTGCTTGTTGGTTAACTCCTTCTATTAAAAAGATGGCGTGGGATCAACATGCTTATTTAGCATCCCAAAGTCCAGAAAATCGAGTTACTCGGTAAATTTCTGGATTTTTTGTTTTTTTGGTTAAGATGCTAATTTGGAAGAATGAATAATAGAAGAATGGAAGTGGATGAAACGTGTCAGTGCATGTAGGGGTCATCATGGGAAGTCAATCCGATTGGGAAACGATGAAGAAAGCTTGTGACATTCTGGACGAATTGGCTATACCTTATGAGAAAAAGGTCGTATCTGCGCATCGCACACCGGACTTGATGTTCGAGTATGCGGAAACAGCGGTTAAACGTGGTCTCAAGGTGATTATTGCAGGTGCAGGCGGTGCCGCACATTTACCGGGTATGGTAGCAGCGAAGACTGAACTTCCCGTCATTGGTGTACCGGTGCAGTCCCGCTCACTGAACGGTCTAGATTCCCTTCTATCGATTGTGCAGATGCCAGCAGGAATTCCTGTTGCAACTGTAGCGATCGGAGCAGCAGGAGCTGCGAATGCAGGACTACTCGCCGCACAAATGCTAGGTGCATTCGACAAGGAGTTGCAAGAAAAGGTACGTGAACGTCGCGAGAAGACGAAGCAAGCTGTGCTGGAAAGCAGTGAACTGTTATGATAGAAGTGTCCAATGTTATTCTACCAGGCAGTACAATTGGTATACTAGGTGGAGGGCAGCTTGGTCGAATGGTGTCGCTTGCGGGTCGAGCAATGGGATATCGCTTCGTGACGCTAGATCCGATGAAAGATGCTCCATGTGGGCAGGTGGCAGATGCGCAAATTGTAGCAGCTTATGACGATTTGGAAGCAGCGCGGCAATTGGCTGAGCAATCGGATGTGATCACCTATGAATTCGAGAATGTGGATGCAAGGGTAACGGAACTTCTAATGAAGCAATCTTATGTTCCGCAAGGCAGTCAATTGCTCTATACAACGCAGCATCGACTCCGTGAGAAACGTGCGATTGAAGCAGCGGGTGTAAGTGTTGCACCTTACCTAGAAATCGACAGTGAGGACAAGTTGCGTGAAGGTGTACTTGCATTCGGAACTCCTTGTGTGCTCAAAACAGCGACTGGTGGTTACGATGGCAAAGGGCAGTGGGTAATCCGTACATTAGATGAAGTAACGGATGCTTACGCTACGCTTAGTCAAGCTAAAACAGAGCTTGTACTGGAGAAGTTTATTCATTTTGACAAGGAAATATCGGTGATTGCAGCAAGAAGTCCACGCGGTGAAGTGAAAGCATTCCCAGTGGCTGAGAATGTGCATGTGGATAATATCTTGCACGTATCGATCGTTCCTGCACGTGTGTCAGATGAATTGCAGCGCAAAGCTGAGCAACTTGCGATTCGGATCGCCGAAGGACTTGGTGTAATTGGACTTATTGCCGTAGAGATGTTCGTGACATCAAGCGGTGAGATTTACGTGAATGAGCTTGCCCCAAGACCGCACAATTCCGGGCATTATACTATGGAAGCTTGTCATACAAGTCAGTTCGAGCAGCATGTGAGAGCGATCTGCAACTTGCCGTTAGGCAGTACGGAGCTGCTTACACCTGTTGTAATGGTGAACTTACTTGGCGAGCATGTCGAGCCGCTGATGCAATGGTCGGAGCAACAAAATGATCTGCCAACTGATGTGACGGCGAAGATTCATTTGTACGGTAAAAGTGACGCGAAAGTGAAACGGAAGATGGGTCATGTCAATCTTTTGACGAATGATGTAGAAAAAGCACTTAAATGGATAGAAGACTCGGCTATTTGGAAAAATATGTAGAGTGTGACGAAAAAGTCAAGCGAAGAATAAAGGGTGTACTGGAGGAACGAAGTGATCGCCTTTGAAATCGTGAAAATACCATTAAATAAGTTCAAATTTCACGATTGAGACAGCGGCCGGAAGTATTCCCTTGATTCGCAGCGGCCTAACTTTTGAGGAAAACTCTACAGTAGAGAACAGCGGAAGTCGAGATTAGGAGGATGGAACATGATTGAACGTTACAGCCGCCCAGAAATGGCGCGAATTTGGACGGAAGAAAATAAATTTAAGGCTTGGCTTGAAGTTGAAATTCTAGCATGCGAGGCATGGGCGGAGCTTGGTGCGATTCCGAAGGAAGATGTGAAAGTTCTTCGTGAGAATGCTAGCTTTAACATTGATCGCATTTATGAAATTGAGCAAGAAACACGCCATGACGTAATTGCCTTTACACGTGCGGTGTCCGAGACACTAGGCGATGAGCGCAAATGGGTGCATTACGGTCTAACTTCAACAGACGTTGTAGATACAGCTCTTGGGTATTTGCTTCGTCAAGCGAACGATATTATCGAAAAAGATCTAATCAATTTCATTGAGATTCTACGTGAAAAAGCGATTGCTTATAAACATACTGCGATGATGGGCAGAACGCATGGTGTGCATGCAGAGCCTACTACGTTTGGCCTTAAGATGGCACTGTGGCACGAAGAAATGAAGCGTAACTTGGAGCGTTTCCGCCTTGCAGCGGATGGCGTACAGTACGGTAAAATGTCTGGCGCAGTAGGCACGTACGCCAATATTGATCCTTTTGTAGAGAGCTATGTATGTGAAAAGTTGGGAACGAAAGCAGCTCCGATCTCGACACAAACGTTGCAGCGTGACCGTCATGCGGATTACATGGCTACACTTGCACTGATCGCGACTTCGATGGATAAGTTCGCAACTGAAATTCGTGCTTTGCAGAAGAGTGAAGTTCGTGAGGTTGAAGAAGGTTTTGCAAAGGGTCAGAAGGGTTCTTCCGCAATGCCGCATAAGCGTAATCCAATTGGCTGTGAGAGCATCTCCGGTCTTTCCCGTGTCATTCGTGGACACATGGTATCCGCTTATGAGAACGTGACGTTGTGGCATGAACGCGATATTTCCCACTCTTCTGTGGAACGTATCATTTTACCAGATGCAACAATCTTGCTGAACTACATGCTGAATCGCTTTGGAAACATCGTGAAGAACTTAACGGTATTCCCTGAGAATATGAAGAGAAACATGAAAGCAACGTATGATGTGCCATTCTCTGGCCGCATTATGACGAAGCTGATCGATAAAGGTTATGCTCGTGAAAAAGCGTATGATACGGTGCAACCGCGCGCGATGGAAGCATGGGAACAACAACGTTCTTTCCGTGACATCGTGATGAATACGCCTGAAATTACAGATGTATTAAGTGCAGAGGAAATTGAAGATGCGTTTAACCCAAGCTGGCACTTGAAGCATGTGGATACGATCTTCGATCGTTTAGGATTGAAATAGTGTGGTCAAAAGTCGAACGTAGGAGAAAAGAAGCAACTGAAGGAGTGAAACGTTCGCCTTTGAAATTGTGAAACTACAATAATATCAATTCAAAATTCACAATTTCAACAGCGACCGGAAGTGCTTCTTTTATCCGTAGTGAACAGACTTTTGTACACGCATATGAAAAATGGGAGGTTGAATCTTTTGTCACAAACATTAACAACAGCGGTGCACTTGGTAAAAGCACCGCTGCTATATAAAGGCAAAGTTCGCGAATTGTATGATCTTGGGGAACACTTGCTAATCGTTGTTACGGACCGTATTTCGGCATTCGATCATGTGCTGGAGCCTGCGATTCCTTTTAAAGGAGACGTATTGAACTTACTTACAGGTTTCTGGTTCGATATGACTTCTGAGATTATGCCGAACCATGTGGTTCATACAGACATTGACCAAATTGATGACTTGGTTACTGACAAAGAAGCACTTCGCTACCGCATTATGGTGACGCGTAAAGCAACTCGTATTCCAGTAGAGTGTGTGGTTCGCGGTTACTTAACGGGCGGCGGCTGGCGTCAATACCTGGAGACAGGTAAAGTGAACGGTCATGAGCTTCCTGAAGGCATGCGCAAGAACCAACGTCTGCAAAGCCCAATCTTCACACCTGCGAAGAAAAATGATGTCGGTCACGATGAGGACATTACGATCGAGCAAATGCGTGAGTGGTTAGGCGAACGTCTAACGACACAGCTGCTACAGAAAAGTATTATGCTTTACGTGCTTGCACATTCATATTGTGAGCAGCGCGGTATTTTACTAGCAGATACAAAGTTTGAATTTGGTTTTATCGGGGATGAAATCATTCTAATTGATGAGATGTTCACGCCGGATTCTTCCCGTTTCTGGGCAGAGAGCCAATATGAGCTGGATGTTGAGATGGATTCCTTGGATAAAGAGCCTGTTCGCACATACCTAGCTAATTCCGGTTGGGATAAAAATTCACAGCCTGCACCGCTGCCTGATGAAGTGGTGGAAGCAACATCGATTCGTTATCGTCAAATCTTGGGTCTTCTTCTTGCGCAATTGCAGCAAGCTGAATAGATTACTAGTTTTCTAGAATTGCTAATATCATAGATTTCGTCATTCATAGAGGAGGATTCACCCTAATGAAAGCAACTGTCTACGTTACGATTAAGCAAAATGTTCTAGACCCGCAGGGAAGCGCCGTTCAAGGCGCTTTACATGCGATGGGTTTTGAGGAAGTGGGTAAGGTTCGAATTGGCAAGTACATGGAATTTGAACTGGATACGGCAGATCGTGCAGAAGCTGAAGCGCGTGTTACGGCGATGTGCGAGAAATTGCTAGCGAACACAGTGATTGAAGACTATCGCTTTGAACTGAGCGCATAGAAGTCTCGTATACTGAAGTTTCCCAACATTCAGAAATGAGATCATTCGACTTACAAACTTGAGGAGGTACCCTGATGAAATTTGCGGTTCTCGTATTTCCGGGATCGAATTGTGATATCGATTGCTATAAAGCGGTGGAGGATACGGTTGGCCAGCAAGTCGATTATGTATGGCATACTGCTACTGATCTATCAAGCTATGATTGTATTCTAATCCCAGGAGGTTTCTCCTACGGTGATTACTTACGCTGCGGTGCGATTGCCCGTTTTGCACCTGTAATGCAGGCGTTAATTGAAGCAGCTGAGCAAGGCAAGTACATTCTGGGTATCTGTAATGGATTCCAAATCGTGACGGAAGCAGGATTATTGCCTGGTGCGCTACTACGTAACAAGAGCATGAAATTCCTCTGTCACCCTACGAATTTGGAAGTTGTGAATGCAAACACACCTTTTACAAGTGATTATCAAGAAGGTGAAATCATTACGATTCCGATCGCACATGGCGAAGGCAATTACTATGTGGATGAAGTGACTCTGTCAGAACTACAAGCGAATAATCAAATCGTGTTCCGTTATCAGCAAGGTACGAACCCAAATGGCGCAATCGATGATATCGCAGGGGTATGCAATAAGGCAGGTAATGTTGTAGGGATGATGCCGCATCCAGAGCGTGCTGTAAGCGATCTTCTCGGATCAAGTGATGGTAAGCGAATGTTTACATCGATTCTGAACACATGGAGGAAACAACATGACGCAGCAGTTGTCCGTTAAGGAACCAACCGCAGAACAAATTGCGGAACAAAAAGTGTATAAGCAGATGGGTGTAACGGATGATGAGTACGCAAAAATTTGCGGGTTCCTTGGGCGTAAGCCTAATTACGTTGAAATCGGCGTGTTCTCGGTCATGTGGTCGGAGCACTGTTCCTATAAAAATTCAAAGCCTTTACTTCGCAAATTCCCTGTAACTGGACCTCGCGTTCTGATGGGTCCGGGTGAAGGAGCGGGTATCGTAGATATTGGTGATAACCAAGCAGTTGTTTTCAAAATTGAAAGTCACAACCACCCTTCGGCGATTGAGCCTTATCAAGGCGCAGCGACAGGTGTGGGCGGCATCATTCGTGACATCTTTTCTATGGGTGCACGTCCCGTTGCATTAATGAACTCACTTCGCTTCGGGAACCTTAAGAATGATCGTGTTAAATATTTGTTCGAGCACGTCGTATCCGGTATTGCGGGTTATGGAAACTGTATCGGGATTCCAACTGTTGGCGGCGAAGTGATGTTCGATGAAAGTTATGAAGGAAATCCACTCGTGAACGCGATGTGCGTCGGTTTGATCAACCACGACCAAATTCAGCGTGGTGTAGCGAAGGGTGTAGGCAATCCGGTGTTCTATGTGGGTCCTGCAACAGGTCGTGACGGGATTCACGGAGCGACATTTGCCTCGGAGGAGCTAACTGAAGAGTCAGAAGCGAAGCGTCCTGCGGTTCAGGTCGGGGATCCTTTTATGGAAAAATTAGTGCTTGAAGCTTGTCTTGAATTGATCGATACAGGTATCGTTCTTGGTATTCAAGATATGGGTGCAGCAGGACTTACTTGTTCTTCCGCAGAGATGGCATCCAAGGCTGGCAACGGCATGGAGCTGTACTTAGATGAAGTTCCACAGCGTGAAGAAGGTATGACGGCTTATGAGATGATGTTGTCGGAATCCCAAGAGCGTATGTTGTTCGTTGTGGAGCCGAAGCATGAAGCGCAAGCGACGGAAATTTTCACTCGTTGGGGATTGATCTGTGCGAAGGTTGGTAAGGTAACCGACGATGGTCGCTTGAAGTTGATTCATAACGGTGAGGTAGTTGGTGATATGCCGGTTACAGCACTTGTGGATGAGTGTCCAGTATATGATAAGCCATCGAAAATGCCAGCTTATTATGAAGCAAATGCAGATATCGATACGACTCGTTATGCCGAAGTGACAGACCTAAATGATGCGCTTGCTAAAGTGTTAGCATCCCCAACTGTTGCGAGCAAAGAGTGGGTTTACAATCAATACGATCACATGGTTCGTACGTCTACGGTTGTTCGTCCGGGTTCAGATGCAGCTGTTGTATCCATTCGTGGAACACGTAAAGGGCTTGCAATGACGACGGATTGTAACGGACGTTATGTGTACTTAGATCCAGCGGTTGGTGGACGTATTGCAGTGAGTGAAGCAGCACGTAACATTGTATGTTCCGGTGCTGAACCACTTGCGATTACAGACAACTTGAACTTCGGTTCGCCTGAGAAGCCAGAAATTTTCTGGCAGATGGAGCAAGCTGTTGATGGTATGGCGGAAGCTTGTCGTGTACTGGATACACCTGTTATCGGTGGTAACGTGTCCTTGTATAACGAGAATGCAAAAGGCGCGATTTATCCAACCCCTGTTGTGGGAATGGTAGGTTTGGTGCATGATACGGACCACATTACAACACAAGCGTTTAAACAAGCTGGCGATGTGATCATCTTACTTGGTGAAACAAAAGCAGAGCTTGGTGGCTCTGAATTCCAATATATCGTTCACAACGTTACAGAAGGTCGTCCGCCTGTGCTTGACTTGGAAACAGAAAAACGGTTGCATAAGACAGTACTAGGTGCAATTCAGCAAGGTCTTGTTGCTTCTGCACATGACTTGTCGGAGGGCGGTCTTGCAGTAGCATTAGCAGAGTCCTGTATGTCATCAGGTATTGGTGCAGAAGTGAATTTTGCGAGCGAATTACGTCCTGATCATGCGTTATTCAGTGAAAGCCAATCCCGTATCTTACTCTCGACAACAGCTGTTAAAGTAGATGCTTTGGTGGAATGGATTGTTTCCCAAGGAGTTCCGCATCAAGTAATCGGTACGGTGCAAGGTGAAGAATTAAACATTCAAGTGAATGGAAAAGGAGCTGTAAGTGCTTCTGTTCGTTCGCTCGAAAAGACTTGGAAGGATGCGATCCCATGTCTAATGAAATAAAAGTTGGGCAGGGATTGTGGTCTGGTGACTACTACAACGAAGGCATGAATGCTCATGCTGGTGTGTTAGATAAACTTGGCGAGGAGTGCGGCGTCTTTGGTGTCTTCGGACACGAGGATGCTGCCTCCCTCTGCTACTATGGACTGCATGCTCTTCAGCATCGTGGTCAGGAAAGTGCTGGCATCTGTACAGCAGATGCGAACAACTTCCACTACCATCGTGGGATGGGACTTGTGAAGGAAGTGTTCAACAATACGAACCTTCCAAGCTTAATTGGAACTTCAGCGATCTCACATGTACGTTATTCAACGGCAGGTGAGAGTAAACTGGCGAATGCGCAGCCACTTGTGTTCAAGTATCGCGAGGGTGACCTTGCGATTGCAACGAACGGGAATCTAGTGAATGCGAAACAAATTCGTCGTAAGCTTGAGAAAATGGGCTCGATCTTCCAGACATCTTCCGATACGGAAGTTGTCGCCCACTTGATCGCACGATCGGAGCATGATGAGATCGAGGATGCGGTTAAGGACGCGTTGTCGCAAGTAGTAGGCGCGTATGCGTTTCTTATTTTGACCAAAGATAAGCTCATTGCAGCACTTGATCCACATGGACTTCGTCCGTTTGTGATTGGTCGCTTGGGTGATGCCTATCTGTTCGCTTCCGAAACGTGTGCGTTCGAAGCAGTTGGTGGTCATTATGTGCGTGACGTCCTTCCGGGGGAACTGCTTGTTCTGGATCGGAATGGGTTACATGAAGATCGTTTTGCAGATCGACAAAAACGAGCAATCTGCTCGATGGAATATATATATTTTGCAAGACCAGATTCGGACATGAATGAAATTAACGTGCACACGGCACGTAAGCGTATGGGTAAGCAGCTTGCAAGGGAAGCATTCGTCGATGCGGACATTATCACTGGTGTGCCTGACTCTTCGACTTCCGCAGCAATCGGCTATGCCGAGCAGACGGGAATTCCGTATGAGCTGGGCTTAATCAAGAATCGTTACACAGGACGTACATTCATCGAACCAAGTCAAGAACTGCGTGAGCAAGGTGTAAAGATGAAGCTTAGCGCCGTACGCGGTGTTGTTGAGGGAAAGCGTGTCGTCATGATCGATGATTCCATCGTCCGTGGCACAACGTCCTTGCGCATCGTCAATCTGCTTCGTGAAGCGGGTGCGACTGAGGTGCATGTGCGGATATCTTCACCACCGTTCAAGAACCCGTGCTTCTACGGGATTGATACACCGAGTCGCAAAGAGTTGATTGCATCTTCACACTCTATTGAAGAAATGCGTAAGAAGATTAATGCAGACTCGCTGTACTTTTTGAGCAAAGATGGCTTGCTAGACTCCATTGGTCGTACGGCGGATGAGTTCAAGCACGGTTATTGCACGGCGTGCTTTGATAATGAGTATCCGACTGAAGTTGATGATGAAGTGGTTGCTGTTGTAACTGCTGTGAAGTGATAAGTGGGAGGAGCGGTTTCAAAAAGTTGGATCACTGCGTGGAATGAGGGTGCTTCCGGTCGCTGTCTCAATCGTGAATTCTGAATTTATCTAATTGTATTTTCACGATTTCAAAGGCGAACGCTACGCTCCTCCAGCACCCTCATTCCTCTTCGTTAAACTTTCTGAACCCACTCTAGTGGGTAGAAAAGAATTTTATAAACGAAGTGAAACTCCCTCGTTTATCATGTGTTGGATTGTAGCTCAATAATATTGATAGATTCTCAACATTAAAGAAAGTAAAACACTTGTAAGAACGGAGCGAAGCAATCGTTCCCATGTAAAATCTTGGCTCGCCGAGTCAGAGATGGTGAGCATAGATGCATAACGGAGTGAAAAGATCGTTAGTGATTGTCTCAAAGAAGGTGTGGCTGGTGAGGAGGTAGGGGGGCTGGCGAAGAGCAGCATATGTCCTGGAGAGCGGAAGCGATCCGCCTTTGAAATCGTGAAAATACCATAAATCCAATTCAAACTTCACGATTTCAACAGCGGACGAAAGGATATATGCAGCTCGCAGTAAGCCACAACCCACCTCCTCACCAGCCCCCGCACGAACCAGCTATTTTTCAAAAACAAATTTGGGAGTTGAACGAAGTGTCCGATGCGTACAAACAAGCCGGCGTCGATATCGCGGCAGGTAACGAAGCAGTTGAGCGTATGAAAAAGCACGTGAAGTCCACGATGCGTCCTGAAGTGATGGGTGGACTTGGCGGATTCGGCGGATTGTTCGGCCTGAATAAAGATAAATATGAAGAGCCTGTTCTCGTATCAGGAACTGATGGCGTAGGCACGAAGTTGAAGATTGCTTTTGCTATGGATAAGCATGACACCATTGGTATTGATGCAGTTGCGATGTGTGTGAACGATATCGTCGTGCAAGGCGCTGAGCCGTTATTTTTCCTAGACTATCTCGCATGTGATAAAGTTGTACCTGAGAAAATTGAAGCTATCGTCAAAGGTGTTGCAGACGGCTGTGTACAGTCCGGTTGTGCGCTGATCGGCGGCGAAACGGCTGAAATGCCGGGTATGTACGCAGAGGGCGAGTACGATATCGCTGGATTTACAGTTGGAATCGTAGACAAGAGCAAGATGATCGATGGTTCCACAATTGCAGCTGGTGACGTTGTGCTTGGACTTGCGTCTTCTGGCGTTCATTCCAACGGTTTCTCCTTAGTACGTAAGCTTTTGCTTGAAGATAAGGGCTATACGTTGCACGATGAAATCGCGGAGTTTGATGGCCAAAAACTAGGTGATGTTCTTCTTACGCCGACACGTATATATGTGAAGCAAGTTTTGGCGATGCTAGAGAAGGTTAAAGTTAAAGGTCTAGCACACATTACAGGCGGCGGTTTTATCGAAAATATCCCTCGTGTGCTGCCAGTAGGTGTTAACGTGGATATCGAGTATGGCTCATGGCCGATTCTACCGATCTTCGAATTGATGCAACGTGAGGGCAATATCACGAATCGTGACATGTTCACCACGTTCAATATGGGAATTGGGATGATCATTATCGTTCCAGCTGAAGAAGCAGACGAAGCGATTCGTATTGCAGCTGAGCAGGGCGAAGTGGCTTACAAGATCGGACAAGTGACAACAGGTGATCGCATCGTGACGTTTACAGGAGCGGTGGTCTAGTCCATGAGCGAGTATCGGATTGCGGTATTTGCTTCGGGTAGCGGCTCGAATTTTACAGCGATTGAGGATGCAATTAAGCAGGGAAAGCTTGAAGTATCGCTATCTCTGCTCGTCTCCGATCGTCCGAATGCACCTGTCGTGGACAAAGCAAAGCAGGCGGGAGTGCCTGTTTTTGTTTTTCAACCGAAGGACTATGCTTCACGCGAGGCGTATGAGGAAGAGATCGTGCATCAGCTTCATGAGCATCAGATTGACCTGATCGTGCTGGCTGGTTATATGCGGCTCATTACGAGCAAGCTCGTTGAACCTTTTTACGGCA
This sequence comes from Paenibacillus radicibacter, assembly GCF_024721995.1. GTDB lineage: Bacteria > Bacillota > Bacilli > Paenibacillales > NBRC-103111 > Paenibacillus_AM > Paenibacillus_AM radicibacter. The sequence goes on from NZ_JANQBC010000010.1 coordinate 18,240, forward strand.
AAATCATCAATGTGCATCCTTCGCTACTCCCTGCTTTTCCTGGTATGAACGCTGTGAAACAAGCACTGGATTACGGTGTGAAATTAACGGGTGTAACTGTTCATTTGGTTGATGGTGGGCTAGACAGCGGCCCTGTTATTGCGCAGCAAGTGGTTGAAATTAACGATGGCGATACGGAAGAGATGGTACTCCATCGTGTGCATGAAGCAGAGCATCAGTTGTATCCGAAGGTGATTAATTGGTTTAGTAAGGGGCAAGTTCGATTAGAAGGTAGACATGTTCACTTGAATACGACTCATCCGTCTTGATGGGGTGGGGATGAACACAGACATAAATTAAAAATAACGCAACACATAACACAGGAGGTTATTAATAATGGCAATCCGCAGAGCGTTAATCAGCTTATCTGACAAAACCGGTTTGGTCGATTTTGCACGTGAGTTGGTGAATTTAGGTGTGGAGTTAATCTCTACTGGAGGAACGAAATCTTTACTTGAAAAAGAGGGCTTACCTGTTGTCGGCATCTCCGATGTGACAGGATTTCCTGAAATTCTAGATGGACGTGTGAAGACCCTTCACCCGAACGTCCACAGCGGACTGCTTGCAATTCGTGATTCGAAGGAGCATCAAGCGACGATGAAGGAACTTGGCATTGACTATATCGACCTCGTCGTGGTCAATCTGTATCCTTTTGCAGAGACGATTGTGAAGCCTGATGTGACATATGAAGATGCGATCGAGAACATCGATATCGGTGGACCAACAATGCTGCGTTCAGCGGCGAAGAACCATGCGTTCGTGACGGTTGTTGTGGATAATAGGGACTATGCGAAGGTAGTTGAGGAAATTCGTGCGGGCGGCGATACGACGCTGGAGACACGTAAACGTTTAGCAGCTAAAGTATTCCGTCACACAGCCGCTTATGATGCGCTAATCTCGGATTACTTGAGCGAGCAGCAAGGGGAAGTGTTCCCTGAACGCTATTCCGTCACTTATGAGAAGGTTCAAGATTTGCGCTATGGAGAAAATCCGCATCAGAAGGCGGCATTCTATCGCAATCCGCTTCCTGTTGCAGGCTCCTTAACATCTGCTGAGCAATTGCATGGCAAGGAATTGTCCTATAACAACATCAATGATGCGAATACAGCTGTTCAGATTGTAAAAGAGTTCAGCGAACCTGCTGTCGTAGCGGTAAAACATATGAACCCATGCGGTGTTGGGATCGGAGAAACGATTGTGGATGCGTATCGCAAAGCGTATGAAGCAGACTCCGTATCGATCTTCGGCGGCATTGTAGCCGCTAACCGTACGATTGATGAAGCGACAGCACAGCTATTACATGAAATTTTCTTAGAAATCGTCATTGCACCGGACTTTACGACTGAGGCACTAGATATCTTAACGAAAAAGAAAAACATCCGTCTGCTTAAATTAGACGTTAACGCATCTGCAAGCAAGGCGAAGCCTGTTATTACATCTATCGATGGCGGTATGTTGGTCCAAGATCGTGATGACTACGCACTTACGGAAAGTGATCTAAATGTTGTGACTGACCGCAAGCCAACTGAAGAGGAAATGAAGCAATTGCTATTCGCTTGGAAAGTCGTGAAGAACGTGAAGTCCAACGCAATCGTACTTGCGGCAGATGACATGACAATCGGTGTAGGAGCAGGTCAAATGAACCGCGTTGGCGCAGCACGTATTGCTATTGAACAAGCAGGTAACCTTGCACATGGAGCAGTTCTTGCTTCAGACGCGTTCTTCCCAATGGGCGACACTCTTGAGATCGCCGCTAAGGCAGGTATTAAAGCCGTGATTCAACCGGGCGGTTCCATCAAGGACGAGGAATCCATCCGCGTTGCGAATGAGCATGGTATCGCGATGGTGATGACGGGTGTACGTCATTTTAGACACTAATAGTTAGGATGGCCGGGTGCTGTTGGGAAAGGTGGTAGCTCTTAATAATCGAAGCTCGCCATTTGACCTAATTAGCACCATGCTTACTGGATTTATATAAGGATAGTTTTTCATTGAGGACTAAGAGGTCAGAGTTACGAGAGTTAGGTTTAACCGCTTAGGATTTCATGTTATCGCTTAGGCGATTTTAGACTTTGGAGTGATTCATGATCAGGTTAGGGAGTCTTGTGATTAGTTTGGTCGAGTTAAGAGATAGGGATTTATAGATTGCACGATTGTTAGATGATCTTGAAAAAGAGATTCAGAATAAAGAGATAGAAACAAGAAGAGTTACTAGATCTAAGATTTTAAAAGAAATAGGATGTAGCAGAAGGTTTAATAGAAATATGTTTATGAAAAAGATTAGATCGAAGATGGTCAGAAATTGAGCGCGTGTGGTTTACTGAGATATGGAAAGATGTAGCGATAGTAACAAAGTAGAGATATGAATGAGTGTTTAAAGAACTTGAACTTATTCTTTTATAAAAAAATACGAGCATGTGTAAAAGTCGAACGTAGGGGAAAAGAAGTAACTGCAGGAGCGATAGCGTTCGCCTTTGAAATCGTGAAATTACCACTTAGTCAATTCAAACTTTCACGATTGAGACAGCGGCCGGAAGTTACTTCTTTGGACCGAAGTAGTTAGACTTTTACACATGCTCTCCCCCAGGAGGCACAATGCGAATACTAGTCATAGGAAGAGGCGGGCGTGAGCACGCGATCATCTGGAAGCTCAGCCAAAGCCAGAAAGTTACGAAGCTGTTCTGTGCACCGGGTAACGGCGGAATCGCTGAACTTGCGGAGTGCGTGCCGATCAACGAAATGCAGTTCGAGCAAGTAGCACAGTTCGCTAAAGATCAGCAGATCGACCTCGTCTTCGTTGCACCAGATGATCCACTAGCAGCAGGTATGGTCGACTACCTAGAAGCGCAAGGCATCGTCGCGTACGGACCGCGAGCGAATGCCGCATTAATCGAAGGCAGCAAGAAGTTCATGAAGGATCTACTTGCGAAGTACAACATTCCAACAGCAGCTTACGAAACTTTCGATAACTACGAGGCAGCACTTGCTTACCTAGAGCAACAGTCTGCACCAATCGTGATCAAAGCAGACGGTCTAGCTGCCGGTAAAGGTGTAATCGTCGCACAGACGATGATCGAGGCAAAGCAAGCTCTTACAGACATCATGCAGGATCAAGTATTTGGCGCATCGGCAGGGGCGCAGGTGGTCATCGAAGAATTCTTGCAAGGACAAGAAATGTCGCTGCTTGCATTCGTTGAAGGTAATACGGTTCGCGTTATGGTGCCTTCTCAAGACCACAAACCAGTCTTTGACGGTGACAAAGGTCCAAATACAGGCGGCATGGGCACGTACTCCCCTGTTCCGCACATTGCCCAGTCCATCGTAGACGAAGCCATTGAGACGATTGTGAAGCCATGTGCGCAAGCATTGGTACAGGAAGGTCGCCCATTCAAAGGCATTCTGTACGCAGGACTCATGATCACACCGGAAGGCAAGCCGAAGACAATTGAGTTCAACGCTCGTTTTGGCGATCCTGAAACGCAAGTTCTGCTTCCACGCTTGAAAACAGATTTGCTAGAAATCGTACTTGCTACTATCGAAGAACGTTTGGCTGATCTACCTATCGAGTGGAGCGAGGATTCTGCGGTATGTGTCATTCTTGCATCTCCGGGATATCCAAGTGAGTACCCGAAAGGTTTGCCAATCACAGGTTTAGACCAACCTATGGAACATGCAGTTGTGTTCCACGCAGGGACAGCTCGCCAAGCAGATGGTTCCATCGTTACAAGTGGCGGCAGAGTACTCGGTATCACGGGTATCGGACGCGACATTGCAGAGGCTCGCGAGAGAGCCTATGCAGCTGCGGATCGCATTCATTTTGACGGAAAACATTATCGTACGGATATTGCGATGAAAGCACTTCGCTAGTAAGTTTACTTTTGAACAAAGTAACTATTAAACCATCTCATAAAGTGATATTAGAGAAAAAAATAGAATAGTAGATAAAGAAATAGGGAGAAACATTGAGCGAACGGATAGCAAAAATCGTCGAAGAGGGGTTGTCGAAACATGACAATTTCCCTCTTTTTTCATTCATTGACGAGCCTTGAAGCGAGCGTTATGATGGGGGTATTCCACCGTCCAAAGGGGGATAATTGTAATCTTGAATTGAAAAGCTGCGCAGAATCGGCACATTCGGTTTTCAAATCTTTGAAAATGAAAGGATGGTAGATTCATGGCAATGTCTCGTTTATCGAGCAAAGGGTTATTATCCAAAATGGCAATATTCCTCGGAGTGATTCTGCTCTTACAAACACTTGCGGCAGGAGGCTTCATCTCAGATAAATGGCTGACTAAAGTTGCACATGCAGCCACGCAGACGATTGAATCCACTGATCTTACGGTCACGCTGGACGATACATTCCCGAAAGTTGTCCAGTACCAGTGGAAAGCCAATAACGCGCTACTATACGGACAAGAAGACGCTTTAACTCAGGTAAAAATTAACGGCACGTTGTACACACCTACAGTAACTTTCTCTAAGACCGCAAACACAGCCACGTACATACTCAACATCTCCTCTATCAATGTCATCATTACAATTCAAATTAAAGTTATTCAAAACACCGTAGAATTCAATGTTACGAATATTAGTGATAATGGAAGCACGAAAGTAAGCAGTTTCGAGATTCCGAATCATAATTTATTGTCAGTTAGAAGCAACCAAACAGGTGCGGCTTTTGCAGGTAATCGTATGTACGTCTCAACAACAGGAACTGGCGATACGATGCTGAATGTAACAGGCACGCCTACAGCAGATAGCACTCCACAAGGTTATATGTATGGTTTCTTGAACACGAACCAGCTAAGCGCAGGTTTATGGACGAACAGTGTCTATGATTCTCCATCTGGTGCAACTGCTAAAGAAAACTCACGTGTGATGAAGCAGACAGTCAATAAGACGAGTTACTACCGGACTGGTTTGTGGAGTGGCTCATGGCTCTATCGTGCAAGCGGATCGACGCAAACTGAACCTCTGCCTAGTGCAAAAATTGCAATTGCTGCTGATCGCAACGGAGACGGAACCGTTAATTGGCAAGATGGTGCGATTGCCTTCCGTAGTATTATGAACAATCCGTTAGGCGCAGATCGTATTCCGCAGCTAGTCGTGCAGCGCATCCCGATGAACTTTGCCAGCCAAACGACACAACCGTTCTTGAAAACGCTCGACGAAACGAAGAAAGTATATCTAGCAACCGATGGACTTGGGCAGAATGTGCTGCTAAAGGGCTATGCTTCTGAAGGTCATGACAGTGGACATCCCGATTACGGTGGTAACATTGGCGTGCGCCAAGGTGGTGCGGCAGATATGAACACACTGGTGAATGCTGGGGCTGTGTATAATGCCGACTTCGGCGTTCATGTGAATGCAACCGAGTCGTATCCGGAGGCGAAAGCGTTTAGTGAAACATTGGTCAACAAAACATCCCCAGGGTGGGATTGGCTAGACGCTTCTTACTACATTCGCACAAGGGATGATGCGACATCGGGTAACCGATTGAGCAGATTCCAACAATTGAAGAATGATGTGCCTGGTCTCAAATTTGTTTACTTAGACGTGTGGTACGGTGACGGATGGGAAAGCCGCCAAGTAGCACGTGAGATTAATCAGCAAGGATTCCGCCTAGAAACCGAGTTCCCAGACACGCTTGAATATGATTCTACGTGGACACACTGGGCTGTCGATTATGCTTATGGCGGTACAACGAACAATAAAGGCTTCAACAGCCAAATTGCTAGATTCATTCGTAACCATCAGAAAGATGCTTGGATCGCTCGTGATCCACTTCTCGGTAGTGCGGAGATGGCCGATTATGAAGGCTGGCAAGGTCGGGTTAATTTTAACAGCATGATTGAAATGACATTTAATACGGATCTTCCGGCAAAATATTTGCAGAACTTCCCGATCACGCGCTGGACTTCGAATACGGTAGATTTTGAAAATAATGTGAGTGCAACGAACGCTTCAGGAACGCGTATCATTACGAAAAATGGAGTGAAGGTACTCGATGGCACGAAGTATTTGCTCCCATGGGAACCGATTAATGAGACGAAATTGTATCACTGGAATTTAAGTGGTGGCTCCTCGACATGGACACTGCCTGCAAGCTGGAGCGGGCTTAGCACAGTGAAGCTGTATAAACTTACGGATCAAGGCAAGCAGCTCGTCGGCGATCTGCCAGTAACAAGTAATCAGATTACGATTAATGCGACAGCGAAGACGCCTTATGTCATCTACAAATCAACAGCCCCTACAAACACGATATCCAATTGGGGTGAAGGTACACGGGTCAACGATCCAAGCTTTGAGAGTGGCGGGCTGTCGAACTGGACAGTAACTGGAACTGGTGCTGCCGTACAACGCAATACGAATGGTCAGTATGAGCTCAAAATTAGCAGTGGTGGTGCAACTGTAGGTCAGCAAATTAGTGGCTTATCGCCAGGGACGTATTCAGCATCTGTCTCTGTTCAAGTCGATGGCACACGTCGCGCTTCAATTGGGGTGAAAAACTACGGTGGGGTTGAAGTAACGAATTACACCGATTCATCCATTGCGACGAACTATATTCAAGCTGATTCGAAAAAAGGTACGAAAATGCAGAAGATGCGAGTCCTATTCGATGTACCTGCAGGTCAGTCGACGGCTGACTTATACCTAAAGGCTGATAACGGATCAGCAGTTGTCACGTTCGATGAGGTACGTGTGGTACCGACTGTTCGGGCTGCAAATCCTACAGGGGCTTACTTGGCAGAAGATTTTGAACATGTGGATCAAGGCTTATTCCCATTCGTCAAAGGTGCGGCTGGTGGTGTGAATGATCCTCGTACACACTTGGCAGAGCTTCATGCTCCTTTTACACAAAAAGGTTGGAATGGCAATGCGATTGATGATGTGATCAGCGGTAATTGGTCGCTTAAAGCTCATAAGGAAGCTACAGGATTGCTATTACAGACGATTCCACAAACGCTTCGTCTCGTTGCAGGTAATACGTATAAAGTATCGTTCAAATACGAAAGTGCGGTAAATAACAGCTATGCGTTTATCGTGGGCGATGGAACGACTGAGGTATCCTCAACGAATATTGGACTTGCGACAACACCGACCGTATTCTCGAAAACTTTCACAGCGGCTGCTTCTGGCAATGGATGGGTTGGACTTAAAAATGTGAATGGGTCAAACTCGGACTTCGTCCTAGACGATCTGCTCGTGGAGGACTTAAGCGGCCCTGTTCAAATTCCGGATGTGCCATCCAGTTTGTCAGCTGCAGCACCAAGCAGTTCGCAGATCAATGTGACATGGACGGGTTCTACTGGGGCAACGAGCTATGATATTGAAGTAGATGGAACGATTGCAACAGGTGTATCGAGTCCTTACTCGCATGTGGGTCTGACTGCTGGCTCCACTCATATGTACAAAGTACGTGCGGTTAATGCGGCTGGCATAAGTGCATGGAGTACGGCCGTGGTTGGAACAACGATGACGGTCGATATGCAAGAAATTCCACGTACTCAAATGACAGCAACAGCGACAAGTCAGGAGACTGTGAATGAAGATGCATCAGCATCGAAAGCGATCGATGGAAATAGCGAGACGTTCTGGCATACGAAGTGGGATTTGTCGAACCCACTCCCACAATCGATCACACTAAACTTAGGTGGTAATTATCCTGTCAAGCAGATCAAGTACTTGCCACGCCAAGATGGTGGTCAGAACGGGAATATTACAAGCTATAAGCTATATACGAGTACGGATGGCGTGAATTTCACACAAGCATCAACAGGAACTTGGGTGAACGATACAACTGAGAAAACAGCCGATCTTCCATCACCTGTGAATACTGGATATGTGAAGCTTGAAGCAACAGCAGGTACAGGAGGTTGGGCTTCTGCAGCTGAGATCAGTGTGTTCCAGCTTCCAGGCACGAATCCACCAGCGAGCTACACGCAGGATTTTAGCAATGGAATCGGAGGTTGGAATGTTGTTAGCGGTTCGGGTTCAGCTTCCTTGCAAAGTGGTGCACTCCGAGTAACTGCGAACAACTCTAGTACGATCGTTGTCGATAGCAGTTCCCCTTCTAAAGCAGATGGAACTTATGAGGTCAAAGTGACGCCGCAGAACACAGCGAATCGTGCAGGAGTTGTATTCCGCTACAATTCACCCACTGATTGGGCAGGGATTGTCTATGATACCGGAACGAACTGGTTCTGGGTCAACGGAGCTGGAGGCTATGGCTCAATTACATCAACGGGTCCTGCACTTACGAATGGCATAACAGCAACGATCAAGGTGCAGTATGCAGGTTCGAATATTACGGTATGGGTGGATGACACGCAAATTTACCAAGGTGCGATCAGTCAACTACCTACGGGTGCTGGTAAAATCGGCGTACGTAGCTGGAATGCAGCGATTACGAATTATGATGATGTGGTGTACTCAGATTAAAAGGTTGTTAGCCCTGAACGTCAAGGAGAGTCTTGATGTTCGGGGCTTTTTTTCGTATGAGGAGGGTTATTTTTACAGGAAGAACATATGTGTGTATATTTCCTATGGACCTAGCCCCTTATGGTATAATTGGAGGAATAGGCAGGAGGAACGGATATGAGTCAATTAATCATTGCGGAAGAGAAGCTGGAGCAGACAGCAGATGCGATTCGCGCCAATTATAATATGATTATTTTGCTCCGAGGTTTGGAGTATCACGTGAAAAAAGCGGTCATGCACATGACCTTAATCCATAAAGGTTCAGCACTGCGTGCGGTTGTTCGAGGTACGGATCGATATGAAGTTGTCCTTGATTTGGAACAGTTCGAGGAAAGCACTTGTGAATGTCGTTATGATGATGGATATTGCAAGCATATTGCCGCGGTATTTCTTACTGCATATGCACTGCAAGGCAAGCGTCCTGAGCAATTCGTCCAGACCTTCAAACAAGCACAGGCAGGTGGTGCGTCCCGTTTATCGACTAGAGAGTCTTCTCCGAATAAGGCAAAGATACGTATGGCTCAGGCGGATGAAGAAGTGGATTATGTCATGGAGGATTTCCTTCAAGATGGTGGAACGGTCATTGGATCTGGGCAGAAAGCGAGTAAGTCAACTGCAAGTACGCGAGTGGATCGTGAAACAGAGGAACTACAACCAGCTCATCTTGCAATACCAGTCCCGCAGGAGACGGATCGTCCTGATCAGTGGCATGCTTATTACGGGATGCGCTGCGGCGGGTATTTGAAGCGGGATGGGAATGTTCAGTCTTTCTATAGTGAGGTGACTAAAGAGCTACTACCACTTGCTGCAAACTGGCAGCCTGATCTTCGCTCCATCTATGAACTGCACGTTCTACTCTTTATTGAGAGTGAGATTCAGCGCAGCTTCTTGCGGTTAGGGCGAAATGCACACACCTATAATTCGTACTACTATCAGAACATATATGAACTTGCAGCGGATCAGACGGAACGCGCGATTGTGAATTTGGTCAACGAACTCGATATAGAGCGTGCACTTACGAATCATTCGGATTATATCCAGCCGATTGCAGATGTGCTTGCGGAGCATACATTTACGATTGATCGATCACCTGTCGATTGGCTGAATCTGTATCGATTCTTATGGGGAAATGTACTGCTGCGACGTGCGTGGGGAGAAGCAGAGATTGCAAGACTAGAGGAGCAGCGTAGCAAGTATGCATCAGATCGGACCTTAAGCGAGAAGTATGGACTTGCGCTTGCGCATTTTGAATTTATGAATGGTGAAGACGAGAAAGCGATAGAGCGTCTGGAACCTTTTACACATAGCGACAAAATATTTACGCATATATGGCCATACTTGCAATCTCATCTTAGCCAGGAGCAGTGGGAGAAGTTGTCGTTATGGCTTGAGTATGTAGCACAGTTTGTAGAGCGATCTTACGGCAAGGATTGGGAGATGTTCTGCTCCTATTGGCATAAAGCGGTGGAAAATGTGCCGGATAAAGGGAAGCTAGAGGCGATTATGCTGTCGCTGCACCCACGCTCGTTCTTGTTCTACACAGGTTATTTAACCGATGAGGAGCGATGGCAGGATTGGGTGGATGTCCATCTGTATCACGGTGTCTCACCACTGCAAGCGGATAAATTCACGCTGAAAGCCATTGAAAAAGCAGAGCCGAGTCTACTGCTGCCGATGTATTTTCAAACGGTAGAGATTTGTATCAGCTTGAAAAATAGAGATGCGTACCGCCTTGCTGTACGGATGCTCAAGAAAACACGGACGATCCACAAGAAGCTGAAACAAGAGCATAAGCTTCAGCCATACGTTGATTATTTGACGAAGCAGCACTCACGCTTACGTGCCTTCCAAGAAGAATTGCGGAAAGGAGGCTTCATTTCATGAGAGATAAACAACACGATAGTGAGATTGCTTTCGCTTCTGTAAAAAGATTGGAAGATGGCACATTCTTCATCTGGGTGGATGAAGGACAAGCCTCCAATATGACGCTGCTGAAGCATCGCTTGTTCGGGTGGCATCAAGCTTCGTTCTACGGGACGATAATTGAAGTGCGAGAACTCGATCGCAAACAAGGCGTCATACTGCCTCCTTATCTCGCAATGGATTATTTGGCACAAACAGCGGTGGTCAAAGCGATGGAGATGGAGTGGAGTGAAGAACTAAGCTTACTGCGCCGTGCAGCTGCGATTATGCGAAGTGCATTAGATGAGGGGTTGTTCGGACCTGACCACAGACAATGGGAGACTGGCGTTAAAGGCTGGAAGCTCCTACTTACAGGTGCACAGAAGCGAGATTACATGCAGATCGAGCATGAGGCTGTGCATATAGGTGTTGCGTATTTGCAAGATTGGTTTAATCAAGCTGTGACGGAACTGATCACGAATCTTCCTGCTGTAAGTCGAGTGTGGGAGCAGTTAAATGACGCTCACCCTGCCTTGCGGAAGGAGCGTGTGGCCAAGTCGAAGTGCGATTCAGCAGAGCGGGAGATTCAGCAAAGTGATTCTAACTTGGGAACCGTGGAAAGCGAACTAGTGATAGGATCTACGCAGGAGCAGATGCCTTCACCAAGCCCCCACCTATGGGAAGATGAGCACGACTGGCTGGTCTCCATTGGTTGGAAGCAGGATGACGTACCGTTTATCATGGGTCTCCAGTTGATCGAACCGGATATGGAGGACGATTGGGGACTGCGGGTTATTTTGCAGGATAAGAAGGTTGCGGATCTCATTATGGAATGCACCCTTGAAAAAGATGGCGACAGCTATATCGCGCACCCTATCGAAGGAGGACTTCCTGCACACTGGCAGCCGCATGCGGCAACGAAGACTGAGCGTGAAATTCGCAAATGGCTTGCCGCTGTACCATGGCTAGAAAGTCGGAATCGGGACGGATCTGTGCGAACAACGCTGAGCGAAGACGATGCTTGGAAGTTCCTTGATGAGGGGAGCATTCAATTGCTTGAAGCAGGCTGCTCTGTGTTCTTGCCGACTTGGTGGGAGCGGGTGCAGAAGCTGAAACCGAAGTTAAAGGCGAAAGTTGCGCAGACTGTCGGCGCACCGACGAACTCTTTCTTCGGCATGAAGCAGCTGATTGAATTCAACTGGAAGCTGGCGATTGGCGATACGGAGCTCTCAGAAGAAGAGTTCCGAGAATTGGTGCAACGCAAACGACGGTTTATCCAAATTCGCGGTAAATGGGTGCATCTGGACCCAGCTTCGATTGAGCAAATTCGTGAGATTATTAAGCAAGTGGAGAAACAGCGCGGACTATCATTCCAAGATGTACTGGAGCTGCACTTGTTGGAAGAATTACCTGAAGATCCATTCGATCCGGATGCGGTGCATGCGCAGGAGCAACAAGTCCAGATGCAAGTAGAACTGAATGATCACCTGCGTGAGATGGTGGCTAAATTACATGATCATTCGCAAATGCCGATTTATGACGCGCCGTCGGGATTGAACGGAAGTTTGCGCAAATACCAGCAAGAAGGGCTGTCATGGCTGATGTTCCTACGGCAGCTTGGCTTAGGCGGTGTGCTGGCAGATGATATGGGACTTGGTAAGACCATTCAATGGATCTCCTATTTGCTAACAATGAAGGAAAAGGAAGATGTGCAAGCTCCTGCGCTCTTGATCTGTCCGACGTCCGTACTTGGCAACTGGCAGATGGAGCTTGAGAAATTCGCGCCGTCGATTAAGGTGCACATGCACTATGGCGCAAGTCGTGCGAAGGGGGCGGCATTCATGGAGGCCATTCAAGAGGCGGATGTGGTCATTACGTCATACACCCTCTCACAGATGGATGAGCCTGAGATGTGTTCGGTCACGTGGAGTTCATTATGTCTAGATGAAGCGCAGATGATCAAGAACGCGTATACGAAGCAATCTGCGGCGATTCGTCAAATCCCTGCCGATCATCGAATTGCGCTAACAGGTACACCGATTGAGAACCGATTGACGGAGTTGTGGTCGATCTTTGACTTCGTAAATCCGGGGTATCTTAGCACGCTGCACGATTTCCGCAAACGGTATGTAAATCCGATCGAGAAAGAGCAGGATCAAGGCTTGATCGAGCAGATTCAGAAGCTCATTCAGCCATTCCTGCTGCGTCGCATTAAGAAAGATCCGAAGATCCAACTTGACCTTCCTGAGAAAAATGAGATGAAAACCTACGTATCACTTAACGCGGAGCAGGGTAGTCTGTACGAGAACCTCATTCAAAATATGCTGGAAAAGGTTGACGAGTTGACACCGATGGAGCGTCGCGGGTTGATTCTAGCAACTCTAACGAGGCTGAAGCAAGTGTGCGACCATCCATCGCTCTTGGTGCAGGAAGACGTAGAGCTTGGTGAAGATTTGCGCTCTAACAAGCTGGCGAGATTGATCGAGATGATTGGAGAATTGCGATCTGAAGGGGGAAAATGCTTGATCTTCACACAATTTGTGAAGATGGGGCACTTGATGCAGTCGGTTATCGAGCGTGAGCTTGGCGAGAAGGTGCAGTTCTTACATGGTGGCGTTCCGAAAGTGAAGCGGGACGAGATGGTGGCTCATTTTCAAAAAGAAAATGTGGAGGGTGAGGAGTCTTCTGCGATCTTCATCTTATCACTTAAAGCAGGTGGGACGGGGCTAAACTTAACCGCCGCGAACCATGTATTCCATATTGATCGTTGGTGGAACCCGGCGGTGGAGAACCAGGCGACAGATCGGGCATTCCGAATTGGACAACGGCGCGATGTGCAGGTGCATAAATTCATTACACTAGGTACGCTTGAAGAGCGAATTGATGAGATGATTGAGCGCAAGCAAGGATTAAGCGAGCAAATTGTCGGTAGCGGCGAGGGTTGGATTACGGAACTTTCGACGGGCGAGCTTCGCGAGCTTTTTGCATTACGGAAAAAATGGATTGATACGTAGAGGAGGGATTACTGATGATGAACGAGTCTAACTTGGATGCGCAAGAGGTAAAGACAACGCGTGCACGGGGAAAGAAGAAGCTGTCTCCGGAAGAGCTTGAGGTACAAGCAATCGAAGCTTTTGTCGAAGAGTCTGACGCAAAACATCTGAAACATGCAGATGATCCTTGGAAAGCTTTCTACTATCAGGTTCATAAGGCTGTAAAAGGGGATTAAGCGTTAACGAGACGATCATGTCGTCTAATCGGCAGCTTTCTCTTTCTCATGGGGATCGACGGTCTCGGTCTCATCTTCAAGTTCGTATTCGCTCTTGTGGGCAAGTATCCAGATCGTTGCGATGATGACACCGCTAATTAGCACGACTGAGAGCCAATTGACTTTAATCCAAGTTAACCATGCAGGCATAATGGGCACACTCCAATTGGGACATAGTTAAGAGTAGTGTGTCCTTTATTACATTTTAAATAATCGGGTTGTACTTCCAAAAAATGACTTTATTTCCGCGTGACAGTATTGTAAGCTTAATGTAATCAAGATCGATGGAGCGACTGCTTCTAAATATCGTACACTAGTCTCGTAAACAACGATTAAATCGAACGAGGAGGATGGTACGTATGAAAAAGTTTATCGCAGAATTGGTGAAGGTGACATTCGGAGTATTGATCCTTGGACGTAGTTACGTCGAGGAGATCGAACTTGAACAACAAATCGTGTCAATTCGATAGATCGTAAGGTAAGAAGTTATGAGACAGATGAGTGCAATCAGACATAAAGACATAAATATAGATGCGTTATACTAGCGATGACCGAACACTTCAGACAGAGGGGTTCGGTCTTTGTCGTATTATAAGAAACTATTCATTCAAAAATCGCTGTTTCAGCTCTGGGGTTGGCATCATGCAGGATTCGGCTTGTCCGAACCAACGATAACGATTGTGTGCAACAAAATGATAAATAAGGTCACGAATTGGCTTTGGAATGACGATACCTATGTAGAGACATGGCCATAGCAGGTGAAGTTTGCGAGTTAAACGCAGTGCTGCTGAAGATTTGGTATACGCACGGTTACCCTCGATTAAGACGAAGCTGTTGAAGTCGTGGGTGGACAAGTTGTAGGATTCAAGCAGCCGCTGTCCAGCGTCAGATTGTAATGAAGCAAAGCGGAGTTTTCCAGTCGGATCGCGGCGAATCGTAAATTTAACAATGCTATTGCACATGTTGCAAACACCGTCGAACAAGACAATGGCGTTGGGATGAGATGGTGATTGTGGATCTGTTCCTGTATGCATAAGATCTGCTCCTACTTTATAAGTCTAACCCAAGCATAGCATGAAGATGAGGTGATTCCAATGGATACAGATCGTAAGAATAAGAGATTGAATACCAGATTGAATAAGAAAACAGGATGGATGCTTAGTTGTTGCACACTGTTGTTACTAGCAGGTTGTACAGGTAATCCGCAGGTAGAGTCGTCGCCTAAACCAGAAACGACGTTAAACCCTAGTCCATCCATTCATAGTACGCCAACACCTGATCCTGCAAAAGCATTATCCGCTTATACATATCCGCTGACGGGTGTTCCTCTGAGTCAAGAAGCATATGCGCAGTATGCATTGAAGTTGGTGGAGCGACCGGCAAACTTACTGTTACCTTTTGATAGACCAAGACTTGTAACAGTAGAAAATTCCCCGCAAGCGCGTCCGCAATCAGGGCTGAACAAAGCAGATATTGTGTTCGAGGTGCTCGCTGAGGGAGAAATCACGCGATTTCTAGCGATTTATCATAGTCAGAAGGTGGAGACGATTGGACCTGTGCGTTCGATGCGGCCGTATTTTGCACATCTTGGTGAGGGGCTTGATGCCGTGCTTGTCCATGCAGGTTGGAGTCAGGATGCGATGAATTACATGGAGTCTCGCAAGCTGAACCATCTCGATCAAGTGTATGGGGATGATAAGTACTACTGGCGAGCGAAAGATCGCAAGATGCCTCACAACTTATACACCTCAACCGACTTAATGGCACAAGGTTCGCAGGAGCGTAAGTTCCGAGGATTGTGGAAGGCGCCAGAGCTACATTTTGCAAAGGGACAAGGTGTAAATCTATTAAGAGATCCAGGCAGCACAATCACGATTCCTTACATCTCGGGTTATAAAGTGGCATATACGTATGATGCAGGGCGTAAGCAATACATGAGAACGATGGCAGGCAAGCCGCATCTGGATAAAGAGACGAATGAGCAATTATCGACAACCAACTTACTTATCATTGAGGCTGAACACCAAATATTAGATAAGGAAGGCCGCCGCAGTGTGAATGTGAACGGTCCAGGTCGTGGAGTCATCATGCAAGAGGGAAAATCGCAGCCCATCACGTGGGATCGTAAAGGCGGCATGATTCGTGCGTATGCGGACGGCAGCGAAATCCCTCTTCTTGCAGGAACGACATGGGTTCAGATTGTACCTCCGGGCACAAAGCTTGATATAAAGTGATTCTTAAAGATTAACGATTGGCAGCGGGTTTTTTCTTGGCAAGTGGTTTGGATGGTTTGGTGTTAGGTGCACGCTTAGTTTTCCCTGCCTTATTGGCACTGTTATTCGGTCTAGGGTTACCGTTATACACCTTGCTAGAGGTAGTTCTTCTCTTGGGTCTGCGACGTCTTGTACGTGGTGGATCGTCTAGGTCATCTTTACCTTTCTTCTTGGAAAATGTACCTAACACCATCTTGATCATCGGTGCCATCTGTTGAAAAGAGCTCATAAACCCTTGCACTTTATTCATCGTACCGACGATGCCTTCAACACCGCCCATGCGGTCGATAAATCCTTTAATTTGACCGAGGTTGAGCAAATTGGAAGCTTTGGAAGCAGCAGCAGCTCCACCACCAACTTCACTAAGTGAAACGGGTCCTCCCGTTGGAACTGGATACGGGGAGAATGATGTTTCGGCGGAAGTTGGAGCGCTATCGATGACTTGTGGGTTGGCAGGAGCTGATCCACCGCCGAACAAATTGTTGCCGAAGATACGTTGATCATCTTGCCGCTGATACGGATAGCCATCGTCTTGGTAATAATTGTTCACGGAGTTCACATCCTTCCTTCATATTTTCTGTTATAGTGTATGTGTTAGGCGAATGTTTCGTATAGACGTTTGTCATGGGTACTAGTGATTTCGTACATTTTATCTCATTAACGCATGACAATTATAAAGTTTTCACGTATTATAGGAAGGAAAACTTTTATCCGTGTAGAACCAATTAAAGTAACCTTTGATTTAGGGCTAGATGAAAGAAAGAGAAAGACCAAGTTTTAAGTAGGGGTTGATACGATATGCAACTAAAGAAATTAAATGATAAAGCAATTGACCAGCTTTTTGAAGCGATATTGACATTAAAGGATGTTGAGGAGTGCTACGTATTCTTCGATGATCTATGTACCGTTAATGAGATCCAATCTCTATCCCAACGTCTTGAGGTAGCACGTATGCTGCGTAAGGGCAACACGTATAATCAAATTGAGACAGAGACAGGCGCTTCAACAGCGACGATCTCTCGTGTCAAAAGATGCCTGAACTACGGCAATGATGGTTATATCTTGACTTTGGACCGTCTAGATCGCTAAATCTTAATGATCAGACGCAATTGCACAGAAATAACTCGCGCTAAATCCTATTTTACAACTGTAAAGTGGGATTTTTCGTGTTGAGAATAGAACTTCGTACGTACCTCGCTACTCCCTTACATTGACATCTTGGGAACGTTTGGATAGCATGAGGGTAATGGCTGAATTCGGAGGGAATAGTAAATGAGACGAAAAGATGGCGTGCTCATAATCGCTCACGGCTCTCGAAGTGAAGAGTGGGTGCAGCTTGTCGATGAGATGGCTGCTCTTGTGAAGCTGCCATCAGGCATACCGCATGTGGTCAGTTTCTTGGAGCTTGTAGAGGGTCGCAGCATTCAAGATGGCATCGACGAGCTAACGCAGCAGGGTGTCTCGGATTTCATTACAATTCCTTTATTTATATCCAAAGGGAGTACGCATGTGCATGAGATTGCGAGTGCACTTGGCGTACATACGCATACATTAGTAGAAACAGAGCTTGCGCCGTATCAGGTGAAGGGGACGGTTCATTACACTTCTCCGATTGATGATGACCCCACTGTGGCGGGTATTGTCTGGGATAAGCTTCGTCCGCTTTCTGTAAGTCCAGCTGAGGAGGTCATTGTGCTTGTTGGTCATGGGAGTCCACATCCGGGATTTTATGAACAATGGGACGATGGTTTGCGTCAGTTAGCTGAGCGCGTAAAAGAGCTAGGCAGATTTGCGGCATGTGGTGCCGCGATGTTAAGGCCAGATCAATTACGCGAGCAAGTCATAAAGTGGCAGCTTGATAGACCAGAGCTGACGGTGCTCGTAGTGCCTATTTTCCTAAGTGAAGGGTACTACACGAATCAAGCCATTCCGAAGCGACTGGAAGGTTTGAATTATCGATATAATGGTCAGACTTTACTGCCAAGTTCACAGCTTGCGAGCTGGGTGGAACGGCAAATGATGCAAGTGCTAACGCAAAGTAACGGTGTAGCTGAAGGTATATAGGAAGGTAATAGGTGATAGTTCATGGCAACAAAAAGAGCAAGATTAATCTATAATCCGTCTTCCGGTCGAGAGGAAATGCGTAAGCGTCTGCCTGAGATTTTGCAGCGACTTGAGCAAGGCGGTTTGGAAACTTCGACACATGCCACAATCGGTGCTGGAGATGCGACACTTGCTGCTCAAGATGCGGTAGAACGTGGATTTGATGTCATTATTGCGGCTGGTGGAGATGGGACGCTCTATGAGGTAGTCAACGGAATAGCCGAGAGAGAGAACAGACCGAAGCTTGGCATATTGCCGCTTGGTACGACGAACGATTTTGCAAGAGCACTCTCCATTCCTAGGCACTGGAAGGCTGCTTGTGATCTGATTATTGGCGGCGAATCGCGCAGTATCGATATTGGTAAAATTAACGATCGTTACTTTATCAATATTGTCGGCGGGGGTTCCATGACGGAGCTAACTTATGAAGTGCCAAGTAAGCTCAAGACGATGCTCGGTCAACTGGCTTATTATATGAAAGGACTTGAGAAGCTGCCGCGGTTTAAACCGATAAACATGCATATCAAGTCTGAAGAGATGGAACTACACGAAGATGTGATGATGTTCCTGATCGCGAACAGCAACTCGGTTGCTGGCTTTGAAAAATTAGCACCAGACGCAAGTCTGAATGATGGACAATTTGATGTAACGGTTCTGCGTAAATGTAATCTGGCTGAATTTATCCGTATCGCGACGCTTGTGCTGCGCGGTGAACACCTGCACGATCCGCATATCGTACAGTTCAGAACGAGCCATGTGGAGATTGAATCTCCCGACTATGTGCAATTGAACTTAGACGGTGAACTTGGCGGCATATTGCCATGCGTGGTGACGAACCTACCATCTCACTTGGATATCTTTATTGATCCATCTGGTCAATCGACCTACATGAAACCAAGTATGATTCGCAGGAGGTTCCAGCATGACAACGAAGAGTAGCAGAGGCAAGCGAAGTGGAAGCAGAGGAAATAGAAGAGAAGACAAACCTGTCGATCTGTCTCATCTACCTGTGGCAAAGAATGAAGAGTATGAAGCCGAGATTATCGGCATTGGACATAACGGTGAAGGGGTAGGCCGTGTAGACGGCTTTACCCTTTTTATTCCTGGGGCACTTCCAGGCGAGCGTGTGCTGGTGAAGATACTCAAGCTGAAGAAGCAGTATGGGTATGGGAAGCTACTGAAGGTACTTGAAGCAAGTTCAGAGCGCGTGAATGCATCATGTGAAATATATGATAAGTGCGGCGGCTGTCAATTACAGCATCTGGATTATGAAGCGCAAATTCGCTGGAAACGTCAGTTTGTCGTAGACAATCTGGAGCGGATTGGGAAGCTGAAGGTGGCTGGGCAGGATGAAGCTGATGATAGTGATGCGTCTAAAGATGGTATCGTCGTGTATCCGACGCTTGGGATGGAAGATCCTTGGCGCTATCGGAATAAGGCGCAAGTGCCGATCGGTGAAGAGCAAGGCGGTCTTGTGGGTGGATTCTACGCGCAAGGCAGCCATCGCATCGTCGATATGGACAAGTGTCTGATTCAGCATGAAGATAACGATGAAGTCATTACGAAGATCAAGGAAATCGGTAATCGCTTAGGCATTACCGCATATAACGAAGAAACACATGCGGGACTATTACGACATGTTGTCATTAAGGTTGGTTTCACCACAGGTGAGATGATGGTTGTCCTTATAACTAACGGATCACGAATCCCGAATCAAGAGCAATGGATTGAAGAAATTCGTGAGGCGCTTCCTAAAGTTGTGTCCATTTGTCACAACGTGAACAAAGAGCGCACGAATGTGATCTTTGGTGCAGAGACGCGTGTCATTTGGGGACAAGAGCACATCTATGACTATATCGGTGATGTGAAATTCGCGATCTCCGCGAGATCGTTCTATCAAGTGAATCCGATCCAGACGGAAGTGCTGTATCGCAAGGCACTGGAATATGCAGCGCTGTCGGGGGATGAAGTTGTAGTCGATGCCTATTGCGGTATCGGGACGATCTCATTGTTCCTTGCGCAGCACGCAAGCAAGGTGTACGGCGTTGAGATCGTGCCTGAAGCGATCGCGGATGCGACTCGTAATGCAGAGCTTAACGAGATCACGAATGTGAGCTTCGACGTCGGTGCGGCTGAAGATGTGTTCCCGAAGTGGTACGACGCGGGAGTGCGGGCTGATGTAGTGGTCGTCGATCCACCTCGTAAGGGTTGCGACGAGGCGCTCATCGAGTCGATCCTCGCAATGCGTCCGAAGCGCGTCGTGTATGTGTCGTGTTCGGCATCGACACTGGCACGCGATCTGCGGATGCTTGAAGATGGCGGGTACGTAACGAAAGTCGTGCAGCCGGTGGATATGTTCCCCCATACGGTGCATGTGGAGGCAGTTGTGTTGTTGGTGAGGAGAGAAGTGTAGCCAACAATTTAAGTCTGCCCCTATCACACAAAGTCTACAACAGAGGACTTAAAGTTTGCCAATCAGCCGAGCGAAAATCAGGCATTGCCCCTGACAATCGCTCGGTTTTTCTTTTTTCAATTTTTATTTCAATTATTTCCCCAATCAATACAGCCTTCCTTGGGCTTTTCCTCATCTCATATCTCAATCTTTTCCATCTAATCCTAAGCTCTTATTCCCTGCCTATCCTCCTGCCCTTAGTTCAAACTTAAATCGCTTTTTCTCGGTTATTTTTTCGGTGTTTTCCTCGGGATATTGGGGTTTCAGTGGCAGACTTAAAAAACTAACATTACACGGTAAATTATTTTGTGCTTAAAAGGAAAATCATTCCTTTTATCGAATATAATCAACAATTGGAATATAATACTAATAAGTGGGAATGAGTACGCTGAAAGGTTCATGTATTTGAGTATCGGTAAGTCAATCGATCTGGAATCGGGTAATAGGCGAGAGTATTTATATTTTATGAATGAAACGAGGATGAAACATGGGTTTTTTTAAAAAAATAGTGGGTGCACTGAGCAAGAAAAAGTATCGAAAAAACCCCAATGCCTCTGTTTTAACTGTAGAACAGTATGCTGCTTTGAATGTCGGAGCAATCAATGCAGAACAGACGATGTACTTTTGTGATAGTTTGCATACGGGGTCTGACACAAATGAGATAAGACGAAATCTTGCTGATTACTACGACATTGTTGATAGAGATACTGCATTAATGACTTTGGAATGGCTGAGTGGCAGGGGGCATAGAATCTATTTTGAGGCTATCAAACACTTTGTTTCAGGTCAATCCACAGCAGTTGACGAGACGGTTTTGGAAGAAGACGAAAAGGTGAATACATACAATTACATAAAAAATCTAAACAACACACTCGAAGATCTGGTAAAAAATAAGCATATCAACAATAGGGTAGACTTGAGCACACAATCTATTGTTGGCTGGGATATGGGTCGACTGGTTTTGATTACACGTTGCTGTTATGAAATGGCATATCTCTCAGAAGAAGAAGCTTGGAATTATATTCATAAAGCCCATAGAGAATGTCAGAACACCTATGTGGACTGGAAAGAGCTTGCTGATGGCTATATCATTGGGAGATGTATGTGGGGCGGATCCAATGTGATGCTGTACGGTATTATGGAAATTGCAAAAGAGTTGATTGAGGATGATGAAAGTCCTTGGCTAAAATACCCGTTACGACAAAATACATAAAAAAAAGGAGAAATTTACTATGGATTTAAAATTATTGGCTATACCAGTGGTACTGGTGATTGTTGGAGTGATTGTGATGGTGTTTCTGAACAAAAAGGGAGGGCGTTCTGCTGGTGTGGCTCAGGATGTTATGAAGAACTATGTGCGTGAACAGCTTCCGAATATGCAAAGTGCTAATTTGGATGTCATTAATTTGCTTCAGGATACAATAGACCCAGAGCATATTTGGGTAGTTGCTTATAACGACAGCGGAATATTCTTCATCCCGTCTACATCGAATCCTTTTACGCGATCAATTAAGAGATATGAGGATGAAGGTATCGATTATGTACCTTTTTCAGCGATTACGAATAAGTTGGTAGCACAAGACAAGAAGAAAATCAAATTGCATATAGGAGATGTAGTAAAATCTTTAAAGTATCAAAACAAAGATTGTTTTGGTACCAATCAAGAACAAGAACTATCTAAATTCATGAAATATTTAAGTGCCTAGAGTCTACTTATTATATGGATTGGGCATCCGAGAGAACGATACTAAACATCGGCGGAGTAACGGACATATGCTTTACAGAGGAAGGCGGCAACGTCATAAAAAGAGTCTTTAAGCTATAAGCGTCGTTTATTTCAGCGAATGCAGCCACATCAAAAGGTTGTCCCATATACGCACCCCACACATATTGAGGCGGTTGTGTTGATGGAGTGGGATGGCACAGAAAGCTGAGATTACGGTGGAGCGGGTTTGGAGAGTAGAACAGATCAGATAAGAATGTGAAACAGAAAATCCATAAATCAATAGATTAATCTTAAACACCTGATTCTAAAATCGGGTGTTTTTATTATTCATTTTATCTACTGCTGCCACAGATTTTCAAGGTAATTTATCGAGCCCAACTTGATAAAATCTTGGCGCAAATACGTCAATGCGAATTTTATCGAATTAAATAGTTGACACGATTATATTTATTGTTATACTTGAGTAGGATATTGCAATTGATAATCATTATCACTTCATTTCATACATAGATAATAAATTCATCAATTCAGTAATCTATTTGTCTATAAAACTTATATAAAGGGAGAGTATAGAAAATGGGGAAATTAAAATTAACTGTTTTTTTAACAATAATTGTTTTGGTGTTGGCAGCTTGCTCAAATTCAAGTAATGGAAATGGTAAAACTGAAACTAGTGGGCAAGAAAATAGTTCTAATAAAGCTTCAACGGTTGACATCAAGGATTCACATGGAACTGTTAAGGTTCCTGTAAACCCAAAAAATGTAATTGTTCTGGATAGTAGAGCTTTTGAAACTTTAGCTGATTGGAAAATTAAACTAGTAGCTGCTCCAAAGGATGTAATGCCTGCGGATTCAACATATGTTAAGGATGCTTCGGTTAAAAATATTGGAAATCACCGTGAACCAAATCTTGAAGTTATAGCAGCTGCAAACCCTGAAGTTGTAATTATCGGTCAAAGATTTGCTAACCATTATGAAGCGATAAAAAAATTAGTGCCAAATGCAGCAGTTATTGATCTGAATTTTGATGTTTCTGAGAAAGCAGAAAAACCTGGGGAAAACTTAATAAATGGATTTAAAAATGCTACAATTACTTTAGGTCAAATTTTTGATAAAAATGAAGAAGCTAAAAAATTAGTAGCTGATTTTGATAAATCTATCAAAGATGCTAAGGCTGCCTATAATGGGACGGATACAGTTATGGCTGTTGAAGTTTCTGGTGGGAATATTGGCTTTGTAGCTCCAAATTTTGGACGTGCTTGGGGACCTATGTATGAAATTTTTGGTTGGAAACCAGCTTTAGAAATTAAAAACGCTACTTCAGGTCATAAAGGTGATGAGATTTCTGTTGAAGCTATTGCAAAAAGTAATCCTGATTGGATTTTAGTACTAGATCGTGATGCTGCAGTATCTTCTACAACGGATGCCGTTCCTGCAAAAGATGTTATTAATAAGTCACCTGCTCTTCAAAAAGTAACTGCTGTTTCTAAAGGACAAATTGTTTATGCACCAAATGACACTTATACAAATGAATCAATCCAAACGTTTATAGAGATATTTAACAACCTTGCAAAAACTTTAGCTAAGTAATCTAAAGGAGCATAACATGGTGCTGAGAAAGACAATAGAAAAAAATTCTGGGGTTGAGAAAAATTCTCAACCCCGGCTTTATAACCACAACAAGTTATGGACAAAACCTTTTATATTAGCGATTATAGTTGTTTTTATTTTGGGGATTATATCCCTATTTACTGGCGTTTATGATATTCGTGGACAAGAGGATGGAATGGAAATGTTTTTCATTACTCGTGTTCCAAGAACAGCAGCATTAATGCTTACTGGGGCTGCCATGGCCATGGCTGGACTCGTCATGCAGCTTATTACACAGAATCGTTTGGTTGAACCTACCACAACAGGAACGATTGAATGGGCCGGTTTGGGCCTTCTTATTGTTTACTTAGTATTTCCTGCGCCAACATTATTTCTAAGAATGACTGGTGCTATTGTTTTTTCTTTTATAGGAACAATGGTTTTCTTTTTATTTCTAAGAAGAGTTAAACTCCGTTCGTCTTTAATTGTTCCCATAATTGGACTGATGCTTGGAGCAGTTGTTTCTGCAGTTTCTACTTTTACGGGACTCCTTTTTCAAGCGACGCAAAATATTGAATCTTGGTTTGTAGGTTCTTTTGCGGCAATCCAAGTTGGAAGATATGAATATTTATGGATAATTGTAATTGTTACTTTTCTTATTTTTATTTATGCCAATAGACTGACTTTAGCTGGACTAGGGGAAGATGTTGCAACAAGTCTAGGAGTAAATTACAACCGGATCGTTCTTTTTGGTACGGGTCTTATTTCTTTAGCAGTTGGAATTGTTGCAGCTGTTATCGGAAACTTACCTTTTTTAGGATTAATTGTCCCCAATATTGTTTCCATGTTTAGGGGAGATGATCTTAGGAGTAATTTGCCTTGGGTATGTGTGATAGGAATGGGTACGATAACGCTTTGTGACATCATTTCTCGAACCATTATTATGCCATTTGAAGTACCTGTTTCTTTAATACTTGGAACAGTAGGGGCAGTCGTATTTATTGCTATTTTATTGAGACAAAGAAAACCAAGGAGGCTAAGATGATCGCATTGGAATCTAGAAAAAAAGAAAATGTCGTAATCAATTCTAGCCTTCATAATGGGAATAGATCAGCTAGAGCCTTTCGTTCTAAGAAAGAAGAAAAACGTTATTGGATTTTGCTCATAACATTGATTGGATTGGGGCTACTTTCTTGCTATGGACTTTTAGTTTATAACAATCCAGTTCCGATAGATTCACCTTCTTTTATCCCAGTTGTTAAGAGAAGGATAGTGGCTATTGTTGCAATGCTTATTGCTGCCATTTGTCATAGTTTGACAACCGTTGCTTTCCAGTCGATTACGAATAATAGAATTATAACCCCTTCACTTTTAGGCTTTGAATCACTTTACTCCACCATTCATACGAGTACAATGTTTTTCTTTGGTGTTGGTGCAATGTTAAATTTCAGTGGTACTGGACCATTTATAATTCAAGTTATTGTTATGGTCATGATGAGTTTGATCCTTTATGGGTGGTTGCTTTCTGGAAAGTACGGAAATATGCAGCTTATGCTTTTGGTTGGAATTATTATTGGCACGGGGCTAAGATCTGTGTCAGCTTTTATGAGAAGACTTCTTTCCCCTTCTGAGTTTGATATTTTACAGACAAGATTGTTTGGTTCTGTTAATAATGCAGATTCTGCCTATTTTCCTATTGTAATTCCTATAGTAATCATTGTAGCATTATTACTTCTTGCTCATTCTAAGAATCTAAATATATTGTCACTTGGAAAGGATGTCTCTACTTCTTTTGGAGTTAAACATCAATCGAGTATCATTTATACGCTTGTATTAGTTTCTGTTTTGATGTCAATTTCAACAGCTTTGATTGGACCACTTACTTTCTATGGATTTTTAGTTGCAACTTTGAGTTATCAAGCGGCGCCAACCTATGATCATAGATATATTTTTCCAATGGCTCTTGCTATAGGGTTTTTGATAATAACGAGTGCATACTTTTTAATGTATCATGTATTCAATGCGCAAGGTGTAGTTTCTGTTATTATTGAATTATTTGGTGGAATCATATTCTTAATTGTGATTTTAAGGAAGAGGGCTCTATGATAAAGATTGATAATGTTAGAAAATTGTATACGGATGAGGTAAAAATAGGACCATTAAATATCGAAATACCAAAAGCGGGTCTTACTTCTTTAATTGGACCAAATGGTGCTGGAAAGTCTACGGCACTTTTGATGATTGGAAGACTATTGGATATGGATGAAGGTCAAATTCAGGTAGCAAATATGGATGTTTCTGAATCTAATTCAAAAGACTTAGCAAAAGTTTTAACTATTTTACGTCAAGAAAATCATTTTGTAACGAGGCTAACGATTAGACAACTAGTCGGATTTGGACGTTTTCCTTATTCAAAAGGAAGATTAACGAAACAGGATGAGGCTATTATTTCTAAATATATCGATTTTTTAGGTTTGACTGATCTAGAAAATAGATATTTAGATGAGCTCTCTGGTGGTCAAAGGCAAAGGGCGTACGTAGCAATGGTTTTGTGCCAAGAGACGGAATATGTACTTTTGGACGAACCTCTGAACAATCTTGATGTGGCTCGTTCTGTTCAAATGATGGAGCATTTGAGGCATGCTGCTAATGAATTTGGAAGAACAATTCTGACTGTTATGCATGATATAAATTTTGCAGCCAAATATTCGGATAGAATTTGTGCGATGAAAGATGGACAAATTGCTGCTTTTGGAACAGTAGAAGAGGTTATGGATCCAGAAGTTTTGACAGATATTTTTGAAACGAAAATAGAAATTATCGATGGTCCTTATGGGCCAATTGCGATTTATTAGTTATAATACTTCATCAAGGAGTGGATATCATGCAAACGATTGATGGTAAAGTAGCGTTAATTACAGGAGCAGGACGTGGAATTGGACGTGCGACAGCAATAGCTTTTGCACAAGAAGGTGTTCATGTAGGTCTTGTTGGACGTACACTTGAAAATTTGCAACAAGTAGCAGAGGAACTGAAACAGTATGATGTGAAGGTAGCAATCGCTGCGGCAAATGTAGCGGATTTAGACTCCATCACTGCAGCAGTTGAATCCATTCGCGGCGAGCTTGGTGCAATTGATATTCTAGTAAACAATGCGGGCATTTCGAAATTCGGTAACTTCATGGATCTAACACCTGAAGAATGGACGAATATTATCGATGTCAATGTAAAAGGTGTGTACTACACGACACGTGCAGTATTGACGGAAATGATCGAGCGCAAGACAGGCGATATCATTAATATTTCATCAACAGCTGGTCAGAAGGGTGCACCGATTACAAGTGCATATTCCGCTTCTAAATTTGCGGTTATCGGACTAAGTGAGTCATTAATGCTGGAAGTGCGTAAGCATAACATTCGTGTTTCAACGTTAACACCAAGTACGGTTGCCACAGATATGGCGGTTGAACTCAACTTAACGGACGGCAATCCCGATAAAGTGATGCAAGCAGAAGATTTAGCAGACTTGATGGTTGCACAGCTGAAGCTTCATCCACGTGTGTTGTTAAAACATGCTGGACTTTGGTCAACTAATCCTTAGGAAAAATAGTTGAAGTATGAAGACGCTATTCTATGTATATGGGATGGCGTCTTTTTTATGGAAAAACTCCTTTAATAACCATGGGCAGTACGTTATAATTAAATTATCAGATAATTATATCCACTTAGCAAATAAATTACATATTGGAGGTATGGACATGTTCAATCGGAATAGAAAAATGATTTCCATAGCTCTAAGCATGGCTCTAGTCGTAACTATGTTGTTTGCAGGCGGCACAGTCTATGCGAAGACAGCAGGAGATAAGAAGGTTGAAGTTATTAAGTAGTTGTTGTTAATGAAATAACATACGATCTGCGAAAAAAACGCCGGTGACCTTAAACAGGTGACCGGCGTTTCCATATTAGCTTTTTGGCATTTTACTCTCATCCATGTACAGTAGGTTCCAACGGTGGCCGTCCAGGTCGGCAAATCCTGCGCCGTACATCCAGCCGTCAGTTTCACTTGGTTTGCCAAAGATACTTCCTCCAGCAAACTCTACTTTTTGAATAAAGGCATCTACTTCTTCCCTGCTTCCAGCGCCGATAGAAAATATTACTTCTGCGCTATTTGATGTATCTGCGACTTTTGAACCTGTAAATTTCTCAAACGCCGCATCGGGGAACAGCAGAATCGTTGCTTGGCCAATGGTAAGCTTGGCTCTCTCGTTACCAACGCTCGCCGCATGGAATCCAATCTCATTGAAAAAAGCAGTTGACCTCTCAACATCTTTGACCGGCAAGTTAATCCAAATCTCCTGTGACATGGCGGTAGCCTCCTGAAATATTTATTAACTAATCCTACTATACCCTAATATTGGAAATAGAAGCGCATTTTATAAAAGAAGAAACTCTAAACGATTTACTTGTCAGCTCTATCATTTCCCATATTCGCCTGCCTAACATCCCCCCAATTCTTACTCTGCATCATCTCAGCAGCTTCCCCATGAAACGCCCTCATAGCCTCCTGATCATCCGTCAACCGATACCTCATCCAAGCCGTCAAGTAACCCCTATGATTGTTACCATTACCTTCAATCGCGGTATGAGCGGCCCCCTTCGCCATACCCATCATAACAGGTGTATTTGCATTAGTAGTCTGCAAGGCTAATTCATTTGTGGATACAGGAGAGATGATAAAATCTCGTGTGCCGCCCATAATGAGGAAAGGTACGGTAATACGTGCTGTATCATACACATCTTGTGGATCGCAATATTTCAAATCGGGGAGAGCGATGGATACAATCGTCTTAATTAATGACCCATTTGGATAGTTGGTATGTGCATTAATCACTCCCGTAGACCCTTGCGAATGTCCGGCTACACCGATGTGTTCCATTTGGACTTTTTGATAAAATAAGCTGGTTGCGAGTTGGTTTTCATTTTTCAAATATTCAATAGCTGCCATAATTTCTTTGCCGGTTCCTGTTGTCTTGCTATAGGAATCGATGACAATGAATCCCCAGCTAGCAAGATGGGTGTGGAGCTCTTCATATCGATCTGGTGTGGCATCTGTTCCATTCCCCCAAGAAATCATAGGATAGGATTCGTTACCTTGAAATGCGGGGTAATAAATACGAAATAAAGCCTCTCCGCCGGTACCTTTCACTTCTTCTACCTTGACCTCATAGCTTCCTTGCGTAGCATAGCGTTGCTCAATACTGCCTTCTGCAAGTGCAGGTACATTAGAGTGGATGATGATTTGCAGAAAAATTGTAATGGAAACTGCAAGGATAAGGAATACAGATGACAACCATATTATCCACTTTCGTTTTTTCAAAATCGACATACACGGACCTCTACGATAGCTTATCGATTTCTCTATCGTTTTCTTTGTTAGAATATGGATCTAAAGAAATATACGCGAAAAGACGTAGTTATGTTTCGTCTTCCTAAGACAATTCAATATGTAGCATATAAAAAAACCTGCCTGAATTGGCAGGTTTGTATCATTTCACTTAAGCAACTGTAATACAGCTTGAGGTTTCTGATTAGCTTGAGCTAGCATGGATTGAGCAGCTTGGGTTAAAATGTTCAATTTCGTCAAATCCACCATTTCTTTAGCTATGTTAGCATCGCGAATTCGCGATTCTGCGGCAGTTAACTGATTGGCAGTATTGTCGGCGTTGCTTAACGCATGCTCCATTCGATTCTGCAGTGCCCCATAAATGCTTCTGTATTTGGTAACTGTTGATAGGGCTTGTTCAACCTGATTTAACGATTGAGTGGGATTAGCCGGAGGCATCACCCCTACATTCGTAATACCTAAACCGTCCGTATTGGCTTGAAATAGAGGTATTCTAAAAGATTGACCAGAATTAGCCCCTGCCTGAATTTGAAGCCCAGGAGGAATATAGTCGATGTCTGTAATGTCTGTGGTTACGGTTTGAACGACAGCATCCACTTTGCTTGTCGTTTCATTGGTAACGCGGTAAACATCTTTCTTAATGTTAAAATTGCTTAATTGAATGCCAAACTCCATAACATCCCCGTTATTGTTATTTGCATCTCCCCATGAAAGTCTCATTTGAGAGCCAGGAACCTTATGGGAAGTTAAATTACCAGTTGCCGGTATTTGCACTGCGTTTGGCTGCGTATAAGTCCCTCCACTTAAAACTGAAAAATCATAGTCTACAAGTTCATTGGAAAGTGCAAAATCTGTTCCTCCATTTGGTGATGTAATGGCATATTGACCATCATACATAGGCTGAAACCCAGCACTAATATTTATAGTTCTGTTATCAATGCCAGAGTTGTTCGTAATTTTAAATTTAGCTGTGAATGCAGAGCCATCCGTTGAAATCACTTTCTCCAACTGGATACCATCTTTTTCATAAGTTGCTGTTATCCCATTCGCCGTTATGCTGGAACTTACTAATGTAAATTGATCAAGTGAAGTTGAGACACCATCAACATCAACCGATATAAATCGATCCTCAAATCCACCGAAGTCAGGATATTGTCCTACAGTAATGCCCGTAGGAATAAGGGAAGTCTGAAAAAACACATTGCTTACGTTTCCGATATTTTTAACTGCAAGCTCTTTATAGCGTGGATCGCTTTGTAATAACCGTTCAAAAGTATATTCGTCAGTCGTTGTTGTCTCTGTATGGATGTGCTCATTCTTCTCATAATGATTATAGCCTTCTCGACCATCAGGAGAAGTAATCGGTGTACGATTAGAAGTCGTCGTATACACATCATCTGTTGTAGTCTGCGTCTGAGACGTTTGAGTTGTGCGTGGTACTTCTATAGTTCCACTCGGGAGAAAATGAGTAAAACTCTCATAATCAGTCCTCTGCGGAGGAAATGGTCCTGTTGTTGTGGTCTTAACGGTATGAATGGAACGGTCGGCAAGTATTTGGTAATCGTCTCGAGCTAACAAGTTGATCGTATTAAATTCTGTTCGATTCGTTATACTATTAATTTCTTGCTTTAATTGCTGTATTTCTTCATCAATCTTGGATCTATCATCGAGTGTATATGTATCATTCATGCTCTGAATCAGTAATTCTCTTTTTCTTTGTAACATATCCGTGATCTCTTGGTAGCCTCCTTCTGCTGTTTGAATGAGAGAAATCGCGTCCTGTACATTTCGGCCTGCTTGATTAAGTCCTTTAATTTGTGCTCTCATTTTCTCGGAAATCGATAATCCTGCTGCATCGTCAGCTGCTTTGTTGATACGCAATCCAGAAGAAAGTTTCTCTATGCTGTTCGAAGTGGACTTTGAATTTTTCTGTAGCATGTTATTTGCATTTAATGCAGTTAAATTATGTGAGATGATCATATCTACTACCTCTTTGAGCTATATTTTTAAAAATACAGATTACCACAATTATACAAGAGCATCCCTTTAATAACCAGTTAATTATGCTTTTTGAAACAAACGATCTATCAAAATCTAGAGTGAAATTAAGGTGATTAAGAAGATCCGGTAGGTGAATTACCTAGGATCTTATACATGACTACACAGGGATGAACCCTCCCGCATAGAATTTCTAGCCTTTGGCAAACTGATGAGATATTGACTATACTGGTAAAAGCATATTGGGAAGACAGGAGAGTCGATCGATTAGTGGCTAAAAGAAAAGGCATCTTTAGGGAATCTATGCAATTAATACGTTTTAACTGGAAATCACTTTTGTTATTTGAACTTGTATATAAATTGATCGCATGGGCGATTTGCTATCCCTTGGTAATTAAACTGTTCCATGTCTCATTGAATGTTTCGGGGTATCGATACATAACAGCTAAAAATATTGTAGATTACTTCTTGTTCCCTTCGACCCTGCCGTTCCTGCTACTCGTTATTGTGATATCCCTTTTATTTATCACTTTGGAACTAGCGGCGCTAGCTCATGCGATGGATGCCTCCTACCATCAAAGAAAAATAACGAGTAAGGAGATCTGGATTCAAGGTGCACAGACAGCAGCTCGGTTGCTTGGTACGAGGAATCGGGGAAGTCTAATTCTATTGTTATTCGCTGTGCCTGTGCTGGGTTTCTTGTTTACACCGACCTTTCTGCCGGATGTTAAAATACCTGAGTTTATTAATGACTATATTGCGAGCAACTTCGTCTTTAATCTGATTTTTTTTGCGTTGATCTTTATAGGTACTGTTCTTATTATTCGTTGGATGTTTGTATTTCACTGTTTTGCGTTGTCGGACGGATCGTTAAGGGATGCATTCCGCGAATGTGCCAAGATGACCTGGAAACGCATGTTTAAGAATGTTCTTCTACTTATTTGGTGGAGTGCTTTGTTTTTTGGAAGTTTCCTACTCATATTGCTAATTGGTTTTACCGGTGTGTTTTTGATTACGGATTCTACTTGGACGTTGCTGTTCGTGCTGTTGCCTGCTGTATGCCTAATTGCTATTGGGATTATTTTGGTGCTCACCGTACCGCTGCAATTTTGTGTTGTGAGTGCATTATTTTATCGTTGGCAGCAGGATAATGGAATCAAGCCGCGCCCCTTTAACATGAGCCGTATATTATGGACACCAAGAAAGAAAATTCTAATAGCGGTTATGGCGGTAATTTTGTTCGTATTTTCGACATACAACTTTGTGGATTGGATAAAAAATGAAGAATGGTTTGGAGAAACCAAGCTTGTGATGACCGAAATTACAGCCCATCGGGGCAATACAGGAGATACAATAGAAAACACCCGTTCTTCATTTGAAGCTGCTATTCATACTCAAGCTGATGTTATTGAGCTTGATGTTCAGCCTACCAAGGACGGAGTTCCAGTCGTGTTTCATGATGCTGACTTAAAGAGAATGAGCGGAGTTCAACGTAAATTGTCCGATATAACGTATGCAGAGCTTCAGACAATCCCACTACTTAACACGAACAACGAAATGATTCCCTCGCTGCGGGATGTACTTGACCTGTGTAATGGAAAAATCAAGCTGAACATTGAGCTAAAGAACTTTAACGAAGATTTTATCAAAAAAGTAATTGCTCTGGTAAAGGAAACGAACATGCAAAACCAGAGTATAATTACGTCTCTAAACTATGAAGCACTTCAATTCGTGAAGGAGCGCTATCCTAGGATAGAAACGGGATTTGTAACTGCCGTTGCATATGGAGAGATTGGAAGCATGGAATACGTTGACTACTTTAGTGTGGAAGCTAGCTTTGTCACACAGACCCTTGTGAATGATATTCATAAGAAAGGGAAGAAGATTCTGGTATGGACTGTAAATAATGAATTGGAAATGGAGCGTATTTTTAATCTGGGTGTTGATGGGCTCATAACAGATAAACCTATTCAAGCAATGGAACTGCGAAAATCAATGTTGAAGAATCCATAAATTTAAGTGAAGAGGGGAGGAAACCCCTCTTTTTTGTCTTTTCTTTTATAAAAAAATTATCTTAAAAATCAATCCCGCGAACCTTAGAGAATATCATCGTATCGCTTAGTCCACCATCCAAGTTACATTTCTCCTTACGAAGGATACCTTCTAAAGTGAAACCTGTACGCTCCGCTACCCGTGCACTGTTTGTGTTACGTGAATCACAACGAATCTCAATACGATTTGCATCCAACTCTTGAATTGCAAAGTTCGTAATGGCATTTACTGCTTCGGCTACATACCCTTGTCTTGCAAAAGTAGTACGCACCCAATATCCAATCTCAAATTTACGTGCCTGCCAATCAATGCGATGAAGACCGCTACTACCGATTAATTGACCGGTCTCTTTATGAATTAATAGTAGTTGCAGGTCTTTACGCTCTAAAAATTGTAATCTAGAATTTCGCATTCCTATTTCGGATTGATCGATCGATGGAATGTTCTGCGCCCATATCATCCACGGACGTAATTCTTCAACGCTTTCTCGAATTGCTTCGTTAATAGCTGCTCCATCTCCCCATAATGGTGCGCGTATCTGCAAACGTTCACTTTCGAAGCTCTCTGGTATCTCTAATAGTATCGGGTTCGTAGTATTACTGCTCATGTGCGCTCATCCCCTTGAAATATTTCCGATTAATTTAACACATGTGCGCTTCTTGTTTCAAGATGTCTATGCCAAATAATTTATTTCACAACCTGCTTACTTCGCTTCCACTCCTCATGGAAGCCGTAAACCTTCTTCCAAAGTTCGTCTTGCGCAAGCTTACTGTAGCTCACAAGTTTCTCGTGAAATACATCCCCAAGCACTTCTAGCCATTGCGATTTAGTAGCAACTTCTTCTTTCTCAATCGAAGTACCTTCGCGTTTAGACCATATACAGCCTCTTAACTCGTTGCTTCCACTTGCATGGCGGTGACGGATAAGGAATAAGTTGAGCCAAGGAGACTCTGGAGAATAGCTGTAAAACTCATGTTTAGGTAAAAATTCATTCAGATTTTCAAGAGACTGAGGTGCATAATCAACACCAACATATGCTGCTAACGGATCGTGTTCGAGTCGCCAGCCACCTTCGGTGACATTCGATGGAACAACTGTATACTCGAATCCACCTTGGTTATAATGACCTGGCACTAGAGGAAGCGGCTCATAAGGCATATCACCTAGACCGACGTCGACAATCCATTGTTGCGGCTTTTCATGTTCATTAGGCAATGTAACGGTAAGTCCAAGGTGAAATGAATTGATGCAAGGCTTCTGACCGGTTGGCTGCACGCCTGCTCGATGCCAAGAAACGTTATAGCCAAGGGAGTGAAGGAGCTGACCAAATGCGCTGTTTAATTGAAAACAATAGCCACTTCTCCCGTTTAAGATGAGGTCGACGGAAGATCTGATATCCATTGGAGCTGGTCTTCCAGCAACGATATCAATGGTCTGCCAGGACAAATTCTCAACGTGGGCTTTATGAATTTCGGTCAGGAATTCGAGGCTAGGCTTGCAGATGTCTTGAATGCCTAGTCGGGCTAAATAGTTACGGATCTCAGCATGAGTTAGCATGATATTGTCCACCTTTTTTGAAAGATTTAATAGGAAGTTATTTCTCTCTTTATTGATTTAACTTACTTTAATAATGTTATATCATAGAATTGGTAGGTTTTTACTGGGGATTCCCTTCATCAGGATAGCAGATGCTCAGATTTGTTCGGTTTTCTTTTATAAAAAGGAGATGTATGAACATGTTCAATATTCGTCCTATTCAAGCTGATGAAATTGCTTATTTCACATCTATTGGCGTTTCTGCTGAAGAAGCAGGAGCGGTACAAAGTTATATAGAAAGACTGCTTGCTCACGGTTCCCTACGTCTTGAGTGGTGCTACGTCATGGAGGAAGAGGGGCATCCGATCGGACGCATTGCCTTCTGGACGATGCCAACACTAGAGAAACCACTCATGATGGTGTTGCTGGAATTGCCATGGGAACGTGAGGATTATCTTTCTGTTGGTACTATTCTTTTGGAGAAAACGATGACAATAGCGCAAGGGTATGGTGCTGATCTCATGGAGTATATGCTAGATTCCCCACCTGTCGCACCTCATTTTCAGAGATATGAAGAGCAGCGTATGAATTTACTACATCATATGGATTTTCATTCCACCAGGAATACGAATCGATTTGAATGGAACGGGGAGAGCCAATCAATCTTAACTTCCTCCCATTCGCTAACGTTTCGAACGTTACCTGAAGTTGGTGATGATGCTTTTATCGAGGCGATTCAGAAGGTTTCCGCTCAAACATTGGATCAGCGAATTAATGAAGAGCGTGAGGAGGCGTGTGGAGCTAGAGAGCATGCTACACTGTTGTTTGAAGAATTGAAGGAGATGGAGTACGCGCCAGACTGGTGGCAGCTTGCGTATGACGAGGGTGAGCAGTTAGTGGGATTCGTTATGCCAACAAAAGCTCCTAACTTTGCGACGATTGGTTATATAGGTGTTGTCCCTGAGCATCGCGGGCATGGTTATATCGACATTCTCTTGAAACAGGGGACAGCTACTCTGCTACAAACGGGAGAGAATCTAATTCGTACGGATACCGACGTTAGCAACTTCCCAATGGCTCAAGCGTTCTTGAGATGCGGGTATACGCAATTTGCCAGTCGAAAAGAATATAGCAAGAAGCTTGGTGCTAAGTAATACCTGAAGAGCTCATGTCACGACGAAACATTTGAACCATCATTTAGGATTCGGGTGTTTTTTTGCAAATAAGGAGATCAATTCGAGTATAATTAGGGTACATACTTTATTCGGGAAGGACTATCACACAATGAACTTAGAATCCGTCATGCAAGAACTCGAGCTACTAGGTAAGGAACGAATGAAGAAAATCTATATGTCTAATGGTGCGCGGGAACCTCTCTTTGGAGTAACAACAGGTGAGATGAAGCCGCTCTTTAGAAAGATTAAATTGAACCAGCCTTTGGCTGATCAGTTATATGCGACTGGAAATTACGATGCGATGTATTTTGCCGGAATCATTGCTGAACCGAATGTGATGACGGAAGCTGATTATGATCGTTGGATGGACGGGGCATATTTCTACATGCTCTCAGATTTTGTGGTGGCAGTAACCTTGGCGGAAGCTGACATTGCGCAGGAAGTATCGGATAAATGGATTGCAAGCGGCGATGAGCTGAGAATGTCCGCGGGATGGAGTTGTTATTGTTGGCTGCTCGGCAATCGTCCTGACAGTGAATTTTCCGAAGAGAAAATAGCGAATCTGCTTGAGATGGTGAAGAACACGGTTCATGATGCTCCAGAGCGAGCGAAATATTCAATGAGTAATTTTGTTTATACAGTTGGTGTATCGTATGCACCACTTCATAATAAGGCAGTAGAGATTGCAAATGAAATTGGCCCAATCGAGGTCGATCTGGATAAGAAGAAGAGCAAAGTGCTTCAACCTTCCGAACGTATTCAAAAGGATGTAGATAAGGGACGAATTGGTTTTAAACGCAAACACGTCAGATGTTAATAATGTACCGCGAAGTCGATCGATCGTCAGGAATATCCTCCTGATTGTCGATCGGCTTTTTTAACTATAAGCAGAAATATTGTATGATGGTATGTACAACATCGAAATGAGGAGGATGACATGTCCTGGAGTAAATTGAAGCAACAACTAGAGAGCTTTCTTAGTCCTGCATTAATCGGAAGGGTCGAATACGGTTCAACAAGTTATCGTTATTTGCCGGATAAAGCAGGGACTTGTTATATAACTGTAGATAAAAAGAATCTACTCAATATGAATGATAATACGATCTCAATTAAATGGTATCAGTCCGAGATGGAAATTAAGAATGATCCGAATATCCATATTCCGATCACGGAAGAAGAGATTGAAGCGGTCAGAAAAGGTAACAATGGCAAGGTTCCGGAGGATCGTTTACATGTCATTGCAAGAAGTAAAAAAATATCCGAAGTTGCCAAGGAGATTTTCACAGCTCAGACATCATTAAGTAAATCCAATTTTACCGCTACCGCGAATAAGTTCCTATCTACTTCGATTGAGGAGTGTTTAGAGAGTAAGGATATTCTGCTAAATATTCTAGCTTTGGTGGACAGACGAGTGGGGAAGAAGCGGCTGTTAAACATGAGCGATATTATGAAGATGAAGCATCCGATTGTGCAGTACTTTTATGAACTGCGGCTTGGTAGGTAATATAGAGAAGAGGGACGATAAGCCCTCTTTTTGTTGTATTTATTCGTACTCAACACCCCGAACCTTAGCAAATATCATCGTATCACATCGAATTTCAATACGACTCGGTTGCA
Organism: Paenibacillus radicibacter; assembly: GCF_024721995.1. Classification (GTDB taxonomy): domain Bacteria; phylum Bacillota; class Bacilli; order Paenibacillales; family NBRC-103111; genus Paenibacillus_AM; species Paenibacillus_AM radicibacter. Next base: position 55,857 of record NZ_JANQBC010000010.1, read on the forward strand.
GCTCAAGTATGGCAAAGTTCGTAATGGCATGTACGGCTTCAGCTACGTATCCTTGTTTGGCATAAGAGGTACGCACCCAGTACCTGATTTCAAATTTACGTGACTGCCAATCGATTCGATGAAGTCCACTGCAGGTAAGTCTAGTAAGATTGGATTCGTGTTCGTAGTGTCCATGTATTCATCCCCTTGAAAATATTTCCGATTAATTTAACATAGGTATGATTCTTATATCAAGAGAAAAAGGGGATGGACCTTGTACTAGACACGGTTCTTGACGCTATAGTGGATTCATTAGTGGTAATATAATCGTTATGGATAAATTGGACAGATTGTTTCATGTAGATTTTACCCCTTTCAAAAGGTGATTTGTTGTTGAATACAAAATCATCATAAGACTTAAAGTCGACTTTAAGTCAATAGAGGGGGATTGAAGATTTTTGGTGATTAAGTTAGAAAAGGGCTGATCCGTCAGGTTACTACATACGTAACCTGCTGGATCAGCCCTATTTATTATTTCTTATTCCCTGTCGGAAGTAGCTTATTAAGCAAGATCGCCGCTAGCGAAGCCGCTAGAATCGGTGAACCGAGCAAATATTGCACGAATGTCGGTAAAGCGTACAAGTAGTCTTTTGGAATAAGTACAAGCGCTAGTGTTAGGATCATTGGAATTGCAACGATGTACATCTCTTTCTCACCGATCTTCTCGTTGGTCATGACTTGGATACCGTTAATCGCAATGATTCCGCAGACGATGGCGAAGACACCGCCGATTACTGCTGTTGGAATGGATGAGATTAACGCAGCGAGTTTACCAGAACAACCGAAGATGATGAACCACCCACCTACTGCTAGGAAGACGCGGCGGCTGGCAATCCCCGTAATGGAGATAATCCCAGCATTGGTCGAATAGCCAGTCACTGGCGTTGATCCGAGTACAGAAGCAACTAGGCAGCTGAATCCTTCCCCAATTACACCTTGGTTGATGTTCTTATCCGTAAGTGGCTTGTCGATTACATTGCTGACTGCAAACCATGTTCCTGTTGTCTCAGCAAGTAGTACGAGATAAATAATGATCATCGTAATAATCGCGGAGAAGTTGAAGGAGAATCCGAAATCTTTGAACGGCAGCAGCGGCATGCTGAACCATTTGGCATCTGCAATCGCTGAGAAATTCAAGATCCCCATAAAGTCTGCTGCTAGACATCCTGCAACGAGAGCGAACATGACGGAAAGTACGCGGAAGAGCGAACCTTTTTTCCCAAGTAAAGAACCTAAGATGACGAATAGAATGAGTACGCCGCCGGAGATAAGAGCTAAGGAAACGTTCTGATCGATTGCAGCGTCTTTCGCGTTGTAGATATTATCCTGGATCGCAACTGGTAATAAAGAGAGACCGACGATAAAGATGATCGTTCCCCCGACAATGGCTGGGATGAAGGACTTCACGATTTTATTGAAAATGCCCGTGTAACCAAGAACAATGACTAAGAGTGAACCGACCAAGCTTGCGCCTAGCACCGAACTCCAGCCTAATTCTCCACCACCGCTCGCGGCATAAATACTGACGATCGCACCAAGCGGCACATAAGAAGGACCTTGCGCAATCGGTAGCTTCATGCAGAAGTAAGTTTGAATGAGTGTACCGATTCCGGCTGCGATGAATGTGGATTGAATCAATGCACTGGATTGACCAGCCGATAAACCGACTAACATGGCGATCAGGAACGGAACCACATACACGTCCATTGCGAGCACGTGCTGCAAACCGAGTAAGGTCGATTGACTGAACGAAATTTTCGCATCTGGCGAGATAACTAAATGCTGTGACTTCATTTGAGCTTGATCTTGATTGTCTGTATGTGTTTCCACTTGTGTGCACACCCCGATTGTTAAGTATTATTGTCTATCTGGAATGAACTTTATCGCCTTGTACCCATACTTCGCGGATATGTTCAGGACTTACGAGATACATTATTTTTTGGAAAATATCATTTAAATCTTCATTCTCATCATAAATAGGTAGCTTCGCAGCAGGAAGTTTCGTATCGATAATCTGTACATCCCACGCATAGTTTTCCCCAATACGACCGATTGGTAAGCTTAAACTTTCTCCCCCGCCGGCTGTCGCCAGATAGAAGGCTTGGTTCACGGTAATGCGTGAGTTTGGTAAACCGCGTTCGCCCGCAGGGAGTGCAGGATTCACACCATCTTCTAACATGCGAGAGGACATGACGGCTTGTCTAATGTTATCGAACAGACTAGGTGAGAAACCACCGGAAATATCGGATCCAAGACCAATCTCAACACCTTTATCATGAAGATGAGCGACTGGAATGACACTATTGGCAAAATAGGCGTTCGAGATCGGACAATGTGCAACCGCCGTACCTGTCTTCGCGAACAAGTCTGCATCCTGATCATCGAGGAAGTTACAGTGTGCCATAACGGATTTATCGCTCAATAGTCCAAAGTCATTTAAGGCATAAGCATCGTTCTTGTTGAACCGATCCTTCACATACCCATGCGCCCAGTCACTTTCACTGCAATGCGATTGGATGTGGGTATCATACTTAGCAGCAAGTTCGCCTAAACCTTGAAGTGCATCGTCTGTACAGCTTGGAATGAATCTTGGTGTTACGACAGGATAGATACCTTGTTTGGCACTCTTCGCAAGTTCTTTCACAGCTAGAATAAAGTCTTCCGTATCTGCTAGAGCACTTTGTGTGTCTGCATCGCGGTAGAATTCTGGATTCTGCTCCGCATCATCCATCACGACTTTTCCAACGAGACCGCGCTGTCCTTTATCTGCGCAAATTTGAGCGAGCAGTACACTTGCTTCTTTATGAACCGTTGCAAAATAAAGAGCTGTCGTCGTGCCATTAGCAAGTAGTGTGCTGACAACGTCGTCGTACACCTTTTTCGCAAATTCGAGATCTGCGAACTTTGATTCTAGCGGGAACGTGTACGTATTTAACCAATCGTAGAGTGGAATGTCCAGTGCTGTACCGGATTGTGCCCATTGGGGGGCATGAACGTGTAGATCGACAAAACCGGGTAAGAAGTATTGACCGTCAGCCAGCTGGTGGAAGTTGTCTTTACCTTGGTATACCGCAAGTAACGGCTGATAGTCGGCATCTTCAGGTGCCACGATATTCGCAATCATCCCGTCAACATTAATGCAGAATAGATGGTCTTTTAAGATATGGATTTCTTGGGGGGATTTGCTAGTGAAAGCAGTACCTAGGAATAAATGCGTATATTCACTCATTATTATCGCCTCAATGTTCGTGTTTTTAGAATATGTTTGTCATTATACGGGGTTATTGCTTATAAGTCCATACTAAAAGCGAATGTTAGATGGTGTAATGATAGGCAGATATTGTAATAGGTTTGATATACTTGTTGATATGTTACTATAAGGTTATAGGATTATATTCGAGAGGGAAGTAGATCGTATGCCCGTATACAATAAACTTGTTCGTGACCGGATTCCAACCATTATTCAATCGAATGGAAAGACGTGTAACACGCGGATTTTAGATGTGGAAGTATATAAGGAAGAGCTAGTAAAAAAGCTCAAAGAAGAGTCCGAGGAATATTACGCTACTGAACATCCCAAGGATTCACTAGAAGAGCTCGCTGATATGGTAGAAGTCATTCGTGCACTTGTCGAGGTACATGGCGCATCATGGGAGCAATTCGAAGAACTGCGCAAACAAAAGGAAGAAGCACGCGGTGGGTTTCAAGACAGAGTGTTCTTAATTGACGTAGACGACAACAAAGAAATTTAACATATAACTTTTATATTGAAAGGAGACTCATCCCCCTATGAAAATATTCCATACCGCAGATTGGCACTTAGGTAAATTGGTGCAAGGCGTCTATATGACAGAGGATCAGGCTAGTGTGATCGAGCAGTTCATTCAGGAAATTGAAGCAGAAAAGCCGGATATCGTGGTCATTGCCGGCGATCTCTATGATCGGGCGATACCGCCAACGGAAGCGGTGCAGCTCTTGGATCAAGTGCTGGAGAGAATTGTGCTGCAGCTTAAAGTTCCGGTGCTCGCCGTAGCGGGTAATCATGACAGCCCGAGTCGTCTTAACTTCGGCAGTTGCTTGATGCGGGCGGCAGGTTTACACATCACAGGGGAATTGTCGCACAGCTTAGAACCTGTTGTCATGCATGATGCGCATGGTGAGGTGCATTTTCATCTGATTCCATATGCAGAGCCAGTGCAAGTACGTTATTTGCTGAATCAAGAAGACATCAAATCGCATGACGATGCGATGAAATATATAACGGAGACGATCAAATCACAAATGAACCCAGAGGCGCGTCATGTGTTTGTTGGACATGCTTTCGTAACTCCTGGCGGTGAGGCTGAACCGAATACGAGTGACTCGGAGAGACCGCTATCGATTGGTGGGGCGGAGCATGTGAGTGCGAAGCATTATGAAGGTTTCCACTATACAGCGCTTGGTCACTTACATCAGGCGCATTATGTGGGGGATGAACGGATTCGTTATGCTGGATCGCCGCTGAAGTATTCCATATCAGAGGAACATCACAAGAAGGGATACTTGATCGTTGATCTAGATGCAGAAGGCACCGTGACGATTGAGAAAAGACTTCTAACGCCAAGACGCGACATGCGTACGGTAGAAGGACTAATCGCTGACATTGAGAAGCACCCGATACAAGAAGATTATGTGTTCGTTCGTTTGTTGGATGAAGGACTTGTCCTATCTGCCATGGAGCGCGTTCGTTCGGCTTATCCGCAAGCGATGCATGTGGAGCGGAAGATGGCGATTCCAGGTGTGTCTAGCGAGACGCATGCTGTGGATGGTCGAGCGAAGATGGACGGACTATCGCTGTTTAAGGCATTTTACCAAGATGTAAGAGGAGCAGAGCTGTCACCTGAGACAGAGCAGCTATTCATCGAGACGCTACACGAGATTAATCAGAAAGAAGGTGAGCGCAGTGAAGCCTTTAAAACTGACGATGACAGCATTCGGGCCGTATAAGGATACAGAAGTTGTTGATTTCTCAGAGCTTGCGGGACATCGCTTGTTCGTTGTGTCTGGTAATACCGGTGCGGGGAAGACATCGATCTTCGATGCGATTTGTTTTGCCTTGTACGGGAATGCGAGCGGTGAAGATCGGAGTGACAATCGGATGCTGCGCAGCCATTTTGCCGATGATCAAGTGCATACGTGTGTTGACTTTGTATTTGAGCTGAAAGGTCGGATATACCGTGTCTTGCGGCAGATCGCGCATGTGAAGGAAGGGAATAAGAGTGCAACGGGTGAGCGATATGAGCTCGTTGAACTTGTTAGTGGTGAAGAAGTTCCCATTACGGATCGTCCAATCGTATCTCAAGTTGATGAGAAAATTCGTGACATTATTGGACTGACGAAGGATCAATTCAGCCAGATCGTCATGCTGCCGCAAGGCGAATTCCGTAAGTTACTAACTTCCGAGACGGAGAATAAGGAAGAGATTCTAAGACGTATTTTCAAAACCCATTTATATAAAGATGTAGCGGATCACCTCAATGACAAACGTAGAGAGATGCAGAATCTGTGTGCCCAGCTTGAGAAGATGCGGGATTATCACATCCATACGTTAAAAGGATCACTGGCGGACCGTGAAGGTTCGGATTTGTATCACGTCTTTGAGCAAGAACACTACAATACGTACCAAGTGCTTGAAGCGCTAGGAGCAGAGATTATCTACTACGAGGAGCAAGTTGGTGAAATGAAGCAGAAGCTGCAAGAGGCATCTGCGAATTATCAAGCACATACGACGGCCTACCATCAAGCCCAGAATTTGAATGAACAATTTCAATTGTTGGATCGGAAAATAGATTCGAAGCAAGCACTCGTTGACCAACAACTCGTCATGCAGGAGAAAGAAAATCAGCTAACGCTCGCTGAGAAGGCGCTTCACTTGCAAGTCTACGAGCAGCACGATAGAGAAATGAAGGATGAACGCACGCGGAAGACTAGATTGCTAGAAGAAGCGGTGGTTGAAAGCAATTCCTCAGCAGCAGCTTATCAGCAAGCGACTCAGCTCTATCAAGAGGAAGAGGGCAAGCAAGAGCTGCGTGATCAAGTATCTAGAGAGTTGGATCGCCTACAAGGCTATTTGCCAACTGTGAAAGAGATGAATCAGAAGGAACAGCAGCTTGCACAGTTGCTGAAGGACATGGACCAGTTGTCCAGACAGGTGATCGACGCACAGACACAGCTTCATGCTGCTGAGCAGGAGCGTACGCAAGCTTCAGCACTTGTGAAGCAATTGGAAACTCAGGTTGCACTTCTGCCCGAAGTGACAGAGAAATTGGTACTGCTTAGACAGCAGGCGGTGCTCATTCAAGAATATTTGAAACTCATGCAGAAATCTGCGAATGAGAAACAAGAGGGAGCAGAACTTCATGCTGTGTTTACGAAGGCAGATCAGGTTTATGCGGATACAGAGGCACGCTGGATTGAAGGACAAGCAGTACTACTAGCAAGTCATTTGCATAATGGAGATAACTGTCCGGTGTGTGGGAGTATCGAACATCCGAAGAAGGCATCTGCAAGCGGTAGTGTTCCGACCAAGGATGAACTCGAGCAGTATCGGAAAGCGAAGTCTGAAGCGGAGAAGCATTATATGCAGGCAGCAGCTGCACTTGCTTCTACGAAAGAACAGCTTCAGGAGAAGGAACAACAATTAGTAGAGCAAGCGATTCAGACGGAAGGGCTTCAAGTGATGTATCAAGATCTCGTGACTGAAGGCAAGCAGTTAGCACTCGATGAGAAGCAGATGAAGGAAGCTCATGCTAAGCTCATTCCACTGAAGCGGGAGCTGGAAGCGCTGGAAGGCAAGCTAGAAGAGCTACGTAAGCAGAAGGAACATGTGCAGCAGGTAGCTAATGAGAAGAAGTCTGCGCATGCGACGCAGCAAGCCTTGTACGAGCAATCACTTGCAGCATTGCCGGAGGAAGTACGTCGTCTGGAGCAGCTAGAACAGCGGATCCATATGGCAGATCAGAAGAAGCAACAGCTGGATTCTGCTTGGAAAATGGCGCAGCAGCACTATCAGGCAGCAGGTGATCGGAATATCAAAGCAGAAGCCAATCACAGTCACGCGGTGAAACAGCAACAAGAAGCAGCAACTAATCAAGAGAAAGCTTTGCACAACTTCAGGAATGCCCTTGAACAAGCTAGTTTTGCATCTGTAGAGGCTTACTTGGCAGCACTCATGACGGACACAGCTAGACAAGAATTGAAGCAGCAGTTGGAATCGTATAAAGCCGATCTTCGGACGTTAACGAAGCAGATTGAAGAATTGTCCGAGCAGTTAGCGGGGAAAGAGCGATATAATCTGGATGCCCTTAAGCAGCAGTTAGACGAGATGGATTCGGGTGTGAATGCACTTCGCAATGCTTGTCTTCACTATGAGGGCAATTACAATAAAGGGCTTGAATATAAGGAGAATATTGAACTGGCAGAAGCGAACTATCAAGGCGCAGAGCGGGAACATCTTCTTATTCGAGATTTGTATGATGTGGTGCGTGGGGACAATGGCAAGAAAATTTCGTTTGAACGCTATTTGCAGATCGAGTTTTTGGAAAAGATTATTCAGCATGCCAACGAACGCTTGCAGCGTATGTCTGGTGGTCAGTTCTACTTGGTTCGCAGTGATCGGATGGAGAAGCGTGGCAAGCAGAGCGGCTTAGGCTTTGATGTGTATGATAATTACACTGGCCACATGCGGGATGTGAAGACATTGTCCGGCGGGGAGAAGTTTAATGCGTCCCTGTGCTTAGCGCTAGGTATGGCGGATGTCATTCAATCGTATGAAGGCGGCATATCGCTAGAGACGATGTTCATCGATGAAGGCTTCGGCTCCCTTGATGAAGAGTCGCTCACCAAAGCGATTGATACCCTCATCGACTTGCAGCAATCGGGTCGTATGATCGGCGTCATCTCGCACGTACAGGAGCTCAAGCAAGCGATTCCTGCCATTCTTGAAGTGAAGAAGACGAAGGATGGTCACAGCTATACGCGTTTCAATGTAAGCTAGTTCTTTCCCGTTAATCTTGTCCTAACTCGCGCCCTTCTGCATAAGCATGTAGTAGAGTGTGTTCAAAAGCTAAACGGAAAAGAAAAAATGTACTGGAGGATGCTTCCGATGTACTTTTCCTATGGAAAAGTTGTATCGCCTTTGAAATCGTGAAAATACATTTAAATTAATTCAAAACTCACGATTTCAACAGCGACCGGAAGTACTTTTTTCTTTGTAGTGATCAGGCTTTTGAACACGCTCTAACAGGAGGAGCGTGAGCCAAGTGGACAAGAAAGTGGGACGATACTATCAATTGAAATTGAAGCAAAAAGAGATAGAAAGCGAACTCTCCGAGCTGCGCAGTGAGATTATGAGCCATTGCAACGAGCAGGGTGTCTCGGATTTGGAAATTGGACGCTATAAGGTTCGGATCGTGCAACAGGAGCGCAAGGAGTATGACGATACCAAACTCTATGAAGCACTGCCTGATCCTGGCGTATGGCGTATGCTCTCGAAGGCAGACGCTTCGAAGATAGCTGGCCTCATTAAGCTTAATGTCATTACAGATGAGAAAGTGAAAGAGGCATATTCGATTAAGCAAGTTTCCTTGCTGCAGGTAGATAAGAAGTAGAATCATTTTAAGCCCAGTCCATTGCTCCTCATCGAGCTGTGCACGGGCTTTTTCTTTTTTTTGATAATGAAGTTGTAGGTTTCCATAGTTTTATGTAGTTGAATTTATAAAATAATAATTGTAATCGCTTACATATTTTGTGAGGTGGTTCGAAATTAAATATGAAAGTAGAAATGGAGGGTAATGAAGAATGAAACTTGTCAAAATGATGTGTGCGGCAACGATGACCTCACTGCTCGTCGCAACCCAAGTGGCTGCTGCTGTCCCAGGGGTTGACTCTGCAAGCGTTGGAGCTAAGCAAGGGATTGTGGCTGTATCTCACCCTCTAGCTGCGGAAGCGGGTAGAAAGATTCTGGAACAAGGCGGCAATGCTGTGGATGCAGCGGCTGCGATTCAAATGTCGTTGAATGTGGTGGAACCGATGATGTCGGGAATCGGCGGCGGTGGATTTATGCTGATCTACCTGAAGGATCAGAATAAGATCACGGTGATCGACAGCCGTGAAGTGGCACCGAAGAATGTGACGCCAGAGCTGTTCTTAAATGAGAACGGTAAGGCGGTTCCATTTAACGAGCGGCATACAAACGGCAAAGCAGTAGGTGTTCCAGGCACACTACTCGGCGTGGAATCGGCTCTTCAGAAGTATGGCACGATGAAGCTATCTGAGATCATCGATCCTGCCATTACTTATGCGGAAAAAGGTGTTAGGGTTAACTGGGCAACAGCGCAGTATATCGAACAGAACGTGAAGAAGCTTCAAAAGTTTGATACGGCAGGCAATGTGTTCGCACCGGGCGGCAAGGCGCTGCAAGAAGGCGACACTCTCATTCAACCGGATCTTGCGAAGACGCTCAAGCTGATTAAAGAAAAGGGCTCCTCCATTATGTATAGAGGTGAAATCGGTCAAGCCCTAGTGGCAGAAGTTCAGAAGCGTGGCGGTGCAATGACGCAAGATGACTTAAAGAATTATGTGGTTAAAGAAAGGGAGCCTGTAACAGGTACTTATCGCGGCTATGAAGTGGCTAGTGCTGCCCCTCCAAGTTCAGGTGGTCTGACGGTCATTGAAATCCTGAAATTGATGGAAGGATATGATGTTCAGAAGATGGGGGCGAATTCGGCTGACTATTTGCATCATGTCATTGAATCGATGCATCTAGCCTATGCGGACCGCGCTGCTTTCATGGCAGATGCAGATTTTTATCCAGTACCGAAAAAAGGTTTACTGGACGAGCGTTTCATTAAAGAAAGAAGACAATTAATCAATCCCGTTATCGCGACAGCGACTGTTAAAGAAGGAGACCCATGGAAGTACGAAGAGAAGGACTTGTCTGGTAAAGCCAAGGTGAAAGAAGAGAATCCGATTGGTCAGACCACGCATTTCTCTGTGATGGACAAATGGGGAAATATCGTCTCGTATACGACGACCATTGAGCAAGTATTCGGCTCGGGTATTATGGTTCCGGGTTACGGCTTCATGCTGAATAATGAGTTGACGGACTTTGATGCTGTGCCAGGCGGAGTGAATCAGGTCGAGCCAGGTAAACGTCCAAGAAGCAGCATGTCACCGACACTTCTTATTAAGGACGGCAAACCATTCATGGCTGTTGGTTCTCCAGGGGGCTCGACCATTATAGCATCCGTTGCACAGACGATTATGAATGTGATTGACCATAAACTGCCGATTCAGAAGGCGATAGATGCTCCTCGCATTTTCTCCAGCACCTATCCGAATGTGAGCTGGGAGGAAGGCATTGATCAAGATGTTGTGCTAGAGCTACTCGGAAGAGGACATCAATTTGACGCGAAGTCGCAAAGTATTGGGAACGTTCAAGCTGTAATCTTCGATTATGAGAATGGGAAGATGTACGGCGGTGCAGACAACACGAGAGAAGGAACCGTTCTTGGCGTCGATGCTGTAAAATTCATTGCAGACAAACCTCAAGCTCCGGTTCAAGTGAACCCAAGCACCTTTACACTGAAAGTTAATGGGCTAGCGTATCCATTCCAAGCTGCTCAGATGTTCATCGAGAACGGAACCAGTTATATTCAAGCAGATAAACTGCTACTAGGTCTAGGTGTAGACAGCAGTCTTGTGAAAATTCCAGCGGTAACAGTAGCCGGTAAGTCTTATCTTCCCGTACGAGCGACTGCTGAATCATTGGGATACCAAGTATCCTGGAATGAACAGGCAAGCGAAGTACTTCTAACCAAGGACAAGACGCAGACGTTAAGTGACCTACAGAAGTACGACAAGGATGAAAAATATAAAATTACGAACTAGGATTCAAGTGATGGCTTCGCCTTTGATAGCAAAGGCGAAGCTATTTTCTTTTTCAAAGAATGTGACTAGGGAGTGGACTAATTGTATAGTAAAATAATACAAGAGAACCCGAATGAATCGATATAGATCTCAATCAAGAAAGAATAGGATGCACCCAAATATGAGATTAGAAGCTGTACAACTCAGCGAGACAATTGAAGTAGACATGTTCCAATCTAAACTTGCGTTACTTCCACAAGAGCAGCAAAAGCGAATCATGCGTTTTGTCCGAAAAGAAGACCGAGACCGCGCTCTGGTCGGCGCTTTGCTAACTCGATCAACAATCGAGGAGCTTTGTCGTATCCCGATACAAGAAATCGAACTGGCAGCTAATGCTTACGGCAAACCGCATCTTCCCGCGTATCCTGACTTTCATTTTAATATTTCTCATTCTGGGGAGTGGGTCGTTGGTGCGTTTGACTCTGCTCCGATTGGCGTAGATGTGGAACAGATTCAGCCGATAGATCTTGCGATTGCAGATCGCTTTTTTACGAAGCAAGAACGAGACTACATCGTAAATGTCGCTGAACAGAAGCAACTAGAGCGATTTTACGATTTCTGGACATTGAAAGAAAGTTACATCAAGGCGGTTGGCAAAGGTTTGAGCATCCCGCTCGACTCGTTCTGGATGCAGATCACAGAGAGTGAATCTATTTCACTGCATACAGAGGAAAAGTCTCAATCTTGGCAATTTCGCCAATATCCACTACATGCCGATTACAAGCTCGCGGTCTGTGCGTCACATGCAAATTTCTCAGATGGGGTAAGGGTTCGAGCGGTAAGTCAATTTTTGGAAACGGTACAGCCATAATTTAATCGACGTAAAATGGTTGACCCGAGGGGCAATTCCTTTTACAATAGACACCAGCAACTAGACAACTTACTAAACTTCAAGTGAGCCCTGAAAAGCGCTCATTATGTTGAAGGCGAAATTTTAACAAAGACAATTAACTTTGGTTTCATTCGCCCCCTTGTTCGTTTATGACGAGCAAGGGGGCTTTCGTTTGCACTTTTTCACTTCACCATGCTAAAACATAAGGAGGTTTACAGATGGATCGGATTAAATATTCACTTCTTGTATTTCTTGGAGCATGCAGCTACGGGGTGTTATCGACTAACCTGAAGCTTGGGATGAACGCAGGTTTTACGATGCCGCAAATTCTGGGTGGGCAGTATTTCTTCGGATGGTGTATGCTGCTTGCTTTGATGCTTATATTCTCTCGTGTAAAAGTTCGCTTGAAGCAAGTAGGTGCGCTGCTGCTTGCTGGTATTCCGATGAGTATGACGGCTTTGTTCTATGGGGTAGCCGTTGAAGAATTGCCTGCTTCGATGGCAGTGTTGATGCTATTCCAGTTCACATGGATTGGTGTTATTCTCGAAGCAATCTGGGAACGCAAGATGCCAAGCCGCGGCAAGATGATCTCTATTGCTGTCCTGATCGTAGGTACGATCTTAGCTGGTGGTATTCTTGAGCAATCGGGCATTCACTGGACATTACTTGGAGTTGGCTGTGGTTTATTATCTGCCATTTCGTTTGCCGTATATATCTTCGTGAGTGGTAAAGTAGCGGTTGAAGTACCCGTATTTACGAAAAGTTTCATTATGGTAACAAGTGCGCTCATTATCTTATTGTTCGTACTGACACCTTCCTTCTTGTTCGATGGTTCCTTAGCGCAAGGCGCATGGAAATTCTCTATTCCACAAGCACTTCTTGGCAGTATCATTCCGGTCGTCTTCTTCACCATTGGTGTGCCAAAAGTAGGTCCTGGTTTAGGTACAATCCTCGGCGCGGCAGAATTGCCAGCGGCGGTAATCGTATCGGTTATTGTGCTCAATGAGCAAGTCACGGCTCTTCAATGGTTCGGTATTATATTTATTCTAGTTGGGATTATTATTCCGCAATTCATGCCGGAGCAGGATCAAGAGAAGATGGATGGACAGCCGTCACATCGCACAATTGAACATTCCGTATAACGTTAGCTATAGGCTCCCTAATCGATGATTAGGGGGCTTTTTTTGTGTCCTCATTTTCTATTATTCAAAATATTTCTTTACATCATTTTCCGCTTTATGTATAATCGCCATTATAAATAAACTATTCCAATGAGAATAGTAGGGATTATATAAATCGGAATGGAATGGGGAGAAACAAGATGAGAAAAAAATTGTTGTCGGTAGTATCAGTTGTCATTAGTGGAGCGGTGATTCTGAGTGCTTGCGGTAAGGGAGAAGCTTCTCCAACAGGGGCAACAACATCACCATCACCTGGAGTGTCAACGACTGCACCGGCTAAGGATGCGAAACCGACTGTTACTGGCCTTTCTGAATTACTAAGAGCGACAGATTTATCGAAACTTCCTGAAGCGGCGAAGAAGCGTACGGACACAGTCATTGTGGGCTTAACCGATCCAAGCGGTGCATTTACCCCGCATTTTCACCAAAGTGGTTATGATGGCAACGTCTCTTCACTTCTCTATTCGCCACTTATTCGTTTAGATGAAAAAGGCTTACCGAAGGCAGATTTGGCTGAGAAATGGGACGTATCCGCAGACCAACTTACATATACCTTCCACTTACGTAAAGATTCGAAGTTTAGTGATGGATCGTCGCTAACTGCGGATGATGTGGCTTTCACGTGGACGATTCTTCATGACAAAGCGTATGACGGTGGAACAGACATCATCTCGGCGAATGTAAAGGGCGGTAAAGCCTATAAAGAAGGCAAGGCAGCGACAATTGAAGGAATTAAAGTGATTGATCCGCTGACGATCTCCGTAACGTTAGACAAAATTAATGCCACAGCGCTAACTGAACTTGGTACGAAAATTTTATCCAAAGCCTATTACGGTAAAGATTATACATTTGGCAAATTGGACTACATCAAAAATTTACACTCGGCACCTGTTGGTAACGGGCCTTATAAGCTAGAGAAGTTTATTCCAGGTCAAGAAGTTCGCTTTGTCGCGAATGAAAATTATTACAAAGGCAAACCAAAGGTTGAACACTTTATTTACAAAACAACTGAGGGAGATGCGTTCCAATTCATTGAGACAGGTGAACAGGATTACGGCGGTTTCTCGGCTACGAACGACAATATTGAGCGATTGAAGAAGTTAGGATTCTTGAACATCTTGCCTTACACGGCTTCCAATTACGGTTACCTGCAATTCAATCTTCAGAACGAAACGTTCAAAGATAAGAAAGTAAGGCAAGCACTTACTTATGGACTCGATCGGAAGACGATTTATGTGGATTCCAACCAAGGAGCGGCATCTGTTGCGAACATTCCAGCACCGCAAAGCTCATGGGCATATACGGAAGAGGGCATTAATCCTTATCCATATAATCCGGAAAAAGCGAATCAACTGCTTGATGAAGCAGGCTGGAAGAAAGGTTCGGACGGTATTCGTGAGAAAGATGGCAAGAAGCTGAAAGTACATTTTATCGGATCGAAGAAAAAGTCCTCTGATGTGTTCATCGCCATTGCTAAAGAAAATTATACAGCGATTGGCGTTCAACTAGATGCAGAGCAATTCGCAGATTTCAACTCACAGATTGCTAAAGTCGATAGTGGAGATTATGACTTGGTTTCATTCTCAACTCCGCTACTCGCTGACCCATCTGACGGTGTGGTCTCGTTCGTGAATGGTGAAGTGAAAGGCTATGACAATCCGAAAGTGAAAGAACTGTATGAGAAGGCATTAGCTACGAACGATATTGAAGCTCGCAAAGTAGTGTATAAAGAATTGTTCCAAATTATTAATGATGACCTTCCGTATATCTTTACAAGCTATAACAAATCCGTATATGCCTATAACGGTCGCATCGAAGGCGTATCCGTGAATCCATCAAGTGGAATTTCAGCGAGCTTGCCGGAATGGACACTCAAGTAAGGAGTTCATCATGAGCACATACCTAACGAAACGATTGCTGTATATGCTTCTGATCCTATTCGGCGCGTCGATGCTTATTTTCTTCTTGTATGCACTCACGCCAGGGGATTTTGTATCCGGTAATTTAAAAATGTCAGCAGAGCGCAAAGCTGAATTACGAGAGCTGTACGGCTTAAGCAAGCCTGTATTCGAAAGATACTTGATCTGGATGAAGAACGTTTTCCAAGGTGACTTCGGATACTCGCTTGCTCAGCAAAAGCCTGTTCTTACTTTGTTTAACGAATATGTTTGGAATTCATTCTTACTTGCGATCACTTCAACATTCTTGACTTGGGCACTTGCGGTCATTATTGGTGTGATCTCGGCTTACAAGCAGTATTCGTGGTTCGACACGCTTGTGATGATTGCGATATTCGCTGCGATGTCCATTCCATCTTTCTTTATTGGATTATTTTTAATCAAAATATTAGCGGTCGACTTCAAATGGTTGCCGCCTGGAGGCATGCTTACGACAGGCAGTAATGCCACGGGGTGGGCGTATTACAAGGAAGTGCTGCATCATATGGCGCTGCCGGTAATTGTAATGACACTGCTTGGTGTGGGCTCACTCACGCGTTACTTCCGCAGCAACATGGTGGATGTGATGAAGCAGGAGTACATTCGTACAGCAAGAGCGAAAGGGCTTAAAGAAAAGACGGTCCTTTACCGTCATGCTTTGCGCAATGCCTTGTTACCCGCAATTACACTCGTGGGATTTGAGTTACCCGGTTTATTCGGCGGCTCACTTATCATTGAGAAAATTTTCAATTGGCCGGGAATTGGCCAGCTCTACATGCAGTCATTCGGCGCGAGGGATTATCCACTCCTAATGGGATTCACTTTCTTCCTCGCCATCCTCACAATTATCGGAACGCTCTTGTCAGACATCTTGTACCATGTTGCTGACCCGCGCGTGAAATTATAGGAGGATTGCGATGATGTCTAATATTAGTGGTAATGTCGAACGCGTGAATGTAGAAGGAAAATCGAAGGCGAGATCCTCACTTGGTCGTCAGGCGTGGGTGCGTCTTCGGAAGAATAAACTTGCGATGTCCGGTTGTTTATTTATGGCTGTGATGGTTCTAGCTTGTTTCATCGGGCCCCTGTTCTCCCCTTATGCGGACAGTAAGGTGAACGTGATGGCGATGAATGAAGCGCCGAGTCTGAAACATTGGTTAGGGACAGATCAACTTGGACGTGATGTGCTGACAAGACTGCTTCAAGCGGGTCGGATCTCTTTAACGGTCGGACTTGCTTCGATGTTGCTATCGGTCATTATTGGTTCACTCTTAGGTATAATCGCGGGTTATTACCGTGGTGTCGTGGATCAAGTCATTATGCGAATTGCCGATTTACTGCTTACGATTCCAAGCTTGCCGATCTTGTTCATTCTCGGTGCTTTGTTATCGGATTGGAAAATCCCGACGGATTATCGGATGTACATCGTCATGGTGATGCTCAGTCTAGTCGGTTGGCCGGGACTGGCAAGACTTGTACGCGGACAGATGCTTTCGCTAAGAGAAGCGGAATACATGCAAGCGACAACGGTATTAGGACTCCGTGATCGTCGTAAGCTGTTCTACCACCTGCTGCCGAATCTTTTTCCATTGTTGATTGTTGTAGCGACTTTAAGTACTGGTGGTGCGATTTTATCGGAATCGGTATTAAGTTTCTTCGGTCTTGGTGTGATGCCGCCGACGGCAACATGGGGCAATATGATCGATGCGGCTAACAATCTGATTGATTTCGAGAAGCGTCCTTGGCTGTGGATGCCGCCTGGTATTGCTATTTTTACAACTGTAATTGCGATTAATATTTTCGGTGATGGCTTGCGAGATGTGCTTGACCCGAAACAGAAGAAGTAGGTGAGACCGATGACAAATGTGCTGCAAGTAGACCATCTGAGCACCTATTTTTATACAGAAAGTGGAACGGTTAAGGCGGTAGATGATGTGAGTTTCCGTGTCCGCGAAGGCGAGACGGTCTGTATCGTTGGGGAATCGGGCTGCGGAAAAAGTATTACCGCGCTCTCGATCATGGGCCTTGTCGAAGAACCCGCTGGCAAAGTGGTAGGTGGCGATATTCAGTTCCAGCAGGATCAATTGCTAGGCATGAGCAAGAATGAGCTTCGCACGCTGCGTGGTAATGAGATGGCGATGATTTTTCAAGAACCGATGTCATCACTGAATCCTGTTCTGACCATTGGACAACAAATTATTGAGCCATTGGTCGTTCATCAGAAGTTGAGCAAGAAGGCAGCCAGACTAAAGGCGATTGAACTTATTGAACTCGTAGGTATTGCGCGTGCAGAGCAAATTTACGATTCCTATCCCCATGAACTAAGTGGGGGGATGCTGCAGCGGATTATGATTGCCATTGCGATCTCCTGTAATCCGAAGCTGCTCATTGCCGATGAGCCAACGACTGCCCTAGATGTAACGATTCAAGCACAAATTCTAGACTTGCTACGGGAGTTAAAGGATCGTACGAAGATGTCGATTATGCTGATCACCCATGATCTTGGCGTCGTTGCTGAGATGGCAGATTACGTGATCGTGATGTACGCTGGCAAAATTGTAGAGGAAGGCGAGGTTGTTGAACTATTCAACAATCCGAAGCATCCGTATACTCAAGGCTTGCTGCGATCCAAGCCGATCTTGAACCAACGTCAAGAAGAATTGTACTCGATTCCCGGTCAAGTTCCGAATCCACTTGCTTTAACAGAGTCTTGTTATTTCCATGATCGTTGCGGGCATTGTATGTCCATATGTCAGACGAAGCAGCCGCCATTACAACAAATTGCTGACAAGCAGCAAGTCGCATGTTGGCTGTATGAGGAGGCTATGCAACATGTCTGAGCCATTATTAGAAGTGAATCATCTGAAGAAATATTTCCCGATTAAGGCGGGATTACTCAGTCGAACCGTCGGTCATGTTAAAGCGGTGGATGATATTAGCTTATCGATTCGCCCTGGTGAAACGTTCGGACTCGTCGGGGAGTCTGGCAGCGGGAAAAGTACTGTGGGTAAGGCAATTTTACGTCTGACGGAGAAAACATCTGGCAGCATTCTTTTCAAAGGAACAGATCTGTATTCACTATCTGGCAAAGAATTGCGCGACATTCGTCCGAAGATGCAGCTTATTTTCCAAGATCCATACAGTTCACTCAATCCGCGCGTTCGGATCGGTGACGCTATTGGCGAAGCGTTATTCGATCATGGGATCGTGCACAAGGGTGAAGTTCGGGATCGAGTGGAGGAAGTGCTGGCACTTTGCGGATTGTCTTCCTATCATTATGATCGGTTCCCGCATGAATTCTCTGGAGGTCAGCGTCAACGGATCGGGATTGCAAGGGCTTTGATTCTAAATCCAGAGCTTATTATTGCAGACGAGCCTGTATCTGCACTCGATGTCTCGATCCAAGCACAGATCATTAACTTGTTCCATAACTTGAAAAAATCGCGTGGACTCGCGTATTTGTTCATTTCCCACGATCTTAGTGTCGTGGAACACTTATGTTCGCGAATTGGTGTGATGTACTTAGGTTCAATGATGGAGACTGCTTCTCGTGATGAGCTATTCCGTAATCCATTACACCCGTATACGAAAGCATTGCTATCGGCGGTTCCGATCCCAATTCCCAAGCTCAAGCGTGAGCGAATTGTGCTGCAAGGAGATATACCAAGTCCAGCAAATCCACCTACAGGTTGCAAGTTTCATACGCGCTGTCCCTATGCAGTGACACGTTGTAAGGAAGAAGTGCCAGCGTTCCGTTATGTAAGCAGCGACCACGCAGTGGCTTGCCATTTGGTCTGATTTGAATAAAAAAATCCCCTTCCGTAGTGGCAGTATGAGTTGACTCATTACTGCACACAAGGAGGGGATTTTCTTCTTTATACGAACTTCAACAATTCCTCTATTGAGCCAAGGCGATAGGTGGCAAGGGCACTCTTGCTGGCATCTCCAACTGCTGCGACTTGCATATCAGCTCGAAGTCCAGCCACGACACCAGCAATCGCGTCTTCAACGACGAGACAATTTGCAGTTGCACATTCAAGCTTTGTAGCAGCAAGTAGGAACACCTCAGGATCAGGCTTGCTCTTCGTAATATGATTGCCATCGACAATAACAGCGAATCGCTCCGATAGCCCGATTTTATCCAAGATGAACGGTGCATTCTTACTGGACGAACCGACTGCAATGGCGATGCCACGTGCTTCTAGACCATCTAACGTTTCAATAACACCTGGTAGAATGTCTGTGGGTGACAGTTGATTGAGCGTTTGGCGATAGAGCCTATTCTTCTCTTCGGCTAATTCAACTCTAGTTTCCTCTGAAAATGTACGACCTTCAGCGTGGCTTAAGATAATGTGCAGACTTTCCATCCGGCTTACGCCTCGGAGTTGATGGTTAACCGTCTCATCAAACGGAATTTCGAGTCGATCCGCAATTTGTTTCCAAGCCTTGTAATGATAATCGTCCGTCGAGACAAGCACGCCATCTAGATCGAAGATGACAGCGTTGAAGTTGTTCATACGGAAACCCCTTTTCTGGATGTCTTGGTTATAGATGATTGTTGTCCTCTGTTAAACAGCCAGTAGAAGAAGACAAGGACGCTCATGGAAATCATGAAACCAGCGGTAACATCAGATGCATAATGAGCAGAAGCGTTTATTCGGCTGACAGCGGTTAACAACCACCAAGCAAAGCCGCCGAAGAACAAAATTTTCTTCCATTTCATGGATCGGATAGCGAATAGAGAAATGGCAACGATCGTGAATGAATTTGCACTATGACCGGATGGGAAGGACTTCCCGTCTTCGCCTTGGATCAAATACCACGGTGAGAAGTTCGCATGATCCGGAGCTAAGTCACGAAATCTAACGCGTCCCCAACCTGTCTTAATGAATTCAATCAGCAGTAAAGTGATGCAAGCATACAGAACGCTGACGTATACCATGCGAAGCAAATACTTAATATTTTCCGAGGAGAAGCGGTTGTAACCATACACTTGAGCACCGATTGTAATGACTGCTATGATCACAATGTTCATAATCGTAAACAGCGTATGCGACTCACCCAGTTCCAATCGTTCAGCTAACATGAGAACGTTCATCCAAGTGCCAAGCACCAGAAACAACGCGCTTAATGCGAAGTGGAGGATTCTTTTGCCAAGTGATGCCCCCTTAACCCCAGCAATCATCATAATATTACCTGCGATCACGAGTATAATAACCATTGGAACTTCACCGTAAATATAGAAGAACGAGCTGTAGGCGTTCAAGTTGTTCGCATCGATTGCAATAGCTTTAGAAATTTGTAAATCCGTGAATGAAAACACAACTAGAAGCAGACATGCAACGGCAAGTAATAGGAGATAGTTCTTCTTCGTTAAAAGCATCGATTCACCTCATTATATTTTTTTTCAATCCTTGTTGTTATCTCTATTATAGAAAGCGCTTTCAATTAAGACTTTCCGATATTTAACTAAAAGTTGTCGTTCATTTAATCAATTTATAATACCTTCTCAATCCTCTTATATGAAAAAGATTAAATATTGACCTGTCTGAGATTAAAATAAGACATTTCAAAAAAGTCGTTGTATTATTATGCATCTGGTTGTATAGTATTTACTTAATTAACGTTAATTAAATATGGAGCGTGACCTTATACATGACCAAAAATAAGCTCAAAGAAGTTGCCATGAGGTTGTTCGGCGAGAAGGGATATGACGGGACGGCGCTTTCGGAAATTGCGAAGGAAGTCGGCGTCAAGACACCTGCGATCTATGCCTTTTATGCGAGTAAAGAAGATTTGTTCATGACGGCTTTTCGCGAGGCAATGGAAGCTTATAATGCGTTCACACATGAGCTGACCGAGGAGAAGCAGGAACTCAGCACAAGAGAGAGCTTGTATCGAATTTTAGTTCGGCAATGCGAATTTTATGAAAAGAGTCCTGAACTGAATCGATTTGCGCTGCGATCGCTGCTGTTTCCGGCCTCATTTTTAAAAGAAACGATTGAACAAGCCTTTCTTGAATCGGACAAGATGCTGACAAAAGCAATTGAAGATCGAATCGTACAAGGAATTGAGAACGGATCACTGAAAGATCGACCGGTGGAAATGCTCGTGGATAGTTTTCTCAACTTAACGGATGGACTGAGTATGGAATATTTCTATTACTCGTCTAAGGAATTGTATATGCGCAAGCTGAATAATGCGTTTGAGATGTATTGGAATGGAGCTTGTTCGTCTTAGGGCGAGCAAGCTTCTGCTAAATAATAATGACAATAAAGGAGAGGCTCAAGATGAGTGAAGTAGCTCAGGTACAAAGTAACAGTTCAGCAGATTATGAAAGAGAGCCTGTTCCAGTGCATTTACGTAAAGGCTGGCTATCGATGTCACTCGTATGGATTGCGATTGGGATTGATTTATCGGCGATGTTCTTGGGAGCAGAGCTTGGCGCAGGAATGAATTTAACAGATTCGTTAGCAGCAACATTGATCGGTTCCGTTATTCTTGGACTTATTGGCGCCTTATGTGCGTATGTGGGAGCGAAGACGGGATTATCGACAGCGATGATCAGTCGGTTTCTGTTCGGAAATCGCGGAGCGCTTGTTGTATCTATAGTTCTCGGAATATTCTCACTAGGTTGGTTCGGTGTGCAGGCAGGTTTCTTCGCATCGAATATGCAGACAGCATTTCAGCAGCTATGGGGAATTGATCTATCGCTAGGTTTACTGTCCTTTATTGGCGGAATGCTCATGATGTCGACAGCGATCTGGGGCTATCGTTCAATTGAGCGACTTAGCATATGGTCAGTTCCGCTACTTATTATTTTTATCGGGATTGCGGTGTATACTGCGATTTCTACGCATGGCACAGCTGCAATGTGGGAACCGATTAGTAGTTCTCCAATTCCATTTGGTATCGCAGTATCGCTAGTTATCGGAATTTTCATTGTTGGAACGGTACTTTCACCAGATATTGCACGCTGGGCACGCACGCCGAAACATGCGGTTATGGCGGCTTTTGTTGGATTTTTCGTAGGGAACAGCTTTATGACGATCATTGCAATCGTGCTGTCCAGAATTATGGATACAAGCGATTTAACGAATATCTTCATAATGTTAGGACTTGGACTACCGGCGATTATCGTATTGACTTTAGCCCAGTGGACGACGAATACGAGCAATCTGTACTCGGCATCTCTTGGATTTTCTGTTGTATTTAAAAAGGTACCGAAGTGGTTAATCACCGTTATTGCAGGTGTAGTGGCTACTATGCTTGCGGTGTTCGGTATTTATGATAAATTCTTATCGTTCTTGAATGTCATCACGATGTTCGTCTCTCCTATAGGCGGGATTTACACGGCAGAATACTTGTTAGTTGATCGTAAGAAGTTTACGTTCGAAGGGATTGATCGCAATAAGAATTGGGTATTCCGTTCGCTATTCGTCTGGACAGCAGCAACGTTCTTCGCCTATTTAACAACACCTGCTGGGGATGGTTCAACACTATTCACAGTGACGAGCGTACCTGCATTAGACGCATTCATCTTCGCCTTTATCGTACAGTGGATTATCGGTAAAATTTCGGTTAAGAAAGGACAATAACATCATGACGACTAACACTACATTTAAATTAACTGAATTAAACGAACAGTCCGTTCAATATATTGCAGTAGGTGCTGCAGTACTTGGCACTGGCGGAGGTGGAGATCCGCATATCGGAAAGCTTATGGCGATTGAGGCGATTCGTAAGCATGGGCCTGTGCGCTTGATGAGCCCAGATGAGCTTAAAGACGATGACTTGGTCGTACCATTATCCATGATTGGTGCACCAACGGTAATGAATGAGAAGATTCCTTCCATTGCCCAAATGACGAAACCTCTAGATCTTATTGAAAAAGAATTAGGTCGCAAAGTCACAGCGATTATGCCAATTGAAGTAGGCGGCGGCAACTCGCTCGTTCCCGTAATTGCAGCAGCAGAGCGTGGAATTCCGATGCTGGATGCGGATGCGATGGGACGTGCTTTTCCAGAATCGCAGATGGTGACATTTTATCTAGATGGACTAGATTGCAGCCCGATTACGATGGCGGACGAGCGTGGTAACGGTGTGTTATTGCATGCAATCGACGGTGTGTGGGAAGAGCGCTTAGCACGTGCGATTACGATTCAGATGGGTGGATCGGCTTCGATCTGCGATTATCCAGTGACAGGTGCACAAGTGAAGCAAAGTGCGATTGCACATACGCTAACTTTAGCTTACGAGATCGGCAAAACGTTATACGAATCGAAGGAATTGAAGCAGAATCCAATCGAAGCCTTACTCAAGCAATTAGATGGTTATGCATTGTTCCACGGTAAAGCAGTCGATATTCGTCGCCGTACAGAAGGCGGATTCACACGCGGTGAGGCGGTATTCGAAGGAACGGGCGAGCAGAAGGGGCGCACGATGAAGTTATTTTTCCAGAATGAATTCCTGCTTGCAACGGAAGACGGCGAAGTGCTTGCTGTAACGCCTGACCTGATTTCCTTGCTGGATCAAGATACAGGTATGCCAATTACAACGGAAAACTTGAAGTACGGCGCTCGTGTAACAGCAGTCGGTTTCCCTTGTGATCCGAAGTGGAGAACAGCTAAAGGTGTTGAAGTTGCTGGACCCCAGTACTTTGGCTATGACACGCCCTATATCCCAATTGAACAACTAGCAGCGAAGAAAGGCGGCGATCTGTAATGAGCCAACTACTTACAAAGAGCGAAGAGATTTACCGCATCGGGATTGATGTTGGCGGAACGAATACAGACTCAGCCTTGCTAGATTCGAAGCTTAATACGATTCATACGGTTAAAGTACACACGACGCGTGATGTGAACGAAGGAATTGTGGAATCGGTTCGCAGATTGCTTGCGGAAAGTGGCGTTAATCCTGCACAAGTACGCTATGCGATGCTTGGAACGACACATTGTACCAATGCAATTGTGGAGCGTAAGCATTTAGGTCGCGTTGGCTTAATTCGTATAGGTGCTCCTGCAACGACTGCGGTATCTCCACTTGCGGATTGGGATGATACGTTGAAGTCGGCAATCGGATCGCATGCTTATGTGGCAAAAGGCGGCTACGAGTACGATGGACGCACAATCGTGGACTTAGATGAAGCGGAAATTATCGACTACTGCACACGGATGAAGGGGAAAGTTGATGCGGTTGCGATTTGCGGTGTATTCTCCCCTGTAAATACTTCACAGGAAAAGCGTGTTGGTGAGCTTGCTAAGCTAGTGTTAGGCGAGGACATGCCGGTTACACTTTCCCATGAGATTGGGAGTATCGGACTCTTAGAGCGTGAGAATGCTTCGATCTTGAATGGTGCACTGCTTAACGTCATTTCCGGTGTGGTAAAAGGTTTCGAGCAAGCGCTAAGTGGATTTGGTATTGAGGCTGGCGTGTACATTTGCCAAAATGATGGTACCCTCATGCGCAGTGAATATGCGCTTCGTTATCCGATACTGACGATTGCATGTGGACCGACGAATTCGATTCGCGGAGCAGCGCATTTGTCAGGTCTAAGTGATGCACTAGTTGTAGATATTGGGGGTACAACAACAGATATTGGCGTGCTGGCACAAGGTTTCCCTCGTCAATCCTCAGCTGCGGTTGAAATCGGTGGTGTGCGTACGAACTTCCGTATGCCGGATATTCTATCTATCGGGATCGGTGGCGGTACGATAGTGCGTGCGGATAGCGAAGGTGAACATGTAACTGTAGGTCCTGACAGCGTAGGGTATGAACTTCTTAAGCGCGGACGTATCTTCGGCGGTGATACACTAACAACGACGGACGTTGCGGTGAAGCTGGGTCATTTCGAATGGAATGATGCACAGACGGACGATTTGGATACGGAGATTTGCCGTAAAGCGGATGTGATCATGACGCGCGACATTGAAGATGCGATTGATCGGATGAAGACGAGCGCTGATCCCGTAGATGTCATTCTAGTTGGCGGCGGCAGTATTCTGGTAGGAGACAGTCTCGAAGGTGTGTCCCGAATTATTCGTCCGAATCACCATGATGCAGCGAACGCAATCGGTGCAGCGCTTGGTGAAGTAAGCGGTGAGACCGAGCGCATCTATTCACTCGATGACATGACTTACGATGATGCAATGGCGGATGCGCGCAGCAATGCGGTGGAACAAGCTGTTCTTGCAGGTGCAGATCGCTCGACGGTACAGATCGTGCTGACGGAAGATATTCCGATTGCGTACTTGCCAGGTAATGCCCTTCTTGTGAAGGTGAAGGCGGCGGGGCGACTGTAGCATAATCCGCTTTGAAAATAATGCTTCTTCCTTAGTAGATTACTTACGAAGGAAGGCGTTTTTTCGAGTGATTAATGATACAGAATTTTCTATAAATATGCGTTGACGCCATAGTTCTTTAATCCTATAATTGGTAAGATGCTAGTTAAATAAAGGGAATAAACGCTTTGATGGCTAGGTTGCCGTGCGATTTCCAGAAGCTTATGAACCATCATGCTGAGCATGGTGGTTTTATGTGTTTTTAAGAGCGTGTTCAAAGGTAAGGTCGCTGCAGAGAAAAAGCACTTCCGGTCGCTGTCTCAATCGTAAAATTTGAATTTATTTAATTGTATTTTCACGATTTCAAAGGCGAACACTAACGTTCCTTCAGTTGCTTTTTCACTTTCGCTTTTACTTTTGAACACGCTCTATAAAGTTTGGTTTCAATTGTTGGAAGGGGATTTCTTGTTGTGAAAAATAAGCTATTATACGTAATCTCAATCCTATGTATCCTATCGATTGGATTACAGTATCTAGGCACATTTAGCAGTATGGAGCTGTGGCTTCAGGATAAAGTGATGCAGAAGAAAGCAACACCAAGCGAGAAGATTGCGATCATTGCAGTGGATGATGAAAGTATTAATCAGCTTGGGCAATGGCCATGGGGCCGTGATGTACATGCAAATTTGGTCGATACGATAACCGAAGGTAAGCCGTCTGTTATCGCATTTGATATTACGTTTCCCGTTGAATCAAGCAATGGAGATGCGGATGAAGCATTCGCTGAATCTGTGAAAAATGCGGGTAATGTCGTGCTGCCACGCTACGGTACGTTCGAGCGTACATCGACGAAAGGTACGATTGAAGCAGTTGAAATGTCAGAACCATTTGTTATTTTAAAAAATGCGGACGCAGCTCTCGGACATATTAATGTGTTTCCCGATGAGGATGGCGCTGTGCGCAAGTCCTTGAAGTATTTTAACTATAAGGGACAGCCGATTGCAAGCTTTTCTTGGCAAATCTACGATTTATATATGAAACATAAGGGCGAGCAAGCAGACGCTGCTAAGTTGCAACTTGATAAAATCAATCAATTCCACATCCCATTTACAGGTGTACCAGGAGATTATGAAGTGATTTCCTATGCGAGTGTTGTGAATGGTGAGGTGGAGCCGAGTTATTTTAAAGATCGAATTGTACTAGTCGGTCCTTACTCGGTCGCACTTAAAGATCATTATCCAACCCCGATGGATCATCAGAATCTGATGTTCGGTGTGGAGATTCATGCGAATATTATTCAGTCCTTGCTAGAGGGCAACTACAAGCATGAGCTGAATTGGATGTGGAATGCATTATTCCTCGTATTGATGGGGGCGCTTGTATATATCATTTTCCGAAAAGCACATGTGGGAATTTCATTCTTAGCGGTTGCCTTGTTAATTGGGGCTTGGGTTTACTTAGGTAAAATGTTATACGAAAAAGGCACAATTATATCGCTTGCATACGTAGTCATATTCCTAAGTGTCAGCTATATCGCGACCTTGTTACTCAAGTATTTGCAAGAACTATTCGAGCGTAAGCGAGTGACTTCGATATTCGGTAGGTATGTCGCTCCGCAAGTCGTGAGCCAGATACTAAAAAATGGTGATGAAGGGCTGAAGCTTGGTGGAACACGTAGGGAACTAACGGTACTGTTCGTGGATATTCGGGGCTTTACACCGCTCTCTGAACAGGCGGAGCCAGAAGAAATTGTAGAGATTCTGAATGAGTATTTGGAGCTGACGGCAAGTTGTATTTTCCAATATGAAGGGACGTTGGATAAATTTATTGGGGATGCAACGATGGCGATCTATAATGCACCACTTTTGCTAGAAGATCATGCGATGAAGGCCGTTCAGACGGCTTGGGCAATGAAGGAACGCTCTGCACAGTTAGAACAGAAGTTGATCGAAAAATACGGTTTCGGCGTAAAGTTCGGCATTGGAATTCATACGGGTCCAGCTGTATTCGGCAACATTGGTTCAAAAACAAGAATGGATTACACCGCAATTGGTGACATGGTTAATACGACAGCAAGACTGGAAAGTAGTGCAAAACCAGGACAGATCATCATGAGTGAACGTACATATGAAGCGGTTAAAGATCGGGTTCACGTGCAATCGCTTGGGGAAATTAGTAATGCCAAGGTTGGGAAAATTACTTCCATGAGTGGTAGCGTCAAAGTTCGTAAGAATGGTGGAGAAAAGCTATTTACTGCATTTAAGGGCATGCTGATCGCACAAGGGGACACAATTGTGATAGCTAGTAGCGGTAAAGCCAAGATGGATCTAGACATTGACAAGGAAGTATCAATTGGCCCATCCACAGAGCTCGTTATCAGTGAGTTAGTTGAAAGCGTGGAAGCAGAGTCTGGGAAGACAACAATTACTTTGCTTGGCGGAGATGTTTTCGTCCATGTGAAATCAAAGCTCAAGGGTGACTCACGATTTGAAGTGAAGACGCCGAATGCCATTATGGGGATTATGGGAACGCAGTTTGCGGTTAGTTATAAGAAGGACGAAGCTCGGAGTGGATTATTCATATTTGAAGGAACCGTGAATACGAGTCCACCTGCTCGTGATCGTGATCCGTTGCCAGTTGCTCCGAATCAGCAGTTAATATTGGAGGGTATGAACCCGAATTTACCACAGCAGCCAGCAACACTAAATCCAGCAGATATACCACTGTTTACATTAGAAGGAATGATTGCGGATCAGACAGCGAAGTTGCTCAGGATCTATTAGAGAAAATGCAGCAAGAAGCAAAGAAACAACAAGAGGCGATGAAAAAGCTTCAAGAAGAAATGAAGAAGATGCAGGAAGAGTTGATGAAAAACCTGCCAAAACCTCAAATTGTATATGATAAGCCCACACCAAGACCAACTCCTGCGCCAACAAGCGAGCCTAATTATGGGGGAGGTGGCCGGTGGGATTGTGACGCCAGTGCCGACGCCGACAGTGGCACCTACTCCTACGCCAAAGCCCAAGAAAGTGGAAATCACCGATTTTAAAAAGTTGCCATCAGTTGAAGGTAGAACTGGTTATGCATTTAAAGTTAATCCTATAGATGCCAAAGTAAGGGCAAATACAGAACCTATGTCTGAGGGGACAGAGGTTATTGAGAATCCTGATGTTCCAGGTGAGTACGTACTTGTTGTTAGACCAATTGATAGAGATCTGCATGTAGTCATCACTGCATCCATGGAAGGTTATAATGACGGAGTGTATGAGTTTAATATGTCCAGTTGGGAGATTAATCCTAATTCCGTTCTGTTTGAAGGTGAGAGGTTGAAATTCTCTTTCAGTCAGGGAAATTCTAATGTTAGATTAAATATAATATCGGATGTAGAGAGTGATCCTGATTTCTTAGGAGATAAAGTTTGGTTTAGCGGAGATGGAAGGGTACTCATCCCAATGAAAAGTGGTTGGGGGGATATGAGCTATCAAGCTTCGCAAATTGAAGAAGGTGAAGAAATCCCTATACATGATAACAGTTTCTGGGGTGTTAATATTGATTATAATCTCGAAGGTAATAAAAATATGGTATTTATCAAACCAGGGACGTTTAAGAATAGAAAAAATCCATCCAATATTAATACATTAATAACATTAGGTCCTTTTGGATCAAATAGTGATATTCCTAATCCTTTACCGTACAGATTAAAAGACAGTGATAGTTATGTCGAGTTAGGGATTATTCAGAAGAATGAAGAGATCAAGAGTATAATATTTGCGGATGAGTCTGTATGGAATGAGCCAGAAGATGGGGTTGTTTATATACAGATTAGTAAAGAAAAACTAATCAATTATTTAAATTCAGAACCAGGAAATAAATTAAAATTGATTATTAATGGTACATCGGAAGTGATCAATATTGAATTCACTGGACTAATTAAAGACAGACCGTAAATGACGAACCCTAATACGGAGGTATACTCATGAAATCTCATTTCAATAAAATACTCCTCTCTACCACTATTGTCTTCACACTTGCAACTACACCTGTACTTGCTTCAACAACAGTTGACACAGCAACCGTGAGCAAGGACTCCTTCCAAATGACACAGGTGAGTGGAGTTGCTGGTCTAAGCAAACCCTACGGTTTGTTACTCGACAAGCAAGGTAATCTGATTATTCTTGACGCAGGGAATCAACAGATCAAGAAACTTGAACAATCGAAGCTATCCGTACTTGCAGGTGTTCTAAAGCCTCAAGGTCTACTCAATCTAGAATTACCTAACTACAAGGATGGTGATGCTTCTAAGGCATTACTTGGTGATCCAAGATTTGCAGTGGTAGACAGTAAGGGGACGATCTTCTTCACGGACTTCGCGAATCATGCGATTCGTAAGATCAAGGATGGTAAAGTATACACGGTTGCAGGTAGTGGCAAGTCGGGCTATAAGGATGGCAAGGGTGAAGAGTCACTTTTCAATAGCCCAACAGGAATTGCAATCGATAGCAAAGATAATCTCTATGTCGCAGATACGCTTAATCATGTGATTCGTAAAATAACACCGGATGGCGTAGTCACAACATTTGGAGGAGAGCAATCCGTTGATGGCGCTTATGTAGATGGAGCGCTTGGTAAGGCGAAGTTCAATGAACCCAGTGGATTAGCATGGGACGACAAAGGGAATTTGTACGTATCGGATAGTGGCAACCACTTAATCCGTCAAATCTCAACGACAACAAACCAAGTCACTACTTTTGCAGGTAAGAAAACGGAGATCAATCCAGATACGGGTTACATGCAAGGTGGATATGCACACGGCAATACCCAAACTGCACGCTTTAACTCGCCTAAAGGCCTGACTTTTGCAGAGGGTGTCTTATTCGTGGCAGATAGCTTGAATCAATGCATTCGTACGGTACTACCTGACGGTAAAGTAATCAATGTTGCTGGAATGAGTGCCGCAGGGGATCAAGTTGGTGCGCAGAATCAAGTCCAGTTCAACAATCCAGTAGCTGTCGCTTATGCAAATGGGAAGTTATATGTATCCGACTCTTATAATCATAAAGTGAAGGAAGTTGCCCTTAACCCGAAACAGCTGAAAGGTGTAAATACTCCTGCTGATATCATTGCAGGATTTAAATTTGCGCCTCGTTCAGAAGAAATGCAAATCTGGATGAATGGAAAACAAGTTCAATTCCAATCTGGTAAGGTCTTTCATCAGTCAGGTAAGACGTATGTTCCAATTCGTGATATAGCTCAGCTATGGCAAGCGGAGATTAATTGGAATGACGCTGAACAAGCGGCAATTTTATCAAAAGGTGATGTCCAGCTAAAATGGAGCAATGAGCAAGATGGTGTGGTACTGCAAGACAACCGATTGTATGTAGAGATCGGGGAATTACAGGAGCGTACGACGCTTACACTTGTGTATGACGTAGACTACAATGGTCTTGTGATTAACCGTTAGTCATTGAATCTTAGGTGTTCCGTATTGGAAATGGTTAGGGTTCATCGGATAAATACGGATAGTTTGAAGATTAGGAGGCAAAAATGCCTCCTTTTTTATTTCCATAATTGATAATGAGAATCTTTATCAGTATAATATAAGAAAATGGAAGTCAGCAAAGGGAGAGTGTGATCTATGTTTATCGAAACAAAAACGTTCATCGTGACAGAAGGCAACTCAGATAAGATCGTGAATAGATTTAGTGGGGAAGGAATCATTGAAAAATCCGAAGGATTCATTGATCTAAGCGTATTAGTGAAGAAAAGCCGCAGAGGCGATGAAGAGGTAATTGTGATGATCCGCTGGGAATCGGAAGAAGCGTGGAAGAAGTGGGAGACGAGTGAAGCGCATATCGCAGGGCATCGTCAGAGCCGTGGACAGCCAAAGCCGGATCACATTGTCAGTGTAACTCATGGTACATACGAGGTAAAAAGCGCTAAGTATGGTATCGTGCAAGAAGTAAAATGATAGATATAGAAGAGCCATCGAGGCTCTTTTTTATTTGGTCTTAAATGCCTATCTTCATAAAAACAATTGTTAGAAAATACTGATAAATGGTATGATACTATCCTACCAAATACTAGTATTGAAGGGGAAATTTGAAATTATGCGCTTAAAAATGTACATACTTACGATTTGCATGGTACTTGTAGTAGCAGTATTACCCACGCGGGTAGATGCGGCTACTGAGGAAGTGAAATTTGAAGATCCTGTGTTAGAGAAGGCTATTAGAAAATCACTGAATTTAAGAGAAGGGAAAGTATTAGACAATTTAACATTGCAGAGTTTACAGACCTTAAAACCTATAAAGGAAGAAAAGATTAAGAGTCTTAAGGGTTTGGAGAAAGCGAGTAATTTGTTGAATTTAATTTTACCTGATCAAGAAATTGTGGATATCAGCCCACTTCAGGGTTTGGATAAATTAGAACTATTAATATTAAACAATAATCAAATTAAGAATATATGTCCGGCGGTAAATTTAACCCATCTATCTGATTTTGATGTAAGTAATAATCAAATTGAAAATATCGATTGTATGGAGCAATCAAAAGCATTCTTAGAACTTAGAGTTAATGGTAATCCAGTTGACGATATACAATCCATAATTGACGTTAAGAACTTAAGAGAATTGAATATAGATCAATATAATTTGAATGATAAGTCACAAACGTTGTTGTCAAAACTAAGTTATTCTGGTGTTGTAATTAATCAACCACGTAATTATGGGCAATACGTATATGATTATTTAAGTGTGATCATTAATAATGATCGTGTACTTTTTGATAAGAAGGTATATGTGGAGGAAGACATTGCTTTCGTGCAGTTGCGGCCACTCTTTGAAAAGTTAGGTTTTTCAGTAAAATGGGACGAAGCAACAAATAGTGTATCTGCTGATAAAGATGGAGTTCGATTGTTAATGAAAATCGATGATAAGATAGCAAAGCGTAATGGAACATCAATTGAAATGTCTAATGCACCAAGATTAATCGATGGATACTTGTTTATACCGATTCAATTCGTCGCTGATGCAATTGGTCAAGACGTAGCCATTGATAAGGAATTGAAAAGATATTATTTTGTCTCACGTAGTAACAAAGTCATTGCTAGTAAGGATGGAAGTTCCCAAATAACTGTAAGTGGAAAGTGGATATATAAAGATTATGTGGGAGATGACAATACGTTATATTTTGAAAATAATGGAAGTAAAATTGTATTAAATGTCAAGCCCAAGCGAGGAGTTGGCTCACTAGATACATTTACAGAAACAGAAGTCAATTTCACGAAATTATTTAATGAATTGAACAATGTTAGTGAGATCATATCTTTGAAAGTAAACGGATTAAATGCAAGGCAAATAACTTATAATGAAGAAAGATTATGGGGACCTACTCAAATTACCAAAACTTATATTGAAGGTAAAAATAATTTCTATATCCTTGATTTTCTAACACTTGAAGAATACCAAGAACAGCTTATCAAAGAAGATAAAGAGATTCTTCAATCTTTCAAAGAAATTTAGGATACTCCTGGTACCTAATAAACCAAGCCTCTCTCAACATATAATTGGGAGAGGCTTGTTATTTGCTATATCCTTGCTACGGATACTTGTCACAACTTAAACGACTTAACGGTGGTATACTGTTTTAGTACTCAAATAATTTAGACAAGAAGATGATAATGTGGATGCAAGTGGTCAAAGTTTAAAGCGTAAATCTGTCTATTTTCTAAATAAGTATTTTTCAGGCGAAGTATTGGATTACAAAAAGATTATATCCATTATTTTCCCTGTATTCGTCGATCAGGCTTTCATCATTCTAATGAGCTTGGTTAATACAGCAATGATCAGTTCCTCAGGAGTAGCTGCCGTCAGTGCAGTAAGTATGGTCGATTCGTTTAATTTCTTTCTTATTAATGTATTTATTGCAGTAGCAACAGGTGGAACGGTCATTGTCGCCCAGTATAAGGGTAGTGGCAATCACGATATGGTCTCGAAGGCAGCAGCACAAGCGATATCTGCGGTAACAATCCTGTCTGTTGTGATTAGCACAATCGTCATTATTCTGCACACGCCGACGTTAAACTTGTTGTTTGGTCGAGCTGATGCGGATGTATTTGCGAATGCGAGGATATTCTTGATCGGAAGCTGTATCTCATTCCCATTCATTGCGATTTTCCAAGCGGTCACGGGTGCACTGCGAGGTGTAGGTGAGACGAAGGCATGTCTCGGATTATCTGTAATCATGAACATGACGTACTTACTGCTGAACATTTTGTTTATATCTGTCCTTGATATGGGTGTGATGGGGCTTGTCATCTCGATGATTACAGCTAGGGTGCTTGGGATGATTATTTCGATCACTTATTTAATGAAGTACAATCATACCTTGCGGTTTAGAATTACGAATGCAATCAAGCTTAACTTCTCGATTCTAAAAAAGATCATGATCATCGGCATTCCATTTGCTGCGGAGCAGATGTTCTTCAATGGCGGTAAGCTGCTGACGCAAACATTTATTGTGCAGCTAGGGACACTGGCGATTACAGCCAATGCTATTAGTGGTTCGATTGCGCTCTTGTTCCAGATTGGCGGTAACGCGCTGAGTATCACGATTGTGACCGTTGTTGGACAGTGTATTGGAGGAAAGAATATAGCGGATGCAAGAAAGTTCGTGAAGTCGTTCATCGGATTAGCAACCGCGTTCTTCCTATTTGCAGCTGCAATCATTCTACCGTTATTCCCGTACATTATTCGGTTATTCTCCCCGCCTGAAGAGATTGTTCCTACGATCTTCGCGCTTATGGTGTTTATGGCGATTTCGCAGCCGTTCTTGTGGTCAATCAGCTTTATTATGCCTTCTGCCTTGCGTGCAGCAGGGGATTCCAACTTTACATCCATCACATCGCTTATCACAATGTGGCTCGTTCGCGTTGTTCTGGGCTATGTGTTAGCGATAACGCTTGGTTACGGACTAATGGGGGTATGGATTGCAATGGTTGTCGAGTGGGGTATTCGAGGTGCAATCTTCACTTGGCGCTTTAAAGGTGAGAAGTGGTACAGTCGGAAATTGATCTAGAAGTTGATTTAATAGAGGTGTAAGATCTAATAGAGGTATATAAGCTTGTGTCTACTGCATGTAGATACTGGCTTTTTTTGTATACGAGGCTATCGGTGTAAGTGTATAATTCTGGATAAATGCATGCTGGTTGGAAGGGTGAAATGGTATTGAATAATCCGATCTTATCTGTACATTGGAACGAACAAAGTCCCATTATTGACGAGCTACTGAAATCTTCTGAATCGATGTCGATTCATTCATTGAAACAAGGCTTTGAAGCAGAAGTGATAGAGGTTCGCTCGGGTACTAGGAGCTTTATTCTCAAAATGTGGAATAAATCATCCAATCCGAATATTGCGCTGCAATATGAATTGCTGTACACATTATTCGAACAAGGGATTGCAGTCTCCAATCCCGTAGGTTGGGGGAGGTTGGGAGATGTCCAAGTGCTCCTAACGTCTAATGATGGTGCTCCACTTAATTACTTAAATAACGACATCATGACTGAATTTGCACATATATTGTCTGCCATACATCGTGCGGATGTGAACGCGATTGAGCAGCTTCCTAAGCATGATTTCATTAGTTACTTCTTCTATAACGTTCACCTATATCCTGATATAGAACTGGCCTTACATCAGCTTCTTCCACTTGTTCAATTACAGCAAGATTGCTTGATTCATGGTGACTTTCATCTAGGAAATATCGTGGGTGAGCAAGGTAAGTTTAAGATCATTGATTGGACGAATGCGCAGTATGGTGATCCTAGGTACGATCTGGCATGGTCTTGTGTGGTGATTCGAATATTCGTCTCGGAGCGTTATGCAGATAGCCTTCAACGTGCTTATATGCTAGAACATTCACTAGATGAGGAGACGTTCGAACAATTTACAGCACTTGCACTTCTCAGACTACTATTCTTGCATCGTAGAAAAGATGTGACCTTAAAATCTGTACAAGTGGACAAGCTGAGGACGCATCTGATGCGCAATCGCTGGCTGCAACAAAATGAATTTGAGGGATTCCGAGCGAAGAAGATAAGGAATGACGAAGGTATGAATATCGACGTGATATACGGACAGTTT
Organism: Paenibacillus radicibacter; assembly: GCF_024721995.1. Taxonomy (GTDB): domain Bacteria; phylum Bacillota; class Bacilli; order Paenibacillales; family NBRC-103111; genus Paenibacillus_AM; species Paenibacillus_AM radicibacter. The sequence goes on from NZ_JANQBC010000010.1 coordinate 91,236, forward strand.
CCGATTCTAAAGTCAGATAAACTGGTACTGAAAAAAGTAGAGGAATCGCATCTGGATGACGTATTCGCGATCTATGATAATGACAACGTATTCGAGTATTGCGGGATTATTCCGAAGCATAACAAAGCAACAGTGAAGAGCATGATCGGCCATTTCGAGCGGGATTATAACAAACGTTCGAGCGTGAAGTGGGGCATTTTTCAGCAGGAAGATCCGGGTCGATTGGTAGGCATTATTGAAGCGATGGAGTTTAATCAAAAAGTAAATAGTGTGACGATAGGTTACTTTTTAGTGGAAAAGAGTTGGGGACAAGGCATTGCGACAGAGGCTGTACGCATCTTAGTTGATTTCCTGTTTAGGGATGTCGGTGTAAATCGGATTCAGGCGGAAGTGATGCCAGCAAATGATGGATCAAAGAAAGTACTACTGAAGAACGGTTTCTCTTATGAAGGTACTTTGCGCCAAGCGACTTTGTGGTCAGGCAAAGGAGTAGTAGATTTGGAGATATATAGCTTGCTGCAAGGGGATGTTAGTTAGCAGAATAGTAATCCACAAAAAAACAAGCTTTCCTAAATGAACTTAGGAAAGCTTGTTGATGTTATATAAGTGATCCAGAATCATCTGCGTAGCAGGCGATACCTGATCTCGATCTGCATGTGTTAGCCATGCTAATTCCTCAATCTCAGACGCAGGGCACAGTTCACCTTCATAATCGGCATAATAGCAAGTCATTTGCACCTGTGTACCGGCTGCCTTCCCATCTGCTGTAGCAACGAAAGTTCCGAAATGTACGATCGTATCCGGCTTAATCTGAACCGAAAGTTCTTCTTGGATCTCGCGAATAAGCGTCTCTTGGTCGGTTTCGCCAGGGTCTCTTTTACCACCAGGAATATAGAAGCTGCTCTTCCCTTTGGAACGTGCGCCTAGAACTCGACCGTTCTCGATGTGAATCCATGCGATTTTATCAATTATAGCTGTCATTGAGCAATCCCTCTTTAATTGTTTTTTACCATGATTATATCACTTTACGAATGTTACAATGACGAAGATAGGTTCATTATAGAGATAATTAATTATTTTATAAAAAATAAAGGTGGAATCATCATGTTTATCGTGAATGTTGAAGGTGCTGTATGCCAAGATGGCAAATGGCTATTAATCACTAGAAGTATGAAAGAAGAGCATGCGGGTGGAACATTGTCTCTAGTTGGCGGTAAAGTCGATCTCGAAGGATTCTCACAAGATATATTGGAGAGAACGGTGAAGCGCGAGATTGAGGAAGAAGTTGGGGTTACGGTGAAAGCTGAGGTCAAGTTCGTATATAGTTCTTCCTTCGTCGCGGGTGAGGATTGCCATGTGATTAACATTGTGTTCCTGTGCGAATATGCAGAAGGAACAGCACATAGTAAAAGTCCAGACGAGGTCGAAGCGGTGCATTGGCTCACGGTGGAAGAAGTAATGCGTCACCACAAAGCACCAGAGTGGACGAAAGAGAGCGTGCGTAGAGCGGCAGAGGTGGCACTATGAACTTGACCAGAGAAGCATTGTCGAACCTCGTTCGAGACAATTTTATTTATAAAAATACGTATCTCGCAGAGCGTACGGACAGTATGGATGTGCAAGTGACGGCTGGGTATGTCCGAGTAGACTCTGGACTTCGGTCAGATACGTTTAACGTCATCGTCCCTCTGGAAAAAGAGCTGAAAGCTTTAGATGGAGTTCACATTGCTAATGCACTTCATTATTTGACAGGACAAAATAAGCCGATGGCGCTCTGGACGTGGGAAGATCGTAATGGTAGTACGTGTGAAACGTTGCAAGACTTAGGTCTGATCGCTGCTGAAACCAATATTGCGATGGCTGCTAAGCTGGCGGAAATGGATATGAGCGCAGGGATGCCCGAACATTTTCAAATTAGAGAGGTACGTAGTAAAGAAGATATTAAGTTATTCGGTGATGTGTTAGCCTCCTTATTCGGTGAGTCGGAGGAAGCGGTGAATGTCCGAGGATATTATAACGTTACTTCGGAATTACTCCTAGAATCGGATTCTGCTATGCAGCTGTATATTGGATGCGTTGGTCTAGATGCTGTGGCTACGGGGACGCTTGTGATCGCTGACAATTCGGTTGGGATCTATGATATTGCAACAAGAGAAGAATATCGGGGTAAGGGGTATGGCTCTGCAATGTTTAGTTATTTGGTTGAGGCAGCAAAGGGGAAAGCCCCTGAATATTGCGTGCTTCAAGCGTCTGCAGATGGGATTAACATTTATAAGCGAGCAGGATTTGAAGAGGTCTGTGAAGTGACTGTTTATGAAAAAATAATGAAATTCTGAAATGAACCATTGACCTTCTCGTTACGTCAACTTTTATTCTAGAATCGAAAGCAGTTGAACATATCGAAGGAGGCACATACCATGCCAGATCACACATCTATTTATTTGAACGAAGCGGAAAAGTACCACTTACTCATTTCCAAGCAGCCGAAGCTTGCTAAGATTATCGGAGAAATTCAAGCTTATGAAGGATTGGATATCGTCGACATGGGGGCAGGTTCAGGACGATTGACGACTGTGTTAGTACCTGATGCTAGGACGATTATCGCGCTTGATCAATCCCAAGCTATGTTAGATGAAACAGCCGAGAAACTAATGGATGCAGGGCTTATGAATTGGAAAATAGCCGTTGCTGACCATCGCAAGCTGCCTGTAGCAGATCAGAGTGCAGACTTGATTGTCGCAGGGTGGACGATATGTTATCTTGTGCAATCGGGTTTGCCGCAATGGAAGCAAAATTTAGAAGAAATTATGCTAGAAATGAAGCGGGTTCTGCGTCCCGGAGGGACGATTATTATTTTCGAAACGATGGGAACTGGTTATGAAACCCCGAACCCTCCTGATTTTCTAATAGAATACTACGCAAGTCTAGTTGCAGACTATGGGTTCGCACACAAATGGATGAGAACGGATTATCAGTTCGACAGTGTGGAGCAGGCTGTGGAATTAACGAAGTTCTTCTTTAGTACAGAGCTTGCGGATCAAGTTCGTAAGGATAATAAGGCGCAAGTTCCGGAGTGTGCAGGGATATGGTGGCTTCATGTCTAGCGTCTAGTGGAAGGTAGTTGATGACGAATGAACACACAGGAATATAAGAAATTTTACGATGAAGTCGGTAGGGAAATTGGTTGGGATTTTAGCAAATTGAAAATCTCGCAAGAAGGTGTGAAGTGGGATTTCTATAAGGAAGTGGTAGAGGCGTGCAAACCGACAGATGTGCTGCTTGATGTGGGTACAGGTGGTGGAGAAGCGCTATTATCGATTGCAGATCAGGCGCAGCTGCTTATTGGTATTGATCTATCAGCGGGGATGATCGAGACGGCGAAGCGCAATTTACAGCTTGCTGATATTCACAATGTACGTTTCTTGGAAATGGACGTGAATCAACTCATGTTCCCCGATCATTTTTTCCAAGTGATATCTTGCAGGCAATCGGTGTTTAATGCTAGGGAAGTTACAAGGGTATTAACGAATGACGGGGTATTCTTTACCCAACAAGTGCGTGAGAATGATAAGTTGAATTTGAAAATGGCATTCGGCAGGGGGCAGGCATACGGAACACCTGCAGGTACATTGCAGAATCAGTATGTGAATGAACTGCGCAAAGCGGGATTAGCAGATATTCAGGTGCTCGAATACGATGCCGCAGAATACTACGAGACATCAGAGGACTTAATCTTCCTTCTTAAACATACGCCGATTATTCCGAATTTCGGTAAGGAAGAGCGAGATTTCGAGATACTAGAGCAGTTTATTAAGGAGAATAAGACCGATAAGGGGATTCGCACGAATTCGGCTAGGTTTATGATTGTGGCGAGGTGATTTAATACATTATTTAATTTATAATGAGAATTATAGGTTGATACAGGAACAGAGAGGTCAACTATTCGGTGCGAATGTAAAGCTTACATGTTTTTACTAGGTGATTCGCACCACTTATTTACCAATTGATTACATTTATTAATCATTGAAAGTTAAGTGAATTTGATTAGTTCAATTATGTCGGCTGTTTTTCACGTGGATTTTACAGAAAAATGATCAAAAAAGTTGATTTTTGATCATTTTTCGCTGTCGCACCTCACGTAGGTGCGTGGATTGAAATCTCCAGTGTCAACGGTAAACTGCCCATTACCCACGTCGCACCTCACGTAGGTGCGTGGATTGAAATTTTAACACTTTCAATAACATCATGGATAATCAGAGTCGCACCTCACGTAGGTGCGTGGATTGAAATTTATACTGAGCGTATACCGCTGACGGAACAACGTCGCACCTCACGTAGGTGCGTGGATTGAAATATTTGTAAATCCACTTGCTTGCCACCATTCCGCGTCGCACCTCACGTAGGTGCGTGGATTGAAATAGTAGGGTCGGGGAGGTTAGAAATATAATAATGTCGCACCTCACGTAGGTGCGTGGATTGAAATCTTGAAGATCTATATCCACTAGCTCGCAGCCGAGTCGCACCTCACGTAGGTGCGTGGATTGAAATTTCACTCATCATACCCATGAACTTTTCAAGCTTGTCGCACCTCACGTAGGTGCGTGGATTGAAATTTCTAGCTGCTCAATATAGCTTTGCGGTAAGAAGTCGCACCTCACGTAGGTGCGTGGATTGAAATTCCGATCTCGGTCTGTAAAGCAAACACTGTGTTGTCGCACCTCACGTAGGTGCGTGGATTGAAATTCAAACATATCCGAACTCGATTATTCGGCAAGTCGCACCTCACGTAGGTGCGTGGATTGAAATTGCATAGTCCCCTAGAACATTGCGTATTTTTTCGTCGCACCTCACGTAGGTGCGTGGATTGAAATAATGAATACTGCAATGAACACTGTGGAACCAATGGGTCGCACCTCACGTAGGTGCGTGGATTGAAATAGTCATTCACGCAAGGATAAGCTTATAGATTCAGTCGCACCTCACGTAGGTGCGTGGATTGAAATTTCAATGACTTTACCTTTTGCATGGTGTCATATGTCGCACCTCACGTAGGTGCGTGGATTGAAATTTGGGAAAGCCCTCCAATGCGATTTTATCTAAAGTCGCACCTCAAGTAGGTGCGTGGATTGAAATTGCAATATTTATGAACCAAATTTTCTACACCTCGTCGCACCTCACGTAGGTGCGTGGATTGAAATTCCCAGCTTTGTTCGACTGACTTCACAACCCATGTCGCACCTCACGTAGGTGCGTGGATTGAAATATAATACGGGAAATCCAAGTTCGAGTGCGCGTGGTCGCACCTCACGTAGGTGCGTGGATTGAAATTCCGTTATCAAGGAAGCCCCCCCTTATCCGATTGTCGCACCTCACGTAGGTGCGTGGATTGAAATTCGTTAATGACCGCAATATCTGCCGCTTCATTAGTCGCACCTCACGTAGGTGCGTGGATTGAAATTCGTTAATGACCGCAATATCTGCCGCTTCATTAGTCGCACCTCACGTAGGTGCGTGGATTGAAATATCCCGTCCATAAGCGCTTTAATCGCTTTGTCGTCGCACCTCACGTAGGTGCGTGGATTGAAATATATCGCGCCTTGTTATCACGACACAGTCACCGGTCGCACCTCACGTAGGTGCGTGGATTGAAATCGCCTGTTGATGGTGGGGTCATCAACCCTCCTGGTCGCACCTCACGTAGGTGCGTGGATTGAAATGAGTAGATGGTCACAGAGAAGACGAATTTGCGTGTCGCACCTCACGTAGGTGCGTGGATTGAAATTATTCAATCGATCGTTATCGGCTGAGCCGATAGGTCGCACCTCACGTAGGTGCGTGGATTGAAATACCCATGGGCAGTACGACAAAACCACTGCACATAGGTCGCACCTCACGTAGGTGCGTGGATTGAAATTTTGGCATTATTATTGAAATAAGAAACAATTAATGTCGCACCTCACGTAGGTGCGTGGATTGAAATGAATATCTACGTACTGGTGTATGCGACCATCTTGTCGCACCTCACGTAGGTGCGTGGATTGAAATAACGGCTTTGCTGCAAGTGTGCCCCATGCTAGTGGTCGCACCTCACGTAGGTGCGTGGATTGAAATTGAGGATCTTGTAAGTCATTGATCTGCATAGTGGTCGCACCTCACGTAGGTGCGTGGATTGAAATTTCGGGCTGTATCGGATATACGAGCTTTAATCTGTGTCACACCATACACAGCTATGTGACCTGAAGAACAGTTTTTAGCCTGTGCTAATAGCTGTTCTTTTTATTATTAGCTCAGTCAAATAAATCCAAAAAAATTCTACATAAGACGCCAATAACATACAGGATTTTCATTTGTCAATGTACAAGTAATACTAAGTATCTCACGAGAATTAGGAGGTTTTTCAAAATGAAATCAATTGCTCATATTAGAGAGAGTGATGGTAAAGTTCAAACCGTAGAAGAACATTTGTTAGAAGTTAAAGAACTAGCAGAAGGATATGGCGACAAGCTTGACTTAAAGCACTTATGTGGACTTGCTGGTTTACTCCATGACTTAGGAAAGTACAAGAACGAATTTACTACATACATACTTGCGGCAACTAGTAATGTTGGTACAGCGAAACCAAAGCGAGGTGAGGTTGATCATTCAACTGCAGGAGGGAAACTACTATATGAGCGATTCCGTACTCCTAAGAATGCTGGATACAAAGGTCTTGTAGCTGAGATTGTGGGAAATGCTATCATTTCGCATCATTCCTATCTAAAAGATTTTCTTAATCCGGATCTGGAATCTCCTTTTTTGTCGCGGGTTAAGTATAAGGTTAAAGGTCTAGAAACATTTGAGCTTACGAAACAAATATTTTTCGACAAAGTAATGGGTGAACAAGCGTTTAATGAATATGTAGATAAGGCTGCGAAAGAGCTTGAACATATTATTTCGAGAAATTCGACCACTAGTCCTGAAATTAAATGCATGTTTCTGACTAAATTTGTGTTTAGTGCATTGATTGATGCAGATCGTACGAATACCCGTATTTTTGAAGAAAATAAACAGGTTGAGCAACCGATCGATGTTGATTCGCTATTTGATAATTATTATGAAAAATTAATCTTACATATTGAATCTTTGAAAAAGAATACAAACGCCAATTCAAATGTTAACTTACTTCGAAGTCAAATGTCAGAGCAATGTGATCGTTTTGCCAATAATCCCTCTGGTATTTATACCTTATCGATCCCAACCGGAGGTGGTAAGACATTAGCGAGTTTAAGATACGCTTTGAAACATGCACTTACCTTTCATAAAAAGCGAATTGTCTATGTTGTGCCGTATACAACAATTATTGAGCAGAACGCAGAAGAAGTACGCAGAATTTTGAAGGATGACAAGCATATTCTAGAGCATCATTCGAATGTCATAGAAAGTGAGACTGAGGATGACGAAGATCAAGACGGATATGCAGTGACAACTCAGCAAAAATTGAAATTAGCCAGAGATAACTGGGACTCGCCAATTATTTTTACAACGATGGTGCAGTTCCTTAATGTGTTCTACGCGAAGGGCAGCCGGAACATTAGAAGACTACATAACTTATGTGAATCGGTAATTATCTTTGATGAAGTGCAGAAGGTTCCAACTGCTTGTGTGTCTTTATTTAATCATGCGCTTAACTTTTTAAAAGATTACGGACAATCCAGCATGGTACTATGTACAGCTACACAACCTACACTAGATTTAGTTGAACAAAAACTCAACATAAATAAAGATGCAGAGATCATTGATGAAATTGATGATGTGGTTGAAGCGTTTAAGCGAATAGAGCTTATTGATCGAGCAACGGATGAAACATTTAATAATGAAAAATTGGCTGAGTTTGTTCATTCCAGTCTCCAAGAGACTAAAAGTATTCTAGTGATTCTCAATACCAAATCTGTTGTCAAAAAACTGTACGAGCAACTACATCGACAAGTGATGGATGAGAAGGGGGACATCATTCCGGTCTATTATCTTAGTACTTCAATGTGTGCGTCGCATAGAAAAGACATTCTAGACAAAGTTAGAGGACATCTATCCAATGATGAAAAAATCATTTGCATCAGCACGCAGTTAATTGAAGCCGGAGTCGATGTGAGCTTTGAATGTGTCATTCGTTCATTGGCGGGATTGGATTCTATTGCCCAAGCGGCTGGTCGATGTAATAGACATGGTAAAGATTCGATTCGTCAGGTTTATATGATTGATCATGCAGATGAGAACTTGGATCGTTTGAAAGAAATTGCAAAGGGTAAAGCGATCACGCAGAAAATGCTCAGAGACTTGAAGTTCGATCCTTCAGATCATGGAGGTCATTTATTATCTCGCCAAGCAATGGAGAACTATTTTCAAGAATTCTATATGGATTTAAAAACGGAATTGAATTATTCCATCTCCAAAATCAGAAAGGATATGACCAATCTTTTATTTTCGAGAAAAAATAATCCAGATTCTTATTCTCGTGCTTATTATGATGCGAAAAAAGAATGGCTGCCCTTGAATATCTCGAACAGCTATGGTACTGCTGCGGATCATTTCCAAGTGATTGATAATCTAACGACTTCAGTCATTGTTCCCTATGGTGATGGCAAGGAGATCATTGCAGATTTGAATGGAGCCGGTTCGATCGATGATTTTTCAAGGCTAATGAAGAAGGCACAGCAATACACGGTTAACCTTTACGAACATGAAGTAAGAAAACTTGATCAGAATAGTGGAATTGAAAGTTGTTTGGACGGGAAAGTGTACGTACTTAAAGAAACCGCGTATAGTGAAGATTTTGGATGCGATATAGAAAATGACAGTCAGATGGGGATGTTAGGTCTTTGATTTGGTACATTTATTCGAGTAAATTCGATTAATTATCCTATGTTCCATGATAGAATGGAATAGATTCAAAAAACTGGAAAGGAGGATTTCTGAGTGAGAAATAGCATTGAGTTCGAAGTGTATGGGGATTATGCACTCTTTACAGATCCGTTAACGAAATTAGGTGGAGAAAAATTAAGCTACCAAGTACCTACGTACCAGGCTATTAAGGGTATTTGCGAAAGCGTTTACTGGAAGCCTACAATTATGTATATTGTGGACGAAGTACGGATTATGAATGCTATTCGGATGGAATCCAAAGGGATACGACCGATCGATTACGGTGGAGGCAATACACTTGCTAATTACACCTATTTAAGAGACGTACGCTATCAGGTAAGGGCGCATTTTGAGTTTAACATGCACCGACCTGAGTTAGAACTAGACCGTAACGAACACAAGCATCATAACGTACTCAAACGTTCTTTACGTGCTGGAGGAAGAAGGGATATATTTCTTGGAGCTCGTGAGTGCCAAGCGTATGTTGAACCATGTGTATTCGGTGAGGGTAAAAGTTTCTATGATAATTATGGAGATATTCACCTCGGTACGATGATTCATGGCATCAATTACCCAGATGAGACAGGTAGAAACCAGATGGAAGTTCGTCTGTGGAATCCAGTTATGAAGGATGGAATTATTCAATTCCTACGACCTGAAGCATGTTCACAAGTACGTACAATTTCAGAGATGGAGCCGAAGTTGTTTACCGGTGAGAATGTAGAATCAATAGATGCCCTGTTTGCACAAATAGGAGAGGAGGGCAACTTGTGAGCTGGTTATTAAATCTTTATGAGACGTATGATGCGAATCTGGATCGTGTGGGTGAAGTGGAGCGGAAATTTAATGGGCAAGAGTTTACACTTTTACCAATCTCGCATACGACGCAAACCGCACATCTTGAGGTCACAATAACGGAAGATGGCAGGTTCCATTCCGCAGATTTTATTAATAAAAGTGATGCGAATACGTTAATACCTTGTACGGAAGACTCTGCGAGTCGGGCGGGCTCTGTGGTCGCACCGTATCCACTTCACGATAAAATCAGTTACGTAGCAGGTGACCATATTGCATATGGTGGCGAGGTGAAGAAGGAAGATCCTTTTACTTCATACATAAATAATTTACAAGGTTGGGTCGATTCACCCCATGGTCATGCAAAAGTAAAAAGTATTTATAACTATCTGAAACAAGGCCGTCTTATTCAGGATTTGGTAGAAGTCGGGAAGCTCGTGGTGGATGAGAATAATCGATTGATCGGTAAATGGGATAAGAAATATACTTCGCTATACCCAGAAAAACCTATGATATTCTCTGCTATTGCTGGTGAGCAAGATGGTGCCTTTATCCGTTTTAATATTCGTTCCAAAGACAAGATCAAAGTATGGGAAGATCGAGAAGTTTATGAATCTTTCATTCAGTTCTACCAACACAAATTAAGTGATGAACGGCTTTGTTATGTAACAGGAAAATCACTTCCAAGTACGGATAAACATGCAAATAAAATTCGTAACGCAGCGGATAAAGCCAAGCTTATTTCTGCTAATGACAAGAGTGGTTTTACCTATAGGGGACGCTTTAGTCAGAGTGATGAAGCAGCCAGTATCAGTTATGAAGTTTCGCAAAAAGCCCATAATGCACTAAAGTGGCTTATTAATCGTCAAGGTAAGATCATTGATCAGCGTGTCTTTTTAGTATGGGCAAATCATGAAGTTGAAGTTATTCCTCCTGAAGAAGACTCTCTGTTCTATGGTTCAGATTCGATCGTTGTGAATGAACAAAAAGCGTTTACGAATGAAAGTTTTGCTCATGAAATTTCTAAGGCTTTGGAAGGATATAAGAATCGTGTAACAACGGATATGAGTATCAATTTAATCGTATTAGATTCAGCTACTACTGGCCGTATGGCTGTTCTGTATTATCGCAATATGGACAAGCAGTTATATTTTGAACGAATAATACATTGGCACTCGACTTGTGTGTGGCTTCATCGTTATCGTAAGAATGAAAGTGGCGAACCGATACAATTCTACGGTGCACCAGCAACTAAAGATATTGCATTTGCAGCGTATGGTTTGAATGCTAATGAAAAAGTCGTTAAAGGGCTAATGGAACGAATGCTTCCTTGCATTGTAGATGGAACCCGAATACCTTTGGATATTGTGAAAAGCGCAGTTGGGCGGGCATCTAATCCTGTGTCTATGGACAAGTGGGAGTGGGAGAAAACGCTTAGTATCGCATGTTCATTGCTAAATAAAACTTTATTGGATAAAGGGGAGGGGTACGAAGTGGCATTAGACAAAGAAAATATGGATCGTGACTATTTATTTGGTCGATTGTTGGCGGTTGCAGATGTTTTAGAAAGACGAGCTTTAGGATCAGATGAAAAGCGTGCAAGTAATGCGATACGTTATATGAATTCTTTCTCACAGCACCCAGCTAGAACTTGGTCAACCATTCAAGCAAGCTTACAGCCCTATCAGGCAAAATTGGGTATGAAAGCAATTGATTTATCTAAACTTATCGATGAAATTGCTTCTAATATCAAATATGAAGACTTTAATAACAGACCGTTGTCTGGGAAATATTTATTAGGTTACTACAGTCAACGTCATGATTATTATCAGTCTAAAAAGAAGAATGAAGATACAGAAGAACAATCCAATAAAGAGGAGATGTAAACATGACCATTTTAAATCATAAAATTGATTTTGCAGTCGTATTCTCAGTTTCTAAGGCTAATCCTAATGGTGATCCTTTAAATGGTAATAGACCACGTCAAAACTATGATGGTCTTGGTGAGATTTCGGACGTTGCTCTAAAACGTAAAATTAGAAATCGTCTGCAGGATATGGGGGAGTCGATTTTTGTACAGTCTAATGACCGCAACACTGACAATTATAAGAGCTTGAAAGAACGTGCGGAAGCCAATACTGCTTTGGCAAAGATCATGAAAGCGAAGGATGGTTCAAGCGAAGATTTTGCACAATTAGCTTGTGAACAGTGGATGGATGTTCGAAGCTTTGGACAAGTATTTGCTTTTAAAGGAGGGGCTGATAAAGGGGTTTCTGTTGGGGTTCGTGGTCCTGTATCCATTCACACAGCAACCAGCGTCGATCCAATCGATATTACGAGTATGCAAATTACCAAGAGTGTCAATTCCGAACCAGGGGATAAGAAAGGTTCAGATACAATGGGTATGAAGCACCGTGTAGATTTTGGGGTGTATGTATTTAAAGGCAGCATTAACACACAACTAGCAGAAAAAACTAGATTTACAATTGAGGACGCTGAAAAATTGAAACTAGCTCTTATCACATTATTTGAAAATGATGCATCTTCTGCTAGACCAGATGGTAGCATGGAGGTTGTTAAAGTGTATTGGTGGGAGCATCAGTCAAAACTTGGACAATATTCTTCTGCCAAAGTACATCGCTCTATAGAAGTGCAATCGAATAAGGAAGAGCCTAGATCGTTTGAAGATTACACAATTACCTTACATGAACTTGAAGGATTGAAAGTTGAGGTTCTGGATGGTCAATAATGATGAAGATGATTATCTAATGCTGTCAGGAATTCAACATTTCCAGTTCTGCAAGCGTCAATGGGCACTCATTCATATTGAGCAACAATGGGTAGAGAACGTCAAGACAATTGAGGGGCAGCATCTTCATCGTCATGCAGACAAACCTTTTACAAGAGAGAAACGTGGTGACAAGCTAGTAGTTCGGTCGATGTCTGTTAAATCTAGAGATCTTAAAATTACAGGGGTTTGCGATGTTGTCGAATTTATCCAAGATCCGTGTGGTGTAGAGATTAATGGAGCAGAGGGTAAGTACCTAGCTTATCCAATTGAGTATAAGCGTGGCAAACCGAAGACGGATGAATCGGATATTCTACAATTAGCTGCACAAGCCATTTGCTTAGAGGAAATGCTTCTATGTGAAATTGATACGGGGTTCATTTTTTATAATGAAATTAAACATCGAGTTGAAGTACCGTTAACACCAGAGATTAAGAAGAAAGTACAAAAAATCATAGCTGAAATGTATGATTATTATGGACGAAATCATACACCAAGGGTAAAAACAGGGTCATTCTGCAATAATTGTTCCCTTCAACAAATTTGTATGCCTGCGCTAATGAATAAAAAGACAGTCAGAAGTTATATTGAAGGGGCGATTAAAGAATGAAACGTCTATTAAACACGCTGTACATCACACAATCTGATGTCTATATGTCGTTGGATGGAGATAATATTAAGCTATCTATAGGCGAAGAGTTGCTTGGCAGGTTTCCTCTTCATAATCTGGAGTCTATTGTTTCATTTGGCTATACAGGTGCTAGTCCTGCATTAATGGGATATTGTGCGGAGCGAGATATTGCGATCACATTTTTAACGATGAGCGGTAGATTTCTGGCTAGGGTGATCGGTCAAAGTAAGGGGAATGTTATTCTAAGAAAAAGACAGTATCAGATCTCTGATGACGAGTCGATGTCGGCACGAATTGCCCGGAATTTTATTGTAGGGAAGATTTACAATCACAAATGGATGATTGAAAGAACGACAAGAGAATATCCGATGCGGATTGATGTGAGTCAATTTAAAGAGATATCAGGCCAACTTTCATCAATTATTCAAGATGTGAGAGCCTGTGAGGATTTAGAACGACTACGTGGACTAGAGGGACAAGCAGCTGTAAGTTACAACAAGACGCTAGGGCAGATGGTCTTACAGCAAAATGAGGACTTCTACTTCAATTCTCGCACACGCCGACCTCCACTTGATAATATGAACGCGATGTTATCGTTCGCCTATACATTACTTTCGAATGATACAGCAGCGGCTCTGGAAGCAGTCGGACTAGATGCATATGTTGGATTTCTGCACCGTGATCGACCGGGTCGTGCTTCACTTGCTTTGGATGTAATGGAAGAACTGCGTGGTGTGTATGCTGATAAATTTGTATTGGCGTTAATTAACAAGAAAGTAGTTAATAAAGATGATTTTTATAAGAAGGAAAATGGCGCAGTCCTAATGACGGATGATGCGAGGAAGAAATTTTTAAAAGCATGGCAAGAGAAAAAGCAAGAAAAGATTACACATCCCTATTTAGGTGAGAAAATTTCCTGGGGATTAGTTCCGCATGCACAAGCTTTGCTATTAGCACGTTATTTGCGTAATGATTTGGATGAATACCCTCCATTTTTATGGAAGTAGGTGGAAGAGATGCTTGTATTAATCACCTATGATGTAAGTACAACGAGTAACGGTGGTCAACGAAGGCTGCGGCAAGTCTCCAAAGCATGTCAAAACTACGGACAGCGTGTCCAAAATTCGGTATTTGAATGTAATATAGATGCTACGCAGTTGGCAAGTCTTAAGATCCAACTAAAAGAAATTATCGATCAGAAGCAAGATAGTCTACGATTCTATCAGTTGGGTAACAACTATAAGAGTAAGGTTGAACACTTCGGAATCAAAGAATCAATTGATCTGGAAGGGCTGTTGATTTTGTAGTGCGAATGTATAGTTCACTTGATTTCCCTGGGGGATTCGCACCAATAATTTCACATTAATTGGAAATAAAGATTAGGTATATGGAAACAATGATTGATTTTTTGAATGATTCGATCATGAATTTGCTGATTCTCGCGAAATTGTAATCTATTATGATGCAATTTCGCTGTCGCACCTTACTCAGGTGCGTGGATTGAAATTGAAAATCATCAACAATGATAGCACCTGGTCCTGTCGCACCTTACTCAGGTGCGTGGATTGAAATGCCTGATGTGAGTGATCCCCATGTTCTACCTTTGTCGCACCTTACTCAGGTGCGTGGATTGAAATAGATGCTGTGCTGCAAACAGATGTGATGTACATGTCGCACCTTACTCAGGTGCGTGGATTGAAATGCTAACCCGATCAATATACACGCCTGGTCGAAGTCGCACCTTACTCAGGTGCGTGGATTGAAATTTTACATTGTCACCGCGAATGATCGATTGCGACGTCGCACCTTACTCAGGTGCGTGGATTGAAATCACTTTAATAACTTGAATACTCATATTGCTTGTTGTCGCACCTTACTCAGGTGCGTGGATTGAAATCGTAAACTAGCGAGCGGATCGGAAGCCCTCCGCGTCGCACCTTACTCAGGTGCGTGGATTGAAATCTTGCCACCCGTTTAAGATTGATTGTTCCAAGATGTCGCACCTTACTCAGGTGCGTGGATTGAAATTATAACTACTTGATACCGCTTGTACATTATTCCGTCGCACCTTACTCAGGTGCGTGGATTGAAATATTAGGCATCAGTGGTAAAGACAATATCGCAAAGTCGCACCTTACTCAGGTGCGTGGATTGAAATAGATGAATCATAAAGTTGTCTGGTTCGATCTCAGTCGCACCTTACTCAGGTGCGTGGATTGAAATTATATAAGTAACAGCTGTCATTGGTACATTACCGTCGCACCTTACTCAGGTGCGTGGATTGAAATATTCAATGGCAGGCATTCGATAGCTTCATGCTCGTCGCACCTTACTCAGGTGCGTGGATTGAAATGCTTTAAATCAGCCGACAATCCAAAAAAGCTTGGTCGCACCTTACTCAGGTGCGTGGATTGAAATCTGTTGCAAAGTCGGTATCATACGCTAAAACACGTCGCACCTTACTCAGGTGCGTGGATTGAAATTGTCTAAACAGACGATATCAACTAAATGCGTTAGTCGCACCTTACTCAGGTGCGTGGATTGAAATAGCTTGGTGGCGTGTATGGCTTGGATCGAGGCAGTCGCACCTTACTCAGGTGCGTGGATTGAAATACAAATATGGATGCGACATGATCCCAGTCCGGGTCGCACCTTACTCAGGTGCGTGGATTGAAATCAATCGACGAACTTACGATTAGTGGTGCGTGGGAGTCGCACCTTACTCAGGTGCGTGGATTGAAATGAGTGAAATTTTTAAGCAATCGCGGGGTTCCTCGTCGCACCTTACTCAGGTGCGTGGATTGAAATGTAACTGATCCCAATGCGTTACCGACATATACTGTCGCACCTTACTCAGGTGCGTGGATTGAAATTTAAACATCGCTTGAGACCTCTGTGACTTAGCAAGTCGCACCTTACTCAGGTGCGTGGATTGAAATGTACTGGTAAGCTTTTAAATACTTTATCTGCTAGT
This sequence comes from Paenibacillus radicibacter, assembly GCF_024721995.1. Lineage (GTDB taxonomy): Bacteria > Bacillota > Bacilli > Paenibacillales > NBRC-103111 > Paenibacillus_AM > Paenibacillus_AM radicibacter. The sequence goes on from NZ_JANQBC010000010.1 coordinate 107,322, forward strand.
CGCACCTTACTCAGGTGCGTGGATTGAAATCATACGAAGCACGGATCATACTTTCAGTTGCGTGTCGCACCTTACTCAGGTGCGTGGATTGAAATTTGCCTAACGCTGCCGCAAGGGTCCTTGCAATGGTCGCACCTTACTCAGGTGCGTGGATTGAAATCACCGTGAGTGCGCCCACTCCAATCGTTACGCCAGTCGCACCTTACTCAGGTGCGTGGATTGAAATTATCCCTTTGGTGTCCTGTAGAACCGTCATGCAGTCGCACCTTACTCAGGTGCGTGGATTGAAATGGATCGTCGTCTATGGACGTATTAACGAAAATGGTCGCACCTTACTCAGGTGCGTGGATTGAAATATTCCTCAACATGCAAACTCAATATTTCTTCTAGTCGCACCTTACTCAGGTGCGTGGATTGAAATTATATCATCATTGCTATCGGTGTGTACTGGCTAGTCGCACCTTACTCAGGTGCGTGGATTGAAATGCTGATGCGTTTAAGTGGGCGAAAGACAATGCGGTCGCACCTTACTCAGGTGCGTGGATTGAAATCATCCTCTCACCCCATTAATAAAATAGCCCCCGGTCGCACCTTACTCAGGTGCGTGGATTGAAATCGACAGCTGGACCAGAGGATGGATATAGGTATTGTCGCACCTTACTCAGGTGCGTGGATTGAAATTGAGCGATCTCAGTTGACTTGATGAATGTTGGGTCGCACCTTACTCAGGTGCGTGGATTGAAATTCTGATGAGAAACCATCAGTATCAACCGTTTCCGTCGCACCTTACTCAGGTGCGTGGATTGAAATTCAGATGAAAATAGAAACTATCTTGAAGAGAAGTCGCACCTTACTCAGGTGCGTGGATTGAAATGTCAATTGCATGAATTGTATCAGCAAAACAAGCGTCGCACCTTACTCAGGTGCGTGGATTGAAATGTAGAAGCAACTCCAGACGATTTAATCATTCAAGTCGCACCTTACTCAGGTGCGTGGATTGAATTTTCATAAATAAACATCATTAGCGCTGGTGGATCGTCGCACCTTACTCAGGTGCGTGGATTGAAATCCTTGTTCTTCCGGTTGCGTCCGAATGCCCATTTGCAGTCGCACCTTACTCAGGTGCGTGGATTGAAATATCCCGATACAGGGCGGGGCTAAAGGATTGCTGTCGCACCTTACTCAGGTGCGTGGATTGAAATTCAGATAATTATATAAATCAGTAAGCTTAATATGTCGCACCTTACTCAGGTGCGTGGATTGAAATAATAGAGATTGAGTATTTATTCGGATTGACACCATCGCACCTTACTCAGGTGCGTGGATTGAAATTATACTGAGTCCATGCCACAAGATGATTCCGAAGTCGCACCTTAATCAGGTGCGTGGATTGAAATAATGCTTTCACTTGTGGAGAAGAATAGCCAAGATGTCGCACCTTACTCAGGTGCGTGGATTGAAATCCTGCAGCACGCAGCCGTTGCAATATGGACATGGTCGCACCTTACTCAGGTGCGTGGATTGAAATTTACTTGAATGGTTGCATGAACTTGATTGAGAGGAGTCGCACCTTACTCAGGTGCGTGGATTGAAATAACAGGAAAGCTCCATATGTGTTGGTCTAAGCTGTCGCACCTTACTCAGGTGCGTGGATTGAAATTTTGAAAATGAAGAGTATCGAGCAGGTCAATTGGTCGCACCTTACTCAGGTGCGTGGATTGAAATTTCAAATTGCCCCACGTACTCGTCTTGACCTCGTCGCACCTTATTCAGGTGCGTGGATTGAAATCACTGGACGAGTATCATGTGATTGGGCACTATCAGGTCCCACCTCACGTAGGTGCGCAGATTGAAATACCTAACCTAACAGGAGGCTCGCGATTATGAACTCAACTCATCAAATCGAAGAAGTATTTGAAGCCGTACAGACGGGGGATGCGGCTAAGTTAAAGGAAATTCTTCACTCCAACCCTACTCTCGCCAATATGGAAAATAGCGACGGGCACACGCCACTTGGCTATGCGGCACATTTAGGTCATGCCAATGTTGCAGCGGTATTGCTAGAGTTCGGTGCAGATGTGAATGCAATCTCTCATTCCAAAGTATCTTACATCCCTTCCAACACAGCTCTGCACGCGGCAATCGCGGGTAAGCGGAACTTGGACGTGATTAAGCTATTACTGTCTCAGAGCGCACAGACGCGTATATTAGATAGTAACGGTCATACATGCTTACATACTGCTGCTTTCCATGATGACAATGTGGAGATCATTCGTTTGTTGATCGAGCATGGTGCAGATGTACAAGCTCATGCTGAAGGTGGCGTTACGGCGCTAACACTTGCAACCGAGCAGGGCAATCATCAAGTTGCAGAATTGCTTCGTGAGTATGGAGCTTGAATTCACTTCCCACAATAAAAGCCCTGACATCACCGTCAGGGCTCTTGCATTTTCTTTTTAAATATTAATCAGCAACAGAACAATCGACGCCAACGACAAACAAATACTCATTAAGTAAATGATCAGCACCGTCTGTTTCTGTGTTAATCCTGCGGATAGTAAGCGATAGTGCATTTGACTGCGATCAGCTTGGTAGATTGGTTTGCCAGCGAGCATTCTCTTAGCAACGACATACAGGTTATCGATAATCGGTACACCGAGTGCAAGCACTGGGATAAGAACAGAAACAGCTGTAACTTGCTTGAAAGCTCCGTCTAACGCAATCACACCGAGCATGAATCCAATGAACGTCGCGCCAGCATCACCCATATAAATCTTAGCAGGCGGTTTGTTAAAGATAAGGTAACCAAGCGTTGCACCAACTAGTAAGATAGACATAATTGCGGAGTCGATCTGACCTTTGGATAGTGCAATGATGAAGAGCGTAATCGCCGCAATCGCGCTAATACCGCCAGATAATCCGTCGAGTCCATCCATAAAGTTGATAACCGTCGTCACGCCGAATATCCATAGAATCGTTAGAATAAATTGCAACCAAGTCGGCAAGAACACCATCTCATTGGTAAAAGGATTCGTGAATCCCTCGAACGTAATACCTGCGCTAAATGCGATCGCAGCGGCAGCTACTTGAACGATTAATTTCGGCCATGCTGCAAAATCTTTCGCTTTGGTCTTATACCAATCGTCAATGAGACCAATACCAATAATAAGTAACGAGCCGATTAGAATCGCAATCGACTTCTGATTCCAATCAATAAATGCGAGATAAGGTATAATGAATCCTAAGAAAATTGCGATACTCGCTAGATGTGGCACGGGTTCAATATGAATTTTGCGGCTGCTAGGGCGATCGACAAAGTCTAGATTAATGGCAAGCTTGCGAAGCGGTGGAATGAGTGCAATCACGGTTAAGAATGAACATATCGAATATAGTAAATACATATCCTAGCTCCTATCTAACAATGGTAAATACTAGATTTGTCCTCAGTATAGGCGAAAAAGGAAATAATGTAAAATATATTGTTAGTAAATGTAAGTTTTTGTAGTGTAAATGGATGCTGGAGGCGTATGAAAGGAGATTACCGATGTCAAAATTGCAGTCGAGCTCTTCTTTACCTATTGATATATCTGAGAATCATGGCTTAGCTTCATCTTATCTTCACGACTTTCTTAACGAGATTGAGCATCTAAACTTAGAAGTAAATAGCTTTATCTTATTGCAAAATGGCTTCGCCACTGCTCAGTTCTGGAAGAAGCCATATCATAAGGATGCACCTCAATTGCTATACTCGCTTTCCAAAAGCTTCACTTCTATTGCGATTGGCATCGCATGGGATCAGGGATTATTGAACTTGGACGATGCCGTTGTTTCCTTTTTCCCAGATAAACTCTCATCACCCATCTCTCCTAATCTAGCAAAAATGAAAATTCATCATCTGCTCGCCATGAATACGGGACATCAAGATAGCATTTATACCCAAATTGCTTCAGAGCAAGATTGGGTCAAAGCATTCCTCGCGCAAGAAGTAGATCACGAACCAGGCACTCATTATGTGTACAATACACATGCTACCTATATGCTGTCTGCGATTATTGAGCAGGTGTCAGATGAGAATTTAGTTGATTTCTTGATGCCAAGATTATTTGAACCGCTCGGCATCGCTAAACCATCGTGGGAGACTTGTCCACTAGGTATTATTGCAGGTGGGATGGGGCTGAGTTTGAAAACAGAAGACATTGCGAAGTTTGGTCAGATGCTCCTGAATCGTGGGACGTATCTTGGAAAAAGGATTGTATCTGAGGCTTATCTCGATCTGGCTACAACGGAGCAAAGTGATAATCGGGCAAGTAACGTAGCGCTTAATCGTCCGGATTCCATGCAGGGTTATGGCTACCAATTTCATTTGTGCCGTTATGGTTGTTTTCGAGGGGATGGATCATTCGGCCAGATGTGTTTCGTTGCCCCTAAGCAGAACATCGTGATTGCCGTAACGGCAAGCTTTGCGAGTATGCAGCGGCAACAGGAGCTTCTGAATCTGATCTATGAACATATTATTTTTCAAGTTAAATCGAATGTTGTACTCGAAGTAGTGTCAAGTGATCGAGAACAGTTTCAGCATCGACTTAGCTGTATGGGTTATGCTGATTTAACAGGCATATCTATACCAAGTGGAATACCGAACCTGTCTGGGCGACATTATGTGATGGAAGCGAATCGTCTGGGTTTGCAGAGGCTAATTGTTGAGATGGATAATAATCGTCTACAGCTACGTACGTTCTATGATGCGAGTGGCGAGCATGTTCTCACATTTGATTTTACGAAATCAAGTCATATACAAGATGTATTTATGAAGGATTTGAACTTGCACAAGCAAGAGGTTGTTACATATGCATCATGGCAGGATAGCCAAACGCTGTTGTTAACCCTCATCTACATTGAGACGCCATATCATGTGACATATACAATCCAGTTTCTAGAGAGAACAATTGATTTTCACTATCAGATGAATGTATCTCTAGGCAGTAAAGAAGCTCGGTTTACAGGAACTCTATTATATAAATGAAAGTAGTGAAGCAACCATGCGCAGTGAACAAGAAATGTTCGAATTAATCCTAGGTGTTGCTGATCGTGATGAACGTATACGTGCTGTTTATATGAACGGATCGCGGACGAATCCGAATGTGCCGAAGGATATGTATCAGGATTACGACATTGTATATATGGTGACGGAGACGGCATCTTTTATCCAGCAACCCGAATGGGTTGAGGTGTTCGGTGAGCAATTGATTCGGCAGGAGCCGGATCTACTCGATCACAATCGCGGGATAGAGATGGACTTTAATCGTTCGTACATGTGCATGATGCTCTTTACGGACGGGAACCGGCTAGATCTACGTCTACTTTCGATAGAAGCGCTCTTGGAGGAATATAAGAAGGACAGTCTCACGATTCCACTCTTGGATAAAGACAATATACTGCCACAAATTCCACCATCAACAGACCGAGATTACCATGTGAAACGTCCGACTGAACCCGAGTATGTGAGCTGCTGCAATGACTTCTGGTGGTGTATGCAGAATGTGGCGAAGGGAATTGCTCGAGACGAACTACCGTATGCGAAGACGATGTTCGATCAGATTATCCGTGAGAGATTAGATGAGATGCTTGCTTGGTGGGTAGGCGGGAAACATGACTATCAAATCTCAGTCGGCAAAATGGGCAAATACTTCAAGAACCTGCTCCCAGCACCTTACTGGGACTTATACAAGCAGACGTACGCGGATGCGGATGATGAACACACATGGGGTGCAGTATTCACCGCGTGTGAGCTGCTTCGTCAAGTTGCGCAAGAGGTGGCAAGCCAATGTCATTTCACCTACGTCGAGCAAGATGATTGGAACATGATGCTGTACTTGAACCGAGTTTATGACGCGACGAGACAAGTGAAGGAAGCGTAAACTGAATTATTTTTTTGATAAAAAGGGCAGTCCCCCTCGTAGAATTAATCTACTGGAGGTACTGCCCTACTTGCTTCCAGCTCGCTTTGCAGCAAATCCGATCGATGAATAATCCAAGGTTTAGGTTGCAGAGATACGATCTGCCGCTGCACCAAATGTTGGAGTGTACGAGTGACTGTAACCCGCGTTACACCTGCATATTTAGCCAGGAGATCTTGGGTGAGGGGTAGGCTGAGCGCAATACCCTCTGAGTGGGGTTCGCCAAATTGATGCATTAATCGAAGTAAATATTTAATAACTAACGTGTGGGTACAAGAATAGGAATCGCCCATATGTCTTGCTAGATTGCGATGAGTCGTCTCCATAATCTGAAACAGATGCATGAGCAGCCTAGGGTTCTGATTAGCAGACGCCAGGAAACTAGGAATATCTACGACAAGCACGCTGCCTGCTTGAATAACTTGTGTACTTGCAATGTATGTTTCATGAAACAATGTATTGTGGCCTACAACATCCCCTTTACTGAAAAACCGCCGTATGCGCTGCTTGCCGCTCGCATCTGTCTGATAAGCCGTTACAATGCCTTGTATGATGATATAGAAAGAATGCGACTCATCTCCCTCATGAAAGAGATGCTGATGCTTTTGAACATGACGAATCGTTCCAAGATGATGGGCTTGAACAAGTCGCAGGAAGCTGGACGGATCGTTCCAGTTAAGATGCAAGTGGGGTGTGCGTCTTGTAGGTCTCATGGTGTAATAACTCCTTGTGAAAAAAATCTCATATTTGGTATACGGTGATACTAAATGGTTTGAAGATCAGTTATATAATGACTATGGACAATAGTTACATAAGCTTCACGATTAATATGTGAAAGTAATCACAAATGTTAAAGGAGAAATTGACTTATATGCGTATGAGAATAAAACAAACAACGAAGATTTGGCTAAGCGGTTTGCTTGCCAGCACACTTATCCTTACAACTGCCGGTTGTTCGCTAGGCGACAAGCCGTCCACAGAAGTATCTGGTGTAATGAAATCTGGTGTTTATAAGGCAGAAGCTGAGGGTTTCCATGGTCAGATTAAAATCGAATTAACGGTAGATAGTGATAAGATTTCTGATATTAAAGTGCTTAAGCATGGTGAAACACCTGGTGTCGGTGATGTTGCGATTAAGCAAATTCCCGAGAAAGTCATTGCTACACAAAGTTTAAATGTGGACTCCATCTCAGGTGCAACTTTCAGTAGTAAGGGGATCATGGGTGCGATTACAGCTGCATTAACCGAAGCTGGTGCGAATGTTGAAGAGCTGAAGACGAAGCAAGCACAGCAAGCAGCCAAAGAAGCAATTACGAAAGAAGCTGATGTTGTTGTCATTGGTGCTGGCGGTGCTGGTCTAGCGGCAGCTGTATCGGCTAAGCAGCAAGGAGCTTCTGTTATTATTATTGATAAAATGTCACGCATCGGCGGAAACACCGCACTTGCAGGCGGTGCCTATAATGCAGTTGATCCTGAGCGTCAGAAGAAGCAAGGTATTGAAGATTCACTCGACAAGCACTATACACAGACACTAAAGGGCGGAGATAACAAAGCAAATCCTGAGCTTGTTCGTCACTTAGTAGACAATGCCCTTGGCGGTGTGCAATGGCTGGAACAATTAGGGTTGGAATTCCAAGACGAAGTGTTCACTGTAGCTGGCGCACTATGGCCTAGAAGTCATCGTCCGCTGAATGAACACGGCGGGTTTGTAACTGCATTGCAAGAATCTATTGAGAAGAACAACATTGAAATTTTACTGCAGACAGAAGCTAAAGAACTGCTTACAGATCAAGGTGCTGTCGTTGGTTTGAAAGGTACATCGGATGGTGCTGAGATTACAATTCATGCGAAAAAAGGTGTCATTCTAGCGACCGGCGGCTATGCTGCAAGCAAAGAAATGCGCAGTAAGTATCATAAGGGCTTGCCTACTGATCTCCCAACAACGAACCATCCTGGCGCGACTGGTGATGGACTCATTATGGGTGAAGCAGCTGGTGCTAATCTTGTTGGGATGGACTTTATTCAATCCCTACCGCTGGGAGACCCAGAGACAGGAAGTCTAACGGGATGGCTTGCAAAAGGTGTGGAATCCTATATGTTCGTCAACAAGTCAGGTGAGCGCTTTATTCGTGAGGATGCACGCCGTGATGAGATGACAGCTGCCCTGATGGCGCAGCAAGACAGCATGATGTACGTTATTGCTGACAGCAACACATTCAAACCGGGTACGAAGAACAACTTTGACGAAACAATTGAGAAATTAGTGGAGTCTGGTAAAGTTATCGCTGCCGATACCCTAGAGGAACTCGCAAAGAAACTTAACATGGACCCTGCGGTGTTCACAGCAACAATTGCAGCGTATAATGAATCGGTTGAAAAAGGTAAGGATCCGAAGTGGGGGCGTGAAATTCTAGAGAAGAAGATGGACAAAGCACCGTTCTTTGCTAGTGCACGTAAACCAACAGCTCATCACACGATGGGTGGACTTGAAATTAATACGAAGGCAGAAGTATTGACGAAGGATCAGGAAGTGATCCCAGGTCTGTATGCTGCTGGAGAAGTAACAGGCGGCATTCATGGTTCCAACCGCTTAGGTGGTAATGCCATTGCCGATATTATCGTATTCGGTAAACAAGCAGGTGCTTCTGCCGCAGCACGTCAGTAAACAAGAGAAACGTTAGATGGCTAACAAGCCGAATCAAGATAATCGTACACGTAACAAAAGGGCAGCTCCTCTCGTAGATTGAATCTACTGGAGGAGCTGCCCTATTTTGCATCGATTAAGAGTTCTCTAAGATGGTGTTCAGTGTCGTACGGTCTGTCTTCTTAACAAGCTGAACTAATAGCTCTTTCGCTGCATCAATATCGTCGGTATGGATAATGGATGCGGAAGTGTGGATATAGCGACCGCATACGCCAATGATTGTGGAAGGTACACCAGTTCCGCTGAGGTGAACTTGTCCTGCATCTGTACCGCCTTGAGAGACGAAGTACTGGTAAGGGATCTTATGTGTCTCTGCAGTATCACGGATAAATTCAACAAGTCCGCGGTGAGTGATCATCGTAGGATCGAGGATACGTAGTAGTGCCCCTTTACCTAATTGACCGAATGCATTGCGATCTCCCATCGTATCGTTAGCTGCACTGCAATCCAGTCCATAGAAAATATCCGGTTGAATCAGATTCGCCGATGTACGTGCACCGCGAAGTCCTGCTTCTTCTTGAACGGTTGCACCGCTGTATAGAATGTTCGGAAGCTGAACGTTATCTTGGTGCAATTCTTTCATAAGTTCAATGGCAAGACCTACACCATAACGGTTATCCCAAGCTTTTGCCATAATTTTCTTCGGATTCGCAAGCGGAGTGAACGGGCAGATCGGAAGAACGGGAACACCCGGATGAATGCCGAGCGACTCAACATGCTCTCTGCTGTCTGCACCAATATCTATGTACATTGCACTAATCTCAACAGGCTTTGCACGCGCAGCTGCATCTAATAAGTGAACAGGAACAGAGCCAACCACACCTTCAACTGGGCCGTTTGCTGTCATCACTTGTACACGCTGAGCAAGAACAACATTGTTCCACCAACCGCCAAGTCCTTGGAACTTCAGCATGCCGTTCTCCGTAATTTGTGTAACCATGAAACCAACTTCATCTAAATGACCCGCAACCATGACGCGAGGTCCATTCTCATCACCGCGTCTTACGCCAAATATACTACCTAAGCTATCCTGCACGAATTCGTCCGTATATTTGGACAATTCACCTTTCACAAATCCGCGAAGCTCGCGTTCAAACCCCGGCGCTGCCGGAAATTCAGTTAATGTACGATATAACTCCAAAGTCTCTTGATTCAAACCAAACACCTCTTTTTAAAAAGTTTCTAGATGAAAATGATTGAAGCTCATCAATTAAGTATGAACCTTTATGTTTCGCTATGCAAGCTTATCCATGAATGCTATATTATTGGTATAAAAAGGTTTTAAATACATATTTGGGGTGATTATTCGTGTGGATTTTTGTGCTTTTTGTTGGGCTTGTCCTCTTGCTTTCCATTGGCAGTGCACGTAATGCGAATCGTTTTCGAAGCAAGTTATCCCAGATGATTTTAGTACCTGAATTTAAAGGTGAGATGTGGGTTTTGCGTCTAGTACCGCTTGCTGCATTCATCATTTTGCATGTATGGATCCTATTTGTTTTGCAGGATCAACTGCTTGTTCGAGTTGCGCATGGCATGACGGTGCTCGGTTTGTGGACACATGCTACATTCGGTATTTTCCTTCTTTTATTTAATGGTAAAATGAATCTTCGCAGGACGAACTCACAGTTGCTAACGACGGCTATCTCAATTATGACGGCGCTTTATGTGACCCCACTGACTCAGTTTTTGGATGTTTTTACATTCGAGCCGATGTATGTACTCGTTGTAAGTTCACTGTTCTTCCTATATGGCTTGGTTGTAATCTTCACGCTATCTAAACAATACGCCATTCAAATCAATGAGCCGATAAGGATTGCCTCTTATAGATAAATTGTTCTAAAAATAGATACACCTGCTTCTGCGTAGTGGAAGGTAAGTAACCACGATGCACATTAGCAGGTGTATTTGTTATTTGTAGAAGAAATTACGGTTTCTTACGCTTTACTACACGATAAGGTCGCATCATATCATGGTCCTCATGCTCGAGCATATGACAATGCCACACATATTGCCCTGTGTATGGACCGAATCTTGCGATGATTTGCGTGACTTGACCAGGCTTTGCCTTCACGGTATCCTTCCATCCACGATCATTCGCATCGGGCTTGGTTGGCGGTCCGGTGAAGCGTATTTTTTTCGTGCGAGTATAGTATTCAACATCAAAAGGGCGGAACTGCAAGATTTGGAAATGAACCAGATGGAGATGGATTGGATGGGTGTCCGTTGTCGTATTGACCAAATTCCAGATTTCCTTCGTACCTAGAACTGGCTTCTCGGTGACGGGCATATCCCAATGTTGGTTGTTCAGTAGAAGCAGTAATCTTCCATATTGATCTACGGTTTCGTCTAAGGATAATTGCCGTACTTTCGCAACATTGGCGCGTGTTAGCTTTGGAATAAACGATAATCTTGCCGGTATTTGACTCTTATCTGGACATTTGAGTGGTTGATTCACACGGAATTGCATGATTCTTCCGGTTGTAGCGGGATTTAAATTCGTACTCACTCCCATTGGATAAGGAGCTTCAGCATTGTTGGTCATGATGATGGATTTGCCTTTGAATTTTGAGAAGTCAATAATAATGTCTGCGCGTTCAGCCGGTGCAATCAGGAGTTGTTTGAGCTTAACGGGTTTCTCAAGTAGCCCCCCATCCGTTCCGATCTGGTAGAAGGATTGCCCAGAGCTTAGTTTTATATTGTAGAATCGATCATTGGATGCATTGAGTATTCGGAAGCGATATTTGCGAGGTTCCACATTTAGATAAGGCCATACTTTTCCGTTCACGACAATTGATTCTGCGAAATATTCAGGGACGACGGAGGGGTCAGGGAGATTCCGCTTAGTAGGTGTAGGTGTAGCATGATGCATCCCAGGCAAAGGCTCACTTGGGTAATAGAGAGATCCGTCGCTATTCAAGGTGCGGTCTGCAATCATGAGTGGAATTTCGTATCGCCCTTTAGGAAGGTGCAGGCAAGCTTCTGCTTTGTCACGGATGAGATAGAAGCCTGCTAATCCGGCATAAACATTAAGCCTTGTAATACCAATCGCATGGTCGTGATACCAGAGGGTTGTCGCCCGTTGGCGATTGGGGTATGTATACACTTTTTGTGTATAGGTAGGGCCAGTATGTTTGAAACCTCTAGTAAACCATGATTCTGGGTAGCCATCGCTATTCGCTCGTACTCGGGCTCCATGGAGATGAACAACATTGCGAACTCGAGGGAATCGTTTCTCCGCACCATGAACCGTCGTATCCACAGGAAGCAAATGCTTGCGAGGTAAGTCGCTCTCCCAGAGAACTTTCACCTCTTCGCCACGTTGTACTTCAAAGGTCGGACCAGGGAACTGTCCGTTATAGCCCCATAATGTTGTTGCTGGTAAATCCCGATGCAAGGAATACTTGAATTGTTTCATTCTGACTCGATAGTGTGAGACACCATCTTTTCTAGAAAACGGTCTGATCGTCTTAGGAATAGGCAAGGGATCAACGAACTGGGCTAGAGGCATAGCATCTGTCCTTCCTATATAGTCTGTTTTCATATTATGTTTTCTGCGTTAGGGGAGTGTTAGGCGTAGGTTGCTACTCTACCCAGTTAGTTAGAGGGTGAGTCGATTTTTTTAGAAGGAAACCTCTTGTTCCAAGTCGAATTCCTTTAAAATCCTTTTCCGATACATATCTAAATACAACCGGAGGTTCATTCTATGAGACTAGCAGTCCTATCTGATACACATGGCAATGCAACAGCACTTGAAGCTGTAATTCAAGATTTGAGAGGGCAAAGTCCTGATGCGGTTGTATTTCTTGGCGATATGGTGATGCGCGGACCAAGTCCAAGTGAATGCATTGAGCTTGTACGCTCACTAAATCCGTTAACTGTTTTGCGAGGCAATTATGATGATTTATTTACTCGTTTCCCTAGGCAGGGTTGGGAACCGAAGAATCATAAAGAAGAGCTTATCTTGCGAGCATTTGAATATGATTGTGAACGAATTTCAGTTAAAGATAAGGAGTGGCTGGGGAACTTGCCTACAGGGTTTCATGATGTACTTAACGGAGTACCAACGGAGATGCACCACGCAAGTTCCAAGTCGCTCATTGATATCGTATACCCATGGGCGACTTTGGACGAGCTGGATACGCTGCATGCGGATAATCAGACGAAGTTATTACTTTATGGGCACATTCATCATGCTTATGTGCGTCAAGGCAGAGGGAGATTGGTTGTGAATTGCGGCAGTATTGGTACGCCGTTCGATGGAGATAATCGGGCAAGTTATGCGATTGTTGATCTGATGGGTTCAGATATAGCAGTTCAACTGCGCAGAGTTACCTATGATGTGGAACAAGCGATTGCGATTGCAATAGAGCGTGATATGCCAGACAGGGAGAGCTTTGCTTATGCACTTCGTACGGCTCAATATCCTTACAACCAAGTCAGACAGCCTTCTAATTAGAACCATTCACCGTCCTGCGGAATAACGACTTGATCAATTACACGTTCCGCAATGAGTCGTTCACGAAGATCCCTTCTTGTGACTAGACAATGATTAATTGTATCCATATGAACAGCGATGACCTTCGTATAAGGTGCGAATTGGGATACTTGAATAACATCATTCGCATCCATTGTAATCGGATCACCCACGTTAAATTGCGCACCGCCGCTGTTTACGATAGTAACGTCAGGCTGATAGGATTCGAGTGCCAGCCGGACATCATCGCACCAAATTGTATCGCCAGCAATGTATAAGGTTGGCTCTCCTTCAGCTTGGAAAATAAACCCCGAGACGCGGCCCATCTTCTCACCAATCTCACCTGTTCCGTGCTGCCCTGAAGTACGAATGATGGTAATGCCTTGAAAGTTATAGGTTTGCTCAACGGAAGTGACATCCGCAAATCCATTTACTTGTATGGATGTCTCATTCCCGGGTTGGCATATGATTGGAATATGCTTCGGGATCGCTGCAATTGCAGCTTGATCGAAGTGATCTTGGTGCAAGTGTGTGACAAGAACTACATCTGGATTACTTATTTCATCTATCGGCATTTGCAAAGGTACAAGTGGATTTCTTCTAGTATTACTTGAGTTAACGATTGGCGGGTTCACGTCCTTATCGCTAAACATCGGATCGATCAAGAATTGAACATCTGCATATTCCACCCATAGGGTAGCATGACGAATAAGTCTAATTTGCATACAAAGCACCTCTTATCTTTATAATTGGGAGCAAGAATATTTCCTAATAATAGGATAACGAAATAAGAGGCATTCGAATATAACTTAGTGAAACGAATGAGAGGGATTCTTTTTCAAAGTGAAAGGATAGGTCATTAGATGAATCATTCCATGATTGATGATACAGATTATATGATCCTGAAGCATTTACAGCTAAATGGAACCTTGTCCCAAAAGGAACTTGGGCAACTTGTTCACTTAACAGGGCAGGCAGTGGGTGCGCGAGTACGGAGGCTGCAAGATGAGGGGATTATTGAAGGTTATACGATTCGGGTTAATCCTGATAAGCTCGGGCAATCGGTGCAATCCTTCGTTACGTTGTTCATGAAATCACCGAATGCCCATCAGCAGTTGCAGTCCTATGTTATGCAAAATGATGCGATTATGGAATTACATCGTGTAAGTGGTGAGGGTTGTTATTGGATGCGTGTACGGGTAAGTAATCATCAGGAACTGAGTACGTTGTTAGATGAACTTCTGCATTACGGTAATTACAAAGTGAGCTTATCGATTAATCAGGTGAAATGAGCCTTCGAGTGCAAGCAGCTGCTTCTTTATCTCTAACCCGCCTCGATAACCGCTGAGCGAACCATCTTTTCCAATGACGCGGTGACAGGGTATGGTGAGGAGTAGTGGATTAGCGCCAATGGCAGTGCCTACAGCTCGTACGGCAGCTGGTTTCTGAATGTGATGAGCAATATCGGAGTATGTCATCGTCTGTCCATAGGGGATATGGCACAAAGCTTCCCACACCTCACGTTGAAATGTTGTACCCTGATAATCACTTGGCAACGTGAAAGCATGAAGGTTTCCTTGTAAATAGTTGATGATCTCTTGCTTATAAGGCTGCATACCTTGTTCATCTTGGACCAAATCTTGTTTTGGAAAATGCTTCTTCACCCATGTCTCCAATTCTTCAATTGGAGCATGCTGCGATCCGACATAGCATAGCCCCTTGGATGTTGCCGCGATATGAAAATGCCATTCTTCTAGCTCAATTGTTGCCCAGCGAATGGGTTCATGAGATGGATTCGTCATGGTATTTCTCCTCCTTCATTTCTTTTATCTGTTTGTCGCGATATGCTGCGGGTGTGAGCCCGGTTTTCTTTTTGAAAAGGGTAATGAAATAAGGCGTATTCGGAATTCCTACTTGCTCTGCAATTTCCGCAATGGACAAGTTGGAGTGATCAAGTAACTCACAGGCTTTATTGATTCGTAATTGTTGAATGTAGTTAACAGGAGTTAGACCCGTCACTTGTTTGAATACACGATGAAGATGGTAAGGGCTGCCGTGACAGTGATCGGCAAGTTTCTCAAGCGAAAGATTCTCATGGAAATGGTTGTCGATATAAAATTTCATCTGAGCTACCCATTCTTCGTTCGGCAGCTTCTCACCCGTTGGTTTGCATCGTTTACAAGGACGGAATCCATCTCTAAGTGCTTCGAGATAATTATTAAAAATACGCACATTGGACTTGAGCGGAGCTTTGGATTTACAAGATGGTTTGCAGAAGATCCCTGTCGTCTTTACGGCATAAATAAAGGTTCTGTCATACGTCGAATCGTTGCTTAGGATCGCTTGCCACTTTTCATCAGATAGATCATGTTCGGGTTTGTGGGTCATTATGTGTTCACCTCCATTAACAGTATAACCCTTGAAAAAGTGATTTGTACGGTTTAGGGAATGGATGCGCAAGATAGTGAAATATGAGGATAAGGACTTAGGAAGGATTTACTAGTTGAAATTTATTGTCGTATAATAGCAGGAGTCTGACAAATCTAGTATTTAACATCAAATATATGGAGTGACGTTCATCATGTGGATGGTTATGGGGATATTTGGCTTACTTGTATTTCTTGCAGGGATAGGGATTTTGCTGCACGCAGTATTTAAAGGAACGGGCAAAACCTTACTGTATGGTGGGGTTGCACTTGGAGGATACATACTCTTCATGTTATGCGGTTATCAGGTGATGCAGGATGTGAACGCGAAGCCTGTGCAAGTAGAAGCTGCGATTCAAGAGAAAGTACCAGCAGAGCAGCCATTAGAAGAAGAGAAGAAAGTAGAGACAGCGGAAACAGCTGAGACAACGACTACGAATACGTCGACGACGACAAACACGACTACGGGTCTAGATCCAGCACTTGTTGCATGGCTAGCTATTTGGCAGGAAGAGCGGGCAAAGTTAGTATTAACACCCAATAATCTAACGACGGAACCTGCTACAAGTGGTAAAGGTAAAGAAGTAAGTAAGCAGCCAGTTAAAGGGAATCCACCGGCGAAGCAGCCTGCGACTTCAAACGTAGATCCAACTCCGCAACCTCAAGCGACGAAAGAACCAAGCAAGCCTGTGGAAACGCCTAAAGATCAAGGAACAGAGCAGCCGAAAGGCGAACAGTCTCAAGAGACGAAGCCTGAACCACCGAAAGATACGAGTTCTAATGGTAGTGAACTTACGAAATTAGGTGGAATTGGGGATACACTTTCCGCCTTTATTAAGAATTATGGTGAGAAAGCGGGAACTTTAGAGAATGCAACTTTTAAAAGCGGCAAACTTAAGGCAACATTCCTAGCGAATAACCGAGCGATCTCGATGGATTATGCATATAGCGGCACACTAGGTGAGGCTATGGATTTTGTAAAAGATCGTATCCCCAATGATGCTGTGAGAGTGAAGGAAAAGACAGTTAGCAACAACTTGTTGATTCAATACAAGAGTGATCTGCTCTCCATGGTTGTGAGTCACAGCGATTTTGTCGTTGTCATTGCGAAGAATGCGAATGATACCGTTCAAGCGATTAGTATGACCTTAGGTACGGTTAGTCAATAACAACTGGAATAAGGAATTTAATTAGAGAAATAAGGAACGCGCCCTTTTTTGGGCGTGTTTTTCTTTTTTAAAGTTGACAAATAATTCAATCTTTATTAAGATCTATTTTAACAAGTGTCTAATTAGATGATTATTAAATTAGAATGAAATTACATTCATTCAAGGAGGTGCTTGTATGCAGCTTAGTAAAATTGTCAGTTATCACAAAGCATTAGCAGACCCGACACGTATTAAGATGTTGATTCTGCTTGCAGATGGAGAGAGTAGCGGTCAGATGCTGGCGGAGAAGTTAAGTGTTACTCCAGCAACGATTACCCATCATGCGGCTAAGCTTCGAGAAGCGAGTCTCATTAACGAGCGGCGGGAGAAGAATACGATTTATTTTACACTGAACGATTACTTCATTAAGAACAATGCAATGGCAACTGCAAATCTAATTTATCGCAAAACGGCCTTAACAGGAGATGAGGACATGCTGGATAATCAAGATCAGAATGAGCGGATGCGTACATCCGTGTTGAACAATTTCTATACAGCGGCAGGGAAGCTGAAGCATATCCCCGCGCAGTATAAGAAGAAGCTTATCGCTCTGGAGTATATGGTGATGAAGCTGGAGAAGGGTAAGAAATACCCGGAGAAAGAGCTGAATGAATTTATTAAGACATTCCATGAGGATTTTGCGACGATTCGCCGGGAGTTCATTATGCATCAGTTTATGTTTAGGGAAAACGAAGTGTATGAGATGAACCCGCAGGAGTTATGGACGGACTGGCGGACGGTGGGGAGTAAGTAAGAGGCGGCTGCGAGAGCCGTCTTTTTAATATCATTAAATTTACAAATAATATAAATTTATCCATAAAAATATAAAAGTATCCCTTGTTGATTACTGGGCTATGGTACATGATGGAATGTAACAAACATGCACTTGTACATATTTTTTAAAATGGAAAAAAGGAGGAATCGATGGTTTAGGAGTTGTTCATAGTTCATTGTTCATGAGATCGACCACATGTTAAAAGCTTAAATTCGATATGAATCGTAATTTAGAATTTAATAGGGGTGATTATTCTGCGTCCAATTTCGAGGAAAAAATCCAGATACTTCATGAATCTATTTATGGTTGCTGTACTATTCTTAGGTATGTTATTTCAAGCATCTGCCGTATTTGCAGAAGAATCAAAGGTTCTCGAGCAAGGGAACGTAATTACGACTCCGGAAGTTCCCGCTCAGAATGAACAGGAAACGAAGTCAACTACAGTGACACCTGATCCAGGGGTGGAGACAACAGACCCAGATGCTCCTCAAAACTTACGATTGAAGGAAGGCTCGATAACTGATAAAGGTGCCACGATTGAGTGGAATCTTGATCCAAACAAAAATGATATTGAAGTGTGGTATATCAATGAAAAAGGTGAAGATGAATATCTGGATTGGGGTAACAGTGGAAGTAAAGTGATAGGGAAATTAAGCCCAGGCACGACTTATAAGTTATTTATTACGTGGTATGAGCGACCAGCAACAATGGCTCACAAGAGTAATCTGATTGATCTGACTACTCGTGCAGATAATACCACCCCATCTCCGACTCCTGAACCTGCTGTAGCAGGAGCTAGAAATTTAAAGTTTAGCGAGGTAACTCATAACTCTGTGAAATTAAATTGGGATCCTGCTCCAGGTATCGAGCATTATTGGATCTGGCAACCGAAGAACCCAGATGATATGAATACGCCGACTAAAGATACTTATATCTTCTGGGCAAATGGAGGAGAACAAACAGTAGGTGGACTAGATTCTGAGAAGACATACACCTTCTTTGTAGGCCCAGATGGTGTCCAATCTGAGAATCTTAAGCCACAGCAGAAGAGTAATCCAGTTACATTCACGACGCTCAAGAATACGACTGAATACCCCGATCCTCCACTCACTCCACCAAGTAATCTGAAGGTTATAGGGATTTCTGATCAATCTGTCACCTTAAACTGGGGAGCAAGCCCCAAAGCTACTGGCTATGATATTTATGTGAATGGTGACTGGAAAGCAGGTACATGGTCAAACGATGCAACATCCTACACTTATACTTCTACCGAAGCCATAAAACCGGGTACCAAACTTATATTTGAGGTAGGGGCGCAGAACCCACCGAACCCAGTCTCCGTCAACAGTAATAAAGTCACATTAACTTGGGGTGAGTTAGCCACACCGCAGCATCTTCAAGTCGTCACAGCAACTCGATCGACTGTTTCACTAGGGTGGTCACCTATATCTGGAGCGACGAGCTATGATGTTTACCGGGATGGTGAATGGATTAGTACGACGGATGTTAGTCGTTATGTAGATAATGGTTTGACAGAAGGAAAAACTTACTCCTACTCCGTTATCGCTAAGAATGAACTTTGGGCATCTAAGCGAAGTGCATCTATCCAAGCAACTCCGGGTAGCAATTATAACATCGTGACTTATTATACTTCTTGGTCAGGTAGCTCAACCGCACGTAACTTTAAGCCATCGGATATGGATGCAAGTCAAATCACCCATATTTTGTATGCGTTTTCAGATTTGTGTTGGAAAGGATATGCAACAGGTGCGAAAGTTTGTCAGAACGAGAATGTTCCTTTGCAAAATAGATATGTGTTTGATGGCGAAATGATCTTGGGTGATTCCGAAGTGGATATGGCATATTTTAAAGAATTTGAAACAATCAAGGCAAAGCATCCACAGCTCAAGATACTTGTATCTGTTGGAGGGTGGTCTGGTTCGAGAAACTTCTCTAATATGGCTGCTACCGAGGAGACACGGCATGCTTTTGCCAATTCAATCGTTAAATTCTTGCGCGAATATAAACTTGAGGGTATTGATATTGATTGGGAATATCCAGTTGAAGGCGGGGAAGAAGCAAATTCCAGAAGACCAGAGGATAAGCAGAATTACACATTAATGATGAAGACATTGCGCGAAGCACTTGATGCAGCAGGTTCAGAGGATGGCAAGTATTATTTGCAAACGATTGCATCTGGGCAAGGCGATAATTTTACAGTGAATGCCGATTTCATGAATTCTGCTCAATATCTTGATTTCATTAACATTATGACCTACGACTATAGTGGTAGCTGGGAGAAGCTTGCAAATCACAACTCACCGCTATTTTATGACAAGAACCATCCGAGAGCAGCTACTTCAGCCCCACGTAACAATGTTCAAGGAGGAGCACTTGGTCATTTGAAAGGCGGCGTTCCTAACTACAAGCTTGTTCTAGGTGTTCCTTTCTATGGAAAAGGATGGAGCGGTTGTCCGGAGAATGGTCAGTACCAGACTTGTGAAGGAAGTACTTCCTCTGGTACATGGGAAGGCGGAATCTTTGACTTTGCGGACGTAGAGCGTAATTTCGTGGATAAGAATGGTTATGTTCGTTATTGGAATGAAGCTTCGAAAAACCCGTATGTATATAGTCCAGATACGAAAATATTCATTACGTATAATGACAAAGAAACGATGATGTACACGGCATCTCTTATCAAATCATTAGATATTGCAGGTGTGATGAGTTGGGAAATTAGTGGAGATCGCAATCGGACGCTAACGACGCAACTATTGCACGATTTGCCGATTGATGGGGTTGTAAATCCAAACTTACTTCTTGCTCCAGAAAAACTTGCAGTTAGCTCGAAGACTGCGACTACGATGAATCTTAAATGGGATGCTGCCCAAGGAGCTACCCACTATGAAGTGTTCGTAAACAAGGAATATGTAGGTACAACTGGTTCTACATCTTATTCTTTAACTTCACTTACAGCCAATACGAAGTATGATATTCATGTTCTAGCAATTGTGAAGTCTGAAACAAATATTGAAAAAGTCTCTGTTGCAAGTCAAACTGTAAGCGCAACCACATCTTCTGGTCCTGTAATAACACCAACACCAACACCAACGCCAACGCCAACGCCAACAACATCTAATCCATCATCTGGAGGTGGTACAACTACGCCATCGCCATTCACTCCACCTAAAGATCAGCTGGAAGCACAAGTCACGAAGAATGGGGATAAACTATCTGTTACGATTAAGACGGATGCTTCCGTCAAAGCGATTCAAGCATCTACTTCGAATCAGTTTACCGTGAAGGTGAGTGACAAAGCGAAACAGACGGAAGTTCAGCTTCCGAAAGAAGTCATTGCTGCTTTGATGAAGAAGGGTGAAGGGGCTTCACTTCAGATTGTGACGAGTGGTGTCACCTACACGATACCTGTGCAGTCACTGCCAACAACAGGGGATATTCTTATTACGATTCAAACGCCTGTTGCAGCAAACGTAGATCAATTCGCTAAGTTGAGTAAAGAACAAGGACTACAAGTTCGTGTTGAACCGCTTGAGTTCAAAATCGAGCAGCGACTTGCGAATCAATCTACCGTGGAAATCACAGATTTCGGTAATCGTCTTCTAAGTCGTAAATTTACGATTAGCGGTAAGGATGTTGATGCTAATCACTTAGCAGGCGTAGTGTTTGATCCAGTGACCCAAACCGCATATCCTGTGCCAACACTTGTAACGAAGAACGCGGATGGAACGCTCACAATCGATTTGAAACGTGCGGGAAATAGTATGTATGCCGTTGTCGAGTCGAAAGTTGCTTTTCAAGACGTTATCGAAGATTGGGCGAAGCAGGATGTACAACTAGCGGCAGCCAAACAGATTATCGCTGGAGAGCACAAGGATCATTTTGGTGGTGAGACTTTAATGACTCGTGCTGATCTGGCTGCATTGCTTGTAAGATCATTAGGGATTGTTCCGCTCGATGCGAATACAGGATTTACTGATGTGACGAAAGAGACGAAGTACGCGAAGGAAATTGCTGCTGCTCAAAAAGCAGGAATTGTTCATGGCAAAACAGCCAGTACATTCGCTCCTGATGAACAAGTGACTCGCGAAGAGATGGCGGTTATGCTTGCGAACGCGATGCAAATTATCGTGAAGAAAACGGAAGGGAAAACAGATTTGTTAAATCGTTTCGAAGATCTGCAGTTGGTATCTGACTTCGCAAAAGCTTCACTGGCACTCATCCTTGAAAATAAAATCATGATAGGCGTGTCGGATACGAAGTTCGATCCTCAATCGTCTATTACGAAGACACAAGCTACTGTAAGTGTGATGAGATTGCTAAGGAGTCTTGGTTTATCCAACTAGGGTATAAATGAAAGAGGGCAGCCCCTAGTGGGAGCTGCCCTTCTTGCTGTTTCTATTCGATTCGCAAGCCAAGTTGCTTATCTCCAATACTTGCTGGTTCCATATCTACACTTTGCCCGAAGGTAACTTTGTGAAGTAGTACATTTTCTTGCAACACATGATCGAATCTCTCTAATGCTTCTTGTAACTCCGAATCGACATCTAATGTGAGATGAACACGTTTATCGATCGGTAAGTCCAGCTTCTTGCGCAAATCTTGAACGACACGGATAACTTCTCGAACATATCCTTCTTGCTTGAGTTCTTCTGTGATCGTCGTATTCAAAGCAACATGAATCTGGTTGTAAGATGCCGTTGCGAAGCCCTCAGCACCTTGTTTTTCGACGAGCAGTTCATCAAGTGGGATTCTAACATTTTCACCATCTAAAATAGTATCAAGGTATCCTCGGTTTACAACTTCCTTAGCATCGGCTTCAGGCAAGTCTTTGAGTAAATTTTGAATCGTTCCGACTTGCTTGCCGTACTTCTTACCTGCAAGCTTCAGATTCAGCTTGAAATGGTATGTGATGAAGCTGCTGTCGCTCTGCTCCATACGAATGCTCTTAACGTTGATTTCATCTTTAATGATGTCCGCAAAGCGGTCTAAGCTAAATTCACGATCCATGGAGATCAACAGCTCAGACAGTGGCTGACGCGTCTTGATGCTCGTTTCATTGCGGATGTTTCTCGCTAACTCAACAATTTGACGTGCTGTCGCCATGTTCGTCTCAAGAATAGTATCAATCAGCGCAGCATCCACAGTCGGATAATCTGCTAAGTGGACGCTTGTTTTGCCATGCAGATTGCCATAGATGTCTTCCGCTAGAAGCGGAGCATAAGGTGCGATCATCCGAGCCAATGTCAGCAATACTTCGCGTAAGGTTTGGTAAGCGGATATTTTGTCTGTGGTCATCTCACTGCCCCAGAATCGGTCACGGGAACGACGGATGTACCAGTTACTAAGCTCATCAACGAACATTTCCATCGACTTCGCAGGATTGAGTAGGTCGTATTTCTCTAAGCCTGTAAGAACAGTCTGCAGTGTTGTATGCAATCGAGATAAAATCCAACGATCCAATTCATTCGTTGAAGGCTGGATAGCATAGTCTTCATAATTGTAATTATCAATCGTTGCGTAAAGCGAATAGAACGCATGTGTGTTATGGATCGTGTCAATAAATTTAGTTTTCGCTTCAGCGACGATCTTTGTGGAGAAGCGTTTGCTGCTCCAAGGCGCGCTGTCGGACAACAGTGCCCAGCGGAACGCATCAGTACCGTATTGTTCGATGACATCCCATGGATTGATACCATTTCCCTTACTCTTGGACATCTTCTGTCCGTGCTCGTCTAGGACGTGACCTGTAGAGATGACAGCCTTGTATGGCGCTTGCCCGTTGAATAGAGTAGATATAGCCAACAAGCTGAAGAACCAGCCGCGCGTCTGATCGATCCCTTCGGAAATTAGATCAGCAGGGTATTGCTCTTCAAACATCGTTTGATCACCGAACGGATAGTGGTATTGTGCGAATGGCATCGAACCGCTGTCAAACCAAACATCGATCACTTCAGGCGTTCTATCCATTGTTCCACCACAGGAGCAGCGCAATTTCACATCATCAACAAAAGGCTTATGCAAATCCAGACTCTCATCCAATGGCCCAATCGATTTGTCGTACAAGTCCTGTCTGCTGCCCGGTGCATATTGACTATCGCAATCTTGGCAGAGCCAAATGTTGAGTGGAGTACCCCAATAGCGATTGCGGCTGATGTTCCAATCGACAAGTTCTTCAAGGAACTTACCGAATCGACCTTCACGCAAATGACCCGGATACCAATCAATTTGGCTGTTATTCTTAATTAATTGCTCTTTGACGGCTGTCGTGCGGATAAACCAGCTTTCCATTGCGTAATAGAGAAGCGGGGACTTACAGCGCCAGCAGAACGGATAGCTGTGCTCATATTTCTCTTTGGAAAATAGTAGTCCGCGATGGGCAAGCTGTTTCACAATATCCAGATCGCATTCTTTCACGAAACGCCCTGCAAAGTCAGTCACTTGCTCGGTATATCGTCCTGCTAAATCGACGATATTGACAAAATCCAGCTCATGCTCCCGTGTTGTTCTATAATCGTCTTCCCCGTGTGCAGGCGCGATGTGTACGATTCCTGTACCGCTCGTATTACTTACATAATCCGCATCGATGACGATGTGTCCTTTGCTTACTGAAATATAGCCGAACGGCGGCTCATAAGGTGTACCGACGAACTCAGCACCTTTATGTGTGGATAGGACTTCATAATCTTGCTTAAACACTTTCTCCACAAGGGCTTGTGCCACGACATACGTCTCATCGTTGTGCTTCACACGCACATAGTCGAGTTCTTTGTTGACTGCAAGCGCAACATTGGCAGGAAGTGTCCAAGGGGTAGTCGTCCATGCTAGGAAAATATCATCGCCAGTTTTACTTCTAAACTTCACCGTCGCACTCAGGTCAACCACATCTTCATAACCTTGTGCGACTTCATGCGAGCTGAGTGTAGTCTGGCAGTCTGGGCAATAAGGACTTACACGATGCCCTTTGTACAGCAGATCCTTCTTATGAATTTCAGCGAGGATATGCCATACACTCTCGATGTAATCGTTGGTTAACGTGACGTAGGGATGATCCATGTCTGTCCAGTAGGCGATGCCCTCAGTTAGTTCACGCCACTGCTTCTCGTATTCGAACACGCTGTTCTTGCATTGTTCCACGAACTTCGCAACACCGTAGTTCTCGATCTCCTGCTTACCTGAGATGCCTAATTCCTTCTCAACCCCCAGTTCAACTGGAAGCCCATGCGTATCCCAACCTGCCTTACGAACAACGCGGTAACCAGACATCGTCTTATAACGTCCAACGAAATCTTTAATCACTCGACCCAGTACATGACCGATATGCGGCAGACCATTAGCAGTCGGCGGGCCTTCATAGAACACAAAGTTCGGTTTGTCTGCTCGATTGTCTATCGATTTACGAAACGTATCCTCTTGCTTCCACTGCTCTAAGATGCGCAGTTCCCGATCGCGCGCCCTTTCCTTCACATCAACTTTTCTCATAGGTATTCATCCTTTCTGCATACATCAGTTAGTTTGCTCAAAAGTCTAACGAAGAAGAAAAAAGCAATTGGAAGAGTGAAACGTCCGCCTTTGAAATCGTAAAAATACCATTAAACCAATTCAAAATTTACGATTGAGACAGCGGCTGGAAATGCTTTTTTCTTCGTAGTGTACCGACTTTTGATCAAACTCCTAAACACAAAAAAATCCCGCCCCCGAAGGGACGAGATTGAACTCGCGATACCACCCTTGTTCTGATTGATTCTTATCTCAAGATTCGCTCAGCACTCTACTACGCACTATCATGCGCGGCCCTTGTAACGGCGGGATCCCGGGTTAGCTTACTTGTATACGTTCAGCTTTCCTTCTCAGAGAGGATTATCGGCTATTGCTTGAACGTTGGCTTTCAGCACAAGGCCAACTCTCTGGGGATCAAGGAAAACAGCTTACTTTTTCTCGTCAACGAATGTATTAGAAAATGAATTTATATTAGGTTTACACAATTTTGAAGTATTTGTCAAATGCTAATGCCTATAAGTCCAATAAACTTCCTTCGATAAATATGCTAGAACGCCCGGATTCCGATCGACTTCCGCCTCACGGATCATACTAGCCGTCTGAGATGCATGAGCTCTCAGTGAATTTAGTTTCTTATCTAACACCGCACTCACATCGATCTCGATATCGGGATTTCCCATTTCTTCACGGCAGTTTTTACTAAAAGCTTTCAGATATACCGTTGGACGTTTCTCCTCAGGTATACGACTGACAGCAAGCAGTGTTGCCGCGCCAATTGCATTGTGATCGGGATGAACAGCGTGTTTGGAATCAAAAGTAACGATTAAAGAGGGATTCGTCTCTTCAATAATCTGTCCAATACGATCTGCGATCTCTTCCCGACTTTCGAACTCAACAGTCTTGTCTCGATATCCAAGAAGACGAAGATCTTGTAGGTCAATTGCCGCACATGCCTCATTCAATTCTTCTAAGCGAAGAGCAGGCATTGTTTCTCGATTGGCAATCATGGGATTACCCATATTGCGTCCCATTTCGCCAAGCGTAGCGCATACATAAGTAACAGGTACACCTTGTGCAGTATTTAGAGCAATAAAGCCCGACACACCGAATGCTTCATCATCAGGGTGGGCTAATACAACTAGTATATGACGTTCCATTATAGCACGGCTCCTCCCTTAAAATGGTTTATGACTAAGTTCAAGTGCGACAGCTAGTCGACCCTCATCATCATATCCCGCAAGTAATAAACGTCCCAGATCATCAATCTCATAATGGGTTAACCCTTCGGCATAAATCCAACCAAATGCAAGCTTCAAACCTGCTCGATAAGGATGCTCTCCAGCAATGCTTCCACTCGTAAATTGAACAAGACCGTTACGGATATAGGCACCAACTGTCATTTTTTTATCATCATTGTGAGATGCATATGCACCATTGGTTGTTTCCAAATGCAAGTACACATCTTGATTCGCATAACTATTAATCGCCTGCTGGACGATCTCTTGCTGTATAAGTTCCAACTTTAGTTCCTCCCTGATATGAATAGAAATTCTATAATTCTATTGATTATATACCAAATTACTAAAAGTAAGAAAGATCATAATCGAAAACATAAAGTCAAATCAAATAATAAGTGTTTCCCACAACTTGATTATTTGACAGTTATGACACCAAATGAGCCTCTTAAGTTGCAAAAGTATAGCCTCAATTAGAAGGTGTTAGACTGTGACTATGTTAGGAAACTACCTATACAAAACAATTTTGGGGAGGCTAAAGAATGCGTACAGTATTCTCTGGAGAAGCAATTAATTTTAGTTATAACAAAAAGAAACCGGTGTTAAACGGTCTTTCACTTTCGATAGGTGACCGACAAATTTATGGATTACTTGGACCCAATGGTGCTGGTAAATCAACTTTGACCAAAGTCATGCTAGGGCTGGATAAACCTCAAAGTGGCAGATTGCAATGGTTCAACGAACTTCCTAACCAAAGTACAAATAAGCGTGTCGGTTATGTACCACAGGATCTCGCCTTGCTGTACGATCTGTCTGCTTATGAGAATGTTCAGTTCTTCGGAAAACTATATGATCTCAAAGGTGAAAGATTGGAGAAACAAGTACGATTTGCACTTGAATTTGTAGGCTTATGGGATGAGCGCAAGCAGAAGCCGAAGAAATTCTCAGGCGGGATGAAGCGTAGGCTGAACATTGCATGTGGAATCGTACACAACCCGGATGTCATCATCTTGGATGAACCTACGGTTGGGGTGGACCCTCAATCACGTAACCGAATTCTGGATGCTATTCTCGAATTGAATCAAATTGGTACAACGATTATATATATTTCGCACTATATGGAAGAAGTTGAGAAGATTTGCTCTCATGTTGGCATTATCGATCAAGGACAGCTTCTATGCGAGGGTAAATTAAGTGATGTGATTGAAGAGCATACCGATCAGGCGGTATTGAAACTGGAGCTCAATCGTAAGACTACGAATTACACGGATCAATTGGCTAATTATGATGTGATTGCAACAGACGGGAATCAAGTGGAAATTGGTGTTCCGAAGAACGATGTGGAAACAATGACCCGAGTGAAAGAAGGATTTGGAGACGAAGTGAAGAGCTTCCAGTATATATCTCCGAACTTGGAACAAGTATTTTTTAAATTAACAAAAAAGAATTTGAGGGATTAAGCCATGTGGACAATATTCGTAACGAGTATGAAGCGGAAGGTTAAGAATCCGATTATTATCGTCAATTATATTTTACTGCCACTGCTGTTAATTCTCATTCTAGGCAATGCCTTGTCTGTCGTGTTCGAAAGTGATGAAGGCAGTAAGACGGCTGCTGCTGTTAGTCTAAAGCAAGTAAAGACAGTCGTCGTCAATGAAGATAGTGGTGACTTGGGTACGAACATTATGAAGTTTCTTACAAGTGAAGACAATAAAGTGATGTTCGACGTAACGGTAAGCACGAATAAGGATGAAGCGAAGAAACAGTTGGAATCGGGTGCGTATGAGCAGTTCATCTATTTGCCAGCTGATCTTACTAGCGGATTTAAGGACAAAAAAGATAGCAGTGTCACGATCTATGGGAAAGACAGCAATATAGACAAGGTCAATATTACAGGGCTCACTCTTTCGGCATTCGGTGACGGTTACCTGGCAATGAATGTACTAAGTCAGAATAATGAACCGATCATGTTCACTCATGTGTATACAAACTTATTAACATCAGGTAAGGCGCTAGAGGGAGGACAATCTTCAAGCCAAATGACGGCACTTAGTTATTACGGGGTAACCATGCTCGTCCTGATCTTGTTCTATGGGCTAGCCAATACAATGAACTTTATCCAAGAGGAGTATAGCGAAGCACTTGGTGAGCGCTACTTAATCTCTCCCGTTTCCAAAAAGTCGTTGATTCTAGGCCAGTTATTTACAGGATGCTCCATCTCGATCTTGCAAGGATTAATTATTGTGTATTTTGCAAAATGGTTCTTTCAAGTTAGCTATGGTGAAAACATGCTTGTGGCGCTGTTAATCGTCTTCGTAGGTGCGGTATTCTTTAATGCACTAGGACTTATTCTTGGTGTGATCGCAAGGCGCTTTAAGCAGGTGGATAACATTGTGACACTGCTCATTCCGATTATGACGTTCGTAGGTGGCGGATTCATTAAAGTGGATTTTGGCGGACTCAAAAGCTTTAGTGTAAATGAAATATTCCAACGACCTTTATTCGATTACATTCAACAAGGCACATTGAACTTGATGCCCCTATTTACTTCACTAGCACTTGCGATTGGTTTTATTGGAATATCCGTCTTTGCATTAACAAGAAGGGAGGCGAGATAAGATGCGAGTGTTTGAATTGTATATCAAAAGGATTGTCAAACGTAGAATGACTTTCATCTTTATGCTGCTGCTTCCGATTATGTTTACCTTTATGGTTGTGGCGCAATATAAGGAAGCAACGAAAGTGAATTTAACCCTGTTTGTAGAGGATCAAGCCGTAAATACGTATGTTTCTAGCCTCCTGGAAAAGCAGGGCGTAACGTTAACACAAGTCAAGACGGCAGATGAGTCGATCCATCATAGCACGAATATGGGAATTGTTTTTACGAAAAATGTAAAAGACATTTACTCAAATCCAGATCAAATTCAGGTTGAAATGTATGCCAAAGAGACGAACTATAATTCCAAGTCATTAGAGATCAAGCTGAACAGTGTATTCTCGACACTTAAGACGCTGGCAAAGAATGCGAAAAGTGCAGATGCTTTGGCTGCAAGCATGAAGCAAGCTGAAAGTTCGGCAGCACCGATCAAAGTCGAATCCAGCATACTCGGTAACCCGAATGCAACTGTATTAACAAGTACATTTAATATGATTGCATTCATCATGCTCTTCCTGACGATGACGAATACCTTATTGTTCTTAGGCGACAAAATCCATACGACAACTCAGAGGGTATTGTTATCTACAAGTGGCAAGTTAAGTTACTATGTTCAAACTGTCGGTGTATTCGCGATTATCGGGATAGTGCAGTTTCTCGTCATGATTCTCTTGATGAAGACCGCATTTTCGATTGATTTATGGTTATCTGTAGGGGATCTAGTTCTATTGATTCTTGCCTATGGACTGCTCAATGTCATCTCGGCTGGAATTGGCCTACTGATTGTGAGCCGTACGACGAGATTGTCTACAGGCCGCTTGTTAATTACGGTTGTCTCACTTCCACTTGCTATGTTAGGTGGAACGTTATGGCCGAGTTCGATTATGCCAGAGGGCATGCAGTCTTTTGCTAAGATTTTGCCGACAAACTGGGTGACCGAACTAAATATTGAAATGTTTAGCGGATTCTCGGGAAATAATGGCTCGATCATGATGCATTTCGTCAGTTTGTTACTCTTTGCGGCTGCGATCTTCTTCTTACTGACTCGCGTCAAAACGGAAGATATTTAGGATAGGGCATGGGGGGCTATCAATCAATGGGGAAGATGGTAAACCAGATGGAGCTTCGAGAGATGGCTCCTTTACATGAGAAAATTGTATATGCAGAAAAACATAAGAAAAATTACGATATTTATTTCTCCGTTCAATATGATTCAAAGCTTTCAGTAGACGAACTTGATGCAGCTATTCAATATGTGATGAGCGAGACGGAAGTGTTTCATTATCGCGTTATCCAACAAGGTTCACAATATGGGTTTGGTTATGATCGTGGTGGTGCATCTTTATTTAGAAGGGATCATTCTTTGGAAAAGCACAAAATCAATGTGCTGCAAGGTGATCCGCTCGCGAATTATTATATAAATGCTGCAGCAGGTCGAATCGAATTCTTAATGCATCACTTAATCTTCGATGGAGATTCACTATATTTGTTCTTAGATAACATCGAACAAGCGATTAGACAACGGCAGGAGCTATCATTGCCCACGGTACCTTACTCCATTAAATTTGGCTCTGACCGTAAGGATGAACGAGGTAGTTCCTATCAGGAGCAAATAAAGAAATGTACGAATCGAAGTCGAGAGCGTGCTGCATTAGATACTCCCATATATGCAAAAGGGGAACTGTCGCCCCAGGTCCATCGAGCAGTGATCTCACTTGCTCAAAAATTACGTGTAACAAAATTTGCTGTCCTACTCTTGGTGACTGCGCTCCTTGCGCGTCATCAGGAGCAGGTGATCGGCGTAGTTGTATCACGGAAAGATAAGCGGGATCAAGCGAATGTAATAGGTAATTTTACAGATATCGCGCCATTATTACTTCGGTTGGATACCAGTAAAAACTATATGGACAATGCGAAGATGGTCTTCAAGAATTTGTTCACTGCAATTGACCAATCAGCCTCTCTTTCTTATGACGAGTACCGAGGCATGGTGGGTCCAAGAGGGTTTGATTACATTGTGTCTTATACTAGAATGCAGCATCTTGAGGAGCAATCGACTATTTTTTCAAAGTTGGAACTGGGTCCTTATTTAGTTAAATACGATAACCATGTTCAGTTTAATGAATATCATGATCACTTGGCTTGGGAAATTTGTTATAACGATCCATTGATGCACATCATTCAATCGAACTTGGAGGATCTGATATTGGGACTGGATCAGATGGAATTAACGACAATCGTTACAATTGATGCATGTCCTGCTACAGAGAAGGTGCAAGTGGAACAATCTAGCGATGTGCCGCCTATTCAAGAAGATGAAGGATTCTCTATGGATCAATTGTTTAGTCGATATGAGGAGCATGTTAATCTGTTTGACTCCGGTATATCTTCGTTCGAAATTGCGAATCTGATTACAGATGTCCATGAAAAGTTGGGAGTGACGTTATCATACTCGGATATGTATTCCACTTCTACTATTGCGGAATTGAAAGGTTTAATTACCTCTAGATTCGATCCGGTACAGGTTAAAGAGCAAGTTTCGAATAAACCTTACTATGTTTGTCCAAGTTTCGTAAAGGCGATCTTCATAGACAGTTTCCGATTTGTCGATTCAGACCTGTATGACGTGGTTTATGCTTATCGACTGAGGAAATCTGCACATTGTGAGCTAGAGAAGTTGAAATTTGCTATCGAGCAGGTGATTCGAAGCAATGATGTATTCGCGACCTCCTTTGCGTATGAAGATGGTGAAGTGATCGGGGTGGTGCAAAGCGACCGGTTGGTGGAACTCGATCTGATTGAGGTAACAGAATTAGCGGATATGAATCATTTGCCGAGATGTCTTCAAATTCTAGGTAAGCAGAAACTTTGGGATTTGAAACTCATTCATATTCAATCTACGGACGAAATGTATTTCTATGTGCATATGCATCACATCATTGTAGATCATATGGCGTTAGGTATTTTTCTTCAGCAAATTGAAATGAATTACCACGGAATCATGCCTTCTTATACCCAGTACAGTCAAATTTCGAATCTATATGAAAAAACGATAAATCAAGCGCTTCAGGGTTGGAGTAATTACCTGGATCATGACAATTACCCCAATATCGGCAAACCTAGTTTAGCTTCAGGCCATTATACAGATTATGAATGGATCATACCGAAAGTAAATGATTCCTATTCAATAATGGAAAAAAATGTGGTGGGCGCTATTACACGTACGCTCGCTCCTATCTTCGGTGAAAGTAAGGGGTACATTGGCGCCGTGTATCATGGCAGAGTCGTTCCAAATTCGAATCAGGTGATTCAATCGTTCGCAAGGGTACTGCCGATCTTCTTTGATATAACGGATGAAGAAGTTGTACAGTCCAGTTTGCGAAATGCCCACGAGTATCAAGCGGTATCCATCTATGATCTTCAATCAGCGGGCGTAGCGATTGAATATCCGCATATCGTCATTCAAACCTTACCTCCTCAAGCAGCGCCTTCTGTCTTATTTGATCACACAATTGAGTTCGAAGGGCAGAATAAATTCCAATTATTTATCAATCTTATACCAACTGATCAGGCTTGGAAGCTGCATGTCTACATGGATTCGGGAATCTATGATGCTTCTGAAAGGGATGCAATTGTTACCGCTATTGAGAGTGGTTTGCTCCAATTAGACACGATTGAAGGTGATAAAGCAGATGATTAATTCAGTGATCGTTGATGATACTTGTGAACTTACCTTCATGCAGAAGAAGATGTTTATATGTAACAGGATGCCGATCTATCGACTTCCGATGCTGTATGAATTGAATGATGGGGTCACCTATGAATCCGTACAAGCTGCTGCTTATCATACTTTCAAAGCTCATCCTGCGCTTCAAGTTAAGTATGAATACGATCCATCTCAGCGACAGTTTTATCAGCGAATGTTACCTTTACGAGAAGAGCAGTTCCAGATACCGATTCATACGGCCAAGGAAGACGTCAGTCAGTATATAATCAATCGACCAAACAAGCTCGATTTAAGTCGAAATTACCCCTGGGCATGTGAGTTTATTGAAGATCAACATCATCGTTACCTCTATATCGAATTCCATCATATTTGCATGGATGGATTGGGCATTCGTAGCTTTGAGAGGACATTTATCAATCAACTACATGGCATTCCTATTCCTTCTTCAACAGAGATCAGCGGTTTAACAACCTATAAGAGAATTTGCACCTTCGAGCAACAAGAACGTGAGGATGAACGTGCGACAGTAAACAACTTGAAACTTCCAGAAATCATCAGTTCTTCTAAGGAGATAAGGTTAAATCGCTTCACACAGTGCATGGACGAGCAGAAACAAGCTGTCATTGCTAGAATTGCAAAAATGATGAATGTTACCAAGGGTACCGTCTACCAAGGTTTAATGGAAGAAGTTTGGAAGAAGGAATGTGTTGGAGAGGCTTATGGAGCAATAGGCAATTGGCGTTCTCAGCTAGGTAATTTAAACGAAGTGGGATGCTTTGTAAACATACAGCCTCAATTCTTAAATAGAGATCACAGTCTGGAAGAGCGGACGAAAGCCATATTTAATACCAATTGGAGACGCTTTATGAATCCGTCTCAAGAGGTGCTCAGTAGTCTGGATTTCTCCATCGTTTTCTCTTATGAAGAGGATATGTTTCAGTACTTCCGCTATATCCCGGTTGATCAACTTTGTAAGTTCGATTTATATGTTCGGGTCTACAGTTACGATAAGCAGACTCATATCGAGTTCGAGTACAACAGGGGCAAATACTCGGAAGATCAGATGATGATTATGTATAAGCAATTTGAATCTATTCTTGACCAATATGTCGAATAGGAGGTTCTTTTGTGAATTTATTAGAATATTTTACAAAAATATTTAATATATACCAAGATAAACGTGCGATCGTGACGAATGACGGAGTGTTTACTTATAGGCAATTGAATAGTATCACGAGCCAGATTGCGAGTCATCTTATTTCACAAGGTATTGGTGAAGAGGATGTTGTGACCATTGAGACGGGTGATAAGTTAACCGCTATTCTGATGCTGCTTGGGGTGGTGCGTGCTGGTGCAGCCTACTGTGTGATTCCAGAAGATTATCCTGAACATCGCAAAGAACAAATGCGGGCAAAAGTAGATGTGAAGTGGACATTAACGGACTTAAGTTTCATTACGAACGAAGCGAAGTGCGAACCGCTCCTAATAAGCAGGAATCCAGACAGTCTGTTATATGTCATCTTTACATCTGGCTCTACTGGAATTCCTAAGGCGGTAGCGATCGAAGACAAAGCGATTCATAAAATTGTGAATCACCCCTCCTTCTATGCAGGTGAGGTCATTGCCCAACTTGCTCCACTTGAATTCGATGCCTCGATCTATGAAGTGTTTGGCGGCTTACTTAATGGGATGACTTTGCGTTTGATCAGCAAGGATGACAGCTTGGATTTCGAAGTGATGTCTCAATTGCTGGATGAGGTCGATTGCTGCTTTTTGACTACGCGATTATTCAACTTATACGTAGAGGAGCTTGGAGAAGATCTGCGCAAGTTATCGCTTATATTAACAGGTGGTGAGCGCTGCTCCGTGAAGCATCTTACCCAAGCATCACAATACTGTAAGGTGTACAACGTATATGGACCTACTGAAACTACGGTGTATGCAACCAAATATGAAGTGAAGGGTCATGAAGCAGAGATACCTATCGGTCAATTGTTTGATCATGGCTCCTATTTAATCGTGGATGCAGAGAAACAAGCCGTTGCTTTGGGGCAACAAGGTGAGTTATGCATTTCAGATTCTGGACTGATGCGGGGCTATATCGGAGATGATGCAGCAACAGAGAAAGTATTCTTTGAGCAGGATAACAAGCGGTACTACTCAACAGGTGATATCGTTTACGTCAATTCAGATGATCATATTGTGTATGTGGAGCGCAAGGATCGCCAAGTCAAAATTGCTGGTTATCGCATTGAGCTTAGTGAGGTAGAGAATTGTGCCTATTCCTATGGGTTACAGAAAGAATGCTACGCTCATTATGATGGCAAACGACTCTATTTATACGTCAAAGATCAAGTGGATCTCGAAAGTTTTCGTCAGCATTTAAGAAGTAGGTTACCTGATTATATGATTCCAACGGTGAAGGTGGTGGACATTATTCCTATGAATACGAATGGAAAAACCGATGTGCATGCGATCTCGGAAAATCCGCAATTAACTCCGGATCATGAGATTGTAGATGTCGTGAAGAATGTGCTTAAAAGTGAAATTGACCTGGGGATGACCTTCCTAGATCTGGGTGGTGATTCGATTAAAGCGATGGAGATCATTTGGCAGTTGGGAAGCAAAGGGTACCAATTGGATCTGAATATGCTTTTCAGTCGAACGTTAGGAGAGATCGTGGACAATGTTGCAAATGGTTAGTGGTAACGAAAAACGAATCATTAACAGCAGTCTATCCAGTAAGGCCGCTTACAATATACCACTTTTCATTCAATTTCCGAGTGGCCTGAACATCCCGAAGATGTATCACTTGCTAACACACTATTTTGAGAAGCATGCCATTTTTCGAACGTCCTTTCTGATCGATGAACATATTCATAAGAAAATTAACGATGACATCCCAGGCATTGAAGTACAGACGATGATGCGATTAGACAAGGAATTGCTGCTTGAGAGGCAATTGATTTCTATCGAAGATCGAGATCTAGTACGGGTTGTGCTCTGCAAAGTTCGCAATGCTGCTTCTGATTATATGTTCATTAATATTCATCATGTTCTCATGGATGGATTTAGTGTAAATCTCTTTTTGCAAGATTTGATTCGTGCATATCTATATGATGAGCCATCAAATTTGGAGATAACGACAGATAATGGAAACTCTCCGCTCAATCCAAATAGCACGAATTTGGCTTCGATCAATTTTGATCATTACGGTGAGTTTAAGAGCAAGCTGCTGCATAAGCAAGTAGAGGCTGTTCATTATTTGAACGAACAACTCCTTCTATTGGAAAGGCCACTTCTAAAGTATTCCGAGTTTGCGATTTGTTTGGCGGCTTTTACGATCAGTGTGGCCGAGTGGCTTAAAAGCTTGCGTGTCTATTTAACTTATCCGGCTTTAGGTAGAGACAGGCTCAATTACCAAACACTAGGGAACTTTGTACAGCTAATTCCCTTCTACCACGAGTTTAATCTTAATAGTGAGCGTGATGTGAATCAAACCATTGCAGAGATTCAGCAGCGAATATTCTCAACTTTAAGTGCTCCGGATTTACATAGCGATGGACGCGGGATGGACCAAATGAGCCATCTGAGTATTTATCGTGATGTTGTCTTCGATTACAAATCAGGCAGTCTTATTGGCACTCTATTAGATGAAAAGCATGGCATTACATTAGAAGAGGCAAATAGTTATCGGGATGAGAAATACGGATTGCACGTCTCTGTATATAAGTCGCAAGACAAGCTTACCGTTCATCTGATTTCCAGTGAGTATGAGCTAGAAGATCTGCAGGAGCTTCTTGCACTTTTCGACAAAAATGTCCAAGCATTGTATAAATCTGATCAAGTGGATTTAAACAAATTGATAACGGTACAGGAAGTTGCTGCAACAATTGAGATTTTGAAACCACCAAGCAATAGGCAGAGTGCTGTGTATGAGGAAGTGAAGGAACTCGTTATAACCCTATTGGAAGACGAAGTTACTGTTGGGGAAGATGAGAGTTTCTTTGATCTCGGTATGGACTCCTTAATGCTGGTGAAATTCAAGAAAAAGGTTAAAGAAAAATTTAATATCAACTTAAAAATATCTGATTTTTTCAACTATTATACGACTGAATTATTAACCAATAAAATTATGGAATATTTAAAGGAGGCACATTGAAATGAAAATTGCATTGTTATTAGCAGGACAAGGAACGAAGGTAACGGAGCAGGTTAAGGAATTATGGCTAGGTCATGCAGAGACTAGACGAATTATTGAAGCAGCAGAAGCACAATTGAAGGAGCCAATTCAAGAATGGTTGACTTCAGATTTAAGCCAGGATACGTGGAAAGCACAGCTCGTGACGTACATCGGATCTATGTGTATGTATCAATTGTATAAAGAGAAAGTTGGTTTATACCCCACGTATGTGCTGGGTCATAGCTTAGGCGAAATTACAGCTCTTACGATTGCTGGTGCCATGACTTATGAAGAAGGTCTACAACTTGTAGATATTCGAGGTAAAGCTATGAAAGATGTTACGGAAGATAAGGAGCATCTTGGTATGATGGCGATCTTTGCTTCACCACAGCGTGTGGAGGAATTATTAGATGGATCGAATCATATCACGGTAGCGAACTACAATTCCGCTAAACAGACTGTGATTGCAGGTGTAAAGAAAGAGCTTCAAGAGTTTGCGAAGCAACATCGTCTGGAGGGTGTAATCCTTGGTGTAGGTGGAGCATTCCATACGGATTATATGAAAGATGCTGCTGATTCTGTCTATACACAATTAGAGAAAATGACGTTTAATACTGATTTAACTACCCAAGTTATTAGCAATAAGCATGCTGCGGCGTATCCAATTGAACGAATTCGTGAAGAGATCGCAAGTCAGATCGTGAGTCCAGTGAAGTGGAGTCAATCGGTTGATTTTGTGAAAAACAATGGAGTTCAAGTCATCGTGGATTTATCACCTAATGGCATGTTCGTCAAAATGTTTAAGGAATTAGATTCGATTTATGCCTTCCATGATGAAGAAAATAGGACAGCTCTGCTTAAAGAGCTTAAGGATGATATCGAAGTCAATCAACATTATGACTTATATGCGCGTACACTCGGGGTAATCGTATCCACGAAGAACAATAGTGAAGATCAAGAAGCTTATGACAATATCGTAATGACAGGATACAACGAAATTAAATCTAGAATTGGCTCTAATGTGACAGATGAGGATATTCGTAAGACGCTGTCTCTAATGGAACTCATCTTACGTACGAAGGAAGTGCCTGAAGTCGAAATCATGGAACATCGGAATAAATTAGCTTGGAAAGTGGGTTAACAACTGATTGAACAATATAGAAGGAAGGAGAGGATCGGATTGCAATCAGGGGATATCGCGATTATTGGTTTAGATATTCAATTACCTCAATGCAGGGATCAAGGTGAAGTGTGGGAATTCCTTCAAGAGAAGCGAGTATCAAGAAGAAAGTTTCCATCGGATCGATTACAGCAGATCGGTATGTATGATGACGTCGATCAATTTATGGAAGGGTCATATCTAGATCAGATTGATGAATTCGACCACAAATTTTTCCACATCTCACAGAAGAGTGCGGATTATATGGAGCCGAATCAAAGACTTACGCTGCTTAGTGCGACAAGGGCACTTCATGACGCTGGTTACTTGGATAAAATCCGGGGTACCCATACAAGTGTATATGCGAGTGTAAACACGACTCAGCAGTATCAATATTTGACGCTGCTTCAAGAACGTAAGTTAAAACCGGATTTGTTAGGAATGCTGAATTCTACCATATCAAGTCGAATTCATTATATTTATGATCTTAAAGGCCCATCGGTCATGACGGATACAGCCTGTTCTTCTTCATTGGTGTCTGTTATTCAAGCCTCTCAAGCTTTGCGTGAAGGGACGATTGATTCGGCGATTGTCGTCAGCTCGAATGTTTATGTGAAGCCGGGCTATAAGGCAGATAAATTGGTGGATATATTGGCAGGGGATGCGAAGACAAAGACATTTGACGAACGTAGTACAGGAACCTCTCTTGGAGAAGGTGTATGTTCCGTTATTCTGAAACGATTGGCAGACGCACAGCGAGATGGAGATCCGATTTATGGGGTGATCAAAAGCTATGCAATGAATAACGATGGTCTCACCATGAATATGTCCTCTCCTAATCCGCTTGCACAGGAAAATTTAATTGAGCGAGCATGGGCTCCTCTATCTGCGGATATGAGCAAGCTAGCGTTCATAGAGGCACATGGAACGGGAACGGCGATAGGCGATACGATTGAGTTTGAAAGCTTGCATCATTATTTCAAGCAGCAGCCTTTGAAGAAGCAATCGGTAGCTTTAACTGCGTGTAAATCCAACTTTGGACATTTGGACGTGGCATCTGGTTTATTTTCACTCATCAAATGCGTTCTCAGTTTGCAAAATCGTATTATTCTGCCGCATCCAGACTTTGTGATTCCAAATGAAGATATCGAATTTGAACAATCCGTTTTCTATATTCCAGATCGCTCTCAGGCTATTGGTGAGCAAGCGTTAGCGGGAATTAGTTCATTTGGTATGACAGGTACGAACGCACATGTTGTATTGGAAGGTTTCAGCAGTCAGAGAATTAAGCCAAGCTCGGAGCTTCCTTTCCAGTTATCAACGTATTGGTTTCCACAAGAAGCAAATTCATTTGCAATCGATCATGATTGGCAGCGAATCGAGACAGAGGAAGCACTCACGATACAGTTCCCTCTTCATGTCAATAAGAATTGGGAGATTAGGGAGCATAAGTTTAATCGGGAGCACCTGCTTGTCGGCACAAGCATTATGGAAATCATTGCACAAAGCTTGGAGCAATCGGTGTATAACTTGGAACAGTATTCGGTGCATAATCTGCATATCTTAAGTCAGCTTAAGGTGCAAAATGGATCGTTTCCCATTGTCCTCGTGCTAGATAAGGAGAGTCTAAAAGCGACAGTTTCTTTCTCAGCCAATGGTGAAGGTTCGCGGAAATGGCTGCAATTCGAATTGAAGAAGAAAATACAAAATAGACCTCGTACTTCGCATCTATTGTTAGAAACTGCGGATATGGAAGAAATGATCGTTACCAGTCAAGTTGGGGAGACAGATGAGTCCGATATTTCCATCTCTGCAAGGTGGGATGTGGTGGATCAACTTTGGGTGAATCAGGAGCGGACCAAAGCACTTGTGAAACTAAAAGTACCAGCAGGTTATGAGAAGGAATTTAAGCGGTATCGCTTCTACCCTTCTATTTTAGATCCAGCATTCAATGCGCTTAATCGACTCGTCGTTTCGGATGATATCTTATTCCCATGGCATTGGAGTGAGATTGATTTTCATACCTCATGCTTAACGGGTGATCATT
The DNA here is from genome assembly GCF_024721995.1 of Paenibacillus radicibacter. Classification (GTDB taxonomy): domain Bacteria; phylum Bacillota; class Bacilli; order Paenibacillales; family NBRC-103111; genus Paenibacillus_AM; species Paenibacillus_AM radicibacter. The sequence continues at coordinate 147,388 of NZ_JANQBC010000010.1, forward strand.
ATTATTCTGAAATTGAAGTGCGTGATCAGACAACGGATGAACGGGGGAACATCATCGTTTCTTACAATATCCGTTTATACAATGCAGAGCTGCAAGTCATATTGTCAGCCGACAATTACAAGGTGAAGAATGCACTTAGTGGACAAGGGACGGAGCTAAGCACTTATTTTAAGCAAGAACAATTTATCCTAACGGATTATGAAGCACATCAGAAAGAGCGAAGCACACTTCATATTGTGCATGAATCACGGCGTAATCGCGTGATGGGTAGGACGACACTTTACTTTAACGAGCTCACAGATTTGCAGCAGCTGGATCTTCGCTTGATCGAAGCGGAACAGATTTATTTCTGGGACCGGGATTATACGGACGAAACTGCGATTGCCAGTGACACCTATGAGCTTAGTCAATTTTTATTACGCATCCATAAGGAATTGAAAATTAATTCGTTCTATTATGCGAGCTCAGCGGTATTTGGTTTCGATAACATGAATGCGCTCAATCGTAGTATTGCGATGGGTACGTATTCGCTCCGCTTGGAGATGAATTATCGAATTGTCATTCTGGATACCGACGATCAAGTGGATGCGGAAAATCTAGCAAAGATAGATTTCTTACAGGAAGATTTGGTTGTGGTACGTCACCAGCAGTATTACCGAATTCGATTTAAGCAACTCAAACTTGCTCCGATATCGATACCGAAGTTTAATACGAATACGGTATTAGTTATTGGTGGAGGGGCAGGTATAGGGCTCGCATATACCCGTTATATGACGGAGCAATATCCGAATATCCGAATTGTTGTTGCTGGCCGTAAGCCAATTTGGACTGCATCCGAATCTATGCTCGGCAGACAAGTGGAATATGTGTCGCTTGATATTACAGACGAAGCAAGACTTCAATCATTTGCAGCTGCGCAGCAGCATATGGATTACATTCTTAATTTTGCAGGTGAGCCAGGTAGTGGGTTGTTCGTGAATAAATCGAAATCGGACTTCTGTGAGCGAACACGAAGTAAAATTAATGGCTCCTCCCTATTAAAGCGTTATTTCCCGAATGTAAAAGAAATCATTCATTTCTCTTCTTTAGCGGGTCTGATCGGAGCAATGGGGCAAAGTGAATACTGTACAGCTAACGCCTATCAATCGGGTATAGCATACGGTGATTCAAATGTAAGAACCTTGAACTTAACAGGTTGGACGGATGTAGGGATGTCAGCTGGTAAAGACGACTATTACTTTGAGAAGCTCCATAGTGAAGCTGGTGTAAAACTAATTGATTGGTTTGTTCAATCTGATGTCGGGCAAGCCTTCATGTTCAAGACGAAACCGGCGGTGGAAGAATACGCCTCCATTTTCCACAAGATGACGAAAGCTCTTATTAGTCGCTCAGCTATGCATGAAACAACTAGTAGCAGCAATTCGATTCATGAGGATATCGAGCAGGTATGGAAATGTACCCTCGGAGACGATGAATATGAATTAGAGGTTAGTTTTTTTGAACAAGGTGGAGATTCCATTACAATCGTACATCTGTGTGATGAGCTTAATAAATCGTTCCCGGGAGTTTTTGATGTGACTACGTTATTCTCGATACCGACGATACAAGGTCAGATCGATTGGGTGAAACAGACAACATCACAGACGAAGCGAACGCCAGATGCCAAGGATCAGTACGTAGACGCAGCAGACATTTTAGCATTTTTATCAAATTAGATGGGGAAGAGGCGATTCATAAATGAAAGTAAGTGAATTTATTTTTGATCAAGTGAAAAAAGGGAATTTAGATGCTGCAACTGGCAAAGAATTGCTGGAAGAAGTAATGCCAGATGATATCGCAATTGTTGGTATTTCTTGTGAGTACACGAATGTGAAGGATACTTTCGAGTTTTACAATGCCGTGAAGAATGGAAAGCGTGGATTTAAGACTTTCCCTGAAGATCGGGTATCTTATATTCCTAAGGATCATAGTTACTTGCATAATGGTGCGGCTCATTTAAAAACAACCAAGGAAGACTTTCTCGATCGACTTTGCCAAGAAAAGGGGGCATACCTAGAAGATATTGACGCATTTGATCCTCAATTTTTCGGTATCTCGCATGAGGAAGCGAAATATATCGATCCGACGCACCGGCTTGTGATGAAACATTCTTATTTAGCAATTGAAGATGCGGGAATCCGCTTAGACAAAATTAAGGATAGTAAGACGGCGATTTATATCGGGAAAGACAAGTCAATCACAGCGAATTATCGCTCGGAGATCGAAGAAGATTCGAATTATGTGAACTCTGGATGCTGGGAGGGCATTCTGGCGAGCCGACTTAATTATATTTACAATCTTTCAGGAGGTTCGTTTGTCATCGATACAGCGTGCTCATCCTCTCTCGTAGCTGCTCATATCGCGATGAAAACTTTACGTGATAAAGAAATTGATACCGCACTCGTTGGTGGTATTGCGCTAGGGTTATTTCCGAGACAAGGCGGCGTAATTGATCAATATAGCAATGTTGAAACATCCCGTTCTTTCCTCAAAGTATTCGATGTGGAGTCCTCAGGAACGATCTTTGGCGAGGGTGTCGGAATTATCGTTATGAAGCGGCTGAAGGATGCAATTGCAGATAATGACAACATCTACTCCGTTATTCGAGGCAGTATGATTAACAGCGATGGGAAGTCGAATGGTCTAACAGCACCTAATCCTCATGCACAGAAGGACTTGCTTCTAGCAGCTTATGAACGCAGCCAAATTTCACCTGAGACCGTAGAATACATTGATGCTCACGGTACAGGTACGAAGCTCGGCGATCCGATTGAGGTAAGAGGACTAACAGATGCTTATAAGAAATTTGTGGATAAGAAAGGATTCTGTGCACTCACGAGCTTGAAGGAGAATATTGGACATACAGTTGGAGCTGCAGGTGTGGGTGGTTTGATCAAAATGTCTCTGGCATTGCGTAACAAGGAAATTTTCCCTAACCAATCGTTTGAAGCACCGAACGAGTATATCAAATTTGTAGACAGTCCTTTCTATATTCCAACAAAAGCTAAACGATGGGAAAAGGGTAAATACCCGCGTCGTGGTGGAATTAGTTCCTTCGGATTCAGTGGTACGAATGCACATGTGATTCTTGAAGAGTATGACTATCAGCAAGAAAGTGTGGCAGTCGATCAAGCGTATCCATTCGTATTTACAGCACAATCACAGGAACAATTGGTTAAGGTTCTGAAAAAATTCGTTGCACACGCATCCTACATGCAGCACTATAACCTGCGTGACATTTCGTATACGCTCGTACACAAACGGAATCATTTCCAAGAAGGCGTTGGTTTCCAAGCGAATTCGAAGGAAGAATACGTAGGGAAGCTCGTAGAGGCGATCCGTTCACTTGAGCAAGGCGAGGCAATTGAGGGCATTTATTCTGGAGAGATTCAGTCGATTTCAAGTGATTTGAAGAAGATGATGCAGCATCGTCTCAAGACAAGCCAAGATGGGTTCACATTGAATGAACGTATTCAATTGTACTTGGACGGGTATGATCAAGCATTCGATGCGATTGAATATGGGAAAGCTGTAACGCAGTCTTTACCGACGTATGAATTTAAGAAAGAAATCCTGTGGGCGAATGTGAAGAAGTACGCGGCAAACAACAACAATGTAGGCCTGAGTCTGCCACTTCCTTTAACCTTGATTAAACAGCAGACATTGAAGACAGAAAATTCTGACGTATATGCCGTCACATTATCCCCTCAAGATTGGTACGTAGATGACCATCGAATTGGAGGCAAGCGCACGTTCTCGGGTACAACCTATACAGAAATTGCAGCCGAACTGGCAAGCTTATACTTCAAATCTCCATCTTTTACGATTGAAAAATTGTATTTCATGAATCTCATTCAGTTAGATGAGAAAAGTAAACGCTTCTTCATTCAAGTCAATAAATTAGCGTCGAAGCAATTGGATGTAGAAGTGTTCTCGTATGAGAATGACGATTTGGATCATTACGTCAAGCATGCGACATTTACTATGGTGGCAGCTAACGAATCGACTGTAGCTAAAGTTGATGTTACGACAGAATTTGAAGCCTTTTTACAAGAGCAAGCATCCCTTGGCGGAGAGACTAACAATTTCTTCAAAGGACGTTGGCAATTTGAGAAGCATAACTTCCGTTTAGCGCAGAATAGCAAGAACGAAATGCTCTTATCTTTATCATTAAGTGAAGAATTCCTTCACGATTTGAACGATTTTTACTTACACCCGTCTATTCTGGATGGCATTATGGGGGCTATGGTATTTGAACGTGCAATAAGTAGGAGTAAAGCTTACTTGCCGCTTTCTTACTTTAAATTTACGTACACGGGCTTGAAATTTACAAAAACCGTATACTCCAAGACCGAGTTCTTATATGATCCGGATCGTGATCATGATGTAATTACGGCAAAAGTATCTGTGTATAACGAACAAGGTGATCTTATTGCTTACGTTGATAAATATATGATGAAGGCATTCGCTAACATCTACTTTAAACCTTATTTACATCAAGTGAAGTGGGAGAAAGCAGCTAATCAACCAAACCTTAAAGTAAACTTGGCAGAAGCTTTATCTGGTCTGAAAGTATTGCTTATTGGCAATAAGGTGGCAGCAACATATGCAACGAGCGAGGAAGTTGCCGTACATGTTGTGGATTACAGAGAAGTGTTGCACACGACACTGGAAGATAAATATGACTTCGTGCTGTATGCACCTTGGTTAGGTGAAGCCTTACCTCCAAGTGAAGAGATCGAGCAGCATATGCTTCAATACTTCAATTTTGCGAAAAACGCGAATAAATGGGTTAAGCGTAACGGGAAAGTGGTTGTAATTGCAGACAATGGGGCAAAACTCGATAGCAGTGAAACAGTCGTCAATCCGCTTAATTATTCGCTATTAAGTGCAGGTCGAATTCTTGGTATGGAGAATACGGGCTTCAAGACGCTTACGCTGAATGTAGATGATTTCCAATTAGATACAGTGCTTGGACTCGCATTAACCGAGGAATTGGATGGAAAGAAATTGTTATACAGCAACGATACGTTATATGAAGAAGCGCTAGTTGAAGTGAAGGAGCTTGAAGCGGACCCTATAGAATTAGCAGATTCAGATTGTGTTGTAGTGACAGGCGGTTATGGTGGAATCGGTCTGGAGTATGTCGATCAGTTACTCGATCTAAATCCGAATGTGCATATTGCGATCCTTGGACGAACGGATGCACTAGCGGTACTCTCGAACAAACAATCTTTGACAGACATTGAGCAGAAGAAGCTAGAGAAGATCAAGAGTATCAAGGAAAAAGGGGCTAACGTTGAGTTCTATCCATGTGATATCGCATCGGAAGATCATGTTCGCCGTGTACTCGGAACTTTATCTACTGCCCGCCCTATTACTGGAATTGTACACTTGGCTGGGGTACCAGAGGAAGGTATGTTATTCGCGAAGACCGAGCAGCAATTCATGAGTATTGTATCGCCTAAAGTGACTGGAACGGTCTTGCTTAACAAATATGCAGCTAGTAGTTCCTTGAAGTTCTTCGTAACAAGTTCATCGATGACGACGATTGTTGGGTCGGCAGGTCAGTTCTCCTATACGTTTGCTAATGCCTTCTTGGAGGGAGCAGCATTAGCGGATTCGAGAGTCAGAACGATCCAATGGCCAGGATGGAACGATACAGGAATGGCGCTTGGATTTGGAGATCTTGCAGCAGCTGATGAGCACTTATTAATGAAATCTCTTTCATCGTTAGTTGGAAGACAATACATCAAGTTATCACTTGAGAAAAATGTAAGCAGACTCATTGTCGGTGAATTTAATTCCGCTAAAGTAACGGATTACTTAGCTGACTACATCCGCTTGCCTCAGCAATTCATAAGCTCTAACAAATCGGCAGATGCTGGCTTAGCAACAGATGAAGCTGCTCCGTATGCCATTAAATCATATGAACAATTAACAATTACAGGTACTGACAGTCAAGATGAGGTCGAAATGTTTATATCCGTCGTATTCGCTTCTGTTCTTGATCGCAATGAACTCGATGTAAATAAGAGTTTCACTGATCTTGGCGGAGATTCATTGAAAGCGTTCGGCATATACGCACCGATTGCAGAACATTTCAAGATTGATATTGAAGTAGCCGACGTATTTATATACCCAACCATTACGCAATTGAGTGAATATGTGAAGGAGTTACTGGAGGAGAAGAATGGTTAACCGCAGAGTCGTCATTGTCGATTGTGTACATGATTATCCGAACAAAGGAGAACAAGATGCGAAAGCGATTTTTAATGCGAAAGATCGTATTTGGCAAAGTCGCATGGATGAACTCTCCAGTCTGTATGATCAATCCATAGAATATGCAGGTTCATTCGATGGGTTGTTCTATGATTCGGTTACGGAAAAGTTTCCGGTGGAGCATGTGCCAGCTGAGAAAAGTCGGTTCTTGTTATCCAGTGAGCGAATGACACTTTCGTTATTCCAATCGCTGATGAAGCGTAACACTATTGGGGCAAAGAGTGAGATACTCCTATCGACGGGTACACCTCAGACAGATTCCCTTTCGAAATCTGCACTGTTTAGTGTTAAGCCCTCTGATATGGAGCATGCAATAACATTGCTTGATCCACTTAGTTATAACAAATATGCCTTAATGAATCGTCCAGGTGCAGCTATTGAAATGATAAGTGAGGCTTCCACATCAGGAGTGGCTTCCCTTTATAGCGCCTATCGAAAAATAAAAAATGGGGACTACGATGTTGCAATATCGGGCGGAGCAAGCGCCATTACCTTTCCAGTCCCATTTGATCTCTCTCAGTTTGGAAGCGGGCCAGATCGCTGGATAGAACCGTTCGAAGAAGGCGCATCGGGACATTATTTCTCGGAGGGAGGTGCTGCCTTTCTGCTGAAAGAAAGGCAGCAGGCTCTTGATGATGGCGATGTGATTCTAGCCGAAGTCATGGATATTACATCGGGTACGATGGGCAATGCAGTTGTGAATCGCAATTCACTTAAGAAACTGATTACGAAATCACTGCAGCAAGCAGGTGTCAGTGATGAAGCAGATATATTCCTAGAATTGTACGGAAGAGGCAATGAGATTGATGATACAGCTGAGATTTCTTGCTTAAGAAACTTACTGAAGAAATATGTGAATCTGCAAGGAGGGTTTCTTAAGAAAGATATCCAGTATGTTGTTGGTTACTACGGATTAATGGGACTATGCGGTCTGCTTGAAGCTAAACAGGAACAACGTCCAATGATGGGAAGTGAGATTCAGCAGCCTAATAAGTTTATTGGAACGATTGAGAATGGACAATGGGCCAAGCAGTATCATGAACATCAACTCTTATCGATTGTCATGTACAACATGTATGGAAACAGCTATAACTTGCTGGTTAAGGTGGGGGATGCACGATGAAATTGATATGTTTTCCTTATGCAGGAGCTCATGTAAATGTATTCACTGAGCTGCAAAAAGCGATGAAACAACTGGAGCCGGCGACCGAAGTGATTGCGATGGAATATGCAGGTCATGGCAAACGGTTCTCGGAACGTCCTTACCGATCCATACATGACAATGTTGCCGATTTGCTGCAAAAACTCCGTCAATCGTTATCGAAATCCGATGAGATCTCTCTTCTTGGATATAGCATGGGCTCCTTAGTCACCTATGAATTGGCACGAAATTTACTGCAAGAAGGATACAACATCAGGAAGCTTATCTTTATGGCGGGGACTCCCCCTCATCGTATTCAAACAGAGGATGAGGAAGATCTCGACGATGAAGCTTTGCTTCAAAAATGTCAGATTTATGGCTTGATTAAGGAGGACCAGTTCGCCTCGGCACAAATGCGTCAACTGTTCCTTCCCGCCTTGCGGAGTGATATTGAATCAGTTCATTTATATAACAAAATTAATCAGTACCATTGTCATCAATTTGATGAGGCGATTGATATTGCTGTATTTCAAGGGATCGAAGATCGATCCGTTACCGATGTAGATCACTGGCAGGACATTACGCAGCGGGATATTCAAGTATACAACTATCCAGCAGGACACTTTTTTATGAACGAAAATCAAGAAGAAGTGATTGCAGATATCATCTATTTTTTAAGGAGGAATTCAATTCATGACGAACTTGTTAGAAATATTAGGTGAACAAATGTCGGTCTTTGCAGGCAAAGTTGCGATATCTGAAAGTAGTCGCTCGATTACTTATGGAGACTTAAATGCATTATCCAATCGTTACATGGATTTCTTGATAAGAGAGGGCGTGAAGGCTAATGATGTTGTTGCTATTGAATTGGAACGTAGCATTGAAGCTATTGCTGCAATGGTCGCTATCTTAAAGGTTGGAGCTGCGTATACGGTAGTGAATAAAGACTACCCTGAGAACCGCAAGCAGTACATGAGGGAAGTATTGAATGTGAAGGTCACCATTGATATGAAAATGGAAGTTGCAGAAGAACCCGACACCAGTTGGAATTGTGTTACACGTTCCCCAGAGCAGTTATGCTATGTGATCTTTACATCAGGAACAACTTCGTTACCGAAGGCGGTGGGTATACCAGATCGTGGGGTATTGCGATTATTAGGTGAAGAAAGACTCGGCTTCTCTTCCAACAAGACCATCTCGCATATTAGTCCACTGGAGTTCGATGCCTCTATTATTGAGATCTGGGGCGGATTATTAAGCGGTATGACAATTGCCTTGTTGTCCAAGACCGAAATATTAAATATTTATCATGTTGAAAAAAGAATTCATCAAGAAATTGATATGATGTGGATTACGAGTTCCTTATTCAATTTCTGGGTGGATAAGAAGCCTGAAATGTTCCAAAACCTAAGTCATGTGATCGTTGGTGGAGAACAATTAAGCTTATCGCATGTGCGTGAAGTATTGAAATATACAACTGTTATTAATGGATATGGACCGACGGAAAACACGGTATTTACAACACTGGACGTGATGCGTAATGATGTCGATGAAATCGCGATCGGTACGGCTATTCACCGTACTCATGTATACGTAGTCGATGAGAAGGGGAAAGAAGCGGTAGAAGGAGAACTCTATGTAAGTGGTGACGGTGTAGCGCTTGGTTATCTTAGCAATCCAGAGAAAACGAAGGAATCGTTCATCGAATGGGAAGGCATTCCTGTCTACAAAACAGGGGATATCGTTCGAATTAATGATGAAGGCAAGATTGTATACTTGGGACGTAAGGATACTCAAGTTAAAATCAATGGTTACCGCATCGATCTTCAAGAAATTGAAAATACAGTTCGATCATTAGGCGTAAAGAACTGTCATGCTTTCGTTCAAGATAAACGAATCTACCTCGCCACTACTTCAAGATATGAGAATTTAAGCGGCAAACTTAAGAAGCTGCTTCCGATGTATATGATTCCTTCTAAGATTGCTTATGTTAAGGAATTACCTTTAACTGCAAATGGAAAGACCGATACAAAGTTGCTCTACGAAAGTTTTTTCCTCACGAAAAGCAAGAGAGTGGCGCAAATTATCCAGAAGTATGTACAAGCAGATAAGCTGGATGAGCATACGAACTTGTTTGAGTACAATATGGATTCCATTACTGTATGGGAAATTGCCAGGGACATTAATCAGCATTTCCAATCCGATCTCAGTTTCTTCGATATTATTGAGAATCCAACCATTCGTGAAATAACAGGTATGTTAGGGGAGGAATACTATGCAGCGAACAATTTATGATTTCTTGTACCATAAATATGATTTCTTGAATAAGGGGACGAATCCGACCTTTCGTCATCAGTTTCAAGCAAATATGAAGGTATATTGGGGATTGAAATTATTGGCTGTGACCTTCTATCTCGCGATCTTCCTTAAATTTGTGGGTCGTGATACGTTTTTGCCAAATGACACCTACTGGTTTGTAGCCTGTGTCACCCTTTTATTAATAGTCATCACACTTGCCTATTTTAATGTAGTTACAGCTTGGTTCGTCCTTACACTAAGTAAGCATCGAAAGTGGTTAGATAATTTGCTCATGATCGCAGGGGGTTTGTTATGTATAAGTATTTATTTGCCAACTTACACATTCGGCGATAGTACATTTGATCTTCAATCCCTGAATGATAACCTATTTATCCCGGGTCTGTTCATGTTTACAATCGGCATGTATCGTAAAATTCACTATCAGAAGTCAGGCGCTGTTGTGAGAAGTGCGCTGTTCAGTATTCTTGTCACTGCAGGTATATTGTTTCTTTTCCCGATTCACTCCATTGGGAAAAGCCTGTATCTCGGATTTATCCTACTCGTAAATGCGGGGTTCTTGGCTGATATGATTGTGTATTATTATTTGCATAATAAATCCAAGGCTAATTATCGATAAGGGTGATGGTGAATATGTTAAGTTCGAATTTAATCGAAATTAACAAACAATTAGAGATCGATGCGGATCTCGTACTTAGCCCAGCAGAGTATGAGATCTATCGAAACATAACGAATGAGAGTAGGAAGAATGAATATTTGGTTGGGAGATATGCAATCAAGCGGAATATCGCAGATAATATGCCTGCATACGATCTGCCTTTTACAAGCGTAACGATTGATTATGGTGCCCTCCGTTATCCGATTATTAAGGATAATCTGATCGAAGTTGGCCTCAGCCATTCGAAGCAATACGTGCTCTCTGTGATATATTCCAAGGATCATATCGTTGGTGTAGATATTGAAACGATACGCTATGAAATCCCAATCGAAGAGATGTTAAGCAGTGATGAGCTTCAATTAGTCGCTAATTATGGCAATCGACCGGAATTCGCTTATATGTTCTTTAGCTGCAAAGAAGCTCTAGGTAAAGCATTAAAAATGGGACTTCTTGCGGACTATTCCATCTATGAGGTCAGCGGTATGGACTGTGAGATGCTGCATGGAACAGAAGTGTTTCGATTACATTTCAGGCGATTCCCCTTCCTAATAGGATATTCATTCATGAAGAGTGAGAAGGAAATATGCAGTCTGGTCGTCCCCAAGAAGATGGATATCGAGCATATCATTCTTGAATTAATTGCTTCATAAGCTGAAAGGTAAATACCACGGGTTGATAGAATTATTTCTATTAGCTAGTGGTATTTACTATTATTTACAGTTAAGTGGGAAAATCAATCACTTGTGACACGCTTTTTGGCGAATCTATTCATCCAATACATCTATGACATCTTATAGGTATAAAAGCATATACATTACTAGAAAAAGATTATGATTATTTCAGAGAGGTGATCATTATCAAAGAGGAACAAGTGGTACATGAAAGTTTCGTAGAATCACTGGTAAGTTCATTCGCGAGTACACTGAATCAGGAGCGTGGCGGATCGAATATTGATTATTTAAAAATGAAGCTTGGCATCGAGATGCTACTCATTAATTTAAGTAAAGCCATCTTTGTCTATGGAATCGCCTTAATTATGCACGTATTCATTCCTACCTTGATTATTCATCTGAGTTACTTTGCTATTCGAAGGTCAGCCTTCGGTCTACATGCAAATACAAGTATATTATGCAATATTGTGAGTGTCCTATTATTTGTTGGTATTCCGCTGATCATTGAATACATCACAATAAACAACTATGTGGTAGCTGGTTTAGGTGTTGTTTGCACAACATTGCTATATCGATTCGCACCTGCTGACACTGATAAATATCCAATACTAGGTGAGAAGAAAAGAAGTAAATTAAGAAAGGAGACAGTTATTGCGAGCATTACGGTGAGTTGTGTTGCCCTTATTGTTCCGATCCCGATTGTAAAAAGCTTGATGATGTATGGTGTTCTTATTCAAGTCTCTATGGTACTACCAATTACTTATAAACTATTAAAAAGGAGCTGTAATAATTATGAACAATATGAACAATAGCTTTTTGGAGAATATGAAATCGAATGTGTTGAAATCTATGGGGAAATTAGCTTTAAGAGGTGGAGAAGTACAAATGGAAACGAGTTGTGCTTTGTTTAACTATGAACCTAAAATCCCAGTGGAATTATTAAACCAGAAATCAGAATAGAGCTAGGGTGATAAGAAAAGTGCTACTCGATCTACATAGAGAGAGTAGCCTTTTTTATGTAAATATTGACTATTAGTAGTGATTTCGATATTCTCATTAATAGGATTAATTTTCCATTTTGGCGGGAGGATATATAAATCATGCTGCTATTTTTTAATGAACTAATCAATATTATTGCGATGACAATATCCATCCAGATTCTACTTCACTATAGACTGAGTATAAAAATGCTTATCTTAATGACAATTGGTGCTCAATTAATTGCCTATCCGCTATTTCCTGTATTAGATGCTTCTTCTATTTTAATTTCTCTCGTATTTATTATTTTTTGTGTATATCGATCCATACGAAATATTCAAGTTAGTATATCCATTCCCGTTCTGACGATGATTTTATTTGTAATTACCAATTATTTTGCAGAATTAGGTTTAATCTATTTTTGGAATGACGCTCAGCAGCAAATGTTGCAGGGTAATAATTTTGTGGTGCTTGCGTTTTTATGTATTACGGGTCTATTCGCTATTGGACTAAGTATAGTGGGTAAGAAGTTATTTTATAAATTCAAAGGACACGATCTCTTTTTCCAACGATATGGCATCTTGTTTACCGTACTAAGTGCTGTGACATTAATTATTTTTTATGTGAACATTTATATTGGGAAGCAGCAAGGTTTCTCGGATGCGAATATTGAGATGAACAGTCTGTTGTTTCTCATTTATTTTGCGATATTGCTAGTGGTATTCATTGTACTTTCTCACACTGTGTATAAAGTAACGATGCTGCAGAATAAGCAGCTTCAGTATGAAAGGTTAAAGGAATACACCGATAATTTAGAACAGCTTTATAACGATATGCAGAAGTTTCGGCATGATTATATTAATATTTTACTGACGATGTCGGAGTATATACGGACAAGAGATATTGACAATTTGGAAGCTTATTTTGAACAAAAGATTATGCCGATCAGCAAGGGGATGGAGAGTAATAACTTCAAGTTAGGTGCACTTCATAATGTCAAAGTCCAAGAGGTTAAGGGGATCTTCTCCTCGAAATTAATTAAGGCGCAAGAGTTAGCCATCGATACAGGGATTGAAGTGGTGGAACCGATGTATCAATTTAATATGGACTCCGTCAAACTATGCCGCTGTCTAGGTATTATTCTGGATAATGCGATTGAAGAAGCGGTTAGGTGTGAGGTGCCGATGATTCGTGTGGCGCTCATTCAGAGAGACTCCGCAAAACTTATTGTCGTAACCAACAGCTGCAAAGCGGATTCACCAGAGCTTTACAAGATTTACGAGAAAGGATTCTCAACCAAAGGATCAGACCGAGGACTCGGACTTAGCAATCTGAAAGAAATTATTTCCCAATGTGACAACGTAACCCTAGATACACAAATTCAACATGGACATTTCATCCAAGAAATTGAGATTTATGATTAAGGGGGAATAACGATGCTAGAAGTATTCATATGTGAAGATAATGTCGAGCAGAGAAAGCGATTAACGTCTTATATTACAAATTATATTATGATGGAAAATTTGGATATGAAGGTTGTGATCTCGACTGCGAATTCAAGTGAGATTATCGATTATTTGAAGGCTAACCGGGTCACCGGTCTTTACTTCCTGGATGTAGATTTACAAGAAGAACGTAGTGGAATCGCATTAGGGGCTGAAATTCGTCAGTATGATAACCAAGGGGCGATCGTATTTGTAACGACCCATTCGGAATTAACTTATCTAACGTTCACCTATAAAGTCGAAGCTATGGATTACATAACGAAAGATCAATTTACAGATATTCAGAAGCGGGTTATTGAATGTATCGATACCGCCAATAAGCGATATTTGCAGAATAAGCATAGCAACCGAAAAGTGTTTCAGACCAAAACGGGAGATAAAGTGATCAGCATTGACTACACGGATATTTTATTCTTCGAGACCTCTCCTCAGCTTCATAAAATATTTCTTCATGCGACCAATCGCCAGGTTGAGTTTTATGGGAAGTTAAAAGATATTCTTGAGCTGGACAGCCGTTTTTATCGTTGTCATCATTCGTACGTCGTCAATAAAGACAACATTGCAGAGGTTGATATCAAAAAGCGTGAAATTCGCATGATCAACGGAGAAATTTGTTATGCTTCCAGCCGCTATTTAAAAGGTTTAAAAGATGTAGTCAATCATTGAAAATAAAAAAAAAGGCGATTAATTCATCGCCTTAATTTCCAATATCTCATACTTCATGTCGCCCATTGGCGCACTTACCGTTACAACAGCTCCTACGGACTTGCCTACAAGTGCTGTACCTAGCGGACTTGCATAAGAAATTTTGTTGTCCATCACATCAGCCTCAGATGGGCCAACAATACGATACTCTAGCTTCTCATCGAACTCTTTGTCGTGAAGCACAACAATAGATCCCACATGTACACTGGATGTATCTACGCTATCCGCAATACGTGCGACTTTTAGCATGCGCTCAATTGTGATAATGCGTGTTTCCATGAATCCTTGCTCTTCTTTCGCAGAGTGGTATTCACTGTTCTCTTTCAAGTCGCCATAGCTGATCGCCGTCTTAATACGATCTGCCAGTTCGCGGCGTCTTGGACCCTTTAGTTCTTCTAATTCATCTTCCAGTTGTTTTAAGCCTTCTTTGGTTACGATAATTTCATCTTTAGACATTGCTATGACTCCTTATTTCTGAATCCATAAATCGGATTACGATATTATTATTTTCTAATCATAACATGGTACACGAACAAGTCAAAAATTGCAAAAAAAGAGTCAGATCGACGATGTCAATCTGACTCTCCATCGGCTTGACTTGGCGGAATGTCTATTAGTATGGTTTCAAACCACGACTAAAGGCAGCTAGTACTATTTCCTCTTGTCAATGAAGGTTAACAAAGTGAGTATGAACAACCCAAATGCAAACATGATTGAAAGAGCTTGGAACACATCCATTGCATAGCCTCCACCTTTCCATTAAGGTGACCGCCATCGTACAAGCCGTTAATGATAATTATAGTTACAAATGGATAAAATTGGTAGATTCTTAAGAACTATTTTGTCCAACTTGTGAAGGACATTATTCGCTAATTATTTTAACCACTTATCCAAATCCACCTGAGGAACAAGTCCTTCTGCAGCTGCGCGATCGAGCAAAGTCCTCACTGCTGCATAACCATCATCGCCTAAGTTTACGGAAAATGAATTCACATACAGGTCAATGTGCTGTTGGACAACGGACGGAACCATCTCTTGTGCGTGCTGCAAAATGTAATCTTGTGACTGTGTAGGGTGCGCCCACGCATACTCGACAGACGCGCGCGCCCACTTCGCAAGCTGATCCACATCTAGAGAGCGCCGCGCAATAATCGCACCGAGAGGAATCGGCAGGGAAGTATCGGACTCCCACCAAGCACCAAGATCTGTTTGCAGTGATAGTCCATAGGATGGGTATGTAAAGCGTGCTTCATGAATGACTAGCCCTGCATCGACATGACCGTCACGAACGGCAGGCATGATCTCATGGAAAGGCAGAACAACAATCTCGCCTACACCACCTGGCACGTTCTTGGCTGCCCATAGACGGAACAACAAGTAAGCAGTTGAACGCTCGCTTGGAACAGCAACTCTGCGCCCTGAGAGCTGAGCAGAATCAGGCTCGTGATTGCGGCTATTACGAGTGAGGACAAGTGGTCCACAACCTCGACCAAGTGCACCGCCGCAAGGTAATAGTGCATAATCTTCAAGCATCCATGGAAGAGCAGCATACGAAATTTTCATCACTTCTGGACCTTGACGATTGGCAGCTAAGTTGTTCGTTATATCGATATCGGCATACATGACATCAAGCTTTGGTGCACCTTCTATTAAACCATGCACCCACGCATGGAAGATGAACGTATCGTTCGGACAGGGGGAGAAAGCAATTTGCATTTACAAGACCTCCTTCATGATAGCAAAAGCAGATTCTAATGATTTCAGCGCATCACCAATTCGCCAAGCCGCACGGTCACGTGGACCGACAGCGTTGGAGATTGTGCGAACTTCTAGGGCAGGAATTCCGAACTGCTCAGCAGCTGAAGCGATTCCATAGCCTTCCATAGCTTCTGCTGCCGCTTCTTTAAAGCGCTGGGCAAGCTCTTCCGTAGTAGCCGCCGTACCTGTAACCGTAGATAGGGTTAGGATAGAACCTGTACGTGCGGGTAGATCAGCTTGTTTCATCGCTTTGAGAAGTGTTGCGGTTACATGTTCATCGATCTGAATCCGAGTGGAATCTCCAAACCCCAATTCATCCAAACTCATGAATCCATCAGGTGTCTCTGCACCTAGATCAGCTGCAACGATTTCATCTGCGATCACGATTGAACCTAGTTCAGCTTGTCCGACAAAACCACCGGCAATACCTGCACTGATCACGATATCATATGGCTCCGTTGCTCTTGCTAACACAGTCGTTGTGCCAATTGCAGCAGCAATCGGACCTACGCCCGCAACTCGTACATCGAATCGGATGTCCCCTTGCAGTCCGCGTATTACAGCATCCTGTTCAGCGCTAACCGCAGTCATAACTAAGATTTTGTTACAGTTTATCGTCTTCATCGTAGTTCTCCTCTTATTTACTTGCATAGCCGAAGTTTGATGTAGCGTGTTCAAAAAGTTTGGGCACTGCAGAGAAAAGAGCACTTCAATGCTTACGATGTGGCTTTCTTGGAAAGCCTGTGAGTCTCAATCATGAAATTTGAATTTAATATTTGGTATTTTCATGATTTCAAAGGCGGTCTCTACGTTCCTACAGTTGCTCTTTTCTCTTTCGTTTAACTTTTTGAGCACGTTCTTATAAATTAATTATAGATCAACCCCATCATGAGTGCCAGATAACAAGAAGTTATTGCCAATCGGTGAAATGTATTGTAAGGTAGAGTCAATTACATACGAACCGACCGGGTGCTTGAGGAAGTCAGGCTGAGATAGTAACCATCTAACCGTTACTGACCGTTAATCTGAACTGGATAATGCCAGCGTAGAGAACATGTTGATTAGGGCCCTTATCAACCGTCTGTGCATGTGCATTCAGGCGGTTTTTTTGTTGTAAAAATTAGATTTTGCATGAAAAAGGAGAGGATCTTATGAAACAACAATCTACTAGCACGAAAGGTTTGAGATTCGCAGATATATTAATTACAGTCATGATCGCACTTGTTTTCGGTGTTATTTTCAAAATGTGGGACAGTGTATATAGTCTTGCTAAACCGTTATTCCCACAAGCGGGTCAATTGACGTACGGCATGTGGTTCATGGCGGGACCTGTGGCATTCTTGCTCGTTCGTAAGCCAGGTGTGGCTTTACTTGCGAGTCTTGCAGCAGCTAACGTATCGGCGCTACTAGGTTCCACATGGGGACAAGAGACGATCATTTATGGCTTAGTACAAGGACTTGCTGCGGAAATCGTATTTGCAATATTCGGTTATCGAAAGCATAGCTTGATCGTTGCAGGTGTAGCAGGGATTTTATCTGCGGTAGGATCGTTTATCGTGGACCTTGGATTTGGCTATGCAAATTATGAAACTTGGGTGCTTGTCTTGAAATATGGTTTACGTGTGGTGAGTGCGTTCGTATTCGCAGGTATATTCGCCTACCTAATTGTTCGTGCAGTAGAAGCGACTGGTGTAACGAAGCTCATTCGTCCAATCTCCAAAGAAGATATCGCTTCATTAGATCGATAATGAGATCGCTAAACCTGTTATAGATGAATGACGCCGAATTGGCAAAGAGGTGTTGCATGTGTTAGATACAAATTTAAATCGTGAACAGGCGGTTCATGTTACGAATTTAAGATTGAAATTTCCGGGAGAGTCGTCCTTCGTTATGAAGGACCTCTCTTTTGCTGTTCCCAAGGGGCAGAAGGTACTGCTGCTAGGTCCAAGTGGTTGTGGGAAATCGACACTCTTGCAAGTATTAAGCGGCATTATTCCGCATTCGCTCGAAGTACCGATGAAACATGATCAGATTGGGCTTCCGCGGTCATGGGGGTTTATTTTTCAAGATCCAGATACGCAATTTGGCTTGCCTTATGTAGATGAAGAACTTGCATTTGTCTTAGAAAATAGTCAGGTGCCGCGTGAGCAAATGGATGCGCAGATTAGGGAAGTTCTGAGGCGAGTCGGGTTGTCACTTGATGATCTACATACACCGATTCAATCGCTGTCGCAGGGGATGAAGCAACGCTTAGCGCTCGCATCGGTCTTGCTCCTTGATCCTGAAGTATTGTTCCTCGACGAACCGTCGGCGCTATTAGATCCTGAAGGGACGGTGCAAATTTGGGATACGGTGAAACAGATCAGTAGCGATCGTACGCTCCTGATTGTGGAGCACAAGATTGAGCAGATCGCCGATTGGGTGGATCGAGTAGTCTTGTTTAATAGTAATGGTGAGATTATTGCCGATGGTAGTGCTGCGAGCGTATTTCATGATCATCATGCCGAGCTTCAGGCATATGGGATATGGCATCCGACCGTATGGCAAGAATATGCCCGTAATAGTAAGTATCGAGAAATCCGACAAGGTCGTCAGCTGGAAAGCAAGTTTAATAACCACGAAGCTTCGACAGCACTACTGCAGTTGAACAATTTTCAAGGCTATCATCATCAAATTGCGAAAATAACCGTGCCTCACGCAACAGTCGGCGCTTACGATTGGATTACGATTGTAGGTGAGAATGGAGCTGGGAAATCGACGTTGTTGCTGTCCTTGATGCAGTTGGTTGCTACAACGGGTACGTACTGTCTGGAAGATGAAGTAATTGAGCCGCGCAAGAAAAGGCGCTGGTTACCCGGTATGCAAGCGTCTAAGCATACTGAAGTTATGTTGAAGCTAGGGTTCGTTTTTCAAAATCCAGAGCTGCAATTCATTACGAATTCGATTTATGAAGAACTTGCGCATACCGTAAGGCAAACGGAAGAAGTTTCAAGTAAACAAGTTGAAGTTGAAGTTCAGCGGATGCTAGCTAAATTTGACCTACATATGAATCAAGACAGACATCCGTATCAATTATCGATTGGGCAGAAGAGACGTCTTAGCGTGGCGACCGCGATTGTGAACAAGCAGTTAATTGTACTGCTCGATGAGCCTACCTTTGGACAAGATGCGAAGAATACGATGGCGATTTTAGAAATGTTGGAACAACTGCGTGCTCAAGGAATAGCCATTGTGATGGTCACGCATGACCTACATATTGTGGAGCACTTTGCGACCCAAGTATGGACGGTGGATCAAGGGGTGTTGGCTCAAATCGAGCACAGGCAAGCGTTGCGTTCGGTAGCTGATGAAGTAGACTTCGTGGAATCGAGTGTCGCAACAAGCGGCATCACTAGCTCAGCTAAACGTCAACTAGATTTGATCGATGAACCACATGCTGCTAAGCATGAAATAGCCGCAACGACAGAGCAACAGCAACCAATTGCGATTTCCAAGGGTTTTACCCTCGCTCCAGATCGCGAAACCTGGGCGCATCGAATCAATCCAGCACTAAAGTTTACGGTATTCGTTGTGGTCTTACTTATCATTTTGTTCAATCAAAATATAGAGACAGCACGCAATTTATTGATCGGCTTCTTCCTACTCCTTGTATTAGGAAGCGGCTATGGCTGGCGCAGACTTCTGTTGTTCCTAAGTCCTTTTGTACTTATGTTTATTTCTTCGGCATCGACGATGATTCTATTCGGTAAGGGTGAGCAAGTCTGGTGGCAGTGGGGATTAATTAAAATTTCGGAGGAAAGTTTTCGTTCGGGTATGCTGATCGGGATAAAGACACTCACATTTGGACTTGCAGGTATGTTCTTTACGTTAACTTCGAAGCCGATATTGCTTTTTTACTCCTTGATGCAGCAATATCGTCTACCTGCGAAATACGGGTATAGCTTTATTGCATCCATGCGGCTGCTACCAGCAGTATGGGATGAGATTTGGATTCGTTCCAATGCGCTGCGTGTACGTGGTGTTCGATATGCCAGAGGCATCAAGGGAGTGTATAAGCGCCTGAGTCTGTATGCGGTTCCGCTGCTTGCTCAGAGTATTCGCCGCGCGCAACGTGTCGCGATAGCGATGGAAGCGAAGCGTTTTCAGATGGGAGCAGTGCGGACGTATTATTATGTAACGACCTATACGAAGATGGATATCGTATTTATCGTGCTTGCTGTGATTTTTATCGGGCTCGCCTTTTACATTTAGATCATAGATAGAAAACTATCTTACGAATGAGGCTTTTTGCTCAATTTGCGCACCGCTTGGTTAAGCACCTCGGAGATGACGAGTCCAATTGCAATCGAACCTGAGATTAAGAACGCTTTCGCCGCAAGTTGGATGGCTGTATTGTAGTCATTCTCTACGAATTTACGCATCGCATCATAAGCAAGTCCCCCAGGAACGAGCGGAATTATGCCGGACACACTGAATATAATGACGGGTGTTCGGTATATTTTTGCAAACACAATACTAATTAAGCCCACGAAGAACGTTGCAGCAAGTGTTGCTTGAACGACATTGAAATCGGGGAGCAGCAAGATGTACAGCAGCCATCCCATCATCCCGACGAAGCCACATTGAATGAGGTACCGTCTCGGAGCGTTGAACAAGATCCCGAATGCTGCGGTAGCGACGAAGCTAGTGATGAGTTGCTCGAAGATCACAAGATAGCCTCCTTATTAGAAAATAGTAAATACCAGTGCAATCCCTGTGCCAATTGCAAAAGATGTAAGGAACGCTTCAGCGCCCTTGGAAAGTCCAGATACCAGATGACCTGCCATCAAGTCACGGACTGCATTCGTAATGAGTAAGCCGGGTACGAGCGGCATGACCGATCCAATAATAATTTTGTCAGCCTCATGCCCCATTTCGTATGAAACGAACAGGAAAGCTAGCAAACCAATAATGAATGATGCTGTAAACTCCGAGAAAAATTTCACTTGTACGAAGCGATTAATAATGACGAACGAGAGAAACCCGAAACCGCCCGTCACGAGTGATGCAAGAAAGTCAGTCCATGGCCCTTGGAACATAATCATAAAGCAAGCACTGGCAATGGAAGCCGCGATGATTTGTACCCAGATCGGAAACGTATGATTTGCCGCATCAATCTGCTTGAGCTTGCGGTATGCTTCTTCAGCTGTCATCCGCTTCTCGGTAAGAGCGCGTGAGATCGTGTTGACCATATTTACTTTTTGTAAATCTGTTGTTCGATTGGTGATTCGGATTAGCTTAGCTGGTTCTGTCCCTTCTGTTGAGAAAAGAATGCCTGTCGGCGTGACATAGCTGCTCGCATTTGGCATGCCTAGTGAAGCTGCCATGCGCGCCATTGTATCTTCAACACGGTACGTTTCACCGCCACTTTGCATCATAATTTTGCCAGCAAGTAAGCAAACTTCGATCTTTTCGGCTGTCACTTTATTTAACCTATTATTCAATTCAAACACCCCCGTCCTAATCCAATTGGAGTAAATTTGATATTATCATTGTCATGTGTAAACAGCAATGCAAACTTGCACCTATATGCGGTATGATACACTAGAAGGACAACAGATATGAAGGAGTTGCATACAATGATTCGTTTTGGAATAATTGGAACTAATTGGATTACAGATCGGTTAATAGAAGCAGCACGTCAGGTAGAAGGTTTTGAACTCACTGCGGTATACTCCCGTACGGAGGAACAAGGCAAATCTTTTCAACATAAACATAGCATTCCCCACTTATATACGAACTTGGAACAGTTTGCAGCAAGTAAGGAGTTTGATGCAGTTTACATCGCTAGCCCGAATTCTTTACATGCGGAGCAGTCGATTCTGTGTATGAATCATGGCAAGCATGTGCTATGCGAGAAGCCAGTAGCGTCGAATGCGCGTGAATTTGAGGGAATGATCGAAGCGTCTCGTCGTAATAACGTGCTATTAATGGAAGCACTTAAATCAACGTTACAGCCGAATTTCAAAGCGATTCAAGATAATTTGCATAAGATTGGACCTGTACGTCGTTATTTTGCAAGCTTCTGTCAGTATTCTTCGCGCTACGATGCGTACAAAGAAGGTACAGTCATGAATGCATTCAAACCTGAGCTCTCGAATGGATCGATGATGGATATTGGGATTTACTGCATTTACCCGATGGTCGTGTTGTTCGGTAAACCAGAAGCAGTAAAAGCAAGTGGCGTCATGCTAGATTCGGGTGTGGATGGCAGTGGAAGTCTGCTTGTGAGCTATAAGGACTTAGACGGTATGATGATGCACTCCAAGATTACGAACTCCCACGTACCTTCCGAAATTCAAGGTGAGAAGGGCAGTATCATGATCAGCAAGATCAGCCAATTAAGTGGTCTAGAAATCCGCTACAATGACGGTACAGTGGAATCTATTGCTCAGCCTCAAGTGGAGAATACGATGTTCTACGAAGTTCAGCATTTTGTGGAATTGCTTCAGAATGGGTTAGTCGAGTCACCAATTAACACTTTTGCAAATTCGACGATAACCCTTGAGATTATGGATGAAGCACGTAAGCAGCTAGGAATCGTATATCCGGCAGATTCATTGTCATTGTAAGGAATTTATATATATTTCCGTTTATGCGCATCGGGCAAGTCTAGATGGCATACAAGTGGATTAGGTGAAAACGTATGTTGAATCGATAGGTTGCGCGAACTTGTAAATTATCGTTTGGAGGCATCTGTTATGAGCAAACCATTGCAATTCGGTAAGGATGGAACGTTCACGATTGTTCAATTTACAGATATACATTGGAAGAACGGTGACGAGAAGGATCAGAAGACGAAAGCGCTCATGGAGCGTGTCCTTGAGGCAGAGAAACCTGATCTAATTGTATTTACAGGTGATGTTATAGAAAGTGAGTTTTGTACGAATCCAGAGCAATCCTTCCGAGATGCAGTGGCAACAGCAGAGAAGAGTCAGATCCCATGGGCAGCTGTGTTCGGTAATCATGATTCCGAGTTTCATGTGAAGCGGGAGCGGTTATTAGAAATTCAGTTGGAGCATACACACTCGCGTGCGTCCAATAACGATGCTCGAATTAGTGGCTACGGCAATTATGTACTGCCCATCATGAATCCATCTGATTCTGGCAAAATAGAAGCACTGCTCTACATGCTCGACAGCGGCGATTATTCCGCCCATCCGAATGTAGATGGCTATGCGTGGATTAAGCGCGATCAGATCGATTGGTACTGTCAGCAGTCGCAGCGCTATACAAAGCAGAATGGAGGTAAGCCACTTCCTGCGCTTGCGTTCTTCCATATTCCATTACTGGAATACCAATTAGTCTGGGATACGCATACGTGTTATGGCACAAAGGGCGAGCGCGTATGTGGCTCGCTTGTCAATTCAGGCATGTTCGCTTCCATGCTAGAGATGGGCGATGTCATGGGCACATTCGTCGGTCATGATCATATCAATGACTTCTGGGGCGAAATGTGCGGTATTCGTCTCATGTACGGTCGAGCAACCGGCTATAACACCTATGGCAAAGAGGGCATGAGGCGCGGCGCGCGCATCATTCGCCTGCGCCAAGGCGAGCGTGACTTCGAATCCGTCATCCATCTTGATAACGGCACCGTCGTCGCCTTCCAACCGAAGCACGAGCCTGGTTCGGATTAACGGATTAATGCTGGATGAAGCACTGTTGAAAGTTTTTACCTTATATCACGAGTGAACAAGGTGTGATATGATACAGTAATTACGTTTAAAAAGTCAAACGGAAGAGGAAATAAGCAATTGAAGGAACGTAGTGTTCGCCTTTGAAATCGTGAAAATACAATTTAATAAATTCAATATTCACGATTGAGACAGCGACCGGAAATGCTTATTTCCTCTGAAGTGTCCAGACTTTTTCAATGTAAACAACTAAAGAAATTCATACACACGTATGAACGAGGTTCGCAATCCTCCCTCGATAAAAAACTAGGTTCTGACGATTACGCAACAGGTATCGTCGTATTTGGCTATGTTAAGGGATTGCTTCTAGAAGCAGTCCCTTTTTTGCGTCAAATTTTATCGTTTATCCTTGGGTGCATTTCGGACACTTTTCTTTAACTAAACAAGTAAAGGAAGTGCTCTAACACATGAAGAATGAAAAAGCAGTAGTCGTATTTAGTGGTGGTCAGGACAGCACAACGTGCCTATTCTGGGCAAAGCAGCAATTTGCAGAAGTAGAAGTGATTACATTCGATTACAATCAGCGTCATGCACAGGAGATTGAGTGTGCAAAGGCAATCGCACAGGATTTAGGCGTTCAGCAGACAATTCTAGACATGGCGCTCTTGAATCAACTTGCTCCTAATGCATTAACGCGTGAGGACATTGCCATTACGGAAAAAGAAGGCGAACTACCATCCACGTTCGTGGATGGTCGGAACTTGTTATTCCTGACATTCGCCGCGATTGCAGCGAAACAGAAAGGTGCGCGCCACCTCATTACAGGCGTGTGTGAGACGGATTTTAGCGGATACCCGGATTGTCGGGATGTGTTTGTGAAGTCGCTCAATGTGACCCTCAACTTGTCAATGGATTATCCATTTGTCATTCATACACCGCTGATGTGGTTGAATAAGGCTGACACTTGGAAGCTCGCAGATGAGCTTGGGGCTTTTGACTATGTGCGAGAGAAGACATTAACGTGCTATAACGGGATTCAAGGTGAAGGTTGTAAACAATGCCCAGCCTGTAAGCTGCGCAATCAAGGAATGGAGCAGTACATGCTAGAGCGAAAGGGGCTCAGCGTCTAATGGCAGGTACATTTCGGATTGTAGAGAAGCTGCAGAAGCTGGATGAAGATATACAAATAAATGAACTTCAATATCATCGCAAAAGAGTGCTCGTCAGCAAACAATTTACGTTTGACGCAGCGCATCATCTTCATGCGTATGAGGGCAAGTGTAAGAACTTGCACGGGCATACTTATAAAGTGATTTTCGGAATCAGCGGTTATGTGAATGAGATCGGGATTTTGATCGATTTTGGCGATATTAAGCAGTTATGGAAAGAACGGATTGAAATCTACTTGGATCATCAATATTTGAATGAAACATTGCCACCAATGAACACGACGGCGGAGAATATGGTGGTATGGATTTATGAGCAGATGGCAGCTCTACTACCAACAGATCATGAGTGTGACGCAAGAGTCGAATTTGTACAATTGTATGAAACACCAACTAGCTATGCCGAAGTAAGACGGGAGTGGATGTTAGGTGAGTAAGAGGATTCCTGTTCTTGAAATTTTCGGACCCACCGTGCAAGGCGAAGGCATGGCAATTGGACAGAAGACGATGTTCGTTCGCACAGCAGGCTGTGACTATCACTGCGCTTGGTGCGATTCCGCATTCACATGGGATGGTTCAGCGAAAGATGACATTCAGATGATGCGTGCAGAGGACATCTGGAATGAACTCACACGAATAGGTAAGAATAACTTTGCTTATGTCACACTTTCCGGCGGCAATCCCCTTTTACTTCAACACGCGGGAGAGCTTGTTCAGTTGCTTAAAAATGAGGGCATCCGCATTGGTGTAGAAACGCAAGGTACGAAGTGGCAGGATTGGTTACTAGATATTGATGACATTACGATCTCGCCGAAGCCTCCAAGTTCCGGCATGCAGACGGATTGGGACAAGCTTGATGATATCATCGAGAAGGTACGCGATCAGCATGTGAGTTTAAAGGTTGTCGTATTCGATGAACATGATTTTGAATATGCAAAAAATGTACACAGCCGTTATCCCGACATTCCTTTCTTCGTTCAAGTTGGTAATGATGATACGAAAGAAACGAATGATCAGCACGTAGCGCTCCATCTCATTAAGCAGTACGAAGCGCTTATTGGGCAAGTGATCGAGACTCCAGAGATGAATGATGTGCGTGTACTGCCACAGCTTCATGCGCTGGTGTGGGGCAACAAGAAAGGTGTATGAGTTGAGGGTAGTATAATAGGATCCCCATAGAGTGAACACTTAAAAATGAGTGTTTAAGCTACGGGGATTTTTTCATGCGATGAGGGGCAAGAATATACATAATATCCTTGGTAAATTTTTCATAATAATATAACTCGTATATATAAGTGTTGACTAACTTATATATACGAGTTATATTATTAACTGTAAGCGCATACACCTTAACATAACTATCATTACTTGATCGAAGGAGGCAGCCCCAATGAGTAAGAACTATCGGGAAACTGCAATTCAAATTTTAGAACATATCGGTGGCAAGGATAATATTGATCAGGCGGCACATTGTATAACTCGACTTCGAATTGCACTCAAAGACGAGAGCAAGGTGAACATGGATCAATTATCAGCTGTTCCACTTGTGAAAGGTGCTTTTACAACGGCAGGCGTATTCCAAGTTGTAATTGGACCCGTAGACGTTGAACGTGTTTATGCAGAGTTAGTTGAACTGACACATATAACGAAATCGACGATTGCTGATGTGAAGACATCGGGTTCTCAAAAGTTAAACCCATTACAGAAGCTAGTGAAAATTTTCTCCGACGTCTTCATGCCGATTCTTCCTGCAATTATTACTGCCGGTCTATTGATGGGTTTGAACAACCTAATCGGTGCCAAGGACTTATTCTTCGAAGGTA
Source organism: Paenibacillus radicibacter (assembly GCF_024721995.1). Taxonomy (GTDB): domain Bacteria; phylum Bacillota; class Bacilli; order Paenibacillales; family NBRC-103111; genus Paenibacillus_AM; species Paenibacillus_AM radicibacter. The sequence goes on from NZ_JANQBC010000010.1 coordinate 174,106, forward strand.
AAACCTTATTAGAAGTGTACCCTGACTTAGATGGCTTATGGGGCATTATTAATATGATGGCGAATACGTCATTCGTCTTCTTACCGGCTCTAGTGGGTTGGTCAGCAACAAAACGATTTGGCGGAAGCGAAATTCTAGGTATCGTACTTGGACTATTGCTCGTACATCCTGACTTGATGAATGCATGGAACTATGGTCAAGCTGCAACGGGAATTGACGGTCAAACATTACCACACTTCAACATTCTTGGCTGGTTCGAAATTGAGAAGGTAGGTTACCAAGGTCAGATTCTACCTGTACTTGCAGCAGCATTCGTTCTGAGTAAGATTGAACTTTTCCTTCGTAAAAGAGTACACAGCTCCATTCAATTGTTAGTTGTTCCGATTACTTCAATTGTTGTAACAGGTTTCTTAGCACTTGGTATTATTGGTCCGGTAACACGTATGATTGGTAACTCCATTACAGACGGTATCGTATTTATCTTTGATGTAGCGCCTTTTCTAGGTGCGGTAATCTTCGGTGCACTTTATGCACCACTTGTTATTACAGGTATGCATCATATGTTTATCGCGATTGATCTTCAATTAATCTCTCAAACAGGTGGCACATTCATCTGGCCGATGATTGCCTTATCTAATATTGCACAAGGAAGTGCAGCACTTGCGATGTTCTGGGTGGCGAAGAATCAGAACGATAAGAGCATGGCTTCCACATCTGCCCTGTCGGCTTACTTTGGGATCACAGAACCTGCGATGTTCGGTGTGAACTTACGTAATAAATTCCCATTCTATGCCGCGATTGTGGGTTCTGCTATTGCAGCGATCTTCATTACGATGATGGGTGTACTTGCAGCAGGTGTTGGTGTTGGTGGTTTGCCAGGTTTCATCTCGATCATTCCAAAGTTCATCCCGATGTTCTTAATTGGTATGGTGATCGCAATTATTGTTCCATTTGGTCTTACGTTCCTATTTTCTAAATCCAAAAAACTAGGCAATCGTTAATAAAATATAGGTTTGCAGTACAAATAAGAGGTGAACTACCATGAATAACATCAAATACCCAGATTGGAAGAAATCTGTCATCTATCAAATCTATCCGAAAAGCTTCCGTAGCGCGCAAGGGCGTGCTACGGGAGACATTCAAGGCATTATCGAGAAGCTTGATTATTTAGCAAGTCTTGGCGTTGATTATTTGTGGCTGACGCCGATCTATACATCTCCGCAGCATGATAATGGGTATGACGTAAGTGATTATTATGCCATTGATGAGAGTTACGGGACGATGGAAGACTTTGATATTCTAATTCGCGAAGCGAAAGCACGCGGGCTTGGCGTTATGATGGACATTGTCGTGAATCACTCTTCTACAGATAATCAATGGTTCAAGGAATCCCGGAGCAGTCGTGATAATCCATACCGAGATTATTATATCTGGAGGGACAAGCCGAATAGTTGGGAATCGAAGTTTGGTGGGTCCGCATGGAAATATGACGAGTTAACGGGTCAATATTATTTGCACCTATTCGATGAGTCGCAAGCCGATTTGAACTGGGAGAACGAACAAGTACGACAAGACGTGTATGAGATGATGCGCTTCTGGGCGAATAAAGGCGTGTCAGGCTTCCGACTTGATGTCATTAACCTCATCTCGAAAAAAACCGATTTCCCTGATGATCTAGACGGGGATGGTCGTATTCACTATACAGATGGACCACGTGTTCATGAATATTTGCAGGAAATGAATCGTGAAGTTTTCGCTGGTCGTGATGTGATCACGGTAGGCGAGATGTCTTCTACATCAATAGATAATTGTGTGCTGTATTCTCGCCCGGATCGGGAAGAGCTATCCATGACGTTCAGCTTCCACCATTTGAAAGTGGATTATCCTGGTGGGGAGAAATGGGTAGAGGCACCGTTTGATTTCCAGATGCTCAAGACCATCATGTCTGACTGGCAGGTGGGGATGCAAGCAGGCGGTGGCTGGAATGCCCTGTTCTGGTGTAACCATGATCAGCCGCGTATCGTATCCCGCTTTGGTAATGATGGAGCGTATCGGGAGTTGTCAGCGAAGATGCTGGCGACAACGCTGCATATGCTGCAAGGAACACCTTACATTTATCAAGGCGAAGAGATTGGTATGACGAATCCGAACTTCACACAGATCAGTGATTACAGAGATGTCGAGACCCATAATCAGTATGCGATTAAATGTGAGGAAGGTGTGCCTGAAGAGGAAGTGATGGCAGCAATTCGACAGAAGTCACGCGATAATTCTCGTACACCAATGCAGTGGGATGCCTCCACGAATGCTGGTTTCTCTACCGCAACACCTTGGATAAATGTAGCTTCTAACTATCCTGAGATTAATGTGGAGCAAGCGCTTCAAGATGAACATTCCGTTCTTCACCATTATAAGAAGCTAATTCAACTGCGCAGAACAGTTGATGCAGTGACAAGTGGCACCTACGAGATTGTATGTGCCGATCACCCTGACGTTTGGGCATATACACGAACAACGGATGAGGAAGTGCTCCTTGTCGTCAGCAACTTCTATAGTCATGAGACGACGGTTGATTTATCCGACTTAATCGATATAACGAAGGGGAATGCGGAAGTGCTGTTATCCAATTACGAGGATGCCGCATACCCATGCGAGCAGCCCTATCCACTTCGTCCCTATGAATCGATCATTTTCCGTTTCAAATCGCATGCATAAGCGGTAGTTAAGCTATGCATCATCATGCCAAAGAACCGCTTCATGCGAACGCTCTCCTGTGTTCGTGTAAAGCGGTTCTTTGTGGTACGATAATAGGAAATGAGTATGTTCAAAAATGCTTTTTTCTCTGTAGTGACTTAGGCTTTTGAACATACTCTGTAAAAGTTAACGGAATACTAGGGGGCAATCTCAGATGACAAAGTATGAGCTCATCATAGAGGCAGTCGTCCAGAAGATCGAAGCGGGCAAATGGAAAGAAGGTCACAAAATTCCATCCGAAACCGAGCTGATGGACGAATATGAAGCAAGTCGGGGAACGGTACGCAAGGCAGTTGATTTAATGCAAGAGCGAGGCTATGTACAGAAAATTCATGGCAAGGGTGTATTTGTGCTGCGCAAGAAGAACATCGAGTTCCGCTTTGGCGGCATTGTCAGCTTCGCCGAGGAGAACTTGCGGCTGAACCGCAAATTCCAGACTCGTGTCGTGGAACTTGCTCATTTTCCAGCAGATAAAGATATAGCGAAACTTCTAAGTATTAAAGCCAAGACGGACATAACACGTATCAAGCGGGTTCGGCAGCTTGAGGAAGAGAATGTGATCTTGGACATCAATCATTTTGTAACGGAGCTGATCCCAGATCTGACACAAGAAATTGGTGAAACCTCGATCTATGCTTACATTGAAAAAACACTTGGACTGCACATCAGCTACGCTCAGCGTGTAATTGAAGTACAGCCGTGTACGGAGGACGATCGTAAGTATCTGGATCTCAATGGTACAGAATACGTGGTTGTCGTGAAGAACTACACCCATCTCTACGATGGCAGGCAGTTCGAATATACAGAATCCAGACACCGACTGGATAAATTTTATTTCTCTGATGTGGCGCGCAGATAAAGCTTGCGGAGCCATTTCTTGTCGACGATCATCATTTCATAGATTTCAAGGCAGGGTAGTGGGATCTCTTTCACAAGGGTTAGAGATTGTTTATCCATGATTTTAATAGAGGCAGTTCCTTCTTTTTCAAGCGAATGCCGATCATAACTGACACCTAGAAAAATATGTTTCTTAGAGAAACACAAGCCACGCGTAAATCCTTCAAATGGCAAAATGCGGGTTCCATTCACGTCATGAACGATCAGCTGGGAGGAATAGGAGTCGCAGACATAGTATCGCCCCTCGTCCTGCTTAGGGTTGTGTGGGGCGTTAAGGCCTTCCCATAACTTTGTCATATGATGAATGTTCATTACGAATCCTCTGTTATGAATGTTGGATGAGTATTCGCGATAGTGCTGATAATCGCCAAAGGCAGTCGCAACAATTTGATCATCCCATACCCCAAGACAATTGACGTGCCAAGAATCGTCTTCACCTGGGTATTTCAGGCGACGTATGATCTCACCTGTTGTAGGCGACATCGTGACGATTTCATTCGTCCCAGTCGAAACAGCATACAAGATTTGATCACGAAGCATGACATCGTGAACGTCACGAATTTCAATACCAAGTATTGTCTGCATCTCTCCACTGCGATGGTAGACTTGAAAATGCATCATATGTTCGTTCTGCATGACGCGCACGAGCATATCTGAATCATAGCAAATTCCGTTGGAGGGATGATTGTCGATAATATGAATGTTTTCCTTGTGGTCCATATATAAAAGCCCGCCATTTGCTGGACAGGAAATAAGTAAGATTTGATCCGATTTCATCATAGTATTCAACCTCCTGATATACGATATGCTAGGAGGTAGGGGTTGGACTAGGAGAATATAAGAATAGGAGCTGCCCGTTTATTAGAGCTGCTCCTATCGTTATAAGGGTTTATTTCGTTTGCCCCAAAAGCTAAGTTTCTTGCGGTGTTTCATCGATCGAGGAATATAGGAAGTAGGTTCAAGGCTGCTAGACTCTACAGGAGAGTTAAATTCGATTGCGAGTGAATCAGGTGGAAGACGAAGGTTATCATCCTTGGATAATAGCAATCTTAGTTCTTCTTCTGTCAAAATATCACGTGACTGCAACTGGCACACCTCCCCTTATCACCCTGAATTTCCAATATTTCCATTATACACAAAAAGCCAAAGTTCGGAATCAGAACCTTGGCTTTTTTATCGTTATTTCAATTTGCGTTTCAACCATTTTATGAGATCAGTATGCAAGTTCCAGAGATGAACATGACCTTGTGCATAGAAAATCGCTTCGTTCTCATCCCCGTATCCGATAAACTCAGGTGTTTTACGTGGGAGTTTCTTATCACCAGTCAAGTAAGCTGTAACATGCGGATTCTGTTTGTTCGCTTCTTTCCATAGAGAAGTCAATTGTCTTGTCGTTCCCTGGCGCTCAAAGTAAATGAGCATACGGTTGAAGTTCATATTCGCACAGTTATCTTCTTTATATTGCTGAAGAAGCTGCTCGGCTTTATACGTTTGCTTGGTGCTTAAGTAAGCCGTTAATAGCGAGTAACGCACACCTTGATTGTCGTTCGTATTGAGTGCCAGCATGTGCTCATACTGTGCAATCGCATCACGCATACGGCCAAGCTGGTGGCACATTTGTGAATATCCAAGTTTCGCACGCATGTAAGGACGAGTAGATACCATTCCCCAGAAGTTGCCTTTATACGTCTCAAAGCTTGCTGCATCCATTTCTTGTTCAGCGACTTGCATACCTTGTTGGTATAACTCTAGTGCTTCCTCTGATTTGGACGCAGCTTCTGCTAGGATTGTATAGGCATCTGCACTGTTTGGATAAAGGGATAGAGCTTTCTTCGCAAGTTCAATGCGTGTCTCTTTTGACGACTCACTCCATGCAACGTATAGAAGAGATTGTGCTTCTTCTTTGTTTGTCGACTTAGGTGCAAGTGAAGCAGCAGATTCATTCATCAAACGGTCGATGAACGAAGCCGTTTTCATTTTACTAGCAACGGGATTGGAAGAGCTTTCAAACAATTGTTGGACTTGCATTAAATCTTGTTCCGTAATGTGAAGACGAGCAAGTGGATTGTTCGCTTCGACTTCATTACGACTGCCATAATTCATCACTTCCATGTACTCGATGAGCTGTTGGAAGCGTTGGGAGATCGTGCTGGAAGATACGTCATATTTGTCAGCTAGATAAGATTGTGTAATTTGGTTATGTGTGTATTCCTGTGCAATGTAATATTCAATTGCTGCAGCGAATGCGCCTTCTTTACGAATGACAGGTTCTGTATCGCTAACATAGGCATGCCATAAGAAAATAGCTTCCGTAATGTATTTCCAATCATATACACCTGTCATCTGTTTGAGCAAGTAATCAGCGGTCGTTCTATATAGAGGCTGTCTCCATTTCAGCTGGGATTCAATTAGATCTTGAACCGTCATCTCTGTGAATTTGGTTGGACCTGATTTCTCCGGCATGAAGGCAACCGTCGGAATAATATTATGGATTTGATCATTCTCAAGACAGCACCGCTTGTATTTCTTTTTGCTGCCGCATGGACATGGATCATTTCTGCTTACACGGTGAATGACCATACACCTCCAATGTGTTTGTAATAGTTGGGCACATGTCATTATACCATTACTTATTTTTTTGTGAACTAGCAGCGAATTGATTTCCAATTCATCCCTAATGTAAATGATCCGTATGTCTGGTAATATTGCGAATGTAAATAACAGGCAACAAAGAGAGGGAGAAGAAAATTATGAAAAAATTGTTATTAGGTGCAACTGCGTTCGCAATGTTCGCAACAGCAGCTCCAACAGCTACATACGCTGCAGTAAAAGAAGAGGAACCTGTTACAGATCCTCGTCTGGAATACTTCGCTAAAGATATGATGAACCACTGGGCAACGCCTACAATGATCGACCTTGTACAAGCTGATGTACTTAAAGGCTATGAAGAGAATGGTGAAAGATTCATTAAACCAGAAGGTAAAGTAACTAGAGCTGAATTCGTAGCGATTTTACTTCGCGCTGCTGATGTAAAAGTAGAAGCTTCCGAGAATAAATTTGAAGATGCTAAGAAAGGTGACTGGTTCTATGAAACAGTAGCAACTGCACATAAGCTAGGAATTGTTGCTGGTAAAACAGAAACAGAATTCGCACCGAATGCATCCATTACACGTGCAGAAGTATCTGCAATTCTTAACCGTTTCTTCGAAAAAACAATTAAATTCGATGGTGAGACTGTAGCTTTCAATGATATTGCTGAACATTGGGCAAAGAAAGATATCGAGAACATGAGCAAAGCTGGCGTTGTTGCAGGTTATGGTAAAGAATTCAAACCTCAGAACGATGCAACTAGAGCAGAAGCTGCAAGCTTGATTCAGCGTGCACTTCACAAAGAGCAGAACACACTTCCTGAAGCTGAGATGCTAGCTAAGAAAGCGGAAGCTGTAGTTAATCAACTGAAAACAGTAGCAGAATCCGAGGATCTTGCAGCTGGAGAGAAATTCTTCACTGAAGAAACAATGGGTTATGAAGCTGCTAATGGTAAAGTTATGATCGCTATGCTAAAAGCTCTATTCGAAGAGAAATTGAAAATGGAAGTAACATTCACAGGAACACCGAAATTCGAAGTTGCTTTTGCATCTGATCGTTACGCATCTGTTAAAGTAAGTGGTCTTGATGCAGAAATGAAAATTGGTGAAGGTGAAACAGCTATCACTCAAAAAATTAACATGGATGATACATTGAAATTCCGTCATGTAAATGGCGTGTGGAAACTTTACGGTAGCGTAGATAGCTACCAACAATCTGCAGACGATTTATTCGAAGAAGCAGAAGTTGAAGCAGCAGAATAAGGGTACAGAAAGCGGGTCAGATGACCCGCTTTTTTATTTGCAAAGAATAGGGGATGTGATACACTGATGCACAGTAATAAGAAAATGGAAATACATGTTCGCATCTAGGGAGGGAGATATCACATGGCAATTAATTTCAGAAAATTCATGAAACTAGGCGGGTTTCACCCCGTTGCCTGGGGACTTATTATTGGTACGTTCCTTTCGCGTACGGGTTTTTTTATGACGATCCCGTTCCTAGCGATTTATCTAGGAAAGGTTAAAGGCATTGATCCTGCCACAATCGGGGCGATTCTGGCGGTTAGCTTATTCGTGGGAACATTAACAAGCTTTATTGGTGGAGCGTTATCAGATTTAATTGGACGTTATCCAGTGCTCATTCTCTCAATGGCGCTGTGGAGCTTGGTAATGGTTGGGTTTGCCTTTGCAGATGCGACGTGGATGTTCTTCGTTCTTAATGCGCTCAATGGCATATTCCGCAGCGTATTTGAACCGACAGCAAGAGCACTGCTTGCGGATGTCACGACCGAAGATAAACGAGCAGATGCGTTTAATGCTAGATATTTTGCAATCAACGTAGGGGGAACTATCGGACCTCTTATCGGTCTTAAGTTAGGTATGGGAGGAAGCTCCTCGGAGCTGCCATTCTTCGTCGGTGCAGGTATATTTGCTGTATATGCGATCGTATTAATTGGTTATCTGATCAAGTACAAAGAAGTGAAGCATGAGAAAGCAGCGTCTAATTCGATGAACCAGATGTTCAAGATTGTGTTCACGGATAAGGTATTCTTATACTTCTTGCTCGGTAATATATTTGTGTCGGGTGCATATTCGCACTTAAACGGGACGTTATCGCAGTATATTGGTAATTACAGTGTGGAGACGTTCTCTTTCTTATATGTAGTAAATACCGTCACGGTATTGGTGCTGCAGTACCCGATTGTGAAATTCATGAAGCGCTATTCCTCGTTATCTGCACTTAAAATCGGGTGTATTTTATTTGGAATTGGACTATTCGGATTCGGGCTAACGGAGAATTTATTCTTACTTGCTGTGGCGATGGTCATATTCACAATTGGTGAAATCTTAGCGTTCGTTATTGGTGATGTCCTTATTGGTGAGATTGCACCCGAGCATCTAAGAGGTACTTATTATGGAGCAGCAGGTTTCATGTTCATTGGACAGAGTGTATGCGTCTGGATCGGTGGCTATCTATTGCAGGTGCTTGGTTTCAACCAAGGACCGCTGTTGTTCGGTATCCTTATGGTGCTCTCGTTAATCGCGTATCCATTCTTTAGCATCGGTCAACGTCAGTGGGAGAAGAGGAAAGGTGTTTCTTCTGTTGTGGATTTCCAGAAAGAAGGAAATGTGGCGGGGTGATAGAAGTAATTAATAAGATGCGCGATTAGGGGCACTGCGGAGAAAAGATGGGCTTCCGTGCTCCGGTTTATTTGTGAATTTTTGATTCGATTTTATGAATTATTCACAAATAAAATTCGCACTCCAGCCCATCTTTTCTACTCCGTTAACTCATGCGCAATGAGCTACTTTTAAATACTTCTGGAAGTAAGGCAGGAGAAGACGTGATGACTCGCCTCCATTCTCGAGGCATCGTAGTGCTTACACTTCTCGTTTTGTGCTTATTCCTCACAAGTTGTACAAGTAAGAACACACAGATTACCTCAAAGCCATTACAACCAACTACAACAACTCCAAGTGCTCACCTCGAACCCAAACAATATAAGCTCAAAGAAAGTGATATTGAGCAGATTACTATTTACTACGGACAAAAAGACAAAATTAACCTTCAGATTACCTCACCTGATTTAATCCAAACTTTCATTGCCTACATCCAATCTGCCACTTTGGCAAGTGGAGAGATTACAGCAGACTTATTCCGCACCATCGTTATTGAATACCAAGATCAATCTACCGACGAATTCGTATTCGGTGGATTAGGCTATTATTTCACAGATGCTTCTGGACAGGGTTGGACCTACAAAGTAAACGATTTAGGCAATGGCTCACTCCCATTTCCCAAATGGATCGAGCAGCTTGAGACAAAGTAATAGAATGTTAATAGCAACTCATGCTCATCCGTGAACGAAGGAGGAAAGAAGGGCTGGAGTGCGAATTTTAATTGTGAATATACCTATAAACCTAATCAACATTCACAATTAAACCGGAGTGCGGAAGCCCTTCTTTTCGCCGTAGTGGTGCTAAGGTTAGCAATGGTGCTCACACAATACGCTGACACTAGTATGTACACGATAATTTCAAAGGAGCTGTTTCGCATGGAACAAGTAAAACCAGATTTGAATGTAGCATCACTTGTAAAGGATTTTGTAACTTACAACCACTGGGCGAATCAACGACTCGTGGAATGGCTGCGTACGAAGCCGGCTGATACGATGGATATCGAAGTGCCGTCCAGCTTCACAACAATCCGTACAACCCTTCAGCATATCGCCAATACCGAGCGATTCTGGCAAACTGTCATATCCGATCATCAAGGAGTTGTAGATCAGACCTTGAATCCTGAAGAAACCGCAGAAGAAGTCATGTCCAGACTGCTGCAGCAGTCTGAAGAAATCGTCCAGCGCGTAAGCTCTTTCTCCAATGAACAAGCCACTGTCGATACACACTACGAGAGTCCTTGGGTGCAAGGTACACTTCCTAAGTTCGAATACATCATGCATATCGTCAATCACAGCACGTATCATCGCGGTCAGATTACAACAATCGGACGCAACATTGGGTTTACAGATGCGCCGATGACCGATTACAATTTCTATAGCTTTTTTGGCAAATAAATCACAACCTTGGTCTAGCAATAGATCAAGGTTTCTTTTTACAGAAGTAGGAGGTTTTTATTATGAAAATGGATCGACTGCTCGGCATCATCATGATGCTCGTGAATCGGAGAATGATTCAAGCGAAAGAATTAGCCGATATGTTCGAAGTGTCCGTGCGTACGATCTATCGGGACGTGGATACGATTAACCAAGCAGGCATTCCCGTCATCACCTATCAGGGGGTAAATGGTGGAATTGGAATCGCAGAAGGATACCGTCTAGACAAGAACTTACTGACGAACGATGAGCTTGCCGCGATCGTAACAGCGTTGCAGAGCGTTTCTACTACACACCCGAGTAGAGGCAATCAAGTCTTGCTGGAGAAAATGAACAGCTTCATTCCAGAAGCGCATGCCGAAGCCTTTCATTTTAAGACGAAGCAATTATTTATCGACTTCTCTCCGTGGGGACACACACCTTGGCTGGAGGACGCCATTACCTTATTAAGAGCTGCGATCGAACAACGTAAACACGTCTCCTTTACGTATTGCAGCGCAAATGGTGATCGTACAAGCCGTACAGTTGAGCCGTATACCTTGGTGCTCAAAAGCCAAAAATGGTACTTATATGCGTACTGTAACGATCGCGAAGCCTTTCGTTTCTTCAAGTTGTTTCGGATAAAAGAACTGCAAGCGAAGGATACAATGTTCACTAGACAGGATATCGACCTTCAAGAGTTGCCTTGGGACAATCGGAGAAACGATGAAGATTTACGGCTTCAGATGAAGCTGCGTTTTGATGAGAAGATCAAGCATATGGCAGAAGAGTGGTTCGGTGCTGAAAGTCTGCAAGAGGAAGAGCGAGGCAAATACGTCGTACAAGTTTCTTTTCCAGAAGATAATTGGTTGTATGGGTTTATATTGAGCTTTGGGCAGCACGTGGAAGTGATTGAACCTGCGCATTTACGTAATAAAATCAAACAAATGGTTGATGAAATGAAATCAATTTATGAAACCTGACAATATGCTGTCAAGTTTACACGTGTATGATGAGCATATAAATGAAAGGGGAGATAAGAATGACGAAATTATTATGCCAGAGTTGCGGCATGCCAATGGATCATGAAGAATTGAAAGGTACGGAGCGTGATGGCAGCCAGAGTGATCTGTACTGCAAATATTGCTATGATCAAGGTGAATTTGTAAATCCGGATATGACGCAAGATGAGATGATCGAGATTTGTGTGCCGCACATGGTTCAAGATGGTATGGATGAAAGCCAGGCGCGTGCGATGATAAGTCAGATGCTACCACAGCTCAAGCGTTGGCAGGTCAATACAGATACTGCTCATGTGATCGAACCTGTTACAGTGACACGCGATGAGATGAAGGTGATCGGGATTGCAACTCGTACCACGAATGCTTGTGAAGCAGGACCAGAGGGAGCGATTCCGAAATTGTGGCAGCAATTTTTCGAAGAGCAAGTGGGAAGTCGTATTCCAAACCAATCGGAAGCACCCGCGCTCCTCGGTTTATATACGAATTATGAAAGCGACATAACCGGTGAGTATGATATGGTCATCGGGATGACGGTGAACACACTCGAATCGATACCAGATGGTATGGTTGGACAAGTGATTCCAGCCGCCAAGTATGTGGTCTTTACATCTCCAATTGGGCCTTTGATGGAAATCATTCCAGCAACTTGGCACCACATCTGGCAATGGATGCAGCATACGGAGGAAGTTCGTACATACACAGGAGATTTTGAGCTTTATGATGCACGAAGCAGCAACCCGAATGCGGCTCAAGTGGATATTTATATTGCAATTCAGTAGAATAAGGTAGAGATCGAGACTTTTACACATAAGCGCATTAGCCGCTAGATGTAGAAGTCTCTTTTTACATAACAACAAGCCCGTAGATGGGAGAGGCAATCATGTTAAGCAATCAACGATTTACGATTGGTGAGATGGCGAAGATGCATCGCGTGGCGGAATCGACTTTGCGTTATTACGATGAGAAGGGGATTTTTACGCCGAAGATGGTCGATCCGAATACACATTATCGTTATTATACGCTTGATCAGTTTTCCACGCTCGATCACATTAAATTCTTGCGGCACTTGAACATCCCTATCAAAGAAATTAAGCGATATATGGATGAACGCACGCCTGCTTACGGATTAGAGCTATTAATGAAGCAGAAAGAGCTGATGGTAGAGAAGCAGAAAGAACTGGAATATACGTTGATGAAAATGAACAATGGCATCGATATCATTCAAGAGGCGCTCGAAGTCCCTCCAGATAAACTCATCATCAAGTCGCTGCCCAAGCGAATGATTGCCTCTGCTGCGATTATGCCCAATGCAACGGATGAGATGTTCGAATACAGCATTCATCAATTGCAGAAGAAGGTGCTGCAAGATAGTAAGCTCAGTGAATTGATGCTGTACACTGGCGCATTCGGAGTATCTGTTGCGCAAGAGGCGCTGCGGCAGGGAAAATATCAAGCCTTTAACAGTGTGTTTCTTCATCTAAGCGATATTCCTTTTGATGATGCGATGTTTAATTCGATCCCCGCAGGGATGTTTGCCTGTATGCATCATTTGGGGCCTTATGAGCAGTCTGCCAGCACGTACGAGCTTCTGCTTCGTGAAATTGAGCGTAATCAATATGAGATCACCGGCGATGCACTTGAGCTGAGTCTGATTGATTTTTCCATGACGAAGAATCCCGAAGAGTATATAACCGAGCTTCAAATTCCTATTCGTCGTCTTTAAAAATGTTAATTTTTCCCCTTAAATCTTCTCTTGACCTTCAAGTTACTTGAGGGTTTAAGCTGTTAAGCAGGAAGTAGAAAAGGGGAAATTGTTATGCAACAAGAAATGGTTCATCAAGATTTAAGGACGAAAAGTATAAGTAAGTTGTTCATGTCCTACTTAATCCCGGCAGTGCTTGGTATGGTGCTCATGTCGGTTAACATTATTATTGATGGGATTATGGTAAGCCGCGGGGTAGGTGCACTTGGACTTGCAGGTGTGAACGTCGCATCACCGGTGTTCCCGATTATTTTTGCGATATCGCTATGGATTGGTATGGGTGGAGCAACCCTGTATTCCATCGCACTTGGGGAAAATAAGGTCAAACATGCGCAGCATATTTTTACGCAATCGATCACACTCGCTGTTGTCATTGTGACGATCATTATGTTCGTTTTTTCATGGAATATCGAAGGGCTTGCTTATTTATTCGGGGCGAATGATGTCATCCTTCCGTATACGATTGAATATTTGGAAGTCTTACTTATGTTCGGGATCGTCTATGTACTCGAAAATATACTGAGTATCTTCATCCGTAATGACGGGAATCCGAAACTTGCAATGGCGGGTCTCATTACAACGGCTGTTCTAAATATCGTATTTAACTATATCTTTATTTTTATTTTTAACTGGGGAGTTAAAGGATCTGCGTACGGTACGATCGTCTCCGCAGCAATTGGTCTACTGGTGCTGCTTACGCACTTTTTCCGCAAGAAAAGTATATTGAAGTTTACGAAGTTAAAGTTTGATTGGTTGGTTGTGAAAGAGATTATGACGATTGGTTTCCCAAGCTTTATGACGGAAATGTCCGCAGCCATCGTAACAGTCGGTTACAATGTCACATTCATTAAGTATGCAGGCGAGACGGGAGTAGCAGCCTTCGCGATTGTGAACTATATTCATACGATGGCACTTCTGATGTTCTTCGGGATTGGCGCGGCACTGCAACCGATTGTGAGCTATCACTTTGGTGCAGAACTGCTAGACCGCTTAAAAGCAGCTTTGCGACTCGCTATCAAGACCGCACTCATATGTGGAGCTCTAGCTATTGTAATCGGCTTTATCGGTGCGAAATACATTGTTATGATGTTTGATATCAAGACGCAAGAATTGCTTACATTTACGATTAAAGGAATTGGGCTATTCTTTATTCAATATATTTTCTTAGGATTTAACATTGTGTATGCCGAGTATTTCCAATCGATTCGCCAGACGAAACGCTCGACCTTTATTATTCTAAGTCGTGGTTTACTGCTCGTATTCCCGCTCCTATGGATCATGCCAAACTTGTTTGGAGTAAATGGGATTTGGCTTGTACCGGTTACGGCAGAAGCGATTACGATGGTTGTCATCATCATCATGAACCGTCGCAAGGACCCGCTTCTAGTACCGAAGCATGCATAGTATAATTGGATAAGGATAAATACAAGCATTGGAGGCATGAAGAGTTCGTGAAACTGCAAAAAATGATTGAAGCCGCCAAGCTTTATTACTTATACGATTATAGCCAGCAGGATATTGCGAGCAAACTAGGGGTTTCTCGTCCAACCGTGTCAAGGCTTCTGCAACAAGCCAAAGAGGAAGGGATTGTGGAAATTCGTATCACAGACCCAACCGAGAACAATCGATTGTTGGAACAAGAGTTGGAGCAGGCATTTGGACTGAAGAAGGCGCTCGTCGCTGCTGTTCCTGTTTATGAAGATGATGTGATCAAGACGCATATCGGGCAACTCACGGCAGACTATTTGAATGAACTTGTGCAAGATGGCGATCTGATCGGGACAAGTTGGGGAACGACACTTTATCAAGTTGCGTTACATTTGGAGAAACGTCATGTGAACAACGTACGTATTGTACAATTAAAAGGCGGCGTGAGTCATTCGGAGACGAAGACGTATGCGACAGAGACCGTGCAGCTCTTTGAGCAAGCGTTTGATGCGAAGTCGTATCAACTCCCGCTGCCTGCTATTGTAGACCATGTGGTCGTGAAGCAGGCGATCGAGCAGGATCGGCACATTCGAAGTCTGCTTGAACTCGGCAAAGAAGCGAATATTGCCTTGTTTACAATCGGTGTACCGAAGACGGATTCCTTACTGTTTCAAGTTGGCTATTTAACGGAAGAGGAAGAACGGTATATGATGGAACATGCGGTAGGCGATATTGCGTCCAGATTTTACGATCATGAGGGAAATATATGCAACGAGTCGCTAAATGCACGGACGATCGGGATTGAACTACATGAGCTCGGGAAGAAGGATCAATCGATCTTAATTGCTGGTGGTGCGAAGAAAGTAGCGGGTATACGCGGTGCACTGCGGGCGAAGTATGCCAATGTCCTCGTAACGGATTCCTATACGGCTCGTATGCTTCTACAATATGAGGCTGTGGAATAGCTTCTAACAGAGCGGGAATGCAGGGTCATGGTATTTCGCTTTCAGATCATGTAAGATATAGGTTACTTATCATGTAAGAGGAGGAACAACTGTGACTTTTGGAGCTAGAGTGCTCAAGACAGGAATGGCTGTTACATTGTCCCTGTTCATCAGCACATTATTCCAGTTTTCAAGTCCAGTAATTGCAGCTGTAGCCGCAATTTTTGCGATGCAGCCTTCGATTTATCGATCTTGGCGTTATTTTCTGGAGCAGCTTCAGACCAATACATTAGGTGCAATACTCGCACTACTCGGGGGATTCTTCTTTTCCAAAGAACCTCTAGCAGTTGGGTTTGTATGTATTCTAGTCATCATGCTATGTTTGAAGCTTAAAATGGAAGAAACGATCGGATTGACACTTGTAACGGTAATTGCAGTTATGGAAGCGTCTGGGAATGCAGAGTTATATGGAGATTGGCAATTTGCACTTAATCGATTTTTACTCATATTAATTGGAATGTGTTCGGCGTTTTTGATCAATATTTTGTTCTTCCCACCTAAGCCGAAGGAACAATTCGGGAAGCAGATTCATACGGTGTTCTCGAAGCTATCCTTGCTTCTTCGTACAACGATTTCCAATGAAATCAAGGAAAGCGTCTATCGTGATGAGAAGCAGACGATGGATGATTCGCTGAAGTCTATTTCGGATAAATACAAGCTGTTTGAAGAAGAACTGAAGAAGATGAAGAAGGCGAAGTACTCCCAAGCTAGAGATCTAGTCATTTATAAAAAAATGTTGCAGACAATGAGCAAAGGGGCGGAAGTACTCGATGTCGTGGAAGAGCACTATTTCCATTCACCGCGAACCCCTGAGATTGATGCGATATTTGATCATCACCTAGAGAAGCTCACGAAATTCCATGAGCATACGCTGCTCAAGTTTGAAGATATGTTAAAGCCAGCTTGTACGGACGACCTGGAGATGGAAGAACTCAACGAGCAGTTTATGACGCAAATTTTGGATCTCTACGAAAGTCATAAAGAAGGTATGCACCGGATGATGATTGTAGCGACCGTCATCTATGATTATGGCTACCAGATTTTACGTTTAGATAAAGTCGTAGAGCATCACCATCGCGGAACAGATTAAACTTGTAAGTTAGAAGAAGGATAGTATTAGCAGAAGATGAGCTTCTGCGGTACTATCCTTCTTTGTTGTGACCCGGAATAGCTGCCAGGATGATCTCGATACATTCGTCCACCGATTTCAGATGGGTCGGACAGATTGCTTGCGGGGCAAGTGGCTCCTCATAAGCTTGATGAATGCCTGTAAATTGCTTGATCTCACCAGCCTGCACTTTCTTATAGAGCCCCTTCGGATCCCGCTGTTGGCAAATTTCAAGCGGACATTCCACGTACACCTCAATGAACGGATCTACACCTACACTTTGCCGAACTTGTTCACGAATTTGGCAGTATGGCGAGATCGATGACACGATGACATGAAACCCTGCCGTAAGCAGCAGCTTCGCGACTTCGCCTGTGCGCCGTCCAACTTCGATGCGGTCTTCAGCCGCAAACCCAAGATCCCGATTCAAGCCTTGGCGCAGTACGTCTCCATCGAGAATAATCGACGGGGCAAGCACTTGGTTCAAAGCTTCCGCAAGGGTTGTTTTACCAGCCCCAGATAAACCCGTGAGCCAGACAAGGTAACGCTTATGTGAATCACTTATATCACTCATATCACTCATATCCATAACGCTTCATTCCCTCACGGCAATATTGGCGAATCGCTTGAATTTCATTGTTCGTTCGAGGGCGTCTTGTGCTGTTCAATCGAACGGATAGGACGTCATTGATCTCATCAAGAGATATGTCTGCCAATTGAGATAATACGTGTAGGGTATTGGGCTCTCGATTCGTAATGTCCTCATATCGGAACAAGTAAATCTGATTACCCTCATTGTGTAATAATGAATATTCATCAGCATGTTGATTCCATATGCTTGCGAATTGTTTAATGTTCCCTGCCCAATAGCGCTTCTCGCTTCGCCAGACATCGATAGGACTACGGATGAGCAAGATGATGAGAATGTTAGGAAAGCACAGTTTTAACAGATTAATCTCGTCTTTCCCATAACGTACTTCCTTAAAGCCAATTCGATCGTGATGTACACGGTGCTGGCTATATAGGGTATGAAGTAAAGTTCGTGTACTCTCCCTAATAGCTGCATCAATATAAGGGAAATCTGGTGTCATGTTGGCTATCCATGTATTCGGATTCTCGTCGGTGCCGAAGTATGCGTGCTTCTCCTGTTCACTCACCTTAGAGAAATGCATCAAATCCCTGCGCATTTCAATAAATTTCCCCAGAATCCCACCTTGCTCACCCCAGATTAAGGTCTTCTTCCTCGCATTGAAAATGCGCTGCACAAGGGTTGAGCCTGTTCGCTGTGTCACACTTGAGATGACGATATCCATGAAAGTTCACCTCTGGGTGTCCATATTGCGTGAATCTGTACGGGAACATCATCATGAATGGATTGTTCTGCAACGATGATATCCGGTTTGGCATAGTGCTCATCTTCCCAGTTCATCCATTGCAATCGACCGAAGGAATACGTATATCGCCCTGCAAATTGCTTCATACGCAGGTAAACCAGATCCCCATTAATTAAATGATCGGTAATGAATTGTCCTAGTAATGAATTTGGTAGGGGGGATTGCTCGACATAAATTTCAATCAACTTCGTGGAGGTTTGCGGCGTTGGTACAAGCACAGATTGCCCTTGGACACTTAAGTTTGCTTGCAGTAAAGATAACCAATGTTTCCGCCATCGTTCTTTGGAAAAGGAAGCTGCGACGCTTCTGGATTTCTCCTTGAACGCGGTCATCACTTCAGGATGATCCAGTAAAGAGCAGATGGCTTCCCTTAGGGCATCTCCACTGGGCTCAATGAGCAGTCCATTGTAGTTGTTTAACACCAGATCGGTTAGTCCACCGACCCGAGTCGCAATCACGGCATTGCCGCATGCCATTGCTTCTAGACATGAAAGACTAGTTCCTTCGCTATATAGGGTTGGAATGAGCGTAATATCTGCTTGCTTGTAGGCATGACTCATCTCTTCAAGCGGGAGAGAATACCATTTGACGCGACCTGGCCATTGCCCTATTTTACGGGTGACATGCTGGGTGTCTTCGTTACTTCCTTTTCCAACAAAATGAAACTCGACCTGCGGGTATTGTTCCAATACCCCATCCATGAGCTCAAGAACCATATATAAGCCTCGTGCTTGATACAATCTTCTCGGATACAAGATGACAACTTTATCGCGCAGATCAAGGTGATTATCCCGTGGGGTAAATACGTCCGTATCGACATAGTTAGGGATAACAGTCATCTTCTGTCCAACCGCATAATCGATCGTCTGGAACCAGTTCGGTGAGTTGGTATCGACCGAAACCAATTGATGGCATAGCGTAGCACCTTCAATAAATCGTCTATTCGTCTCCCAGAATGTGACGCCGTCTTTATAGGAACTACCGGGTTGATCCCAGGAAATACCGTGAATGATTCCGATACTGTTCTTGTTGTTTGCATAGGGCCAAGCATTGAAATAGGCCGAATATATATTCACAGCAGATTGGTTAGCCGTCTGTTCTTGGAACAAGCGGTTAAATGTAGTGACAGTGGGGATGGAGAAGGGATAGGTCTGCTGTCCGCCTCTGGACAAAGAAACAACATCAATCTCGCCAAATTTGCGAATCCACGTGTAGTTGCCATATTGATAAATGGTCATTTGGATCCCTAGCTGCTTGCAAAGCTCAGATAGATCGACGAGGTAGCGCTCTGCTCCGCCGTTATAGAAGTTGTTTCCTTCATAATCAAGGAAAGTCACCGTCATAACCGCAACTTTATGTGCGGAGGAATAGTTTCCATATATTTTCCAGAACATCCAATCCTGCTTCCATACATGCTCGATCTGATCCACACGTGATGACCAAGAATGGGTGAGTGCAAGCTGAGCGCCACTATACTTCGCTTGCATCGCAATAGCTGGATGGAACGAGAGTAAGATTGCACGTTCGAACTCATCGACATGGCTTGCGATTTGTACCCAAGAACTTGCATATGGAAGAACTTCGGGCAGTGGGGTCGATACGATGGGAATGCCTAACGCGCTATATTCATAAAACTTGAGTGGTGAAACATGCTTGGTAATGTCGTTAAGGATAAACGGAATGATCGCCACTTGAAAATACCGCCCATAAGCCGCAAGCTCGCTATATTTCTTCGCACCTAATAAATGAACATTGTCGGGGAGAGAGAGCTGATCCCGATCTTCACGACCATTCTTTCCAATACAAATAAACTGCCAGTCTGGACGCCGAATGGCAATTGTACGAACCAAGTCTATATGGAACCAATCTTCAATGGCACCGAAGTACCCGATGATGGGTTTACCTTGCTCGATGAGAGGACGCAGTTCAACAGGAATTTCGGTCGACGATGTACTCGTCTGAAAGTCTTTCACATGAACAGCATTGGGTATATACATCGCATTCGCACGTTCGGCAACATAGGTTTTTAGCGGCTCCGCCGAGTACGTCACAAGAGCAGCATGCTTTACAACATCATCGTGCTTTCTGTGCATTTGCTCATCATAGAGTGAGAAGAATTCGAGTTGATCGAGCAGATCGTACCAGATCACTTTATGGGGCAATAAGTCCGCCCAAGCCATCTGCACCATCCAGCTAATAACAACAATGACCGATAAGCTGCGCAGTGCAGGGAGTAGATAGGCATCGCCACCACGAAGCACGAACAAATTATTTTCCACTTCATCAATTGAGAAAGGCTCCTGCTGCGTATCGCAAAAAAAACATAAATAACCCCGCTCGGCAAATTCCCTCAAGAAATGTTGTGGCCGTTGCTGCGGTTCCCAGCCTACAGCCCCGGGATATACAAGGATTGCTTTGTAAGATTTTTCTTTCAGGATGTTCATAATGGTTAACGTTTCGGCATGTAGATGTCCATGAAACATCCGACTGTAGTAAGTCTGACGGGCTGTGTATTCAGATATAAAAGTGGGTACTTGCTCCAATCGGGTTGCCTCCTAGTATTCTTCTAAATGGATACAACATGTGTATGTGAAAGGCGTTTCTTCGCTTGTATCATAGCCTGCTAATCTTGCAATTATTTGTAACTTCTTGCGTGATTTCCTCCATCTTGATCACGGTAGGCAGTTTGATCAACTTCATATGGACGAGTTGCTCATCATTTTGGGCAGACATACTGTGGTACTAGGTTATCCAACTTTAGAGGGGGGAGTAGGTTGGTCAAAAATGTGAAGATACGTTCTTTTCGCACGATCAGCAGTATTCGTAAGAAAACGAGCTGCAAACCCAAGAAGACACCGATTAGCAAACAAATCAAGCGTCTACGCTGTTATGTGATCAAGGTGACGAAGTCGCTCTCCAAGCGAATTAAAGCTTTATCGAAAAAAGTGAGTTTCCTACTTGCTGCCACAGTTACCTTGCAGAAAAAAGTAGATCAATTGACGAGAGCGCAGCAAGCAAACGAATCACAAATCGCTTTGCTTACGAGTCAAGTTCAGACACTAACTGCTCAGACATTGGCGACTTGGACTTTATTCGATGGCAGAATGGGTACTCAAATTGTGATTGCGACAGATGGGGGAACTGTATCGGGAACTGTGAACACGTTAGGTACCAATTATGTTCAGATCTTAGAGCCGACAGGTGACATTGTACTGACTCCGTTTAACAACGTTATTTCGGTTGTTTAACGATCTAGGATAGGAGGATTATCATGAATTTTGCTCAATCGTTAGCGAGTTATATCGGGCGCACAGTCGAGGTTTTTCAGGCAAATTCTTATCTGGAAGGGCAACTCCTATCCGTCAATGATGGATACATCGTGGTTCGGGTTGTAAATCCGAGTTATCAATTGCCCCCTGCAGATACGACCGTTTTATTCCCTAACATTCAGTTCGTTCGTGTACTTGTCGGAACTTAAGGTGTAATGATGAATAAACCATGTGAGCCACTTTGGATACCGATCCTTGTGGGTTTGGCTTGTGCTGGTTGCACGTAATCTACGGTGGTACAAGGCTTTAGGCAAAGAGAGGACAGGATGGTTCATGGCGATTCTTGCAAGCATTTGAATATCTTCAAATAGTCTTCCGTCAAAAGGGTCTGCACAGAACCATCCTTCCAGCTCTCGTAAACGCAGAGTTTGATACAGCCTAGGTGCGCGTGGCATCGCACTTGTCAGTAGTTCATGAAGAGTCATTGGAGGCTCGCTCTCTATTTCTTTCAAGAGAAGTTGTCGGTTACGTCTTTCGTGCCAGATGATGTGATTACCGTGAATGATACCTGCTTCGGGATGCAAGTGAGCCTGTATAGTTAATTCCTCGAGACAATGTGGTGCAAGCCAATCGTCGCCATCAAGCTCCAGCAGCCACTTTCCTTGTACAAGTGTTAAGGCCTGATTTAAGCAGGAAGCCTTGCCATGATTGATTTCGCTACGGATCATCTGAATGCGTGGGTGGGATAGGAAGGGTGCAAGCGTAGCAGCTGTATCATCGGTTGAGGCGTCGTCAATGATTAATAGCTCCCATTCTGTAAACGACTGTATCAGTACACTGCGAATTGCCCAAACAAGAGTTGGAGCATCGTTATACGTACATAACACAATCGTGACGAAAGGTGGTTCTTGAGGTGGATATATTTGTAGGGGCTCGCGAATAATCGTGTTGATGTAAGACCACTCTTCTTCTGATTTACACCACTTAGGAATAGGACTGCCATCTGCGGTCCAATTATCCGTCTGAACCCTCATCCAATTCCAGTCCGCATCCAACCTGTAAGCTGTATCAAGAAGTACATAATGTTCGAATGGAAGCCAGTCTATAGATGTAAATCCGACTGACTGGTGGTTATGAAGTAGGGCAGAGATACGCCAAACAATCGGTCCACGTGGAATTATAGAATGCGACAATCCATCAATGATAACACCTGCGGTGTCTACCGCCATCTCGTCAATCCATTTCTCTATTTCATTGGCAAAATGGGGCGTAATCTGTTCACCATCCAACAGTGTTAGGCAGAAGTCCCCCTCATATTGTTGTTTATAAGCATGCAGGGCTGCATTCATCTGCTCTGCATAATGGGATTGAAGTTTGATGATCGTGCTAGCCGGCAGCCATTCGTAAAGAAGCAGCTCAGTTTGTACATGGTTAGCAATACGATTTGGTAGTTGCAGAAGGAAGATGAGCATGATCATACCTCCGATAAGGTTAGGTGACGCCAAGTGAGCATTATCATTTACCTGCCATCCCTGGATTGGACTTGGATGAAACAGCGTCCTCAGCATCTGATGAGTGAACTGGCGAGACTAGGGCATACGGTTTATTACTGCAACCGAACGCAAAGTGATCGACCCGTTGAAGAAGTGGAACATGGATTGTTCGTCGTTCATCAGCATGAGGAGTGGATACGCGAAGGGCTTCCAGCCTTGAAGATGCGGGAACATGCAGATGTCGGGGTATGGTGCACCCTTCCGATGCAAGCAGGCTTCATCAAGCAGGAAGTTGATCCCGATTGGGTCATCTATGATTGTGTGGATGAAGTGCCGCAATGGCTTGCTTATGAACAACAAATCGTAAGTATCTCAAATGCTATCGTCTGTACATCCGAGCGACTTTATCGGCGCTTGAATCTTACTTATCCCGAACAATCCATCCACCTCATTCGTAATGCTTATGATGTAACAATGAAGGTTCATTTCGAAGTGACTAATCCACAGCCTGTGCAGCAAATACCACTGCAAATCGGCTTTATCGGCGCATGGGCACCGTGGGTGGATGAAGGGTTGCTGCTCAAACTTGCTGATGTGCTGAAGAATACGGAAATTATCATCATTGGGCCAGAATTTGAACGCAAGTATTCAGGCGCGCTTCAAAGACGGTCTAACATTCATTTTCTAGGATTAAGAAGGCATGATGAACTTGCTGATCTGATGCGGCGGCTCACCGTTGCTATCATCCCATTCCATCTCACACCAATTGCACTGGCAGCAAATCCGGTCAAAGCTTATGAGTATTTGGCTGCGGGCATACCTGTAATCACGACCAATTTACCTGAGTGCAGACGAATGGCTCCGCATGTCGATGTAGCGGCAACACAGGATTCGTTCATACAGCTGGTGAAGCATCGGTTACAAGAGCCAGGAGATGCAGTAGCTAGACAGCAGTACGCCCTCGCGAATACTTGGCAGCATCGAGGAGAGCAGGTTGCAGAATTGCTCGCTACCTTACAGATTAAGCAGGAAGCTCAGCCAAAGTGCTAACTTAAATGGTTGTATACTTAAGAGACGACTATCGTTTCCTTGTCGTGATTTTGGCGAATCCACTGCCTTGAATGAGATATTCAATCCAAGCGTCAAGCTTCGAATTTCCCGATTTGGCGACGGAAGCAGGCGTTAGGATGTTGCCGTAAATGTCCCGCAGACTATTCAATAAGTATTGGCTACAATGCTGAATAACCATATCGGCGGCTTGCCTGGAATTAAAGCTATCAATTTCAGCAAAGGCTTCACAGAACTCTTTTCCCCAAAACTCACTAGTGAGAATATTGTTGATGTTGAGCATCGGTCGGATCGGCCACGGATAAGCTCCAATAATGTCAAAGTGCGGGTTAAATCGCATGAGAATATCGTCCAACGTTTCGATGCCGATATGTCCTTCCATATAGACATACTTGCGGACAATATCATCGGGATCTTTCGGATTACAGTTCATATAGTTCACATACCCCATCTCAATTCCATGAAATCCTTGTCCGCCTGGCTTTGTTACTCGGTGAATTTCCGCAATGATCTGATCCTTGCTTCTAAACTCCACATGTCCGAAGAAGTCCATCGTATACACAAAGTCGAAGTAGTTACTCTCATATGGGAGGCTTGTTACAACATCGTATGCTATGACATGGTCAAAGTCGTTTTGCTTCGCAACTTCAATGCACGTCGCACTCATATCGACCCCATATAATTCAATATGAGGCACATAAGCTTTGAGCCTAGCACCGATTGTTCCTGAACCACAGCCAATTTCTAATACTTTGATCGTTTCATTATTACCTCTTTCTGCAATAAAGTTGTGCAGAGCTTCGTGTAGTGCCGCTGATTTTTGAAAAATGATCGTTTGTTTTGTTGCCAAACTTTCTTTGCCAACGACTGTTTTTACAGGGGTATGCGCGAATCGATTCTCGTAATATTCGGCTGGATTTAATTCAAATCGCTCATAGGTAACTTCGTCTTTGGTTAGGGATACTCTATCATTCAATTCTCTCACCTCTATTAAATTGTGCATTCTATAATCTATTCGCTAGGCTAGAGATTCGTAACAGGTGTTGTTGTCATAGCAGGATAGTCGGTTAGAATTTTACATTAGTTCATAGGTTCGTTTACAAATGTTCACGCAGTTGTTATAGTAGGTTTAGATGTTTGTGGACATGCTTCAAGATGGAGAATATGCATATAAAGCGTTTAAATTGGAGGAATTCAATCATGAATAAAGAGCAAATTGCAAAGTTAATCGACCATACATTACTCAAAGCGGATGCGACGAAAGCTGCGATCATTCAGCTTGCTGAAGAAGCGAAACAGTATCGCTTTGCATCCGTATGTGTGAATCCTGCGAATGTAGCAACTGCATATGAAGTATTGAAAGACACACCCGAAGTAAAGGTATGTACAGTAATCGGTTTCCCGCTTGGTGCATCCACACCTGAGACGAAAGCATTCGAGACGAAGGATGCAATTGAGAAAGGTGCGACTGAAGTGGATATGGTTATTAATATTGGCGCATTGAAAGACAAGAATGATGAGCTTGTAGAACGTGATATTCGTGCGGTTGTTGAAGCGGCTAAAGGTAAGGCATTGACGAAAGTTATCATTGAATCTTGCTTACTTACGGATGAAGAGAAAGTTCGTGCATGTCAGTTGTCCGTTAAAGCAGGAGCTGATTTCGTTAAAACCTCCACAGGCTTCTCAACTGGTGGCGCAACAGCAGCAGACATTAAGCTTATGCGTGAGACAGTTGGACCAGACGTTGGCGTGAAAGCTTCTGGAGGTATTCGCAGTTATGCGGACGTCGCGGCAATGGTAGAAGCGGGTGCTTCGCGTATTGGCGCAAGCGCAGGCATTGCGATTGTAAACGGCGGCGAATCCAGTTCTTCTTATTAGAATAAGAACGATATTAAAGACAGGACTATCCTTTGATCGATCGGATCAAAGGATAGTCCTTTTTGATTTACAATCCTCATCTTGCATAAAATCCCACAATTTGCGAAAGGTACGGATATTATTAGAAGGAATCGGATTGCGTTTCAAGCTGACGCGGTTGATTTAAAGACAAAGACTAAATATGAGAATGGCCATTTCGTGTTTGATTTAAAAATTAAAATGCATATCGAAATTACGGAGAAATCATTTCCTTCCAACTTAAGTGATATCAATGTGGATAAAGAGCTCGAGAAACAAATGGAGCAGGAACTAACTCGAAGATTTCAGCAAATGATTACGAAGGCTCAAGATGAGAGGCTTGATCCTTTTGGGTATGGAGCGTATGCGAGGGCGTATTTGCATTCAGAGTGGAAGAAAGTGCAAGACAATTGGGACGAGGAGTTTGCTAGAGCGAAAGTGAACATTTATACAGACGTTAAGATAATGGGCGTGGGTACTACCCAATAGTCTAGTTCAGTCTTTGAAGTTAATTTTCAGAGGCTTTTTTTAATTAGCTTTTGTATGCTAATTAATGCTAATTCAAGTATCTGCAATAATTTCTCAATTCATCTTTTTCATAAATAGGAAGGCTCTGTCAAATAATAAGGATCACCAATCACGTAGAAAGGATGATCAATATGACTGGCATATCCGCACAGCTTGAAGACAATGTAACACAATTGAAAAATAGATTGACGAAGACACCTGATCTCATTGTGAAGTGGATTGGGGATGATAAGCCCGTCTATGTCATTGCTTACATTGCTTGTTTGACGGATATGAATGCAATTAATAACAACGTCTTTGATCCTCTGCAAAAAGGGCTTGAGAAGAAACAGTCCTTGTTCATCGGGATTGGCGAGCATCGTGCGGTTAAAGATTGGCAGGAAATTGAAAAATCGATTCTTCACGGTAATAGCGTTATGTTCGTTGCAGACAAAAGTGAAGCTTATGTACTTGGCACCAAAGGTTGGCCGCAACGTTCGATAGAAGACCCGCAGCTAGAAGCCTCACTTAAAGGCGCGCATCAAGGTTTTATTGAGACAGCGAGTCAGAATATCGCTTTAATTCGTCGATACATCCCGAATCGACAGTTGAAAATTGAGGAGTTAACCGTTGGGGAGAGAAGTGAGACCAAAGTCTCGATTCTTTACTTGGAAGATGTAGCGAATCCTGAAATCTTAGAGCGGCTGAAACAACGGATCAATGACGTTGATGTGGATGCGATCATTAACTCAGGAGAACTTGCCGAGTTTATTGAAGATGCCTCCTACTCTCCTTTTCCTCAGCTGATTTTAACGGAACGTCCAGATAGTGCTTCATCACAAATCTTGCAAGGTCGGTTTGTGGTCATTGTGGATCGTTCACCAAGCGTCATCATCGGCCCAACGTCGTTCATTTCGTATTTTCAAAGTGTTGATGACTATAGCATGCGCTGGCTAAGTTCATCCTTTATACGTTTGCTTCGTATGTTTGCATTCTTCTTAGGATTGTTTCTTCCGGCTATTTATATCTCATTTATTTCGTACAACTTCGAAGTTATTCCAATTCAACTCATTCTATCAATTGCCGAGACGCGGTCACGTGTGCCGTTTCACCCTTTTCTCGAAGCTCTCATTATGGAGCTTACTTTAGAGATGCTGCGAGAAGCAGGGATTCGTCTGCCCTCCCCTATTGGACAAACTGTGGGTCTAGTTGGAGGTATCGTAATTGGCCAAACCGCTGTGCAGACTGGGCTTGTAAGTAATATTATGGTTATCGTCGTTGCCTCTACAGCGATTGCGACGTTTATCATTCCGAATTATGACATGGGTACGGCCGTTCGATTGTTACGGTTTCCGATGATGATAGTGGCGTACTTCTTCGGTATTATTGGCATCATTGTAGGTGCGATGATTATATTCGGACATCTTTGTTCTCTGCAATCACTTGGCACCTCCTATGGCAGTCCATTTGCACCTGTTCATTTTCGAGATTGGAAAGATACGATCATACGTGTCCCGCTTAAGATGATGATCAGGCGTCCGCGTGGATCACAACCGCTGCAGGAGGTCAAACAGAGAAGAAGGAAGGGAGATTCCAATTGAAGAAGCTGCCCATATCGTTCTTACAATTTGTCCTGCTTGTGCATGGGATGCAGGTGGGGACAGGTATCCTATCGTTGCCGCGTTTACTTGCTGAAGAGGCGGGTACGGATGGATGGATTTCTATTATTCTAGCTTGGCTCCTGAACTCCACATTCAGTGTTCTGATCGTCCTTGTCATGAGACAATACCCGAATGATTCGCTTTCTGAGCTGTTTATCCGATTGTTCGGGAAGATTAGCGGCAAAATCCTGATTATCCCGATTCTTTTTCATTTTATCTACTTTGGTTGGAACATTTGGCTCAATACGTCTTTATATGTCAAAGAATACTTTCTACCTACGACCAACATCGCATCCATCATGTTCATTATCGGGGTTCCGATTTATTTTATTGGCAGTAAGCATATCCAAGTCATTGCACGTTACTCGCAGCTTATTTTTTATATGACGATCTGGATGTCCCTCGTGATGTTATTCCCATTGAAGGAAGCCCACTACATCCATTTGGTTCCGGTGCTAAAAGAAGGGATAATGCCTGTAATCAAGGGGATTGTTCCGACGGTTTATTCGTTTCTCGGATATGAAGTTGTATATTTCGTATATCCTCATTTGAAGCAGAAGGAATTAGCGATCAAAGGCGTACTCATTGCCAGTACACTGACGATGATGATTTATGTGTTTGTAACACTGGTCTGCTTCGTTTATTTCAGCCCATATGAGATTAGCTCTTATTATCAGCCGGTATTGATTTTACTAAAAGTCGTTGAGTTTCGATTCTTAGAACGTTTCGATATTATTTTCCTTGCCTTCTACTTGCTAGTCGTTTCCAAAGCCATGATTCCGTACACGTCCACGATGGCAGCGGGTACAGCACAGCTACTTGGGATACATAGCCACAAATGGATTGTATTCATTTACATAGTGGCAGCTTTGATCTTCACATACTTTATGCAACCTTCATGGATGAATAGTGAAGAGTGGATGAAGTGGGCGGGCTACAGCGGCATTATCGTTTCGTATTGTTTACCCATCATGCTACTGATCTATATTTATTTTTATAAAATGGCTAGGAGGAAAGTGGCATGAAACTTCGATTAGTCACGATCCTTGTTCTATTCATATGTTCCAGTATGCTCACGGGTTGCAGAGATACGACCATCATTGAGAATTTGACACTTACCTTAGTAATTGGCATGGATCTTAATGAGAAGAACGAGCTTATCGTGTCACAATCAAGCCCAGTGTTTAATAAAGAAGCGGTAGATAAAGAAGAAGAACAAGAGGTGAAGACCAAGACATCAAGAGCGGGGCGTAATAAGTTTGATATGGCCTCAGATGGACTTTCAAGTGGGGGTAAAGCACAGGTCGTGCTAGTCGGTAAACGATTGTTGCAGAATCCCAATTGGAATGTGCTGCTGGATTCCTTTTATCGAGATGCGAAGAATACGATCACTTCACGCCTTGTTATGGTGGATGGTGATGTTTCGGGGGTCATCCGAGCTGTTCCTAAAGATAAGCCTCGATTGCCGATTTTTTTATCCAAAATGATCGATTCGGCGAACCTGCGTAACGAGACGGTCAAGACGACCTTGCAAGATTTTCATCGACAATTAAAGGAGAAAGGAACAACGGCGACTTTGACAGTCGTTAAGCTGGACGACACAGATGGCACTAATGTGCGCGTCACAGGTACTGGACTTTTGGATTCCAAAGGACGCTATGTCACTACAGTAGGTCCGAACGAAACAAAGATGATCTATATGTTGCAAAAGCGACTAAGCGGTAAATTTCCATTTACCATTCTCCTTCCAGAATTGGAGAAAACGAATAAGGTTGTGGACACACGTTATATCAGTATAGAGGCACAGAATATCAAAGTTAAGCACAAGGTGACTTATGCGGATGGAAAGTTTCATATTGATGTGTCTTTAAAAATGGGAGCAACGATCCCGGAGATGTTCTTTCCATACAACACCTCTGTACTTGACGGAGATTCTCCACTAGAGAGGCAAATTGAACGTGAAATATCGAATATGTTTACGAAATTTATTAAGAAGACACAAGAACTACACATTGATCCTGTAGGTTTTGGGTTATATGCAAGAGCGTATACCTATTCGGAGTGGAAGAAGGTACAGGATAACTGGGTAGATGCATTTTCTCGCGCAGAAGTAACGGTATCAACGGATATCAAAATTCAAAGTGCAGGGATTGTGAAATAATATCCAATTTTTGATGTTTGACAGACTACCCCCTCTCCTATATATTTTGCTATTATACTTAACCGCACAAAAGCATAAAAGCGTAGAAGCTTAAAAGTATAAAAGATATAATATGTATAGAGAGATTTGAGGGGGCAAGAGCAGCATGAATAAGCAGCTTAGTTTTGGTCAAAGTGTTGCCCTATTTATAGGGATAATTGTGTTATTGTTCGTTTCCATGTTTGTGATGAAGTCAGAGCCGCATATTCCACTCCTTGCAGGTACAGCGATTGTGGCAACCTGTCTGCATCTGTTTGGATTTAGTTGGAAAGAGCTTGAGGAAGCGATACTTAAAGGGATACGTTCAGCAATTATGCCAATTATTATTCTTGGATTAATTGGGATTTTAATTGCAGTATGGATGATGAGCGGCACGGTGCCGACGATTCTATATGTTGGACTTGAATACATTAATCCACAGCATTTTGCGATAAGTGCACTCTTTATTACGATTATCGTCTCGATGTTTACGGGCAGCTCATTCACAACGGTTAGTACGGTTGGGGTTGCACTCATGGGAATGGCGATTGCGATGGGTGTGAATCCGGTTCTAGCAGCGGGCGCTGTTATAAGCGGGGCATGTTTAGGGGATAAGATGTCGCCGTTATCCGATACAACAAGTTTTGCACCAGCGGTAGCAGGTGTTCAGTTGTTTACACATATTCAGAACATGCTTTACACGACGATTCCTGCTTTATTTCTTACCATTATCTTCTTTATTTTTGTACCACAGACTGGTGGAGCTACCAGCAGTTCCATTATGGAGATGCAGCAAGCGCTGCAAGCTAGTTTCCATATTCACATTCTTACGATTCTATCACCTGCAGTTGTTCTTTACTGTTCCATTCGTCGTAAGCCTATCATTCCAACTCTAGCAGTCGGAATTGTTAGTGGTTTGCTAGTCGCTTTGTTCGTGCAGGGAGAGACATCTGTGTCTACTTGGTTTCAAGTGATGCAAAATGGTTATAAAGGCGAAGTATCAAGTGATCTCGTCGCTTCTATCGTTCATCGTGGCGGTTTACAATCGATGCTTTCTTCTATTTCACTGATTTTGATTGCTCTTGCTCTTGGCGGCTTGCTCCAGCATTGTGGCGTGATTCGCGCAGTGTTTGAGCGTTTTGTTCAACCACTGCGCAATCCAAGCCATATTGTACTTGCTTCTGGCTCTTCGGCCATTGCTGTTAATGCATTAACAGGTGAGCAGTACTTATCGATTTTGCTACCAGGACAGATGTTTAAAGAAGAATTCAGCAGACGTCAGATTCCGCTGCGTACACTGTCTCGAACACTTGAAGATTGCGGAACATTGATTAACCCTCTCATTCCATGGGGTGTGAGTGGTGCCTTTTTTGCCGTAACACTCGGTGTACCTGTCGTTGAATACATCCCTTACGCTATATTCTTATGGGTGTCGCCTCTTATTACGTTCTCATATGCATACTTGCCGAAACTCAAGCGAATCAGTCTTGGGGATGCTCTTCAATCGAAGTCGTCTTCATAACGACTGGTGGTTCGCCTTTACGTCTATAGTACAGTCTTGAAAGTGCAATCCCGACACTGCCAAGTGCGATGAATAGGATAGCTCGAATGGCAGTTGACACGAATGGCAGATCAACAAAGATCATTTTGGCTAATGTGATGAATAGGAACACAATTCCAGAGATACGCAGAACTTTCTTTTTATAGACGACACCAATTACGACAATGATAATCGTACACGCGATCCAAACCGTCGATAAGATAAGATGTTGGTAGTCTTTAGAGACAGGTTTACTTAGCACACTCGTAATTTGCGAGATAAGAATTATAGAGGCAGCTCCTACTCCCCATAACAAGTACGGTTGAATGGGTGTATAAAGGGAGCTGTCTTTTATTCGTGTAACGAACACATACATGCCGAGAAGACTCAAGATCAATACTAGCCAAGATAACGTCATGCTAGAGAATACTTCGGATATGGGTTTTTCGAAACATAATAGAAAACCAATGAGATAAACGACACTGCCGGTTACTTGTTGGAGTTTCGTAAGAAGTTTCATACCGAGCATAATCGTCAGCATACCCTTAATGAGAAGCACAATGGCTAGATTACTGCCATCCAGCACATGGACGAGCCATAAGAATACCGCGAATGATGCGATCGTGATATGAGCGGATGCGTTCTTTTGAACAGAATGGAGCCAATACGCAGCAACCACATAGATGAAGCCCCACGTAAGTATCATCGTCTGATATACCCCTGAGAATCGAATACCGTAAAGTCCACCCATCCATAACACTAACAACGAGAAGCCGATAAACAAGGAAACATATTGATTCACTTTTTGATGCTTTTTCTGGAAAGTAAATAAAGCGAATAGGACGAGATGATGGATCATAACAGCAATAATGAATGCAGTACGACTCTCCATGTGATTGCTTATGATATAGCCGATGACTAGTGGAATATGAACACTTAGTGCGGTGTAGTAAGCTCCCCAGTACTGGAATCGATAAGCGAGAATAATCATCGCACTAGAGAATACAGCTTCAAAACCAGCGAACATCCAGATGTTCGGGTCATCAGATTTAATCAAGAACGGAATCAAATATCCACCAAGTAAGGAAACAATAATAAGCGCTTGTGATTGGTGGCGCAGGGACAACCAGATACTTAGTGCAATTGTAAGTATGTACAAGATAAATGCAGCCCACGATGGTGTGTAGTCATAGAGCATATGTGCGGCGAACAAGGTAAGCATCAAGATGGCAACTGATCCACCTAACAACACTTTACCGAGTGCAAAGCGCTCTGCTTTGATTTGCTTCTCACCTTGCCAGAATAAGAGTGCAGTTGCGATAAGTCCCAGTAGGACGCGCACAGGTTCGGTAATGATACCTGCATTTACTGCGGCAGTGAAACCCCATAGCACACCAAGTAACAGGACAACAATGAAGATGCGCGGCAGCCATACTTTGGCGAAGTGCTGCTCCCAATCTGTATTCGCCTTTTTAACCTGTGGCGTTGTAGTCATGCGGACTGGTCCTTGTGTGATCGGTTTCGCCTGCTTGATTTCGGCTTGCAGAATAGTTGGCTTCTTGCTAGGAACAACAGGACTTGATACGGGTTCTCTTTCTTGCTTCAGTTCTTTGATCTGATTTTCTAGTAATGCGATCCTTTTCTCTAATTGATCAATACGATTATTTAGTTCCACGTATAGCCATTCCCCCTTAATCATGAGTACCATCCATAAATAACCATATCATGAAAGCAGAATGAAGCATATATGTTGAATATGATATAATAGTTCTCGTACTTCACAAGAAGGAGATTTTTGTACTATGAATATTGCATTCTTTTTATTACCGAAACTTGAAGTTGTCTGCATTACAAACCAATATACATTGCGTCAGACATTAGAGAAGATGGAACACCATAGATATACAGCAATCCCGATACTTGATGATCATGGCAAATACATAGGCACGATTACAGAAGGTGATTTGCTCTGGTTCTTCAAGAATAATGAGGGGATGTCGCTTGATAACGCACACCGTCGTTCGATTCAAGAAGTGCCGATGCGTGTAGATAATCGCGCCGTACGTATTGATGCGAATATGGATGATCTGATTCGTCTAGCGAAGGTGCAGAACTTTGTTCCAGTTGTAGATGATTCCGATAATTTTATTGGGATTGTTAGAAGAAGCGACATCATTGATTATTGTGCGAGCAAGATGTTTGTGTTAGAGCATAACTCGGAGGTCGGTTAACCGATGTTTACAAATTTGACGATACTCGATTTTGAGACGACTGGACTTGATCCGATGCGAGATCGGGTTATTGAGATTGCGGCTATTCGTGTGATGGATGGTAAAGTGGTCAGCGAGTTCAGCACACTTGTCCAATACGAAGGTAAACTCTCGTCTAAGATTACTGAAATCACGGGACTAACCGATGAGGATTTACGCTATGGGATGGATGAACTCACGGCGTTTAAGATTCTCAATCGGTTCTTGGGTGATAACGTAATCGTGGCACACAATGCAGCGTTCGATCTTAGCTTCCTTCATCATTCTTTAAAAAGATTAGCGGGCCGCTCTTTCAACAACTCGTTCCTCGACACCTTAACGATTAGTCGTGATCGCACATTCTATCCGTATACATTAAGTGAAACTTGCAAGAGATTTAGTATTCCACTAGAAGGTGCTCACCGGGCACTGAATGATGTTCATGCTTGCTGGGGCTTACTAGAGAATTACTACAATGAGGGACCACTTGATGCTTACGTGAACCAGCTGGGTTACCTGCGTAAATACGGACCACCGAAATGGGTTCCGGATTATGCGAATACCGTTCCACAAGAAAATGTATACGAAGATAAGAAGAGATCTCAAGCTTAAACAAAATAAGATAATTTTCTGGCAGAAACGACGTATTTCTCATTAATTTTTTGTAAAATTGGTGACAAACGCTAAGTTTCTGTCTTTTCTATGTTGACAGAACTTTTTGATAGATTATAGTGGAGAGGTAAGAGTTTTATTAGTTTTAATTATTAGGAGGAATCACTTTGAAGAAGAAGTTCTCTTTGTCTAAAGCACTTGCCGCTACAGTATTATGTGCAGCATTAGTTCCAACAGCTGTTGTAGGAGCAGCAGACACGAAAAATCCTGAGCTTAAATTACGTATCATGGAAACAACGGATCTTCATACGAACGTGTTGAACTATGATTACTACCAAGATAAAGTAACTGATGAGTTTGGTCTTGCGAAGACTGCAACTTTGATTAAGAAACACCGTGATGCAGTGAAGAACAGCTTGCTTTTTGATAATGGAGATTTGCTTCAAGGTAACCCGCTTGGCGATGTAATGGCGAAAATTGATCCGCTTAAAGACGGTGAAACTCACCCCGTTTATAAAGCAATGAACTTGCTTGGTTATGACGCTGGTAACATTGGTAACCACGAATTCAACTATGGTTTAGATTTCTTGCAACGCAGCTTGAAAGGTTCCAAATTCCCATATGTGAATGCAAACGTATACATAGACGATAAAGATAACAACCCTGACAATGACAAGAACTACTTTACACCTTACTTGATTTTGGATCGCACATTTAAAGATGAAGCTGGTCAAGACCAGAAGCTTAAAGTCGGTGTAATCGGCTTCGTTCCTCCGCAAATTTTGAACTGGGACAAAGCAAACCTTGAAGGTAAAGTTGTAACGAAAGATATTATTGAAACAGCTAACAAATTTATCCCTCAAATGAAAAAAGAGGGCGCAGATATTATCGTAGCTATTCCTCACTCCGGTTTCGGTGTAACTGAAGCTGCAGGTAATGATGAGAATGCAACTTACTTGTTAAGTAAAGTACCTGGTATTGACACGATCCTATTCGGTCACTCCCATGTTGTATTCCCTGACCCTAAATTCGCAGTTCCTACAGATGTACAAGCAAAAGTTGACCTGAAAAAAGGTACAATCAACGGTGTTGCTGCAGTTGAGCCAGGATTCTGGGGTGACAACCTTGGTGTTGTTGACCTTAACCTAACTAAAGTAGACGGCAAATGGAAAGTGGTAGACTCCCAATCTTCCGTTGTTCCGATCTATGACAAAGCAAACAAAAAAGCTCTAGTTGATGCTGATAAAGACGTTGTAAACGCAGTGAAAGACGAGCACGAAAAAACATTGAAGTATGTTCGCGGCGCAGTAGGTCAATCCACTGCACCAATCAACAGCTACTTTGCACTTATTCAAGATGATCCATCCATTCAAATCGTAACGAACGCACAAAAATGGTATGTAGAGAAGAACATCAAAGGTACGGAGCTTGACGGTCTTCCTGTTCTTTCTGCTGGTGCACCATTCAAAGCTGGTGGTCGTGGCGGCGTGAGCTACTACACAGATATTCCTAAAGGCGACCTAGCTGTTAAGCATATGGCTGACCTTTATGTATACCCGAACACACTTAACGCAGTACTTGTAACTGGTGCTGACGTGAAGAACTGGTTAGAAAGATCCGCAGGTCAATTTAACGAAATCGATCCAAAGAAAACAGAAGAGCAACCGCTTGTGAATATTGCTTTCCCAACTTATAACTTCGACGTTCTTGATGGCGTAACATACAAGTATGACTTAACACAACCATCCAAGTATGATGATAAAGGTAAAGAAGTTAACCCGAGCGCTAATCGTGTAGTTGACTTGCAGTACAATGGTAAAGCGATTGATCCAGCTCAGAAATTCATTATCGCAACAAACAACTACCGTGCAAGCGGTGGCGGTAGCTTCCCAGGTGTAAACGCTGGTAAAGCGATCGTAATCAACTCACCAGACGAGAACCGTCAAATCGTAATTGATTACATTGCAGCTAACAAAACAATCAACCCAACGGCTGATAAGAACTGGTCCTTTATCCATAACTTTGGCAATGCGAACGTAACATTCGAAACTTCACCTAATGCGAAGACGGCAGCTGAAGCTTTCGACTACTTGAAGTATGTAGACACGAACAAAGAATCAGGATTCGCTAAATATGCAATTAAATTTGCTGATAACGTAGAAACAGCTAAGCCGGTTGAACCTGCGAAACCAACAACACCAACTACAACAGAGCCTGCTAAGCCAACTACAGAACCAGCTAAACCAACTACAGAACCAGCTAAACCTACAACACCAGAAGTAGTTGCGCCTGCTGAAAAACCAGCTCAAGCTGATCAAGTGTATGTTGTTAAAAAAGGTGATGTATTGTCCAAAATCGCGAAGCAATACGGCCTTGACTGGAATGAGCTTGCTAAATACAACAACTTGAAAAACCCACACTTGATCCACATCGGTCAAGAAATCAAAATCCCTGCTGCGAAGTAATAGCTGATTATTATTTCCCATGCAATAAAAAACGTGTAAGGACATCGTTCCTTGCACGTTTTTTTATTTGCCATCGATTCAAACAAATTGACTAGGAATTACGAACAAAATCACGTTATGAAGCGTTTGCATAATCGATATAATGAAGAAAGATGAAGGGGGCAACATATCGATTATGTCAAAATATGATGCAATTTTACGTTTAGATGGCAAAGTAACACTTGTAACAGGAGGGGCTTCTGGGATTGGTTATGCGACAGCAGAGATGCTAGCGGCATTTGGTGCGAATGTGATGGTACTTGATATTAATGAGCAGCTTGGTGCACAAGCAGCAGCAGCGATCCGTGAGCAAGGTGGACAAGCGCATTTTTATAAATGCAATGTGACATCGAATGAAGATTGTAAGACAACGGTTAGTCGTATCGCTGAAGACCATGGCAGAATAGACATTTTATTCAATAACGCAGGGGTGATTCGTCGTAAAACCGTTGTAGATCTTGAGGAGCAGGATTGGGATCTAGTAATGGATGTATCACTGAAAGGTGCTTACCTACTATCTAAGTACGCAATCCCTCATATGGCGGAAATCGGCGGTGGTAGCATCGTGAATACAGGATCAGGTTGGGGACTTAAAGGCGGCGATCAAGCAGCAGCGTACTGTGCAGCGAAGGCAGGTATCGTCAACTTAACCAAAGCAATGGCAATCGACCATGGCCCGCAGAATATTCGTGTCAACTGCGTCTGCCCAGGTGATACCGACACACCTCTTCTAAGAGAGGAAGCGAAGCAGCTCGGTAAGGAAGAAAGTTCCTTCCTCGTCTCTTCCGCATCAGGACGCCCACTTGAGCGTCTTGGTACACCAAAAGACATCGCAAGCTCAGTTCTCTTTCTCGTCAGCGATATGTCGAACTGGGTAACCGGCAGCGTATTAGTCGTCGACGGCGGTGGCTTGGCTTAATTGGTCAGTGAGTATGAGGCCGCTATGGAGACGAATCATTCTTCCGGTCGCTGTCTCAATCGTGAATCTTGAATTGAATTTATGGTATTTTCACGATTTCAAAGGCGAAAGCTACGCTCCTACAGAACGATTCGTCTCCTCCGCTAGTTTTGCATTTTTAAGCACTAATTTTGAGGTTGACTCAAGTAATTACTGGTTTTTAAGTGTGTTTTCATGCACAAAAGTTGCATGCATAGGAGAAAAGAAGGGCTGGAAGGCGAATTGTGATCGTGAAAACACCATATAATCTAATCCACTTTCACGAGAGCATTGGAGCTTGTAAGTTCTTCTTTTTTCCAAAGCACTCATCGCAGCCTTCTGCGAAGACTACTCCATAGCTCCCCCAAAAAAATAATTCAATCGAGGTGACCCATATTGGATAAGACCAAGAAGCAAGCTGCCCACCCCTATATCCCTAACACCATCCCCGAAGTCCAACGCCAAATGCTAGATGAGATCGGCGTCGACCGTATTGAGGATTTGTTCGCCATCATCCCAGATGACATCAAGCTAAACCGAATGATGAACTTACCTCCTGCTCTAACCGAGAATCAGCTTCAACGTGAAATCGAGAAGCTATTGAACAAGAACAAGAGCACCAAGGAAAAGCTCAACTTCTTAGGTGCAGGTTGCTGGCAGCACTACGTACCTGCAGTATGTGACGAGATTAATCAGCGTTCTGAGTTCGTAACCGCCTATGCAGGTGAGCCTTATGAAGACCATGGTCGCTTCCAAACTTTATTCGAATACCAAAGTTTAGTTGCCGAACTAGTGGATATGGATGTTGTGAACGTACCGACATTTGACTGGGCACAAGCCGCATCGACTGCCCTTCGGATGTCTGCACGTATAACCGGACGTAATAAATTATTACTCCCTGCCACGATTGACCGAGATAAACTTATGATCATCAACAACTACATCACACCAGACTTATCCTACACCCTTGTTGATTACAACAGTGAAACAGGCGAACTCAATCTCGACGATCTGAAGCATAAGGTAGATGCTAATACAGCAGCTGTCTATATTGAGAATCCAACCTTCCTAGGTACGATTGAATCACAAGGTGCACATATAGGTGAAATTGCACATGAGGCAGGTGCTTTATTTGTAGTTGGTGTCGATCCAAGTTCACTAGGTGTGTTGAAGCCACCAAGTCAGTATGGCGCCGATATCGTATGTGGAGACCTTCAGCCACTTGGCATGCACATGAACTACGGCGGGGGTCAAGCAGGATTCATTGCAACACATGATAAGGAACAATTTGTGATGGAGTACCCGTCTCGGTTGTTCGGGATCGCACCTACCTCTGTTGAAGGGGAGTATGGTTTTGGGGATGTTGCTTACGAACGTACATCATTCGCCCATCGTGAGACGGGCAAAGAATCAGTTGGTACACAAACCGCACTATGGGGGATTACAGCAGGTGTGTATTTAGCACTCATGGGTCCATACGGCATGCAAGAATTAGGTCAGACCATTATGCAAAAATCGCAGTATGCTGCAAGCTTACTAGATGATCTTGAAGGCGTAGAGGTGAAGTTCACAGCGCCATTTTTCAAAGAGTTTATCGTAGACTTTACGAATACAGGGCTTACTGTTGCACAAATTCATGCGAAGTTATCTGAGCAAGGTATTCAGGGCGGTAAGGATTTGTCGCTAGATTTCCCTGAACTAGGTCAATCAGCGCTTTATTGTGTGACAGAGATTCATCTACAAGATGAATTGGAATATTTGGCTGCTAGCATACAACAATGTGTATCCGCTTTACAGGAAGGAGTGAGCGTGTAATGAAACGAATTCGTCGTGATCATACAGTAAGAAACTTTCATCAAGCGAAGTGGGATGAGCCGGTTATTTTTGAATTACACAAAGCTGGTGAACGTGGAGTTCAAGTCGCTGGGGCAGAAGTAGCTATTGCAGAAACTGTCGGTGATGGGGTGTCTGCTATTCCAGATTCGATGAAACGCGCTACCCTCCCTGCTCTACCTGAAATTGGTCAAGCCAAGGTGTTGCGCCATTATTTGCGATTGTCACAAGAGACACTTGGCTCCGATCTCAATGTGGAGATCGGTCAAGGCACATGCACGATGAAATATATTCCTCGTATCAATGAGATGATGATTCGTACACCGAAGATCATGGAGCTGCATCCCCTACAAGACGTGGGAGATGTTCAAGGGATTCTCGAAGTGTTCTATCGACTCGATCTAGCGATGCGCGAAATTTCAGGGATGGATCAATTCTCTTTCCAACCGAGCAGTGGCACACAAGCTTTGCTTGCAATGGCATCTATCGTTCGTGCGTATCACGAATCTCGTGGTGAAGGGGAGCAGCGTAATGAGATTATTACGACGATCTTCTCACATCCTTCCCAAGCTGCGACTGCTGTTGTGAAAGGGTATAAGATTATTACGTTATATCCGGACAAGGACGGCTTCCCTGACATTGAAGAGTTGAAGAAAGTCGTTTCGAACCGTACTGCAGGCTTTGTTGTGGCGAATCCAGAAGATACGGGTATTTACAATCCTAGAATCAAGCAATTTACAGACCTTGTGCATGAGGCAGGAGGGATCTGTTACTATGACCAAGCGAATGCGAATGGTTTGCTTGGGGTGACGCGTGCGAAGGAAGCAGGTTTTGATATGTGCTTCTTCAATCTACATAAGACATTCGCTGCTCCACATATGTGCGGTGGTCCTGCAACGGGAGCACTTGGGGTTGTTAGTGAGTTAGTTCCCTTCTTACCAGGACCGATTGTGGATTATGATGGGAAGCAGTATCAACTCACTCGTGATTATGCGCATCCGAACAATATAGGGAAAGTGCGCAGCTTCTATGGGGTCGCACAAACCGTTCTTCGTTCCTATGCTTGGATTCGTGCGCTAGGTGCAGAAGGTTTGTTGCAAGTTGCACAGACAGCTGTACTAAACAATAACTACTTGTATCACAAAATTACGCAAATTCGTGGGGCATCAGCACCTTATGTTCAAGGAAGTCGTCTGGAGCAAGTTCGTTACAGTTGGGAGCAGATGACGAAGGAAACCGGAGTAACAACCGAAGATGTAACACGCAGAATGTGTGATTTCGGTCTGCACTACTGGACGAGTCACCATCCGTATGTCGTGCCGCAACCTTTTACACTAGAGCCAACTGAATCTTACTCCAAGGAAGACTTGGATGAGTATATTGCGGCATTGACACAAATTTCGAAGGAAGCGTATGAAACACCTGAAGTTGTGAAAAATGCGCCAACACGCAGCACCGTACATCGGATCGATGAATCTAGCTTCGATGATCCAGCCAATTGGTGTATTACTTGGAGAGCTTACCTCAAGAAGACTTCAGCGGAATAATTACGCTTGAACTCGATACCAATACGAATAACTTTCAAGATAGCCTAACTTTTCATATAAACGGAGAGCAGCAGCATTTGACTTGACGACTTGGAGATAGGAGTGGTGTGCACCATTTCTTATTCCAAAGTGGAGCAAGTTCAGAATCAGCTGCTCTCCGTATCCCTTCTTGCGGCGGTCCGCATCTGTCACGACATCGAATAACCCGATGTATCCCCTCTCGATTACAGCCATTCCACAAGCAACAGCTTGTCCTTCGTCCTTTAATATCATAAAACAAGCTTGGGGAACAAGATGCTCAAACATTCGCTTCATCGTAGGTCGATGCTGCTCACTTGCTTGTGATAGACGACAATAAGCGGAGAGCCATTCGTCCGTTACTTCTTCATAACTATCAACGGTACACAGGGAAGGTTCTCGTAAGTCCTGTAAACTTACCGTTTGAACACTTGTATGATCAACGACAGTGTACTTCCGATCTTCAAGTATGGCATCTAAGTGAGATGGATAAGTGATTGGTGTTATTTTAAAAACAGTATTCAATCCCTTGCTCGTATACAACGCTTCACAAGTCTCAATACTGCTAATAACATCCTCTGAACATCCATAAATGGGTTGAATCGAATTGGCGCGCTTCGTATATCCATCTGCAAACCGTAATACCCAACCCTCGGACAACACCGTTTCCAGTGCTGGCCAAGCATTTAAGGAACGTTCCTCTATCGATGCAATCATGGTTCGCTCTCCCCTTTTCTCATAGCAATTAATTATTTTGAATAATTATACATTTAATCGAATGATAATCAATACTCATCTTGGGATTAGCTATGTCATTGACACAACTGGATGATTTTGTAATGATGAGAGCTAGAGGGGGATGAGAATATTGATCGAAATATCGAATGTATCCAAAACGTACGGCGGCACATTAAAAGCAGTAAACAATATTAGCTTGAACATCGCTAAGGGAGAGATTTTTGGTTTTTTAGGACCTAACGGTGCTGGTAAGACGACGACGATTAAGATGATCACAGGTATTGCTCAACCTGACCAAGGAACAATACTCATGAACAATATCAATATGCAAGAAGCTCCATTACAAGCGAAGAAGCAGTTCGGCTATGTACCGGATAGCCCAGATGTTTTTCTGCGACTAAAGGGTTTAGAATATTTGAATTTTATGGCGGATATGTATGACGTATCGAAGGAAGATCGGACAGAGCGTATCAACATGCTGGCCAATCGCTTTGAGATGATGCATGCATTGTCGGACCCGATTCAGAGCTATTCCCACGGGATGCGTCAGAAGATTGTCATTATGGGGGTACTCGTCCATGACCCGTCGGTGTGGATTCTGGATGAACCACTAACAGGGCTTGATCCAAAGTCTTCCTATACGTTAAAAGAAATGATGCGTGAGCATGCGAATGCAGGTAAGACCGTATTCTTCTCCACGCACGTGTTAGAAGTTGCCGAGAAAGTATGTGATCGCGTTGCGATTATTAATAAAGGGGCTATTCAATTTTGCGGGACGTTCAAAGAGATCCAAGAGCATTTCAAATCGAATGAATCGCTCGAGAAAATTTTCTTGGAGTTGACGGAAAATGAATAAAACATGGATTCTTGCACGCATGTTGCTGAAGAACGGCAGTGGTAAATCAGGCAAACTTGGCAAGACTAAATTAGGTAGCACTGGTCTCATGATTCTGATCGGTCTAGCCTTCATTCCCGTTTGCTTGATCATATCCAAATTAGTAGGAGCGCTGTATGATGCGCTTGTACCGATTGGGCAGGAAGGAATGCTACTGGGGTTAGCGTTGTCCATCATAAGTGCAGTTATATTTGTATTCGGTATTTTCTATGTCATAAATGTGTTCTATTTCTCACAGGATACAGATCACTTACTGCCTTTACCACTCAAGCCATCCCAAATCTTATCCGCTAAATTTATCGTCACCCTGCTGTATGAATACTTAACAGAGCTATTCTTGCTCATGCCGATTCTCATTACTTATGGAGTTAAGAGCGGAGCAGGTATGATGTTCTACTTGTATACCGTACTTATATTCTTTGCGCTTCCATTGCTTCCACTTGTCGCAGCTTCGATTATTGCCATGATCGTGATGCGATTTAGCAGTATTGCGAAGAATAAGGATCGCTTCCGTATGATTGGTGGGATCATTGCTGTCGTTGTGGGGATTGGGACGAACCTCTTCTTCCAGCAATATGCTCGTCGAAATATGGATCCTGCGAAATTACAGGAGATGCTGATGGAGCAGAACAATTCGATGCTCGGTACGATATCGAGTATGTTTCCAAGTGTGAAGCTGGGTGCGAATGCATTACTAAATGAAGCTTCGCTAAGTGGTCTAGCATATATCGTATTGTTTATGGTTGTATCCGTACTTGTGTATCTTCTCTTCATTTGGCTAGGAGAGAAGTTTTATTTCAAAGGTGTCATGGGGATTTCTGAATCTACGGCAAAACGTCGCAAGGTCACACGAGAGCAGTTAGATAAAAGCACGAAAAGCAGTTCCGCGCTTCAAGCTTATTTCATGAAAGAGCTGAGAACGCTGATGCGGACGCCGATCTTTTTCATTAACTGCATTCTCATGTGTTTCCTTTGGCCGGTCTTTCTCTTGATTCCTTTTCTGACGCAAATGAACGGTTTATCCGATTTGAGTAGTTTCGGTACGATGTTCCAAGATGAACAGATGAGCGGGATCATCTTAGCGATTGCCTTTGCAGCGGGCTTTATTATTGCGGCAGGTAATTCGATTACATCGACTTCCATATCACGTGAAGGAACACAGTTATATGTAATTCAGTATTTACCGGTTTCTACGATGAAGTTCATTCTGGCCAAAGTGTTAGTAGGTGTTATGTTCTCACTCCTAAGTGTCGTGCTTATGTTAATTGTTGGTGTGGCGTTATTCCATATCCCATTTGTAACAGCCATTCTTATACTGGTGCTAACCATACCGAGCGTGCTGTTCGGTAATATAGTGGGTATGCTCATCGATTTGCGTTCACCGAAGCTCAATTGGGACAA
The DNA here is from genome assembly GCF_024721995.1 of Paenibacillus radicibacter. Taxonomy (GTDB): domain Bacteria; phylum Bacillota; class Bacilli; order Paenibacillales; family NBRC-103111; genus Paenibacillus_AM; species Paenibacillus_AM radicibacter. The sequence continues at coordinate 218,504 of NZ_JANQBC010000010.1, forward strand.
TGAACAGAAAGCCGTGAAGCAGAATATGAATGCATTTCTTAGCATCCTTGCGAATTTTTTGGTTGCGGCGAGTGTGTTTATTGCGGCGTGGCAGCTCGATCTACCAGTGATGACTGAGGCGATTGGATTGTTCGTACTGTTTGCCATCATCAATTTCTTTATGTACAAATGGCTTTCGTCAGTGGGTCCAAAATGGCTGGAGGAAGCAGGTAACTAATAAAACCACCAAGCGATTCGTTATGGGAATCGTTTGGTGGTTTAGTTGTGTTGTTACGTATTAATCTATTGTTCTAGATTCGTACTATCGATCGTATAGACAGTAATCCATTCACCATCTAGCTTGGTGAGACGCTTATCGGTATAAGTACCTGTAACAACGGCTTGCCCAAGCTTAAATGGGAAATTACCTCGAATGAGGATGACAGCGTTGCTTGTTTGAACATAAGCAATAGATCCATTTACGGATGTAATCTCGCATGACAGTCGTACAGTCGAACCGGTTAGCAATGAGGGAAGTTGGCCTGCTGTGACGTCTTGCACAGCAGATACAGCATGCGAGAACACGTAACGATTCTCGACTTCCAAGTATTCATAATAAGCTTGTCTACCAGCACCTTCACCTATTGGGTTATCTACGATCAGTACCCCTTGGCGATCTTGGGTATAGCCATCTGCTTCGATATCCAGAATGATACGCAGGGTTGTTGATACCACTTCGTACGCGATGAATCTTGACTTGCGATTACTCCCTTTCGCTTCGAGGAGTAGCACTGGAAAGTTACTCATACCCAGTTGATTCGTAAATTGGAGTGATTGTATATTCGTAATTCCATTTATTGACGTTTCAGCTTTATCGATCGATCCGTCTCCCAGTAAGCGTGCCATGATAAGCGTCTGGTTATCGGCAATTCCGAAGGCAACCATTTTAACGCCATTTGTACCCTTCATACTGGTTACTTTGGAGAATATAGCATCTGAACTCGTCGCTTTACGTAGTAATTGATTCGGATCAGATTCCAACGAGTGCTCTTCGACTTTACGAACTTCTTCGGAAGTGCTCTGGTAGCTGTCAAGAATGCCATATAGCTCGATAGCCTCTGCGAACTTTTTCGATGAGACTAGCTGCTCGGCACGGGTGAATTGACTACGGATGGATGTCTGAATGTACGTGTTAACTTTGGATTTCGTATTAAAAATCGCTGGTGAACTCTGATATTTTTTCGCATTAATAATAAATGTCTTGAGATCATTCTGCTTCAATTGTGCAGCAAGTGTACGCTGTATATACGATTCTAACTTCGGTAGCAACCATTCCGCTTGTATTTCGTTAGTATTGTATAAGGACCGAATTCGTGCAACCTCATTGATAATCTCTTCGAACGATTTGGCTTGAGCAAGGTTATCTAGACGCGCGTCATCGTAGGCTTTGGATGCATCGGTAAGTTCCTTCTTCTTTGCTTTTTCATTGGTAAAAAAGGCAGTCGGAATTTGCCACAGATAGAGAATAGGCGTATCACTGTCGAACGTTTTCGTAGAAACGTTAGTCTTTATTTGCTTCATCAGTGCGGCTTTTACATTCGTGAATGATTCCTTGAGTTGCGCTTCGATCTTGTAGAGCGCTTCCGACTCCTCGAAAAGCTTACGAGACGCTTCATCCTTCGAGGTATATGATCCTTTAGTCGTCTGATAATGGTTATGCACCTTTACTAAGCTCTGCACGTCATTTACTTGCGTTGCGGCCTTGAGATCAGCATCTAGCGCCATGAATCCTCGCTTGAGCTCTGTAACAGGACGGAGGACTTCAAGTGCATCAGTAATCTCTTGATTCTTGTAGTCGAATAGACGCATATTAGAAGCTTCGAGATAGCGATCTTCCGCCTCAAGTATATTTCCTGCTGCATGCTGCTCGGCTGCTTGGTTATAGAGGTTTATTTTGAGAAAGCTGTAATAGCATTTATAACCAGCAAGACCGAGCATAAGGATGAGAACAATGAGAGCAAGGATTCGGTAAAGATTGGAGCGTCGGTACATGGATGCCATGTTGGCTTCATCCCCCTATAATAATCCCTGAAAATCAGGGTCCGAGTCATATCTATTCTTCACAATATCTTTGACTTTGTTATAGAGCAGAGGAGAATCACTTGAACTTCCTTGTAGCAGCTGGCAGAGGCGTAGTAAGCGATCTTTAGGGAAATCTTCGATATGCCCGAAGATCAGTTCCTGATAACGGATGACGTAACTCTTCACACGCAAGGCTGCACTTGCAACGAGCGCAACGGTTTCTCGTCCTTCTGGCATTAATTCGATCGCAACTCGATATTTCAGTACGTACTCGATGGCATCACGCTTGATGAGTTGTGGATTCACTTTGCTTACGCCATTCAAATAACGGACGAAATTCTCGTTAAAATCAATAGGAATAAGGGTCTGGAGCTCAAGATCCATATCTTTACGAAGAATAAAATGATCCAAGCACATGAGCTTGAGCACTTTCACTTGATTGCCATTGATGAGATAACTGATTTCACGTAACTTTTCATAAGCGAGCTGATAATCTTTGTTCTTTAAGTTCTCAGCAGCGTCTTCGACGTCTAATATGATCCCTTCACGAATGGCTTTATTTTCACGGATCAGCAGTTGATCTAAGGTTTTCTTTTCCATTAAGGTGGAATATCGCTTCGTTAGCCAGATGAACAGGGCAAGAAGCACAAGACTGGCTAGTATTGAAATTATCATCATCTGTAGGGTTCTTGATAGGAAGAAAGTTCCGATACCAATACTCAAGAGAATACATATATCTCGCAAGAACTGATTGCGATGGATGGACTTTACAATGTGCTGGAGTGGGACGAACTTGCCTTCTTGTCCACATTTGAGACAGTGATCATCCCATAATACCGAATAGTTACCACAACTTTTACAGTACTTTAAGCGTTCAAATGTATAACGAGTTCGTGTACTTTTGCGAAATTGAATGGCGAGTTTCTTACTCATTGCGACCCCCACTATTCAGTAGATTAAAAAATTCCGAATCAATGGTTTCTAGTTTTTTTTCATTTTTACGGCTTGTGTGAATACGCATCCAGTAAATAAATACAAACAAGGCGATCATAGCGATTCCAATATAGGTTAACATACGCATCCCCTTCCATAATCTAGCATAGTGGCATTCCCAGTAGAAAAAAGTTAATATATGTTAGTAGGTATAGAGCACTAATCATACAACAATTTACATCGTTCTTATGTTTTCTACATTCTGTTTGGAGGAATCGATACAATGAATAATAACATAATCAAGGGGCGCTTGCTTCCTATGCTCCTAGTCATCGTGCTACTTTTCACACAACCTTTAGCGATGACTGTTGCTGCGACAAATAGTGACACGAAGATTGATGCGGTATTGTCAGTTGACGTTAGCAGCTCGATGGACAAGAGTGACGTGAATAAAATTAGCTATGAGGCGATGAAGTTGTTCGTCGATATGGCTTCGGTTCAAGGGGATAAGATAGGGATCATTGCCTATACGGATCAAATTCTACGTGAGAAAGCGCTGCTTAAGATTAACAGTGCACAAGATAAGAAGGATCTGAAGACGTTCATCGATCAATTGACGAGAGGTCCCTATACGGATATTGCTGTCGGTGTTAGTGAAGCGGTTAAAGTATTAGAGTCGGGTCGGGAGCAAGGACATGTCCCTATGATTGTCTTGCTGTCGGACGGTAACAACTCACTAAATACAGGCAAAAAGCAGGAACAATCCGATAAAGAATTAGAACAAGCTTTGCAACAAGCGAAGGCGAATGGCATCCCGATCTATACGATTGGACTAAATGCCGATGGGAAGCTAAATAAAAGTGTACTCGAGCGCATCTCAAGCGAAACGAACGGGAAAATGTTCGAGACGAGTTCAGCCGATGATTTACCACAAATATTAAGTGAAATTTATGCAAGCCATTTGAAGTTGAAGGTCGTACCTCTTACAGGCTTTACAGCGAGCGGTGCTTTTCAAGAAGTGAAAGTAAATATTCCGAATTCCAGTGTACTAGAAGCGAATATCTCCATTATGTCGAATAAGCCTGTGGAAGTGAAGCTTGTGGATCCAGTTGGGGTCGAGCAGAAGATTCCTTCGGATCAGATTGTATATTCAGCATCTAACGCCTATTCACTTGTCAAAATATTAAAGCCTACGCAAGGTGAATGGACACTCAAGGTTAAAGGTGTTCCTCAAGAGAAAATCGATATCAATTTAATTTATAACTACGATCTGCAGGTGTCGATGGAAGTTCCTTCGTCTATATCTGTTAAGCCTGGAGATACGGTGCCAATTAAAGCCCATCTAGAATCGAACGGACAGAAGGTCACAGATACAGAACTGTACAAGAACGCGAAGGCGTCACTGCTCGTTACAGACTTGGATACGAAGAAGACAGAGGAAATCCCCCTAACGGTGTCTGATCAAGGCATCACGGGTTCAGTGAAGCTAGCAGAAGCACATGAATATGATCTGAAGGTAAAGGTCGAAGATACGAATTATGTGCGCGAGTCGCAATCTGTGAAAATTTCTGCCAAGCCGGGCGGAGCGACTACTACACCTGCACCAGGTAACAAGGCTGACGAGGCAAAAGATGTGAACTGGATAGCACGAATCGGGTGGATTGTCGGTGCTGTCGTGTTGCTGGCTGCTGCATGTGTCGGATTTATTTTCTGGAAAAAGGCGAATAAAGGCTTCTTCGGTCAGATGATCGTGGAGATTAAGGACGAGGATACTGGTGAACGAACAACGCCGCAATATAAGAAGTTAAATGGATTCAAGGGTCAATGCCAGCTTCACCAATTGCTTCAGATGGCACCTGAATTTGCAGAGACGAAACAGATCGTCTTTAAGCCAGGCGCAGGCGATACAGTAGTCTTGTATAACCAATCAAGCTGTGTCATTGAAAAAGGTGGTCGTGTATTCGATGCAACCCAAGGAAAGCAATTAAATAATAAAGATCGCATCCGAATTACACTTCAGAACGTAAATAAATCAATCACGATTGAATATATCAAATAGGGCAATGGGGGAATTGCAATGAAAGCAGTAGTCAGAGAGCATATTCAACAGCTAGATGTTTCGTTAGGCGGAGGCATTATTAGCGATAAAATTCGGGTTGATACGATTGATAATCCGATGCTCGTTATTGGACTAGGCGGAACAGGGATTGATGCCTTGCTTCGTCTGAAGTACCAGATCAATCGTCGATTCAAGTTGCCTGAGGATCCTTTTACGAAGAAGAAAAAAGAGAAGCCGAATAATATCGAGTTTCTAGCTTTAGAGACGAATGAACATGACCGTAACAAGAAATATAAAGGAATTGGTCTTGATCCATTGACTGAATTCGTGCTGTTGTCCAACGCAGAGATCGGCAGTTTGCTGCAGAACCGTAGTCTGCTTGAACCTTATATTAAAGATTGGTTATCGCCAGAGCTGACGATCACAGATGGCATCAATGGTGCGTCTGGGGTTAGACAAGCGGGACGTTTACTGTTATTCACGAAGATCGTACAGGTTGTTCAGACAATTGAGCGGAAGATCAAGACGTTGTCCGTGGGTACGAATAAGAAGCTGAATGTGTTCTTGCTTACAGGTTTGTCTGGTGGTACGGGTAGTGGTTGTTTCCTTGATATCGCTTATATCTTGCGAGGTATTATTGAACGGGATTACGGCGCTGCTGGTGTTGATAAGGTGAATGTGCTCGGTTATTTGTTCACACCCGATGTGAATTTAGCGAATAAAAGCTTGACGGAACATTCACGTGAATACATTAAGAAGAATGGCTATGCGGCACTTAAAGAGTTGGATTACTGGATGAATGTCGATGAGCGTAATGATCGTTTTAAACAAAGATATGCGAGCATCTTGGACGTCAATTCGCCTATGCCGCCATTTAATCTAGCGCACCTGATCTCGGCAACGAACTTAGAAGGTAAGCAGCTTGAGAATGCCTATGATTACTGCATGAACGTAACGGCAGAGAATATTACGAACTTTATGGCGAGCGAAGATAAGAACTCGGGTGAAGAGTTCGCGATCCACGATTATATCAGCAACATTCGCACGAATATTAATCAAATGCCGAAGACATATGCGGCTAATTATCAATACAACATTCTAGGGGCATCCTCTGCGGTTCTGCCGATTGAGGAGATGACGACTTACCTCGCTTTCCGAGTGTTCAAGCGGATGGAGAAGATGTTCGATGCGGGACCTACGCAAGAAGAAGTGGAGAAGCTGGCACATAAGCTTGGTATTGATCCGGATTCGATGCATCGGAAGTTCGATGAGCGAGTTGCAGAGCCGATTCCAGGTTACGAGAATAGCGAGCGAATGAGCTATACGAACGTGATTAAACAACAGGTTGTGAATCTGGACACGGAGCTTGAGCAGAGTTTCCTATCACGCGCGCGAGAGGAATATATTAAATGCCGCAAGCAGCTGCCTGGGGAAGTGAAGGAATTATTCTCCGAACAGGTTACGAAGATTTTCAAGAATCCGGAGCAAGGACCGTTCTACGTGTCACGGATTATTTTGCAAGATAAAGGATTCTGTCTATTAAAGCTCATATCTTCTTATATCGAAGCGTTAAAAGAGGACTTGTACCGCATTCCACGTGACATTGAGGCGGCTGAAGAAAGTTCCTTGCAGAAATTAGGCGATGCGCGCAGTGCATTCATCTCGAAGGATCGTAAGAAGGACGCTTATATCGAAGCGAAGATTCAAGAGTACTTCTTGCATGCAGATCAAGAACGTATGGAGCAAATGATCGAGTTCTATGAGGATTTATACAGCTTAATCAATCAAGAAAACTCGCGCATTTATCAGTTGTTTACAGAGCTACTGAACGAACTGAATAAGATCTTCGAGAAGAATGGCAATATCTTAACGAATGGTCAGGAAGAGACGGATCATAAAGGTAATCGCACGTATTACTGGAACGTTGTAAGTGTGCCTGATCTTGCGAAGTTAATTGGCGATGAGACGGATGAGAAGAACGTAGATGAATTAATCCGTGATTTCACCAACGAATTGCTGCTGAAGTCGAATCAGTGGATCAAGGAACAGGAAGTCGATGTAATCAGTTCGATTTCGGAGTTCTTAACGGATCACTTCGGAGACTTGATTACGAAGTCGATGGAAGAGTATCTGGTCATTAAATATGGCTTGGAAGATTCTATTGAGAAGTTGGTTGAGAACAAGATTGCGAATCGTCTATATGAAGAAGCGAAGCCAGTATTCCATTTGAGCAACAGCTCCGGTCACTTTAACTTCCCATCATGGGGATTCGTGTCTGTGCCGGTGAATGCTCCGAATATTTTTAAAGGGATTCGTAATTTCCAAGATCATGCGATCGCGAACTCCCGATTTACGATTAAGGAAAGTGAAGTGAAGAACCGGATATTCTGGCTCAACACGCAGAACGGGATTCCGCTCTTCCTCTATACGCCACTGAAAGTGTATGAGACAAGCTACGAGAACACGATTCTAGAGCCAGAAGGTATCGGTCGCCATCTCGTGCAGACAGATAAGATCAACTGGACGTACTTACCGTCGCCAATTCCTGAGCAATCATGGGGTGAAACGTACGATAATGCGCGGGTGAAGCAATACAATTCCGGTGTACGTCAGTTGTTTAGTGACATGTTGAATAAACGCCGTATTCGTGAAAAAGGTTCCGACGTCACGACCGTAAATCGCTATGAGTGTATTTTTACAAAGCATTTCGATGTTGAAAAATATTTGGACACGTACAACTTCCAACTTGCTTCACAAAAGCCGAATTTAGGCGAATTACAGCGCTGTGTGAATGAGCTTAAGATGATGGTAGAGCAGGGGCTTGAGGTACAAAGTACGAAGGACATTTTCGGAAGTGTAAATGAAGATATGGCCAAGGAAAACCTCATTCGCTCGCCAGAGTTATTGAAACAGGTGAAAGACGAGTGGGCTAAATACGATCAGATTGAACGTAAAATTGTTGAGCTAGAGCAATTGCTAGATACGCATAAAGGCGAGGAAAAGCTGATGCATCTATTCGTTGAAGCGATGTATACCGGTACAATTGCGAAGAAGGGTGCTCTATACGTATACGATCATGAAACAGATGAAGATCCATGGGATACGTTCGTGAACCTCATGCAGGTGAATAAATTCGTCGAATACGAGATTTATAGCCAAATTCGTAAGTTAGACGAGAAGAAGAGAAGCTTGCTCGAACGTAAGGCTGCCAAGCGTAGCCAGCAATTAACAGCGTCTAGCGATATCAGCGGATTGGTTACGGTACTACAAGACATGGCAGGGGCATATCAAGATGCGAAGACAGCTCTAGATTATGACCGTGTCGAGTGGGAGAACGGGGAAGAGATGTATCAGTTCTACAAATTAGTGTCAGGTAAAGTAAGCGATATGGTGAAAAGCTTGAAGTAAGACGGTGAAATAAGGGATCAACCTCACAATTAGTGGTTGAACGTGCACAAGTAGCGGAGGAGACGAAACGTTCTGTAGGAGCGAAGCGTTCGCCTTTGAAATCGTGAAACTACCATAAAATAAATTAAGAATTCACGATTGAGACAGCGACCGGAAGAATGATTCGTCTCCATAGCGGTCTCTGTGCGCAGTCAAGAACTGTTTTCGGTTTTGAGCCGAAATGAGATCATGAAATAAAACAACCTTCGCCTTGCCAAGACGAGTTGAAAAGGAGTGCTTGAAGCATGCGGGAGCGATTACTCTCCTTCGCAAATGAATATGCGACGGATATGGACAACATGGGAAATGATATAGATGAGTTGCGCAGCATCAACCATCCACTTGTTTTTCTCTTTCTCGGCGATCAGTCGGAGGAGGCACTGCGCCAAGTACACGCATTGAATCAGAAGAAGTGGAACAATAGTAGAGGTGTGGTCTATCTCCATGTCGGCACGAAACAAGTGGATGCCCAAGAGAATGTTTATTCTTGGGCTTTGCCTGTTCATCATTCAGATAAGAAAACCGTTCGAGCTGACATGTACAAGGAATTCTACTTGGATGAAGCGAAGCTGCTGGAGCTGAATGTGACTTTGCGGAAGATGAACAGTCGGATGGCTGAATTCGGACGCATGTATACGAACATGCAGCGCTTAAATATTGCGGTTATCACACAAGTCGATGACCCGTCTAATGTATTGTTGCCCGAGTTCACCGTGCTCATGAAGACGATCTTTGGGGAACATTTCCGCTCAGTACTAATCGATGTGTACAGTTTGATGGAGGAGAAGCAAGTCGAAGAGACATTTGCCTTCTCCTCTTCGCTCGGTGTGAGCTTTTTACGGGAGATGGACTTGTACCAAAGTCGAACGTATGCATTTAATGGCATGCTGCAGGTAACCGGAGAAGGGATCAAGATGCCGGTTTCACACGCCCATGCCCCGCTCTTTGATATGGTGTATTTCTTGAGTGATAAAGACGAGCGAGGGATTTATGCAAGAGATGGGATGCAGCGCGCCTATGAGATGATCTGTAACATTAATTTTTTGAAGAATAAAAAGATGCTTCAAGAGATCGATCCACAGCATGGTGATTACAACAATCAACAGTTTAAGCAGAATATGATGCCTCCAGATGCAGACGGCAGATGTTATGTATCAGCAGGTTATTCCAAGGTGAAACGTCCGAATGAAGCGATTGCTCTGACGGTACTCTATCACGGCTACCGGAGAGTCATGCAACACCTGAAAGATAACAGTAAATTAGATCGCTCGAAAGTGCTCGAGATGTTAGAGTTGGAGTCAGAGCGATCCGATGCGCATATTCGCGTGCTGATGACGGAACCTGCGAAGGCAATCGAAGGGATGTATGGGCTGCTCTACAACAATGTATCGCTGTCAGAGTTAAAGACGATGACACTCAGGCAAGCGGAGATTGCCTTATATGGCAATCACGCGCAATCCTTTTTCGAGATGAATGTGGTACGGCGGGTTGAAGCGGGGTTCTTACAGCAAGATTATACAAGAGTGCTCGAGCGACATTTTGAAGAGCGGATCATGGCAAATCCCTTGTATGGGTACTATAGCGGACATCGATGGACTTCAGATACCGAAGGAAACAGCGTAGTCACTCTGCTTCGTGAACAAGTGAAAGAGACGGAAGTGCTACTTGCACAAAGTGAGCTCGAGCTTGAACAGAAGTATGAGCAGCAGGTCGATGTACAAGCGAATACGCAATTGTCCTTATGGAATCGCATTACGAAGCAAGTCCCAATGAGAAACATTGTACGTCATATACTTGATGAAATCAGCGAATTGAAGCTGGATATTGTATTTGTGACAATGAAGTTGAAGCTCTTGAAACTATACTTGCACAAGTTAGAAGAGCTACACGAGAAGATGACGGTTTACGTGGAGCGATTCGATCAATTAGAGAAGGTGCTTCAAGAGTCGAGTCGCTGCAGTATATCGGATGCGAATGATTACTTGGGTCGGAATATTAATGAGTACTACGAACATGTAGTTCATGAGATTTTAACAGAGTTAGAAGAGCGCAGAGGTGCTCAGTACTATTGGGATGAACCTTATTTCGGCAACATCTCGAAGCTATTGAAGCATGGTGAGGATCGAGTTGTGGAACGTTTCATTACCATGATTCGCAAAGATGTGCTGGCGCACTCGCTATTCGCACAATCGTTCGAGGATGAATTGCTGGAGAGAGCTAATGTAGCTGCCAGCTATGACAATCGAGATGTACTTTCGAAAGAAGATCTCTATCGAGACTTGTATGCGACCTTAGAGAATGAAGCGGCAATCGGCGCGGACGTGTATCGTTCGACTCACCGACATCGTTACGAAGAAAAGTATGTGTTTGGCGATTTTCATAGTGAATTTGTTCAATACGTGTTCGCTATTGATGCTGGCAGTCGGATCTATAAGCTTGGATGCGTGCATGAGAGGAAGCCTAGTGGTATTGAAAAGTTGAATCTGATGGGTGGTTTCCAGATGGAAGACCTGATGTATTACCGTAATGGCAAGGTGTATTACGATACTTATGTACAGAATGGTTACGCGTTCCATGGAATTGAGATTGTGTAGAAAGTGGGGAATACGGTGAAACAGCGCAAATGGCACGGAATGCTAACATTATTCAGCCTTGTAGGTGGAGTGTTAGGTTTTATCGTGGGGGAAATTATGCTGAATCAGTGGGGAGGGACGATGCACAATACGCTGCTGATGGGTTTATATTATGGTCAGTTCGCGTTAATTGTCGGCCTAAGCTGTCTGCTGTCTGAAGTGATCTCACCTGAACTGAACGGGAACGGTTGGAAATTCCGTTATGCAAGTGACGGTTGGAAATTACTTATTCCAAGTACGCTCATCCTGTTATTTGTAGCAGGTGCATTATTCCAATTCCTATACAGTGTTCAATATGCCAAAAAGGAAGTCGTGCAGGATTATATCGTGATACTCGATAAGTCTGAGAGCATGAGGGAAAGCGATCCGGGCAAGCAAAGTATCAAAGCAGCGCAGTCGTTAATTGAGAAGCTGGACGATACGAATCGAGTGGCATTGTATACGTTCAATGAAGAAACACAGTTGATATTTCCCCTAACAAGAACGGCAGATGCAAGCACGAAGTCAGAGCTTGTTCATAAGCTTAGTGCAATGGAAGAACCTATTGGAAAAACGGATATTGGCAAGGCACTCACAACAGCGATGGATGATTTGAAGAAGGATGGGGCTGCTGGGCACAGTGTGGCGGTCATCCTCATCTCAGATGGATATAGTGAAGTGAATACGTCTCAAGTGTTGTCTCCTTATGTGCACGACCATGTGCGTGTTCATACTGTTGGAATTGATGACACGCAAAAAGAAGGAAACAAGTTATTGCAACGTATTGCACAAGAGACGGGTGCTGACTTCTACGATGTGAAGCGTGCAGATCGAATTACAGATGCGTTTAACATTATTTATGATAACGGCAATCACCGTCATTTGATGAATGAACGCTTGGGGTCAACTGCGGATAGTGTGTTTTATGGGGTATTACGTGTCGTATTCATCCTAATATTAGGTATGCTATTGGGTCTATCACTTGGCATTATATTTGATAACCGTTACTTGGCGAAAAGCTTTGGTATCGGGGGAGCAATAGCAGGCTTGCTAGCAGGATTAGTGTTAGAAACAGGTTTACAAGGTGCTAGCTTTCCGATGATCTATCGGGGACTTGCTGATATCATTCTCGCTTTCGTATTGTCGTTATCGACCTTGATCGTAGCGGTTCCAGAGCGAGGATCGAATACGGGGTTACGCACGGGATGGAAGGATCGTGGAGGGCAAGAGAAGAGTGTTGCACGAAGCCGAGACGATCGGCCGAGTGGTAGACGATTCCGCTAATTGTAGCGTTATGTACAGACATCAATAGGAGGCTGATTTGTTTGCAATGGGAACAATTTAGCGAGCCGTATGGCATCACAAGGGTTGCGTATCAATTGCAGGATGGGGAGTGTATTCTCACTTGGCAGTGGCCGAAGGATGTGGACTACGTCTATATCTATAGCTTTAATGAGTCGCAAGAGCTTCGAGCAGAGCAATTAGGGTCAGGGCAATTGAAGCTATTCACCCGTGAGGAATATAAGGCAAGTAACGGATATAGAGAGCGTATCGATTACATTGGTATGCATGGATATCGAATTTTCCCTTGTGTTAGGCGTGATGGTCAGTTAAGCGTACTGACGCAAGAGGATGAGCATAATCGGATCCGAGTAAATGGAGGAAGAGCGAAGATTCGTTACTCGATCCAATACGGGAATAAGCTTTTTCGTAAATTTAAGACCGTTCGTATTCAAATATTTTGCGAGATTCAAGTTCCACAGGAAGTGCTCTGTTATGTGAAAAAGACAGGTAGTAATCCAACAAATTTTGAGGATGGCTACGCTTATCCGTTCATGGGGGATTTTCAAGTAGGGAGGAGTGTCCTACCTGAAATTGAGATTGGCAAGGACGAATATATTCGGTTGTTTTTTGCCGAAGGCAAGCGGTATGGCGAGTTGTACGAACTCATATGTGAATGAGGGAGGAATTGAAGTGCTTAATTTTATTAAAGGTTTACTTGAGAAAAAACCACCAGCTAAAGAAAGACCACCTTATTACAGCATTGTGTGTCCTTTCTGCTTCAGTAAATTCGAACCAGAAGAAGTCGTATTCAGGGCGAATCATATTAAAGACAATGATGATGATTTCATGCTGCAGGAAGATCTGAAACTGAACAATTGGCGTCGTAAGTTCAATTTATCCCAAGTGGACATGGAAGCGATTATCGAACCGCATACCATTCCGGAGCAGAATCAAGTTTATTCCCACAATGTACTGGTTGCTGTTAGCGACCGTTATGGTGTAGAGACGAAGCGTCGTCTATGCCCACAATGTCATAATGAACTTCCGATCTCAGCAGGTAAAGTGCCGAGTAACATCATCTCAATCGTCGGTGCTTCTCAAGTCGGGAAATCCGTCTATATGACGTCGCTCATTCATACGTTGCAGCATACGACAGCTTCGAACTTCAATGCGGCATGTATACCGCTGAGTGCGGAGATTAGCCGGAAGTTCAGACAGAATTACCACGAGCCGATCTTTGAGCGGGGGAGCATGCTGCAATCGACGAATCCGAATGAGCAGCAGGAACCATTTATTTTCCAATTCGTATTCAAGGATCCGGATCAAGCACCACTTACACTCGTATTCTTCGATGTAGCAGGTGAAGGCATGGTAGAGCGAGAGTATATCGATATTTATGCGTCACATATTAAGAATTCATCGGGTATCTTGTTCCTCGTTGATCCCCTGCAAATTCGCAGCATTCGGGATCGCATTCATATTAAGCTGGGTGAAGAGGAAGGTGAATTCGCGAATCGTTACGACGAACCTCGTGAAGTCGTGATCAGCCTCTTCGAGAACTTTATCGCCCATCAGCATAATAGTAAGACAAACATCCCAACTGCAATCGTGTTAACGAAAAGTGATATGCTCCAGTATTTAAAAGAGGAAGACAGCGAATACATTCAATCTAATAGCAACGTGTTCCGCAATGTGGTTCACAAGGGCTTCTTGAATCAGACCGAATTTGAGAACATTAACGGCGAGATTAGCCGATTCATTGAAAAAGTAGATCGTCCATTTAAAGATGCGGTCGATGTATACTTCACGAATACCGCGTATTTTTCCGTATCTGCACTAGGAACGAACCCGATCAATAAACAGGTCACAGGAGTCATTAACCCGACTCGTGTCGACGAGCCATTCATCTGGCTGCTCCATGAACTGGATTATGTGGAGAAGAGAGAGGCATTGTGATGAGCGGAAGACACATTCAGCAACAGTATTTTACCCGTGATCGGGAGGGTATCTTTCGCACGAGCGAAGGCTTCGATACGGTTGCTAAGTCAGCAGGTTTAGACAACAATTTTATTAAATCAGTCTTGCATCCTTACTGTGTGTATAAAGCACCACAGGAGCTCCTTACTAGAAGTGAGCCGAACAGCGATTTGTATCCAGAGTCACTCGTTTCTTTTCAAACAGATAATGGGGAGCTTGTTATTGGTCGTAGTATCTATGTCGAATCGGATTTCACGGGTCAGCGTAGTGCATCGTTCACACATCAATTCATTATTCCCGGGGAAATGAAGGAAGCTTTCATACGTGAGCCGAACCGACTGTTTCGTATTCGGGGTTTCCAGAGTCGTTATGATATTCAAGATGGCAAGACGATTCCAGAGCTGACGGATGTTCCATATGACTCTAATTATCGGGAGGAACTACTAGATCAGGTGCTTGAAGATCTGGGATTCGATTCAGAGATCTTTGAGCAGCTCTTACATGCAGTGATGGCGTCTGCGACGAATAAGAGGAAGGTCTATATCGCGCTGGATACGGACGTGTCGGTAAGTGCGATGATGGCGAAGCAGTTGCTCGAAATCGTCTATCGTTGTCTTCCTTATGCGTACAGACGACAGCTCGGATTCATGACATTCAATAGTGAGCCTGAAGCGAAACAGAACCTGCATATCCTATTCGTTGAAAAAGGAAGCTTACGCTCCCCAGATCGCAGGATCGACAAGGATTACGTGTTCGATCTGCCGAATCAACGATTTGTGAATGTGGATCTGCCAAGTAACGATCATTCGTTCCTAGAGTTTATATGGAAATACCGCAATGAAAGTGGGCAGCTTGGGCGGTTTTTCGATTTTGCCGATGAAGCCTTGCAAGGGTTATCTGGTGCCGTTGAACTTGCAACTTCGACCTACGATGAGCTCTGCACCTTGTATCAAATTGAGCAAGGCAATGAAATCTTGTACACGCATAACCGTGCAGGTGTGATGAACGGAATTTTGACCTATTTGACAAAAGAGACAGTGGCGTACAAACAACGCTTGCAAGCGTTGTTCATCAGCTTGTTACGCAGAGATGCAATGGATGCAAAGAGCACGCCAAGTGCCATTTACGTGAAAAGCCTGCTGCAATATGACAGAATGGCTAATCAAGGCGAGAAGGCTTTTCTCATTAACTGTTTAGTCGTATTCATTAATCGAATTATGGGTCGTCCAGAAGAAGGCGTGAACCATGCGGCTAAGATTTTTGACCAATTGGTACAGCATGAGTCGATGTTCGGTATGGTCATGAGAGAGCTTAGGAAGCAAGCTACCCCTGCCGCAGAAGATTACATCGCGTACCGAATGGACAAGATTAGTTCGGTGAATGAGTTGATCGATGAGATTCGGTTCTGGCTTACACATGCGGATGAAGTCGTGTCGATGCCTTTCTTCACGAATGAAGTGTTTGACAAGACCAAGCAGTTACTTAAGCCACTTAAGAATACGTCTGATCGTATAGAAGCTGCAGGCCTACTATATCGCTTCAGTAATGAGATGATTACACGGCAAGGAAAGTCTCCTTATATTGGATTCTTAAGTGAAATGAAGCAGGTTGTCCAATACGAACTGTTAGATGACTTGAACTTGGAGCGTCTTGAATTTAACGATATCATTCACCTTAGCTTTATGATCGATTCGTTAGACCATGAGCTACTTCAGCAAGTAGACCGAGTTAAGAAGCAGCTACTGATCAATCTAAGTATTATATATCGAGTGCTGACGTTAGTGCCGAGTGAGATGACAGTTGCCGTAGAATCGTTCCAACAGCTCGGTCCTCATGAGATGGACCTTGTGCAAGAGTCGCTACAACGGATATTAGAGAAGAAAGTGGATGTGGAGCGATTCAGTCCAATTACGTTCGCTTTCTTTAGTCCAAGCAGTCAGTCGAATAATAATGAGACTCCCATATACGATTATGATCGGATGTTGCAATTTATTGCTCTGGCGACAAAGGGTACAGATACGATCTACGATTTCCTACAATGGTCGGAACGAGACTTCAGGTTCCTAAGTGACAAGGGTGGGATTCACCCGAATTACCGAGCGGCGATCAACAGATATTTTGACCGATATAGCCCGAAAGCGTTCAAGGACAAGCAAGTTAGAGAACGGCTGTTGCAGACAAGAAATCAGTCATTCACCTCCTTGTACAAAGCCATTAAGTTAAGGCAATCAGGCGCATTCGTACGATTCTTAAGTCAGAATAAGCGGAAGTTAGTAAGATCAGCGCTTATCGCAGTGCCTTTGTTAGTGGTGCTCCTTATCGTACTGTGGAATCCGCTAACTAACTTTGTTGTCAGTCTAGGACCACCGCCAGAGATTACAGTTGAAGCTCTACCGGATACGTCTACGACGAATACGCTGACCTTGAAGGCGAGTGTCGAAGGTGAAGGAGAGAAGGATAGTACCGTCAAGATGTATTTGGGCGATCAATATATATCGAGCGGTAAGCTGGAGACAACCGTTAAATTGGTTGATGGTGAGAATGTATTTGCCTTCAAAGCCGTTAACCGTGGTGGGAAGCCGTCGGAAGTGATTACGAAGAAAGTCATGTATCACGCGCCAGCACCGACACTTGTTATCGAACCAATTGCCAAGACATCCAAGACAGAAACGATATCTATATCTGTTCGAGCAGAGGATCCGAACGATTCCAGTCCGAGTATTTATGTGAATGGGATAAAGGTCGGTGAGGGGAGTATCTTTACAGATGTTCAACTCAAGGCAGGCGATAACGTGATTGAGATCAAGTCGGGTAATAAGCTTGGGAAGACGAGCGAAGTGGTTAAGAAGACTGTGAAGTACGAAGGTAAGGTCGTGGGGGCGAAGAACCCGAAGTAGGAGTTGTTGATGTAGGGGACTTGGGCAAGAGTGATGCCCGAGTCCTTTTTTTGTTGTAAAGTTAATTTTAGATATGAAAAAAAGTCCCTTAAGAGGGACTATAGTCAAATTAGCAAACTCCAACGGGGTCTGAAGGCGGGGACACAACAGGTTGTAATTTTGTTTCAATAAGGTTAGCTGTTATAGCATTTATAAATAACTTTGCTAAGTTAACTGGAACTGCATTTCCTATTTGCAAGGCTTTCTTCTCAATAGACCCGCTAAATTTGTATTTTTTAGGAAAAGTTTGTATCAATGCTGCTTCTCGTAAGCTTATAGCTCTATTTTCTGTAGGGTGTCCAAAACGACCTTTTGATAGAGATAAACAACCACAGGTGATAGTTGGAGCATAATCTTCAAAACTCATACGTCCATAGACATCACCATAACTAACATTTTTTTTCTTATGACAATCTAACCATATAGATTCTGGCCAAGAGTTCCGACTTCCTCCATTTTTAGGGGTGGCTTCTAACCTTCGGATATTTAATTCAGAGAGATTTCGAACTGTATGCAATTCATCTTCAGGATCTGTCTCTCCTGCTTCAAGTTTTCTAAGATTATGAGGTTTTAAAAATTCTCCTAGTTTTTTTGCTGGTTTTTTATCTGGCCATATATTTAATGGGGCAGATACCTGTGGGATCCCCTTTTTTGATAATGTGATAAATGCATTAGTATTTGGCAAGTCAGTTGAGTCTATTTTTTTTGCTATTAATATTAGACGCTGCCTTTTTTGAGGAACGTCATAATCAGTAGCGTTAACAATTTGGAAATTAATATGATAGGAAGGTTGAGTTTTAATTATTGGGTATCCTTCTTGATCAATATTAGATAATTTTTTTAAAAGTATATAAAAATAATTGTTGTTAATTATATTACCTACGTTTTCGAATAGAATAAATTTGGGGTGAAAGTAAGTTACTACCCTGGACACATGAAAAATTAATTTATTACGCGTGTCGTTTAATATGAAATTCTTTTTCTTAGAGTGTTTGGAGAAACCTTGACAGGGTGGTGTGGCTATTAATAAATCTAGTTCTCCGCGTTGCAAAAATACTTTTTCAAGAAATTCTTTTTTATAGATCTTTTTAATATCTTCAATGATTAAATGTGAAGAATCATGATTGTTTTGATATGTTTCAGCAATGATTGGGTCGTATTCAATTGCACATTTAATATCATAATTTTTCTTCAAAGCTACTGAAGTTCCCCCTGCACCACAAAATAAATCGACTGCCGTAAACCTCAAGGCATATTCCTCCGCATCATGTTTTCTAAATTAGTATAATTATTCTATCAAAAAATAGATATTATAACACTAATTTAATAAAAAGAAACGGAACATATTAGTTATTAAGTGATATTTTCATTGATTCTATAGTATACTTGTAAAGTATTTGGGAGTAATTGGTTGGAGTTTAAGGGGGAATATTCATGGCAAATTTTAGAACTAGAGCTCGTGCTGTTGACTTGCTGGGTAAACAACAAATTCGAGATGAAGTAACTGCGATATCTGAATTATTACGTAACTCATATGATGCAGATGCTGATGAAGGCCTAGTTGATGTGGATACAAGAAAAGAACGTATTATCATATTTGATGATGGCGATGGTATGAGTAAGAATGATATATTGAATAATTGGTTAACGTTAGGTACTTATTCAAAAAAAAACAAGGTGATAACTCAAACTAAAAAAGGTAGAACTAAAATAGGTGAAAAAGGTATTGGGAGATTAGCGATTTCTTTACTTGGTGATCAACTACTGTTATTAACCAAGAAAAAAAAGGATGTTAATAATATTAACGGAAAATGGATATTATTGTATTTACATTGGTCCTTATTTCGAAATGAGAATCTATTTCTGGAGGAAATTGAGATACCGGTAATAGAATTTAATGACTCTAGGGACTTATTACACTACTTAGTAAATAATTTTAATGATGCTAAGAGTTCTTTGCTATCTAATTTTTCGAATAAAAGCTTATGGACATCAGCTGAATATATGAAAATCATTAATGAAATTGATAATTTTGAAATTACAAAAGAAACATTATCAAAAATAAATCACATAGAAAAAAAAGGGGGGGGGACATTATTTCATATCAATAATATTGATAATACATGGGATTGGGGAAGTTTTAATGTTAATACAGAAGAAGATAATTTAGTTAGAAAAAAAAATAGGCTTAAGGGAATTTTATTTTCTTTTCAAAATTTTATTGACCTCTTTGATAAACAGCTGGAAAATGACTCCTCAGATAAGGATATAGACACAAAGGAAGAATCTAATAAAACAGATTGTTTTGTGCCAAAAATTCATATAGATGGTGTGAAAATTGAAAATAAGGATGGATTGAATGCTGATGATCTTCGCTTATTTGATTATGCTTTAAAAGGAGAGATTCGAGATAGTGAATTTATCGGTGAAGCGTATATTGGAGGAGGGGATTCTCCAGAGAGAGTACAAGTTGACAAAGAGAAATTAACTCAAGGTATGATTCTTGACAACGTTGATTGTGGACCGATCCAGATAAAATGGTTCTTTGTAGAAGGAACGCCAACCCTCTCTTGTATTCCACAGGATCAACATCAAGCATTGGCAAAAAAATTAGATGAAATAGGGGGAATATATGTTTTTCGTGATGGACTAAGAATTTTGCCTTACGGAGAACCTGATAATGATTTTCTTAATGTGGAAAAGCGAAGAAGCTTACGCGCAGGTACATATTTATTCAGTTTTAGGAGAATGTATGGTTATATTGAAATTGGTAAGAAAACAAATCCCAATTTAGAAGATAAATCAAGTCGGGAAGGGTTTATCGAAAATGGGTATTATAATCATTTTAGAACATTATTAACTAATTTATTGATTTGGTGGGCAAAAGATTATCTTGGCACTAGATCTGATAGTCCAGATGCAAGACGTGCTCAACACATATTGAAATCTAAGCAAGAAACAGGTTTACAAAAAAAGAGGGATCTTGAGAAAAAAGAAGAACAAAATTATTTTGTCAGATTAGATAAATGGATTGTAAAATTTGACGAAACAATATATAAAAATAAGCAAAAATGTAAACGTCAAATTGAGACTTTTTTGAAAAAAAAATTAACAGAGCTACACCCGGTAGACGTTAATGAGTTAGAGAAAAACTTGTCAATGGTAAAAATTGGGACAAACAAACTAATTGAGTCTCTAGATGAAATGAAATGGAAGATGAATTATAGATATGAACATATAAATGAAGTGGTAGATATAATAGAAAATTATAATGAGATAGTTGATCAATTGCAAAAAGAATTAGAGAAGGATTCAGGGGAAATTATTAAAGCATCATTAACCAAAATAAAAAAACAGTTTATATCTTTAGATTATATTAATGATAAGAAAAAAATTATTCATCAAGTTGATGAGAGAATTAATTGGTTAACTGAATCAATTAATCAAACCATCTTCGATATTGAAAAGGAAAGAAATCGCTTTTTAGAGGATTACTCAAATCGTATTCAAACAAATTTAACAAAAATAGTTTCCAAAGAAGTAAATGAAATAAAAGATAGAATATGGAGCTCCAACAATATGAAAGTAAAAATACTGTTGGAAGAATTAGTTGGGTTTAAAATGAAGTTGGATGTTCAAGATATCACGAATAAAGACATCAATACATTGAACAGAATTTTTGACCAATTTGATGAAACTAGCCTTATAGTTAGAGAACTGCAAGCCGAGTATCAGAATTCATTGAAAAAATCGGATATTCTTAATGAGTTTGATAAAATGCTAAAGAATTTTGTTTATTCATTAGAAAATAGCGAAACTTGGAATTACGACGAACACTTAATTGGGAAGTTAAAAACTGAACTAACAACATATAGAGACTTGTCTGCACTAGGATTAGCTACTGAATTAACAGATCATGAATTTAATTCTATTTACGCAAAAATTAATGAGAATTTCAATAAATTGATAAAAGCATTAGGTAAAACTGGAGTATTACCTATTTTAAATAATACAGTTTCTGCATTTAAATCATTAGAAAAATTACACGAGAGAATGAGTCCACTATATCGTCAATCCAGACATAGAAAAAAAGATATAAAAATAAGGGATTACGTAGACGGAGTATTAGATTTTTTCAGTTCAGATATTAATCGCTTTGAAATTATAATAAAAAATGATATACCACCGGAATTGACTGTTAAGGAAGTAGAAGTTGTATTTTTTGCTCCTTTTGTGAATATGATTTCTAATGCTATTTACTGGATGCTAAATCAAGAGAATAGAGAGCTATGTTTCTATGCTTCGACTGATTTTAAGCATATTTATATTCATGATACTGGTCCGGGAATTGCTGAGAAAGATTATGGTCATATTTTTGAACCATTCTTTTCCAAAAAGCTTGAAGGGAGAGGTCTAGGATTATTTTTATCAAAAGATATTTTAAACTCCAAGGGGCATGAACTATCCTTGATTTCTCGAGGAAGTGAGCTACGCTCACTAAAAGGAGCTTGTTTTTGTGTTTCTTTTAATAATAATTCTGTATTGGGAGTGTAGTGCATAATGCAATCAACAATCAATGAATCAGCCAAATCAATCGTTAAAGAATATTTTAATAATGCAATAATTATTGACGATGAGTTAGAGGTAGTAAATTTACATGTTGATACTGATTCAGATAAGCAAATTAGTGGGTCTCTAAAGCATCAGCAATTGGGAGAAGTAACAAATGAACAAATAGATTTTAGTGACTTTGAAGATGAAGATTATAATGAAGGCGACCAAATTGGTTTAAAAGAAGTAATTATTGGTGGGAAGGAAAGTGCTGCGGCAACAGTAATGACAATTGACGAATCAAAATCAATAGAAAATAAGGATGCTATAATAACACATAGCCCTTTCGAGGTTTTCTCTAATTTTATTGAGACTGGGATAGTGACATTTCCTTATAAATATAATCAGAATAAAAAAGTTGAAGAAAATATATCGAAAATAAAAAATGTTTTATCGAACACAAAAATATTAATTATTGATTGGGAAATGGAAACAAATACAG
Source organism: Paenibacillus radicibacter (assembly GCF_024721995.1). Taxonomy (GTDB): domain Bacteria; phylum Bacillota; class Bacilli; order Paenibacillales; family NBRC-103111; genus Paenibacillus_AM; species Paenibacillus_AM radicibacter. The sequence continues at coordinate 240,866 of NZ_JANQBC010000010.1, forward strand.
GTGTAACAAAACCGGGATATGCAACAAAGGAAATAATAAAATCACTTCTAAATCAAGAAACCGGATTGAAGTGTGCTGTTATTTATACTAAAGGTAATATTGATAATGTGTTAGAATCATTAAAACAGGAATATGAAATTGTCGATCAAGAATCATATTTTTTTCAAAACAAAAAGGAAAATGTGGATAAGGGGTGTTCGTTGTTTGGCTTTGTAATGGATAAGAAGGTTTCTCCAGATCAAATTATTAGTAAAATCGCAGAGATTTTAGTTCGAGATAAAAGCACTACTTTACATTTTATGGAATGTGCGAATAAGTTAGATAGTAATTTGCATAAAACGTTACAAAAATTCAATGCTCCCTTTGAAAAAGTATTGTTTTCGCAAATATTCACCTCGGATATCCCAAATGAAGAAATATCACCATTTATAAATAATACATTACTTTCCAATGTGATTGATGAGTTTACGATAAAATCTGACACTCATTTTTTGTTTGAATGGAAAAGAGAAAAGCTAATAATTCTATTTAACCAACCAATCATAAATAAATCAATTATTAGTGAGTTAGTAAATATATTAACCCTTACCCAAGCAAAAAAAATTATTGAAGAACAATTTCAAAAACAAGAATTCATCGATAAATTGAAAGACATAATTAAAGATTCTGAAATTAACTCATTTGAAAGTTTCAAGTTACATATAAATAATATGTGCAAAGAGTATACTCAAGGTAGCAAAAAACATAATCAGATTGTTAATGAGCTAGTATTATTTATCATGCTTCTTGACAACTTTATAAGTGAAACTAAGGAGTCTAATAGTAGTCAGTCATATATGAATTTTAAAGAGTCATATCTTGAAGAAACTGTTTTATTTACTTGGATAATGAAGTATCATAGTGTAACTTCTCAAATTCAAACAGGTACAATATTAAAACAAATAGATTCTATTAATAACAATATTACTTATTTATACTGTATCACTCCATTATGTGATATAACACGACTTGAAAATATTGGAAATAAATACAAATTTATTATTGGTACAGAAGTGAAAAATATATCAGAGAGTACTTTGAAAAATGGAAATAGTAAGGAACATTGCACTGCGGTTCCTGATATAGGTAATAAGAAGCTTATATTTGTGAAATGGAATTTTTATGACGTTAAAACAATAGATAAAGAATTAATAGAAAAAGATATTGAGCTCAAAAAAAATATGATATTAGGAACTCTCAAAATTGAATATGCACAAAACATCATAAATAGATATATTGCTTATCAATCCCGTGCAGGTGTATACGAAATGTTTTATAAAGAAACTGATTATATTTCCAATTTTATGAAAATAATAAATTCTCCATCTGAGCCTGAGGAGTCAAACACCAACACCTAGATTTAGACCTAGAAATAATTCTAGTATTACGAGTAATATACGCCAACCAAATTTAAATAAGAGTATTAGAAGTAAAATTAAAAGTTGATATAAAAGTGAGTTAGATGTTAATTAAGGGGAACGCGTTTAGAAGGATTCTATGTGGAGGCAGTTCGTCAATAAACATAAGTTGATCGTACCGTACCTTTCAAGAAGAAAACGGATGGTTGAAGCAGCATTTGTCCCCAGTGCTAAACACGACTGTTCCATTGCGGACGACGTCTATAGTCGAGGGGGAGTACATTTTGAGAAGGGATTCGTTTTGGTGTTTACCACATGTCTCTCATAGCCAAGGCGCGTATCTAACTCAGCGAACAGCATCTCTTGGGCAGTTTCGGCAAAGAGGGCTTTCAAGGCAATTTACACATCCGGATCCTTCAGCCAATATGTTCTCCTAAGCTTTCTATTATTTACTTCTTAGTAGGTTTAGAGTTTACAAAAACTATTTAATAGACTCTTTGTTTGCTGTAGTACGGCCGGATATACAAATTACTCAAATACATCTTATAATGTCCCACACAAAATAAACCTCCCCTTCAAGAATGGGAGGTTATTTTTATCCAACATTAAGATCTTAGTTTTAAAACCATTTTTTATTACCTCGATCTCTTCTGGAGTAGAAATGAGGATCTTAAGCAAGAATGAAACAGCGCACAGCATTGCATTGACCATGAATATTACATGGAAGCAAGTTGAATTAGATAACTAGAAATGATTCCGCTAGAGATCTTAACATAAACTATTGATAGATGATACCATAGCTCTTGTTTGGCTACTAAGTTCCAAGCAAATCCGCGATGATTACGATGAAAATATTGATGTTGACACCGAAACAGAAGGCGATAACAGTAAACATGATCGGTATTCAGTATTTTTTAGTATAGTTACGTTGTACTGCTTACTTGTTATCTGCACTCGTCACTGGATCGACCACCACAGCGTTACGAATGAGGAGTGAGCCTGCCACAATCATGACCAAGATGATGATACCCAATACATGAATGCTTGTGATACGTCGATTGATTGAATAAATTTGCATAAATATCGGATATAAGCATTGTGTGATTCCGGAACTGTATAATAAGATTCGATTGCGATGAAATGTAAGATGATCCATATGCAAAAAGCGTTGAGAACGCAAGTGCAAAGCTAGTAATCGAGAATGTGATTGCTACTCAACATAAGAGCCTCTACAGCTATACCTACATAATTCACCTCAATAAGCAAAAGCCCCTAACAATCGAAAAACTAGCTTTTTTCCTGCTATAAACGTACACTTAGACATTACGTAGAATGAGTCAGTCATTGAGTTAATCATTATACATGGACTGAAAAATAGAACGGAGTGGTGAATTGAGTAAAGGTCGAGTATGGAACAAAGGGAAACGTAATGGTGGAGCCGGACCTCCTGCAGATAAAGTGAGTCATGTGAAGAAGAAGGTTGGTGCAGGTCTTAGACAAGAAGGCGTGCAAGTAGCTGTAGATAAAACGGCGACAATCGACAGTCCGCTTAACCGTGTGGGTAAAATGAATCGTACCAATTGGGTTGAGCGTCCAAAAAGAGTCAAGCGCGATCAACCCGTTAAATAGATTGTTGCAATAACAAATTAAAAAGGCTTTATCCTAAGGCATGCCTTGGATAAAGCCTTTGTTTGAATGTAGAAGACAATTATATGCCCCTACCGCCAATCTTGTACCGACCAGACATCCGTCACCCAGTCCTCATAGAACGACGGCTCGTGAGACACGAGCAAAATCGTCCCCTTATAGTCTCGCAATGCTAGCCGTAATGCCTGTTTCGCGCGAACATCAAGATGGTTCGTTGGTTCATCCAGCACTAATAGGTTACTCTCTGTAAGCATAAGCTCAGCGAGCCGGACTTTAGCTTGTTCACCACCGCTTAGCGAATGAATGGGTTTGCGAATGTGTTCAGAAGTTAAACCGGACATGGCGAGCGTTTGTCTGATGTCCTTCTGTGTTAAGTCAGGTCGCAGCGCCCAAACTTTATTCAGCGGCGTTTCACTCGAACCGACATCTTCCTGCTGATAATAGGCGACCTTTACATATTCCCGCGTTGTTAATATCCCACTTAAAGGTTTCAGGTTATTTAATAATGTCTTGATAAGCGTCGATTTACCAGAACCATTCTCACCAACAATAGCGATTTTATCGCCTCTTTTGACAGTAAGGGTAAGGGGCTTGAATAGAGGCTTATTATACCCAACCTTCAAATGCTTCGCCTCGAACACGATTGCACCGGCGTTGTTACCTTGGGCGTTAAACTTAAAGCGCGGCTGAGGGGTGTCCATGCGCTTATCTACTCTGACTATTTTATCCAGCGCCTTCTGTCGGCTTTTGGCTTGCTTGGCTTTACGTATGCGATTGATGTCTATAAATGCCTCAAGCTTTGCAATTTCCTTGTTTTGTTTCGTATAGGTTGCTTGCAATTGCTCTTGACTGAGTGCGTATTCCTTCTTAAATTGCGCATAGTTGCCGACATAGCGTCTGATTGTGTGATGTGCAAGATGGAAGGTAACAGTTAGGATGTCATTTAGAAAATGCTCGTCATGCGAGACGATAAGATAGGCATGAGGATACTTGAGAAGGTAACCTGTCAGCCAGTCGATATGCACAGTGTCCAAATAGTTCGTTGGCTCATCTAGTAGAAGAACATGTGGCTCTTCTAACAGTAGCTTAGCAAGAAGAAGCTTGGTCTTCTGGCCGCCGCTTAGTGTACTCACATCCGTCGCAAGTCCCATCTCCATCATACCTAGACCTCGTACCACGTCTTCGATTTTGGCTTGAATTTGGTAAAAGTCTGAATGATCGAGAATAGCTTGAAGCTCCCCGTATTTCTGTAATAGGGTATCTAAATCATCTCCGGCAGTGGCCATCTTGTCTGCTATCTGGTGCATCAGTTGTTCCTTGTCATATAGATCTTGAAAAGCTCGCTGTAAATACTGCATGACGGTTATCCCCGCTTGCAGCTTCATATGCTGTTCAAGAAAGCCTACTTGAACGTTCGATGCCCATTCGATCTTTCCTTGGTCAGGGAGCAGATTTCCTGCAAGCAGACGGAACAAGGTGGATTTACCTGCGCCGTTGGCACCGACGAGACCAGCATGTTCCCCTTTTAATAAACGAAAATTTATATCTTGGAACGTTAATTGGTCACCGAACATATGGGTAAGGTTTGTAACCGTTAGAATACTCATAGTTTGATTCTCTCCTTGTGATTTGATGGTGTGAGTAGAAGCCATCAGAGAGAACAGCTAAATGAAGTTATATCCAATTGTATATAAAAAGCAGGTAAGGCGAATACACCTTACCTGCTACGTATAAGCAGAGTAGATAAGGATTTGGAATCATATCGACTGTTCTCAAGATTGCTTCAAAAAGGGCAGACTTCTCCCGTTTATTGCAAATCTCTTCTAAGAACAGTTGATAATATTTCCATTACCTTTCCACCTCTTCATTGTTAGTTAAATTACCCTTCAAATTATATGAGATTACCCATTATTCGTCAATTGGTGACTCGCCCGGTGTTCACCTCACTTCTTCTTCCTCGCATTCGTCTTATCGATATAAGCAATCGCATCTGGAGTTTTGCAAGAGGTGTCCCCATGATCAATATGAACTTGTCCAATTGTGCGTGCTGCTTCTTTGGCTACCGTCTCCAGATGTTCATTTCGTACGCCAATTGCGATTAATGCGGTATTCATCGCTTCACGTGTACGATTTTTACGTTGATGGATGGAATCACGGATTATCATAAGAAACTTCTCGAATACCTCATCCTCAATCTGTTGTTTGCTAAGTGCAAGACAGGCGAGTGTTTGCCAGCCTGCACGTCCGATCCACTCATCTTCGGAAGTCGTCCATTTCTCTACTTTTGACATCGCAAATAGAGTCCGTGAAACAACATGTTTCGCAAATTCATCAATCAGACAGTAATACTGAGTGTCGCGAATCCAATGGTCTAACTGCTCAGAGGTAATCAACTTCGGGTCTGCAATCATAGCAGCAAGGATGCATGCATCAACGTTACCCGTTGCCCACAATTCTTCAGCTAATGGTTGATTGACCTTAATCGATTTTTTAAGTTTATTTAAATTGGCGAAGCTCACACCGTACAGGTTTTTTCCAGCACCGTGCCTGGTGAATGTCTTGCGATTCTGCTCGGTTCCCATGCTTTCCAAGTTGGATAGTGCGGTTTGCAAGTCCATGATGAACACCTCCATATTCGTATTCTTCCATTCTTGTAGATTATTGTATCGAAAACGTGGAATGAATACAAAGACCTGTCCGCATGTTTTTGTATGTTCCGAGTGAAGTTTGGTAAGATGGTGACAACAATAGAAGTTTACTTAAGCAAAGGATGTAGATGAGTTATGTTACTTGAAGTAATTGGGACGACATTGTCCGAAGTAAAACAAATTGCAGCTAGCGGTGCAGATCGCATTGAACTAATTACAGGAATTGCAGAGGGTGGGCTTACACCTAGCATCGCATTAATTGAAGAAGCAGCGCATGCTGTATCGATTCCGATTCAAGTGATGGTGCGACCGCACAGTCGATCGTTCTGTTATGATGCTGATGATTTGCGTGTGATGGAGCGGGATATTGAGGCTATTCGCAAGGTAGGTCGATCTGGAGTAGGTGTTGTACTTGGAACATTAACGACTAATGGGCAAATCGATCACTACGCACTAGAGCGACTTTTGAGCGCAGCTGGAGACATCGGTGTAACATTCCACCGTGCTTTCGATGAAATCGAAGATCAAGAATCCGCATATGATCAATTATCGAAATATCCGCAGATTTATCGCATTCTTACATCGGGGGGGCAGGCAAATGTACGGCATGCTGTACCACGGATGAAACGTCTCGTTAAACTTAGTCGTGACTCTCATGTGCGTATATTAGCGGGTAGTGGATTAAACATCGATTCTTTGCAGACTTTTATACAAGAGACGGGTGTGCAGGAAGTCCATTTCGGATCAGGAGTTCGTGGTGCAAAAGGATCGCTTGATGAGATTGACAGCATGAAAATTCAGACTGTTAAAGCGCATCTAGCACAAATACAATAAGGCTATTACAAGAGAATATAGGACTGGGAGAGGTAATAGCATGAGGGAATTAGCACGAGGAGGTTTAAGTGACCGTATCGGTTATTCGAAAAAGGCTACACTGAAGGAAGTGTCACTACGAAGAATATGGACGTTATTTCGATCGTATAGCAGAATGTTGTATTTTATCTTGTTCTTAGCGTTAACAGCCGCGGTAATGGGTTTAGTACCACCCCTTATCATGCAACGAATAATAGATGAAGCGATTCCAAATAAGAATATGACAGAGTTGTTCTGGTATGCGCTGCTTATGGTCAGCATTCCGGTTATTAGCGGGATGCTGGGTGTGTGGCAGAATCACTTGAATACGAAAGTCGCTCAAGGGGTCATGCGAGACTTACGTCAGGGATTGTTTCGCAATTTGCAGCAGCAGTCGATGAGCTTTTTTACAGGAGCAAGATCAGGTGAAGTCGTGCAGCGAGTAACCGATGATGTTCAGGCTGTGCAGAATGTCGTGACGAGCGTAGTCGTATCGTCTATCACACAAATTGTTATCGTCTTCACTACGATTGGCATCTTGTTCTGGATGGATTGGCGGCTTGCGATTCTCTCGGTCATCGTTCTTCCCTTATTTATGATTCCGGTTCGCAAAGTTTCCGCGATGCGCAAGCAACTTCGTAATGAAACACAGAAGGTGCGTGGAGACATGTCCTCTATGCTGGGGGAAATATTCGGTATCTCAGGTGCGATGCTGACACGCATTTTTGGTAGAGAGAAGAGCCAAGAGCAAAGCTTTGAGCAAATGAACACGAAAGTGATGGACATGGAGCTAAAGCTTAATCTGATGGGACGTTGGTTTATGATGTTCCTTGGCGTCCTCGGTCCACTTGGTACAGCGATCATTTATATTTACGGTGGCTATGCAGTGATTCACGATATGATGTCAATTGGTGCAATTGTCGCTTTTACAGCTTATTTAACAAGATTATATCAACCATTCGGTACACTCCTTAATTTACATGTGGAAGTGGCGACATCACTTGGCGTTTTCAAACGGATATTCGAATATTTAGATATGTCCCCAGAAGTAACAGAGAAGCCACATGCAGCTGTGATGCAGTCTACCCGAGGAGATGTCACTTATGAGCATGTAAGTTTTGCTTACCAGCAGGATGCCGATGTGTTGCAGGATATTTCATTTGCAGCTAAAGCCGGTGAGATGGTTGCTTTAGTAGGACCAAGTGGTGCTGGTAAATCGACGCTCATTAGCATGATTGGTCGCTTGTATGATCCAACAGAAGGAACCATTACGATCGACGGACAGAAGATTACCGATGTGACACTGGAGTCTTTGCGTGAGCAGATGGCTTATGTTACACAGGAATCGTTTCTATTTCATGCGACTCTTCGGGATAATTTGCGATTTGCAAAAGAAGATGCAACGGATGCCGAGATGGAAGAAGCATGTCGCAAGGCGTACATTTACGACTTTGTTCAAGGGCTGTCTAGTGGCCTTAATACCATGGTTGGGGAGCGGGGACATCGTCTATCTGGTGGGGAACGTCAGCGGATTGCGATTGCAAGAGCGATTCTGAAAAATCCACGTATTCTAATCTTAGACGAGGCAACATCCCATCTAGATTCGGAATCGGAGTCCTATGTACAGGCTGCATTACAGGACTTAATGAAAGATCGCACAACGCTAGTAATCGCTCATCGCCTATCGACGGTGTTAGCAGCTGATCAAATACTAGTTGTGGAAGACGGACGAATTGTTGAGCGGGGCACGCATGAACAGTTGTTAGAGCAAGATGGACTATATACGAGGTTATACAACAAGCAAGGGGGCAAGACATGGGAAGAACCGCATGGATTGTGGGAGGTACAGGAGTAGTCGGAACTGAGCTAGTGAAACAGGCACTTGAAAGTAAGGCTTATTCTCGCGTGGTCATGCTTGTGCGTAAACCGATATCTCTTACTCATCCGAAGTTGGAGCAGCGAGAGGTCGAGTTTAACAAACTCGCGGACTATGAATTCATGATGAACGGCGATGACGTCTTCTGCTGCTTAGGAACAACGATTAAGAAGGCGGGTTCACAGCAAGCTTTTCGACTAGTCGATTATGATTATCCCGTGCAGCTCGCACAAATTGCTAAAAAGCAAGGTGCACAGCGTTTTCTAATCATTACGGCAATGGGGGCTAATGCGAGATCAATAATTTTCTATTCTCGGGTAAAAGGAGAGCTAGAGCAGCAGTTGCAAGCACTAGGCTTGCCTGCACTCCATATTTTCCGTCCTTCCTTGATAACGGGTAATCGACAAGATCGTCGTAGTGGTGAAGCCTTCGCAGTTATACTTATGAAGGTGTTAAATCCTCTACTTGTAGGTCCTATGCGCAAATATCGGAGCATTGATGCTGCTGTCATCGCTAGTGCAATGCTGCATGCGACAGATCAGCAAACGGAAGGGAGTTCCATCTATAACTCCGATCAAATTGCTGATCTAGGTAAAATTTAATAGGCATCCGGGTAGTTCTACTTCCCCTTGTAAGTCATAAGTTCAGATACCGTTACGAGCTGATAACCTCTATTTTTCAGCTCAGGCAATATTTTTTTCAGAGCTTCAATTGTATTTGTTCCTCTTCTCTCCACATGGTCATGCAGCAGTACGATATCTCCATTACGGGCATTATTCAGGACTTTGTTCACGATAAAATCCACACCGGGGGAGCGCCAATCTTGCGGGTCTTGATGCCAAGACCAGAGCACGATATTGTAACCATTCTTGCGAACCGTATTGACAAGTGTTTCGTTATAATAGCCACCCGGCGGGCGGAACAAGATTGGGCGAATGTTGCAGATCTTCATAATCGCTTCTTGGGCAAGCAATAATTCTTGTTCAATCTTGGATGCTGGTTGCTTCTGATTGAAATAAGCATGGTAAAAAGTATGATTAGCAATTTCATGCCCTTCTGCAATTTCACGTTTGAGAATGTCAGGGAACTTATTTACGCGATTACCTACCACAAAGAAAGTAGCTTTCGCTTCATATTGTTTAAGTAGATCAAGGATCTGTGGGGTTTGAAAAGGATCGGGACCATCATCAAATGTAAGGGCTATGACTTTGGAGTTTGTGCGAACTTCCCACACGATATCTCCACGCTTTTCATAATAAGCACGATCTCTAGGGGCATCCATCGCAAGTAAGGTCGGAATTGCAAATAAAAGCAAGCAAGCAGCAACGATTCGTACAAAGTTTCGCTTCATGTTTAACTCCTTTATCCAATATGTATAGCGCTTAGCTTGTACTGATTTCGGTTAAAATATTACAGGGAAGCCTTCTAACTCCAAGAGGCTCCCCTGCCGGAAAGTGAAAGGATAGCTTAAGTTATCCTCCGAATGCTTCACGAAATTTACGGGATAACACGTCGACCTCGACTTCCCATATTGCAGCGATATCGGGAGCGACATTCGTTTCCCACCAATTTGCAAGTTCCTTGCGATTGGAACTATTCTCTACGATAAAGGGCAAATGGGAGAGCACTTGCTTGTAATAGAGCTTCTCAGCTTCTTCGATTTTTTCTGGTGCGATATAGTGCCCAATTCTTTTTGCAGTTCTGTATAATTCTTTATTGCAAGCTCGACGAATTTGTCGTAAATTAGGAGCTTGCGTCTTATGTTTCTCAGGATTTTTAGAGTTCATCACGCATCGTCTCCCTTCTACCAACATATGTATGCGGGTTGGTAAATGGTTGACAATATTTTTGAATTGACTCGAATTAAAGAGTTATAATACAATGATTTTTCGAATAAGCAGATGACCTTTAGAAAAGGTGAGGTAGTGACATGAACGATTCAAGCGCTTACACAATTCAACGCGTAATTAGCAACAATGTGGTGCAAGTGCAGGGGGATCAGCCCGGAACAGAAATTATTCTGACAGGTAAAGGACTTGGCTTTGGTGTAAAAGCAGGAGCTGAACTGGCATCCGATGATCCACGCATTGAAAAAAAATATATGCTCGATGATCAGCAGGAAACAGATCGTTACCAATCGATGTTCGATCAGATCGACAGAGAGGTACTTGATGTATCCCAAGATATCATCTCGATGATTAGCAAAGAATTTGACACGGATCTGAATGATCAAGTCTTCTTTGCACTGCCAAGTCATATTCAATTTGCGCTTCATCGCTTAAAGAGTGAGATGGAGATCGTAAATCCTTTTATTTTTGAAATCCAAACCCTTCATCATAAAGAATATGAGATCGCACAGAAAGCGGCTGACATGATTGCACAAGCTTTTAGTATCGACGTGCCCGAGCCAGAGGTCGGTTTCCTCGCGATGCACATTCAGTCTGCAGTATGTCATGTATCACTAGGCAATATCGTAAAAGACACGCATCTCATTCAGGAGTTAGTGTCCGCTATTGAGGAAGCGAAGGATATTCATATCCCGCGCGACAGTATTGACTATGTACGTCTTATTACGCACCTGAGATTTGCGATCGAACGACTTAAGACAGGTAAAGTATCTAAGAACCCATTCGTGAATCAACTCAAAGAGTCCTTACCCGAAGAGTATGTGCTTGCGAAGAAAGTATCAGCTATTCTGGGTGAGCGCCTGGAACTACCTGTTCCAGAAGATGAGATTGGTTATATCGTCATGCATTTATATCGTCTATTCCAGCAGTACGATCCAAAGTCTCAATCCTAATTTGAAATCATAATGAGACTTTCATATCGACATAATCATGGACAGTAAGAATAAGTTAGATCAAGGTGGTTAAGCTAACAGCAATAACATGTTAGAACCACCAAGATAATGAATTCGTGTATCCTCCTGATACATATCTGCCAAAAGTGTTGACATGAGAGACTCGGTTGGTTTATAATCAATTTGTATTATTTAGCGTGCGACTAGTTAAATCTAGGCATGAGCTAAGTGAGACAAGAGAGTCTTCTTACTTTCTTATTTTCACACAGCTCATGCCTTTTTTGCGTTCAAAATAAGGCATAGTAGCTGTAAGACAAAAGGAGTTGCTTACTATGTTTTTCAAGAAAAAGAAAGTCGTTACAATTGCTTCCCCACTAACAGGAACATCAGTACCACTATCTGAAGTACCAGATCCAGCATTCGCGCAAGGATTCATGGGTGATGGTGTTGCAGTTGAACCTACGCAAGGTGTACTTGTATCCCCATGTGATGGTGTTGTTGCCCACATGATCGATTCGTATCATGCTTGCGTCATCGGACATGATTCTGGTGTTGAAATTCTAATCCACATTGGTGTTAACACTGTAAACCTGAAGGGTCAGCACTTTAACCCGCTAGTAAAAACAGGCGATACAGTTAAGTTGGGACAACCACTAATCGAGTTCGACATCGAAGCGATTAAACAAGCAGGTTATCCGGTTATTACACCAGTTATTATGGCTAACGCTGAAGTTGTAGACAAACTTACTTCTTCAACAGGTGCTGTAACAAAAGGTGAAGGTAAATTGCTTGAAGTTCAAGTGAAATGACATCTAATTTAGATTACATCTGAGACAACATCTTAGATACAACTTGGAGGTTTCTTAACATGTTAGCATTCTTACAAAAAATTGGTAAGTCTTTAATGCTTCCTGTTGCATCCTTGCCGGCAGCAGCGATCTTGCTTCGCTTTGGTGCGATTGATTACGTAAATGAGTTCCATATGGGTGCGGTTGGTAGCTTTATCAACCAATACATTGCACCGTTCCTATTTGCTGGTGGTAATGCCATCTTTGATAACTTGCCACTTATCTTCGCAGTCGGTGTTGCGATCGGTCTTGCCGGCGATGCAGTTGCGGTACTCGCAGCGGTTATCGCACATCTAGTTCTCTTACAAGTACTTGCTAAAGTACCAGCGGCATTCGACTTTATTGGCGATGACGTGAAATTGAACATGGGTGTACTTGGCGGTCTATTAGCCGGTGGTGTTGCAGCAGCTCTTTATAATAAATACCATAACATTAAGATGCCAGATTGGCTTGGATTCTTCGGTGGTAAGCGTTTCGTACCAATTGTTACATCCGTTACGATGGTATTAGTTGGTATTTTGTTCGGTATGATTTGGGGTCCAGTACAACAAGGACTTGATCAATTCGGTGCTTGGGTAGTTTCTCTTGGCGCGACAGGATCTGCTATTTTCGGTGTAGCGAACCGTTTGTTAATTCCATTTGGTTTACACCACGTTATCAACGCAATTGCTTGGTTCCAAATTGGTGACTTTACAGATGCAGTGAAGAACGTTGTTGTTCATGGTGACTTGCACCGCTTCTTCGCAGGTGACAAATCAGCTGGACTATTCATGACAGGTTTCTTCCCAGTTATGATGTTCGGTCTTCCAGCAGCAGCACTAGCGATTATTCATACAGCAAAACCTGCTAAGCGTAAAGAAGTTGCATCCGTATTCGTTGGTCTTGCAATTGCATCTTTCTTAACAGGTATTACAGAGCCGATTGAATTTGCATTCATGTTCTTGGCTCCAGTATTGTTCGTAACACATGCGATCTTGATGGGTATTTCTTCATTCATCATGATCGAGCTTGGAGTTAGACTTGGATTTGGTTTCTCTGCTGGTTTCATCGACTACGCATTGAACTATCCATTAGCAACGAAGCCACTACTTCTTATCCCAGTAGGTCTTGCATTCGCAGTTGTATACTACGTTCTATTCCGCGTACTTATTGTGAAGCTAAACCTGAAGACACCTGGTCGTGAAGATGATGAAGCAGTTGAAGAAGGCGCAGGTTCTACTACAAACGCGAAATCTTCCCTACACGATAAAGCTGTGAAAATCACAGAACTTCTTGGTGGTAAGGATAACATTACAGGCCTTGATGCTTGTATTACACGCCTTCGTCTTGTGCTTAAAGACGATACGCAGGTGAATGAAGCTGAGCTTAAGAAAATGGGCGCTGCAGGCATTATGAAGCTTGGTTCTGGTGCAGTTCAAGTCATCTTCGGTACACAGTCCGAAATGATTAAAGACGAGATGAAAAAACTGTAATTTGAACCACACCCCATTTTTATTATAAAATAATTAAGCCATGTAATAGTTGGGACGATCTGATCGCTCTGATATTACATGGCTTGATCCATTAATTTTAAGACATATCGGGAAAGACCCGAAAATTATTTTAAGGAGTGGAAGAAACATGTTACAACAACAATTCACAGTCCAAAACCCTACAGGTATTCACGCTAGACCAGCAGGTGCAATCTTGAAGAAAGCAAGCATCTACGCTTGCAAAGTTGAGCTTGAAAAAGCTGACGGTACTCGCGTAAGCGCGAAAAGCATGGTTGGTTTGTTGAAACTTGGTCTTAAACAAGGCGAGCAAGTGACAGTAATCACAGATGGAGACGGCGAAGCAGAAGCGCTTCAAGCTGTTGGTGAAGTTGTAGAGCACGTATTTGAATAAGATTAGCGGGGAGATGAACTGATGAATTTGCAAGGAATTGCAGCAGCACCTGGTTTTTCAATCGGGCCCGCATTTGTAATGCAGGATCAGAAGGTTGAAGTAGAGCGCAAGACATTATTGCCTCACCAAACTCCAGCCGAGGTTCAACGTTTTAATGGAAAAGTAAACGAAGCCATTGAACAATTGAAAGTGATTCAAGAGCAGACTCGTGAGAAAATGGGCGATGAGCACGCAGAAATTTTTGAGACACACATTCTGGTGCTACATGACGAAGAATTCGTTGGCCGCATTCGTGAAGTGATTGATCAAGATAAATTGAATGCAGAAGCTGCGCTTCATGACGTTACAGTTGAGCTCGTTGAATTCTTCGAGTCCATGGATAACGAATATATGAAAGAACGTGCGGCTGACTTCCGCGACGTAAGCAAGCGTGTTATGGGTCTGCTTACAGGCGCGAAGCAAGCATCACTTAACGATTTCGAAGAGCCAGTTGTTCTGATTGCAGATGACTTAACACCGTCTGACACAGCGCAACTAGACCGTGATCGTGTAGCTGGTTTTGCTACGAACATTGGGGGTCGTACATCGCACTCCGCGATTATGGCACGTTCGATGGAAATTCCAGCAGTTGTTGGTCTTAAGAATGTAACTTCCCAAGTAAATTCTGGGGATTATGTAATCCTTGATGGGCTAACAGGTGAAGTATTCGTAAACCCAACAGAAGAGCAAATCGCACTTTACAAAGAAAAGCAAGTGAAGTACGAAGAGCAAAAAGCTGAGTACAAGAAATATCTGAACTCCGCTACAAAAACGGCTGATGGTCACCAAGTTGAACTTGTTGCGAACATCGGTAACCCAGGTGATGCCCTTGGTGCACACCGCAATGGTGCGGAAGGTATCGGTCTATTCCGTACGGAATTCCTATACATGGGTCGCCCAGACTTCCCATCGGAAGAAGAGCAATTTAAAGCTTACAAAGAAGTGGCTGAGACGTTCGGCGGCGATCACCCAATCGTGATTCGTACACTAGACATCGGCGGCGACAAAGAGTTGGATTACCTTGAGCTTCCAAAAGAAATGAACCCGTTCCTTGGATATCGTGCAATTCGTCTGTGCCTGGATGAAGTGGAGATGTTCAAGACACAACTTCGCGCGATTTTACGTGCAAGTGCATTTGGTAACGTGAAAATGATGTACCCAATGATCGCAACGGTTCAGGAATTGCGTGCTGCGAACAAGATCTTAGCTGAAGTTCAAGCTGAGTTCGATGAGAAAGGCATTGCATACAACAAGGACATGGAAGTTGGTATCATGATTGAGATTCCAGCGGCAGTAATTGTTTCTGATCAATTAGCGAAAGAAGTTGACTTCTTCAGTATCGGAACGAACGATCTTGTTCAATACACGATGGCAGCTGACCGTATGAACGAGAAAGTATCTCATTTGACACAACCAATGAACCCATCCGTACTTCGTTTAATTCGCATGGTTATCGACAATGCGCATAAAGAAGGCAAGTGGGTAGGTATGTGTGGTGAGATGGCTGGTAACTTAACAGCTATTCCAGTACTTCTTGGTCTTGGCTTAGACGAGTTCTCCATGAGCGCAGGCTCTGTACTTCCTGCTCGTGTTCTGATGAGCAAGATTACACATGAAGAAGCGAAGCGTATCGCTGCTACTGTGCTTGACATGGAAACTGCAGATGAGATTCAAGAATATGTACGTCAAACACTTCCTGTCATTGTTGAAATGAACGGATAATAATTGTTTTTAACGAGAACGTCCAATCTTTTCTAGAGGGGACGTTCTTTTTGTTAGTTAAGGACGAGTATGATAGAATAAGCATTGTGAAAAAAGCTAGGAAAGTAGGAAAACCATGATCAGTGAAATTATCTCGTCCATACTTTTGTTTTTAGAAGGTCTCGGATACTGGGGTGTCATGATTGGACTTATGATCGAAGTAATCCCAAGTGAAATCATTCTTTCTTTTGCAGGTTACTTGGTCTACAATGGCAGCATCTCATTTGTTGGAGCCGTTATTTTTGGAACAATTGGCGGGGTTTTTGCGCAGCTCTTCATTTATTGGGCAAGCCGGTACGGTGGTAGACCGTTGCTTGAGAAGTATGGTAAATACGTATTTATTAATAGTCATCATATTGATATGTCGGAGAAATGGTTTAACAAATATGGGACAGGCATGATCTTTACCGCTCGGTTTATCCCCATTGTGCGTCATGCAATTTCAATTCCAGCCGGACTTGCGAAGATGTCGCATGCAAGATTCATCACGTTAACAACATTAGCAGTTATTCCATGGACAATTCTATTCGTTTACTTAGGTAAGACGTTAGGAAGCAATTGGGAGAGCATTAATACCATTGCGGGTCCATACGTAAAACCAATTCTTGTTGGTGCAATCGGATTAACAGCCTTGTACTTCTTAATTAAAATCCTGATGCGCAAAAAAAAAGCATAACACTTATTAATGAATATCTAATTCGTTATAGGAGGCAGGATCAATGAGTAACCTTGTTGCAGCCAAGCTTGGCAAAGGAATTTCTCCTCAGCAGTTCCAAGAAGGAATGACGAAGAATCAGGAGCAGTTTATCGCGTGGTATGAGCAGTTTGCATGGCAATCCGAAGCGGATGAACAGTTTTTCGAATCGCTGAGTGATCGAGATGATGTACGTTGCTTAATTATTGCTGCAGATTGGTGCGGGGATGTTGTGCGCAATATTCCAGTTGTTTTCCGTGCTTTAGCGAAGAGCGGCATTCCTGTGGAAGTGTTCATCAAAGAAGAGCATGAAGACTTGATGAAAGAATTCGAAGGTAAAGGGATTCCAGTCGTTATTTTCGCAGATACTGGCGGATTTGTTCTCGGTAAATGGGGACCTCGTCCTGCATATGTTCAGGCGATTATGACAGCATTCAAGGCAACGGATCCTGACCGCGAGGCACCGGATTTTCAAGAGAAAATGCTTGCTGTACGTCAGGAAATGATCCGTGCTTATGGTGAGGATACCTCTTATCAGCATGTTGTGGTTTCAGAACTTAAGGAATTGCTATCATCTTTTTAACAGATTACAAGGAGACATATAGATATGATCAGAATCGAATCATTTGCTCTAGGTCCACTCGGGACTAACGCATACTTGTTATCAACAGAAGACGGAAGCCGTGGAGTTATTATTGATCCAGGTATGAATCCGAAGCCGCTTGTGAAGCGAATCAAAGATATGAAGATCGAGGCGATTCTACTTACACATGCGCACTTTGATCATATTGGCGGTGTTGAGGAAATTCGTAAAGCTAAAGGTTGTCCCGTATACTTGCATGCCTTAGAAGCAGATTGGCTGACAAATCCACGTAAGAACGGTTCGACGAGATGGTCTGAAGTGACAGGTCCCATCAGCACAGATGATGCTGAATTTGATTTGGATGAAGGGCAAGTGCTTGATGTGCTAGGCATTCAACTTCAAGTGATGCATACACCGGGACATTCACCGGGAAGTGTGTCTTTCTTATGGAATAACCACTTGTTCAGCGGTGACGTTCTGTTTAAGCTATCTGTGGGTCGAACTGACTTGCCTGGCGGCGATGGGAATGACTTATTAGACTCCATCCACGGCAAATTGTTCGAACTTGCGGATGATGTCATTGTGTACCCCGGACATGGCGGTAAGACGACAATTGGTTTTGAAAAAGCGAATAACCCGCACGTGTAAGCGGCGGTTGAGAAGAAGTCAGGGCAGATGCTCTGGCTTCTTTTTTTGTCTCATGATCGGTATTTGTCTAATTTCTGCGGAGTAGGTGTATACCGTGTTCGGGAGAGGTGATTCCCCATAGACTGTTGATGGAAGTACAGATTAACCCTTTACGAATGACTAAATTGAGGAGGTGTTCGACATGGAAAAATACAACCCGATACAAATGCCAGCTCCAGTAACACCAATGCCTGTAGCTCCTATGCCAGTTATGCATAAACCGGTACAAATGGAAAAACAATATTTGTATGTTGCTCCAACTCCAATTATGGAGAAACCAATGTGGGATGGCTGTAATAAGCCAGTTTATGTTAGCCCAGCAATTCAACAACCTCTAGTCCACCATTGTCAACCGAAGCCGATGTGTAAACCTGTTCATGTTCATCATGCTGGATGTGGAACTGAAACGAAAGGTCGCTGGGGTAAGGGAGAAATTCTTGTATTGTTCATTCTACTCGTTATTATTTCCTGTGGATTGTGTAGACCGTTTAAGTGCTAGTATAGTGTAACAGACAAGGGCATCCAGACGAGAGTTTGGATGTCTTTTGTGTTGTGATGAAATAATTGGATAATAAATGGTAACCTATTGTATGATAAAAAGGAGCGTGTTAATGAGAAAAGGATGTGGATCTGAAAGTGACTGAGTCTATTTATAAAAAGCGGGAGCAGCGGCTCCAAGCAGGAATGAATAATCATGGAATCGACGTATTCGTCGTTACACAAAATATTGATTTATATTACATGACAGGATCGATGCAGAATGGATACTTGTTTGTTCCAGCAGTTGGAGAATCGGTATTCATGGTACGACGGAGTATCTCGCGTGCGGAAGAGGAATCTGCGTTTGAAGTCGAAGTGCTCGGCTCCTTGCGCACGTTGCAAGAGCGCCTCGCTGCGCGCTACCCGCAGGTGAGCGCGAAGAGCAGCGCCGGCGTAGAGATTTACAGCGCCGCCGGCCTAGCGGCTAGCGGCGGCGAAGAAGCTCCCGCCAGCGCGGATACGGCCAGCGCTGGTGCAGCCCTTGTGCTTGCCACGGAGCTGGATGTGCTTCCCGTCGCGACGTTCCGTCGCTTGGAAGCAGCCATCCTTGGCGCGCAGTGGGTGGACGGCTCCCGACTCTTGCGGGAGCTGCGCATGATCAAATCGCCGGATGAAATCGCGGCGATTCGCACTTCCGCAAGCGCTGTGGACGCGGCGCTTGAAGCAGCCCTGCGGCATGTCCGCCCGGGCATGCCGGAGTTCGAGCTGATGGCGTTCATCGAACATCAGCTTCGTCTTCGCCAGCATGCGGGAATCATGCGCATGCGGGCTTACAATGCCGAGTTAGTCACCGGCATGGTAGCGGCGGGGTCGGCTGCTGCGGAGCCGACCTACTTCGACGGCCCCGGTGGCGGCCGTGGTTTAAGCACTGCATCGCCGCAGAGCTCCTCGCAGCGCCCGATCGGCATCGGCGAACCACTTCTGCTCGATCTTGGCTGCTGCATCGATGGTTATGTGATCGACCAGACACGAACAGCGGTCTTTGGCGAACTACCCGAAGATTTACAGCATGCGTATGATGTATCCGTAGAAATTCAGAAACTTGCAGAATCAAGCCTTAAACCAGGTACAATTTGTGAGCAGCTATATGTGGATGCACTCCAATATGCAGCTGACGCTGGACTTGCCGATCATTTTATGGGATATGGGGACAATCAAGTGAAGTTCCTAGGTCACGGTATTGGACTGGAGATGGATGAGCTGCCTGTGCTTGCCAAAGGGTTCCCGATTCCACTTCAACCTGGAATGGTCATTGCGATTGAACCGAAATTTACATTCCCGGGTCGCGGTGTAGTCGGGGTTGAAGATTCGTATTTAATTACCGAGGAAGGTTATGAGAAACTATCAATTTCACGTAGCGGAGTCATTCAATTACCAATTTAGAATAATTCTAGCAAATGAATAGACACGTCTTCTAATTTTTAGTACCATAGATAGAAATCATATTTTGGTACTCAAGCATGGGGAGGGAACAATCATGCTGCAATTAGGAGAGAAAGTATATATTGTAGAAGATAGTATTGAGCAGAACTTGCCGATTGGGGAGTATGCTTTTGTCATTGCCTATGACCGGAACCCGGACAATATTTTTGACTATATGATCCGTGTACCGAAAATAAATAAGCATTTCTTTGTACCTGCAAATGATATTGAGCCCGAAGAAGTTCTCATGCAAGAAGCAGTCGAACTTGTCGAACGGGAAGCACTCATTGATTTTGCACTGGCAACGAAAAATGAAGAATTGTTTTTCCGTTTGATGAACGGGGAACCTGATGATGAAGAAGTAGAAGAGGTTGAGGCTGAAGAACAAGCGCAGCCGCAGACTGCTGAAGACTTCATCAGACAAATTAATTTAAGAGCATGGATCTAATAGTCACATGTGAAGAGGACTCGTAGCAATTTTGCACGAGTCCTCTTTTTTATGATATGAATCGAACGTTCACGATGCCCTTACCTTGTTTGTTAGGACTTAGTCCAAGGGAATAAGCATTCTGCATCAATTTCGATTTGAGTGATTTGGGAGTAAGAGCAGGTTGTAGTTGCAACAATAGCGCACTTGCGCCAGCGACTTGAGGGGTAGCCATACTCGTACCGCTTAATCGGAAGTAGCCCTGCCCAACACGATTTTCTGGGAACTGCTTATCGAGTGTAGAGCCCGGTGCACGTAGGGATACCACGTTAACACCTGGAGCGAGTAAATCTGGTTTGAGATATCCGCCTTTTGCAACGCCGCGAGATGAGAAGGTAGCAAGTGTATCGTCTGATAAGCGAATCGTCTGATGACTATCTGATGCCCCAACAGTTATGGCAGATGGAGCAATACCGGGAGATTCAATCGTACCACTCCCTGGTCCAGAATTACCTGC
The DNA here is from genome assembly GCF_024721995.1 of Paenibacillus radicibacter. GTDB lineage: Bacteria > Bacillota > Bacilli > Paenibacillales > NBRC-103111 > Paenibacillus_AM > Paenibacillus_AM radicibacter. The sequence continues at coordinate 261,488 of NZ_JANQBC010000010.1, forward strand.
TGCAGCTACGACAACTATTCCTGCTTTCGCTACATTCTCCGCAGCAAGAGCAACGGGGTCATTTAGATACGAAGTTGTCGCTGTACCGCCTAGTGAGAGATTAATAATTCGAATGTTGTATTTGGCACGATTATCATAGCACCACTGAATACCTTGAATAATGGTAGAGTCAGAGCCGAAACCGTATTGATCGAGCACCTTGACGCCTATAAGCTTGGCTTGCGGAGCAGTGCCTACATACTTGCGCTTTGAGGAATTGCCGTTGCCTCCTGCATCTCCAGCAACATGCGTGCCATGACCATAGTCATCATAAGGCGTCGTTCTTCCATTGATAAAGTCTTTAAAGGCTACGATCCGATTCAATGGTCGAATGAGATCCGGATGGGGATATATACCCGTATCCACTATCGCGATTCCAACATTTTTACCTGTGATTCCTTTCGTATGTGTTCGTGTTGCTCCAATTGAGGGTGTTGCAATATTTAAATTTACTTTTTTCACTCGATCCTGATAGATGCGTTTCACCTGATGATGTTTACTTAGCCAATGTAATGAAGTAACAGGCACTTTTGCGGCAACGGCATGAATAATAGGGAGTTTACATCCTAGCTTAATTGGATATCCTTGCTGTCGCATTTCTTTTTGAAGTGATTTCCAAGCAAGAGAGAACGGTCGTTTATGCAGTCTAATAATGACACTTACTCGATCTGGAACCTTTTTTTGTTTCATCATGACCCGAAGAGTAGGTTCTAGTTTATTCATCATCAGCCTCCTGTTTGCATTTGCAACGCTAAATTCCTTCCATAGTATGCGGATAGGAGCGGAGTTGTTGAGGAGAAGCTAGATAATTAGGCGAATCAATTAATCTATCATCCGAACTTTATCACATTGCTAGTCATACATTAACTTGTGATGAAGGGAGTGAAGCTTATGGCTAATAAACCTGTGCAGAATTTGAAGTTTGCCGGTCGAAGAATTAAAGTGAGTCGCACGCATAAGACATCGAGTAAATTATTAAGCAGGTTCACAATTGTATGGTGTGATCGTAATGGCGTTACTTTTGATACATCAGCAGGATTTTTTGCGCAATTAACATTTAATGGAAGAGTCGTGGCGGAGGCATCTTTTGATAATTTCGGTGTGTGTATATTTCCAACAATCACCACATTAACACGAGTGCGTTATCGTTTGCGTATATTTAACTTTAGCGGATTGCTGTTCCGCACAAGAACAACACCTGCTGGTGTTGAAGCATTCGTTGTTATTGGTTAATTCGTAACAGATCAGAGGACTCTCTCTTTGCGCAAGCTGGAGGGAGTTCTTTGTTTACTCCGTCATGCGCATACATTGAGTTAGCGTAATTTCTAGGCTATAATAGTACAATCTTTCAACACATTTTTTAAAAAATTGTTGGACAAGAAGAAACGGCTTGCTGCCTTAATAAAGGATAGTATCCGTTTAAAGGAGTGTCTGTGATGAGTATTACGTTAAAAGATGTTGAACATGTGGCCAAGCTGGCACGCTTGGACTTAACGGACGAAGAGAAGGATCAATTTACGGATCAGTTAAACGCAATCTTGAAGTATGCGGAGCAATTGGGGGAACTAGACACAACGGGTGTTCAGCCGACTTCCCATGCGATGATTTTGAACAATGTGATGCGTGAAGACGAAGTTAAGCCATCTCTGCCAATTGAGAAAGTCATGCTTAATGCACCAGAGGAAGAAGAAGGTCAATTTAAAGTACCAGCTGTTCTAGAATAGAACTACATAGCTTGGAAGGAGGAGCGAAATCATGTCTTTATTTGAAAAGAAATTACAAGAGATTCACAGCATGTTGCATGCACGTGAAATCAGTGCGACAGATTTGCTGAATCAATCTTATGATCGAATTGCACAAGTGGAGCCGAAAGTTCAAGCATTTATTAAATTAAATGAAGAGCAAGCACGTAAGAGCACAGCTGAGCTTGATGCACAGCTCGTAAGTGGCGGAGAACGTGGCTTGTTATTCGGTTTGCCGATCGGTATTAAAGATAACATCGTAACAGAGGGGCTTACAACAACATGTGCAAGCAAATTCTTGTCGAACTATAACCCTGTTTATGATGCAACTGTTGTTCGCAAATTGAAAGAAGCAGGCGCTGTAACTGTAGGGAAGCTGAACATGGACGAGTTTGCAATGGGAGGTTCCAATGAGAACTCTTCCTTCCATCCAACCTATAACCCTTGGAACGTGGAATACGTACCAGGTGGATCTTCAGGCGGATCGGCAGCATCGGTTGCTGCAGGTGAGGTTTATTTCTCGCTTGGTTCAGATACAGGGGGTTCGATTCGTCAACCTGCTGCTTATTGTGGTGTAGTAGGACTCAAGCCAACTTATGGTCTAGTATCTCGCTTTGGTTTAGTTGCATTTGCTTCTTCTTTGGATCAGATCGGTCCACTTACGAAGAACGTTGAAGATTCGGCATACCTGCTTCAAGCAATTGCTGGACACGATCCAAGTGATTCCACATCTGCTAAGGTCGATATTCCGGATTACATCTCAGCGCTATCTGGAGACATCAAAGGTCTTCGTATTGCTGTGCCTAAAGAATATTTTGGCAGCGGAATTGATCCGCAGGTTAAAGCTCGCGTGAAAGAAGCGCTTCAAGTACTTGAAAGTCTTGGCGCTATTTGTGAGGAAGTATCTTTGCCGCACTCCGAATACGCGGTTGCAACATATTACTTGCTTGCATCTTCTGAAGCTTCGTCGAACCTTGCTCGCTATGACGGTGTTCGTTATGGCGTTCGTTCGGATAATGCAGATAATCTGCTTGAACTTTACCATATGTCCCGCAGTGAAGGCTTCGGCTCGGAAGTGAAGCGCCGGATCATGCTTGGTACGTATGCGCTGTCTTCGGGTTATTATGATGCTTATTATTTGAAAGCACAACAAGTTCGTACATTGATTAAACAAGATTTTGATCAAGTTTTTGAACAATATGATGTCGTGATCGGGCCGACTGCGCCGACAACTGCATTTAAAATCGGCGAGCAAGTGAACAATCCGCTCACGATGTACCTCAATGACATTTTAACCATTCCAGTTAACCTTGCAGGTGTACCGGCAATTTCCGTACCTTGCGGATTGGTTGATGGCATGCCTGTTGGTTTACAAATTATCGGAAAGGCGCTAGATGAGTCTACCGTATTACGTGTTGCTCATGCCTTCGAACAACATACCGATCATCATAAACAGCGTCCACAGCTGTAATTGGATAAGGAAAGGAGCGATTGTCAGTGACAACTAGTAAATATGAAACCGTCGTAGGACTTGAAGTTCACGTTGAACTGCATACGAATTCCAAAATATTTTGCGGATGCTCGACATCATTCGGTGCACCGCCGAACACACATACTTGTCCAGTTTGCTTAGGTCATCCAGGTGTATTGCCTGTACTGAACCGTCAAGCATTGGAATTTGCGATGAAAGCAGCGATGGCGCTTAATTGTGAGATTGCAGCCGAAACAAAGTTTGATCGCAAGAACTACTTCTACCCCGATTCACCGAAAGCTTACCAGATCTCTCAATACGATAAACCAGTTGGCGAGAACGGCTGGATTGATATTGAAGTAGACGGTAAGACCAAGCGTATTGGGATTACGAGATTACACTTGGAAGAAGATGCGGGTAAACTAACACACGTAGATGGCGGTTACGCTTCACTTGTCGATTTTAACCGTGTAGGTACTCCGCTAGTTGAGATCGTGTCGGAACCCGATATTCGCACACCTGAGGAAGCAAGAGCATATTTGGAGAAGTTAAAAGCGATCATGCTGTATTGCGAAGTGTCTGATGTGAAGATGGAAGAGGGATCACTTCGTTGCGATGCGAACATTTCCATTCGTCCATGGGAACAAGAGCAATTTGGAACTCGTGCTGAGCTTAAGAACATGAACTCTTTCCGCGGTGTACAACGTGGTCTTGAGTATGAAGAAATTCGTCAAGCGGAAGTGTTAGATAGCGGACAGAAGGTTGTTCAAGAAACACGCCGCTGGGATGAAGCGCAAGGAAAGACGATTTCGATGCGTTCGAAGGAAGAGTCTCATGACTATCGTTACTTCCCAGATCCAGACCTTGTATCCATTCATATTGACGATGCTTGGAAAGATCGTGTGCGCAGCTCCATTCCAGAGCTTCCCGATGCACGTAAAGCGCGCTATACAGCCGAGTATAGTTTGCCAGATTACGATGCGGAAGTGCTGACATCTTCGAAGAAACTCGCTGATTTTTTTGAAGAGTCTCTTCAATTTACGAAGGACTCGAAGCAAGTATCGAACTGGATCATGGGTGATCTGCTCGGGTACCTCAATGCGAACAGTTTGGAACTTAAAGACGTGAACATCACAGGTAAAAGCTTAGGTGAGATGATCAACTTGATCGAAGGCGGAACGATCTCTACTAAGATCGCGAAGACGGTCTTTAAAGAAATGTTAGAGACAGGCAAAGAGCCGAAGCTGATCGTTGAGGAACAAGGTCTTGTTCAAATTAGCGATGAGGGTGCGATTAAAGAAATTGTGCTTGCGGTTATTGCGAATAACCCGAAATCGGTTGCTGACTATCAAGGTGGTAACGAGAAAGCAATCGGCTTTATCGTTGGACAAGTCATGAAAGAAAGTAAGGGGAAAGCGAACCCTGGTATGGTAAATAAGCTGATCGTTGAAGCGCTAAATAGCTAATTACGATAGGCTACTCATAGGAAGAAGCGACATATCATAGCGTATGTCGCTTTTTTATGGTTATAATTTCACTTTGGATTTTGAATAAAATAGAAGTAAACTATGAATGAAGGAATTAACAGGATGCGGTGTAAAAATTTTTTCCTAGTTTGAAGGGTTAAGATCATGATCGACGTCAAATGAAATATGAAATGAAAGATGGGGCGGGTGCTGCGATGGAGGATTTGACGGATGAACAGCTTATCGAATCAATCCGTCAAGGTCACGTAGATGCGTATCGTTATTTGGTAGATCGACATAAAGGGCGGGTTTTCACATTTATTTACCAAATGGTAGGCCAAAGGGAGACCGCGGAAGATTTAGCGCAAGAAGTATTTATTAAAGTGTTTCGTAACCTCGAACATTATCGAGGAGATGCCAAGTTCACGACATGGCTATATCGAATGATCATGAACCAAGTGATCGACTATCGGCGTTCCCAGAAGCGTAAACCCTTGCAGATGGTGCTGGATAAAGTCAAAGACTGGTGGGCAGATGACAATCTAGGACCTGAAGGGATTGCAGTGAAGCAAGAGCAGCGAGATACGGTACATCACTTGCTTGCCGGACTGCCGGATAAATACCGGGACATCATGTTTTTGTATCATTTTGAAGAATTATCTTATCAAGAAATTGCAGCACTTATGAATTTGCCGATCAAGACAGTGGAAACAAGGTTATACCGCGGTAAATCACTTCTAAAGAATAAATGGATGGAGGTGGAAGCACATGAACAATCAATTGATTCCAGACGACGAAATACTGCGCAAGAGTGTAAGTAAATGGCTCGAAGATAGCAGAAGGGAACAGCCGTCTGCTGATTTCACAGATCGAGTTATGAATCAAGTTCATGTTGTGGTCTCTCAGCAGGGTACACATGCTAAGGATGCGCCAAGTGGTATTGTACAATTACGCCGAGATCTTATACATGGGGCAGTTGCCGCTGCAGCCACTTATATTTTCATCCAGGCAGGTGTGCTTGGGAAGATTCTTTCTTTGAACACAACCGTACTTGAAGTTACCCATTTTATCGAGCGAATATCAGGGTATTTTACATTCTAACGAAAATGAGAAGGGAGAATCATTCCCAATGAATGAGAAATTTAATTACAACAAGCAAGCGTATGATCAACCACCGTATCCACCTAATTATCATGATTTCCCACCATATCCAACTACTTATCCGCGTAAGAAAAAATGGGCTTCAGGTATGTTATCGGCCTTTATCCCTGGCACAGGACATATGTATTTAGGGTTAATGCAGCGCGGAGTCATGTTTATGTTCTTCCTTGCGTTTAGTATTTTTCTAGTCGTAACGCTTGTATCTAATGCGGATCAAGGCGTAGGGCCATCTAATTCAGGTATGATCGTCATTGCTTCATTATTAATACCTATTACTTACTTTTATACGATTTTTGATGCTCTTCAATACACAGATCGAATCAATCATAACTTAGCGATTTATGGCGAAGTTCCGAGTGACTTTGGTAAAGTAACAGGAAGTAATTCACTTGCCTTTATCATCATCGCGGCAGGCTGTTTCTTCTTTATGGTTAGCATGAAGCCAACGTGGCTAGCAGCGCTCGTACAAGCATTAGGGAGTTATGTAGGTGGTATTATATTAATTGGAATCGGTGTGTTTATGGTTGTTATGAATATGCGTAAACGTTAAGATGGGGGAGTTCGATGATTAAAGTCGGTCGATATACAGCAGCACTTCTTTTACTAATAGTAGGTGGTCTGTTACTCCTAGAGCAATTCACAACCATTTCAACAGTTCCTATACTACTGAATTGGTGGCCAGTTTTCTTAATTCTATTAGGTTTTGAGTTTATTTACTTTAGCTCCAAATACAAAAAGACAGATCGTCCACTTCGATTAGATTTACTCGGTATCATGCTTTCGGTATTAATCGCGGTTGTGATTGTTGGTAGTGTACATGCATCAACGGCAATTGAGTATATTAAGGGGCTCAATATTAATTCGCCTATTGTTTTCTTAGATGAGCAGAAGGATAGTGAGAGTGCGCCCGTCGCGCGTCTGCAATCTGGTGAAGCAGTGAAAATAACTTCTAGTACCAATGTCAATGAGCATACATTTGAATTAGAGAAGACAATTGTGCCGGTTGATAATGATACACAACAGATTACGCTGAATAATGTGTCTGGTGGCGTGAATATTCGCAGTGGTGATGTACAAGATATGGAGATAGCAACGCAAGTTGTAGTCCGACATCCAAATGCAGATGAAGCGAAGAAAATTGCAGATCAGTCCTATATTCATTTTACAACAGGTGACGATACTCAGATTCGAGCAGAAGGTCAAACATATTCGACTTTGGGGATCAATAAGGATCAGGCTGTTATGAACTTAGATATCACAGTACCCAAGTCAACATCGGTTAACTATCAAATCGAAGTGATTAATGGTCAATTACGAATAGAAGACGTACCTATACTCGAACATATGCGTTCGTACGTTACGAACGGCTCGATAGAACTTGTTAATCTGAAAGCAGAAGTGTTCGCAGAGACGACGAATGGCGAAATTAAGCTAGAACAAATTCAAGGTCAAGCAGTGGCAAAGACAACAACAGGTGTATTGAAAGTGAGCAAGATTAGTGGTGATTTAACAGCAGAGTCTACAGTTGGCGCGATCAATATTACCGATGTTGGTGGGTCCGTTCAAGCGCATACCACAACAGGCAAGATAGGAATTAGTTCTGCACAAATTAATAGCGATTGGGATATTAATAACTCCATTGGTTCGGTTCATCTTTCATTGCCGGAAGAGGCTGATTTTGAGGTGGAGGGTCAAGTAACGGGAAGTTTCCGATCCGACTTCAACAATATTCACAAGAAGGATGGAATTGAAGGTAAGAATGGAACAGGCGCCCACCTAATCACAATCAAGACGATTGGCCAAGTTACGCTATCCAAAATTAAATAAAAGCTCTTGTATAACTTGCATTGACAACATTTCGCCTGCAGCTTTACAATATAAGAATAAGTATTAAGTTAGAGTAATAGTCGCGTAGGTGGTGAGTATATGTCTGAGAACCTGTCGGAGGCATTGAATAAACTGAAGAATAATGGAGTTCGGATGACACCGCAACGCCATGCGATTTTATCATTCCTGCTACAGTCCATGGAACATCCAACTGCTGATGAAATTTATCGAGCATTGGAGACGAAGTTTCCGAATATGAGTGTAGCTACAGTTTATAATAATTTAAAAGTATTTATTGAAGCTGGCCTAGTTAGAGAATTAACGTATGGAGACAGTTCTTCGCGATTTGATGCTGACATGAGTGAGCATTATCATGCAATGTGTGTACACTGCGGCAAAATCGTCGATTTCGAACATCCTCCATTGTATAACGTTGAGAAAGCAGCTAGTGAGCAGACTGCCTTCCATGTAGAAGGTCATCGACTTGAAGTGTATGGAACTTGTCATGAGTGTGCCACAGCCTCCAAGCAATACTTACATTAATGAATAGCCTCTAGTATAATAGACGTGTCCTCACTTTCGTGTCATAACGAGTGATGGGTGCGTCTTTTTTATTTTTAGCAAAGGTGTGTGATGATGATTAAGAAAAAAGGTTGTTTATCTTTACTTTTCCTATTCTTGTGTGTCGCTGGAGTAGTTGTCGCTGCATTTTATTATTTCAATCGTGAAGTTCCGAGTACGGAGCATGTAGGTATAGAGTATTATGGGAAGACAAAGCCTGTTTTCTATAAAGGGGAGTTGTCCGATTCAGATGCAACTGGCAGCAAGGAAAGTCTGAAACTTCCGCTTGGTTTTATTCAGAAACAGATTGATCCGTCTGCCATTTATGAAGAAGCGAGTCAATCCGTCATTGTTACAACAGAGAATAAAGTTGTTCGACTGCGTACCAAAGGATTAACATCTACGATTAATGAGAAACCTTATACGCTCAAATTTCCAATTGATAAGAAGGGTGAAGTCGTCAACGTTCCCATTGATCCCTTGCTTGAACTGTACCATTTGGACATTAGAGAAAGTGATGAGACAGGAATCACCATTGTGAATCAGGGTGGGGATTCGATCGTTTGGGGATCAGTCCTTGCGAAAGACAAAGAGACATTAACCGTGCCAATACGGACTCGATCAGGGGTTACTAATCCAATTCTCGGCGATCTTTCTCCACAAGAAGAAGTAATGATATGGGGCGAAGAGAATGGTTGGTACAAAGTACAACGCAAGAATGGCATGCTTGGTTACGTAGAGAAACAATCCATCCAGATTGATCATACGGAGAAAATCGCGAGCAAAGTTCCACCTGAACCATATATTCCCTGGAAACCTGTTGGTGGTAAAATCAATATGACTTGGGAGCATGTGACTTCGAAGAATCCCGATACTTCCAAGATCCCTGCGATGCCTGGTCTGAATGTTATTTCACCAACATGGTTCCACCTTGCAGATGGAAAAGGGAACTTAAACAATACTGCAGATGCAGCCTATGTAAAATGGGCACAGAATAACGGTTTGCAGGTATGGGCACTGTTTGATAACGGATTTGAACCGAAGCAGACAACGCAAGCACTTGCTACCTATGATACGCGTATGAAAATGATTAAGCAGCTCCTCTCATTTGCACAGATGTACAAGCTGCAAGGTATCAATATCGATTTTGAGAATGTAGTTACTGCAGACAAACAGAACTTCGTTCAATTTGTAAGGGAGTTTACACCACTTGCACATGAACAGAATTTAGTTGTCTCCGTTGATGTTACGCCTAAGTCACAATCTGAGATGTGGTCGCTCTTCCTAGATCGACGTGCACTTGCACAAACTGTGGATTACATGATGCTAATGGGCTATGATGAGCACTGGGCAACAAGTCCGAAAGCAGGATCAGTTGCATCCCTTCCTTGGGTAGAGAATGCGATTAAGAAAATTCTAGATGAAGATGAAGTTCCACCTGAGAAGCTAGTTTTAGGTGTACCCAGCTATACACGCTTATGGACAGAAGAGATCGTTGATGGGAAGACCAAAGTGTCTTCGAGAGCTATCTTTATGGAGCGGGCACAACGTATTATTAGCGAAAACAAACTAACGCCTGTATTCCAGCCCGAAGTCGGTCAGAATTATGTGGAATACAAAGAAGGTGATAAGCTGAATAAAATTTGGATCGAGGATGCCGTTTCGATGAAAGCACGGACGGAAATCGTGAAGAAGTTTAATTTAGCAGGTATTGCTTCTTGGAGACGTGGTTTTGAAACACCGGATATTTGGAAAGTCATTGAGGAAGGTCTTACGAAACGGCCATAATACATTTAACTTATATGTTCGAAGAAAAAAGAAGGACTCTCGCTTAGGCGAGAGTCCTTTGTTTTACATCATTAGCTGTTTGATGTTGGGGCTGCGTTAGATTCAAGGTTCGGGTCAAGTGTCAGGATCGTTTTGCAGAACATGCAGCGGTCTGTCTTTCCTAACATCTTGGTTTGTTTGCCGCACTCTGGGCATTCGATAACAGTAGCCGATGTGGAGAGCATTCCTGCCCAGAAGTATACGCCCATACTTACCAGCATACTTACCATACCAATTGCGCCAAAGATGATGGCGAGAACTCGTCCGAAAGTTCCCCAGTCAAATACAATCCCTGCTAATCCAACGATCATCAGCATCATGCCGCCCATTGTTAGGAGGAGTCCCCATAAGCGGAATTCATTTACTTTGCTGGATCTCATAATTTTTGATGCTTTTTCCATACGTTACAATCACTTCTTTCACTTCGTAATATTGATATTCTTAATAAGCAGGAAACGAACACATGTATGTAGAATTCTTTTGATAAAAATGACTACAGTGTTGCGTCAAATATGGGGGCAATGATAATGCCGAAAAATTTCAATAATTACAACGACAAATTTGCACACGATCAAAACATTCAAGGTGTAATTCAAGTAACGATTGATGAACAACCTAGCTTGATTACGCAAGGTATTGACCTGTTGTTGCTAATCTTAACATGCGATACTTCGAAGCACAATCGTACTTTGTATTACATAAAGGGCGATATCCGGATCCAAGAAAAGTGGTTTTTAGTAAGCGATTTCGAGCGCTTAACCGCTGAGGGTAAGGATTCAGAGGTTTCAGGATGGTTAATTAGAGGAGAGATTGTTGTGGAGCGAGATAGGCAGCTTACGAGTCTTCGTAACAATATTGTCAATAACCCGATAGACATGAAGGAACGTAGACTACTTAATGAATTTGTTTACTTTTTGAAAAAGTATCAAGAGAGCCGAGCGTATTTGCTGGAAGAGCAAGTATTAGATGCGTATACTTGTATATTACAGGCGCTTAATCATTGGGCAAAGATAGCTATTATAGAAGCAGATGATTATCCAGAGAGTGCAATATGGAAGCAGGTACGTTCAATTAACCCGGGTATCTATAAGTTGTTTGAAGAACTTACAATGAGTAATGAGACTTTAAAGCAGCGTGTTCAGCTTGTCCTTCTTGCTTGTGAGTTTTCAGTTGTCTCACGAACAAGTCGTTGTTGTACACCACTGCTTCGTATTCTAGGAAGCAGGCAGGAGCCGCAAAGCCTGGAAGAGTTACGCGACTACCCTGAGCTTGCAAACATCTATAGAGAACTCCCCATGTTATTAAACAAACTCATTAGCAAATCTTTAGTGAAAGAAGTACTTGTTACAGATACTAATGATGCAAGTACACTCGTAGTTAAATATAGGATCGAATCCAAGTGATTTGTTATATGTATAATGGGGTGGTCAACTGACTGCCTTTTTTGTTTATTAACGACATTAATCACAAATAACTTTTCTGAATATTACTTCTATAAAAAAGTTTGATGAGAAGTGTTGACTTTGTTGTGTAGTCTATGTTAAATTAAATCTCGCCGCTGAAACGGCAGCATTCAAAACCTTATAGCAAGCACGGTTGAGAGCTTCTCAACGAAAAAGAAATTAAAAAACGCTTGACACTAAGAACTTGAATGTGATACATTAAAGAAGTCGCCGCTAAAAACGGTGGACGCGAAAAAGAATGAAATTGTCCTTTGAAAACTGAACAACGAGTGAATGAATAGATGAGGTTCTAACGAATCTCAAACAGTCGAGATCATTGCTTTCGAGCGATTGGTTGAGACAAGCTAGTAAGTAAATTTTGAGCAATCAGCTCTTTTAATGGAGAGTTTGATCCTGGCTCAGGACGAACGCTGGCGGCGTGCCTAATACATGCAAGTCGAGCGGAGATATTCCTTCGGGGATAGCTTAGCGGCGGACGGGTGAGTAACACGTAGGCAACCTGCCTGTAAGACTGGGATAACCCACGGAAACGTGTGCTAATACCGGATAAATAACATTCTCGCATGAGAGAGTTAGGAAAGATGGAGCAATCTATCACTTACAGATGGGCCTGCGGCGCATTAGCTAGTTGGTGAGGTAATGGCTCACC